>NZ_CP064703.1:0-4800000 GCF_023101085.1 Bradyrhizobium sp. 170 | reverse complement strand
TCGAGCTGCGCCATATCGAGGCCGAGATCGGTGAACACGCCGCGCATCCGGCGCAGGCGCGATTCCATGCCGTCCTCGACCGAGCTCAAGGCCGTCATCTGCCGCCGCTCGACGGAATCGAGCGAGGTCTGCAGGCGGACCAGCACGTTGTCGACACCCTGAACCTTGGCAAACTGATTGGGCTGCGGCTTGACGACGATGGGCGCACGCGATTCCAGCCGCGCTTCGCGATCCGGCGGCGCCACGAAGATCACGGTGTCGCTGATCGGGGAGGGTTTCAGGGTGCCGGAAGCGGGCGTCTCCACGGCCGCGCCGCGGGCCGGCGGCCTGATCGAACCGGTGGCTGCGCTATCCGGGATCGCGCCAAGCGCAGTGGCGCGTGATTCGAGCGCGGTCTGGCGGCGCATGATCTGGTCGAGCTTCTGGTCGAACTGTTCCTGATCGAGCAACTGGCGGCTGGTGGTGCGGTCGACCTTGGCGCGCAGCTCCGCGATGCGGTCTTCATAGGCGTATTGCATTTCGGCCTGACGGGCGATCAGCCGGGTCAGGACGTCGTCGCGAAACGCGAAATAGGTGGCGGTCGCCGCCGACCACATGCCGAGCAACACAATCGTGCCGACGACGATCCAGAACACGACAGGGCCGAGCCGGACCTGCTTGCCGGCATGCACGATGGTATAGCCGTCGCCGTCTATCGCAGCGGCCTTTGCCGCATAGTTGGCGGGACGGCGGGGCGGCGTCCGGCCATGATCGTGGGAATGATGGTGGTCTGAATAATGATGACCGGAACGGTACGACATCGGCACTCCAGCGCCGGTCGGAGAGGAGTTCCGTACGGCTCAATTTGCGTGCCGATTTGACCCTTTCATGGTTAATTTTTGGGAAATGGAACCTGCCAAATCGCCTGCCAAATCAGCTGGCGCGGACGGCGGCCAGCACCTCGTCGGCATGGCCGTCGACCCGCACATTGCGCCAGACTTTGGCGATCCGCCCATCGGCGCCGATCAGAACCGTCGTTCGAATGATTCCCATGAAGTTCCTGCCGTACATCGATTTTTCGCCCCAGGCGCCATAGGCCTCCAGCATCTCATGCTGCTCATCCGAGATCAGAGGAACCGAAAGCTGGTGCTTGCTGCGGAAGGATTCCTGGGCCTTTACGGTGTCCGCCGAGATGCCGAGCACTGCGGCCCCCTCGTCGGCAAACGCGTCGTTGAGCCGCGTGAAGTCGATTGCCTCACGGGTGCAGCCCGGCGTGTCGGCCCTCGGATAGAAAAACAGCACCAGTTTCTTGCCCGCATAGTCGGCCAGCGAGACGCTGCCGCCCCCATCGCGCGGCAGGTTGAAGCCGGGAGCCATCGCGCCCTCGACCATTCCGGTTCCGGCCGCCGCTTTAGGCGGTGCCGATAGATTGGATTTTATTAACTGTTTCGATGTCGGCTTATGCGACGCTTTGGCTGACGCGGTTTTGGCCGCCCTGGCGGCGGGTTTGGCTGCCTTGCTGGCTACCTTGGCGGCAGGCTTTTTGGCCGATGGGGTCGCGCCGCGGCTCGCGGTCTTACTGGCGGACTTGGCCGCGGATGGTTTTCGGGCGGACGTCTTGGGGCTTTTGGGGGATGGCTTGGAGGATTTCTTGCGCGTTTTCTTGGACATACGCCTTCCTTTCGTCGCTTTCCGCAGTTCAACCATTAGGGTATTGCGGGTCTCGCCTTTGACCGTCGGATTCGCTCCGGCTGCCGGGCAAGTTTGATGACCCCGGAGTATGGTTACAAGGAATTCGACGCTACACCCGTCCGCTCGTCGATGGGTCCGCCCAATCAACCCTTGGGTCCGACCACGAGTAACAGTATTAATCGAGGATTGGCAGCGATGCCGGCACAGGAGCGCTCGATAACGATCGAAGAGCGCGCCGTTGGCGGCGATCAACCTCAGCGCCGGCACCGAGAGGCAATGGCTAGGAATACTTCGCCCAAGGGGTCGAATCCGCGTGCCGAGGCCCACATCTCTCAGTGGGATGATGCAGGCGGCTGGGATCAAGAGCCCGACGAGGCGACGCGCCATCGGACAAAGCGGCTGCTTTCCCGCTCCAATTCCCGCTTTCACCGGCTGGGCGACAAGTTTGCAACGCTGCAGCTCTGGCTGACCGGCGAACGCTGGGTCAAGCGCCTGGCGATTGTGATCGGCGTACTGGCGGTGATTTTTGCCGGCTGCTTCGGCGGGCTGTGGTGGCGGCTCGGCGCCGGGCCCATCAATCTCGATGTCGCGACCCCCTGGCTGGCAGCCGCGATCGAGGAAAATATCGGCCACGGCAATACGGTTGCGGTCGGCGGTACGCAGATCGAGCGGGCCGGACGGATTCGAATCGCGGTGCGAATCCGCGACATCGTGGTTCGCGACCGTGACCAGGTCATCGTCGCCACCGCGCCGAAGGCCGAGGTGAAACTATCCGGCACGGCGCTGCTGATGGGGCGGCTGCGCGCTGAAAGCCTCAATCTGGTCGATGCCGAGCTCGCGGTGCGAATCACGCCGGACGGCCAGGTGACGGTGTCCGCCGGCGACACCGCAAAGCCGCTGGCGACGGGCGTCGCCTCCAAGCGCGACGCCGGCATGGCGCCGACATTCCCCCGCCAGGCGCCCGCACCCGCGCAAGGTGCTGTCGCGACGGCTCCCGACACGACGCAGAACGGATTGCTGGCCAGCCTCGACTGGCTCGACAGCCTCAGCCTTAGCGGCCTCGACGGTCAGAATCTGAACGAGATCGGCCTCAAGAACGGCAATCTCGTCGTCGACGACCAGCAGCGCGGCAACAAATGGACGTTCGACAATATCAGCCTCAGCATGCGCCGGCCGAGCGGTGGCGGGGTCGCGGTGAGCCTTGGCGAGGAGGGCGCGCGCCCGTGGTCGCTCAAGGTCGTGGTCGGGCCGCCGCAGAATGGCGTGCGGTCGGTCGATCTTCGCGCCGATAAGGTGCCGGCTGCCAACATCCTGCTGGCGATGCGGGTCAAGGATCTCACCTACAGCGCGGAATTGCCGCTCTCCGGTGAGCTGAAGGGCGAACTGGGGCGCGATGGCGTGCCGACCTATTTGCGCGGCAAGGTCATCGCCGGGGCCGGGAACCTGATCGACAGCGATACGCCCGATTATCCGATGCCGATCGATTCGGCGGAGATGAGCGTCGAATGGGATTCCGGACGGCGCGTGCTGGTCGCGCCCTTCAAGGTCGTTTCCGGCGCAAACCGGATTACGTTGCTGGGCCATCTCGAACCGCCGAACGGCGCCACCACCGAATGGCAGGCGGGCCTTAGCGGCGGCACGATCCTGCTCGCCGGCACCGACAATGAACCGCCGCTGATCTTCAACCGCATCGCGATCGGTATGAAGTTCGATACCGATCGGAAGCGCGTGCTGCTCACCCAGGCCGATATCAGCAATGGCGAGATCGGCATCGCCGGCACCGGCAGCGTCGACTATGCGAACGAGGCGCGCCTCCAGCTTGGGTTCGCAGGCACGCCGATGTCGGCATCCGCACTGAAGCGGATGTGGCCGATCCTGATCGTGCCCGAAGTGCGCGAATGGGTGATCGAGCGGATCGAAAAGGGTACGCTTCAGCGCATCGAGGTCGGCGTCAATTCGCCGGTGCGTAATTTGTCGCGCAAGGGGCCGCCGATTCCTGATGATGGTCTCGCCGTCAACATCGTGGCCTCGGGCGTCACGGTTCACCCGGTGGACGAAATGCCTTCGGTTCGCGATGCCGACCTGAAGGCACGCGTTACCGGCCGCACCGCGACGGTGACGATCGGGCAGGGCGTCGCCGACACGCCGGCCGGGCGCAAGATCAACATTTCGGATTTCACCTTCGAGGTGCCGGACATGGCGCCGAAGCCGTCACCTTCGCGGGTGAAGTTCAGGGTCGACGCTTCGGTGCCGGCGGCGGCCGAGATTCTGGCGTCCGACCGCATCAGCGATCTCTCCGGCACCCTGATCGATCCCAACGCCAGCAAGGGGACGGTGGCTGCCATCATCACGCTCGGCATGCCGGTCAAGGGCTCGCTGACCAAGGCCGATACCACCTACAGCGTCACGGCTGATCTGGCCGGGTTTGCCGCAGACAAGCTCGTGATGAACCAGAAACTGGAATCCAATACGCTGAAGCTGGTCGCCAACAACGCCGGCTTCCAGGTCAAGGGCGACGTCAAGATCAACGGTCAGCCAGCCTCGCTGGATTATCGCAAGGCGAACGAGGGCGACGCCGACATCAGGTTGCAGGCAACGCTCGATGACGCCAGCCGCCAACGCCTCGGGATCGATCTCGGACCCGCCGTCAGCGGCTCCGTTCCGATCAAGGTAATCGGCAAGATCGGCGAGAACGACAGCCGCGTCGGTATCGAGGCCGACCTGACCTCGCTGCGGCTCGACAACATCCTGCCGGGCTGGGTCAAGGTGCCCGGCAAGTCGGGCAAGGCGACGTTCATCGTGGTGAAGAAGGAACAATCGACGCTGTTCCAGGACATCGTGGTCGAAGGCGGCGGCGTTTCGATCAAGGGATCGCTGGAAGTCGACCAGAATGGCGACCTGTTGAACGCGAACTTCCCGACCTACGCGCCGTCGGACGGCGACAAGACCTCGCTGAAAGCCGAACGCGGCGCCGACGGCATCGTGAAGGTCATGATGCGCGGCGACGTGTTCGACGGCCGCGGCTTCCTCAAGTCGGCGATAACGGGCAAGGAGGCCGATCCCAAGAGCAAGTCCAGGAACATCGACCTCGACATCGACCTCAAGCTCGGCGCGGTGGCGGGATTCAACGGCGAGGCATTGCGCAGCGTCGATAGCAAGTTCTCCCGCCGCAACGGTATCGTGAGAGCCTTTACGCTGAACGGCAAGGTCGGGCGCGACACGCCTGTGACGGCGGAGTTGCGCGGTCGCGGACAGGGGCAGGGCCGGGACATCATTGTGCTGCAGACCAATGACGCCGGTGCCTTCCTCCGCTTCACGGACATGTACTCCAAGGTAATTGGTGGCCAGCTCGCCCTCGCCCTGGAACCGCCGACGGTTGAACCCAGCGCCAAGGAGGGCCTGATCAACGTCCGCGACTTCACCATCAAGGGTGAGGCTTCGCTCGACCGCGTTGCCGCAGGTGGCTCTACCGGCACTCAGAGCGGCGTTTCCTTTACGGCATTGCGAGCCGAGTTCACCCGGCAGAGCGGACAGCTCACGATCCGCGATGGCGTCGTGAAAGGACCGATGGTCGGTGCGACCATCGAAGGCAGCATCGATACCGCCGCCAATCAGGTTCGGATGAGCGGCACCTTCATTCCGATGTACGGATTGAACAACATGTTCGGCCAGATTCCCGTGCTTGGCCTGTTCCTCGGCAACGGCGACAAGGAAGGCCTGTTTGGCGTGACCTATGAAGTGGTCGGCACCCCCAGCCAGCCCGTGCTGCGCGTCAATCCGATCTCGGCCATGTTTCCGGGCGTGACGCGAAAGATCATGGAATTCAACACCGGCAAGCAGAACAACCCGATCGAATTGCCGCCGAATAACTAGGCGGGCGGCCGCCCCGCGACAACCGGGGCCGGGGATCGTCGAACGGCAGATTCACCATTGAAGTGTGGAGCTGCTTTCGGCCGAAATCACTGCTCCGGTCTGTTTGCCAGACACGGATCCAACATGACGTGGTTGGCGTCGCGTCGCAGATAACCGCCTTTTATGATGACCCGGTCGCCGATCGCCATGCCATTGGATTGATAGGTCACGCACATGATCCGGACATCCGGCGGCGAACACAGCACGAGATACCACAATACGTTATCCGTCTGCACCGCCGTGAGGCTGCCGACTACGGAAAGGTCGATCCGGTAGTCGATTTCAGGAATGCCCTCCGCCATCCGCCTGACATCGCCGCATTCGGCCGGCATCCGCACGGGCTGCTCCGCTACAGAAAATGCGGACCGGTTGGCGAAAATGTCGTCCGACGCGATCGAGGGAGATACACCCGGCACCGCAAGGCACAGGACGGTGGTCGCTACCGCCAAGCCGGCAATTGCTGCCTGCATTCCGCACCTAGCCAGATGTCATCGCCGATACCGCGCGCGCAACCGAAGCCAAAGTGGCGTTCTGCTGCGCGGTAGAAACGGTGGCGCCAGTCAGGTAGGCGGCGATCACGATGGGGGCCTTGTCGGGCGGCCAGATCACGGCGACGTGATTGTTCGTGCCTCGATCACCAGCGCCGGTCTTGTCGCCGATACGCCAGTCTTTCGCAATGCCTGCGCGCAGTCGTGCATCGCCAGTCGTGTTGGCGATCAACCATGCCGTCAGTTGCTCGCGCGATGCGGCCGACAACGCCGTGGTTCCGAGGATGAGGGCCTGCAAATTCGAAGCCATTGCATTTGGTGTCGTGGTATCGCGGGGATCGTCAGGCAAAGCCTCGTTGAGCGAGGGCTCATCCCGGTCCAACCGCGTGACCTGGTCACCTAGACTTCGTGCGAAGGCCGTCAGCCCCGGAGGTCCGCCGATGCCAGCGAGCAGCAAGTTGCCGGCCGTGTTGTCACTCCGCGTTAGTGCCGCATCGCAGATTTCAGCGAGCGTCATGCCGTCGCCGCCGACGCGCTTTTCAGTTACCGGTGAGTTCACGATGAGTGCGGACGCCTCAAAGGTTATGCGCCGTGCCAACTGCTCGTTGCCGGCATCTACCCGCGCCAGAACAGCCGCGGCTGCCAGCACCTTGAAGGTGCTGCACATCGGAAAGCGCTCGTCACCCCGATGGACATGACGCGTGCCAGTTGCTGTCTCAAGGACGCAGACACCAAGCCGGCCGCCGCTCTCGCTCTCCAGACGCTTGAGCTCATCGATCAGCCGCTGATCTGCGGACGATGCGCGCATCGCTTTCGGCCGGATGCTCAAAGCAGTCGCTACCAGCGCTGCGCCGATTCCAAGCTGGAACTGTCTTCTGGTGATCACTGCGAATCCCTCCTTGCTGCGCGCAGGAAGGTGCCGACGGGCCGCCGTCTTGACAAACGATCAGTTCTGCGGGCAGGCATAAGAAAAACTAGGAACGAGAAATGCGCCGCCGGACGAAGCTTTCGCACCTTCCGCTCAATGCACTACGGGCCTTTGAGGCGACGGCGCGCCACCTGAGTTTCACCCGTGCTGGCCTGGAACTTCGAGTCACGCAGGCCGCCGTCAGTCAGCACGTGAGAGTGTTGGAGGACCGGCTTGGCGTACAGTTGTTTCGCCGGCTGCCGCGCGGCGTCGCGCTCACCGATGAAGGGCAATCGCTGCTGCCGAGCATTGTCGAGGCCTTCGGCCGGCTCACCGAAACGCTCAATCGTTTTGAAGACGGTCGCTATCAGGACGTCATCTCGGTCGGCGTGGTTGGGACTTTCGCTTCAGGATGGCTGTTGCCGCGACTCGATGGTTTTAGGAAGGCCTATCCGCGGATCGATTTGCGCCTGTTCACCAACAACAATCGTATCGACATCGCGGGCGAAGGCCTCGATTACGCGATCAGGTTTGGCGATGGCCTTTGGCACGGCACCGAGGCGACCCACCTGATGGGAGCGCCATTTACCCCGTTCTGCGCGCCTTCGCCGGCTCGCAGGCTGAGCCGGCCGGTCGATCTCAAGCGCGAGGTGCTGCTGCGTTCCTACCGACAGGATGAATGGCCGCGCTGGTTTACCGCAGCGGGATTGCAGAGTCCGGTGCTCAAGGGAATGGTGTTCGATTCATCGATCACGATCGCCAGTGCAGCGGCGCGCAGTTTCGGCGTTGCGTTGTTGCCGGCGGCATTGTTTCAGGACGAGGTCCGTCAACGGCGGCTGGTCCGTCCCTTCAAGATCGAAGTGGCGCTTGGCGATTATTGGATTACGTCACTGCACTCCCGGCGACCATCACCCGCGATGCTCTCCTTCAAAAATTGGTTGCTTGAAACGATCGCCGCAAAAAAGAGCAGCCCCGGCAAGCAGGCCGAGGCTTAGCTAGCGCCGCAGCGCCGGCACGACCAAAAACGGGATCATTCCCAGCACCACCGCCACCAGCGCGAAGGCGATCACGGGATCGTAGCTGTGGGTCCAGTCGTGGATCAGGCCGCCGGCCCAGGCACCGAGTCCTGAGCCAAGACCGCTGCCGATCGAGATCGTGCCGTAGATCGTGCCGACGCGTTCACCGCGAAAGATCTTCATTGCGGTCGCCGTGATCAGCGGGCCGCGCGAACCGATCATGCTGCCGAAGGTCACGACGAAAGCGGTGAGCAGCCAGAAATTTGGATAGAACTGCAGCAGCCACAGCAGGATGATGCCGACGATCGAGATGGCATAGCTCAACAGCACCGACGGGCGTCGCCCGATGATGCTGTCGAGCTGGGTCACGCCGAGCATGCCGAACAGCAGTACGACACCGGAAAAGCCCCAGGCGGTCGCCGCCTGCAGAGGCGGGAAGCCGGCGTCGATCAGATAGGCGACGATCTGTGCGGCAAGCGCATACATCCCCACCGCCGTGAAGAAGAAGGTGGCGAACAGCGCCCAGAATGCATGGTGGCGCATGGCGCTCGCGAGCGTCCAGCCCGCGTCGATGAAACCGGGATCGGCTTTTCTGGCGATGTGTGGCGAGCCCGTGGAGAACAGCCGCCACGGCAGCAGCAGTAGCGGCACCAACAGGCAGAGCGCGACGATGCCGAAAATCTGGTAGGCGCCGCGCCAGCCGACATGATCGATCAGCAGCTGCGAGGCGGGTAGCAACACCAGCACACCCGCGCCGGCCGCCGAATAGACCACCGCCATCGCCGTCGGCAGGCGTGGGCCGAACCAGCGGCCGAGCAGGATCGAATTCGGTACGTTGCCGATGAAGGCGATGCCGATCCCGACGGCGAGCCCGACGCTCACCTGGAATTGCCACAGCGCTTGCGCCTGCGACGCCACCAGGAACGCGCCGCCGAGCAGCAGCAGTCCCAGCGAATACACGGTGCGGGGGCCATAGCGGTCGAACAGCCGGCCGACCACGGGCGCCGTCAGCCCGCCCGCCAGCCAGGTCAGCGAATAGACCGAGACCACCGCCGCGCGGTCCCAGCCGAAATTCTCCGAGATCGGTTTGAGGAAAACCGTAAAGCTCTCGCCGAGGCCGCGGCCGATAAGCGCCAGCGTAAAGCACAGCGCCAGCACGTTGAGCGCCACACGCTGCGACTTGAGCGGCCTGGCTAACGCATCTCCCTCAGGCGTCTTGTTGTCCATAGGACGCAGGGAGCGCGTTTCCGCATGTCCCCGCAAGCATCAAAAGCGAATGCGCCTATGCAGGCCCGATCATGCGGGTTTCAGCAGGACGTGCTTTTTCTTCCCCATGGAAAGTTTGATGACGCCTTCCGGCGTGAGGTTGGACGGCGTGAGCACCATCTTCTCGTCGGTCACGGCGGCATCGTTGACGCGCAAGCCGCCACCCTTGATCTGGCGCCGCGCCTCGCCGTTCGAGGCGACGAGGCCCGCCTTCACGAACAGCCCCAGCACTCCGGCGCCGGCCTCGAGCTCGCCACGGGAGACTTCCACGGTGGGCAGGCTCTCCGCGATCGCGCCTTCCTCAAAAGTGCGGCGTGCGGTTTCGGCAGCCGTGATGGCGGCCTCGCGACCATGCAGCAGCGCGGTCGCCTCCGTCGCCAGCACCTTCTTGGCTTCGTTGATCTCGCCGCCCTGCAGCGCTGCGAGCTTGTTGATTTCGCTCATCGGCAGGATCGTGAACAGCTTTAGAAACTTGACGACATCGGCGTCCTCGACGTTACGCCAGTATTGCCAGAAGTCGTAAGGCGAGAACTGGTCGGCGTTGAGCCACACCGCGCCCTGCGCGGTCTTGCCCATCTTGGCGCCCGAGGCGGTCGTGAGCAGCGGCGTCGTCAGCGCGAACAATTGCGGCGTGCCCATGCGGCGGCCGAGATCGACGCCGTTGACGATGTTGCCCCATTGATCGGAGCCGCCCATCTGCAGCCGGCATCCGGTGCGCCGCGCCAGTTCGACGAAGTCGTAGGCCTGGCAGACCATGTAGTTGAATTCGATGAAGCTCATCTCCTGCTCGCGCTCGAGACGGAGCCGCACCGAGTCCATCGTCAGCATGCGGTTGACGGAGAAGTGCCGGCCGACGTCGCGCAGCATCTCGATGTAGTTCAGTTTCGTCAGCCACTCGGCATTGTCGAGCATGATGGCATCGCTCGGGCCCGAACCGTAGCGCAGTACCTTCGCGAACACGCCGCGGATCGAGGCCTTGTTGGCCTCGATTTCCTCGATCGAGCGGATGGCGCGCGATTCATCCTTGCCGGAGGGGTCGCCGACCATGGTGGTGCCGCCGCCCATCAGGGTGATCGGCTTGTTTCCGCTCTGCTGCAGCCAGTGCAGCATCATCATGGTGAGGTAGTTGCCGATATGCAGCGACGGCGCCGTGCAGTCGTAGCCGACATAGGCGGTCGCCTGGCCCTTCGCGGCGAGCGCGTCGAGGCCCTCGAAATCGGAACATTGGTGGATAAAGCCGCGTTCCTGTAAAATGTTCAGGAAATCTGATTTAAATCCGGTCATGGCGAGCTGCTCTGATCATTCTATTTTCACTGTAATTGTAGCGAGTTGCGGAACCATGGCGGAACAGGCTGCCGAAGGCCGGGCGCTGTGGCATTATAAGATGTCTGTGTTTGGCACAAGCTGATCGTCGTCGGCGGGACGGATCGAGCAGGGCGTTGCAAAGGCACGATTTAACATGATGTTGACGGCGCTTGGTCTGATGAGCGGCACCTCGCTCGACGGGGTCGATGTCGCTATGATCGAGACCGACGGCCGCCGGGTGAACGCCCTGGGACCGTCCGGATACCGCCCCTATAACGAAATGGAGCGCAGCCTGCTGCGGCAGGCGCTGTACGAGGCCACCGACCTGCCGGATCGCGCGGCGCGGCCCGGCTGCCTGCGCGAGGCCGAGCGGGTCGTCACATCGGCGCATGCCGAGGCGGTGGCCGCCTTTACCGCGCAACACCGGCTGCGCTTCGACGACATCGACATCGTCGGCTTTCACGGCCAGACCGTGCTGCACAGGCCCGACAAAAAGTTGACGGTCCAGATCGGCGATGCGTCAGCGCTCGCCAAAACGATCCACATTCCGGTCATGTACGATTTCCGCGCTGCTGACGTCGAGGCCGGCGGGCAGGGTGCGCCCTTTGTGCCGGTTTATCACCGCGCGCTCGCCCAATCGCTGGATTGGGAGGGGCCGACCGTCGTGGTCAATATCGGCGGGGTCGCCAACATCACCTATATCGACGGCGACACGCTGATCG
The DNA here is from genome assembly GCF_023101085.1 of Bradyrhizobium sp. 170. NCBI lineage: Bacteria > Pseudomonadati > Pseudomonadota > Alphaproteobacteria > Hyphomicrobiales > Nitrobacteraceae > Bradyrhizobium > Bradyrhizobium sp. 170. The sequence continues at coordinate 4,788,713 of NZ_CP064703.1, read as the reverse complement.
CCTGCGACACCGGCCCGGGCAACGCGCTGCTCGACGACCACATGTTCCGCTGGCTGAATCAGCGTTTCGATACCGAGGGTCGCACTGCCGCGCTGGGCAAGGTCGATGCGGCCTGGATCGCCCGCGCTCTGGAGATGCCGTTCTTTTCGCTGCCCCCGCCGAAATCGCTCGACCGCAACGATTTTGCGGGGCTGAAGCTAGGCGATGTACCGCCCGAGGATGGCGCGGCGACGCTGACCGCCTTTACCGTAGCCGCGATTGCCCGCGTGGTGCCGCTGCTGCCGAAAGAACCCAAGAACTGGATCGTGGCCGGCGGCGGCGCCCGCAACCTGACCATGCTGCGGATGCTTCGCGAGTGCCTTGCGCCGGCGACCGTCCGGGCGGCGGACACGCTGGGCTGGGCGTCCGACGCCATCGAGGCGCAGGCCTTCGGATTTCTGGCCGCGCGGGGCCTGAAAGGCCTGCCGCTGAGCTATCCTGCCACCACGGGGGTGCCATTCCCGATGACCGGCGGCATCATCGCGCGACCCTGACCGGTTCAAGATGTGTTGATGCAACTGCATCGACCTTGACGACTGCATGCAAATGCATCTAATTAAATGCAGATGCATGGAGCGAGGCCTGCCCGGGCTTCGCCTGGGAGGTCGTCATGGCACCAAAACTCACGCTGATCAGCCACAAGCTTTGTCCCTATGTGCAGCGCGCGGTGATCGCGCTCACCGAAAAGGGCGTTCCGTTCGAGCGGATCGATATCGATCTCGCCAACAAGCCGGACTGGTTTCTGAAGATTTCGCCGCTCGGCAAGGTACCGGTGCTGCTTGTCGAGACCGGGGACGGCGAAGCGGCGCTGTTCGAGAGCAACGTCATCTGCGAGTACATCGAAGATACGCAAGGCGGCGCGAAACTGCATCCGCACGATCCGCTGCAACGTGCGCAGCACCGCGCCTGGATGGAGTTCGGCTCCACCATTCTGAGCGAACTCTGGGGCCTGGAGACGACGGGTGATCCCGCGGTCTTTGAAACCAAGCGGAAGGCGGTCGCCGCGAAGTTCGCGCAGGTCGAGAAAGCGCTCGGCGCGGGACCGTTCTTTGCCGGTGGGGATTTCAGCCTGGTGGACGCGGTGTTCGCGCCGATCTTCCGTTACTTCGACGTGTTCGATGAACTGATCGATCTTTCGGTGTTTGCCGATACGCCGAAGGTGCGTGCATGGCGAGCCGAGCTGGCGAAGCGGGCCAGCGTCCGCACGGCGGTCGGGCCTGACTATCCGCAATTGCTGCGCGCGTTCCTGGCGCGTCACGACGCGCATATGCTGAAACTGGCGGCGTGAGACGCAGATGTCGCCGTAGCCCGGATGGAGCGTAGCGCAATTCGGGAATCCTCAACGCTGGCTGCGGTCCCGGATTTCGCTGCGCTCCATCCGGGCTACGACACGGTCACGTCACCGGACGTTGGCGAGCCGCATGTCGAGATAGCCGGTCACCGTCTCCATCAGCGGCTCCAGCTTGCCGTCGAAGAAGTGATTGGCGCCTGGGATGATCTGCTGATCGATCACGATACCCTTTTGGGTCTTCAGCTTCTCGACCAGCGTGTTGACGTCCTTCGGCGGCACCACCGCGTCCTTCTCGCCGTGCACGATCAGGCCCGACGACGGGCAGGGCGCGAGGAAGGAGAAGTCATAGAGATTGGCGGGCGGCGCGATCGAAATGAAGCCTTCGACCTCGGGCCGGCGCATCAACAACTGCATGCCGATCCAGGCGCCGAACGAGAAGCCGGCGACCCAGCAGGCGCGCGCTTCCGGATTGATGGTCTGCGCCCAGTCCAGCGCGGAAGCGGCATCCGACAATTCGCCGGTGCCGTGATCGAACGAGCCCTGGCTGCGGCCGACGCCGCGGAAATTGAATCGCAATACCGAGAAGCCGCGATGCGCAAACGCGTAGTAGCACTGGTAGACGATCTGGTGATTCATCGTGCCGTGGAATTGCGGATGCGGATGCAGGATCATCGCGATCGGCGCGTTCTTCTGCTTGGCCGGGTGATAACGGCCTTCGAGGCGGCCCGCGGGGCCGGTGAAAATTACTTCAGGCATTGATGATCCCTAGGCAACGGACGTGATCCGGCGGAGAAAATGTGATCATGCGTCGTTGGGCGATGCGCGGACGGGCGCTCCCGTGAACTGGTTGCGGCCTTCTAGCATGAGGCGAGGGGCAAAAAGCAAGCATCTTGAACATCTGGAAGGCAGTTCAAGGCGTTAGCCTGAGATTGTAAGAGACGGCGCGATCCCCAATTGCCATAAGGCATCTAGCGCCGGCGGTGAGGCCGAGGCTCGCGGAGCTGCTTGCCGATATAGGTAATATTGTACAGAAATGCCTGACCGGGTCTATCTCGACTGGAATGCGACGACGCCGCTTCGCCCCGAGGCCAGGCAGGCGATGGCGGCTGCCTGGGACATCGCCGGCAATCCGTCATCGGTTCATGCCGAAGGTCGGCAGGCGCGTCGGCTGGTCGAGGATGCGCGCGCCGCCATCTCCGCGGCCATCGGCGCCCGGCCGCAGGATGTGGCGTTTACGTCTGGTGGTACGGAGGCGAATGCGCTGGCGCTGACGCCGGGGCTGCGTCGGAGCGCGGGCGAACCGGTTCGTCGGCTATTGGTCTCGGCTATCGAACATACGTCAGTGCTGTCAGGGGGGCGTTTCTCGCCGGACGCGATCGGGGCCATCCACGTTACCGGGTCCGGCCTGATCGACATCGACCATCTACGGAGGCTTCTTGCCGGTGGGCAGCGGGCGCTTGTCTCGGTCATGCTGGCCAATAACGAGACTGGCGCGCTTCAACCGGTCGGCGAAGTCGCTGACATCGTACATGAAGCAGGCGGGCTGCTGCATGTCGATGCAATCCAGGCATTGGGAAAAATACCTTTTGATATCAAATTGATGAAGGCCGATCTGGTTACGCTTTCTGCGCACAAGGTCGGTGGCCCAAAAGGGGTGGGGGCGCTGGTCCTGTCGGAGGAGGTGCAGGGGCTGGAGCCATTGCTGCGCGGCGGCGGACAGGAGCTGGGGCGAAGGGCCGGCACCGAGAACGTCGCAGGCATTGCGGCCTTTGGTGCTGCGGTCCGGGCCGCCATGGCAGCCCTGCAAGGTAACGCGGCTCGGCTTCGGGACCTTCAGGGCCGGCTCGAGGCGGGCCTGAAACTAACCCCGGGAATGATCCTGTTTTCAGCGGACACGCCACGCCTGCCCAATACCACCCTGTTCACGGTTCCCGGGCTTAAGGCCGAAACGGCCGTGATTGGCTTCGATCTCGGCGGTATTGCGGTATCTTCGGGTTCCGCCTGCTCGTCCGGCAAGGTCCAGCCGTCGCACGTTCTGGCCGCCATGGGGGTCGGCGGGGAACTGGCGCAGGGAGCGGTGCGGCTCAGTCTGGGCTGGTCTACCTCTGAGGCAGACATTGATTTGGCCCTTCAGGCTTGGCGAAAGCTCGCCGATGCCTTACTTAGAGGGCGACGAAACACAGCTTGAAACGTTCTAAGCGGGTTTCGTTGGAATGCTTCGAATTCGACTTTTGTGATTGTTCCACCGCGGTCCTTGAAACCGCGAGCGGAGGATGGAATGCCAGCCGTACAAGAGACGGTCGAGCGCGTCAGGCGTATCGACGTCGACCAGTATCGATATGGGTTTGAGACGCTTATCGAGTCCGACAAGGCCCCCAAGGGGTTGTCGGAAGACACGGTCCGCTTCATTTCCGCAAAGAAGAACGAACCGGCCTGGATGCTGGAATGGCGTCTGGAGGCCTATCGCCGCTGGCTGACCATGACCGAGCCGACCTGGGCCCGCGTCAATTATCCCAGGATCGACTACCAGGATCTCTATTACTACTCCGCGCCGAAGCCGAAGAAGCAGATCGGCTCGCTCGACGAGATCGATCCGGAGATCCTCAAGACCTACGAGAAGCTCGGCATTCCCCTGCGTGAAGTTGAGGTGCTCGAAGGCGTCGTGAAGCCGGAAGGCGAGCGCAGGATCGCGGTCGACGCCGTGTTCGACTCGGTTTCCGTCGCCACCACCTTCCAGAAGGAATTGAAGGCGGCCGGCGTGATCTTCATGCCGATCTCGGAGGCGATCCGCGAACATCCCGAGCTTGTGAAGAAGTATCTCGGTTCGGTCGTGCCTACCTCGGACAATTACTTCGCAACGCTGAACTCCGCGGTGTTCTCCGACGGCTCGTTCGTCTACGTGCCGCCGGGCGTGCGCTGCCCGATGGAGCTGTCGACCTACTTCCGCATCAACGAGCGCAACACCGGCCAGTTCGAGCGCACGCTGATCATCGCCGACAAGGGCGCTTACGTCAGCTATCTTGAAGGCTGCACCGCACCGCAGCGCGACGAGAATCAGCTGCATGCCGCAGTCGTCGAACTCGTCACGCTCGACGACGCCGAGATCAAATATTCGACGGTGCAGAACTGGTATCCCGGCAACTCCGAGGGCGTCGGCGGCATTTATAATTTCGTCACCAAGCGGGGCGACTGCCGCGGCAACAATTCAAAGATCTCCTGGACCCAGGTCGAGACCGGTTCGGCGATCACCTGGAAATATCCGAGTTGCATCCTGCGCGGCGACAATTCACGCGGCGAGTTCTACTCGATCGCGATCTCGAACGGCTACCAGCAGGTCGATTCCGGCACCAAGATGATTCACCTCGGCAAGAATACGACCAGCCGGATCATCTCCAAGGGCATCGCGGCGGGCGTCTCGCAGAACACCTATCGCGGTCTCGTCACCGCGCATCGGAAAGCCACCGGCGCGCGCAACTTCACCGCCTGCGACTCGCTCCTGATCGGCGACAAATGCGGCGCGCACACCGTACCCTATGTCGAGGCGAAGAATTCGTCCGCGACCTTCGAGCACGAAGCGACCACGTCGAAGATTTCCGAGGACGTGCTGTTTTATTGCATCCAGCGCGGGCTGTCGCAGGAGGAGGCCGTCGGCCTCGTCGTCAATGGCTTTGTGAAGGACGTGCTGCAGCAGCTGCCGATGGAGTTCGCGGTTGAGGCGCAGAAGCTGATCTCGATCTCGCTGGAGGGCAGCGTCGGGTAAGCCAATGATCAGCAACATCCTCGCGTTCGTCCGGTTAGCGCCACTTGCGATCTTTTTGTTTGTTGCGATCGCTGGAGCATTTGCGGCTCTGATCGGCGGCCTAGCGGGATGGGCTGATGTAACCGAATTCGGCAAATTGGCTGCCGGTGGTGGAGCACTAGGCTTCTTTGCCTGGTTCTTTCTTCCGGTTTTCATTCGGGCGATTTAGGCCCACAGGGAAACAACATGACTGCGTTGCTTGAAGTGAAAGATCTAAAGGTTCGTGTCGAGGATAACGAAATTCTCCACGGGCTGACGCTCACCGTAAATCCGGGCGAGGTGCACGCGATCATGGGGCCGAACGGCTCCGGCAAATCCACGCTGTCGCACGTCATCGCAGGCAAGCCGGGCTATGAAGTCACTGACGGCCAGATCCTGTTCAAGGGCGAAGACCTTCTTGAGATGGCGCCGGACGAGCGCGCCGCCAAGGGTGTGTTCCTGGCGTTCCAGTATCCGGTCGAGATTCCGGGCGTTGCGACCATGACATTCCTGCGCACCGCGCTGAATGCCCAGCGCAAGGCGCGCGGCGAGAGTGAATACTCGACGCCGGACTTTCTGAAAAAGGTCCGCGAGGTCGCGAAGTCCCTGAACATTCCGCAGGACATGCTTCGCCGCGGCGTCAATGTCGGGTTTTCCGGCGGCGAGAAGAAGCGCAATGAGATCTTGCAGATGGCGCTGTTCGAGCCTGCCGTCTGCATCCTCGACGAAATGGATTCCGGCCTCGATATCGACGCGCTTCGTGTGGCGGCCGACGGTGTCAACGCGCTGCGTTCGCCGGATCGCGCGATGGTCGTGATCACGCACTATCAGCGGCTGCTCAACTACATCGTGCCTGACTTCGTGCACGTGATGTCGAAGGGCCGGGTCGTGAAAAGCGGCGGCAAGGATCTGGCGCTGGAGCTCGAGGCTTCCGGCTACGCGCAGTTCGAAGACGCAGCCTGACAGGTATCGTGATGAATTTGGCTTTGGCAAAGAACGAGACGGGACGTGCGGTAAGCGACAGCTTCGCCATCGCGCGCGACCGGCTGCCGGGCACAGGCAGGGTCGCCGAGGCGCGAAGCGCTGCCTTCGAAGCCTATGACCGTGTGGGCCTGCCGCACCGGCGGATCGAGGACTGGAAATACACCGATCTTCGCGCGCTGATGCGCGAAGTGCTGCCGCTGGCGCCCGCACCGGACGCCGCTGCGCTGAAGCGGGCTGCAACGGCCGTGAAGCTGCAGGCGATCAAGGGTGCGCGGCGGTTGGTGCTGGTGGACGGCGTGTTCGCGCCAAAACTTTCCGAACTGGACGGGCTCGAGAAGGGATTGACCATCCGCACCCTGCGCGGGGTGCTTGAGGATGGCGACGCTACGCTGCAGGCGCAGCTGTTCACGCCCGATATTGCCAATCCGATGGTCGCGCTCAACAGCGCGATGATGACCGATGGCGTGGTGATTGAGATCGCCAATGGCGTCGTGCTGACGCAGCCGCTGCATGTCATTCATATCGCCAGCGGCTCTGCGCCCACAGCGATGTTCACGCGCTCGATGCTGCGTCTCGGCAAGGACGCCGGCACGACGCTGGTCGAGAGCTACATCGCCGCCGATGGCGCGACGACCTATCAGGCCCATGACTCGCTGATCGTCACGATCGGCGACAATTCACGGCTCGACCACGTCCGCCTGATCGAGGACGCTCGCGAGGCCTTCAATATTTCCTCCGCCGTGTTCACGCTGGGTGCGCATGCGCATTTCAACACCTTTGGCATGGTGTCGGGCGGTGCGGCCAGCCGCTATCAGGCGACTATTACGTTTGCCGGCGAGGGCTCCCGGGTCGAGACCAACGGCGTCAATCTGCTCAACGGCCGCCAGCATGCCGACACGACGCTGTTCATGGACCACGCGGTGCCGCATTGCGCCAGCCGCGAGGTGTTCCGTGCCGTCGCCGACGACCGCGCCCATTCGGTGTTCCAGGGTCGTATCGTCGTGCGCCCCCACGCGCAGAAGACCGACGCCAAGATGATGACGCGGGCGCTGTTGCTGTCCGACGAGGCCGAGGCCGATAACAAGCCGGAACTCGAAATCTTCGCCGACGACGTCACCTGCGGCCATGGCGCCACCACGGGCGCGCTCGACGAGAGCCTGCTGTTCTACCTGCGTGCCCGCGGCCTTTCCGAGAAGGAAGCCCAGGCGCTGCTGATCCAGGCTTTCGTGGGCGAGGCGATTGAATCGATCGTCAACGATGATCTGCGCGAACTCGCGATTGCAGCGGCCCAGCGTTGGCTGGAGGCAAGGGGATGACCAAGGGGATGACAATGCATCCGGCGGTTTCCAACGGTGCATATGATGTCGCCCGCGTGCGGGAGGATTTCCCCGCGCTGGCGATGAAAGTCTATGGCAAACCGCTGGTCTATCTCGACAACGCGGCCTCGGCGCAAAAGCCGAATGCGGTGCTCGACCGCATGACGGAAGCCTACAAGAGCGAATACGCCAACGTGCACCGCGGCTTGCACTACCTCGCCAATGCTGCGACCGAGGCTTACGAGGGCGCCCGCGCCAAGGTGGCGAAATTCATCAATGCAGCGCGTAGTGAAGAAATCATCTTCACCCGCAATGTCACCGAGGCCATCAACCTCGTGGCGTCGTCCTGGGGCGAGCCCAACATCAAACCGGGCGACGAGATCGTGCTCTCGATCATGGAGCACCACTCCAACATCGTGCCCTGGCACTTCCTGCGCGAGCGCCATGGCGCCGTGATCAAATGGGCGCCGGTCGACGACGACGGCAATTTCCTGATCGAGGAATTTGAGAAGCTGCTGACGCCGCGCACCAAGCTCGTCGCCATCACCCAGATGTCGAACGCGCTCGGCACTTTCGTTCCGATCAAGGAAGTCGTGAAGCTCGCCCATGACCGCGGCATTCCGGTGCTGGTTGACGGCGCGCAAGGCGCGGTGCATCTGCCGATCGACGTGCAGGACCTCGATTGCGATTTCTATGCCTTCACCGGCCACAAGATCTATGGTCCGACCGGGATTGGCGCGCTCTATGCCAAGCATGAGCACCTGGTGGCGATGCGCCCCTATAACGGCGGCGGCGAGATGATCCGCGAGGTGGCAAGGGATTGGGTCACCTATGGCGACCCGCCGCACAAGTTCGAGGCCGGGACGCCGCCGATCGTCGAGGCGATCGGGCTGGGCGCTGCGATCGACTACGTCAATTCGATCGGCAAGGAGCGCATCGCCGCCCACGAGCACGATCTCTTGAACTACGCCCAGGATCGCCTGCGCGAAATCAATTCGCTGCGCCTGATCGGCACCGCGCGCGGCAAGGGACCGGTGATCTCCTTCGAGATGAAGGGGGCGCACGCCCACGACGTCGCGACCGTGATCGACCGGCAGGGAATTGCGGTGCGCGCCGGCACCCATTGCGTGATGCCGCTTTTAGAGCGGTTCAATGTCACTGCCACCTGCCGCGCGTCGTTTGGAATGTATAATACCCGGGAAGAAGTCGACCATCTGGCACAGGCGCTGATCAAGGCGCGGGAATTGTTCTCATGAGTGACACAGCCGAAGTCAAATCAGCCAATATGGAAACCGTCTCGGCGCTGCCGCCCGAGGAGACCGAGCGGCTGGGGACCGAGATCGTCGCCGCGCTGAAGACGGTATTCGATCCCGAAATTCCGGCCGATATCTATGAGCTCGGGCTGATCTACAAGGTCGACCTCAAGGACGACCGCGGCGTCGATGTGATGATGACGCTGACCACGCCGAACTGTCCGGCGGCCGGCGAACTGCCGACCATGGTGGAGAACGCCATCGCCAGCGTTCCCGGCGTCGGCGTCGTCAATGTCAATCTGGTGTGGGACCCGGCCTGGACGCCGGATCGCATGTCCGACGAGGCCCGTCTCGTCCTCAATATGTGGTGAAGGGATCCGTTGCCGAAATTATCCGGTGTCATCGAGACCGCGCTTTACGTTGATGACCTCGACCGCGCCCGCGCATTTTACGAGAGGGTGCTCGGGCTTGTGCCGCTGACGGCCGACTCGCGATTTCTTGCCTATGATGTTGGCGGCCGCAGCGTGTTGCTGCTCTTTCTCCGCGGTTCGACGCCCGAGCCGATCCATCTACCCGGCGGAACCATTCCGCCGCATGACGGCAGTGGCCCTATTCACATGGCCTTTGCCATTGCGGCGACTGAGCTGCCAGCATGGGAAAAGTCGCTAGGTGAGCACGATGTCGCGATCGAAGGCAGGACGGATTGGCCGCGCGGCGGAAAGAGCATCTACTTCCGTGATCCGGACGATCACCTGCTGGAGCTGGCGACACCGGGAATTTGGGCGATTTACTAGGAAACTTGCGGTTCGTTTCGACGGGTTCTGATCGAGTTTATGACGAGAGACCTTCACAGCGGGAATTTCGTTGTTATTTTAATGGCAAGATAGTTCGTCGCCATGATGCGACGCGGGAGATCGACTGCAATGGATACCACCGTCCAGTCTTCCAAGCCGAAGCCGCGGCCGCGCCCGCAGGTCATGAAACTGACCGAGGCAGCCGCGCAGCGGATTACGGAACTGACCAAGCGCGCCGATTCCGAAATCGTCGGGCTTCGCGTCGGGATCAAGAACGGCGGCTGCGCCGGCCAGTCCTACACGGTGGAATATGCCCATGAGGTCCGCCCGACCGACGAAGTGGTCGAGGACCGCGGCGTGAAGATCCTGGTCGATCCCAAGGCGGTCTTGTTCCTGCTCGGCACCGAGATGGACTACAAGGCCGACAAGATGCAGGCCCAGTTCATCTTCAACAATCCGAACCAGGTCTCCGCCTGCGGCTGCGGCGAGTCGGTGCAGCTGACGGCGGCGAAGGTCTAACGACCGCATCGCCGGGGCGGTGAGCGATGGACCGCGATTTCCTGATCGACCTGTTTGCCGATTTCGGCCCGGTCACCATCCGCAAGATGTTCTCTGGATTCGGCATCTCCGCCGACGGCACCAACTTCGCGCTCGCGCTGCGCGCGGGGCTTTATTTCCGCGCCGATGAACAAACGATCCCGCAATTCGAAGCCGAGGGATCGACACCATTCCAGTACCAGACGCGGACCAAGACGGTCACCGTGAACTCGTACTGGCAATTGCCGGCACGGCTATTCGACGATTCCGAGGAACTGGCCGATTGGGCGAGGGCGGCGCTGGCCGCGGCACAGCGCGCGGCATTGCGCAAGCGGCCGAAGGTGCGCAAATCGGCGAAGGCGGTGGCGAAGCGGCCAGCACCGAAGCGGAAGCCGGCGAAGCGGAAAGCCAAAGCCTAGGCGACCTGGCTGCGGGTCTCGGCGGCGTATTCGGGATCGACTTCGCAGATCACGCGGTTGCGGCCGTTACGCTTGGCGGCGTAGAGGCAGGCGTCGGCGCGCTCGATCAGTGAATCCGTATCGTCGTCCGATTTCAGCATGGAGACGCCGACGGAGATGGTGACGCGGCCGAGAATTTCGCCGGTGGATTTCTTCTTCAATTCTTTCGCCATCACGGCGCGGCGAATGTGGTCGGCGACCGTCAGGGCCTGACGCAGCGCCGTGTTGGGCAGCACCACCGCAAATTCCTCGCCGCCATAGCGGGCGGTGATGTCCTGGCCCTTGATGGTCTGCTTCAGCGACATCGCAACCAGCCGCAGCACCTGATCGCCGGTGAGGTGGCCGTAGGAATCGTTGAACGATTTGAAATGGTCGATGTCGAACATCATCAGCGACAGCGGCTCCCCGCTCGCCAGCGCCGCCCGAACCGCCAAGTCGATCGAGCGGTCGAAATATTTGCGGTTGCCCAATCCGGTCAGCGGATCGGTCAGGCTCTCGGCGCGGATCGCCTCGAGGCTGTGCTGGAGATTGCTGATCTCGGTCTTTGACAGCGACAGCCGGCTCTCCAGCGCCTTGTTGGTCTCCTGCATCTCGCGGGTGGACTTCACCAGCCCATCGACGACCGCCTTGATCTGATCGCGGTTCTTGGCATTCCGGAGTTTCTCGCTGGCGCCGCTCAGCCTGGCGTCATAGCTCTGCGACATGTCGAGCGCGTCCGTGATCAGGTTCATCACGTCGTCGATTTCGCCGATCACGCGCGCGCCGACCTTGTCGATGCGGTCGGAGGTCTTGATGTGGGAGAGATAGGTTTCGTAGATCTGTTCGAGATCGGACTCGCTCAGCCTGCCGTTGCGCGCCAGCGTCTCGTTGATGATCTTGTTGAGGGGGGCATTGTATCCGGTCGCGTACACGTACCAGATTTCGTAATTGCGCGGGACGGCGGTCTGGCGGAGGGATTTGATCTGGCCCAACGCTACTTCGGCAAACGCCAAAGTGCGTTCGTGTTCGTCCAGCAGCTTGACCACTGATCCGTCCCCAATATCGAGCAGCGCCGCTCGTTGCCGTGCCGCAATGATTAAATTATCGGCGGCAGGTTAATGGAGGAGAATGAACGGCCGGTAAATGGTTCCGGCCGTTGGGTCGTGCCGAGTTCGCTCAGACGCGGGCGCGCACCGGCCGCAACAGGAACGCCGGAAGATGCGAGTGATCGGCGGGCTCCGATTCAGCGTCGCGCTGGGCACGCCGCGGTTCCGGACGACCGATCGAGGGCACGCGCGAAGGCTGTGCAGGGGCGGGCGGCACGAAGGCTGCGGACGCTGCCTGCGGCTGCGGGCCGGCACTGCGGCCGGCGCCCTTGGCATGCCGCGGTTCGCGTTCGCCCTTGTCGCTGCGCTGGTCAGGATCCCTGGCGGCGCGCGGTTCGCGTTCGCTGCCATCGCTACCTTTGGCAGCACGCGGCTCGCGTTCACGTCGCGGCTTGCGGCCGCCGCGTGAACCTTCCCGAGATCCCTCGCGTGAACGGCGGGGCTGGTCGGCCTCGTCGGAGGCAACCGACTGCACGGCATAATCGCCTTCGGCGGGGGGAATGTTTTGCCCGATCAGCCGTTCGATCGCGGCGATCGATTTGTTGTCGAGCGAGGTAACGATCGAGATCGCGGTGCCGGCGCGACCGGCGCGTCCGGTACGGCCGACGCGATGTACATAGTCGTCGGCATGATGCGGCACGTCGAAATTGAAGACGTGGCTGACGGCGGGAATGTCGAGGCCGCGGGCGGCAACATCGGAGGCGACCAGCAACGGGATCTCGCCCTTGCGGAATTGATCGAGCGCCGCGGTGCGGGCCGACTGGTCCATATCACCGTGCAGGGCGCCGACGCTGAAGCCGTGCTTCTGCAGCGATTTGTAAACGACGGCGACTTCGCGCTTGCGGTTGCAGAAGATGATCGCGTTCTGAAGATCCTTGGCGTCGCGCAGCAGGCGGCGCAGCATCTCGCGCTTCTCGTGTACCTCGCGTCCGCAGCTAACCTGGAACTGCGACACGCCCACCGCAGTCGTGGCGGGCTTGGAGACCTCGATGCGCGCGGGATTGTGCAGGAAGGCTTCGGTGATGCGGCTGATTTCCGGCGGCATCGTCGCGGTGAAGAACAGGGTTTGCCGCGTGAACGGCACCAGCTTGCAGACGCGTTCGATGTCGGGGATGAAGCCCATATCCAGCATGCGATCGGCTTCGTCGATGACCAGCAGTTCGACGCCGGTGAGCAGCAGACCGCCGCGTTCGGTGTGGTCGAGCAGGCGTCCGGGGGTTGCGATCAGGACGTCGACGCCGCGGGTCAGTTTACTGTCCTGGTCGCCGAACGAGACGCCGCCGATCAGGAGCGCGACGTTGAGTTTCTGGCCGATGCCGTATTTGTCGAAATTCTCTTTTACTTGTGCCGCGAGTTCGCGGGTCGGTTCGAGGATCAGGGTGCGGGGCATTCGTGCCCGGGCGCGGCCCTTTTCCAGCAGGGTGAGCATGGGCAGGACGAAGGCAGCGGTCTTGCCGGTGCCGGTCTGGGCGATGCCGAGGACGTCTCGGCGGGCCAGAACGTGGGGAATCGCCTGTTCCTGGATGGGGGTAGGGGTGGTGTAACCGGTAGCCGCAACCGCGGCGAGGACCTTATCAGAAAGGCCAAGATGGGAAAAAGACATTGAGCCTCTAGTCGACACCGCCGTTCGGAATCGAGGGTAAAAAGGCTGTCGCGTTTTGCCCCGAAACGGCGCGCTTTGAAAAGCTGGGGGCTCTGACTTACGCAGACGAGCGGCTAACCTAGGGAATCGCGTTTCGATCCAAGGCCGCGTTGAGCGCGAACATAGGGTCGAAATGGCCAAAGTCAATCTGGGAACGGGCCAAAAGGCCGAAAAGCCTTAATGTTTTCGAACAAATAAGCGGTGAACCCGTCATTTATCGGTCAAATGAGTCGGTTGCTCCGTGGTCGGATGGAAGGGGCTGACGGTCCCTGAGCGAGCGCCTCGCGCCCTGAACTCGCCCGGGGTCATCCCCTCGGTTGCATGAAAGACCCGATAGAACGTCGCCAGACTCTCGAAGCCGCAGGCGCGCGCGACCTCGGCGACCGCCCGCTCCGGTGCCTCACGGAGCAACCGGCCGCTCAGGCGGATGCGCTGCACGGTCACGGTCTGGGAAAAGCTCCTGCCTGTGCCCTCGAACAGCATGTGCATGTGGCGGACCGAAACCCCAAGCAGGTCAGCTACCATCGCGGGTGAGAGGCTCGCTTGCGACAAGTGGCGCGTGATCAATCGGCGCGCCAGCGACAGCCGGGCCAAGCGCAAGGCCCGTTGTCCGCGTCGGCTTCCCGCCGCGATCATGCCGCGCTCGATCAGCGCTAGCTCCTCCAGCGCCTTAACCAGCGGCGCGGATCTTGCCGTGTCACCATCCTCCATTGCCTCCTTGAAGTCGGCGAAGCTGGCTTCCACCAGGGATGCCAATCCGCGATCGCCTGATGTCTTCCCGATGATGTCATGGCCGACCAGACCGGGCGCCGGCATCTTTTGGATCCGCAGGTCAAAGCCGTCAGCGGCAGGAGGCGAGCCGCCGGCCGCCGGTCCCGGATCACAATTGAGCGCGTGCTTACCATGCATGGCGGATGACACCTTTGCCTGCGCAAGAGCGGGTGACGTTGGCGACCTCGCTTTTCCCAGATGCGGCTCAGCCTGTCCTGAAACGGAGAGCAGAAGTTCTGAAGTTTTTCTGAAATTAGGCGTATTCGGCCGCCACAAGAGGAGTTTCCAGGCTTTTCCGGCGGATGTTGACCCATGGTAAGGAGATCGTGGTCCGGCGCGCCTGACCGATACGGTGCGATGACGGCAGCCGAAGGATTGAACCGCTGCAGTGGGCATGCCGACTACGTCATGAAACGGCCGCAGGAGCCGGGATTCGTAGTGCCGGGGGAACTTTGATGAGGCCTTGGATTTCCAGATTTTTGGCGGCAGTCGGAATGGTTGCTGCCTTCGCGGTATGTGCCGCGCCCGCGCTCGCCGAAAAGCGCGTCGCGCTTGTCGTCGGCAACAACGACTACCGGAACGTGCCCAAGCTGCAGAAGGCGGTCAACGACGCCCGCACCATGGGCGATACGCTGAAGCAGCTCGGCTTCACGGTGATGGTGGCGGAGAACCAGAACCGGCAGGCGTTCAGCCAGACGCTGCTGGCGTTCGACAAGGCGGTCGACGCCGGCGACACCGCGTTCTTCTTTTTTGCCGGCCATGGCTTTGAAATCGCCGGCCAGAATTTCCTGCTGCCGACCGACGTGCCGGCGGCAACCGAAGGCCAGGAAGAGCTAGTGCGCGACGCCTCGGTCCTCGCCGACCGCATCATCGAGCGGATGCAGAACCGCAAGGTGCGCACCGCCATCCTGGTGTTCGATGCGTGCCGCAACAATCCGTTCGAGCGCGCCGGCACGCGTGCGGTTGCCGGCCGCGGCGGCCTTGCGCCAATGACGCAATTGCCGGAAGGCGTGTTCTCGATCTTCTCGGCGGGGCCGCGGCAGACGGCGCTGGACCGGCTCTCCAATGACGACGCCAATCCCAATTCGGTGTTCACGCGCACCTTCGCCAAGGAGCTGACGCAGCCCGGCGCGAACCTCGTCCAGGTCGCGCAGCGGACGCGGCGGGCGGTCAGCGAACTGGCGGAGACCGTCCGTCACAAGCAGATCCCGGTTTATTTCGACCAGATGGTCGACGACGTGTTCCTGAACGGTCTAGCGAGCAAGGCGCAGCCGGAAGCGGCGGCGAAGCCTGTCGAGTCGCTGCAGCAGCTGGCGGCGTTGCCACCGGTGCAGCAACTCAAGCCGCAGAGCGATTCCGTCAACGCGCCGATCGCGATGTTCTCGCGCCACAATGGCGGCTGGACCGTGGTGTTCTCGATCGCCGACCCGACGCTCGGCATTTCCTGGCGGCTGGGGGACAGCGGCAATTTCCGCGAAACCGGCTTCATGGATACGCTCGACCCGCGGACCCGCAAGCGGATGCCCAACCCGTCGGTCGAACTGCCGGCCGATGCGCCGGCGGCCGTGATCCAGGTGCGCTATGTCGACACCAATGGCGAGTTGCAGGGTCCGTTCCCGATCCGCTTCGACCCCGAGGCCGCCCTGATCCGCGACCAGCGCAAGATCCTCGACATGACCGCCACGAGCTGGCTGTCGTTCCGCGAATTCAACGGTCTCTTGGTCTACTACACGCATCTGATGTCGTATCGCTGCGCGATCCGCGAAGTGCGCGTCGGCATCGACTCTACGGTGCCCGACAAGGTGCTGAAGATGCCGCCGTGCGATCCCCGGGACCCCAGCGTCATTCCGCACGAAGCGACGCCGTACCTGAAGCTCGCCCCGCAGACCAAGTCGGTCTCGGTGGAGCTGACGTATCGCGACGGCAGCGTGTCCGAGATCAAGAGTTTCCGGCGGTAGCAGGAGCAGCGGCGCCGCACACCACGCTGTCACACTCCGCGAAGGCGGGGTATCCAGTACGCTGCAGCCTATCGATTCCATCACTGATGTCTCTGGAATACTGGATCGTCCGCCTTCGCGGACGATGACAGTTTGCGTCGTCATTGCGAGCGAAGCGAAGCAATCCATTCTTCCTTTTTGCGGCACCATGGATTGCTTCGCTGCGCTCGCAATGACGGCTGGATATAGTTTCGCGTTCTCGCGGCAGGATATGCCCGAGGTTTGCATGAACCTTTTCCCTCAAACGAGAGGGAGCAGGGAATGCCGGGTGCTTGCTGCACCCGCGGTCTCGTGTGCAAGATGGAGATAGAGGCGCACACGAGCATACAGGTACAGCCGGAGCACTCCGGCATTCCCTGCGCAATGGTTTGACGGCTTATGCCGCGCTCTCCCTGGAGACGAATTCGTCTTGCCTCCATCACTGCCGGCTTGATGGCTCAATCGATCCGGTTGGATCGACTTCGCCACCAGCAGCTTGGCACCAGCCACGGGTGTCGGGACCACACGGTTTTGCCGTACGCGTATAGCGCCGTTCGTTGTGCGCGCCGTGAACCGCTCATGAGGTTCAACTCACCCTGCGATTCCCATTTGCGCGCCGGCGCTCTCGCGTCCACCGCATCCCGTCCCGCGTTCGTGACGACGCGCGATCCGCCCCTCTTGTCGAGACGGGACAGCGCGGAAAAAGCCACTGATTTGGGGGTGAGGGAAAGCGGAATATTTTTGAGCGGGAGACTGGATGACCCAAATCAGCCTGAAATTGTTCAACAAATCGCCGTGTACGCGCAACGATACTAACGGCCTTTCAAGGGCGGGGACTGCCGGAAGACGAAGGCATGCGGCCAGATAGTACCTAGTCAAGCAAGGTGTATGTATGTGCGTATTTCAGATGATCTTTCAAAAGCCGGGCCGATCGCTCCGGGGCCGTGTCTGCCAGCATCGCTGCAGTCCTTCTTCGCAAATCGTGATCGAGTTGTAGGAGTGCGATGTCAGAGCTGACCGCTCCCGTCGTACGGCCGGGAATTCCTGAACTCATCGGCTCGTGGCCGCAATCCCGGTTCTGGCTTCTGTGTGTCGATCTTTACCCGGCACTGGCCG
Organism: Bradyrhizobium sp. 170; assembly: GCF_023101085.1. NCBI lineage: Bacteria > Pseudomonadati > Pseudomonadota > Alphaproteobacteria > Hyphomicrobiales > Nitrobacteraceae > Bradyrhizobium > Bradyrhizobium sp. 170. The sequence continues at coordinate 4,771,673 of NZ_CP064703.1, read as the reverse complement.
CCGCTTCGCTTCCATGGTCCACAACGGCGGTTTCCGTTTCCATGGCGCTGTGGGTGCTCGTGGTTCTTCCCACGATCCGCTGGCAGGCGTTTCTCGAGTCGTTGCGCGCACCGGCCAGCTTCCTGCCGCTGGCCTTCCTCGCACTGGCGATGGCGGGCCTGTTCTGGACCGAGGACACCTGGCCGGTTGGAATTCAAGGCCTCGTGCCCGTATCAAAGCTGCTGGCCGTTCCGCTTCTGCTCTATCACTACGAACGCTCCCAGCGCGGGCATTGGGTGTTGTTCGCGTTCCTGGCTTCCTGTGTCCTCCTGATGGGATTGTCATGGGTGACATACTTCGCCGACTGGAAGGCCTCCTCGCCGGGAGCGATGGCTGGTGTCCCGGTCAGAAACTACATCGATCAAAGCCACGAATTCGCATTGTGCCTGTTTGTCATGGCGCCGCTGATCCTGTGGTTCGCGGCGAACGGTCATCGCGCGTGGACCTTCGCCTGCGCAGCCGTCATGTTGGGCTTCTATTTCGACATGCGGTATGTCGCGACCTCGCGTACGGCATTCGTCTACTTCCCGATTCTGCTGATCCTTTTTGCCGTCAAATATTTGAACCGGAGACGCGCGATTTATCTTCTGATGTTTGCGGCAGTCGTCGAGTTCGCGGTCCTGTTCACATCGCCCTATATGCGTGACCGGGTCGGGCGCACGGTGCAGGACTACAAGGTGGACCGCGATACCACTGCCGCGACATCGAATGGCCCGACCAGCACCGCGACGTCGAATGGCCTGCGACTGGCGTATTGGCGCGTTTCCATCAGGTCGATTTCCGAGGCGCCGGTTTTCGGGCACGGCACCGGATCAACCCTGCAGCTCTTTAGCCGCGAAGCCGAAGGCAAGAGCGGTGAATGGGGCAACATCATCCGCAACCCTCATAACCAGACACTTTACGTCGCAATCCAGTGGGGCGTGCTCGGTTGCCTCGTGCTCTATGCGATGTGGTACTTCCATCTGCAGCTTTTTCGCGGATCGCTTTTTGCATCGTGGATCGGCCTGGTGATCGTGGTTCAGAACTTCATCAGTTCGCTGCTCAATTCCCACCTGTTCGACTTCCACGCAGGGTGGATATACGTGTTGGGCGTTGGCGTCGCGGGCGGCATGGCCGCTCGCGCGCAACGCCTGTCCGGCGCCCAACGCCCAGGCTCATATCCGCTGGGCACCAATAGCAGGACGAGTTAGATTTTAATGATGCTATCGACGGTCAACTCTACGTCGCTGCAGCCGAAAACGAACTTTGGCGCGATATCCTGACGGCTATAGCTGACCTGACAAACAGCCAGGGGGCTGTCCTTCTTCCGCCGCCCGCGGAAACAGAAGTGGTGGATTACGTTTCCGCCTGAGCGCTTCGAGCTTCACCGGACAAATCGCTAGCGCACCTTGCGAACTGCGCTACCGTCCCGTGAAGTTCACCTTTACTCGGATGGGCAGCGAAAGGCGCAGCTCGGGAAGCGGAGCTGGAAGGCCCGATGCCGCCGCCGCCTTCGGACGCACTCTGAAGTTTGAAAAGAACTCCGTCAGTAGCCGTCGAATGGCGGGCTCTATCTTCGCGCAGATGAACCAGCAGACCGGAACAAGCATGGCTACACTGGCCCATACCGCCAGGGAGGCATCCAGACCGGCATCGGTCAGGACACGGATGATCGCAGTGCCGGTGACGTTGTGGGTCAGATAGAGCGGATAGGTGATTAGCCCGAGCGTTCTCAAATAAGCTGGTGCTTCAGGGGAAGCGGTGCCGGCAGAATGCCTGCTTTTGTTCGCGGCAAAGGCAATGAGCAACACCGCCGCAGCCCAAACGAGGATTGGCACAAAGGCCGATTGATCCGAGATGGCGGGTATAGCCGTCAAAAGGAAATGGGAAAAATAGTAGATCTCGGCACACCCGGAGAGGCATGTCACGACCACGGCGAACTGTTCGAGGGCCGACAATTTTCTGTTTGCCGAAATGAACAGCCAAATCCCGAGCGCAAAAAAGCAGCCGTGACACAACAGCCATGTTGCACCCGGCACCCGGAACATCAGGACAACCCAATAGAGCATGTCGGACTGTATCGCACCCGATAGCAACAGCATGGAGAAGGCATTGAACACGGCGCTATAGATGGTGAGACCCCAAGCCAGATGCCGCAGCGTGACTTTCTTCGTGAGCAGCGTGCAAAACACCAGCCCGTAAAAGGCCATTTCTGCCGCCAACGTCCAATAGACGGCGTCAAGCCATTGACCCTTGATCCCCTTGGGAATGAGCAGCATCGCCTGGAAGTATGGAAGGATGAATTCGGATGCCTTCTCACGCGCAAAGAAAAGCAGAACGAGGAAGCTCAAGGTGGAGCCAACCCAGACCGCCGGATAAAGCCGAAGTGCACGGCCGAAAAGAAATTCCTTGGGCGAAGACTTGCTCGCGGAGTTCGCAATGACGAAGCCGGAAATGACAAAGAATATTTCAACGCCCACCCAACCGAACCACGTGAAAGGTGCGGCGTTCGGAACTTGAACGTCGGCGGCGAAGTATTGCTCAAAACCTTGAGGGGCGTTGATTGAAGACCCGGCCCAAGAGTAGAACATCAGGTGAAAAACCGCGACGCCGAGGGCAGCCCCGAAGCGCAGCGGATCCAGCAATGAGAAGTAGTTCTTCACGGGAATTCACCAAATTCATGGAGCAATCCCGTTGCAAATATTGGGTACGTTCAAACCGCTCTTTGACGAAGGTCACACAGCAGCTCCCAAAGTCGGCTTTGGGTCATTCGCGTCGGTTTGGCCGGACCAGGGACTTCGGGTCTACCCCGGTTAACGGACATTCTCAGGACAGGCGAGCATGTCTCCAAGGTGCCGGCAGCCGCTATAGCAGGCCCTCGATACCTTCCTGCGCGCGGCTTAGGCTCCATTCCTTCAAATAGTACGCCAACTCTCTTCGTGCTCTTGGAGATCCGCATCTCATCTGGATGGGAGAACCAGTCCCGTTAACGAGCAGGTGTGCGAATGAGACTATCGACGATGCCAGAGCCCTCATCTACGAGCTGTTGACCGCTCATCCAGATATCGCGGCCCGAGATTTTCTCACGCATCCTGGCAAGCCAGGCCACGCTAACCCCGCGGATGCCGATGTCGTTACGGAAAAACTCGTTGGTGGCTTGCGTCTCGATTGTCTTGACGGTTTGCGAGAAGAGGGCTTTCTCGGACTCGCTGAACTCCTGTCGCTTCATGTTTTCCCTGGCGCTACTGTTCAAGCTGGCTTGGTGAAACATGAAGTAAGCTTCGGGATCGGCGATGCGCTTGGAGCCAGCGAGAAAAATCGGAACGCACATTGAGGCGCAAACGCCGGCCTTTTGGACAAACGTGTCAATAGCGCGATCACGCGCGCGGATCGCGGCGACGACTTTGCGTCCGTGTTCGATCGAGCCGCCCGGCGAGTTGAGGATGAGGACGAGCCTGCGCCGATCAGCCTTGTAACGATCGAAGGCAGCGGCGACGCGCTCGCTCATCGGCTCCTGCACGGGCCCGCTCCAGCCGAGCACGATGCGGTCCGGCTCTTCGCTGATGGACAAGATCTGTCGAGATGCCACATCTCCAGAGCCGGAAGGCAGTTGGAAAATGGCCCAAAACAGCAAGATGCAGCAGCCGGCACCAAGAATTTTGAGCCAGGACATGGCCTACTCACCCGAGCTCGACGACAGGGAGTACACCTGCGGCGGAGCAAGACTAATATGTCCTGAGGTGTTCTTCATCAACGTCACAGCCTGAACGACGGATGTTTTCGAAGGATTACGTTCTCGGTCAGAAGGAATTGGCCGCTTTCCAAAAAATGAACAGCGCGCAGACACTAAATAGTGCGAGAATGCCTGCCACGGACACAAACGACAGCGTACGGTTCCAAAGCTTTGTTTCCGCTGCGTAGAAGATCGAGACTGCACTGCGGTCAGCCGTTGAGCGCACCGGCACTAGAGCCTCCCCGCCACCGCCCGCAAATAGCATCAAGAAATTATGAGCGATCGGCGCTTGATCAGGCCTGGCGACCGATTTGATTTTGACGCTGCAGCGGGTGATCACGAAGTTTGTTCGCTCGCACTTCCCATCCGTGGCTTGCAAATCATACGCCGGTTGCCAGGTTCCGGCCAGGCGATGGTCCCGCAGGATGTCCGGACCATAGCTCACAAAAAGTCCGTAAAGCATGGCGCCGCAAGCAAGGAGCACGACGAGCCAACGAAACGGGTGGCCTACCGGTTGGGTGGTGTCGTTGGCGGCTTGGCTTTGTGCGACAGTCATGTCGACATTGAAAGCTTGTGAAGCGGCTCCCACTCCGGATTGACGCTTGCCGAACGCCATTGTGATCACTCCTTACGCTCCATTCGCCTGCCACCTAAGGGTGAATCCAATAAAATTCGGCTAAGAAGCATCGACGAATTATCACGATTCATACATCGTTAAGCGCTGGATATATGAAGTCCGTAATGTCGCCAGGGTCTTTTCAGACCTCGGCGCACGCAATCGCGATGTCCGCTCTTCGCCGATGAGCCGAATTCGTCAGCCTCACGCGTCACTTCCAAAAAGTGCCAACAACAGACATAGCGGGCTCATTCGATTACTTCGTCGGCGTGGGCGAGTAGCGGCCGTTTGGAACGCTCGGCCCCGTGTCTATCATGCCCAGATCCACAAGCGTGCGATGGAATCGGCGCTTCTGTTCGGAAGGCGACGCAAAGTAGGTTTCCCGGCAATGGTCAAGCAAGCTGGCGCGGGTGGCAAATATCGGATCAAGCGGCAGACCTGCTTGCTGCAGGGCGACGGTCCCAAGAAAAGCAATATCCAGGTCCGCACCCGGTCCGGAAGCAAGGCGATCGGATGCGATGTTTAGCGCCTCCATCGCATAGAATGTGCGGAACGCGCGCCGTGCATCGTTGGGGAGTTTGAGCTGCCGATCGATCCGCTTCGCCACGACGGGCTGATGATCCCCGTAATGCACGATGAGAACAGGACGTTTGGGAAAATTCGTTGCCAGCTCAAACTTGAGCCGTTTCCAGGTTGAGGCTGTCTCCGCAAGCCTTGCGTAGTATTCGGCATATTGAGCATCGGGAAGGCTTGATGCGGCAAAGGCACGTTCCCTCTCAAACCGTCCGGGCGCTGCCAGCCTTCGGTTGTGGGGGCCGTGATTGAAGTTGGTCAGTGCATATAGAAAGCGGGGCGCCGGGTCGTCAGCAATACCCTTCGTATGGGCCGCGAACGCGGCTTCCAGAAAAAATGCATCGGAATTTGTCGTCTCGAACTGGCTGATGTCGAACGGTGGAGGGAAGTCGTCCGCAAAGATGCGTTCGCTAATGCCAATCGAACGATAAAATTCATCGTAGTTGAGAAAGCTGCGACGACAGCTCGACGCGAGCATGGTCCTGTACCCAAGCGCAGCCAACGCGTGGGGAAGACTGTTGTGAAATCGGCCCGCGCCCTGCTTGAAAAGGTAATAGGCATTTGAACCGAAGCTTGCACTTGAAAGACCGGTCAACAAGCTAAATTCGGATTGCCACGAACCTCCGCCGAAAATGTCGACGTTGAGGATTCCATGGAGGCCATTCTTTGGGGACAGGAACGCTTCGACAGTCGGCTCAATCGGAAGTCCAAAAATGCGAGGATCGAAAATCGATTCATGCTGGATGACGATAATGTCGGGATATTCGATGGTGCGCGCTGGTACGGCCGCCATTAGCGGCAACGGGTCGTTTGCAATATCGCTCAGAGCCAATCCGCCGACTTGCCGCCAGGAATGTGGATCGATTAGCGAAGCCATGAAGGTCGAGTAAAAGCACCGCCGCTGGGCCATGATCCGCTGGAAGGAAATGCCGCCGCCGCTCATCCTGAAGGCCGCTACAACGCAAACAAGCGTAACGCTGAATAGAGAAACCCTGACATCCAGGGGAATTGATGGCCCGGTTCCGTGGATCAGAGTAGCAATTACAGCCAGGATGAGTGCGCCAGCTCCAGTCAGAACGGCTAATACGGCGCGCGGGTACTGCGATACAAAAAAGGGAACTGTGCCTGCGAACATCAGTGGCAAGTCGGTTACAGTCAGCTTAAGCGCGCTGTAATTATGTTTGATAGTCGATGCGGCGGTGATTGCTGCGGCCAGCACACCAGCCAGCAGGATCGCTCTGTCGAAATCGCCAACGACGAATGAGAATCCGGCCACGCTAAGGGAGAGCATCGAGATCGCGAATGGCAGGTGCTCGGCGCTGCGTTCTGCCAGCACAATGACACCGATAGCTGCGAGCAATATCAGGGTCAGGATCATGCGAGTAAGGTAGCTGGAGGTGAGCGGAATTCAACGGTCTTCTGGTCTATTACACGCACCTGATGTCGTATCGCTGCGCGATCCGCGAAATGCGCGTCGGCATCGACAGCACGGTGCCCGACAAGGTTTTGAAGATGCCGCCGTAACGCCCGCGTGGCCTTTGTCTTGGGGGCGGGGCCGCCTCGAGGGCACGAGGCGGCCCCTGATCGCGCAGTACGCAGGCTAAACTAGGGGGGCCAATCTGCGCGACTGCAGCCACGCTAGACTTGTTTGGATCGGCCGCAACGAAACTCGCATGTTAAGCTTGATGTTCGTCGCGCAGGTTAATTCTGGAACCCGGACAGCACCAGGCGAACAGGTCCGCGCCGCGGCCGTTTGTGGCGGGGAGTCGCTGGTGGACGACGCCGGGGTGAGCAGTGAGGCCAGGGCGTTATACGTCGAAGCGCCAGTCGCGGAGATCGAACCCATGGCTCACACCCTTTCCGAGGCAAAATTATCGTGCATATGGTAGTTGTGGCTGTGGTGAAGCGACAACCTAAGGAGATAAGGTAGACTTGTCCTTCGTTGATGACGAATTAGTTGGCAGATGGCGCTTCGCCGCCGGCGTCGGGCATTTTAATCTCCCGCCGAACTGGTTTTGAATATTAAGGAGCGCGAGCGATGAAAACACGTTGCTGCATCGTCGGCGGCGGGCCCGCGGGCATGATGCTCGGTTATCTGCTCGGGCGCGCCGGCATCGATGTCGTGGTGCTGGAGAAGCACGCGGATTTTTTCCGCGATTTTCGCGGCGACACCGTGCATCCCTCCACGCTGCAGGTGATGGACGAACTAGGACTGATCGACGGCTTCCTGAAATTGCCGCACCAGCGCCTGCAGAAGATGGAGGGGATGTTCGGCGGCGAGACGGTGCGGATCGCGGATCTGAGCCGGCTCAAGATCAAATACCCTTTCATCGCCTTCATGCCGCAGTGGGACTTTCTCAACTTCCTGCGCGAGAGCGGCAAGCGGTTTGCTTCGCTCAAGGTGATGATGTCGACCGAAGCGGTCGACCTGCTGCGTGACGGCGAGCGCATCACGGGCGTGAAGGCGAAGACGCCGGATGGCGTGATCGATATCGAGGCGGACCTGACCATTGCCTGCGACGGCCGCCATTCGCTGGTGCGCGAACGCGCTCGCCTCGAGGTCGAGGAAATCGGCGCGCCGATGGATGTGCTGTGGTTTCGCGCCGGCAAACGCGCGGGCGAAAGCGAAAACCTGTTTGCGCGGGTCGATCCCGGCAAGATGATGGTGACCTTCGACCGCGGCGACTACTGGCAATGCGCCTTCGTCATTCCCAAGGGGCAGTATGACGCCGTGAAGGCGAGGGGGCTGCCGGCGTTGCTCGACGCTATCGCGCGGATGGCGCCGATCCTGAAATCGGGGCTATCAGAGCTGAAGAGCTGGGACGACGTGAAGCTGTTGACGGTTGCGATCAACCGGCTGAAGCGCTGGACCCGGCCAGGGCTGTTGTGCATCGGCGACGCCGCGCATGCGATGTCGCCGATCGGCGGCGTCGGCGTCAATCTCGCGGTGCAGGACGCGGTGGCGGCCGCCAACCTGCTGGCTTTGAGACTGGCGGGCGGCTGCCCGTCGGAGGACGAACTCGACGCCGTCCGCCGCCGCCGGGAGTTTCCGGTCAGGATGACGCAACGGATGCAGGTGGTGGCGCAAAACAACATCGTCAGCGCCGCGCTCAAGCCGGGCAATCAGCCGCTGAAGGTCCCGCTCGTGATGCGGCTGGTCACCGCCGTGCCCTGGCTGCAGGGCATCACGGCGCGGTTTATCGGCCTCGGGGTGCGGCCCGAGCACGTGCAGTCGCCGATTCGCGGCCATTAGGCTGATTCGTGCGCGGCGGCGGGACGCTGCTGGCGGGTGAGTGAGCCCCGGATGATGCTGAACAGGAATGATTAACCAAATGATCAACCAACCTGTATTGCAAGGCCGCAATCAGGACGTGCGAAGGCCGAATTTGCGTCGCTGTTGCGGCGTGGTTACAGCCATTCCGAGTAGTTCTGGATAATTTCACGGCAGAATTTCGAATTTGTCACTCTGGGAAATAACTATGAAAAAGTTCGCTATCGCCGTTGCCGCCCTTGCGATGGGCTCCATGTCTGCTTCGGCCGCCGATCTGGCGGCGCGGCCCTATACCAAGGCGCCGATTGCGGTCGCACCGGTTTATAACTGGGGTGGTTTCTATATCGGCGGCCACGTCGGTGGCGCCTGGACCAACCAGGAGTGGATCAATACCGCTAACACCACCCTGTTCGGTGATCTCTCGCCCGGCGACGGCTTCCGCCAGCGCGGATCGGGCATCTTCGGTGGTGGCCACGCCGGCTACAACTGGCAGGCCAGCAACTTCGTGTTCGGTATCGAGGGCACCATTTCGGGCCTCGATAACCGCGGCACCGTGCTCAACACCGTCTTCGGCGCCGGACTTGATGACCAATTTAGCTGGCGCGCCGACTGGATGGCGACGGTTACCGGCCGTGCCGGTATCGCGGTGAATAACAACCTGTTCTACGTCAAGGGTGGCTACGCCGGCGTCAACAACCGCTTGTCGGTGGTTGACGCGGTACCGGTGACGGGTTCGGGATCGCAGACGCATTGGCACCACGGCTGGACCGTCGGCGCCGGCTGGGAATACGGCATCACCGCGAACTGGATCGTCGGACTTGAGTACGATTATTCGGCCTTCGAGCGGAAGAGCTACCAGCTCGCTGGCGCGGCTGTGGGATCCTACGCCTTCGATGCCAAGCCCCGCGACATTCAGTCGGCTGTGGTCCGTCTGAGCTACAAGTTCGGCGCCCCGGTCGTCGCGAAGTACTGATCGACAGACAAATATCCAGGCGAGCAAGCCCCGGCGAAAGCCGGGGCTTTTTCGTTGCGGAAATCAGGCGAACTCTGATCTCCGGTTTACGCCTTAGCCCATGATCGAGTACCCGCCGTCGACGGGAATCGCTGACCCCGTGACGAAGTCGGACGCGGGCGAGGCGAGAAACACGGCGATACCTGCAAAGTCGTCAATCCCGCCCCAGCGCGCCGCAGGCGTCCGCGCCAGCACCCGGTCGTGCAGGCCGTCGATCTCTTTGCGGGCGCGCTTGGTCAAATCGGTATCGATCCAGCCCGGCAGCACGGCGTTGGCCTGGATGTTGTCGGCCGCCCAGGCGCAGGCGCAGGAACGGGTGAACTGCACGATGCCGCCCTTGCTGGCGGCGTAGGCCGGCGTGAAGCTGGCGCCGAAGATCGACATCATCGAGCCGATATTGATGATCTTGCCGCCGCCGGCCGACTTCATGGCGGGATAGACCGCCTGCGAGCACAGGAAGGCGCTGGTGAGGTTGGTCTGGATCACGCTGTTCCACTCGGCGATATCGAGCGCGTGCGGCGGCTTGCGAATATTGATGCCGGCATTGTTGACGAGGATGTCGATCCGGCCGAGTTCGCCGGCGACGCGGCTGACCATGGCGGCGACCGCTTCCTTGTCGGTGACGTCGGTCACGACCGCAATCGCCTTGGCGCCGCCTTGCTTAAGCTCAGCGACCGCGGCAGCCGACTTGGCCTCGTTGCGGCCCACCACCGCGATCGCCGCGCCGGCTTCCGCCAATCCCCTGGCCATGCCGAGCCCGATGCCGCCGTTGCCGCCGGTGACGATGGCTACCTTGCCGGAGAGATCGAAGGGTTTTGCTGCCATAGCTGTTGTCCAGTTTCTGTAGGATGGGTGGAGCGCAGCGATACCCATCAATCACAACGCCTAAAGTTGATGGGTATCGCTGCGCTCCACCCATCCTACGAATCTAGCGGTTGCCCTGCCAGATCAGGATCAGGCCGACGGCGCCGAGCAGCGCGCCATATCCGGCCCATTGCAGTTGATTGATCATGAAACTCGATGGCGGCCAGGGAATCGCGCCGGTGCCTTGCCCGATCCACAGCAAGCCGATGGCGAGCGCCAGAAACCCGATGATCGAAAGCGATCTGGCCATGGATTTCCCCCTGTTGCCGTCTCAGACCCGAATCATGCTCCAGGCGCGGCCGCGGCTTGTCGTGGGGCCGCTTAAGGAAACCGTTGCCCGCGGCGGCCGTAGCTTCCGATCGAATAGAAAGCCGGCCGGCTTCGCAAGGCCGGAAGTCGTTTGCACCGCGCTTCCCAGGGGCCATCATGAACCGCCGGACGGCTATTCTCGCGCTCGCGCTTGTGTCGGTCGCCATTGGCGCCTACGCGGCGTGGCCGCGGCATGCGGATTTGCGCGGCTTCGAGCCGGCCGACATCGCACGGCTGGAGACGGCGATGTGGCGCGACTATTACGACAAGCGCTACCCCGCGCTGCTCTTTCATCTCTACCAGCTGTCGCGGACGCAGTTCGGCTTCTCGCCGCTGGACAGTTTGCGGATCGCATTGGCGGCGGCGCAGGCCACCAAAGCGTTCCAGCCGACGCGCTCCCGCGAAGCGGCCGAAGCCGCGCTGCCGCCGCTCGTCACCTACTACCGCCTGCTTGCATCCGCCACGCCCGGAGGCTTTGATGTCGAGGAGGCGGCGCGGCTTGAGCTCGATTGGTGGCAGGCGAGGCGCGAAGCCGTGGGCCCGGGGCAGTACGGCGTGACCGTCGCCCGCGTCGCCGCCATCACCTATGGCAAGCGGGCGGACGACCCGTCGCTCGTGATATCAGGCATCGGCCGCGCCGAGGCGATGGCCTATCGCGACGCGCGCGGGCAGACGATGACGGATCCGGACTGGTCCGAGATCGAGTGCCGGCTGCGACGTGCCTACCGGTCGCTGAAGGCGGCGGTGGCAGAGGGCCCGTGAAGGCACAGGCGGCGATAAGTTCGCGCGGCGGCCTGCAGACGCAAAAAAGCCCCGGACGATGCCGGGGCCTTTGAGCTGCTGATTTAGCAGAGATCAGTACTTGGCAGCGATCGGAGCGCCACCCCAGTTGAAGCGGTAGACCAGCTCGGTCTTCGCGGTGTAGGTGATCAACTTGCGCGAGTCGACGTTGCCGAACGGGTCGGGGCCAGCGCCGACGCACTGGGTGCCTGCACCGACGCAGGAAAGACGCGAGTCCTTGCGATCGTACCAGGCGGCCCGGCCTTCGGTCTTCACGAACAGGCCCGGGAGGAAGTCGAGCTGATATTCGAAACCGCTGCCGATGAAGAAGCCGTCAAACGTCTGGCCCGGAACCTGAAGGCCGGAAGCTCCGAACGGAGCAACGATCGTCCGCAGATTATAGGCCTCGGTATGAGCTTGGGTGTAGCCGGCGTTGAAGTAGGTCAGGAACGACGGGCTCACCAGATAACCGATGCGAGCGCCAGCTGCCCAGGACCAATCCAGCTTTGAGCGGCCGACAAAGGTTTCGCCCGGGCCGAACACACGCCAGGCGTGGTCACCGTTGATATCGGAGTAGGTGCCATCAGCGAAGGCGCCGACAACCCAACGGCCGCTAAACTGGTAGTCACAGCCAACGCCGGCCGTGACCAGCCATCCATCCGAACCGGACGTGCTGTTCAGTACGGTGGTTGCGCCGGTCACCACATCCCGTGAGTCACGGTTGGTGCGGGAGATGCCGTAGCCGCCGCCGCCGCTGACCCAGCAGCCGGTCCAGGACGGCGTATATGCAACCGGGGCTGCCCGCAGGGGCGCCTTGGCTGCCATATCGGCCGCGAGGGCCGGGGAGGCCAAAGCCGCCACGGCGGCGAGAGCGATCACTAATTTCTTCATATTCCAATCCCTCAGTCTAGAAGCGTCTAATCTGACCGCTCTGACGATGCGCGAGCACCCGATTCCCAAAACCCAGTACCGTGACTATACGCAGTTCCTCCCAAAAAGCTGTTGCGGGGGAAACACAGCTACTGGAAAACGAAGGACCGAAAAATGCCCGGAAAACGGGCACATTCGGGCGCTAACCGGCCAAAAATGCCGGAAATCGCCCGAAAGTCGCCGCTACCGGTAAAATCACACGTCGAGCAGGTCGTCGCTGGCGAATTCGGCCTTGTCGGAGATGAAGGCGAACCGCGCCTCGGCCTTGGTTCCCATCAGCCGCTCGACGGAATCGGCGGTGCCTTCGCGGTCGTCGGCCAGCAGCACCACGCGGAGCAGCGTGCGCCTGGCCGGGTCCATGGTGGTTTCCTTGAGCTGCGCCGGCATCATCTCGCCGAGGCCTTTGAAGCGGCCGACATCGACCTTGGCGTTGGCGTTGAACTCGCTCTTCAAGAGCGTGTCCTTGTGGGCGTCGTTGCGGGCGTAAACCGTCTTGGCGCCATGGGTAAGGCGATAGAGCGGCGGCACCGCCAGATAGAGATGCCCCTCGTCGATCAGCCGCGGCGTCTGCCGGTAGAAGAACGTGATCAGGAGCGAGGCGATATGCGCGCCGTCGACGTCGGCGTCGGTCATGATGATGATGCGGGAATAGCGCAGATCTTCTTCGCGATAATGCGCGAGCGTCCCGCAGCCGATCGCCTGCATCAGATCGGCGAGCTGCGCGTTGGCGGTGAGCTTGTCCTTGCCGGCGGAGGCGACGTTGAGAATCTTTCCGCGCAAGGGAAGCACGGCCTGGGTCTTGCGGTCGCGCGCCTGTTTCGCACTGCCGCCGGCCGAGTCGCCCTCAACAATGAACAGTTCGGAGCCTTCGGTCGCCGTATTTGTGCAATCGGCGAGCTTGCCGGGCAGGCGCAGCTTCTTCACCGCGGTCTTGCGTGAAGTTTCCTTCTCGGCGCGGCGGCGCAGCCGCTCGTCGGCGCGCTCGACGACGAAATCCAGCAGCTTGTTGGCCTGCAGCGGATTGCCCGAGAGCCAGTGATCGAACGGATCCTTGATCGCCTGCTCGACGATCTTCTGGGCTTCCGCGGTGGCGAGGCGATCCTTGGTCTGGCCCTGGAATTCCGGCTCGCGCACGAACACCGAGAGCATCACGGCAGCGCCCACCATGACGTCTTCCGACGTGACGGGCGCGGCGCGCTTGCCCTGGCCGATACGCTCGGCGTGGTCTTTCAGGCCGCGCAGCATCGCGCTGCGCATGCCGGATTCATGGGTGCCGCCGTCGGGCGTCGGCACCGTGTTGCAATAGGAGGAGAGGAAGCCGTCGGCATCCGCGGTCCAGGCGACCGCCCATTCGCAGGCACCATGGGCGCCGTTGCGTCCCGATTTGCCGGAGAAGATATCCGGATGCACCAGCGTGTCGGCGTGGATGGCGGCGCCGAGATAATCCTTCAGGCCGCCCGGGAAGTGGAAACTATCCTCGGCCGGCACATCCTCGATGCCCTTCAACAGCGCGGGATCGCAGCGCCAGCGGATCTCGACGCCGCCAAACAAATACGCTTTCGAGCGCGTCATCTTGAACAGGCGCTGCGGCTTGAAGGCCGCCTTGGCGCCGAAAATATCGGTGTCCGGCTTGAAGCGGATGCGGGTGCCGCGGCGGTTGTTGATCTTGCCGAGGTCTTCGAGCTTGCCCTTGGGATGGCCGCGCTCAAAGCTCATCCGGTAGAGCTTCTGGCTGCGCGCGACTTCGACCTCGAGACGTGAGGACAGCGCGTTGACCACGGAGACGCCGACGCCGTGCAGGCCGCCCGAGGTCTCGTAGACCTTGGAGTCGAACTTGCCGCCGGAATGCAGCGTGCACATGATGACTTCGAGCGCGGACTTCTTCGGAAATTTCGGATGCGGATCGACCGGGATGCCGCGGCCGTTGTCGGTGACGGTCAGAAATCCGTCGGTGGTCAGTTCGACCTCGATGAAGGAGGCATGTCCGGCCAGCGCCTCGTCCATGGCGTTGTCGATGACTTCGGCGAACAGATGATGCAGCGCCTTTTCGTCGGTGCCGCCGATATACATGCCGGGGCGGCGGCGCACCGGCTCCAACCCTTCCAGCACTTCGATGTCGGCCGCGGTATAGCCGGCCTCGGCGCTGGTCGCCCGCGAGGCGGCACGGGCTGGGGTGCGGCCCTTCGGTTCCGCCCCAAACAGGTCGTTGGCAGATTTGGTTTTTGCAGCTGATTTCAATGGTTTGGACATGGCTCTTTAGGTGTTGCGCGCGATGTCGCGCAGCGAATCGGTCACTCTGACTATGCCACGGATGGGCTCAAAAGGTGACGGTGGGGCAAGCGTGATTGCGCCTTCTTGCCGTGTTGCACCTGCTGGTGAGCCTCTATCAGGCCAGCGCGGCGCTGAACAGACGACCGTAACGTCATCGGCTAAAGGCTGGAGAGACCACGGATTTTGGCTGGCGCGGAAGGCCGTCGCGGCGGCGGGATTGAGGGCAATCACAAGCTTTGCCAGCCTTTGTGACTTGAAGTCACGCAAGCGGCTGGCTTAGCTGTCGTGAGCCTTGAATCAGTGAAAAATTCAACGGCGCAAACGGGGCGGGGAAGGCACTCAGGATATGCAAGACTTTGCGCGCGCTCTGGCTGATTTCGTGCGCGACAATCAGGTTTGGGCTGCCCCGATCGTCCTGGTGCTGGCATTCGGCGAATCGCTTGCGTTCGTCTCGCTGCTGGTGCCGGCCTGGGGCGCGCTGGTTGCGATCGGCGCGCTGATCGGCGTCAGCGGCATCAGCTTCTGGCCGGTCTGGCTGGCCGGCGGCGTCGGCGCGGCGCTCGGTGATTGGGTCTCTTACTGGATTGGCTTCAAGTACAAGGAACACGTCGCAGAGATGTGGCCGCTGTCGCGCTATCCCGGAATCCTGCTGCGTGGCGAGGACTTCGTTAAGAAATGGGGCGTGCCCTCGATTTTCATCGGCCGATTCTTCGGGCCGCTGCGGGCCTCGGTGCCGCTCGCCGCCGGCATATTCGAGATGTCCTACTGGCCGTTCCAGATCGCCAATTTCGTCTCGGCGCTGGTCTGGTCGGCCGCCCTGCTGCTGGTCGGCGACGTGATGGGCAAGCTCGCCGAATGGCTGTGGCGGGCGGCGTAGGGGCAGGCTGGAATAAGCTGATGATGAGGGTGTTAGCATCCGAAGCTGCGGCCGACGTGCGGCGCTGTCTTTAAGGATCGGGTGACTGTCATCGCGATAGAGCAAGAGCGCCGCTGGAATCAGCTTCAATCGAACCAAGGGCACACCAAACAGCGGCGCAATCGAAATCATCGTCTCACTGGGAGAACATCGCTATGGAATTGACACGTCGTCACGCACTCGCCGGAGCCGCTGCGCTCGCCGCCACGCCGCTGTTGCCGCAAGCGCCTGCCAGCGCCGCTGCGCCGGTGGCGGAAAAGCAGGCGCCGAGCTTCTATCGCTACAAGGTGGGCGATGCCCAGGTGACGGCCATCTCCGACGGCGTCAACAATTTCGCGCTGCCCGACACGTTCGTGCTCAACGTCAAGAAAGACGAAGTTAACGCGGCGCTCGAAAAGAACTTCATGCCGAAGGACAAGATGTCGATCCAGTTCGCGCCGCTGGTCATCAACACCGGCGGCAAGCTGGTCGTGGTCGACACTGGTAACGGCGCGGCCGCCTTTGCGTCGAGCAAGGGCAATGTCGGACAGTTCGCCGCCAACATGGTCGCTGCGGGTTTCGACCCCAAGGCGGTCGACATGGTGGTGATCTCGCACTTCCACGGCGACCACATCAACGGCCTGTTGACCGCCGAGAACACGCTGGCGTTCCCCAATGCCGAAGTGCTCGTGCCGGCGGCGGAGTGGAAGTACTTCATGGATGACGGCGAGATGAGCCGTGCGCCCGAGGGGCGGATGCAGACCGTGTTCAAGAACGCCCGCCGCGTGTTCGAGGCGGGACTGAACAAGAAGGCGACGCCCTATGAGTGGGGCAAGGAAGTCGCACCGGGGCTGACGGCGGTCGAAACCATCGGCCACACGCCGGGCCACACCTCCTACGCCCTGTCGTCGGGCTCCGACAAGGTGTTCATCCAGTCCGACGTCACCAACCTGCCGGCGCTGTTCGTCTCCAATCCGGGCTGGCACCTGATGTTCGACCAGGATCCGGCGCTGGCGGAAAAGACCCGCCGACGGGTCTACGACATGCTGGTCGCCGACAAGATGCGGGTCCAGGGCTTCCACTATCCGTTCCCGGCCAATGGCTTCGTCGAGAAGGACGGCAACGGTTACCGGCTGATCCCGGCTCCGTGGAATCCGGTGATCTGACGCCAGACCCTGCCGGAATGGCAGTCATAACTTGACGTCCGGCGGGCGCGGCCTTATAGCCGCGCCCATGACTATCGCTTCGACCATGACCATCGCTCGCCGCCGCCGCATCATCGCGGTATGGGCGGACGTCTGCGTTTGAGATCGTCGCCCCTGCCGCCGGATCGGGTCCCGCGGCTTCTTCCTTTTCCAGAAAACGCGGTCTGAACTGGCGGCTCCTACGTCAAGCAGGAGTTTGAGATGTATACGCCTCCACCGTTCAAGTCCGACCGCGCCGCGAGCCTCGCGTTCGCGGAAGCGCGCGGCTTTGGGCTTTTCTGCGCGTGGGACGGCAACAAGCCGATCGCCTCGTCGCTGCCGTTCTATCTGACCTCGGCCAATGACGGCACGCCGCGCGCAGCCTTTCACGTCGCGCGTCACAATCCGCTGATAAAGCTCGCGGACGGGACGACGTCCTGGCTGCTGGCCGTCAACGGCGCGGATGCCTATGTGTCGCCTGACTGGTACGTCTCGCCCGATCAAGTGCCGACCTGGCTCTATCAGGCGGTGCACCTGACCGGCCCGGTGCGAGCGATGTCCGAGGGCGAACTCGCCGAGCAGATCGAGACGCTCAGCGCCAAGTTCGAGGAGCGGCTCTTGCCGAAAAAGCCGTGGCTGTCGTCGAAGATGACGGCCGGGCGGCTGGAAGCGATGAAGAAAGCGATTGTGGGCCTTGAGATGACGGTTGAAGAGGTGGAGGGCAGCTTCAAGCTGAACCAGCACAAGTCCGAGACCGACTATGCGGCGGTTGCGGGGTCGCTGGCCTCGCAAGCCGACGCCTACGCGCAGCAGATCGCGCATTTGATGAGAGAGGCGCGGCCCAACGCGTTTGCAAACCAAGAGGCCTTTGCCGACGAAACGAACCAGCTCGAAAGGACCGTGCCATGACCCTCACCGACGGTCACCAGCCCAAGATCACCGACAAGACCGCCGGCGCCGCGACCAAGCCCGCCGTGTTCGTTGACGGCGCATCCGGAACGACGGGGCTCGGCATTGCGGAGCGCCTTCGGCTGCAGAACGACGTCGTGGTGAAAAACATCGCCGAGGAGAAGCGCAAGGATGCGGGCGCCAAGCGCGCGCTGATGGAGGAGGTGGACCTCGTCATCCTCTGCCTGCCTGACGATGCGGCGAAGGAAACCGTAACCTTGATCGACAGCATGGGCGCTTCGGCCCCCAAGGTGCTCGACGCGTCGACCGCATTCCGGGTCGCCAGCGACTGGGCTTACGGCTTTCCGGAGCTTACGCCTGACCAGGCCGACAAGATACGGGCAGCCCAAAAGGTCTCCAATCCCGGCTGCTATCCGACCGGCGGCATTGCGCTGCTGCGGCCGCTGGTCGATGCGGGGCTCGTGCCTGCGGACTATCCCGTCACCATCAACGCGGTGAGCGGCTATTCGGGCGGCGGCAAGTCGATGATCGCAAGTTTCGAGGATGGCAGCGCGCCGTCCTTCGAATTGTATGGTCTCGGCTTCGAGCACAAGCATCTGCCGGAGACGCAGCTCTACTCAAAACTGACGCGGCGGCCGATCTTCGTGCCGTCGGTCGGCAATTATCGGCAGGGCATGCTGGTCTCGGTGCCGCTGCATCTCGACACGCTGACGGGCAAGCCTGATGGAGCTGACCTGCACGCCGCGCTGGCAAAGCGCTACGCCGGCAGCAGCTACGTCTTGGTGATGCCGCTCGAGAACGCGGCGACCAAGGGCGGCCGGCTCGAGCCCGAGGCGCTCAACGAGACCAACAAGCTGGAGCTTTATGTCTTTGCCAGCGAGAAACATCGTCAGGCGGTTCTGGTCGCGCGGCTCGACAATCTGGGCAAGGGTGCCTCGGGTGCCGCCGTGCAGAACATGCGGCTGATGCTGGGCCTTGCCGAGAAATAGCTGATCGGGCGTGGCTCGCGAGGCGAGCCCGGTGGACGAAGCGACGCTGCAATTCTACCGCGGCAAGACAATCAAATGCGCCTGCAAATGACGCCTGAAAGGAACGCGTGATGAGCTCGAAGAAGATCGGCATTCTCGGCGCCTCCGGCTACACCGGAGCCGACGCGGTGCGCCTGTTGGCGCGGCATCCGAATGCCGAGATCACGGCTCTGACAGCCAATACCCACGCCGGCAAGTCGATGGGCGAGGTGTTTCCGCACTTCTTCATGCTGGATCTGCCGAAGCTGGTCGAATGGGAAAAGGTCGACTGGACCAGCCTCGACGCGGTGTTCTGCGGGCTGCCGCACGGCACCACGCAGGAGATCATCGCCGCCGTCCTCAAGGCCAACCCGAAGATCAAGGTTCTCGACATGTCGGCCGACTTCCGGCTGCGCGACAAGGACACCTATGCGCAATGGTACGGCCACGAGCACCGGGCGCTCGAGCTGCAGGGCGAAGCCGTGTATGGCCTCACCGAGTTCTACCGGGAGAAGATCACCTCCGCGCGGCTGGTCGCTTGTCCCGGCTGCTATCCGACCGCGGCGCTGCTCGCGCTGGTGCCGCTTGCGAAAGCCAAATTGATCGACGTCGACGATATCGTCATCGACGCGAAATCGGGTGTCACCGGCGCCGGGCGCGGATTGAAGCAGAACACGCTGTTCAGCGAGGCGGGCGAGGGGCTGTCGCCCTATTCGGTCGGCACCCACCGTCACGCGCCCGAGATCGAGCAGGAGATCGGCGTCGCCGCGGGCTCCGCGGTGACGATCAACTTCACGCCGCATCTTATCCCAATGGCGCGCGGCGAACTCTGCACGTCCTACGTCAAGCTCAACGGCGCAACGCCGGACGATCTGCGCACCGCGCTGGAGAAGGCTTACGCTGACGAACCGTTCGTGCATGTCGCGAAGAAGGGCGTGCTGCCGCAAACCCAGAACGTGCGCGGCTCCAACTATGTGCAGATCGGCGTCGTCGCCGACCGCATCAAGAACCGGGCGATCGTGATTTCCACGCTCGATAATCTGGTGAAGGGTTCGGCCGGGCAGGCGATCCAGAACATGAACCTGATGTTCGGGCTCCCCGAGACGGCGGGGCTGGAACAGATCGCGCTGTTCCCATGACACGAGGTGCTGCGGTGGACGAGGAGACGCTGCAGTTCTATCGCGGCAACGCCGAGGCCTATGCCAGGCGCACGTTCACCTCGCGCCAGGCGCGGTTGACGGCGTTTCTGGCGCCGCTTCCGCCGGGCGCTTCCATCCTCGAACTCGGCTGCGGCGCTGGTGGCGACACCGCGGAAATGCTGGCGCGTGGATTCGAGGTGCGCGCGACCGACGGATCGCCGGAAATGGCTGATGTCGCGTCAAAGCATCTCGGCCGCACGGTCGAGACGCTGCTGTTTCATGAACTCGACGAGGTCGATGCCTATGACGCCGTCTGGGCCAATGCCTGTCTGCTTCATGTGCCGAGGCCGGAGCTCGCGGATGTTCTTGCGCGGATCTGGCGCGCGCTGAGGCCTGCGGGCGTCTTCTACGCCAGCTACAAGGCCGGCGACGGCGGCGGCCGTGATACGCTCAATCGCTATTACAATTACCCGTCGCCGGACTGGCTGCACGCGACCTATGCCAAAGCGGGCCGGTGGAACTCGCTGTCGATCGAGAGCGGCGAAGTCAGAGGGTTCGACGACAAGATAGCGTCGATGTTGTTCGTCGTGGCTCGAAAAGGCGGCTGAAGAACGGCTTCCAAGCCCGTGATATTGCCCGGATATTGCCGCAGTTCGTCACGTGAGAGAAATCCCCGGAGGATGTGGCTGGCAGGCTACAGCTTTAAGATACGAATCCAGTAAGCACATTCCGAGTGCCAACAGCGCGTGTGTTGGAAAGTTTTGGAATGCCGGACTGGGAATGCCGTAAATGAAATTGAAGAAGTACCTGTTGGCCACCGCTCTCGTTGGCCTGGGATCCGCCCCGACGATCGCCGCAGACCTCGCCGCCCGCCCTTACACCAAAGCTCCCGCATTGGCCGCCGTCTACGACTGGACCGGCTTCTACATCGGCGTCAACGCCGGCGTCGGTATCGGCCGTGATCGCTTTCAGCACGACTGGATCGGCGCAGGATCGCCCTATTCGTTCTACGTCTCGCCGCAAGGGGGCTTCGGCGGCGGCCAGATCGGTTACAACTGGCAAACGGGTTCGGTGCTTGGACCCATCGTTTTCGGTGTCGAAGCCGATATTCAGGGTGCCGGCCTGAGCGATGATCGCACCAATTTTGCGATTCTCGGGGTCAACACCGCCTATCGCCAGAAGCTCGACTGGTTCGGGACCGCGCGCGGGCGCATCGGCATCGCCAATGGTCCGGTGCTGAGCTATGTGACCGCCGGCTACGCGTTCGGAAACGTCAAGACCGATGCGACCCAGTCGGCACTCGGCGTCAACTCGACGTTTTCGACCGACCGTACACAGAGTGGATGGGTTGTCGGCAGCGGTGTCGAAGCCGCGCTGGGCGGCAACTGGACCGGAAAGATCGAGTATCTCTACCTCAATCTCGGCAACAAGACCGACGCTTCGACACTGTTTGCTGCGACCCCGATCAACACCGAGATTCGTGAAAACATCTTTCGGGTAGGTTTGAACTACCGCATCGGCGGCAATTCGGCCTATGCGCCGGTCGCCGCGGCCAACTGGGCCGGCTTCTATCTCGGCGGCAATTTCGGATCCGGCACCGGGCGCGATCGCAGCTCGCTGAGCGTACCGGCCGCGGCGATTCTCGAAACCTTCAACCTCGCGCCTGATGGCATCAATGGCGGCGTCCAGGCCGGCTACAACTGGCAGGCGGCCAACTGGGTATTCGGTCTGGAGGCCGATATTCAGGGCAGCACCCAGAAAGACAACAAGACGTGCGTTCTCACCTGCACACCCGGGGTCATGGCGGCTTACGATGCCACGTTGCCGTGGTTCGGCACTGTGCGCGGGCGGCTGGGTTATTCGGTCGGATCGACCTTGTTCTACGCGACCGGCGGTCTCGCCTACGGCAGCATCAAGACCAAGATCAACACGAACTCCTTCGTCGGCCCGGTCACGCAATCGTTCTCGCACACCAATACTGGCTGGACCGCAGGCGCGGGCATCGAAACACCGTTTACGCTGCTGGGATTGCTGGGCCCGAACTGGACGACCAAGACCGAATATCTCTATGTCGACCTCGGCTCGACGTCGGACAACTTCATCATCGGCGCTACCACGGCGACCGCGACCCGTTCGGTGACCGAGCACGTCTTCCGCACCGGCATCAACTACCACTTCAATTCGCCGGTCGTTGCGAAGTACTGAGCGCTGTTTCAGAGGCAAGAAGATTCGTCGCAAACGAGAAGCCGCCCGCAGGCGGCTTCTCAATTCAACCCTGATGATGGATCAGACGGCCATCAATGCTGGCTTTGACTTGCGTCGATACGCCATGTATCCGACGCCAGCAAAGCCGAGGATCATCATCGCCCATGTCGAGGGCTCGGGGATGGCGGTTTGCAACAAACCATATTCGTACTCGGCCAGGATTCGTTGCCCTGCTGCGGAAAGATGCTGATCGTCAGAATAGAAGCTCGTTTCCTCGGAATCGACTGATCTCAGCCGCGCGTAAGTACCGTCACTGGTGGTCTTGTTGGCACACCATTGACCCCATCCCGATCCTGCGCCAGCAACACACGCGGAGCCGGTCGTCGGACCATTGATTCCCGGCGCGACCGTAAATGGGGTAAATCCATACGCCGTCGGATTCGCTTTTACGGTCGCTATGAGCCCCGCGACATCGGCGTATATGTAGTCAACTTCAGCGCTGTTGAGCGCGGCACGAAGCGTATCGTTGTAATAGATGCCCAGCGGTCCGCTGGCTTGCACACCTTCAACAAGAATATTCCTGGCTCCTACGCCCTGGAGGAAATCGATCTTGCTTACATACGCATTGATTTGGGTCGTCAGATACGCCTGCTTGGCAGCAAAGTTCGCACCGTATGTGTCATTCGCGTAGGAAAGGTCATTACCTCCTGAACTGAAGACGTAGAGCGCGCTGGAATTTGCAGTCCCGCCGGTGCTCGTCAAATAGTTGTTTATTTGGCCGACGGTGGATGGAAGATTGGGGTTGGGATAAAGGTTCCCGGTCCCGGCAAATACATCGTTCTTTGATCCGCTGATTGCATAATTCGTGCCTCCGGGCTGGTTTGCGGGAATAGCCGTCAGTCCAAACTTCCCGGCAAGCACTTCAGAGTGCATCAGGCCGACACCCACCGGGGCACCTGTACCCCCGTTGGCGATAGCATTGCGTATAAGTGTGTCTCGGGTGGGATTGCCGGTCCCGCAAGGCGAGGCTGCACCATCGCACTGGCCAGGCGTTGCGAGAGCCCCCTTCCACCAGCCGCTGTCGAGCGTACTGTCACCGAACGCAATAAATTGGCTGTAGACCGGTGTTGCAGAAGCCGGAGCGTAGGCAAGCACAGCCCCCAAACTTGCGATCAATAAGCGTCCAATCATTTCCAAGACTCCATATTTTCGAATCCGCAATGTTCAACCCAAAGATAAAGATGTCCGGGCAAACGAAAGCCGCCCGAAGGCGGCTCGATTACACCCAACGAACGGAATTGCTCCCGCGCCGGTAGGCAGCGAAGCCGACGCCTGCGAAGCCGAGAATTATCATGGCCCATGTGGAGGGTTCGGGCACGCCCGTGGTGACGGTAAGACTGGTCACATTGGCTTGGACATAGGTGTCTTGAATAACTTGGCCGAGATTGCGATCGTAGACGTAGTCGTTAAAGCTCAGATAGCCGACGTAGGTCGGAGTGTAGGTAAACGGGCCGGTGAGCGAGAAAGGGACGCTGCCGTCGTAGGCGTAAACGTAGGCTTGCGAAGACAAATCCGCGTAAATGTTGTTTGCTGAATTATTGTATCGCGCAAGGTGAGTTTGTTGGCCAAACCCAGAACCATCGGTATTATATTGGGTAGCAGCCGTACCGATATACGTCGCGGGGACGGAGACCGTCACGCTACCGATGGTAACGGTCGAGCTGATCACGGGTGACGTGGTGCCGTAGCCTGTGCCACCGTAAACTCGCTGATCGGCGTAGGGGCCCGGATTGCTAGTGGAAGTCCCAAGCGAGGTATCGAACGTGAATTTCGCAGTGTAGGACTGCCCGACCAGATCATTGCTTCCGCCGACAGTTCCGAAAACGCCAGTCAGGTCACGATCATAGGTCACGATCCCCTGGTAGGTGACATTGACGATGGTGGCGGATGCCTGCGAGGCAATCGAACATAGCGCCGCGCCCGCAAGCGCGCCCAATAGACGAGATTTCATTTAAGCCTCCTGTTGTCATGCAACAGAGGCCAGCACAGGCACCGTCAAGTGGCCGTCAAAGTGCCGTCAATCGGGGAAATTTCTCGCGCAAGCCGCGGTTTAGTTGGTCGGCTCTGCCGCCAGGGCCATTTTGAAGGCCGCGACATATTCGTCGCGAGCCGATTTGTACCGGGCACTGGCGTTGATTCCACCCCGGCGGGCCATCATTTCGGGCGTATAGGTCGGCGACAGGCTCCTGGATGTCGCGGCGGCGATGGCCGCCTCGGACTTTCGGCCGGCGCGGTGAAGAGCGGCCGCCCGCATTCCGTGAATACGGGAGACGGTGGGGTTGCCGCTGATGGCGAGGTCGAGATATGTGATCGCCCGCTCCGGATATCCGGCCATGAGCGCTGTTTCGCCGGCGATATAGGCAGTCTCAGCCGAGGCTATGTCCGGCAGCAGATAGTTCGTTACCCCTTCCATTTGCGCGTAGGCATCCTCAAACCGGCCCAGAAACAGCTTGATATGTGCGGCCTGGGCGGCGGCATTCCAGTGGGTCCGATCCAGCAGAAAGGCGCGTTCGAATTCGAGGCCGGCCTGCTCGAACTTGCCTTGCAGCTTGTCGATCATGCCCATGCCGAAGGCTACTTCGGCCAAGTTGGGGGCCTGCTCTCGCGCACGAAGCAAAAGACTTTTAGCACGCTCGATATCCTGTGCGCGCGCCTGGCTCTGTTCGCGCGCGACCTTCAGGATGTAGTGCTCCGATACTCCGAGGAGGCCATAGAGCTGGTTTGAATCCTGCTTGAGGACTTCCTCAAACAACTCGACTTCAGATGTATCTGCGTTACCCACCCGCGTCCGAATTCGGGCAGCTGCGGCCCGCCATAGCAGCGCCGGGATCGAGTCGGTTGCGGCATCGGATAATGTCTTGGCGCGGTGTAGCGCAATTTCGGTGTAGACATACCGATAGAACTGGCGTGCAAATCTGACCGATGCGGACTCCGTTGCGGTTACGGACAGTGGCCCGGCCCAGACGCTGACACCGGTTGTCGCGTCAAACAAGTTGATATCTGCGTGGATCTCGAGCTGAGATTCCTTGAGCCTAGTCTGCACCACATAGCGCGCACGGTGGGAGCGCCCGAGGTTGACGGGATCGCGAGGCAAGGTACCGCCCTGCGCGGCAACGATCGAAAGGCGATTATTGCGTGCAAAGGCAAGAACGGTCTCCGCCTCAAGACCGGCGGTTTGGACCTCTGGCAAGTTGCGGCCTCCTGCGGTTTCAAACGGCAGGACAACGACCGAGACCCGGCCGGAGTCTTCACCAACATAAGAGATCGAATCCGCGGAGCTGTTCCATACCCGATAGCCGATCGATATACCCACAGCCAAGGCTGCGAGGATAAGGGCAGCAACGGCATATTTGTATGTTCGGCGGGCTACCGAAGCGCCAGGCCCCGGCAGCACGGGAAGCGGGGCCGGATCCGGAATCTCCCCGGACGGCTCGTTGATGCTCTCAGGTGCCGATCCCTTTTTTCGCCGAAGCTGCTCGATCAACTCTTGCGTCGCCGCCTCAGGGCGAACGCCCAGTTCTTCCCGAAGAAGAATCCGGAATGTCTCAAACCGCTGCATGGCAGACGCTCGTCCTGAGGCTGCAGCTTCCTGCGCGATGACAAGGCGCTGAGT
Source organism: Bradyrhizobium sp. 170 (assembly GCF_023101085.1). Classification (NCBI taxonomy): domain Bacteria; kingdom Pseudomonadati; phylum Pseudomonadota; class Alphaproteobacteria; order Hyphomicrobiales; family Nitrobacteraceae; genus Bradyrhizobium; species Bradyrhizobium sp. 170. The sequence continues at coordinate 4,746,284 of NZ_CP064703.1, read as the reverse complement.
TTCCTCTCTCAACGGGTCGATTTCCACCAAACGATTGGCGACCGACAAAGCTTCGGCGCGTTCCCCACGTTCGGCCAACATGCGGACCAAGCGGTCGAAAACTGCGATTGCAATCTCCCTGGTTCGCAAACGCTCATTGGCCAGCCAATCATCAAACTCGGCCTCGCCGATTTCTGCCTCGCTGCCAAAATCACCCCGATACGAATCGGCAATTTGCCGGATGTCCGAAGCTTCAGACGCCGAACGCCAGTCCGCCAGCGCCGACCGATCGATGGCCAACAGGGACGTGTCGAGCCCTACGGTCGAATCGTCGAACGCAATCATGTCGGCAGCCCGCGAAGCAGCGCCTCGCCGGAAGTTGCTCAGGAGTTGTCGCAGGCTTTGACGCGCTTGCTCCTCGCCGCTTCTGCTCCATAATAGCGACGCCAGTTTTCGGCGGCTTTCGCTGAAGTTGGGCGCCGCGGAAAGATAGACGAGCAGGGCGCGCATCTTGGCGGACTGAAGTGGAATGGGCTCGCCGGTTTCCTTTACAGCAAGCTCTATCGACCCTAACACCCTCAATTGAAATCGTGCGGTCGATGTTTTCATTTCGCCTTGTGTCGTCATGGATAATGATGGGCTATGCCGTTCAATTCCGATAAAAGCTGTCGTCAGAGCAGGGGCTCTTTTCTGCCATGAACAATTTATGCAGCGGGTGGTTACAAGACGTATCGCCCCAAACTGGGCTAAATGAATTTTGTCGGAATGCCGTCAGCCCAATTCTTCCAATAGCCTGGATAGTATGTTCTACCGCCGTGCAGTCGACAACGTGAAATTTGTCTCCTGACCGGCCTGAGCCAGCCTCAATGGGGCCGCTCGGTGCAGCGCCGCCGCGGCCTGTCTATAAGGCCGAACCCCTCCCCGGAGTGGGTTCACCATAACCCAACCGGAATCTCAGGATTCCGGAGTGGCCCCTCAGCGCCCCGGATGACGATGCAAGGAGATGGATGCCCGAGGGCTAGTCGCCTCAAACCAGCTTGAAGATCGCCAGCGCCAGCACGGCCTGCGCGAGGAAGCCGACGGTGAAGGCCAGCGTGCGGAAGATCGGCAAGCCCAGCGTGTAGACGATCAAATGGGCGACGCGGGACCAGAAGTACACGGCGCAGGCCATTACGGTCCACTTGTCGGAATAGTCGATGGCGTTGAGGATCAAAACCAGCGGCGCGAAGATGACGAGGTTCTCAACCGCGTTGTCGTGCGCGAACATCAGCCGGTTGGCCCAGTCCGCATGCGGCTTGTCGTTGCGCGAGGGGTTGGCCATGGCGCCGGAAAGGCCGCGCACCTGACAGCGATTGATGATGTAGGGGATCCACAACAGCCCGGTCAAAATCACGGTCAGAGTGAGCCAGAACAATTCACGCGTCATTGGTTTCCCCTCAAACGATTTCGAATCCCGGCGCGGGACGGCTGATTATAGCGAACCGCATACGGCGGCGCTATGCGCGGACCTTGACGTAGCTGCCGGGCGCGTCCTCGATCGGCGGCATCTCCTCGGAGCCGACGGCGCGCGCGGGCACCTGCTCGGCGTCCAGGCTCTCCAGCCATTGCCGCCAGTCGGGCCACCACGAGCCCTTGTGTTCGGTCGCGTTCTTCATCCAGTCGGCGAGCGTGACATCCCTGATGTTGTCGTTGGTCCAGTACTGGTACTTGCCGCCGGCCGGCGGGTTGACCACGCCGGCGATGTGGCCGGAACCGGACAGCACATACTTTACCGGGCCGCCGAAGAACTGCGAGCCGTAGAGCACGGAGTCCGCGGGCGCGATGTGATCCTCTTTGGTCGCCAGATTGTAGACGGGCACCTTGACCTTCGACAGGTCGAGCAGCGTGTTGTCGAGCACCATGCTGCCGGAGGAGAGCCGGTTTTCCAGATAGCAGTTGCGCAAGTAATAGGAATGGTTGGCCGCCGGCATCCGCGTGGCGTCGGAATTCCAGTGCAGCAGGTCGAACGAGGAGGGCGCCTGTCCCTTCAGATAGTTGCTGACGACATAGGACCAGATCAGGTCGTTGGAGCGCAGCATGTTGAAGGCCATCGCCATCTTGCTGCCTTCGAGCACGCCCCTTTCTTCCATCTCGCGTTCCAGCGTCGATATCTGGTCCTCGTCGACGAACACCAGCAGATCGCCGGCATGGGTGAAGTCGACCTGCGCCGCAAAGAACGTCGCCGAGGTGACGCGCTGGCGCCGTTTCTCGGCGAGCCAGGCCAGTGTCGAGGCGAGCAGGGTGCCGCCGACGCAGTAGCCGGCGGTATGGACCTTCATCTCACCCGTCACCTTTTCGATGACGTCCATCGCGGTGAGCGGACCTTGCTTCATGTAGTCGTCGAAGGTCTTCTTGCCGAGCTCCTTGTCCGGATTGACCCAGGAGATCACGAACACGGTGATGCCCTGGTCGACGCACCATTTGACGTAGGATTTTTCCGGCTTGAGATCGAGAATGTAGAACTTGTTGATCCAGGGTGGCACGATCAGGAGCGGCGTGCGCAGCACGGTCTCCGTGGCCGGCGTGTACTGGATGAGCTGCATCAGCTCGTTCTGGAAGATCACCTTGCCCGGCGTCGTCGCCATGTTGACGCCGACGACGAGGTTCGACGGGTCGGACTGGCGGATGCGCAGGGTGCCGCGGCCGGCTTCGATGTCCTCGGCCAGCATCCTCATGCCGCGCACGAGATTGTCGCCGTTCGAGGCCAGCGTCTCGCGCAACACTTCCGGATTGGTGAGGATGAAATTCGACGGCGCGATCGCGTTGGTGATCTGCTGAACGTAGAACTCGGCCTTCTTGCGCGTGTGCGGATCGACGCCCTCGGCGTTCTTCACCAGTTCTTGCGCCCATTGCGCGGTGAGCAGATAGAGCTGCAGCACGAAATCGAAGAACTGGTTCGATTTCCACTCCGGATCCTTGAAACGCTTGTCGCGCGGCGACGGTTCGATCGCGGGCTTGGCCGCTTCGCCGGCCATGCGACGTGCGGCCTGGCCCCAGAGATCGAGATAGGCCTTGGCCATCCTGGTCTGCAGCTCTTCGGCGCGTTGCGTGTCCGTCAGCCAGTATTCAGCCACCTTGGTGAAGGTCTTGATGACCTCACCGATTTCGCTGGGCGGCTTGTCCTTCGGTTCCCCTCCCTCGCGCGGCTTGAGATAGGCCGCGAGCGCCTGACCGCTCGTCTCCATCGCCTTGGCGATGTTCATGGCGAAGGCTTCGGCGTTGAAGGTTTTCGCAGACTGCGTTTCGGTGTTGACGTCGCTCATATCAAGGACACTATAGCTTCGTTTCGCGTTCGTCACCGCGTGGATTGATGGCAAGAGGGTTGGGGTTAACCCTGTTGCAGTGCGATAAAGTTTGCGTGTTCGGACACATTGTACACATTGCAGCCGCACCGATCACATTTGCTCTTCGGGCTTTAATCGTTTCGGGCGACAATGGTTTGAACGGTTAGAGCGAAATCAACGCCGCGGGACAGTTTGGCGTTGCAAAGCTCGTACCACCGCATAGATGCGATCGCGATGCGGTGCAGAGGTAGTTGGGGATTTCCGGACGGATGCCGGCAGATCGAACGATAAGGCTGTGGTCGATTGCCGCGCTGGTCGCGACGGCATTTGCGCTCGGCGGCTGCTCGACGCAGATCGCGGATATGCCGGGCCTTGGCGTGCCGGCTGGCGCGCCCGAGCGTCCGAAGGAAGCCGGTGGCTATCTACCGGTGCATGACCTGCCGCCGGACCGCAACGAGGAGGCGATCAAGCCGGCCGAACTGGCTAAAATTCAGTCAGATTTGACGGCCGCCCGGGACCGTCAGGCGACGGCTTCCACCCCGGCAAAGCCGGCCAAGAAATGAAAAGGCCGCCGTTTTGACGCGCTGTCCCGGCCGCTATCGGCCGCCCCCGGATCAGGTCCGGAGCGGGGGCTTGAAAGCGCCATAAGAACTGGCGCTGCCGGGCTCCCGTGGTAAAAGAACCCAATTCAACCGCATTGCGGGTCCAGAGCTCCGGGGACCTCGCGCCCGAATTCGCTCTAAATCCTTGATTGAGCGCGACTTCTGACCGAAACCCAATCCGGTTTCGATAGCCGCGAAGGTTCCCCCGATTCTGTCCTGCCGGTTGTCGGAGCAAGGGTCCCATGGAAGATTTTTACCGCATCCGCCGTCTGCCGCCTTACGTGTTCGAGAAGGTCAACCAGGCCAAGGCGGCCGCGCGCAATGCCGGGGCCGACATCATCGACATGGGCATGGGCAATCCGGACCTGCCGACGCCGCCCCATGTGCTGGAGAAGCTGAAGGAGACGCTGGGCAAGCCGCGGACCGATCGCTACTCGGCCTCGCGCGGCATCAACGGCCTGCGCAAGGCGCAAGCCGCCTATTACGGGCGGCGGTTCGGCGTGAAACTCAATCCGGACACCCAGATCGTGGCCACCCTCGGCTCGAAGGAAGGTTTTGCCAACGTGGCGCAAGCGATTACCGCGCCCGGCGACGTCGTGCTGTGCCCCAATCCAAGCTATCCGATTCACGCCTTCGGCTTTCTGATGGCGGGCGGCGTGATCCGCTCGGTGCCCTCGGAACCGACGCCGCAGTTTTTCGAGGCGGTGGAACGCGCGATCATCCACTCGATCCCGAAGCCGATCGCGCTGATCGTCTGCTATCCCTCCAATCCGACCGCCTATGTCGCCGACCTCGATTTCTACCGGGATCTGGTGGCGTTCGCGAAGAAGCACGAGATCTTCATCCTGTCGGATCTGGCCTACGCCGAAGTCTATTTCGACGACAACAATCCGCCGCCCTCGGTGCTGCAGGTTCCCGGCGCGATGGACGTCGCCGTCGAGTTCACCTCGATGTCGAAGACGTTCTCGATGGCGGGCTGGCGCATGGGCTTTGCCGTCGGCAACGAGCGCATCATCGCCGCGCTGGCGCGGGTGAAATCCTACCTCGACTACGGCGCGTTCACGCCCATTCAGGTCGCCGCCACCGCCGCGCTGAACGGACCGGACGATTGCATCAAGGAAATGCGCGACACCTACCGCAAGCGCCGCGACGCGCTGGTCGAATCGTTTGGCCGGGCCGGCTGGGAGATTCCGCCGCCGCAGGCCTCGATGTTCGCCTGGGCGCCGCTGCCCAAGACCTTCGAGGGCGTCGGCAGCATGCAGTTCGCGACCCTGATGGTGGAGAAGTCCGGCGTGGTGGTTTCGCCGGGCGTCGCCTTCGGCGAGCATGGCGAGGGCTATGTCCGCATCGCCATGGTGGAAAACGAGCAACGTATCCGTCAGGCCGCCCGCGGGGTGCGGCGCTTCCTTGAAAGCGGCATTGAAACGTTGCACAACGTGGTTCCTCTCGCCAACCGGCGCTAATTCCTTTTATTGCAGGTTCTCTCATTCATGGTCGCACCCCTGAAAGTGGGTATCGCGGGGCTCGGCACTGTTGGCGCCGAAGTCGTCCGCCTCATCGAAGAGCAGTCGCGGACGCTGTCCGAGCGCAGCGGGCGCGGCGTGCGCGTCGTTGCCGTCACTGCACGCTCGAAGGCAAAGAAGCGTTCGCTCGACCTGCGCGGCATCGACTGGGCCAAAAGCCCGCTGGCGTTGGCCACTGACCCCAACATCGATTGCTTCGTCGAACTGATGGGCGGCTCCGGTGAGCCGGCGCTGTCGGCGATCGAGGCCGCGCTGAAGGCCGGCAAGTCGGTGGTCACAGCCAACAAGGCGCTGATCGCCAAGCACGGCATCCGGCTGGCGAAGGCCGCCGAGAAGCATGGCGGCGCCCTGAACTACGAGGCGGCGGTCGGCGCGGCCATTCCCGTCATCAAGACCCTTCGCGAGGGGCTTTGCGGCACCGGCGTCAATCGCGTCTACGGCATCCTCAATGGCACCTGCAATTACATCCTGACCCGGATGGAGCAGGAGGGCCTGTCGTTTGCCGAATGCCTGAAGGATGCGCAGCGGCTCGGCTATGCCGAAGCCAATCCGTCGTTCGACGTCGACGGCCACGACACCGCGCAGAAGCTTGCAATCCTGGCCAGCCTCGCCTTCGGCACCAGGGTGGCGCAGAGCGCGGTCTATGTCGAAGGCATCTCCTCGATCACGCCGGAAGATCTTCGCGCGGCGGAGGAACTGGGCTATCGCGTAAAACTGCTTGGCGTGGCGGTACGCACGGCGAAGGGCATTGAGCAGCGCGTGCATCCGACCATGGTGCCGAAATCATCCTCGATTGCGCAGGTGATGGGCGTCACCAACGCCGTCACCATCGACGGCGAAGGCATTCCACCGATCACGCTGGTGGGACCGGGCGCCGGCGGGGCTGCAACGGCGTCTGCCGTGGTGGCCGACATCGCCGACGTGGCGCGTGGTATTCGCGCAAAACCGTTCGGGCGCCCGGTGGAGCGGCTGCGCGAAACCAGCAAGGCGCCGATGGAGCGCCACGAGGGCGGTTACTACATCCGCCTGATGGCGCGTGACCTCGCCGGTACCGCCGCTACCATCGCCACGCGCCTGGCCGAACAGAAGATTTCACTGGAGTCGATCGTGCAGCGGCATCCCGAAGGTGTCGACCTGAATGGTGCCACGAAAAAAGCGTCACCGGTTCCGGTCATCCTGATTACCTACGCAACATCAGAGGATGCGGTGTATCGTGCGCTAGAGGCGGTACAACGCGACAAGGTGATCAGCGGCCGACCGCAGGTGATACGAATCGAGAAAAACTAGCGCGCGAATTGCATAAGCTGCGCGTTGAACGATTGATCGGGCCGGGGGCCCGTGCAGGTTTCAAAGGAGTGAGCCGATGTCGACCCATATTTCCGTTCCGCCGCAGTTACTGCTCGAGCGCATCCTGACGCTCGAGATCGTGCGGGTGACGGAACGCGCGGCGGTTTCGGCCGCGCGGCTGCGCGGCCACGGCCAGGAGAAGCCGGCGGACCAGGCCGCGGTCGATGCGATGCGCCGCGAACTCAACAAGCTGCCGATCGAAGGCACCATCGTGATCGGCGAGGGCGAGCGCGACGAGGCGCCGATGCTGTTCATCGGCGAGAAGGTCGGGCTGAACGCCGGTCCCCAGGTCGACATTGCCGTCGACCCGCTGGAAGGCACTACGTTGTGCGCCAAGAACATGCCGGGCGCGATCGCGACCATGGCGATGGCCGATGGCGGCACGCTGTTGCATGCGCCCGACGTCTACATGCAGAAGCTCGCGGTCGGCCCGGGCTACGCCAAGGGCGTGGTCGAACTCGACGCGTCGCCTGCCGACAATGTCCGCCGCCTTGCGAAAGCCAAGGGCGTCGAGCCCGCGGCGATCACGGTGCTGGTGCTCGATCGCCCGCGCCACGCCGATATCATCGCAGGCGTCCGCTCGACCGGCGCTGCGGTGCGGCTGATCACCGACGGCGACGTGGCGGGCGTGATCCATTGCGCCGATCCCGATAACACCGGCGTCGACATGTATATCGGCACCGGCGGCGCGCCCGAGGGCGTGCTGGCGGCGGCAGCGCTGCGCTGCATCGGCGGCCAGATGCAGTGCCGGCTGATCCTCGACAGCGACGAGAAGCGTGAGCGCGCGCACAAGATGGGCGTGACCGATCCGAGGATGATCTACGGGATCGAGGACATGGTGCGGGGCGACTGCCTGTTTGCGGCAACCGGCGTCACGACAGGCTCGCTGCTCTCGGGCGTCAAGTTCCGCAAGGACGTCATCGAGACCGAAACGGTGGTGATGCGCTCGGTCACCGGCACGGTGCGCTACATCAAGGCCGAACACCGGCAGTTGGATAAATTCCACCTGGATTGAGTTGTCATTCGGGGCGCGCGAAGCACGAGCTTTGATGTGCAATTGCACATCAGAGAATCCATTCATCCGCGGAGTGAGAGCAAAATGGATTCCGGGCTCGATGCTGCGCATCGCCCCGGAATGACAAGAAGAAAAGGGGAGGCTCGCATGTCCGACGTGTCCGCGGTGAAGGCGCTGGTGTTCGACGTGTTCGGCACCGTCGTCGACTGGCGCACCAGCCTCATCAACGATTTCACCAAATGGTCGGAAACCTCCGGCATCAAGGCCGACTGGACCGCTTTGGTCGACGGCTGGCGCGGCGTCTACATGGCCTCGATGGACGAGGTCCGAAAGCATCCCGAGCGTGGCTATCAGATACTGGACACGCTGCACCGGCGGTCGCTGGAAAAACTGGTCGCCGATATGTCGATCAAGGGACTGAGCGACGCCGATCTGCATTACCTGACGATGGGCTGGCATCGTCTGCACCCCTGGCCCGACAGCGTGCCCGGCCTGACGCGGCTGAAGCAGAAGTACATCATCTCGCCGCTCTCCAACGGCAACGTCGCGCTGCTGACCAACATGGCGAAGTTCGCCAGCCTGCCGTGGGACCTCGTGATGTCGGCAGAACTGTTCGAGCACTACAAGCCGGATCCCGAAACCTATCTCGGCGCGGCAAAGTTGCTCTGCCTGCCGCCGGAGCAGGTGATGATGGTCGCCGCCCACAACGGCGATCTGAAAGCGGCGCAGCAGAACGGGCTGAAGACCGCCTTCGTCGCGCGTCCGACCGAATACGGCCCGCACCAGAAGTATGATTTCGAGGCCAGGGGCGACTGGGACATCGTCGCCAAGGATTTCGGCGGGATCGCCGATAGGTTGGGGTGCTAGCACGGCTGCCGCGCACCCCGTCGTTATCCTGAGGCGTGCGCGCTTTGCGCGCATCGAAGGCTGACGGCGCTCCAAGCGAGTCGAATTTCTCTGACTTTGTGTCGATGGGGGGAAACATGGTTTACGCAGCACTCGTTGTTGCACTCGTTCTGATTTGCATGATCTGCCTCAATTACCTTTTCCCTGAATTCACCGCGCGGCAACTCCTCGCGCTTCGCCTGAAGGTCATGGGCTTTTCCGACAACAGGGTTCGCATACCAGGCTTCAACATCGCGTATTGGGAAGCGGGCACAGGAGAGCCGCTGGTTCTGGTTCACGGCATGGGGGTGGATCGAGGCACGATGCTGGACGTCGCTGGAAAACTGAAGCAGCAATTCCGCGTCATCCTTCCCGATCTTCCCGGGTTTGGCGACAGCGACAAGCCCGAGGCGGCCGACTACGGCATTCAGGCGCAGGTCGATCATCTGCGTCAGTTCATTGAAGCCGTTGGACTGCGCCAGGTGCATCTGGGCGGTCACTCGATGGGAGGATGGATCAGCGCCGGTCTTGCATCCTCCCATCCCGAAATGATCGCCAGCCTTTGGCTGATTGCGGCGGCCGGAACGGCCGATCTGGAAGGTTCGGTGGCGATGGAGGCGTACAGGCGCGGCGAATATCTGCTTTGCTGCCGCACGCCGCAGGATCTCCGCGGCGTGATGGGGCTTGCCATGGTGAAGCTCCCGACGCTTCCGTACTGCGTCTGGCAGACGTTGGGCCGGCGGGCCGCGGCCAATTATGAATTGCACAAGAAGATATTCGACCGGATCATGGCCGACGTCGCCGGCTACGATCTCGAAAAGCGGCTTTCCGGGATCAAGGCCCCGACATTGCTTGTCTGGGGAGATTCCGATCGCCTTGTGCCTCCATCCGCGCTTCAAACGTTCAAGCGGCTGATTCCGAACGCTCGGCCGATCCTGCTGAGCGGCGTCGGGCACGTGCCGCAGATGGAGGCGATCGACCGTTGCGCGGCCGACTATCTCGCTTTTCGGCAATCGATCTAGCCCCGGATGCTGCGCAGCACGTAGCGCGTAGGATGGGTTGAGCCTTCGCGAAACCCATCGCCTTCGTGTACCGCAGCTGATGGGTATCGCTCCGCTCCACCCATCCTACGCGCTGCAGAGCCGCGCGCTAACCTCACACAGGACGCTTTGCCAGGATCGAGCGCATCTGTTCGTCCGTGGTGAACTCCCCTCGGGCGATTTCCGCATCTGCTTCGGCGAGGTCGGCGCGTTCCTCTGACGTTAATCGAATAACGGTTTGCTCTTCGCCGGCCACCTGCAAAAGCAGGCGCGCAAGTTCGTCCTGCACCTCGCTGGGTAGGGCGCGTACCCTGTCGACCGCATGTTCGAGCAGTTTGGTCATGGGTTGAAAGGTAGGCATTTCCGCAGCCGTACGGAAGGACGTAGGATGGGTTGAGCCTCGCGAAACCCATCACCTTCGCACCGCAGCTGATGGGTATCGCTTCGCTCCACCCATCCTACGCGCTGGTGCCCTTGCGCAGCCTATCCCGCGCCGCCCTGGATCACGCCGAACCAGCCGAGGCCCTTGTAGGTCTCGTAGCCGGGCGTGGCGTGGAACGCGACCAGTGCGCCGGAGCGGTCCTGATGGAAGCCGGAGCGCCGTCCCTCCAGCGGAAGCGAGACGCGCTCGGTGAGCAGGCCCTGACCGTCGGACGCCGCGATCACCCGGAAATTCGAATCGACCAGCAGCACGCGTGCCTTGTCGGCGGCGCCGACACGCACGCCCTGGACGATGGCGCGGGCCTGCGGCTCCCAGTCGAAATGAACCGCCAGCACGCCGGTCGGCTTGCCATGGGCTTTGCCGCCGGCGCGAACGCTGGCGCAATAGGTCACGACCTGGGCATTGCCGAGCAAGGGCTGGCATTCGACGTCGCCGATTGCGTATTCGTCGCCGGAGCGCAGGTCCCGTGCCGCGCGAAACCACTTGGTGTGCGCCACGTTCTGGCCGACGACGCCAAAGCGATCGGCGCGGCCGTTGGCGCGCACATGGCCATCGAGATCGCACAGCCAGAGATCGAGATAGACGGTATAGGCGCCAAGGATCACGGCCATCCGTTCCGACGCATGTGCGACCGCTGCGGCCTCGGGCGCCGCCGCGCAATCGACGACGGCGGAGTCGGTCGCCCACCAGCGCACGTCGCAGGTGCGCTCATAGAGATTGCGGTCGATCAGCTCGATGGCATTCAGTGACAGATCGACCATGCGCTCGCCGCGCGAGCGGTCGGCCATCTGCGCGATCGAGTTCATCAGATTGCCGGTCCGGTTGGTGAGCTGGCTTTCGAGCTCGCGGGCGATGGTCTCGACCTGCTGGCCGACGTTGCGGACTTCCTGCGCCACCACGGCAAAGCCCGCGCCCTGGGCGCCGGCGCGCGAGCTCTCGATCAGCGCGTTCAGCGCCAGCATCTTCATCTGGTTGGTGATCTTCTGGATCGACTTGGTCTTCTCGCAGGCGACCTGGTTGACCTCGGCGGTCAATCTGGCGATCAGCGCGGAAACGTCGGCCTCGTTCTCGGCGCCCGCTGTATTGGCTGACTGTTTTGTTACGTTTGCGGTTTGGGAGCGAAGCGCGACGGACATTGGCGGGAATTCCTCAGTCTTTGTGCGGCTGCCGGTCTTCTGCGGATCGGCGGAGACTCAACGGGAGCGTGTTCGACTCCTTTGTCGGGGATCATGGCTAACGATTGGTTTATGTTCCGCCGTCCCGCGGATAGTATTACGGGGACAAGTTGCATCTTCTTTGTGCAAGTCGTTTTTGTCGGCATAGGCTCAAAGCTGACGTGGCCGAGGTTGTGTCAACCTGGCCGCAGCGATTCGCGCGCAGCCGCACCGTCGCCCCGGTTGGCGTTTGCCGAGCGGCGGCTTTGCCCCTATGTCTCGAAGGCATCATGACGCTTCCCGCATCCGCACTTCCCGTTGAACTGCCGCCGGCGTTTCTCGGCGTATTGCGTTCGGCGACCGGCAAATTGTGGCGCGACCGGCTCGACGCCAGGGGGGCGGCGCGGGCGCTGGCGATCACGCAGCGCTACCAGTTGCCGGAGATGCTGGCGCGCGTGCTGGCGGGCCGCGACGTCGGGATCGACGAGGTCGAGGACTTTCTCGATCCGACTATCCGTAAACTGATGCCTGATCCCCACACCGTGACGGCGATGGAGACGGCGGCGAGGCGCATTGCCGACGCGGCCGCGCGCGCCGAGAAGGTCGCGATCTTCGGCGATTACGACGTGGATGGTGCGACCTCGGCGGCGCTGCTGGCCTGGCATTTGCGCCATTGCGGGCTCGATCCGCTGATTCATATCCCCGACCGCATCTTCGAAGGCTACGGGCCCAATGTCGAGGCGGTGCGCGGTCTCGCAGCCAAAGGCGCCACGCTGCTCGTCACCGTCGATTGCGGCACCACCAGCCTCGAGCCGCTGGCGGAAGCACGGAAGCTCGGCATGTCGGTCGTCGTTATCGATCACCACCAGACCGGCGACGAATTGCCCGAGGTCGATGCGCTGGTGAACCCGAACCGGGCTGATGATCTGTCCGGCCTCGGCCATCTCGCAGCCGTCGGCCTCGTGCTGATCACGCTGGTGGCGGTGAACCGGGAATTGCGTAGCCGCGGCTTCTGGAATGCAGAGCGGCCGGAGCCGGATCTGCTCGGCATGCTGCACCATGTGGCGCTCGGCACCGTCGCCGACGTCGCGCCCCTGACCGGGCTCAACCGCGCCTTCGTCGCCAAGGGCCTGATTGCGATGCGCCGCCGCGACCATGTCGGCCATACCGCGCTGATGGACGTGGCGCGGCTGAACGGCCCGCCCGAGGCCTGGCATCTCGGCTTCATGCTGGGGCCGCGCATCAATGCGGGCGGCCGGATCGGGCGCGCCGATCTCGGGGTGCGGCTTTTGCTGGAGGGCGACGTCTCGGAGGCCGCGCGGATCGCGGCCGAACTCGACCGGCTCAACAGCGAGCGCCGCATCATCGAGCAGGCGGCGGAGGCGCAAGCCGAGGCCGAAGCGCTGGCTTCGCTCGGGCTCGAGGACAAGGGCGCGGTGATCGTGACCGCCGCCGAGGGCTGGCATCCCGGCATCGTCGGCCTGGTCGCCTCGCGGCTGAAGGAGAAATTTGCACGTCCCGCCTTTGCCATCGCGCTGGAGCCGGGCGGCATCGGCACCGGCTCGGGCCGCTCGATCTCGGGCGTCGATCTCGGCAAGGCGGTACGGCGGGCGGTGAAAGAAAAATTGCTGATGAAGGGCGGCGGTCACGCGATGGCCGCGGGCGTGACGCTGCGCAAGGAGAAGCTCGCGGAGTTTCGCGCCTTCATGGAAAGCGCACTGGCCGAGGACGTCGCCAATTCCCGTCACGAAAATGAGCTGTTCATCGATGGCGCTGTCAGCGCGCGCAGCGTGACGGTAGAGTTCGCGACGATGCTGAACCGCGCCGGGCCGTTCGGGGCGGCCAATCCGGAGCCGGTGATCGCGCTGCCGGCGCATCAGCTCGTCTATGCCGATGAAGTCGGCCAAGCGCATCTGCGGTTGCGGTTCAAGTCCGGCGACGGCGCCATCGTCAACGGCATTGCGTTTCGATCGGTCGGGCAAAAGCTCGGCCACGCCCTGTCGCAAAACCGCGGCCAGCCCCTGCATGTGGCGGGATCGCTGGCGGTCGATCGCTTTCAGGGTTCGGAACGCGTGCAGTTGCGCGTGACCGACGTCGCGGTGCCGGACCCGGGACCGGCCGTGATCAGGTAGTTCAACAACCAAGAACAACAAACGGGAGAAGACATGACAGGGCAGGTTCAGGGCAAGGTCGCGCTGGTGACGGGCGGTGCATCCGGCATCGGCGAAGCGGTTTCCGAATTGCTGGCGGGCGAGGGCGCGTCGGTCGCGGTCACCGATGTCGACGATTTGAAAGGGCCCGAGGTGGTGGCGCGGATCAAGAAGGCTGGTGGCGAAGCGAGCTTCCTGCATCACGACGTGACCAGCGAGGCGCGCTGGATCGAGGTCGTGGCCGAGGTCATGAAGCGCTATGGCCGGCTGGACGTGCTGGTCTCGAACGCCGGCATCGGCATATCCGTGCCGTCGATCACCGAGATGTCGCTTTCGGATTGGCGGCGGCAGACCGCGATCAATCTCGACGGCGTGTTCCTGTCGGTGAAGCATTGCCTGCCACTGATGCGCAAGACCGGCGGTGGCTCCATCATCATGATGTCGTCGCTGGCGGGCCTGCGCGGCGCGGCCGGTCTCTCCGGTTACTCCGCGACCAAGGGCGGTGTCCGGCTGTTCGCCAAGTCGATCGCGATGGAGTGCGCCACGTTCGGCGACGGCATCCGCGTCAACTCGGTGCATCCCGGCATCATCGACACGCCAATCTGGGGCAAGATTCCGACGGAGGCGGCGGGCAATGGCCAGAACGCGCCGATCGATCCGGAGGAGCGCGCGAAAATGGTAACGCCGCTGGGGCGTGCCGGCCACGCCGAAGAGATCGCGCAGGGCGTCTTGTATCTCGCATCCGACGCCTCACGCTACGTGACGGGGACCGAACTCGTCATCGACGGCGGCATGTATGCGGGCGGTATCGCGCGGAGAGTCTGACCTGCATCACCCGGAGACGCGCGCCATGACGAGGAGCGCGCCATTCTTGGATCTGCACCTCAGGCGAATTGCGCGAGGCCGTGGCCGACGGACCAGTTCTCTTTCGCGGCGTCGAGAATGGTCACGAAAACGTCCTGCGGCCGGATGCCCGGATTTTCGCCGAGCAGCTCCGCGACGCGCCGGAACAGCCCCTTTTTTTGCTCGACGGTGCGGGTGTTGAACACGGTAATCTGGATGTACACGACATCGGCACTCCGGACGACGCCGTAGGCATTACCGTATCGGAAGTTCGCCGCGTCATGCTCCGTGATGGTCATGAACTGGTCGTCTTCGGGCACACTGAGCGCTTCGCGCATCGCATGGTAGAGGCTGTCGAAGATCGCCTGCCGGTAGGCTTCCGGCTTTCCGGCGCGCAGTGAGATGTGAAGCAGCGGCATCGCGGTTCCTTCCATTCCGTTCTGCCCAGACACTAATGCCGTCTGATTATTTTGGTATGCTATGGATATTGGTATCAGCTATAACACTGGGAAATGATTGAGCGCCCCCTCGACCTGGATTCTGTCCAGGCTTTCATCCGCATCGCCGAGCTTGGCAGCTTTACGCGCGCGGCTGATGCCATGCGGACGACGCAAGCCGCGGTCAGCTTGAAGCTGAAGCGGCTCGAAGAGAGATTCGGCTGCCGGCTCATCGAACGGACGCCCCGGCACGTGCAGCTTTCGGCGCAGGGCGCAGCCTTCCTCGAACACGCCCGCGAACTGCTGGAGGTGCACGATCGGGCGCTGGCCTTGTTTGCCGGAGCCCGGCAGCGCCTCACCATCGGCATCAGCGACCACGTTGCGGGGCCGGAACTCCCGGCGCTGATCGCGCGCATGAACGCGCAAGACCCGCAGCTGTTGATCGAAATCCGGATCGGGTCGTCGGGCGACCTGCTGCAAAGCTTCGACCGGCGCGAGCTCGACACGGTGATTGTTCGCCTGCACGCCGGACGAAGCGACGGGGAAATTCTTACCGAAGAACAATTCGGCTGGTTCGCAAGCCCAGGCTGGCAGCATCGCGCGGGCGAGCCTCTGCCGCTTGCCACGATGGCCGAGCCCTGCGGCGTGCGCGCGCTGGCCGGGCGGCTTCTCGATGCGGCAGGCGTGCCCTGGACAGAAATTTTCGTCGGCGGCGGCGTTGCGGCGGTCGCGGCGGCTGTCATGGCCGGGCTCGGCGTTGCTGCGTTGGCGCCGCGCATGCTGCCATTCGGCGCGGTTGATGTCGGCCGCAAGCTCGGGCTTCCCGACTTACCGCGCTTGCCGGTTCTGCTTCACACAAGGGTCAAGGACGGCCGGCCGCGCGATGCGCTTGCGGCGCTTTCGGCCGCCTTCAGGAGCGCGGTGCGAGGCTAGCCAACGCCTCTGGTTTTATGGGTTCACGCCTAGTTTCCCTGCCTCAACCGCGCCAGCACCTTCAGCCCGCCATAGCCGTCGGCCGGCAGCAGTCCCATCCTGGTCTGATAGTCCTTCACCGCCTTCATGGTGTCGTTGCCGACGCGGCCGTCGGTGCCGCCGGTGTCGAAGCCGGCTTTTGTCAATCGCGTCTGCAGCTCCTGCACTTCGGGCAGCGTCAGCGCGCGTTCGGAGCCGGGGAAAGGCTGGATGAAGGGTGGCGCACCCAGAATTCGATCGCCGAGATGGCAGATCGCCAGCGCGTAGTTCATCGACGGATTGTAGCTTTTCACCGAATAGAAATTCGGACCCAACAGGAATGACGGACCGCCGGCGACCGGCACCCACATCTGCGCCGACGCGTTCGGCTGCGGGAACGGCTTGCCGTCGGCGCGCGTGACGCCGGCGCTGGCCCATGCCGCGTAGGTCCGGCTGCCGCTTGAAGATCCTCCTGAGCTGCGGACCTCATAGCCCCAGTGCTCGCCGCGGTGATACTTGCCGCGGTTGAGCAGATAGCGCGCGCTGGAGCCGAGCGCGTCGTCGGGCCTGCCGAACGGCGAGACGCGGCCGTCCTTGTCGTAGTCCATGCCGACATTGAGCCAGACTTCCGGCATCCATTGCGTATGGCCCATCGCGCCGGCCCAGGAGCCGCGCATTTCCTCCGGCGTTCCCCAGCCGCGGTCGACGATTTTGAGCGCGTTGATCAGCTCGGTTTCCCAATAGGCGCGGCGGCGCGGCTCGTTCCAGGCCAGCGCTGCAAGCGCGGGAAAGATCGGGCGCATATGGTTCTGCTGCACCAGGGGATCGCCATAGGCTGATTCAACGCCCCACAGCGCCAGCAGCGTGCCGCGCTCGACGCCAAAGTCCTGCTCGATCCGCGCGAACAGCGCCTCATGCTTCTTCAACGCTTCGCGGCCGTTGATGATGCGCCAGTCCGAGGCGCGGCGATTGATGTATTGCCAGATCTGCTCGTGGAATTCCGGTTGCTTCTGCATCTGCCGGAACACGCTCATGTCGGGCTCGATGCGCCCCATCACGCGCGTCCATGTTGCATCCGAAATGCCCTTGGCGCGGGCGCGGGCGTGAAAATTGTCGCGCCACGCGTCGAAGCCGGGCGGCGCGGCAAGCGCGGAAAATCCTGTCGCGAGCAGCGCGCCGGCGCTGATGCCGCCTTGCAGCACGGCGCGGCGGGTCGGGGCATCAGGGGAATCAGGCTGTTTCATGCCGGCAGTCTAGCGGCGTGGAGGGCCTGCGCCAAAAGCCATGACGCCGCGGGAACCGGCGATTCCCTCACAAATCCGCGGCGATTCTGGCGAGCCAGCGGCGGATCATGCGCTGGGCGTTGGCAGGGAGCCCGGCTGCCAGCCGCCGTTCGACCGCCCGGGCGTGCCGCCGGCATCTATCGAGCAGCGCCGCGCCCCGCCGTGTCACCGTCCATTGCAGCACCCTGCCGTGGATCGGGTGCGGGGTTTTCCGGATGGCGCCATCGCGCTCGAGGTTACGGATGATGACGCCGACCGTCTGCGGCGCCAGCATTGCCACCCGTGCGAGGTCGGCGCCGGACAGGCCGGGATAGGCCTTCAACATCGTCAGCACCACGAATTGCGGCGAGGTGACGCCGAGGCCGGCCAGCGACCGCTCCATCGCCAGCCGCGTCGCGGCCTGGGCCTGCCGCAAGAGATAGGCGAGGTAGCCTTGCTCGCCGCGCTTGCCTTCGCCGGGCGGCGGCGGGCGCAGCAACGGTGCGGGATTTTCGGCGGATGTTTGCCGCGACTGCCGGCCGACGCTTCCGGTGGACAGTTTTCGCGACCCTCGCGATTTTTTCACCGGTGCATTTCGCGATCGTGCCGTCGTGTTCCGTCGTGCCTTGCGCAGCATATCAGTGCTCTTATAATAAATCAGAGCACTGATAACACGAGGCACAAACGATGTCACACGCCCGCAAAGAGTACAAAGACTTCATGTCGCTGACGCCTGACGCCTACGAGGCCGTGCTGGCGCTCAGCAACATCGCGGGCAAGGCGGGCATGGACAAGCAACTGCTCGAACTGATCAAGCTGCGCGCCTCGCAGATCAACGGCTGCGCCTTCTGCGTGCAGTATCACATCCTGGAGAGCGAGAAGCTCGGCGTACCCACCGACAAGCTCAACCTCGTGGTGGTCTGGCGCGAGGCGCCGCAGTTCTCGCAGCGCGAACGGGCGGCGCTGGCCTGGACGGAAGCGCTGACCTTGCTCAGCGAGGGCGTCAGCGACGAGGTCTATGCAGAGGCGAGCCGCGAATTCTCCGAGAAAGAACTCGCCTATCTCACGTCGGCGGTCGCTTCGATCAACGTCTGGAACCGGTTCGGCGCGGCGTTTCGCTGGACGCCGCCGGCACGCAAGCAGGCCGTCGGCGCGGCCGCTTCATAAATCAAGGCGCCGGCTCATTGGCACCGAACCAAATACCGATCGGTGTGCGTTGGAAGGCCAGATTGTTGGCTGCCAGTTGATCGTATCGCGCGCTTTCCAATGTCGCCTTGATTTCTGCACTATTTAAGCAGCAGATGGCCCAATGTGACGCTTTTTGGAGGACTCGCGGTGCCGAGGTCCGGACTGGCGTTGTTGCTTGTGGGGTTACTCGGGTTTGGGCTGGGCGGTTGCATGCAATCGACGCTCTCACCGACGTCGAGTGCCAGTTTGAGCCCAAGGGACCGGCAGTTGCTGGCCCATCCGCCTTATGCGCGGGCGGACATCCCCGAGACCTATCGCCGGCACATTGTCGACTACATGCGCAAAGAGCAGCCGGGCACGATCCTGGTCGATACCAATGCACGCTATCTGTATTACGTCCTGCCGGGAGGCAAGGCGGTCCGCTACGGCGTGACGGTGGGAGAGGAAGCGCTGGCCTGGTCCGGTGTCGCGACCGTTGGCCGTATGGCTGAATGGCCCGACTGGATTCCTACGGCGGAGATCCAGGCTCGGCTCGGCCCTTACCCGAAGCGCATCGCCGGAGGCCCGGAAAATCCGCTCGGCGCGCGGGCGATCTACCTTTACCAGGGCAACAAGGACACCCTGTACCGTATCCACGGCACCAACCAGCCGGAATATATCGGCCAAGCCATCTCGTCCGGCTGCATCCGAATGACCAACGAGGACGTCATCGATCTCGTGAATCGGGTGAAGCCAGGCGCGATCGTCGTCGTCCTCCCGCCAGGTCGGAGCGCGTAGATGGCGCTTATCGCAGGTTCCCGTGACTGATCAGGGCTCGCCGCAGGTCACTCGCAGCCCGTTGCGCTGGCCCATTTATCTTGCCGTTGCGAGTCTGGCCGTACTGGTCGCGGCGGGGGACGATGCGGGCGCCAGAAGCGGCGAACGCTCGATCGAGTCCATCGAGACGCGCAGCGCCGGCGAACCGCTCATGGCCATCGTTTCGCTCCGCAACCAGCGGATCACCGTCTACGACGCCAAGGGATGGATCCTGCGGGCGCCGGTGTCGAGCGGTACGAAGGGACGCGAGACGCCCGCCGGGATCTTCAGCGTCATCCAGAAAGTAGAGGAGCATTACTCGAACCTGTACGACGACGCCTTCATGCCGCACATGCAGCGCATCACGTGGTCCGGTATCGCACTCCACGGCGGCGTCCTGCCGGGGCGTCCGGCGTCCCATGGCTGTATCCGGCTGCCCTTCGACTTCGCCGAACGCCTGTTCGACGCGACCGCGATGGGCATGCGGGTGATCGTGGCGCCAACCAATGTGGCGCCCGTTGAGTTTGCCCATCCGGTTCCGTTTCAACCCAAGCCGGGAGCCGGCGCCATGGCGGCTGCTCGCACGGCAGAGGCGCAAGAGGCTGCGAGGAAAGCGGCCGAGGCGCGATTGGCCGCCGGGACGGCCTTGCGGGAGGCCACGCAGGCCAAGGCGCCGGTTCGCGCGGTGGAAAATCTGAAGCGCAGAGCCGAGGCGCAATTGGCGGCTGCCGAGACCAAACCTGGCTCCGACATCTCGGCGGAGGCAAAGGAGCAGGCCGAGGACGCCAAGGCGCAGGCCGTCGCCAGAATCGCGGAGCTGCAGCTGCAATGGGAGGTCGCCAACGCGGTTCTGCAACAGAGGCTCGATGCCGTCACGTCTGCGCGTGAAGCCGCCGACGCGGCCGAGGCTGCGCGCGTCGCGGCAGCGGAGGCGGTCCGCGAGATCGCACGCGAACTTCAGCCGGTATCGGTGTTGATCAGCCGCAAGACCCAGCGGCTCTATGTCCGTCAAGCTTTCAAGGCCATCCTGGAAAGTCCGGTCACGATCGCAGATCCCGACCGTCCAATCGGTACACATGTTTTTACCGCCATCGACCGCGCGATTGACGAAGGCAAGGTGAGATGGAGCGTCGTTTCACTGGAGGACGGACGTTCGTCCAATGCCTCGGTTGAGCCCCGCGACCGGACGCGCGGGAATGGTGGTCGCGATGTTGAGCCGGTGTCGGCGGACCCGGAGACCGCAAAGGCCGCGCTCGACCGCATCGCCATTCCGCAGGACGTATTGGATCACATCGGCGGCATTGTGCCGCGATCTTCGCTGATCGTCACCGACGAGGCGTTGAGTTCGGAAACCGGTAAGGGAACGGAATTCGTAGTGCTGTTGAGCGGCGAGCCGCAAGGTGGCATCAAGAGGCGGCGACGCAGTCCGGGAACTGACTTCCGCTACACCCGCCAACGCAACCAGCCTTTTTGGCACTCGCCTTTCGGGAGTCCCTTCACCTGGTGAGCCCGCTCTTCTCGCGGCAAACTCGAACGTCACGTCGAGTGCAGGGCGACGCCGTAGTTTATTTTTTTGACGCGTTTTCTTGACGCGAACCGGTCGCTAGAAAACGCTTTAGTTCTCCCGGCCTTCCCGGGCATTGTGGCGAAGGATATCCTCCGGCAAAGCGTGCACCACGGCGGCGACAGCTGGCGGATCGGTCCCGATCTCGCGGCCGCGGCCGCGGATCAGCCGTTCATAGGACGCGATCAGGGTGGTGTAGGGATTGACCCAGATCCAGCCGTCGCGCGTGAACACCTGCACGTCGAAGTGAAGGTGGTAGGACGTGCCGTTCGGGAAATCGAGATAGTTGGAGACCACGCCGATCTTTTCGCCCTCGGCGACCCTGCGCCCGTTGAGAATGCCGTCGGCATCCATGGCTGACGGGTTCATATGCATGTAGCGAAAACGGATGTGCTCGTTGCGGGTATTGATCTGCAGCGTTGCCGCCTGCTGCCTCAGTGAACGGATCAGGATGCCGTCGCGGACGGCGACCACAGCCTGCTTCCTGGGATGGCAACTGCTTTCGCTGTTGCTGTTCGGCGGGCAGGGCGCGGGACGGATGTCTTGGCCCTGGTGCCCGAAGCCGGCGGCGCATTGCCCGACCTGGAAGCTGCGGGCTTCGCAAAAATTGTCCCGCCACGGATAGACGCCGCGGCCTTGCTCAGTCTTTTTCCTGCTGAAGGATTGCGAGCGGATGGCGGCTGGGGCTTTCTCGAGCGGAAAACGGATTTGCGAATAAGCGGCGAAGTCGGCGCGTCCGCCGCGCCGACGCACGCTGCTGCGGGCGATGATGTCGCCGCCCGGGTAATAAGTGAAGTCGGGCGAAACCGCCGTCGGTCGTTCAGCGATCTCGGACGAAATGTCGTGGCGCGGCTGCGCCGGTTGTCCGCCCGAGATCCGCAAGGTTTTCAGAAAGCGCTCGGCAATGGGATAGGCCTCGCGGCAAGCCAGCCGCCGCGCCCGCGGCGCTGAATCGAGACACTGGATCGACACCACATAGGGCACGCCGAAGCGCGTGAAGGCGTAGCGCACATAGCCTTCACGGATGAAGCGGCGCATGTCGGGGAACTGCGCCGCCAGCGCCTTGACCGGCTCGCCTTTGCCGCCAAGCGGATCGGCGAGGTCGTAGACGAGGATCGAGCCGGTGATCTGCACTTCGACCGGCTTGGCGAAGATCCGTGAGCTGCCTGCGCCCGGATGCAGCGAAAACACCGCGTCGTAGCCGGCCGGACCGGCGTGAAACAGGTCTGCGGGGCGGAAGTCAGCCTGGTAGCGCGACAGCGGCAACTGTGTGCCGCTGGCCTCGCCTTCGAGGTAGCCCGCGGTATCGAACGGCAGCAGCACCGGCACTGGACTGCGTCCGATCCCGGCGAACAGGCTCGCGTTGATGGCGTTCAGTTGCACCAGCGCGGGCGTTGCGCGCGGATCCCAAGCCGGCACGCGCCGCTGGCCGGCGAACGTGAATCGGGAAGCGATCGCCGGGCGGGTGCCGATCTCGGTGCGGAGCTGATCGACAACCGCCCGCCATTCGACGCGGACGGCCGTGATCGACGGCGTCCGGAACCCGGCTGCTGCTGCGGTGAGCCCGGCCGGGAGCAAACATAGGGCTGCCAGCCAACGCCTGAGCAAGCGGACAGCCATGGTATTCAATGCAATCGCCCCCCGGCGCGTGCCCCTTAATTCCAGTGCGCGATCTTAATCCTTTGCGCGCTCGACGTAGGAGCCGTCCTCGGTCATGACCACGATCCGCGTTCCCGTTCCGACGTGCGGCGGCACTGCGGTGCGAACGCCGTTGGAGAGGATAGCAGGTTTGTAGGAGGAAGACGCGGTCTGACCCTTGGTGACCGGCTCGGTATCCACGACTTCCAGCGTCGTGCGCTGCGGTAGCTGGATTGCAACCGGATTCATGTCGTGGAGCGACAGCTTCACGGTCATGTTCTCCTGCAGATAGGGCGCGGACGAACCGACGATTTCCTTGGAGACCTGGACCTGGTCGTAAGTCTCGGCATTCATGAAATGGAAGCCGTCGGCATCTTCGTACAGATAATTGAAATTGTGATCCTCGACGGTCGCCTTCTCGACCTGATCGGTGGTCTTGTAGCGTTCCGAAATCTTCACGCCATCGCCAATGCGGCGCATTTCGATCTGGCTGACCGGAGTTCCCTTGCCGGGATGGATGTTTTCGGCGGTGAGGACGACGTAAAGCCGGCCGTCCTGCTCGATGATGTTGCCCTTGCGAATAGAACTGGCGATGACTTTCAAAGCTGTTTTCCTGAATTTCTGGCCTCTGGCCAAATCCGGACATCGTGTCCAAGGGCCAAATCGGGCGGTTTCCGGCTGCAACATACTGATTTTGCCCGCCGATGCCAGCGTTTTGCCGCCATCCCCAGAGGTATGCCTCAGGGCCGTAACGGCCCTATTTTGCTGTGCTTATCGGCGGCGCCGGTCGGGGAACTGGACCGCCTTGGCGTTGTGGCCGGCGAAATCGGAGGGAATCGAGAATTGCCCGGTTTTCGTATCGAAGACACAGCGCCGACCGTCGATCCAGGGTAACGGCTTGCGCTCACCCTGTGAATCGAACGAAAGGCTGAGCACGATATAGCGGCTGTCAGGCCAACGCTTTCCCGTCCAGGCGTAATTATCGTCCATCCCCTCGAGCAGATTTACCTGCTTGTGATTGAGCGAACGGCGATCCCTGGATTTCCGATGGATCTTCCTGGACACCGGCTGGCTGAAGAAATAGTCCCAGGCCATGTCGCCGAGCGGCTTTGCGGTTGCCGGTGAGAATCGATATCCGTCGCGCCGGTAGAGCAACAGCGTTTGATACCCCGCGCCGAGCTTCTGCATGCGCACCAGCCATCGGCTGTCGGAGCTGAAGCGGAATCCGGCGCGATATCCTGCAAGATCGGCGCCTTCGCCGCGATTCAGCAGGAAGCCGTGATGCTTCGGGTCGAAGATCCAGAACTGGTGGAGAACGTCATTGTCGCGTTCCATCCAATACTGCTCGACGCGCACCTGGCCATCGGGGGAGGTGAACGTCTCGTCAGTCAGATGCTTGAATTCGGGCCCCGGTCCATCGGCGTAGGCTGGCAGCGCGGTGACGAGGCCCATTAACAAAAGAATTGCGGTTCTTCTTAACCAGCCGCCAGACATGCTCGTATCCTGTTGCAAATTCTGGCCATTGGACTGGGGAACGGGCCACAAGGTTCAGCACGCGGCCTCGGCTATCGAGCGGAATGGACAAGGCGAGCGGGTTTCGCCATGAAAAGATGGATTAAGCGGGAGTTTGCCGCCTGCTGGCGGAATCACAGAGAAAGTCGAACAGTTTCAATGGCGTTTTCCGATTCCTTGAATGGCTATCCAGGCTCTGCGGAGAGTGCTCCGTGGCTCGGCAAGGACCGTTGCTGATGGTTGGGACCGACCAGCCGTCGGCATGGTGGTCGCCCGCGCGGCACGGCGACCGAAAGCCGTTCCTGATGGCGCGAGGCGCGATCACGAAAGCGGTGCGGGCCTGGTTCGACGAACAGGGTTTTAGCGAGGTCGAGACCGCCATCCTTCAGGTCTCGCCGGGCAACGAGACGCACCTGCATGCCCCGCGCACTGAGATCATCGGCAGCGATGGCAGCCGCGCGACGCGCTATTTGCGAACGTCGCCGGAGTTCGCCGCCAAGAAATTGCTCGCCGCCGGCGAGGCCAAAATCTTCGAGTTCGCGCGCGTGTTCCGCGACCGCGAGCGCGGCGATCTGCATCTGCCCGAATTCACGATGCTGGAGTGGTACCGCGCGGAAGCGAGCTACGATGCGGTCATGGCCGACACCATCGTCGTGATCGCGCATGCGGCGCAGGCGACCGGAATCGGCCGGTTTTCGTTCCGGGGCAGAGCAGCCGATCCATTCGCCGAGCCGGAACTGTTGACGGTGGCGGCGGCATTCGAACGCTTTGCCGGGATCGACCTTTTGGCCACGATCAGCAATGGCGAGGGCGACCGCGCGGCGCTTGCGGCCGCGTCGAGCGCGCGGGTGCGGATCACCGATGACGACACCTGGTCGGACATTTTCAGCAAGGTGCTGGTCGAGCATGTCGAACCTAGTCTGGGGCAGGGGCGTTTGACTGTGTTGTTCGAATATCCGGCGCCGGAGGCGGCGCTGGCGCGGACGAAGGCGGCCGATCCGCGGGTCGCCGAACGTTTTGAGGTCTACGCCTGCGGCGTCGAACTTGCCAACGGCTTTGGCGAACTGACCGACGCGGCCGAGCAGCGCCGCCGTTTCGCCGCAGCCATGGACGAGAAGGCGCGGCGCTATGGCGAGCGCTATCCGCTCGACGAGGATTTTCTCGCAGCGGTTGCCGCGATGCCGCCATCGAGCGGCGTAGCCCTCGGTTTCGATCGGCTGGTGATGCTGGCCAGCGGCGCGCTGCGGGTGGATCAGGTGGTGTGGACGCCACCGGCAGGAGAGACATGAACAGGATCGATCCGAAATGGGCAGCAACGCTACGGCAGCCCGCCGAGCTCATCGAGCGCGGGTTGGCGAAGGCCACCGATCTCGCCGACCTTGAACGGGTCGCCGCGCGCTATGCCATCGCCGTGACGCCCGAGATCGCTGGTCTGATCGACACTGAAAATCCAGATGATCCGATCGCGCGGCAATTCATTCCGAGCGCGCTGGAACTGGTGGAAGCTCCCGGCGAGAACGCCGATCCGATCGGCGATGACGCGCATTCGCCCGTTCCCGGCATCGTCCACCGCTATCCCGATCGCGTGCTGTTCAAGCTGGTGCATGTCTGCGCGGTCTATTGCCGGTTCTGCTTTCGCCGGGAGATGGTCGGGCCGGGCAAGGCCACGGCGCTGTCGGAGGCGGCCTATCGCGAGGCGCTGGACTATATCCGCGGTCACACGGAAATCTGGGAAGTCATCCTGACCGGCGGCGATCCGCTGATGTTGTCGCCACGGCGGCTTGCCGAAATCATGACCGACCTCGCCGCCATCGATCACGTCAAGATCGTCCGCATCCATACCCGCGTGCCCGTGGCGGCGCCTGCGCGCATCGATGGGGACATGACCAAAGCGTTGCGCGTTGACGGCGCGACGACCTGGATCGCGGTTCATGCCAATCATCCGCGCGAACTGTCGGGCGAGGCGCGTGCCGCCTGCGCGCGGCTGGCTGATGCCGGCATTCCCCTGGTGAGCCAGACGGTGCTGCTCCGCGGCGTCAATGACGATGCGGCGACACTGGAAGCGCTGATGCGGGCTTTTGTCGAAAATCGGATCAAACCGTATTACCTGCATCATGGCGATCTGGCACCGGGAACGGCGCATCTGCGCACCACGATTGCAGATGGCCAGGAACTGATGCGCCGTTTGCGGGGGCGCGTCTCCGGCCTGTGCCAGCCCGAATATGTGCTCGATATTCCCGGCGGCCACGGAAAGGCGCCGATTGGTCCGAATTATTTGTCGCATGCAAGTTCCAGGGAATCTGATCTATCCTCGGAAACGCAGTATCGTATCGTCGACTATTGCGGCGACGTTCACCTCTATCCGCCAAAGCCGTGACCTGCGATGGCGGAGGACGGCGAGGGCAAACGGGAGCCGCCGGACGATGAGGGCAATCGCGGAATCGAAAACGCCGTGATGCTCGGCTTCTTCGTGGTGCTGGTGGCCGTCGGAATCTGGTTGCTTGCCACCATGGCCGATGTACGAAAGGCGCAGGACTGCGCCGCCCAGGGACGCCGCAATTGCGCAACGATCGACGCGCCGGTGCGTTAGGAAGAAACAGAAAGACGGGAGAACCAACATGCGAAAAACAATCCTCTCGATAGCGCTGATGGTTCTGATCGGCGGGGCGGACGCGTTCGCGCAAGGGTCCTCGTCCGTTTCGAAGAATTCGGGCGGAGGTGGAAGCGGAGGCGGAGGCGGAGGCGGAGGGGTCATCCAGGCGCCGGTCGGCCATCGCCAGCCACGCGCCAGCGACGTGCCCAGCGAGAAGAACCTGAGCGATCCGAACGACCCGCTGAGCAAGGAAAACGCAGCGCTCGACCGCAAGATCAAGAGCATCTGCCGCGGCTGCTAGACGAGTGAGCGGCTACACCGCCCACGCAGCAGTTCCAGGACCGCGTCGCTGTTTCAAGGATTGAGGATCGGGCGAGGCAGCGCTCGCTCCGGGTATCGCGGAGACGCCGCCGGGTTGCTTCGGCGGCGTCAGGCGCAATCCGCGAAATCAGTGGAACCTAGCGACCACCGCCACCACCACCGCCGCCACCACCACCACCGCCCGCATCCTGCATAGACTGGTTAAAGCGAGGATCGGTGTTCTTCATGTAATTCGGTGACGTGTCGCCGCGGTGCGTGCGAAATGTTTGCTTCGTGCGATGGGTCTCCTGATAGTTGAAGGCGTCTCCACAACCCCAATTCGGTGCCGACCGAACGCAAGGCGGATCGAACAGTGTAAACGCGTTGGCGTTGGTGGCTGCCATGGCGCTCATTGCGACGAGCGTGACTGAAGCCGCTGCAGCTAATCTTGATTTCATCGACATCTGAACACTCCATTCTTCGGTTCTGCGAAACCGGAATGGTTCGCACAGGAGTTCGACGATGCCAGATGGAAACAGGTTCGGTGCCTTTGAGAACAAACTCGGACCGGTTAACCACACATCGCCGTGATCGGGCCCTGCAGCCGAGCTCCAGTTCGACCCGCGGCATTGGCAACATCCCCGGTCAAACCACCGTCCTGACGCGGGACGTGCTCGACGACATGAAAGCCACGAGCGTCAGGGACGCCTTGCGTTCAACCGCGGGCGTGACGGTCGGAAGATAAGGGGAGCGGCCTTTCTTCGGTCGCTTTCGACGTGTCACCGCAGCTAGTAATCGAGATCCGACAAGAACGTGGTGTTCACGATTTCGAACTCGGAATCGCGCCAGTCTTTCAATAATTTCGCACGCGCCAAGCGATGCGATGTCGAATCTGAAGTGTTGCATTTCACGGCGTGGTGATCGATGCCTGAAATCTCAAGCAAATCATCGAAGCTTGCCTGCCGGTCTTCGCGGTTCTCAACTTCGCCGAAGTAGATGGTATGGTCGAACTTTCCCATCGCCCAACAAAATTGAACGCGAGCGTACTCGGTGTCGGCAAATGCCGAGCCTGGAGCGAGCAAGGCTGCAATCAAGAGCAATCGAATGATCGGTTTAATCATCGCGTTATTTCCAAAAAATGAATGTTATTTGAGTAGTCGGTCCGCGGCGGCTTACGGCTTGGCGACCGACCTGGCTGCTGCCGGACCGTCGATAGATGCTGATGAGCCCTTCAAGCGCGCCATCTGGATTTCGTTCGACGCTCTGAGATCGCTTGGGGGCCTGTTCGTGAAGGTAAGGCCAACCGCGACGATGATGGCGGCCAAATAGGACAGCTATAAGCCGCCGGTCTGCCGGCGGTAGGTACGCAGGTCGTCTGCATTCAGGTTGCTCGGAAGTGGTTTCATGTGGACCTCGTTCGAGACAGCAGTCCCGACAAGGCAATATTCCGAAGTGCTGTTTTCTAGTGTGAAGTACGCCACAGGCGGGTCGATTTTTGCCATGTGTACGACGTGTGCCTGCCAGGGTAATCATCCATTTGCATGAGAAGTAATCCGGATTTATGCGTCCACGCTCCGGATCGAGGTTGCAGCCTCAAATCAAACGGGAGCAGGGCGCGCCGATCGCGTGCCCTGCTCCGCCGTCATCCGACCCGGGTGGCTAGGCCGAACGCTCTTCCCCGAACTCGCGCGATGGCGCGTTCCTCCGCGTCGCCACCGCATCGGCCAGCACGTTCAGCGCGGACACCGTCGTATCCCAGTCGATGCAGCCGTCGGTGATGCTCTGGCCATAGGTCAACGGCTTGCCCGGCACCACGTCCTGGCGGCCGGCGACCAGATTGCTCTCGATCATGACGCCGGTGATCCGTTGCTCGCCGTTCGAAATCTGCTGCGCGATGTCGGCCACGACCAGCGGCTGGTTCTCCGGCTTCTTGTTGCTGTTGGCGTGGCTGGTGTCGATCATGATCCGCGGCGCCACGCCGGCGCGGACAAGTTCGACGCACGCGGCATCGACGCTGTCCCGGTCGTAGTTCGGCGTGTGGCCGCCGCGCAGGATGATGTGACAGTCCTCGTTGCCGGTGGTTGCCGCGATCGCCGAGCGTCCGCCCTTGGTCACCGCCATGAAATGGTGCGGATGCGAGGCCGACTTCACCGCGTCTGCGGCGATGCGGACATTGCCATCGGTGCCGTTCTTGAAGCCGACCGGGCACGACAGCCCGGAAGCCAGCTCGCGATGGATCTGGCTCTCGGTCGTGCGCGCGCCAATCGCCGCCCATGCCATCAGGTCGGCGATGTATTGCGGCGTCGTCATGTCGAGGAATTCCGTTCCCGCCGGCAGGCCGAGATTGTTCACCGCCGACAGCACGTTGCGCGCCAGCCGCAGCCCCTTGTTGATGTCGAAACTGCCGTCGAGGGCGGGATCGTTGATCAGCCCCTTCCATCCGACGGTGGTACGCGGCTTCTCGAAATAGACGCGCATCACGATCTCGAGGCGGTCGGCAAGCGTTTCGCGCAAGGCGGCGAGGCGCTCGGCGTACTCCACGGCGGCGACGGGATCGTGGACGGAGCAGGGGCCAACGACGACCAGCAGGCGGTCGTCGGTCCCGTTCAGGATGGCGTGGATGGCGTTGCGCGCCGCCATCACCACCCGCGTCGCGGTCAAGGTGCGCGGGATCTCACCCATCACCTCCTGCGGCGTACTCAGCTCTTTCAGTTCGCTAATTCGAAGATCGTCGGTGGTGCTCAACACGGCTGTGGCTCCTGTTCGTTGGGAACCTGCCGGCCAATAAAAAAGCCGCCAGGTTTGGCGGCTGTTCGGACATCTTGGCTTCAATTCGTCAGATTGAGCGCGATCCTCCCACCGCCAGCGAGCTGTCGTAGCTAAAATACCAAAAGCTGTTGGCGGCGATCTTGATCATGGCGGGCTCTATAGCGCACCCGGCAGGCCTTGTCATCCCATAATCGGCGATGTTCAGGATTGGCGCGCGGCGAGCGCCATGCCGACCAGCGATGCGCCGCCGAGCACGAGGTTGATCCCGACCAGGAGACCGATCGCCCATTCCGCCGAACCCGGGAGGCCGGCGACGATGATGAACGCGATCAGCAGGTCCATCACGCCTGCGATCAGCAGCCAGGACCAGCGCCCCGACAATTCGCGGCGGTGCTCCAGCGCGTACATGATGGTGACGACGCCTTCGGCCAGAAAATACGCGCCGATCACGATGGTGAGCGTGAGGACACCCTGCACGGGTTTTGCGAGCAGGATACCGCCGGCCAGAACAGCCAGCGCCGCCGAAAACAGCGACCACCAGAAGCCCGGCGTCTGCCGCGCCCAGTACGTAGCGAACAGCCCGGCAATGCCGCTGATCAGGAACATCCAGCCGAGGAAGATGGTGACGGCGAGACTGGCCAGCGGCGGCACGATCATCGCAGCTAGGCCGAGCAGGGCGAGCACGATGCCCTCGAACAGGAACGCTTTCCAATGCGCCTTCACCCTGGCGTTCATTTCGGACTGCAGTTTGCCGATGTCTGGCGGGATATCCTTGGGAAGGGTCATTGGAAACTCCCGATGCCTGCCGCGCCGATTGAGTTTCCAATATAGCTCGTGCGCCGCCTGCGGGTAAATTTGTTCGCAGGCCTTTTTGAGCGAGATCAACGACGCAGGGATGATGTTCAGCCCGGTTCGGGGGCGGACGAAAATCCCTCCGAGGACGTCCTGATGCGGTTGCGGCCGAACACATAGACCGCCGACGTCGCCAGCAACAACGCCAGGCCGATCAGAATGGAGGTCATGCCAAGCGGAACGAGAAGCAGCGACGCGTTGCGGTCAGGATTGATGAACCAGTGATGGAGCGAGGTCAGCACGAAAGCAGCCCCGGCGAAGCCGGCCCCGCTGCCCACGAGCAGCAGGGCCCACATCCGCCGCAACTGGCTCAGCCGCTCACGGCCGATCTCGGTACGCGGCGCATGGTGGCGTCCGACGCGCCGCACCAGCCGGATGGCAAATCCGATTGAACTAAATCCGATCAGCAGGCTGGTCGCCCCGAGCAGCATTCGCGTGGTGGGGCCGAGGTCGGGATGTTTCTGCAATGTCAGCAGCGGAAAATCGAATGCGGCATGCAATGCTACCGGCGCGAACAGCACCAGACACCAACTTGAAATCCGCGCCCAGTCGCGATGATGCCGGTGCGCGCCCAGCGCCGTTCCTGCGCGCGCAATCGCGATATAGGCGCCTGCGATAATGCCGAGCGCGCCGTGAAACGGCACCGTCAGTACGCTGCGCAACGCAGCCAGCGAACGCCACATGTCGGAGTGCTGCACGAGATAAGCGAGGTTTTCATAAGCCGCGAAGCCGAGGCCGGCGGCCGCGCCATAGACCACGGTATCCATCGGGTCCGCAAACGTACGCCGCCGCACCGACACGGCGATGATCACGAGGACCTTCACGATCTCTTCGGGCGCGGCGACGCCGAAGATCGAACGCAGGCCCTGCGTCATCCAGGGGTTTCCCGGCACCGCGAGGATTGCCGCAAACGGGGCGCGCGCAATTCCCAATAGAGAGATGCTGGCGGCCCCGAGTATGAAGGCGAGCCATACCCGCGTAGGCGGGCCGGGGCGCTCGTCGGCGGCAATGACGAGCCAGAGCACCAGCAACGCCGGCGCAATGGCGGCAACGCCGATCGATGTGGGGAGGGCCTGCAGCAGTAACATGTCGGGAACTTCACCTCGTCAGATACTCAAATTGCCGCAAATTCAGTTGTTTGCAAGAAAAGCCGAACGCGACTCGTTGTCGCCAACAGCTATTTGAAAATCCGGGCCTTGCGGGCTATGCGCCGGCCTTGCCGCCGATCTTGCCCCGCACCATCAGCAATCCCGCCAGCGCGGCCAGCGCGAAGCCGGCGCCGGCCAGGAACGTTCCCTGCGGCCCCGCGATGTCCCAGAGGCTGCCTGCAATGATGCTGGCCGCGAGCATGGCCAGGCCGCCGAGCAGGTTGAAGAATCCGTAGGCCGTGCCGCGCAACTCGGCCGGCGCAGTGTCCGCCACGAGGGCGGCCAGCAACCCTTGCGTCAGTCCCATGTGCAGGCCCCAGAGGACGACGCCCAGCGCAACGCCGGCGATCGACGGCAGCAGGGCCAGCGCGATGTCAGCGGCAACCAGCAACAGAATGCCGCCCGCCAGCACGGCCGTGCGGCTGACGCGATCCGAGATGGCGCCGGCGGGATAGGCCGCGACGGCATAGACGACATTCATTAACACCAGCACGGCAGGTACCAGCATGATCGGCAGCCCGACATTCTGGGCGCGCAGAACCAGGAACGCCTCGCTGAAGCGCGCCAGCGTGAACACGCTGGCCACCGCCACCACCCACCAATAGGCCGGCCCGAGGTTTTTGATCTCAACCAGGCTGATCGGATTGCGCACCGCGCGCAGCGCCTGCGGCCGGTCCGGCTCGCGCACGGCGAAGACGATCAGGGCCAGCGCCAGGAAGGCGGGAATCACGGCAACCCAGAATACGGCCGTGAAGTTGTCTGCCGTCCACCACATCAGGGCAATGGCGAGCAGAGGGCCTGTGAAGGCGCCGATCGTGTCGAGCGATTGGCGCAGGCCAAAACTCGCGCCGCGCAGCTCGGCCGGCGAGAGGTCTGCCACCAGCGCGTCACGCGGGGCGCCGCGAATACCCTTGCCGATCCGATCGACGAAACGCGCCGCCACCAGCCAGGCGACGGTTGGCGCCAGCGGAAAGACCGGCTTGGTGAAGGCCGCGAGTCCGTAGCCGAAGGCCGCGAGCCATTTGCGCTTGCCGAGCCAGTCCGAGAGCGCGCCGGAGAATATTTTTGTGATGGAGGCGGTCGCCTCGGCGATGCCTTCGATGATTCCGACCGTCACCATCGATGCGCCAAGCACCGAAACCAGGTAGATCGGCAGCAGGGCGTGGATCATCTCCGACGAGATGTCCATCAGCATCGAGACGAAGCCGAGGACCCATACGCCCGGTGGAATATCCCTGATCGAATAGGTCGGCTTGGTGCCAGCAGCCATGTCGTCCCTTACGCGCTCCCGCCGTGCACCATACCGGCGGCGGCACCGGTCAACCGGGGCTCATTCGGCCAACTGCCGGCAGGTGCCAACATGGTCCAATCATGGCTGAGGTCGCCGATCAAGGGGACGAGGAACATACCTCCGGCACTCATGCGCAGAATATGGGCGGCTCGCTGCCTGGTGGTTCATCGCGCCAGCAGTTTCCGGCACGCTTCGGCAAAGACCTCGGCCCCCGTGACGATGTCAGCGTCTGCGGTGTTCTCGGTCCAGTGGTGCGAGATGCCGCCGATCGAGGGCACGAACAGCATGCCTGCCGGCATGACGGTCGCGAGAATCTGGGCGTCGTGACCGGCGCCGCTCGGCATGCGCAGCGACTTGCCGCCGGCAAGGGCTGCGCTGGCTTGTTCGATGGCCTGCTGAAAGGAGACATCCATCAGCGCGGGCGCACCGGTGCGAATGCGCTCCACGGCGACGCTGCAGCGGCTCTGATTATCGACTTCTGCGGCCATGCTGTGGAGGAGGGCCTCCAGCCGCGCGATCACACTCGGGTCGTCGTCGCGGATCTGGAACAGCATTTCCGCCGATCCAGGGATGATGCTGGGCGCGCCGGGATCGAGGGTGATGCGGCCGGTGGTCCACACCGTGCGCGGACCGCAGGCCGTGGGGAAGCGATCGTCGATATCGACGCAAAATCTGGCGAGTGCGAGGCCGGCGTCCCTGCGAATGGCCATCCGCGTGGTGCCGGCGTGGTTTTGTTCGCCCGCAAACGTGATGCGGTATTGCCAGATCCCGACGATGGACGTGACGACTCCAATCTTGAGACCGCTGCTTTCGAGCGCCTCGCCCTGTTCGATATGGGCTTCCAGATATCCGATATGCCGCCCGTGCTCGCACCGCGCGCGGGCGCGGCCGGCGAGGCCGGCCTCGCGCAGCGCATCGCGCATGCTCCTGTCGTTGTTGCGGTCGCGCGCCTCGTCGATACCGGCTTCGGTGACGCCGCCGACATAGGACCGGCTGCCGAGGAAGTGTCCGAAATGCCCTTCCTCGTCGCACCAGGACGCAACTTCGACGGCGCCGTTCATGTTCGGATCGCGATTGATGACGCGGGCGGCTTCGAGCGCATAGACCACGCCGAGCGGTCCATCGAGCCAGCCCGCGTGGTTCTGGCTTTCCAGATGCGACCCCGCCAGCAGTTTCGGTCCGGGCTTCGTGCTGGTGCCGAGGACGTTGCCGATGCCGTCGATCTCGCCCGCGAGGTCGGCCTCGGGAAGACGCTGCACCAGCCACTGCAGGGAACGCAGATGCGGCTCGGAGAAAGTCGGCTTGTGAACACCGGTCTTGTACGTGCCCATTGCACGCAATGCGTGAAGATCGGCGAGAACACGCGCGCCGTCGACGCGAGAAGAATTGTCAGTCATGGATTTACATGCCTGCGGGTCCGTAGTTCTCCGGGGTAGAACAAAGTTCCTGATATCATCCGGAGTAGAACAAAGTTCCTGAGTGTGTTCTTGCAGTAGAACAAAGTTCCCGGCACATCACCAGCCACCTGTATTATCCGCCGGACAGCAGCGCCAATGCGACGACGGCAAGCCATGCCACGATGACGAGCGCCGCCACCGCGCCGGCGGTTATCTTCGCCTTCTCCTTTGGCGTGTAGTCGCGCATTTTTCTCGCAAACGTGTGAGAGGCGTTCAGACCCGTGCGGAGGATATTCAATCACTCAATCGCATCGGGAAAGAAAATAGTTCGCGTCGTGTGAGCGGAAAAGGGCGATGCAAGCAGGAAACGGCTCCGGCGCGCTACGGCCGCCATTTCGGTCGATCGTCGACCGCGGCTGCAAGCGGGCCGAGAGGTCCTGCTTCAGGCGTGTTGGAAAGTCGCCTCTAGCGGGGCTAGGAGAGTTCGCTTCGCCACATGCCGAACATGGCGCGCCCCTCGGTCATGCGGTTCTTCATGGCGGCGACGACCTCATTGGCAAACGCAATTTGAGGATCGGTCGACGGCAGATGAGAATCGGTTGACGTCAGGCCATGAACTTGAGGTGCCTTCGATTGGTATCCGACCCGGGCTTCGAATGCGTCGAGCTGATGCTCGAAGTTCGCGAGAGCCTGCTTCAGATCAGCCAGTTCTTTCGCGCGGGGATCTCGAGCCATACGATGCTCCCAGGACGATGCCCCAAAGGCTGGAGGGCATGTGCGTCAGGCGATGCACGCAACGCTTCACCGCTCGTTGAGAGTGGAAAGGCCGCCGTTACGGTGGCGGCCTTTCCAGAGCAAACAACGGGACGTCATGTTGGACCTAGGCCAGGCGAACGCTGCCTTGATTCTTCCGTCGATAGGCCAGGAAGCCAACGCCGAGGAAGCCGAGCATCATCATGGCCCAGGTCGCCGGCTCCGGCACCGCGCCGGCTACCGTGTAATTGCCGAAATCGACCAGCTTGATGGATTTGAAGTTTTCAGGGAGCTCCGTATAGACCTTGACCTTGTCGATGTACTGGCCGGTGCCCGCAACGGCGGCCGCGCCGAACGGTCCGAAGACGGAGTTGGCCGGGACGTTCGCGAACGTGAACGTATTGCCGAAATTGTCGTTCACTTCGACAAAGATGGTGCCGAGGATGTCGAGTTGCCCCTGGAAGGAAAACGACGTGAACACGTTGTTCGTGGGATCGAACGTTATTGAGCTGAAGACATTCCTCTTAGCCGCCGAGGCCGTTGCGTTTCCGCTGCCGGTATCTACGGCACCGACCGTAGCAATGTTGATAAGTTCGCTGCCTACATGGGCAGTGAAGCTGGTTACAGCGTCATTGTTGTTGTCGACGTTCCACGATGTGCTGCTGGTCTGCCAGCTCGAAGACGTGCTCGAAACAATGTCGGCGCGAGCAGCGACGCTGAATGTGGCTGCAGCCGCCGTGATTGAAATTGCGACTACGGTTTTGCGAAGATTTATCATCGACTACTCCTGCCAAATACTGGAACTCAAAATGACTTTATTCGCTGGCCTGAATTGCCAGAGTTTCCCGAAAACTATCACCCATTAAAATTTAGTAAAGTAACTGAACTTTACTATCATACCTTAAATTAAAATAATTCTATCGATTATAGGTTGTCTCGTTCCTTCGCACACCCGGCGAGAAAATCGCGCGGCGCCTGTATTTTTCGTTTACTGCAATCCCTGCAGATTTAAATTTGCTCGGTGTATTAAATATAGATTTTGAATAAATGCGCAACCTTCCCGGTCTACGTGGGTCGCGTGTTCTAGAGCGTGATGAGTCTAGGTTTGGTCATAACCGGCGTTGGCGAAGTAATTGGCGCATTCGGCCGGTGATACGGTGTCGAGGATTGGAGCGATAGCATCGTAGACGGCCTCGGTGGTTCGCTGCGCGGCTTTGCGCAGCCAGTGTTTGAACTTGGCAAAGAACTGCTCGATTGGGTTGAGATCTGGCGAGTATTTCGGCAGGTAGAAGAGTCTTGCGCCGGCGGCACGGATGGCGCGACGCACGGCGCGGGCCTTGTGCGAGCCAAGATTGTCCATGACCACGATGTCGCCGGGCCGCAGGGTCGGAACCAAAACCTTCTCGATGTAGAGAAGGAAGGCTTCGCCGTTGATTGGCCCCTCGATGAACCAGGGAGCGGTGATGCGATCGTGGCGCAAAGCGGCCATGAAGGTCATGGTGTGCCAGCGGCCGTGCGGCACCTTGGCTTTGAGACGTTGACCACGCGGCGCCCAGCCCCGTAGCGGCGCCATATTGGTTTTGGTCCAGGTCTCGTCGATGAACACCAGCCGAGTGGGATCGATCCGATTCTGATACTTGGTCCACTGCATCCGCCGACGGGCAACATCGGGACGATCCTGCTCGGCGGCAATCAGCGTCTTTTTTTGTAACTGAGCTTCTCAGCGTGGAGGAACTCCCACATCGTGCGGTAATCGACCTTGAGCCCACGCACAGCGAGTTCGGCCACCAGCCCGCGCACGGTAAAATCCTTCCGGCACCGTTGCATCAGCCATTCGCGGTGCGGCCCCGCAATCTTCTTTGGCCTATAGCCGCCGATCTGGTCCGGCTTGACGCTGCCGGTCTCGTGGAAGCGCTGTACCCAGTTGATCGCCGTGCTGATGCCCACCCCAAATTGGGCGGCCGCCTGATGCCTCGACAGGCCGCCTTTGATGACAGCCTTCACCACCCGCTCACGAAGGTCGTTCGAATAGGGTTTTCCCATCCATGCTGGCCTCCTTCCCAGCCAGCATGTTGAATCAGAAGCCTTCCGATTTGGGAATCCTCAATCGATTCAAACTAGACCCATCCCGCTCTAGTGGCGGGCCTGTCCAAGCCCGTGCGGGCGAGGACCCGTTCGCGTTTCGCATCCTTCCCGCTCATGATTAGACCCAAGCCTCGTGAGGAGGGGCCGTCAGGTATCTGGTGGAAAGTAGCACCGCAACGTCACGCGGAGTGCGAGGTAAAGCCCGACGCAGGTTGTGATCACAATAGCGGCCGTATTCATTTTCCTGTCCCTCCTGCTTACGCACTGATCTCCGTTTGCCGGACTATGCAGCGGATGGAACCTGGGCCGTGAAAATGGTTCCCTTAAGCCTCGAAAATGGTCGCCTTGGGCTTTGAAAGTGTTTGCAACGTGATAACGCTCTCTGCGCGAAGGGCGATATGCAAACAAAATCAATCGGTTTGCTACATTTCTGAGGGCAAACTCGCCGATTGATGCGCTTGGCCAGTTTCGTTTGGCGGTTGGCAAACTTTTCTGCAGTAGCGCGAGGAAATCGCGCTCTGGTCACAGAGCGTCGGCGAATGTCTCGTCCATGCACGTCATGTGGTTGGCGGTTGCGGCAATCCGGCTATGGCGCGATAGGGCCTTCAGCATGGCATGCGATCGCGACCGTGCCGTAGCCGCGGCAAGCGCGTTGCCGACCCTGATCATGCGACGTTCGACCCACCGCCAGGTCAGGATGGAAATAATGGCGCAGACGGCCAGTGTTGCAAAACGCCACGGCTCGCAGCTCCAATTGGCGGCGCGAGGTAGGCGCAAAGATAGACCGAGCCGACGAAGACGACGTAGTGCAGCAGATAGACCGAATAGGAGGCGTCGCCGACCGCGACCATCCAACGAAACGGCCAACGATCCCACGTAGCTGCAGCTGCGTCATTCCCAGCAGGATGATCCCCATCGAAACGGGAATGGCCAGAACGTGACCGCTGGCATGTGTCGCGACGAGCAGGCCGGTTCCGGCCACCA
This sequence comes from Bradyrhizobium sp. 170, assembly GCF_023101085.1. Lineage (NCBI taxonomy): Bacteria > Pseudomonadati > Pseudomonadota > Alphaproteobacteria > Hyphomicrobiales > Nitrobacteraceae > Bradyrhizobium > Bradyrhizobium sp. 170. Next base: position 4,708,462 of record NZ_CP064703.1, on the reverse strand, counting down.
GGGGCGCCACGGCGCCGAGGAACTTGGTGTGCGCACGAAGCAGAAACACCACAATGCCGGCGAGAAATAGCGCCTGTGTCGATAACGCGTAGCGCCGCTCGCTCGACAGGAGTTTGTTGAAACCATCGGCGTGACGTTCGGGGAGGGGAGGCAGGGGCGCGTTCAGCCGGGGCGGCTCGGGCCTTGTTAATATGTTAGCGGCAGCACTCGTTGCACAATTGCGCCGAGGCAAACGAGCACCACGAGCAACTTAAGCAGATTTGCTAACCGGCTGTCGGTGGCGAACTTGTCGATGGCCCAAAAGCAGATTGCGCCGACGACGACGATAATTAAAACCCCGATCAAAACTGAAATCATGGCGCCCTCGTTGTGCTGTTGATCTTCATTTCCCCTTCGCCTTCATCCCCAGCTCGACCAGGCGGCGGATGGCTTCGGGGCGATCGAGTTTCACATCCTGACGGGCGATCCACTCGTCTATTGATCGCATTTCGGACTCAGTCCACTCAGGGTTTGGGCTGCTCGCCAGCGCCTTTTGAGCCATCCCTTTTGCAGCGGCTACGGACGCCGTGATTTTGGCTAGGGTGCTTTCTTTCATCGGATCTTCGCCATCTTCGCTGACTCAACCCAGCGGCGCTTTTTGGTGCGAGGGTTCACCCCTGGCGGGCCCTTTTTTCGCCGGATTTCTGTCACCATCATTTCGTGTTTCGAATCAATGGGGAGAATAGACGTGGCGACAGGTACAGTGAAGTGGTTCAACCCCACTAAGGGCTATGGATTTATTCAGCCCGACAGTGGCGGCAAGGATGTCTTCGTGCACATCTCGGCCGTCGAGAAAGCGGGACTGAGCAGCCTCAATGAGGGTGCCAAGGTGAGCTACGAAGAAATGAGCAACCGTGGCAAGACGTCCGCCGAAAATCTGAGAGTCGGATAAAATTAATTCTGTCGGCTCGCTGGCATCTGAAATGCAAACGGCCCCCGCCCTCTCAATAACTGGGGCCGTCATTCCAATGCGCCATGCTGGAAAGCTTCTGGCGCCAGCGTCAACGCGCCTAGCTGCCTCCCGGTCCCATTCGCGCCGGCTCGAACAACAGCCTGATGAGGCACCCCAAAAGAACCGATTGGACACCCAACAGAGTAGGTACGAGGTAATCTGCCATTTGCTATCAAGTGGATGTGCCGAACCCAGTTTGTTTCTCGGCACCTGACGCATAATCCTTACTTACGGCCCCAGCCTTCCCCCTGGGGCCGTATTTTAGTTGGTCGTCCGTTAAGAAGCCGATCTGAGTGTTGATTGGACGGTGATGGCTGCGATGAGAGCGGTGAGGATGAGGCACCAGGAATCCCTCAGCCAGGCGAGGATGCGGCGGAAGTTATGTCCGACGGCGGAGAGGATGACGTTGGCGGCGTCACCGGCGCGGCCTTTGAGATAGCAGCGGCCGAGGTGGCCGTCGGCCTTCAAGTGCCCGATGATGGGCTCGATGGCGGATCGGCGTCGCAGCTCGCGTTTGATGACGCCGAAGACGCCGCGCTTCTGGCCTGAGATGAAGACGCGGCGCGGGTTCTCGGTGGCATGGCCGCGGTATCCCTTGTCGACATAGGCGCGCTCGATCGGGCAGCCGGTGAGCCTCTCGGTGTCTTCGATGACGTCGCGGAGGGTGCGGCCGTCGTAGGGGTTGTCCGGCAACGCCCTGGCATGCAGCACGAACTGGCCGCCCGGGGCGCGGCGGTTGGTGGTGACGATGGAGGCCTTCACGCCGAACTCGTAAGGTGCGCTGGCCTTGCCCTTGCCGATGCACTCCACCTCCGGGGCATGGAAGGAATAGAGCTTCCAGCCGCGCTGGCGCTGCTGCTGCGAGCGGATCTGCGCGGCGCGGCCGAGCGGAAGTGCGAAGGTCTCCTCGAGAGCCGTCCGTCCTTCGATCTTGCGGCGGATATCGCGGATGATCCGGCCCAGCCGGCTGCGCAGGATGCGCAATTGCCGCTGATGCCGCTTGAACTGCTTGGCATGGGCGTAGCGCCCCGCCATCATCGCCGCGCCCTTGGCGATCCGCAGATAGGATTGCCGCAACCGCACGCCGTACCTGGTCGCCAGGCGGTTCAGTCCTCGGATCGCCGCGTGCAACAGCTTGGCGTCGGTCGGGAAGGTGATGGCCTTCGGCTGCACCGTGGTGTCGACCGTGACCCGCTTGAGGTCGTTGCTGCGCAAGGCGCCGGCGCCGTGCGCCACCCGCAGGCTCTCGGCCAGCAGCAGCTCCAGCTTCTTGCCGAGCCGCTTGCGCCAGTGGCTCAGGTCGCTGCGCTCGTGCGGGAAGGCGTGCTGGAAGAACTCCTCGCCGGTGAAGTACTGGAAATACGGGTCGTGGACCCAGCGCTCGCACACCCCCTCGTCGGATAGCCCGTAAATGTGCTTGAGCAGCAGAAGCCCGATCATGAAGCGGGTCGCGATCCCCGGCCGGCCCTGCTCGCTGTAGAGCGGCGCAATCTCGCCGTCGATCCAGTCCCAGTCGATCTTGCCGGCGAGCAAAACCAGTTCGTGCTTCAGATTGATGATCTGGTCGAGCCGAGCCCGGAACAGATCGTTCGATCCAGTCGTCTGGTGCTTCTTCGGCCGCATCGTCCCCTCCGATGCAGACAAGGAATCATGCTTCCCGCTTCGAGGGAATCCCGAAAACGAAATTGCTAGGTTCCGACGCCCAAAGCATCAAAACCTTGCAATCTGGAAACGTCCCTTAGCTCAAATCGAGATTCCCGATCAGTGGCTTACGCCTTCTTCACGGACGACTAGTTGGCGGCGTCCTACAGTCTACAGCGACCCGAGCACCTGCCAAACGATCGCCAGCCCCAACATAACGACCATCGCGTAGGCGGGTCCTTCCGGTTCATTCCAGACGCCAGATCCGAAGCTATTTGGTCAGGTGCGCCACCATGGCCTCACAGGCCTTCTCGGCTTCCGCAAACGTCTTAAAGGGTGATCCGCCTACCCGGATGGCGGTCCTGTTGAAATTGATGGGGCGCCAAGAAGCTACAAAGCCGGGCTGCCCGTGGAGTCCAGGACCACTGCGACTCTCATTACTGATTACAAATGAGAAGCCGCTCTCGCTTGCGATCCATATTTCTAGCTCCTCTGTCGCGGGAGCGATGCGGCTGAAGTGCAGGGCCATTCCGCCCTCCAGACAACCCTTAAACGGCTCCAGCCTGTTGGAAGCTGGAGCCGTCAACCCTCGAAGGGTTTTCTTCCGGTGGGCGTTGGGGGCTAGAACCGGACGCCATATTAGATTCATTTCGAGGCCAACCGTTCCATCGCTCTGCCGTTTTTCCCGAAACGCGATGTAGAGTCTGATGCCGGACAGACGGGTGAGCGGCGCGGGATTTTAATTGGCCCTCGCGTGGGTGGGGGCCGCGATGCGTCAGCAGCAATTGAAGACAGCAGAGTCGCCGATTAGACGGCAAGCCGCAGACGCCTTGCGGCGGGCCCGGAAGCTCCCAGTTGGCCACGCCAGAAACGACCTGAGGCAACTGGCGCTTGGACTTCGCTGGCTCGAAAAGAGAGGGTTCGTTGCCGTCGTGCAAGATCGCGATGGCATTCTGGAGATAGCGAGGCAGGCAAGCCTAGACTGAGGCCGCCTCAGTTGCCGGCGTCTTTCACTGATCCTCCACGAAATGGCTTGTTTACCGCGTCAGCTTGGAAGCCTCTTGCATCCTGCTTGGCCGCCTCGTCCAGGTCGGGGCAACGTTTGAAGCGGCGCGAAGTCGGGAGTGATCAGATCACATCGGTTTGATCCGCAAGCAGGAGGCGGAACATCTATCAGTCCGGCGCTTGTTACCGAAATCGCAAATCACAAGAAAGGGAGAGTTCCATGACGAGACTGGGTCTTGCGATCCTCGGCACCGCCGCGATCCTCACCTCCGCGCTGGCGGGTCCCGCGCTGGCCAAGGGCACCATGGCCAAGGGTGCGAAGGAAAAACAGGTGACCCACGCCAAAAGCCAGAGCCACATGGAACGCCGCGCGGCCTATCGTGGCGAACGGTTCCGCGACGCCAACGCTGTCGTGACTAGGGATCAGTATGGCAGGCCTATGGGGCCGGTCGGCGCGGCGGGTGCCGTCGTCGGCGGTGCCGTCGCAACGGCAGGCGCGATCGCGACTGCGCCGTTCCGTGCCTTCGATAATAGCTACAATGACTATTACGGCTACGGCTATGGCGGCCGCGACTGGAAGACCTATGCGGCTCGCAATAGCCTTGCCTGTACGCCTGGCACCACGTTCCGTGGCGCAGACGGCCGGCAACGCCCCTGCCAGTAATTCCTTGACACTGAGCAGAAGAAAAGGCGGCTCTGCTCTGCGAGCCGTCTTTCCCATGAGCGCGCATGGCTCGATGCATTCGCCGGCCTGCTACCTGGATAAAAAGCTGCAGCGCCCCGCAGTTACAGGCACGCGCGCCCAACCAGGGTCTGTCGCTGTGGTTCTCGCAGACCCAGCGGCAGTTGTCGCAACGGGCGCACCGTTCCATCACAGGTCCTGACCTTATTCGTCTTCCTCGCGGCGCTGCATGAACTTTGGAGTCGCTGCCTCGTCATGGCCGCAGCGGCTGCACAACATCAGCGCTTCAATCGCCGTTTGCCATTCTGGCAAGTCGGACTCCTTCTTCGGCAGCTTCGCAACATAGTCGGCCGCGTTTCCTTCAGCGTGAGCAGCTTCTGGCCGTCGGGCAAATGATGGGAAGGGCGCGTGCTTGGCGGCCGGAGCTGGTGATGGCAGAGACGCTGCGATGGTACGACGAGAAGGCGGACAACTCGCCCTGGCTCGACGCGCTTGCTGAATTGCGTCAGCGCGCGGCGCGCGAGGGCCACTGCTATCAGCACGTTCAGGCGATCACCGTTGCGATCGACCAGTACGCAGAGAAGGCGCTGGGCAACCGCGACTACTTTCTCAACAAGCCCTACGGCGTCGGCTAGCTTAATAAATCGTTAATCTCGGATTGCTACGAGTGGCCCAATCGCGGAAACCCGCCCAAGCCCCCGCGAGAGTGCGAAACCCGCCGATCTCAACCCGGCGGGTTTCTGCATGGCGCCCAACAAGAATCACCCGCAGCGTGAATAACCATTCTGGTGGGTGACCGTTGTGGTAAGGCCCGGCGTATGTCGTCCGGCAACGTCGTGCGCCAAGCCGCCGTCAGCAGAGTCGTTTCTAGCGGGAAGGAATTTGACGCCGATCGTGTGGCGCATTCGCCATATCACCGTGCACCCGCACCGCAAGCGATCAGCAACGATCAGAAGCGTAATTTGCGCTGGGATGCCCAACGAGCTGACCACCTCCAGCGCCGCCCCGGTGTCGGACTGGTTACGAATGCGACAGGCGATCGTGCGCCCGTTGAACTCGATACTTCCTGACTTCAAACCGTGTCATCCCAACTCGGTGCCGCTCGTCATGCTATCGCAATTCGAACGCATGTTCAGTCCGCCAGCCGACAAAGCGCTGCTCGGCTATTCGAACCAAATGCGGTTCCCGCACTTCCTGCATTCGAACATGCGAAAGGCGGTTCCCGTATCGGAATCAATGATCAATCTGACAAGAGCTAGCTTGCCATCGCAGAGACGACAGGTCTCGTCGGATTGGTCGCTGACAGTGGCAATCCTCTTAGCCCGAAACAGGTCCATGACGCCGACCCCGATCAACTGAGGTAGGATCTATAGGATCTAATCGGGCTACGGCGGCAATTCGTCCTGCGGATGATGAATCTCTGACAGCTTGCCGGCGGCCATTACGACTCCGGCCCTACTCTCGGATACTGGTTTTTCCGGCGGGCGCTTCCCGCAGCGCGACCGTCCGGCAGCGATAAAGAATGCGGCCAGCGCAGCCACCAGAACGACAAGGCCGATCGTATCGGTATCCATCACAACCTCGCGCAAAATGTGTGCTCGAGGTGTGCGCTGGCTAAAAAAATCAGGTCCGATCTAAGACCTGGGGCATACCATAACTATTTGATTTCATTGGTGAGCGCGGTGGGACTCGAACCCACGACCCCATGATTAAAAGTCACGTGCTCTACCGCCTGAGCTACGCGCTCACTTGTCGCGCTGTGTAGGGGGCGGGCCCCTGCGGGTCAATAGTGCCGGCGCGACAAAAGCGGCACTCGCGTAACCCAAATTTTCCTTGTGCCCGTGGCGCTTAGCAAGGCTTGTTGAAGCGGACAGGGGCCTGTTCATCCACCGTCAGTTCGCCTCGCGGCGAATTTCCGACGCGACCGGCTGGGACTGGCTGCTGACTGTGGGCAGGCTGACCGGGCGCAGCCCGATCAGTTCCGCCGTCCGCACCGCGCTGTTACGCCAGAAGGCGAAGGAATTGGTGCGGGAGTTTTCCAAGAGCGCGATCGCGACCGCCGCGAGGAACGGCAGGCTTTGCAGCACCAGCACGCCCGCGAAGACATAGATCTCGTGCACCTGCTTGTAGCCGTTTGTCACGATCAGCACGGCGGCGCCGATCAGGAGCAGCACGCCGATCACGGCTTCCCAGAATGCCTGGAATTCGATCGACATCCGCGACAGGCCGCCCTTGGAGGTACGGGCGAAGGCGAGGTGCTCGGTGATCAGACCCTGGGCCACCGCGCGCGACACCGTCCACTGCACGCTCATCGCCGCGATCATGGCGCCGAGCATTTGCCCGGCTTTGACATGCACGCGCAGGCGGTAGAGCGCGATGAAATGCACCAGCGAGACGACGAAGGAGGCGATGATCGGCAGCGTCAGGATCTTGTCGGGGATGGCGATGTCCGCAAACGCCACGATCGGCACCCAGATCAGGTTGAGGATCGCGACCACCACGCCCAGGCTTTCGGCGCCGAGCCAGTTCAGCCAGCCTAGCGAGAATTCGCGGCGCTGGTCAGGGGTCAGCCGGCTCGCGCCGGGCATGAAGCGCCGCCAGTGCTTCTTGACGATCTGGAAGCCGCCATAAGCCCAGCGGTGGCGCTGTTTCTTGAACGCTTCATAGGTGTCGGGCAGGAGACCCTCGCCATAGCGGACGTTGGTATAGTGCGTCAGCCAGCCCTGCTGCTGGATGGTCAGGCCGAGATCGGTGTCCTCGCAGATGGTGTCGCTGGACCAGCCGCCGGCCATGTCCATCGCGGAACGGCGAATCAGGCACATCGTGCCGTGCACGATGATGGCGTTGCATTCGTTGCGCTGGACCATGCCGATGTCGAAGAATCCGGCATATTCGCCGTTCATGATGTAGTGCATCAGCGAGCGGTCGCCGTCGCGATGTTCCTGCGGCGCCTGCACCAGGCCGACGCGTGGGTCGGCGAACACAGGAACCAGATCCTTCAGCCAGTCCGGATGCACGACATAGTCAGCGTCAATGATGCCGATGATTTCGGCGTCGACTGCCGTGCGCTCCATGGCTATGCGCAGCGCGCCGGCCTTGAATCCCTGCACCTTCTCGGCATTGATGAACTTGAAGCGTTCGCCAAGCGCGCGGCAGTGGTCCTGGATCGGCCGCCAGAATTCCGGATCGGGCGTGTTGTTGATGATGCAGACGCATTCGAAGTTCGGATAGTCCAGCCGCGACACCGCATCGAGTGTCTGCTTCAGCATCTCGACCGGTTCGAAATAGGCGGGGATGTGGATCGAGACCTTCGGGAAGACGACGTTCTCGCCGATGGTGGCGGGCGCCAACGGCGCGCTCTTGGTGATCAGCCGGCGCGGGCCGCGGCCGAAGGCAACCGCCGCGATTTCGTCGATGCGCGCCATCGCGATCAGGACGAGCGGCACCAGCAGGGTCAGGCCAAGCGTCAGCGCAAACGCCGAGCCGAGCACGAAGTAGTGCCCGGCCCAGTAGGCGAACACGGTGGAAGCCCAGGCGCCGACGCCGTTGGCCGCGGCTGAAAGCACCACAGCCTGCATGATGGTCGGCTGCTCGAGCCGCAGGATCGGCAGCGACATCAGGATGCCGACCAGGAGCGCGATCGCAGCCAGCTTCCAGTAGTTCTCGTTCACGATCGGGCCGGTCCACGCGAATTTCGGTTCGCGGGAAGCATCGAGAATGCCCCAATAGGGTCCGACGCCGCCTTCGAAGAATTTCCAGGGCTGATCGATCGCCTCGACGATGTTGTAGTCCATGCCGATGGCTTCGGCGCGGGTGACGAAATTGCGCAGCACCGAGGCCTGTTCGAACGGGCCGGGGTCGGCGTTTCTCAAATTATATCCGGCGCTCGGCCAGCCGAACTCGGCAATGACGATCCGCTTGCCGGGAAACTGGTCGCGCAGCAGCTGGAACATGGCCACCGCCTGATCGACGGCCTGCTTGGAGGTGAAGTTCTCCCAATAGGGCAGCACGTGCGCGGCGATGAAATCGACGGAGGACGCCAGTTCCGGATTATCGCGCCAGATGTTCCAGATCTCGCCGGTCGTCACGGGGACGTTGACGGACTTCTTCACCTGCTTGATCAGTTCGATCAGGTCATCGATCTTCTGCTCGCCGCGGAAAATCGTTTCGTTGCCGACGACGATGCCGTTGACGTTGCTGTTGCGCTTGGCGAGGCTGATCGCCGCCTCGATCTCGCGCTTGTTGCGATCGGAATTCTTGTCGATCCAGGCGCCGACGGTGACCTTCAGGCCGAACTCGGCGGCGATCGGCGGCACCAGTTCGACGCCCCCCGTGGAAGAGTAGAGACGAATCGCGCGCGTGATCGTCGACAGCTTCTTCAGGTCGGCGCGGATCTTTTCGATCTGCGGAATATTGTCGACGTCGGGATGGGCGCTGCCCTCGAACGGCGCGTAGGAGACGCTCGGCAGGATGCCACGGAAATCGGGGGCCGGCTGCTTTTCCTGGAACAGGCCCCACAGCCCGGCGTGAGCTGCGGTCACAAACAGCAGAACGGCGACGACGGCACGCATCGGGGGCTAAACCATACGGGGCTGTGATTTAAGGAAAGCGAACCCGTCCCCTGGGTTCGACCGACACGGCGGCATCATAAGGATAGTCCTGCCCTGCGAATTCACAACTGGTATGACGCCATGACTTTTTTAAGGACGGCGTTTTGAGCGCGCGGCCAATCCAAACGCCAAACGCCGGATAATTAGGATCGTTCCGCTGAACGTATCCTGAATGCCGGGCGGCTATTTTGCCGGCGGGGCAGGGCTGGCGCTCGGGGCCGGCGAGGGCGAAGCGGCCGGCGCTGGCGGCGCGTTGCCGGCGGTCGCAGGCGCCGGGCTGGCCGCCGCGGCAGCCTGGGGTTGGGCGCCCGGGTTGATCCAGCAGACATGGATGCGGCTGTCGAGGGTTTCGGCCACTTTGGGATCGATCTGTCCGCCAAAGCGGGTCAGGCAGCGGAAGGCCGCCTGGACATGGCCGCCGGGGCAGCCGAACCGGTCGTAGAGATCGAGATGCCGGAACGCAGTATCCAGGTCGTCGCGCCACATCAGGCGAACCACCCGGCGGCCGAGCCAGACGCATTCGGGGTTTCCGCCCGGGCCGTTGATGGCCTGGGCCGCCTCGACGAATTCGTCGGCCTTGCGCTGATTGTCCTTGTTGACGTCGGCGGCATTGGCGGGCGGCTTGCCGGATTGATCCTGCGGGGTCGGGCTGCCACTTTGGGCAAACGCGCCAGCCGATCCGATCAGGAGGGCCAGGCCGGCAGCGGCGAAGCGCCTCAAAACCGCAACTCTTGGATCAAGCACCCGTCGACGCATACATTCCCCGATTAGTTTCCAGCCGCGCGGCTGGTGTGATCTTCTGGCTTGTTGCCGCCCAAATTGGTCCCCAATGCGGCAGACACGCCCGGCGATTCACATGACGGGTATTTCGGATTTTGTCCAGCAAAGTCACAACTTTATCATGGCGGTGGTAAAACTGCCGCAGGGGATGAGGCGCAATAGGGCTATCGTGCATCTTGGCAGAACGCCGATGAACGGGTAATCGACGGTCCCCGCCCGGAGGATGGAACCGATTTCTCTTCGTACGCCGCTGGCGCTTCTCCTTTCATCGCTCGGTATGATCGCGGCCCTTTGGTGGTGGCTGGCCACGCCGATTACGCTTGCGCGCGCGCCGATCGATCCCAACGCAAAGCTGCAATGCGTTTCCTATGCTCCGTTCCGCGGCGCGCAGACACCGCTGATACCGACCACGCAGATCTCTCCTGAACAGATCGCGCAGGATCTTGCGCAGCTCGCCAAGATCACCGACTGCGTGCGGACCTATTCGATCGAGAACGGGCTCGACCAAGTTCCGGCGCTGGCCGCCAAGGTCGGGCTGAAGGTGATCCAGGGGATCTGGCTCTCGAGTAACCGGATCAAGAACCTCGCCCAGATTGCGGTCGCGGTCGAACTGACCAAGGAACACCCAGGCGTCATTACCGCGCTGGTGGTGGGCAACGAAGTGCTGCTGCGCGGCGAGATGACGACATCGGATCTCGCGGCCAATATCCGCTCGGTCAAGTCGCGCGTCACGGTGCCGGTCACCTATGCCGACGTCTGGGAATTCTGGCTGCGCAACCGCGAAGTCTATGACGCCGTCGACTTCGTCACGATCCACATCCTGCCTTACTGGGAAGACATCCCGGTGCGCGCGAAATTTGCCGCCGGCCATGTCGACGATATCCGCAAGCGGATGGCGGTTGCGTTTCCAAACAAGGAAATCCTGATCGGCGAAACCGGCTGGCCGAGCGCGGGCAGGATGCGCGAGGGCGCGCTGCCGTCGCGCACCAACCAGGCGCGCGTCGTGTCCGAAATCCTCGACCTCGCCAAGCGCGAAAAGTTTCGCGTCAATTTGATCGAGGCCTATGACCAGCCGTGGAAGCGTCAGCTCGAAGGCACCGTCGGCGGCTATTGGGGCCTGATCGATGACGGGCAGCGCGCGGTGAAATATCCGCCCCTTGAGCCGATCAGCAATTATCCGTTCTGGAAACTGCAGATGGGATGCGGGATGGCGCTCAGCGCCTTCGTCTTCCTGGCGGGCTGGCTGACGCTGCGGTGGCGGCCGTGGAAACCGCGGTTCGCCTCATGGGTCGCGGTCGGGACGTCGGCGACAACAGCCGGCATGCTGCTCGGGGTCGCCGCCGACAAAATGTTTTACGAGAGCTACGGCGCCGGGGGCTGGCTGCAATGGGGGGCGCTGCTGGCGGCCGCCATTGCGTCACCGATGCTGTGCGCGAACGCTGCGATGTCGGGACGGCCGCTGCCGACATTCCTCGAACTGCTCGGACCGCGCGGTGGCCGGACCGACTCGGTGCTGGCGGTGCTGCTGGGCCTGGTCCTGATCGTCACCACGCTGATCGCGGCGGAAACCGCTATCGGCTTTACGTTCGATCCGCGCTACCGCGATTTTCCGTTCGCTTCGCTGACCATGGCAGTGGTGCCGTTCGCGGCCTTGATGCTGCTCAACCGGCCGAAAGAGGGCGTGCGCCCGATCGCCGAATCCGCTTTTGCCGGCCTGCTGGTCGCAGCCGCGCTCTTCATCGGCTTCAACGAGGGCAACCAGAACTGGCAGTCGATGTGGACCTGCGCGGTCTATCTCTTGCTGGCGCTCACGCTGTGGCGGGCGCGGGCCGTGCAAATCCCAAAATAAGCAGGCCGATCGCAATTCCCGACAGCGCGATATTGTAGAGCACGATCCCGAATCCCGCCGCGATCAGCCCGCCGGTCAGCAGCACGATCGACGGCCGCATGACGTGAAGCGTCGCAATGATCAGCGCGACGATGCCGAAGACCGAATTCTTGAACAGGTACGTCGCAAGCGTTCGCGACTTGCAAAGCGTGCTTTGCAGGCCGGCGTCGCAGGCGAGAGCAACGGTTGAGAACTCGACCGCGAGGTAGCGCAGGTAAAGCGCGTAACCGACGGTGACGAAGCCGACCACCAACAGGAATTGAACTTGATAGGGCGTGAGCCGGAACGGGGATTTTTTCATGGGGGCAATATGGTCGGGATTGACTGCCGGGACAAGCGTTCGCATGGCCCAGGAGGCGGGTCAAAAAATCGGCGTAACGCTCTGTAGTCAAAAGATTATTGCGAATTTTTCCTGTTGAAGAAGGACGACAATGTCGTCTGCGTTGTCGCAGGCGGCGGGTCCGGCTTCTTCGGCGCCTCCTCGGCGACCACCGCCGGCCGCTTGGCGATGACGCGCCGGCGCGGCATCGGCTTGGCGGCCGTGGGCGGCGGATCGTCTGACTTCAACGACAGCCGCTGGCCGTCAAAGATCGTGGTCTCGCAAGGCCGCTTGTTTTCGGTCAGGACGGCGCAGATCCTGGCGGCGGCGCCAGCGTCGTTCAAGGGACCGGCTACCAGGCGAAGCTGCATGCCGAGGCCATTGGTGCTCTCCTTGATGACGATGATCGGGCGCAACGCCGTCAGGGGGGCGTTCGATCTCGATTTCAACAGCCCGCTCCACAACGCGCGCAGGCCGTTCACCGAATTGGCGGTGCCAAGATCGACCCCGAACTCGGTTCGCCGCAGGGAGACTTTTGGCGCCGTGTCATCGTCGGCTTCCGCATCGGTCGCCGACGGCGCTGACGCCACGACATCAGGGATCGGGCTCGCGATCACAGGGTTTGGCGCCTTGCCCGGCTCGATCAGCTTGCCGGCTGCGGGATCGGGCGGGGCCATCATCGACTGCGCGGCCATCAGCGGCGTGGCGGGCGAAGGCTTTGCGGGCTCCGGCTTGATGAGATCGGCCTTTGCCAAGTCCGCTTTTGCCAAGTCCGCTTTTGTCATCTCCGCCTTTGCCGCTTCGGGCCTGGCGCTCTCGGCCTTGGCTGAGTCGGTCTTCGCGGCATCCTTGGCGGCGGAGTAAACCGCCGCCGGGGCGGGCTCCGCGGTGGCGGATTTGTCCGCAGCGGACGCCGCGGCCGGGGTGCTTGCTACCGGCGCGACGGGAGGCGACGGCTGCGGGCTTTGGGCGGTGGTCGATTCCGCATTTGCAGCCGGCGGCGAAGCCGCAGCGGAACCCTGCCGGGCGATGGCCCCGGTGACGGAGTCGAGCCCCTGTTCCAGGCCGGTAACGCGGGAATACAGCCTGTCGCGATCACGATTGAGCGTATCGATGGCGGCGGCAAGCCGCCGCGCCTCGTTCTGGGTTTCCCTGGCGACCGTCTGGATCTGCTGTGCCTGCCGGGTCAGATCGGCGGCGGCGACCTGTTCCCGCTTCAATCCGAGCGACGACTGGTTGGCCATGACGGCCAGGATCACCGCAGCCGTGGCGCCGACGCCCCAGGATGCGATCCGCCATAGCGTGCGGCGGTCGAGTTCATTTTCCTCGGCCAGCAAACCGCTCAGCACCCCGCCGGCGTCATCCGCCTCGAAGTCCGCGAGATGGTCTGGTTTCTTGGCCAAGCGCCCCTGGCCCTCCTCAAGGCCCTGCCGAATCACACGGCAAACATTAACAGGAAAAGCGCCGGCCACTTGAATCCGGACGTTTTCGGGGCGGCGAATCGGTTTCATCTCCGGGGGAAAACAATTAAAGACGGCCGATGCCGACCGCTGTGCTCGCCCGAGGAAATTGAATGATCGCCCGATCCAGCCTGACTGTCGTGCTTGCGGCCGGTGAGGGCACGCGCATGCGATCCTCGCTGCCGAAGGTGCTGCACCCCGTCGCCGGCCAGTCGCTGCTGGCGCATGTGCTGGACGCCGCCCCGCACGGAACAGGCGCGGCCCTCGCGGTCGTGATCGGGCCGGACCACAAGGCGGTCGCCGACGAGGTCAAGCGCATCCGCACCGATGCGGCAACGTTCATTCAGGCCGAGCGCCTCGGCACGGCGCATGCCGTGCTGGCCGCCCGCGCGGCCATCGCGCGTGGCGCGGATGATCTGCTGGTGGCGTTCGGCGACACGCCGCTGATTTCGGCAAAAACCTTTGCGCGGCTGCGCGCGCCGCTGGAGCAGGGCGCCGCACTCGCCGTACTCGGCTTCCGCGCCGCGGATCCGACGGGCTATGGCCGGCTGCTGCTCGAGGGCGACCGCCTGGTGGCGATCCGCGAACATGCAGATGCGACCCCAGAAGAGCGCAAGGTGACGCTGTGCAATGCCGGCGTGATGGCGTTCGAGGGTGCCCGCGCGCTGGAAATTCTCGACCGGATCGGCAATGCCAACAGCAAAGCTGAGTATTATCTGGTCGATGCCGTCGCCATTGTCAGGGAAATGGGATTGGAGGCCGTCGTGATTGAAACCAGCGAAGACGAAGTGCGCGGGATCAACAACAAGGCGCAGCTCGCCGAAGCGGAAGCGGTGATGCAGGCGCGGCTGCGCAAGGCCGCGCTCGATGCCGGCGTGACGCTGATCGCGCCGGAGACGGTCTATCTCGCCGCCGATACCACCTTCGGCAGCGATGTCACGATCGAACCGTTCGTGGTGATCGGCCCCGGCGTCACCATCGCCGACGGCGCGGTGATCCATTCGTTCTCTCACATCGTGCAGGCCTCGATCGGCAAGAAGGCGTCGGTCGGCCCCTATGCGCGCCTGCGCCCGGGCACCTCGCTCGGCGAGGGCGTTCGGATCGGCAATTTCGTGGAGACCAAGGCTGCGACGCTCGAAGCGGGCGCCAAGGTCAACCATCTCTCCTATGTCGGCGACGCCCATGTCGGCGCCAACGCCAATCTCGGCGCCGGCACCATCACCTGCAATTACGACGGCTTCTTCAAGCACAAGACCACGATCGGCGCCGGCGCCTTCATCGGCACCAACTCCTCGCTGGTGGCGCCGGTGAAAATCGGTAACGCCGCCTATATCGGCTCGGGCTCCGTCATCACCAAGGACGTGCCTGACGATGCGATGGCCGTGGAGCGCAGCCCGCAGAACAACCGCGAGGGCGGGGCGGCAAGGTACCGCGAGATGAAGATGCGGGCGAAGAAGCCGAAAGAGGGTTGAGCGCAGGGCCTGTTAATAAGACCTGTCTTAGCTTCGGCGGAACCATGATCCAGATCAAGATGGGCGCTCGACAGCCGCCCAAGGAATTCGCGCAGTAAGTTGCTCAACCCGTTTTCTGGGCTGGACGCTTCGCGGCTGGGTCGCCGCGCTGGTGTGTGCGGTCGGCCACCGCGATCCCAACCCCGCCGCCGCTTGCTGTTCGGTGATCTGGAGCATGTCACCAATGAAACGCTGTCTCGCTGCTTTCGCAATCGCCGCCAGCCTGTTCGCACCAGTTGCACACGCCAACGATGCCTTGGAAGCCAAGGTGCGGGCCTACGTTCCGGTCGTCTCCCTCGCCAAAGTATGTGATCTCAGGATCAATGACGCCACCTCGGGCGACCACCGCGCCATGCTCGAAGTGGTGAAATCCGACCCGAACGCCAACAAACTCGCCTACCGCCTCCATTACGAAACGCAGACGGCCTACATCAAGGCCCGCGACGGAGGTCAACGGGTCGCCTTCTGCAAGGACTTCATCGCAGCCAACAGCCAATACGCCAAGGCGCGTTTCACCGCCGTGGTCGAGGGCCACATGAGCGACGTCAGCACTGGTGTGCAGAAAGCGATTGCCCACAACGTCTGCGGTGCGCCCCCCGTCAAGCTGTCCAAGGCCGACTGGAAACCGTACGCGCTCATCAAAAAGATGCTTCAGAACGAGCAAAAGTTGGCCAAGGAAAACGCCGAGACGAACGGCTGGAACGTCACCGAGGAAACGACAGCGGTCACGGAACAGTTCTGCGCGGCGGTAAAAACCCGATGAGCATCACCGCCGCCAAAGTCCGAGCCCCGCTGATGCGTCTTTGCGCGGCCCCGGTGGTCCCCGGGGCCGTGCGCTGGCGTCCGAAGCGCTACCCCGTGCCGCTGATGCCTCGATCGACCATGTCGAGGCTTTCGATAATCCTGATGCCGCTGGAAACCCACCCGAAAAGTGCGACAATGCCGCGGGCTTGCAGGGCTTTCCGCGTAGACCCGTTTTTGTGTCGCACCCGGCCGATGGAACCGACGCGGCGAGCGTACGGTTGAATTGGCGTGGAAAACCTCCAATGGAGGGTGTCATGGAGAACTGGACGAACGCCAAATTGTGCGACGTCGCAAACCTGATCCTCGGCGCGGTTCTGTTCGTTTCGCCCTGGATGTTCAGCTTCGACGCTGGAACGGTTTCCAACAACGCCCATGTTACCGGTATCGTCATCGCGGCCCTTGCGATCGCGGCGCTGGCGGCATTCGCGGTGTGGGAGGAGTGGCTGAACCTCGTTGTCGGTTTGTGGGCACTGGTTTCGCCCTGGGTCTTGGGCTTCCAAGGAACCACGGCGATGACGGTGCATGTGATCATCGGTGCGGCGGTCGCGATCCTGGCTGCGATCGAGCTCTGGATGATGTCCCAGATCCCGCCGCGGCTGACCACCGGCCGCTGAGGGCTGAGGTCATTGAAATTCTGCCCGGCCGCCGCGTGCGCCGGCCGGGTATCGGCGGCCGGGTATCGGCGGCTCGGATACGTTGATGCCGCAATCCGTCACCATCGCCGACGGTGCGGTGATCCATTCGTTCTCGCACATCGTGCAGGCCTCGATCGGCAAGAAGGCCTCCGTCGGCCCCTATGCGCGCCTGCGCCCGGGCACCTCGCTCGGCGAGGGCGTCCGGATCGGCAATTTCGTCGAGACAAAAGCCGCGACGATCGAGGCAGGCGCCAAGGTCAACCATCTCTCCTATGTCGGCGACGCCCATGTCGGTGCCAACGCCAATCTCGGCGCGGGCACCATCACCTGCAACTATGACGGCTTCTTCAAGCACAAGACCACGATCGGCGAGGGCGCCTTCGTCGGCACCAACTCGTCGCTGGTAGCGCCGGTGAAAATCGGCAACGGCACCTATATCGGTTCGGGCTCCGTCATCACCAAGGACGTGCCTGACGATGCGATGGCCGTGGGACGCAGCCCGCAGAACAATCGCGAGGGCGGGGCGGCGCGGTATCGCGAGATGAAGATGCGGGCGAAGAAGCCGAAGGAGGGGGAGCGCAGGGCTTGTGGAGCTTTCCGCTTAAGACTGTCTCAATCCGCAATAAGGTTATCGTCAAAAGTTGAAGGATTAGCGGGAGTCGCCCCCTGTGAATTCGACCTCTCGGACCCAAAGGAGCACGGGAAGGGTTCGAAATCCTACCCGTCATTGACATATTTACGTCTGGCAAAATATCCTTCGGAACGACCAGTCGCTCCTCGGGCTGACCGACTTTCTTGCTGCAATGCAACTCGTCAGAGACCGGAGAACGAAATGCTGTATCGTATTCTCGCAAGACTCGCTGTGGTGGCCGCGACGCTCGGGTTGCTCGCTGGCGCTGCGACGGCTCAAGACAAGTGGCCATCGAGGCCCGTGACGATCATCGTACCGTTCGCCGCCGGCGGCAACACGGATGTCATGGCGCGCATTTTTGCAGAGCAACTGACAAGGCGGCTCGGCCAGCAGTTCGTCGTCGAGAACAAGGCCGGTGCGGGCGGGGTCAACGGCCTGCACGCGATGACGCGCGCGGCGCCGGACGGCTACACCATTGCGGTGGCGACCTCCGGTGGAATCGCCATCAATCCGATCCTGATCAAGGACAAGATCCCCTACAACGTCGAGAAAGACTTCACCTACCTCTATGGCATGGCAGCACAGCCGAACATCTGGCTCGTCAACCCATCCGTCCCGGCCAACACCATGCCGGAGCTGATCGCCTGGCTGAAGGCAAACCCGGAGACGCCGTATGCGACATCCGGCCCCGGCACGACGCAGCATATCTGCGGCGCTATGCTGGAGGACGCGGCGGGGGTCAAGATGACGGCCGTCTCCTACCGCGCGTCGAACATCAGCATCCAGGATCTGATTGGTGGTCAGATCCGGCTCGCCTGCGACAACTTCGCCGTGGCATACGAGCAGGTGAAAGGCGGCAAGCTGCGTGCCGTCTCGATCACGTCGCCTGGGCCCTATCCGCTCGCCAAAGAGATCGAGCCGACAGCCGCGACCCTACCGGGCTTCGAACTGATGCCGGCATTCGGCTGGGTCGGCCCCGCCAACATGCCGCCCGACATCGTGAAGAACCTCATTGAAGAGCTTGTCGCGGTCGGCAAGATCCCCGAAGTCCGCACCGCACTCGAAAAGTTTGGTGTACTCCAGACCGAACTGCCCGGTCCGGCCTACGCCGAGGCGCTCGCCAAGGAGCGCGCAGGGTACGCACGTGTGATCGAGCGTGCCGGGATCAAGGTGCCTTGAGCGCCAGACAACCTAAGGTTTAGACGTAATTCCGGACTAATTCCGAATTCCGGTGCCAGCACCGTCATCGTAACCTTAGTTGCGTAGCGTTGGGGGTGGTGTTGTGGTCGATCATGGTGGTCCTTACGTTATACCTAGTCCCAAAGCGTACGCCCCAGTAGAGCAGGTACTTCTGAACCCAGCCGACATTGAGGAGCTCCATGGCTTCGAAGAAAATTCGGTCGGCATGGTCGCGCGTCGGCGCTTCAGGATGGGGATTGTTGAGCGCGATTAGGTAGCACAGGTAGTCATGAACGACCCCCGCGCGGCTCCAGCTTGCCCAAACTGGTAGGATCGACCACAGTAATCGTGGAATGGATGGACCGTCGGTGATGAAGCCCTTCGAAACGAGGATGACGCGACCGGAGCCGCGGCCTCCGACCTCATAGATGAGGGGCTCTGCCAAGCGCCATAAGCGCCAGCCATGCGTATCGTTACCGGAGAGATGCGTAATCGTCAGTTCGCTCGTGAATGCGCCCACAGCTCTTCCTCCCCTTCCTCGAATAAGCGATCCCGTCAGTTGATGATGCGAGGATGTTAAGGGAGATCAGCTCCACAGACTGTGATGATCGTCACTAAGCTCTAAGCTTGAGTGCGCAGGATGCACTCTGAAATCCAAGTGTTGCCCGAACAGCCCGGCACGGAAGGTGCCGCGCTCCAGCGAGCGCAGTCGCCTACAGTCCGCGCGTATCGCTGCGTAGGGATGAATGCCTCGCTTGACGGGAAGATCACAGCGTCCACCGTATGCGAGTCAACCGATGTGGACGGTGACAAGCGACTTACATATTTTTCGACTGGCGATGGAAAAGTAACTAGGACGTTCGTTGCAGGAACTGGAAAATACGAAGGCATGGTCACGGCGGGCACGGTTCAACCGCTGGGGCCGTTTCCGGTTATCAAGGCCGGAACGTTTCAGGACTGCAATAATCAGACGGGCACGTACAAGCTAAAGTAAGCCCGCAACGAGAATTAGCCGTCGCTTACCAACAACCTTGAGCGGCGGCTTTTTCTTTCGTCCCCCCTCGATGGCCGCGAACGGTGAAGTGGTCGTCATGGCTAACGGTTCGTCGTAACCCTTCCAACATTGCGCCCGCTGGCATCGTAGATCGCCGTCGTGTTGCCGCTCGTCGATTCGCGGCTGATCACCTTGCCGCGCGCGTCGTAGTTCGGTGGTGTCTCAGTTTGAATTTTTTGGGAGGCTGCTTTGCCGGAAGTGCTCCACGGCACCATCAATTTGAACCCAATCGTGTTTCGACTGTTCGAAAACCGATATGACGGGGGCTGGGTATTTTGGTTCTGCCATCGTGCCGACGGCAACGGCGATCAGCGCGGGCAGAGTGCTGAGTTTCCAGTAGACTGTTGAGCCGCACTGTGGACAAAAATAGTTTTGGATTTTCCCGCCGCTTGCGGCGGCGTGCGTGAACTCTTTTGAGGTTCCTGAGATGGTGACAACATCAGCGGGGTAATAAGCGCCTACACCGAACGGCGCGCCGGTTCGGCGTTGGCAGTCGATGCAGTGACACGCAACGACTAGCTTGGATGGTTCTTTTGGAAGCGAGAGCGTGACTGCACCGCAGCTGCATCGAGCGTCAGCCATTCGAATTATCCTCCAATTGCTTCTGAGCAGCAAAGCTTACCGCGAAGGGACGACGGGCCATCCGACCGATGACGGTCAAATCGATCTGATCGAACTTTATGGGGCTTTATTGCGCCGTCAAAGCTGAATACGGTGACAGTGCACTTAATCCGGCCGAGGATTGCTCGCGTAGCGCATTTAAGTGCACTGTCACCGTGATTCCCAGGTAGTCAAAAGCCCGGCAGCCATTTCGGACTGCCGGGCGAAACGCAAATACTAGGTGAACTGAATGCCGCGCCGCTGCAATGCGGCTATTCTGATGCGGATTTCGGGACTGTGGAAGAGTACGGGCGCGCACTTTCGTCCTGTTGGAGCCGAACCCTCGCACCTTTGCGGGGCCGGCGTATCTCGCATACCGGCAGAGCGCGAGGTCGCACCGGAGCTAGAGGATTTTATTGCAGACGATTTTTTATCCGGTGGGCCGCAGAGCAATCTGCGGCCATTGTGCTTTCTGAACCCGGAGCTGGAAGCCGCCCGCGATATCCGCGCCGCACAGTGCGCAGTCGTGTTCAGGGAGGAGTGGTGAGAGAGGAGCCGACCCGAACGGGACTGACTTAACCTCTGAGCTGCGTCTTGTCTTTTAACTCCCGAAGTCGATCGATTTGCATTTTGAAGTTCGCGGGTATCTCTCGATCTTCCTTTATCGACGCTCGTAGTCTTTCGCCAATCTTTTGAACGATCGCGCGACTGTGTCGGGAGTCAATCTCAACAGTGTTTCGCTCAACAGTGTTTCGCATAACAGTTCTCCAGCGCGCACGGCCCACCGACGCCCGACAGTAATATCGAGGGCCTTCTTCCTGCTTGCCGATCAGACGGAGACCGTCGCCTTTGGCTATCTTGCGCGTGCGCTTGTTCTTGAACAGCGGGTCCAAAGACCTTTGGCTATCCGCGACATGCGCCGTTCATTGACGGCGGGCGACGGTCTCGCATCGACAATTCCGCGATGAGGACTTTCGTTCCGGTTCCATTAACGGCTGTTCAGCTTTCCTTGGATCGGAACTTTTGAGACGACAGAACTTTTTGGGAATTACGGGGGCAGCACCGGAAATTCAGTTTCTGCCACGGTTCATCACTGGCGCGGAGAAAGCTCAAGAGGGACAGACTGTGATCTAGTTCACACCTTGGGCCCCAAGAAAAATGATAGCTTGGAATTGGAATTGGAATTGGTGCAGATCAAACAAACGAGGTTAGATCATGCCCGCCATATTCGATCTCCTGTACCGCGAATACTGCCGTGCCCGCCTCGCCGAGATGCGGAAACAGCTTCTGATCTCGCCCGACAGGCATGAGGTCCCAGAAGCGCTTTGCGATGCCAAGAATGCTGTCGGCGCTAGTCCGGTAGGCGGCAGTGAGACAACCACGCAGCACGAACTGCTGAAGCATTAGGCCGATCTATAACCGCAATTACGGCGACAGTGTCACCGTAACTACCAGGAATCTCGAAGTGAAGGCCTTGCCCCTATAGGAACAGGAGAAGACCAAGTTGTGCGCTGGCCATTGACTGGCTACAAGCAGCCGAGTCGTTCAATTATCTCGCCAACTCTGGCACGCCAAGCACCGATGTTACTCTTCTGCAACTTGGTTAGGAGAGTGCAAGCGCCGATCTTATCCCCTCGACCAAATCTAAGGATCGCGAGATTAATGATATCGGGCGGATATTTTCGCTTCGTCACCCGAACGTCTGCCAAGTGACGCTCGATAGCTTCGGCTGTATGGGTCCTTTCTAGGAAAGGGAGCCCGTGCGATGATATTTTAGCCACAAGATCCGCGGCGCATCGGCTATCGTTCAACTGCCACCAAATGTCTTTCCCCTCCACTAGGTCGCCAATTCTAGCGCGCACCGTGCAATGTGGCTCCTCGACCAACTCTGGCGAGCAATCCCCCCAAAATATCTCGTGAATGCCTCGATCCAATATCCCAACGCTGGCTGTTACGGCATCGCCGGCCTTACTAACCTGAATGTCTATGACATCAACAAGCGAGCCGCTCTCGCGATTCCATGTTGTTTTCCGCCGAACAAAGCCAAGCGGCGCGATTAACTGGTTCAACTGCGCAATGACCGTCTTCGTACTCATGCTTCTCACTTGGGGGAGTTGCAATTGCGCTGACACGTCTCAAAACGCCTCAGGCCACCGGCGTGCACTGTGGAAGACCCGCAGGACTTGGATTGTGTTGCCGACCAGACGGTACGGCACGATGTATGGCGTCCTCGGGATCACGAACTCGCGCGTCCCCGGAACTCGACCGGGCCGCCCCATTTCGGGGCTATTGGGAAGTAACGTCTCGACATTGCGTACGATATGGAGCGCAACACGTTGCGCTGCTGCGGGATCGTCCTGCGCGATGTAAGCCCGCAACGCCGCGAGGTCGGCAATCGCCTCTGGCGACCAGATTGGGTTCATGACCTCTTGGGCGCCGGTCTCTCGTTCGCGCTTCCCCAGGAAGCGACCCAATCCTTAACCTGGTCATGCGGAATCCCCTCGCCGCGATCGAGCGAGGCGATGGCGCGCTTGATACCGGCCACCTGCCATTCATTGAATTCGAGATATTCGTTGATGGCCTCGGCAGCGAGAAAGGAACGACTGCGACCGGTACTCTTGGCCAATCGCTCCAGCCGTTTCTTCACGCCCGTATCGACGCGCACCGTAAAGGTTGTCGACTTCATGAGGGACCTCGGTAGGTGATTGTGTACAATATAATACTAGCGTCAGAGATGCACAATCTTGACGGTATAATTACGGTGTGCATTCAATTGCCTTTCCTCCTGCGCGCTCAAGCTAATTTGTTGAACCAGATCAACCTGATGCTAGCGGTCCAGCCTCGTTCGAAAAAATAAACCGCTTCCGCCGCAGGCCAAATCACCGCTATCACTCCGGCCGTCCACCCCGGCAAGAGGGGCGTATCGCGATCGTCACGGACGCGGGGTTGGATGCGGTGGACGCAGCGGCGTCGGGCGCGATCGTGGTCACAGGGCGGGTTCTCCCGTGAGTGATCTTACGTTTGCGCAGACGATCGGCGTTTCAAGGCCTTCGTCAGCTTCGGTTGGCATCTCGCCGATCGGAGTGAGGGTGGGGGCGCTGCGTACGGCGAAGTCGTGTGGTTCTGGCATCCGTTGCTGATGTCAAGCCAGCGGAGACGCGTCGGCCCGACCGGGCTTGGACAAGTCTCAATCCGCTGGTGACGGTGACAAAAAGGAATTCGTCGCCGGGAAGAGCGCGAAGTAAGCCGTAAAGCCATTGCGCAGGGAATGCCGGATTGCCTCCGCTGAACCTGATGCTCGTGTGCGCTTCCTTCTACCCATTGCACGCGAGACCGCGGGTGCAGCGCGCATCCGGCATTCCCTGCTCCCTCTCTTTCGGGGAGGAACAAGCCAAGCCTCGGGCAGATCATGCCGCGAGATCGCGGACTCATATTCCGCACGCCTCGCGGCTGTGACAGGTTAATACCCGGTTTGGCTACCCATTAAGCTTTCCGCTTAAGACTGTCTCAATCCGCAATAATTATTGAGTATCTGTCGGAGTGCGAATTTCGTTAAGAGACTAGCGGGTTGCGACGGTATTCGTCGATTTGGGGATATTGAACCGCATGTGCGGCATTGTCGGCATTCTAGGGAAAGCTCCGGTCGCGGAGCTGTTGGTGGATTCACTCAAGCGCCTTGAATATCGCGGCTATGATTCCGCAGGCGTTGCCACGCTGGAAGGCGGTCACCTCACGCGCCGCCGCGCCGAGGGCAAGCTGAAGAACCTCGAAAAGCGGCTGGATGCCGAACCGCTCAAGGGCCACACCGGAATCGGGCATACCCGCTGGGCGACCCACGGCAAGCCGACCGAGAACAACGCGCATCCGCATGCGACCGATCGCGTCGCCGTGGTTCACAACGGCATCATCGAGAATTTCCGCGAGCTGCGCGAGGCGCTCGAGAAAAAGGGAACGGTTTTCAAGACCGAAACCGATACCGAGATCGTTCTGCACCTGGTCGACAGCCTGCTGCAGCAGGGCATCAAGCCGGTCGAGGCGGTGAGGGCGGCGCTGTCGGAATTGCGCGGTGCGTTCGCGCTCGGCTTCATCTTCGCCGGCGACGACGATCTGATGATCGGCGCCCGCAACGGGCCGCCGCTGGCGATAGGTCATGGCGACGGCGAAATGTATCTGGGATCGGATGCAATCGCGCTCGGGCCGTTCACCGATACGATCAGCTATCTCGAAGACGGCGACTGGGTGGTGCTGACGCGCAAGGGCGCCGTTATCTACGACAAGAACAACGCGATCGTTCGCCGCGACGCGGTCAAGCACAGTGCCTCGACCTCGCTGGTCGACAAGGCGAACTACCGCCACTTCATGGCCAAGGAAATCCACGAGCAGCCGGAAGTGGTAGGTCACACGCTGGCACGCTACGTCGACATGGCGAGCGAGCGCGTGATGCTGCCGGTCAAGCTGCCGTTCGACTTCAAGGACATCCAGCGCATTTCAATCACGGCCTGCGGCACCGCGAGCTATGCCGGCGCCGTCGCCAAATACTGGTTCGAGCGGTTGGCGCGCGTGCCGGTCGAAGTCGATGTCGCCTCCGAATTCCGCTACCGCGAGACCCCGTTGCGCAAGGGCGATCTCGCGATCTTCATTTCGCAGTCCGGCGAGACCGCCGATACGCTGGCCGCGCTGCGCTACGCCAAGGCCGAGGGCGTCCACACCGTATCTGTCGTGAACGTGCCGACCTCGACGATTGCGCGCGAAAGCGAAACCGTGCTGCAGACGCTGGCCGGTCCCGAAATCGGCGTCGCCTCGACCAAGGCGTTTACCTGCCAGTTGATGGTGCTGGCCTCGCTCGCGGTCGCCGCCGGCAAGGCGCGCGGCGAATTGTCGGATGAGGACGAAGCAAAGCTCGTCCACGGCCTCGTCGAGATTCCGCGCCTGATGGCGGCGGCGCTGACTATCGAGCCGCAGATCGAAAAGCTGGCGCGCGACATCTCGAAATCAAAGGACGTGCTCTATCTCGGCCGCGGCACCAGCTATCCCTTGGCGCTGGAAGGCGCGCTGAAGCTGAAGGAAATTTCCTACATTCACGCCGAGGGCTATGCCGCCGGCGAACTCAAGCACGGGCCGATCGCGCTGATCGACGAGAACATGCCGGTCGTGGTGATCGCGCCGTTCGATCGAGTGTTCGAGAAGACCGTCTCCAACATGCAGGAAGTCGCGGCCCGCGGCGGCAAGATCATCCTGATGACCGACGCCAAGGGGGCGGCGGAAGCCACCATCGAATCCCTGGTAACGATTGTGCTGCCCGACATGGCGGCGGCGTTCACCCCGATGGTCTACGCCGTCCCGGTGCAGCTGCTGGCCTATCATACCGCCGTGGTGATGGGGACCGACGTCGATCAGCCGCGAAATCTCGCCAAATCGGTAACGGTCGAATAGTCAAGACCATCGGCTGTCACGTTGGCCCTTCAAAAACCTGCTAGGATGGCTTAGCTGGATCAAGCCGGCTGCTCCGACCTGGAACCCGAATGAACCGCGAAGAACTGCCCCCGACCGCGTCCCCGGAGGAACCCCTGCCGGACGCGCACCATGCCGGGCTAATGGCCCGTTTCCGGAACTATTTTCTGACCGGACTGATTGTCGCAGGGCCGGTCGCGATCACGCTCTATTTGACCTGGTGGTTCGTGAACTGGGTGGACAGCATCGTCCGCCCGTTCGTGCCGACGGTCTACCGTCCCGAAACCTATCTGCCGTTCGGCCTGCCCGGGTCGGGGCTGATTGTCGCCGTGATCGCGCTGACGCTGCTCGGGTTCCTCACCGCCAACCTGATCGGGCGGACGCTGGTCGATCTCGGCGAGCGCCTGCTCGGCCGCATGCCGGTGGTGCGCGCGATCTACCGCGGCCTCAAGCAGGTGTTCGAGACGCTGTTCTCGGGCAAGGGATCGAGCTTTCGCAAGGTCGGCCTGGTCGAATTTCCCTCGCCGGGTATGTGGTCGATCGTCTTGATCTCGCAGTCGCCGAGCGCGAACATCGCCAGCCAGCTTCCCGGCCAGGAGGAGCATATTTCGGTGTTCCTGCCCTGCGCGCCGAACCCGACCACGGGTTTCTTCTTCTACGTGCCGAAGAGCAAGATCATCGAAGTCGACATGAGCACCGAAGACGCCGCGACCCTGATCATGTCGGCCGGCGTGGTGCAGCCCGGCTCCGATCAACAGAAACGCAATGGCGCGCTGGCCGGCATGGCGAACGCGGCGCGTGTGGCCAATTCGGCCGCCGCGCTGCAGCCGGCTCCGGCAAAGGTGAAGGTGGAGTAGGGACCTGCGCCGCACCAAAAAAATCAAAGGCATCATTCCCGTGATGATCACGCCGTTTACCGAAAACGGCCAGATCGACTATCCGGGCCTCGGCCGGCTGGTGGAATGGTACATCGCCAACGGTTCGGACGCGCTGTTCGCGGTCTGCCAGTCCAGCGAGATGCAGTATCTCAACCTGGAAGAACGGGTTGAACTCGCCGCCTTCGTCAGACAAGCCGCAGCGGGCCGCGTGCCGGTGATCGCTTCCGGTCACATCAGCGAAAGCCTGGAGGACCAGCTTGCCGAATTGGCCGCGATTGCCGCCACCGGGGTTGACGGCATGGTGCTCGTCACCAATCGTCTCGACGCCAGGCGGGAAGGCGGCGGCAAGTTCATCGACGATCTGACTTGGCTCCTCGAGCGGCTGCCGAAGCAAATTCCCCTCGGCCTCTACGAGTGCCCGGCGCCCTATCGCCGGCTGCTGACCGATGATGAACTGACCTTCTGCGCGGGTACCGGCCGGTTCGTCATCCTCAAGGACGTCTCCTGCGATCTCGAAACGGTCAAACGTCGCGTGGCGCTGACCAGGGGCACGCCGCTTGCGATCGTCAACGCCAACGCGGCGATTGCCTATGAGGCGATGAAAGCCGGTTCGCGCGGCTTTACCGGCGTGTTCACGAACTTTCATCCCGATCTCTACCAGTGGCTGATGACCGAGGCGGCCGCCCATCCGGCGCTGGCGGACGAACTTTCCGTCTACCTCGCGCTATCGGCGATGGCCGAGCCGATGGGCTATCCAAAACTCGCAAAGCTCTACCACCAGCGCCTCGGGACGTTCGCGTGCACCGACAGCCGTGCCGTCACCTTCGATATCCACGAAAAATTCTGGGCGCTGGAGGCGTTGATCGACAAGATCGTCGAGGGCACCGAGCACTACCGGCTTCGCATCGCCGCCGCCGGAGCGCGCTATCCCGCACCGATCAGCGGCACGGCCTCGTCGCGTTCGTACAGGTAAAGCAGGCAACGCAGCGCTTCGCCGCGCTCGCCCTTGAGTTTTGGATTGTCCTTCATGATCCGTAGCGCCTCGTCGCGGGCCTGCGTGATCAGTTGGGCGTGCACGTCGGAGCGGGCGATGCGATAGCCGGGCAGGCCGCTCTGGCGGATGCCGAGCACGTCGCCTTCGCCGCGCAGCTTGAGGTCCTCTTCGGCAATCCGAAAACCGTCGGTGGTCTCGCGGATCACCTTCAGCCGCGCCTTCGACATTTCGCCGAGCGGCTCCTTGTAGAGCAGCAGGCAGGTAGACGCCTCCGAGCCGCGCCCGATCCGGCCGCGCAACTGGTGCAATTGCGCAAGCCCGAAACGCTCGGCGTTCTCGATCACCATGATGGTCGCGGCGGGGACGTCGACGCCGACCTCGACCACCGTGGTCGCCACCAGCAGCCCGATCTCGTGGGCGGCGAATTGCGCCATCACGCGATCTTTCTCCGTGCCCTTCATCTGCCCGTGGACGAGACCAACCTTGTCGCCGAAGCGCTGCCGCAACTTTTCAAACCGCTCCGTCGCGTTGGTGAGGTGCTCGGTACCTTCGGCTTCCGATTCCTCCACCAGCGGGCAGATCCAGTAG
Organism: Bradyrhizobium sp. 170; assembly: GCF_023101085.1. Lineage (NCBI taxonomy): Bacteria > Pseudomonadati > Pseudomonadota > Alphaproteobacteria > Hyphomicrobiales > Nitrobacteraceae > Bradyrhizobium > Bradyrhizobium sp. 170. Next base: position 4,680,761 of record NZ_CP064703.1, on the reverse strand, counting down.
ACCAGCTTGCCGGCCTGCAGCGCGCGGCCGACGCCATCGGTCACCTCGTCGAGGCGGCTCATCGATATATTGCGGGTTTCGATCGGCTGGCGGCCGGCCGGCTTCTCGCGCAGTTCGGAGACGTCCATGTCGCCGAAATAAGTGAGCACCAGCGTGCGCGGGATCGGCGTTGCGCTCAGGACCAGCACGTCGACCGCTTCGCCCTTGTTGGTGAGCGCGAGCCGTTCGCGCACGCCAAAGCGATGTTGTTCGTCGACCACGGCGAGCGCGAGCGACTTGAAGATCACATCGTCCTGGATCAGCGCGTGCGTTCCGACCAGAAAATCGATTTCGCCGGCCTCCAGCTGGCCTAAGATTTCGCGGCGCTCCTTGCCCTTCTCGCGGCCGGTCAGGATCGCCACCCGAAGCCCGGCGCGTTCGGCCAGCGGCGTGATGGTCTTGATATGCTGGCGGGCGAGGATTTCAGTCGGCGCCATCAGCGCGGCCTGCTTGCCGACCTCCGTGACCGCAGCCGCGGCGAGCAGCGCTACGACCGTCTTGCCGGAGCCGACGTCGCCCTGCAGCAGCCGCAGCATCCGCACCGGCTGGCGCAGATCCTCGGCGATGGCGGCCATCGCCTCGCGCTGCGAGGACGTCAGCGCATAGGGCAGGGCGTCGATGATCCTGTGGCGCAGATTGCCGTCGCCGGCGTTGCGGTCGCCGGCCGGGCGCCGCAACTGCGCACGCACCAGCGCCAGCGCCAGTTGGCCGGCCAGCAGTTCGTCAAACGCAAGCCGCGACCAGAACGGGCCGTCGGGCAAAATGTCGGTGAGTTCGAGCGGCACATGCACGCGGTTCAGCGCTTGGCTGATCGGCGGAAAGCTGCAGCGGCGAATGACTTCCGGGCTGATCCACTCGGGCAATTCCGGCAGCTTTTGCAGCGCCTGCGCGATCGCGCGGCGCAGCGAACCGAGCGCGAGACCTTCGGTGAGGGGATAGACCGGATCGATGCCGGTCAGTTTTGAGAACGCCGCTTCGTCTACGACTCTATCGGGATGCACGATCTGCGGAATGCCGTCATACATCTGCAGCGTGCCGGACACGTAGCGCTTCTCGCCGACCGGCAGCAGTTTTTCGACATAGCCGGGCTTGGCGCGGAAGAATGTCAGCACCACGTCGCCGGTATCGTCTGAGGCATAGACGAGGTAGGGCGCGCGGGAATTGCGCGGCGGCGGCCGGTGGCGGTCCACGGTGACCTCCAGCGTCACCACGGTTCCCTGCACCGCCTCGCGGATCTTCGGCTGTGCCCGGCGGTCGATCACGCTGGCCGGCAAATGCAGCAGCAGATCGACCAGCCGCGGCGTCTCATCGCGCGACAGCAGATAGCGCAACAGCTTGTCCTGCTTCGGCCCGACGCCGGGAAGGGTCGTGACCGGTGCAAACAGCGGATTGAGCAGGGTGGGTCGCATCAAGGAAACCTAAGACCGTTTCGTGCCGTCATGCGCGGGTTTGGGCGAGACGTCCACGGCTTTTTTCCGACCAGGGTTCAACGATTACGACGCCCGGAAGGCATCGCCCTTGAACCGCTTCACCGGGCGCCCGCGCTCGAGGCGGTCATGCACCGCGTGCGCATCGTTCCGCGCGGTGATCGCTTCCAGTTCGCCCTGCAACTTGAGCAGCGCCGCAATTCGCTCCAAGGCCAGCGCCTTGTTTCGGTGCTGCGAGCGCTCCTCGCGCGCCACCACAGAGAGACCGCTTGCGATGTGGGTGGCGCGGACGGCGCTCTCGGTCTTGTTCTGATGCTGGCCGCCGGGGCCGCCGGCCCGGAAGGCTTCAAAGCGAACATCGTGGATCGCCAGCGCTTTCGGTGCATCAGGCAGCGCCGGTAGCTCGAACACGCCGATAAACCAGTTCTTCCGCTTGTGATGTGGCCGGAGCGGGCTTTGCGCCACCCATTGGATCGCACCGATCCACGGCCGCGCGAATGCCGCCGCGGCATCGCCGTGAATGACGACGATCGCCGAAGCCGGGCCATGCTCGTCCGTATTCGGCCCTTCCAGGCAATCGGTCTCGAGTCCGAGCGACGCAGCCTCAGCAGTAAGAGCCGCAACAGCCTTCCGGACCGCGATCCGGCACTCCGCCGGACCGCGCCCGCTGGTGAAGAGAAGTCGGATCATCGGCGATCCTCCTTCCAGGATTTCTCCCGTTTGGCGCCGCCGGCTGCGGCATTCGACTGCGCCTTCTTGAACGTCACCAGCGGCCGGAACGTCGCCACCACACGCGCCAGGCCGAACTCGACCAGGTCGGCGATGACGCGTTCAATGTTCTTGTAGGCCTCCGGCGCCTCTTCCGCGAGCAGGCCACGATCCCCGCAGACCACGATGCCGCCATAGGGATTGCGTTCCAGCCGCGCCACGTCGGATTTCTTGACCCGGACGCGGCCGTGCATGGAGCCGCGGTCGTATTTGCGGCCCGCACCATGCGCGAGCGAGGCGAGCGCCTCCGTTCGCATCGCCGGAAGCGGCTCCACCAGATACGACAGCGTCCCGCGCGAGCCCGGCACCGGCACCAGCCCGCGATCGGACGCCGCCGCACCCTTCCGGTGCAGCGCCATGACGTCGCCGTCTGCGCTGTGCGCACGCTCGACCATGTTGTGCGCGAGATCGTTGACGGGACGCAGGTCCGCACGCGCCGCCGCTGCGGCCCGTTCCGCGATGATGCGACGATTGAGTTTGGCCCACTGCACGGCGTGATCGTGCACGTCCATGTAGGCTCCGCCTTCATCGCTCGCGGGATCAAGCGTTGCCTGCCCCTTTAGCAGGATGCGCTCCAGTATCGAGAAGCCGAGGCCCCGCGAACCGGAATGGACCAGGACATACGCAAGGTCGCTGTCGAGCCCCGCCTGCGCGGCAATCTCAGGCTCAAGGATTTCCTCGATGGCCTGAAGTTCGCAGAAGTGATTGCCGCCGCCGATGCTGCCAAGCGAGGCATCAAAGGTGGTGGTGTGCAGGCCGGCGCCCGTCAGGACGCCGTCGATGTCGCCATCCCACGGCTGATCGAGCGCGTGCAACCGGTCGGCCAATTGGTCGAGCCGCAGCTTGCGCGCCGCGATATCGAGCTCAAACAGGCCCATGCCGCAGCCGATGTCGGAGCCGACCAGTTGCGGGTGAATGCGATCAGCCAGAACGGCGCAGCCGACCGGGCCATATTTGCCGGGATGAAGATCCGGCATGGCCGCGACCGCTCGCACGCCGGGCAATCCGGCGACCTGTTGGAGTTGAAGCGTGGCGTTACCCTCGATCCAGGATTTGGACGAGGCGAAGACGTGGATCGGCGCGCAGCCGTCCACCTTGGGAGAAGTGCCCATTGAAAAACTTTCAGGAGATCTTGGAATCGTCGGCGCGCGCAACGCAGATATCGCTGACTTAAGCGCGCGAATTCCCAAGCGGCGCGGCTAACGCACGCGCCCTTAGGCGATGCCCTCGACGGGGCGGCGAGACAACGTCATCGAGCCTTCTCCGTGATGATCGTGCCAAAATCGGCCACCGATCGCGCGAGACACATAACGGCGAAATGGAAAATCCGCAAGTCCCGTCACGAGCGACGACTTGTCCGCAGAAGCTCAACGAGCGAAGGCGGAAGCAATCCACGCAGGGGTTGTGCGCGCAACGACTGCTGTGCGAGCAACATACGCTACTTTCGCGAGGTTCTGTGGGCGAAACGCTACTGACATTCCCCGGTGCGAGGGCTATATCAACCCCGCCCGGCACGTCCGGGCTTTTGGCGTTCGAAATGGAATGGGACAATGACGGGTACGACACGATCAAGCGGTGGCCTCGACGACCGCCGCAAGCGGCTTTTGTTCCGCTGCTGGCATCGCGGTACCCGCGAGATGGATCTCATCCTCGGCCGTTTTGCGGATGCCGAGATATCGGGCATGCGCGATGACGAACTGGCCGAACTCGAGCGCCTGATCGAGGTGCCCGATCCCGATCTCTATGCCGCGGTGATCGGCGACAAGCCGCTCGATCCAGAATATGCGACCGCGCTGTTCGACCGCATCAAGGCGTTTCGCGCTGTGGATCACGACGCATGAAGTCGCCGGTCAAATCACCTGCCGCGCTGCTCATTCCCGGCCGTGCGCTGACCTTTGCCAACGTTGCCGAAGGCGCCGAGGGGCTGGTCGTATCCGATCTGGCGCGCGCGGTGGCGGCACGACCAAAACCGCCGGCGGTCAGCCTTGCCGTCGTCTGCCGCGACGGCCCGCGGATGCAGCAGCTCGCGCGGGCGCTGGAATTCTTCGCTCCCGATTTGCCGGTCATGCAGTTTCCGGCCTGGGATTGCCAGCCCTATGACCGGGTGTCGCCGCATGGCGGAATCCTGGCGCAGCGCCTGACCACGCTGGCGCGGTTGTCGCGCCTGCAGGGCAGCGACAAGCCGCTGATCGTGCTGACGACGGTCAACGCCATCGTGCAGCGCGTGCCGGCGCGCGAGGTGGTGGCGGCGCAGGCGCTGTCGGTGGCGCCCGGCCATGTCGTGCCGATGGACTCGATCGTGGCCTGGCTGGAGCACAATGGCTACAACCGCTCCTCGACCGTGCGCGAGCCCGGCGAATATGCCGTGCGCGGCGGCATCCTCGACCTGTTTCCCGCCGGTCTCGACCAACCCGTGCGGTTCGACTTCTTCGGCGACTCTCTCGAATCGATCCGTACGTTCGACGCGGAAACCCAGCGCACGCTGCTCGACATGCGCGCGCTCGATCTGGTGCCGGTCTCGGAATTCCAGCTCGTCACCGAAACCATCCGCCGCTTTCGCATGGGCTATGTCGCGGCCTTCGGCGCGCCGCAGCGCGACGATCTGCTCTATGAGGCCGTCAGCGAGGGCCGCCGCCATCCCGGCATGGAGCATTGGCTGCCGCTGTTCCAGGAGCGGATGGACACGCTGTTCGACTATCTCGACGGCGCGCCGGTCGCGATCGAGCCGCAAAGCGAAGACGCCGCCCGCGAGCGCTTCAAGCAGATTCAGGATTATTACGAGGCAAGGCGCGAGGCGCTGGAACATCCAGGCGGTGGCGCGATCTACAAGCCGTTGCCGCCGGACCGGCTCTACCTGACGGAAACCGAGTGGACCACGCGCGTCGGTGAGGCGGCGGTGGCGCGGCTGACGCCATTTGCTGTGCCTGAGGGCAGCGCCGATGTGTTCGACGCCGGCGCGCGGCAGGGCCGCAACTTTACGCCCGAGCGCGCCGATGGTTCGGTCAATGTGTTCGAAGCCGTGGTGGCGCACGTGCTGGCGTTGCAGGCGCAACGCAAGAAGGTAGTGATCACGCTGTGGAGCGAAGGCTCCCGCGACCGCATGGGCAGCATGCTGCGGGATCACAAGCTCGCCAACATCACCAGCGTCAACGCCTGGCGCACCGTGCAGGCGACGCCGCGCAACGAGGCCATGCTGGCGGTTGTCGGCATGGAAAGCGGTTTCGAGACCGACGAATTCGCCGTCATCAGCGAACAGGACATCCTCGGCGACCGCCTGGTGCGCCCGCGCAAATCGAGCCGCAAGCTCGACAACTTCATCTCCGAGGTCACGAGCCTTTCCACCGGCGATCTCGTGGTCCATGTCGAGCACGGCATCGGGCGATTTGTGGGCTTGCAGACCATCGAGGTCGGCGGCGCGCCGCATGACTGCCTCGAACTGCATTATGCCGCCGAAACAAAACTGTTCCTGCCGGTCGAAAACATCGAACTGCTGTCACGCTACGGCTCCGATCACGCCAATGTCGAACTGGACCGGCTGGGTGGCGGCGGCTGGCAGGCGCGCAAGGCAAAGCTCAAGAACCGCATCCGCGAGATTGCCGGCGAATTGATCAAGATCGCGGCGGAGCGGCACCTGCACGAAGCGCCAAAGATGCCGGTGCAGCCGCATGTCTATGACGAGTTCTGCGCGCGCTTCCCCTATGAGGAAACCGAGGACCAGCTAGGAGCGATCACGTCCACGCTGAAGGATCTCGAAAGCGGCCGTCCGATGGACCGGCTGATCTGCGGCGATGTCGGCTTCGGCAAGACCGAGGTGGCGTTGCGCGCGGCGTTTGCGGTCGCGCTCGAAGGCAAACAGGTCGCCGTCGTGGTGCCGACCACACTACTCGCGCGGCAGCACAGCAAGAATTTTGCCGAACGCTTCAGAGGTTTCCCGGTCAATGTCGCGCAGGCCTCCCGCCTGATTCCGGCCAAGGAATTGACGCAGGTCAAGAAGGGGTTGACCGATGGTAATGTCGACATCGTGGTCGGCACCCATGCGCTGCTCGGCAAGGCGATCAAGTTCAGGGATCTAGGTCTTCTGATCGTCGACGAGGAACAGCACTTTGGCGTCAGCCACAAGGAACGACTGAAGCAGTTGCGCGCGCAGGTTCACGTGCTGACGCTGAGCGCCACCCCGATCCCGCGTACGCTGCAACTGGCGCTGACCGGCGTGCGCGATCTCTCGATCATTGCTTCGCCGCCGGTCGATCGCCTTGCCGTTCGCACCTTCGTGGCGCCGCACGATCCGCTCATGATCCGCGAGGCGCTGCTGCGCGAACGCTACCGCGGCGGTCAGGCGTTCTACGTCGTGCCGCGGATCGAGGACCTCGCCGGCGTCAAGGATTTCCTCGACAAGAACGTGCCGGAGATGAAGGTCGCCGTCGCCCACGGCCAGATGCCGCCGACCGTTATCGAAGACATCATGTCGGCGTTCTACGACGGCAAATACGACATCCTGCTCTCGACCACCATTATCGAGTCCGGTCTCGACATTCCCACGGCCAACACGCTGATCGTGCACCGTGCCGACATGTTCGGGCTGGCGCAGCTCTATCAGCTGCGCGGCCGGGTGGGGCGCTCGAAGCTGCGGGCCTATGCGCTGTTCACGCTGCCGGCGCAGCAGAAGATCACCGCCCAGGCCGAGCGGCGGCTGAAGGTGCTGCAGTCGCTGGAAACGCTGGGGGCGGGCTTTCAACTGGCCTCGCACGACCTCGATATCCGCGGCGCCGGCAATCTGCTCGGCGAAGAACAGTCCGGCCACATCAAGGAAGTCGGCTTCGAGCTCTATCAATCGATGCTGGAGGAGGCGATCCTCAACCTCAAGGCCGGCGTGGTGGAGCCTGTCGCCGACCGCTGGTCGCCGCAAATCACCATCGGCATGCCGGTGTTGATCCCCGAGGACTACGTCAACGACCTCGCGGTGCGGCTGTCGCTGTACCGGCGGCTCGCCGATCTCGAGACCGACGAGGAGATCGACAATTTCGCCGCCGAGATGCGCGACCGCTTCGGCGTGCTGCCGGACGAGGTCCGCTATCTCTTCAAGGTTGCGGCCATCAAGGCCTATTGCAGGCGCGCCAATGTCGAGAAGGTCGATGCCGGACCGAAGGGTGCGGTCATCACCTTCCGAGAGAACAAGTTCGCGCAGCCGGACCGGCTGGTGTTCTTCATCCGCCAGCACGGCCAGGCCGCCAAGGTGCGGCCGGACATGAGGGTGGTGTTCCTGCAGACATGGAAGACGCCGGAAGAGCGGTTGATGGGCACGACCGAGATCCTGCGGCAACTCGCTAATCTCGCGGAGAGCAAGAAGGCGGCGTAATTGCTTTCGTGTCCCGGACGCGGTGCGGCACGAAGTGCTGCTCCGCAGGGCCGGGACCCATTCCAAACGTAGAACGATGGACCCCGGAACAGGAGCGCACCGCCGGAGTCGCGCGAAGCGCGATCCCGAGCGCGCTGCGCAGCATCCGGGGAACGTTGTGGTGCCGGCAAGGGGCGGTTACGACGCGGCGCGATGCGCCTCTTCTTGCAGGCGTGACCGCAGCGATTTTGCGGAATCGTTCGGCAGCAGCGTTGCGACCGTCACCGACGGCTCCGCGCGCGCGTCGCGCGTGCCGTGGCTGGTGTGGCGCATCACGCTCGACAGCCGCCGCGCGATGGTGTGCGCCGTCTTGAGGTCGGTTTCGGCGAAGACTACGACAACCGAACCGTCCTCCTGGGCGGCGCCGAAATCCATTTGCCGCATCAAGCGGCTAATGATCCGCGCGCCGTCGAATTGCGCGCGCGGGTGTTCGGGATCGAACGAAAAGCGTGCGACCGACAACCCGCCGCCGCGTTGCTGCGTCTGGTAGATGGCGCTGGCAAAGTCGCGCTCGAAAGCCTCCCGGGTGAGCAGGCCGGTCCGTGCGTCGATCAGGCCGTCGGCGTCGATGGCCTTCAGCGTGCGGCTCAGATGGGCTTCGAAGGCATGCTGGCGGATCAGCGGCAGCGCCGTCGCAACCACTTGGGCGGCGTTGTCGGACACGACCTCGAGATTCGGCAGATCGTAGGCCGGCGCCAGATCGATGACCGTCACGACGACGGGAAGGTTGCGGAAACGGGCGTCCTCCGTCAGCACGGTGAGGAAGGCGTCGACCACGCGCGGGCTAAAACCTTCGCCGAGCACGATGCCGTCGATGTCCCTGACGTTGAGATGCTTCGCCGCCGCCTCGATCGAGAGCGCGCCGACCACACCGGTGCGCTCGCCAAGCGCGACCGACAACGTCGGATAGGCTCCGCCGCGGCCGATCAGCAGCACGGTAGCATCGCGCGCCGGATCGATATCTGACAGCGCCATCGGCGTTGCCGGCACCAGCCGGCGCATCACGGTCGCATGCAACGACCGCACGCGCAGCGCGGCACGCAGCCGAGCCACCAGACGGTCGGAGCCGCCTTGGGATTGCGAGGTTTGGGTTTGCGAGATTTGACTCTGAAAGAAGGGAATGACGTTGTCTGGATGCGGCACCCGTGGGTCGACCGCGATCAGCGGCAGATAAGGCTGGCGTGCCGCAACCCGCGCTGCCAGTTCCGCCAGTCCGGCTTCATCGGCGTCGGCAGTTGCAGCCAGCACGGCGGCCGGTTGGACCTGTTCGACCGCGCGCACCGCGTCCGCCCACTCGGTCTCGACCACCGGAAACAGCCTGCCGACATCGAGCGTGGCGGCAAAAGACGGCCGTCTCGCAGTCGACACGACGAGGATCGGACCTTGCTGGGACATTTTTAGAACTCGGGTCAGGCGCGCATCTGGAACCTGCGAGTCTAGTTTGCGCCGCTTAATGCGGCGTCAACGCCGCCCCTGCCGGCGGCTTTCAGGTCGGGCTGTTCCGATCGCGAAAGGCTTCCACCATCAACGGGTTAAGGCCGAGTTCTGTCAGCGCGTCGCGGGCGCGCGCATTGTCGAGCGCGCGGCCGGCGAGCCGGTGGCCGCTGAGGCGGTCGGGCAATGCGGTCAACAGCGCGCCTTGGCCGAGCCGCCGCGCCCATTCCTGCAGGTCCTGCGCCAGGAAGCGGTAGCCGCCGACGGCCATGACGCCGGACGGCGGCGCAGTGATGTTGATCGCGCCGGTCACGCGGTCGAGCCGTGCCGCGTAATCCGTATCGACGTAATCGCGCGGCGGCGAGGCGATCAGGGAGTCGCTCGGCGGCGGAGGCGGCGCATAGGCCGCGACCGGCACCATCGGCCCGCGCAATCCCAACGTGCCACGTGGCGTCAGCAGGATCTCGCCGGCGATCGACGATCCCGGCAATTCGCGCGGCGCGCCGTGGAGGCCGGGCTTGATCAGGGCCGGCGAGCCGTCCTCCGCGATCCGGCGCGCGCCGAACAATCCGGCCTCGCCGAACAGATAGACATCCGTCAGCGTCGCTTGTTGCGCGGTCCAGCACGCGCTGGAGCCGACCTGTTCCGGTGTGCGCCACAGGCCGATGACATTGCGCAGGCTAGGCATCCGCGCAGCGAGGTCCAGTTCGTCCAGCCTCAGCGCCAGTTGGGCAGGTGCAATCAGCGTGTCGCAGGCTTGTTCAATGATCTGTTGTTCCAGCGCCTCTTCGTCGAACGGATGGTGCAGCACCAGCGTTCCGCCCGACAAGAGCCAGATCGCCAGCGACGAGGCGAGGCCGGCAAACGACATCGGCGAGAAGGCCGACAGGACAGTTGCGCCCTGCGGCACGTCGCTTTCGAGCGACATCGCAAGGCCGCCGGCAATCAGGCCGAGATGGGCGCGCGGGACCGGCCGGAAGCCGTCCGCGGTGACATCGAAGGAAATCAGCGCCGCCTTGCGGCCGTCCTGGATCACGGCGCGCGTGGTCAGGGATTCCCGGAAAATCGCATTGTCGAGCGAGGCCATGCCATCGGGCAGGTCGCTGCCGAAGCCGCAGACATGGCGGATCGAGAACGCTTCGGCGGCGGCGTTCATGGCGATGTCCGAATAGATCACGCCGTCGATCCTGCCCGAGGTCACGATCCCCCGCGCGGCGGTGCGGTTGAGCGCCATGGTCAATTCCGACTGCCGCCAGAGCAGCGGCAGCACCGCGACGACGAGCCCGGCGCGGAAGGCGGCGAGCACGGTGAGCGCGAATTCGATGGTGTTGGGCAGTTGAACCGCGATCACCGAATTGGACGGCAAGCCGGATTCGATGAAGTGCGCGGCCAGCGACGAGATCATGCGGTCGGCCTGCGCGAAGGTAAGACGCTTCGGGGGCTGGCCGGTGATGCGCTGCTTGTTGAGGGGATCGACCAGCGCCAGCGCATCCGGCTGTCGCGCCAGGTTCCGTTTGAACAACGTATCGAGCGTGGGCGAAGCGGTGGGCTGGGTCACGGTGTTACTTCGGCTCTGTCACGAGGGTTGCACAGTTGGTGATTCATTTCGCTTCCGGCTTCTGCCACCAAGTTTCCGGCAGATAGCCCGTCAGCGCGGTCGCTACAGGCCGTTCTACCCGATTCCATCGCGCTATCCATTGCTCCGGCACGTTAATAACGGGGATAGCGTAGAAGCCCGACATCAGGGCGCGGTCGAGTGCTCGCACGGCGGACACGAACGCTGGACGCTCGCGCGCCTCGAGCAGCGCCGCAATCAGGGCGTCAATGGCGGGCTCCTTGGCTCCCATGTAATTCCGCGTGCCGGGAATGTCGGCGGCCTGGCTACCAAAGTAGAAGGACTGCTCGTTGCCGGGGGACAGCGATTGATCCCAGCGGTTCTGCAGCATATCGAACTCGTAGCCGAGCCGGCGCTGGTCGAACTGCACGGGATCGACCGCGCGAACGCTGGCCTCGATGCCGGCGCGCTTGAGGTCGCGCTGATAGGCCAGCGCAATCCGCTCCTGATCGCGCGTCGTCACCAGGATTTCGAAGGTGAGCGGCGTCCTCGTCGAACGCTGCCGCAGCACGGTTCCATCGAGATCGTAGCCGGCCTCAGACAATAGTTTCAGCGCACTGCGTAAGGTCGTGCGATCGCGGCCCGATCCGTCGGTGACGGGCAGGCGATAACTGCCGTCGAGAATATCCGGCGGGATGCGCTCGGCGAACGGTTTCAAAAGTTCGCGCTCGCGCTCGTCGGCGGGACGGGCATAGGCGGATAGTTCGGAGCCTGCGAAGAAGCCCGCGACGCGCGCATAGAGTCCGAAAAAATAATTGCGGTTGATCCACTCGAAATCGAACAACAGCGTCAGCGCCTGCCGCACCCGGATGTCCGAAAACACCGGGCGCCGGGTGTTGAACACCAGGAATTCCGACGGCTGCGGCATCCCGGTCTTGATGGTATCGCGGATCACTTCGCCGCTGCGGGCCGCCGGAAAATCGTAGCCGTCGTGCCAGCGCAGCGGTTCGTGCTCGACGCGGAAGTCGTAGAGGCCGCGCTTGAACGCCTCGAACTGGCCGTTGGACTCGCGATAGAAGTCGAGCCTGATCTCGTCGAAATTCCACAAGCCGCGATTGGCCGGCAGGTCGCGGCCCCAATAATCGGGATTGCGGGTCAGCGTGACGCTGGCCCCCGGCTTGACCGCGGTGACGCGATAGGGACCGGAACCGATCGGTCCGGTCATTGTCGTTTCCTCGAACGTCGCGGGATCGACCGCGTGCCGCGGCAAGACCGGCATCAGGCCGAGGATCAGCGGCAGCTCGCGGTCATTGGCGCCGCCAAAATCAAATCGCACCGTGCGCGGATCGGGCGCCTCGGCCTTTGCGACCTTGGAATAATACTGGCGGTGATTGGGACGGCCCTTGTCGCGCAGCAGCTCCCACGAAAACAGCACGTCCTCTGCCGTGACCGGCTTGCCATCGGCGAAGCGCGCTTGGGGGTCAAGGTGGAAGGTGACGTAGCTGCGCGCGTCGTCAGTCTCGACGCTTTTGGCCAGCAAGCCATAGAGCGTGAAAGCCTCGTCATTGCCGCGCGCCATCAGGCTCTCGACCACAAAGCCCCTGATCTGCTGAACGGCGATACCGCGGACGATCTGGGGATTGAGGCTGTCGAAAGTTCCAAGGAGGCCCCAGACCAGCCGGCCGCCCTTCGGCGCATCGGGATTGGCGTAGGGCATATGCGTGAAACCGGGGGGGAGGGCTGGCACGCCGTGCATCGCCAGCGCGTGGCTTTCGGCCGCCTTCGCTTCGCAGAACGGCCCGGACGGCGTTACACCCAGCGCGAGGGCGATACATGCCAACACACGCAGGCGGATACGCCCGGAGACGGTCACAGGCGGGCAGGGATTTGATTCGAAAATGCGCACCCGAAAGCTTTACCATAGGCTTTGGCCTCGGCCTGCGAGGAACGCCAAAGATGCCTGTCGGCATTGATCTTTTCGTCTGCCGCTGTATTGAAGGCGGGCAGTTGATGATGGCGGGAACACCTGTCACGTATCCGCCTCAATTGCCAACGAGACAGCCGCCCCAGCGCGGCTAGGTGTCGGTGCCTGTAGCGGTTTCGGGCGCTGCGGTTCAGAAAGGGTTTTCCGCAATGAATTTCGGTATCTTGGCCGGGTCGATCCGGCCGCGTGGGCAGATCTTGGCCCTGTTGGCGGCCTCGGCATTGTCGGCAACGTTGATCGCTTCGGGTGCGCAAGCCCAGCAGCCCGCGCCGGCGCCAGGCGCGACCAAGTTGGCGCAAGCGCCTGCGCCGGCTCCAGCGGCGCCAAAAGCGCCTCCGAAGGCTGCTCCCAAGGCTCCCGCCCCGGCCGCGCAGGCCCCTCCGGCCGGCGCTCCTCCCGCCGCCGCCCAGCCGCAGGAACAGCAGGTCCAGCTGATCTACGCGCCCTGGACCAAGTTCTGCCTCAAGGGCCAGGAAGCCGGCGCCAAGCAGGTTTGCTTCACCGGCAAGGACGGCCGCATCGAGTCCGGCCAGCCCGTCATCGCCGCCGTCATCATTGAGCCGGAAGGCGAACCGAAGAAGCTCCTGCGCGTGACCCTGCCGCTCGGCATGCAGCTCGTGCACGGAACCCGGATCATCGTCGACAGCAATGCGCCGATGCAGGGCCCCTACGTCATCTGCTTCCAGAACGGTTGCATGTCCGACTACGAAGCAACCCCCGAGTTGATCGCCAGCATGAAGAAGGGCCAGAATCTCGTTGTTCAGGCGATCAATTCCAATGGCGCGCCGCTGACGCTGCCGCTGCCGCTCGCGGGTGAGTTCGCCAAGGCCTATGACGGTCCGCCGACCGACCCGAAGCAGTTCGAGGAAAACCAGAAGAAACTGCAGGAAGAGCTGCAGAAGAAGGCTGAGGAGCAGCGCAAGAAGCTCGAGGGGGGCGGCGGCGCCAATCCGGCGGCGAAGTAAGAGCCGCATCGTTCGACAAAACACAAAAGGCGCCCGAGCAGGGCGCCTTTTTTATTGCGGGCAAAGATCGCTAGTTCAGCGAAGGATTGCGCGGGCGGTAGCCGCCTGACTTGTCCTTCACGAAGATCTCGGCCACCTGCGAATGCCGGATCGGCTCGCCGGAATCGTCCGGCAGCAGGTTTTGTTCGGAGACATAGGCGACGTATTCGGACTCCGAATTTTCCGCGAGCAGGTGATAGAACGGCTGATCCTTGTGAGGCCGAACCTCCTCGGGGATGGACAACCACCACTCCTCGGTATTGTTGAATTCCGGATCGATATCGAAAATCACGCCCCGGAATGAAAACACCCGGTGGCGGACAATCTGCCCGATCTGAAATTTGGCGGTGCGCGCTTTAATCATGTCCCGTCGAATAGACCATGATTGTGGCCGATGCTAGGGGCAATAGGACGAATTAACCTTTACATCTAGTGGCCACGTCCGGCGCCATACCCCCGAAATCACTGACGAAAAGACGTTTTCGAGATGCTCGATATCCTCAACCTCGCGCTTCCCTATTTCGGCCTGATCTTCATCGGCTTTGCCTGCGGCAAGACCAGGGGCCTTCCGGAATCGGGCCTCGCCTGGATGAACTTCTTCCTGCTGTATGTTTCCCTGCCGGCGTTGCTGTTTCGCATCATGTCGGAGACACCGTTCGCCGAACTGAACAACCCGCCATTCCTGATCGCAACGACGATCGGCACGATCAGCGCTTTCGTGCTGGCGATGGTGACAGGTCGAATCATCGGCGAGCTCTCGCTGCGCAAGGCGACGATCTCCGGCCTTGCGGGTGCCTACGGAAACATCGGCTACATGGGACCGGGGCTGGCGCTGGCGGTGCTTGGCAGCAAGGCGGCGGCGCCGACCGCGCTGATCTTCTGCTGCGACAGCATTTTCCTGTTCTCGATCGTGCCACTGTTGATGGCGCTGACCGATCGCAAGCATCCCTCCTTCCTGCACGCGATTGGTGTCGCCGTGCGGCAGATCGTGCTGAACCCGCTGATCATGTCGGCTGCCGCCGGAGCGCTCGCTGCGGCGCTACAAATTCAATTGCCCGTTGCGATCGACAAAACGCTGCTGTTCCTGCAGAACGCGGCCGCGCCGACCGCGCTGTTCGTACTCGGCGTCACCGTGGCGCTGCGCCCGTTCGATCGCGTGCCCTGGGAAGTGCCCGGCGTGATCGCGATCAAGCTGCTGGTTCATCCGCTCATCGTGTTCGGCTTGATGCTGCTGTTCGGGCCGTTCGCGCAGCCCTGGGCGGCGACCGCGGTCCTGATGGCCGCACTGCCGCCGGCGCTGAACGTGTTCGTGATCGCCCGGCAGAACAATACCTGGATCGAGCCGGCGTCGGTCGCCGTCCTGATCGGGACCTTTGCCTCGGTGGTCACACTGACCAGCGTGATGTGGTTCATCCAGAGCGGACGGCTGGTGTTCCCATAAAGCGTGGCGCGGGTTTCTCGAACCACAAAATCGCGAAAACAACCCCATGCAAAGTAGAAAATCACTTCGCGGCGCGATGAGCGTAGCCCGCATGAGCGAAGCGATATGCGGGACCGCTCCCCGGGGTCGCTTCGCTCGCCCGGGCTACGGCAGTATGGTCAGCTCACGCGCTTCCAGGTCGGCGCCAATCCCTCGCGCATCGCGAGCCGCCGCAGCGGACCGAACGAACCAAGCAGGTGCATGCCGGCGGCGCGCAGCGATTGCATGCCTAAGAAATCGCTGAGCAGCGAGCGGTTGGCGACATCGATGGCAATCAGCCGGCTCGCGACGTCGGCGCGGCGGGCGGACTGATAACGCGCCAGCACCGCCGGCGATCCCGGATCTTCCCCGAGCGAGATCGCACCGCCTGCGATGTCGGCGATATCGGCCGCATCGCGCAATCCCATGTTGAGGCCCTGCGCGCCGATCGGTGGCACCACATGGGCGGATTCGCCGACCAGTGCGACGCGACGGCTGGCGAACTGGTCGGGACGCTCGATCGTCAGCGGAAACAGGTTGCGGCCGGCTTCAACCTGGACGCGGCCGAGAATGGAGTGAGACTGCCTTTCCGCGGCCTCCGACAATTCGTCATCACCGAGCGACATCAGCCGCTCGGCTTCCCTGGTTGCCGAGACCCACACCACGCTGCAGCGGTTGCCGGGCAGGGGCACGAATACGCACGGACCTTGCGTGGTGTGAAATTCGGTGGAGATGCCGTTGTGCGGCCGCGAATGGGAAATGTTGAACGTCAGCGCCGACTGATGCAGGTCGCGCCGGCTGATCCCGATTCCGGCCGCCTCGCGGGAAGGCGATTGCCGCCCGTCGGCGCCGATCACGAGCCGCGCGGCAAGCTGCTCGCCCTTGCCGGTCCAGATGATGACGGTCGCGTCCTGCGGGTCGATCGTTGCCGCCTCATCGTCAAATCGGATCAGGTTCGAAAGCCCGGCGGCACGCTCTTCGAGGGCGACCATCAGCGAGCGGTTGTCGATGTTGTAGCCGAACTGTTCGAGACCGATCTCGTCCGAGGTGAAGCGCACCTCTGGCGCGCGGATCAGCCGGCCGGTGTCGTCGACGAGGCGCATGGTCCGCAAGGCGGCCGCCTTGTCCCGGCAGCGGGACCAGACCTCCAGCCGTTCGAGCAGGTCGGTGGAAGCCCCGAGCAGCGCCGTGGTGCGGTTGTCGGCATAGGGGACGCGACGGGCGAGCAGGGCGGTTTTCGCGCCAGTCGCGGCCAGCGCGATGGCCGCGGTCAATCCCGCCGGACCGCCGCCGATCACGGCGGCGTCATAAACTTGCGATGCATCGTTCATAT
Organism: Bradyrhizobium sp. 170; assembly: GCF_023101085.1. NCBI lineage: Bacteria > Pseudomonadati > Pseudomonadota > Alphaproteobacteria > Hyphomicrobiales > Nitrobacteraceae > Bradyrhizobium > Bradyrhizobium sp. 170. The sequence goes on along the minus strand of NZ_CP064703.1, from coordinate 4,664,363 downwards.
TGGGACAATTGACGTTCGGGGCGGCATTTTCAAGCCATCAACTGGCCGAAATGTTTCCGCCCAATCGCGCGGCGGAACGCCGCAAGCGCCGATATGCAAATCGAAGCGATTCCTGATAGCACTGCCGGAGCAATGGACCAGACAACCGAGCCAGATTCCGCACCCGCGACCAGCCGAATGCGGACCGCAGCATTCGCCGTGCATATCTTCACGGCGATGGGCGCGGGCATCGCGTTGTTGGCGATGCTGGAGGCCGTGCGCGAACACTGGGCCAGCATGTTCGGCTGGCTTGGCGTCGCCCTGATCATCGATGCGATCGACGGCCCGCTGGCGCGGAAGCTGGATGTCGTGCGGCTGCAGCCGAACTGGTCGGGCGAGGTGCTCGATCTCGTCGTCGATTTCGTGACCTATGTCTTCGTGCCGGCCTATGCCATCACGGCGAGCGGGATGCTGCTGCCGGTGGCGGCGCCAATTCTCGGCATCGGCATTACGGTGTCAGGTGCGCTCTATTTCGCGGACCGGCGCATGAAGGCGTCCGACAATCACTTCCGCGGCTTCCCTGCGCTATGGAACGCGGCGGCGTTTTATTTGTTCTTGCTGCACCTGCCACCGGCCCTGTCGACACTCGGAATAGCCATCTTGATCGCGCTGACATTCGCACCGTTTCATGTGTTGCATCCGATCCGGGTGGTACGTTTGCGCTGGCTGACCCTGTGGCTGATGGCCATCGGAGCCGTGCTGGCGATCTATACGCTCGTCTGCGATTTCAACGTGGGCGCTCCCGTCGTCGTCGGGCTTTGCGCCATCGCGGCTTACGTAATAGGAAGTGACGCCGTGATCCGGCAAATCAAGTCGTTCAAGGCATGATCGAATTATTGACGAGTCCGGAAGCCTGGGCGGCGCTGTTGACCTTGACGGCGCTGGAAATCGTGCTCGGCATCGACAACGTCATTTTCATATCGGTGATCGTCTCGCGCATTCCTCCCGCGCAGGCCAAACGCGCACGCCAGATCGGCCTGCTTCTTGCGCTGGTGTTTCGCATCGTGCTGCTCAGCGTCCTGGTGTGGCTGATCGGCCTGACGGAGCCCGTCGTCACCGTGAGAGACGTCGAACTTTCGTGGCGCGACATTATCTTGATCGCCGGCGGGGCATTCCTGATCGCGAAGGCAACGCATGAAATTCATGCCGAAGTCGAGGCGAGCCATGGCGAGCCCGACACCGAATCCAAAACCAGTGTGTTCTTCTGGGCGATCATGCAGATCATCGTCATCGACATGGTGTTTTCGCTGGACTCCATCATCACGGCGATCGGGATGGTGGAGGATCTCGAAATCATGATCGCGGCGGTCGTGATCGCCTGCGTGATCATGTACGTCTCGTCGGGTCCGGTGGCGAAGTTCGTGGCCGATCACCCGACCACCAAGATGCTGGCGCTGGCGTTCCTGGTGCTGATCGGGGTGGCGCTGGTGGCTGACGGATTCAAATTCCACATCCCGCGCGGCTATATCTACTTTGCCATGTTGTTCGCGGCGGCCGTCGAACTATTCAATGTGCTCGCCAGGCGCAACCGCAGGAAGGTCGCCAGGTAGCAGGGTTCGGCCGGGCGAGTTGACAACCCGGCGGGGATGGCTTTCGTTTGCGCCTACAAGTTGGGTGCTTCAGGAATACCGAGGGAGAGACTGTCATGACCAAGGCCGTGCGCGTGCACAAGGTAGGGGGTCCGGAAGCCCTGGTGTATGAGGACGTGGACGTGCCGGCGCCTGGACCGGGCGAGGTCCGCATCCGTCAGCATGCCGTCGGCCTGAATTTCATCGACGTCTACTTCCGCACCGGCCTCTACAAGGCGCCGGGGCTGCCGTTCATCGCCGGAAACGAAGCCGCGGGCGAGGTCGTGGCGGTCGGGACGGGCGTCACCAATTTTCACCCCGGCGATCGCGTCGCCTATTATTTCACGCTCGGCGGCTACGCCAGCGAGCGGGTGATCCCGGCGGACAAGCTGGTCAAGCTGCCCGACCACATCACCTACGAGCAGGGCGCCGTCCTGATGCTCAAGGGGCTGACGGTCTGGTACCTCCTGCACAAGACCTTCAAGGTCGAACCCGGCCACCGCGTGCTGATCCATGCCGCCGCGGGTGGCATCGGCCTGCTGGCCTGCCAGTGGGCGAAGGCGCTCGGCGCGCACGTGATCGGTACCGTGGGTTCCAAGGCGAAGGCCGATCTCGCGCTCGCCAATGGTTGCGACCACGTCATCCTCTACAACGAGGAAGACTTCGTGGCGCGGGTCAAACAGATCAGCCGCAACGAGCTCTGCGATGTCGTCTATGACGGCGTCGGCAAGACCACATTCCCGGGCTCGCTGTCGTGCCTGCGGCCACGCGGCCTGTTCGTGAGTTTTGGCAACGCCTCCGGCCCGGTACCGCCGTTCCCGCTCACTGAGCTCAACAATCACGGTTCGCTGTTTGCAACGCGGCCGAAGCTGAACGACTATGTCTCTACCCGCGCGGAACTGCTCGAAGGCGCCGACACGCTGTTCGCCGCCGTCATCAACGGCAAGCTCCACGTGCCGATCAACCACGCCTATGCGCTGAAGGACGCGGCGAAGGCGCATACGGAGCTCGAGAGCAGGGCGACGACGGGGGCTGCGATCTTGCGGCCGTAAGTCTCCGCCGCCATTGCCTGCGACAAACGCAAAGCGTTTGCGCAAGGGAGCGTGAGCGACGAAGCAATCCATGCCTCCACGTGTGGCGCGATGGCTTGCTTCGCTTCGCTCGCAATGACGATTGGGGCTAAGCCACCCTTCGTGCCGCGCCTGCCTTGACCAAAATCGCATCGAGGCAATCGATCATCAGCGATATCTCCTCGCGGGTGACGTTGAGCGCCGGCATGAAGCGGAGCGCATCGGGTTGCGGCGAGTTGATGAGCACGCCGTCCGCAAGCGCCTCGGCCACGATCGCGGCGCCGATCGGCAGTTTCAAGTCGAGCGCCAGCAACAGTCCGCGGCCGCGCACCTCGCCGAGACCATGGCGCGCCGACAGTTTCTGCAACTCGCTTTCCAGGAAAAGGCCGACGTCCGCCACTGCTTTCAGGAATTCCGGTTTTGAAACCTCCTCAAGCACGGCAAGCCCTGCGGCGCACATCAAGGGATTGCCGTTGAAGGTACCGCCCTGGTCACCGTGCTCGAAGCACGACGCATGCGCGGTCGCGAGCAGGGCGGCCAGCGGCACGCCGCCGCCGATGCCCTTGCCGAGCGTCATGATGTCGGGCTCGATTTCGGCATGTTCATAGTGAAACAGCTTGCCGGTACGGCCCATGCCGGTCTGGATCTCGTCGACGATCAGCAACAACCCGTGCTCCTTGGTCAGCGCGCGCAACGCCTTCAGGAACTCATCCGTCGCCGGCCAGACGCCGGCTTCGCCCTGGATCGGCTCCAGCATCACGGCGACCGTGTTGTCCGAGATCAGCGCCTTCACTGAATCGAGGTCGTTGAGTTTGGCCTTGCGGAAGCCCGATACTTTCGGCTCGAACAGCGGCTCGAACGCCTTCTTGCCCGACGCCGACATGGTGGCGAGCGTGCGGCCGTGAAATCCGCCTTCGAAGGTGATGATTTCGAACGCGCCGTTCTTGTATTTCGCGCCGTACTTCCGCGCGAGCTTGATGGCGCCCTCATTGGCCTCCGCGCCTGAATTGGCGAAGAAAACCTGATCGAAGCAGCTGTTCTCGACCAACGCTTTCGCAAGCTTCAGGCTGGGACCGTTGTAGAAGGCGGGGCTTGGCGTCAGCAGTAGCTTGGACTGCGCGGCGAGCGCTTCCGCAACGGCAGGCGGCGAATGGCCTAGCGCGTTGACGGCCCAGCCCTGGACGAAGTCGAGATAGCGCTTGCGGGAGTCGTCCCAGAGATAGGAGCCCGCACCGCGGACGAACACCACCGGCGGGCGAGCGGTAATCTCCATCAGCGCGTCGAACGGATGGGTAGCGTCAGTCATGTCGATCTCCTCTGGGGTTTTGGGGGAAGGGGCAGGCCGAAACGCAAGAAGGCCGCACTTTTGAGGGTGCGGCCTTCTCGAAAACGTTGCTGAACTAGTCGATCAGCGTAGTCGTCGGACACGGCGCAATCCATCGTCGCTGGAGCGACGACGCAGGCAGGCGCGGCGGTTGGTCCGGTTCAGTTTCATGGCGATGGCCCATACAGCCGAATGGCAGGCCGTGTCAAGCGGCGTCGCTTTGATCAAAACCCTGCGACGCTGCCGTGCAGATCATACTGGTCCGCGCGTTCGATCTTCGCGGTGACGATCTCGCCGACCTTCAGCGGGCGGCGGCTGGACAGATAGACCGCGCCGTCGATCTGCGGCGCATCGGCCTTTGAACGACCCTTTGCGACCGTCGGCCCGACTTCGTCGATGATGATCTGCTGCCGGGTGCCGACCTTGCGTTTGAGGCGGCGGGCGGAGATTTTCTGCTGCCGGGCCATCAGCGCGTTCCAGCGCTCCTGCTTGATTTCGTCGGGCACGGCATTGCCGATGGCGTTGGAAGCAGCACCCGCCACCGGCTCGTATTTGAAGCAGCCGAGCCGATCGATCTCGGCTTCTTCCAGCCAGTCGAGCAAATACGCAAAGTCGGAATCGGTTTCGCCGGGGAAGCCGACGATGAAGGTCGAGCGCAACGTCAGGTCAGGACATTCCGCGCGCCACTTCTGGATCCGCGCCAGCGTCTTTTCCTGGTGGGCCGGACGCTTCATGGCCCGGAGCACGTCCGGGCTTGCATGCTGAAAGGGAATATCGAGATAGGGCAGAATCTTGCCCTCGGTCATCAGGCCGATGACTTCGTCGACATGCGGGTAGGGGTAGACATATTGCAGCCGCACCCAGGCGCCGAGATCGCCGAGTTCTTTGGCGAGGTCGAAGAATTTGGCGCGGACCTGGCGGTCCTTCCACGGGCTGTCGGCATATTTGATATCGACGCCATAGGCCGAGGTGTCCTGCGAAATGACCAGCAATTCCTTGACGCCGGCGGCGACCAGCTTTTCAGCCTCGCGCAGCACGTCATTGGCCGGGCGCGACACGAGATCGCCGCGCAGCTTTGGAATGATGCAGAAGCTGCAGCGGTTGTTGCAGCCCTCGGAAATCTTCAGATAAGCGTAGTGCCGCGGCGTCAGCTTGATGCCCTGCGGCGGCACCAGATCGAGATGCGGGTTGTGGACCGGCGGCAGCGCCCGGTGCACGGCTTCCAGCACGCTCTCATATTGCTGCGGACCTGTGATCGACAACACGCCGGGATAGGCCGCCTCAATCTGCTCCGGTTCGGCGCCCATGCAGCCGGTGACGATGACCTTGCCGTTCTCGGCCATGGCTTCGCCAATGGCGCCGAGCGATTCCTGCTTGGCGCTGTCGAGGAAGCCGCAGGTGTTGACGATCACGATATCGGCGCCGTCGTGTCGCCGGGCTAGCTCATAACCTTCGGCGCGCAGCCGGGTGATGATGCGCTCGGAATCCACCAGCGCCTTGGGGCAGCCGAGGGATGTAAATGATATACGCGGCGCTCGTTCCATGTGCTCGCCTTGGGTCTGCAGCTGAATTGTTCGGAGTTGCGGTTCAAGTAATTGATCTGATAGAAAATTTCAACCACCGCGGTCCCGGCCGCGGGCCACTGCCAACGCAATGGGCCACGAGCTGGCATGGCAAGATGTACGCCTTGGGGTAGTCAATTGGCCGGCATGCAGTCACTTCGACCAAGCCGCACGGATCTCCGCATTGAGCGTTTGAGGATACATGAAGATGGAGTTGGTGAAGGTGTTAGAGGCAATTCATGTCGTATCTGTCTCTACGGGGAAGCCGCAGCAGCGGCGCGTTGCAATTCTGCAGCGCGATGACGGGCATTTTACCTTCGCGGAAGAATACTCTTACAAGTCGGAATACGAAGGTGAAATAATAGCTGAAGGTTGGCAGCGACTTCCAGCCGAAGGCATTTTCGAGAGCGCAGAACTCGCAGAGATAGCAGGTCAGTCAGCTCTTCTTAAAAGATATAAGACGCCGCCACTCTGATCATTTTTGCAGTGGTGCACCGGCAGCGGGGCTTGGCGAGGCACTTTGGCCGCAGCCGCTACTCGCGTATCCAAATCCGCCTGATTGATGCGCACGAACTAGTCCCAATTGCCCACAATTACAAGGCTTTGCCGGGGCTCCCGACGTGCTATGCATGCTGGCCGGGCCAAGAGTTGATCCATGAGCGCTGAGTCGTCGCCGAAAATCGTCATTGTCGACGAAAGCCCGATCCGGGCCGCAATCCTTGAAGAGGGGTTGCGGGAAGCCGGCTTTACCGGCGTCGTGCATATCAGCGAAATGCAGAGCCTTTTGGCGCGTATTTACGCGCTCGATCCCGACGTCATCCTGATCGACCTGGAAAACCCCAGCCGCGACGTGCTGGAACAGATGTTCCAGGTCAGCCGCGCGGTGCGGCGGCCGATTGCCATGTTCGTCGACCAGAGCGATGCGGCCTCGATCCAGGCCTCCGTCGATGCCGGCGTTTCCGCCTATATCGTCGATGGCCTGAAGAAGGAGCGGATCAAGCCGATCCTCGACCTCTGCATCTCCCGCTTCAACGCCTTCTCGAAGCTGCAGGACGAACTCGACCGCACCAAATTCGCGCTCGAGGAACGCAAGGTGATTGACCGTGCCAAGGGAATCCTGATGAAGGTGAAGGGCCTCACGGAAGATGAGGCCTATGTGCTCATGCGCTCCACGGCGATGCGCGAGAAAAAGAAGATCGGAGAGATCGCGCAGTCGATCCTGACCGCCTCGGAGCTGTTGAAATGACGACACCGCTGCATATCGGCTTCATTCCGCTGGTCGACGCCGCCGCGCTGATCATCGCCGTCGACAAGGGCTTTGCGGCGGCCGAAGGGCTCGACGTCAAGCTGGTGCGGGAAGTGTCGTGGTCCAATGTCCGCGACAAGCTCAATATCGGCCTGTTCGACGCCGCGCATTTGCTGGCGCCGGTAGCGATTGCGTCGAGTCTCGGGCTTGGACACGTCAAGGTGCCAATTGTGGCGCCATTCAATCTGGGCCTCAACGGTAATGCGATCACGGTATCGCCGGCGCTGCATGCGGCAATTATGGGCGAGATCGAGGGCGATGCCGTCGATCCCATGGCTACCGCGCTGGCGCTCGCGCGCGTCGTGGCCATCAGGCGCAAGAGCGGCGCGGAACCGCTGACTTTTGGCATGACGTTCCCGTTCTCCACCCACAACTACCAGCTTCGGTTCTGGATGGCGGCCGGCGGGGTTGATCCCGACGAGGACGTTCGCCTGGTGGTGCTGCCGCCGCCCTACATGGTGGACAGCCTCGCCAATGGGCATGTGGATGCGTTCTGCGTCGGCGCGCCTTGGAACTCGGTTGCGGTCGATCTCGGCGTCGGCCACATCCTGCATTTCGTCTCTGACATCCTGGTGCGCGCCGCAGAAAAGGTTCTCGCGGTCAGGCAAAGCTGGGCGGAAAAGAATGCGGACGTGCTGGCTGCCCTGGTCCGGGCGGCTTCCCACGCCGCCGAATACATCGAGGATCCCGGAAACCGCGCCGAGACCGCGCATGTCCTGGCGCGGCCCGACCGGATCGGCGTCGGCGCCGAGGTGATCCAGCGCACCCTCGATGGCCGGCTGAAGATTTCACCCGATGGCCAGCGGCGCGAGAGCGGCCGATATCTTCTGGTCGGGCGTGAGGGCGCCGGGCGTCCCGATCCCGCGCAGGCCGCCTGGCTTTATGCGCAAATGGTGCGCTGGGGGCAGACGGCGATGCGGCCGGACGCGCTCCGGACCGCCATGGGGGTCTTCAGGCCGGACCTCTACGACGCCGCCAAGGGGCATCAGGGCAAGCCCCCCGGCGCATCGGAAGCCATCGGCGCCTTTGCTGGCCCCGCGTTTGACCCCGGCGACATCGCCGGGCATCTGGCCGCATTTCAGATCGGCCACTGGAAGCCCTGACCGGACTCCTCAGTGAAGCAATATTCGGCACACATCCATGTCGCCTAAATTTTAGGCCAGTTGCTTCACGAGCAGCAGTGAAGCCAGCTTCATAGTTTCGAGACTTGGCTCGGAACACATTGAAATACAAAGATATTTTATAGACCCTGATGTGGCACGCAACTTGTATGTTGCAGTGCGGCCGGTCGTCGTAGATGCCTGCTGGCCTACGTCCAAGATGGATTTCCGCAGCAACGAAGCTGGTCGGACCGTTCAATCCAGCCCGGCCCAAAAGGCCACGCTGGTTTCCAGGCGGTCGCACCCAACTTCGTTGACGCCACCCCTCGTGGCCGCAGGAGCTTCGTCGCGCACCATGAAGATCGAAACGCTCACAGTCGACTTTACCGACGAGCAGAAACGCTACCTCGAAGGCTTTACCACCGGGCTGCAGATCAGCCGGGTGGGACGCGGCCTCGGCGGCGCTGGCGTCGGCAAGGCGAATGCCGAACCAGCCGGACCGGATGCCGCGCATATCAAGGCGCAGGACAAGGTCACAGCCTCCGGCAAGAAGCTCGCCGATCCGGAAAAATTCAAGCGCGAGGAGCATCCGTTCGATGCCTATCCGCGGCTGAAGCAGCAGGCGCTCGACAATACGCCGCCGAATCCTGCGGATAATTTCCGCTGGCGCTATTACGGCCTGTTCTATGTGGCGCCGGCGCAGGATTCCTACATGTGCCGCTTACGGATCCCGAACGGCATTCTGAAGCACTGGCAGTTTGCCGGCCTGGCTGATCTGGCCGAAAAACTGTGCGGACCGTTCTGCCACGTCACCACGCGCGCCAATCTGCAGGTGCGCGAGATTCCACCGAAGAACGCGGTGGCGTTGATCGAGGGCATTCAGGATCTCGGCCTGTGCTCGCGCGGTACCGGCGCCGACAACATCCGCAACGTCACGGGCACGCCGACCGCCGGGATCGATCCGCAGGAGCTCTTGGACACCCGCGAATATGCGCGCGAGTGGCACTACCACATCCTCAACGATCGCTCGTTGTACGGGCTGCCGCGCAAGTTCAACGTCGCCTTCGACGGCGCCGGCAAGATCGCGGTGCTGGAAGATACCAACGACATCGCGTTCTCCGCGGTCGAGGTGAAGGATGGCTTTGGCGCAGAGCCCGGCGTCTGGTTTCGCCTGGGGCTCGGCGGCATCACCGGCCACAGGGATTTCGCCAAATATGGCGACATCATCGTCAAGCCGGCCGATGCGACAAAAGTGTCTGACGCCATCGTGCGCATCTTCATCGATCTCGGCGACCGCACCAACCGCAACAAGGCGCGGCTGAAATACGTGCTCGATGGCATGGGGCACGACAAGTTTCTCACCCTCGTCGAGGAGCGGCTCGGCAAACCCTTCACCCGTGTGCCGCCGGAAGCGCTCGCCCCGCGGCCGGCGTTCGACCGAATGGCACATATCGGCGTGCACAAGCAGAAGCAGGAGGGATTGAACTGGATTGGCGTGTCGCTGCCGCTCGGCAAAGTTACCTGCGATCAAATGCGCGGGCTGGCCAGGATCGCGCAGGACCTCGGCGACGGCGATATCCGGCTAACGGTCTGGCAGAACCTGCTGATCCCGGGGGTGCGCGACGAGAACGTCGAGCTGGCGATCGCCGCGATCAGGAAGATCGGATTGGCGGTCGAAGCCTCGCAAATTCGCGCCGGCCTGATCGCCTGCACCGGCAATGCCGGATGCCGGTTTGCGGCGTCGAACACCAAGCGCCATGCCGCCGAGATCGGTGACTGGTGCGAGCCGCGCGTCAACATCGACACGCCGCTCAACATCCATGTCACCGGCTGTCATCACTCCTGCGCGCAGCACTACATCAGCGATATCGGGCTGATCGCGGCGAAGGTGGATGTCGGCGAGGATGTCGATCCGGTCGAGGGCTATCATTTGTTCACCGGCGGCGGCTTTGGTCCGGATGCCGATGTCGGGCAGGAGGTCTATCACGACCTCAAGGCGGAAGACGCGCCGAAGACGGTCGAGAGACTGCTGAAGGCCTATCTCGCGCACCGCGTTTCGCCCGAAGAAACCTTCCTGACGTTTGCGCGCCGCCATGACGGCGAGACGCTGCGCAAGCTCGCCGATGCCCAAGTTGCTGACGCTCAGGTGTCCACATGAACCAGATCACGCCTCCGCCGAAGATCGAAATCATCCCGTCCAGTGCGCCATTCTCCGAAGCGCAGCGCTCGTGGCTGAACGGGTTCTTCGCCGGACTTCTGTCAGATGCGACGCCGTTGTCGGCCGAACAAGGCGCGGCCGTCATGCAGGGCGCGGCCGGCGACGGCGATGACGGCGAAGCACCGTGGCACGACCAGACCATGCCGATGGCCGACCGCATGAAGCTCGCGGAAGGCCGCCCGCTGCGGCGGCGCATGATGGCTGCGATGGCGCAGCAGGATTGCGGCCAGTGCGGCTACGACTGCCACAACTATTCGGAAGCGATCGCAAGCAAGAGCGAGGCGCGGCTCAACCTCTGCGTCCCCGGCGGCAAGGAAACCGCGCGGATGCTGAAGTCGCTCTATGAAGACATCGACAAGGAGCCGGCTGCGGCCTCATCGACGCCCGCAGCCGCGCCGGCTGTGCCTGCAGTCGTGGCCGAGCCTGGACGCTCGCGCGACAACCCGATCGCGGCGACCTTCCTGTCGCGGCGCCTCCTGAACAAGAAGGGTTCGGAGAAGGAGACCTGGCATATCGAGTTCGATCTCTCCGGTTGCGGCCTCGACTATGTCGTCGGCGATTCCTTTGGCATCTTCGCGCGCAACGATGTCGGGCTGGTGGACCAGATCATCGCGCTGCTCGGCGCCTCCCACACCACCAAGGTCAACGGCAAGACCCTGCGGGAAGTCCTGATCGATGATGTCTCGCTGTCGCCGGCACCGGACTCGCTGTTCGAGCTGATCTCCTTCATCACTGGTGGGACCACCCGCGAGAAGGCGAGGGCGCTGGCGCAGGGCGAGGATCCAGACGGCGACGCGGCAACCCTTGACGTGATGGCGGTGCTGCAGAAATTCTCCGGCGTACGCCCACACTCCGAGGCCTTTGTCGAAGCGCTCGAACCGCTGCAGCCGCGGCTCTATTCGATCTCGTCGTCGCATAACGCGACGCCCGGAAAATTGTCGCTGACGGTCGACTGCGTGCGCTATGTGATCAACAAGCGCAAACGCCTGGGGCTGGCTTCGACCTTCCTCGCCGAACGCATCAATCCCGGCGATGTGCTGAAGGTCTATGTGCAGAAGGCCCACGGCTTCGCGCTGCCGCAGGATCCCAAAACGCCGATCATCATGATCGGGCCCGGCACCGGCGTTGCGCCGTTCCGCGCCTTCCTGCTCGATCGCCGCGCCACCGGCGCACCCGGCAAGAACTGGCTGTTCTTCGGCCACCAGCGCAGCGACTGCGATTTCTTCTATGCCGACGAACTCAACGCCTTGAAGACGTCGGGCCTGCTGACGCGGTTGTCGCTGGCGTGGTCGCGCGACGGCGACAAGAAGTTCTACGTGCAGGATCGCATGCGCGAAGTCGGTCGCGAATTGTGGACCTGGCTCGCCGAGGGCGCCAACATCTATGTCTGCGGCGACGCCAAGCGTATGGCCAAGGACGTCGAGCGCGCCCTGGTCGATATCGTCGCCCAGTTTGGCGCCCGTACGACCGACGAGGCCGTCAATTTTGTCGGGGAACTCAAGAAGCAGGGCCGATTCCAGCAGGATGTTTACTAGGGCGTTGATTTATTAACGCGGAGCACACCTGCTTGACGCAAGTTGAACGAATGTGAGGCAGCAGCGCTTGGCCCCCAGAGTATCCGGAATGTGATTTCGGTTGCCTCGCCAACGCTTATATTTGTCTTGGTCGAGACCAAGCAGCGACGACTACGATGTCGAACGAAATCCCCACAATCGACGTGCTGTTGTTTGATGGCGCTTGTGTCAATCGCTTGTGTCGCTCGACCGGCGAACCAGCCGCCGGTTATCTCGTGATGCCTGTCGGATTGTAGTATGAGATCATGGTCCTCCTCGTTCACCGCGGGCTTGGCCCTTCTGTTCGTCTTCCTGCCCAGTCCGGCGCGCGTGGCCATGACAGAGTTGGACTTGAGCTCACGGGTTCAGGACATTATGGCGGAAAATTTCGCCCCTGTGGTGACGGCCAATGATGCCGGCGGGCTCGCATCCGCGATATACATCGCGGGCCACGTCCAGTTCTTCAACTACGGCCTCGCCGATCAAGCCGGCAAGCGGCCGATCACACCGGACACGCTGTTCAACATAGCGTCCGTGCGCAAGGTGTTTGAGGCTGCACTGGTCGCGCTCGGAACGCTGCGCGGCGAAATAAGGCTGGACGATCCGGTCAACAAGTACGTCACCGAATTGAACGGCGACTATATTCGTCGGGTCACGATTGGTGAGCTTGCGACCCATACTTCTGGCCTCTTGCTGGCGACGGATCACCCACCATGGCCCAACGAGTCATACTCGTTGGGCCAATTTCTCGACATCCTCAATGCCTGGACGCCGCAGGCGGGCGAACAGCCGGGCAAACAACGCATCTACACTCACGCCGGTTACGTGCTGCTGCAGCTAGCGCTCGAGCGTCGGTATGGGGTTCCAATTGGTCAGCTCATCGAAAGCCGGATCCTGAGGCCGCTAGGGATGAGTTCGACGCTGCTTCCCGAACGTGGACCGGACAACCGTGCCGTCATGCGTCCTGAATTCATGCAGCGCGTCGTCCAGGGCTATTCCGATGACGGCACGCCGATCGGTCCGCCGGGCAACCAGCAGGGCTATTATGATTTCCCAGGGAGCGGGCAGATGTTCTCATCAGCGCAGGATCTCGCCATTTTTCTCACCGCCTGCCTCGGCGGTGGAGCGGTGGATCCGCAATTGCGCGAAGCGCTGCAGATGACTCAGCGTGAAATGTTCCGTTTCAACGAGAAATTCGGACAAGCGATGGCGTGGGAGAATGTCGACGTGGACGGAGTAGGCGTCGTTGACAAACCGGGCGGGCTCAACAACGCGTCGGCCTATGTCGGACTTGTACCGGATCACAAGGTCGGCGTGATTCTGCTCGCCAACCGCGGCGACTTTGGGCATGAAATCGCCCGCTACCGTGTGCTTCCAGCACTGTCGCGATTGGAGCCGAACCTGCCAGCGCACTGATTTGGGTTCCAACTGGCTCAAATCGGCCCGAATAAAATTCTCGCTCTGGTCGGGTAGAGGGGAATTTTCCCCTCGAAATGGAGGGCGCCGGAGCGCCCGCATCGCTATTTCGGCGGATATCTTGCATCAGAGCGCAAACGATATTCCATATGCAGTCCATGCCGCGTTGGAGATCGATCATGCGCGAACTATCGGCGGAAGCCCGCCTGCACCTTTACGCACGCTCGGTGTCCCGCCGTTCCGGCACCGGCTTGCACACCGCCGCGCTCTACAGCGCGTTCGCGCTCATTGCCGCCATCGTGTTCGGCACGCTCTCGGTTCATCCGTTCTGAGAGTTACTGCGCCGTCTTGAACGGCGCGACTGCGATCCCGGCATCCTTCAACGCCTGACGCACCGCGCGCGCGATGTCGACCGCGCCGGCCGTATCGCCGTGAATGCACACGGTGTCGGTGCGCATCTTGATCACCTTGCCGGTGACCGACACGACCGCGCCGTCCTGCACCATCCGCACCACGCGGCCGGCGATCGCTTTCGCATCGTGCAATACGGCGCCCGGCTTCTTGCGCGACACCAGCGAGCCGTTGTCTTCGTAGGCGCGGTCGGCAAACACCTCGTGCACCAACGGCAGGTTGGCGGCTTCGCCGGCCTGCACCAGTTTTGAATTGGCGAGCACCACGAAAATCAGGTTGGGGTCGACGGCCTTGATGCCGTTGGCGATGGCCTTCGCGGTCATGTCGTCCTCGCAGGCGACGTTGGAGAGCGCGCCATGCGCCTTGACATGCGTGACCTTGTGGCCAGCCGCGGTCGCAATCGCCTGCAACGCGCCGATCTGGTAGGCGATGAGGTTCTCGATCTCCGAAGACTTCAAGCCGGGGATCGGCCGCCGGCCGAAGCCGTGCAGGTCGCGATATCCGGGGTGCGCGCCGACACTGACGCCGCGCGCTTTCGCCAGCTCAACCGTTCGGCGCATGATGTCGGCGTCGCCGGCATGAAAGCCGCAGGCGACGTTCACCGACGTCGCCAGCTCGATCATCGCGGCGTCGTTGCCCATTTCCCACGCGCCAAATCCTTCGCCGAGATCGCAATTGAGGTCGATGGTTGTCATGTTGCTGGTCCGCTTCTCGTGAGTGGATTGGTTGATCAGTCCGGGCCCGACATTTCAGCCAGAGATACGGCGTGCCAGGTTCCGGCATCGACGGCGCTGACGGCGTGGCCCGCGACATTGGCATCGTGCAGCGCATCGATGTTGAGATCAACGCTTTCGATGGCCCGCAGCCGCTCGGGCAGGGTGCGCAGCAGCTCCGCAAATTTGCGCGCTTCCGCCTGCGCTTCCGCCATGCTGACGGCCCTGAAGCGAAAGGCGCGCCCGGCGGGGATCTGCGCAAGCCGTCCGAAGTCGGCAGAAATCACGGTCGCGATCTTTGGATAACCGCCGCTGGTGCCGCGGTCGGGCATCAGCACGATCGGCTGGCCATTGCCAGGCACCTGCAGGCTGCCGTTGACGGTGCCGTCGGAAACGATGTTGTGGCCGTGGAGGTGCTTGAGCAGGGGGCCTTCGAGCCGGTAGCCCATGCGGTCGCTGGTCGCCGATATCTTCCACTCGCTGTCGAGAAACAGTTTTTTGGTCGCGTCGGCGAATTCGTCATCCTGCGGACCCCAGACTACGCGGATCGGCGCGTCGGTTGCCGCCGGCAGTTCGATCCGCCGCTCCGCCGCGCCGCTGGCGGCCTTTGTCTGCAGTTCATCGCCAGCCTGTAGGGGGCGCGGATAGGGGCTGCCGAGGCCGGCGCGCACGTTGACGGCGAGGCTGCCGAACATCGACTCGCCGGTGATGCCGCCTTCGATCGCGAGGTAGCTGAACGAACCGCCGCGGGCAAAGCCTAGCGTCAGCGTCTCGCCGTCGGCGAGGGTTGCGGAAGTATCCGACGCCACGGCGCGGCCGGCGATATCGGCATTGCGCGGGGCTCCCGCCAGGGCGACGCGCACCGCGCCGCCGCGTGCGGTAAACCTTGCTCCGAACGGACCGACCTCGACAGCCGCCGTGAACGGCTCATTGCCGGCCAGCGTATTGGCGGCCGCCAGCGCCAGCCGATCCATCGCCCCGCTCGGCACCAGGCCGTAGCGCTGGGCGCCGGGGCGTCCGCCGTCCTGTACCGAACTTGCCGGGCCGATCGATGCAATGACGAGCTTG
Source organism: Bradyrhizobium sp. 170 (assembly GCF_023101085.1). Classification (NCBI taxonomy): domain Bacteria; kingdom Pseudomonadati; phylum Pseudomonadota; class Alphaproteobacteria; order Hyphomicrobiales; family Nitrobacteraceae; genus Bradyrhizobium; species Bradyrhizobium sp. 170. The sequence continues at coordinate 4,649,015 of NZ_CP064703.1, read as the reverse complement.
CTCATGAGGCGATCTGCTCGGCAATGAATTCGCCGGCTTCAGCGGCGCGATCCTGCTCCGCGAAGGTCTTGGCATCGACCGGCGCAAAGGTGACGTTGTCGCCCGGTTCCAGCAGGAAGATCGGATCGCGATGGAGTTGGTAGGTGCGGACCGCCGTCCGCCCCAGAAGGTGCCAGCCGCTCGGGCCGGCGAGGCACTGCACGCCGGTCTGTACCCCGCCGATCGAGATGGTGCCGGCCGGCGTCAGCAAGCGCGGGTTCTGCCGCCGCGGCATGTGCAGGGAGTCTGTAAGCCCGCTGAGATAGGACCAGCCGGGCGTAAAGCCGATCATGGCGACCCGGTAGTCGCCGGCGACATGCCGCGCCACAATCTCGTCGGGCGTGGTGTTGAGGGTTTTTGCGACATCCTCGAGGTCGATGCCGTGCTCGCCGCCATAAACGACCGGAATGCGCCAGCGCCGGGTCTTTGTCGTTGCCGGTACCGGCCGTTGCGCGAGCGCGAGAATCTTTTCGCCAAGCTTGTCGAAATCGATTTGCTCGGGATCGTAATGCACCAACAGCGAGCGATAGGTCGGCACGGTCTCGGTGACGCCCGTCACCGGCTCGGCGGCCATGGCACGATCGAGTGCCAGCACCCGCTGGTTGGCGGCATCGTCGATGTTACGGCTGAATTCCACCGTGATGGCGCTGTCGCCACTCGGCAAAAGGCGGGGCGGGGGAAGCGTCGCGGCCATGGCCTCTAAACTGTCTCGCAGCTTCTGTGCTGGCCTTAAGCTGTACCGTGTTTTGGGCGCGAGTGGAATTCGCTTCACGCGAAATCAGCCAGTAAGTTCAATAAATTAATCTGCATGCCGACGATAAGATGTTGTGATCGCGCTTTTTTCCGCGAGCCCTTGACGTGACATCCGCGCTTCGCAAGATGCGCTACCTTTGCCCATTCTCCGGAGCCCGCATCCCAGATGTCCCTGTCCCCCGAAGCCCTCGCAACCCTGTCCGGCGTATCCACCGCCACCATCACCACCGTGCTGCTCAAGAAGGGCCTGCGAAACATCTGGATGCGCGGCACCAAGCCGCTGCGGCCCGGGCAGCCACGGCTGGTCGGACCGGCCTTTACGCTGCGCTTCGTGCCCGCGCGCGAAGATCTCGCAACGCCCGAGTCGTGGTCGTCGCCGATTTCGACCCGTACCGCGATTGAAGCGATGCCGAAAGGCTGCATCGCCGTGGTCGACGCCATGGGCGTCACTGATGCCGGCATCTTCGGCGACATTCTCTGCGCGCGCATGGTCAAGCGCGGCGTTGCGGCGCTGATCACCGATGGCGTGGTGCGTGACGTCGAAGGCGTGCTCGGCACCAATCTGCCCGTGTGGTGCGACGGGTTTGCGGCGCCGCCTTCGGTGGCCGGGCTGACCTTCGTCGGCTGGGGCGAGCCGATCGGCTGCGGTGGGGTTGCGGTATTTCCCAACGACATCGTCGTCGCCGACCAGGACGGCGCGGTGCTGATCCCGCGGGCGCTGCTCGACCATGTGCTGGCCGAAGGGCCGGAGCAGGAGCGGATGGAAGCCTGGATCGTCAACGAGGTGAACAACGGTGCGGCATTGCCGGGCCTCTATCCGATGAACGCCGAGACCAAGGCGCGCTACGCGGCCAGCAAGAAATAACGATGTAGGGTGGGCTAAGCGAAGCGAGCCCACCGTCGAACGCGGCATACGGCTCGGGTTATGGTGGGCACGGCGCGAAGAGCGCCTTTGCCCACCCTACAAGAAACACAAGTCCAGAAAAGGGAGACAACTCCATGGATATCCATCTCGCGGGCTCCCGGCCGACGCGCCGGGCGCCACCGGAATATTTCACCGGCACGGTGCTGCAGGATCCGATCATCCAGACCGAGGCGCCGGCACGGCTGGCCTCGACGCGCGTCTCCTTTGAGCCGGGCGCGCGCACGGCCTGGCACACGCATCCGCTGGGCCAGACGCTCTATGTCCTCTCAGGGGTCGGACGGGTGCAGGCCAAAGGCGGACCGATCAGAGAAATTCGCCCCGGCGACGTCGTGTGGATTCCGCCCGGTGAAAAGCACTGGCATGGCGCTTCGCCAACCAACGCCATGACTCACATTGCCATGCAGGAAGCGGCCGACGGCAGCTACGTCACCTGGATGGAGCACGTGACCGACGCGGAGTATTCGGCGAAGCTCGGCTGAACGCCTGTCGCTTCACAGGCGCTGCGCGGTCCAGGTGCCGGAGCACAGGGCTGCGCGCCATGTGCCCGATCCTGACGTGGCTGTGAGAACGCCGGAGCCGACCGCGCGCTTCATGCCGCTCGCCAGGGTCACATGGATGGCGCCCGCTTCGGCCACGCGACCGGATGCCGTTACAGTCGCGCTGTTCGAGGCGACCTGGCCGTTGTTGATTCCGATCGAGACCGACGCGCCGCTGTTGCAGGCGGCGTTCGACGAATTGATCTGCACATTCCAGGCGCCGTCGAACGTCGCGGCCGCGGATGGTGTCGCAAAGCCTAGTGCCGCAATCAGCGAAGCGGCTACCAGAGATTTCCGAGACTTTAACATGACGTGCCCCTTTGGTTTGGACACGATCATGGTCTCACAGCGGTTCCATGACGACTGTGACTGTCATCACGAGCTAGTTTCTCGGTGAAAAGCCCGCGCAGTGAAAAGCCCCGCGTTGCGGCGGGGCTTTGGTTGAACGCGTTAGACTAGCAGTGCTTGCCGATCAGTTGACGCGGGTCCAGGTCTGACCGCCACAGAACATGCCGCCGAAGGCGCAGCCCTGAACGCGCAGATTGTCGGTGCCCTTCAGCGCGATCGTCGAATCGTAGGTGCTGCCGGAATTCGGATCGAAAATCCGGCCGCTCCACTTGTCCTTGCCGGGCTTCATGTTGATCAGGACCTGCTCGCCATTCTGGTTCGACTTCTTGTCGACGGAATAGCCGCAGAGATTGGGGCCGCACTGTTCGATCCGCACCTTGCCTTCCTTCTCCTCCGTCAGCCACATGCCGAGCGGTGAGTTCGCAGACGAAGGTGTCGAAGCTGCCGGGACGGCGGCCTGTTTCTGCTGCGGCGGCGGTGGCGCTGGTGCGGCAACGGGAGCCGGCGCCGGCGGTGCAGCCGGAGCGGCATTCTGTTGCACTGGAGGCGCGGGCGCTGCAGGCGCAGCCGTATCCGCCGGCGCTACTGCCGCCGTCGCGGCCGACGGCTCGCCCCTCGAAGTGGTGGGTGGAGCGGGCGGAGCAGGGGCGGCAGGCGCAGCCGCCGGAGCGGCAGCCTGTTCAGCCGGTGCAGGTACAGCCGGCGTTGCCGTCTCAGGTGCAGCCTGCGGGGCGGACTTTGCCTGCTGCGGCGCCTTCTTGCCCGGACGATCAAGATCGCCTTCCTCGCCACGCGAGCGCTTGGCCTTCTTGCCGGTATTATCGTAGACGCCGGGAATCTGAACCGTGCCGCGATCGGGATCGATGGTGATGGTGCGGCCGCCATACTCAAACGAGTACTGGGCCTGCGCGGTGGTGAGGCTGCTCGCCAGCAAGAGCACGGCGATAGCGAGACACTTCTTCATTGTTGCGACCTCCTGAGCAGGGAACCCCATTCCCCCGAAGCTATTACGCAGCAATAGCTTCCCCCAACGTGATCCAGATCACTTTCAAAGTATAAGTCGTGTACTAGCGGCTTTGGTTCAAATTCGACTTCGGTGGTCTAACTTGGGGCAGTCTAAATAGCGCCCAAGGGACGGTCAATTTCCTGCGAAAACAGGCTTATCCGACCAGGAATCAATCGAACCAGGCCGCATAAATTTTCCTGAAGCTGCCGTCCTCAGTGGCGATGTGCAGCCACTGATCGACAAAGGCCTTCAGGGCTATGTCGCGCTGCAGCCAGTAGGCCTTCTCGGCAAAGTCGAACGGTTTTTCCGGATGCACCGCGCAGAGCACGCCCGGGTGCTGTTTCTGCTGGTAGCGGGTCTCGGAAGAGTCCGTCATCATCAGGTCGGCATTGCCCTTGGCGATTTCGTCGAAAATCGTGACGTTGTCGTTCCACATCTTGATCTCGGCGTTCTTGATGTTCGCCTTGGCGAAGCGTTCATTGGTGCCGCCCGGATTGACGATGACGCGCGTGCCGGCCTTGTCGATATCGGCAATGGTCTCATACTTGTCCTTGTCGGCGCAGCGGGCGATCGGCGTCTTGCCCTCGCGCATGATCGGCGTCGAGAACATTCCCTTCTTCTGCCGGTCGAGCGTGATCGAGACGCCGCCCATCGCGATATCGAAATTGTCGGCTTCGAAATCCTTCATCAGCTGCGGCCACGCCGTCTGAACGAACTCGACCTTGACGCCGAGCGCCTTGCCAAGTGCTTCCGCCATGTCGACGTCGAAGCCGGTAAATTTCGAAGTCGTCTTGTCGAGATAGGTGAAGGGACGATAGTCGCCGGTCATGCCGACTCGCAGCGTGCCGCGCTTGATGATGTCGTCGAGGCGGGAATTCGCCAGCTGCTGCGCGTGTACGGAAACCGTCCACAGCATGACGAACGCAAGGCTGGCCAACATCCGAAACATCACGTCTTCTCCACCGGCGAAATAGCTGACATCCTGAAGCGACGGCGTCGGATTTAAACCAGATAGCAACGCGATGCCAGCCGGAGAAATCGAAACGTGACCATCTCGCTTCACGAGGCTTCCGTCGGCGTCTTCGTTCCGTATCTCGGGAATCTGTCCAGCCTTCTCGACCAGGCCTCGGCCTATGCCGAAGCCCGAACCATCGATCCCGCCGTCCTTCTGAACATGCGGCTCTCACCCACCATGTACAGCCTGAAGCAGCAGGTGGGAGAAGCCAACCGGCATGCGATCGTTGCCGGTGCGCTGCTGGCTGGTCGTGCACCTCACACGTTTTCAGATACCGAGCCCGACATCCCCGAGCTCAAGGCGCGGATATCGGCGGCGATCGATTTCGTGCAAGGCTTGCCGCGCGCCGAGATCGACGCCGCAGCCGACAAGGAAGTCGCTTTCACTTTCAAGAACGGCGCCCAGCGAAAATTCACCGGCAAATCGCTGCTGCTGACGTTCAGCGTTCCGCAGTTCTTCTTTCATGTCACGACGGCCTACGACATCCTGCGCCATGCGGGCGTCGACCTCGCCAAGAAGGATTTTTTGGGGCCGCCGAGGTAACGCTTGAGAAGCGGCGGTCTATGCGTCTCCGCTGTCCTTGCGAACCAGGTTGGCGGCGGCACCGCGTCCGGTCATCTCGCTCTTCAATTGCTCGAAGCGCCGGCGTGAGTCGCCTTCGCGATCGTCCACCATCTGGATCGCGGCTTCCCTCGACATCGGGCCGTTGACCATCGGAGCGGAATTCTCCCCGATGGTCTCGTCGACATAGTAGTCGCCATTCTCGAGGCGGACCGTCCACTTGAAGCGGATCGAGGCCATCGGCCCGGGGCCGAATTTGGAGTAGCCGTGAGCCTCGATCGGCGAAGGGATCACGGGGATCGGCGGAGGGACCATCGGCCCATGCTCCGCGACCGCGGGTTTTTCGGGCTCGCGGTGGCTCTCCGGTCGGTCGAGAATGCTGGCGATGGCCGCCAGCGCGTTATCGGTCGGGTCGCCTTGAGTCACGATTCAGCCTCCGGATCGGGGCGCCGTGAGCAGAATCAGTGTCCTCGTTGCCGCCCCGTGTCTTCCCTCGTTACCGAATAAGGCTGCGCCTTGTCCATCCGTGGCGCTTTTGCGGCGGAGTTAAGCGCACACTGGCGGTATTCTGTTCTTCCAGGGCCGCTCCTGTTCGAGCTGCCCGGCCAGCCGGAACAGGGTCGCCTCATCACCGAACCTGGCCGAGAACATCATGCCGAGCGGCAATCCGGCCTTGTTCCATGCCAGCGGCACCGACATCGCCGGCTGCCCGGACATATTGAACATGGAGGTCCCGGGCATATAGCGGCGCAGGATCGGGGCAATATGCGACAGATCCTCCGACATGGTGTTGAGTTCGCCGATCCGCAGCGGCGGTGAGCACAATGTCGGACACAGGAAAATGTCGCAACTCTCGAAGAAGGTGGTAAGGGCGCGTGAAATCTGGAAGGCCGCGAGTTGGGCAGCGACGTAATCGGTCGAAGTTGTCTTCCTTGCGTTGTGTGCGCTTGCCAGCGTCAATACTTCAAAATCGTTTTCCGTTGCGTCGCGCCCGAGCCTTTGCTCGATCAGCCGCACCGTCAGCGCGGTGTTGCTGCCGACAATGGTGGCCATGACTGCGGCGGGATCAGCGGCAAGCACCGGCGCCCGTTCCTCGACATGATGACCGAGCCTCGCCAGAAGGCCTGCAATCTCGCGTACGGCTGCCGCGATTTCCGGATCGATGGCGTCGCCATACGGCGATTTGTCGGTGAAGGCGATCCGGAGCTGACCGGGATCGCGGCCGACTTCCTGCGAAAACGGCCGCCCCGGCGGCGGCGCCACGTAGGGGCTCGACGGCTCAGGGCCGTGGATCGCGTCCATCATCACCGCGCTGTCGCGCACGCTGATGCTCACGACATGGCCGCAGGAGAAGCCACCCCAGCCTTCGCCGCGATCGGGGCCGAGCGGATTGCGCGCCCGGGTCGGCTTCAAGCCGAACACGCCGGAGGCGGAGGCGGGAATCCGGATCGAGCCGCCGCCATCGCTGGCATGTGCGACGGGCAGGATCCGGGCGGCAACCGCCGCCGCCGCGCCGCCCGATGACCCGCCGGAAGAATGCTCGAGATTCCAGGGATTGCGGGTCGGCCCGTGCAGGCGCGACTCCGTCGTCGGCATCAGGCCGAATTCTGGACTGGAGCTCTTGCCGAAGATCGAGACGCCGGCGTCGAGGAAGCGCTGCGCCAGCGTGCCGCTGTGGTCGGCCACAAAGTCCTTCAGGACCGTGGCGCCGGAGGTCGTGCGCGTTCCCTCCAGGAGGTCTAGATCCTTGAGGAGGAACGGTACGCCGGTAAAGGGGCCGTCGGGCAGGCCGCGCTCGATCTGGCGTTCGGCATAGTCGTAATGCTTGACCACGACCGCGTTGATCTGCGGATCGACCTTCGCTGTACGGGCGATGGCCTCGTCGAGCAATTCCCTGGCTGAGACGTCTTTCTTCCGAACCAATTCGGCAAGGCCGACCGCGTCGTAATTGCCGTATTCTTTGAAGGCCATGCGCATACCTCGCTTGCCGGCCGGCCGGTAAACCGGCCGTGCCCAGGGTCATCTACTGCGGACGATCTAGCCGAGCACGTCCTGATTGATCACGTTCTGGCGCAAGGGATCGCCATCCAGCACGCTCAGAATGTTGCGGGCGGTCTGCTCGCTCATCCGATCTACGGCTTCCACCGTAACGCCCGCGACATGCGGTGCCATGATGACGTTCGGCAGGGCGAGCAATGCCTGACCAGCCGGCGGGGGCTCCTGCGCGAAAACGTCGAGGCCCGCACCGGCAAGCTTGCCGGACACCAGCGCGGCGTGCAGGGCGGCCTCGTCGACGATGCCGCCGCGCGCCGTGTTGATCAGATAGGCTGATGGCTTCAACCGCTTCAGCCTGTCAGCATTGAACATGCCGACCGTCTCCGGATTCTTCGGACAATGGATGCTGACGAAGTCGGCGCGCGGCAGCGCGGCGTTGAGGTCGGCAACTGGTTCGCAGCCAGCGGCCTTGATGTCGGCGGCGGGCTTGTAGGGATCGAAAACCAGGACGTTCATTTCCATCGCAAGGCACCGCCTGGCGGTGCGCGTGCCGATGCGCCCAAATCCGATGATCAGCACCGTCTTGCCGAAGAGGTCGTAGGGCAGCATCCCGAGCCTATCCGCCCATTTGTCGTCCCTGACCAGCGAATGCATTTCCGTCGCGCGCTTGGCGAGCGTCAGCATCATGAACAGGGCGTGTTCGGCAACGGACGGCGAATTGGCGGTGCCCGCCACCATCAGCGGGACCTTGCGGCGGCTGAGCGCGGGGACGTCGACGGCGTCGAACCCGACACCGATCCGGGTCACCACCAGCATGTCTTTCGAGGCGTCGAGCTCGGGCTCGCCGAAACGGGTCCCGCCGAGGGCGACGCCATGGACCGGCGCATGCTCCTTCAGCTTGGCTTCGAAATCCTTCTGCGAAATCATGTTGGGAAATTCGACGAGTTCGATGTCGTCTCGCGCGTGAAGCAGTGCTCGTCCCGGTTGCGACATCGATTCCGTGACGAAGATTTTCTTCTTGTTGGTCGTCATTTCCTGCCCTTGATAATCAGCAATTGCGCCGTCAAAGGACGACGCCGGTCACCTCGTTTAGCAGGTGCATATTGTTGAGGTCCACAGCCAATCGAAGCGGGCCGCCGTCGTGCGCGCCGGCATTGGGATTGACCCGGCCGCAGACCAGCGTGCCCTCCATCGTAAAATAGATCAGCGTCTCCATTCCCATCGGCTCGGTGACATCGAGCACCGTGTCGAAGGTCTCCACGCCCGGCTCCGCATGCTGCTTGGCCTCGGTGATGTGCTCGGGCCGCAGCCCCAGCAGCAATTTGTCGGTGCGCGGGACGCCCTGATAGCGCGCGGCGCGGGCTGGCGGCAGCGGAAATACGACGCGATCGGTAAGCCGAACGTGCAACTTGCCGGCGAAATCCTCCAGCCGGCAGGGGATGAAATTCATCGCCGGCGAGCCGATGAAGCTGGCGACGAATTTCGTCGCCGGCTTGTGATACAGCTCGTTCGGCGTGCCGATCTGCTCGATCCGGCCATGGTTCATCACCACGACGCGGTCGGCCAGCGTCATCGCCTCCACCTGGTCGTGGGTCACATAAACCGTCGTAGTGCGGACTTTCTGGTGCACCTTCTTGATCTCGATCCGCATCTGCACACGCAGCTTGGCGTCGAGATTGGACAGCGGCTCGTCGAACAGAAACACTTTCGGGTTGCGCACGATGGCGCGGCCCATGGCGACGCGCTGACGCTGGCCGCCGGACAATTGTTTCGGCTTGCGGTCGACGAGTTCGACGATGTCGAGCATGCGCGCGGCCTCGTCGACGCGGCTCTTGATCTCGGCCTTCGGATAGCGCTTCAGCCGTAATCCGAACGACATGTTCTCCGCAACCGTCATATGCGGATAGAGCGCGTAGTTCTGGAACACCATCGCGATATCTCGATCCTTTGGCGGCACGTCATTGACGACGTCGCCGCCGATCATGATGTCGCCGTCGGAGATATCTTCCAGGCCGGCGATCATTCGCAGCGTGGTCGACTTGCCGCAGCCCGACGGTCCCACCAGCACGACAAACTCATGGTCCGCGATATCGAGATCGATGCCGCGCACCGCCTCGACCTCGTCATAACGCTTGACAACCTTACGCAACGTCACGTCAGCCATGAGATCAACCCTTCGTCGCACCGGCGGTCAGGCCGGCAATGTAATAGTCCATCAGGAACGCGTAGATGATGAGCGGAGGCGCTGCGCCGAGCAGGGCGCCGGTCATGATCTGTCCCCAGTTGAAAACGTCGCCCTTGATCAGGGTGGTGATGATGCCGACCGGCATGACGAGTTGGTCGGTCGAAGTCGTGAACACGAGGGGATAGAGGAACTGCGCCCATGACACCGTGAAGGCAAAGATCGTCGCGGCAATGATGCCGGGGAAGGCAACCGGAATAAAGATGCGAGTCAGGGTCTGAATCCACGACGCGCCATCGATGATGGCGGCTTCATCGAGTTCTTTCGGGATCGAAGCGAAGTAGCCGATCATGATCCAGGTGCAGAACGGCACTGTCAGGGTCGGATAGAGAATAAGCAGCACGTACCATTTGTTGATCAACTGGATGCCGGTCCAATCGCCGATCACCGCGAACATCTTGAAGAGCGGGATGAAGAGCAGTGTCTCGGGAATGAGATAGGTCAGGAAGACGCCGGTGGCGAGAACCGTAGAACCCCAGAACCGCATCCGTGCCAGCGCGAATGCAGCCGGCACGGAGATCAGCATGGTGATGGTAACGACGAAAATCGAGACGATTGCCGAGTTCCAGAAGAAGCGCAGAAACTGGTTCGAGGTCAGCAGACCGATATAGTTCTCGAGCGTTGGGTGGAACACCCACCACGGATTAGTCGCAGCCGAAATCTCCGCGCTGCTCTTCAACGACGTGATGAGCATGTAGATCGGCGGCGTCAGCGAGAAAATGGCAAAGATCCCCAGGAAGAAATACGACCAGCGCAGCGCCCAGGTGCGGTCGCGGCTCATGCTGCCGTATTTGATCTTGCGGCTCGGCGCGGCCTTGTCGATTGTCACCGTTGTCATCAGGCTTCATTCCCGCGTTTGTTGACGTCGCGCAGGATGAAGATCGCCGCGACCGCCAGGATCGGCACCATGAAGAGAGATACGCTGGCGCCCAGCGGTATGTCGCTGCCCTCGATTCCGATGCGGAACGCCCACGTCGCGAAGATATGGGTGTGATCGAGCGGGCCGCCCGCGGTCAGGATGCGCACGATGTCAAAATTTGCGAACGTCACGATGAGCGAGAACAGCGTCGTAATCGCGATGATATTTCGCATCATCGGTAGCGTGACGTACCAGATGCGCTGCCACCAATTCGCGCCGTCGATGGCGGCGGCCTCGTAGAGCTGTTCCGGCACCGATTTCAGCGCCGCCAGATACATGATCATGAAGAACGGTGCGCCGACCCAGATGTTGACGAGAATGACCGAGAAGCGCGCCCACATTTCATCGCCGGTCCATGGGATCGGCCCGATGCCGAAGAAGGAGAGCGTGTAGTTGAACGCACTGTAGGAGGGGTCAAATAGCCACAGCCACGCCAGTGTGCTCATCGCCGGGGGGATTACCCACGGTACCAGCAGCATGCCGCGCCATTTGCGCTGGCCCTTGGCCGGTATGTTGTGAACGAAATGCGCAATGATAAAGCCCAGCAGCGCCTTGAAGATGACGGCTGTGATCGCGAAGATGCAGGATTGCTTCACGACGAGCCAGAACGTCTCGCGCTTGAACAGAAATTCGAAATTGCTGAGCCCGACGAAGCGCTGCATCGACTTGTTCAACGTCGCCAGATGCAGCGCGTAGAATGCCGGATAGATCACGAGGGTCGCGATCAGGAGGATCAGCGGCAGCGTCATCAGGAACGCCACAGTCGATTTGCGCCTGAGCATTTTGTGCAGGCTGCCGCGTTTGCGCGCGGCTTGCGCGGCGGCCCGGTTCGACTGCAATGCGACGTCAGCCATGATGTGTTTTTATCCCTGTAACGCTTCGCCGGGTCCGCGATTGAAGAAGGATGGAAATGGCGGCCTGCAATCAGGCAGGCCGCCATGGTATCTCGTCCGTCAGCTCCGCATGAAGCCTTCGCACTCGCCTTCAGCCCAGGCGAGCACCTTTTCCATCGCTTCGCCCTTGTGATAACGCAGGCACATCTTGGTCAGGGTCGCCTGCGTATAGATCTGCTGTGCGATCTTCGGCGGGGCGGGCGCCGCGGCGATCGAAAGCGTCTGGTGGTTGTGCGGGTTCGGATAGTGGTAGAGCGTGCCCTTCGGCGGCCCTTCCTCCTGCCAGACCTTCAAGGTGGTGAGCTTTTCGTAGCAGGGGAGGTCGTAGCCACCGCTCGCCACGCACATCTTCTCGATCGCATCCGGTTGCGAAAGCGCCCTGAGCACGCGCTTTGCCGCTTCCTTGTTCTTGGAGAACGACCAGGTGCCCCAGAAGTAGGAGAGGTAGGGCGCGTAGCGGCCCTTCGGTCCGGCCGGGAAGCCATGGGTCCAGCATTGCTCGGCCACCTGCGGGGCGTCGCGCTTGGCGACCGCCCAGGCGCTCGGCGGGTTCATGATCATGGCGCCCCTGCCGGAGACTAGCCATTTGTTATTGGAGGAGTCGTCCCAGGCGCCGGCGTCCGGGGGCAGGAAGGAGATCAGCTTCTTGTAGAATTCGAGCGCCTGGCGCACCGGGTCGGTCTTTACGGTGACGTTGCCCTTCTCATCGACAAGGGCTGCTCCGAACGACTGGAAGATCGCGCCGGCCGTATCGACGTTGTCACTGGTCTCGCCAAGCCCGATGCCGAAGGGAACGCCGCCCTTGTGGCAAGCTTCCGCAGCCTTCAGGAAGGTGTCCAGATTCCAGCTGTCGGCCTTTGGTGGAGCGCCGGCGGGATACAGCGCCTGGACGTCGATGCCGGCATGTTGCTTCATCAGGTCGATGCGCGAGCAGGGACCCTTGATCTGGCTGCCGACGCTCGCGGGTACCGCAAGCCATTTGCCCTTGGACTGACCGAGATATTTCACCGTGCCGTTGGGTTCACCGTTCTGCTTGATGAGACCTTCCATGACGTCGTTCATGGGTTCTAGCAGTTCGGACTGCGCATGCGGCCACCATGTCGGCATGGCCAGAATGTCATGGCCTGACTTTGCCTGCGCTTCGGCGGCGATGGTCAGCAGATTCTTGTTGCCCTGGCTCGGGATGTAGTCGATCTGAACCTCGACCTTCTCTTTCTCGGCCCAGGCATTGACGATATCGGTGGACGCCTTGTTGGCACCGGGAACCCAATGGTCCCAGAAGCCGATCGAAAGCTTACCTGCAGCGTGGGCGCCACGCACATAAGGCGCGGTGACGAGGGCTGCGGATGATAGCGCGGTAGCAGCAATGAATTGTCGGCGAGAAAGCTTCTTGCGTGACATGGTGTTTCCTCTTTGCTTGCTTTTTTGTTGTCGTCTTGTTGTTCCTCTTCTTATTCTTATCGGCCTTCACGCGATCGCGCCGATCTGGGATGGCGTGCGCCCCGCGGAGATTTGGTTGCGCAATCAGAACAGAATTAAACGCGTCTGTCGAGAAATGACATGTGTGACATTCTAGAACTAACGTTGCGTGCGATTTCCAGCGCTCGGAATAATGAAATGCCTCTCTGCACGGCATATTGCGTTGCACACGGCATCATGAACGTGAGGGAGTTTAGAGGCTACGGCCGTGCCGCGGAGTTCCCGGTCGACGGGATTGAACTTTCGACGCCGGCGATAACGGTCAGCACCGTGGCTAGACTTGCTCGTCGCTAAAACGATAAGATTCAAACTCGAGGACGATACCAGTCCTGGTTAACGACCACGGAGACCAATAATGACCAGCCCGACGTCCAAACTGCGCACGCGTTGGAAAGTGTGCGCGGCCATGGGGTTGGCCGCCATCATGCTTCTCACGCCACGGCTTGCGGATGCGCAGGTGGTTCAGGGTGTCGAGAAAGGCGCCCGCGAGGGTAACAAGGCAGCGGGCCCGGTAGGCGGCGTGCTTGGCGGCGCCATCGGCGGCGTCGTGGGCGTCGTGACCGGAGTCACCGGTGTGCTGACCGGGGGCAATAACAATAACAAGGGCGGACAGGCGCCGGCGGCCAAGGATTCAAAACAAGGCGAGGCTTCCAAGCAAGGCGAGGCTTCCAAACAAGGCGAGCCTTCCAAGCAGGGTGACACGTCGAAGCCGGCGAAGGGAAGCAAGGCTACGAAGACCGCCAAGGCGCAACAGCAGCAGCCCGCCGTCCTCACCCAGACCGGCGCGCCGCAACTGACGGCCGAACAGATCGTCGCCACCAGCGACGCCAATATCGAGCGGATCAAGAAGGAGCTAAACCTCACGCCCGAACAGGAGAAGCATTGGGCCGGGTTCAACAGTGCGATGCACTATCTCGGTCATAACGGCGCCGATCGTCTCAATCTGCGTGTGGCGCGCGCCAAGCGCGATCCCCCCGATGACATCATCGAGCAGATGCGCAACGAGGCCCAGTTCCTCAATGACCGCGCCGTCGATCAGCGCAATGTGGCCGATGCGGCCGAACCTCTATTTACCAGTCTGAACGACAAGCAAAAAACGGTCTTCATTCAGGAAATGGTCAATCTGAGCCACGAGCGCGGGCTCGATTAGCAGGCTCCGCCGGACGAATAGCCGGGTACGCATGCCCTGGGGTAGGTTGAAAGGCGCGGCACCCGGCTACTCTGCCGCAGCGGCGCGGCTTCTCCCAATCTCATTGCAATGATGATGAAACCCTGACGAACTCGCGCCTTACTGATGGCTGACTTGCCGCGTTGTCGGGAACTTCAGTCTTTGACGGGTAGTGTTGCACCTCAACATCGGATGCGTGGCACTACAGCGGGCCGAAAACCAATTGGGCCGTCATAGATGCGGCCGAATTGGGCTCGGTTCTCCGGCGGGCGCGGGCTCAGGTATTCGGAAAGTTCAGTTCGACGCCGACGCCGTCGGGATCGTAGAGAAAGAACTGCGTATCGCCGGTGCGCGGCACGATGCTCTCGCGGAATTTGACGCCTTTCGACTGCAGACGCTTGCGCATGTCCTCGACATCGGTCGCCGCAAAGGCGATGTGGTCAAGCCGTCCGGTATCCTCGTACTTTTTCTCGGTGCCGCGCACTACGATGCCCTCGCGCGGCTTGCGCGTGCCCATCAGATGCACCGTGGCGGTGCCGCCGGAATAGAGCCAGTAGCCGGGAAAATCGAGCGGCGGACGATCGCCGTTTTCCAGGCCCAGCACGTCGCAGTAGAAATCCTTGGTTCGCTCAAGGTCAGATGGTTCGATGGTGTAGTGCTGCAAGCCGCCAAGTCCCATGGTCGTCTCCTAGACAAAGCTGAGGTCGGTCTCGACGCCCATCATCCAGGCGCCGACGGTTTCAAAATGCCTGAGCTGGCCCTGCAGTTGCTGGGTCACGGTATGGATATCGCGGAAGCGGCGCTCCAGCGGATGGTTCTCGAAGATCGCGGTGGCGCCTGCGGCGTTGTAGGCAAAGTCGACCGCCTCGCGCGCCTTGTGAATGGCGTTTGTAGAGGCCATGCGGATGTTCATGCGCTGAGCCACCGAGATGGTCGCGCCCGCGGCGAGATCTTTCCAGGTGTCGGCCATCGACTGCAACACGTAGCCGCGCGCGGCACGGAGATTAACTTCCGCCTGGGCGAGGTTGCACTGGACCACGGCATTGTCCCGCAACGACAGCTTCGCGCCACGCGGCACCTTGTTGCGCATCGTCTCGACGAAATTGTCGAGGGCAGTGCGGGCGATGCCGCAGGCGACGCCGGCAAAACCCACCTGGTAACAGGTGTGGTTGCTCATGCGGTAGAGCGGGCCGCGCTCGCGGCATTCCCGGTCGAACTCGCGGGTAATCGAATGGTCTGCGCGCACGAAGAAATCGTTGAGCGCGAACTGGTCGCTGGCGGTGCCGCGCAGGCCAACAGTGTTCCAGATGTCGGTCCACTCGACGTCCTCGGAGCGTACCAGCATGGTCCGCTCGAGCGGCACCCCGTTGGCGTCGTATTTGGGCGAACCGTCGGCTGCATGGATCGGGCAGTGCGCCCCGAGCCAGGTCGCATGCCGGCCGCCGGACGCAAAGGACCACACGCCGGTCACCCGGTAGCCGCCTTCGCATTCGACCGCACGAACCCTGGGCCCGGGTCCCCACGCCAGCACCGCGCGCGGATCGCCGAAGATCGCCTGCGCCACCGGCAGGTCGAGATAGGCCGCCGACATCGCACAACCGCCGGCCTGGCTGAGGCACCAGGCGGTGGAAGCATCGGCCTTGGCAATGGTTTCGATGACGTGGAAAAAAGTTACAGGATCGGTTTCGATCCCGTCGGTCGAGCGGGGCAGCAACAGCCGGAACAATTGCGCATCGTGCAGCTTGTCGAGCAGCGCGGGCGGCAGCCGGCGCGCGGTCTCGATGTCGTCGGAAGCTGTCGCGACATCAAGACGTATGGCCTCGGCCCGGGCGATCACCGCCTGGTCGCCGGCAAGATCGGCAGAGTTTGCGATCGGTGTATTCAAAACCATGCCTGCCGGTCCATCGCGTCCGTGTGTCAGTCATTGGTGGAAAAGCTATCGTGCCATCGCTGCGATCGGCAAGTCCATGGTGACGCGGAGCACATCTGCGAATAAGCGATTGGGATTTCGTGCCGCTCTGCACAATGGAGCCCGAAGGCAATCGCGCTGGCCGCAGACCGCGCCTATTCCGGTTTTCCGGGCGCACGCGCCGACTTGTTTAAGGTTTTGCGTTAGCCTTGCGGTTTGGTTGGAATCGATCGGGACGGGACGGGCGGCATGGAAGAGAAGCGAAAATATCCGCGAACGGAGATTGACGAGCCTGGCTATGTTTCGTCGGGCGGTTCCGTCATGCCCTGCGTGGTGCGGAATATCTCGCGCGAGGGAGCGGCGATCGATGTCGACAATCCGGCTTTCGTCCCGCAGCACTTTCGCCTGGTGATGGCAAGGGATTCCTCGATCGTGCACGAATGCCGGGTCACCTGGATCCAGAAGAACCGTATCGGCCTGACCTTCATCAAGATCGCGGATGCGGTCGCGGAACCGCCGCCATCGTAGCGGCGGGCGCCGAGCTCGTTACTCGATCCGCAACTTTGCATCGCGCACCACCTTGCCCCACTTGTCCATCTCCAGCCTGATACGCGCGCCGAACTGATCCGGCGTATTGGCGACTGGCTTGAAGCCAAGCGTCGTGAGGCGTTCCTTGACGTCCGGCTGGGCGACGATTTTGGCGATCTCACGATAAAGCAGATCGACGATCTCTTTCGGCGTCCCCGCAGGCGCGACGATGCCCGTGAGCGTGTCGGCTTCCTGATCCTTCACGCCCTGTTCGGCGAAGGTCGGCACGTCGGGCATGCCGGCGGCGCGTTCGGTTGACGCCACGCCCAGCGCGCGCAGTTGTCCGCTCTGCACCGCCGACAGGGCAGGCGGCAGCGCGGTGAAGGCGATCGGCGTGTGCCCGCCGACCGTTGCCTGGATCGCCGGCCCGGCACCTGTGAAAGGCACGTGCACCAGGTCGAGTTTGAAGGCCAGCCGGAACAGCTCGCCACCCAGATGCGGCGTCGAACCGATGCCGGGACCGGCAAAGCCGTACTTGCCGGGGTTGTCCCGAATGAGCTGCACCAGCTCCGGGAGTGTCTTGGCGGGCACTTGCGGGTTGACCACCACGACATTCGGCGAGACCGCGACCAGCGTCACCGGCACGAAATCCTTGACTGGATCATACGGCACCTTGGCGTAGAGGCTGGGATTCACGACGAAGCCGGTGCTGATGACCATGATGGTGTAGCCGTCCGGCGTTACGCGCGCGACCTGGCCGGCCGCAATGTTGCCGCCCGCACCGCCAACGTTCTCGACGAAGAATTGATGGCCGAGATTGTCGGTAAGCTTCTGGGCGACGATGCGGGCGATGGCATCGGTCGGTCCGCCGGCGGGGAAGCCGACCACGACACGCACTGGTTTGCTCGGATAGCCTTGCGCCAATGACGCCACGACGCCGGACAGCAACCACGTCGCTGCCAACACTACGCGCAAAGCCGCGACCATGGCGCTCTCCCCAATATGTTTGTTGGGGCCATCATCGGCGAGCCGGCCTCGCCGGGCAAGGGGCTACTGCGACGGCGGGGGCGCTATTGCTTGAGCAGCGGCTTGATCCGTTCTTCCAGCTCCTCGAACGACATCGAGCCCTGCAGTCGTACACCGTTGAGAAAGAAAGTCGGCGTCGACGTGACCTTCACTTCCCGATGCGCGTATTGCTGATCAGCGTTCAGCTTGTCGAACTGCGCCTGGTCTTCCTCGCAGGTCTTGACTTCCTGCTCGCTCATGCCGTGCTGGCTCCCGACATAGATCAGCGTCTCCCTGGTCTGCGCCATCAGGCGGTCCTGCAGCTTGAACAGCATCTCGACTGCCCCAAGGTATTTTTCGGAATCACCTTTGCCGATGCAGCGCGCCAGTATCGAAGCTGCGGCGGCCTTTATGTCGAGCGGAAATTCCCGGAACACGAAACGTACCTTGCCGGTATCGATATATTTCGACCGCAACATCGGGAACACATTCTGGCCGAAGGCTGCGCAATGCGGACAACTCATCGAGGAATATTCGGTGATGGTGATCGGTGCGTTCGCGGACCCGATTGCAATGTCCGGCAGCGATACCGGTTTGGCGACTGCTGCGGCAATCACGCTTTGCGCGATGGCGCCACCTGAGAAAGCCGGCGATGCGAAAGCGAGGAGGACGGCGAAGGCGATGCGGTGACGAACGTTCAACGGTTACTCCGAAACGAACTGGCGAGGGCGAGCCGACAGGGCCGTGGCATATCGACAATTCTACCGGTTTTGCGAACCAAAAGCCACCTGACCTGACTGCGATCGGAGTTGACCGTGAATTGTTGGCGATCCAATCATAGGCGGCGACAGGAAGCGCAAGGCAAACTCTGCAAACCAGACAAGAGAACGTCATGACCCAGCACGCGACGCTGTTGAGCGAAACGCAGACGGCGGATGCCATGTTGCGAGCAAGGGCGCGGCTGGTAGTTCCAGGCGGCATGTGGGGCCATCTCAACGCTGCGCGGCTCCCGGAAGGCTATCCGCAATTCTTCGCCTCCGCGGAGGGCTGCCGCGTCCGCGACGTCGATGGGCGCGAGTACATCGATTTCATGTGCAGCTGGGGTCCGATTGTGCTCGGCCATCGGCATCCCGAGGTTCAGGCGGCGGCTGAGGCGCAGGCTGCCAAAGGAGATTGCTTCAACGGCCCGGGGGAGGTCATGGTGGAACTCGCCGAAGATCTCGTTGCCATGCTGCCGCATGCCGATTGGGCGATGTTTCAGAAGAACGGCGGTGACGCGACCACGAGCTGCGTGACGATCGCTCGCGCCGGCACCGGACGCCGCAAGGTGCTGGTCGCACGTGGCAGCTATCACGGCGCGCTGCCATGGTGTTCGCCAAGTGTTGCCGGGGTAACGGCCGAGGACCGCGCGCATCTTTTGCACTTCGAGTACAACGATGTGCAGAGCCTGCAGGCGGCCGTCGACGAGGCCGGCAGGGATCTCGCTGCGATACTGGTGACGGCTTTCCGCCACGACATGGGACGCGATCTCGAACTGCCAACGAAGGAATTCGCGGCAGCCGCGCGTGCGGCATGCGACGCGGCCGACGCCGCTTTGATTATCGATGAAGTGCGGGCCGGCCTGCGCCTCGATATCAGGGGGAGTTGGGAAGCGCTCGGCGTGCGTCCGGACCTGTCCGCCTGGAGCAAGGCGATCGCCAACGGCCATGCGCTGGCTGCCGTTACCGGCAACGAACGCTTCCGCGAAGCCGCCACCAGGGTCTTCGTCACCGGGTCGTTCTGGTGCGGCACAGTGGCGATGGCGGCGGCGCGGGCGACGTTGCGGATCGCGCGCGAAACTGACGTGGCCGGGCATATCCGCGCGATGGGCCAGCGGTTGCGCGAGGGACTGGCGTCGCTGGCGAAAGAATATGGCATCGCGATCCGCCAGAGCGGCCCGCCGCAGATGCCACTGATGCTGTTCGAGGATGATGCGGATGTACGCAAGGGCAGGGCGTTCTGCTCGGCCGCGCTACGCCACGGCGCCTTCTTTCATCCCCAGCACAATATGTTCCTGTCCTTGGCGCATCGCCCAGCCGATATCGACGAGGCGCTGCAGGCGGCCTTGCACGGCTTCAAGGCCGTCCGCGACCTGGAAGCGAGATCCAGTCGATAAGTCGCCGAGGCGACCGGGAGCCGATTTGGGATTTGCAGCCATCCATAAAAATGCCCCGCAACGCGGTCTTTACGACCAGCGATGGCGGGGCAGTCTTGGGAGAAAACGGCGAGATCGCCGACTGATGCGGACATCGTCGTCAGACATCATGTAGATCGACTTTCTGCTCTCTCGGTGACGTTCGCATTGACCTGGATCAAGCTACCGTCACGCCTGTCCTGAAAACGCGCGCAGCGAAGCTGCCGACCGCGCGGGTGCGCGGTCCGCGAGGATTCGATACAGGCCGCGGTCAAGTTCATCACGCGATGCGGTTCCATGCGTGCTTGCCGGGGGCGGGTGTATAGCACGCCGGATGTTCGAACTCGTCATGGCCCGCCAGGTGCGTGACTTCGACGCAATCGGCATTCAGACGTTCGTTGTCGACCAACCGCTCCGCCAACACCAGCGCCTGGGCGGGACCAATCGACTGGACCTCGATCTGGCGCTGCAGGCACTTGAAGCTGTGGCCGTCGGAGTTACAGAGATCCTTGTAGAAGGAGACGCGATAATTGTTCATCTTGCCCTCCCGTCCTTGCGGCACCCTTGTCGCCCAGCTTACTCTCAAGCGTCCGTGTCTGCCAGCCGCTAGCGGTTGCGCAGCACGATTTGATGTGCGCTCGAAAACACGAGAATGCCCTGGTCGCTGAGCTGCGAAAGCGCCCGCGAAACGGTTTCCGGGGTCAGGCCGGGATAGTCGCCGATGTCGCGGCAGCACATCGGCAGGGCCGTCATGCCGGCCTTGGCGTGCCGACGGTCCATTTCCAGCAGGAAAGCCGCAAAATACCAGCGAAACGAAATTACAAACGGCATATATCTAATTGATAAAATGAGAGTTTATCGACTTGTCGGCTCGGATTTCTGCAGAATGGTCGGTCTGGTGCTGGACCGGCCCAACGATGCCTGCCTCCGGGTAGCCGCGTGGCCATGGCATTGCGGCGAACACCGTCGTCCCGAAATGGCCGGCGCAACCGAGCAGATCGAGAGGATCGCTGCCAATGTCGGGACAGGTGCCGTGATTGCCGGCGCCCAATGGCCGCCACCCGCGATTGCGCGAATGGGTGCTCAGCGGCGTTGCGCGCCACCTTGCAACTGAATCGCGCCGCTGCGCGTTCCTGTCCCATTAAGGGTCTGCAATGGCGAGGAACCCCCGTGCATCGATTTCTCGAAGCGACCGCCGGGCAATACATGACGCGCAAGGTGAAGACGGTTGCGCGCGACACCACCATGCGCGAGCTGCACAAGATGTTCGAGGTCGACGATTTCAACTGTTATCCGGTGCGCGAAGGCGATGACATCGTCGGCGTCGTGAGCAACTTCGATTTCCTGAAATGCTTTGCATTCAACCCCGGCCGCATGGTTCCGGCCTATGACGATTTGTTGTCGCGTATGGTGGTGGATGTGATGACGCCGGAGTTCATCCATGTCGATCCGGCAACAAAACTGACCCGCGTCCTGCAACAGATGGTGGACCACCGGATGAAGAGCCTCCCCGTGCTGGACGCCGAACAGCGGCTGGTCGGGATCATCGCGCGCGAGGACATCATGCGCGCGCTGACCGAGAGCGCGCGCGGATAAACCCCAAGCAATAGCGGAACGCCATAGCTATGACCGTGCGACCGGCCGCCGACACAGCTGTAACTGATGCCGACCTGCAGCAGCAGGTGCTCGATTTCCTCGACGGTTCCAGCTTCGGCCCGGCCAGGGGCGGCAAGCGGATCGACACCCATGCCTCCATGGTTTTTCTCGGCGCCGATCGGGCATTGAAGATCAAGCGTGCCGTGCGCCTGCCGTTCCTCGACTATTCGACACTGGAGAAGCGCAAGCGTGCCTGCGAGGAAGAACTAAAGGTCAACGCCGGCAACGCTCCGGAGCTCTACCGGCGCGTTGTCGCCATCACGCGCAATTCCGATGGCGCCTTCGAAATCGACGGCACGGGTACGCCCGTCGAATGGGCGGTCGAAATGGCGCGGTTCGACGAGAAGCAGTCGCTCGATCGCGTTGCGGCATCGAAGACGATCGATCCATCGCTTGCGGCAGCCGTGGCCGACGCGATCCTGCGATCCCACGACAAGGCGCCGCGCAAGGACGATGAAAGCTGGCTTGCCTCCCTTCTACCCATCATCGAACGCAATACGGCGAAGTTTCACGCCGTGCGTGGACTTGATGCCGTTGCCGTCGATCAACTCGATGCCGTTAGCCGCGATTCTGCAACGACGTTGCAACCGCTGCTCAGGCAGCGTGCCAAGCAAGGGTTTGTGCGCCGCTGCCACGGCGATCTGCATCTCGCCAATATTGCGTTGGTGGACGGTCGACCGCTGCTGTTCGACGCGATCGAATTTGATGCCGTCATCGCTACGACGGACGTGCTCTACGATCTCGCGTTCACACTGATGGATCTGATCCACTTCAATCAAGGTGCGGCGGCGAACACGGTGTTCAATCGCTATCTTGCGGGAGCAGGGGACGAAGGTCTCGATGGCCTGCGTCTGCTGCCGCTGTTTCTGTCGATGCGAGCGGCGATCCGCGCGCATGTGCTGTTCATGAAGAGCGAACATGCCGGAGAGAGCGACGCGGTCTGGCAGGAGGCCAAGCACTACTTCGATCTGGCGGGACGCCTCATCGCGCCCAAGCCGCCGCTGCTGGTGGCGATCGGCGGGTTGTCGGGGACCGGAAAATCGGTGCTCGCACGCGGGCTCGCGGATCTGATCGAGCCTCCGCCCGGCGCCGTCATTGTCCGCTCGGACGTCGTTCGCAAGCACCTCTTCGGTGCCGGTGAAACCACGGCTCTGCCGGAATCCGCCTATCGGCCCGATGTCACGGAGCGTGTCTACGGCACGCTTTCGAGTGCCGCGCGGCGCGTCCTCGCCCAAGGCTGTTCAGTCGTGATCGATGCCGCTTACCTCCAGGAAGCGGAACGGACGGAAATCGCACGTCTCGCAGCCACTTGCGGCGTACGCTTCGTCGGCCTGTTCCTCACGGCAGATCTCGCGACGCGGCTGGCGCGCATCGAGCAGCGCAAGGGCGATGCGTCTGATGCAACCCGGAATGTCGCCCTGCAGCAGGAGACTTTCGCGATCGGCGCGGTAAACTGGCATATGATCGATGCCTCAGGGACGCCGGGCCAGTCGTTGCGCTGCGCCCGTGTTTCTTTGCTTGCGGTGCCGGGCGAGCGCTGAAGATGAGAAACGGTCAAACAAGAACGTCCGGCCGACATAAGGCCTCTGAAGCGGTGGGGCTCGATTGCGCGACCGCATTCCAGAAGATGACGCTCGACAGCGTCGCGGCTATCAAGGCCCATCACAGCAGCGCGTGCGCCGGCGATGCCGAGGCCGTGCATCAGATCCGGGTCGCGATCACGCGGTTACGCGCCGCCGTGGCGTTCTTCGCGCCGATCGTGGTCGATGCGGAATGGCGGCGTCTGAAGGAGGAAATCGCCTGGCTGAATGGCCCGCTCGGCGCCGCGCGCGACAGCGATGTCGTCGTGGAATATGCCCGCCGCAAGCGATACCGCGCCTGGGCGCAGGACATGATCGGCGAGCAGCTCGATCAGCGCCAGATGCGGGACCACCGCCGTCTGGTGCGCTGCCTGCGCTCCGTTCGTACGCAACGGCTCGTCGCTGCCATGGCGGCCTGGATCAGGCAAGGGCCGTGGCTGCAGCGCTATAAGCGGCGGAAGCACGCGGAGGCCCTGCAATCCTATTGCGCGGGCGAACTCGACCGCTGGCACGAACGGCTGGTCCGCAAGGGGAAACGCCTGAAGACCTTGGGTGCGTCACGTCGTCACCGGCTGCGGATCAAGGCCAAACGCTTCCGCTACATGCTGGAAGCGCTGTCCGAGACCGTCACGCTGTGGGGGCGGGGCGAATTCCATCACCGGCACCGGCCGGCAAAACGATTGCAGCGCGCATTGGGCGACATGCGCGATCTCGAGCGCTTCGCCGGCCTTGCCAGCGGATCGCCGCAGGTAGAAAATGGCAAGCGAGGCAAGAAGCATCCGCCGGGCTATCGCCATCGAAAGGAAAAGCTGCTCGGCGACGCCATCGCGGCTCATCACGACCTCAAATCCGCCGGAGTCCGCTGACGTCGCCGTTCGCATGCGCTGCCGTTCGGCATTTTTCGGGTTTGATGTGCGTCAACTTCGGCCATCGGTCCGTCGGTTACCTTGCCGGCAGCAATCCGTGACGGGGGCCGCATGCCCTCGCGAATGTGTGGGAGAATGGCGATGTTCAGGAACATTCTGGTTCATATTCCCTCCGAGCGTCAGGTCAGGCCGGTGATTGACGTCGCTGTCGCGCTGACCGTTGCGCGCCGGTCGCATCTCGATGCGGTCGCCATCGGCTATGAATCGATGAGTGCCGCCGGGATGATTGTAGAGGGTGGCGCCGCTGTTGGCGCCGTCATGGGGGCTGAACAGGAGCGCGCCCGGGAAAGAGCGAACGCCGCGATCGCCATGTTCGAGATCGAGGCCAAGCTCGCCAAAATCGCCTACGGCACCAGGACCTTCGCGACAATCCCCGCCGAGGCCGGGCGAACCATCAGCGCGCTTGCCCGGCTTTACGACATGACGATCGTGCTGCAGCCGGAATCCTCGAAGGCGAGCTACGACAACGAGATTCCGCAGCAGATCCTGTTCAATTCCGGCGGGCCGATGCTGATGGTTCCCTATATCCACAAGGGGCCGCTCGACGCCAACCATGTCGGCATCGCCTGGGACGGCAGCCGCCTGGCGGCCCGTGCATGGCGCGATGCGATGCCGTTTCTGATGGGCGCGAAGGCCGTCACCGTGATTGCGGCCAATGAGGAGGCGGGTGAAGCTTCTTCGGACCAACTCGTCGCGCATCTCGGGCGGCGCGGCATTGCGGCCCGGGTGCAGCGGCTGACGGCGGATCGCAGCGCCGTTCAGGGCGCCATTCTGTCGGTCGCAGCCGAAAGCAATATGGGTCTGCTGGTGATGGGGGGATACGGCCATTCGCGATTGCAGGAGCGAATTCTGGGCGGTGTCACGCGCAGCATGTTCGACAGCATGACCGTACCGGTGCTGATGTCGCACTGATCTTGGCCAGGCAGGGGATGTGACCTTTCGCCCCGGCGAGTTCCCTGTCTTGTACCTTTTGGCTGTCGCTGCGGTCGCAATGACGCCAGCTTGATGTGCCTCAATGTTCGGCGCGAAGCCGGTCAATATCTTTTCGGCGGAAACTCAGAAATTGGAGGTTGTCATGTCAGAATTGTCTGAACGGGCCGCTTCCGTTCGCTTTCCAGCAGCCGCAAATGCAGAAGCGGAAGCCGCCAAGCTGAACCAGGGCGCGCTGGAATTCATGTTTGGCGCGCAGAAGATGGTGCTCGATGAAATGGTGTTTCTCGGCGACGAGATGCTGGAGCGAACGCAGACCGAGATGCATCTGTTCACGGAGTTCGTCACGAAGATGGCCGGCGCGCATTCAGTAAAGGACATCAAGACGATGTGCGAGGAATGCGGCCAGCATCAGCTCGACTTCTACCGCCGCGACTCCGAACGGCTGTTCAAGCATTGCGAGCGGATGATCGCAGCCACGTCGAACCTGATCAGTGGCCGCGCTCTGAACTGATCGGCCAATAGCCAGACGATTATGTATCTCGATGAGTCCACCCGGCTGGGCACGATTTGTCACGCGCAGGAACCATTCCGGCGCTAACCTGCCGCGCAAGGGGCGGATTGCGTCGAACATCTGCCCGGGCTCACAGAAGGCCGCGATCTGCCGGCACCGGAGAACGATGTCCACCTATCGTCTGCAGAATCTGCTTTCGCCGCATTCCGTCGCGCTGGTCGGGGCCAGTCCGCGCCATGGCTCGGTTGGCCGCGCCATCCTCAACAATATTCGTAAAGGCCAATTCAAGGGTGAATTCGGTCTTGTTAACCCGCGCTATCACGAGATCGACGGCGTCGCGACCGTCGGCAGCATCGCAAAACTGGCTTTTGTGCCCGAACTCGTTGTCCTCACCGCACCGGCGCACACCATCGCGGGCCTGATCGATGAGGCGGGCCGCCGCGGTGCGGCGGGGGCCGTCATTGTCAGTGCCGGGCTCGGCCGCGGTCCGGGTTCGCTGGCGGATGCAGCGGAGCGGGCCGCGCAACAATACGGCATGCGGCTGATCGGCCCGAATTGCCTGGGCATCATGATGCCGGGCGCCAGTCTCAATGCGAGCTTTTCCGCGCATATGCCGGCGGCGGGAAATCTGGCGCTGATCTCGCAGTCCGGCGCCATTGCCGCGGGCATGGTGGACTGGGCGGCACAGCGGGCCGTTGGCTTTTCCGGCATTGTTTCGACCGGTGACCAGCTCGACGTCGATATCGCCGATCTGCTCGATTATTTCGCGCTGGATGAAAAGACCCACGCCATCCTGCTCTACATCGAAGCGATCAGGGATGCGCGCAAGTTCATGTCGGCGGCGCGCGCTGCCGCCAGAGTCAAGCCGGTCGTGGTCGTCAAGTCAGGCCGAATGGCGCAAGGCGCGCGGGCGGCTGCAACCCATACCGGCGCGCTGGCCGGGGCTGACGCCGTCTACGACGCCGCGTTTCAGCGCGCCGGCATCCTGCGCGTATCTGATCTTCGAGAACTGTTCGACTGTGCCGAAACGCTCGGACGGCTCAAATCGCCGCCCGGAAAGCGGCTTGCGATCCTGACCAATGGCGGCGGCATCGGCGTGCTGGCGGTTGACCGGCTGGTCGACCTTGGCGGCATTCCCGCGGCCCTTTCGCCGGCAATCCGCGAGAAGCTGGAAGCTGCGTTGCCGCCGACATGGTCGAAATCGAATCCGGTCGATATCGTTGGCGATGCCGATCCCGCGCGCTATGCCGCAGCGCTTGAAGCGCTGCTGGCCGACCCCGAAAACGACGCCGTACTTGTCATGAACGTGCAGACGGCGATCGCGCGCGCCGACGAGATCGCCGCTGCTGTGACCGGGGTGGTGCAAGAATATCGCGCCGGGCATCGCGGGTCACCGAAGCCCGTTCTCGCGGTCTGGGTCGGCGCAGAGCCGTCGATCGGCAATCTGCTGAGCGGGGCCGGTATTCCGAATTATCCGACCGAAGACGACGCGGTGCGCGGCTTCATGCATCTGGTTCGCCATCGCGAGTTGGTGGAGGCGCTGGCGCAGGTCCCGCCCGCCATGCCGAGCGAGTTCGCGCCCGATGCCCACACAGCGCGGCAGATCGTTGCCGCGGCGCTCGCCGACGGCCGCTCCTGGCTCGATCCGATCGAGGTCAAGCGGCTGTTCGATGCCTATGACATCGCGGTCGTGCCGACCTTCGCCGCCGCCGATGCCGAAGAGGCGGTCGCTCATGCGAACGCGCTGTTCGCGCAGGGCTCGACCGTCGTGCTCAAGATCATGTCGCGCGACATCGTGCACAAATCCGATGTCGGTGGCGTCGTGCTCAACCTCACCAGCGCGGACGCGGTGCGCAAGGCAACCGCCGAGATTCTCGCGCGCGCAAGATCACTGCGGCCGGAGGCGCGGATTTCCGGCGTGATGGTGCAGGCGATGGTGGTGCGGGCGAAGGCGCGCGAACTCATTCTCGGCCTCGCCAACGATCCGACCTTCGGCACCGTCGTCGTGTTCGGCCGCGGCGGCACGGCGGTCGAGATCATCAACGACAAGGCGCTCGCGCTTCCGCCGCTCGATTTGCAGTTGGCGCACAGCCTGATCGAGCGCACCCGCGTCTCGCGGCTGTTCCACGCCTATCGCGACGTGCCGGCGGTGAAGCCGGACGCCGTCGCGATGGTTCTGGTCAAGCTGGCGCAGATGGCCGCCGACATCCCCGAAATCCGCGGGCTCGATATCAATCCGCTGCTGGCCGATGAAGCCGGCGTGCTCGCCGTCGACGCACGCGTCGTGATCGGGCGCGTGGAGCGGAAGTTTCGCGGTTCGGGCCCGGCGAATTTCGCCGTGCGGCCCTACCCCTCGCAATGGCAGCGTCACATCGAGGTCAAGGACGGCTGGCGCGTATTCGTCCGTCCGATCCGGCCCGAGGACGAGCCGCTGATCCACGAGATGTTGAAACACATCACGATGCATGATCTGCGGCTGCGGTTCTTCGCCCCGATGAAGGAATTTTCCCATGAATTCATCGCCCGCCTGACCCAGCTTGATTATTCCCGGGCGATGGCCTTCGTCGCGTTCGACGAGGCGACCAACGAATTGGTCGGCGTGGTCCGGATCCATTCGGACTCGATCTATGAGAGCGGCGAATATGCAATCCTGTTGAGGTCGGACCTCAAGGGCAGGGGACTCGGCTGGACCCTGATGCAGATGATCATCGAGTACGCAAAATCCGAAGGATTGAAAGCCATCTCCGGCGACGTCCTGGCCGAGAACACCGTGATGCTGGCGATGTGCCGGAGCCTCGGATTCGAGGTGAAGTCAGACCCGGTCGAGCATGACATCTGCAACGTCAGGCTGACGCTCTAGTTGTCCTTGAGCACACGGCTTGCGCAGCCCGCGTGCGATCGGCGACAGCGGCCCAAGCGAGCCAAGTGTGCTCTGGCGTAACCAAATGCGACAAGTCGGAGGTAGCTGGATGACTTTGCGGAGCGAACGTGGGTGCGATGCACAAACTGTTTTGCTTTTAACAAGCGCGAATCTGAGCAGAGCTTGGCAAGCGACATGTCATCGGGGATGAGCGTGGACGTTGTGGAGCTCGTAATTTACGGGGTGCTGGCTTTGTGGGGGCCGCCTTTGCTGTTCGCGGGCTACTTGTTGCGACCCATCAGATCAGCAGCATCACGATCCAGACAATGAAGTAGCACCAGCCGACCGTCGCAAAACCGACGGCGATCAATTAGTTCGCGATCTTTCATCTGCTTCGCACCGGCGGTTTTTAAGACA
Source organism: Bradyrhizobium sp. 170 (assembly GCF_023101085.1). Taxonomy (NCBI): domain Bacteria; kingdom Pseudomonadati; phylum Pseudomonadota; class Alphaproteobacteria; order Hyphomicrobiales; family Nitrobacteraceae; genus Bradyrhizobium; species Bradyrhizobium sp. 170. Next base: position 4,620,638 of record NZ_CP064703.1, on the reverse strand, counting down.
ACGCCTTTCTTGCCGAGACAATCAAATTTGCCGATCGTGCTGTCTTGGGTCGAGTGGGCACACCTATAGCCGCCGCAATAGACCATGAGCCGGGTAGGGCTACCCGATGATCGGATTTCCCGAGAGCGATTTTGCGTTAGCGGTGCATGGCGCCAAATTCCGCCAAGAATCAAACCCAGCGTGAACAGGCCATTCCGGGGGGTGAAACCCGTGGTGGTTATGGCCCGGCGCATGTCGTCCGAAACCCGTCGTGCGCCGGGCCAACGAGCGCGCGGGGCTCACGATTGAACAACTTCGTTGGATCGGAGTTGCCAAGGATGCCCCGGCGAAGGACATCAGTAACCGCGCCCATGACGGTGCAGCCCGCCAGCCACCCTTCGATCGCCGCCACCCAGTCGCCTCCGGCGGCGCCGGTCGAAAGCATTCAAACGACAGGACCAAAGGAAGCGACCAGGGCAAACGCCGTGCACGCCGCCAAGGCGAAAATTGCAAGACGGAATTCTCTGCGGATGCAGCGTCTGCTTCAGAAGCAGTCTCGCTTGTGAGAAGCCCACCGCGTGGGGAGATATGTGTCCGAACGCCGATAGCCGCGAACAACCCCGCGGATTTCGCTTTTTGGCGGAAGGGGTGGGATTCGAACCCACGGTACCCTTGCAGGCACGCCGGTTTTCAAGACCGGTGCCTTAAACCACTCGGCCACCCTTCCAGCTCAAGAATTTCAGTCGCTTAGCGTAGGGCTGGCTCGAACGCAATGCGAACGTGGCCCCGATGTGTGCCCATCCCGCCATTTTGGAAGAAACCCAGCGACGAGGACGCCAAAGCACTACGTACCTGGTGGGGCTAATGAAGGCGACCGCTCGTCGGTGCACCCGAACAATTGCGCTGCCTTTGATATCGCAATTTCAGATTTGGCCGGGCGCGCGCATGTTATCGCAAGCTTGGACGATTGGCCCGACTGGGATAGCGGCATCGGGCGAGCACGGCGACGGCGAGAATCGAGTCCTCGTTGTGCTGTTGCCATCACAGGGAGAAACAACGTGGCTCACGTGCACGTTGTATGGAGTACTTCACACGCGCCAGGAAAATCATGGTGGCGGCATCAGCCGCGATACGTTCGCCGGCGGTCCGTCGGGCGGGATGCTAATTCTGGCCGGGATCGCATCGTCCCGGCACCCGTTGCCGCAACTGAAGCGGGCGCTTGTTTAGCCGAACACAACTGCCAGCAGGCTCGAGCACAGGAGCACGAAACTGGCCGTGGTCAGGGCAAGAAATCCGTTGGAGACAATGTCGTGGTTGCGCATGATACACCTACCACTCAGATGCTCGTCCGAATTTATTAAAGCTTTCTGAATCTCTACCGAGCCATCTGTCCGAAGCCGCGCGGTCCCCCCCGAACCGCCAAGCCGTTCAAATCTCAAGCTCTGGAACGATAGCCTTCAAATGCGTGTGCAAGGAAAATGCCCGCGCTCACCAAACCCATCACCGCTGTAACCGTCTCGATCATCGCACAAATCCTTCGCGCCCCTGCAATCCACAGAACGACTCCACCGTTGCACAGTCAAAAAGATTCACAGGCTGGAATCGCAGATCGGTCGTGAGTGATGATTTACTGCAACAGATTGTCTGAATGGGGCACAGGACGGATGCGACGAAGGACGCATACACGGTGAATCGAGGCGCTATGCCCGTAGATCAACGGATACGCAAAGCAACCATTCATTCACCACGCGGGAGCAGACCCCATTTCCGCCGTGTTCCGGTTGCGATATCTTCACAACGTGATGCGGAGGTGGGACGCATCGTGGGGTTAAGGCCGCAACGCTTCAACGTAGGCAGTCGGCCGCTGAAAATGGTAATTGGGGCGATGGGGATTCGACGGCCAAAAACGATCGTCCTGGCGGCGCGTGGTACTGTTGCCGTGGCAACGTGCCTTCTCCTTGCCAACTGCGCCTCATCAGGCAAATTCGCCAGCCGCGTCGATCCCAAATATGGCGTCTCCTCGAGTCCTCGCGTGGTGGCGTTCGGGGAGGCCGTGCCGAAGGGCGGGGGAACCTACCGCGTCGGCAAGCCCTACACCGTCGCAGGCCGGGTCTATGTGCCGGAAGAGGATCCGAACTATCGCGCCGAGGGAATGGCTTCCTGGTATGGCGATGACTTCCACGGCCGGCTGACCGCCAATGGCGAGGTTTTTGACATGACCTCGCTGACCGCCGCCCATCCGACGCTGCCGATCCCGAGCTACGCCCGCGTCACCAACGTCCGGAACGGCAAGTCGCTCATCGTGCGGGTCAACGACCGCGGCCCCTACCACGGCAACCGCCTCATCGACGTCTCGAACAAGGCCGCGGAACTGCTTGAATTCAAAGCAAATGGCGTCGCCAAGGTCCGCGTTGAATATGTCGGCCGGGCACCGCTGGAGGGTTCCGACGACCGCCAGCTCCTGGCAACGCTCCGGACCGGCGAGCCCGCGCCGTCCCCGTCCACGGTCCGGGTCGCTTCGGCCCGTCCGTTTGTGCCCGAGATATCATCGTCGGCAGGCCGAATCCGGGGCGAAGTTCCGATGCCGGAGGGGCGGCCCTATAGCCTCGGCAATAGCTCGGCCGACTACGCCTCGATCAACGCCACGTCGGAAATGTCGGCCTCCAGCCGCTCGCGTGGCCGTGCCGCGGAAAACCCGCGCGCCGTGTCCTATGAGAACGACGCCAGCTATGCGGGTCCGAGGCAGGCTTACCTGCCGGTCGATCCGCGGGGGCCGAGCGAAGTCCTCAGCGGCCGCGGGCTGTACTAGCCCTTCAGGAAATCGATCAGGGCGGCGTTGACCTCGTCGGGCCGCTCCTGCTGAATCCAGTGACCCGCGCCGTCGAGAATGAGCTTTTGCCGCAAATTCGGTAGCACGCGCTCCATCTCGTTGACCAGCTTGGCGCCGATCAACCCGGTAATGACGCCATCCTTCGATCCCGCGATGAACAGCGACGGCTGGTTGATTTGCGCGCCCTGCCACGGCGCGGTCAGTTCCCAATTGCGGTCGATGTTACGATACCAGTTCAGCCCGCCGCGGAAGCCGGAGTCCTGGTAGATGGCCGCGAAATAGGCGATGTCAGCTTCCGTCAGCCAATTCGGTAAAGGCCGATTCGGATCGGCGCCGGCCAGGAATCCCTTGCCCTCCTGAACATATTGATGGGCCGCCGGATCAGAGAACCCGCGTCCGCCCAGAACGATTCGCATCGTCGCGGCGACGTCGCGCTCGAATTCGGCCTCTGCCACTCCCGGCGCCTGAAAATACTGCCAGTAGAAATTGGTAATGCCGTTGTTCCGCAGGGTTTCGAGCGGCAGGCCGCGTCCGCGGGAGGGGGGTGGAACGCTGAGGCCCGCGACCTTGGTGAAGACATCAGGACGGAACATCGCCGCGTGCCAGGCGACCGGCGCACCCCAGTCATGGCCGACAATGACGGCCTGCTTTTCGCCAAGCGCCGCCACCAGCGCGACCATGTCGCCGACATTGTGGAAGAGGGTGTAGGCGCCGATGTCCTCTGGCGCGCTTGTCCGGCCGAACCCACGCATATCGGGAGCGACGACATGGATACCGGCTTCCGCGATGGCTCCGATCTGGTGCCGCCAGGAATAGGATAATTCGGGCCAGCCATGGCAGAGCAGCACCAGCGGACCCTGGCCCTGCTCGACAACAAAGAAGTCCAACCCGTTGGCGGAAATAGTGCGTGAGGATGGCATCGCGTTTCCGCCCTGTTTTTCGTATCCTGTCGGGAAATTGCAGCATCGCCACGATACGTTCCTTCGTCCGGTGCCGCAATCCGATCAACACGGCGGCAAGTCCAAACCCTGTGTTGTTTGCGATACTTCCAGCTGTTAGAACGCAGGGATTCAGGACATCGCCGATGGCAGCAGAGTCTTCCGTTTCCCGCAACTCCGACGCCGCGGCCATCATCCCGTGGCGCGGCCTGATGGCCGCCGTCCTCGCGCTCGCGGTCGGTTGGGGCGGGATCGTGTACGCCGCCAACAACAGTGTGCAGGGTGCGCCGAAGAAGGAGGAGGGCGGCTTTGACGGCGACGCGCCGACCGCGATCCTGGTCGAGGCTTCCAGCGGCAGCGTGCTGTTCGAGAAGAACGCCGACGAATTACGGGCGCCGTCCAGCATGATGAAGCTGATGACGGTCGAGGTCGTCTTCAACGCCATCAAGGAAGGCAAGATAAAGCCGACAGACGAATACCGGATCAGCGAGAACGCCTGGCGCAAGGGCGGCGCGCCGGCCGGCGGCTCGACCATGTTTGCCATTCTCAACAGCAAGGTGTCGGTGGACGATCTGTTGAAGGGCGCGATCATCCAGAGCGGCAATGATTCCTGCATTGCGCTCGCCGAAGGCATGGCCGGCAACGAGCGGATCTTTGCCGCCGACTTCTTGACCAAACGCGCCCGTGAGCTCGGCATGACGAAGTCGACGTTCGGCAATTCCAGCGGCTTACCCGATCCCGCCAACAGGATGACGGTGCGGGAGCTGTCCAAACTCGCTCGCCACCTGATTCTGACCTATCCCGACATGTACAAATTGTTCGGTGAGAAGGAATTCACCTGGAACAAGATCCGGCAGCAGAACCGCAATCCGCTTCTGAACACGCTCAATGGGGCTGACGGGCTGAAGACCGGCTTCACCAAAGAGGGCGGCTACGGCATGGTCGGCTCCGCCGTGCAGAACGACACGCGGCTGATCGTCGTGATCAACGGGCTCGAGGATCCCGACGATCGCGCCTCCGAGGCCAAGAAGATGCTGGAATGGGGCTTTCGCAATTTCGAGACGCGCACGCTGTTCGCGGCCAACCAGCAGGTCGGCTATGCCAAGGTGTTTGGCGGCGAAAGCCGCTCGGTGAAGCTTGCAAGCCCCCAACCGATCAAGGTGATGGTGCCGAAGAACGGCAGCGAGAAGCTGATCGCGCGCATCGTCTACAATGGCCCTGTGCGGGCGCCGGTGCAGGCCGGTCATCCGGTCGGTGTCGTCAAGGTGTGGCGCGGCGCCAATATCGCCGTGGAGGCGCCGGTCTATGCCGCTGAAGCGGTCGGCACCGGCTCGACCATGCGTCGCGCGATCGACGGAGCCAGCGAACTCGTCATCGGCATGTTCCGCGCGAGCGCAGAGAAGCTCTGAGCATGAACCAGGCAACGCTGCAGCGGCCCTCCGGACGCGGGAAGTTCATCACGTTTGAAGGCGGCGAGGGCTCCGGAAAGTCCACGCAGATCAAGAAGCTCGCCGAGCGTCTTGCGGCAGCAAAGCTGCGCGCCATCGTTACCCGCGAGCCAGGTGGCTCGCCGGGTGCGGAAATCATGCGGCATCTCGTGCTGTCGGGCATGGGCAAGCTGCTTGGGCCCGACGCGGAGACGTTATTGTTCGCTGCCGCCCGCGACGATCACGTTCGCACCGTCATCCAGCCCGCGCTCGGCCAGGGAACATGGGTGCTGTGCGACCGCTTCTCGGATTCGACCCGCGCCTACCAGGGCAGTCTGGGGCAGGTCTCGCCCATCGTGCTCAACGCCATGCAGCGCGTCACCATCGGCGATCTCAAGCCGGACCTGACCATCATTCTGGATATTCCTGTGGAAGTAGGCCTGAAGCGGGCCGCGGCGCGCCGCGGTAGCGGCATGCCGGATCGTTTCGAGGCGGAAGATCTGCAATTTCATCAGGATCTGCGCGACGCCTACCGGCAGATCGCCGCCGAAGACCCGCAGCGCTGCGTTCTGATCGACGCCGATGCCGATGCCGACACGGTCGCTGCCCGCGTCTGGACGGCGCTGCGCGAGCATGTGTTCGCGGCCCCGAGTGCGGCGGGCACCGCATGAGCGCACGCAAGACCGAGCAGGAGGTGGCGGTCAGGCATCCCCGCGCAACGGCCGATCTGTTCGGCCACCGCGAGGCAGAGATAGCGTTGCTCAATGCCTATCGCAGCGGGCGCATTCCGCATGCCTGGCTGATCGGCGGTCCGCAGGGCATCGGAAAGGCAACGCTGGCCTATCGCATGGCCCGCTTCGTACTCGCGAATTCCAAGCCCATGTCGCCGTCCGTGCAGCGCGCCGAGACGCTTGCGCTCGATCCGGATGATCCCGTCGCGCGCCAGATCACGGCCGGCGCGCATGGCGGGCTGCTGGTGCTGGAACGCGGCCTCAACGATCGCGGCGTGTTGCGGACCGTGATTACCGTCGACGAAACGCGGGAGACGATTTCGTTCTTCGGCTCGACCGCGGCGGTGGACGGCTGGCGGGTCTGCATCGTCGACACCGTCGACGAGCTCAATCCGAACGCCGCCAACGCGCTGCTCAAGATCCTCGAAGGGCCGCCGCAACGATCGCTGTTCCTGCTTGTCAGCCATTCGCCGGCGCGGGCCTTGCCGACGATCCTGTCCCGTTGCCGCAAGCTGCCGCTGCGGCCGCTCGCGACCGACGACGTCATTCGCGCGGCGTCGCGGGCCACTGACATGGCGCCCGATGATCCGGCGCTGTCGGAAGCGGCCGATGCCGCGGAGGGGAGCGTGTCCCGCGCGCTGACGCTGCTCGGCGGCGATGCGCTGAAGCTGCAGCAGCGGACCGCGGCGCTGCTGGCGACGCTGCCGCAGGTCGACCCGCGCGAGCTGCATGCGCTCGGAGAAGCGCTGGGCACCAGCGACCGGGTGGCGCTGGCGGCTTTCATCGACGGCATCGATCGCTGGATCGGCGAAAAGCTGCGCACTGACGATGCCAACGCGAATCTGCCCCGCCTTGCACGGCTGGCTGAGGTATGGGAAAAGATCATCCGCGCCGCGCGCGACACCGAATCCTACAATTTGGAACGAAAACCGCTGGTTTTCTCGGTGTTTGGGATGCTCGCGGAAGCGACGCGGTAATAATCCGCATGACAGTAATCTCGACAATCGTTGTGTTGAACTAAAGGAATTCGTGGTGGCGAAGGCTGGAAAGAAAGCTTCGAAAAAGAAGGCGAAGAAGACTCGTAAAGCGCTGCCCGCCCGCGCCGGCAAGAAGGCCGCGGCAAAAAAGCGTGCCGCCAAGAAAGGTGCGACCAAGACAAAGCGCGCAGTGAAGAAGGTCGGCAAGACTTCGAAGAAGGCTGCAAAGAAAGTCGCGCCGAAGTCACCCAAGAAGGCTGCGAAGAAAGCAGTCGTGAAATCTGCCAAGAAGCCTGCCAAGAAATCGGCAAAGAAGTCCGCGAACAAAACGACGAAGACGCGCGCGGTAACGTCGCAAGAAACAACCCCCGTCGTACAGGCAGCCCCCGTAGCCAAACGTGCAAAGCCAGTCACGCCGCGCGCGAAGCCGGCTGCCGCCGCCCAGCCGGCGGTGGCTGCCGAGCGCAACACCTATTTCATCACCACCGCGATCAACTATCCGAACGGCATTCCGCACATCGGCCATGCCTACGAGGCGATCGCGACCGACGCGCTGGCGCGCTTTCAGCGGCTGAACGGCAAGGACGTGTTCTTCCTGACCGGTACCGACGAGCACGGCTTGAAGATGGTGCAGACCGCCGAGAGCGAGGGGCTCAGCGTCGCCGAGCTCGCCGCGCGCAACGCCGGCCGGTTCAGGGAGATGGACGAGCGCCTGAACGTGTCGTTCGACCGTTTCATCCGCACCACGGAACCTGAGCATCATCGCTCGGTCCAGGTGGTCTGGGACCGGATGCAGCAGAACGGCGACATCTATATCGATACCTATGCCGGCTGGTACTCGGTGCGCGACGAGGCCTATTACGGCGAGGAAGAGACCGTCGTCGGCGAGGATAATGTGCGCCGCGGCCCGCAGGGTTCCCCGGTCGAGTGGGTTGAGGAGAAAAGCTACTTCTTCAAGCTGTCGGCCTATCAGGACCGGCTGCTGGCGCTTTACGAGAACCAGCCCGACTTCATCGGACCGGATTCGCGCCGCAACGAAGTCGTCAGTTTTGTGAAGGGGGGCCTGAAGGATCTGTCGATCTCGCGCACGACGTTCGACTGGGGCGTCAAGGTGCCCAACGACCCCGAGCACGTGATGTATGTCTGGGTCGATGCGCTGACCAACTACATTACCGGCGTCGGCTTTCCCGATGAAAGCGATGCCAACTGGCGCTACTGGCCGGCGGACGTGCACATCATCGGCAAGGACATCATCCGCTTCCACGCGGTGTACTGGCCGGCATTTTTGATGTCGGCGGGCATCCCCGTGCAGAAGCGGGTCTTTGCGCATGGCTTCCTGTTCAGCAGGGGCGAGAAGATGTCGAAGTCGGTCGGCAATGTCGTCGATCCCTTCAACCTGGCCGACCAGTATGGTGTCGACCAGATGCGTTATTTCTTCCTGCGCGAGGTGCCGTTCGGGCAGGACGGCAACTACAACCATGAAGCCATGGTCGCGCGCATCAATGCCGATCTCGCCAACGATCTCGGTAATCTGGCGCAGCGCTCGCTGTCGATGATCGCAAAACAGCTCGGCGGCGTGCTGCCCGAGCCCGGCGAGTTCACCGACAATGACAAGGAGATACTGGCGGAGGCAGATGCCATGCTGGCGGCGTCACGGAACGCGATGGCGACGCAACAGATCCATCAATGGCTGAATACGGTGTGGTCTGTGGTCGCGGAAGCCAACCGCTATTTCGCGGGCGAGGCGCCGTGGGCGCTGGCCAAGACCGATCCTGACAGGCAGAAAACCGTCTTGTACGTGACGGCGGAAGTCGTGCGGCAGGTCGCCATCCTGACCCAACCGGTGATGCCGGATGCCTCAAGCAAGCTGCTCGACAGCCTCGGCGTTCCCCAGGGCGCCCGGGACTTCGCAGCGCTCGGCACGCGGATCAAGGCCGGCGCAACGCTGCCGCCGCCGGTTGGCGTGTTTCCGCGCTACGTCGAACCAAAGGCGGATTAAGCCGTTTGCAAGCCATGCTCGTCGACAGCCACTGCCATCTCGACTTTCCGGACTTTGCCGAGGATCTCGACGCTATTGTCGCGCGCGCCGAGACCGCCGGGATTGGTCGTATCGTCACCATCTCCACCCGGGTCAAGCGGCTTGGCGGACTGCTGGCCATCGCCGAGCGGTTTCCCAACGTCTATTGCTCGGTCGGCACCCACCCGCATCAGGCCGATGAGGAAGACGGCATTCCCGCCAGCGAACTGATCGAGCTGACGAAGCATCCGAAGGTCGTGGCGCTGGGCGAGGCGGGGCTCGATTATTTCTATGAGCACGGCTCCCGCGAAGCGCAGGAGCGCGGCTTTCGCGCACATATCGCAGCCGCCCGCGCCACCGGCCTGCCGTTGGTGATCCACACTCGCGAGGCGGACGAGGACTGCGGCCGCATTCTCGAAGACGAGGTGGCAAAAGGACCGTTCCGCGCGGTGCTGCATTGCTATACCGGCGGACGCGAACTGGCGATGAAGGCGATCAGTCTCGGCCTGTCGATCTCGTTCACAGGCATTTTGACGTTCAAGAAGTCGGAAGCCTTGCGCGAACTCGCCGCTGAGCTCTCGGCCGATCGCATCATGGTCGAAACCGACTCGCCCTATCTGGCGCCTGGCAAGTTTCGCGGCAAGCGCAACGAGCCGTCCTACGTGGTCGAAGTCGCAAAGGTGCTGGCGGAAACCCGCGGTGTCTCGCTGGAGGAGATATCGCGGCAGACCACTGAAAACTTCTTTCGCCTGTTCTCCAAGGTGCCGGCACCGAAGGCGGCCGCATGACGGTGACGCTGACAATCCTCGGCTGCGGCTCTTCGGCCGGCGTACCGCGCCCGGCGCTCGGCTGGGGTGCCTGCGATCCCAACAATCCAAAGAACCGCCGCCGACGCTGCTCGCTGCTGGTCGAACGCACGGGCGCGCACGGCACCACGCGGATCGTGATCGACACTTCGCCCGACCTGCGCGAGCAGTTGATCGACGCCAATGTCGATCACATCGACGCGGTGTACCTGACCCATGAACATGCCGACCAGACCCACGGCATCGACGATCTGCGTTCGGTCGTGCTGCACCAGCGCCGCCGCATTCCGGTCTATTTCAACCAATCGACCGCCAAAGACATGATGGCGCGGTTCTCCTATTGCTTCATCGCGCCCGAGGGCAGCGACTATCCGCCGATCCTGACGCGCCATTCGATCGAAGCGGGCGAGAGTCATGAGACTGAAGGGAAGGGCGGCCCGATGAAACTTTCCGCCTTCCTGGTTCACCACGGCAGGATTCCCGCACTGGGCTTCCGCGTCGGGGCGGCCGCCTACACACCCGACCTCCACGACATTCCCGAGGAGAGCTGGCCGGCGCTGGAGAACCTCGACCTCTGGATCGTGGACGGGCTGCGCTACGCCGGCCACCCCAGCCACTTCAGCGTCAGTGACGCGCTTTCGTGGATCGAGCGCTTCAAGCCCAAGCGCGCCGTCATCACCAACATGCATTCCGATCTCGATTACGAGGTGCTGCGCCAGAGCCTGCCGGCCGGCGTGATCCCGGCCTATGACGGGATGCGGCTGGAGCTCGGTTAGGGCCCGCAGCGCGGGATATCAGCGACTACGGCGACGTTCGGTACGATCGAGCGCAGATCGACGTCACGGGCAAGCGCCACATAATCTTTCGTTTCCGCTGTCCTCAGATAGGAGGCGAAGTGGATCGGACCGTCCGGCAACTCGCCGGCCTTGCATGCTTGCGGTCGTACCGAAATCGAGATCGAACCTTTTTGGCCTGAGCTTTTCTTGGCAATCAGCTCAGCGCGAAAAGCCGCCAGGCGCGCGAGGTCAGCATCGTCAATGCGATAGGCAAAGATGTGGCTGTCGGCGCCGGCTTCACGCGTCAGCTCGGCAGGTTCGGGTAATTCGCGCAGCATGAAGTCGTGCGCTTCCTCCGGCGCGCGTCCGACCTGCACCGCAATCCGCAACACGACGCCATTTCGCTGGGGCCGCAAGGTGCGCGGCAGTTTGATCGCGGCGCGCAATTGCGCAGGGTCCGAGGTCTCGAAGTCGACGCGCGCGAGCTTGACCATCGAGGTCACCGGCATATGGCTGCAGCCAGACATTGCCAATATCGCGAGGACACGCAGGAGACAGTGCAGGGGGAATCGGGGGTTCATAGGAATCAACCATATTGACGATGATAATTTATCGTAATACGATAATTATATCGTGCGTCAACAGGATTAGCCAATGACTCCATTCGACCATTCGGATCGTCTCCGACGCCTCTCCAAGACAATGGCGATGCTGACCACGCTTGGCATGTTGCTGATCGCCGCCGCCATGATCCTGGTATTTCTCATCCCCGACTGGACGCGAAATCTCCTGCTGGCGCGACTGGGCCAGGCGGGACACGATCTGTCATTGTCTCCGGGGCACCTGATCGCCGCTGCCGCCATCACCGCCGTTCCGGTCGGCGTCTTGCTGTTCGGGCTTTGGCAGGTCCGCGCCTTGTTCCTCAATTTCGCCAACGGTCACGTGTTCACGCTGACGAGCGCCCGCCTATTGCGCGATTTTGCCGGGTCCGTACTGGCGCAGGCCATCCTCGGGCCGATCTCGTCGACGGCGTTGATGCTCGCCCTCACGCTGAACAATCCGTCGGGCGGCCGCCAGCTTGTCATCACCCTGTCGGTGCACGACTATCTGGCGCTGATTGTCGGCGGCGTGCTGCTGGCGGTGGCCTGGATCATGGTGGAAGCCACCCGCATCGCTGATGAAAATGCGTCCTTCGTCTGAGGTGCGATAGCGATGCCGATCATCGTCAATCTCGACGTCATGCTGGCGCGGAGGAAGATGCGCTCAAAGGAACTCGCCGAGCGCATTGGAATCACCGAACAGAACGTCTCGCTGCTGAAGTCGGGCAAGGTCAAGGGCGTGCGCTTCGATACGCTCGCGCTGATTTGCGAAGCGCTGGACTGCCAGCCCGGCGACATCCTGGAATATCGGGATGATGCCGCCAGCACCGAGCCCGCCCGTCGCGCACGCGGCTAGACTAATGACTTCGACTAAGAGGTGACACGGCAGGGCCTTCCACGGGACATCATGCTGGCCTATGACGGAATTAGGCTGGTGGTGGAGAACCCGGCAGGTCGGCCGCGCATCGCAAAATTCGATCGCAGGCCGCGGAGGAATTTCGATGATTGGCCTGTTCTTTGAAGTCCAGACAAGGCCCGGGCACCGCGATCAATATCTCGATCTTGCGGCCTCGCTGAAGCCAGATCTCGAGGCGATGGGCGGCTGCCTGTTCATCGATCGCTTCAGGAGTTTGACGCGGGAGGACATGCTGCTGTCCTATCAGATATGGCAGGACGAGGGGGCCCTGACGGCGTGGCGGGCCCATGCCTACCATCATGACGTCCAGACCATCGGCCGTGAGAGGGTCTTTTCCGATTATCGCATCCGCGTCGCCCAGGTCATTCACGAAGAACGGCCCGGGCAACCGGTCTGGCGGCCCGAGCGGCGCACGCCCTACAACGATCCCGGAAGGCGCAAGCCGACCTATATCCTCGCCGCGGAATCGAAGCGTGCCACGCTAGCGGCGGAGACCGAATGGCGCCGTGACGCTTTCGCGAGCGTCTATCGTGAGGAGCATTTTGCGCACCTGGTCGATTTGCCGGACGATCGAGCCGGCATCGAATTCGGCTCGCGCATGTTTGCCGATCCGACAACGCAGTATTTCCGCATCTTCGAGGTCATGCGCGACTACGGAATGTACGAGCGCACCGAGGCGCCGCAGTATTATCCGCCGGTGGGGAGAGGGCAGGCGTAGCAATTGTGAGGCCGTAGGGTGGGCAAAGGCGCGCAAGCGCCGTGCCCACCATCGTTCGTCGAACCCCCGAGCGTGGTGGGCACGCTTGGCTTTGCCCACCCTACAAATCTCGCAAGGGCGGCAACTACGCCGAAATCGCTTTCGCCGAGTCCACCTGGCTGCGCAGCAGGAACTTCTGGATCTTTCCGGTGGATGTCTTCGGGATGGTGCCGAACACGACCGCTTTCGGCGTTTTGAATCCCGACATGTGGCTACGGCAGAAGGCGATGATGTCGGCTTCCGTCGCCTTGGCGCCTTCCTTCAACTCGACGAAGGCGCAGGGCACTTCGCCCCATTTGGAATCGGGCTTGGCGACGACGGCTGCAAACAGCACCGCGGGGTGCTTGTAGAGGACGTCCTCGACTTCGACGGAGGAGATGTTCTCGCCGCCCGATATGATGATGTCCTTGGAGCGGTCCTTGATGATGACATAGCCGTGCTCGTCGAGCACACCGAGGTCGCCGGTGTGAAACCAGCCGCCGGCGAAGGCTTCCTGGGTGGCCTTCTCGTTCTTCAGATAGCCCTTCATCACGATATTGCCGCGGAACATCACCTCGCCGATGGTTTCGCCATCGCGCGGCACCTCCTGCATCGTCACAGGATCGAGCACGGTGACGGCTTCTTCCAGCGGGTAGGGCACGCCCTGCCGCCGCTTCATCTGGGCGCGCTGGTCGGCCGGCAGTTCGTCCCAGCCCGGCTGCTCGGCGCAGACGGAGGCGGGGCCATAAACCTCGGTCAGGCCGTAGACATGGGTGAGCTTGATGCCGATGCTTTCGGCGCCTTCAAGCACGGCGACCGGCGGCGCGGCGCCTGCGATCAATCCGACCACGGGACGCGCAGCCTTGCCCTTGGGGGCGCCGGGCGCGTTGATCAGCGTGTTGTAGACGATCGGCGCGCCGCACATGTGGGTGACGCCGTGTTTCGGGATCAGCTCAAAGATTTTTGCCGGATCGACCTTGCGCAGGCAGACATTGATGCCGGCCGAGGCTGCGACCGTCCACGGAAAGCACCAGCCGTTGCAGTGGAACATCGGCAGGGTCCACAGATACACGGGATGCTGGCCGAGATTGCCGGCCAGGATATTGCTGACCGCATTGAGATAGGCACCGCGGTGATGGGTCACGACTCCCTTCGGGTTGCCCGTGGTACCCGAGGTATAGCTCAGCGCAATCGCGTCCCATTCATCGCCGGGAAGTCTTGCGACGAAAACCGGATCGCCCGCCGCGACCGCTGCCTCGTATTCGAGTTCACCGATCCGCTTGCCGCCCGCAAACGTTGCGTCGTCGACATCGACGACGAAGGGCTTTGGGCCTTTCATCAGCGTCAGTGCTTCCGCGATCACGCCGGAGAATTCGGGATCGACCAGGATAATCTTCGCGCCGCCATGGTCGAACTGGAAGGCAATCGAGGGCGCATCGAGACGGATGTTCAGCGCGTTCAGGACCGCGCCTGCCATCGGCACGGCGAAATGCACTTCATTCATGGCCGGGATATTCGGCAGCATCGCCGCGACCGTATCGCCGTGACCAATACCGCGGCTGGCAAGCCAGGACGCAAAGCGTCGGCAGCGCTCGTAGGTCTCGGCCCAGGTAAAGCGGCGGCCTTCATAGACCGTGCTGATGTGATCGGGGTAGACGGCGGCGCTGCGCGCGAGGAAGCTGAGCGGCGTCAGCGGCACGTAATTCGCCGGGGTCTTTTCCAATCCGATGGAGTACTGGTTCTGGGCTGCGCTCATCGGCTGTGTCCCATCTGAAAAGTTACACTTACAAGAACCCGATGGAAATCCACGGGAAGATCGCCACGATAATCAGGCCGACCAACAGCGCAAGCAGGTAACCCCAGATCGGCCGGATACCCTCGGCCGGGTCGACGCGACCGATGGCGCAAGCCGCATAATAGCCTACTCCAAAGGGCGGCGCGAATAGCCCGATACCCATCGCGAGAATAACGATCATCGCGTAGTGGACCTCGTGGACGCCCACGGCGCGGGCGATCGGAAACAAGAGCGGCCCGAACAGCACGATCGCCGGAATGCCCTCGAGCACGCTGCCCAGGATCACGAAGGCCACGATCGACACCGCGATGAAGGTCGCCGAGCCCCCCGGCAGGCCGGTCATGGCGGCGGCCAGCGTCCGCGAAAAGCCTGATTGCGTGAGACCCCAGGCCATGCCGGTGGCGCAGCCGATGATCAGCAGGATCGCACCCGACAGGCACGCGGTCTCGACCAACATTGGCATGATCCGCCGCCAGTCGAAATTGCGGTAGATCAAGAGGCCGTAAATCAGATAGCCGACGATGAAGGCATAAACGATGCCGATGGTGGAAACCTCGGTCGCGGTCGCAATGCCTTCCACCACCGCGTAGCGGATCACGAATGGCAGCGCGATGGCGGGCAGGGCGATGGCAAACGCGCGGGCGATCTCGCTGCTGCGCGCCCGCGTGACATGCCGCAGGTCCTCGCCACGGTAACGCCACCACACCAGCGCCGACAGCGTGATTGCCAGCACCAGGCCCGGCAACAGGCCGCCGGTGAACAGCGCCGCGATCGAGACGCCGGTCACCGAGCCGATGGTGATGAGGACGAGGCTCGGCGGAATGGTTTCGGTCTGTGCGCCGGTGGCGGAGAGCAGGGCGACCAGATCGCCCGGCTTGGCGCCGCGCGCCTTCATCTCGGGAAACAGCACCGGCGCCACGGCGGCCATATCGGCGGCCTTCGAGCCCGAGATGCCCGACACCAGATACATCGCCCCGACCAGCACGTAATGCAGCCCGCCGCGGACATGGCCGAGCAGGCTCGCCAGGAACGCCACCATGGCCCGCGCCATGCCGGTCATTTCGATCAGGAGGCCCAGGAAGACGAACAACGGCACCGACAGCAGGATGAGGTGGCTCATGCCCTCGTCCATGCGGCCGACCAGCACCATCAGCGGCGTACCCGTGGTCAGCGCCAGATAGCCGTAGGTTGCAAGCCCGAACCCGAACGCAATTGGTACGCCTGCAAACACGCAGAAGCCGGCGACGCCGACAAAGAAGATGATCAGATTGAGATTGCCGAGCGGCTTCAGCGAGCCCCTGAGCAGCCAGAAGATCGCGATGACGAGCGCGACTGACAGGATCGCAGCCACCATGGTCCGACCATTGCCCGATCGCGCCAGCCGCAGGAAGGCAAACAGCGCCATCAGCGCAATGCCGACCGGCAGCGCCGCGGCACGCCAGATATTGCTGATCTGCAGCGCCGGCGTGGTGATGTAGCTTTCCTCGTAGGCGTATTCGTAAGCCGGCCAGGCAATCAGGATGAGAAACGCCAGCGCAGCTACGGTCGCCACCAGATCGAGATAGGCGCGCATGGCGGGCTTCGCGTTGGCGACCACCGCCGTCATCCGCATGTGCTCGGCGCGGCGGAATGCGACCGCGGCCCCCAGCATGGCGAGCCACAGGAACAGGATCGACGCCAGCTCGTCCGACCAGATCAGCGGCCGGTGTAGCGCATAACGCGCCACCACGCCGGCAAACAGGATCACGATCTCGGCGACGACAAGGAGCGCGGCCGGGATTTCGACCAGCATTCCCAGGGTGTGTTCGATCGACGCCAGTAGCTGATGGCGGCGAGGGGGCTGACCCACCTCACCGCCAACAGCTTCGGTCATTCCGGCATGAGCCATGACGGCCCCAAGGCTCTCGTTTTGACGCGTTTTCTTCACGCGAACCGGTATCCACTTCGCTCGAAAACGCTATGCATTAGGACAGCTTGCCCACGGACTTTTCGAGCAGCTCCCAGGCCTGGTCGCCGTATTTACCTTTCCATTCCGCGTAGAAGCCGGCTGAGCGCAGCTTGTCGCGGAACGGCGTCACGTTGGGCTGGTTGAAGGTCAGGCCCTTGCCGGCCAGTTCCTGCTGCAGCCCGGCATTCAGCTTGGCGACGTCCTCGCGCTCCTTGATGGCCGCCGCGTTGATGTTCCTGGCGACGATGGTCCAGACATCCTCAGGCAGCTTTTCCCAGGCGCGGCGGTTCGCCAGGAACCAGAAGCCGTCCCACATATGGTTAGTCAGCGAACAGAACTTCTGGACTTCATACAGCTTCGCCGTCGAGATGATCGCCAGCGGATTTTCCTGGCCCTCGACGATCCTGGTCTGCAGCGCGGAGTAAACTTCGCTGAAATTGATCGAGGCGGGCGCTGCATCGAACGCCTTGAACATCGAGGTCCAGAGCGGCGACACCGGCACGCGGATCTTGAAACCCTTGAGGTCTTCCGGGCCGTTGATCGGCCTGGTCGACGACGTGGTCTGGCGGAAGCCGTTGTCCCAGATCTTGTCCATCACCACGAGGTTGGCCTTGGTGATCTGGCCACGGATATGGGCGCCCAGGCCGCCGTCCATGGCCTTCCAGACCGTGTCGTAATCCGGGAACGCAAAGCCGATGCCGCTGATGGACGCCGCCGGCACCAGCGTTGCCAAAATCAGCCCCGACAGCGTGAAGAATTCGACGCCGCCCGAACGAATCTGGCTCAGCATGTCGGTATCGGAACCAAGCTGGTTGTTCGGGAATATCTGCAGGTCGAACCGGCCATTGGTCTCGGCCTTGATCGCCGCCGCCATCTCCTGGGCGCGGGCGTTCAAGGGATGGCCGTCAGGAAGATTGTTGGCGTACTTGTAGGTAAATTCGGCAGTCTGGGCCCGCGCCACCAGCGGCGCGCCGATGCCGCCCAAAACCGCTGACGCAGCGGATGCCTTGAGAAGCGTGCGTCGTGAAAAACTCATTGGGTTCTCCCTTGAGGGTTGTTGTTCTTGCGATGACCGATGTCGCGAGTCATGTACTCGCGCGCTTATTGCAGCGTCCGCAGGCGGCGGCAACACAGGCTTTGGCGGATCAGGATTGCTTGAGCCAGACCAACACCCGTACAGCCGCTGGGCTGGCTTGGTTTGCTAGGATATCCGGCTAAATATCTGATCTAATTGTAGATATAGATATTCCATAATATACCTTATGCGAATTCCAGATATGTGGGTCAACAGCCCAGCATTCGTTAATCTGCATTGGAGCTCGTTGATTTCGTCGCTGGTAGAAACCCACTTCCCGCCCACAATACAGATGTCCAAGCGGCGCCAGGAGATTGATTGGTTCAAGCCGCGGCATCGGGAGGTTCATCATGCAAGAACACATTACCGAATCGCGCGGCATTCCGTTTAACACGGCCAAGCTCGACTTGCTGATGGAAGCGGCCGGGCTCGACATCCTGGTCGCGACCTCCAAACACAATGTCCAATATCTGCTCGGCGCCGAGCGCGCGATCTTCTTCGATTACATGGATGCGCTCGGGATTAGCCGCTACCTGCCAGTCGTGATTTATCCGAAAGGCGCTCCAGATAAGGCGGTCTATGTCGGGCATCGGCTGGAGACCCATCAGCGGGCCGTCGCGCCGCTGTGGGTTCCGCAGGTCCGTACCGAAGGAAACGGATCGGTGGACGCCATTTCACAGGCGGTCGGCCTGATCAAGGGCGCGGGCGTGCCGATGAAGCGGGTCGGCGTCGAGATGCCATTCCTGCCGATGGACGCCGGCAGGGCCCTTTCGGATGCCCTGCCCGGTAGCGAGATCAAGGATGTGCTGCTGGTGCTCGAACGCTTGCGCGCCGTGAAATCTCCGGCCGAATTGGCCAGGCTGAAGAAGGCGTCGGAATTGGTGATCGACTCCATGATCGAGGTCATCGCGAACCACGGCCCAGGCACCACCAAGCAGCAGCTTTCCGATGCGCTGAAGATCGCGGAGGTGAACCGCGGATTGATGTTCGAGTATTGCCTGCTGGCTTGCGGCTCCAGCCACAACCGGGCGCCTTCGGCACAGCGCTGGGAGAACGGCGACGTGCTGTCGCTGGATTCCGGCGGTAACTATCACGGCTATATCGGCGATCTCGCGCGGATGGCGGTGCTGGGCGAACCGGACAGCGAGCTCATGGACCTGCTGGCCGAAATCGAAACCATCCAGCGGGCGGCGTTCGCCGCCGTTCGGCCGGGTGCCATGGGCGGTGAAATTTATGTCGCGGCTGAGAGGGAGCTCGCGCGGTCCAGCCAGCGCGACTGTACCGACTTTCTCGCGCACGGCATGGGGCTGGTCAGCCATGAGGCCCCTCGCCTGACGGCCACAGGTCCCATTCCCTACGACGATCCGGACGCGCGCCGGCCATTGGAGCCCGGCATGGTGGTGTCGATCGAAACAACGATGAAGCATCCACGCCGCGGCTTCATCAAGCTGGAGGACACGGTTGCGGTGACGGCAACAGGCCACGAGATCTTTGGCGAAGGCGGCCGCGGCTGGAACATCGGCGGCAGCGCACAGTCCGCCATTTTGTCGTGACACCGCTCGCGGGAGCGAACGCGCGTGCTCGTTGCGATGGCGAAATTAGCCGTCCGTCCCCGTCAGCCCCAATTGCATCTCGGCTGGCGTCGGCGCCGGGAGGATGGCGCGGCGGTCGGACAGGACGACGCGGTTACGTCCCTGCCCCTTGGCCTGATAAAGGGCTGTGTCGGCGGCGGCAACCAGCGCATCGCCTCTCGCGACATGGAGCGGCATGGCCGCAACGCCGATCGACGCGGTGATTTGGTTCAGCGGCGGGCCATTGGGGATTGCGACTTCCATGGCACGTACCGCTTCCAGAACCGCAAGCGCACGCGCCTGCGCCACGTCCACGCTGGCGCCCGGCAGCAGCATCAGAAATTCCTCGCCGCCGAAACGGCCGACGATGTCGGTCTTGCGGATGGTTTTCAGCAGCACCTGGCCAAGTTCACGCAAGACGGCGTCACCCGCCTCGTGGCCATAGGTGTCGTTGATCCGCTTGAAGTGATCGACGTCGAGAATGGCCACCGCCACCGGCTCACCGCTGCGGGCAGCACGGCCGGTCTCGCGTGTCAGCGCGTCCTCGAGGAAGCGTCGGTTGTAAAGCCCCGTAAGCTGATCGCGGATCGCCTGGCTGCGCAATTGCTCGCGCAGGTCCAGATTGGCGAGCGCAAGCGACACCTGCTCGGCCAGCATGGTGGCGAGTTGATCGGGGCCCTCGGCAAAAGCCGGTCCGTAGGCTTCGCGATAGAGCAATCCCATGAGATGGTTTTGCGCAACCAGCGGCTGACAGACATACAAGCTGCCGAATCCGCTGTCATGGGTCTCCCGGCAAGCGGCGTGACCGCACACGAGGCCCTGGCTGGCGGGCGAAATCGGGAACGTGGTCCCCCGTCGCAATGCCCAGCAATCTTCCAGCGGGAACGACGTCACAGCCGATGTCAGTTCGCCCCAATGCGGGCCGCGCGTCACGGCGTCGCGCGTTTCGTTCATCAGATAGAGCGCCCCCGCCTCCTCCGGGAACAGAAAACCGGCGTAGGTCTGGACCGCTGCGAAGATTTCATTCGGCGCCTGACATGATTGCAGGACGCCACTCAGTTCGGTCAACAATACGATCTCCTTGCCGCGGATTTCCGCAGCCTGGAGCGACGAGGTCAGCTTGGCATTCGACTCCTGCAGCTCACGTGCATGCTCGCGGCGCTCGGCGTCCATCAGCATCGCGTCGGTCTTGTCCCGGACCACCCAGAGGATCTCGCCGGCGCCGTTGCGGCTGCCGGCCGCCAATGGCTTGCCATAGACGTCGATCAGGAGGGGCGATCCGTCCTTTCGGCGCAAGTGCAATTCGGCCTCGGTCGCCATGGCGCTGTCGCGGATCGTCGTCAGCGCTGCACCGAACGCTGCGCTGTCGGCTTCCGTCGCCAGCAAGGAGTCGACCGTACTGCCGGCCAATTCGTCCGATGAAGCGCCACAGAGTTCAGCCATCCGCCGGTTGCCGCGAAGGATGCGGCGTCCTTCGGTGAACAGGATTCCGGCGAGCGGATTGTCGACCAGCGCGCGCTGCTCGGCGTCGAGCGCGTTGAGATTGCCCGACAACTGGCGTGAACGGAGGCCAATGACGGCGAGCAGTGTGATCAGCAGGCTGATAATGACGCCGCTCGCCAGCATCAGATTGGGCACCAGACGATCGACTTCATAGATCGAACCCGGACGCGCGCTGAACACCACGCGCCAGACCCGCTCGCCCACGACGAGCGACCGGTCGGCGGCAATGCCGGCGGATTCGGCGACCTGCGAGACGAGGTTCAGATTGGGTTCAAGGCTGTTGTACATCAGCGTTGCGGCGCCTGACGGATCTTCCGGCTCGCCGCTCAACGTGCCTTCGGTCTGCTTGGCGTAGCCGCGATCGACGATCTGCACCTGCATTTGCTGCAGCGTGCGCGGATCGAGAACCCCGCGCATCAGATCGTTCATGCGGTAGACCGAGGCCACAAAGCCGCGCAACGCGGCGATGCGCTGCGAGGTGGTTTGAGCCGGCTCACCAATCCGGTAGATCGGGGCGCGAAGGATGAAGCCAAGGCCGCCTGACGTATCCTGCACCAGCTTGACCGGCGGGGTCGCGACGATCCGGCCGGTTTCGGCCGCGCGACGCAACGAATCGAGTTGGGCTGGATTGGCGCCCGCATCGAAACCGAGCGCATCCTCGTTGCCTCGCATCGGTTCGACAAATTCGACCAAATTGTAGGAGGCACGCTTGCCGGGCGGGCGCACCGTGAACTCGGGTTGTGCGCTAGCATCGGCGCTGTTGTCGGCGCGCATTTCGGCGACGAAGGCATCGAGCCCTTCAGGCTCGACCTTGCGCAGCGATTGCAGCGCCTGGAAGCCAGGGTAGCGTCGCGCTAGATCGAGCACGTCGATATAGCGGCGGAACTGGGCGCGATCGACCCGGCCGATCGAAGCGTGCAGCCCCTGCATGCTGACCAGCACTTCGGCATGGGTGCGCAGGCGATCGCCGACGGCGGTGGCTATGTCGGCGGCATCGGCGCTGAAGCGACGTTGCATGTCGGCTGCGATCATCCGCTCCGACAGCAGGCGCGCCGCAAATGTCACTGCCAGACCGGAAATCAGGATCACGCTTGCGGCGACAATCGTCCGCCCTTTTGCTGACGCCAGCACTCCGCGCAATACCGTCATTTCGCAAAATCCTTAACCATGCAGCGCCATGCCGGGCGCGAAAATTAGCCTCCAAATATCCGATGAGAATTGAGATTCAGTTGCAGCAACTTGGTTAGCTTTGCGTTGGCGCAGTTCAAACTATTCGCACTATCGCCCCCTGAACCGCGGCTTGCGGCGCTCCAGAAACGCCGCGACGCCTTCCTTGTGGTCCTCGCTCATGCTTGCCAGCGCGAACTGGTCGACGTCCATATGGCCAGCGAGATCGTCGAGCGCATGCGCCAGGCGATTAACCGTCAGCTTGGTCATGGCGACCGACAGCGGCGGCTGGGCGGCGACCTTGGCGGCAAGCGCCATCGCGGCGTCGAACGCCTTGCCGGGTTCAGCCACCTCCTCCACCAGCCGCCATTCGTAAGCTTCAGTGGCCGAGATGCGCTGGTCGGCCAGGATCACGGCCTGCTTGGTGCGGGCCGGTCCCATCAGGTGCAGCATCCGCGGCACGCTCTGCCAGCTCATGTTCATGCCAAGGCCGATCTCGGGCACGCGCATATGGGCGTCTTTCGCCATCACGCGGAAATCCAGCGCGACCGCCAAGGCCACGCCGCCGCCGACGCAAAAGCCTTCGATCGCGCCGATCGTGATCTGCTCCATCTCCTGCCAGGCCCGCGTCAGCCGCGGTCCGAGTTTCAGGTGCCGGCGCAGCGCACCGAGATCCATGGACTTGCGGGACCGGCCTTCCGGATCCTTCAGGTCGAAACCCGCGGTGAACGATTTGGCGCCGCCGGTCAGCACCACGACCGAGGTTTCGCCGTCATCCTCAAAACTGCGAGCGGCGTCCGTGAGCTGGCGCAGCGCCTCCGGCGACATCGCGTTGATGCCGTCGCCGCGGTCGAAACGCACGACCGCGATGCGGCCATCCGGTCCCAGACCTTTTTCGATCTTCACAAATTCGGCCACTGCGTCGCCTCCCTATTCGTCATTTTCCTGCACTCTAGCTCAGAAATAAATTTGGCGGACCAGTATCCTTCGCCGGTTCCCATTCGTCCTGTTCGAGAAAACCGCCTCCGCATTTGCGTGGAGCGGATCGAACATGGAGCATTTTACGCATGGGACCGTCATATCGCTGGGTGATCGTCGGCGCGGGCGCGCTGATGACGTGCGTCGGCATCGGCGCAATGTTCTCGCTCGCCGTGTATCTGGAGCCGATGTCCGCGGAAACGGGCTGGTCACGCGCCGGAATCTCGGGCGCGATGACCATCGACTTTCTTACGATGGGAATAGCCGGCTTCGCGTGGGGAGCTGTCAACGACCGGTTTGGTACGCGTCCCGTCGTCTTGAGCGGCGCCCTGCTCCTCGGCCTGGGCCTGTTTCTCGCCAGCCGCGCGACCTCACTGATCGAATTCCAGCTCACCTATGGCATTCTGGTCGGCCTTGCCGCGGGCGCCTTCTTCGCGCCGATGATCGCCGCCGCGACGCTGTGGTTCGATAACAACCGCAGCCTTGCCGTGTCGCTGGTTTCCGCAGGGATGGGCGTCGCGCCAATGACCATCTCGCCATTCGCGCGTTGGCTGATCTCGACCTACGATTGGCGCACCGCGATGATGACGGTAGGCCTGATGGCGTGGGCGTTGCTGATACCGGCGGCGCTGTTGGTGCGACGGGCTCCCGAACCGGCTCCATCGGGTTCGCCGGCGATGAACGTGCCGGGTGAATCGGGAGCCGGATGGTCCGTCGGCGGCGCACTGCGCTCGCCGCAGTTCCTGGTGCTGGCGCTGACATTCTTCGCCTGCTGCGCCGCGCATTCAGGACCGATCTTCCACATGGTCAGCTACGCGATGCTCTGCGGCATCCCGGCGATGACCGCGGTCAGCATTTATAGCGTCGAAGGCCTGTCCGGGCTGGGAGGCCGCCTCCTCCTCGGCATCCTCGCCGATCGGCTCGGCGCAAAGCGGGTTCTGATCGGTGGGCTGCTGGTGCAGGCCTTGGCGATCGGGACCTATCTCTACGTGAGCAAACTGGGCGAGTTCTATGCACTCGCGATCGTCTTCGGAACGGCCTATGGCGGCGTGATGCCACTCTACGCCGTGCTCGCGCGCGAGTATTTCGGTCCACGGATCATGGGGACGGTGTTCGGAGCCGCGACCATGGTGTCGAGCCTCGGCATGGCGCTAGGTCCCTGGGCCGGCGGCATGATCTTCGATACCTTCCACGACTATCGCTGGCTCTACATCGGCGCGCTCAGCGTTGGCCTCGGCGCGATGGCGATTGCGCTCGCCTTCCCGCCGCTGCCGTCGCGATCGCGCGAGCGTCTGCAACCCGCTTGAAGGTCGGCTCACAAATGGCCGGTCCGCTCGCGGGCCGGCTTGCCGTCCGGCACGGGAAAACGGATCGTGGTGCCGAGCGTGATCCAGTTGGCGCTCTCGCCCGAGATGTTGCGGCCATAGATCAGGTCGACCGAGAAAATCTCGTTCGGCCGGTAACGCACACCGGTCTGAAACCGCGGCTGGATCACGCTTGGCGTGTCCGATTGACCCGCCTGCCCAAAGGCTTCGATGGTCCACTGCAAGGTTTCCGTGAACTTCCAGTCGAACCCGATGCCATACGCCAGATAATGGCGATCGACGCTGCGGTCCCACAGCCAGCCGCCGTTGACGTTGATGCGCATAGTCTCGTTCAGCCGGAAGGTTGCCGGAACGACGGCAAACGCCGTGAGGTTCTCTCCCGTCAGCGCATCGAATGAGCCGCCGGCATAGATCGAGAAGCCGAGTTTTCCGACGCCGGTCGGCATGATGTTCGTCTTGGCCTTGGGTTGGATCGTCGTGCCCCATTCGCCATCGCTGCGCGCGCGGCTGGTGAACATGCTCAACTCAACGGGCTGGAACGGATTGACCACGCAGGATGGATTGGCGACCGCCGCAAAATCGGTGTTGGAGGCCGACGACAGCCAGCTCTCGACCTTGCATGAGCCGGCCTCGCCAATGTCGGCGGCATCGACCGCATAGGCGCCGTTGGCCGCCCGCGCCTCTCCGGCCGGAAGCCCGCCTAAAATGGCCGCCGTGACCGCCATTGCCGTGCGCCCTGCCCTGATCCCCATCGGCAAATGCTAGCAGAGTCTCTGCCTCGACATAGCCCGGATTTTGCGCCTATCCTGACGCCATGAGCGACCATGATCACGATCACCACCACCACCACCACGACCATTCCGAGTTGTCGGAGACCGAACTGCGCGTGCGCGCGCTGGAATCGATCCTGACCGAGAAAGGCTATGTCGATCCAGCGTCCCTCGATCTCCTGATCGATCTCTATGAGAAGAAAATCGGACCGCGCAACGGCATTCGCGTCGTCGCGAAGGCCTGGAGCGATCCGGACTATCACGCCCGGCTGATCAAGGACGCGACGTCAGCGATTGCCGAACTCGACTATTCCGGCCGCCAGGGCGAGCACATGGTCGTGGTCGAGAACACGCCCGAGCAGCACAACATGGTCGTATGCACGCTGTGCTCCTGCTATCCGCACCCGGTGCTGGGGCTGCCCCCGGTCTGGTACAAATCCGCGCCCTATCGCTCGCGCGCCGTCTCCGATCCGCGCGGCGTGCTGAAGGACTTCGGCGTGACGCTGCCGGACACCACCAAAATCCGGGTCTGGGATTCCACGGCCGAAATCCGCTACCTCGTGCTGCCGATGCGCCCTGAGGGCACCGAGGGCTGGAGCGCCGAGCAGCTCGCCGAACTTGTCACCCGCGACAGCATGATCGGCACGGGCCTGCCCAAACAGCCGGGCGAGACCGCCTGATGGACGGCGCGCATGACATGGGCGGCGCCAAGGGCTTTGGCCCTGTTGTGCCCGAGCCGAACGAGCCGGTGTTTCACGGTGACTGGGAGCGCCGCGCCTTTGCGCTGACGGTCGCCATGGCGCGTCCGGGCGGCTGGAACATCGACATGTCGCGGTTTGCGCGCGAGAACCGACCGCCCGAGGATTATCTCAGCAAGAGTTATTTCCAGATCTGGCTGGCCGGGCTGGAAACCCTGATGATCGAGCGCGGGCTGGTGACGCGCGAGGAGATCCAAGCCGGCAAGGTGCTGTCGCCGCCAAAGCCCGGCGTCACGCCGATCGCTCCAACTGAGGTCACGCCGGCGATCCGGCGCGGCGGCCCGACCGAACGCGAGGCGAAGGCCCTCGCGATGTTTGCGGTCGGCGAGACTGTGCGGATGAAGGACATTCACCCGGCGACGCATACGCGGCTGCCGCAATATGTCCGCGGCCATCTTGGCACCATCGAGCTCAATCACGGCTGTCACGTCTTCCCCGACACCAACTCGCTCGGCAAGGGCGAGGATCCGCAATGGCTCTACACCGTGCGTTTCGACGGGCCGGAATTGTGGGGCAAGGATGCCGACCCCACGCTCAGCGTCTCCGTCGACGCCTGGGAATCCTATCTGGAGCGCGTGTGATGAATCTGACCCCGCAACAGGCAATGCGGGCGGCCGTCGCCGTCCCCGGCGTGCCCCGTGACGAGGACGGCCCGGTATTTCGCGAGCCATGGGAGGCGCGCGCCTTCGCCATGGCGCTGGCGCTGCACGAGGCCGGCGTCTTCACCTGGAAGGAATGGGCGGAGACGCTGGGTGCGCAAATCAAGCGCGCACAGGCCGAAGGCGATCCCGACACCGGCGAGACCTATTACCGGCACTGGCTCGCCACGCTGGAAACCCTCGTCGCCGCCAAGGGCGTCACGACATCGGATGCCCTGCATCGCTACCGCGACGCCTGGGACCACGCCGCCGACCGCACGCCGCACGGTGCGCCGATCGATCTGACGCCTGGGGATTTCGGCTAGGCTCCCACCGTCATTGCCTGGTCGCTACGCTCCCTAGCGCAAACGCTTCGCGTTTGTCGCAGGCAATGACGGAGTGCCCGCATATTCCCGCCAGCCCTTCGCGCGCAATGCGCAGGCCGGGCACTCCCCGCAGCCATAGCCCCAATCGTGCTGCGCGCCGCGCTCGCCGAGGTAACAGGTATGGGAGTGCTCACGGATCAGGTCGACCAGCCCTGCCCCGCCGAGCTCATGCGCAAGCTTCCAGGTCGAGGCCTTGTCGAGCCACATCAGCGGCGTATGCAGCTCAAAGTTCTTGGCCATGCCGAGATTGAGCGCGGACTGCAGCGCCTTGATGGTCTCGTCGCGGCAATCGGGATAGCCGGAATAGTCGGTCTCGCACATGCCGCCGATGATGTGGCGAATGCCACGCCGGTACGCCAGCGCCGCGGCGAAGGTGAGAAACACCAGGTTTCGGCCGGGCACGAAGGTGTTGGGCAGGCCATCCTCGCCGATGGCAATGGCGACATCGCGCGTCAGCGCGGTGTCGGAAATTTCGGCCAGCGTCGGAATTTCCAGCGTATGGCTTTCGCCGAGCTTTGCCGCCCAATCGGGCCGCAGCGATTTGATGCCCGACAGCAGCCGGTCGCGGCATTCAAGCTCGATCGCGTGGCGCTGGCCGTAGCTGAAGCCGAGCATTTCGACGCGGGCAAAGCGCCGCAAGGCCCAAGCCAGGCAGGTGGTGGAATCCTGCCCGCCGGAAAACAGCACCAGCGCGGTTTCTGACGATGATTGGTTGGTCATGCCACCCCCTTAGCACCCATCGATATCCGGGCCAATCGGGAGCAAAGCGATGCAATTCCGGCGCCGGTCCGCCGGTGCGACAAGGCCCGGAGGCGATGATGAATCGGATCCCTTTGAGTTTCCGAGCGGCGGACTTCCTTCAGCAGTTCGTGACCGGCGGCCGGTTCCACACTCCAGTCCGCAATACACTTTGTTAACCATGACGCAGTCTAATACCGCCCAAGGTAGGCTTTGCGGAGCGGCAGGCAACTCGGAATTGCGCGTCTTGAAGTCGTGAACGGCTGCCGCACCGGGTCATTGCCGGCCGGGCCGCCGACGGATCACCTTAAAACACGGGAAGCGCCATTTCCTGATGAGCGGACGTATTATGAGCGGACGTATTAGAACGCGACTGCTCGTTCTCGTCACGGCAGCCGCGCTGCCGCTGCTTATCCTTGCGGCGATTTTTCTCTGGGACCGGTTCAACGAGGATTACGTCAACAACCGGACGGCGGCCATTCGGGCAGCGAGCACGGCGGCGGCGCGCGTCGATGATCACATCAACGACGTGAATACCTTGTTGCTCGTTATCGGCAAAATGATTTCCACCAATCCGGCGGATGCCGAAAAGAACGACGTGGTCCTTTCCAAGGTAAAAGCCGACCTGCCGTCCTACCTGAACAACATTCTGCTGTTCGACCTGGCGGGCAACAACATCGGAACGTCGCAGTGGCCTGTGGAGGATCGAAGCAAGCTCTCCGGAAGCGGGCGAAGCTACTTCAAACCGGCGCGCGAAGGAAAGCTCACGATAAGCGAGCCTCTCGTAAGCCGGTTGAACTCCGAGTGGGTTTCCGTTGTGGCGCGTCCGGTTCTTGACGACGCCGGCGCGATACGTGCCGTCATCGTCACGGGCATGAGACTGGGGCGCATCGCCGAAATCGTGGATGCGACAAGGTTGCCGAGCGGAAGCGTCGTCAGAATTCTAAACGAGAACGGCATCGTTATTGGAAGCACCGATCGTCCTGAATCGATCGGAGCTAACCTGAGTAACGATGCGACCGTGCGCGATCACCTCGGCCGTGGGCAGGCGGGCGACGAGGCGATTTGGTACGATGGCAAGTCGCGCGCCACGGCAACCGTCACGGCACGAATCGTTCCCTGGGTTGTGACGGTCGGCCTGCCCGGCGTGCAGCAGTCCGTCGCCTTCCAACACACGCAGTGGGCATTTATCCTGACCTTGCTGGCGGTCATGTCGGTATATCTGCTGGCCTGGCTTCTTTCATCGGGAATCGTCCGCCCGATACGGCAACTGCAGCACGACGCCGCGACCTTCGGTTCCGGAAAGACCGAGCACCGTTCGGCTGTCAAGGCCAGGGGCGAATTGGGCGATCTGGTGAATAGCTTCAACAGCATGGCGGCTTCGCTGCAGCAGCAATCGGTTGACCTGAAGCGGGCAAACACGCGTCTCGACGCTGCCATGGCCAATATGTCGCAAGGCCTCTGCATGTTCGATGCGGACAAAAGGCTGGTGATCTCAAACGATCGCTTCCGGCAAATGTACAATTTGACGAAGAAGCAGGTCGAGCCCGGCACGCCGCTGGCCCAACTTCTGCAAGCTCACGTCAAGAACGGTGAGAAGAGCGAACTGTCGGTCGAAGAGCATACCCAGAGAATGCCGACGTTGCCGACCGAGACGTTTACGCTGGCCGACGGTCGCGTGATTTTCATCCGGCGGACGATAACGCCGACTGGCGGCTGGGTTGCGACGCATGAAGACATCACCGAGCAAAAGCGCGTTGAGGCGATGTTGGTCGAAAAGGCCCGCGAAGCGGAGCAGGCAACGCTCGCCAAATCTGAATTTCTGAGCGCCATGAGTCATGAGATCCGAACGCCGCTCAACGGCGTGATCGGCATGACGGGGCTGCTGCTGGATACCAACCTCGATTCGCGGCAGCGCAGCTACGCGGAGATGGTAAGGCAATCGGGAGAAGCCCTGCTCGGCGTGATCAACGACGTTCTGGATTTTTCCAAGATTGAGGCCGGCAAGGTAGAGCTCGAAATCATCGACTTCGATCTGTACGACGTTGTCGAAGGCGTCACCGGGGTGGTGGCCGTAGCTGCCGCCGCCAAGGGGTTGGAACTGGCGAGCCTGATCGATCACGATCTTCCGGGGGCATTTCGCGGCGATCCATTCCGTTTGCGCCAGGTTCTCACAAACCTCGCTGCCAATGCGGTCAAGTTCACGGAGCACGGCGAGGTGGTGCTGCGCGCGCGGCTGCAGACGAAGAGTGACGATGGCGCAACCATCCGCTTTGAGGTCCGCGACACGGGAATCGGCGTCTCGCCGGAACAGCAATCTCACCTCTTCGACGCATTTACTCAGGCCGACCTTTCGACAACGCGCAAATACGGAGGGACCGGACTCGGCCTGGCCATCTGCACGCGGCTTGTGCAATTGATGGGCGGGGAGATCGGCGTGGAAAGCGAGCTTGGAAAAGGCAGCACTTTCTGGTTTGCCGTGCCGCTCGCCAGCGCATCTCTGCCAACCGAGCGGCAGCACGTTGACCTTCGCGGCTTGCGCGTGCTTGCCGTCGATGACAACGCGGTCAACCGAGCGATCCTGCATGAGCATATTGTCGGCTGGCATATGCGCAACGGCAGCGCGGAATCCGGCGCCCGCGCCCTGGAAATGTTACGCGCCGCCAGCGCCCGCGGCGAGCCGTACGATGTAGCGATCGTCGATATGCAGATGCCGGGCATGGATGGATCGGCACTTTCGCGGGCCATCAAGGCCGATCCGGCCATCGCCGGCACCCGGCTGGTCCTCCTGACATCGATCAGCCAGGACGACTCCGCGTCGAACCATGGGGGACTGTTCGATGCATGTCTCACCAAGCCGGCGCGGCAATCCGCCCTGTATAATTCCCTGTTAGAGGTCATGGCGGGGCCGCTTCTTGCCGGCAAGGAACTTTTGCAGGTCGAAATCCCGGACGTCACCTCCGAACACGGGCCTGAAGCGCGACGAGACGCACGTATCCTGGTCGTGGAAGACAGTATCGTGAACCAGCAAGTAGCGATCGGCATGCTCGCGGCGCTCGGCTATCGTGCCGATGTCGTGGCGAACGGCCTCGAAGCTATTGAAGCTGTCGGCCGGATTCCCTACGCGGCGATCCTGATGGATTGCCAGATGCCGGAGATGGATGGCTACGAGGCGACCCGGGCGATACGGCTGCGCGAAGGATCCGGTCGGCATACGCCGATCATCGCGTTGACAGCCGACGTCATGAAGGACGCGCGCGCCAAGAGCCTGTCCGCGGGGATGGACGACTACATCACCAAGCCGCTGAAACGTGCCGAACTCGCCGCCGCGCTCGAGCGATCGCTGCCAAGACTTGTCATGGTCGAATCACCGTCTCTCGCGGCGCAGCTGCAATCCGATGACGTGGTCGATCGCACCGCGCTGGACGGACTGCGCGCGCTGCAGAGCGCCGGGGCGCCCGGTCTGCTCGAAAAGCTGCTGGACAGTTTCCTTGAGGACACCCCGCATCAATTGGCTGATCTGCGGCACGCAGCACAGGTAGGCGATGCGGTGCGTCTGACCAGGCTGGCCCACAAGCTGAAGGGAAGCGTTTCCAATTTCGGCGCCAGCCGCATGGTCCGGGTCTGCACCGAACTGGAAACGCTCGGAAAAAATGGCGATGTGGGTATCGCACCGCAACTGCTCGCCGATCTCGATCGACAATTCGATCTGGCCCGCACTGTGCTGCGGTCTGAAATTGCGAAGGTATGAGTTATGCGCATTCTCGTTGCTGAAGATGACAAGACGTCACGGCTGATCATCGAGGCTGCCGTAACCTCGCTGGGCCATGAATGCATCGTGGCGACGAGCGGCGAGGAAGCATGGCGTCTGTTTGAGACGATCGATGTGGAGGTCATCATCAGCGACCGGATGATGCCGGGAATGGACGGTCTCGAACTGTGTCGCCGGGTCCGGGCGAGTAACAAGGACACCTACACCTATTTCATCTTTCTGACGATCCTCGACGAAAGGCCGGACGTCGTCAGCGGCATGGAAGCCGGTGCGGACGATTACCTCGTCAAACCCCTCGATGCCGTGGAGCTGAAGCTGCGCATGCTTGTCGCCTCGCGGGTGACCGCTCTCCACCGGCGACTATTCCGCCAGTCCGAAGAACTCGCGCAGCTCAATCGCCAGCTTTTCGACCAGTCGCGGACGGATTCGCTGACCAGGCTGGGCAACCGCCTCAAGCTGAGCGAGGATCTCGACACGATTGGCGCGCAGGCAGACCGTTATGACCGCAGCTACTGCGCCATCATGTGCGACGTCGACTACTTCAAGGCTTACAACGATGACGAGGGCCATCCTGCCGGCGACAAGGTGCTCCAGCTCGTGGCGCGCGCATTGGTGAGCGCGAGCCGGGTCGGCGACCAGATCTATCGCTACGGTGGCGAGGAATTCCTGATTCTGCTGCCCGAACAGGATCTCACGGCAGGAGTTGCCGCGGCCGACCGCTTTCGTCAGGCGGTCGAAGTAATGGCGATCCCGCACGATGGAAATCCCAGAAACGGGGTCGTGACCATCAGCGCCGGCGTGGCGCCTTTCCAGGGGGCCGAACCGAAGTCGATCCAGGCCTGGCTGAATGAGGCCGACGCCGCGCTTTATCGCGCTAAACAAAAAGGGCGCAACTGCGTGGCGCACGAGCCGCAATCTCCGCTTCCGGGGCCGTCGCTGGTGCCATCCCTCGAAAAAGTCGAAAGCGGGTCTGACTAGTTCGACACTGTTCGGTTGGGGCTACCTGAGCCGTTCCGGAATTTTCCCATCGTTACCGCGCTAAATCGCATGGAACCCATGCAGCGGCGGATCCGGTCGGCTGCTGTCCCGTCGGTGGAAATAGCTGATCGTGCCATTCCTTTCACTGGGATCAGCCCGCCGCTTGCGGCATAAAGCTCTCGTCCTCCCCGGTAACGGAATTCCCATGACCCCTTCCCGCGATATTTCACGGCTGCTCGAAATCATGGCGGCGCTGCGCACGCCTGTCACCGGTTGCCCGTGGGACCTCGAACAGAACTTTGCGACGATTGCGCCCTACACCATCGAGGAGGCCTATGAGGTAGCCGACGCAATTACACGCGGCGATTTCGATGACCTCCGCGAGGAACTGGGCGATCTCCTGTTGCAGGTCGTCTATCACGCACGCATGGCGGAAGAGCAAAACGCCTTTGCTTTCGGCGACGTGGTCGAAGCGATCACAAGGAAGATGATACGCCGTCATCCGCATGTGTTCGTCGACAAGGACGGCAATATCGCCCCCGCCGGCGTCAAGAGCGCCTGGGAACGCATCAAGGCCGAAGAAAAGGCCGAGCGTGCGGCGCGGCGAGCGCCGGAAGAGACGACGCACAAATCCCTGCTCGCAACCGTCAAGGCCGGCCAGCCCGCCTTGACGCGCGCGATGGAATTACAGCGCAAGGCCTCCACCGTCGGCTTCGACTGGAACGATCCCCGCGCGGTGCTGCACAAGATCCGTGAGGAGGCCGACGAGATCGAAGCTGCGCTCGACGACGGCAAACCTGAAGAGCTCGCGGCCGAAACCGGCGATCTCCTGTTCGCGCTGGTCAACCTGGCCCGCCACGTCGGCGCTGATCCCGAAACCGCGCTGCGTAGCACCAACGCCAAGTTCGAGCGCCGCTTCGCCTATATCGAGCAGGCGCTCGCGGCAAAGGGCCATTCGCTCGAGGGCGCGTCGCTCGAAGAGATGGACGCCCTGTGGGACGAGGCCAAGGGCGCGGAGCAGCCGACCGCGCCGGCCACCGCGAAAGCCAACGGCCACCGGTGATCGGCCGATGCGGCACAATTCCGAGCCGCGGACGGCTACAGCCGCATGTGCTCTTCAATGCGCGCCGCAGACCCGGCATCGATCGCGCCGGCATCGACGACTTCGCCTCGCTTGAACACCGCGAAACGATCCGCGAGATCGAGCACGAACGGGATATGCTGTTCCACCACGAGCATAGCGGTCCCCTGCTCGCGCCGCGTCAGGTCCAGCACCTCGGCAACCCGGTCAACGATGGTTGGCTGCAAGCCCTCGGTCACTTCGTCGAGCAGGAAAATGCGGGGTTGGGCGATCAAACCTCGTGCGACGACGAGCATCTTCTGCTCACCTCCGGAAAGCGTTCCGGCGCGCTGACGAAGTCTTGAAGTCAGAATGGGAAACCAGGTGGCGACTTTCGCAAGACACTGATCGAAACCGGCATCGCTCATGAGCCCGAGCCGGAGGTTCTCGCGAACCGTAAGATCCTGGAACAGGGATTGTTCCTGGGGCGCGTAAGCGAGCGCCAGCCTGCGCTTCAGATGCGAAGACAATCGCGTGACATCCCTGCCGTCGAGCATCACCGCGCCGCTCCTCGCCGGGAGAAATCCCAAAATGGTCTTGAGCAGCGAGGTCTTGCCCATGCCGTTCTTGCCAACGACGGCAACGATCTCTCCCGGCGCGACCTGAAGAGACGCACCGCGTACGACCATCGAGCTACCGTAGCCGCTCGACACATTTGCAACCTCCAAAATGGCGTTCAACGGTTGACCTCCCCAGCCGCTTTGGAACGATGCCCGCTGTAGATTTCCTGCACCAGCGGGGAATCGACGACTTCCTCGACCGTACCATCCAGCGCGATCCGGCCTTGATGGAGGACGATGATGCGCGACGAAATCTCGCGCACGAAATCGAGGTCGTGTTCAACGATCAGAACGCACAACCGGTCGACGCTTGCGAGGGCGGTCAGGAGTTCTGCAAACCGGTGGCGCTCGGCGCGCGTGAGTCCGGCCGTGGGCTCGTCGAGCAGCACGACCTCCGGTTCGAGCGCCAGCACCATCGCCAGCTCCAGCGCCTGCTTCAATCCGTGGCTCAGGAAGCGGGCCTCCTCATGCAGCCGCTCGGCAAGACCGGAGGTTTCCAGCACGGCACGTGCAGCGGTCGGCAGCGCCAGCGTATTCGACGCGAAGAGAAAGGAAGGACGCTCGTGCCTTGTGCGCGCGACCCGGAGGCAATCCGCCACGCTCAAGGTCTCGAACACCGAAGCTGCCTGGAATTTGCGGCCAAGTCCGAGGGCGACGATGCGATGCGGGGGCAGACGGTTGATCGACCGCCCCATGATCTTGACCGATCCGTCCGAGCGCTCGCCGCCGTCGGCAAGACACCGGATCAACGTCGTCTTGCCCGCTCCGTTGGGACCAACGAGGCTGACTAGTTCACCCCGACGCGCGGAGAACGACACATCGGAAAGAACCGACAGACTACCGAAGCTCCTGGACAGCCCGGCGACTTCAACGACCACGTCCTCCGCCGAAGAGATCGGAGTCGTTCGACCCGCCGTTTCAAGCCTGATTGCAGAAGGTTCCGACAATTTCGCCCGAGCGGTGGAGCCCAGCACGTCACGCAAACCGCCGAAGAGACCCCGCGGCAGTACAACGATAACGACGATGAACGAAACCCCGATAATGAGCTCCCAGACAAACGGCAGGCTGCCGGAGAGATAAGCGCTCGCGGTTTCGATAAGGAGCGCCCCTGCTATGGCGCCAACCAGCGTCCCTCGTCCGCCGAGAGCGACCATGATGACGAGCTGCGTTCCAAACGTGAAGCTCGCATTTTCCGGCGCGGCAATGCCTCCGAAGCCGGCATAGCCTGATCCCGCCAGCGCGGCGACAATGGCGCACAGAACGAGAAGCGCGATCCGAATACGCGCCGTGTCCAGACCGAGATATGCGCAACGCATCTCGTTGTCCCTGATAGCGCCCAGCAGACGGCCGGCGTCGCTGGAAATTCCGATCTTCGCTATCAACGTCGCCGTCAGCGCGAACAGCCCGGCAATTCGAAACCAGGCCTCGGTGGACAGCTCGAAGCTCTCGAAGCCGACCAGTCCGCTGGAGGACCCGGTAAACTCGCCTCCGGAGTACAGGAGCTGCACCATGACGATCGGCAGCACGAGGGAGATCACCGATGCGTAGAGCGGTGTGGACCCGGAATAGAAAGATAACCAGCCGACAAAGGCGGCAAGTGCCGCAGCACCGCCAATGGTGATCGCAACAGCCGTCAATACCTGCGCCGGTCCGAAGCCAAGGCGCATGAAGACGATCGCCAGAACATAGGCGCCGAGCCCGAAGAAGGCGGATTGGCCAAATGTGAGATAGCCGCTATGCCCCCAGAGAGCATCGACCGTCAGGGCCACCGTCGCGACGAAGAACGCACGGATCAGAATATTGACGGTGTAGGCGTCGAGGATCCAGGGGCCTGCAACGACCAGCGCGATGGCAAAGAGCCACGGCAACGCAAGCAACCCTGCGGCCTGTGACGCACTTCTTCGTTGGCTGGCGCCGGCCGGCAAGGTGGAAGTCAGATCAGGCACCGGCGAATCCTTCCGGCCGGAGCCGTAACGCCACCGCGGCGAGCACCGCAATGGTCAAGCCTCCGAGGATCGGGCTGACGAAGGTGCTCACCAGCACCTGCAGCCCGCCGAGCGCGAAACACGCGAGCGCCAGCGTCAACATCGAACCGCCGGAAACCATGACCAGCATGAATGCGCCGATCAGCCATGGCAGCCCCATGTTGGGATCGACGCTGGTGAGCGGAGTGACCGCGGCCCCCGCGACGGCCGCCAACCCGCTGCCGATTCCGAAGGTCAAAAGGCGCACCCGGCCGCTGTCGATGCCGAGCCCCTGTGCCAGCGTTTCGTTCATGATGACGGCGCGCGTGTTGAGACCGAGCCTGGTGCCGGTAAGAAGCGCAGTAAACAGAGCGCCGATCAGGATGGCGACCGGGATGAGAAGGAGGCGATACCCGGAATAATTTTCACCGAACACGGCCGTCGTGCCGGAGATAGGCGCCGGGACGAATTGCACCCCTCGCCCGAAAATGAGCGTTACGACCTGCCCTACGACAATGGCCAGCCCCCAGGTCGCAAGGATCGCATCGAGGGGGCGATGATATAGCCGCCTCACGATCACGTATTCCGCGGCGGCGCCAAGAACCCCACCGAGAACGAAGGCAAGAAACGGAGCCATGATTGCTGGTAACGCAAGATTGGACGTGATCAGCGCGGCATAGGCGCCGACGGTCATGAACGCTCCATGGGCAAAATTGATGATCTTCATCACGCCGAACACGATCAACAGACCGCTGGCGACGATAAACAGGATCGCTGCGGTGGTGAGGATATCCAGCGTCAGTGCGATCATGAAGTTCCGCTCCGGAGATTATGCCGCCTGCGGCAGCGACGTGGCCGCAGGCGGCTCTAACAAGAACTCAGGATTTCAGGTTCGGGCATTGATCGCCGGGATCAACGCTCGGAAAACTCTTGATGACCTTTACCCTGCCATCACCCTGGACCTGCCCCAGATACATGTTCAGGGGTGCGTGATGCTGCTTGGACATGACGATCGTTCCGCGCGGCCCGGTGACGCTGACCTCGGCGAGCGCCTTCAGCACGGCCGCGCTTTCTGTGCCGCCGGCATTTTCGACCGCCGCCTTGTACGCATAGACCGCTTCATACTGCGGAACCGAAAGATCATTCGGCGTTTTCGCGTCCTTGCCGAACTTCCTGGCTATGTCAGCCAGAAAGGTCTTGTTCGCAGCGGTTTCAATTCCCGTGATATAGGAGGCCGACAGGAAGATGCCCTCCGCATCCGTTCCCATTGCCTTCGCCGTTCCTTCGTCGACCGCGAGATTTCCATACGGCAGTTTGACGCCCGCGGCGCGAAGCTGCTTGGTCAACGTCACGTTTGGCGCGCCGCCTGCCGTTGAGGTGATAAGCGCATCCGGCGCGGCGCTTTTCAACTTGGATATGATCGAAGTCCAGTCGCTGCCGTCCATTGGCAGATACTCCTCGCCTACCACCTTGCCGCCGATCTTTTCGATGTACTTTCTGGTGAACGCGAGCATTCCGCGGCCAAAAGCATAGTCGGAGCCGATCAGGAAGTATGCCTTCGCGCCGCTCTCCTTGCTGAAATAATCCACGATCGGCGGCACCTGCTGTTCGGGGACCCAGGCGTTGACGAACATGAATGGACTGCAGGACTTGCCCTCGTAGAACGAGGTGTAGATGTAGGGCGTCTTGCTTCTTGCGACGATCGGCAAAGCGGCGTTGCGGGCAGCGCTTGTCTCCATGGAGATCAGTACGTCGACCTTTTTCTGCGAGATCAAGGCGTCGAAGGCCTTCTGCGCGCCGGCGGCGCCGGATGCATCGTCGGCGACTTCAAGCACGAGTTGCCGGCCGAGCACGCCGCCTTTGGCGTTGATCTCGTCGACGGCAAGCTGAGCGGATTGCACGACAGACGGCGCAACGACGCTGTTGGCGCCGGACAGGCCCACGGGAACGCCGATCTTGATGGGATCGGCGGCGAACGCGAAGCTCGGCAGTGCTGCCGTAGACACGGTCAAGAGCAGTGCTGCAGAAAGCGAGCGAATTGGATTCATGACTTCTCTTCTCCTGTTGGTGACAATTTCGGTGGATGGAGGGATCATCGATCAGTACCAACCAGACTTTGCGCTGCTTCCGAGCATCTCGTCGTAGACGTCGGTTCGACGGTCCCGCAGCACCTGGTTGAAGGCATTCCAGTTTCGCTTGCGCCGGGCCTCACTGAGATTGACCTCGGCAAGAACGATCTCTTCAGAGTCCCGGCTGGCGGGCCCGGCAACAGGCCACCCGGTGTAGCTGACGATGAGGCTCTGTCCCTCAAAGGCTTGGCCTCGCTCGATCCCGACGCGATCGGCGCAGGCGATGAACATCGAGTTGCTATGCGCCGCCCCCATCGCGAGGATGTTGGCCATGGCCTGGCGACCTTCCGCCTGTCCCGGAATCGGTACCCAATTGGTGGGCACGCAGACGATGTCGGCGCCCTGCAATGCGCAAAGCCTGAACGTCTCGGGAAACCAGCCGTCGTAGCAAATCGCTACGCCGATGCGGCCGATCGGCGTTTGGAACACGGGGAATCCGAGATCGCCGGGTTCGAAGTAGAGCGCCTCCTCGTTCCACAAATGCATCTTGCGAAACGTACCAACAAAGCCGTCCGGGCCGATCACGACCGCGCTGTTATAGAGGCTGGCCCCTGCCCGCTCGCAAATGCCGGCAACGAGATGGAGCCGATGGCGCGCCGCACGCGCGATCCATGCCGCGACCGTCGGCCCCGCGGGGATCTCTTCCGCAATCGCAAATGCTTCCTCTCGGCAAGCAAACATGTAGCCCGTATTGCAGAGCTCCGGGAGGACAACGAGATTTGCGCCCTTCTCGACGGCCTTGTCGATCAAGTGCAGGCTACGCTCCACGTTCAGGGTCACGTTGCCGAAGCTTGGCTGCATCTGAATACAAGCAACTGTAAACAGCCCGCCTTTGGCATCCATGAAAACGTCCGACGTCATCGATCGAGGCTCCTTCGAGCGCGCAAAACAAAAAACCCCCGATGGTGCCAGACAGGCTCCAATCGAGGGCTACATAGCCGATTATGAAAGCAGCCTACCGGCCGCTGCGATGTTCTCGAAGATCAAACTTCAAGACATCTGCCGAGATGATTG
The DNA here is from genome assembly GCF_023101085.1 of Bradyrhizobium sp. 170. Classification (NCBI taxonomy): domain Bacteria; kingdom Pseudomonadati; phylum Pseudomonadota; class Alphaproteobacteria; order Hyphomicrobiales; family Nitrobacteraceae; genus Bradyrhizobium; species Bradyrhizobium sp. 170. The sequence continues at coordinate 4,581,717 of NZ_CP064703.1, read as the reverse complement.
CCTACCTTCGACGGAGAGTCAATGTTTCCGGACGGCGAAATAATCGGCACGATTGGTCATGCAACGCGCAGTCGGGTCAGTCGCTGCCATCCATCAGACCGAGGCCGCCAAGAACTTCCTGCGCGCCGATGATCGTCGCTGCGACCTGGGCCATCGACAGCCGCTTCTGCGTCGCCTGCTGGCGGATGAGCTCATAGGCCTCCGTCTCGCCAATCTTCTTGAGGCTGACAAGAATCTTGACGGCCTTATCGACGTCGCGGCGCGCCTTCAGCGTTTCCTCGAGTTTCTGGACTTTCCCTTGGAGACGCCGCGCATAACCGTGGGCCGAGCGGGCAAGTACGAGAGATGAAAGGATACCGAACGACCGGATCGGCTTGTTCACAACGCCATGCGCGTTGCTATCGAGCAGCCGCTTCAGCACAGTTGGGTTTTCATAGTCGATGATCGCCACAAAAGTCGGGCCGTCGTCTGTTGCCGATGCCGTGAAGTCTGGTGTCTCGGCGGCTTCGACAAGATGGAAGACGGTGTCGACGTCGCGGGGAATTTCTGCCGGCGGCGGCCAGAGGCCACGGACGTTGCACCCTATCCGCTTCAACTGATCGATCAATGCATCTCCCTCGGCGTCGCGCGGATGCACCACCAGGACTCGGGCGCCCCGCAAATCCTCCATCAGGCGGCGGATACCGGGCTTCATGATGCGAGCGTCCCGTCGCTGATCCAGCGGCTGCCGAGTGGCGTGACCGCAAGGTAGGGATCCGGCTTCACCGCTGACTTCGCTTCCCACACGATGTCGAAACCACCGTCACGGCGAACCTTGCCGATCCGTGGCGTCAGCCAGGTATGATTGTTTTCGGGATCGATCCGGATCGAACCTTCCGGGGCTTCAAATGAAAGACCGAGCGCCGCGTCGACGAGACGTTGCGTATCCAGCGTCCCGGCGATTTCCAGTGCGAGGGCGAAAAGGCGAACCTGCGCATAGGCGCCGGCGCTCCACATGCTGATCGGCTTCGCTGCGCCGAAAAGGCGATGAAAATTGGCGACAAACGTTCTGTTGCTGTCGCTATCGAGCGATCCGAAATAGGTGGCGGCGGTGATGTGGCCCGTACAAAACTCGGCGCCGATTTCCCGTATCTCTCCCTCCGCAATCGTCAAGCTCGCAATCGGCATTTGCGCCGCGTCGAACCCGGCATCGTGATAGAGCCGATAGAAGTCCCGTGCCGGTCGTCCGACGACCGTCGAGAATAATACGTCCGGCTGCTGCTCCCTCACTTCATTCAAGACGGCTTGCAACTGTGACGGCGACGCCTCCATCGGCACGTAGAGTTCGCCGGCGATTTCGCCGCCATGGGCGACGATGAGATCGCGCATGATCCGATTGGATTCGCGCGGATAGACGTAGTCCGAACCGACGAGAAACACCCGCCTGCCGTAGTTCCGGACCAGATACTCCGCAAGCGGAAAACTGTTCTGGTTGGGAGAAGCGCCGGTATAGATCACGTTGGGCGAGTATTCGAATCCCTCGTAGAGCGATGGATACCAGAGCAGGCCGTTACGACGCTCGATGGCCGGCAGGATGGCCTTGCGCGCAGCCGAAGTGCTGCAGCCGAAAATGACCGAGATTCCATCCTCGGTGAGCAGCCTGTCCGCGAGCTTTCGGTAGGTTTCGGGATTCGATCCCGGATCGTAAGCGACCACTTCGATCTCACGGCCGCGGATACCGCCACTCTGGTTGATTTCCTGGATTGCCAGGGCGGTGCCAAAGAAGTGCTCGGTCTCGGTAACCTCCATCACCCCCGACCGGGAAAACAGAACCCCAACCCGCCAAGTCTCGGCGCCGGACCCGGCCCGGTTGATCATCGCAGCACCTCTCTCATTTGCGGCTCAAGCCGGACGTCACCCCCGGCTGCAAACCATTAGGCGCTGGAATGGCGTCCTGACAAGGGATCGTATCCCCGTCACGCCACGTGCGGCACCGCATCGAAGCGCGATACCACGATGTCGCGCTTGGTCTCGTCGACGCGCACGGTCATGTCGAAGCGTCCGTCGTGGAGTTCCTTGTTGAGCACTTCGGCATTGCGATGCAGCCAGCTGATGCCGGCGCCGTCGGAAGCATCGATCGACAGAACGAGTGTCGTGCGTGTTGCCGCCAGCCGATCCTCGATCGCGGTCAACAGCTCATTCACGCCCTCGCCTGATACGGCGGACACCAGGAAACACGGCCGCTCCGGCGGACGGCGCGCGGCGATGTTGCGCAAATTTTCGCGTTCGTCGGGATCGAAGCGATCGATCTTGTTCCAGACTTCGAGGATGCGTGCGCCAGAGTCGGGATCGATGCCGAGCTGACGCAGCACGGTGTCGACGTCGCGCTCCTGCGCCTCCGCGTCTTCATGCGAGATGTCGCGAACATGGAGAATGATATCGGCCTCAAGCACCTCTTCCAGCGTGGCGCGAAACGCGGCGACGAGCTGGGTCGGCAGGTTGGAAATGAATCCGACGGTATCGGACAACATCGCCTTGCCGCCATGCGGCAGGCTCAGCGCGCGCAGGGTCGGGTCGAGCGTCGCAAACAGCATGTCGGCCGCCTGCACATCGGCGCGCGTGAGCCGGTTGAACAGCGTCGACTTGCCGGCGTTGGTGTAGCCGACCAGCGCTACCACGCGATACGGCACACGCTGCCGGCCGGCGCGATGCAGCCGCCGCGTCGCCTGCACCTTCTTCAGTTCGTTCTCCAGCCGCGTGATGCGATCGCCGATCAGGCGGCGGTCGGCCTCGATCTGGGTCTCGCCGGGGCCGCCCATGAATCCGAATCCGCCGCGCTGGCGCTCCAGATGGGTCCAGGAGCGCACCAGCCGGCTTCGCTGATAATTGAGATGCGCCAGTTCGACCTGCAGCGAACCTTCCTTGGTCTTGGCGCGGCGGCCGAAGATTTCCAGGATCAGTCCGGTGCGGTCGAGAACCTTGGTGTTCCAGGCCTTCTCGAGATTGCGCTGCTGGATCGGCGACAGCGCGCAATCCAACACCACAAGTTCGATGTCGTGGCCCGCGATCAGGCCGGTGATCTCCTCGACCTTGCCCTTGCCGAGATAGGTCGCAGGCCTGATCTGGCTGACCGGCGCAATCAGCGCGTCTGCGATCGTGAGGTCGATGGCGCGCGCCAGACCCGTCGCTTCCTCGAGCCGGGCCTCGGAATCGCGCACGACGTCGTTCGCCTGCGCATCGGCATCGCCGCGGCGCATTCGCAAATAAGGGCCGATGACGATCACCCGCCCGCTTTGCTTACCCTCCGCCGACCGCGGACGATCGGCGTTCCCTTCACGGTTGAGGGGTTCCAATCAGTTCACTCTCAAGCCGGAGCATCCTCGCCGCCTTCGAACAACTGAATCGGGGCCCCCGGCATGATGGTCGAGATCGCATGCTTGTAGACAAGCTGCGAATGACCGTCGCGCCGAAGCAGCAAGCAGAAGTTGTCAAACCAGGTAACAATCCCCTGCAGCTTCACTCCATTGACCAGAAAGATCGTTAGTGGCGTTTTTGTCTTACGAACGTGATTCAGGAAGGTGTCTTGTAGATTTTGTGCGCGGTCTGCCGCCATTGTTTTTGTCCCGCAGTGTGTTTCTTTTTATTAAGCCGGCTGTTGCTCTCTCATGGAGCCTGCCCCCGACTTGCCGGCGTCCCCTGAGATCCCCCTCCGGTCGGCTCGGCAATACGATTAGAGGGTACGCGCGCTTTTAAGGCAAGCCGGTTCGGACCCTGCCTAGCCGGAACCCAGTGGCCATTCTCCATAAAAGCGCGGAAAGAGATAAATATTCCAAAGCAAGTGCATGGATCGGCTCAAAGCGAGCGAGATGAGCCGCAGATTCCGGCAGGCAGCGAACGCGCGATTCACTCAAGTCTCAGCCAACCCCAAGCGCCTTGAGCTTGCGGTGTAGCGCCGAACGCTCCATGCCGACGAATTCGGCGGTGCGCGAAATGTTGCCCGAGAACCGGCTGATCTGCGCGATCAGGTAGTCACGCTCGAACACCTCCCGCGCCTCACGTAGCGGCAGCCCCATGATGTGCTCGCCATTGTTGCTGGTCGGCATCGCCGGCACCATCGAACCCACATCCTGAGGCAGCATGTCGGCGGTGATGATCACTTCAGGGCCGCCGCCGGCCAGAATCATGACGCGCTCGACATTATTGCGGAGCTGGCGGACGTTGCCGGGCCAGACATGCGACTGCAACACCGCCATGGCGTCCTGGCCGATCTGCCGCTTCGGCAAGCCCGTCGCCGCCGATATCTGGTCCATGAAATAGTCGATCAGTTCGGGGATGTCCTCGCGGCGTTCCGACAGCGGGGGGACGCGGATCGGCACCACCGACAGCCGATGGTAGAGATCCTCGCGGAAGCGCCCTTCTGCGATCTCTTCCTCCAGGTTGCGCGCCGTCGAGGAGATGATGCGAACATCGACATGAATCTTGGCGGTGCCGCCCGAGCGCTGAAAGGTCTGATCGACCAGCACGCGCAGGATCTTGTTCTGGGTCTCGCGCGGCATGTCGGCGATTTCGTCGATGAACAGCGTACCGCCGTGGGCCTCTTCCAGCGCGCCCGGCTTGCGCGCCTGCTCGCCGTTCGACTGCTCGATACCGAACAACTCGACTTCCATCCGCTCCGGCGTGATCGCCGCGGCGTTGATCACCGCGAACGGTCCTTCAGAGCGGCTCGATGCATTGTGCAGCGTGCGCGCGGCCAGTTCCTTGCCCGAACCGGAGGGGCCGACGATCAGGATGCGGCTGTTGGCCTTGGCCGCCCGATCGATGGTTTGGCGCAACTGGTTCATGCAGGCGGAGCGGCCGGTGAGAACGCTCGCGGTGGGAGCCAGTTGCTTGAGTTCCTTCACCTCGCGCTTGAGCCGCGAGGTTTCCAGCGCCCGTGTCGCCACCAGGATCAACCGGTCCGACTTGAACGGCTTTTCGATGAAGTCATAGGCGCCGCGCTTGATCGCAGCCACCGCGGTCTCGATGTTGCCGTGGCCGGAGATCATCACCACAGGAACGTCGGCGTGATCCTTCTTGATCTGCTCGAGCAGTTGCAGGCCGTCGAGCTTGGAGCCCTGCAGCCAGATGTCGAGAAACACCAGATGCGGACGGCGGTTGGCAATCTCGCCAAGGGCGGAATCGCTGTCGCGCGCGGTCCGGGTACTGAAACCTTCGTCGTCCAGGATGCCCGCAACGAGGTCACGAATATCGGCTTCGTCATCGACAATCAGAATGTCACTGGCCATGGGTTACACCTGTCTTGTCAGTTGCCTGTCGCGGCTTCGGTTTTTGCTTCATCATTGGTCGCGGATGCCGCCTCATTGGTTTCGCCTGACGGCGCTTTTGTTTGGTCAACCTGCGGTTTCGTGCCCGAATCCGGCTGCTTTGCTTCCGCCTTCGGCGCATGACCGGACACGGCGAACCGCAGCCGCATCCAGGCGCCGCGCTGCCCTGCCCTGAAATCGGAGGCATCCTTGAGTTCGATGCGGCCGCCATGGTCTTCCAGCACGCGGCCGACGATGGCGAGCCCGAGCCCGGTGCCCTTCTGGCGCGTCGTCACATAGGGCTCCAGCAGCCGCGCACGGCTCACCTTCGGCAGGCCTATACCATTGTCGATCACGTCGATCACGATGTCGTCGTTTTCGCGCGCGGCAATGACGTCGATGCGTCCCTTGCCGAGTTCTTCCGGCGGCACCTGCTCGATCGCCTCCGTCGCGTTCTTGATGATGTTGGTCAGCGCCTGCGAAATCAGCCGGCGGTCGAACTGCGCGCGCATCGGATCCTGCTTGATATCGGCCTCGATATCGAGATCGGGATGCCCAACCTTCATCAGGAATACCGCCTGCCGCACGGTGTCGGCGACGTCCTCGCCCTCCATGACCGGCTTTGGCATCCGCGCGAAGCGAGAGAATTCATCAACCATCCGCCTGATGTCGTCGACCTGCCGCACGATGGTGTCGGTACACTGCTCGAAGATGCCCTTGTCTTCGGTGATGACCTTGCCGAATTTACGGCGAATGCGTTCGGCCGAAAGCTGGATCGGCGTCAGCGGGTTCTTGATTTCGTGGGCGATGCGGCGCGCAACGTCGCCCCATGCCGATGTCCGCTGCGCGGAGACGAGCTCCGTGATGTCGTCGAGCGTGATGATGTAGCTGTCGCGCGACTGGCTGGTTTGCTCGGCGCTGACGCGGACCGACAAATTGCGCTCATGGCCGTCGCGCGTAATCGTGATCTGGCCCTGCACCAAGCGCTGCGTGCCCTCGCGCGCGGTCTTCATCATGTCGTCGAGCTCGGGCAACACATCCGAAAGCGGATGATCCAGCGTCTCGGATTCGGCATGGCCGATCAGTTTCTCGGCCGAGCGGTTCAGGATGCCGACGCTGCCCGAGGCGTCGACGCCGATGATGCCGGCGCTGGCCGAGGACAATACCGCCTCGATGAAGCGGCGGCGGCTGTCGATCAGGTCCGAAGCGCTGACCAGCTCGTCGCGCTGGGTGCGCAGTTCGGCCGTCATCTTGTTGAAGGTCTCGCCGAGTTGCGCGAGGTCGCCTTCGGATTTGTGGACCGGCACCTGGACATGCAGATCGCCGGTCGAAACGATATTGGCGGCGCTCATCAAATTTCGGATCGGCGCCACCAGCCAGTTGGCAAAATTCAACCCGATCAGCACCGACGCCATCAGAATGGTCAGCGCGATCACCGCAAACATCAGCGCGAAGGCGACCTGAATGCCGAGCCGGCGGGATTCGATCTGGGCGTATTCGGCGACGCTGGCCTCGGTCTGCTTGAGCTGCGCGACCACGCGGGGATCGAGCAGCCGGGCTACGTACAGGAAGGTATCGTCGAAGGCGCGCAACCGGATCACCGCCGCCACGTAGTTCGCGTCGGGGAAGACCGCGATCTGCGGCTCTTCTTCATTGACGTTGCTGAGAAAGTCCTGTGGCGGCGTCGTGAATTCCTGCTTGATGCCGGTTTGCGCCGTCTCCAGGACGGTGCGATCCTTGTCGATCAGCATGGCTCCCGGCAAATTCCGGGAGGTGGCGCTCATCGTCAGCAATTCGCGAAACGACCGGCGGTCCTGGTCGAACAGAGGCCTTGCACGGGCAATGTCGTTGGCCATCCCCAGGATGTCGCCGCGGATCAGCTGCGCATGTTCGTAGGTGTAGGCCCGGGCGACGATCAGCGAGTTCTGCATCACCTCGCGTGTCGGGCCGGAGAACAGCCGGTCCAGGCCGCGGTCGATAGTCACGTTGGCGACGACGGCGACCAGCACCGCCGGCAGCACGGCAATGATCGAGAACAGGCTGACGATCTGGACGTGCAGCCGCGCCGCCGCCCGTCCACGCCGCCGGGCCTGAATCACCAGCCAGACTTCGCGGACGATGATGCCGACCAGCAGCAGGATGGTCGCCGCATTGATCAGCAGGAACGAATAGACGACGTGGCGGGTCGGCTCGATCGGTGTCAGGCCGCTCAGGACCATGAAGGTCAGAAATGCCGACAGCAGCGCGATCGCGACCGCAAACGGCGCCACCCACTTCCGCAGGATCCCTCCTCCGGATTCGGCTAGCGACGGGTCGAGTGGTTGTGCCGAGGTCGTCTCTGCGGTGGTCATTCCGGCAATCGGTGATTTGAAAGGGCTTGGGCCCGCCTGTCGCGGACTGATGCATTCATATCACAATGTTGCCGAAATGCGGCATCAGTAAGATGATCGTATTATCAAGCGTTTACAGGCATTCTTTTCATGCAAGTGATAAAATTACCAAAACGCCGAATCACGAATGCAGGCCTCACCGACCATTAGCCGCAACGTAACGGCAACCCAATGGGCAAGCTGTCATCGGCAAGCTTTGTCGCATAATCGGACAAGGCATGGGGGGTTCAGGAAAGACGCTCAAGCTGTCCTGCGCCAGAAACGTGCAGCAACGTTTCGAACCCGAGGTCCCATCCTGCCCAAGTTCCCGCGCGGCCCTGCCAGTTCCACATCCATCGTCGCCGCTATGAAGGGGGTAGCCGGCCTTCCGGCGGCACGTGCCAGCTTTGCCAGGGGGCGATGCGTTCGCGGCACCTATGCCCCATCCGATCAGGCCAAGGAGATCACCAAATCCTGTAGCTTCACCAAACCATCGCGCGTGCTGGCGCGTTTCTCGGTGGAAGGAGGCCTCGACACCAACGACACGTTGCTGCGCGGCTTCAGCTTCCGGCTTGGCAGCGATGGCCAGCGCTCGGAAATTTTCACACAGAGCGCCCCGGTTCATCTCGCGAGAACGCGTGACCAGATGTTGGCTTTCCTCCGAGCGCGCATTCCAGGACCCGACGGCAGGCCGGATGTGGAAAAGGTCGAAGCATTCTCAGCCGCCAATCCCGAGACGCTGCATCAGGCGAGCTACATCGCCGCGCATCCGCCGCCCGCAAGCTTTGCCTCCACAACCTATTGGGGCGTGCATGCGTTTCCCGCGACGAATTCAAAAGGCGAGACACGGTTCATCAAGTTCAAGGTCTCGCCAGTCGGCGAACGGGCGACGCAGCCCGGGGCCGCGGCCAGGGCAAAAGCCACCGACTTGCTGCACGACCTCGAATCCCGGATCGCGGCTCGCGATATGAGGTTCAGCGTGATGGCGCTGCTGGACCGTGCCGGCGACCCCGTCACGGACGTGACCATCCGATGGCCCGATGAGGACGGACGCGAAGCGGTTCGGCTGGGAACGATCGTGATCACCGGCATTGAAGCAAACGATGCGTGCGACGAGCCCGTCTTCAATCCGGCAACTCTGGCCGAAGGCATCGGTCATCCGCCGGACGAGATGTTTGCGGCCCGCCGCGTCGCCTACCCTATCTCGCATCAGACAAGGCGTCGCTGAGCGGACGAAACTTCAGCCGCGGCTCCGATCACGTTTCGCTTTCCGGCCCGCCCTGCATTTCGCGACGCCACACTCCGGGGCTGACGCCGACCACGGAAGTAAACACCCGCGTGAAGTGGCTTTGATTAGCGAACCCGGCCGATATTGCAATTTCTGAAAGCGAAAGGTCGCGAATCGTCATCAATTGCTTGGCTGTATTCACGCGCTGACGAAGCAGCCATTGGTGCGGCGGCTGGCCGGTGGAGATGCGAAATGCGCGCGAAAAATGGCTGACCGAGAGATCAAACTCTGCCGCGATTTGGTGCAATGAAAGCTTTCCGCCGAGGTCGGACTCGAGCCTTTCGCAGGCGCGCTTTGCCTGCCACGGCGCAAGTCCGCCGCGCGCCAGTTCGGCGCTGTGTCGCAGTCCGCCATAGGTCTGGGCGACGTGCGCGGTGAGCGCGAGCATCATGTGATCGATGAAAAGCTGGTTGGTCTCGTCCGGCCGACGCAGCCCTTGCTGCAGTGACGCGCCGATATGACGGACGATCGCGTCGTCATGGCCGACGCCGAGTTCACAGGCGAGCTGACCGACGCGCGACGTGCGGGACTGCTCAGTGAGGCCGTCGAGCGCCGAGCGCGGCAAATAGAAAAACAGGGAGTGGAACGGCTTGTCGATCACATAGCGCGGATCGTGCTTGAGATCGTACAGATATGTTGCGCCCGCCGGGACATCCGCCTTCATCATGCACTTGCCGTTCTCCCAGAGTTCGCAGTCCGGGAAATTGTGAAGTTTCAGGCTGACGACAAAGGCATCCTCAAGGGTGAACGAGCCGGAAAGACCCGGCACCGGGTTGTCATCCCGGGTTTCGGTGACCGCGAGCTCCATGCCGCGCAGCGAACGCGTGATCAGCGACGGTGGCGCATCCTTCAGGTGCAAGAACTGCCCGAGCCTCCGGCCGAAGGTGCTCGCTTGTGTCATATGCGTCAGTCTCATAAGTGGAGTTCGACCGGAGCCGGTCATCGTCGCTTCGCGCGCCACTATTATCGGGGATCAGCAAGAGACCGTCTAGATTCCCCGCGGAACAAGTTTTCGAGACTTGCGGCGAGGTCCCATTGCCCGTTTCACCGAGGCTGCACCGTGTCAGTTTCGTGACACAAAGCTTGATAGCTTCGTCCGCGCCGTCAGCGCTGTTGACCATTTGCAACAGCGCTCAAGATGAGAGCGTTTTCGGTCGACTGCCCAGTTCGACAGCAGCAAGCGACGCGGTTCGCCGCGCCTGATTTTCGACTTTGGTTGCATGCGAGGCGCCTGAAGGCGGCTTGGAGCAGAATCGGGCAAAGCATGGTGGCTTTGGGAAAGACCCCGTAGTTCTACGCGCCTAGAACGCGCACCGAACGCTCAACGATGCTTCTCAACGGCGAGGAAAGGTTCATGAGCAGCCAGTCAATCCCGCGCAATCTTTCGCACCAAAATCAGCCAGACACTTCCGAGGCGCACCAGCGCGATTTGCTGAACGCCCAGCGCCGTTCTGCCGATGCGGAGATGGCACGCGTGCTTCACACCCAACCGCTCCGCATGGCTTCAGACCCATCCAGCGGCACGATCGCCCACTGGAAACATGAACCATTGCACGACGTCGTCGAGCCCATGACCGATCACGTCATCATGGCTTACAACGGCTCGATGCAGCGCGTGGAGCGGCGGTCAGGAAGATCGGTTGCGATTGGAACGTTTCGTCCCGGGGTTGTGATCATCATTCCGGAAGGATCAAGCTCCCGATGGGATATTCCGAAACCCGTTGATGTCGTTCAGCTCTATCTTCCTCACACCACGCTCAAGCGCGTTGCCGACGAAGCCGACACCGCTACACCGATCAATCTCCTGGAACGAACGGGGCATCCTGACCCCATCACATCCCGATTGCTGTTGAGCGCGGCCGATTCCCTGGAGGGCAATGGGGCCCTGGATACGCTGTTTAGGCATCAGCTGACAGACCTCCTGGCCACGCGCGTGCTGGTTGCGCATACCGGCTCGCCAACCACGATCCAGCCGACCATGGGTGGGCTGTCGCCGAAGGTCCTGCTCCGTGCCACCCAACGCTTGCGCTCGGACAGCGATGCGGACGTCTCTCTCGCGGCGCTGGCTTCGGATGCCGGCCTGTCGCGCTTCCACTTCTGCCGCGCCTTCAAGGAGAGCACCGGCCTTTCGCCGCATGCCTGGCTGCGTCAGTACCGGCTCGAGCAAGCCATGAACATGCTGCGCGACACCGACGCCTCGGTCGTCTCGGTCGCAGAGGAGCTCGGCTATGCCTCGCAAACCGCCTTTGCCGCGGCGTTCCGGAAGCTGACCGGAGAAACCCCGAGCGATTGGCGGAGGCGCAGGCGTTAACAGCAATCTCTCGACAGGTCCGGCAATCGCTCTGGGGCAGTCACAGGTTTGGTCCGCTAGATAAGGACCATCGCGGTGCTCACGCCTACAGGAGACAAGCAATGGCCTGGAAGAATTTGATCGGCCCATATGCCGTCACATCACGACGGAGGGTCGTCGCAAGCGCCCTCATGTACGGGCTTTCATTGACGGTTCGCTTCACATCGCCGACTGGCGAAGAGACGGAAAATCCGGCGCAAGCCGCTCGAACCACCAGTCCGATGCTTTCCATCATGATCAAGGACGGCGTCCCGATCCCTGGGGATTGGCGTCCGAGGCCCGCTCATTCGGTCGTCTTTCAACGCGGCTTGCCACTCAGTTCCAGAAGCTGCCGCACGGCATGTGAACGTCCCATGCCGATGCCGCTCATGCTGGATTGCGCGCCTCCATAACAGCCTGGCGCCTTCGTTTCACGTCTTCGCGTCGTCGTCGATCGCTGCCTCCATGAGGAGCAGCGGCCGGTAGCGCGCGGATCTTCGAGAGAATCAAACCACATACGAAGTGCTTTCCTGAAAGGAACGACCCATGACCACCGTTACGACTAAAGATGGCGTCCAAATCTTCTACAAGGATTGGGGCCCGAAGACCGCTCAGCCGATCGTCTTTCATCACGGCTGGCCACTTAGTTCCGACGACTGGGATGCGCAGATGCTCTTCTTCGTTGGCAAGGGTTATCGCGTCATCGCGCATGATCGCCGCGGTCATGGTCGTTCGAGCCAGGTGAGCGACGGGCACGACATGGATCACTACGCATCCGATGTCGCGGCTGTCGTTGAACATCTCGATCTTCGCAATGCCGTTCACGTCGGCCATTCCACCGGCGGCGGCGAGGCCACGCGCTACGTCGCGCGTTACGGCAAGGATCGCGTGGCCAAGCTGGTACTGATTGCTGCCGTGCCGCCGCTAATGCTGAAGGTAGATACCAATCCCGGCGGCTTGCCTATTGAAGTGTTCGACGGTTTGCGCAGCCAGCTTGCCGCCAACAGGTCACAGTTCTATCTCGATTTCGCAAGCGGTCCATTCTACGGATACAATCGCCCGGGCAGCAAGGTATCGCAGGCGGTTGTCTGGAACTGGTGGCGCCAAGCCATGATGGGCAGCGCCAAGGCGCACCACGAGGGCATAAAAGCATTTTCGGAGACCGACTTCAGCGAAGACCTGAAGAGCATCACGGTGCCGACGTTCGTCCTGCACGGTGATGACGATCAGATCGTGCCTGTCGCCGACTCTGCCCCCCTTTCAGCGAAATTGCTGAAGAACGGCAAACTCAAAATCCACGAGAAGCTGCCGCACGGCATGTGCACGACCCATGCCGACCTCGTCAACGCTGAACTGCTCGCGTTCATGGCGACCTAGTTCTCCTTCACGTCTTTGAATCGAAACCCAACCACAGGAGTAAATCACATGCGACTTATCATCATTGGCGCCGGCTTCGCCGGCATGTACGCCGCACTTTCTGCCGCCCGCCTGCGCGACATCCAGGGCGTCTCGCCCGAACAGCTCGAGATCGCGCTGGTAGCTCCCGAGCCGACGCTGGTGGTCCGTCCGCGGCTCTATGAACAGAAGCCCGAGACCCTGTCGGCACCGCTGCTGGATGTCCTCAAGGCCATCGATGTCGACTATGTGCAAGGCAGCGCCGAGACGATCGACGCCAAGGCCCGCGTGGTGCAGATCGCGACCGCCAAGGGCACGCGGAAGACGCTGTCCTACGACCGGCTGGTCGTCGCCACCGGCAGCCGGCTGTTCCGCCCCAACATTCCCGGCCTTGCCGAGCACGGCTTCAGCGTCGATCAGCTCGAGGACGCGGTCGCCCTCGACAAGCATCTGCATCGCCTTGCCGATCGGCCGGCAATGAACGGGCGCGACACCATCGTCGTTGCTGGTGGCGGGTTCACCGGCATCGAAGCGGCCACGGAGATGCCGGCGCGGCTTCGCAAAATCCTCGGCAAGGACGCCAAGCCGCGCGTCATCATCGTCGACCGCAACAGTGCGATCGCTCCCGATATGGGCGAAGGCCCCCGTCCCGTCATCGAGGACGCCCTGAGCAAGCTCGGTGTGGAGACCCGGCTCGGCGCCGGCGTCGCCTCGCTGGACGAATCCGGCGTCACGCTTTCCAACGGCGAACGCATCGAAACCGAGACGGTGATCTGGGCGGCCGGCATTCGCGCCGCGCCGTTGACGCAGCAGATCCCCGCCGAGCGCGACAATTTCGGCCGCCTGCTCGTCGACCGCGAGCTGCGCGTGCCGGGGGTCGCCGGCGTGTTCGCCACCGGCGATGCCGCGCGCGCCGCCTGCGACGATGTCGGCAACTACGCGCTGATGTCGTGCCAGCACGCCACGCGGATGGGCGCCTTTGCCGGCAACAATGCCGCGGCCGAACTGCTGGGCGTGCTGACCAAGCCGTATCACCAGAAGGCCTACGTCACTTGTCTCGATCTCGGCGAAGCCGGCGCGCTGTTCACGCGCGGCTGGGAGCGCAAGGTCGAGATGGTCGGCGATGTCGCCAAGAAGACCAAGCAGGAGATCAACACGGTCTGGATCTATCCGCCAAAGGCCGAGCGCGCCGCTGCGCTCGCCTCGGCCGATCCGGAACGCGTGACTGACCTCTAGACGCCCAAGCGATGACGGCCGCGCTTCCCGCTGGCTGCGCGGCCTGCTCAACCGAGACCAGCCAGCAGCCTTTACCATGAAACAGGAGACAAACATGAGCCTAACAGACATGAGCCTCAACAACACCTCACGCCCCGGCAGACGGGAGCCTGAAGAGTTGGTCCCGTCGCGCTACGCGCTGCGCATCGGCGACATTGACGTGCTGGTGGTCAGCGACGGCGTGCTACCGCTCCCAACCGCAATGTTGGGACACAACGCCGCTCCGGCCGTCCGGGCAGCTTGGCTGAACGACATGTTCCTGCCGCCGGACGCTTTCGACTGGGCGTTGAACGTGGTCGTGGTGCGTAGCGGCGGCCGGACCATCCTAATCGACGCTGGGCTAGGGTTGGACCCGGACTTGCATTTGCCGCGGGCCGGGCAGTTGATCAAGCGACTGGAGGCCGCCGGCATCGATCTCGCGTCCGTGACCGACGTGGTGCTTACCCACATGCACATGGACCACGTTGGCGGGCTGCTCGTCGACGGGGTGAAGGAGCGGCTGCGTCCGGACCTGCGGATCCACGTGGCGGCCGCTGAGGTCAAGTTCTGGGAGGCGCCCGATTTCTCCCGCGTCTCCATGCCGCCGGGTTTCCCGGACGCGCTTCGGTCGACCGCCAAGCGGTTCATGAAAGAGTACCGCAGCCATCTGCGGCCGTTCGAGGAGGAGTACGAGGTGGCGCCGGGGGTGATCGTCCATCGCACCGGCGGCCACACCCCCGGGCACAGCGTGGTCCGCCTAGCGTCCGGCGGCGACCGGCTGACGTTCGCCGGCGACGCCGTGTTCGCGGTCGGGTTCGAACACCCCGAGTGGTTCAACGGCTTCGAACACGACCCCGAGGAGGCGGCCCGCGTCCGGGTCCGTCTTTTGCGGGAACTGGCTGAGACCGGCGGGCTGCTGGTGGCCACTCACCTGCCGTTCCCATCCGTCGGCCATGTGGCGGTCGACGGCGACGCCTTTCGTTGGGTACCGGTCTTCTGGGACTACTGACCGCTTGTTGATCAGGGCCGAACAGGGCGCGCTACTCATATCGTAATGAGTGCGCGCCCTTCCGGCTGGGTGCGGATGCCGCTGGTCGAAAAACAGATCAGCGACGTCTCCGCAGAGACACGTCAGCCAGAAGGAAGCGACGAACGCTATTGACGGAAAAGCAGCCATCGCTGGATTTCGTCTCGCCGGCGCAGCTCGGTGGCACCTGTGCTCGGCTGCCGCAGATCAAATCACGGGCACCGCCATTGCCATCGATGGTGGCTGGACCGCGCAATGATCAACCGAAGGACGGCGGATGCAATCGCTAGCCGCCGCTCCGGTAGACCTGAATGTCGAGGTCCCTGATCTTCTTCCGCAGCGTGTTGCGGTTGAGGCCGAGCAGGTCGGCCGCGCGGATCTGGTTGCCGCGCGTGGCCGCCAGCGCCGCGGTGAGCAGCGGCACCTCAATCTCCTTGAGGATGCGGTGGTAGAGGCCCGGCGGCGGCACGCCGTTCGGGAAGCCGGAGAAGTGCGAGGACAGGTAGGCCTCGACCGCGCCACCGAGGTTCTCCACGCCCATCGGGGCGTTGCCGCCCGAGGTGACCGCCGGCGGCGCCAGCTCGCCATCGATCACCGAGGCCGTAATGACGTCCTGCGGGTAAAGCGCCGCCAGCCGGCGTGCGAGATTCTCGAGTTCGCGCACGTTGCCGGGCCAGCGGTGCTGCTTGAGCCGCTCCAGCGCCAGCGTGTCGAGTTTTTTGGGCGGCAAGCCGTCCTTTTCGGCGAGCGAGAAGAAATGCCGGATCAGATCAGGCAGATCCTCGATCCGCTCCCGCAACGGAGGCAGGCGCAGCGGCACGACGTTGAGTCGGAAGAACAAATCTTCCCGGAACAGCCCCTGCTGGATCAGGATGCGCAAATCCTTGTTGCTCGCCGCCACGATCCGAACGTCGGTCTTGATCGGGGTGCGGCCGCCGACGGTGGTGTATTCGCCCTGTTGCAGCACGCGCAGCAACCGCGTCTGCGCTTCCATCGGCATGTCGCCAATTTCGTCGAGAAACAGCGTGCCTCCTTCGGCCTGCTCAAACCGGCCCGACGCGCGGGTGTTGGCGCCGGTGAACGCGCCGCGCTCATGGCCGAACAATTCGGATTCGATCAGGTCGCGCGGGATCGCCGCCATGTTGACGGCGACGAACGGGCCATTGCGGCGCTTGCCGTAGTCATGCAGTGCGCGGGCGACCAGTTCCTTGCCGGTGCCGGACTCGCCGGAGATCATCACCGTGAGGTCGGTCTGCATCAGCCGCGCCAGCACCCGGTAGATTTCCTGCATCGCCGGCGAGCGGCCGACCAGGGGGATCGAATCGAATTCGCCCTCGTCGGCCGAACTTGCCACCCGCTCCTTCGGTTCGGCCAGTGCGCGGCCGACGATGGTGATGAGCTCCTTCAGGTCGAATGGTTTCGGCAGATATTCATAGGCGCCGCGTTCCGAGGCCCGGATCGCCGTCATGAAGGTGTTTTGCGCGCTCATGACGATGACGGGCAGGCTCGGCCGCATCTTCTTGATCCGCGGCAAGAGGTCGAACGCATTCTCGTCGGGCATCACCACGTCGGTGATGACGAGATCGCCCTCGCCCTGGCTTACCCAGCGCCACAGCGTCGCGGCGTTGCCGGTCAGACGAACTTCATATCCGGCGCGCGAAAGCGCCTGGTTCAGAACCGTGCGGATGGCGGTATCGTCATCGGCAACGAGTATGCTACCTGCGGGCATTGGTACTCCTCATCTTGCGTCCTGTGAGGCAGGCGGCAGCGTACCCGGAACGCCGTCGCGGTTGCTTTGGTCGAACTGTTTGGTGGGATTGAACATCGGCATCAGCACGCGGAACGTGGTCTTCCGCGGCTGGGATTCGCATTCGATGATGCCGCCGTGATCGCCGACGATCTTGGCAACCAGCGCCAGGCCGAGCCCGCTGCCGGTTTGTTTCGTCGTCACGAAGGGATCGAACAGGTTCGGCAGCAGGTCTTCCGGCACGCCGGAGCCGTTGTCCTTGACGCAGAATTCGAGCGGCAGCGACACCCGCGATTTCTTGCCGGGCACCGACAGGCGAACGCCGGGACGGAAGGCGGTGGTGAGTTGAATCTCAGCATCGCTGCCCAGATCGGCGACGGCCTCCGCGGCATTCTTCACTAGATTGAGGAACACCTGAATGAGCTGATCCTGATTGGCCAGCACCGGCGGCAATGACGGATCGTATTCCTCGACGAAGCGGATGTTGCGGGCGAAGCCGGACTGCGCCAGCCGTTTGACGTGGTCGAGCACGGAGTGGATGTTGACCGGTCCGCGCGCCACCGGACGGTCGTCGCCGAATACTTCCATGCGGTCGACCAGCGTGACGATGCGGTCCGCCTCGTCGCAGATCAGCCGTGTCAGCATCCGGTCTTCGGATGAGGCCGCCTGCTCCAGCAATTGCGCCGCGCCGCGGATGCCAGACAGCGGATTCTTGATTTCATGCGCCAGCATCGCCGCCAGCGCGATCACCGAGCGCGCCGCGCTTCGATGTGTCAGTTGCCGGTCCATCTTGTCGGCGATGGTGCGCTCCTGCAGCATCACGACGATATGGCCGGGCCGTTCGGTGAGCGGGGCGACGTGAAGATCGACCTGGCGATCGCCGCCGATGCGGGGCGTACCGAGATCGACCTTGTATTCGTTGACCGGCGAGGCGCTCGCGCGCACCTGGTCGATCAACGCCAGCAGCGGACTGCCGAACGGCACCAGTTCCTTCAGCGACTGCCGCCGCAAAAATTGCGTCGAGATCTCGAAGAAGGATTCGGCGGCGATATTGGCGTCGACGATGCGGCCATCGGGCGCCACCAGCAGCACCGGATTGGGCAGCGCGTTGAGGATGGCCTCGCTGTCGGCGGGCACGGGGCGGCGATGTTCTGCGGCTGAACTCATGCAGCAGCCCTCCATGCAAAATCGTCGAACGCGTCCTGCAGCGAGCGATGCACGCGATGCGGATCCTCCGCCGTCAGAATCCTTTGGCGCCAGCCCTTCAGCGTCTCGGCCGGCGCGCGGCTGCACTGAGCTGCGATCTCCAGGGCCCAGCCGAGATGCTTGCGCGCGTGCTTGAGCCCGATGCGCAGCCCATAGTGGCTGCAAACTTCGTCGTAGAGCGCTCGAATGTGGATGAGCTGCTCGGAAAGCGCCGGCGTTACCTCGGCCTTCCCGGTTTCGAGCCGGCGGCCGATCTGCCCCGGCAACCAGGGCTGGCCCTGCGCACCGCGCCCGATCATCACGGCGTCCGCGCCCGACACTTCCAGCGCCTGGACCGCCTTCTCGAATGAAGTGATGTCGCCGTTGACGACGAGAGGCACGGAGACCGCGTCCCTGACCGCGCGCACGGCAGCCCAATCGGCCGCGCCCTTGTAGAACTGGCAACGCGTGCGCCCGTGCACGGTAATCATCTGCACGCCAGCCTGCTCTGCGCGGCGCGCCAGTTCGGGCGCGTTGAGCGAGCGATCGTCCCAGCCAAGCCGCATCTTCAGCGTCACCGGCACTTTCACCGCTGCGATCGTCGCCTCGATCAGCTTGAGCGCATGATCGAGATCGCGCATCAGCGCCGAGCCGGACTGGCCGCCGGTGACATGACGTGCCGGACAACCCATGTTGATATCGATGATGTCGGCGCCGGCCGCTTCCGCAACCCGTGCGCCCTCCGCCATCCAATGCGCCTCGCAACCCGCGAGCTGAACGACGTGCGGTCCGACACCGGCTGTCTCGCAGCGCAGAAGCGACATCGGCCTGCCGTGCACGAGTTCGTCGCTGGCGGTCATCTCTGAGACGACCAGTCCGGCGCCGAGGGTGGCGGCAAGACGTCGAAAGGGGGCATCGGTGACGCCGGACATCGGCGCCAGGAGAACCCGGTTGGCGGCAGCAATCTCGCCTATTTTCAACGGCTTAGAGCGTGAACTTTCCGGGCCGGTCACGTCGATCTCATGGTTATGGCGGCGGCTTCATTGCAACCGTCGAGGCATATTGTGAGCACAAATCTTGGGCAGTCAAGCTTCTTGCCTACACTTTAGACAGATCTATCATTTGTGCAAGTGCACTGCAACAAAAACCGCTTTTCCCACAGGTGATGGGAATCACTCTGTTTTCCGTATTCGGCATGGTAAGGGCTGTGCGCCAGCGCGGCCTGAACGCCCTCCCCAACCCTGATTCGTTCGTATTTGAGTCCAGATGCCCAGACCTGAGCGTACCGCAGCCATCCTCGTCGCAGCCGGACGCGGGCTTCGCGCCGGCAGCGGCGGACCCAAGCAATATCGCGAGATCGGCGGACAGACGGTAATTTTCCGCGCCATGGAGGCGTTCTGCCGGCATCCGGACGTGTTTGCCGTGCAGCCGGTGGTGAATCCCGATGATGCCGCCATCTTCAATGCGGCCGTCGCTGGACTACGCCACCAGCCGCCCACCAATGGCGGCGCGACACGTCAGGCATCCGTGCATGCCGGGCTCGAGGCGCTGGCGGCGGAGAAGCCCGACATCGTTCTGATCCACGACGCCGCGCGCCCCTTCGTGACCCCTGCGGTGATTTCTCGAGCAATCGATGCCGCCGGCCGCACCGGCGCGGCGGTCCCTGCGATCCCGGTCACAGACACGATCAAGCAAATCAGCGATACCGGCGATGTCGAGGCCACGCCCGAACGCGCACGGCTGCGAATCGCACAGACACCACAGGCGTTTCGCTTCGATGTGATTCTCGATGCCCATCGCCGCGCCGCGCGCGACGGCCGCGGCGATTTCACCGACGACGCGGCGCTCGCGGAATGGGCGGGATTGACGGTAGCGACCTTTGAAGGCGATCCTGCAAACATGAAACTGACAACGCCTGAAGATTTCATCCGCGAGGAAGCCCGCCTCGCCGCCCAGCTCGGCGACATCAGGACCGGCACCGGTTACGACGTGCACGCTTTCGGCGACGGCGATCATCTGATGCTCTGCGGCGTACGGGTGCCGCATACACGCGGCTTTCTTGCCCATTCCGATGGCGACGTCGGCCTGCATGCCCTGGTCGACGCCATTCTTGGCGCGCTGGCGGACGGCGATATCGGTTCGCACTTTCCGCCGAGCGATCCGCAGTGGAAGGGCGCCGCGTCCGACAAGTTCCTCAAATATGCCGTCGACCGCGTCACCGCGCGCGGCGGCAGGATCGCCAATCTCGAAGTCACGATGATCTGCGAGCGCCCGAAAATCGGCCCGCTGCGCGATACCATGCGCGCCCGCATTGCCGAGATTACCGGGCTGAACATCTCGCGCGTCGCCGTCAAGGCAACGACCAGCGAACGGCTCGGCTTTACCGGCCGCGAGGAAGGCATCGCGGCGACCGCGAGCGCCACCATCCGTCTGCCCTGGAGCGAGTAACATGAGCGGCAGCGACGCGCGCGCCCTGTCCCGCTCGCTGCTCGATTTGTGCCGGATGCGCAAGCTGACGATCGCCACCGCAGAGTCCTGCACGGGCGGCCTGGTCGCCGGCGCGCTCACCGACATTCCCGGCTCGTCAGACGTGATCGACCGCGGTTTCGTCACCTATTCCAACGATGCCAAGCGCGCGATGCTCGGCGTCAAGGCGACGACGCTTGCGACCTTCGGCGCGGTCAGCAAGGAAACCGCGACCGCGATGGCAATCGGCGCCCTGGAAAAAGCCGGCGTCGATCTCGCGGTATCCATTACCGGCATTGCCGGTCCCGGCGGCGCCACGCCGGGCAAGCCGGTCGGCCTGGTCCATTTCGCGGTCGCCTCACGCGACGGAAAAATACTCCACCGCGAATTCCGTTTCGGCGCGATCGGCCGCACCACCGTGCGCCAGCGCTCCGTGGTGGAAGCGCTGCGCATGCTGATGGAGCTGGCGCGCGGACCGCAGCCGCCCGTCAAGCCGCGACGCGAAACGATGAGCCGCCTGCGCCCACGGGTGGCGCGAACGCCACGGCGCAGCGCCGTCAAGCGACGCCGGCCGACGCGGACGTAAAGCCGGTATCAACCCTGCGCAGCCAGCGCCTTGGCGCGCGTTTCGCTCAGCGAGCTCACCGGCGTCAATGCTTCCGGGCTGATCGAAAGCTCGATGATGGCCGGAAGTCCGCTTGCCACGGCTTCGTCGAACGCGCGCGCGAAGTCTTCGGTTCGCTCGACATGGGCGCCAAAGCCGCCGCAGGCGCGCGCCAGCGCCGCGAAGTCGGGGTTGGCGAGATCGGTGCCGGAAACACGGCCAGGATAGGTCCGCTCCTGATGCATCCGGATGGTGCCGTACATGCCGTTGTTGCAGACGATCACAATCAGCGGCAGCCGGTTCTCCACCGCCGTCATGAACTCCATCCCGGTCATCTGGAAGCAGCCGTCGCCGGCAAATGCGATCACCATGCGTTCCGGATGCAACTGCTTGGCAGCGACCGCCGCGGGCAAGCCATAACCCATCGAACCCGACGTCGGCGCGAGTTCAGTGCGATATTGCCGATAGCGCCAGAACCGATGCACCCAGACCGCATAATTGCCGGCGCCGTTGCAGATGATGGTGTCATGGGGCAAGCGATCGCTCAAACCGCGCACGATCTGCGAGAGCTGGACGTCGCCGGGCGAGCGCGTCGGCTCGGCAAAGGCGAGATAGTCGGCATGCGCCGCCTTGACATAGTCGGCGCGCGATCGATGCTTCGGCTCCAGCCGCTTGATCGCCGCCGCAAAGGCCGCGCTGCTCGCGACAACGCCGAGCGTCGGCGAATAGACGCGGCCGATCTCTTCGGGGTCGGGATAGACGTGTACCAGCGGCTGTCTCGGTTTTGGAATATCGAACATCGTGTAGCCGGATGTGGTGGCCTCCCCCAGCCTCGCGCCAAGCGCGATCACTAGGTCGCTGTTGCGGATCCGGTCGGCGATTTTTGCGTCGAGGCCGATGCCGACATGGCCGCCATAGCAGGGATGCAGATTATCGAAATAGTCCTGGCAGCGGAACGAAACGCCGACGGGCACTTCATGCGCCGATGCAAACGCCTCGAGATCGCGGCGTGCCTGATCGTTCCATCCGCCGCCGCCGACAATCAGGAACGGCTTCTTCGCTTCCGAAAGCAGCGTATGGAACTGCCGCAGGGCGCCGTCATCAGGCGCGATGGGAAGCGGAGTGTAGGGCGGCGCATCCGGCACCTCGGCTGTGTCGGTCAGCATATCCTCGGGCAGCGCCAGCACGACTGGGCCGGGGCGGCCCGAGGTCGCGGTGTAGAAGGCGCGCGAGATGAACTCTGGAATCCGCCGCGCATCGTCGATCTGGGCGACCCATTTCGCCATCGGCCCGAACATCAGCCGATAGTCGATTTCCTGGAACGCCTCGCGCTCCATCATGTCGCGCCCGACCTGGCCCAGCAAAAGGATCATGGGCGTCGAATCCTGAAATGCGACATGGACGCCGGCGGACGCATTGGTGGCGCCGGGTCCGCGCGTGGCAAACGCGATGCCCGGGCGGCCCGTCAGCTTGCCATAGGCGTCCGCCATCATGGCGGCTCCGCCCTCATGCCGGGCGTTGATGAACCGCACGCGCTGGCTCTGGTACATGCCGTCGAGCGCGGCCAGGAAGCTCTCGCCGGGCACCCCGAACACGGTGTCGGCGCCGTGCAGGGCCAGTTGCTCGATCAGAATATGGCCACCGGTTCGAAGATTCACGTCCATCGCCTCATCCTTCGGTTACGGGATTACGGATTTGGGACCGGCTTAAAGACTGGCGTCGGCGCCAGCAACCGGTTTTCCTGCAAGGTCAGATATGCCGCCGGTCATTTTCCTTGTTCTTGTTGTTGGTCTTTCGGTGCGATCCGCGCATCTACCCCGGTCACGGCCTCATAGGCCTTGATGACGGCGGTGCAGGACTCGCCGTCGTGCCCCAGCAGCGCCGCCTGCCGGTAGGTCTGGTGCACCGCCTCCGCCATAAAGCCCGGCAGGCCCGCTTCCTCCAGCCAGCGTGCGTAATAGCGAACGTCCTTGCGGGCGTTCGCCAGCGACATCAGCGGCGTGAAGTCGCCATCGAGCGTGGCCTGGCCATAGAGATCGAGCATGCCGCTCTTGGCGCCGGCGGCCGAGATGATGCCGATCACCTGCGAGAGATCGAGCCCGTCCTTTGCGGCGAGCGCAAACCCCTCGCACCATGCCGCCACATTGGCGAAGGCGATGTAGTTGTGAATGAGTTTGAGGCGGATGGCGTGTCCCAGCGGGCCGATGTGGAAAATGTTTTCGGCATAGAGCTCGAAATAGGGCCTGAGGTCGTCGAGCAGGTCGCGTTCGCCGCCGAACAGGACGTTGACTTTGCCGATATCGGCATGTTTCGGGGTCCGCGTCATCGGTGCCTCGGCGTAGCGCCCGCCGGCCGCACGCACCATGCGGTCGAGCTTCGCGACCATCTGCGGGCTGCCAGTGGTGTGATCCACGATGATGAACCCTGATGCCGGGCCGGCGAGCAGCCCGTCGCCGCAAATCATCAACGCCTCGACATCCTCGGCTTCATTGACGCAAATCATGATGATGCGGCAATTGTCGCGGATCTCCTGGACGCTCTTGGCAACGGTCGCGTCAAACGATTTGGCGACCGCCACGGCGGCCGGGTTGAGATCATAGGCGGTGACCTCCACGCCCTTGGCGACGAGATTCTTCACCAACCCTCGTCCCATTCCGCCGAGGCCGATAAAGCCAACGCGTTCGAATGTCGTCATCTCAAGCCTTCCGTTATGGTTTGATGGTGTCTTGGGTTTCCGGCATTCGCTTGTCGCAGCTTCGCTGCATCGCCAGCCATTTTTGCTCGGCTACCATGCTCGCAGGCTGTCTGACAACCGGATTAATCCATTGCGCCGCCAGCCTTATTTCGATATGCCTCCCTGCTGACTGGCGTGGATTGCAACGACGGGCCAGACGACGACGCCATCTGGACAGGACATCTGGTGAAATTCAAATCCGTCGAGCGCAGCCCTTCATTGCCAGAGGAAATTGTCGCCAGCCTGACCAGCGCCCTGCTCGCGGGCGAGCTTCGGCCTGGTGATCGCCTGCCGTCCGAACAGGCGCTGGCGACAGAATTCGGTGTTGCGCGAACCGTCGTGCGCGAAGCGATCTCGCAACTCAAGTATGACGGCATCGTTCAAAGCCGCGTCGGCGTTGGCGCCTTCATCGCCCAGCCGCAGGAGCGTACGGCTTTTCGGATCAGCCCGGAATGCTTCAAGAAGCGCAAGGAGCTGTTGAAGCTCTTGCGTTTGCGGAACGGCGTCGTCATCGAGGTCGCGGCGGATGCGGCGCAGGCGCGATCCAACCGCGACATCGCCCGTATGGAAGCCATTCTCAAGGAGATGCGGGACGCGATCGGCGACAGCGATCACGGCGCCGAGCGTCATTTCGAGGCCGAGCGTCAGCTCATCCACGCCATCGCCAAGGTGGCTGACAACGAACACGCGCTCAATTTCATCGTGATGATCGACAGCCAGATCGCCGAAAAACTTCGATCGGTCGCTGTCAAGAATACCAAGGCAACGGAACTCGCCGCGGTCGCCATCGAGGAGCAGGCGCGGCTGGTCGAAGCCATCAAGCGCGGCGACTCCGTCGCGGCGCGGGAAAAAGCGCGCAAGCACTATGACGCCGCCGCGCAGCGCCTGGCCGATCGCGCTGACTTCGCTGATGTCTAGCCAGTCTTGCCTGATAGCGCCCCACCCTTCCCGTAAACCGCATCCGCCCGCTTTTCGAACGCGGCGGCGAAGCGCTGGAACGCGGCGTCGAACATCGTTCCCATCAGCATCGCCAGCATCCGGCTTCTGAACTCGTAGGACAGGAAGAACCCGACATCGCAGTCGGTTTCGGACTTCGACTCGAACGTCCAGCGGTTTTCGAGGTTGCTGAACGGGCCCTTCAGATATTCGACCATGATCTTCAGGTTCGGCCGATCCAGCGTCACCCGGCTGGTGAAGGATTCCCGCACCAGCTTGAACGACACGGTCATGTCGGCAACGATGATTTCAGTGCCGTCTCCCCTCGACGTGCGCTGACGTATTTTCAGCGACTGGCACAGCGGCACGAATTCCGGGTAACGCTCGACATCGGCGACCAGATCGAACATCTGCTGCGCGGTGTGATGAACCCGGCGCTTGCTGGAAAAGCGCGGCATCAGTGGACACTCTCCCGGTTCTGCTTGAGCGCGATTTCCTTCAGATAGTCGCTCGCCTGCGCCCGGTCGGTGAAGCAGACCAGCGATTGATCGGCCCGCAGCCCCCCAAAATAGTCCAGGAGTTTCGGCCGCTGTTGCCGGCGATAGGTCCAGACATAGCGAAAGAACTCGAAGTCGATTCTCTCCGGACAACCCTCAGCCATTTCCGGGCGAACGCTGCCATAGCTGCCGGCGATCCGCTTCATGATGCCGAGCATGCAGCTCCAGCGCGGCAGATCGAACCAGATCACGGTGTCGCAGGCGTCGCGGCGCAGTTCGACAAGATGCGAGGGGAAATTCCCGTCCATGATCCAGTGCGGCTGGAGCGCCACCTCGGTCAACCGCCCGCGAAACTCGGCCGTGTCGGATTTGACCCAGCCGGGTTTCCAGTATAGCGCGTCCAGCGAAACGAAGGGAACGCCCGTCATCTCCGATAGCCGTCGAGCAAATGTCGACTTGCCGGACCCCGATGATCCCATGACAAGAACGCGTTGCATTGGTTCAATCCGGGGCTAGCGGGTCCGCGCGAGGCGCGCCGCCTGCAGCTTGGCGAAATCTTCGCCCGCATGGTGCGACGAGCGGGTCAAGGGGCTCGCCGACACCATCAGAAAACCCTTGGTGTAGGCGACCTTCTCATACCCTCCGAATTCATCCGGGGTCACGTAGCGCATGACGGCGTGATGCTTGCGGGTCGGCTGCAGATATTGCCCGATGGTCAGGAAATCGACCTCGGCCGAGCGCAGATCGTCCATCACCTGCAGCACCTCGTGCCGCTCCTCGCCGAGGCCGACCATGATGCCTGACTTGGTGAAGATCGTCGGATCGATCTCCTTGACCCGCTGCAGCAGCCGGATCGAATGGAAATAGCGCGCGCCCGGCCGCACCGTCAGATAACGCGACGGCACGGTTTCAAGATTGTGGTTGAACACGTCGGGCCTGGCCGCCGCGACCACTTCGAGCGCGCCTTCCTTGCGCAGGAAGTCCGGGGTGAGAATTTCGATGGTCGTGGTCGGGCAGCGCGAGCGGATGGCGCGGATGGTCTGCGCGAAATGCTCGGCGCCGCCGTCGGCCAGATCGTCGCGATCGACCGAGGTGATGACGATATGTGCGAGCCCGAGCTTGTAGGTCGCCTCCGCCACATGTTCCGGTTCGGCGGCGTCGAGCGCGCCGGGCATGCCGGTCTTGACGTTGCAGAACGCGCAGGCCCGCGTGCAGGTGTCCCCCATGATCATGAAGGTGGCGTGCTTCTTGTCCCAGCACTCGCCGATGTTCGGGCAGCCGGCCTCCTCGCACACCGTGACGAGGCCGTTCTCTTTGACGATCTTGCGGGTGTCGGCGTAGCCGCGGGTATTCGGCGCGCGCACCCTGATCCAGTCAGGTTTGGGCGGCGACAGCGCATCCGGCCGGTTCACCTTTTCGGGGTGACGCGGGCGCACCTGGGTAGCGGAGACGGTATCGACGAGAACGACCATGTTAAGTCCGGAAATGGCGAGAATACCTAGCTAATCCGTGTTGCTCGCGCCTGCAACCCGACTCGCAAGGCCCGCTGGCCCGGCTCGCGAAACCTAGCAGAACGTGCAAGATAATGACTAATTTCACCTGTTCCGCGAACGATTCTCACTTGAAAATGCCTCAAAATCCGAAGCCGGCCGATGCCGCCGCCCCCCGCCTCGGCAAGCCGCTGAAACGCTCGTTCTTTGGCCGCAGCGTTCACGAGGTCGCGCCCGACCTGATCGGGGCGACGCTCTTGGTCGACGGCGTCGGCGGCATCATCACCGAGGTCGAGGCCTATCATCACACCGATCCGGCCGCGCATTCCTTCAATGGGCCGACGCCGCGTAACCGGGTGATGTTCGGCCCGCCGGGTTTTGCCTATGTCTACCGCTCCTACGGCATCCACTGGTGCGCCAATTTCGTCTGCGAGGCGGAAGGCTCGGCCAGCGCCGTGCTGATCCGCGCGCTGCAGCCGACCCATGGCATATCGGCTATGCGCCGACGCCGGGGCCTGCAGGAGGAGCGCGCGCTGTGTTCCGGGCCCGGCAAGCTCTGCGAGGCGCTCGGCATCTCGGTCAAACATAACGAATTGCCGCTCGATCACCCGCCGTTCGCGCTGCATGCGAGGCTCGGCAAACCCGACATCGCCGCGGGCGTGCGGATCGGAATTACAAAAGCGGTCGATCTGCCGTGGCGCTACGGATTGAAGGGATCGAGGTTTCTGAGCAAGCCGTTTTGAGGGCTGAGCTGTGTCAACATCAATAACTGTCATCACCCGCGAAGGCGGGTGATCCAGTACGCCGTGGCTTATCGATTCAATCATTGACTTCTCTGGAATACTGGATCGTCCGCCCCAGTGCGCAATTGCGCACAAGGCGGACGATGACAACTGAATGTGACGCAACGATCTCGCGGCGCAGTGCGCCCGAGGTTTGCATGAACCTTGTCCCTCCAGAAATCAGAGGGCGCAGGGAATGCCGGATGCTTGCTGCACCCGCGATCTCGTGTGCAAGATGCACTCAAGAATGCGCACACGAGCATACAGGTACAGCCGGAGCATCCCGGCATTCCCTGCGCAATGGTCTTACGGCTTATGCCGAGCTCTCCCCGGAGACGAATTCGTCTTGCCTCCGTCGCCAGCGAATTAGCGGCTTGCATTGCCCGGTTGAGCTTTGCAATCCTCCGCCGGCTTGACACCAGCAACGGGTGCCGGGACCACACGGTTTTGCCGTACGCAGCTTCCTCCGCCAAACCATTCAGCCAGCCAGTGCCGCCGGCCAAACGTCTGGCGAAAGCGTTTAAGCGCCGTTCGTCTGCGCGTCGTGCTCGCTCACGGAGGACCGCCCTGCAAACACCGTTCGCGCCTGACGCTGCCGCGTCCACCGCAACCCGTCCCAACGTTCGTGACGATGGCCAACGCCCCTCTTCTCGGGACGGGATGGCGGGAGTTGTAGGAGTGATTTGGGTTAGCCGAGAAGCGGAATATTTTTGGGGGCGAGGCTGGACCGGGCAAATCAGCTTGAAGTTGTTGGAGAAAATCGCGCTTTGGCGCAGCGACACGGGACCTATGATTTCGACCGCCTTTAGCGAGTGAGTCGCCCGCATGAGCATAGCGACATCGAGCGCAAGACGCAGCGCGTTCTCAAGCCTGCCAAGCGCGGCCCCGAACAAAGGGGCCCAAAATTAAGTACAGCACTGTCGTAATTCTGATGCCTAACCACATTCATCTCGTCCTTG
The DNA here is from genome assembly GCF_023101085.1 of Bradyrhizobium sp. 170. Classification (NCBI taxonomy): domain Bacteria; kingdom Pseudomonadati; phylum Pseudomonadota; class Alphaproteobacteria; order Hyphomicrobiales; family Nitrobacteraceae; genus Bradyrhizobium; species Bradyrhizobium sp. 170. The sequence goes on along the minus strand of NZ_CP064703.1, from coordinate 4,553,373 downwards.
TGCCGTCCGATGCCGACGGGTTGCGCCGCGCGCTGGCGCCGGCACACCGCCGCTATGCCGGCATCATCCACGCACGCCGCTAAGCGCCCTAAAGTCACGCGTCCAAAAGTTAAGTGCATGGTCACCGCAAAGGCTGCTTACCGCGGCCTAGTCGACCAGTCAGCTGCCCGAATCGGAATGCCGAGACCGCGGTCGGGCGGGTTTTGTTTCGGCCACTTGCCCTCGCCTTGTGGTTGCGGTTGGATTGGCTTTTTCGGAGGGGGATCAAATGTCAAACCTGAAGCCATTCATCCTAAAGTCACTCCGCGAGATGCGTGAAGAACTCGTTGGAATGAATAAGAGCGATCTAACGTTCAAAAAACTCAATGACCTCTTGCCTAAATACCGGAGCGGACTTGCGGGCTCAGGCGTTTACAATCGTGTCTCCAATATGATGTCAGCGCATCAGTACGCCGAAGACATCGACCTTCTGAACGCAGTGCGCTTCGATACCGTTGGGATGGTCGACGAAGCGATCGTCGCCGTAGACGGTGAGCAGGCAGTCCAACCTATCCTTGAACAGTATATTCCAAGAGTCACAGACACTAAGGTCGCAACTCTACTCTCAGAATTTAACGCGATAAAAGATCGTGCACCCAATCTAGCGGCCATCGGATTTCGAACAATTCTTTCTCATCTGGTTCAAGAACAGGCTAAGGTAGCCAACCCGGGTCACAAATTTTCGAAACAGGAAGACCTCGCTCCGAAGGAAGCAATAGACTATGCGGTAAAGGAAGACTGGTATCCTGAGGCTGAAAGAAAACTGATCAGGAATTTTCAGCAGAACGGACAAAAGGACATCTTCGACAATATCACTCACAAGCCCGGGGCAAAGACGCTTATCAGCAAAGACGATTTGAGTGCGGCCGTCGACACGCTGCTCAATCGATTGCTACCCGTCACTTATCCGAAAGGCGACACTTAACTTGCCCCATTGACTCAACCGTCGCGGGAAGGTGGAATGGAGCTTTGCTGGGGAGTTGAGTTATGCGTATTAATAACATCATTGCGTTTGCCGCCTTTCTATTGTTCGTCAGCTCGAATGCATGCGTGGCGGCTATTATCAATATCAATTACGCCGGCACCTACACCGCGAGCTGGAGCGGAAACTATGATCCATTTACCGGCATTTTGGGGCCGCCGTACTCGGGACAATTCGGCAGCGGGTCATTCAACCTGCAGTTCGTCTTCGACACCTCCCTCGCTTTGCCGGGCAACTTAAGCTCAACCCAAGTATCATCGTTTGAACCTTTTCAGGGCGTAGACCTTTTTCCCAGTGTTGGACACGGCAATTTTTCAGCTGGCGGATTCGTTAGCGGCGACTACTTCGCATCGCACACCGCTGGCACTGGATCTACCACCCAATCGGTAGGAGATTTGGCGCTTGGCAAGGGCGGCTATTACGTTTCGCCAAGTCTATATATGACAGCCTTTTCCCCCAATATGCCCAATTCGATCTACACTTCCTTCGAAGTCATAGATGGTCTCACTGGATACGGCTCTTTCTCCTATGCGTACGGCAATACATTTCTAGGCGGCGGCCAAGTCATCTACGACTTAACTCCTCTCACCTTGCAGGTGCAGGTTTCCGGCGTGCCTGAAGCTTCAACTTGGGCGATGCTGCTGATCGGGTTCGCGGGACTGGCTTTCGCGAGCTATCGTCGACCACCGAGTAGGCCGCATGAGCGCAGCGATATGCGGGACAAACCACCCGGGATTTCGCCTCGCGCATCCATGCTAAGCCAGCAAATAGCCCGCATCAGCACAACGACATGCGCGGGATAGACCAACCCCGGATGTCGCTTCGCTCATCCGGGCTACGCGCGCTGGCCGAAAAGTCACCTTGGCCTTGGCTCCCTCGCGTGGTCGGTGTGCTCACCGGCATTTACGTGATGATCCGCGGTTTGGATAACGTTGAGAACGACCTAACCGCGCAATCAAAAGCGAAATGGGAGTTCTCGAATGCCGCTCAAGATGAATAACCTGCTCATGCCGGACAGCTTCCCTGCAGATCAGTTCGATCGAATTTATCAAGCGGTTGCGAACCGATATCGGCAGCATCCAAATTATTCCCAGTATCAAGGAGCTTGGAATGGTGTCGCGTATTGTTACAAGGCAATGGTGGAATATGACGAACGGTTCACAGCTTCGATTGTAAAGGATGGGCCTGCTCCGGGCGAACCAACTCGCTTCGATCAGGAGCGCAACCTTTTCGGATTTGCGAGCAGCGCTTATTCGATGTTTGATGCACTTCACTATGGAATATTTGCCATTGGGTCATTTATCGATGCCAATAATTTTCCGCTTTCTAGTGCACAGGATGAGCGGAGAGTTAGCTTTAGGAGCACTCAAACGGCCTACAGCAACGCATTCGGCGGAGATTCGATTGTCGGGTATTTTTCAACGTTTTCCGCGGACGCCGAACGCGTGGACCTCGATGCACTTCGTAACATGTTGACTCACCGCGCAAGTCCGCCCCGCGCCTTCCGATTGGGCGGAGGTGGACCGCCTGCGGCCATGACACGACTAGACATCCCGATCGACAAGAACACGACGGCGTTGCGCGCGAAGTCTGCTGCCAGACTGCTTTCCAATGGATTGACTGCGATGGAGGAATTTATCCAGCGCCACTAAGCCAGTAATTACGGTGACAGCACTCAATTGATTTCCTCGACACCATCGCCACTCGGCAAGCTGAGAAATGGATTGCTTCGCTCCGCTCGCAATGACGGAGCTGGGCGACTACGACGCCATCTTCAGCAAGCAGCTCGCATAGGCACAGCGATATGCGGAGCTAACCAGACCCGGATGCCGCTTCGCTCATCCGAGCTGCGCTTGCTACGCTCGAAGTTCCCTTGCAAGCCTTTTCGGTTTGAGCAGAACCAGTAACGATGCGGTAACGACGAGCATCGCTTTTTCTACAATCGCAACATCGACTCAATCCCGTCACGACACGCCCACGTTGAACACGTAAGTGTGGTCTGCTGTTTCGCTTTGCGAAAAGTGAAGTGCTCATAAATTGTACTGCGTCGAACACGTGGAACACGCAGCGTGATGAGCTTGCGCAAACCACGGAGCCACCAAACAGCAACAGAAACTTCAAAAGAAAAGGAGCTGTACGATGGCTGGTGTATTTCCTGTTCAGGGATTTGGGTTCCTCTCCAACTACAATGGTGCATTCGTCACCAGTTCCGCGTACGCCGCCATGCAGGCGATCGCGAGCACCAATGCAAACTCGATCGAGCTCGCTCCGCGGCTGTTTATGCAGACCAGGACGTCGAATGATGTCTTCGCCGATCCCGGCAAGACCGAGAGCGACGCCAATATTCTTCAGGCTGCGGCAAATGCGGAGGCGCTCGGGCTCTCGGTTACGTTGAAGCCCATGGTCTCAGCCCTCGATGGGACGCTCGCATACGCTCTCATTCCGAGCGATCCCGCCGCCTTCTTTGCTTCCTACAAGAACGAAATGGTCCACATGGCTGAAATCGCCGAGCAGGCCGGCGTGACCATGCTCTCGATCGGCAACGAACTCGGCAAGCTCTCCGGACCCCAATATCGAAGCTACTGGGTTGACCTCATCGATTCCATACGCGCCGTGTTCCACGGCGAGATCACCTATGCAGCCGCAACCGACGAAGCCATCAATGTCAGCTTTTGGGACAAGGTTGATGTCATCGGAATCAATGCGTATCCGCCGCTAACGACGACAACCGAGCCGACCGTCGAGGAGATGGTCAATGCGTGGAAAAACATGTCCACGGACGACTACTGGGCGAAGGTGATGAATCACATGTCGCCGGTCGATTTCTTCCATTCCCTTGCCTTGCAGTACGACAAGCAGGTGTTCTTCACTGAAACCGGCTATCGCAGCGTCGACGGAACCAATATCAGGCCGGGCGGCTGGGCCGAAGGCACGACGCAGGACGTCCAGGAGCAATATGACGCCTTCAACGCCTTCTTTCAGGTGTGGGGATCGGAAGGCGGAAGCTGGTTCAGGGGCGCGTCGATCTGGAACTGGGATACGAACAACAAATACTCACCTATCGGCTACTCGCCCCAGGGCAAGCCTGCGCAGGAGTTGATTACCGAATGGTACGGAGGTCAGCACCAGCCGCCCGGCCAGACGCTGACGGGTTCTCCGTCTGCCGATCTGATGGATGTCGGCGGCGGCAATGATATTCTGTCAGGCGGGGTCGGCAACGACACGATCAAGTCAGATGGGGGCGACGACACCATTACTGGCGGGCCCGATACAATTCCGAAGCTCACGGAGACGTCAGTCACGGTGACGGGTTACAGCTCCGTCGTCGACGGCGTCGGTGCCAAAATGCAGCTCCTGATTAACGGGCAGCAGGTCGGCAACACCGTCGAATTCCACGGCGCGACCGACGCCTCGGGGTTCCAGACCTTCACCTTCACATTCGCCAACCCGACCACGGTCTCCAGCCTCGATCTCGCTTTCATCAACGATGTCGCCAACGCCAATGGCGACCGCAACCTCTACATCAAGGACATCACCGTCAACGGCGAGCATCTTGCCGTCTCCGACGGGGTCAATCCAAGTTCGCCGGGAACGTGGAATCTCTATCAAAACCGGTCCATCCACTATGACATGACCGGTCGCCAGGACCTGTTCTTCGGTTCGTCGACCGATGACGACAGCCTTGAAGGAGGTACAGGCAAAGATGTGATAAGCGGCGGCGCCGGGGCGGACGTGATCCAGGGCGGCGCGGGCAACGACACCATCAACGGCGGCCCCGGCGCGGATGCGATCCGCGGCGGAGCGGACGACGATACGATCAACAGCGGCGCCGGCATCGCTACCGCGACGGATCAACTCTATGGCGATGACGGCAACGACATCATCAAGGCCAGCACCGGCGACACCGGTGCCCTGCTCGACGGCGGCGCCGGCAAGGACCAGCTCTACGGCAGCGGAGCGGCGAACGTCATGAGTGGCGGTGACGGCAACGATTATCTCTCCGGCGGCGGCGGACTGGATACCATGCACGGTGGCGCCGGCGACGACCAGCTGAAAGGTGGCACGGCTGCAACGCAAATGTTCGGAGACGATGGCAACGACAGCTTGCAGGGCGGTACCGGCAACGAATTCCTGTATGGAGGCAGCGGCAACGACCGGCTGATCGGTAGCGGTGGAAACGATTATCTGGCCGGCGGGGCCGGCAATGATACATTCGTTTTCGCTGCCGGCTTCGGCAAGGACACGGTTGCCGACTTCCAGAACACCGATGGTGTGCAGGACATCATTCAGTTCGACAAGACGGTGTTTGCCGACTTCAGCGCCCTTCAATCGCACATGGCCGAGGTTGGCACGAGCGTCGTGATTACGGTCGACGCCAACAACACGATCGAGATTCGGAACACGACATTGAGCCAGCTTCACGCCAGCGATTTTCTGTTCGTCTGAGCCAGCCGAGGGTCGCAGGAGCGCCTTCCCGTCCTGAAGAATTCACGATGCCAGCGCGGTCCGGATCATCCGCGCGAGATCGGAGCTGAGGTAAGGCTTCGGCAGGAGCAGCACGCCGGCGTCGAGGCGGCCATGATGTACAATGGCGTTCTCGGTATAACCAGACGTATAAAGCACCTTGAGTTCCGGGCGCCGTTTCAGCGCCTCGGTCGCGAGCTGACGGCCGTTTAGTCCGCCGGGGATGATCACGTCAGTGAACAGCAGATCGAAGCGTTCGGGACCATCAATGATTGCAAGCGCCTCGGCGGCATTGCCGGCGGCCATCGTGTGGTACCCAAAACGGCTGATCTGCGTCACGACGTATTCGCGGACCAGCGGGTCGTCCTCGACAATCAGGATGGATTCGTCGCCGTGTTCGCCCCCCGAGATGCCAGCTTCGGCGGCCAGCGCGTCCGGGACACCCGCCGCCGCCGGCAGGTAAAGCTTCACGGTGGTGCCGTGGCCCTCTTCACTGTAGATCTTGATATGTCCGTTCGACTGTTTGACGAAGCCGTAGACCATGCTGAGACCCAGCCCCGATCCCTTTCCGACCTCCTTGGTGGTGAAGAACGGTTCAAACACCTTGTCGAGCAGGCCGCCGGGGATTCCCTCCCCTGTGTCGCTCACCGCGATCATGACGTAGTTGCCCGGCTTGAGCTCGCTGGTCATGCCGGGGTAGTTCTCGTCGAGCACGACATTCCTGGTTTCGAGCGTCAGCTTGCCGCCGTTCGGCATGGCGTCACGCGCATTCAGTGCGAGGTTGAGGATCGCCGTCGAGAGCTGACTGGGATCGATCAGGGCCGGCGCGGAATCGTGTGCCAGCATCGATTCGATTTCGATCTGTTCGCCGAGGGTCGGTCGCAGCAACCGCGCGGCATCGACGACCAGGGCGTTGACGTCAGTGTTGCGCGGCTGCAGCGGCTGTCGACGGGCGAAGGCCAGCAGATGCCGTGTCAGGTCGGCCCCCCTCGCCGCGGCGGAGCTGATCATATCGGTGATCTGGACGAGATGCGGACGATCCTTGACCGCCTCGCCGAGGATTTCGATGGTTCCGGTGATCACCGTCAGAATGTTGTTGAAGTCGTGCGCCACACCGCCGGTGAGTTGGCCGACGGCTTCCATCTTCTGCGCCTGCCGGACCTGGGCCTCGTTGGCCTCTATCTCCTGAAAACGTTTAACCATGGCCTCGGCCTTGCGCCGGTGCCGGATTTCCTCCTCAAGCGCCGCATTGGCTTGCGCAAGTTGCGTGCGCGACGGCTGCACCAGGATCCGCGGCAGCGACAGCAGCAGTGCCGCCGTGATCCCGACCGATATCAGCGCCAGGAAGCCTTTGGTGAGGCCTTCGATGTCGTAGGCCGGCACCCACAAAGTGAGGATCGCCAGCAGGCGGGTCATCCCGCAGACCGTGACGAAGATAGCGAATATCCCGAACACGCCGCGGTACATGAGATCGCGGCGCCGCCACACGAAGAGCCCGACGACGAACGCGGTAGCAAAGAAGGCGCCGGCGAGCATGGCGTCGGAAACCGCATTCAGCCAGATCAATTCCGGCTTCCACATCAAGCACGCGCCATGCGGGGTGAGCGTCGACATGTTCAGAATATCCTATTTGAGTTGAGACCGAGTCAGAAAGCCCACGCGATTGACCTTTCTCCATCCTGCCCACTCGCCGCAGGGAAGGCGAGCGACCACGCGATGGAGGCGCCCCCGAGAACGTCGATGAATTCGCGCCGACTCATGGCAAATCCGTCCCGGGCTGAGGTCCAATATTTTCGATACTTGGAAAGATAGCACGCGAGGTTCCGCGGCGTGGGAGATAATCCGGGGGGCGCCCGCCGCCGCGGTCCCACCTGTCCTGACCCGCGGGCGATGTCCGACTTGCGTCCGGGATGCGCACCAAAGCGGACGTCCGCCGACCGCTCCGAATTTATGAATTCGCGCCCCACCACACCCCCGGATGTCGCTGCGCTCATCCAGGGCTATGATTGCTTTGCGCTTGCTACTGCCCCCGGTGGCAAACCGCCTCGACCTTGTTGCCGTCGGGATCGCGCAGGAACGCGCCGTAGTATGCGGCGCGGTAGTGGCGCAGGCCGGGTGGTCCGTCATTGGTGCCGCCGGCGGCTATGCCGGCGTGCCAGAACGCTCGAACGTTTGAAGCAGGCGCCAGCTTCCGGTTACTATCAACAGGGTCCGGCGCAGTCTCAATTTCCGTTCGAGCCCCATCAATCATCAGGCCGTCATTTGAAAGGACCACCATGTCGCGTCCCGCCCGATTTGCTCTGCATTTCCCGCTGGCTTGCATCGCCGCTTGCGCGCTGGCTCTGTCGGCCGTGCCCGCGCGGGCTGAGCCGGTGGGTCGCATCCACGAGCTGGCGCAGCAGGAAAAAGCCCCGCTGCTCGACACGCTGCGTGACCTCGTGAACATCGAGTCCGGCAGCAAGGATGCCGAGGGCCTGGCCCGGCTGGCGGCGTTGATCGGCGAACGCCTGACCCGGCTGGGCGGCAAGGTCGAGATCGTTGAGCCGACCGACATCTACCGGATGGACGACACGCCGCCCAAGCCGGGCGCGATGGTGCACGCCGAATTCAAGGGGACTGGAGCCAGGAAGATCATGCTGATCGCCCACATGGACACGGTCTACCTGCCCGGCATGCTGAAGGACCAACCCTTCCGCATCGACGGCGAGCGCGCCTATGGGCTCGCCATCCTCGACGACAAGCAGGGAATCGCCCTCATCCTGCACACCGTGGCGATGCTGCAAACATTGAAATTCCATGATTACGGCACGCTGACCGTACTGATCAACGGCGACGAGGAGATCAGCTCGCCGGGCTCGCGCAGCACGATTACTCGCATGGCGGGCGAACAGGACGCCGTGTTCTCTTACGAAGGCGGCGGAGAGGACGGCCGCCTGCGCCTGGCCACCAGCGGCATCGGCGCGGCGTACCTGACGGTGGACGGCAAGGCCTCGCACGCCGGCTCGGCGCCGGACAAGGGCGTGAACGCGCTGGTCGAGCTGTCCCACCAGTTGCTGCAATTGAGCGACCTGTCGCGGCGCGACCAGGGCCTGAGCCTGAACTGGACGGTCGCGCAGGCCGGTACCAATCGCAACGTGATCCCGGCACAGGCTACCGCGCAAGGCGACGCAAGGGCGCTGAAGGTGTCTGATTTTACCGAGCTGGAGGCCACGCTGCAGCAACGCGTGAAGACGCAACGGATTCCCGACGCCAAGGTGCAGCTCCGGTTCGAGATGCGCCGCCCGCCGCTGGAAGCCTCGCCGGCCTCGCGCCGCCTGGCCGCCCATGGCACCGCTATCTACGGGGAATTGGGGTTGCCATTGAAGGTGTTCGACGTGGCCAGCGGCGGCGGCACCGACGCCGCGTTCGCCGCCCTCAAGACCACGGCTGCCGTGATCGAGGGTTTCGGCCTGAGCGGCTACGGCGCCCACTCGAACGACGCGGAGTACGTGAAGCTGGAGACGATCGTGCCGCGCCTTTATTTGTCCACGCGCATGATCATGGATGTGTCGCAGGACAAGGTGAAATGAGGCCGGTGTACGGTCAAGACCGAGCCTTTGCCGCGTTCGCTTGCCTCCGTCGCGTACGCTCGGGCTTGCGCGAGAGGGCCAGCCCGAGCCGGTGATGCCGTAGTGCCGCGGTCAGGTGCCGCGACGCCGCCGTCACTCGATTCAGCGATGCGAGCGTGCCGCGTTCGACGATCAGTCGAGCGTGATCGCAACTGCGACACCGAACGTGTCTAGGTCCTGACTGTGAATTGTGCGCAACCAACACTCGATTCGACGACCGGTGCGCACCACCGCGCCCTCAAAGACATTATTACCTGAGCCGGGAGAGCCCCAGTGTTCGCCGCCGGACACCTGGGAGGACGTTAGCGCTCCGCTGTCCGATCCACCCTCATTCTTCAGGGCGAACAAGTGGGCACGTTGAGCTGGCATGATTGCTACTCCTTGCTGCGGGTCAGCTTTTCGAATTTCTGCGTCAGGTTGTCACGAACCAATGGGGTCGAGACTACCTTGCCGGTCTTCAGATCGACCGCGCGCGTCAACAGCCGGCTTGATGCGCGTGGCACGTCGGTCCGCGTGAGATCGATCTTGCCTGGATCGGGGAAGCGTTGGAGCACAGCGCGGATGTCGTCCTCGGTGGGCTCCTGCGGCTCGTCGCTACCGAGGTTGTAAACTCGAAGGGTGTGCGGCCGCTCTCCTTGTCATAGAATACGTAACGCATATCCATCACCATCGCCGGTCAGGTCACCGACGCCTCTTTGCTAAGCCCCCTAACTTCAACATTGCACATCTCTAAAGATTCAACTGTAAGCTGATTCACACCAGGACAAATCAATCCGATCGAGGACACCCTTTCGACGTTGCCGACGCGCTCGTCGCCAAGCGTAGCGCGCTGGTCATAACCGGCGGATTCTCGGGCGGTCAGTTCGCCATGCAAACTCCACAGCTAATCTAAACCGGATGTCGTTTCGCTCATCCGGCTACGATTTCTTTGCGCCTGCTACACCGCGCGGTGACACACCGCCTCGACCTTGTTGCCGTCGGGATCGCGCAGGAATGCGCCGTAGTAGGCGGCATGATAGTGGCGCAGGCCGGGTGGCCCGTCGTCGGTGCCGCCGGCGGCGATGCCGGCGTGCCAGAACGCGTCCACTTCGCTTCGCGATTTTGCCTTGAAGCACCAATGCCGGCTGGTGGCCTCGTCCGGCCTCGCGCCCTTGTAGATGGCGATGTAGACGCGATCCGGATGCTGCGCGTCAGCGCGTTCGCCGTAGCCGAGCCAGCGGTCACTGCGGCCGACCTTGACGATTTCGAGCGCCTTCATGATCGCGTCGTAGAACCGCTCGGCCGCGGCAAAGTCTGAAACCGTGATGGAGACGTGGTCCAGCATCGATCAGGCCCTCGATGGTGACTGACGCTACCTCAGCCGTCATTGCCTGCGACAAACGCGAAGCGTTTGCGCAAGGGAGCGAAGCGACGAAGCAATCCATACCTCCGCCGCGGGACAATGGATTGCTTCGCTGCGCTCGCAATGATGAGGCCTGGCTACGACGCCTTCTTCAAACGCTCCAGCGCTTCCTGCAGCTTCGCCTTTCGCGCAACCGCCGCCTCCCGCTTTTCCTTTTCCTCTTCGACGATCTCTTCGGGCGCGTTGGCCACGAATTTCTCGTTGCCGAGCTTGGCGTCGACCCGCTTGATGTCGGCGTCGGCCTTGACGATTTCCTTGTCGAGCCGGGCCTTTTCGACCGAGAGGTCGATCACGCCCTTGAGCGGCAGCGCCACGGCTTCGCCGCGCACCAGGAGTTGCACCGCGCCTTCCGGTGGGCGATCGGCAAAGGAAATATCCGCCAAACGCGCCAGACGTTTCACGGTGTCGTTCCAACGCTGGGCGCGCTCCTTGGTCTCCGTTGACGCTCCCGACAGCACCAGCGGTATCAACGTTGCCGGCGGGATGTTCATTTCCGAGCGCAAAGAGCGGATCGGGGTGACGAGATCGACCACCCAGCCGATTTCGGCTTCGGCAGCGGGATCGCTGAAATCGCCGGCGTCGAGCGCGGCCATGACCGGCGCGATCAGCGGATCGCCCGGCCCTGCCAGCGCCATCGCAGCGATCTGCTCGGCGGTCACCGAACTCGCCTTGCGCGGCCATTCGGCCAGCACCAGCAGGCCGTCGCGCTTGGCCGTCACCGCCCAGAGCTCTTCGGTGATGAACGGCATGAACGGATGCAGCAGTTTCAGGATCTCGTCCCGCGCCCAGGCGGTCATGGCGCGGGTCTCGGCCTTGGCCGCGCCCTCCTCGCCCATCAGCACGGGCTTTGCGAGTTCGACATACCAGTCGCAATAGACGTTCCAGACGAAGCGGTAGATCGCATTGGCCGCATCGTTGAAGCGATAGCCCTCGATCGCCTCGGTCACCTCGCGCGTGGCGCGCGAGGTCTCATGCGCGATCCAGCGGTTCAGGGTCTCCGTTGCCGCCGTCGGATCGAAGCCTGCGGGTTGCTCACAGCCGTTCATCTCGGCAAAGCGGCAGGCGTTCCACAGCTTGGTCGCAAAATTGCGGTTGGTTTCGACAAGTTGCGGCGAGAGCTTGATGTCGTGGTTGTGGGCCGCGCCGCGCGCCAGCGCGAAGCGCAGCGCGTCCGCGCCAAAGTCGTCGATGACACCCAAGGGATCGATGACGTTGCCTTTCGACTTCGACATCTTCGCGCCCTTCTCGTCGCGAACCAGGCGGTGGATGTAGACGGTCGAGAACGGCGCGTCCTTCATGAAATGAAGGCCCATCATCATCATCCGGGCGACCCAGAAGAAGATGATGTCCCAGCCCGTGACGAGCACGTTGGTCGGGTAATAGCGCTTCACTTCGCTCGTTTCGTCCGGCCAGCCAAGCGTCGAGAACGGCCACAGCCCGGAAGAGAACCAGGTGTCGAGCACGTCCTCATCTCTGACGATGAAGCCCTCGCGCTTGGCAGGGTCCAGCGCCATCTCGCGCCCCTGCTCTTCCGTGATGACTTCCTGCTCGACGTAGTAACCGAGCGCGTTGCCGACGGCTTCCTCTTCGGTCTCGGCGACGAACACCTTGCCGTCAGGCCCGTACCACGCGGGAATCTGATGGCCCCACCAGAGCTGGCGCGAGATGCACCAGGGCTGGATGTTCTCCATCCATTCGAAATAGGTCTTTTCCCAGTTCTTCGGCACGAAAGTGGTCGCGCCCGAACGCACGGCCGCGATCGCCGGCTGCGCCATGGTCTTGGCGTCGACATACCACTGGTCAGTCAGATAGGGCTCGATGACCACGTTGGAGCGGTCGCCATGCGGCACCGTGTGCGTGTACGGCTCGACCTTTTCCAGGAAACCGAAATCCTCCAGCCGGGCCACGATCTTCTTGCGCGCGGCGAAGCGGTCGACATTGTGCAACTCTTCGGCAAGCTGGCTCGCGCCTTCCGGCAAGCCGCGCAGATAATCCTCGTTGTCGACGAGAGCGAGACAGCCCTCCCGATCGAACACGTTGATCTGCGGCAGGCCGTGACGCTTGCCAATTTCGAAGTCGTTGAAATCGTGCGCCGGCGTGATCTTGACCGCGCCCGATCCCTTTTCGGGATCGGCGTAGTCGTCGCCGATGATCGGGATGCGGCGGCCAACCAGCGGCAGGATGACGTGCTGGCCGATCAGGTGCCCGAGACGCTCGTTCTGCGGATGCACCGCGACGGCGGTATCGCCGAGCATCGTCTCGGGCCGCACCGTCGCCACCGCAATGAAGGTCGCGGGATCGTCGGGATTGAAAGTCTTGCCCTCGATCGGATAGCGAAGATACCAGAGATTGCCCTTGACCTCGACCTGCTGCACTTCGAGATCGGAAATTGCCGTGAGCAGTTTCGGGTCCCAGTTCACCAGACGCTTGTCTTTGTAGATCAAGCCTTCGCGGTGCAGTTCGACGAACACCTTCACGACCGCGCGCGATAGCCCCTCGTCCATCGTGAAGCGTTCGCGCGACCAGTCGCAGGAAGCGCCGAGGCGCTTCAACTGATTGACGATGACGCCGCCGCTCTCCGCCTTCCACTGCCAGACGCGTTCGAGGAATTTGGCGCGGCCCATGTCGCGCCGGCCCGGCTCCTGCCGTTCCATCAATTGCCGCTCGACCACCATCTGGGTCGCGATACCGGCATGATCGGTGCCGGGTTGCCACAGCACGTCGCGGCCGCGCATCCGCTCGAAGCGGCAGAGAATGTCCTGCAGCGTGTTGTTGAGCGCGTGGCCCATATGCAGCGAGCCCGTCACGTTCGGCGGCGGGATCACGATGGTGAAAGGTGCTGCGTCTTTTCGTTCCGGGCGGCCGGCCTTGAACGCGCCGCTCTCCTCCCAGATCCGGGACATGCGGCTCTCGATATCGGCGGGCTGGTAGTTTTTCTCGATCATGGCACTGCAATTGGAGATGGTGGGGGCGCCCTTGAGCAAAACCGTCGCCGGTTCGCTCAAAGAATGTAAATCAAATCAACGCGGTAGCGCCCGGTTTGGATGTGATCGGCGCCGGGCCGCCCCTAGAAAGCCGCCACGGCGCCTCAAGTCAACCTGACAACTCCGGTTCAGGGCAGCGGGGAGCCGCGGGTAACGCCGGTTTGAAGGATGGGGTTCGCGATCGACGCCCGCCGAGGCAGCCTTGATGCAGCCTCGACCCAGCCTCAACGTGGCCCTTGGGACTAGCGCCCGCCGCGCGAAACCCGCTCGATTTCGGCCTTGACGATCCGCTCGACCAATCCCGGCAAATTGTCGTCGAGCCAGGATTTCAGCATCGGCCGCAGCATCTCCTTGACCAGATCCTCCAGCGTCCGCGCGTTGTTGCTCAGCACGGTATTGGCCAGCGAGTTGAAAGCAGATTCCACGGCGGAGACGGTCGAATGCGATAAAATCGGTCGCGCTGGTGGGCTTTCCATCGGTGGCTCATAGGCCGGCTGGCGACGTGACGCCTTGGCTTCGGTGAATTCGATATCGTCCTGCGGTTCAACCTTGCTGAATGTTGCCGCGGCGGGGGCTGGTGCCGGCTCCGGCAATGCCATCTCGTCGGTGAGTTCGAACACGTCGGCTTCGGGCTCGGGCTGCGCCGGCCTTATGTCGGCCTCGGGCGTCGCCGCATCGAGGCTCGCCAGCATCGCATCGATGTCATCCTGGTTGTTGCTGGCAACCGGTTCGGGCGCAGGCGGCGGTGGTGGCGGGGCCGGCTTCGGTGCGGCAGCCGGCTTTGGCGCCGGAGCAATCGCCGACGGCGGGATATCCTTCATCATGGCCGGCTTCGCGGCGGCCGGCGGGCTCGCAGGCTTTTCGGCAGCTGCAGGCTTTGCCTCGTCGTCGGCTATGATGCGACGGATCGACGCCAGAATCTCCTCCATCGAGGGCTCTTGGACCTTTGCAGGTTGCGTCATCTCCGACTCCACATCGAAACCATTTTACATCAAAGCCACGAAGGAATTGCCGGTTCCGGATATCGAGGCCGGGATTTTCATCGCACAAGCCCGACTTGTCCCCAGATCAAGCCCGCCCGCTGCATCGCGCGCAGGTCCTGCTCCCCTCAAAACGACCCCGACACGCGTCCGTGAGATGCAAAGACGCGGGCCACGAATCGCTCAGCTCGCCCCGGAAACGGTACGTCATGGCCACAATTGATTGCAAGCAAAGCGCCCGGCGCTTCAGGCGCCGGGCGACGATTTCATCCCGCCTGTGCGGAAATCGACTCGGAAATCAGCGGCCGTCGGGTGTGCGAACGCCGACCCAGCTATCGCGCACCTGGTGATAGTGCACGCTCGGATCGTAGACCGTGGTCGACAGGTTGAGCACCTGCGGCGTCAGACGTCCGATCGTGTTCAGCACGGAGTACGATGCAACCACGCGGTCATGCTGCGCGGTGACGAGCGCCACGCGCGCATTCACCAGCGCCTGCTGCGCGTTCAGCACGTCGAGCGTGGTGCGCTGTCCGGCCTTGGCTTCCTCGCGCACGCCGTTCAACGCGATTTCGGACGCCGCCACCTGCGACTGGGCGGACTGCACCTGCGCCTTGCCGGCAACGAGCTGGCCCCATGCCGTGACCACGTTGGCACGGGTCTGGTCGCGGGTCTGGTCGAGAACGAGGCGCTGCTGCGCCACCGTTTCCTTGGACTGCCGGATCAGCGAATATTCGCTGCCGCCCTGATAGATCGGCACCGAAAGCTGCGTGATCGCAGACGCGCCGAACGACCTGTATTGGATCAGGCTCTGCTCATAGGACTGCTGCACAGAGGCCTGCAACGTGACCGTCGGCAACAGCGCGCCTTCGGCCACCTTGACCTGAAGGTAGCTGACGTCGATGCCGAACATCGCCGCGGTGACGTTCGGGTTTTGCGTCAGGCCGAGCTCGACGGCGGCCGGCAGCGTCGATGGCAGGAAGCGATCGACCGGCGAGCCCGGCGCAAGCGCTTGCGGCTCATTGCCGATGATGCGGCGGAAGTTCGAACGCGTCGTCGTCAGATTGGCTTCCGCGGTCAGGAGCTGCGTCTTGCCGGCGGCCAGTTGCGCCTCCGACTGCGCGACGTCGGTGCGCGTGACTTCGCCGACATTGAAGCGATCGCGTGTCTGTTTCAGCGTCTGCTCAAGCACGCGAACGTTGCTCTTCTGCACTTCGACGATCGCGGAGTTTTGCAGATAGTCCATGTAGATCGTGGCGGCGCTGAGCAACACCGTCGACTCGAGTGCCCGCAGGGCTTCGCGCGCGCCGGAAACCTGGCTTTCCGCCCTTCTGGTGTTGTTCGCGGTCTGCTGGCCGTTGAAGAGCGTCTGCGTAATGGTCGCGCCGACGCTGCGCGGCGGATTGGCGCCGTGAATATTGGTGCGAACGAGCGTGTTTGCGTCGCCGCCCTGCGTGCTCAGCGTATCCGTATATTGGTAGCCCGCACTCGCCGTGACCGAGACCCTCGGGCGGTAGCCCGACAGCGCCTGCGGTACGTTCTCATCGGTGACGCGCACCTGCGCGCGCTGCGCATTGAGCTGCGGATTATTCTGATAGGCGCGCACCAAGGCCGCCTCAATGGTGTCGGCCAAGACGGGCGTCGAGCCCAAGCATACTAATAGAAGGACCGAAGCCGCAGCTCCGGCAAATTCCTTCACCCCACGCATCCCAAGCAATCCGATCTTTTTGGTCGCCCGGCCATTGATCATGATCGCACATGATCATTAACCGAACGTCGCTTCACTCGAAGTGAGTCCCGGCTCACCTTATTCCGCACGTAGCCTAGACGGAACACCCCCGCAAGCAAACGCCGTCGAAACTCTTCACGTGGGGCAATCGGGCCACACTTCTGATTTCGAACAGGATTTAGCTGGTGACGAAGGGCGAATATTGGGCGTTGAAGCGGCTGAAACGCTAGAAAACGAAGGCCGGAACAAGTTCCATGCCGGGCAGCACCGGGGCGGCGGCATCGAACAGCGTCCGGTGACCGAAATCGCCATGCGAAGCAGTCACGATGGTAGCCCGTGCCGGCCGTGACGTCGCAAAAACGCCCACCAACCGGCCGCCGCTGCGCAATTGCGCGTAGAGCTGTTCCGGCACGACCTCGGTCGCGCCGTTCAGCACGATGACATCGTAGGGCGCGCTTGCCGGGTCTCCATCGGCCGGCGCCGCGGGGCGGACGGTTACGTTTCCACAGCCATTGCTGGCCAGAATCGCCTGCGCCTTCGCCGCCAGCGCCGAATCGCTCTCCGTCGCAGTCACCTGGGAAGCGAATCGGGCGATTACGGCGGCGGCGTATCCGGTGGCGCAGCCGACCACCAGGACGCGGTCGGCTTCCTTGATCTCAGCCGCCTGCAGCATCTTCGCCAGCACCACCGGCTTGATCAGGAACCGCTTGGCCGCGCCGCCTTCGCTCACATCGAGATCGAGGTCCAGATAGGCCAGAGCCCGCTTGTTTTCGGGAACGAAGGCCTCGCGCGGCACCGCCAGCATGGCATCGAGGATTCGGATATCGGTGACGTCGCTCGGACGCACCTGACCATCGACCATTTTCTGGCGCGCGGTCGCAAAACCGGACATAGGCTAAGACCCTGAGAGCATGCGGCGTGGCCGCAAGAGAACTGGAACCGAGAGCTGAAAACCGCGTCATCTTTGGTACAAGCTTCGGCAAAACGCAACATGCGCGCGCCCGTTGCCGCGCTGCCCGGAGGGCGCGGGCAAGCCGCCTAAAAGCCGCCTATTCGATCGCCACGGCGAGCCGGGCGATCAGCCGCGCGACTTCATCCAGGTGCTCGGTATCATGCGCTTCAATGGCTTGCGCGAGCCGCAGCAGGCATTCGTCGTCACTCATGGCGGGAATGTCGCTTGGGACGATCGAAGGTACCGCGCGGATCAGGTCGGTCGCAATGGCTGGCATCGAATCAGCTCCCGTGAAATCCGGCACGACCGAGCCTTTTGGGCGATTGAGTCGAATTGGCGGCCCGGTCGATCGCACCTGTGTATGACGCAATTGCGCCTGCCCGGTTCCAGCCGCCGCCTGTCCGGGGGCCGAAAACGACGACAAATGGTTGTAGCGCAGGGGCTTTCCGGCCCCGCTTCACCCGAGCACACAACCGGTGATTTGGTCCTTTGCAAGCCCGAAAGGCTTTGTTATACGCTGCCCGCTCGCGAACCTTTGTTTCGCCTGTTCCTCGGTAGCTCAGCGGTAGAGCATTCGACTGTTAATCGAATGGTCGCTGGTTCGAATCCAGCCCGGGGAGCCAATCAAATCAAGCACTTCCCCCATTTTCGCCCCACGCCGCGCAAGCCTCGTGTCTGCAAACCAGCTGCGCAGCGACTACCATTGGATGGTCGGATTATCGGTGTGGCGATCGTTGTCGCCCTCTGCGTCGCGGTGCGGCTGGCATTGCGGCACTACTTCCCGCCTGAGACATGAGCTTGCGAGGCCCGGCGGATTGCGCAAGATGGCCGTAGCCACTTCTGGCAGGAGCCTTAAGGCGACACAAACCAGAAGCACGGATTCGACTCTCGCAAGCCAACTTCGTTCCTAATAGCGGCCCGGCCCCACAGGTGCAGCGCTAGTAATCCTCGCCCGTTAAGCGCATGATGCGGCATGAAGGAATCGCATCAACGATCCTGCAAGTGCGGCGCGGTTTATAGCCGTACCGAATCCATGGCACGCAGTAGACAAATAAGCAGTTTCGAGTGCTCGGTTTGTGACGCGACGCTTGAGACATGGAATACTGCTTGGGTCCCCACATTTCGCCTGATCGCTGGCCCGGTGCGCGACAGCGGATGCCTGGTTTCAGGAGAACGACCCGGAAGGCGTTGCATTCCGATATGAAGTTCTAGAGTGACTAGAACACGCGCAAAGAAGCTCAAGAGTGACTGAGCCGGCGTTTCTTCGATTAATTGCCCCCAAAGTTGAACTTCTCCACTATAATCATTTATAATCATTTGGCCGTCGCGAGGCCAAGCAGTTTAATATTGATTGGAGGTTGAATATGTACCGTTCCTTTATTGGTATTGCCGGTGTTCTTGTCTCAGCCCTTACTTTGTCGAGCGCCAGCGCCCGCGCTGATATTTTTCTCCACGCCAACCTGACTAATTCGGCTGAAAACCCAGCGGCCGTGCCGACAACAGCCATCGGGGCGCCGCGCCCTGCTTCGTTCGGAACGGTGGACTTCATTCTAAACACGGCCCAGACGGCACTCAGCTTCACGGCGACAATCTTCAATATTGACTTCACCGGCTCGCAAACCGCGGACATTAACGACAACCTTATCGCGGCGCACATTCACGCCGGTCCATTGGTAACACCGGCGACTAACGGACCCGTCGTGTGGGGATTCTTCGGAGCGCCTTTCAACGACAACAATCCGAACGATTTGGTATTTACGCCATTCGCAACCGGCGTCGGCGGCTCAATCAGCGGAAAATGGGATGCGCCGGAAGGCAACGGAACGACGCTTGTTGCGCAATTGGCCAACATCCTCGGTGGCCAATCGTATATCAATTTTCACACGATGCAGTTCCCAGGTGGCGAGCTTCGCGGCAACATCGGCGCAGTGCCGGAACCGTCCACCTGCGCGATGCTGATCATGGGCTTCGCTGGCGTCAGCTTCATGGCTTACCGCCGTCGTAACCAGAGTGCGCTTCAAGTAGCGTAATCTTCAATCGCCGATCAGAATCTGCAGCGAGACCGCCTTCGGGCGGTCTTTTCGGTGGCGGCTCCAGGGATTGACTCAACCGGCGCAGCCCGCAGACCCGCATCGATCGCCTCCTTGCAGCCGCCGGGTGGGTCAGCAATTCGGGAGCTGTCGCGCCTGCGCGCACGAAACGGCTGCGCCGGCCGGCCCTCCGGCCCGAGGCAATCGTCGGCCCTGAAAGCCGCCCGTTCAGCCGACCAGAACTTCCCTGCAGGCGAACATCATTCACCATGCAACCGGGGGATTGATATTTAATTCTGGAAATTTAAATATGTCGCCTTGACTAGTTATATAATACCTGAAAGGGTTCAATTATAATAAATCGTTAAAAAGCTGGGGGTGTCCCGCCATGGGCAAAATATTTAAAATTCTAACCGCAGGTTTACTCGCCGCTGCAGTGCATTCACCGGCCAGTGCAGCGCTCGTGAGCTTCACCGGCGACGGCAATTTTTCCAACGTCACGAATTGCAACGGCGGCAGCCCCGGTTGTTCCATTACGAACAACGGCAA
This sequence comes from Bradyrhizobium sp. 170, assembly GCF_023101085.1. Taxonomy (NCBI): domain Bacteria; kingdom Pseudomonadati; phylum Pseudomonadota; class Alphaproteobacteria; order Hyphomicrobiales; family Nitrobacteraceae; genus Bradyrhizobium; species Bradyrhizobium sp. 170. The sequence continues at coordinate 4,533,657 of NZ_CP064703.1, read as the reverse complement.
CGTGCTCAAAATGTCGGGAGCGACGTGGCCGGGAAATCAGTCGAGCACGCTGACCATCACCGACATCGTCGGCACCAACGTTCCGACCAATAAGAACGATTACGTCATCGGCAAGATCACTTGGGTGAACCAGGCCACCTACCACACCGACCAGAACTTCAACGTCAACTACACCTTTTCGCTGAACTTCACCTCGCCGGGCAGTTCGTCCGATTCTCAGGTGTTCAACCTCAACATCCGGCAGACGACCAACCCGTCGCCGGACAACGTGTTCAACATCAGCCAGGTAACGCTCAACAACCTGGGTCCATTCACTCTCAACGGCGTGACGGTTTCCGACATTCATTTCGTTGAATATGGCGATGGATGGTACGATGGAAGCAAATGGACGAACCCGGAGTGCGGGACGTCGACTCTCAAGATAGTGGCAGATTTCACCGCCGATATTCATGCTCCGCCTGTACCGGAACCTTCAACCTGGGCGATGATGATCCTCGGCTTCGGCGGCGTCGGCTTCATGGCCTATCGCCGCAAGCGTGGTGGAAACGCTCTCGCGGCCGCCTGATCACAAGCGACTAAAGCAATTCGAAAGCCGCCCTGGATCCGGGCGGCTTTTTTGTCGGCATCCGTGGCACCCTACCTCGCCGCAATCGCCGCGATAAACAGCGCGCAAGCCGCCGTGGACGAGGCCGTCCGCACGTGGTTCCACAGCGTCCAGTCCGTCAGATAGCGCGCCCACAGCGACGTGGCCTCGTGGCTTGCGGGATCGGCCGCGGCAAGCGCATTGTTCAGGGGCACGTTGAAGATCATCGTGACGACGAACATGCCGAGCACATAGAGCACACCGCCAGCCATCATGGCCATCGCGCCGGGCTCGCCCCAGCGCAACAGCGCAGTCACCGCAAGTGCTGTGCTCGCAGCCGTCGTTGCCAGGAAGATCGGCAGGAACAGCGATTGGACGATCGCGATGTTGATCGCATTCATCGCCGCGATGCCTGCCGCCTGCCCGATGCGGCCCAGCGCCGTCATGATGAAGGCCGAAAACGCAAAATAGAGACCGGCGAGCAAGCCGCAGCCAATCGCGGAAAACCACAGCAGGCCAGTTACCAACGTCTGCATGATCATGCCTCCAGACACCGGTCGCAGCGGTTCGGCGGGCGTAGTCGGCAAAGTCCCGCGCGGGACGGCCGAGCGCCTGTTCGACGCCGTGCGCGACATCGGAATTGCGCCCGTCGAGCACGACGGTGAACAACTCTAGCAGAAGCGCGATGTGTTCCCCGGGCACATGGGGCCGCATGCCGTCGGCAAATTCTTCCGAACCGATCTGCCGGTACTCGACCGGCCGCCCCGCGGCACGGGCGATCTCGGCGACCGCTTGCGCAAACGTCAGCGCGCGCGGCCCCGTCACCTCATAGACCTTGCCGGCATGACGCCGATCCGTCAGCGCGGCGACGACGACCTCGGCGATGTCATCGACGTCGATGAACGGTTCGGGCACGGCGCCGGCCGGCAAGGCGATCTCACCGGCCAGCACGCCGTCGAGCAGATAGCCTTCGGAAAAATTCTGGTCGAACCAGCTTGCGCGCACGATGGTCCAGGGAACGCCGGAATGCTGCAACGCCGCCTCCGCCCGTTGCGCCCCCGGCTCGCCGCGGCCCGACAGCAATACGACGCGCTCCAGCCCGTTCTCGCGCGCCAACCGGCTCACCTCGGCGATCGCATCACTGGCGCCTTCGACCGCAAGATCCGGCTGGTAGGTGACGTAGGCCATCGAGACGCCGGCAAGCGCGGCCGGCCAGGTCTCGGGCCGGGTCCAGTCGAACGGCGTCGGCGTCGAACGCGACACCGGCCGCGTCGGGACGCCGCTCGCCCCTAGCAGCGCGTTGACGCGCGCACCGGTCTTGCCCGCGCCGCCGATAATCAGGATCGGGAGTTCTGACATGGATCATCCTTTCCAGGTGCAATACGAGAATTTCTCGTATTTGCTAAACCCGATAAACTCTCGTATTAGTAACGTCAAGTCGCTTTTATGTGAGAGGACCGATGCCGCGGGGAAAAGCCGGACAGAAGACAGCCGAAGCAGCCGCGTCGGGACTGGCGCGCCTCGTCCCGACCCAGCAGCGCAGCCGCGAGCGGTTCGAGAAAATTCTCAGCACCGCGGCCGAGCTGATGGCTGAAAAAGGCAGCGAAGCCTTCCGCATGAGCGACGTCGTCGAGCGCAGCGGCGTGCCGTTCGGCTCGCTCTATCAATACTTTCCGGACAAGACCGCGATCATCGGCACGCTGGCGGAACGCTACAACGCGATCGGGCGCGACTGCGTCCGGCGCGACCTCGCCGTGGTCAAGACGGCTCGGGATCTTCATCCGGCCCTGTGTCGCATTACCGACAGCTATTATCAGATGTTCATCGACGTGCCGGTCATGCGCGACATCTGGCAGGCGACGCAGGCCGACCGTTCCTTACAAAAACTCGACGAGGAGGACGGTATCTATCTCGCCGGGCTGCTCGGCGACGCGCTGCGGCGCATCGCACCCGACGCGCCCGCAACCGCCCTCGCCTCGTTTTCCCAACTGATCATGACGCTGATCGCCGCGACAGTCCGCCACGCGATCACGCAGGACGCGAAGGAAGCTGCCCGCATTCTCACTTTGTTCAAGCGCATGCTGCCGAAGAATCTAGCCGCGCTGGAGATGTAAGGAAGCGGCCGAGACTTACTGCCCGAACACCGCAGCACAGGCCGAGCTCAGGCTCGCCTTCTGCCGGCGCAGGCATGTGGTAATCGCCCGGGCGTTCGGAATCTCGCCGGCGCAGAGGCGGTAGACGTCGGGCGTGCAGGCCCGGCGCTGTTCAGGGGTGCCTTGCTGGGCGCCGGCCGTGCCACTCGCCATCAGTGTGAGCAGAAAGCCGAGCGTCGAAGCCCGGCGGGAACGACGGAGAAGTGCCGCACTTCGCGCAAACCTTGCCTTCATGACCGCGTCTCCCTGGATCGTGCCCGCCTTGAAAAGGCAGGCGTCATCCAGGCCGAATACGCGAACTAAATTTTGCAAAAAGTGATTTTTCTCACACTTCGCCCCGCCTGCGCGGGGTTACTAATCGCGCGGGGAACTCAACACTTCAGTAACCAGCTTTGCCGCGGTCGCCGAATCGTTAAAATTCGAGCGATCCGCTCAATCTGGAAACAAAATAGTTTTGCGACCATCGCCTCTGGAACCCGGAGAGCGCGATGAGCGAAGTTGAATACAATTTGCTGCTGGAAGCCGTGCAGACGGCGATTGCGCCAGCCCCGGAGGATGATTTCGTGGTCCAGACCCAGCGCTCTTATCCGTCGCCGCGTGCCGCCAACGACAACCGGGGCCCTTGGCCGCTGGTTCCGTTTCCTGAGGGCTGGTACGCCGCCTGCTGACCGCGGCCGGCTTGCTGCGGCCTCTCATATAACCGGCCTGAACCATTGATTATATGGATGGAGGCCACGACCAGAATTGAACTGGTGTACACGGTTTTGCAGTTCTAGCGCCATCAACCCATTACGTGACACTAGGGCCGAAAGGCCCCTTTTTCATTGTCTATTTCCGCGGCCGAGTCACGCTTGGTGCCTTTCCGTCCCCACTCAATAATGAGTTGGGTAGCAAATACGGTGGCAAGCTCCGGTCTGCATCGCCCTGTACTTCGCAATCCTATCGACGCGAGGTGTTGCTTTCCGGATAGTTCGGTACTCCCGCGAATGTCGAGGATGACTCACCCAAATGGGTGAGGTCAAACAGACACTGGAATCTTGTCTCTGAGCGGCGACCTATTTGCTCCTTTGACATCACTTAAGCTCCGAGGGCATGGTTCAATTGTATTGATTCCATTATTTTAGCTGATTATTCGCTGGGGGACGTCTTGAAAAAATTCAGCCTGCTAGTTGGCCTCGTTACCGCCTGCTTAGTTTCCGCTGCACAAGCTTCGCCGCTCGATAGCGGGACCTGGTATCAGATTGCTCGCATGGCCAACGGCGACTCTGGTGTGTTTGACGGCAACGGCGAACTGAAATCAGATTATAGTTTCGGTTCCTATTCGTCTCTTTTGCAGGCGAATGATTTCGCGCGCCCTTTCGACACGTATACCGGAATGCAAATTCTTTTCATTACAGGCGACGGGGCGACATGGGGTTCAACGTCCTACTCGACACTTCGCTCGTTGATTGATGCACGGGCTGGGGACTTCGCTCCAAACATCACCTTTACAGCAAGTATCAATGGCGGTGCTGAAACCACCACAATTGGAAACGTCCTTTCCAGAAATGGGCTTGCGGAAGATCCTTGGATTAGTTTGCAAGGAGATCACGGGGCCGGGATCTTCAACCATCTGATCATCTGGGGAGAGGCAGATTACGCCGGTCCTCACACCGAGTTGCTGCAAGCTCACAATGGAATAAACGTGTTTGTTAGTGTTGCTCCCGTTCCCGAGCCCTCCACTTGGGCAATGATGATCATCGGCTTTGCCGGTGTTGGCTACATGACGTATCGCCGTCGCAAGTTCGCAGCCCTCGCTGCCTGATCAGATTCTAGTTTGAGAATACAGAGACCGCCTTCGGGCGGTCTTTTTGTTTCGGCTTGCCTTGCCCTCCACCCGCTGGTTGCGCCTGGCATTCGGCAAATCGGGGCTCAACTGTGATGGCGACCGAAAGGTCTTGATCACGAAGACGACATGCAGGAGGACGCTGTGGCGACGGTGGATGCGGCCCTAAAAACGGCTCTCCGGAACCGGTCCGAAACGAATGGTAGCAATCCGGTAGCAGGCAGGATCGGCGGAACAAAGGCCGAATAAAAATACTTTGTTATTTCAAAGTGATAGAGTGGAGGCCACGACCAGAATTGAACTGGTGTACACGGTTTTGCAGACCGTTGCGTAACCACTCCGCCACGTGGCCCCATCGGCGAACTCATATACGCCCTGCCCCGGATAGGCAACCAAGCAGCGCTGGTCCTGTCACGCGCTGGTTAGCAAACTGGAACAGTCCGGATCGTGCCGCCCGGCCCGGCGCTTCAGTTGACGGACGTATCGCCGAGACGGTTGTTCCGAAGGCCGAGCTTGGCCGTCCTTGCGCGGATGCCGCCGACCGTCCGCTTCATTTCCAGCGCGATGGCTCTCGGCGGCTTGCCGCTGCCAATCAACGATCGCAGCAGGGCATCGTCTTCCGCCGTCCATTCAGCGCCGTTCAGTTGAAAGCGGTCTTCGCGGCTCGCTTCCCTGGTTGGCGGAGCAAACCTCATCCAGCCCAGCGTCTCATGGAAAATGACAACGAAGGCGATCCAGAGAACGATGGCGCGCCCCTCGGACAAGGCGGCGGATTTGATATGTCCCGCGCTGAAACTAGCCGGCACCAAGGTGCCCAGGGCAGGCCAGGTGTCTCCTGCGATCGAATTGACGGCATATACGTACAGCGACACGAACGGGCCGGAGGCGATGGCACCGATGGCCGCAATCAGCCAAAGCGGCAGTTTGCCCCGGACTCTCTGGCTCACCAATTGGGTGACGAGGCCGGTCAGCCACCAGGGCACAATGGCGAGCGAGAGGACGTAGACGGTCGCGCCGGCGGCGCCCATGATGGCCGTATACGGCCCGAGAATGGCCGAAAGCACCGCCAGCACGATCGGAACGCCGCAGAAGAAAACCAGATCGATCAAAGCCTGTTTCGACAGGCGCAAATGCGCAACCAATTCCATCCCGTTGCTCCGCTTGCATCCGACGCATCAGTGATAGTGCGGGAGACGGAACGGAGCAACGTGTGGGCGCAACATCCAACCTGCCATCTGGCGCGTGCCGTCATCAACATCTCGGTGACAGCCTTGCCGCCTGGAGCCTTTTCCGTTCCGATGGAATCGGAACGGGGCTCTAGATTTTTGATTTGACGCGTTTTCTTGACGCGAACCGGTCGCCACTTCGCTGGAAAATGCTCTGGAATACCCAGCTAATTTTCGCCACGATGAACGGCGCGGCCGTTAGCCTGCAACTGAAGAAAGACGCCGGAAATCCGGCCAGGCCCGCTTCAACAAATAGACGGTGCGGACGCGGACGGCGCACCACCCTCGCCGCGCCGTTCGGACATCGTGCACCGCTCAGACCCCCTCCATTGCCTGAAGCCGCGGCCGTCCAACGGCGGGGTCCAGCGAGCGCCGCAATTGCTCCTCCAGTTCATCGAGCAGGAAGAAGCTGACGTCGTCGACGGAGCCGTGTCCTTTGGCGAACGGTTGTTCAAGCAGCCGGATCAGATACAGGACATAGACGAACATGTAGGTGATGAATCCAAACAACAGGGCCGCGGCCGGATCACCCTCGGTCTTCAGGAGGAGCAGCAGGACGATGATCGAAAGTACCAGCGTTTGCACGAGCACATGCACCGATGGGACGAATTCGACGCGCTGGATGGTGTAGATGCGAAGCAGCCCCCTGCGGATCGCATCCTGACTGGTGCGCAGACGTACGACGAAATTCGCAGCCATGCCCATGCTCTCCAGTCGACCAAGGATAGGCGTCAGCTTGCCGAGTTCGTCGAGCACGGGGGAAATATTCTTGTGGTGGTAGGCACGGCCCAGACCTTCGCGCAGCTTTGCGATGACCTCGATCAGGATCAGCCGCGCTTCCCTGAGATTGAAGCGCTCGTTGGTCCGCGCGAAGCATTCCAGATCGCCGTCGATTGCTTCGATCGCGGTGCGCAGCACCGTAGGAATTTGTTCGGCTTCCTTGTAGTCCTTGAGAATGCTCGACAGCAGGAAGCCGATGATGAAGATGGCGCCACCAATCCCGCTTGTCACCAGCCCGTTGAGATCGAGGAACTCGAATTCGAAATAGTGAACGATTGCCTTGGCGCCGCCGAGTAACAGGACGATGATGCCAACCGTGAAGAACAAGCGGAATTTCTTCCGGAGGCTGAGTTCGGCGCCACCGAAAGGAAGATGCGAGGTGATAGAAGACGACAAACCGCCAATATCCTTTCCGAGGGAGCGCAGAGGTATGAAGTGTTGAAGACGAGCCGCGCCCGGCCGCTCGACGCCAGATGCACTGGCGCAGATAATCATTGAGCCTGCAAATGGCTCCCCGTTTCGCGGGGCGGCGTTGGCGACATATCGCCACAATGGCATAGGTGTGGCACGGCGGCTGCCGTGGCCAGCCAATTTTGACCGCGCTGCTGCTCTCTGGACCGCGGCCCATTGCGGCCGCTCACGCGTATTAGGGCAGCGAAAGCGCTCATCAGCTAAGCAAGCAACGCCGCCAAAGATGAACTGCGCTTCGCCTAAATGCCCGGTGCGCCATTAGAACACCCAGCTGATGGCCGCGGTGATGAACGGCGCGGCCATCAGCAGGACCGGCCACAGCCGGAACATCAGGCGGCGAGACTACTACCTGCGGCAATTTTCTTTTTGAGCATCTCGCAGACGCTGCGGACTTCGGATGTCATCAGGGAACAATCCTCGATCTGCAGGAAGTAGCGTTTGCCTTCCTCGCGATAGTTCGCCGCCAACTCCTTGATCTCGCTCACCGTGGCGTGAACGCCCGCAACCATCGCCTCACATTTCTTGGCGGCCTCGGTCAGTTCGGCACCGAGCGCTTCAATCTCTTTCACTGCCGCGTCGTATTCGCGGACCACGGCTTCGGCCGAGAGCTTGCCGACCTGATTGACCCCTTCCTTGTGCTCGACGTAGTCGGGCATCGGGCCTTTCGGTAACGGATGATCGTGGTTCTCGGACACGCCCCGGACGACGGGCACTCGCCGAGTTCTGCTGATTATGTTGCCGATTTCCCCTTCGAGTTCATCAGCGCTGAGTAATGGAGCGCGCGTGAGAATTTCTGTGCTTAAAGTCATCGACTAAGCTCCAAATTGTTACGCGGAGGGTAAGGAATTTATCACCGTCAAGAGCGCTGTCACCATTGTCCACAGCCGTTTCCGGGCAAACTAGGATTACCTATGTCTTGATCCAGACATTGGAACCAGGCGGGTAACGGTGCAACACTGCACACCCAGCGAGACACACGCACCGCGTCGGCAGCCCTCTGGTTGAACGGTCGGAAGTCAGCCCCGCTTGCGCCGCCGATAGTCCTTCTTCTTCGGCTTCGGCGCGAGCGCCGGCATTTCGGCCTGCACTTCCCGATACCGCGCCAGCATTCGATCGAAGCTGGCGTTGAGTGTCTCGGCGATATCCGGCCGCTTTTCGAGCCCCGCCAGCAGCAGGCCGGCGGCCTCGAGGGTGGAAAGACCGTCGCCGCGCGGCTCCTTGCGGAGCTTGCCGTAACGCGACGGTCGCTTGGGACCGAGGATCACCCGCTGGCACTTCAGCATCCACGCGTTGCGCCACCACAGCGCCTTGGCCTGGCTCCAGGTTCCGTCGAGCAGCACGATGCCTTCGATGTCGGAGAGGATCGCGCGCTGGTGCGGCTCGACCTCGCCCTTGCGGTTGATCGCGACGATCTCGGCATCGGTATCGAGATCGGCGACCTTGGCCGAACCGAGATAAAGCACCGCCCAGCACGAGGGATCGTGGACCTTCCGTCCCAGCGCCTTGGAGAGGCTTGGCCAGGACAGGCCGATTTTGACGACCGCATCCTTGAAATGCATCGCCGTCAGCCGCGCGGTGCCGAGCGCCCTGTCCTGCTCCTGCGGGTGCTGCAGGATCAGCAGCGAGGTCCTGCTTTCGATCGGCGTGACGCTGTCGCAGATGCAGAGCGGCAGCGGCTTGCCGCAATGCGGGCAGTCCGGCACCACCTCCACGGCGGCTCCGGACTTGGGGACGCCGGACTTGGGGACGCCGGACTTGGGCACACCGGACTTGGGCACACCGGACTTGGGCACACCGGACTTGGGATTGGCTTGTTCTGACATCCGCCCGCTATACGCTTCGTGGCCATTAATTCAACTATTCGGCGGGCGCGGCGACCGCGGCCGGCCGGGATCGCTGCCGCAGCCGGTCGATCAGGAGGTAGATCACCGGCGTCGTGTACAGCGTCAGGATCTGCGAAACGAACAATCCGCCGATGATGGTGATGCCGAGCGGCCGGCGCAGCTCGGTGCCGGGGCCGGTGGCAATGACCAGGGGAATGCCGGCAAACAAGGCGGCCAGCGTCGTCATCAGGATCGGCCGGAAGCGGGCGCGGCACGCCTCGAAGATCGCGTCCGCCGACGACAGGCCGCGGTTGCGTTCGGCATCGAGCGCGAAATCGACCATCATGATGCCGTTCTTCTTGACGATGCCGATCAACAGGATGATGCCGACGAAGGCGATCACCGTCAGCGGCGTATTCGTCACCTGCAGCGCCAGCAGCGCGCCGAGCCCTGCGGACGGCAATGTCGAGATGATCGTGATCGGATGCGCCAGGCTCTCATAGAGCACGCCGAGCACGATATACATCGCCACCAATGCGCCGAGGATCAGAAGCGGCTGCCGCCCGCTGGTCTTGTTGAAATCACCGGCATTGCCGTCAAAACTGCCGCGGATGCCTTCCGGCATGTGCAGTTCCTCGACGGCGCGCTGGATGTTCGTGGTCGCGACCTCCAGCGGCACGTCGGGCAGCAGATTGAACGAGACCGTCGTCGAGGGGAACGATTGCGAGTGATACACCGCGAGCGGCGACAGGCCGCGCTGGTAGCGCACCACGGCCGAAAGCGGTACCTGGGCGTCGTTGGCGCCGGCTACGAAGATGCGCTCCAGATTTGAGGGATCGCTCTGGAATTTCGGGTCGATTTCCAGCACCACCATGTACTGGTTGCGCTGGGTATAGATGATCGAGATCTGCCGCTGCGCGAACGCGTTGTTCAGGGCATTGTCGATGTCCTGGACGCGAACGCCGAGGCTTGACGCGGTCTTGCGATCGATCACCAGCGACAATTGCAGCCCGCCGGGATCGCGGTCGCTGGAAATGTCGGTGATGCCCTCCACCGTCTCCATACGCTTGGCGACCAGCGGCGCCCATTTCTGCAGCAGGTCGAGGTTGGTGCTCGACAGCGTATATTGATAGTCGGAATCGCTTTGCCGTCCGCCGGTACGGATGTCCTGTGCCGCGAACATGAACAGGCGGATGCCGGCCACCCGGTAGAGATTCCTCCGCAGGCGATCGATCACCTGCGCGGTCGACAGGCCCGCCCGCTCCTCGGGCGGCTTCAGGCTGATGAACATGGTGCCGCGGTTGGAGCCGCCACCGCCCGGACCGGCGGTGCCGCCGAGCGAAGAGCCGACGCCGGCGACCGCCGGATCGGCCATCACGATGTCGGCCAGTTGCTGCTGCAGCCCGAGCATCGCCTGGAACGAGGTGTCGGGGGATGCGCGTGTCGCGCCGATCACGAACCCGCTGTCGTCGGTTGGGAAATAGCCCTTCGGCGTCTTGATATAGAGCACGACCGTCAGCGCGATGGTGGCAAAGAACACGAGCAGGGTCAGGAACGGGAACCCCAGCACCGCCCGCAGCGTCCAGGTGTAGAAAGAAATGATGCGCGACAGCGTGCCCTCGACCAGGCGGTCGAACCAGGTCGCATGGTCCGACGTCGCCTCCTTGATGTAGTGCGCACAGATCATCGGCGTGACCGTGAGCGAGACCACGGTCGACACCACGATGGCAAAGGTCAGCGTCAGCGAGAATTCGCGCAACAGCCGGCCGACGATCCCGTCCATGAAGATCAGCGGCGTAAAGGCTGCAATCAAGGATAGGCTGATCGAGAGCACCGTAAAGCCGATCTGTTTGGCGCCCTCCAGCGCCGCCGGGTACGGCGCCATGCCCTGTTCGAGGTTGCGGTACATGTTCTCGATCATGACGATGGCGTCGTCGACGACGAAGCCGACCGAGATCGCCAGCGCCATCAGCGAGAGATTGTCGATCGAGAACCCGGCAAGCCACATCCCGGCGCAGGTGCCGGCCAGCGCCAGCGGCACCGAGACGCCGGCCGCGATCGTCGGCGTCAGCCGCCGCAGGAAGACGAACACCACCACCATCACCAGGAAGGCGGTCGCCAGCAGCGTGTACTGCATGTCGAGCACGCTGGCGCGGATGGTGCCGGTGCGGTCGACCAGCGTTGAAATCTCCACCCCGCCCGGAAGCCACTGCTTCAGTTCCGGGAGCAGTGCCCTCACCCGGTTGACGGTGTCGATCACGTTGGCGTCGCCCTGCTTGGTGATCTGGATCAGGACCGCGGGTTGCTTGTTGAACCAGGCAATCGAGCGGCTGTTGCGGACGGAATCTTCGACGTCGGCGACATCGGCCAGGCGGACGAAATTGCTCCCCGAGCTCTTGATGATGATGTCGCGGAATTCGGCCGCGGTGCGCATCTGCTTGTTGGTCGAAATCGTCTCGCTCTGGCGGCCGCCGTTGAAGATGCCGACCGGCCCCAGCGGATTGGCGTTGATAATGGCCAGCCGCACGTCGTCGGTCGCGATACCTGCATTCGACAGCGCCACCGGGTTGAGCGCGATCCGCACCGCCGGCTGGTCGGCGCCGGTGACGTTGACCTCGCCGACGCCCGGCACCTGCGAGATGCGCTGCGCGATCACGGTATCGGCGACATCATACATCGCGCTGGTCGTCAGGGTCTTCGACGTCAGCGCCAGCACGAACACCGGGGCAGCCGCCGGATTGGCTTTACGGAATCGCGGCAGCGACGGCAGGTCGCTCGGCAAGTCCGCCAGCGACGCATTGATCGCCGCCTGGACGTCGCGCGCGGCGCGGTCGATGTCGCGGCCGATCGCAAACTGCAGCTGGATGCTGGTGGTACCGAGCGAACTGGTCGAGGTGATCTGCTCAATGCCGGCAATCTGGCCGAGCCGGCGCTCCAAGGGTGCTGCCACGGTGGCCGCCATCACGGAAGGGTCCGCGCCCGGACGCGTCGCCGAGACCCGGATCATCGGAAATTCGACGTTGGGCACCGACGAGACCGGCAGGAAGACATAGGCGACGATGCCGACCAGAAAGAGCCCGATCGCCAGCAGCGTGGTGCCCACCGGCCGGCGAATGAAGGGCTCCGAGATCGATGCCATCTATTGCATCCCCTCGGTCGCGCCGGCAACCGTCGGCCCGGGTGGCCCTGGGTCCGGCACCGCCTTCTCGATTTTGCGATTGAGCCGGTCGAGCGCCAGATAGATCACCGGCGTCGTGTAGAGCGTCAGCACCTGGCTCAGCAGCAGGCCGCCGATGATGGAAATGCCGAGCGGAAACCGTAGCTCGGCGCCGGTGCCGCTTTCGATCGCCAGCGGCAGCGCGCCGAACAACGCCGCCAGCGTCGTCATCATGATCGGGCGGAACCGCAACAGGCAGGCTTGCACGATGGCTTCATTAGGCGACATGCCCTGATGCCGCTCCGCCTCCAGCGCGAAATCGATCATCATGATCGCGTTCTTCTTGACGATGCCCATCAATAGAATGATGCCGATCAGGCCGATCACCGACAGGTCCTGCCCGAACAGCATCAGCGCCAGAATGGCGCCGACGCCTGCGGACGGCAGCGTCGAGAGAATGGTGATCGGGTGGATGTAGCTCTCGTAGAGCACGCCCAGCACGATGTAGATGGTGACGATCGCCGCCAGAATGAGCCAAGGCTGGCCGGCCAGCGATTTGGAGAACTCGGCCGCATCGCCTGCGTAGACGCCGACGATACTGCCGGGCATGCCGATACTGGTCTCAATTTTCTTGACCGCCTCGACGGCGTCGCCGAGCGCCTCGCCGGGCGCGAGGTTGAAGCTGAGCGAGACGGCCGGAAACTGCGCGAGATGCGAAATCGCCAGCGGCGCGGTGGTGCGGGTCAGCGTCGCTACCGCCGACAGCGGCACTTGGGCGCCGGGCGCGCCTGCGGTCGTACTCGCGGCCCCCGGGAGATAGAGCTTCGACAGGATCGACGGATCGCGCTGGTACATCGGCATCGCCTCCAGCACCACGCGATACTGGTTGGCCTGGCCGTAGATGGTCGAAATCTGCCGCTGCGCGAAGGCGTCGTTGAGGGTGTCGTTGACCGCCTGGATGCTGACGCCGAGCTGGCCGGCACGCTGCCGATTGATATCGAGCGCGGCGCGCAGACCGCCTTCCTGCGCTTCCGAGGAGACGTCGCGGAACAGCGGGTCGCGGCGCATTTCGGCGATCAGCTTCTGCGACCACAGCGAGACCTGCGCCGCGTCGGTGCCGGTCAGCGTGTACTGGTACTGCGAGCGGCTCGACTGGGTCGAGATCTGCACGTCCTGCACCGGCTGGAAATAGATGGTCATGCCGGGGATCGACGCGGTGCGTTGCTTGAGCCGGTTGACCACGACGGAAACGTCATCGTGCCGTTCGCCGCGCGGCCGCAGCGTCATCACCAGGCGCCCGACATTGGTAGTCGGGTTGACCGAGCCTGCGCCAATCACGGAGACCACGCCGACCACATCCGGATCGGCCTGGATCGCGGCCGCCGCCGTCATCTGCCGGCTTTGCATCTCCGCAAAGGAAACGTCGGGACCGGCCTCGGTCACCGCCGTGATCGACGCGGTGTCCTGCAGCGGCAAAAAGCCCTTTGGCGCGATCACATACATCACGAGGGTCGCGGCGATGGTGGCGAACGTCACGACAAGGGTCGCGCGCTGGCGCTGCAGCACCCACAGCAGCGTCCGATGGTAGAACGCGACCATGCGGTCGATGAAGCGGCTGACGGCGGCAAGCCCCGGGACCGTCATCTCCTCCCCGACATGCTTCAACAGCCGCGAACACATCATCGGCGTCAGCGTCAGCGATACGATCGCCGAGGTCACGACCGCGATCGTCAGCGTGAGCGCAAATTCGCGGAACATGCGTCCGACCAGTCCGGACATGAACAGAAGCGGGATGAAAACCGCGATCAGCGACACCGTCAGCGAGATCACGGTGAAGCCGATTTCGCTGGCGCCCTTCAACGACGCCTCCATCACGGACTCGCCGTTTTCCATGTGGCGGACGATGTTCTCGATCATCACGATGGCGTCGTCGACCACGAAGCCGGTGCCGATCGTCAGCGCCATCAGCGACAGATTGTCGAGGCTGAAGCCCGAAAAATACATGATGCCGAAGCTCGTGATCAGCGACAGCGGCAACGCCACACCCGCAATCAGCGTCGCGCGCAGCGACCGCAGGAACAGCAGCACCACCAGCGTCACCAGCACCACGGAAAGGATCAGCGTGAACTGGACGTCGCGCACCGAGGCACGAATGGTGACGGTGCGGTCGGAGACGATGGTCAGGTTGACGCCGGCCGGGATCGCGCGCTGCACCTTGGGAATTTCCGCGCGGATCTGCCGGACAACCTCGATCACGTTGGCGCCGGGTTGCCGCTGGATGTCGATGATCACGGCCGGCGTGCCCTGATACCAGCCGCCGGTGCGATCGTTCTCCAGTCCATCGATGATGATGGCGACGTCGCCGATCGTGACCGGCGAACCGTTACGATAGGCGATGATGATCGGCTTGTAGGCTTCCGCCGCCGCGATCTGGTCGTTGGCGGCGATGGTGTAGGCCTGCTGCGCGCCGTCGAGCGATCCCTTCGGCCCCGACACGTTGGCGCCCGCGATGGCGTTGCGCAAATCCTCCATCGAGATGCCGTAGGCGGCGAGCCGCGCCAGATCGGCCTGCACCCGCACCGCGGGCTTGAGCCCGCCGAGGATTGCAACGCGCCCGACGCCGGAAATCTGGCTGAGCCGCTGGCCCAAAATCGTATCGGCGATATCGCTCATCGCGCGCAGCGAAATCGTGTCCGACGTCAGCGCCAGCGTCAGGACCGGGGCATCGGCCGGGTTCACCTTGGCATAGGTCGGCGGATAAGGCAGGTTTCTTGGCAGGATCCCGGCGGCAGCGTTGATCGCGGCCTGCACGTCCTGGGTGGCGCCATCGATGTCGCGGTTGAGGTCGAACTGCAGCGAGATCTGGCTGACGCCGAACGAGGAGGTCGACTGCATCGACGACAGCGACGGAATCTGTCCGAGCTGGCGCTCCAGCGGCGCCGTGATCAGGGATGCGATCACGTCAGGGCTCGCGCCCGGCAGTTGCGTCGTCACCTGCACGGTCGGAAAATCGACCTGCGGCAGCGCCGATACCGGCAGCGCCCAATAGCCGAGCGCACCGCCGATCATCAGCGCGATCCCCAACAACGAGGTCGCGATCGGCCGGCGGATGAACGGTTCGGAGACGCTCATGGTTGCGTCCTCACTTGCGAATTCATTTCAGGCGTGCGGCGTGTCGATCATGGCCGCGACTTCGCAGCGCCGCCCGATGGCTCGGCTGGTGCCGGGCCGGTTTGTCCCTTCTGATCGCCCTCGCCGCGCTCGCGCTTGCCGCGGTGTTCGCCATCCTTGCCCTGACCGCCCTTGGCATCTACCTTGCCATCTCCCTTGCCATCTCCCTTGGCATCAGGGCTGCGGCTGCGCTTGCGCGGCGCGAGGTCGGCGGTCGGCGCCCGATCGTCGGTGCCGATCAGGACCCTGGCGCCGTCGGATAGATTGGCAAAGCCTGTCGTCACGACGCGGTCGGAGGTGGAAAGGCCGCTGGCGATGACGGCGTCGTTTTCGTTCTGCTGCGTCACCACGACCGGCTTGGCGGTCGCGACATTGTCGGGGCCGATCACATAGCTGAACGTCCCGACGGGGCCGCGCTGCACCGCCGACGCCGGCACCACGATCGCCTTCTCCAGCGTTTCGACCTTCAACCGCACATTGACGAACTGTCCGGGCCAGAGCTGGAACTTGGCGTTCGGAAATTCGGCCTTCAGCTTCAGCGTGCCCGTGGTCGGATCGACCTGGTTGTCGATGCCCTTGAGCGTACCCGTATCGACGACGGTGACGCCGTCATTGCCGAACACGTCCACCGCCAGCACGCCCTTGCCGGCGGCGGCGTTGACCCGCACGATCTGCTGCTGAGGCAGGCTGAACTGCACCGCGATCGGCTGCAACTGGGTGATGATGACGAGGCCGGTTACATCAGCCGCACGGATGATGTTGCCCTGGTCGACCTGGCGCAGGCCGACGCGCCCTGTCAGCGGCGCGATGACCTTCGTGTAGCCGAGCATCGCGCGCGCATTGTCGATCGCGGCCTGGTCGGCCTGCACCAGCGCTTCCTGCTGGGCGACCACGGCGCGCTGCGTATCGGCCTGCTGCTTGGAGCCGGCATTCGACGCGGCGAGTTGCTGATAGCGCGCCAGATCGAGCTTCTGGTTGGCGAGCAGCGCCTCATCCTGCGCCTTCTTCGCCACCGCCTGATCGTACTGCGCCTGGTAGATCACGGGGTCGATCTCGGCCAGCACGTCACCCTGCTTGACGTCCTGGCCCTCGACAAAATTCACCTTGATCAGCTTGCCGTCGACCTGAGCGCGCACGATAACGTTGTTCAACGCGCGAACCGAGCCCACGGCATCGAGGTACACAGGCACATCCTGCGTGCGCGGTGTCGCCGCCAGCACCGGCACCGGGAGGTCGGGGCGCGCGCCGGGGCCGCCACGGCCGGCCGGCTTCTGCTGAAAGGCGTACCAGCCGAGATAGCCGAGCCCGCCGAGGATCAATAGCGTAATCGTCAGCGACACCATCCGCCGGCCAATGCCGCGCGCGACGCGCTTGCCCGCCGTCCTCGGTTTGTCATCTTCCGGCTTAAAGAGCATCGACCGGCCTTTCCATCCTGGGCTCCCAGCCGCCCCCCAGCGCCTGATAGAGGCTGACGACCGCGAGCAGCCGGGCCAGTTGGGCCTGCCACAGCAAATCTTCAGCCTGGAATAACGTCTGCTGTGTATTTAGCACAGTTACGATATCGGCGGTTCCGGCCCGCAACTGCTGTTCGGACAATTCGAAGGCCCGCCGCGATGCCGCCACCACCTCGCGCTGCAGCCGCAGCCGCTCGGTGGTCTGGCGGATCGACATCAACGCATTGTCGACATCGGCAAACGCCTGCACCACGGTTTTGCGGTAGGTCTGCAGCAGTTCGTCCTGCCGCGCCTTGGTGAACTCGAAATTGCCGAGGATCCGGCCGCCGTCGAAGATCGGCTGGGTCAGGCTGCCGACCATGCTGAAGAACGCGGCGTGCGGCTGAAACAGCGACGTCAGCGCCGAGCTCTGATAGCCGCCCTGCCCGGTCAGTTGAATGCTCGGGAAAAACTGCGCGCGGGCGTTGCCGACATTGGCGGTCGCGGAGGCAAGCTGGGCTTCCTGGCGGCGGATATCGGGACGCTGCGTCAGCAGTTCCGATGGCAGGCCGGGTGTGACGCGCGGCGAAGCGATCTGGTTGAGCGAACCGCCGGTCACGCGCACGGCTTCCGGCGGCCGTGACACCAGGGTCGCCAGCGCATTGATGTTCTGGTCGAGCGTTTGCCGCAGCGGCGGCACCAGCGCGCGCTGGTTGGCGACCACGCTCTCCTGTTGCGCGACGTCGAGGTCGGTGCCGGTGCCGGCTTTGAAGCGCTCCTTGATGGCGTTGAGGATGCGCTCGGCGCTGGCGATGTTTCGCTGCGCGGTCCTGATCCGGCCCTGCGCCGTCAGCACCTGGAAATAGGCGTTCGCGACCGTCGTCAGCGTTGTCAGCGCGACGACGTCGCGATCGAAGCGGTTGGCGACCGCGGTCTCTTCCGCGGCCTGCGCGGCGTCGCGGTTCTTGCCCCAGAAGTCCAGCTCGTAACTGGCGCTCAGCGAGGCCGAATAGTTGACCACCTCACGGCCGCCAATGCTCAGGCCGCTGGCGCTCGATCCGGAGGTCCGGGAATAGCTCTCCGAGCCGCTGCCGCTGAGAGTAGGCAGCAGCGCCGCGCCGGCGATCCGCGCCTGTGCATCGGCCTGCCTGAACCGCGCGGTGGCCGCCGCAATGTCCAGATTGACGGTCTGTGCTTCCTCCATCAGCCCCGTCAGCTCGCGCGAACGAAAACCGCGCCACCAGTCGAGCGTCGGCGGCGCATCCGCAGCCTTCGAAGGCCGCGCCGCCTTGTAGCCTTCGGGTATGTCGAGCGCGGGGTCTGGAAGATCCTTGGTCAGGATGCAGCCCGCCGAGCTGGCGACGAGGCCAAGCACCGCAAGCGATCGCGCCAGCCGCTTGCCGCCCGGAATGAGCGCAGGCCAACCTTCGATCGCAGCAGCTGCAATTCGCTGGGTCACACCCGTTCTCCACCGGGCAAATCCCGACCCGGCGCACGACGAGCGCTTCTCCTGATGGCGTGCGATACGTTCACGGGGTGATGCTTCCGTTGGATCCGAAGCACCATACTACCCTTGCGGCTGGGGCGCGGACAGCCCCGCGCGGCCCTTCACCGATCGTTGGTTTGGACACGTAAAACAGCCGCCAATGAGCTCACTTACCGTTATTTTATAGGGTCTGGAGCGATCTCGGGACGCGGCAGGACGGCCGAAATCTTACGAAGATTTCATGCGGTTTTCTTGGGGTTTTTCCCCTGTTCTGACGTCCCGCATCGCCTGTCCTACAGCGAATCCGCGCCTGTGGCCGATTTGAAACTCCGGGAACAGCCCCCCGTATCTCGCAGCGTGCAGCGGAGGGCCAAAAATGCGGGTCGCGGTGGTCGGGACGGGAATCAGCGGCAATGCCGCGGCCTGGACCTTGTCGAATCATTATCCGGTCACCGTCTACGACCGCGAACTCAGGCCCGGCGGCCACAGCCATACCGTCAGCATCGACTATGACGGCACGCGGCTTGCGGTCGACATCGGCTTCATCGTCTACAACGAACTGAACTATCCGGACCTGACGGCGCTGTTCGCCCATCTCGGTGTCGAGACCGTCGAAAGCTGCATGAGTTTTGCGGTGACGGCGGATACGGGCAGCTTCGAGTGGAAGGGCGGCGGCAACAATTGGTTCGAAACGGCATGCGGATTGTTCGCGCAAGCCAGCAACCTGTTGTCGCCCTCCTATCTCTGGATGCTGCGCGACATCATTACCTTCAACCAGCAGAGCGTCGAGGATTACGCGGCCGGAAAACTGGCCGGGCTGACGCTTCGAGAATATTTCCGCACGCGTCATTTCGCGCCACGGCTGTTGACCGATTATCTGGCGCCGATGGGCGCTGCGATCTGGTCGGCGCCATCGAGCGAGATGCTGGATTTTCCGGCCGAAAATTTCGTCGCCTTCTTCGCCAATCATCGCCTGCTGCAATATGACCGCCCGGTCTGGCGCACCGTGAAGGGCGGCAGCCGGTATTATGTCGAAAAACTCACCGCTTCATTCCGCGACCGGATCAGGCTTGGCTGCGCCGTCACCGCAATCGAGCGCACGTCGCATGGCGTCGTCGTCCACGACAGCCACGGCAAGACCAGCACCTACGATCACGTCGTGATTGCCTCCCACAGCGATCAGGCGCTGGCGATGCTGTCGGATGCCGACGACCGCGAGCGCGCCATCCTGGGCGCGATCGGCTATTCCCCCAACACGATCTATCTGCACCGCGATCCCGCGCTGATGCCGAAGCGCCGGCGTGCCTGGGCCTCGTGGAATTTCCTGCGCTGGCCGCGCCAAGGAGGCCTCGATCACAGCGTCGATAACGACGTCTCCGTGACCTACTGGATGAACGAGCTGCAGGGCATCGATCACGACAAGCCGTTGTTCGTCAGCCTCAACCCGCCGGTCGCGCCCGATCCCGCGCTGACCTTCGGCAAGTACCTGTGCGAGCATCCGCAATATAACGCCACAGCCTTTGCCGCCCAGAAGCGCCTGCCCGAGATTCAGGGCCAGCGGCATACCTGGTTCTGCGGCGCATGGACCGGATACGGATTCCACGAGGACGGATTGCGATCAGGCCTTGCGGTCGCCGAAGCGCTCGGCGCGGTCGCGCCATGGCGCCAAGCGCCGCCCGAACTGGCGGAAGCCGCGGAGTAGTTATGCGCGCAACACCGGCAGGATCCGAACGACCTTCCAACGCCGCGGCGCTTTACGTCGGCTGCGTCATGCATGCGCGGCTGAAGCCGATGAGCCATCGCTTCAGCTATCGCGTGATGAGCCTCTTGATCGATCTCGATCGACTGGCGGACGCGGACCGGCAATCGCCGCTGTTCGGCGTCAACCGCGCGGCGCTTTACAGTTTCCACGAGGCCGACCATGGCAAGCGGGACGGATCATCTCTGCGCGCCTACGCGCAACGTTGCGCGGCCGAGCGCGGCATCGACCTCACGGGCGGACGGGTGCTGCTGCTGTCTTACCCCCGCCTGCTCGGCTACACCTTCAATCCGCTTTCGGTCTATTTCTGCTATGGCGCTGATGGTGAGCTGGCACTGCTGATTTATGAAGTTCGCAACACCTTTGGCGACATCCATCCTTACGTCCTGCCGGTGCTATCCGGCGAAATCAGCGACGCCGGCGTGCGGCAGCGGCAGGACAAGCTGTTCTACGTCTCGCCCTTCATCGGGACGGCGATGCGCTACCATTTTCGCGTGCTGCCGCCGGGCGACCGCGTCCAGTTGCGAATTCTGGAAACCGACCGCGAAGGCCCCCTGCTCGCTGCAACTTTCAATGGCAGCCGTCGCGTGATCAACACCAGGGAGTTGCTGCGCGCGTTTTTCGCCCTCCCGCTGGTCACAATCAAGATCATGGCGGCGATCCACTGGGAGGCGCTGCGGCTCTGGCTGAAGGGCGCGCGGCTGGTGCCGCGGAAGGACGCAGCCCTCAATACCGGCTTGGCGACCGGGAAAAGCAACGATTATACTTCGCCGGCGTTGTCCACCCGTGCCAAGGATTGAAGCAGGGTCGATTGACCATGCGAGGCCGGGTAAACCGCCATTCGATGGATCGCCCATGTCCGAGTTGATTTCGGTCACATTGGAAACTGTAGACGCGACGTTTCCGGAATTGCCCCGCCTGGTCCGGCTGGCGCTGGGCTTTGGTTCAAAACTCAAGCACGGCACGCTCGACGTGACCCTGGCCGACGGCCGCACGGTCCGTTTGGGCGGCAACGGCCCCGGCCCCGCCGCCGCGATGAAGATTTACGATTACGGCTTCGCCTCACGGCTGCTTCGCGGCGGCGACATCGGTATCGCAGAAGCCTATCTGCGCGGTGAATGGGACACGCCCGACCTCACGCAATTCCTCTATCTGTTCTGCGTCAACCAGGACTGGATGCAGACCATGCTGGTCGCCAACCCGCTGACACGCACCTTTCAGGCCGTCAGACACTGGCTCAACCGCAATACGAAGCGGCAGGCCCGCCGCAATATCTATGCGCATTACGACATCGGCAACGCGTTCTATTCGGCCTGGCTCGATCCAAGCATGACCTATTCATCGGCCCTGTTCGAGGACGACACGCCGGACCTGACAGCGGCCCAGCACAACAAATACCGACGGTTGGCCGAGGCCATCGATCTGCGGCCGGGCCAGAAGCTTTTGGAGATCGGCTGCGGATGGGGCGGCTTTGCCGAATACGTCGCCAAGACGTTCGGCGTCAAAGTTGTCGGGCTCACCATCAGCAAGGAGCAGCGCGATTTTGCCCAGGCGCGCATTCACAATGCCGGTCTCGGCGACAAGGTCGAGATCAGGCTGCAGGACTATCGCGACGAGCGCGACCGCTATGACCGGATCGCCTCGATCGAGATGATCGAGGCGGTCGGCGAGCAATTCTGGCCGAAATACTTTTCACAGTTGCGCGACCGCCTGCTGCCCGGCGGGCTCGCCGGCATCCAGGCCATCACCATCCAGGACAGCCTGTTCCAGACCTATCGCCGCGAAGTCGATTTCATCCAGCGCTACGTCTTTCCGGGCGGCATGCTGCCCTCGCCGCAGATCCTGAAAACGCTCGGCGAGCGCTTCGGCGTTCCCGTCATCCGCGAACGCATTTTCGGGCAAGATTATGCCAGGACGCTTGCGATCTGGCGAAGCAATTTCCGCGCAGCCTGGCCCAACCTGACGCCGTCAGGCTTCGACGACCGCTTCCGGCGGCTATGGGAGTATTACCTGGCCTATTGCGAGGCGGGGTTCCTGTCCGGAAATATCGACGTGCGTCAGGTGGTGTTTGCGAAATCGGGCTGACAGCCCTGTTTCAGCGCTGGCTTGTATGCCCTGCGGCGGTCCTTTAGGGTCGCCCAACGATTAGGCAAACAAACCGGCAATTTCAAAACATGGCCTTCAACAAAGACGTCATCGAAGCGATCGGCAACACGCCGCTCATCAAACTCAAGCGCGCTTCCGAGCTGACCGGCTGCACCATTCTCGGCAAGGCCGAATTCATGAACCCCGGTCAGTCGGTGAAGGATCGCGCGGGCAAGTGGATGATACTGGAGGCCGAGAAGCGCGGCGACCTCAAGCCGGGTGGGCTGGTGGTGGAATCGACCGCGGGCAATACCGGCATCGGGCTTGCGGTGGTTGCGAGCGCACGCGGCTATCGCACGCTGATCCTCATTCCGAACACCCAGAGCCAGGAAAAAAAGGATATGCTGCGGCTGTGTGGCGCCGAGCTGATCGAGGTGCCGCAGCTGCCCTTTTCCAATCCGAACAACTATCAGCATGTCGGGCGGCGGCTGGCCGCCCAGCTTCGCAAGACCGAGCCGAACGGCGTGTTGTTTGCCGATCAGTGGAACAACCTCGACAATGCCAAGGCGCATTACGAATCCACCGGCCCGGAGATCTGGGAACAGACCGGCGGCAAGATCGACGGGTTTATCTGCTCGGTCGGCACCGGCGGCACGCTGGCCGGCGCCAGCCGCTATCTGAAGGAAAAGCACCCGGGCATCGTCAACGCCTGCGCCGATCCGCACGGCTTTGCGATGTACGAGCTGTTCAAGCACGGCACCGCCAAATCGACCCCGGGCGACTCGATCACCGAGGGCATCGGACTAGGCCGCGTCACGCCCGTGATCGAGACGGCCAAGGTCGACGATGCCTTCCTGATTTCGGACGAGGAAGCAGTGACCATAATCTACGAATTGCTCGAGCATGAGGGCCTCTGCCTCGGCGGCTCCACCGGCATCAACATCGCCGGCGCAATCCGGCTCGCCAAGCAGCTCGGTCCCGGCAAGACCATCGTCACCATCCTCGCCGATTCCGGCAACCGCTATCAGTCAAAGCTGTTCAATCCGGAGTTCATGCGCTCGAAGAACCTGCCGGTGCCGGCATGGCTGGAAAAGCGCACTGAGATCGACGTGCCGTTCGAGAAGGTGTGAGCGGAGATGTCGTAGGGTGGGCAAAGGCGCTCTTGCGCCGTGCCCACCATCTATCGAACCGCACCACTGTTGGTGGGCACGCTGCGCTTTGCCCACCCTACGCGACTAATCAATGCCGCAAGATCTGGCTCAGGAACAACTTCGTCCGGGCGTGCTGCGGATTGGCGAAGAATTCGTGCGGCGTGTTTGACTCGATCACCTGGCCGGCGTCCATGAAGACGACGCGGTTGGCGACTTCGCGGGCAAATCCCATTTCGTGGGTGACCACCAGCATGGTCATGCCTTCCCTGGCGAGATCGACCATGGTGTCGAGCACTTCCTTGACCATTTCGGGATCGAGCGCCGAGGTCGGCTCGTCGAACAGCATCACCTTGGGATTCATGGTCAGCGCGCGGGCGATCGCGACGCGCTGCTGCTGACCGCCTGACATCTGGCCGGGATATTTGTTGGCCTGGTGCGGGATCTTGACCCGCTCCAGATATTTCATCGCGGCGGCCTCGGCGTCCTTTTTGGGGATATTGCGCACCCAGATCGGGGCCAGCGTGCAGTTCTCCAGCACGGTCAGGTGCGGAAACAGGTTGAAACTCTGGAACACCATGCCGACTTCGCGCCGGACCTCGTCCACCTTCCGCAGGTTCGGTCCCAGTTCGATGCCGTCGACGACGATGTTGCCTTCCTGGAATTCCTCCAGCGCGTTGATGCAGCGGATCAGCGTCGACTTGCCCGAGCCTGACGGGCCGCAGATCACGATGCGCTCGCCCTTGGCGACATCGAGGTTGATGTCGCGCAGCACGTGAAAATCGCCGTACCACTTGTTGAGGGTGTTAATTCCGACAATCGGGTTTGCGGTCATGGTCATATACTCAGTTGCGCCGATGTGCGTTCAGCCGGTTCTCGACGAACAGCGAGTAACGCGACATCCCAAAGCAGAAGACGAAATAAATGATCCCGGTAAAGGCAAAGCCGGTGAACAGCGTCGACGGCGTCGACCAGACCGGATCGGAGAACGAAGCCCTGAGCTGCCCGAGCAGGTCGAACAGCGCGACGATCGAGACCAGCGAGGTGTCCTTGAACAGCGCGATGAAGCTGTTGACGAGGCCGGGGATGACATGGCGCAGCGCCTGCGGCATCACGATCAGCGCCGTGGTCTTGCCCCAGGAAAGGCCGAGCGCGCTCGCCGCCTCGCCCTGCCCGCGCGGGATCGCCTGCAGGCCGCCGCGGATCACTTCGGCCTGGTAGGCCCCCGCGAACAGCGCGATGCCGATCAAGGCGCGCATCAGTCCGTCGATGGTGAAGCCGGTCGGAACGAACAGCGGCAGCATGTAGGTTGCGAAGAACAGCACGGTGATCAGCGGAACCCCGCGCCAGAACTCGATGAAGGCGATCGAGAAAATCCGGATCAGCGGAATGGTCGAGCGACGGCCTAGCGCCAGCGCGATGCCCACCGGCATCGAGGCGACGATGCCGGTGACGGACACGACCAGCGTCACCAGAAGGCCGCCCCATAGCCTTGTATCCACGACAGGGAATCCGCCGCGGTCGAGCCCCATCACCGCGATCACGACGCCAATGCCGGCAAAGATCGCGAGACTGGTGACGAGTGGTCGCCAGCCGGACCGCACACCGCCGCCCAGCCAGAACAGTAAAGCCGACACGATCACGGCGGTTGCCACGAGGTCGGCCCAGACCGGGCTGCGGAAGGCCTGGATCTGATCGCGCAGCCAGGTCAGCGGCAACAGTACCCAGCCAATCACCGTGCTGACGGCCACGATCAGCTTGCCGAGCAGCCACAGCAACGGCCCGATGACGGCCGTGGTCTCGCCCGCCGCCACGAGCTTTCTTCCGCCGTCGCCGATGCTGTCGTTGAACCCTGACAGAAGCCCGGCCGTCCAGCTGACGCCGAAGCCGCCCAGCCCGCCGCCGAGCAGCAGGAAGAAGCCGACAACGGGGAATGCCAGGAAGAACAGGATGGCGTTGGGGCCCTTGCCCGGCAGCCGCGGAATCAGCAGCGGTATCAGCAGGATCGCGGCAAGAATGAAGACGAGGTTGACCCGCCAGCGTTCCGGCTCCGGATAGAATCCGTAGATGAACTGCGAAAACTTCGCCTGGATGAAAGGCCAGCAGGCGCCGACCACGTCGCCGGGATTTTTGGGCAAGCACGCGGTCCGGTCCTTGCCGATCCAGACAGCATCGAACAGGACAAATTTCAGCGCCGGCACTACGGTGAACCACAGCAGCAGCACGCTGACGATCGTGATCAGGATATTGGTCGGCGAATTGAACAGGCGCGTGCGCAGGAAGCCTATGAAGCCGGTGGTCTTCACCGGCGCCGGCCGCTCCGGCACGAGGTCCTGACGAACGAAAATGGATAAAGGGGTGTCGCTCATCCCATGCTCCGCCCGATCCGCCATCCATAGAAGCTCATGACCGCGCTCGTGACCAGCGAGATCAGGAGATAGACGCCCATGGTGATGCCGATGATTTCAATCGCCTGCCCGGTCTGGCTCAGCGTCGTTCCCGCGAACACCGAAACCAGGTCGGGATAGCCGATCGCCACCGCCAACGAGGAGTTCTTGGTCAGGTTGAGATACTGGTTGGTGAGCGGCGGCAGGATCACACGCATTGCTTGCGGGATCACGATCAGCCGCAGCACCGAACCGCGCTGCAGCCCGAGCGAGGAGCCGGCCTCCATCTGCCCCTTGTGAACGGAGAGAATACCGGCACGCACGATCTCGGCGATGAAGGCGGCGGTGTAGGTCGACAGCGCCAGCGTCAGCGCGACGAATTCCGGGATGACGCGCGAGCCGCCGGCGAAGTTGAAGCCCTTCAGCGCGGGAATTTCAAACGTGACCGGTGCGCCGAAGATCAGTGCGCTGACCAACGGCAGGCCGATTACCAGGCCCAGCGCATAGGGCCAGACCTTGATCACCTTGCCGCTCTCGAAGAGCTGCCGGCGCGAGTATCGCCATAACGCAATCGCAGCCACGATCGCCACCAGCAGCGCAACGACGAACGGCTCAAAACCGGAAGTACCGATCGGCTTTGGAATCACCAGGCCGCGGTTGCTGAGAAAGAAACTGTCGAAAACGGAGATGCTCTGCCGCGGATTGGGCAATGCCGCGAGCACCGCGAGATACCAGAACAGGATCTGGAACAGCAGCGGCAGGTTGCGGATCAGTTCGACATAGCCGCCTGATATCCGCGCCAGCAGCCAGTTCGGTGACAGGCGGCCGAGGGCTACGAGGAATCCGATCAGGGTGGCGAAGAAGATGCCGATCACCGAGACCAAGAGCGTGTTGAGCAGGCCTACCAGAAACACGCGGGTGTAGGTATCGGACCCCGAATACGGGATCAGGTTCTGGCTGACATCAAAGCCCGCGGTATTCGCCAGGAATCCAAAGCCCGCGGTGATCCGCTGCGCCTGCAGATTGGCGCGAGCATTGGCGACGATCTCGTAGCAAACCCAGGCAAGCGCGGCGACAAACAGGAGCTGGAGCACGAAGCCGCTCCAGCCCGCCCGGCCGCCGAGCGTTCGCTGCAGCTTGGGAAGCAGCTGCGACGGTGGTTTTCGGGATTCGATGGTCATCGCCGCAGCCCTGCCTGCGATCAGCGGATCGGCGGCGCGTACTGGATACCGCCCTTGCTCCAGAGATTGTTGAGGCCGCGGGCAATGCCGAGCTTGGAGCCGGAGCCGACGTTGCGCTCGAAGGACTCGCCGTAATTGCCGGTCGCCTTCACGATCCGAATGATCCAGTCCTTGGTCAGGCCGAGCTGTTCGCCAAGGTTACCGTCGGTACCCATGGCGCGCTTGAGCTCGGGCTTGTCGGATTTCGCCATCTCATCGACGTTCTTCTGGGTCACGCCGAGTTCTTCGGCGCCGACCATCGCAAACAGCGTCCATTTCACGATGTCGAACCATTGATCGTCGCCATGGCGGACCATCGGCCCGAGCGGTTCCTTCGAAATCACCTCGGGCAGCACGACATGGTCGGCGGGATTGGCGACCTTCAGGCGCTCGGCGTAGAGCTGGGAGACGTCTGAAGTGAAGACGTCGCAGCGGCCGGATTCATAGGCCTTGACGGTTTCGTCAGCGGTGGCGAACGCGATCACCTCGTACTTCATGTTGTTGCCCTTGAAGTAGTCGGCGAGGTTCTGCTCGGTCGTGGTGCCGGTCTGCACGCAGACCGACGCGCTGTTCAATTCCAGCGACGAATTCACCTTCAGCGACTTCTTCACCAGGAAGCCCTGGCCGTCGTAATAGGTCACGCCGGTGAAGTTGGCGCCGAGCGAGGTATCGCGCGACAGCGTCCAGGTGGTGTTGCGGGACAGCACGTCGATCTCGCCCGACTGCAGCGCGGTGAAGCGGTCCTTGGCCGACAGCGGCACGAACTTGATCTTGCTCGCGTCGTTGAATATGGCCGCCGCGATCGCCCGGCAGATGTCGACGTCGAGCCCGGTCCAGTTACCCTTGTCGTCCGGGGTCGAGAAGCCCGGCAGGCCCTGGCTCACGCCGCAGGACAGCATGCCGCGGTCCTTGACCGTCTTGAGGGTTTGCGCCGAGGCGGCCTGGGCCGAGAGACCGGCGGCAAGGGCGAGGGTAACAACCAGAGATACGCGTTTCATGGGCTTGGCCTTTCAAGGGGTCGTCCGGAGATCGTTTTTTAGGCAACGCCTGACGTTATGGGGCCAACCCGCTGATCCCTCGCTGAAAAGCGTCATCCCGACCGTGCAGTTTGACGTGCAGTCCGGTCTGGCAATGGATCTGATATCGCGGCAGGCCCCTCAACTTGCAGCGACTGTTAGTTGGCATGCATCTCAGAACGACTGGCGTGCCGGGTCAAGGGGTTGACTGCCGTCTTCTGTATCTTGTTATTAACTGACCCGGCCCCGACCCGCCGCCCGGCGGGTGTTTTCGCGATCTAGTTGCGGCTGCGGCATAACGTCTTACGGCAAATGCATGAGCTCTTCGAACGACGGATCGTCCAACCCGCAAAAGCCCGAAACCAGACTGGTCACGGCGGGCCGCGACACGCAGGGCCAGAGGGGGTTCGTCAATCCAGCCGTATTCCACGGTTCGACCGTGCTCTATCCGACCGCCGAGGACCTGCACGCCCACCGCGCCGAATTCTCCTACGGCCGTCACGGCTCTCCGACCACGCGGGCGCTGCAGGACGTGCTGATGTCGCTGGAAGGCCCACAATGCGCCGGCGTTGGGCTCGCACCGTCGGGGCTGGCCGCGATCACCACCACCCTGCTTTCGGTGTTGAGCGCCGGCGATCATGTGCTGGTGACCGACAACGTCTATCGGCCGACGCGCAATTTCTGCAACGGCATGCTGGCCCGCTACGGCGTCGAGGTCAGCTATTTCGATCCGCTGCTCGGCGCCAGGATCGAAAGCCTGTTCAAGCCCAACACCAAAGCGGTGCTGGTCGAGGCGCCCGGCTCGCAGTCGTTTGAAATGAGCGACATCCCCGCCATCGCCGAGGTCGCGCATGCGAGGGGCGCGCTCGTCATCGACGACAACACTTGGGCGACGCCGCTATTTCATCGTTCGCTCGACCAGGGCGTCGACATCAGCATGCAGGCCGCCACCAAATATATCGGCGGCCATTCCGACATCATGTTCGGCACGATTTCGGCAAACGCAAAGGCCTGGCCGCTGCTCGCCGAGGGCATCCGCCTGCTTGGCGTCTGCGCCGGTCCCGACGACGTCTTCCTGGCGCTGCGCGGCACCCGCACGCTTTCGGTGCGGCTCACGCAGCATTATCGCTCCGGCCTCGAAATGGCGCGCTGGCTTGCCACCCGCCCCGAAGTCTTGTCGGTCCTGCATCCGGCGCTCGAAAGCCATCCCGGCCACGCGATCTGGAAGCGCGACTTCACCGGCGCCTCCGGCCTGTTCAGCATTGTGTTGAAGCCGGTGCCGCAGAAGGCGGTCGACGCCCTGCTCGACACCGTCAAGCTGTTCGGCATGGGCTTTTCGTGGGGCGGCTTCGAAAGCCTCATCATCCCGTTCGACTGCGATCCCTACCGCACCGCGACCAAATGGTCCCCCGGCGGGCCGACGCTGCGACTCCACATCGGCCTGGAGAATGTCGACGACCTCAAGGCCGATCTCGAGCGCGGCTTTGCGGCGTTGAAGGCCGCCGTCTAGGGCGGCTATCCCCTGTCGATTTTCGAGCCGTCTCCGCTGTTACCGACGCAGCGGAACGCCTTCGCTTGCATCCTGCCGGGCCAGATCAACCGCGCGTTGCGGTCACCGGCCGCACCTCCGGATTTTTGCGGACGATTTTCTTCAAACGATAACCGCTCGTTCACCATGACGGCGGATCTCGCCGTTCGATCCATCAAATAATTCACGCCTCAAGTTCCCTTATACCTTTGATGCCTAGTCATACCTCCGGGATGGCTGTCGTTGCGGTGTAGTTGGGGCGTCCCTGCGTAAGAGTAAGTAAAGCGTATGAATATCGCACGTGTCGTCGTTCTGATCATCGCCTTGGCTGCCGGCGGGGTCGCCGCCTATCTCGCCCGTGGCACGGAAGAAAATTCGCGCCCGGCGGCCGAACCGGTCGCGCAGTTGCCGACGGTGGAAATTCTGGTCGCGAAGTCCGACATCGGGCTCGGCCAGGCGGTCAAGCCCGAAGACCTGCAATGGCAAACCTGGCCGGCTTCCGCCGGCAACAATCTGGTCAACCGCGCCAGCAGGGCCGAGGCCATCAAGGAAATCGCCGGTTCGATCGCACGCGCGCCCTTCATCGCGGGCGAGCCGATCCGTGAGCAGAAGCTGGTCAGGGCCAACGGCTCCGGCTTCATGGCAGCCATCCTGCCGACCGGCATGCGGGCAATCTCGACCGAGATCTCGCCGGAAACCGGCGCCGGCGGCTTCATCCTGCCCAATGATCGCGTCGACGTCATCCTCTCCAAGCGCGAGAAGAATCCGGACAGCAAGGGACCCGACGTAGCCCAGTCTGAAATCATTCTCTCCAATATCCGTGTGCTGGCGATCGATCAGGCGCCGAAGGAAAAAGAGGGCGTCAACACCCTTGTCGGCCGCACCGTCACACTCGAACTGAAGCCCGAGCAGGCCGAGACGCTCGCGCGCTCGCGCCAGAGCGGCACGCTGTCGCTTGCGCTGCGCAGCATCACCGATGTCAACGCGACGGCTGAAGGCCCGTCCGAGGATCAGGTTCAAAAACGAGGTCAGAGCGTCAACGTGGTTCGCTACGGGGTCGCCAATCAAACGACGGCACAGAAGTGACCGAAAGGAAGTCCCCTATGAAGTTTTGGGAATATCAGTCAGCGATGCGGACCGTAGCGGCGCGCACCCTGTTATTGTCGGCCGTCGCCGCGCTGACGCTTGGTCCGCTGCTGCCGGTTTTCGCAGCCGAGTCCGACAAGGATCCCGTGACGACCTCCGCCATCGGCCCGGTCAAGATGCGCTTCCTGTCGCTCGGCATCGGCAAGTCCGTGGTCGTCGACCTGCCACGCGACGTGAAGGATGTGCTGGTCGCCGATCCGAAGATCGCCAATGCCGTCGTTCGTTCCTCGCAACGCGCCTATATCATCGGCGGCGCAGTCGGCCAGACCAACGTCGTGTTCTTCGACGCCGACGGCCAGCAGGTTGCTTCCTACGACATCGCGGTCAAGCGTGACCTCAACGGCGTACGCGCCGCGCTGCGGCAGTCGATGCCGGGCATCCAGATCGATGGCGTCGGCGACAGCGTGATGCTGACCGGCTCGGTGTCGAGCCCGGTCGAAGCCCAGCAGGCCGGCGAGATCGCCGCGCGGCTGGTCGGCGGGGCCGAGAAGGTCGTCAATTCGATCGTGGTTCGCGGCCGCGACCAGGTGATGCTGAAGGTCAATGTCTCGGAAGTGCGACGCGACATCGTCAAGCAGATGGGCGTCGATCTCTCAGCCAGCATGAATTACGGCACGGCGGTCGTGAACTTCAACAACAACAACCCGTTCACGGCCTTCGGTCGCTCGCTGGTGTCCAGCAACGGCCTGGCTGCCTCGAGCGTCCTCAAGGGGCTGCCGACAGTCACCGCGACGATGCGGGCGATGGAGAGCGCCGGCGTGGTGAAGACGCTGGCCGAGCCGAACCTGACGGCAATCTCCGGCGAGTCCGCGACCTTCATCGCCGGCGGCGAATTTCCCGTCCCCGCT
Source organism: Bradyrhizobium sp. 170 (assembly GCF_023101085.1). NCBI lineage: Bacteria > Pseudomonadati > Pseudomonadota > Alphaproteobacteria > Hyphomicrobiales > Nitrobacteraceae > Bradyrhizobium > Bradyrhizobium sp. 170. Next base: position 4,502,412 of record NZ_CP064703.1, on the reverse strand, counting down.
GGCTATTCCTGCGATCCGACGACGCATGTCTGTACGACCTCGATCCAGTACAAGAAGTTCGGCATCTCGCTCAACTTCACGCCGGTGGTTCTGACCGAAGGCCGCATCAGCCTGCGGGTGATGACCGAAGTTTCCGAACTTTCCAACGACAATGCCATCACGCTGAACCAGGCCGGCAATTCGCTCACTGTTCCGTCGATCAAGACCCGCCGCGCCGAAACGACGCTGGAAATACCCTCCGGCGGCTCGATGGCGATGGCCGGCCTGATCCAGGAGCAGACCAAGCAGGCCATCAACGGCTTGCCGGGGCTCGATCAATTGCCGGTGCTGGGCGCGCTGTTCCGCAGCCAGGACTTCGTCAACAACCAGACCGAACTGATGGTTCTTGTGACGCCCTATGTCGTCCGCGCGGTCGCGCAGAAAGAACTGTCGCGGCCCGACGACGGCTTCGCGCCGGCATCCGATTCCCAGTCCACGCTGCTCGGGCGCATCAACCGGATCTACGGGCTCGCCGCCCGCGTCGATCCCGTCGGCGGAATCCAGAGCAATTTCGGCTTCATCATTGATTGAGATGCAGAGCTGTTCACCGAGTGGGGACGAGGACAGAACGATGACAACGAGAATTCCGCTCCATCGCGGCAAGACCTTGCACATGCTTGGCGCCCTGCTCGGCCTTTCGGCCGCGCTCGGTGCCTGCACGCCGCAGACCACGGAAATCGTGACCGCCAGTGTGTCCGATGATTACCGCCACCGTCATCCGATCGCGGTGACCGAAGCCAACCGCTCGATCGTGGTGTTCGTCGGTCATGCCCGCGGCGGCCTCTCCGGGTCGCAACGCACCGACGTCATGGGCCTGGCGCAGACCTGGGTGCGTGAAGGCACCGGCGCTGTTATCGCCGATGTCCCGATCGACACGCCGAATGCGCGCGCGGCCGCGGCATCGTTCCGGGAAATCCAGTCGGTGCTGATGGCGGGCGGCGTGCCCTCGCGCGCCATCACGATGCGTCACTACCGGCCCGACGATCCCCGTACGCTGCCGACGATCCGGCTCAGCTATCCGAAGATTACGGCCGTGGCGGGACCTTGCGGCCTGTGGCCGCAAGACCTCGGGCCGAATATCGACAACGTCGCCTACAACGAAAATCGCTCCTATCACAATTTCGGCTGCGCTACCCAGCGCAACCTTGCCGCGATGATCGACAATCCGGCCGATCTCGAACAGCCGCGTCCGGAGAGCCCCGCCTATACGTCGCGGCGCAATATCGCCTTTGACAAGTACCGCAAGGGCCTTCCGACAACGACCACCTATCCCGAAGCCGAAAAGGCCAAACTCAGCGATACAGGCAAATGATCAGCCGCGTCTTTCAAAACTCAGACGACCAACTGGACGACACGCCGGCGCAGCCCGAGGAATACATCTCGCCGGCGCCACGCGTATCGGTACAGGCCTTTTGCGCCAGCGTCGCTGTCGCCACTGCGGTGCGCGCGGCGAGCGAAGACCGCCGTCTCGGAAAGGCCCACCTTACGGTTCACATGGGCGGCATTGCCGCCGCCATCGAGACCTACCACACGGCGCCGACGCCGAACGTCATTTTGCTGGAGACCGAACCTGGCTCCGACATTCTCGAAGCCCTCGATGAACTCGCGACCGTCTGCGACGCCGGTACCCGCGTCGTCGTGATTGGCAGCGCCAACGACGTCACGCCCTATCGTGAACTGGTGCGGCGCGGCATCAGCGACTACGTGACCGGACCGGTCGAACCGATCGACGTCGTGCGCGCAATATGCGGTCTCTACGCGGCCTCCGAGGCCGTGGCCGTCGGCCGCATCATCGCCGTGGTCGGCGCCAAGGGCGGCGTCGGTGCCTCCACCGTCGCGCACAACGTGGCCTGGGCGATCGCGCGCGATCTCGCGCTCGATTCCGTCGTGATCGATCTCGACCTTGCCTTCGGCACCGCCAGCCTCGATTACAACCAGGATCCGGTTCAAGGCATTGCCAATGCGGTCTTCCAGCCGGAACGGCCGGACTCCGCCTTCATGGAGCGCTTGCTGTCGAAATGCACCGACCGCCTCGACCTGCTCGCAGCGCCGGCATCATTGGACCAGGTCTATGATTTCGGCGCCGATGCGTTCGATGCGATCTTCGACACGATGCGCATGACGACCCCCTGCATCGTGCTCGACGTCCCCCATCAATGGTCGGCGTGGACCAAGCGCACGCTGGTCGGCGCAGATGACATTCTGATCGTCGCCGAGCCCGACCTCGCCAACATGCGCAACGCCAAGAACATGCTGAACGTGCTGAAGACGGCGCGGCCCAACGACCGCCCGCCGCTCTATTGCCTCAACCAGGTCGGCATGCACAAGCGTCCGGAGATCTCCACGCGCGAATTCGCCAAGGCGATCGAGAGCCAGCCGATCGCGGCCATTCCGTTCGATTCAAGGATGTTCGGTACCGCCGCCAATAACGGCCAGATGATCGCGCAGATCGCCGCCAAGCATCGCACCACCATGATGTTCCTGCAGATGGCGCAGCGCCTGACCGGCCATGCCGTGACCAAGCGGTCCCGGACTTCGTTCCTGGCGCCGATCATCAAGAAGTTGCAAGGGGCAAAGGCCCGCAGGGCCTGAGCAAACAACGACGGCGGCAGCGCCTTGAGCGCTGACGCCTAGTCGGCGCGTCGGGCGGCCGCGATCGGCATCTTCCCGGCCTCGGCGCGCGCGTTCTCCTTGTCTTTCCGCGACAGCACCTGCCTCAACAGCGCGACGTTGGCTGCCGCCTCGGCGGGCGGCAGGTCGGCCTTCACGATCTTTTCGGCATCGGCGACACGGCCTTGCAGGCCAACCGCCAGCGCCAGATTGGCGCGCACGCGCGGATCGGTCCCCGCCATGCCGTGGGCGCGCCGCAGCGTCTCCTCGGCCTTGGGCAGATCCTTCGAAAGCACGTAGGACAGTCCGAGATTGGACAGCACCAACGGCTGGTCGGGCACGATTTTCAGCGCGCTCGCATAATATTGCCGCGCTTCCTCGTATCGGCCGAGTTGGTCCAGTGTCGCTCCCTGCGCCGAGAGCAGCCGCCAATCGGGATCGTCGGGGCTGTGGGCGCGGCCGAGCACGTCGAAGGCCTGCTGGAAATTGCCGTTGTCCGCCAGCGCACGGCCGTAAGCGGCGAGCAGCAGCTTGTTGCTGGAATGCGCGATGGTGGCCTGTTCGAGCACCGCAACCGCTTGCGACCGCTGTCCCGTCGCGCGCAGCGCCTTGCCGTATTTCAGCGCCGCGTCGGCATCCTTCGGATTGGCGCGATAGCGTTCCTGGTAGAGTTCGACGTCGCGGCGCGGATCGCTGGTGCGGCCGGCGTCGGCCTTCTCGTCGATCGAACCGGTAATATCAGATAGTCCCGAGGTCTGGCAGCCGCCAAGCCCCAACGCCAGGATCAGGATGGAGGTGCACGCAAGAAGCCGCGCGGCGCGGGACGGATGGGGCGACTTCTGGGACATCTAGCTCGACTCACGGCGGGAACTGTCCAGAAGTGTTCACAGCTTAACCCTAAGTTCAGGTTAAGCCGCCCCACTTTCGCGGTAATTGGTGACCGCCGCGGGGCTCCCGCCCGCCGTACGTGCGCGCGCCGCCCGTACCGGCGGCGCTGCCGAGCGGCCTAGTCGACGAATTGCGCGCCGAGTTCGCAGCCGATCCGCCAGGCCAGCCGGCACTGACGCGGCCTGCCCTCCGAGAAAATCACCGTAAATTCGGATGGAATTTCGGGATATTCGGCGATGATCTTCACACCGCCATCCGACACGTCGGAAATCATGCAATCGCGCGGCAGTCCTCCGGTCGCGAACTGTATTTTTGCAAAGCTTCTGCACGCCCGACGTTCGCTGCTGCGACGATTCGCATACATCTCGATCCCTGACCCTACTCGATGTGATTCACCCGATGGTGCACCACCTTTACCGATGAATTGTTGGAATTGGCCTATCGCAACGGCTCGCAATGTAACTGATACGTTCGAACTCCGTTTACCGAACCTACCCCTCCGGCTGATGGCCGAGCTTCTCAAACGCGCCTGCGGCGGCGCCTCGCAGCGCAATTTTCGGCAAATTAAAGGGTTGATCCCCCCTCGTTAGGCGATAGCCTGACCCCTCGACTCGATTTGGCGGAAACGAAAAGCGCATGGGAAGTCTGGTTCTTCTCGACCTGATGGGCGGCGTCGCGCTGCTGCTGTGGGGCCTGCATATGGTCCACAGCGGGATCCTGCGCGCGTTCGGGCCGAACCTGCGCCTGTTGCTGGCAAAGGCCCTGAGCAACCGCTTCACCGCCTTTGGCGCCGGCCTCGGCCTGACCGCCCTGCTCCAGAGCAGCACCGCGACCGCGCTGATCACGAGTTCGTTTACGTCGGAGGGGCTGGTCAGCCTCGTTCCCGCGCTCGCCATCATGCTCGGCGCCAATGTCGGCACCACGCTGATCGTGCAGATCCTGTCGTTCAACATCGCCGCCGTGGCGCCCGTGCTGTTCATCATCGGCCTGGTCGCCTTCCGCAGCGGGCCGCGATCGCGCGTCAAGGATATCGGCCGCGTCTTTATCGGGCTCGGCCTGATGCTGCTGGCGCTGCATATCCTGCTCAATACGCTGGCGCCGGCGGAGAATGCTCCGGGGGTGCGCGTGTTCATGAACGCCATCACCGGCGATCCCGTGCTCTGCATCCTGTTCGCCGCGATCGTGACCTGGCTGGTGCACTCCAGCGTCGCCAGCGTGCTGCTGATAATGTCGCTGGCCTATGCGCATTTCGTCACGCCTTACGCGGCGCTGGCGCTCGTACTCGGCGCCAATCTCGGCAGCGCCATCAATCCGATCGTCGAGGGCGCACGCCGCGACAATCCCGCGAGCTACCGCCTGCCGCTGGGCAACCTCATCAACCGGCTTGCCGGCATCCTGCTGGTGGCACCGTTCCTGCAGCCGATCGCGGACCTTCTGATTTCGTGGCAACCGGACGCAGCCAAGGCAACCGCGCTGTTCCACATCGCCTTCAACGTTGTGACCGCAGCTCTCTTCATCGGCCTGCTCGACGGCATGGCGCGGCTGTTGAAGGCGTTGCTGCCCGAGCGCGTCAAGGAGGCCGACGCGTCAGGCCCGCGTTATCTCGACGAGAGCGCGCTGGAGACGCCCTCGCTCGCGCTGGCCGATGCCGCCCGCGAGACCCTGCATATGGGCGATCATGTCGAGATCATGCTGCGCAAGGTGATGGCGGCGATGATGACCAACGACCGGGCGCTGGTCGACCAGGTCTCGCAGATGGACAACAGCGTCGACAGCCTCGACGAGGCGATCAAGCTCTACGTCACAAAACTCACCCGTGGCAGCCTCGACGAGCGCGAGGGACAGCGGGCGATGGAGATCGTCTCCTTCGCCATCAACCTCGAGCATATCGGCGACATCATCGACAAGAACCTGAGCGAGCTCGCAACCAAGAAGATCAAGCGCCGGTTCCAGTTCTCGGCCGAGGGCGCCGAAGAGCTGTCCGCCTTCCACAAGCGCACGATGGATTCGCTTCGGATCGCGTTCGGCGTCTTCATGTCCGGAGACGTCAACGAGGCGCGAAAGCTTCTGGCCGAGAAGGCCGCGCTGCGCAATGCCGAACTGGCCGCGACCGAACGGCATCTCGACCGCTTGCGCGAAGGCCGGCCCGAAACCATCGAGACCACCTCGCTGCATCTCGACGTGCTGCGCGACCTCAGGCGCATCCACTCGCACATCTGTTCGGTCGCCTACCCCGTGCTGGACGCCGCGGGCGAATTGGCCGCCTATCGCAATACTGAAAGCGATTTGCCCGCGCTGCCGGCGCCGGTTCCCGGTCGCTCGTAGTCAGCGGTCCAGTGTCTTCGACGCCTTGCCGCGGTGCCTGACGATCAGCATGATGTTTCTGATATAGATGATGGTGGCCAGCGACTGGCCGATGATGATCACGGGCTCACGCTTGGCGACGCCATAGACCAGCGTCATCAGCCCCCCTCCCATCGAGAAGAACCAGAACGCAATCGGTATCACGCTTCGTCCGGCGCGCTCGCTCGATATCCACTGCACCAGGAAGCGTGCGGTGAACAGCAATTGCGCGCACAGCCCGAAGGCCAGCCAGAAATCGAACTTGGCGACGAAGACATCGTAGAGATAGTCGCCGAGCGCCTGGCCGTACTGAATCAGCATCAGAGAACCTCGGTCACAGCGGGCGTCGGCTTCTTGCGGCGGATCAGCCACCACACGCCAGCAAGATCCATGATCCCGATCCATAGCCGGTCAAAGAAGCCATAATTGGACACGCCGGAACGGCGCGGACGATCGACAACGTCGACATAGGCGATGCCGAGGCCTTCGCGGCGCACCAGCGCCGGCAGGAACCGATGCAGACCATCGAAATAGGGCATCGAGAGGAACACCTCGCGCGGGAACGCCTTCAGCCCGCAGCCGGTGTCGCGGGTGCCGTCGCGCAGGATCGCATTGCGCACGCCATTGGCGATCCTCGACTGCAATTTCTTGAAACCGGTGTCCTTGCGCCCGACCCGCTGGCCGGCCGCAAGGCCGACGCGTCCACCGCCGTTTTCGACCGCCGCGATCAGGTCCGGCAGGAACACCGGATTGTTCTGGCCGTCGCCGTCCAGCGTCGCCACGATGGCGCCGCGCGCGGCCCGCACCCCGCTGCGCACCGCCGCCGACTGCCCGGAAGAATTGGCGTGTTTGAGTTGCCGGAGCTGACGGTGCTGCTTCATCAGATCAGCCAGCCGTCCGGCGGTCGCATCCGTCGAGCCATCGTTGACATAGATGATTTCGTAGACCCATCGGCCGTCGAGCGCGCCGACGATTTCCGCAACCAGCGGCGCGACGTTCTCCGCTTCGTTGCGCACCGGCACAACGATGGAAACGGCGACCGCATCTGTGTCGGAAGGTGTCAAATCGGCACTCGTCTGGTTGGTTTGGGAGAACCCGGAACCGGGCGTATTGGGCCGTCAGGCGGCGTCCGCTTTTATGGGGCGAAAGCGCCGCGGGCAACCCTTTTGAGGCGCCCGGACGAGGGCCCGACAAGGGACACGATGCTACCGTCGCGCTGGATCGCAAATCCGAGCCGCCGGGCCGCAAACCAGTATCGCACGAACATCGCACCGATGATGCCGACCATCGCGCCGGCCACGACGTCGCTCGGATGATGGGCCAGCAATACCAGACGGGTCGCCGCAATGATCAGGGCATAGACGGCCATCGCATGGCGCGCCTGGGGCCAGACGACCGACACGGCGAAGGCGAGCGCAAACGCGGTCGTGGCGTGGCCGGAAGGAAAACTGTAATAGGCCGGGTTGCCCGCGAAGTGCGAGAAGTGAAAGGCATTGGCCTCGCCGCCGACAAACGGCCGGCCGCGGCCGATGCTGTATTTCAGCACTTCGGTGACCAGACTGGACGCGGCGACCGCGCAGAAAATGAACTGCAGCCGCGTTCCCAGGCCGAGCAGCAGCGAGCGCTGGATGCCGCGCAAGGCCGGTGCAGCGATCGCGACCGCAATCAGCAATATAACCAGCACCGCCAGCACATATTCGTCCTTGCCGAAATCGGTGAGAATGCGGACCCACCACAGCGACGGTGTGCCGCGTTTCGGCATCTGGGCGATTTCCCACGCGTCGATCGCGTACATCAGCACGATGATTGCAGCGCCAAGACCGGCCGACAGCCACAACATGTGTCGCGCCGCCCGCCGTGCAGCCTCGGCGCGCCGCGAATGCGACGGCGAGCGCACGAGTTGCGCCAGCGACAACCACGCCAGCTTCACGAAGCGCGAAGCATAATTCTGGGATTCGCCAACCACGGAGTTTGCGCCCATCTTACTCCGTGCCTTCCGAGCGGAAGATGGCGATCGAGACCGCCTTTCCCTGCGAGATATTATAGCCCTCGATCCGCTTCGCCACGTTGTAGCGCAGCCCGATGGCTTCGGCGCGCTGAACGAAGGCGCGTTCGGTGCGTGATTCCACCAGCGCGAAGCGGCAACTGCCCTGCCCCAGGAAATCGGCGGCGCCCGATCCGTCGGTGAGCAGCGTGCCGGTGCCGGTCATGAAGACCAGGCTCGGCTCGTGAAAGCCCGACGCGGCGGCTTTCGGCCCGACGCAGACCACGTTGCGAAGGGCGCGCGCGATCTCGGCGCTTGGAAACAATGTCGTCAGCGACGGCATGACGATGCCGTAGATTCCGATCGCCAGAAACATCGCCGCGACCACCGCGTTCAACAGCGAGCGCTCGGCGCGGCTGTCCTCGAACATCCACCACGCGATCAGTCCGGAGATCATCGCCGCCGCGAGGAAGGGCCAGGCCGGAAATGCGGGGTAATGCGTCAGCTTGATGGCGCCGATGACGGCGATCACGGATGCCCCCGCCGGAACGACAAACCACCAGGCCGCGCCGCGCCGCAACCATGATCGCGACAGCACGCGGCGCTCCAGCGCGCCGGCGGTCAGAATCGCAATCGCCGGATAGAGCGGCAGCACGTAATGCGGCAGCTTGGTCAGCACCAGTTCGAACACGATCCAGGATGGGACCAGCCACGCCAGCAGATATTGCGCGCCGGGCTCCCGCCGCGCGCGCCATACCGCCGGCGCCGCCATCCCCGCCAGCGCCGCGCCCGGCCAGAACGTGACCCAGAACAGCAGCAGATAGAGGCCGGGCGGCGCGCCATGGGATTCCTGCGCGCCGAGCTTGCTCAGCATGTCGCCGCCGAGCGAATTGGAAAAGAACGCTTCGCCCGCGCGCCAGAAGATCGCGACGAACCATGGCAGCACCAGCACCGGCGTCCACATCAGCCCCCAGACCGGGCGCAGCCGCCACAGCCATGCCGCCGAGCGGTCGAGGATCGCGAGCGCCAGGATGGTGAGGCCAACGAACATCAGGATCAGCGGCCCCTTGAGCAGGATTCCGCCGGCCAGCGCGGTCCAGAAGATCGCGGGCGCGGCCCAGGGCGGACGCACCGGGTCCTCGCCGCGTTGCCAGGACAGATAGACCCGCGCCATCGCCCCCATCGCTGCGACAACGGTCAACAGCAGCATCGCGTCCGTTTTGGCGAGCCGGGCTTCGGCGCCGAGCAGGACGGAACTGCACATCATCAGCGCCGCAAGTGCTGCCCCGCGCCGCGTAACGAAGGCGAGTGCCGCCCAGTAGGTCAGCAGAACCGCGCCGATCGCGCCGATCAGGGAGGGAATCCGATAGAGCCAGATGCGCAACTGCGCCCGCGGCAAGCCGAGCGACGAGGCGGTTTCCACCACGGCGGCCTGTAGCCAATAGATGCCGACCGGCTTCTTGTAGCGGACGTCGTCCTGGAAGCGGATGTCGACGAAGTCGCCGCTCTCGACCATCTGCTTGGTCGCCTGCGCGAACCGCGCCTCGTCCCGGTCGATCGCCGGAATATTGAAGAAGCCGGGCAGGAAAAGCACGATGCCGCAGAGCACCAGGAACACGATGGCGCGAAAATGGCTCGCTGTCGCAAAGTCGAACGCCGCGGCCAGCCTGCGGCTGGAATGCGCTGGTTTTACAGGCTGTTGGCCCGCTCCGAAGCGCGGGCGTTGGAAGGTTTCCACCATCTTGTTCGCATACGATGAAACCGCACTGCAAACAACACCACAGATTCCCCTAACCTGTGGTCGCTGGGCGCTTTTTCGTCACTGTATCCGGATCACGACGGTATCGGCCGCCCCCATCGCATCGATCACCGTCAGGCGGGCAAAACCGGGCCCGGGCGGATCGACCAGCCGCTGGCGGCGGCTGTCGATCTCGCCGACCGAGGCGCCGTTCAGCATGACGGTCAGCGGCAGCACGCCGCCCGCCACCTTGACCGGCATCGGCGCGGCCTGCCCGCCGTCCGAACGGTCGACGTCGATCCGCGAGCCGTTCAGCGGAAACTGGATGCGCGGCATCTGATCGTTTCCGGTGCGGATCAGTTCGCCGACGGGACGGAAGCGCCGTAGCGGCAACGGCAGCTTGGCATTGCCAGCGATCAGCGCGCCCTTCGGCGCCTTCGGCAGCGCTGCCGCGATCTTTCCGGTGCGCGCAAAGGCGTCGAACAGGATTGGCGCTGCGGCAGTGCGGCCGACCAGGCCCGGCACCGGCGCGCCGTCGGGACGTCCGACCCACACGCCGATCGTGATGCGGCCATCGAAACCCACCGACCACGCATCGCGATAGCCGTAGCTGGTGCCGGTCTTGAACGCGATCCTGTTGTGCACGCCGTTTTCCGGCGGCGGCGTTCCGAGCAGCACGTTGCCGACCTGCCAGGCTGCGGCCTGGTCCATCAGCCGCAGCGGCTCGCGATCGTCTTTATCTTTTTCTTGCGCCAGCATGATCTCGCGCAACGGACGCGCCGCGCCAAGCCGCGCCAACGCCGTGTAGAGCTGCGCCAGATCCTGCAAGGTGACGCCGACGCCGCCAAGGCCCATCGCAAGGCCCGGCGCCTCGTCCTTCGGCAGCACCAGATTGCCGCCGGCCTGCTTCAACCGCGACGACAGCCGGCTCGAGCCGACACGATCGAGCAGCGCAATCGCCGGCACGTTCAGCGAGAGCTGCAGCGCCTTGCGCACCGGCACCGTGCCCTGGAACGTCATGTCGAAATTTTCCGGCGCATAGGAGCCGAAGCGAATGGGACGGTCGTCGATCAGGCTTTCCGGATGAACAAAGCCGTCCTCGAAGGCGAGGCCGTAGATGAACGGTTTCAGCGTCGAGCCCGGCGAGCGCACCGCGCGCGTCATGTCGACCTGCCCGGCGCGGCGCTCGTCGAAATAATCCGATGAGCCGACGCGGGCCAGCACGTCGCCGCTTTCATTGTCGACGGCGATGATGGCGACCGAGATGTTCGGCCCCTGCGCCACCGCACGGTCGCGCGCCAGCGCCTCCAGCGTTTTCTGCAAGGCCGAATCCAGCGTGAGCTTGATCAGCGGCGTATCCTTCACCGTCGCCATCGCGGCATCGGAGGAATGCGGCGCGAGGATCGGCATCGGCTTGCGCAGCCGCGGCACCGCCACCGCCCTCGCCTGCGCCGCATCGTCTTTCGACACGACGCCATCCTCGACCATCCGCGCCAGCACGCGGTCGCGCGCGGCATGGGCGGCTTCCGGATAGCGGTCGAGCCGGCGGCGTTCCGGCGATTGCGGCAGCGCGACCAGCAATGCTGCTTCCGCCAGCGAAAGCCGCTTCGGCTCCTTGCCGAAATAGCCGATGGACGCAGCGCGGATGCCTTCGAGGTTGCCGCCGAACGGCGCCAGCGCCAGATAGAGATCGAGGATTTCGTCCTTGCTCAGTTGCCGTTCGAGCTGGACCGCGCGCACCATCTGGCGCAGCTTCGCATACACCGAACGCTCGCGCCGCGGCTCCATCAGCCGGGCCAGTTGCATCGTGATGGTCGAGCCGCCGGAAACGATGCGGCCGCTGCTACCGAACTGAAGCGCCGCGCGCCCGAGCGCCAGCGGATCGACGCCGCCATGCGACCAGAACCTGCGGTCTTCATACGCCAGCAGCAATTTCAGATAGCCGGGGTCGACTGCGATCTTCGCATCGACCGGCAGCCGCCAGCGGCTGTCCGCCATCGCATAGGCGCGCAGCAGCTTGCCGTTGCGATCGACGATGGTGGTTGAGACTTTTCGCGCCTCTTCCAGCGGCAACGGCCCGAGCGATACGACCCAGGCTGAGAAGGCGGTGGCCGCGATCAAGAAGGCTGCGGCCGAAATCGCCACCGCCTTTCTGATCGTCCGCCAGCGCCCTCCGTGAGGCGCAGGCGGCGCTATGGGTGCCGTCTCACTCATTTCGCAGGACGCACCTCGACCGTACCCGTGCCGGTCCGGCCGTAGCGCGAGGGGTTGTACATGTCCTCGACATAGGCCTGCGGCAGCACGTATTTGCCCGGCGACACCGCGCGCACGATGTAGGCGACCGTGAACACCGACTTGTCGTCGCTGGCGCGGTCGATCGCCGCCGTGAAGCGGTCATCGCGGAACTCGGTATGTTCCGGCTCCTCGCCGTCCTCGATCCAGTCCAGCGTGCCGGAGCCGCCCGACGACACCAGCCGCGGGTTGTCGATCTCAAGCCCCGCCGGCAGATAATCGGCCACCATGACGTGCCCGTACTCCGGCTTGGCTTCGGTGATCTTCAGCACCACGGCGAAGCGGTCGTTCTGCTTGGCCTTGGCGACGTCGGCCGGCTTGCCGTCGAGCGTGAAGTAATTGCGCTCGATCTTGAAGCCGTTGGAGGCAGCGGGCTCGGGGGTAACCGGCGAACCCGAGACCGAGACCACCGCCTGCACCGGCGCATCGCCGGTATTGGTGATCTTGACCGGCTTGCCAGTCACCGCCTCGGCCTTGTAGCTGCGATAGACCGCGGCTTTCAGCGACGATCCATCGATATCCAGCGCCAGCGTCTCCTTCGACAGGGCCCGTGCAGCCAGCACCAGCCAGGCGTTCTCCTGCGTCGAAGTGTAGGGCGTCAGGCCGCGCGCGACCTCGACCCGCTGCACAGCCTGCGTCAGCGTTGCCCGCGGCGCGTTGCCTTCGCTGGCGAGCGAGACGAGCGCCGCAGCGTCGCGCAGCGCCGAGCCGTAATCGACCCGACCGAACTCGAGCACGGGCTTTGGCGCCAGCGCATCCAGCGCCGCGCCATAGACCCGCTCCGCCCGCGTCCTGTCGCCGACCAAGGCCAGCGCCGCTGCGAGCTGTGATTTCGCGATTGGCGTGGCGAGATTGGCGAGCTTGGTGTCGGCGAGATAGCGTAAGTCGCCGATCGGCGCTGCGCCATTGCGGGCGAGCACGTAGAGGCCATAGGCCAGATCGCGGCCGCCGTCCTTTTCCGGCTCGTTGGCGTTGACCACCGAGTTACGGATACGGTCGAGCGCGTTCTTGAACAGCACGTCCGGCACCGCAAAGCCCTTTTCGCGGGCGCGGGTCAGGAAGTCGGTCACGTAGGCATCGAGCCAGGAATCGTCGCCGCCGGCCGACCACAGGCCGAACGAGCCGTTCGAGCCTTGGCGGGCCAGCAGCCGTTCGATGGCATCCTTGATGCGCTGGTCGACCGCGGTATCCATCGCCAGATGCGCGCCCGCTGCCAGGTCGTTGACATAGAGCAGCGGCATCGCGCGGCTGGTGATCTGCTCGGAACAGCCATGCGGATAACGATCCAGCGCCTTCAGAATAGTCGCCGCATCGAGTGCGGTGGAGAGGCCGACCGACAGCGACACGCTGCCGGTGCCTGACACCAGGTCGGAGAACATGTCCGACGTCAGCGTCAGGCTCTCGCCTTTTGCCAATGTCCGGATCGAGCGCCGCGCCAGCACCTGCGTCGCCGCCTTGACGTCGAGCGCATAGTGCCGCGCCAGCGTCAGCCCGTTCGGGCCCTTGATGTCGACGTCGAGATTGGCGGTGCCGGCGCCGGCGGCATCGATCGCCAGCGACATCGAGGTCCGCTGCTTGGCCGCGAGTTTGACTGTCGTCGTGGGATTACCCGTCACCTTCACCGGACCCGACGTCCTGACACCGATGCTGTAATCGCCGGGCGCGCCCTCGACATTGTCGAGATCGAAACTCATCGTGCCCTTGTCGCCATTGAGCAGGAAGCGCGGCAGCGTCGCCGTCAGCACCACCGGATCGCGCACCGTGACGTCGATGGTGGCGCGGCCGAGCTTGGTCGAATTCCACGCCACCGCCATCACCCGCGCGGTGCCGGCGAATTCCGGAATGTCGAAACTGATTTCGGCAGTGCCGTCGGTGCCGACCGTGACAATACCGGAATAGAGCGCCAGCGGCTTTTGCGTGGGCGGTGAGCCCTTCAGTTCGGCGCCGGCGCCATCGCCGCCGGTCCGGATCTGGCCGCGGGTACCCTGCATGCCGTCGATCAATTGCCCATAGAGGTCGCGGATTTCGGACGTCAGGCGGCGCTGGCCGAGATAGTAGTCATCCGGCGCCGGCGGCTTGTAGTTGGTCAGATTGAGAATGCCGACATCGACTGCGGCAACGACGATCTTGGCGTCCTCGCCGGGATTGAGCCCGCCGAGTTTAACCGGGATCTTGAGCGCCGTGCCGGGCCGAACCAGCGGCGGCGGCGACAGCGCGACCTGCAGCGTGCGCGTCTTCTTGTCGATGCCGAACCATTTTAGCCCGATCGCCCGTCCGGGCATCCGCAGCGCCGCCGCGTCCAGCGGACGGCGCAGCGTCGCCAGCACATAGGCACCCGTGCCCCAGTCCCTGCCGACGGTAAGCCTAACCTGCTGGGTGCCTTCCTTGACGTCGACGGTCTGCGTCGTCAGCAGGCGGTCGCCAAGCACGTTGATGGTGAGCTTGCCGGCGGTGCGGGCATTGACCGACACGACCATAGTGTCGCCTGAAGCGTATTCCGGCTTGTCGACCGAGGTTTCCAGGAGATCCGGCGTATCAGCGCTGCCGTCGGAATACCAGCCGACGTCGAACTGCACCGACGTGACCGGACCGTCCGCTTCCGTCGATTTGACGTCGAGGCGATAGCGGCCCGGCTGCGGCGCGAGCGACACCCGCGCCGCCTTGTCTGATGTCAGCGTCAGGTCACCGTCGGCGACGCGCTTGGTCGACTTGACCGGCTCATATTCCCAGGACGAATTCTGGCGATACCACTGGTACCGGGATTCCATTTTCAGCAATTCGTAGCGCAGGCCGTCGCGCGGCAGTTGCTTGCCGTCGGGACCGACGAATACGACGTCGAACTCGGCCTTGTCGCCCTCGGCGACGCTCTTCTCGCCGAACAGCGGCTTGATGCCGATCAGCGCCGCCTGCGGCGCCACTGGCAGCACCAGCTTGCGCTCGACCGCGCGGCCGCCGGTCTCCACCATGCGGATGAAGATCTGTGCTTCCTGCGGACGAGTCGAGGTCGGCGCCTTGGCCAGCGACACCGGGAAGGTCGCAATGCCGTTGGCGTCGGCCTCCGGCAGGTTCTCGATCGGGGTACGCTCGTTGCTGGCGGTCTCGTCGTCCCCCACGCCGAACTGGTAGCCGGGATAGCCCGGCCGCCCGGAGGCAGCCGGCGCGACCAGCATGTCGCCTTCGAGCTGCAGGCCCGAGGCCGGGGCGCCGTAGAGGAACTTGCCGGCGACCTTCAGTTCAACCGCGGTCTCAGCCTTGATCATCTTCTCTTTGGCCGAGACATCGAATTCGATCCGTTCGGGGATGTAGTCCTCGACCATGAAGGTGGTTTCGCCAACGGACGAGCCCTTGGGGTCGGTAAACGCGCGCACCCGCCAGGTCCCGGTCGGGACCGCCGAATTGAGCGGCACAGCCATCGAGCGGCCGCCCGCGCCCTGATCCGGCAGCACGGCGCGGCGGAATTCGACGCCATCCGGCCGCTCGATCAACAGCGTCAGCGGCCCGCCCGCCATCGCGTTGCCCTGCCCGTCGCGCAGCAGCGCGGTCAGGTAGACGGTTTCGTTCGACCGGTAGACCCCGCGCTCGGCATAGACGAAGGCGTCGGCGCCGGCCGGCACCACCCGGCCCGACACGCCGCGGTCGGTGAGGTCGAAGGCATTGGTCTTCAGGCTGAGGAAGGCATAGTCCGCCTTGTCGCTCATGACCGTCAGCAAAGCCGGCGACAGCCCGCCCTCGCCGCGCGCCAGCCCGGCCTCGAACAGCACATGCCCGGCATCGTCGGTCTTGCGGGTGGCGAGTATCTCGTTGTTGCGCGCAACCAGCCGCACTTCGGCCTTTGCGACGGCCTCCGTCGAAGCCAGCGAATTCACAAAGACATGGATGCCGTCATTGCCGGAAAACGCCGTCAGGCCCATGTCGGAGACGATGAACCATTGCGTCGCCAGCGAGCCGTCATCGTCGCCGCTGCCGGGGCCCTTGGCGGACGCCGTCATCACATAGACGCCGGGCTGGAGATCGCCGAGCGCCTGGTCAACCGGGAACGCTGTCACGACGTCCTGGTTCAGCGTGCTGGCGGTGGCGAGTTCGCCGGACCACACTTTGACGCCGCGCTCGTTACCTAAGTCCGAGAGCTGGTATCTGGAGAGCGTCTTCTGGAAGTCGCTGTCCACCACCGTGTTGATCAGGTTGCGGTCGCCGATCCGGAATACGTTGACGTTCACCGACGGCGTATTGACGCTGACCAGCGGAATGCCGCGCTGGCCGGTACGCGGCAGCACATAGGCACGCCCTGTGAAGCGCACGAACGGCTTGCGGTCGCGGACATAAATGTTGAATTCGGCCGACTTCGGTAAGGATTCCTTAACCGTGGACGGCAGGCCGGCCCGCAGGTTGATGTTGTAGCGCTCGCCATGCTTCAGCCCGTCGACGCAGAGCTGCTTGCCCTCGCTCGTCAGCGCCGGCTTGTCGGTGCCAGCCAGCGCCACGAACGGCGCGAAATCGACCCGCTTGGCGAGGTCTTCGGAGAACTGGAAGCAGGCCCGCGGCGAGGCCCCATCGGAATCGACGGTGTAGTCCAAAAGCCGGAACCCATGCTGGTCGCGCATCTTCTCATACTGGCCGCGGACCTCGGCGACCTCGCGCATGTCGAGCGACAGCCGCAACGCATCCAGCGCCGGACGCCACAGCTTGCGCTCGGACATCGCCCGGCCCAGCACGGCCAGTGCATCGGCCTCCTCGGCCTGGTTGCCGGCGCGCTGATAGGCGATGTAGGCCGCGGTCGAGGCGCGCTCGTACAGGAAGGTCTGTTCGCTGGAACTGGCGGAACGGATCTGGAAGATGGTTTTGGCGAGTTTCAGCCAGTTGGCGCTGTCTTCAGGCGTAGTGGCTGCAATCTGCCCGAGGATCTGCAAACCCACCCGGAAGTCGGCGCGCTTGAAAGCGGCGTCGGCGTCGCTGCGCAGGGTCGCGGAGGATTTGGCAACCGGCCCCGCCTCGCTCTTGATCTGGGCCTCCAGCTTGACGGCCGAATCGGCCAGTTCGTCGCGCTTGAACGCCTTGTCCGCGGCGCCAGCCGCCGTCAGGCCAAGCGCCAGCGTGGCGCAAATCACTGTGGCGCGAACCAAACCGATCATGATGGGCTCCTTGCCGCGGACATCAGCCGCGTAACGTCAAAAAGGGCGCGAAAAGGTGACGGACTGATGGCAGTGGATTCGGCTTGCGAAAAGGTCGCATGCATGGCGCTGGCAGTCCAAACGGTCCCGGCCGCACCGCCCGGCGGGGGTGCCGGCGGCTGGCTTTATATCAGGGGCGGACCACTGGCTTTAGCCCGCCGTCTGCCTTAGTCGCGAACCCAAAGAAATCGGTTCGACCGTCTTGGCGGGAAAGCGGATTTTTCATATTGGCAGTGCTAGATAAGGAAAGCCTATAAGGCGGATGCCTAGAGCGGCCACCGCCCCGACGGTCCCATAGCTCAACTGGATAGAGTAACGGATTTCTACTCCGTGGGTTGCAGGTTCGAATCCTGCTGGGATCGCCACCCCCTCTCCCGGCAGCCGCACGTCGACGGCATTTGCCGGGCTGACGCAAACCCAGGATCTGTCCAGCAAGGTCGACTGGCTCTCGCTCAACAGCGTGCGCGTCGGCTTCGTCGCCGCTGATCGCTTGCTGGTCTACGGCAAGGGTGGCGTCGCGCTCGCGCGCGAAAGTCATCACTTCGGTTTTGAGCAGGCTCTTGGCGTCGGCAGCGTGGCGTTCGACTTCAAAGGACGTGCGCTTCACACCGGCCTCCTGGCAGGCGTCGGCGCCGAGTACGCCTTCCTCGGAAACTGGTCCGCCAAGCTTGAGTACAATTATCTCAATTTCGGTCCGCAGGACGTGATGACCACGGGTGTGCAGACGCTTAACATCCCCCCGGCGACGATCGGCAGCAAACCTGCAGCGGGTCAGCAATATTCGCGAGGAAATGCACCTGGTGAAGTTCGGCACCAACTATCACTTCAACGCAATTCCTGCCGCGATCAGCGCCCGGTTCTGACGCTCGCGTCTGGAACGAAAGCTCAAGCTCGTACGCTTCAGCTTGGGCAAGGCAAAACGTGGCAGCAAGTGTAGCCCGGATAAGCCGAGCGACATCCGGGATTTCCATTCCCGCATCTCGCTGCACTCATGCCGGCTACTCGCTGAACCCTCATGTCGAGCGGGTATTCAATCCTGAGCGCAAGGATACCCATTTGGGGAATACGCAAGTTCAAGCGAGACCAATGACGGTTTGCGGCTCAGCAACGATTGACAGCATATTAATTAACCGTAACACTGCCGCCCGTGGTATTTAATTTGTGGGTGGATTAAAATATGAAATTTAAATATTCGTTGGCTTCATTTATTTCATCGAGTGCCCTATTGGCCGTTATCGCCTTGGCGGGCGTTCGAACTGCCGATGCTGCTGTGGTATTCACCTCGCAAGCAGCATTCAATGCTGCGACGACAGCCCCCGGCGTCGATACCTTTACGGGTTTCTATCTCAATGGCTCTACGCCATCACCCATTGCCCGGTCTGCGGGGGCGTACAGCTATTCTGCTGCGGCGGAAACCTCTGACTTTTTCGGTGCAGGCACGTCCGCCAATCCTTGGCTGTCTACGAACACGGCAGCGGACTCAATAACCTTTTACAACTTCGCAACCGCGATCAGCGCGATCGGCGCGAATTTCTTTGGCAGTAACTTGGGGGGATTCTTCCAATCTGGCGACATCGCCCTAAGCCTGACTGATAGTTACGGCGTGACTTCCTACACGATCTTTGGTGCCACGACGTCAAGCTTTGTCGGCTTCGTCTCCGATGGTACTATTACATCGCTGACCGTCTCAGCCGTACAACCCGCTGGAGGTCCTCTGTGGCCAACGGTCGATAACTTAACGCTTGCGCAGGGTCTGACGTCGGCCGTGCCCGAGCCTTCCACCTGGGCCATGATGATCCTTGGCTTTGCAGGCGTCGGCTACATGACCTATCGCCGCCGCAAGCAGGCTGCGCCTACCGTGGCCTGATCGTTTACCCCAGCAGCTACCGAGAGACCGCCTTCGGGCGGTCTTTTTGTTTGCGTCCCCACCTGTTCACTTCGGAAAGGACTTTCCCGTTTTCAGAAAGGACCTTCCCTTCCCGGAATGCTCCTCCCACTCCGACTGGATTTCTACTATCGAGTGGCCGGATTTGCGGAACGTTTGGCGGTCGCTGGCATTCGTGTTGTACGTGCTGGCCCCGCAATGCCCTAACGCAACGAGAGAACCGACTGGTCAGCGCGAAGCGCCCGCTACACGCGCCCACAGGAGGAACGGCTCATGCGATTGATCACATCGATAGCAATACTCGCCGCATCGGCCTTGCCTGCGCTCGCCGATCGCCAGGTTACGGAGGACGAACGCGCGAAACTCACCTCGGCAGTTCAGGCTGAGGGGTGCTCTGGCGGCAAGTTCGAGATGGACGAAGACGATCAGCAGTTTGAGGTTGACGATGCCGTATGTGCGGACGGAAAGAAATATGACCTCAAGTTTGATATGCAAATGCGGTTGAAGCGCAAAAATCTGGATTAACTAGGATTAAAAGGTCATGCGGCCAACGGGCCGCCGATATCCGGCCGCCGTTCGAGCCAGCATAGCCTTGACGGGCAAAGCTACATCCGCGGTTTCCCGCATCTCGCCCCGCTCATGCGAGCTGAGGTTTGCAGTTCTTGCTTGGCACAGTCATCCCGAGAGGCGGATGCACGATCCCATTCTTATGTTGCGCGGATAGCACTGCACGTCCGAAAAGTGGAACCAAGATCGATCTTCGCGCGCGCTGTGTCGCACCGACACTAGCCGACGACCCGACGAGAGCGCACCTAGAACGTGGGGAGACTTCAGGAAGGGGCAACCACGATGGCGGCGAGAGCAGCGCACAGCAGGACCAAACGACATCCGTCAGCCTCAAGGAGGCCAATCCATGGAGGGGCCGCAAAGCTCGCTAGACGGCTGGCCGAGGTGCAGGCACTGCGTAAGCTGGTTCAGAAAGCCGAAGCTGGTCGACGCTACTGATCGCCTATGCTGCGTGCCTGATCCGAAAATCGTCGATCCGCCTGCCGGATTTTAGTTGTGCGGCCAGCCAGCGAGGCGTCTTGCCGCGTCCCGCCCAGGTCTCCGACGGCCGCTCCGGATTCCGATATTTCGGAACGACCGCGGGATAGGGGCGGCGCTCCGTCGACGATTTGGCATCCGAAGATTTGGCATTGGCATCGCGAGTTGCGTGTTGAGTTTCAATTCCGCGCTGGAGTCGCCTCAAGCGGTTTTCAAGCACGCTCTTTTCCGCCGTCAGTGCCGCAGCAAGCCTGGTGGCAATTTCCTCGTGGAGCGCCCACAATTCGTCGGTCGACATCGACTTGAAGTCATTTCGGTTCATGACGGTCCCCAATCATGATTCGACGTTTGAGCCCTCATCGTTGGCCAATAATTTGAGCATAACAAGGCCAATTCAAAGCGCTCTGTATCAGGTTAGATGGAGTCGCGGCTCGACGGAAGACCTATGCGTTGTGCAACGCAAGCTTGACCCGAAGAAACTTTCCCAACTCCGATAGCGCAACCATAGATTGATTTTCTCGTCCGGCCGCAGCGGAGGAACCGGTGGTGCGGGACTTCGCCCCGCGCATCGCTCCGCTCAGGAACTACTTGTGCATCATCGGCCAAAGAAAACTGAAGCGGCACGGGTGACGATTTGCGGTTTGGGCTTATAATGCCGGCCGGAAATTGCTCCGGCGCCCTGACAAAGGATGCGGATCGTCATGCCAAAAAAGGGAATCACCGGCCACGACGAATGGGTCGTGACGGAAGCTCTGGCGACGGCACTGGTCGCGCTTGAGCAACTCGAACCGACCCAGCAATCACGCCAGCAGATGGACGACATCAAGAAGTTGTTGGCAGCCAATTGTCAGCCCGGGACCCTCAACCTGCATCTCGCCCAGGCGAAGTGCCGGCTAAACCCCCACGCCGACCGCGCCGCCGTCTATCGAGAGTATGGATTTGAGGATCGGGAAGTCTGAAGTGCGGGCTCCTGCTAAGCGTAGCCCGGATGAGCCAACGGGTCGCTCGAAATGCGCGCCCAGTAACGAGCGCAATTGCGCTCGCACAGTGATGACAGGCTGAGCGACATCCGGGGCTGTCGTTTGTTGCACCCGCTTGTTGCGGAGCCTGTCATCGGGCGCGCATTCGCGCGACCCGATGGCTCATGTTGGCTACTTCCTCATCCAGGACTATTTGGTGGAACAAGCTGCGAGCGCTGGTATTCTCTCGTCGGGAGAGGACCGCGATAGAAGTTGAGAAGCGGAAGTCTGGGAGGACTTCAGGATGAAGCTGCCACACGCATCTGCCACAGCACTATCTCTGACAATTTTGGCCGCGGCGATCGCCCTGCCCGCCCGCGCCCAGACCTACGATCCGGCCTATCCCGTTTGCCTGCAAGTCTACCAAGGCGGCATCGCGGACTTCTATTTCGAGTGCCACTATCGAACGATGGCGCAGTGTCAGGCGTCGGCTTCGGGCCGCTCCGCGCAATGCGTGGTCAATCCATATTACGGCGGGCCGAAGGGTGGGCGCAGCAAGCGGCAGCAGTATTGAAAATCAGCTCGCTTCGACGACTTGCCGATCCGCCTGAAGGCGCAGCCCGGATGCGCTGCTTGTCCGCCGTGGCTCAAGGAGCGCAGGCGGAAGCGATATCCGGGGTTTTCATTTCCTGCCCCGCATACCGCTCCGCTCATGCGGGCTGCCCGCCCGCCTCATGGCTTAGCCATTCACCAGCCGTAAGTGCCGAGCGCGAGCGGCCTCTGTGGGACTTTGGCCGTTCGCGTCGTGTCAGGCCTCAGGCAGCGCCGGGCGGCTTCGATCTCAGCATCGCTCGCGCCCTTGCTGCGGGCCCACTGCTCGGCGGCGGACGCACTGTATTGCGCCACGTAATAGCGCACGACCGGACACGAAATTCGACGCAGGACACCCGACTGTTCACCCGCAAAGCCGGCGCTTGATGTTCCCAGACACAGCGCCAGCACGCACATCCAACGTAAGTACATATGATTCCCTCTGCGCATTAAGAGAGGCTGGCTTTCACTGGCGCATCAAGCCCCATTTGGAGTTCCGCACGCGGAACAGGCGGAGCTGTGCCTAAGCCGCCACTCCACCGCCCTGACGACGGCGGCTCTCCCTCGTGGAACGCGACTTTCCGCGATGATTAAAATTGATTGTTTACGAAGAAGGCCGAACCTGATTGCCGCCTGCGCACAATTCGCTAGCCTCTGCTTGTTGGGGCCTGGCGTGAACTATTGGTAGCTCCGAATGGAATTAGAACGCCGATCTGTGACGAGGACGACGATCTCGAAAGACGCGCTGCTGTTCTTTGACGCGCAGCGCGGTGTCTTGACCTGCCGCGTTCAGGACGTCACGAATTCCGGGGCCGGAATCGAACTCCACACCCTCAATTTGCTGCCGCTGGATTTCGAGTTGAGCTTCGACAATTTTCACAACGTTCGCGAATGCCGCGTGATCTGGCGGCAAGGCGATTTCGTCGGCGTTGCGTTTCAAAACTGATCGCGCGGAACTCGGGGAATTGGGCTCACGGTGAACAAACAGCCCGGGGGCAATGGAACTAACATCAAAACTCCGCGTCGAATCCCCGTGCTTCCGGTTCCTCCGGAACACGACCCAAGCGGGGTTGACCGTTCGGGCGCGTCTCTCCCGCCCTGGGGCGGTTCGGTGTCTATGACTGGAGTTCAGTATGTCCTGGGATCGTCCGTTCGCTCAGCCTGTCCCTCTCCCGGAGGGACCGCCTGCGCAAACCCTGCGAGACGCCGCCGACTACATCAGGAAGCTTCCTCAGCCCGAACGTGATTGTCAGGAATGGCGGCTTGCCGTCCAGATGCTCATCGATGCCGCCGAAGATCGCGGACCCATGCTGTTTGCGCGCATGGGAATTGTCAGAGCCCTGGAAGCGTATGCCGAAAAGACACTCAATCCCGAGCGCCAAGGTCCAGACCAAGGTCCAAGCCAAGGTGATCTGAAGTGCGAGCGGGACGCCAGTATCTGAATCCAGAGCGATATCACCAGAGATGTTGGCGAAACGCCTGAAGGCCTTGCAAGCCGAGCAGCCAGCAACGCGCGCGCATTCAAGAGCTCGCGCGCATTAGCGACCCGCAGCAGGTCGGCACGGCATCCGCAGGCTCCACGTCGCCAATTCCTGGATTGGCCAAAGTGCAAGCACGCCGCAACCGACCCGGCTGCAAATCTTCCTATGCTACCTGCCTGATACGGAAGTCGTCGATCCGCTTGCCGGATTTCAACTTTGCAGCAAGCCAACGCGGCGTCTTTCCTCGTCCCGCCCAAGTCTCGGACGGCCGGTCTGGATTCCGAAACTTCGGAACGACGGTTGGATATGGGCGCTTCCCTGTCGACGAACTCTCGCGCTCAGTTTCGACGCCACCCTTAAGTTGCTTCAGGCGATTTTCGAGTACGCGCTTCTCCGCGAGCAGCGAGGCTGCAAGCCTGGAAGCGATTTCCTCGTGCAGTGCCCACAACTCATCCGTGGACATCGATTTGAAGTTATTCCGGTTCACGACCGTCCCCAATCATGATTCGATGCAGCTCTCATCGTTGGCAGAAAACATGAGCACAATAAGGCCGATTCAGAACGTCTTTCGGGCCGAAAAGTTCCAGACGGTTGGCTTCGTCTCACAACACAACCATAACGAATTTTCTTGATGGCGCACCTCAATTTCCTCTTACAACTGGTGATAGATTGGCCGCGCTACGTGCGAGGCATCCTGAAGACCAGAAGTTAAGCGCCTCTTGTTGACGGTTCCCTAACCGCAACCGCATTTCGATCCGCTGTTCGCGCATCATCCCGTGTATGCGAGCTCGCTGCGCGGGCGGGCGGCGGCGGCGAAGCACATATTATTCTCGCTATTTTCGCCGTGCGAGATCATCCGGGTTACCCAATTCGGCGCAATGCCGCCCTGCCCCCGCCACGCCAGCGCCAAAGTCGAACAGGAACGTGCGCATGGAACCTCCGGCGGGCCTAAGCCCGCCCGCAACAGAATGTTGTCGTCATGGCAGGGTGTCGCCACCGCGAAGGCCGCGGTGCTTCCAGGCTGCGGCTTGCGGCGCTTGCTCTGGCGCTGACCTCGTCACACGCATGCGCCGACACCTTTCAGGAAAAGTGGATGGGGCGGATCGCCCGGCCGCCGGCTGACGATCAGGAAGCCTCCGTCTACTGGGAGGACAAGTGGGACGCGCGCGGCAAGCGCTTCAAGGCCAACGAGGTCTCCTGCGCGCATCGCACCGAAGCGTTCGGCACCATCTTCGTCGTCACCAATCTCGAGAACGGCAAGAAGATCCGCTGCCCGGTGCAGGACCGCGGCCCCTACGCCCGCGGTCGGGTTCTCGACTTCTCGCTCGGCGCCGCGCGCCAGATCGGCTGCGATGGCTTGTGCCGCGTCACCGTGCGTCGCGCCGGCTACGAGTAGCAAGCGAAGCCTGACTCGCCTTCAGGCTGTTGGCTAAACTGCGCGGCTGTTGCTGCCAGGTGACATCGTTCGCGCATGAATCCGATAGTCTGGACCGGTTTCGCGCAATCCTATTTTTTTGGTGGCTTTTCCATGAAGAAGCTAGCAGTCGCGATTTCCGCTCTCGCCGTCAGCGCAACCGGCGCCCTCGCCAATCCCATCTATAACTGGACCGGGTTCTACCTCGGCGGCAATGTCGGCTACAGCTGGGGCCGCTCTGCCAGCACGCTCTGGTTCACCGATGCGGGGACAACGGTCAGCTCGGCGGACACGCGAAACGACATGAACGGCGTGATCGGCGGCGGTCAGCTCGGTTACAACTGGCAATTCGACAACAAGTGGGTGTTCGGCCTCGAGGCCGATTTCCAGGGTTCGGACCAGAAGGGCCGCGGGGCCGCCGCTTGCGCAGGCGGCGCGCTGACATCGGTGGCGACGCTGAACAGCGCCTGCTCCACCGGGCACATCGGCGACACCACGCCGTTCAACGTCGCGGCTTTCCCGGTTACAAGCGACATCAGCCAGAAGCTGAACTGGTTCGGCACCGTCCGCGGGCGCATCGGCTCCACGGTGACCCCGACGGTGCTGGCGTATGTCACCGGCGGTCTGGCGTATGGCGAGATCACGACGACCAACACGGTCGCCGGCACAAACATCACGGGAACGCAGGGTACCAACGTGTTTACGCTGACGCCTGTCGCGGGATCGGCGAGCAGCACCACCACGCGCGTCGGATGGACGATCGGAGCCGGCATCGAGGGCGTCGTCAGCGGAAACTGGACCGCCAGGCTCGAATATCTCTATGTCGATCTCGGGGACGTAACCGGTGCATTCGTCACGCCGGTCACCGGTCTCAGCGGCGGCTTGCTGACCAGCAGATACAGTTCGCACATTACCGACAACATTCTGCGCGTCGGCCTGAACTACCGCTGGGGGGCCCGGTAGTCCGAAACACCGGGCGGGATCGGCAAGCGGCCGGCGGTTAGCCCGGGGAAGCGCGGCCGCGTTTGCCCGCCGCAATCCTGGGTGCGCTGGCGGAAAGCGGCCAAGCTGGTGAGGTGCCCACAATAGCCGAGCGCTCGTCTCCCTGGGGTAGGTGTAGGGGCGGCGCCCGGCTATTCGGGCCGCGCGGCGGTGCGGCTTGATAAGGAACTCATTTCTAACTTAAAGAGAATTTAAAAAGCCGTTGAAACATAACGATTTTTATGATCGCGGTCATGTTTGGCGCTGGCATCCGGGCTTCAAGGGAACCGAAACGGCGCAAAAACTGGGCTGGAATCCCCGAGTTGGGAACCGAGCGCCTTCGACACGTTTCCCTGTCTCATGGCTGTTGGTCAGGGCGAGCCGTCCGGACGGCTAATTCCTCGGAGGCTGCGAAGAACGGCAAATCCACGTCCATGACAAGGCCCAGGAATACGGCAACGCCGCCGATGACCGCCATCAACTCCAGGAGTACGAAGGCGAGCAGCGCGCTCAATCCGATGGCCGCTTTTTTCCAACCGTTCCACATGGGGCTAACCCTTAGCATCGAAATCCGGCCGTCGGAGCAAAACGGCAACTTAAGGTGAATTTGGAACTCCGACCCCGGCGCCCCGGCCTGACCGACGGGCCCGTCACTGGCGTTGAAACCCGGGCGACCGAATGCCGACATCGCTTTCAGCGCGCGAAGACGAAAGGAAGTGCGATGAGCGGGACCGTCCGCAAGATCATCTATGTCGTGCTGGTGATCGTGGTGCTGCTGATCATCTGGCAATTCCTCGGATCGCTTTGATCGTCGGCCCGATGACCGCGTGCTGCGTTTGCGCTTTTCCGATGTGATTGTGCCGATGAAGCGGTTCGAGCGGCGGAAGCGGCTCGGCCGCTGCGATGAGGAGTAGACGAGGCCCGGAGTGCCTAGGAGTCCGGGCCTCGTGGCCTCCAGTGGTAGCGTTCGTCGTGATGAACGAACGCCCGCCCCCCGCTGCAAGCGACGTCGTTATAGATGCGCCGTGCGCGCGCAGCCAATCCGTATGAGTACGGTGGGATGCACGTGTGCATATTCCTTGCGTGTATCCCGCGCGCAAGACCGCAAAACTCTGCCCGGCCATCGTTGCTAGCGCAACGAGCCAATCCGGATCGCTGCGTTCTACCGCTTATCGAACGGAATATACTGGTGATACTCTTTCGGCACCGAGTTCCGGTAACGTGCGGGCACCGTGCCACGGTCGACCGAACGGTCGATCTCCTGCTGCCGGGTCATCTTGGCCGGCTTCTTTTTCTTCGGCGCCGCCTTCTCCTTTTCAGGAGCCGTGGTTTCCGGCGCGGCAGTGGACGTTGCCGCAGGCGCGGTCCCGCCGCTCGGAGCGCCCTGCGACAGCGCGGCGCCGGCCGGCAGGAACACGAGAGCTGCCGCCGACACGGCCACCACAAGACGAGACAGTTTTTGCGTGGAAAACTCCAGTTCTGCCCAACCCGTTTCCGGCCAGATCCTATTACGTCCGCAGACGTCCGCACACCGCGCTTCTGGCGACGCGGACGGACGCGGACTGGCTGTGCTTGGCCCGGCTGCAGGTCGTGAAGACGAAGGCCAGCCGGCTGCACTGCCAGTCCGGACCGAGAGCGGCGCTGGCGGCTGGCTCGGGATAGGACACGCCGATCACGATGAAGCCTAAGAAGGCCAGCGCGACGGCGGCGGCGAGAACGAGGTATTTGCGGGTCCACCAATTGTGGGGCATGGCGGTCGCTCCTGTTTGAGAAGCCCGGAAGATAGGAACGACCCGCCACGGCCCCTGTGAACAGGTTCACACTACACGGGTTTGTGCGCGAGCCCGACGGATGCGGAAATGGGTATAACTCGCGTAAATCCGTTGCGGAATCACAACCCTTGATCGACACTGCGCGTTCGGGGTGAGCGCGTGTGCGGGGCGTGCGATGGACAAGCAGGAAGCGATCTACGACTACATCAGGTACAAGCAATTGCTGTCAGAAGCGGTCGACGAGACCAAGCGGCTCGAACTGATCGAGACCATGATCAGGGAAAATGCCCGCGACAGGCTGGAGGCGCAGCGGACCGCGGACCGGATTGCGATGACGGCGATGACGGTGGCACGCGTGCTCGGACCCGGTGGGCGTCGCGATAACGTCTAGGACAGTGCGGTCACTTTTCCGAAGCGAGCATCGCCAGCGAGCCGACCAGGCCAATCAGCGCGCAGGCGAGCAGCCCATATTGCAGGATCGCCAGCGCCCGGCTCAGGGCTTCGGTCGCCGTTGCCATCCCGTAGAGCAGCCAGGCTGACGTAATCCCGCTCATCAGCATCAGTTTGAGCCATTTGCTGTTCACGCAAGCCTCCCCTGCTCTACCGGCCCCATTCGACGCTGGCATTTTGCCTCGGGTTCACTTACCTAGGCCCCATTCCGCGCGTTTGGCGCGTCCAACCCCGAAAGTGAAAGCGACAAGGCCTCTTTTATGAGTGGATTCAAGGAACCGAACTTCGCGGACCGCCAGAAGGCCGCGATGCAGGCGCGGCAGAACATTCTGAACAAGTTTCGCGCCCAGCCGGGGCCCGATGATCCCGAGGTGAAGCGCCGCCAGGCCGAGCGCGAAGCCCAGGCCGCCGCGCGCGCCAAGGCAAGAGAAGCCAAGGAAGCCGAAAGGGCCGAGCAGAAACGTCGCGAGGCCGAGGCCGCCGCGGTGGAAGCCGCCAGGATCGCGCGCGAAAAGGAAGAAGAGGCCGCCAGACAGGAGGCGCTGGAGGCCGAGCAGAAGGCCAAGCGCGACGCCCGTTACGCCGCCCGCAAAGGCAAGGGCAAGAAGAAGTAGGCAAGAAGAAATTAGGCAAGAGGAGCGGTCAAAACGTGTACCGCCGTCTCTTGCCGGTGACACAGATTCGGCCCTCCCCGTCATTTCGGCTGGTGCGTGAGCGCCGGACCCCAAGATGCGCAATAGCGCATCGGGGATGCACAATGGCGCATCGGGGAAATCTCGAACCTCCGGGGCCGATGCTTGAGCATCGCTCCCTTGCACAAACGCTTTGCGCTTGTCGCAGGGAATGACGGCGCGGCTTTAGTTCTTTTTCATGCCGTCGTCTTTTTTCATGCCGTCTTTCATCATGCCATCGTGCTTCATGCCGTCCTTTTTCATCATGCCGTCGTCTTTCTTCATCGCGTCCTTGGACATCGATTCCTTCTTCATGCCGTCGTCCTTGCCCATCTTGTCCTGAGCGAAGACGGCCGGCGCGAACGCAAGGCCGAGCGAAACGAGCGCGGCAGACAGGCCGAGGCCGATACGGGTCGTGGTGGTCATGGGGTGGTCGTCCTTTGGGTTCAAGTTGGTTTCTCGAAAGCGACGTCTGCCGCTTCCCCCAACGACGATGCCGCGGCCGGGTTTGTTACCGGCCACATCCCAAAGTTCTCGCGTTGTCACGGATAGTTGAAGCAGGCAAACGACGGCGGCTAACGCTCCGCGAGTGCCCCGCGTTGGACGTATTGTCGACTGACTCTTTTGCGAACGGCTTTTCCCGGGCGTGCGCCGCAGCGGTATCAGGCTTTGGTCTGAGGGCTGGAATCCGGGCTTGCCGTCGCGTGCCGCCTCGACCTATCACACCGCCTCGAACTATCAGACCAGAGCACTTCGGATGAAGGCCGACGAACTGGGCTGAAGCCGGTCCGGATCGCCGACCCAACAATTATTTGCAGGGATTAAACCATGCTCACACGCCGCCATGTCATCGCATCCGCACTTGCCGCGCCCGCCGTCCTTCGTTTCGGCACCGGTACCGCCCATGCCGCCACGACACTGAAGATCTCGCACCAGTTCCCGGGTGGCACCATCAACAAGGGCGACTTCCGCGACCGGCTGTGCCGCACGTTCGCCGCCGAAATCGCCAAGCGCTCTGGCGGCGAGATCGCAGCCGAGATCTATCCGAACTCCTCGCTGATCAAGACCAACGCGCAGTTCTCGGCGATGCGCAAAGGCGCGCTCGATATCAGTCTCTACCCGATGCCGTATGCCGGCAGTGAATTGCCGGAGACCAATATCGGCCTGATGCCGGGCCTGGTCGCGACCTACGACCAGGGCCTGCGCTGGAAGAAGGAGCCGGTCGGCAAGGCGCTGACCGACTTCCTCGCCGACAAGGGCATCATCCTTTTGACCTGGGTCTGGCAGGCCGGCGGCGTCGCCAGCCGCTCCAGGCCGATCGTCGCTCCTGAAGACGCCAAGGGGCTGAAGGTGCGCGGCGGCTCGCGCGAGATGGACATGGTGCTGCAGACCGCGGGAGCAGCCGTGCTGTCGGTCCCGTCGAACGAAATCTACGCCGCGATGCAGACCGGCGCCTGTGACGCCGGCATCACCTCCTCCACCAGCCTGATCTCGTTCCGCCTCGAAGAGGTCGCGAAGTCGCTGACCTCGGGCGCCGGCGCCTCCTACTGGTTCATGCTGGAGCCGCTGATGATGTCGAAGGCGATCTTCGACAAGCTGCCAAAAAACCAGCAGGACATCCTGCTTTCGGTGGGCAGCGAACTGGAAGCGTTCGGCCGCAAGGGTGCGCAGGACGACGATATCGAGGTCGCGAAGGTCTATGAGAAGGCCGGCGCCAATGTCAGCAAGCTCGACGTGGCGACCGTCAGCAAGTGGCGGGATATTGCGCGCGATACCGCCTGGAAGGACTACAGCGCCAAGACGGCGACATCAGCCAATCTGCTGAAGCTCGCAAGCGACGTCGCCCCATGATGCATGGTCCGCTTCCGGATCAACAAGACCATTCCGAGGCCGCCACGGGCAAACCGCTCGTTGCGGCGCTCGGCCAGGCGCTGGCGCTCTGCAATCGCGTCATCGAGGTGATCTGGGGCACGCTGGCCTTCGTGCTCCTGATGATGCTGGCGGTGCTGCTGCTGTGCTTCTTCCCGGGGATTTCGACCTGGCTGCCGGATCTGGTGATGGGCTCGGACGGGCGGTAGATGAATTAGCCCACCGCTTTCAACCACCGTCATTGCCTGCGACAAACGCGAAGCGTTTGCGCAAGGGAGCGAAAGCGACGAAGCAATCCATCTATTCCCGTGCGGAGAGGTGGATTGCTTCGCTTCGCTCGCAATGACGCTGCTTAAGCCGTTGCACCCGACCTCGTCTTTACCGCCCCGCACGCGCCGCGATCGACCCGCCGCCAACCACCTGCAACAGGTCCGTCCGCACCGCCTCGATATGGTGCTCCAGAAACCGGCAGGCTTCGTCGATCCGCTGCGCCCGGCATAGCGCGATCAGATGGGCGTGTTCCTTTTCGGCTGTCCCCATCGCCTTGGTATTGGAGAGTTGCAGGCGCGTGTAGCGGTCGCTGGTCTGCAGCAGCGCCACGACGATCACCTTGGTGCGGGGCTGGCGCGCGTGAACGTACAGCGCCATGTGAAAGTCGGCGTTGAGCTGGCCCCACTCGCTGACATTGCCCGCCTTGATCGCCTTCTCGAAGCGCTTCTGGATGTCATCCAGCCCGGCAAAGTCTTGTTCCGCAAAGTGCGGCGCCGACTGCGCCAAAAGCCGCGGCTCCATGATCCCGCGGAGATCGAACACGTCGTTGATTTCGTCCAGCGACAGTTCCGAGACGATCGCGCCTTTTTGCGGGACGATCCTCACCAGCCCCTCGGCCTCGAGCTGAAACAGCGCCTCGCGCACGGGAATGCGGCTCACGCCGTAGGCATCGCCCAGCGCGTCCTGCCGAAGCTGCGAGCCGGCTGGATAGGTCCCGTCGAGAATCGACTGCCGGAGCTGGTCGACGATCGCAGCCGACAGCGTGCGGTGCTTCAGGGGGACTTTCATTTGATCTTCCGTCGTCATTGCCGGCCTTTCCAATCGAGGTGGCACCAATTTCGCATGTTGCCGTGGTCCCGACCCAGCAAAAGCTGTCAGAGCCCCACAATCTCCATTTGACAAGATTGTATAAATTATACATTTTTGAAGTGCACGATAAATCTCAGGGGTAGCGGGGCTCTTTATGGTCGAGCAGACGATTGCGGATGCGCCGGGATTCAGCGCCCGGCGGATCGTTGTCAGGGCTTCGAGCCTCCTGCTCGCTTTCGAGCGCATCGCCTTGATGGGCCTGATGTATCTGCTGACGGCCTTGATCCTGGTGAACGTCGTCACCCGCTATTCGCACTTCCCGATCTACTGGATCGATGAATCGGCGGTCTATTGCGTGGTCTGGCTGACCTTCGTCGGCGCCTCCGCGATGACGCGGCTGCGGCTCGATTTCGCCGTCACCATGATGACCGAGCGCCTCTCGGCGCGGAATCAGAAGATCGCGAAGGTCATCGCAACAGGCATGGTCGTCACGTTCGGCGTGGCCCTGATCGCTACCTGCTTTCTCTGGATGGATCCGATCGGTCTCGCCCGCGCCGGCTTCGACGCACGCAAGCTCGCCGCCGAGACCTTCAACTTCCTCTACACCGAGCGCACGCAGACGCTGAACTGGCCGACCTGGGTCGTCTACCTGACGCTGCCGATCTTCGCGGTGTCGATGACCGTGCATGGCCTCGCAAACCTGCTGGAGGATCTCGAACTGGTCCCACGGACTCCGCCAAAAGGTTTTCAGCTCTCCGAACTCGACGGCGTCAACTGATGATCACCTCGGCCGCGTTCATCGCGATCATGCTGGTCGGGGTACCGATCGGGCTTTGTCTTTGCCTCGCCGGCTTCGTCTACATCATCGCATCGGGAAATCCGGTGCTGTTTCAGTCTTACCCGCTGCAGCTCTTCGGCGGTGTCGACAGCTATGGCCTGATCGCCATTCCGCTCTTCATCCTGATCGGCGAGATCATGAACGGCGGCGGCATTACGCGGCGCATCGTCGACATGGCGATGGCCTTTGTCGGCTCGCTGAAGGGCGGGCTGGCCTACGTCAATATCCTCGCCAACATGTTCATCTCCTCCATCCTCGGCTCGGCGACCGCGCAGGTCGCGATCATGGCGCAGATCATGGTGCCGGAAATGGAAAAGAAGGGCTACGACAAGACCTTTGCGGCGGGACTGACCGCCTATGGCGGCATGCTCGGACCGATCATTCCGCCGTCGGTGATGTTCGTCGTCTACAGCGTGCTGGCGCAGGTCTCCGTCAGCGACATGCTGATTGCCGGCATCGTGCCGGGCGTGATCCTGACGGCGATGTTCTGCGTGGTCATCGCGCTGATGGGATACGTCTACAATTATCCCAAGGCCGATTATCAGACGCCACGGCAGCGGGTGGCGACGATCCTGCGGACGTCGCCGACGTTACTGATCCCCATCGTGATCGTCGGCAGCATCCTCGGCGGGCTCGCCAACGCGACGGAGTCCGCGGCCGTCGGCGCGGTGGCGGCGGCACTCATTGGAAAATACTGGACCAAGGAGTTCGAGTTTTCGCAGTTGCCGCAGATGATGCTGCGCGCCGGCATCTACTCGGCCATCGTGTTGTTCCTGGTAGCCGCGGCGGCCGTGTTCTCCTGGGTGCTGATCTTCGGCAAGGTGCCGCAGGAGACCGCCGGCTGGATCCAGTCGGTCGCCAAGGATCCGGTCAGCTTCATGCTGATCTGCAACGTGATCCTGCTGGTGATCGGCACGGTCATCGACGGCATTCCCGGCCTGATCATGACGGTGCCGATCCTGCTGCCGGTAGCCACCGACATCTATCACATCGATCCGCGTCACTTCGGCGTGGTGGTGGTGATCAATCTGGTCCTCGGATTGCTGTCACCCCCGGTCGGTCTTTGCTTCTTCGTTGCGGCTGCCGTCACCGGGGCCAAGCCCGGAAAGATGTTCATGGTGACGCTGCCGTTCTTCGTCATCAGCTGCGTCCTGCTGGTGCTGCTCTCGCTCTACCCGTCCCTCTCCCTCGTCCTCATCAAGTAGACCCGCCAACTCTTCAGGAGCCTTGCCATGTCCCTTTCGCGTCGCCATTTCCTTGCCGCCAGCGCGGCCGTGCCGCTGTTCGCGCCGTCGCTGGCACTCGCCCAGGCCAAGGAATTCCGCCTCGGCCTCATCACGCCCAATGGCCATTCCTGGAACAAGGCGGCGCTCAAGCTCGGCGACGATCTCAAGGCGGCTACCAACGGACGCCTGACCATGACGGTGTTTCACTCCGGCCAGCTCGGCAACGAGCCGGCGATGATGCAGCAATTGCAGTCCGGCGCGCTCGACATGGGCTTTATCCAGGCCGCTGAACTCGGCTCGCGCGTGCCGCATATCGCGGCGATCAACGCGCCCTACATCGTGCGCTCGACGCCGTCGGTCGCGAAATTCGTCCGCCATCCGGCGGCGATCAAGCTGTTCGAGGTGCTGCCGCAGGAAACCGGAACCATCGGCCTCGGCTGGGGCATCACCGGCATGCGCGCGGTTTTCTCGTCGAAAGACCTGACGAGCCTTGCCGACATCAAGGGCATGAAGCTGCGCATCAACCCGACACCGGTCTATCGCGATTTCTATTCGTCGCTCGGCGCCGCACCGACGCCGATCCCGACACCCCAGGTGTTCGACGCCATGGCGAACGGCCAGGTCGACGGCCTCGAGGCGGATCTGGAATTCTCCTGGAACCAGCGCTTCGACAAGGTCTCAAAAGTCATCCTGCAGATGAACGCCGTCTTCATGCCGATGGCAGCCGTCGTCTCCGGCCGCGTCTGGCAGTCGTTGCCGGCGGCCGACCGCGAACTGATCACCAAGACCGTCAAATCGACGCTCGACGCGCAGATCGACGAACTGGCCGGCAATGAGCCCAAGCTGGTCGAGAACTTCAAGAATGCACCGATACCGATCCGCCAGGTTGACGCCAAAGATACCGAGGCCGTCATCGCCGAATTCGACAAGATCTGGCTGCCCAAGGCGCCCGTTCTTGCCGAGCTGCGAAAGATCGGCGCGACGCTCTGATCCCATCCGCCATTCTCAAGCCAAAGCCCGGCGGATGTGACAATCCGCCGGAAATTCCAATCGGAGCCAAACAATGAGCCCACGCATTTCCTGGGAAGGCGTCTTCCCGGCCGTCACCACCCAATTCAATGACGATCTGTCGCTCAATATCGATGCAACGGCCAAGGTCATGGACGGCCTGATCCGCGACGGCGTTTCCGGACTGATCGTCTGCGGCTCTGTCGGCGAGAACACCTCGCTGGAGCGCAAGGAGAAGATCGCCATCATGGAGACGGCCAAGTCGGTCGCGGCCGGCCGCGTCCCCGTGCTGTGCGGCATCGCCGAGTTCACGACCGCCTTCGCCGTCGAAACCGCCAAGGAGGCCGCGCGAGTCGGCATCGACGGTGTGATGGTGATGCCGGCGCTGGTCTATTCGTCCAAGCCGCATGAAACCGCCGCGCACTTCCGCTCGGTCGCCACGGCGACCGATCTGCCTGTCATGCTCTACAACAATCCGCCAATCTACAAGAACGACGTCACGCCGGACATTCTCGTCACCCTCGCCGATGTCGAAACCGTCGTCTGCTTCAAGGATTCCTCCGGCGACACGCGGCGCTTCATCGACACCCGCAACATG
Organism: Bradyrhizobium sp. 170; assembly: GCF_023101085.1. NCBI lineage: Bacteria > Pseudomonadati > Pseudomonadota > Alphaproteobacteria > Hyphomicrobiales > Nitrobacteraceae > Bradyrhizobium > Bradyrhizobium sp. 170. The sequence continues at coordinate 4,467,483 of NZ_CP064703.1, read as the reverse complement.
GTCGGCGATCGCTTCGTGCTGTTCGCCGGCCTCGACGACGTCATCGTCGAAAGCGTGGCGATGGGTGCGGTGGGCTGGGTATCCGGCATGTCGAACGCCTTCCCGCGCGAGGGTGAAACCCTGTTCCGCCTCGCCAAGGCCGGACGCTATGCCGAGGCCATGCCGCTGTACGAATGGTTCATGCCGCTATTGCACCTCGATGCCCGGCCAGACCTCGTCCAGTGCATCAAGCTTTGCGAGCACATCATGGGCCGCGGCACCGCGCTGACTCGCCCGCCGCGGCTCGCTCTGCTGCCGCACGAGAAGGCAGAGGTCGAGGCCATGATGGCCAAAGCGCTGAAGAACCGACCGCTGCTGCCGAATGTCGGACTGAAGGCTGCATAAGCGGCCTACTTCGCGGCCCGCGCCTTCGCGTTCAACGCTACCGCCACGCGGCTGACCGGGGGCCGGCCGATCAGCCCGCTAACCACGTTGGTGGCCGCGACCAGCTTTGTCATGTCGATGCCGGTCGCAATGCCCATGCCCTCGAGCATGTAGACCACGTCCTCGGTGGCGACGTTCCCCGTCGCGCCGGGGGCGTAGGGGCAGCCACCGAGACCGCCGGCGGCGGAATCGATCACGCGGCAGCCCTCCTCCATCCCGGCATAGAGGTTGGCGAGGGCCTGACCGTAAGTATCGTGGAAATGCATGGCGAGATTGGCCATTGGCACGTGGCCGGCCACCGCACGGAGGAGCTGCCGCGCCTTCAGGGGCGTGCCGACGCCGATGGTGTCGCCGAGCGAAATTTCGTAACAGCCGAGATCCCACAGCACCTTTGCGACATCGACCACAGCCTTCGGCTTGATCTCGCCCTCATACGGGCAGCCGAGCACGGTGGAAATATAGCCGCGCACACGAACGCCATCAGCTCTGGCGCGGTCCAGCACCGGCTTGAACCGGTCGATCGATTCCGAAATCGAGCAATTGATATTGGCCCGCGAAAAACTTTCTGACGCCGCGGCAAACACCGCGATCAGCTTGGCGCCGGCGGCCTGCGAAGCCTCGTATCCCTTCTCGTTCGGCACCAGCACCGGCAGTTCACAATCCACGTGATGGCTGACGCCGCGCAACACCTCGGCCGATCCCACCATCTGCGGGATCGCCTTGGGCGACACGAACGCGCCGACCTCTACGGTGTGGAGGCCCGCAGCGATCAACGCCTCGATGAAGGCGATCCGGTCGGCGACGCCGATCGGGGTCTTCTCGTTCTGCAGCCCGTCGCGCGGGCCGACTTCGACGATGTGGACGCGATCGCTCATGACGCCGCCGGTTCGATTTCGGCAAGTTCGACGCCTTCGCCGACGATATCGCCGACCTTGCACTTGACCTTCTTCAGCACGCCCGCAAAGGGCGCGCGCAGGGTCTGCTCCATCTTCATCACTTCGAGGGTGAGGATCGCAGCGCCCTTCTCCAAAGTCGCGCCCTCCTCGGCCAGGAGCGCGACGACCGTGCCCGGCAGCGGCGCCACGATCTTGTCTTCGCCCACCTGTTCCTCAGTCTCGCCGCCGAACGGATCGACCCAATGCAGGTCAAAGCGGCCACTGCGGGTGCGCAGGTAAAGCTCATGGCCCTCGATCACGGCGACGACGCGCGATTTCATGCCGTCGATCGTCAGATCGAAGCTGTCGTCATCCGACGGCGAGGTCGCGAAAACAAATTCGTGTTTGCCGATCGAGAGTGTCATCGGCCCGGAGCCATAGTGCAGCGTCACCTTATGCTCGGCACCCTGCCCCTGACGGAACGAGAACACCCGTTGCCGCCTTCCGACCGGCATCCAGCCAAAAGTCTGCCATGGCGAATCCTTGTGCGCGGACTTCTGCTCCTCGTTGACGATGGCGGCGACCGCGGCGCAAAGCTCGAGATCGCCAGCCGCGCCCGACGCTTCCGTCAGCTTCTTCAACTCACGCTCGATGAAGCCGGTGTCGATGGTATTGGCGCGCACGTTCGGGTGCGTGATGAGCGCCGACAGGAACGGAATGTTGGTGACGATACCGCGGACGTCGGTCTCTTCCAGCCCGCGGTTGAGCCGCTCGATCGCGGCCTGGCGCGTCGGCGCCCAGGCGATCACTTTTGCCAGCATGGCGTCATAGTATGGCGACACCGCATCGCCGTCGCGATAACCGGCGTCGATCCGCAGGCCATCGACGGCATCAGGCGTGCGCCAGGTCTTGATCCGGCCGACCGAGGGCATAAAATTCTTCTGCGGATTTTCGGCATAGACCCGCGCCTCGATGGCGTGGCCGTTCAGCCTGATCTCGTCCTGCTTGAGCGGCAGTTTTTCGCCGAACGCCACCCGCAATTGCCATTCCACCAGATCCACGCCGGTAATCAGCTCGGTCACGGGATGCTCGACCTGCAGGCGCGTATTCATCTCGATGAAGAACACCTCCTTGCCGTCGGAGACGAACTCGATGGTGCCGGCGCCGACATAGTTCACGGCGGCGGCCGCTTTGCGCGCGGCAGCGCAGACCGCTTCGCGCTGCTTGGCGTCAAGCGTCGGCGACGGCGCCTCCTCGGTCACCTTCTGGTGCCGCCGCTGCAACGTGCATTCGCGCTCCCAGAGCGAGAGCAGATTGCCGTGGCTGTCGCCGATGATCTGCACCTCGATGTGGCGCGGGTTCTGCACGAATTTCTCGATCAGCATGCGGTCGTCGCCGAACGCAGCCTTGGCCTCGCGCTTTGCGCTGACGATCGCCGCTGAAAGCTCACCGGCCGCATTCACCACGCGCATGCCGCGCCCGCCGCCGCCGGCGGACGCCTTCACCAGTACCGGGAAACCGATCTTGTCGGCGGCCTTTGTCAGCGTCACCTCATCCTGGGCCTCGCCGTGATAGCCGGGCACCAGCGGCACACCGGCCTTTTCCATCAGCTCCTTCGAGCCGGATTTCGATCCCATCGCGGTCATCATCGCGGCCGTCGGGCCGACGAACACCAGCCCGGCGTCGAGACAGGCCTGTGCGAACTCGGCATTTTCCGACAGGAAGCCATAGCCGGGATGGATGGCCTCGGCGCCGGTCTGGCGCGCGGCTGCGATCACGCGTTCGATGTTGAGATAGCTGTCGCGTGCCCGCGCGGGTCCCAGCAGCACGGCCTCATCCGCCATCGCGACATGCATGGCGTCGCGGTCGGCATCGGAATAGACGGCGACGGTGCGCAGGCCCATGGCGCGGGCGGAGCGGATGACGCGGCAGGCGATCTCGCCCCGGTTGGCGATCAGAAGCGTGCGAAAACGCCGGTAGAGTTTTGCGCGGTCCATCATCACATCCTGAACAAGCCGAATTTGGTGGGTTCGATCGGCGCGTTGGCAGCCGCTGATAATCCAAGGCCAAGCACCAGCCTTGTGTCGGCGGGATCAATCACCCCGTCGTCCCACAGCCGCGCGGTGGCGTAATAGGGATTGCCCTGGTGTTCGTATTGCGCGCGGATGGGGGCGCGGAATTTCTCTTCGTCTTCCGCCGACCAGGTCTCGCCCTTGGCCTCGATATTGTCGCGGCGGACCTGGCTTAGCACCATCGAAGCCTGCTCGCCTCCCATCACCGAGATGCGGGCATTTGGCCACAGCCAGAGAAAGCGCGGACTATAGGAGCGCCCGCACATGCCGTAATTGCCGGCGCCATAGGAGCCGCCGATCACGACGGTGAACTTTGGCACGCCCGCTGTCGCCACCGCCGTCACCAGCTTGGCGCCGTCGCGCGCGATGCCGCCGGCTTCGTATTTCTTTCCGACCATGAAGCCGGTGATGTTCTGCAGGAACACCAGCGGGATATTGCGCTGGCAGCACAGTTCGATGAAATGCGCGCCCTTCAGCGAGCTCTCACTGAACAGGATGCCGTTGTTGGCGATGATGCCGACCGGATAGCCCCAAATGTGGGCGAAGCCGCAGATCAGCGTCGTGCCGTAGAGCTTCTTGAACTCGTCGAATTCGGAGCCGTCGACGACCCGCGCGATGATGTCGTGCACGTCGAACGGTTTTCTGCCGTCGGCAGAGACCACGCCGTAGATCTCCTCCGCCGGAAACAGCGGCTCGCGCGGTTCGCGCATGTTCAGGTTCGCGCGCGTCGGCTGTTTCAGGGTGGCGACAATGCGCCGGGCAATTCCGATCGCGTGGGCATCATTCTGCGCATAGTGATCGGTCACGCCGGATTGCCGCGAATGCACGTCGGCGCCGCCGAGTTCTTCCGCCGTCACCACCTCGCCGGTCGCGGCCTTCACCAGCGGCGGCCCGCCGAGGAAAATCGTGCCCTGATTGCGCACAATGATGCTCTCGTCCGACATGGCCGGCACATAGGCGCCACCGGCGGTGCAGGAGCCCATGACGATCGCAATCTGAGGAATGCCCTGCGAGGACATCTGTGCCTGGTTGTAGAAGATGCGGCCGAAATGCCGCTCGTCGGGAAAGATCTCTTCCTGCATCGGCAGGAAGGCGCCGCCGGAATCGACCATGTAGACGCAGGGCAGATTGTTCTGCCGCGCGATGTCCTGCGCCCGCAGATGCTTCTTCACGGTCATCGGATAATACGTGCCGCCCTTGATGGTGGCGTCATTGGCGACGATGACGCATTCGCGGCCCGAAATGCGCCCCACCCCGGTAATGACGCTGGCGGAATGGACGTCGCCGCCATAAAGGCCGTTGGCCGCGAGCGGTGACAATTCGAGAAATGCGGTGCCGGGATCGACCAGCAGGTCGACGCGCTCGCGCGCCAGCATCTTGCCGCGCGAGGTATGCCGCTTGCGCGACGTCTCGCCGCCACCGCCGGACACGACCTTGAGCTTCTCGCGAAGCTCCGCCACCAGGCCGCGCATCACGTCGGCGTTACGGGCAAACTCGGAGGATGTGGGATCGATGGTGGAATGAAGCGGCATGATCGGCGTTTTCTTTGGATGCTGGAGGGCCGTTGGGATGGCTTCAGAAAGGTCGGGACAGCCCATTCGAAGAGAATGCGGCAGCCTGTATCATCTTCGGCTCAATGGGAAGCTCAAGCGGTCTTTTCAAACAGTTCCCGTCCGATCAGCATGCGGCGGATTTCGCTGGTGCCGGCGCCGATCTCGTAGAGTTTGGCGTCGCGCAACAGACGCCCGGTCGGATAGTCGTTGATGTAGCCGTTGCCGCCGAGCAGCTGAATGGCGTCGAGCGCGCATTGGGTGGCTTTTTCCGCCGCGTAGAGAATAGCGCCTGCCGCATCCTCGCGCGTGGTTTCGCCGCGGTCGCAGGCCTTTGCCACCGCATACACATAGGCGCGCGAGGCGTTCATGGTGGTGTACATGTCGGCGATCTTGCCCTGCACCAGTTGGAAGCTTCCGATCGGCTCGCCGAACTGCTTGCGCTCGTGCACGTAAGGCAGCACCACGTCCATGCAGGCCTGCATGATGCCGATCGGTCCCGCCGCCAGCACCGCGCGCTCATAGTCGAGGCCCGACATCAACACGTTGACGCCGCGGCCGACTTCACTGAGCACGTTCTCCTCCGGGACCTCGCAATCCTCGAATACCAGTTCGCAGGTGTCGGAGCCGCGCATGCCGAGCTTGTCGAGCTTCTGCGCGGTGGAAAATCCCTTCGTGCCCTTTTCGATGATGAAGGCGGTCATGCCGCGCGGGCCGGCCTCGGGATTGGTCTTGGCGTAGACCACCAGCGTATCGGCCTCGGGGCCGTTGGTGATCCACATCTTGTTGCCGTTGAGCACAAAGCGATCGCCCTTCTTGTCGGCGCGGGTCTTCATCGAGACCACGTCAGAGCCGGCGCCGGGCTCCGACATCGCCAGCGAACCGACATGCTCGCCCGAGATCAGCTTCGGCAGGTATTTCCGCTTCTGTGTTTCATTGCCGTTGCGGCGGATCTGGTTGACGCAGAGGTTGGAATGCGCGCCGTAGGACAGGCCGACCGAGGCGGAAGCCCGTGACATCTCCTCGAGTGCGATGCAGTGCTCGAGATAGCCGAGGCCGCTGCCGCCATACTCTTCCTCAACGGTGATGCCGTGCAGGCCGAGCGCGCCGATCTTGGGCCAGAGATCCCTGGGGAATTGATTGCTGCGGTCGATTTCGGCGGCGCGCGGCGCGATTTCGTTCTGAGAAAACGCATGCACCGTCTCGCGGATCGCATCCGCGGTCTCGCCGAGATCGAAGTTGAGAAGCAGCCTGTTTGAGGCCATCATTTCCCCCGGGGTGTATTTCCTTGGAATTAAACGATCATACGTTTTTTTAACTTAGCTGCAAGCAGAACCTGTCGGGGCTCAAATGATGGTTATAGACGATTGAAATTACTGTATTTTCGTGACATAATTATACGATCGACCGCTCGTTTCCACGGCGGCAAATGCCCAGAGGCTCCATGGCGCGGACGATCGGTTCTCACGGCCCCAAGACAATGGAGGCGATCCGCAAGGCCGGGCTGCGCCTGATCTTCGAGCACGGCTACGCGGCCATGAGCCTGCGTCAGCTTGCGGCCGAGGTCGGGATCCAGTCGGGATCGCTCTACAACCACATCTCGACCAAGCAGGAATTGCTGTTCGAGCTGGTGCGGGACCACATCAACGAATTGCTTCGCCAGCTCGATCGCGCGCTGCAGGGCAAGCAGCGGCCGGTCGACAAGCTCCGCGCCTTCACAGCCTTCCATGTCACCTATCACATGACCAGGAAGCGCGAGGTCTTCATCGCCAATTCCGAATTGCGAAGTCTTGAGCCGAAGAATTACGAAGAGATCGTGGCGCTGCGCGGCGCCTATGAACGGCGGCTGGCCGAAATCCTCAGCGAAGGCGTCGCCGAAGGCGAATTCGAAGTCGTGGACATCCAGGTGGCGACATTTGCGATCCTGGCCCTGTTGACCGGCCTCACCACCTGGTACCGGCCCGGTGGGCGGCTCACCAAGGAGGCCATCGTCGCCGCCCACGAAAAGCTGGTGCTATCGAGCGTCGCCCCCGGTGCGACACCTGACCCGGCCCGAACCAAACGCGCGCCCTCCCCTGACGTCACCACGCCCGGCAGGCTGGAGCGCCGATGATGCCTATGACGGAACGCCAACCCCTCGACGACATCGACCTGAAGATATTGTCCGAGCTGCAGAGAGATGGACGTATCCGCAACAACGAGCTGGCTGAGCGGGTCGGTCTTTCGGAACCGCCATGTCGGCGGCGGGTTCGCGCGCTGCGCGAGCGCGGCTATGTCAGCGCCGTCAGAGCCACGCTCGACGAAACGCTGCTTGGCTACGAAGTCATTTCCTTTGTCCTGATCCAGTTGCAGAGCCAGGCCCAGGCCCCGCTGCAGGCGTTCGAAAAATCGATCGCGGCGGTGCCGCTGGTCCTGCAGAGCTGGCGGATTTCGGGCGACGCCGATTATCTGCTCAAATGCGTGGCGCGAAACGTCGAGGGCATGCACCAGCAGCTTCTGCAGTTTTCCGCGATGGCTGAAGTACGCAACATCAGAACCTTCCCGGTGCTTGGCGTCGCAAAGGATGCGCCGCTGCCGATCCCCAACACTCCGGCGGCCTCCGGCCCGGCGCAGTAGCCCTCGCCCGCAACTCCCCGCGTCGAGCGACCGGGAAGCACCGCCCAAGCCTCTAGTGCGTCCAAGCCTCTAGTGCGTCCAAGCCTAGTGCGTCCAGGGCTCGACGCGCTTGAAGGCGAAATTGTCGGCGTAGGCGGCCGGCCGGCGTACCGAATCCTTGGGCTCGATCACCTGGTAGGCAATGCCCTTGCGCTCGCAATAGGCGATCGCGTCTTCCTTGGTGTCGAACTGCAGAGTGAGCTGCTGCTTCATGTCGCTCGACGAGGTCCAGCCCATCAGGGGCTCGACCGCCCGGGGCTGCTCGGGCTCGTAGTCGAGCTGCCATTCCCGGGCCGTGGCCCTGCCCGATTGCATCGCGTTTTTGGCGGGCTTAAAAATGCGTGCGGTCATGGATGGTCGGGTCCTTAAGCGTATGCGACATGGTAGCGGTTGGTGGAAACGGCCGGGATAGTATAGAGACACCTTTCAGGAAATTTGATCGGTGATTCCGTAAAACCCGGATGTACCATTTCCGTACCGGTATAGTCATTATGCCGTACTGTGACAATCTAGGGCCATCCGGCGCCCGGGACCCGATTCTGCGGCGCCATCCTCCCGAAAGCATCACTGCGAAACGGCAGCCATGAAAATCAACGCCACCCTGCCAGAAAAAGGACGCGACCTCCGGCTCGACCTGTTTCGCGGGGTTGCGAACTGGGCGATCTACCTGGACCACATTCCAGACAACGTCGTGAACTGGATCACCACCCGCAATTACGGGTTTAGCGACGCCGCCGACCTGTTCGTTTTCATTTCCGGCTATACCGCCTCTTTCGTCTACGCCCGGATGATGCTGGAACGCGGCTTCATTGTCGGCGCCACGCGGCTGACCAAGCGCGTCTGGCAGCTCTATGTCGCCCATATCATCCTGTTCGTGATCTATATCGCCTCGATCAGCTATCTCGCATTGCGTTTCGGCGATTCCCAACTGGTCAACGACTTCAACGTGGCCGGCCTTATCGACAACGCGACCGAAACGCTGCGGCAAGGCCTGTTCCTGAAGTTCAAGCCGGTCAATCTCGACGTGCTGCCGCTCTACATCGTGCTGATGGGACTGTTTCCGCCGGTGTTGTGGATCATGCTGCGCCAGCCCAACTGGACCATGCTGGCCGCGATCGCGCTGTGGCTGGTGTCGCGGCAGACCGGTTGGAACCTGCCGGCCTACCCGGCCGGCACCTGGTACTTCAATCCGTTCGCGTGGCAGGTGCTGTTCATCTTCGGCGCATGGTGCGCGCTCGGAGGCGCACGGCAGTCGGCGTCAGTGATCATGCACCCGGCCACGCTCTGGTTCTGCATCGCCTACATGATCCTGGGGCTTGTCATGACCATGGCCGGCAGGTTTTCGGCGTTCGGCGAGATGTTCCCGCAGTGGCTGTATTCGATGTTCAACCCGAACGACAAGACCAACCTTGCGCCCTATCGCTTCCTGCACTTCGTGGTGATCGTGATCCTGGTCATCCGTTTCGTGCCGAAGGAATGGCCGGGCCTGGAGTGGAAGATTTTCGATCCGCTGGTCGTTTGCGGCCAGCAATCATTGGCCGTGTTCTGCGTCGGCGTGTTCCTGTCGTTCATCGGGCATTTCGAACTGTCGCTGAGCTCAGGCTCGCTGTTCGCGCAGATCTTCGTCAGCGTGACCGGCATCGCGATCATGACCATCGTCGCCTATTACATTTCCTGGTCGAAGCGGCAGGACAAGCCGCTCAAGCCGGCGGCGCCGAAAGCCGCCTGAGCGGCTCCTGGCGGGATGCGACAGCCGGGTTTAGGCCGGCTGCGCGGTCGATGCCACCAGCATCCGCACGTCGGTGTAGATATTGACCAGCGGCGCGACGACCTTGTGCATGGCGGCCTTCGAGACGATCGTATCGTGGATGATCAGATGATCGACGCCCGTGGTCAGAAAGCAGTTCACGGCATCCTGCGGCGTTTCCACGATCGGCTCGCCCTTGATGTTGAATGAGGTGTTGATCAGCACGGGAACACCGGTCAGCGCCTCGAATTCCTTCAGCAGACGATAAAGCATCGGATTGGTTTCTTCGCGCACGGTCTGCACCCGCGCGGTGCCATCGACATGCACGATCGCTGGAATCCTGTCCCGCCACTCGGGACGAACCGGCTTGGCGATCAGCATGAAGGGCGAGTCCTCCTCGCCTTCGAAGATTTCCTTCATGCGCTCGGCCAGCACGATCGGCGCGAAGGGGCGGAACGCCTGCCGGTGCTTGACGCGGCTGTTGAGGATGTCCTTCATCTCGGGTTTGCGTGGATCGGCGATCAGGCTGCGATTGCCGAGCGCGCGCGGTCCGAATTCCGACCGGTCCTGAAACCAACCGATCACCTTCTGGTCGGCGAGCAGCTTTGCCGTGTCGCGGCAGACATTGTCGCTTCTGACGGCATCGACCTGGATCCGCACCAGAAATTTCTGCAGCTCCTTCGCTGCCTCCTGATCGCTGTAGCGCCTGCCGACATAGGAATGATCCATCACGAAGTCGCGGCGCTGCTTCAGGATCTCGAGCCAGCCGTAATAGGCGCAGCCGATCGCGATGCCGTCATCGCCCGCCGCGGGCTGGATCCAGACATTCTCAAAACCCGCTTCGCGGGCGACCCGCCCGTTCGCCACGCAGTTCAGCGCGACGCCGCCGGCCATGCAGAGGTTCTTCGCGCCGGTGGTTTCGCGCAGCCAGCGGGCGCGCGCGAGCAGCACGTTTTCGGTGTCGTCCTGCGTCCGCCAGGCCAGATCTTCCCAGTGCCGCATCGCAGGGCTCTTTTCCCAATTGCTGCCATCGAACACAAAAGGCTGCTTGAAGTCGGCGGTCCAGTGCGGCACGTCCAGCTTGCCGTCGTTCAGTTCGAGCAAATGCTTGACCTGGTCGCGGCGGCCATAGGGCGCGAGCCCCATCAGCTCGCCGCATTTGTTCCAGTCGCCGAAAATGTAGGTGGAGGCGCGGCTGTAGAGCGCGCCGAGACCGGGCATGGTGTAGAACTCGTCGCTGAGGAAGCCGCGGTCCGGCTCCATCCAGACCTTCTTCAGGCATTCCAGCGTCGTGCCGCTGAACTTGTAATAGCTCTCCGACTCACGCGCGAGCGGCGTCGCCGTGTCGCTGGCGGGAAAGGCTTCCATGACGTCGGAGCGGTAACTGCCGACGCCATCGACGATCATCACGACGCCATCCTCGAACGGCGACACCGCGAACGCGCTGTAGGCGTGCGCGAGGTGGTGGGAGATCGTGACCACCTTGTCCTGACGCGACAGATACAGCGGGTGCTTGGCCGCGTCGCCTCGCTCGAACTCCGGAAGAAAGCCCGGCGCGTCGAAATAGACCAGCCGCTCCTCCATTTCCTGGACCGGCAGGATGTAACAGTTGCGCACCACCAGATCGACGTCGTCGAGTGTGATGCCCTCGGCCTCGAGGCAATAATCGATCACTTCCTTGTAGAAGCCCGATGCGTGCTTGGCCCGCGTGATCCGCTCCTTTGCGATCGCAACGGCGATGGCGCCGTCGCGCAACAGGCAGGCGCTCACATCATGGTCATAGGTGTTCAAGCCGAGGACATAAGTGTGTTTTTTGGACATGGGTACTCGTTAAGGCGAGGTGGTCTTATGCTGAAAAAATGGAAATCGTGTCGAGATCAAGTTGCCGGCGTGGCCTTGCCGTAGCTTCTCTCGGAATTCTGCAGCGCACAATCATCGGCGTTCAGGATGCATTCAGGAAGATGAACGGCACAATGCAAAAACCCTCGACAGACCGGCTGTAACTTGACCTTACCTGCCCTTCTTAATAAAGTCCCAAGAGCCCGAAAGAACCTTAGTAAAAATATAATCTTAGCGCATCTGAACCGAAAGCCTTCTCACGCGTCTAAGTGAGATAGCGCCGAAGTCCAGATGTTTGGAAGTGACCCGGAGATTCTCGAATGGCTAAACGCTACAATATCCTGACCCGCTGCCTCGCAGCGTTAGCTTTGTTGTTCGTCTACGTGGCCAGCACTTCTGCCATTCTGGTCGGCGGAACGACCACGTCGGCGCAGGCGTACCGAGGCGGCAGAGGAGGCTATCGCGGCGGTGGCCGTGGCTTCTATCGCGGAGGCGGCCGTGGCTTCTATGGCGGCCGAGGTTACGGCCGAGGCCGAGGCTTCTATGGCGGGCCGGTTTATGTACGCCCTGGACCGCGTTGCTGGTGGAACCCCTACGGCGTCCGCGTCTGCAGGTGGTGATATAGCCACGATCGCCGTCGCCTAAGGCGGGGATCGGAGACAAGATCAAAGGCGTGCCGGACAATCCGGCGCGCCTTTTCTTTTTTTGATGGATCGCTTCGCGACGCGACGAGACGTTCGGTTTACTCCCAAACTAGCTTGCGAGTCGCGGTAACAGCTTGAGCGCATTCCCCCGCTCGATCGCCGTGATCTGATCGTCTGTGAACACGCCCGCCTCCCGCAAACCCTTCACATGATCGCTGCCGGTCCGGTACGGGAAATCCGTTCCGAACACGATTTGCGACGGCGGGATGATCGCCGCCAGCGCCGACATCGCGCCGCGGTTAGAGGTTTGCGCGGTGTCGTAGAAGAAACGCTTCAGCTCGGTGAGTGTGCCCTCGGGCACCGTCTCCTTGGCCTTCGGCACCAGCAGCGGATGGCGGACGAAACGCTCGATCAGGAACGGCATCGTCCCGCCCGCATGCGAGAATATCCAGTCTATATCGGGAAACCGCCGCGCATTGCCGGAGAAGATGATGTCGGCGATGGTGCGCGTCGTATCGGTGCCGAACTCGATCATGACGGGCGGCTGCGTCGGCACGAGATTCACACAGCAATTGGCCGCGGTCGGATGGGTGTAGACCAGCGCCTTGCGCCGATTGAGTTCTTCCATCACGGGCAGGAACGATGGATCGCCAAGCCACTTGTCGCCATAGCTCGTCATCAAGGCGACGCCGTCGGCCTTGAGCGTGTCGAGCGCATACGTCAGTTCGCGCAGGCTGCCTTCGGCGTCGGTGAGCGGCAGCATCGCGAAATTGCCGAACCGCCCGGGATAATCCGCGACCAGTTTTGCGGCATACTCGTTCGACTCCCGACAGAGTTTTCGCGCGGCATCGCCCCTGGTGAAATTGACGGCGGGCGTGGTGACGGACAGCATCGCGGTGGCGATGCCGGCCTTGTCCATGTCAGCCAGCGATTTCTCGATGCTCCAGTTCTTCATCAGGGGATCGCCGAAGCCGCTATCGTTCGATGCGGTCACATAGGCCGGCGGCGAGAGATGATGATGGACATCAATCCGGAACGGTTTTGTGTCGGCGGGTTGCGCCCCTGCCCCGTCGCGCCCCATGGCCGCTGATATCGCCAGCGCGCCGGCACCGAGCATGAAGCCGCGCCGGCTTGGGTTGGAGAGTGACGAGCTTGTTAGACCACAGCAGAAGCACCCCCGCAGCGAGGGCGTACGCAAATCCGTCATTCGTTCTCTCCCCGATCTTGTTTATTGTTGCGTGCAGCTTCAGCCGTCGAGAATGGCGACCGCCCGGGTCCAGCCGGCCGAGGCGCGCTCGATCTTCACCGGGAAGCACGACACCATGAAGCCGGTCGACGGCAGCTGTTCGAGATTGTGCAGCTTCTCGATGTGGCAATAGCCGATGTGGCGGCCGGCCTTGTGGCCTTCCCAGATCAGGCTGGCGTCCTTCGTCTCGGCATATTTCTTCGCGGTGTAGACGAACGGCGCGTCCCAGCTCCAGCCGTCGATCCCGGTTAGCCGCACGCCGCGCTCCAACAGATACATCGTCGCCTCGTACCCCATGCCGCAGCCGGAGGTGACGTAATCCTGCCGGCCGTATTTGACGCCGGCGCTGGTGTTGACCACGACGATCTCCAGCGGCGACAGCGTATGGCCGATGCGCTTCAGTTCAGCTTCGACATCCTTGGCGGTGGCGACATAGCCGTCCGGGAAATGCCGGAAGTCGAGTTTCACGCCCGGCTGAAAACACCATTCCAGCGGCACCTCGTCGATGGTCCATGCGCGTTCGCCGCGATTCATGGTGGGATGGAAGTGCCAGGGCGCATCCAGATGCGTGCCGTTATGAGTGGAGAGCGATACCTGCTCCACTGCCCAGCCCTGGCCATCAGGCAGATCTTCCGCCTTCAGCCCGTCGAAGAACTGCAGCATCCGCGGCAGGCCCTGCTGGTGATCGATGTACTGGATGGTCGGGTGGTTGCCGGGCGGATCGGCCGGCACGTCGTTTTGCAGGGGAACAGAAATATCGATCAACTTGCGCGCCATGGCGTTTCCTCGCTGGATGTTCTTATTGGTGACGTCGCCGGAGGCAGACTATTGCCGCTCGACCCGGTTCTTCAACGTGCCGATCTTTTCGACTTCGAGTTCGATGCTGTCGCCGTGCTCGAGATACCAGCCGAGCTCGAGGCCGCAGCCATTGCCGACGGTACCGGATCCGATGAATTCGCCGGGCATCAGGGTTTCGTCCTTGCTGACATGAGCGATGATCTCCTCGAACGAGAATAGCATGCCCTCGCTTACCCCTTGCGAGCGCCTCTCGCCGTTGACGCGCGCTTCCATCTTCAATTTGTAGGGATCGCCGATCTCGTCCGGGGTGACGATCCACGGCCCCATCACGTTGCCGCCGTCAAAACTCTTGCCTTTCGCCGGCCCCAGCCGCCCTTCCATTTCAATGCGCTGGGCATCGCGCGCGGAAAAATCGTTGAAGATCGTATAGCCGAAGATGTGATCCCGGGCCTTGGCGGCGGAGATGTTGGCGCCCTTGCTTTTGGTGATGATGCCGAATTCCAGTTCGTAATCCATCACCTGGCTGTAGCGCGGCCACTTCACCGTCGTGTTGGTGCCGCGCACGCTGAAGCGGTTGGTGATGTAGTAGATCGGTTGCTTGCGGTAGACCTCCGGCAATTCGCCGAGCGGTTCGCCCTCGATCCGCGCCAGCTCCGCCATGTCGCCCTTGGCGCGCGCGGCAAGCTTGAGCTGCCCGCGCGGGGCCTGCAGGATGTGCAGCGGGAACGACATGCCGTCCCGCATCTGCCGCGGCTCCGGGACCGGCGCGAGAATTTCGGCCGTCTCGGTCTTTATGGACAAGCTCTCGTCCTTGCCGTGCTTGTCGAACACCTTTGAAGCCTGCTCGAGTGCGGCGCCTCCGGCATCGATCAATGCCAGCATCGATGCGAAGGCGGGACTGGCGCTTCCGCTTCGGTTGGCGGCGGCTGCGAGATCGAACAGAAGCGTATCGCCCGTATGCACGATTCCGATCTTTTCCTGTCCGCCGGATTTGAATGTCGCGAGTTTCACTGGATGACCCCTTGTTTTCCGATGAAATATATGATCAAAAAAAATATCGATAAACAAGACAGAAAAATGTGAGTGGGGAAAACACCGTGAAAAAGGCTCTTGCCGCCCTTGCGGTCAGCGTGGCGCTGACCGGCACCGCCTTTGCCCAGGCCAAGATCCAGGTTGGCTGCACCGCGACCTCGGACTGCGCCTCGGCGATGGTGGCGATCGACGAAGGCATTTTCAAAAAGCACGGGCTCGAGGTCGAGATGACGCCGATCGGCATCAATTCGAATATCCCGGCCGCGATCCTGTCGAACTCGATCCAGATCGGCGGACCGACCTCGACCGTGTTCCTGCAGGCGGCCGACGGCGGCCTCGATCTCGTCGCCATTGCCGGGGCGACCGTCATGAGCCCGGTGTCGAACGGCAACATCACCGCCTTTGTCCGCAACGGCATCACCATCAAGGAGCCGAAGGACTTTGTCGGCAAGAAAGTCGGCGCGCCCGGCCTGAACGCCTTCCTGCACGTGCTGTTCGTGAAATGGCTGGTGGAGAAAGGCGTCGATCCCAAGAGCGTCAATTTCGTCGAGGTCACCTTCCCGACCATGGCCGACATCATCAAGTCGGGCGGCGTCGATGCCGTACTGACAGCTGAGCCGTTCGTGACCCGCATGACCGATGCCGGACTGGGCTCGGTCGGCGCGCGCTATGCGGTCGAACTGGCGCGTACCGACCCCATCATCTTCTACGCGGCGTCGCGCGAATGGGCGGAAAAGAACGCCGCGGCGATCAAGAAATTCCGCGATGCGCTCGCCGAATCCGCAGAGATCGTCAACAACGACCGCGAAAAGGCCTCGAACTCGATTGCCAAGTTCACCAAGCAGCCGATCGAGCTGGTCAAGGCGACGCCGCCGAACCGCTCCGAACCGGCGCTGAAGCCCGAACAACTCGCCTGGTGGATCGAGGTAATGTCGACGCAGAAGATGCTGCAATCCAAGCTCGACACGTCGAAGCTGGTCCTGAAGTAGAGGATTTCACGATGCCGGCCTCCGAGCGCCAACCGAACCGACCGGTGACCGAGGCCGCCACGCTGACCGAGCGCGCGGCCATGCTGGTCGAGCAGGACATCCTGGCCGGTCATCTGGCGCCGGGATCACGGCTCGGCATTGTCGACCTCGTGCAGCGCTACGAGATCGGCGCCACGCCGCTGCGCGAGGGCCTGTCAAGGCTGATGTCGCGCGGGCTGATCGTCGGCACCGGGCAGCGCGGCTTTCGCGTCGCCGATATCAGCCGCGAGGATTTGCTCGACATCACCTGCATGCGCACGGCGATCGAGGTCGAGGCCATCAGGCTTGCCATCGTCAATGGCGACGACGCCTGGGAAGCCGGCATCGTCAGCGCGCTGCACCAGATGCGCCGCCATATCGAGCGCACCGGTGATGAATTCCGTGAGGGTGCGGAGGATTTCGACCGGCTGCATAAGGGCTTTCATACCGCGTTGTTGGCCGCCTGCGGCTCAAGACGCCTGCTTGCGGCCCATTCCGATCTCTACGACCAGGCCTACCGCTATCGCCGCGTGATGATGCGCTCCGTCGACAGCGGCAAGAAATTCGTGCGCGCGCATCAATTACTGGCCGATCGGATCATCGGACGCGACGTTCAGGGGTCGCAGGCGATGCTATCGGCGCACCTGCGCTCGACCATGGACTTCGTCTATCCCTCAGGCAGCGAGAGCTGACATCATGGCAAGCGCCGCAAAACGCCTCGAAGCCGTATCCGGCGCTGTTGCGCCACAGATTGCATTTGACGGGGTCACGCTCGTACTCGGCGGCAAGACCATCATCGAAAATCTGAGCCTTGGCGTGCGGCCCGGCGAATTCCTCTGCATCGTCGGCGCCTCCGGCTGCGGCAAGACCACGGCGCTGCGTCTGGCGGCAGGGCTCTACCAGCCGACCAGCGGAAGAGTGAATTTCGACGGCCAGCCGATGCGCGAGCCGCGCCGCGAGATCGCGATCGTGTTCCAGGACTATGGCAAGGCGCTGCTGCCGTGGCGCACCGCGGCCGGCAACGTCTCTCTGGCGCTGGAAGCGGGCGGCATGCCGTCGGCCAAGCGCCCTGCCCGCATCGAGGAATTGCTGCGCACCGTCGGCCTGCCCGGCCACGCCGGCAAGTATCCGTCCGAAATGTCCGGCGGCATGCAGCAACGCCTGCAGATCGCCCGCTGCCTGGCGCAGGACCCGAAAGCGCTGCTGATGGACGAGCCGTTCGGCGCGCTGGATGCGATGACGCGGCAGGGCTTGCAGGACGAGGTGCTGTCGCTGGTAGCGGCAAGCGGCGCTACCGTGATCTTCGTGACCCACGACCTCGATGAAGCCATCTATCTCGGCGACCGCGTCATCGGCCTGTTGCCGCATCCGGGCCGGATCGGCATCGAACTTTCGGTCAACCTGCCGCGGCCGCGCGATCAATTGTCGACCCGCGAGCATCCGGAATTCCTGCGGCTGCGGCGGCAATTGTTCGACTTCATCAAGGCGACCGAACAGTGACGGGCAAT
The DNA here is from genome assembly GCF_023101085.1 of Bradyrhizobium sp. 170. Taxonomy (NCBI): domain Bacteria; kingdom Pseudomonadati; phylum Pseudomonadota; class Alphaproteobacteria; order Hyphomicrobiales; family Nitrobacteraceae; genus Bradyrhizobium; species Bradyrhizobium sp. 170. Next base: position 4,450,087 of record NZ_CP064703.1, on the reverse strand, counting down.
TCCGCCAAGGCGCTGGCGCTGCCGCTCGCGGTGCTGGTGACGTTCGAGGTCTGGGCGCGCGCCACCCATCTGCAAAGCGATAGCCTGGCGCCGCCGAGCGATATCGTCATGGCGCTCTTTGGCGCCTTCGCCGATCTCTCGATCCTGACGGCAACCCGCGACACGCTGTTCTCGGCCTTCACAGGCCTCGCCATCGGCACCCTCATTGGCCTGGCGTTCGGCATAGCCTTTGGAATTTCGGACACCCTCAACCGCCTGATGGAAGTAACCGTCGAGGCCATCCGTCCGATCCCCTCGATTGCGCTGTTGCCGATCGCGCTGATCGCGCTCGGCTTCGGCTACCGCATGGAAATCGTGATCGTGGCGTTCGGCTGCGTTTGGCCGATTCTGATCCTCTCGCGCGCCGCCGTGCGCAGCATCGAACCGCGGTTGATGGAAGTGGCGCGGGCGCTGCGGCTGCCGCCAGCGCAGCGGGTCTGGAAGATCATCATCCCGGCCGCGCTGCCGCGGATCTTCGTCGCCTTTCGGCTGTCGGCCGGTATTGCCCTGATCGTCGCCGTGACGGTCGAAATCGCGATCAATCCGCTCGGCCTCGGCGCCGGCATCATGCTGGCGCAGCAGGCGCTGCGCCCCGATCTGATGCTGGCCTATCTGGTCTGGATCGGCATCATCGGCTACGCGCTGAACATCCTTCTGACCGTGGCCCAACAGCGCCTGTTCGGCCGCGCCGCGTTGAGCGGAGACAGCCCATGAACCGCGCAGCCCTTCTTTGGCGATTGGCGAGCTTTGCGGTTGCCGCCAGCTTCATCGCGCTCTGGCAACTGATCGCCAATCTTAAGCTGGTCTCGCCGGTGTTCCTGCCGGGGCCGGACCGCGCCTGGGCTGCGCTGGTGCGCGGATTTTCCGCAGGTGACCTCTGGAGCAAGCTCGCCGGCACGCTCGAACACATGGCCTATGGCTGGCTCGCCGCCTCCATTGCCGGCATTGCGATCGGTGCGATCATCGGATCGTCGCGCACAATGCGTACCTATGTCGCGCCCTCGCTGGAGTTTTTACGGCCGCTGCCGGTCTCTGCGATCATTCCGGTTGCGATCGCCATGCTCGGATTGACGCAGGCGATGGCGCTGTTCGTGATCGCCTTCGGCGCGATCTGGCCGATCATGCTGGCGACCATCCATGGTTTTGCGGCGGTCGAGCCCCGGCTCTACGAGGTGGCGCGGTCGTTGCAGATGTCGCGGCTCGCCGTGATCTCAAAGATCGCGCTGCCCTCCGCCAGCCCCGACATTCTCGCCGGCATGCGGCTGAGCCTGACAGTGGCGCTGATTCTCTCGGTGGTCTGCGAAATCCTGGCCGGCCTCGACGGGCTCGGCCACTGGGTACTGCTGTCGGCCCGCGCGTTCCGCTCGGCCGACCTGTTCGCCGGCGTTATCCTGCTCGGCGTTACCGGCTATGTGACGTCGGTGGCGATGTCGCTGGCCGAGAACAGGCTATTGGCGTGGCAAGCTTCGCAGCGGTGAGGTAGCCGCCTACGGCTGCGAAGCATTCTCCGACATGCGTTCCGGCATCCGTTCAAGCCAGGCAGAACTCTTCTTTGTCCTGACCGCGTCCCTGCGAAGGTGCCCCATCCACCGCAAGGCGGCCCTGAGGCTGAAGGTGACGAGCACCTCGTGGTGCCGCATCCCCTTGCCGCCCTTGACCAGCCCGAGATCGCGGATGACGCAGTACGTCCCGCTGCTCATGCGGGCGAACTTCGCACCTTGAAAATGATTGCGCACACGCGACAACATGCGTGCAGCATGCACCGCACATCGATTCCGTCAACCTTGACGGCCACCGAATCAACCTCGCAGGCGTACAAAGCCGTCAAAGCGTTGCGTTGTTGCCGCGTTGGCCGATGCGATGCACCTGCCCCGCCGGAACCCGCACGCGGCTCAACACCTCCCGACGATCGCTCATCCGCGCACTCGACGGCTCGCGCTGCGCAAAGCATTCAAGAATCTGGATACGGATTTCCTCCGCGACCGGACCTTCGACCTGGCGCATCCGATTCCAGAGGCGGATTATTTCCCGTTGCTTCTCGACATCCATTTGGTCACCTCCGAGGGAACGACCAAAGAGAACATAACGAGAACAATATTGCAAGCTACAATGTTGCGACTTCTCTAGAAGCAGATGCTCAGAATCTTCACTCGGCAGGCCTCGGCCGCGCGCGGTTTGGGCTTCGCAGCGTTTGCCTGCTTTGAATCCTTCGGCGAACTCTTTGGCGAACTCTTCGGCATCTTGGGACGCTCATAGTCGCCTGCGATCACCATGGCCCAATACATACGACCGGTCTTCGCGCTTTTCACGCTGGCAACACCCACGCGCGTGGCGCCGGGCAGCAGGAGGTTTTTTCGGTGACCTGACGAATTGATCCACTGGTCGAGGGTTTTGGGAAAACCGTCATAGCCATAAGCAATGTTCTCTGCAGCTCGGCCGGCGCCGGCCGGGCCGACTCGCGAATTGAATCTGCCGAGGACATCGTGATCCAGTTGGTCCTTTGCGGCCATCGCCTGGGCTTGATCGTGTGCAATCCGCGTGAGCGTCGCATCCAGGGTGACGCGCTTCTCCCCGTGCTTCAGCCGAAAGTCAGAAATCATCTGCGCCGGATTGGCCGCGGCCGTCTGGCTCAGGACTGTGGTGGCAAAACAAAGCGCCAGCCCCAGCAGCAGGGCCTGCCGCGCCAGAATGACTATCTTGGTACCAGTCACCAGTTTTCCCCTGCCCCTTCCCAATTGGGACCGCTGGGTAGATTCAATCCGAAAAAGCCGCGGCAAGTCATTGATTTTATTGGTCGGGGCAGCTGGATTCGAACCAACGACCTGCAGTACCCAAAACTGCCGCGCTACCAGGCTGCGCTATACCCCGATCTGTGCTTGGGAAATGCGTCGATACACGCTTAAACCCCGGCCATCAAGGCGCACGGGAAGGGCTTAGCGCTTGTTGAAGAGCGGGTGCGCCACCCGGTCGCCCGGCTGAATTCCATACTTTTGCGCCGTGCCCGCGATCACTTCCAGCACGCCCTTGGCTAATCCCCCCGAGGAGATGATCCTGGTCGAGAGCGGCTCGGTATTTTCGGCGATGCGCAGGATGCGGCCGTCGGCGCGGATGAAGATCATGTCGAGCGAGATGTAGGTGTTCTTCATCCACATCGAGATCTGCTGCTCCGGCGAGAAGTCGAACAGCATGCCTTTACCGTCCGGCAACTCCTTCCGGTACATCAGTCCGGTCTGCTTTTCCTCTTCGGTCGTCGCCATCTCGACCGAGAACACTTGCACGCCTGATTTGGTGGCGATCTCGAGCGGCTGAACGCTCGCAGCCCGCGCGGCGGGAGTGGCGTAGAGGGTGACGACCACGGCGGATGCCGCCACGAACGACATCATCAGGCGGCCGGAGATGCGAAGCCGCGCAACCATCAAAGCGAAATTCATCAATGCACTCATGCCGGATATCTGGGAATTGCCGGGGAACCCTAACCCGACGATTGCGGCAAATGCCAGAGGCCGCCGCGCGGGTGCGCGGCGTCCGGCTCAATTTTCCGTCAGCGTCTGGCGAGATTAGTGCGAGGACAGCGCCGACGGGCCGGTCTCGGGATGAATCTCGGCCGCCATCATGCCCTTGGACCCGGGCCCGAAGCGCACCAGCACATACTGGCCCGGACGCAGCTCCGTCATGCCGAAGCGGCGCAGCGTTTCCATATGGACGAAGATGTCCGGCGTGCCCTCGCCACAGGTCAGGAAGCCGAAACCGCGTAGCCGGTTGAACCATTTGACCTGGGCCCGCTCCAGACCGCTGGTCGGCGTAACGCTGACATGGGTCCGCGGCGGAAGCATTTGCGCCGGATGGATCGCGGTGGACTCGTCCATCGAGACGATCCGGAACGCCTGATAGCCTTTTGCGCGCTGCACGCATTCGACCACCAGCCGCGCGCCTTCATAGGCGGTCTGGTAGCCGTCGCGCCTAAGCACGGTGACGTGCAGCAGCACGTCGGGCCAGCCATTGTCGGGAATGATGAAACCATACCCCTTTGAGGCGTCGAACCATTTGATGACGCCGGATATTTCGACAAGGTTGGCTGCGGCATCGCCGAGCCCCGAAAACGCATCCACCGCCGGATCGCGTTGCGCGCCGGCTGCGTATTCACTCGGTCCAAGTCTGTTTTGCTCTGTCCCGCCTGACGGCGGCCCCCCGAGCTTCTTGGACCCAAATTCGTCCGACCCCATGACCCCGGACCTCACACATTCAAATGCGGTCCACTGTCGCCGCAGCGGACCGGAACACGCGCCCTACCATGACCATCATGATAACGCAGCGCGAATCTCTCGAATCAAAAGATAACACTCCGGACTGCGGCGCATAGCTAAAAAAAACAAAATTGCGGGGGCTATGAACAGGCTTGCACAACCGCGAATCAATTGGCGATCAATTGCCTACAAACGGTCCGAGCGTTTCCCCGATGTCGAAACGGATCACCAGATCGGCGACATCGTCCTGTTCCGTCGGCTCATTGTTGATGATGACGAGCTTGGCGCCACAATTCCTGGCCATCTGCGGAAAACCTGCGGCAGGCCAAACGACTAGCGACGATCCGATCGCCAGAAACAGGTCGCATTGCTGGGCCAGTTCGGTGGCGCGGCGCATCGCGTCTTCCGGCATCGCCTGTCCGAACGAGATCGTCGCGGTCTTCACCGGCTCCTCGCAGATGGTGCAGTCAGGCGCGCTGCCGGTTTCTTCGAAACGCGCCTTTACCCAAGGAAGATCATAGGCATGTCCGCAGCCGATGCAGCGGGCATAGGTGGTGTTGCCATGCAGTTCGACGACGTCGTCGGCCTTGAAGCCGGATGCCTGGTGCAGATTGTCGATATTCTGGGTGATGATCGCAGGCGTCTTGCCGGCCTTGTAGAGCGAGGCCAGCGCGCGGTGCCCGCGGCCGGGTTTCGCCGCCGCAAAGGTCTCCTCCATCGCAAAGCGCCGCCGCCAGGCCTCGGCCCGCGCATCCGCGCTGGAAACGAATTCGTCGAACGCGATCGGGCGGTTACGGGTCCACAGGCCGCCGGGCGAGCGGAAATCCGGTATGCCGCATTCGGTTGAAATGCCGGCGCCGGTAAAGGGAACGATACACGAAGCTTCGGCGATCATGTTGCCGAGCTGCTCGACGCCGCTGCGCAAATCCTTGGCGATCACCGCTGATATTTCCGAAACTGTTGGGCCGCGCCAACTATAGCACGGCCGTTCGGATTGCCAGATCGATGCGCCCTGCCCCCGCGGGGCAGCATGCGCATCGTCAGGACGGCCTTATCAAGCCGCCTTATAGCCACGCCGCCTCATCACGCTTGTCGTGACACGGGTGCCTTGATCACGCTGCCTTTGATTTACGCTGCCTTGGCGACCTGTTCCTTCGGCTCTTTGGCTTCGTCGGTCTTCTTCGCCTTCGGCGCGGGTGCGCTTTCCGCCTTCTTCACCGGCTTGCCGTACTGGGCCAGCTTTTCCAATTCGGCTTCGAGCTCGGCGCGGCGCGCGGCGACTTTCTCGAACAGCTTGTCGGTCGCGTTCTCGCGCAGACTAGCGAGTTCTTCGATACCAAATGAATCCAAATCGATCTTTGCCAATGGAACCTCCCGTTTCATCTTTCGCTAACGGGAACTCGCGTGAGCGACAAGAATGCGCCACACCTTATCCACCGCCTTCGCTTCACAACGGCAGGCAATCACAATGCTGCAACCTCGCTTCCGCATTCACGCCCCATTCGCGCGCGCCAATGATGGCGGGGCGCGAATCAAAGCAAGACACGGATGGGCGATGACGGAGAAGGAAGAAAGACTCGCGCGCGACCGGGCCGAAATCGCAGCCCGCGTTGCAAGCTTCAGGGAAACCCAGCAGAAGTTCGAACGCGAGCGCGAGGAGTATTACGAGACGACCCTGGCCAACGCGCTGAACGGATCCGGCCGGCACTCGTTCTGGCGTTGAGGCGGCAGAAGCTTGCCCGGCCTCCGCGTTACCACCAACGGAATATGGCGCGTGGAACGGCAAGCGAATTCCGCCAAGAACATTCCGCGAAGAAAATTCCGCCAGGAAAATTCCGCCAGGAAAATTCGCAATGGCTGGAACGAAGCCGACGCCTCGACGTTTCCTTTCAAGTGCAGCAACCTTGCGAGAGGTGAAAGCACGAAAGACCCCGTCTGCATCTTCGAATGTAGGCGGGGTTTTTCATGATGGAGCAGACGGCTGGCGGCGGCACGCGATCGCGAGCCATGCGATCGGGCAGGTCTGATCATCGGATTACGCAGGAACTAACACAGCCCTTGTGGAGTTTATTCGAGGGAAAGGTGTGTCGTGTCATGCCCGCGTGGATGGAAATTCTGATCAACGTGATCGGTTATGCCGGCTTCATCGCCATCGCGACCTATCACAAATCGCCCGGCGAAAAATTTCCGGACCGTTGAGCGCTGGAGTTCCGCGCGCTAATTCGCCTTGTGCGGTTCACCCGCAGTGCGAACGAGCCTGTCGGCCTTGATCAGTGCGTGGCCGCTGTCGGGTTGCGGCCGCAACGAAAAGCTGATGACGACGAAGGCAAGGCAAAGCAGCAGGCCGACCACCATGACGCGCCGGTGCGTCGGTTTGTCCGCGTTGTGAAACGAAGGGACCATGGCCTGTTTTCCTTTGGGCCATCCCTATCGCAACCTCGAATGCGCACAACGCGATTTGGGTTTTAACCTAACCGGGTAGGGTTATCTGCGTTTCCGAGAAGGAACCGGTCCGGCATCGATCGCGGGATTGAGCACGGTTGAGAGCAAGACTCCTTTTGTTCTACTGGAACGAACAGGGGGCGCGTTTTCCGGCACCGTTGCCTTGTTAAGATACCGTTACCTCGCCGTTTCGTCCTCTCACCCATTCCAATCGATCCCGCGCGGATTTTCCTGTCCCTCCTCCCGCCATGTCCGGTCGCGTGCCGGACGTCGAACCTTTTTGGCGCAGCCCGTACCTATCTAAAAAGGTGCTGCGATGACCCAAGCCGACCACTATCGAGACCAGTCCAACAGAGCCCGGCAGCTCGCCGAAGCCGTCAAGGATCCGGAAGCCTCGAAGAAGCTGATCGAGATGGCCGAGGAATTCCGCCTCTATGCCGAGCGGCTGGAACAGATGCATTAGGTCGTTTCGGTTCCGATTGAAGCAGCGCCGCGAACCGGTGCCCCTCGATCAAGTCCGCGGCACGCTTTCGCTCGAAAGCACTATAAATTTTTTCGACGCCGGTCATGGAAACTTAAGCCTCCATTTACCGAGCCTCCCTGAAATGCTGCGCCGTTAACCCAACCTCTTTACAAAGCGTAAATAGGCACCTGACAGGGTTTGGCCCAGGAGGGTCATCCCATGGTCATTTATCCCATACCGGTTGAAGTGACGCAGGCCAGAATACAACTCGTCGTCGATCAGAACGCCAAAGCGCCGCCGAATACGATCAACCAGGATCTTCAGGCCGTCTATCACGCCAAGGCAGCCGCCGTGGAAGCGGCCCTTGCGGATGTGCCGCCCGACGAACCGCCCCTGCTGGACGTCAAGGTCTGACCTGACGGGGAATACCAAGCTTGCGCGGAGGGCCAGACGGCGTCCGGCCCTTCTCGCTCACGATCGCCATGCAAGCTGTTGTGCGTGCACGACGCCGAGCGTCAGCAGGCCGCCGATGCCGGCGAGCACCGCCAACCCCGCGAACCAGATCCATTGCGGCCTTTCCTTGTAAGCGAGAAAGGCGGAGCAAATCGTACACACGATCGTCGGCATATTCGCGACCAATAAAACCCACGCCAGCATTTCAACCTCCCGAAGTGAAGCGGATGCGCAAAGGCTAGCGTGCCGTCGGAACAACACTGTGCGTCCGGTCACATCCGACGGGCCTTCACCGGCGCTATCGTCAAGGCATGATGGCGCTTCGGGAAATCATGATCTGGATCATTCAAGCCGTGCTGTTCGGCATCGGGATCGGCATTGCCATGCTGACGGCGCATCTGGCCGGCCCGCTCCTGGCCAAAGCCTTCGCGATCGACGAACTGATCCCGACCGCGATCGCCTTTTTTGCCGTGGCGGCAGGCCTCGGCTGGATCGGAAACAGGATCTGGCCTGAAGACTGGATGTACAATCCCCTGCTCCAGCTAGCCGCGCTTTCCTATCGCGGTATCGCTTCCGCCCGATAGATCTGTGTCCCCGTCGTCTCGACGATGCGGCCCTTGAGCGATCTTACAAACGCCGTTGAACCTTCGACGGCGAAATGCGTGCGCAACGCCGCCTCGTCAGCCCATTGCTCGAAAAAGAACAGCCGCATCGGGTTCTGGCAGTCGACATGCACGTCATGGGAGATGCAGCCCGGCTCCTTGCGGGAGCGCTCGACATGCTCCAGGCAGGAGCGGAGCACGTCGTCAAAAGTGTCCTCGCGCGCGATAATGCTGCCCGTTACCAGAATCATGCGTTCCCCCGTTGCGCCCCCGGGGCCCGCATCCCGCGAGCACCGGCCGGCGTCGGGGCGGGCTAGATCGTCAGTGTATCAGGCGCGGCACCACAGCGCATACCGCCAATAGCACGCCGAGGCTGCTCACCACGGACAATTTCATCCGAGCCGTCCTGGCGTCGGTAATCGGAAGTACCAAAAAGAAAATCATCGCGAGAATGAGCACGCCGTAAATCAGGTACATGGTCGATCCCTCCGTTGGCGCGATGATGGACGGAGGAGCCAATCGCGTATGTGTGGGGGATCACGCCGCTGCCGCGGCGCTCGGGCTCGCCAAAAGATATCCGTCGGAAAACAAGGCCGCGACCAAACGCGAATGGATCACGCCGTCCTCCCGCGGGCCGCAGCATCAATAATTATCGCAATTTTACGCTTTTGGTTGTCTTGCCGGCAATCTGGACGTGCCACAACATTTCCGTCAGAATTCGAGAGAAAATGAATGCTTGGGAAATTTCTGCGCGATGAGTCCGGCGCCACCGCCATCGAATACAGCCTCATCGCCGGGTTTATCGCCCTGGCCATTATCGCCGCTGTCGGAATGACCGGCCAAAGGCTCGTCGAACTGTTCGAGAGTCTCATTCCCGCGTTGACGCGATAGGTGACAATTAAAGCCCTGCAAGGATGAGGATTGCGAGGCCGGCCAACATCCAAAGCGCAGCCCACGCGGCGTCAGATTTATCTTCTTTCAGATCGACAGCCTACCTCGCCTCCTCGGCAGCCTGCATCTCTGGCTTCCTGGCGTTGTCCTTGCCGGTGGCGTGTAGCTTCAGTCTTGAGAGATCGATCGCCGACCGTGGCAGCCCCGCCAGCTCGCAGGCGAGAACGGCAGCTCCGAGGATTGGGAAGAGAGCTTTGACGCTTGAGAACTGCCCGGAGAACGGCCCTTCGATGCAACCGCCGATGCACTCAGGCCTGGCGTAGCGGTTGATGATGGCATTGCCGCCGACCGTGCGGCTGCCGATGTTGCCTTCAAGCCGAATTGTCTGGGCATCCAAACCTCCATCAATGAACACCCTGCTGACGCCGGGTGTCGTCCCCAAATCCAAGCCTAAGACAAATCTACGACTCAATCATTGAACTTCGTTTGGTTTACCCACAAGGAACAACGGCAGCGTGCGCTTTGCTTTGCGGATGAGGGCCTCAACCCCCGCGAGTTTGCTGGCAGGCGGAGAGGAACGGTTGGCTCTCCGTATTTGTATGTGCCGTTCGGCCGACCGGCGATAATATGAGGACAAGCCCCTAACGACAGGCCGTAGCAGGTAGTGGCGGATCACAGCGTAAGCGCGGACCTTGTATTGCGATGAAGCAGTAAAGATTAAGGCCTCGGGCGGCCGGATCCTTTTCTTCTGATCGTTCCCTCAGCCGATCCTCTGTGGCGGCTTCGCGTATTGGCGATTGCAGCGATAACCGCCTGGACGGGCTGGCAGCACCACCCTTCCCGCGCCGCTAACTGACGGACATCAGCCAGCGTTTTGATGAATGGAGGTGGGTCCGGGTCGTCACGGAACTTCCTATTCCGCCGCGACGAAGAGTGGCGGCCAGTTGAAGGGGGGTGCCCGTTGGCGCGGGTATCCCGGCCGAGAGGTCCAGAGTTTACGCGATTACGGCAACGCCATCGTCCCGCAACACCCTGCCCCCTGGCGCATTTTGCTGCTATTCATCGCTCACCCGCCCAACCATAACTAAATCTCCAAACGTTCTCAGGAGGACAACAAACATGCGCTATCTCCACACCATGCTGCGCGTTCGCAATCTCGATACGGCGATGAAGTTTTACCAGGACGCGCTGGGGCTGAAGGAAGTACGCCGGATCGACAACGACAAGGGCCGGTTCACGCTGGTGTTCCTGTGCGCGCCCGAGGACGAAGGCCTGTTCAAGGCGGCCCCGCAGAACCGCGGCGCGCCGCTGGTCGAGCTCACCTACAATTGGGACGAGGAGAAATACGGCGAGGACCGCCATTTCGGCCACCTCGCCTACGAGGTCGACGACATCTACGCGACCTGCGACCGCCTGATGAAGGCCGGCATCACCATCAACCGGCCGCCGCGCGACGGCAACATGGCATTCGTACGCTCGCCGGATCTGCATTCGATCGAGCTGTTGCAGAAGGGCGAACCGAAGCCGCCGGCGGAGCCGTGGACCTCGATGCCGAACACCGGCCACTGGTAGGCCTGGTACAATTTCTTCGTGCACGTCCGCCATCCGGGCTTCCTGACGGCACGAGTGAAAGCGAATGGCGGCTGACGCGCGGCCGCCATTCTGACGACGTCAACGCCGAGGTGCGCGAGGCGGTCGACCGCGACGGCTACTCGCTGTTTCGGATCGGATTGTCGCTCTCGGAAATTCCGAAATCATAAAACGTTCCTTCGCTCGCATTCTTTCTGCACAGGAACTGGCCGCAACACCGCGCGTTTTCTCCTCGATGTATTTTGAGGAGGAAATGATGGGACGAGGCATTCTGCTTTGGTTGCTTGGCGTACCTATTCCGGTGATCATTCTGCTGTGGCTGTTCTTCGGCAACTGACCGGCCGACGCCAGCCTGCGCGTTACGCGGGAATCGGGGCTCTGTCGCACTGCGGCGGAGCCTGATTGTTTGTAAGCCTGATTTTGCAACCGTGTCCTGCCGCAAGCCGCGCGCTTTTTCGCTGATCTTCGGCTATGAACGCATCAACGAGAGCAACGGGAGCGAAACGCGTGGCTGACAGCAACAAACAACAACTCACCATCTGGGGCCGGGCCAATTCGGTCAACGTGCAAAAAGTGCTGTGGTGCCTCGCCGAGCTCGATCTCGCCTATGAACGCATCGACGCGGGCATGCAGTTCGGCCAGAACAACGAGGCGCCCTATCTGGCGATGAATCCGAATGGCCGCGTCCCCACGCTGGTCGACGGCGACTACGTGCTGTGGGAATCCAATTCGGTGATGCGCTATCTCTGCATGGCCTATGGCGGGAATTCGCCGATCTACCCCTCGCAGCCGAAGGCGCGCGCAAGCGTCGACCGCTGGCTCGACTGGACGCTCTCGACGCTGCAGCCGGTCGACCGCCCGGTGTTCTGGGCGCTGGTGCGCACGCCGGTCGAAAAGCGCGACATGGTGGCGATCCAGAAGGACGTCGACGCCGAGGCCGTGGTGTGGCGGATCGTCGAGGCGCAACTGGCGAGCCGGCGCTTCATCGAGGGCGATCAGTTCACGATCGCCGATATCGCGCTCGGCGCCTATGCGCGGCGCTGGCTGGGGGTCGAAGGCGTCACCAAGCCGAAACTGCCGAACCTCGATCGCTGGTTTGCGCAATTCGCGGCCCGCCCCGGCTTCACGCAGTTCATCGCACCGCCGATGACGTGAGTTAGCGCGATCCGCCGGAGACACCGGCGCCGACGCTGACCGCACCGCCGATTTTCATGCAGGTATTGGTGCCTTCGATCCTGACGAAGCCCGCGCCGTACTCCGCGCAGGCGTTGGCCGAATTTGAGCGCTTCAGCGGAAGCAGCTTGCCAGACGTTGCAGCCTTGTCGGGCTTCTGCGGACGGGGCTGCTCGGCAGCCGCGGCAACCGAAGGCAGCACCACAGCCATCATGATCAGGAGGGACTTTCGCATCCCGCCTTTTATCGCCGCTCGCCGGTCAGCGCCAGATTGGAGCCTTTTCCGTTCCGATGGAATCGGAACGGAGCTCTAGATTTTTTGATTTGACGCGTTTTCTTGACGCGAACCGGTCTCCACTTCGCTGGAAAACGCTTTAGCGGACGAACTTGACGCCGACCGATTTGCCACGGCGCCAGACCACCTCGCAGCGGCGTCCGGTCCTGGCGTCGCGCGAAAACGCCAGCCGCAATTTCGCCGGCAGCGTGTTGGGATCGTCGATCGTGACCTTGGCCCCCGTCGTGGACAGATCCCGCACCACGCATTGCCGCGCGGCAAAACCACCCTCGAGCGTGATCCACCCGGGCTGGCTCAATGATTTGCGCGACTCGCGCTTTTTGCTCGATAGCAAGGCCATGTCGGAAGTTCCCCCGTCACAGCCCTACGCCATGCGGCTTTAAAATCCGTTGCACGGCCTGGCCTATCCGGTAATCCCCGGGCTTCGCTGGAGGTGCAAAAACGTCCGCAAAACGCCTTTTCGAGCGGCTTGCCCACCCGGCCAAACGCCACTATACGTTCGCCCGTCGCCGCCTCCATGGAACATGGACGGCAGGCGGCCAACTCGGTCTATCAAGCGCATAACGCATTGATTTTCCGGTTGTTTTGCTCCCTTCGTCTATCGGTTAGGACGCCACCCTTTCACGGTGGAGAGAGCGGTTCGATTCCGCTAGGGAGCGCCAACCACTTCAATGGCTACCCCTGCCGGCTGCGCTGTCCAACAAATGGACCATAAATGCGTGCGCACAGGGGGCAACACGCGGGACACAGCTTGCATTGCGGTCGCGATCTGCGTCGCGTTGTACTTCGCAGTCCGACCACGCTGCGATACTATTTTCCGCCGGATACCTGATCCGCCTGGAGCAAGCGAAAATAACGCGCCGGCAAAATTGTCCTTTCTCAGGCGATCCCTGACGTTTTGCAAGCTCAAGCATGCCGTGTGAATGGAGATGAACCGGATTGGCCGTACGACCGCTCACGCCATGCGTGGGATCTGGATCGAAACGGAAGTCAAAGGTTGAGCCAAAACGGCAGCCCCCAATGACGCTGACCCTGATCCCGGAGGGGATCATGCGGAAAGTGCCAATCCACTGGGAAATTGTGTTCTGACTTCCATGCGGAGCCGGCCTGGTGGTGGCTTTTTGGCATTACGGCACCATGGTCAGGGGCTACACAGATTGCGGCGAGCCATGCGCGATCTGATCGCGTCCCCCGCGCGTCAATGGGTTAATGGGAACGCCTACGATCAATCGCCGTTAAAGTCGCAAATAAATAAGAGACAAGCGAGGCTGCGATGACAAGACCAACGATCTTGCTTGGCGCTGTTGCCTTATTATTCCTGTCCGCACTTGCCAGTCCGGCGTCGGCGCAACACGTAATTACTAATCCGGGCAAGTGCGCCCAGTTCTATCCGAACGCAAATTGCCAGAACTACGGACGCGGAAACCCCTACACGAGCTATGGTTGGCAGCGAGCGGGACATCGTCACTACTGGGGCCATCGTCATTACCGCCGCCATTGGCACTGACGCCAGCCGGCGGGACGAGCCTGTCCCGACTCTCCGTTGGCGCGATCTTGAGCTGAGCGACGTGAGTGTCAGCGGTTCTTGGCAACGCCGGCGGGTGGCCCTTGCGACTAGCGGTTCAATTACGCGATTGGGCTATGCTTCCGTCGCTCTCGCGCGCGTTGTATGCGACTTGTGGCAAGGCAAGGGTGAAAGCATCGACCAGCCGACGTCGCCAGGGTTGCGTTAGCATCGACAGCTTCCCTTCGAGCAGCGCCGCCCTTTCCCGGGCGCCCATGCCTTCTGAGGTGGCCTTGAGCAATTCGGCCAAGAGCTTGTTCGTACGTTCGCATTCTCTCTCAAAGTCGCCCCGATGGCCGTTGGCAATAGCCTTCATCTCGATCAGTTCGGCCTGCAAGGTCTCAATTTTCTGCTTTAGCGCGGTGACCACCTGGTGACCGGCCGGTGTTTGCGGCTGACGGGAGATTGGGGAATGGCTGATTTCGGCAAGGTCGACCTGCACAAGCGTCTTGCCATCGTTGGCGCGGGAACGCGGCCATCGATGTCGTTTTACCAGAGCCCGGGCAGCCTCCGGCGAAATTTTGAGCCTTTCGCCCAGGTCGGCATACGTCAGCATCTCGACGGGCATGGTATTCGCTCCCGCTTAGCCGGATGGTCACCACCCGGACGCAGCAGATGGTACCGATTTATAGTTAAGTGTTGGTTTACTGTGAGTGGGCGATCTGACGCGAGCGGAGCACCGGCGATAACGATGTGCGTCATCGCCTCTCACGAAGGGCCTCAGGGCCGGGGCAAGTACTGAGGCGTCACGACGGCTTCCATATGTCGCCCGCGGCCGGCGACGCCGAGCAAGTGACCGTGAAACGTTCCTGGCGAATTGCCGATTTCCCGATGTGTCGCCGCGACTCCACGCGGCGCCACCTAATAAAAAAGCCCCGGCGAACCGGGGCTTTTTGTGTCGTGGAGCTGTCGCTCAGAAGCGATAGTTCACACCGATGCGGCTGATCCAGGCCTCATTCTGGGACTCCAGCCGGTAAGCTGCACCAGCGATGCCGGCGCCGGGGGCGCCAAGGCCGATCGCGGTGGCGGTGTCCTTCTCAAAGCGCATGTACAGCACTTCGCTCTTCAGGCTCCAGTTTGGCGCGAACGCCCATTCGGTACCCACACCGGCGGTCCACCCCCACCGGGTGTTGTTCCAGGAAAAGGTTGAGGTCGTCGCCGGAGCGTCCTCGAAGATCGTGTACGAACGAGCGAAATTGGCGTAGGCAAAGCCGCCCGTGGCGTAGATCAGGACGTTGTCGACGATCACGCCGGACCGGGCGCGCACCGTGCCGAACCAGCGCATGCGGCTGGAGACCGACGATGTATCGACGCCAACAGCGCCAATAGGCCCATCGCCGTCCCCGTTGAAGGACGAAGCGTTGGTGTCGGACCAGCTCCAGTCGGCTTCAACACCAAACAGGGTGCAGCCGGTCTGGTAGTTATAGCCGGCCTGAACGCCGCCGTTCACGCCACTGTTCGAATCCTGCGTGCTTCTGGGAAGTCCGGTATCGACGCTCCCGGCCAAAAAGTCGCGGTCATGGAAATTATGTTGAAGATAGCCGTAGCCCACATTGGCGCCGACATACCAGCCGCCGAACTGGGCGCAGGCCGGCCGGGCGATGGGAGGAGCCTTCACGGCCGGGCGCAAATCGGCCGCGACGGCGGAGCCGAAAAAACCCACGGCGCAGACGGAAGCTAGAACAATCTTTTTCATGGCATCGCCCCTTTGCAAATAAGAAAAAAACGAACCGATGCGCCCGGTTTAGAAGAAAAGGGGAAAGTTGGCTGTAGCCGCGCTGCGACAGATGGGGGTATTCGAACAACCCATCGCGCAGAACGTGCAATTGCCCGGCAACTTGTGGCATTTTCGCCACGGATTTTCAGGGACATCCAGGAAGTGCCGAGCGAATGGCCCACATCCCGAGCGGAAAATATCCAGGCACCAACGCTGATGGCATCGTGAAAGTACCGCGAGCGAAATCAGACCCGAAGCCGGCAACGTGGATTTTCATCAGCACAGCAGGCCGTCGCTTGTTAGCGCGGGCTCCGCAAGCACCCGTCGCGCCGCCGGGAATGCGGGCGCTTGCAGCTCGCTCCCACGTCCTGTGAGCGATTGATGATCGTTTCGAGAATGTGATCCTTGATCGTGATTTGCCGTGCGAAGAAGTGCCCAGCCCGGAGACATAGGCAACGGGTTGTACCTCAGGCGCGCATGACAACCTCGCCTCGGTGCCTTTCACGGCAACGATCCGCATTGAACCGAACCACCCTACCCTCTGCGACGGCGCATCCCGCGCAGGTCGAGGCCCCAGAAGGCAATGAGGATCAGGGCGCACGTGCTCACGCCCAGCAACAATACGATTGCTTCCAGCATGATCGAATCACTCCGCTGGTGTCACAAAAAGCATGCACGCCGGCCGCGAAATTGTCATCATTCAGTTGCCGCCAACGTCCGGACGAAACCATTTTCCGGGGCCGACGAAAACATCCTGAAACAAAGGGCTGCGTACCTGGTTGATAACAAAACAGGGACGCCGACATGCAATTCTTCTTCGATCTCATTTGGAACCAGTCACGCAGCAAATTCCTCGCCACAATCCATGAGCGGGAGGCCAGCCAATGATTGAGCTTTCAGCAGCTATCCTCGCCCTGGTCAGCGTGGGCATCTTCGCCGCCCATGCGCTGGATGCCTACCGCGCCGGTTAGGCTCGCAGCGGAGACCGCATCAGAACCAAACCTTTGCCTCGAGGGCCGCAGGCGCTGCTCAGCGGCATTTGTCAGACGCGGGCGGCCTGCTGTCGGTCCCTGTCCAATTGAAATCCGTGGACTCCGGATCGGTGGCCCGCGAGCGCGCTTTTGGCGGTAGTCCTAGTTGGTGAGCCTTGAAGGCCACCCCACCCACGGTTCGATCCATCTTTTCGGCAATCGCTTGAACTGAATACTCTTGAGCGAGAGTCTTGAGGTCCCTGATATCCTCGGCACTCCAGCGCCTGGCCATGTTTATCGCTCTCCCTGCTCCCGGGGCCTAAATCGGGAAAAGCGGAAAGTTCCCTTCCAGCGCCCCGCCCGAACAATTTAACCGTAATTATGCCGATTGACCCCGGTTCTCTTGCCTGAAACTATGGGGCGGATTAAATGGCTCTATTAGCTTAATTAAACGCCGGGACGTTTGCGGGTAAGAAAATAATCCGCCAGACACGATCGTCGTAAGCCCCGATCAGGAGACCATCGCCGTTCCGGTGGGTCGTCTCGGCGGTGGCTTCAAATCTTGGAGCGATGCCTCTCATGCATACGCGATCCAAAAGGTATCTCCGACGTCACCGCGCCCGGTTGAGGGCGCAACGTCGCGCGTCATTGAAGCCATTCCAGTGTGAAGACCGCCTGGCCCAACAGATTGCCGTCGGCATGAAAAAACGGTGGCCCGAGATCACCGGCTATTCGCGCGCTCACGACCCGGGCTCGAGCCGCACCCTGCCATGACGCGGTCGCCTGCCATCGGGCCGCAGCACGCCCGTCGTTGGGGGCGGCCAGATCGAGCCGTTGACGCATTATTAATTAAATGCAATGAATGCAACCGGCCTCGCCCGATTCCGTCCACGAGGTCACGATTTAAATAATTAAATTAGGTGGTGGCATGATTATTCTCAAATTCAAGCGAGCTTTGTTTGCGTGCGCTATCGTTGCGGGGCTTGCCGGCGTTTCCGCCACCTCCGCCCAAGCCGTCGTCGTCAATGCATTTACGAACAGCAGTTCGGGCGGCATCGGCGGCTCAACCGGCGTCTTTTTGAACGCGGGCCAGAATTTTACAGTTACGGTCGACCCTAACGATCTTTGGAACGCTGGCGCCTTGCCGCGATGGTCGAACGCGGACGGGCTGACGGGGCCGCGATTTGCAGTGCTCGGCGACGACAGTGGCCAAGCTCCCGGCACTCTCATTGGTATAGATTTCGGACTACATAATCAGGCTGGCCTCAGCCTCCCCTTTGGCACGTTGGTCGGCAAAATTGGCGCTGGCGTCTTCTTTGAAATCGGCACTTCGTTCTCAGGCCCGGCGAATGCGACTGGCGAGCTCAAGCTGTACTATTGGGATTCCAATTTCAGCGACAACACGCAGTTCGTGACGGCCAATATCTCTGCCGTTCCTGAGCCCTCCACCTGGGCCATGATGATCCTGGGGTTCGCCGGCGTCGGCTTTCTGGCCTATCGCCGCCGCAACCAGGCGGCCGCGCTTCGCCAAGCCTGATCTTCGACGGGCTGATCCTCAACAAGCCTGATCCTCAACAGGCATTACAATGACAGGCCGCCTCCGGGCGGCCTTTTGTTTTCACGCCCGGTGAACGGCAGACCTCAGCTACGCTGAATGGGCGGTGAATTGCCCGTTCAGCCACCATTGCGCGATGGTCTATGACCGTGTGGGCATGCCGGCTGCCGCAAGAATGCGCGCTTGAAGGACGTCCTGATTTCGCAAGCCGGCCTTCCCGACGGCGCACACAGCATCGATATGGAAGCGTACAATCCGCCGTAGCCATTTCCGAAGCGAAGATCGGCCGCAGTGGAGATTCAGTGTTCACCGGAGGACCCAAAGATGTTTGCCAGCATTGCCGGCGTAGCCCTCGCGCTACAATTGGGAGTACCTGCCCACGCGCTGAACGAAAGCATCCCCCTGGGCCAGGAAATTTTAGCGCAGGAAATCCGGTATCGCCGTCACGGCCATCCGCCGCCGTGCGGCCACGGCTACGATCTCGATGAGCGGGACGGCAAGTGCTACCCGAACGGGATGGTGCCGCCGCGGTTTCAATCGGGCCGGTATTATCCGCTGGAATACGGCGGCGGCCGGCGGCCGGTACCATGCGGTCATGGCGCCGACCGCGATATTCGCGATGGGCTCTGCTACCCGACGGGCACGGTGCCACGGCAGTATCAGGAAGGCCGCCCGGGCTATCACTATCGACGAAACGGCTACTATGAAATGCGATAGCGCGGCGACGCTGAACTTCTGTTCGTCCGCGCCGCTGATATCCCGTGGCGGCCGTTGCAGGGATTTGACTTCCGATATCTGAAATGCGTTCATCGGATATTCAGGGCGTGTTTTTATATTTGTATGGACGCAGCAGCAGCCCTCGACCGTGATCGGGCGACCGGTCAGCGCGTCGTGGAAACGCCGGCAGCTTCTGGTTTGATCGGAGAAGGACCATGATCGTCAGCATTGCCGCCGCAGCACTGGCCGTTCAGTTGAGCATGACGCCTGACAACGCTGTTGCACCCGTCTTGCCTCAAGCCGTGCAATACCGTGTACCCGCCTATCCGCCGCCATGCGACCATGGCTGGGATATGAGCGCGCGGGATGGCCTGTGCTATCCGACCGGCTATCTGCCGCCGCGGGAGCAGGCCGCACGGCAATATCCGCGTTACTATCGCGGCGGCCGCTACCCCGTGCAGTGTGGGCATGGAACGGACGTCGATAGCCGGGACGGTCAATGCTACCCAACCGGAACGGTCCCGCCGCAGTATCAGCAGGGGCGTCAGCAGTATTACGGCGACCGGTACTACCGGCGCCCGCCGCAGGGCCGGTACTACTATCAGGACTGAGCCTTCCGGTCGCCTGAAGCGGATCGAGAACAGGTAGCGGAAGCACCTGCAACGGGATGTCCGAACCTTGCGTCCGAATCTTGGGTAGCACGGACCCAATGTGCGCGTGCCGGGGGCCGCTACGGCCGGCGTAGCTCCGCGGCAGCTTCGGCAACCACCGCGACGAGCGAAGCCATACTGTACGGCTTCGGCAGCCATCCGAGCGGGGCATAGGGCTCGGCGCGCCCGCGCGTGTGCGCATCGTCATGCGCGGTCGCAAAGATGCAGCGAATGGCGAAGTCCTGATACAATTGCCGTGCGGCATCGATGCCGTCGCGGGTGCTGGCGAGACGAATGTCCATCACGGCGAGCGCCGGCTGCGCCTCGCCGGCCAGCGCGACGGCCTCCTCCGCGGTGGTGGCCGGGCCGACAACCTCAAAACCGGCTGTCGTCAGCGCAACCTCGGTTTGCATGGCGATCAGAAAATCATCCTCGACGACGAGAACGCGCGGCGGGCCCTGCTTGTCTTTCATCCGTCGGGCCTCTTCAGCAGGCAGCCGCGGGTTCCGGTCCGGCTCGGACGGCGACGCAAGATGCCGTGCGCTGTGCTGAGGCGTCATCGATCGCCGATCTAGATTTTCGCGGCCGGGAAATCGAGGCACGCCCGCGAGGGATTTTTCGTGACGCAAAGCGTTCCGTGCAGCTGGCGCGCGAGGCCGAGTACGAGTTGGAGTCCCGACGAGGTCTTGCGTACCTCTTCCAGGTCGAACCCCTTCCCGTCATCCTCGACGCAGAGCGCCAACCGTCCCTCGTGATCGGTCAAGCTGACCCGAACGCCTTGCCTCGCATGATCCTTGATGCCGTGCTTCACGGCGTTTGTCAGAAGCTCGTTCAATATCAGCGCGAGCGGCAGCGCCACGTCGTTGGAAAGCACGCCGTGCGCAGCGCCACATTCAATTCGCGCATCCGGCGGCAGCAATTGCCGGATGGTTTCGCAGACCGCCGGCAGGAATTCTTCCGCCGCGAACCGGCTGGCGTCGCTGCGGCCGTACAGCACGCCCTGCGCCGCCGCCATCGCCGCGATCCGCGCGCTGGCCTCGTTCAGGACCTTCCGCGCCTCATCGCTGTGCGCGGTTCTTGCCGCGGAGAACAGCAGCGACTGCAGCATCTGCATGTTGTTCTTGGTGCGATGATTGAGTTCATCGAGCAGCAGCCGCTGCTGGGTTTCCGCCTGCCGCCGCTCGCTGATATCCACCAGCATGTTGATGGCGCCGTTGATCCTGCCGGAAGAGTCCCGCAGCGGCGTCGGGAACGGAATGAAGGGAACCCGCGTCCCGTCCGGCCGCTCCGCGACCGCTTCGGCGCCGCGCACGGCGCGTCCTTCCTTGAGCGCCACCGCCATCGGGCACTGGTCGTGCGGAAGCGGCGTGCCGTCCGGCAGGAACAGCTTCCACGTTACACACCATTCGTCGCTGCCGAGCGTTGGCGTCCGGCCGGAGAATTCGACGGCCGCCTCGTTGAAGTAGGTAATTTTCCCCTCCGCGTCGGTCGTGTAAATCGCCGCCGGAATCGCTGCGAGCAATTCGGTGAGACGCTGCTCGCTCTCCCGGAGCTTGCGTTCGACTTCCTTTCGATCGGTGATGTCGCGAGCGATCTTTGACGCGCCGACGACGCGTCCTGTGCCGTCGCGCATCGGCGAGACGGTCAGCGAAATGTCCAAAAGGCTGCCGCCCTTCCGCCGGCGAACGGTTTCATAATGGTGGATGCGCTCGCCAGACCTTATGCGCGCGAGGATTCCAGGTTCCTCGTCTTCGCGTCCTGGCGGAAAAAGAATGGTCACGTGCTTGCCGATGGCCTCACCGGCGCTATAGCCGAACAGCCGCTCGGCACCTGAATTCCAGGTCTGGATGATCCCGTCCAGATCCTTGCTGATAATCGCGTCATCGGAGGATTCCACGATGGACACGAGCTGCTGCGCACGCTCTTCGGCGGCACTCCGCGCCTGTTCCGCCCTCAGCCTCGCAATGCCGAAGCCGAGTTGCCGCGCGAGCGTCAGCGCGACGTCGATCTCCGGTTCGGTGAAGTGATGCGGCCTGTCGTAATAGGCCATGAATTTTCCGGCGAGCCGGCCGCCGATCAGGATCGGAATGAAAGCGACCGCTGCGATATGTTCTCGCGCAATCGTTTCCTTGAGCGCAACCGAAAGAGCTGAAACGCCGATATCCTCGAAGGTGACCGGACGCGGATTTCGTTCGTCCCTGTCCCATGGCGAATGGCCTTCGACGGCCTTTCGGTACCCGTCCGACAGGCCCCGCCATCCGACGAAACGCATCACGTCGCTATCATCAAACAGCAGAATGGAGGCGGACTTGCAGGCGAGTGCGGCGGTGATGGCGTCCAGGCCGGCGTCGTAAACGTCTGGAAGTGACGTGGCGTATTGGAGCCTTTCGGAGAACCGGAATAGTGCCGCCTGCTCTTCGCTGCGGCGTGCCAGCGCCTGTTCGGCCTCCTTGCGGGCGCTGATGTCATGCTGAACGCGCACCGCGTAAAGGAAATTTCCCGACGCATCGCGAACGCTCGAGGACGTCACCTCCGCCCAGAAGTATGAGCCGTCCTTCCGCGCGAGACGCTTTTCAATGGTGTAGCGATCGATTTCGCCGGCGACCTGTCGCCTGAACTGCGCAAGATCCTGCGCGACGTCCTGTGGCGCGGTCTCGTCAAAGATGGAGCGGCCGAGCAAGTCGGCCGCTTCGTGTCCCGTCAGCTCGCAGACCTTCTGGTTGACGCGCAGCATGCGTCCGGCCTGATCGATCTCGGCGATGCCCACGCCGACATGGTCGTAGGTGACAGCCAGCATGTCTTCGTGCGCAGGCAACCGTTCTACGCGAGGCGCTCGGGCGATATCTGGGGTGGCGGACCGGCCTGGTGGGGAGAGAGTTTTGGCCGTCTGTCGCTGGATGTTCATTCCGGCCATCCCGCCCCAAGGGCAAGTTTTGCGTCACACGATACTCGGCGTCAGCACATGCAGGATCAGCACGCATGACAGCTCAGCTCATAAGTCCGGCAAGAGAAAATTGTTCCTCGCGATGGCTGGAGCTCGAAATGTCCGTTTCTTGCGCCCGCAGGATGAAGCGCAGGTTGATCGCTAACACCCCCGGCAGATCCCCGTGAACGAACTCACCTCCGGTCGCGCCCGCCGCCGAACCGGCGGTTTGCGCGGGTGAGATTGGCGCGCGCTGATGATCCGCTGCGAGGCGCCGGGCGGCGTCACAAGCCGTGCGCGCGGCGCCGGCGTATCGACCGTTCCATAGGAGACGACCGGCGGTGGAGGGTTGGGCCTGAGCGGCGGAACCCGCGAGGCGTTGCCGATGCCGCTGGGATCGGAGAGCGCGCTGGGATTGGCCGGGCCGAACGGCACGCCTGATATCGCCGAATTGCCGGCGCCGGCCGAGCCGGCTGGCGGCGTCAATTGCGCGAATGCCGTGGCGGGGACGATAAGGGCGAGCGCCGTGAAGAGAACAAGCGCCGGATTGCGGGACATCGAGGTCTCTCCAGAACGCACTCATGCAACGATCATGTGGCGCGCGCGTTCCCTCGGCTCCGAGCCGTCTGCTTCCAGGTCGTCTGCTTCCAGGTCGTCTGCTCTCAAGTCGTCGGTTTTTCCTGCCGTCCGTCTTGCTCTGGAGTAGGCGTCGGCGGGAGAATCAGGCCTAATCATGGCGCGATCACGTTTTGAGATTCCGGCGGAATGAACCAGCCTGAGATCCTCGATTCCGAT
The DNA here is from genome assembly GCF_023101085.1 of Bradyrhizobium sp. 170. Lineage (NCBI taxonomy): Bacteria > Pseudomonadati > Pseudomonadota > Alphaproteobacteria > Hyphomicrobiales > Nitrobacteraceae > Bradyrhizobium > Bradyrhizobium sp. 170. The sequence goes on along the minus strand of NZ_CP064703.1, from coordinate 4,427,003 downwards.
ATCCGCGCCCTGCAGCAGTGGCTGCGCGCTGCCTGGCTGCAGCTCGGCGATCCCTCCCTCACCACCTTCAGCCGGCGCGAGTTGCGCAACCAGATGAAGCAATGCAGCGCCGACCTGCGGGCGCGACTGCAGATGGTGGCCGAGCAGCAGTCCGAGCCAGTCCAGCAACCGATCCCGGCCTACTCCCGGCCAGAGCTGCGCATCCTGTCATGGTGACGGAACGAGGTCAGGCGCCTGCCGCTCCGCCGCCAGCCACGAACACACCGCTGACGGCACCGCGCCGATCAGGCCAAACAGCAGGACATCCGGCCGATGGGCGAAGCCGATCCAGAACGCTGCTGCCAGCGGCAGGTAGCAGATCGCGTAGCCGAACAGCGCCGTGAGCGCGATGCGGTACGAGACATTGCGCTTTGCCAGCGCATGGTCGAACCACGCGGCCAATAGCGCGGGGATCAACCCGACCAGATATATCGTCGGCAGCATCATGATTTGCGCGACATCGAACGTGTTCGGGCTGCCCGCAAGCCAATTGGCAATTTGCAGCATCACCCAGAACGCGACGACGAAGCCGAGTGGCGGCGCTATGGCGGCAAAGATGAGAAGGCGTTTCATGCTGGCAGTCCGTAGTTGCCAATCCTGGCCCCAACGGTAGCGCCGCGTCGTTCGTTGCCGATGTGACGCCACTCACGCTGGCAGGCGCCACCGCTTCTGCCCATGGTCGGGCGTGCATTGGGGGAAGTCGGCGATGACGAGAACCGGCCTATGCGTGGCGGCGCTGGGCGCGTTGATCGCTTCGGCCGCGTCCGCGCAAGCCCCCGCCCCCACCGCGTTCAGGGTCATCTCGCCGATCTTCGGCCAGCTCGTCACGTTCTCGATGCCGGCAAATTTCGTCGTCGTTTCCGAGAACAGCACCGGGCCGAACTACATTCGCGAGGCCGTGCTGAAACTCATCCTTTAGTTCGTCCGACGCTTCGGTCTCGCGCAGCCGATCGTTGAAACCGTGGCGCAGCGAATACAGAGTGTGACGCTCGCTCTCGCGCAAGCCATGATCTTCAACGAACTTGTTGAGCGCAGCGGAGAACGCATCGCCATCGTCGCGGTCGCAATTTTGGTCTGGGTTGTTGACAATATATCGTGGAACAACCTTTGGTACATAAAACTTGAAGTGCGAACTTGAAATAATTGCTCTAAAAGTTGTGTTCCCAGCGGCTGCTTTATTCACTCATAACGCCTTCGCAGCGAACGAGATCCAACCGCGACGGCCTCCCTTCGCTTAGGCCGTGCATGTCCCAAAGCGCCGGTGATCCCCCGTTCCGGGAAAAAAAGCGGAGCAAGAACATGGCGAAGAACATTGTGATATTTTCCGACGGAACTGGCCAAGGTGCTAGCATGCCGAAGACGGAGCGCACCAACGTCTGGAAGCTATGGGACGCAACGAAAAAGGCTGCCGCCGCTCGACAGGTAACCTTCTATGATGAAGGGCTGGGTGTGGAGCACAAGCGTGAGTGGTGGCGTTGGGCGTACGATCTCGCCAGCCGGGCGACGGGCCTCGGAATCTCACAAAATATCAAGGACTGCTATACAGCGCTCATCGAATACTATGAACCGGGTGACCGGGTTTTTCTTTTCGGATTCAGTCGCGGTGCGTTTACTGTACGCAGTCTCGGCGGCGTGCTGTCGCTGTGTGGTATTCCGCAACGCGACGCCGCGGGAAACAGTCCTCGCGACCGTCAGAATAAGAAGGGTCGATTGGCGCTTGTCGAGGAGGCGGTTGAGACGGTCTACAAGCACTACGGAGGCAATGAGAAGCAAGAAGAGCGCATTGCCCTTGGCCTGCAATATCGCAATCGCTACCAGAGCCTTTCCATCGATTCCAGCAACCCTCCCTTTCCCTATTTTATTGGAGTCTGGGACACCGTGCGCGCGCTCGGCATTCCGGGCTCAAGCGGATTGGTCTTGTGGCGTCACGCCTTCCACAATGCCTCGCTGATTCCCAGCATCCCCTACGGACGCCAAGCGCTCTCGATCGACGAAAACCGCGAAATCTTCGCGCCGGAGATTTGGGACGAGTCGGAAGAATCGCCGGAAGCCAAAGCGCGTGATCGTATCAAGCAAGTTTGGTTTCCCGGCGTGCATTCCGACGTGGGCGGTGGCTATCGCGAGACGGGCCTATCCGATTTGGCGCTGGAGTGGATGATCAATGAGGCAATGGCAGTCGAGCATCCGCTCATCGTGGATATGACCAAGCTGACGCCTTCATACGAAGGCATCCAGCACGACGAGCGGACCGGATGGGGTCGCGCCTGGACCGAGGGCACCAGGGAAGGCGTACGAGACGGCAATGGGCCGGACATCCTACATGAAGACTTTGTTCGCAACCGCTTTGGCTTAGCCAAGGCACGTTGCGTGACCGGCGACCGACCCTATCGTCCAAAGGCGCTGGCGAAGCACCGAGAGTATTTGAGCTTCTATGGAAGTCCAAATGGCGCGCAATGAACGCCTAATTCACCTGCACAAACAAGTACGCAAAGGATGCGCTACGACTGATGGCGGAGCTCAATCAATCGGGGATACTGCTCATCGTTTGATGAAAGAAGGAGCTCAGATCAATGGGCGATCCCTTATCCGTTCCGATTGGATCGGAACTGGGCTCTAGATTCTTGATTTGACGCGTTTTCTTGATGCGAACCGGCCTCCACTTCGCTGGAAAACGCTCTGCCTGCGCTGGCCGGCCCCCTGTTGATAACCCACGCGCCCCCGGGGCCAGCGTCGAAACAGGCCGCCATGGTGTGCTATCGGCATACCGGCCTGATTAACGACGGAAAGAACATATGCGGATCACCCTGGTCGGTTCCCGCCATTTCGGCGTAACGACATTCAACACGCTGCGCCAACACGGGGTCGATATCGTCCGCGTTGTCGTCCACGATGGCGAGGACCGGCTTGCTGCCGCCGCGCGGGCCACCGGGATCGAGGTCGTCGTGCAGGCCGATCCGAAACGCGTGGCCGCACCGGAAGTCGCGCCCAATACCGACCTGATCGTGACCGCCCACAGCCATGCCCGCGTGACCCGCGAGGCACTGGCTACCGCCAAACTCGGCGGCATCGGCTATCACCCCTCGCTCCTGCCCCGGCATCGCGGCCTCGCCGCGGTGGAGTGGACCATCAAGGAGGGCGATCCGATCGCTGGCGGCACCGTCTATCACCTCGCCGACCGGATGGATGCCGGCGCCATCGCCGTCCAGGAGTGGGTATTCGTCAGGAAGGGAGAGACCGCGCGTGAGCTCTGGGAACGCGCGCTGGCACCGCTCGGCCAGAAACTGCTCGCTGACGTCATCTTTCACGCCAAGACCCACAACAACCTCCCTGCCACCCCGCAGGAAGAGGAGTTCGCCACCCAAGCGCCAAGCCTGCCCGACGCTAAACACTGAACCCTACCAAAATACCTTTAGTGCGGCTGCTTGGACAGAATCGGCGGTGAAATCGCAACTTTTCTCGTTCGCCGCCCGGAACCGGATTCACCTTGATGTGTTTGAAATCCCGGGAACTTTCCACAGTGTTGCGTCGCACCCAAGTTTGGACACATTGTGACCAGATAAGGCCTGTCATCACACACATCTCAAGGATTTTGATCCATGCGCGCCAATCGCATCAGCGACATTTTGTTTGCCTCGTTTCTTGCCTCCGCCGCGACCTTGGCCGCAGCCCCCACCTCCGCCCAGTCGCCCTATGACGGCCTTTGGCAAGTTACCGTTGTCACAAAAACGGGCAGTTGCGATGCGCAGACTACCTCGACCGTGAATGTCGCCGACGGCAAGATTTCGGGCGGTCCGGTTTCCGGCAGTGTCGGCAGCGGGGGACTTGTGCGAGTCTCGATCAATGGTGCATATGCGAACGGTCAACTCAGTGGCAACTCCGGATCGGGGAAATGGAATGGGGCTTCAGCTGGTGTCGCGTGCAGCGGTCGATGGGAAGCGTCCCGTCAGTAAGGCAAGCCAGACTTCAGAATTTTTCGCCAAAGCGCGGCGGCTGACATTCGCAGCCGTCGCGTTTTTTTTGACGGCTTTCGCGGCCTCCACCAGCCACGCCCAGTCCAGCACGTTCGCCGGCATGGCCGGCACCTGGTCCGGCCCCGGCACCGTGACGCTGGATGACGGTTCGAGCGAGCGGATCCGCTGCCGCGCGACCTACAAGGTGAACGGCCCCACCATGGAAATGGTCCTCACCTGCGCCAGCGACGCCTACAGGTTCAACCTGCAAGCGGCGGTGGTCGCGGTGGGCGGCGAAGTCAGCGGCACCTGGAGCGAGTCCAGCCGCAATGTCGGCGGCAGCATCCAGGGCCGCGGCGCCGGCGGCAGTTTCCAGGTGATCGCCCAGGCGGCAGGATTCGGCGCCAGCATCGCGCTGAAGACCACCGGCAACAAGCAGCAGATCGCCATGAAGGCCGACAGCCAGTTCCGCGCCGCCAATATTACGCTGTCGAAGTAGGCCGGCTGTCGTACCCCGCGAAAGCGGGGTACCCGGTACGCCGCGCCCTGTCGTTTCAAGCCGTGACATCTCTGGAATACTGGATCGCCCGCTCCAGTGCGCAATTGCGCACAAGGCGGGCGATGACAGTTGTGCCGTAGCACTAACTCGTCTTGGTCTTGGGCTTCTCGAGCTTCGCCGCGGTCTCCTTGATCGTCTTGGCGATCAACAAAGCCTGCTCCTTGTTGAACGCAAAATCCTGCACGCCCCGTTGCGTGGTCAGCGACAGCACCATGATGTCGGGCTGGTGCTCGGGCCAGCCGGTTGCAAAGGCGGTCACGAAGTCGGCAGAGGTCGATCGACTGGTCATTGGCTCACGATATCCTTTTGTCTTTTCCGGCGCGCCTGACGTGGAAAGCGCCCGGTCCTTGTGATGGTCCTGGTGATGTCTGGTTACGCCTTGCTAGCTTTTGGGCACGAAGGCAGTAACTTCGATTTCGACCTTGGCCCTGACGTCGACCAGCCCGTCGATGTAGAGCAATGTCGATGGCGGGAAATTGCGCCCGAGCGTTTCCTTCCAGGCTGCACCGATGCCCGCTCCTGCGGCTTCGTATTCGCTGCGGCTGGTCAGGTACCAGGTCAGGCGGACGATGTGTTCCGGTCCCGCGCCGGCTTCTCCAAGCAGCTTGACGATGCGCTTCAGCGCCGTGCCGACCTGGGCGGCCATGTCAGGGGCATAATCGCCCTTCTCGTCGCCGCCGGTCTGGCCGGCCAGCACGACCCATTTGCCTGAAGCGTCGACCTCGACACCGTGCGAGAAACCGCGGGGTTTCGACCATTCGGCCGGTTGCAAGATACGCATGCGTAAGTCCTCCTTGAGACCGGCGCTTTATAGCGTTTTCAAGCGAAGTGGGTACCGGTTCGCATAGCAATCAAGTTTACGCAGATTGCGTAGACTTATCTGCGGTAGAAAACGCGTCAAAACAAGAATCTAGAGCTCCGGTTCCGATTTCAATCAGAACCGGAGCTCTAGCACTGAACCGGCCGCCGCTCCCACAGCGAAATTGCGACGCCGCGCATCGCTGCCCCGCCGCATATGCGCATTGCAAATTGTGGCGCGCTCGCCGATACCGGCCTGCCTCCGACCCCGCAAGCTTTCCGAATGGACCGCACACAATCCAAAACCCTGGCTGCACTGTGGATGGGCGGCTGGCTCAGCCTGATGCTGATCATAACGATCGCCGGACGCGAGGCGGCGCGCGAGATCAACGTGTTCCAGCTCATGGAGATGCGCTCGGTCCTCGGCTTCCTGATGCTGTACCCGCTGATCCGCGCCAACGGCGGATTTGGCATGATGAAGACGACGCGGCTGCCGCAGCACGTGGCGCGCAACCTCATCCACTACGGCGCGCAGCTCGGCTGGTTCTTTGCCCTGACGCTGATCCCGATCGGCCAGGTGGTGGCCATCGAATTCACGATGCCGATCTGGACCGCGATCCTGGCCGCGACGTTTCTCGGCGAGCGCATGACGATCTGGAAGATCGCGGCGATCGCGCTCGGGATCGTCGGCGTCGTCGTGATCGTTCGCCCCGCCACCAGCGAGGTCAATCCGGGCCAGTTGATCGCGCTGGCGGCCGCCGTCGGGTTCGGCGTATCGGTCGCGATGGTCAAATCGCTCACCCGGACCGAGCAGACGCTCTCGATCATGTTCTGGATGCTGGTGGTGCAATCGGTGGCTGGTTTGTTTCCCGCGCTCTACGTCTGGACGTGGCCGCCAACCTATCTCTGGGGCTGGGTCGTGGTGATCGCGTTTTGCGGCACATTCTCCCACTACTGCATGGCGCGCGCGCTGCTGCATGCGGATGCCACCGTGGTGATCCCGATGGATTTTCTGCGGGTTCCACTGAGCGCCGCCGCCGGCTGGCTGATCTATTCGGAACGGCTGGATCTGCTCACCGTGCTCGGCGCCGCACTGATCCTCACCGGCAATCTGTTGAACCTGAAACCGAATTCTTCGACTAAGGCGTCCGCCCCAAGCTGAAATTTATTTGCCGGGCTGTGATCTAGATCACGCGACAGAGCGTGGCGCAACGGTAACGGATGGCCCCGGATTTGGTTATTCGCCCGCTTTTTTGTGGCGCGAAGCGGGTGATTTTCTGTAATCTCCGTCCAGAGTTAGAACCAAAGCCTTTATCGATTCTGCAGGGGGATTTCCTATGCGCTACCCAACCCTCATTTTGTCCGCCATCTGCATGCTCTTTACGGCGGGTGCCGCCAGCGCCGAGAAGCGTGTTGCGTTCGTCGTCGGTAACGGCGCCTACAAGAACGTAGCCCCGCTGCCGAACCCGTCGGTGGATGCGAAGGCGATCGCCGCGACGCTTCGCAATGTCGGATTCGAAGTGGTCGAGGGCTCCAATCTCACGCGCGACAAGATGACCGAGCGGCTGCTCGACTTCGGCAAGAAGGCGCAAGGCGCCGACGTCGCGCTGTTCTTCTACGCCGGTCACGGCATCGCCATCTCGGGCACCAACTATCTGTTGCCGATAGACGCCGACATCAAATCCGAAATGGACGTCAAGCTGGGCGCCGCGATCAATATCGACCTCACGCTCGAGCAGACCATGGGCGACGCCAAGGTCAAGCTGGTGTTCCTCGATGCCTGCCGCGACAACCCGTTTGCGGCCAAGATCAAGTCGAACGCCGCGACCCGCAGCGTCAACGTGCAGACCGGTCTCGCCGAAATGAAATCCGGCGAAGGCACGCTGATCGCGTTCGCGACCGGCCCGGGCCAGACCGCGCTCGATGGCCAGGAAGGCAACAACAGCCCGTTCACCCGCGCCCTTCTCGCCAACCTCACCCAGCCCGGCGTCGAGATCCAGCAGGCGATGACCAAGGTCCGCGCCCAGGTCAATGAGGAGACCAACAAGGGACAACTGCCCTGGGGTCACACCAATCTGATCGGTACGGTCTATCTGAACGGCGCGCCCGCGCCCGGAGCGGTGGCCGCTGCAACGCCGGCGGCGGGCGCTTCAAAGGCGTCGGACGTCGAACTGGAGTTCTGGCGCTCGATCAAGGATTCCAACAAGCCGGAAGAACTCAATGCCTATCTGAGCAACTACCCGAACGGTCAGTTCCGCTCGCTGGCGTTGTCGCGCATTGCCTCGCTTGAGAGCGGTGCAAAGGATGCAACCGCAACCCGCAACCTGAGCACGGGCATCGATCCCGCGACCTTCAAGGATGAAGCCAACCAGACCACCGAGGACCAGATCGGCCTCGACAAGGGCCAGCGCCGCGACGTGCAGCGCCGCCTGACCGGGCTCGGCTTCGACACCAAGGTCAGCGGTCAGTTCGATCAGGCAACCCGCGGCGTGATCACGCGCTGGCAGGCCGCCCGCGGCTATCCCAAGAGCGGCTACCTCAACAAGCTGCAGCACAAGGCGCTGTTGACCGAGATCGTGGCGACCGCGCCGACGGCGAGTTCCAGTGACGAGGAGCGTCCTGCCAAGCGCCGTGCCAGCAGCCAACCGCAAGCTCAACCGCAAGCGCAAGCTCAGCCGCAACCGCGCCAGCACAGTGCGCCCGGTCCTGACCCCGCCGGCGCCGGGCGCTTCATCGGCGGCGTCGTGGGCGGCATGCTGCGCTGACCCGCAAGCGACCCCATCTACAAAAAGGCCCGGGTTCATCCCGGGCCTTTTTCGTTCTGCGCTTCGCAAAATCAAAATACGTGCTCGCGGTGATCTATTTGCCCGCGGCCTTTCGCAATGCCTCGTTCATGCGGTCCTGCCAGCCGGGGCCGCCTTCCTGGAAATATTCCAGCACATCCTGATCGATGCGCAGCGAGATCAATTCCCTCACGCCGGGAAGCCGGGGCGTCTTCGGCGGCGCTTCCGCCACCTTGGTGGTGGTGCGCTTGAACGCGGCCTCGGCTTCGGTGCGCGCGTCGTTCAGGGTTCTCGGCCGCCGCGGCTGGTCCGCCATCGCTAGATTCCTTCAAACAGTGCGGTTGACAAATAGCGCTCGGAGAATGACGGCACGATCGCGAGGATGGTCTTGCCGGCGCTCTCGGGACGCTTGCCGATCGCAAGCGCCGCCGCAATCGCGGCGCCCGAGGAAATACCGCCGGGGATGCCTTCCATGCGCGCCAGTGCGCGCGACATTTCGATCGCGGTCGGGCCGTTGACCTTGACGATCTCGTCGATGACCGAACGGTCCAGGATGTCCGGGATGAAGCCGGCGCCAATGCCCTGAATCTTGTGCGGCGTATGCTGCCCGCCCGACAGCACCGGGCTTTCCTCCGGCTCGACGGCGACCACCCGCAATGACGGCTTGCGTGGCTTCAGCACCTGTCCGACGCCGGTAATCGTGCCGCCGGTGCCGACGCCAGCTACGAAGAAATCGATGTTGCCGCCGGTGTCATTCCAGACTTCTTCCGCCGTGGTGCGGCGGTGAATTTCGGGATTGGCGAGGTTCTTGAACTGTTGCGGCATCACGGCGTTGGGCGTGGTTCGCACCAGTTCCTCCGCGGTCGCGATCGAGCCCTTCATGCCCTGGGCTGCCGGCGTCAGGATGATCTCGGCGCCGAGGAAGGCCAGCATCTTGCGCCGCTCGATCGACATCGATTCCGGCATCACCAGTTTCAGCCGGTAGCCGCGCGAGGCCGCGACAAAGGCCAGCGCGATGCCGGTATTGCCGGAGGTCGGCTCGATCAGCACGGTGTCGGCGTTGATCACGCCGGCCTTCTCCATCGCGATCACCATCGCCGCGCCAATGCGGTCTTTGACGCTCGCGGCTGGATTGAAGTATTCGAGCTTGGCCAGGATGGTTGCGCTAACACCATGCGCCTCCGGCAATTTGCGCAAGCGGACGATCGGGGTGTCGCCGATCGCATCGACGATGGAGTCGAAAACCCGGCCCCGCCCCGGACGTTGCACTGCACTTGTGGCTGACGACGCATCCATCTCGACACTCCTGTAGCGATCATCTGCAGGGAATTGGCGGCTCTCCCTACTTAGGAGGCAGCCAGCGCGATGCGCAAGCCGGAATCGCCGGAGCAACGAGTTCGCTGCATTGCAAAACAAGAACGTCGCTAAATAACGCGAAATGAACGCATTTGTGTTGCGACATCGTCAAAGATTTCTGATTATACTTTGGTCGTGAGCTGAGCCTGAGGTTCAGATCGCAAGGAGGGTCACGATGCCAGCTATCGCTGAAATCCGGTCGACCGTACCGCTTGGGCCAGATCCGCGTGGATGTGATTTACCGACGTGCCCAGTGTGTGCCGACACAATGGTGGCTGCGGAAGCTTCCGCCTACCTCAACGACAACGTGATCAGCTATCTCTGGACCTGCGACACCTGCGGTTACGGCTTCGTGACCAAACATTCGGTCAAGAGGTTCGCCTGTAATTGATTCAAACTATCGTGGAACAATGTCACCGCGCGCCCATCCGGCGCGCGTTTTCATTCGGAACGTCTCGAACGTACCGCCAGCGATCGCCTCGCGCATGCCCCGCATCAGGTGCTGATAATACGCGACGTTGATTTCCGACAGCAGCATCGCCCCCAGCGTCTCCCCCGAGCGAACCAGGTGATGCAGATAGGCGCGCGAAATGTTGCGTGTCGAGGGCCATTCGCTTTCCTCATCCAGCGGCCGCGGATCGTCGGCATGGCGGGCGTTGCGTAGGTTGATCTGGCCGAAGCGGGTGAACGCCATGCCGTGACGGCCGTTCCGGGTCGGCATCACGCAATCGAACATGTCGATGCCGCGCGCCACGCTTTCCAGCAGATCCTCGGGCGTGCCGACGCCCATCAGATAGCGTGGGCGATCAGCAGGAAGAGCCGGCGCGGTTTCCTCGACCATCGCAAGCATCACCGCTTGCGGCTCGCCGACCGCAAGTCCGCCGATCGCGTAGCCGTGGAAGCCGATCTCGACCAGCCCGCGCGCATTGGTATGGCGCATCTCGGGAATGTCGCCACCCTGCACGATACCGAACAGCATGTATCCATCAGGCGCGGTCTCGAACGCCCGCTTGCTGCGCTCGGCCCAGCGCAGCGACAGCCGCATCGCGCGCTCGATGTCGTCGCGCCCGGCCGGCAGCCGCACGCACTCGTCCATCTGCATGGCGATGTCGGCGCCGAGCAGCCGCTGCACCTCGATCGACCGCTCCGGCGACAGCTCAACCTTGGCGCCATCGATGTGCGAGCGGAAGGTCACGGCCTTCTCGCTCACCTTGCGCAGGTCCGACAGCGACATCACCTGGAAGCCACCGGAGTCCGTCAGCATCGGCCCGTTCCACCCGGTGAAGGTCTGCAGGCCCCCCAGCGCGGCGATCCGCTCGGCGCCCGGCCGCAGCATCAGATGATAGGTGTTGCCGAGCACGATGTCGGCGCCGGCATCGCGCACCTCGCGCCAGTGCATGCCCTTCATCGCCCCAGCGGTGCCGACCGGCATGAAGGCCGGCGTCTGCACCACGCCATGCGGCGTGGTCAGGCGGCCGGTGCGGGCGGCACCATTGGTGGCGAGCAATTCGAAATGATTGGGAAGACTCATGGCGCTGCTTATTGCGTGCCGAGAACGGCCGATCAACCGCCCAGTGCGCGCTCCGGGCAGCCCGCGCCCCACGCCGGACACATTTGAGCCGCCCGAGCCGCTCGGCTTTTCGCTTGTTAAATAGAACGATACCGTATAGTTTTATTTACGTGCGTGTACGGTGACTGACGGCGAATGCCCTCCCTCTCTTTCCTGACTGGATCAATCCTCTCCGACCGCCGGATCAGGAGGACAGGCTCACGCCTGATCAGGTCAACCGTCTTGCTGTGCAGCCTCGCGCTGGCCGCCTGCACGTCGCTGCCGCGGACGCCCTACAGCGCTGCGGATGCCGCTGGCTCCCGCGTGCTCGATATCGACGGCCTGCGGCGCTACACCGACGAACCCGTCACGAAATTCCGTTTCGAGAAAGACGACCGCTCCTCAGCCAGGACCTATCTCGCGCTCTCCGGCGGCGGCGCCGATGGCGCCTATGGCGTGGGCGTGTTGAACGGCTGGACCGCGGCCGGCACCCGCCCGGCCTTCTCGGTCGTCTCTGGCGTCAGCACCGGCGGCCTGATTGCGCCTTTTGCGTTTCTCGGCTCCCAATACGACGACACGCTGAGGGACGTCTACACCAGCGGCATAGCTTCGAGCCTGCTCGATGATCCCAGCATCATCCGCGTGCTGTTCGGATCCGGCCTGTTCGGCAATAAGCGACTGCGCGAGCTGGTGGCTCGCTATGTCGGGCCGGAGATCCTGGCCGCCGTTGCACGCGAAAATGCCAGGGGCCGAAAACTGCTCGTGGTGACGACCGATCTCGACACCCAGCGCACGGTCGTTTGGGACATGGGGAAGATCGCCGCGGTCGGTTCGCCCGAGGCGCTGCGCCTGTTTCGCGACGTGATGGCAGCCTCCGCCAGCATTCCGCTGGTCTTCCCGCCCATCCTGATCGAAGCCGAGGGCCAGGGCCGGCGCTTTGAGGAGATGCATGTCGACGGCGGCGTAACCGCTCCGGTCCTGACGCTGCCGGATGCCCTGCTCTTCCACGGCCGCCTGCCAGCAAACAGCCGGATGAACATCTACATCCTCGTCAACAAGAAGCTCGAACGAACTTTTGAGCTCGTATCCAACAGCACGCTCGATGTCGCTTCACGCAGCCTGTCGTCGATCACCCAGTCCCAGACGCGCTCGGTCATCTTCTCGACCTACGATTTCGCCAAGCGCAATCGGTGGGGCTTCCATCTGTCCTATATCGAGCGCGACTATCCCGCGGCACGCTCAGAGGGCTTCGATACTGCCTATATGCGCGCCCTTTATCAGTACGGCTATGAAAAGGCTGCATCGGGCAGCGCCTGGACCTCGGAGCTTCCGTAAGCCACGCAGGAGCGGAACGACGGCCTGCCTGGACCGTTGACGAAATGAAGTTGCCGACCTTAAGGGAAGCCCAGAAGGCTACACGTGGCACCATCACCAAGACGGCACGACAATGCAGTTGGTGCCACGCGATATTCATGCTCAAACCGAGCATACGGGCGGCTTTCAACTGAGGCCTTGATAGATGATGATTGAAAACGAGGGGCCAAAGATCGGGTCTAACGACATAGCGGCCATAGAATCTGAGCTAGATGCGGAGTTATCATCCGAATATCGCGATTTTCTCTTGCGATACAACGGTGGTGCTCCAACGCCAGACGCTGTGGACCTACCTGATGCGCCGTTAACGCCGACGGATATACAGGTGTTCTTTGGTATTCGCAGATTAACAGAAACCAGCAATCTGTCGTGGAATCTCTCTCTGATTTCGGAGCGCTGTCCAGATCGTCACGTTCTGCCAATTGCATGTGACTCGGGCGGGAATCTCTTTTGCCTGAAAGTCGAGCGCCGCGTTGCTGCGGAAGTTATCTACTGCGACCTAGACTCCTCCGAATGCACGTTCTATCCGGTGGCGCCAACCTTCGGAAAATTCCTGAGTAGCCTTAGACCGTATGGGCAATAGTTTCGTTTGAGCCATTGCGGAAGGGCGAAGCTGGCAAGTTCGCTGATCTCACAGCCAAAGGACATCATAATTTCTACTGGCCCTGCCAGTGGCTGCGCGAAACGGGGCCCCTATCGTGCGTACCCACTCTTTGAGCGCACGCGTTTTCACAAGGCATTCAGGGCGGCTTTGAAAGAAGGTTTGGCGTGGTTTGCTGAAATCCTTGCCAAAAGGGCATTAATTCGGCCAGATTCGCCATGACGCCCCTCCTGCTGCGCGTTATAGAGCAATGACTGATATCACGACCGCGCAGGAATCAATGGGCATGGGATTGACTGCGACTAAGGCCAGACCGGCGAAACGAGACGTCCCGAAGTCGCGCGGCGGCCGGCCGACGAAAAGCGCCGCCATCGAGCGCGATCAGCGGCTGATCGAAGTTGCCACCCGTCTTTTTCTGGACCGGGGCTACGATGCGACTTCGCTTGATGCGGTTGCGGAAGCAGCCCGGGTCAGCAAGCCCACCGTCTATTCGCGCTACGGCGACAAGCGCGGGCTATTTGCGGAGGTGCTGAGGCGCGAGATTGCGCGCTGGCTTGCGCCGCTTGCTGAAGCGGCGGAGGTGCAGCTCACGCGTTCCTCGGACATTTCGGTCGAGCAGCGCCTGATAGAGGTCGGGCGCGAGATGCTGATGTTCACCTGCGGACCCGATGCCGTCGCGTTCAGCCGCATGATGACGTCACAGGCCATCAACTTTCCCGACATTGCCAAACTTGGCAGGGAAGAAGGCTGGTTGAAGGCCGTTTCCACCACCGCGCGCTTCTTTGATCGTTTGGTCGCACAGGGCGCTATGGACGTCGAGGATACCGGCATCGCGGCTGAGGTCTTTCTCGACGTGGTCGTCGGTCACACGCACCGCATGGCGACGTTCGGAACGCCGCTGGAGATGAAGTCCGCCGAAAAACGCATGCGCTCGGCGATCAGGCTGTTCCTGGCCGGTGCGCTTGGGCCATCAAGCCGCGTTCAGTCCACGCCTAAAGGAACCATTCGGCGGCGCCCTTCCCGCTGACAATTCCGTGAGAACGGAATTTCACGCGCGTTATCGCAGGGCGGCATCGTTGACATAACAAAACGATACGGTATGGTTTTGTTATAAGCGAAGTGCGGGCTCCCGCTTTCAGTGGTCCCGGCAGGGCTCACGTCGCTTCGATCGCCGCAAACGGCGGTACAGCCCGTTTGCGACGTTCCGCGGCCGACCCGTCTGCCTCCAAGGGGTCGGCCGCACTTTCTTTCGAGACGATCCGGCCCGTCCGCCGGCAGAGACAGGCTCAAGGATGGAGACTGCAATCATGCGTGCCCCGAGATGTTGGAGACAGTTGCTTGCAGCCGCCCTGGTGGCGGTCATCCTCCCTGCCCCGGTCTATGCTGTCGCGTCGTCGCCCGGCGAGCCAGCCTCGCTCCGCAATGAGGCCGAGGAGAGTGCTGCGTCCGACCAGCAGGCGGTCAACCGCGAGCTCGCGCTTTTCCGCGGGTCGGCTGTCTCGATGAGCCAAGCGATGGCCATCGCCGAAGCCCTGCATGCCGGCGCGACGACCGCCGATGTCAGCTTCGACGGTGCGTCGGATTCACCGGTCTACCGCGTAAAGACCCTTCACAACGACCGCATCTGGCAACATGCCATCGACGCCACGACTGGCAAGCTCGTCGGCGGCGAAGCCGCCCTGCCGCTGAAGGAGTTCGATGCCGAGGAGCGCAGCAACCTCGTTGCACTCAAGACGATCCGACACCGCCTGGCAGATGCCGTTCGCGTGGCCGAGCAAGCGGCGTCGGGCAAGGCCATCAGCGGCGGCCTGGTCCGCGAACGCGGCCGGCTGAATTTCGCAATCGTCGTCATGAGTGGCAGCGACCTGAAGGAGGTCATCCTCGAGCCTCCTGGCGCCACAGGTCGGCGATGACGGGCTACTCTGCCCCGTTTAAGCCCGGATGAGGCTAAAAGCCGTTGACGGCGGCGGCAAGCTGCCGCATAAGTCCGCGCCATGACGACTTCGACCAAAGCGACCGCGAAAACCAAAGCACCCTCCGGGGGCTCGGGAGCCGTGCGCGCGTAGCCGAACGATCGCATTATCTGAACCGAAGCCCCGCCTGAAAAGGACCGGGGCTTTTTTATTGCCCGCAGCATTGATGCTCAACCAAAGAGGATAGACCCGTGAGCCACGAACCCGTTGTTGCCATTGCCGGCGTAACCGGCGCTGTCGGCGCCGAATTCATCGCCACCATGGACAGGCGCACCTTTCCCGTCGGCAAGCTCAAGGCGCTGGCCAGCGCCCGCTCGGCCGGCAAGACCATCGACTTCCGCGGCCAAAAGGTCGTCATCGAAGAGCTCACCGAGAAGTCCTTTGAGGGCGTCGACATCGCGTTGTTCTCGGCGGGCGCCGGCATCTCGCGCAAGTTCTCCCCGGCAGCCGTGAAGGCCGGCGCGGTCGTAATCGACAATTCCTCCGCGTTCCGGATGGATCCGAACGTGCCGCTGGTGATCCCCGAGATCAACGCGGGCCGCATCCGCGAGCACAGGGGCATCATCGCCGTTCCGAATTGTTCGGCGATCACCGCGCTGGTGCCGCTGTGGCCGATCCATCGGCAGAACCGCATCAAGCGCGTGATCCTGTCGACCTATCAGGCGGCGAGCGGCGCAGGCGCAGCGGCGATGGAGGAGCTGGTGGAATCGACCCGCGCTCATCTCGAGGGCCGGCCGTTCACGCCAAAGGTCATACCGCTTCCCTACGCGTTCAACGTCTTCAGCCACAACACGGAAATCGATCCCGAGACCGGCTACAACGGCGAAGAAACCAAGGTGATCAAGGAGACCCGCAAGATCTTCGAGGACGTGCAGATCGCCATCGGCGTCACCTGCGTCCGCGTGCCGGTGCTGCGCGCCCATTGCGAAGCCATCACCTTCGAGTGTGAAAGGCCGATCACCGAGCACGAGGTCCGCGCGATCCTGTCGAAGGCGCCGGGCGTCAAGATCGTCGACGACCGGGCGAAGAACTACTTCCCGATGCCGATCGATGCGTCGGGCCAGGATGACGTCCTGGTCGGCCGCATCCGCCGGGATCTCAGCGATGCCTCAGGTCACTCGATCTCGATGTTCGTGTCGGCCGACCAGCTCCTGAAGGGCGCGGCGCTCAACGCGATCCAGATCGCGGAATTGCTGCCGGAGCGCGCGATGGCGTGATGCGGCTGTAGGGTGGGCAAAGCGAAGCGTGCCCACCATCAAGCACTCCGCTCGTGGTGGTGGGCACGCTTCGCTTTGCCCACCCTACGGCAGCTACGCACCCGTCACGCGCCAGATTACGTTGCCGACATCGTCGGCCACCAGCAGTGAGCCGTCGGGGCCGAGCGTGACGCCGACCGGCCGGCCATAGGAGACCTTCTCGTCGGGTGCGAGAAACCCCGTCAGAATATCCCGCGGCGGGCCCGACGGGCGCCCGTTCTCGAACGGCACGAACACGACGGCGTAGCCGCTCAGCGTGCTGCGATTCCAGGAGCCGTGCTGACCGATCACCATGCCGTCCGGAAAGCCCGGCAGCGTGCCTGATGGCATCCAGCACAGGCCCAGCGACGCGGTATGCCCGCCGAGTGCATAGTCCGGTTGTATAGCCTTCGCGACCATGGCCGGATCCTGCGGCACGCGGTCGTCCACCGTCTGGCCCCAGTAGCAATAGGGCCAGCCGTAGAAGCCGCCGTCGCGCACTGAAGTCAGGTAGTCCGGCGGCGTCTCGTCGCCGAGGCCATCGCGCTCGTTGACGACGGTCCAGAGCACGCTTGTGTTGGGCTCCCATGCCAGGCCCACGGCATTACGCAGCCCGCTGGCGAAGATGCGGCTCGTGCCCCCGGCCAGATCGAGCTCATAGATCGCGGCGCGGCCTTCCTCGACCTCCATGCCGCCCTCGGCGATGTTGCTGAGCGAGCCGACGCCGGCATAGAGTTTTTTGCCGTCCGCGCTCGGCAGCAGGCTCCGCGTCCAGTGCCCGCCGGGCTTGAATGCGACGAGTTTGCGCCCCTCGGCGATGATGCGGTCCGCGCCCGCGGCATATGGAAAGGCGACGACGCCGTCGGTGTTTCCGACATAGAAGGTGTCGCCGACCAGCGCCATGCCGAACGGCTGGCTCAAACCTTCCATGAAAACCCCGCGTCCTTCGGCAACGCCGTCACCGTCGCGATCCCGCAGCAACGTGATGCGGTCGGCGCTGACGCCGAGCGCCGCGGCACGCCGCATCGTCGCCTGCATCGCATAATGAAACACGTTCCTGGGCGGTCCGGCGATCTGGTTCGACTCGGCAATGAGGACGTCGCCATTGGGCAGCACGTTGATCCAGCGCGGATGGTCGAGGCCGGTCGCAAACGCGTTGACCTTGAGCCCGGGTGCAGCGGTCGGCTTTTGCCCGTCGCCCCAGCCCTGGGCCGTCGGCATCTTGAGCGTCGGAATGGCGCCTTGCGGCTTTGCCTCCGGAATCGCCGGCGCGTTGCCCCATGCCGGTGCAGGCGCAGATCCCTGCGAACGGCGCCATAGGAGCGCGACGGCACCGATCAGCGCGACGATGCGCGCAAAAATACCCGACATGTTCATGAAGTTCTCCAGATGATTGCGCGCACCCCTATCCGACGGCAGGAACCGTTGGAACCTCGCCGTCGAGGCACGAAAGCGCTGGCGCACGCCGCGCACCCGCATGGTGGCAACAGTGCAACAGCACACGCGGGATGTTTGGAAGCCGGTAGTTATACGATCTTGGCGGTAACAGCCGAATCGAAGAGACAGATAGTGGCGCTTTATTGTCAGAGCGCTTCCTCCCTGAACCTTTGCCCGCCGCACTGGCGGGCCTTTTTTTCAAGATCAAGAGGCGCGGCTTTTGCCTCAATCCCGCGCGCGAAACAGCAGGCAGGCATCCCCGTAGGAATAGAACCGGTACCCCGCCGCAATCGCATGCGCATAGGCATGCTTCATCGCGTCGAGCCCTGAGAAGGCCGACACCAGCAT
Organism: Bradyrhizobium sp. 170; assembly: GCF_023101085.1. NCBI lineage: Bacteria > Pseudomonadati > Pseudomonadota > Alphaproteobacteria > Hyphomicrobiales > Nitrobacteraceae > Bradyrhizobium > Bradyrhizobium sp. 170. The sequence continues at coordinate 4,409,001 of NZ_CP064703.1, read as the reverse complement.
GAACAGCGTCGAGCGCGGCAGGTGGAAATTGGTCATGAGAATATCGACCGCGCGAAAGCGATAGCCCGGCGTGATGAAGATCGAGGTCTCGCTGTCGAACGGCTGAATGGTGCCGTCTTCGGTCGTGGCGCTCTCCAATAGCCGCAGCGATGTGGTGCCGACAGCTACGATGCGTCCGCCTTTGGCGCGCGCGGCGTTCAGGGCGCTGGCGGTATCGGCCGATATCGAACCCCACTCGGCGTGCATCCTGTGCTCAGAGGTTTCCTCCACCTTGACCGGCAGGAAGGTCCCTGCCCCGACATGCAAGGTCAGCCGGTGCAGTTCGACGCCGCGGCCGCGCAGCGCCGCTTCCAGCTCAGGCGTGAAATGCAGTCCCGCGGTCGGCGCCGCAACGGCGCCTTCGTTCGCCGCGAACATGGTCTGGTAGTCGGCCGCATCGCGGTCGTCGGGCGTGCGCTTGGAAGCGATGTAGGGCGGCAGCGGCGGCGTGCCGAGATCGGCGATGGCCTGATCCAGCGCCGGCCCATGAAACGAGAACGACAACGTAATCTCGCCCTCCTCGCCCTTGGCCTCGACCTCGGCGTCGAGATGGCCGAGCAGGCAGACCTTGCCTTCATTGCCGAAGCGAACCACGTCGCCGGGCGCGAGCTTCTTCGCAGGCTTGACCAGCGCCTGCCAGCGCGAGCCATCAAGGCGCTTGATCAGCGTCGCCTCGATCTTTGGCTCGGTCTCGCGGCCGATGCGTCGGCCTTTGAGCTGGGCGGAAATTACCTTGGTATCGTTGACGACGAGCTGGTCGCCGGGCTGCAGCCAATGCGGCAGCTCGGCGACGGTGCGGTCATGCAGCACGCCGTCGGGTTGCATCACGAGCATGCGCGCAGAATCGCGCGGGCTTGCAGGCCGCAGCGCGATGCTCGTGGCAGGGAGTTCGAAGTCGAAGAGATCGGTGCGCATCGGCCCAGGCCGTCATCGCCCGCCTTGTGCGCAATTGCGCACTGGGGCGGCGATCCAGTGCTCACGGACCTCTCTTATAGCGAAAGCTGGCGAGTACTGGATGCCCCGCCTTCGCAGGGCATGACATTGGAGTTCGTTACGGCTTAAGCCGCGTCCTGCGCCATCCGCGCCTTGACGATCTTGTCCGGGTTCTGTACCGGCTCGCCGCGCTTGATCTTGTCGACGTTCTCCATGCCCGAGGTGACCTTGCCCCAGACTGTGTACTGGCCGTTGAGGAAGGAAGCGTCGTCGAAGCAGATGAAGAACTGGCTGTCGCCGGAATCCGGGCTCGCGGCGCGGGCCATCGAGGTGGTGCCGCGGACATGCGGTTCCTTGTTGAATTCGGCCTTCAGCTTCTTGCCGGAACCGCCGGTGCCGGTGCCGTGCGGGCATCCGGTCTGTGCCATGAAGCCTTCGATCACCCGATGGAACACGATACCGTCGTAAAATCCCTCGCGCACCAGTTCCTTGATCCGGGCGACATGGCCCGGCGCCAGATCGGGGCGCATTTCGATGGTGACGGGGCCCTGGGTGGTTTCAAGAATCAAAGTATTTTCGGTATCAGCCATGCTCTTTTCTCTTCAGGTTTGGGTGGACGTTTGCGGGATCTGAAAGTGACAGCCAAAGGCCGGCCGGCAATCGCACCGCCCAGTCCCTCGGTAAATGGCAACGGCGCACAGCGTTGCAATGTTTCCATGACGGCAATTCGGTACGCAATCCGGTCGTTATCGCCAGCGTTTGCGGATTCATAGGTAATCCTTGGTTGACCAAGAATGGCGCCCTCGCGGTTGAAACTGACAATAACCGTGATGTCCATCGGGTTGGCGCGCGAAGCGGGCGGCGGCTGCCAGCACGAATACAGTTTGGCAAAGACGTCCTTGATGGTGTCGAGTTGCTCCGGCTGGGCCGACACGTGCGCCGCCGGCACAAGCCACAACAGAACGGCGGCAAACCAGACGGATGGCTTGCGGCGCGCCGAAATCATGGCCTCACTTGACGTCGGATGCGACCTGCACCTTCACCATCTTGTCGGGATCGACGACGGGTTCGCCGCGCTTGATCTTGTCGACCACATCCATGCCCGACACCACTTCGCCCATCACGGTGTACTTGCCGTTCAGTGCCGCGCCTTCGGCGAACATGATGAAGAACTGCGAATTGGCCGAGTTGGGATCGCTCGTTCGGGCCATCCCGACGATGCCGCGCTTGAACGGCACGTTGGAGAATTCGGCCGGCAGGTTCGGATGTTTCGAACCACCGGTGCCGTTGAAATTCTTGCCGTCGCCGGTCTGCGCCATGAATCCCTCGATCACGCGATGGAACGGCACGTTGTTGTAGTAGCCCTCGCGCGCCAGGAGCTTGATGCGCTCGGCATGTTGGGGCGCGAGGTCGCTCCGCAGCTTGATCACGATGCGGCCCTTGGTGGTGTCGATCACGATCGCATTCGCCTTGTCGAGATTGGCCGGCAGCGGCTGGGCGATGGCGGGGACCGCGCAGACGAGCGCGGCGACGAGTGCGAGAATGCGGATCATGAAAACTCCGGATCAAGAGGTCGGGTAGAAAGCGCCGACGGGGGCGGCTAGCTGGCGAATTTGGCCTTGAGCTGGGCTGCGACCGATGACGGCACGAAAGCTGAGAAATCCCCACCCATCTGAGCGATTTGGCGCACCAGTGTGGCGGTGATCGGGCGGACCGCCGGCGAGGCCGGAACGAATACGGTATGCACGTCGGGCGCCATGGCCTCGTTCATGCCGGCGAGCTGCATCTCGTAGTCGAGATCGGTGCCGTCACGCAGGCCGCGAATCATGATGGTCGCGCCCGCCTTCCGGGCCGCCGTGACAGTAAGGTTGTCATAGGTCGCACACTCAAAGGCGCAGCCAGCCTTCTGGGCGATGGGGCCACATACTTCCTGAAGCATGGCCAGGCGTTCTTCGATCGAAAACAACGGCTTTTTACTGGAATGAAGCGCCACTGCGACGATCAGGCGGTCGCAAAGGGTGACGGCGTGCCTCACCACGTCCAGATGGCCGTTGGTGACGGGATCGAATGAGCCGGGATAGAGCGCGATACGGGGCATAACCCCCTCTACCCCGCCCCGGGCGGCCCGGCAAGCCGGGCCCGGTTCCCTGCCGAGGCGGCTTTTTATTTCGGATCGGCCAATGAACCAGTCCGGGGCCCCAAGCGTCTCCCTGGGCGAGCCGGCAAATGTTTCGTCCGCCACTGGCCGACGAAACAAAACTCGGCCCGGATGAAACCATTTTCGGAGTTGGCGAAGACGGCCGGAAACTTGCGCTGGCTACAACTCCATCCAACGAAACGACGGGGCCGCCAAGGCCCATGACAGGGGACCGTCATGATCAAGGCTTTTTCCGCAATTGCTGCTGCTGCGTTCATTGCCGCCGCGCTGACCGTATTGCCCGGCTTTGCCCCCCAGGTCGAAGCCAGTGTTCCGCAGGCGCTTGCCAAGGGTGACCGCCTCGATATCCGCACCGTTGGCAAGGACTGCTCGCAGCAGGCCTGGCCGAATTTCGAAGCTTCCTGCCTCCGTTCGGCCGGCTCCAAGTCGATGGTGAAGGAAGCCCGCCTGGTGACCGCTGACCGCACCCCGTAACGGCAAAAGTTTTCGTTCCGACCAACCTCCAAGAGACCGCAGTATTGGCGAGCAGGGATGCCCCCCTGCTCGCCGTTTGCGTCTTCCGCCCGCCTCAGGAACGCGATCTCGTCTTGCCGGAAGATCGCGGCGCACGGCTGTCTGCCGGCCCCGGCTTGGCGACGCGCTTGAGCACCGACGTCACGACGTATCGGCCGGCGGGATGGATGCTTTCCGAGATTTCGAACAGGCGGCCGTGCGCGTCCAGATATCGGCGGATGACTTCGAGCGCGGGCGACCCCGCCTCTGCCCCCAGCGCCTTGGCAAACTCGTTCGGAATCACGCTCGCCGCGACGGTTTGGTGCACTTCGGAGGCGATCACGCCGTAACTGTCCGCAATCATGTCGCAGACCAGGCGGCGGTCTTTCCTGATGTCGCTCACCGCATCTGCATAGCTTTCTTCGACATAGCAATCGACCCAGGCCAATGGCGGGCTCTTGGGCTTGGTCGATGCTCGAACATAGGCGATCCGCAGCCAGCGCGACCCCGGCTGACAGCCGAAGCGCCGCGCCGCCTTGCGATCCATCACGACGGTGTCGATGCTTCTGATGTCGCGATCCGTCGCCGCAGCCAGAGCCACGAGATCGCTCAATGAGCCGAGCGTCTGCTGAAAACTCTCTTGCGGACGTTCGCGCGTCTCAACCCGCGTCCCGGACCCCTTCCGGCGCGAAACCGCCCCAAGCTCCGTGAGCCGACGCATCGCGGCCCGCACGGTCTGCCGGCTCACATCGTAGCGCGCGGCAAGCTCCAGTTCGGTCGGTATCAGCCCGCCGACGGGGTACTGGCCCCGGTGGATCGCCTCCAGCAAATCGCGGGCGATATCCTCGTAAATTGGCATGTCGAACGGTTCTCGGCGTGGGGCGCTCCCATAGCACGGCTTCGACGGACCCGCACCCTGCGCTTGACAAATTTGTACGTATCAATCATATGGCCGTACATATTAACAGGGAGGAAATGACCGCGGTGGCCAGCACGATCTTCGACAGCATCCTCTATCGCGACGTGTTCTCGACGCCGGCCATGCGCGCGGTGTTTTCCGACGAAGCCCAGCTCAGGGCCTATGTGCAGGCCGAAGTGGCGCTTGCGGTGGCCCAGGGCGAAGCCGGCGTGATCCCGCAAGAGGCGGCACAGGCGATCGCGCAAAAGGCCCCGGCGATCGCGCTCGACAGCGAGCAGTTGAAACGCGACACCGAGAACGTCGGCTATCCCATCGTCGGCCTGGTGCGCCAGCTCTCGGAGCAACTGGGGGAAGCCGGCCGCTACGTGCATTGGGGAGCGACCACCCAGGACATCATGGACACGGCGACGGTGCTGCAACTGCGCGAAGCGGTGGCGCTGATCGAAGCCCAGCTCGTCGAGGTCATGGCCACGCTTGCCGATCTCGCCCGCCTTCATCGCGATACGCCGATGGCAGGGCGAACCCACCTTCAACAGGCCCTGCCGATCACCTTCGGGCACAAGGCTGCGATCTGGCTCTCGGCGCTGCAGCGCTCGGCCGACCGGCTAGAACAGGCCAAGCCTCGCGCCCTTCAGGCGCAGCTCGGTGGCGCTGCGGGAACGCTGGCTTCACTGGGCACGCATGGACTGGATGTGCGTGCCGCCTATGCGCGCGTCCTCGGTCTTGCCGAGCCTGACATCACCTGGCACGTCGCCCGCGATGGACTGGTCGAGGTCGTCCAGACGCTTGCGGTGATCTGCGGCGCGCTCGGCAAGATCGGCTATGACGTCATGATCCTGATGGCAACCGAGATCGGCGAGGTGTTCGAACCCTTCGCCTCGCATCGCGGCGCATCCTCGACCATGCCGCAGAAGCGCAATCCGATCTCGTCGGAAATTCTGCTGGCGAACGCAAAGATGTCCCGCGACGCCGCGTCGCTGATGCTCGACAGCATCGTGCAGGATCTCGAGCGCGCCACCGGGCCCTGGCATTGCGAATGGCACGCATTGCCCCAGGTCTGTCTTCTCACGGCCGGCTCGCTGGCACAGGCGCAATTCATGCTTTCCGGCCTGATCGTCGATCAGGCCGCGATGAAGCGAAACCTCGATTCCACGCGCGGGCTGATCGTGGCCGAAGCCGTCATGATGGGGCTCGCGCCCGCGCTTGGCCGCCAGCTTGCGCATGACGAGGTCTATGCCGCGTGCCGCGATGCGTTCACCCGTGGCGAGCCGCTCCTCGATGCGTTGCTGCGGCGACCGGCGATCGCATCCGCCCTGCCCCGCGATCGGCTCGCCGCCTTGTGCGAACCATCGAACTATCTCGGAACGGCCGGGGCGATGGTGGACCGCGTGCTCGCCCGTCAAATCAAACGATAAGCGAAAAACGATAAACACTTGGGAGGATCGATTCATGGCGTCTCGAATTCTTGACCGCCGCGCAGTCACGTTCGGCCTGGCAGGCGCACTTTGCATGCTGCCGTCCATTCTTCGCGCTCAAACGAACTATCCGGATAAACCGATCACCGTCATCGTACCCTTCGCCGCCGGCGGGCCAACCGATGCGATCGCGCGCATCTATGCCGAATTCCTTTCGCGTTATCTCGGGCAAACGCTGGTGATCGAAAACGTCGCCGGAGCCGGCGGAACGATCGGCTCAACCAGGGCCGCGCGCGCGACACCTGACGGCTATACGATCCAGATCGGCCAGGCCGGCACGCATGTGTCGAGTGTCGGGCTCTACAAGAACCTGCGCTACAACCCGATCACGGATTACGAACATCTCGGACTGCTTGGCGACCTTCCGCAGCTGCTGATCGTCAAGCGCGATCTTCCGCCTGATAACTTCAAGGCATTCGTGGAGTATGTCCGCGCCAACGAAGCCAAGCTCAACGCCGGCACCGCCGGACCCGGCTCGTCGGCGCATATGGGCGCCGCCATGCTGAACGTACGGCTCGGCACCAAGATCAATCTGGTCTCCTATCGGGGAACGGGTCCTGCGATGAACGATCTCATCGCTGGCCAGATCGACTACATGGTCGAAGTGTCGCTCACGGCGCTGGCCCAGATTCAGGCGAAAACCGTGCGGCCGCTGGCGGTGTTTCGGTCGGCGCGGATTTCCACCCTGCCCGAGGTGCCCTCCACCAACGAGTTCGGCGTCGATGGCCTCGACTTCCCGGTCTGGCTCGGATTCCTGGCGCCGAAGGGAACGCCGCAACCAATCGTGCAGCGGTTGAACGCCTCGATCCGCAAGGCAACCCAGGACGCAACCTTGCGCGCCCGCCTCGCCCCGCTCGGCCTGGAAATGCCGCAGGACGCGGCCAATACCCCAACCGGCTTCCGCAACTACGTCCAGTCGGAAATCGATCGCTGGGTGCCGCTGATCCAGAAGGCCGGTTTGACCATCGAGTGATGCCCGATCGTAGCCCGGATGAAGCGAAGCGCAATCCGGGACGGTCTCGCCAGCGGATAGGCCTATCCCCGGGTTGCGCTGCGCTCCACCCGGGCTACGGTCACTATTGTTGCGGGGCCGACAACCGGCGGATCACCCAACTATTGCCGAAACGCGCGAGCATCGCGTCGCAATTGTTGTCTGGGCACCTTCGATCGGCGTCGGCGGGATACACGCGCAGAGCGATATGGTCATTATCGATCCAGCGCTCGAGGCGCCATTCGCGAAGCTCGCCAGCCTCGCTGAGATGCTCCCACTCCAGCGAAAGCGAACTGTTTGCAGTGGACCCGACGGAAAGATCGTGAGGACCGCCATGGCCGTAATCATTATCTATGACAACAAACCTTGATCCATCCGGCGAAAAATATGGCGTGCCTGATACAAGCAGAACCTTTCCTGTGCGAGCGCTGAGAAGTTCGACGCTGCTTCCTTCGTAGTATTGAATCACGATCGAATAGACGCGCGCCTCAGCATGATACGCGGCAAGCCGATGGCTGATGCAATTTTTCGCGTCGTCGGTCTCGCAGGCTTTGGGATCATCCCGGTACACCTTTGACGCGCCGCTTTCGAGCCGCAGCGTTAGCAGATCTCCCTTACGGCTCGCCAGTCTTCCGAACTCACGCAAGCAAGCAGCCTCCAGGGCATTCGCTTTCTCGCCGTCGATATCGACGCCGCAGGTCGCGGCGGCCGTTTTCGTATCATCCTGGGCTGCGGCGTATCCGGGTAACAGGAGCGCCAGACATCCTGCGACCAACATGTAAACCATACGAATGCGCATAAGGTCAGCCGATATCCTGAGCCCACAACGGCGTGCCTGCTCCGCACGGATTTCTATCTTCAGTTGATCGTCAGAACAAGCGCGTAGCCCGGATGAAGCGAAGCGCAATCCGGGGAACGTCTCGCTAGCGGATGAGCTAATCCCGGGTTGCGCTTCGCTTCAGCGGGCTACGGCTGACTAATGCTTCCCACCGGGGACAAGTTGCCGCGACATGGAAAGAATTGCGTTTGCCGTCTCTGCTGGATGAAGCGTCGGATGCAAATGTGTGCCTTGCAGGCCAGCCACGTCGTTGCGCCTCGATGGCTGCGTGATCATAGATCGCCGAAGTCTGGATGAAACCGGCAGGGATATGGTCCCAATTGGCGAGTTCGATCGCGTCGTCGAACCAGCCGATGTGCATGCGTGGGAGTCCACTCTCGAACCGTGCGAATGCCACCGCGTCGCGCGCCAGAACATCCAGACCGACAAGAGACATACGCCGCATATCGCGCGCGAACCATCTCGACCAGATCGGAAGCATGCCGGCGGGTTCGACGAGGCCCTTGATGAAGTCGTGAAGGGCGGGCCTGACCGGGAAGGCTGCGCCTTGCGATGGAGGCACCTCCCCATCCACAATGATTATTCCGCGCGCGGGCAGCCTGGTCGCAAGATCGGCAACCAGCGCACTCGCCGAGCTATGACCCACCACAATCGGTTCATGGCCGCGGGTCATGTTCTCCAGAAGTTGAGAGGTCCATGCGCTCCAGGAAGGCGGCGAACGGTGATGGGCCAGTACGTCAGGCACATGGACATGACATCCCGCCGCCCGCAGGCATTCGGCCGTTAGCTCCCAGCTTGACGCTCGGACCAGAGGTCCCGCCACAAGAGTGAATCGTAAGGACATTGTTTCCCAAAAATCCGGCGACCAGCGAATTGCCTCGAGGGGCGCGCGACCGGGCGCTCCTCCCGATGACGGCAGCGCTAGCCGCCGTTCCCGTTCTCGCCGTTCTCCCCGTCGTCACCGATATGCTCGACCGACACCACGTGCTCGTCCTCGGCGGTATCGAACACGATGACGCCCTGGGTCGAACTGCGGATGCCTAGTATCGTCGCTGTTCCTTCGCTCGAAGCCCAAACATAGCACAATTCCGGCGGTGCACCGCCGACGTCTCCGGCTTCATCGCGCGCTGACGCCAGAAGCCATGGGCCTGTGGGCGATTCTACGGGCCACCTCAATTCAAGTACTACAAAATCCGCCGGTTGACGCCGACGCACGTTACTTCGGCGGGTGCAAATCGCCTTGAAGCCAGCGTCCAAGGGACTTGGACTTCATGGGGTCTTCATACGCGGCAAGGGTCGTATGTGCGTGGTTGCAGATGGCGCATTCAAAGCTATGCAAGTCGACGCCCGGGCGTGCCAGCTCGATACTGACGAGCATCATCGGGGCCTTGCACTTCGGACAAGCGGGGCGCTCAATTGCAACGAATGGAATGACGGACGACAGGCGTTGAGACTGGGGCATGATGCTTCCCTCGAATAGGCGGGAGCGCAACACTCTCTGTCACCGGTAATGCCCAGGAGGCGGAGCGGTGATTGTCCGAGTATGCGCCTCCAGGGAACTCAAAAGCGAGTTAATTCGCGGATATTTGGAAGGAAGGCAGGCACCAGCCCATAGTCCGGGCCCCGCCGCTCACCCCCGGCGGGTTTTGCTTGCCTTCTAGATCGGCACGAGGTTGTCTCTAGGTCCTATCGGATATGGGAGACGACCAAGGTGGCAACCGGAACGGTGAAGTGGTTCAACGCGACAAAGGGCTATGGATTCATTCAGCCCGATAACGGCAGCAAGGATGTGTTCGTGCACATCTCCGCGGTCGAGAAAGCTGGGCTCAGCACACTCAATGAGGGTGCAAAGGTCAGCTATGAGGAAGTGCCCAACAAGGGGAAGACGTCGGCGGAGAATTTGAGGGTCGGGTGACTTCGGAAGGGCATTGCGAAGCCCGCCGGCTCACGCCGGGGGGTTTCGCTGCCGCTTGTTTGCAAGTGGCCTGTCACATTTGAATTGAACGGCTTTCTTTTTGATTTGCCGGAACGAGCTATCGTATGCCCGGTTGTTGCATGTTCCCGACCATTAGGGAGACGTGATGACAAACAGAATAATCCCCACAGGTATGGTCAGCAGAATCGACAGGGCGATTAGTACGCCAAGTCCGGCCAGAACCCGAATCAGACGCTTGGCCAACAGACGCAAAATTCAAACCAGGGCGGGCAGCAGAGCGGCGGTCAACAAAGAGATCCGCAACGCTAATGGAAACGAACTGTTCGCTTCGTCTGGCGAATGGTGAGCAAGTCAAGCATCTTTGTCTTTAAAACGTGGCAAGTCAGTTGATTTTGGTGGTTGTTGGCAGCGGCACTCGAAAGATGTTTATGCCTGAGCAAAAGCTTCACAGCCACGAAGAAGTGTTTAAAGATCATGTCACCGGTCAGTATGATGAAACCATATTTCGTTTCAGAGTGCCGGGCGGGTGGATTTATACGCACACTGTTATCCGGTTTGGTTCGGTCGATAAAAACTTCGTAGCAGATACTTTCGTTCCTGACCCTAAGGATTGGTCTGGTGACGGAGCAGTCATCCGAAATACGTGAACCGAATCACGCCAGCCTCGATGCAAAGCGCGATCGTTATTGAGCGCTCAGACGGCATTCCGGCTTGTGCCCGTTTTAATGACTGCTTGCCGCTCGGCTAACCGCTTGAGCGATATCAGTGCCATGTTGGTGACGGCTTGCCCAAACTTGTTGTCGTCTTCCTCGATCGTTCTGGCAGATAATACGTCCTCGACCTTCCCTCTCTTGGGCGCAATGTGCGATCCAATCCATGCCCTCAAGGAGGTAGCTATGGAACATCAATTTTTCATTCGCCAGCAAAACCTTAAGCTCTATCGCAGTCTCGTGGCTGCATCGGAAGCGGCGGCAGCAAAAGCTGACGCGCGGCAGCAGAAACATTTAAAGCTACTGGCAAAGGAAGTAGCGAACGAACCGCCGCCCAGAAAGAACTAATGCGTTTGCTGTCGGCATAAGCGGCTCAAGAGGCGCTTGCGCCGTCTCGAAGGATAAGGCCCCCGGTGCCATGGTTCGAGACGCGCGCCGAGGCGCGCTCCTCACCATGAGGGCGGCGCTAGCCGCCGTTCCCGTTCTCGCCGTTCTCCCCGTCGTCGCCGATATGCTCGACCGACACCACGTGTTCGTCTTCAGCGGTATCGAACACGATGACGCCCTGCGTCGAGCGGCCGGCGATGCGGATGTCCTCTACCGGGCAGCGGATCAGCTGGCCCTTGTCGGTAACCAGCATGATCTGATCGCTGTGCTCCACGGGGAATGACGCCACCAGCTTGCCGTTACGGTTGTTGACGGACATCGCGACGATGCCTTTGCCGCCGCGGCCGGTGGTGCGGTATTCGTAGGACGAGGTGCGCTTGCCATAGCCGTTGACGGAGACCGTCAGCACGACCTGCTCCTGCGCCGACATGTCTGCGTAGCGCTCCTGCGAGAGCTGGAGCGAACCCGAAGTCTCCTCACCCTCGGCATCCGCAGGCTCCTCAACCGAGGTTTCGCCGGCCACCGCGCGGCGCATCTTCAGGTAGGCCAACCGTTCGTCCGACGTGGTCTCGACATGGCGCAGGATCGCCAGCGAGATCAGCGTGTCGTTCTGGGCCAAGGCGATACCGCGCACGCCCATCGAGGTGCGGCCGGTGAAGACGCGGACATCGGTGACGGGGAAGCGGATACACTGGCCGCCGGCCGCGGTCAGCAGCACGTCGTCGTGCTCGGTGCAGATCTGCACGTCGACGATCGCCTCGCCCTCCCCGAGCTTCATGGCGATGATGCCGGAGCGGCGGACATCGACGAAGTCGGACAGCTTGTTGCGGCGGACGGTGCCGCCCGTCGTGGCGAACATCACGTCGAGATTGGCCCAGGAGGATTCATCCTCCGGCAGCGGCATGATGGTGGTGATGCGCTCGCCCTGCTCCAGCGGCAGGATGTTGATCAGCGCCTTGCCGCGCGCGTTGGGCGCCGCCACCGGCAGCCGCCAGACCTTCTCCTTGTAGACCTGGCCCTTCGAGGAGAAGAACAGCACCGGCGTATGGGTCGAGGCCACGAACAGCCTGGAGACAAAGTCCTCGTCGCGGGTCTGCATGCCCGCGCGGCCCTTGCCGCCGCGGCGCTGCGCCCGATAGGTCGAGAGCGGCACGCGCTTGACGTAACCGGCGTGCGAGACCGTGACCACCATGTCCTCGCGCTGGATCAGGTCCTCGTCCTCGACCTCGCCTTCCTGCTCCATAATGACGGTTTTGCGCGGGGTGGCGAACTCGGACCGGACCGCCGCAAGTTCTTCCTTGATGATGGCCTGCACGCGCGCACGCGAGCGCAGGATGTCGAGATAGTCGGCGATTTCCACCGCGAGCTTGTCGAGATCTTCGGAAATCTCGTCGCGGCCGAGCGCCGTCAGCCGCTGCAGGCGCAGCTCGAGAATGGCCTTGGCCTGCTCCAGCGACAGCCGCGCCGTGCCGTCGGGCGCCATCCGGTGCCGGGGATCGTCGATCAGCGTGATCATCGCTTCGACGTCCCTGGCCGGCCAGTCGCGCGACATCAGCGTGTCGCGCGCGGTGGTCGGATCGGGCGAGGTTCTGATCACACGAATGATCTCGTCGATATTGGCGACCGCGATGGCGAGACCGACCAGGATATGGGCACGGTCGCGGGCCCTGTTAAGCAGGAATTTCGTGCGCCGGGTCACCACCTGTTCGCGGAAGGCGATGAACAGCGTCAGGAAGTCCTTCAGGTTCATCGTCTGCGGCCGGCCGGCGTCGAGCGCCACCATGTTGGCCGGAAAATTCGTCTGCAGCGGCGTGAAACGATAGAGCTGATTCAACACCACGTCGGGCACGGCGTCGCGCTTCAGTTCGACGACGACGCGGAAACCGTCACGGTCGGATTCGTCGCGCAGGTCGGAAATGCCCTCGATCTTCTTCTCGCGCACCAGTTCGGCGATGCGCTCCACCATGGTGGCCTTGTTCACCTGGAACGGAATTTCGGTGACGATGATCGCTTCGCGGTCCTTGCGGATGGTGTCGATGGCGACCTTGCCGCGCATCACGATCGAGCCGCGGCCGAGATGATAGGCCGAGCGGATGCCCTGACGTCCAAGGATGATGCCGCCGGTCGGGAAATCAGGCCCGGGCACGATGTTGATGAGATCGTCGATTGTCAGCGCGGGATTGTCGATCAGCGCCACGCAGGCGTCGATGACTTCGCCGAGATTGTGCGGCGGGATGTTGGTCGCCATGCCGACGGCGATGCCGCCGGCGCCGTTGACCAGAAGGTTGGGGAATTTGGCCGGCAGCACCGTCGGTTCACGGTCGCGGCTGTCGTAGTTGGCCTGGAAATCGACGGTGTCCTTGTCGATGTCGTCGAGCAGCGTCTGTGCGATCTTGGTCAGGCGGGATTCGGTGTACCGCATGGCGGCCGCCGTATCGCCGTCCACCGAGCCGAAATTGCCCTGGCCGTCGATCAGCGGCACGCGCATGGAGAAATCCTGCGCCAGACGCACCAGCGCATCATAGACCGACTGATCGCCGTGGGGATGGTATTTACCGATGACGTCGCCGACCGTGCGCGCCGACTTGTTGTACGACTTGTTCCACTCGAAGCCGTTCTCGTGCATCGCGTAGAGAATGCGGCGGTGCACGGGCTTGAGCCCGTCGCGGGCGTCCGGCAGCGCCCGCGCCACGATCACGCTCATGGCGTAATCGAGGTAGGAGCGTTTCATCTCGTCGAGGATGGAAACGGGACGGATATCGGAGGGCTCCGGCGGCTCGCCGGGCGTGTTATTTTCAGGGTCAGACAAAGGGAAATCCGGTCAGTTCTCAGCTGAGAATCATATAGCGCATCGGGGGTGCGATAACCACCCCGAAGCGCGCTGGAGAGGTTGTTTTTCCGCTCGTTTTTTCATGGACTTACGGGGATCACGAGGGCGTTCCGGCGGGTTCGCTTGAGGCGGCATTTTCAGGCCCTGCAAACCGATGCTGGAACAGCGTTTTTCCGGAACGGTCTAATGGCCTAAAACCACCGCATGCATGATCCGTCCCGGCACGAAGGTGAACAGGCCGGCGACGACGAGCGCTCCAAAGAAGATCGACATCATCGCTTTGCGGTGACCGCTGACATTGTGCCGGCGGGCATGCAGGACCGCGAGCACCAGCATGATCGGCGTGAAGATCGAGAGCAGATGGATCGGGCTGAACGGCCCGACCAGGCGGATCTCATGGATCCAAAACGAGCTGATCGCGACCGCAAACATCAGCAGCACCCAGATCCAGCCGATGGTCCGGTGCGGCAACGTTCCCTTCGGTGCTGCGAACTGCACGATGCCGAGCGCAAACGCCGCCATGGCCGCGAAGGCGTGCAGTGGGATCGTCCCGGGGGCCTCCAGCAGCGGTGCGAGGCTCATGGTGGGCGCTCCAGATCCGTTGGCGTTCGATTGAATACCGTGGAGGGCGTTAGACCGAGTTCCTAATGTAAATATCATTAACATCCAGCGAAGTCAAAACGTAGAACGGCATCCAAATTTGACTTAGAATCAACTCGCTGGACCGCATTCCAGTGAATGGAGTCGAGCCGAGGCTTGCCCGGGTGCTGCCCCAAGTTTGAATTTGTGGGCGTTCGGCCATGCGACACGAATTCGAGAACATGACCAACGTCCTATTCGTCTGCAGTGCCAATCGTCTGCGCAGCCCCACCGCCGAACAGGTCTTTTCAAATTGGCCGGGGATCGAGACCGACTCGGCCGGCATCTCGAACGGCGCGAGCGTGCCGTTGTCGTCCGAACAGGTCGAGTGGGCCGACATCATCTTCGTCATGGAGAAGACCCACCGCACCAAGCTGAACCGGAAATTCCGGGCTCGTTTGAGGGATAAGCGCGTAGTCTGCCTCGACATTCCCGACGACTACGAATTCATGGATCCCGTCTTGGTCCGGGTCCTCGAAAAGCGGGTCAGCCGTTTCCTGCCTCAACCGGGACCGTCAATGCGATAGAGAACGCCCATCGCTCCAGACAACTTGAACCGTCAGAGTTGTCTCTTTGGTCAACCCAAAGCTGCGATTTTGTTGCGCGCCGCTGCCGACGGCCACGGCGCGGCACACCGCTACGATCCCCGGGGGAACGACAAGACCCAAAGCAGAACTGCCGTCGCAGCGGCGGTCCAACGGCGGGTGTGATCGGGGCTGCTGGTCAGGCAGCAGGACGCCCAAACGGTAGATAATCGCGGCCGAGTTGTCTGTGGAGCTGCAGCCAGATTGGAAGCTGTCGCGCCATCCGTCGATCGCCCTCGATCGACAATGCTTTTCCCTCGACCTCCTGCCAACTCACCTGCCCGAGGTAAAGCCTGACAAGGATAGCAACATCACCGCGAACGGTCAGATCGACGGTATATCCCGGATCCTTGAAGCATATGTCGACGCCTGTCCGTTCGAGGATCAGCCACATGATGCGTAACGTCGTTCGGCTTCTGGGAACACCGGAGAATTCGAAGCGGATGACCACGCGGCGCTCCGGCAACGCACCGATGTCGACGCGCTTGCGCATTCGCCACATCAACAGGCCGGGATTCAAATCGTCGGCGGTGAGCCGATCGCGGGCGTGCGCCAAACCCCAGCGCGAGAGGTCACGCAAGACATCGTGAAACGCTTCGCCCGACGGTGTCAGCCAATGTTCGCAGCCAGAACCGTCAGGGTGAGTTCTTACGACAATTCCGTTTTCTTCCAATTGCCGCAGGCGCTCGGCCAGGAGAGTCCGCGACATCAGCGGCACCCCGCGATGAATGTCATTGAAGCTATGTGCGCCCAACATCAACTCGCGCAGCACGAGCGGCGTCCAACGTGTGGCGAAGACCTCGGACGCCTTTGCGATCGGGCAGAACTCGCCGTAACCGCCTTTCATGGCGGCAATTCAAACATCTTTGGTTCGCAGGAACCAGTCCAGATTTTGGACTTGTCGCCATCCGTCGTTCGGCAAACGATGCGGTCATTTCGGGCGGAACCCCAGGGTGATCAGCTTGTGGAGGGATCCATGTGGCAGCGTAGCCATGGCCTTGCAGGTCTTTCACGCCGGCAGGCGTTAACAGCGTTCGGCGGGGCGGCAATGTTAGCCGCAGCAATCCCGGATGCCTCGAATGCGCGGTCACGAGAGGGCAACAAGATGACCTATGTACTGATCCACCCGGCCTGGTTCGGCGGCTGGTGCTGGAAAAAGCTGACGCCGCTGCTGCGTGCGCAGGGGCACGAGGTGTTCACTCCGACGCTGACCGGGCTCGGCGAGCGCGCGCATTTGGCAAGGCCGGAAATCGGACTTGAAACGCACGTCCGCGACATCATCAACGTCATCGAATACGAGGACCTGCGCAACGTCATCCTTGTCGGCAACAGCTCGGGCGGGATGGTGATTACTGGCGTCGCCGATCACATGCCCGAACGGATCGCGCATATGGTCTTTCTCGACGCCTTCGTGCCGATGGATGGCCAGAGCATGCTGGACGTGATCCCGCCCGATCGTCGGCCCGCCCTGGAGGCCTTCGTGCAGAAAGAAGGTAACGGCTGGCTCCTGCCGCGTTTCGCGCCGCCGCCATGGGAAAAACTTGTCACCGAAACCTGGCAAGTGACCGAAAAGGCGGATCTCGACTGGATACTGCCCCGGCTGTGCCCGACACCGTTCGGCCATTTCAAGGAGCCGGTGAAGCGCAAGAATCCCACCGCCGAGAAGTTGCCACGCACCTACATCCGCACCCAGTGGCCGCATCCGGGCTTCGATCGTTATGCGGGGGGTGCGAGCGCGGCGGCGGGGTGGCAATCACGCAAAATCGCGAGCTCACACCTGCCCTACATTACGCATCCAACCGAGCTGGCGGCGCTGCTGCTGGAAGTCGCGGGCTGACGGCGTTGCGCGCAACCGCGCCAACGCGTTTGAGCGGCGCGGGGCAATGGTGTGGCTAAATGGTGGATAGGATGGGAACGACAAACTGAAACAGGCGAACCCTTACAACCCTCTGGGGGTCGAAGGATTCGCCTGCCGTCGTTACAAAAAGGATCTACCTGCGTTCTAGAACGGAATGTCGTCGTCCATGTCGCTGTTGCGACCGCCGCCGGCTGCCACGGCCCGCCGCGGTGCGGAGCTGGCCGGACTGCTGGAGCCGAAATCGCCGGAATCATCGGAGCCGAAACTGCCGCCACCGCCGCCGCTGCGGCCTTCGAGCATGGTCAGGGTCGAGTTGAAGCCCTGCAGCACGACTTCGGTCGAGTACTTCTCGACGCCGCTCTGGTCGGTCCATTTGCGGGTCTGCAGCGCGCCCTCGATGTAAACCTTGGCACCCTTCTTCAGGTACTGCTCGACAATCTTGCAAAGCGGTTCGGAGAAGATCACGACGCGATGCCACTCGGTCTTTTCCTTGCGCTCGCCAGTGCTCTTGTCGCGCCAGGTCTCCGACGTCGCGATGCTCAGATTGGCAATCGGCCGCCCGTCCTGTGTCCGCCGGATTTCAGGATCCTTGCCGAGGTTGCCGACCAGAATCACCTTGTTCACGCTTCCCGCCATCGCCGCTCTCCACTCGATATCGCCGGCAAAAATCACTGATCCGGCCGTTATTTGCCGGCCGCCTTCAATTCTTGACCTGTCGCTTTGTCTGCTCTCTGCGCCCGTTTCCGGACATCTGAACGACCCTATACACTCGCAGGCTCGGCCGACTTAGCGATCCCTCGGCAAGCCGGCGGTTATCCACATATAGCATTGCTCCGGCAAATGTTCCAGCTTTGTTCCCACCACCACCTGATATCCGGCCTGGTTCTCACGGTGCAACCCAAGCGCGATTACCGGGAACCCACGGGAACCCGAAATCATTGAAATGGAACCTGAAAGTTCCGCACGGTATCGTGAATATGATAATCAAATCATTGGCTTGGATAATTAAACTTCGCCTGCGCGTGTTGCGTTTCGGCGACACCATTTTCGCGCGAGTCGCGATATAGAATGGTCTACGGCGCGGGAGCTCGCGTCATCACGGGAACGCTTCGGGACCAACGGGAAGCGGCCAAGAGCTGGAGATGAGGATGAAAAAGTTTCTGTTAGGTACAGTTGCTCTCATCGCGTTCGCCGCACCTGCGGCGGCCGCCGACCTCGCTGCGCGACCTTACGTCAAGGCCCCGCCGGCGCCGATCGCAGTCGTGTACGACTGGAGCGGCTTCTACATCGGCGCCAACGGTGGCTGGGGTTCGAGCCACAAGTGCTGGGATTCGGTGGCGCCTGCTCTCTTGATCGGTGCTGAGGGTTGCCATGACGCGACCGGCGGCACCGCCGGTGGTCAGCTCGGTTATCGCTGGCAGGCCGCCAGCTGGGTGTTCGGCCTCGAAGCCCAGGGCAACTGGGCCGACTTCAGGGGCAGCAACGCAAGCACGCTCTTCATCGGCGCCAGGAACGACTCGCGGATCGACGCCTTCGGCCTGTTCACGGGCCAGGTCGGCTACGCCGCCAACAATGTTCTGTTCTACGTCAAGGGCGGCGCGGCCGTCACCGCGGATCGTTTCCGCATCTTTGATATTCCCACGGGCCTCGTCGTTGGCACCACCGGTGATGACACCCGCTGGGGGGCCAGCGTCGGCGCGGGCATCGAATTCGGCTTCGCTCCGAACTGGTCGGCCGGTATCGAATACAACCACCTGTTCATGCAGGACCGCACCCACACCTTCGTCGACGGGGCTGGCGCCTTCTTCGCCGCCGATCGCATCCAACAGGACGTCGATCTCGTCACCGTCCGCGTCAACTACCGCTGGGGCGGCCCGGTCATCGCGAAGTACTGATAGCTGCGACAGCAAGCAGAATACGGAAAAGGCCGGCCTCGCGCCGGCCTTTTTGTTTGGTTGCCCCAGGTTCGTGTGCCGCCGCAGAGGGCGTCGATTATGTGTACGGCTTCATGGCCGCGCGCGACTGCAGCTTCACATTCAACGCCGGCGGATTCTCGCGCACCGATCGATTCGTCAGGACGCCGACATCGTCACCGCCCTTGTCAGCTACAGATTCGGTGGCCCCGTCATCGCGAAATACTGACAGCGCACCGCGTGCATTGAACACGAAAAGGCTGGGCCTGGCGCCGGCCCTTTACGTTTGGTTGTACCGCGGGATAGTGCGTACCCGCTGCGGTTGCATATTACCTACTTTTGCCGCCGATGTGGTTTTTCGGCGACAGCATTCTGCGATGACTTCGCGCTATATGGAACCGCAACCTCAAATTGACGGCTGAGGAAGTTGAGTTAGAGAGCCGCGAAAGGGAAAAAGAAGTGAAGAAAATTCTGCTGACCACCACTGGCTTGATCGCGCTTGGGATGGCGCCCGCGATCGCCGCCGATCTTCCTGCACGGGCCTACACCAAGGCGCCCGCCGCAGCGATTGCGATCAACAACTGGACCGGCTTCTACGCCGGTGCGATGGGCGGCTACGCCCAGGAAAACACCTCAGACGCGTTGGGCGAGATCAGCGGCGGCTTCGCCGGCGGCACGCTCGGCTACAACTGGCAGACCGGCAACTTCGTGCTCGGCGTTGAGGCCGATGCCGCCTGGGCAGATGTCGGCGTAAGGGTGGGCAACCCGGCGATCGCCGCGGTAGAGACCCGGATTCGCGACATGGGTACCGTTCGTGGCCGCGTCGGCTACGCCTTCGACCAGGTTCTCGTCTACGGTACCGCCGGCTATGCGTGGGCCGACAACCGTATCACGCTGTCGGCGCTCGGCGTCAGCGTGTCGGATAGCCAGATCCACTCGGGCTGGACTGCCGGTGCTGGTGTCGAGGTGATGTTCGCACCGAAATGGTCGGTCAAGGCCGAGTACCTCTATCGCAGCTTCCAGGGCGAGACCTACTTCGCGGGTATTGCTCCTCCCGGCATCGCGTCGGGAACGCTCAACCTGAACAGCGTTCAGGTCGGCGTGAACTATCACTTCTAAGACTTCCTGCTGAAACTGCCTGCGCCTCCGTTCCGATAATTCGGAACGGAGGCGTTTGTATTTGTATTTGAGGAGTTCCGAATCCCGAGCTGCTGACTGCTGCTGCCAAAAGAAGGACTGCGCAAACAATCCGTTGATGATTCGCACGCGGCACTGGAAATCGTTTCCCGTTCTTCCTATGTTCCGACTTTCAATCATCGGCGCCTGATCCCGGTCCCTCTCCGGCAATGCGCGCCCAACGTGGCGCGTCTCCGCGTGCCTGGAAATGCCGATATGGATGAAGTGCTCAGGGCGAAGCGCCAACCACCCGCCGGCTCCGCATCGCGCGCGATAACCATCCGCGGCGCGCGCGAGCACAATCTCAAGAACATCGATGTCGAGATACCGCGCGACAAGCTCGCCGTGTTCACCGGCCTCTCCGGCTCCGGTAAATCCTCGCTCGCGTTCGATACCATCTATGCCGAGGGACAGCGCCGCTACGTCGAATCGCTCTCGGCCTATGCGCGCCAGTTCCTGGAGATGATGCAGAAGCCTGATGTCGACCAGATCGACGGCCTGTCGCCCGCGATCTCGATCGAGCAGAAGACAACCTCGAAAAACCCGCGCTCCACCGTCGGCACCGTCACCGAGATCTACGACTACATGCGCCTGCTGTGGGCGCGCGTCGGCGTGCCCTATTCGCCCGCGACCGGTCTGCCGATCGAAAGCCAGATCGTCTCGCAGATGGTCGACCGCGTGCTGGCGCTACCTGAAGGCACCCGCCTTTATCTGCTGGCGCCGGTCGTGCGCGGCCGCAAGGGCGAATACAAGAAAGAGCTCGCCGAATGGCTCAAGAAGGGTTTTCAGCGCGTCAAGGTTGACGGCACCTTCTATGAGCTGTCGGAGGCGCCCACCCTCGACAAGAAATTCCCGCACGATATCGACGTCGTGGTCGACCGCATCGTGGTTCGCCCCGACATCGGCCAGCGCCTCGCCGAAAGCTTTGAGACCGCGCTGAAGCTCGCCGAGGGCTTGGCTGTGATCGAATACGCCGACGCGCCTGCGGGTGCGGCGGAAGAAAAAAAGTCCGACAAGAAAACCGCGAAGATTCACGACAAGAGCGGGCCCGAGCGCATTCTGTTTTCGGAAAAATTCGCCTGCCCGGTTTCCGGCTTCACGATCCCCGAAATCGAGCCGCGGCTGTTCTCGTTCAATAACCCCTATGGCGCGTGTCCTGCCTGCGGCGGCCTCGGCGTCGAGCAGCATATCGACGAGGACCTCGTCATTCCCGACAAGGAGCTGACGCTTCGCAAGGGCGCGATTGCGCCGTGGGCAAAATCGTCCTCGCCCTATTACATCCAGACGCTGACCGCGCTCGGCAAGTTCTACAAGTTCACGCTCGACACCAAGTGGAAGGACCTGCCGAAGAAGACGCAAGGTGCATTGCTGCACGGCTCCGGCGACGACGAGATCAAATTCTCCTACGAGGACGGGGTCCGCTCCTACGACACCAAGAAACCGTTCGAAGGCGTCATCACCAACCTCGAGCGCCGTTTTCGCGAGACCGAGAGCGAATGGGCGCGCGAGGAGCTGGCAAAGTATTTCTCCGACATTCCCTGCGCGGGCTGCAACGGCCATCGCCTCAAGCCCGAGGCCATGTGCGTCAAGATCGGCGGCAAGCACATCGGCGAAATCTCTGAAATGTCGGTGCTCCGGGCCGGCGAATGGTTTGAGACCGTGCCGAAAGCGCTGAACGCGCAGCAGAACGAGATCGCCGCGCGCGTGCTGAAGGAGATCCGCGAGCGGCTGTCGTTCCTGCTCGACGTCGGCCTGAACTATCTCACGCTCGCCCGCGCCTCCGGCACGCTATCCGGCGGCGAAAGCCAGCGCATCCGCCTCGCCTCGCAGATCGGCTCGGGTCTCACAGGCGTGCTCTACGTGCTGGACGAACCCTCGATCGGCCTGCACCAGCGCGACAACGCGCGGCTATTGGAGACGCTGAAGCGGCTGCGCGACCTCGGCAATACCGTGATCGTGGTCGAGCATGACGAGGATGCGATACGTCTGGCCGATTACGTGCTCGACATCGGCCCCGGCGCCGGCATGCATGGCGGCCACATCGTGGCGCAGGGCACGCCCGCCGAGATCATGAAGAACCCGAATTCGCTCACGGGCAAATACCTCACCGGCGAGATGTCGGTGGCGATCCCCGAACGCAAGCCACCGAACCACAGGCGAACCATCAAGGTCGTCAACGCCCGCGGCAACAATCTGAAGAACGTCTCGGCGGAAATTCCGCTCGGGCTGTTCACCTGCGTCACCGGCGTCTCCGGCGGCGGCAAGTCGACGCTCCTGATCGACACGCTCTACAAGGCGATCGCCCGCAAGCTGAACAACGCCAGCGAAGGCGCCGCCCCCCACGACCGCATCGAGGGGCTGGAGCATATCGACAAGATCATCGACATCGACCAGTCGCCGATCGGCCGCACGCCGCGCTCAAACCCCGCGACCTATACCGGCGCCTTCACGCCGATCCGCGAATGGTTCGCCGGCCTGCCCGAAGCCAAGGCGCGCGGCTACGAGCCGGGACGGTTTTCCTTCAACGTCAAGGGCGGCCGCTGCGAGGCCTGCCAGGGCGACGGCGTCATCAAGATCGAGATGCACTTTTTGCCCGACGTCTACGTCACCTGCGACACCTGCAAGGGCAAGCGCTACAACCGCGAGACGCTGGAAGTCCTGTTCAAGGGCAAGTCCATCGCCGACGTGCTCGACATGACGGTGGAAGAAGCCGCCGAGTTCTTCAAGGCGGTGCCCCGCGTCCGCGAGACGTTTAAAACGCTGCACCGCGTCGGCCTCGACTACATCCATGTCGGCCAGCAGGCCACCACCCTCTCCGGCGGCGAAGCCCAGCGCGTCAAGCTGGCGAAGGAGCTGTCAAAGCGCGCGACGGGACGCACGCTCTACATCCTGGACGAACCCACCACGGGACTTCACTTTCACGACGTCGCAAAACTTCTGGAAGTGCTGCACGAGCTGGTCTCGCAGGGCAACACGGTGGTCGTGATCGAGCACAACCTCGAAGTCATCAAGACCGCCGACTGGGTCATCGACCTCGGCCCCGAAGGCGGAGACGGCGGCGGCGAAATCGTCGCCTGGGGTCCGCCGGAAGACATCGTGAAGGCGCCGCGGAGCTATACGGGGAAGTTTTTGGCGCCCGTGCTGAAGAAGGCGGATGGCAAGCCGCGGAAGAGCAGCAGCGCGAGCGAGGCGGCGGAGTAGATTTCATTTCGATGCGCTTCGTTACCCAGTCAGAATCTGAACCATTCTTTCTGAAGCTTGGTATAAGCCGAAGCGGACTTGTGCCTGGAAGTCATAGCGCCATCCGCCTCAAGACATTCGATGCGTACTATCAGAGCAGGCTTTCGGTCGCAGCCCAAGTTGCGGATGCGCTCGCAACCCATCAGGGCAATTTTACTGCCTGCTTGTTATGGGCGCATGATCTCGTTTGGGGCGACCGAAGCCTGGAGGAGCGCCCACCGTCCGATTGGGCCGAGTATCGACGATGGCGACAGACGCGAGGCGAGAAGCGATCCTTGCGCGACGCTCCAGGCCATTTTTTTGACAACGGAGAGCGCGACACGCTGGCCAGCGTTATCGAGTGGGCTATCCACATGGGATGGGACACCCTGATCGCCGCGAAACCCAATAAGGCTGCAATCCATCTTTCCCACGATGATCGTATTACGATCTATGCGAGGAGCCGGCCGAGCGAGCTTATTGCGCGTCTCACGGCACTTGGCCTGAAGCCGACGCAACGCAGCCTTTAGCAAGCGATCCGCCGCTTCTCTCTACCCGCGAGCGGTGGGTTACGCCTTCGGCTAATCCTGCCGACGCCCTACACCGTCCAATAGTGCGGATGCGGGTAGGATCGCGAGCGGTCGCCCCAGTCGAAATCGTCTTCGTCGAACTCGGACGGGCCGGCGCGCAGATCCTCTAGCGTCAGCTCGACCACGAAGGCCTGACGCTCGGGATCAAACCTGAGTGCGTCCCACCGCACAGGATAATGGTGGTGGCTGGCGAGTATCCCGCCGGTTTTTATCACGGCATACGCGACGGTGCCGGTCACCTTTTCCAGCATCAGTCGTTCGATCGTACCGAGTTTTTCGCCGTCTTGCCCGTAGACGTTCGCGTGCTCCACGCGATCACTGGGCACCAGGGTACGAGGCATGGCGTCCTCCCTGTTTTCTCGTTCTCCCGGCATTATAGCACCAACGCACCCGGCATGTGCGCGCGTCCGGTTGCCGCGGTGCACCGACGCTGGGTTGGCGTTCCCGTCGCGGGTTTGATCCAGCGTATAGGATGGGTAGAGCGCAGCGAAACCCATCACGTTCGCAAACGATGGGTTTCGCTTCGCTCCACCCATCCTACGCACCTACGCGCCCCTCGCCGACTACCGCCGTAGAAACGCCCCGAACGCCCGCGGCCCGTCGCCGACCTTGATCTCGCCGGTCACCTTCAGCTCGGCCGCATCGATCACGCTGATCGAGTTGCTCTCCCAGTTCGCCACGATGATGCGTCGGCCGTCCGCCGTCGCGGCGATCCCTTCCGGGTAATCGCCCACAGTGATGCGCTTGACCGGCGCCAGCGTTGAGAGATCGAACACGCTGACGGTGCCGTCATACTGGTCGGTGACGAAGCCGCGCCCTTGCGCGAGTGCGACCGCATAGGGGCGCAAGCCCGTCTTCACGCGCCCGATCTCGCGGGCCTCCACGATATCGATCACCGAGACATCGTTCGATCCGACATTGGCGGTGTAGGCACGCCGGCCCTCCGCATCGATGGTGATGCCAAACGGGCGTTCCCCGACCTTGATCACAGCCCGCCGCTGGCGCGTCGCGGTATCGATGACGGACACGCTGTCGGCGTCGCGGTCCGCCGAGAGCAGGAGCCGTCCGTCCGGCGTCACCGCGAGTCCCGACGGCGAGGCGCCGACCGCGATATCAGCGATCACGCGCTGCGCGACCGGATCGATCACCCGCACCGCAGCGGCGTACCAGTCGGCCACATAGACGGTGGCGCCATCCGGCGCCACGGCGACGCCGAGCGGACCACCGCCGGTGTTGATCTTCCCGATGATCCGGCGTGCGGCGGCATCGACCACCGTCAGCGCCTTGGCGTCGGGGCTCGTCACATAGGCGAAGCGTCCATCCGGCGTAATGGCTATGCCCGCAGGCTTGCCGCCGATCGCGATGGTCGCGACCGGCTGCAAGGACGTGAGATCCACGACCGTCAGGTTTTCGCTGAGCTGATTGGTGACGAACGCTTCCTCGGCCCGCGCCTGCTCGGCCCACGCCGCGCCGATGCCGGCGACGAGCGCCGCCAGAGCGATCGCCCGCACGATCAGCTTCCGCTTTCGACCTTCTTCTTCAGCGCCTCGAGGCCCACTCTATAGAGCCCGCTCACCGCCTTCACGGCAGCCTCGTCGCTCAGCTCCGGCGGCGGGTCGTTGTTGGGAAAGCCGCGATAGAACGCGCCGGCCCACTCCAGGCTGCTGCCCTTGCCGTCGGCGCTGGGCGTCACCGTCAGGGTGGACGAATAGTTGGTGACCGGTAGCACCTTCACATCCACGGCGGTGATCCGGTACGAATAGGTCATCGTCTCGGCGTCGTATTTGTAGAGCTCCTCATCGACGGTCGCACCGGTCGCCAGCGTCAATCGCCGCGTGGCCTCGATAGCGTTGCCTTTGGTGCCCTCGGTCTTGCTGACCGGCGGCAGCCAGCTCATGTCCTGGAAATTGCCGATCGCGGCCCACACCTTGGCCGGCGGCGCGTTGATCTCGATCGATTCCCGCACCTTCTGGCGGGTTGGCCCGTGCGCCCAGGCGATCCCCATCACTGCCAGCGCCGCCACCACGGCCCCCACCCTCGCGAGCGTCGTCCTCATGTCGCTTCCTCACTGTCTCTTGTTGGCCCGCGCTAGCCGCGCAGCGGCGTTATCGTAACGCATTTTCAGACTAAAGGAGGCTGGTTTGTGGCGCCGGCGCGACGCGCGGCGTTGCGTCGGACGGTACCGTAGGATGGGTAGAGCGCAGCGAAACCCATCACCTTCGCAAGCGGTGGGTTTCGCTTCGCTCTACCCACCCTACAAATGCTTCAATCCACGATCGCCGCGTCGACAAATCCCTTCGGGTCCTCGCAAAACTCCCGCATGACCTTGTAGTGGTCGGTGTCCTTTACCGTCACCGGCTCCAGCCCGTATTTCGTCAGCCGCAGCAGTGTCGCGTTTGGGTATGCCATCAGCATCGGCGAATGCGTGGCCATGATGATCTGGCAATGGCCGATGTCCTCCATCCGCCGCATCAGCTTCAGGAACGCGATCTGGCGCGAGGGCGACAGCGCGGATTCCGGTTCGTCGAAGATGAAGATGCCCTGCCGCTGGCAGCGCTCCTCGAAGAAGCGCAGGAAGCCCTCGCCGTGGGAATGGGAAAGGAAGTCGGCATAGGGGCTGCCGGCGGCGTCCAGATATCGTGCGACCGAAAAGAAGCTCTCGGCGCGGAAGAACCAACCGCCGCCGGTGATCTTGGGCAGCCAGCTTGCGCGAAGCGCCGTCGAAAGTTGTCCGCCCATTTTTTCGCGCGCGTCCGAATGGTCGACCGTCATGTAACCCTTGGCGCCGCCGGCTTCGTTGAATCCGGCCAGCACGGCGATCCCTTCGAGCAGCGTCGACTTGCCGGTGCCGTTCTCGCCGACGATGATGGTAATCGCCCTGTCGAAACCGATTTCAAAATCGTCGCGCAGCAGCGGCAGGCAGAACGGATAGGCCTCGCGGTTGGTGATCCGCGATGGCTCGAGCCAGATGCGCTTGAGATATGGCGCCGGCAGATTGATCGGGCGATTGCGTCTGGAAGCCATCGGCTCGGATCCCTAGGGAAACAAAGTCGTTCGCTACGGTTATACAGGGAATGCCGTACAATCCTAGATGGCACACCCGCGATGCCAAGCGCCACCTACACCCTCTTCCGCAACGCCATTCTCGGCGAGCAGCAAATCGTCTGCCGCTATGACGGACGCGTCCGCGAACTATGCCCGCACATCATCGGCACCAACAGACGCGGCGAAGAGGTCGTGCTGGCCTGGCAGTTCGGCGGCGAGAGCTCAGGCCCGCTGCCGCAATGGCGCTGCCTGAAGCTGGCTGGTGTCAAAAACGCCCACGCGCACGAGGGCCGCTGGCACGAGGGCGGCTCGCACCGCACGACGCAGACCTGCGTCAGCGAGATCGATCTCGACATCAATGTTCACGTGCGAAAGCTGCGGTGACCGGTCCACCTGGAGTTTGTCACCTGGCGTTCGGCAGGCTGACATCAGGGCCGACCGAGGCCTCTTCGACGCTCGGCCATGCACGGACGATTTCGACAAAATCCTGCGGCGACACGCCCGGCGGCAGGATCACCTGCATGTAGCGCCGCAATTCCCTCTCGGGCTTGGAAAGCCCTGACTCGTCGGCGTCGGCCAAGGCCGGCACCTTGTAGACGATACGGGTGTCTTTCGGCAGGTCGCGATGGGGATCGAAGCTCGTGCCGGAGCCTGACTCGAACATACGCTTGTGCGAGTCATATTTGTAATTGCGCTTAAGTTTCAGTTCGACCGGAACGCGGATCGCTGCGCTCTTCGGCGCCGGCACGGCTGGCATCATCCCTTAAGTTTATTACACCTTCTTCATCGCATCAACCAGGTTGGGCAGCGGTCCGATATGCTGCGTCAAGGGAACGCCGGGTCCCGCCTGCTGCGGTGTTCCCGTCGCCACCAATATGTCCCTCACCTTCTTGGGTGTCATGGGCGCGCCGTTTTTTGCCCTGGCCCGCCCCTGCAGGCACGCCACCGCGCCGGTAACGATCGGCGAAGCGCTCGATGTGCCGGAGAAGCGCAGCGTGTACCAGGTATTTTCCGACGCGCCGCCCCGCGCATCGCCATAGCCCAGCGTGGTCACATGCCAGCCCCAGCCCTGCACGTTGACGATCTTGCCGTAGTTGGAAAAGAAGATGCGCGACCTGGGAACGCCGAGCGAAGCGTAGGACGGCAGCCCCGCGCCAAAACCGTCGAAGTCGACATGATTGGTCGGCGGCACGCCGGCGCCGACCACGATGGCGCCGCTGTCCTTCTGCAGGCCGGTGTTGTTGAACACAGCCAGGTCGAAATTCTCATTGCCGTTGCCGGCGGCCTCGACGACCGTGATGCCCTTGTCGACCGCCGCCTTGATCGCGGTGAATATGTCGGACCAGTACTGCATGGCGACGTAGTTTCCGTTCGGGCCGGTCGCCTGCAGTTCGATCAGTATCACGTCGCCCTTCTTGAGCTGCGCCGCCGCATTGCTGATGGCGCCAGCCGTGTTGAACACACCATTGATGACCGCGGAATGGACCGCGCCCTTGGCCTGATGGCTGATGCCGACGCAGCCCCTTGCATCGGGATCGAAATCATTTCGCCGAGCACGGCCGTACCGTGGTTTCTCCATCCGAGATCGTTGATGACGGTGCCGCCGAGCAACGGGATGCCGCTCGGCAGATCCTCATGTTGCCGGTTCCAATTGCCCTCGATGTCACAGATGGTGATGCCGCTGCCCTTGGCGCCTGCGAGGCCCCACACCGCAGCGGCGCCGATTCCGTTCGGCGCGTCGTAGAGATAGCCTTGCGAAGGTTCGAAGTTACGGCTTCCGGCAGCCGATCCGGCTGGCATGGCCGGCACGGGACGCGGCGCCACATAGGCGTCCCACACCGCTTTCTGCCGTTTCAGCGCCGTGACAATCTTCTTGGCGTCCGCGCCCGACTTCGGCACCACCTGCACAAAGCCGCTCTGGATAAAATCGGCATCCATTCCCCGCTTCGCAAACCGCGCCGGCTGCGGCTCGGACGGCAGTGTTGCGGCCACCTCGACACGGGACCTGATCGTGTCCGCGGGCAGGTGAAACTGCGAGCGCATGGCCGCGATGTCGAATTTCGAAAGAACCTCGTTGAGGGAATCCGCCTGCGGTTCGGCCGCGGCCGGCGCGGCAAATCGCCTGGCGCTGAACGCAACCGGCGCTTCATAGCGAAGTTCGACCACGACATAATCGGGAATATCCGCATCCGTCGTTGTGGTCGATACGAAGCCGGCTCTGGTTTTGGTCGCGCTGGTCGATTTGGTTGATCTGGATTTCCTTGCTTTCTTTGCTGCCATCGGAATTCTCCATCAAAGTGAATGTTTGAAATCGAAAGTCCTGTCGGTGCTGCGACAGGCAGGCAAAAATGACTACACGCAAGAGAAGCGATTCTAGTTGCGTTCTAGGAGTTCAACAACCGGTAATTTAGTCGCACCAAACGCCGGGCGATATTGCGTCCGAACATTATTCCTGCGTGTGGCGCGCTTCACAAAACGCGATCGGACTTGTCCGACAGGCAAGCTCCCGGAGCCGTGCAGCGCGGCGAAGCAACACCGGGCGCACATCACGGCTCGAGCGACCAAATCAGCGTTGCGCGTAAATTCCAATTTGCTGAATGGATTCAAGCTGATTTGGGTCGTCCAGACCCAGGCGAAAAAACAAATTGCTTCTCCGCCAACCCAAATCAGCGGCATAACTCCGCGCGTCTCACCCAATTGAGGGGCGCTCGCGATCGTCACGAACGTGCGGTGAGATGCGATGGACGCGGAAGCCATGACTGACGAGGCGGGCTAAAGCGTACGGCGAAGTCGTGTGGTCCTGACGCCGCGGTGCTGGCGTCAAGTTCTCGAGAAGCAAGCTTCTTGGGGGCGACGGTGGCAAAAGAGCCGTTCACCGGGGAGAGCTCGCTATAAGCCGTAAAGCCATTGCGCAGGGAAGGCCGGAGTGTTTCCGCTGAACCTGTATGCTCGTGTGCGTCTTCTTACGCGCAAATTGCACACGAGACCGCGGGTGCAGCGAGCATCCGGTCTTCCCTGCGCCCTCTGAATCTCAAGAGGGACAAACGAAATTGCACACCTCGGACGCAACGCGCCGCGAGATCGCGACACTGCATCCACCGTCATTGCGAGCCAACGGGTCGCGCGAATGCGCGCCCGATGACAGGCTCCGCGAAGCAATCCATGTACCGGCACAAGGAAAGAGTGGATTGCTTTGCTTCGCTCGCAATGACGTGGAGAGGCCGCAACACACCGAACACTCGCACACGCGGAGATAACGATCGTGATGACACGAATGCCGCCTCCTCTTTCTTCGCAAGTCGAACAATTCCGCGCCACACGTCGCCGCACTGCTGTCGAAATAGCAACCTGCCCGCGCCAATGCGCGGTCGCGCTTCGGTCCAATTTTTGCCGGCATATGCATCGCATAGTTAATACGCAAGCGAACGTTCTCACATCCGCTAAACGTCGCTTGCAGACGGCTCTTTGGGGGCGCATTCGCGCCCGCTTCCACAACGATGCGTCACCATGCCGGTGCGATCGGTTCGCTATCGAGCCCGCAGGCGGTTATACGAATGTTCAACTTTAGGGGACAAAACATGAAACGACTACTTCTAGCTGGTGTGGCCCTCTCGGTCGCGACCGCGGCCTCGGCCGCAGATATGCGCGCGCGGCCCTACACCAAGGCTCCTCCGGCGGTGGTGTCTCCGGCGTATAACTGGTCCGGCTTCTATGTTGGCGCGATGGGCGGCTATGGCTGGGGAAGCGGCGATAGCGATGCCAGCGGCGGTTTTGGTGGCGGCACGGTTGGCTACAACTGGCAGCTCCCCGGCAGCCAGTTCGTATTCGGCGTCGAAGTCGACGCCGCCGGCGCCAGCATCAAGGACAGCTTCACCGAAGACTTCGGTGGCATCCTGGTCACGACGGATTCCAAGATCAATTCATTCGGAAGCGTGACCGGCCGTGCCGGCTTCGCGATGGATGCGGCGCTTATCTACGCCAAGGGCGGTTATGCGTGGGCCAACAACAAGGCCACCATTTCAGCGCCAGCGATAGGCCTAACGTCTTCGGATAGCCAGACTCATTCCGGCTTTACGATCGGCGGCGGCCTCGAATACATGTTCGCGCCGAACTGGTCGGCCAAGGGCGAATACATGTACACCAGCCTCGGCAGCGAGAACTATAATCTGTTAGGCGACCAGCTGGCTTCCGGCAACCTCGACTTCCACACCATCAAGGTCGGGGTGAACTATCACTTCAGGTAAAGCCGTGAACTGTAGGGTGGGCAAAGCGTAGCGTGCCCACCATTCGTCCGCAAAGAAGGTGGTGGGCACGGCGCAAACGCGCCTTTGCCCACCCTACGGACCACGGAAGTACTCAGATCACCTCGAGCACCAGCTCCATCGTCATCAGCACCGGATTGTCGCCGCGCATCAGCCGGCCCTCGGCGATGCCGCCGAGATAATCGACCAGCGCGACGTCGAGCTCCGCCTGCAGCGTGCTATCGGCGCCGGGCGCGACGGTGCCGGCCTTGATCGCAAGCTCGGTCGCAAACGGCACGACGGTCCGGCCGTCGGTGAAATGCGCGCCAATGGTAGAGCCGACGCCGCCATGAATCCGCGCGCGCAGGATTCCGTGCTGCCGGCAGAAGGTCTCCAGCGCCGCGGCAAAATCCTGATTCGGCCGCAGCCGCAGCGCGAAGGCGCGGCGCTCGGCCTTCACATCGGTGCCGGCGCGCGCCACCGGTCCGAACAATTTGAAATTGGTCTCGGGATCGGGCTCCGCCGTGAAGATCGCGCCGTCGATGCCGAACGCTTCCACTGCAAACGATTCGGCGACGATGCTCTCCTCGGGGAGAATGTGGCCACCGTGCAGAGAGCCGTCGGACTCGGTCCACAGCCCGTGGCAATGGAAGAACGGCGCGCGATCGCGCTCGCCGAGCGTCATCGCGCCAAGCTTCAGCCGCGTAATGCCGGAGGGGCGAAAAATGTCGCTGTAGAACGCCGCATTGGCGCCGGTCTTCGACAGCGCCGGCATCACATAGGCAAAGGGCCCGAGCGCCCCTCCCCGCATGCTCAGCACGCCGCCGGAAAAGCCGGCTTCGGCAAAGCCGCCGCGCGCGGCCTCCAGCAGCGGCAGGCCGGCGGCAAGCGTGAATGAAAATGCCCGCCCCCGCGCCTCGACCCATTGGATGCGTTCGGGCGCGGGTGGCCCTGGCTGCGCAATGCTGCGCAACGCCTCAGCTATCCGTCTTGGAGACAAGTTCAAGCAACCCTCGCGCCTCGAGTTCATCGCGGACCAACCGCTTCGGAATCTTGCCGTAGCCGGACTTCGGCAACGCCTCCCAGAAGAAGAAGCGCTTCGGCATCTTGTAACGCGGCACCTTCGGCGCCAGGAATGCGGCGAGTTCCGCTTCGCTCACGGCGGCCGCGCCCTCGCGCGCGACGCAGACGGCGACGCCCACCTCGCCCCAGAACGGGTCGGGCACGCCGAGGACGGCGACCTCGCCGATCGCCGGGTGCGTGAGAATCTTCTCCTCGACCTCGCGCGGATAGATGTTGGAGCCGCCGGAGATATACATGTCCGAGGCGCGGCCGGTGATATAGACGAACCCTTCCTCGTCCATGTGGCCGAGATCGCCGGTACGAAACCAGCCGTCGCGAAACGCCTTCGCGTTGGCCTCGGGGTTGTCGTAATAGCCGGCGAACACGGCGGGACCGATCACGCAGATCTCGCCGGTCTCGAAGGCTTTAAGCTCCCGCCCGTCGTCGCCCTGGATCGAGACCTGCATGCCAGTGCGCTCGAAACCGCAGGTGCCGATGCGGGCCTGCGGGCCGTCCTCGGGATCGTGCAGACTGGCCGGCATCACCGTGATGTTGCCGGTGACCTCGCCGAGTCCGAAATACTGCACCAGCACCGGGCCGAGCTTGTTCAGCGCCGCCTTCTGGTCCTCGCGATACATCGGCGCACCGGCATAGATCACGAAGCGCAGCGAGGAATGATCGAATCTATCAACCGCGGGATGCTCGACCATCATCTTCAAAATGGTCGGCACGGTAAAAATGTTGCTGACGCGGTGCGCCTCGATCAGCCGGAACGCTTCGGCGATATCGAATTTCTCCGACGGCAGCAGGATGGTCGGCACACCGCGCGCCGCCTGCACGAGTTGGTGCACACCGGCGCCATGCGACAGCGGCGCGACCACCAGCGAGGCATCGGTCTCCGTCGTGCCCGGCATCAAGTCGGCGAGATGATTTGTCACCACAAAGGCCATCTGGCCGTGGGTGAGCACCGCCGCCTTGGAGCGGCCGGTGGTGCCCGAGGTGAAGAAGAACCAGCAAGGATCGTCATAGTCGACCGCGGCGTTATCGACCTTGGCGCCCGCATGTTCGGCGATCACCTCGCCCACGGATTTTTCGCCAAACCCGCCGTCGCCGATCCGCCAGATGAATTCCAGCCCCGGATTGGCGGCCGCCTTGGCGTGTTCGGGGAAATCGCCATGGCACAAAAACGCCTTCGCGCCGGAGGCGGTGGCGAGATAGGCGACCTCGTCGGGCATCAGGCGGAAATTGGTCGGCACCCAGACCGCGCCGAGCCGAAACGCCGCGAACATCGACCAGAACATCTCGTCGCAATTTTTGGAATGGACCAGGACGCGGTCGCCCTTGACGATTCCGCGCTCGGCGAGGCCCGCCGCCAGCGCGGAGACGTGGCCGTCGATCTCGCGCCAGGTCCAGGATTTGTCGCCCCAGAGGAAACCCGTACGGCCGCCGTGGCGGCGGGCATTCTGGGTCAGCATATGCGCCAGATTCATCACCCGGCGCGACATCCGCGCCAGGCCTCCGCGCGGGGTGGGAATAGTCACGGTTTCAGCCACAGGGAATCAACCATCACGCTTCGAAAAACAGACATGGAACACCTCGTCGCAACGATAGCAGAAAGCTTCGTAGCAGAAAGCCTTGCGTCTGCCAGCGCGCGACGGGTCATCCACAGCGACCGCGGGCCACGCGTCGCGGCGGCTGGGCGGCATTCACCGCACGCCGGTCCCCTTGCAGCGCTGGCATTTTACGACCTTGTCGCCCTTCTTCAGCAGGCCCTTGCCCTCGCAATTCTTGCATTTCTGCTTCTTCTTGATGTTGGGGCCCTTTTCATTGGCCATGCTAATCTCCCGGCAAGCGTTGCGGGCATCACCATAGCCAACCCCGCCTTCCCGTCCATAAGCACGCTCAAACGATTTAGGGGTCACCATGGTTACCCGTCGAAAGCTGATATTATCAGGCGCAGCCGCCCTGCTGGCCACGATCCTGCCGCGCCATGCGGGCGCGGCCGACGACCCCGCCGGCATCCTGACCGCCATCTACACCCGCGCAGCCAAGGGCAAGGGCGATGGCGGCGGCACGTTTGTGATCCAGACCAAGGCTAGCAGAACAAAATACCTGTCGAATTCGTTGGTCGCGCTCTGGGCCAAGGTGGACGCCCGCACGCGCAAGGGCGACGGCGGGCCGGTGGGTTTCGATCCCGTCACCAACTCGCAGGATCCCGACGTGAAGTCGTTCAAGGTGGCTGCCGAGAAGCAGGAATCCGACAAGGCGACCATCGCGGTCACCATCGAAAATCACCAAGGGGATTCGCGCGCCAACGCAGCGGACAAGACCATCCGCTACGATTTCGTCCGCGAGGCCGGCCAATGGAAGATCGACGACATCAAGGGAGCCGTCGACGGCAGTCCGTGGTCGGTCCGCGCCCTGCTCATCGATTCATTCAAGTACTAGTCCAGGGAAAGGGTCGAGGGCCCGCCGGTCACGTGCCGGCGGGCCCTCCCGGATTTACTGCGGATGGTTGGCCAGTTCCTGGTCGCTCAACCGCCAGTCCTGCCAGAGCTGAAGCGCGCCGAGCAGGACGACGATCGCACCGAGAGCAACATGCCAGGCCCTAAGCACGTCATCGCCGGCATAGCCGAGGACGAACGGCGAGGCCATCAGCCAGAGGCCGAGCGCGATCTCGCCCGCCTCCTCCCAGCGCTGCAGTGCGACATATTCGAGCTGCGCCAGGCCGAAGACCAGCATGCCGATCACGAACGTGTTGAGGATCATGGTGCTGCGTTCGGAGTCCATCACGTCATGGCTTGAGAAAGGAAACCACGGCGATACCACGATCAGCACGCCAAGCAGCATGCCGAACCAGTCTTCCCACGTGCGATGTTTGCTGAAGAAACCAAAGCCCGACATTGTCACCTCCCCTTGAAAAGAGGCATACGTCGGCGGCCGCGATCACAGCATTTGTCGATATCGAACCCAGACCCGGCCGCTTCGGCGGCGTATGTCATCCGAAAGACGTAGGAACCTCACAACCCGTTGCAAGACCCCGGCTACGGAAATCGTCTGCGGCCTATTGCGCCGCACCGAGCCGCTTCAGGCTCTCGCTCGCGGTGCGCAAGCCAGGACTGATCTCCAGCGCCTTGCGGAAATCGGCAATCGCGCCCGCTCTGTCGCCGAACCGCATCTTGACCTGGCCACGGTTGTTCCAGGAATAGGCGTCGGCCGGATCGTATTGCAGC
The DNA here is from genome assembly GCF_023101085.1 of Bradyrhizobium sp. 170. Classification (NCBI taxonomy): domain Bacteria; kingdom Pseudomonadati; phylum Pseudomonadota; class Alphaproteobacteria; order Hyphomicrobiales; family Nitrobacteraceae; genus Bradyrhizobium; species Bradyrhizobium sp. 170. The sequence goes on along the minus strand of NZ_CP064703.1, from coordinate 4,373,733 downwards.
GCCTTGTCGTAATCGGCCAGGCCGCCTCTGGTGTCGCCCTGGAACAGTTTGATCATCCCGCGATTGCGCCAGCCGCGCGCGTCCGTCGGCGCCAGCTTGATCACCTCGCCATAGTCGGCTGCGGCACGGTCGAGTTGCTCGCTGTCGCGATAGGCGTTGCCGCGGTTGATGTAGGCCAGCACGTCGGGCCTGAGCTTGATCTCCACGGTATAATCCGCCACCGCACGGGCCATGTCACGCTTGCGGTAATAAGCGTAGCCACGATTGCCATAGGCTATCGCAAGCGATGGATTGTGCTCGATGGCGGTGCTGAAATCGGCAATCGCGCGGTCGAGGTCGCCCTTGTTGACCCAGGCGTCGCCGCGATTGTTGCAGGCCAGCGCGAACGCCGGGTTAATGCTGATGGCTTCGTTGTAATCGGCCATCGCGCGATCGAGATCGCGCTTGAAGGCGTAGACGCGACCGCGGTTGGTCAGCGCGCAGGCCGAGGTGGAATCGAGCCGGATCGACTCGCTTAGGTCGGCAAGCGCGGCGTCGAGTTGGCGCTTCTCGGTCAGGCCGTGGCCGCGGAAACAATAGGCGGCGGCGAGCCTGCTGCCGGTCTCGTGCTTGCCCTCGATGACAGCGCCACAAGCGGCCACCTTCACGTCCGGTGGCGTGGTCACGGCGATGCAGGTTTGCCAGTTCGGGTCGCCTTCGGCGGACGCTGCGGGCGGTTGCGCTGATATCGCCGCGGCACCCAGCAATGCAGCGGTGAGGCAGGTCAAAACACGCATATCGGCCAATCCCCCGGCGAGCCAGTTCCCCCTTCGTCGGCGGTTTGCATCGTCGGGTTCATGTCCCTAAATGAAAGGGTGAATCATCCGGGAATCGCTGCATGGCCGCCGTCCGCGACAACAAGACTCAAAACCGATTCGAACTCGACGTCGACGGCGCTGTGGCGTTTGCCAACTATCGCATCACGCCCGCGGCGGTCATCATCACCCATACCGAAACGCCCCGCGCGCTGCGTGGCCGCGGCATCGCTTCCGAACTGGTCAGGGGCGCGCTCGACCTGATCCGCGCCGACGGCCGCAAGGTCATCGCCGGCTGCGGCTTCGTCGTGGATTATCTGCGCAGAAATCCGGAATTTGCCGACCTGATGGGGTGAGCTAGGGTACTCGCAAATCGCTGTCGTCCCTGCGAACGCAGGGACCCATACTCCGTGTGGTCAATTGTTGTGCTCGATCGAAGACAAGATGGGCGATACTCTTGCCTATCATTGCCTTCCGTGGCTATGGGCCCCTGCTTTCGCGGGGGCGACGGCGGTGGGTGTGGTACACTCAAACGATCCGTATCGACATATCCGGCAAGCCTTCGAGCTTGCACAGCAGCACGTCGCCCTTCACGACCGGGCCGACATTTTCCGGCGTGCCCGAATAGATGATGTCGCCGGCCTTTAGTTCGAACGCTTCCGAAAGCTTGGCGATCTGCTCCGCCACGTTCCAGATCATGTTTCGCAGATCGGAGTTCTGCTTGACCGTGCCATTCACCGCCAGCGAGATCGCGCCCTTGGTGAAATGTCCGATCTTGGTTGCGGGATGAATCGGCCCGAGTACGGCCGAGCGATCAAAGCTCTTGCCGATTTCCCATGGCTTCTTCTCGTCGCCCATAGCGCGCTGCAGATCGCGCCGGGTCATGTCGAGGCCGAGCGCATAGCCGTAAACGTGGTCGAGCGCCTTCTCCGCCGGAATATTGGTGCCGCCCGATTTCAGCGCCGCCACCAGTTCGACCTCGTAATGATAGTTCTTGGTAAGCGAGGGATAGGGATGATCGCCGACACTCCCGATCGCGATATTCTGGATCGCGTCGGTCGGCTTCTGGAAAAAGAACGGCGGCTCGCGATTGGGGTCCGAACCCATTTCGCGCGCATGCGCGGCATAGTTTCGCCCGATGCAATAGATCCGCCGCACCGGAAACACATCGGTCTCACCCACGATCGGGATGGTCGTCGTGCCAACCGGAAAAATCGATTTCGGGCCGGCCTGCGCTGCGGCCGTGCTGTCTTGCACGGCCGTACCGGCCAGCGCAAGCGCGCCCGTTGCCAGGATGGTCCTGCGATCGACATTGCTCATTGGCGTCCTCCTTGTTCTGCGAGCCTTCTTGTCCCGCCAGCATCTACAGCGTTTTCTCCACGAAGTGGATACCGTTTGTGCGTTGTTGCATTGCAATCGCACCAAAAAAAGAAGGCCCGCGTCGCCGCGGGCCTTCGTATGTGTGAACCGGGCGAAGCGTCAGTGCTTGATATCAGGCGGCAGCTTGCCGCCATTGGCGGCCAGCTTCGTCATGACCTGCTTGTGCAGCCAGATGTTCATGCTGGCGGAATCGTTGCTGTCGCCGGTGTAGCCGAGTTCCTTCGCGAGCTCCTTGCGTGCGGCGAAGCTGGAATCGATGTCGAGCGCCTTCATCAAGTCGACGATCGAGGTGCGCCACGCCAGCTTCTCACCCTTGGCGGCGACTGCCTTGTCCAGGATCGGCGCGACGTCGACAGTCGCGGCCGCCGGTGCCGCCGATCCGCCGGACGTCCCCGCGGCCGCTCCACCGCCCGCAGCCGCTCCGCCGCCGGCCTGCGCGGCGTCCGCCTTGGTGCCGAAGATTGCGCCCATGATTTTTCCGAAAATGCTCATCGTTCGCTCCCAATAACTTGTAGCTGGGTGACTTGAAGATGGTGAGTCTTGAGCGGCACTGTTTGACCGGCAGCGCCACGCCGGGATCATTCATGAGTTTAACCACCCCGACGTGACTTGCCAATGTAACATTCACCTAAGCGTGAGTGCGTTTGTCACTGTTTGGGACTACGCTGTTGGCTCAGTTCGCGACATGGCCAGTTTCGCGTCTGGCCTGATCGTGATCATTTTATGAAACGGCGCGTTTGCGTCTTTCGGTTGGCGCACAATGCGACCGCGAGGGAGACAGCGACCATGGCGACATCTCACGGCAATGTCACATCGATCGCGCAGAGCGGACCAGAGACCGCCGCCGCGCCGGTTATCCGAACCATAGGCCTATCGGAACTCCATCGGGCCTTGCAGCGCGGCTGGGAAGACTTCAAAGCCGTGCCAAGCCACGCCATCATCCTGTGCATCATCTATCCCGTACTCGGATTGATGCTGGCGCGCGCCGTGCACGGCTATTCGGTGCTGCCGCTGCTGTTTCCGCTCGCCGCCGGCTTTGCCCTGCTCGGCCCGTTTGCTGCGCTCGGCCTCTACGAAATGAGCCGCCGTCGCGAACACGGCGAACCGGCAACCGCCTGGGACGCGATCGAGGTCGTGCGCTCGCCATCGTTCGGCGCGATGCTCGGGCTCGGCGTGCTGTTGCTCGCGCTGTTCGTGACGTGGGTGGCTACCGCGCAGGCGATCTACATCGCCGCGTTCGGCTATGCAGGCGTGACCGGCGTTTCCGATTTCGCCGAACGCGTGCTGACGACGCCGCAAGGTTGGTGGCTGATCGTGGTCGGCTGCGGTGTCGGCTTCCTGTTTGCCCTCGTCGCGCTATGCATCAGCGTGGTGTCGTTCCCGCTGATGCTCGACCGTCATGCCGGCGCCGGCGATGCGATGGTGACCTCGCTGCGCGCGGTTGCACGAAATCCCGCGCCGATGGCGGCCTGGGGATTGATCGTCGCGATGCTCCTGGTGGCGGGATCGTTGCCGGCCTTCCTCGGCCTCGCCGTCGTCATTCCCCTGCTTGGGCACGCCACCTGGCATCTCTATCGGGAGACGATCGAGCCGGAACTCAACCCGCAGCCGCTTCCGCCTCGGCCGCCGCGCGAGCGTAGGCCTGCGGCCGATTTCCCGGCCAACCTGTTCCCCTGGCGGCGCAAGGATAACGCGTAAGGTGCAGGGAACTCGATTCGATAAGACCGTCGGTCGATACCTGACCGGCGGTTCGCCATTCGCAACGCGCGGCAATGCCTGGATGGCAGGTTAACGATGAATTGACCGTCCGGACAGCAATGCATTCGAAGCCTTGATGAGAAGCCTTGTTTTGGCCGCTCTTGCTTCGAACATTCGGTGTGGTTTCGACACTAACGTCGATGGCGAATCGACCTTGGAGCGAACGACACGATGACCTCTCGCTTTTCCATCCGCGCGTTGACCCTTGGCGCACTGCTGCTGACAGTCGCAGCGCCCTCGTTCGCGGCTCCCTGCGGTTCCGGCTCGTTCGAAGCCTGGCTAGAGGACTTCAAGAAGGAAGCCGCCGCCAAAGGGATTTCGGCGTCCGCCATTCAGACCGGCCTGACCGGTGTCGTCATGGACAAGAGCGTGCTGGCCCGCGACCAGTCGCAAAAGGTCTTCACGCAAAGTTTCGAGGAGTTTTCCGGCCGCATGGTGCCGCCGCGGCTTGCACGCGGCGCCAACATGCTCAAGCAATACGGCTCGGTGCTCGGGCGCATCGAACAGACCTATGGCGTACCGGGCGAGGTGCTGGTGGCGATCTGGGGCCTGGAAACCGATTACGGCGTCAACATCGGAAAATTCCCGACTATCCGCGCGCTGGCTACACTCGCCTATGATTGCCGCCGCACCGACATGTTCAAGGCCGAACTGATGGACGCGCTTCGCATCGTCGAGCGCGGCGATGTAGCCCCTCAGGAACTGCGCGGCGCATGGGCCGGTGAAATCGGCCAGACCCAGTTCATGCCGTCGTCCTACATCAAGTTCGCAGTCGATTTCGACGGTAATGGACGCCGCGATCTCCTGCGCAGCCCGCCGGACGTGCTGGCCTCGACTGCGAACTTCCTCGCCGGCCATGGTTGGCAAAAGGGCAAGGATTGGGAGCCCGGCAGCGCCAATTTCGCTGTGATCAAGGAGTGGAACAAGAGCGAAGTTTACGCGAAGACCATAGGCCACTTCGCCACGCAGCTTTCGCGCGCGCCTTGAACGGAAAAATTCAAAGGGTCGATCTCAAGTCGACTGGCCCTTTGCCATCCGCTCTACTTCGCCGCACTCGCTTGCATCGCCTTGCTTAGATGCGCCGCGCAGGCACCCGCCTTGCCGCCCAGCAGCGCATCCTGCGCAGCCGCGATTTCCTTCTGCGCGACGATCTTCCCTTCGCCGTCCGCCATGTTCTCGATCATCGTTTCAGTCTCGCTCAGGTTGTCGCCGCTGCAGGCCGCTTTGACTCGCGCGGCGTCGGCGGGAGACACGGCATATGCCAGGGCTGCTATCGCAGGTGGCTGCGATAATTTGTTGAGCATGGTACGCAGACGACGGGCGATAGGCCGAATGAGTCGGGGCTACCTTGCGCGTGACAGGCGGCCAAGGCACCGGCGCATAGGGTCCGTTTCGCGTGGGCCGTGCCGACATATTAGCCCGTCACACACATTAGTCGTCGCTCCCGGCCATGAACTCAGTAATAGTTCGCGGTCCGTGATAGTGAATATATATTCATTTATTAATGATAGATTGCATGCGATTTGCGCATAAGAAAGTTTCAAAAAGCCTGCCCTTTGAAGCACATTTTGTCGGCACCGGGCGCTCGGGAGCTTCTATACAGCTTTCCTGATCGCCACTTGGCAAACGGCAAGAGTTAATCTGGAAATTACAAAAACCTCCAAATTCACGGCATTACTTGCATGAATGAAGCACGCTGGCGAGGACGGGGGCCGGCTGATCCGACAGCCATGCGCAAAGGTTAAGCGGACCCTACCGTAGTCATGCGTTTTGGGATTAGCTGCATCGCAACATAGGAACTTCTGCACTGCGGAATCTAAGCTATATTCATTTCAACGATGAGGCCGTCCCCCAAGGGCTGAATCGCAACTGCAAGGAGACTACGATGCTACTCTCGCTCATCCGCATGATCCAGGCGTTCCGGGATTATCAGCGCAATGTCAGCGAACTGTCCCAGCTTAGCGATCGCGAACTGGCCGATATCGGCCTCGATCGTTCGGACATTCCGCGCGTTGCAGCCGGAACCTACGCCGGCTGATCTCTGTTCGGCCGCCTGACGAACGGATAACGCCCGCCCCCGCTGCGGGCGTTGTCGTTTTCAGTCTTTGGTTTGACGGGTTTTCTTCACGCGAACCGGCATCCCACTTCGCTCGAAAACGCTATGGTAGGTGCACTAGATCTGAAAACGCGCTAACCCTGCGCGCATGATTTCCTCAACTCCCCAAACTGACACCGTCCATGTGATTGGCGGCGGTCTTGCCGGTTCGGAAGCCGCCTGGCAGGTCGCCAATGCGGGCGTTCGCGTCGTCCTGCACGAGATGCGCCCGTTGCGGATGACCGAGGCGCACCGCACCGAGGGCCTGGCCGAGCTCGTCTGCTCCAACTCGTTCCGCTCGGACGACGCCGCCAACAACGCCGTCGGCCTGCTGCATGCCGAAATGCGCCGGCTGGGCTCGCTGATCATGCGCTGCGCCGATGCCAACCAGGTGCCCGCTGGCGGGGCGCTGGCGGTCGATCGTGACGGGTTTTCCGCAGCCGTCACCAAGGCGCTGCACGACCATCCCCTGATCGAGATCGACCGCGCCGAAATCGCCGGTCTGCCGCCTGCCGAATGGGGCAACGTGATCGTCGCGACCGGCCCCCTCACCTCGGCGCCGCTAGCGGACGCCATCCGCGAACTCACCGACGAGAACGCGCTGGCGTTCTTTGATGCGATCGCGCCGATCGTGCACAAGGATTCCATCGACATGTCGGTGGCGTGGTTTCAGTCGCGCTACGACAAGGTCGGGCCGGGCGGCACCGGCGCCGACTACATCAACTGCCCGATGACGAAAGAGCAGTATGACGCTTTCGTCGCGGCGCTGCTGGCCGGCGAGAAGGTGGATTTCAAGGATTGGGAGACCAACACGCCCTATTTCGACGGCTGCCTGCCGGTCGAGGTGATGGCCGAGCGCGGCCACGAGACGTTGCGGCACGGGCCGATGAAGCCGGTCGGGTTGACCAATCCGCACAACCCGACGGTCAAGGCCTACGCGATCGTGCAACTGCGCCAGGACAACAAGCTCGGCACGCTCTACAACATGGTCGGCTTCCAGACCAAGCTGAACTACGGCGCGCAGCAGCGCGTATTCCGCACCATTCCAGGCCTCGAGAACGCCGAATTCGCCCGGCTCGGCGGCCTGCACCGCAATACCTTCCTGAACTCGCCAAAACTCCTCGATGGGCAGTTGCGCTTGCGCGCGCAGCCAAGGCTGCGCTTCGCCGGCCAGATGACCGGCTGCGAGGGCTATGTGGAATCCGCCAGCATCGGCCTGATCGCAGGCCTCTACGCCGCGGCGAACGCCCGGGCGCAGACGCTCGAACCGCCGCCGGTGACCACAGCGCTGGGCTCGCTGCTTGGCCACATCACCGGGGGCCACATCGAGACCATCGAAGCTGGAACGCGCTCATTCCAGCCGATGAACATCAATTTCGGGCTGTTCCCGCCGCTTGCGAGCTTGCCGACCAAGAAAGCGGATGGCACGCGGCTGCGCGGCAACGAGAAGACGGTTGCCAAGAAGCAGGCGCTCAGCGCTCGCGCCCTTGCCGATCTCGATCGCTGGATCGCCGATCATCTTCGTGTAGCGGCGGCGGCGTAACACCATGAGCTTGCCGAAAGATGACGCCGCCATTCTGTCGGCGCGATGGACCGAAGGCGTGCTGCTGAAGCGCGACGTGTTCTCGACCGTCGAGCGCGGCCGCTTTCGCGATGATGCCGGCGAGGTCGACGCCGTGCTGCGCCGGCTCGACCAGGTGCCGCTATGGTCCTATCCGCTCGCCCGCCATCTGTTCGCCCGCGAGCGCCGCGCGCTGGCGCTGGCGCGCGATCTCGACGTCGGCCCGAAGCTGCTCTGGGCCGGCCGAAGCGCGCTGGTGCGCGGCTTCATCGACGGCGTCGCGCTGCATCTGGCCAAGCCCCATGGCGACCTCGCCTATTTCCGATCCGCCAAACTCGCGCTTCGCAAGCTGCACCGTGCCGGCATCTGCCACAATGATCTCGCGAAGGAGCAGAACTGGCTGCGCGGAAGCAACGGCCGCGCCTATGTGACCGATTTTCAGCTGGCCGCCTGCTTCAAGACAAGAAGCCGCCTGTTCCGGATCGCGGCCTACGAGGATCTGCGGCATCTTCTGAAGCACAAGCGCAGCTATGCGCCACAGGCGTTGACGCCGATGGAGCGCAAGATTCTCGCACGCAAATCCTTTGTCGCCAGCATTTGGCTCAAGACCGGCAAGAAGGTCTACCAGGCCATCACCCGCGGCCTGTTCAACTTCACCGATCGCGAGGGCGGCGGCCGCCGGCTGGTCAATGACGCACCTGTGCTGATCGAACTGATCAGGAAGAACCCCGACGTGCGCGACACCGCCATCGTCGCATTCGCCGACCGCCGCACCGGTGTGGGACTGTACGCCTTCGTCGAGGCCGACAAGGTCGCGCTGGAAAAGCAGCTGCGCAGCGAACTCGCCGCAGCCAAGGGCGTCAAGCCGCCGGAGCATATCCAGGTGGTGCATGCGCTGCCGCGCGATGCCGCCGGCAAGCCGCGCACGGAAATATTGCAGCTCGTCGCCATGAACCAGCTCGACCTGATCGAGCCGCTGATCACGAGCGACGTCGACCGCGCGTTCCTGAAGGACATTCTGGAGTCGCGGAAGAATCTGCGGGACCGGTTCAATTTCGAGAGCGCGGACATGGATCGTCCGTCAACTTGACGTTTGCTGTCGTCACCCGCGAAGGCGGGTGACCCAGTATTCCAGAGACGTAAGTGATTGAACCGATAGGCCGCGGCGTACTGGATACCCCGCTTTCGCGGGGTATGACGGCCTCATGCGCAGCAAGCTTCCTACCCGCCAAACTCGCGTGTCCGCGAGGCGCGCCACAACGTCCACAAGGTCCGCAACCGCGACGTCGCCTGTGGTACGAAGGGATCGAAGTCAGCACGTGACATGCGCTTCAGATCGCGGCGGACCAGCGCCAGCGGAAGGAACACCGGCCGCGCCTGTGGCGGCATATGTATGAGCAGCTCGAAGGCCGTACGGAGGTTCTTTCGGGCGTCTCCCACCAACTGGTCGATCGCGGCACGCGCCCGCGGCGTCTGCTTGCCCGAAAAAACTTCCTCCATCCCGCTGCCGTGTTGCTGCAGCAATTGCAGCGGCAGGAATAGCTGTCGCCGCGCGGCATCGAGCGGCAGCGCCGCTATCACATGCGCCATGCCCTGGGCCAGCCCGGCATGGCGCGCGAGATGGTCGATCAAGGCCGACGGCTGTGCCGCGATCCGCGCGCCGAGCGAGAACAGCGCCGCGGAGGTGTCGGTGACATACCCTTCCAGCGCCGCCATCGACGGCATCGGATCGTTGTAGAGGTCGAACTGATGCTCCTCGATCAGCCGCGACAGCGGCTCGACCGGCAGGCGGAATTCGCCGATCGTCTGCAAGAGCTCGGCTGCGACCGGATTGCCCTCGACGCCGCCATGGCCGGCGCCTTCCAGCATGTCGGTCCACCATTGCAGCCGTATTTCGCCCGGCAGTGGCTGGCTGACCTGCTCGCGCACGCGCGATATCTCGACATTGAAGGCGTAGACCGACAGCAGCGCGCGACGCTGCATCGCCGGCACGAACAGCGTCGACGCATAACGGGCAAAGTCGTGCGTGCGCACCAGATCGGCGCAGAACGCGGCGGAATCCTTCGACGTCGCCGCCCCGCTCATGGCACCGCGATCAGCGCCGCCGCAACGCGCCGGCGTTCGCCCAGCATGATGTTGTAGGTGCGGATCGCGGGCCCCGTCTGCATCGCATCGAGCACCACGCGCACGGCGCGCAACGCCTCGCGAAGGCCGCGCGGCGGTACCCAGACTTCAGTGCCGGTGCCGACGATCAGCGTGTCGATCGAGTTGGCGGCCTTGAATACGCGCGCCAGCGAATATTCGTCGATCTCGGCAGGCTTCGTGACCTGCCAGGCCCAGATCGCATCCGGCAGGCACAGCAGCGAGCCGCGATGCGACATGTCGGCGAAGGCGAAGCCGCCCTTGCCGTAGGCTTCGATCGGCGCTGACCTCGGAAGATGCGGGGCGTCCGGGGAACCCGGTGTTTGACTGGACATGATCGCTTCCGAAAACCGGTTTCCACCCTCGGGTCAAACCCGAGGGCATGCCTTTCGGATCAGGCCTTCTTCTTCGACGGCGTATCCGGTGCGTCGCGGTGCTCACCGACGCCGAGATAGATCAGGATCGGCGCGGCGATGAAGATCGAGGTGTAGGTGCCGACCAGCACCACGCCGAATATCATGACCGCGGTGAAGCTGTGGATCGCGTGGCCGCCGAATACCAGCAGCGCCAGCAATGCCAGCGTCACCGTGACGTGGGTGATGATCGAGCGCGACAGCGTCGAATTGATTGATTCGTTCAGCAGCTGCGGCATCGGCATTTTCTTGTACCGCCGCAGCATTTCCCGGATGCGGTCGTAGATGACAACCGTATCGTTCAGGGAGTAGCCGAGAATCGTCAATAGCGCCGCGATACTGGTGAGGTCGAAGTCGACCTGCGAAATCGACATGAAGCCGATCGTCAGCACGATGTCGTGGACGTTGGCGATCATGGCGCCCAGCGCGAACTGCCATTCGAACCGGAACCAGAGATAGATCAGGATCGCGAAGATCGCGAGCATCAGGCCGAGCATGCCGAACGCCAGCAACTCGCCTGATACGCGCGGGCCTACCACTTCGACCTTGCGGTATTCGACACTGTCCCCAAGAGCGCCGCGGATTTTCGTCACCACCACCTGCTGCGCCGCGTCGCCTCCGGGCTGCTCCGCGACGCGGATCTGGACGTTGGTCGGATCACCAATCTGCTGAAGCTGAACCTCTCCGAGGCCTAAATTGCCCAAGGTCGCCCGCATCGCGCCGATGTCGGCCGGACCTGACTTGGATTGAACTTCCAGGAGCGTGCCGCCCTTGAAGTCGATGCCGAAATTCAGCCCATGGGTGAAGAACAGCACGATCGCGACGATTGAAAGCGCCGCCGAGATCGGGAAGCTGATGCGGCGAAAACGCGTGAAATCGAAATGCGTATCGTCGGGAACGATGCGCAGCGGCGGCAACAGATCGAGCACCGCGACCACTGTCAGCACGACGATCAGGATGCCCAGACCGATGAGAACGTAGTTAGTCACAGCTATTCCTTAAATCGGCACGGTCTTCGGCCGTTTCCATCGCACCCAGCCGGCGACGATCAGGCTGGTGAGGGTAAAGGCGGTGAAGACGGTAGTGATGATGCCAATGCCGAGCGTGACGGCGAAGCCGCGGACGGGCCCGGTGCCGATATAAAACAGCACCGCTGCGGCGATGAAGGTGGTGATATTGGAGTCCAGGATGGTCGACAGCGCCCGCCTGAAGCCGGCGTCGATCGCCGAAATCGCATTGCGTCCACCGCGCAATTCTTCGCGGATACGCTCATAGATCAGCACGTTGGAATCGACCGCGATGCCGACCGTCAGCACGACGCCGGCGATGCCGGGCAGCGTCAGCGTGGCGTTGAGCAGCGACAGGATGCCGAAGATCATCGCGACGTTGATGGCCACCGCGATGTTGGCGAACACGCCGAACAGGCGGTAGGTCAGCAGCATGAACACGATGACCATGATCGAGCCGATGTAGGCGGCAAGCTTGCCTTTCTCGATCGAGTCCTGGCCGAGGCCCGGACCGACGGTACGCTGCTCGATCACGGTCAGCGGCGCCGGCAGCGCGCCGGCCCGCATCAGCAGCGCCAGTTCGTTGGCCCCCTGCACGGTGAAACTGCCGGAGATCTGACCCTGGCCGCCGGTGATCGGCTCCCGGATCACGGGTGCGGAAATCACCTTGCCGTCGAGGATGATCGCGAACGGCACACCGACATTCTCCGACGTGGCCTGTGCGAATTTTCGCGAGCCCGAGCTGTTGAACTTGAAGTTGACGATCGGCTCATTGGTACGCTGGTCGAAACCCGGCTGCGCATCGGTGAGGTCGCCGCCGGAAACCAGAACCTGCGTCTTGACGACGTAAGGCACCTTCGGCGACGCCTCGCTCATCAGGACTTCCGAGCCGGCGGGCACACGCCCCTGCTGGGCCTGATCCGGCGAGATCGACGGATCCACCATGCGGAATTCCATCTTGGCGGTCGTGCCAAGAATGCGAATCAGCTCGGTCGGATCCTGCAGGCCCGGCACCTGAACCAGGATGCGGTCGACGCCCTGCCGCTGGATCAGGGGCTCGACCGTGCCGAGCTGGTTGATGCGGCGTTCGACGATCTGGATTGATTGTTCGTTGGTCTGTCGGATGCGCTCGGTAATGGCGGCCTGCGGCACCGTGAGACGGATCAGCCCGCCGCCGACATCCGAGACTTCAAGGCTGCGCTGCCCGGAGGAACCAAGCAGGCCGCCGAGCGGCTGCGACAGTTCACGCAGCTTGGGAAGGGCCACCTGCAGGTCGGTGTCCTTGACGCGGACTTCGACCGCGTCGTTACGGATCGCAAGCCCGGTGAAGCCTACCTTGGCGTCGGCCCGCAGCACGCGCCGCACCTCGCCGACGACCTGTTCGAGCCTATCCTTCTTCACGGAATTGGAATCGATTTGGAGCAGCAGGTACGAGCCGCCCTGCAAATCGAGGCCGAGCACGATGTGCCGCTGCGCCCAGAGCGGCCAGGTCTTTACCTTCTCTTGCGGAAAGAAGTTCGGAACCGCGAACAGGCAGACCACAAGCGCGGTCAGAATGATCGCCAGCGCCTTCCACCGCGTGAAATACAACATCGAGTAGACCCGTCAGATCCAGGAAAATGCGCCGCGGGAAGCGGCGCGGAAAACTCAGCTCGCGGACGTCTCGTCCTTGGCCTCACTCTTTTCCTTGGCCGGTTCGCCCTTGGCGCGGACGCCTGAAATCATCTGCCGCATCTGCCGCACGCGGACGCCGTCCGAAATCTCGAACTCGATCTGGTCGTCGTCGACCACCTTGGTCACCTTGCCGACCAAGCCGCCCGAGGTGACGACCGTGTCGCCGCGCCGGATGTTTTTGACCAGCTCCTGGTGATCCTTCACCTTCTTCTGCTGCGGACGCAGAATCAGGAAATACATGATCACGAAGATCAGCGCGAACGGCAGCAGCGACATCAACATGCTGTTGGCATCGCCACCGGCCGCAGCCTGGGCGTACGCAGGGGTTATCAGCATTCGAACAATCCTCGTAAGACGGAAAAGAACCGGCCATGCCTGGGCTTAGCGCCTTGGGCAAATCGCCGGTCCCGGGCAAATTCGCGCGGACTATAGCGGCGGCGGGCCCAATTGCAACGTGGCCGACCCTCTCATTTAGGCCGCTTGCGGGACCTTCCAAGGCCCGTTAAGGCTGCGCGGTCAGGAACTCCGGAAATGTCAAAAAAACCCAAGAAAACAGCGGCTCGCGCCGCCCCCAAGGCGGCCTCGCGAGCCATTGCAAGAACCGCGACAAAACGTCCGGCAAACAACCTCAACGGTGCCACGGCCGAGCGGATCGCAACGGCGCTGGAAGCCATCGCCGGCCACCTTTCCGCGGCCTCGACGGCGGGTGGGACCGTTGAGTCGTTCGGCTCCGCCGACGCCTTTGTCTGGCATCCGGACGGACGCCTTTCGCCCGTGCCGCGCGTCAGCCGCGTCGACCTCGGCCTGCTCAAAGGCATCGACCAGGTGCGCGACATCCTGATCGAAAACACCGAACGCTTTGCCGACGGGCTGCCCGCGAACAACGCGCTGCTGTGGGGCGCGCGCGGCATGGGCAAGTCGTCGCTGGTGAAGGCCACTCACGCCAACATCAATATCGACCGCAAGCCGGCCGACCGGCTGAAGCTGATCGAGATCCACCGCGAGGACATCGAGAGCCTGCCCGGCCTGATGGACCTGCTGCGCAGCTCCGATTTCCGCTTCATCGTGTTCTGCGACGACCTCTCCTTCGACGGCAACGACGCCTCCTACAAATCGCTGAAGGCGGTGCTGGAAGGCGGTATCGAGGGACGTCCCGACAACGTCATCCTCTACGCCACCTCGAACCGGCGGCACCTTTTGGCGCGCGAGATGATCGAGAACGAACGCTCGACCGCGATCAACCCGGGCGAAGCGGTCGAGGAGAAGGTGTCGCTGTCAGACCGTTTTGGGCTCTGGCTCGGCTTCCATCGCTGCAGCCAGGACGAATATCTGGCGATGGTGCGGGGCTATTGCGGCCATTTCGGCATCGCGATGGCCGATGAAGAGCTGGAGCGCGAGGCTCTGGAATGGTCGACCACGCGCGGCTCCCGCTCGGGCCGCGTGGCCTGGCAGTTCACGCAGGAACTGGCGGGACGGCTGGGCGTGAGGCTTTCGGGGAAGTGACGCGGTCGCGCCTTTGACTCTGACCGTCATCCCCGCGAAGGCGGGGATCCAGTATGCCGCGGCTTCTCGGCTCAATCGCAACTGCTCTGGAATACTGGATCGCCCGGTCCCAGTGCGCAATTGCGCACAAGGCCGGGCGACGACAGTTGTGGGGTGTGGCGACGCCGCTGCGTAGCTAGCCGATCACGCCCCGTTCAGGAATTGAAGCGGGTCAACCGGTGAAGATCCCTTGCGGATCTCGAAGTGGAGCTGCGGCGACCCCACCTCGCCCGATTGACCCGATTTGGCAATGATCTGGCCGCGCTTGATCGTATCGCCGCGCTTTACCAGCAGTTCACTCGCATGGGCATATGCGGTGACGTAGCCGTTGGAGTGCCGTACCAGAACCAGATTTCCGTAACCCTTGAGCTCGTTGCCGGAATAGGCGACCACACCATCTTCCGCCGCCTTCACCGGCGTGCCTTCGGGCACCGCCAGGTTGATGCCGTCATTCGACTTGCCGTTGGTCTTGGCGCCGTAGCTCGTGATCACCTTGCCGCGCACCGGCCAGCGGAACGTCGGCAGCGCGCCGGTGGCTTCGCTCGGCTTGATCGAGGCTTGCTCGACGACGGGCTTTTCTTCCACGACATTGGTGGTGGCAGACGCCAGCCGCGCGCTCTGCGGCGGACCGCCGGCGGACGCCATCTTGGTGGCCGGCGCTGCAACCTGGGCAACCGGCTGGGCGGGTGCGGCGGCGACGGGCTGCGCGACCGGAGCAACGGCTGCCGCGGACTTCGAACCGGGCACGGTGAGCTTCATGCCGAGGCTGAGCTTGGCGGACTGATCGAGATTGTTGGCCTTGGCGAGTTCGGTAACCGGCACATTGTTCCGGCGCGCGATGCTCATCAGCGTATCGCCGCGATTGACGATATGGACGCTCGAGGGTGCGGCCGCAGCGGCAACCGGCTTGCTGGCCGGCGGCGCGAGCGCCGGGGCGGCCGCAGCCACCGCGGTCTGCCGCGGAATGATCAGTTGCTGGCCGGGCGACAGCACGCGCGGGCCCTTGTAGCCATTGGCCTGCAGGATCGCGGCAGATGAAACGTTGTAGCGTTTCGCCAGAATGTCGAGCGTGTCGCTGGTGCCAACGATGATCGCGGTGCCGTTCGGCGCAGCCGGGCGCACGGCCGCGACCGAGCGCGGCGGTACCGTGGAGGTGGTCTCGATGGGGGAATGGGACGGCGGTGCATAGGACGAAACCCCGCGCCCTCCTCCCGACACCCCGCCCGAACTGGCCGGATAAGCAGACGGCGCAACGACGGCGGGCGGCGGCAGAGCCTGGGATTGGAATTGCGGCGCGGACGCCTGCGGCCGGGCGTATTGCGGCGGCTCGCGGCGCTCGGCGGCGGGCGGGCGCACCGAACCGGTGGCTTCGGGCTGCGAGGCGAAGGGATTGGAGAACGAGCTATCGGAAAAGCGCGTCTGCATATCGGCGCTGCAGCCGGCAAAGCCGACCGACATCAGCGTCAGCACCGCGACCTGCGGCACCCGACGCGAGCGAAGCAACTCGGCGACACGGGACATGGTTACTCACTCGTACGCAACAAAATACTGTTTTGAGTAAACACTGACCGAGTAAATAACCGCTTAACCCTTGGAATAAGATGTTGGCGGGAACCGCCAATCCGGGATTCTACAGTTCGCGCGCAATTCCCGGCAGGGCCGGGACGAAGCGGACATCGACCAATTCCTTGCGCTCGAACCCGCTGTCCGTCCTGGTCATCCTGACCAGCGTCTGGGTGCCGTGATGGGGGCCGACCGGTGCGATCAGAATGCCGCGCAGCACCAGCCGCTCCAGCAGCTTTTCCGGAATTTGCTCC
The DNA here is from genome assembly GCF_023101085.1 of Bradyrhizobium sp. 170. Lineage (NCBI taxonomy): Bacteria > Pseudomonadati > Pseudomonadota > Alphaproteobacteria > Hyphomicrobiales > Nitrobacteraceae > Bradyrhizobium > Bradyrhizobium sp. 170. The sequence goes on along the minus strand of NZ_CP064703.1, from coordinate 4,357,550 downwards.
ATCGCAGCCGTCACGATGATGCGGTCGAAATCGCCCGCGCCCGCCGGTATGTCAAAGCCGTCGCCGTTCATCACCTCGATATTGTAGTAGCCGAGCGCTTCGAGCCGGTCGCGGGCCGTGTCCGCCAGCGTCCGGTAGCGCTCAATGGTGAGGACGTGCGCGCATAACCGCGACAGCACCGCGGCCTGATAGCCCGAGCCGGTACCGATCTCGAGCACCTTGTGGCCCTTCTGCAGTTGCAGCTGCTCGGTCATGTAGGCCACGACGAAGGGCTGGCTGATGGTCTGCCCGCAGGCGATACCGAGCGCGCTGTCGCGGTAGGCATGACCGCGGTCGCCAGCCGCCACGAAAACCTCCCGCGGCACCGCTTCCATGGCGCGCAGCACCGCCTGGTCGCTGATCCCCCGCCGCCGCAGGGTGAGCTGAAACATCATCTTCTCGGGCGGTTCTTGCGACATTGCGGTCTCGCGGCGGGCTCTGGCCTCGCCGAGATGTAATAGCGTGCGCGCACTTAAGGAAGAATTTCCTCAAGATTTTGGTTCCGGCTTCGGGAACTGCTAACCTACCCCCGGCGTTAGGGCACGGCTAATCCCGTCGCCGGAGTCTTTGCTTCAAAGCGTGCCGGTTCATGTCGACGTTGCGCCCAGGGGTGTTTTTTGCGAACCTCAAAGCCTTAGAAGGGCAAGGATTCCCCTCATGATAGCGACACGGCCGGCGGGCTGTTCTGTTTTCCTCGTTGAAGACGAGGTTATGATCCGGATGATGGTCGCTGACATGCTGGAAGAGCTGGGCCACAGCGTAGCTGCCGAGGCCGGCGAAATCGGCGAAGCGGTCAAGCTGGTGCAATCGACCGAATTCGATCTCGCCATTCTCGACGTCAACGTCAACGGCAAGGTAATCACGCCGGTCGCCGAGCTGATCACGGCGCGCAAGCGCCCGTTCATCTTTGCGACCGGCTACGGCTCCTCCGGCCTGCCCCAGGAATATCGCGACCGCCCCGCGCTGCAGAAGCCGTTCCAACTGGAAACGCTGGCCCAGGTCATCGCCGCGACGATGAAGAGCGCCCCGGTTTAGCTCGTCAATCCGTACACCCAGCCGTCATCATCCGCGAAGGCGGATGATCCAGTATCCCAGAGACCTGTGATTGAACTGAGATGCCGCGGCGTACTGGATACCCGCCTTCGCGGGTATGACGAGTTCGACCGGGGCTTATTTCAGCGTCGTCGTCAGCTCTTCCGAGAACGCTTCATCGGTGCGATCGAGTCGCAGCGGGGTGACCGATACGTAGCGTGCCGCAAGTGCAGCAAGATCGGTGCCTTCGGCCGGCGTATCCATCATCGCGGCGCGCTCAAAGCCGATCCAGAAATAGGGATTGCCGCGGCCGTCGTGGCGCTTGTCGACCTTGAGGAAGCCGAGATTGCGCTTGCCCTGACGCGTCACGCGCACGCCCTTGACCCGGTCGGGCGTGCAGGCGGGGAAATTGACGTTGATTACCGTGTTCTTCGGCACCCCGGCATCGATCACCTTGCGCAGGATATCCGGACCGAATTTCAGCGCGGTGTCCCACAGCGGCGCGTGACGGGTCTCGATGGAAAATTCCTGGCTAAGTGCAAACGACGGTATTCCCAGGATCGTGCCCTCAAGGGCGCCGGCGATGGTGCCGGAATAGACGACGTCCTCGGCGACGTTGCGGCCCTTGTTGACGCCGGACAGCACCAGATCGGGCATCTTCTCGCCGAGGATGTGGCGCGAACCCATGATCACGCAATCGGTCGGCGTGCCCCGCACCGCGAAATGGCGCGGACCGACTTCGCGCAGCCGCAAGGGATCGTTCAGCGACAACGAATGCGAGACGCCGGACTGATCGAGCTCCGGCGCCACGATCCAGACGTCGTCAGACAGCGCGCGGGCGATCTCCTCGACGATCTTCAAGCCCGGCGCATGAATGCCGTCGTCGTTGGTGCAGAGAACTCGCATCCGTCAAAATGCCTTCTGGTTCAGGTCGAGGCAGGCTCTTGCCTTTGGGCGTCGTCTTATCCGGCTATCGCGGCTGAGGCAAACCGGCCCATTTACTCATGTTTTCTTCACCCAGACGCGCCAGGGACGCGCGAATCTGGCGCCGCCGTCGATTTTCATCTGCAGGTCTGGCGATTCCTGCTTAGGCGGCTCGATGGGTAGAGGCTGTGGGCTCACGGCCTCCGGCGGTGCCGGAGGCGGCTGCGGCGGCTCAACGGTAGCGGGCCGCTCCGGCTTCGGCGGCGGAGGCGGCGCGACCGGCTCGATCGCTGGAGCCGGCGGCGCGACCACTGAAGTCGATCCCGCCTGCGGCTGCGAATGTCGCGTTCGCGCAACCGCCAGCCCCTTTTCGAAATCCCCGGCGTTGAGCCACTCCTTGGCATGCATGCGCGCGATCAGATCGTCGTCCCACAGCCGTGCCACTTCGATATCGAACGCGCCCGTCAGTCGCTGGTCGATCAATTGCATCCCGTGGCCGGTAACAGCCCATTGCCTCCCGATCCAAAAGATGTCGCGATGCAATGCCATTTTGCTTTGCGCTATTTGTCCCGCTCGATTGTCTTGAGCCCGCCCATATAGGGCTGCAGCACGTCGGGCACCGCGATCGCGCCGTCTTCCTGCTGGTAGGTTTCCATGACCGCAATCAGCGCGCGGCCGACCGCCGTGCCGGAGCCGTTCAGCGTATGAACGAAACGCGGCTTGCCGTCGGGCCCACGCGAGCGCGCGTCCATCCGCCGTGCCTGAAAGTCGCCGCACACCGAGCAGCTCGAGATTTCGCGGTAAGCGCCACCCTCGCCCTGCCCCGGCATCCAAACCTCGATGTCGTAGGTTTTTTGTGCGGAAAATCCCATGTCGCCGGAGCACAGCGTCATTACGCGGTAATGCAGATCGAGCCGCCGCAGCACTTCCTCGGCGCAGGACAGCATGCGCTCGTGCTCATCGCGGCTGGTCTCGGGGGTTGCGATCGAGACCAACTCGACTTTTGTAAATTGATGCTGCCGGATCATGCCGCGGGTATCGCGGCCCGCCGCACCCGCTTCAGCGCGGAAGCACGGCGTCAGCGCAGTCAGCCGCATCGGCAGTTCTTTTTCGTCGACGATGGATTCGCGGACGAGGTTGGTCAGCGCGACTTCGGCGGTGGGGATGAGACCGAGACGCTCGGTCTTCAATCGTTCGTCGGGCGCCACAAGCAGTTCGCCCTTGATAGCCCAGAACTGGTCGTCCTCGAATTTCGGCAATTGGCCCGTGCCGAACATGACGTCATTGCGCACCAATAGTGGCGTATTGACCTCAGTGTAACCGTGCTCGTTGGTATGAAGGTCGAGCATGAACTGTCCGATCGCACGCTCCAGTCGTGCCAACCCCTTCTTCAACACGACAAAGCGCGCGCCACTCAATTTCGCGGCGGCTTCGAAATCCATGTAGCCGAGCGCGCCGCCGAGATCATCATGCGGCTTCGGCATGAAGGCATAGTTGCGGATCTTGCCGTAGACGTGGCGCTGCACATTGCCGTGCTCATCTGCGCCTTCGGGCACGTCGTCGAGCGGCAGGTTCGGAATCGCGGCGAGCTCTTTCGCCAGCTCCTCGTCGGCCGTCTTGGCCGCCAGCTCGAGCTCCGGCATCGTAGTCTTGAGCTCGGCTACTTCGGCCATCAGTTTGTTGGCGCGCGCGTCGTCCTTGGCCTTCTTGGCCTCGCCGATTTCCTTCGACGCCGCATTGCGCCGCGCCTGCGCCTGCTCGGACGCCAGGATCGCCGCGCGACGCTTTTCATCGATCGCCAGCAGCGCAGCCGACAACGTCGACAGTCCACGGCGCTTCAGTCCGGCGTCGAAGGCCTGGGGGTTGTCGCGGATTGATTTGATGTCGTGCATGGGCGGTCAGTCCTGGGCGCTTGCGTCGAATGTCACGTGTTATGTTGACAATTAACATTCGTGTTGGCGCATCCCGTACCACATCCGTCATCGCCCGCGAAAGCGGGCGATCCAGTATTCCAGAGACGTCAGTGCTGAATCGGAAGGCCTCGGCGTACTGGATTCCCCGCTTTCGCGGGTAATGACAGCCGATAAGGGGGTAGAACGCCGCCCTATTCCGCCGGGTTGGCTTCCGGGGGCGGGCTGGCGGGCGGAGGCGTGGTCGAGGCCTGCGCGGCCGCGGCCTTCTTTTCCACCATGCGGACCGCAACGATCGCGCCCTCGTAGAGCAGCAGCAGCGGTATCGCGAGCGAGGCCTGGCTGATCACATCGGGCGGCGTCAGAACGGCGGCAATCACGAAGGCGATGACGATGAAATAGCGTCGCTTCTCGCGCAGCATCTGCGAGGTGACGATGCCGATCCGCCCGAGCAGCGTCAGGATAACCGGAAGCTGGAACGCGATGCCGAAAGCGAAGATCAGCGACATCATCAGCGACAGATATTCGCCGACCTTCGGCAACAACTGGATCTTCGCACTCTCATCGCCGCCCATCTGCTGCATGCCGAGCGAGAACCGCACCAGCATCGGCAGCACGATGAAGTAAACCAGCAGCGAGCCGAGTATGAAGAAGAACGGCGTGGCGACCAGGTAAGGCAGGAACGCACCGCGCTCGTGCTTGTAGAGGCCGGGCGCCACGAACATGTAGATCTGCCCGGCAACGATCGGGAACGAGATGAAGGCAGCGCCGAACATCGCCAGCTTCAATTGCGTGAGGAAATATTCCAACAGCGCGGTGTAAATGAATGTCGAGTTCTCGGCGCCCGCCACCCAGACGAACGGCCAGACCAGCACGTTGTAGATCTGCTTGGCGAAGAAGAAGCAGAAGATGAACGCAATACCGAAGGCCAACAGCGCCTTGATCAGCCGCGAGCGCAGCTCGATCAAATGATCCATCAATGGCGCCTTGCTAGCCTCGATATCCTCGATGGTCATGACGCTTTGGCGTCCTTGAGAACGTCAGGCGCCGCGGGCGCGATATCCTGCGCCGCCGCCTGAACTTCACGCGTGATCACAAGCGGCTCGGACGCCGCATGCGCCTCGGCTTCGACGAAGGTCTCCGGCGTCGGCGCGGCGGGCGTCGTCGGGGTGACGGGTTCGCCGATTGCGGCGGCCACCTGCGCATCGTTGGGTGGGGTGGCAGGCTTGTCGATGTCGCCGATCTGCAGGGCGTCGCTGACGTCCTTCTGCAGCGAGGTCATGACGTTGCCCGGGGAGAGGCCTGTCGCCACGTCCTTGACCTCGTCAAAGCTCTTCTTGAGGTCGGCCATTTCGGCCTCGCGCATGGCCTCCTGGAACTGGCCCTGGAATTCGGACGCCATCTTGCGCGCCTTGCCCATCCATTGCCCGACCATGCGCAGGACGCCCGGCAGCTCTTTCGGGCCGATGGCAATCAGCGCGACAACCGCGATGACGACCAGTTCACTCCACCCGATGTCGAACATGAATTCTTCCGCTCGCGCGAGATGTCCGCGCCCAAACCCTATTTAGCAAGATTTGGGGACGCCCGCGCCTTTTCTCAAACCGGCTTTCAACCGACGCCTGGCTCAAGATGCCTGGTTCAGACAGCCTTGCTGCCGACATCCGTCCGGGCCGCCGTGGGCGCCGGCGTCGCATTGTGATCAATGGTCTTCACCGGTTCGGCGGGCTTTTCTGCAGGCTTGTCATCGTCCTGCATGCCCTTCTTGAAGGCCTTGATGCCATTCGCGACATCGCCCATCAGGTCCGAAATCTTGCCGCGGCCGAACAGCAGCAGGACCACTGCGATCACGACGATCCAGTGCCAAATGCTAAGCGAACCCATCCTGCAACCCTCCAAAAGAGACGGCCGGATACCGGCCAAGCTTTGGCGGAAGGTAGGCCCGGCGGGTGTCAAAAACAAGGACCCACGCCGCGGCAAATCGCTGTCGCGGCTACGTATTATGGCTATCATTAACCCCGCTTGCGGGGCTAGCCGGCTGAGCCTTCAGAACCAGCTCCACCGCCCTCTTCAGGCTCGGCGGCCGGCGCCAGCAGAAGTTCCAGACTATCGCCCGCATCCAGCGGATCCTCGTCCTCTCGCAGCGCCACATCGTCGGACGGCGTCGGAACGCTGAAGCCGGAAGGCAGCCGCGAATCCAGTAGCCCCGTCCCCTTCAGCTCTTCCAGGCCCGGCAGGTCGCCGAGCGCTTCCAGGCTGAACTGCGACAGGAACGCCTCGGTCGTGCCGAAGGTGAGCGGCCGGCCCGGCGTCTTGCGGCGGCCGCGGGGACGGATCCATCCGGTTTCCAGCAGCACATCCAGCGTTCCCTTGGACGTGATCACGCCGCGGATCTCCTCGATCTCGGCGCGCGTCACCGGCTGGTGATAGGCGATGATCGCGAGCACCTCGATGGCCGCCCGCGACAGCCGCCGCGTCTCGGTGCTTTCGCGCGTCATCAGCCACGACAGATCGCCGGCGGTGCGAAAGGTCCATTTGTTGGCGACGCGTACCAGATTGACGCCGCGCGGGGCGTATTCCGCCTGCAGTTGCGCCAGCGCCGCCTTGACGTCGACGCCATCGGGCATGCGCTTGGCGAGCGTCGCCTGATCGATCGGCTCGGCAGAGGCAAACAGCAGCGCTTCGAGAAGCCGCAATTCCTCTGGCCGCGCCTCAACTTCGATATTCTGGTCGATGGGATGATCCTCGGCATCTTCCATGCGTTTTTCCGCCAGGCTTGCCATGGCTAGGTCTCCTTCCACTACTCGACCGTCATATCCGGCGCGGGCATCGCTGCCTGCGGCGGACGCTTACGAAAATACAGCGGCGCGAACGCCTCTTTCTGGTTCAATTCCATCTCGCCTTCGCGCACCAGTTCGAGCGCTGCGGCGAAGCTCGACGCAAACACCGTCGCCCGCTGCGAGGGATCGACCACGTAGCTGAGCAGGAAATCGTCGAGGCAGCTCCAGTCCTCGGCCTCGGTCATGCCGACCAGCCGCTCCAGCGAGGCGCGCGCTTCGGCCAGCGACCACACCGTGCGCTTGGCCAGATGCACCGTCGCCAGCACGCGCTGCTGGCGCTGCACGGCATAGGCGGTGAGCAGGTCGAACAGGGTTGCGGTGAATTTGGGGTGACGGATTTCAGCGATCGATTCCGGATTGCCGCGCGGGAAAATATCGCGCTGGAACTGCGGACGGTTCATCAGCCGGTTGGCCGCTTCGCGAATGGCCTCGAGCCGGCGCAGCCGGTTGGCGAGTGCGGTCGCCATTTCTTCCGCACTCGGTCCGTCCGGCGTGGGCGGCTCAGGCAGCAGCAGGCGTGATTTCAGGTAGGCGAGCCAGGCAGCCATCACGAGGTAATCGGCCGCGAGTTCGAGGCGGATCTTTCGCGCGGCCTCGATGAACGTCAGATACTGATCGGCCAGCGCCAAGATCGATATCTTGGCGAGATCGACTTTCTGTTGGCGCGCGAGCGTGAGCAGCAGGTCGAGCGGGCCCTCATAGCCTTCGACGTCGACGACGAGCGCCGCCTCGCTGTCAGCGATCTCGGCGGGCCGTCCGGTTTCAAACGATAGAATCTCAGCCGTCATGCCGTTCCTACCCGATCCATCAACGCTTCAAGTTCAGCCCGCGCCGCCTGCCGGTCGAAGGGCTCGGGACGCTTTCGCGAGGCCAGCGCCCGCCTGGCGCGATCCAGGGCCTCGCCCGCCAGTTCCGGCGTCTCGCGCGCCACGTCGCGCATCTCGTCGAGCTTGCCGTTGCAATGCAGGACCATGTCGCAGCCGGCGTTGACAATGGCGCGGGTCCGTTCGGCGATTGATCCCGCCAGGGCATTCATGGACACGTCATCACTCATCAACAAGCCTTGGAACCCAATTACGCCGCGAATCACCTGCCGGATGATTGTCGCAGAAGTCGTCGCCGGTTGGGCGGGGTCTAGCGCGCTAAACACAACATGTGCGGTCATCGCCATCGGCAGGTCCGCCAGCGGTTGAAAGGCGGCGAAATCGGTCCGTTCCAGCTCATTCCGCGGGGTATCGACCGTCGGAAGCTGATGATGGCTATCAGCGGTGGCCCGCCCGTGGCCGGGAATATGTTTGAGAACCGGCAGCACGCCACCCTGTTCCAGTCCCTCGGTGACGGCGCGGGCGATCGCCGCGACCTTGGCCGGCTCGGTTCCATAGGCCCGGTCGCCGATCACGGCGTCGGCGCCGGCCACCGGCACGTCCGCCAGCGGCAGGCAATCGACGGTAATACCGAGGTCGATCAGGTCGGCCGCGATCAGGCGCGAGCTGAGCCGCGCAGCCTTTAGCCCCAGCTCCTTGTCGAGGTCGTAGAGCGCGCCGAATACGGCGCCAGGCGGATAGGCCGGCCAATGCGGCGGCCCCAGCCGGGCGACCCGCCCGCCTTCCTGGTCGATCAGCACCGGCGCATCCGCCTTGCCCAGACAATCCCGCAATTCACCAACAAGGTCAGATACTTGACCTGGCGACTCGATATTGCGTTTGAACAGGATGAAGCCCCACGGCCGCATCCCACGGATGAACTCGCGCTCCGTGGCGCTCAGTTCCAGTCCCGATACGCCCGTGATGAATGCGCGGCTGCTCATGGGGGCCGATTAGGCCCCTCAGAGCACCTGGGTCAAGGAAACCGCCGTTAATTCCTTTGGACGAAGCACTGTCCGCCGGCAGATTTCAGGCTGCTGCAGACCTGCGCCGCCTCCTCGGACGAGCCGAACGGGCCGGCGAAGGCGCGGTAATAGACGCCTTTTTCGCCGAGATCGACCCGCTTCACCAGCGACGAGTGCGGCCCGAGCACGTTCGGGAACTTGCCCTGCAGCGCGCGATAGGAAGCCTGCGCGTCCGCCTCGTTCTTCTGTGAGGAGACCTGCACCAGATAGCCGCCGCTGGTCGGGGCGGCCGTCTGGGTCGGATTGGTCGCCGCCATCCGGGCCGGCGGCGCGGAATCGGGCGCTTGTCCGGGAGCGAGCGACATTGGCGTATTGGCGCTGGCATTGGCGGATGCCGGGTTACGCGCCGGCGGTACAGTGGGACCGGGACCAGGAGCCACGGCCTGGGCAGCGACGGAACGCGTCGGCGGCGCCGGCCTCTGCGGCGCGTTGGCGCCTGCCGGGATGCCGCCGTTATCAGCGGCGTCGCCCTTGACCGCGAGCGTCCTGATCCTGCGCGGTTCGTTGTTCGGCATCGTGCCGTTGGCGGCCGTAGCCATCGGCGCCGACGGCGATACACTCGAGGCCGGCGGCGGGTTGGCGTTCTGGTTCAGCGGCGGAAACACCACGCGCGGCCCGCCGGACCTCGAATTGACGTCGACCGGCGTTTCTTCGCGCGACACCAGCTTCTCGCCGCCATCGCCCGACAGCATGCGGTCGGGGGTCTTGCCAGCGCCGGCGTCTGATGGCGCCGGCACCACCTTGGTCGGGCTGTTGTCGGCCCTGATGATCGGCGGCTCGCCACTGCGGGGCGAACCGACAAAGGTGCGATAGGCAAAGGCAGCCCCCGTCCCCACCACGGCCAGCGCCAGAACCGCAACGACCGTCATCAGGCCGCTCGAACGCTTCTTCGGCGCGGGCTCTTCCTCATATTCGCCCTGGTAGGCGTAGGGATCGTCCGGATAGGCCGGATCGCGCTGATAGTCGTGCTCGCCGGTCTCTAATCGCCCATACAGCGCGTCGTCATAGCGCGACGGGTCCTGCAGCGGCTCGTCGGCGTATTGGTGCTGAGGCTGCTCGTCATAGTCCTGCGCGGGCGGCGCTTGATGCGCGGGCACCTGCGGCGGCTGGGCTGCGTAGCGATGCAAAGGATGGACCGGCGCCGGCTGGTACTCCGGCTCGTCATCGTATTCCTGCGGCAGCGGCGGCGGAGGCAGCGGAGTTTCGTGGCGCGCGCGCTGCATCCATGCCGGCGGGCTCGGAGGAGCATCGGGCAGCTCTTCCGGCGGATCATATTGCTGCTGATCATACTGCTGTGGACGCACGTTGGCCCGCGACTGCAGCGGACGCGCCGCGGGTTTGGCCGCGGCCCCCAACGGATCGTTCTGCCCGATCAGCCTTGCGAGTTCGGCAAGCGGATCACTCTCGCCGCGAGCCTGGTCGGCGGAGGGAAAAGGTCGGTCCTGATATCGATCTGCCATCGTGATGATGCATCCCCTACGGGAAAGCGCCAACCCGCCATGTCAAACAAACCATGACGAGTGTGGCCCCTGCCAGATACCCCCACGAACCCCCATTCGTGAAGGCCTTCGCCCCTGCCTACCGCATCTCGGTCGGAGCGTGGACGCCGAGAACGGCTAAGCCCGATGCCAGAACCGAGACGACGCCCTGGACCATAGCCAGTCGCGCCCTCGTGATCTGTGCATCATTAGTTATAATGAAGCGTAAATAGGGCAAATCCCGCCCTTTCGTCCATAACGCATGAAATTCACTGGCCAAATCATATAGATAAAAGGCGATTCGGTGGGGCTCATGTGCCACCGCCGCCGACTCGATCATTCTGGGGTAGAGCGCCAGCCGTTTCAAGAGGCCGAGTTCCGCCGCGTCGGTCAGCCGCTCCACCGGGGCCGAACCCAGCCAGGCCGACCTGATGGCATCGTCCTCGGGGAGATCCGGAACCACCTCACGGGCATTCTTGAAAATCGAATGGCCGCGGGCATGCCCATACTGGACATAAAACACCGCGTTGTCCTTGGACTGCTCGATCACCTTGGCTAGGTCGAAATCGAGCACGGCGTCATTCTTCCGGAACAGCATCATGAACCGCACGGCGTCCGAGCCGACCTCGTCCACCACCTCGCGCAGCGTGACGAAATCGCCGGAGCGTTTCGACATCTTGACGGGCTCGCCGGCACGCAGCAGCCGGACGAGCTGCACAAGCTTGATGTCGAGCGCGGCCTTGCCGTCGCTGATGGCCTTCACCGCCGCCTGCATACGCTTGACGTAGCCGCCATGATCGGCGCCGAACACGTTGATCATGTCGAGGAAGCCGCGATCGACCTTGTTCTTGTGATAGGCGATGTCGGAGGCGAAATAGGTGTAGGAGCCGTCCGACTTGATCAGCGGTCGGTCGACGTCATCGCCATAGGCGGTGGCGCGGAACAGGGTCTGGATGCGGTCCTCGTAATCCTCGACCGGCTTGCCCTTCGGCGGCGGCAGGCGACCTTCGTAGATATCGCCCTTGGCGCGCAGGAAATCGATGGTCTGGGTGACCTTGTTGTTGCCGGTCTCGACCAGCGAGCGCTCCGAGAAGAACACCTCGTGCATGATGTTGAGCGCCGCGAGATCGCCCCTGATCATGTCCATCATCATGGCGATCGCCTTGGGGCGCACGATCGGCAGCCAGGCGGTCTCCGGCATCGCCTTGAGCTTGTCGCCATGCTCGGCCGCGAGCGCCTGCCCGACCGGCACGAGATAGTCCCCCGGATACAGCCCTTCCGGGATCTCGCCGATGTTCTCGCCTGTTGCTTCGAGGTAGCGCAGATAGGCCGAGCGCGCGAGCACATCGACCTGCGCGCCGGCGTCGTTGATGTAGTATTCGCGCGTGACGTCGTAGCCAGCAAAATCAAGCAGACCGCACAGCGCGTCGCCGAACACCGCGCCGCGGCAATGGCCGACATGCATCGGTCCGGTCGGGTTGGCCGAGACGTATTCGACATTGACCTTGGCGCCGTGGCCGATCGCGCTTTTGCCGTAAGCTGCGCCCTCGCGCAGCATCGTGAGCAGTTCGCCCGCCCAGACCTCGGGCTTCAAGGTGAGATTGATGAAGCCCGGCCCGGCGACCTCGACTGAAGCTACCAGATCGTCGGCGCGCAATTTTTCCGCGATTTTATCGGCGAGCTCGCGCGGTTTTGCCTTGGCGTCCTTGGCGAGCACCATCGCGGCATTCGTCGCCATGTCGCCATGGCTGGCATCGCGCGGCGGCTCGACCACGACGCGGGAGAAATCGATGCCGGCGGGCCATCGGCCCTCGGCCGCGAGCGCGGCGCAGATCGCCTGCACGCGCGCCAGCGCGTCGGCAAACAGATGTTGTGTAACTGGCTTGTCGGACATGGCCGCCGCCTAACGCAAATCCGGGGTCGAGTCAAAAAGCCTTTGGTGCTCGATTAAGGCAAAACGGTCGGTCATTCCGGCGATGAAATTGCCGATCCGGCGCGCCCGCTCCCCCTCGCTCTCGCGCTCTGAGCCCTCGACCCATTCGGGTGGCAGGTCGCCCGGGGAGGTCTGGTAGCGCGCGAACAGGTCGAACAGGATCCCTTCCGCCTCGCCCATCACCCGCATGACGCGGGGGTGGCGATACATATGCAGTTTCAGGAACGCCTTGATCGCGGCCTCCTCCTCCGCGACCTCGGGCGGAAAGGCGACCAGCGGCTGATGGTGGTGGCGGACGTCATGCGCCGATTGCGGCTTCGCCGCGGCCAGCCGCCTGCCCGCCTCCGACATGACCGCCCCGATCATGTAGGAAATCAGCTCGCGCACCAGTTCCGCGCCGCGCCTGGCATCGTCGAGATTGGGATAATGCCGGTCAATCTCGGCGATGATCGCTTGGGTGAGCGGCATCACCTTGAGGTCATCGACGCTGAACAGGCCTGCGCGCAGGCCGTCGTCGATGTCGTGGGCGTCATAGGCAATATCGTCGGCGAAGGCCGCGGCCTGCGCTTCCAGCGAGGCATAGCTCCACAGCTCCAGATCGAATTTTTGATTGAAGTCGGCGATGCCGACCGGAAGCCCATTTTCGCGGTACGGCCCGGCCGGGGGCCCGCCCCGCTCGGTCAGCGGACCGTTGTGCTTGACGATGCCCTCGAGCGCTTCCCAGGTCAGGTTCAGCCCGTCGAACTCGGGATAACGATGCTCCAGCGAGGTCACCACCCGCAGCGCCTGCGCGTTGTGGTCGAAGCCGCCATGGGCGGCGAGGCATTTGTCGAGCGCCCGCTCGCCAGCATGGCCGAACGGCGGATGGCCAAGATCGTGCGCCAGCGCCAGCGTTTCGGTCAGGTCCTCGTCGAGGCCGAGCTGGCGGGCCAGCGCGCGGGCGATTTGCGCCACTTCCAGCGAATGGGTCAGCCGCGTGCGGTAATGGTCGCCCTCGTGGAACACGAACACCTGCGTCTTGTGCTTGAGGCGGCGGAACGCGGTGGAATGGATCACCCGGTCGCAATCGCGCCGGAACGGGCTGCGGGTCTTGCTCGGCGGCTCCGAAAACAGCCGGCCGCGGCTGGAATCGGGGTCGCAGCCATAGGGCGCGCGGGGGGCAGCCATTCCGACCGACACGATTTTTTAGTCCTTATCCATTTGATTCCGCGAGATTACGCACTTAACTATGTCTGACGCCCCATACCAAATGAATTGGGTATGACGGGCCGGAGAGCATGCCATGACCACTGCCATCACCGTCAGCGAGCGGGCCGCCCGCCGCATCGGCGAAATCCTTAAAGTCGAAGGCGACGGCGCCATGCTGCGCATCTCCGTCGAGGGCGGCGGCTGCTCCGGCTTCCAGTACAAATTCGACGTCGACCATGCCAGGGCCGAGGACGACCTTGTGATCGCGCGCGAGGGCGCGGTGGTGCTGGTCGATCCGGCCTCGGTGCCGTTCCTCGCCGGCTCCGAAGTCGATTTCGTCGACGATTTGATCGGCGCGTCGTTCCGCGTGGTCAACCCGAATGCCACCGCGTCGTGCGGCTGCGGGACGAGTTTTTCGGTCTAAGAAGGCGACGCGGCTTTCTGCGGCCTCGTGGTTCGATCGGCGATGCAAGTATCGTCCTAGGACGCATGGCATTGCCGCGCTCCTCACCATGAGGGTCTGAGACCTCATCCTGAGGAGGCGCGCAAGCGCCGTCTCGAAGGATGCAGGCCCCGCTCTCTCCACGTCATTGCGAGCGCAGCGAAGCAATCCACGCCTCAGCACGGGGATAGATGGATTGCTTCGCTGCGCTCGCAATGACGGCTGTGGCTGCGGGTGGGATTTGGCAGTTGAGGCGTCTACGCCTCCCGCGCGTAGCGCGGCAAATCGGCTTTCAGCATCGCCAGCACGTCATCGCGCACGGGATCGCGGGTGCCGCGGGTGAAGGCGGCGGCCAGCGGCAGCTTGTTCATGTCGGAGGCTGCGAGGCGGATGAAGCGGACGCCGCGCGTTGCCATGCGCGAGGTCCAGCGCGGGACGATGGCGACGCCCAATCCTGTAGAGACCAGATTGACGATGGTCTGCTTCTCGTCGGCGATTTGCGCCACCCGTGCTTCACAGCCGGCTTCCGCGAACAGTTTCATGGTGAGGTCGTGGCTGTGCGGACGCGAGCGGCGCTCGGGCACGATCAACGGCTCGTTTTCGAGATCGGCGATGGTCACGCGCTTTCGCGATGCCAACGGATGACGGTCGGCCACCGCGACGACGGCGGTCTCGTGCAGCAGCAACAGAAACTCCAGCCGCTTGTCGGGCCGTTCCGGCGGACGCACGAAGGCGAGATCGAGCCGGCCGGACAACAGACGCGGCAGCAGGCGCACGGTCTTTTCCTCGACCAGTTGCACGGTGACGTCGGGTTGGCGCTTGCGGAAATCATGGAGCAGCCGCGGCAGCAGTCCTGCGGCGGCGCTATCGATGGCGCCGACGCGAATGACCGCGGCCCGCTTGCGGCCGCGCGTACGAAACCGGCCGGCCAGCGCATCGGCCTGCGCCAATAGCGTCCGCGCTTCCTTCAGCAGCACGGCGCCATCGTCCGTCAGCGCGACGCTGCGCGTCGTGCGCGTCATCAGCCGCGTGCCGAGATCGTCTTCGAGCAGCCGGATGAAGCGGCCAAGCGCCGACGGCAGCATGTCGAGCCGCTGCGCCGCCCTGCCAAAATGCAATTCTTCGGCCGCCGCCACGAAGCAGCGCAGTTGATGAAGATCCATCGGTCCTCCCGCGGCGATTATATCAATTTTTTGTATAAATGCGAGCCGATTGCCTCGCCGCGGCAGCCGCCGCAGGATGCTCCGAAAGCAAGGCTGGACCTGTCGTCATTGCCTGCGACAAACGCGTAGCGCTTGCGCAAGGGAGCGAAGCGACGAAGCAATCCATTTCGCCGCAAGCGGAGACGTGGATTGCTTCGCTGCGCTCGCAATGACGGGGCGTCCGCGGCCTTGCCCGTTCCCAAGGAGATTTCGATGCGTGAATATTCAATCGCGGCAATTCCCGCCGACGGGATCGGTCCCGAGGTCATTGCCGCCGGCGTTCAGGCGCTCGAAAGCCTGCAGAAGCGCCTGGGCGATGTGAAATTCAATGTCGAAACCTTCGATTGGGGTTCCGCCTATTACCGCAAGCACGGCGTGATGATGCCGGCTGACGGCCTCGCCACGCTGAAGAAATTCGACGCGATCTACTTCGGCGCGGTCGGCGCTCCCGATGTTCCCGATCACATCACGCTGTGGGGCCTGCGCCTGCCGATCTGCCAGGGCTTTGACCAGTACGCCAATGTCCGGCCGACCAGGATCCTGCCGGGCATCACTTCGCCGTTGCGCCATGCCGGCCCTGGCGACCTCGATTGGGTGATCGTCCGTGAAAACTCCGAAGGCGAATATGCCGGCTGCGGCGGGCGGGTGCATCGCGGCCTGCCGGAAGAAGTCGGCACGGAAGTCGCCGTCTTCACCCGCGTCGGCGTCCAGCGCATCATGCGCTATGCGTTCCGCCTGGCGCAGTCGCGACCGCGAAAATTCCTGACCGTCGTTACAAAATCGAACGCGCAGCGGCATGGCATGGTGATGTGGGACGAGATCGCCGACGAGGTCTCAAAAGAATTCCCTGATGTCACCTGGGACAAGATGCTGGTCGACGCGATGACGGTGCGGATGACGCTGAAGCCGCAGAGCCTCGATACCATCGTGGCGACCAACCTCCATGCCGATATCCTGTCCGACCTCGCCGGCGCGCTGGCCGGCAGTCTCGGCGTGGCCCCGACCGCGAACATCGATCCCGAGCGGCGCTTCCCGTCCATGTTCGAGCCGATCCATGGCTCGGCGTTCGACATCACCGGCAAGGGCATCGCCAACCCGGTCGCCAGCTTCTGGACGGCGTCGCAAATGCTCGATCATCTCGGCGAGGCGGAAGCCTCAGTGCGGCTGATGCGCGCCGTGGAGCAGGTCACAGGCGCCGGCATCACGACACCCGATGTCGGCGGCACCGCGACGACGAAGGATGTCACCGCGGCCGTCGTGGAGGCGATCCATAGCTCCAACGTGTGACGAGCCGTCACCGTCGACACAAAACGTGGCGATCGAGATCAGAAAAACAATTCAGGGAAACGCCCATGCAGATGAAGAAGAC
Organism: Bradyrhizobium sp. 170; assembly: GCF_023101085.1. Taxonomy (NCBI): domain Bacteria; kingdom Pseudomonadati; phylum Pseudomonadota; class Alphaproteobacteria; order Hyphomicrobiales; family Nitrobacteraceae; genus Bradyrhizobium; species Bradyrhizobium sp. 170. The sequence goes on along the minus strand of NZ_CP064703.1, from coordinate 4,341,305 downwards.
AGCCACCATTGCGCTTGCGTTCGCCTTGATCAGCTCCGCGAGCCTGGCGCAGAATTATCCGAACCGGCCTATCACGCTGCTGGTCCCGTTCGCCGCCGGCGGCGCGACTGACACGGTGGCGCGGGTGACCGCGCAGTCGATGTCGAAACTACTGGGCCAGACCATCGTGATCGAAAACGCAACGGGCGCCGGCGGCACGATCGCGGCCACGCGGGCCTCGCGCGCGGAGCCCGACGGCTACACGCTATTGATCCACCATATCGGCATCTCCACGGCGGCCACGCTTTATCGCAAGCTACCCTATGACACAAAGACGGCGTTCGCGCCGATCGGTCTCGTCACCAATGCGCCGATGACCATCATCGGCCGTCCCGATTTGCCGCCGAACACGCTTTCCGAGCTTGTCACCTACATCAAGGCCAACGGCGACAAGATGACCTTTGGCAATGCGGGTCTTGGCGCCGCATCGCATCTCTGCGGCATGCTGTTCATGACCGCAGTCGGCAAGGAAATCCTCACCGTGCCCTACAAGGGCAATGCGCCCATCATGAACGATCTGATCGGCAAGCAGATCGACCTCTCCTGCGACCAGACCACCAACACCACGGCGCCGATCGCCTCCAAGCTGATCAAGAGCTACGCCATCACGACGAAGAGCCGCCTCGGATCGATGCCCGACCTTCCAACGGCTGATGAGGCCGGGCTGAAGGGTTTTGAGGTCGGCGCCTGGCACGGCATCTACGCGCCGAAGGGCACGCCCGACGAGATCGTCCAGAAGCTGTCCAGGACGTTGCAGGAGGCGTTGCGCGACCCGGACTTGGTGAAGCGGTTCAACGAAATCAATACCGAGCCTGTCCCGCAGGACCAGGCCACGCCCGCAGCGCTGAAGGCACAATTGATCAGCGAGGTTGACCGCTGGGCACCGATCATCAAGGCGGCCGGCCAATTCGCGGATTGATTATTACGGATGCTGTACTTTACATAACCAGTTGGTACGCTGAAGGAGTGCGTCAAACGAACACGCTCCTGAAACACAAATGGGGATAGCACGCCCCTGCTGACTGCGTTTTGGTCTCAAGTTACCGGGACGAGGCCAGCAGAGGCCGTACTGAATCCGTTCATGGCATTTCAAGCCTTTGTTGATGAATCCGAGTCCGGAGGAGTCTTCGTCCTCGGAGGTGTGGTGGCTTCCGTAGAGCAATGGGTGAAGTTTGCCCCCGAATGGGAACAGCTATTGCCGCTCGCTCCACTCGGGCCTGATCTCGCCAGAAATTTTAAGTTCAGTGAGATGATAAATGCCGGTCAGTTTCGAATGGATAGCATCCCAGCTTTCGGGAAACTGATCGAAGATCACATCCCCTTGACGCTATCTCTGGATCTCTTTCAGAAGGACATTGACCAAGCAAAAACGCGGGTAAAGACGCCAAATGGCATTATCGACTGGGGAAACGTAGCTACTCCATATATGCTTGGCGTAACGCATGTTGTGATGTGGTTTAGGGACAATACGCAGGACGTCAAAGAGGTTTTGGGGACCGATCAGCCGATCGATTTTATCTTCGATAATCGTTCAGAGAGAGTGTTTGTACAAGATGCATGGAAATCGAGCGTAGAAACGCTTCCACCGGAACAGCGGGCGAGATTTGGTGAAGAGCTTCGATTTGGCGATGACAAGAAATTCTTAGCCTTGCAAGCCGCCGATTATATTGCCGGTTGGACCAGATACTGGATTGAACGAAACGAAGTTCCGGAGATTGGTGCGGTCTATTTAGGAGGCCATCTAGTGCGGGGAAATCTTGTGCCGCATGTTGAAATGCACCTCACCGAAGACGTCATAGTGAATTATTTGGTCCAAGTTGCTAGCAGCAATGGCGTCCCAAGTGTTTATGACAGCGCGGAAGCGCCTTCGGATTGATCGGCCCCTCAAACGTCTTACCGCTCTCGTCAACGCCAAGCGCACGAGCCGTTTCGATAAAATGCTCGAACTGCTTTCATCCTTCTTCGGCTGGGGCCTAGCATTCTAGCGCCGTCAAATGGGACGGCAGCCGGGGCGAAGCAACAGACGTCTATCTCGACGACCATAGCTATAGGTAAGGTGAGCGATGCTGACCACAAAACGCAAACCGGCAAGCGTCGGCGAAATCCTGATTCAGGAGTTCATGGAGCCGATGGGATTGACCCAGAGCGCATTGGCAAAGGCCATGGGCGTTCAGCGCAAGCATGTCAACGAATTATGCAACAACCGCCGGGCCGTGACCGCGCCGACGGCTCTCATCCTTGCCCGCGTGTTTGGTAACAGCGCCGACTTCTGGCTGAATGTGCAGCGCCGCAGCGACTTGTGGGAAGCAATGAATTCGCCGCGTGAGCGCGAACGGCAAGCGCGCACGCCGGCTCGTGGCGGCCGCGTAGCCCTCTCAGCGTTCACCTCCGAACAGCGCCTTCGCATTGCCGTTGGCAATCTGCGCCGCGATCTTTGGCGGCAACTGCGCGAGCCAGGCGCGGTAGCCGGCCATGATGTCGCCATAGCTCGCCCAGCGTTCGCTGATCCAGGTGTCGGAACCGAGCAGGAAGCGGTCGGGGTAGCGTTCGAACAATGCGCGCCATTCCGCCGTCAGCTTGCCGCTGCCATCGACGATGCCGCCGCGGTAGGACAATTCGCCCCACAGCTTCGGGTATTTTGACAGCATCTCCGTCACGCGATCGGTCGAAAGGCCGAAGCCGGTATGGGCCCAGATGATGCGGGCGCGCGGGTTGTGGCGCATCAGGATTTCGACGGCGGTGTCGTCGGCATGGGCGTGCAGATAAAGATCGTGCTCAACCGCGAAATCGACGGTCTTCTTCACCCACTCGCCTTCCGCCGCCTTCCCCGAGATGTGGAATTCGCCGATGCCGCGGTAATAGCCGCGTTTGAATTCGTCCTGCACGAGGTCGAAGATGAAGGGATCGCCGAACCAGGTCTGGATGTCGGCGCGCACGCGATACGGCCGGATGAAGGGGACGACCTGCAGGCCCGGTGGCTTCGCATCCATCAGCGCATGCGTGCCGGTGTTCGGGCGGCTGGTGGCGAGGATGCCGGTGACGCGGTGTTTTTTGAACAGCGCCAGCACTTCGTCGACGCTGTAAAAAGGTTTTGGTTCCCAATTGTAGTGCATATGGGCGTCGAAGATTTCGATCGGCTCGTCAGCGCGGGCCGGGCCGGCGACGAACGCCAGTGCGATTAGCACCGCGACGCCCCGCACAGCCGACCGCATCATGCGCCCGAAGGTCGTCATTCGGCGGCGACCACGTGCGGCCGCTCGTCGCCCGCTTCTTCCAGTTGCGGTTCGAGCTTGCGCCGCAGGCGGCGGTCGATGCGGTCGAGATAGATGTAGACGACCGGCGTGATGTAGAGCGTCAGCAGTTGCGACAGGCACAGGCCGCCGACCACGGCGATGCCGAGCGGCTGGCGCAGTTCGGCGCCGGCACCCGCGCCGAGCGCGATCGGCAGCGTGCCGAAGATCGCGGCAAACGTCGTCATCATGATGGGGCGGAAACGCAGCAGCGCAGCTTCGCGGATGGCGTGCTCGGCGCTGAGGCCAACGCGGCGGCGCTCCAGCGCAAAATCCACCATCATGATGGCGTTCTTCTTGACGATGCCGACCAGCATCACGATGCCGATCATCGCGATGACCGACATTTCCATTCCGAACAGCATCAAAGTGAGGATCGCGCCGATGCCGGCCGACGGCAGGCCCGAGATGATGGTGATCGGGTGGATGAAGCTCTCGTAGAGAATGCCGAGAATGACGAAGGCGGCGAATACAGCGGCGAGGATCAGGACACCCTGCCCGCGCAGCGAATCCTGGAACACCTGCGCGGTGCCGGAGAAGCCGGTGGCAATCGTTGCCGGCAGGTTCGAGGTCTGCTCGAGTTCGGTGATCTTGTCGACTGCGTAGCCCAGCGAATTGCCGGGCGCGAGGTTGAAGGAGATCGTCACCGCCGGCTGCTGGGCCTGGTGGTTGATCTGCAGCGGACCGACCGTCGGAACCAGTTTTGCCACCGCCGACAGCGGAATGGTCTGGTTGTTCTGGGTCTTCATGTAGAGCTTGGAGAGGTCAGACGGATCGACCCGGAACTGCGGCTGCACTTCCAGGATGATCTGGTAGTCATTCGACGGCATGTAGATGGTGCCGACCTGGCGCGAACCATAGGCGTTGTAGAGCTGGTTGCGGACCTGATCGACGGTGATGCCGTAGACCGCGGCCTTTTCGCGGTCGATGTCGACCGTCATCTGCGGATTCTTGATGTAGAGGTCGGTGGTGACGTCGAGCAGACCGGGCAGCTTCTCGATCTTTTCGCGCATCTCGGGCGCCAAACGATAGAGCGACTCGGTGTCGCCGCTCTGCATCACGTATTGATACTGGCTCTTGGAAATCCGGCCGCCGATATTGAGGTTCTGGATCGGCTGGAAGAACGCCTGCACGCCCGGGATATCGCGGGCCTTGAGTCGCAGCCGGCCGATGATCGTGTTGAGGTTGTCGCGCTCCTTCTTCGGCTTCAGCGCGATGAACAGGCGTCCGTAATTCGCCGTCGCGTTGGGGCCGCCGGCACCGACGGTGGAGTTGATGTACTCGATCGCGGGATCGGATCTCAGCACGGCGACCAGCGCCTGCTGCCGCTCCTTCATCGCCTCGAAGGAAGTATCGGTGGCGGCTTCGGTCACACCGATCAGGAAGCCGGTGTCCTCCTGCGGGAAGAAGCCCTTCGGCACGATCATGTAGAGATAGACGGTGCCGCCCAGGGTGGCCAGCGTCACCATCAGCATCAGGAATTTCCGGGCCAGCACCCAGTCGAGCGTCCACTCATAGGCGCGCAGCCAGGAATCGAACATCGCCTCGAAGACGCGAAGCACGACATTCGGCCGCTTGGTCGCGTCGTGCGCCCGCAGCACGCGCGCGCACAGCATCGGCGTCAGGGTCAGCGATACGAAGCCGGACACGATGATCGCAACCGATACGGTGACGGCGAATTCGCGGAACACGCGGCCGACGATGCCGCCCATCAACAGCACCGGAATGAACACGGCGATCAGCGAGAAGGTGATCGAAATGATCGTAAAGCCGATCTCGCGGGCGCCCTTTAGCGCGGCCTCGAACGGCCGCATGCCATGCTCGATGTGACGGACGATGTTCTCCAGCATGACGATGGCATCGTCGACCACGAAGCCGACCGAAAGCGTCAGCGCCAGCAGCGTCATGTTGTTGATGGAATAGTCGAGCGCGTACATCACCGCGCAGGTGCCGAACAGCGAAATCGGAACCGCCAGCGCCGGAATGAAGGTCGCGGACGCCGAACGCAGGAACAGGAAGATCACCAGGATGACCAGCCCGATCGCGATCAGCAGCGTCTCCTCGACGTCGGCTACGGCCTGGCGGATGGAAATGGAGCGGTCCATCAGCACGTTGATCGACACCGATGGCGGGATCTGCGCCCGAAGCACCGGGAACTTGGCCAGAATGGAATCGACCACCGCCACGGTGTTGGCGTCCGGCTGCTTCTGAATACCCAGCACGATGGCGCGCTCGTCATTCAGCCAACTCGCAATCCGCTCGTTCTCGACGCTATCGTAGATCCGCGCGACCTCATCGAGCTTGACCGGGGAACCGTTGCGCCAGGCCACCACGATCTGGCGATAGTCGATCGCCTTGTCCATCTGGCCCGAGGCCTGCAGCGCCACGTCCTGCTTCGGTCCGTTCAGCGTGCCGACGGGGGTCGAGGAATTGGCGCGGGACACCGCCGTCCTGATGTCCTCGAGCGACAGCCCGCGGGCCGCAGCGGCCTCAGGGTCCGCCTGGACGCGAATGGCGAACTTCTGCGCGCCGTAGACACTGACCTGGGCGACACCCGGAATCTGCGAGAGCGTCTGGCCGATGGTGATGTCGCCATATTCGTGGACCGCCGACAGCGGCAGCGTCGACGAGTTGAGCACGACGAACAGAACAGGGAAATCGGCCGGGTTCACTTTGCGGAAGCTCGGCGGGATGATCATCTCGACCGGCAACCGGCGCTGCGCGATCGTCAGCGCGGTCTGCACGTCGAGCGCCGCGGCGTCGATGTTGCGGTTGAGATCGAACTGGATGGTGATGGTGCTGATGCCCTGCGACGAGTTCGACGACATCGAGGAGATGCCGGCAACCGTCGAGAGCTGGCGCTCGATGACGCCGGCGACCGAGGCCGCCATGGTGTCTGCGCTCGCGCCAGGCAGGGTCGCGGTGACGGCAATGGTCGGGAAATCGACCCGCGGCAGCGCCGATACCGGCAGCAGGCGGAAGCCGAAAATACCGAACGCGATGATCGACGCCGTGATCAGCGTCGTCATGACCGGCCGGCGAATGCAAAGTTCGGAGAGCGTCATCGGCTATGCCCCGGCCTTCTTCGCCCGCGGCTCGACCAGCGATCCGTCCGACAGCAACAACTGCCCGTCGACGACGACGCTTTCGTCGCCGGCGAGCCCTTCCAGGATCACCGACATGCCCTGCGCGGTGCGGTCGACCTTGACCGGCTGGACCTTGGCTTTGCCGTCCTTGACCACGAAGACGAAATTGCCGCTCTGGCTGCGCTGCACGGCGACCGTCGGCACCACGATCGAATCCTCGGCTCGGATGATGAGCTTGGCCGCGACCAGCGTCCCCGGCCACAAACTCTCGTTCTCATTGTTCATGATGCCGCGCACGGTGACCATGCCGGTGGCCATATCCACGGTGTTTTCAACCATCGCGACCTTGCCGCTCTCGGAGCGCTGATGGCCCGGGATGGTGGCGGTGACGCCGGAGACGCCCTTGGCCATGGACTCGCGCAGATCCACCAGCACGCGCTGCGGAACCGCGAAGGTCACGTAAACCGGCGCCATCTGGTTGATGACCGCAAGCGGGGTGGTATCGGCCGGGCGCACGAAATTGCCGACCTTCACATTGGCCACGCTGATCCGGCCCGAAAACGGCGCACGGATCGTGGTGTAGCTTTTCTGGACCTTCAGATTGTCGAGCGCCGCCTGATTGGCCTTGATGGAGCCGGCCAGGATGTCGGACTGCGTTTTGGCGTTGTCGACATTGACCTGCGTAGTCGCGCCCTTGCCGACGAGATCGATGAAGCGGCGGAGGTCGCGCTGGGCGCCCTCAAGCTGCGCATGGTCCCGGGCCAGCACCCCCTCGGCCTGTTCGATCTGGGCGTCGATCTGGCGGCTGTCGAGGGTGAACAGCAGATCGCCTTCGCTGACCTTGGCGCCGTCCTCGAAATGCACCGCGACGATGGTGGTCTCCAGCCGAGACTTCAGCGCCACGCTGGAGATCGGCGTCACCATTCCGATCGCGTCGACGTCGACGGGCATGGATTTGCGCTCCGCCTTTGCCAGTTCGACGGAAACCATCCGCGGCCGCTGCGGGCCCTGGGCGTTGCTGCTGCCGCCCATCCACGAGGAGCGGGTAACGAAACCGGCCGCGGCAAGGATGCCGACGGCACCAACAAAAAGGATCAGGCTACGCTTTTTCATATTTTTTCACGCCCGCCAGTCCTAAAGGACGGGACGGTCTTCTCCAGCCCCTTGACGGCGATGTTTGCGCCTTATTTCTAAACGGTTATCACAGCCTTCCTGCACATGGTATGCCAACGCCGGAAAATGTGTAGTTACTAGTTCCTGTTCGAGCACGAAAACCGGGATTTCCCGGATATGCTCCAGCCCCGGGTCCCCTTTGATGCGTATTGCCACGTGGAACGTCAATTCGATCCGGCAGCGGGTCGACCATCTCCTGACCTGGCTCAAGGAGACCTCGCCGGACATCGTTTGCCTGCAGGAAATCAAATGCGTCGACGAGGCGTTCCCCCGGCTGGAAATCGAGGCGCTCGGCTATAACGTCGTCACCCACGGCCAGAAGACCTTCAATGGTGTCGCGCTCTTGTCGAAACTGCCGTTCGACGAGACCAAATCGGGCCTGGCCGGCGACGATGAGGACGCCCACGCCCGGTTCCTCGAAGGCGTGGTAACGCTGAAGACCGGCGTGATGCGGATCGCCTGCCTCTATCTGCCCAACGGCAACCCGCCGGACACCGATAAATACCCCTATAAACTCAAATGGATGTCGCGGCTTCTTGAGTACTCGAAGGAGCGACTTAAGGCAGAAGAACCGCTGGTGCTCGCAGGCGACTTCAACGTCATTCCGGCAGCCGCCGACGTCTATAACCCCGCCGCCTGGGCCAACGACGCGCTGTTCCGCCCCCAGACGCGCGAGGCCTTCCAGTCGCTGCTCGGCCTCGGGCTGACGGATGCGCTGCGCGCGGTGACCGACGAGCCGAACCTCTACACCTTCTGGGACTACCAGGCGGGCGCCTGGCAGAAGAACTGGGGCCTTCGAATCGATCACCTCCTGCTGTCACCGCAGGCCAGCGACCGGCTGACCAATGTCGGCGTCGACAGCTATGTGCGCGCCTGGGAGAAGCCGTCCGACCACGTGCCGGTGTGGGCGGATTTCGACCTGGAGACGGCTTGAGCGCTAACGGCGCGGCAACGGTGGTGATTCGGGATGCTGCGCCCGACGATGCCGTCGCGGCGTGCCGTGTCCTGAGGGAATCGATCTCCCGCTTATGCGTTGCCGATCACGGCAACGATCCGGCGATCCTGAATGCCTGGCTGGCCAACAAGACGCCGGAAACGGTGGCCGCGTGGGCTGCGCAGAACGGAAGCTCGCTCCTGCTCGCCGTCGAAGGCGATGCCGTCCTCGGGGTGGGATCGGTGACGGACGCAGGCGAGATCGCGCTGAACTATGTGGCGCCCGATGCACGATTTCGCGGCGTCAGCCGTGCCTTGCTCAGCGCGCTCGAAGCCAGAGCGGTGGAGCGAGGCAACAGGCGTTGCACGCTGACGAGCACCGAGACGGCGCATCGCTTCTATCAGTCGGCTGGTTATCTCGACGACGACGCGCCGACAGGCAAGTTCGGCACGAGCTCTGATTATCCGATGTCAAAGCAGATTGTCGCTTCGCGGTAGCCCGTAGAGGGTGGGCAAAGCGCGGCGTGCCCACCATTGACGCCAACGAATTCAGAGAGATGGTGGGCACGCTGCGCTTTGCCCACCCTACGGCAGCCTTACAGACCGGCTATCGCCGTCAGTCCTTCTTGCCCTGCACCCAGTGCTCGAGCATCTGCAATGCCACGGCGCGGTCCTCGTCGGAGGCCTTGGTGAACGCGCGGTTATAGCTTTCCCGGATCCAGCTCTCGTCGGGGGCCGCATTGTCGCGCGCCAGAGTCAGCCACATCAGGCCGCGCGCGGCCTGCCGCGGCAGCCGGTCGCCGTTGAACAGCATCTGGCCGAGCATGGCCTGTGCCTGATGCTGGCCCTTCTGGGCGGCCAGACCAAGCCAGCGCGCGCCGTAGCGGAAATCGTCCCGCGAGGCGTCCGGCGTCTTCAGGTAAAGCCGCGCCAGATCGTACTGTGCGTCGGCGTTGCCGAAATAGGACGCGGCATAGGAGAACATCTCCCGCGCCCGGTCGGCGTCGGCCTTGACCTTGGAATTCGGGATGCCGTTGAGGTAGTAGCGTCCCAGCGCCACGAAGGCATTGGCGACGATCGTCGCCTGCGGCGCCGACGGGCTGTCCTCGGCATGCGCGTTGGCGATGCGGCTGAAATATTCGAAGGCGCGCAGATCATCCCGGATGACGCCATCGCCATCGGCATACATCCGGCCGAGCTTCCACTGCGCGACGGGATGGCCGCCCTCGGCGGCGTATTGCAGCGAGTTCAGGGAGGGCGCGGCAACCGCAGTCGCCGTCGGCGCTGCAGGCGGGACCTTCTTCAGGGCCTGGGCCGTGACGGCTTGCGCGGCGGCGGGCTGGCCTCCCATGGGCAGCGCGGCGTCCGGCTTCACCGGCGCGCCATCAAATGCGAATCCGGGAGCCGCCACCGGCGTGGCCCCTAGCATCAACGCAAGAATGATACGCCTAGATGTCCGCATAACACTGTTTCTCGTGCGCACCGCCAGGATGGGTCACAGCCCCGTCCACCGCCGGCCCAACCTGTTGGGCATATTTCCACAGCGCACCCGACGTATGGTTAGTCTGTCGAGGTGCCCATTTGGTTTTACGATCAGCGAGTTCGGCGTCGGTCAATTTTACGTTAAGAATTCCGGCCTCGGCGTCGATCTCGATAATGTCACCATTCTGCAACAGGGCGATCGGACCGCCCACGGCCGCCTCCGGTCCGACATGGCCGATGCAGAACCCGCGGGTGGCGCCGGAGAAGCGGCCGTCGGTGATCAGGGCGACCTTGCCGCCCATCCCCTGCCCGGTCAGCGCCGCCGTGGTCGAGAGCATCTCCCGCATGCCAGGACCGCCACGCGGCCCCTCGTAGCGGATCACGATGACCTCGCCCTCTTTGTAGGTCTTCTTCTGGACCGACTCGAAAGCGTCCTCTTCGCGATCGAAGCAACGCGCCGGACCGGTAAATTTCAGCTTCGACATGCCCGCGACCTTCACGATCGCACCCTCCGGCGCGAGATTACCCTTCAATCCGACAACGCCTCCCGTGACGGTGATCGGGTTGTCGGCGGACCGCACCACATCCTGGTGCGGATTCCATTTCACGCTCTTGAGGTTTTCGGCGATCGTACGGCCCGTGACGGTGATGCAATCTCCGTGGAGGTGGCCATTGTCGAGCAGCGTCTTCATCAGAAGCGGTATGCCGCCAACTTCAAACATGTCTTTGGCGACATAACGGCCCCCCGGCTTCAAATCAGCGACATACGGTGTCTTTTTGAAGATTTCAGCGACGTCGAATAAGTCAAACTTAATGCCGCACTCATGCGCGATGGCCGGCAGGTGCAACGCAGCATTGGTCGACCCGCCGGAGGCGGCGACCACGGCGGCGGCGTTTTCCAGCGCGCGGCGGGTGACGATGTCGCGCGGCCGGATATTGGCTGCGATCAGCTCCAGAACCTTCTCGCCGGCGGCGGAGCAGAACGCGTCGCGAATTTCGTAAGGCGCTGGCGCCCCGGCGGAATACGGCAGCGCCAGCCCGATCGCCTCGGACACCGTCGCCATGGTGTTGGCGGTGAATTGTGCACCGCACGCCCCTGCCGAGGGACAGGCCACCCGCTCGATTTCATCGAGGTCCTCGTCCGACATTTCGCCGACCGAATGCTTGCCGACGGCCTCGAACATGTCCTGCACAGTGACCTGCTGGCCACGGAAATTGCCCGGCAGAATCGAACCGCCATAAATGAAGATCGAAGGCACGTTGAGTCGGACCATCGCCATCATCATGCCCGGCAGCGACTTGTCGCAGCCGGCAAGCCCGACCAAGGCGTCGTAGGCATGGCCGCGGACGGTCAGCTCGACCGAGTCGGCGATGCACTCGCGGGACGGCAGCGACGAGCGCATGCCGTCATGGCCCATGGCGATGCCGTCAGTGACGGTGATGGTGCAGAATTCGCGCGGGGTGCCACCGGCAGCGGCGACGCCCTTCTTGACCGCCTGCGCCTGGCGCATCAGCGAGATATTGCAGGGCGCGGCCTCATTCCAGCAGGACGCGACCCCGACGAAAGGCTGGTGGATCTGCTGGGTGGTCAGCCCCATCGCGTAGAGATAGGACCGATGGGGCGCGCGCTCCGGCCCCTCCGTCACGTGACGGCTCGGCAACCTCTTCTTGATGTCGGTCTTGGCGTCCATCCGCGGAACCTGTTTCCTCAGCCATGTCCCTGTGGGTCTCGGGAGCAATTTCCCGTCGCCTTCACCGGCGCTGAGGCCAATCAGCTATGAAAGAAATGGTTTCATTGAGGGGTGTGGCTAAAAAGCGGCGCAAGCAAGAGGCAGCGGGGCGGTTAACCAAATGTTCGCCTACTGTTGCGGCCACGCAACAATCGTGGCCCGGGGGCAACCCTTCTTGGGCTGATCGGATCTTGCTTTGGGCAGATCCGCCGCGATGCCGCCTCGCCGGCCTCGATTTCGAGAGCCCGACCCTGCCCGTCACAACCTGAGCGCGACCGAGGGAGAATTTTCTCTGCGGTTTCACCCCGCATCATCGCGCGACAAACTGATTGCCTGCACGCGCGTCGCAGAGAATCGCAAAACGCGATTCGGAATCGCAGAACGCGATTCGGAATCGCAAAGCACAATTCGAACGACATCCCCACAGGAGCTGATCGTTCAATCGCCCTGCGTGCGATGCGCACGCCAAAAGCTACAACGCGTCATTTTTGTGCGGCCGGCACTTTTTGCGCGCGTTTTCGTCACGCGATGATGCAGCCCGCGACACGCGCGCCGACAGCGGACTTATCTTTCATACGCAAGACAGAACAACGTCGTGCGCAGTTTGTCGCAGACGTTTTTGATCGCCGTCGGAATTGAGGCACGCGCCAAAGGATCGACCGCACGAATGCCTTTCGCGTCACCATATTGCCCCTAGCCTGCGCAAATCCGCCGCGTGCACGTCCAGTCACGGACCCGTTTTGCTGTTCTTCCTTCGATGCGGGTGAGGAGTCACGCCTCACGTCTTGCCCGCGCGCATCACTTCACGATTCCCAAAATCCGTGGTGGTCGTTTGTAGTTCGTGAGGCCTCTGAGTAAGAGGTTTGAATAATGGCACGCTTCAATCTGAACGGCTTCCTCGACAATAGCCGCTTCGAGGATTTCTTCGCGAAGTTCGGCGGCGGCAGCTCCGACCATGATCATCTGAACGGGACAACCGGCAGCAACACCTTGTTCGGGGGTGCCAAGGAAGACACGCTCGCCGGCATGGCCGGCAACGACACGCTCAACGGCGGCTCCGGTGCTGACAAGGTGTGGGGCGGCTCGGGCAATGACAACCTCTCGGGCGGCTCCGGCGCCGATCTTCTCGTCGGCGGCTTCGGCGCCGACCGGATGGATGGCGGCACCGGCAACGACGTGTTGCTCAGCCGATCGGATGCCGGCGAGATGGTCGCGGCCCAGGACGGCACGACGCAGATCTTTGCGACTGAAACCGCTGCATTCAAGGCCGTCAACGATACGCTGACCGGCGGCGCCGGCGGCGACACCTTCCGCTTCGAAGGCATGGTGAACGCCAAGGACGAGATCGTCGCAAAGCACGTCAATGCCGACGGCACCATCGACTGGGTCGGCGTGACCGGCGAGAACAACGCCACTCACGACCACTGGGTCGACGGCTTCGGCAACGACGTGATCCGCGACTTCAATCGCGCCCAGGGCGACAAGATCGAAATCTCGGCGCATACCGCCGAGGTGCAGTCAATCCAGCACAAGGACAGCAACGGCGACGGCAAGAATGACTACAGCGTGATCACCGTCATCAGCCAGCAAGGCAATGCCGGCGCGCATGACGAGGATCTGCTCGGCACCATCACCGTCTACGGCAATTTGGTGAAGGCAAGCGACATCACCACGACTCAAACCGTGTATGGCGCCTACGAGAAGGTCGGCGAACTCGGCGGCGCGCACTTCGATCTGGAGGACGACGGCGTGCTGGCCGGTGGCGGCACCGACGGCGGCCACCACAACGAAGCAACGGCGATGGCCAACATGGCCATGTACGGTTAAGCCGAAAACAACAGGACACGATCACGGACAAGGGCCGCCTCCCGGCCCTTGTCCTCCAGCGTCCGGTGTCGATTCAATCGTCACCGGGCGCTGGACTGCGTGGATGGGTCCCACTGCTCACGCGCCGCTGTGTATCGATCACGTCGCCCGTGAGCCAACGGGCCGCGCGAATGCGCGCCCGATGACAGGCTCCGCGATATGCAGGAAATTTCGAAAATCCCGGATGTCGCGGAGCCTGTCATCACTGTGCGAGCGCAGTTGCGCTCGTCGCTGGGCGCGCATTCGCGCGAGCCGTTGGCTTCGTCCGGCGCACGATAGCGACATTAGCTTCTCCACGTGCGCGTAGCGGCTGATCCGCCGCTTCGTCCGCGGTCGAAGGCGGTGCCACGCGCCGCTATCGACGCCGTAAGCCTTAAAATTCCTTATTCGCACGACTGCGCGGCGCTACGCCGGGAACTATTGGGTTCCATTCGCCTCATTTTGCGCGCGTTTGTTGCCCAGAAGTGACAATAGCGCCTCGGGCGTTGTGGCACCTTTCGAACAGGTCAGGGCCACGCGCATCGTGCGATCTCTTGATGCGATCTCTTGGCTTTGACGGCGTTTGTGACGTGGGTTTCGCAGGGGACCATGGAATGAACCGGTGCTTACACTCGCTGTCCTGTTTTTTCACGGTAGCTGGGCTCGCCCTCTTCTCGACGGATGCGACCGCGCGGACCAGCCATAAGCCACACACCCAGAAGGCGCACGAATCGACCAGGAAGTCGCACGTGAAGGAGGCTCGTCCTCATCGAAGCGCTGCGTCCGGGAAACGTCGGCACGCCAAACACGCTTCAGCACAGCGCAAGCCGAAGCCGTCGGAGGCTTCGCCTGCTCCCCGGGAGGCCGTCGCTCCGCTGACGGGCGATCTTGCGCTGGTGAAGGAAGCCATCGATCTCGCGCGCAAGGCAAAGACCGAAGAGGCGACGGCCATAAGAAACAGGATCGCGGATCCGGCGGCGCAGAAGCTCGTCGAGTGGTTCATCCTGCGCCGCCCGGAGACGACAGCGACTTTCGGCCGCTACGCGGCGTTCATCGCCGCTAATCCGGAATGGCCGAGCACCGCGTTGCTGCGTCGACGCGCGGAGGCGCGGCTGTGGGAGCAGCGCGGCGATGCGGCGACGGTTCGCGGCTTCATTGGCGATCGGCCCACAAGTGCCAAGGGCAAGTTGGCGCTGGCGCGCGTGCTGCTCGCGGAGGGTGATCGGGACGGCGCGGCTCGGCTGGCGCGCGACGCATGGCGGTCGGACGAATTGTCGGAGCCTCTGGAGGCCGCGGTGTTCGAGACGTTCCGCGATTTTCTCAACCGCGATGACCACCGTGCACGCATGGACAGGCGCATCGGCGCCAAGGACCTCGCCGGCGCGAAGCGCGCCGCGAAGCGCCTCGGCGACGATGAGCTTGCGATCGTGAAGGCCTGTGCCGCCGTCAGGGGAAAAGCGGACAAGGCGCTGGATGCGCTCGACGATGTCGCAGCCGAGGCACGGCAGGATCTCGGCTACACCCTTTGCCGCATCCAGTGGATGCTCGCCAAAGACCGAATCGATGACGCCGCCCGCCTGATGGTGGCGGCGTCACCGGAGACGATGGCGCTGCAGGACACCGATCAATGGTGGCGCGAGCGGCGCATGCTCGCCCGCAAGCTGCTTGATCAGGGCAAGTTCCAGACCGCCTACGATGTGGTCCGCCCCGCCGCAGCGCCGGCCAATGAATATTACCGGGCCGACGTCCACTTCATGTGCGGCTGGATCGCCTTGCGCTATCTCGACGATCCCGCCACCGCCGCCCGGCATTTCGCCCACATCGATGAGGGACAGGCCAATCCGATCGTGCTGGCACGGGCGAACTATTGGCGCGGGCGCGCGGCCGAAGCCCTGGGCCAGACGGATGCGATGCGTGCGAGCTATGAAGCGGCCGCCCGCTACCCGACCGCCTATTACGGCCAGCTGGCGCGCGCCAGGCTTGGCCGAGACCAGATCGAACTGCGCGCGCCCTCGCCCGCTCTCGCGTCCGCCGATGCTTCGGCCACGGACGAACGCGTGCGCGCCGCCGATATGCTGTACGAGATCGGCGAACGCGATGTCGTGCTCTATTTTGCCGCCGATCTCGGCGAACAAAGCTCTGATATTGCCCTGCTCGAAGCGCTCGGCGAGCTCACCGGCCGCCGCAACGACGCCCGCGCGATGCTGCAGGTCGGAAAGCCCTCGCTCGGCCGCGGACTGCCGCTCGACCATTACGCCTTTCCCACCATCGGGATTCCGCCGCATCGCCAGCTCGCCCCCGAGATCGAGCACAGCATGATTTATTCGGTGGCGCGCACGGAGAGCGCGTTCGACCAGCGCGACAAGTCTGCGGCGAATGCGGTCGGCCTGATGCAGGTGACGCCGGAAGCGGGACGCGATACCGCCAAGCGCTTTGGCATCAGCTATGACTGGGACCGCATGGTTTCCGACCCGGTCTACAACACGCAAATGGGCGCCGGCGAACTGAGCGCGCTGCTGCGCGAATACAAGGGCAACCACATCATGACCTTTGCCGGCTACAATGCCGGCCGGGGCCGGGTGCGGGACTGGGTCAAGGCCCATGGCGATCCGCGTGATCCCCAGGTCGATGCGGTCGACTGGGTCGAGCGGATTCCGTTTTCCGAAACGCGGAACTATGTCCAGCGGGTGATGGAGAATTTGGCGGTCTATCGCGTGCGGTTTGACAACGACACCGCGGTGGCATCGAAGACCGACCAGCGCGTCGTGACGCAGGAGGTGAATGCGGCGCCGCTGCCGACCGCCGAGGCGGCCGCCGGCCGGTGAAGTTGTGACGGGCAGCTTGGGCCGGCCTTTGCGCCGCAGCTCCCGGCCGCTGTTCTTGAAGTCACCGACCAGCTCCTTTTTTTGGTGTCGACAGAGATCGCCGGTTGGCCGCCCCGTCGAAAGCGTTCGATCGCATCAAACTGGCCTGGCCGTCTGCATCATCCATTACCCGCCCGGTACCAGCAAGTGGAACCGCATCGAGCATCGCATGTTCGCCTTCATCAGCCAGAACTGGCGCGGCAAGCCCTTAGTTGAATCTTGTCGGAAGAGGATAGCGAGATGACTGAACGAATTTCGTTAGAGGGGAAGGTCGCGGTTGTGACTGGGGCAGGCCGCGGGCTGGGGCGGGCATATATCGAACTTCTCGCCGAACGCGGTGCCCGGGTCGTGGTGAACGACCTGGGCACCGACGTATCGGGATCCGGGAAGGACTCCAAGATAGCGGAACAGGTGGCCGACCTCATTCGGTCACGTGGAGGCGAGGCAATCGCGAATGACAGCGACGTTTCCACCCCTGAAGGTGGCAGTGACCTGATCGCGACGACCATCGAGCATTTCGGGAGAATAGACCTTCTCGTGAACAACGCTGGTATCTGCGGAAGCCAGCTATTCAAGGACGCCACCCTTGATGATTTCGATCACTATTGGCGCGTGCACCTCGGCGGGCCGGTTAACACGGTGAAGGCTGCCTGGCCCTATATGGTCGCACAGCGCTATGGGAAGATCATCCTCACGACGTCAGTCAGCGGCCTGTTCGGATTACGTGGCCAAGCCACCTATGCGGCGGCCAAGTGCGCAGTAGTCGGATTGATGCGCATTCTTGCAATTGAAGGTGCTGAGCATGGGATTCTCGTGAACACCATTTCGCCAGTCGGGTACACGAGGATGCACCCGGCCGCGGGATCCCGCTTGGCTGAAGCAGATGGAAGGCGCACCATGCCGGTTGGGGCTATTGCGCCAGCGATCGTTTGGCTGGCAAGCGATAGTTGTTCGGAGACGAACCGCATCTACAACGTGGGAGCCGGAGCAATCCAACGTATCGCTATCGTCATGGGACTTGGCTTCTACGACGCACATCTGACACCCGAGAGCATCGCCGAGAACTACGCGAAGGTCGAATCGATCGAGGGCTTCTCCGAACCTGGTCCGTTCGAGCCCAGTATTGGCGATGCGTAGATACAAGATTACCTGCAACGGCGAAGTCTTGAGGAACGACGTTACGTCATGGAGATGATGTCGCTCCCATCAGCTCAAACTGGGAGGTTCCAGTGGGACCCAGTCGCACATGACGAACTGGTGATCCACGCTATTTCTTTCCGGGCGCGACCGGCGCAAGGTCAGCATCGTTGGTCACTTCTTTAACCCCGCCCAATTGCCCGCCGGTGAGAATGAATGCCGCGGCAGCCACAGCGATGATTCCGCCGAGAATGAGCCCGATTGTGCCCTTCCGTCGATTGTCATTGTCAGCCATTGTGCGCTCCGTATACGTAAGAGCGCTAACGTCCGCGCTACCGGTAGGTTCCCCGCCCCCGGTCTTGCACATTCGTCCGCGTGCGCATCCGGAGCTAGTCCACCCTAACGTTGGCGGCCTTGATCATCGGCCACCATTTTGTAATTTCGGCCTTCTGCCAGGCGCCGAGCGCTTCGGGTGCGAGCTTGTCCTTCGGCGGCATCTGCAGACCGAGGTTTTCGAGCTGCTTGCGCACAGCCGGATCGTTCAGGGCGTCAACCGCCGCGGCATTCAGCTTTGCGACGACGTCCTTTGGCGTGCCCTTGGGCACCCAAAGGCCGGACCACAGCGTCATGTGGAATCCGGGCAGTCCAGCTTCATCGACAGTCGGAATATCGGAGGCAGACTCAACGCGCTTGCTATCGGTGATGGCATAGGCGCGGATGTTGCCGGCGCGCACCTGCCCGATCGAGTTCGAAGTCTGGTCGACGATCAGGTCGATCTGGCCGGCGACGAGATCGTTCATCGCGGGTCCCGTGCCGCGATACGGCACGTATTGCAGCTTGACGCCGGCGACGCTCTCGAAATAGAGCCCGGCGATGTGGCTTCCGGAGCCCGCGCCCGCGGTGCCGGCCGTCGGCGGCGACGGCTGCGCCTTCAGCCACGCCAGGAATTCCTTCAGCGACGTTGCCGGGACCTCTTTCTTGCTGACGATGATCATCGGGTTGCTCGGCAGCAAGGCAACCGGTTCGAGATCGGTGACGAGATCGTAGCCGAGCTTGTAGATCGCGCCGTTGGCAACGTGGGTGCCAAGATGGCCGAAACTGATCGTGTAGCCGTCAGGCGGCGAGCGCACCGCGCGGCCGACCCCGACCGATCCGCCCGCCCCTGTCACGTTCTCGACCAGGAGCTGCTCGCCGAGCGAGACCTTCATGCGCTCGGCGAGAATCCGCGCCATCGCATCCGACGGGCCGCCGGCGGAGAACGGCACAATGATGGTGATGGGACGCGATGGAAAGTTTTGCGCGGCCGCTGCACTGCTCAACGCCAACATCGCAAACACGGCCAGAAGGATCTTTCGCATCTCGTGCTCCCATCGCATTCCGCCGCGCGACAGTCAGAGCTTTGCGTAGTCGATCGGCTGGTGTCGATCGAGCGTGCGCGTGACCGGCGGCAGCGGATATTTAAGCCCTGTCGCGCAATTGAACAGCATGACACGATCGTTTTTCGTCACGCGGCCGTCGGCAAGGCTTTGCTGGTAAGCAGCATACGTTGCCGCCCCTTCCGGACACAACAGCAAGCCCTCCTCGCGCGCCACTTCGTTGAGCGCAGCAGAAATCTTCTCATCCGGCACCGCGATCGCAAATCCCTTGCTCTCGCGGACCGCGCGAAGGATCAAAAAATCTCCGACCGCCTGCGGCACGCGGATGCCGGACGCGATGGTGTGGGCATCTTCCCAGCGCGGCGCGTGCTCGGTGCCGTTCTCGAAGGCCCGCACCATCGGCGCGCAGCCCGACGCCTGCACCGCGACCATCCGCGGCCGCTTCGCGCCGATGAAGCCGATCGCTTCCAGTTCGGCAAAAGCCTTCCACATGCCGATCAGGCCCGTGCCGCCGCCGGTCGGATAGAAGATCACGTCGGGCATTTCCCAGCCGAGCTGCTCGGCGAGCTCCAGCCCCATCGTCTTCTTGCCTTCGATCCGGTACGGCTCCTTCAGCGTCGAGGTGTCGAACCAGCCCGCTTTTGCTTTCCCCTCGCCGACGATCTTGCCGCAATCGTCGATCAGGCCGTTGACGCGATAGACGGTGGCGCCCTGCAGTTCGATCTCGCTGACATTCACTTCCGGCGTATCGGCCGGACAGAAGATCGTGGTCCTGATGCCGCAGGAGGTGGCGTAGGCCGCCAGCGCCGCGCCGGCATTGCCGTTGGTCGGCATCGCCATGTGCGTGATACCGAGCGCCTTGCCCATCGACACCGCCATCACCAGGCCACGGGCCTTGAACGAGCCGGTCGGAAGGCGTCCCTCGTCCTTCACAATGATCTCAGCCCCGCCGAGCTTCTTGCCAAGCTTCGGCAGGCGAATGAGCGGCGTCATGACTTCGCCGAGGCTGACGATATCGGAGACTTTTCGGACCGGCAGCAGCTCGCGGTAGCGCCACATATCGGCGGGACGCTCGCTGAGCGCCTCCTTGGTCAGCGCCTTCTTCACGCCCGCCAGGTCGTAACGCACCAGCAGCGGCTTGCCTGCTTTCGAGAGGTTATGGATCTGATCGGCGGGATAGTGATCGCCCTCCATCGCGCATTCGAGATGGGTCACGAACGTCGGACGTTCGATGCGAAGATTGTCGTTGTCTTTCACGGATTGATCTTTCGTTTCTCGTTGGGCGCGACCGGAGCGATCACACCTTACATATTCAGCACGCGCCCATAGGCATCCAGCACGGCTTCCTTCATCATCTCCGACAGGGTCGGATGCGGGAATATCGTGTGCATCAGTTCCTCTTCCGTGGTCTCCAGGTTCATGGCGACGACATAGCCCTGGATCAGTTCGGTCACCTCGGCGCCGATCATGTGCGCGCCGAGCAGTTGCCCGGTCTTCTTGTCGAAGATCACCTTGATCAGGCCCTGATCCTCGCCGAGTGCAATCGCCTTGCCGTTGCCGACGAACGGGAAACGGCCGACGCGAATCTCGCGTCCGCCCTCTTTCGCCCTCGCCTCGGTCAGACCGACGGAAGCGACCTGCGGATGGCAATAGGTGCAACCCGGAATGAGGTTCTTGTCCATGGCATGCGGATGCAGGCCCTTGATCGCCTCGACGCAGACCACGCCTTCATGCTCGGCCTTGTGGGCCAGCATCGGCGGCCCCGCGACGTCGCCGATGGCGTAGATGCCGGGCACGTTGGTCTTGCCGTAGCCGTCGATCACGACGACGCCGCGGTCGGTCTTGACGCCGACCTTCTCCAACCCGAGACCTTCGATATTGCCGACCACGCCGACGGCGGAGATCACCCGCTCGAACTCGACCGTCTGCGGCTTCTTGCCGTCGTCGATGGTGGCGACGACACTGTCGGCCTTCTTCTCGAGTTTTGTGACTTTGGTGTTGCTGAGGATCTTGATGCCCTGCTTCTCAAACTGCTTGCGCGCAAGGCCCGCGATCTCGGCGTCCTCGACAGGGAGGATCTGCGGCAGCACCTCGACCACCGTGACATCGGCGCCCATGGTGTGGAAGAACGAGGCGAACTCGATGCCGATCGCGCCGGAACCTACCACCAGCAACGATTTCGGCATCCGCTCCGGCACCATCGCCTCGAAATAGGTCCAGACCAGTTTCTTGTCGGGCTCGAGCCCCGGCAGCACGCGCGGCCGCGCGCCGGTAGCGACGATGATGTGTTTTGCTTGATATGCCCCCTCGCCCAGCGCGCCCTTTGGTGCTTCGACCTGGGACTTCTTCACTGTGACTTTGCCGGGCGCGTCGATCGAGGCGTCGCCCCAGATCACCGTCACCTTGTTTTTCTTCATCAGGAAGCCGACGCCGTCATTGAGGCGCTTCGAGACGCCGCGTGAGCGCGCCACGACGGCCTTCGGATCGAACGAGACTTTTTCGGCGGAAAGCCCGTAATCCTTGGCGTGCTGCATGTAGTGGTAGATCTCGGCGGATCGTAACAGCGCCTTGGTCGGGATGCAGCCCCAGTTCAGGCAGATGCCGCCGAGATAGGATTTCTCGACGATCGCCGTCTTGAAGCCGAGCTGGGCGGCGCGGATCGCGGTGACGTAGCCGCCGGGGCCGGAGCCGATGATGATGACGTCAAAGGATGTGTCGGCCATTGGCTACTCGCTCGTTTTCATCGTGCGACCATCACGTTTCTCCGGTCATTGCGAGGAGCTCGCGACAAAATTGCAAGAGCAATTTTGCGCTGATGCGACGAAGCAATCCACATTGTCGCGAGTAAGATGGATTGCTTCGCTGCGCTCGCAATGACGGCTATCACACCATCATCATCACGGGGTTTTCGATTAGCTGCTTGAAGGCGCCGATCAGCTCGGCGCCGAGCGCGCCGTCGATAGCGCGGTGATCGCAGGACAGCGTCACGCTCATCATCTGCGCGATCTCGATCTTGCCGCTGCGGACGACCGGGCGCTCCTCGCTGGTGCCGACGGCCAGGATCGTCGCCTGCGGCGGATTGATCACGGCGGTGAAGTGGTTGATGCCGTACATGCCCAGATTCGACACCGCCGTGGTGCCGCCCTGATATTCTTCCGGCTTCAGTTTTCGCGCCCGCGCGCGCGCCGCATAGTCCTTCATCTCGGCTGAGATAGTGGACAGCGTCTTGGTCTCCGCCTTGCGGATGATCGGCGTAATCAGGCCGCCTGGCATCGCGACGGCCACGCCGATGTCGGAATGCTTGTGCTTGAGCATGCCGCCTTCGGTCCAGCTCACGTTGCAATTCGGAATTTTTTGCAGCGCGACCGCCATCGCCTTGATGACGAAATCGTTGACCGAGAGCTTGTAGAGCGGCTTCTTTTCCTTGTCCTTCGGTGCGGCGGCATTGATCTCCTCGCGGGCGACCAGCAGCTTGCCGATGTCGCAGTCCATCGTCAGGTAGAAAACCGGCACGGTCTGTACCGAGGCGGTAAGGCGCTGCGCAATCGTGCGGCGCATGCCGTCATGCGGCACGACCTCGTAGGAGCCCTCCTCGAACAACGCGAGGATCTGCTTGTCCGACATCGACGGTGCGATGCTGGGGCCACCTGCGGGCGCGGCGGCGGGCGCTTTAAGGCCCTTGCCGGATTTCGCGCCCTCGACATCACGGGCGACGATGCGGCCGTGCGGGCCGGAGCCGTTGATGCGCGCCAGATCGATGCCCGCGTCCTTGGCGAGACGTCTGGCCAGTGGCGACGAGAATACACGGCCGTGGCCGTTGGCCTGCGAAGCGGAAGCCGCCGCCTGCGGCGCAGCAGCCTGCGTCGGCCCAGTTGCTGCGGGTTTTGGCGCGGCGGCAGGCGCCGGTGCCGGTTTTGCGGCGGGCGCTTCGGCGGCCTTTGGTGCCGGCGCGACCCCTGCTCCGGCCCCTGCCGCCTTCACGTCCTCGCCGTCGCCAGCCAAAACCGCGATGATATCGTTGACCGGCACATCCTGCGTACCTTCAGGCACCAGGATTTTTGCGATCGTGCCCTCGTCGACCGCCTCGACTTCCATCGTCGCCTTGTCGGTCTCGATCTCCGCGATCACGTCGCCGGACTTGACCTTGTCGCCCTCTTTCTTGAGCCATTTGGCAAGGTTGCCCTTTTCCATCGTGGGCGACAGCGCGGGCATCAAAATGTTGATCGGCATTGTCAGTGACCCTGTTGCGACCGGGACGTGGTGGAGCCCACATCGGTCGGCCGATTGATCTCGGCTTCGAACATGTCGACGATACGCGTCAGCGCTTCGTCTTCGGTGTAGCCGCTCTCGCGGGCATAGGCGCGGGCAGCGTGGCGCGCGATATCGACCAGAAGCAGGCCCCACATGTCGGGCTCCTCGAACGCGCGCTGGAACGCGATCGAGAGCCCGCCATCGACGACGAACGCGCGCAGCACTTCGACGGCGTCCTCGCGGCCGATGACGTCGGGCGGCAACGGCTGTTCGTTGGGACCGGCCATATCGACCTACCGATAGGCGACGGCTTTGGCGGCCGCGACCACCTCGGCCACGTTGGGCAATGCGAGCTTTTCGAGGTTTGCCGCATAAGGCATCGGCACGTCCTTGCCGGACACCCGCGCCACCGGCGCGTCAAGATAATCGAAGGCGTGCTCCATGATGCGAGCGGCGATCTCGGCGCCGACGCCAGACTGCTGCCAGCCCTCTTCCACCGTCACCGCGCGGCCGGTCTTCTTCACGGAGGCAACGATGGTCTCGGTATCCATCGGGCGCAGCGTGCGCAGATCAATCACCTCGGCCTCGATGCCTTCCTTGGCGAGTTCGTCGGCGGCCTTCAGCGCGTAGGTCATGCCGTTCGACCACGAGATCAGCGTCACGTCCTTGCCCGACCGCACGATCCGCGCCTTGCCGATCGGGATCACGTAGTCGTCGAGTTTTGGTACCTCGCCGGTGTGGCCATACAACACTTCGTTTTCGAGGAAGATGACCGGGTTGGGATCGCGGATCGCGGCCTTCAACAGCCCCTTGTAATCGGCGGCCGAGAACGGCGCGATCACCTTCAACCCCGGAATCTGCGAGTACCAGGCCGAGTAATCCTGGCTGTGCTGGGCGGCGACGCGAGCGGCGGCGCCGTTCGGGCCGCGGAACACGATCGAGCAGCCCATCTGGCCGCCCGACATGTACAGCGTCTTGGCCGCGGAGTTGATGATCTGGTCGATCGCCTGCATGGCGAAGTTGAACGTCATGAATTCGACGATCGGCTTCAGCCCCGACATCGCAGCACCTACGCCGACACCGGCAAAGCCGTGCTCGGTGATCGGGGTATCGATCACGCGCCGTGCGCCAAACTCCTGCAACAGGCCCTGGGTGACCTTGTAGGCGCCCTGATATTCGGCGACCTCTTCGCCCATCACGAACACGTCGCCGTCGCGCCGCATCTCCTCGGCCATCGCATCGCGCAAGGCTTCACGGATGGTCTGGGTGATCATCTCGGTGCCTTCCGGGATTTCCGGATCGGGCTCGGCGACCGCGGCCGGCGGCGCCTTTGCCTCGGCCTTCGGCTGGGGCGCCTCCGCCTTGGCTTCGGCTGATGGTGCTGATTCCGGGGCCTTCGCCGCTTGCGCGGGTGCGGGTGCCTTGCCGAGATCGGCAGCACTCTCGCCGTCGGACAAAATGGTCGCGATCGGCGTATTGACCGCGACGTCGGCGGTGCCTTCGGGGATCAATATCCTGCCGAGCGTGCCCTCATCGGTCGCCTCGACTTCCATCGTCGCCTTGTCGGTCTCGATCTCGGCGATGACATCGCCCGACTTGATGGTCTCGCCTTCCTTCTTCAGCCACTTGGCAAGGTTGCCCTTCTCCATCGTGGGCGAAAGCGCAGGCATCAGCACTTGAATGGGCATATCGGCTCCCGGAATCACTCTTTAGATCGTTTGAGCATGATCTTTTCGGAAAACCGGTTTCCACTCCAGATCATGCTCTGGTTTGTTCTGCGCGTGTCTTGAAATTTAGCGGTAGATGTCGGTCCAAAGCTCCGACGGATCGGGCTCGGGATCGCGCTGGGCGAAATCCGCCGACGCATTGACGATCTCGCGCACCTCGGCGTCGATGGCCTTCAATTCCTGCTCGGTGACCTTGGCGGCCAAGAGGCGGTTGCGAACCTGCTCGATCGGATCCTGATCGGTGCGGATCTTCTCGACCTCTTCGCGGGTCCGGTACTTCGCCGGGTCCGACATCGAGTGGCCGCGGTAGCGATAGGTCTGCATTTCCAGGATGAAGGGGCCCTTGCCCGCGCGGCACCAGGCGACCGCCTCGTCGCCCGCCGCCTTGACGGCGCGGACGTCCATGCCGTCGATCTGCTGGCCCGGAATGTTGAAGGAGGCGCCGCGCTTGGAAAAATCGGTCAGGGCCGAGGAGCGCGTCACCGACGTGCCCATGGCGTAGCGGTTGTTCTCGATCACGTAGATCACGGGGAGCTTCCACAGCTCCGCCATGTTGAAGCTCTCGTAGACCTGGCCCTGGTTGGAAGCGCCGTCGCCGAAATAGGCGACGCTGACGAAATCATTGCCGCGGTAGCGGTTGGCGAAGGCCAGACCCGTTCCGAGCGAGACCTGGGCGCCGACGATGCCGTGGCCGCCGTAGAAATTCTTTTCCATGCTGAACATATGCATGGAGCCGCCCTTGCCCTTGGAATAGCCGCCGCGACGACCGGTGAGCTCGGCCATGACGCCGTTGGCTTCCATCCCGCATGCCAGCATGTGGCCGTGGTCGCGGTATCCCGTTATGACCTGATCGCCCTGCTTCAGGGCCATCTGCATTCCGACCACCACGGCCTCCTGGCCGATATAGAGATGGCAGAAACCGCCGATCGCACCCATGCCGTAGAGCTGGCCGGCCTTTTCCTCAAAGCGCCGGATCAGCAACATGTCCCGCAGCGCCGCCAGTTCCTGCGCCTTGGTGAATTCCGGTGGGGACCCGCTTGCCTTCTCCTGCTCTGTTTCCTTCGCGACGACGCTTTTCTTGGGTGCAGCCATGGCAATTCCGGGTGAGAGAGAGAGACGGATCAGCCCTCTCTAACCCAACTCAAACCGGCGTGAAAGGATTGCGTGCACTGGAGAAAATATTGCTATGCCGCACTGCAGCGCGGCGAGACATTTTCGAAATCGATTTTGTAGTTTTTTGAAATTTGCGGACTGACATGCGGACATCAAGCCAACGACGGCGGTGTCCGTGACATCGGTTTGAAAATCAGTTCGGCTTGATGGTCCGGACCAAATCGCGCGGATTGGCGTAGTCGAGCTGGAAGCGCGCGCGCTCGTCCAGCATGTCAGGATCGACCCGGTTGGACCGCAACAGCGAAACCCGCTGCTCGCCCTGCGCCCGCTCCCGCTTCAGCCGCGCCAGTTCCGAGGTGAGCGCGATGATCTCCTGATCCAGTTCCTGGCGCGCGTTCAACCCGTATTTGCCGGTATACGCGTTGACCCCGAAATAGCCGACCATCAGCGCCGCCACCGTATAGAGGGCGAGGCCGGTCAGGATGGATTTCAGGCGGGTGCGGGAGACCATGCCCCGCAAGATGCGACGGTCAGGTTAATGGAATCCTAAGACGGCGGGTGTGGGCGATGATGGCGCCGCCGTCATTGCGAGCGAAGCGAAGCAATCCATGCCGCGGCATAATGGATGGATTGCTTCGTCGCTACGCTCCCTTGTGCAAACGCTTCGCGTTTGTCACAGGCAATGACGGGGCTGGCGCCGTTTACTTGTTCTGCTTCTCGATGAACGCCGCAAACGCTTCGAGATATTGCTGCAGCACCTTTTGCACCGATTCCTTGACGAGCTGGCCTTTGTCGTCAAAGGCGTCGCCGACACCGTTCAGGTAGATCTCGGGTTGGCCAAGGATCGGACCAGTAATGCCGGGCAAGATGTTCTGCAAATGCTTGGCCGCGTTGACGCCGCCGAGCGCGCCGGGGGAATTGCTGATGATGCCGACGGGCTTGCCGAGGAACGAGCTCTTCCCGTAGGGGCGCGAGCCGACGTCGATCGCGTTCTTCAGGACGCCGGGGATCGAGCGGTTATATTCGGGCGTCACGAACAGCACGCCGTTCGACTGCTGCAGCTTTTCGCGGAACGCCAGCCAGTCGGCCGGCGGTGCCGCTTCCAGATCCTGGTTGAAGAAGGAAAGGCCGCCTAGCGTGGTGACGTCGAGCTTCAGCGAAGCCGGCGCCAGCTTTGCGAGCGCATTGGCGATCTTGATCGAAAAACCCTCCTTGCGAAGCGAGCCGACGATCGTGACGATGGTATGGGTGGCCATTGGGTGTCCCTTGTGAAGCAAAAGCGCCGGCCGCACTTAAGCCAGATCGAGGGAAAAGATGCAAGTGCATCAACTTATCTTTATGACCGGCTCGGGAGAACTCCGTGCACCCCATGCAAGAAAACAGGCCGCCTGAAGGGCGGCCTGTTCGTGCAGATAAACACGGGCACGTCAGCCCTTGTTCGGGTTGATCAGGAATTTCTCGCCGGTGGAGCGCTTGTTGTAGATCGCGATGTTGGAGAGCTGCAGCGTCTCCTGCAGCGACACAACTTGCGTGTAATGGCTGGCAAAGGTGGTCTTGAGTTCGGAAGCGACGCGCTGGCGTAAGCGGCCGATTTCGGCGGGGCCGATCTTCTGCAGGAACGGCGTCAGCAGCCAGCCGCCGACGCCCCAGGTCAAGCCGAACGCCCGGCTCAATTCGGTCGGACGGTTGTCGAGGCTGCCGTAGATATAGACCTGCTTGTACACGTTCGAGCCGTAACGGCTGTATTCCTTGGCGGTCTTGTTGGCCGCGGTCTCCATGCAGGTGAGGATTTGTCCCGCGAGCCTGCCGCCGCCGATGGCGTCGAACGCGATCGTTGCGCCGGTTTCCACCAGCGCGTTGGTCAGATCGTCCATGAAGCTATCTGCAGTGGAATCGACGACATATTTGGCGCCGATCTTGTGCAGGATATCCGCCTGCTCCTTGCTGCGCACGATGTTGACGAGACCGATGCCGTCCTTGATGCAGATCTTGTTGAGCATCTGCCCGAGGTTCGACGCGGCTGCGGTGTGCACCAGAGCCTTGTGATTTTCGCGCCGCATGGTCTCGGTCATGCCGAGCGCGGTCAGCGGATTGACGAACCATGACGCGCCGTCGGCAGGCGTGGTGCCTGCGGGAAGCTCCATCACGTCCCGCACCTTCATGGTGCGGTACTGCGTGTACATCGCGCCGCCGATCATCGAGACATTCTTGCCCATCAGCGCCTTGGCGGCATCCGACGATCCGGTCCTGATCACCACGCCGGCGCCTTCATTGCCCACCGGGAGCGATTGATCGAGCCGCGCCGCCATCATCCGCAGGGCGGCTTCCGGCATTTTTGCGGTGACCACGGGCGTGTCCTCGCTGCCTGAAACCTTGGCGGTCGACATGTCGGCCGGGCCGATCAGGAGCCCGAGATCGGACGGGTTGATCGGCGTGGCCTCGACCCGGACCACGACTTCGTCGTCGGCCGGCTCAGGCGTCGGGACGTCCACCAGCGACAGTTCGAGTTCGCCGCTCTTCTTGAGCAGCGAGCGCAGTTGCAGCCCGCTTTTGCCGTCACTCATCGTAAATCTCCCATCTTCGGTTCAACCGAATTCGGCCGGAGTGTTCTCACGTTGGCCTGGAAACGCAAGGTCGCTTCGGTCACAATATTCCGATAACATTTGTCTGATCCCGCTACTTGATCCCTTGGACCGAGCAATGCAAGTCGTCGCGGCAATTGCTATCAGTCTTGCCAGCTTGATATTTGCGACCTGGGGCGCCTTGGCGGGGCAAGCGTTCAGACTAGAAGTGTTATATTCCTCGCCAATTGTGGTTGATCCGTCACGCCCGCCAGGCGGACCAACGACCGCCGGCCTGATCTTGAACGCACAGGGCGCATTTCCCGATGGTCGCTTCGCGTTTCTCGCAAGCCGCATCGCGTCCGGGGTACGCTCCCAGGTGCTGATCACTGATATCGATCAGACCCGTCCTGGCAATGCAGTCCCCCTGAATCTGAAGGGGGCGCAACCGGCTGGCGGCGGAGGTCTTGTTTCCCGAATCTTCAGTGGACCCACTCAAACGCCCTACGTATCCGCGCTGGCGGCTGGAATGTCGGGCGAGATATGGCTGGGCGGCTACAGCAATGCATTCCGTGACATCGCTTCAGCCCCCCACAGCGATGCGTATCTTGCGAAGGTCGATGCCTCCGGCAAGCCGGTTTGGGAAATGGCTTATGGCAACGGTGGCCAAAGGGCGATCTGGAGCATTGGTTCGTTGGCAACGGGCGATGTGGCCGTGTTCGGTAGCGACCGATCGGGTGGACGAGTAGCGCGGATTGGCCCCGACGGGGCTCAATTGTGGGCACGCCCGTTAGGCAATGACCTCGGCGGGATGATCGCGTCGCTCCCCGAAGACAGGCTCGCGGTGGTCGGGTTCGAGGCAACTGGATCGGGTCAACACGTCACAACCTGGATCCTTGATGGAACAGGAAAGCAGCTTGCTCATATCCGCATCCGAGACTCTATCAACAAATCGCAACATAGCTATTTTGGGAAAGTCTTTGTGGTCACAACAGATGACGCGATTTATGTGGCCTCGAACTGGACCGGATTATTTGATGCTCAGCCCGTCGCGATTGCGAAGATCAGCACAGAGGGACAGCTTCTTTGGAGCACGTTACTGCCTGATACAATTATTGCAGTTGAAACGTCGGCGCGCAGTTGGAAAGGGTGCTCACCGGCGGTTGGGGTCACTCCGCAGGGCCGCGTCCTTGTCGCGTGCGCGCTCAATGACAAAATTCAGCTTTACCAACTTGACCAATCGTCCGGCGCATACCAGGAAAGCTCCCTTCCCTTGCCGGATTGCCAGATCGGCCACCCCGCCAGCTTATTCATGGCGATCCAGAGAGATGGGACGACGACATTGAGCGGATCTCGGCCCGGCTCCAACGTGGCGGCGAACTGTACCTGGATTGGTCGCTTGACCGCGGTTCAGTAACGGGGCGCGCACCTCTTACGCCAGTGCCTTGAACACCGCTTTGCCGGCATATTTCGCCTGCTCGCCGAGTTGCTGTTCGATACGCAGGAGCTGGTTGTACTTGGCGGTGCGGTCGGAGCGCGCCAATGATCCGGTTTTGATCTGGCCGCAATTGGTGGCGACCGCGAGATCGGCGATGGTGGAGTCCTCGGTCTCGCCGGAACGGTGCGACATCACGGAGGTGTAGCCGGCCTTGTGAGCCATCTCCACGGAGGCGAGCGTCTCCGTCAGCGTGCCGATCTGGTTGACCTTGATCAGGATCGAATTAGCGCGGCCATTCTTGATGCCATCGGCAAGGCGGGTGACGTTGGTGACGAACAAATCGTCGCCGACCAGCTGGCACTTGTTGCCGATCAGGTCGGTCAATTCCTTCCAGCCGTCCATGTCGTCCTCGGACATGCCGTCCTCGATCGAGACGATCGGATAACGGGAGACGAGATCGGCGAGATACTTCGCCTGCTCGGAGCGCGAGCGGGTCTTGTTCTCGCCGCCATAGACGTAAGCGCCGTCCTTGAAGAACTCGGTCGCCGCGCAATCCAGCCCGAGCATCACGTCGCTGCCCGCCTTGTACCCGGCCTTGCCGATCGCGCTCACCACGAACTCGAGCGCGGCGTCCGCCGACGGGATATTCGGCGCAAAGCCGCCCTCGTCGCCGACATTTGTGTTGTGGCCGGCCTTTTTCAGTTCGCCCCGCAGCGTGTGGAAGATTTCCGACCCGCAGCGCAGCGCCTCGGCGAAGCTCGCGGCGCCGACCGGCAGGATCATGAATTCCTGGAAATCGATCGGGTTGTCGGCATGCGCGCCGCCATTGATGATGTTCATCATCGGCACCGGCAGGGTGCGCGCCGAGGTGCCGCCGACATAGCGATAGAGCGGCATGTCGAAGGATTCGGCCGCCGCCTTGGCGCAGGCCAGCGAGACGCCGAGGATGGCGTTGGCGCCCAGCCGGCTCTTGTTCGGGGTGCCGTCGAGATCGATCATGATCTGGTCGATCTGCACTTGCTCCTCGACGGCCTGATCGCTCAGCGCCTCGAAGATTTCGCCGTTGACGGCCTCGACCGCCTTCTGCACGCCCTTGCCGAGATAGCGCTTCTTGTCGCCGTCCCGCAGTTCGACCGCCTCATGCGCGCCGGTGGAAGCGCCCGACGGCACCGCCGCGCGGCCGATCGAGCCGTCTTCCAGCACCACATCGACTTCAACGGTGGGATTGCCCCGGCTATCGAGAATTTCGCGGCCAATGATGTCGACGATGGCGGTCATGTCTGCTCTTTCCTGGGAGTGGTGGGTCAGGTTCGGGGGCGTCTTACACGGCAAGCAAGCAAATGTGAACGCTTCACGGGCCGCCTTTTCCGGACGGTAGGATTGGGTCAGGATAGACTGCTCCAAGGTTGATCTCAGCGTCCAAACCTTCACGTTCATAAGTCGGGGTAACGCAATGAATCGCCGCCAGTTTCTTGGAACCGCCGCCGGTGGAATCCTCGCTGCGCCCGCCTTCCTGCGCCACGCCGACGCCCAGGAAGGCCCGTTCCGCGTCAAATATTATCCAGTCAAATCAGGCATGGGCTCCCGCGACACCACCCCTGCCCCCGACGGCACGATCTGGTTCTGCGGCCAGCGCAACGGCACGTTGGGACGTCTCGACCCGCGCGACGGCTCCTACAAACTGGTCGACCTCGGCAAAGGGGCAGCTCCCCATGGCGTCATCATCGGCCCTGATGGAGCTCCCTGGGTGACCGAGGGCGGCCAGAACGCGATTGCGCGCGTCGACCCCGGCGACCACAAGGTGACCCTGTTCCGCCTGCCCGAAAAGGAAACCTACGCCAACCTCAACACCGCCGTGTTCGACAAGAACGGCATCTACTGGTTCACCGGCCAATCCGGCATCTATGGCCGGCTCGACCCGAAATCGGGCGACATGACCGTGTTCAAGTCGCCGCGCGGGCGCGGCACCTACGGCATGACGGTTACGCCGAAGGGCGACATCTGGTACGCCTCGCTCGCCGGCAACCACATTGCCAAAATCGATCTGGCGACCGGCAACGCGACCGTGGTCGAGCCGCCGACGCCCAATCAAGGCGCACGCCGGGTGTGGTCGGACTCCAAGGGCCGGATCTGGGTCAGCGAATGGAACAGCGGCAATGTGTCGGTGCACGATCCCGCCGACGGCTCCTGGAAAGCCTGGAAGCTGCCCGGCAGCAATCCGCGCACCTACGCTGTTTACGTCGACGACAAGGACAAGGTCTGGGTCACCGATTTCGGCGCCAATGCGATCGTGCGCTTCGATCCCGTGACGGAAAAGTTCAATGCGTTCCCGAGCGACAAATCGGGCGCGAATGTGCGCCAGCTCGACGGCCGGCCCGGCGAAACCTGGGGCGGCGAATCCGGCAACGATCGCCTCGTCATGATCCAGACGGTCGCGCCTGCGTGAGATTGTTTGCAATCCTGCTGCTGTTGCCGCTTCTCCTGCCGGCTCCCGCTATCGCGGAGGAAAACGGCATGCGGGCGTTCGCGCCCTGCCGCGCCTGCCACAGCCTCGATCCGGCTGAGCGCAACCTGCCCGGCCCCAATCTCTCAGGCGTGATCGGCCGCGCCATCGGCGGAGCCGCGGAATTCGACTATTCGCCGGTACTGCGCAAGGCGCGCGACGAGGGCTTGCGCTGGGACGCAAAACGCCTCGAAGCCTTCCTCACCGATCCCGCCGCGATGTTTCCGGGATTGTGGATGTCGATGCGCGGGATCGAGGACGTGGCCGAGCGACAGGCGCTGGTGCGGTTTCTCGAAGATCCTGCATCGCGCTAGCGGTTGACGGCCACGCTGGTTGCGTCCATGCCATCCGTCGCAAAGGACGATCATGATGGCCAAGAAATCATTGCAGAAATCATTGCAGCTCGGCCGCGCCGTGGAATGGCCGGACAGCCCGGAAAAGGCGCAGCTCGATCGCGTGCCCAATCCGCAGGCGGATACCAATTATCTGGTTCGTTTCACCGCGCCGGAATTCACCTCGATCTGCCCGGTGACGGGCCAGCCTGATTTCGCGCATCTTGTGATCGACTATGTGCCGGGCCAGTGGCTGCTGGAATCCAAATCGCTGAAGCTCTATGTCGCCAGCTTCCGCAACCACGGCGCGTTCCACGAGGATTGCACGGTCATGATCGGCAAGCGGATTGCAACCGAGATCAAGCCGAAATGGCTTCGCATCGGCGGCTACTGGTATCCGCGCGGCGGCATCCCGATCGACGTGTTCTGGCAGGCCGGCAAATTGCCCAAGGACATGTGGGTGCCCGACCAAGGCGTTGCGCCCTATCGCGGGCGGGGTTAGGCGCGCCAAGCGTTCGGGCATGGCTTGAACGCCTTCTGCTGCGCGCGCGGAATTTTCAGAAGACGCCTCCAGTGAGGCTCAATGGAGAAATAAACGGCCGCGACAACGATGATTGCATACATCGCAGGCGCAGAAAATGCACGGTTGAGAAAAAGCACTCTCGAACGATTGACGCCACAGATTGGTCCAACTGTCGGGCACAGATTGTCCGCATGTTCACAACATCAAGTTCGTGAGCCCGCCATGATTGCTCGGAAGACCGCCCGCTTCCTCCTGAAATATGCATCGAGCGATCCGCTCGGGCTTGCCGATATCGTACACCGCCGCGCGATCGAGCAGTTCAGAACGCCGCCGACGGGCCTCGCGACCGCGCGCTTCAACGGCGTGCATCACGAGATCGACATGTCATTGCATCGGCTGATGAAGAAGTACTTTTTCCATACCCACGAAATGTTTCTCGAACGCATCTTCAAGCGCTGCCTGGCTCCTCGCAATATCTTCGTCGATATCGGCGCCAATTGCGGCTACTGGTCGGCCTATAGCTTGTCGCTCGTGGGCCAGAGCGGCGAGGTGCACGCCTTCGAGCCGGTGCCGCAATATTTCACCTTTGTCCGACGGCTCGCCGAGCTCAATCCCGATTATCGGGTCATCGCCAATCAGGTTGCCTGCGGCGCGCGGCCTGGCGCCTTCACGATGGCCGTCGTCGCGCCACGCGCGGAGAATTTCGACAATTACGATATCAATATCGGGTCGAGTTCACTTGCTACCGGCTTCCTCGACCACGCCAGCGAGCTCACGGAAAATATCACCGTTGAGGTTATCGCCTTCGATAGTTATGTACGCGAGCGGAAAATCGATCTCGATCGCGTCGGCCTTATCAAGATCGATGTCGAAGGTTTCGAGGCTGAGGTCTTCGACGGCATGCAAGGCGTGCTGGCAAAGAGCGGTCGCAAAGTGCCGATCCTGTGCGAGATCCTCACCGATCTGAATCGCCCCAAGCCGCTGGACGGCAGACGGATCATTGAACGCCTTGAGGATTGTGGTTACCGCTGCCTCGATGCCACGCATTTGCGACCGATCGATCGTGATGCGCTTGGTTTTGAGGAGAACATTCTCTGCCTCTGACACTCAACTATCTTTCATCAAACCTGCATCAACTTCGGAGCTTCGCGGGCTCAATGCCCGCTCAGCACCAGCGTCTTGACCGGCAACAGCAAGGCCTGAATGCGCAGCAGCATCGCGTGCACCAGTCCGGTGGCATCGACGACGTGCAACGCAAAGCTCTTGAATGAACCGACTTTACCTGACGAGATCAGTTCGTGATTGCTGGTATAGGCGTTGGCTATACAACTGCTGCCCGGCGTCACGCCCTCCAGCCCGCCCTTGTAGATCGGTTCCATGAAAACGAGAA
This sequence comes from Bradyrhizobium sp. 170, assembly GCF_023101085.1. Lineage (NCBI taxonomy): Bacteria > Pseudomonadati > Pseudomonadota > Alphaproteobacteria > Hyphomicrobiales > Nitrobacteraceae > Bradyrhizobium > Bradyrhizobium sp. 170. The sequence continues at coordinate 4,306,512 of NZ_CP064703.1, read as the reverse complement.
TGGTACCTGGACGCACGACCTGCTGCGCCTCAACCAGTTGTTCGCCGCCCCTGAACTGGCCCGCCGCGATGTAGTCCTGCACGCCGGTAACCACCATGGGAATGACCGTCCACGGCTTGGAAATGCAGGTGGCCTCGGCCACCATTCCGACCTTCATGACCTGAGCCTCGATCTGCCCAAACCCTGCCGACAGAGCACGCCGTCCGGCACCCTCGGGAATCAGAACGCCGGCCGACCGTATCATTGGATTGACGATATCACCCCGCCTCAGACCGAACTGCTCGACCCGTCCGTTGACACCGGCGCGAATAAACGTCTTGTCCAGATCGACCTGCGCTTCGGCCAACGCCGCCTCTGCGCTCGCCTTCTCCGCCGGTAGCAGAGCGGTCAGTCGCGTCATCGCGGACTGTTTGGAAGCGGACGCGGCGTCGAGGCTGCCCTGGCGACCCGCAACGGCCACCGTGAGCTTTTCGATGTCGCGTTGCGGCACGATTCCGGGGTTGCGCTTCTGCAGTTCGCTTTTGGTGTCGAGTTCGTCCTGCGCCTGCTGCAGCGCGCCTTTTGCCTCCTGAAGCTGGCCTTCCGCCTTGAGGATGTCAGCTTGCGCTGCCAGCATGGCGGCATCGACTTCGGCGATCTTGCGCCTGGCTGTCAGTAGCGACGCTTCCTGCTTGGCGCTATCAAGCCTGAAAATCACGTCACCTTGCTTGACGGGCGCGCTGAGTTCGACGTTAACCTCCGCGACTCGGCCGGCTACTTCGGGCACAATCGGAATGGTCCGATAGAACAACGTCGCCGACGTGGTCGACGGGTGGTAATAGAAGATCATCGTGATCAGCGAGACCGTGAGCATCAGGCAGGCGATGATGCCAAAGCGCAGTTCGAACCAGACCGAATAGAGCGTGATCTCGTGGCCGATGCGCTTGCCCTGCCGGTAGCGGCGATAGAGATAGTCCGGAAATATTGTCAAAAGGGAGCAGAGAAGCAGCTCAAGCATGGCTGTGCACCTCGCTCTTGGCGCCACCGGCCTTCTCGATGCGGGCCTTGGCCTCGCCCGTTGCGACAGCGTGCGCCGTGTCCCCAACTGGCGCCTCGGTTGGGTCCGGTTCAGGCGGAACGCCAGCCATCTTCTCGACCGATCCTGCAATTCTGCGCAGCGGCGTGCTGAAGTCCGGCAGGTCGATCATGGCGAGGAACAGGCCCATCACCCAGAACAAGTGGTTGTGCGTGAACAGCGACAGCAGGCCCAGCACGGCCACGATTTCAAACTGGAATTTCTGCGACTTGTGGGCTATCCGCTCCGGCAACGAGTGCAGGTGCAAATAGAAATTACCGACCGCGAGAACGGCGACGATCAGAAAAATGCCGACGGCGACCATCAGAACGTCGGTGTCACCCGGTGCGGTGATGAAAGACGGCAGGTGATGGGGCGCGCTGGGGTGAATCGACTCGCTCATGGCAATCCTCCGTTCACAACGGGACTAACGCACTGGGGTCGATCAGCTCGGTTCAATCTTTACACAATGTGAAAACTTGGCAAGCGATAAGGCGCGGCCTGCGCGCGCGAGGCCGATCAGGCCCATTTTCGTGAACCGGATGGCCTCTGCGACCGACCACCGCACATGCACAATGCCTCCCCTGTCATTCTCAGGCTGATTGCCCCGCTCTGTCTCGCCGCCACAATCTCGAACGCTGTGGCCGCACCGCCAGCAAAAGCGACTGAGGAGCGCTACATCGTCGCGCGAGACGCGGCTATCGAGAAAATCTCGGCCATCTAGATGCCGGTAATTCAGATGACGCAGCGCGAAAAGCGGAGGAAGCCGCGACTGCTGACCTCGGGGCGCAGATGCGCGCTATTCTCAATGAGGCCGCACGCGAGGGCTTTGGCCCGGCGAAGCTGAGCATCGACACCTTCTCCAAGGGCGACGAAGGTTTCGGTCTGCTCGACGGACTGCGCTTCGATGCCCTGCCCGGGAAGCAGAAGGCCGGCCAGGACGGCGCCGACGGGAAGTCTGTCGCGCCGAAGGCGCACATCATCGTCACGACGCAGAGGCTGTTCGAACGATGGCTGCGCGCCCACAAGGACTGGTGGGGCAAGGACATCAAGAACGTGCCACAGCAGATCGGCGCCGCGCTAAAGGACGAGAGTTTTTATACCCAGGCGGTATCGAGCGGCTCCGCGGTGGTGAACTTCAATTCCCTGCCGATCGCAAGGCCTGATGGCGCGACCTTCGTGCATGGGATGCTGGCGGGCCGAACCCAGTCGGACATTCCCAACGCAGCCGACACCGTGTTCGTCTCTGCGATCGCCAATGGCAAGGTGTACGTCGCCTACGGGTCGATCGATCCCAAGGTGCAAATTCCGGCCTGCACCGCCATCCGGACCAGCTACAACAAAAAGGCCGAACAGGCCGAAGAAGACCTCCGGCTCGAGAAGGTCGACAGGAAGGCTTTCGACAAACTGGGAAATCTGCGCCAGAAGGGCGAGGACGACTACAAGCGCTGCTTCACGCAGAATGCGCCGAAACAGGCCGCCTTTGCGGAAGCAACCCGGCAGGCGCAACAGCTGTTGTCGACAACTCTCAATACGCGCTGAGCCCATTCGTGATCTGCGCAGCGGATTGCCGTGTGCGGCAGACCAGCTACGCCGCCGCAGCGTCCGCCGGCCGCGTCTGGCGCAGCAGTTTTGCGCAGACAAAGCCGAGCGCGATCATGACGGCCGCTGCGGTCAGCAGGGTCGGGACCTTGCCGGCATGCTGGATGCCGAAACCATAGGCGATCGGGCCGATGGTCTGGCCCATGAAGAAAAAGAACGCGTGCAGCGACAGCGCGGTCGCGCGCGCTTCCGCCGACAATTCGCTGGCGAACACCTGCAGGCTGCCGTGGATCATGTAGAAGCCCCAACCCATGAAAATCAGGCTGAGCGTTTGCAGCTTCCATTCCGGCCCCATCGCCACCGCGATGAGCTGCACACCGACCAACGCTGCGCCGCCGATCATCATCCCATTGACGCCGATCCACGGCAGAAAACGCGACACCGTCAGGGTGTAGAACAGCCCGCCGACGGCGAAGCCCGCGATGACGATGCCGGCGATCGACAACGAGGTTTCGCCGAGTTCGAACAGGAAGGCGGCTATGAAGGGAAACAGTCCGAGCACGCAGCAGCCTTCGATGAACACCGCCCCGTAGCAAATGCGTGCGTTCGGGTTGGTGAAAATCGTGCGATAGCCTTGCTTGAGGGCCGACAGGCTGGTTCGCGGTGGACGCGTCAACGCGGCGCCGCGAAATCCAACGGCCACCACAATCGAGGCCACCATGACAATCAGACCCAGCACGGCGAGCACGCCGCGCCAGCCGAGGAAGTCTCCGATCAGGCCGGACACCGAGGCACCCAGCAGATTACCGGTCATAGCGCCGGCCAGCGTGCGCCCGATCGCGATCTGCCGCTTCTCAGGCCCGACGAGATCGCTGGTCAGCCCCAGCGCGATCGGAAACACGCCGCCCGAGCCGATACCGGCTAGAATGCGGGACGCAAACAACAGCGGGAACGACGTCGCCACCGCACCGAGAATGTTGGCGAGGCCAAGCAGCGCCAGGCAGACGACCATCAGGCGGGCTTTGCCGAACATGTCGGCGACGGCGCCAAGCACGGGCTGGATGATGGCAAAGGTGAAGGCGAACGCGGCAGCAAAACTGGCGGCGGTCGCGATGCTGACCGAAAAATCCTCGGCCACGTGCGGTAGCACCGGATCCAGCGCGCGGGCGGACAGGGCTGCCGAAAAGGTCGCGAGTGCAATGATATTGAGCGCCGGCGGCGTGCCGCTGGTGGCGGTCACGGCGAAGCGTTCTTGGCCAGCGCGTCGAACGCCATCAGCCGCTTCAGCAACGCTTCGAACTCGCGCAGCGGCACCATGTTGGGCCCGTCCGACGGCGCGCGATCAGGATCGGGATGGGTCTCGATGAACACGCCGGCGACGCCGACGGCGACGGCCGCGCGCGCCAGCACGGGGACGAATTCGCGCTCGCCGCCCGACGACGTCCCCTTCCCACCCGGCTGCTGCACCGAATGGGTGGCGTCGAAAATGACGGGCGCGCCGGTGCGTGCCATGATCGGCAGCGCGCGCATGTCCGAGACCAGCGTGTTGTAGCCGAACGACGCCCCGCGCTCGGTGACCAGTACATTCGGATTGCCGCCACCGGTGATTTTGGCGACGACATTGGCCATGTCCCACGGCGCGAGGAACTGGCCCTTCTTGACGTTGACGGCCTTGCCGGTCGCGGCGGCCGCCAGCAGGAGATCGGTTTGCCGGCACAGATATGCTGGGATCTGCAGCACGTCGACCGCTTGCGCAACTTCGGCGCATTGCGGAGGTTCATGCACGTCGGTGAGGACAGATAATCCCAGCGACGAGCGAATCTCTGCAAAAATCGGTAGCGCCTGCGCCAGGCCCATGCCGCGCGGAGTCGATCCGCTGCTGCGGTTAGCCTTGTCGAACGAGGTCTTGTAGACGAGGCCGATCTTGAGCCGACCGGCGATCTCCTTCAGCGCGCTCGCCACTTCGAGCGCGTGCGCGCGGCTCTCGAGCTGACATGGTCCGGCAATAATCGAAATCGGCAGGTCGTTGCCGAATTTGACCGATCCAACGGTGACAACCGGAGCGGCATCGAGTTTCGCGTTCAAGGGATTTTCCTTCGTATTGAGCGCGGACCATGCCGGTCCGCGCTTTCAGGATCAACCCCGTTTAACCCCCGAATATCAGGGTTGCGCCGGCGGCTATTTCACCGCGGAGAACGCCGTCGGCACCAGCAACTGGCTGACGATGTTGTCGATGATCTGGCCGTCCTCCTCGCTTCTAGCGCGGCCGGCGATCCAGTCGGGATCGGACTGGAATGCGGTCCATTTCTTTTCGCGGTCGGCGAGCGAGTCCCACGCGACGAAATAGGTCAGCTCCTGATTGGAGGTGCCGATCAGCGTGGTGTAGAAGCCGGCCTGCTTGATGCCGTGCTTGTCCCACAATTTCAGCGTCAGCGTATCGAACCGCTTCATCAACGCCGGCAAACGCCCCGGCAGACAGCGATAGACGCGCATTTCCATGATCATCGGCAACTCCCCTGATTATTGTTCTTGAGACGACAGAGCGAACTCTTTTGACAACAAATCATGGGCAACGTCAAAGCTGGAGAGCGGATTGGGTAACGTCGACCCGCAGCACGCTCCGCCCGGCAAGGCAACGAGGGAATAAATCTCGATCCGCTATTTCCGTTGCGTTGCGCCACGATTCTCCATGATTTATACAACCTTTGAGTGGCAGGGGTGAATCATGTATCTTGGGAAGCTGGCCCGTGCGGGCCTTATGCTCACGGGCCTTGCGCTCGCGGGCGTTCTGGGTATCAGCGGAACCTCCGCCCAACAGAATGCCGACAATCAACTAAGAGAAGTTCAACTCGGCACCAATGCATTCACGTTGTCCGAGCCGGTTCCGTCATGGGTGGACCCGACACCGCTTCCGGACGCCACCAAACCTGAACCCGTCGTGGTGCGACTGGCGGACACCCAGTATCTCGTAAACGAAACTCCGGTCGTCTACATCCGCCGGGCGACGCTCATCAACGACGCTGCGTCGCTTACGGCAGCAGGCCGCATTTCGATTTCGTTTGCTCCGGAATATGAACGCGTTCAGTTGCACGCCATCTACGTTCATCGCGGACAGGACCGGCTGGACCGAACCAGAACGTCGACGATTCGATTTCTGCAGCGCGAGCAAGGCCTCGAACAGGGGCTTTATAGCGGCCGTGTGACAGCCTCGGTTCTGATCGACGATCTTCGGACCGGCGATACCCTGGACGTTTCCTATTCGACCTATGGCCAGAACCCGGTGTTCGGCGGGAAATTCACAGGGACTACCGGCTGGGACCAGCCCTATCCCACGTTGCTGCGGCGGGTCGTCCTCAACCATCCGGTTGGACGGCAGGTCGCCTGGCGCATGATCGGTGACCGGCCGGCCCAACCAGTCGTTCCAAGTGACACCGTTCGCGACGGGATGCGTCGAATTGAATTTGAGCAACGTTCTTTGCCGGAGACAGTCAGCGAGCCGCAGACGCTCCCCGACTTCTTTGCCTTTCGTTTTCTTCAGTTTTCGGAATTCGCGAGCTGGGCCGACGTCGCCAACTGGGCGAGCACGCTATTCCCCGCCATTTCGGTCGGCAGCGATCTTCAAGAGGTGGCGCGAGAGATCCGCAAGATCGATTCCGACCAAGCGCGTGTGAGCGCCACGCTCGAGTTCGTGCAGACCAAGATCCGCTACTTTTCCGTTTCCATGGGCGAAAGCTCGCACCGGCCGGCTTCGCCCGATGAGGTCCAGCGGCGCCGGTACGGCGACTGCAAGGACAAATCGTACCTGCTGATTGCCCTTCTGCACGAGCTTGGAATTCAAAGTAGACCCGTCTTGCTGCAGCAAGGACGCAGAACCGGGCTTGAGAAGACCCTGCCCAGCGCCCAGTTCTTCGATCATGCCATTGTGCAGGTTACGGTCGAGGGCAAGAGCTTTTATCTCGATCCGACACGGCTCGGACAACACGGACGCCTTGATCGCATGGGCCAGGTGCACGAAGGAGGGCAAGTGCTGGTCGTAGCGCCGGAGACAAGCGCGCTCTCGACGATTTCCAGCAGCAACATCGCGCAGCTTGTGCATCAGGAAACGGCAGAACGCGCGACACTCTCGAACTTCAGCGAGGCAGGCCAACTGCAAAGCAAAATCGTCTGGAACGGAGTCAAGGCCGAACAGGTCCGGCTTTCGCTCGAGCGCGTCTCCCACGATCAGTTCTTGCGATGGATCGGCAGCACGCTGGAACGCCGGTATCCCGGTGCAACGCTGGCGGGTGAACCAACCGTGTCCGACGACAGGGTCAACAACGTCCTTTCAATAACGGCAACCTACAAGATACCGCAGCTTGCCGTCGATCGAAGCGGCAACTGGGTTGTCTATTTCAGCCCCGATAATTTGAGGGATGTCGTTCTTCCACCGCCGACAGCCACCCGAACGACGCCGCTGCGGATTCCCGGATATCCGTTCGAAGGTACCTACATTTTCGAGATGACGTTCCCCGACGCAGTCAGCATGATCACCGACCCGCACGCGGAAACCATCAAGAACGAATATTTTACAAGCACTGTTTCATCCTACTTCCGCGGAAATAGTGCCAAGGTCTCCATCGATCTTGCGGCATTGAAAACACACGTCGATGCCGCGGACACCGGGAAATACGCGGAAGATCTGCGGGCAACCAACAAGGCGATCGGCGGCTTTTTCGCAGTCGGCAAGTCATCGATCAAGTCGGCGGAAGAAGCCGGCAGCGCCGCGCTCCCGCAACGGCTCCGCAAGCTCCGGCAGGAGTTTATCGACAAGACGACGGAGACGATCAAGGGCGGCAAACTTGCGCAATCCGACATGGCGGAGGCCTATTGCATTCGCAGCAACGCCCTGAGCGACCTGCAGCGTTTCGATGAAGCCCTGCAAGATGCCAATGAAGCAACGCGCCTTGCGCCAAACTCGACAAGCGCCCTTGGATGCCGCGCGTTTAATCATTTCAATGCTGGCCAGTTCGACAAGAGCATTGCCGACTACTCGAAGGCCGTATCGCTTGGCGCTCAGGAGGGCGAGATATTTCGCATGCGGGGTCTAGCCAGGATTTATGCCGGCCGGCTGGAAGACGCCAGATCGGACCTTGCGAGAGCAAGCGAGCTGGCTGACAAGGAGTCGAAGACCTATTTCGACCTTTGGCTGGTATCGATCAACGGCCGCCTCGGCGCGAAGATTCCGGATTCCATCATCAAGCGCGCAGCATCCGAAGCTCACGGCGAATGGCCCCGCCCTGCCCTGGCGATGCTCACAGGATCGATGTCCCCCGAAGACCTGCTGAAGCGGATGGATGAGAAAAAAGGCGACGACCGTCAGATGGCGTTGGCAGAAGGGTATTTTTACCTCGGGCAACACTACTTTGTCGCCGGTGACAAGAAGACCGCCGCGAACTATTTCCAGAAAGTGCGTGATCTCGACATTTTTCTCTACATCGAACATGTCGCCGCGGGATTTGAGCTACAGCGCCTGAAGAATGACGACACGGCGGCGTCCGCACCGCCCGCTTCAAGCCGGACAGTGGCGCAGTAAGGATTCCGCCCAATCGCAAGCCGATGGCGCGGCGTGTTGGTCAAGCTCAGGAAAACCGCTGCCACGCCGCCTGACGGGAGACGCCGAGCGCCTTGCCGATCGCCTCCCACGTCACACCGCGCTTGCGCAGGGCGTCGACGTGACTGTTGAGCATCTCGCCGGCGCTATCGGCGATCGCCGCCGTTCGCCCGAGGAGACCGATCAGGTCCTCGTCGGGATATTGATCCCAATTGGTGCTCTGCACCGGTACCGGTCCGCCGCCCAGACACTGGTTGCAGATCGCGACACATTCGTCGCAAATGAAGACGGTGGGCCCCGCGATCAGGGCTTTCACGCTCGCGGAATCCTTACCGCAGAACGAGCAGTACAAGGACTGCTGCGACGCTTTTTCAGCCCGCTTCACCGCCATGGCGCTAGCCCCCTGTCAAGGAAGGCTTGACAATACTCGGGCGGGAACCCTTGTCAAGGAACCCTTGACAACTACACCAACCGGCTCTGCACCACCGCCGCCTGAATGAACGACGCAAACAGCGGATGCGGTTCGAACGGCCGCGACTTCAGCTCGGGATGGAATTGCACGCCGATGAACCAGGGATGGTCCTCGTATTCGACGATCTCCGGCAAGACGCCGTCGGGCGACAGGCCGGAGAAGCGCAGGCCGTGCTGCTCGAGGCGATCCTTGTAGGCGGTGTTGACCTCATAGCGATGGCGATGGCGCTCCGAAATCTCGGTCGCGCCGCCATAGACTTGCGACACGCGGCTGCCGCGCTTGAGCGCCGCAGGATACGCGCCAAGCCGCATGGTGCCGCCGAGGTCGCCGGATTTCGAGCGTTTCTCCAGTTCGTTGCCGCGCAGCCATTCCGTCATCAGGCCCACGAGCGGCTCCTTGGTCGGGCCGAACTCGGTCGAATTCGCCTCCTCGATGCCGACGAGATTGCGGGCGGCTTCGATCACCGCCATCTGCATGCCAAAGCAGATGCCGAAATACGGCACGTCGCGGACGCGGGCGAACTGCGCCGCGCGGATCTTGCCCTCGGCGCCGCGCTGGCCGAAGCCGCCGGGCACCAGGATGCCGTTGACGTGTTCGAGGAACGGCGCCGGGTCCTCGTTCTCGAACACTTCGCTCTCGATCCAGTCGAGATTGACCTTCACCTTGTTGGCGATGCCGCCATGCGACAGCGCCTCGATCAGCGATTTATAGGCGTCCTTCATGCCGGTGTATTTGCCGACGATGGCAATGGTCACCGCGCCTTCCGGGTTGCGCACGCGCTCATTGATCACGTTCCAGCTCTGCAGCGCCGGCGGAATTTTTGGCGCGATGCCGAACGCGGCCAAGACCTCGTCGTCGAGGCCAGCGGCATGATAGGCCTCCGGCACGGCGTAGATGTTGTCGACGTCCCTCGCCTCGATCACGGCGCTTTCGCGCACGTTGCAGAACAGGCCGAGCTTGCGCCGCTCTTCCTTGGGGATTTCACGGTCGGTGCGGCACAAAAGGATATCCGGCTGGATGCCGATCGAGCGCAGTTCCTTCACCGAGTGCTGGGTCGGCTTGGTCTTGAGCTCGCCGGCGCTCGGGATGAACGGCAGCAGCGTCAAATGAATATAGACGGCGTGATCCCGCGGCAGTTCGTTCTTGAGCTGACGAATCGCTTCGAAGAACGGCAGGCCTTCGATGTCGCCGACGGTGCCGCCGATTTCCACCAGCACGAAATCATATTCGTCATTGCCCGAGAGCACGAATTCCTTGATCGCGTTGGTGACGTGCGGGACGACCTGGATGGTCGCGCCGAGATAATCGCCGCGGCGTTCCTTGGTAATGATGTCCTGATAGATGCGCCCGGTGGTGATGTTGTCGGCCTTGGTGGCCGGACGCCCGGTGAAGCGCTCGTAATGGCCGAGATCGAGATCGGTCTCGGCGCCGTCGTCGGTCACGAACACTTCGCCGTGCTGATACGGCGACATCGTTCCGGGATCGAGGTTGAGATAGGGGTCGAGTTTGCGGAGACGGACCTTGTACCCGCGAGCCTGCAGCAGGGCACCGAGTGCCGCCGAAGCCAGACCCTTTCCGAGCGAAGAAACCACGCCGCCGGTGATGAAAATGTACCGCGCCATGGGACTCAACCTTTAAGGCCACTGGCCCGATTCGCCAAAACGAATCGCATGCACGGGCGAACATTCTGCCGGGCTGTGGGTGACGTGAATTTTAAAGCGATATCAGAGCATTGATGGGAAATTCTGATACAGGACGGTAGAGGCCGTCCTGCATAGCCACCCTGCTTTATTGCGAACGCGGGGCCTGCGGGCCCGGGGGCGCCTGCTGTTCATCCACCTTCTTGAGGGTATCGAGCACGCCGCCGGAGGTCGGCGGGGCGACCGGCGTCGCGCCACCCGGCTGGGACTGCGTCGTCGGCGTGGTGCCGAGGATCGAGGCCGGCTTGCGGTCGACACCGGCGAGCCAGGCCAGCGCCATGCTGGTCAAGAAGAAAATTCCCGCCAGGATCGCCGTCGTCCGCGTCAAGAGATTGGCGGTGCCGCGGCTCGACATGAAGCCGGCGCCGCCACCCATGCCGAGGCCGCCGCCTTCGGATTTCTGCAGCAGCACGGCGCCGATCAGCACCGAAACGATCATGAGGTGAACAACGATAATGACGGTCTGCATCTTAAAAACCTTCCGTCACAAGCTGACAGCGCCGGGCTTCGGCTGCACCAAGAGCTTGCGGGTTTTCCTGAAGTTGCGCGGTGTTACACGATCAGACGGGGCATTGTCACCCCCAACCGCAGCCCCGGAGATAATTGCCGCAGGCGGCACGGCAAGGCTGTCCCCAGCTTTCGCCGACGTTCAAATTCGGACTTGAGGTCGCGTCAATTTCTCTTATAGTAGACAAATGGATACTATAGTAGACGATCTCAGCGCCCGGCTCGCCCACCGCTTGCGGCTCGAGCGCGACAGCCGAGGCTGGTCTCTGGCTGACCTCGCCGAGCGCTCCGGGGTCTCCAAGGCCACCATCAGCAAGATCGAGCGCGCCGAGGTCAGCCCGACCGCGGTGGTGCTGGTTCGGCTTGCCAGCGCCTTCGATCTCACCCTCGCCGGCCTGATGCTGCGGGCCGAAGGCCAGGGCGAACGTCTTTCACGTGCCGCCGACCAGCCGGTGTGGCGCGATCCCGAAACCGGCTATCTGCGCACGCAGGTGTTCAACCGGCCCGACCATCCCATCGAGATCATCAAGGTCGAGATGCCGGCGAAGCAGCGCGTGACGCTGCCCGCCTCATCCTACGCACACATCCGCCAGGTCCTCTGGGTGTTGTCGGGCGCGCTCGTCCTGATCGATGGCGGCGAACGCCACGAACTGCGTGCCGGCGACTGCCTCGGATTCGGTCCGCCGGCGGAAGTGACGTTTGCCAATGAGAGCGCCGCAGCCTGCACCTATGTCGTCGCCCTTGCCCGGAGCTAACTCGCAATGTCGGAGATCGACATCAGGCGTTCTCCGACCGGGCCGGCGGGTCAGGCAAACCCCGCGCCCGCCGGCCACAATGGCGGTCCGCCGCTCGACAAAGAGCACACGACGGAATGGGGCAACGACGGAATTGGAAATTACTTTTACTGGAAGGCGGCGCATCGCGCGGCCTGGAAAAACCCCTCGCCCGGCATCGTCGCGTTCCGCATCCGGAAAGCCGAACGATTGGGCCTCACCTACGAAGAATACACGTTGGAAATTCTCGAACGCGGTCGTCACCTGCAGATCGAGGATGTCGAACGGGTTGCAGAGATCAAGCAGCGGCGCGCCGCCCGCGCAGCCATGAATCGAAGCTAAACCCGCGGAAACGCATTTCATTCGCCCGGAGCCGATAATTGATGCCTGACATCCAAATCAAAACACTGAAATCCTCGCCCGATACCTGTGCGACGCTCAGTGAAATGTTGGTCGAAACCGTTGCGAATGGCGGTTCGGTCAGCTTCATGCACCCTCTCCCGTTCGGAGCGGCCAACGAATTCTGGCGCAACTCGCTTGCTTCGGCCGACCGGGGCGAACGGATCGTTCTCGGCGCCTTTGACGGCGAAGACCTGATCGGCACGGTGTCGCTCGTGCTCAACCTCGCGCAGAACCAACCGCATCGCGCCGAGATCGTGAAGATGATGACGCGCGTCAGTCACCGCCATCGCGGCATTGCCACGCTGTTGCTGCGCGAGGCCGAGCGCATCGCGATCGCGCGCGGGCGCTGGCTATTGGTGCTCGATACCGCCGAGGACGAGGGCGCGGCAGGTTTGTACGAACGGATGGGATTCAAGCTGACCGGCCTCATTCCGGACTACGCGCTCAAGCCCCATGGCGGCCTCACGGGCACGCTGATCTACTGGAAGCGATTGCAGGACGCAGTGCCGGCCTGAGCTAACAAGCCTCCGCAATCGCCAGAAAATCCGTCGCCTTCAGGCTGGCGCCACCGACCAGCGCGCCGTTGACATCGGCGACCGCCATCAGTTCCACCGCGTTGGAGGGTTTTACCGATCCGCCGTAGAGAATCCGGACCCTGCTACCTTCCGCCTTAAATCGGCCGGTGAGAACACCGCGGATAAAGCGATGAACTTGCTCGACATCTCCAGGCGTCGGCGTCAGCCCGGTACCGATCGCCCAGACCGGCTCATAGGCCACCACCAGATTGGCCGCCGTCGCACCATCCGGCAACGAACCCGCGAGCTGCCCGCCGCAGACATCCAGCGTCTGGCCGGCATCGCGCTGCTTCTGAGTCTCGCCGATGCAGACAATTGCCACGAGCCCCGCCCGCCAGGCCGCCTCTGCCTTCTGGCGGACCAGCGCGTCGGTCTCGCCATGGTCGGCACGCCGCTCCGAATGCCCGACGATGATGGCACTGGCGCCGGCATCCGCCAGCATTTCCGCCGAGAGATCGCCGGTATGGGCACCCGAAGCCTTCGCGTGGCAATCTTGGGCCCCGACGGCGAGTTTTGAACCGAGCGCCGTGTCGGCGAAACCGGCGATCAGGGTTGCCGGAGGGCAAACCAGCAGGTCGGCCTTGCCGGCCAGTGCGCCTGCGCCTGCAATCATTGCTTCGAATTCACCCAGGGCGGATTTCAGGCCGTTCATTTTCCAGTTGCCCGCGATCAGGGGCCGGATGGCGTCGGTCATGTCAGTTTTCCCGCAAATGTCAGCGTTGCAGATGCGCTAGCAGAGGCACGCCGCCAGTTCCAGATACCGGTTGGGCGGTCCCCAGGCCGTTAACCGCTTCAAATGGCCCGCCGCAGCGAGGTTGCGAGGGGGGCGCTGCCACTTTATGATGCGTTTTCAACTCGGTGACGCCCTGTTGCGGAAGTCGATCCTGAACGGAATCGAATTTTCGCCGGGCACGACCCGGTTCCCCTCTCCTGCAAAAACAAGTTGGACCCATGCTTCGAGGAATTCGGAAAGCCTCATCAAACTGGCTCGGCAAGATTGTCATGGCCACCGTGATGGGCGTTTTGATTGTCAGTTTCGCAGTTTGGGGCATCGCCGACATCTTCAAGGGCTTCGGCCAGTCGTCGCTCGCCAAGGTCGGCAAGACCGAGATTTCGACCGAGCAATTCCGCCAGATCTATACCGAAAAGCTGCAGCAGCTCGGCCGCAGTTTCGGCCGTCCGCTGACCTCAGAGCAGGCCCGCGCCTTCGGGCTCGACCGGCAGGTGCTGCAACAGACCATCGCCGAAGCCGCGCTGGATGAGGAAGCCCGGCGCATCGGGCTCGCCCAGTCCCAGGAAGAGACCATGCGGCTGATCTACAACGACCCCAATTTCAAGGGATTGGGCGGCAAGTTCGATCCCGCCCGCTTCCAAGCCACGATCCGGCAGTTCGGCTACACCGAGCAACGCTATCTCGCCGAACAGCGGCGCCTCGGGCTGCGGCGTCAGATCGCCAGCACCGTCTCAGCAGGGATCGAGCCGCCGAAGGTCCTGATCGACGCCATGACCCGATTCCAGAACGAGCAGCGCTCGATGGAATACGTCAAGCTCGACGCCGCGCAGGCCGGCACCATCGACCCGCCCTCGCCCGAGGCGCTGGCCGCCTATTTCGAGGATCGCAAGACCCAGTTCCGCGCACCCGAATATCGCAAACTGTCCTTTGTCGTGATCAGCCCCGAAGAGATCGGCAAATGGGCCGAGGTCACCGACGAGGATGCAAAGAAGGTCTTCGAACAAAATCGCGACCGGCTCGGCACGCCGGAGAAGCGCGAAGTGTCGCAGATGTTTTTTCCCAATGAAGGCGAGGCGCTGGCCGCGCGCAGCCGCATCACGTCGGGAACGTCTTTCGACGACCTCGCCAAGGAGCGCAATCTCAACCTGGCCGACGTCGATCTCGGCCTGATCGCAAAGAGCGCGATCATCGATCCGGCGATCGCGGATGCGGCGTTCTCGCTGCCATCGGGCGAAGTCAGCCAGCCCGTGCAAGGGCGGTTCGGCGTGGCGCTGGTCAAGACCGGCAAGATCGAGCCGGGCACGACGCCGACCTTTGAAAGCGTCGCAGCCCAGATAAAGAAGGAACTCGCGACCGAACGCGCGCGCGCCAAGGTCAGCGAAATCCAGAACAAGATGGAAGACGAGCGCTCTGGCGGCGCCAATGTGGTGGAGGCTTCGCAGAAACTCGGCCTGACCGCGATCACGATCGACGCCGTCGATCGTTCCGGCCGCACGCCCGACGGCCAGCCGGTGGCCAACATTCCGCGCGGCCTCGACGTGGTCTCGCAGGCGTTCAACAGCGACGTCGGCGTCGATAACGAACCGATCCAGTTTGCCGGCGGCTATGTCTGGTACGACGTGCTCGGCATCACGCCCTCGCGCGAGCGCCCGCTCGACGAGGTTCGCAGCCAGGTCGAGGCGAAGTGGCGCGAAGACCAGATTTCGAACAAGCTGCGGGCGAAAGCCACCGAGATGGTGCAGAAGGTCGAGCAAGGCAGCACGCTCGCAGCCGAAGCGGCGGCGGCCGGATCGAAGGTCGAGACCGCGACGGGCTTCCGCCGCGACGCCTCGCTTTCAGGCGTCCCCTCGGCCGCCGTCACGGCCGCATTCCGGACGGCCAAGGACGGCGTCGGGCAGACGCCGGGCGCCGGCGGCAGCGAGTGGGTCGTGTACCGCGTCACCGACGTGACCGTGCCGTCGGTCGACGCCGCCTCCGATGAGCTGAAGAAACTGAAGGACATGTTGCAGCGTGGACTGACCGACGAACAGGTTGCGCAATACGTGACGAAGATCGAATCCGAGATCGGGACCTCCATCAACCAGGCCGCCTTCGCGCAGGTGACGGGCGCTAACAACTGAGCATGATCGGCCGGGACTGCCCGGTCATGCTTCAAGACGACACCCAATCCTGAAAGCCCAAGCGATGGACGACCTCAAATCTATCATCGGAAAAGTCGCCACCGGCGCGACGCTGTCGCGTGAAGAGGCGGCCTCCGCCTTCGACAGCATGATGTCCGGCGAGGCCACGCCCTCGCAGATGGGCGGGCTGTTGATGGCGCTGCGGGTCCGTGGCGAAACCGTCGACGAGATCACCGGCGCGGTGTCGGCGATGCGCGGCAAGATGCTGCGGGTCCAGGCGCCCGCGGACGCCGTCGACGTGGTCGGCACCGGCGGTGACGGCTCCGGTTCGGTCAACGTCTCGACCTGCGCTTCCTTCATCGTCGCGGGCGCCGGCGTGCCTGTCGCCAAGCATGGCAACCGCGCGCTGTCGTCACGCTCGGGCGCGGCCGACGTGCTGGCCTCCCTCGGCGTCAAGATCGACCTCACGCCCGACCAGGTCGGCCGCTGCGTGGCCGAGGCCGGCATCGGCTTCATGTTCGCGCCTGCGCATCATCCGGCCATGAAGAACGTCGGCCCGACCCGGGTCGAGCTCGCCACCCGCACGATCTTCAACCTGCTCGGACCGCTCTCCAATCCGGCCGGCGTGAAGCGGCAGATGGTCGGCGTGTTCTCCAGGCACTGGGTGCAGCCCTTGGCGCAGGTGCTGAAAAATCTCGGCTCCGAATCCGTCTGGGTGGTGCACGGCTCCGACGGACTCGATGAAATCACCCTCACCGGGCCAAGTTTCGTCGCCAGCCTCGACAACGGCAAGATTACCACCTTCGAGGTGACGCCGGAGGACGCGGGCCTCACCTGTTGCAATGTCGACGCGCTTAGGGGCGGCGACGCGGATGCCAATGCGGTGGCGCTCTCGGGCGTGCTCAACGGCAAGCCCAGCGCCTATCGCGACGTCGCGCTGTTGAACGCCGCGGCGGCGCTGATCGTGGCCGGCCGCGCCAAGGACTTGAAAGAAGGCGTCGCGCTCGGCGCCAAATCGCTCGACAGCGGCGCGGCGGCCGCCCGGCTGAAACACCTGATCGCGGTCTCGCGCGGCTGATCCGAGGGGCGCCACAGATGTCCGATATCCTGACCAAGATCGAAGCCTACAAGCGCGAGGAAATCGCCGCGGCCAAGCGGGCGCATCCGCTGTCCGAGGTCGAAGCCCGCGCCAAGGCGGCATCGCCGCCGCGCGGTTTTCTGCACGCGATCCGCGACAAGCTGGCGCGCGGCGACTATGCGCTGATCGCGGAAGTGAAGAAGGCATCGCCCTCGAAGGGACTGATCCGCGCCGATTTCGATCCTCCGGCGCTTGCCAAGGCCTATGAGGCCGGCGGCGCGGCCTGTCTGTCGATCCTGACCGACGCGCCCTCGTTCAAGGGCCATCTCGACTTCATGGTGGCGGCGCGCGCGGCAACCGATTTGCCGGTGCTGCGCAAGGATTTTCTGTTCGACACCTATCAGGTGGTGGAAGCCCGCGCCCATAACGCGGACTGCATCCTGATCATCATGGCCGCGCTCGACGACGCCGTCGCGAAGGACCTCGAGGACACGGCCATCGCGTTCGGCATGGACGTGCTGATCGAAATCCACGACTCCGCCGAGCTCGACCGCGCGCTAAAACTTCGTTCGCCGATGATCGGCGTCAACAATCGCAACTTGAGGACCTTCGAGACCACGCTGGCGACGAGCGAGGCGCTGGCGCCGCTGATCCCGCTCGAGCGCCTGATGGTCGGCGAAAGCGGCATCTTTGCGCCTGAGGATCTCGCGCGGCTCGAGCGCGTCGGCATGTCGACCTTCCTGGTCGGCGAAAGCCTGATGCGGCAGGCCGACGTCACCGCGGCCACGCGCGCGCTGCTGGCGCGCGCCGACAGCCCGCGCGCCACCGGGACCGGCTAGCAGATGGCCGGCAAGGCTTCCAAGGACAAGGCTTCCAAAGGCGGCTCCGCCCTCACCCATATCGATGCGTCGGGCGAAGCGCGGATGGTCGACGTCTCGGCCAAGGCAGCGACCGAGCGCACGGCCGTGGCCGAGGGACGCGTGGTCATGGGCAAGGCGACGCTTGACTTGATTATCTCCGGCAATGCCAAGAAGGGCGACGTGCTGGGCGCCGCCCGCATCGCCGGCATCATGGCGGCCAAGCGCACATCGGAGCTGATCCCGCTGTGCCACCCGCTGGCGCTGTCGAAGGTTACCCTCGACGTTACCCCTGACAAGAAACTGCCCGGCTGCATCGTCCGCGCTACCGTCAAGGTCACCGGCCCGACGGGCGTCGAGATGGAAGCGCTGACGGCGGTGTCGGTCGCGTGTCTTACGATCTACGACATGATCAAGGCGGTCGAACGCGGCGTTCGCATCGAAGGCATCCATCTCGTCGAGAAGATCGGCGGCAAGTCCGGTCATTATCGCGCGGAGCCTTGAGCCCGACGGCGTCGCCGTTGTCACGCGTGTGTGACCGGCGTTGCGAGGAATGCGCGCCCTGCTGGCGGGGTTGTTTGCTTCGGGACCTTCACAAGGAGGAATCCGATGTCGAGGTACAGGCTTGTGGGCGCGGCGGCTGCGTTGGCCGTGATGACGGCACCCGCCATGGCACAGCAAGTCATGTCCGAACCCGGCTATTGCGCGTTCTACTATCCGAACGCCAATTGCCAGAACAAGGGCCCGGGCAATCCCTATACCGACCCGCGGCGGTTCAACCAAGGTTACTCCCAAGACTACTCCCTGCCGGACAGCGGCCAGACGGTCGGGATCGCGAGGAAACGCGCGCACAGATCCACAACACGCATGCAGTGACGGCTCCCGATTTAACAAGCCCGGCACGCCCGCATACTTCCGATCGCAGACCGCGAGTATCCGGTGCGCCGATTTTTTTCGCCGTCGCACCTTGCCGGTTCCATGCCCCCTGTGGTTGCCGACGGAACCCGCCGCCACCGGCTAACGCTTCATTAACCAGACTTCCTAACGTCAATTCCATTTCGGCGCAGTATCGAAGTCATGGGCCGGGGGTGGGAGAACTCCGCTTCCGGAAGTTCATTTCTCGGCAGCGATTGCGTTCAATGGCTTCAACCGGCACCAGCGTCTTCAGGACTGCGTCCGTGTTCCGCGGCGGCCCGATCCTCTGGTTGATCCTGGGCGGCACGCTCCTGATCGCCACCATCGCCATCGGCGCGACCGTCATGGCCGGCAATTTCCGCGAGCGCGCGCTGCGCAACAGCGAACGCGAGCTGGAAAACACCGTGCTGCTGCTCGCCCGCCATTTCGACCAGCAGCTCGAAGACTTCCAGGTCGTGCAGAAGGACCTGATCGCGTTCATGCGTTCTGGCGGCATCGCGACGCCCGAGAACTACAAGCGCCGGATGTCCGGCCATGACATCCATCTGATGCTGAAATCCAAGATCGACGCGTTGTCCTATGTCGGCGGCATCAACGTCTTCGACGCCGAGGGCAACCTGATCAATGCATCGGTCGCCTGGCCGGCGCCGCCGGTCAACTCGGCGGACCGCGCTTTCTTCAGGACCTTCAAGTCCAGCCCGCAATCGCCGGAGATGCTGGTCGAGCCGGTCTACAGCCGCGTCACCGGCGCCTGGACCACGGTGATCGCACGCAAGATCACCGGGCCGAAGGGCGAATTCCTCGGCGTCATCGGCCGCGGCATCGAACCCGTCAACTTCGAAAAATTCTTCGCGACCGTCGCGCTCGGACCCGGCGCTTCGATCGCCATGCACCACAGCGACGGCACCCTGCTCGCCCGTTACCCGCATGTGGCGGAGCTGATCGGCAAGAACTTCAAGACCGGTCCGGCCGCCCAGCGGCAGATATTCGAGCGGCAGACCAGCACGTCGCGCCTCACCAGCCCGATCGACGGCGAGGACCGGCTGATCTCGTCGCGCGCGCTGACAAACTTTCCGATTGTGATCATCGCTTCGACGACGACATCGGCCGCACTGGCCGACTGGCGTGAGCAGATCGGAATCCTGATCGCGATCACCGGACTTTCCGTACTGGCGATTGCCGCCCTGCTGTTTCTTGTCGTCCGCAAGCTTTCGCATCAGCACCGCGCGTCCAAGCAGCGGCTGTCGCTGGAGAAGCAGCGTCTCGACACCGCCGTCAACAACATGACGCAGGGCTTGCTGCTGTTCGATTCGAAGCAGCATCTCATCATCTGCAACAAGCGATATCTCGAGATGTACGGCCTCTCGGCCGACGTCGTGAAGCCAGGTTCCAGCTTCCGCGAGGTGATCGCCCACCGCAAGGATACCGGCTCGTTCGTCGGCGACATCGACCATTACGTCGAGGTGGTGATGCGCGACATCGCACAGCGGAACGTCATGGTGATATCGACGCCCGACGGGCGCTCGATCCAGATCGTCAACGAGCCGGTGCCGGACGGCGGATGGCTGGCGACCCATGAAGACATCACCGAGCGCCGCCGCGCCGAGGAGCGCATCACCCACCTCGCCCATTACGATGCGCTGACTGAGCTGCCGAACCGCACGCTGTTCCACGAACGGCTCAAGCGCGAACTGTCCCACGTCGCGCCGGACCGGCCACTGGCGGTGCTCTATATCGACATCGACGAATTCAAGAGCGTCAACGATTCGCTCGGCCACATGATCGGCGACGAGCTTTTGAAGTCGGTCGCGGCGAGCCTCGCTGCTTGCGCGCGCAAGACCGACTTCGTGGCCCGGCTCGGCGGCGACGAGTTCGCCATCGTTCAGACCGGGATCGATGACACCGACGACGTGATGATGCTCGTCAGCCGCATCTTCGACGCGATCCGCATCCCCTATCAATGCCTCGGCCATCAGGTCACCACCGACGCCAGTATCGGCATCGCGCTGGCGCCGCGCGACGGTTCCGATATCGACCAGATCCTGAAGAACGCGGATCTGGCGATGTACGCCGCCAAGGCTGCCGGCCGCCGCACTTATCGCTTCTTTGAAACCGACATGGAAGCCGAGGTTCGCGCCCGCCGCAGCCTGGAAATGGACCTGCGCCGGGCGCTCGTCGACGGCGGCTTCGAGGTCTACTATCAACCCTGCCTCGACCTGCAGACCAACGCGATCACCGGCTGCGAGGCGCTGGTGCGCTGGCGCCATCCGCAGCGCGGCATGATTTCGCCCGCCGAGTTCATCCCGCTTGCCGAGGATACCGGCCTGATCAACCAGCTCGGCGAGTGGGTGCTGACCACTGCCTGCAGGGAAGCAGTGAGCTGGCCCGGCAATGTCAGGCTCGCGGTCAACGTCTCGCCGGTCCAGTTCAGGAGCGGCATGCTGGCGCTGAAGGTGATGGCGGCGCTGGCCGCATCCGGCCTCGCCGCGAGCCGGCTGGAGCTCGAGATCACCGAAGCCGTCCTTATCAGAGACGACGAGGCGGCGCTCGCCGTTCTGCACGACCTTCGCGCCATCGGCGTCCGCATCGCGCTCGACGATTTCGGCACCGGCTATTCCTCGCTGAGCTATCTGCAGCGTTTTCCGTTCGACAAGATCAAGATCGACCGCTGCTTCATCACCGACATCGCCGAGCCGGAAGGCTCGTCCAGCATCGTGCAGGCCGTGGTGACCATCGCCGCCGATCGCCACATGACGACGACCGCCGAAGGCGTCGAGACCGAGGCGCAACGCGAACTGCTGCGCGAACTCGGCTGTTCGGAAATGCAGGGCTACCTGTTCAGCCCGCCGAAGCCGGCGGCGGAGATCAGGCCGCTGCTGTTTGCGGATCGGCAAGGACCAGACGCGCTGCAGCCGAGCCGGGCGCGCACGCGCAAGCCGGTTGTGCGGACGGCGTAAGCGATCGCTGCGTTTTCGCGTGACGCTTCCTGCAACTGTCATTGCGAGAGAAGCGCCCTCCTCCTCGTCGTCCCTGCGAACGCAGGGACCCATAACCACCGACGCCAGTTGTTGAAAGAAAGCCGCCAACCATCGCGGCAAGATAACATCCGCCGCGGCGTATGGGTCCCGGATCGCGCTGCGCTTGTCCGGGACGACGGAATGGAAGTAGTCGCGATGCAAATATAACTCCGCGATCTCGCGACGCATTGCGTCCGAGGCTTTGCATAAATCTTGTCCCTCCAAAGAACAGAGGGCGCAGGGAATGCCGGGTGCTTGCTGCACCCGCGGTCCCGTGTGCAAAATGCACGTAGCAAAGCGCACACGAGCATACAGGTACAGCCGGAGCAGCCCGGCACTCCCTGCGCAATGGCTTTACGGCTTATGCCGAGCTCTCCCCGGAGACGAATTCATCTTGCCTCCGTCGCTGCCGGCTTGACGGCTGATCGTCCGGTTGGACCGATTTCGCCACCGACAGCTTGACACCAGCCACGGGCGCCAGGACCACACGGTTTTGCCGTACGCGGCTTCCCTCTCCAAAATCCTCCACCAGCCACGTGCTGCCGGCCAAAGATTCCAGCGAAGGCGTTTAAGCGTCGTTCGTCTGCGCGCCATGTTCACTCACGGAAAACCGCCCTGCGAACATCCCTCGCGCCTGACGCTGCCGCGTCCACCGCAACCCGCCCCAACGTTCGTGACGATGGCCAACGCCCCTCTTCTCGGGACGGGATGGCGGGAGTCTTACGGGTGATTTGGGTCTGTCACGAAGCGGAATATTTTTGCGGCCGAGACTGGACAGGGCAAATCAGCTTGAAGTTGCTGTAGAAAATCGCACAATCGCGCACGACAAATAGCCTCTGACCGCCCACCAGTCGGGGCCCATCCGCGCTTCAACGACGCTGTTGCCCACTTCGAACCGATAATTGAGTGCACTGCCACCGTAATTCGAGGCTATTAAATAGGGCGAGCGCGCCCGACCCCCAATAGATGGCGAGGACCCAGATCGCATCAATTGCCCGGCTAGATTCGGTCGCGCAGACCTTTAACGCCTTCGCCTTGGGCGCAATGCTCGCAACAATAAAATGTGCCCCCCTTCTCCAGGCCGTGTCCGACGATGCGGATTCCGCAATGATCGCAGGTTGGTGCGAGCGCATGAATGGCGCATTCGAAGCTATCAAAGGTATGCGCCTTTCCGCTCATCGTGACCTGAAACGTCTTGTCGTAGTCATTGCCGCAGGTTTCACATGTAGCCATGATGTCAACCTCCGCCGATATGTCGCCGATATATATTGAAGTCTGCAAATGGCGTCCGGTTCCAACAGCAGGTGCTGTTAGACATCGATCATCCATTAAAGGCACGGCAGCGAGACCATAGCCCTGGAAGCCGCTAAGGGGATGGAGGCCTGTTTTCAAAAGACGGAGCGTCAAGCCCAAAATGATTGAATACCAGCCAATATCGAGCGCAGCAGATCTTATACGCGTGCCGCCCATTTCAGTGTGTCAAATGATGATGTCTTGGGCCGCGATTCCATTCCTGATATCCATTTGGTCGATATGAGCCAATCACCGGAAAAACGATCGGATCACGAGAAACTTGTGAAGGTGGCTGACACAGCAATAAGCCAGCAACGGCCGCCGTGATTGAAGCCAAGAACTGAATATCCGGCCGTTGTGCAGGATTGCGCGCAATCGCTGCTGCTTCATATTGCAGTCTTGCATTGCAAGCGCAGCTCGGGAGGGCATTGAAACGCCCGCAGGCATCGTGACGCATACAGGCAGCATCTAAAGCATCAACAGGCCGAGCTCCTGGCCGGCTACCCGGGCCACAGTAATTCCCATGAAATAACAACCCGTCGTGATCGATGTGATGGCCGTCGCCAGCAATCGACTGGTTGGCATGAAATTCCCCAGATCGAGCTTCCGTCATTGCGGTTAGGACAACACAGGCGCAAAGGACGAAATACATGGCATAAGGCTTTATCATGCTTGAGCCATTCAAAATTGTGACCGGCTGAAAAATCGATTGAAAGCATAACGTCCAGGGCGCGCCCAAGTTCCAGATGGAGGCTGCGCTGGCTTCCGGCGCGCTGGCGAGCGGCAAGGCCGCCTGAGGTCTTTCCGGCAGGTCGAGCCGCGGTGACTTTGGGCTATTCACATCCAGGTGCCAGAGCGCTGCTTTATCGCTCGATCGTGCCTATACGGCGAATCTTCTTCTGCAGGAGCATGACTCCGTAGAGCAGCGCCTCGGCGGTGGGTGGACAGCCCGGCACATAGATATCGACCGGAATGATCCGATCGCAACCGCGCACCACCGAATACGAGTAATGATAGTAGCCGCCGCCGTTGGCGCACGAGCCCATCGAGATCACGTAGCGCGGCTCCGGCATCTGGTCGTACACCTTGCGTAAGGCCGGCGCCATTTTGTTGCACAATGTGCCGGCGACAATCATCACATCGGACTGGCGCGGCGAGGCACGCGGTGCAAAGCCGAAGCGTTCGGCGTCGTAGCGCGGCATGGCCATCTGCATCATTTCGATCGCGCAGCAAGCGAGACCGAATGTCATCCACATCAGCGAGCCGCTGCGCGCCCAGGTAATCAGGTTCTCCGCGCTCGTGACCAGAAAGCCCCTGTCTGACAGCTCGTGGTCCAGCTCGCGAAAGAAGCGGCGGTCCACACCGGCTTGCGGGTCGGCATAGGGATGGATGGTCCCGACTGGCGCGGTCATCGTCACGGCTGGATGTCCGCCTTGCTCTGTGAGTTGACGATTGCCATGCAGACCTCCTGCTGGCCCGGCGCTGCCGATGCACGGCCCAATTCAATGGGCAAATCGCGCAAAGGCGAGAAGCAGCGCCAACACCACGGCTCCGACCAACCCTGCGATAAAGATGGCGCGGCGCAGCGGAGTGCGGAGAATGATCTCGCCGCCTCTGGCCTTCTCGGCCGGATAAGGCGCTGTCGGCTGCTGCTCGTTCCTGTCGGTCATCGCTGGATCGGCCCGCTTTCCATGCATCTGGTTGTCTCTCGACAAATGCACGCCTCTCTCGCGCTCTCTGGGCCAAACCAAAGCAGGACGAAAGGTTCCTGGCCACCCGGCTCAAAATGTCGCCGGCCGGCGCGCCTGCGGAACCGGCGATGGTACCGGGCGTTTCTCCGACGGCTCCAGCAATGAGACGAGGCGCGCATGGCCGACGCTGCGCTCCGCAATTTCACGATCAATTTTGGACCGCAGCATCCGGCAGCGCACGGGGTGCTGCGCCTCGTGCTGGAACTCGACGGTGAGGTGGTTGAGCGTGTCGACCCCCATATCGGCCTGCTCCATCGCGGCACCGAAAAGTTGATCGAGCACAAGACCTATCTGCAAGCGTTGCCCTACTTCGACCGGCTCGATTATGTCGCGCCGATGAATCAGGAGCATGCGTTCTGTCTGGCGACCGAAAAGCTGCTTGGCATCGCCGTTCCCAGACGCGGCCAACTCATCCGCGTGCTCTATTGCGAAATCGGCAGGCTGCTCTCGCACCTGCTCAACATCACCACACAGGCAATGGACGTCGGCGCACTGACGCCGCCGCTATGGGGTTTCGAAGAGCGCGAAAAACTCATGGTGTTCTATGAGCGCGCTTCCGGTGCACGCATGCACGCCAACTATTTTCGTGTCGGCGGCGTGCATCAGGATTTGCCGCCCGGCCTGGTCGACGACATCTGGGCATTCTGCGATCCGTTCTTGAAGGTGTGCGACGATCTCGAGGGGTTGCTGACCAACAATCGCATTTTCAAACAGCGCAATGTCGGGATCGGCGAGGTAAAGCTCGCCGATGCATGGGCCTGGGGATTTTCCGGCGTGATGGTGCGCGGCTCCGGGGCGGCATGGGACCTGCGCAAGGCGCAGCCCTATGAATGCTACCCCGAGTTTGATTTCGACATCCCGATCGGCAAGCACGGCGACTGCTATGATCGCTACCTCGTGCGCATGGAGGAGATGCGTCAGTCGGTGCGCATCATGAAACAATGCATCGAAAAGCTTCGCGAGCCCGGCGGACAGGGGCTCGTTGCCGCCAGCGACAACAAGATCGTTCCGCCGCGACGGGCCGAAATGAAACGTTCGATGGAGGCGATCATCGAACACTTCAAGCTCTATACCGAAGGGCACCGCGTCCCGGCCGGCGAAGTCTATGCCGCCGTCGAAGCGCCCAAAGGCGAATTCGGCGTCTACCTCGTCTCCGACGGCACCAACCAGCCCTACAAATGCAAGATCCGCGCGCCCTCCTTCGCGCATCTTTCGGCGATGGACTTTCTGACGCGCGGCCACATGCTGGCCGACGTTTCCGCCATCATCGGATCGCTCGATATCGTGTTCGGAGAGATCGACCGATGAGCGCTTGAGCTGAGATACAGAAGCGCCGCGAAGCCTTTCGCGACGCCACGTTGCAGCACCGAATTTGAGGAAGGAGGGACGCCATGCCCCACATTCAGACAGGCAATCAGATGGTTACGCAGATCACCGTCATTGAGGCGGAGCCGGAAAAGCAGAATGAGGCGCTGTCACTGATGGCAGAGCGAGCACGTTTCATGGCGCGCCAGCCGGGCTTTGTCTCAATCAGCCTGCACCGAAGCCTCGACGGTCGGCGCATCGTCAACTACATCCAATGGCAAAACCGCGAACTCCTGCAGTCCGCCCACCAATCGCCGGACTTTCGCAAGGCCTGGGGCAAGTTCGACGACTTGACCGATCAGATCGATCCCCATCTCTACGAAGTTGCAGAGGTTCTGGACGCTCGCTGAGCATGGTACAATTCACGCTTCCCAAGAGCTCGAAGATCACCACAGGCAAGATGTGGGGTCGGCCGGCTGGCGCGCGGAACCCACGCGAGTACCGCGTCTATCGCTGGAATCCCGACGACGGGAAGAACCCGCGCATGGACACCTACTTCGTCGATCTCGACGATTGCGGGCCGATGGTGCTCGACGCGCTGATCTGGATCAAGAACGTCATCGATCCGACCCTCACCTTCCGTCGCTCATGCGGTGAGGGCATCTGCGGCTCGTGCTCGATGAACATCGACGGCACCAACACTCTCGCCTGCACCATGGCGACGGACGAGATCAAGGGCGTGGTCCAGATCTATCCGCTGCCGCATCTGCCGGTAATCAAGGATCTCGTTCCCGATCTCAGCAACTTCTACGCCCAGTACGCTTCGATCGAGCCGTGGCTCAAGACCGTCACACCGATGCCGGAAAAGGAATGGAAGCAATCGCCCAACGACCGCGCCAAGCTCGACGGCCTCTACGAATGCATTCTCTGCGCTTGCTGCAGTACCGGGTGTCCCAGCTATTGGTGGACCAGCGAGCGCTTCCTCGGGCCGGCCACCCTGCTGCAAGCGCACCGCTGGATCATGGACAGCCGCGACGAGGCGAGCGGCGAGCGGCTCGATAATCTTGAGGACCCGTTCCGGCTCTACCGCTGCCACACCATCATGAATTGCGCCAAGGTCTGCCCGAAAGACCTCAACCCCGCCAAGGCCATCGCGGAGATCAAAAAGATGCTCGTCGAGCGACAAATGTGACCGCACTGCGTGTCCTTGGTCTAGATTTCGAGGTCGGCGGTCGTAGATGCGGCGATCGACATTTCGAGATCGAATTGCGATGACAGTGCATTTTAGCTAATGCGTCGCGCCTTGGTACGCATCAAGCAAGTAGCGGGGATAAACCGGATGTCGCTTCCGACTACGCTCCTTGAGCTACGGCGGACAAGTCGCTCATCCGTGCTCCGCTCGCTAGAGTCGCGCCTTCTCTGCGAGCGGAATCCGAAAAGTCCTGAAGCCCGCGATATCGGGAAACCACTCTGCTGCTTCGCGCGATGCCAGCGTCAGAATCGCGGCCGGGACTTCGCCGCTGATCAGGCGGTCTATCGCGCCGGCCTGTCCTTCGCTGAACTGGACTTCGGCTGCTCCTGCCGCCATGAACGCGGCGCTGACACGTCCGCTCGATGCGGATTGCTTCGCCTCGATCGCAATGTTCTTGTTGTTCAGGTCGGATAATGAATTGATCTCCGGACGCGCCAGGACAAGCGCCACCAGATTGTCTGACTTGCCTGTCGATCCGGATGCCGTCTTGCCGGCATCGTTGGCGTCAATGGGTTCTATCTCGGGATTATCAGATATGCCGGCCGGCTCCCGCTGCACCGTGATCGCCGTGACGCGATCGGCCATTCCGGTGGCTTCCACGACCTGCTGCTGAATTGTGCGGGGCGCCAAAGCGGGAGCAGCGGCAGCCGCGGCAGGTATCGCTGCGATCTCAAGCGTGGCAGGTGGCACGGTAATCTCCGATTTGGCCGGCGGCGGTGCGGCGGCCTCGGACTTGACCTCGGACTTGGGGGCCTCTGTGGGCTGCGGCGCGGCGATGGAGGCTGCTTGCGCCGGTTCCGGCCTGTCGGAGCTTTGCAATTTACGCTCCGGCTCCTGAGTTCCTGCGACGGGCTTTTCTACGGCCTTTTCTTGAGTCGCTGTCGCCGCCGCTGCCGGAACTTCCTTCCGGATTGCTGGATATGCGGGATTGGGAGCCGCGGCCTTCCTGGTGTTCGGCGCCTTGATGTTCTTGGCGTTCGACGTCTTGGCGTTCGACGCCGCGATGCCGGCGCGCGGTGCCGGGCGGGGAACCGGTGCGGGCTGCCTTGCCACGCGTGGGCGGGCCGCGTGTTCAACTCTTTCGATTTCGGCCTCGGCGGGGACCACGACGCTGGTCTCGCGTTCCTCGCGGTGTCGCGCAGACAATGCCTGATCGGACCAGGCCATATAGGACTGGCACGCCCTGTTGCACGGCAGCCCATCGATATAAACGACGCCAGGTGAATCGAGCGGATTTGCTTGCAGGGTTCCACTCGAACAGAGGAACAAGATCAGGATCAGCAACGGCCATTTTCTCGACATAGCTACTCCGTTCGAACGCGCATGGAGTGGGAACCGGACGCGTGAAAGATCACGCCGGAGCTACGATTGGATGGGGATGAGGTTTCAAAAAAGGTGGTCTTGATCCGGATCGCTGCAGGCGCCTTGACGACGCCGTTTCGCTGCCGAGCCAGAGATTGTCGGACCGCATGAGCGCAGCGATGCGGGGATAGACCATCGCGCCTCACGCACCATCGTCATCATCCGCGAAAGCGGATGATCCAGTATTCCAGAGACGGTAGCGATTGACCGAGAGGCCGCGGCGTACTGGATACCCGCCTTCGCGGGTATGATGAGGGTACGTGCAGCGATAGGGCTGCATCGTCATTGCGGGCGAAGCGAAGCAATCCATACTTCAATACGGGGATAGATGGATTGCTTCGTCGCTTCGCTCCTCGCAATGACGTGGCGGGCATCTAGCCCAAATTTCACCGGCTCAATCCACTCGGCGTAACGTTCTCAGTTCGGCACCGCCCGCTTCGCCGCCGCCGGCGCGTTCGCGTTCACCGTCACGCCGCGCAGCAGGTTGAACGCCGCGTTCAGCGCCTTGTCGTCCTTCTCGTTCGGCGGGACCCAGGCTTGCGAGCCGGTCTGCTCGGCGCCGTCGGCGGCGAGGTGGCCGCGCATCGAGGCTTCGCCCTTCAGCTCAGAACGGGTCTTGAGTTCATCCGGCACGTCCTGCAGCACCTCGATGTCGGGGGCGATGCCCTGGGCCTGGATCGAGCGGCCCGACGGGGTGAAGTAGCGCGCGGTGGTCAGCGCCAGCGCGCCATTGCCTGATCCGAGCGGGATGATGGTCTGCACCGAGCCCTTGCCGAAGGTACGCGTCCCGATCAGGGTGGCGCGCTTGTGGTCGCGCAGTGCGCCGGCCACGATCTCGGAGGCGGAAGCCGAGCCGCCGTTGATCAGCACGACCAGCGGCTTGCCCTTGGTGATGTCGCCGCCGCGCGCGGTGAAGCGCTGGGTTTCCTCCGAGGTTCTGCCGCGCGTCGAAACCACCTCGCCCCTTGTCATGAAGGCGCTCGACACGGAAACGGCCTGGTCGAGCAACCCGCCGGGATTGTTGCGGAGATCGACGACATAGCCCGCGAGCTTGTCGGCCGGGATTTCCTTGGCGATGCTGGCAATGGCCTTTTTCAGGCCATCGGTGGTCTGCTCGTTAAAGCGGGTGATCCTGATGTAGCCGATGTCGCCGCTGTCGGTCTTGTGGCGGACCGGCCGCACCCGGATGATCTCGCGCACGATGGCAACATCGATCGGCGCGGCGGAACCCTTGCGCGCGACCTTGAGCCGGATCTTGCTGTTGGCGGGGCCCTTCATCCGGCTCACCGCCTGTTCCAGCGTCATGCCCTGGATCGCCTCGTCGTCGATCTGGGTGATCACGTCGCCCGACAGCATACCGGCCTTGGCCGCGGGCGTATCGTCGATCGGCGTGACCACCTTGACGAGGCCGTCTTCCATCGTGACCTCGATGCCGAGCCCGCCGAACTCGCCATGGGTGGTCTCCTGCATGTCGCTCCAGCCCTTCTCATTCATGTAGCGCGAATGAGGATCGAGCGCAGAGATCATGCCGTTGATGGCGCCTTCCATCAGCTTGGAATCGTCGGGCTTCTCGACGTAGCTGGTCTTGATCCGCTCGAACACGTTGCCGAACAAATTGAGCTGGGTGTAAGCGTCGGAACGCGCCGCGGCCTTTGCCGCCGCCACCAGACTAGCCCCCTGCGGTCCCACCACGAGAACGGTCAGACACGCACCCGTAACCGTGCCGAGAAGAAAGGCAAAATTCCTGCGCATTATGGGGCGTCCCTCTTGGCTAACGGACGCCCGCGATTTCAGTGAATCGGCGCCCCTGTCCCGGCGCAACCAACTCACAATGGCTTTTTGGTCGGATCAAGGCACGCCGGCCCGGACCACTACGGCCTTATCAAGAGGCAGCAAAGCCGAGGCTCTGGACTCTTGTTTTGACGCGTTTTCTTGACGCGAACCGGTGTCCACTTCGCTCGAAAACGCTCTAATCGGCTTCCTGCAGCCCGTTTTGCCAGGTGGAGGGCCGGGTTCCAAAACCGCGCTTGGCGCGGGTGCCCAGCCAGTAGCCGAATTGCGGCGGAACGTTGCGGAACGGGCCCTCCACGCCGAGCTTGAGCGCGGCGTCCATCGGCCAATTGGGATTGTTGAGGATTTCGCGGCCCACCGCGATCAAATCGGCCTGGCGCTCGCGCAGGATCTGCTCGGCCTGGTCGCCATGGATGATGAGACCGACCGCCATCGTCATGATGTCGGCATGGCGCTTGACGTATTCCGACAGCGGCACCTGGTAGCCAAATTTGATTTCCTTGCCCAGGATCGGCGCCATCTCGGTGATGCCGCCGGAGGAACAGTCGATGACGTCGACGCCCCTGGCTTTGAGGATCCTTGCCAGCCGCACGCTCTGCTCCGGCCCCCATCCGGCATTGTCCTCGACCGAGAGGCGGACGAACAGCGGCTTGTGGTCGGGCCAGTACGTGCGCACGGCTTCCGCGATTTCCGTGATGAAACGCATGCGGTTGGCTTCGGAGCCGCCATATTCGTCGCTGCGCTGGTTGGAGCGTTCGGAAAGGAACTCGTGCACGAGATAGCCGTGCGCGCCGTGCAGCTCCAGCACCTCGAAACCCGCTTCATGGGCGCGCCGCGCGGCCTGCCCCCAGGCCTCGATCAGATCCTTCACCTCGCGCGTTTCCAGCGCCCTCGGCACCGGCCATTTCTCGCTATGGGCAATCGCGCTCGGCGCCACCGGCTGCCATGCCTCCCAATCTTCGATGTCAGGCGTCCGCTCAAGCGGACGGTCGCCCTCCCACGGCCTTGTCGCGCGCGCCTTGCGGCCGGAATGGCCGAGCTGAATGCCGGCGACTGAATTCTGCTGCCTGATGAATTTGACGAGGCGGCCCAGCGGCTCGACGAACTTGTCGTCCCAGATGCCGAGATCGCCGACCGTGCCGCAGCCGCGCCGCTCGACCTTGGTCGATTCCACCACGACGAGGCCCGCGCCCCCGGCGGCGAACTTGCCGGCATTCATCAGGTGCCAGTCGGTCGGAAAACCTTTCTGTGCCGAATATTGATGCATCGGCGGCACCACGATGCGGTTCTTCAGCGTAACGCCGCGGATCGTCATCGGGGAAAACAGCAGCGTTTCCGTCATCTGTGGTTTCCTCGCCTGCGGACATCATTGTCCCGGCATCACGCCGGGAAGTGTCTTCTTACTTTGCGGCGCCCTCGGCGGATTTGGCCTTCGGCTTGGCCGGCGGCGCCTTGGCCGCCGCTTTCGGCGGCGCACTGTCGCTGCGCACGGTGCCCCAGGGGTCCGTCTTCTGTTGTTCCGGTATGTTGCCGAGCGACCTCCGATAGGCCCGCTCGGCGTCCTTCTCGGCCGCGATTTCCGCAGGCGTCTTGGGCTTGTCCTCCTCGCCATATCTGGCAGGACCTTTTTGGGCCGCAGCGGGTCCAGCGAATAACGCGATTACGGCGACGGCGCCCAGAATTCTCCCAACGGCTTGCATTCGACTACTCCCTGAAATAGGCCCCAAGCCTTAGCATAGCTCGTGCACCGGCTTAAGCGCCGGATCGGGCCGAAATCAGTCCAGCCCGTTGCCCATGCCTGACCAGTTTTGTAAACGATTGCCATGAATTTGCCGCCAGCGCCCTCCTCCGTCGACGTGTTGTTGTTCGACCTCGGCCGTGTCGTGCTCGACATCAGTTTCGACCAGGTGATGGCGAACTGGGCAGGGCACGCCGGCTGCGAGCCCGCCGACCTCGCCAGGCGTTTTGTCGTCAACGACAATTTCAAGCATCACGAGATCGGCCGGATCGACGACGCGGCGTTCTTTGCGAGCCTGCGCCAGTCGCTCGGCATCGGCCTCACCGACGCGCAGTTCCTGGAAGGCTGGAACGCGATCTTCACCGGCGAGATGCCGGGAATTGCGCCGCTGCTGGCCGGCGCAGCACAACGCCTGCCGCTTTATGCTTTTTCCAACACCAATCCGGCCCATGTCGCGCATTTCTCTCAGGCCTATGCCGACGTGCTCAGCCATTTCCGGCAGATTTTCCTGTCCTCGAGCATCGGTTTGCGCAAACCCGACGCCGAAGCCTATGATCATGTGGTAAAAGCCATCGGCGTGCCGGCGTCGCGGATCCTGTTCTTCGACGACTCGGCCGCCAATATCGAAGGTGCGCGGGCGCGCGGCCTTTGTACCATCCACGTGACATCGACGGATGACGTGGCAAGGACGCTTGCTGCGCTCAGGATCTAGCGGCCGTCTACCACCGGCCCTGAAGACGCAAGCTCTCGGCGAGGTCGCCACGAAAATGGTGCTGCCCGAGGTGCATCAGCTTGCATTGCAGATCGACCCAGATCTTGCCGCCGATATCGCGCCAGCGGCGGCAGAACGCGTAATCCTCCGACAAATAGCGACCTGAATCCGGATCGACCATGCAGTCGAAGAACAGCCAGTGCAGATGCGCCTGCGGATTCGGCGGGCCGTCCGGAACGTAATTCAGACCGGGGTATTTCTCCATCATCTGCAAGAATACATCCCGCTTGATGCACATGAAGCCGGTCGGCGCCTCCGCGACCTCGACGAAGCCGTCGGCGTCGGCATAGCTACTGACCCGCTCGGCGCCATGGCCGATCGGGTTGAAGGGGTATTCGGTATAGCGGTCCTCGAATTGCTGCCGCGTCGTGCCTGCCGGGAGGCCCTGTTCAGGCCAGTTGAAGTTCTTCATCGGATAGACACCGGCGGTGACGTCGCGGTCGATCAGCAAGAGGCGGCACACCGATTGCGGCGTGAAGGTGATGTCGGAATCGATCCAGAACAGGTGCGTCAGCGTTTCGTCGGACAGGAACTTGAGCAGCATCTTGTTGCGCGAACGGGTGATCAGGCTCTCCGAATGCATGTGCAGGATGCATTGCAGCCCGAACCGGTTGCAGTGATGGGTGAGCTCGAAGATGCTGGTGACGTAGTGCATGCTGACCGCCGAGATGTAGCACGGCGTCGCGAACATCACCTTCATCGATTTCAAGGCTTCGTCGGGTAACATTTTCCGTCGCTTGTTGGCTTGCGGGTCGGTCTATTTCGGCTGCTGGGTGTCGGCCGGCCTCTCCGTCGGCGTGGGCTTGATCGCGGGCGCGGACTTTGCAGCTGCTGGCTTGGTTCCGTTTGCAGGCGGCTGTTTTTGCGCAACCGGCGACCCGGGCGGTTCGGGTGCGGCAGGCCCGCTCGGTCCGATCGACACCGAGATGCCGAACAGTCGCCATTGCCCGTGCACCGGCGCGAACGCCAGTTCGAAATTGACCTGGGTCGGCACCGAGGGAAAGAAGCCCGCCATACGCATCAACCCGTTGGCCTCGATCTGCGGCAGCAAATTGAGCTGCGGATCGATCACCGCGACACCCGACAGATCGAGATTGTCGTTGCGCTGCTTGGCGAATATTTCGGCCAGCCGCGCCGCCGTATTGGTCTGGAAGCCGGGCGCGCCGAGGTCGCGCAGGACGGTGTAATTGCCGGTTTTGTTGGCCTGATCGAGCGCCAGCAGCGTCGAGCGGATCAGGATCATCACGCCGTTGCGATCGATCTGCGCGGGCTTCGGCGCTTGCTCGGGCGCCTGCTGCGCATGACCGCCGGACGTGCTTGCCGCCATCACAGCCGCAAGCATCAGAACCCGCCAGCGAACTACCACTGGAGTCCGATCGCGCTGCGCACGCCGACCACATTTCGCTCCATGCCAATGCCCGCACCGGCGTTGATGACAACCGCATAGTTCTTGTTGTCATACAGCAGCGCCGTCGCTCCCACGCCGAAGGCGTTGCTGCCCTGGAAGTTGCCGTAGCTTGCCGAAATGCCAAACCGGCGCCCCGCCTGCAGGGCCGGCGACGCACCGACGGCGAGCGCCAGCGCGGTGCCGGTACGCGCCTCGAGCCGGTTGTCGGTGACCTGAGATTGCAGCGAGGTTACCTGCGACTGCAGCGAGGTGAGGCTTTGAGGGTTGAAGGTGGTGGTCGCCAGATTGCCGTTGGCGTCGCTGGTGACGAACGAGGTCGGACCGGATTGTGCGGCAAGGCTCGTCGCCGAGGCGATGCCGGACATTTTATAGGTGCTCGTCGCCGTGCCAATTGCGACCTGGTTCGCCGCTGTTGTGGTCGCGCCGCTGCCGATCGCGGTCGAATTGGCGAATGTCGCCGTGGCGCCGGTGCCAAGGGCGGCCGAATTCGTTCCGGTCGCCACCGTGCCGTCGCCGAACGCGGCGCCACCATTGGAAGCCAACGCCCCGGCGCCGACAGCGATCGAACCGGTGGCGGTCGCGCCGTTGCCTATCGCAATCGAATTAACGCCGGTGGCGGCGGCCGTGTTGCCGACGGCGACCGCGCCGGTCGCGGTTGCCCGCGCACTGGCGCCCACCGCCGTGGCACCGGTGGCGCTGGCGACGCTGGCCTGGCCGATCGCGGTGGTGGCCGCGCCGGTGGCGTTGCTGCCTTCGCCGAAGGCGCTGGCGGTGGCACCGTTGGCGATGCTGCCCCGGCCGGTCGCGGTCGCGCTGACGCCATTCGCTTTGCTGAGTTGGCCGATCGCCGTCGCGTTGGTGCCGTTGGCGAAGGCACTCGTACCGGTCGCCGTCGCGTTCGCGCCAATTGCCGAACTAAAGGCCCCCGTCGTGGTGGCGAAGGCCCCGGTCGCGGTGCTGGAGCCGCCGGTCGCGGTGGCGAAATCGCCGGTCGCGGTAGTGCCCGCGCCCGTTGCCGTCGCGAAGTTACCGCCGGCGGTGCTGAACACCCCCGTCGCGGTGGCTTGAGCGCCGTTGGCGGTGCTGGCGTAGCCGGTCGCGGTCGTTTGAGAGCCGTTGGCATAGCTGCTCACGCCGGTCGCGGAAGCTTGATCGCCGTTGGCAAAGCTGCCCATGCCGGTCGCGGTCGCGGTGACACCGTTCGCAACACTGCCAGTGCCGGTCGCGGTGGCCAGGGCGCCGTTGGCCAGACTGGCCATGCCCGTTGCCGTGGCAGAAGCTCCGTTCGCCTGGCTGAAGTAACCGGTCGCCGTGGCGCTGCTCCCGTTCGCGTTGCTATTTGTGCCTGTCGCGGTCGCATCGACGCCGTTCGCGATGCTGAGCGTGCCCGTCGCGGTCGCCTGCGCACCGTTCGCGAAGCTGACCGCGCCCGTCGCGGTCGCATCGGCGCCGTTCGCGATGCTGAGCGCGCCCGTCGCGGTCGCGTTGCTGCCGTTCGCTGTGGCCACAGAGCCATACGCCGTTGCGAAGAAGCCCGTCGCATTCGCTCCCGACCCCACTGCGGTGGAGAAGGCACCTGTCGCCGCGGTGACGGTACAGCCCGCGCCGGTAATGTTGCCGCCGGTACCGGAAAAGCATTGAGCGAAGGCCGGCGAGACGCCGACCGCCGTCATCATCCCGGCCGCCGCCGCGAGGCTGCGCAAGGTCCCGCCGCAGAGCATGCTGCTCGCCAGCAGGCTCGCCCGGCGATCGGATGGAAGAATTACACCGGAAGCGCGCGGGGACGCAGAACCCGTTGCCGTAGCTATCGCCCCCGTCATCGTCCGCTCCGGCTTCGCGCGAAACCAGCTCGGGTGAGCCAGCCTGTGGCTGGCCAAAACTTTGGGCGCCCACACCTCAATCTCAGGGAACCCTACCCCAATCACAGATGCGAACAAATCGCTGACGCGGATTGAGACGATTCCCGCCTGACCTCGGGTGAGATTGCAGAATAATGTTGCTGTTCAGCAACATATCCCGGTGAGTTCAGGATAAAATTCAGACAGCGGATGAATTCCGAAACTGCGGTATCGGGCGCAAGCCTTCCGCGCCGCATTTTTGCCTCCGCTCGCGCTCTCCGATATGAAGGCGCGCGCGATCTCGTCGCCGGGCCGAACAGCTGAACAGACGCGCTTGCACCCGAGGAGAAGTGCCCGTGGCCTTGATGCCTGTCGCCGATGCACTTGCTGCGATCCTCAGCCGCGCCGAACCGTTGCCCGAGGAAATGATCGCGCTCGATGATGCCTTTCATCGTGTGCTGGCGCGCGACGTCGCGGCACGGCGGACGCAACCGCCGCAGGCGATGTCGGCGATGGACGGCTATGCGGTGCGCGCGGCGGATGCCGCCGATATCTCGGCACGGCTGAAGGTGATCGGCGAGGTCGCGGCCGGCCGCCCGTTCGAGCGCAAGGTAGGCCGAGGCGAAGCGGTGCGGATCTTCACCGGCGGCGTGATCCCTGATGGCGCCGACGCCGTCATCATCCAGGAAGACACCGGCGTCGACGGTGACCATATCAACATCACGGAAGCCGCCGTTTCCGGCCGACATATCCGGCCTGCCGGCGTCGATTTCCGCGAGGGTGACGTGCTGCTCACGCGCGGACGCCACCTCACCGACCGCGACCTGTCGCTCGCCGCCGGCATGAACTATCCGGAGCTTGCGGTGCACCGCCGCCCGAAGGTCGCGGTGCTTGCGACCGGTGACGAGCTGGTGATGCCGGGGTCGACCCCGGGCCCGGGCCAGATCGTCTACTCCAACGGCTACGGAATCCGTGCGCTGGCGCGCGCCGAGGACGCCGAGGTCGTCGATCTCGGAATCGCCGCCGACACGGTCGCCGCCACCGCGCAAGGCATCCGCCGTGCGCGCGAGCTTGAAGCAGATATCCTGATCACCATGGGCGGCGCCTCGGTCGGCGACCATGACCTCGTCAAGCGGTCGCTGGAGGCCGAGGGGACGACCATGGCGTTCTGGCGGATCGCGATGCGGCCGGGCAAGCCGATGATGCATGGCAGGCTGGGTGCGATGCGGGTGATCGGCCTGCCCGGCAATCCCGTCTCCTCCTATGTCTGCGGCTTCCTGTTTCTGGTGCCGTTGATTCGTGCATTATCGGGCCGCGACACCGTCCATCATCGGCGCGAAAGCGCCCTGCTGGGCCGCGATCTCGCTGCCAACGACCAGCGCGAAGACTATCTTCGGGCACGCCTCGAAGAGCGCGAAGACGGCACGCTGATCGCGGTGCCGGTGAACCACCAGGACTCATCGCTATTAGGGAATCTCGCTGCGGCACGGGCACTTGTGATACGTCCGCCGTTCGCGCCGGCTGCCGCGAAGGGTTCGCGGTGCGAGCTGCTCCGGCTGCCGGAATGACGCCTGAACTGCGCCTTTGAGGGTGTCTTCAGCCGAAGCCGCAATGCGTTCACCTGAAATTAAGTGGTTGCGGAACACATATCGAACATATAGTGTCCGTTCATGATTTGTTTCGACTGCTAGTGTCTATGGTTGGGAGTTTTGGGGACTCCCGCAATGGACCCTGGAGATTCGGGACCGAAAGACTGTACCAACCGGGGGAATGCTCGCGATGCTTACGCGCAAACAGTATGAACTTCTGCGTTTCATCAATGAACGGCTGAAGGAAGCCGGCGTACCGCCCTCCTTCGACGAGATGAAGGATGCGCTCGACCTGCGCTCGAAATCCGGAATTCACCGCCTCATTACGGCGCTGGAGGAGCGCGGCTTCATCCGCCGCCTGCCCAACCGCGCCCGCGCCATCGAAGTCATCAAGCTGCCGGAGCTGGCTGCCGCCGCTAACGGCCGCCGCGGCTTCACGCCGAGCGTCATCGAAGGCACGCTCGGCAAACGCTCCGTAAGCGCGCCGGCCAGCGAGGACGACGGCAATCGCCCGGTTGCCGTGCCCGTGATGGGCCGGATCGCCGCCGGTACGCCGATCGAGGCGCTGCAGACCCGCAGCCACACCATCAGCGTGCCGCCTGACATGCTCGGCTCCGGCGAGCATTACGCGCTCGAAGTGCGCGGCGATTCCATGGTGGACGCCGGCATTCTCGACGGCGACATGGCGCTGATCCAGCGCAACGAGACCGCCGACACCGGCGACATCGTGGTGGCGCTGATCGACGAGGAGGAAGCCACGCTAAAACGCTTCCGCCGCCGCGGCGCCTCGATCGCGCTGGAGCCCGCCAATGCCGCCTACGAAGTCCGCATCCTGCCGCCGAACCGGGTCCGGATTCAGGGCAAGCTGATCGGGCTGTACCGCAAATATTGACCTGCTGGATGCGGACGTGACTGCGACGGCAATCCCGCCCCGGCCTTTCGGCCGGGGTTTTTTGCTGCATGCCTGGAACAAAACTGCGTTAGCGCGTTTGTGATTTTGACGCAGTGCGCTAGCCGCAGAATTGCCCAGAAACAAGAAAAGGCTCTGCGCCAAGTCCGCTCTGAATATGTCCACTCTGATAGAGGCCTGTGCCTCCTTCTTGCAGACACGGGTCAGCTATCTCAAACGAGGGAGCCATCCGATGTGTGACTATAGCCTGCACGCTGTGGCGACGCGGCCTGCCAAGGTCGGCGAGACGCTGATCACCACGACATTCCGCGGTACATCGACCCGCGGCTTTGCGTCGGAACGCGAGCCTTCAGTGGCGGTCTGCATGCTTCCCGGCACCGAACTGGCGTTCGCCGAGGACGTCAAATACGACAACCGGTGGATCTGGACGCGAACCACCGACTGGCGGGTCGGCAAGTTCAACCAGATCGAACCCGAAGTGACCGATCGCCACCATGACGCGATCGAATTTCCGGACGGAAGCCATGTGCTGGTGACGCAGCTTTGCGAAGGCCAGCGCGCGACCGTACTGCAATTGCCGGTGACCGAGGGCGAACGTGCGGCAAAGGTGACGGAAGCGCCACCGGCCGAATCCATCGTGACCGGATAAACGACGCGCATGTGATCCGCCGGTTCAGGCCGGCGGATCATGGTGATATGGTTTTTTGAGAAACTAGGCGCCGAGGGGCAGTCGGTGGTCAACAAAGTCACATGGCAAAGAGCCGGACGCGTCACGGAGCCCGGACGGTACATGTTCCGGTACGGCTGGCTCACCATCACGGCCGAAGATCTCGCGATCTGGCGGCAATTCCCCGAGGCGTCGTTCACGCTGGTCAACCTGCCGTCGACCCCCGACGCGCCGGAGGAATTCCACCTCGGCGCATTCGAAATACCGGCCAGTCCCTCAAGCCCCCCGCTCGACGAGCACTGAAGTTCGTCTGGAGCCCTGGGGCTCCAGATTTTTGATTCGACGCGTTTTCTTGACGCGAACCGGTCTCCACCCCGGATCAAGTCCGGGGCAGGCTTTCGCTGGAAAACGCTCT
Source organism: Bradyrhizobium sp. 170 (assembly GCF_023101085.1). Lineage (NCBI taxonomy): Bacteria > Pseudomonadati > Pseudomonadota > Alphaproteobacteria > Hyphomicrobiales > Nitrobacteraceae > Bradyrhizobium > Bradyrhizobium sp. 170. The sequence continues at coordinate 4,267,086 of NZ_CP064703.1, read as the reverse complement.
ATTCCTCCGCCTGAAGATCGGCCTCGGCCGGCGTGGCGTCGACCGCGCGCGGCGGCACGACGCGCGGCGCCAGAACGGCTGCGTCTGCTTCGCTCTCGTCCGCGATGGCCGGCGACCACGGGCGGTCGATCCCTCTGGGTTTGGCCGCCTCGACGACAAATCCGTCACGGCCTCGCCGCAGCGCCATCGCGCCCTGCCGCCGCAGCCGGTCGGCATCGATGACGGAAGCCGCGCAGGAAGCGGGCGCCTGCCGCAGCGTCACAATCAGCGCGGCGCGCTCGCAATCGTCCGAGAGTGCCTCGGGCCTGAGCGCCTGCGCGATCAGGGTGCCGCCGGCGGATTGCATCACGCAGCCAAAATCGTCGCATGAGACGCCTGATGTGAGCGACGCGTCAGCCGCCGTTCGGGCGTCCGCATCCGCCGCCAGCCACTCCTTCAGCAGGAAAGAATCCCGGGAGCCCTTTGCCGCATGCATCAGATGCAGCCGGCCGTCCTGCCCACGGACGCCGACATTGCGGCCATCGGCGGAAATCAGGATATCTGGCTGCGGCACCCTCGCCGCCCAGAGCGCCGCAACCACGACCAGTACGGCGCCCGACCAGCGCAGCGGCGTGCGCAACAGGCCGAGCAGGATGATGCCGAGGCTGGCCGCAATCAGCGGGCCGATGCCGAACGCCGGCACGCGGCCGACCGCGCCGGGCAAAGCCGCGACCCATTGCGTCACCGCGATCATCCAGTCGATGCCGACACCCATGATCGCCCAGAACAGGCGATCGAACCCGAACGGCATCGCGACGAGTCCGAGCAGGCCCGCCGGCATCACCAGCGCTGACACCACCGGCATCGCCGCGAGATTGGCGAGCACGCCGTAAGGCGTCACCCGGTGGAAGTGAAAGGCCGCGTACGGCATGGTCGCGAGCCCCGCCACCAATGAGGCCAGCAACAGCATCGTGATCTCGCGGCCACCCCACAGCGCCACGCGGGCGGTCGCGGTATGGTCCGGCGTCGCGAACAAACGCGGCATGCCGATCTGCACCAGGGCAACGAGGCCAAGCGTCGCCGCAAACGACATCTGAAAACTCGGATGCACCAGCGCCTCCGGCGCGACTGTCAGCACGATCAGGGCCGCGACCGCGAGCGTGCGAAACGTAATCGCCCGGCGATCGACCATGACCGCGATCAGCACCACGGCCGTCATGAAGAACGAGCGCTGCGTCGCGACCTCGGCGCCCGACAGCAACAGATAGAACGCGGCGGCGACCAGGGCTGCCGCAGCCGCCCATTTCTTGATGGCGTAGCCAACCGTGAGAACCGGAAACAGCGCCAGCAGCGCCCGCACCGCAAAGAACACGACGCCCGCGACGACGGCCATGTGATAGCCCGAGATTGAAAGGACATGGCCGAGACCGGAGATGAACATCGCGTCGTTCACCGGCGGCGAGATCGCGTCGCGCCGCCCGGTCAACAGCGCGGTTGCAATCGCGCGCTTGTCACCCTCCAGCGTGGTCCTGATCCGCGCGTCGATCGTATCGCGCAGGCCCTGCATGAACGCCGAATAGCGCAGGCGCAGCCCGCCGCCGGTAGCGGGCGGCTCCGCGGTCTTGATCGCGCCCATCACGAAGCCGGAGGCGCCGATGCCGGCAAAGAACATGTCGCGGCTGAAATCGTAGCTGCCCGGCCGCACCGGCGTGAGCGGCGGCAACAGCCGCGCCTTGAGCTCGACGAAGCTGCCGACCGCGGGCGCCGTGCCCTTCTTCACCGATAGCCGCACGCGCTCGAGCCTGGTCGTTCCGCGCGCGCTTTCCATGGTGACGACGCGCAGGACAAAGCGGTCGGTGCGCTCGCGGATGTCACGCGTTTCGACAAAGCCCGTCAACGATACCGAAAACATCGGCCGCGCCAGCACGCCATGCGCGACCCGCGCCGTCTTCCAGGTCGCGATCGCAAAGCCCGCGGCGACGGCGGCGATCATGACGGCGACAGGAAAGAATTTTTGCCGCCGCAACAGGACCGCGACCGCGCATAGCGCGATGCCCACGACGGCGGCCACCGACAGCACCGGCTCGTGATCGGCGGCGAAATAAAAGGCGATGCCGGTGCCGAATGCCACGGGCACCCAGGGCAGCAACCGCCCGGCGCCGGCTTCGGCACGCGCCCAAGCGCGCAGGGTTTCGATCAGCGGCGGCCAGAAAGCGGGACGCGACGGCGCAAAGCCGCCAATAGGCGCCACAGCGCGTGGCGGCCAGGTCCCGGCATAGCCCCGCTTCCGGCCCGAAATGTCGCCCTGCTCCGCCACCCCGGTCTACACCTTACGATCCCGTGGAGAGCACAAGACTACCGGACGGTGTATTGCGGCCGCTAGCGGAACGGATGCAGAAACCGGAAGAAATGCACATCGACCGGCGCTACACTGGGACATCCCAGGAATCGGACGAAGGTCGGACATCCCATGAAGCTTGCGGCCTGCATTTCGATTGCACTGGCGATAACGGGTCTGCCGTCCGCACTGGCAGCGGCCGAACAATGCCGCTTCATCGAGGCGAGGCTAGAGCGCGAGGCGTGCTACCAGCGCCAGGAAACGGCGCGCGCCGCGCGGCAGAAAGCCAGCGAGGCCCGGGAGGCGGAGCAGCAAAAGCCTTACGAGCCCATGACGCAGGAAGACGCCCAACTCGCAAAATCGCTGCGCAGCATTTGCCGGGGCTGCTAGCGGGTTCGTCGACGCCGCGACCTACTGCGCGATCAGTTCAAGACAACGCCCGTCGCGGCCGACCGCTATGCGATAGCGGTCAAGCCGACAGGGCGATCAACTTCCTCGTCCTCAGCCGGCGCCGTGATGCCAGCGATCGTGCCACCAAGTGCTGAAATCACGATCCGTCATCAGCTCCCAGACAGCAAACAGGATCACCAGTAGGCCCGACAACAAGCTGCTCACCGTCGCTGCGCCCGGCTCGTAGCCGACCGTCCACGGTGCGACCACCAGTGCCAGACCCAGAAGCATCTCTCCCCATTCCTCCAGGTAGGAAGGAATGACAAATGCCTCGACGGCAAACAGGATGACGCCCAACCCGAGTGCGATGGTTAGCCAGACCGCTGCCCCGGCCATGCCCAGGACAAACGGCGACGCGACCAGCCACGCACCCACTACCAGGCTGGCAACGTCCTGCCAGTGTTGAATGCGCATAATGCTCACCTCCCTTCCCCCATGGATATGGTGGTGCGGCACTGAAAGCGTATCCGTCCGGCCTGCGATGTGTTGCCGCTGCTCTTGCCCCCCGAGCCACCATCCAGTCCCGGCAGCCCGCCCGGAAAGCGCTCTTGAAAGCGCTCTTGCAAGTGCGCCGCAGCAGGATGCACACTGTGGGCGCTTGACGAGGTGTCAACGTCTACGGCTCTCGGCCCGACTGGAATTCACAGTTGCGCTCAGAACGAGAGGAGCATGACGCCATGCGAGAAATCGAAATCCACGACTATGCGCGGCAGTTGCTGGAAGCACATGGCGCCAAGGCCATTGCAGAAGCTGCCCAGAACGCCATCGAACTCGAGGCAAAAGGCGAGGTCGAACTGGCCAGAACCTGGCGGCATATCGAAGACGCCATGAAGCTCATGCGCGGGCCGCACCAAAGCTGAAGCTGCCGGCGCGGCCAGGCAGGACGTGGAGCAGGTTCCATCGCAATCCGCCTGGTCGCGGCTGAAGGGCAACCTGACCTCCAAGATGCGGCTCTCCATGACAGGAGTGAAGCCATGTTTCCGAACTGTGCGACAGCCGAAGATCTCGTGCAGGCGATCAAGGACGAGAAGGTGCAGATGATCGACCTGCGCTTCACCGATTTGCCGGGGGTGTGGCAACATTTTTCCGTGCCGCCGAGTGCAGCGAATGCCGATGCTCTCAGCGAAGGCATTGGATTCGACGGCTCATCGATCCGCGGCTTCCAGGAGATCCAGGAAAGCGACATGCTGGTCGTCCCCGACCCGACCACGGCCTTCCTCGACCCGTATTCTCCTGCATCGACCCTGGTCCTGACCTGCAACATCCGCGACCCGGTGACCGGTCAATCCTATAGCCGAGACCCTCGCTACATCGCCCAGAAGGCTGAAACCTACCTGAAGGGCACCGGCCGCGCCGATACCAGCTATTTCGGTCCTGAGGCGGAATTCTTCGTGTTCGACGAGGTGCGCTACGGACAGGGCATCAACCACGCCTTCCACGAAATCGATTCCAGCGAAGGCAGCTGGAACACCGGCAAGGAGGAAGCGCCTAATCTGGGCCACAAGCCGCGCCCAAAGGAGGGATATTTTCCCGTTCCCCCGACCGACAGCATGCAGGCGCTCCGCACCGAGATGGTGCTGACGATGGAACAGCTGGGCATCCAGATCGAAGCCCATCACCATGAAGTCGCGACCGGCGGCCAGAACGAGATCGACATGCGCTTCACTACGCTCACCCGCATGGCGGACAATCTGATGATCTACAAATACGTGGTCAAGAACACCGCCCGCGAGCACGGCATGACCGCAACGTTCATGCCGAAGCCGCTGTTCGAGGACAACGCCTCGGGCATGCACGTCCATCAGTCCCTATGGAAGGGCGAGACAAACCTGTTCTACGACAAGGCTGATTACGCCGAGCTGAGCGAGATGGGCCGTTACTACATCGGCGGGCTCCTGACCCACGCCTGGGCGCTGTGCGGGCTTTGCGCCCCCACCACCAACTCCTACCGGCGCCTGGTGCCGGGCTATGAGGCTCCGATCAACCTGGTCTATTCCCAGCGCAATCGCTCAGCCTGCTGCCGGATTCCGATGTATTCGCCGAACCCGCGGGCCAAGCGCGTCGAGTTTCGCTCGCCGGATCCCTCCTGCAATCCCTATCTCGCGTTCGCCGCGATGCTGATGGCCGGCCTTGACGGCATCAACAACAAGATCGACCCGGGCCGGCCGATCGACAAGAACCTTTATGACCTGCCGCCCGCCGAGGCAAAGGACGTGAAGTCGACGCCCGGGTCGCTGGATCAGGCGCTTGACGCGCTTGAGCGCGATCACGCGTTCCTGCTGCGCGGCGATGTATTCACCGGCGACGTGATCGAGACCTGGCTCGACTACAAGCGGAAGAAGGAAGTCGATGCCATCCGGCTGCGCCCTCATCCCTACGAATTTCACTTGTATTACGATATCTAGCCGCGTGGACTCATTAGCGTGTAGCCAAATTCGTATTGATGCGAGTTTGATGATGCGGCGCGCGGCCGTGTCCTGCGATTGCACACGGATCTGAAGATAGCTCTCCCGGGTCTCGAGGAGGACCAACGTCGTGAAGCGGGACTTCGACCTCATCGTCTATGGCGCAACGGGTTACACCGGCCGTCTCATCGCCGAATATCTGGCGACGTCCTATCGCGGCGACGATGCTCCATCCTGGGCGATCGCGGGACGCTCGACCGACAAGCTCAAGAAGGTGCGTGCCGACATCGGCGCACCCGACGATTTGCCTTTGGTCAAGGCGGATGCCGCCGAGCCGGCCAGCCTGCGTTCGATGTGCGAGCGTGCGGCCGTGATCATCACGGCGGTCGGGCCTTATCAGCTCCGCGGTCCCGAGCTTGTGGCGGCCTGCGCGGCCACGGGCACGGCCTATGTTGATCTGTGCGGCGAACCGGCCTGGATGCGGCGCATGATCGACGCCCATCACGAAGAGGCGAAACGGACCGGCGCGCGCATCGTCTTCTCGTGCGGCTTCGATTCCATCCCGTTCGATCTCGGCGTGCTCACGTTGCAGGAGAAGGCGCGCGAGAAATTCGAACGCCCGGCGCGGCGGGTCAAGGCTCGCCTGCGCAAGGTGAAAGGCGGCATGTCTGGCGGCACCGCGGCGAGCGCCGGGGCGACATTCGCCGCCGCCGTGCGCGACCCGGCCCTGATGCGGCTGCTGACCGATCCCTTCGCGTTGACGCCGGGGTTCACCGGGCCGTCTCAGCCGTCGGGCCTTGTTCCTGAATACGACCCGAGCCTGAACGCGTGGCTCGTCCCGTTCCCAATGGCGCCGATCAACACCAAGAACGTGCACCGCACGAATTTCCTGTTGGGTCATCCCTACGGCACGGACTTCGTTTACGACGAGATGATGGTCGCGCCGGGATTTGGGGAAATCGCTGGTGTGGCGACGCAGACGTTCGCCACGATGGTTTCCCTGGTCGCGACCGGCGCTCTCAAACCCGGCGCAGGCCCGACTAGGGAAGAGCGCGAGAAGGGCTTCTACGACATCCTCTTCATGGGCGAGTTGCCGGATGGCGGACGGGTCGAGGCGGTAGTCACGGGCGACCGCGATCCTGGCTACGGCTCGACCAGCAAGATGATCGCCGAGAGCGCTCTCTGCCTTGTGCGCGACGTGCAGGGAGAAGGCGGCACCTGGACGCCGGGCGCGCTGATGGGTCCGGCACTGCGCAAGCGTCTGAAGGAGCGCGCCGGCCTCACCTTCAGCGCGCGTTGAGGTAATGCTCAGAACTCCAAAGCGGACGTTCGCCAACGCCTCTGATTCTATGGGTTCACGCCCTAGCAGCGACCGCGTCAGCTGACGCACAACCGGCCTACGGCTCAATCAACGGGGTCTTGGACGAGACGTGATGGCTGACGATCTTCCATTCGCCGCCTTCGCGAATGATCACCCAGGTGATTTTGACTTGCAACGGCTCGGCATTCGCATCGACGACAAAGGTCGCGGTGCCGGCGACGTTGATCACGTCGGGCGCGGCATGCGCAGTCCTGACATCGGTGAATTGAACGGATGGTGAAGACCAGCGCGGCAGCGCCTCGAAATAAGCCTGCACACCATCATTGCCACGGTAGAAGGTCGGGTTCGAACCGAAAAAGAACGCGTTCCGCGAGTAAAGTGATGCGAGTGCGCTGGCATCCAGTTTGCTGAACGCCGTCGCCCATCTGCCCATGATGCCGGAGACGATGTCGTCGATCGCGCTGCGCTCAGATGATCCCATCGATACGGCCTCTCGGTCGACGCCTTGTGGAGAAATCGGGTGGGCAAAGCGACTTGTCCGCCGTAGCTCGAAGAGCGAAGGCGGAAGCGTGCCTGCCATCACGAGCACGGCGCGGAATGGTGGGCACGGCGCAAACGCGCCTTTGCCCACCCTACACGCCGTTGTTCAACCTTTCCCGCCGACTTCCTTTGCAAAGGTGTCGCGCAGGCCGATGGTGCGGTTGAACACCGGCTTGCCAGGCATCGAATCCTTGTCGCGCACGAAATAGCCCTGCCGTTCGAACTGCATCACCTCGCCCGAATTGTCCGCGGCCACCGAAGGTTCGATGCGCGCGTCAGGCAACACTTCCAGCGACTCCGGATTGAGGTCGGTAGCGAAATTCGCAGCGTTCGGGCTGGGGTTCGCGAAGAGCTGATTGTAGACGCGGATTTCCGCCGGCACCGACTGCGCGGCCGACAGCCAATGCATGGTGGCCTTGACCTTGCGGCCGTCGGGCGCGTTGCCGCCCTTGGTCGCGGGGTCGTAGGTGCAGCGGAGTTCGACGACTTCGCCCGCGTCGTTCTTGATCACGCCCGTGCATTTGACGAAATAGGCGTAGCGCAGCCGCACCTCGTTGCCCGGCGACAGGCGGAAGAATTTCTTCGGCGGGTTCTCCATGAAATCGTCGCGCTCGATAAAGAGCTCCCGGCCGAACGAAATTTTTCGCGTGCCCGCCTCCGGAGCGTCCGGATGATTGATGGCCTCGAGCTCCTCGACCTGGCCTTCCGGATAATTCTCGATCACGACCTTCAGCGGCCGCAACACCGCCATGCGCCGCTGCGCTGATTTGTTGAGGTGCTCGCGAATGCAAAACTCAAGCATGCCGACATCAACGACGCTGTTGGCTTTCGCGACCCCGATGCGCTTGACGAATTCGCGCACCGCTGCCGGCGGCACGCCGCGCCGCTTCAAGCCGGCAATGGTCGGCATGCGCGGGTCATCCCAGCCCGAGACGTGGCCGTCGCGGACGAGCTGCGTCAGCACGCGCTTCGACAGCAGCGTGTAGGTCAGGTTCAGCCGGGCGAATTCGTACTGGCGTGGTTTTGAGGGCACCGGCAGCTTGTCGAGCAGCCATTCATAGAGCGGCCGGTGGTCCTCGAATTCCAGCGTGCAGATCGAATGCGTGATGCCTTCGATGGCGTCCGACTGGCCATGAGCGTAGTCGTAGCTCGGATAGATCGACCATTTGGTGCCGGTGCGCGGGTGCTCGGCATGCAGGATGCGATAGAGCACGGGGTCGCGCAGGTTGATGTTGCCGGCGGCCATGTCGATCTTCGCTCGCAGCACGCGCGTGCCGTTCGGGAATTCACCCGCTTTCATGCGCCGGAAGAGGTCGAGGTTTTCCTCGACCGTGCGGTCGCGGAACGGCGAGTTCTTGCCGGGTTCCGTCAGCGTGCCGCGGTTGACGCGGATTTCCTCCTGCGACTGGTCGTCGACATAGGCCTGGCCGGCCTTGATCAGGCCTTCCGCCCAGTCATACAGGCGCTCGAAATAGTCGGAGGCGAAATAGAGATCGGTTCCCCAGTCATAGCCGAGCCAGTGCACGTCAGCCTGGATGGAATCGATATATTCCTGCTCTTCCTTGGTCGGGTTGGTGTCGTCGAAGCGCAGATGGCACTTTCCGGCAAATTCCTGCGCGATGCCGAAATTAAGGGCAATCGACTTGGCGTGGCCGATGTGCAGGTAGCCGTTCGGCTCCGGCGGGAATCGGGTCACGATCCGGCTGTGCTTTTTGGAGGAGAGATCGGCCTGGACGATGTCGCGGATGAAATCGCGCCCTGCTTCTGCCGTTACCGGTTCTGTGGTCATTCCGAGTTCCTGTTAGGGATTGGCGAACCTTCTGCCAAATTCGCCCTTGTGAGCCAAGCTTACTTTGCCAATGGCCAGGCTTTAGTTATGCAATGTTCCTGCTATACACCACCGCCAATTCACCCCTCAGCCCGCCCGGTAAATGACTGATCCCGTCGTCACACGCTTCGCCCCCTCGCCCACCGGCTTCCTCCACATCGGGGGCGCCCGCACCGCGCTGTTCAACTGGCTCTACGCCAGGAAAACCGGCGGCAAGATGCTGCTGCGGATCGAGGATACCGACCGCGAGCGCTCGACCGAGCCGGCCATTGCGGCCATCCTCGACGGGCTGAAATGGCTCGGGCTCGATTGGGACGGCGATGTCATCTACCAGTTCAGCCGCGCCGTCCGCCATCGCGAAGTGGCCGAGCAATTGCTCGCCAGCGGCAAGGCTTACCGCTGCTACGCCACCGCGGAGGAGCTGACCGCGATGCGCGAGAAAGCGCGCGCCGAGGGCCGCACCCGTCTCTATGACGGGCTGTGGCGGGACCGCGATCCGGCCCAGGCGCCTGAAGGCATGAAGCCGACCATCCGCCTGAAAGCGCCCCAGACCGGCGAGACCGTGATCGAGGACCAGGTTCAGGGCCGCGTGGTCTGGCAGAACGAGAACCTCGACGACCTCGTGCTGCTGCGTGGCGACGGCAACCCGACCTACATGCTGGCGGTGGTGGTCGACGACCACGACATGGGCGTCACCCACGTCATCCGCGGCGACGACCATCTGATCAACGCCGCGCGCCAGAAGCAGATCTACGACGCGCTCGGCTGGGACATCCCCAACATGTCCCACATCCCGCTGATCCACGGGCCCGACGGCTCGAAGCTTTCAAAACGCCACGGCGCGCTCGGCGTCGATGCCTACCGCGCGATGGGATACCTGCCGGCGGCGCTGCGCAATTACCTGGTCCGGCTCGGCTGGAGCCATGGCGACCAGGAAATCTTCTCGACGCAGGAAATGATCGACGCCTTCGATCTGCCCGCGATCGGGCGCTCCGCGGCGCGGTTCGATTTCGCGAAGCTGGAGAACCTCAACGGGCACTACATTCGCCAGGCTGATGACCGCGAGTTGGTGTCCCAGTTCGAGAGCGTGCTGGATTACGTCCCCGAAGGCGCCGAGCTGAAGGCAAAACTCAACGACGCCACCCGCGCGCAATTGCTGCGGGCGATGCCGAGCCTGAAGGAGCGCGCCAAGACCCTGATCGAGCTGATATCGGGCGCCTACTTCATCTTCGCCGACCGCCCGCTGGCGATCGAGCCAAAGGCAGCCGCGCTGCTGACGCCGGAGACCCGCATCCTGATCGGAAAACTCCTGATAGCGCTCGAGACCGTCACCGACTGGCGCGCCGAGACCACGGAAGCCGCCATGCGGAATTTCGCAGAGCAGAACAACCTCAAGCTCGGCGCCGTCGCCCAGCCACTCCGGGTGGCGCTGACCGGACGCACGACTTCGCCGGGTATTTTCGACGTTTTGGCGGTACTGGGGCGCGAGGAATGCCTGGCCCGTCTGGGCGATCAGGCGGCCAGCTAAGCCCCTACCATATGGGGGCCTGCGGCCATCTTGCAGTGCACAGGGCAATAAGCTACGCCTTTGGCGCCGCTTCTAGACAAGCCGGCTTCCCTTGCTGCCGTCGCGAAATGGCACCAGGGTCGGCGCGGTTTTTCGTAACGATTTCATCGGGGACTCGCGATGGACGCAAAATCCAGCAACAAGACTGCAACGCTCACGGTAGGTAACAAGACCTACGATTTCCCGATCCTCAGCGGCACGGTGGGGCCGGATGTCATCGACATCGCCAAGCTCTACGCCCAGGCCGGGATGTTCACCTACGACCCCGGTTTCACCTCCACCGGCAGCTGCCAGTCGAAGATCACCTATATCGACGGCGACGCAGGCATTCTCGAATACCGCGGCTACCCGATCGAGCAGCTCGCCGAAAAGGGCGACTTCCTCGAGACCTGCTACCTCCTGCTCTACGGGGAGCTTCCGACGCCTGCCCAGAAGCAGGATTTCGACAGCCGCGTGATCCATCACACCATGGTTCACGAACAGATGGCCCGCTTCTTCCAGGGTTTTCGCCGCGACGCCCATCCGATGGCGATCATGGTCGCCGCCGTCGGCGCGCTGGCCGCATTCTATCACGATAGCACCGACATCAACGATCCGAAGCAGCGCATGATCGCTTCCATGCGCATGATCGCGAAGGTGCCGACGCTGGCCGCGATGGCCTTCAAATACACCATCGGCCAGCCCTTCATGTATCCGAAGAACTCGCTCTCCTTTGCCGAGAACTTCCTGCACATGTGCTTCGCGGTGCCGTGCGAGGATTACAAGATCAATCCGGTGCTGGCTGACGCGCTCGACAAGATCTTCATCCTGCATGCCGACCACGAGCAGAATGCCTCGACCTCGACGGTGCGCATCGCCGGCTCTTCCGGCGCCAACCCGTTCGCCTGCATCGCCGCCGGCATCGCCTGCCTGTGGGGCCCGGCCCATGGCGGCGCCAACGAAGCCGCGCTTGCGATGCTCGCCGACATCGGTTCGGTCGACAAGATTCCGGAATTCATCGCCAAGGTGAAGGACAAGAACAGCGAAGTCCGCCTGATGGGCTTTGGCCACCGCGTCTACAAGAACTACGACCCCCGCGCCAAGATCATGCAGAAGATGTGTCACGCCGTGCTGGCCGAGACCGGCCATGGCGAGGACCCGATGCTGAAGGTGGCACTTGAGCTGGAAAAGATCGCGCTCTCCGACCAGTACTTCATCGACCGCAAGCTCTATCCGAACGTCGATTTCTATTCTGGCATCACGCTGAAGGCGATGGGCTTCCCGACCTCGATGTTCACCGTGCTGTTCGCGGTCGCCCGCACCGTCGGCTGGATCAGCCAGTGGAGCGAGATGATCGAGGACCCGCAGCAGAAGATCGGCCGTCCGCGCCAGCTCTACACCGGCGTCGCCCGCCGCGATTATGTCGCGATGGACAAGCGGAAGTAAGCGACGTCGCTGACAGGAAACTCGGAAAGCCGGATGCGATCATCGCGTCCGGCTTTTTGTTTTGTAGGGTGGGCAAAGCGCAGCGTGCCCACCAATTTCTCGCAATGACGACGTTAGATGGTGGGCACGCTGCGCTTTGCCCACCCTACGAAGTCCGCCGCGCCTGCCACATCGTCGCCAGCACGATATCGGCGGCACGGGCACTCGGCGGCTGGTTGCCGGTCGACATGATCCCGTCGATTTTGCCGAAGGCCTCGAGCTGCGTCCTCCGAAGCTCAGTGTCGCCGAGCACATCGCGCAATGCGGCGGCGAGCTTTTCCGGGGTGCAATCCTCCTGCAGGAATTCGGGGACGACGTTCTCGCCGATCACGAGATTGGCCAATATCACCGAGTTCACCTTGATGGCCCGGCGCAATATCCACGCCTCCACCGAGCCGGTCCGGTAGGCCGTCACCATCGGCACCCCGGCCAAGGCCAGTTCGAGCGTCACAGTGCCGGATTTGGCCAGCGCCGCATGCGCGATTCGGAACTTGGCCCGCTTCTCCTGCTCGCCGATCACGACCTGGGGCTGCACCGGCCAGGTCTTCACCGCGTCCACGACCGCTTCCTGCAGATGCGGCATCGTCGGCAGCACCAGTTCGAACGCCACGCCCTGCTGCTGCAGCCGCGCCACCGCCTGGCCGAACACTGCCATGTGGTGGCGGATTTCGCTGCGGCGGCTTCCCGGCAGCACCAGGAGCACCGGCGGCGATTCCGCCCGCCGCGCGGCGTCATCGGCGTTCGGGCGCAACGAGGCCAGTTGCTCGGTCAGGGGATGGCCGACATAGGTGCAGGGCGGCCCGTGCAGCCGGCGATAGGATTCGGGCTCGAACGGCAGCAGCGCCAGCACGTGATCGACATATTTCAGCATCGCGCGCGCCCGGCCGGGCCGCCACGCCCAGACCGAGGGCGATACATAGTTGACGATCGGAATCCCGGGATCCTTGGCGCGAACGCGCTTCGCCACGCGGTGGGTGAAGTCCGGGCTGTCGATGATGATGAGAATATCCGGCGCCGCTTCCGTTACCGCAATGGCCGTTTCCTTGATCAGCCCGAGGATCTTCGGCAGTTCCTTGACGACGGCGGCGAGCCCGATGATCGAGAGCTCTTCGATCGGAAACAGCGACTCCAGGCCTTCGCGCGCCATCGCACGGCCGCCGATGCCTTCGAACCGCACCCCGTCGCCAAGGCGCTGGCGCAGCACCTTCATCAAGTTGGCGCCGAGGCGATCGCCGGACTCTTCCGTCGCGATCAGAAATATCCTCCGCTCCATCCCGGCGGTGGCGCGAGACGGCGTCACGCTGATAAGCCCTGGATGAACAGGCCGGCGCGATCAGCGGCCTCGATCATGGCCTGCGAGTCCGCGGCAATCGTATGGCCGGCAATCACGGCGATGCCGGCGAGCCCGGCCCGCGCTGCGCCCTCGATGGTTTTGGCGCCCACGGCCGGCAGGTCGAAGCGTAAATCCTGGCTACTCTTGGGCGCCTTCACCAGCACGCCGCGGCCGGATTTGGCGCGAATGCGCCCGGCCTCGCGCAGCCGCGCCACGCGCACCAGGAGCCCGTCAGTGCCCTCGATATCCTCGACCGCCACCACATGCCCGTCGATCACAACCACCGCCTGGCCAATGTCGAACGGGCCGAGCGCGCCGAGCACCTCCCGCCCTCTGGCGATATCTGCCGCAGAGGCGGGATCGGGCGTGGCGCGAGCGATGTTTCCCTCCGGCATCAGAATGTCGGGGGCGACATCCCGGATGCCGACCATCCGAAAGCCGTCCTGTTCGAGGATGCGGCCGATGCCTGACAGCAGATGATCGTCACCGCCGCGAAACGCGGCCCAGACGCGGCCGAGGACGCGGATCGTTCCCCAGTCGAGCCGGATTTCCGACAGCGCCGGGCGTAGCAGCGTGCCGATGAAGATCAGGTCGCGGCAGCCCTCGCTGCGGAACAGTTTGGTGGCGCGGCCGAGTTGCCCGACCGAGATCCAGTGATGGCGGAAGCGCTCGACGCGCGCCGGATCACAGGCGCCGCGCAGCGCGAACAGCACCGGCGCGATCCCGCGCTGGCTCAGCGACTCCGCCACCGCGAACGGCATGGCGCCACCGCCTGCGATGACGCCAACCGGCGATGAAATGTCAGAAGCCGCTGAAATCATGTGCGGCGATCCCGTCATCAATGCTTGTTGCCGTTATCGGCGGGAAGACAGAGCGCGCGATGCTTGCCTTGCGCGATGAAGGCGAGGATTTCGGCGATCGCCGGATCCTCCGCAGCGGACGGCTGCACTGAATTCAGCCGTTCGGCAAAGATGCCGGGGCCGTGAAACAGGCTTTGATAGAACGCGCGCACTTTCGCCAGCCGCTCCTTGGTGAACTTGCGGCGCTTCATGCCGATGATGTTCAGCCCTTCGAGAGCAGCATACTGGCCGTTGGCGAGGCCGAATGGAATGATGTCGCCGCGCACGCCGCACACGCCGCCGACCATCACCTGCGGTCCGATCCTCGTGAACTGGTGCACGGCCGACAGCCCCCCGATGAAAACGAAATCGCCGATCTCGCAGTGACCGCCGAGCGTAGCGGAAGTTGCAAAAATCACGTCATTGCCGACCTGGCAATCGTGCCCGACATGGCTGCAATTCATGAAGTAGCCGCGCTCGCCGACCCGCGTCACGCCGCCACCGGCAACCGTGCCGGCGTTCATGGTGACGGATTCGCGGATGGTGCAGCCCGCACCGATCTCCAGCCGGGTCAGTTCGCCCTTGTAGCTCAGCGATTGCGGCGGGGTGCCGAGCGAGACGAACGGATAGATCGTGCAGCCGGACCCGATCGTGGTCTGCGCGGTGACGTGAACATGCGCGATCAGATTGCAGTTGGCGCCGATAACGACGTTGCGGCCGATAATGCAGTAGGGACCGATCGTGGTCCCCTCGCCGATCACAGCGCCATCCTCAACCCGCGCGGTTGGATCGATCGTACCCATCAAGCAGCCCAGCCCATCGATTGGACGCGAATATCTCGCGTTTTCGGGTGGTTAGCGCGACGTACCAACGCTGTCCAGTGACGTATGGTTACGCCGTGTGTCGGCGCGTCCGCTACAAATCCTCCTGCCGGCGGCCTGATTCCCCGAGATAAACGGCCGCTAGATCATAGTGCCGGGCAGGAAGCAGCGGATCGAAATCCCGGATGCCCCTTTTACAGGCCAGACCATGGTCCGGCCGAAGCGATTTGGCACGGTAATGACAGCATCGTCGGGCACGTCGATCCATTGGCCCTCAAGCCGGACGCGATAATGACCGTCCTTCGATTCCCAATCGACGTCGGAAACGACGGAGCCATCGGCGTCCGAACAGCAGGGCCCCTTCCCGCTTCTGAGGCTGTCGAACCAGGGCTTGAGCGGGGAGTTGGCGTAGCGGCCATCGTCACGGGCCGTCGCGCTTCCAGCGAAAACAGCGGCTGAGGCGATCAGCACAACGGCAGTTCTCAGGCGTTTCATGCGGCAATCTCAACAGTGACCTGCCACGGGAAACTACAAGTCAGTTGACGGACCGAAGTTCCAATGCACCATTCACACTGACGGCTTGGCCGCACGGAGTGACGGAGCACATGCTCTGTCAAGGATCCGACATTGTCGAGTATACCAGCGTATAGTCACGCCTGACCGTTGCCGATAGTGCGCGGTGACAGCTCACACAAACAGCGCCCTGCGCGCAGGCAACTGCCCGATCCCGCAAGATCGCTCTAGCTGCCGGCCAGCGCGATCCATTCGCCGGGCTGCACGCGTGCGATCAGGACGGCGGGACCTGAGGCGCTGGTCTTGTAGACGAGCGCTTCGCCTTCGCGGATATCGGCAAATTCCTTTCCGAAGGCGTCGGCGACGTTGGTCTTATGCGTCACCGCCAGATTATTGACGCCGGCTTTCGGAGGCGCATTGACGAGATCGCGCACGGCGCGTCCGGCCTTGGCGTTCTTGCCGTCGGGATTGGCCATTCCAGACGCGCTGCCGGCACTGCTGTCGGTCAATGCGTCCACCGGAGAGACGTCCTTGCCGCCGAACAGCTTGCCGGTCTCAACGGCTCGATTGAGCTGGCTCGTATAGACTTCGCCGATCGGCACACCGAGCTTCTTCAGCGCAGCCCCAAGCTCGCGCGCCATACCGCGGCCCTTCTCACTCAGTTGCCGCTGCGCGGTCATGTCGTCGAACTTGAAGGGGTAGACGTCCTTTTGGCTGTCATCGGTGGCGCCGTGTCGAAACACGAGGACGTAGCCACCGTCCTTGAGAGACGATACGAGCCCTTCCAGATCAGCCGCGTAACTTTGCGGCGACATCAGCAGAAAAATGACCAAACACGAAATGATGGACGCAAGCTTGTTCACGGACGCCTCCGTTAAAAAAAGGCGTGGACCCGAACCGGATTTAATCTGCAAATTTCTTCAATCGACCTCGGCGTGGTTCCACTACCAACGATTGAATAAGGATATCAGGAAGACGTCGGTTGTGTGACGGTTAAATTCAATCCAATTCAATCCGTCAGCATCGCGCCGACGTCGGCCTCAGCGACCACGCTGCCATTCACCCTGGCGTCACCGTGAAACCACCACATCGCCTTGCGGCGGCCGATCGAGCGCATGTGGTACTCGATGGTGTCGCC
This sequence comes from Bradyrhizobium sp. 170, assembly GCF_023101085.1. Lineage (NCBI taxonomy): Bacteria > Pseudomonadati > Pseudomonadota > Alphaproteobacteria > Hyphomicrobiales > Nitrobacteraceae > Bradyrhizobium > Bradyrhizobium sp. 170. Next base: position 4,250,550 of record NZ_CP064703.1, on the reverse strand, counting down.
GGGCATCACCGGCTTGCGGAATTTGCACTTGTCGATGGTGAGGAAATAAACCGCGCGCGGTTTCTCGGTGCCCTCGACCGACTTGATGCCGATGACGCCGGCGGTCTGCGCCATGGCCTCTATCATCATCACGCCGGGATAGACCGGACGATCGGGAAAATGGCCGAGAAACGGCGGCTCGTTGAAGGTGACGTTCTTGATACCGATGCCGCTGTAATCGGTCCGGATCTTGATCACCCGGTCGATCAGCAGCATCGGATAACGGTGCGGGAGCGTCTTGAGGATCTCGTTGATATCCACGAGCTCGAATCTGACCGCAGCCTCCTCCATCACTCCCGCCCCTCGCCTTTCGAACCAGCCGTGCCGCCCTGCACCAGTCGCTCCACTGCAACAATCTCCTTGAACCACTGCTTGGTCGGCTTTGCAAAGAAACCGCCCCAGCGGCCGTTGGGCGGGATGTCGTCCTTTACCCCGCTCATCGCCGTTACCTGGGCGCCGTCGCCGATCTTGAGGTGGTTGTTGATGCCCACCTTCGCCCCCAGCGCGACGTTGTCACCGATCGTCAGGCTGCCCGCGAGCCCGATCTGGGCCGCGAGCAGGCAGTGCCTGCCGATGGTTACATTGTGGCCGATCTGGACCTGATTGTCGATTTTGGTGCCCTCGCCGATCACCGTATCCCGCAGGCTGCCGCGATCGATGGTGGTGCCGGCGCCGACCTCGACATTGTTCTGGATCAGGACCCGGCCGGTCTGCGGCACCTTGATGTGGCCCTCGGGGCCGAAGAAAATGAAGCCATAGCCATCCTGGCCGATGCTGCAGGCGGGATGGATCAGGACGTTGTTGCCGATCAGGGCGAACTGGATCGCCGTGCGGGCGCCCACATTGCAGTCCCGGCCGATCTTGACGTCGGCGCCGATCACCGCTCCCGCGCCGATCACCGTGCCGGCGCCGATCTCGACCCTGGGCCCGATCACCGCCAGCGGATCGACGATGACGCCATCCTCCAGGTGGGCAGACGGATCGATAATGGCCGATGGCGCGATGCCGTCATTGTCGAACCAGGATTGCGGGCGAAGCGCATCGGCGTGCCATTCGCGCGCCAGCTTCACGAAGGCGCGGAACGGCTGGGTAGCCCGCAGCACCGCCACATGGGCGGGCACCTGGGGCTCGAAACGCGGGCTGACCAGGCAGGCGCCGGCCTTGGTCGCCTTGAGCTGGTCGGCGTATCTGAGGTTGTCGAAAAACGCCAGATGCATGGGACCGGCTTCGTCGAGCGAAGCAAGGCCCCTGATCACCTGGCCACCCCGTGCGGGATCGACCAATACCGCCCCCGTCAACGCGGCCAGTTCGGCCAGCGTCGAGGAAGGGGGTTGCTTGAAGAATATCGGCTGCGCCATTCCACCCGTCGCAGTCCGGCCGACCTTCACACCAGAGTGCCGGCTCCGAAGAAACGGAGCCGGACCCTTTTCTTGTTCCGAGGCGTTCTCGTCACGCGGACCTTACGTCCGTTCGCTTCAAGCCACCTTAGAACGATGTGCCGCCGCCAAACTTGAATTGCTGCACGCGGTCAAACTGACCCTTCGTAAGCGGAACCGCATAGTCGAAGCGCAGCGGACCGAACGGCGAAGCCCAGATGATGCCGACACCCACCGAGGTGCGTACCACGTTGCCGTCGTCATACTGCAATCCCAAACAGGTTCCGGGAGAGGCCCCAGTCGTCGCCGTCGCCTGCGTCGGCGGGACGCAGCCAGGCACATTGACCTCGCCCGTTGCCGCCCACGATGTCGGGCCCTTGTAGTCGAACAGTCCGCCGGCGTCGGCATAGACCGAACCCTTGAGCCCGACTTCCTTCGGCAGGAACCAGAACGGCATCTGCAGTTCGAACGAAGCGCCCCAATATTTGGTGCCGCCCAGTGCGTCACGCGTGCCAAACGGGTTCATATCGCGCGGACCGATGCCGTTCGGGGCAAAACCGCGAACCAGGTTCGGACCCATCTGGAAGTGATCGAGCATGCGCAGCTCGCTGCCGCCGAACTGGTTCAACATGCCGCCCTGGAGGTGGATCAGGCCGACGATATCGGCGACCAGCGGGGTGTAGTACTTCGCATCGATCGCGGACTTGATGTACTTCACGTCGCCGCCGACACCGGCGAAGTCCTGCTTCCAGTCGATCAGCAAGCCGTCGGTCGGGTTCTTGTTGTTGTCCAGCGTGTTGTAGTTCAGCGAATAGCCGACCGACGAGGTCAACGCCTTGCCGCTCTGCAGTTCCCTGCGGACCGGCAGCGAGGCTTCGCCGTCGCTGTAGCACCACAGGCCGACGCCGGAGGTGTCGGTGGCGGTCTGGCCTCCCGACGTTATCGATCCGCCCGCGGGAGCGCCGACCAGATTCGCAAATGCCGGGCTCGGATTGAACGCGAGCAGCGAGTTCGAGGAGTTGTTGTTACAATTCGCCAGCGTGTTCGGCAGCTGGATTTCCTGCTGATAGATCGAGTAGCGCAACTGAAGCGCGAGATCTTCCCGCAGGGTGAAGCCGAGCCGCGGGCTGAAGCCCAGCGTCTTGGTGCCGTAGGCGATGTAGCTGTTGGCGAGCTGTTCGCGATAGAACAAGTCGAGGCCGAGCGCGACGCGGTAGTCGAACAAATACGGGTCGACGAACGACAGCGAACCGCCGCGCGCGTACTGACCGTAGGTCACGGCCGCCTTCGCATACAGGCCGCGGCCGAGGAAGTTGCGCTCGGAGATGCTGACTTCGGCCAGCGCACCGTCGGTGGTCGAATAGCCGCCCGACACCGAGAAGTCGCCAGTCGACTTCTCTTCGAGATCGACGACCAGGATCACGCGATCGGTCGACGAGCCGGGCTCGGTCAGGATCTTCACGCTCTTGAAGAAGTCGAGGTTCTTCAGCCGGCGCTCGGCGCGATCGACCAGCGCACGGTTGTAGGCGTCGCCTTCGGACAGGTCGAACTCGCGGCGAATCACGTAGTCGCGGGTGCGGGTATTGCCGCGGACGTTGATGCGCTCGATATAGGTTCGCGGGCCCTCATCGACGGCGAACACGATCGAAACGGTGTGCGCTTCGAAATTGCGGTCGCCGCGCGGGCGCACCACGGCGAAGGCGTAGCCGCGCCGCGAGGCCTCGATCTGCATTTCCTCGACGGATTTCTCAAGCGCCTCGGCATTGTAGACCGAGCCGACGGTGACGCGCGAGAAGCTGCGCATCGAGGCGGCATCGAGGGTTGCGATGGAGGTCTGGAAGTCGACGGAGGCCACGCGATATTGCTGCCCCTCGTCGATCTTGAAGGTGACGAGGAAGCCCTTCTTGTCGGGGTCATACTCGGTCAGCGCGGCGATCACCTGCACGTCGGCGTAACCGTTCTTGAGATAGAAGCGGCGAATCAGGTCGCGGTCGGCCTCGACCCGGTCGGGATCGTAGACGTCGGCGCCACCGAGGAAGCTCAAGAGGTTGGATTCGCGCGTCTTGATGACGTCCTTCAGGCGATAGGACGAATAGGCGACGTTGCCGACGAACTCGATCGACCTGACGCCGGTCTTGCTGCCTTCGGTGACCGTGAAGATCAGGTCGACGCGGTTGTTCGGCTGCTCGATGATTTCAGGGGTCACACGCACGTCGTAGCGGCCGGAGCGGCGGTAGATTTCGGCGATGCGCTGGGCGTCCGACTGAACCATCGGGCGCGAGAATGTGCCGCGCGGCTTGGACTGGATTTCAGCCGAAAGCTGCTCGTCCTTGACCTTCTTGTTGCCTTCGAAGGCGATGCGCCCGATCACGGCGTTTTCGACCACGGTCACGACCAGCCGGCCGCCCACCTGGTTGATTCGCACGTCCTGGAACAGGCCGGTTTCAATCAACGCCTTCAGGCCGTCGTCGATCTGGGCCTGCCCGAGCCGGCCGCCGGGGCCTGGCTTGAAATAGGAACGGATGGTCTCGACCTCGACACGCCGGTTCCCCTCGACGGAGATCGACGCCACCGTCTGCGCCGCAGCCGGCACAGACATCAGCGCGCCCCCCATCGGCGCGGCAACCATGATCAGAGCGCCCAGCAGAGCCCCCCGCACTCGCATTCCAAACATCATGCGCAACGCGCCCTCGTCATTGCAGTGCCGGCCCGTACAACCCCTACGAACCGGCAGATTCCCAAAGTTGCACTGCTTGTAGCCAATTTCGAGAGGGCGGCAAACCAGACATCGCGGTGCGATTCCATTTTCATTCCAAGACGTTGCCAATGGGCAACGTCACAAAAAAGCCGCTTCTACGATCTCCCGAACAGCCCCTTCAGCCACGGCACCTGCTGGAAGTCGTTATAGAAGGCGAACACCATCAGCATCAGCACCAGCACCAGCCCTACGCGGAACCCGTATTCCTGGGATTTTTCCGACAAAGGCCGCCCCCGCAGCACCTCGGCCGCGTAGAACATAAGGTGACCGCCATCGAGCAGCGGTACCGGGAACAGGTTCAGCAGTCCGATCGAAATGGACAGCACCGCCGCCAGATGAAGCAGCGGAACAAGCCCCAGCGTGGCGACCTGTCCCGAAATCTGCGCGATCCGAATCGGTCCGCCAATCTGGTCCGCGCTTGCCCGGCCGGTGAAGATATTGCCGATATAGGCCAGCGTCTGCTCGATGACGAACCAGGTTTCCTTGATTCCCAGCCAAAGCGCGCTCGCGGGATCGACCTTCTCTGTCGTCACTTCGCCCGGCGAGGTTGCGCGGGTGATGCCGAGAATCCCGAGCCGCTGCGTGTTTCCGAACGGATCCTTCACTTCGCGCAGTTCCGGCGTGCCCTTCAATTGCAGCGTCGAATCACCGCGCTTGACGGTGAAGGTCAGGGTGTCGCCGGCACGAACGCTGACGAAGCGCTGCATGTCGGCGAAGCTGCCGATCTTCTTGCCGTCGACGGCGGTGACGATGTCGCCGACCTGAAAGCCCGCCCGCTCGGCGGCGCTGCTGGCTTCGATCTTGTCGACCCGCGCCGTCGTGCTCGGCTTGCCGAAGAAGGTGAAGAGACAGGTGAAGATGACGATCGCCAGAATGAAATTCGCGATCGGACCGGCGGCAACGATGGCCGCCCGCGCGCCGACTTTCTTGTGATGGAAGCTGCCCGCCCGCTCCTCCTCGGTCATGCCGGCGAGCGTTTGGGTCGAGGCAGGCGTCGAGGCTTCCGATTCGTCGCCGAAGAACTTCACATAGCCGCCGAGCGGGATGGCGGAGATCTTCCAGCGGGTTCCGTAGCGGTCGTTGAAGCCAGCGAGCTCCGGCCCGAAACCGAGCGAGAACGTCAGCACTTTCACGCCTGCCCACCGGGCGACCAGGAAGTGGCCGAGTTCATGGAAGAACACGACGATGGTCAGGACGAACAAGAAGGGAATGATGTAGCCGATGAGCCCATGGCCCAACGTATTGAAACTGCTTAGAAAAAACTCTGACATCAGGTTCCCCTCGACAAGAGCCAAAGGCTCCGTCCACAACCCTCTAGGATGCCTTTAAGGCAATTTGAGGCAATAGGGCGGCGGCTCTATTTCGCGCGTTATGGTCAACCGAAATCGCGTCGTCGGCCGAGCTCAAAGGCGCAAGGTTCCCGGCGCGAATCCAGTCGTTGATGGTGGCTTCGACGAGGCGCGCGATCGACCCGAACTTGATCTGTCCGGCAATGAACGCCGCCACCGCCACCTCATTGGCAGCGTTGAATACCGTGGTCGCACCACGGCCGGTACGTAAGGCCTCGTAGGCCAGCCGCAAGCCCGGGAAGCGCTCGAAATCGGGCGCCTCGAAGGTGAGCTGTCCGATTTTTGCGAGATCGAGCCTCGCCGACGGGCCAACGATTCGGTCGGGCCATCCGAGGCAGTGCGCGATCGGAATGCGCATGTCGGGCGCGCCGAGCTGCGCAACCACGGAGCGATCGGAGAATTCGACCATGCCGTGGATGATCGACTGCGGATGCACGAGAACGTCGATTTCATCGGCGGTCAGCGCGAAGAGATAAGAGGCCTCGATGACTTCGAGGCCCTTGTTCATCATCGAGGCCGAATCGATGGTGATCTTCTGGCCCATGCTCCAGTTCGGATGCTTCAGCGCCTGCGCCAGCGTCGCCTGTTCGATGTCGGTGGCGGCCCAGGTGCGGAACGGACCGCCGGATGCGGTGATGATCACGCGCACCAGTTCCTCGCGGTTGCCTGAGGAAAGCGCCTGAAACAACGCGTTGTGTTCGGAATCGGCCGGCAGGATGCAAGCCCCTGCTTTCGCCGCGCGCTGCATGAAGAAATCGCCGGCGCAGACCAAACATTCCTTGTTGGCGAGCGCAACCGTCGCGCCGCGGTCGACCGCGGCCAACGCGGGCTTCAGCCCGGCAGCACCGCTCACCGCCGCCATCACCCAGTCGGCGGGACGCGCCGCAGCCTCGATGATGGCGCTTTCGCCGGCGCCACACTCGGTACCCGTGCCGGCCAGCGCGTCCTTCAGTTCGCCAAGCCGCGCCGGGTCGGCAATTGCTGCGAATCGCGCGCCGAATTCCTTGGCGAGCTTGGCCAGCGCGTCGACATTGGAATTCGCGGTCAGCGCCTCGACGGAATAGCGGTCGCGCGCACCGCGCAGCAGATCCATGGTGCTGTCGCCGATGGAACCGGTGGCGCCCAGCACCGTTACGGTGCGCGCGTCCGCTACCGCGGCCTTGTTGTTACGCAATGGAACTGCGCTCATAATTTCACCAAACCATAAGACCGCGGCCGACGCCATCGGCGCCACCCCGCAGAAGGCCGAAAAGAGCCGCCACGACGACGGCTGCGACAAATCCATCCAGGCGATCCATTAGCCCGCCGTGGCCAGGAACAATGTGACCTGAGTCCTTTACGCCAAAACGCCGCTTCACGGCGGATTCGAAGAGGTCGCCGAGCTGTGAGACGACCGAAAGAGCCCCGGAAAGCATCAATAACGGCCCTACCCTGCCCAGGTCGAACGCGGCAAAGCCTGCCGCCACAGCCAGGCTGGCGGCAAACCCGCCGGCGGCGCCCGCCCAGGTCTTTTTCGGGCTGACGCGCGGCCACAGTTTCGGCCCGCCAATACCGCGACCCGCGAAATAGCCGCCGCTATCGGTCACCCATACGATCAGCAGCACGAACATCAGCGCAGCGAATCCCTTTACGGGATCCAGACGCACCAGGACCGAGGCGATCTCGGCCGCCGCCGCGTACAAGAATCCCGCCGCGGCCCAGCCTCGCCGCTCCGGCGCGATCGATACGACGGCAACGAAACCGAGTGAAAGCACGATCAGCGCGGCGTCGAGCCGGCCAATCGCAAAACAAAGCCCGGCGACCGCAAGCGCGGCCACGCCCGGCACCGTCACGCGGGTAGCGCCGGCGAGACCCACGATCGTGAGCCATTCCACGAACAGGCCGATGGCGGCCAGCGTCACCAGCGCGGTCCAGAGCCAGCCGCCCGCATAGGCGATGGCGACCGCGAGCGGAATCAGCACGGCGGCTGCGGCGATGCGCATCACGAGATTGCGCGAATCGGGCGCGCTCGCCGCCGCCGGCGCGGCCTCGCGTTCGGTCACGATCCGGTTTTCGCGGCCAGACCGCCGAAACGGCGTTCCCGTCTGGCATATTCGGCAATGGCGCTTTCGAGCGCGGCCTTGTCGAAATCCGGCCAGTGGATCGGCACGAACACGAGTTCGCTATAGGCCGCCTGCCACATCAGGAAGTTCGACAGCCGCTGCTCGCCGCTGGTGCGGATGATCAGGTCGGGATCGGGAATGTCAGGCGCATCGAGATAGCGGCCGAGCGCATCGGCGTCGATCGAGGCCGGATCGCGCTTGCCCTCCGCCACTTCGCGCGCCAGCCGTTGAGCGGCGCCAGCGATTTCCTGGCGCGATCCGTAGTTGAACGCGACCACGAGATTGAGCTTGCTGTTGGCCCGGGTCAGTTCCTCGGCCTCGTTGAGCAGCGTGCAGATATCGGGCTCCAGCCCTTCCCGTTCGCCGATCACGCGCACGCGCACGCCGTCGCTATGGAGCGTGGCGAGATCGTTGCGGATGAAGCGGCGGAGCAGTCCGAACAGATCGCCGATTTCGGTCGCCGGCCGCGACCAGTTCTCCGAGCTGAACGAAAAGATCGTCAGATAGAGCACGCCGAGTTCATGGGCGGCGCGAACGACGCGACGCAGCGCCTCGACGCCGCGGCGGTGGCCTTCGGCGCGCGGCAAGCCGCGCGCTGCCGCCCAGCGTCCGTTTCCGTCCATGATGATCGCCACATGCAACGGGACGGATCTATCCGGTCCTTCCGTGGCGGGGGCGGCGGCGTTCGGCATTATCATCTCGATTCTTGAACGTTGCCGTCAAACGGTGAGGATTTCCTTTTCCTTCGCCGCAAGCAACTGATCGATTTCCGCGATCATTCCGTCGGTCGCCTTCTGCACCTCGTTGGCGAGCCGTTCCTGATCGTCTTCGGAAATCTCGTGATTCTTCTCGAGCTTCTTGACGATATCCAGTCCGTCGCGACGGACATGGCGGACCGCCACCTTGGCGGCTTCGGCGTATTTATGCGCGACTTTCACCAGTTCCTTGCGCCGCTCCTCGTTGAGCTCGGGAATCCGCAAGCGCAGCACCTGCCCTTCGGTCGCGGGCGAGAGGCCGAGGTTCGAATCGACGATCGCCTTTTCGACGGCCTTCACCATGGATTTATCCCACACCTGCACGGAGAGCAGGCGCGGCTCGGGCACGCTGACGGTCGCGACCTGGTTGAGGGGCATGTGCGAGCCGTAAGCCTCGACCTGCACCGGCTCCAGCATGGACGCCGCCGCGCGGCCAGTCCGCAAGCCGCCCAGCTCGTGCTTGAGCGACTGGGTGGCGCCTTGCATGCGGCGCTTCAATTCGTTGATGTCAAAACCGGGCGTGGGCATAACACTCTCCCCTCCTTAGAAACCAGCCGCCGGGCATCTCAAAAGCCCGCGGTTCGAAGCAGCACTGGCCATTTCAGCCGGCAACCACCGTGCCGTGGCCGGTCCCGCGCAGGATCGCGCCGATCGAACCCGGCTCGGCGATCGAGAATACGATGATAGGCAGTGACGTCTCGCGGGCAAGCGCGAATGCAGTCGCATCCATCACCTTGTAGTCGCCGGCAATCGCCTGCGAATGCGTCAGGCGATCGAAACGCTTGGCCGACGGGTCCTTTTTCGGGTCGGCGCTGTAAACGCCGTCGACATTGGTGGCCTTGAGCACGGCCTGGGCCCCGATCTCGGCCGCCCGCAACACCGCTGTCGTGTCGGTGGTGAAGAACGGATTGCCGGTTCCACCGCCAAGCAGGACGATTCGTCCCTCGGAAAGGTATTTGTGCGCTGCACTACGGGTGAACAGCTCGGAAATCTCGGGCATCACGAACGCCGACAGGGTCCGCGCCGGCGTTCCCTTGCGCTCAATGGCCGCCTCGAGCGCCAGGCAGTTCATCATGGTGGCGAGCATGCCCATGGTGTCGCCGGTCGGGCGCGACACGCCGCGCGAGGAGACTTCGACGCCGCGAACGATGTTGCCGCCGCCGATCACGACGGCCACCTCGATACCGAGCTTCTTGGCCGCGATCAGGTCGTCGGCGATGCGGTCAACGGTGGGCTGGTCGATGCCGAAGGAGTGGCTGCCGGCGAGATACTCGCCCGAGAGCTTGATCACGACGCGACGATAGACCGGCTCAGCCATTGCTTATCGCTTCCTTGTCCCGCGCAGGTGACTTCCGGCGCAACTGCGCCGAAAGATTTTGACCGCAGCGGTTACTTCTTGCCGCTGGCCGCCGCGACTTCGGCTGCGAAATCGGATTCCTGCTTTTCGATTCCCTCGCCGAGAGCATAGCGCACAAATCCGGCAATCTTCACAGGCGCACCAATTTTGCCTTCGGCTTCCTTCACCGCCTGGGCAACCGACTTGCCCTTTTCGTCATGGATGAACGCCTGCTCCAGCAGGCAGACTTCCTTGTAATAGGTCTTCAGGCCGGACTCGACGATCTTCTCGATCACGTTCTCCGGCTTGCCCTGCTGGCGATACTTGTCGGCCAGCACGTCCTTTTCGCGCGTCACGATCGCCGGATCGAGGCCGGACGGATCCAGCGCCTGCGGATTGGTCGCCGCCACATGCATCGCCAACTGACGGCCGAGCTGCGCGAGCTCATCGGTCTTGCCGGTCGATTCGAGCGCGACCAGCACGCCCATCTTGCCGGCGCCGTCGATGACGGCGCCATGAACGTAGCTCGACACCACGCCCTTGCCGACTTCAAGCGAAGTCGCACGGCGCAGCGACATGTTCTCGCCGATGGTGGCGATCGCGTCCGAAACCGCGGTCTCGACCGTGACGTCGCCAACCTTGGCCGCCTTGATCTTCTCGACGTCCGCGCCGTTATGCAGCGCGACCTGCGCGATCATCTTGACGAGGCCCTGAAACTGCTCGTTGCGCGCAACGAAATCGGTCTCGGAGTTGACCTCAACCACGACGCCCTTGGTGCCCGAGGTCAGCGCGCCGATCAGGCCTTCCGCCGCGACGCGGCCGGCCTTCTTGGCGGCCTTCGACAAGCCCTTCTTGCGCAGCCAGTCCTGCGCGGCCGTCATGTCGCCATTGGTTTCGGTCAGCGCTGCCTTGCAGTCCATCATGCCTGCGCCGGTCGACTCGCGCAGTTCCTTGACCATCGCCGCAGTGATCGTTGCCATCGTCGAATATCCTTCTTGCCTGTTGGCCGCGGGCGCAGCGCACGCTTTGCGCCGTGCCGCCGTCAGCTACAGGGAATGCCGTAATCTGGGGAGCAGAACCGGTGGCCGGAAGACCCGGCCACGCGGCGTACCGATTATTCCGCTTCCGCGGTCAGCGTCTTGGCCTGGGCAACCCAGGCATCGGCGCGGCTCGGAAGACCAACCTCTTCACCGATCTTGTGCGCGGTATCGTGGTCGAGCTCGGCGAGCTGCCAGTAGTGGAAGATGCCGAGGTCGTTGAGCTTTTTCTCGATCGCACCCGACACGCCGGTGAGCTTCTTGAGGTTGTCGGCGGTGCCGCGTGGACCGGCCAGACCCTGGAAGCCGGTCGGCTGGGGTGCTGCCGGAATTTCCTCGCGGGCCGGCTGGGCGGAGGCGCCGATGTCGATGCCGTGGTCGCCCTGGGCGCGCGAGATGCCGTCGATGGCGGCGCGGGCAATCAGGTCGCAATACAGCGAAATGGCGCGGCCGGCGTCGTCATTGCCCGGCACCACAAAGGTGATGCCCTTGGGGTCCGAATTGGTGTCGACGATCGCGGCAACGGGGATGTTGAGCCGCTGCGCTTCCTGGATCGCGATGTCTTCCTTGTTGGTGTCGATCACGAAGATCATGTCGGGAAGACCGCCCATGTCCTTGATGCCGCCGAGCGAGCGGTCGAGCTTGTCGCGCTCGCGCTGCAGCGTCAGCCGCTCCTTCTTGGTGTAGGAGGAGGCCTCGCCGGACGACAGCACCTCATCGAGGTGACGCAGGCGCTTGATCGAGCCTGAGATCGTCTTCCAGTTGGTCAGCGTGCCGCCGAGCCAGCGCGAATTGACGAAATACTGCGCCGAGCGCTTGGCCGCTTCGGCGACGCCGTCCTGCGCCTGGCGCTTGGTGCCGACGAACAGGATGCGGCCGCCCTTGGCGACGGTGTCACTGACCGCCTTCAGCGCGGTGTGCAGCAACGGCACGGTCTGGGCGAGATCGATGATGTGGATGTTGTTGCGGGCACCGAAAATGAACTCCGCCATTTTCGGATTCCAGCGGTGCGATTGGTGGCCAAAGTGCACGCCGGCTTCAAGCAGCTGACGCATAGAAAAATCGGGTAGCGACATAGTGATGATTCTCCGGTTGGTTCCTCCGGAAACGTGTGAGCAAACGAGCCTTATGGCCCGGCTGCCACCGGACGGCCTTTTGAGCCATGTTTCCGTGTGAGATGGCGCGGTGTATAGCCGGATTCCAGCCGGAAGCAAGGAAATAAGGCCGAATTTTCGGCCTTCCAGCCCCACGATTTAGGGCGCCTTCGGGCCAGATCCGAGGATCTGGCCCGTTAACAATCAGCATCGGGCACCCGGCGGGCACCCTCGGGCCGCTGCCGCCGGAGGCGCCGCACGCGCCGGTGGGGGTGGAGCAGCCATTCGGGGCGGCGGCGCTGGCGCGGCCATCCTTGGTGGTGGCGGCGGCGGCGCGGCCATGCGCGGAGGTGGCGGGGGTGGCGCGGCCATCCTTGGCGGAGGCGGCGCGGCCATACGTGCAGGCGGCGGTGGCGGTGCGGCCATCCTCGGTGCAGGCGGCGGCGCGGCCATCCGCGGCGGCGGAGGGGCCGGAGCGACGCGGGCTGCCGGCGGTGGCGGCGGCCTTGCCGCCTGTACAGCCGACGGCGGCGGGCCTCGCCGCAATTCCGGCTGCAGTTGAGGTCTCGGAGCGACGGTAGCGCTCGGCTTCGGCGGCGCCGCGGCGCTGGGTGGCGGCGCGGCCACCCTTGGCTGCTGGCCAGTCTGAGCCGTCGGAGCAGTCGCCCCGATGGCGGGCCTGGAGCCGGTAGCTGCGCTGGGTGCAGCCGGTGCGGCCGATCCCGGACGGGGCGCGCCCGGCGCAAGCCGTGCGTTCGGATTCACGGCCCCCGGTGATACCGCAGCACTTGGAGGCGCGGGCGGCGCGCCCTTGGTGCCTGGAACCGGCAGGGCGTTGATCCTCGGCGAGGGCTGTGTCGAAGGCGGCGTGCCTGGCGGCGCGTTCACCGGCTGCGTCGCGTTCGGCCTCCCGGTCGGTCCCGCAGGAGTGCCGGGCAAACCAGTTCTCACGGCAGGATTGATCGTAGCGCTCGGCGGTACCGGCGCTCTGCCCTGCTGAATCAGCGTGGCCCTCTGCGCGACTGCAGGCGGCAATGTCGGCGTGGCGCCACCACGCTGCGCCGGCGCAACTGTCGCCTCCGGGGCGCCGGGGCGTCCAATAGGTCTGGCGCCAGGCCCGACCGCCGGCAAAGGCGTTTGCGGCCTGTTGATCACGTTGTTGATGACGGCCCTGTTGTGGATGTTCGCAAAGATGATGTTGTTCGGCGGCGGCGCCACATAGCGCGGCGGCCTGACATAGACCGGTATCGGCACAAAGATCGGCTGCGGCAGGATGAACAGCCCGATCGGTGGCGGCGGCGGCTCCAGAATCACGAAATCATCCGGCGGCGGCGGCAGGTAGTACACCGGCGCCGGCGGCGGCGGGACAAAATCGAACTCGGGATCGCCGAAGGCCAGCACCGGCCGATCGATATAGATGAACTCTTCCGGCGGCGGCGGCGGCACGTCGTAGTCGATGACATCAAATGTCGGCGGCGGCTCGATCGGCGCGGTGAGAATGGCAAGGCGGCGGCGCGCGTCGGCGGCGTGAGGCCCGCGTGGATAGCGTTGCAGATACGACCAATAGGCGTTCGGCGTGTCGGCGCGGTAGGTGCGGCGCCAGGTGATCGCTTCGCGCCGCGCCGCCGCGATCGCCCTCACCCGCTTCGCCATCGGATCGTCGGGATAGGCGGCGAGAAAATCCTCGTAGGCCGGCAGCGTGTCGCGCTCCAGCACCGCGGCGTAGGCGTCCTGTACGCCGAGATCGCGGATCGGCTTGCTGCGGACGGCCGCGACCTGATCCGGCGGCGGCGCGGCCGGCGCATCCGGGGCGCGCTCGAAGAACGTGAAGGCCGCGTCGACCTTCTGGCTGTCCCAGGGCACCTGCGCGCCTTTGCTCGCTTCATTGACGCGAAGCCGCACGCGATTAAAGACCTCCGGCAGCGGCAATCCGCCGCTCCGGATCATCTCGGCCAGCGACTGGGCGTAGATCCCGTACGGTCCCTGCTCGGCCGGCGCCACGGTTCCGGGCGCAGCGTTGAACGCAATCAGCATGTGCGGGTCCGCCTCGACCAGAGCGAGGCCGCTTGCGATCTGCCCGTTGACGAAAGGCTGCTGCCGCGCCGCATCCAGCACGACGATGCCGGCCTTCAGCGGCAGCGAGGCGAGTTGGCGGATGTAATCGCCGGTCCGCAGCGCCTCGATCGGAACATCGGTATCGCGGTTGATCGCGGAATCGACCGGCACGAAATAATTCTCGCCCGCCAGTTGCAGCCCGTAACCGGCCAGATACACCATCGCGACCGTGTCCGGCCCCGAGGCCTCGGCCTTGTTGATGAAGTCGCGGAAACTCTTGCGCAGCGTGTCGCCATCGAGATCGCGGGCGCCGATCACGTCGAAGCCGGCCGCCTGCAAGGTCTGCGCGATCAGGCCGGCATCGTTGGCCGCGGTTGCCAGCGGCGATTTCGCATAGGCGGCGTTGCCGACCACCAGCGCAATGCGCTTTTCGGGCTGCTGCGCGGCGGCAGTGTTCAAATGCCCAGCCAGTCCGGACATCGCGACGAGACACACCGAGAGGATCGACAAACTTCTTGCTAATCGCATGGCTTCCACCCTGTCGCCGCCCAAGCGCCGCATGGAACGCGCGTTAAGCTGAACATCTCTTGAACAATTGCGCTCTCAGCAAGGCATGGCGCGGTCAAATCGCGCCTTGTGCCTCCGCTCCGCCCGGTTCCGGTACCTAAATTCGCATTGTCGCGGCCGCCTGGCGGGCGTATCCTTTTGCCTTAATCGTGTTCGCCCGCATCGTGAGGCGGCTGCGCGAGTTCCTCCCGGTGTGCGGTTTGCCCATGCAATGGAGGAACTGCCATGACCGTTTCCCCGACCCTACAGAAGTACCTGGATCAGAGCGTCACCTACGACCTGATCCCCCACGCCCCTACCATGTCATCGACGCGCACAGCCGAGGCTTGCCATGTGCCGGGCGAGGCGCTGGCCAAGGCCGTCGTGCTGCGCCGTGACGGCGGCTACATGATGGCCGTCCTTCCGGCCTCCCATCACCTGCATCTGTCGGCGCTGAAAAGTCAGCTCGGCCACAAGGTCGACCTGGCGAGCGAAGACGAAATCGAGCGACTGTTCGAGGACTGCGACCGCGGGGCCATACCGCCGCTCGGCGAGTGCTACGGGCTGGATGTCATCATCGACGACAGCATCGATGCGCGACGGCATATCTACATGGAAAGCGGCGATCACGCCACGCTGATCCGCATGGAGGGCGAGCAATTCGCGCGGCTGACGGCGAAGGCCTGGCGCGGCCACTTCAGCACGCACGATTGAGGCCACTCGTTCCGCCGGCTGCACCGCCGCGGTCACGCGACTTCAAGCAGGACGCCCCGCACCCGTTCGCAGTCGAACGGGCGCGAGCCGTTCAAGACGCTTCGATCGCCAGAAGCCGCCGCTTCAGTGATGGGCCGCAACGCTCTTCACGTACCCGGACATCAAATCACTAGGCGCGAACTGGCTGATGTCGCCCAGGCTGATCATGCCGACCATCCGCTTGCTCTTGTTGATCACGGGCAGCCTGCGGACTTTCAGCGTCTCCATGTGATGCACCGCTTTCGCAAGATCATCGTCCTCCCGGCAGCAATGAATGCCTTCGGTCATCACGTCACGCGCCTTCGCGCGGCTGGCATCGAAACCGTTGCCAGCAAGTCCTTTGCAGACAATGTCCCGATCGGTCACCATCCCGATCAGTTGATCGTCTTCGCCGATCGGAATGCAGCCGATATCATGCGCACGCATCAGCTTGGCGATTTCGGTGACTGGCGTGTCTGGACTGACCCAGTCGACGCCCTTGTGCATCGCGTCTTTGACTTTCATGGCGGATCTCCGTTACTGCAATTTCAGGTGGTATTCACGTGATGCAGAACAGTTCCCCCTAACTTCGAGTATACGACGGATCGGGCAGGACGGCATCGCAAAAAAGCAATGACAAGTTCTTGAATTTGCGAAGCACGTCGTTGCGCGGAAGCGGAGCACCTGCGCAACGACGCGGCTCAAGCGGCAAGCCCTGCTTGCGGACGCCATGTCGATGATGCTGACACGTTTTGGTATTGTCTCAGTTTGAAAACTCTGCTCGTCCTGAACTTGTCGAAGGGCGCGATAGCCCCGCTCAGCGCGCGCCCATCGACAAGTTCAGGACGAGCGGCACCCGTTTCCATTCAAACTGAGATGTACTACCCTTGATCTCGTGCCGTTTTTACTAGGGCATGAATGGAGGTCGGGTGATGGCGAAGCGGGGAAAGTGTCTTTGCGGTGCCGTGTCTTTCGAATTCTCCGGGGCGGAGAACTGGCGCGCGCATTGCCACTGCGAAAGTTGCCGCCGCAACACCTCGTCCCCGTTTACTACTTGGTTCGCTGTTCCCAACGAGGCCTTTTCCTTTACCGGAAAGATGCCGAAAGTCTATGGTTCGTCTCCCGGTGCGCGCCGCATGTTTTGCGGCGATTGCGGAACCCCGATCGCCTTCGAGCATGACAAGTTTCCTCATGAGATTCATCTGTATGCGGCGAGCCTGGAAACTCCCGAGGATTTTCAGCCGGATTTTCATGTTTATTGGAACGAGCGGCTGCCTTGGCTGCACTGGAGCGATGGTCTGCCCAAATACGCGACCACACTGGTTGGAGCACAGCCGTTGATGGAGCCCTGAACGCTGCTCTGTCGGCCGAAAATTCAAACTGAGACACTACCCACGTTTTGACAGCATGCCCTGATAGGCTTTAGTCGGCTTGGTAACGGGGGCGGATTAATGTCGCGCGCGCAGCGACTACTCGATCTCATTCAGCTCTTGCGTGGCTATCGGCGTCCGGTCAGCGGCGCAGTGCTGGCCGAGGCGCTCGGGATTTCGCTGCGCACGCTCTACCGCGACATCGAAACGCTCAACGCCCAGGGCGCGCAGATCGATGGCGAGCCGGGCGTCGGCTACGCCGCACGCAGCGCATTGGCCAAGATATCAGCCGTGCTTCCGCCGGACCTGAAAGACGGTCTCGATACGTCGGGCCTTCTGATCGGGCCGGGTCAAGCGATCGCCACCTGTGATGCCGAACTGCCGCTCATCTCCACGCTTGCGCCGGCGCGCTATTGGGCCAGCTTAAGCTCCGCAATGGTTGTTCTCGCGGCCGCGTCGTCCAGCGGAAAAAAGTCGATCGGCCCGGGATTGTCGTAGCCCGAGGTAAATGCGGTGCCGAGCGCCAGCCCCAATAATCCGCCTCCGGTAGCGCCCGCGGCGGCAATCATGGCGTTTTTTCTCTTACTGGTCCGCGCCACGAAGAAATGAGTCTGGCCAGACTGGGCCGTGATTTCGTGCCGTGTCACGCCCGGGAACGCGGCCTCCGTAGCCCCCAATTCATGCTTGCCGTTTGGACGATCGACGAAGGCGAACGTGCCGGTCTTGAGGCCGGGTATCGGCATTCCATCGAGCTGAACGTCCCACGCCCCATCAACGATGCCGCCAAAGCCTTTTTCGCGCAGCACGACGATACGTGCATGCCCTGCTTTCGGCGGGCCCACCTTCCGCGCTATCGCCGAGTAATCCAGCCCGTCTCTTTGAGTCTCACAGCCGCCCAGCAGCACGACCGAAATCAGTAACGCCAACCCACGCCAAAACACCTTGCGCCCCCAAATTCATTCCCCAGCCATTTTTTAGCCAAAGCTCGAAATGGTTGCAACTGCGCTGGCGTTTCCGCGCCTACAAAATCTCAGGTTGTCATCAAAATGCAACGAGCGCGTTGCACGTTGGGGCTGCAAAATCCGGCGCCACTACAGCGTCTGCACGTCCACCACGCCCGCCACCGCCTTGATCGCGCCTGCGATTTGCGGCGAGACCTTGAAGCGGCCCGGCAGCTTCACCTCCACCTCGGTCTGCAGATCGAGCATGATGACGAGCGAGACGTCGCCATCGGCGCCGCCCGATGGCGCGGGCGCAGGCTTGGCCGGCAGGCCCTTTGCCGGACCGCCTGGCGTGGCGGCCTCCGGCATGTTGAGCCGTCGCGCGATGGAATCCAGCGGCTTGGGGTCGCGAACGAAAATCCGCAGGCCTTTTTGGGTTTTGGCCGCGGCGTCATCCAGCGGTTCGGCATGCAGCACCCGGGCGCGCACGTCCTCGCCCTGCAGTTCGGCGCCGAGTTGCAGCAACACCGCAGCCCCCGGCTCCAATACGTCGCGGTATTGTGCAAGACCTTCCGAAAACAGCACCGCCTCGAAATGTCCGGTGGGGTCTGACAGCCCCATGATGCCCATCTTGTTGCCGGTCTTGGTGCGCCGTTCCATGCGCGACACAACCGTGGCCGCGACCTTGCCCGCGGTCGCGCCGGTTTTGACGGCGCGCGAGAATTCCGCCCAGGTCTGCACCCGCAGCCGCTTCAACACGGTGGCGTAATCGTCGAGCGGGTGGCCGGACAGGAAGAAGCCGACGGCGTCGTATTCACGGCGGAGTTTCTCGGCCGGCAGCCAGGGCTCGATCTGCGGCAGCATGATGGTCGGCGCGTCGGCGGCGTTGCCGAACATGTCGTTCTGACCGATCGTTGCGGCTTCGTGGCTGCGCTGGCAGGCGGCGAGAATGGCATCGGCGCCGGCAAAGACCCGGGCGCGGTTGGTTTCGAGCGCGTCGAATGCGCCGGCGGCAGCCAGGCTTTCGATCACGCGCTTGTTGATGGCCCGCGGATTGACCCGCGCGGCGAAGTCCGCGAGCGAGGTGAAGGTGCCCTTCTTCCGCTCTTCCACGATCAACTCCACCGCCTGCGGGCCGACGCCCTTGAGCGCGGCGAGCGCGTAATAGATCGTGTTCTCGCCGACCTCGAAGGTGGCGCCGGAGCGGTTGATGTTCGGCGCCTCGACCTTGATGCCGAGCCGCAGCGCCTCGGCGCGAAATTCCGAGAGCTTGTCGGTGTTGTTGAGTTCGAGCGTCATCGACGCCGCCAGGAACTCCACCGGGTAATGCGCCTTCATATAGGCGGTGTGGTAGGACACCAGCGCATAGGCGGCCGCGTGGCTCTTGTTGAAGCCGTAGTCGGCGAATTTTGCGAGCAGTTCGAAGATAGTATCGGCCTGCCCCTTCGGCACGCCGGTCTTGACCGCGCCGGCGACGAAGATCGCGCGCTGCTTTTCCATCTCGGCGCGGATCTTCTTGCCCATCGCGCGGCGCAGCAGGTCGGCGTCGCCGAGCGAATAGCCGGCCATCACCTGCGCGATCTGCATCACCTGTTCCTGATAGATGATGACGCCGAACGTCTCCTTCAGGATCGGCTCCAGGATCGGATGCAGATATTCCGGCTCCTCGTCGCCGTGCTTGCGCGCGCAATAGGTCGGGATGTTGGCCATCGGGCCCGGGCGATACAGCGCCACCAGCGCGATGATGTCCTCGAAGCGGTCGGGGCGCATGTCGATCAGCGCGCGCCGCATGCCCTGGCTTTCCACCTGGAACACGCCGACCACATCGCCGCGCGCCAGCATCTGGTAACTCGGCGCATCGTCGATCGGCAGCGTCGGCAGATCGACCTGGATGTCGCGCTGCCTGAGCAGCTTTACCGCGACGTCGAGCACGGTCAGCGTCTTCAGGCCGAGGAAGTCGAACTTCACCAGCCCCGCCGGCTCGACCCATTTCATGTTGAACTGGGTCACCGGCATGTCGGATTTGGGATCGCGGTAGAGCGGCACCAGTTCGCTCAAGGGCCGGTCGCCGATCACGATGCCGGCGGCGTGGGTCGATGCGTGGCGCGTCAGCCCTTCGAGGCGCTGGGCGATGTCGAAGGCGCGCGCGACCACCGGGTCCTCGTCGCGGAACGCCTGCAGCTTCGGTTCGCCCTCGATCGCCTGCGCCAGCGTCACCGGCGCGGCCGGATTCTGCGGCACCAGTTTTGTGAGCTTGTCGACCTGCCCATAGGGCATCTGCAGCACGCGGCCGACGTCGCGCAGAACGCCGCGCGCCTGAAGGGTGCCGAAGGTGATGATCTGCGCCACCTGGTCACGGCCGTAGCGCTGCTGCACGTAGTCGATCACCTCGCCGCGGCGGTCCTGGCAGAAGTCGATGTCGAAGTCCGGCATCGACACGCGTTCAGGATTGAGGAAGCGCTCGAACAGCAGGCCAAAGCGGATCGGATCGAGATCGGTGATGGTCAGCGAATAGGCGACCAGCGAACCGGCGCCGGAGCCGCGCCCCGGACCGACCGGAATGTCGTGGGCCTTGGCCCATTTGATGAAGTCCGACACGATCAGGAAGTAGCCCGCATAGTTCATGCGGTTGATCACGTCGATCTCGAAGGCGAGACGCTTTTGGTACTCCTCTTCCGTGGTGCCGGGCGACAGGCCGTGAACCTGCAGGCGCCTTGCGAGCCCCTCCTCGGCCTGGCGCTTCAGCTCCGCGGCCTCCTCGGTCACCGCATCGGAGCCCGAGCCGGCGCCGACCGTGAAGCGCGGCAGGATCGGCTTTCGCGTCTTCGGGCGAAACGAACAGCGCTCCGCGATCTCGACCGTGGAGGCCAGCGCTTCCGGAATGTCGGCGAACAGCACCGCCATCTCGGCGCGGGTCTTGAAGCGGTGATCGGGCGTGAGCTGCTCGCGATCGGTCTCGGCGATCAGCTTGCCGCCGGCGATGCACAGCAGCGCGTCGTGGGCTTCGTAATCGTCATTCGATGCGAAATATGGCTCGTTGGTCGCGACCAGCGGCAATCCCTTGGCATAGGCAAGGTCGATCAGGCCGGTTTCGGCGCGGCGCTCCTTGTCGATGCCGTGGCGCTGCAATTCGACATAGAGGCGATCTCCGAACAGGCTCGCCAGCCGGTCGCAGCGAGCTGCCGCGAGGGCTGCGTGATCGGCATGCAGCGCCAGCGAGATCGGGCCGTCGGGGCCGCCGGTCAGCGCGATCAAATCCTCGGCATCGTCTTCCAGCCATTCGAGCTTGATATGCGGGGATTGATGCACCGGCGTTTCCAGGAACGCCCGCGAGTTCAACCGCATCAGGCTGCGGTAACCGCGCTCCCGCGCTGCCAGCAATACGATTCGCGACGGCGCTGAGGCCAGCGCATTGCGCGCGTTCGGATCCTGATCGCCGAAATCGACGGCGAGCTCGCAGCCGACGATCGGCTGGATGCCGTAGCCCGCCATCTTGTCGGAGAATTCCAGCGCCCCGAACATGTTGTCGGTGTCGGTCAGCGCCAGGGCCGGCTGGCGGTCGGCCTTCGCCAGTTCGCCGAGCTTGGCGATCTTGATCGAGCCCTTCAGCAGCGAATACGCCGAATGAACGTGGAGATGAACGAATCCGGCACTGGACATGGTCGCTTAACGGGCTCTTGCATCATGGTGGGGAGCGATCATCGGCCGTGCATGCGCGCCGACTCGCCGCCGCAATGGTGATGCCTTGGCCTTGCCGAGTCCACGCGGAACGCAGCTTCCGCGCCCGCCATCCGGCTTTTCCCCAGCCCGTCCGCAAGCCGGCCTGGATCAGGTTTCCGCGCCGCATCAAAGCTGCGGAATCACCTGCGCCCAGACCGCGATCATCGCGACAAACAGTGTAATCGACGCCAGCGCCGCCGCTTCTTCCACGAACATCCGCAACATCGTCCGACTCCCTACGATATGAGAACATATGAGGAACATTGTTCCTTTTTTGTTCTTAGAGTCAAGGGCCGGCAGTGGGTCAGTTTGGAGAATAACCCCTGTGGTTAATTCTCAACTTGTCATTCGGCCTAGCGACGGACTCACGGGCGACGATGACGAGTTGGTAGGGTCGCTAAGGCGTTTCGGGTGGCTTGTCATGCCCACTTTCTGTCTGTGGACGTTCAATAAGTTCGTAGGAGGGAACGTGGGTGGATTCCAGCCACGATTCCAGCGCAGCGCCGCAGACTGCGCAGACCGCGTCACCCGTTTGCGGTACCAAGAACTTCTCTTCAGTGCGTCTGTACTCGGCGCCGCAAATGCACTGAACAATTGTCGCCATTCCCGAAATATGCGCCCGGAACCGCCCGTTTTCCAGCCCCGGAACTGCGCTATAATCAAACTGCGCAGGACAGCCGGACAATTCGCGAAGGCTAACCGGTCCCTCGCCCCAACAAAAAGCCCCGGGACAATGCCCGGGGCTTCGTTGTTGGTCGCAGGTCGCGCGCGATCAGTACCTCGTAACCGCCGGGCCGCCGAACTTGTAGTTCAGGCGGGCGGTGACCAGATCCACGTCCTGACGGATGCGGTCGGTACCGAAGGCGAGGCCGCCCGGCGTGGTGAAGTTGTAGGTACGGTCCTGCATGAACAGGTGATTGTACTCGACGCCAACCGACCAGTTCGGGGCGAAGGCGTATTCGAGGCCGGCGCCGATCGTGCCGCCCCAACGGGTGTCGTCGCCGGTGACGCCAGCGAGCGCGCCGCCGACAACATTGGTGACGCGGTAGGTGTTCGCGGTCACGGCAGCACCGCCCTTGACGTAGAGCAGGACGTTGTTGACGGCATAACCGACCTGACCGGTGAACAGGCCGAACGCATCGACGTTCGTGTGGTTGCGGAAGGCGGGGAACTGCAGGCTCACATTGTTGCCCGAGAAGTCGGCCCAGTTGCCCTGGGCTTCAAGGCCGAACACCCAGGTGCCAGCCTGCCAGCGGTAGCCGACCTGGCCACCAACGGTTCCGCCGGTCGCGTCATGCGAACCCTCGGGGCCAAAGCCAACCAGATCCCATGAGTTGCGGCTCGAACCCCAGCCGCCGTTCGCACCGATGTAGAAACCGGTCCAGTCATACACAGCAGCGACCATCGGGGGCGCCTTGGTGTAAGGACGCGCAGCGAGATCCGCAGCAACAGCCGGTGCAGCCGCGCCAAGCGCGATCAGACTGGCAGTAACAAGCAAAACCTTCTTCATTCTTTTTATTCCCGTTCCGTTTTTGACAGCCCCCAAGGCCGTGGCATGCTCATAGCATCGTTCGTTCGAATTACTGTAACCTCACTGCAACAGCGCACATCAAACGGCCGCAGTGTGAACGCAAGTTAATGTTGTGCTGCAGGCGTTTTTCGAAACTTTGCGCCGGAACCCGCCGCAAAAAATTCACATTCAGCCTTGTGACGGTATTGCAAGGTGGAATGGCTTGACGGAACTGCGCGGGTGCGGCTTGTGTCGATGAAAGTGGAACCGGCAAAGCGCGGAAATGCAATGAGGAGATTCGAAATGCGTAAAGCGATTCTAGCCGTGCTGGCCGCGAGCGGATTGGCCGCACTCGGCGCCGCGCCTGCCGAAGCGGTCGGCACCCGATATCCGTTCTGCCTTCAGGGCAACGAGCATCCGGGACTGAGCTACTGCACTTTCACGAGCTACGAGCAGTGCCAGGCGACCGCTTCGGGACGGTTACTCTCCTGCATCGCCAATCCCTATTATATCGGCGAGAGCGAACCGCCGCCCGAAGCGTATCGCCCGCTGCCCGGCCGCGCGCTGCCGCCCGCCCCCCGCTACGGCAGATACTGAGCGCCCGCCGAGGGCTCATCGCGCGGCGCATGCGCACGCGGAGGAACATCCAACGCGTGAACGTGATTTGACGCGGGCGTGGGTGGATCGTCTGGTTGGCCGCTGAAGGTTCCAGTGAAGATCCCTGGGGGCCGCCGCGGAGGATGCATGCAAAGGGCATGGCTGGCGCTCATGGTGGCCGGAGCAGTGTCGGCAGCAGTTGCGATGCCGGCGGCGGCGCGCGAGTTTCCCTACTGCATCAAGGGCTGCGATTTCGGCGCCGGCGCCGGCGATTGCAGTTTTTCGTCGCTGGCGCAGTGTCAGGCGACCGCCTCCGGGCGAGATGCGAGTTGCGCTGCGAATCCCTATTTCAACGTCAAGGCGGAGATGCAGACCGATCGCAGCCGCCAATCCCGAAGGAGATTCTGATGCGCATTCTGGCTTTGGCAATTCTGGCAATCGGAGCGGCCTCGGCCGCAGCACCGGCGCAGGCACAGACTTACGATCCCAACTATCCGGTTTGCCTGCATGTTTATGGCAGGATCAGCTATTACGACTGTACCTATCACACCCTGCCTCAATGCAACGCGTCGGCCTCGGGCCGCTCGGCGCAATGCGTGATCAATCCGTATTTCGCACATGCATCTCAATATCCCTCGGCACGCCGCTACAAGCGGCACTACAACGGCTACTGAGCGTTTTCTGTTTGATTTGAGCACAAGGGCTGCGATTTCGGCGCCGGTGCCGGCGATTGCAGTTTTTCGTCGCTAACGCAGTGTCAGGCAACCGCCTCCGGGCGAGATGCGTATTGCGCTGCGAATCCCTGTTTCAGCGCCAGGCGGAAATGCAGACCGATCGCAGCCGCCAATTCCGTAGGAGATTCTGATGCGCATTCTGGCTTTGGCAATTCTCGTAATCGGGACGATTTCGGCCGCAGCGCCGGCGCGCGCCCAGACCTACGGAGGAGGATATCCGGTCTGCCTGCATGTCTACGGCCCGGTCACCTATTATGAGTGCAGCTATACGTCGATTCCTCAATGCAACGCGTCGGCCTCGGGCCGCTCGGCGCAATGCGTCGTCAATCCATATTTTGCAAATGCGTATCAGGATCGGCCGGTGCGCAGGCACGGCGCTTACTGAACGACGTCCCTAATTGCGCATGATCTCTTCGGAAAACCGGATCCACTTTTCCGGATCATGCGCTACTCCAGTTCGACGACCTGGCCGTCGACCAGCGACACCCGCCGGTCCATTCGGCCGGCCAGTTCCATATTGTGGGTGGCGATCAGCATCGCAACCTGCGTCGCCTTCACGAGCTGCATCAGCGCCTTGAAGACGTGATCGGCGGTATGCGGATCGAGATTTCCGGTCGGCTCGTCGGCCAGCAGCGCCCGCGGCGCATTGGCGACCGCGCGCGCGATGGCGACACGCTGCTGTTCGCCGCCGGAGAGTTCCGCCGGCCGATGCGTGATGCGGTCGCCGAGGCCGAGATAGGCCAGGATTTCCTCGGAGCGCTTGATCGTCTCGGAACGTTTGAGCCCGCGAATCATCTGCGGCAGCATCACGTTTTCAAGCGCGGTGAATTCCGGCAGCAGCCGGTGCTGCTGATAGACGAAGCCTATGTCGGAGCGCCGGATCTGGGTGCGGTCGATGTCTGATAATTGCGAGGTCGGCGTGCCCGCCACGTAGACCTCGCCGTCATCGGGGCTTTCGAGCAGGCCTGCGATGTGCAGGAGCGTCGATTTGCCCGAGCCCGACGGCGCGACCAGCGCCACCGACTGCCCCGCCCACAGCGCCAGCTTGGCGCCGTTGAGAATGGTCAACGTCGCCTCGCCCTGCCTGTACTCGCGTTTTATCTCGTGGAGATAGATAACCGGTACGTCTTCCGCCTCCTCGGCCATCTCGTCCTCACTCGTACCGGAGCGCGTCGACGGGATCGAGGCGCGCGGCGCGCCAGGACGGATAGAGCGTCGCCAGGAACGACAGCGTCAGCGCCATGATCACGACCGCGGTGGTCTCGCCGAAGTCGACCTCGGCCGGCAGCCGGGAGAGAAAATAGAGTTCCGGCGAGAACAATTCGGTGTTGGTCATCCAGGACAGGAACTGCCGGATCGATTCGATGTTCAGGCAAATCAGCATGCCGACGAAGAATCCGGTCAGCGTGCCGACCACGCCGATCGCCGCCCCCGTGATCAGGAATATCCGCATGATCGAGCCCTGCGAGGCGCCCATGGTGCGCAGGATGGCGATGTCCTGCCCCTTGTCCTTGACCAGCATGATCAGGCCGGAAACGATGTTGAGCGCGGCAACCAGCACGATCATGGTCAGGATCAAAAACATCACATTGCGCTCGACCTGAAGCGCGTTGAAGAAGGTCGAGTTGCGTTGCCGCCAGTCGACCAGGAACACCGGCCGCCCGGCCGCTTCGGTGACGGCCTTGCGGAACGCGTCTATACGATCGGGATTGGTGGTGAATACCTCGATCGCGGTTACGTCGTCCTTGCGGTTGAAATAGGCCTGCGACTCCGGCAGCGGCATGAACACGAAGCTGGCGTCATATTCCGACATGCCGATCTCGAACACCGCCGCCACCTTGTAGGGTTTGATGCGCGGCGTGGTTCCCATCGGGGTCACCGCGCCCTTGGGCGCAACCAGCGTGATGGTGTCGCCGGCATGCAGCGACAATTGATCGGCGAGCCGGCGTCCGATGGTGACGCCCTGCCCCTCGTCAAAGCCGTCCAAGGTGCCCTGTTTGATGTTCTTGGCGATCGAGGTGAGGTTGTTCAGGTCCGCAGACCGCATGCCGCGCACCAGCACGCCGGCGGCGTTGAAGGCCGAGGACGCCAGCGCCTGACCGTCCACGACCGGCGCGGCAAGGCGGATGCCGTCGACCTGGCTGATGCGCTCGGCGACGTCCTTCCAGTCGGTCAGCGGCGATTCCAGCGGCTGCACCAGCAAATGACCGTTCAGCCCGAGGATCTTGTCCAGGAGTTCCTTGCGAAAACCGTTCATCACAGCCATCACGATGATCAGCGTGGCGACGCCAAGCATGATGCCGAGGAACGAAAAGCCGGCAATGACCGAAATGAACCCTTCCCTGCGACGCGCACGCAGGTAACGCCCGGACAACAACCATTCGAAGGGCGCAAAAGGCGGGGTGCGGGCTGTCTCGTTCATGGTCTCATCCATACTCGATAATCCCATGATTCGGGCCAAATATAGCCTTATTGGCCAACATTACCGCCACAGTGGATATCTTATCCCGCTATCCTCGCCACCACTTCCGCCGGGCTGAGATTCTCGCGCGAACCGTCACTGCGCCGCTTGATCTCGAGCTTGCCCTCGGCAAGGCCCTTCGGTCCGACCAGAATCTGCCAGGGGATACCGATCAGGTCGGCGGCCGCGAATTTTGCGCCCGCGCGCTGGTCGGTATCGTCATAGAGCACGTCAACGCCCTTGGCCTGAAGCTCGCGATAAAGCTTCTCGCACGCGCCATCGACGGCCGCATCCCCCTGCTTCAGGTTCAAAATCACGGCCGTGAAAGGCGCGACCGCCTCCGGCCATTTGATGCCGGCGTCGTCATGGCAAGCCTCGATGATTGCGCCGACCAGGCGCGAGACGCCAACGCCATAGGAGCCACCATGGATCGGCACGTCGACGCCATCGGCGCCGGCGACCAGCGCCTTCATCGCATCGGAATATTTGGTGCCGAAATAGAATATCTGGCCGACCTCGATGCCGCGCGTATTGACGCGCTTGTCGGCAGGCACTTCGCGTTCGTAGCGTTCGGCATCGTGGACGTCCTCAGTCGCGGCATAGACCGACGTCCATTGCTTGATGATGCCAGTGAGATCGCTGTCATAATCGACATCGTCGGACGGGATCGGCAGATTGAGCACGTCGCTGTTGCAGAACACGCCGGACTCGCCGGTTTCCGCAAGCACGATGAATTCGTGGCTGAGATCGCCGCCGATCGGGCCGGTCTCGGCGCGCATCGGGATCGCCTTCAATCCCATCCGCGCAAACGTGCGCAGGTAAGCCACGAACATCCGGTTATAGGAACGGCGCGCGGCCGCCTCATCGATGTCGAAGGAGTAAGCGTCCTTCATCAGGAATTCGCGGCCGCGCATCACGCCGAAACGCGGGCGCTGCTCGTCGCGGAACTTCCACTGGATGTGATAGAGATTGAGCGGCAGGCTCCTGTAGGACTTGACGTAAGCGCGAAAGATCTCGGTGATCATTTCCTCATTCGTCGGCCCGTACAGCAATTCGCGCTTGTGGCGGTCTGCGATGCGCAGCATCTCCGGACCATAGGCATCGTAGCGGCCGCTCTCGCGCCAGAGGTCGGCGAGCTGCAGCGTCGGCATCAAGAGTTCCAGCGCACCGGCGCGGTCCTGTTCCTCACGAACGATCTGCTCGATCTTCTTCAAGACCCGAAAGCCCAGCGGCAGCCAGGCGTAGATGCCGGCCGCTTCCTGCCGCATCATGCCCGCACGCAGCATCAGCCGATGCGAGACAATCTCCGCCTCTTTCGGATTCTCTTTCAGGATGGGTAGAAAAAACCGCGACAACCGCATGGGACAACTCAAGGAATCAGTGGGATACCGGAAGAGGTGCAGTGAAACCGGATCGGGTGCGAAAAGACAAGGCCGGGGCCGGTGAAAAGCGGCCGAAAAGGCGGATTTCCGGGCCGTTTTTGGGCCTCGTTGTCCTCATGTCTTCACAACGGCGTCATACCCCGCAAAGGCGGGTTAGCCAGTAGTTCAACGCACCTGCAACTCATCTTGCAGCGAGACCTTCTGGAAGTCGGTAACCAGCGCATCGATCTGCATCCGCCAGCGGCCGGGCAGCGGCAGCGCCACGCCGCGCACATGCCAGTAGCCGTCCGGCCCGAGCGTGGCGCGACGCTCCATCGGCTCGATGCCGCGCTCCGGCAAGCTCAGGATCAGCACAGCCTCCTTGGCCGGCAGCAGGGCGGCGTCTCCCGTCATCAGCTGCAGCACAAAATCGTTGGAGCCGACCTTGCCCGGCGAAACCAGCACCTGGAACATCGCTGCATCCGTGTGGATATGGACCGAGAGCGGCGCGGCAACGGGAGCAACGGACGCGCGCGGCGGCGGCGTGAAGCGCCAGCCGGCGACGACGGCAAGGATGCCAACGACGAGAACGCATTCCAGCAGGATCGACCCCAGCAGCGGCCGGGTGTTCTGATGATCCGCAACGACCGCGGGTGTGCAGACAATCCGGTTCAGCGCCGCAAGGCCGAGCAGCAGGATCACCAGTGCCAGCTTGATCGAGAGAAGGATGCCGTATGGGGTCTCGACCAGCGCACGCAGGCTTCCAAGCTGGATGATCGAAAGCACCAGTCCGCTCAACACCAGCAGCCCGACCAGCAGCATCGCGATAGCCGAAAACTGCTTGAGCACGCGCGGCAAGCTGTCATTGCGCCGACGCGCCATGGCCGCCAGCGGCGCCAACGCGCCGATCCAGTAGGCCGCAGCGACGCCGTGCAGGAACAGCGACGGCCGGGTCAGCCATTGCGGCTGGGCGGTCGCGGCATGTCCGCTCGTCGCCAGCGACAGCCCGACGCCCACCATGGTCAGCGAGGTCAACACCCAGGCGATCAGGATGCTCGGGCTCTTCCACGCGTACCAGGCGATGGCCATCACCACGATCGCAATCAACAGCGACGGCCCGAGGGAGGTAGCGAGCGCGTTCGTCCACGGCGCCGATGTCACGATGCCGCCAAGGGGAAGGTTGAGGAGATCGAGGCCCTGCAGGCCGAGCGAAGCCACCGCACTGACAAGACCGATAGAAAGCGCACCGCGGCTGACCGTCGATCCGTTCGGGCCCTGTCCGATCCAGGCCGCGAAAAACGCGCCACCGACGCCCACGAACAGCCCGAGATAGACCCCGATCCGCGCCAGCCAGATCAGCACCGCCAGCGGGCCTGTCTTCGCTGGCGGTGCGGCCCCGGTCACGGCGCCGATTGAAAACACCATCGATCCCGCCACGGGATGACCGTCCTGCGAGACCACGCGGTAGCTGACGATTTGCGTGCCCTGCGGCAGGTCGTCGGGCAGCACCATCAGCACGGACTGACCGACGGCACGGGTTGCGACTTCGCGCGCCTTGCCTCCGGCATCGATCAGGCCGATCACGGCCGGCGTCACGCTTTCGTTGAAGTGCAATTGCACCATCTTCGGCGGCAGCGTGAGCACGCTGCCATCGGCCGGCTCCGAAGAAACAAGCGTCGCATGGGCCCACGCGGCGCTCGCGATGCATAGAGCCGACAGCAGCGCGGCAAGGCTAACGAGCACGCGCGCCATCGGGATTGCTTTACGGTTTTGCGATCAGCTTGAGACCCGGCGCCGGCGTCTTGCTGTCATGGCCATGGCCACTGTGGCCTCCCGAGGGAATATCGATCCAGCGGCTGACCCCCTGCTCGCATTCCTGCACCACGGGAAAATACAGCGAGGTGTCCGGCTTCAGGCCCGCCGTGAGATAGCTGGAGAAGACGAATTCATCATAGTTGTCGTCGACGACCTTGCCGCCGCTCCACACCACTTCCTTGACGCCTTCAGAAACCTTGCTGCCGTGATGCTCATACTCGGTGGCGTATTTGCCCTTGACCGTCTCGACGGTCCACCCGGGCTTGGGCATCGGCTTGATGCTGATCACGCCTTCCGGAATCTGCACCCGCAGCTTGACCGTCGGCGATCCCGCGCAGCCGTGCGGCACGGCAAACACCGCCTTGTAGTACGAGCCCACCGGCGCCTGCCGCTTCTCGAGAGTGACGTGGGCGCTCGCCGGAGAGACAGCGAGCGCAGCAAGGATGATGACGACAGGAGCAATTTTCGACACAGGCTGTTCCTACTTCTTCATACCGGAATGATCATGCCCCGACGGCGCTCCGCCCGCGGGCGCCTGCGCGCCAACGCCCTGCACGTCGAGCGACAATGTGACCTTCCCGGCTTTCTCGAACTCCAGCGTCAGCGGCACCTTTTCTCCCTGCTTGAGCGGGTTCTTCAGATCCATCAGCATTAAGTGATAACCGCCCGGCGCGAGCTTGACGATCTTGCCCGGCTCGATCGGCAACCCCTTGTCGAGCGCCCGCATCGTCATGACGCCGTTGTTCATTGCCATCTCGTGAATTTCGACCTTGCCGGCGAAATCGCCGGAGCCGCTGATCAGGCGATCTGGCGCAGAGCCCTTGTTCTCGATCGTAAGATAGCCGCCGGCAATCTTGGCGCCTCCGGGCGTGGCGCGGCTCCAGGCCTGTGTGATGACTAGATCGCCGGCCTTGACCTCTTGGGCGTGCGCGGGTGCGCCCAGGAGCGCAAACAGGGCGGCGCAGGCGAAGAATTGCAGAACGGGTTTCATCGTATGCCTTTCGATTTATGAAGTATGGCCGGCGCACCGGACGACCGGGCCCGCAGTTGCCTTAACTTGAGAACGCAACGTTAATATTCACAATACCGGGAGTGTCTTTATTTGCTCGCGACTTTTTGCTGATCCAGCCATTTTTCGAGGTCCGGTATTTCTGCGGAACCCTCGATCGTGGTGACCGTTCCGTCCCGCGCGATCAGGAGCGTGCGCGGGATCTCACCCTGCCAGGTCGGATCGATCTCGAACCGGAGGCGTTCGACAAAACCGTCGTTGAAAATCCAGTTCTCCGCCGGCCCCAGCCCGGCCTTCTCCAGCATCGTGCGCGCCGCACCCGGCAGATTCGGAACGAGATCGGCGCTGATCATCACGACGTCGATCTCGGAATGGTCCTTCATGAACTGTCCGAGCAGTGGCAGTTCGACCTTGCACGGGCCGCAGGTAACGCCCCAGAAATGCACCAGCGTCGGACGCCCGGCGTGCGAACGCAGCACGTCCTGCCAGCTTCCACGCACGAACGGTTTGAGTTCAGAGGATGTCTCGGCTGCCGGCGCGGCGGCCAGAGAGGCAAACAGGAATATTGCAGCCAGCAGGCGCCGTTTCATGATCCGTCTCCGATCGGCAGAAGGCGATATCCGTCGGCCTTGGTCATCCAGGAAAGGAAGGTCGTCTGCCCGTCGCTCACGAGCAGCGGGTGGTCGGATGTATCAGTCGTCGTGGAGATCGCGACAGGCTTTGACCAGCTCTTGCCCTCATCATGCGAGGTCATCGCGTTGACCGAGGTCTTCTCGCCGTCGAACTCCTTCCAGACCATGGTGGCGCCGCGCGGGCCCGTCAGCACGTACGGCCGCGTAGGATTGCGATCGGCGCGGCCGAGCGGCAGCGGATCGGAAAACGTCCGGCCTTCGTCCTCCGAGCGGGCATAGAACAAGCCCTTCCGCACCTTGCCGTTGGTGTACCAGCTCACGTGGTAGGTGCCCGCGGGCGAGATCGAGAGACTTGGCCCATGATGCGGGCAAGCGGAAATCTGCCAATCGTCGTTGCTGACGCGGCGAACCGCGCCCGGCGTCGCCGGATCGGCGAACGTCATGACCGCGTGATCCCGCACGCCGCCTTCGAAGATGTTCCTGAACACGACAACGGGACGGCCGGGACCAGCGAACGCCAGACCGAGCCGGCAGCACTCGCAGGTGTTGTCGCTTGCCAGCCGCGCCTCGGAATAAACAGCGCCGCCGTCCTTCGACGACGCGAAGAACAGTCCCGCCCCTTCGTATTTCTTGCCCTCCTGCTGCGCGGGCACCCGGTTGCGCTTGTCGATACAGGCTGCAAACGCAGAACCGTCCGCATCGAGGCCGAGCGCCGCAAAGCGCTGGCTCTCGTTACTCGCTGTGATCGGCCGCAACTCGGCGAAGCTTTGGCCGCCATCGGCCGACCGGGTGGTGAGCACCTGGCCGTTGAACGCCTTGTCCCTGAAGATCGAAAACGCCAGCGCGATGCCGCCGCTTTTCTCGACGACGATCTGGGGACGCGCGTCCGGGCCCCAATCGAGCTTGAGCTTTTCCCTGGTTACCTGAACCGGCGTCGAGAAGCTGCGCCCCTCATCCTTCGAGCTTGCCACCGATATCTGGCCCCCCGCCATCCAGGCGAGCCACAGCGTGCCATCTGACGTGAAGGCTGGCGTCACCTTCGACGCGCAACGCAAGTCGACCTCCTCACACGCCGCTTCCGAGGCATGCTGATGATGGCTCATTTGCGCTTGCGCTGCGGTTTGGCAAAGCGAGAAGGCGAGCGTCGCGAGCAGGCTCATTCGCAGCATGGCTTTACTCCTCCAGTGTTGTCGGGTCATTTGAACGCCAGCTTCATTCCGGCGATGAATGCGCGCGGCGAGCCGGCGTAGATCGAACCGGTGTTGCTGAGACCTTGAACGCCCGCGCTGACCGAATTGCCGATGTTGTTGGCGGACGCAATGTAGGTCCGGTCGAACACGTTCCTGACTTCGACATACATGCTCAACGACTTGAAGTAGTCGGATTGCAGGTCCGTCTTGTAGTGGACGTTGAGATTGACCAGTTCGTAGCCGGGCGCCTTCTGCAAATTGGCGTTGTCCATGTAGAACGAATCCTTCCACTGAACCTCGACAAACGCCCAGAGGCCGGCAAGCGGCCCCCACATCTGTTCATAGCCAAGACGCGCCGTCAGTTCGTGCGGCGAGATGCCGGGAATCTTGTTGCCCGCGCGGTTGAAGCTGAAGATGGTCCCTGCACCTTGGCTCCTGATGTCTTCGGTATATTCGGTGTAGAATTGATCGAGATAGGTATAAGCCGCGGTGAAGCGCCAGCCCGGATAGAACTTCCAGTCAGCGGCGAGTTCCACCCCGCGGTGCTCGGACCGTGGCGCGTTGAACATGTAACTGACGCCGGCCGTGCGTGTCGCCTGGCTCACCAGTTCGTTGCGGAAGAACTCGTAGAAGCCGGTCGCGCTGAACTTGAGCGCGCTGTTTGGCGTCCAGTCGAAGCCGAGATCGTAACCGAGATTCTGTTGCGTCTGCAGTTGCGTGTTATTGCCGGACGTACCGTCCGAAAGGATGAAGAGGTTTCCGATCTGCGGGGTGCCGTATCCGGTGGCGACACGCGCACGGAACAGCCACTCGGGATTCAGCTTGTAGAGCAGCGCCAGTTCGGGTGCGGTGTTTTGAAATTGCCGGTCGGCGGTCGTCGGGGTGATCGTCGGCGGCGACGTTCCATAATTGTAGGCGGAATTGATTCCCTTCAGATGCGTGGTTTCCCACCCAATCCCGGCAATCGCCGTCAGTTGCGGCGTCAGCTTCAATTCCTCGCGCGCGCGAACACCGTAATTGGTGGTGTCGCTCCAGGTATTGCTGGACAGTCTGCCGAGCGTCGCGTTGCCGCCCGGCATGACGAATCTAGAGTCGCTCGACGCGGTGAGCGTATTGTAGAAGGCGCCGAAATAGGTGGTGGATTCCAAGCCGAGAATTTCACCGCGCTTGGTGACGTCGCTCATGTAGTTGTACGACGGAAAATCGCCGATCGCGCTGGTGCCTCCAGTCGGCTGGCTGATGTTCCGGTCGTCGAACACGAATTGATTTCGCCACGTCGTCGTGTTGTCGAAATCGTGCTCCCATCGCCCGCCGACGATCGTTCGCCTGTCGTCGCGGCCAAGGCCCGCCTGAGTAGCGGTGTGGAGTGTCGTTAAGCCATTAAAGCCATTGTTGAACAATGGCACCACCGGGCATCCGAGCGCGGCGTTCGTGCCCGTCGTGCAGCCCTGCTGGAACGGATTTTGATAATACTGGCCGAGCGTCTGGCGGAGCGGCAGCCTTGTATCGAGATTATTGTTGATGAACTTGACCGTAAACCGGTCGTCGGGCGTCACCTGCAAGGTGCCTAAAAAATTCACGGTCTGGGTGTTGAACCAGCTATTGCCGATAAAACCATCGCCGCGCGCGTCACTGGCAAACAACGAGTACTCGAAATTGCCGACCTTCTTGCCCGCGGCGAGATAGTTGTTGAGATAGCCGAAGCTGCCGCCTTCGACGCCGTATTCAACCCCGTCGATGGTCCGGCCCGGGCGGGTGCGGAAATTGAGCGCGCCGCCGGTCGCGTAGTTGCCATAGAGCGCCGACGACGGCCCCCGGATGACATCGATTGCGCCATAGGCCTTGGGGTCGATCAGGTCGCTGCGGGAAAGCCCGTCCGGTTGCGTGACCGGAAAACCGTCGTCGAAGATCACGAGGTTGCGGATACCAAAACCGTTGCGGGCGTTGGAGCCGCGGATCGAGATGCCGATATCGCGCGGTCCGTTGCCCTGCTTCACCGATATGCCGGGGCTCTCGCGCAGCACGTCGGCCACGGAGAACGACGGCCGGTTGTCGAACTGGCTGCGATCGATGGTCGTCTCGGTCTGGCCGTTTGGCGCCTGGTAAAGGAGCGCCCGCGCCACGCTCGGGGTAATGCCCGCGGTTAGCGACGCGGCAGGCGCGGGGTTGGCCGAAGGCGGCCTCGCCTGCGTCCGGGCGGACGAGCGAACGGCCGGCCTTCGGGCCGCGGGCCTGGCGGCTGTTGCGCGCGGCGCCTCGACGGTCACCGCCGGCAACGCCGTCTGGGCCTCTGCGGTCGACGGCGCAAGGGAGAGCGCGCTGCCGAGCACAGCTAAGCTCGCGCCACCCAAGGCATGATAACGATACATAAGATATTCCTGACGCCAGCTCTCTGGCCGGCTCGAATGACTGCACCAACCGGCACGGCAGTCGCCGCACCGATCATTGGGTGTTCCAGGTCGTCAGGAAATGGAGGGTGGCGCGCGCGCCTGCGCGTGGCTGCCGGCGCGAGCGTTCGTCAGCCGGAAGGCAAAATCGAACCAGGCCACCTGCTCGGCAACCCGCTCGACGGCGATCGCCGCAGTCTGCGGTACATCGACCGGCACGCCGGTGTCCAGCACGCTGCAAACCGAGCAGCACCCGTCATGGGCGCGGTGGCCGGCCTGATCGGCCTGCCCTGCACCGGGTGCACCATTGCCGTGGCAGATGACGGCGCCGGCCAGCGGATCGGAGGCCGCGATGCTCGCCGCCCAGCATGCGCCGATGGGTGCAAAAATCTGCACCACCAGGGCAATCAGAACAATTGGCAGAAAATTCTTCAGCCGCCGGCGCATCGCAAATCCATCCGCTTCAGACCTTAATCACCATGAGAGTCCGAAGTCGAGATCAGGTTCCCGGAACTATGTTGCCGCTTTAGGGAGTAAAGCTGGCGAAAAACGACGCGTTTTGCAGCTTTTAAAGGGCGCCCTACCCCGATACCAAGCCTCGGGCGAATTGCAGCTAAATCCACAACCATCAGTAGCAACTTCCCAATCATTTCGCAGAGTGCTGGAAATTTGAACAAACGTTGCCGAAAATGGTGACAAGACGAAAAAGATGGTCTACCAATTCAACCTCAGGCTGGCCGAGAGGCTTAAGCTTGGTGGTCCAAGTCTCGGGAGGAGCCCTGACGCGCACAAGCAGCGTCGCCTCGACAATCAAGAGCAAATCTAAATTTTCGGGGAAATTAAGGGTCGACACAATTTTTGAGCAGGGCTTGGCGCCCTGCTCTTTTTTTTTCGAGATGTTTCTTTTTTCAAGACGTCTTTTTTCGAGACGTCTTTTTTGCGACGATCGCAAGCGGCAATGATGGCATCGTCAAATCCGATCGAGCGAAGTTTTGAACTGGCCGCCGAGCGTTGCGAGGATCTGACGCCGCTGGTTTATCGCCGCCTGTTCGACGCGCATCCCGAAGCGCGGACGATGTTCCGCACCGAAGGCAGCGAACTCGTCAAGGGTTCGATGCTGGCTTTGACGATCGACGCGATTCTGGACTTTGCCGGAGACCGCACCGGCCATTTCCGCCTGATCATGTCAGAGGTTTCCTCGCACGACGCCTACGGCACGCCGCGCGAATTGTTCGTCGCGTTCTTCGGCATCATCGCGCAGGCGCTGCGAGAGGTCATCGGAGCGGACTGGTCGAACGAGATCGACGCGGCATGGCGTAAATTGCTCGGTGACATCGAAAGTCTCGTTGCAGCGCAGTGAAACGACAAGCGTCAAAATTTCCCGGAGCTCATTGATACTGGCGATCAAGTCGGCCGGTGGCGCAAATGCGCCGAGTGTGAAAGACTGCTTCGATCCGCGGTGCGTGCAATCGACGCCGTCGGTAAAAAAACAACGACAACGAGGGAGCGAGCGATGTCAGGGACTGAGAAAACCTCAACGACAAGGCGTAATCTTCTTCAAGCGGCGGCGACCGGCGGCGCGGCAACTGCCCTGCTCGGCGGGTTGGGCATCAACCCGGCGCTGGCGGCAGCCGCACGTTCGGAGAAGCCGCTGAAGGCGGCATTCTCCAATGCAGGCCTGCAGGCCACCTGGTGTGCCCAGGGCAAACAGGCGGCCGAATGGTGGGGCAAGCTGTTCAACGTCGAGGTTACCTGGTTCGACGGCCAGCTCGACGCGGTCAAGCAGCGCGCCGCGATCGACAACATGGCCTCGCAGAAATGGGATTTCGTCGCCATCCAGGCGTTCGGCATCGGCACCCTGACCCAGCCCGTGCAGAAGATGATCGATGCCGGCACGCCCGTGATCGACATGGACACGCTGATCGCTCCGCTCGACCAGATCAAGGTTCATTCGTTCCTCGCGCCCGACAATGAATTCATGGGTGCGTCGGTGACGCAGGCGCTTTGCAACGCCATGGGCGGCAAGGGCAAGATCATCATGACCCAGGGCGCGCTCGGCCATACCGGCGCCCAGGGCCGCGCCAAGGGTTTCGACACGGTCGTGAAGCAATTCCCCAATATCGAGGTGCTCGACACCCAGCCCGCGGACTGGGACGTCTCGAAGACAGCGCGGCTATGGGAGACCTATCTGACGAAGCACCCGCAAATCGATGCGGCCTTCTTCCACAATGACGACATGGCGCTGGCCGCCTACAACATCATGAAGGCGCGCAACCGCACCAACATCCTGATCGGCGGCGTCGACGCCATGCCAGCGGCGATCCAGGCGGTCAGCGAAGGGCGCATGTTCGCGACCGTCCGCAACCCCTCCTGCCGCATCCATGGCGGCGCCATCGTCGCCGGCGTCGCCGCGGTGACCGGGGGCGAGAAGAGCGGACAGGGTATCCCGAAGCATGTGATCACGGATGGCCCGGTGGTGACGAAAGCCAACGCGGCCGGCATGCAATGGATGGAGGATCACTTCCTGATCTGAGCCAGCATGTCCAGGGGACAGCAGCCCATCCTCGAACTGCACGACATCACGAAGGCCTTTGGCGGCGTCGAGGCGCTTCGTGGTGTCGACTTCGCGCTGACCGCCGGCGA
Organism: Bradyrhizobium sp. 170; assembly: GCF_023101085.1. Classification (NCBI taxonomy): domain Bacteria; kingdom Pseudomonadati; phylum Pseudomonadota; class Alphaproteobacteria; order Hyphomicrobiales; family Nitrobacteraceae; genus Bradyrhizobium; species Bradyrhizobium sp. 170. The sequence continues at coordinate 4,213,001 of NZ_CP064703.1, read as the reverse complement.
GATCCATGGTCTCGTCGGCGAGAACGGCGCGGGCAAAAGCACGCTGATGAAGATCATCGCCGGCGTGCATGCGGATTTTTCCGGCCGGTTCGTGCTGGACGGAAGGGAGACCCGCTTTCGATCGGTGCGCGACGCGCACGCGGCCGGAATCGCGATGGTCCATCAGGAACTCAGCGTGGCGCCTGATCTAACGGTGGCCGAGAACGTGTTTCTCGGCAGCCAGCCGACCAACCGCCTCGGCTTCGTGCAATGGCGGCGCATGGCGCGGGAGGCCGGCGAGCAGCTCAAGCGGTTCGGTATCGATGTCGATCCGATGTCGCGGCTCGGCGACCTGCCGATCGGGCTGCAGCAACTGATCGAGATCGCCCGCGTGCTGTCCTCGGGCGCCCGCATCATCATCCTCGATGAGCCGACCTCGGCGCTGTCGCCGCCCGAAGTGGAGCGCCTGTTCGCGACGCTGAAAAGGCTGCGGGACGAAGGCACCAGCATCGTCTTCATTTCGCATTTCATCGAGGACATCCTGCGCGTCTCCGACACCGTGACGGTGTTCCGCAACGGCAGGAAGGTCGCGGAGACCGCCGCGTCGGAGACGAGCAAGCCGGCCATGATCGAGGCGATGATCGGCAAGGGCCGCGAGGCGCTGGAAGAGACCTATATCCACGACATCATGCTGCCGCCGCCGACGGATCAACCAGTGGTGCTGAACGCAAGCGGGCTGACGCTGGCCGGCCGCCTGCGCGAGGTTTCGTTCGAGGCCCGCGCCGGCGAGGTGCTCGGCATCTACGGTTTTATGGGATGCGGGCAGCTCGAGCTGGCGCGGATCCTGTTCGGCAAGCTCAGGCCTGACCAGGGCTCGCTGGCGATCGCCGGAGAACAAAAAGCCTTCCGCAGCACGGCCGGCGCCCGACGCGCCGGGATCGCCTTCGTGCCCGAGAGCCGGCGCGACATGCTGTTCCTGCAGGAACCGGTCTACAAGAACGTCTCGATCAGCATCCTCGATCGCATCTCATCATTGCTGCTCAAGCCGTCTCGCGAACGAGCGATCGCCAATCGGCAGGTCGAGCAGCTGCGGATCCGCCCGGCGGCCGTGGATCTCGACCTCGGCATGCTGTCGGGCGGCAACCAGCAGAAGGTGGCGCTGGCGAAGTGGCTGAGCTATCCGCCGCGGCTATTGGTGCTGTGCGAGCCGACCCGCGGCATGGATGTCGGCGCCAAGAACGACGTCATCCACATCGTCAGGGATTTGCGCGCAAAAGGACTCGCCATCATCGTTCTCTCCACCGAACCCGAGACGGTGCTGTCGCTTGCCGACCGCGTCATTGTGCTCAAGCGCGGTGCTGTCGTGCGGGAGTTTGCCAACGAACAGATCAGCAAGGACCGCCTCCTGGAAGCGGCGTGAGGAGACCGACATGACTTCAAGTGAAAGCGTGACAGTCGCCGCGGATCGGAAACGGCCTCGCGGGATCGCCGCGATGCTGCGCTCCCAGATGCGCAACATCGCGCCGTTCCTGACGCTGATCTGCCTGTTCAGCTTCTTCGCGGCAGCAAGCCCCTCCTTTGCGACGCTGGACAATTTCGGCAACATCCTGACCCAGATTTCGGTCACCGGCATCATCGCCGTCGGCCTCACCTTCGTGATCCTGTGCGCCGAAATCGATCTTTCGATCGCCGCCATCGCCAACGTTACCGGCATTGCGGTCGCCTATTTCACGCTGCAGGAATCCTACGTCAACATCGCCAACGTCCCGATGCCCGGATGGGCCGCGATCCTGCTGGCGCTGGCGCTGTGCGCCCTGCTCGGCCTCGTCAACGCGTTCGGGCTGACGGTGATCGGCATCCCCTCCTTCATCATGACGCTGGCGATGATGCAGATCGCCGCCGGCATATCCGCGCTGTTGGTGCGCGGGCAGATCGCCTACAAGGTGCCGCCGCTGGTGACGACCTTGGGGTCGACATCGATCGGCGGCATTCCCTGGATCGTGATCGTGGCAGCCCTGATGCTGCTCGGCGGCCATCTGGTGCTGACCTATAGCCGCTTCGGCCGCTACGTCTACATGGTCGGCGGAAACCGCGAGGCGGCGGAATATTCCGGCCTCAACGTCAAGCTCATCCTCGGCAGCGTCATGGTGATCTCGGCGGTGTGCGCCGGCATCGGCGGCATGCTCGGGGTAGCGCATTTCGGCAGCGCGCAGCAAAACGAGTTCGACAGTTATCTTTTGGATTCGATCGCCGCCGTCGTGGTCGGCGGCACCAGCCTCTTTGGCGGCCGCGGCGGCATCGGCAACACCATCGTCGGCCTGTTCGTGCTCGGCGTCCTCAACAACGGCCTCGATCACGTCAACATCGACAGTTTTTTGAAGATCCTGATCCGTGGCCTGATCCTGCTGGCGGCGCTGATCATCAACGTCTATGCGCAGAGATTGCGGGAGCGGGCTGTGGAGTAGCACTGGCCACGGCCAGAACCGGACGGGTCCATTTCTGGAACGGCCCTAAAATTGCTCGGGCCTTGCATGCTTCACCGCTAGGCCCCCGGCGCGCTGATGAGTACTCAACCGGAACCGTTGGATCACCGGCATTAGTATCTTGCAATGCATCTCTTCGGCTTGTAACAGCCGCCGGGTCAACAACGGCAAAACGCAAAAAGAATGAAAGTAAAAGCCCTGTTAATTGCACTGTCGAGCGCAGTTGCTAGCGTCGCATCGGCCGGACCGTTTGACCGTGCGCCGGATGATTTTAGCTCGATGTTGAACGAGACGTATCGGGAATTGGGATTTGCCCAACGCGCTCTGGAAATGAACTGCAAGACAACCAAACTCTATCGAGGTTGCGAATTCGAACTTGATGGCGTGCTGGTTTCGATTAACGGTCCGATGGGTCAAGGCCCGGGAACATCACATATACTTCTCGTTGGCGAGAAGAGCCGTCCAACTGATCCGAAGTTCGCGAATATCGCAACCAGCGTCATGGCGACGTATGCCCCGAGGTACAGGAGCAACGCGACAGGCGCCTTCAAGCAACTCGTCGCAAGCCTCCAAGAAGACGGACACAAGGGCGTGCTGACTGCGGACGGTGCCTATTTTTCCTTGATGCAGGTTGGCGCCAATGTGCATTTTCATGCCATGCCGGACTGACGCGCCCTACCCGGAAAAATCCGGCTGCCACTCCCGAACGTCCCGCGCCGCTTTCGTCACGGCGCCGATCGTGCGAAACGCGCCTGGGTCCACCATCATCGCCCGCGCCAGCCGCAAACTCCGCGCCTCGCAGACCGCCCGTCGCTTCGGGTCCTCGATCAATTCGAAATCGATGTTGTGCGCCAGCCCCAGAATGCGGCGGATGATTTTTGCGGCCGAGAACCCGATCGTGTCCTGGAACAGCCGTTCCATGTAGGCGTGCCGCTCAGCCTCCAGCCGCGCCGCGCCCGCCTCGCTTTCAAATAGCGTTTTTGGATAGGCGTCGCCGTGCGCTTCCGTGCGCCAGAGCTCGAGGAACTCGTGGGCGAACTCCGTCCAGACGTTTTCGATCGTTTCCAGCACCCAGACCTCGAACAGCCGCCGTTCGCCCGGCGAATGCTCATGACCGGCGGAGGCCAGATAGCTCATCAGGAGATTGCCGATGACCGCGCCGAGATCGAACCCCATCGGGCCGTAGAACGCGAACTCGGGATCGATCACGACAGTCGAGCCTTCCGTCACCATGATCGAGCCGGTGTGGAGGTCGCCGTGGATCAGCGCTTCCGGTGCGTTCAGGAATTTCAGTTTCAGCCGCGAGATCGCAACATGAAGGTCGAGGTCTTCGCGGAAGGCGGCCGCTGTCGCATCGAGCCAGGGCTGTGTCCAGCGGTTTTGTTCGGTCACGCGGTAGGGATCGGTGAAGATCAAGTCTTCGGTGATCTTGCAGAGCGCGTGGTTACCGGCGAACGCCGCAATCCCCTCCTTCTTCCGGGCAGCAGGAATCGCGAGGTCGGAAGAGAAAAACAGCGTGCGCGACAGAAAGGTCGCGATGTCCCCGACAAAGCCTGGATAGAGCGTGCCGGCAATCAGCCCCTTGCGCATGATGATATGAGGCTCGATCAACTCCATGACGACGAGCGCGAGCGCCTCGTTGTGGTGCAGCACCGCCGGCACCAGACCGGGCGCCAGCCGCGCCTGATGCGTCAGCGCCAGATATTCGTAATGCGAGCGCGACAGCGGCAGCGGCCAGCTTTCGCCGACGAGGCGCACGTAGGGCAGCGCCTGCTTGACGGCGATGCCGCCCGCGTCCCCCTTGACGATGAACACGAGGTTGAGGTTGCCGTCGCCGACCTCGCTGATCGTCCAGGACGCGGGTGCGCCGCCAAGCCGGGCGGCGACCGCGGAAAGCCCTGCGAGGTAATCCCGCAAATCAGCTTCATGAAGAATTCGGTATTCGTCCGGCCGGGGACCAGCCGACGATCGATGCTGTGAACTCATTGCTGTCGCCCCCCGTACCGGTGCGGGAGGCGCGGCTCACTCCCGTTCCAGGAAATTCGATCCGATATCGGCCTTTTTCTTGACCGGATCATAGTCGCAAAACGCTGTCAGCGACCAGCGTTCACCGTCCGCATTTGCCCCACCGTCTCAAATGAGCTGCGCGAGCCAGATAGTATGGCCGCCACAGTCGGGGTCCTCGACGACATGCCACACCACGCGAAACCCGTTCCGATCGAGCAATGAACGGTATTCGGCCGGGTCGAGGCTCGCATGATACAGCGGCTCGCCTTCGAAACTCCCAATCGCCTCCCCATGCGCAGGGCCGCTTGTGAACATCAGCACCGCGTTCGGCGCCGCGTGCTCGCGAAACACCGGAAACATCTGGCGTTGGTCGTCGTGGCAGAGGTGAAAGAAACTGTCCCAGGCAAGGATGCCGGAAAACTTCCGCTGCAAGGCAAGCTTGCGCATATCGGCGACGATCCATTCCTGCTTGGGAAAATGCCCTCGGCAGACCTCGATCATGGCCGGGGATGAGTCCACCCCAACGACGGGATGACCAAGCCCGATCAGATACGCGGCCATTGGCTCGGCGGATCCGCAGCCGAGATCGAGGATGGGGCCGGAAGGCGGCAGCGGCGCCCGGAAACGGTCGAGCCAGGGTTTTTCAAACAGGCCGGTACGCGCGCGACTCTCGATCCAGTCCCGCGCCTTGCGCTGGTACAGGCCGATGATCGCTGCGGCTTCTTCCGACGGCATCTACGAACTCACGTGCACCTACATCCGGGACAGTTCCTCGGCCAGGATACTCTGCATCAGCCGGATGCGGGGGCTGGATTGCAGGTCCCGGTGGGTGACCAGCCAGATCGGGACCGGGATCGGTGCCATGTCCGGCACCAACCTTCTCACTCCCGGTGTCCGGTCAGCCACCCTCGCGCAGCATGGCGGCGACACCCAGGCCGCGATTGACCATCTCCCAGACCGTGACCCCGGAATCCGACATCAGCCGGAAGTCGGCGGCGTCCATCGGAATGCCGATCCCACCAAGATAGCCCGAAAAGCGCACGGCATCGTCAAAACCGATCATATCTGCCCTCGCCATCGGCCGGTTCCGCAGGCATGCCATGGCGGGCGATCCAGTCCTCCGACGCATAGAATCCCGCCTCGGTATCGCGGATATGCTGACCGATCAGCCCAGGCCGATCGGGACGCACATGGCGAATGGCTATGTCCGCCTCTCGGCGGTGCAGATCGCTGAGTTCGTTGGAGGCCACGATCATGATCGTGATCTGCGGGGCGGTCGATCTGATGCGCGCGATGATCTCGGGCAGGACATAGGCAGAAAAAGTGTCGGTGGCCGAGATGCTGACACGCCCGCCGATCTCCTGCACCCGGCCGCTGGCAGCCAGGTTTCCCTGTCTGACGCATATAGTAAGCTCGCGGAAAAGGTGGACGGCACATGAGCATCACAAGCGACGCCCGTTTCTGGGACAGGTCTTCCCGCGGATACGCCAGATCCCGCATCGCGGATCCGAACGGATACGAGCGCACGCTCGAACGCGCGCGCGCCCATCTGCAGCCTGGAGACAGTGTGCTGGAACTGGGCTGCGGCACGGGAACGACGGCGCTGCGACTTGCGGATGGCGTGCGGAGCTATCTCGCGACGGACATTTCCGGCGGAATGATCGCCATCGCCGAAGAGAAGCTCGCGGTCGAGTCGATCCCGGCGCTTTCCTTTCGCACCGCGACCGCCGAAGAACTGGTCCACGAAGAAGGCCGGTTCGATGCCGTTCTGGGCTTCAACTATCTGCACTTGGTGCGCAACGTGCCGGGCACGCTGCGCAGCATCCATGTCCTGCTGAAGCCTGGGGGCCTGTTCATCTCGAAAACGCCTTGCCTGGGAGACATGAACCCGCTGATCCGGCTGCTCGCGCTACCCGCGATGCGAGCCATCGGAAAGGCGCCGCATGTCAGCTCCCTCGGCGCGTCCGCGCTGGAGCGGCTGATCATTGACGCGGGTTTCGACGTCCTTGTCAGGGAAAGCCACGCCAGCAAGGGCAAGGACCAACGCCCCTACATTGTGGCCCGCAAGCGATGATCTAAACGCCCGGACTCAGGTCTCGCCAGAGCTTTCGTCAGTGGCGCGGCGCTGACCCTAGAATGTTTCCCGTTCCAGGAAGTTCGATCCGATGTCGGCTTTCTTCTTGATCGGATCATAGTCACAAAAGACGCTGTCGGCGACCAGCGTGTAGCTTGGGATGATCGTGTCTTTGTTGAGCTTGACCGAACTCACGCCAATGACGGCGGTCTGCTTGCCGCCGGTCCATTTGAACGGGGTCGTGCTCTGCGCCCGCTCGCAGGCCGCCACCGCGTCGGCGAAGACCGAGCTCTCGACGAAGGCCTTCACCGTCCGAAGCTGCCCCAGCGTCTTCCAGTTCATATAGAACGATCCGGCAAGGCCGGCGGCGAGCAGCACCACGAGCGCCAGCAAAATTCTTTGAATAGTCATTCCAGTCCCCCCGGCAAGCTAACGCTTGCCCTCGTTTGAACGAGACAGTGTTCCTTCATAAGTCGTTGAGAGCCCGGTTGTCCGGCGAAGACCGGGGACCGGAGACGCCTTGATTTCCCGGTGTGCGGCAACGGAACGGTTCGTCCTGAACGGCGCCTGTCCGGCTCCGCAATTTTCCTGATTGGCGTCGCAGGCCATCAGACAATTGGTTTCCTCCATGGCGGATTGATCCATCGCGACAGCCTGGCCGCCGACCGATACAAGCAGCAAAATCATTGGAATTGCGCTGCGCAGCATTGTGCTCGATCCTAGAACGGCAGCCCCATCAGCTTCGACAGCCGCTCGATGTTCAGATAGCCTTGGTGATACGCCCACATCCCGATGCCGAAAACCACAGCCGAGATCAGCGTGGTCCAGAGCAGCTTGTAGCCCATCCGCGCCATGACCGGCGCACCGGGATCGGTGCCGGGAGCCCCCTCGCCGTCCTCATGCTGGCTGCGGACGCCGAACGGCAGCGTCACGAACAGCACGACCCACCAGAGCACGAAGTAGATCGCAAGCGCGGTGGAGATGCTGTAGGCCATCGGGGTTCAAGCCTGTTCGATTTCGACGAGCGCGCCGGAAAAATCCTTCGGGTGGAAAAACAGCACCGGCTTGCCATGCGCGCCGATCTTCGGCACGCCGTCGCCGAGCACGCGCGCGCCCTGCGCGATCAGGGTATCGCGCGCGGCGATGATGTCGGGCACGTCGTAGCAGATGTGATGGATGCCGCCGTCGGCGTTGCGCTCGACGAACTTGGCGATCGGCGAGGCCTCGCCGAGCGGCTGGATGAACTCGATCTTGGTGTTGGGCAGCGTCACGAACACGGTGATGACGCCATGCTCCGGCAGCGGCACCGCGCCGGAGATTTCGGCGCCGAACGCGCCGCCATAGATTTTTGCAGCCTTTTCCGCATCCTTGACCGCGATCGCGACATGATTGAGCCGGCCCAGCATGACTACTCCACTCCCTGCTTCCTGCGTCTTCCCGACGAGAGCCCGCCAGCTCGCCTGACGACGCCCTTTTTACCTCAAACCGTCAGCACATGAACGAGGCAAATCGGCTTCTTGCCCCACTGCTCGTTGATGACGGCCCGCACCGCGCGGCGCACCGATTCCGCAGTCGCGTCCGCATCGCGCCGCCGCGCCCGCGGCAGGTTTTCCACCGTCGAAACCACCGTATCGAACACGATTTCGTCGATCACCTCGCCGGCCGCATTCTTCTCGGGAATGCCGACGAGATCAACCTCGGGATCGTCAGCCAGTTCGCCCTTGTCGGTCATGGCGATCGCCACGAAGGCGCAGCCGGCAAATCCCATCCGGCGCCGCTCGACCACGGCGCGGGATTTGGAATCCTCCAGGATATTGCCGTCCTTGTAGAGCCGCCCCGACGGCAATTCGTCGATGATGGCGGGATCGCCCGGTCCGAGCTTGACCAGATCGCCGTTGCGGCAGGTCAGCACCTTCGGCACGCCGGCGGTGCGCGCCAGCTTGGCGTGCTCGGCCAGATGCAGCGCCTCGCCATGGACAGGGATCAGGATCTGGGGACGTACCCATGAGATCATGTCGCGCAGCTCGTCGCGGCGCGGATGGCCGGAAACGTGGACGAGATCGTTGCGGTCGGTGATGACCTCGATACCCTGGACTATCAGCCCGTTGATGATGCCGCCGACCGCCTTCTCGTTGCCGGGGATGGTACGCGAGGAAAAGATAACGGTATCGCCCTTGTTCAGCGTCACCTGCGGATGGTCGTTATTGGAGATGCGGGCGAGCGCGGCGCGCGGCTCGCCCTGGCTGCCGGTGCACAGCGCCAGCACCTTGTCCGGCGGGAAATGCCCATAATAATCGGCGCCGCGGAAATTCTGCACGCCGTCGAGATAGCCGGTCTCGCGGGCGACCTGCACCACGCGCTCCATGGCGCGGCCGACCACCACCACCTCGCGATCGGCGGCTTTGGCGGCATCCGCCACCGCTTTCACGCGCGCAACGTTGGAGGCAAAGGTGGTGACGGCGACCCGGCCCTTGGCGCCCTTCACCAGCTTGGCGATGGTGGCGGCAACCTCGGTTTCCGAGGGCGAGCGCCCTTCCCGCACCGCGTTGGTGGAATCCCCGACCAGCGCCAGCACGCCGGCATCGCCGAGTTCGCGCAGGCGCCGCTCGTCCGTGGGAAGACCGATGATCGGCGTCGGGTCGATCTTCCAGTCGCCGGTGTGGAGCACGGTGCCGGCCGAGGTGTGGATCGCCAGCGCATGCGATTCCGGAATTGAGTGCGCGACCGGGATGAATTCGACGGTGAACGGCCCGAGATTGACCCGGCCGCCCGACGGCACCACGGTCACGGGTATCTTCGGCGGATTGCGCTCGGCGGCGCATTTGGCTTCGAACAAAGCGGCGCTGAACTTGGTGGCATAGATCGGGCATTGCAGCTTCGGCCAGAGGTCCATAATCGCGCCGAAATGATCCTCATGGGCATGCGTCAGCACCAGGCCCATCAGGTTCTTGCGCTCTTTCTCCAGGAAGCGGATGTCGGGCATGATCAGGTCGATGCCCGGCAGATGCTCCTCGTCGCCGAAGGAAACGCCGAGATCGACCGCGAGCCATGACCGCTGGTTGCGGTTGCCGAGCCCGTAGATCGACAGGTTCATGCCGATCTCGCCGACGCCGCCGAGCGGCGCAAAGGTCAGTTCATCCGGCCGCGCCATCAGGCCGCTCCCACTGACGCCGCGGCGCCGAAATAGACCTCGCCCGCGGCGATCGGAATACGCTTGCCTTCGGCCGTGCGGACGATCAGGCAGCCGGTTTCATCGATGGTATCGAACGCGCCTTCGACGGTCGCTGTTCCGGTCTGGATTGCAACCCGCTCGCCAAGACCAAAGGCACGCTCCAGCCATAGCCTTCGAATCTCGGCAAAGCCACGGCCATTGTCCCAGATGCCGCGGAATTCAACCCAGGCCTCCGACAGCGCCGTAAACACTTCCTCTGCGCCGACGTTGACGCCGAGCGCGGCCAGCGAGGTCGCCGGCGTCGGCGTGCCCTCAGGCGCGGCAATGACGTTGGTGCCGATGCCGACTATCACGGCCAGGCGATTGCCCGCCACGGCCTCGGCCTCCAGCAGGATGCCGGCGAGCTTCTGCCCGTCCGCCATGACGTCGTTGGGCCATTTCAGGCCGTATCTCAGAGGCTCCGCGCCGGCCCGCCGCAAATTGGCTTCGATGCTGAGCCTTTGCAACGCGCTTTCAAGCGACAGCCCTGCGGCAAAACCCAGCGTAGCCGCGACGCCGGGAGCGACGTCCGTGACTTCGAGAATGCTGCTGGCGAGGTTGCCGCGCGGCGCGATCCAGGCGCGCTGCCGGCGGCCTCGGCCCGCTGTCTGCTCCGTTGTCACGAACCACATCGGACCGCGCTCGCCATCGCGGGCACGAGACATGGCTTCGGCGTTGGTCGAACCGATCTGGTCGAAGGCGGCGAGGCCGTAGCCCGCCGATCTGGCTTTGGGACCGAGCGTAAAGGTCATCCTGGGAACAGCGACTTCGCCGCTGCCGTGGCGACGCTGACCAGCGGCCCCGGGTAGACGAAGAAGAAAATGTTGAAGATACCCGCGACCGCCAGCACCGTGCGCAGTTCGATCCGCATCGGTTCGATCTCGCCGGCCGGCTCGTCGAAATACATCACCTTGATGATGGTCAGATAATAGAACGCGCCCACGACGCTCGTGAGCACGCCGATGACGGCCAACGTGAACAGACCGGCCTTGATCGCGGCCACGAACACGTACCATTTGGCGAAGAAGCCCGCGAGCGGCGGAATGCCGGCCAGCGAGAACAGCAGCATGGCGAAGAAGAAGGCCAGCAGCGGATTGGTGCGCGACAGGCCTGCAAAATCGCTGATCTGCTCCATCGGCTGGCCGGCGCGCTTCATGGACAGGATCACGGCGAAGGTGCCGAGCGTCATCGCGACATAGATCGCGATATAGACCAGCACGCCCTGCGCGCCCTCCACCGTGCCGGAGGCAAGCCCGACCAGCGCGAATCCCATATGGCCGATCGAGGAATAGGCCATCAGGCGCTTGATGTTCTTCTGTCCGATGGCGGCGAACGAACCCAGCGCCATCGACGCGATCGCGACGAACACGAGAATTTGCTGCCATTGCGGGACGATCCCGGGGAAAGCCGTCAGCGTCACGCGGGTGAACACCGCAAGTGCTGCAACCTTCGGCGCGGAGGCGAAGAACGCCGTGACCGGCGTCGGCGCGCCCTCATAGACGTCGGGCGTCCACATATGGAACGGCACGGCGGACACCTTGAAGCAGAGCCCGGCCAGCAGGAATACCAGGCCGAACACGATGCCGACGCTGCCGGTTTTCACCGCCGCCGCGATACCCGCAAAATCGACCGTGCCGGTGAAACCGTAGATCAGCGAGGCGCCGTACAGCAGCATCCCCGAGGACAGCGCGCCGAGCACAAAGTACTTCAGGCCGGCTTCGGTGGACTTGGCGTTGTCGCGGTTAGAAGCAGCGACCACGTAGAGCGCGAGCGACATCAGCTCGAGCCCGAGATAGAGCATGATCAAGTCGGCGGCCGAGATCAGCACCATCATGCCGAGCGTGGAAAGCAGCACCAGGATCGAATATTCGAAAATGCGCCGCGACGGATCGGACAAAAACTCCGTCGACAGGATCAGCGTCACCGCCGAACCGATGATCGCAAGGATCTTCAGGAAGCGGGCGAAGTCATCGACGATGAAGCTGCCGCCGAAAGTCGTGAGCTTGCCGGCCGGCAGCATCAGCTCCAGCGCGCCGGTGACGACCAGCAGCACCACCGCAAGGGTGGTGACGAGCCTGGTCGTCGCCTTGCCGCCACGGTAGGCGCCGAGCATCAGCAGCGCCATGGCGCCGACGGCGAGCACCAGCTCCGGCAGCACCGGCAGCAACTGATAACCTGCACTCGAGAAGCTCATGGGCGGACTATCCTTGACGCGTTTTCTTCATGCGAACCGGTTTCCACTTCGCTTGAAAACGCTACGTTATTGGACGACCAGCGCGGCTGCCTTCACGGCAGTCACGGCGGCATTGTAATTGTTGACGAGCTGCTGAACCGAGGCCGCCGACATGTCGAGCACGGGCTTCGGGTAGACGCCGAACAGAATGGTGAGGAACACCAGCGGGAACAGCGTCAGGCTCTCGCGGAACGTCAGGTCCTTGATGCTGGCCAGCGACGGCTTTGTCAGCGCGCCGAACACCACCTTGCGATAGAGCCACAGCGCATAGCCGGCCGACAGGATCACGCCAAGCGTGGCAAAGGTCGCGGTCGGGATCGAAACCTTGAAGGTGCCGAGCAGCGTCATGAATTCGCCGACGAAGCCGCTAGTGCCGGGCAGTCCGACATTGGCCATGGTGAAGACCATGAACACCAGCGCGTAGAGCGGCATCCGGTTCACCAGGCCGCCATAGGCGGCGATCTCGCGGGTATGCATGCGGTCGTAGACGATGCCGACGCAGAGGAACAGCGCGCCGGAGACGATGCCGTGCGACACCATCTGGAACACGCCGCCGGCCACGCCCTGCGTGGTGCCGGCGAAGATGCCCATGGTGACGAAGCCCATGTGCGCCACCGACGAATAGGCGATCAGCTTCTTGATGTCTTCCTGCATCAAGGCCACCAGCGAGGTGTAGACGATGGCGATCACCGACAGCGTGAAGATGATCCAGGCGAAATCATGCGACGCCAGCGGGAACATCGGCAGCGAGAAGCGCAGGAAGCCGTAACCGCCCATCTTCAACAGGATCGCGGCCAGGATCACCGAGCCCGCGGTCGGCGCCTCGACGTGGGCGTCGGGAAGCCAAGTGTGTACCGGCCACATCGGCATCTTCACGGCAAAGGAGGCAAAGAACGCCAGCCACGCCCAAGTCTGCAACGAGCGCGGCACCGCGGTGTGCATCAAGGTCGGGATGTCGGTCGTGCCGGCATTCCAGTACAGCGCCATGATCGCGAGCAGCATCAAGACCGAGCCGAGCAGCGTGTAGAGGAAGAACTTGAACGATGCATAGACCCGGCGCGGGCCGCCCCAGACGCCGATGATCAGGAACATCGGGATCAGGCCGCCCTCGAAGAACAGGTAGAACAGCACGAGGTCGAGCGCGGAAAAGGTGCCGACCATCAGCGTTTCCAAAAGCAGGAACGCCATCATGTATTCGCGCACCCGCATCGTGATCGATTTCCAGCTCGCGATGATGCAGAACGGCATCAAGGCGGTGGTCAGGATCACGAACGGCAGCGAAATGCCGTCGACACCCATGTGATAGGTGATGCCGCTGGCGAGCCAGTTCGCCTTTTCGATGAACTGGAAATCCGGATTGGCGGCATCGAAGCGCCAGACCAGGATCAGCGACACCGCGAAGGTGACCAGCGTGGTCCACAGCGCGATCCAGCGCGCATTGCGCCGCGCGGCCTCGTCGTCGCCGCGGGTGAGATAGATCGCCAGCGCGCCGATGACCGGCAGGAACGTGACGACCGAAAGGATGGGCCAGGTTGTCATTACTGGCCTCCCAAGCCGAACATGAACCAGGTGATCAGCCCTGCGACCCCGATCAGCATCGCAAAGGCATAGTGATAGAGGTAGCCGGTCTGGATCTTCACTACATTGCGGGTGACATCGAGCACGCGCGCCGAAACGCCATCCGGGCCGAAGCCGTCGATGACCATGCCGTCGCCCTTTTTCCAGAGCTGGTAGCCGAGCCACTTCGCCGGGCGGACGAAGATGAACTCATAGAGCTCGTCGAAATACCATTTGTTGAGCAGGAACTGGTAGAGCATCTGGTGCTGGTTGGCGAGTTCGACCGGCAGATACGGCCGGCGGATGTAGAACAGCCACGACACCAGGAAGCCCAGCACCATCATCACCGTCGGCAGGAACGCGATCGCCTGCGGAATGTGGTGCATCTCGTCGATGATGTGCGGGTGCATCTTCAGCGACTCGCCGAAGAACTCTTGCACGCCATGGCCCGCGAATACTTCCTTGAACGGGAAGCCGGCCAGGATGGAGCCTGCGGCCAGGATGCCGATCGGGACCAGCATCCACATTGGCGCTTCATGCGCCGCCTCGTAATGATGCTGGTCGTGCGGCTCGCCGTGGAACGTCTTGAAGATCAGGCGCCACGAATAGAAAGAGGTCAGGCCCGCCGCAATCACTGTCATCGCGAAGCCGTAATACGCGAATGGATTGTGCGCGACATAGGCGGACTCGATGATCGCGTCCTTGGAGAAATAGCCGGCCGTAAGCGGGAAGCCGGTCAGCGCCAGGGTGCCGATTACCATCACACTATACGTGTAGGGGATCTTGTCCTTCAGACCACCCATGTTGCGGATGTCCTGCTCGTGGTGCATCGCGTAGATCACCGAGCCTGAGCCCAAAAACAGCAGCGCCTTGAAGAAGGCGTGCGTGAACAGATGGAACATGCCGACCGAATAGGCCCCTGCCCCCATCGCCACGAACATGTAGCCGAGCTGCGAACAGGTCGAGTAGGCGACGATGCGCTTGATGTCGTTCTGCACGAGGCCGACGGTCGCCGCAAAGAACGCGGTGGTGGCGCCGAAGAACATGACGACGGCCTGCGCGTTGGGCGCGAGCTCGAACAGCGGCGACAGCCGCGCCACCATGAACACGCCGGCGGTGACCATGGTCGCGGCGTGGATCAGCGCCGAGACCGGTGTCGGACCTTCCATCGCGTCCGGCAACCAGGTGTGCAGCAGGAACTGGGCCGATTTGCCCATCGCGCCCATGAACAGCAACAGGCAGACCAGCGTCAGCGCATCGGCATGCCAGCCGAAGAAATCGATGGTCTTGCCCGAAAGCCCGGGCGCGCCCGCAAAAATCGTCTCGAAGTCGGTCGATTTCAGCAGCATGAAGATGGCGAAGATGCCGAGCGCGAAGCCGAAATCGCCGACGCGGTTGACCACGAAAGCCTTGATCGCCGCCGCATTCGCCGACGGCTTCTGGTACCAGAAGCCGATCAGTAGGTAGCTCATGAGACCGACGCCCTCCCAGCCGAAGAACAGCTGGACCAGATTGTCAGCGGTCACCAGCATCAGCATCGCGAAGGTGAACAGCGACAGATAGGCAAAGAACCGCGGCCGATACGGATCCTCGTCCATGTAGCCGATGGAATAGAGGTGCACGAGAGAAGAGATGGTGTTGACCACCACCAGCATCACCGCGGTCAGCGTATCGACGCGCAGCACCCACGACACCTGCAGGTCGCCGGAATTGATCCAAGGGAACAGCGCAATCCGGGCGTCATGGTGCATGAAGCCGACATCGACCAACGTTATCCAAGACAGCGCGGCCGATACGAATAGAAGCCCCGTCGTAATCAGCTCGGCCGCGCGCGACCCCTGCGCCGCCGGCTCCGAGACGTGGTGATCGTCATGGCCGTGATCATCAAGGGCATGCTCGTCATGGGCATCGGCGGCATGCGCGTGAGCGCCATGCCCATGGTCGTGATGTTTGACCTCATCGCCGCTCGGATTGCGCGCATGCGCGCCGTAGATCGCGATCAGGCCGGCCAGAATGGCGCCCAGCAGCGGCAGAAAGACGATTGCCTGAACCATAGCTGCTTTAGCCCTTCATCAAATTAACGTCTTCAACCGCGATCGAACCGCGGTTGCGGAAATAGACCACGAGTACAGCCAGACCGATCGCAGCTTCAGCCGCCGCGACCGTCAGCACCAGCAGTGCGAACACCTGCCCGACGATGTCGCCGAGGAAGGTCGAGAACGCCACCAGGTTGACGTTGACGGCGAGCAGGATCAGCTCGATCGACATCAGGATGACGATGATGTTCTTGCGGTTCAGGAAGATGCCGAGAATGCCAAGCGTAAACAGGATGGCGCCGACCGCGAGATAGTGCCCCAGACCGATCGTCATTTCACCCACTCCGCCGCGTCCGCATCCTGCAGCCCCTGCCCGGACGCCACCTGGCGCACGGCCATCGCAAGCTCCGGCGTCCGCGCGTTCTGCACGTTGATGTCCTGCCGCTTGACCTTCGCCTTGTGGCGCAGCGTCAGCACGATGGCGCCGATCATCGCCACCAGAAGCACCATGCCGGCGATCTGGAAGTAGTGGATGTACTTCGTATAGAGCACCAGCCCGAGCGCCTCGGTGTTGCTAACATTGGTCGGGATCGCCGCCGTGATCTGCTTGACGGTGCCGGGATTGATGACCCAGCCGCCCGCGACCAGCAGCAGTTCGACGAGGAATATCCCGCCGATCACGAGGCCAATCGGCAAATACTCCAGGAAGCCCTCGCGCAACTCGACGAAATCGACGTCGAGCATCATGATCACGAACAGGAACAGCACCGCGACCGCGCCGACATAGACGACCACCAGGATCATCGCCAGGAATT
The DNA here is from genome assembly GCF_023101085.1 of Bradyrhizobium sp. 170. Lineage (NCBI taxonomy): Bacteria > Pseudomonadati > Pseudomonadota > Alphaproteobacteria > Hyphomicrobiales > Nitrobacteraceae > Bradyrhizobium > Bradyrhizobium sp. 170. Next base: position 4,196,606 of record NZ_CP064703.1, on the reverse strand, counting down.
CGGCGCCCATCAGGATGAACAGGCCGGAAGCGTTGACGAACGCCAGGATCAGGAACAGCACGGAGTGCACAGGATTGCGCGACACAATCACCATGACCGCCGACGCCACGCAGACGCCGGCAAAGAGATAGAAGAACAACGCGGTTAGGATCATGCCCTCACCTCACCGGTACGGCGCGTCGAGTTCGATTGCTTTCGCAATCTCGCGCTCCCAGCGGTCGCCATTGGCGAGCAGTTTCGCCTTGTCATAGTAGAGTTCCTCGCGGGTCTCGGTCGCGAATTCGAAATTCGGTCCCTCGACGATGGCATCGACCGGGCAGGCTTCCTGGCACAGGCCGCAATAGATGCATTTCACCATGTCGATGTCGTAGCGCACCGTGCGGCGGGTGCCGTCGTTGCGGCGCGGGCCGGCCTCGATCGTGATCGCCTGCGCCGGGCAGATCGCCTCGCACAGCTTGCAGGCGATGCAGCGCTCCTCGCCGTTCGGATAGCGGCGCAGCGCATGCTCGCCGCGGAATCGCGGCGAGATCGGCCCCTTCTCGAAGGGATAGTTCAGCGTCGGCTTCGCCTTGAAGAAATAGCGCATGGCGAGAAAGAACGCCGATACGAATTCGCTCAAGAGAAGCGCGCGGGCCGTTGCGTTGATGTTGACACTCATAGCAACCTCACTTCGGCGCGATGCCGGCGAATTGCAGCACGCCGGCCACAATCACCACCATCGCCAGCGACAGCGGCAAAAACACCTTCCAGCCGAGCCGCATCAGTTGATCGTAGCGGTAGCGCGGCACGATCGCCTTCGCCATCGCGAACATGAAGAACATGAAGAACACCTTCAGCGCGAACCAGATCACGCCGGGGATCCAGTTGAACGGCGGCAGGTCCACCGGCGGCAACCAGCCGCCGAGGAACATGATCGTCGCCAGCGCGCACATCGTGGTGATCGCGACATATTCGCCGAGCATGAACAGCAGATACGGCGTCGAGCCGTATTCGGTCATGAAGCCCGCGACCAGCTCGGATTCGGCTTCCACCAGGTCGAACGGCGGCCGGTTGGTCTCGGCCAGCGCCGAGACATAGAAGATCACGAACATCGGGAACAGCGGCCACACATACCAGTTCAGGATGGTGAGTTGCGGCAGGCCGATCAGGCTGGCGAACCCGCGGGTATTCTGCGCTTCCACCACGGCCGAGAGATTGAGCGATCCGGCGCACAGCAAGACGGTGATGATGACGAAGCCGATCGAGACTTCGTAGGACACCATCTGCGCGGCGGAGCGAAGCGCGGCCAGGAACGGATATTTCGAGTTCGACGACCAGCCGGCCATGATGACGCCGTAGATCGACAGCGACGAGATCGCGAAGATGTAGAGCACGCCGACATTGATGTCGGAGATGACCCAGCCGAGATCCATCGGGATCACGGCCCAGGCCGCCAGCGCCAGCACACACGAGACCAGCGGCGCCAGCAGGAACACGCCCTTGTTGGAGCCGGAGGGAATGACCGGTTCCTTCAGCACGAATTTGAGCAGATCCGCGAAGGATTGCAGCAGGCCCCAGGGGCCGACCACGTTGGGGCCGCGGCGAATCTGCACCGCCGCCCAGATCTTGCGGTCGGCGAGCAGGATGTAGGCGATCGCGATCAGGAGCACGACGAGCAGCAGGACGCTCTGCGCGACCATGACGATCAGCGGCCAGAGAAAGCCGGTCCAGAACGAGCTTGCGAAGAAATCAGCCATCAGGTCACGCTCACTCCGCTGCCGTCAGCATTTTCCCGGACGCCAGCCGGGAACATTCCGCCATCACCGCCGAGGCCCGCGCGATCGGGTTGGTCAGATAGAAATCCTCGACCGAACTCTTGAACGGGGTCTTGTCGACCTTGCCGCCCTTCTTGCCCGCCAGCGCCTTGACGTCGCTGGCCTTGCCGGGCTCGATCTGGTCGATCCGCATCAGATGCGGGACGGCCTTGAACAGCGCCTGGCGCAACGCCGCGAGGGAATCATAGGGCAGCTTCTTGCCGAGCACATCCGACAGCGCGCGGACGATCGCCCAGTCCTCGCGCGCCTCGCCGGGCGGAAACGCCGCGCGGCTGGCGATCTGCACCCGGCCCTCGGTGTTGACGTAGATGCCGGATTTTTCGGTATAGGCCGCACCCGGCAGGATCACGTCGGCGCGATGCGCGCCGCGGTCGCCATGGGTGCCAATATAGACCACGAACGTGCCATCGGGCACTTTCACTTCATCCGCGCCGAGCAGGAACAGCACGTCGAGCGTGCCGAAGGTCGTCATCTGCGCGAGGTTGAGGCCGCCTGCGCCGGCCGCAAAGCCGATATCGAGCGCACCCGCACGCGAGGCGGTATCCTGCAGCACGGCAAAGCCGTTCCAGCCGTCCTTGAGCGCGCCGACACCTGACGCGAGCTTGGCCGAAAGCGCCAGCACCGCCGCACCATCATGCCGCGCCAGCGCACCGGCGCCGACCAGCACGATCGGATGCTTGGCGGCCTTCAGCACCTCGGCAAAGGAATGCTTGCCGGTGGCGAGGTCGCTGAGCGAATCCGTGCCCGCGCCGAGATAGTCGTAGTCATAGGTCAAATCGGCCTTGGCGCCGATCACGCCGACCTTGAGCTGGCCGGTCCGCCAGCGCTTGCGGATCCGCGCGTTGAGGACGGCGGCTTCCTTGCGCGGGTTGGCGCCGATGATCAAGAGCGCATCGGCCTGCTCGATCCCGGCAATGGTCGGATTGAAGATCCAGGTCGCTCGTCCCGCCTTGACGTCAAAGGCGTCGCCGCCCTGCACCGCCAGATTGCTGGAACCGTATTGGCCGAGCAGATCCTTGAACGCGAACATTTCCTCGACCGCGGCGAGATCGCCCGCGATGGCCCCGATCCGCTTGCCGTCGCTCATTTTGACCTTGGCCGAGATCGCCGCGAAAACTTCCTGCCACGACGCCGGGCGAAGCTTGCCGTTGTCGCGGATATAGGGCCGGTCGAGCCGCTGCGTGCGCAGGCCGTCGACGACGTGGCGGGTCTTGTCGGAAATCCATTCCTCGTTCACGGCCTCGTTGATGCGCGGCAGGATCCGCATCACCTCACGGCCGCGGGTATCGACGCGGATCGCGGAGCCGACACCGTCCATGACGTCCACGGACTGCGTCTTGCCGAGCTCCCACGGACGCGCGGCGAACGCGTAAGGTTTTGAGGTCAGCGCGCCCACGGGGCAGATATCGACGAGATTGCCCTGCAGCTCCGAGGTCAGCGCCTGCTCCAGATAGGTCGTGATCTCCATGTCCTCGCCGCGACCGGTCGCGCCCATCTCGGGTGCGCCGGCGACTTCGGCGGAGAAGCGGACGCAGCGCGTGCACTGGATGCAGCGGTTCATCGAGGTCTTGACCAGCGCGCCCAGGTACTTGTCCTCGACCGCGCGCTTGTTCTCGGCAAAGCGCGAGGTGTCGACGCCGTAGCCCATCGCCTGATCCTGCAGATCGCACTCGCCGCCCTGATCGCAGATCGGGCAATCCAGCGGGTGGTTGATCAGCAGAAATTCCATCACGCCTTCGCGCGCCTTCTTCACCATCGGCGAACGCGTGGAAATTTCCGGCGGCTCGCCCTTCGGGCCCGGCCGGCAGTCGCGCACGCCCCAGGCGCAGCTTGCGACCGGCTTCGGGCCGCCCTTCACCTCGACGAGGCACATCCGGCAATTGCCGGCGATCGACAGCCGCTCGTGGTAGCAGAAGCGCGGAATTTCGGCGCCCGCGGCCTCGCAGGCCTGCAGCAGCGTGAACTCCGCAGGCACATCGATCTCTTTACCGTCGATGATGAGTTTGGTCATTGCTGTCTCAAGTCTTTCCCAGCTTGCAGTCTGGCGGTGTAACGCTGGCGGTCTTCAGCGACGCCTTCACCCATTGCTGGGTTTCGATGCCGTAGGTGGCGAGGTAGGCCGGCTGCGCTGCGTTCTTCTCGCACAGGAACGGCAGATGCGGCTTCAGGTCGTAGTCGCAGGACGCCTGCCATTCGCGCTTGTCGGCGAAGGCCGCGATGGTCTCCTCACAGGCGTAGAGGAAATACGAGACGAAGCTCTCATACTGCACCCGCTCCTCGCGGCTGCCGGCCTTGATCGCGCCGTAGTCGGGCTGCGAGAATTTCGGATTCTGGAACGCCAGTTCCGTATAGCCGAGAAACGCCTGCCGTGCGCTGGAGCCGCGGTTGTTGGTGCGGATCTCGTTGATCTGGAAGAGGATCGCAACAAAGCCGAGCAGCGCCACGGCCGCCTGCGCCATCTGCGCCAGCGTCCCGTATCTCTGCCACCAAAAAACGCTCGGTTGCGACATCGCGTTTACTCCGCCGCGACCATGTTCACGGGATCGCGCACGCCGATATCGTCGATATCGGCCTTGTGCGAATACTGGTCGATGCGCGCCTCGATCTCGTGACGGAAATGCGCGATCAGGCCCTGGATCGGCCAGGCGGCGGCGTCGCCGAGCGCGCAGATGGTGTGGCCCTCGACCTGCTTCGTCACTTCCAGCAGCATGTCGATTTCGCGCTTGTGGGCGCGGCCGTCGGCCATGCGGGTCAGCACCCGCCACATCCACCCCGTGCCTTCGCGGCATGGCGTGCACTGGCCGCAGCTCTCATGCTTGTAGAAATAGGAGATGCGCGCGATCGCCCGGATCAGGTCGGTGGACTTGTCCATCACGATCACGGCGGCGGTGCCGAGGCCGGAGCGCAGCTTGCCGAGGCTGTCGAAATCCATCGGCGTGTCGATGATCTGCTCGGCCGGCACCATCCGCACCGACGAACCGCCGGGGATCACGGCCTTCAGATTGTCCCAGCCGCCGCGAATGCCGCCGCAATGGCGCTCGATCAGTTCGCGGAACGGAATCCCCATCGCCTCTTCGACGTTGCAGGGCCGCTCGACATGGCCGGAAATGCAAAACAGTTTTGTGCCGACATTGTTGGGGCGGCCGATCGCGGCAAACCACGCCGCGCCGCGCCGCAGAATGTCCGGCGCGACCGCGATGGATTCGACGTTATTGACGGTGGTCGGGCAGCCATAGAGGCCGACATTGGCCGGGAATGGCGGCTTCAGCCGGGGCTGCCCCTTCTTGCCTTCGAGGCTCTCCAGCAGCGCGGTCTCTTCGCCGCAGATATAGGCGCCGGCGCCGTGCGCGACATAGATGTCGAACGGCCAGCCATTGAGATTGTCCTTGCCGACCAGTTTTGCGTCATAGGCCTGATCGATCGCGGCCTGCAGATGCTCGCGCTCGCGGATGAACTCGCCGCGCACATAGATGTAGCAGGCATGCGCGTTCATCGCGAAGCTGGCGAGCAGGCAGCCCTCGACCAGCAGATGCGGATCATGCCGCATGATCTCGCGGTCCTTGCAGGTGCCGGGCTCGGACTCGTCGGCGTTGACCACGAGATAGCTCGGCCGGCCGTCGGTCGACTCCTTCGGCATGAACGACCATTTCAGGCCGGTCGGAAAACCCGCCCCGCCACGCCCGCGCAGGCCGGAGGCCTTCATCTCGTTGATGATCCAGTCGCGGCCCTTGTCGATGATCGCCTTGGTGCCGTCCCACGCGCCACGGCGGCGCGCGCCCTCAAGCCCCCAATCGTGGAGGCCGTAGAGGTTCTTGAAGATGCGATCCTTGTCGTCGAGCATGACTTGAAGCTTCCTAGCGGATCAACGATTGGACTGCGCGTAAGCGAGACCCGCGGCGCATCCGCCGAAGGTCAGCGCCCACAACAGGCTGGATTCGAGCGTCGCACTCAGCGCGTACCGCTGCAGCAGAAAAATGAACACGGCCGCCGCGATGGCGTGCATGCCGATATAGCGCCAGTTCTTCATCGCGCTGACCCTTCCCTGCCCGATCACGGGCGATGTGCCGTCACGCTTCATGTGGTTTCCTTCAGCGTCGTCGGCCCGCCCACCGGCGCCGAGAACTGACGGTCGATCTGCGGTCCCGGCTTCGGCGGATTGCCTGACGCGAAACCGTCGAGCACCTTGCCAAAGGTTTCCTTGGTCAGGTCCTCGTAGGTGTCCTTCCAGATCAGCACCATCGGCGCGTTCACGCAGGCGCCCAGGCACTCGACCTCTTCCCAGCTGAAATTGCCGTCCTTCGACAGATGGAAGGGATCGTGATGGATGCGGCTCTGGCACACCTTGATGATGTCCTCGGCACCGCGCAGGCGGCACGGCGTCGTGCCGCAGACCTGCACATGCGCCTTCTTGCCGACCGGCTGAAGCTGAAACATCGTGTAGAAGGTCGCCACTTCCAGCACGCGGATGTAGGGCATTTCCAGGAGGTCGGCGACCGCGCGAATCGCGGCTTCCGACACCCATCCCTCATGCTGCTCCTGCACGCGCCACAGGATCGCGATCACGGCGGACGCCTGGCGACCCGGCGGATACTTCTCGATCTGCGCCTTCGCCCAGGCGAGGTTCTCTTCCGAGAACGTAAAGCTCGCGGGCTGCAATTCCTTCGGTGCGAGGCGGCGGACGGACATCGTTCAGTCTCTCATTGCACGCGGCGCCCGGCTTTCGCATTGAGCGCATCGATCCGGGCGAGCCAGAATGCGCTTGCGGTGCCGAACACGTTGTAGCCGACATGGGTTGAAACCTTGATCCGGTCCAGAATCGAAAGGTCGGTCACGGTTTCAAGGCGATTGCTGCGCGGGTCATAGACGATCAGCTTCAGCGGAGTCTGTTCGAGGATATAGCGCGACACGGTATGTTGGGGATCGTTGCCGTGTTCCTCACAGAGCAGCACGCTGTCACCCTGCATCAACCGCGCGCCGCCCTTCATGGCCTCGATCTCGACGCCCTCGACGTCGAGCTTGATCAGATATTTGCCGCCGGGGGCGACCTTGCCGTCGTCCAGCAGGTTATCCAGCGCGATGACGGGCACCTCCTCGCCACCAGACTGGTCGCCAGCGATGCTGAACGCCTCATGCTTGGTGCCGGACAGCCGCGCGGTGCCGCGTGTCGCGCCGATCGCGCATTTCATGGCTTCGAAGCGATTGCCGTTGATTTTGGCGTTGTTGGCGAGCTTCGGAAAATTCTGTCCCGACGGCTCGATCGCGATCGCCTTGTGCGAACCGAACGGCTTGCTCGATACCAAGACTGACCAGTAGCCGTAATTGGCGCCGCAATCGAGCAGCGTGTAGTCGACGTCGGCGGAATCGCGGAACAACAACTCCAGTTCGTCTTCATAGCTGTAGCTTCGATTGAGCAGCTTGCTCCAGTAGCCGTCGCCATAGGGAAACTCGAAGGTGGCGTCGGGATTGAGTTTGATCTGGATGCCGCGCTCGGGCAGCGTCGTGCGCAACAGGTTGGCGCATATGTTGTAGCCGCGGTGCGAAAAATTCGACGCCACCTTCGACCCCAGCACCAGCGCAACCGCGGCCAAACGCTCCCACGCGTTCGCGCCTACGAGCGCGCCTGAAGCCCGGTCAAACTGGATGGGCGCCTGCGCCATCACCGATCGACCTCTCCGAACACGATGTCGAGCGAGCCGAGAATGGCCGAGACGTCAGCGAGCAGATGGCCTTTGCAGATGAAATCCATCGCCTGCAGATGGGCAAAGCCCGGCGCGCGGATCTTGCACTTGTAGGGCTTGTTGGAGCCGTCGGAGACCAGATAGACGCCGAACTCGCCCTTGGGCGCCTCGACCGCGGCGTAGACTTCGCCGGCCGGCACATGCACGCCCTCGGTGTAGAGCTTGAAGTGATGGATCAACGCTTCCATCGAGCGCTTCATCTCGCTGCGCCGCGGCGGCGCGATCTTGTTGTCCTCGACGACGACCGGGCCCTGCCCATCCGGCGCGCGCAGTTTTGCGATGCACTGCTTCATGATGCGCACGGACTGGCGCATCTCTTCCATGCGGATGCAGTAGCGGTCGTAACAGTCGCCGTTCTTGCCGATCGGAATGTCGAAGTCCATTTCGGCGTAGCACTCATAGGGCTGCGCCTTGCGCAGGTCCCAGGCCGCGCCCGAGCCGCGCACCATCACGCCGGAGAAGCCCCATTCCCAAGCCTGCTGCAGCGTCACCACGCCGATATCGACGTTGCGCTGCTTGAAGATGCGGTTGCCGGTCAGCAGCGTTTCGAGGTCGGCGACGACCTGCAGGAACGGATCGCACCAGGTCTCGATGTCGTCGATCAGTTTTGGCGGCAGGTCCTGGTGCACGCCGCCGACGCGGAAATAGGCCGCATGCATGCGCGAGCCGGAGGCGCGCTCATAAAACACCATCAGCTTTTCGCGCTCTTCAAAACCCCACAGCGGCGGGGTCAAGGCGCCGACGTCCATCGCCTGCGTGGTGACGTTGAGCAGATGCGACAGGATGCGGCCGATCTCGCAATAGAGCACGCGGATCAACTGGCCGCGGCGCGGCACCGTGATGCCGAGCAGCTTTTCCGCCGCCAGACAAAACGCATGCTCCTGATTCATCGGCGCGACGTAATCGAGCCGGTCGAAATACGGGATCGCCTGCAGATAGGTCTTCTGCTCGATCAGCTTTTCGGTGCCGCGATGCAAGAGGCCGATATGCGGATCAACGCGCTCGACGACTTCGCCGTCGAGCTCGAGCACGAGACGCAGCACGCCGTGCGCGGCCGGATGCTGCGGTCCAAAGTTGATCGTAAAATTGCGAAGATTCTGTTCGTTCATGGTCAGGCCTTCGGCTCCGCCTTCTCATCGCCCGGCAGCGGGTAGTCCGCGCCTTCCCAGGGCGAGAGGAAATCGAATTTGCGGAATTCCTGGTTGAGGCGGACCGGCTCGTAGAGCACCCGCTTCTCCTGGTCGTCGTAGCGGACCTCGACAAAACCGGTGAGCGGAAAGTCCTTGCGCAGCGGATGGCCGTCGAAGCCGTAATCGGTCAAGAGCCGCCGCATGTCGGGGTGGCCGGTGAAGATCACGCCGTAGAGGTCGTAGGTCTCGCGCTCGAACCAGTCGGCGCCGGGAAACACGTCGATGATCGACGGCACCTGCGTGGTCTCGTCGGCTTCCGCGCGGATTCGGATGCGTTCGTTCAGCGTCGGCGACAGCAGATGATAGACTACGTCGAAACGCTTCTCGCGGCCGGGATAGTCCACCGCCGTGACGTCGGTGAAGTTGACGAAACGCAGTGAAGGATCGTCGCGCAGGTACTTCATGACATCGACGATCTTGCCGGCATCGACCGTGACGGTGAGCTGGTTGAACGCGACCGCATGGGCGCTGGCCGCGCCGCCAAGCGCGCTAACAATCGTCTGCCCAAGAGCGTCGAGCTTACCGTCGTCCATTGCCTAAAACCTTAGCGTTCGATGGTCCCGATGCGCCGGATCTTCTTCTGCAGCAGCAGTATGCCGTAGAGCAGCGCCTCCGCCGTCGGCGGGCATCCGGGCACGTAGATGTCGACGGGCACGATGCGATCGCAGCCGCGCACGACCGAGTAGGAATAGTGATAGTAGCCGCCGCCATTGGCGCACGACCCCATCGAGATCACGTAGCGCGGCTCGGGCATCTGGTCGTAGACCTTGCGCAGCGCCGGCGCCATCTTGTTGGTCAGCGTGCCCGCCACGATCATGACGTCGGACTGCCGCGGCGAAGCGCGCGGGGCGAAGCCGAAGCGCTCGACGTCGTAGCGCGGCATCGACACCTGCATCATCTCGACCGCGCAGCAGGCGAGACCGAACGTCATCCACATCAGGGAGCCCGTGCGCGCCCAGGTGATCAGGTCGTCGGCGGCGGCAACGAAGAAGCCCTTGTCGGACAGCTCGTGATTGACCTCGAGGAAGAACGGATCATTGGCGCCGACCGGTCTGCCGGTAGCGGGATCGAGAATGCCCTTCGGCGCCTGCGCTATCGCCGGCGAAGAGCCTGTTGCTGTCGGGCTCAATCCCATTCCAGCGCGCCTTTCTTCCACTCATAAGCGAAGCCGACCGTGAGGACGGCGAGGAACACCATCATGGACCAGAAGCCGGTGGCGCCGAGCTTGCCGAAGGCGACCGCCCACGGGAACAGGAACGCCACTTCGAGGTCGAAGATGATGAAGAGGATCGCGACCAGATAGAAGCGGACGTCGAACTTCATACGGGCGTCGTCGAATGCGTTGAATCCGCATTCATAGGCGGAGAGCTTCTCCGGATCCGGCTGCTGGAACGCGACCAGGAACGGAGCGATCAGGAGCGCCAGGCCGATCAGGCTCGCCACCCCGATAAACACGACAAGTGGAAGGTAATTCTGCAGGATGCCGGTCATCGGCGGTGCCTTTTCCTGCGGATTTGGCCGCAGATTCGTTAATTGGAATTATTCTTGGCTTAGCGCAGCGCAACAGAGGGCGCAAGACAAGCCGGCTTGAGGGTAATGCCTGCGTTTGACGCATCCGCAGAACCCGAAAAAGTGTTGCGTTCCGGCCTCGCCCGACCAACGCGCGCCGGGCCGCAAGGTGCCGAATTTCAGTTCAAATCCTTCTCGTCCGCGAGCATCCGGGCAGCCGTGTCGGTCAGGCGCTCGGTCAGGTCGAGCAGCAGCTTGAACTCGTCCTTGCTGAGCTGTTCCAGGAGCCGCCGGTTGCGCTCCTGTGCGCCTGCCACAATGGTGTCATGCGCCGCCAGCCCCGCTTTGGTCAGGCAAACCAGGGTCTCCCGATTGTCCCGCGGATTGACCTCCTTGGCGACCAGCTTGCGCGAAACCAGTTCCGCCAGCGCCCGGCTGATCTGCCCCTTGTCCATGCCGACCGCTTCCGCGAGCCTGATAACGCTCATCGGCGGCCGCCGCCCCAGCGAGGCCACCAGGCCGAACTCCACCGAGGAGAGCCCCGCCAGCCGCTTGTAGCGCAGGATCGCGCCGCGCTTGAGCAGATTGGCCAGCACCATCAGCCGCGACGACATCATCGCAGTGATCGGCGCCAATGCCGCGTCGTTCCCCACAGCGGGCGCAGGCGCGGTCTGCTTTCCGGGCTTCTGGCTCATCCCCAACCTCTGCCAACAAAGCGGGCCGATGCCAAGGTCAGTGGTGAAGCGCGATCGAACAAATCAATCAAGCGATGCGAAATGCCGATCGTTGACACTGTCATCGATTCGTATTTCACTTCCCTCAGCACGTCAAACGACCGCGGCGCCCAAAAGCCGTGGCGGGAGGAAGCGGCATGAACATTACGCAGCGGGATCGCGATCTCGGGACTGGCTATGCCATGAAGCCGTCCACCACCCGGACCGAACTGACCTCGGTCGGCCGCGGCACGCCAATGGGCGAACTGCTGCGGCGCTACTGGCATCCGGTAGGGCTCGTCGCCGACGCCACCGATATCCCCAGGAAAGTGCGCGTGCTCGGCGAGGATCTGGTGCTGTTTCGCGACAGGCACGGTCGCGCCGGCCTGCTGCACGCTCGCTGCTGCCATCGCGGCACCACGCTCTACTACGGCAAGGTCGAGGAAGACGGCATCCGCTGCTGCTATCACGGCTGGAAGTTCGACACCGAGGGCCATTGCCTCGAACAGCCCTGCGAGCCCGAGGGCGGCCTGTTCAAGGACAAAATTCGCCAGCCCTGGTATCCCCTGCAGGAACGCTACGGCCTGATCTTCGCCTATCTCGGGCCGGCCGAGAAGAAGCCGGTGCTGCCGCGCTACGAATGCCTGGAAAACATGGACGACGGCGAGTTCGTCGAGGCCGACGATTCCTCCATCGGCGGCGGCGGCCCGGCGGTCATTCCCTGCAACTGGCTGCAGCATTTCGAAAACGTCGTCGACCCCTACCACGTCCCGGTGCTGCACGGATCGTTCTCGGGGCCGCAATTCACCAACATGATGGCCTCGATGCCGGAGGTGAAATTCGAGACCTCGCCGCGCGGCATCATGGTGCGCTCGATCCGGCATCAGGACGACGGCAAGGTGTTTTACCGGGTGACGGAAGCCGCCCTCCCCACGCTGCGCGTGGTGCCCAATCCGCGCGTCGCGCAGTTCGCCCGCGTCGAATCGATCGGCTGGACCTTGCCGATCGACGACACGTCCTTCCGCATCTATGTCGCGGGCCGGGTGAAGAATTCAGGCGACATCGGGCGGATGCGCTCCAAATTCAACGGCAAGTTCTGGTGGGACATGACCGAACAGGAGCACCAGCAATTCCCCGGCGATTACGAGGCGCAGGTCGGCCAGGGCCCGGTGACGCTGCATTCGGAAGAGCACTTTGGCCAGAGCGACCGCGGCATCCTGATGATCCGGCGGATGCTGGGCGATCAGCTCGAAGCGATGGCCTCGGGCCGCGACCCGGTCGGCATCTCGTTCGAGGAAAACGCGCCGCCGGTTGAATTCGAGGCGGGGAATTTCATTCGCGAGGCGTGAGGCGACAAGTTTAACGAAAAAAATATCGAGGGGGGAAACCATGGTCGATCTCGCGCCACAGGCAGCCTTGCAAACCGACGCCGCCGCAAAGCCCTCGGTCCGGCGATATTACGCGCTGGCGCTGTTGACCGTCATCTACGCCCTGAACTTCCTCGACCGCACCATCTTCAACGTCCTGATCGAGCCGATCAAAAAGGAGTTTGCGCTCAGCGACACCACGATGGGCCTGCTGGCAGGCTTCGGCTTCGTGCTGTTCTATTCGCTGCTCGGCATCCCCATCGCGCGCTTCGCCGACCGTTTCAACCGCCGCAACATCGTAGCCGTTGCGCTGGCGTTCTGGAGCGCGATGACGGTGTTCTGCGGCATGGCTCAGAGCGTCGCAACGCTGGCGCTGGCGCGCATCGGCGTCGGCATCGGCGAATCCGGCGGCACGCCCGCCTCGCAGTCGATCATTGCCGATCTCTTCAGCAAGAACGAACGCCCGCGCGCGCTCGGGATCTACGCCATCGGCACCTATCTCGGCGTATTCCTCGGCTATTTCATCGGCGGCTATATCAACCAGTACTACGGCTGGCGGATGGCGTTCTATGTCGCCGGCCTGCCCGGCATCGCGCTCGCCGCGGTGTTGTGGCTGACGATATCAGAGCCGAAGCGCGGCGCGATGGCGGAGACGTTTACGCCGGAGCCAATCGGGCCGACGCTCGGCTTCCTCGCCTCGCAACGGACGTTACCTGCTCGCAGGCTTTTGCCTGACGACCTATACTAACTACGCGACCTCGGCCTGGATTCCGCCGTTCCTGGCGCGGGTGCACCATCTCTCCAGCGCCGAAATCGGCACCTATGCCGGCACCTTCAAGGGACTGTGCGGCATCGCCGGCACGCTGCTCGGCGGATTCATGGTGGCCCAGATCAGCCGCCGCGACGATCGCTGGAAACTGTGGGCACCCGCGGTCACCTCAAGCCTCGCGGGACCGGTGTTTGCGCTTTGCATGCTGACATCAGACTTCACCACGATGGTGGCGACACTGGCCGCCACCTCGTTCCTGGTCGGCTTTCATCTCGGCCCGATCTTTGCGATCGCGCAAACCGTTGCAAAGCCGAGCATGCGGGCGCTGGCATCCGCCATCATGCTGCTGACGGCGGCCGGATTCGGCCAGGGCATCGGCCCGCTGGCGGTCGGCATGCTCAACGACGCGCTGAAGAACGATTATGGCGCCCAGGCCGTGCGCTATTCGCTGCTGTCGGCTGCGGTCACAACCACGCTCGGGGCGCTGTTGTTCATCTGGGCGGCGCGGTCGATACGCGCCGATATTCAGCGGGCGAGTTGATCCGGTCGGCTCGAAGCCGGGCCCTTCGCTTTGTTTTCATTATTGTTTTGATCCCGGCCGGCGTCCGCATGCCCCGCGTCGCTGTCGCTCGGGCGATCTGTATGTGATCTACATCACGGATATTCGGCGGAAAACAGGCCAAAAACCGGCCGAATGAAACCATTTTGCCGAAACCGCGAAACCATACTGAAACACACGTGGCGTAAATTCCCTAGCCAACACAGGACGTCAAAGGCGTCCGGGAGGCACCATATGAACCACTCAATTCATTCAGCGGATCGCAGTACCCATTTGAAGATCGTGGTCGTCGCACTGGTGGCTGGCATCGCGGTGGCGGCGTTCGGCATTTCCGCCCGGACCGGTGCGGATTACAGCCAGACGGCGCAGGTCGTGAAGGCCGGCAAGGCAGTGGTCGTCACCAGCTCGAACACCTCGACGGTGCGCTGAACGAGCTCGATTTTATTGGAATAAAAAGGGCCGCCCTCGGGCGGCCTTTTTGTTTGCGGCTGGTTCGTGACGAGATCGGATCAAGCCATTGATAAATGGCGCGAGAGACGGGACTCGAACCCGCGGCCTCCGCCGTGACAGGGCGGCGCTCTAACCAACTGAGCTACTCCCGCGGATGCCGTAATCATGTTCTGATCCGCGCAGAACCGAGGGCATAAAGGGCCGCCCCCGCTTAGTCAAGGACGTTGCGAATCCCAGCGCCAGACGGGCGTTTCTGCGATTGTGATGCAAATAATGGCCTGTTTTCAGGCAAAATGGCGTAGGCAGCGATTACCCGAATCGTTTAAGGCCTGATACGTCTGGGTTTCTTGAAACCCTCCCCCGCTCTGGTTGCACCGGACCCTTAGGGTTTCAAGTCACCACGCAAGGCATTTTCCGGCGCGAACCGGTTTCACAAACGCGCTCAAAGCCATTCAACCAACGAGGAGGGCCAGATATGGCGAAGAAAGCAGCGACTCCAGCCACCATCACACTCAAGCATCTGGCCGCAGCGCTGGCCGAGGAACATGACCTGTCGAAGAAGGCCGCCGAGGCCATCCTGACCGACATGGTCGGGAAGATCGCAAAACACCTGAAGAAGGGCGAGCGGATCCGTATCGTCGGGCTCGGCATCCTCCAGGTCCGCAAGCGCGCCGCCCGCACCGGCCGCAACCCCGCCACCGGCGAACCGATCCAGATCAAGGCCAGCAAGAAGGTCGCCTTCCGCGCCGCCAAGGAACTCAAGGAAGCCGTCTGACCGACGATTCCCTCGATTGCAGCAAAAGCGTCATTCCGGCGGGGACCCGGAGTGGCGCTTTTCTGTTATAGAGCGCTTCCCTCGCCCAGCTTTTCGGATCGTCATGCCGGCCTCGCCCATCACCTTCACCCACGATGTCACCGAGCGCTTCCTGCGCTACGTCATGATCGACACCCAGTCCGATCCGGCGTCACCGACCTGCCCTTCCACCGAGAAGCAGAAGAATCTGGGTCGCCTGCTGGCTTCGGAGTTGCAGGCGATGGGGCTCGCAGACGCCCATCTCGACGAGCACGGCTATGTCTATGCGACGATCCCGGCCAATACCGACAAGACGGTGCCAGTGATATGCTTCTGCTCGCACATGGACACGTCTCCGGACTGCACCGGCGCCAACGTCAAGCCGCAGATCGCCAGGAATTACCAGGGCGGCGATATCGTGCTGCCGGCCGATCCCACCCAGGTGATCCGCTCAGCCGACCATCCCGCACTCATTGAGCAGATCGGCCACGACATTATCACGACCGACGGCACCACGCTTCTCGGCGCCGACAACAAGGCCGGCCTTGCCGAGATCATGGACGCAGCGCGGTTCCTGATTCAAAATCCTGATATCAGGCACGGCACCATCAAGATCCTGTTCACGCCCGACGAAGAAATCGGCCGCGGCGTCGACAAGGTCGACCTGAAAAAACTCGGCGCCGACTTCGCCTATACGATGGACGGCGAATCCGCCGGGAATATCGAGGACGAAACCTTTTCAGCCGATGGCGCCACCATCACCATCGAGGGCGTCTCGACCCACCCCGGTTTCGCCAAGGGCAAGATGGAGCACGCGATCAAGATCGCGGCCGCAATCATCGACCGCCTGCCCAGGGACACCTGCTCGCCGGAGACCACCGAGGGCAAGGAAGGCTTTTTGCATCCGATCGGCATTGCGGGCGCGCTGGAGAAAGCCACCATAGGCTTCATCGTGCGCGATTTCACCGACGAGGGGCTGCAGCAAAAGGAAGCCCTGCTGGAAGGCATCGTCAAAGAGGTGATGAAGGATTATCCGCGCTCGACGTACCGGATGGACGTCAAGGCGCAATACCGCAACATGAAGCAGGTCATCGACCGCCACCCCGAGACCGTCGACTACGCCATCGAGGCGATCCGTCGCGCGGGGCTAAATCCGGTGCGCAGTTCGATCCGGGGCGGCACCGACGGCTCGCGCCTGTCGTTCATGGGCCTGCCCTGCCCCAACATCTTCGCCGGCGAACACGCGTTTCATTCGCGGCTCGAATGGGTCAGCCGCCAGGACATGGAAAAGGCGGCGGAGACGATTGTGCATCTGGCCATGATCTGGGAAGAACGGGCGTAGACTTCGGCGAAGCTCCATCCCCGTCATTGCCTGTGACAAACGCGAAGCGTTTGCGCAAGGCAGTGATAGCGACGCGGCTGTAAGCTGGGTACGCCGCGTTTTTGAAAACGAGGAAGCCTATTATGCGGTTGTCCAAGGTCGCCGCTTTAGCGCTTATCGTTGGAGCTACAAGCTCAATGTCCGCGTCTCCGGCGCTGGCCGCTTCTGACTGTCCAAAATTAGTAGAACTGGCGGACTGGGGCGAGAACTCGACCGGCGACATCAGCGTCGCATCCGGGCAAAGTTGCCTCTTTCCGATCACGATGCGCGGCACGGTGACCAGCTCGGAGATTTTGCAAAAGCCGGCCCGCGGCAAGTTGAAAAAGCTCAACGCAACTACTTACGAATACAAGGCGAAGGCCAGATACAAGGGAAGCGATACTTTCGCCATCAAAGCAACGGGGCAGGGGCCAACGACATCTGGCACGTCGGTAATTACCGTAAACGCGACAATCAAATAGCCTTCCTCGCGCCCGTTGCAGGGTGGACGCGCGTTGCCGTCCAACAAATTATCTTATGGCAGCGATCCTCTCAGGCCTCTGACACCAGTATCCGGGGTGACTCGGCCACCGTTCTCAGGCGTGGAGGGCGTGCGGACATCACTTTGTTCGGACCCAGTGATGACTCGAACGATGATCGCGCCGAGCAGAAGCACCGTGAGCAAAATCAGACCGGTCCGGGCCGGAGTTAGATGCAGATCGGACAAGCGCATCATTGCTGTACCCACGCGCATCGCTACCAGCCCGGTGTAACAAGCGTCGTTGAGTCGTCAGGCGATTTGGTGGCGTGCCGATGGCCATCCGGCGTTCAATTGGAATGGGTCGCCAGAATGTGGAAAGGGCCGCCGAGCCATCGCGCATCCCGCCACGATCTGGGTAGGCAAGTCAGCGAAGCTCTCACCCCGTCATTGCCTGCGACAAACGCAAAGCGTTTGCGCAAGGGAGCGACAGCGATGAAGCAATCCATGCCTCAGCGCCCGTCGATGGATGGATTGCTTCGCTTCGCTCGCAATGACGAAGGCGAACTACGACGCCCTTGCCGTGACGATCCAGACCGACGCCGGCAGCAACACCGAATCGCCCTTGGCGAACGGAGTCAGTGCTTCGCGGATCGAATGGGCGGCGGCCTTACGGAGTTCTTCCGGCTGGCCCTCCAGCGCGCGGCTCACCGGGCCGATCTCCAGTGCGCCCTGCACCGCGCCGTCGAGGCCGCGGCCGATCGCGGAATCCAGCAGCAGTGGACACGCTTCCATCTCGACGCCCTTAAAGCCCGCCGCGTCGAGGATCCGGCGCACGCGCGCCTCGGAGGCGAACGCAAACGGCCCGGGATCTTCCGGCCCCTGCTGCGGCAGCTTTGGCACGTGCTTGTAGGCGGCCTGCAGTGGTGCCATGAAGAACGGGTTTTCGCGCGGCTCGCGCCAGCAGGCGAATGCCAGCCGGCCCGAGGGCTTCAGCGCCTTGCGCATGTTGGCAAACGACAGCGCGGGATCGGCAAAGAACATCACGCCGAACCGCGAGGCCAGCACATCGAAACCGGCGGGCTCAAACGGATAGACGGTGGCGTCGGCCAGCGCGAATTCGACCGGCAAATCCTTCGGCGCGCTCTGCCGCGCCCGCTCCAGCATCGGGCCGGATATGTCGACGCCGAGCACATGGCCCGACGGCGCGACCTCGCGCGCGAACGCAATCGCCGTGGCGCCGCTGCCGCAGCCGATATCGATGACGCGCTCACCCGGCTTCAGTTTCGCCCGATCGATCACAAGGTCGGCGACCGGCTTGAGCACGACGTCCTGCTCCGCCTGGCGCGCGGCCCAGCGCTGGCCGGCGGGTCCGTTCCAGTAGGCGACCTGGTCGGCGTTTTGATCGTGAGTTTGAGGGGTGTCCATGTACGCAACTCTCTCATTTGATCGGAGATATCTGGGAAACGGTGGTTTACCGGCGACCTTGCACGAAAGGGGGTCGCAGGGTTAAACAGAGGCATAAGGGCGGCTAGCTCAGCTGGTTAGAGCATCTCGTTTACACCGAGAGGGTCGGGAGTTCGAATCTCTCGCCGCCTACCAATCCTCGATCCCCTAGTCGCCCGGCCGTCCCGGCAAATCCCTGATATCGTTGATCCAGGGCGCGGCCGAGCGGCGCCAGATTTGCCGCACCGGCTTGAGCTGATCGCGCTGGCGGATGCTGCCCCAGCGGATGCCCCAGTCGTCCGGCCCGCCCTCGCCGCTGGTGAACAGCGGGGAACCACAACCCTCGCAAAAATGCTGGAAGCGCGTGCGGCCGTTGTCGCCGGTCTTCGCGTAAATCTTCGCCGGCGCGCCTGTCATGCGGACCTGCTCGGCCGAACAGATCACCGTGACGCGGTACGGCGAGCCCGTCAGGTTCTGGCAATCGGTGCAGTGACAGATCGATACTTTCGCAGGGTCGACGTCGGCCCGATAGGTCACCCGCCCGCAATGGCATTGCCCGTCGATTTCCATCCCCTTCAACTCCGCCTGTCCAATGGTGGTCCGGTCCGCACCAACAAAAACGGCGCCCGAAGGCGCCGTTTTATCATTTCACAATCGATCGGTTTAGTGGGCCGTGAGGCCACCGGACGCCTCGTCGGCGCCGTCAGGCTTTACCGGCACCTTGGTGTCCTCTTCCCAGACGATCGGCACCGGTGCGCGGACCAGCGCCTTGGCGGTGACGTCGTCGAGCCGGGCCACCGGGATGATCTCCATCCCGCCCTTGATCGCATCGGAAATCTCCGTGAGATCCTTGGCGTTGTCCTCGGGGATCAGCACCGTCTTGATGCCGCCGCGAGCGGCCGCCAGCAGCTTCTCCTTCAGACCGCCGATCGGCAGCACTCTGCCGCGCAGCGTGATCTCGCCGGTCATCGCGACATCGTGGCGAACCGGGATGCCGGTCATGACCGAGATGATCGCGGTCGCCATCGCCACACCCGCCGACGGTCCGTCCTTCGGGGTTGCCCCCTCCGGCACGTGGACGTGGATGTCGCGCTTGTCGAACAGCGGCGGCTCGATGCCGTAGTTGATCGCCCGCGAGCGGACGTAGGACGCCGCCGCCGAGATCGACTCCTTCATCACGTCGCGCAGATTGCCCGTGACCGTCATCTTGCCCTTGCCGGGCATCATGACGCCTTCGATGGTCAGCAACTCGCCGCCGACATCGGTCCAGGCCAGGCCCGTGACGATACCGACCTGCGGCTCGCTTTCGATCTCGCCGTAGCGGTACTTCGGCACGCCGAGGAACTCTTCGAGAGTCTTCTCGGTGACCTTGACCGACTTCTTCTTGGAGATCATCAGCTCCTTCACCGCCTTGCGGGCGAGTGTGGAGAGCTCACGCTCCAGGTTACGCACGCCCGCTTCGCGGGTGTAGCGGCGGATCATCAGCAGCAGGGCGTCATCGTCGATCGACCATTCCTTGGAATCGAGACCATGCTTGGCGATGGCGTTCGGGATCAGATGCTTGCGCGCGATCTCGACCTTCTCGTTCTCGGTGTAGCCGGCGATCCGGATGATCTCCATGCGGTCCATCAGGGGGCCGGGAATATTCAACGTATTCGCGGTCGTGATGAACATGACGTTCGACAGATCGTAGTCGACCTCCAGATAGTGGTCGTTGAAGGTCGAGTTCTGCTCGGGGTCCAGAACCTCGAGCAGCGCCGACGACGGATCGCCGCGGAAATCGGCGCCCATCTTGTCGATCTCGTCCAGCAGGAACAACGGATTCGAGCTCTTCGCCTTGCGCATCGACTGGATGATCTTGCCGGGCATCGAGCCGATATAGGTGCGGCGATGACCGCGGATCTCAGCTTCATCGCGCACGCCGCCGAGCGACACGCGCACGAATTCGCGTCCCGTCGCCTTCGCGATCGACTTGCCGAGCGAGGTCTTGCCGACGCCGGGAGGTCCGACCAGGCACAGGATCGGTCCGGTCAGCTTGTTGGCGCGCGACTGCACCGCGAGATACTCGACGATGCGGTCCTTGACCTTCTCGAGCCCGTAGTGGTCGTTGTCCAGCACGGCCTGCGCCGCCTCGAGGTCCTTCTTGACCTTGGACTTCTTGTTCCACGGGATCGACAGCAGCCAGTCGAGATAGTTGCGCACGACGGTTGCTTCCGCGGACATCGGCGACATCTGGCGCAGCTTCTTCAACTCGTGCTGCGCCTTCTCCCGCGCTTCCTTGGAAAGCTTGGTCTTGGCAATCTTCTCCTCCAGATCGGCCAGCTCGTCACGACCTTCGTCGTCGCCGAGCTCCTTCTGGATCGCCTTCATCTGCTCGTTCAGGTAATACTCGCGCTGGGTCTTCTCCATCTGGCGCTTGACGCGCGAGCGGATGCGCTTCTCGACCTGCAGCACCGAGATCTCACTCTCCATCAGGCCCAGCACCTTCTCCAGGCGCTGCGTGACGGACAACGTCTCCAGGATACCCTGGCGATCGGCGATCTTGACGGCGAGATGCTGGGCGACCTGATCGCTCAGCTTGGCGAAATCAGTGATCGCCTGAACCACGCCGACGACTTCGGCGGAGATCTTCTTGTTCAGCTTCACATAGCTTTCGAAGTCGGACACGACCGAACGCGCCAGGGCTTCGGCTTCAACCGAGCTGGCGTCGGTGTCGGCAAGCGCGATCGCGGTCGCCTCGTAATATTCGCTGCGGTCGGAATATTTCTGCACGCGCGCGCGCTCGAGCCCTTCGACCAGCACCTTCACGGTGCCGTCGGGAAGCTTCAGGAGCTGCAGCACGCTGGCGAGCGTACCGACCTCATAGATCGAATCCGGGCTTGGATCATCGTCGGACGCGTTCTTCTGCGTCGCGAGCAGGATCAGCGCGTCGTTCTTCATCACCTCTTCGAGGGCGCGGATCGATTTCTCGCGGCCGACGAACAGCGGCACGATCATGTGCGGAAAAACGACGATGTCGCGGAGCGGCAGCACCGGATACGAGTGGCTTTCGCCGAGAACGATGGTTGGCCGGGTTTTTGGGGTCGTCATGGCCTATTCCTTTTGTTTTGCCCCCTTGCACGCAGTCCGCATCGCTTGCGCAACCGCCGCAAGGTGCCGGGAGTTCCGGGTCACTCGGCCGCCTTCGCTGCCGCCTCTCACCGGATGATTTTGCGACGAATCTCGAACGTGATTTCCGCCACCATTGGCATTAGGTGGCTATCGGGTATGGGGGTGTCAAGTCACGGAAAAATGCCCACAAATTGGGGCCAAACGCGTATAAAACGCTGACGCAACAACGGCCGCCGCAACGTGCGGCAGCCGTCCTTATCGGGGTAGTCCAAGCGAGTTATGTCGAGCGCGATCAGGCGCTGGCGCTGCTCTCGACGGCCCGGTCCGAACGGTCCGCGTAGATGTAGAGCGGACGAGCGGTTCCCTCGACCACTTCGCGCGAGATCACAACCTCTTCGACGCCTTCCAGACCCGGCAGATCGAACATGGTCTCGAGCAGAATGCTTTCGAGGATCGAACGCAGTCCGCGCGCACCGGTCTTGCGCTCGATCGCCTTGCGGGCGACCGCGCCAAGCGCCTCGTCGGCGAAGGTAAGTTCGATGTTCTCCATTTCGAACAGCCGCTGGTATTGTTTCACCAGCGCGTTCTTCGGGTCGGTCAGGATCTTCTTCAGTGAAGCCTCGTCGAGATCTTCCAGCGTCGCGACCACAGGCAGACGGCCGACGAATTCCGGGATCAGGCCGTACTTCAGCAGGTCTTCCGGCTCGACATGGCGGAAGATCTCGCCGGTGCGGCGATCTTCGGGCGCCAGAACCTGGGCGGCGAAACCGATCGAGGTCGAACGTCCACGCGCGGAGATGATCTTCTCAAGGCCTGAGAAGGCACCGCCGCAGATGAACAGGATGTTGGTGGTGTCGACCTGCAGGAATTCCTGCTGCGGATGCTTGCGGCCGCCCTGCGGAGGCACGGAGGCAACCGTGCCTTCCATGATCTTCAGCAGCGCCTGCTGCACGCCCTCGCCCGACACGTCGCGGGTGATCGACGGATTGTCGGACTTGCGGCTGATCTTGTCGATTTCGTCGATATAGACGATGCCGCGCTGCGCGCGTTCGACATTGTAGTCGGCCGACTGCAGCAGCTTCAGGATGATGTTCTCGACGTCCTCGCCGACGTAGCCGGCCTCGGTCAGCGTGGTCGCATCCGCCATCGTGAACGGCACGTCGAGAATGCGCGCCAGCGTCTGCGCCAGCAGCGTCTTGCCCGAGCCGGTCGGACCGATCAGCAGGATGTTCGACTTCGCGAGTTCGACGTCGTTGTGCTTGGTCTGGTGATTGAGCCGCTTGTAGTGATTGTGGACGGCGACCGAGAGCACCTTCTTGGCATGGCTCTGGCCGATCACGTAATCGTCCAGCACCTTGCAGATTTCCTTCGGCGTCGGGATGCCGTCGCGCGACTTCACGAGCGAGGACTTGTTCTCCTCGCGGATGATGTCCATGCAAAGTTCGACGCACTCATCGCAGATGAATACAGTCGGACCCGCGATGAGTTTGCGGACTTCGTGCTGGCTCTTTCCACAGAACGAGCAATACAGCGTGTTCTTGGAGTCGCTCGTGCCAACCTTACTCATTCTTGTCTCCGTCCGCCGTTCGATCCGTTACCCGATCGACCCATTCCGGCACTCACACCGGACCTCAAGGTAGATAGAGCAAATTCCGTACCAGAAAAGACCCTTAACTCAATTACGTAATTACGCACCGTGCGAATCGCGGTTTCTCGAATCCCCGCGATCCTAACCCATCCCACACAGCCAACCATGCTGACATCCGACTATCAAGAATTCGCTAATCGGGGCCGGAATGGCTACCCGTGACAATACCGTGATTTGTGGCATTCGCACGGGGAGAAGTTCACGAAATCGACCGAGCGTTGCGCAACTGCCACGCAGCAAAACCGGCACGAAAGCGGAACTTTCGGCCCATGCAGGGCATAGGCACGCGGCTTTCGGCCATATTTGCCGGTTCAACCAACCGTTAAGGTCAACGCGGGGTGTCGCTATCCGTTACCTTACGGGGTTTTCACCTTACGCGATTTTCGTCGGCATCGCCTCTTCGGGACGCTTGTCGATAACCTTGTCGACGATGCCGAAGTCGCGGGCCATATCGGCGGTCAGGAATTTGTCGCGCTCGAGCGCGTCCTCGATCGCCTTGTAGGTCTGGCCGGTGTGCTTCACGTAGATTTCGTTGAGGCGCTTCTTGAGATTCAGGATCTCCTGCGCATGCAGCATGATGTCGGTGGCCTGGCCCTGGAAGCCGCCCGAAGGCTGATGCACCATGATGCGCGAATTCGGCAGCGAGAAGCGCATGTCCTTTGCGCCGGCAGCGAGCAACAGCGAGCCCATCGAAGCCGCCTGCCCGGTGCACAGCGTCGACACCGGCGGACGGATGAATTGCATTGTGTCGTAGATCGCAAGCCCCGATGTCACCACGCCGCCCGGCGAGTTGATGTACATCGAGATTTCCTTCTTGGGATTTTCCGCCTCGAGGAACAGGAGCTGCGCGACGGTGAGCGTCGACATGCCGTCTTCGACCGGACCGGTCACGAAGATGATGCGCTCTTTCAGGAGCCGCGAGAAAATGTCGTAGGCGCGTTCGCCGCGGTTGGTCTGCTCGACCACCATGGGCACGAGGTTCATGTAGGTTTCAACGGGATCGCGCATTAGTCACCCCAAGGGTTAGTAGAGGGTTAGGTAGAAAACAGCGGGGGGCGAACATCCATCGGCAAGGCAGGCCAATCGCCAGGATTGCCGCGCGCGGACGAACGTCCCGTGATGCAGGACTTCAACTCAGGACTCGCATGGGCGAGCCGCTCACACATATGAGCCAATTTCCCGGCGACAAGACCGGGGCATTGCGAGCCGAACTCGACGAGTTCAAACTGATTCGCAGGCGATCTCATAGCGACGGATGCCGTCGCCACGCCGCTTTTGCCGTTCATCATTAACGCTGGCCTGACCAAATCGGTCAGGCTGCGCTCTTTTCGTCGTCGTCCTTGAACAGGTCCTCGCGCGAGACCTTCTTTTCGGTCACGTTGGCGAGTTCGAGGATGAAATCGACTACCTTGTCTTCATAAATCGGCGCACGAAGCTGGGCCAGCGCATTGGCATTGTTGCGATAGTAGTCCCAGACTTCCTTCTCGCGGCCGGGCATCGAACGCGCCCGCTCGATCACCGCGCGGCTGACTTCGTCGTCGGTCACGGTGATCTTGTTCTTCTCGCCGATATCCGACAGCACGAGGCCGAGCCGGACGCGGCGGTCGGCGATCTTCTTGTACTCTTCCTGGGCCGCCTCTTCGGTGGTGTCCTCGTCGGCAAAGGTTTTCCCGGAGGATTCCATCTCGGCCTTGATCGAGTTCCACATCAGGTTGAACTCTTCCGCGATCAGCGACGGCGGCGCCTCGAATTTGTGGCTGTCGTCGAGACGGTCGAGCAGCGCGCGCTTGACGCGCTGGCGTGTCGCGCCGGCGAACTCGGCGACCAGCCGCTCGCGTGCGGCTTCCTTCAGCTTGTCGAGCGATTCCAGGCCGAGCGTCTTTGCAAACTCGTCGTCGATCTTGGTCTCACCCGGGGCTTCGATCAGGGTCGCGGTGGTCTCGAACTCGGCCGGCTGGCCAGCGAGCTTCTCGCTGGCGTAGTTCTTCGGGAATGACACTTTCAGCGTACGGGTTTCGCCGGTCCCGATACCGACGAGCTGTTCCTCAAAACCCGGAATGAATTGTCCGGCGCCGATCACGACCGGGATGCCCTCGCCGGTGCCGCCGTCGAACAGTTCGCCGTTGATGCTGCCCTTGAAGCTGATGGTGACGCGATCGCCGGTTTCGGCCTTGGCGCCTTCGGCCTTCGCAGCAAAGGGACGATTCTGGTCGGCGATGCGCTTGATCGCTTCATCGACCTCGGCATCGGTGACTTCGACCACCGGCTTCTCTACCGAGAAGGTCTTGAAATCGGCGAGCTGGATGGTCGGCACCACCTCGATCGCAACCGTGTAGGTCAGGTCGGTCTTGCCGGCGAGCAGCTCCTCGACCTCTTTGGTCTCGGTCGGCATGGTGATCTTCGGCTCGGTCGCGAGGCGGAAACCGCGGTCGGTGAAGATCTGCGTGTTGGTGTCGCGGATGGTCTGGTCGATGGTCTCGGCCATGACAGAGCGGCCATACACCTTCTTCAGATGGCTCACCGGCACCTTGCCGGGGCGGAAGCCGTTGAGCTTCACCTTGTCCTTGAGGTCGACCAGCTTGGCGTCCGCCTTGGCATCGAGATCCGATGCGGGAACGCTGACCTTGAACTCGTGCTTCAATCCCTCGGCGAGGGTTTCGGTGACCTGCATGGTGTCAATCTTCTTCCGCTTGCGCCGGGCCAGACGGGCCCGGCAGTGTCAAATGTTCGAGGCGTAGCCTTGCAGCCTGCGCCGGTGGTTCGGCTGACCTTGGCTCCCCGACCGGGAAGCAGGCCCTCCAGTATTCGTCATGCAAACGCCTGGATAGAGCGCTTGGTGCGGGCGGAGGGACTCGAACCCCCACAACTTTCGTCACTGGAACCTAAATCCAGCGCGTCTACCAGTTCCGCCACGCCCGCGTGAAAAGCATCCATACCCGGCCGCGATGCCGCGGGCGGCGGGCTTATAACATGAGCCTACACCTCCGCAGCAAAAAAATGGCCCTTTTTGACAGCGCCGAGGCAAGGCGTCACAGCTAGGACAGGTACCTCAGAAAATGGTCCGCATTGGTCCAATGGCAAGGCTTTCCGCGACGGTCAATCGACGCACCCTCCTGGCCGGTCTGGGCGCTGCTGCCCTTGGCCCCGCGTTGTCAGCCACCGGAGCTTTCGGATGGCAAACTCGCCTGCTCCCCGCAGAGCCTACGACCCTTACCTTGCCCCCGAACGGGCCCGAGGCACGGATTTGGTCCATTGGCGGTCCTCCGCTGAGTTTCACGCAGCGGGACACAGCGCAGGTCGAATTCCGGAGCAACCTTCCGAAGGCGGCTGTCCTTAGCTGGCGCGGAATCGACGGTGCCCCCACGATCGAGCCTCTGCTGGCACGACGGCCTTTGGCAGGAGGCGGCGCGGACAACTTCGAACTGCCGCTGCGGCATGCCGGCACCTTCTTCTGTGATCTTGCTTTGCTGGGCGACGGCCACGCGAAGCCGTCACGCGGGCTTCCACTGATCGTGCAGGAAAGCAAACCGGTGAGCGTTGACCGCGAAGAGCTTCTCCTGATCGAGAACTGGCGGGTCAGGCCAGATGGAACCGCGATGGCACCGGGGACCGATCCCGGGGACACCGTGCCAGTCCATACGATTAACGGCCAGACTTCGCTCGATTTCTCAGCGAGAACCAATGAACGGGTCAGGCTCCGGATCATCAATGGCTGCCAACGCTCTGTTATTGCGATCAAATTGGAAGGACTTGATGTTCGGGTTATGGCCATCGACGGCCAGCCATCCGAGCCGTTCCAGGCCCGCAACGGCGCCTTGGTGTTGGCGTCGGGCGGCCGAGTCGATGCCTTTATCGATGTAACGAACCCAGCGGGTAGCGTGTCCCCGATCCTCCTGCATGACGGCAGGGAAGCCCGTCCGATCGGCAAATTCGTCGTCTCCAGCGAACCGCCGATCCGCGCGGCTCCGCTGCCCCCGGCCCCGCCGCTGCCCTCCAATGGCCTCCCCGAACGGCTCGACCTGAAGAACGCCGTCCGGGTCGATCTGCCGCTCGGCGGACCGCCGGCCGACTGGGTAACGCCCGCCAAGTTCATCGCCACCACCCCACCCGCCTTCCGCGCCAAGGCCGGTCGCGTGGTCGTTCTGGCGCTCACCAACCGCGCCGCCATCGCCACCGTCTTCCACCTCCACGGACATCACTTCCGGCTGCTGGACCGGCTCGACGACGGCTGGAAGCCATTCTGGCTGGATACGCTGGCGATCGAACCCGGCCAAACCCAGCGCATAGCCTTTTTGGCCGAGCATGCCGGGCGCTACCTGATCGAATCCGTCGCGACCGATTGGGCGGCGCCGCGGCTGGTGCGGTGGTACGCCGTCGAGTGAGGAGCACACCATGAGCAAACCGGTCCCCGCCATCCGCAGCGTCAAGGCGCGCGGCATCGTCGTGCCGCTCGCGCGCCCCCTGAAGAACGCCTTCGGCGTGTTCGATGTGGCCCCGCTGGTCCTGATCGATGTCGAAACCGATCAGGGCATTACCGGCCATTCCTATATCTTCGCCTACGCCCGGATGACGGTGAAGCCGCTGGTCCACCTGGTCGAGGAGATCGGGCGCGAACTCACCGGCCGGCTGCTCGCGCCCTACGACCTGATGGCGGCGATGGACGCCAAATTCCGCCTGCTCGGCTGGCAAGGCCTCGTCGGCATGGCGGTATCCGGCCTCGACATGGCCTATTGGGACGCGCTCGGCCAGATCGCGGGCCGGCCAGTGGCCGAGCTGCTCGGCGGCTCAGCGCGCCCGATCAGGGCCTACGACAGCTACGGCGTGGTTGATCCGGTCGCCGACGAGCGCGCGTTGCGCCGCTCGCTCGAACAGGGTTTTCGCGGCATCAAGATCAAGGTCGGCGACGGCGATGCCGCCAACGACGAACGGATGGTCAAGGGCGTGCGCGCCCTCATCGGCCCCGATGTCGCGCTGATGATCGACTTCAACCAGTCGCTCGATCCCGCCGAAGCGTCGCGCCGTATCGCGCGCCTCGAACCCTATGATCTGCACTGGATCGAGGAGCCCGTGCCGCAGGAAAATCTGTCAGGACACGCAAAAGTGCGCGAGACCTCGCCGACGCCGATTCAGGCCGGCGAAAACTGGTGGTTCCCGCGCGGCTTTGCGGAAGCGATCGAAGCCGGCGCCAGCGACTTCATCATGCCCGATCTGATGAAGTGCGGCGGCGTCACCGGCTGGCTGCAGGTCGCAGCGCAAGCCGAAGCCGCGAATATTCCGATGTCGAGCCATCTGTTCGCCGAAGCCAGTGCCCACATGCTGGCGGTGACGCCAACCGCGCACTGGCTCGAATTTTTGGACTTTGCCAGCGTCATCCTCGCCCACCCTGCCGAGATCGTGGATGGAACGGTGACAGCGCGAGGGCCTGGGCTCGGGCTGGAATGGAACGAGACGGCGGTGGCGAAATACCTGGTTGGATAGCGCCTCGCCTTACGGGCGCGTCCAGAGATAGCGCGCATCCGGCTCCTTCTCTTCATTGCCGGCACCGTCGGTTTCCTCGACAAGCGCAAAGCCCCGCGCTTCGTAGAAGCGGCGCGCCCTCGCATTGCGCTGAAAGGTCCAGAGTTGCAGGCGCTCGGAAGCGCCTTTCGCGACATCGAGCAATTCGGTGCCAACGCCCTGCCCATGCGCCTCCGGCAGTACGTATAGTTGCTCGATCCAATCGTCACGGAAGGCGATCATGCCCGTTATGACATCGCGATCGAAAGCGCCCCAAAGCGTACAAGTCTTGAACATGCGCTCGCGATAAAACCACCGGTCTTCGTCAGGCGTATGCAGTCCGGTGAGCCAAGGCAATGCATGGTCGAACGCCGCGCGATGAACGCCCGCTGCCGCGTCCATGTCGGCGAGTTCGAGTTGCCTAATACTCAATCCCGAACTCGTCATAGAGCCGGCGGAACACCGCGGGCAGCACTTCCGGCAAATCCTCCGCAATCAGCCCCGGCCCCGCCTCGCGCGCGGCTTCGCCGTGCATCCAGACGCCGATGCAGGCAGCCTCGAACGCCGGGACGCCTTGCGCCAGCATCCCTGCGATCATCCCCGCCAGCACGTCGCCGGCGCCTGCGGTAGCCAGCCAGGGCGGCGCGTTGGACGCGATGCTGGCGCGTCCGTCCGGGGATGCCACCACCGTATCCGGTCCCTTCAGCAGCACCACCGCGCCGCAGCGTTCGGCGGCGTCGCGCACCCGCTCCAGTTTGGAGCGGCCGGGATGCTTGTTGCTGATATCGCTGAACAGGCGCGGAAATTCGCCCTCATGCGGGGTCAGGACGACGTGGGCGTCCTCGGCAGCCTTGATCTGTTCAAACAACCGCTCCGGCGCTTCGGCAAAACTCGTCAGCGCGTCGGCGTCGAGCACGAGGCCGCGTTTCGCCGACAGTGCCGTGTGGACGAAATCGCGCGTTCGGGCGCTGACGCCGGCGCCCGGCCCGATCACGATCGAATTGAGCCGCCTGTCGTCGAGCAGTTCGGCGAACTGGATGGCATTATCGATCGCGCGCACCATCACCGCCGTCAGCGCTGCGGCGTTGACCGCGAGCGCGTCGCGCGGCGAGGCCACGGTCACCAGCCCGGCGCCCGCCCGCAGCGCCCCCCGCGCCGCGAGCCGCGCCGCCCCGGTCGACGCCAGTTCGCCCGACAGCACGATTGCGTGGCCGCGGGCATATTTGTGGCCGTCGATGTCAGGCACGGGGAAGGATTTCTGCCAGCTCTGCGGAACGGTCTCTGATGTCTGCGGCCGGATCTCCTCGAGCACGCCCGGATCGATGCCGATATCGGCGACGCGGACATGGCCGCAGTGCTTGCGCCCCGGCATCAACAGATGCGCCGGCTTGCGGCGGAAGAACGTCACGGTCTCCACGGCGTTGATCGCAGCCCCCATCATGGCGCCGGTCGTACCGTTGATCCCGCTCGGCAGGTCGACGGCGAGCACCGGCGCGCCGTTGGCGTTGACCGCCTCGATCATCTCGAGCGGATCGCCCTTGACGGGACGATTGAGCCCGGCGCCGAACAGCGCATCGATGATCAAGGCCGGCTTGCCGATCGCCTGCGGGTTGAACGGCAGCACCGGGTACTTCCAGCCGCGTGCAGCGAGCGCAGCATCACCCTGCAGGCTGTCGCGCTCGCACAAGAGGATAACCGAGACGTCACGGCCGCGCGCCGCCAGTTCAGCCGCCGCCACAAAACCGTCGCCGCCATTGTTGCCGCGGCCGGCGACCACCACGATCGGCCCCTCCTCGACGAGATCCATCGCGGCCTCGGCCACGGCCTGCCCAGCGCTCATCATCAGCGCGAAGCCGGGGGTGCCCGCGGTGATCGTCAACCGGTCGGCACGCTCCATCTCAGTCGTAGTCAAAACTTCCATGCCGAATCCTCGATCCGTCAGCCTTTTCTGCAGGCATATCGCCGTCATATCCCGCGGCCCGCGTCGCCCGAACTGCACACGAATTGATCGATTTGCCTATTTTGCAGGCTTCGCTATCATGCAAGCCGCTGCTCAACCTCTTTCACTTGCCTGTTAAAAGTCTGATAACGTTCCGAAATCAGCCACGTTAACAACTTGGCATAGACCCTGCTTTTGAGGAAGCCGGTTGGAAAACCGAGCTCACGATCGTCGCACTTAGCGGCAATATTGAGCAACCCGGCTTTGCCGGATGCAAGGATCAAACCAGACGGCGCCTCGCGCGACATCGAACCATCTGCACTCTGAATTTGGAAATGCCCGGGAGGCGCTCAGTGAAGAAGATTGAAGCCATCATCAAGCCATTCAAGCTCGACGAGGTGAAAGAGGCGCTTCAGGAAGTCGGACTGCAGGGCATCACGGTCACCGAAGCCAAGGGTTTCGGCCGGCAGAAGGGACACGCCGAACTCTACCGCGGTGCGGAATACATCGTCGACTTCCTGCCCAAGGTGAAAATCGAGATCGTGATTGGCGACGACCTGGTCGAGAAGGCGATCGATGCGATCAGGCGCGCCGCCCAGACCGGGCGCATCGGCGACGGCAAAATCTTCGTCTCCAACATCGAGGAAGCGATCCGGATCAGAACCGGAGAATCCGGGCTGGACGCTATCTGAGCCGGGTGCTATCCGAATTTTGCGACTGAAAAACAAGAAAAGGGCTGCTTCGGCGGCCTGATTTCGTTCGCGATATCTCCACAGATCGTTTGCGAAGTCTCGTTGTCGCTAGATTCCTGGAAACCGTCCCGCAGCCAAAAGGGGTATTCATGAAGACCGCCAAAGACGTCCTGAAATCGATCAAGGACAACGACGTAAAATACGTCGACCTGCGCTTCACCGATCCGCGCGGCAAGTGGCAGCACGTGACCTTCGACGTCAGCATGATCGAAGAGGACACCTTTGCCGAAGGCCAGATGTTCGACGGCTCCTCGATCGCCGGCTGGAAGGCGATCAATGAATCCGACATGTGCCTGATGCCCGACCCGGTGACCGCGACGATCGACCCGTTCTTCGCCGAGACCACCATGGTCATCGTCTGCGACGTGCTCGAGCCGACCACCGGCGAGCCCTACAACCGCGACCCCCGTGGCATCGCCAAGAAGGCCGAGGCGATGGTGAAATCGTCGGGTGTCGGCGACACCATATTCTTCGGCCCCGAGGCCGAGTTCTTCGTGTTCGACGACGTGCGCTACCAGACCACCCCCTACAACACCGGCTTCAAGCTCGACTCCTCGGAACTGCCGATCAATTCGGACACCGAGTATGAGGGCGGCAACCTCGGTCACCGCATCCGCACCAAGGCCGGCTACTTCCCCGTGCCGCCGCAGGACTCGGTGCAGGACATGCGCTCGGAAATGCTCGGCGCCATGGCCAAGATGGGCGTCAAGGTCGAGAAGCATCATCACGAAGTCGCTTCCGCCCAGCACGAGCTCGGCATGAAGTTCGACACCATGACGCTGATGGCCGACCAGATGCAGATCTACAAATACTGCATCCACCAGGTCGCGCACATCTACGGCAAGACCGCCACCTTCATGCCGAAGCCGGTCTACGGCGACAACGGTTCGGGCATGCACTGCCACCAGTCGATCTGGAAGGACGGCAAGCCGGTGTTCGCCGGCAACAAATATGCCGACCTCTCGGAGACCTGCCTCCACTACATCGGCGGCATCATCAAGCACGCGAAAGCGATCAACGCCTTCACCAACCCGTCGACCAATTCCTACAAGCGCCTGGTCCCGGGCTATGAAGCCCCCGTGCTGCTCGCCTACTCCGCACGCAACCGCTCGGCCTCCTGCCGCATTCCCTACACGGCGAACCCGAAGGCCAAGCGCGTCGAAGTCCGCTTCCCCGACCCGATGGCCAATCCCTATCTCGGCTTCGCCGCGATGCTGATGGCCGGCCTCGACGGCGTCAAGAACAAGATCGATCCGGGTCCGGCGATGGACAAGGACCTCTACGACCTGCCGAAGGAAGAGCTGAAGCAGATCCCGACCGTGTGCGGCAGCTTGCGCGAGGCGCTGGAAAACCTCGACAAGGACCGCGCCTTCCTCAAGGCCGGCGGCGTGTTCGACGACGACTTCATCGACAGCTTCATCGAGCTGAAAATGACCGAAGTCGAGCGCTTCGAGATGACCCCGCACCCGGTCGAGTTCGACATGTACTATTCGCAGTGATCTCGCGCGGCGTTCGCGCCGTCGGTGTCACCGCCCATCAATGCGAAAGGCGCTCCTTGCGGGGCGCCTTTTGTTTTTGTGTAGGCAAGTCAGGCGTTTCGGCCGCGTGGTTCGTGTACTCATACGGCCGAATGCCGCCGCGAATTCCGCTCATATGGCCGCAAGCGATCGATGGCCCATGTTTCCACTGCCCGCCTGCCGACCCGCCTGCACGGCCGTTATAGCTCGGAGCGGGAACATCGCAATGTCGCTGCGCGTTGAGGGGGTCCATCAGAATGCGTCGACGGAGGGACGCCCATGACCAAAGCAACGCTGAATAGAAAAACGTTGAATAGTCTCGCAACCACATGCGCCGCCCTGGCGCTCGCCCTCGCCATGGCTCCGGCCATGGCCCAGGACACCGGGCGGACAAGGGTCGGCACGCTCACCTGCAACATATCGCCCGGTGTAGGCCTCGTTGTCGGGGGGCAGCGGCAACTGAGCTGCATCTATGCGTCGGCGAAAGGCAGGGCACGCGAGACTTATGAGGGCACCGTCAGCACGCTTGGCCTCGACATCGGAGCCACGTCCGGCGGCCAGCTGGCCTGGGCGGTTTTTGCGCCGACCACGCTGCCCCGGGCGGCATTGGCGGGAACCTATACGGGTGCGACCGCCGGCGGCACGGTCGGCGCCGGAGCGAGTGCCAACGTCCTGGTTGGAGGCCCGGACCGCAGGGTCATCATGCAGCCGGCGTCCGTGCAGGCGCAGACGGGCGTGAATATTGCGGCAGGCGTATCCACATTGGAACTGCGGCCGGCCACTGCGCCCGCACGTCGTACGGCCCAGTGACGACATCATCGCTGGTGAACCAGTGGAAAATCTCGACAACGACCGCGCCTTCCTCAAGAACGGCGCCGTGTTCGACGACGACTTCATCGACAGCTTCATCGAGCTGAAGATGACCGAAGTCGAGCGCTTCGAGATGACCCCGCACCCGGTCGAGTTCGACATGTACTATTCGCAGTGATCGTTGGCGGATTTTCCGCCGGCACACTGGCCGTGAAATGCGAAAGGCGCTCCTTGCGGGGCGCCTTTTGTTTTGCACCTTCCTCAAGCCACGAGAAGCGTACACCGCGCGGCATTCGGTGTCTTCCCCTCGAACGCTTGCCTCCGGGCGAAGATCAGTATTTGGCGAGGACCGGGCCGCCCCAGCGATAGTTCAGGCGAACCAGGCCGATATCGACGTCCTGACCAATGCGGCCGGTTCCTGCAAAAGCGCCCGGCGCAAGACCAAAAACTCCGGTTCCGTAGAAGTTCACATCACGATGGCCCATGAAAAGGTGGTCGTATTCAATCCCGACCGACCAGTTCGGCGCGAAGCCAAATTCGAGGCCGGCCCCCACCGCACCGCCCCAGCGGGTTTCGCTCGCGGTGTTGAAAATCTGCCCGGGCAAAACATCGATCAAGACGCTGTATTTGTCGTTGACGACCGCGGCACCGCCTTTCACGTAGAGCAGCACGTTATTCCAAGCATAGCCGACCTGGCCCGTGAACAGGCCGAACGCATCAATCCTGGTTTGATTCGTGACGCCCGCGGCGAAGAGGCTGGCGTTGGACCCCTTGAAATCAGCCCAGTTGCCCTGCGCCTCCACGCCGAACACCCAGTTCGCGCTCTGCCAGCGATAACCGATCTGACCGCCGATCGTGCCTCCGGTCGCATTGTGGCAACCCACGGGAATGGGCGGAGCGACCACGACGCCTCCGATATTGACCAAATCCCAGCACTTATGGGCGGAGCCTCCGCCGCCATTGATGCCGATGTAGAAGCCGCTCCAGTCGTAGATCGGAGCGACGATCGGAGGCGCGGCCTTGGTATAGGGTCGCGCCGCCAGATCAGCGGCTGAGGCAGGAGCGGCGAGCGCGATGAGCGCAACCGCGCAAAGCAGGATTTTCTTCATGTTCTGACCCCGAGTTCCGAATCATGCTGAGCGCCCCGGCGTGCAACCTAACATTGTCCGTTCAAATTTCTGTCGCCCGGGCGCCACACCCAAGGAGAAACTATGGTATTCCACAACCAGGCGTTGGTTCCGCCGGCAAGACGCCGCTTCCTCGGCTCTTCGTCCATCACCTTGCGTGCGGCGCTGGAAGACCACGACAAGGACCCGCCCCAAGAAATGCGAAAGGCGCTTCCGATGGAAGCGCCTTTCGTTTTTGTGGCAGCCGTTACCGCTCGTGCTCAAAACAATTCGGGCTTCCGCGCGATCTCGCGGTTCCCGAATCCCAATGAAGTCAAAACTTCTCCAAAATCGTGGCGGTGATTGTCGCTTTTAGACCTCGCTGGCCGGGTACTGGTGCACGAGAGCAATAAGAGGGCGACATCACCCAAATGGCGAACAAAGACGGTTTCCCACTGGACGATCGTTATCCTGTCTTTCTCTCCGAGCAAGCCGAAGAAACCGGGCAGCCGGATATCGGGAAGGTTTTGGGCAGAGCGGCTATCTCGTCACGAATCCTCAAGGCAAGTATTTTGGTTGCAACGGCGACAGCGATCGGTATCGCGATCCTATCAGTGGGAGATCCAGTCGCGCTGGTTGCGGACATCACGGCTTCGTGGGTCGACAAACCGGCGCTTCAGCCTGACACGGATCCGTCGACGCCGGCAATTCAATCGATCGCCAGCACTCAGGATTTGCCGACGACGACAAGCGACGCGCCGGCGCGCGACGAAATTGCTGCAGCTGTTGAACCTGCCGATCAGGCTCAAACCGAGATCGGTCAGCCACCAACTGAAGCCTTGTTTAAGCAATTCCAGGCTTGGGCGGCCGAGGAAGAAACACGGGCACAGGTCGTGCCCATACAGCCCGTGCAAAATGCCCGGGCACAGGCTGTGCAAGATGCACCAGCACAGGTCCGGCCCGTGAAAAAGCACCGGCGGGTCCGGTCCGTCCAAAATGCGCGGGCAGAGATCCGGCACCAGCGAAATCCCCGAGCAAAGCTCCGGGAAGAGCAAAATGCACGGGAGCAGGCCCCGCCCGTACCAGACGCCCGGGCGCAGGAACAGCCCGTGCAAAATGGCCAGTTCCCGTCGCTCCTGCAAAGCTTCGGATTACGGTGACAGCAAGAGTAGCCCGGATGAGCGAAAGCGACCTCCGGGATTTTTGCTGGCCACCCGCATATCGCTGAGCTCATGCGGGCTACTTGCTGCATTGTCGTCGGGCGCGCATTCGCGCGGCCCGTTGGCTCGCAATGACGGCGAGGGCCGCAAGATTGAACTGACGTTACATCGCCCACGGTCGAAATCGCCTAGCCCGGCTTCGGCGGATTTTCCCTCAGAAAACGCTCAAGATCCTCCTGCACCGAATACGGCAGCGGGATTGGGTCGCCCATGTGGTCGATCGCGCGGTCGAGGCAGAGGCGCACCATGCGCGCGAGTTCGGCCTTGCGGTATGGCTTGGCGAGCAGCAGCACGCCCTGGCCGAGACGCCCGCTTGAATCGAAGGCGCCGAACGTGTGGCCCGAGGTGTAGAGCACCCGGAGCGGCCGGCGCAGTTCGGCGACCTTTTGCGCGAGCTGCCGGCCGTTCATGGCGCCGGGCATCACGATGTCGGTGAACAGAAGATCGAACGCTGCGCCGGAATTCACCAGTTCGAGCGCCTGCGCCGCGTTGGAAGCGGTGACGACCTTGTAGCCGAGACTTTCGAGACGGCCGGTGACGTGCGCCCGCACAACATCGTCATCCTCGACACACAGGATGGTTTCCGATCCGCCGCGCAGTTCGTCGTCTTCGGGCGGCGGAGCTTCGCTTGCCGGAAGCGCGTCCGAAGGCTCGACGTCGGCCTTCGGCAGATAGATGCGGAAACAGGCGCCCTTGCCCTCCTCGCCGTCGACCACGACGCCGCCGCCGGATTGCTTGGCAAATCCGAACACCATGCTGAGGCCAAGCCCGGTGCCGGTGCCGAACTGCTTGGTCGAAAAGAACGGCTCGAAAATCCTGTCGCGCATGGCCGGTGGAATGCCGGCGCCGCTATCGATGACCTCAATGGCGACGTAGTCGCCCGCGCCGAGATCGTCTACCTCCACGTCGCCTGCATGGCGCGTGAAATTCCCCGTCCTGAACAGCAGCCTCCCGCCATCAGGCATGGCGTCGCGGGCGTTGATGGCGAGATTGACCAGCGCCGAAGTGAGCTGGCTGCGATCGACCAGCGCCGGCCAGGCCTGGTCGCTCAACGCCGTCTCGATCTCGATCTGCCTTCCGAGCGTCGGCGCCAGCAGCTTGACCACCTCGTCGATCAGGGCATTGACGTCGGTCTCGAGCGGCCGCAACGGCTGCTTTCTGGCAAAGGCCAGCAGGTTCGCCGTCAGCTGCGACGCCCGGTCGGCGGCGTCATTGATCATCTTGGCGATCGACGTCAGCGCCGGATCATGCTTGACGCCATCGGCCAGGATTTCGATCGTGCCCGTGATCACGGTGAGCATGTTGTTGAAGTCATGGGCGATGCCGCCGGTCAATTGCACGACCGATTCCATCTTCTGCGCCTGGAACAACTGCTCTTCCGCGGCGCGTTTCGCGGTGATGTCCCTGACGAAGGCGTTGACGATGTAATCGTCACCGCGGCGCAGCGCCGTCAGCGACACCTCGGCGAAGAATTCGCGCCCGTCCTTGTGCAGAAGCGGCGTTTCGTATCGCCCTCCCGCGGCGTCGCCCGATGCCTCGCTCAGGAAGCGATCGACCCATTGCCGGTGCACGGGGCGCTGCGCTTCCGGAAAGACGAGTTCTTCCACGCTCCTGACGACCGCCTCCGCACGCGTCCATCCCATCAAGGCCTCGGCGTACGGGCTCCAGTTGAGGATGACACAGCGTTCATCGGTCTGGACGAAGGCATCGAGCGCGCTTTCGATAATGGCCTGCGCCATCTCGCCGTCGATCGGCGTCCGGTGAGCGAGCCCCTGCTCCCGTCCGCCGTGAACATCCGCAGCGCCAGTGACGCCGGGCAGCGCGCTCCGCCAAAATCGCGCAAGCCCGGCGACGACGGCCACCGCGACCACGCTGCCCAGAAGCGCCGCGGTGACAATCGTCGCCAGGGGCCCGCCCGGCGCGGCTTGCGTCGCAAAATAATAGGTCACTGCGCTCACGACGCAGGACGTCACGACGACCAGCAACGCCATCGCCAGCGCGAGCCGTCTTGGTTGCGTCATGGCCTCACCAGTCCGGAGATGGTGGATGACTTAGCCGACTTCCCGGACCCGATCCCATCTTTTCCGCCCCCGTAGAAGTACGGAGGACGCTTGATGCAGGCCGCCTTTATGATTCGTCCCGAAAGTCGGCCGGTTGCAAACTTATACAATGATTCCTTTCGGTTGCAAACGCTTCCGGCTTCTTTCCAGTCGTGGAGGATGCCGGCATCACACTCCGAAGATCTTGGCGTAGCGCGCCTTGATCTCCTCGCTTTGCGCCTGCACCTGCGCCGGATCGGCCTTGAGCAGTTTCAAGCTGGAAAGCGGGACGTGCCCGCCCTTCTCCTTGACCTCGCCGTGAAAGGAACGATGCGCAAAGACGTCGACCAGCATTTGCTGGGCTTCCGCGCTGAAGAAGAAATTCTGGAACAGCCTTGCCGCGTT
Organism: Bradyrhizobium sp. 170; assembly: GCF_023101085.1. Taxonomy (NCBI): domain Bacteria; kingdom Pseudomonadati; phylum Pseudomonadota; class Alphaproteobacteria; order Hyphomicrobiales; family Nitrobacteraceae; genus Bradyrhizobium; species Bradyrhizobium sp. 170. The sequence goes on along the minus strand of NZ_CP064703.1, from coordinate 4,158,377 downwards.
CGGATTCGGCGCGCTGCGGAAAATGCCTGATGGAACGATGATCAGCGGCGATCCTTCGGCGGGATAGACCACTTCCACCGGCTTGCCCTGGTCCTTCAGCAGCACGAGATTATAATCATTGCCGTCGGCCATCACCGCACGCTCGCCGAGCAGGATCTTCTTCGGCGGATCGGCGGCCGATTGCACCTGCATGATCTTCTGCTGGGCGAGCTTTTCCAGATACGGCCAGCCGAGATCGCGCGCCAGCAGGAATGTCGTGGTCAGGATCGCGCCGCTGTAGCCGGGATGGGCCTTGACTATCTTGCCCGTCCATTTCGGATCGAGCAGGTCGGCATAGCTTTTCGGCGCTTCCTCGCGCTTGACGAGGTTGGTATTGTAGCCGATCGCCTCCGTCCAGGCGCAGGACGTCGCGTACATGCCGTCGGCATCGATCTGATCGGCCGGAAAATTTCTGGCGACGTCGGCGGGAAGGTGCGGCGCCAGCCAGTCGTTTTTCTTCCATTCGAGAAAATGCGCGGCATCAGTCGAATTGGCGACGTCGACAGCCTTGATGCCGCTGCCCTGCTCCTGCGCGATGCGCTGGAAAATCCGCTCCGCGCCGGAACGCTCGACGCGCACGGTGATCCCAGGATATTTCGCCTCAAAAGTCCGTGCCAGGCGCTCGGCGGTGTTGAGTTCAAGCGCCGAATAGAACGAAAGCTTGCCCTCCTTCTTCGCGGCCTCGATCAAGGCCGGCGTCACGTCCTCCGCCGGAGGGGCCGCGGCCTTCAGGGGCTCGGCAAACAAGAGGCTTGCAGCCGAAGCTGTCGATGCCTTCAGCAGTTCGCGCCTCGACCATTTGCGGTCCCGCATTGCATCCTCCCGGTATTTGAGGCCGTTGACCGGCCATGCTGTTGCGCAAGACGATAGCAGAAAGGATGGGGCTCGTTCCAGCCATCCCGCGAATGGCAGGAACGGCACTGTCAGTTGAATTCGTAGCCCGGCTGTAACCACCGTCATTGCGAGCGCAGCGAAGCAATCCATCTATCCCCGCATTTGCGGCATGGATTGCTTCGCTTCGCTCGCAATGAGAATTCAATCCGGCCGCGCCCTACGCCGCCCGCTTGTGCGTCTTCAGTGCCTCGCCGAACGCTTCGAACAGTTTTCGGTTGATCGGGTTGCGTTGCGGGTCGTACTCGGCGTGCCACTGGACACCGAGTGCGAAGCTCGCGGCGTCCGCGATCCGGATCGCCTCGATGGTGCCGTCTTCGGCAATGCCTTCGATGACGACGCGCTCGCCGGGTTCAAGGATGCCCTGCCCGTGCAGCGAGTTCACCCGGATGGTTTCGCAGCCGAGCAGGCTGGCAAACGTGCCGCCCGGCGTGAGGTGAACGTCGTGCCGGTCGGCAAACACGACCGTCGGGTCAGGATGGATTTCGCCGTTCTCCAGCCGCGGCATCCGGTGGTTCATGCGGCCCGGGATCTCGCGGATTTCCGGATGCAGCGAGCCGCCGAAGGCAACGTTCATCTCCTGCAGGCCGCGGCAGATGCCGAAGATCGGCACGCCGCGGGCGACGCAGGCCTCCGCCAGCGCCAGGGCTACGTCGTCGCGATGGATGTCGTAGGGCTCGTGCCTCTCATGCGGTTCGGTCTTGAAGCGGGTCGGATGGACGTTGGCGCGGGCGCCGGTGAGGATCACGCCGTCGACGACGTCGAGCAGCGCGCCGATATCGGTAATTTCGGGAGAGCCTGCAAACATCAGCGGCAGCGCCCCCGCCACATCGGTGACCGCGCGCAAATTGCGCTCTCCGACCATCTGGGTCTGGAAACGATTTTCAACGCGATAGGCGTTCCCGATCACTCCGACCACGGGCCGCGTCATCGCAAAAATTCCGTTGTCATCGTCCTGTGCGAGGATCTTCTGGGTTGGGCCATGATTGTAGAAGATAATGCCTGCGAGATCGTGCCGGATCAATATCCCGCTACTCTGCGCGGGGCTGCCCTGCTACTTACGCGTGAAAGCCTCCCCGGCGTCGATCGCCTCGACCCCGGGCAAGCCGGCCGCCCGGAGCGCCGTGGTCGCCGAATCGCCGGCACCACTCAGCCACGGCAATTTCGCCTGGATTCCGCGCGTCACCGGCTCGCCCAGCGCGCCGCCGAAATCGAGCGGCCAGAATCCGTTCGGCACCACTTCGGCGGCGAGCCCCTGCAACCGATAGCCCTTGCCGAGCACCGCTTCGGCATCGCCGGGCGGCACCACCTTCACGCTGCCGGGCGCGGCCGGATCGGCAAAAGTTACGAGCACCGGGACCAGTTCGCCCTTCACCGGCACGACGCCGGTCATCCGGCTCATCTCGCTGAACGGCACGCGCTGGCCGGCGGCAGCGTTATAGGCGCGCAAGGCGACGTAGTTTACGTCATCCAGCACGAGCTTCCCGTCGACATGCGCCAGCAGCGCAACGAGGTTCTTGCCCTGTCCGAGATCGACGAAGATCGCGTCGCCGAGGGTGCGGGTCTGGCCGCGGCGGGTGTAGCTGCGATCGGGATGCACGGCCATCACGCCGGAGGCCGATTTGCGCCCCTGCGGCGTCTCGACCTCGAGCGTCAGGCGATATTTATGGGCAGGCCGGTTGATTCTGATCTGGTCGCCGATCACCAGCGCCGCCAGCAGCGCAATCGGGCCGAACCATTTGAAGTTCATCTCATCCTCACCGGCCCGCCATATCAGATTCATGCACCGCTTGGCATACCGGAGCGGGCAGCGTCAAACCGGCGCGTGCGCTCCCGCTTGATCCCGGCCCGGTTTTGGCGAATGACTGGCGACGCAATATGTCTCACGAGAAGGAATCAACGTGACAGGTCCCGCTGACAATCGCCTTCAGGCCCGCAACGATCTGGCGTGGGCGATATCGGTCGGCGGCATCGGCGCGGTGCTGTTCGCCGCCCTGCTGGCGTTCACCTGGCACTTTGCCGCGACGCTGTTTCTGATATTTTCCGGCATCCTGCTCGGCGTCGCCCTCAACGCCATGAGTAACCTGCTCGGGCGCGTCGTGCGGCTGCCCCATGCGCTGCGGCTCACGGTGGTCTGCCTGGTGGTCGCCGGCATGCTGTCGGGCATCGTCTTTCTCGGCGGCACCACGATCGCCCAGCAGACGACGGCGTTGAGCAACACGCTCAAATCGCAACTCGTCAACGTCAAAGGTTTTCTGGAACGGAACGGCATCGACACCAGCTTCTTCGATTTCGGCACCGTTTCGTCGCCGTCGGATGATGCCGCGCCTGCAGCCGCGACGCCCGCACCTCACTCGCTTCCCAGCGCCGGCACGATTGCGGCCAGCGGCGGCGCCATCTTCAGCCAGAGCCTGAAACTGATCCTGGGCACCGCGAGCGCGGTCGGAAACTTCTTCATCGTGCTGTTTCTGGGAATAGCCTTTGCGACCCAGCCCGGCGTCTACCGCGACGGATTGCTGTTCATGGCGCCGGTCAGACACCGCGCGCGGACGGTCGCGATCGTCGACCGGATCGGCGAGACGCTGGAGCGCTGGCTGATCGCGCAGATCATCACCATGGTCGCGGTGTTTCTGGTGACCTGGATCGGGCTTTCGATCATCGGCATCCAGAGCTCGTTCATCCTGGGCATCCAGGCAGGCCTGCTCGCCTTCATCCCGACGGTCGGCGCGATCCTCGGCGGGCTGATCGTGGTGCTGGCCAGCGTCGCCTCGGGATGGGTCGCTGCCCTCTCCGCCTTCATCCTGTTCCTCGGCGTGCACGCACTGGAAAGCTACGTGCTGACGCCGATCATCCAGCGCCAGGCGCTGGATATTCCGCCGGCCACGCTGTTTGCGTTCCAGATACTGCTCGGCGTCGTCTTCGGCATCTGGGGGCTGGCGCTGGCGCTGCCCTTGATGGCGATCGCCAAGGTGATGATCGACCATTTCAAGGCGGAAGATCCGGTGGCCGCCATCACGACGGCCTGAACGGTGTCAGTCCGCCGTCGTCAGCACCGTCTCGGTGTGTTCGACCTCAGGCGGCGCAGCAAAATACTGGCCGACCAAAGCGCGCCAGGCGGTGAAATCTTCCGAACCACGGAAATCAACGGTGTGATTCTCGAGCGTTTCCCACTGCGCCATCAACCGGTAACGCTGCGGCTTCTCGATCGATTTGTGCAGCTCAAAGCCCTTGCCGCCCTTGGCGCGCAGAAACAGCGGACGCGCCTTGGCAACGGCCGCCTCAAAATCCTTCTCGGTGCCGGGCTTGACGTCGATTTGTGCGATTTCGGTGATCATCCGGGATGTGCCTTCTCATGGGAATTGGCGTGTCTAACCCAGACGCAGAAAAAGCAAAAGGCAGCGCCAATACGTTGCTGCGACGCACGCTTGCCGTTTGGGTGCACCGAGCATGACGAAATCGCGCGGGCGACATGCTCTCGCCTCAACCCTGGTTTGGTGTAGGCTTGCGCCAAACGAGAGCGGCAAGCTCACGGTCACGGGGAGAGATACGATGACTCTCGGTCGGATCCTGTTCTCTTTCACCTTGGCTGCGACAGAGGGCGTACTCGGCTTGACTGTCGCGTCGGCGCGTGCGCAGCAGGCAACGACAGTCGCAATCGACAATGACGATATCGGCGGCGTGGTAGCCGGACCCAACGGGCCGGAAGCCGGCGTCTGGGTCATCGCGAAAACGAATGAGCTGCCGACGAAATTCGCCAAGATCGTCGTCACCGACGATCAGGGCCGTTACGTGATCCCGGATCTGCCGCCGAACGTGAACTATTCCATCTGGGTGCGCGGCTACGGGCTGGTGGATTCGCCCAGGCTGCGCGCCAAGCCCGGCCAGCAGGTCAATCTCACGGCGGTACCGGCCCCGAACGACGCGGCGGCGGCTCATTATTATTCGGCGATCTACTGGTACACGCTGATGAAGATCCCGCCGGCGAAAGATTTCGGCGGCACCACCGATATTCCGAAGGAGATCACGCAGGATATCTGGCGCCAGCGGATGAACAATGTCGACTGCATCGGCTGCCATCAGCTTGGCCAGGAATCCACGCGCACGATCCCGGGCGCGTTCGGCGAATTCAAATCGGGCGAGGAAGCCTGGATACGCCGCGTCTCCTCAGGCCAGACCGGGGAATGGATGGTGAACCGGCTTGCGGGCCAGCTCGGCGGCGTGCCGTTCAAATATTTCGGCGACTGGACCGATCGGGTCGCCAGGGGCGAACTGCCGAAGTCCAAACCGCCGCGGCCGACCGGCATCGAGCGCAATGTCGTAATCACGTCGTGGGAATGGGCGACGGAGAAACATTTCGTCCACGATCTGATTTCCTCCGACCGGCGCTATCCGACGGTCAACGCCTACGGCCCGCTGTACGGCGCGAACGAATACTCGTCCGACGACATGCCGATCCTCGATCCGAAGACGCACAAGGTGACGTTCTCAAAAATGCCGGTCGCCGATCCCAATGCGCCGGAGTCGTTCGGCCCTCCGCTCCATGGCACGGCCGTCCTCAATCCGGTCAGCCCCTCGGCCTATTGGGGTGACGAGAAGATCTGGAGCCAGCGAACCAACAATCACAACAGCATGTTCGACAAGAAGGGACGCGTTTGGTTGGCGGCGGCGGTGCGCGGCATCGAAAATCCGGCTTACTGCCGGAAAGGGTCAGATCATCCGTCGGCCAAGGCCTTTCCGCTTGAACGTTCGGGGCGGCAAGTGACGGTGTTCGATCCCAAGACCCAGAAATACAACTTCATCGATACCTGCTTCGGCACTCATCACCCGCAGTTCGGCTACGATGCCGACGATACGCTCTGGGTCTCGGGAACCGGCCCGGTCGCCGGCTGGGTCAACACCAGGCTATGGGACGAGACCGGCGATGTCGTCAAAGCGCAGGGCTGGGCGCCGTTCGTGCTCGACACCAACGGCAATGGCAAGGTCGACGAATACACCGAGCCGGGTAAGCCGGCAGAGGCCGCCAAGGACATGCGGGTCGCGGGCTCAGGCCCTTACGCCGTGATGCCGCATCCGACCGACGGCTCGGTCTGGTACACCGTCAACGTGTTCGTCGGCCAGCCCGGCTTCATGCGCTTCGATCCCAAGACCAAACTGTCGGAGTTTTACGCCATCCCGAAGGAAGGCATCGGCGTCCGCGGCGGAGACATCGACAAGAACGGCGTGCTCTGGGGCTCGGGCTCGAACGGCAGCCTGATCCGCTTCGATCGCAGCAAATGCAAGAACCCGCTGAACGGGCCGAACGCGACCGGCAACCATTGCCCGGAGGGCTTCTCCTACTTCAAATATCCAGGCCCCGGCTTCGAAGGGTTCGAGAGCTCGAGCGCCGAGGCGAGCTATTACACCTGGGTTGATCACCACAACACGGTCGGCCTCGGCGAGAACATTCCGATCTCCACCGCCAACCTCAACGACGGTTTCGTGGCTCTCAAGGATGGGCAGATGGTGATGCTGCGCATCCCCTATCCGCTCGGCTTTTTCGCCAAGGGCCTCGACGGGCGCATTGACGATCCGGCCGCGGGCTGGAAAGGCCGAGGGCTGTGGAGCTCGAGCGGCGACCGCACACCCTGGTTGATGGAAGGCGGCAAGGGCTCAAAGCCGCGGGCGGTGCATATTCAGGTACGCCCCGATCCGTTGGCGAAGTAAAGGGTCAGCGGCTAGCCTAACAGCAGCACCGTGCCGGCGACCATCAGCGCACAGCCGACGAATAGGATGGCAGGCCAGCGCATTCTGCGCTGATCATAACGCCCCTGCGCACGACGCTCCGTGATGAGCGCCATCTCGAATTCTTCCGAGGTCGAGAACATGCAGCCAAAACCGCCTCGGGCCGAGGCTGCTGCCGCTTCGAGCGACACCAGGGCGGCCTGGGAATTTCGTCTGCGAGGTGAATCCATGGCGCAGATGATATGGACGGAATGGTAAACGGGAGGTTACCGCGCGATCTTCCCCCGGAGATCAGTTCAAAAGTATTGAATTAATCTCCGGAGCTATCGTCCTGTTTGCACGCGATGTTCCCGAAAGCCGGCGGTTTTCCTTATCCGCCCGTCCGGAGCATCTCTAGTCCATCTTGATGTTGGCGGCTTCGATGACCTTCTTCCACCGCGCCGTCTCCGATGCGATGTAGGCAGCAAATGCTGCGGGCTCCAGCGCTACGGCAACGGCACCGAGTTCGGCCATCTTCTGCACCGTCTCCGGCTGCTGCATGAAGGCCCGGATCTCCGTCGACAGCTTTTCGACGATCGGCTTCGGCGTCGCGGCCGGCACGAAGAAGCCGTGCCAGGCGACCGCCTCGAAGCCGGGCAGATGCTCGGCGACGGCGGGAAGATCCGGATCAAACGACGCGCGCTTGGGCGTTGCTGTCGCAATCAGCGCAAGCTTGCCGGTCCTCGCGTGCGGCAGAAGCAGCGGCACGTTGTCGAAGGCGAGATCGATCTGGCCGCTGAGGAGATCCGTCAGCATCGGGCTCGAGCCCTTGTAGGGCACATGCACCATCTTGGTGCCGGTCATCTGCTGGAACAATTCGGCCGCCAGATGCTGCGAGGTGCCGACGCCGGCCGAACCGAACGAGACCTTGTCCGGATTGGCCTTCAGGTAGGCGATCAGGTCCGGCATGGTCCGCGCCGCAATCTTGTCGGGGTTGACGACCAGAACGTTGGGCACGACGCTGATCTGGGCGATCGGCTGTAGATCCTTGTCGGGCTGATAGCTGAGCTTCGGACCATAGAGCGACGGGTTGATCGCAAGCGCGGATGTGCTGGCGAGGCCGAGGGTTAGTCCGTCCGGCGCCGCCCGCGCCAGCCGCGTCACGCCGACGATGCTGCCGGCGCCGCTGACATTCTCGACCACGAACGGCTTGCCCAGTTTCGCCTGAAGATGATTGGCGACCATGCGTGCGAAGATATCCGCGGTGCCGCCGGCGGAGAAGGGAACGATCACCGTCACCTGCCTGGAAGGATACGCATCCTCCGTTTTCACGGGGGACGCCGCCAGCAGCATCGCCGACGCAAGAATAAGCCTTATGAATCTCATCGAAGTTTCCTCTGCTTCTGCTTGTTATTGGTTTGCAACCGCCCCACTCTTGGGCGGCCGGCTAGAACGCCGTCTCGTACATCTTCAAAATTTCGTCACGGCTCAAATCGCGCGGGTTGTTGTCGAGCAGGCGACGAATGGCGTGGGCCTCGTCCGCCATGACGTCGAGATCGTCCCTGGGAACGCCGAGCGCAGACAATCGCATCTCGATGCCGAGATCGGCGCAGAAGCGATAGGTGGCATCGAACGCAGCCGCCGGAACGTTGCGCTCCGGCAGGCCGAGCGCATGCAGCACTGCGATGGTCTTCGTCGAGGTCGCCGGCATGTTGAACGCCAGCGTATGCGGGAAGATCACTGCGCAAGCGAGGCCATGCGCCACATGGTGCCGCGTGCCAAGCGGATAAGCCACGGCATGGCCGGCCGTCGTATTCACCGGGCCGAGGCAATAGCCGCCGTAGAGTGACGCTAGCGAAAGGCCCGCACGGGCTTCGCGATCACCGCCGTCGGTCACCGCGCGCCGCAGATAGCGTCCGACCAGCCGCGCGCCTTCGATCGCGTAAAGGTCGATCGCAGGATGCGCCTTGCGGCTGGTGTAGGCCTCGACGCAATGCGCCAGCGCGTCGACACCGGTGGCCGCGGTCACATCCTGCGGCACGGTCATCGTGAGGTCGGGATCGACGACGGCGATATCGGCCAGCATGAAGCGGCTCTGCACCGCAAGCTTGTTGCGGCTGGCCGGATCGGTCACGAGCGCACGGGTTCCGGCTTCGCTGCCGGTCCCCGAAGTGGTCGGAATTTGCATCAGCGCGACGCTGCGGCCCGCAACCTTCTCGGCGCCCACGATGTCGGCAAAGGCCGCTTCACCGGTGCAGAGGACGGCCACCAGCTTGGCGAGATCCATCGCGCTGCCGCCGCCGAAACCGACGATGAGGTCGGGCGCAATATCGCGCGCCATCGCCACCGCCTTTTCGAGGTTGGGCAGATCCGGTTCGGGCTTCACGTCGCCGAATACCTTGACAGCCCGGGGCAGTGCCAACTGATCGACGCGGCGCGCGTTGAAGGGATCCGAAATCACCAGCGGCCGCTGCGCACCGATCCGCTCCGCGAAGCGAGCCGCGGCAGCAACGTTCCACACCCGAACTCGACGACGGTGGGACGGAGGATCTCGATCGGCGTGAAGGAATTGGTCATTGCGCGTCCGGTCTCATTGCTTTGGAGCTTGCGGAGATGCCGCCGGCCAGGCGCTCGGCGTAATCGATGGCCTCGATCAGGCTGTGCTCGTTGGCAATGCCCTTGCCTGCGATGTCGAAGGCCGTGCCGTGATCGACGGAGGTGCGGATGATCGGAAGCCCGAGCGTGATGTTGACGCCCGAAAGCTCCTGCCAGCGGCCGGTCGCGGGATCGACCTGGAAGCCGAGCAGTTTTACCGGAATGTGCCCCTGGTCGTGATACATCGCGACAACAGCATCGAACTGGCCGGCGCGCAGCTTGACGAAGATGGTGTCGCCCGGCACCGGCCCGACGACATCGAGGCCATCTGCGACCGCCTTGGCGATGGTCGGCGCCGAAACGTCGATATCCTGCCGCCCGAACAACCCGCCCTCGCCCGCGTGCGGATTGAGCGCGGCAACGGCGATCTTGGGGCGCGCGATGCCGAGCCGGCGCAGCGCGTCGTCGGTGAGATCGATCACCTGACGGAGCCGCTCCGGGGTCAACCGCTTCGGTACATCCTCCAGCGCCACATGGGTCGAGACATGGCTGACGCGCATGTTGCCATGGGCCAGCAGCATCACCGAGCCGCGCACGCCGGTGAGATGCGCCAGCATCTCGGTATGCCCGGGATAATGGTAACCTGCCTTGTTGAGCGCCTCCTTGTTCAGCGGCGCCGTGACGATGGCCGCGGTCCGGCCGGCCTGCGTCAGCCGCACGCCCTGCTCGATCGCCTTGAACGCAAACCGTCCACCATCGGCACTCAGGACGCCCGGACGGATCGGCGCGCCTTCGGCGTCGGCCTGCAGAAAACAGAGATTGGGCCAATCGCTGTCTTCGGCGTTCACCTGCGGTATAGCGAGGCTGGCGCCGAGCGCAGCCTTTGCCTCGGTCAACGCGGCGCCGCTGCCGATGATCAGCAGGCGCAGATCGCCCTTTGCGATCCTGTCCTGCAATCCGATGCAGGCCTTGACGATGATCTCGGGTCCGATCCCGGCCGGATCGCCCATGGTAATTGCGAGATGGCGAGAGGTCATGTCGGGTTCCCTGTGTTGAGCAATTGATTGTCCTGGAGCAGGTCGCGCCACAGCTCCCTTGTACCAAATGCTCCGGATTTTGAGATCACGTCGACACCGGCCCACCGGCCGCCCTGCAAAATCGAGCGCGGCAACCCCGGCACGAGACGCCCGGCGACCTGCAACGCGTGCGCACCGAGCGCGACGCAGACGGCCTTCAGGGTCTCGCCGCCGGCGACGATCAGCGTACCGGGAGGATCAATCGCTCCGATCAGCGTGGTCATTTCATGCGCGATCCGATGTGCCGCCTCTGCGCGCGACAATCTCCCGGACAGCGAAAATTTCACCAGTGCGACACCGTCATCGGCGAGCTTGCGGTGCACCCGCGCCGCACCTCCGGCGTCGCGTTCGGCAAGCGCGATAGTGGCCTCGCCGCACGCCTCAAGCTGGGACGCGGTGACGATCTGATCGGATCCGAACAATCCCAGCACCGGCTTCTTCAGATGGCGCGGTACATCGGCGCGGCTGCCGCGCGCCAGTGCACCGGCCAGTCCGCCGCTCCCGCACCACAGGACGGGCGCGGCCAGGCGCCGTCCCATCTCGACTACGCGATCGAGATCCCGGTCGCTTTCGGCATCGAAGACCTGCACGCCACCATGAGACAGCGTATCGGGCCCGCCTTGCCGGGCGTCGATATTCACCGCTTTCAATTGCGCCAGCAGATTCTCGCCGACCGGATACCAATCGCCATCCGGCGTTCGCGCGAATTGCTGACCGTCGCGGGTGCGGCGCCCCTGATAGTCGAAGGCCGGCGCGACGACGCAGGAGGCCCAGCGGCCGCTGCGCAGGCAGGCGCCAAGTTCCGCCGCCCACGCACCGCGCAGCAGGCTGTCGACTTTCTTGTAGGCGATCGTGCCCTCGCCCTCGCGCAGCAGCGGCGCGAGATGTCCGACGATCTCGGCGCTCTCAGCCCTTGCGAGCTCGCGTGTGCCGCTGTCGATCGCAAGGCTCGGCGCGCTGTTCGCCGAGAGCGCCTCGCGCCAGGTCACGTCGAACGGTCCGCACAGCCCGACGAACTCGGCCGCGGTGTCGAGCGCACCGGTCAGGTCGTCGGCAAGAAGGCGGATGCTCGTCATCGTGATGCCTCTCCTGCAGCGGCGGTCACGCGACGCTCGGTCGCGAAGATCTTGTCCGGATTCATCAGGCCGTTCGGGTCGAGCAGTTGCTTGATGCCGCGCATCAGGTCGATATCGAGTGGATCGGCCACGCGCGCGAGCCGGCCGCGATTGGTGATGCCGATGCCGTGCTCGGCGCTGATCGCGCCGCCCTGCGCCGCGGTCTCGTCGTCGACAATCTCGTTGATCCGCGCCACCAGCGCGGCGGTCGTGGCTGGGTCATGGCAGCGATCGCGGTCGATCAGGGCGACCACGTGAATATTGCCGTCGCCGATATGGCCATGCATCACCACGCGCGCATGGGGAACGGCCGCCCTGATCCTGGTCTCGACATTGGTAGCGAACGCGGCCTGGTTTTCCAGCGGAACCACGCTGTCGTGCGACACCACGTAACCGCTGCGCTTGTTGCCTTCGGACACGCTGTGCCGCACCGCCCAGATCGCCTTGGCCTGGGCGAGGCTCGATGCTAGCACGGCATCCTCGGCCAGGCCTGCATCCATCGCCTCCGAAAGCACGGCGGCGAGCGGCTCGTCGAGGTCGATCCCGGCCAGCGTGTCGGTCAGTTCGACGATCAGGTACCACGGCGTGGTGAGCTCGAAGGGAATGGCGACATGCGGCACGGTCGCAGCGATCGCCTCGATCTGGCTGCGTGACATGATTTCGAGGCTGCCGAGCCGGTCGCCAACGGCACCGCGCAGGCGCTGCATGATCTGCAGGGCCTGCTCGACATCATGCAATTTGAGCAGCGCCAGAGCCGAGCTGCGCGGCGGCGCAAACAGCTTCAGCACCGCCGCGGTGACGATGCCAAGCGTTCCCTCCGCGCCGATGAAGAGCTGCTTGAGCGCGTAGCCGGTGTTGTCCTTGCGCAGCGCGCGCAGGCCGTTGAAGATGCGTCCGTCCGGCAGCACCACTTCCAGCCCGAGCACCAGATCCCGCATCGGTCCGTAGCGCAGCACCGCCGTGCCACCGGCATTGGTCGAGATGTTGCCGCCGATCTGGCAGGAGCCCTCGGCCCCGAGGCTCAACGGAAAATAGCGGTCCGCCGCCGTGGCCGCGGCCTGCACCTCGGCGAGGATGCAGCCGGACTCCACCGTGATGGTATTGGCGAGCGGGCTCACGTCGCGCACGCGCCGCATGCGGTCAAGCCGGATCACGACATTGAACGCGCCGTCATCCGGCGTGGCGGCGCCGCACATGCCGGTGTTGCCGCCCTGCGGGACGATCGCCAGCCGCTTGTCGGTACAATAGCGGACAACCGCCGCAACCTCGGCGGTCGAGCCGGGCTTCACGACCGCAACGGCGCGACCGCGATAGCGTCCGCGCCAATCCACTACATAGGGCTCCTGATCGGAGCCGGAATCGATGACGTGATTGTCGCCGACCAGCGCCGCCATTCCGGCAAGGACATCCTGGATGGACTCGGACATCAGATCGCCCCGTGTTCACGCCGCTAGGCGTTGACGGCAGCAGACGCGCCAGCGTCCGCAAGCAGCTCTTTCAGATGCGCAGCCGGCAGAGACTCCAGCGGCGGCCGGAGGCGTTGCCATCCGGCATGGCCAGTACGCTCAGCGACCAGCGCCTTAAGCGATGCCATCTGCGGGAAACGTGAGACGAGCTCTCGCGCCTTCACGATGCGCGCCTGCGCGGCAGCAAGAGCGGCGTCATCGTCACGGTCGCGGAAGTGCCGGTAGACGTAGGCGAGATCGCGCGCCACGAGATTGGAGGTCGCGGTGATGCACCCCGCGCCGCCCTTGCGCAGCAGCGGCAAGAGCAACGGATCCGCGCCGGCCAGCACCGCAAAGCCCGGAAAGCGCTCGACCATCGCGGTCATGTTGGCGAAGTCGCCCGAAGAATCCTTGATTCCGATAAAGGTCGTCGGATAGGCCGCGCGCAGCCGCTCGATCAATGCATGCGAGATCGGCTGCGCCGACATCTGCGGAATATGGTAGAGCACGATCCGCAGCCGGGCATCGCCAAGCCGCTGCACGACTTCGCTGTAGGACGCATAGACGCCGTCGTCGGTGACGCCCTTGTAGTAGAATGGCGGCAGCATCACCACGGTATCGACGCCGACGGAGAGCGCGTGGCGTGTCAGCGCCACCGTTTCGCTGAGCGCCGCGACGCCGGTCCCGGGCAGCAGCCGGCTCGGCGCGATGCCATCCCGCACGACCGCCTCGAGCAGCGCGGTGCGTTCTGCAGCCGAGAAGGAGTTAGCCTCGCCGGTGGTGCCGAGCAGCGCGATGCCATCGCAGCCCTCACTCAGGAGGTAGCGGCAATGCGCGACGAAACGCGCGTGATCGGGGGCGAGCTCGGCGTCGAGCGGCGTCAGCGCCGCACTGAACACGCCATGAGGATGCAGGGACGATGTTGACAAACTTCCTCCGATCGCCGAAAAAGCATTGTTCGGAATGCGAACATTTGTTGTATTTTATGCACCTTCGTAAGACCGGGCCTGCGCCGCGTCAAGGGCCACCGACCGTCGTTATTGCAAAGCAGGTATTGAGATGGCCAAGGCACGCAAAGCACCCGCCAAGCGCGCGCCCCCCACACCGCCGAAGAATCCCAAGAACTACGTTGCCTCCGTCGGCAAGGCCTTCGCGGTGCTGCGGAGCTTTTCCAGCGAGGCCTATGAATTGACGCTCAGCGAGATTGCCGCGCGCGCCAATCTCGATCGCGGAACGGCGTTCCGCCTGATCCAGACCCTGACTGAACTCGGCTATCTCCAGAGCATTCCGCAGAGCCGCCGGTTCCGGCTCGGCGTCGCCTGTCTCGATCTCGGCTACACGGTGCTATCGGGCGGAACGCTGCGCGCTTTGGCCGAGCCGTTGCTGCGCGACCTCGTGCCGTCAGTGAGCGACGCGGCGTCACTCGGCGCACTCGATGGAGGCGACGTGATCTATCTCGCTCGCCTCGGCACTGGCCTCGACCGCCACAAGATGGACCGCCGGCCCGGCACGCGAATTCCGGCTTACAGTGCAGCCCTCGGCCATATCATGCTGGCGCACCTGCCGCGCGACGAGCAAATTCGCCGTTTGGAATTGCGGCCGCGCATCAAATTGTCGGAGCGAACGCTGACCGACCTCGATGCCCTGCTCGACCGGCTCGACCTGGTCAGGCAGCAGGGCTACGCGGTTTCCGACGGCGAAAATGCCTATGGTCTGCGCACGCTGGCCGCGCCGATCTTCAGCGCGCAAGGTTCGGTAACTGCCGGTTTGAGCGTGACGGTCGATGCGACACGCATGGATATGGCCGCCTTCCGCGACCAGGCCCTGCCCCAACTGATGCGTGTCGCGGCCGTCGTGCAGGAGCTCGCGATCAAGGCCGGCCTGTCGCACCAGGGTGCGTACTCATAAATCGAGATTGATTGGTGCGGGCTTGACCAATATCCGCTATGCCCCGAAAGTCGCCACGACGCGCCTTCCGGGTTCAAATTGGTCGAGCGCTCGGTCTTACTTGTGTAATGGCGACGCCGGAGATCGCGAGCAGCCCACCGACAATCAACTTTGGGGTCATGCGGTCGCCAAGGAACAACACGCTCGAAATCAAGGCGAACACCGGAAGCAGCAGACCGAAGGGTGCGACGCGGCCCATGGAGCATCGGGCAATCAGCCAGAACCAAAGTCCGAACCCAACAATTCCTCCGATGAAAATTGTGTAGGCGAGTGCCAGCCAGCCACGTTCATCCGCCGTGACAAGGCTTGCCAGTTGTCCATGTTCAATGAGTAACGACATCAACATGACCTGAGGCACCGTGAGCAGCGACGACCACCCCATCAACATCAGGGGATCAAAAGGGCCGTAGCGTTTCGTCAAGATGTTGGACACCGCGAATGCGAAGGCTGCCCCGACCACAAGCAGCAGCGGAAGCGCGTGTGCCGACAGGCCAGGCTCCGCTGCCAACACGACCACGCCGACGAATGCCGTCACCACTCCGGCGGACGTGGTGAGAGACGGCCTCTCCGCGAGCAGCGGCCACGCCAGCAGGACGGTGAAGGGCGTGGCGAGTTGATATGCGACGGCCGACATGCTTCCTGAGCCGAGCCCAAGGCCAACATAGAAGAGCCCGAAGTTCAGTCCACCAAGGAAAATCGAAATAGCTGCGATAGGGCCGAACTGTTGACGCGAAGGCCTTTTTACGAACGGAACAAGCAGAAGCGCGATGGCCAGGAAGCGCAGTGCGAGGAAGAAGAGAGGCGGAAACTCCGCAACGCCCACTTTGATCTCCACGAACTGGTAACCCCAGAGCAAGGGAACGGCCACCGCGCAGACGATCTGGATGGCAGACATGGCATCTTTCCTTTCAAGACCGATCAGTCTATATATCGGCGCGCGCCAATAGCGGAGGCGTCCATGGGTTGTTTACCTAATGAAGCGGTCGAGAAGAGCGTCAGCGGTGGCTTGCGATGTGATCCGTGTCGGCGCCGTTTTGCCGACCACTCGCAGCCCCTCAACGAAACAGACGAGAATTCGGGCGGCACTTGAAGGCTCAACGCCATCGGCCAACTTGCCCGCCGTCTTCGCACGGGAAAGTGTATGGGCCACCTTGGCCTCCATGGCTTTGAAAAAGCTGGCGATGCGACGGCCAACTTCAGCATCCTGGCCGGCCAGTTCCATGGCTGTGGCCACCAGCAGGCATCCGCGCCGACCACTGGCACCGGTCGTGCGGTCAACGTAGCCGGCAAGGTAGGCCCGCAGGCCGTCGACCGGCTCTCTGCGGGGGTCAAGTTCGATATCCATCCGTGTCAGGGCATCGGCAATGTAGCGATCAAGCGCACGCAAGAAGAGCGAGTGCTTGTCACCGAAAGCGGCGTAAAGGCTGCCACGCGAGAGCTTTGTCGCGCGAAGAAGGTCCGGGAGCGCCGTGGCGTGATAGCCGCGCGACCAGAACACACCCATCGCGCGTTCGACAGCGGCTTCCACGTCAAAACTTCGGGGGCGGCCACGGGGCAACTGCACTGGTGTTTGGTGGCTCATTGCTAACATATAGACCAATTGGTCTTTAAATCGCAAGTGACCGCTTCGGGTCAAAGGACCAAACTCCGCATCGGCAGCGAAATGAATCGATGTGCAGGCGACATACCGCCTCTTCCTATGGCCCGCTTGCCCAGGATCCTGCGTCCGCGGGCGCTGCGCCAACGCCGGCTGGCTAGGGATCCACCGATCGGCGTGCGCCTGAGGCACGTTTACAAGGCTTCGGCCATATTGGCGCCCGGCCGGGCCCTCGCCTGCAGGCGGGACACCGCCTCGGCCAGCGGAACGTCGGCCTGTGAGCCGTCGCGCGCGCGCAGACTCACCCGGCCGTCCCTCATCTCGCGCCCGCCGACGATAGCCATCACCGGCACCGCCATTTCATGCGCCGCCACGATGCGCCGCGAAAGGGTATCGGCGCCGTCATAGGCAACGGCGCGGATCCCGGCATCCCAAAACGCCGTCAGCACGTCCGCGCCGTATCCGGCCTGGTCTTTCGAGATCGGCGCAACCGCCACCTGGTCCGGCGACAGCCAGAACGGAAGCACGCCGCCATGGTGCTCGAGCAGGATCGCGATCATGCGACTGAGCGATCCGAAGATGGCGTGGTGGATCATCAGGGGCCTCGCACGGCTGCCGTCGGGGGCGACGTAGGACGCCTCGAGCCGCTGCGGCAGCACGCCGTCGAGTTGCACTGGCCGCACTGCCAGGATCGTCCCAGCCGGTCGCGCAGCGCAAATTCCAGCTTCGGTCCGTAGAACGCGCCTTCGCCGGGGTTGATCTGAGGCGCGAGGCCGCATTGCCGCGCGGCATCGCCGAGCTTCGCCTCCGACCAGTCCCACGTCGCGTCGTCGCCGGCGCGCACCGCTGGCCGCGTCGCCAGCGCCACCTCGTAGTCGGGAAAGCCGAGGTCGCGATAGACCTCGTCCAGCAGGGCGATAAAGCACGCGACTTCGCCCTCGACGTCCTGCTCGCGGCAAAACACATGCGCGTCGTCCTGCTCGAAGGCGCGCGTCCGCATGATGCCGTGCAGCGAACCGGACGGCTCATTGCGGTGGCAGGCGCCGAACTCGGCATAGCGGATCGGAAGCTCCCGCCACGAGCGCAGGCCCTTGTTGAAGATCTGCACGTGGCACGGGCACGACATCGGTTTCAGCGCCATCGCGTGCTCGCCGTCGTCGACCCGGAACATGTGCTCGCCGAACTTGTCCCAGTGGCCGCTGCGGCCCCAAAACTCCTTTGGCAGCAGCTGCGGCGTCCGGACCTCGGCATAGCCGGCTTGGCGCATCTTGCGCCGGAGATAGTCCTCCAGCACCCGATAGACCGCGTAGCCGCGCGGATGCCAGAACACCATGCCCGGCGCATCTTCCTGAAGGTGCCAGAGCTTGAGCTGCACACCGAGATTTCTGTGGTCGAGATCGTCCATAGCTGTAATCCTTGCGAGGGGAAAAAGCGCGGACGGGGGACCATCAAAAACAGAAAAGGCCCCGTCCGTCACCGGCGGGGCCTTTTCTGGCTGAAGTACGCTTGTCTCTAGCGCGCACGACCAGAAGGCGATCCGCCGTAAGCGGTCGCGGTGGTGGTCAATGCGGCTGAGAGAAGCTTATTCATGCTTTGTATATGGCGGCAAAACGCTCAGGCGTCAACGCCACCCGCTTCGTCAAGTCGCCGCCGGCACCTGGCGTTGCGAAGCTGCGCGGCCGGCGGTCTTGCGCCGCCAGTTCTCCAGCGACAGCGGCAGCTCTTCCGCGGCCTCGACCCGGTTACGGCCGCTGCGCTTGGCCTGATAGAGCGCGGTGTCGGCCGCCGCCAGCAGCACGTCGAGCTCCGTGCCCGCCGGTCCGCCGGCGACGCCGATGCTGACCGTGGTATCGACCGGGCCTTCCTCGCAGGCGATGTTGGACGCCTCGAACGCCTCGCGCACGCGCTCGGCCACGATCACGCCCTCTTCCAGCGGACACGCCAGCAACGCCGCGAACTCCTCGCCGCCGATCCGCCCCGACAGGTCGCTGATGCGCAAATTGCTGACCACGACGGTAGAGAACAATTTGAGGATCTCGTCGCCGGCGGGATGGCCAAAGCGGTCGTTGATGCTCTTGAAATGGTCGATATCGAAAATCATCACCGACACCGGTCGCCCCGCGGCGGCCTCGCGTTCGATCACCCGGTTGCAGGCTTCCGAAAAACCACGGCGGTTCAGCATTCCGCTCAAGGGATCGACCGAAGCCGCGGTCTTGTGCACCGTCACGGCGCGGTCCGACACTAGCATGAAGATGACGAACACCGTGCCGATCGCATACAGCACCAGTTCGATCGAGAACGCCGTCACCCAGATGCTACTGGTGAAGGTTTCGTCATGCGGGCGCAGCAGACTGCCGAGCAGGATCGGCAGCGCCAGCACGCAACCATGCATCACGGGTACGACAATCGTCGGCCAGCGCTTGTGCATCGTCCGCCGCCGCTCGCTCCACAATTCGGAAGCCGTCAGCCCCGCATAGATCGCAACAATCGCCGCACCGACGATCAGCCGCATCGCGGGATTCAATGATGGCAAAGCCAGCACCGTGCCGACCCAGACGACCGCGCCAAACAACAGCCCCGGCAGATTGGGCTTGCGGCCGTGGAATACGCGCGAGGCGTTCCAGACCATGCCGCAGGCCACGAAACCAAGCGCATGCAGCGCCAGCAACAGCGGCTCGCCGAGTTTGGCGCCGCCGATGGTCCAGATCGCCACCGACGATGCGCCAAGCAGATAGGCCGTCCCCCACCACTTCAAGGCTGGAATGTTTTCCTGCTTGCCGAACAGCAGCAGCATGGCCCCGAGCATGCCTGCAACCATCGTGGCAAACAGATATAGCGTGGACGTATCGAACGACATGGGCTCACCCGAACGCGTGTGATGCAACTTGTTCGGCGCATACTGAAATGCAATTTCGCGCCATCGCATTGGGGACACTAGGAGCGCCGTGTTCCAATTTCGTTTGTGCGGGTAAGCAAGTTTTCACGAAAATCCGTGGTAACCCATCACTAAATAGTAAGCAAAAAGGGCGCCCGATTGGGCGCCCTTTTCGTCTCGCGAATGCAGCAAGCGCTGCAAATTTTAGCGAAGCAATTAGCGCTTCGAGAACTGGAACGACTTGCGCGCTTTCGCCCGGCCGTACTTCTTGCGCTCCACGGTGCGGGAGTCGCGGGTCAGGAAGCCGCCCTTCTTGAGGACGCCGCGCAGATCCGGCTCGAAGTTCGTCAGCGCCTTGGAGATGCCATGACGCACGGCACCCGCCTGGCCTGACAGACCGCCGCCGGCGACCGTGCAGATGACGTCGTACTGGCCGGCGCGTGCGGCTGCGACCAGCGGCTGCTGGATCAGCATGCGCAGCACCGGGCGGGCGAAATAGACTTCGACTTCGCGGGTGTTGACCACGATCTTGCCGGCGCCCGGCTTGATCCAGACGCGGGCGACCGCGTCCTTGCGCTTGCCGGTGGCATAGGCGCGGCCGTATTTGTCGATCTTCTTGACGTATTTCGGCGCTTCCGGCGACGCCGTCTTCAGCGACGCCAACTGGTCGAGCGACTGCATGGTATCCGACATCTTATGCGGCCCTCATGTTCTTGCGGTTCATCGAAGCGATATCAACCTTCTCGGGCTGCTGGGCTTCATGCGGATGTTCGGCGCCGGGATAAACGCGCAGATTGCCCATCTGCACACGGCCGAGCGGGCCGCGCGGGATCATGCGCTCGATGGCCTTCTCGACCACGCGCTCGGGGAAACGACCCTCGAGGATCGACTTCGCGGTGCGTTCCTTGATACCGCCAATGAAGCCGGTGTGCTTGTAGTAGACCTTGTTGTCGCGCTTGCGACCGGTCAGCACGACATGCGCCGCGTTGATGATGACGACGTTGTCGCCGCAATCGACGTGGGGCGTGTAGGTCGGGAGGTGTTTGCCGCGCAGGCGCATCGCGACCAGGGTGGCGAGCCGGCCGACCACCAAACCCTTGGCGTCGATCAGCACCCACTTCTTCGTCACCTCGGCGGGCTTTGCCGAAAACGTTTTCATGTGAGGAAATCCGTGAAAATGGAAATCGGCGCCAGATGCGCCGAACTGCGCGGTTTCTAGAGAACCGGGCGCGGCGCGTCAATGCCATTTCGTGTTAAATAAACTAGCATTCACAATGACTTAAAAATATGGTGCAATAATACCGCGCGAAAGCCTATGTGTTTGGAATGGAATAGGTCGCTGTCACATGGGCGATCGGATCGGGCGATGACCCCGACAACAGGTTGACTTCGCCGACCGCAAGCCGCTTGCCGAGTTTCAAGAGCTTCGCCGCCGCCAGCACATCCTGGCCGGGCTGGCCCTTGCGCAGGAAATTGATGTTGAGGTTGGTGGTCACTGCGAGGCCAACCGGGCCGATCGCCGAGAGCAGCACCACATACATCGCGAAATCGGCCATCGCCATCAGCGTCGGCCCCGACACCGTGCCGCCCGGGCGCAGCATGCGGTCGTCGAAGCGCCGGCGCAGCAGGCAGGTCTCGCCATCGGCGCTTTCGATGGTGACATCGCCATCGCTGAAGGCCTGCGGAAATTCCTCGCGGAGGAACTTCTCCAGCTCAGCCACGCTCATTTTCGCTGCCGCCATGCCACCCCTGCCCTCGATTAAGGGTGCCTGTTACATTAGGTTGTCATCAAAGCCCAAACAAAATTCTCGGAGTGGAAACCTCAGAAATGCCCGCCCAGACTGCTCGCGCGCCTACGTCACAACCTCCGATCCTGCTGCAGGAAAACGTCGGCAGCATCCGCCTGCTCACCCTCAACCGGCCGGCGGCGCGCAACAGCCTGTCGGAGGGCCTGATCGCCGAGCTGCACGGCGCGCTCAAGCAAATCCACGACGACAACAGCGTGCGCGCGGTCGTCATCGCGGCCAATGGTCCGGCCTTCTCCGCGGGCCACGACATGAAGGAACTGACCGCGCGCCGCAGCGATGCCGATCGCGGCCGCGCCTATTTCGGGCAGATCATGAACGCCTGCAGCGCGATGATGCAGGCAGTCGTGCATCTGCCGAAGCCCGTCGTCGCCGCCGTGCAGGGTATCGCGACGGCCGCCGGATGCCAGCTCGTGGCGAGCTGCGATCTCGCCGTCGCCTCCGAGGCCGCAGGCTTCGCCACGCCCGGCGTCGATATCGGCCTGTTCTGTTCGACGCCCATGGTGGCGCTGTCGCGCAATATCCCGCGCAAGCAGGCGATGGAGATGCTGCTCACGGGCGAGCCGATCTCGGCGGCGACGGCAAAGAATATCGGCCTCGTCAACCGCGTCGTCGCCGCCGGCACCGAACGCGATGCGGCGATCGCGCTGGCGCAGAAGGTCGCGCTCAAATCCGCCTACACGATCAAGCTCGGCAAGGAAGCGTTCTATCGCCAGGCCGAAATGAGCCTCGCCGACGCCTATCGCTATACGGCCGAGGTAATGACCGAGAACATGATGGCGCGCGACGCCGAGGAAGGCATCGGCGCCTTCATCGAGAAGCGCGAACCGAAATGGCAGGATAAGTGATTATCCGTCATTGCGAGCGCAGCGAAGCAATCCATAGCGCGGCATAACGGAAAGATGGATTGCTTCGCGGAGCCTGTCATCGGGCGGGCATTCGCCCGACCCGGTGGCTCGCAATGACGCAAGTGGATACAAAATGAACCACGATAACTACGACGATAACTACATCCGCAGCATCCTCAACGGCGTGAAGTCGATCGCGATGGTCGGCGCCTCGCCGGTCAATGTGCGGCCGAGCTACTTCGCCTTCAAATACCTGGCGCAGCGCGGTTACGACATGATCCCGGTCAATCCGGGTCACGTCGGCAAGAGCCTGCTCGGAAAACCGTTCGTCGCCTCACTGTCGGATATCGGCCATCCCGTCGACATGATCGACATCTTCCGCAACTCCAGCCATATCATGCCTGTTGTCGACGAGGCCCTGACATTGTCGTCGCCGCCGAAAGTGATCTGGATGCAGCTCGGCGCGCGCGACGACGCGGCTGCCGAGAAAGCCGAAGCCGCCGGCCTCAAGGTGGTGATGAACCGCTGCCCCAAGATCGAGTATGGACGGCTGTCGTCGGAAATATCATGGATGGGAGTCAATTCGCGCACGCTGAGCTCGAAGCGAGCGCCGATCCCGACGCAGGGCATGCGGCTGTCGCTGAACCGGACCAGCGTCAGCGGCGGCCCGACGGCGGCATCGGATCGTGCCGCAAAGAACAAAAGCGAGCCGACGTGAAGCAATGAGAAACGATTATTTCGAAGACGCGGCCTGACGAAGCAGGCCGTTTTCAATTCCCCAGATGTGAACGCCTCGCCTTGACGGCGGACACGCCTGCCATCAGCATCTTCAACGCATTTCGAGCAAGCCAAAGAACAGGACGTAAAGAATGACTGACCGTCTCCCGGGATTTTCGACCCTTGCCGTGCATGCCGGTGCGCAGCCCGATCCCACCACGGGCGCGCGGGTGACGCCGATCTATCAAACCACGTCCTTTGTGTTCAACGATGCCGACCATGCCGCCTCGCTGTTCGGGCTGCAGGCCTTCGGCAACATCTATACCCGCATCGGCAACCCGACCACCGCCGTGCTGGAAGAGCGCATTGCGGCGCTGGAAGGCGGCACCGCGGCGCTCGCGGTTGCCTCGGGACACGCGGCGCAGGTGGTGGTGCTGCAACAACTGCTGATGCCCGGCGACGAGTTCATCGCCGCGCGAAAACTCTATGGCGGCTCGATCAACCAGTTCACGCATGCGTTCAAGAGCTTCGGCTGGAACGTGGTGTGGGCCGACCCCGACGATATCGGCAGTTTCGAGCGCGCGGTGACGCCGCGCACCAAGGCGATCTTCATCGAATCGATTGCCAACCCCGCGGGCAGCATCACCGATATCGAGGGAATCGCGGAAGTGGCCCGCAAGGCCGGCGTGCCGCTGATCGTCGACAACACGCTGGCGACGCCGTATTTGATCCGCCCGATCGACCATGGCGCCGACATCGTCGTGCACTCGCTGACCAAATTTCTCGGCGGCCACGGCAATTCGCTCGGTGGCATCATCGTCGATGGCGGCACCTTCGACTGGTCAAAGGACAACAAATATCCGATGCTCAACGAGCCGCGGCCGGAATATCACGGCATCAGGATCCAGGAGACGTTTGGCAATTTCGCCTTCGCGATTGCCTGCCGCGTGCTTGGATTGCGCGACCTCGGCCCGGCGATCTCGCCGTTCAACGCCTTCATGATTCTGACCGGCATCGAGACGCTGCCGCTGCGCATGCAGAAGCATTGCGAGAATGCCAAGGCGATCGCGGAATTTCTTGCCGGCCATTCCGCGGTGGCGTCGGTGAACTATGCCGGCCTCGCCAGTGACAAGTACAACAAGCTCGCGCGCAAATACGCGCCGAAGGGCGCCGGTGCGGTGTTCACCTTCAGCCTGCGGGGCGGCTACGACGCCGGCGTCAACCTGGTGTCGAACCTGAAACTGTTCTCGCATCTGGCCAATGTCGGCGACACTCGTTCGCTGGTGATCCACCCGGCATCGACCACCCACAGCCAGCTCGACGACGCCGCCAAGGTGAAGTCCGGCGCGGCGCCCGATGTCGTGCGCCTCTCGATCGGCATCGAGGACAAGGAAGATCTGATCGCGGACCTGGAGCAGGCGTTGAGCGCGTGAGGGACGTTCGACGCTTAGCGTGAAGCACACACTGTGCAGCCCCACAAAAAGTTGTCATACCCGCGAAGGCGGGTATCCAGTACGCTGCGGCCTCTCGGACCAAGCCGTCTTCTCTGGAATACTGGATCGCCCGCCCCAGTGCGCAATTGCGCACAAGGCGGGCGATGACGACCGGGGGATGTCTCGGCCTAGCCGCCCGTCAGCCCCTACGTTACAAGCCTCTCGTTAACGCTCATTCCGGCATAAAGTGGCGCTGAGCCGCCCTCGATGATTCGGAGCCAACGATGCTGCGCTGGATGACGCCATTCCTGGTCGCGATTTTCGCGATCGGAACCGCCGCCGCCGACGAAACCCCCGCTCCCAAGAGCGCGGACAGCCCCGCCACCAGGAGCGCCGAGGGCACTCCCGCCCCCAAGCGCGCCGCCCCCAAAAACGCCGCGGTTCGCGCTGCCAGCAATTTGCCGCCCGGCCTGCCCCGCGCCCATTACAACTACCGGACCACGGTTGCGCCTGCCGCAGCGCCGCTCTATGTGCGCCGTGGCCGTACGCTGGTGGTCGAGGAAGAGGATCCCGACGTGCTGTTCACGCCGGTGGGTGTGGTGCCCTATGCGCCGCGCGTCTACGGCACGCCGCTGCTGCCGGGCTCTTCCACGCTGCCCGGCTATTACGGAACCAACCATTCCTACAGCTATGACGGCCCCTATTACGGCGGCCCCTCCTACGGTCCCTATTGGAACCGCCTGCCGTATGCTTGCGGCGTGTACGGATATTGCTAAACGCGCATTGGCCAAACAACGGAGACGGACGACCGACGTGGCAGGGGTACCGCGGAAAGCCAGCAAAACGGGCGCTGCCAATGCGACCACGGCGGATCTCGTCGCCGTCCTCGTCGCCGTGACCGACGGTGAGCCCAAGATCATGACCATCGCCAACGCCGGCGCGCTGCCGAGCGGCCCGTTCGAATTTGCGCACCGTTCGCTGCAGACCGGATTGCGGGCGTGGGTCGAGGCGCAGACCGGCCACCCGCTCGGCTATGTCGAGCAGCTCTACACTTTCGCCGATCGCGGGCGGGCCGGAGATGCCAAGTCGCCGCATTCGATCTCGATCAGCTATCTGGGCCTGACCCGCGAAGACAAGGTCGGCGCGGGCTTTGAGGCGCATTGGTCCGGCTGGTACGAATATTTCCCCTGGGAGGATCAACGGTCCGGTCTTCCCGCTACGCTGGCGAAGACATTGGCATCCCGGCTTCGGGCGTGGTCGAAAACTGCAGCTACTGCTGGCCTGCAGCGCGAACGCTGGCAGCGCGCCGCCATCACGTTTGGGCTCGACGAGCGCGAATGGAACGAGGAACTGGTCCTGCAGCGTTATGAACTGCTCTACGAGGCCGGCTTGATACCGGAAGCGGTGCGTGACGGGGCAGATGCCACTGCCGTCATTCCTGGCAGGCAAATGACCGGAGATCATCGCCGCATTCTCGCGACCGGGATCGCGCGGCTGCGTGCCAAGATCAAATACCGTCCCGTGGTGTTCGAACTGATGCCGGCGGAATTCACCCTGCTGCAACTGCAACGCAGTGTTGAGGCGCTTGCAGGCCGGCTGGTGCACAAGCAGAATTTTCGCCGCCTGATCGAGCAGCAGCAACTCGTTGAGGAAACTGGCGCAATCGCCGCCGATACCGTCGGCCGCCCCGCCAAATTGTTCCGGTTCCGTCACGGCGTGCTGGCGGAACGGGCCATCGCCGGAACCAAGCTCCCGCTATCGCGCACTTGACATCGGTTATGCTCAGGATAAGTATAAGCCAAGATATGCTCACGGAGAGTATAAATGGCCAGCCTCAGCTCTACCGCGCTCGCTCGTTCCGCAGCGCTTTACGATCGGGTCAAACGGGTCATTCCGCCGCCTGAATGGGCCACCTTCGCGGAGGACGTCGACGCGATCCTCGAACTCAAGCGAAGCCGCAACGCCGTCGTCCTCGCGCATAACTACCAGACGCCTGAAATCTTCCACGGCGTCGCCGACATCGTCGGCGACAGCCTTTTGCTGGCACGCGAAGCCACCAAGGTCGATGCCGACATCATCGTCTTGGCCGGCGTGCACTTCATGGCCGAGACGGCCAAGCTGTTGAATCCGGAAAAGACCGTGCTGATCCCGGATCTCGCGGCGGGCTGTTCGCTGGCGGACTCCATCACCGCGCAGGACGTGCGGCTGATGCGGCAGCGCTATCCCGGCGTCCCCGTCGTCACCTATGTCAACACCTCGTCGGCGGTGAAGGCGGAATCCGACATCTGCTGCACCTCCGGCAACGCGCTCAAGGTCGTGGAGTCGCTCGGCGCCGAGCGCGTGATCATGCTGCCGGATGAATATCTCGCGCAGAACATCGCCGCGCAGACGAACGTCAAGATCATCGCATGGAAGGGCCATTGCGAGGTGCATGAGTTGTTTACGGCGTCCGACGTCCGGCAATTGCGCGAAAATCACCCTGACGTGACCATCCTGGCGCATCCGGAGTGCCCGCCCGAAGTGGTCGCGGAAGCCGATTTCTCCGGCTCCACGGCGGCGATGTCGGACTTCGTCGGCCAAAAACGCCCGCCGCGGGTCGTTCTGCTGACGGAATGCTCGATGAGCGACAACGTTTCCGTGCTCCACCCCGACGTGGAGTTCATCCGGCCCTGCAATCTGTGCCCACACATGAAGCGGATTACGCTGAAGAACATCCGCCATGCGCTGGAGACCGGCCGGCACGAGGTGACGATCGATCCCGCCATCGCGGTATCAGCCCGGCGTGCCGTCGAAAGGATGCTGGCGATATGAGCATGGAAATTTCAGCGCTCAGCAACCGTCCCGTCATTATCGGCGGCGGCGCCGCCGGATTGATGACGGCGCTGCAGATGGCGCCGGAGCCGGTGTTGCTGCTGTCGAAGGCGCCGCTCGGCGCAGAAGCGTCAAGCCTGTGGGCGCAGGGCGGGCTTGCCGCAGCGATGGGCGGGGACGATGACCCTGCCCTGCATTTGGCCGATACGCTCGCCGCAGGCGCAGGCCTGTGCGATGAAGCCGTCGCAAGTCGCATCGTTCATGCGGCACCGGCGGCCGTCGAGCATCTCGCCAGACTTGGCGTCGCCTTCGACCGGCGGGCGGACGGCGGCTGGCGGCTCGGCCTGGAAGCCGCGCACGGCCGCAACCGGATCGTGCACGCCACGGGCGACGGCACCGGGCGCGAGATCATGCGTGCGCTGATCGCAGCGGTCCGCCGCTGCCCGTCGATTACTCTGCTGGAAGGCGTCGAGGCGCGCAGCCTGATCGTCGAAGACAATGCCATCAAGGGCGTACTCGCGGTGAACGCGCACGGTCCGCTGGTGATCGACACCGGTCGCGTCGTGATTGCGACGGGTGGAATCGGCGGCCTGTTTCTGGACAGCACCAACCCCGCCGGTTGCTTCGGTCAGGGCCTCGCGCTGGCGGCACGCGCCGGCGCGCTCCTGTCCGATCTCGAATTCATCCAGTTTCATCCGACCGCCTTCGACGGTCCGTCGCGTCCGATGCCGTTGGTCACCGAGGCTGTACGCGGTGACGGCGCGATCCTGATCGACGACACCGGTCAACGCTTCATGGCCGACCAGCCCGGCGCCGAACTCGCCGCCCGCGACATCGTCGCCCGCGCGGTGTGGCGCCGCCGCGCCGAAGTACATCGCGTCTTCCTCGACGCGCGGAAACATCCGGGAGCGGAATTCGCAAAACGCTATCCCGTCATTTCGGCCTTCTGCAAAATGGCCGGGATCGATCCCGCGACCGATCCGATTCCGGTCCGGCCGGCGGTGCACTACCACATGGGCGGGATATCGGTGGATATCGAAGGCCGTAGCACCGTCAACGGCCTGTGGGCCTGCGGCGAAGTCAGCCGCACCGGGCTGCATGGCGCCAACCGGCTCGCCAGCAATTCGCTGATGGAAGCGATCGTCTGCGCGCAATGGGTCGCCGAGAGCGTCCAGAGCGCGGGCCGCGGTCCGCTGACAGCGCGTGCGGCCAACACGCCTCCGTCCGCATCCGATCCTTCGGCCGTGCGGCCGATCCTGTCGCAAGGCCTCGGCGTGCTCCGCGATCGGCACGGTATTGAACGCGCGATCCGCGGCCTCTATCCGATCGCCAGCGGCAGCAGTGCGGCTTCCGATCCCGCGCTGGTTGGATTGATGATCGCGGTCGCCGCCTGGCGGCGCGAGGAAAGCCGCGGCGGGCATTATCGCAGCGACTTCCCCGACACCCTGCCCTCGGCCATGCCGTCTTCCATCTCGCTTGCGGACGTGCTCGACGGCGCCCGCGACATCGTTGAAACCGGATCTCTGTCTGTTGGGAGCGCCCAGCCGTGACACTAACGCCACTTCTGCCCATCATGTACGAACTGCTGGTTCGAACCGCCCTGCTCGAAGACTTAGGCCGCGCCGGCGACATCACCGCGGATGCAATCGTCCCGGCCGACAGGCAGGCATCTCTGGTGCTGCGCGCGCGCCAGCCCGGCGTCGTCGCCGGGCTCGACATCGCGCGCTGTGCGTTTCAGCTCGTGAATCCTGCCATCCGGCTCACCGCGGAGCGGCCTGACGGCAGCGTGGTGGCGCCAGGAGATACGATCGCCGCCATCGAGGGGCCGGCGCGCGGGCTATTGACCGGTGAACGGACGGCGCTGAACTTCCTCTGCCATCTCAGCGGCGTCGCCACCGCAACGGCCTCGCTGGTATCAGCCGCGCAAGGCACCAAGGCACGCATCGTCTGCACCCGCAAGACCACGCCTGGATTGCGCGCGCTGGAAAAATACGCGGTCCGCGCCGGCGGCGGCAGCAATCACCGCTTTGGCCTCGACGACGCCATCCTGATCAAGGACAACCACATCGCGCTGGCCGGCGATGTCAGAACCTCGATCGAGCGCGCGAAAGCGCATGCCGGCCACCTCGTCAAGATCGAGGTGGAGGTCGACACGCTGGCCCAGCTTGAACAGGTTCTCGCGATCGGCGTGGATGCCGTCCTGCTCGACAACATGACGCTCGAGCAACTGCGGCAGGCGGTGGCGATGACGGGCGGCCGGGCGATCACGGAAGCTTCCGGCCGCATCACCGCCGAGACCGCCAAAGCGATCGCCGCGACCGGCGTCGACCTGATTTCCGCCGGCTGGCTGACCCACAGCTCCGCCGCGCTCGATATCGGGCTCGACTATCTCGGACTCAACCGGCAGGCAGCGTAGCGCGGCGAACTACTCGGCCGCGCGCATTGCCTTGTCCTCGCGCATCAGGCGGTTGTTGCGCTGGACCACCGAATAGGTCGCCAGCGCAAACAGGATCACCAGGCCCTGGATCGACAGCGCTTCAAGCGTTGGATTCAAGCCAATCGCGGTCAGGAACGCCGAGCCCTTGACCTCGGTGACCGTGATGATCGCCTGTTCCTGGAACTCCTGCACGGCCTCGCCGATGAACTTGATCGCCATCGCGAACAGGAACGCCGAGGTGATGATGAAAAGCGGCCGCAGCGGCAGCTTCCGCGCAATCAGGTTGATGAAATAGAACAGCACGGCCAACGCGGCCGCTGCCGCAACCAAGCCGGCGAACAGGCCCGCGCTCCAGCCGCCCTCAGTCTTGGCGAGCGCGTTGATGAACAGTACGGTCTCCGCGCCCTCGCGAAACACCGCAAAGAACGCCAGCGCGCCGACCGCCCACACCGTATCCTGCGACAGCGCCTGATCGGCCTTGTGCGCGAGATACTCCTGCCATCCACGGGGATCCTGCTTCACCATCAACCAGCCGCTGACGTAGAGCATCAGGGCAGCGGCAAGCAAAATAATGATGCCTTCCAGGACGTCGCTGTGATCGCCCGAATTCAGCACCGCAAACAACCAGGCCGCAACGAAGCTGGCGCCGACGGCTGCGAGCGCGCCGGCATAAAGCGCCTGAATGCGATGACCGGCGCCGGCCTTGGTCAGATAGCCCGCCAGCGCTGCGATCACGAGCATGGCTTCGAGCCCCTCACGGAGCAGGATGACGGCGGCCTGAATGAATGCTGACGACATGGAACGAGACCTGTTTTTGTTTCGTTTTATCGCCCAAACCATCCAAGTAAAGCGGTCGCACGCCCCACAAACGCGTCAAGGGCGTCGTGCAACAAGAAACCCCTGTAAATCGGGCACTTCCCGGAATGCCGGCAGATTAGAATTGCTCAATTTCAACCGGGCTGTCCGAGCGGCAGAACCAGTTGCCGATCGTGCTCGACGCGGCGTGCAACCAGGCGCTCAGTCTGCAAGACTACAAGCGTCAGCACAACGATCGCGACCGCCTGATGCGCCAGCGCCAGATCGATCGGCACCTGATGCAGCAGCGTTAGGATGCCGAGCGCAGCCTGCAGCGTGATCGCTGCCACCAGCGACCACGCGCCGCCGATAACGGCAACGCCGGCCCGCGACCGCATGGCGTCGATGGCGTGAAGCACCGCCAGTATCAGTAGCGCATAGGCGGTCATACGGTGCTCGAACTGCACCGTGAGCGTGTTGTCGAACAAATTGCGCCACCATGGTTCCTCGAACCACAGCCGCGCCGCCGACGGAATGAAGGCGCCGTCGATCTCGGGCCAGGTGTTGTACACCCTGCCCGCCCGCAGCCCCGCGACCAGCGCACCGAAATAAAGCTGAACGAAAGTCAGGCCGAGCAAAGCCACCCCGGAGACCTTCAGCCGCACCGGGACAACGGGATGCGGACGCGCCGTCATCCGCCGCAGCGTCCAGACGATCGAGGCAAAAATGATCAAGGCCAGCACCAGATGCGTCGCCAGCCGATACTGGGAGACCTCGGTCCGCTGCGTGAGGCCCGACGCGACCATCCACCAGCCGACCCCACCCTGCAGCGCGCCGAGGGCAAAGATCACCCACAGCCGCCGTTTCAGCTCAGCGCCCAGCGCGCCACGCCACAGGAAGTACAGGAATGGCAGCAGATAGACCGCGCCGATCACGCGCCCGAGCAGGCGGTGGCTCCATTCCCACCAGAAGATGGTCTTGAACTCCGCAAGGCTCATGCCGGCGTTGAGTTCGCGGTATTGCGGGATCGCCTTGTAGCCCTCGAACGCCTGTGTCCATTGCGCCTCGTTGAGCGGCGGCAGCGTGCCGGTCACCGGCTTCCACTCGACAATCGACAATCCGGATTCCGTCAGCCGCGTGGCGCCACCGACCAGCACCATGACCGCGATCAGCGCGGCGACCACGATCAGCCACCATCTGACGGCGCCTGGATGCGGAGCCTGCTGTGCGGAACTACCGGTCATAAAACCCGTCTTGAAATCAGTCTTGGCCCGCCTTAAAGGCGCGCTTGATTGAAGTGGCGCGCCCCTTATAGTCCGCCCCTTCCCGCGCGCAACCCGCCACGAGCCTGACATATCCGCCATGACCATACGCACCCGCAAATTCTTCGGAACCATCGCACTTCTGGTGCTGGTCGTGGTGTGGTCGCTATTGGGAATGACCATCGCCCAGACGCCATGGCTGGCCAGTTCGGGTCTGCTGCAGGCGATCTTCTATGTCGTGGCGGGGCTCGGATGGGTGCTGCCGGCAATGCCGATCATCAGCTGGATGTCGCGGCCGGACCGCGCCGCCTAGATTAGGGCATGTACTCATAGAACGAGAGATGTCCGCTTTTGAAGTCTAAAGCAGACATGCGCTTGTCACTCGGGAATTTCGCCTCATGTGACCCGAAGCGGACCCGTCTATGAAGCGCGCTGCAGCTTTCTGAACCCCAGTCGCCGAAGGAGACGAGCCGTCGGTCCGCGCTTGATCACATCGCGGAAACGCTCCCCATGAGCGCAGCGCCACCCCAGCAGCCAGCCCTCAAAGAATCCAACGGTGGACACGGTTAGCATTGTGACGAAGGCGAGCAGCATTATCCCAGAGATTGTGGCGATCACCAGTCCGTTAGTCGTGACGTGTGTGACCGTGGATGCGGGGTCCAGAATGCCTGACAGCCATGCTACGCCGACAACCATTGCTGCTATCAAAGGTGCAGCGGCAGCTTGGAAAAGGAAAACAGACGGAAAAGTCGCCGCCATTGCTAGAGCAAGCGCCAATCCTTTGCGGCGGGTACCTCGATTGAGCGCCATCACTCCGGCCAAGACCCAAACCAGACACGCAAGGGGTATCCAGACCAACAAGGCTACAAAATATATGAACGTCGGAGGCAAGGTCCCAACTCCTAGAGGCTTTTTCCAAAGCGAGCATACATTACTCCCAACACGCGAAGCACCAAATGCGCGGATGTCTGCTTCTGTGGCACAAAGGAGACGTGCTGAAGGCAATCCGGGATGGCCGCTTCCGAGGGTAATTCGGACATCGCCAAGCCCATAGGCACCTAAACCCAATTATCCCGGGTCGGCCTGACCGGCGGAAACATGATTCCGGACAGCATCACCCGCATCATGCGCAGCGAACGCTGCCGTCCGTCCCAGGCGATCCGCGGCAGGGCATGCAGATTGGTATATCCCTTGGCTTCGACGACCCCCGGGATCGTCGATACCGCGCTGGCGAAACCTGCCTCCTGCCCCATGACGACGTGCTCGCGGCGCCAGGATTGCCGATCGCCGAACGGATAGGCGAAATGCCTGACGGCGCGGCGCAAGGCGGCCTCGGCGACCGCCTTGCCCATGGTCATTTCGCGTTGCGCGTCGGCCTCTTTCAGGTTGGACAGCGCGGGATAGTTCACCGTTGCGCTGCCGATCGTCACCAGCGGATCAGCGGCGAGCTTCGCCAGATCCTCCCAATCCATCGACGCAGCGCGCGACAGCGTCGCGAGATCGACGGAGTAGCGCGTGCAGAGGTCGTGGATCGCGAACGAAAGATCCGGCGGCGGCAGCGTCCGCATCCAGCTCGTCAGAAATTCGAAAGTGTAATATTTCTCCGGCATGCTGCCCGTTGCGAAACGCCGCTCCTTGCGGTCGATCATCAGGCTGATGCGTTCCTCGCGCGCGATCATGTCTTCCAGCGCGAGCCACCAGGCTTCGCCGAGCCCGTCCGGAAGCGCGGTCGGCAGGTAGATGGTGAAGGGCACGCCGTGCTTCGACAGCACCGGATAGGCCTG
Organism: Bradyrhizobium sp. 170; assembly: GCF_023101085.1. Classification (NCBI taxonomy): domain Bacteria; kingdom Pseudomonadati; phylum Pseudomonadota; class Alphaproteobacteria; order Hyphomicrobiales; family Nitrobacteraceae; genus Bradyrhizobium; species Bradyrhizobium sp. 170. The sequence continues at coordinate 4,125,205 of NZ_CP064703.1, read as the reverse complement.
CGTGATGACATCCTTGCAGCCGCCGTCGAAGGTCAGGCAGGCAAATCGATTGGCCTTTGGCAGCGTGACCGCCCGCCGGCACACTTCGTCCATCGTGATCAGATCGAAGTTCCAGCGCTTCAGCGCACGGATCGTCCGGTCGAGAAATTGCGGCGTGATTTCACGCCACCGGTTAGGCTGAAACGGGCGGGAATCGCGCGGACGCACGCGCTCGAACCGCAAAATGACGCCGGCGCCGCCGGTCTCCCGCTGCTTCAGTCTGAAATAGCCGCTGAAATAAGCGAGCTCCATCCGGGCCCGCCGCAAAATTCCGATATCCAACGCCAACGTCCCGTCCCTAACCTACCGTCGCGCTGCCCCGCCGCGTCCGGATTGTATTACCCTTTGTTGACATTTCCCTGCGAAGGTCGGCCAAAGCCGAAAATTGTAAACAATTTCATATAGCACGGGCTCTGTGATGACCATGGCTGCCGCGATTGAAGACCGGACGGCGGATGCAGAAACGTGGTCGAAGGCGAGCCGCATCGCCGGCATCGACATCGTTCACGACCTCGCCGCCGCGGAAGGCATCTGGCGCAACCTGGAAGGCGCGCAAGTCTCTTTCACGCCGTATCAGCGGTTCGACTTCCTCAGTCCCTGGCAACGGCACGTCGGCGAGCGCGAAGGCCTCGCTCCGTTCATCGTGATCGCCTACGACGCGGAACGCCGTCCATTGGCTCTGCTCCCGCTCGCGCTCAGACACGCTTACGGCGCGCGTTGCGCCAGTTTCATGGGCGGCAAGCATTCCACCTTCAACATGGCGCTGTTCGACCGCGATTTCGCCGCAAGCGCAACGCCGGCCGATCTCGAAGGCCTGATATCGGCGATATCGCAGCGATCCGAAGCCGACGTCCTCGCGCTGCATCAGCAACCGGCTCGCTGGCGCGATCAGCCCAATCCGCTCGCCTTGCTGCCGCATCAGCCGTCCGCCAATGATTGCCCGCTACTGGCGATGGAGCCCGGCGCCGCGCCCGCGGCGCTGGTCAGCAACTCGTTCCGCCGCCGCCTCAAGGGCAAGGAACGCAAGCTGCAGTCCCTGCCCGGCTATCGCAGTCACGTGGCGTCGTCACAGGCGGACATCACGCGACTGCTCGACTGGTTCTTCCGCGTCAAGCCGCTGCGGATGGCCGAACAGAAGCTGCCGAATGTCTTCTCCGATCCCGGCATCGAGGATTTTGTCCGCGGCTCCTGCACCGCGCCGCTCGCCGGCGGCAAGCACGCCATCGATATCCACGCGCTGGAATGCGACGAGGAAGTGATCGCAATCTTCGCCGGCGTCGCCGACGGCCATCGGTTCTCGATGATGTTCAATACCTACACGATGTCGGCGAATTCGAAATACAGCCCCGGCCTGATTTTGATGCGCGACATCATCGATCATTACGCCGCGCAGGGTTATCGCGCCCTCGACCTCGGGATCGGATCGGACGATTACAAGCGGCTGTTCTGCAAGAGCGACGAGCCGATCTTCGACAGCTTCATCCCGCTCAGCCAGCGCGGCAAGCTTGCCGCCGGCGTCATGTCGGGCCTCAACCGCACCAAGCGGCTGGTGAAGCACAATCCAGCGCTGTTCGAAATGGCGCAAAAGCTGCGCAACGCGTTCAGCTGAAAGCCGTCACGCAGCCCCCCGGTGCGTCATAGCCCGCGCATGCGGGGGATCGAGTACGCCGCGACTTCTCAATCTCATCACCGACATCTCTGGAATACTGGATCGCCCGCAAGCGCGGGTGAGGACGGCTGTATGCAAGGCGCGCTCCATGCATCAGATACGAGTACGCATCCCCGCGCCGCATTGTGCTGATGTGGCGATGACGAAAACAGGAATATTTTCGTCTGGGACGACCGGACAACGCAATCGTTGACGACGCGCACTGATTTGCCCGACGAGGCTGGCTGTCACTGTCGGAGCGCCATCGACACCAGCAGATAACCCGATAAACGGCGGTGTACGGTATGGGGGAAATCCACTACGATCCTGTTTTTACCCTGCGTTGTTGCGCGGGGGCAATTTTTAAATCCTGGGGGAGAAGGACATGAGAATTTTCCTGCTCGTGCTTGCCGTCGCCACGCTTCCCTTGACGCCAGTCGCGGCCGATCCGTTGCGGGACTGCGACAATCCGAACCCGGAAATCAGCCTTAAGGGTTGCGCCTCGCTCATCAAGAGCGGCCGTTTCAGGGGCGCTCAGCTTGCCGCCGTCTACAATAATCTGGGCGTCGCTTACGCCAACGGCGGCGATCGGGAAAAGGCCATCGCCCAATTCAGCGAGGCGATCCGAATTAACCCCAAATATGCGCTCGCCTATCAGAACCGGGCGCGCAACAACGCCGAAATCGGCCAGTACGACGATGCGATCAAGGATGCCGGTACGGTTATCAATCTCAATCCAAAACCGCCTGAAGCCTACGCCGTCCGTGCAGAGATCTACGAACGATCCGGCGCGTCCGAAACCGCGCTCGAAGACTATGGCGAAGCGATCAAACGCAGCAGCACGCCCGTCGCGAAGTACTTCTATTCACGGGGCAGCATCCTGTCAGACTTGTCTCGCCATGAAGAGGCGCTAAACGACCTGTCGCGAGCGATTCAGCTGAACGCGCGCAATCCGAACTACTACTTTACTCGCGGCCTCAGCTGGGCCAACGCCGGAAAATGCGACCAGGCCATATCGGATTACTCCGAAGCCATTAAGCTCAGCGCGCGCTACACCAATGCGTACAACAATCGAGGTGTGTGCCTGAGCCGGCTTGGAAAGCGGGACGAAGCCGTCGCGGACTATGAGGCTACCCTACGGATCGATCCGGGCCACGAGAAGGCCAAGAAAAACCTCGAAAGCCTGAGGGCCAGACCCGTCGCGATCACACCCTTGCCCAAGGTCGTACTGCCTGATTTGCCGAGCATCAAGACCATTCTCGATACGCCTGAAGGCTCGTCCCCGACCGCAGTTGATCTTCCGCCGGTGGTCGATCTCGTCGTCGAGCCGAGCACGGAGAGCCGGAAACGGTAAGAACTCGTCATCTCCGTCACACTGAGGAGGCCTCGAAGCGCCGGTCTCGAAGGCCGACGGCCACGGCCTGGGCCGTTCATGTTTCGAGACGCGCTACGCGCTCTTCAGCATGGCGGGTTCGAATATGGCCTTCACGCCGCTACCACGCGCGGGCCGGGTTCGACTGCATCCGAAGGCTCGCATGGCTTGCTCAGCATCGTCACCTCGGCGAAGCCGACCGCCTTGAGCTGGTCGCACATCAGCGCGCGCGCGTCCTGCGCCATCGACGCTTCGGGCACCACGACTGCCTGCGCCTGTGACGTCAGCAATTCGGCCGGCAGATCGGAGGCCGTTCCGGCATCCAGCAGCACATGATCGTAGACCCGCAGCAGTGCGTCGATCGCGAGCGCCAACCGCGGCGACTGGAGCTGCGCGCGGTCGAAGCCGGGGCGTCCGGCGCTGACGAGATGAACGCGCGACAGCCGGTCTTTGGTGATGATTTGCGCGAACGACGCCTCGCCCTGCATCAGTTCGGCAAGCCCGGGCGCAACCGGATCAGCCGACGCCGCCGTCATCATCGGCGATGATGCCACGAGATCGACGACCACGACTTTCGCCTGCTGCGCCATCAGCCGCGCCAGCGTCAGTGCGGTCAGCGTGATGCTCTCGCTCGATGCCGTGCCGAGCACGGTGACCTTGCGTGCCGCGGAGCCTGCGCCGACCAGGACATCCGCCATTTGCTCGATTTCACCGATTTCCGCCGCGGTGTCCATGCGAGGGCTGTCCACGCGCGGTTCATTCAACACCGGTTCGGAGGCGTGATCCGTGTCAACGAGGTCCGCGATGGGAAGCTCGGGCGCGATCGCCGGCGCACGCACCGGTTCCGGCGGAGCAGCCATGATGATTTCGGGCGCAATTTCGCGCGCAACTTCGGGCGAAGCCGCACCGGTTGCCCGCGGCGCGGTCATGCGCAACAGCTCGCCGGTCACAATCGCACCCGAGGTGAGCAACAAGGTCGCCAGCGTCGCGATCAGCACGATCGGCAGCTTCTTCGGATAGGCCGGCGTGTTGGAGACGGTGGCGCGCGAAATGATGCGGCCATCGGTCGGCGTCGCCTCGATGTTTTCGCGCGCGGTCGCGTCGCGATATTTGGCGAGAAAGGATTCCAGCTGATCGCGCTGCGCCTTGGCGTCGCGCTCGAGCGCGCGGAGCTGGACGTCCTGGCCGTTGTTCGAAGCCGCCTGCTTCTTCAACTGGTCGAGGCTGTTCGTCAGGCCATCGACCCGGCCGCTGGCGAGGCGTGCGTCATTCTCGAGCGAGCGCGAGATCTTGCTCGCCTCCTCGCGCAGTTGGCGATCGAGATCGGCGAGCTGCGCCTTCAGTTCCTTGATGCGGGGATGGCCGTCGAGCAGCGTCGAAGATTGCTCGGCGAGCTGCGCGCGCAACGTCACCCGCTGCTCGGACATGCGTCGGATCGTTTCGGAATTGAGCACCTCGGAAGCTTCGATCGGCTTGCCGCTCTGAAGCATTTCCTTGATCAACCGCGCCTTGGATTCAGCATCCGACTTCAGCGCGCGGGCGTTGTTCAACTGCGTGTTGAGCTCGCCCATCTGCTGGTTGGAGAGCGTGGTGTTGTTGGTGCCGACGAACAGGCTCGACTTCGAGCGGAAATCCTCGACCTGCGATTCCGCCTTGGCGACCTTTTTGCGCAGATCCTCGATTTCACCCGACAGCCACTGGCTGGCCGATTTTGCCTGCTGTTGCCGCGCGTCCTGCTGCAGCACCAGATAGCCCTCGGCAATCGAGTTGGCCACGCGCACCGCCAGTTCGGGATCGCGGGACTGGAAATCGACGACGATGACGCGGGACTTGTCGACGGCGTAGGCCGTGAAGCGATCGTAATAGGCTTCCAGGACACGCTCTTCCGGCGTCAGCGAGAACGGGTCGCGGCCGATGCCGATCAGGGCCAGCAATGACTTCAGCGGCGAAAATCCCTGCAGCACCGGATCGAATTCGGGGCGCTCGGCAAGCTTGTTCTTCTTGATGATCTCGCGGGCCAGATCGCGCGATTGCACCAGTTGCACCTGGCTGGTGACGGCTTCGGCGTCGAGCGGATTGCGCTCATCGTTGCGCTCGCCGCTCGGCCGCAGGAAAACGTTCTCACGCCCATCGATCAGGATGCGCGCTTCCGACTTGAACCGGGGGGTGATCATGTTGACCGCGGCGAGCGATGCCACCAGCACCAGCACCGTCGGGACGATGATCAGGCTTCGCTTGCGCATCAGCGCCCCGCCGAGCGCATGCAGATCGAGATCGCCGGATTCGGATGCTGCGACGGGCTTCGGGGCCGAAGGCGCAGGCCTTGCCACCGGCCGCTGCACCACCGGCTTGTCCCTGCCTGCACGCCAGAACGCCAAACGCATCGCACACTCCCGCGGACGCAACTGCTGGTCCACTCGAACCCGGCCAAGTACACTCCATTATGGTTGCCGCTGGGTTAATTTGCCCGGCTTGCGCCCCGAGACGGCGCCCCGCATGCGCCTGGTCATTTTTTGTTAACCATGAACACCCTTAATCGCGGGATACTTTTGCAGGATTCCCGTAATGCGCGGCGCTCTCGCCCCAATTCCATGTTTGGTTGCCGCCCTCGCACTCGCGGGCTGCATGGGCCGAACCGCGCCGGTCGCGATCGCCTATGCCGAACCGGCGCCGGTCCCTCACGACGCGGCCTATCATCTCGATGCCGGCGACCGGCTGCGCGTCGTGGTCTACGGCCAGGAAGGCCTCACCAATACCTATGCGATCGACGCCGGCGGCGCGATCACGCTGCCGCTGATCGGCGCGGTTCCGGCGCGCGGCCGCACCACGGCGGGGCTTGCGGCCGAAATATCGGCCAGGCTGCGCCGCGGCTTCATCCGCGAACCCTCCGTGGCCGTGGAAATCGAATCCTACCGGCCGTTCTTCATCCTCGGCGAAGTAGCGGCGCCGGGCCAATACCCCTATGTACCCAACATAACCGTTGAAAGTGCCGTAGCCATTGCAGGCGGCTTCTCGCCACGCGCGCGGCGCGACCGCGTCACGCTGACCCACACCGATGCATCGGGACCGGCGCGTTTCGTCGTGCCGCCAGGCACCCCCCTCAGCCCCGGCGACACCGTGCTCGTCGGCGAGCGCTGGTTCTGATCATGCCTGTCGTTGACGGTCAGCCGCTTCGTATCCTGCACGCCACGCGCGCGCCTGTCGGCGGCATTTTCCGCCATATCCTCGATCTCGCCAACGGCCAGGCCGATCGCGGCCATCACGTCGGCATCATCGCCGACAGCCTCACCGGCGGCGAACGCGCCGAACAGGCGCTGGCGGAAATCGCTCCCAAGCTCAAGCTCGGCGTTCACCGCACGGCCATTCGCCGTGAGCCGCTGCCGAGTGATCTTTTGGTGTGGGCCCGATTCCAGCGCATGATCCGCCAACTGAAGCCGGACGTGCTGCACGGTCACGGCGCCAAGGCCGGCGCCTTCATGCGTTTGCGGACTGCTTCCCGCGACAGGATCCGGGTCTACACCCCGCATGGCGGCTCGCTCCACTATCCGCTGGCGACGCTGAAGGGCAGCATCTACGCCCGTGTCGAACGCGCGCTGATGAACGATACCGACCTGTTCCTGTTCGAAAGCGCGTTTGCGCGCGACACCTATCAGCGCACCATCGGCGCGCCGAAGGGACTTGTGCGATGCGTGTTCAACGGCGTTACTGCCACTGAATTCGATCCGGTCGTGAAGGCCGAAGACGCCACCGACCTGATCTATGTCGGCGAGTTCCGCCACATCAAGGGCGCCGACCTCCTGATCGACGCGGTGGTACGGCTGCGCGCCGGCGGTCGTCCGGTGACGCTCACGCTCGCCGGCGACGGCGAGGAAAGCGCAAGCCTCAAGGCCCAGGTGGAACAGCTCGGCCTCGGCGAGGCTGTGCGGTTCATCGGCCACGTCAAGGCGCGCTACGGCTTCTCCAAGGGCTCGCTGCTGGTGGTTCCCTCCCGCGGGGATTCCATGCCCTATGTCGTGATCGAGGCGGCGGCCGCAGGCATTCCGATGGTCGCCGCCAATATCGGCGGCATCCCCGAGATTTTCGGCCCGCATGGCGATGCCTTGTTCGCCCCCAGCAACGCCGCCGCCATGGCCGACGCGATCGAAACCGCGCTGAAGGATCCGGCCGCGGCGAAGGAGCGGGCCAAATCGCTGCGCGAACGAATCTTCCAGCATTTTTCGCAGAGGGCGATGGTCGAGGGCGTCTTTGCCGGCTACCGCGACGCATTTGCCAATCGTTAACCGTTCTTTACCAACGTAACCGTTTCTTCCGATTTGTCCCGTAAGCCGTGGGTGTGGGGAATTCCGCACCGACAGGCACGTTCTTATGTGCATGCTCCAGAACGGACGTGGACCAGTGGAACCGATTAACGCACGCTCGATGTTCGACTCCGCGGCGACGGCCGCGATGACCGCCACCGCCGATCAACAGCCGGTCGAACGGCGCCGCAGACTTACCCCGGCCGCCCTTGCCATCAGCAACCAGAAAGTCGGCCGTGCCTATTCGCCGATCGTGATCGCAGGCGTGGTCCGCGTCATCGACTTCGCGATGCTGGGCGCGATCGGCATCGCGCTCTATTTCGGATATGTCGTCCCCCTCAGGGGCTTCTCCTGGGAGTTTCTCGCGGCGATCTTCGGCGTGGCCGCAACGGCCGTGATATGTTTCCAGGCCGCCGATATCTACCAGGTGCAGCTATTCCGCGGCCACCTTCGTCAGATGACCCGGATGGCTTCATCCTGGGCGTTCGTGTTCCTGCTGTTCATCGGCGCATCCTTCATCGTCAAGCTCGGCAGCGAAATTTCACGGCTCTGGCTCACGGCGTTTTTCTTCTCTGGCCTCGCGGCGCTGGTGACCGGGCGCGTGATCCTGCGCTCGCTGGTGCGCGGCTGGGCCCGTCAGGGCCGGCTCGATCGCCGCACCATCATCGTGGGCGCCGACCAGAACGGCGAGCAACTCGTCCAGGCGCTCAAGACCCAGGATGATTCCGACATCAAGGTGCTCGGTGTATTCGACGACCGCAACGACGACCGCGCGATGGATACCTGCGCCGGCAGCCCCAAGCTCGGCAAGGTCGACGACATCGTCGAACTGGCGCGCCGCACCCGTATCGACCTCGTGCTGTTCGCGCTGCCGATCTCGGCCGAGACGCGCATTCTGGAGATGCTGAAGAAGCTGTGGGTACTGCCGGTCGATATCCGGCTTTCGGCCCATACCAACAAGCTGCGCTTCCGTCCCCGCTCCTATTCCTATCTCGGCGAGGTGCCCACCCTCGACGTGTTCGAGGCGCCGATCACCGACTGGGACCTGGTGATGAAGTGGCTGTTCGACCACGTCGTCGGCTTCGTGATCCTGGTGCTGGCGCTGCCGGTGATGGGTCTGGTCGCGCTTGCTGTCAGGCTCGACAGCCCCGGGCCGGTGCTGTTCCGCCAGAAAAGATTCGGCTTCAACAATGAGCGCATCGACGTCTTCAAGTTTCGCTCGATGTACCACCATCAGGCCGACCCGACCGCCTCCAGGGTCGTGACCAGGAATGATCCGCGCGTCACCCGCGTCGGGCGCTTCATCCGCAAGACCAGCCTCGACGAACTGCCGCAGCTCTTCAACGTCGTGTTCAAGAGCAACCTCTCGCTGGTCGGCCCCCGTCCCCACGCCGTGCAAGGCAAATTGCAGAGCCGGCTGTTCGACGAGGCCGTCGACGGCTATTTCGCGCGCCACCGCGTCAAGCCGGGGATTACCGGCTGGGCGCAGATCAACGGCTGGCGCGGCGAAGTCGATACCGACGAGAAGATCCAGAAGCGCGTCGAGTTCGATCTCTATTACATCGAGAACTGGTCGGTGCTGTTCGACCTCTACATTCTGCTCAAGACGCCGCTGGCGCTGATGACCAAAAGCGAGAACGCGTATTGAGTTGAGGAGACCTCGCCGTCATTGCGAGCGCAGCGACTTGTCCGCCGTAGCTCAAAGAGCGAAGGCGGAAGCAATCCATAGCGTCACGCTGGGAAAGATGGATTGCTTCGCTTCGCTCGCAATGACGCGGATAGTGGTGTCGTAGTTTTGTTGCGTTGCGTGAGTGTGTGATGGCGTATGCGGCGACAGCCGGGGGCTCCCTCCCATCGATGACGGCCGCGCCCGGCGTGCTTGCCTTGCAGCGCGCGATGGTGTGGCTGGTCGGCGCATGCGGCGCCATCGTCTTTATCGAACCCTCGCCCTATGAGCTGGCGACGCTGGCCGCCTCGCTGATCTTCTTCGCAACGGGATTGCGGATGCGGCTGGTGTTCATGCCGCTGCTGTTGCTCCTGTTCCTGATCAATATCGGCTACAGCATCAGCGCGGTCGCCGTGATGGACCGGCCCAATGTGCCGAACTGGATCGCGACCTCCTGGTACATGGCGGTCACGGTCATCTTCTTCGCGATGGTCATCTCCGAGGACACCGCGGCGCGGCTCGACATGCTCCGGCGCGGCCTCGTTGTCGGTGCCGTGATTGCGTCGCTCGCCGGTATCGCCGGCTATTTCAATCTGGTCCCCGGCGGGCGCGACCTGCTGACGCTGTATGACCGCGCCCGCGGCACCTTCAAGGATCCGAACGTATACGGCGCGTTCCTGATCCTGCCGGCGCTGCTCGCGCTGCAAAGCGTCGTTTCGGACAAGTTCGGCAAATCGCTCCGCAACGCGATCGCGTTCGGCATCATGTCGCTGGCGATCCTGCTGGCGTTCTCACGCGCGGCGTGGGGCATGCTCGTCATCACCTCCGCCGTCATGCTGGCGCTGATGGTGCTGACCAGCCGCTCGCAGTCGCAGCGCTCGCGCATCATCGTCATGGCGCTGGTCGTGGTGGTGCTGGCGGCCGCGCTGGTCGCGGTACTGCTGTCGTTCGATTCGATCTCGCAGCTGTTCAAGCAGCGCGCCAGTTTCGATCAGAGCTATGATGAAGGCCGTTTCGGCCGCTTCGGCCGGCATATCCTCGGTGCGGAGATGGCGCTCGGGCTGCCGTTCGGCATCGGGCCGCTGCAGTTCAACCGCTTCTTTCCCGAAGACACCCACAATTCCTATCTGAACGCGTTCATGTCGGGTGGCTGGCTCTCCGGCGTCTGCTATCCGGCGCTGGTCTTCGTCACCGTGCTGACGGGGTTCCGCTATGTCTTTGTCCGCGTGCCCTGGCAACCGATCTACCTGGCCATCTTTGCAGCTTTCCTCGGCACTGTCGGCGAGAGCTTCATCATCGATACCGACCATTGGCGGCACTTCTGGATGATGCTGGGCACAATGTGGGGCATGTTCGTCGCCGCCGAGCGCTGGAAGGCTGGCGCCAATCCCGCGCTCATGGTGCCCGCGAAGGCTTCCTAGGTCCGCTTGCCCTTCTTGGCGGGCTTTTGCTCTGACTTTCTCGTTTGCGTTTTCTTGGGCGCTTCGACCATCGATTTGAGTTCCTCGGTCGCCGCCAGCAACGTCTCGTAGCCCTTCGTCGCAAATCCCACCAGCAGCCGCAGTTCGGCGTCCGTATAGGTCTCCCAGAGTTTGACCATGCCCCGCTGCATGTTTTCGTAGAAGCGCCCGACCCTGACGACGTTCTCCGGGACGGTCGCGATAAACACCTTGCGGCGATCGTCGGGATCGCGCTCGCGGCGGACCAGGCCCGCTTTCTCCAATCGATCGACGACGCCGGTGATGGCGCCCGTGGTCAGCCCCGTGACCTCTGCCAGCCGTCCCGCGGTAACCCGGCCTTCCAGATTGAGAAAGTCGAGACATTCGAGGTCGGAGCCCGAAATCCCGACGGTATTGGCCACCGTTTGACCAAAGATCGTCCCCTGCGCGGACCCGCGCCGCAGCGCGTTCTCAAGTTCCTGCATCAGCGCAGCCCGCGCCTTCGCTCTTGACAAGCCAATCTCCATATCTTAGTCGATGTACATCTTAGTTACTAAGATAATTAGCAACTATACGTTCCTACCACCCCCAGGATGTATGGAGCAAGGCATGAGCAGACGACCCAGAGCCTTGGTCATCGGCGGCGGCATCGCCGGTCCCGTGACGGCGATCTTCCTGAAGAAGGCCGGGATCGATGCCGAACTGTTCGAGGCCTGGCCCTACTCGACCGGAATCGGCGGCGGCCTGCAGATCGCACCTAACGGCATGCACGTGCTCGCCGAGCTCGGCTTGGCCGACGAGATGATCCGGCGCGGATCGGTCGCGGAATCCTTCGATTTCCATTCACGATCCGGGGCGCACCTCGGCTCGCTGAACCAAAACATGCGGCAGCGTTTCGGCCAGCCCGCGGTGAATATGTGCCGCGCGACCCTGACCGAGGCGCTTATCGACAGGGCCTGGTGCGAGAGCGTCGAGCTGCGGTTCGAGAAGCGGCTAGTCGCCATCGAGGACCGCGCCGACAAGCCTGTCGTCGCGCATTTCGCCGACGGCTCCTTTGCCGAGGGCGATTTCGTAATCGGCGCCGATGGCGTGCATTCCGCGGTGCGCGCGCACGTGATTCCGGATGGCCCAAAGCCGTTCGACACCGGCCTGATCGGCTTTGGCGGTTTCGTCTCGCGATCGGTGATCGCGGATGCGCCGATCGGCCAGCGCGTGGCGACGACCTTTGGGCAGAGCGGCTTCTTCGGTTACGGCGTCTGCAGCTCTGATGAAAACGGCGGCGTGATGTGGTGGAGCACGCAGCCTTCGCACGGCGTCGACGCGGCGGCCTTTCGCGCCATGAGCCAGGACGCGATCAGGCGACATTTGCTCGATTTCCATACCGGCTGGCACGATCCGATCCCGCGAATTCTGGAAGCGGCCGAGAACATCGTGGTTACGGCGACGCTCGATGTCGCGACCCTGCCGACCTGGTCGCGCCAGCGCACGCTGTTGATCGGCGATGCCGCGCACGCCACCAGTCCGCATGCCGGCCAGGGCGCTTCGCTCGCGCTCGAAGACGCCATGCGGCTCGGCCGGCTGATGCAGAACCGGCAGGGGCTTGGCGTAACCTTCCAGAACTTCGAGGCCGAACGCCGTCCCCGCGCCGAGAAGATCGTCGCGCTGGCCCGTCGCAACGGCAACAGCAAGCGCGAATTCAGCGCTACGGGAGCCTGGATCCGCGACCGCATGCTGAAACTGCTGCTTCCGGTCACGGCCAAGGGAATGGACTGGATGTACGCGTATGATCCCCGCGCGGCGGAGCCGTCGCGCCGGGCGGCGGCGTAAAGCTTCGTAGGGTGGGCAAAGGCGCGCGAGCGCCGTGCCCACCATCTATCCCCGACCGCACTCGCAAAATGGTGGGCACGCTTCGCTTTGCCCACCCTACGATTCTGCGTCTACTTCTCCACCGTGAACGTCAATCCGGCATGATCAACAAGCCGCTTGATCAGCTTGTGCTGCATCGCCGCGCCCGGCGTCCAGATTCCCGCCGGCACGTCAGGCGTATCGCGCAACAGGCAGATCGCGCATTCCGAAATCATCTTTGACGTCGAGCCATAGCCGGGATCGCGGTCACCCTTCACGGATGCGCGGACCTGGCGGCCGTCGGGCGCGATGGCGACATAGAGCAGATCATAGAGGCCGTTCTCTCGCTCCTCCTTCGACGGCCCTTCGCCCGGCTTGGGCGCACCGGGTCCGGTCTTTTCGGTGTTTGCGGCCATCACCAGCTTGGCGTTGGCTTCGCCCCTCTCGCCATCCCCCGTCAGCACCATTTCGTCGTAGACGAACTCCTTTCCGTATGGAAAGTCCATCAGCATGTTCGAGCGATGGATGTTACGGGTGTTGATGAGCGCCATCATGAACGGCGCTGCCCAGGACTGCAGGTCTTCCTCATAGGCCGGCTTGCTGCCCGGCGGCTGTTTTGGTCCCTTGGACCCGGGCGTCAGCGCGAACGGATCCTTGAGGATCGCAACGAGGCTGAGATCCTTGGCGACCGCGTCGAAGGTCGCCTTGGCGCTCGCGGCAGTGCCGCCGGACAGGGTACCGCGCATGTCGCGCACGCGACCCTTGACGCGCAAAGCCGGCGTGCCGAACACCCGCTTGGCTTCCTCCTGCACAAAGAAGGCGCCGAGTTCGAACGGCACCGAGTCGAACCCGCATGAAAACACGATGCGCGCGCCGCTCGCTTTCGCCGCTGCTTCATGCTTGTCGATCATCTCCCGCATCCACAGCGGCTCGCCGCAGAGGTCGAAATAATCGGTACCCGACGCCACGCAGGCCGCAAGCAGCTCGTTGCCATAAAACTGATACGGGCCAACCGTGCTGATCACGGACTTCGTCTGATCCACCATCGCTTTCAGCGAGGCGGGATCGCTGGCATCGGCCACGATCAGCGGCGTATCTGATGGCGCGCCGATGGCGTCGCGAACGGAGGCGAGCTTGTCGTTGCTGCGTCCTGCCATCGCCCATTTCAGATTGGCGTCGCCCTTATAATTCGCGGCGAGATATTCGGCGACGAGCTGGCCGGTGAAGCCGCTGGCGCCATAGACGATGATGTCGAATTTCGACGAAGACATATTCGATTCCTTTTTCTCGTCATTGCCTGCGACAAACGCGAAGCGTTTGTGCAAGAGAGCGCGACGAAGCAATCCATTCTATCCCGACGCGGAGGCATGGATTGCTTCGCTGCGCTCGCAATGACGGCTTCGGCTGCATTTCGCAAGCCTATTTCTTCGCGTAGGAAACGCCCATGCCGGCGCGCACGTCGGCCTGGATACCATAGGGCGCGATCGGATAGCGCAGGCCATTCTTCGCCAGTTGCTTCATGCCGACAATGGCCTTGGCAAGATGCTCAGGCTTGAGCGCCATCAGCATTTCTTCGTCGGGCACACCGCCGTAGCGCCGCTCGGCAAAGCATGGCAGCGAGAGCGACGGCTCGCCGGTCTTGAGCGCCCTGCCCCAGGAATCCGCGCACGCGGTCTCGCCGACAACGCCCCATTCGAATTTCTTGTAGCCGGTATATTGCAGGCCGTTGATGAGAATAATCATCTGTCCGGGCGTGGCGTAGACCAGACAAATATCCGGCGGATTGAGCCGGCCGCTGGTGAGCGGGCTCACCGCCATCGCCTGAAACTGACCATGAGGCACGACGTCGAGTGCCTCCTGGCGCTTGCGCGCGTCCTCGGCCGTGCCGTGCCAGACGCCGACATAGTTTTCGCCGGCGAGAAACCTTTCGTCCTGCGGCGCCAGCCCGATCACGGCCCGGCACTGCGCGCCGACGAGGTCGTCACCGGTGATACCGACGGTCCAGCCGAGCCGCGAGGCCATGCTGACGATCTGGTCGGTGGTATGCACCGCCGAGGGACGGCGGATTTTCGGGATCGCGGTCATCTCCTCGACGTTGGCAAACATCTTGATGCCGATCACGGTCGTCTTCAGGCGAAGCAGACTGTTCAGATCGGCTACCATGCCGGCCAAATCGAACGCTTCCGGCGTCTGCTGTTGCATGGCGTCAACTCCCAATCGGCGCGCTGAACAGCGCCTTGCCTGATTGTAGCCCGGCTGGATGGGGGTTGCGACCTCTTACTTCGGCGCCGGGCCCGGCACCAACTCGTCGATCTTGCCGGTGAGCCGATATGCGATGAGGCCCATCCATTCGCGCACCGCAAGGTCGGTCCGTCCAAGCCCTTCGACGGCCACGTTTGAAAGCGCCATCAAGTCATCACGTCCGCCGACCCGCCAATCGACGGGATAGGGCTCCACCGCAAATCCCGCTTTTCGGAACAAGCCGACCGATCGCGGCATATGAAAGGCCGAGGTCACCAGCACCCATCGTTCACCCTCTTTCGGCTTGGCCAGCGCCTTGGAGAATTCGGCGTTCTCCTGGGTGTTGCGCGATGCCCGTTCCATGATCAGCCGTGATTTGTCGACGCCGAGGCTTTCGAAGATAGCGCCCGCGAAATCGGCTTCCCTGGCATCGTTCGAGACGAGGTTCGCGCTACCGCCGGAAAAAACCACGCGCGCGTTGGGATATCGCCTCGCCAGCGCGGCGGCAGCAATGATCCGGTCCGGCGCGCCTCGAACCACCGGCGTTCCATGCGCCACGGAGAGATCGGCTTCGATCGATGCCCCCAGCACGATGATGCCATCAGGCGCGCCGCGCGCGGCATCCCATGACGGAAAGCGCTGCTCCAGGGGATAGAGCAAAGCTTTTCCGAGTGGCGACAGCCCGCAGATCACAAGAAGCAGCACGGCCGCTATCACGAGCTTGCGGCCGAGCGATGCAAAGCGCGTCACCATCAGAGCGGCGCCGACGAAGCCGACAGCGATCAGGAAATTCGTCGGCAACAGCAAATAGCCCAGCGTTTTGGACAGGACAAAAAACAAGGGAAGCCTCTGACAATGTCTGGTACAGCGTCATACGACGCCATTGCAGCAACCAAAAGCCCTCCTCATGCCCCATCATCACCTGCATTCCAGCCCCGAAACCTGCCACTGGGGCTTCTTCGAAGCGAAATTGAAGCCCGTCCTGACCATCGCCAGCGGCGATGAGGTCACCATCGACACCGTGAGCGGTGGCCCGGATGTGGTGCCTGACCCAAGCAGGTTTCACGTCCCTCCCGAAC
The DNA here is from genome assembly GCF_023101085.1 of Bradyrhizobium sp. 170. Taxonomy (NCBI): domain Bacteria; kingdom Pseudomonadati; phylum Pseudomonadota; class Alphaproteobacteria; order Hyphomicrobiales; family Nitrobacteraceae; genus Bradyrhizobium; species Bradyrhizobium sp. 170. The sequence goes on along the minus strand of NZ_CP064703.1, from coordinate 4,109,578 downwards.
TTGCCAACATTCACGCGCGGAGCGAGCGCATGGTGCCGGGCCATATTCTCACCGGCCCGGTTGCGGTGGCCGGCGCTGAACCCGGCGACGTGCTGGAGGTCGATATTCTCGACGTCCAGCTGCGGCAGGACTGGGGCTACAATCTGATCAAGCCGCTATCGGGCACCCTGCCCGACGATTTTCACGAGACGCGGATCCTGACCATTCCGCTCGATCGCGAACGCATGGTGGGCCGGATGCCATGGGGCCTCGATCTGCCGCTCAAGCCATTCTTCGGCGTGATGGGCGTGGCGCCACCGCCCGCTTGGGGCCGCATCACCTCGCTGATCCCCCGCGCGATGGGCGGCAACCTCGACAACAAGGAACTGGGCGCCGGCGCCAAACTATATCTGCCGGTATTCGTGCCGGGCGCGCTGTTCTCCTGCGGCGACGGCCACGGCGTGCAGGGCGACGGCGAGGTCTGCGTCACCGCAATCGAGACCGCGCTGCAGGGGCGCTTCCGCCTGACCTTGCGCAAGGATCTGCAGCTTGATTATCCCCGTGCGGAAACCCCTGATCATTACATGACGATGGCGATGGACCCCGATCTCGACCAATGCGTGGTGCGCGCGTTGCGCGACATGATCGTGCTGCTGGGCGAAAAGCGCAATTTGTCGCGTGAGGACGCTTACACACTCTGCAGCCTCGCCGCCGATCTGCGCGTGACGCAAACCGTCAACGGCTCCAAGGGCATTCACTGCATGATCGCGAAGGCGGTCGTGCACGGCTGACGCCGTCTTCAAAACTCCGAACGCAGCTGCAGCCTGGCGTGAAAGACCACGCTGGTCTTTCCGACCAGTGCTGTTCCATTCACTTCCGCCGCGTCGGTGGAATAGGCGCCGGTAAAGCCGCAGGTGACTTCGCGCCCGCCGAACAGCGGCCGGCTACCGACTGACTTGGTGTGCTCGTTGGTGATCAATTCGCCGCGCCATTTGCCGCGATCGCCGCGATAGGAGCCCGTGTAATAGAAATATGAGTCACCGCCGGCGATCTTGCCATCGTGCAGCACGATCACGCCGTTGGCGCGGCCATGCCCGCCGTCCTTCATCTCGATCTGGATGGTGTAGAGACCGTTCGTTACCGTCATTGCCCTTGCCGCCGTCCCCGGGACATCATCGGCATTCCCTGTAGCGCGAGGCAATCAAGAAATTGACGCACGGCTGGATCGTTTCGCCGCGCCCGCGAGCGCTGCCGAGCCCCGGCGGGAGCTCCGTTCAACCGGCGCGCAGCCAGTCCACAGACCCGACCCCGGATTTTTAACCGCTTTTTCAAGCGGATAGGAAGCTATCCACAAGTCGTTTGACTCATGTGTGCAAAACTAAATAGAGTCGAAATAGTAACTTTTCAGTACATCGTTTAAAAGTTAGCGTTCCCCATGGCTACAGAAAAAGCCGAAACCGACCGCGTTCCCGTTACGTTGGCGCTCTCGACCATCAACTATCTCGAAAGACTGGTGAGACAGGGCACCCACGGCACCAGCGTTCCCGGCGTCGCAAGGACTTTGATCGAGGAAGGCATTCGGCTCGCCATCAAGGACGGGCTGCTTGCGATCCGCGACAACGGAAAGGCGTCCTGACGGGAATTTTCGGAACGCGGCGGTTCACACAGAATGTGGAACCGAGAAACATGCTTACGCATCTACCGACCTGGACCACCGACCGCGTCGAATTGCTGAAGAGTCATTTTGAAGCCGGCCTCACCTGCCGCGAGATCGCAGCCAGCATCGGCGTCAGCCGCAACGCCGTCATCGGCAAGCTCGCTCGCCTGGAATTGACGCGCGGACCCGCAAGGGCCAAACCGCGCCCGGAAAAGACCGCCAGGGAGCGCTCCAGGAAATCCATCCCCAGACTGCAGTATCAGATCCTGCAGGCCGTCTACGAAAACGCGCAGCCGCTCCAGGAGGAGCCGATCGCAAGCGCGCACCGCTGCTCGCTGTTCGAACTCAGCGACCAACGGTGCCGCTGGCCGATCAGCACGCCCGGCGCCGAGGATTTCTGCTTTTGCGGCAATACGCCGGTGGAAGGCATGCCCTATTGCTCGGGCCACCACCGCCTTGCCTATCGTCCGGGCTCGCGCCAGCGCGTCGTGAGGGGATCAGGCAATCGGTTCGCGTGAAGAAAACGCGCCAACACAAGGAGAAGCTGTCGGTTCTGGTTCCATCAGAACCGACAGGCCCTAGCCAAGCCGCCAGCCGACCTCTTCCGTAAAGCTCTTGTAGAACTCCGGCGTGTAGGCCTTTTCCGGGGCCTGCCGCACCCGCTCGTCGAGCTTGTGGGCGTCGTCGCCGACGAGAATGCGCCAGCGCTCGGCCTTGACGCCGTCGAGGATGATTTTGGCCGCGGCCGCCGCCGTGGTCGGCGCCTCCTCGCGGAAAGTGCGCGCGCGGTCGAGCGCGATCTTCTGGATGTCGTCGTCCGACATTGGCGCGGTATCGATGCCCATGCCCTTCAGGCGCTGCCGCGTCGCCAGGATTTCATTCGGGTTCAGTTCTTCGGATTCTGATCCGCTCTGGATCTTGCGCGAGTTGGAAACGATCGAGGTGCCGATATGCCCGGGCATCACGACAGAGCATTTGATGTGCGGCGCGTTGAGCCGCAGGTCCGTCATCAACGCTTCGGTAAACCCTTTCACCGCGAACTTGGCGGCGCTGTAGGCGGTGTGCGAGGCGCCCATGCCGACCGACGCCCAGAAGCCGTTGACGCTCGATGTGTTGACGATGTGGGCCTCGTCCGCCTTCATCATCAGCGGCAGGAAGGTGCGGACGCCGAGATAGACGCCGCCCCAGCAGATGTTGAAGGTGCGCTCCCACTGCTCGCGCGTGTTGGTGAACAGGCTGCCGCCGCCGCCAATGCCGGCGTTGTTGAACAAGAGATGGATCTTGTCGGTTGCCTGCTGCTCGATCAGCTCGTCGCGAAAACGCTGGAGATGAGCCTCGATCGAAACGTCGGCGACATGCGTGGTGACGCGAAGGCCCTGCGGCAGCTTTTCCGCCTCGCACAGCCGCTTGGTCTCGGCCATCGCCTCCAGGGAAACGTCGCACATCGCGACATTGCAGCCTTCAGCCACGAGCTGACGCGCGAGTTCGCGGCCCATGCCCGTGCCGCCCCCGGTGATCACGGCAAACTTTCCGGCAAAGTCCTTCATTGAGATCGCTACCTCGGTTTTCAGTTTTTGAGTTGGGGCTCTCATGGCAATGGAGCCCGTGCGAACAGGACAGTAACAGCTCGCGACCGCCGGTAAAGCCGCCCGTGAGACGGGTGGTTCGATTGTCTCGCTGACGTTTTCGTGCGGCGGAATTACTCCGCCGCTTCACGAGAGCCGCCCAGCGCAGCCAATCCCTCCAGTGCCTTCCTGATGGCGGCCTGTTGCGCGGGCGATGCTTCCGGCATCGGCGCGCGTGAGAAGGTTGGCGGCAATCCCTGCAGCGACTGCGCGTAGCGCGTGCACGCCGGCAGATTGTCCGAGACGATCGCGTTCCACAGCGTCAGCAGCTTCTTGTGCAGCTCCAGCGCGCGAACGTGATTGCCCGCCTTGACCACGTTCCAGAGTTCGACGGAAGCGTGTGGCGCGGCGCTCAGGATCGCCGCGATCGATCCGTGCGCGCCGAGCACGTAGGACGGATACATCAGCGCGTCGACGGCGCTGTAGATCAGTTTGTCCGGCGCCATCATCATGAGATCGGCAAACAGTTTCAAATCGCCCGCACTCTGCTTGACGCCGATGACCAGCGGCACCTCGTTCATGATCCGCGTCAGCAGCGCCGGCGAGAGATAAGACCACGGCACCACGTTGTAGATGATGATGGGCATGGCGGTTTCATCGGCCATGCGGCGGAAGTGATCGACCATCGCCTGCTCGTCCGGCTTGAACAGATAATGCACCGGCGTCACCTGAAGTGCGGCGACATTCATGTCGCGCACGAGCTTGCCGCGCCGGATCGCATCGCGGGTGGAATCGACGATGATGCCGGCAATCACGGGCGCGCGCCCTTTCGCCGCTTCCACTGTCGCCGCCACCAGGTCACGATACTCCTCATGGTCGAGCGTATGCCCCTCGCCGGTCGAACCGCCGGCCGCCATGCCATGGCTGCCGGCGCCGATCAGCCAGTCGACCTGGGGAGCAAGCTGTTTGAAATCGATCTCGCCGTCTTTCCGGAACGGCGTGGTCATCGGCGGTATCACGCCGGTGGGACGTGCTTGCATGGGCATTCCCTCGCGTTTCCATCAGTTGTGTGCGGGTTGCACCTGCTTTCCCGGCAGCTTTTCGACCGGTTGGAGGCGAGCCTATTGAAGGGCGGCGCTGTTATCCAGCTTGTGCGGGCAACCGCGCTGCAGGGGAGTATTGCGCCTTCCGCACATGCTGAACCTTCGGCCTCCGCCAGCGACCTACTGACTGGAGGCAGTATCAACGGGAGAGGAGACCGCCGTGACCCATTGGCACGATACCATGGTCGATCGACCGGAATCGGATGGTGCGGCTTATGTCACGGGCTGGACCGTCAGCGGAGTAGTTGTGCTCGGCGCCATTGTTGCCGTCTGGCTTCTCGGCATCTAGGGCGGGGTAAGGAACTGGCCAGCTGCCGCCTCAAATGAGGCCGTTCGCGCGCCTTGCGCCGGACGCTGATCGCGGCTAATGGAACGGCATCGGAGCGTGGCGCAGCCCGGTTAGCGCACTAGTCTGGGAGACTAGGGGTCGGAGGTTCAAATCCTCTCGCTCCGACCAATTTTACAGCCCCACCCGCTCAACCGTCCTTCAGCGCATTGTCCAGCAATTGGCGGCAGGCGACCAGATCCTGCAGCACCCGCTCGAGGCGCTCGCGGTCTGCGTCCGAGGGGCCAGGCTTGGCCTTGGCGAACGGCAGCAAGATGCCGTCGTCGTCGGTATCGGCAAAGCGGTAGTCGATTTCTTTCTCTTCGGTCTCGTAATCCTCGTCGTCGGCATCGACGGTCGGCGTCTCGCCCTCCTCAGGCTCCTGCAGGCTGAGACCGATCGCCTCCTCGACCGCGCCGAAGGTGACGGCGGAAGTCTGGTCGGCAAGGCCTTGCACGGATTTGATGCCGTGCTCTTTGAGGATCCGCTGCACGCCGCGGATGGTGTAGCCCTCGCCATACAACAGCCGGCGAATACCCTTGAGCAGGTCGACGTCGTCGGGGCGGTAGTAACGCCGCCCACCGCTTCGCTTCATCGGCTTGATCTGGGCGAATCGCGTCTCCCAGAACCGCAGCACGTGCTGGGGAATATCGAGTTCTTCAGCGACTTCGCTGATGGTGCGGAACGCATCCGGCGCTTTGTCCAAATGCCAGCTCCTCTCAACTCATCTCGTTGGTGAAGACGCAGTACTCGCCTTGCTACGCGGCCGTGTTACTCGGTCTCGTTAATCCGTCTTGCCTTCGCCGTTGCCGACCGCGTGGCCGTTGATCCGCTGCTTCAGAATAGCCGACGGCTTGAACACCATCACGCGACGCGGCGAGATCGGCACTTCGGTACCTGTCTTCGGGTTACGTCCGATCCGCTGACCCTTCTTGCGCACCATGAAGGAGCCGAACGACGACAGCTTCACCGTCTCGCCCTTTTCCAGGCAGTCGGTAATCTCTTTCAAAACGAGCTCGACAAACGCAGAGGATTCCGTTCGCGACAAGCCCACCTTCTGGTAGACCGCCTCGCACAAATCGACGCGTGTGACTGTTTTTCCGTTCCCGGTCATCGCCTTGCCCCGCACTCTCGGCGAACAATTTATTCTCTGAAATTAGGAGGTTAGCTCGCAATGGTCAACAGTGAGCATCATGCAGAAGCATGGAACAAGGCCATAATTTAATCGATTGTTCGGCGCCGCGCCTACCAGCGCACGAGCGCGGACCCCCAGGTGAAGCCGCCGCCCATGGCCTCGAACAGCACCAGATCGCCTTTCTTCACGCGCCCGTCCTTGACGGCCACCGCGAGCGCCAGCGGGATCGACGCCGCCGACGTGTTGCCGTGCTGATCGACGGTCAGCACCACTTTCTGCGGTGCAATATGAAGCTTGTGCGCTGAAGCATCGATGATTCGCTTATTGGCCTGATGCGGGATGAACCAGTCGATAGTCTCAGCCGTCGCCCCGGTCGCATTGAACGCATCGACGATCACGTCGGTGATCATGCCGACCGCGTGCTTGAACACTTCACGGCCTTCCATCCGGAGATGGCCGACGGTCTGGGTCGTGGACGGGCCACCGTCGACGTAGAGTTTCGCCTTGTGCCGGCCGTCCGAGCGCAGATGCGTCGTCAGCACGCCGCGATCGGTTGGTTTGCCCGGCTGATCCTGCGCCTCGAGCACGATCGCGCCGGCGCCGTCGCCGAACAGCACGCAGGTGCCGCGGTCGTTCCAGTCGAGAATGCGCGAGAACGTCTCGGCGCCGATTACCAGCGCGCGCTTGTAGGCGCCGGAGCGCAGGAAATTGTCGGCGGTAGCGAGCGCAAACACGAAGCCGGAGCACACCGCCTGCAAATCGAAGGCGGCGCCGTGATGGATGCCGAGTTCGTTCTGCACGGCGACCGCGGTGGCCGGAAAGGTATGGTCCGGTGTCGAGGTCGCCAGCACGATCAGATCAATCGCCTGGGCATCGATGCCGGCGTGTTCCAGCGCCGCGCGCGCCGCGTTGATCGCCAGATGTGAAGTGAACTCGCCTTCGGCCGCGATATGGCGCTGCCGGATGCCGGTGCGCTGCACGATCCACTCGTCCGAAGTATCGATACGGGCGGCGAGTTCCGCATTGGTCAGCACCTTCTGCGGCAGATAGGAGCCGCAGCCCAGCACGACCGAACGTTTCGCAGTCACGAGATAACCTCCTGCGCGATCTGCGCCTGTACCAGCGCACTGATCTTGGTGAGGAGATCGCAGCGGACCATCTCATAGCCAACATCAACTGCGTAGGCAAAGCCTTCGGCGTTGATTCCGCCGTGGCTTTTAACAACCAAACCTTTCAATCCAAGCAGCATACCACCATTGGATTTATTCGGGTCGAGCTTTTCTCGCAGCGCCTTGAAGGCGCTGCGGGCGAACAAATAGCCGATCTTGGATTGCCAGCTGCTCGCCATCGCATTGCGCAGAAAATCCGCCATCTGGCGTGCGGTGCCTTCCGCGGACTTCAATGCGATGTTGCCGCTGAAACCTTCCGACACGATCACGTCAGCCGCGCCCGCACCGATCCCGTCGCCCTCGACGAAGCCGATATAGTCGAGTTCGGGCAGGTTCATCGCACGGAGCTGTTCCGAGGCTTTACGAATCTCCTCGCCGCCCTTGACCTCCTCGACCCCGATATTGAGCAGGCCGACGGTCGGACGCTTCAAGCCGAACAGCACGCTCGCCATCGCGCTGCCCATGACCGCGAGCGACACCAGATGATGCGCATCGCCGCCGATACTGGCGCCGAGATCGAGTACGACGGAATCGCCGCGCGCCGTCGGCCATACACCGGCAATGGCCGGCCGGTCGATGCCGGGCATGGTGTGCAGATGGAAGCGCGCCATCGCCATCAGCGCGCCGGTATTGCCGGCGGAAACCGCCACATCGGCCTCGCCCTTTTTCACCGCGTCGATTGCAAGCCACATCGACGAGTTCTTGCGGCCGCGGCGCAGGGCCTGGCTCGGCTTGTCGTGCATGCTGACGGTGACGTCGGTGTGCACGACGCGGGAGGCCTTTTTCAGCGCCGGATATTTGGCAAGTTGCTCGTCGATCTGCTTGCTGTCGCCAGAGAGCAGAAATTCGCAGTCGGGATGCCGTTTCAAAGAGATGGCGGCGCCGGGAATGACGACCGATGCGCCGACATCGCCACCCATGGCGTCAAGCGCGATTCGAACCTTTTGCGGCATGAACGTCCCGGAAACCTGATCTCTTGCGGCCCTCGGAGAGCGCGGCCGCGTACTGGAAAGGCACCGCCAAAGCGATGCTCGGCAAAGCGCAATACCACGCCCCCGCCGGGCCGCGACAATAGCGTGTCCCTGTCCCGACACAACCTCTTGACCACGCTCTTTTGGCGAAAGGCAAGCGCTGTGGCCCGAAATCCAGAATACAAAATATCCCGATATAATTCAATATCTTATGGGACACTCTTGGCGGGATATCACAACCACCTCTAACCGATGGCAGCTTCGCCCGCCACTTTAACTGCCGGCTACTTGGCTTTGGGCTTCCTGGTGCCGGACGTTTTCGGTTCCGCCTTCAACGCCTTGAGCGCCGCGAACGGGTGATCCTCGGGATCGACGGCTTCAACCACCGGCTCAAATACGGCGCCGGGTTTGCGCGGATATGGATCGACCGCGAGATATAATGCGTCCGTGGCGACCCGGCCGAGATCGATCGTGCCATTCTCGATCGGTTCGGGCGGATCGGGTGTCTCCTCGTCGCTTTCCCCGGCCTCATCGACCAGCGCGGCCATCTGCGGGATCTGCTCGGGCGGCGCGAAGGTCAGATCGATCGGCTCGTCGATATCGGTCTCGATCTCCTCCAGCGTCACTACACAGGTCTGTCCGACCCGCGCTCGCACGTGGCCGGCCACGTGGAAGCGGCCGCCGCTCTTTGGCGTGACGTCGAACGAGGCCTGCACCGAAAGCACCGCGCGCAAGCCTCCGACATCGGCCACCGCGCTGCGGATGGCCTGATCGGCCTCGATGTCTCGGTGCAGGCCCGTCTCCGGTATCTGCGCCACCGTGACGGGGACGCGCCACGGGTCGGGCTTCTCTGTCGTGCCAGTCTTGGTCGTATCAGTCTTGCTCATTGCTGCGCGCCATTCTCCGGCAGGGGAAATCTGGCTAAACCGCTCACCAGCGTTGCCTCGTCCTGGCTGTCGAGAGCGGCCATCGCCGCCTCGGCATAGGCTGCAAGCAGGCGGGCCTTCTCGATGTTCTCGCCATTGAGGATATTCTTGCACATCGCCAGCGCCAGTGCCTCGCGGCCCTCCGTCAGCGCAAAATCATAGGCCGCCGTCCGGCCATAGAAGGCCTCGCCGAAGGCCTGCATGCGCTTCGGCACCTTGAGGTCACTAACCGCCATCTCGCGCAGATTATCGTCCATATCGTTGCAAAAATGGTCGAACAGCCCCTGTGACAGGGCTGTGCCGCCCTCCACCGATTTCAGGCGTCGCAGGACCAGCCACAAATGCAGCAGAAGCAGGTCAAAACGGCCGTTAACCGTGTCCGGAACCCCAAAGTCCCGATAAAACAACGGTTCTCGCGCCTGCGTCACGATCATGCCATAGATGGCCTCGATGGTGCCGCGCAACGGCGTCCGGGGTTTCCTGAAGTGATTGAACGGCCAAAGCATTGTGGGTTCCGCAAGCGAGCCCTCCCGGGCCGCGCATGTTGCATTCAAGCGTGCTGCCCGGTACGTCAACGCACCGCGCGATGCAAGAGGACGGGCTAATTCCTGAGATGACCGAGATGAGCCACCTGAGCACCTGCGTGCCCTTGCCGCGCCGCCTGACCATGCGCCGGCGCGGTTTTCGCGCGGCCGCAGCCGTGGCACTGATTTGCGCAGCGCTCGTCGGGTGCACCGGCGAGCAGTTCCAGAAGGGCTATATCCTGCCGCCCAACGCGCTGGAGCAGATCCCGATCGGCGCCAGCCAGGATCAGGTGCTGATCGTGATGGGAACGCCGTCCACGGTCGCGACCCTGAACGGCGAGGTGTTCTATTACATCTCGCAGCGCTCCGAGCGCAAAGTCGCGTTCATGAATCAGCAGGTCGTCGACCAGCGCGTGATCGCGATCTATTTCGACAAGAACCGCCAGGTGCAGCGGCTCGCCAATTACGGATTGCAGGACGGCAAGATCTTCGACTTCATCAGCCGCACCACGCCGACGTCCGGCCAGGAACTCAGCTACCTGACGCCGCTGTTCAAGCTGCTCAGCTTTAACTAGAGCGCGTTCCGCGACGCGGAAATCCTGCGCCAAGAAAACCTGCGCCAAGTCGCCCGCTTGCTCTCTGCGCGCGCGCTGCCTACGCTTCCCGCAAATAATGATTCAGCAGGGAGTGAACTTGTGACGATTAAAGCTATTTCTCGACGCCGCGTTTTGACCGGAGCTGCGGCCGTTTCGGCGGCGGCAATCTTGCCGCGCGCGAGCTACGGCTCCGACTGGCGCCCGACCGAGACCGTCCGTCTCATCGTGCCGGCGGCACCAGGCGGCACCACCGACGTGATGGGGAGGTTGCTGGCCGCACATCTGCAGAAGGCGTGGGGCCAATCCGCGGTCGTGGAGAACCGTTCCGGCGGCGGCGGCACCATCGGCACTGCCGAAGCCGTGCGCAGCAAGGGGGACGGACACACCATCCTCGTTGGTAATCCCGGCCCCAACGCGATCGCCTACAGCATTTTCCGCAACATGCCCTACAAGGCGGATCAGCTGCAGCCGGTTTCCAACTTGATCCGGATCCCAAATATCGTGTCGGCCCATCCGTCGACCGGCATCAAGTCGATCGGAGAACTGATCGCCTATATCAAGGCCAATCCGGACAAGCTCACCTATGCCTCGTCCGGCGTCGGACAGAGCCCGCACCTCACCGGCGCCTGGTTCCTGCAATTGACCGGCCTGAAGATGGTCCATGTGCCGTTCCGCGGCGCCGGCCCGGCGCTGCAGGCGGCGCTTGCCGGCGATATCCAGATCCTGTTCGATAATCTCTATCCGACGCTGCCGCAGGTTCTGGACGGCAAGCTCAATGCCCTGGCGGTGACCACGCCGGAGCGTGCCGCGCTGGCGCCAAACGTTCCGACCATGCGCGAGAGCGCGCCGGAACTTGCGAAGTTCGATGTGTCGTCCTGGTTCGGCATTTTCCTGCCGAAGAGTGCGCCCGCTCCCGTGGTCGATGCGCTCAACAAGGAAATCAAGGTTTTCCTGGAGCGCGATGACATCAAGGAAAGCATGGCCAAGATCGGCGCGCGCACCGATTACGGCTCGCCGCAGCAGTATTCCGACTTCCTCCAGGCGGAGACGACGAAGTTCGGCGAGATCATCAAGCGCGAAGGCTTGCAGATGGACGTGAACTGATCGCGTAACTCGCGTAGCCCGGATGAGCGAAAGCGATATCCGGGACATAACGCGAGAGACCCCGGATTTCGCTTCGCTCATCCGGGCTACGAAGTTCCAACAAAATCCCGCGGCTCGCACCGCGGGATTTTCGTTTCGATGCGACCAAGCTAGCCCTCGCGTCACCAGGGCGGCGATAGAAGGACGGCGATGGATCGCTTCGTTTCCCCCCACGCCGGCGGATGGCAGTGAATTCTGCGCTAGCTAGTTAGCTAGGATGACTTGTTGATCTTCTTGACCTTGGCGTCGGTAGCTTCAATCGACAAAGCCAGTTCCAGGATGGCCTTGGACAGCAATTCGATGGCCTCCTTCTGGTCCCGCGACTTGGAGGCGCGGAGTGCATAATTCCGGGCGGATGAGAGCGACATCAATTGATCTCCGTGTTGTCCGTGTCTGGTTGGCGGATATCGTTGGCGGATGCGATCAATTCGGCAAGCGCGCCAGCGGAGCGCAGCGAATGAGGTTCATGCCAAACGGGATAGGGGGAGCCTCGCGGCTCCTCCCCTCCCACACCACCGTACGTACGGGTCCGTATACGGCGGTTCGCTGGATTGAGCGGCAAGAGTTGTTCTGTTGCCACCGTAGTTTGGATGTCAGCAATCGTCGCGCCAGCTTCGACTCCTCTGATCAGCGTCAGTCAGGGTTTCACCCCTTCCCGCCGTTCCGAGGCCGGTTGCCCGGAATTCAGTCGCATGGCCGATGCGATATCGCTGCATCTACTCGTCACTTCCAGCGTTCAGGCCTTCAGCGGAACTCGTTCCGCCTACTATGCCCTCTGCTGACCTCTGCACTGCGGTCAGATCGCCTTACGACGACCTCAGTCTCGTTACCGAGACGCAGCGCAGATCTCCCGAGGTAGGATCGACCGCCTTCACCGCACGCCCGCCGAATTTACCACCCCGGTCGTTGATGACTGTGGACTTTGCGATCAGTTGCTCGCTCGTCCGGCCGGGTAGGCCTCGTTATCCGGTGTTTGTCCATCGGGTCGCGGCTTTGCTCCACGCTTCCTTCAGACCCCACCTCGCGGTGACGCCCTTGCGCTTCGCTAATCCTTCGCCGCCATCAGGCTGGATAGAAGACTTTCACCTCCAAGCTGTCGATCATGCTCGGCACACAGCAAAAACCCCGCGGCTCGCACCGCGGGGTTTTCTTTTGATCAGCTAATCGCCGCTCAGTGCGCCAGGACCGCCAGCAGCAAGAGCGCCACGATGTTCGTGATCTTGATCATCGGGTTGACGGCGGGACCCGCCGTATCCTTGTAGGGATCGCCGACGGTGTCGCCGGTCACGGCAGCCTTGTGGGCGTCGGAGCCCTTGCCGCCGAAATGGCCATCCTCGATGTACTTCTTGGCGTTGTCCCAGGCGCCGCCGCCCGAGGTCATCGAGATCGCAACGAACAGACCGGTCACGATCACGCCGAGCAGCATGGCGCCGACGGCGGAGAACGCCGCCGACTTGCCGGCCGCGCCGCCGCCCGCAATCGCGTAGATCACGAAGTAGACGAAGATCGGCGACAGCACCGGCAACAGCGACGGAATGATCATTTCCTTGATCGCCGCCTTGGTCAGCAGGTCGACGGCCTTGCCGTAGTCGGGCTTGTCCGTGCCCTGCATGATGCCGGGCTTCTCGCGGAACTGGCGCCGCACTTCCTCGACGATCGCGCCGGCCGCGCGGCCGACCGCCGTCATGCCCATCGCGCCGAACAGATACGGCAGCAGGCCGCCGAACAGCAGGCCGACCACGACGTAGGGGTTGTTGAGCGAGAAGTCGGGCAGCACGCCCTGGAAGTACGGATGCTTGGCAGAGTTGGCGATGAAGAATTTGAGGTCTTCATTGTAGGCGGCGAACAGCACCAGCGCGCCAAGGCCGGCGGAGCCGATCGCGTAGCCCTTGGTGACCGCCTTGGTGGTGTTGCCGACAGCGTCGAGCGCGTCGGTGGCCTTGCGGACTTCCTTCGGCAGGCCGGCCATTTCGGCAATGCCGCCGGCGTTGTCGGTGACCGGACCGAAGGCGTCGAGGGCTACGATCATGCCGGCCAGCGCCAGCATCGTCGTGGTCGCAATCGCGATGCCGAACAGGCCGGCAAGGCTGTAGGTGACGAGGATTCCCGCAATGATCACGATCGCCGGACCGGCGGTCGATTCCATCGAGATCGCCAGACCCTGGATCACGTTGGTGCCATGGCCGGTGACCGAGGACGCCGCAATCGACTTAACCGGGCGGTATTCAGTACCGGTGTAGTATTCGGTGATCCAGATGATCAGGCCGGTGACGACGAGGCCGACGACGCCGCACTCGAACAGCGCCAGGCCGGTGTACTTCACGCCCGCCAGCGGGCCGAAGCCGATCAGCCAATTGATTACGCCGGCAACGCCGAGCAGCGACAGCACGCCCGTCGCAATCAGGCCCTTGTACAGCGCGCCCATGATGGACTGGCTGGCACCGAGCTTGACGAAGAAGGTGCCGATGATCGAGGTGATGATGCAGACGCCGCCGATAGCGAGCGGCAGGGTCATCATCGGCACCAGCAGCGGCGAGGTCGCGAAGAAGATCGCGGCGAGCACCATGGTGGCGACCGCGGTCACCGCATAGGTCTCGAACAGGTCGGCCGCCATGCCAGCGCAGTCACCGACGTTGTCGCCGACGTTGTCGGCGATGGTCGCCGGGTTGCGCGGATCGTCCTCGGGAATGCCGGCTTCGACCTTGCCGACGAGGTCGCCGCCGACGTCAGCACCCTTGGTGAAGATGCCGCCGCCGAGACGAGCGAAGATCGAGATCAGCGAGGCGCCGAAGCCGAGCGCCACCAGCGCATCGACGACGACGCGGTCGTTGGCCTTCAGCCCCAAGCCGTGGGTGAGATAGGCGAAATAGATGGTGACGCCGAGCAGCGCGAGACCCGCGACCAGCATGCCGGTGATCGCACCCGCCTTGAAGGCAAGCTCGAGGCCGCCGGCCAGCGAGGTGGTCGCGGCCTGCGCGGTGCGCACGTTGGCGCGAACCGAGACGTTCATGCCGATGAAGCCCGCGGCACCCGACAGCACCGCACCGATCAGGAAGCCGATCGCAACCAGCATGCCGAGGAAGTAGGCCAGAAGGGCGAAAATTACGACGCCGACCATGCCGATCGTCATGTACTGGCGGCGCAGATAAGCCTGCGCGCCCTCAGCCACCGCGGCCGCGATTTCCTGCATGCGCGCGTTGCCGGCATCCGCTTTCAGAACGGACGACGTCGCCCAGATGGCGTAAACGATCGAAAGCGCTCCGCAGAGCACGATCACCCATAATGCTGTCATAGAAGTTGCCTCAGATGCTGGTTTTCCGCCCCACGCCATCCCGCGAGCGCGGCCGGCGCTTATTATGGAGGCCTTCCCTGCCCAAAAGGGTGACCTCAAATCGGCGGGACCATGCCAAAATCGTCTCCCCGGCGCAACGCCGCGGAGGCCAGAATCCATCGATTTTTGAAAGGATTCACCGCTAACCGGGCCAGCAACCAACTTGCCGCCCGTGCGGTGGCGGGCGCTGGCCCTGAGGTTGGGGCCGGGCCCAAAATACAAGAGCCCGCCCAATCCCATCAGGATCGAGCGGGCTCACTAGCCATTCCAGTACATCCGTGAAACGACCGTTTCGAAGCCTTAGACGAGCGACAGGTTTTCCGCGCTCACCTTGCCCCGCATCTTGTCGGTCTTGAGTTCGAACTGAACCTTCTGACCTTCGGCCAGTCCGCCGAGGCCGGCGCGCTCGACGGCCGAGATGTGCACGAACACATCCTTGCTGCCATCGCTCGGCTCAATGAAACCGAAACCCTTTTGACCGTTGAACCACTTCACTGTTCCCGTAGCCATTTTCTCTTCTCCAAAGCACCTAGGCTTTCATTCCGCACGGCGATCGCACGGATTCAAATCCAATATCGACGATGTCTCTGGAAGAAGCCCCTAAGGGCGCGTTCGAAAAGGCACGACGGTAATCGAATGGCAGTACACCTATAGGTTTTTCGACGAAATAGCAATGGCTGGTGGGGTAATAAAGGCCGACGCGTTAACGACCCCACCTTCAAAAATGGCTGTAAGAGCGACGTTCCAGCGCGATTTCCGTGCCCTGCCCGTCGATGAACTTCGGAACCGCGCTTCCCGCGACTATCGTTCCGATGGAACTCACGACGACGCCGACACGCTTTGCGGCTTGCGCGAACACCTTCACGCGATCCTCTGGCAGCGTGCACAGGATCTCGTAATCATCGCCACCGGCGATCAGTGTTTCCAGTCCGACAACGCCGCGCGACACCAGATCCTGCGCCGCACCGGACAGCGGAATCGACACCAGATCGATCACCGCGGATACGCCGGACACGCCACAGAGCTTGGTGAGATCGCCGGCAAGGCCATCCGACACATCCATCGCCGCGCTGGCATGGCCGCGAACGATCTCAGCCATGGCCACGCGCGGCTGCGGAACGCGATAGCGCCCGATCAGCGCCTCGCGCGCGGCCTTGTCGGATGCGGCGGCGTGCACCTTACCGCCCTTGAGAACGGCAAGCCCCAGCGCGGCGTCGCCGATCGTGCCCGTCACCATCACGCGCTCGCCGGGTTTGGCCCCGCTGCGATGAATCATCTTGCCCGGCGGCACCCGGCCGAACGCGGTAACCGAGACCATCAGCGGGCCCGGCGTCGACACGGTATCGCCGCCCAGCAGCGGACAGGCGAACTGCGCGGCGTCCTCGCCAAGCGCCGCCGCGAACGGTTTCAGCCAGGCCTCGTCGGCGCTGCGTAGTGCAAGCGTCAGCACGAAGCCGGCCGGCGTTGCCCCTTTCGCCGCGAGATCACTGAGGTTCACCCGCAGCGCCTTGCGCGCGACGGTGTCGGGGGAATCGTCGGGCAGGAAGTGAACGCCCTCGACGATGGCGTCCGTCGTCACCACGATGTCGGAACCGTCAGGCTGCAACGCCGCGGCGTCGTCGTCGAGACGAAAGGCGCCCGGGTCAGTTGCAAGCGGCCGGAAATAGCGCGCGATCAGCGAGTCTTCGCCGGACCCGGGCGGGCCGCTAGCCACGCGCGAACTCTTCGGCGCGGAACTGGCGCGCGATCTGGTCGAGCACGGCGTTCACCATGCCGGTCTCTTCCTTTTCAACGAACGCATGCGCGACGTCGACATATTCGGACACCACCACACGGCCCGGCACGTCCTTGCGATGTTCCAGCTCGTAGGAGCCTGCCCGCAGCACCGCGCGCAAAATCGCGTCGATCCGCTTCAGCGGCCAGCCCTTCTGGAGCGCATCGTCGATCAAGGGATCGAGCCTGGCCTGATCGCGCACTACGCCGGCCACCACATCCTTGAAGAACGCAGCCTCCGCCGGCAGATATTTATCGCCTTCAACCTCGTTGCCGAGCCAGTGGCTTTCGAACTCGGCGAAGATGTCGTTGATCCCGGCGCCGGCGATGTCCATCTGGTAGAGCGCCTGCACGGCGGCGAGCCGCGCCGCGCCACGTCGGTTGGCTTTCTTGTCGGGACTTTTCGCTGGCTTCTTCTGATCTGCCATCGTCAGGCCTTTGTCAGCCGGCGCTTGATCCGCAGCATCGCGAGTGCCGCGCGCGCGGCGTCGCCGCCCTTGTTCAACTCGCTGGCGCGTGCCCTCGCCCAGGCCTGCGCGTCGGTATTGACCGTTATGATGCCGTTACCGAGCGGGAAACCTCTGGCGACCGCGAGGTCCATCAGCGCGCGCGAGGATTCGATCGAGACAATCTCGAAATGGATGGTGTCGCCGCGCACCACGCAGCCGAGCGCGATTGCCGCATCATAAGGCTTGCCGTTCTTTTCGGCAGCATCGAGCGCGATCGCGATCGCGGCCGGTATTTCCAGCGCGCCGGGAACCGTGATGACGTCATGCGTCACGCCGGCGGCCTTTAGTTCGGCGACCGCACCTTCCATCAACGCATCCTGGATGTCGTCATAGAACCGCGCCTCGACGATCAGCGCGCGCGCGCCTGAAATGTCGGTCTGGTCTTTTAGAGGGGCGCGCCGCGCGTCTGCCATCAACTACCTTCCGTGTTGCTCGCTGGCCGGCGTTTTAAGCGCCGTATGTCTGCCTGTCACTTCATTTCCGACAGCCGCGCCGCATAGCGGGCCATCAGATCGACCTCGATATTGACCTCGCTGCCTGCGCGCCAGCCGCCGAGCGTGGTGACGCTGAGCGTATGGGGAATGATCAGCACCGAAAACGTGACATCCTCGACCGTATTCACGGTCAGCGACACGCCATCCAGCGTCACCGAGCCCTTGGTGGCGATGAACCGCGCCAGCTCCCGCACGGTGCGCAATTCAAACCGCGCCATGTCAGGCAGATCGTCACGCTTGACGATGGTCGCAATGCCGTCAGCATGCCCCGCGACAATATGGCCGCCGAGTTCGTCGCCGATCTTCAGCGCGCGCTCGAGGTTGAGTTTGGTGCCTTTGACCCAATGCTTGGCGGTCGTCATGCCGAGTGTTTCGGCGGCGGCGTCGACGTCGAACCAAGTCTTACCGCCTTCGACGCCGGAAGCGACCACCGTCAGGCAGACGCCATTGCAGGCGATCGATGCGCCATCGGCGATGGTGGTCTGGTCGTAACGGCAGGAAATGCGCATGCGGTGCAACTGGCCCTGCGCCGTTGGCGTCAAGGCTGCGATCTCGCCGATGTCGGTGACAATTCCGGTAAACATCTAAAGCTCTGCTCTATCTCACCACCGTCATGGCCGGGCTTGTCCCGGCCACGTCTTCCTTTTTCATCCGCCGCCAAGACGTGGATGCCCGGGACAAGCCCGGGCATGACGAGCTTAGACAGCGCGCTCGTAAATCGTAAGAGTGTCCTTATCCAAGCTTTCGCTAGCACGTGTCTTGAAGGCAGGCGACCCGGTGAGAGCCGACAGCGGCAATGCGTCCAGCGCGGGAATGCCGCCCGTCCCAATCTTATCAGGCCCACGCAGCAGCCAGATTTCATCCACCAGGTCCGCGGCGACAAACGACGCGGCGACCCGCGAGCCGCCTTCCACCATCAGCCTCGTGATGCCCTTGTCGGACAGCGCGCGCAGCGCCGCCGGCAGATCGAGCCCGGGCGGCTGCGCGGTCGCCGCAACGCGCATCACTTGCGCGCCGGCCGCGCCAAGCTTCATGGCCGCGGGGGCTTCGGCGAAGTCCGACGTCATGACCCAGAGCGGCGTCTGGCGCGCGGACTGGACCAGTCTGCTGGTCCCGGGCAGCCGCAGCGCGCGATCCAGCACCACCCGCACCGGCGACCGCGCTTCCATCCCCGGCAGGCGGCAGGTCAGAACCGGATCATCCGCCAGCGCGGTGCCGATGCCGACCAGGATGGCGTCGCATTGCGCGCGCAACAGGTGCACCCGCGTCTTCGCCGCCTCGCCCGTGATCGCAACCGGCTTGTGGCCGGCGGCGCCGATCTTGTCGTCGGCGGAGACGGCGAGCTTGAGTATGACATGCGGGCGCTTGTCGCGGATGCGGCGGAAATGCCCGGCGTGATCGCGCGCGGCTTCCGCAGCGCCGAGGCCGACATCAACCGTGACGCCGGCTGCGCGAAGTTTGGCATTCCCCCGCCCGGCCACTTCGGGATTGGGGTCTTCGATCGCCGACACGACGCGCACGATGCCCGATGCGATCACCGCATCGACGCAAGGCGGCGATTTGCCGAAATGCGAACAGGGCTCCAGCGTCACGTAGAGCGTGGCGCCCCGCGCGGCCTCGCCGGCACGTCTCAGCGCCTCGGGCTCGGCATGGGGACGGCCGCCAGGTTGCGTCCAGCCGCGGCCAACGATTACGCCATCCTTGACGACGACCGCACCGACAGCCGGGTTCGGCCAGGTTTGCCCCAGCCCGCGCCGGCCGAGCGCGAGCGCAAGCTGCATGAAGCGCTGGTCCGCCGCTTTGGCCTCTTTGGATTTCTGCGCGTACTGGTCTTCCAGAATGCGGAAGATCATTTGCGTAACGTCGCGACCCGTGCGTCGTCTTCCGCGGAGAGTTCGCCGAGCACGGCCTCAAAATCCTTGGCTTCGCGGAAATTGCGGTACACCGACGCAAAGCGCACATAGGCGACGTCGTCGAGCTGGCGCAGATGCTCCATCACGATCTCGCCGATCGCCTCCGAGGATACTTCCGCCTCGCCGCCGCTTTCGAGCTCGCGCACGATCGCGGAAACCATCTTCTCGACCCTTTCAGGATCGACCGGCCGCTTGCGCAAACTGATCTGCAGCGAGCGGACCAGCTTGTCGCGGTCGAACGGCACCCGGCGGCCGTTGCGCTTGATCACGGTCAGTTCGCGCAACTGCACCCGCTCGAAGGTCGTGAAGCGGAAGTTGCAGGCGATGCACACCCGCCGCCGCCGGATCACGGCCGAATCCTCGGTCGGACGCGAGTCCTTCACCTGCGTATCGAGACTGTTGCAGCTGGGACAGCGCATCCAATGAGGCCTTTACTGATAAATCGGGAAGCGGTCGGTGAGTGCCTTGACGCGTTCCTTGATCGCGGCTTCCACCAGCGGCGCCTTGCCGTCGTCCGACTGCGCCAGCGCGTTGAGCACTTCGGCGATCATGCCGCCGACCTGCTTGAATTCGGCAACGCCGAAGCCGCGCGTGGTGGCTGCCGGCGTACCGAGACGTAGGCCGGAGGTGACGAACGGCTTTTCGGGATCGAAGGGAATACCGTTCTTGTTGCAGGTGATCGCGGCGCGCACCAGCGCCTTCTCCGACACGTTGCCCTTCAGGCCTTTCGGCCGCAGGTCGACCAGCATCAGATGGTTGTCGGTGCCGCCGGAGACGATGTCGAAACCGTGACCGCGCAGCGTTTCCGCCAGCGCCTTGGCATTCTCGACCACGTTCTTCGCATAAACCTTGAAGTCCGGGCGCAGCGCCTCGGCGAAGGCAACAGCCTTGGCGGCGATCACATGCATCAGCGGACCGCCCTGCAGGCCCGGGAAGATCGCCGAATTCAGCTTCTTGGCGATCGCCTCGTCGTTGCACAGGATCAGGCCGCCGCGCGGGCCGCGCAGCGATTTGTGCGTGGTGGTGGTGGTAACGTGCGCATGCGGCACCGGCGAGGCATGGACGCCGCCCGCAACGAGGCCGGCGAAATGCGCCATGTCGACCAAAAGATACGCGCCGACAGAATCGGCGATTTCGCGGAAGCGCTTGAAATCCCAGGCACGCGAATAAGCCGATCCACCGGCGATGATAAGCTTCGGCTTCACCTGCTCGGCCTGCTTTGCCACCTCATCCATGTCGATGATCTGGTCCTCGCGCCGTACCGTGTAGTGCGCGGCCTTGAACCACTTGCCGGACATGTTGACGGGCGAACCGTGGGTGAGATGGCCGCCGGCGGCGAGGTCGAGGCCCATGAAAGTGTCGCCGGGCTGCAGCAGCGCCAGAAACGTCGCCTGGTTCATCTGGCTGCCGGAGTTCGGCTGCACGTTGGCAAACTGCGCGCCGAACAGTTTCTTGGCGCGCTCGATCGCCAGCGTCTCGGCGACGTCGACCCATTCACAGCCGCCGTAGTAACGCGCGCCCGGATATCCTTCCGCGTACTTGTTCGTCATCACCGAACCCTGCGCTTCCAGCACGGCCCGGCTGACAATGTTTTCCGACGCAATCAGCTCGATCTCATGCCGCTGGCGGCCGAGTTCGCCCTTGATCGCGGCAGCGATTTCCGGGTCGGCCTCGGCGAGCGTGGCCGTGAAGAACGAGTCGGGCGCGGAGGCGGACTTGGAGCTCGAGGACGAGGAGGTCATTGGGCGAAATATCTCCACCGCCGCAGGCCCTTAGGGGCGAAACGGGCGGGTCTGGTGTGGCGGTCGAAAGAAGTGCCTGCGAGATACCACATCGGCCGGATTTGGCCAAGCACTTGCGGTACAGGGCTGATATTTATGCCAGATATGGTGGGAATGAAGGGGGGCTGGCCCCCCGCCCCCTCGCCGTCGCCCCGGCCTTGAGCCGGGGCCCATAACCACGAAAGCCCGTTGGGAAACGAAGGCGTGCGCTAAGTTGCCCTTTCCGACGGCCGCGGCGTATGGGTTCCGGCTCGCGCTTCGCTTGGCCGGAACGACGGAGCGCTCACGCAAACCGGTACGGTCCACCCTTTTCGATGCTCCGCTGGAACGCCGGGCGGGCGTGCATCCGTCCCAGCCAGGCCGCGAGGTTCGGGTATGCATCCAGCTTCCCGAACACTTTTGCCATCTCGCCGACAAAGCTCATCTGGATGTCGGCGCCGGTCAGCGACGCCCCGACAAAGAACTCCCGCCCCTTCAGCGCGCCGTCGACATAGCCGAGATGGTTGGCAAGCTCGCTGTCGATGCGCGGATGCAGCGGCGCGCCCGCCTCTTTCAGCCGGCCGACATAGAGGTTCAGCATCAGCGGCAGCATCGCCGAGCCTTCGGAATAATGCAGCCACTCGCTGTAGGCCTCATAGTCCGCGCTTCCCGGCGCCGGCATCATCGCGGGTTTATCTTTTCCTTGGCCATAGCGGCGGATGATGTAATCGACGATGGCGCCGGACTCCGCGATCGTCGTATCGCCGTCGGTGATGACGGGCGACTTGCCGAGCGGATGAACCTTTTTCAACTCCGGCGGCGCGAGCCGGGTCTCGGCGTTGCGCTGGTAGCGCTTCATCTCATAGGGCGTGCCCAGTTCCTCCAGCAGCCACAGAATTCGCTGCGAGCGGGAGTCGTTGAGGTGATGAAGCGTGAGCATGGGGTTTCCTCTGGTTGTTGTTTGGGGGGGCGCGATTTGGTTGAGACTGTCATTGCTGCCGTAGCGAAGCAATCCGTCTGTAGGATGGGTGGAGCGAAGCGATACCCATCAATGCCGCGAGCGCTGTGCGTGCGGTGATGGGTTTCGCTTCGCTCTACCCATCCTACGATGCGTCATTGCGAGCGAAGCGAAGCAATCCATAGCGCGGCAAGCGGAGAGATGGATTGCTTCGCTGCGCTCGCAATGACGGCTGAACGAGCTTTCGCCTTCTCGCGACACAATGCGCCCGAGGTTTGCATCTTCGTTTGCCCTCCTGAACTTAGAGGGCGCAGGGAAGACCGGGTGCTTGCTGCACCCGCGGTCTCGCGTGCGATTTGCGCAAACAAAAATGCACACGAGCATACAGGGCAGCGGGAGCATTCCGGCCTTCCCTGCGCAATGGCTTTACGGCTTATAGCGAGCTCTCCCCGGTGAACGGCTCTTTTGCCACCGTCGCCCCCAAGAAGCTTGCTTCTCGAGAACTTGACGCCAGCACCGCGGCGTCAGGACCACACGACTTCGCCGTACGCTTCACGCACGCTCGCCTGCGCGCGCTTCGCGTCCATCGCATCTCACCGCGCGTTCGTGACGATCGCGAGCGCCCCTCAATCGGGTGAGACGCGCGGAGTCATGCCGCTGATTTGCCCGACATGTTAAGCGGAATATTTTTGCGGGAGCTGCTGGACACAACATCTAGCTGATTTGCCTGTCGGCCAACGCATTCGATATCTCTTGCCGACCCATCAGCTTTTTTTCAGTCCCGAGACGCGCGGCTCCCGGTGTGTCCTGCTTGCCGTATAGTGTGGCACGCTTACCCGCATCAAGCGCGCTAGCTCGTATTGGTGGCCCGCAATTTCCGGCACCTACCCTGCCCTTCATTTAATTGGTCTGACGTTGAACCACGCCGCTGTTTCCCTGACGTACAGTCGTGGGCTGGGGAAACGGAGGTTTCCCATGACGAAGCACCGAACGATCACCGGTTTCGTAGCCGTCGCGCTGGTTTGCGGTCGCCGCAACAGCCGCCACCCTGCGACCGCTGCCATCCAAGAACCATCCAAACGCATCCGTCGGCATCATGTCGTTCAGCGAACTGAAGGCCGACGTGAACAAGCTTGCGACTGACGAATACGACGACCAATCGTTTGTTTATTCGGCGAAGCGCCATTAGCCGCCTGCCCCGCAGCCTCCGCCGGCTGCTGGCACGGCATCATTGAAATACGCCCTACGTGATCCAGTTCACAGCACCATGCTTCGGCTGGGTCCATAAACGACTGGGGCTGACAGATGGATTTCGCAAATGTCTGAATCACGCTCACATAGCGAACACAAGGCTAAATCGAGACGCTGGCTGAGAACGGCCTTCCTGATCTACGGGATGATGGTCGTCGGCCTGCTCGGATTCTTTATCGTCTTTCCAGATACGAAGACCCATGGGACGCAAGGCGAAGGCACGCCCATCCAAACTGCAGCGAAGGCGGTCAGATATGAGGCCGTGATCGCCAACTGGAACCGGTATCGCAACAAAGACGCGAGGGCGGACGCGCGGTAACTCGCGTCGGGTTCAATCGAGAAGCAGGCGGCCGACAGGTTCGGCGCGACCGCTTCCGCTTTTGACGACGACGATCTCGCCGCTGGCCGGCGAGACGCCTGTCAGCGCCTGAATATTCGCGCCGTGCGTCACGACGAGAAGGTTTCCGTGCGCCGTCCATTTGGCGATGAGCGCACGAGCGCCCGCGGCAAGAGTCTCTCTTTGATCGTGCAGCACCACGACATTGCCGAATGTCGCCTCGGTGTCGACCGTCCCCAGCTTCAGCAGCTTGGCGGTGTCGATGCATCGGCACCACGGCGAACTCAGGATTTTTTCGAACGCAATCCCTTCCCGCTTGAGCTGCGCGCCGATTTTTTCCGCATCCGCCCGTCCCTTTTCGCTGAGGTTGCGCTGCGTGGCGCAATCATCGATGCGGAATCCCGGCGGATCGCCGAAGCCGCCCGGCGCATCGGCATGGCGCATCAGGGCGACGTGACCGCCTGCCCGCAATGCCTTCCAGGCATCGGCCGCGTCGTCGGCGCCGGCGACCTCCACCGTGCTGCAGAAGCCGAGAAGGACGGTGAAGATGACGAAGCGCATGCGGCGCATGGCGGCCTCCATCAGAAATACGCGATCAGGCGGCCGGCGCAGATCGCGCCGAGCCACAGCACAAGCGAGATCAACGCGGTGGCTTTGGCTGCGCCGGGCACTTCGCCATGCCAGCTCTTGACATGACGCCATGGGCCTGAATGCGCGATCACGACATTGACCAGCGCCGCCGCAATCAGCAGCAGCTTGGCCTGGAACGCCGGATTTTTCACGACATGTGACGCATCGGCGGAGAACAGCAAAAATCCCATGCTGATCGCGAGCAGAAAGCCTGCGCGCGACAACGGCAACAATAGTTGCGCCATCGGCGGAATCGCAATCGCGCGCCCAAGCCCCAGCATCCTCAAATCGAGCGCCAGGATCGACCCCACCAGCACGACGAAGCCGATGATGTGCAAGATCTCGACCGCGGGATAAAGCGAAGGTGAAGAGCGCATCACATGGCCCAGCGCGCTTTCCTGCAAGGTCAGGAATATCGATGGGGCCGCCTGGTGCTCCACGCTGACCTACCGCAATTCGATGCGCTTGCCGTCGAGCACGATGTATTCAATCCGCGCCTCATCCGGCTTGCTGGTATGGGGATAGCCGAACACCGTGCAGGTCTTGCCGGGCGCGATCAAGTCGGCGGTAGCGCCTCGCGCCTGCATGCGCGACGGCGGCGCAAGAATGAAGTGCCAGTGCTTGCCGTCGACCTCCATCTCGATCTCGCAGTGCGGGTTCTCGAAGGTCGATTTCAGGATCTTGCCGGTGACGGTGAACGACTTCGACGTATCGTATCCGCCCCAGCCGTGATGGGCGATGGCCGAGGCCGGCGCAAGGGCAGCCGCAAGCGACAGGAACACACGACGGGAAACTGATGTCATGGCTAGCCTCCATCGATTATGAAGGGACACATCGATCCGCGCCGGACTCATAACACGGATCTCTACTCGACGTTTTAGTGAGCCTCTCGTTCCTGGTTCCAAAATCGGTCGTTCGGCATAGTCCCGGCTGGATCAGAGGACAATTCGGGTTTGACGCGATTAAGGAAGTACATATTCACCAGACCTTTGTGCTTCACCTCCACGGCGCCGCGGGGCTCCGTTTCAAATCGTCCCTTGATGTGCTGCCAGGTCGCTTCGGAAATAGTGATGCGGCCCGGAACGCCGGCGGCTTCGACACGCTCCGCAACGTTCACCGTGTTACCCCAGATATCGTAGGTAAATTTGTGTTTGCCGACGACACCGGCAATAACTGGTCCGGTATTGATTCCGATCCTCGCCAGCCAGGCCGGCAGGTGCAGCTTCTCCCGTTGCCGGTTCAGCTTGGTCAGGTGATCGAGTATCTGCAGCGCGCATAACGCGGCGTCGATCGGATGCGAGCGATTGTGCTCCGGCACGCCGCCCACGGCGAGATAAGCATCGCCGATCGT
This sequence comes from Bradyrhizobium sp. 170, assembly GCF_023101085.1. Lineage (NCBI taxonomy): Bacteria > Pseudomonadati > Pseudomonadota > Alphaproteobacteria > Hyphomicrobiales > Nitrobacteraceae > Bradyrhizobium > Bradyrhizobium sp. 170. The sequence goes on along the minus strand of NZ_CP064703.1, from coordinate 4,084,178 downwards.
CTTGAGCTTTTCCAGGCGATGCTTTGCCATGATATCGTCGAACCGGGTGAAGTGCTGGTCAAGCTGATCGATGACGCTCGCCGGCTCCATTGTTTCTACGATGCGGGTGAACCCGCTGAAATCGATAAAGATCACGCTCGCAGAGTCGAAGAAGCGCGGCTGAACGCGCTGGCTCGCCTTGAGCTCGGCTGCGATGGATGGCGGCAGAATGTTCAGGAGCAGTCGCTCCGATTCACCTTTCTCGGCTACTGCTCGATCGCGCGCCAGCTCCAACTGGCGCAGCATCTCGTTGCGCTCGATCAACTGCCGACGCAGTTCCAAGTGCACCATAGTTTGCCGTGATAGTCGCCGTAAGGCTTCCCGCTGCTCGAAACTGAGTTCGCGCGACTTGAAGTCAACCACGCACAACGTGCCCAAGGCATAGCCATCTTGGGTAATGAGCGGGACACCACAATAAAAACGCAGCTTCAAACCGCCCGTCACAAGTGGGCTGGTATTAAATCGTTCATCGTTCAGGAGGTCGGGAACGTAGAGGATGTCGTTGTTGCAGATTGTGACCTTGCAAACCGAAATTTCCCGGGGACATTCGGAAAGCTCTGCCGGAAGTCCGTATTTTGCTTTGATCCATTGGCGCGATGGGTCGATGAAGCTGACCAGAGCGGCCGGGCAGTCACAGATTTGCGCTGCAAGTTCGGTGATTTCGTCGAATCCAATTTCAGGAAGCGTGTCGAGGATGGCATAGCTTGTCAGCGCTTCAAACCGTTCAGGCTCATTGGCTGGGATCGCTACGTCCATGACAAGCCCTCGCGCCACATCAGATCCAGAAATCTAGGGCGGAGCGGCGATGGCAGGCAAGGCCCCTCCGGGAGGGCCCTGCTCCAGCATGTTCTGGCGCCGGTCAGGCCGCACAGGAAGATGGGCGCCGGCTCCTTACAGCCCCGTATATCCCGCCTTCACCGGATCGTTGCTGCCATCGAGCTGGCGCAAATAGGTCAGCCCGCACACCGTCAGCCGGTGCGGATCCTTCTCGCCTGCCTCGACCAGCGTCGTGAGATATTCCGTCACCTTGGCGCGCGCCTCGTCATTGGCCGCGGCAGTGCGGTTCACAAGCAGGTCATAGGTCTGCATGATGCGGTCGATCGCGGCTTCCATGGACTTCTCCTGAGTTGCGTGATGCGGGTGATGCGGTCAGGCCAGTGTGCGCGCTTCGAATTCGGCAATCGCCTTGTTGGCGAGCCGGAGCCTGTTGAATTCGCCGTGCTGGAACATCTTCACGATGATTTCGAGCAGCCGCTCGTCGGTGACCAGGCTGTCGGCAATGGCGCCGGTCTTGCGGAGGTAATTCGCAGCGATGGCATAGGCATCGCCCACCACTTCGAAGTTCATGACCTGAATTCCGCGCTCGACCTGCATGCCTCACCTGTTCCGTGACAGGCCCGATAATGCGCTGGAGCCGGGATGGTTCCATCTCTTTTGGAACCCCCGGGCATCTGGCAGCAAAAACAGGGCGTTTGGGCCCGATTTAGCTCGAAATCGGCAGCTCGGTCTCGGGATCGAAGAAATGCAGACGGCCGGCCAGCGCCGAAAGGCGGACTTGATCGCCGCGCGCGATGGCGGTTTCCGCAGGCACGCGGGCGGCGGTGACGCTGGCGCCGCCTACCCTCGTCTCCAGCAAGATCTCGGAGCCGAGCTGTTCGACGACCTCGACGCGGGCGTCGAAACCAAGGCCCGGGGCGCCATTGCCGAGCACGAGGTGCTCCGGCCGCATGCCCAGGATCACGCGGCGACCGCTGTGGGCTACGAGCGCCGACGCGTCCGCAGGCCCGACCGTGAGCCGCAGGCCTTCTGCCTCGACTGACGTCACACCCGCTGCACTGCGCACGCTGACGTCGATAAAATTCATCGCAGGCGCGCCGATGAAACCCGCGACAAACTTGTTGGCCGGCTTGCCGTAGACCTGCAGCGGCGTGCCGATCTGCTGAACCCTCCCGTCGCGCATGATCACGACACGGTCGCCGAGGGTCATGGCCTCGACCTGGTCGTGGGTTACGAACACCGACGTGGTCGGAATCGCCGCATGCAGACGCTTGATCTCGATGCGCATCTGCGCGCGCAGCTTGGCATCCAGGTTAGACAGCGGCTCATCGAACAAGAACACCTGCGGGTTGCGCACGATGCAGCGGCCGAGCGCGACGCGCTGCTGCTGGCCGCCGGACAATTGTTTCGGCTTGCGCTGCAACAATTCGTGCAGCCCGAGCATGCCGGCGGCCCGGTCGATCGCCGCCTTGATCTCGGCCTCCGCCGTTTTCTTGTTGCGCAGGCCGAAAGCCAGATTGTCGTAGACGCTCATATGCTGGTAGAGCGCGTAGTTCTGGAACACCATCGCGATGTCGCGGTCGCGCGGCGGCAGATTGTTCACCAGCCGGTCGCCGATGCGGATGTCGCCGCTGGTGATGTCCTCCAGCCCCGCAATCATGCGCAGCGTCGTGGACTTGCCGCAGCCGGATGGGCCAACCAGCGCCACGAACTCCTTGTCGGCAATCTCGAGATCGACGTCCTTTACGGCGTGGAACAGCGAGCCATAATGCTTGTTGAGCTTGCTGAGTGTGATCGCTGCCATTTACCCGCCGCACCTGAACTTGAAGTTGACCCAAAACAATCCCGCCGCGACGTGCCGCGGCGGGATGTTTGCTCATCGACTACTGCGCGGCCTTGCTGACCAGCGGCGCACCCTCGGCCAGCACCTTCGCGATATCCTCGCGCTTGCCGGTGACGGCTTTGGTGACGGTGTCGTTGAACGCCTTGTGCACGGCGGGCCATTGCGGGAAGTAATAGGCGCCGCGGACCTTGTCCGGCGAATCCAGCACCGATTCCTTCAACAGCTTCATGAACGAATCTTCCGCCGCGATTTCCGCCCAGAACTCGGTGTTGGGCGGCGGCGCGCCGGTCGCCTTGAACAGCTTCTTCTGGCCTTCCTTGTCGAGCATCATGGCTTCCAGCATCTCTTTGGCGAGCTTCTTGCGCTCCGGCGCGATCGATTTCGGGATCGCCCAGCCCCAGATATCGTCCCAGGCGAACGGCCTGGCCCGGTTGGGACCGAGCGGGAAGCGCGTGGCGGCCACCTTGCCGGCGATTTTCGACTTGGCCGGATCGTTGAACGTGCCCCACCACAGCGAGTCCGCGACGGTGAATGCCGCGTCGCCCGACATGAATACGGCGTTGGCTTCGTTGCGGTCGTAAGCCGGCATGCCGCGCGGCACGATCTTGTGGGTGTTGATCGCATCCCACCAATATTCGACGGTCTGCTGCATGCACGGCTCGGTCATGCTGGATTTCCAGCCGGCCGCGGCGAGCTTCGCATTCTCGCGCTCATAGGGCGGCAGCAGCACGTCGCAATTGTTGCCCCACATCGACCAGAACCAGCTGAACCAGCTGTTGTTCATCGACATGCCACCGACATAGCCGAACTTGACCTTGCCGTCCGCCTGCAGCTTCTTGCTCGCGGTGACGAGTTCGGCCAGCGTCTTCGGCACTTCCTCCGGCTTCACCAGGTCGGAGCGATAGAAGAACACGCTGAAGGTCTGTCCCATCGGCACGACCGTGTTCTGGCCCTGCGCGTTGGCGAACACCACCGGCGCCATGCTCCACTTATCGGCAAATTTGTTGGCCGCGACGTCGTCCATCGGCTCCAGCAAATGCGCCCAGGTCTGCCCCCAATCGTCATTGTGCCAGATCACGTCGTACTGATCCGAGTTCGAGGTCAGCGATGCCGTCATCTTCTCGACATAGACGCCGTAGGAATTCGGCACTTTGACGATCTTGACGCCGTTCTTGGCGCCCCAGGCCTCGAACATCGCAATCGAGGCGTCCTGGATCGGGCTCGGCTGGTAGCCGATCCGCAGCTCTTTCACCTGTGCGGCGGCGCCGCCGGTCGCAGCCACCAAGGCCGCGGTCGCCGCCACGAACCATCTCGCCAGTCCCTGCATAGCCTCTCCTCCTGTTTTTTGTCGTTGTGTCGTGTCTCGATCTTTCCTTGGTCTTTCCTTGCCTAGATTCTCAAACCCCGGATGACGTATTTCTGCCCGAACAGCGCGATCAGGAACGCCGGCACCAGCGCCATCACCGCGGTCGCCGCCATCAGATTCCAGCGCAATCCCATCTCGGTGACGAACTGCGCCATCACGACCGTAATCATCGGCACGCGATTGCCGGTCAGGATCAGCGCGAACAGGAATTCGTTCCAGGTGAACAGCCAGCACAGCACGGCAAGCGCCGAGATCGCCGGCAGCGCCGACGGCACCGCGACGCGGATGAAGGCTCCCCATCGCGTGCAGCCATCGATCATCGCGGCGTATTCCATCGATGGGTCGATGCCGTCGAAAAAGCCCTTCATCAGCCACGAGAAGAAGCAGATATGCACCGCGACATGCGGCAGCAGCAGTCCGGTATAGGTGTCGTAGATGCCCCAGCTTTGCGTCACGAAGTACAGCGGCAGCACCCAGGAGATATAGGGCACGCAGCGGAACACATAGATCGTTCCGAACCAGATCCGCGAGGCCGGCCCGGTGAAGCGCGACAGCATGTAGCCGCTCGAGACCGTCACCAGCAGCGAGAACACGGTCGCCAGCGTCGAGATCAGCGCGCTGTTGAGGAAGGCTCCGACGATCCGGTCGTCGCTCAGCACCTCGGCGAAGCTGCCGAGCGTAAATTCAGTGCCGCGATGGACGTAATAGACGCCGGATTCCGGCCGAAGCGAAGTCAGGATCAGCCACAGCACCGGAAACGCGAACGCGAAGCAAATGAAAGCCAGTGCCAGCGCGAACAGCGTCTTGCGGCCGATCGGCGGCAGCCACGGCAGGAATTCGGAGCGGCGTACCATGGCCATCGGATCAGGCCTTTGCGATGCGGTCGACGAGGCGATAGAGCGCCACGCCGATCACGAGGATGATGAGCCCGCCGATGATGGCGGCTGCCGAACCGCGGCCAAGGTCGAGGTTGAGGAAGGCGTGGACATAGGCATAGAGGCTGAACAATTCTGTCGAGCGTCCGGGCCCGCCGCCGGTCAGCGTCCACACGATGTCGAAGGTGCGGAAGGCATCGATGGCGCGGATCACCACGCACACCACGATCACCGGGCGCAGCATCGGCAGCGTCAGGAAACGAAATACCCGCCAGGTGGTGGTGCCGTCGATGGCAGCCGCCTCGAACGGCTCCTTCGGCAGGCTTTGCAGGCCCGCCAGCAGCAGCAGCGTGAACCACGGCGTCCACAACCAGATATCGGTCAGAAGGATGATGCCGAAGGCGCTCCAGCGCTGCACCAGCCAGGGTTGCCCTTCGAGGCCGATTGCTTCCAGCACCACGTTGACGATGCCGAACTGGTCGTTGAAGATCCAGCGGATCATGATCGCGGCGACGACCGGGGCCACCATCAGCGGCACCAGCAGGATCGTCTGCACCAGCTTCTGTCCGCGGAATGGACGGTTGAGCAGCAGCGCCAGCATGAGCCCCGCCGCCAGCGCGCCGGCGACGCTGAGCACCATGAACAGGAAGGTGTTCGGCAGCACCACGTAAAGGAACGCCGGATCCGTTATCACGGCCACATAGTGGTCGAAGCCGATCCAGGTCTTTTTGGGATTGTAGAGCGCCCAGTTGCGAAAGCTGGCATTGGCGCCGATCACGATCGGCACGACCTGGAACAGCAGCAGCAGCAGCGCAGCCGGCGCGATCAGAAGCAGCACGAACCGCTGTTGCTCGCCGAACATGGGACGCCGCGATGCCGACAAGCCCGTTTTCCCCATTTGGGCGTCAAGCCGTCACGACTCTTGCGGCCGGCACGTGCGTGAAGCCTCTATTTCGAGGGATTATGGGCGGGGCGTCGAAGGCTAGTCAATCCGGATTGTGCAAGGGCACAATCGGATTGTGCAAGCGGCACAATCGGATCGTGCGAAGGCAAGCGATCGGGTAGACGCCCGTTGAAAACGTCAACTTGAGGTTATACGAAAAACAAAACGCACCGGACCCGGAAGACCGGGGCCGATGCGCTTTCAGCAGGGCTTACTGCCTTGCCAGTTCATTGTCCGCTCTTTGGCCGCCGGTCTTCTCGATCATGATCCGATAAATCGGATCATGATCTGGCCGACTTGACCGCGAGCGGAAAAGAAATTCTCAGAGCCGATACAGGATCTGGTCGGTCCAGAACCGCTCGAGGCGGTGCAGCGACTTGTTCAGCGTCGCGAACTCCTCGTTCGAGATGCCGCCGACCTGCTCCACCGTCTTGACGTGCTTCTGGTAGAGCGCATCGACGATCTTGCGGATTTCCTGGCCCTGCGCCGTCAGGCGGATGCGGACCGAGCGGCGATCGACGCGGGAGCGCTGATGATCGAGGAAGCCGAGCTCGACGAGCTTCTTCAGGTTATAGGAGACGTTGGAGCCGAGATAGTAACCGCGCGTGCGCAGCTCGCCCGCGGTCAGCTCCTTGTCGCCGATGTTATAGAGCAGCAATGCCTGCACCGAATTGATGTCGGCGCGGCCGCGGCGATCGAATTCGTCCTTGATGACGTCGAGCAGCCGGCGGTGAAGCCGCTCCACCAAAGTCAACGCTTCCAGATAGAGCGGCTGCACCGGAGCTTGACCGGCAGAGCGTTCAGCGGTTTCCACCGCCGTTGCAACGGCTTTGATCATGACACTTCCCCTGTCGTCGTTTTTCGACTTATTTCGACGAAACTTCTGTCCCGCCTGATAGCTTCAACTTAAGGGGGCGGTTTGAAGATCCGCTTAAATAAGAGAATAAAGAGATCATGAATTTAACAGAGTGAATTGTCGATTAAGCCCCATGGATCAAGGCCTTTTGCAATATTTCATTGACGGTGAACGCGTGATGTTCACGCTTCGTCTGCAAGCCCTGTCGCATTCGGAAACAGGTGCCTTAGAAATCGAAACGCTCGCGTAAGGTGTGTGGTGGAACCCTTTACGGCCCTTAACGGTGACTGAAACGTTACCGGCAAAATTTTTGAAAATTGTACGGGATCGCGTCGCGGTTTCTGCACGCGAATGAATTATGGCGGGAAACTGACACGTTAATCTTCTCCTTCTCCCCGCGCGCGGGTCGAGACGAGCGAAACTCGCTCAAGGTCGGGATGCGGGGCTCTATCCACGCATTCGGACTCGCGGATACAGCCCCTCACCCCAACCCTCTCCCCGTGAAGAACGGGGCGAGGGAGCAGATCGCCGCTTCCATCTAGATCCACTCGCTTGCGAAAGCCGCTACGGCGGGCGTTCGCGCGCGGCCATCCAGGCGAGCGCCAGATACGCCGCCAGCATGACGGCCTCAAGCCCCACCACCGTCAGGCTGCCGCCATAGATGCCCGGAAACATCAGTTCGATCACCGCCATCGACACCACGGTGGTGAGCCACACCACCGCGCCCCAGGGCGTCGCAAGCCACAGCCCGACGGCGGCGACGAGTTCGATCACGGCGAAATAGACCGTCGCGGTCTGCCAGGCCAGCGACTGGTTCTCGAACGCCTCTTCCTCGCCGCCGATGAATCCCGTGACCTGCGCCCAGTGGTACAGGCCCTTCAGGATCGAGATAACAGCCATGATGCGCAGGAACAGCACCAGCCGCCGCGTCCAGACATTCTCGTCGGGCTCGATCCGCTCCGACGACATCGCTGCCATCGACATCGCGTTGTCCCTGGACTTGTCCCGCCCCTGATCGCGCGCCGAAGTATCAGACATGGAAGCTGACCTCGGAATCGGGGCTCAACGCGGGCTGGAATGTCCTCATGGACCATGTCTTGGCCCGCCGGGACGGTAAAATCAATTGCCGATGAGACAGATCAAGGCGCGGTGACGGGACACCTGCAAGGTGCTAGAACTGGAACAAATCAAAACTGACCGCGCCTCAGGAGTACCCATCACATGGCGATCAAATTCGGGCGTCCGATCGAAATGCGCGACGCGCCGCGGCGGCAGACCGCCCTCGCCTCGACCCCGCTCGACCTGGCCATTCGCCCCCGCCGCAACCGCAAGGCGGAATGGGCGCGGCGGCTGGTGCGCGAAAACGTGCTGACTACAGATGATCTGATCTGGCCGATGTTCGTGGTCGATGGAAACAATGCGCGCACGCCGGTGGCCTCGATGCCCGGCGTCGACCGCCTCACCGTCGATCGGGCGGTGCGCGATGCCGAGCGCGCGATGAAGCTCGACATCCCCTGCATCGCGCTGTTCCCCTATACCGATCCGTCCTTGCGCGACGAGACCGGTTCCGAAGCGCTCAACCCGAACAATCTGGTCTGCCAGTCGGTGCGCGCGATCAAGAAGGAGTTTCCTGAGCTCGGCGTTCTCTGCGACGTGGCGCTGGATCCCTTCACCAGCCACGGCCATGACGGGTTGATCGAGGATGGCAAAATCCTCAACGACGAGACAGTGGCGGTGCTGGTGCGGCAGGCGCTGGTGCAGGCCGAGGCCGGCTGCGACATCATCGCGCCCTCCGACATGATGGATGGCCGCGTCGGCGCGATCCGCGAGGCGCTGGATGAGGCAGGTTTTCTCGACGTGCAGATCATGTCCTACGCGGCAAAATACGCGTCCGCTTTCTACGGCCCGTTCCGCGACGCCATCGGCTCGGCGAAAACGCTGACCGGCGACAAGCGCACCTACCAGATGGACAGCGCCAATTCCGACGAAGCGTTGCGCGAGGTCGAACTCGATATCGCCGAAGGCGCCGACATGGTGATGGTGAAACCCGGCATGCCCTATCTCGACATCGTGCGCCGCGTGAAGGACACGTTTGCGATGCCGACCTTCGTCTACCAGGTGTCCGGCGAATACGCGATGATTGCTGGAGCCGCTAATAACGGCTGGATCGACGGCGACCGCGCGATGATGGAAAGCCTGCTCGGCTTCAAGCGCGCCGGCGCGGACGGGATCTTGACGTACTTTGCGCCGAAGGCCGCGGAGAAGATCAAGGCCGGTTCGTAGCCCCGGCCTCTCCACGTCTTTGCGAGCGCAGCGAAGCAATCCATCCATCCGTTATGCCGCGCCATGGATTGCTTCGCTGCGCTCGCAATGACGGGAGAGAGATGAGCCCGCCCGCCGGCCCCCGAATATTGCACGCTGTTAATGGTCGCAGGCCCTTGGCGAGCGCGCGGCCGGTTCCCATGTTCCGTTCGGGAAATTCGGCCTGGAGAACGGACCATGTCTTATAGCGGCTCTGGCAATACCGGCGGCGGCGCTTCTGGCGGCTCTTCAAATGCTGGCGGCGCCTGGCGGAACGACGGCGGGGTGCCGCCGCATGCGTTCGATCCCGACCTGCAGCCGGAACTGTTTCGCGGCGTGCTGACGCGGCGGGTGTTTGCGTTCCTGATCGACCTCATCGTGCTGTCGGTGCCCGTCATCCTTGGCTACATCTTCATCTTCCTGTTCGGCATCGTTACGCTGACATTGGGCTGGATGCTGTTCTGGCTGGCGTGGCCGGCCACTATCGTATGGGCGATCGTCTATTACGGCGCCTCGATCGGCGGCCCGCATTCGGCTACCATGGGCATGCGCGCGATGGACCTGGAGGTGCGCACCTGGTACGGCGCACCGGGCTATTTCGTGCTCGGCGCCTGCCATGCCGTGCTGTACTGGGTCTCGATCTCGTTCCTGACGCCGCTGGTGCTGCTGGTCGGCCTGTTCAACGGCCGCCGCCGGCTGCTGCACGACATCATCCTGGGAACCGTGGTCATCAACAGCTCGGTTCGTACCCAGGTAGCGCCTACGGCCCGCAGCAGCTACTGAGCGAGCAGCAAACCAATTGACCGTCCGCCCTCGGGGCGCGATGTTAGAGCCGGTCCGGCCCGGAAATGAATCAGGGGCCGGGCCGGCGCTTTTTTCGTTTTGACGCGTTTTCTTAACGCGAACCGGTGTCTACTTCGCGCGAAAGCGCTATGGTTGATTTGTTTCGGAGGCCTGACGAACCGACGTGACCCAGCACTCGCGTGACACCCCGCAATTCTACCTGACGGCGCCCTCGCCCTGCCCCTACCTGCCGGGCCGGCACGAGCGCAAGGTGTTCACGCATCTGGTCGGCGACAAGGCCGGCGACCTCAACGACCTCCTGACCCATGGCGGCTTCCGCCGCAGCCAGTCGATCGCCTACCGCCCGGCCTGCGACCAGTGCCGCGCCTGCGTTTCCGTGCGCGTGATCGCCAACGAATTCCGCCCCTCGCGCAATTTCAAGAAGGTTCTGGCGCGTAATGCCGACATCGTCGGCGAGCAGCGCAGCGCGGTGCCGACGTCGGAGCAGTATTCGGTATTCCGCGCCTATCTCGACAGGCGCCACCGCCACGGCGGCATGGCCGACATGACCGTGCTCGACTACGCGATGATGGTGGAAGACAGCCATGTCGAGACCCGCATCATCGAATACCGCAAGCGTGGCGTCGATACCGGCATCACCGGGCGCGGCGAGGAACTGATCGCGGTGGCGCTGACGGACGTGCTCAGCGACGGACTGTCGATGGTGTATTCGTTCTTCGAGCCGTCGCAGCAGAGCCGCTCGCTCGGCACCTTCATGATCCTCGACCACATCACCCGCGCTCGCCGGCTCGGGCTGCCTTATGTCTATCTCGGCTACTGGATCGAGGGCTCCAAGAAGATGGACTACAAGGGCCGCTTCCTGCCGCAGCAGCGGCTGGCACCGTCAGGCTGGCTGCGGGTCGACGCATCGGGCGAAATGCTGTCCGAGCCGCAGGATTAGGAAGCTCTCGTAGCCCGGATGGAGCGCAGCGAAATCCGGGGCCACATCAAGATTCCCGGATTGCGCTTCGCTCCATCCGGGCTACGAACTCCTCACCCGAGGAACGTCTCAAACAACAGCTTCACGTTCAGCGCGACGATGATGCCGGCGACGATCCACGCCACCGCCGCCACGGTGCGGGAGATGGCAAACTTGCCCATCTTGCGCCGGTCGGAAACGAACCTCACCAGCGGGATCACCGCGAACGGCAATTGCATCGACAGCACGACCTGGCTGAAAACCAGAAGCTGGCTGGTGCCGCGCTCGCCATAGAGCGCGGTGACGATCACGACCGGAACGATGGCGACGCCGCGCGTCAGCAGCCGCCGCGCCCAGCTCGGCAGGCGCAGATGCAGAAAACCTTCCATCACGATCTGGCCGGCCAGTGTCGCCGTCACCGTCGAATTGAGGCCGGAGGCGAGCAGCGCTACCGCGAACAGGGTGGAAGCGATGCCGAGCCCGAGTAGCGGCGATAGCAGTTCATATGCCTGGCCGATCTCGGCGACCTCGGTGCGGCCGGTCGCATGGAAGGTGGCGGCGGCGACGATCAGGATCGCGGCGTTGATGAACAGCGCCAGCATCAAGGCGATGGTCGAATCCGTCGTCGCCCATTTGATCGCCTCGCGGCGGCCCTTGTCGTTACGTTCATAGGCGCGGGTCTGCACGATCGAGGAGTGCAAATAGAGGTTATGCGGCATCACGGTGGCGCCGATGATGCCGATGGCGATGTAGAGCATTTCAGGATTGGTGACGATCTCGGTCGAGGGCATAAAGCCCTTCAGCACCCCGGCCACCGGCGGGGCGGCAGCCACGATCTGGATCGCAAAGCAGACACCAATCACGATCAGCAGCGAGATGACAAAGGCTTCGAGGAAACGAAAACCCTTGTTCATCAACAGCAGCAGCAGGAAGGCGTCGAGCGCGGTGATCAGCGCGCCGCTGATCAGGGGGATCCCGAACAGAAGTTTCAACGCAATCGCGGTGCCGATCACTTCCGCAAGGTCGCAGGCGATGATCGCGGCCTCGCAGGCCACCCAGAGCAGGAAGTTCACCGGTCGGGAAAAGCTGGCGCGGCAGGCCTGCGCCAGGTCGCGGTCGGTGACGATGCCGAGCCGCGCGGCGAGCGCCTGCAGCAGGATCGCCATCAGGTTCGACAGCAGGATCACCGACAGCAGCGTGTAGCCGAACTTCGATCCACCCGCGAGGTCGGTCGCCCAGTTGCCCGGGTCCATATAACCGACGGAGACCAAATAGCCGGGGCCGAGGAAGGCCAGCAGCCGGCGCGACCAATGCCCGCCAAAGGGCACCGAGATGGTCGAATTGACCTCAGGCAGGCTTAGCTGAGTGCCAGCGGCGGCGTCAGCGCGCCAGCCGGCAGCAGTCGTGTCGGACATCGATACACTCTCAATCGGGGTCTTCGGGCCCAATGCGGGCGTTCGGGCGTCCATCTCACCAAGATGGCCGATCTCCATCCTTATTGCAACTCATTTGCAACTGCATCTAGCAATCACGAAAATGATACCGGCAAGGCCTCTCGAAAAGCACTAAGGAAGTGCTTTATGATAGAAAGCATGATCAAGATCCCGGTCGAGACGCCTACGGCCACGCTGCGATACGCCCTTGTCCCCGACGAGGCCGGTATCACCGCCATTGAGGCGACCTTTGCCGCCTACGATCGGATGATGGCGATCCTCGCCGAAGTTGCGCCGGTTGGCGCCAACCTCGTCGCCCTTCACGCCCAAGCTTACGAAAAGATTCGCATCGAGACCGGCCTGCCGGCCCGTCTGGTAACGCTCGGCCTCCGTGACCGCGCCGGCTACGTGGCTGATACGGCGGTGCGCAAAATCCCGCTCGACGACAAGTTGTTTGCGATCAAGGGACCAACTTCACTGACGATTAGCACTGTCCATGGACGTGTCTTGGTGCCGTTCGAAATACCCGGCTATCTTGCCGGCTGGGAAAGTCCCTTCCCGGCTCACTTGGTCTCGGACGGCCGCACTTACGAAATCCACATCGCCGTCAAATCGAAATCCACAGCACCGGAGGAGAAGACCATGGTTCACGAGGGTATCCTTGCACGTATGGGTAGACTTCTTGCCGCCATCGCCAGCGAGACCATCGATAATGTCGAGAACAGCAACAAGGTCGCGCTGGTCAAACAGGCGATCCGTGAAATCGATGCCGGCGCCGACGAAGCGCGCCATGCGCTCGGCAAATCGCGCGCCGAGGAATTCCGCCTCAAGCGCCGTCGCGAGGAACTCGATGCCGAAATCGCCGGGCTAACCGACAAGATTCGTCTTGCAGTTGCAGAAAACCGTGAGGATCTCGCGCGCGCCGGCGTCGCACGGCAAATTGATCTGGAATCCCAGGGCACCGCGCTGGAACGCGCGATGGATTTCATCGAACTCGAAATCGACGAGCAGACCAAGGCGTTACAAGCGATGCTTGGCGCGCGGCGTGAAGCCGAAACCCGTCTCGCCGATCTCGAAGCGAGCCTCGAAAAGCATTCGCCGCAGGAAACCGGACGCGGGGCTGGCGCGACTAAAACAGTAAGCCCCGATCGGGCAATGGCGGCGATCGCACGCGTCACCGGCGTGCCGGCGGCCGGCGTGCCCGGCGACAAGGAACTTGACGAACTCGACCGGTTGCACCGCGAAAAGGAAATCGCGGCCCGCCTTGAAAGGATCAAATCGCAGCAATGAGTGCCCTGACCGACATCCTGCTAGCGCCGGACGTGCGGCCCTTCGCCGTGGCTGCAGCAATCATGCTGGCGCTCGGCGGCATCGAATTGCTGGCAACGCTGGTCGGCTTCTCGATCAGCGAACTTGTTGGCAAGGAAGTCACGGTCGAGGCCGACTATGGCAACGGCCTCGGCGGCCTGTTCCTGTGGATCAACGCGGGACGTCTGCCGCTATTGATCCTGATCATCCTCGCGCTCGGCGTGTTCGCGATCGCGGGATTCTTCCTGCAAGGCCTCTCGCACGGTGCGGGACTCTCGGTCCCGACCCCGATCGCGGCGCTCGCCGCCGCGGCCTGCAGTATTCCCGTCATCCGGGTCACCAGCCGCGGCATCGCCCGCATCATCCCGCGCGACGAGACCTATGCGGTGGAAGAGGCCGATTTCATCGGTCACGTCGCCGAAGTTTCGATCGGCCCGCTCGACCAGGGGCTGCCCGGCCGCGTCCGTCTCAAGGATGTCTTCGGCAACTGGCATTCTCTGGTGGCACGCGCCAGTCCCGAATCCACGCCGCTTCCGGTCGGCGCCAGCGTGTTGCTGGTCGACCGTGACGCCAAGAGCTTTATCGCCATTTCCGCTCCAGCCGACCTCATTGCGCAACAACGTTCAGACAGGGCTTAAAACATGTGGGAACTTGCAGTACCCGTCGCTATTGGCGTCATTGTCGTTCTTGTTATCGGTCTCCTGCTTGCCAAACTCTACCGCCGCTCGACGCGTGACGAAGCCTATGTCCGCACCGGCCTCGGTGGCCAGAAGGTTGTCCTCGACGGCGGTTCGATCGTGCTTCCGGTTTTCCACTCGACCGCCGCGGTCAACCTGAAGACGCTGCGGCTCGAGGTCACGCGCGGCGGCCCGGATTCGCTGATCACCAAGGATCGTATGCGCGTCGACATCGGCGCCGAATTCTACGTCCGCGTCAAACCCGATGCCTCGTCGATCGCGCTCGCCGCGCAGACGCTGGGCAGCCGCACCAACAATGCGGGCGAGCTGCGCGAGCTGATCGAGGCCAAATTCGTCGACGGCCTTCGTTCGGTGGCCGCCACCATGAACCTCGAAGAACTGCAGGAGCAGCGCGCCACCTTCGTGAAATCAGTGCAGGAGGCGGTCGGCGCCGACATCCAGAACAACGGCCTCGAGCTCGAGTCGGTGTCGCTGACGCGGCTCGACCAGAGCGACATCAAGCATTTCAACCCGAGCAATTTCTTCGACGCCCACGGCCTGACGACCCTGACCAAGATCACCAGGGAGCGCGAACAGGAGCGCAACCAGATCGTCCGCACCACCGAGGTCAACATCGCGCAGCAGGACCTGGTCGCTCGCCAGACCACGCTGACGATCGAGGCCACCAAGCGCGAGGCGGAACTGGCGCAGCAGCGCGACATCGCCAACAAGACCGCCGCAATGCGCGCGCAAACCGCACAGGTCGAGCAGACCGCGGTGCAGAACGAGGCCGAATACCGCATTCAGCAGGAACTGGCGGTCGCCAACAAGCAGACCGAAGCCAATCAGGCGCGCGACACGCGAAAGATTGAAGCCGATCTCGCGGTGAAACGGCGCAACACCGAAATGGAACGCGATCTGCAGATCGTCGCGCAGGAAAGCGCGATCGCGGTCGCGACCAAGAGCAAGGAGCAATCGGAAGCCCAGACCGTCGCCGAGACCGCGCGTGCGCTCGCGATTGCGGCCGAGGAAAAGGTCACCACCGCCAAAGCCGTCGAAATCGCCGAACGCGACAAGATCATCAACGTGATCGCGGCGCGCAAGGCCGCCGAGACCGAGGCGATGCCGATCACCGTGATGGCCGAAGCCGAAAACCAGGCCGCCAACAACAAGGCGGAAGCCATCAGCGTGCTGGCCAAGGCCGATGCCGAAGCCGCGATCACCCGGGCCACCGGTGTCAAATCGCTCGGCCAGGCCGAGGCCGAGGTGGCGGCGTTGAAGGCGGAAGCCCGCAACAAGCTCTCCGCTGACATGATCGAGTACGACATCAATCTCGCGCGCATCAACATCATCCCGAATGCGCTGGCCGAAGCGGTCAAGCCGATCGAGAAGATTTCGGACATCCGGATCTTCGACACCGGCGGCATGCTCGGCCGCGGCGGGGGCAACGGCGCCATGAACGGCCATGGCAACGGTCTCGGCCTCGGCGACGGCCTTGCCGCGCAGTTGCTGTCGGTCTCGGCGTTCAAGCCAATCATCGACAAGATCCTCGCCGAGGGCGGCTTCGCCGCCGGCCCGGACGCGCTGACCACTCTGACCAATGCGCTGGCAGCACAGCAACTGGCAGCTCCCTCCGAACCGCCCGCCATGGAAGATGCAGATGAGATGTTGACGCCGCCGGCGACCATCTCGGGAACCGGCAAGGCGACGCTCGGTCCCAAATCGTAATCAAGCGGCCCGAACGCCGCTCAAATCGACGTCAATCGAGGCCTGCCGCAGTGACGCGGCGGGCCTTTTTCTTGACCTCTCTCGCCTGCGCCTTGTTGGGAAACAGGTGGGATTGCAGGCGGGCCTCGGCCGTCGTGCACTTCTCGTCATTCCGGGGCGCGCGAAGCGCGAGCCCGGAATCCATTTCACTGCAGAGTGTGCGGTCCGATGGATTCCGGGCTCGCGCCAAGAGGCGCGCCCCGGAATGACGGAGGGAGCAAAGGTCATCCGGTATTCTTGCCCACCTCATCGTGTCCTTCCTTATTGCAAATGCCTCTCATTAGTGACAGTAATTGCGAATAATTCGCAATTGCAACTGAGGGAGCTGCCGAATGCGCCAGTTCAAGCGGACTTGGGGAGACCACGACCGAGGCCATGACGATTTTCACTTCGGTGATTTTTTCGGCCATTCGCACCGGCCGCATGAGTCGCATGCCGGGCATGGCCATCACGATTCGCCGTGCCAGCCGGGTCCGCAGCCGGCAAATATCGAATACCGCAGCTTCGACGGTTCGCAGAACAATCGATCCGATACCACCCTCAACGCCGCCGGCACCGAATTCGGGCGCATCGGCGAGGCGCATTTCGCCGACGGCATCTCCGTCCCGCTCGGCGGCAACAATCCGCGCACCATCAGCAATCTTGTGGTCGGCGCCGGCGACCCTGATGTAGCGAACCCGGAAGGCGTCTCCGCCTTCATGTACGCCTGGGGCCAGTTCATCGATCACGACATGACGCTGACCCGGACGGATGGCGTCAGCGACATCAGCGTGGTGGTTCCCGCTGATGATCCCGTGCTTCCCGCCGGCACCATCATTCCGATCACCCGCGCCGTCACCGATCCCACGACCGGTGCGGGCACATCCAATCCGGCCATGGCGGTCAATTCCAATACCGCCTGGCTAGATGCCTCGATGGTCTATGGGTCCAGCGCCGCGACCGCCGCCAGCCTGCGCACCGCCGACGGCCACATGCTGACGTCGCAGGGCAACAACCTGCCGATCATCAACGGCATGGTCGTGGCCGGCGACCCCCGCGCCGCGGAGAATCCGGCGCTCACCGCGCTGCAAACGCTGTTCGTGCGCGAACACAACTATCAGGTCGACAAGCTGCACCTCGAGCACCCGAACTGGAGCGGCGACCAGCTCTACAATCACGCCCGCGCCATCGTGACGGCGGAAATCGCCAACATCACCTATTCGGAGTTCCTGCCAAACCTCGTCGGCAAGAACGCGCTCACGCCCTACGACGGCTATGACGCCAATGTCGATCCCCATTTGTCGCTGGAATTCGTCGCCGCGGCGTTCCGCTTCGGGCATTCGATCGTGTCGGGCGAAACCGAAGGCCTGGCGGAAAACGGCGAAGTCATCGCCGGCTCCGAGGAAGACCTGAAGGACGTGTTCTTCCAGCCGGCGGCAAACTTCATCGACAATGGCGGCGCCGACGGACAATTGCGCCACCTCGCCGCCGATCCGTCGCAGGCGCTCGATGCGCGCATCGTCGACGACCTGCGCAATTTTCTTTTCGATCCACCGGTGTCGCTGGATCTCGCCGCGATCAATATCCAGCGCGCGCGCGACCTTGGCCTCGGCACGCTCAACCAGACCCGTGAAGCACTCGGCCTCGACCCCTACACGGATTTCAGCCAGATCACGAGCGACCCGGAGACGCTGGCCGGACTGAAAGCGGCTTACGGCAATGTCAACAATGTCGGCCTGTGGACCGGCGGCCTGTCGGAAAATCATGTCGCTGGCGCGCTTGTCGGCGAAACCTTCCAGGCCATCCTTACGATGCAGTTCGAGGCGCTGCGCGATGGCGACCGGTTCTGGTTTGAGAATCAGGGGTTCGATTCCAAGACGTTGGCCGCGATCAAAGGCACGACGCTGGCAGATATCATTCTGCGCAATACCGACACCAAGCATATCCAGGACGATGTCTTCGTCACCTATGTGCGGCACACCGGCGTTGCCGGCGGCGTGGAGTCCGAAGATCCCGAAGCCCGCCAGATCGTCATCGGCTCCAATGGCAACGACACGTTGATCGGCGGTCCGCAGGGCGATTACCTGTTCGCCGGAACCGGCAAGCAGACGATGACGGGGAATGACGGCGCTGACCGATTCGTGTTTGATTTCGGCTCCACCAAAGCCAAGATCACCGACTTCGACCCAGGCATCGACCTGCTGGTATTCAAGAATGCCGGCCGACTGGACTTTCATGATGTGAAAATCTGGGGCGACCATGGCAACACGGTGGTCCAGGTCGGTGACGACCGGATCGAACTGGCCGGCGTGCGGCCTCATGAACTCACCAAGCACGATTTCCTGTTCGACATTTGATGCGAATCCGTCAGCAGGAAGGACGCGCCGGATAAAGCCCGGCCAGGACGGAAGGTGAAATACCTCCACACGTTCGCGTGTGGAGGTTTTTTGTTTGCAGGAAAGCTTGTCGGGAAACGGGTGGGTTGGATCGTCCTCAGGCCAGACAATGAGGTGAAAATCGAATCTTTCAGGGAACACAACCATGTCAGCCGATGCGACGCCTCGCCTGCCCGCAACCTTCAACCGGCTGGCCTGGTCCAACCTCGCCGCGCAGTCGGCCGAACAGATCGCGCTGGCCGCAGCGCCCATCGTCGCGGTGCTGCTGCTCGGGGTCGGCGAAGGCCAGACCGGCCTGCTGCAGACCGCGCTGACGTTACCCTTCATCCTGTTCGCGATCCCCGCAGGGCTCCTCGCCGACCGCATCTCGCGGCGCTGGGTGATGGCGGGCTCCGAGGCGCTGCGGGCCGCGGCGCTGGCCGGAATTCTGCTGCTGATCTGGCTCGGCCAAATGACGCTGCCGCTGCTCTCGTTACTCGGCTTCATCGCAGTCTGCGGAACGGTCGCTTACAGCGTCGCCGCACCCGCTTTGGTGCCGTCGCTGGTCACCTCGGAACAATTGCCTGCAGCCAATGCACGGATTGAACTCGCGCGCACGATCGCGTTCGCCAGCGGTCCGGCGCTCGGCGGCGTGCTCGTCGGATGGGTTGGCGCAGCCCCCGCCTTTGGCTTTGCCGCGGCGTTGTCCGTGATCGCGGTCGTGCTGCTGTCGGGCATCTATGAACCGACCCGCGCCCCTGCCCCGCGCCGCCATCCGCTGCAGGAAATCAAGGAAGGCGCCGCGTTCGTGCTGCATCATCCGCTGCTGCGGCCGGTGTTCATCACGCAATTCATCTTCAACACGGCGTCGTTCCTGCTGCTTGCCGTCTTCGTGCCCTACGCCGTGCGCCACCTCGGGCTATCGGCGACCGGCGTCGGCGTGACGCTTGGGATGTATGGCGTCGGCATGGTCGCCGGTGCGCTCGCGGCGACGCGGGTGATGAAGCGGCTCGCCTTCGGAACCGTGATCGGGCTCGGGCCTGTCACCGGCTTCGTCGCCGCAGTGGTGATGGCGCTGACGACCATCCTGCCGACGCCATGGCTGGCGGGCTTGAGCTTCTTCCTGCTCGGCGTTGGCCCGATCCTGTGGGTGATCTCGACCACGACGCTGCGGCAATCGGTGACGCCGCCGTCCCTCTTGGGCCGCGTCTCCGCCATCAACATCATGAGCTACGGCGCCCGCCCGCTCGGCTCCGCGCTCGGCGCCATCGTCGGCGGGCTCTATGGCGCCGAAGCCTGCCTCTATTTGGCGGCCATTATCTTCGCCGCGCAGGCGATGGTGATCCTACTGTCGCCTGCCGTCTCGCTGGCGCAGCAGCCGGACATGGTGGGTGAAGCGGCGCGGTGCTAGCAGTTGCCGACCGGGTGGCTCGCAATGACGGAGCCAAAACAGGCCTAGCCAGCCAGATACCGCTCGTACTTCCCCGCCACCACCTCGTCCGCGGCAATATCCGGATCGAGCGTGTAGAGGTCCTGCGCGCGGCCGATGCCGCGCAGGGCGTAGCGGCCGGTGGACACCAGATAGTTTCGCCCGGCGGCATCGAGGCCGGCGCGAAACGCCGACGACATCAGGAGTTCACGGTCGACCGAGCGGCACATCGAGGCGATGCGGCTGACCTCGTTGACGGCCGGCCCCACCACGGTGAAGTCGAGCCGGTCGTCGCTGCCGATATTGCCGTAAAACACCTCGCCGACATGCAGGCCGACATGGGCCGTGGTAACCGGCCGGTTTTCGGCCGCGCGGCGGGCGGTGAGCGCCTTCATGTTGCGGCGGAAGCGATGTTCGGCGCGAAGTGCTGTGCGTTTTGCCACCGCCATGTTGTCATGGGTGAACATCGCCAGCACGCCATCGCCGATCAGCTTCAGCACCTCGCCGCCGGCGTCATGGATGGCGTCGATCGAGGCTTGCGCATAATCGTTGAGGAACGGGATGATCTCGCCGGGATCGATGCTCTCGCTGATCGCGGTCGAGCCGCGCAGGTCGGAAAACCATAGCACCGTGTTGATGCGTTCGGTGACACCGCGCGCGATCCGCCCGCGCAGCACCTGCTCGGCCGCGTCGCGCCCGAGATAGACGCGCCCGAGCGTCTTGGTGATGTCGGCCTGCGCCGCGGATTTGATCGCCAGCCCCAGCACCGGCACGAGATCGCGCAGCGCCGCCAGGCCCTGCGCGCCAAATCCCTCGTCGTGCCTCGTCACCCAATAGGAGTAGACGCAGTCCATCTGCCCCATGGTGCCGGCTTCGCCGAACTGATGCACATAGGCCACCAGATGCTTGTGGCCCTTCTCGGCGAGTTCGTTTACGAACTTGAACCTGTGAGTCCCGCCATCGCCGAGGTCGACCGGCAGTTCCTCATGACCGTTTTCGAGCATGTGGTAGAAGATCGAACTGCGCCATGCCTGCGCGGCTTCGCCCTCGTTGGTCGAGCCATATTCGAAGACGTCGCTTTCGTTGGTCTCGGCGTCGTTCCAGCGAAAGCCGCGGCCCTCGAAGATCGGGTGCAGCGTATCGATGAAGACCATCCCGCGCGATACGGGGAGGCCTTCGGCGCGGCAGCGTTGGCAGAAACCGCGGATCAGATCATTTTCGGGCAGGCCTGTGAGACCCTGGTTGACCAGCCAGTTCATCAGGCGCAGACGGGGCGTGAGTTCCATGCCGCTATTATGCCGCGCAATCGTGACGGGTGAAAGCCTCGCGCCCTTCAACCCTTCGCGCGCGTCACCGCCTCGCCGTCCTCCTTGACGAAGGATTGGATGGGATTGTCGAGCAGATCAAGCACCAGCTCCGACGGCCGGCACAGCCGCACGCCCTTCGCCGTCACCACGATCGGCCGGTTGATCAGGATCGGATGAGCAAGCATGAAGTCGATCAGCTCGTCGTCGCTCCATTTGGGATCGGCCAGGCCAAGCTCGGCGTAGGGCGTGCCCTTTTCGCGCAGCAGCTCGCGCGGCGAGATGCCGAGCGCGCCGATCAGCTCGACCAGCCGCGCGCGGCTCGGCGGGGTCTTCAGGTACTCGATCACGTCGGGCTCCTCGCCGCTCTGCCGGATCATCGCCAGCGTATTGCGCGAGGTGCCGCAGGCGGGATTGTGATAGATGGTCACGCTCATGGCTGAGCCTCCTTGGTCGTTGCCGCCTCGCCTGCCCCGCGCAGCAGCCAGTTCATGAAGATCAGCGCGACGACCGCGCCGCAGAGCTCGGCCGCGATAAAGCCGGGAAGATCGGCGGGACGAATGCCCGAAAACGTATTGGTCATCGAGCGCGCGATTGCAACGGCGGGATTGGCAAACGAGGTCGAGGCCGTAAACCAGTAGGCCGCCGTGATGTAGAGGCCGACCAGCCAGGGCACCGCCGTGCGGTTGAACCTGATGCCGGCGAGGATGGTCGCCACCAGGCCGAAGGCGGCGACGCCCTCGGCGAACCATTGCGCGCCACCGGTTCGCATTTTCAGCGAGGCGTCGATTAGCGGCAGCGCGAACATCGCATGCGCGATCATGGTTCCGGCAAGCCCGCTCGCGACCTGCGCAGCCACGTAACCGAGCGCATCGCGCGGCGTCAGCTCGCCTTTCAAGGCAAAGACCAGCGATACCGCGGGATTGAAATGCGCACCCGAGATGGGCCCGAGAATGCTGATGAGAACCACCAGGATCGCGCCGGTCGGCAGCGTATTGCCGAGCAGCGCAAGCGCGACGTCCTTTGTCAAAGTTTCGGCCATGATGCCGGAGCCGACCACGGTCGCGACCAACAGCGCGGTGCCGAGAGCTTCGGCGGCGAGCCGGCGCGGCAAATCAAATTCCTGCATCAGCTCGCCCTATTCTGGCTGGACGTCGAGCCTGCGATGCGGCCGATGTCGCGCAGCCGCGTCCCCAGCGACAGGGCGTCGATGCTCTCCAGCGGCAGGCTCGTAAAGGCGGCGATTCGATTCTTGAGATACCGGAACGCCGCGACGAAGGCCGCTTCCTTCTCAATGTCGGTGCCCTCCGCCGCCGCCGGGTCCTCGATACCCCAATGCGCCGTCATCGGTTGCCCCGGCCATATCGGACAGGACTCACCGGCCGCGTTGTCGCAAACCGTAAAGACGAAATCCATCACGGGTGCGTCGCTGTGCGCAAACTCTTCCCAGCTCTTCGAGCGCAATTCGTCCGTGGGGTAATCGAGCCGGTTGAGCACCTTGATCGCAAACGGATTGACCATCCCCTTTGGCTGACCGCCAGCGGAGAAGGCGCGGAAGTTGCGGTGACCGTCCTTTCGGAGGATCGATTCCGCCAGGATCGAACGGGCGGTGTTTCCGGTACACAGGAAGAGAACGTTGTAGACGCGCTCAGACATGCGCTTTCCTCCTCGTCTTTGGCGGGCAGCAAGGCATGAGATCTTCGATCAATGGCCCGCAGATTTCAGGACGGCCGTCGCAGCAATCCCGCAGCATGAACAGGACTACGGCCTGAAAGACCTTGAGATCAGCGCGGTAGACAATCGATCGGCTGAAGCGCTGCGCCGTCACCAGCCCGGCGCGGGACAAAATCGCCAGATGCGACGACATGGTATTTTGCGGCACCGCGAGTGCCTTGGCGATGTCGCCGGCCGCGAGCCCCTCCGGCTCGTGCTTCGCCAGCAAGCGAAACACATCGAGCCGGGTGGATTGGGCAAGCGCCGCCAGCGCGAGGATGGCCCGTTCTGATTCCATATATCCAGACTTATCGATATGTTATCTCCTGTCAACCCGAACGCCAGAAGCTGCCCGTCGCCATCTATTTCGATGTTTCTAGAAATACGGTTGACAGGTCTGAATTCGCGTGAGAGGGTGCCTTTATGAAAATCGACGACGCCGCCGCTCACCTCGAAGCGCTGGGCAATCCGACCCGGCTCAGGATCTATCGCGCACTGATCCGTGCCGGTGGCGCCGGGCTTGCGGTTGGGCGCCTGCAGGAGAAACTGAAGATCGCGCCCTCCACCCTCTCCCACCACATCAAGGCGCTGGTGGTAGTCGGCCTCGTAACCCAGGTGCGCGATGCGACCACGCTGATCTGCCACGCCAACTACGAAGTGATGCGGGAGCTGGTGGGTTTTCTGGTCGCCGAATGCTGCACCGAAAGCTCCGAAACAAAGGATGCCAAGTCGGCGGCATAAGCATCATCGTTTGTGACCTATATTTCGATATTTCCAGTTCTATGGGAGAATGCCGTGAGCGAAGCGAAGACCGTCGCTATCATCGGAGCCGGGCCGGTCGGCCTTGCCGCCGCCGCCCGTGTGCTGGAGCGCGGCCTGCAGCCGATCGTGCTGGAAGCCGGCGACACTGTCGGCCACGCCATGCGGCAATGGGGCCATGTTCAACTGTTCTCGCCATGGGAATACAACGTCGACAAGGCGGCGGCGCACCTGTTGGCGACGACCGGCTGGAACTCTCCCGAACCCGACCAGTACCCGACGGGCGCGGAGATGGTGGAGCGCTATCTCGAGCCGCTCGCCAACAACACCGCGCTCAAGCCCTACATTCGCACGTCGAGCCGCGTCACCGGTATCAGCCGGGCGGGCTTCGACAAGCTCAAGACCAAGGGCCGCGAAGCGGCGCCGTTCGAAATCCGGTATCAGAACGGGAAAGGCCCTGAGATCATCAAGGCCGATGCGGTCATCGACGTATCCGGCACTTGGCATTCGCCGAATCCGGCGGGCGCGAACGGCCTCCCCGCCATCGGCGAACAAGAGGCCACTGACAGAATCGCCTACGGCATGCCCGACATATTGGGTAAGGACCGCGCGCGCTATGCCGGCAAGACCGTAGCAGTGCTGGGTGCCGGGCATTCCGCGATCGGCACGCTGACCGATCTGGCGAAGCTTGCGGCAGAAGTACCTAAAACCCGGCCGATCTGGCTGCTGCGCGGCAGCGATCCCGCCAAGGCTTTCGGCGGCGCCGCCAATGACAAGCTGGTCGCCCGCGGCGAACTTGGCGCCGCCTTCGCCGCACTGGTAACGGCGGGCCGGATCAAGGTGGAAAGCGAATTTCGTGTCTCGCATCTCATCGCCGACGGCCCTCGCCTCGTCGTCGGTGCCATATCGGGCTGCAGCGCCCGTCGGACCGTGGTCGACGAACTCATCGTCGCGACAGGCTTTCGCCCGGACCTCGACTTTGCGCGCGAGTTGCGCATCCGGCTCGATCCGGCGATCGAATGCCCGGTCGCGCTGGCCCAGCTGATCGACCCCAACGAACATAGCTGCGGCACCGTGCGGCCACACGGCGCCCGCGAACTGGCCCAGGATGAACCCGGCTTCTATTTCGCGGGCATGAAATCCTACGGCCGCGCACCGACCTTCCTGATGCTTACGGGATACGAACAGGTGCGCTCGATTGCAGCCGACATCGCCGGCGACCGCGAGGCCGCGGAGCGGGTCGAACTTGTGCTGCCGGAGACCGGTGTCTGCAGCCGGTCGCTCGCGCCAGATGCCAGCAATTGTTGCGGCGGCCCTGCATTATCTGATGTTGACGCTTGTTGCGTCGCGGATGAGAAAGCAAAGCAGGACGGCAAGACGGGGTGCGGCTGCGCCTCCTGATCAATAGGGAGTGAACGGAATTTTTCTGGAAGGCCGATCCGTCATTGTTGCGATGTGCCTGGGGCAGCTTGGCAGCCTGCTCCCGCACGTCGTCGTGCCTTCCATCCTTGCGGCATTCCTGATTCCGGAATGGCATCTAAGCGGGGCGCAAGCCGGACTGCTGGCGGGCTCCGGCGCCGCCGGCTACATGCTGACCGTGCCGGTGCTGGCGACGCTGACCGACCGCATGGACGCGCGCAAAATCCTGATCGCTGGCTCGGCGCTGAGCGCGCTCGGCACATTGCTGTTCGGCCTGTTCGCAACCGGGCTGTGGTCGGGCGCCCTATTCAACGCAATCGCCGGCGTCGGCTTTGCGGGGGCCTATATGCCGGGCCTCAAGGCGCTCACGGACCGGCTCGCGCCAGGCGATTCATCCCGTTCGATCACGCTTTACACGTCGAGTTTCTCGTTCGGGGTCGGCCTGTCGTTCCTGGTTTCCCAACTCGTCGCGGAAGCCTGGGGCTGGCGCAGCGCATTCTTTGTCACGGCCGCCGGGCCGCTCCTGATGCTCACCGTCTGCTTCCTGCTGCGGCCGGTCGAGCCGAAGCCGGCGACCGGACGCCTGCTGGATTTCGCGCCGGTGGTCCAGAACAAGAAAGCCATGGGGTTCGTCCTCGGCTACGGCGCACATTGTTTCGAGCTCTACGGCATCAGAACCTGGATCGTGGCGTTCTGGACCTTTGTCTCGCTAAGAAATTCAGACGCCTCGATCTTAACGCCGATCGTGGTCAGCGTCGTGTTCTCGCTGCTCGCGATGCCCGCGAGCATTCTCGGCAATGAGTTCGCGCTCAGGTTCGGCCGCCACCGCGCCGTCGCAGCGGTGATGTTCTCCTCCGCCGCCATAGCGCTTCTGATCGGTATATGCGCCGACAGATCACCCTGGCTGCTGCTGCCCTTGATGCTGGTCTATGCCATCACGGTCCCCGCCGATTCCGGCGCATTAACCTCGGGCATGTCGATGGCTGCGGACCCGCAATATCGCGGCGCGACCATGGCGATGCATTCCACCGTCGGCTTCAGCCTTTCCGCGCTTGGCGCGTGGGCGGTGGGTATTGCGCTGGACGCTGCGGGGGGACCGCAAAGTTCGTCGGCCTGGATGGCGGCATTTTCGGTGCTGGCGGGGGGGATCCTGCTCGGGCCGCTGGCGCTCTATTGGTCGAGAAGAGAGACTCAACAGCCGTGAACCGCAACCAGTTTTCCATCATTGTCGCGCTCGGCACCACACAGACCCTGGCCTGGGCCTCGAGCTATTACCTGCCCGCCATCCTCGCCGATCCGATCGCGCGCGATCTCGGCGTCTCCTCGAACTGGATCTTTGCCGCCTTCTCCGCATCGCTGGTCATTTCGGCCATGCTCGGACCGCGCATCGGCCGGCAGATCGACCTGGTCGGCGGCCGGTCCGTATTGTCGATTTCCAACGTCGTGCTGGCCGCGGGACTAGCGCTGCTCGGCCTTACCTATTCGATACCGGTGCTGCTCGCCGCCTGGCTTCTGCTCGGCATCGGCATGGGTGCGGGTCTCTACGACGCCGCCTTCGGCGCGCTCGGCCGCATCTACGGCGACGCGGCGCGGCGTTCGATCACCGGCATCACCCTGATCGCGGGCTTCGCCTCGACGGTGGGGTGGCCGCTGACCGCGTGGGGGCTGGAGACGATCGGCTGGCGCAACACCTGCTTTGCGTGGGCGGCGGCGCACATCCTGATCGGCCTGCCGATCAACTGGCTGATGCTGCCGCCTGTTGCCGGCGCGAAGGCTGCGGTTGCCGCCGCCGTCAAACCGCACATTCCGCTCGACCGCACCATGATCCTGTTGGCGTTTGCCTTCGCCGCAGCGTGGAGCGTCACCGGCGCGATGGCCGCGCATTTGCCGCGGATTTTGGAAGCCGCCGGCGCGACCTCGCTGCAGGCGGTGGCGGCCGGCGCGCTGATTGGTCCGTCGCAGGTGGCAGCGCGGATCTTCGAGGCGAGCTTTCTGTCGCGGTATCACCCGCTGGTGTCGGGGCGGCTCGCCTGCCTCACGCATCCGATCGGTGCAGCCATCATCGGACTGTTCGGCGGCGGCGCGGCCAGCGTCTTTGCTGTCTTTCACGGCACCGGCAACGGCATCCTGACCATTGCGCGCGGCACGATGCCGCTAGCAATCTTCGGGCCGAAAAATTATGCCTATCGCCTGGGGATCATCGGCGCTCCGGCGCGGATCGCGCAGGCCGGCGCGCCATTGGCTTTCAGCCTCTTGATCGACGTCATGGGTAGCCGCATCCTGATCGTGTCGTCGGCGCTCAGTCTCTCCGCGCTGCTGGCGCTGAGCTTGCTGCGGGCGCCGCCGCCTCGAAGCGTAACGAAAGAGAAGGACGTCTGAATGATCACCCGCATCAATCCGCCCGAACTCGGCTCGCCGCCCGGCTATTCACAGATCGTCGAGGTGAAGGCGGAGCGCATCATCTTCATCGCCGGCCAGACCGCGCTCGATCGCGACGGCAATGTGGTCGGCAGGAACGATTTTGCAGCCCAGGCGGGACAGGTGTTTCGGAATCTCACGATTGCGCTGGAGGCCCGCGGGTGCACGCCGGCCAATCTGGTAAAGCTCACGGTATTTCTCACCGATATGGATAATCTCGCTCGCTACCGCGAAGCCCGAAACCGCTTCTTTGCCTCGGTGACGCCGCCGGCGGCGCCCGCCGTGACGCTGGTCGAAGTATCGAAACTCTACGGTCCGGATTTCCTGATCGAGATCGAGGCCATCGCGGCGGCGTGAGCATCGCGCGTTCAAGGCTTCCTGACCTCCGATGTTGCGATCCAGATTCCGGCGAACACCGCGACAAGCCCGAGCACGAGGTTGGGCGTGATCGGCTCTCCGACCAACTGCGTAGCCAGCAGCCCCGCCGCGAGCGGATTGACCGTCATGGTATTTGCGACCCGGGTGGGCGACGCCCGTTCCAGCGCCAGCACCCACAGGATGAACGCCAGCGCGCCGCCGGCAATGCCGAGATAGATGCCGGCGATCCATTGCGGCGTGCTGAACTGGCTCAATGCCGCCACGCTTCCCGTCAACGAGCCGACCAGGACCAGGGCTGCGGCGCCCGTTCCCATGCCGACGGTGAGGAAGCCAAGCGCGCTCGATCGCTGGATGAAGGGACGAGACCAGACATTGTAGAACGCCATGCACAATACTGCCGCGGTCATGATCAGCTCGCCGCGCCAGGCTCCCGGCGGCGCGGCCGACAATCCCGTTGCAAGTGCGGCAGCAACACCGAGCACCGCAATGCAGACCCCGATCGATTTCCGTTTCGTCAGCGGCTCGATACCAAGTATCGCGCCGACCACCATCGTGTGCAGCGGCAGCGTCGCCAGCGCGAGGCTGGCGCGCGCCGCGGTCGTGTAGGACATCGCGATGTTGTAGAGAACGAAGAACACGCCGAAGAAACAAAAGCCGAGGGCGGCGACGGCGGGCCAGTCCGCGCGCTTCGGCCATCGCGCCTTCAGCAACAGCGCCGCCGGCAGTACGCAACAAAAGCCGATTCCCCAGCGCAGGATCGCAAGCGTAATCGGATCGGTGTTGCCGGCGAGATAGCGCGTGATCGCCGCCGCAGTCCCGCCGAGGCAACTCGAGACCAGCGCGATCGCGACCCCAACCCATTCGCCCACGCGGACTCTCCGCATTCAACGCGCCATCAACCGCAGCGCTTGGCTGAACATATGATCACGATAGGTCGGCGCGACAGCAAAAACCCTTTGTCGTGCGAATCTTTCTGCCGGATGGCGACAACTGTCAGCATGGCGGCAATTGTCAGCAGCGCGGTCATCGCAAGCAGTCATGACGATGCATCTTGCGCATGCGGCCATGCCGGGCATAACCTGAACGCGGGGAAATCGCAGCCTCCCCGTCAAATGGCGATCCCATTCAAGCGCTGCTCGCTTTTTTATGGAGCGGGCACATGGATGGAACGACACTCGAACTGCCGCTGTTTCTTCTCGCGACGTTTGCCGGTGCGCTGGTCGCCGGCCTCTCCGGCTTCGCCTTCGGCCTCGTCGTATCGGCGATCTGGCTCTACATCCTCACCCCGCTGCAAACGGCGACGCTGATCATCGCATTCGGGCTGCTCGTGCAGGGCTATTCGGTCTGGAAGCTGCGCGCCGCGCTGGACTGGCGGCGACTCTGGCCGTTCGTGGCCGGGGCCGCGCTCGGCGTTCCCGTCGGTGTCGGCATCCTGACCTGGGCGAACCCCGCCCATCTGCGCATGGGCGTCGGCGCCTTCCTGGTGCTCTACAGTCTCTACGCGCTGCTGCGCCCGGCCATCCCCGCGGTGAAAGCTGGCGGCGCCGCGGCCGACGCCGGCATAGGCTTCCTCAACGGCGTGCTCGGCGGCATCACCGGGCTTGCCGGAATCCTGGTGACGATCTGGTGCGGCCTGCGCGGCTGGCCCAAGGAGGTGCAGCGCACGGTGTTTCAGCCGGTGGCGGTTGCGATCTTCGCCATGAGCGCCTTGTGGATCGGCGCCAGAGGCGCGATCACGCCTGAGGCGATCAAGCTGTTCCTGATCGGATTGCCGGCCTTGTTCGCCGGCACCTGGCTCGGGATGAAACTGTTCGGGCGGCTCGACGAGGCCGCGTTCCGGAAAATCGTGCTGGCGCTTCTTCTGGCGTCGGGCGTCCTTCTGGTCGTGTAGCCGGGCACCGTGAGCAACGTTGCAACGCGTTCGGTATGCAACGGGACACGCTCGCTCATTATCGCCTCAATCCATTCCAAAATTTCAATCAATTGCATCGAAGCCGCATAGGAGGCCGCTAAGAAGTTTTTGTCATGAGGAGATACCGGAACCCGGGTTCCGGTGGTTTCGAGGCTCCGGTAGGTTGGAGCTTCCAGGCTCTGGAATTGGCAATGCAAGAAGCGATCCGCTTACGTGAATTGGAAGCCGAGTGCCGTCAGCGCGCGCTGAGCGAGCCGGACAAGAAATGGTACTGGCTCGCGCAGGCCGCCAAATACCAGGTGCAGGCAAACCAGAAACTCGCCTTTCACTCGGAAGAGACCAACGCGCCCGACTCTCCGGAGATCAAGCTGGCGCAATGGTCGCATGTGCGTGATGAGCGACGATTGATGGAACCCCTCCCTGACGGACGGCGGCCGCCCTGGTAGCCGGACGCCCGGAACGCTCTAACGCCGCTGCTCCTCCGGCGGCTTGATATGGCGGAACGAGAACAACAACGCGAGATCGTAGGCGATCTTGAGCGTGCCGCAGACTACCAGCGGTAGCCCCGTAAACGACGTCATCAAGAGCGCGCCCGAGATCGCCGGGCTGATCGCGGACGCAAGGCTGCGCGGCACGGCAGTGACGCTGGCGGCGGCGGGCCGCTCGGCCGGCGTCACCACGGCCATGACGTAGGAGGTGCGGGTCGGCACGTCCATCTGCGACAGCGCCGAGCGCAACAGCAGCAACCCAAGCGCCAGATAGAGGTTCGGCGAGAACGCCGCCAGGATCAGGAAGATGCTGGAGGGAATATGCGTGAACACCATGGTGTTGACCAGCCCCACGCGTTTGGCGATCCAGGCCGCGACCGGATAGGAGAAAGCGCTCAGCGTGCTCGACCAGAAGAAAAACAATCCAGCCGCGGACAGTGACAGGTCGAAACGCTCGAACAGCCAGAGCACGAGCAGGGACTGCGCGACGAAACCGCCCGCGAAGGCATCGATGCTGAACAGCGCAGCCAGCTTGTAGACTGTGCTGCGCGAGGGTCCGAGCGGCGTTTGCGGCGCCCTCTCCTCGCCGCGGGTGTGCGGCACGTAGCGATAGAGCGCGGCGCTCAGTATTCCGAGCGCGGCATAGGCATAAAACATCACGCGGAACGCGCCGAGCGCGGTGCCGCCGTGCGAAACCAGGAAATCAGGCAAGGTTGCCGCAAGCGAGCCGGCGGCGGTGCAGAGCGCCCCGATCAGGCTGTAGCGCGCAAACACCTCGGTCCGGCGGTCGTCGGTGGCGCTCTTCGCCAGCACCGCGTGTTCGAGCGGCACCAGCACGCCAAGATCGCCGCCCGAGGGATTGATGGTGCCGATGAACGCCACAAGCACGATCAGAACGAAATGCTCCACGCTCGGAAATGCAAGGCCGGTCGCCGCCATCAGACCTGCGCCAAAGATCAGGAGCGCGCGCAGGTCGTGACGCGGCGCGATCCAGCCTGTTATCAGTGTGAGCAGCGCCGTGCCGAGCAGCGATGCGGTCGCGACGATGCCGACCGCGATGGCGTCGTATCCGAGTGCCGTCATGTAGGCCGGCAGGATGATGACGGCGAAACCATCCCCGAAGCCGCGCAAGGCGCGCGCGGTATACAGCAGCGAGATCAACGCGCGTCCGGTGGAAGCCCTTGGCTCAGTCGCGATATCGGCCATTCCTGCGTCCCCGTTACGGCAAGATGGTAATCTTGAACTGATCGAAGCGCGTCACGCTGTCGGACTTGGTCCACAGCGCCACGCCGCCGGCCTCAGCAAAAGTCTTGTCCGTCGCGCTGAATAACTTCTTGCCATCGAAGGAGACAGTGAAGCGCTGGCCTTCCGCGCGCAAGCCGAGCGTATGCCATTCATTGGGGCTGACCCTCAAATTGGCACCAGCGAGTTGCTCGCGCCGGCCGGCGACGACGCGATAGAAGCGCACGTTATCCTCCAGTGCATTGGCGCGGGCCACATAGTAATTGTCGGCGTCCACGAGCCGCACGGCGATGCCGCCGGCCTGATCCGTTTTACCTCCCACTGCCTTGAAGCTGACTTCAATGTCGACATTGGCGGCCGACAGGCTCTCGCGGATCGCGAGCGGAAACCGGTAATCGGTGCGGTCGGTACTGGTCTGCTCGATCACCTTGCCTGCTGCGGCGGTTCGATCGGCAGTCACTTTCCATTCGCCTTCGCTGCCCCGGCCGGTTCGTGCAAACGAAAATCCCGCCGGAGGCGATCCAGGCGTCATGCGATCAATGGCAATCATGGCGGCTCCTGTTTGCGCAGACGCGAACATCGCGTCCGCGAGGAAACACGCGGCGAGAAAAGCGGTCAGAACTGATCTGCGGGGATAAAAAAATATCGGCCCGTTCCCATCCATGCGCAATCCTCGACGCGTCGAGTGGTGCGCAGAGCTTGGACGGAAGGGCCGTCTGACGGGGAGCCTGCTTTATCCCCGATGCCGACCAAGCTAGGTCCGAATGCGGGGTTCCGCAAGCCTCCAATCGGGAATAGATGCGCGGCCAGTTGACAGCACCAGCGGCACGCGATTAATTCGCCCCATGGGGGTTTTGCGATCTCCCCACGAGGCGACATGCCCAAGTATCGCGTCCCGTTTTCTCTTACGAGGGCGCAGCCATGTCATCCTACACCACGATATCATCAGACAAACTTTCCAAATTGATCGGCACGGCGAACACGCCGGCCCTGATCGACGTACGCACCGACGAGGATTTCGCCGCCGACCCACGGCTGATCCCCGGCGCGGTCAGGCGGAACCACGACCAAGCCGCTGATTGGGGCGAAGAGTTCTCCGGCCGCCCGGCCATCGTCGTCTGCCTGCGCGGCCAGAAACTGGCGCAAGGCACCGCCGCCTGGCTGCGGCATCTCGATGTTTCGGCCGAAGCGCTGGAAGGCGGTTTTGAAGGCTGGAAGGCGGCAAAACTGCCGCTGGTGCCGACTGAGAAACTGCCCGCACGCGACGCAAAGGGCCGCACCGTCTGGGTCACCCGCGCGCGGCCGAAGATCGACCGCATCGCCTGCCCCTGGCTGATCCGCCGCTTCGTCGATCCAAACGCCGTGTTTCTGTTCGTCTCGCCGCCGGAGGTGCTGGCGGTCGGCGAGCGCTTCAATGCCGCGCCCTTCGATGTCGAGAACGTGTTCTGGAGCCACCGCGGCGAACTCTGCACCTTCGACGTCATGATCGAGGAATTCGGCCTGGCGACGCCGCCCCTGCTGCGGCTGGCGGCCATGGTGCGCGGCGCCGACACCGGGCGGCTCGATCTGTCGCCGGAAGCACCCGGCCTGCTCGCAGCTTCGCTGGGCCTGTCGCGCATGTTCGATGACGATCTCGAACAGCTCGAGGCCGGCATGACGCTGTACGACGCGTTCTACCGCTGGTGCCGCGACGCGTCGGGCGAGACGCACAACTGGCCGACCAACAAGGCGAAATCGTAATGGATGCGACGATCGGCAAGACGACCGGGGCCGGCGCAAGCCGCGACCTCGGTCACGGCATCGGTTTTGGCGAAGCCTTCCGGGTCTGGCTGCGGGTCGCCGTGCTCAGCTTCGGCGGCCCGGCCGGGCAGATCGCGGTGATGCACCGCATCCTGGTCGAGGAAAAGAACTGGATCTCCGAGAGCCGGTTCCTGCATGCGCTGAACTACTGCATGCTGCTGCCGGGCCCCGAGGCGCAACAGCTTGCGACCTATATCGGCTGGCTGCTGCACCGGACCGCCGGCGGCATCATGGCCGGTGGCCTGTTCATCCTGCCCGGCGTCATCGCCATCATGGGGCTGAGCTACATCTACGCGGCCTATGGCAATGTCGGCTTCGTCGAGGCCGTGTTCTTCGGGCTGAAGGCCGCGGTGCTCGCGATCGTCGTGCATGCGGTCGTTCGCGTCGGCAAGCGCGCGCTGCGCAACCGAGTGATGATCGCGCTCGCTGCACTCGCCTTCGTCGCGATCTTCTTTTTCAACGTGCCCTTCCCGATCATCATCATTGCGGCGGGCGTGATCGGTTATTTCGGCGCGAAGAGCGGACGGCCGGAATTTGCTGCCATCGAGCACGGCGGCGGCGGCAAGGCGGCGGCGGTCGACAGCCTGCTCGGCGAGGAATTGCCGGATCATGTCCGCCCGAGCGTGGCGCGCGCGTTGAAGGTAAGTTCGGTGTGGCTGTTGCTGTGGGTTGTTCCGGTCGCGGCACTCCTGATCGGACTCGGGCAGGCCAACGTGTTCAGCCAGATCGCGTTGTTCTTTTCCAAGATGGCGATGGTGACGTTCGGCGGCGCCTATGCGGTGCTGGCCTATGTCGCCCAGCAGGCGGTCGAGCATTATCACTGGCTGCAGCCGCGCGAGATGCTTGACGGCCTCGGCATGGCCGAGACCACGCCGGGCCCGCTGATCATGGTGCTGCAGTTCGTCGGCTTCATGGCCGCCTATCGCGATCCCGGCGCGTTGTCGCCGATGCTCGCGGCGACGCTCGGCGGATTGCTGGCGACCTGGGTCACCTTCATCCCCTGCTTCCTCTGGATCTTCCTCGGTGCGCCCTATATCGAGACGCTGCGCGGCAACAAGGGGCTCGCGGGCGCGCTGTCCGCGATCACCGCTGCGGTCGTCGGCGTGATCCTGAACCTCTCGATCTGGTTTGGATTGCACACGCTGTTCCGGCAGACCACGCCGGTTCGCTCGTTCGGGCTGTCGTTCGACATGCCGGTGTGGGGAAGTCTCGATATCGCAGCCTTCGTGCTGGCGGCGGCCGCGGCGACCGCGATTTTCCGGCTTAACGTCGGGATGCTTTGGGTGTTGGCGGGATCGTGTGTAGCCGGCGTGGCGTTGCGGTTTGCTGGGGTCCTCTAAGCGAAGAATTCGTAGGGTGGGCAAAGGCGCGTAAGCGACGTGCCCACCATTTTTCCGGAGGGTCCGAATGGTGGGCACGCTGCGCTTTGCCCACCCTACGGCATCACACCCGTTCGGCCGGCGCTAGCTTGCAGACTTCGGCGGCGGCTTCGATCTGTAGCGTGGCGTGGTGGATGTTGAAGCGGTGCGAGAGTTCCTCGCAGACCCCGTGCAGAAAAGCATCGTCATGACCGCGCGGCCGCACCAGATGCGCGGTCAGCGCGGTCTCATTGGTGCTCATGGCCCAGATGTGGAGGTCATGCACTTCAGTGACACCCTCCAGCCGGGCGAGGTAATCCCTCACCTCGGCAAGCTCGATGCCGCGCGGCACGCCATCGAGCGCCAGATTGACGCTGTCGCGCGCGAGACCCCACCCGCTCCAGAACACCACGGCGGCGATGACGAGGCTGATCGCGGGATCGAGCCACAGCCAGCCCGTCAGCATGATGATGAGCGCCGCGACCACCACCCCGAGCGAGACGCCCGCGTCCGCCGCCATGTGCAGATAGGCGCCGCGAATATTGAGATCGCCGTGGCGGCCGCGCATGAACAATAGCGCGGTGAAGCCGTTGATGGCGACGCCAAACGCCGCAACCACCACGACTGTCCAGCCAGCGACCGGCGCAGGGCTGTAGAGCCGGTTCACCGCCTCGACGACAATGCCGCCGACCGCAACCAGCAGCAGGCCGGCGTTGAACAGCGCCGCCAGGATCGAAGCCCGGCGATAGCCGTAGGTGTGCCGCTGCGTCGGCTGCTTCTGCGCAAGCCACGCCGCGGCCCATGCCAGGAGCAGCGCGACCACGTCGGACAGATTGTGAACGGCGTCCGAAATCAGCGCCAGCGAGTTGGCGGCATAGCCGAA
Organism: Bradyrhizobium sp. 170; assembly: GCF_023101085.1. NCBI lineage: Bacteria > Pseudomonadati > Pseudomonadota > Alphaproteobacteria > Hyphomicrobiales > Nitrobacteraceae > Bradyrhizobium > Bradyrhizobium sp. 170. Next base: position 4,048,774 of record NZ_CP064703.1, on the reverse strand, counting down.
GATCAGCTCGGCAATGACGAAGGCGGTATTGAGCACGGCGCCGATGGCGAACGCCCCGCCGAAATTATCCGGCGCGTGGCTGTGGCCGGCGTGACCATGGGAATGGTCATGCCCGTGCGAATGATTGTGATGAGAGTGATCGTGCGCCATTCCGCCTCGTCCGGTTCGACGGCGATTCATATAGCGCGCAGAATTTCGAATACTATTACAGGCGGGAATCGTAGGGAGGGCAAAGCGAAGCGTGCCCACCAATTTCCAATCGCGAAACAAGATGGCGGGCACGGCGCTAGCGCGCCTTTGCCCACCCTGCGTTCTTGCTTACTCCACGCCCCGCAGGAACTTGTTCGACTTCGGCAGGCCGTGCGCGAGGCGGCCGGCGTCGGCGCGGTTGCCGCGCCAGTCGGACAATTCCTTGGCGCTCATGCTCTGCTCGCGGCCGGCGGAATCCTTCCACGTCAGCCCCGCCTTGAGCTCGAACACTGCGACATCAGACAGCTTGGCGCTGGAATATTTCTGCAGCCGCACGCCGCGGCCGCGCGCCATTTCCGGCACCTGGTCGAGCGGGAAAAGCACCATTTTGTGGTTGGTGCCGATCACAGCGACTGTATCGCCTGCCACCGTCGTAATCGCGCAGGCCTCGTTCGGCATGGTGACGTTGAGCACCTGCTTGCCCTTGCGGGTGTTGCCGACGCAATCCTCTTCCTTGACGACAAAACCCTGGCCTTCGCTGCTCGCGATCAGGAACTTGCGTTCGCCCTTGTTGACGAACAGCGAGACGATCGCCGCGTCCTGCTCCATGTCGATGAACATGCGGATCGGTTCGCCATGGCCGCGCCCGCCCGGCAGTTTTGCCACATCGAGCGAGTAGAATTTGCCGTTGGTCGCAAACAGCAAGAGCTTCGAGGTGGTCTCGGCGAAGAAGGCGTGGTCGAGCTTGTCGTCGGTCTTGAAGGCAAGCCCCGAGATATCCTCGACATGGCCCTTCAGCGTCCGCACCCAGCCCTTCTCGGAAATCACCACCGTGCACGGCTCGCGCTCGACAAAGGCCTCCTCGATCGCGGCGAGATCGTGCTCGGGCGCGTCGGCGAACACCGTGCGACGCTTGCCGAGCGGCGTCTTCGGTCCGAAAAGGTCGCGGACCTTGCGAACCTGCTCGCCGACCTTGGACCATTGCTCGGTCTCGGAGCCGAGCAGCGACTTGATGCCCTTCAACTCGCCACGAAGGTTCTTGTCCTCGGTACGAATTTCGAATTCCTCGAGCTTGCGCAAGGAGCGCAGGCGCATGTTGAGGATGGCATCGGCCTGGACTTCCGTCAGCTTGAACGCCTTGATCAGCGCCGGCTTCGGCTCATCCTCGGTGCGGATGATCTTGATCACCTTGTCGATGTTCAGATAGGCGATCAGGTACCCGCCGAGCACTTCGAGCCGGTTCTCGATCTGCGTCTTGCGGTAGTTGGAGCGGCGCACCAGCACGTCGCGCAAATGGTCGAGCCATTCGCGCAAACATTCCGCAAGCCCCACCACCTTGGGGATCTTGCCCTTGATAAGCACGTTGAGGTTCAGCGAAATCTTGCTCTCGAGCTCGGTGAGCCGGAACAGCGATTCCATCATCAGCGCCGGATCGACCGCACGGGATTTCGGCTCGATCACCAGGCGGACGTCTTCGGCCGACTCGTCCCTGACGTCGCCGACCAGCGGCAGCTTCTTCTCGTTCAGGAGCTCGGCGATCTTCTCGACCAGCCGGGATTTTTGCACCAGCCACGGGATCTCGGTGATGACGACGACCCAGGTGCCGCGGGCGCCCTCTTCCTGGGTCCACTTGGCGCGGGTGCGGAACGAGCCGCGCCCGGTCATGTAGGCTTCGGCGATGCTTTCCTTGGAGTCGACAATAATGCCGCCGGTCGGGAAATCGGGCCCCTTGACCCATTTCAAGAGCGACTTCGACTTGGCGTCGGGCTTGTCGATCAGATGCAGCGCGGCGTCGCAGAGTTCGGCTGCGTTGTGCGGCGGGATCGAGGTGGCCATGCCGACCGCGATGCCCTGCGAACCGTTGGCGAGCAGATTCGGGAAGCCGCCGGGCAGAACCACCGGCTCCTTGCTCTGGCCGTCGTAATTGGGTCGAAACTCGACGCCGTCCTCGTCGATGCCTTCCAGCAGCAGCCGCGCGACCTCGGTCATGCGCGCTTCGGTGTAGCGGTAGGCGGCAGGATTATCGCCGTCGATATTGCCAAAATTGCCCTGGCCGTCGACCAGCGGATAGCGCGAGGCGAAATCCTGCGCCAGGCGCACCATGGCGTCGTAGATCGCTTGGTCGCCATGCGGATGGAACGAACCCATCACGTCGCCGACGATCTTGGCCGACTTCTTGAACGGCGTGCCGGGGTCGAGCCGCAACAGGCGCATGCCGTACAGGATGCGCCGGTGCACCGGCTTCAGCCCGTCGCGGGCGTCCGGCAAAGCGCGGTGCATGATGGTCGAGAGCGCATAGGCGAGATAGCGCTCTTCCAGCGCATCGCGCAGCATCACCTCGTGGATTTCGGCCGGTTCTTCCGGCGGCAGCTGTCGTTTTCCCATGGGGAGGCGTTAAACTTTTGCGGTGAATCGGGCAAGATCCGAATGGGGGCATCCGTCGCCCCTGCCCGCGCAGGTGCCCATAACCACAGGTGTTTGTGGCGAAAAATGGCTGGGGCTGCAGCGCTGTTGATGGGCCGCGGCGTATGGGTCCTGCTTTCGCAGGGACGACGGATCGAAGGAGCGCTCAGACCGACGAGCTGATTCGCGCCCGGTGTCTCGTCACCGCATTGATAAAGCCGTCCCTGGCATCGGAATGGCCCTGCCCGCGCGGTTCCAGCACGTGGCGGAGCAGGAACAACCCGGTCAGCCGGAAACCGTCCTGAAGGTCCTGATCCGACCAGCCGTTCGCGCCACCCTCGCCTTCGCGCAGGAAGGCCGGCAGCCGCAGCAGACGGTCGCGGTACGGCTCGCCGGCGGTCCGCGACACCGCGCCGCCGGACTTTGGCGAGACGTAGATCAGGTCGGCGGTCTCGCCGGTGGCGGCGCAGTTTTCCAGGTCGAGGCCAAAACCGAGTTCGGCCAGCATCGCGAGCTCGAACCTGATGAGGTGGGCGGCTGCGCCGCCGACATCGTCAAAGTCGTCGAGCGTGCGGTCGAGCATCTCAAAGATGTCCTCGTGCGGATCGCGCTCCGGCAACAGCCGCACCAGCGAAGCCAGATGGGTGACGCCATAGGTCGCGTGGGCCGACGCCAGCAGGGTGGCCGCGCGCAAGCGCGTGCCCTCAATGGCGTAATATCCGAGATGCTCGTCGAGCCGCGCCCGCCACACCGTAGTGACGCTGTTGCCCGGCTGCAGCAACGGCCGCATCCGCTTGCCCGCGCCGCCCCGCACCAAGCCGAGGTGGCGGCCATGCTCGCGCGTCAGCAGCTCGACAATGGCGGAGGATTCGCCATGCCGCCGCACGCCCAGCACAATGCCTTCGTCGGTCCATTCCATGGGCGAAGTTTACAGGAATTCGCGGCATCTAGGGTGGGCAAAGCGCAGCGTGCCCACCAACGATCAACAAACTGTGTCGCCTCGGATGGCGCGAAGTGCGCCTTTGCCCACCTTACACAACCCTGACTATCACGCGTTGAACCACCCCACCGCATCGCCGGTGAAGGAGAAGTACAGCCCCATCGCGGTCAGTGCGCAGGAAATCACCTCGATGCCGCTGTCGAACGCCAGGCCCTTTGCGCCGATCACCTGCACGAGCGAAATCACCGACAGCACCAGCGCTGCCGCCAGCACCCAGCGTGGCCAGTTCTTGCGGCGCTCGGCGGCGAGCCAGACGAAGTAGACGAGAAGCAGGATCAGGCCGGCCGCCATCAGGGTCGCCACGTTGACCATCTGCGCGGTCATGTCGGCCTTCGGCGTGCGGTCCTGGAACGCCACCGACACCGCGTCCAGCGTCAGCGACATGTACAGCAGAGCCTCAAACCACACTACGTTCCGGGGTACGTTCATCGGGCTTGTTCTTCTTTTTTACCTGATCATTCCTTGGGGAATTCCAGGCCCATTTCCCGGTAGCGGTCGGGATCGTCGCCCCAGTTCTCGCGCACCTTGACGAACAGGAACAGGTGCACGGGCACGCCCAGTATCTCGGCGATCTCCTTGCGCGAATCCGCGCCGATCGACTTGATGGTGGCGCCGCCCTTGCCGAGCACGATCTTGCGCTGGCTTTCGCGCTCGACAAAGATCGTCTGCTCGATGCGCACCGACTTGTCCTTGCGCTCGGTCCAGGTATCGGTCTCGACGGTGGATTGATACGGCAGCTCCTGGTGGAGCTGGCGATAGATCTTTTCGCGGGTGATTTCGGCTGCCAGATGCCGCAGCGGCGCATCCGACATCTGGTCCTCGGGGTAATGAAACGGCCCCGGCGGCACGCCCTTCGCCAGCGTCTTGCGCAGATCGGCGACGCCATCGCCCGACAGCGCCGAGATCATGAAGGTGTGTTCGAATTTCATGCGCTCATTGGCGGCCTGCGCCAGCGCCAAGAGCTTCTCGCGCGGGATCAGGTCGATCTTGTTCAGCACCAGGATTTTCGGGTGCGCAACCGTCGCGAGCTTCTTCAGGATCGCGTCGGCCTCCTCGTCGATGCCAGCTTTCGCATCGAGCAGCACGCAGACGAGGTCGGCATCATGGGCCCCGCTCCAGGCGGTGGACACCATGGCGCGGTCGAGCCTTCGTTTGGGCGAGAAGATGCCGGGCGTATCGACCAGGATGATCTGGGCATTGTCCTCGATCACGATGCCGCGGATCAGCGCCCGCGTCGTCTGCACCTTGCGCGAGACGATGGTGACCTTGGAGCCGACCAGCGCGTTGACGAGCGTGGACTTGCCGACATTGGGCGCGCCGATCAGCGCGACAAAGCCGCAACGGGTCTCGGCGGACGTGGCTTCGCCTGAGGATTCAACTGTCATTGCTGCCGCCGCCAACGCCTTCACGTTCGATCATCACGGAGGCCGCGACCTTCTCGGCGGCCCGCTTGGAGCCGCCGACACCCTCGGCCGGCGTCAGTCCCGGCAGATCGACGGCGACGCGGAACTGCGGGTCGTGATGCGGCCCGGTGCGCTCGATCTCGCGATAGACCGGCGTCGGCAATCCCTTGCTCTGGGCCCATTCCTGCAACACCGTCTTGGGATCGCGCAGCGGCCGGCGCGGCTTGCGCATTCGCTCCAGCCAGTTGCGCTCGACGAATTGCGACGCCGCCGCATAGCCGCCGTCGAGATAGATCGCCCCGATCACCGCCTCGCAGATGTCGCCGAGCACGGATTTGCGCAGACGCGCGCCCGCCCCTGCGCCGACCGCGCCGAGCTTGATGTCGTCGAGCAGTCCGAGCGATTTTGCGACATCGGCGCAGCTTTCCTTGCGCACGAGATCGGCGAGCCGTTTCGACAGTTCGCCCTCGTCAGCCCGCGGATAGGCGCGATACAGCATGTCGGAGATGATCAGCCCGAGCACGTGATCGCCGAGGAATTCCAGCCGCTGATAGCTGTCGGCGCGATGGCGCGTGGCCGGCTTCAAGGCGGAGACATGGGTAAAGGCGGTCGTCAGCAGCGCGGGATCGGAAAATTTGTAGCCGATGCGCCCCTCGATCGCGGCAGCGGCCGCCTTGGCCCCGGCCTTGCCGCGCTTCTTTTTCGGCGCAGCGACGCCGGCGGCTTCGGCCTGCTGGCCCGGCTCGCCCGAGGTCGATGTGTCAGGAATGGTTGCTGTTTCGTCGTTCATCGCACGATTGAGAATAGGCGATTCCAGCGCACGGCGGTCGGCCAGCGCCAGAACATCCAGGCATGCTCGCCCTCGGCAATGGAGAAGAAGATCATCTGCGCCCGGCCGACGATGTTCTCGAACGGCACATAGCCCACTGCCGACAGCACGCGGCTGTCGGTCGAGTTGTCGCGGTTGTCGCCCATCATGAAGAAGTGGCCGGCCGGCACGGTGTAGACGCTGGTGTTGTCGTAGAAGCCGTTGTCGACGCAATCGAGCGATTCATAGCTGACGCCGTTCGGCAACGTTTCCTTCCAGCGCTTGACACGCGCGGTGGCGTCGGAGCCGCAAGGGTCCTCGCCGATGAAGTCGGAAAGCCGCTCGCGCTTGATCGGCTTGTCGTTGATGTAGAGCAGGCCTTCCCGCATCTGGATGCGGTCGCCCGGCAGGCCGATCACGCGCTTGATGTAATCGGTGGAGTCATCCTTCGGCAGGCGGAACACTACGATGTCGCCGCGGCTCGGCTCCGAGCCGAAGATGCGGCCCGAGAACAGCGGCGGCGACAATGGGATGGAATAGTGGCTGTAGCCGTAGGAGTATTTCGAGACGAACAGGTAATCGCCCACCAGCAGCGTCGCCTTCATCGATCCCGAGGGGATATTGAAGGGCTGGAAGAGAAAGGTGCGGATCACGAGCGCGATCAGGAGAGCGTGGATGACGACGCGGATGGTTTCACCCAAGCCGCTTTCAGATTTTGTGCTGGAGGTCACGCTCATCGCTTTCCCAATTCCCGCAGGCCTTTGCCCGCACGGTGGCAGAACGTTTTCCGCACGCGAATCGCCTGGTACGTTCGCGTCAGGAAAATGGTCTCGATACTGATATTGAAGGCCAATTCCGGCGCTAGCCTGAATCAGCCCTGGCTCGAACACGTCGTTCGCGGCGTTTTAGACGGTTGTTCGTGGGCGCGCAATCAAGCGCCTCGTGAAAACTTCATAATCCATTGATAAATCAACGATTTTTAGTTTCGCGTTGAACCCCCGGCGCAAACGCCTGCGCGGCTCAAGCTTTGGCGGGAACGACCGCCGAAATTATGACGAAGGCCTGCGCCAGCGGCCAGTCATCGGTGATCGACAGATCGATCCGCGCCTCGAACCCCTCCGGCGTCAGCGCCTCCAGCCGGGCCAGCGCGCCGCCGGTCAGCTTCATGGTTGGACGGCCGCCCGGCAGGTTGAGCACCCCCATGTCCCGCCACCAGACGCCGCGCCGGATCCCGGTGCCGAGCGCCTTGGAACAGGCCTCTTTGGCGGCGAATCGCTTGGCGTAGGTCGCAACCACCATCTTTTCGTTGTTGGCGCGGCGCGCCGCTTTGGCGCGCTCGGCGTCGGTGAAGATGCGGTCGAGGAAACGGTCGCCATGGCGCTCGATCACCTTGGCGACGCGGGTGATGTCGATCAGGTCGGAGCCGATGCCGATGATCATGGCCGGCCCGCAGCTAGCTGGCGGCCGCGGTCCATCGCGGTGCGCATTTGCCGCACGGTCTCGCCAAGGCCTACGAACAGCGCCTCCCCCATCATGAAGTAGCCGATGTTGAGTTCGGCGATCTCGGGCAGTCCGGCGATCGTCTCGGCCGTCTGGTAGTCGAGGCCGTGGCCGGCATGGACCTCCAGCCCCGCCGCACGCCCCAAAGCCGCGCCCGCCACGATTCGCTGCCATTCCGCCTCGGCCTTCGCCACATGGCCGTCGACCACGGCGTCGCACCAGCCGCCGGTATGGATCTCGATCACAGGCGCGCGCAACCTTGCCGCCATCTCGATCTGCTGCGGGTCGGCCGAGATGAACAGCGACACCCGGATGCCGGCATCGTTGAGCCGCGCGATGAAGGGGGCCAGCGCATTGTGCTGGCCGACGACATCCAGCCCGCCCTCGGTGGTGAGTTCCTCGCGCCGTTCCGGCACCAGGCACACCGCGTGGGGCTTGGTGGCGAGCGAAATCCGCAGCATGTCCTCGGTCGCCGCCATCTCGAAATTCAGGGGCTTCGATATCTCGGCCTTCAGCCGGGCCATGTCGCTGTCGCGGATGTGGCGGCGGTCCTCCCGCAGATGCGCGGTGATGCCGTCGGCACCCGCCTCGATGGCGGCCAGCGCCGCGCGCACCGGATCCGGCCGCTCGCCGCCCCGCGCGTTCCGCAAGGTCGCGACGTGATCGACATTGACGCCGAGGCGGAGCGGAGGAACGGGCATTGCGGATCTCTCAGGCAATCTGACACGACATCGTTAGCACAAAGTGCCACGAGCGGGCGGGACCCGCGCACCCATCTAATTGAGAAGGATGGATTGCCGGGTCAAGCCCGCCATGAAGATACCGCCTATCCGTTGACGCGCTCAACCTTGGCGACGACGGCTTTGGCGCGCAATTGAGCGATAATTGCACTGAGATGCTTGAGGTCATAGACCTCGAGATCGATCGTCAACTCGGTGAAGTCAGGCGAGCGGCGCGACATGCTGATATTGTCGATATTGCCGTCATGCTCGGCGATCACGGTAGCGACCTGGGCGAGGCTGCCGGGCTCGTTGACGTTATGGACCAGGATCCGCGCCGGAAAACGCTGCGGCATGGTTTCGTCGATATCCCAGCGCACGTCGAGCCAGCGCTCCGGCTCTTCCTCAAAGTCCTTCAGCGCCGGCGACTGGATCGGATAGATCGTGATCCCCTCGCCCGGCGTAACGATGCCGATGATGCGGTCGCCCGGCACGGCGCCGCCGTTCGGCGCGAACTTCACCGGCAGATCGGAATTGATGCCGCGCACCGGGATAACGGACGTGCTGCGCGCCGGATGCGGCGGCGATTTCAGCTTCAGTTTGACCGCGAGGCTCTTCTTGGCCCCGTAGCGCACCATCCGCTCTTCCTTGTAGTCCGGATACATGGCGCGGGCGACGTCGGAGGCCTTCAGTTCACCACGCCCGACGGACGCCATCACGTCCTCGATCGAGGCGCGCGCCAGTCGGGGAAGCGCCCCCTTCAGCTTGTCGTCGGCGTATTCGATCTTTGCGCGGGCAAACAGGCGGTCGACGATGCGGCGGCCAAGGCCGGCATATTGATCGCGCACCGCGGTCCGCGTCGCGCGGCGGATCGCAGCGCGGGCCTTGCCGGTAACCGCAAGCGATTCCCAGGCCGAGGGCGGCGCCGACTGGGCGACCGAGGTCAAAACCTCGACCTCGTCGCCGTTCTGCAGTTCGGACGACAAGGGCGCGAATTTGCCGTTGATCTTGCAACCAACGGCCGAGTTGCCGACATCGGTGTGCACGGCATAGGCGAAGTCGATCACATTGGCCTGACGCGGCAGCGCGATCAGCTTGCCCTTCGGGGTGAAGCAGAACACCTGGTCGTGGAACAGCTCCAGCTTGGTGTGCTCCAGAAACTCTTCCGGATTGGCGCTTTCGGACAGGATGCCGACGGTGTGGCGCAGCCAGGCAAAGGCGTTGGATTCGTGCTCGAGCCGCTCGGTCGGCGAGCCCATGCCTTCCTTGTAGAACGCGTGCGCGGCGATGCCGAATTCCGCGATCTGGTTCATTTCCTCGGTGCGGATCTGCAGCTCGACGCGCTGGTTGCCGGGACCGATCACGGTGGTATGGAGCGAACGGTAGTCGTTCTGCTTCGGCGTCGAGATGTAGTCCTTGAAGCGGCCGGGCACCACCGGCCAGGTGGTGTGCACGACGCCGAGCGCGCGGTAGCAAGCTTCGACATCCGGCATCACGACGCGGAATCCGTAGATGTCGGAAAGCTGCTCGAAGCCGACCGATTTGCGCTCCATCTTGGTCCAGATCGAAAACGGCTGCTTGCGGCGGCCGTAGACGCGCGCGGCAATACCGTGCTTCTGCATCTTCTTGGAGAGCTGGCTTTCGATCTCGCCGATCAGATTGCGGTTGCGGTCGGCGAGCGCATCGAGCCGCTGCATCACCACGGCATAGGCTTCCGGATCGAGCGTATGGAACGAGAGATCCTCGAGCTCCTCCCGCATCTCCTGCATGCCCATGCGGCCGGCGAGCGGCGCATAGATGTCGAGCGTCTCCTCGGCAATGCGGCGGCGCGAGGCATGCGGCACGAATTCCAGCGTGCGCATATTGTGCAGCCGATCGGCGAGCTTGATCAGCAGCACGCGGACGTCGTCGGCGATCGCGAGCAATAGCTTGCGCAGGTTCTCGGCCTGCTTGGCCTCGCGCGAGACCAGTTCCAGGCGTTTCAGCTTGGTGAGCCCCTCGACCAGCACGCCGATCTCGTGGCCGAACATATTGTCGATCTCGGCGCGCGTCGCCTCGGTATCCTCGATGGTGTCGTGCAGCAGGGCAGCTACGATGGTGGCGTCATCGAGCTTGAGGTTGGTCAGGATCGCCGCGACTTCGAGCGGATGCGAGAAATAGGGATCGCCGGACGCGCGGGTTTGGGTGCCGTGCGCCTTCATGGCGTAGACGTAGGCGCGGTTCAGCAAGTCTTCGTTGGTATCGGGATTGTACGACCTGACGCGCTCGACCAGATCGTATTGCCGCATCATGCGCGAGCGCGATTTCGGCTTCTCCGTCACAGGCGAGGTCGGCGCGACCGCGACCTGGCCGGTCGCGGCCTGCATTTGCCGGGAGCTGCGGCGCCAATACGCCATTCAATCACTGCCTTCCTTCCACCAGACCCGGACGGGTCCCACCGTTTACGTATCTAATGCGTTTTCGAACGGTGATGCACGCCGCTCGGCCGCGAAACGGTTCAATTTCGCTTGGGCCAGCGGCCATCCAACGCCCACCCCGGTGACCCGCCGGACAGGCTAAGTCAGCCGATTTCGGCCGCGCCCGCCAAGGACGCATTGTAACCGCAAAAATGTCAACAAAAGCAAAGGCCCGGACTGATGTCCGGGCCTTTGGCAGATCGGGGAGTTTGGGACGGCCCGGGATGTTCCGGATTACTCGTCCTCTTCGGGCTGCTCTTCCGGCGGCGCCAGGCCTTCCAGACCCTTAAGGAGCTCTTCCTCGGTCATGCGCTCGACCGCGACCTCGGTGTCATCAGCATCGACGCTGGCACCGGCCGAGCCGATCAAAGGCACGGTATCGGGCTCTGGCTCGTCGACCTCGACGAATTTCTGCAGGGAATGAACCAGTTCCTCGCGCAGGTCTTCCGGGGAAATAGTGGAATCGGCGATTTCCCGGAGCGAAACGACCGGATTCTTGTCGTTGTCGCGATCAACTGTGAGTTGTGACCCGGATGAGATCATACGGGCGCGATGTGCCGCCAGCAACACCAGGTCAAACCGGTTGTCGACCTTATCAATGCAATCTTCCACGGTGACGCGCGCCATAGACTGTCGCTCCGTTATTTGGGGCCAAATATGTCGGTATTCGGGGCTAGTTATAGCGGCGGAGGCCATTTCGCAAGACTAAATTTGTGATTTGCCTTCCTAATGGGCTCTGATACCCCAGCTTCGGGGCCAGAATGGCCGGAGCGTCCAGACGCGGCAGGGTTGCCGTACAGGACAAGTAAATCTCTTCATTGCACTGTCAAAAGTATAGGTTTTTCGCCCTCGCCTCACCATAATTGCAGTGGTGACTGTCGTGGGGCACGATTCACCGAACTTTAGGCAACAGAACTGGAAAGTGCGCGCGGTCGATGGCCGCTGCGCTAGAAAAGCTAACAACAACGTGAGAACCATTTGATGTCACCCGCTTCCAACAAGATTGCGCTCTTCATCGACGGCGCCAACCTCTACGCAACGGCCAAGACGCTCGGCTTCGACATCGATTACAAACGCCTTCTCAAGGAATTTCAGAGCCGAGGGACGCTGGTGCGTGCGTTCTACTACACGGCGATCATCGAGGATCAGGAATACTCCTCGATCCGTCCGCTGATCGATTGGCTCGACTACAACGGCTACACCGTCGTCACCAAGGCGACCAAGGAGTTCATCGACGCCTCTGGCCGCCGCAAGGTGAAGGGCAACATGGACATCGAACTCGCCGTCGATGCCATGGAACTCGCCGAGCATGTCGACCAGATCGTGCTGTTCTCGGGCGACGGCGATTTCCGCTCGCTGGTCGAAGCAGTGCAGCGTCGCGGTGTTCGCGTCACGGTTGTTTCGACTATTTCGAGCCAGCCGCCGATGATCGCCGACGAACTGCGCCGCCAGGCCGACGTCTTCACCGACCTCGTCGAGCTGCAATCCAAACTCGGCCGCGATCCTTCCGAGCGCCCTGCCCCGCGCGAACCGCGTCATCACGCTCCGCAATTCCTGCAGCGCGCGACCACGATGGCGCCGCGGACCGCCGGCGACGACGAATTCGACGATTGAGAATGAGCCAGTACGCTGCTAGAGCCTCGGTTCTGATTGAAACAGAACCGGGGCTTTTTGTTTGACGCGCTTTCTTGACGCGGCCCGGCATCGATCCCGGATCTAGGTCCGTGGCTGGCTTTCGCTCGAAAACGCTTTGGAAACATGGCTAGTCTCCCCGCCCCTGCTGCTGCCGAACCCGACCGCAATTGCCAGCTTTGCCCGAGGCTCGCCGAATTTCGCGCGCAGGCGCGTGCGAAAGAGCCGGATTGGCACAACTCACCGGTTGCTTCGTTCGGCAACGCCAATGCGCAACTGTTGATTGTCGGGCTGGCGCCGGGCCTGCAGGGCGCCAACCGCACCGGACGCCCGTTCACCGGCGACTACGCCGGCGACTTGCTGTATGCGACCTTGCTCGAATACGGCTTTGCGAAAGGCATCTATCAGGCACGTCCCGACGACGGGCTGAAGCTGGTCGATTGCCGGATCAGCAACGCGGTGCGCTGCGTGCCGCCGCAGAACAAGCCGTTGCCTGCCGAGATCCATACCTGCCGGCAATTCCTGGTCGCGACCATCGCGACCATGCCGAAGCTTCGCGCGATCGTGGCGCTCGGGCGGATCGCCCATGAATCGACATTGAAGGCGCTCGGCCTGCGCAATGGCGCTGCTCCCTTTGCGCACGGTGCCGTGCATGGCGCGGGCGCCGTCAGGCTTTACGACAGCTATCACTGCTCGCGCTACAATACGAATACGCGAGTGCTGACGCCGGAGATGTTTCGCAACGTGTTTGCGAGGGTGCGCAAGGATCTGGATTCGCAGGTTTCGTAGGGTGGGCAAAGCGCAGCGTGCCCACCATTGACGCCAACGATGTCGGAGAGATGGTGGGCACGCTGCGCTTTGCCCACCCTACAATTCAAGCCGGATTCTCTCTCAGCCACGCCAGCACATCGCCAGCGTTCCGGTCCGGCGGAAACACCGGATAGAACACGTGAGCGATACGGCCGCCATCGATGATCAGCGCCAGCCGCTTGATCAGCGTCAATCCGGCCACCGCCATGGTCGGCAGCTTCAGGGCACGGATCAGCGCCAGCTTTTCGTCCGACAGCACCGGGAACGGCAGATGCAGCCGCGACGCCATCTCGGTCTGGTAGACGTTGTCCTGCGTCGAGAGGCCGAACACGTGGTTTGCGCCGGCGGCCTTCAGCTCCGCAAACAGGTCGCGGAACGAGCAGGTTTGCGGCGTGCAGCCGCGTGCGCCGGGAATCATGTCCCAGTCGTCGACCAGGCTGATCTTGCCGGGCTCCCCGGTGCGGGGATAGGCGAATACCACCGTGCGGCCGGCAAGCGCTGACAGCGTCACCGAACTGTCGTCGGTGGCGAGCAGCGTGACCGGCGGGATCATCATGCCGGCCAGATGCGCTGTCGCGCCGTCGTCCTCCGGCGCCGGGATCTTGCTCCAGTCGACTTCAAGCAGGTTTTTCTGGTTCATCGACACCATTCTCCATCAGCCGTCATTGCGAGCCAACGGGTCGCGCGAATGCGCGCCCAGTTGGCTCGCAATGACGGATAGACATGGGGGTAAGCCGTTCATCCCCGCGCCCGCATCAGGCGGCCTTTTTCCCGGCCCCAATCGCGCTTCTTTTCGGTCTCGCGCTTGTCGTGCAGCTTCTTGCCCTTGGCGATCGCCAGCAAGAGCTTGGCGCGGCCGCGCTCGTTGAAATAGAGCTTTAGCGGAATCAGCGTCATGCCTTCGCGATCGACCGCGCCCATCAGCTTGTTGATCTGCTTTCGGTGCAGCAGCAGCTTGCGTGGCCGTTTCGGCTCATGGTTGAAGCGGTTGGCCTGCAGATATTCCGGAATATTGGCGTTGATCAGCCAGATCTCGCCGTCCTTGGAATCCGCATAGGATTCGGCAATCGTTGTCTTGCCGTTACGGATCGACTTCACTTCGGTGCCGGTCAGCGCGATGCCGGCCTCGATTGTGTCCTCGATCGCGTAGTTGAACCGGGCCTTGCGGTTTTCGGCGACAACCTTGATCGGGCGCTCGTTCTTCTCGGCCACGTTAGCCCTTCTTGAGGAGATCGCGGATCTCGGTCAGCAATTCTTCCTGCCTGGTCAGCTTCGGTGCGGGCATAGCTTCATCCTTGCGTTTGAGCTTGTTCATGGCGCGAATGACCACGAACAGCACGAACGCGATGATGAGGAAGTTCAGCGTCAGCGTGAGGAAACTGCCCCAAGCCAATACCGCGCCCTGCTTCTTAGCATCGGCAAGATTGTTGGCAGTCACCGACTTCGCCAGCGGCGTGAAATAGTTCGAGAAATCGAGACCGCCGGTAATCGCGCCGATGATCGGCATGATCACATCGCCGACCAGCGAGGTCACGATGGCGCCGAAGGCCGCACCGATGATGACGCCGACGGCGAGGTCGACGACGTTACCCTTCATCGCGAATTCGCGGAATTCCTTCAGCATGTTGGCCTCCCCTCTTCGTTCACCGCGCGAGGTCAGCCGTTGGCCTAGTTGATCAGGCCGGCATGCACCATGGCGCTGCGCACGGCGACCCGCGTCGGCTCGGACACCGGCACCATCGGCAGCCGCAGCTTCTCGTCGATCTTGCCGAGCAGCGAGAGCGCGTATTTCACCGGCGCCGGATTGCTTTCGATGAAGAGGTTGTTGTGCAGCGGCATCAGCTTGTCATGCAGCTTGAGCGCGGTGGCGTGATCGCCCTTCTGCCATGCCGCGTGGAATTCCGAGCACAGCCGCGGCGCGACGTTGGACGTAACCGAGATGCAGCCATGGCCGCCATGCGCCATGTAGCCGAGGATGGTGGCGTCCTCGCCCGACAATTGGTTGAAGTCCTCGCCCATCGCCGCGCGCTGCTGCGACACCCGCACCATGCTGGCGGTGGCATCCTTCACGCCGGCGATATTCTTCAGTTCGAACAGCCGCGTCATGGTCTCGACCGACATGTCGATCACCGAACGGCCGGGGATGTTGTAGATGATGATCGGAATCCCGATCGCATCGTTGATCGCCTTGAAGTGCTGGTACATGCCTTCCTGGGTCGGCTTGTTGTAATAGGGCGTCACCACCAGCACGGCATCCGCGCCTGCCTTCTCCGCGTGCTCGGCGAGCTCGACGGCCTCCTTGGTCGAATTGGAGCCCGCACCTGCGATGACCGGCGCCCGCCCATTGGCCTCGTCGATGCACCATTCGACGACGCGCTTGTGCTCGTCATGGCTCAAGGTGGGGCTTTCGCCGGTCGTGCCGACGGGCACCAGGCCGTGGGTGCCCTCGGTGATCTGCCAGCTCACCAGGCCGCGGAAGGCGGCCTCGTCGACCGAGCCGTTCTTGAATGGCGTGACCAAGGCGGTGAACGACCCCCGGAACTTTGTCTTGGCTGCCATGGACTTCCTCCAACACTTAAGAAACGGCACGACCGAAACTGGATTTCGATTCATATCGGGTCTGGCGATCAGGCGAAAGGGGCGTGCCGTATGGCGCTAGCGCTTTGTTTCAACGCTCTTTCTCAGGCTGGCCGGGCCGCCCCCCGCGAAGCGGCGACAGCCGCGATTTTGCCGCGGTGATGGCGCAAACAGGTTCGGCCGCGACGTTTTTAGCATTTTGTCCACATATTCAATCAAATAGACCTAAGGCTGGAGCGATTGAATGATTCGCCGCCGTAGAGGAACGCCGTGATCTCTTCCGCCCGCGCCGCCGCCTTGCGATCGACCGCACTGGCCACGAGCCTGGCGCTGGCCGTTGGACTGGCTGCATTCCCCCTGGATGCCTGGGCCAAGCCAAAAGTTCCACTGCCGAAGCCGCGGCCGATCGCCCGCAACGTTGTTCCCAAATCCACTGCACAGCCCGCGGCACAGACCAGCACGACCGCCGCCCACGCCCCGGCGGCGGCCGCCCCTGTGGCGGCGGCACCGGCTGCGCCCGCTCCTGCGCCGCCACTTCTCGCGCCCGCGACCCGCCAGCATGCCGCCTTGCCGCCCCCGCGCAAGCACGTGGCGCCAGCAGCCGTAGCGGCGACGTCCTCGACGTCGCAGGCCGACAAGGACGCTCTGGAAAGCGTCATCGAGCTGGTGCGCAAGCAGAAGTCTGGGGACGCTACCCAGGCCCAGGCCGCGATATCGGATCCGGTCGCCCGCAAGCTCGCGGAATGGTTGATCCTGCGCAGCGACAACAATGGCGCCTCCGTGGAGCGCTATCGCGCCTTTGTCTCGGCCAATCCGAGCTGGCCGTCGCAAACCTTCCTGCGCCGGCGCATCGAGGCAGCCCTGTGGGACGACCGCCGCGACGACGCCGCGGTCTCGTCCTGGTTCGGAAACGAATCGCCGATCTCGGCCAAAGGCAAGTTCGCGCTGGCGAAGGCAATGCTTGCGCGCGGCGATCGCACCAATGCCGAACGGCTGGTCCGCGAGGCCTGGCGCCATGATGGCATGTCGGAAGACACCGAGAGCGCGGCGCTCGATATGTTCGGCGCATTCCTGACGGCGGGCGACCACAAGACGCGGATGGACGCGCTGCTTTACGGCACCGAGCAGGAAGCCGGCGGCATGCGCGCCGCCAAGCGGCTTGGTTCGGGCCATGTCGCGCTTGCCAAGGCGCGCATTGCGGCCAACAAGAAATCCTCGAACCTCAAGACGCTGCTCGATGCGGTGCCGCGGGAGCTGCACAGCGACCCCGGCTACATGTTCGCCAGGATCCAGTGGCTTCGCCGCGAAGAGAAGTTCAACGAGGCCGCACAGCTCATGCTGGCGGTGCCGAAAGATCCGAACCGTCTGCACAATCTCAACGAATGGTGGATCGAGCGGCGCCTCCTGGCGCGCAAGATGCTGGACGTCGGCGAACACCGCACCGCCTATCTGATTGCGCGCGACGCGGCGCTTCCCTCGCGCGACATCTACAAGACCGAGCAGGAATTCACCGCGGGCTGGATTGCGCTGCGGTTCCTCAAAGATCCGGCAGTCGCCACCCAGCACTTCGCGCGCATCGGTGTCGGCAGCGCCAACCCGACCGCGCTGGCGCGCGCCGGCTATTGGCAGGGCCGTGCAGCGGAAGCCGCGGGCCGCGCACAGGAAGCCCGCGCCGCCTATGGCCGGGCGGCCGAGCAATCGACCAGCTATTACGGTCAACTGGCGCGCGCCAAGCTCGGCCTGCCGCAGCTCCAGTTGAATGGCGTCCCGTCCGGCCGCGGTCGCGGGGTCGAGCGGCTGGAGATCGTCCGCGCCGTGCAACTGCTCTATGAGCTCGACGAGCGCGAGCTTGCGATCCCGATTTTCGCCGACATGGGCGAGAATGGCGATCCCGATGCCCTGGTGGGCCTCGGCGAACTCACCGCGCGCCACAGCGACGCCCGCGGCATGCTGCTGCTCGGCAAGGCCGCGCTCAACCGCGGCCTGCCGTTCGACCATTACGCCTATCCCGTCACCGGCATCCCGTCGTTCAAGCAGATCGGCCCCGAGGTCGAGCCGAGCGTCGTCTATTCGATCGCGCGGCAGGAGAGCGCCTTCAATCCCTCCGTGGTCTCACCGGCCCAGGCCTATGGGCTGATGCAGGTGACGCCGGACGCCGGACGCTATGTCTGCAAGCGGGCCGGCGTCAGCTTCGACCTCAACCGGATGAAGACCGACTCGGTCTACAACGCCACGCTTGGCGCCGCCGAACTCGGCGGGCTGCTCGAGGACTACCGCGGCTCCTACATCCTGACCTTTGCCGGCTACAATGCCGGCCGCGGCAGCGTCAAGAAATGGATCGAGCGCTACGGCGACCCGCGCGATCCCAAGGTCGACGCGGTCGATTGGGTCGAACAGATCCCGTTCTCCGAGACGCGGAACTACGTGCAGCGGATCATGGAGAACCTGCAGGTCTATCGCACGCGGTTCGGCGGCGGGACCAAGCTCCAGATCGAAGCCGACCTGCATCGCGGCGCCAGCGTCGAATAGCGGGATCTCAAGGTTACGCTTCCGGCCGTCGCCGCAGACGCCAACCGCCTGCGTTGATTGACCGCAGATACCCGCATTAGCGGACATCGACCTGCTTCGAGGCTCTACTTCGTAATCGAATGCCTCGTTGGCGTAACTGTTGATGTCGGCGCGGCATTCGAGATGGCGAAGGTCAACCAGACGTTCCAGCCTTCCGGTCGGTTTTCTGAGGCGAATTCCCTGTAACCCTTGAAGTTCAGATATCCCTGCTTGTCTCCAATCGGAAAGAGATAGCCGAGTTGGGGGCCAAAGCCGAAAACGCGCGATTTGAATCCGTTGAGGAACGGTGCCGCGCCAATATCGTCAGTGACCTGCTGGTAGGCATATCCGACCATGCCGACAAAGAGTTGTTTGGACAGAAAGTGCGATGCACCCCAGTCAAAATGGAAGTCGATGCCATTTTGATATTGCGTGGCGGTATTCTTGAAATTGTAGGTGAAGCCGCCGACGCCGGAAAATTCGATTCCTGTCGCCGGGTTGAGGTAGGTATAGCCGGCGCCGAAGTCGATGCCGCCATGCCCGATGCCTATGTTGGATAGGCGTCTGGAGTCGTAGGCTCCGACCGGGATGTCGCCGAACCCGTAGACCATCCAATTGTGGACGCCCTGATTCCATTTGAGCGTCACCAACGGATAGAGATCACCGACGCCGGTCAGTGAATCCGACAGAAGCCCACTGCGTGTCGCGACGATGGGACCGACCTGCGCGGTCAGCGTGCCGGAGATGCTGGTGTCAAGATGGCCGACAATGCCAGTTACGCCGACGGCAAGCTGGCCGCCGAGCACGGGCGTCGCAAAGGTATAGGTCGGCGCAATAAACAACAGATCGCCACTGGCCTTCAGATTGGCGTTGAGATTGACGTTTGCCGTCGCCGGGACCTGGCCTATCGAGATTTGGCGTGCTGCCGCGACGTTGCCGGAAGCTTCCACGCTGGTGTGATAGGCCACCGTGCCGAGCGACCATCCCGGAACCGCGGGGGCGGCAGCCAGGCTACCGAAAAGCCCGGGAACCCAAAGAGACACACCGCCCTCGTCCGCCCGGGCTGCCTGAGAATGAAGCGCCAACACAGCTGCGGCGGCAAATGTCATTCGGCAAATATTCGAGGAAGCGATTTTCATCTAAACCTCCCAAAAACGCGCGAACACCGAGCCAAGTAGATCAGAGTCGAGGTTTAAAGCCTGTGGTTGTTTGGCCACAGGCCGCTCTAAAAAGAAGCCGCTCCAAAAAAATTTATCGCAAGCCGGCCACGCTTTAGTCATCCACTGGTGTCCCTCACTGAGGCTCGCTTGCCGAAGCGTTACCTTGATGCGGGCAAAGGCGTCGGCAAGGATAGGTCAATGATGTGGACCATTTCGTTGTTGACTTGGCCGGCCGGCGCTTTTCCCGACCAGCGTTACATGTGGTGCGGCCCCGATCGACGATCGAGTTCAGCTCGGGGGCCAGTCGACAGACGAGACGCAAACCGCTCAGTCAACACCGGACCAAGGACTGATGTTGCGAACACAAGCACAAGCACGACATTGAGCATTCGATTGTCGAGCAGCCGTTGACCGGCCGCATCGAGCGTTTCATGCGCGACCAGTGTCGCGGCAAGCGTGGCGGCAACTTGTGGCAGCGTGAGCGACCAGATCGTGAGCTGTTCATTCCGGTTGTAGCCAAACGCGTGACCCACGCCCCAGGCGGCTATCCACTTGCCGAGGAGCAGAGCGCCGATGACACTGGCAACGAGCAGGAAGTTGTCGAAAATCCCGTAAACAAAGGTGATCGGGTTGATCAGGAATCCGGTAACGACAAAGAAGATCGGAATGAACAGCGATTTAGCCAGAAACGCCAGCTTGACACTTGCCGGCGCGTGTTGTGCCGAGGCGTTGATGGCTAGGCCCGCAAGGAACGCACCCACGATGCCCGGCAGCTGGATCGCATCCGCAAGCACGCCTGCGATGGCCATGATGCTTAGCATCAGCACAAAGTAAGCGTCCTCCTCATTCTCGACGCGCTTGAGTACATAGGCGCCGAGGCGACTCAGGCCGAACAGGACCAGCAAGATATAGCCGGCGATCTCGGCCAGCAGGAGCGCCAGACCGGACGGAGAAAAACCGGTCGTGTAAATCGAGACGCAAATAGCGAATACCACGAGCGACAGCGTGTCTGATATCACCGTGGCGCCAACCGCTACCGTCACCGGCTCTAGGCTGCCCAGGCCGAGCCTGCTCACTATGCTTAGCCCCAGCAGCGTATGCGAAGCCAGCAGCGACCCGATCACGATCGCCGGAATCGCGGCGTAGCCGAATGCGAGCCCAACGATGGTGCCGAGCACCAGAGGGATCACGGTCGTGGCGATGCCGAGGGCAATCGAGCGGTTTCGGGCGCGCCGAAACAGATCAAGATTGATTTCCAGGCCCGCAAAGAACATCAACAGCAGCTTGCCCAATTCCGCAAGGAAATCTGCGATCGGTCGGACCTTGCCAAAGATGTCCAGAACATACGGCCCAACTAAAACGCCGCTAAGCAGCAGACCTACAGGTACAGGAACATGCAATCGGCGGGAAAGCCTGGGGATGATGACAAGCATCACCATCCCCACCGCGAACTTCGCGAGCACCGGCATGGTGAAGAGGTGATCCCGGAGGAAGCTGATCGCGTTAGAGAGCATATCTCGACGGTTGCCTCCAACACTTGCCTAGAGGTAAGCGGTATAGGAGCTGACCCAGACGAGAATGGAGGCAAGAAGACCGATCACGCCTGCCTTTTCGGCAAAGGCTGTGGCGTTCCCGGACATGCCGAGCCGTAGCGAATCCCGGCTCATTTCGTCGGGAACGGAAATTTCCGCGGGAAAAGCAGTCGCGCCGCCGAGTGACGTCGTTCGGGCAAGGGTCCCTGACACAGCGACCTGGCCCTGACCGATACCCTTAGGGATAGCGGTGATCTTTGCGTGATAGATGCGGCCGGGAACGTTGTCGAAGACGATATCGACCGGCGCGCCGACCTTGATCGTCTGGAAGCCATTTTGTGAAAACATCCCGATGATTGTGATCTCGTTTTCGACTACGAACGACATTACCGAGCGGGCCTGCAGCGCACGGTCGCCGACCGTCAGCGTTACGAGGGTCACGTAACCGTCGGCTGGCGCTCGAACCGTCGTCTGCGACAATTCCCACTCGGCATTTTCCAACTGCGCCTGAACCTGCGCGACGGTGGTGTTGACGCCGCCGATCTCGGAGTCCAGCGCCAGTTTGGCGCCCTGTTGTGCTGCCCTGGCCGCACCGAGCTGTGCCGACACGGTCTCAAACTGAACCTGGGTATCCTGCTCCCTGAATTCGGTATTGGCTCCGCTCTCGTAGAGCGTCTGAATGTCCTTCAGGCGCTTTGCATTGAATTTGGCCTGCGCCTCCAGTCCAGCAACATTGGCGGTTGCCTGTTCGTAGCTCGACTTCAGTATCTGGGCTTGCTGTTGTGCAGCGGCCAGTGAAGCCCGCAGGTGATTCACCTTAAACTGGAACGGCGCCGGGTCTATCTGGAACAGAACGTCACCCATCTTTACCGGCACGTTCGGCTTCACCGGAATCGCAACGATCTGACCGCTCACGTTCGGCGTCACCTCGACAACCCGTCCGGTCACCGTCACTTTGCCGGACGGCGTCAGATAATTAAACAGCGCCAGGAATGTAGCCAAGATCAAGGCGCCGATGAAGACCGAGATGGTCCCGGAGAGCCATCCCCAACGCACGACCTTGAATTTCGAGAACAGGAGCCAAAGCGCTACAAAGTAGAGGCAAAGAATAATGAGCATCGGCCGAGCTCGGCTTTCTTGATACGAAACAGGCGGGCGAGACGCCGCTGCCTAGTCGAACGCAAAAATCCGCTTCCAATCCTTCTTCATGTCGACCACGGTCCACTTGTTCACCGCCGCTGCGTCCAGCGCTACGTCGAGCTTGCCGAAATGCGAATGGCGGTCGTAGGCGTATTCGCGTTCCGCGTCGGTGTGGTGCACGATCAGGCCGAACCGCGCGCCACTGGCGCCGAGCGTCGTCCATTGCAGCATTTCGAGATCGCCGTCGGAATTGCCGAAGGCTGCAATCGGACGGCGACCGATGTGTTCGTTGATACCGATCGGCTTTCCCGTCTTGTCGTCGATGAAGTTGATGTCGGGTAGCCGGAAGAGCGTTGGCGCACCGTCCTTCATCTCAAATCGGGTCTTGATCGATGAGCCGATGACCTGCTCCGGCGGTATTCCGTAGATCCGTTCGGTCCACGGCCGCATGAATTCGATGCCGCCCCCTGACGCGATGAAGGTCTTGAAGCCGCTGGCCCGGAGGTAGGCGAGCAGTTCGAGCATCGGCTGGTAGACCAGTTCAGTATAGGGCCGCTTGAAGCGGTGATCGCGCGCGGTCGCGAGCCATTCGGAGGTGATCTTCTCGAACTCCGCCGTGGTCATACCGGCATGCGTCACCGCAATCAGTTCGACCAATCCCTTCTCGCCGGAAGCCATCACCGCTTTCAGATCGCCATCCAGCACCCCCGCGAACGGTTGCTTGGTCTTCCATTCCGGATGCATTGGCGCCAAGGCCTTCACGCGGTCGAGTACGAAAGCCAGTTGCACATACATCGGCTGCTCGATCCATAGCGTGCCGTCATTGTCGAAGGTCGCGATGCGCTGGTCGACCGGGACGAAGAAGGGCCCGCCCTGCGTCGTGACGCGCGCGACAAAGTCGAGGATCGACGATTTGGTCGCGCCGTCGTTCCAGGACGGGAGTGGATCGCGTGCCTGTGCCAGCGCGGAGGTGGAGCGGAGCGAGGCGGAGAGCAAGGGCAGCGTCGCCAGCGACGAGAGGAGGATGCGGCGGTCCACGAGCGGAAATCGCACGATCGGTTTCATGATTGATCCCTTTCAGGCTCGTACACCAGCCAGTTTTCAATCATCAATGCTGCGCGCAAAGGCGTATGCATGGCTCGTGCAGTCTTAGTAGCAGGGCGGGTAAGGATAATAGCCGCAGTAGGGATAGTTGCTGGCTGCCGCAGCACCCAGCGCAGCCCCACCCACCGCGGCGGCACCAACCGCGGCAGCACCGTAGCCTCCGCGATAGAAGGCACCGCGAGCGACGTAGGGACGACGCCAGACGCCGGCTGCGCCGACGCCCCCGACCCGCGCGTAGCCGCCGCGGAAGCCCGCAGCGTGGAAGCCGCCCATGCCGCCAGCATGAAAGCCACCACCGTGGAAGCCGCCGAATCCGAAGCGGTCGATGAAGAGTGCCGCCGGCCCGTCGCCGCCCGCCAGATCGCCTTCGAGCACATCCACGTCGAAGGTCAGCCGGTCACCCTCGAGCTTCGCCGTCTTCAGCACCACGACGGCATCGCGGATTTTCGACCCGTCCGTGCTGAACACCGAGACGGTGGCGTTCGGCGGATCCTTGGTAAAGCTCTCATCGCTGGCATTGTTTGGCGACCATTCCTCCAGCAGGTTAGCCGTGAGCGAATGCCCTGCTGCTCGCACCGGGCGGTCCGCGAAAACGATCGAGTTCGGCGCCACGCCGGTGAGTGTCAGTTTCCCGCCCTGCAGGCTGGCGCCGCGGGCGTTCATGACGATCAACGACGGCACAATCTCCGGCTTGGCTTGACCAATCGTCTTCTGCAGCGGCTCGTGCTGCGGCGTCGAAGGCGTGGTCTGGGCCAGCGCCGGTGCCGCCCCGCAGAGCAGGAGTGCGATAATCATGCAGCCGGTTCGACTCTTGATGGTCATGATGGACTCCTTTGAATTTCGCTGCTCGCTTCCAATCGGAACCATGCCGAATTCAATTGCTGGATGGTGGATTCCTTAGCTTTTCCATCGCCTGTTCGACGGAGAATGAACCCGGTCTTTGCCTCGGCGGAAATTGCTGGAAGCTCATCAGGTGCTGCCCCACGATCCCCTGGGCCGGGACGAGTAAAAAGGCGTGCTCTACGAACCACTTGACGTAGTCGCCAGCTTCATGCTGGGCCCGCTCGAACGGGTCGGACCGGAGGTTAAACAGCGACGGCAACCGCAGTTGAATCATCGGCTGCGCCCACACGTCAAACCCATGGGCCCTCTGTTCCATGAATACCGCCTTCCATTGGTCGTAACGAAGGCCGGCCAGGTTGCCGTCATCGGTCCAGTAGAAGAATTCGCGGCGCTTGTTGGCGCCCTTGCGGGCGAGAAGGTCGCGCTGGTCGTACCCGTCGAGGTGGACTTTAAAATTCTTGCCGCCGGCATCGTAGCCCACCAGCAGCTTTGTCTTGATGTCGGGCTCGCCGGCCGCTGCGACCAGCGTCGTCGCCCAATCCTCCGCCGAAAACACGTCGTTGATTTCGGTTCGCGGGGGCACCAGCCCGGGCCAGCGCACCATCGCGGGGACCCGATAGCCGCCTTCCCAGTTGGTATTTTTCTCGCCTCGGAAAGGCGTCGTGCCGCCGTCCGGCCAGGAGAATGTTTCCGCACCGTTATCGGTCGTGTAAATCACGATCGTGTTGTTGGCGATGCCAAGATCATCGAGCTTCTTCAGCAATTGTCCGACTTGCCCGTCATGCTCCACCATGCCGTCCGGATAAATACCAAGGCCGGTCTTGCCCTGGGATTCAGCCTTGAGACGGGTCCAGATGTGCATGCGGCTCGAATTGAACCACACAAAGAACGGCTTCTTGTCGCGATTGGCGCGGTCGATGAAGTCCACGGAGGCGGCGAGGAATTCCTCGTCGACTGTCTCCATGCGCTTCTTGGTGAGCGGTCCGGTATCCTCGCACTTCTGTTTGCCCCATGAGCCGAAGCGCGGATCGTCACCCGGTGTATCAACGGTCGTCGCAACGCATTTCATGACGCCGCGCGGACCGAACTGCGCCCTGAATGCTGGATTTTTCGGATAGTCCGGATGTTCCGGCTCGTCCTCGGCATTCAAGTGATAGAGGTTGCCGAAGAACTCGTCGAAACCGTGCACCGTGGGCAGAAATTCGTTCCGGTCGCCGAGATGGTTCTTGCCGAACTGCCCGGTCGCATAGCCCTGCGGTTTGAGTAGATCGGCAATCGTCGGATCCTTTCCCGACAGGCCTTCCTTCGCTCCCGGCAGGCCCACCTTCAAGAGTCCCGTCCGCAACGGACTCTGGCCGGTAATGAACGCCGCGCGACCTGCGGTGCAGGATTGCTGTCCGTAATAGTCGGTGAAGATCGCGCCTTCGTTCGCAATGCGGTCGATGCTGGGCGTGCGGTAGCCCATCATGCCGCGATTGTAGGCGCTGATGTTCCAGTAGCCGATGTCATCGCCCATGATGACAAGGATATTGGGCTTTTGTTGTTGCTGGGCGTGCAGCGGCGAGACCAGCGCCGTCGCGGCAGCGAGCGATGTGAGAAGACCAACACAAGCGTTCCTGACGATGCTCATGATAGGCAACCTCCCGATTCACTCAGCGCGTTTATCGCTAACCTGTCGTGTGCGGACGCCCGTGAGGGCGTCCGCCTGGTCACATCATGCTCGTCTCACGCGGCTAGTCGCTTGCGTGCCGGCTGTTCTTGACCTGCTCCAGGATGCCAGAGAGGTTGTAGGTCTCCGGCGGCTGTAGCGGCGGGTACTTTTCGTACGACAGCAGGTGTTCCAGCCACAACCGCTGGCCGATCGGCAGCATGTTCCAGTCGTACTGGAAGGCGGTCGCCGGGGCGCCGAGTGCACCGCCCATGCTCATCGCCGACTTCTGGTCGATGCCGACGCTCTGCTCGAAGGGATCACGCTTGATGTTCTGGACCAAGGTGAAGTGGAAGGGGATCAGCGGCATGATCCACCCGGCCGGCCCGGGCTGCGACATGGTGTAATACATCTTCCAGTTCTTGTAGCGCACCGCCGACGGCGTTGAACCCGAGAAATAGAAGAAGTAGTCGCGTGCCGATTTGGCCGATTTGCCTTCCAGGAAGTCACGCTGGTTGACGCCGTCCAACGTCGTCTTGACGATGCCGGGATACCGGCCCGCCTCGATCTGCTGCTTCAGTTCGTCACCCTTGGGCCCACCGCCGATGTCGGCCAGCGTGGGCACCCAATCGAGCGCGGCGAACAACTGGTTGTGCACCGTGCCGGGTTTGATGACGCCCGGCCATTTGATCACCATCGGCGCCCGGTAGCCGCCTTCCCAGGCCTCGCCCTTCTGGCCCTTGAACGGGGTCACGCCGCCGTCCGGGAAGGAGATCGCCTCGGCACCATTGTCGGTGGTGAACACAACGATCGTATTGTTGGCCTGGCCCATGTCGTCCAGTTTCTTGAGAACGAGGCCGATGTTGTCGTCCATCTGCTTCATGCCGGCTTCGTTGGTGCCCCAGTCCTTGCCGCCGCGCTCGCCCAGCATGGCCTCGTACTTCGGCGGCAGCACGGTGACGACGTGCATGCGCGCCGGGTTGTACCAGACGAAGAATGGCTTGTTGGTCTTCTTCGGGTCGTTGCGGTCGAGGAACTCGATGACCTTCGTCGAGATCTCTTCGTCCACCGTCTTCGAGCGATCCAGCGTCAGCGGGCCCTCGTCAGCGCACATCTGGTTCTTGCTCGTGCCGTCCGAGGACTTGCACGACAGGACATTGCGAGGGGGCGTGAGGCACAGCGTGGTCTTGGGATCCACGGCACCGGGCACTTCCGGGATGCCGGGAATCGGCGTGTTCCTGCAAGGCGGTGCAACAGTCTGCTGGAGCGGCGTCTTGTTGATGTCGGGGAAGCTCACCCCCTGCATCGCGTCGAGGTGGTAGAGATAGCCCCAGTATTCCTGGAAGCCGTGTGCCGTCGGCAGGGAATCGGTGTGGTCGCCCAGATGGTTCTTGCCGAATTCGCCGGTGTTGTAGCCGAGATCGAGCATGAACTTTGCGATCGCCGGCGTGCCGGGCCGCAGGTAGGACGGGCTTCCGGGGAGCTGTGGCGGGATCATGCCGGTGCGCAGCGGATACATGCCGGTGAAGAAGGCGTTGCGGCCGGAGGTGCAGCTCTGCATGGCCACATAGTCCGTGAACATCGCACCTTCCTGCCCGATGCGATCGATGTTGGGCGTCTCGCCGACCATCAGGCCGCGATGGTAGATACTCGGCTGCATCCAGCCGATGTCATCGCCCATGATGAAAATGATGTTGGGTTTCTGCGCCGGTTGCTGAGCTGGCTGCGCCGGCTGCTGAGCCGGTTGCCGAGCCGGCTGCTGTGCGGTTGCCGGCGTGCCGGCCAGCGGCATCATCATCGTCGCGCTCAGCAGGACAGCGCATGAACGCTTAAGCAAACAACGCGTCTTGCGTGGCGGTGTTGCAATTAATGGTGGCTTGGCAGCGAATATGGCACTCAACATAGCTTCGCTCTCCTGTTTATGACGCATCAGAGGCTTCTCGCCTGATGCACCGAAAGCCAAGATGGCTGGTGGAAGTATCGATCGGCTCCGCATGGCGCGCAGCCGGCCGGTAGCGTCGGCAGTAGTTCGGCGCGCACAAATGCGAGCCGCCTTTGATGACCTTCTGTGGAATCTTGACGTTGGTCGTTCGGGGGTCGTAGCTGCCATCCTCGCGCCCGCCACGCGGGTTCTGCGGGATGCAGCAGGCTTTTGGCGCATCGGCTTCGTGCCGCGGCGAATACCAGTCGGCAGTCCATTCCCAGACGTTGCCGATCATGTCGTACAAACCGAAACCGTTGGCCGGGAACGCAGTCACCGGCGATGTGCGCTCGAAGCCATCGGCATTGGCATTCTGCCGAGGGAATTCTCCCTGCCAGGTGTTTGCCATGTGGCGGCCGGCCGGCGTGAATTCATCGCCCCACGCAAATTCGGTGTCGTCGAGCCCGCCGCGCGCTGCAAATTCCCACTCCGCTTCGGTTGGCAAATCCTTGCCAGCCCACTGCGCGTAGGCGACCGCATCGCTGAAGGCCACATGCACGACCGGATGATCGTCCAGACCACGAATGTTGCTTCCGGGTCCGTAAGGATGCCGCCATTGCGCGCCCTTGGCGAAGGTCCACCACTGGCTGAAGTCGCGGAGGTTGACCGGATGCGCGGGGGGAGAGAACATCAGCGAGCCCGCATAGACCATGTGCGGGAGCATTCCAGGATAATCCTTGGGATCGGGTATGATTTCCGCGACGGTGATGTGCTTGGTGGCCCTTACGAATTCCCTGAACTGCCGGTTCGTCACGGGATGGCGGTCCAGCCAGAATCCGCCCACGGTGACGCGGTGCGCCGGAGCTTCTTCGGGATAATGCTTGTCCGACCCCATGCGGAACGTGCCACCGGGTATCCAGATCATCCCGTCAGGCTGCGAGGAGCAGTCATCAACCGCGACATCAGCCTTGGCAGTGGAGGCAGCGAAGAGCATCGTCATGTGACGTGTCACCCCCCGGTTGATCATGGCAGGATGCTGGTCAAGGACCACTCCTGCGAGCACGAGCGGAGACTTCACCGGGGGAAATCGGCGATCTTGATCTAAATCAATGAATCTAATTGCGGCAAATCCCGTCAAACGCGCAGGCTGCGCTCAATCTGCTGGCACCGAAATCACCAGACTTCCTCGAGATTCGTGACGCCCTGAGAGATAGTGCAGGAAGACAATCGTGCCGATGAGGCCATTCGCGGCTGCGCGGTTTGCTCAGGAAAGATAAGAATCGGCTAGAATCCATCGATCTCAATCAACTGATCAGTTCGACGACGCGTTTGCTCCGTCATGACCTAATCACATGAGCTAATCAGGTGCCGTATCGGTGGAGACGGATCTGGCATCCAGTCTTCCGACCGGCGCCGCAGGTCCTGTTCAATCTCGTTATGAACGCAATGGATGCGATGGCCTCGACGCCTGATGCGTTGCGTAGCCTCAGAATATGTACCAGGGCCACATCGACCGGAAACCGTCGAAGTGTACCTGAAGGACGATGGATCAGGAATCAAGCCTTCTGACACCAAACAACTCTTCGCACCTTTTTACACCACCAAAGACCACGCCCTGGGGCTCGGCCTGTCAACGGAGTTACGCCCTGGTAACGATTGAACGAGGGTACCTACCGGCCACATCGTCGAGGGGATCACTCGCCGAGCTTGCCGTCTTCAGGGCAGTAGTTTCCGTCCAACTTGGACGTCAAAGAAAAACCCCCGGCAGTTTCCTGCCGGGGGTTCTCCTTAGTGTTTCAAGTCTTTCGGGATCAGAAGTTACGCTGAGCGCGAACGTTCAGGAACACAGTGCTCTGGTCCTTGTACTCGTAGAGCGCAACCGGCTTGGGAGCCGCAGCTACCAGGACGCTTCCACCCGTGAACTTCTGGTCGAGGAAGAAAGCACCGACTTCAGCCGAGAACGTCAGGTTCTTGACAGGAGTCCAGCGCGTGATCAGACCGATCTGAGCGACGTTGAAGTCTGGGTTACAGCTAAAGTCCGCAGTTTTGGTAGCCAGGCCACCAGTTGCGGCGATATAGCCGGCGCAAAGGGCACCCTTGGCGGAGGTCAGATCACCCACGCTGCCATCGTACCGAACCTGAGCATAGCTGCCCCAAAGGCTGGACGACCAGTAGGGATCCCAGTTGTGGTTGAAGGCACCACGGACACCCCAAGCGTTCGTCAGCTTGAGGCCCTGGGTGGCACCGCCACCGAAGCCACCCGAGTAGACGGCGTCAGTCACCGCGCCGAAGCCGATGCTCTGGTAAGCGCCCGCAAGCCCCGTGCTGCCGTACATCGCGAACTGCGGCGAACCGCCGGAGGTCGAGATCACGGACTTCGTGCTACCCTTGGCGAACGTTGCGTCGATCTTGAAATCGTCGCCTGCACCGGTCGGGAGGTTCTTGATCTGCAACGCAGCCGTCACAGCACCGCCCCACTTGTCGTCGGGGTGACCGCTGATTTCAGAGAGGTTGTTCGGAGCAGCAGTAGGAGCAGTCAGGACGTTGTAGGAAGCGTTCACAAGATGCGCCACGCCCGAAATCTGGAACAGACCCCACGCCTGGTCGACGCGGATGTTGCCGGCGATATCAGGAGCATGAACGCCGCCATACGCGTTAATCGGAACGCCGAGTCCGGTAGCCGGGAGGCCAAGCGAAATGTTGCCGACAACGGTACGGTTGAACACCTGCGGATCATCGAGACCGATGGTGGCCGACACGCCGTTACCGAACTGCGCGGTGTACTGGATGTTGTTGACGCCGGTCACGTAGTCAGGACCGCCGAGCAGGAACGAGTTGTTGTTGCCCGGATAACCGTTCCAAGGCGTCGCGTAGGCCGAAGCCGATTTACCGAAAGTGAAACCAGCGAACTGGATGAACACCATTTCAACCGCAACATAACCGCCGCCAGCGCCGGAGAGCAGGGTCGAGTTGACGCCCGGAGCCAGCAGGGTGTTCGGGTTCTTGGTGCCGTTGCCGAAATTGTCGAACTGGAAGTCGGCCTGACCGAAGGTGCGGACAACGCCGTATTCGGTGGCGGTGCGGGTATCAACCGTCAGCGCCATACGGGAACGGGAGACGAAGTAATCGCGATAGCGATTGCCCTGGCCCAGATCGCCGCTCCAGGCCGGTCCACCGTAGGTGGTGCCGTTGAACGTGGTGTCGATACGAACGTAACCACCCAGCTTGATGCAGGTGTCGGTGCCCGGGATATAGAAGAAACCCGCGCCATACAGGGAGCAGATCCTCACGTACTCGACCGCTTTGGCCTTGACGGGAAGATCGGCCGCCTGAGCTCCGCTCATGGCGATCAGACCCGCCGCTGAGCCGAGAATAAGGCTCTTAACCATCTTCATGTTAAACCTCCAAGTTGCTCTGTAGGGAAGGTTCCGGATCCGCTGGGTGTAACACCCTAAGGTTGGTTCCCTTGTCCCCTGAAACCCGCTTAGTCGCTTCGCGCCTTCGGACACTCCCGCATGAACGCGAGGGACTTAAGCGAACCACCTAAAACGGGACGACCTCGGGATGCCCCCCTCCGTCGCTCGATCACAATTACCGAGGACTCCTGCACACGCAACAAAGGAACCGCTTGCAACGGCCCAACTCCGCCCGTTTTCCGAAGGGTGTTGCACAAATAACACGCGTTTGTGATTGAAGTTTCTCCACAAGGCATTGTTTGTATTTGGTATTTTCGAATAGCTCCAATTGACAGGCCGATTGTTGGGTGGGCACCGCAACAAGCGGCTCGTGCCCGCCAGCGCACCCTCTCTCGCATCGAATCGAAGGCGAGCCCGCCGAATCCGCAGCAGGCGATTACGCACCCATTATAGAGTCAACGGATGAGGCTCATCGCATGCAGGCGCAGGCAGCAAAGGGTGCCTCATCGTCCGACGGACGCCCAACCAGGGCAAAAAACCGGCGAAAGATGATGGAAGCCCGACATTTCTCGGGATCGAAATGCATTTGTAGGGTGCGCTACACCCCCCGTTCGCACGCCGCTATCTGGAACCGTGATTTGCGCGGGATCGAATCGGCCCGCTAGCGACATCGAATCAATTTCACGCGATTTCGACGCGGCGCGTGAGCCGTCTGCGCGTCATCGAGACCACGGGCCCGGAAAGAGGCGCCTAAACGCCGGATGCGGGATCTCGGCCGCTCGCGAAGAATGCGCGCGAAGCGACGGCGCCCCTAAATGGCCTCGGCGTAATCTGAATCTGGCGCTTGCGGCTGGCCCTCGCGTCAGGCATATCCGCGTTCATGGAGCTGTGGCCGAGTGGCTGAAGGCGGCGGTTTGCTAAACCGTTATAGGGTTGTAAAGCCCTATCGAGGGTTCGAATCCCTCCGGCTCCGCCATTTGCCGCCGATTTCCCTCTATAGCCCGCTATTGCCGTCGATCACCGCACGCCCACCAAGCGGCATGCGAACCGCCAATTCAACGCTACGGCCCGATATATCTTAAGTCGGGTTACAAACTGATTCAGCGCAACAAAGGCAGCTTACGACCTCAAAGCGGATTGCCGGTTAGAGGCGCGGGCGTCTAATCGCGAGTACACTTAACCTTGTTCCTGGCTGCCTATTATGAGCCAGCCAGTTTTCTGAAGAGCTATCTCTGCAAGTTCCGCAGGTCCTTTACCGTCCGTAGGTAGAACGACAATGCCTTCGGCGTCTTCGTTCGCCATGCGCCTTGCTTGCCGAAGCGAGCGCTGTGCCTGCTCGTCCGCCCCAGAACCTACCTCGCGCTGCGCAAGACGCGCCAATAGTATAGGCTCGGCGGCTAGCATACGGACTACCGTGATCTGCGCTTCGGGTATGGCGGAAAGTATACATCGTTTGTCGAAATCCAGGTGCATCATGACGCCTGACATGATCAGGCGCGTATGCCCCAAGGCCCGGTATGTCGACCAGATCGCAGCCAGGTTGATGCTGCTGACGTCAGTCGTACCGGGCTGAACTCTATCAAGCTCGTCGGCATTGGGACGCGGGAACACCCTGTCCAGCTCATCGGTCTCGATAACTGCATGAGCAACTTGAGCTGCGGCGAGTTGCGCGCTCATTTCCCAGCTCAGCGTGGATTTGCCTACGCCGGCGGGCCCGGTAATCAGCAACAGCTGCATGTCGCCTTCGTCTTCCCAGTTCGATCCAGGGGCTCTTGTGCACCGGGCGAATTGGTAAGTCCAACGCCTTTCGAAGGTCCGATCTCCACCAGTTCGAACCATTTGCCCGTAGCTCTATTTAGGAGAGTCATGGAGGGCTATGGCGTAGACGTAGTTCTCGGTTTCGTCGTTCTCTGCCCGCCATCCAGACATCGGTGACAGGTCATGCCTGCCGCCGCATTACCTCACCATTGCACCGTTTGCGGCGATGTTGGATCGTCTCTTGCGGCCGGGAGAGCATCCGATCGGCATCGCCTCCGCAACATGCAGTAGAGCGCAGCATGAAAAAGCAAGAACTCGAAGCGATCCTTGGCGACGGCGAGAAAACCCCTGATCTCGGTCCGATCGAAGACTACCTTCATGCCGTCGCGACCGAACCGAAGCTGCCGGACGTCGCTGTCGGAATGTGCACACTGAGAATCGAGGAAGCCGCGCCGAAATTGCGCGCCGTTCTGCTGCGCGCTGCGGATGGCGAGGTATTGTCGGACGATGAAAGCCTGCTGCTGTTCCGTGGGATTCATATCCTGGGCGGTGCGCGTGACCGACAAGCGTGCCAGCCGCTCCTGCGCTTGCTGCGCCGCCCCCAGGAAGAACTCGACGACCTGCTCGGCGATGCCATCACCGAAAGCATGGCCAAGATCGTAGCCGGCGTGTTCGATGACGATATCGATACCTTGTTCGCCTTGATGGCCGACCGCTCGATCGATGAGTTTATCCGTGAAGCGTTTTTCGGCGCAGCGACTTTCCTGGCATGGGACCGCCGCATCGAGCGCAGTCGGCTACGGGAATTTCTTGTCCGGTTCTATGAAGAGCGGCCGGCCGAAAACGGCGATCAGGCCTGGGCGGGCTGGCTGCAGGCGATCATGCTGCTCGGACTGCGCGATCTGGTGCCGCTTGTCGACAATGTCTGGCGCGAAGACCGCCTACCCGAGGAGTGGATTAGTCGCCGTCAGTTCAATAAAGATCTTGCCGAAGCCGAACGCGCGCCCGACGACATCGACCGCTTCACGCGAAACAACCTCGGTTACATCGAGGACGTGCTGGTATCGCTGGATTGGGCGCGTGGCAGCGAAGACGTCTACGACGAGAAAGCCTCATGGGCCGATTTCGCGTACCCGAACGAGCCCGTCAGGAATCCCTGGCGTCACGTCGGGCGTAACGATCCATGCCCCTGCGGGAGCGGCAAGAAGGCCAAGAAATGCTGCCTTGCCAATGGCGAGCCACCGGCCTGACGCCGGCCGCTCCAGGCCTCAATGCGCCGTCATCCAGGCGCGGGCTTCGCGCTGTGCGGTGGCGATTTCGGCATCCGACATCATCGCGGCGACCTCGCGGCGCATGGAGATGGCATCCGCGCGACCCTTCAGCGCGGCAAGATTGAACCATTTGTGGGCCGCGACCAGATTCACCACGCCGGAACGGCCGCTCGCCCAGTACAGGCCGCGCTCGAACAGCACGTCCGGGATCGCCGTCGCCTCCACCGCAATGGCCGTGTCGAGATCAAAGTGCCCCTGAAACATCCGTAGCTCCCCTTTTTATCGTTGCCGCCCTCCCCCGAGCGCGGCCCCTGTCCACTGTCAAAACGCCTGTCATTCCAGCGCGCGATCAGCAAAAGTGGAAACCGGTTTTGCGTCCGATCGCGCGCCCTTTATTAGAAGAGCGCATGATCTGATCGCCAAACCGCCCACACTTTGGCGGATCATGCGCGTACCGTTTTCCGGTCTGTTGTTGGGATGATCATGACCGATCAAATTTGAAGGGCAGTTTAAGGTTCGCGATGAACGGGATGTAAACGCGCGCATCGTGCTGTCGAACGCGAAATCGCAGAAATGCCTGCGGCACAGCGAGAAGTCAGCAATCGTGAAGTTCGGTTTACCCTGCGGTTTGGCGGAACGATAACCATTGCTGCAAGGTCGGTGTCATCATCATTCGTCACCGGGCCGGCGCAACACGCCGCGCAATGGACGGGTTCCAGCAGATGATCGGGCGTCGAGCAGCTTAGCGACCATTCGGGATCTCACGGCTTACCGGATACCGGGCGACAACGCGCCTGAAGCAACCAGCGGACGCCAAACAACCGGCGCCTGCGAACGATCAGTATTAAATTAGGGAAGACTTCAGCGCCGGACGCCTGGTGCGTGGGCTATCGGAGCGCTCCAGCGAAAGCGGGCGTTCCGGGAACGGGTTCCAAGGAACGAAGGCGTTCCGGGGAACGAGGGCGTCGGCGAACACGTCAGGACCAGATTTCGTTCCGGGCTTTGGGCCCGGTGAAACTGCGGGTAGTTAAGGATACCCGCACCGAACGAAGAAAAACTTGTTTCTTCTGCCGGACCGGTTTTGAAAGAGCGGGCTTCTTTTGAAAGAACGCTCTTTGCGAAATACGATCCAGCCGTTTGACCTGATGTCTCGCCGACACCCTCTTTCGTCGACCAGAGCCTTCAGATTTTTATCCGGGGCTCTAATGACGTGCCGGCATCAAGCCGCCGGCAATTCTTGGAGAAGCGAAGTTACTTCTTCTTCTTGGCGACCTTGCGGGTCTTCTTCGCAGTCTTCTTCACTGCGCTCTTCGCCTTCTTTGCCTTCTTAGCTTTCTTGGCCATGTTGCCCTCCTAATGTAAGTGAGATGGCTTAATCGCTGCGTGCACTCGGGAATCGAGATGCACTACATCCCGAATACACCAACGCATTCAAAAAAACAGCGTCCCGCTTAAGGAAGTGTTGACGCGGCAATGTGAGAGCGTGCGGAGCGCCGACATCGGCGACACCGCGACATGCGCGCGTCTCGATGCAAAAAGTGCCGCAACGACAGGCATCGGCATTTGTCAATATTTAAGGAAACGCCTGTGCTGCAGCACTTTCTTGAATTCGCGCGTGCGACGATCGATGCGCGTTCAGTGTCGTCGCGACTCAATGATGCCGTGAAAAAGCCGTGCGCACGGACTCTGAGTCGCAGAGTTTGGCAATAAAAAAATTTTCGCGATCACAGCGTTGGCGTCTCGTCGGTGCTCGCCAAAACCGAACTTCCGGACGAATCGCGACCACCGATTCGGACGCACGCTTTTAGTCGCGATGGTGAATTTGGGATCGCGATGAACGATCGTTGCGCGCATCTCTCGCAGCGTCATCGACGACGAGAGTCGTCCCGTTACGGGACGCCTCAGATGCCGAGCTTCGCCTTCAGCAGATCGTTCACCGCCTGCGGATTGGCCTTGCCGCCGGACTGCTTCATCACCTGGCCGACGAACCAGCCGGCGAGTTGCGGCTTGGCTTTCGCCTGCGCGACCTTGTCCGGATTGGCGGCGATGATGTCGTCGACGACCTTCTCGATCGCGCCCAAATCCGTGACCTGCTTCATGCCGCGCGCTTCGACCATCTCGCGCGGGTCGCCGCCTTCCGTCCAGACGATCTCGAACAGGTCTTTTGCGATCTTGCCGGAGATCGTACCCTCGCCGATCAGCTCGATGATCGCCGCCAGCTGCGCCGCCGACACCGGCGAGCCCGTGATATCGCGGCCTTCCTTGTTGAGACGCCCGAACAGCTCGTTGATCACCCAATTGGCCGCGAGCTTGCCGTCGCGCGCCTTGTCGGCAAGGCCCGCGAGCACGGTTTCGTAGAACACCGCGCTCTCGCGCTCGGCCACCAGCACGCCGGCATCGTAGGGCGACAGACCGAGGCTCTCGATGAAGCGCGCCTTCTTCTGATCCGGCAGTTCCGGCAGATCCGACCTTAGCTCATCGACATAGCTTTGCGTGAATTCCAGCGGCAGAAGATCCGGATCCGGGAAATAGCGATAGTCATGCGCTTCTTCCTTGGAACGCATCGATCGCGTCTCGCCCTTGTTCGGGTCGAACAGCCGCGTTTCCTGGTCGATCGTGCCACCATCCTCGATGATCTCGATCTGGCGCCGCGCCTCGTGCTCGATCGCCTGGCCGATGAAGTTGATCGAGTTCATGTTCTTGATTTCGCAGCGGGTGCCGAGCGGACCGCCCGGCTTGCGCACGGAAACGTTCACGTCGGCGCGCAGTGACCCCTTCTCCATGTCGCCGTCGCAGGTGCCGAGATAGCGCAGGATTGAGCGCACTTTGGTCACATAGGCCTTGGCCTGCTCGGCATCGCGGATGTCCGGTTTTGAGACGATCTCCATCAGCGCCACGCCGGACCGGTTGAGGTCGACATAGGACATGGTCGGTGACTGATCGTGCAGCAACTTGGCGGCGTCCTGTTCCAGATGCAGCCGCTCGATCCCGATCGTGGCGGTCTTGCCGCCATCCAGTTCGACCACGACCTCGCCCTCGCCCACGATCGGCGACTTGTACTGGCTGATCTGGTAGCCCTGCGGCGAATCCGGATAGAAATAGTTCTTGCGGTCGAACACCGAGCGCAGATTGATCTGCGCGTTGAGGCCAAGCCCGGTGCGCACCGCCTGGCGGACGCACTCTTCATTGATCACGGGCAGCATGCCCGGCATCGCGGCGTCGACCAGCGAGACATGGCTGTTCGGCTCGCCGCCGAATTCGGTCGAGGCGCCGGAGAACAGTTTTGACTTCGAGGTGACCTGGGCATGGATCTCCATCCCGATCACGACTTCCCAGTCGCCGGTCTGGCCCTTGATCAGTTTTCCGGGTTTGACTGTCGCGTTCATGCTTTTCCACTCCCGAGCAGCGCGGACACTATCCGCTCCCATTCGGCTTCCAGAGAATCCTTTGCCACCGGCTGGCCGGCCTGGCGGTACCAGTAGCCGGCGTTGCCGAGGTCACCTTCGACGCGGTGCAGATAGGCATGCACCCAGGCGGAGTTCGCGTCGCTCTCGTCCTGCACGATCTTGTGCGCACGATCCCAGTCGCCCTTGGCGGCCCACCATAACGCAGCCAGCGGCGGTTCCAGGCCCGTTGCGGGCGCTGCGTCCGTCAAGCTGGCGCGGAAGTCCGCCATGTCACCACCAGCGCGGCGGCGTGAAGCGGCCGGCCGACTGCTCCACGACTTCGCCGAGCGAGAACAGCGTCTCCTCGTCGAACGGACGGCCGATCAATTGCAGGCCGAGCGGCAGACCTTGCGCGTCCTTGCCGGCGGGCACCGCGATGCCCGGCAGTCCGGCCATGTTCACCGTCACCGTAAAAATGTCGTTGAGATACATCTCGACCGGATCGGCGCCGCCCTTTTCGCCGACGCCGAACGCCGCCGATGGCGTCGCCGGGGTCAGGATCGCGTTGACGCCCTTGGCGAAGCAGTCCTCAAAATCCTTCTTGATCAGCGTGCGGACTTTTTGCGCGCGCAGATAATAGGCGTCGTAATAGCCGGCGGAGAGCACATAGGTGCCGATCATGACGCGGCGGCGCACTTCGTCGCCAAAACCTTCGGCGCGGGTGTTCTCGTACAATTCGCCGATGCTGCGGCCCGGCACGCGCAGGCCGTAGCGCACGCCGTCATAGCGCGCGAGGTTGGACGAGGCTTCCGCGGGCGCCACGATGTAATAGGCCGGCAGTGCGTATTTGGTGTGCGGCAGGGACACATCGACCAGTTCGGCGCCGGCCGCCTTCAGCCACGCCGCGCCTTCGCTCCAGAGCTTTTCGATTTCCGCCGGCATGCCGTCGAGGCGGTACTCCTTGGGAATGCCGATCTTCATGCCCTTGACGGATTTTCCGATCGCGGCCTCGTAGTCCGGTACCGCGCGATCGACCGAGGTGGTGTCCTTGGGATCGTGCCCGGCCATCGAGCGCATCAGGATCGCGGCATCGCGCGTGGTCCGCGCGATCGGCCCCGCCTGGTCGAGCGAGGACGCGAACGCCACGATGCCCCAGCGCGAACAACGCCCATAGGTCGGCTTGACGCCCACCGTCGCGGTGAAGGCTGCGGGCTGGCGGATCGAACCGCCGGTGTCGGTCGCGGTCGCGCCCATGCAGAGCAGCGCCGCCACGGCGGATGCCGATCCGCCGGACGAGCCGCCCGGCACCAGCGTGGTGTTGGAACCTTCGCGCCGCCACGGATTGACCACGGGGCCAAAGCACGAGGTCTCGTTCGACGAGCCCATTGCGAATTCGTCGTTGTTGAGCTTGCCGAGCATCACGGCGCCGTCGCGCCAGAGCTGCGAGGTTACGGTGGATTCGTAGGGCGGGACGAAATTGCCGAGGATTTTTGAGCACGCGGTGGTGCGCACGTCCTTGGTTGCGAACAGATCCTTGATCCCGAGCGGAATGCCGGCCAGCGGACCGCCCTCGCCTTTGGCAATCTTCGCGTCGATCGCACGCGCCATGGCACGCGCCTGGTCCGGCGTCTCCAGGATGAAGGCATTGAGCGCACGCGCGGCTTCGATTGCGGCGAGATGCGCATCCGTCAGTTCAAGCGAGGTGAAAGACTTGTTCGCGAGGCCGGCTTTGGCCTCGGCGATCGTCATCGATGTCAGGTCGGTCATTTATTGATCGGGCTGCAGAAGAACGGAGAAAGCGTCTTGTCGTTGGCGGGGTCGTTCGGCTTAGGCCGTGTTCTTTCATTGGCTTCGAGCTGATCGAGCACGGCATCCATCGCCTTGTCGGGATCGGCAGCCTTGCCCTGCCGCTCCATCGCGTCGAGGTAATTCATGTAGGCCTGGTAGGCCTTTTCATCGTCGCAGAGCAGACACATCGGATTTCCGATCTCTTGAAAGAATTACTCGATCACCTTCGGCACAAGGAAGAAATGGTTTTGCGTTTCCGGCGCATTCCCGACGATGTCGTCGGGAATCTCGCCGTCATTGACCACGTCGGCCCGCTTCTTCATTTCCATCGGGGTCACCGAGGTCATCGGTTCGACGCCGTCGACGTTCACTTCCGAAAGCTGCTCCACGAAAGCCAGCATGGCGTTCAGCTCGCCCTGCAGATGGGGAACCTCGGCGTCGGTGACCGCAATTCGCGCGAGTTGCGCGATGCGGCGGACGGTGGCGGCATCAACGGACATATAAATATAGGCCTCGAATGGAGAATTCGCACCCGCCGTATAGCAGAGGCCGCTTTTGCGCCGCAACCACGGGAACAGGCGGAGCCGGCCAGGGACGCCGCATACCTGCCTTTTGGAGGTCAGAAGTCGACCCCGCCCCGACGCACGAGATTTTGAGCGCCAAGCGCCCATTTCCCTCGCAAAAGGGCCCTGACGAAACCATTTTGCCGCCTTACGTAGTCGTCCTGAAACAGTCGGGGGATGTAGTCGCGGCCAGGACATCGGGAGGCCGTGTTATGTCGACCATCGAAAATGACGGCGCCGGATCGGAAAGCTGGGATCCTGCCCTCTGGTCCATCGGGACCGTGCTCGGCGTCGCGATCATCTACCTCGCCTGCTTAACCTGACCAACGGGAGGGAGAGCCATGCCCCAGGCTAAAATCCTGCAGGAAAAGGCGGAAATGTTCGAGCGCCGCGCGGAAAGCGCGACCGATCCCATCTCAAAGCAGCATTACAAGGAGATGGCGGCGCATTACAGGTCGCTGGCGGTTGAGCATCTTGAGGTTCACCGCGACGAACCGGCACACTAGTTCCGGAAGGACCGCTCATTCTGCGGTACGAACGGCCGGTTCGGCCGGAGCGTCAGCAGCGCGGCCCAAGCCGCAAGGCCATGCCCCCGCGTCGCCCATAGGCGCCAATAAACCAACATGCCTCCTGCTCGCAGACCTCAAAAAATTTGAGATTCATGCCGTCTCCGGTATCGTGGACCCCGGATTTCGAGGCGGACCGGCTACTCGCTCTCCGTGACTAACAAGAAGATCAAAAAGAATCAGGGGGCGCAGCATGGATTTCATTGAAGCCAACGGCGTCGGCCTGCGCTGCGAGTTGAGCGGCCGCGGCGACCGCACGCTGGTGCTGGTTCACGAAATGGGCGGCTCGCTGGAAAGCTGGGACGACGTCGCGCCGCGGTTCGCCGAATCTCGCCGCGTCCTGCGTTACGACACCCGCGGCGCCGGATTGTCGCAGAAGGTTCGCGGCGAGCTTACCCTTGATACGATGGCCGACGACATCGCAGCCCTGCTTGATCAATTCGGGATCGCCGGCAGGGTCGCGCTTGCAGGCGTCGCCGTCGGCGGTGCGATCACCCTGCACTTCGCAGCTCGATATAAGGAGCGCACCAGCGCCGTTGCGGTCGGCAGCCCGGCCACCGGTATCGCAGCGGAGCGCCGCGCAGCGGCGCTGGAGCGCCTCGCACAGATCGAAGCCGCCGGCATGGCGTTCGCCGTCGAGGATTCCATGTTGAACGGCTATGCCCCGGAACTTCGCGGCGACATCAAGCGGTTCGAGCGCTTCCGGACGCGATGGCTCGGCAACGATCCCTCCA
This sequence comes from Bradyrhizobium sp. 170, assembly GCF_023101085.1. Classification (NCBI taxonomy): domain Bacteria; kingdom Pseudomonadati; phylum Pseudomonadota; class Alphaproteobacteria; order Hyphomicrobiales; family Nitrobacteraceae; genus Bradyrhizobium; species Bradyrhizobium sp. 170. The sequence goes on along the minus strand of NZ_CP064703.1, from coordinate 4,007,900 downwards.
GCTATGCGACGATCTGGCGAATGCTGGCGGCAGCCGACATGCAGGACGAACTCGCCAGGCTTGCTTGTCCGGTCCTCGTGATCGGCGGCAGCCTCGACCGCGTACGCCCGCCGGCGCTGGCGGAAAGCGTAGCCAAAGCCATTCCCGGCGCCCGCTACACCGAAATCCGCACCGGGCACTATATGTCGGTGCAGACGCCCGATCTGCTCTCCGATTGCATCGACCAGTTCCTGAGATCGGTCGGCGCCTGAGCGAACCTGAACTATTCCCCCAACAGCGCCAAGGTCTTTCCATATGAAGCCACAACCCTCGCACCAGATTCCCGGCGTCTATCATCGCAGGATCGGTGACATCGTCGTCACCACCATCAGCGACGGCTATCTCGACGGCACCCTCGAGGTGATGCGCAATGTCGATGTCGAAAAGGCGCGTCAGATCCTGGCGGATTCGTTCCGGCCGGCACGGCGAACCAGCGTCAACACCTTCCTGATCCATTCGAAGGGACGCATCGCGATCATCGACACCGGATCGGGCAACTATTTGCAGCCCACGGCCGGCTTCGTTCAGCGCAACCTCGCATCGGCCGGTATCGATCCGAAGTCGATCGATACGGTTTTGCTGACTCACATGCATCCGGATCATTCCGCCGGCCTGACCGACATGTCGACGGGCCAGCTTCTGTTTCCGAACGCGGAACTTGTGATGCACGAGAACGAGCTGGCGCACTGGTTCGACGACGGCGCGATGGCGAAGGTCGACGAGCGATCGGCAAAACTCTATTTTCTGGCCGGCCGTGAACAGGTCGCGCCCTACAAGAACAGGACGCGATTGTTCCGGGAGGGCGAGGTGTTTCCCGGCGTGACCGCCGTGCCCAGCCTCGGGCATACGCCGGGCCACACCGCGTATCTCGTCGCATCGAGCAACGATCAATTGATGATCTGGGGCGACACCGTGCACGTGCCGGAGGTGCAGACCGCGTTTCCCGAAGCCGGCATGGCCTTCGACACTGATCTGGCCGCGGCCGCGGCCGCGCGAAAACGCATGTTCGACCGCGTCTCCGCCGACGGCATTCTCATTGCCGGGATGCATCTGCATTTCCCGGCGTTCTCACGGCTGGCCCGACGAGGTGAAGCCTACGCACCTTATCCCGAGGCCTGGGTCCACACGCTATAGCGAGTTGCCCCTCGGCCAAGCTACCGCCGCGCTACCCACCCAGTGCACCCAGCCGCGCCAACGCAGCACCCGCCAGCGCACGCGTCAGTTCCGCCGCCGGCATCTCGCGGCCCATCCGCACCGCCTGCCCTGCCCAGAGATTGGTGAAATCGACCTTGCCAAGCTTTTCGGCCGCCGCCTTCAGCGGCCCGAGCGCAGTGGCGGCGTGCGGGAATGCCGGCGCATCCGCCGAAATCGGGCCAACCTCACGCATAACACGGTTAGTAACGCCGCGCGCGGGACGGCCGGACATGACATTGGTGATGACGGTGGAATCGTCATGCGCCTGGGCCAGCGCCGTGCGCGCAGGTCCGATCACCTTGGATTCCGGGCAGCGCAGGTAGGCGCTGCCGATCTGCACGCCGGACGCCCCGAGTGCAAACGCCGCCGCGATGCCGCGCCCGTCGGCGATGCCGCCGGCTGCGATCACCGGCACCTTCACCGCATCGACCACCTGCGGCACCAGCGCAAACGTGCCGGGCTGCTCGGCGATATTGTCGGTCAAGAACATGCCACGGTGACCGCCCGCCTCGGCGCCTTGCGCGATGATGACGTCGGCGCCGTTCTCCTCGAGCCAGATCGCTTCCTTCACGATGGTCGCCGACGACATCACGATGCAGCCTGCCGCCTTGACGCGCCGGACCAGCGCCTGGTCCGGCAGGCCGAAATGGAAGCTGACCACTTCGGGCTTCAGCTCCTCCACGACCGCGCACATCGCATCATCGAACGGCGCGCGGTTGGCTGCGGCAACGGGTGCGGCGGGATCGAGTCCGAATTCCTTGTAATATGCCCCAAGCCGCGACTTCCATCCGGCCTCACGCGCGGGATCGGCATCGACCGGCGTGTGACACATGAAGTTCATGTTGACCGGCGCCGAGACGCGCTGGCGGATGATGTTGACCTGCTCGCGCGCCTTCTCAGCCGAGATCATCGCACATGGCAGCGAGCCGAGTGCCCCGCCCTGCGCCGCCGCGATCACCAGCTCGGCGTCCATGACGCCGGCCATCGGCGCCAGCACGATCGGAAATTCGGTCTTGAAGAGGTCGATGATCCGGCGGTCTGGCCACATGGTTCTGCTCACTTGATTGATTGGGGTGGATTGCCGTTCAGGCGGCGAAGGAGTTGCGCCGCCCGCTTAATATCTGGTCGGCTTCGGTGACGATCCTGTCAACGATCTCGGCCGCCGGCGGGATATCATGGATCAGCCCTGCGGACTCACCGGCAAAGACGGCGGCGACATCGAAATTGCCGGCCGCTTTCGCCGCGGCATATTCCGTTGCAACCTGGTCCGCACGCTGCATCAGCTCGATCTCGCGGCCCGTCCAGGTCCGCACATGGTCGTTGAGCAGCGTGCGCGCGGTAAATGGCGCCGGCCACAACAGCTGTCGCGACCAGTCGAACACCACGCCGCGTACCGTCCCGCCGCTATTGGCCGCACGTATCAACTGCTTCGCTTGCTCGGCGCCGTCAGCCTCGATGCTGGCATAGAAGCGCGTGCCCATCAGCACGCCGGACGCCCCCAGCATCAGCATCGCAGCCAACCCGCGCCCGTCGGCAAGGCCGCCGGCAGCGACAACCGGCACGCGTCCGGCCGCAAGATCGACGATGGCGGGCACGATATCGAGCGTGGTCCTTGAGGCGCCATGTCCACCCGCTTCGGTTCCCTGCGCAATCAAAACATCGGCGCCGGCATCGAGGGCCTGCCGCGCCATCTCCTCGCTCTGCACCTGGCAGATCAGCAACGCACCCGCCGCCTTGATCTTCGGCGCGAACGGCGCGGGATCGCCGAACGACAGCATGATGGCGCGCGGTTTGGCGTCGAGCGCGACGTCAAGAAGTTCGGGTTTCTTCGCGAGACTCCAGGTGATGAAGCCGATGCCGAACGGCCCGGCGAAATCTTTCAGCTTCGCGCTCTCCGCTTCGAGCCGGGCGCGATCCCCATAGCCGCCGCCAAGGATGCCGAAGCCGCCGGCTTCACTCACCGCCCGGGTCAGCCGGCTGCCCGAGATCGTGTCCATCGGCGCCAGCAGGACCGGATGCCGGATGCCCAGAAGTGCCGTCAAATCAGTCCTGATCGGCATGCGTTCGCTCCCTCGTCTGGACAGCAAGCCTAGGCCGAACTAACATTCTGGAATAGTGAATACTAGAGAACGCTGCCATCTGAAATAGGGAACGGAGCGATCCAGTGGAATTGACCGACCTCCTCACCTTTTCCACCGTCGCCCGGCTGGGCGGCATCACCCGCGCCGCTGACGAACTCAACACCGTGCAATCCAACGTCACGCAGCGGGTCAAGGCGCTGGAGACCGAGATCGGCACCGCGCTGTTCGAGCGGCACAGCCGCGGCATGACGCTGACCGGCGCCGGGCGCCGTCTGCTGCCCTACGCGCAGCGAATGGCCGCGCTGTCGCGCGAAGCGATACTTGCCGCGCGCGACGATGGCGAACCGAAGGGACCGCTCGCGATCGGATCGATGGAGACGACGGCCGCCGTCCGCTTGCCCTCATTGCTCGCTGAATTCCATCGCCGCTTTCCGGCGGTGCGGCTGTCCTTGCGGACCTCAACCACGGCCGAGCTCGTGGCTGGCGTGCTCAACGGCACGTTTGACGGCGCATTCGTCGCGGGTCCAATCGACCACGCCGAACTCGACGCGACGGTCGCCTTCCGCGAAGAACTGGTGCTGGTCACGGCGCGGCGCTGGCAGAGCCTCGTCGCTCTGCGTGCCGGCACGCCCGAGTCCGGACCGACCGCGCTCGTTTTCCGTACCGGCTGCACTTACCGCCAGCGGCTCGAGCAGATCTTCTCGGAATTCGGCTGGCCGTCTTCCGCGCGGTTCGAACTCGGCACACTCGACGGCATGATCGGCTGCGTCGCCGCCGACATGGGCGTGACGCTGCTGCCGCGCGCCGTCGTCGGGCGGAACGACACCGTGAGCATCCACACGCTGAACCCGACGCAGTCCAAGGTCGAGACGCTCTTCATCACCCGCCGCACGGCCCATCAATACAGCGCCCTGCAGGGTTTTGCGTCCTGCCTGAGCAGCAATGGCGAGGTTATTGCCGCCTGATGCTCCAGCGCCGCATCGCGACGCCGGCCCAGATCGCCTCGACCAGCCCGAATGGCCAGGCGCCCTGCAGAAATCCGTAAACCGAGCCGAGCCCGCAAGCTCCGGCAAAGGCGAGGATGTACCAGTGGCTGCGATCTTCCAGCGCGTATGCCACCAGCATCGCGGTTACCGCGAACAGGCCGAACAGGCTAAGCGCATCCATCGTCATCTTCGCACCCCGCTTCATTCCGCCACGCGAAACGTCTCTGCCATATTTTTGTAGCAGAGCAATTTGCGCGCCGCGTTTTCTGCGCTGCGGCGCTGGATTGCAACGCGAGCATCGAGCTCAAAAACTTCTGGCCGCCCCGCACTGCTACGTTAGTATGAGGCGCTAGTTACCAAAAACCATAACGTCAACATCTGGGAGGGACTGCGATGCGCCTTGCATTCGTATTGAGCTGTTCTGTTGCCTTGTTGGGTACGGTCGGAACGGCAAGTGCTCAAGACTGGACGAAATCGAAATGGGGGCCGGACGACGAGATCGGCGCCGCCAACTACATGAAGCCCGACCTTGTCGTCAAAGCCGCCCAACTCGTGAAAACTGGCAAGACCTACGCCCTTGGGTTCCCCGTGGACTCCAAGATGCCCGCCTATCCCCCGCGCGCCTTCAAGATCACCGTAGTGCAGCCTGGACAGGCCGGCATTCCCGGCCTCGGGCCGAGCAAGACCACTTACAATGACGATATCATCGAGGGTTGGGTCGGCGTCGGCAGCCAACTGGACGGCCTCGGCCACATCGGCGTCGAGCACATCTATTACAACGGCAACAAGTTGCTCGATTTTGCGGATCCGACCGGCCTGAAGAAGCTCGGTGTCGAAAAGATCCCGCCGATGGTCACACGTGGCGTGCTGCTCGACATGGCCGCTTATTTCGGGACCGACGTGGTCAAGGAAGGCACCGCCTTCAACGTTAAGGAAATCGAGGAAGCGGCCAAGAAGCAAGGCATCGAAATCCGCCAAGGTGATGTCGTCCTCTTCCACACCGGCTGGGCCAGCCTGATCGGCAAGGACGACAAGCGTTTCAACTCGGGCGAGCCCGGGCTTGGCGTTGAAGGCGCGAAATACCTCACCGGCAAGGGCGTCGTCGCCATCGGCGCGGACACCTGGGGCCTTGAGGTGATTCCGTTCGAGAGCAAGAACGTGTTCGAGGTGCACCAGATCCTGCTGCCGATGAACGGCACCTACATCATGGAGGTGCTGGATACGTCCGGACTCGCCGCCGACAAGGCCTACGAGTTCCTGTTCGTGCTCGGCCAACCGCGCTTCAAGGGCGGGGTGCAGAGCATGATCAACCCGGTCGCGATCCGGTAAGACCGTATCGACAGGCGGCGTGGCGTTCCCGCATGGGCGCCACGCCGTGACCGGCTTTGCGCGCATGACGAGCCGGTGTTATGCGGGGTCATGCCCGCCCCCATCCTTCCCCTGATCGAAGCCGTCACGCACTGGCCCGAGCGCGGCGCCCTGATCGGCCTCGATCTCGGCACCAAGACCATTGGCGTCGCCGTGTCCGACCCCGACCGCCGCCTGGCGACCGGCGTCGAAACGCTCCACCGCAAGGCCTTCAAGGCCGACGCGGCGCGGCTATTGGCGATATCGGGCGAACGCAACGCGGTCGGCTTCGTGCTCGGCCTGCCCATCAATATGGACGGCAGCGAGGGTCCGCGCGCGCAATCGACCCGTGCCTTTGCCCGCAATTTCTCCAACCTCACCGGCCTTGCCATCGCGCTGTGGGACGAGCGGCTGTCGACCGCGGCCGTCGAGCGCGAGCTGATCGGCATGGACGTCTCCCGCGCCCGCCGCGCCGAGGTGATCGACGAGCATGCCGCCATGTTCATCCTGCAGGGCGCGCTGGATCGGCTGGCGAAGCTGCGCGGGGACGCTTAAGCGATGGCGGTCGTCATTGCGGCGCTGCTGCCGGTGTTCTTGCTGATCGTGCTCGGCTTCATCCTGAAGCGGACGCTGATACGGCCCGAGACGCAATGGCATGGGCTGGAGCGGCTGACTTACTACGTGCTGCTTCCGGTGCTGCTGATCCAGACGCTGGTGAAGGCCGACCTCACCAGGGTGCCGGTTGCCGGCGTCGGCGGCGCGTTGCTGCTGTCGGCGCTCGCGATGTCGCTGCTGTGTCTTGCGCTGCGTCCACTGCTCGCCCGCGCCGCAATCGATGGTCCCGCCTTTACCTCGATCTTCCAGGGCGCGACGCGCTGGCAGACCTATGTGGCGCTCGCCGTCTCCGGCAGTCTGTTCGGCGACCTCGGGCTGGCGCTGGCGTCCGTCGCGATGGTCGCCATCGTTCCGCTGGTCAACGTGTTCAGTGTCGCGGTGCTGGCCCATTACGCCTCGCCGGAAAAGCGCTCGGCCGGTTCGATTGTCGTGACGGTAATGAGTAATCCGCTGATCTGGGCCTGCGCGATCGGGCTGGCGCTCAACGTCACGCACATTCCGCTGCCCAAACTCTGGCACGAGGTGGCGGACGCGCTTGGCCGCTCCTCGCTCGCCATCGGGCTGCTGGTGACCGGCGCTGGCCTGCATCTTGAAGGCCTGTTCCGGCCGAGCCTCGCCGCCGGCGTCGCGGTGTTCCTCAAGCTGGTGCTGATGCCGGTGATCGCGGTCGCGTTGGCGTTGAAATTTGGACTTGCCGATTCCAACCTCGCCATCGTGACGGTCTGTTCGGCGGTGCCCGCGGCGTCAAGCGCCTATGTGCTGGCGCGGCAAATGGGCGGCGACGCGCCGCTATTGGCGCAGATCATCACGCTGCAGATCATCCTGGCAGCGCTCACGATGCCGATTGCGATCGCGCTGGTAACGGCGACCCCCTAGGCGTATCGCATCGTTAAAAAGAGAAAGAAGTTCATGCCCGAGTGAACGATCACCGCGAGCCACGTTGAATTACTACGCCGGCGAAAATGGCCGAGGGCGACACCCGACACAAAGATCCAACAGCGCCCCCACCAATCATATTGGGTGTGGATTGCCCCCCAAATTGCCGCGGTCACCACGATGGTTGCCATCGGACCGAGAAAAGACTCAGACCAACCTCGAAACATGAAGCCACGGAAAGTGAACTCTTCCATGATTGGCGCTGCGATACAGACTGCAACAAACAAGATTAGCAACTCGCCGATACCCCTGAACGGAAGATCGGGGCTCGTCGAAGGCGCCGTGGGAGACCTGAAGACGATCTCACCCAACCAGAGTATGATCGTGATCATCAAGGCCGCCATAACCTCGTCGCGAGTGGGCCAGTTCAAGGCAAGGTATTCGGAGAACTCGCGCCGCGCCATTCCGATGGCGATCCAGATCACGATGACCGTCGATGCACACCCCAATATCGATGCGGCGCTATCCCATCCTCTCGGGATTGCTTGGAGCTGGGCAGGCGATAAGGCCGCGCTATCCCGTGTGGCCACCAGCACTACGAGAGTGAGCCAACTTGTCAGGCCGAAGGCGGCGTAAGCGACCAGAGCGACAAACGTAGTTTCCATAAAGTCCCACGTTTTGGGCGCTCGTGCCGTTACCGAGACCGGCCGTTTTCTATCATTTGGATCCAGCATTACTCTGGTGACAACCTCACGGTGCGAATGGAGTGAGTCTCTACCCCATCGGCATTCAGCCCGCCAGCCAGAAAGTCTGAATGGTCGCTGCCAGATTGTTGATGCCGTGCAGGACGATCGTCAGCCAGGTCGAGCTGGTGCGATATCGCAGGTAACCGAGCAGCAGGCCGATCGAGAACACCTCGCCGAAGAAGAACCAGTCATACTGCAGATGCAACGACGTCCAGGCCAGCGACGACAGGAAGATGGCGCCGGCAACGCCGAGGCGTGATTCAGACCAGCCGCGATAGAGGAAGCCGCGCGCGAGAATCTCTTCCGAAACAGGGGCGGCGATGCAGAACGCGACCACCAGCAACCACAGCGCGCCGTCGGTCTGCGCCGATTTCAGCACCTCGCCCATGAAGCCCGGCTGTATCTCCCGTCCGAGTGCGCGCGACAGCAGGTCCCAACAGCCGACAAGCGCGGCCAGCGCGACGACACCGATCAGGAAATTGCGCCACGAGGTCCAGCGCAGCGCGAGATAATCAGCGAAAGAAGTGCGCGTCGGCCGGATCGCGATCCACACGGCCAACACCACCGCGGGCAATCCCATCATGACCGACAGCGAGATCGTAAGTCCGCCGCCGACCACTCTTATCGCCTCGGCGACATCGAACGACCCGTGCCGCAACACGAAATAGGCGACGACCGTGAGCTGCCCGACGAACATCGCGGCAAAGATGAACAGGCCCCACAATGCCGTGCCCCAGAATTTCCAGACGCGTGGCGGCTGGTCAGGAATCGCGGGCGGAACTGTGATCGGGCTTGCGGGAGTGAAGGAGTCCATCAATCAACTTTCTCGGTGTCGTCATGCCCGGCCTTGTGCCGGGCATCCACGTCCTTTGTGCCGCGCGGGCTCAGAAGGCGTGGATGGCCGGGACATAGGCGAGCGGAAGCGACGCCGTCCTTCGGACGGCTATGGCCATGACGGCTGGCGTGGTTTTTAGGGCAGTGCACGTTCGAGCAACCCGCGGACGTCTTCGCTCGCCAGATCGACCGCGCCGTACATGCTGGCGTGATTCCCGGCAAGGCGCGTGGCGGCGAACAACTGCGCATGCCGTGGCGACACGGCATTGAGCGCGGCAGAAGCCGCCAGCAGCGCCAGCTTCTCGACCGCCAGCCGCGCCACACGCTCGCTGTCCGGCCGGCGGAACGCCTTGCCGAGGAAGGTGATGGCCTCACCCGCGCCCGGCAATCCGAGCGTCTCGCCGGTCAGTTCGTGCACGATGCTGGACGCCACTTCCGGCTCCCTCGACAGCGCGCGGAGGACGTCGAGGCACATCACATTGCCGGAGCCTTCCCAGATCGCATTGACCGGCGACTCCCGGTAGTGCCGCGCCAGAATGCCCTCTTCCACGTAACCATTGCCGCCGAGGCACTCCATCGCCTCGTAGAGAAAGCCAGGGGCGCTCTTGCAGACCCAGTATTTGATGGCGGGCGTGAGCAGCCGCACATAGGCGGCTTCCTTGGCGTCAACGGGCGCGCGATCGAACGACCGGCACAGCCGCATCACCAGCGCAACCGTGGCCTCGACATGCAGCGCCATGTCCGACAGCACCGCCTGCATCACCGGCTGATCGGCGAGATGCTTCTGGAACACGCTGCGATGCCGCGCATGATGAAGCGCATGCGCCAGGCCCGATCGCATCAGGCCGGCGGAAGCAATCGCGCAATCCTGCCGCGTCAACTGCACCATCTGGATGATGGTGCGGATGCCCTTGCCCTCGGCGCCGACGCGCTCGGCATAGGCGCCGTGAAACTCGACTTCGGACGAGGCGTTGGAACGGTTGCCGAGCTTGTCCTTCAACCGCTGGAACCTGATTGCGTTGATCGAGCCATCAGGCGCAAAGCGCGGCATCAGGAAGCAGCTCAACCCCTCCTCGGCCTGCGCCAGCACCAGGAAGGCGTCGCACATCGGCGCCGACATGAACCATTTGTGCCCGGTGATACGGTAAGCGTCCCCGTCACGCTCCGCCCGCGTCATGTTGGAGCGCACGTCGGTGCCGCCCTGCTTCTCGGTCATGCCCATGCCGAGCGTCATGCCGCGCTTGGTCCACCACGGCGCGAAGGCCGGATCATAGGATCGCGTGCCCAGCACCGGCATCACCCTGGACAGGAGATCCGGCTGCTCCGCCAGGGCCGCAACGGACGCCCGCGTCATGGTGATCGGGCAGAGATGCCCGGTCTCGACCTGCGAGGCCACGTAGAATTTCGCAGCGCGTATCACCTCCGACGCCCCACCGGCGGGCTTACCGTCGGCAGTCCACGTCGAATTATGCACGCCGGCATGCGCACTGTGCGCCATGAGTTCATGATAGGCGGGATGAAATTCGACCTCGTCGCGGCGGTTGCCGCGGGAATCGAAGGTGCGCAGCTTTGGCGTGTTCTCGTTGGCGACGCGGCCGCGTTCCGCCATCGCCGCCGAGCCCCAATGCTTGCCGAACTCCGACAGTTCGCTTTGTGCCGACGCCCCGCCATTGGCGGCGACGGCCTCGACCAGCGGCCGGTCGAGCGCAAAGAGATCGACATCTTCGAACGGCGGCGACTGGTTGAAGACCTCGTGGGTCGTGAATGCTGCCTGGCTCATGGCTGGTCCTGGAACCGTGAATCACTTCCGCGGCGTGATCGGGAAATCATAGGCCTGCCCGCCCGCTCCCGGCAGCGAAAAGTGCCACCACTCCTTCGAATAGTTTACAAATCCTCGCCGCGCCATCACCAGAACCAGCTTCTCCCGCCAGCGGCGCTGGGCGGCGGTGATGGATGTCGCCGCCGTGTGCGACCTGACGTCGGAACAGTCGTAGCCGGTGCCCATGTCGACGCTGCCGTCCGGCGCGCGAAGGTTCACATTGGCGGTGCAGTCGCCGTAGTCCTTGGTGGAATCGAAGGTGGCCGAATTGTCGGCTTTCAGATCGACCAGGGTGAGGTCGAGCGCGGCGCCGGTGGAATGGCCGGAGCGTTCGGCGATGTAGCCGAGCCGAAACAGGTCGGCCTTGCTGAACGACGGGTTGTAGCGCTTTCCGGCGACCGTCTCCTTGCCGTCGCGCGACCAGGCGACCATATCGGCAACCGCGCGCGTCGGCCGGTAGCAGTCGAACATCTTCAGCGACAGGTTTTGCAGCGCAAGTTCTTCCTGAACGCTCTTCAGCAGCGTGCCGACCTCGCGCTTCACCACGCATTCTGCCGCCTCATAGCCCCTGAGCGGACGGCCGACGAAGTTGTTCGAGCCGGCGTAGCGCATATCCTGGACGATGGTCGGATCGATATCGCGCAGATAGACGAAACCCGCCGGCAACTTCTGCGCCTGCGCGGCAGCGCCCGTGAGGCAGCCTGCCGCGCAGATCGCGACAAGCACCGCTCGCCTGAATGTCGCCGCGCCCCGCCTCGCGCCGATCACGGCACCCGCTCCGAGCTGACCACCAGTTTCGTGAGCGCAGTATCTGTGTATCTGTTGCCGGCCCAGACTTCGTCGATGATGAATTTCATCCAGTAGGCCTTCACCGGTTTGGGCAGGTTGAGCTGTTCCGGGCCGAGACGATCCGCCAGGCTGAGCGTCTGCGTCTCGCCTTGCGAAAATATGACGCGCAACTGGCGCACGCGATTGTTCTTCTGAAAAATGTCGTTGTTCTTCTGATAGCCGTTCCGGACGGTGACGGATTTGACGAGCCGCATCCCGTCGAACTCGATCGTGACCCACTCGCCGACGCCATTGCCCTCCCTGCCCTCGACCCATGCGTCGCCGCTGGAGCCGGCGAACAGGTTTTGCGCGCCGTAGGAATTGCCGAACTGCGGCTTCAGCACCGAACTGACGCAATAGGTCTCATGGCCGTTGCGCACGCAGCTTTCACCGGGTGCACCCGGCCGCGACGGACGCACGGCGCGCTCAGTGTCGGGTGCGACATTCGCAAGCTTGGTGGCAGGCTGCTCAACACGGCCACCGCTCGGCTGCCCCGCCAGATAGATGCGGCCGCCGAGGGTTTGATCGTAATAGGCCGGCGTCTGCTCGTGCGGTGCGGGCTGACCGCGCGCATCGGTTGCTTTCAGCGCCAGTTCGGCGACGCGCTCGCGCACTTCAACAGCGAGATCGCCAAGATGCAGGTCCGGCCGCTTCAGTTGTTCGGCGAATATCCGCGTGAACACCGAATTGTGGGCGGCGTCGTTGCCGCCGAGGCGATCCAGCGCGGTCTGGCCGATGCCGGCGGAATACAGCGTGAAGATGCCGCGCGCTGGCTTGGCGTCGGCCAGGCCCCGCGTGTTGCCGATCGACCGGCCCGCGGCGCGCGGGAATGGATTGTCACGGCAGGCATCGATCACCAGGAGCGCGACGCGGACCGAGCGCGCCTGCAGCTCCGCGATCAGATCGGGTTCGGCCAGCGATGCCCCGCGCACGCGTGCTTCGGCGCCTTCGGTCACCGCCGGGACATCGCTCGGGATCAGGTAATTGACGCCCGCAATCGCCACGCCGTGTCCGGCAAAAAACAGCGCCGCTGTGTCGCCCGGCTGCAGCCGCGCGGTGAATTCGGCGAGCTTGTCGATCATCGCCTGACGGCCGAGATTGGTGCCGACCATGACTTCGAAACCGAGCGACTTCAGCGTTCCCGCGATCGTGGTGGCGTCGTTGGCGGCCTTCTTAAGCTGCCGGTCGGCGGGCAGATTGGGATAGAGGTCGTTGCCGATCGCGAGCGCTATGCGCTTCTCGGCGACGGCCGACGTGGCCGGGAGGCATGCAATGGCCGCCAGCAGCGCCCATGACGCGATCCGGACGCATTGAATGAAATGCCGCACGTTTTGCCCAGCCTGATGCACCGTGCGCCATCCTAGCTGAATCGCTCGTCAGGGCCTACCGTCCGGCCGTTTACCCTGCCGCCGAAGCGCTAGTGGATAAGTCCGGACGCCCGATTTGACGCTTGCCCTGCATGGCATCTCTGCCTATAGCAAGGCTTTAATGACCCCTGCATCGAAATCGACCTTCGTCCTCGGGCACCGGCATCTGCTGGGAATCGAGGGACTTTCCGCTGCCGATATTACCGGCCTGCTCGACCTTTCCGAGGAATATGTCGAGCTCAACCGCCAGGTGGACAAAAAGCGCACTTCCTTGCGCGGTCGCACCCAGGTGAACCTGTTTTTCGAGGCCTCGACCCGCACCCAGTCCTCGTTCGAACTGGCAGGGAAACGGCTCGGCGCCGACGTCATGAACATGTCGGTGTCCTCATCCTCGATCCGCAAGGGCGAGACGCTGATGGATACGGCAGTCACGCTCAACGCCATGCACCCGGATATCCTGGTGGTGCGGCACCACGCCTCCGGCGCGGTGGAACTTCTGGCGCGCAAGGTTGACGGTTCCGTGATCAATGCCGGCGACGGCGCCCACGAGCATCCGACCCAGGCGCTGCTGGATGCGCTGACCATCCGTCGTAATAAAGGCCGGCTGGAAGGGCTCGTGATCGCGATCTGCGGCGACGTGATGCATTCCCGCGTGGCGCGTTCCAATATCCTGTTGCTCAACACCATGGGCGCGCGTGTCCGCGTGGTGGCCCCCTCCACGCTGCTGCCGCGCGGCATCGAGCGGATGGGCGTCGAAGTCGCGCGCGACATGCGCGAAGGCCTCAATGGCGCCGACATCGTGATGATGCTGCGGTTGCAGCGCGAGCGGATGAACGGCTCCTTCGTGCCGTCGAGTCAGGAGTACTTCCACTATTTCGGGCTCGACCAGAAGAAGCTTGCCTATGCCAAGCCGGACGCGCTGGTGATGCATCCGGGACCGATGAATCGCGGTGTCGAGATCGACTCGATCGTGGCTGACGGCGCGCAATCGCTGATCCGTGAACAGGTGGAAATGGGAGTGGCGGTGCGGATGGCGGTGCTCGAAGCGCTCGCCCGCAACCTGCCGAATGCTTAAGATCATGCTGACTGACCGACGCCCGATCCTGCTTGCGAATGCCCGCGTCGTCGATCCCTCCAGGGATTTCGACGGCCCCGGCGACGTCCTGATTGCCGACGGCACGATCCGCGACTCCAAGCGCGGCATCGGCGCGGCCGGCGTGCCTGAAGGCACCGACATCATCAATTGTGCGGGCAAGATCGTCGCGCCCGGGCTGATCGACATGCGCGCCTTTGTCGGCGAGCCCGGCGCCAGCCACCGCGAAACCTTTGCCTCCGCCAGCCAGGCGGCTGCGGCCGGCGGCATCACCACCATCATCTGCCAGCCGGACACCTCCCCCGTGATCGACAATTCGGCGACGGTGGACTTCGTGCTGCGTCGCGCCCGCGACACCGCGATCGTCAACATCCACCCGATGGCCGCACTGACAAAAGGCATGCGCGGCGAGGAGATGACCGAGATCGGGCTGTTGAAGGCCGCCGGCGCGGTGGCCTTCACCGACGGCGACAAGAGCGTCACCAACGCCCAGGTGATGCGGCGAGCGCTGACCTATGCCCGCGATTTCGACGCGCTGATCGTGCATCACACCGAAGACCCGGATCTCGTCGGCGAAGGCGTGATGAACGAGGGCGAATTCGCCGCCAGGCTCGGCTTGGTCGGCATTCCCAACGCCGCCGAGGCCGTGATGCTGGAGCGCGACATGCGGCTCGTGGCACTGACCGGCGGGCGCTATCACGCGGCCTCGCTATCGTCGATCGAGTCGCTCGAAATCCTAAAACGCGCGCGCGACGCCGGCCTCTACGTCAGTGCTTCGGTGTCGATCAACCACGTCACGCTGAACGAAAACGATATCGGCCCCTACCGCACCTTCCTGAAACTGTCGCCGCCGCTGCGCACCGAGGAGGACCGCCTCGCGCTGGTTGCCGCCGTCGCCTCCGGTCTGGTCGACGTCGTGATGTCCGACCACAACCCGCAGGACGTCGAGGTCAAGCGGCTGCCGTTCGCCGAAGCGGCGGCCGGCGCGGTCGGGCTGCAGACCATGCTGCCGGCGGCGCTGCGGCTGATCCACAATGGCGAGATGGACTTCAAGACGCTGATCCGGGCGATGTCGACGCGGCCTGCGGAACTGCTCGGCCTGCCCGGCGGCTCGCTCCGCGCCGGTTCCCCGGCCGACGTCGTCGTGATCGATCCCGATACGCCCTGGGTGCTCGATCCCGCCGATCTCAAATCGCAGTGCAAGAACACGCCGTTCGATGAAGCCCGCTTCTCGGGGCGCGTCGTGCGTACTATCGTGGGCGGACGGACGGTCTATGAACATGTCTGATTCGTACGAAGCGGGCCGCGGTGGGAGCTGCCGCAATGTCTGACGCATTCCTCGTCGTCGCCTTCCTGATCGGCTATCTCTTCGGCTCGATCCCATTCGGGATGGTTCTGACCAAGCTAGCCGGTACGCAGGATCTGCGCTCGATCGGTTCCGGCAATATCGGCGCCACCAACGTGCTGCGCACCGGCCGCAAGGGCCTTGCCGCGGCGACGCTGATCGGCGACATGCTCAAGGGCACGGTGGCCGTCATCATCGCGGGCTACTACGGCGGCGCCAATGCGGCGATGCTGGCTGCGCTCGGCGCCTTCCTCGGCCACCTCTTCCCGGTCTGGCTCAAATTCAACGGCGGCAAAGGCGTCGCCACCTATATCGGCGTGCTGATCGGCCTGTTCTGGCCGGCAGCCCTGATGTTCTGCCTGATCTGGCTCGCGACCGCCTTCACCACGCGGTACTCCTCGCTCTCGGCGCTGGTCGCAGCCTTCGTCACGCCGCTGTTCCTGTGGTGGTTCGGCCACCCCGCGCTGGCGTCGCTATTCGTCGTGCTGACGCTGCTGCTGTTCTGGAAGCACAGCGAAAACATCAGGCGGTTGCAGGCCGGGACCGAGGGACGGATCGGGGCGAAGTGACCCGGTCGCTCCCTTACCCTACTCAGCCGGGCTCGGCGCGAGCTGCCGCTCTTCGCGAAGCGGCTCGATCGCCATCCGGTACCCGCAGAGCCCGCCACCGGTGCCAGCAGCGCGAAGATGAATTTCTGCAGAAAGATCGGCGGGCCCGCAAGATAAAGGTGATCGCGATAGGTGTGCAGCGCCAGCGCGATCATGAGAAAGTTCGGATCGCCCTTGCTGGAAAACCACGCGGGCCGATGCGCGGCCAGCGTGGCGAAATTCGCAAAGAAGCGAAGCTGCTGCTGCGCCGGTCTGAATTCGATCTCCAACTCGGCCGCACCGTCGCCGGCGTTGGCAAAGAAATGCGGCTTGCCACGCGGCACGACCGCGCTTCCGCCAGCTTCGACAATCTGTTCCCTGCCCGCGACAACAATTTTGATGCGGCCCGATCTCACCGCAAAATGCTCGTCCGCGCCGGGATGGACATGAAGCAGCGCGTTGCCGCCACCCGAACCACCCTGCTCCAGGATGACTTCGAACCGGGCGACCGAGGGATCGTCGACCGGTCCTGAAAAGACGAAGGTCTCTTTGTTGTAGGCATTGCGCAGCTTCGTTCCGCGCTTGAGTTCGGTCAGCATCATCCATCTCCTCATCTCATGCCATCCACCGGTCTCGGAGATGTGCTGCCTAATGAGCTAGGTCATGAATGTATTGTAAAAATCCGACGCTGCGAGTTCGGCGTTCCAGCCGCGATATTCCGCGGCCGTCGCACCGCGAAAGAACGTCTCGGGCGGCGTGCCGGCCAACGACCTGAAATCGTTGATCAGATGCGCCTGGTCGTTGTAGCCGGTCGCATAGGCGATTTCGGCCCAATCGCTGCCCTTGAGCCGCGCAGCGACGACCTTTTCCATCCGCGCGACACGGGCGAACTGCTTCGGGCTGACGCCGGTCAGCATCTTGAAGCGGCGCTGCAGGCTGCGTTCGCCGACGTCGAGACGCGAGGCAAGGTCTTTCATCGAGACCGCTGGATCCTGCTTGAGCGCGCGGATCGCGCGGTGAACGACAGGATCGAACCGGTTCGCGGCGGCCCGGTCGCGCAGGAACTGCCGCATTCGCGCCACGCGTGCTTCCGCATTTTCCGCTTCCGCGAGCATTTCTTCCAGCAACGATGCCTCGCGGTCTCCAAAAATGTCTGACAGTTCCACGCTGGCATCGGTCATATCGGCCAGATCGCAGCCGAGCACACGGCAAGCCTCTTCTGCCTTCAGGCGGACCAGCACGACGCCGAGCGGACCACTGGGACGCAGGGTCATCGCCCTGGTTTGCATCCCATTGGCGGTGCGCTTGTAGCGGGGCCGGTGCGCGGCCGTCATCGCCGCACGATAGTGCACGATGAGGACGGGCGACGTCGTCGGCAGGACCTTTATCGTGAGCGCACGGGCTGAGGGCGCATCGTCGAAATCGGCATCCCAGATCGCTTCGGCGAAGTCGCTGAGCACCTCGCCTGCCGGAAAGAATTGAGATTTAGGCATGCTTGACTGTCGTTCCTGCCGAAAAGCCGTCCTTGTGACCTCTGTTTGTCGGCGTTCGCTCGGTCAGGTTGCGTCGTTCCGCTCAAATAAATTTGGATTGACTTCCCGAAATCGACGGACCGTGCCCGAACGGTCTCATTGCCGCATGAGCGCGCCCTCCACAAACCGCGCCGCCGTCAGTGCCGCGGCATCAGCGCCGTATCTCGCAATGACCTGCACGCCGACCGGCAATCCACCGTCCGCGATGTGCGCGGGAACGTTGACGCAGGGCACGCCCATCAGCGTCCATAGCCGGTTGTAGCGGGCGTCGCCGGTCGAACCCAAACCCTGTGGCGCGGCGCCGGGCGCCGACAAGGTCAGCAGCACATCGACCTCTTCGAACACTTTTGCCAGTGCGTGCCTGGCGCGGCTTGCAACGCCCATCGCCTCGTCATAGGCGGCCGGTGTCAGGCCCCGGCTCTCGTCAAGCCGTGCGCGCAGCAGCGGCGCCATCGCCTCGTAATTTTCTCGATATTCCCAGGCGAGCGCCTGATGTGCCTCGAATTCCTGGATCACCGAATGGGCTTGCCACGCCTCCGCAATGATCTCAGGCAAAGCAAGCGCCCGCACCGAGGCTCCGGCGCGTTCGGCAGCCTTGGTCGCGATCCGCAGCGCTTCCCCGCCTGCCGCCTCCGGCCTACCTGCAAAATCCTGCGTCACGACGCCGATGCGCGGGGTCGGAATGCTGGGCGGCAGCAGCAGTTCGGGCCGGCCGGTCATCGCGGCAAGCCCGCGCGCCACGTCGTCGACGCCGGCAGCGAACAGGCCGACCGTATCGAGCGTCCACGAATAGCACTTCACGCCGACCGTCGGCAGCAGGCGGTACGACGGCTTGATCGCGGCGACGCCGCAGAACGAGGCCGGCCGGATCACCGAGCCGCCGGTCTGTGTTCCCAGCGCGAGCGGGATCATGCCGGCCGCCACCGCTGCCGCCGAGCCGGACGACGATCCGCCGGGCGTGTGACCATGGTTGCGCGGATTGAGCGTCGGCGTCGGATCCACGGAGGCGAATGCGGTGGTCGTGGTCTTGCCGATGATGCTTGCGCCCGCCTGCTTCAGCATCATCACCACGGCTGCGTCGCCGCGCGGCCGAAAACCCCGGTAGATCGGCGAGCCCATTTCGGTCGGGAAATCCACCGTATCCATGATGTCCTTGATGCCGACCGCAATGCCGCACAGCGGCCCAGCGCTCGCCGCATGCACATGTTCGGCGCGGCAGACGAATGCGCCGATGGTCCGGTCCTGCGCGCCGATCGCTTC
The DNA here is from genome assembly GCF_023101085.1 of Bradyrhizobium sp. 170. Classification (NCBI taxonomy): domain Bacteria; kingdom Pseudomonadati; phylum Pseudomonadota; class Alphaproteobacteria; order Hyphomicrobiales; family Nitrobacteraceae; genus Bradyrhizobium; species Bradyrhizobium sp. 170. The sequence goes on along the minus strand of NZ_CP064703.1, from coordinate 3,989,351 downwards.
CAGGGATTGGGCGATTGCGGCGTGGGGCGAGAGATCGCCGGCATCGATGCGGCGCTGAAGGTCGGCGAGCGAGATCATGGTATTGCCTAACTAGGTGAGAGGCGCCTCGCTGAACGGAAGAGGCAATTGGTGCTCTCTCAGGACGGTCTTGTAGTGGGTAAGCGAGTCCCAGAGCGCATTTCTCAGTTCATTGGCAGTGTCAAAGCCCGGCGCGCCGCGCCCAATCGAAGCACACACCTCATCGGCGCGCTGACAGAGAACGTAGAGGCTATCGCCCTGAATTAAAAAGCCCGGAAAATGGCGGCCTGGATGCCGCATGACGGCAGCGTTCGTCGTATCCGAGTATATTTCGACGGGTTCAACGCGCATTCCAGACATCCTGACTGATCGATACACATCAATTTGACTGGGCGCTACTGACGTTGCAAGACCATTGCTCACGCGCTCAGGTTGCTTCATGCTGCTGAGACACGGAGCCGAAATTGGACGCGATCAGCACACCTTACCTCACCGAGACCGACCGGATCGACCGGCTGCGGCTGATCCGCAGCGACAATGTCGGCCCACGCACCTTCAACTCGCTCATCGCCCATTTCGGCGATGCGCGCACGGCGCTCGAACGGTTGCCCGATCTGGCGCGCCGTGGCGGCGCCGCGCGTTCAGGACGGATCTGCAGCGAGGAGGAAGCACGGGCTGAGATCGCTGCGGCGAACAAGATCGGCGTCTTGCTGGTCGCGCCTGGCGAAGCCGCCTATCCGCCGCGGCTGGCGACACTCGAGGATGCGCCGCCGTTGCTCGGCGTGCGTGTGCGCGCTGCGCCCGACGTCCTGATACGGCCGATGATCGCGATCGTCGGCTCGCGCAACGCTTCCGGCGCCGGTTTGAAATTCGCCGGCCAACTGGCGCGCGATCTCGGCGAGGCCGGCTTCGTCGTCATTTCGGGGCTGGCGCGCGGCATCGATCAGGCCGCGCATCGCGCGACGATCGAAAGTGGCACGGTCGCGGTGCTGGCCGGCGGTCACGACCGGATCTATCCGCCGGAGCATGGGGACTTGCTTGCCGCCCTGCTCGATCAAGGCGGCGCGATTTCCGAAATGCCGCTCGGCCATGTGCCGCGCGCCCACGATTTTCCACGGCGCAATCGCCTGATCTCCGGTGCGTCGCTCGGCGTCGTCGTGATCGAGGCTGCGCACCGCTCGGGCTCGCTGATCACGGCGCGGATGGCGGCAGAACAGGGCCGCGAAGTGTTCGCGGTGCCCGGCTCGCCGCTCGATCCGCGCGCCTCCGGCACCAATGATCTGATCAAGCAGGGCGCGGCGCTGGTCACCGAAGCCAGCGACGTCATCAACGTCATTCAGCCAATCCTGGAGCGGCCGATCGTGCTCGAGGCGCGTGAAGGCGATGACGAGCCGCTCGACTTCGACATCGATCCGGGCGTACGCGCACGCATTGTCACGCTGCTCGGGCCTAGCCCGGTCAGCCTCGACGATCTGATCCGAATGTCGGGCCTCTCGCCCACCATCGTTCGCACGGTGCTGCTCGAACTCGAACTGGCCGGACGGCTGGAGCGCCATGGCGGTGGCCTGGTGTCACTGATCTAACTCTTCTCATTGCGCGCGTCGAAATTCGTCCGCGCGCGCTCGATCTCCGGCAGATGCGCGAACGCCCATTGGCCGAGCGCCTGCACCGGCTGCGCCAGCCCGCGGCCGAGATCGGTGAGTTCGTAATCGACCCGCGGCGGGATGGTCGGAAACACGGTGCGTGTCACCAGCCCGTCGCGCTCCAGCCCACGCAGCGTCAAGGTCAGCATCCGTTGCGAGATGCCGCCGATCGTGCGCTTGAGCTCGTTGAAGCGCTGCGGCCCACCGATCAGCGTCATGATCACGAACACGCTCCATTTGTCGCCGACCCGCGCCAGCACGGAAGCCACCGCGCGGCAACTGTCACCAGCATGCGGGCTCGGCGGCAAGGCAGGCACAATCTTGTGCTCGGGTCTCATGGATGTGCTCGGGTGTAAAAAATGTGCGTTCTTGCGGGGTTTTGCCACGGTCACTCATATAGCGCCAGTTACAAATCTATACCAAAGGGTGACATCAACCATGAAACTTCTGCACATCGACTCCAGCGTTCTCGGCCCCCACTCCGTCAGCCGCCAGGTTTCCGCCGCCATCGTCGAACGGCTGCGCCAATCCACCCCCGGCCTCGAGGTCAGCTATCGCGATCTCACGCTAACGCCGCTGGCGCACCTTACCGGTTCACACCTCGCCGCCGGCCAAGGGGCTACGCCCGAGACCTCCCTGCGAGAGGATATCGCCGCCGGTCAGGCTGTGCTGGAAGAGTTTCTCGCCGCCGACGTCGTCGTGCTCGGCGCCCCCATGTACAATTTTACGATCCCAAGCCAGCTCAAGGCCTGGATCGACCGCATCCTGGTCGCGGGCAAGACGTTCAAATACTCAACGCAAGGCGTCGAAGGTCTGGCCGGCAACAAGCGCGTCATCGTCGCGATCTCGCGCGGCGGCTTTTATGGTCCGGGCACGCCTGCCGCGGTCGGCGAGCACCTGGAAACCTATTTGCGCTGGGTGTTCGGCTTCATCGGGATCAAGAATCCGGAATTCATTTCCGCCGACGGCATCCAGGTCGGTCCCGAACATCGTGAAAAAGCCGTGGCCGGCGCGCTGAAAGCCGCAGGCGATCTGAACGCCGCCTGAGTTGAGGCGACAGCGGCTGCCGTTACCACGCACGGCGGCAGCCGCTCGCGCATGATCGCGAAAAGCCAGATCAGAAAATGCCGTTCATGCGGCAAATAACGATGAGGAGGGAAATTAAAAGACCGACACCGGAAAACAGCGCGATTGAAACAAGTTGCGCGGTGTCAGAATTTTCCGCCGGGGTCGAGGAGATGCCAGTGGTCTTCGGCACGGCTGCGCTCACCAGTTCATGGTTGCAACGAGACTCCTGCCTCGAAATGTCTGGCAACCACGCCTGGGGTTCAATGCGCGTTCTGGCTCAGCGCCAATCCGCCGCAGGGCGCCGGCGTCGGCCGGCGCCCGAGATCGACGTTATCATTCCGCCGGTCGGCCGAGCCCTAGCCCCGATAGATCGGCGCGCCGCTCGGAGAGGCCGTGGCGCCGCCGTCGACGAACAGTTCCTGGCCCTGCACATGCGCGGAATCGTCCGAGGCGAGGAACAGCACCGTCTTCGAGATATGATCGGGTTCGCCGATGCGGCCGAGTGGTGTCGATAGCGCGATCCGCTTTTCAAAGGCCTTTTCGGCTTCCGGCGTGGCGACCGCCGGGCCCCAGATCGGGGTGCGGATCGCACCGGGCGCCACGACATTGACGCGGATGCCGCGCGGCGACAATTCCGACGCCATGATGCGCGCCATGGCCCGCACGCCGGCCTTGGCCGCGCCATAGGCCGAATAACCGGGGATGCCGAGCACGGAGATGACAGAGCCGTTGAGAATGATCGAGGCGTTGTCGTTGAGATACGGCAGCGCGGATTGCACGGTGAAGAACACGCCGGTGAGGTTGGTGCTGATGACCTTTTCAAAAGCCTCACGCGTGGTGGCGCCAAGCGGCGTGCCGCCGGCGATACCGGCATTGGCGAACACGATATCGTATTTGCCGAATTTTTCGGCCCCCTTCCCGATCGCGGCATCGGTGGCGGCGATGTCGGTGGCATCGGCCACCACCGCGAGCGCGTTCGGACCCAGCTCCTTGGCGGCGGCTTCGAGCGTTGCCTGATTTCGTCCTGTTATGACGACCCTGGCGCCCTCGGCCACGAACACCCTTGCGGTCGCAAGCCCGATGCCGCTGTTGCCTCCCGTGATCAGTGCCGTCTTGTTCGCGAGCCTCATGGCGGTCCCCGATGGTTGCATAATTAAACTAGATTGCCTAGCTAGGGCATCTGGTTTAATATTGCAACCACACAAGGCCGTGATTGCTGTCGATCTGATGGGAGCTTGCCATGGTGAAGCGAACGAGCTTCGAACGCGACGATTGCCCGATCGCGCGCTCGCTGGATGCGATCGGCGACTGGTGGTCGATGCTGATCATTCGCGAGGCGCTGTTCGGGGTCAGCCGCTTCAGCGAATTCCAGAAGAAGCTCGGGCTGGCCAAGAACATCCTCACGGTGCGGCTGCGCGCGCTGGTCGATCAGGGCATCCTGAAGACCGCGCCTGCTTCCGACGGCAGCGCGTATCAGGAATATCTGCTGACGCCGAAGGGACGCGGCGTCTTCCCGATCCTGGTCGCCTTGCGGCAATGGAGCGAGGAGTTCGACGAGCGCCCGGAGGAGATCGCCACCATCCTGGTCGACAAGGAAAACGGCCGGCCGGTTCGCAAGCTCGAACTCCATTCGCGGGACGGGCGGCAATTGGGTGCGGGCGATACCGCTCTGAAGCCGCGGCCGGCGGGCAAGCAAGGCAAGCGGGCTACGGCGTAAGCGAGTTCTTCTCCCTCTCTCCGTTCTTATGGCGAGAGGGAGAGTTGACGGCGAAAGGCTGCAGCCGGATCGATTTCTCACGACAGCTTGTGTTTGCTCCGGGTGCGCAGGCGTTCTTCCGCCTCGAGCTGCGCCATGCCGAGCAGATGGCTGAGCACCTCAAGCCGATGGCGCTCCGCCAGCTTGACCAGTTCGGCAACGGTCTCCGCGATAAAGGCCACGGCCTCGTCGGGGCCGCCCTCCTCACCTCGTTCAGTGGCTCGTTCCTCGGGTGGCGAGACCCGCTTCTTGCCTGAAGCTTTCCGCTTCCGGCCGCCTCGAGTTTTGCTCAAAAAACTTGCATCCAATGGCTTAGAATATTGCCCAGAAATAACCCCTTTATCGACGCAACTCTAGGCAGTATTTCTTACCCTTGTGGATATAAAGTCGAAGCCAAGGGGTCCCTGCTCCCTTACTGCGGATTTGACAGGGGCCGCCTCACCACCCATGTTCGGGTCCAATCGGTGGGCCGCGAGTCTCGCGGAACCCGCCTTTATCTTTTCCCGTAAGCCATTGGAATGACATGAATATCGTCATCGTGGAGTCGCCGGCGAAAGCCAAGACTATCAACAAGTATTTAGGCGCCTCCTACGAGGTTCTGGCTTCGTTCGGCCATGTCCGCGACCTCCCCGCCAAGAATGGTTCCGTCGATCCGGACGCGAATTTCCAGATGATCTGGGAGGTCGATCCCAAGGCGGCCGGCCGACTCAACGACATCGCGAAGGCGCTGAAGGGCGCCGACCGCCTGATTCTCGCAACCGACCCTGATCGCGAGGGCGAAGCGATCTCCTGGCACGTGCTGGAGGTGATGAAAGAGAAGCGCGCGCTGAAAGATCAAAAGATCGAGCGCGTGGTGTTCAACGCCATCACCAAGCAGGCGGTGACGGATGCGATGAAAGCGCCGCGGCAGATCGACGGCGCGCTGGTCGACGCCTATATGGCGCGCCGCGCGCTGGACTATCTGGTCGGCTTCACGCTCTCGCCGGTACTGTGGCGCAAACTGCCGGGCGCGCGCTCCGCGGGCCGCGTGCAGTCGGTGGCGCTGCGGCTGGTCTGCGACCGCGAACTCGAGATCGAGAAATTCGTTCCGCGCGAATACTGGTCGCTGGTCGCGACGCTGACGACGCCGCGCGGCGATACCTTCGAGGCGCGCCTCGTCGGCGCCGACGGCAAGAAGATCCAGCGTCTCGACATCGGCTCCGGCGCCGAAGCCGAAGACCTCAAGAAGGCCATCGAGGCCGCGAACTTCACGGTTACGACCGTGGAAGCAAAGCCCGCGCGCCGCAATCCGCAGGCGCCCTTCACCACCTCGACGCTGCAGCAGGAGGCCAGCCGCAAGCTCGGCTTTGCCCCGGCGCACACCATGCGGATCGCGCAGCGGCTCTATGAAGGTATCGATATCGGCGGCGAGACCACCGGTCTCATCACCTATATGCGAACCGACGGCGTGCAGATCGACGGCTCCGCAATCACGCAGGCCCGCAAGGTGATCGGCGAGGATTACGGCAACGCCTATGTGCCGGAGGCGCCGCGCCAGTACCAGACCAAGGCCAAGAACGCGCAGGAAGCGCATGAAGCGATCCGCCCGACCGATCTGTCGCGCCGTCCGGCCGAGATGCGCCGCCGCCTCGATACCGATCAGGCCAAGCTCTATGAGCTGATCTGGATCCGCACGATTGCGAGCCAGATGGAATCGGCCGAACTCGAACGCACCACCGTCGATATCGCGGCGAAAGCCGGCTCCCGCGTGCTGGATCTGCGCGCCTCGGGCCAGGTCATCAAGTTCGACGGCTTCCTCGCGCTCTATCAGGAAGGCAAGGACGACGACGGCGACGACGAGGATTCGCGCCGTCTGCCTGCCATGAGCGCAGGCGAAGCGCTGAAGCGGCAGGATCTCGCCGTCACCCAGCATTTCACTGAACCGCCGCCGCGCTTCTCGGAAGCGTCGCTGGTCAAGCGGATGGAAGAGCTCGGCATCGGCCGTCCCTCGACTTACGCCTCGATCCTTCAGGTCTTGAAGGACCGCGGTTACGTCAAGCTCGAGAAGAAGCGGCTGCATGGCGAGGACAAGGGCCGCGTCGTGGTCGCGTTCCTGGAGAACTTCTTCGCGCGCTATGTGGAGTATGACTTCACCGCCGCGCTGGAAGAGCAGCTCGACCGCGTCTCCAACAACGAGATTTCCTGGCAGCAGGTGCTGAAGGAGTTCTGGACCGGCTTCATCGGCGCGGTCAACGACATCAAGGATCTCCGCGTCTCCGAGGTGCTGGATGCGCTCGACGACATGCTGGGGCCGCACATCTACCCCGCCCGCGCCGATGGCGGCGACGTCAGGCAGTGTCCGACCTGCGGCACCGGCAAGCTCAATTTGAAGGCCGGAAAGTTCGGCGCTTTCGTCGGCTGCTCGAACTATCCGGAATGCCGTTACACCCGCCCGCTGGCCGCCGACTCCGAGGCCAGCGCCGACCGCGTCCTCGGCAAGGACCCGGAAACCGATCTCGACGTGACGGTGAAGGCCGGACGCTTCGGCCCCTACATCCAGCTCGGCGAGCAGAAGGATTATGCCGAGGGCGAAAAGCCCCGGCGCGCCGGCATCCCGAAGAACATGTCGCCTGGCGACATGGAGCTCGAACTGGCGCTAAAGCTGCTGTCGCTGCCACGCGAAATCGGAAAACATCCGGAGACCGGCGAACCGATCACCGCCGGCCTCGGCCGCTTCGGCCCGTTCGTGCGTCACGAAAAGACCTATGCGAGCCTGGAAGCCGGCGATGAGGTGTTCGACATCGGCCTCAATCGCGCGGTCACGCTGATTGCTGAAAAGATCGCAAAGGGCCCGAGCGGCCGCCGCTTCGGCGCCGATCCCGGCAAGCCGCTCGGCGAGCATCCGAGCCTTGGCGGCGTCGCTGTCAAGAACGGCCGCTATGGCGCCTACGTCACGGCCGGTGGCGTCAACGCCACGATCCCGAGCGACAAGACGCCCGACACGATCACGCTCGCCGAGGCCATTGCGCTGATCGACGAGCGCGCCGCCAAGGGCGGCGGCAAGCCGAAGCGCGGCGCGAAGAAAAAGGCTGTGCCGAAAAAGGCAGCCGCCAAAGCTGCCGATCCCGCCGCGCCAAAACCTGCCAAAAAGGCGGCAGCGAAGAAGGCCGCCGCAAAACCGAAATCGGAAGCCGTCAGCAAGGCGCGCGCGCCGGTCGCATCCGCCGCCAAGACATCGGCGGCGAAGCCCGCCACTGCACCCAAAACGCCTGCGAAGAAGAGCGCGGGCAAGGCCCGGGGATAAGTGAAGAGAAAACACGACAATGGTTTTCCAAGCCGGGACGCCATCGTCGCCTTTGTCCGTGCGAATCCAGGCAAGATCGGCACGCGGGAAATCGCCCGCGAGTTCGGCCTGAAGAATGCCGACCGCGCTGAGCTAAAGCGCATCCTGCGCGAACTCGCCGACGAAGGCGCCATCGCCAAGCGCGGCCGGAAAATCCACGAGACGGCTCTCCTACCCCCGACGGTGATCGCCGACATCACCGGCCGCGACACCGATGGCGAATTGCTCGCCACTCCCACCGAATGGGACACCGAGGAAAACGGTCCCGCGCCGAAGATCCGCATCCACGTCCCGCGCCGTCTGCAACCGGGCACCGCCGCGGGTGTCGGCGACCGGGCCCTGTTGCGGATCGAAAAGGCTGATGATGGGGAAGTCGCCCCCTATCGCGGTCGGATCATCAAGATCATCGATCAGGCCCGCACGCGCCTGCTCGGCATTTTCCGCGACCTGCCTGGCGGCGGCGGCCGGCTCGTACCTGTCGACAAGAAGCAGGCCGGACGCGAATTGAACATCGCGCCATCGGACACCGGCGGCGCCGAGGACGGCGATCTCGTCAGCGTCGATCTCGTTCGCGGGCGCGGCTATGGGCTCGCCTCCGGCAAGGTGAAGGAGCGGCTGGGCTCGCTGTCGAGCGAAAAGGCGATCAGCCTGATCGCGATCCACGCCCACGAAATCCCGCAAGCGTTCTCGCCGAGCGCGGTGCGCGAAGCCGAGGAAGCGCAGCCTGCCAGTTTGAAGGGTCGCGAGGATTGGCGCGAGCTGCCGCTCGTCACCATCGATCCGCCCGACGCCAAGGATCATGACGACGCGGTGCACGCCGCGCCCGATCCAGATCCAAACAACAGGGGCGGCTACATTGTCCATGTCGCGATTGCCGACGTCGCCTTCTATGTGCGGCCCGGCTTGGCGCTCGATCGTGACGCGCTGACGCGCGGCAACTCGGTGTACTTCCCGGATCGCGTGGTGCCGATGCTGCCTGAGCGCATCTCCAACGATCTCTGCTCGCTGGTGCCGGGCCAGCCACGCGGCGCGCTCGCGGTGCGGATGGTGATCGGCCCCGATGGCCGCAAACGTTCGCACAGCTTTCATCGCGTGCTGATGCGCTCAGCCGCCAAGCTACACTATGCGCAGGCGCAGGCCGCCATCGATGGCCGTCCCGACGATACCACCGGCCCGCTGTTGGAGCCGATCCTGAAGCCGCTCTACACAGCCTATGCGCTGGTAAAACTCGCGCGCGACGAGCGCGATCCGCTCGATCTCGATCTGCCCGAGCGAAAAATCCTGCTCAAGGCTGACGGGTCAGTCGACCGCGTCATCGTACCCGAGCGGCTCGACGCGCACCGCCTGATCGAGGAATTCATGATCCTCGCCAACGTCGCAGCCGCCGAAATGCTTGAAAAGAAGGCGTTGCCGCTTATCTATCGGGTGCACGACGAGCCGACCCTGGAGAAGGTTCATAACCTCCAGGAATTCCTGAAGACGCTCGACCTGCCGTTCGCGAAGACCGGTGCATTGCGCCCTTCCTTGTTCAACCGCGTGCTCGTTCAGGTTCGCGGCGAGGATTACGAACCGCTGGTCAACGAGGTGGTGCTGCGCTCGCAGGCGCAGGCGGAATACTCGGCGGAGAATTACGGCCATTTCGGCCTCAACCTGCGCCGCTACGCGCATTTCACCTCGCCGATCAGGCGATACGCCGACCTGATCGTGCATCGCGCGCTGATCCGCGCGCTCGGCCTCGGTGAAGGCGCGTTGCCGGAGGCCGAGACGCTGGAAACGTTGAGCGAGGTTGCGGCGCAGATTTCGGTGACCGAGCGCCGCGCGATGAAGGCGGAACGCGAGACGGCCGATCGCTTGATCGCACATTTCCTTGCCGACCGCATCGGCGCGACGTTTCAGGGCCGTATTTCCGGCGTTACCCGCGCCGGGCTGTTTGTGAAGCTTTCGGATACCGGCGCCGACGGGCTGATCCCGATCCGCACGCTCGGCACGGAGTACTACAATTACGACGAGACGCGTCACGCGCTCGTCGGCTCACGCAGCGGTGCCATGCACCGGCTGGGTGACGTTGTCGACGTGCGTCTGGTAGAAGCAGCACCGGTGGCCGGCGCGTTACGGTTCGAGCTGCTGTCGGAAGGCCAGGTCATTCCGCGCGGCAGAAAACGCGACGGCTCGAAAGCGCCGACAAAGCCGTCGAAATCGCATCCAGGCCGTAGCCCGCGCGACAAGGTTCGCAAGCCCCACAAGGGCCAGTCCGGCAAAGCCAAGCCCGGCAAATCGAAGAAAGGCAAGTCATGGAAACGGTGAGCACCGCGACGACATGGAGCCGCAATACCGTGCAGGCCGAGAAGCGCGACCTCTGGACCGCGATGAAGCGCGGCTTTCGCTGCCGCTGCCCGCGTTGCGGCGAAGGCAAGATGTTTCGCGCTTTCCTGAAGACCGCCAACAATTGCTCGGCCTGCGGGCTCGATTTCACCCCGCATCGCGCCGACGATTTGCCGGCCTATCTCGTGATCGTCGTCGTCGGCCACATCGTGGTACCGGCGGCGCTGTGGATCGAAACCAATTACTCGCCCGCCGTGTGGCTGCAACTGGCGATCTACCTGCCGCTGACTTTCATTTTATCGCTGCTACTGTTGCAGCCGATCAAGGGCGCCGTCGTCGGCTTTCAATGGGCATTGCGCATGCATGGCTTTGACGAGAATGCCCCTGGCGACATTCCGCCGGTCTAGAGCATCGGTTCTGATTGAATCAGAACCGAAGCTCTAGATTCTTGTTTTGACGCGTTTTCTTCACGCGAACCGGTATCCAGTTCACTCGAAAACGCTATAGCTAAACCGGAACCAACAAGAACACCAAAATGGGGATGGAATGAACGACGTTGCAACTGCCGTACAAGAAGGAAAAGAAGCCGATCACCATCCTTATTTCCGGCCCAAGGATGCAGCCACGCTGATCCTGATCGACCGATCCGGCGACAAGCCGAAGGTGCTGGTCGGCAAGCGCCACGACAAGGTGGTGTTCATGCCGGGCAAGTATGTCTTCCCCGGCGGCCGCGTCGACAAGTCGGACAACCGCATTCCCGTCGCCGCGCCCATTTCCGCCGAGCTCGAGGCCAACCTTCTGAAGGGCAGCCCGAAGATCGCGCCTTCGCGCGCGCGCGCGCTGGCGGTTGCCGCGATCCGCGAAGCCTGCGAGGAGACCGGACTCTGCCTTGGATGCAAGGTCGACAAACCCGTCAAGCTCGATGGCGCCTGGCAGCCGTTCGCGGAAGCGGGCCTGCTGCCCGATCCATCCGGCCTGTTCCTGATCGCGCGCGCCATCACCCCGCCCGGCCGCGTCCGCCGTTTCGACACGCGCTTCTTCACTGCTGATGCTTCGGCCATTGCCCATCGCGTCGAAGGCGTGATCCATGCTGATGCCGAACTCGTCGAACTGGTATGGGTCGAGATCGGCTCGCAGCCGCTCGCCGACGCGCATGCCATGACCAAGAACGTGCTCGCCGAACTGGACCGCCGCCTCGCCACCGGTCCGCTGCGCCACGACGCTCCGGTGCCGTTCTTCCATTTCTACGCCGGCAAGATGCAGAAGGACGTGCTGGGGGCGTAAACGCGCACGATCAGCGAACGGCGCCCATCACCGCAGGCAACATGTTGGTTGCGACCAGCCGGTGTCCCTTCGCCGTGAAATGAATGCCGTCCGGCTGCAAATATTGGCGCAAGGCGTCATTCCACCACATCGGAATAATTCTGATGCCCCGGCTGCGAAGCCGCGCTTCGATCGCCGCCAATTCCGCGTTCTGGTCCCCCATACCCCGCCGCCGCGCGTTCCAGCCGCCGCCGTAGCGATCGAGCAGCACGACCTTCGTCCCCTGGGGGACCGCGGAATCGAGCCGGGCCAGCATTCCCGCATTGGTATCGCCGGAAATTCCGGCGTTCGTCACGTGAACATTGCGGCCCTTCGCAGCAAGCATGCCCTCCAATTGCGCCGGCCATGCATCCGAACTGCTGACACCTCTGCCCGCTACATTGCTGGCACCGATGGCGACAATCTGGGCCTGTGCCGTGTCCACCGAACAGAGCATCGGCGCGATAAGGAATCCTGCGAACAGAAATAGCCTTGCTACAAATGCCATGTGCCCCTCGGTGCGGCGGGGTTACAGAGAGTGCGGGAGCCCGCACAACCACCAGAATACAAGATACGTGGAAATGTCCTCCTAAAATCATTTAATTCGCAAAATCCTTCTCAGGCTGACCTGATGGCGCTGCGCTGATCGCCTCCCTATCTCTTCCTCAACAATAACAGCTACGGAACGGGCAATGGCACAGCGGCAACTCAAGCTCGGCGCGTTCATGCGGCCGGTCTCCATCCACACCGGCGCGTGGCGCTATCCCGGCGCCTGGCCCGATGCCAATTTCAATTTCGCGCGCATCAAGCAACTGATCCAGAAACTTGAAGCCGGCAAGTTCGACGCCTTCTTCATGGCCGATCACCTCGCCGTGCTGAACATGCCGGTCAATGCGCTCAAGCGCAGCCACACCGTCACCTCGTTCGAGCCGTTCACGCTGCTGTCGGCGCTGGCCAGCGCCACTGAGCATATCGGCCTGATCGCGACGGGATCGACAACGTTCGACGAGCCCTATCACGTCGCCCGGCGTTTCGCCTCGCTCGACCACATCAGCGGTGGGCGTGCGGGGTGGAATATCGTCACCACCTCCAATCCGGACGCTGCACTCAATTTCGGGCTCGACGACCACATGGAGCACGCCGAGCGCTACAAGCGGGCGCGCGAATTCTACGACGTGGTCACCGGTCTGTGGGATTCCTTCGCCGACGACGCCTTCGTGCGCGACGTCGAACAGGGCCTCTATTTCGATCCGGCGAAAATGCACGTGCTCGATCACAAGGGCAAATATCTGTCCGTGCGCGGGCCGCTCAACATCGCCCGCCCCGTGCAGGGCTGGCCCCTGATCGTGCAGGCCGGCGCGTCCGATGACGGCAAGCAACTCGCCGCCGAAACCGCTGAGGCCGTTTTCACCGGCGGCGGCAGCCTCGCCGACGGGCAGAAGCTTTATGCCGACATCAAGGGCCGGATGGAGAAGATCGGCCGCAATCCCGAACACCTGAAGATCCTGCCCGGCGCCTTCGTCGTGGTCGGCAACAGCGTCGAGGAAGCCAAAGAGAAACGGGCAAAGCTCGACAGCATGGTGCATTACGACAGCGCCATCGCCTCGCTCTCGGTGCAGCTCGGCACCGACGCCTCCGGCTTCGATCCCGACGGCCAGTTGCCGCCGATCCCCGAAACCAATGCGAGCAAGAGCGGCCGCCAGCGGCTGGTCGACGTCGCCGCGCGAGACAAGCTCACGGTGCGCCAGCTCGCCCAGCGCGTCGGCGGCTATGGCGGGCTGTCCTTTGTCGGCACGCCGCAAACTATCGCCGATCAGATGGAGGAATGGCTGATGAGCCGCGGCAGCGACGGTTTTAACATCATGTTCCCGTTCCTTCCCGCAGGGCTCGACGATTTCGTCGACAAGGTGGTGCCGGAACTGCAAAGGCGCGGGATTTTCCGCACCGAGTATGAGGGCCGGACGTTGCGGGAGAATTTGGGGCTGCCGAGGCCGAAAAACCGGTTCTTTGAGGGTTAATCCCTCCGAATCTGGCCGGTTTTTGCCCCGAAAACCTTGACTTTGGACGATCAGAAGCTAGGTTGCGCGCAAATGCAGGCCGATTTGGCCAGCGCCCGATATCCCCCTATTTGAGGTTCTGAACATGGCCAAAGCGGTCACCATCAAGGTCAAGCTCGTTTCCACGGCGGATACCGGCTTCTATTACGTCGCCAAGAAGAATTCGCGCACCATGACCGACAAGCTGGTCAAGAAGAAGTACGACCCGGTCGCGCGCAAGCACGTCGAGTTCAAGGAATCGAAGATCAAGTAATCGCGGCCTAAAGCTGACGGATTTTGACGGGGCCTTTCAGGCCCCGTTTTGATTCTTACGCCGCTTGCATCTGCGGCGGTCCGCTCGGCCGGATCAGCGCGAACGCGACCTGGATGACGCCGCCGGCCAGCCCGAGAGCTACGCCGATCCGCCACGCCATGGTGTAGGAGCCGAGCGCGTCGTACAGCACTCCGCCTCCGAAGGCGCCGAGGAAGCTGCCGACCTGGTGGCTCATGAAGGCGAGCCCCTGGATCATCGCCTGCCATTTCAGGCCGAACATCTCGGCGACTGCGCCCGCGACCAGCGGGCCGACGCCCATCCACAGAAAGCCCATGATGGCGCCGAACAGCAGCGTGGTCGCCGGCGTCGGCGGCAGTGTGAAGTACCAGGCAAGCGCGATCGAGCGGAAGATGTAGATGCCGCCGAGCAGCGCCAGCTTGTTCCAGCGCTGCCCCGCCCAGCCGAAGAAGATGCTGCCGAGCACATTGAAGCCGCCGATCATGCCGAGCGTCTGCGCGCTCAACATTGGGTCCATCCCGCAGATCGCAAGGTACGACGGCAGATGCGTGGTGAGAAACACGAGCTGCATGCCACAGACGAAATAGGCGCCGGTCATCACCACGAAGGACGCGTTGGAGAATGCGATCTTCGTCGCGACGCTGGCCGAAGAGTTGTCGATTTCATCGTCCGCGGGCTTGGGCAACGGAATCTTGTCCACCCTGCCCGCGTACCAGGCGGCCGGAATCATCAGGAGCGCCAGCACCACGAAGCCGGCGAGACCCACGCGCCAGCCGTAGCCCTCGTTGAGGATCTGGCCGAGCGGCGCCGACAGCAGCGCGCCGAGCGAGCCCGCACCCGACACCAGGCCGAGTACCGTCGAGCGGACCGACGCCGGCACCGCGCGGGCCGCTACCGACATCGCGATAGCCGCCGCGGTACAGGCCAGGGACATGCCGATCAAAATGCCGCCGCCGATCATGACGCTGAGAAAACCGTTCGCGCCCGCCATCAAAGCAAGGCCGGCGACATAGAGCAGCGAGCCCGCCACCATGATGGCACGAAAACCGTAACGCACCGTCAGCGCGCCGGCGAATGGCTGCAAAAATCCCCAGGCGAGATTTTGCACCGCGAGCGCCAGCGTGAAATCCGACACCGAAATCCGGATATCCTGCGTCAGCGGCTGCATGAAAAGGCCGAGCGACTGCCGCAGGCCCATGCTGAGCGTCAGCATGATGGAAGCGCCGATCAGGATGGGAAGCGTCGGCCGCAGGATTTGCAGCAGGGCCATTATTTTTATTCTCCCCAGGGGCGCGATTCGAACGCCGCGTCCTGCAATTGATATCTGAAATAGGTACACAGACCTGTGTACCTAGGCTATAAGGGTCTGCTGCTGTCAAGGAAGAGGCTACGGCGCATTCGCATGGCTACCCTGCCCGCCAAACCTGACATGAAGGACCGGATTCTGGAGACCGCGGATAGGCTGTTCTATCTGCAGGGAATTCGCGCGGTCGGCGTCGACACCATCGCCGCCGAAATCGGCATCAGCAAGCGCACGCTCTACAACCATTTTCCGTCCAAGGACGCGTTGATCTCGGCCTATCTGGCGCGACGCTTCGTGGCCCCGCGTCCATCAGACAAGTCGCCGGTCGAGCAGATTCTCGGCACCTTCGATTCGCTGGAGCGACGCTTCTCGGCGAAGGATTTTCGCGGCTGCCCCTTCGTCAATGCGGTGGCCGAACTCGGCGACGACCGCTCGGTCCGAAAGGTCGCCGTCGCCTTCAAGGAAAGCCGCCGCCTGTGGTTTCGCGATTTGCTGGTGCAGCTCGGCGTCGCACAGGCAGAAGCGCTTGCAACCCAGCTTGCCTTGCTCGTCGACGGCTCGATCGCGCAGGATCTCGTCCGCAACGACCCGGCGATGGCGCGGGCGGCAAAGGAAGCGGCGACGGTGCTGCTGAAGAATGCGGGGGTGAAGGTGGGTGGGAGTGCGTCGAAGAAGCCCCGGCCTTCGTCAACCGCTTGAGGCGACCACCCCCATATCGTCGTCCCTGCGAACGCAGGGACCCATACGCCGTGGCCTTTCAGTAAGGCGATGTGGTAGTTACCTTTCCTACAACCGGCATCGGTGGTTATGGGTCCCTGCGTTCGCAGGGACGACAGAATAGTAAAGCCGCGCAAGAACATGACGGCAAAGGGAGCGACCATGGAAGACCTGAAAGTCACCGCCAACGGTTACGACTTCAAACCGGCACAGGCGGCGATGCAGCGCTACATCGACAACAACCTGCTGTCAGGCATTTCCTGGGCGGTCATGGTCGGACGCGATCTTGTGGATGTGAATTGCGTCGGATGGGCCGACAAGGAAGCGCAGACGCCGCTCCGGACCGACCATATCTTCCGCGTCTTTTCCAACACCAAGCTGATCACCTCCTGCGCGGCGCTATTGCTGTTCGAGGAAGGCAAGCTCGGGCTCGATGACCCATTGAAAAATATATTCCGCAGCTTGGAAATCGGAAGGTGTTGCGCGCTGGAGCGACTTCGCTTGACGACACCGAGCCGGCGAAGAGTTCGATCACCATCCGTCAGCTCCTGAGCCACAGCTCCGGCCTGAGCTACGGCTTTTTCGATCCGGGCACCGTTATCTTCAAGGCCCTCAACAAGCGCGGCGTCCACAATCCCATGACGACGCTGGCTGACATGGTGGACGTGCTGACCGGCCTGCCGCTGATCTATCAGCCGGGGACGTCCTGGGAATACTCGCTCGCCATCGACGTTGTGGCGCGGCTGGTCGAAGTCATCAGCGGCCAACGCTTCGACGAATTCATCAAGGCGCGGATTCTCGATCCACTCGGCATGGTCGACACCGGCTTCGTCGTGCCGGAAAAGGATCAGGGACGGCTGGTCGCCTATTACGCCGGTGCCGACCTGATGGAGCCGATGAAGCCGGGCCTTACCCGGACCGACAACGCGCCGTTCCCCGGCGCCAATCTGCGCCCCATTGCGAGGCTCAATGGCGGCGGCGGACTGGTTTCAACCCTGCCCGATATGGTCGCGCTGATCCGAAGCCTGCTGCCCGGCAGCAAAACCCTGCTCAAGCCGGAGACGATGGCGCAGATGATGACCAACCAGTTGCCCGAGGACCAGTGGATCCGCTTTGCCCTGATGGGGCCACAGCCCGGCAAGGTGCACGGACTTGCCGGCGGCATGATCCAGCAGCCCTCTCCGCTCGATCATCCCGATGCCGCGGGCGAACTCTACTGGGGCGGCGTGGCGGGCACGCAATGGTGGATCTCGCCGAAGCGCAATATGGCCGGCGTGATGATGGCGCAGCGCCAGATGGCGTTCGTTCACCCGTTCTCGTTCGAGTTCAAGCGGCTGGCGTATGAGGCGGTGAAGGAGAACGCCGAGGTTGTTGCGTGAGACCTATCCATCGTCGTCCCTGCGAACGCAGGGACCCATAACCACCGGCGGCCATGTTGCGAAAGGCGTCAACCACCCAGCCCGAAAAGATAGATCACGCGGTATGGGTCCCTGCGTTCGCAGGGACGACGGCTAGGCCGCCGTCGAAACCACCCTGTTGCGTCCGTCGTGCTTGGCGCGATAGAGCGCCATGTCGGCGCGCTTGAGCACGTCGGCGACCGGCTCGCCCTTGTGGTCCAGCGTCGCCAGCCCGATCGAGATCGTGACGTCGATGCGCTTGGTGCCCTTGTTGACCGCAAAGGTTTCGCCGGCGATCGAGCGGCGCAGGCGCTCGGCGACCATGCCGGCGACCGTCAGATCGGTTTCCGGCATCACGATCACGAACTCCTCGCCGCCGTAGCGGCAGGCGAGATCGATGCCGCGGATCGACTTGCGGATGCGCACCGCGAACTCGCGCAGCACGTCGTCGCCGGCGTCGTGGCCATAGGTGTC
The DNA here is from genome assembly GCF_023101085.1 of Bradyrhizobium sp. 170. Taxonomy (NCBI): domain Bacteria; kingdom Pseudomonadati; phylum Pseudomonadota; class Alphaproteobacteria; order Hyphomicrobiales; family Nitrobacteraceae; genus Bradyrhizobium; species Bradyrhizobium sp. 170. The sequence goes on along the minus strand of NZ_CP064703.1, from coordinate 3,971,701 downwards.
GTTGATGGACTTGAAGAAGTCGATGTCGAGGATCATCAGCGCGAGCGGCTTGCCGCGGCTCGAAGCCTGCTCGACCAGCGTCGAGAGATGGCTTTCCATGTAGCGGCGGTTATGCAGGCCGGTCAGCGCGTCGGTGATCGCCATTTCGATCGAGTTCTGCACGTTGTCGCGCAGATGGTCGGTATAGCGCCGCTTGCGGATCTGGGTGCGCGCCCGCGCCAGCAATTCGTTCTTGTCGACGGGGCGCAAGAGATAATCGTTGACGCCGATTTCGAGCCCACGCAGCAGCCGCGCATTGTTGTCGGCGTCGGAGATGGCGAGGATCGGCAACTGGCGGGTGCGCTCCAGCGAGCGCGCCTGGCTGCACAGCCGCAGGCCGTCGTAATTTTCAAGGCCGAGCGAAACGATCAGCAAATCGTAATTGCCCTCGGCGGCGTGAAACAGCGCCTCCGCCGGATTGATTTCGACGTCGACGGTGTGCTCGGCAGAAAGGATCGGCGCCAGCCGCTCGTAGGACGATGGCCGGTCGTCGACAAGCAGGATCCGCCCGCCGACGCCCTTGTCGGCGATCGCGCTGCGTTCGGGCGCCTCCATGCCGATCTCGAGCGAGGTGATGGCGCGCATCCGCAGCTCATCGGTCATCATCTTCAGCCGCGTCAGGGATCGAACGCGGGCGATCAGAACGATGTCGGACACCGGCTTGGTGAGAAAATCGTCGGCTCCGGCTTCCAGCCCGCGAACGCGATCAGACGGGCTGTCCAGCGCGGTGACGATCACGACGGGAATGAAATGAGTGGCCGGATTGGACTTCAGCCGGCGGCAGACCTCGAAACCGTCCATGTCGGGCATCATGACGTCGAGCAGGATGAGGTCGCATTCGGAGCGCGAACAGAGGTCGAGCGCCTCGGCACCGTTGGAAGCCGTCAGCACATCGAAATATTCGGCCGACAGACGGGCTTCCAGCAGCTTGACGTTCGCTGGAACGTCATCGACGACAAGGATACGCGCAGACATCGAAACTCACTCCTACCCGATAAAACGCCGCACGGTTTCGATAAACTTGCCGACGGAAATTGGTTTGGACAAGTACGCCTCGCAGCCGCCCTCGCGGATGCGCTCTTCGTCGCCCTTCATCGCAAAGGCGGTGACCGCAACCACCGGAATGGCGCGCAACTCCGGATCGTCCTTGATCCAGCGCGTCACTTCGAGGCCCGACACCTGCGGCAGTTGGATATCCATCAGGATCAAATCAGGGCGCAGCTTGCGGACGAGATCGAGCGCCTCGAAACCGTTGCTGGTGCCGGAGGTCTGATAGCCATGCGCTTCCAACAGATCGCGAAAGAGCTTCATGTTGAGCTCGTTGTCCTCCACGATCAGGACGGTTTTTGCCATCCCGTCCCTCCCTCATCCCAGGAAACAAGTCCGGCCTTTCGGCACGTCCTGCACCGCCGCCGCCCCTTGTCGAAAAGTGAATTCAAACTAGCGTCAGTTTCGCTCTAACCAGTTAAATCGATGCGCCAAGTTTTACGAAGCGGTTTCCAATTGCTTGAACGTACTCCGCAGACTCGGGCATGATGGTTCCAAATTAGAGCCCATAAGTTAACGGAAAGGCAAATCGTCTGTTGAAAAAGCCTGTTCACAACCCTCGCGAAGTGGCTGAAATCGTTGCAGTTCAGGCGCTGAGTTTTATTGCCGGCGACCCTGAAAGGCTAGGCCTGTTCCTGGCCGAAAGCGGGATCGGTCCGGAGACGCTGCGTACGGCCGCGGCCGACCCGCAATTTCTGGCTTCGGTGCTCGATTTCGTCATGCGCGATGACGCGACCGTCAAGGCGTTTGCGAGCGCCTCGCAACTGCACCCGACCAATATCGCCGCCGCCCGCCAGGCGCTGGGCGACCCGCACTGGGAGCGCGACGTGCCGTGAGCGCGCTCGCGCCAGCCTTGGACGGTCCGCGCGCGTTCTGCCGGGATTGCCTCGGCGATCTCGATATCAAGGCCAAGCGGTGCGGCGAATGCGGTTCCCCGCGCCTCGTCCGCCACCATGCCCTGCCCTCGTTGACGCTGGCGCATATCGATTGCGACGCGTTCTACGCCACTGTCGAGAAGCGCGACAATCCGGAACTCGCCGACCGGCCCGTGATCATCGGCGGCGGCAAGCGTGGCGTGGTGTCGGCCGCCTGCTACGTCTCGCGCACCTATGGCGTGCGCTCGGCGATGCCGATGTTTAAAGCGCTGGCGCTCTGCCCGCAGGCTGCCGTAATCCCGCCCGACATGGCGAAATATGTCCGCGTCGGCCGCGAGGTGCGGCACGCCATGCAGACGCTGACGCCGCTGGTGGAACCGCTGTCGATCGACGAGGCGTTCCTGGATCTGGCCGGTACACAACGCGTTCACGGCATGATCCCGGCAAAAGTGCTGGCGCGCTTTGCCCGCGACGTCGAGCGCGACATCGGGATCACGGTGTCGGTCGGCCTGTCCTGCAACAAGTTCTTGGCCAAGATCGCCTCCGATCTCGACAAGCCACGCGGCTTTGCCGCCCTCGACCAGATCGAAGCCCGCGAGATGCTGGCGGACAAGCCGGTCGGCTTCATCTACGGCGTCGGCCCCGCAACCCAGGAAAAGCTGGTGCAGCGGGGTTTTCGCACCATAGCGGACCTGCAGCGCGCCGACGAGGTCGAGCTGATGAAGCAGTTCGGCGGCGAAGGCCGCAGGCTGTGGCGGCTGGCGCGCGGCATCGACGACCGCAGCGTGGTGCCGGACCGCGGCGCCAAGACGATTTCCAACGAGACCACGTTCGAGAACGACATCAAGGATTTTGTAACGCTGGAAAAGGTGCTGTGGCGGCTGTCCGAAAAAGTGTCGTCGCGGCTGAAGAGCGGCGATCTGTCAGGCCTCACCATCACGTTGAAGCTGAAAACCGCGGATTTCAGGCAGCGCACCCGCTCGCAATCGATCCAGGCACCGACGCAGCTCGCCGCCAAGATTTTCGCGGTGTCGCGCGAAATGCTGGCAAAGGAGATCGACGGCACCGCTTTCCGCCTGATCGGCACCGGCGTCAGCGCGCTGCGCGAGGGATCGCAGGCCGACGACACCGACATGCTCGACCGCCGCTCGGCCCATGCCGAGCGCGCGATCGATGATTTGCGGAAGAAGTTCGGCAATGCCGCTGTCATCAGGGGCATCGCGTACAAGGGGCCGGCGAAGGAAGAGGATGAGGAGGAGTAGACCGCTCTCTCCCCCGTCATTGCGAGCGTAGCGAAGCAATCCATCTCTCCGCTTGTGGCGCTATGGATTGCTTCGCGCTCGCAATGACGGCGAGAGGTCCGTTATGACGGAGTGGTCAATCGACGACGGCGACGGCCTCAATCTCGATCAGCCATTCAGGGGCCGCAAGCGCCGTTACACCGACGAGCGTGCTCGCCGGCGGCTCCATGCCTTCAAAGAACGCCGAGCGCGCCTTGCCGATAATCGGACGGAGCTCCGGCTTGTAGCCCACGACGAAGGTGGTGATCTTCACGATATCGGAATAACCCGCACCGGCGGATTTCAGTGCCAGGCCGATATTGTGCATCACCTGTGTCGTCTGCGCGGCCAGATCACCCTCGCCGACCACGCGTCCTTCCTCATCGGTGGACACCTGTCCCGCGATATGGATCGTGCGCGCGCCTGACGCGACGACGACGTGCGAATAAGCCGGATTGTGGTGAAGTCCGCTTGGCCGAAGTTTTTCGAGCTTGCTCATGTCTGTGCCTCCCTGACGTGCATGATTGGGGCGAAGCGTATCCGGGTCCGGCGCTCTCGACCATCCCTCAGGGAAAATACTCGCCCTGTGCGGTCTTGAACCGGCAAGGAATGATCAGATTTCTATCAAGTCTCCAATTTGGACGGGCGCATAGGTCCGGATGCGTTTCACGATCCGACGCAAAAGGAGCGAAAGATGGCGTTTTTGAAACGGGAGTTGCATCGGCAGGTCAAAGGCCCGGAAGTCACGGAACTGGATTTCTGGAACCTGGTCTTCGACACCGACACCAAGCGCTTGTACGTCGAACACGAGTGGACCTACCTGGATTCGCGGATCCGCGGGGCGACGGATTATCGAACCGACGTCATGGACATCGCGGCGTATCTGACGCAAGGCGGTCAGACGGCCGGGCACCGTGAACTCTGGCGGTTGCTGCGAGGTATCTTCAAAGAACAGTTCGAGCCCGAGGCGTATGAACCCGAGATACCATTTTCGGGACAGGCCCCGGTTCGGGACATCGAGCAGCAGGCGCCAAATCGTCCGTGACGAGCGGCTGTCAGAGCATCTTCCCGACAACCTTGGTCATGTCAGCCGCCGAGAAGGCTCGTAACGACTCGGTGCGAACATTGCCCAGGGCGCCAAGACTCAAGCTAAGCGTCATGGCCGAAAATTCATCCGGCGCATCGAGGATCGTCACAATATCATACCGTCCCTGCGTCCAGAACTGTTCCTTTACAGTCACTCCGAAGGTCTCGGCCATTTTCTTGAAAGCCTCTGCCCGCTTGGGCGAGTCCTTTGCATTGCGGATTCCCTGGTCGGTGAAGTTGGCAAGCACGACATACGTTACCATCGTGACTCTCCCTGGTTGTCAGGTACAGCCGAACCTTCCAGCCGAATGTTCGGCGGCACCGATCGATCAGCACTCCCTCCCCTTGGGTCGGCGGCATGCGAACGGCTTGTTGCCGGCAACGACCACAATCAGGTCGCTTCGCTCCGCCGCCCTGTCACATGGCCGAGCAAGTCCATCGGCAGCGGAAACACCACGGTCGAGGATCGCTCGCCGGCGATGTCGTGCAGCGCCGCGAAGTAGCGCAACTGCATCGCCTGCGGCTCCTGCGCAAGCGTTCGGCCAGCCTCGACAAGCTTCTCGGCGGCTTGCTGCTCGCCCATCGCATTGATCACCTTCGCGCGTCGCAACCGCTCCGCCTCGGCCTGCTTGGCAATCGCGCGCACCATGGTTTCATTGAGATCGATATCCTTGATCTCGACGGCGGTGACCTTGATACCCCAGACGTCGGTCTGCTGATCGAGAGTTTCCTGAATGTCTGCATTAAGTCGGTCCCGTTCGGCGAGCATTTCGTCCAGTTCGTGCTTGCCCAGCACCGATCGCAGTGTGGTCTGCGCCAGTTGGCTGGTCGCGGCCATGTAATCGCCCACCTTGATGATCGCGCGTTCGGGATCGATGATGCGGAAGTAAAGAACGGCATTGACCTTGACCGAAACGTTGTCACGCGAAATTACGTCCTGAGGCGGCACCACCTGTACCATCACCCTGAGATCGACCTTCACCATCTGCTGTACGACCGGAATCAGGATGATGAATCCCGGACCCTTCACGCCGGTGAAGCGGCCGAGCGTAAACACGACGCCGCGCTCGTATTCGCGCAGGATGCGAATGGCCGAGAACAGAAACAGGACCACGATGACCGCGAGCGACCCATAAAACAAATAATCAAGCATCATGACGTACCTCCCTCGCTGGCGGTCAGCACCGGCCGGCGCCGTACCACCAGCGTCAAATCGACGACGTTGGCCACCTCGACCATCTCTCCGGGCTTGAAAGCATCGTCGCCGCGCGCCTGCCAGCGCTCACCTTGGGTGAAGACGTGGCCTTCGCGCTCGGACCAGTCGAGGATTTCGGCAGACAGGCCGCGCATGGCTTGCGCGCCGAGCCGTATGGGGCCTTTTCGGGCGCGTCGAAGCGAGCCGAGGACAACCAGGATCAGGCTAATGAAGATCGCCGCAGCGATGCCGATCACCGACCATGACAGCCGGAATCCGGGCTCTTCGATCTCGAACAGCATCACTGCTCCGAGCACGAATGCGATGATCCCGCCGAGACCGATAACCACGGTCGGGTTGAAGACTTCGATGACCAGAAGCGTGATCCCCAACAGGATCAGGCCGAGGCCCGCATAGTTGATGGGCAGCATATTGAGCGCATAAAGGCCCAACAGCAGACAGATCGTGCCGATCACGCCGGGCGCGACCGCACCGGGCGAGGAAAGTTCGAAGATCAGGCCGTAGATGCCGACCAGCATGAGAATGAAAGCGACGTTGGGATCGGTGATCACCCTCAGAAATCGCAAGGTCCATCCGGGATCGATCGCTTCACGCGCGGCGTCCCTGGTCCCCAGCTGCCGCGTCTCGCCACCCGCAACCTCGACCGTGCGACCATCGATCTGCCTGAGCAGGTCGGCCTGGTCGCGTGCGACGAGGTCGATGACATTCGCCTGCAACGCGGCATTGGCGGACAGGCTGGCGGCGTCCCGCACCGCTTTCTCCGCCCAATCGGCATTACGGCCGCGCAACTCGGCAAGGCTGCGGATCAAGGCGACGGCGTCGTTCGTCGCCTTCGCCGTCATGGCATCCTTCGTCTTCGGCTTCTGGTCGCTGCCGTCCTTCTTGTCCTTATCGCTCTTGTCAGGGGTAGTGTCGGGCAGACCGGGCAGCGGGCCGCCGATCTGCACCGGCGTCGCCGCTCCGAGATTGGTGCCGGGCGCCATTGCCGCGATATGCGTGGCGTAGAGGATATAGGTCCCGGCGCTGGCCGCATGGGCTCCGGAGGGTGCAACGTAACCGACGACGGGAACGCGCGAAGCCAGCACGTCTGCGATAATCTCGCGCATGCTGGTCGAGAGACCGCCCGGTGTATTCATGCGCAGAACGACAACCTCGGCACGTCGTTCGCTTGCCTTGGTCAGAGCATCCTTCACATAACGGGCCGTTGCCGGCCCGATCGCTCCGTCGACCGAGATGGTCAGCGCAAGCTTGCTGTTGGCCTCCCCCGCCGAGGCGGCAAGGGGAGAGACAGCCAGAGCTACCGCTGCAGCGGCCGCAACAAGAGTCGCCCGTACGGTCTGCACAGCAAGGACTCCCTTATCGAAATGACATGGGGTGTCCTCCTCGAATCTCAATATGCCCGGGATTGGCGATCCGCGGCATTTCCGCGGCCGATGATCCCTTTTTACGTTTGCGATGCCGCAATCCGTGGCCGGGCCACAGCTACGAAACCTGCTCAAGATCCGATTTGAGCGCCACCAGGAAGCGCGCGGCTTCGCCGCCCGTCACGACGCGATGGTCGAAGGTGAGCGACAACGGCAGCACCCGCCTGACGGCTGGCTGGCCCAAATGTGCAACCACCCTTTGGGCAATCCGGCCGGCGCCTATGATCGCCACTTGCGGCGGCACGACGATCAGGTTGGCGAACCGGCCTCCGATCATGCCGAAGTTCGACAGCGTAATGGTCGCGCCGCGCAGTTCGCCCGGAGGTATCGAGCGCGCGAGCGCGTCCGCCCGCATTCGGTCGAGCCCGGCTCGCAAATCCGATGCGTCCCGCTCTGCGACATTGCGCAAGACCGGAACGATCAGGCCGCCCCCGGTATCAACGGCGATGCCGAGGTCGACGCGCCCGATCAGACGCCGCTCTCCCGCGCCGGCATTGTACCAGGCATTGAGCGCGGGCTCCGCCTTGCAGGCGGCGGCGATCGCGCGCACCAGGCGGATGGTCGCGTCCTCGCCCTTTCGCCAGTCGTCGATATCGGCGTCATCGGTGACGCTGGCGGGGACGATCTCGGCATGAGACGCCGTCATGCGTTGGGCCATCGCGCGCCGCAAACCGCGCAGCGGCTCGGCGGGTCCGGTATGCGACAAGGTCTTGGCAGCTCGTTCCACATCCGCACGCGTGATGAAGCCGCCGGGTCCCGTGGCTTCGACGAGCTCGAGATCGACGTCGAGCTTGCGTGCGAGCGCGCGCACCGCCGGAAACACCTGGGCTTTCTGTCCGGCTGCGGGCCCGGGAAGTGTTGCTGCCACCGGCGGCGGCTCGCTGGTACCGAGTTCGCCGACAATTGTACCGGTGTCTTGCTCGGGGCCTTCGGCAAACTCGACCAGCGGCACGCCTACTTTCACCACATCTCCCTTGGCACCAAACAGGTGCAGGATACGTCCGCTTGACGGTGACGGCACCTCGACGACGGCCTTGTCAGTCTCGACGGAAACCAGCGGCTGATCGGTGACGACGTGATCGCCTTCATTGACGTGCCAGTTCACGATCTCCGCCTCTTCGAGGCCCTCTCCCAGATCCGGCAATACGAACTGGCGCATGGGACAAGTCCGCTAGAAGTCAACTGAACTGGCACGCTTTGCGCGCGGCCGCCACGATGCGGCCAACCGACGGCATGAACTTCTGCTCAAGACGCGCCATCGGAATGACCGTATCGTAGCCGGTGACGCGGGCCACGGGTGCGAGCAGAGAGGTCAGGCCGCGCTCGGCGATCAGCGCGGCGATCTCGGCTCCGAATCCGCCAGTCCGTGTCGCCTCGTGCACGATGACGCAACGTCCGGTTTTTGCGATCGAACCGAGCACCGTGACTTCATCGTAGGGTTTGAGCGTGGCGAGATCGATGACCTCGGCGGCGATGCCCTCGGCAGCCAGCGCCTCGGCGGCCGCCATGGTTTCCTTCAGCATCGCGCCCCAGCTGATCAGGGTGATGTCGCGGCCTTCCCGCAGGATAAACGCGACATCCAGCGGCAAAGCCTCACCGTTGTCTTCCACCTCGCCTTTCGCCGCGCGGTAGATGCGGGTCGGCTCCAGAAACACCACCGGATCAGGATCGCGGATCGCGGCGAGAAGCAAACCGTAGGCGCGTTCCGGCGACGACGGGATGACAACGCGCAAGCCGGGGATGTGGGCGAGCATCGCCTCGGTGCTTTCGGAATGGTGCTCGGGCGCGCGAATGCCGGCGCCATGCGGCGTGCGCAGAACCATTGGACAGGTGAGCCGTCCCTGGGTGCGGTTGCGGATTCGGGAGGCGTGGTTCACCAGTTGATCGATGCAGGGATACAGAAATCCCATAAACTGGATCTCGCCGACGGGCTTCAGCCCCTGCGCCGCCATGCCGACGCAGAGCCCGCTGATCAGGAGTTCGGCAAGCGGCGTATCAAGGACGCGCTCCGGACCGAAACGCGTTTGCAGCCCAACGGTCGCGCGGAAAACGCCGCCATTGATGCCGACATCTTCGCCAAGCACGACGACATCGGGATCATCCTCCATCGCGCGGGCGAGCGCCAGATTGACGGCTTCGACCAACGTTACCTCAGCCATCGCCCTCTCCCGCGAGTTGGCGGCGCTGCGCGACATAAACCTCGGGCAGATCGGCATAGAGATGATCGAACATGGTTTCGGCCTCGCGCGGCTCGGCTGCCAAATAGCGCTCGACCGCCGCCTCGACGCGCTCATGGCACTCCGCGGCGAGCTGTTCCTCGTCTGCTTTGCTCCAGATCTTCTGGTTGGCAAGAAAGGCTCTCAAACGCGCGATCGGCTCTTCCTTCCAGCGAGCCTGGACTTCTTCTTCCGGACGATAGCGTGATGCGTCGTCAGAGGTGGTGTGATCGCCGAGCCGGTAGGTGAGCGCCTCGATGAAGCGCGGCCCCTGGCCGTCGCGGGCTGCGGCAATGGCGTCTTCGGCCGCGGCGCGCACCGCCACGACGTCGCTGCCGTCCACCTGCTCGCCGATGAACCCGGCGGCGATGGCCTTCTGCGCCAGGGTTTCGGAGGCGGTCTGCAGCCGCAACGGTACGGATATGGCCCATTGATTGTTGGTGGCGACGAACACGACCGGCAATTTGTGTACACCGGCGAAATTCATCGCTTCGTAGACGTCACCCTTCGACGTGGCGCCGTCGCCGAACATGCATACGGCGACACGCGGCTGCTTGCGCAGCTTGAAGGCATAGGCAACGCCGGCAGCATGCGGCGCCTGCGATCCCACGGGTACGCAGAACGGGAAATCCTGGACCGGCCCGGAGAACTGATTGCCCCGCTCGTCTCCTCCCCAGAACAGCAGAATCTCCTCCAGCTTGACGCCACGCCAGATCAGCGCGCCATTGTCCCGATAGGAGGGCAGCAGGACGTCTTCCTCCCGCATCGCACTGGCTATGCCGACGGACACCGCCTCCTGGCCGAGCGAAACGGCATAGGTCCCAAGCCGGCCGGTGCGCTGCAATGCAACAGCCTTTCGGTCAAAGTTGCGCAGCAGCACCATCGCGCGATAGAGCGAGGCGAGCAGGCTTGCATCGGAGGCGAACGCAGGGAGCGGCCTGTTTATCGAGCCGTCTGGCGCGAGGTAGTTGCGGTGGCGCACCTCAAAGCGCGCGATCACCGGGAGCCCTCCGTCTGCCATTTTCTTACTGGCCACGTCCTCGCTCCCTGAGCGATTCTGCCTCCCACACTTCGTAATTGGTACCGGACCGGAACAATGCAAGATGGCGCGTCCAATCTCGCATGGCCGTTGCTGCACCGCGGGCGCGCGGAGATCAGCCTTCACCATCGTGGAAACGGCACCGCGTCAGTGGTATATCCAGGCATGGCAAATGGTCAGGTTGTCCTCGTAACAACTGAATCGTTGGGAGGCGGTTCGCCTGTTCGCTCGGTCTACTATGTGGCTGAGCAGGATCCGGCAAAGGCCGAGGCAATTATCGCCGCAATGATGGCCCCGAACGAAAGGGTCGAAGCCTGGGGGGCGCTTCCGGAGCCAGCTGTCAAAGCGCTCGGATTGAAGCCCGGCGACTTCACGCACGGATGACGTTCGAGAAGCTCGAGTTCGACTGCGCCGTCACTTGCACGGCTTGGAATCCCTGACGTCGAACCGGCCCATCGCGCCCGCAATCACGAAATCGTTGTAATCGAGCACCAGCGCGCGGGAAACGCCGTTCTCGAACAGCTCGAACGACATCGCGTAAACCGGTGTCTGCTCGCCTTCCTTCGTCTTGGCGTCGCGGTCGTAATAGCTCACGGTCACGGGCCAGCGGGTCAGCGTCTTCATCTGGTCGTTGGCGGTCGAGGGATCGGGCGAGGCGATGCTGCGGGTGCCCGGAATCGGCTGCCCGATCACCGAGAGCGTATTGTAGACCTTCTCGCCATTGTCGGAGCCGTCATAGACCATCAGTTCCAGCACCGATTTGCCCGCGCGCGCGGCGGCGATGATGTGCTGGATCTGCTCGGTCGGGAACACGGTCTTGCCGTCGAGCTCAAACGTCTTCGCAACCGGCTGTTTCAGCTTGACCGTGATGCGGTCGCCCACCCGCTCCGCCATGCCATCGATCGGGGCGGAATCGGCATCGTTCATCCGCGTATCGATCTTGAAGCGGTAGCTCTTGCCCGCGGCATCTTCCCAGGAATGCGAGCGCAGATCGCTCAGCGTCAGCTTGCCCTCGCCGCTGTCGAGTTCGGACACCTGGCGAAATTCGGACGTGTAGCCCTCGCAGGCGCTGCCCGAGAAATTGTAGAGGATGCGCCCGCGCGCTCCTGATATCGCGTTGGTCCCGCGCGACTTGACGAGCTTCAATTCGTACAGCGCCTGATGGGCGAGAAACGGCCCGCCGGCAGCCGCCAGCGCCGGTCCGCTTGCGAAGCCGGATATCAGGGTGGCGGCAGCCGAGAACACCAAAGCGCGGACCGGAATCGGGAGCGAGCTAGCCATGTCCAGTTTTTTCCTCGAGGGAGATTCGGTTACATTAGTGATGGCTCCATTGCGTCGCAACTAGGGCGGCGCCTGAGGAACGCAGGAATTTGACGCCGGGAAGCCTTGCTTTTCGGCAATTTTGCGGGGCGATTTACGCTGGCCGCAGCCTCGCGCCGCCGATCTGCCGTCGCTTGCAACCGGCGGCGCGATGCGCGAAACAATGCACGCCTGATCTCGGGTCAGGAAAGTCACACCAATCGGGGAAGAAAAACATGGCGGGTACGGTCGAACAGAAGCTGGCGGCGCAAGGCATCGTGCTGAACGAGCCGCGCACCCCGATGGCGAATTACGTCGGCTTCGTGCGTACCGGCAATTTGCTGTTCGTCTCCGGCCAGGTGTGCGCCAATGCGGAAGGCAAGCTGATCGCCAAGGGCAAGTTAGGCGCCGGCGTCACCATCGAACAGGGCTATGCCGCCGCACAGGGCTGTGGCGTCAACCTGCTTGCGCAGGTCAAGGCTGCGCTCGGCGATCTCGACAAGGTGGTCCGCGTGGTCAGGCTCGGCGGCTTCATCAATTCCGCGCCTGATTTCCTCGACGGGCCCAAGGTGCTCAACGGCACCTCCGACCTGATGGTCACCGCCTTCGGCGACAAGGGCCGGCATGCCCGCACCACCGTCGGCGTCGCCTCCCTGCCCTCGGATGCCGCCGTCGAGGTCGACGCCATCTTCGAGGTGTCCTGAGCGGAGCCATTCCGATGCGTGCTCCGGGCTGGCTGACGGCGCGGCCGGTCGCCCATCGCGGCCTACATGACATTTCGCGTGGCATCGTCGAAAACATGCCGGCGGCCGCACAGGCCGCCGTCGACGGCAATTTCGCCATCGAATGCGACATCCAGCTTTCCTTGGATGGCGAGGCGATGGTGCATCATGACAACGCGCTCGGCCGCCTCACCGAGGGTTCTGGCGCGTTGCTCGGCAAGACCGCGGCCGAACTGAAGGCAGTCCAATTCAAGAACACGCCGGAGCGGATGATGACGCTCGGCGATCTCTGCTCGCTTGTCGCCGGCCGCGTGCCGCTGGTGATCGAGGTGAAAAGCCATTTCGATGGCGACCGCCGGCTGGTGAAACGGATGGCGGAGGTGCTTGGCTCCTATTCCGGTCCCGCCGTCGGCATGTCCTTTGATCCGGACCAGGTGGTGGCGTTGCGCGAACTGATCCCCGGACGCGCGCGCGGCATCGTGGCGGAGCGCGAATATACCGCCGAAGAGTGGCCGGAAGCGTCAGCCGAACAGCGCCGCGGCATGACGCATCTGCGCCACGCCTTTCGCACGCAACCGCATTTCGTCGCCTATTGGGTGGATGAACTGCCGGCAGCCGCCCCCTGGATCGCCCGCAACATTTTTGGGCTGCCGCTGCTTGCCTGGACCGTGCGCACGCCGGAGCAGCGCGCCCGCGCCGCGCGCAACGCCGACCAGATGATCTTCGAGGGGTTCCTGCCGGGAACCTGATGCGCAGCCGCCCACCTTGAACTCGCCCGCCCGATGCACGATCTTTGAAGCGTTGGCCACCATGCGCGATGGCTGATCGCACGATGGGACCGGTCCGAATTTCTAGATGGCGTCATCCGAAATCACCCTCGAAGCCGTCCCCTCCGCCAGCGACATCAAGGCTGCGGATTGGGACGCCTGCGCCAATCCGAAGCCTAATCCGGACAGTCTCGAAAATCTCGACACGCTGACTGCCAGCGGGTCTCAAAGCGATCCTTGCAAGCCCGCCTATAACCCCTTCGTTTCCCACGCATTTTTCGCAGCCGCCGAAGCCTCCGGCTCGGCCTGCGCCCGCACCGGCTGGGGGCCGCGGCATCTCCTGGCAAGGCTCGATGGCGAGATCGCCGGCATTGTGCCCTGCTATCTGAAATCGCACTCGCAAGGCGAATATGTCTTTGACCGCGGCTGGGCCGACGCCTATGAGCGCGCCGGCGGGCGCTATTATCCGAAACTGCAGGCCTCGGTGCCGTTTACGCCCGCCACCGGCCCACGGCTGTTGATCCGCGACGGCGTCGATCGCGAGCGGATCGGAACCGCGCTGGCGAGCGGACTGATGGCGCTCTGCAACGCGACCAATGCTTCCTCCGTGCATGTAACCTTCGCCCCAGAGACGGAAGCGAAGTTTTTGGGGGCGCACGGCTTCCTGCTGCGCAACGACCAGCAATTTCACTGGCGCAATGAAGGCTACGGGACTTTCGACGATTTCCTCACGTCGCTGAACTCGCGTCACCGCAAGGCGATCAAGCGCGAACGGCGCGAGGCCACTGCCGCCGGGATCACGATCCACCATCTGACCGGCAGTGACATCACCGAGGACGCGTGGGATGCATTCTTCGCGTTCTACATGGAGACCGGCTCGCGCAAATGGGGCCGGCCCTACCTCACCCGAAAGTTCTTCTCGCTGATCGGCGAGAACATGAGCCGCGACGTGCTGCTGGTGATGGCCAAACGCAACGGCCGCTGGATCGCGGGCGCCATCAACTTCATCGGCTCGGACACGCTGTTCGGCCGTAACTGGGGCGCCGTCGAGCATCACCCCTTCCTGCATTTCGAGGTCTGCTACTATCAGGCGATCGATTTCGCGATCCAGCGCGGCCTCAGGATCGTGGAAGCCGGCGCGCAGGGCGAGCACAAGCTGGCGCGCGGCTATCTCCCGCAAACCACCTATTCCGCGCACTTCATCGCCGATCCCGACCTGCGCCGGGCGATTGCCGACTATCTGAAGCGCGAGCGCGCCTACGTGGCGGCGGCCGGACGCGAACTGACCGAGGCCGGTCCGTTCCGCAAGGCGGCCGACGAGGCTTGACCTGTTCAGTAGACGACGTGAGATTGAGATCAAACCTCGAGGGAAAAACCATGCCCGCCTATGACACCAACAACCCCTTCGCAAAAATCCTGCGCGGCGAGTTTCCCTGCCACAAGGTCTATGAGGACGATCACGTGCTGGCGTTCCTCGACATCATGCCGCGTTCGCCGGGCCATACGCTGGTGATCCCGAAGGCCGCCGCCCGCAACATCCTCGACATCACTCCCGACGAGTACGCCCATGTCGCGCGCGCCGCCCACAAGATCGCCGCCGCCGCCATGAAAGCCTTCAAGGCCGATGGGATCACCGTGCAGCAGTTCAACGAGCCAGCCGGCGGGCAAGTCGTGTTCCACCTGCACATGCACGTGATGCCGCGCCATGAAGGCGTCGCCCTGCTGCCGCCCGCGAGCCGCAAGGAAGATGTGAAAGTGCTGGAAGACAACGCGACCAAGCTGGCCGCAGCGCTGGGATAGATCACGTAGCCCGGATGGAGCGAAGCGTAATCCGGGACTCGTGTTGCCAACATCACGCAAATTCCCGGATTGCGCTTCGCTCCATCCGGGCTACGCGCCTTAGCCACAAGTGCTCACGAAACCGTATACAATCCCCACACCTTTTCCGCCTTCAGGGCAGACGTGTACAGGCGATCCGGTGACGAAATCGAGCCGGTGCAAGCAAAGTCAAATTTAGCAATTGGAAAAGCCGGATTCTCCGGCTTTCGGCTAAGACTTACGACATATTCAACGACGAGCGACGCACCCACCAGTTCTTCGATTGGAATATTCTGCTTTGTCATTTGTGAATCAAGCCAGCCCCGCGCATCTGCAGCGTATGGCAACGGCTCTATGGGATAGCGATTGCAGGTCGCCTTTCGCGTCACGATGTCCAACACAAGTGTCCCACCGCCAAGGAGGACCAAATTTACGAGGTCCTTATTTGATGGCACTTCAATAAAGCGCTGGCACAAGACATGGGCGAAGTCTTGAAACACCTTTCTGGCCACGCCGAACACTCCATTCGCCCTCAGCGACGAAACTGGTCGCGGCACTATGGCGATTCCGTAGCCCGGATGGAGCGAAGCGTAATCCGGGAAAGTATGCGACGTTTGTAACACCGGCCCCGGATTTCGCTTCGCTCCATCCGGGCTACGAGTAACTACTCCGTCTCGAAATCCCCGGGCTGCGGCGGCGCCAGCGGCGTGAATTCGCAGCGGTCTGGCTTCACGTCGAGTAGCGGCGTTTCGTCGAGACAGTCGAGGCCGCGCACCAGGATGACGTTGCCCTCGATCTTGACGAACTTCACGATCGAGGTACCGATAGGGTTCGGCCGCACCGGCGAGCGCAGCGAGAACGTGCCGCGGGTTTTCTGGTTGTTCTTCGGGCTCTGCAGCACCAGATCGCGGCGCGACTGGTGCAGCCAGTAGATCACCTCGAGATTTTCATAGAAGTCGACGCCCTTGATCGCGGGCACCCATGGCTCGAAAATCTCGAGGCGGCAGACCGGGCCGTCCTGGCGGCCCTGCCGCGGCGTCTCGAGCCGCGATTTCCAGGGCGTGCGGATGCGGCCGATAAAGACCAGCCCGGCATCGCGGGCCGGCGGCATGTCGACGGTGATTTCGCCCTCGCGGACTTCGCTTTCTCGAACCATTTCCTAATCCAGATATCCTAATCCAGTGAGATGTTGAGGGCTTTTATCACGCCCGCCCACCGCGCGCGATCGGTGGCGACGAACTTGTCGATCTCGGCCTGGCTTTTGGGCCGCAGCGGCGGGAAGCCGACCTTGTCGAGCGAAGCGCGGAACGTGTCATCGTTCAGCGCCTTGTTCAGGCTGGCGGTGAGTTTCTGCGCGATGTCGTCGGGCAGCTTGGCCGGCGCGGAGACCCCGTACCAGACGCTGACGCCATAGTCCGGATAGCCGCTTTCGGCCATGGTCGGAACATCGGGCAGATCGGGGATGCGTTGCGCCGAAGAGACCGCCAGCGCCCGCAGTAGTCCACCCTTGACCGGCGGCAGCGCAGTGCCGAGCGTATCGAACATCAACTGGATGTTGCCCGACAGCAGATCGGTCAGCGCCGGGCCTGCGCCCTTGTAGGCGACATGGACCATGTCGACGCCGGCCATCTGCTTGAACATCTCGCCGGCCAGATGAATGGTGCCGCCGGTGCCGGCCGATCCGAAATTGAGTTTTCCCGGGTTCTGCCTGGCGTAGGCCACGAACTCCGCGACCGTCTTGGCCGGCACGGACGGATGGACCTCCATCACCACAGGCAGATCGGTGACCAGCGCAAGCAGTCGGAAGTCGCGCGTGGGATCGTAGGGCAGCTTCTTGTAGAGCAGCGGATTGAGCACGAAGATCGACGCCGCCGTGAAGAACAGCGTGTAACCATCTGGCTCGGAACGCGCCGCGGCTTCGGCGCCGATCGCGCCCTGCGCACCGGCCTTGTTCTCGACCACGACCGGCTGTTTCAGGTCGCGGCTGAGATAATCGCCGACCATGCGGCCAAGCACGTCGGTCGGGCCGCCCGCGGCATAGGGCACGATCAGCTTGATCGGCCGCACCGGATATTCCGCCGCATGGGCCAGCGGCGCGGCGCAGACGAGAGCGCCCACCAGCGCCGATAATTTCAGCCAGTTCATTGTGTTTCCTCGACGTTTCTTATGTGCCGGACAGTACCGGATTATCCGCCGCCTGCAATCAACCGAGCCACCATTTCCCGGCCAGCAACACGATCTCGCCGCAGACCACGCCGGCAAAGATCGAGCGTCGCATCAGCATGAAGATCGCAAAGCCCGCCGTAACCGCGCTGTAGCGCAGCCAGTCCGGCACGCCGGCCAGCGCGCCCGGCGGCTGCACCAGGATCTGGGCGATGACGCCGGCGAGGATCGCGGTCGCCACCGCCCTCACCCACACCAGAACTTCCGAGCCCTCGTCGACGCCGGCGCCGAACCACAGCCCGGCCATGCGCCAGACCTCGTTGGGCAGGAAGCCGGCGAGCACCAGGACCAACAGCGCCTGCGGGCTGCCGAAAAACTCGCTCATGCGCGCGCCCTCTCGCGCCACCAGTGCACGCCATAGGCGATGGTGCCGGCGGTGACGCCGCTGATCAGGATATCGACGCCGGTGTGCAGCATCGACACCAGCGGAAACAGCGCGATCCCGAGCACCAGCGCCAATATGTCCGATATCTGCCGGCAGTTGCGTGCGGTCGACAGCAGGAACGCCAGCGGCGTTAGCAACAGGATCGCGGCTGCAAACAGCGGCGGCAGGTTGGCGGCAAGGCCATAGCCGAGCGTGGTGGCGACCATGCAGACCGTGACGAGACCGCAGCCAAGCCCATGCGTAAACGCAATCCGCCGCTCGCGCGGCACTTTTGGCAGCAGGCGGTAGCATTCGACCCACAGGGTGACCGCGATGAAATGCGTCGCCAGCACCAGGTGACGGCGTTTTGTCTGCGGCGTCTTCATCAGCGGCAACACCGACACCACCATCGGAAACAGCCGGATCGCACTCACCGTCACCGCAATCGCGGCCTGCACCGCGGTCGCGCCGGAGCCGAGCGTCGAAATCAGGATGATCTGCGCCGGACCCGCCCAGACCAGCAGCGTGCTGCCGAGCACCCAGCCCAGGCTGAAATGGCTGTCATGGGCCAGCGCACCGATGCCGAGATAGGTCGCAAACAGCACCAGCGTCAGCACCGTGGATGCGACCGAGCTCATGCCCCACGCGAAGGCGCGGATGGGGCTTTTCCAGCTGGGGGAAGAGAGCGGAGGTAGCGCCAATGGTGACCGGTGGGGTTTGACTCGTCGCGGGCATAGGGCTGGCCAAAGCTGCCCGCGTCAAGCGAGCGGCCGCTCAGAGCGGCTATGCAGTAGTCCCGTAGCCCGGATGGAGCGCAGCGTAATCCGGGAATCTCACAAGTGGACAAGCCGGTCCCGGATTGCGCTGCGCTCCATCCGGGCAACGGAAATGTGCTTCACCCCAGCACGCCTCTGTTTTTCAGGGCTAGGGCATTCGGTACATTGCACCAAAGGCGATAATCCAGTCGCGCTGCTCATCGGTGTCCGGCACCGTCAGGCCGCGCGCGTCTTTAATCCGTGCGAGCGCGTCACTGGCTTCGATTCCCGTGCAGATCAGCGCGCATGCCGCGATCATCGATGACCGGCCGATCCCTGCCCGACAATGAATCGCTATCGAGCGACCGTCAGCAATACCGCTCGCGATAGAACTCGCGATCTGCAAAACGTCACGCTTGGCTTCAGGCACACCACGATCGGGAATGGGAAAGGATACGAACTCAATGCCGCTCGTGCGGCAAAGCTCTGCTTCGCGCTGCAATCCGAGCTCGGAAACCTCCTCTCGTTCGAGAAGACTCACGACCGTATCCAGGCCGGATGCCTTCCATTCGCCGACCTCCGTCTCCAGCCAATCATCAGCACGGGGGCGAGCGGAAATCGCTATCCGCCCGGCCGCCGGTAACTCAATCCAATGTAGCCGAGACATCCCGGAAGCCTCAAACAGCGTGACTGACTTTTGCAAATAATGACGATCTACGGAGCGTAGCCCGGATGGAGCGCAGCGTAATCCGGGATTCTCACAAGTGGACAAGCCGGTCCCGGATTGCGTGCGCTCCATCCGGGCTACGGAAATGTGCATCATCCCGGCACGCCCCTGTTGCGTAACACGAAGCACGCCCCGCCCGCTTTGCGGATGCGGTTGCAGAGATCGTCGGCGGCGGGCCGCGTGTCGGCCCCGATCCGCACCTGATAGAAGGCGCGGGTGCCGCGGCTGCGCATCACCGAGGAGAGCAGGCTTGGATCCTGGTCGCCGATCACGGCGCTGAGCCGCTTGATGGCGCGGGCGTACATCGCGAGCGCCTTGTCGCGGCTGAAGCCGGCGGCTAGCTGCACGCCCCACACTTTGGCGGCGCCGAGCGTGATGCGGTTCTCGAGTTCGGTGATGAAGGGACTGGGCGCCTGCTTCAGCAGCGCCATCAAGTCGCGACAGCTCGACGTCGGTATCCGCTCCGGTGTCCTGCCGCCCTTCTGCGCACTTGCCCAATCCTCGACGGTGGAGCCCGTGATGGCGATAACGTAGCTGCGCGTCTCCTGCGGCATCGCACCGGTGCCGGCGAGCCACTCCTGAACCCGGCGCGGGCCGGCATTATAGGCCGCAGCCGCCAATCCCAGATTGCCGAACTGGTCGCGCAGCTCGGCCAGGAACTCCGCCGATTTGGGCAGCGCCTGCACCGGATTGAAGGGATCGAGCAGACCGCGCTCGTTCGCGGTGCCCGGCATGAACTGCGCAATCCCCTGCGCGCGCTGGCCGCTGCGCGTCACCGGCCCGATCGCGTCGGAGCGGAAGCGGCTCTCCTGCCAGATGATGCGGGCGAAGAATTCGAGAGGCAGGTGTGAGGCTTTCGCGGCCGACTCGATCATCAGGCACATCGCCTCGCGGGTGTCGCTCTCCCGCGCCCCGCCAGCCGTTATCGCGCGTGGCTCGACGCTCGACCGGGTAGCCTCACCCGCGTCCTCGGCGCCGACAGGCGCAACCGAGAACAAGAGCGGCACCGCGCACCACAGGGCGCGAAGAAATCGGGCTCCTTGCATGGCAGTTGAAATCCGAGAGCGCGCATGCGGTGAAAACGCTAGTCAAACGATCACGGCTGGCAGGTGGATCCGCGGTTCCACCGCGGCGCGCCGCCTTTTTTGCGCTGCAATTGTCCCGAAATCGGCGCCATCGGAACCGGCGTTAGTTTACGTTAATGCCGCATTTTGCATCAGCCGATCTTTTACGGGGCACAAAGCGGGGTAAAAGTCTCCTTCTTTGTTGGGAGATATCAATGCGAGACCGGCGCGAGAGCGTGCGCGACAAGGTGATGTATGGCGGCGTCGCCGAGATCGGTGAACGCGGCGCGACGCGCGAATGCATCGTCCGCAACATCTCCGACCACGGCGCGACCATCGAATTCAGCAATGACATCCAGTTGCCGAAAGAGCAGCTCTCGCTGCGGATTGCGCGCAAGGGCCGCTCCTTCCTGGCCAAAGTAATCTGGTGGCGCGACAATTTCGTCGGCGTCGCCTTCAGGGCGGAAAGCCCTGCCGAGCCGGTCTCCGATCTCGCGGAACGGCTGCGGAGAAGCGAGATCAAGAAGCTGCAACTGCAGCGCCGCATCAACGAGTTGCTCGACCAACGCTAGAGGCCCGGCGGCGCCCTACTCCGCCGCGAGCTTCGCTGCCGGTGGCGGTGACCATGCGACGGTGCGATTACGGCCCTCGGCCTTGGCCTGACACAGGGCGCCATCGGCCGCATGCAGCAAGGCTTCAAATCCCGACATGCTCACCGTCGCGGCCGCAAAACCAACACTGGCGGTTACGTTGAAGTGGACCCCGTGCGCCTCCAACGCGTTGGCGGCAACATTCCGGCGAACCCGCTCCGCGACGACTCTCGCCTGATCGAGATCGGTTTCCGGCAGCAGCATCACAAACTCCTCGCCCCCGAGCCTTCCGACGATGTCGGAACTGCGCTTGCCTTCCCGGCAGGCATTGGCGACGGCGACCAGCGCTTCGTCACCGACCGCATGCCCGTAGCGGTCGTTGACCGCCTTGAAATGATCGACGTCGATCATCAGCACCGATAGCGGCCGGTAGTAGCGCTGAAACCGGCTCCATTCTGCCGCGGCCAGCGTCCAGAAATGCCGCCGGTTGTACAGGCCCGTCATCGAATCGATGGTCGCCAGTTCTTCCATCTGCTGCGCGTTGCGAACGAGGTCGGTGACATCGCAATAGGTCAGCATCCGGCCGCCGTTCTTGAGCAGCGCGCAATGCGCCCGGATGTTGCGGCCGTCGGTGGTTCGCAGGTCCCGCAATGGCTCGCTGCCGTCCCGCACGGCGGCAACCCGGCTGGCATAGAACGCGTCCAGTTGGTCCGGCGTCATCCCGCGATCGTTTGCATGCGGCGAATTCCTGATCAGCGACTCATAGGACGGACGCCTGGCGGCCTGCTCCCCGGTAACGCCCCAGAAGGTTCGCATCTTCCTGTTCAGGAACTGGGCGTTGAGATTGCCGTCCAGCATGACGACGCCCTCGGAGACGTTGTCGAGCGCACTGTGCAGCACCTCCAGTTCATCGGCGTGGCGGACGATGTCGGTCACGTAGGTATAGCTGATCATCCTGCCGCCATTGGGCAGGTTCGCGCACTGCATCCGGATCACCTCGCCATTGGTGCGGCGCAGATCGAGCGGCCTGGTATCGCCCGCCCGCACCAGGCGGACGCGCTCGGCGACATAGGCGTCGATACTCCTGGCCTCGATCTCGTAGGCGTTGGTGGTGTCACGGCCATGATACATCAACGCGACGAATGCCGGATTTCGATCGGCGACAGCATCCGGCAACGCCCACATGCGGCGGAACGCGCGGTTGATGAATTGCGATTTCATGTTGGCGTCCAGCAGCAGCACGCCGACATCGACGACATCGAGCGCCGCCCGCAGCGCCAGCAACTGGCCCCGAACGATCTGATCGCCGCTCCTGGCCTCCTCGGTGCTGTTCCGGGCAGCTTCCTCTTTGGCGGCTTCCGCCGTCTCGAACACGAGCCCGACCTGCTTCTCCGACTGCCATGCGCGTTTGCACGGCTGCGGATCGCCTTCGCCCGGGATCAGCAAATGGAAATGCTGGGGAATGCCGAGCGCGCTTTCGACTTCGATGACGGCGCCGACATCGGATATCTGACGGACGATGCAATCGATCGATGACTGGCCGTAATTCGAGATGATCTTGCCGGCCAGGAGGGTACGGCCGCGGGGCATGGATTTCTGTTCGCTCATGGCGGCGATTCCAGTTGGTTTCCGCCCGAAATATCCAACCGGGTGATCTAAACCGGCTTAACCGGGAAGATCCAACCGGGCTCCTACGGCCCCAGTTTTTTGTACGTTGCCAACAGCGCGTTAACGCGCCGCCGGGTTGAACGCCCCGCGCCACCCAGCAAAAAGCCGGCGGTCTCGCGACACGCCGGCTTAATTCGCTTTAGCCTCCGGTCAGGCCTTGACCAGCGGGCCCTTTGAGGCCGGTCCCTTGGACCCGCCGCCCCCGTTGGGGCCGCCCGGTTTCGGCTTGCGCTTGCGGGCGCCGGGCAGCTTCTCCGCCTTCGGCGTCACCGGTCCTTCGACGAACTCGAAGCCGATCTTGTTCTTGCCCTCGGTGCCGGCCTCGTCCGGAACCAGCACGACGCGGACATGGCCGCCGCCCTTCAGGTGACCGAACAGTACTTCATCCGCCAGCGGCTTCTTGATGTGCTCCTGGATCACGCGCGCCATCGGACGCGCGCCCATCTGCTCGTCGTAGCCATGCTCGATCAGCCAGGCCTTGGCGGGCTCCGACAGCTCGATGGTGACGTCGCGGTCGGCGAGTTGCGCCTCGAGCTGCAGCACGAACTTCTCCACCACCATGCCGATGACGTCGGCATTGAGATGGGCGAACGAGACGATCGCATCCAGCCGGTTGCGGAATTCCGGTGCGAACTGACGGTTGATCGCTTCGTGGTCGTCGCCTTCCCGCTTGTTGCGGGTGAAGCCGAAGGCCTGGCGCGCGAGGTCGGCGGCGCCCGCGTTCGTGGTCATGATCAGGATCACGTTGCGGAAGTTGATCTGCTTGCCGTTATGGTCAGTCAGCCTGCCGTGATCCATGATCTGCAGCAGCACGTTGTACAGATCCGGATGCGCCTTCTCGATTTCGTCGAGCAGCACCACACAATGCGGATGCTGGTCCACGCCATCGGTCAAGAGGCCGCCTTGGTCGAAGCCGACATAGCCGGGAGGCGCGCCGATCAGGCGCGAAACCGTGTGCCGCTCCATGTATTCAGACATGTCGAAGCGCAACAGCTCGACGCCGAGCGAGGCCGCGAGCTGCTTGGCCACTTCGGTCTTGCCGACGCCGGTGGGGCCCGAGAACAGGTAGCTGCCAATCGGCTTCTCCGGCTCGCGCAAGCCTGCCCGCGCCAGCTTGATCGCTGCGGAAAGCGACTCGATCGCCTTGTCCTGGCCGAACACGACGCGCTTCAAGGTCTGTTCGAGATGCTTCAGCACCTCGGCATCGTCCTTCGACACGCTCTTGGGCGGGATCCGCGCCATGGTCGCGATCGTGGTCTCGATTTCCTTGATGCCGATGGTCTTCTTGCGCTTGTTCTCGGAGACCAGCATCTGTGCGGCGCCCGACTCGTCGATCACATCGATCGCCTTGTCGGGCAGCTTGCGGTCGTGGATATAGCGCGAGGAGAGCTGGACCGCGGCCTCGATCGCCTCATTGGTGTATTTCAGCCGATGGTAATCCTCGAAATAGGGCTTCAGGCCCTTCAGGATCGCGATCGCATCCTCGACCGTCGGCTCGTTGATGTCGATCTTCTGGAACCGGCGCACCAGCGCACGGTCCTTCTCGAAGTGCTGGCGGTATTCCTTGTAGGTGGTTGAGCCCATGCAGCGGATGTTGCCCGCGGCGAGCGCCGGCTTGAGCAAATTGGACGCGTCCATCGCGCCGCCGGAGGTGGCGCCGGCGCCGATCACGGTGTGGATTTCATCGATGAACAGGATGGCGTTCGGATGCGCCTCCAGCTCCTTCAAAACCTGTTTCAGCCGCTCCTCGAAATCGCCGCGGTAGCGGGTGCCTGCGAGCAGCGTGCCCATGTCGAGCGAGAACACGGTGGCGGCCGCCAGCACTTCCGGCACTTCGGAATCGACGATGCGCTTGGCGAGCCCTTCCGCGATCGCGGTCTTGCCGACGCCGGCTTCGCCCACGAACAGCGGATTGTTTTTCTGCCGGCGGCACAGCACCTGGATCGCGCGGTTGATCTCGGAATTGCGCCCGATCACCGGATCGATCTTGCCGTCACGCGCCTTCTTGTTGAGGTTGACGCAATAGGTCTCGAGCGCCTCGCCCTTCTTCTTGGCGTCCTCGTTGCCCTTGGTCTCGGTCTCCTCGTCGACGCCGCGCACGGGGCGCGCTTCGGAGACGCCCGGCCGCTTGGCGATGCCGTGGCTGATATAGTTGACCGCGTCGTACCGCGTCATGTCCTGCTCCTGCAGGAAATAGGCGGCATGGCTTTCGCGCTCCGCGAAGATCGCGATCAGCACGTTGGCGCCGGTCACTTCTTCGCGACCGGAAGACTGGACGTGAATCACCGCGCGCTGGATCACGCGCTGGAATCCGGCGGTCGGCTTGGCGTCGTCGGCGCCATCAGTCACCAGATTTTCGAATTCGGTTTCGAGATAGTTGACGAGGCTCGTGCGCAACTTGTCGAGATCGACGCTGCAGGCGCGCATCACCGCCGCCGCATCCGAGTCATCGATCAGCGAAAGCAGAAGGTGTTCGAGCGTCGCGTATTGATGGTGCCGCTCGTTTGCAATCGCCAGCGCACGATGCAGGGATTGTTCAAGGCTTTGGGAAAAAGTTGGCATTCTCGTCCTCTATGGCCCCCGGTCATCATGATCGCCATTACCCGGTCAGGCAACAACAACCTTCGTCATTACCTGTCATATAGTTACGCACGATCGTGGCGAAAGACCGGTTCCGGAAAGGTGGTTTTCCTCTAAATTCACGCACCCTTCCCCCGAAAAACTACCGGGAAAACCGATCGGCTTCGTCAACGCAGTCAATGCAAGACCCGTTCCCCTCTCCGGCCGGGCCGAGAGCCATGCGCGGCTATTTCTTTTCCATCACGCATTGCAGGGGATGCTGGTGCTTGCGCGCGAAATCCATCACCTGCGTGACCTTGGTCTCGGCAATCTCGTAGGTGAACACGCCGCACTCACCGATCCCGTGATGATGCACATGGAGCATGATCTTGGTGGCCGCTTCGGCGTCCTTCTGGAAGAATTTCTCCAGCACATGAACGACGAACTCCATCGGCGTGTAGTCGTCGTTCAGAATCAGGACGCGATACAGGTTCGGACGCTTGGTCTTCGGCTTGACCTTGGTGATGACCGACGTCGACGGCCCACCGGTTCCGGTATTGCGGTTCTCGTCATTGCCCATTCGGGGAGCAGAAGCAGACGACTTTGCCGGCGCGGACGAACAAACTTTGAAGGTTGGCTGCAACATGGCTCAGGCGTTCGAAATTCCAAAAGGGGTGACCGGACGGCGTATCCAAGCCCTCTCGCGACCGGCTCGGGCGTGAGCCACCGCGAAGTACCCAGCAACGCATTTTTCCAGATCGCCGCTCCCGGTCCGACCCGTTAGCCGGATCGGCACCTGGAATATGGGTCTGCCGCCGGACCGCTGCAAGCGCATTGACGCTGGCTGACACGATCCCGGACCGGCCCGATTCCCGGCTCGGCTATCCAGACCAAGGTTAATCGTTTCTGCCTGATTTGACAAAGGACCCCGACCGCCCGTTTAGCCGCCGTTGACGATAGCAGGCGCTTTTGGCAGCCGGTCTGGCGATGCGCAGGCTTTGAGCCGTTTTTGGCGGAACCGGTTTACCCCCTGTTTAGCGGCCCGGGCGGAAATGCCCGTAGAAATCACATTTGCGGTGAGAGCCATGCTCGATACAGTCGTTTTCCGTCGCCTTCGCGCGGCCGCCCGCCGGTTCGCCGGCGCCAACGACGGCAATATCGCGATCCTCTTTGGGATCGCGGTCATCCCGATCATCAGTTTCGTCGGGGCGGCGGTCGATTACACCCGCGCCGTCGCCGCCCGATCCTCGATGCAGGCCGCCCTCGACTCCACCGCCCTGATGTTGGCGAAGGACCTGACCGAGGGCACCATCAATACCTCGCAAATCAGCGCGAAGGCAGACGAGTATTTCAGGGCCCTCTACACCAACAATGAGGCCAAGTCGCTCGCAATCACGGCGAGCTATGCGCAGAACTCCGGCAATGGATCGACGATCCTGGTCAATGGCTCCGGCAACATAGAAACCGGTTTCATGCGGGTCGTCGGCTTCCCAACGATGGATTTCAAGACCAGTTCCACCTCGGCCTGGGGCAACGTACGTATGCGGGTCGCGATGGCGCTCGACGTGACCGGATCGATGCAGAACGACGGCAAGATGCCGGCGATGCAGACGGCCGCCAAAGCCCTCGTCGATCAGTTGAGCGCGCTGGCGAAGAATCCCGGCGACATCTACATTTCGATTGTTCCGTTCGCCAAGGACGTCAACCTTGGCACCAGCTTCAAGGATGAGACCTGGATCGACTGGGATGTGTGGAGCGATCAGAACCCGACCTGGGGGACGTGCAGCCTAGCCAACAAGACGAACAAGAGTGACTGCCTTAGCAACTCCAGCAGGATCTGGACGCCGGATAAGACCAAGTGGACCGGCTGCGTCACCGACCGCACGCAGGATTACGATACCAAGAACACTGCGCCGAGTTCGACCAACGCGCCGACGATGGTTGTAGCCGAAGAATATGTTACAAAAAATTGGCAGGGGAACGTTGTCGAACAATACTGCAAGTCGGGCAACAATCCCTATATGCCACCGATCATGCCGCTGAGCTACGACTGGACGACGCTCAAGACGATGATCGGCAACCTGCAGCCCACCGGTAATACCAACCAGGGCATCGGTATGGCATGGGCCTGGCTGACGCTCGGCGTAGGCGTGCAGCCGTTCAATGCCCCGGCCAAGGACACCGCGAACTATACCTACAAGGATGCCGTCGTCCTGCTGTCGGACGGCCTGAACACGCAGAATCGCTGGTACTCGAATGCGTCGCAGATCGATGCCCGGCAGAAGATCCTGTGCGCAAACGCCAAGGCGGCGCCGCACAACATCACAATCTACACCGTCCAGGTCGATACTGGCGGGGATGGGGAGTCTGCCGTACTCAAGGAATGCGCCAGCGGCTCAGACAAGTTCTACCACATCACCGATCCCAGCCAGACCGTATCGGCGTTCAATTCGATCGGCCAGTCGCTGGCCAAGCTACGCGTCTATAAATAAGCGCTTACGTCGTGGCGCCAAGAAAAAAGCCCGGCCGCAACGGCCGGGCTTTTTAGTACCGGATAAAATCGCGAACGAATTAGTGCGCGGCCGGGTTGAACTTCGCGACCAGGCCTTCGTAGGGCTTGAAGGTCTGCTTGGCGAGATCGGTGTAGAGGCCGGCGATCTTCTGCGACTCCGCGACGAAGGTCTCGTAGGAAGAGCGCGCGAATTCGGTCTGCGCTTCGATCGCCTTGTCCAGCGACTTCACGCCGGAGAGCTTTTCAACGTACGATTTGGTGTCCTCGAACGACTTCTTGGCGTAGTCGCCATAGGCGGTCGCGATCGCCTGAACGCCGCTCTGCAGGTTGCTCGCGGAAGCGGCAACCGATTCGAGATGCTCTTTGCCGTAGTTCTGAATGTCTTCAACCTTGACCATCATGGAGTCCTTTCCCAGACTGCAGGTGTAAACCGATTGCCGGGAGGTCCCGGCCCCCTGACGTCATCCGTATATGTGCACCGCACAATAAAGTCAAGAAATATTGTGCGACGCACAAATATGGCCAATTAGCGCAAAAACCCGGGGTCTTACGCAACGGTTAATTAATCTTTTGGAAACCCGCCCCGCCTAACCTGATTCCTGGATTTGTTCGTCTTCCGACAGGCAGCTTGAAAGCTGTTTGTGAACAGCACCTTAGCTAGAACAGCGACCTGATCGGCCAACCCGACCGCGCCAGATGGCCGGATCGGTACTTCGAACGGGGCAATATCAGTGGTTGTTGGGCACAATTTTGCCTCACGCGCCGGTGATCAAGACAGAAATTGGGACGGGGAAGTAAATGCTTCGTACAACCTTGGCTTCCTCGCGCGCTTTGCGCGTGTGCGCCCTCGGGCTCATTACCTTCACGACCGCGATACTGATCTCGAGCGAGAGCGCTGAAGCGCGCCGCTACAAGCACCGTCGACACCACGTCGTGCGGGAGAGCTACAGCCCGCAGTTTTCCTCGATCATCGTCGACGGTAATTCCGGTGCGGTGCTCTCCTCGAACAATCCAGACGGCATCCGGCGCCCGGCTTCGCTGACCAAGATCATGACGCTTTATCTGCTGTTCGAGCGCCTCGACGCCGGCAAGATGAAGCTGGATACCGAGATGGAAGTGTCGGAGTTCGCTTCCGAACAGGCGCCGACCAAGCTCGGCCTGCGGCCCGGTCAGACCATCAAGGTCGAGGATGCGATCAAGGGTCTCGTGACGCGCTCCGCCAACGACGCCTCCGTGGTGATCGCGGAAGCCATTGCCGGCAATGAAGCTGAATTCGCCAGGCTGATGACACGCAAGGCGCGCGCGCTCGGCATGAGCAAAACCACCTATCGCAACGCGTCCGGCCTGCCCAACGATGAACAACTCACCACGGCACGCGATCAGGCGACGCTCGGCCGCGCGATCCAGGACCGCTTCCCGCGGTACTATCGTTACTTCTCGACCTCCGTGTTTGCCTATCGCGGCCAGTCGATCCGCAACCACAATCGCCTGCTCGGCAATGTCGAAGGCATCGACGGCATCAAGACCGGCTACACCCGCGCCTCCGGCTTCAACCTCGTGAGCTCGATGCGCCGCGGCAACCGCCACCTCGTCGGCGTGGTGCTGGGCGGCCGCAGCGGCGGTTCGCGCGACGCCACCATGCGCAACCTGCTGGCGGAGAACCTGGACAAGGGCGCCACCAAGCGTACCGTCGCCGCGATCACCGAGCGCAATCCCGCCGACGGCACCGTCGATGTGGCTGAAGCCGAGACCGCTTCGCGTCCGGGCGAAACGGCTCAGTCCGGCGGCGCCCTTGCCGCCGCCGAACCGGGGCTCGCAGCCATGCCCGTAACCCGCTCGATCGCGCCGGCGAAGCCGTCGCTGATGGCGGCGGCCGCCGCTGCCCTGCCTCCGCCGCCCGCCAAGGTCGAGCAGAATAAATTGGAGTCGCAAGCCAAGCCCGAACCCGCGCCGTTGACCAGCGGCGTCATTCAGTCCCAGTCGATATCGGCGATCCCGGGCTCGGCCGAGCCGATGAAGCCGGTCAAGGTCAAGACGGTCCAGGTCAAGGCCGGTCCGATGAAACTGGCCTCTGCCGGCCCCTCGCAGCCGACGGCTCCGCCGATCACCAGCGCCATCCCGGCCCGCCCCGAAGTCGCCGAGACTTCCAGCGCCGTCGTGGCAAAAGCCGCCGAGACCAAGGCCGAAGCCGCCAGGGATGCCCTCAGGGCGGCCATGCTGCCGCAGCCGGCCAATCACGGCACCGGGAACGGCGTGCTCGGCGTGTTGCCCGCTTCCAGCCTGACACATGCGCCCTCGCAAGCCTCACACGCGCAGACGCTGGCCTATGCCGATCCGGCCCCCCGCGCCCAGCCGCAGGCCGTGCAACAGAACGACGCCGTCAAGCCGACCGCGCCGGCAGTGGTCCGCACCGGCTGGATCGTCCAGGTCGGCGCGCTCGAAAGCGAAAGCGAAGCCAAGCAGCGGATCGATCTCGCCCGCACCAAGGCCAGCGCCCTGCTCAGCAAGGCCGATCCCTTCACCGAGCCGGTCGTTTCCAAGGACCGCACGCTATTCCGCGCCCGCTTCGCCGGTCTCGATCGCGATCAGGCCGAGGCCGTGTGCAAAACGCTCAAGCGCGCCGACATTTCCTGCATGACCGTTCGCAACTGATCCGGACTTCCCGTTGAAGTTCGCAAGGCCGGCGCCGCAAGCGCCGGCCTTGTTGTTTTCTAAACACAGTGGGCCGCGGCTCTCACGCAATCACGCCCAATGCGGCCTGCGAAAACTTCTCGTCAAGAATTTGCGGTTAGGTTTACCGGCAATGAATGATCGACCACGCCGACCAACGGCGGGCGATATGGGGCGTTAGTCAGAGAACAGAAGCAACTCTCGGTTTGTAGCGTCGGTGGCGTGGGCCGGAGTTAGCTAGAGATGCGTGCGAAGAAGGGTATCCTTGGCCTCGTTTACACGGGCAGCGAGGTACGTCGAGCCCCCCTGGTCGGGATGCAGTTTCTTCATCAGGGCGCGGTGCGCCCGGCTGATGTCGTCACGCCCCGCCCCCGGCTGCAGGCCAAGGATCTGATAGGCCTCCTCGTCCGTCATTTTTCCGGTCGCCGCCGCGCGGCGCTGCCCCCCTGCCGTGTCGCCTTGCGCGTTCTGACGCCAGGCGGGAAACCGGCGGTCAAGATAGCTTTCAAGTAACGCGACGCTCTCGGCGTCGAAGGCCGGGATCATCGCGATCAACTGCGGCAGGTCGAATTCGCCGAGCGAGCGCCCGGCATTCGGTCCGTCCACGATCTGGCCCGACAATTCGCCGCTGTCGTGATCAAGGCTCATATCGAGAAACTGCGAGCGGACGCGCGAGGCCTGCCCCGACGAACGTTGCGCGCCGCCGCCGAAGATCCCGCCGATATTGCTGAAGCTACCCGGCCCGAACGGCGACCAGCCGAGCAGCCCGGCGCCGAAGATGCCAAGCGGGATTGCAATTGCAAGCTCGCCGCGCAGGCCGGTAAAGGCCGCGACCGCCAGCGCCACCACGCCGCCCGCGATCTTGATCCCGCGCGCAAGCACGACCGGGTTGGCCGCACGAAACATCTGCAGCAGCAAGTAGAGAAGGACAACGGCGACGACGCCGGCAATCAGGGTTGGCATGGCTCTAATATAGGCCGCCCGCCGGCAAAAATCATGGTCGGCGATTGCCTGTTCAGGCATTAGGTGCTGCGCCCGAACACCTCCAGCACCTTGAGCAATTGCTTGTGACCGGACGGACCGACCTTTTGCCTCAGGCGCTCTTCGTGTTCCTGAACCAAGGCGTTGGCGCGAACGAGCAACGCCTTACCCTCCGCGGTCAGATACAAGGCGTGAGACCGTCGGTCAGTCATGGACGCGGATCGCTTGAGCAGCCCGCGGCCCTCCAAGCTGTCGAGCAGCGGCACCAGTCCGGATCGGACGATGCCGAGAACCCGCGACAGCGCCATCTGGGAAAGACCGGGATTCTCGCTGATCAACGTCAGTATCGAAAACTGGACCGGCCGAACATCCAATGGCGCCAGGGTTTCGTTGAAGTCCTGGAACACCCATAGCTGGGCCTGCCGGATCAAATAACCGGCAAGTCCGTTGAGCGGCGCCAGGCTGATGGGCGCACTGGGTCCATTCGCGTGCACAACGGATCGCCGTTTCCTGTCGGCGCTTCGCGCCTTCTTCGGCCGGGGCGCCGGACGCGACGCGCGCAGTGTTTGATCGGACACGCTGATTCTCTCGTCGATCGATCTGATCCTCCTTCATCGCCCGGTTGCCTGGGTAGCGCAAATCCTTTGTGTTATTGTTCTTGACATGAACAATTCACGATGTGAACAATAATGCCAATATGGCGGAAAACGGCAATCCTGGGAGGGGACAATGAGAAGACGCGGACAGCGATTTGTCGGGCAACAGCCCGTTTCGGCCATTCGGAGAGGTTTGCGGCACGCGCTTTTGCCGGCCCTCAGCGCAATTCTGACCGCAGGGGCTCATACGCCGCTGCTCGCGCAAAACACGCCGTTCACCTCAATCACCGGCTTTGGGGACAGTTACGCCGACACCGGGTCTGCACCGGGAGGCGCGTTCCGCCTGCTCGGCTTTCCCTGCCCCGCCGGCCCGCCGACCTATCCGACCTGCCGCTTCAGCGGCGGCACGAACTTCGTGGACTCGCTGCAGACCACCTACAATCTGCCGACGCTGACGAACTACGCGGTCGGCGGCGCGCAGACCGGCAATACCAATGTGATTCCCGGGTTGCCGGGATTTGCTCAGGAGGTCGCAACCTTTGCGGCGAGCGGCCAGCGATTTGGTTCGCGCGATCTCATCGCATTGTCCATCGGCGGCAACGATCAGGCCCAGTTCACCAGCGCCAACAGTCTCGCGCAGATCAGCGCGCTGGCGACCACCTCCGCCACCAATGCGGTGACCGGCGTTCAGCAACTGATCGCGCTGGGCGCGCATAACATCGCTTGGGTCAGCCCCGGCAATCCGTTCTACTTCCCTGCCCCCTTCGGCGATCCGGCCCTGACGTTCGCGCAGCGCGAACAATGGGCCCAAACCTACTTTCAACAACTCCAGCAACAGCTCGCGCCTGCCGCCCGTTCTGGCACGCGCATCTTTCTGTTTGACTTCGAAACCTTGCAGGCCCGGATAGCCGCCAATCCCGCGCAATATGGCTTCGCCAGCGCCAGCGGCTGTCAGTTCGCATTGGGGATTCCGGGTTGCCTTGCGGCTTCGGCGACCGTTCAGAACAGCTATTTCTATTGGGACACGATTCATCCCACCAGCGCAGGTTTTGCATTGATCGCCCGCTACATGGCCAACCAGATCGACGCGCCGCTCACGGTCGCACCGCAAGGCGACGTGGCGATGGCGATGGCCACGGGTTTTGCGAACTCAGTGTTCGGCCGGCTCGACGCGTATCGCTCGTTCACACCCTACGCGATAGGTAATGCGATGAACGCCATGGCGGCCTACGGTCCGACCAAGGCGCCGCCGCGCGCCGTGGCGGAGAACCGGTGGTCGGTCTACGGTGACGTGAACTATATCGGCGGCAGCCGTGACTCGCAGACATTCCTCTCGAGCTACGACTACCGTTCGGTCGGCGGCACGCTCGGCGTCGAGTACAAGGTCAGTCCCGAATTGCGCGCCGGATTGGTGTTCGGTTACTCGCAGCCGAACGTCAACCTCGCGGTTCAGAACGCCCACTACAACATCGACGCGTATCAGATCGGCGGTTACTCGTCCTATACCCGCGCCAACTGGTTTGCCGACGGATTATTCGCCTATGGACGCCAGGCTTACGCCACGGACCGCCAGGGCATCATCGACGCCATCCGCGGTTCGACCCATGCGGATACCTTCACGCTCGCCGGAAAGACCGGTTACCTGTTCGACGCCGGATGGCTGCGCGTTGGTCCGATCGCCGGGCTCGCCTACACCAACGCGCAAATCGCGGGATATACCGAGACCGGCGACATTCTGCTCACCAACATCGTCAACGCGCAGAGGCTGGAGAACCTCTCCGGGAGTGCCGGCGTGCAATTCCGCGCACCGCTTGTGATGGGCAATGGCATTTACAGCCCGTTCGTGAATCTAACCGCCGAGCATGACTTCATCGGCTCCGGCCGCACGCTCATCACGACGCAGGTGACGACGCCGCTGTTGCCGGTGCTGACCGTGATCGATGGCCGCAGCCAGACCTATGGCAAGGTGGCGGCCGGCATCGCAGCGGCGATTGCCGGCAATGTCAGCGCCACCGTCAACGCCGTCACCACCTTTGCACGGTCCGACGGCAATGATTTCGGCGTCAGCGGCGGCATCAAGGTAGTGTTCTGACGGGCGGGACCGCTGAACGGTTGATCTGGAGTCGACCGTCAGCCGTTAAACAAGGATCTGCGTCGCCACTCGTGCAGCAAACGGCGGCGCAGATCACTTCATCTGGCCGATCAGCGCGGCCGCGCCGCTTGCGGTTTTCGACAGCGCCAGCAGCGCTTCGCGCCCGCCGGCGGCATAGGCTGCGGCGGCGCGCAGGAGCTCGCGCAACTGCGCCGCGGCGCCCGGATCGAACCTGCACCATGCGCCGCCGGTGAGCCGCGCGATCTCGCGGAACGCCTGCTCGGCTGTGGCGTCGTGGCCTTCCTGAAACATGAACACCGGCACCTTGAGCAGGCCGAGCTCGCCGGCCTTGGCACAGAGATCGTCGACCCCCTCCTCCATGGCGTCGCCGACGAACACCAGGGCGCGCACGCCAGACGCCACCGCCTCGCGGCGCGCCTCCGACAGCACCTTGCCGATCTGGGTATTGCCGCCCTGGCAATCGATCTTGCCCATCAACCTCGCCAGTTGCGCGGAATCGGAGATCCAGCCGGTGGCGCGGCATTCATTGAAGCCGCGGTAATAGACCAGCCTTATATCGAGGCTGCCGAGCGAAGCCGCCTCGCGAAACATGTCGGCCTGCAACGCGCAGGCCATATCCCAGGTCGGCTGCCGGCTCATGGTGGCGTCAAGCGCAAACACCAGCCTTCCCCTGGCGCCCGCTCGGTGCGGCGACATTGCGCGAGCTTTCGCCACGAAGGCTGCGATATCGTCCGACGCCGACGGCTTGCTCTGCGGCAACGGGCCGCCCTTAGCCGCCTCGGCCTTTGCCGACGCAACATCGCCTGTCGATTTCGGTTTGGTGGGTTCGCCAGCCATGAGCGCTCGCTTGTAAGCAGCAAGCTCTATGTGGGACGGCGGCCGGCGGCGGTCAATGCAGCCGCAGACGCAGGACGACCGGCCGGCCGCCTAGTTCGTAACCGGCTTGTTCGGCGTCGGATTGCTGGCCAACGGGACGGACAGCGGCACCGGACCCGGGCTGCTGGTCAGGATGTCCGGCACCTTGGTCGGCACGGGCTTCAATGCGCCGCTCTTGTCGGACTCGTCGAGGAACTTGTCGAGCATCGACTGGATCGAGGATTTGGCGGCGTCAGGCCCGGTGTCGCGCATGTCGTTATGCTGGAAGCCGGTGTTCACGACCGTGATCCCGGACTGCTCGCACTGCTCGTCGTCAGGCACCACGCCGGGGTCGGCCTTGAAGTGCGTATCCTTGGAACGGAACGACAGGATCTTGAACTTGCCGTCGGTCAGGAACGGCACGCGCAGATTGTCCAGCGTCACGACCTTCTTGATCTCGTCGGGATACTCCTTGGCGAAATACATCGTGATGTCGCCGCCCATCGAATGGCCGACCATCGTCACCTTCTCATAGTCGGCGTTGGGCTGAACCTTCTTCATTTCGTGGATGGCGAAATGGATGTTGGCAACGCCGCGCTGAATCTGCGGCAGACGGCCGACATAGAGCTCACCGACCTTGGTAACCATTGGCGGATCGGTCGGCAGGTCATGCTGCGGGCTGATGGCGAGGTAGCCGCGCGCAGCAAAAATGTTGGAGAGGAATGAGTACTCGGTGTGCTTGACGGTGTTGCCGTGATTGAGGATTGCAACCGGCAGCTTGATCAAGCCGGCATTGGCCTGCATTTCCTTGTCGCGGCGAATGGCGACGTTGACTGCCACCAGACGGTTGTCGCGGTCGGGATCATGAAACGCAATGGTCTCGTGCCGGATCGCCCACTTGCTCGCGGTGAAATACGCGACAGCGACCAGCACGGAGAGTGAAAGCAGAACGAGAATTCCACGTTTCATGTTCGTCTTCGTCCTCGCGCCCCGCTAGGGGCCAACCCTGTTTGAGACTCTTCGGTCCCTTGTTGATGATATATGTCACGATGGCGTGACATAAAGGCCAAATGTTGTGTGTTGACCGCCTGATCATTGTGCGATGCACCTATCCATTGTGCAGCCGCGCAATCCCCACAAATTCGACCCGTCTTTCCTTACGACGCCTCCAATCAAGCTTTGGTTCGAGCACTAGATAAAAGTCTAAGGAAAACGTGATGCTGCAGGCTTGGTTCCCGGGAACCTACCGGCCCACGGGTGCGCAAATACCGCAATCCCCGAAACTTAGACCGTCGTGTAGATAACGAGCTTCAACGCCGGGTCGTCATTGGCCTGGAAGCTCGCATACTCCAGTTTGAGCCGGCCCTTCTTGGGATGGGTCAAGGATTTCCGTCCTGCCGCGACACCGCTGACGTCGTGGGCCTCCCACCAGCCTGCAAATTCGGGACAGCCTTCGCGCAGACGCGCCAGCAGGTCGCGGAAGGCGGGATCGCCGGCCCACAGGTCATGCGTCGCGCGAAATTGGGCGACGATGCGTCGGGCCTCATCAGCCCATGATGCGCCGAACAGCCGCCGCGTCGCGGGGTTGGTCAGAACCGACAGCAGGCTGTTGCGATCGGCTTCCGCCAGCCGGCTGAACGCAAAGATTTCTTCCGCGGCCGCATTCCAGGCGAGAATGTCCCAACGCCGTCCGGTGACATAGGCCGGCAAATTGAGCTGTTCGACCGTGCGCCGGATCGCCGGAGGTACGGTCTCGCGGACGAAGGGGCGCCGGTCGGCATTTTGCGTCAGCTCCGTCAGATGCCGGTGTTCGGCCTTGGTCAGCCGCAACGCGCGCGCCAATGCGTCGATCGTCGCAGCCGACGGGCTGACGGATCGCCCCTGCTCGAGGCGGATGTACCAGTCGACGCCGATGCCGGCGAGCTCGGCCACCTCCTCCCGCCGCAGGCCGGGCGTGCGCCGCCGCCGGCCCACCGGCACGCCGACCGCCTTCGGCATCAGCTTCTGCCGTCGCGACCGCAGGAAGTCGCCGAGTTCGCTTTGCCTCGAATTCGTGCCTGATGCCGCCATGCGCGCCGTGCCTCAAAAGGGGTCTTGCAGTCCTAGGATAATACCAGGTCTTGTTGGCCCCATGAAGGCTCGCGAGAATGCGGCTTCATCGAAATGAGGAGACCCCATGAAGGCTGCCGTCCTGAATGCGTTCGGATCGCCGCTTGCGATCGAGACCCGCCCCGACCCGCTTCTTGGCACCGGCGAGGTCATTGTCGACGTCGTGGCGAGCCGCGTGCTGGCCTACGCCAACGAGGTCCTCAGCGGGGAGCGAAAATACCTGCTGGAACTGCCTGTGGTGCCCGGCCCCGGCGCGATCGGCCGCGTCCGCGCCACCGGCCCCGATGCAACCCGGCTTCGTCCCGGCGATTGGGTCTATTGCGATCCGACCGTGCGCTCGCGCGACAATGCGCTATCGCCCGACATCGCCCTGCAGGGCCTCACCGCCGGCAGCGAGGGAGGCCTGCGCCTGCAACGGTATTTCCACGACGGCGCCTGGGCCGAACAAATGCGGCTGCCGACGGAAAACGCGGTTTCGATCGGCGACATCGAAGAGAAGGACGCAGGCCGCTGGTGCGCGCTCGGCACGCTGCTCGTGCCCTATGGCGGGTTCCTCGCCGCGCAACTGCAAGCCGGAGAGATCGCGCTGGTCAACGGCGCCACCGGCAGCTTTGGCAGCGCCGCGGTTGCCGTCGCGTTGGGGATGGGCGCGCAGTGCGTGGTCGCAACCGGGCGGAACGAGCGGGCGCTGGCCGAACTGACGCAGCGGTTCGGCGCCCGCGTCCGGACCGTGCCGATGCGCGGTCACGAGGCTGACGATCGCGCGCACATCCTGCAGGCGGCGCCCGGCCCGATCGACTGCGTGCTCGACATCCTCCCGCCCGCGGCCAATGCCGTGCAGGTGCGGACCGCCATCCTGGCGGTGCGGCCGTACGGGCGGGTGGTGCTGATGGGCGGCGTCGGCATGCAAGGCGGCGCCGGCCTCGAGCTGCCCTACCCGTGGATGATGCGAAACTGCATCACGCTGCGCGGGCAATGGATGTACCCGCCGCATGCGGCCACCCTGATGGCCGGCCTGATCCGCTCAGGCCTGGTCGATCTCGATCATTTCGAGATCGCGGCCTTCGGACTCGACCGCGCCAACGAAGCGGTTGCGCATGCCGCCGCCAACAGCGGTCCTTTCAAAATGACGGTGATAGAGCCGCGATAGGCCAAAGCTCAGGCGCAGATTGAGGCTCAGGCGCGGATCAAGGCTCAGGCGCTGATGATGTCGCCGATGATGTCGTGGACTTCGAGCGGCTTGTCGACCTGGGTGAACCATTCGGCGCGGTTCGCGGCCCGGCGGCGGCCGCGTTCGTCGAGCGGCAGCTTCAACTGACGCAACAGGCTGGTCACTTCCTCGCGCGCCGTGACATGGCCCATGCTCGGCCGGGTTCCCAGCGTCGCCTCGTCGATGTCGTCCAGCGCCGTCAGTCCGCGCGGGAAGAACTCGCGGTAGACCACCCGCTCGGCAAATCCGTCGATCGAACGGAAGCCGAGCCGCAGCGAAAGGTCCTTCAGGCTGTCGGCGACGAGCTGCTTGTTGCGCGAGCCGATCATCGACAGGCGGTTGCGCACCACGATCCAGTCGGTGGTGGCGCCGTCGATCTGGCGGCGCTTGCGCCTGACGTCGCGCACCATCTCCGCATAATGGCTCTCGCCGGTCACCGAATAGGTCGCGGGATCGACGGTGCCGAGCACGTCGAAATCGAGGAAGCTGTCGTTGATCGGGGTCACCAGCGTATCGGCCATCGAATGCGCCAGACGCATCAGATAGGAGTCGGAACCCGGCGTATCGATCACGATGAAATCGAAGGCGCGCTCGATGGCGCTCACCGCCTCCAT
This sequence comes from Bradyrhizobium sp. 170, assembly GCF_023101085.1. Classification (NCBI taxonomy): domain Bacteria; kingdom Pseudomonadati; phylum Pseudomonadota; class Alphaproteobacteria; order Hyphomicrobiales; family Nitrobacteraceae; genus Bradyrhizobium; species Bradyrhizobium sp. 170. The sequence goes on along the minus strand of NZ_CP064703.1, from coordinate 3,933,263 downwards.
GAACTGCTGGAACTCGGAATTTTCATTGTCGGCGATCTGCATCGTCTCGCCGAGCTTGACGCAGTAGTGCACGGGGATTTCGAGGTCGAGACCGGTGCGGCGCGCCCACGCGCTCCGGTTGGCGATGTAGCGGGTGAAACTCTGCTGGCGGCAGTCGAGATCGATGGTGGCGACACGCTGTCCGGCCTTCATCAGGGCAACGGCGATATGCAGAGCGGAGGTGGATTTTCCCGACCCGCCCTTCTCGTTGCCGAGCACGACGACGTGCGCCGAACCGAACTGACCCTGACTCGCCTGAACCAACATGATTCAACCCCCGCACGATATCTTCAAATCACGCGCGGCTGCGCGTCAAGTGAAATGCACGACGACGCATTCAATTCGCTCGCGGCGTGTCTTTAATGATGAATCCCGACGGTTGCGATGTCGCTCCGGACTCGCGTTAGCTGCCGCAGGCGTGCCATTCCAGGCAACCTTGCCCAAGCAAACTTGGCGGCAATGCTCCGGCCTTATAAGGTCGGCGCGCCCGCCGAAAGGTTCGGGGCCGCCGGCCCCCTCACCCCGTCAGAAGCTGCAAGAGATCGAGGCCAGATGTCGCGAAGTCCCATGGTCGTCCGTACCGTTCCCGCATTGCGCCGCGCCGTCGAGGCCTTGCGCGCCCGAAAGGCCGCCGTCGCGCTGGTGCCGACCATGGGAGCGCTTCATGACGGACACGTGTCGCTGGTGCGGCTCGCCAGACGCCGGGCGCAAAAAGTCATCGTCTCGATCTTCGTCAACCCGACGCAGTTTGCACCGACGGAAGATTTCGGTTCGTACCCGCGCACCTGGAAAGCCGACGTCGCCAAACTCGCCGCCGAGAAGGTCGACCTGATCTGGAATCCCGACGTCAAGGCGATGTACCCGGACGGCTTCGCCACCCGTATCGTGCCGGAAGGCCCGGCCATCGCCGGGCTCGAGGATCGTTTCCGGCCGCATTTCTTCGGCGGCGTCGCCACCGTGGTCGGCAAGCTGTTCACGCAAGTCCGGCCAGACGTGGCGATCTTCGGCGAGAAGGATTATCAGCAATTGCGGGTGGTGACGCAGATGGCCGCCGATCTCGACCTCGGCGTCAAGGTGATCGGCTCGCGCACCGTGCGGGAACGCGACGGACTGGCGATGTCCTCGCGCAACGTCTACCTCTCGCCCGAGGAACGGCAGACGGCGCCGACGCTGTACCGCGCCATGAAGGAAAGCGCCAAGCGGCTGAAGGCCGGCGAGGATTTTGCGGCCGCGATGGAAGCCGGCCGCGAACTGATCAGCGCCGCCGGCTTCGTGCTGGACTATTTCGAGGCCCGGCACGCCGGGACGCTGGCGCCGATCACCTCGATGAAAGACGGGCCGGTGCGGATCCTCGTCGCCGCGAAACTCGGCACGACGCGCCTGATCGACAATATCGGGGTTTAGAACGGAGCCTCAGAGCAGCCCCAGATCGCGCAATTCGCGGCGCATCGGCTCCGGCATCGCCGCCACGCTGGCGGCTGAGGATTTGGTGAGGTCCGCCGGCGCGGCGTCCTCGGCAAGGTAGCGCCAGCCCTGGAACGGGCGCATCGGCCGCGGCGAGACCGCAAACACCTTGGGCTGCATCACCAGGCGGCACCGCCCGATACCGTCCTTGTCGCGAAACGGCTCGATCGCGATGATCTTTTCGCGCGCGGCGATTTCGCCCTTGATCACCCAATAGAGCGAGCCGCCCGCGAGGATTTCCGCGTCGCGCTTCGGCGTCATCCGTGTGATGTGGACGTGACGAAGCGGCAGGCCCTTTTTCTTGGCGGTTGCCATTCGTTCGGCAACCCAGCCCTTGAGTTCCTTGACTGACTCGCAGCCGACGGCAAGCTTGATGAGATGAAGCGGCATGATCCCGCCGATGTAGCGGCCTGCGCGCGCTTTGAAAAGATCACTCGTTGTTATCAGCTGTGGGCGCCGAACCCGACGGCGCGAGCTGGACCGGCACTGTGTTGGACGGCCGCTTCGGCGCCGGCGGCGGCTTCTTGGCGGCGGCCTGTGCCGGCGGCGATGCTGGCGGTGTCGCCGCGGCCGGACGCGGCGCGGCTGGCGATGCCGGCGCAGCCGCAGTTGCAGACGACGGCTTCGGCGCGGCGCCTAGCGGCGGCTCGGGCGTCATGATGTTGACCGGCGGGGTGGAGGCCGAGGTCGGGAATTCGGCGTTGGTGGGCTTGCCCGTGGGGAGCGACGGCGGTAGCGCCGCGATCATGCCCGTCGCGACCTGCGGCGCGTTCCAGGACGCCGCGTAGCGCATGATCAGGCTTTCATAGACGCTCTCTTCCATGTTGGCCGCAATCTGGCGCGTCTCGTTCAGCGAGCGGAAAGCGCGGCAGGCCGATGGCGTGCAACGGTCCCGCGCCGTCAGTACATAGGCCATCAACCCGTAACGGTCGCGCTCGACGGCGCGGCGCAGCGCCAGCAAGTCGGAGCCGGCGCCCTTGTTGGCGGTGGCGACATCTCCGAGCGAGGTCAGCAGCGTGATCTGCGAGGCGGCGTAGGCCACGGCCGCAGCCACCGACTCGGCCGAACCGAACAGCGCCTTCTCGCACGCGGCGAGGACTGCATCGCCGGCCAGCTCGTCAATACAGGAAAGCTGCGGCAACGGCGCGGTAGCCGTCTGAACCGCACGCGGCGCCTCCGTCGACTGAACCCCGTTTGGCGTGCCGAAGCCGCGGAAGGTCACGGCGCCTGCGACCCCGACCGCGAGCAGCGTGATGAGCGCCAGCACGCTGTTGGCCACGGATCTCTCCGAACGCAGCAGCGTGATCAGAACGATGATCCCGACAAAGCCGGCCGTGACCAGCGTCAGGTACAACGGAAGGTTCGGCGAGTGCCAGATGTGATCCAGCGAAGCAGCCCAGGCCCAGTTCATGCGCGGTGTCCCTCAACGCAGCATCAAACGCGATCGAAAGACGAATGCGGCACTGCTGCATTCGCTTTTCGGCAGAATGTTTCCGCGAACGAGGCCTTTTGACGGCAACCAAAGGTGGAACTTCGTCAGCCGACTACTTGCACACAACTGTTTCAGGAAATTGCGAGCTGGCTTTCCTTGGCGACCCGTTCGAAAGCTTCGGTCGAGCTTTTGATGCGATACTGACAATCGTCGCCATCGGTCGGCAACAGCCGGATCACCTCATAGGTGCCACTGGCGGCCGGACGGGCAACGTTGCTGGCAGTAAAATAGACAGTCTCTCCAACGGAGTACTTATGCTTCAACGCCCTCTCCATTACGCAAGAACGCCGGCCGCGCTCACGGTCCCGCTAGCTTTCGGCCGACTTGAGAACCCTGCGGCAACCTAGCACAGTCGGCCCCCCAAAAGCCAGCAGCATCGAGGCATGGCAAATGCGCAAATTCCGCATGTTTTTCAGGGCGATAAGCGGCAATTCTTGCGGTTCCCGGGAACCCGCCTGCCTAATATAGAGGCCGCTTTTCCCAATATAGGACAGAATGCCGCGGGTTGCGGCGAGCCCTGGCACCCCCGCCCGACCACAGGCCCCGCACCCGAAATCAGACCGTCTCGAACCGCTCGATGACGAGCGTTTCAGCAAGACCGGCGCGGGTCCATTCCTGGAACGCCGGCAGCGACAACATCGCGTCGAAATAATGCCGCGCCTCGCCCCTCACCTCGATCGCATAGGTGCGAAAGCGATGCACCACCGGCGCAAACATCGCGTCCGCGCCGCCGAACGCGCCGAACAGGAACGGTCCTTCCTTGCCGTAACGGCTGTGGCAATCGGCCCAGATCTCCTGAACGCGCGCCACGTTGGCACGTGCGTCATCCGACAGATCGACCGCGCCGACCGGGCGGTGCAGGTTCATGCCGCATTCATTGCGCAGCGGCATGAAGCCCGAATGCATTTCCGCCGAAATCGAGCGCGCATGCGCCCGGCGCGCACGGTCCTCCGGCCACAGCCGACTTTGCGGGTATTTCTCGGCGAGATACTCGATGATCGAAAGCGAATCCCACACCGTGAGGTCGCCATCGACCAGCGCCGGCACCTTGCCCGCGCGGGAAAAGCTCAGGATCCGGTCCTTGTCGGCCTTGTCGTCGGTGTAGAGCGGGATGCACACTTCCTCGAACGGGATGTCATTGGCGCGCAGCGCCAGCCATGGCCGCATCGACCATGACGAATAGTTCTTGTTGCCGATGACCAGCTTCAACATTTGCGGGGAAATCCTGTTGCGACGGTGATCTTGCCATAGTGCACCGCACGCGTTCAACCTGTACATCACGATTGCCAAACCACCACCGGGGATCTCGCCACATGGGCGCCTATTGGGTCGATATCGCCGCCGTCGCGTTCTTCGTCGTGGAATGGCTGGCCTACGGCTTCACGCTCGAGCACACGGCTTACGGCCGCGACAGCCTGTCGGCGCGCATGAACCACTATCGCGAGGTCTGGGTGCGGAACATGCTCGACCGCGAGGCACGCATGGTCGACATGCAGATCATGGCCTCGCTGCAGAACGGCACCGCCTTCTTCGCCTCCACCAGCCTGATCGCGATCGGTGGTGCGCTGGCGCTGCTGAGGGCGACCAACGATGCGCTCGCCGTGCTGCGCGAACTGCCGGTCGATCTCACCCCCTCGCCTGCGCTCTGGGAAATCAAATGCGTCGGGCTGATCCTGATCTTCATCTACGCCTTCTTCAAATTCGCCTGGTCGTACCGCCTGTTCAACTATGTCGCGATCCTGCTCGGCGCGATGCCGCCGTCGTCAGAGCGCGACACCGCGGAAGCGGAAGCCCATGTGATGCGCACGACGCGCCTGTTCGAGGCGGCGGGGCGGCATTTCAACCGCGGCCAGCGCGCGTTCTTCTTCGCGCTTGGTTATCTCGGCTGGTTCGTCAGCCCCTGGTTATTGCTGGCGACGACCGCGCTGGTCGTCATCGTCACCTGGCGACGGCAGTTCGCCTCGAATGCCTGGCGGGCGATGGGGAGCTAGAAACAGTTTCAAATTCAGATGGTGGCCCCGACAAGCAAGAAAGCGGCGCCGAGCGCGAGTAGCACAAGACCAGGCCAGTTCGATTTGAACCCAAAGCCGCCAGCCGGTCTTTCAGGTTCCAGGGTGTCGCTGGCTTGCCCGGCGCGAAGCCGCCTTCTACCGCTTAATCGGCCGCGCCAGATTGGCTGGAAGGCCATCTGCAACACCCCGCCGAAAACAAGAAGCACACCAAGCCAGATGAGTGTCATGCTCGTCTCCCGCCAGTGAATGGGCCTGCCGCCGGCCGAGGGCTCGACGTCCATTGGTTGATTATCTTTCAACGTCCGGGACAGTGCTTCCGTTTCGCCCACCGTAGTTCCATTTGGCCCTGAGAGAGCGACCTTTACCTCTCCTCTTTTGACGCCGGGATGATCGAGCGGTGGTGAGTTCACGCGCTAGGACGCGGAAAAATCCTGCGGCGTGAAGCTGAGATCGAGCACCTTCCATTCGCCGTAGCGGTCCGCCGGCAGCATGGCGTAGGGCTGACAGGCCGACAGCGCCCGGATGGCGCCCTGCATCAGCAACGGGCCCTTCATCGAGGCGCTGGCCTCTATCAGCATCGGTTCTGCGGCGAGCCTGCCATCCGGTGTCATCAACACGCGCAGCTTGACCTTGACGTCGTCGGTGCTCGACAGCGAGGCCGGCAGTTTCGAGCAGGATTTGAGGTGGCGGCGGAACTCCGCCACCAGCGTGCTCGCGACATCGGCCGCCTCGACCGCCGGCGCGTCGAAATCGTCGTCGCCTTTGTTGCGGGCTTGCGAGGGAGCGAGCCGCAGCGTGGGCGAGAGGTCGGGCGGCAAGCCCAGCAGCACCTGATACTTGATCGAGACATCCGGCTCGGGCGGCTTGTAGGCCGGCGCCGCCGGTTGTGGCGGCGGCGACGCGACCGACGGCGGCTGGGCCGCGCGCGGCGCGGCGAGCGCAGCCTGCTGCTGCGGCCGCCCGGCAGGCGCCGGCTGGACCGTCGGCGGAGGCGCACCGGTGGCCGCCGGCTTGTCCCGCAGCGAGAAATCGGGCTGCGGCGTTGGCGCCGGTTCCGGCTTGTTTTCGGCAAGGTCTTGCTGGGTCACGATCTCGACCGAGATCTGCTCGGCGGTCACAGCGCCGAACGGATGCACCTCGGAAAACAGAACCACCAGCGTCAGCAGCGACCCATGCGCGATCGCCGACGCCGTGATGTCCGAAGGTATGATCCGTCGCAGCTCCATCGCATCAAAACGATGTTCGATAGTCCCCTGGGCCGCCAGCATAGCGTCCGGCGGCGCAATGCCTCAATCCCATTTCGGCGCGAAACCGAAATCCGTGAGCCGGCCCCCGGCGCTGCCCATGCCGGAAATCTGCTGCATGTCCGCTTCCGACAGCTCGAAATCGAGGATCTCGATGTTCTCCGAGAGCCGCTCGAGTTTCGACGTCCGCGGGATGGCCGCCACGCCCTGCTGCACCAGCCAGCGCAGGCAGATTTGCGCCGCCGTCTTGCGATAGCGGTCGCCGATCCGCAGCAGCGCGCGATCGTTCTTGATGCGGCCCTTGGCGACCGGACTATAGGCCACCACGGCCATGCCATGGCGCGCGCAGGCCTGCCTCACCTTGGTCTGGTCGAGATAGGGATGGTACTCGACCTGGTCGCACACCAGCGGCTCCGAACATGAAGCCACCGCCTCCTCGATCAGGGTCACGGTGAAATTGGACACGCCGATATGCCGCGCGAGCCCCTGCTGCTTGATCCGTGCCAGCGCGCCGAGCGTCTCGACCAGCGGCACCTGCGGGTTCGGCCAGTGCAGCAGCAACAGGTCGACCTCGGTCAGGCGCAGTCGCACCAGGCTTTCCTTGGCCGAACGCTCCAGATCGTGAGGCGCGAAATGCGAGGGCCAGATCTTGGTGGTGAGGAAGACCTGATCGCGCTTCACGCCCGAGGCGCGCAAGCCCTCGCCGACCTCGCGTTCGTTTTCGTACATCTGCGCGGTGTCGATGTGGCGATAGCCGAGCCGCAGCGCCTGCTCGACCAGGCGGGCGCAGCTTCGCCCACGCAATTCCCAGGTGCCCAGCCCGATCGCCGGTATTTTTGCGCCATTGGCTTCGACAAACAGCATCGGTTGTATCCGCGGACCGGCCCCATTATGGGCTGTGGAAACTGCCGTGCCAACAGATAGCGCTTTTGAAGCGAAATCCTGCGGCGGACTTGATCCGGGGTGGGTCCGGTGTGCGGGAAGAAAACGGGGCAACCCGCGAACTAGACGGGCGACGGTTCCTCCGTGGCCAGCGCTGCGAAAACGGTTTCCGGCGAATGGGCAATCACGGCGAGCAGCGCCCGCGCCGGTCCGCGCGGTGCACGCTTGCCCTGCTCCCAGTTCCGGATGGTTTCGACGGGCACGCCAAGCCTGGCCGCGAATTCGAGTTGCGTCAGCTGCGCACGGCGGCGCAGGTCGCGCACCGCCGGCAAGGCCGGGGTTTCGCCGGGTGTAACGTCCGGCGTTGTGGGCGAGACGGTGGGCATTGCAAGCGCGGGCTCGGGCGCGGGGATCGCAAGGGCGACTCCGGGCATCGTCGGCGCGAGCGGGAACTCCTGCCCGTCCCGCAGTTCGACGATCCGTCCGTCCGCTTTCAGCCGCAAGCGCTGCATGTTGACCTCGTGAGCCAACATCATCAGCCAAGCGCGTTAAGGCCCGATTAACGATAAAAGGGGCAGCAAAGGCGAAAGCTACTTCAGCCCGAACCACAGCGTGGCGATGCCGAGGAACGAGAAGAAGCCGACCACGTCGGTGATGGTCGTGACGAAAGTCCCCGACGCCACCGCGGGGTCGGCGCGCACCCGGTCCAGCACCATCGGGATCAGAATGCCACCAAGCGCGCCGGCCACCAGGTTGCAGATGATGGCAAGGCCGATCACGATGCCGAGACCCGGGATCTTGAACCAGGCCACCGCGGCGACGCCGGTGATCACGGCAAAGGCGAGCCCGTTGACGAGGCCGACCATCGCCTCGCGCATGACGACGCGGAACGCATTATTGGAGCCGAGTTCGCGGGTCGCCAGCGCCCGCACCGCCACCGTCATGGTCTGGGTCGCGGCGTTGCCGCCCTGGCTCGCCACGATCGGCGCCAGCACGGCGAGCGCCACCATCTTCTCAAGCTGGCCCTCGAACAGGCCGAGCACGGAGGACGCCAGAAACGCCGTCGCCAGATTGACCAGCAGCCAGTTGAAGCGGGCGCGCGCGATGGTCCAGACACTGTCGGACAATTCTTCGTCGCTGGTGACGCCGCCGAGCGCCTTCAGATCCTCGTCGGCCTCCTCCTCGATGACGTCGACCACGTCGTCGATGGTGATGACGCCGACCAGCCGGTTGGTGGTGTCGACCACGGGAGCCGCGACCAGATTGTACTTGCCGAACATCCGCGCGACCTCTTCCTGGTCGTCCAGCACGGAGACGCGGCGGCGGTCCTCGTCGATGAGATCGGCGATCGGCACAGGCCGGCGCGCCCGCAGCAGCGTGTCGAGCGAGACCGCACCCTGCCAGTGATTTTCGGCATCCACCGCGTAGATCTCGTAGAACCGGCCCGGCAGGTCCGGGGTGTCGCGCATGTAGTCGATCGCCTGGCCGACGGTCCAGTCCGGCGGCACCGCGATGAACTCGGATTGCATCCGCCGGCCTGCGGAATTTTCCGGATAAAGCAGGCTCCGCTCCAGCGCGACGCGCTCGGAGGGCGGCAGCTTTTCGAGGATCTCTTCCTTGTCCTCCTCGTCGAGGCCTTGAAGCAGTTGGACGGCGTCGTCGGATTCCAGCTCGCGAACGCCCTCCGCGACCGTCTCCGGTTCGAGTTCCTCGAGGATTTCCTCGCGGACGGAATCGTCGACCTCGTTCAGCGCCGAGAAGTCGAAATCGGCGCCGGTCAGTTCGACCAGCGTGACACGGTCCTCAGGCTCGAGGGCCCCGATCAAATCGCCGAGATCGGCCTCGTGAAGTTCCGCCACCACCTCGCACAACAGCGGCCGGTCGGCGGCGTGGATGGCGCGCGTGATCTCCTCGACAAACTCGCGGCGGAGCTGGTTCTCTTCGTCCCGCATCGGCAGATGGTCGAGTACCGAGCCCTGCGCTGACAGCGCGTCTGCGGCCTGGGCAACGTCGATCTTCTCGGCCATGCCACGCCTCGCCGGTTTGACAGATTGAGGGAACTTGTCTGAGTTACGCTGCACGCTTACCCAATCGGCAACACCCAGCGCAATGCCAAATATGTCCAACCGCAAATGACCCGAAATTTAAGCGCGGCGCTGTGCTCGGCGGTCGCGGCATTGATGACCTTCGTTGCGGCGGCTCAGGCTGCCGAATGCAGCCGCAAGGACGCGCTCGGCACCTCACGCGTTCTCGCGGTGGACCCCGCCACCTACCCGCGCGTGGGCCTCAAAAGCTTTCCACAGACGCTTCCGCTTGATGACCGCGAGGTGGTGCTGACCTTCGACGACGGACCGTGGCCTGCGACGGACCAGAAGATCCTGGCGGCGCTGGCGCATGAATGCGTGCGCGCCACCTTCTTCCTGATCGGAAAGCCGGCCTCCGAACGTCCCGAACTGGTGCGGAGAATAGCGGCGCAGGGCCATACCATCGCGCATCACACATGGACCCATCACAATCTGAAATACATGAAGCCGGAGGCGGCCATCGGCGAGATCGACAAGGGCATCGCGGCGGTCGAAACGGCGCTGCACGGAAAGGCCGCCACGACCCCGAGCACGCCGTTCTTTCGCTTTCCATTTTTTGACATGACGCCCGCGACGCTGGACGCCTTGCAAAAGCGCGGCATCGCCGTGTTCGGCGCCGACCTCTGGGCCAGCGACTGGAATCCGATGACGCCGGCACAGCAGTTGAAACTGCTCACCGAGCGACTGCAAGTCGCCCGCAAGGGCATCATCCTGCTGCACGATCCCAAGGCGCAGACCGCTGCCATGCTGCCGGCCTTCCTGCGCTACCTCCGCGACAACCGTTACCGCGTCGTCCACCTGGTCCCGGCAGGCGCCAAAACCGTGTCCGACAAAGCACATTAGATCACGATCTTTTTGGCTGACGCGGTTCTGTGGTCTGGATCACGCCCCGAAGCCAAATTAGGTCTGGAATTCAGGCGATTAAGGCGGCATTCATGGCATCAGATGTAAACGTTGCGTGCTCTTTGGAATGAAGCCGGGGTTCAATGATCGCTAGCGTATTTGGGGAGCGTCGGTGGCGTCCTTGGACCGCCTTGTGCGTGGGCCTGCTGACCTCGGTCGCCGCACAGGTTGCGTCGGCTGCCGATTGTCCGGGTCATCCCGACGCCATCGGCACGTCACGCACCATCGTGGTCGATCCGCGCGCCCATCCCATCATCGGCACCATGCAATATGGCAAGACGCTGCCGCTCGCAGATCGTGAGGTGGTGCTGACCTTCGATGACGGTCCGCTGCCGAAATACTCTAACCAGATCCTCAACATTCTCGCTGCGCATTGCGCGAAGGCGACCTTCTTCCTGGTCGGAAGCCAGGCCAACGCCAATCCGGAAGGCGTGCGCAAGGTGCGTGACGCCGGCCACACGGTGGCCACCCACAGTCAGAACCATCCGACCGGCATGGATCGCCTGCCGCTCGACCGCTCCAGGCAGGAGATCGAGCAGGGCATCGCGTCGGTGACCGCGGCGCTGGCCGACGGCACTGCGCCCGCGCCGTTCCTGCGCATTCCCGGCCTGCGCGTCAACGACGGGATCGAGGAATTTGCTGCTTCCAAGGGGCTTCAGCTCTGGAGCGCCGATTTCCCGGCCGACGACTGGCGCAACGTCTCCGCCAATCGCGTCTATGAGCTTGCGATGCAGCGGCTGGAGCGAAAGGGCAAAGGCATCCTGCTGCTGCATGACATTCAGCCGCGCACGGTCGCTGCGCTGCCGAGGATTCTGCACGAATTGAAAGTGCGCGGCTATCGCATCGTCCATGTGGTGCCGGCGACGCCTGATCGGCCGGCAACGCCGACCGAGCCGCAGCAATGGCTGTTGCATCCGCCGTCGGAGACGGTGGCGGTTTCGCGCTGGCCGAAGGTTCCGAAATTCGCTTCTGCCGGCCCTGCAGTGCTCCCGGTCCCGGCGTTGTCCGATCTCGATTGGCACACGACCGGTCTTGGCGCACGCACCGCACGGCGCGGGCGCGGCGTTCCCCTGCCACAGGTCGCGCCGTGGCCGCGGCAAACGACGCTGCCGCCGGCCGCCACAATGGCCGCGCTGCCGATTCCGGCCCGGAGCATTTTCAAAATTCCGGAATCAGCGAGCATGACCCTGCTGGCCACGTCCGCGCGCCGGGCGGCATCGACTGCGCAGGCGCGTTCAACGGAAGTCTCCTCGGCAAAACTCGCCGGCAAATCTCGCCGCCACGGCCGCGCGGCCGCGGCCCAGCCGCCGGCGTCCGACGGACAAACCGCGCAGGCGCCGCAAAGCGCCGGCGCGACCGCGCCCAAGCCGGCGGCACAAGCCAAACGGAATGGGCGGTCGGTTCGGGTCGCCGGCTTGAAGAAGCGGTTCTGATCGAATGGATCAGGACCATCCGCTAATCATTTGTTTTGAAGCGTTTTCCTGAGCCCAAGGGTCTCCGCGATCGGGACAAGGGTTCAGTTCGTCACGATCTTGGCGATGCAGAGCAGGATGACGATGGCGAGGAACAGCAGGTCGATATAGGCCTTGATCTCGCCGGCATGGCGCAGCGTTCCGACCTCGGTGATAACCTGCTTGCGCGTCGACGTCGAATTCGGCCCCTCGCCCAGCGCCGCCACCAGGCGGCGTGCCTCCAGTTCCAGCCGCTCGATGCGCTGAAAGAAGTGAAACGACCGCAGCGCCGACGCCGCATGCATGCCGGTATAGATCAGCACGAGAATCGCGACGACCACGCGGTGCTGATACTTTTCGAGGAAATTCAGGGCGAAATAGACCAGGGCCAGGAACACGAAGTTGGAGAGGAATCGATAGGCGTAGCTCAGAAACAGCATGAAGATGCTCCGGGTGGTCTTGGTAATGTCGAACTTCCTGGAAGCGCCGAACGGCGGCGGAGCCGGCGGGAATCAGCAACCGGCGGGCACGTGTAGTTTACGCGAACGGTGCGACAGTAGGGGCAACAAACCCGCACCCACCGCAAACGATTCGCGCGCCGTGGCATTGCGGACACGCGAACACCTCGGAGAACCGATTGTACTAGATCCAAACTGCAACGTTGTGGTGCGCCCGGAGGGCACCGGATCACCCAGGTATACAAGCTGCAACCAACGGATGCGGACCTGCCCGATTAGCCACTGCGGCCACCACAGCATCGCTGCAAGGCTATTCTGACTGGCAGATTTCACAAAGAGGACCCGCCATTTGCGGCGGGTGAGTCTAGGGAGGAGACTACAAACTAAGCTGATTCGCGGCACCAGCCTGTACCGCAATTCACACACGCTATTCAAAAAACAGACCGGATCGATGTTTCGGATATCTCACGGCGGCTATACTTTGCCTTCGATCATCTTGAGTTTGACGGTCTCGCAGGTCTTTCGAACCTGCTCGGTAAAGATCGCGCATTCTTCAATGCGCTTGAAGATCTTCTTGGCTTCCTCGCGATACGAGGCTGCGGTGTCGCGCATGAAGGCAATGGCATTGTGCACTTCGGCGGTCATCGCCTCGCATTTCTTCGCCGCGCTGATCAGTTCCGCTCCCATGGCTTCGATTTCCCTGGCGGCGGCTTTATAGTCACGCACCACGGCCTCGGCAGTCAGCGCACCGACGCGCGTAACGCCCTCTTCATGCTCGACGTAGTCCGGCATCGACCCCGATGGGGCTGCCCTGATCGCGGGAAGACTCCCTACGACATCTTCTTCAAGCTTGGCTAAATCCAGCGGCGCAGCTCTGTGAAGTCGTTCGATACTCGCCATAGGCCATTCTCCATCACTCGATGAACAACCCCCAGCGCACAACCATAGCGACCGATTCGTGGCGAAATCCTGCATCAAAGGAAGCAACGAGAAGGCGGGCGTGTGAAATGCAGGCACCATGGGATGGCGCCGAGGCGCTTCAATTAATGCGCGCTTAACAGTTTTGCATCAATGATTGACGACCCAGCGCAACATCTTTCAAGCCGCAAGAATTGCGGGCCGCACTCAACCTCTTCAGGAGGATCGATTGAGGACGCTTCTTATTTGCGTGCTGGCTACTACCCTGGTCGGTTGCAGCAGCCAACAATCAACACAGCCATCCTGCGTCGGCATGAATCCGTTCGCCTGCCTGACCGCGGTTCATGTGCCGATTGAACCTGAATCGTATGACAGCGATTCTGCCACAACGAAACCGGTGTCCACCGTCGCCTGGCGCGGCGACAGCCCGCCCCGATCTCACGCGGACCACGCCGTCCGTCGGACACCCAAGCCAATCAAGGTCGCGGCGAAAGCCGCACCAGCCATTCCCATACCGATTCCTTCTCCGCAAGCGAACCAGCAGACGACGGGCAATGCGGTTGCTTCCGAAGCGACGCGCGCTTCCGAAGCTGCTCGCGCAATCACCACCGAACCGCATTCAACGACCGAGGTTCCGCAGACCCGAACGACACAGGAGCAGGTGGCGGCCGCCTCCGCGGTCGCGGGACGAATGTCGGTCCCGACGCTGGATGCGTCGCTGGACGCGCTCGTGGCCGTCCTCGTGGCGGGTCCCGACGTCAAGTCGGTCTCCGACCTGGCCGGCAAGACAATTGCGATCGACGATAGATATTCCGAGCAGTCGATCAACCGCGTCAGGGCCGCGATGGCGGCGGCGGGCGCGCTCGAAGTCCAACTGAGCAAAGGTCAAACCACTGCGATCAATCGGCTGGTCGGCAAGGAAGTTGCGGCCGCGATCGTCGGGCTGGTCTCCGCCAGCGCCGCGGATAGCTTTCCTGAGCTCCCGCGATACAGGACCTTCCAAGTCCCGCTCTCACCTCGATCGAGCCCGGCCAAGCCGTGACGGGTTTGTCCCTCGGAGATTCCGTTCCCCGCGATAAAGTGCGGGGCACGGAGCCAAAAACCCAACAAAAACAAAAGCTGATTTTTTGAGGTGGTGCGCAGCGTAATTTTCAACTACACGTGGCTCATTCGAAAGCAATCTATCGGGTTCGGCCTAGCGGGAGAGAGCGATGGCGGACGTCCCATGGCACCTTTCCGGTGACTATTTCGAGAATTGCAGTTGCAGCATCGTGTGTCCCTGCCTCGTGTCGGCGGCCCCTCCGTTGACCTCGCGACCGACCGAAGGCTTCTGTAACGTACCGCTGATCTTCCACATCGAAAGCGGCCGCTATGGCGACACCGTGCTCGATGGACTCAACGTCCTGATTATCCTCCACGCACCTGGGGTCATGGCAGACGGAGATTGGTCGGTGGCCGCCTATGTCGATCAGCGCGCCAACGATGAGCAGACCGAGGCCCTGGCTGCGATCTTCACCGGCGCCGCCGGTGGTCCTATGGCCGCGTTCACACCGCTGATCAGCAAGAACCTGGGGGTGCGCAAGGTCCCGATCACATTCCGAATCGACGGCAAGACGCGGTCCGCGGAAATCCCGGATATTCTGCACATGTCCGTCGATCCGTTGCCGACCATGCATCCGAGCGGCGAAATGTGGGCGAACATCGGCCATCCGGTTAGCCCGGACAACATGGTGTTGGCAGTCGGCGCCCCCGGCAACACGTTCAGCGATCATGGCATGCGCTGGGATAATTCCGGCAAGAACGGCCTCTATGCGCCGATCCGCTGGTCGAACCAGGCTTGATACAACTCCTGATACCGGCCCTGCGACAAGGGCCGGCACGGTCAATCGCAAGTGACCGAAACCGTACTGCGGCGCGATCGCCGGGTCGGCGGCGGCGCGACCGGCTGGCATGGAGCTACGTGCTCCGGCTCGCCAACGACATGGACATGGGCGGCATGGACATGACCGGGTTCCGCATGATCCCGGCCGAATGGCTTATGCTGCTTTTGGTGCGCTCGGAGGGCGGTCGCATTTGTTGCGATTTCAATGGCTTATCGGAATGAGCGAATTGAAAGGTGCCTATCAAGCCCAAGGGTGCCTTTTGCGAGTTGGTATCCAGTCTCAACTCCTGTTGCGCTAACCGTTACCTCACGCAGTTATCCCGTCAGCCCATCGCCTCTCGTCGTCCGATGAAGCGGGCGAAGCGCTCCGAGCCGAAATGTTTGTTCGATTTTTCGTTGCTCCAACAATTTTACTCAGATCGAGGGCTTCATTTTCATGTTGGACGCTTTGTTCGACGTTTTATTGGATGCTTTTTGCGCCCAAGACGGTGTGCTTGCCGATCAACACGGCCTCTTCGGACGCCTTCGCGAACCTGTTTGACTGCTGCATCCAGAAAGGCCTGAGCCAAATCGGGGTCGTTGACGACGCGCGATAGCGTCACCGCACCGACCATCGTCGTGAGAATGGCCATGGCCTTGCCACTGGACTCCCCGCCATCGGTCTCAGCAATGAAGCGGCCGAGGACTTCGAGATGCGCCTTGATCCCCGCTTCGAATGCCGATTTCACGTCGGCCCCCTGTCTGGCGGCATCTGAGCCGAGCGCCACGATCGGGCAGCCGTCCATCTTTTCTTCGCGATGGTCGGCACTGAGGTAGAACGCGATTACCGCGCCAAGCGGATCATCAGGATTCTCCGCGGCGGCGTCCGACCATCGGCGGGAGGCGCTCTCCAATGCCCGCCTGGACGCCTGTACCGCCAAGTCCTCCTTTGACGCGAACTGCTTGTAAAAGGCGCCTTGGGTCAGCCCGGCACCCTCCATCAGATCCTTAAGCCCGATGCCATCAAAGCCGCGCTCCCGAAAAAGGCGACTTGCCACATTGATTACAGTTTCGCGGTTTTCCGCGGCCTGAATGCGACTCACTCGCATTGTCGACCTCCATTTTTTAGATTGCGTTCGAAATCTATATCAGATATAGAGTTCGAATGCAATCTATTTGGTGAGACTGTAGCCATGAAAAAGAGACTCGTTATCGTGCTGGGGAGCGTCCTAACCGCGGTGTTCGGGGTGGCCGCATTCGTCACGCTTTCCATCCGCACGCAGGCAGCCTCCGCCGTGAGCGACCCGAGGCAGGAACCACCGATCGTCCGATTGGCGACGGCAACGCGGGTGGCCGGATCCGAACGCGGCTTCACGGGGATCACAGCGGCGAGAGTCCAGAGCAACCTCGGTTTTCGCGTTGCCGGCAAGATCGTGGAACGGTTTGTGAATGCCGGTCAGCAGGTCAAAGCCGGTCAGTCGCTGATGCGGATCGACGAAACCGACCTTCGCCTTGCGGTCACGGCGAAGCGCAACGCCGTTGCCGCAGCGCGCGCATCTTTCGTTCAGACCGAAGCGGATGAACAGCGATACGCCAGGTTGGTGAGCAACGGATGGGCTTCCCGACAGCGCTACGAGCAAGCGAAGGCTGCGTTGGATACCGCCGAGGCCCAACTGGCCACCGCTGAAGCTGATGCGCGGGTCTCTGAGAATGAGGCGACCTACTCGGTCCTGGTAGCGGACGCGGACGGAACGGTCGTCGAAACGCTTGGCGAGCCCGGGCAGGTCGTCTCTGCCGGCCAGACAGTCGTTCGGATCGCGAAGGCCGGCCCCCGCGAAGCGGTGGTTGCGCTTCCCGAAACAATCCGGCCAGCGATCGGCTCCGTGGCCGAGGCCAGCGTGTATGGGGCCGACGGGCGGCGCGATGCGGCGCATCTGCGGCAGTTGTCGGACGCCGCCGATGCTCAGACCCGTACCTATGAGGCTTGGTATGTGCTCGACGGTGAGGCTGCGGCAGCCCCTCTTGGCGCGACGGTGACCATTCGACTGGCAAGCCAGGCGAGCCAGCCGGAAGTTCAGGTACCGCTGGGAGCCGTGCTCGATGACGGCCGGAAGACGGGTGTGTGGGTCCTGGATAGCGCCACATCAACCGTACGCTTTCGGCCCGTCAAACTTGTTCGGCTGAGCGGCGAAAGCGCGGTGATCTCTGGATTGAGTTCTGGTGATCCGATTGTTTCTCTCGGCGCTCATCTCCTGCAGGAGGGCGCTCGCGTCAGGACTGCGTCTGAAGGCAGGGAAAACTAATGAGCTTCAATCTTTCCGCGCTCACCGTGGAGGCCAACAATGGTATACGGTTACATTGTCAAGAACGAAATCCGAAAGACCTTCGACCACGTCAACAACCATCGCTGGGATGAAGCGGTGAAAGCAGTCGCGCCGCATGTCCATCACCGCGTTTCCGGCGCCCACGCGCTTGGTGGTGAGCGCCACGACAAAGAAGCCCTGCGCCGCTGGTTTGAGCGTCTCGGCCGCGTCCTGCCCACTCTCCGTCTCACGGTCAACAACATCTGGGTGAAAGGCTGGCCGTGGCACACCACCGTGTTTGCCGAGTGGGACGGCGCCGCAACGCTGCTCAACGGCGACGCGTCGTACGTCAACCGTGGCCTCCACGTATTCACCCTGCGGTGGGGCAGAGTCTATGCACTCGAGGAATTTCAAGATTCACAAGCAGCGGCCCGTGGGCTTGCCGCCCAAGCGGCAGCTGGCCTCAAAGAGGCTGTCGCCGAACCAATTGTAAGCTCCAGAAGCGCAGTCAGAGGCCGCGCTTTTTAGGTAAGCGCGGTTCACTCGGCGCCCACCTGCTGCAGGACGGCGCGAGCGTCACGACGAACGTCGAGGAAATAGGAGTGGCCAACTGATGAACCTCAATCTTTCCGCGATCGCCGTTCGCGAACGCGCCGTCACCTTGTTCTTCATCCTCCTGATGGCGGCCGCAGGCGCCTACGCCTTCATCATGCTCGGGCGGGCGGAGGATCCATCCTTCACCATCAAAACCCTGACGGTCACGACGGTATGGCCGGGCGCGACGGCGCGCGAGATGCAGGACCAAGTCGCCGAACCGTTGGAGAAGCGGCTTCAGGAGCTGACCTGGTACGACCGAGTGGAGACGACCACCCGGCCAGGTTATGCGTATATGATGCTCACGCTGAAGGACAGCACCCCGCCATCGAGCGTGCAGGAGGAGTTCTACCAAGCCCGCAAGAAGCTCGGGGACGAAGCCCGCAAGCTGCCGTCTGGTGTGCTCGGCCCCTTCGTTAACGACGAATATTCGGACGTGAGCTTTGCCCTTTATGCCCTCAAGGCGAAGGGCATGCCGATGCGGGAACTCGCCAGGCAAGCCGAGACCATTCGCCAGGACCTCCTGCACGTGCCCGGCGTCAAGAAGATCAACATCCTCGGTGAACGTCCCGAACAGATCTTCATCGAGTTCTCCTATGCCAAACTGGCAACCCTCGGCGTGTCGGCACAGGATATCGTTGCCGCCTTGCAGCGGCAGAACACCCTCACACCGGCAGGCTCGATCGATACCAAGGGGCCGCAGGTCTTCATCCGAGTCGACGGCGCTTATGACAGCGTCCAGGCGATCGCCGACACGCCGATCGTCGCTGCGGGACGGACGCTGAAACTCTCCGACATCGCCGAAGTGCGCCGCGGCTACGAGGATCCTCCCACCTACCTCATTCGACACCAGGGTGAGCCCTCCGTCATGCTCGCAGCGGTTATGCAAGAGGGCTGGGATGGCCTCGCGCTCGGCAAGGCGCTGGAGGAGCGGTCCGCCGCTATCGCTCGGACGCTGCCACTCGGGATGACTCTGGCCAAGGTCAGCGACCAGGCCGTCAACATCACCTCGGCGGTTGACGAATTCATGATGAAGTTTGCGATGGCGCTCGGCGTGGTGCTGCTGGTGAGCCTGCTCAGCCTCGGTTGGCGCGTCGGCATCGTCGTGGCGGCTGCCGTCCCCCTGACGCTTGCCGTCGTGTTCCTCATCATGCTGGAAACCGGCCGGTTCTTCGACCGCATCACGCTCGGCGCCCTCATCCTGGCGCTTGGTCTTCTCGTGGACGACGCCATCATCGCCATCGAGGTGATGGTGGTGAAAATGGAAGAGGGCATGGACCGCATCAAGGCGGCGGCCTACGCGTGGAGCCACACTGCGGCGCCGATGTTGTCGGGCACACTCGTGACGGTCGCCGGCTTCCTGCCGGTGGGCTTCGCGCGCTCGACGGCCGGTGAATACGCCGGCAACATCTTCTGGGTCGTGGGGTTCGCCCTGATCGTCTCCTGGATCGTCGCGGTGATCTTCACGCCCTACCTCGGCGTCAAGATGCTGCCCGCGATCAAGCCGGTCGAAGGCGGTCACCACGCGATTTACGGCACACCGAACTATCGGCGCCTGCGAAGCCTCATCACCTTCGCCGTGCGCCACAAGTTCGTAACCTGCGGCATCGTCGCCATCGCTTTCGCGCTTTCCGGGGCCGGCATGGGCGCCCTCAAGCAGCAGTTCTTCCCGACGTCCGACCGTCCCGAAGTGCTGGTGGAGGTTCGCTTGCCGGAAGGTACCAGCATCGGGACGACGACCGCCACAGTCGAGAAGCTCGAACGCTGGCTGCACGGCCAGTCGGAGGCCAAGATCGTCACGAGCTATGTCGGTCAGGGCGCTCCCCGATTCTTCTTCGCGATGGCGCCGGAGCTGCCTGATCCGGCCTTCGCCAAGGTCGTCGTGCTTACACCGGACGCGGAGGCGCGCGAGGCTTTGAAGCACCGGCTCCGAGAGGCGGTGTCGCAGGGGCTTGCACCTGAGGCCAATGTGCGCGTCACGCAGCTTGTGTTCGGACCCTATACGCCATTCCCGGTCGAGTTTCGCGTCATGGGGCCTGATCCCGCGCAATTGTACGCGATCTCTGAAAAAGCTCTCGGAATCATGCGTGGCGTTCCCGATGTGCGGCAAGCAAGCCGCGATTGGGGTGATCGCACCCCAGTGCTCCGCTTCATCCCTGATCAGGATCGACTGAACCTGATCGGCCTCTCGCCAGCGGAGGTGGGCCGGCAACTGCAGTTCCTCCTTACCGGCGTCGCCATCACGCAGGTCCGCGAAGACATTCGCAATGTCCCCATCGTGGCACGCAGCGCCGGCCGCGAGCGGCTGGATCCGACGCGTCTGGCGGATTTCTCACTGATGAGCCGGGACGGCCGCCCGATTCCGCTCGAGCAGATCGGCCATTCGGAAATCCGTCTGGAAGAGCCGATCATGAAGCGCCGCGATCGCACGCCCGTCGTCACGATTCGCTCGGACATCAATGAGGCGACCCAGCCTCCAGAGGTTTCAAAGGAGATCAAGACGGCCCTTGAGCCGCTGATCGCATCCCTTCCGGCCGGCTATCGCATCGAATTGGGCGGATCGATCGAGGAGGCAACCAAGGCCAATGACGCATTGGCGACGATCTTTCCCGCCATGATCGCCGCCATGCTGATCGTCACCATGCTGCAGGTACGATCCTTCTCGACGATGACCATGGTCATGCTGACGGCACCGCTTGGCCTCGTCGGCGTCGTGCCGATGTTGCTCGCCTTTAACCAGCCCTTCGGATTCAACGCCATTCTGGGCCTGATAGGACTGGCGGGCATCCTGATGCGCAATACGCTGATCCTGACCGAACAAATCAAGGAGAACCGTGCTGCCGGCCTTGATGACTATCACGCGGTCATCGAGGCCACGGTGCAACGCACGAGGCCCGTGATCCTGACCGCACTTGCCGCCGTGCTGGCCTTCATTCCCCTCACGCATTCCGTCTTCTGGGGGTCGATGGCCTACACGCTGATCGGCGGCACGGCGGTCGGCACGGTTCTGATCCTGCTGTTCCTTCCTGCGCTTTATGCCGCGTGGTTTCGGATCAAGCCGACTACAGATGAAATCTATGAGGACTTGAGTGAGCAGCCGGAATTGCGAACAGCAATGGCTGCCGAATAGGGCTCCCTTTTCGGAAGAGACAGTTCAACTTCTAACGCTCAATAGCATCGATGGAGGCTTTCCATGCGACAAGACGGCAAAGTGGCGATTGTAACCGGGGCTGCAACAGGAATCGGGCATGCTTCGGCAAAGGCGTTGCGTCAAGCTGGATTCCGCGTTTTCGGCACGAGCCGGCGGGCCGTCGCAAGTATCGCGGACGGCATTACGATGATCCCCTGCGATGTAACGGACGACGCATCAGTCAAGGCCGTCGTCGACAAGGTGCTCGATACGGCGGGCAGGATCGACGTTCTGGTGAACAACGCGGGAACCGGCCTGCTTGCCGGAGCTGAAGAATCGTCGGTGCAACAAGCCCAAGCGTTGTTCGACGTAAACCTTTTCGGAGTGATCCGCATGACCAACGCGGTTCTCCCTGTGATGCGAAGTCAAAAAGCGGGACGGATCGTCAATATAAGTTCGGTCATGGGCTTAATACCTGCCCCATTCTCGGCCCTCTACTCCTCCACGAAGCATGCTCTCGAAGGATACTCGGAGTCCCTGGATCACGAGGTGCGGACCTTCGGCATTCGAATTTGCTTGCTTGAGCCGGCGTATACCCGAACTTCGTTCGAACAAAACATGGTGCTTCCGGATCGTGGCCTAGACGCATACGTCCCGGCGCGAACGCGGTCCAGCACGCTCATGCGCGAGGTCATGAAGACAGCCGACAGTCCCGAGATTGTTGCCGAGAGGGTCGTAGAAGCCGCGACGACCACCTCGCCCCGTCTGCGATACACCTGCGGTAGGATGGCGCGGCAGGTGAGCATCCTGCGTCGCTTCGTTCCTGAACGGATGTTTGACAAAAGCCTCCGCAAGCAGATGGGGTTACCAGCGTAGCCGGACTGTTTAAGCCGACCTCAAAGGTAATCTCATCATGCGTCGCGTCGTCGTTACGGGATTGGGATTGGTATCACCGCTGGGCTGCGGCAGTGAGTTGGCGTGGTCCCGGCTGCTATCGGCCCGTTCAGGACTTACCGCACTCCCGGAATGGGCGGCTGCCCTTCCCGCCCGGGTCGCTGGCATCGTGCCAATAAAGGCCGACGATCCGGATGGAGGCTTCGATCCGGATCTGACCGTTCCTCCCAAAGATCAGCGAAGGATGGATCGCTTCATCCTATTCGCCCTCGCCGCTGCATCCGAGGCCATTTCACAGGCAGCCTGGACCCCTTCCGACACGCATTCGCTGGAGCGCACGGCAACCGTGATCGCATCGGGCATTGGAGGTTTTCCGGCGATCGTTGAGGCGGTCCGCACGGTGGATCAGCGCGGTGTCCGGCGTCTCTCGCCCTTCACGGTGCCGTCTTTTCTTGCAAATCTCGCGGCTGGTCACATCTCTATCCGCTACGGTTTCAAGGGTCCGATCGGCGCGCCGGTCACCGCCTGCGCCGCAAGCGTGCAGGCGATCGGCGATGCCGCACGCCTCATTCGTTCGGGAGAAGCCGATGTCGCGGTCTGCGGTGGCTCGGAAGCCTGCATCGATCTCGTGAGCCTCGGCGGCTTCGCCGCCGCCCGGGCACTTTCGACGGGCTTCAATGAAATGCCGGCCCGCGCATCCCGCCCGTTCGACCGGCACCGCGACGGCTTCGTCATGGGCGAAGGCGCCGGCGTCCTCGTCATTGAAGAACTTGAGCACGCGATCCGCCGCGGCGCCAAGCCGATCGCCGAAATCGTCGGCTATGGCACGACGGCAGATGCCTACCACATCACGTCAGGCCCCGAGGACGGCGACGGGGCGCGCCGCGCCATGGAAGGCGCCTTGCGACAGGCCGGGCTCAAGCCCGCCGATGTCCAGCATCTCAACGCCCATTCCACTTCCACGCCGGTTGGCGACGTTTCCGAACTTGAAGCGATCAAAACCGTCTTCGGCCGCGAGGGAGAAATTGCCGTAAGCGCCACCAAATCGGCGACCGGTCATCTGCTCGGCGCGGCTGGGGGAGCGGAAGCCATCTTCACGATCCTCGCACTGCGCGACCAGGTCGCGCCGCCCACTCTCAATCTCGAAAACGGCGATCCGGCCGCGGAAGGCGTCGACATCGTGGCCCGCGAGGCAAGGCGCATGACGATGGAGCATGCGATTTCGAACGGATTCGGTTTCGGGGGCGTCAACGCCAGCGTCATCTTTCGACGTTGGCAATGACCAACTCCCGTCATCGCCGACGCTTCTCCTCGCTTGACGCCAGCCGTCGAGCCGGCTGCGGCGCAACCGGAAGCATAACCGCCAATTCGCTTGCAAATAGTGGTCGTACCGTACCGAAGGGTCCGTTCTGAAGCGTAATGCTGGCAGGTGCTTGATTTTCCTCGCCAAGCGCACGGGTCTGACCTGAGACCCGATTTCAAGGGAAAGCCTGGGTATGGTGCGCTCGGAGGGCGCACGCATTTGTTGCGATTTCAATGGGTTGCAAGGATCTGTCAAGGCATAAGGTGCATTTCGACCCCAAAAGTGCCTTTGAAAAGGTGACGCTTGGAGATCATCCCAAAGCCCGCACCCGCGCATGCGAACCTGCCGGGAGGCTCCCTGGCTTTGACCGAGCGTCCGATCGCCGGTGGCTGATACTAACGTCCTCTGGCTGTTCCAGACCATATCTTCAATCGAGAGCATGCGATCAGCTCCTGCGTCCGGCGCGTTGATGGTCCAAACAAGAGTCATGCCGCGAATCTTTGGACACCAACGACCATTCGATCCCACCGTCAAACCGATGATTTGATCCATCGATACTGAAAATAACGCAATGGTCTTGGTCTCGCCTAGAGCTGTGAAGAGCCATCGAGGAATCGGCGGCGTTAGCATAGAAAACGCGCTGTGGCGAGGCCACCGGAATCAGCGCTCCTTGATCGGCTTACATTTCTGAGGGGGCGCAAAGAGGTCACGAGACTACCTGCAACATTGCGATCTGCGTCGTCACTGCTGCGACAACCTGAAACCGAACGATCAAGACTGAAACTCAATGCCACCACTAGCGCGCAGTGGACTTATTCTTCGGTCTCCAAGGCGGGTCTCCAAAAAACGGGAGTTTTCCTAGATTCGGCTGGAGACTTTCGGGAATTTTTGGCCAAAAAGTGCGAACGCCGGTCTCCGGAGACTTTCCAGGATAAGAAAAGCCCGCATTTGGTGGGCCTTTCTCGTCAAGAAAACGAAATTCTCTAAAAAACAGGAATGGCTGGCTGGCGACGCAGTGGTGACCGCGCCTGTCTCCAGGCAGTTTCCCTGCTAACAGGGAATTCTACAGGGAAACCGCCGGTTTGGCGGCTCGGAGACATGACGTGTAGCCAAGAAAGCAGCTGCACTGCAGCGCTTCGCGTCAATTCCCTACTCCAGCTAACAGGGAAATATTTTAGGTTAATTGGGTATCGTCACGACATAACAGGCAAATTCAGCCGGTCATCCGGTGCGGTCACCAGATTTGGCCGGGGATACAAAAACTCTAGGGCCCTCGGGTCAAGGATCGCGTCGATCAAACCAGCTGGTGCTCGTTGACCTTCCATTCGGCCAGCGCGCCGTCTGGAGGGGCCTGCATCCGCCTAGGGAGCGGACATCGCAGCATGGCGGCCGCCCCGGAAGAGGATCGGCCATAGCCAGCAGCTGGTAGGTCCCCTGGAGGACAAAGCTGTTCCAGCCGCGGCAATCGCATTCAAGACCATCGCCAGCATTCGCATCACTTTGCTGCGGAGCTCTTAGCGAGTTCGTGTCAGTCGATCATGCATGCGCGAGCCACCATGAACTCTTCCAGACGCATATGCGGAACCAGTGGTTCCCCACCGTTCGTCTGGTGCGACGATGACGTCTCTCATTTTCGGATCAACCGGAGCAAGCGCAATGAACGTCAAGACCATCGCTGACCAATTTTGCGAAAGGCCGGCTGTTCCCGTGTCTTCTCATTCCGCGGACCGTCTCGCCGAACATCGGCGTTTGTCCGACTTCTTCGAGCTCACCAAACCGCGCGTCATGCTGCTCGCTGTCTTCACCGCGGTCGTTGGACTGATCAGTACACATGATCAGCTCGATCCCTTGCGCGCTTTTATTGCGGTTCTCTGCATCGCCGCCGGGGCCGGAGCCGCTGGCGCGCTCAACATGTGGTACGACGCCGATATCGATGCGGTCATGACCCGCACCGCGATGCGGCCAATTCCCCGGAGCAGGGTCTCGAAGGTCGAGGCACTCGTCTTTGGAGTTGTCCTTGGCACTATCGCAGTCGTGGCTCTCGCTCTCGCGACGAACCTCGCGGCAGCCGCGCTGTTGGCCTGCACGATCCTCTTCTATGTTGTCGTGTACACGGCATGGCTGAAGCGCGCCACGAAACAGAACATCGTCATCGGCGGTGCCGCCGGTGCGCTGCCGCCCGTTATCGGATGGGCCGCGGCAACGGGAGAAATCGGGCTCGAGCCGCTTACGCTATTCCTCATTATATTCCTTTGGACGCCCCCCCATTTCTGGGCCCTGGCGCTTAATCGCACCGACGACTATGCGCGTGCAAGCGTGCCGATGCTGCCGGTTGTCGCCGGACGTGCTGCAACAACGCGCCAGATCCTGATCTATAGCGGTCTCCTGGTTCTTGCCTCGGAGCTGCCCTGGGTGCTCGGATTTGCAGGGACCATCTATGGCGCGATCGCCGCGATCTGCGGCGCGCTTTTCCTTCTGCTCGCACTTCAGCTGAACAGGAGCATTGGGACCGATCGCCGTGCTCCTCATAGGCTATTCGCGTTCTCCATCCCCTACTTGTTCGTGCTGTTTGCAGCGCTCCTGGTCGACCACGGTGGTGGCTCATTGTCGCCCATGCGGTCGTCGCTTAGTGGCTACATCGTCGGATCGGTGCATGCCGAGCTCCTGCCAGGCGCCGTTCGCAGCACGCACAGTTTCATCAACCTCAGCACAGGCGAGGTCTAACATGCGATATGGTTTGCTTGCTGTGGTCCTGATCGGTGCCGCGACGCTCGGTGGCTGCACCGAAGGCGTGCTCGACCCAAAAGGGCCGATTGCCCTCGCCGAGCGACAAATTCTGCTCAACTCGCTCGGCATCATGCTGGCGATCGTTGTTCCGACGATCCTCGCCACGCTCGCCGTCGGCTACTGGTTTCGCGCATCGAATCGGCGCGCAGCCTACTTGCCGGATTTCGAGTATTCCGGGCGTCTCGAGCTGCTGGTTTGGTCGATCCCCGCCATGACAGTGCTGCTCGTGGGCGGCGTCGCGTGGGTCGGCTCACACGACCTTGATCCAGGGAAGCCGATTAGTTCAACGGTCACGCCCATCACCGTTCAGGTCGTCTCACTCGACTGGAAATGGCTCTTCATCTATCCCGAGCAGGGGATCGCGAGCGTCAACAAGCTGGTCGTACCGGTTGGCACGCCGATCAGCTTCGAACTGACCTCATCGAGCGTCATGAACAGCTTCCACGTGCCTCAGCTCGGCAGCCAGATCTACACGATGTCCGGAATGGCGACGCGCCTCCACCTGCAGGCCGACCATCTCGGAACCTATCCAGGGCTATCCACCATGTTCAGCGGTGACGGCTTTGCCGACATGCACTTTACGGTCGATGCAGTGACGGACGACGGATTTGCGCAATGGGTTCGCCAGACCCGCGAGACTGGTTCGGCACTCGATAAGCAGGCTTATGCCGACCTGGTCAAACCGAGCAAGGCGGTCGCTCCATTCACCTATCGCGCCGTCGCCTCCGGTCTGTTCGGCAGCATCGTCAACGCTGGCATGGGCACACAAGAATCCTCTCTATCAATTTGTTCAACATCGCAGAGGGCAGAACGATGAATCTCCTTGGCAAGCTTGATTGGAACGCGATTCCCCTCCATGAGCCGATCATCATGGGCGCAACAGCGTTCATGGTCCTTGTCGTGGTGGCTGTCCTCGGATTCATCACGACGAAGGGAGCCTGGCTCTATCTATGGCGCGAATGGCTCACCTCGGTCGACCACAAGCGCATCGGCGTCATGTATTGCATACTGGCGCTCGTCATGATGCTGCGCGGCTTCAGCGACGCGATCATGATGCGCGCGCAGCAGGCGGTTGCCGCCGGCGGTGCACAGGGATATCTGCCGCCCGAACATTTTGACCAGATCTTCTCGGCGCACGGCACGATCATGATCTTCTTCATGGCGATGCCATTCGTGGTGGGAATCATGAACTTCGCGGTGCCGCTGCAGCTTGGCATTCGCGATGTCGCCTTCCCCACCCTCAACTCCGTCAGCTTTTGGCTGACCGCCTCGGGCGCGCTGTTGATCAACCTTTCGTTGGCGGTCGGCGAGTTCTCGAAAGCCGGCTGGTGGGGTTATCCGCCACTCAGCGAATTACAGTATTCGCCCGGCGTCGGCGTCGACTACTATCTGTGGTCATTGCAAATCTCCGGTCTCGGCACCTTGCTGGCGGGCATCAACTTCGTCACGACCATACTGAAGATGCGCGCGCCTGGGATGAGCTACATGCGCATGCCGGTTTTCTGCTGGACTTCGCTTGCCACCAATCTGCTGATTGTGGCGGCCTTTCCGGTGCTGACCGCGGTTCTCGCGATGCTGCTGCTCGATCGTTATCTCGGCTTCCACTTCTTCACGAACGACGCCGGCGGCAATCAGATGTTGTACGCCAACCTGTTCTGGGTCTGGGGACACCCGGAAGTCTACATCCTGGTCCTGCCGGCGTTCGGAATCTTTTCCGAGGTCATCGCGACCTTCTCCGGCAAGCCGCTGTTCGGATACCGCTCGATGGTGGCCGCGACCATGACGATCTGCGTCCTCTCCTTCCTGGTTTGGCTGCACCACTTTTTCACCATGGGCGCCAGTGCGAATGTCAACGGCTTCTTCGGCGTCATGAGTATGGTCATCGCTTTGCCGACGGGCGTGAAGATCTACAATTGGCTGTTCACGATGTACGGCGGCCGGGTTCGGTTCACGGTGCCTGTGCTGTGGTCGATCGGCTTCATGGTGACCTTCGTCATCGGTGGCATGACTGGCGTGCTCCACGCAGTGCCGCCGGTCAGCTTCCAGCTGCATAACAGCGTGTTCCTGATCGCGCACTTCCATAACGTCATCATCGGGGGCGTCGTGTTCGGATTGATGGCCGGATACAACTACTGGTTCCCCAAGGCTTTCGGCTTCGTGCTTGACGAACGCTGGGGCAAATCCTCGTTCTGGTGCTGGTTCATCGGGTTCTATCTCGCATTCATGCCGCTCTACCTGGTAGGCCTGATGGGCATGACCCGGCGCTTGCAGCATTACGACAATCTGGCTTGGCAGCCCTGGCTGATCGTAGCGATGGTCGGCGCCGTCGTTATCCTGGGCGGGATCGTCTGCCAGGTCGTGCAGCTCGTCGTATCGATCCGCGCCCGGGACAAGTTGCGCGTTACCGGCGATCCATGGAATGGCCGAACGCTCGAATGGGCGACGGCGTCGCCGCCGCCAGCCTGGAATTTCGCTCTCGCCCCGAATGTTACCGGAAAAGACGCTTTCTGGACCAGCAAGCGGGAGCAGGCAAAGCAGGGCAAGCCGGGGCCATCACGTGCGTACGAGCCCATCGAAATGCCGAAAAACAGCGCCACCGGCTTTGTCAGCGCCTTCTTCGCCGTTGTCATCGGCTTCGCGATGATCTGGCACATCTGGTGGATGGCAGGTCTGGGTCTCTTGGGTGCATTCGTGACGCTGCTTGCCTTTGCATTCCGCAGACACACTGAATTCGAGGTGCCCGCCGAGCAGATTGCTCAGTTCGAACGGGCCCACCAGGCAGGAGCTGCAGTATGAACATCGCCACCGCAATCGATAGCGTCCCGCTAGAGGCGCTGCCAAGCGCAAGTGAAGCGGGGCCCGCTCCGAAGAGGATCGTGGTCGCCTATGGCTTCTGGATCTTCCTGCTGAGCGACATCGTCATGTTTGCCGCGCTGTTTGCGAGCTACGCGGTCCTCGTGCGCTCCACGGCAGGCGGTCCGAGCGGCGCCCAGCTGTTCAATCAGGCCACCGTTGCGATCGAAACCGCCTGCCTGCTCGTCTCGAGCTACACCTGCGGACTGATGTCGCTCGCCATCAATTCGCGAAATCGTGTTGGGATGTATCTAGGTGCCGTGATCACTTTCGCTCTCGGCGCTGCGTTTCTTACACTCGAGATCGGCGAATTCGCCGACATGATCGCTCGCGGCGCGACGCCGCAGCGCAGCGCTTTTCTTTCCGCCTTCTTCACGCTTGTCGGCTGCCACGGGCTGCACGTCACCCTCGGACTGATCTGGCTGATCGTGATGATGGTGCAGGCCTCGGTATTCGGATTTGCTGCGAGGGTGCAGCACCGCCTGCTCTGCTTCTCTTTGTTCTGGCACGCGCTCGACATCGTTTGGGTCGGGGTATTCACGGTGGTTTATCTGATGGGAGTTAGCTCATGACCGAAGCTCGACACGAACGCGCACCCGGAGACAAGCCGAGCCGCGAGATGCATCCATCGGCTCCATCCGAATTTCTCGTCTACACGATCGGCTTATTTGTGGCGGTGCTTCTCACCGCGACATCGTTCTGGGCTGCAAACACGACACTGCTTTGGCCAGGCGGCGTATTCCTCGGGCTCGCTGTCCTCGCCATTACCCAGATGGGCATTCACCTGGTGTTTTTCCTGCACATCACCAGCGGGCCGGAAAGCACCAACAACGTACTCGCGCTCGCCTTTGGCGTGCTTATCGTATTCGTGGTGGTCGCCGGCACAATGTGGATTGTGGCCGATATGAACGCGAACATGACGATGCCGTCGGGCGAGCCGATGAGCATGAGGATGCAGCATTGAAACTGATTAAATGGATGGAGATAGCACCGATGGCGTGCGCCAATTTCAGCAGCCTGGATCGTGACCTGCCATGCAATGGGCTGCTGGCCGCGCTTACCTTTGCGGCGGCTCTCGGAATGCTCGCGATCTCGTTGTTCTGGCCATACCTGCTCCCGTTCGCCTTCTCGATCGAACAGGTCGCGACCCCTCACTCGAACCTCGCCTTCGTGCTACTGGCAGCAGGCACATTCATCCTACCATTGATGCTGCTCTTCACCGCGATCAACTAACCGCGCTTTATGGCAAGTTGCGCCCTCGCGCAGCGATAATTCCGATGCGATCGGAGGACAGACCGACGAGATCAAAGTGGTCGCAGAGGCCAGCGCAATTGCGCAGCGAATGAAATGGCCACGCCCGCACAAAAAAGGCCGATAGCGTTCGCTTCGCTATCGGCCTGAACGATCTGGTCGACGTCGTGGTCCGTGTGCCGGCGTCAATACCTGAGCGTCTCGGGAGGACTGGCTCAATCTTGCAGGTCAAATGTCGGAGCCTTCGTCGATTCGAGGGCTATCGTCGAGGTTGATCCGACGCGATCAACCCTAACAGAGCGAGACGCTCGCCTATTATACAAACCTGCCTCGAATTGTAGTTGCAATCCGCATCTGTCGACTTGGGGGCACACAGACCTCGTCTCGCAAATGCCTTTCGAACAAGCACGTCCCAAAGCCGGCAAAGACATTCGCGCGATCGATTCGCTGAAGCCATAAAAGTCATCGCAGCATCCCGCAACACTGGAGCTGCCCCATGATGATCAGACTTGCCATTCTACTGGCGTCGGCGACAATCAATGCGTCCACCGTTCCCGCCGCCGCTTCGCAATGCGTGTCGCCGCCCGCAATCGCCGCCATTCGGGCGCACTGGGCTGCCGTACGCAGTCAGCTCAGCAAGGCCACGGACCCTGAAGCCGCATGCCGCGCCTACGCGGCTTCGTTCTATGAATCGGTAACGACGCGTCAGGCGGCTGCCGGCTGCACTGGTGATGCGGATATCACCGCGCTCGATTCAGAGATCAACGCCTTCAACGATCTGCTGGCGACCAGGTGCGGCGGCTGAGCGGTTGCCGTGGTGCCTTCGTTCTCGAGAGGTTGATCCGATGATCCTCTTTCCACTTATCACGTTCTGGATCTGGCTTCAGGTCTTCGCCTCCACGCTCCTTCCGGAGCGGAAGCCAGCTTTGATTGCTGATGCAGGACCAAAAGCAGAGCAAGACCGTCCCGACGACGGCAATCCCATTCAATAAGGCGCAGAGCCGCTGCGTCACAGTCAGGCCTGAACGAGATCGACCTCACTTCGGATGAAAACGCACAAAGGTGAACCCATGCCCAAAGTGGCCTTGAACATCGTCAAGAACGCAAGCACGCAAACAACGATCCCTCGCCTCTTCGTTCTTGAGATAAACGCGGGGAAAATTCATGTGATGAACACGGACGGTTCCGACCGCCAGACCATCGTGACAGGCTGTCACCTTCCCGACGGCATCGTCGTTGATGTCGAGGCCGGTCATATCTACTGGACCAATATGGGCGTTCCCAACCTGAACGACGGGTCCGTCGAACGCGCCGATCTCGACGGCAAGAACCGCAAGGTCATTGTTGCAGTTGGAGACACCCACACCCCGAAGCAGATCATTCTCGATAAGAAAGCCGGCAAGCTTTACTGGTGCGACCGCGAGGGCATGCGCGTCATGCGCTGCGATCTCGACGGATCGAAACTAGAGACGCTTATCGAAGCGGGGCGTGGAGATGCCGACCGCCGCGATCAGACAAAATGGTGTGTCGGGCTCTCGATCGATCGAAAGGACGGGAAGATCTATTGGACGCAAAAGGGCCCCGACAACGCCGGGCGCGGCTCGCTCTTCCGTGCCAATGTTGAAATACCCGCCGGCGAAACGCCAACCAACCGCTCCGATATCGAGGTCTTCTTCGACGCGCTGCCGGAGCCGATCGACATCGAGCTCGATCACAAGAACCGCGTCATCTACTGGACCGACCGCGGCGATCCGCCGCGCGGCAACACGGTGAGCCGCGCTTCCATCGACAACAAGCCGGCTGAGCCCGAAATCGTCGTGACCCATCTCATGGAAGGGATCGGCATCGCGCTGGATGTGCCCGGCGATCGCATGTTCGTCACTGATTTTGCCGGCTCGATCTACTCCGCTCGCCTCGACGGATCCGGCGAGCGCAACTTCCTGTACGCCCAGGGCAACCTCACCGGCATCGCCTATGCCGAAATCCCGAAGGAGAAGTGATATGTCGCAAACCAAACCCATTCGTCGCATCGCCATCATCGGCACCGGCGTGATCGGCGCGAGCTGGAGCTCGCTGTTTCTCGCCAAGGGACTGCAGGTCGTCGCGACGGACATCGCGCCGAACGCAGAAGCCGCGCTGAGGAAATTCGTCGAGACCGCCTGGCCGGCGCTCAAGCGATTGGGCCTGTCGCCCGGAGCGTCGCAGTCGAACCTGACGTTCACGACCGACCTCGCGCAGGCGCTCGCCGGTGCTGACCTCGTCCAGGAGAATGGGCCCGAGCGGATCGATTTTAAGCAGAAGCTCTATGGGCAGTTGGACGAGCTGCTGCCGCCCGACGTGATCGTGGCGTCGAGCTCGTCGGGGCTCACCATGAGCGAAATCCAGAAGGGCGCCGCGTCCCATCCCGAGCGCTGCGTCATCGCCCATCCGTTCAATCCGCCCCACTTGATCCCACTGGTCGAGATCGTCGGCGGGGCAAAGACCTCGGAAGCAACAATCCGGCGCGCAGCGGAATTTTACACGTCGATCGGGCAACGCACGGTGCGCCTCAATAAGGAAATGCCGGGGCATGTTGCCAACCGCCTCCAAGCTGCGTTGGCGCGTGAGGTCTATTACCTCGTTGCCGAGGGCGTCGTGAGCGCCGCCGATGTCGACACGGCTCTCTCCTGGGGCCCGGGCCTGCGCTGGGGCGTTATGGGCAACCTGATGCTCAACCATCTCGGCGGCGGTCCGGGCGGCATCGAACACTTCTTCCAGCAGTTCACCGGCCCAATGACGGCCTGGTGGAAGACCCTCGGCTCGCCGGTGCTGACGCCGGAAGTGCAAAAGAAGCTTATCGACAGCGTCCACGCTGAAGCCGGATCGCGCTCCATCAGCGAACTGGAAACCGAGCGCGACGAGATCCTGCTGGGCCTCATCGAGCTGCGCAGACAAGCCGGAAAAGCAAACTCTCCGAGATTGAGAGAGCGGGTTCTCTAGGACCTGACGACTGATCCAATCAAAGCCCCGAAAGGCAACCGCCTATCGGGGCTTTTTCGTTTTGAAGACTCGCAGAAGCGTGAACAGACAACAGGGCAAGAACGTCCCCGAGACCGCAAGCTGCTTCAAGAACGCTGAGCGCTTCCGCATCAAATTGGTTGTCAAGATCACTGCCTCACTCTGGAGACTAGACATGACCACAGCAACCACAGCCCGCAAGACTGATGCCCCGAAGCCGGTGCCCGTCCCGAACGGCGACTTCTATCAGCTCGCCGAGGTTCTGGCCCCCGACGAACTGGCGCTGGTGAAGAAGGTTCGTACCTATCTGGAAGCCAACGTCAAGCCGATCATCAACAAATACTGGGCCGACGACGCGTTTCCTTTCGAGCTGCTGCCCTCGTTCAAGGAACTCGGCATCGGCGGGCTCGGCTTTGAGGGCTATGGCTGCGCCGGCGGCAGCCAGAAGCAGTTCGGCTTCGTCGCCATGGAGCTCGCGCGCATCGACGCGTCGATTTGTACGTTCTGGGGCGTGCATAGCGGCCTGGCGATGGGCTCGATCTATCTCGATGGATCGGAGGAGCAGAAGCAGAAATGGCTACCGCAAATGGCGCGTTTCGAAAAGATCGGATGTTTCGGATTGACCGAGCCGCTGGTCGGCTCGGGAACGAGCGGCGGTCTGACCACGACGGCGAAGCGTGAAGGCGATAACTGGATTCTCAACGGCCAGAAGCGGTGGATCGGTAACGCGCCATGGTGTGACCTCTCCATCATCTGGGCGCGCGATCTCGCGGACAACCAGGTCAAGGGCTTCATTGTCGAGAACAAGTCGACGCCCGGTTTCAGCGTCGAGAAGATCGAGCACAAGATTGCGCTCAAAGTGGTCCAGAACGGCCAGATTACCCTCAAGGATGTGCGGGTGTCTGAAGCGAACCGCCTGCAGGGCGGCAATTCATTCCGCGATACCGCGCGTGTACTGCGGATGACGCGATACATGGTGGGCTGGGCGTCGACCGGCATCCAGATGGGCGCATTCGAAGCAACCCTCAAATACGCCCAGGAGCGACTGCAGTTCGGCAAGCCGATCGCTTCGTTCCAGCTGATTCAGGATCTGCTCGCCAAGATGCTCGGCAATCTGACCGCGTGCCAATGCATGATGCTTCGCCTTGCCCAGCTCGACGACGAAGGCAAGCTCGGCGATCACCATGCGGCACTGGCGAAAGCGTTCTGCACAGCGAAATCGCGCGAAACGGTTTCATGGGGCCGCGAGGTCCTAGGCGGCAACGGCATCGTTGCCGACTACGATGTCGCGCGCTTCTTCGCCGATGCCGAAGCACTCTACTCCTACGAAGGTACGTATCAGATGCAGATTCTGATCGTCGGCAAAGCCATCACCGGTCACGGCGCGTTCGTGTGACATCCCAGCGACGCCGGCGCTCCGCCGCCGGCTGCCCTTATCCAGGAGAGATGACTATGGTTTCAGAAACTGCATCGTTGGCACCTTCGTCGGCAACGGTATCCAACCCCTTGCCCAGAGCAGCGTTGGCGCTTGCGAACGTCCAGTACGAGAAAATGGGTCCGATCGCCTACGTGACGGTCAATCGGCCCAAAGTGCTCAACGCGCTCAACACGCCAACCTGGACGGATTTGAAGGCAGCCTTCGAAGATGTAAAGGTTGATGCGTCCGTGCATGGCGTCATCCTCACCGGCGCCGGCGACAAGGCCTTCATCGCCGGCGCCGACATCAGCGAACTCGCGCACGTCGATGCCTATGAGGCGGAGGAATCCAGCCGGTTCGGTCAGGGCGTGCTCGATCTGATCGAAAATCTCGGCAAGCCGGTGATCGCAGCTATCAATGGCTTTGCGCTTGGCGGCGGCTGCGAAACGGCGATGGCTTGCACCATCAGGATCGCCGTCGAACATGCCAAGTTCGGGCAGCCCGAGGTGAAGCTCGGGCTGTTGCCGGGCGGTGGCGGCACGCAACGTCTGCCGCGCCTGGTCGGCAAGGGCCGCGCGCTGCAACTCATCCTCACTGGCGAGACGATCTCTGCCCAGGAGGCCTATCGCATTGGCCTCGTCAACGAGGTCGTGCCAGCGGCCGACCTCATCGCTCGCGCCGAAACGATCCTGAAGCAGATCTCCGCCAACGCGCCGATCGCCGTAAAATTCTCACTGGAGGCGGCCAACAAGGGGATGGACACCAGCCAGGCCGAGGGGTTTGCGCTCGAAGCGTCCTATTTCGGCATCTGCGCGGCGACGGAAGACAAGAAGGAAGGCACCTCCGCCTTCCTCGAGAAACGCGCGCCACAGTTTCACGGACGGTGACTCCCAAGCGCAACCGAAACTGGACATCTGCCATGATAACGCCTCCTCCTGCCCCAGCTCCGAAAGAACGGTTCTGGCTGACCAGCTCCGACGGACTGTGCATCGCGTGCGCTCGCTGGGGAAGCCGCGGCCCGGTCCGCGCCGTTGTTCAGATCGCCCACGGGATGGGCGAACACGTGGGGCGCTACGCCGACACCGTCGATGCGCTCATTGCGGCAGGTCTCTCCGTCTACGCCAACGACCATCGCGGGCACGGCCTCTCGGCCCACTCGGAATTGGGAGAACTTGGCAGGGGCGGCTTTGAACTTCTCGTCCAGGACATGGTCCGCCTGAGCGAGATCGCCAGAGAAGAAAATCCCGACCTGCCGCTGTTCCTCCTGGGACACGGGATGGGATCCTTTGCCGCGCAGAGATACGTCATCGATCACAGCCAGGAGATTGATGGTTTGATTCTCTCGGGGTCGGGAGCGCTTGACGGACTGGCGCGCGCCTCGCTTCTGGCATTTGTGGGCCGAAATCTCCTCAACGCCGCATTCGAACCCGCGCGCACGCCCTTCGACTGGCGGAGCCGCGATCGGGCGGCCGTCGATGCGTTCATGGGCGATCCCGACTGCTTCAAAGACCTTCACCCCGACTCTCTTGCGTCTTTCCTCGGCATTGCGCCGCGATTGTGCGATCCGGTCGCACTCCGCAAGATCCGGGGCGATCTCCCGATCTATCTGCTCTCCGGAAGCGAAGATCCCATCGGACAGCAACTGCGGGGACTCTACACACTGATCGGCCGCTACCGCGATGCCGGACTGCGCGACATCGCCTTCGATTTCTATCCGGGCGGCCGACACGAGATGCTGAACGAGACCAACCGCCGGGAGGTTCAAACCCGCCTGCTCGGCTGGATCTCCCAAACCCTGGAAGAACTGACCGACGACGATCGTCGCGTTTCAATCGTGCCTGAACTTCAACGCTAAGGAGACAAAAATGCCGAACGACAACATTTTTTCCGGACTCAAGGTGGTGGATCTCGCGAGCTTCATCGCCGGTCCGAGCGCTGCCGTGATCCTGTCCGACTTTGGCGCCGACGTCATCAAGGTGGAGCCGCCGAGCGGCGAGCTCTGGAGGCATGCCAACAAAATGCCCCCGCAGCCGGTCGCGGAGGATGCCTATCCCTGGCATCTGGCCAATCGTAACAAGCGCGGCATCGCGCTTGACCTGAAATCCCCGAGCGCGCAGCACGTGCTCGAAAAGCTCGTCAAATGGGCTGATGTGCTTATCGTCAATACACCACATCCCGCGCGGGCGCGATTGAAGCTCGAATATCAGGATGTGGTGCGGTGGAATCCGCGACTGATCTACGCGGACATTTCGGGCTTCGGTGACAAGGGGCCGGACGCAAATCTCCCCGGCTTCGACATCACTTCATACTGGGCGCGTAGCGGCTTGTTGTCGATGACGCGCGATGCCGGGGCACCCCCCACCTGGCCGGTGGCCGGCAGCGGCGACAATGCCACCGCCGTCGGGCTCTATTCGGCGATCGTCACCGCCCTCTATCGCCGCGAGCGCACCGGCGAGGGAGCGCACGTCACGACGTCGCTGCTCGCCGAAGGCGTGTGGTCCGCAAGCGTCTCGATCCAGGCCGCGCTATGCGATGCGAAATTCTTCGGGCTGCACGATCGCAAGAATCCTGCAAATGCGGCGATGAACGTCTGGCGCACCAAGGATGACACCTGGTTCGTTCTCATCATCACACCTGACAAGCTGGCAGCCGTCGCCAAAGCCATCGGCCGGCCCGACCTTCTGACCGACCCGCGTTTCTCCGATCCGGCGAAGCTGATGGCGAATATGCCGCAGCTCACGGCGATCCTCGACGAGACTTTCTGTGCCGAGCCGATGGCGCATTGGTACGAGGTGTTCAACGGCGTTCACGTGACGTTCGGAGCGGTGCGTGGACCGCAAGAGGTGATCAACGATCCCCAGCTCCAGGCGAACGACATCATCGTTCCGCTCAAGGGTGCCGGCGGCAAGCTGACGTCCACAATCAGCAGCCCGCTTCAGGTGCATGGCGTCGCCAAAGTGCCCGCGAAGCGCGCCCCAAAGATTGGAGAGCATAACGAGGAAGTTCTCCGGCAGCTTGGATTTAGCGCAACCGAAATCGATGGTTTGCATGAAAGCGGTGCCATTCCGAAAGCAAAGGAGCATGCGGCTTAGCGTGACGAACTGTCGGGGCGGCGGGAGCCGCCCCGAAACCTCGCGGTGAAATTCACCAAAGGCACAAGGACTTCGACAATGGATGAGATCGTTACCGAGCGCGCAGGAAGCATCCTTCGTATCCAGTTGAACCGTCCGAAACGGCGGAACGCGATGACCTCGGCCATGTACGTGGCCCTCTCGGACATCCTAAAGAACGCAGCCAAGGACGAGCACACCCGTGTCGTGCTCTGGCATGGCGCAGGCGATTCCTTCTGCGCGGGCAACGATATCGAGGATTTTCTCAAGAATCCTCCTGGGCCAGGAGAATCTCCGCAGGCGCAGCTCATGAATGCGCTGATCGATTTCGACAAGCCCCTGATCGCCGCGGTTCAGGGCGCTGCCATCGGTGGCGGCACGACCATGCTGCTGCACTGTGACTTCGTCTATGCCGGCGAAAGCGCGAAATTCCAGATGCCTTTCATCAATCTCGCCCTGGTGCCGGAATTCGGATCGAGCTCCATCGTTCCCGCAAGGATCGGGCATATCCGTGGATCAGAGTTGATCTTGCTGGGATCGCCCTACGATGCCAGCCGTGCGCTCGAGTTGGGTCTCGTCACCCAGGTCGTGCCCGATCAAGACCTCTTGTCGATCGCGATTGCGACGGCACAGAAGCTGGCAGCGAAGCCTGCTGGCGCCCTGCAAGCCAGCAAGCGGCTTATGAAGCAGCCATTCCGCCAGCAGATCGCGGCCGCAATGAAGGCCGAGAACGAAGAGTTCAGCGCGCAGGTTCGTTCGGCGGACGCAAAAGAAGCGCTCACAGCGTTTCTGGAGAAGCGCGCGCCTGACTTCACGAGGACCATCAAATCTCGAGCGACCGTATAGACGACGAAAGCGCTGGTTTGGCATTGCGGGCCCGCCTCGTCGGCGGGCCCGCTTTCCATTGATCCTATCGCCGGCGCTACTTTAGAACTGCCGAGCCCGCAACTGTTCGAATTCGTCGCGACATGCGTTACTGAATTCGTGCAACAGGTCGATCGAGCCATTGATCGCCATGTCGTGCAGTTCGACAAAGCTCCTGTCCGGCTCCAGATAGGTATCGAGAATTTTTCGGGCGATGTCTTCGGCCCGTTGCACCACCGGCTTGGAGGACGATACCCGCATCCGGCTAAGCTTTGCATAGAGACCGACAAGGCTGGAAACGTCAGCTTCATTGTGCTGGAGCGCATCGATGTAGCATTTTGCGGCTTCGTCGATGAAATCCCGGTAGAGGATCTGCCGGCGGTTCCTCTCGTGGTGAAGCCACTGGGCGCGAATCTGGCTCTTCTGGTTCAGCCAGTTCGCGACCACGCTTGTCAACCCTCCGATCGTGGTACCGGCCAGCGCAGCCAGCGCGGAGGTGATGGAAGTTTCCACGGAGCAATCCTTGACCAGGAGTGCGATCTGACGGCAGCCGACTAGCGGGATTCCGGCGGCCGCGGCGCTTCCGAGATCAGGCGCGAGCTGCGCTGCCCGGTCAGGTACGACCAGAACCACTGCGTCTGAACACGAAACCGGTTCTGTAGCTGCGGCAGCGCAAGCACGTGCAGCGCCGCCCAGACCAGCCAGGTCAAGAAGCCGCCAGTGCGTAGCCAACCAACCTCGAGGACCGCAAAATTCTTGCCGACCACCGCCATGTTACCTTTGTTTCGGTACCGGAAGGGGCGGCCGTCCTTGCGTCCTTTGGCGCGGTGGGCAATCAAACGACCCACAAAGCGTCCCTGCTGGATGGCAGCTTGCGCGACGCCGGGCACGGGATGGCCGTCCTGGGTTATGGCGGCGGCATCGCCCGCCACAAACACTTCGGGCGCCTCGGGAATGTGCAGAAAGGGACCGACCAATGCACGTCCAGCCCGGTCCATGGTGGTGCCGAGCATCTTGATGACTGGTGAAGCGGCAACGCCTGCGGTCCAGAGTACGGTCGCGCTCGGAATCCGTTCACCGGCCGCAATAACGCCCTGATCGTCGACCCTCTCGACCTTCACCCCAGTCAAGACTTCAACGCCGAGCTTATCAAGCCGCCTGGCGACCTTTTTCGACAAGGATTCCGCGAAGGTTGAAAGAACGCGAGCGCCGCCGTCGAGCAACACAATCCTGCTCTCGGCCGGATCAATGTTGCGGAAGTTCTTGCGCAGGGTCACCGAGACGAGTTGAGCGATCGAGGCAGCAAGCTCGACGCCGGTCGGGCCGGCGCCCACCAGGACGAAGGTCATCTGGCGGGCGCGTTCCTTCTCGTCGTCGGTCGATTCAGCCAGCTCGAATGCGCTCAGGATCTTGGTTCGGATCGTTTCAGCGTCGTTGAGGCTCTTGAGGCCTGGCGCAAACCGCGCGAACTCGTCATGGCCGAAATAGCTCGGACGCATGCCAGTGGCCACGACCAGAAAATCGTATTCGACTTTTCGGCTGCCGACGCCGGGGCAAATCACCTCGACCGCGCGAGCTGCCGGATTGATGGCCTTGACCTCGGCCAACAACACGCTGAGATTTTTTTGCTTCGCTTCAAGCTGGCGAAACGGCGCCGCAATCTCGGAAGGCGCCAGTACTGCAGTCGCGACCTGATACAGAAGCGGCTGAAAGATATGATGGTTGCGCCGGTCAAGCAGCAGGATGTCGACATTGGACCGCTTCAGCGCATGCGCCGCTGCAATGCCGGCAAATCCGCCGCCAATAATCACAACACGTTTCTTCCGCGGGATCTCATTTGCTTCTGCAGGCTTTTCCTGCGGAAAGGATTTGGTCAGAACAGTACTCAATGGTGCACCCGATGATGTTATATGCGCCCCGTTCGTTCCTATCGCGATGTCCAGCCCACTTCTTGAACTGCGTTGCGATGCATAGAACGTCCTTGTCACGTTGATGTGCGAGACGATTGCAGGGTGTCCGACTGGGGATGACGGGCGATGTTCGAAGGAGCCGGTTCAATCGCGCCATGCGCCGTCGAAGGCTGCTGACACGACATCGATGGTGAACTT
Source organism: Bradyrhizobium sp. 170 (assembly GCF_023101085.1). Taxonomy (NCBI): domain Bacteria; kingdom Pseudomonadati; phylum Pseudomonadota; class Alphaproteobacteria; order Hyphomicrobiales; family Nitrobacteraceae; genus Bradyrhizobium; species Bradyrhizobium sp. 170. The sequence goes on along the minus strand of NZ_CP064703.1, from coordinate 3,892,844 downwards.
CGGCAGCACCATGAACAGAAAAACGAAATCGAAGGGATCCGCTTTTGCGAGCGATCGTACCGTGCTGCCGCCTGCACGACCGGCATAGCACTCGACGCTGCAATACCGGCTATGGGTGGACAGATCGCGCAAGTAGCTTCGCTGAAGCGGCCGCGAGCACGCTGCGCAGCAGGACGGCCTGCGCAGAGTTCTGTGGTTCACCAACACGAAATTCATGGCTGTCCTCAGGTCGTTTTCGCTACCCGCGTCATCGTGCGATACGTCCTCGGGCTCCAACGCTGCCGCTACTGTCGGACGGTTTCATGCCCGCCAGGATGAACTGCCTGCATGGCTCGCTGAGCTCCGCATTCTTTTGTCTAAGACAGGCAGTGATCTGGTCCGAATCGGGGATGAACGCACTACAAAGGCGAAGCGCGTCGGGGGTGCACGCGCGTCGTTCCTCCGGAGTTCCTTGCGCGAATACAGAAGCGGGCGAAGCCAACAATGCTAGCCAAGCAACGCGCGCAAACGCTTTCAACCCAAGTCGCATCGATTTGTCTCCACCCATTCGAAAAGCCCCAAACCGAAACAGGACCCCTCAATGGTGTCCTGATAGTGTGCCCACGAAGCCCCCTGCCCGATCCTTGGTATCGCGGCGCGGCCGACGCATATTGAACAGCGTTGCGATCCATAGAACATCCTTGCCGCCTCTCATTCGGGCGCGGGCAGAAAGTGCTCGAACAGTAGGCGCGGCAGGATCAGCCCCAGGGTCATGGCCCCGATAACCAGAAACGCTGTGGTCTCGTTCACGGCGACGCTGGTCAGCAGGACCGCCGGCGCGCGCGGCCCGATCGAGACCAACTCGACAAGGGCGCTCGCGGCGCTGTCGCAAGCGCCTACCCGACACGTATGTTCGAGCACAGGCGACCGACGTTAACCCTCGGCGTCACGTCTGTCATGCTTCCCACAGTCAATGTCAGAGGTGGCACGCTGCAACACGATCGAGGTCGGCCAGCCGGTGCTCCGCACTGGCTCGAAAATCGAGGCTCGCGACCAAGTCGAGCAGGCGTTGATAGGCGCGATCCGCAACCGCGACAGGCAAAGGTTCCTCGTCAAAAGCCTCGATGTAGCCGCCGACCAAAGAGCTCAGCAACCGGCACAAGGCCCGTTGCCCGGGCTCCTCCCTAATCAAGGTTTCGATTTTTTGCTGGAAGGTGTGGAAGGTCCGCAAGCCGTGATGCTGCTGCGAAAGCCACGCGTGCAAGTCGTTCATGTCAGCCTCTTCAAGTCATGGAAGAAGCTACGGATTTATACAGTCGGCCAAGGCTTCGCGCCATGGTGAATCTCGCATCCCTGCGTCGCTCGTTATGCAGCCATCCGCTGACAGTGCCGCAGACTGAGCGTCCGCTCTTCAGACCTCGGGCAGGCCAGCCAGCCGCAGGCCTTTCCGCTGTTCGTCGTAGACCGGTTGATCCGTGTGGCTCTGCGAGTTGAGTCCGATCGTGGTCTGAAACGAGAATTATCGTCTGGCGATCAAGTCAGCCCAGGCAGCTTCGATCCGAAAACGCCACGTCGCCTAGCTCGCCCCCAGATCCTGGGTTCCAGCCGCCTGCAACTGTTGAGGCCGGCGCATCCTCCTCCGCTTCAACCGAACAGCATGAGACGCGGCGGCGGCGCGTTGCTCGGCCTCAGTCAATGGGAAGGTGAGAAGGAAGGACGATCCTTCCGCGGCGCAAGACGTATGAACGCGGCCGCCCAGACTGTTGGCCAGCTCGCCGATGATCGCTAGCCCTCGACCGCGCCGGATCGATTCAGGTGCCGAGCCATTGTCAGAGACACTGCACTTTACGACGTTGCCCGCAAGCTTCAGCTCCACTCGCAATTCTGGATGTCTATCGTCGAATTGTGCATGTCGTGCCACATTGGTCAGTAGCTCGGATATGATCAGCCCAAGCTTCCAGCAGCGCTCTCCTTCAAGTTTCAGATCATCCGCTGAAAACAAGACACGTATCGCCAGACGGTCCAATCGGTATTTCGTGATGGAGAAGCAAAGCTGCTGGAGGTACGCCGCGGCATCGGTGAGGCTCCCCTGATCCGGCATGCGCAGCGCCCGATGAACATCGGCGCAATGATGCAGGAGGTCTACGACATCGAGGAGCGCGGCCTTGACCGCCGCGCTATCTGACCGCACCGCTTTTGCCGAAACAACGTATATTGCGGAAGTGAGTTCGTTCTTTATTCTGTGGTTCAACTCGCGAAGAAGCAATGATGCATCGGGATTCGGTAACTGTACAAGGTGCTTTGTCATTGCGTGCTCCACGATTTGTTCGCTCTGGCTAAAACTGACGCTAGCGTCCGCCGCAGTTTCGTTCGGATAGCAATGCCGTTCCAGGCAGCTCGCGCAACGAATGGCCTCAGACAGGAGCGTCTATAGTTCGACGCCGCGGTGTTCCAATTCGGCTTCAATCGCGTCAAAGACGATCTCGACTGGCATCACTGCAAGATTAGTCCAGAGGATGATCACAGCGCGCGCGGCGATTAGGTATTCGGTCATGCTAGCATTACTCCCAATACGAGAGCCCGTCTCTGCGCGATCATTGGTATCGCGGCGCGCCCGACGTATATTGAACGGCGTTGCGATCCATAGAACATCCTTGCCGCGCTTCATTCGGGCCCGGGCAGAAAGTGCTCGTACAGCATGCGCGGCAGGATCAACCCCAGGGTCATGGCCAGGATGACCAGAAACGCCGTGGCCCCGTTCACGGCGACGCTGGTCAGCAGGACCGCCGGCGCGCGCGGCCCGATCGAAACCAACTCGACAAGGCCGCTCGCGGCGTGGAACAAAAAGAAGCCCGGCATCATCGAGACGACGGCGGAGAAGCCGACTGCCGCGAACGGCAGATGCAGCCGGTCGGCAACCGGCGTGACGATGACGCTGACGACGATGCAGGCGACGAAGGCACCGGTTGCAACATTTGCCGATGCCATCGAGATCGCAGCCCAGCGCACCGCATGCGCTAACATGCCGACCCCGATCGGGACCGGCAGCAGACGCCATGGCATCGAGAAGAAGGTGCCGAACGCGGCGACGGCGCATCCTGCCGCAATCACGTCAGCAACCAGCGGCGTCGGCGCCGACGACCCGCCAGCCGGAAGAGTTGCGCCGGTGACGACGAGCCCGAACCATAGGCCGGCGCAGATCATCAGCACCACGACGTTCGCATAGGCCAGGCGCGCGATGCCGAGTGCGATGCGCGTGCGCGCGAGATCGATGGCGCCGTTGAGAAGATGCGGACCAGGCACCAGCACCATACAGGGACAGAACGCGATCAACGTTATCGCCTCCGACAGTTGCAAGCGGCCGGCGGCGCCAGCCACGGCACCGGCGATGGTTGCAGCGCAAAGCGGCTGGATCAAGGGATTACTGCTGAAGCCCGACAGCGCTCGCGGCAATCAGCAGCAGGCTTATTGCATCGACCGCGCCGAAAATGACGCCGAGCGACGCCGCACCAACGGCCGCCAACAACGTGAATCGCAGCGTCGATACCGACGGCAGGTGGCCTGCCGCCGCCAGTGCGGACCGCATGGCGCCGGCCTCCAGCTTGCCATCGCAGACCTGATCGACCACGGTCGTGACAGCAAGGACCTTGCCCATATCGACGCCGAGCGGCTTTACGGGAACAATTTGTGACAGCGTTGTGCCGTCGATCTCAACCGTGAGCTGACCCCAGTATGGCAGCGCCGTCACCGGCACGCCGAGGGCGCGGCCAAGCCGCTCGGCAGCAATAACTATTCGTTCCGTGGTCTGCCCGTGAGCAAACAAAAGCGCTGCCGCCAGCGCAACTGCGTCCAATACCGCTTCGCGTGTCAGTGGCATTGGTTCAGGTCGCGATGATGGTTGATTGACGCTGACCATGACGAGTTATTACCGGACAAGCGCCTTGATCATCGATCATGACGACGCCTGATCAGAGGAAATTCTCCTTCACCATCTCCCAGACATCGTCTCCCCGGCCGTGCAGCACGGCGCGAGCCGAATAGAGCGCCATTCCGACGGCCGGCTCGACGGTCATGAACGGCGGCATCACGAGTTGCATGGGATTGACGTGCACGTGCAGGAGCGCAGGTCCCGGCTGGGACAGCCAGAGCTTGACGGCGCCCTCGAGCTGGTCCGCCTTGCAAACCGTTCGGCCCCATAGACCCATCGCCCGTGCTACTTCCGCAAAATTAGGGTTCTTCAACTTGGTGAAGGTATCGAGCATGCCCTCGGCCTTTTGCTCGATCTCCACAAAGCCAAGCTTGCCGTTGTCGAACACCGCTATCTTGATCGGCAATTCCTGCTGGACGATGGTCATAAGGTCGCCGAACAGCATGGAAATTCCACCGTCGCCTGCCAGGCAGACGACCTGGCGATCAGGTTGCGATTTCTGCAGTCCTATGGATGACGGCATGCCGTTCGCCATCGTTCCGTGCAGAAGGCTGGCAAAGATTCGGCGCTGACCGTTGGCTTCGATGTGGCGATAGGCCCAGGCGGCCGGGGTCCCGTCGTCGGCGGTGAACAGCGCGTCCTTTGCTGCATGCTGACTGATCACTCTTGTCAAATAGCTTCCGGGAATGCTGCCGTCGCGACCGGCGACGATCTTTTCCTTTTCCGCTTCCTTGTATTTCGCGTAGCGCCCTAGATATGCGGTGCGGAAAGAGCTATCGCTGCGTTCGTTCAGCTTGGGCAGCAACGCTTCCAGCGTTGCCTTGACATCGCCGACGACGCCCTTCGTCACCGGATGACGCCGTCCGAGATGCGTCGGGTCGATATCGATCTGCACGATCTTTGCCTTGCCTGGATAAAATTGCCGCCAGGCGAAGTCAGCGCCCAACATCAGGCACGTGTCGCAGTCGAGCAGCGCGTGATAGCCGGCCTCATTGCCGAGCATTCCGGTCATGCCAATGTTGTAGGGGTTGTCATGCTCGAGGAAATCCTTCGCGCGCGAGGTGTGCGCGATCGGCGCCTTCAGCTTTTCCGCGACAGCCAGGATCTCCTTGTGCGCTTCCTGGCAACCCGATCCGCCATACACGGCGATCCTTTCACCCTGGTTGAGAATGTCCGCCATTTCCGTGAGGTCGGCGTCGCTCGGCCGGACGACGGGATTTGAGACATGGATCGAATAGGGCACGTCCTCATGCACGGTTGAGGCCGACACGTCCGCCGGCACGATGAGAACGGCGACACCCCGCTTCGCCAAAGCGGTTTGGCAGGCAATGACGGTTTTGCGGCGCGCCTGCTCCGCCGTATAGATCATGTCGCAGAAGACGCTGCAGCTTTGGTAGACCTGCTTGAAGTCGACCTCCTGGATGAAGTCAAAGCCCAGCTCGTCGCGGATGATCTGGCTTGCGATCAGCACGACGGGCGCGCGGTTGCGGTTGGCCTCGAATATACCGTTGATGAAATGCAGACTGCCGGGGCCACAGCTTCCGGCCACAGCCGTCAAGTGACCCGTCACCTGTGCCTCAGCCTGCGCGGCGAATGCGCCAGCTTCTTCGTGGCGCACCGAGACCCACTCGATCTTGCTTCGTTCGAGCGAGCGAGCGATCAGATTGAGCGTGTCGCCCACGACACCGTAGCAATGCCTGACGCCTGCGCTCTGCAGGGTCTCAACTATGATATCCGCAACCTTCTTGCTCATGGCATGCGACCCTGCTGTGGCTATTTGTGTCACAGCATGCGCCATACCCCTGAAGCGGGCTTGCAGGTGATTGCGAGGATTTGTACGCGATTGCGCTAAAGACGAATTACCGGTCCGGAGTCGATCTAGCCAGCAGCCATGGCGCCGGACTGGAACCGGCTGAGGATTTGTCGAGCGCGATCGTGAACCGGCGAGACGATCCCATCTGACGTCCGATTAAGAGCTGCGCTGATATGTTTGTATGCCACCGCCGTTCGCTTCTGTGACAGCAACAGCTCGGCAAGATCGATCGCCGACTTTAGTTCGAACAAGGTGGCCGAGTGACGCCTTGCCCACTCGATCGACGACAGCAGGCTCTTTTCTGCTTCGGGATAGTCCTCGGCCGACCTGGACGCCAGGATAAGGCCTTTCACCCTGAACAGGGCCGGCACATACAAGAATTTTCCTCCGCGCTTCTGGACATCGAGGGCATTCACCACCAGCGCCAGCGCCTCCCCGTGCTGGCCCAAGGCAGCAAGGCCCGCGCCGAGATCGCAGACAAAATCCATATTCAGCATTTCGTGACGTTGAGCCTCAAGCTTTTCCAGCGCGCTCTTCAGCAACGGGACGCCGTCGCGAATATTGGCTTGAAGGAGAAGCCACCGACCTCGCAACCCGGTCGCGACCGCACGGTATGGCTTCAAGGAGTGAGCTGCGGAAAGGACGGTCAGTTGCCCAATGTGCTGCTCTGATCTCTGCCAATCCTCCAACGCGAGATAGATAGGGATGATCAGGCTTAGCGACCGGCACAATGTCGCTGGATGGCCGGATTTTTCTCCTTCCGCTATCGCAAGCCTTGCGTAGTCCAGTGATTGGTCGAGCTGCCCCCTGTACAACAGCGAACGCGCCAAGCCGACAAGCAAGAGGCTGGTGTGATGAAACAAATGGTGTCCATCGCGCAAGCGCCAGCCGGACGCCGAGTGGCGCAGGCCAGCCTCGAAATGCTTCTGTGCAACAAGATGATTTCCCGCCAAATGATTGGCGGCGCCCAGCATCGCTTCAGCAAGTGCCATGTCGCCGGGATCTTGCGTTTTCAAAGCCACTTTTTGACTTCGGATGGCGATATCGAGCGCGCCCGGAATGTCGGTTGTCCAACGCAAATACATGAAGAGCCCGCTCAGAAGCCTGAGCTCGTAGGCCAGGTCCTGCTGCACTACCACAACGTCGAGCGCCCGAGAAAAGGCCGAGCGGACGTGTGGATTGCTGCCTTCAGTGTGCATCAATGCCAGCGGCAGCGATGCGCAAATCTCCATCTCGCGGCGGGTGTTCTTATGCTGATCTCCCAGCCGGGCTATCGCCTGTTCTGCCCAGCTCTGGTATTCGATCAATAGCGACAGCTCCATGAATAGCTGCGTTGAAGCGGCCGCAAGTCTCGTCGCAATCTCGTCGTTGCCGTGTAGTCCAAAGCTCCATTCCAGCGCCGACCGAACATTGCCGAGTTGGCTCGAATAGGCCGCAACCCTTTCTGCCCTCGGCAGAGCCGATAGCATCTCTTTTTGCGATTCGAGCTGTCGGGTGACGTATTCCGCGTGCCGCAGGGAGATCGCGTTGAATTCGTCATGCTCCTCCAATTTTTCGAGCGCATAGGCGCGCGTCGTGTCGAGCAACCGATGTTGTGGCTCTCCATGGTCAAGCTGAGTACATATCAACGACTTTTCAACCAGACCGGCGATTGCGTTACAAATCTCTCCATCGTCGGAGCCTTTTTCGCCCGCGACATGCCTCGCTCCCTCAAGGCTGAACTGTTCTACAAACCGGGCAATTCGTCTGAAAACAATCCTCTCCGCACCCGTCAGCAGATCGTAGCTCCAATCCAGCGTTGCCTTGAACGTCTGATGCCTGGGGACCGCCGTCCGATGGCCCAATTTCAGCAATTCCAGCCGAGATACCAGGCGCGCCACCGTGCCCCTGACGCCCAGCGCGGCCACTGGTCCCGCGGCCAATTCGATGGCGAGCGGTAGACCATCCAATCTCCGGCACATATCGGCGACCAACGGTGCCTCACGGTCCGTGAGAACGAAATTGCCGCCTCTCGCCGTTACGCGCTCGATAAAGAGCTGCACTGCCGGATAACGCAGCACGGCGTCCGCCGTCTGCTCCGCATCGGCGGGCGGAAAATCCAGCGGAAGGACACGATAGCAATGTTCGCCCTCCACCCTTAGCAATTCGCGACTTGTGGCCAGCAAATGGACTTGCCCGGCTTCTTGAAAGAGCTGCTCGGCGACCGAGGCGACTGCTTCGATCACGTGCTCGCAATTATCGAGGATGATGAGCAGCTTTCTCGAACGGATGAGATCGATGAGCTCCACGCTCGCTGCGTTCGATTTCAGCACAAGTCCCAAGGACGTCCCGATGGCCCGCACAACATGATCCGAATCGCTGAGGCTTCCCAGGTCAACGAAGTAGACGTCTCCGCCGAACTCCTCGGCAACGGCGTGGCCTGCGGCGACGGCGATAGTCGTCTTGCCGATGCCACCGGGTCCAAGCAGGGTCACGAAGCGCTCCACTCGGAGGTTGTCCATGACGTCGCTGAGCACCGGCTCTCGCCCGACCATCCTGCGCAGCCGCGGGGGAATTGCGCCCTGGTATCGCCGAGGGGCGGTGTCGGCCGCACCGTCGTCGACCCCGGCGACAGTCCCGACGAATGAGTAGCCCCGTCCCTGGATGTTCGCGATATACCGGTTGCCGAATTTGCCGTCTCCCAACACCTTGCGGATACCGGCCACGTGTACCCGCAGGCTCCCCTCCTCGACGGTCACATCGGGCCAGACGTGATCAAGTAGTTGCTGCTTTGAGATGACCTCGCCCGGGTGTTCGGAAAGATAAATCAGAATGTCGAGCGCCCGGCTGCCAAGGGGGAGCACCACACCATCGCGCCGAAGGACCCTCTCGCTAACCGAAAGCTCAAAAGGGCCAAACTTCATTTCTTTGTGAACACTATCGCCATCCATGGTCGCGATGCTCACTCAGTAAGGGCAAAACGAAGGTGCATGCACACTCTCGACGTGGGCCTGCTTCGGTTCCCGTGCGCAAGATAGTGCGCGCAGCTCTCTCATAACCAAACGGCCACATTTCCTGAGCATTCGCTCATGGCTGAAGCATATGTTCACAAACTCTGTTCCCACCAGTCAAATGTCCATTTGACCCGGTAAATTGGCATAGCGTCCGCTGCTGGCACGCCGCCGCAGGCGATATTCGACCACTTGACGAGGTTGGCGCCGCGGTCGGGCCAGAGCTTCCGAACGGGAGAGTCCAGCACTCCGCGAGGGATGCCCGCCCGCCGGGTCGCGAACACGGCAAATCCCAGTCACTACAATGACTAAGTCGCGCAACGAGCCGAACTGCGGTCGGTTCGGGCATCACCGCAATGACCGCCGGCCCTGATCGATGCTGCTGCCCCTAATGTTCGCTTGCGGACCCGGGGCTGCCTCCGTCAAGTAAAATTTGGTAAAAGATGTGATCCATCCGGGGCCTCCTTCGATGAACGGACGCGCGATCTCGTTTGGCCCGTTCCGACTCCTTGCCGAGCAGCGGATACTGCTGGAGGGCGACAAGCCGGTGCGGCTCGGCAGCCGCGCCTTCGACATTCTCGCCGCCCTGGTCGAGCGTGGCGGCGACGTGGTCGGCAAGGAAGAGCTGATGGCTCGCGCCTGGCCGCAAACGTTCGTCGAAGAGGCGAACCTGAAGATTCAGGTCAGCGCCTTGCGCCGCGCCCTTGGCGACGGCCAGGGTGGCAATCGTTACATCGTCACCGTGGTCGGACGGGGTTATAACTTTGTCGCGCCCGTGCGCATCGACGAGCCATCACGGACCTTGCCGCCTGCGACCGTCTCGCCGGCAGCGGTGCACAACCTGCCGCTCGCCGTGACGCGGATGATTGGCCGCGAGGAGACTGTGGAAGCGCTCATCTCGCGACTGTCGCGCGAGCGACTGGTGACGATCGTCGGGCCTGGAGGCATCGGCAAGACGACGGCCGCGCTCGCCGTCGCCGAGCGAATAACCTCCGAATATGAACATGGCGTCTGGCTGATCGACCTGGCATCGCTCGGTGACGCGCGCCTGGTGCCGAGCGCGGTTGCGACCGTACTCAATCTTCAAATCCCCGCCGAAGATCCGATTAACGGCTTGGTCGCTGCTGTCAGAGACAGCCGAATGCTCCTCCTCCTCGACAGCTGCGAGCATGTCATCGACGAGGTGGCGAACCTGGCGACGGCGCTTCTCAGCGGAGCGAAGGGTGTCGATATTCTGGCTACCAGCAGGGAACCGCTCCGAGTAGCGGGTGAAAACGAGTACCGCCTGGGGCCGCTCGGGAGTCCCCTGCCCTCCTCGAAGGTGTCCGCCGCCGAGGCGGCGGCCTTCCCGGCCGTGCAATTGTTCGTCGAGCGGGTGACCGCGATCGTCGAAGACTTCGCGCTGACCGACGAGAACGCTCCACTGGTGGTCAAAATTTGCAGTGGGCTTGACGGCTTGCCGTTGGCGATCGAGTTCGCAGCTCCTCGCGTCGCGGTGCTTGGCATTGAAGGCCTTGCCGCCCACCTGGACCACAACTTACGGCTGCTGGGGACGAGCCGCCGCGTAGCAACGACGCGGCACCGCACGATGCGGGCCGTGGTCGATTGGAGCTACGGTATGCTGAGCGAGGACGAGCAACGGTTCTTCCGCGCTCTCGGCATCTTCGCGGGCGGCTTTACCGTGGAGGCGGCCGTAGCCGTTGCCATGGATGCGGCAACAACAGGCGTTGATGCGATCGACCGCTTGGCGGATCTGGTGGCGAAATCGTTGGTGGTCGCGGATGTCAGCGGCGCCAAACCGCGGTTCCGACTGCTCGACACGACCCGTGCCTACGTGGTCGAAAAGCTTGACGAGAGCGGGGAGCGCGAACGGCTCGCGCGCCGCCGCGCCGAGTACTACCGCAAGCTTTTCGAGCGCGCCGAGGGCGAAGCAGGAGCGCGGTCTGCGGGCGAATGGCTGGCCGAATACGCCTGTGAAATCGACAATTTGCGCGCGGCGCTCGACTGGGCCTTTGCGCCAGGCGGGGATGGATCGATCGGGGTGGCACTGACCACTGCCGCGGTGCCGCTCTGGATGGGTCGATCGCTGGTTGGGGAGCGCGGGAGCCGCGCAAAGCAGGCGCTTGGCGCTCTTGGAACCGGAGAGACCCGAAACCTGCGCGAGGAAATGAGGCTGCACGACGCGCTCGGCGTCTCGGCAACCGAGGCCGGCGAGATGGGCGCCGCATTCACGAAGGAACTCGACATCGCGGCGAGGCTTGGCGACCGGGAGTATCAGCTGCGCGCTCTCCACGGCCTGTATTTCTATCATTCCGGGAGCGGTCGATACCGGGATGCGCTGCAGTCTGCGCAGAGATTCCATGATCTGGCAGCAAACCAGAATGCTCAGCTCTTGGGCGAGCGCATGGTGGGCGCGGCCAAACATTTTCTTGGCGACCAAATAAGTGCTCGGCGCCATCTCGAGAAAGCGCTGGCTCACTATGCTGCTACCGAACAAGAACGGGATGTTACCCGCTTCGGAACTGACCTGCGAATATCGCTGCTTGGATTCCTTGCGCGGGTACTCTGGATGCAGGGGCTTGCGGATCAAGCGATGCAAACTGCGGAAGCGAGTGTTGGAGAAGCGCAGGGGATCGGTCACGCAACGTCGCTTTGCTACGCCCTGGCTCTGGCGGCATGCCCGATCGCGCTATGGGTAGGAAACCAAACTGCCGCAGCACACTATACGCGAATACTGACCGACCAATCGAGACAGCATGGCTTGTCGCTCTTGAGCACGTTTGCTTCCCGGTTTCAAAGAGTTATCGCACTCAAGGGTGGCGATCTCGACACGGGATCGCGGCCGCTGCGTGAGATCGTCGATCCGAACGCCAGCTTTGGAGTCTTGACTGGCCTGACTGAGCAAGCGGAAGCCTTGGGCCACGCTGGGCGGATCGGCGAAGGGCTTGCGTTGCTCGAAGCAGGCATCGAGCAGTGCGAGACAGGCTGGCTCACGCCGGAGTTGCTACGCCTCAAGGGCGAGCTCTTGCTACTGCAGAGCACGCCTGCAGCCGTGGAAACGATAGAGGGCCTCTTCCGGCAGGCGCTGGACGAGTCGCGCCGGCAAGACGCTTTGTCCTGGCAGCTGCGTGCTGCGACAAGCCTCGCGCGCTTGCTGCGCGATCAGGGTCGATGGGCCGAAGCGATTGCCTGCCTCCGTCCAATCTATGACCGATTTACGGAGGGGTTCGGCACCGCCGATCTGGTCGCGGCCAAACAGCTTCTGGATGAAGCGGATGATCTCGGGAACATCCCGTGAAGATGCGCTTCTGTGAGGCCGAGCCGATCACGGATGATCGATCCGGAGGCTTCCTTCGATGAACGGACGCGCGATCCTGTTTGGCCCGTTCCGGCTCCTTGCGGAGCAGCGGATGCTGCTCGAGGGCGACAAGCCGGTGCGACTCGGCAGCCGCGCCTTCGACATTCTCGCCGCTCTGATCGATCGCGCCGGCGAGGTGGTCGGCAAGGAAGAACTGATGGCTCGCGCCTGGCCGCAAACGTTCGTCGAAGAGGCGAACCTGAAGATTCAGGTCAGTGCCTTGCGCCGTGCCCTTGGCGATGGCCAGGGCGGCAATCGTTTCGTCGTCACCGTGATAGGACGGGGCTACAATTTCGTTGCGCCCGTACGCGTCGACGAACCATCGCGGAGCCAGCCGCCCCAAGTCGCCCCGTCGGTGGGGGTACACAACCTGCCGCTGACCGCGACGCGGATGATTGGCCGCGCAGAGGCCGTGGAGGCGCTCATCTCGCGGCTGTCGCGCCAGCGCCTGGTGACAATCGTCGGTCCCGGAGGGATCGGCAAGACGACGGCCGCCCTCGCCGTCGCCGAGCGAGTGATCACAGAATACGAGAATGGAGTCTGGCTGATCGACCTGGCATCGCTCGCTGACGCGCGCCTCGTGCCGAGCGCGGTTGCGACCGTGCTCAGCCTTCAAATCCCCGCCGAAGACCCGATTAACGGCTTGGTCGCTGCCGTCAGAGACAACCGAATGCTCCTTCTCCTCGACAACTGCGAGCATGTCATCGACGAGGTGGCGAGGCTGGCGACGGCGCTTATCGGCGGAGCGAAGGATGTCGATATTCTGGCTACGAGCAGGGAGTCGCTCCGGGTCGCGGGTGAAAACGAATATCGCTTGGGACCCCTCGGAAGCCCACCGGCCTCGTCCGGGCTGACGGCCGCTGAGGCGGCGACCTTTCCGGCCGTGCAACTGTTCGTCGAGCGGGTGACCGCGATCGTCGAAGATTTCGCGTTGACCGACGAGAATACGGAGCTGGTGCTCGAACTTTGCCGTGGGCTCGATGGCTTGCCGCTGGCCATCGAGTTCGCCGCACCTGGCGTCGAGGTGCTTGGACTTGAGGGCCTTGTCGCCCGCCTGAAGGACAGCTTGCCGCTCCTGGGTTCGCGCCGTCGCGGGCGGGTCCAGCGGCACCGAACGATGCGGGCCGTCATCGATTGGAGCTACGGCCTGCTGGGCGAGGATGAGCAACTTTTCTTCAGGGCTCTCAGTATATTTTCTGGCGGCTTTACGGTCGAGGCGGCCGCAGCGGTGGTGATAGACTCGGCAACGACAGGCTGCGAGGCGATCGACCGCTTGGCCGATCTGGTGACGAAATCGCTGGTCGTTGCGGATGTCAGTGGCACCAAACCGCGTTTCCGGCTGCTCGAAACGACCCGCGCCTTCGCGATCGAAAAGCTCGACGAAAGCGGTGAGCGCCGGGATATCGCGCGCCGGCACGCCGCATACTACCGTCAGTTCTTCGAGCGGGCAGCAGCAGAAGCGCCGGTGCGAGCGACGAGCGACTGGCTGGCCGACTACACCCAAGACGTTGACAATTTGCGCGCGGCGCTCGACTGGGCCTTCTCATCTGGCGGCGAGGCATCGACCGGTGTGGCACTGACGGCTGCGGCACTCCCGCTCTGGATTCGCTTATCACTGCTCGAAGAGTGCTGCAGACGAGCCCGGCAAGCGCTCGGAGTCGCACCGACTGAGAACCCGCGGGAGGCAATGCAATTGCAAGCCGCGCTGGGCGCATCGACGCCTGAGGCTTCCGAGATGGTCGCAGCGTTCACCAAGGTACTCGACATGGCCAAGCGCCTGGATGATGTCGAGTACCAGCTGCGCGCCCTCTGGGGATTGTATTACTATTACACTGGCATCGGCCGCTTTCGGACCGCGCAACCCTTCGCGCTGGAGTTCCACTCACTTTCCCTGCGCGGCTCGGATCGGAACGATCAGATGTTCGGCAAGAGCATGGTAGCAGTGGCCGAGCACTATGTCGGCGATCAGGTGAGTGCGCGTAGCCAGCTGGAGCAACTGCTGACGCAGGGTGCCGCTGGCGATCTCGGACGGGACGTCGTCCGCTTTCGATATGTCGTCCGATTCGGCATGGACTTTCGCCTCCAGGTCACCGTATTCCTGGCGCGAGTGCTCTGGCTGCAGGGATTTGCCGATCAAGCCATGCGGATGGCGGAGCAGAGCCTCCAGGAAGCTGACGCGACTGGCCACGCCATCTCACAGTGCTTTGTCCTTGCCCTCGCTTCATGTCCGATCTCATTCTGGGTTGGCGACCGAGTCGCCGCTGCCAAGTACACTGCCAAGCTGGTTGAGCTGTCGCGACAGCACGCCTTGCCGCATTGGGCCGCTTTCGGCGCGCGGTTTGAACAAGTCCTCGTCATCAAGGCTGGTGACCGAGACGGCGGATCGCGGAGGCGGCCAAGCAGGCGGGAGGAAGTGACCGCGCCCAACTTCAGCTTTCGCTCCTTGAGTGGACTCACGCAGCTGGCGGAAGCCCTTGGCCAAGCCGGGCGCACTACCGAAGGGCTGGCGGCGCTCGAGGCCGACGTCGGACAGTTCGAAGACGGCTGCTTTTCGCCGGAACTCATCCGCCTCAAGGGCGAACTTACCATGCAACAGGACGTGCCCGGCGCCGCTGGATTTGCGGAGGCACTCTTGCGGCAAGCGCTTGATGGGGCGCGCGAGCAAGGAGCCCTGTCATGGGAATTGCGAGCGGCGACGAGCCTCGCCCGCTTGTTGCGCACTCAAGACCGCCCTGCAGACGCCATCGCCTGCCTCCGGCCGATTTACGATCGCTTCACGGAGGGCTTTGGTACCGCCGATCTTGTCGCGGCCAAACAGATTCTGGATCAAGCGAACGATCCCGGCACCATCCGGTGAACATGCGCTTCTGTGCGGTCGAGCTGACGCCGGTTGCGAAGATGTGCCACCGATCACGTATCAACCGAAGCATAGACCGGCAGAGGCGCTCAGCGGACCACCCTGACAACGTCAGCCTGCGAAGATGATCCGTTCAAGACCTGTATGGCCAACTGCAGGTCAAGTGTGTCGAACCCCTCCCGGAACTTCGTGTAAACAGCCTGTAACGTCTTCGACGCCGCCTCCTTTTTCTCAAGCGACTTCTCAGCGATCACCAGGCTGGTGGCAGCCCGGAGCTCCCATGACAAGCTCGCTTGCCTGGCGGACAAGTCGAGCGCGCGAAGAAAATAGTCTCTGCAAACAGCCAAGCCTTCGTTGTTGCTCAAGGCCAGTTCGCCCCTGATACGGAGCAATTCGGGAGCGTACCATTGGCCTTCATCAAGGTTGATTTTCGCCGTTTCGAAGATGTCGAGCGCCAGCCGCAGCCGGCCGGCGGCGGCCGTGGATCTCGCGAGTTCTGCCTGCAGGAACCAGTTGAAAACCCCATAGCGCGCCGCCGACAGCTTCTCCAGACCGGAGTAGAGCGTCGCGGCCGCCGCTTCAGCTTCGCCGCGCCTTGCCCTGCCGAGGGCCTGCATGGCGAGGCCGAACCCATGATAGCTTTCAACGGCGTATTTTCGGGCGTGTTCAACAAGTTCGTTGGCAAGCGCTTCGGTCTCATCATCATCCGGGCTTGTCAGATACATGTTGAAGCTCGCCCAGGTCAGCGCCACACACAGGGGCACCGCGTGATCGAGTTGGCGTGCTTCGGCGATCGACATTCGATTAAGCCGGCGCGCATGGTCGGGAGAGCCACGCAGCCAAACCAGGTTGGCCAGAACGCCCAGAGCATCGGCTTTACGGTCGTAGCCAAATCGCTTGATAAGAGACTGTCGCGAGGCTTCGTCGTCGCGATGCAGAGATAGTTCGAGACAGCCTTCGGCCTCCAGTATCCGCGCTGTGTGGTGGTAGGTGACTCCGCGCATGTAGTTGGCCATTGCGATGGCGCCGCGATCGCCACTCCGCTCCGCGACATCACCGCAGTGGTCGGCCAATCTGGTGGCCTCGGGATAGTTTGGGACGCGAATTTGGTGCGCCCAGAGAACAAGCAGGGAGACCAACTGGTGTTCGGCATCCTTGAGGCCCTCGGCAAGAAGGCGTGCTTTGGCCCAGGTCGCGTAGGACTCTTCGGTCATGCCACCGGTGAACATCATGCAACTCGCGAGGGCCGACTGAATAACCATCTCTTGTCGTGTGCCCGAATTCACGTCGTCGAGGCGACTTATGGCCTTTCTCATCCACTCGCGGCATTCGGTGAGCAGCGACATACCCATCCAGGTGCCTGCCGATGCTGCGGCGAGTTCGATGCCGATTTCCGCATCACCCGCAGCGGAAAACGTCCAGTTCAGGGCGGCTCTGAGATTGTCGACCTCGATCCCGAGCGCCTTGGGCCAGCCCGACGCATCCATCGCGGCGCCCCGTCTGAACAAGTCACTGAAGTAAAGGGCGTGATGGCGGCGGAAAAACTGCCCATCGCTTTCAGGCAGGCGCTGCAAGGCAAAAGCGCGCGTGACGTCGAGCAACCGCAGACGCGATTCGTGTCCATAGGCTGCGATTAATGATTTCGACCGAAGCTCCCAAACGCAATCCGATACTCTTGCTTCATCAACCTTCTCATCGGCGACAACTGCGATCGCCGCCTCGAACGTGAATCCGCCCGAGAAAACGCCAAGCCTGCTCAACACGAGCCTCTCCCGCTCATCGAGCAGGCCATAGCTCCATTCAAGCGTGGCATTTAAGGTCTGATGCCTTGCCGCAGCGGTCCGACGGCCTGCCCATGTCAGATTGAGGTGGTCGTCAAGCAGGCTCGCAGTCTTGCCAAGACCGTAAATGACGACCCTGCAGGCCGCGAGTTCGATCGCCAGGGCGATACCATCCAGACGCCGGCAGATGCCGGCCGCAATCGGCGCATCAGCATCGACCAGCTCGAATTGACCTCGCACGGCCCGCACGCGCTCGACCAACAGCTGAACGGCTGGATATTCAAGCGCACGCGCCGCCGATATCCCCTGATCGTCCGGAGGACATGCAAGCGCGGCGAGTTCGTGGACATTCTCACCTTCGACACGCAACGCTTCCCGGCTGGTCGCGAGTATGTGCAATGCTGGCACGCGGCAAAACAGCCTTTCCGCGAGAGCGGACGCTCCATCGATTAGATGTTCGCAACTGTCGAGCACGAGCAACGTCGGAGCTTCCAGCAAGTGATCGATCAGGGCTGGCACAACATCGTTGGTTTGTATCGCCAGTCCGAATGAGCTCGCCACCGCGGACGCAACGAGGGAGGCGTCACCAAGAGAGCTCAGGTCAACGAAGCGAACCCGCCCGTCGAAGATGGAGCGCATCTCATGCGTAACAGAGATTGCAACGGTAGTCTTGCCGATACCGCCAGGGCCAACGATCGTAACGAACTTCTGCGCGGCGAGCTTCGCCTGGATCGTGGCGATCGCGTCCTTTCGACCAACCATGCGCGTCAAACGGGCGGGTAGCCATGACGTCGCAGCCAAGTCGATCTCCGGCGTCTCGAGAGAAGGTGACGTTATCGGCACGATGAAACGGTAGCCGCGGCCAGGCACGTTCGCGATGTATCGCCTGGTGGGGTCATTTTGAGCCAGCGCCTTGCGCAGCGCCGAGATGTGCACGCGGAGACTAACCTCATCGGCTCCCCGCTTTGGCCAAACGCGCTCGATCAAGGTCCTTCTGCTGACGACTTTGTTCGCTTGCTCGACGAGGACAACGAGGACGTCCATCGCCCGCGCTCCGAGTGGCACGACCTTTGTGCCATTGGTCAGGAGCCTGTTACCGATCGATAACTCAAAAGGACCGAAGCTCAGGACTTTCCGGTTCTGACCGCTCATGGGATGTCTCTCATCCGCGCTGACTCTCTGACCTCACTGCTCTATCTCGTGTTCGCGGCGCCAACTGGCTGGACTATGCCCAAAGGCTTGCCGGAATAGTCTGCACAGATGCGCCTGATCCGAAAATCCAACGCCCAGCG
Organism: Bradyrhizobium sp. 170; assembly: GCF_023101085.1. NCBI lineage: Bacteria > Pseudomonadati > Pseudomonadota > Alphaproteobacteria > Hyphomicrobiales > Nitrobacteraceae > Bradyrhizobium > Bradyrhizobium sp. 170. The sequence continues at coordinate 3,874,846 of NZ_CP064703.1, read as the reverse complement.
CGATTTCGCTCAGCGAGGCTGAACTGGTTAGCATCAGATGGCAAGCTCTCTCCAACCGCCTCTTGACCACGTAAGCATGTGGCGGATCTCCGAAGGTTAGCTTGAACGACCGCGAGAAGTGTGCCGGGGTCCGCCGCGCGACAGCGCTGAGGTCCTGGGTATGAATGGTACGGTGCAGATTCTTTTCGATGAAGGTTCGCACCCGCGCGATCTGCCAGCCGGCCAGCCCGGCCGTCCTGGATCGCTTCGCGCCGGAATGGCGTTCGATCTCCGATTGCAGGATGGTCGATGCCGTGGCCAGCGACGCCTTCGCCGCCTCGCGATCGTGCTCGAACTCGCGCCTCACCACTTCAAGGAGCTGGGCCAGGCTGCCCGCCAGATAGCCGAACCGGAGAGCGGCTGGCGAAGAATTCGATGCAGTACTCTGCGACCCTTCCATATCAATCCCTCGACGAGAATTCCGGCCCGGCAAGAGCATGGTGCAAGCGGTCCTGTTTGGCTTGTTAAGTAGCGTTCTGAACTATTAATTGCAGCGCAACATAAAATAACGTCGAAAAATCAATAGCATAAACGGTCGACGACAAGCCGAGGAGCTATTTAGCCTGCCCTCAGGCTGCACTCAGATCCAGGACGCCATAAGGCCGACGAGGATGCAGACGTAGAGGGCCGCCTCCGCAAGGGGCGGGTTGGCGAACATCGACCTCAATCCGAGGCGGCCGACGACAAACCGGATTACGATCAGGATGATCAAGGCGAGGAACAGACACCTCACAAAGGGGTCAATCAGGACGCCGCCCAGTTCGATATCCCTTGGCGCACGCATCGGCTTCACCCAAGTCGGCTTATGAGCCGATCGAAGATTCCTCGATCGGGCTTCGGTGCAGGAGCTTTCTTCCTGCCGACAACGGAAACGCTGCAGGTCATTCCTGCAACGAGCGGCACGTCTTGCGGGACCCGGTCGATCCTGATCCGCACCGGAATGCGCTGCGCGAGACGAACCCAGGTGAATATCGGATCAACGTTCGGAAGGCCCTGCGTGCTGCTTGCGGCGTTCGCGGCACTGATACCGCCCGTGATGCTCTCGATCCCGCCCTTGATCGGCATTTCATAGCCAAGCAACGTCGCCTCGACGTCCTCTCCGACACGGATGTTGGCGATCTTCGTTTCCTCGAAGTACGCGTCGATCCAGTAGGAATGCTCGTCGATCACCGAAACATTGGGCGTTCCGGCCCGCGCAGAGTCGCCGACCCGCATCAGGAGGTTCGTGACGTAGCCGTCGACAGGCGAACGCACCTCCGTCCTCTGGAGATTGATGTCGGCTTGCGCAAGCGCGGCCTTGGCGCTCAAGAGGGCGGCATCCGCCATCTTCGCATTGCCGTCGAATATCTGCTTCTCCTCAATCGAGGTGGACAGTGTCGTAAGAATCGCCCGCCGGGCGTTCTGTGCCTTCTTGACTTCGAGGTCAGCCTCACGGCTCAGGATGGTCGCTTTTGCATTCTCCAGCGCGACCTCGAAATCAAATTTTTCGATGACGTAGAGTATGTCGCCCTTGTGGACGTGCTGGTTGTCGGAGATTCGTATCTCCACGATCTTGCCGGAAATCTGCGGCGCCACATTTGCGACCTGGACACGGACCATACCATCGCGCGTCCATGGCGCCGTCACATAAACGCGCCAGCCATAGCCCGCAGCAACAAGCGCTGCTGCGACAAGCACGCCGGTCGCAAGATATCGGAGCAGGTTGACCGCTATTCGCTTCTTTGTCGCTACGCCCATCACCCCTCTCCCTTGTTGACGAAGCCCCGGCCGGCGAAATGCCGGATCCTGCGCCCCTCGCGCTCCAGCACCACGCCCGCGGACCATAGGTCAGTTACCGCGGCCAGCATTGTTTCCTGCAGCCCGGCCTTGCCTTCTCGCTTGCGTCGAAGAATTGATCTGGCGCCGGCGTAAAGGCGCCGGCTATTTCCGGCCTGAAGAGCCCGTTGCAACGGGCCAAGCCCGGAGCGGATGGCCGGATCGTCCGAGCTCTGCTCCAGGTGAGCGTAGGCCGCAGCCGACGCGAGCGACAGGTCGTTGGTCGCGAGGAGGCCCTTAAGCACTTCCGGATGCGACCTATCCTTGTTAGTGGCCGCGGCAACATAGTCGGAAATCCTGGAGGCCAGCACCATGCTCAGCACCGGCAGGCTGTATTTCCTGCCGGTCATCGACGCCGCCAATGTTTCCTTCGTCGCCCTGACGACGGCCCGTTGCTTGTCGAGCTCCGATACTGGCCACACCAGGCGGGACGCCAGAAATACGACGCCGAGGGCAAACGCCACGAACATGCATTGCGAAAAGAAGCTAAGCGCGTTGAACGATTGAGGGTTGGATGGCGCCAACAAAACCAGGAAAATGACGTTCATTGTGGTTCCGATACCAGCGATCTTCGGATTGGCGCTGAACAGGCAGCCAAAAATCAGCACCGGCGCGATCGCAATCGCAAGCCGGACAAAGTCCTGTGAGTCGGTGAGAAGATAGAAGTGAACGATACCGGCGCTTGGCGCGGCGAGCGCGAAGCTCACCATGGCGGCGACCGCGAATTTCGACGGATTTGGCATTGTCGTGCTCAAAGCACACAGGTTTGCGGTGATCATCAAAGCCGAAACGGACACCGGCCATCCTGCAAGCACGAGAAAAAGCGCTCCCGCTGACACCGCAATCCCGATACGAATCGCATTTTGCAGCGCAAAGAAGAACTCCTTGCGATGTGGCAATCGCACATCACGAGCCGGCTCGCTCCCTTCGCGCAGGGATAATTGCCCGTCCTTGAGCTGAGCCATGGCTTCCACGCAGCGAAGGGCCTGCTGAATCTGCCCTATGGCCGCGATAGTCACGTCAGGACGCGACGTTTCGTCGTCGCGTAGCCTGGCCAGCAACGCCAGCGCCTCTGAGCGATCGCCATCGAGCGCAGCAAGACATTGGTCTCTGATGGTTACGGCCAAAGGATCGCCACGCTCAAGCAAGCCCAGCAATCGAACCTGTTGGACAATCTCGACCAGCGCCAGCATCGCGCTCCGGGCGCCACCTGCCCGATGTCGCCCATCTGCCATGTCGTGAGCGACGATATCCACCTCATCCCTCAAGCCGGCAATCTGTGCGAAAAGCACCCCTGCTCTTTCCGAATCGTCCCTGGCTCCGCCTAACACGTCGCGCGCGTAGTCGCGCAGATCATGCCAGGCCTGGGTGATCCGGCGATCCAACCCTCGCCACACCGGCGGCGAACCGAAGAGATCGTTGATGAGTGTCACGCAAAGGATACCAATCGTGATCGCGGCCACGCGATCGGTCATCGTTGTGAACACCTTTTGCGGCGTATCGATATTGACGACGGTAATAATTCCGACGGTGTAGCCGGACAAAACGGCGGCATAGGCCCGAAAGCCGCGGAAGTAGCTCCCGACGAAGACGCAAATGCATATCCAGAGAATGAAAGCCGCAAGCAGGCCGACACGCTCGCCGGGAAAGAGACCCGCGATCACGATTGACATCGCAGCGCCGATGAACGTCGCGGCAATCCTGTTGACGGCTTTCGCCAGTGCGGCCCCGCGTGTGGGCTGCGCCAGGATAGCGACAGTCACTGCGGCCGATGCCGCTCCTCCAAGCTGCAGCCAGAACGCCACGTAGAGCGCAGTCACCGCTGCCAGCCATATGCGCAGCGCATGTCCCCATATGTGAACTGGTATCACCATCTGCGCTTCTTTCGTGAATGAACCGTCGACCAGGTATTCGGGCGCCGTTCGCGTTATCCTTTTTCCAGAAACACTCCCTCGCGGAGGACCTCCTTGGGACGGGGGATCCGAGGAGGCCCTCCCGGCAAAGCGAGGGGACTGCACGCTTCGCCGCAAGGCGGGAGAGTTGTTCAGGCTATTTGCGCGTGCGGTCCTCCAGGATCGTCAGGTCCGTGACGGAGTAGGCGAGCGAATAACGGAATCCGGACTCGATGCGCCTTGGCTCGAGGGCGTGCAGCTCTTCGCCTTGCGCGTCAGGAATATTCAATTCACCCTCCCCTACCCATGCGTCGGCGACCGTGAGATTGTCTGTGAGCGACATCGCCAGCTCATCGACCGCCGGCTTGTCCTGATATCCGGCAGCCAGGCTCGGGAAATATCGCAGCAGGACCGTCGGCCGGTTCAGAAGCGACAATCCGTTTTCGACAGGCTTCCGCAGGGTAATACAGGCTTCCGCCAGACGCTGGCCGTGCGCGGAAAGGCTCGCGCCAAATCGGCCACCGGGCATGATCGGCGCTGCGGCAGGGCTTGCCGCGGCAAATGTGCGCGTTTGGAAAATGCTACCCATTTTCTTGGGAAAGCCTTGCGTCCACCCTCGCGCCAACGCGGCATCGTTGTCGACATAGATGTAAGGGCACCACATCACGGGTGTGTCGCGATGCATCGCGTCGAGCAGCACAAATGCCTCGCGATACTGATAACGGGCCGGATCGAGAAATTCGTCGTCCTGCGCGGTGAACTGCCAATCCAGAAACATTATGACGGCATGGCCGTTCGACTTCGGATCGGGAGTGAGACCGCTCGGCAGCGTCGCGGCCGTCGCCTCGGGGTCGGTCCAGAACTCAACACCCACAACGTCGCTGGAGTAGTGCCAGGGCGGCGGTGGGGTCAGTGCCGCCTGACCGAATGGCGACTTGGGAACGGTAAAGCCCTTCAGCATTTTCAACTCCTGCGCATTATCGACGGATAGCCTATCGAAGCCAGCCGCAATTGATTTTATCGGCTTGCGTCGGCTTGTCTGTTCTTGCGGTTAGAAGAACTGCTTTCAGTGCATTCCCTGTTTGGGCCGGCAAGACGATCGCTAGACGGTCAAGTCGGCCAAAATCTCGCAATCGGAGATCGAACAGGAAAACGAGAACCGGAAGCCGCGACCGACCTTGATCGGCCCCAACATGTCGAGCTCTTCGCCGTGAGCTTCAGGAAAACTCAGCTCTCCTTCACCGACCCATAGGTTCGAGATCAGGAAATTCTCCATCATGCACCGAACGAGCTCATCCACGGCCGGCTTGTCGTGCATGCCAGCACAAAGCCGCGGAAAATATCGACGCGCCACAATCGGCCGATCAAGCAGGCCAACAAGATGATCTGCCCTTTCGCGCAGTATCACGCGAGCTTCTGCCAGCCGCTGTCCACGGGAGGATACGCAACCGGCAAATCTGCTCTTGCTGGCGAGCGGTGCCGAAGCCGCGCTGGCGGCGGAAAAACTGCGGGTCTGGTGCACGACGCCTAACTTCTTCGGATAACCCTGGATCCAGCCTCTCATGATCGCCGCATCGTTGTCGGCGTAGGCGTACGGGCACCAGGCTATTCGTGACCCCTGCCACGTTGCATCGAGGAGAACGATGAATTCGCGGCACTGATATCGCGCTGGATCAAGGTACTCGTCGCCGCTCGCGGTGAACTGACAATCGACGAAGAGCGCGACAGAGCGCCCCCAGCAGAGGGCATCCAGCTTGACGCCTCTGGGAAGAATGTCAGCCGACACATCCGGGTCGTTCCAGAACTCCACGGCCAGCACCTCACCAGCGTAGTGCCATGGAGGTGGCGGTGTTAACGACGCCGTCCCCAGAGGTGACCGCGGGACCGTAAAGCCCTTGAGCATCTGAAGAACCTTCCCCGACAGCCTGGTCGCGACGTCACCCGGCATTGTCCCTGAAGAGCTTAGGCGCAGCAGGGTTCCTGTCGCTTGTAAGCCCGTGCGACAACTTGAAGATTTCTGCTGATGCGACGTCGCTGTCCGTGAAAGCAACCCAATCGCCGCACGAACGTGCAAGTCGGAGCGTGCACGAACAAGCGGCCGCCCCGCGTCCCCGGCTAGATTGGAGCATGCGCCGCCGAGGCAGACTCAGTGACACCACCGCTCGAAAGAAGCCGATGTCGGAACGACCATCTCGAATGACAAGCCGGCCAACCGGTCTCCAAGTCGCCCTGATGCTTGTTGGGGTGGCGATCATTTTTGCGATCGATACGTTCGCTCCGCTCGATATTGCGATCGCGGTGCTGTACGCCGTCGTGGTGATTGCATCGGCAGATTTCCTTGGCCGGCGCGGTATCCTGCTTGTTTGCGCCGTCTGTGTCCTGCAGACCCTCCTGAGCTTTGCAATCGTTCACGGCGAATCGCTTCAAAGCGGGCCGGTGCTCCGCGCCTTGATCGGCCTTTGCGCGATAGGCATTGCGACGCTCGCCGCGCTCAGGAACCGGAAAGCGGCGGAAAGCCTGAGCGATCAGGCGGCGCTTCTCGATTTGAGCCATGATGCGATCTTCGTGCGCGACGCAACCGATGTCATCACCTATTGGAATGCCGGGGCTGAGGAGCTTTACGGCTGGCCACGAAAGGAGGCGCTGGGACAGAAATCCCACGCGCTACTGAAGACAAAGTATCTGCCGTCGGCCGGCACCATGGAGCAGCTCGACGACTCCAACCGTTGGCAAGGAGAGCTCGTTCACACCCGACGCGACGGCACAGAAGTATGGGTCGTAAGCCGTTGGGCGGTGCAACGCGACGAACGCGGGCGCCCATTCGCAACCATGGAGACCAACAGCGACATTACGGAGCAGAAGCACGCGGAGGATGCGCTGCATCACGCACGCAGCCAGCTCGAGCACGTCACGCGCATCAGTACCCTGGGCGAGCTCACCGCGTCGATTGCTCACGAGGTCAACCAGCCGCTTGCGGCGATTCTGACAAATGGCGAAGCTGGTTTGCGATGGCTGCTGCGGGACAAACCCAACCTCGAAGAAGTGCGTCGGGCGCTCGAGCGGATGATCAGCAACGGCCGGCGCGCGAGCGAAGTCATCACTCGTCTTCGTGCTCTGGCCCGGAAGAGCAATCCATCCCACACGGTACTGACCCTGAACGATATCGTTGCTGACGTCATTCCGCTCGTCGAGCGCGAGATGCTTAACAATGATGTAGGACTTAGGCTTGATCTTCAGGCGCCCGCGCCGCCCGTCCTCGGCGACCGCGTGCAGCTTGCGCAGGTCGTCATCAATCTCGTCGTCAATGCAATACACGCGATGTCGCAGATCGACGATCGGAGACGGCTGTTGTCGATCAATTCCGGGACGTCGTTGGAGGATTCAAACTCCCAAATGGCCGTCCTGGAGATCGAGGACACGGGAACCGGAATTGATCCTAAGATAGCCGGCGATATCTTTACCGCCTTCCAAACGACAAAGGCTGACGGAATGGGCATGGGACTCTCGATCAGCCGTACCATCGTGGAGAGCCACGGCGGATCGATCTCTGCGACGTCCGGCGACCGCTGGGGAGCCTTGTTCAGAATCCGCCTTCCTGCCCTGCAACAAGATGAGGTGGCAGCGGCTGCCGAGCAAGCTTACTAGGGACTCGACCAGCGATAGTCGCGTGGCGACATTCCGACATGTTGACGAAAGCGGCGGGCAAAATGGCTTTGATCTGCAAAGCCCGCAGCAAGCGCGATTTCCGACAGGGGCATGTCGGTGCCCGAAAGCAGCTGCTTGGTCCTCTCCACCCGCTGCCGTATCAGGTAGTCGTGAGGCGTGACACCCATGGACTGCTTGAAGGCCCGCACGAAGTAGCAGACTGACAAGTTTGCGAGGCCTGCAAGCAACTCGACGCTGATCCGCTGGTCAATGTTGCCGTCGATATATTCACGAATCCGCCGCAGCACCCTTGGAGCCAAGCCACCCCGGGCGACGCCCGCCGACACGGTCGTGCCAGACGGAAGCAGGCGCGGCACCGGCAAATCCGATTCCGGTTGGAGAAGGACTGGCCGAAAAGCCTCTCTGGAACATTCGCTTTCCGGATCGTTCATGGTCCTCAACATCGGCTGCTCCTGGTTTGTCTTCACTTACCTGGCGGTGACCCACGCAATGCGAGGTCCGTTGCCTCATCGTGAGACCAAGGATGGCTGCCGCCTCACGCGGCGCCAATCGTGCATGCGTCTCATCACCCTCACACCTTGGTGTGAGCGGGGTGAGGATTCCACGCGGGCGGCAGTCTGCTGCCGGAAAGCCGCCTGCCCTCATCGACCATACCTTCGTGTGATGACATTGGCGGCTTTTGCCGTGCTATGGAGGCTTACTCTCACTAGTGGGTGGAATGCCGCATGCCCAACACGCCAAACGAATCTTCCGTCGTGCACATCGTCGATGACGATGTGGATCTGGGTGATGGGCTCAGCAGCGTGCTGCGCTCCGTGGGATTGAACGCGAAGACGTACCGTTCAACTCAGGAATTTCTGAGGGCTGACGACCTGGACGCTCCGGGATGCATCGTTCTCGACATCCGCCTGCCTGGGACCAATGGCCTCGACTTTCAGGAGGAACTCGTCGGGCTCGGAGTACGCTTGCCGGTGATCCTAATGACGGGACACGGCGACATTCCGATGTCGGTGCGTGCGATGAAGGCCGGCGCGGTCGACTTCCTGCCAAAGCCATTCCGCGACCAGGACATGATCGACGCGGTGACCGCCGCGATCAACCGCGACCGACTGCAACGCGCCAGTGAGCAGCAAGCGGTCGCCATCGTCGATCGTTACGCAACGCTGTCCCCACGCGAGCGCGAGGTGATGGCGCTGGTGACCGCAGGCAAGATGAACAAGCAGATCGCGGGTGAGCTGGGCTTGAGTGAGGTAACGGTCAAAATTCATCGCGGCGCAGGGATGCGAAAGATGGGAGCCCGTTCGTTGGCGGATCTTGTCCGCATGGCGGATACATTGAAGGACCGGACACGTTGAGAGCGCTCATGCATGTGCATTCGTCCTGCCAATGGACAATTTCAGCGGCCAGCTCGCAAGGAGACCAGTTGATGGCGGCCGGACACCTGATTTCGATCGTCGATGACGACGCTGCTATGCGCGAGGCGCTGGTTGGGCTCGTTCGCTCGCTGGGCTACGAAGTGCGCGACTTTGCATCGGCCGAGGATTTTCTCGCATCGAACGATCTTGGACAATTTTCCTGTGCCATCACCGACATCCAAATGCCCGGGATGAATGGCTTCGAACTGAAACGTGAGCTCAGCACTCGTCATGGTTCGCTGCCGGTGATCATGATTACCGCCCGCGCCGAACCCGGCATCGAGGAGAAAGCGATGTCCAGCGGGGCGACCTGCTTCCTCCACAAGCCCTTCGAGGCACAAACTTTGGTGAGCTGCCTGCAACGAGTTCTGAGTATCTAGGCTGTTTGGGCTGCTATTGAAGGTTCGGCTACGATTGAAGCAGATTTGAACAAGCCCTGGCGTCATCCTTCCCATATATCCGTGGCAACGCTGATAACGCTTCGGAGATATGACGATGAAGAATCCTTTACTCGGCATGACAGCCGCCGCAGTCTCTCTTGTTGCTTTGATCTCGGTCGCGCAGGCTCGCTCGACCTACGACGGATCCTGGGACCTTCTCTTCGTGACGCAGAGAGGCGCGTGCGACCCGACCTATAACTTTTCCGTCAACATCACTGATGGAATCGTCACCCATCCAAATCTGGTGAGGTTCAGAGGCTATGTGGCGCGCTCGGGTGCCGTTCGCGCATCGGTGACCGTTCACGACAAGTACGCTTCCGGCTCAGGCCGGCTCTCGAGCAATTCCGGCGGCGGCAGGTGGACCGGCTATTCGGGAAGTGCGCGCTGTTCAGGGTACTGGACCGCTCAGCGGAACTAGCGCCTTCCCACTGATGGTCGGCGACCCGGACCAGCCACGGCTGATCGCTCAACTCCCCGCGACATTCGCAGCGTCAAACAAACTCAGTTGGAGCTTCACAATGAGCAAAGTTCTCGTTCTCTACTACTCCTCGTATGGACATATTGAGCAGATGGCCCAGGCAATCGCTGAAGGCGCGCGCAGCGCAGGCGCGCAGGTCGACATCAAGCGCGTTCCCGAAACAGTCCCTGAAGCGATCACCAAGAGCGCCCACTTCAAACTGGACCAGAATGCGCCCGTCGCAACGGTGGCTGAACTCACCAACTACGACGCGATCATCGTCGGGACCGGCACGCGGTTCGGACGCATGTCATCGCAAATGGCTGCCTTCCTCGATCAGGCAGGTGGGCTGTGGGCGCGCGGCGCGTTCAACGGCAAGGTCGGTGCCGCTTTTACGTCAACTGCTACTCAACACGGCGGCCAGGAAACGACCCTGTTCTCGATCATCACCAACTTGCTTCACTTCGGTATGACCATCGTCGGGCTTCCATACAGCCACCAGGGGCAGATGACCTTGAGCGAAATCGTCGGCGGCGCCCCCTATGGAGCGACAACCATCGCCGGCGGCGATGGCTCGCGCCAACCCACGGAGATCGAATTGGCGGGCGCCCGTCACCAGGGGGAGCTTGTCGCCAAGACGGCGAACAAGCTTTTTGGATGAGAACAAATGACAGGCAACTGAGATGTCGAATTTCGGCGCCCGCTACTGTCCGAAGGCCGGCGGCGTTCTCCTTCCGCGAAAAGCCTGTGCCGCGGGTTTGCGGCGAACGTCCGTTTTGCGCCATGAGCGACCGTTTCATAATCGCTCATTTTGCGAAAACACACCTCCGCGGCGCGGCGTAGCGGTCACGGATGAGTACGAGTCCCACCGATTTGTACGCTGGGCTACGCTATTGCGATATCGTACTGAAATCGCGCTTTTGCTTTTCGCGGCCCTGGTTCAAATAAAGCTGCGAGGACGACAAGAACGCTGGACGCACGTTGGAGACGCCGGTGACAAAGTTTGAAGAACAAGCTGCGACCCAAGCGCCTCGCTGCGCTTGCCACAGATTGAAAACAAGAGCTGTAGGTGACCGCCCTTATGGGAAGTGCCGGAACAGGCGTCGCGCCACCTGAACGAGTTTCGTCAACTAATCAACTTTCGATTGATGAGGGACCAACCAAAGACAGGCGGAATTCAACCAGGGAGATGTGCGCAGAACAAAAATAGTAACTTTCGATGTGAGTAACAATGTGGGAGAAATAATCGCGAAAAAGCTTTTCGTATCAATGACTTATGCCCTTGGTGCGCTCGGAGGGCGGAGAAGATGTCAGCAACTTCAATAACTTGCCGAGATGGGCAGAGCCCGGGGGTGCATTTCGCGCCTATAGGTGCTCTTCAAGCCCAGCCTGGGCTGAACTAGGTCAGCAGCTCCGCAAGCCACATGGCGTCGAGCCCCACTGCTCGGCGTCGTGATACTCAGGCCCAAAATAGCTTGCGGCGTATACGACGGAGAAAACTCCAGCCTGAGGCTGACGAGAAAGCGCTGGGTCACCGGCATAGTTGGATCGAGCGGGTGTAGCGCTCCGACCCAAATTTCTTTCGATTTTTCTTGGCGATTCCAATAGCTCATGTCTCAGGCAAATCTTCATATTGGACGAACATTCGACACTCCTTCGCAGCCCAACTTGGCTCGTGTGTCACTCAGAACCCGTTTCCGCCACTATGGAATCCCGTGAAGTATTGGCGGTAGCGCCTGTATGAGCAACACAGCGCTTCCGCCTAACATGCTGGCACCCACGACAAGCAGGGACAGGGCGCGCTCCCAACACGTCTCGTTGCTGGCGACGTCATTCGAATTTGGCATCTGAAAATACCCGCCTTTTCGTGCGATGAGGTGTCTTAGGCTGAGTCGCGAGGTCCCCAAGCGGCGAAATTTGCCGAAAAATTAACTTATGATTCACCGACTCGGGCGCCCCGCCCGATTAATCTCGGTGTCGTCGGTTTGGACCATGTACGGTTCGCTTTTGATCCAGCGTCCCACATGGACGTGATCGAGCAACATCCAAGATGGAGAGGATCAGAACAGATCCCAGTCTGAGGACGCCATCCAGTGCGGGCCGATGCCAGCGGGAGCCAGCGAGATCTAACATCCACACCTCGACGACCGCTGCGGACAACTGCGACGGCGATGCACTATTCATAGCCGGAGCGGCTGATCAGAGGCGGCAACGCGACAAGGCCGAAAGCGACCATTCCCAATGCCACGGCGATGAAATTCCAGGTGACGTCAGCCTTCAACCAGATCACGGCAAGACCGCCGAGCGCCGCGATGGCGGCCCTGAGCAGCGCGGCGAAGACCGAGGCTTCCATTCGTCTGGTCGCCTGTCCGACGCAGTAGAGAGCGTAACCGACCCCGAAGAATCCAAAGAACGGTCCGACGCGGTGCAGATATTCGGCGCCGATTTGCAGCACGGACGGATCCTGGCTGAATATCCCGATCCATGCTTCTGGAAAGACGGCCGCTGTCAGCCCGATCAATTCGGTCAGCGCGCCGGCCATCAGCACACCGATCCAGGACGCGCTTACGGCTCGTTCTATCTGACCGGCGCCGAGGTTCGCGCTGATCACGATTCCGACCGGACCGCCGATACCGTAGGCCAGCGGCACGAGGAGAAACTCGAGCCGGGATCCTGCACCATAGCCAGCCAGGGCTTCCACGCCGCCCATCGCCACATAGGCCGTCACGATCGCCAGCGTCAGATTGGTGGTGGCCGAGACGACGGCCGACATTCCGCCGACACGGAGAACGGCGAGCGCCGGCGCCAGCGACAGTCTTGGCAAACGCAATGACGGCTTGAGGACGCCAAACCGGCCCCACAGATAGGCTGCGTAAGCCAGCGTTCCCAAACCACAATAAGAGAGCATCGCGACGGCGCCGCCCGAAGGACCGAGTCCTGGATAGCCAAAGGCCCCAAAAATCAGTACCGGCGAAAGCGGGATGAGGATCAAGGCGCCGTCCTATTCGGGAAGCGCGCGCTGTTCAGGGTACTGGACCGCCCAGCGGAACTAGCGCCTGGCAACTTCTAGGCGAGCCAGGAGCCACGGGCGCCGCCATAGAACACTCAAACTCGCCCGAAGATCGTAGTTTGGCGTAGGAAATCGCCGGCTTGGTAGCGGGGAGCGCCACAACCCCCGCTGCAAGAATTTTTATCCGGTAAGAAGACGAGACAATGCCGGGCCGACATCAGATTGGCGTGGTGGATCGGCGCCAGCGCGCCCGCATGTGAAAGCCGCGCAAGTCGACGCAAACGACAACGCACGACCAAGCTCGTCGGAATTCAATTGCGCCAGCGTTCCGCACTTGATCCGTCCGATCGCGCGCAAAGCAAACAACAGGGCGGCCTGAAAGCTGTCGCCTGCCCCGATGGTATCCATCACCCTTATTGTGGGCGCCTCGACCTTTACCAGACCTGCTCCTTTGTGCCAGGCTTGGGCTCCATTGATGCCACGCGTAACGACGACCAGACTTGTACCGGCCGCGATAAGCGATCTCGCCCTTTCCCCGTAGTTGCTCCCGCCATAGAGAAACTCAAAATCGACATCCGACATCCGCACGATGTCTGCAGCGGCGGCAAATGCATTCATCTGATCGACGTAGCGCGCCTTGTGCCCGACCAGGTTGGGCCGGCAATTTGGATCGAAGGAGATGGTAGTCGAGCCGCCCGCGTCTTCGATCATCGCCAGCGCCTGGGCTGCCCCCTTGTCGTTGGCAAGCGTGGTCGATCCGACATGAATCGCTTCGATCTCGTCGAAGGGGATGGAGCCGCGCTGGTAGGTCCAGTTTCGGGACGCCGTTGCCTCGTCATAGAACGCATATTGCGGCTCGCCGCCCACGTGGCGGACAAACGCGAGCGTCGTCTGATGCGCACCGCGCATCACGTAGCGAAGGTCGACCTGCGAGGCCGACGCGTGGTCGGCAATCATGCGGCCGAAGAGATCGGTCGAGATGCCGCCCACAAACCCCGCCGGCGCGCCGAGACGCGCCATGCCGACAGCGATGTTGAGACAGGAACCCCCGACAACCGGCACCGCCGCGTCACGTCCGTCCGCGGACTTGACCGGCAGGAAATCGACCAGGGCATCTCCGCAACTCAGCAGCATGGCTCTAGTTCTTCGTATCAAGTCCGGCGATCGATGCGATCCCCTGCATCGCACTGCGGCTGTCTCGCTCGAGCTTTCGCATCATTCCGTGAACTCGCCGCTTTGTCCGGTGAAAATCGGTTAATCCCGGCGGTGTCAGTTCGCTCGGCCGGCCGATCGCCGACATTGATGCCATCGCCTCGCCGATTGACCCGCAAGACCTCGCCGCAACCGCGCCCAGCATAGCAGCGCCGAGCAGGACGGGCTCCTGCGTTTCGGGGACCGCAACGGTCAGGCCAGTCGTGTCCGCCATGATCTGGCGAACCAGCGGACTTCGTCCCGCGCCACCGCTGATCACCATCATATCGCTGTCCACGCCATGCGATCGAAAAGCTTCGACGACATCGGCAAGACCATAGGCAAGCCCGCACAGCCCGGCCACGAACAGTCGCTCCATCGAGCCGATGTCGACGTCGAGATCCATGCCTGCAACCACCGCGCGGGAATAGGGATCGGCGAAGGGCGACCGGTTGCCGAGAAACTCGGGCAGAACGTGGATATCACGGGCCAGCAACGCCGCCTCACCCAGACTTGGCGCGCGCGAGACGATGCGCCGTTCGAGAAGTTCAAGAACTTCCATGCCCGTAGAACGCGCGGTCGCGACAGCCTCGTTATAGGCGGGATGGGACTTGATGAGATGATCGATGGCCGCACCGGCGGCGGACTGACCGCCCTCGTTGAGCCAAAACCCGGGCACCATCCCCGAATAGTAAGGACCCCAGACCCCGGGGACGAAGCACGGTTCCGGCGTCGTCGCCATGATGCAGGCCGAAGTTCCCATGATGTAGGCAAGACGACGGCGTACATCGACCGGCTCACCCGACTTCCCGCGCCCGCCGATCGTGCCCACGCCTCCTGCGTGGGCGTCAATCAGCGACGCGGCGACGGGCGTGCCTTCGAGGAGGCCGAAATCGTGTGCCGCGGCCTTCGTCAGGCCGGCACCCAGCGGCGTGCCGGACGGGACGATTTCCGTTCCGATTTTCGCGTATTGGTCGGCGGCCAGGTCGCCAAGACCAACGCGCTCGAAAAAGCTGCGGCTCCAGCGCTGATCGTGGGCGAGATAATTCCATTTGCAGACGACCGTGCATATCGACCGCGCCGTCGATCCGGTGGCGCGAAACGAAAGATAGTCGGCGAGGTCGAAGAAATGACCGGCGGACTGATAGGTCGACGGCAGGTGCCGCTTCAGCCAAAGCAGTTTTGGAATTTCCATTTCCGGCGAGATCGAGCCGCCGACATAGCGCAGCACCTCGTCCTGCGTCTCGTTCACCTCGCGCGCCTCGGTCATCGCGCGATGGTCCATCCACACGATGACATTCCTTCGCTCATCGCCGGAGCTGCTAACCGTCAGCGGATGGGCGCCAGCGTCGAGCACCACGAGCGAGCAGGTCGCATCAAAGCCCAGACCCTTGACCGCGGCAAGCGGAATGGCGGCCTCCCCCATCGCGGCGCGAACCGAGGCGGCGCATGCCGACCATATCTCGGACGACGACTGCTCGACGACACCGCCCGCTTCGTGCCATAGCGTGATCGGATGCCTGGCGGTCGCCAGCAAGGTTCCGCTCTCGTCAAACACTCCGGCGCGGGCACTCGACGTTCCGACGTCGACGCCGATGAAGGCCTGCTGCATTGCAACCCCACTACAGATCAGCGCCAGTTCACCAGCACGTATAGCCTCCGTCAACGAGGACAACACTCCCGGTCATCAGGCTTGCAGCGTCGGACGCCAGAAACAGGACGACGGAAGCTATCTCGTCGACCTCTCCCATCCGCGCCATCGGCGTACCGCCGATCCAGGCATCGTACATCTGCGGGTTGCTTTTGACGAATGCATTGAGAGGGGTTGTAATATAAGTCGGCGCCACGGCGTTGACACGGACGCCGCGCGCCCCCCACTCGGCCGCGAGCGATTTAGTCAGATGGTGCACCGCGGCCTTGGAGGCGTTGTAGTAGCACTGCTCCTGCGGTTTGTTGACGATGAAGCCTGACATCGAGCCAATGTTCACGATAGAACCGGACTTCGCGTCCAACATGTGCTTACCGAAGGCGCGGCAGCACCAGAACGTGCCGTTGAGATTGACGTCGATGACGTTGAGCCAATGCTCGTCGGCTACCTTCTCGGCCGGTGTCTCGCTTCGTGCAATGCCGGCATTATTGACGAGGATATCGACCCGGCCGAAGCGAGATGCCAGCTGATCGGCGACCTCGGAAACGCGTGTTGGGTCCGTCACATCCATGATCGCGATCTCGGCATCCAAGCCCTTCGCTTTCAGGCTCGCGCACCCGGTGGCGGCAAGTTGGGGGTCGCGATCCGCGATGACGACCTTCGCTCCCGCCTCCGCCAGGGCTTCCGCGCAGGCCAGTCCTATTCCCTGACCGCCGCCGGTTATGACGGCTGTCTTCTGGTCCAGTTTGAATTTTTCAAGATACATCTTCTTGTTAGTCCTGTTTTCCTATCGCGGCGCAGCGCGCCGTCCGCTCATCTTCTGATCACCGCGCCGTCCTTGTCGAAACGGTGCAGCCGGGTTGGATCGGGCGAAAGCCAGACGCGGTCACCGGCCTTCAGATTGAATTCTCCGATGCAGCGCGCCGTCAGCAGGCCGAGCTTGCCCGCGTCGACATAGAGGAAAGTGTCGCTGCCGAGATGCTCGGCAACCGACACGGTCCCAGGCCAGCCCTCTCCCTCCTTGCCGATCCTTAAGTGTTCGGGCCTGACGCCAAGCGTAGCGACGCCGGCCTCGCCTGCCGCCTCGCCGGGCACAAAATTCATCTTCGGCGAACCGATAAAACCAGCGACGAAAAGATTCGCCGGCCGCTCGTAGAGCTCCAGCGGCGAGCCGTATTGTTCGATATTGCCGGCGTTGAGCACGACGATCTTGTCGGCCATCGTCATCGCCTCAACCTGGTCATGGGTGACATAGATGGCGGTGGTCGCAAGTTGCTTCTGCAATTTGGTGACTTCCAGCCGCATCTGAACGCGGAGCGCCGCGTCGAGATTCGACAAGGGCTCGTCGAACAGAAACGCCTTGGGCTCGCGCACGATCGCGCGGCCGATCGCGACGCGCTGGCGCTGTCCGCCGGAGAGCTCGCGCGGCTTGCGGTCGAGATAGGGCGTAAGATTCAACGTGGCGGCCGCGGCCTCTACCTTGCGGTCGATATCCGGGCGCGGCAGGCCGGCCATCTTCAGGCCGAACGCGATGTTGCCGCGGACGCTCATATGCGGATAGAGCGCATAGGATTGGAACACCATCGACAGGCCCCGCTTCGCCGGCGGCACGTCCACGACGTTCTTGCCGTCGATCAGGATCTGCCCGCCGGTGACGTCCTCCAGTCCGGCGATCAGGCGCAACAGCGTCGTCTTCCCGCAGCCGGACGGCCCGACGAACACCACGAAGGAACCGTCTTCGATGTCCAGGTTGGCATCCTTGATAATGTTGACTGGCCCGAAAGATTTCCGGACTCCCTGCAGCGTGATCTGGCCCATGATCTCTGTTCCCCTGCTACTTGACGGCGCCGAAGGTCAATCCGCGGACAAGCTGCCGCTGCGTGAACCATCCGAGGATGATGATCGGCGCAATGGCGAGCGTTGAGGCGGCCGACAGTTTTGCCCAGAACAGGCCCTCGGGACTCGAATAGGATGCGATGAATACCGTGAGCGGTGCTGCGTCGAGGGTCGAAAGGTTCAGGGTCCAGAACGCCTCGTTCCACGCCAGAATGAAATTAAGCAGCAGCGTCGAGGCTAGCCCTGGAACGGCCATCGGCGTCAGCACATAGACGAGCTCGCGCCCGATGGTCGCCCCATCCATCCGTGCTGCTTCCAGAATGTCCTTTGGGATCTCTTTGAAATAAAGAGCATCCAGATCACGATCGGCAGATTGCCGAGGCAAAGGATCATGACGAGACCGGCCCGCCTGTCGAGCAGCCCGAAATCCCGATAGATCAGATAAATCGGAACCAGCACACCGACCGACGGCATCATCTTGGTCGAGAGCATCCAGAGCAGAACGTCCTTGGTGCGCTTGGTCGGTGCGAACGCCATCGACCAGGCTGCCGGGATGGCAATGATCATCGCAATCAGCGTCGATCCGCCTGCAATGAGGATCGAATTGACCGCATGGTGAATGTAGTCACTGCGCTCCTGCACCGTCGCGTAGTTCTCGGTGGTCCAGTGAAACAACAGGAACTTTGGCGGCATCGAAAACGCCTCGAGCTCGGTCTTGAAGCTCGTCAGCACCATCCACAGGATGGGCAGGAAAATCAGAAATCCGAACAACCACGCCACCGCCGTGGACACCCATACGCGTCTCGCCGTCACCTTGCGTGCCATCGCTTACGCCTCCAGATTCCGTCCGACGATCCGCACCAGGAAGAACGCGACGATATTGGCGATCACGACCGCGACCAGTCCGCCGGCCGAGGCGTTGCCGACATCATACTGGACCAGCGCCTGCGAGTAGATCAGGAATGCGATATTGGTAGTGGCCAGGCCGGGGCCGCCGCCGGTCGTGACAAAGATCTCGGCGAACACGGTCAGCAGGAATATCGTTTCGATCAGGATGACCACGGTGATCGGCCGCGCGAGGTGCGGCAAAGTGAGATAAATGAATGTAGAAAGCGCGCTCGCCCCGTCCATCTCGGCGGCCTCCTTCTGCTCCTCGTCCTGGGACTGCAGCGCCGTCAGCAAGATGAGGGTCGCAAACGGCAGCCATTGCCAGGCCACGATCAGGATCACCGCGAACAAAGGCACATCGTTGAACCAGTCGATCGGCGTTGCACCCACGAGTGTCGCGACCCAGGCGAACAGCCCGGACACCGGATGCATCAAGAGGTTCTTCCAGACCAGCGCGCTCACGGTCGGCATCACGAAGAACGGCGCGATCACCATCAGGCGGACGATGCTGCGCCCGATCACCTGCTGATCGAGCAGCAGCGCCAGCGGCGTGCCGAGCAGGATGGTGATGGCGAGCACCGAACCGACCAGCACCAGCGTGTTCCGTAGTGCGGTCAGAAAAGCAGGATCGGTGAGAAAGTATCGAAAATTCTCCAGCCCGACGAAGCTCCAGGCTTCCGAGTCGAGCAGGCTGTAGCGCAACGTCGAGAAATAGATCGTCATGGCGAGCGGGACGATCATCCAGACGAACAGCAATGCGACGGCCGGCGTCAGCAGAGCCCTTCCGAGAACCTGGGTTTGCTGCGTCGCCACCGCCGCCTCCTGCTATCTCTTGAAGGGAGATGTGGCTGCCGTCCGTGCCCGGGCCAGTCGGCAGCCAAGATTGGCGCGGCGCGCTATTTGATATAACCGGCGCGCTTCATTTCGCGTTCGGTGGCTGTTTGCGCGGCTGCGAGGGCAGCGTCCACCGTCGATGAACCGGCCAACGCCGCCGAGAATTGCTGACCGACGCTGGTGCCGATGCCCTGGAACTCCGGAATAGCCGCGTATTGCACGCCGACATACGGTACCGGCTGCACACTCGGCTTGTTCGGATCGGCGGCATCGATCGACGCCAGTGTCAGCTTGGCGAACGGCGCGACTTTCAGATATTCCGGATTCTGGTAGAGCGAGGTTCGCGTGCCGGGCGGGACGTTGGCCCATCCCTCCTTCGAGGCGACAAGCTTGGTGTAGTCCTTGCTGGTCGCCCAGGCGATGAACTTCTCGGCGGCGGCGGTTTTCTTCGAACCCGCGGGGATCGCGAGATTCCACGCCCACAGCCAGTTGGCGTTCTTGCCGAGCCCCGCATTCGGCGCGAGCGCGAAGCCGACCTTGTCGGCCACCTTGGATTCCTTCGGGTTGGTGACGAAGGACGCCGCCACCGTGGCGTCGATCCACATCGCGCACTTGCCGGAATTGAACAGCGCGAGGTTTTCATTGAAACCGTTCGAGCTGGCACCAGGAGGACCGGCGGCCTTCATCAGATCGACATAGGTCGAGAGCGTCTTCTTCCATTCCGGTTTGTCGAATTGCGGCTGCCACTTCTCATCGAACCAGCGCGCGCCGAACGAGTTCGACATCGCGGTCAGGAACGCCATGTTCTCGCCCCAGCCCGCCTTGCCCCTCAGGCAGATGCCGTAGACGCCGTCGGATTTATCGGTGAGCTTCTTGGCCGCATCGATCACGAAATCCCAGGTCGGGTTTTCCGGCATCGTCAAGCCGGCCTTCTGGAACAGGTCGGTGCGATACATCACCATCGAACTCTCGCCGTAGAATGGCGCGGCGTACAGCTTGCCTGATGCCGAGACGGCGTCGCGGATCTTGGGGAGCAGGTCCGCGGTGTCGTAGTCGGTCCCGAGATTGTCGAGCGGAATGAGCCAGTTCTTCTTGGCCCAGATCGGGACCTCATAGGTACCGATGGTGAGCACGTCGAACTGTCCACCCTTGGTCGCGATGTCGGTGGTGACGCGCTGGCGCAGGACGTTCTCTTCGAGCGTCACCCATTTGACGGTGATGTCGGGGTTTTTGGCGGTGAATTCGTTGGTCAGCGCCTGCATCCGAATCATGTCGCCGTTGTTCACGGTGGCGATGGTCAGGGTTGTCTGTGCGACGGAAGGAGCTGCGCCCAACAAGGTAGCCGCGCCCAGGAGGGCGCTGAGGACGTGTTTCACGATAACCTCCCTTAGTGACATTGAGCATATGCTCACGCCTTGCAATTATGTTCACACCGACTCCAAAGGTTGTCAAGGATCGGAATTGCGCTTGTGCACCGACGCGCAGACGGGAGGGCACGGTTCGATGGCCCGCATGCCTGGATTGACTGGTGGGAACCCCGCGCGCGACGAGGCAGAGAGCCTGGTCAGTTAGCTACGACTTGAGGATGGCGCCCGCGGTCGCCTCGTCGGTGATCAGCCCGTTGAGGAGCCGACCCTTCAGCGCAGCCCTGATGGCCGAAACCTTGGCACGACCGACCGCCGCTCCGATGGTCAGGGCCTCGGCAGGTACCTGCGGTGGAATGCTGGTGAGGCGAAGGTTTGTCCCGCCTTTGATGAGGTGCCCCTCCTCGTCAAATGCCCAGCCGATCAGTTCGCCAACGGCACCCAGCCGCATCATCTCGAGCAGCTCTTCGCGCGAGACGAAACCGTCAACGTGGACTTGCGCCTGCCGATCCATCTGCCCGACCCCGACCAGCCGCAGGTCGGCCTTGGCGGCGACCGCTCTCACCCTGGCGATCGGATCTATCTTGAGCATCTGGTCGCGCTCGCGCTCGGATGACATCAGAAACGGCAACGGCATCGGATAGTGGCGCGCTTTGGTCCGGTCGGCGAGACGACCGACGGTGTCGAAGAAGCTGGCCGAGCCATCGGCCGAAATGTTTCCGACCAGCGACACGATCTGATGGTTCGGACAGTCGATCGGAGACACGCGCTCGACGGCAGCCCGCACCGCCCTCCCGGTACCAAGTGCCACGATCGTCGGTTTTTCGGTGCGTAACGTCGTTTCGAGGATGTTCGCGGCCCGCTCGGCAATCCCGGCGGCCGAGAGCGGCGCGGCGGGGTCGGTTGGCACCACTTCGCAGTAGACCAGGTGAAACAAATCCTTCAGCCGCGCCGCCAACTCCATGCAGGCCGTGATTGGGTGCTCCAACCGGAAGGTAATCAGGCGCTCGGCAAGGCACAGCGAGACAAGGCGCTGAGCCGAGGCGCGCGATACCTTCAGCATCTTGGCGATTTCGTCCTGGGTGTGACCAGCAATGAAATAGAGCCAGCCTGCCCGCGCGGCTTCGTCGAGACGCGACTTCTCGTTATCGGATGCCGCCATCAGTCTCCTTGCCGGTCCGTCCGCCAGAAATCCACCATTCGTCCAAACACCCGATCCGCCCCCGCTTCGCGCAGAATGGCCTTGCCGTCACGCGATTGATAGTGGCTGCCTCCGACAAATCCCCAAACTGTCATGCCGGCCGCCTTGCCCGCCTTGACGCCGCTAACGCTGTCCTCGATCACGAGGGTGCGGCCTGGATCCACCTGCATCTTTTCGGCTGCGTAGAGGAAGAGGTCGGGTGCCGGCTTGCCGCGTTCCACCATTTGCGAGGTATAGAGACGCGCGTCGAAATACGGCGCGAGGCTGGTCAAAGAGAGTGAGAAGGACACCCGATCGACATCGCTGGACGAAGCGACACAATGCGGGATTTGCAAGTCTTGCAACACCGAATTCACCCCTTCGATTGGGCGTAGCGACGAGATAAACGCAGCTCGAACCCCTGCCTTCAGCTCGTCCGTAAATTGCTCGGGGATCGAGCGTCCCAACGCTTCGTAATGCTGGAAGACCGCCGTCACGCTTCGTCCAAGGAACAGATCAAGCGCCTGATCGACGTCAAGGCTGATGCCGTGTCCCGCCAACGTGTCGGAGAGACAGCGACAGCTCAGCACCTCGCTGTCGACCAACACGCCGTCGCAATCGAAAATGATAAGATCGGGTCTGATCATAACAAGTTTTCCCGATCCGAACAGAGCATATACTCATAGAATGGGCAATAACCCCTCCCTCCCCGCCCAGTACGCACTTCTCGCCTATCGAAGCGGCCAATCCGGTAAGGTCGGTTTTGGCACGATCGAGACATACCTTCCGGCTCGGCAAATGTCGGCTTATCGGGGGGGGGGAGGATTCGCATCGTCAGCTTTGCAAAGCAGTACGATCCCGTCCCAATACATACTGACAAGGAGGCGGCTGCCAAGGGGCCATTTGGCGGGCCTCATTGCGAGCGGATTCAACACGTTGGTGATCTACCAACGATTGATCGTTGAAGCTGTTTGGATCCAAGTAGCTGGAATTGTGGGCCGCTCTTTCGAGGTTCGCGTCTCCCGTCCCGGTGCGACCAGGAACACGCATTACCGGACACTCACAAATCCAAAGCGTCACCCTTAGGCCAGAGCGCGAGACGGCGTCGTGATCTTCAGAACCGAGCTTACCGCCGGGTCGGGCCAAACTGTCCTGACACTTGTACTTGATGTCTTGATCCACTCGCGGCCGAGCTCTTGCCATTACCTTCGCCCTTTTCCGGCGGATGGATTGCAAACAGTCCCTCGCTGAAGAATCGCTTGCTCTACGGCAGATGGTGGCCAGCAGCCTGTCCTCCATCGACGTGGAGAACCTCCCCGGTCACGAATCCGGCGCTATCGAGGTAGAGCACCGCGTCCACAATATCGGAGACATCTCCCATCCGCCCCATGGGGTGGAGTGCCGCCAATGCTGGATGCGCTTCGGGTGGATGCATCGGTGTCTTGATTATTCCCGGTGACACGGCGTTCACGCGAATTCCGGTCTTTGCATACTCGATGGCGAGGGCCCTGGTTGTTGCGCTCAACGCGCCTTTTGTTAGAGAGGCCAGCGCGGCTGGAACGCTACTCATCGGCTGGTCAACAAGACTTGTCGTTATCGTGACTATGTGACCATGCCCTTGTTTGCTCATCAGTTCCAGCGCACGCTGGGTCATATGAAAGAAGCCCATCACGTTCGTCGACAAATAGATGTCGTAATCGTCTTGCGAGTAAGCCGTAAAGGGCTTCGCCATGAACATACCGGCGTTGTTGACCAGGGTGTCGACACGACCGAAGCGCTCTAACGCCGCTTTGAACACCTTCTCAGCGGTGTCGCGAGCGGCAACGTCACCTTGCACCGTCACGACATCGGAATTGGCGACGGGCTTAATCGACCGCGACGTCGCAACAACCCGGTAGTTCCGATCTCTAAAAGCTTGGAGGATACCGGCACCGATACCCTGCGAAGCTCCCGTTACAATGGCCACTCTTTGCTCAGCACTCATGATCCCGACCTCTCAATCGAAAACTCCACCCTTGGTGTGTCTCGACAATGAAGCTCGGCTACGCCGCTCCGCTGGCAGTAAGCGGATCATAGTCGCTTCGTTTGAGCGTCGCGTGCAACTGCCGCCTCCGAATGCCCATATTGCCGCCGTCGAAGATCGGCAGCGCAAGTGCATCCTGCAGCAGGCGAGCGAACGGAGCCTCGTTATCGTAGCTTTCGATGCCGACCACGCGCATGAGATCAGTGATCACGCGTACCGCGGCCTCGGAACCAAAAATCTTCGCCTCGACTGCAAGCTCCTCGGCCGCCGGTGACTGGGTGTCGAGCGCGTGACAGGCGCGCCAGCTCAGATAGCGCGCTGCTTCGATCGTGGTTTTTGCATCGGCCAAAGCGTATCCGACCGCCTGATGCTCGATGATAGCGTGAACGCCGCCACGCTTCTCGGTACAGGCAAAATGCAGCGCAAAATCGAACGCCGCGCGCATCAACGCGACCCCGAAGATGCCGACAAGTGCCGCGGTGCCCGTGAACGCCGCAGCCGTCAACGCGAGGCCTGAGCCCTCCTGTCCGAGCAAATTGTGGCCAGGTGTTGCGACATTCTGCAAGCCGAACTGCGGAACGAGATGCGCCCGATGACCGATCGCGTCGATCGCTCGTTCGAATACAAGACCCTTCACTGGTCCTTCTACTGCGATGATGGAGATCGCCGCATCGGAGGCCGCCGTCGGGTCGGTTCGGCACACCACGCACAGAACGTTGGCGCCTTCGCGGTTCCAACCCGTGGCGGAGGACACCCATTTCTTGCGGCCGTTGATCACCCAGTTGCCACCCTCTCGCCTTGCCGTCGTGCGGACGCCCTCGCCGGGTGGTGGCGAGGCAGCGTTGGCGCTGCCGCCCGGTTCGCTGGAGCAGAACCCGGCAAGTGGCGCGCCGCTTGCCTTTAAAAAAGGCGCGAGCAGGCGCTTGCATTGGTCAGGTGTGCCGCCGAGTAGAACCGGCAGCAGGCCGAGTACGGTGCCAAGCATCGTGAGCGTCACGCTCGGATTCACGCTGTAAAATTCTTCAGCCAGGATCGCCATATCAATCAACCCGGCATTGTCGCCGCCCGCAGGCGCCGGGATGCACTTGCGCAAATATCCGGCCGCCACCATCGCCTCGTAGGTCGGCCTGGTCGCGAGGAAGCGCTCTTCCGGCGTTGCCAGCAACTCAGCCTTCCTGGCCTCGCCCAGCACCTCTTTCGCGAATTTGCGGGAAGCGCGCTGCAGCTCCCGCTGTTGCGCAGTGAGCGTAAAATCGATCGCCATCACAATCCCCTCTGGCCTGGGTGTTAGCCATTCGGCCAACGGTTATCCCTGCCACGGGAGAAAATCTTGGACGGCAGCGCCCGATTTCTAGGCGTGGAGTGAACCGGTAGTCAGCGTGCGGCGGCGCGACGAAACTCCCGCGGCGCCACTCCGTGGCAACGCTTGAACAGGCGGTTAAAGTGCGAGATGTCGCGGAAGCCTGCGGCAAAGGCTATTTCGGCAATGGTCTTGTGAGCGGAACTGCGATCCAGAAACCTTTGCGTGCAGGCGGCAATCCGCTTCTCGTTGAGGTGCTCTCCCACCGAGCGACCTGTTGTCGCAAACAGACGGTGCACGTAACGTTCAGAGCAACGGAATCTTGCGGCCAGTGTTGCGGCGCCTAGCTCAGGGTCGTTGCTGTGACGATCGATATGGTCAAGCATCATCGACAGCAGCACGGGGGTGTGCACGCGCTCCACGGACATATCCGACAGAATTTCTGACGCGCACGAGATGAGCTCAGATACGTGCGCGCCGGACAGCGCGGAGGTACTTGGGAGCTGACGACCACCCAAGCATAGATCGGCATAGCCGGCGAGCGTTCGGGAAAGTGCACGGCCGGTTTCGGTCGCGGACAGGTTGAGCCGCGGGCGATCGAGCAGTTCTTTCGGCAACAGTCGCCGCGGTACCGCAAAGCAAAACAACTTGAAGTCGTAGCCGTTGGCGATCTCGAACGGCTCTGTCGTATCCGCAAGCGCCAGGTCACCGGGCGCACTGATCTGCTCGTGGCCTCGCTGCCTGGTGCGCCCCAACCCTTCGAGCTGGAGGTTCACAAAGCAAAGATCGTGCGTGCTCGAGGCAACGTGCGAAGCGAGGCGAAGCACGGTATGCGCGGTGGCTGTGACCAGCGATACCTGGATCGGACCGGCGTCAACCTTCGAGATTGCGCCTTCGAAGGGCTGGTCAGCAATCCTGCGTGGCTCGAGTCGAACGAAGGCAGCCGCAAGGTCGTCAGCCCAGCTTCCAAAGGGCTGATCCGGATGTCGCGGCCTGGTCGACCATTCCATGAGCAACCCCAACAGAATGCAATCGCAAAGGGCCCCCGGCCGCCAAAGGATATCGCCGATAGGAAAGATGGTCAAACTTCGGCCAACTACGCCGGCACGGCGGCAGATGACCTCTTGCGTCCTGCTCGTGAACACGAGCCAGCGACACCTGCTGGAGTTTTTGCGGGCTGGAGCCGCCTCAGGTCGCTATTCGTTGAGCGCTCGACGCCAAGCACCGGGGCTGACGCCAACGATACGGGTGAAGACTTGCGTCAGGTGACTTTGATCTGCAAAGCCGCAGGCCAAGGCTACATCCCGCAAGGACAATCGGCCATCGCGCAGCTTCTGCTTGGCGACCTCGACGCGAAACGTCAGAAGCCAGTTGTGCGGTGCGACTCCTACGGAGCGGCGAAACGCACGCGAGAAAATAACGCGACGACAGGCCGCACGCCCGAGCCACCTCATTGAGCGGCACACGACGCCCTGCCCTCTTCCGCTATTCCCTCAACAGCGACATTGCTGGTCCCTCGTGTTTGCCGGGGCTGTCTGTCCGTATCGTGGTAGGCTCCACTGTACCGGCCTACGTTCGATGGCCGGCAGCAGGAGGGAACCATGAAGAAACTTGGAGGAAGCGGTCACGACGACTTGACCACCGACAAGAACCGCCCGTGCAATCGCGCGCGGCGATATTTTCTGCAGCAGGCCGCGGCGATCGGCGCTGGCGCCGCACTGTATTCAGTGCCTCTGGTATCTTCAGTACAGGGTAGCGAGGCCGCACTCCAAAAAGTTCTCAATGACTCGGTGGCCGCCGGCAAAGTTCCCTTCGTCGTCGGCATGACCGGCAAGGCTTCGGGCGTGACCTTCACTGGCGCCGCGGGCGATGCCGCTCTCGGCGTGAAGGCCGCGCCAGACACAGTGCTGAGGATCTTCTCCATGACCAAGGGCGTAGGTTCCACGGCAGCGATGATCCTAATTGAGCAAGGCAAGATGGACTTCGACACGCCGGTGCAGGATGTGCTGCCTGAGTTCGCGGAGATTGGTGTCCTTGAGGGCTGGGATGGCGATAACCCCAAGATGCGGGCGCCTAAAGTCAAGGCCACTGCGAGGCACCTCGCCACCCATACCTCGGGCCTTGAGTATGAGTTCTGGCGAGGCGAGGTCGCCGAATATCTGGCGAAGACCAAGCGCCCGTCGATCGTCGCCGGCACCAAGGCCGCGATGTTCTATCCGATGATGACGGATCCTGGAACCCGCTGGGGCTACGGGCCCTCCATCGACTGGCTGGGCCTGATGGCGGAGAAGATCAGCGGCCAGCGGATTGACGTCTTTCTCAAGCAGAACCTGTTCGAACCGCTGGGCATGAAGGATACCGACGTCGAGGTCCGGCCACACATGCAAGGGCGGTTGGCCGGCGTGAAAGAAAGGGGTGGCGACGGCAAGTTCGGCGACACCGACCTGGCGCCGCCCTCCAATCCCGAGGTCTATGGCATGGGCCACGCGCTGTATTCAACACCGCAGGACTACATGCGCTTCCTGCGTATGTTCCTCAACAAAGGCGCACTCGACGGCAATCGGGTGCTCAAGGAGAGCAGTGTTGCCCGTATGCTTGAGAACCATATGGGTCCACTTAAGTTTGAGAAGATGGTCACCGTGGCACCAACGATCACCGCAGACTTCGATCCCTTCGCGGGCACGACAAAGACGCACAGCTTCGGCTTTATGCGCAACGAGGCCGACATCCCGGGCCGCCGCAAGGCTGGTTCACAAAGCTGGGCCGGCGTGCTCAACACGCATTACTGGTTCGACCCCACCGCGGACCTGGCTGGCATCATCACGACCCAGACCCTTCCCTTTGTGGAGCCACCGTTCATGGCTGCCTACGAGGCTTTTGAAAAGGCCGCATACGGCAACGCCTAGGACGCACCAGTTACTGGCGGGCGGCGATGAATGTTTCGAGCCGCCCGACCAGCCTAAGCGAACAGTCCCATTGCGCCGAGCACCGCGCTGATCAAGTTCCCCCATCCGGTCTCGCCAAGTGCGAGCCTCCGGCGCGCTGGTCGGAGGGCGGGAAATCGGCGTGACGATGGACGAGATACCATTCGCCCTCGATACGGCGATAGATATGCGTCACGCGGATGGTCATCATCGTGGGAGCATTGGCATCGACTGATACCTCGCCGCGCTCAAAGCCGACCGTGTACGCGAGGTCGCCGCTTTCAAAAGAGACGACGTCCTCCGGAACTAACATCCCTCCAGTGAACCGATGTCCGACCCAGCGGAATGTATCGACAAGATGCTGGTATCCCTTCTCGATCGGCCCCCAAGCGCCAAACAATGTCGCGTCATCGGACCTAGCCCAGCAATCGATGTATGCGTCTGGGTGGCCCGAGCCCATCGCGGCGAGCGCTGCTCGGACGTGGCCGCGCGCCTCTGCAAAGGTAGCGTGCTTAGTGATCATCGCCATTTAAGGATGTCGAGCCGGCTCGCCTCCCGGCATACAACTGTTTAACCATCCGTTAACCATAGCTATTCATGATGCTGCTCGTGTGTGTTCGCGACGAGCTTGAACGACATGGCGCAGCGTAATTCCAGAGCGTCAGTTGGAGGGGAGGAGGACGTCGTGAGCTTTCCCTCACCGCTAGCACCAGACAAGGGAGCAACGGCCCTCGATCTGGTATATCAAGCGGCCGATGTCTTCCGCGGTATGGAGAAGCACGCCCGCGATACCGAAGCTCGTGCCCAGTCGCTTTGCACAAGCGCCTTAGAAAGATTGCGGCTTGCCGAAATGCGAGCGGAGGCCGCCGAGCGGGCACAACGTGAACTCATCGTCACCGCCGAACGTAAGCTGCAACATGCGTGCCGAGCGCTGGAACAAGCCCGGTCCTGTATTGAAGCTCAGAAGGATAAGTTGACGGCCGTAGAGTTTCGTGCCGAAGTTGCTGAAGCCGAAGCGCGACAAGCCAAGGAGGCGCTCGCGCTCGTTGAAGAGGCCATTCGCAAGCGCCTGCTTTGCGCAAACCCGGATGCAGATGCCAGGTTGACAGCGGTAGCCTGATCCATTGCGACTGCCATGGCTCACTGGGTGCTACCCTGGCAGGTGCGGCACGAGCGAATACACCCCTGTGAGCTTGACGGCAGCCGCCTCCTTTAGGCCAACCATTTGAAATCGGGCGGCGCATGGGTCGAGGTTCAAGTACGGGTTTACCGCGCGCGCCAATTCAAAATGACAGAGCCGAACGATAACCAGCTATTAACCAAGTTGGATTATCTGGAGAGTTGGGCATTCGGGGCGCGTGTGCTGGCTTGCGGGCCGGCCGGTAGTGTAGGCGTGGACCCATGGCCCTTGACCCCGAAGAGTTCGTCACCCTGACAAATCACGGCTCGATGAAACTGCGCGCGGCCGTAGTGCGCGCGATGACGTTGCTGCCCAAGGAACGCAAGCGGACAACAATCGTCCGCGAGGGTGAACCGGCGATCCTGAATTTCGAGCAGATCAAGAACCTTGCGGCGCAGTGGGACGAACGGCTCGTGCCAATCGACTGACTAGTTTCCCTGCGCTGGTTTCAGTCGGGTCGCGCCCCCAAAAGTCGGCCCGTGCACGGCCCTCACGCCAGTGATGCGTCACTTCCAGTGTTTTCGTTTGCTCCTCCAACCGAAGCGGAACCGCTGGGGCGATGGGGCGGCTGAAGCGCTGGATTTCGCTTACCTTCTTTCCACCACTTTGGAAGATCCATTTCGCGGTGCAGGTTTCGGCTCTTTTCTTATGATGCTTAAAGCGTGAGGTATCGGCGACTAGCCCACGAACTTGCAGGACGCTGTAGATGGAAGGGCCGATCGGCCAATACGCGCGAGCTTCCGAAGATTGCACTGGCACCACCAATGTCGCCCATGTGCTTGGAGCGCGCGTAGCGAACACCATCTCGGCCAGCGGTCCGCGCAAACAGGCCGGACATCTGATAGCAAGCGATCAAGTCATGGCGCCGGCAGTCCCGCCCGGCGCATTGGAGTGACGACCCCAGTCCATCTCCCAGCTGGGGCCGTTTCTTTCCCAATCGGGATAGGGGGGAGTCTTGCGACTCCTCCCCTCCCACACCACCGTACATACGGGTCCGTATACGGCGGTTCGCCAGATTAAGCACAGACGGTTTGTTTTGCGTCCGTGCCAGAGGCTCAATCGTGGGTCTCCGCGTGCTGGCTTCGGCCCTTCGAGCAGCGCCGTCGGGGCTTCACCCTTTCCCACCGCTCCGAAGGCCAGTGACCTGGATTTTCTGCCGCATGGCCAGCTCGAGATTTCCACATCCAAGCGTCTTTCCAGCGTTCAGGCCTTCAGCGAAACTCGTTCCGCCTACTACGCCGTCTGCTGACTTCTCCGCCGCGATCACGGGTCTTACGACCCGCTCAGTCCGGTGTCCCGGACACGACGGAGATCTCCCGAGGTAAGTTCGACCGCCTTCCCTGCACGCCCGCCGGATTTACCACCCCAGCCCTTGATGACTACGGACTTCACGATCCATTGCTCGCTCGTCCGGCTGGGTAGGCCTCGTTATCCGGTTTTTGTCCATCGGGCCGCAGTTTTGCTCCACGCTTCCTTCAGACCCCGCCTCGCGGCGACGCCCTTGCGCTTCGCTAACCCTTCGCCGCCATCAGGCTGGGTAAAGGACTTCCACCTCCAAGCTGTCGAACATGCTCGGCACACAACGAAAAGCCCGGCTTTTGGCCGGGCGATTCGCAAACATTCCGAACGTGATGAAGCGAACACCTTAGGTCAGAATACCCACAAGAGTCTGTTCGCTTTGTCACCTAGGAAATTGATTTTATCCGACTCTCAGATTTTCGGCAGACGTCTTGCCACGGTTGCTCATTTCTTCGTAGCTCACCTTAGCACCCTCATTGAGACTACTCAGTCCTGCTTTTTCGACTGCCGAGATGTGCACGAAGACATCCTTGCCACCGTTGTCGGGTTGAATGAATCCATATCCCTTCGTTGGGTTAAACCACTTCACAGTACCTGTTGCCACTGACGATCTCCCATTGAGCAAGGGCGACAGCCTAGATCGATAGCGTTGTGCCCCACAACCCTCCCCTAAGGCCAATAAAGCTCCCGCAGCCATCGGCCTAAGCTATAGCTTAAACTCTTGATGACCCGGTCCTGTGTCGGAGCGAGAGTGAGGGCGCCGCGTCCGGAGCGTCGACGACGAGATCCGCAGCCTCCGCATGGCCTGATTTCGGAGGCACCATGCCTACGGCGAAACTCCATGCACTAACAATCCTTGGCGAGCTCGATGAGGCCCGGTCAGAGCTTGTCGGCAAGGCCGTAGTACTCACTGATGGAAAGGCCGGGACAGTAGAGAACGTTTGGCTTGACGAGCTGCACGGCCTACGAATTTCGATCAGGGGCCACGATGGAAAGTGGCCCGCCTCAACGATCAAATTCGCGCAGACCGGCTGAACCGGCTAAAGGCCGAAAGACTGTCTTCGAACCGGCTCCGCATCGGACCGACGGTTTCGTCATCAGCTATCCCGCCCGGGAGAGATGGCCGAGCTGTATCCCTCCATCAGCAAGCACCCGACACCAGTAGCTCGGGGAAGGGAAATAGCTCAGCATGCATGCATCCGCACGCGAGTTTTAAAATGGGTTTTCGGTATACCCGGAAGATGAGGCATGCGGCGTGTATTGAGACCAACAGAACGACGGCAATCGGCGGCGCTGGCCTCACGAGAAATCCTGCCACAAAGTGGCGGCGATCTGTTCCAGCGCCCAGTCGACCTGATCGCTGGAGATAACAAGCGGCGGGGCGATGCGAATCGTGTGCCCATGTGTGTCCTTGGCGAGGATGCCTCGGGCCTGCAGGGCCTGACAGTAGCGACGTGCACCGCCTGCTTCCGGGTGAAGCTCGACGGCCAGCATCAGCCCGCGTCCGCGCACTTCCCGGATCGTGTTGCTGCGGATGCTGCTCAGGCCATCGAGAAAACGGGTGCCCTGGGCGGCCGCGTTCTCGATCATCCCTTCCTCGACCAGCACGCGCAGCGCGGCCCGAGCCACCGCACAGGCCAGCGGATTGCCGCCGAAGGTCGACCCGTGCTGGCCAGGTTTCAGGGTGCCGAGCACCGCGTTGTTCGAAAGCACGGCCGACACTGGGTAAAAGCCGCCGGACAACGCCTTGCCGAGCAGCGTGACATCCGCCTCGATGCCCTCGTGCTGTTCCGCGAGCAGCTTGCCGGTGCGGCCGAGCCCGGTCTGGATCTCGTCCAAAATCAGCATCACGTCGTGCGCAGTGCAGAGTTGGCGCACTGCTGTAAAGTAATCTGACGGTGGGATGACGACGCCCGCTTCTCCCTGAATCGGTTCGACCAAAAAGGCGACCGTGTTGGGCGTGATTGCCTCCTTCAGCGCCGTCGCATCGCCGAAGGCGATGATCTTGAAGCCCGCCGCGAACGGTCCGAAATGGTCACGTGCCGCCGGGTCGGTGCTGAAGCCGATGATGCCAAGGGTGCGGCCGTGAAAATTATCGGCGCAGACGATGATCTCGGCCTGTCCGTCCGGCACCCCCTTCACCTCATAGCCCCATTTGCGCACCGACTTGATCGCACTCTCAACCGCTTCGGCGCCGCTGTTCATCGGCAGCACCTTGTGGGAGCCGGTCAGCGCCGCGATCTCTTCGTAGAAGAGGGCCAGCTGGTCGTTGTGAAAGGCGCGCGATGTCAGCGTCAGCCGGCCCGCCTGCTCCACCATCGCGGCCAAGATCTTCGGATGGCAGTGGCCCTGATTCACCGCGGAATAGGCGGAGAGGCAATCGAGGTAGCGATGTCCCTGCGTATCCCAAACAAAGACGCCCTCGCCGCGCGTCAGGACGACGCCGAGCGGTTCGTAGTTCCGGGCGCCAAAGCGCGCTTCCCTCGCGATGAAATCTGTGACCAATGGACCCATGTTTCGTCACTCCAGTTGGAGCGAACTGGCAGGCAGTGGGCTATCGCCATTTTCCAGCCTGCGAATGCCCGATGATCATCAAGTTACCACTGGACGCAATTGAGGTGATGGCCGTTTGGGGCCTGCCCAAGGGCGGTCGGCGCCCCAGTTCTCCTCGCGCTGCATGATCCCTCCAGCGAGACAGCCTGTCTAGTTGTATACCGACGACTTTCGCTCTACCCTCATAAACAGACATCGTTGCCGTGTGCCGACATGTTTCGAAGGTGCCAACTGCGGACTCACGCACCGCAACAGATAGCTCTGTTTTCGATCAACTCGTCGACGAGCAGCAAGACCGATTCCGAGATGGTGAGCCCGAGCGCCTAGCTCGTGGCTTCAAACCGGACATCGGCAATCCAATTGCGCTTGCGCCGGCTCAGGCGGGCTTGTTCACTCTCGCCCTCGAAGGTTACCGGCGCGCGTCGAAGCAGCGCAGGTTCCACATTCTCAAATGCGTTCACGCTGACGACGGCGTAGAGGCAGCCGTCGATTCGGCTAGTGACCACCGGCACCACGCCACACCCGGTGCACACGTGAAACTCGGCAGTCTTGGTGCCGAACGCGTATTTTGATGCGCGCGTGCGATCCTTGACGTTCACCGTGAGCGATCCGGTCGGGCACGAGGTCCAAACACCGCCATGCTTCGCGCAGAACGAGCAGGTGCAGGCCCGAGCCGGGATTTCTGACGGCTCCGGCCGCCAGTCGAGCGCGAAAAAGATATTGCCGCAATGGCAGCGACCGGAGATCAACATGGCACTTCCGCGGTCGTGAGTGCTACACTCTATCACATTGTTGAATGAGTATTGGCGGCAACTCCTGCCAACCACTCAACGGAAATTTACTGGGTCGCCCGTGCGGCGGCGGTGGCCATGTATTTCGAATAGAAATCAGCAACCCGGTCGCGCCACATTCCGACGAATGCCCCCGATGTCAATTTATCGACCGATTTCCACGCGTGTTTGACGGCAGGAAGAGTATTCCGCCAGATCGCGCGTTTGCACCATTTTTCGCCTTTCTCCCTGCCTTCGCTGGTGGCACACATGGATTTCCAAGCGATGCGATCAGGTTGGCTGATGTGCTCGGCTGCGCCTTCCCAGCCTTGTTGATGGATTAGGTAAAGATCGCTCAAAGTCGGCTTCTTGTGCGTCACCCACTCGAACAGAATGCCTTCGGTAATGACCTTGTAGGCCGCCGCAACGGCATTGTCGCGGGGATCACGAATCTGCCCGGAGCCGAATTTGTTGAACTCGTATTCGCTCAGTTGGAACAGGCCGATATACGACCCCGTGCGTTGCTTGGGATCGAAACCGGACTCGATCTTGGCAACCGCCTTCATGAAATTGAAATCCAGACCGAAAGCATCGGAAGCGCGCTTGATCTCCTCGACCGGCGTTCCGACCGCGGTGTCCTTGAGTGAACTCAAAACGATAGCCGCCGGCTTTTCGGCAGGCGGCAGTTCGGACCAGACGTAATAGATGAGATACCGGAAATCCTGCGTCACCGGTGCCGGCTTTGGAGCATCGTCGGGCGCATCGTGCGTTGCCGGCATCGGTTGGGCGGCATCATGATGGCCCAAGGCCATCCATTTTGCCTCGAAAGAATCGTCGCCGATTTCGGCTTGGGCCATCAACGACGGTCCGGAACCCGCGGCAGATGCCTCCGGGACGGCGGCGGAGAGCGCAGGCGCACCTGGCGTCTCGGCGCTCCCAGCCGCTTCCAGCATTGCGTTCGGCACGGTCGCGCCTGGCGTGTTTCCGCCAACCTGATGGATCATCCCCGTGAATGTTATGGCACTCACGATGCAGGTGGTCTGCAAGGCTTTCATTGCCCCCAACCCCGCGGCACGGTCCCCTAAAGAACGCTACACGCATGTTCCCCGTAGTCCAAGGCGAGTCTGATTTTAGTGGAATGTCCCAAGCGAGGCGACGGACAAGATTGGGATGGGTCACATTTACTGGAGCTGTTGCCTAAATGCGACATCCTTATCGCCGCTCGCAACTGCCAAGGCTATTGGCCTCGACATCCCGCCCACGATGCTCGCACTCGCGGATGAAGTCATCGGGTCTCCAGCAGTCGCGAAGTATTCCCGTCTGGGAGAGTTTTCGGACATCGCCCGCCGAATTGCCATTTTTTCCCGATTGCGTGAACTGGATCACAACGTCGCGCTCTCGTCCGTCGGAGAATGCAGGTTACGGAGGGCCCAGGCCATGACGAAACCTGAGAAGCGCGTCCCCCGTTGGCTCACGAACGACTTGATGATCCTTGTGGTCGGAGCGGTCATCATGATCGCAGCCGCCATGTGGTTAGGCACCAGCATTCAGCCCATGATCTCGCCTCCTAGCTGAACGTCCACGGTCCCCGAGGCTTGGAGTACGTTGGCAGCGCGGTGCAGCGGAGAAACCGGGCATGCCGCTCGCCCGCCAGCGTGAACCGGCTACCCGGTAAATCTATCGGAGAGTCGGAAGTTTCCGACTTCAGCGCCGCGGCCTCTCGAATCCGTGAACTCGCTTCACGGCCTCGGTTCCGAAGAAACGATCCAGCAGCCATTTTCCTGTTTGAACGAAGACGGCCGGAAACAATTACCCGCCATATTGAGGTTGCGATTGCGCGGGAGCTGTTTTTGCTCCTCGGCGTATTCCTCCCAAGACTTGGGCCGCCGAACGCCGGCGGCCCTTTTTTGTGAGCGGAGCTGTTCGTCACCAGGCGGCGACAAGCCTTTGCCGGTCGCGCTTTCGGTGGGATCGGCGAGCCGATCCACCCGAAGGCGATGCCGGTGATCTTGACGACCGACGAAGAGTGCGAACGTCTGGATACGCGCGCCCTGGGACGAGGCCAAGGCGCTGCAACGGCTGTTGGCGGACGGCGCGCTGATGATCGTCGCCCGCGGCGCGGACAAGGAAGACAAGGCGGCCGCGTGAAGCCTAACGATCTATGATCGTCGGGAATCGATTAACAAACAGCGGAGTTCATCGATCCGCCGCGCGAAGTCCAACGCATTGGCCTTCAACACCTCCACGGCGTGGCCGCGATGACCTTCATTTTCCAATTCTATGATTCGGTCGTTAAATTCGTTCAGGTGCTTTTGCAGTTTCTCGATTTCGTGTTGAATAGGAAAACGCGCAGCGGGATATTTGTCGACCTTGGCCTGGATCTCTGCGCGCATCGCCAAGAGATTGCCGAGTCTCGGCTGCCGTGCGATCATGGCCCCTCCGAATCGCGCGGTTGACCACATCATCCAATAACCAGCCCGGCGGGTGTGACAGCGCGTCATCGGGACGCCGCAACGAACCGCATGGGCACCGGCCGAGAATAAAAATGGCCCCAGCGCGTAACGCGCGCCGAGGCCATCCAAAGTATTCACATTTCAAACAGCCAGATAGGGTAGTGGGTACCCATCTGGCGCGCTAACAGGAGCGGGAAAAGCTGGCAACGTCTGCACAATAGTGAACAGAGCGTGGAAGATTGTTTGAGTGTGGCCCGCCAGCGTGGCGGCCCCCTCTACAATCCTCGACTATCTACCTACCCAAAGGTTTTCGGCGGATAGCAGCATCCGAAAGCGGAGCGACCTTCGTGACCACCGGAAGTCGATGAACGGGCGGCGAGGCGATGACACTGAGATCCCTGAAGCCCGCGAGACCTGCCGCGAGAGTCCGAGGAATCGGCGTGGCGCTCATCCAAAGGGCATGGACACCTTTGGCTAGTTCTGAAAGCTTCGCCTTCTCAGCCGCCCCAAAATGCTGTTCCTCGTCGATGATTATCAAACCGAGGTCGGCGAACTTCGCATCCTTGGAGGCGAGAGCCTGCGTTCCGACCACGACCTTCAATTTTCCGCTCTTTAGCCCCTCCTTCGCCTCCCTTGTTTCCGCGGCCGAAGCGGCTCGCGACAAGCGACCCACCTCGATATTGAATGGGGCAAAACGTTTGCGGAAAGTCGCGACATGCTGTCTTGCCAAGACGGTCGTCGGTACGGCAATCGCGACCTGTTTCCCTGACAGCACGACGGCGGCCGCCGCTCGCAATGCTACCTCGGTCTTGCCGAACCCGACGTCGCCGCAAATGACCCTGTCCATGGGGTGGCCGGACGCAAGGTCATCTAGGACGTCCCGAACGGCCTTCGCTTGGTCGACCGTCGTGAAATACGGAAAACGTGCGACGAACCTCTCATAGACGGGGCCTGGAGGTGCAAGTTTCGGCGCCCGCCGGCGGCGTCGCTGGCTGATGTACTTGGAGAGCTGCTTGCCGGCGATTTGAATTTCTTGCTCAGCCTCCGTACGTCGAGCCCACCATGTACTTCCATCCGCCTTGTCCAGGGTTAGCTCGCCAAGCTCCGATGCGTACGGCCAGATCAGGGCGAGGTCAGCGGGTGGAACCAGAACGGCATCTTCTCCCGCAAATACGAGCCGGATCATGTCGCGCGACGACACGTCTCCGGTTGCCACCGATTGCAATCCGTCGAGCAAGCCCAGTCCCCGCTGCAGATGAACGACTACGGAGCCTAACTCCGGCACATCCGTGTGGTCGAAAGCCGCATTCCAAGCTCTGGCCATCGGCTGCGGATGATGAGCTCTGCTGCCGAGCACGTCGGAAGCAGTCACGACGACAAGAGGCTTCCGACCAGGCACGACAAAACCCGCATCGAAGTCGACCAGAAGCGACGCTTCTCGGTTGCGTTCGGCCGTTGCCTCGCTCCAGTCAGGAAAGCGCTCCGCCTTAACCCCGCTCAACCGTTCCATAGCGCGCAGGTCCTCCTCCTGCGCCGCAACGAATACCAGGCGCGAGCCGGCGACGCCTCGCGTCTCATCGACGAATGCACGCAGCTCCTTCCTCGGCGATGCGACCTTCGAAAAGTCCGGCGTGGGACGGAACGCAGCCTTGTGGGACAACACCTTCATACGCTTGGCTCGGCGTTTCCAGTCCCGTCTCCCAAGGTATTCGCGCTCTGTTTCTGTGCGACCGGCCGCCTCCTCGATCGTGCTCAGCCAGCTGTCAGCGTGCTCGGGAACCCCGGCGTCCGCGATCCACTTGGATCGCTCGCAATAGTCGAACAAATTCGACCGTTTTCCACGTATCCTCCCGAATGGAAGTCGCTCCGACATGGGATCAATAAGAAGCTCCTTCACTTCGGAAAGAACCTCTTGTCCTATCGGGTCGAACGCGGCAATCCGGCGTATCACCTGCCCGGAATGTTCTATTCTGAAAGGACCGAGTGCACCTGCCGGAAAGATCTCGAACGTGTTTCCGTGAAACAGGACGCCACCTGGATAATCCGGCTCGTCATCGAGGTCATATCCGAGGGCTTCGAGCCGCGCACGAAGATCCCGTTCGGAAAACGCAGAGCCCACCTTCAGACCAACGCTTGCGCGAGACCAGCTCGCCGGCATGGGCAAGCGCTCCATCACGGCCTCTGCCGTGGACACGAGCAGTATCGGCTTCTTTGGCTTAGCGAGGCGCCTCAAGACCGAACTTCGTCTACCCGCGATTTCGCGTGATGGCTCCAGCTGGTCGAACGGCAGAGTATTTAGTCTCGGGAAAACAAGCACATCGCATGAGGGATCGAGGGCATGAATGACGGCACCTAGTCGCTCGGCTCTATTTTCGTTTTCAGACAGAAAGACGATGCCGTTGCCGCAAGCCTTCCTCCGTTGCGCCAGCAAATGGAGAGCCATCAAGCCCAAGGGCGCTGAAGAAGAGATCGCGGTACGCGGTGAAGACTTCCTTCGCTTTGATGCCCCGCTGGCAGCGGGCGCTTTGCTAGAACGGACCACGTTGAACCCGCCGTTGTTTCGCGATCAGTTTCGCCTGATTGCGAGAGCTTTTCCGATCAAGCCCATCCTTCTGGCACCTACGCCAATGGCTGGGTGCATACGCGAATTTCGTCGCGAACTCACGTCCCGGTCTATTCGTCCCTTGAGACGTCGCTTTGGCGCGGAGGCGCCTCGATCGTACCCCCTCGCTTCCGCATAGAATAGATAAGATACGAAGTCTGGAATTGTTCATCGCGTCGGCAGCCATCGCAAATGGGCGGCCGGAAATTTCCAGTTGCTCGCATTGAGCCGCGCGCTCTGCTCAAGCGGTAGTGCGCCCACTACTATCTGCGAGCACGAGTGTGCGGCCGCTTGGATGGATTGGATTTCTTGTCGGCTTGATATTGGAAGGCCGGAGCGTACAACCCAAAAACGGGCTTATGGTACACCGACGTGAACGAGTTCTGCAATATCGCGCCCTCCAAAACCACCTAGCCCTCCTTGATCAAGGCGACGACGTCGCCCGCGCGCAAAGTCTGCCCTGGTTTGACACGTACCGACGATAGACGGCCGGCAACCGGAGCCAATACGCGGATTTCCATTTTCATCGATTCGATGATCGCAACAACGTCGCCTGCCGCCACATCCGCGCCCACATCGCCGAAAATTTTCCAGACGTTTCCCGGCACTTCCGAAAATACGCCGGAATGGCCATCGGGAATGTCGTCGACTACTGCCGCGCTTGCGGCGACTTCGTCCGGTACCTCGTCGATGCGCAGCTCCGCCCAGCGCCGGCGTTCGGCATCGAAGGCCGCCTGCTGCCCCCGCTTGAAGGCCACGATCGAGTCACGATCACGCTGCAAGCCGTCGGCGTAGTCTGCGTAGGAAAACTCAGCAGGCTCGATCTTCACCGGATAGCCGCCGTGCGGAAACGCCGTGCGCGCTTCCATCAGTTCTTCGGCGCTGACCGGGAAAAACCGTATCTGATCGAAGAACCGCAATAGCCATGGATGCCCCGGCGCGAACTCCGGCGTGGTGCGCCAAGTGTTCCACATCTGGATGGTGCGGCCGAACAGCTGATAACCGCCGGGGCCTTCCATGCCGTAGATACACATATAGGCGCCGCCGATGCCGACGGCATTTTCCGGCGTCCAGGTGCGGGCGGGATTGTACTTGGTCGTCACCAGACGATGACACGGATCGATCGGGGTCGCGACCGGCGCGCCGAGATAGACATCGCCCAGTCCCAACACGAGATAGGCGGCATCGAACACGATCCGCTTGACCTCGTCCTCGCTGACGAGCCCGTTGATGCGCCGGATGAACTCGATGTTCGACGGACACCAGGGCGCATTGCGCCGCACCAGTTCCTGATATTTCTGCATCGCCAGCACGATCTGCGGGTCATTCCACGACAACGGCAGATGGACGATGCGACTTGGCACCTTCATCGCATCGACCGGCGGCAGACCGCGCTCGAGTTCGCGCAACACTTCGAGCAGGCGGCGGCGCGACAGTACCGTGCT
Source organism: Bradyrhizobium sp. 170 (assembly GCF_023101085.1). Classification (NCBI taxonomy): domain Bacteria; kingdom Pseudomonadati; phylum Pseudomonadota; class Alphaproteobacteria; order Hyphomicrobiales; family Nitrobacteraceae; genus Bradyrhizobium; species Bradyrhizobium sp. 170. The sequence goes on along the minus strand of NZ_CP064703.1, from coordinate 3,834,622 downwards.
GTCATAGTGAATCTGTAGCGAACGGATTCCGGGCGTCAGATCGATCAGACCCCGCAACCGCGCATCCGCGACCGCTTGCGCCAGCACGTGCACGCGCAACCGCAGCGCGATGTGGAGCTCCATCGGCCCGTATTCGACCAGAAGGTTGTCGTCACCGGCCCGACGGTAAACCACCGGCACGGGACCGTCATCGCTGCGGCCGACGATCGCCGATCCGAGCGGCGCGCCTGCGCGCGTGACCTTTGATCCCATCACGGGATCATTGCCGCGAAACACCGGCGCGAAGCGGACCTTGTCGCCGGGCTTGAGCTGGCCGATCTTCCAAAGTTCGTCGCGCGCTACTACGGCGGGACACACGAACCCGCCGAGACTCGGACCATCGGGCCCGAGAATGATGGGCATGTCCCCGGTGAAATCGATCGACCCCACCGCATAGGCATTGTCGTGAATGTTCGAGGGATGCAGCCCGGCTTCGCCACCATCGGAGCGCGCCCATTTCGGCTTCGGTCCGATCAGCCGCACACCGGTCCGCGCGCTGTTAAAGTGCACTTCGTAGTCGGAGGCGAACAGAGTCTCGATATCCTCATCGAGGAAGAAGTCCGGCGCGCCGTGCGGGCCGTAAATCACGCCAATGGTCCACTCCCGCGTCAGCCGAAGAAGCTCATCAGCGGCAAGAGGTCGCGGCATCGGCAGGTCACCTGCCACCTTGCCGATATGCAGGACTTCACTGACCTTGAGCGCCCCGGTGGCATGACCGCCGAAGGAGCCCAGAGTGAACACGGCGCGCGAGCCCAAAATTTGCGGAGCGTCGAAACCGCCGCGCACGGCGAGATAGCAACGCTGCCCCGCGCCTTCGATGCTGCCGATCGCCAGCACCTGGCCGGCGCGGATCGTCACCGGCACGTTGTTATCGACGTCGACGCCATCGAGCTTGGCGGCCATACGCGCCCCGGCCAGACCGATCACGGCATCGACGTTGAACCGCAAGGTCGGCCCATTGACAGTCAATTCAAGCGCGGCAGTCACTTGGGGATTGCCGACGATGGTGTTGGCAAGACGGAACGAGCGTTCATCCATTGGGCCGCTCGGCGGTACCCCGACGTGCCAAAGATGCAGCCGGCCCGGCAATTCCTGCAAGCCTGATTGCGCGCCGGGCGCCAGCACGTCGATGGTGCGCGGCGCGAATGACAGCCCCGCGAGAACATTGGTGGCGACGCGGCCGGTGTGGAAGACCTCTGAAGCTGCGATGGCGCGCAGATATTCAAGATTGGTCTCGATCCCAGCGATCGTGGTCGCATCAAGCACGCGCATCAGCTTCGCAATCGCATCGGCACGCGTGTTGGCAGCGACGATCACCTTGGCCAGCATCGGATCATAGAACGGCGTCACCTCGACGCCGGTCTCGATCCAACTATCGACGCGCACGTCGTCGGGGAAGTCCACGCAGGTCAGGCGTCCGGCGCTCGGCCTAAATCCGGCGCTGGGATTTTCCGCATAGATCCGGACCTCGATGGCCGCCCCCTTCGGCGTCAGCGTGCCGAGGCCTTCGAGCACGTCCTCGCCGGCCGCCTGCCGCACCATCCATTCGACGAGGTCGATGCCGAATACGGCTTCCGTCACGGGATGCTCGACCTGCAACCGGGTGTTGACTTCGAGGAAATAGAAATCCTGCCGCTCGACATCGTAAATGAATTCCACGGTTCCTGCGGATTCGTAACTGACGCTCTTGCCGAGCGCCACAGCGGCCTGATGCAGCCGCGTGCGCATCTCATGGCTGAGCCCCGGCGCTGGTGTTTCCTCGACAACTTTCTGGTTGCGGCGCTGGAGCGAGCAATCGCGCTCGCCGAGCGCCACAACGCCGCCCTTGCCGTTGCCGAAAATCTGCACCTCGATATGCCGGGCCTCGGCGACGAAACGCTCGAAATAGACCCGGGCGTCACCGAAGCTCGCCCGCGCCGTGCGCTGCACCGTGTCGAAGCGTTCGCGCAACATCTGCGCATCCTGACAGAGTTGCATGCCGATCCCGCCGCCACCGGCGGTGCTCTTCAGCATCAGGGGAAAGCCGATGCGCATCGCTTCCGCCATGGACTCGTCGACCGCGTCCAGCAGCCCCGACCCCGGCAGCAGCGGCACCCCGCTGCGTTCGGCAAGCTCGCGCGCCTTGTGCTTCAACCCGAACGCATCGAGATGTTCCGGCCGCGGCCCGATGAAGGCGATGCCGTGCTGCGACAGTACTTCGGCAAAGCGGCGGTTTTCCGAGAGAAACCCATAGCCGGGATGCACCGCCTGGGCACCAGTCTCCAGGCATGCCTCAATGATCGCATCGATATTGAGATAGCTCTCCGCCGCGGCCGCCGGGCCGACGCGCACCGCCTCATCGGCGTCGCGCACGGAGCGGGTGAAACGGTCAGCATCGGAATAAACCGCGACGGAGGCAATCCCCATGCGGCGCAAGGTGCGGCCAATCCGCCCGGCGATTTCACCGCGGTTGGCAATCAGGACTTTCTGGAACATCCCATCAATCCTCTTGCGCTTCGAAGATCACCACGCGAACGGGCGTCGGAAAAAAGCCGTTGCAGGGATTATTGATCTGCGGGCAGTTGGATATCAGGCACAGCACGTCCATCTCCGCGACCATATCGATGTGATCGCCGGGCTTCGACACGCCATCGACCACGGTGAAATTACCGGATGGATCGATCGGCACGTTCATGAAGAAGTTCAGATTGGGAACGATGTCGCGCTTCGACAAGCCGTGCTTGGCGGCCTCGATCAAAAAATTCTCGCGGCAGGCGTGGAGATATTTGGTGCCGTGACCGAAGCGGACGGTGTTGCTTTCGCACGAACAGGCGCCTGCGGAGGTATCATGCAGGCCGCAGCTATCGGCCACCACGCGCAACATCGTGCGCCCCTCATTGGACATGATGCGGGTGCCCGTGCCGACATAGGCGGAGCCTTGCGCCCGCAGCGTGTCCTGACCGCTGTAACGCTCCTGCAGATCGGAGGCGCAGTAGAACAACGTATCCACCGCCTGCTGGCCGTGGCTGTCGATGATGCGAAGCGTCTGGCCTTTGCGAATGATGGCGGACCAGGGTGCGCGGGCGACAATCTCGGTGTCGAGTACAACGCGCGCGGAAGCCGGGAGAGAATGCATGCTCATGACGTTCACCCGGCTACGCTGAGGTCAGCCAAAAAGGCGTTGTTCTCGAAGGCGCGCATCGCCTCCGCGCTCGCGGTCCGACACAAGTCGTCTGCCCCGGCAGGTATTGGCCGATGGCGGATCACCTCCACGGCCTCAGGCGCATAAGTCGGTGCCGGATCGAACGGATGCGGACAGTTCGACAGCGCCACCAGCAGATCCATCTCGGCGCGAAGATCGACGAAATCACCGGCATGTCTGCGGTTCGCTCCCCACTGAAACCGCCCCTCTGCATCGACACTGACAGGCGCGAAAAAGCTGATGCACGGCGCGACATCGCGGCGGCCAAGCCCGAGTTTGCCGGCGGCGAGAATGAAATTGTCGCGGGTGTTGCGGGTATCGGCAACACCATATCGGGCCGCGTTGGTAGCCGCGGTGGAGCCGCCCGCGAGGGTATCGTGAACCCCGCTGGTATCCTCGATGATGCTGAATAGCACACGGCCCATATCGGACAGAATCACGCGGCCCTTGCGCAGGCTCGCGGCCCATTGCACCTTGATGGTGTCGGCATGGTTGAGCCGCTCGCTAGGATCGGCGGCGCTCCACGCCAGCAGACTGACGCAGGATGCGCCTGAGGTGTTGATCAGCCGCAGGGCTTCGCCACGATGAAGGCGCGTCGTCCAATACCAGCCGCCGGGAATGGTTTCACGATGAAGGACTGCGGCGTCCGCGATCGGTACGCCGTCGAGTGGTGTCGGCGGCGGCAAGGCGCGCGGCGCCTGCCCCTGACCGGCGGCCTTCAAATCTTCATAGCGCCGCTTGTGGGCCGCGATGTCGGCCTGCTGCTGTTCGGTTAGGATCATGGTTTGCCCTTTCTCAGACAAGCGCGCCGGGCCGTCCCGGCTCATGCTCCCTTTTCGGCAAGGTCGTCCCGGCCGGAGCGTAATTTCGACAGATTCCGCGCCTGGGCGGCGCGGCGCGGAAACACTTCAAGGTCTCGCGAGATAGTGGCGCCATAGCGCTCGCGTTCCTCGGGACGATCGCGACTACGCTCGAACGCAACGACGCGCGTCGCCAGGCGGAACGCCTCGCTCAAATCATGAGTGACCATCACCACCGTGAGGTCGGTTTCGTTCCACAGCCGTTTCATCAGCACATGGATATCGGCCCGGATGCCGGGATCGAGCGCGCCGAACGGCTCGTCGAGTAGCAGGATTTTGGGGCCGCGCATCACCGCCTGCGCCAAAGCCAGACGTTGTTGCATGCCGCCAGACAGTGACGCCGGGTATTTGCCCTCATGTCCGGCAAGGCCGACCTCGGCGAGCAGCGTCATCGCCTCGTCCACCGCCTCGCGCCTGGCCGCACCGAACAGCCGGCCCGTCAGTTTGGCATGCTGCAGCTCGCGCCCCAGCACCACGTTCTCAAGCACGGTCAAATGCGGAAATACCGAATAGCGCTGAAACACCACACCGCGACCCGCATCCGGCTCGTGCGTCAGCGGCACACCGTCGATCAGTATCTGCCCACGCGTCGGGGCTTCCTCACCCAGCAGCATGCGCAGGAAGGTGGTCTTGCCGCAGCCGGACGGGCCGACCAGCGCGATGAAGGCGCGCGGCGCGACATCGAGCGTGATCCGCTCCAGCACGATATGGTCGCCATATTCCTTCCAGACATTGTCGAAACGGATCGCGCTCATTCCGCCCTCACCGATGCAAACCAGGGGAACAGCTTGCGCTGCAGCAGGCTCAGCCCGGCATCCATCAGAAAGGCGAGCAGCGTAATCCAGATGACGTAGGGAATAATCACGTCCATCGCGAGATAGCGCCGCACCAGGAAGATGCGATAGCCGAGCCCCGAATCGGATGCGATCGCCTCCGCGGCTATCAGGAACAGCCAGGCCGGTCCGAGTTGCAAGCGCAGCGAGTCGACCAGCCGCGGCAGGATCTGCGGCAGCACCACGCGCAGCGCCACCTGCCAGGTCGAAGCGCCAAGCGTCTGCGCCTTGATGAGTTGCTCACGCGGCAACTCCAGCACCTTCATGGTGAGATCGCGAATGATGCAGGGCAAGGTGCCTATCACGATCAGGGCGATCTTGGAGTTTTCGCCAAGCCCCATCACGATAAACAGGATCGGCAGCAACGCCAGTGGCGGCACCATCGACATCACCCCGACAAAGGACGCCAGCATGGCGTTAGCGCCAGGCAGCAGGCCAATCACGATGCTTAATACAAGGGCCGCCGAGGTCGAAATCGCCAGCGCCGAGACCAGCCTGCCGAGACTCGAGATCGTGTCCGCCAGCATGAAATTGGTGCCGGTACGGACATCAATCTCGAAAGCCATGTGTTTGACTGCCTGCGCCATGGTTGGTAGCGCAGGCAGCAACTTGTCATTGGGATTTTCCGCAAGCCGCATGCTCGAACCGGCGAAATAGGCGATCGCCAGCAATACGAACGGCAGTGCGGCGAGATAGAACCGCGCCTGCCTGTTCGGCTTGATGTTCATGAGCCGCATCGTCATCCCCGCTTCAAACCCCGAATCGGGTCAGCGATCAGAGTTTTCCCTTGGCTGCGGCATCCATAAAGCTGGCGTCAAAGCGCAGCTTGACGTTCTTCTTGTCGCCAATCACGCTCTTGTCGCCCAGCTCGATGCCGATGACGTCAGCCGATTTGGCGTCCTTGCCGAGCAACGCCTTATCGAACAGGAACTTGCGCACCCGATCCATGGTGGTGCCGACCGCCGCACTCTTGGTAAAGGCTTCCGCGTCCGCCGCCTTGTCGAATAGCTTGGTCGAGGCGAGTTGGCTGTCGAAGCCGGCGAGATCGGTGCCCGAGGCCTTGGCCATGGCTTCCTTCGCGGCTTTGCCTTCCGCTCCAGCGGCTTGCATTTTTGCGATGGTCTCGTACCAGATGCCGACCAGCGCCTTGCCGAAATTGGGATTGTCTTTCAGCACCGCCGTATTGACCACCATCAGATCCATGATCTCGCCGGGAATCTGCGAAGAATCGAACACCTTCTTGGCGTCGGGCGAACCCAGAATTTCCGAGACGATCGGATTCCACGTCACCACCGCGGTCACTTCAGGCGTCTTGTAGGCCGCCGCCATATCGGCATCGGAAGTGTTGACGACCTTGATGTCCTTCTCGGCGAGATGTTTGCTCTCCAGCGCCCGCGCAAGCAAATAGTGCGAGACCGAGAACTCGACCAGATTGATCTTCTGGCCCTTGATGGCGGCGAGATCGCCCTTGTTCTTCAGGATGACGGCATCGTTGCCGTTGGAGAAGTCGCCCATCACGATCGCCGTGGTGTCGACACCGCCGGCGGCGGGAATCGACAGCGCGTCCATGTTGGTGATGGTCACCGCATCGAACGCACCGGCGGTGTATTGATTGACGGATTCGACGTAGTCGTTGAACTGCTTCACTTCGATGGTAAGGCCGTATTTGTCGGCCCATTTCTTGACGATGCCGGTGTCGGCGGCATAGCCCCACGGCATCCAGCCAACATAGATCGACCATGCGACCTTGAAGTCCTTTTTCGGCGCCGCATGCGCCGGCGCAGCAACAACGGCCGCCAGCGTCGTTACAAAAATGATGGATCGGAGCAGTGATATGAGTCTGTTCATAGCAGATCCCTCTTGCAAAACTTACAAAAAGGGACCGGCGACAGACCATCGCTTTGCCAATCCCTTGGCTAACGAGGTCTCCCGGGCTTTTATCCCGCCGTGCACTTGCGGGGATTTCTCCCCCGCAAGCGGCTGCTCTCGGACCAGCGCTTTGCAGGCGCAAAGCCGGAACCCTAGCAACCAACTCGGCGAGAGAGAAGCACGAGATGTGCCAGTTTCCTTCTATTGAATCGCAATGGTTTTTTGCAATGGCACAGCACGTCCATTTGAGGTGTCCGCATTCCCATCGGGCAGCTGCTCAGTAAATGGGCAATCAATTGAGCTTTTTTTCTTTTGGGGCGTGGGGCATCATTGTGTCCGCGCGGACAATTGCCATGAGAGCGCTGAGCGGATGTCAAAATGAAATGGTTGCGAAGCGGACTGCGCGTGCTGCTGATCGGTCTGCATGGACGGTTCGGTCTTAGCGTGGCAACCGACAAGGATCGCCCTGGCTGATTAGGCAAACGACAGTTGGAGCGGGCGGCTACACGCTTACGCCGCTCTCTCATCCGGGAGCCTCACTCGCCCGTCCGATTTCTTCCAGGTCGAGTTGTCAGATTGAAGACGGAGGTAGCGGGTGCAAAAAGGTCTAGCGAAAATGTCGCCTCAATGATTCGGCGGCCAATAGCGGTCGTCCCGACAAGGACGCGATTGCCGAGTAGGCCCGGGGAATTTCACCCCGAGCCCCTCACAGAACCGGACTTGACACTCTTGCGTCATCCGGCTCGTGCCACCGCGCGAAGGCTGCCGCCTTCCATTGAACATCGGGTTCCTCCCGTTGCTGGTTGACCCAAGCCAAATGGCGATGGCCCGCTCCCTTCGCTCCACGGGCATTACACCCGCTTCATCGCTACTACGAAGCAGTCCGCCCCTGCCCGGCGCATCGGTACTTTCGGCCTCGCGGTTGGAGCCGCTTGCGCCTTATCCCATAGCATCGCCGATCAGGTTCTCACGTTCCGTACAAGAGCCTGGTTGAGCTTCGCGCCGCCTACATGCCGGATGCCGCTTGGGCCGTCTCAGGACACCTCCCAAGTTGATCCCGGAGGAAGGGTCACCCCCCGGTTTTGACATCGTCTAATCCGCTTTCGACACTTCATCGACGGTTTGCTTGCGCTCGCCTCTCTCAACCTTGCCTGCCGGAATCTTGTCCCGAGCGTTTCCGCAGCGTTCACCACCATCGCTCTTGACGACAGCAGCTTGGGGTGGCTTGAGATCACCCCCTGATTGTCGACCTCGAAGAGCCCTCCTTCATCTCTCGCACAGTTGCGCACCGCCGTGTGGACCGGCGATGCTCGTGACACAAGACCCATTGCGGAAGTCGCACCTTGTGCCGCACAGCTGCCTGTCGCCTCGCAAGAATATCCCGTGTCGCAAAACATATTTGCACTAAACCGCTACCGGTGGGACCGGTGATGCAGTTGAATTTAAAGGCCGGGGCACTTTGCGCTGGCGTCTCGTCGACTTGTTCCAGGAGCGGTCCCCCCGGCCTTCCAGTGGACTCATTGCGGCGACTGCCGGAAGTGCCGGTGGAATGGCTCAGTCGCTCTTCCCGCCACGGCGACCGGGTGACCCGCTACTCGATCCGTGCAAGGTCGCCGTCGAACCCCATTTGCGTATAGGGGCCGCCGTGGAATTCCCGCGAGATCGCATCCTCGGTGTCCGGGGTGCGCAGGATGTCGGCCGCATAATCCTCCGATTTGTCCTGCGGACGATAGCCGAGGAACTCGATGCCTGCATTGCGGTAGCGGTTGCGCGTGTTGTTGGAGACGCCGTAGACGACGATGAAATGATAGTCGGGCGCATCGATGCAACATCCGACCAGTTGCACGGCGTCGCGCGGGCTGAGCCAGACATGGAGCAGACGGCGATCCGCCGGCTTGTCGCGAAAGGCGCCGATGCGGAGGCAGGCTACCGACAGGCCGTGCTTGTCGGCGAACAGGCGTCCGACCGCCTCGCCGAACACCTTGCTCACCCCGTAGACGCCGTCCGGCCGCGGAACGACCATCTGGTCGATGAAGCGGGGGCGCCGATAGAACCCGACCGCGTGATGCGAGCTCGCATAGATGACGCGACGCACACCTTGGCGCCGCGCTGCCTCGAACACATTCCAGGTTCCGACCACGTTGTTGGGCAGGATCTTGTCCCACGTGTCCTCGCCTGCGATCGCGCCGAGGTGGACAACGCAATCAACGCCCCGCATGGCGACTTCCACCTCGGCGAGATCGGCGAGATCGGCGCGCACGATCTCTTCGCCGGCGCGTGCCGGATCGAGCGGCGCGATATCGGAAAGGCGCAGCACCGCGTAGCGTTCACGCAAGCCTTCGCGCAAGGTGCTTCCGATTTTCCCGGCCGCGCCGGTGATGAGAATGCGATTCATGCGACCTCCTCTCAAAATTGATGCCGGCCGGCGGGCGGGTCGAACCGCGGGGTCCTTCGCAGCGGGGAATCGATACGAGGAGCGCGCGCCTTGCAACGCACCTCGGATGGTTGATACCACACATGAAGGTCGCGACGTCAGCCTTTGGCACTTTTGGGACATACGGACGGACGATGTCCGCCTATCGGCGAGGACCGGAAGTCATCGTCGGAGAGTCAAAACGACGCGATTGACCCATCTGAGACGTTGCAGTAGCGAAGCTGGTCTCAACCCTTTGAATACTCGCTTTGACCGATACGATGCCGTTTCCTCCTATGCTCGGTAGGCAACGAGAACGGCACCGCACGCGATCAGAATGACGCCGAGCCAATTTGGCAGCGCAAGCCGTTCACCCAAGAAGAGCACTGCGAAAACCGACACGAAGACAACGCTGAGCTTGTCCACGGGAGCAACGCGCGCGGCATCCCCGAGCTTCAAGGCGCGGAAGTAGCAAATCCAAGAAGCGCCTGTCGCGGCACCAGATAGGATGAGGAACAACCACGTTTTCGCGGACACGCTGGACGGCTGCTGCCAGTTCCCGGAGGCGTGGACGATCAGTGCGGCCACCAACAGGATGACTACTGTGCGAATGAAAGTCGCAAAGTCCGAATTGACGTTCTCGATACCGATCTTTGCGAAGATGGCTGTTAAGGCCGCGAAACCTGCGGAAAGCAGCGCCCAAAATACCCAGGAGAGCAGAAGATTCTTCATGAAAGTGCCCGAACAAACCGCAGCGCCGCGATCAGGGCACCAACAGACAGCATCACCGAAGCCACCATGTAAGCAAATGATGCCAACGTGTGTCCACGTTCAATCAAGTAGTAGGTGTCCAGAGAGAATGTGGAGAAAGTCGTGTAGCCGCCACAAATGCCAACTGTCAGGAATATCCGCATTGCCTGCGACAAATCCCATTTGGCTGCGAAAAGGCCGACGAACGCACCAATCAAAAATGAGCCGGTCACGTTGACCATGAGCGTGCCCCAAGGAAAGTCAGTTTCGAACAGCTTTCCCGATCCGATGCCCACCAGATATCGCGCGACTGATCCGAACGCGCCGCCGGCCGCTACAGCAAGAATGAGTTGAGGGGTCATTTGCACATACTCCTACCTGCGCTCTCGCGCCCAGCAGGAGTCATCAGCCGACACGGCGGTTACCGGGGGAACTCCATCCCCATCACTTGGGAACGAGATAAGCGAAATAGTCAGCATCGACAAGTCCCCACCTCAAATGACGGGCGTCACAGTTCGCCTATTGGCACTTTTGCGAGGTGGCGGCCGACACCAAGGACGTCCGATTATCGGAGTAAACCGGAAGTGACCGGTCCATTTCCCAAACGCGCTTTTGACCCAAAGCGGTCATCGCGCGAAGCACCGTGCTGCGCATGCCCATTTCTCGCTCGCGGCTCGGCACCCTACCACTGAAGTCGCCAGAGCCGATGCTAAGCTCGAAAAACTGCAGCAACTTTCAAGAAGACCACGGAAGGAGCAGACTTCATTCCAAAAACAAAAACTTGCTCTGTGAGATGTGAACAGCTTTGCGTTTTCCACCGTGCTTAAACAAGGTTTTAATGGCGACGGGGCGGTTGTCTCTTATCTAGAAAACAAAGGAGATAACCATGAAACTTGTGACCCTGGCACTAGCCTCTGCGTTCGCGCTCTCAAGTACGTTCGCACTTGCATACACAAATCCAAATCATCATAGGTCAGGTGTCAGGACCCACCACGGTGCGGTTGGCATGAGTTACGCCCCGACGTATAGGGGGTGGATGAACTACGGTGGGTGTAGGGACAACGGTGGGTATCTGGACGGTTGGTGTTCGGACGGTGGCAGGTATGGGTTCGGTCCGAACAACAGACCCGGGTTGGTTGGCGGCGACGACTCCGGTACCTAGCCCTAAGCGCAGGCGCCGCGTTTCTGCAAGGCTTTTTGGGCATTCTTCAATCGAAGTAGCGCGGCGCGCCCGCTTTCCGACGCTAATTCGGCACGGGTACGACTTCCGCATTGGGCACTTTTCGGACCTGGCCCGATGTCTTCGTTTAGTCTGCTATCTTGGCAAAAGCGAACAAGGGCCGCCCTCGCCTATCCGTCCGTTCGGCGCGCCGAGATGCCGCTGTATCCTGTCAAGATGGCCGCGGCTCCTGCTTGAAAACACGCTGCACTACGCTCGTGCCGATGCGAATAATCTCCCGCTCGAACTCAGCAATACACCTAACATCTGAAACATCGCCTTGCCGGCGGTGGTTGACGTATCGATACCTTGCTGATGAAGGAACAGGTCGACCCTTTTTCCTGAAGCTCTTGCAGGATGCCGAGCAGATCGGTCAGCGATCGACCGAGCCGATCCACCGACCAATCGGCGACCATATCGAACTCCTTGGCATTCACCGCCTTCATCGTCCCTTCTAGTCCGGGATGTTTGTCCCTGCCCTTGGCACCGCTGATGCCAGTGTCCTCGTAGACTTTCTAAATCTCCCAGCCCGACCGTTCCGCAACCGCGCTCAATTCGCGGCTTTGATTGTCGGTGTGACGAATGCCTTAAACCGCCACCTCGAAGCCGGCAGAAGTCAGCGCCAGCCGCCACCCCGATCAGCTTGAGCTGACCGCCGCGTACCAACGCCCAACCTGCTCGCATAAAATCGAATTGAGTTTTCTGAACGGCAATTTAATGGTGCCGGCAGGCCGGCCGTCTATCTTCAACTCTGACGGTAATGCTTGTGGACGCAGATAGCCTAGAGGTGTGACGCTTCATCAGTCCATCGAACCGTCGTCTTGCTGAAGTGCAAGGTTCCGGCGCCCGCATTAGCGCCGTTGAAACGGTAAACGCTCATGCCTCTCGCAACTAAAATTCCGGCCTCCACGAGCCGACTTCCTTTGCTCGCCCTCGCGTTGGCTTCGTTTGGGATCGGCACAACCGAATTCGTGATCATGGGACTGTTGCCCGATGTTGCCGGCGATCTTGGCGTCACGATCCCGCACGCCGGTCTCCTTGTGACCGGATATGCGTTGAGCGTGGCATTCGGGTCTCCTTTCCTTGCCATTGCAACGGCAAGGATGGACCGGCGGAGGGCGTTGCTTTTGCTGATCGGCATCTTCATTCTCGGCAACCTGCTTTGCGCGCTGGCTCCGAATTATGCCCTGTTGATGGCCGCGCGAATCGCAACGGCACTTTGTCACGGCGCATTCTTCGGACTCGGCGCTGTCGTCGCCGCCACCCTGGTGCCGGAGCAGAAAAAGGCCCAAGCGATCGCAATGATGTTCGCCGGTCTCACCCTCGCCAATGTGCTGGGCGTTCCGTTTGGCACCGCACTCGGCGAAGCCGTCGGCTGGCGGAATACATTTTGGGCCGTGGTTGTCATCGGCTTCGCCGCGGCATTTGCCCTTTACGCCTGGCTGCCGCGCGACATACCCGCTCCCCGCATGCAGTTCATCCACGAGGCAAGGTCGCTTGGCAGCACGCAAGTGATTTTAGCAATGCTGATCAGCATGGCGGTGTCTGCAAGCCTCTTCAGTGTCTTCACTTACATCACCCCGATTCTGGAGAACGTGACAGTGATCTCGCCGCACGAGGTCACGTTCATGCTGCTGCTGTTCGGCACTGGACTCACGGCGGGTAATTTCATTGGAGGGTGGCTCGGCGACCGGAAGCTGATGCCGTCAGTGATCGGCATCCTGGCGTTACTGATTCCGGTCTTGGGCCTGTTCACGCTTACGACCGGATCGCTGGTGCCGGCGGCCGCGACGGTCTTCTGCTGGGGCTTGCTGGCGTTCGCCCTGGTCTCCCCATTGCAGATGCGCGTCGTCAACGAGGCAGCGCAGGCGCCCAATCTCGCCTCTACCCTCAATCAGGGTGCATTCAATCTTGGCAACGCGGCAGGCGCCTGGGTCGGCGGTCTCGCCCTGACCGACGGTCTGGCCTATCGCGAGTTGCCGTGGATCGGCGCGGCTCTGGCCGCTGTCGCCTTCACGCTCAGCTTTCTGTCCCATCGGCTCGACGTAAAGGCGTCCGTCGCCGGCGCGCCGGAAGGCGCGCGATGACATCTGCCCTACCGCACATTTTCTCGCCGGACGCATCTGGTATCGGACCGAGTAGTCAAGCACCTTGGGCTTACTAAACACTGATCGGCCTGTGTTAGGCGGCGATTGGAGGCTATCAGCCTAAGCCAGAGGCGGCGCTTCCGTTATACAGCCACTGCCGGGTCTCTTCGTCGGTCCATCCGGGAACCGCGAATCGCGGCGAGGGAGCGGTAACATGTTGGACCGGGCGTAAGTGACCCACAGGCTGTTTGAAGTGATGCACCGTCGCGGCGTTGGCAGAAGCGCACAAAGTGGTCAGTAGGCCCAAGGCCAGAACGGCTCGCATCGCATTTGCTCAGTTATCATGGATGTCACGTCGACTATGTGCGCACTGGTGGCCACCGCGCCAAGTCGTAGCGGCTTCACGATTGGGTCAAATGCCTTTGATGCCGCTTGGCTCGTGTGCCCGTCAAAACGCACGGAATAAAATTCAATTTAATGGTGTCGGCGGATTGCGAACCTACATCAACTTGACGCACATCGACCAACGAATTGGGCAGAACAAAATGCACGATCAAGAGAAAGGACCGGCGGTGATACCCCCGATAGCAACGCTAATCGTCGCAGTCGTAGGTACGGCTGGTATCCTCCTTAACGACTTCGGCCCAGGCAACGCCTCGCAGGGTGGTAGCAATGCGGGAATGATCACAGCCGCGGCGGTGTCGAGGGTCGGCGCAATCGAAATCCCTTCAGAGCCGCCCGCCGGCCGGCGCTAACGAGGAGTCTCGGCATGAAAAAGCTCTCCGTTCTTTGCATCGCCCTTTGCGTTGGCCTTTCAACCACGGCGGCGTTTGCCCGCGGCGGCATGGGAGGAGCGCATGGCATGGGATCGCCTCATATGGGTATGTCCATGATGGGCGGCGGCGCGTTCGGCACCACCGCTGCCGCGCCCGGCACCAACTCGTCGGGCACGGCGCTTTCGTCAGATGGCGTGGGCCACCCCATGCTTGACACCAAGCCCGCTATCGACCCTGAAGACGCGAAGGTCGACAAAATGATAAATTCGATCTGCCGGGGATGTTGATGCTTCTGGGTTGCCACTGAGTTAAGGAACGTCAAAATGATTGAAGCAGTCGCGACATTTCTAGCCCTGCTTAGCGCCGGTATCTTTGTGACTCACGCGGTCGACGCTTACGCCCACGTGGCGAAGGTCAATGAAGCGGTGCGCAATCGAGAAGATCACCAGCGCAGTTAAGTGTCGTCGTTTGCACAACCCGCCGGCGGTTCTCCTTCATGGCAGGTGTGAAAATCTTACTCATGTTAGGCCGCGGCAGGTCGCGGCAGCCTGTTAGCAGAGCGACGAACCTGGCCGGCGTCCCCCTCTGTGATCGATGACAAGCACCTCGAATTCTTCAAGACGTTTCACGGCGAAGCAGACGGTTCGCCGCGACAATCCGGTTGTGCGCGCGAGGAGCTTCTGACCAGCCAAAGCCCAATTGAAGCGCGGCGGGCCGGGTCTCGGTTGATGAACTGCAAGGCGATAATCAGGCCGATGAGCTTCTCAGAAGGGGAGAGTTCGGAGCCGATATCGATTCCATCCAGCGATCGCGAGCTTGTCGCCAGGGAATGGCTTCCCGAGGCAGCCCTTCCTACGCAGCGCTTCCGCGAAGCGGACTCACTTCGATCGTTCGATCGAGCTCGCCCCACGCTTCGTGTCAGCGTACGCTTGGAAGGCCTGTACACTTGATTAGGTCTGGACCGTTCGAATTCCGGCCCCACACTCCGGAGCCCGGAACGAACAGAATTGTGTACCTCCGCTCAGTCCAGGGATGCTGGCCCGCCCCATCCAGGAAGATAAATGGCTTCCTGACTCTTGGCAAACTTCATTGCCGTTATGAGTGCGCGATCAAAATCACGCTCAACGAGCCTGCGTTTGATTCGCCGTCGCAGAAAGTCCGCCCACAGAAACTCGCTGAACGGTGTCGTATCTTTGGCGAATCCCCCCGCGCGCCTCAATTCGCCGGCCAGAGAGCGGAAAGGATCATCCACGAGGTCTCGCACCGATTTCGGAATATCCTTGTAGTCGCGACGACGACCCTTGTCGTCAAACGGATGCATCCACCTGCGATTGTCGAGAACCCTCCAAAAAGTATCCGGGTCGACCATGCTAAGGTTGGCGACAACCGCAACCAACACATGTTTGACGCCCTCCTCGTGAAGTGCGCGCGTCAAATGATGATGATCAATAATATAGAGGCGATCACTGGGTCCCAGAATAACTGGAATCATGTGTTTGCCGAGAAACTCCGCAGCTTTCTTGTCCTTCTTCTCGCGCCAGCCTTTCCGCTTTCCCTCGACCTCGCGCATGCCTACGGTAATCTGGGTTGGGCGCAGGTCGGTGATACCTATCGGCTTAAGAACCGGTTCGCGAACCGCCACCATTGGATGCTCCTGCATATGCTGTCGCTTGTGTATGGCTGCGGACTAACGGCACGTCCGCTGGCTGGTCGAATACCCCGATCATTGAGCCGGTTGGCAATCTGCCTGAGATCGATCGCGACCAACGCGAGATGACGCGATGGGCCACAACCGGACTCGCAGCAAATTTGAATGCTCAGTAGCGTGGGGGCCGTTCAAAGAATTCGGGCTGGTGGCAAATCGCTCCCAGCCCGAACTATTCGCAGGCTTCCCACATTACAGTGCCAGGGGCACGCCGTCATCGATCCGGGTTCGTTGCCTGGCCGTTCAGCCCGATGCGGCGCCGACTGATCAATTAGACCATGCGGGTTCGCACGGCGGTCTGGTGTAGGGGTCCGATGCATATGCGCCGACGTCCGGAGCGCGGACGCAGTCACGCCCGGCAAGGGCGCCACGCGGGGCGCTGACATCGGCCCCCTTGGCGACCTGCGGATACTCCCGAGCCACCACGGGCGTGGTCAGCATGGCTGCGGCGATCAGCCCTGCCGACAGAACTTTGAATCTGGTCATTTCAGTTCTCCATTGGATACAGAGGCCAAAACATTTTGGCGTCTGCTTTGAAAATGCGTGGAGCGACCGGCGATTTAAATGAAATATTTGTTTATGGTCGTTCACCGCTGCGCGAGGTCGGCGGAGAAAACGATCACAAATTCCTGCCCACGCTCGTCACGCGCCGTTGCGCGTGAACACGCCATCGGCGGCTAGAATTTCATTCACGATCCGAAGAGAGTTTTTCAACGGTTTGCGAAACGCGGCCGGTTGCCGACATTCGGAGAGCACCTGCGGATCGGCGGGTAAAGACGCCTGAAGCTCCGAACATGTTCTCAAGCCTGATTGGCCAACGATTGAAGCGGCCGCTTATGGCGCTCCATGTTGGCGTAGGCGGCTCCGTCGGTCCGATCGACAGAAGCAGACTTTACGAGACTGCTTGGGTCTGCATTCGCGACCGGGTCGAGCCAGTAGCAAGTCGGCCATGTCCGCCATGCCGCCGAAGGCGGAAGAAGATTCAGAGCATCAGCGGGTGGTCTCGTTCTCATAACGCCGTGCCGCCGCCAAACTTGGACGGATCGTTGTAGCTCGGGGTGTCGTCGTAGTGGACCGGCGGCCGTGGCGGAACGGCGTCGTGAAAGGACAAACCTTGGACATGTCGCGGTTTAGAGCGATGCACCGTCGCGGCGTTGGTGGAAGCGCACAAGGTGATCAATAGGCCCGTGCCGATCAGGACGGCGTACGGCGTAGCTACAGCCTTCCTCACTCTCCGCATTTTGATTTCTCCATAGGTCGATCGCGTCCCCGATCGGCTGTGCGCGGGCGATCGGTCGTCCGGCCCCAGCGACCGGGGGGAGCCGCTGGGGCCGTGCTAGCAGTGCCTGCCTGAGGGAGAGCGGCACGATCCTGATGTAGGTTCGCAATCCGTCGGTCCCATTAAATTCTCTGTTAGATTCCCGGAGTGGCTTGCCATAGGCAGGCAAGAACCGCCGCTGTGAGCGCTGGCGGGGGCCTAAATCCTGCTGGCCGCCGGCCCCACGTTCTGCGGGTGTTCGATCAGAAATTTTCGGACATACTCACATCGCGGACTGTCGAGGACCCGCACCAAGTGACCTCCAGGGTTACGTTCGATCCTAGGTTTGCATCATACGGCCCCGACGTTTGGGGCAATGAGGCGGCTTGATCGGAATTAACGACAAGGCCGCCAATCGAGGCGGCCTTAGCGCGGCTCCATCTGGCGTCCATCCTCGTACGCCCCCTCCCCGACTTCGCTGCCGTTTCGTCATGACGGTCAAACCAAGGTTTATCGCAGACGACCAGAAGATGTTATGCCACAGAACGCAAGTGTGATGGAAGAACCCACCCAAATCGAGCATGTTCACGCAGGAGGCGCTGCGCTGAGCTAGGCCTCCGATATCCGCGAGGCGCAAAGTTTTGAATCGTGCGGACGGAGTCGATTTCCGTCAGCGCCTCAGAGGCCTGTTTTGGAAGGCGTAAGTAATTCGGACGAGCATCTCACACGGCAGGTTTATCATGCACAATCACGATTTGGTTTCCGATGGATTCCTCACGCTGACAGCGGCCAGCCTTGTGCTGCTTGGCTCGAGCTTGCTGGCTTTCGCGTTCAGCTGAGCTGACAATTTCGGACGTTCTCGCCTCTCGCAACCGATTGCCGACGGACTCGATTGTGCATCCCCGTGAATGTACCACTTTCGTGCAGTTCCTTTTGTCTCGCTGCCGCCCGTGCGATAGTAACGCCGCCTTTCGCAGATTTCGATCAACGGGCGAAACTTCTCAATGACGCAGGCGACGTCCGGGAAGCATCGCAGACCGGACCCGCCTCCAAATGATCGTTTGTTCCTGTAACGTCCTCAGCGACCACGACGTCCGCAATGCCGTGAACGGCAGCGGGTCCTTGCCGCGAAATGCCAAGCAGTTCTATGGCTGCCTTGGTTGCAGCGCCGATTGCGGTCGTTGCGCGCGCACCATCAACACCATCATCGAAGAGGCACTCGGTCCCTGCGTCGAGGCGTGCTGTGCCAGCTGCTCGCACAGCCAGGAGGCGGCCTCACGCGCAAAGACGCGCGCGTTGGCCCGGAAATTACGCGAGAGCCAGGCAAGGTAGGCGACGGGGACGGTTCCGCGATCGCTGCAATCCCCGTCATAATTTCGCGTCACTGATCGCCCGTCGATTATTTTCGGTCTTTCGGGTAGCGGACATTCCAGGGATCAGTCGGCAAGTCTCAAAGTGCCGTGTGTGGACGGCTCCGGGTTGGCAAGGACCTTCGTCACGTCGCAGGCTTTGTCGGTGCAGTCATGTGTTCGGCTTGCAGGTGCGGTTCACATGACCACTGGCCATGATGCTCTCCGTGGACCAGGTTCCGGTCAAAAGCGCCCGCTCGACGATGCGATGGCACAAGTGGGTTGTCCCGATCGCCGGATCGACCGGCTCTGCATTACGCACAGTTCGCCTCCCGACCTTCACATCACGCCGGTTCCGACACGATCTCGTTACGCCGCAAGCGCGACGGGTTGCTTGTATCGCTCGCCATCAGCCTTCATGACCCAGGTCATCCGCGCAATCAGTCCGGAATAAGGGACAAGCACTACCCGTTGAAATTGAAGCCGCGGCGAACCCGCAGCAAAGGCGGGAGCTTTTTCAGTGCGGCAAAAGGGATTTCGCATCCGCTGAAGCCAGGGATGGAAAAGTCTCCGCGCAACGGCCCCACCGCTGGGCCAGTGCCGCGCAGACCATCAACTGGATCTGATGGAAGATCATGAGGGGAAGGATGGCCGCGCCCACGGCGTGCGAAGCGAAGATCACCTTGGCTATGGTGATGCCCTGAGACAAGCTCTTCTTCGAGCCGCAGAAGACGATGGTTACCCGGTCGGCACGCTCGAAGCCCAGCCATTTGCTGACCAGCGCGGTGGTGATTAGCGCGGCCGCCAGAAGCACGCCGTCGGCGACTAGCAGCCCGGCCAGCGCCGAAGGCGGAACCTGGCGCCACAGGCCTTCGCCTACTGCCTCGCTAAAGGCTGAGTAGACGATGAGCAGGATCGAGCCTTGGTCAATCCCGCTAACGATGCTCTCGTTGCGCTGGATCCATCCGCCAATCAACGGCCTTAGAAGCTGCCCGCAGACGAAGGGCACGAACAGCTGCAGCACGATTTCGCCGACGGTTCGCCAGCCCGAACCCAATCCGACATGGCTCGAGAGCACGAGGCTCCCTACCAGCGGCGTGACGAAGATGCCGATGATGCTCGAGGCCGAGGCGCTGCAGACCGCCGCCGGGACGTTGCCCTTCGCCATGGCCGTGAAGGCAATTGAGGATTGGACCGTGGACGGCAGGGTGCAGAGAAATAGGATACCGGCGTAAAGCGTGGGCGTCACGAGTGGAGACAGGAGCGGTTTGAACGCCAGGCCGAACAGCGGAAACACGACAAATGTAATCAATAGCACCAGGACGTGTAGCCGCCAGTGGCTTGCCGCCGCGATCACGGCTTCACGCGACAACTTTGCTCCATGCAGGAAAAACAGCAGGGCGATGGCGACGTTGGTGAGATCATCTACGGTCGCCGCCGCCGCGCCGCGGCACGGCAGGACGCTCGCTACGACGAGCGTCCCGATTAGCGATAGGGTGAAGTTGTCAGGCAGAAACTTGGGGCGGGACATGCTAGTGATCTGATTCATTCAGGCGATTCCCAAAACATGCTCCAGCCTGTCTGGCCGTGAAAATCAGACCTCCTTCACTTGGCCTTCGAGCAGCGACCGGAAACCGGCTAGCTCGTACTGGAAGGCTTATCAAGCCGAACGTCCGCTCCAGGTTAGCTTCGAAAGCGCCTGACCGCAAAGCGCGCTTCACCTCGGGAAACCAACCTTAGCTCATGCCCGGCCACGCGAGTTCGAGGTCTTTCGCGGCACCGGAAACATCCCCCAGTGAGAACAGCTGATCCATTCGTCGTGATCGATCGCGATCGCAGATCGTGATGCTGTTACTGTCAACTTCATGGTTGTCTCCTTTATTGTGCGAATATTTTTCAGATAGGAAACGCCCAAACCGTCACCATTAAAATCTTGTTTAGGCGCGGCGGGAACGGTGCAAGCACGTTCAGCAGCCGCGTCGTACGAAACGGGCTAATGTCCGTGTTGGTCACTAGCGGAAGCCTATGCAGCTCTGAACGGTGTCTGCTGTACCCAACAAACAAACCCGCGCGGTCCTTCCGCAAATTGCCGTGCCGCGCAATTTGCCACGCGTCGACATCAATGGAACGCCTTCACACTGCTTGTGCCGTCGGCCTCGCACCAATTCCAAGAGGATGCGCCTGGAACGAATTAATCGCGACCCCACAAGAAGGTTAGGCGTTGGAACCGCGGAGGCTATAGCGATGCGAATTTCGCGCGTCACCGCGTTGCGAAGCGCGACTCCAGCAGATCAAGCTCTCTAACCAACTTGCGGGATGTCTCGTCGGAGAGCCTGCGAGCACGAGCAATACGGTAGATTTCGGTCCGTTCGGCACGAAGCCCGGTCAGGCGCAGCCTCCGCTCGATCTCATCGATCTTTCGCGCTAGGGATGCTTCTTTGCCGGTCGTTGAGCGACCATTGATCCGCTGGCGATAAAGCTCCATGATACGTACCCCGGCATCGGTATATAGATCGACGTCGCTGTGGCCTTCCCCCATGTGATGCTGCGCCTTCTCGATCGCCCGAATCGCCGCTTTCGCCGCGGCGATGCGTGCCAGGTCCTCTTCTTCCTGTGGCGACGGCTCAGGTGGCAATTTGAGCCCCTTGAGGAGAAACGGGAGGCTGAAACTTGCCGCGACCAGCGACACAATGATCACGCCAGCAGCGAGAAAGATTGCAAGGTCGCGCGCCGGAAACGCAGACCCATCGTTCATGGTCAGAGGCAGCGTCAGCACGCCGGCGAGCGTTATGGTCCCTCGAACGCCGGCGAGCGATGTCGCCGCGATGAGACGCCAGCTTGGTACGTATGAGTTTTGACCCTTCAGCGCTGCCCGAAACAACGTGAAGCGCAATGACGTCCAGACCCATGTGAATCTCAACACCGCAAGGGCGAGATTGATGGCAACCACATACACAACGAGCCAGATCGGTTCGTGGTGTCCGGCCTCACGCACCACCTGCGCTGCACCGATGACGAGCCGCGGAAGCTGTTCTCCAAGCAATACGAAGATGATGCCGCTGGCGGTAAACTGAACAAGATCCCAAACCGCGCTGCGCCGAACTCGGGTGATGGGAAGCGCCTGGCCGCTCTGTTCGACGTAGCTCATGGTGATGCCAGCCGCGACGGCGGCGAGAATGCCGGAGCAATGCAGATGCTCGGACAAAAGGTAGGCACCAAACGGGATCAACAGGCTGATCAGGATCTGCGAGCCGGTCTCCTCGCCGAAATGCCGCGATACCCAGTTCTTCGCGGCGGACGCAATCCAGGTGACGCCTACACCTATGGCAACGCCGCCGATCGCAAGCCAAAGGAACGTGCCGACCGCGGCGAGGAGCGAGAACGTCCCCATTAGTGCTGCGGCAATGGCGAAGCGCATGCACACGAGGCCCGAGGCATCATTGAGCAGCGACTCGCCGTCAAGAATGTGCATCAATCGCTTGGGAATTGGCACGCGGGTAGCGATCGCGGAAACTGCGGTAGAATCGGTGGGTGAGACAATCGCGGCAAGTGCGAAGGCGACGGCCAGCGGCATCGCCGGGATCATCCAGTTGATGAAAGACCCGACACCAACGACCGTGAACACGACGAGGCCGAGCGCCAGCTCCAGGATTGTCGCTTTGTCGCGCAACAATCCCTCCTTCGGAATGCGCCAGCCATCCAAGAAGAGCAGAGGCGGCAGGAACAGAAGGAAGAAAATATCCGGCCTCAATTTGACGCCGAAATTCGCGACCGAGGCAATGAATGCGCCGAGCGCTATCTGCACGAGCGGCGGCGGCAAAGCCATTGGAGACATTCGTGCGAGCGTGCCGCTGACCACGACGGCGAGCAGGAGAAACAAGGCAACGGCAATCGTCTCCACGGTCTACTCGCGATGATCGATGTGGTCAGAAGTTTGGCGCGTCGATTTCTCTCTTGCCCCTTGCGCCGAGAACCAAGCAGGTCGGACGAAACGGGCCGGGCTCGATCGGCCGGCGCTTGGCCCCTGCCCGGCTCATTTTGGCGGGACGAAGCACCGTGTGCCGTCCTCATCGAGACAGCCTACATAACTAAACGGTACGGTCTCGATTCGGATTTGCCGTCGATAGCTTTTGTATTTCGGGCTTAGGCGCAGCAACAACGGAACGGGCCAGCTCTCGCGAAAACCGCGTCACGTTGACCCGTGATGATACGACTTCCGAATCCGGACTCGGTCCAGCCTGGATCATGCCATCACGGCGCATCGAGACCTCCGAAAACGGAGAGGCGGCCGCACGCTCAAGTAAGGCCCGAAGCTTCGGATGTAGGCCCTCGCCACGCGAGGCTGCAAAAACGCTGAACTGATAGAACAAGGTCATTACCAGGACTCCTGCGCCACTCCCGCAATTGTTCGACGCCCGATCGCCGTAAGCACGTCCCTACAGCTGAGGCTTTCAGCTCCAGCGAGCACTGAGCGCTCCTGTTTGGGGAGCTCTGGCACTTACCGGAATGAATTCGGGGGTTGCACAAGGCAGACAAGCGCAACACCCGAGAGATAGGGAAGAGATAGAGGCTCGGGCGCGTTTGACGAGTAAATACGAATTTATTCTGCCGTCTGATTTGCCAAAATTCGCGTGTCGCACGATCGTCTCACATGCTTGCTCGATACCAAAGATCGCACCGCCGGACGGTTGTCCCATCGCAATCGCCGGCTCCATGAACATCCAGACCGATATCGCTCTGGATTGGCCGACGAGACGCCCACGAGCATGTCAGGGCTTGGGAGGCAATTCCTGGCCCGGCTTGATCTATTCCCACCTGCGGCTCAGAGATGATGAAACACTCAGTGAACATAAAGATTTTTTTTAATCGATTTCCCAACGTCAGCTCTCATCTGTTTGATGACACTGGTGTTGGAGGACATGATGAAAATCGCTCAGGCAATCCTACTTGTTTCGGCAGCTGCGCTGTCTGCGCTTGCCTTTTCAGGATCCGCAGCAACTGCCGGGCCTATCGTTCCCCGCGGGCACTACTGTTTGTCATATAACCTGGGCGGCACTGATTGCAGCTTTACGAGCTACAAACAGTGTCTGGAAACTGCGTTGGCGTATGAAGCGCAGTGCTACGGCAAGACCGCTCGCGATGACGAAAATGATCGAACCCGTGTCCTCCGTTGGTAACGGTCTTGAGGCAATTGGTCAGGCGCCGTTCGAAACGACGCCGGCCAGGTCACTGGCGGAAGGCAAACGTATGGGCCCGCGCTAAGCGCAAAACGTTCGGCGCGCTTGGATCATCGTGCTTCCACGACTTCATGTGGCCATGTGCTTGGTCGACGACCGGATCCTTCAGATCCGCGCCGGCATTGTCACGCCGGGGAACGACATGGGCGTCAATTGGCGCGAGCAGGCACTTGATACGCTCGTCAGTTCCCGGCTCCATAACCCGCCCCTCCAAGTTTCGCATTGGATGCGGCTTGCCATGGGAAAGTTCGTCGCCGATTACACGGTCTTAAGCCGATGCGTGATACCGAGTCCGGAGAGCAGCATTTCAGCTTACAGACGAGAAGCGTTCGTAACTGCGATCATAGGGATATTCGTCTGATTTACGCGCAGGTTCTAGAGCTTGGAAATCTGCAAAAGCCTGCGGTCGCCGATCCAGGTTCTGGCAAGGTCAGCCTCGGCCTTGCGCGCCGCAGCGGTGTTGCCGCGTGACTTATGCAGTTCCGCCAGCCCGTAGTACGACCAGCCGTTGGATGGCGCTCGGCTGAGCGCACGCTGGAACTCTCGCTCGGCCTCATCGTAGCGGCCAGCCTGCAGCAGGGCAGCGGCAAGAGACTGCCTAATCGGATAGTACCAGTATGGTGGCTCGGTGTAGGGCAGCGCGTCCTGTAACGCAGCCGCCCGCTCGAACCGCACGACTGCGGTGCGGTTGTCGCCTTTGGCCTGGGCCACGCGCGCTAGGATCAGTGTACGCGCGATGCGAAGCACCTCCTGTGCCGGGACGCTTGAATCCTTCAGCAATTTGAAGTCCGCGATACGCTCAAGGGTCTCGATTGCATTGGCGGCCGCCGCCGCGCTCGCGAAGTCACGGCGCGCCGCCAGTGCTACGCCGCGCATGTAGAGCCACATCGCCTTGACATAAGGGATGGCGTCGCCGGGATCGGGCAGTGCCAGGATGGTCTCGGGCGTGCTGAACTGCGCGTGCGCGAAATAAGGCGCCGCCTTGACTGGCTGTCTACCACGGGCAACCTCGTCGGGAATGAGATCGCGCAGCTTCTCGGCGGCGGCGATCACGGTCCGGCCGTCGCCAGCCATCTGTGCCGACGCCATTACGAAGTGCACGTTGTGCGGATAATAGCCGAGCCGATAGACGCCCATCGGCGCGTTGGTGTCGGCCAGGTATTTTTCATCGACCTTGACCGCAGCCTTGTTGTCTTGCAGCGCGTCGAGATAGCGGCCGACCCGATAGTAGATGTGGCTCGGCATGTGCACGAGATGGCCGGCACCGGGGATCGCACCGCGCAATCGGTCGGCATAGGGCTCGGCGCGCTTGGGCCGGTCCGATGCCTCGACAGCATGAATGTAAAGGTGAATGGCACCGGGATGATTCGGATTGCGAGCCAGCACGCGCTCCAATGTCGGCACGATCGGCATGCTTTGCGGCTTGGCTTCGCGGCCGCCCGGCTTCCAGTAGTCCCAGGGGCTGAGATCCATGACCGCCTCGGCATAGAGCGTAGCGATTTCGTCGTCATCGGGAAACTGCTTCGCCACCTTCGCCATTTCTGCCGCGTAGGCTGCATCAAACGTGGCGCGGGCGGCCTTCGGATCGCTGCTGTAGCGCGCCGCGAGCGCGCCGATCAGCGCCTGCTCGCGTGGGCTGGATTTACCGGCAAGCGCCTTCGCCTTCTGCGCGGCAGCGTACGCGGGCGCGACCGCGTCCTCCGGCATCGGAAGATTGATGTTGGGACCGAGCACCAGCGCTTCGCCCCAGAAGCACATGGCGCAGTCGGGATCGAGCTTCTGCGCCATGCGGAACGCGCGCTGCGCCTCGCCGTGATTGAACGCATAGGCGAGACGCAGGCCCTGATCGAAGTAAGCCTGCGCGCGCTCATTTGCGGTCGTGATCTCGTAAGTGATGGAACCGAGGCCGGCAAACAACGGCGGCTCGGTCTCCGCGAATGCTGTCGCGGAGCTGGCTACGCTCATCTCGGCGCGTGGCACTTCTGTCTGGACCAGGCGAAGCATCATGTTCGGCGAGCCAGTTGCAGCCGGCGTGCTGCAAACCGAAAAATCCGCGCCGACGAATGGCGGCAGTATGTCCATGGCGACTGCGCCACCCGCGAGGGTGATGATGTTTCCGGACAGCAACGTCACCAGTGCAGAGCCGCCGAGTGCCGCAGCTCCCGCGGAAACCAGTAGCCTTTTCGATCGCGTGAATGTCGCCATGTTGTGCTCCAAATCGGCCGGATGAGATCCAACGGGTCGCACTGAGCCGGGATCCAAAGAACCCCTGAACGTGAATTTTGAGACTTTTCCTGCCTTTCTGCAAGACCATTGCAATGCTTGTACGCAGCCGACACTTAAGCGTCGGCGACAGGCTCCACGGGTGCCACGTGGGGCCGCCGGTGCTGTTCACGTATGCTTTGGTCATTAGCAGACATCGCGGCTCGTCCGCCTGATGTCCGCCTTCTCCACGTTGATCGACTCCTGTACCGGGAGAAGTACCAGCCTATATCGCCGCGCCACGCTAAAGCTTAGCGGTAACCGCAGCAGCTTGCGAAGATGCCGCCCACCGACACGACAACGTTGCCAACACATCCTCCGGGTCAAACGGGCGGTAGCCGCAGCAACACGTAATCGTCCGTGAGCGTTCGATTACGGGAACCATGGGTCCATAGTAGGTACCCCAGTGACCCCACACATCGCAGTTCCTGTACCCGCCGGGTCCATGCAAACCGTAGCCGCCGCCACCGAAGCCCTCGCTAATGCGATTGCCGCGAACACCATCACCCTTGCCAATATAGCGCGCGCCAGGCGTGATACTCGCATTGGCTTCCGCCGCGCGGCTGATGGCTCTCGCGAGCCATAGCGGGAGTTGCGAGCAGGACTGCAGCGGACAGTGCAGCCGACAGAAGTTCAGGCTTAGCCATCTAATTTCGCCAATTGATATGAACCGAGGTTTTTGCAGCGGAACGTTTGGGCTGTCGTCGTTATTGACCGCACGGGCCTACCCCTCGCATCAGAGTCAAAACTACCCGATTGCAAAGGCAGGGCGCTTTGTCTTCAGCAAGCCAGCACCCGAACTCATGCCTCGCCAGGCGGATTCGAAGGGACGAGCAAATCGTCTCCACTAAAACTTTTTTTAGGCGTGGCGAAAACGTGCACGCTCGTTCGGCGACGTTTCCCGATTGAATTCGAATTTAGCGCCCCTAAACGCCAATTTAATGGCTCCGCCAGGGCCTGTGCATATCATTTGGTGGTCCGCTCGAGCTTCGAACGGCAGACGGGATCCAGCTTTTCACGACGGAGCGATCGATATGAGCGTTGAAGGACAATTCGCAGGCCTCACGGTTCCAGCCAAGCGTGAACCAGCATTCGCCAGAGATGGAAGCGGCAAGAACTATCTCTACACCATCCGGCGCTTCGAGATGCTCGAAAGGAACCAGGAATACAACCTCGCCAAACGTTGGCGCCAGAACGGCGACCGCAATGCCGCGAACCAGCTTGTGACAAGTCATCTTCGTCTCGCCGCCAAAATCGCCATGGGCTACCGCGGCTATGGCCTGCCCATCTCGGAGATCATCTCCGAGGGCAACGTCGGCCTGATGCAGGCATTGAACCGTTTTGAGCCCGAAAAAGGTTTTCGCTTTGCCACATATGCGATGTGGTGGATCAGGGCTTCAATACAGGATTATATTCTGCGCTCGTGGTCACTTGTGAAAATCGGAACCACCACCAATCAGAAGAAGCTCTTTTTCAAGCTGCGCACGGCAAAAAGCAAGATCGCGGCATACGAAAGCGGCGACCTACGTCCCGATCAGGTAACCTCGATCGCGAAATGCCTCAATGTTACGGGCCAGGACGTTGTCGACATGAATCGACGCCTCGGCGGTGATGCATCACTCAATGCACCAATTCATGAACAGGGCGAACCCACCGAATGGCAGGAACATCTGGTTGACCAGTCCCCCTCGCCGGAAGCTATCGTCGTCGAACAGGACGAGAAAGACCACCGGCGCAGGGCGCTGGTCGCTGCAATCGCTCTACTGAACGACCGCGAGCGTCGTATCTTCGAGGCGCGCCATTTGGCGGACGAAGCGCAGACGCTGGAGGACCTCGCGGTCAAATTCAACGTGTCGCGTGAACGCGTCAGGCAAATCGAGGCGCGTGCGTTCGAGAAGGTGCGAAAGGCGGCGAAGAACCACGCTGCACTAGCGCCGGCGGCGATGCAGGAGCCTTGAGGCGCGCCCGAACGGAGCTCGGATCTTGCAGATAGCGTTCACGTTCGGGTTGTTGAGCCACAGAACAGAAAGCCTTATTCACGCACAGCGTTTCAGGTGACGTGAACCGCGTTACATCCAGCTGTACTCATGCGTTGGGCGGCGCCTTCTTAGCAGCAGGCGTATCATAATGCTCACGATCATCGTCTTCCCTGCGAACCCAAGGATCATAACCACGGGCCTTCGTGGCTACCGAAGCTCTTGGGTCCTTCGCGAAAACTATAATCGGGGGTTATGGATTCCGGCTCGCGAGCTTCGCTTCGCCTGGACGACGAGGCGGTCTTTGCTAGCTCCCACCAAACTATTTATTGCATAAGCGGATTTAATCGTTGGCGGTCTCAACCAATCGGCGCAGCACTTCGTGGTTTTCGCGAACCTGAAGCAGAACTGGCGTCGACTTGTAGGAAGGTGTTCCGGATTTCGCGTCGTAATGATCGAGCGCAACCAGCACATTCGCCTCCGGATAATAGGCCGCGATTGAGCCCTGCGCGATATTGGACGCGACCGCTGTCAGGTTCGGCATAACACGCCCGTCCGCTTCCGATCCCCCACCCGGCTGCAGCTCCATCGTAGCCGCCCACGCCCGCGACATCGTCTTCGCTCATTGTGCTCTCCATAGTTGCGGCAATGTTTCGCTGAGGTGTTTCCCGACCCGATTATCTTCATCAGGCAAAGTCCATGGACATCGGCAGGAAGCGCCAACGGTTCAAGTAAAATTACTTTTAGTTTTCTGAGAACCGAAATGGCCGGGGTCAGCCCCTTCATCATTCGGTGGGGAGCAGATTCGGCTCACGGTCGAGGAGCCGTCTTGGGCGGCGATCGTATCAGAAAGAATAAACGCAAATTTAGTTGAACAGGTTTGATTGTCCGGCCAATTACGATTGAAGCGTTTAGAGCCGACCAAAACGACGATCCTGCGATCATTCAATCATTCCTTGGAGCGACTCCATGCTGCCCTTCTTCTTTCAACTCTGCCGCTGTCGATTCCGCCAATCGCGGTTGCTCGAATGGTCCGCGAGGCTGTCGTGATCGAAATCGCAAAAACTCGCTCCGAGGCGTCGATGCGCTCTGGCCTCGGCGCCGCCGGATTCACACGGAGAATACGGTTAAGATTCTCGTTGAGTCTTGCGATGCTTCCGGCGCTCCTGGCTTCCACCGGGGCCATCGCGCAAGTTGGTGCAATGGTGACGACGCAGACCCTTGATGCGACGTCGCCGCTTGGGGTGAGCCCAGGTACGTCAGTCGGACCGACCGGAATCCCGCTCGGCTCCACTGAGATCACTTCTCCAGGACTCAGTCCCGCACCCACCGGCGTAACGGGCACAATCACGATTCCGAGTACAGCTAGTGGTACGGCATGTTCGACCGTGGGGACGTCGCCATCCTCAATGTTCGGGTCCACCGCGAGCTTCGATGGCGGCGGAATGGGGATGGGAACAGGATCACCCGCCACCGCAACAACGGCCGGCAGCGCAGCGATCACGGGCAGCACGACAATGTCGGGAGCGTCAACTTCGTCGGGCATATCGAGTTCGTCAAGCATCCTGGGCACGTCGGGAGTTTCGGCAACTTCAGGAACGATGGAAACGGCGGGAATGTCGGGAATGTGCGGCTCGGGCTCAAGCAGCGTGGTTTCATCATCTACTCCAACCTCGACGGCGCCCACTGCGCCCGGCGGTGTCGCTCGAACCGGAATTCCGTTGGGCTCGACGGAGATTAGCAATCTTGGGGTCAGTGCCACACCAGCGGTGCCGACACTAACCGTGGCGCCCACCGTGGGTCCGAGTGCAGTGCTGCCGACAATCCCCACGGTTGCCCCTCCGCCCGCGGCTTCATCCACGGCAACAAACCTGTTCCCGTGCCTGACCTCAGGAACATCAGCCACTGGCTGCTAGACAAAATCCGTCATTTCAGAAGTGAGAACGGCCATGAATAAGAGAGTCGTTGTGCCTGCGGCCCTACTTACCGCCGTGCTTGCTGCCGGTGGTTTGTACTTGATGTACGCCCACCCCTTCGCGAAGGTCGCTGCAGCACCCGCTCCGCCCGCGGTGCCGATTGTCGCTGCGACGGTCGCCCAGCATGACGTGCCTATCTATCTGACCGGCGTCGGCACCGTGATCGCGTATAACACCGACGTCGTGCGGGCCCAAATCCAGGGGCAGATCGTCAGCATCAACTTCACCGAAGGCCAGGCCGTGCATGCGGGCGACCTGCTGGCGCAGATCGATCCGCGACCCTACCAGGCCCTGATCGATCAATACACGGCTAATCTTGAGCGCGATCAGGCTCAGCTCATCAACGCTCAGGCCAATCTCACCCGCTACACCACATTGAGTCAGAAGGGCTGGGCAACTCCGCAATTGCTCGAAACCCAGAAGGCGCAAGTGGGGCAACTGGTGGCGGCCGTCAAGGCCGATCAGGCACTGATCGATTCGGCGAAGGTCGAACTCAGCTACACGCGCCTGACCTCGCCGATCGATGGCGTGGTCGGGATTCGTCAGATCGACGTCGGCAACATCATCAGTCCGTCAACTGCGAACGGCCTCGTCGTCGTCACGCAGCTAGACCCGATTTCGCTGATCTTCACGCTTCCAGAGAAGGCGCTGCCGCAAATCCAGCAGCAACAGCAAGCGACCAAGAAGCCGCTTGCGGTCCTCGCCTACAGCCAGGATGATACGGCGCTCCTCGATCAGGGAGTGCTCGGCCTCGTCAACAACGAGATCCTGCAGACTACCGGCTCGATCCAGCTCAAGGCCAATTTTGCTAACAAGTCGGGCAAGCTCTGGCCAGGCCAGCTCATCAATGCGCGGCTGCTCGTCGACACCCGGCACAACGGCCTGACCGTTCCCGCGGGCGTCGTGCAGGAAGGTTCGACCGGTCCCTACGCCTATGTGGTCAATCCGGACAACACCGTCGCAATCCGCCAGCTCAAGGTCGCGCAAATCAGCGACGGCCAGGCACTGATCGATGCCGGCCTGGAGGCCAACGAGCAGGTCGTGGCCGACGGGCAATACAAGCTGCAGCCCGGCGTGCATGTGGTGACGCTGCACGGCAAGGCAGCGCAGGAAGAAGCCGCGCAGGACGCGCTACAGGCGCCGATCCCATGAACATTTCCGCGCCGTTTATCTATCGGCCGATCGCGACCGCGATGCTGATGGTCGCCTTGTTGGTGGGCGGCTTGGTCGCCTATCCGCTGTTGTCGGTCGCGTCACTGCCCAACGTCAATTATCCGACGCTTACCGTGACCGCACAGCTCCCTGGCGCCGATCCGCAGACCATGGCGTCCACGGTGGCCTCCCCGCTCGAGCTACAATTCGGGGAGATCCCGGGTCTCACCCAGATGACATCCGCCAGCGCGCTCGGTTACACCCAGATCACTCTGCAGTTCGACCTGAATCGGCAGATCGACGGCGCGGTCAGCGACACGCTCTCAGCCATCAACGCCGCGAACGCCTATTTGCCGGCCGGTTTGCCTTATCCGCCGCAGATCCGAAAGGTCAACCCGGCAGAGACGCCGATTCTGGTTCTTGGCATCACCTCCGACAGCCTGCCGCTGACGGTCGTCGACGCCTACGCGCAAAATATCCTGCTGCAGAAGATCTCGCAGGTATCCGGCGTCGGCCTCGTCGGCATCGGAGGCACTCAGCAGCCGACGGTCCGCATCCAGGTCGATCCGGAAGCGCTGGCGGCCCGCGGCATCAACCTCGAGGACGTCCGGACGGTGCTTGGGCAGGCGAATGTCGACCTTCCCAAGGGCACGCTCAACAGCCCGCGGCAGACCTTTACGCTCAATACCAACGATCAGTTGTTCAAGCCCGACCAGTATGCCGACCTCGTCATCGCCTATCGCAACGGGTCGCCGGTTCGCGTCCGGGATATCGGCCGCGCCATCAGCGCGGGTGAGAATGAGTTGATCGCCGGCTGGTACAACAGTCAGCGGGCGATCATTTTGGCGATTCAGCGGCAACCCGGCGCCAACGTCATCGAAACCGTGGGGCGAATCAAGGCGATGATGCCGGTGCTTCAGGCCTCGATCCCGGCCGCCGTCAAGATAAATGTCATATCCGATCGCACCCAGACCATCCGCGCATCAGTCGCCGACGTGCAGTTCACGTTGCTGCTGACAGTTGCGCTCGTCGTCATGGTTATCTTCATATTCCTGCGCAATCTGTGGGCAACCATCATCCCTGCCGTCACCGTGCCGCTGTCGCTGGTCGGCACGTTCGCGATCCTCTACGAGATGGGCTACAGCCTGGACAATCTCTCGCTGATGGCCTTGTCGATTGCGGTCGGATTCGTGGTCGATGATGCCGTCGTCGAGATCGAGAACATCACGCGGCACATCGAAGATGGCATGTCGCCGTATGACGCGGCACTCAAGGGCTCCGGCGAGATCGGCTTCACCGTTATGGCGATCACGTTTTCGCTGATCGCCGTGTTCATTCCGCTGTTCCTGATGAGCGGCTATGTCGGATTGCTGTTCCGCGAATTCGCAGTGACCGTGAGCGTGGCGCTCCTTCTTTCGCTAGTCATCTCGCGAACGCTCACGCCGATGATGTGCGCCTACCTGCTCAAGCCGGAGAGCGAGCAGCACGGGTGGCTCTACCGGATGTCCGAGCGCGGCTTCGATGGCCTGCTCTACGCGTATGAGGCGGGCCTGAAGGTCGTGCTACGGCACCGCTTCATCACGCTGATGGTGATGTTCGGCACGGTCGCGCTGACCGGTTATCTCTACGTCATCATTCCCAAGGGCTTCTTTCCCCAGCAGGATACCGGATTGATCATCGGCCAGTCCGAGGCGGCGCAGGATATTTCCTTCCAGGCGATGAAGGAGCGTCAGCAAGCTTTGCTCGACGGCATCATGAAGGATCCGGCTGTCGCCACCGTCGGTTCGGCCGTCGGCGCCGGTGGGGGTAGCTACACGCTCAACGATGGCCGTGTCTTCATTCAGCTCAAGCCCGCCAACGAGCGCGAGCCGATCGAGAAGGTGATGGCCAGGCTGCGGACCAATCTGGCCAAGATCCAGGGCATCTCGCTCTACATGCAGGCAGCCCAGGACATCACGGTCGGGGCACGGCTCAACAAGACCCAGTTCCAGTACACGCTGAACGATGCCGACCCCGGCGAGCTCAGCCACTGGTCTGCTCTGTTCCTTGACAAGTTCAAGGCAATTCCGGGCATCACTGACGTGGCTACCGATCAGCTCAGTTCCGGGCCGTTGCTCGACATCACGATCAAGCGCGAGGTCGCCTCGAGCTACGGCATCCTGCCGTACACGATCGACAACACGCTCGACGACGCCTTTGGGCAGCGCATCGTTTCGACCATGTATACTACGCTTCAGCAATACCACGTCATTCTGGAGGTGAACCCCAAATTCCAGTACGGCCCAGAGGCGCTCAACGGCATTTACGTCAAATCGTCAAGCGGGCAACAGGTGCCGTTGTCGACGTTGATCGACTCGGTAGTGAAGGTCGCCCCGCTCGTGGTCAACCACACCGGACAATTCCCGTCGGTGACGATCTCGTTCAATCTTGCGCCGGGCACCGCGATCGGACAAGCCGTCAGCGCCATTAACGCGGCTGAAAAGGACCTGCATCCGCCGCTCTCGGTGCAGACCAGTTTCCAGGGCAATGCGCAGGCATTTGGAGCATCGTTGTCGAGCACGCCGATTCTCATCCTCGCCGCGCTCTTCGTCATCTATATCATTCTCAGCGTGCTCTACGAAAGCGTGATCCACCCGATCACCATTATCTCCACCCTGCCCTCGGCCGGCGTTGGTGCGCTGCTGTTGCTGATGGCGGCTCACTACGACCTCAGCGTGATTGCGATCGTCGGGATCATTCTGCTGATCGGCATCGTCAAGAAAAACGGCATCATGCTGGTGGATTTCGCCTTGCAGGCGGAACAGAACGAAGGCCTGTCAACCGAGGAGGCAATCTATCAGGCCTGCATCAAGCGCTTCCGCCCCATTCTGATGACCACGATGGCGGCGCTGCTCGGCGCCGTGCCGATGATGATCGGCACCGGAGTCGGCTCGGAGATCCGCCAACCGCTCGGCTACGCCATTGTCGGCGGTCTGGCCCTGTCACAGATTCTCACGCTCTATACGACGCCGGTCGTCTATATCTATCTCGATCGGCTGCAAACCCGGCTGTTCGGGGAAAAGAGGAAACAAGTTGCTTCCGGCGAAACAGCACCTGCGCCCGCCGAATGATCGAAGATCACAGCCGTGCCAATGCCGCCAGTATTGGCTGGGCAGCGCCTGATTCAAAATACGCGCGGATGAGCCGTTCTAAACCTTTATATAACGGCTCAGGAAAAGCCCGCGACTACCTCCACCATTCTCTTCGTTCTGGCACAGGGGTGAACAGTTTTCGAGGCGTGACATGTTGGCGGCGACAGCCGTCGGTGGGGCGATGACGGCAGCTACAATGACCACGGCGAATGCCGCGCCGGTGAAGAGTGACATCACCTTCGGCAATCCAAACGATCCTCCGCAGGGTGCAATCAACGCGAAGACTCCACGGAGCATCACCGATTCCGGTCCGCAGAATCCGGCCATAAGGGATCAGTTTCCGGCGGCATTTTCTCAGAGACGGACGTCGGCAGCATGCCGCTGAGTTGGGCATCGTTCACCAACGCGCCGCGGCGCATTCAAAATGGCGGCTGGGCCGTAACGCAGGACTCCTTTGCGGTTGCGGACACCATCTCCGGCGTCAACATGCGGCTGACGGCCGGCGGCATCCGCCAGATGCACTGGCACCAGTTTGCAGAGTGGGCCTACATGACGTGCGGCGCGTGCCGCATCACCATTCTCGACGAATTAGGCCGATATATCGCCGACGTGAAAGAAGGTGACCTTTGGTATTTCCCGGCCTGCCGCATTCCCTTCAGGGGCTCGGCCCGGACGGCTGCGAGTTCCTTCTCTGTTTCGATGAAGGCAAGGCTTCCGAGTTCACTACCCTCCAGATGTCGGAATGGTTCACGCATACGCCGCCGGATATCCTCGGTCAACATTTCGGTGTCCCCGCCGAGACGTTCAAGGATATCCCGTTGCGCGACCTCTACATCTTCCAAGGCGAGTTACCCGGCGACCTCGCCGCGGACCGCGCGGCGGTGAGCGGAAGCGGCGCGCCGCCGCACCCCTTCACTTTCTCGCTCGGATCGGGAGCCCCCGCGCGCGACCAAGGGCGGTTCGGTGCGGATCGCCGACAGCCGCAACTTCACCGTTTCTACAACGGTCGCCGCCGCACTGGTCACCGTGCGTCCCGGTGGCCTACGGGAGAGGCACTGGCACTCTAACGCCGACGAATGGCAATACTGGATCAAGGGCAAAGGCCAAATGACGATCCTCAGCACTGGCCCGAACGCCGTCACCATGGATTTCAACGCGGGCGACGTCGGCTACGTCAAGAAGAACCTGGGACATTATATAAAGAACACTGGCGATAGCGATTTGCAGTTTCTCGAAGTGTTCAGAGTCTCCCTATTTCGAGATGTCTCCCTCTCCGACTGGATTTCCCGCACGCCGCCATCGATGGTTGCCCAGCACCTCAACGAGACCGAGGCTACCATCGCAAAATTCCCTAAGAACAAGCCGGAAGGCATGCCGGAGCATCCGGCCGGCGGTTCTCGATAATGGCGCGCTTTCTTCGATCGGCGCAAGAAGCTCACCGCGAGCACACCCGGACGAGAAATGGGAAGATGCGCGCAGTCGATCGTGTCACGATCGGTGTCACCACCGAGCAGCCGCGACCGTGTCCTCAGTTCGACGCGGATATCTAAATTCCAATTTAGTGGTTTTCTGATCGGCCGCTGCTTAACTTTTCATGGTTACCCATTCAAACATGATCCGGGACGCCATGAGTTCTCCTTCTGAAATTCACATCGTCAGCCCCGCCCAATTCGATCCGGGAACAGCGCAGACGCCAGGCTCCGAACGTCGCGCCGCTATCGCGCCAGCGCTTGGCATCGCGTCCGGAATCTGGGGCGGCCTGTTCGAGGTGGAGCCGGGATCGCGGACGGGAATACATCATCACGGAGACCAGGAGACGATCGCCTACGTGCTCTCTGGCATCTGCGAAATACGATGGGGTGCGCGAGGAAAATCGGTCGCGCGTGCGAAGGCCGGAGACTTCATTCATGTCCCCGCCTTCCTGCCCCATATGGAAATCAATCCCTCGAAACAGGCGCCGTTTCGATGGGTTGTCGTGCGCAGCACGGCGACGCCCATCGTGATCAACCTACCGGACGACACTTGGCCGTAAGCCGGATGTCTTCCAGACAGCCATCATCGACTTGGCGAACATGGAGCAGTCATGGACGAGCATGATTCCAATACAGAACCCGGTACTCCAAATGCATTTGAAGTTACGCGCCGCACGGTAATTGAGACGGGAGCCACCGCATTGCTGTTGACGACGCTGCCGAATGCTGTACTTGCGGACGATCAGATCGATGGCAACGAGCCCCCTTCATCGCCCGTGAAGGTCGAACTCCAGATCAACGGCCGTTCGCATTCGCTGGCCCTCGATCCCCGGACGACATTGCTCGATGCTTTGCGGGAGCACCTCGCGCTGACGGGCTCGAAAAAGGGCTGCGATCACGGCCAATGCGGCGCGTGCACTGTGCTGATCGAAGGACGCCGCATCAACTCCTGCCTGACGCTGGCGGTGATGCACGACGGCCAATCGGTCACCACGATCGAGGGGTTCGCCCAAGGCGCGAATTTGCATCCAATGCAAACGGCCTTCGTCGAGCATGACGGCTTCCAGTGCGGCTACTGCACCTCCGGCCAGATCTGCTCGGCCATCGGAATGCTGGCTGAAAGCCAGCAGGGCATGCCGAGCTACGTGACCGAGGACCTGACGAAGTCGGCCCCCGAACTCACCGATGCGGAAATCCGCGAGAGAATGAGCGGCAACATCTGTCGCTGCGCAGCCTACCCCAACATCGTGGAGGCCATCAAACAAGCCGCGGGAATGCCAACATGAAAGCCTTTACTTACCAACGCGCCGACTCGACGGCGCAAGCGGCCGCCGCTGCTGTCAAGCCTGGTGCGAAAATCATCGCTGGCGGCACCAATTTGCTCGACCTGATGAAATTGCAGGTCGAGGCACCTTCGACTCTGGTCGATATCAACCGCCTGCCGCTCGACAAGATCGAAGGAACTCCCGATGGCGGCTTGCGTATCGGCACGCTGGTTCGCAACAGCGATCTCGCCGCCGACCCACATGTGCGGCAGCGTTACGGCGTGCTTAGCCGTGCGCTGCTGGCTGGCGCCAGTGCGCAGTTGCGCAACAAGGCCACGACTGGCGGTAATCTGCTGCAGCGAACCCGCTGCTATTACTTCTATGACGTCACAAAGCCCTGCAACAAGCGCAGCCCCGGCTCCGGCTGTGCGGCGATCGCTGGCTTTAACCGCATTCATGCCGTCCTGGGCACAAGCGAGCACTGCATCGCGACGCATCCGTCGGATATGGCGGTGGCGATGCAGGCGCTCGACGCCAAGGTGGAGACGGTAAATCGCCAGGGTGAAACCAAAGTGATTCCGATCGCGGAATTTTATCGTCTTCCCGGCAACACCCCCGAGATCGAGACGTCGCTCAAACCGGGTGAAATCATCACCGCTGTGACGCTGCCTCCAGCGCCTCCGGGTGTGCAGCTTTACCGCAAGGTCCGCGATCGCGCTTCCTACGCGTTTGCACTGGTTTCCGTCGCCGCAATCGTCGATAGCAACCGCGGCCGGATCCGCTCGGCCCGGCTGGCTTTCGGCGGGTTGGCGCCCAAGCCCTGGCGTTCAGCGCGGGCCGAACAATGCCTGGCTAACGCGCCTTCGACTACCACCACCTTCAATTCAACCGCAGCTGCGGTTCTAGAAGGCGCGCGCGGATTTGGCGGTAACGATTTCAAGATGCCACTGACGCGGCGCACGCTGCACAGCGTGCTTGCAGAAATGACCCGGACTTGACGGAGCGAACGCATGGAAATGAACTCACCCGTTGGTCCCAATGTCCTCGATACACCAGGCGTCGTCGGCAAGCCAATCGACCGCGTGGACGGCCTATTGAAGGTTACCGGCGGCGCGCGCTACGCCTATGAGGTACAACAGAACAACGTGCTGTATGGTTTTGTGGTCGAAGCCTCGATCGGAAAAGGAAGGATCAAATCGATTGAGACGCGCGCGGCGGAAAAGGCGCCGGGCGTCGCGCTAGTTCTCACCCATCGCAACGCGCCCGCGCAGGGCACCGGTAATCACCGCGAAGCGCATCCCGTACTCACCGGGCCGGAAGTGACAGGTTACGGCCAACCGGTCGCCTTCGTGGTTGCCAACAGCTTCGAGGAGGCCCGGGCGGCGGCTTACCTCGTAAACGTGAAGTATGATCGGTCGAACGGAAAATACGCGCTCCGTGCCAACCTCAACGAGGCCCGCGTTCCAAAGCCAGGCGACGCGCCGGCAGCCGACAGCGCGGTGGGCGATTTCGCAAGCGCATTCGCCGGCGCCCCGGTGCAACTCGACGTGACCTATACCACCCCGTTGCAAAGCCACGCGATGATGGAACCGCACGCCACGCTCGCGATGTGG
The DNA here is from genome assembly GCF_023101085.1 of Bradyrhizobium sp. 170. Classification (NCBI taxonomy): domain Bacteria; kingdom Pseudomonadati; phylum Pseudomonadota; class Alphaproteobacteria; order Hyphomicrobiales; family Nitrobacteraceae; genus Bradyrhizobium; species Bradyrhizobium sp. 170. The sequence continues at coordinate 3,796,199 of NZ_CP064703.1, read as the reverse complement.
GACGGCGACAAGTTGATCCTGCATACTGCGAACCAGATGCTCAACCAGGGTCAACAAGTCATCGCGACAACCCTGAAAATTCCCGTCGAGAATATACGCCTGATCAGCCCGTTCATCGGCGGCGGTTTCGGCGGCAAACTCTGGGTCAATGCCGATGCGATCCTAGCGGCGATCGCTGCGCGACAGCTCCAGCGGCCTGTGAAAATCGCGCTGACGCGGCAGCAGATTTTTCATGTCACGACGCACCGCTCCGACACGATCCAGCGGCTGCGCCTGGGCACCGATAGCGAGGGCCGGATCCTCGCGATCGGCCACGACGTATTCTCCGGCAATCTGCCCAGCGAGCAAACTTACGAGGGCGCAGCACTGCAGACCCGCACCCTCTACGCCGGGCCTAATCGGCTGACGCGGCATCGCCAGGTGCCCCTGGATATTCCGGTGGCGTCGTCGATGCGAGCTCCCGGCGAGTCTGTCGGGCTAATGGCGCTTGAATGCGCGATGGATGAACTGGCCGAGAAATTGAATCTCGATCCGATCGAGCTGCGAGTGCGCAACGAGCCGAGCGAGGATCCGGAAAAGCATATTCCCTATTCCAGCCGTCATTTGATCCCCTGCATGCAGGAAGGTGCGCGCCGCTTTGGATGGGATAAGCGCAATCCGAAACCGGGTCAGGTACGTGACGGACGCTGGCTAGTGGGAATTGGCATGGCTGCGGCGACACGCGGCAACCCGCTGCTGCTTTCCAAGGCTAATGTCCGGCTGGATCCTGGCGGAACCTGCACCGTGCGAATGGCGATGACCGACATAGGAACCGGCACTTATACCATCCTGGCGCAGATCGCAGCGGAGATGCTCGGCCTGCCGACGGAACGCGTTAAGGTCGAACTCGGCGATACCATCTTTCCGCAGGCGGCGGGTTCGGGCGGCTCATGGGGCGCAGGCAGCTCGGGCTCGGCCCTGTTCGAGGCATGCAATGCGCTGCGCGAAAAGCTGGCACGGACCGCCGGCATGGATCCGGCAACCGCAAGGTTCGCCAACGGTGATATCGCATCGGGCGACCAGTCCAGAAAGCTGACGGACCTTGTGGGCCTCGGGATGGACGCCGATGGTGAAATCCGGCCCGGCCGCAACAACAAGGATTTTTCTCAGCAATCCTACGGCACGCATTTCGCCGAAGTCGGCGTCGACAAGGATACCGGTGAGGTGCGCGTGCGGCGCATGCTGGGCGTATTCACTGCCGGCCGTGTCCTGAACGCAAAGACGGCGCGCTCCCAAGCGATCGGAGGAATGGTTTTTGGCGTCGGTGCAGCGCTGCATGAAGAGATGACGCTCGATCCGCGCTTCGGGTATTTCGTCAACCACGATCTCGCCGAATATCATGTTCCGGTGCATGCCGACATTCCGGACATCGACGCCGTCTTTCTTGCCGAACTGGACGACCAATCCAACCCGCTCAAGAGTAAGGGCATCGGTGAACTCGGAATCTGCGGCGCCGGCGCATCGATTGCCAATGCGATCTACAACGCGTGTGGCGCACGGATTCGGGATTACCCGATCACACTCGACAAGCTGCTTTCCAGGCTGCCAGTGCGCGCATGATCGGGCCAGAAGAAAAAGGCATCCGGCGCCGCCCGTTCATGGTTGTGGCGATCGCAATTACCGCAGCCGCCATCCTGGCGATCTGTCTTGCGGCCTCGCGCAGCGTTGCCGCAGGGCCAGAAGCGACGCCCTCACCTCATGCTACCGAATATCTGCCGAGCATCAGCGACCTGATGATTGCGACAATTCAACCACGGCATGAGCGGCTCTGGCAGGCAGAGCAGGATGGAAACTGGCAGCTTGCGGCCTACGAGCTTGGAAACCTTCGCGGCGCATTCGATCGACTCGGGCGCGCCCATCCCAGCGAACACGACATCTCCCTTCCGGACATGATCACCTCCGTTACGGAGCAATCGTTCAAGGAACTCAAAAGCGCAATCCAATCCAAAGACGGCACCGCATTCGCCAAGGCCTATGCCGGTCTAACCGCCGCATGCAATTCATGTCATCAGGCTCTCAACCACAGCGTGGTCGAAGTCCGCGTACCGAACCGAACTTCTACGTCGGACCTAAACACCGACACCCGGAATTGACGCTGGGCATGCCGGCGACTCCCACCGCCAGATCCGTAAGACACTCTGAATATTAATTTAGTGGCTCAGGATAATCGTGGACCTATCTCTGATGGACCCGCAGTCGATTTTCTAAGAGGAGCGACGACGATGTTTTCGAGACGGAACGTATTGGCAGTCAGTGCTGCAGGTGCAGTTGCAACCGCGGCGCACGCCGCTTCCTTCGGTAATCCGGACCAGCCGGCGCAAGGCGCTGTCAACGCCAAAGCTCCAGGAAGTCTCAGAGATCCTGGCCCGCAAAATGAGGCCATCGGCAACCAGTTTCCTTCAGCGCAAACTCCGCCCGCCACCGACGTCGGCGGCATGCCGATTGACTGGGCGTCCTTCAACAACGCGCCAAAGCGCATCCAGAACGGCGGCTGGGCACGGCAGGTGACGCAGGCTGATTTCGCCATCTCAAACACGATCACGGGCGTCAACATGCGTTTGACCGCCGGCGGCATCAGGGAATTGCACTGGCACCAGGCCGCCGAGTGGGCGATCATGACCTACGGCAGCTGCCGCGTGACCGTTCTCGACGCTGTAGGCCGGCCATACGTGGCGGACGTCAACGAGGGCGACCTTTGGTATTTTCCGGCAGGCCAGCCGCATTCGCTACAGGGTCTCGGCCCGGACGGCTGCGAATTCGTAATCTGCTTTGACGACGGCGATGCCAGCGAATTCAATACGCTATTGGTGACGGACTGGTTCGCTCATACGCCTCCCGAGATCCTTGCCAAGAATTTTGGCGTCCCGGCCCAGACATTCGCCAAGATCCCGCTGCAGAACCTCTGGATCTTCCAGGGCACCTTGCCCGGCGATCTGGCATCTGACCGTGCTGCGATCAGCAAAACCGGCCGCGTTCCACCTCATCCGTTTATCTTCCGCCTTGCATCGTCGGCACCGGCGAGGGAATCCAGGGGCGGCGACGAGCGGATCGCCGACAGTAGCAACTTCCCCGTCGCAACCAGGATTGCAGCCGCGCTGGTAACCGTTCGTCCCGGCGGTGTGCGCGAGATGCACTGGCACCCGAACGCCGACGAATGGCAGTATTACATCAAGGGAAAGGGACGCATGACGGTCTTCAATACCGGCCCGAATGCGATGACGATGGATTTCAATCCTGGCGACATCGGCTACGTCAAGCGTAACCTTGGACATTATGTCGAGAATGTCGGCGACACCGACCTGCAGTTCGTCGGCGTCTTTAGGGCTTCGCGCTACGAAGAGATTTCACTGTCCAACTGGCTGACGCACACGCCGCCGGCGTTGGTAGCCCAGCATCTGAATATCGACGAGGCGACCATCGCGAAATGGCCGGACAACGGGCCAGGCGTCATGCCCAGATCGTAGATCGCGACGGACGAAGTCAGGCCCTCCCATGCGACAAAGTTCCTGGCGGCGTCAGAAACCGCCGCCAGTTCGCCACAAGACCGAGAACGAGGAAGATATGGATGCGCTTGACAACGTCATGATCGGCATGACGGCCGAGAACACCGTCACCGTGACCTCCGATATGACAGTCGGCCATTTCGTGGCGCAGATGCCGCAGGTCTACGCCACACCGATGATGATTCTGCATATGGAAATGGCGTCAGGCTCCGCGATCGCCTCGCACCTGCCAAAGGGCTTCGTCAGCGTCGGCATGGACGTGAAAGTTCGTCACCTCGCAGCAACGCCGGTCGGCCGCACCGTTCGCGCTATTTCTCGCGTCGTCAAGATCGACCCCAAGAGCGTGGTATTCGAGGTTGAGGCCTGGGACGGCGCTCGCAAGATCGGCGATGGCACCCATCGCCGCGGCATCGTCAATGTGACGGAGTTCGAGCAACGGTTCGGAGTAAGGCAGCTCGCCGCGAGCCTGGATTAAAGCGATCCGAAATCGCCCGTTGTGCCGTCCTTGGCACTACTCTCCCCCTTACCTTTGCCCTTAACGCAGTCTTTCTCGGTCCATGGACGATTCCCTGTTCATGGGGGTAGCGCCGACAAGGCTAGCAGCGACAGCATCAGCGCAGGCGGCATGACGATGAGGCCAAGCTTGAGAAACCGAAGTGGCGTAACGTTCTCGCCCTCTCGGCGCAGTGCAATCAGCCACAGGATGGTGGCGAGCGATCCCGTCACGGAAAGATTGGGCCCGAGATCGACGCCAATCAGGATTGCGCCAGCCACGTGCGGAGACACCTGCGCAGCATGACTTGTGGCCGCCGCGATCAGACCCAACGGCAGATTGTTGACGAGGTTGGAGGCAACTGCAACGGCGACGCCTGCGACCCACGACGTCGCTTGCGGCGACGCCGTGACAGCGTCGTGCAGGTTGCGCGCCAGCGCTGAAAATACACCGGTTTGGTTCAATCCCTCAACAACAACGAATAGACCTGCGACGAGCGGCAGCACGCCCCAAGAAACGTCCTTGAGTATCGGCAGCGGCGATTGCCGCGCAATGACCAGCACAAGGGCGGTCAAGGATGCCCCGGCGCAAAAAGTGGGAAGCCCGAGTGGCCGATCGAACGCAGATGCCGACAGGAGCACGACGACTGTCAGTGCGATTCCGATCGCCGCAAGCTTGCCACCCAGCGTCAGCGGGGGCGCCGCTTTGATAGCCGCGACCTTTGCATCAAGCGCAGACCGTTGCGTCAACCCTAATACGACGTATGTCGCGACGATCGCAACAAGCGACGGCCCAGTAAAATAACGCAGCCATTCCGAAAGAGTCGGCATCTGCCCGCCGAACACGACGAGGTTGGCAGGATTGGCGATCGGAAGAACAAAACTCGCGGCATTGGCGACGAAGGCGCAAATGAAGAGATAAGGAAGAGGCTCGACCTGCGCGGCCCGCGTCGTCGCGTACACCGCCGGCGTCATCACCACCGCGGTGGCATCGTTCGACAAAAACACCGTCACGAGAGTGCCGACGACGTAGATAATCAGGAATAGCCGTTTGGCCGAGCCGCGCGCATGGCTCACCGCTAGAGTCGCGAGCCAGTCGAACAGCCCCTCCTTCCTGGCGACTTCGGATAGCAGCATCATGCCGATTAGAAAGAGGTAGACGTCAGTGCCCTTGCCGACGGCTGCGACCGCCTCCTGCCAGGACAGTAGGTTGAACAGCACCAGCATCGCGGCACCCACCGTCGCCCAAACGAACTCCGGCGAATTCCATGGCCGGGCGATCACGCCAAACGTTGCTACAGCCGCAATTGCCCAGATGGCCGAATTGAACGCCATCAGCCTGCACCTACGAGCCCGGCCGCAGGGATTCTCCCGCCGTGCTCAGCAAGCCTACCTCCTCGACCAGGGTCCAGACCTCGACAACTGCGCGGATTAAGCTGATCGAGGATCGCATCGAAAGCGGTTTCGCCCCTGCGCGCCATTTGGGTCAGTTTGCCCTTTTCTATCCATAGCAACGTGTCGGCGTTGTCGGCTTCGTCCCGATGATGTGTGGCCAGCAGGACGGCTCGCCCGCGCGTTTCGAACCGAATATTCTCGATCACGAGGGCGGCGGTTGCGGCATCAAGCCCTTCCGTCGCTTCGTCGAAGACGTAGACATCCGGCGATGCGATAAGCAAACGAGCAATCCCCAATCGTCGCCGCTCCCCGCCCGAGAGACCTGTTCCACCATCTCCAAGCTGATGGTGTAATCCCTTCGGCAGATTTGCGATTGCCTGATCAAGACCGACCGCCGCCACAGCGATCTGCAGCTCGTCATCGCTTGCGTCGAGCCGGCCCATCAGCAGATTGTCGGCGATCGAACCGCGGAACAATTCGGTTCGCTGCAGAAGATAGCCGATACGACCACCAGACGCCGCCCGGCCTGGCCGGCTAAGACCTTCGCCACCAAGCGCTACGGCCCCACAATCCGGTGTGAGCAGGCCGGCGGCGAGGGACAGAATGGTCGACTTGCCGCCGCCGCTAGGCCCCACGAGTGCGACCGTCTCCCCCGGTGCCACGCGCAGCGAAATGTCTTTTGCGACGGGTTCGTTTTCACCTGGAAACGTGAAGCTAACATCGACAAGTTTGAGGTCGCCGAGAGAATTCGCGAGCTCATGTTCGACCGGCTTGTCCGTCGTCGCAATTTGATCGCCTAGTAATAGTCGTACCCGGCGCGCAGCAAGGGTCCAACGCCCCAAATCCAACGCTGCCAAACGGAGCGGAGCCACCACTTCGCCGAGTGAGAAGGAGAAAACGACAATGGCCGCAAACATCAGCGGCGTTGCATTGTGTGAGCCGACTAGAGCCGCCCCACTGAGTAGCGCGCCGAGGATCGCGCCCTGACTCCCCAACGATCCCGCCAACCGCAGGCCGGCAGCGAGCTGTATGAGACGAAGTTCAGTCTCGGCCGCGAGTTTAGAGGCCGCAGCAACGCCTTCTGCGTGAGCAGCGAGCGCCCCCGCAATGCAGAGCTCGGTGCGTCCGCGGTCCAGGTCGGCCAGACGTGTCCGGGCAGCGTCAAGCGCCAGCATTCGCCTTCGCGCGTCGCGGGTCGCGAAAACTCCGATCAAACAAGGCGCCAGGACGCCGCCGAGCAAAACAGGCGTGATCGTGGCGGCAGCCAAGAGCGGACTGATGCCCCACAGGATAACTGCAAAGCCTGTGAGGATGACCGCTGCGGCGAACAGCGGAGTTGCGAAATGGATGCTCAGACCATCGAGCGCGTCGAGGTCACTCGAGAGTCGCGCGAGAAGCACGCCAGCCTGCGTTCTGGCCAACTCGCCACGTCCATCTGCGATGGACCGGAAAACGTTCGCGCGTAATCCCGCAATGAAGCGGAAGGTAGTGTCGTGGGTTGCAAGCCGTTCGGCGTAACGGGCAACCGTGCGCACAATGGCAAACAAGCGTATCGTGGCGCTGGGAATGACCATGTCAAACGCTACCAAACCTATTGCCGCGATCGCCGAGCCCGCGATTAGATAGCCGGAAAGGGCGAGTAGCCCTGCCCCAGCTGCAAGTGTCAGTGCGGCCAGTGCCACGCCACTTATGAAGCGCCATGGCGCGAAGCGGATCATCGACCAAAGCACCTCGAGCAATGCGGCCGTCCCGGTCACGAAGCGATTTCCTCGATGCTGCCGAAGCACAGGGTAATGATCCGATCCATCCGGCGAGCCAGATCTTCGTCGTGTGTCGCAACAATCAGTGTCTTCCCCCGCGCCGCATCCAGAAGTGCCGAGCGAACTTCATCTGCAGTCGCGCCGTCGAGATCCGCCGTCGGCTCGTCCGCAAGAATCACCGGTGCATCGGCTAGCACCGCGCGCGCGATCGCGAGACGGCGAAGCTCCCCGCCCGAGAGACCTGCACCATTCTCGCTGATCGGCGTCAGCATCTGGCGCTGCATCCGCGCTACCTGTTCCGTCAGGCGCGCGGTCTCAAGCACGGCGGCGGCGCGCTCGCGGTCGATCGACTGGTCCCCCAGTTGAAGATTTCGCTCGAGCGAGGCTTGCCGCACAAACGGCTCCTGTCCGATCCAGGCCATTCGACGACGTAAAGTTTTCGCCGTGTCGCTTGTAAGGAGCATGCCATCGATCGCAATTCGGCCCTGAACTCCTTCGATGAGACCTGCGATAGCGTGAAGCAAGGCGCTCTTCCCGGCGCCGCTCAGTCCCATGATCGCGACGTGCTCGCCGGCGGCGACCGCAAGGTTCGCACGCTTCAGCAACGGACGCTCACAGCCTGCAAGCCGGACAGTCAACCGTCTGACGTCCACTGAGGACGCTGGAGGACGATCGAGATGGCGATGCGCGGTGGCATCAAGGTGACCGACGATGCTCGGCCGCTCGACGTTGAAGATATCATCTGTGCGTTCGGCGAACCCCGCCACGCCGGCGCGGTCGTGATAGCCGGCCGCGAACTCTCGCAACGGCTGAAAGAAATCCGGCGCCAGCAACAGCATGAACAGACCTCCGGATAGTCCGAAACCGGTCAGTGTGGCGCCAAAGGTAACCCATCCCAAAAGATAGAAGCCGACATAAAGCGCCACCATCGCGACACCGACGGTGGCAAAAAATTCGAGCACCGCAGAAGACAGAAAGGCGACCGACAGCACATCCATGGCGGAGCGTCTCATGCGCTCACCGGAAGCCCCGATTGCCGCGGCGACACGCTCTTCAGCGCCCAATAGACGGATGGTCGCCAGACCGCGCAGGCGATCGAGCAGTAGCCCGGTCAAGTTGCCCGCTTCGTCGAGTTGCCGGCGGCTGCGCTCCCGCGCCGTTGCGCCGATCAACGCCATGAAAATCGGAATTACCGGTCCAGCGATCGCCAGCATCAATGCGACAGCCCAGCTGACCGGCAGAATCGCGACGAGAATTGCGACGGGAACCACCACCATTCTGAATCGGGCGATCTGATACCTGACGAGAAACGGGTCGATCGTCTCTACCTGATCAACAACAAGCGACGCGATTTCGCCGGCCGGCGGCCGGGTGGCATCGAACGGGGACCACGGTAGAACAGCTTGAATGAGCTTGCGCCGCAGATCCAATTTTTTCGCCGTGGAAGTGCGAGCGCTTATCGAAAACGCTCCAGTGTCGGCGACGGATCGGGCCACCAGCAACAGCGCGAACATCGATGCGAGCACGATCGGCGACAGTCCGGTCAGTTCGGCATCGGTGCCGATGCAAACAGCCGCAACGGTGTCGGCGAGAATCAGGGCCTGGGGAATCCAGATCAGGCTTGCTGCAAGCGAGAGCGCCACCGCAGTGGATGGGATCCGACAGGAGAGTATCCCAAAGCGATCGGTCATGAGAACTCCGCTTTCGGAAGCCGAATAAAGTCGATTGCGACGAATAGTGGCGACGCAAGTAACAGGACGGTCGCTGTGGTACAGTGACCGCAAAATGAAGGTTCGCCCATTAAATTGGGATTCAGCAACTTAAATTCGATTTTAGCCGGGCCGCCGGCGGACCCCTCAGTGCATCGGTGTCGCGCGTACCTTCCCCCTAAATACCCGATAGCTGATCACCGTGTAGATCAGCATCAGCGGGTAAACGAAGAGCCCCTCCCCCCAGAACATGAATGCCAGACTGGAATGAGGCGCCGCGGCCTCCTCGACTGTCATGACGTAGGGGATCATGTACGGCCAGAACGAGTTGGCCAATGTTCCGAAGGCCGACAGAAAGATCAGCGCGACCATGTAGAACGGCAATCCGTCGCGATGGCGCTCAACGCTGATCGCAAGCACGATTGCCGCCAAGGCAGCGATAGCGGGAAAGAAGAAGAGATAGGGACGCTCGACCCATCGATGCATGATCTGGAGATTTTCAGCCAACGCAAAGGAGAACACGGCAACGAGGAAGACCAGTAGTCCGATCGATAAATAAGGAACCTGGTGATAGGCGGCCGCCTTGACGTCCCCATCGCACTTTCTGATCAGCCAACAGGCGCCAAGAAGCGCGTAGCCGAAACACAGCCCGATACCGCAAAGTACGGCGAACGGGCTGAACCAGCCAAAATCGCCGCCAGTGTACTGACCGTTCGCGATCGGCAACCCCTCTACCAGCGCGCCGACGGTCATGCCCTGGACGAAGGTCGCCACCAGCGAGCCGCCGAAAAAGCAGAAGTCCCAGATCCCGCGCATCCGCTCTGCCTTGTAGCGAAACTCGAACGCCACACCGCGCAGGATGAGAGCTGACAGCATGACGACGAGCGGAAGGTAGAACGCGGACATCAGCATCGCATATACGGCCGGAAATGCTCCCCACAGGATAACCGCGGTGACGACCAGCCATGTCTCGTTACCGTCCCAGATCGGCGCGACAGCCCCCCACATGGCGTGCCGCCTCGCTTCATCACGTGTCAGCCCAAACAGGATCCCGATGCCGAGGTCGAAGCCGTCCAGCAGGACATACAGCAGAATACTGATGGCGAGCAGCGATACCCAGTAGGTCACCATGGCTATTCTCCAGCTTCCGCCAGCACGCGTGCATCCTCGCCGGCAAGCGAAAGCGGCCGGTTGGGCACCGCCGCAAATGCCGGCGTCACCATTGGCCGCACCAAGCCGGTCCGCATCAGCCGATAGATGTAGAAGACGCCGAACGAAAAAATGAACGTGTAGACAATTGCAAAGATCACGAGCGAGATCGCCGCCGCTTGGGCGGTCAGGAACGGGGTCATCGCGTCAGCGGTTCGAAGCAACCCGTAGACCGCCCAAGGCTGCCGACCAACCTCGGCGGTGAACCAGCCGGTCCACGTCGCGATAAAGGGCAACGGGAAGCTCAGAAATGTCGCCCACAGGAACAGGCGGTATCGACCGATCCGTCGCGTGAGACTGAGGTACGAGCCGATGAAGGCGAGCGCCAGCATGATCAACCCGCACCCGACCATGATACGAAAGGTGAAAAACGGGATAAGTACCGGAGGCCAGTCCTGCCGCGGAAAACTGGTCAACCCGACCTCCTTGGAATCAAAGCTCATGCTTCCGATCAGGCTTCCAAGAACGGGTATCGAGATCGCGTATTTGTTGCTCGCCGACGCTTCATCGGGAATGCCAACCAAGACTTCGCTGGCGGGCTGCTCGTCATGCCAGCGGCCCTCGATGGCCGCAAATTTTTCGGGCTGGCGGTCATGAACATAGTCGCCGGCCAGGTGTCCGATAAAGAGCTGAATCGGCATCAGCACAGCTGCCAGACAAAGCCCCATACGGAGCATGATCTTGGCTTCGGCCATAAACCTCCCGCGCAGCAGATACCATGCGCCAGTCGCGGCGACGCAGAACGCTCCGGTCAAGTATGCCGCAAGCAACATGTGCGGGAACCGCACCCACACCACCGGGCTGAAGTTGATTGCAGTCCAGTCGTGCGGAACGAATATTCCCTTTTCCACGGCGTAGCCGACTGGTGCTTGCATCCAGCTATTGTTGACCATGATCCAGAAGGCGGAGAACGTCGTTCCCAGGGCAACCATAGCGGTTGAAAAGAGATAGAACCACGGGGGGACGCGAGGTCGGCCAAAAATGAGAACCCCGAAAAACGTCGCCTCCAGCATGAAAGCCGTGAACGTCTCGTACGAAAGCAGCGGCCCCTGAATGGGCCCCGACATCCTGGACAGCACGCTCCAGTTCATGCCGAGCTGAAACGCCATCACGATGCCGGATACGACCCCCATCCCGAACGCTAGGCCGAATATCTTGAGCCAGAAGTCGAACAGCACGCGATAAGCCGAGCGACCGGTGCGCAAATGCAACGCCTCAAGGACGGTGAGCCAGGCTGCCAGCCCGATGGTGAAGGCCGGAAATATGATGTGGAATGAAATGGTGAATGCGAATTGAATTCGCGACAAGAATAGAGCCGCGGAGTCCATTGGAAACCTCCTAAGATATCTTGTCGCGAATTGGTTAGATCAATCGACCGGATCTTTTTGCGCAATTCCCGACGAGCCGAGGCCAAACTGAGGTCCAGCAGCAACGCCTTCCCTATGTGATGTCGACCACCAGCGCGTCACGCTGCAACGCTCCGCGACGGCGGGGCCATGAATTCCGGGCCAACCGGATCGGTGATGGTTTCGCGCAGGATCCGATCGATCTCGAGCTTGGCGGAGGCATCGAGCGACCAACCCACCACTTCGTCTACCGGCTGCAACTGATCGGGATGCCGGGCGCCCCACAATGCCGTGGTGATGCCCTGATCGAGCATCCACCGGACCGCCAGATGAATAACCCGCTTGCCGAAGCGTTGCTGAGCGAGTCGATCGAGCCTGTGTACAGCGGTCTGATATTGCGCGAAGCGAGGCTCGAGGAACTTCGGGTCGGCGCGCCTCAAATCGTCGCCACCGAAAGCCGTATTTGCCTGCATCCGTCCGGACAGGAGGCCCCGGCACAGCGCCCCATATCCCAGCATCGCAATGTTGTTCTTTCGGCAGTAGGGTAGAAGGTCGGTCTCGATGCCGCGTTCGAACAAGTTGTACGGCGGCTGCAGCACATGCAGCGGCGCGACGCAGCGAAACCGCTCCATCTGGCCGACCGAAAAATTACTCACCCCGATGGCGCGGATTTTCCCCTGCTCAAGCAGCATGTGCATTGCGTCCGCGGTTTCTTCGATCGTAATCAGCGGATCAGGCCAATGGACCTGATAGATATCGATGTAATCGGTTCGAAGCCTGCGCAAGGAATCTTCGACCTCGCGCATGATGCGGGCGCGGCTGGCGTTGCGAGATACCCTTCCGTTCTCCCATTGAAGTCCAGCCTTGGTGGCAATTAGCACGTGCGAGCGTGACCCGCTTTCAGCGATCGCCCTGCCAACGATCTCTTCAGAGCGGCCGAATCCGTAGACGGGGGCGGTGTCGACAAGGTTGATGCCGTGCTCGAAAGCGGCCTGGATAGTGGCGACAGATTCAGCTTCGTCGGTTCCGCCCCACATCCACCCGCCGATGGCCCAGGTGCCAATGGCGACGGGCGACACCTTGAGCGACGTGCCGGGAATCTCGGTAAGCGGCAGTTTCATTGCGAGAGCTTCTGATTGATGAGTCATAATCCTGTTCTTTCTTCCGTGGATGCGCCTTCAGGCTGTGGATGGCGGACAAGTCCAACTTCAATCGGCAGCGACCGGTGGCGCGGCGTAGAGACCGGCTTCCTCCTCGGCGATGCGCCCCAGGGCGGTCCAGTCGAGTTCGCCGTAACCCCGCGCGATTCCCGTGATTAACCGGTCTCGAACCACGCCCACCGATGGCATCGGAGCGCCCGCGTTCTCTGCTTCTGCAAGGGCAAGCCGCACATCCTTGAGCACGAGGGGTAAGACAAATCCCGGGGCGTAGCTCTGTCGAGCAATCTTGTCGCCGTAAATTTTGTGCGCACGCCCGCCGAACATTGTGCTCGTCATGATGTCGATGAAGGGCTGGGGATCCAGCCCATGCTTCCGGAGTACGGCAACGACTTCTCCGAGCATCTCTAGTGCCGTGGCGCTCATCATATTGCCGAGCAGTTTGACGAGATTTGCGTTTCCCGGCTCGTCACCGATCACGAACGTCCTTTGTCCGAGGCTGTCGAGGATCGGCTGGCAGCGCTCGACATCGGCCGCGACGCCGGCGGCAACGATGAACAGCTGGCGCGCCTTGGCGGCATCCGGATTCCCGAAGACCGGCGCAGCGACATAACCTTGTCCGTTCCGCGCATGCTCGCGCGCCAGCAACGATGCAGCCGCCGTGCTGATCGTACTCATCGACAGATGGATTGCGCCGGGCATCAGACCCGCGGCCAGACCGTCGAGGCCAACCTCCGTGCGACCGAACACGACTTCGCGCACGACGTCGTCGTCCGGCAACATGCTGATGACGACGTCGCAGTGGAGCAGATCGCCAATGTCCGTGGTGGGCCTCAGACCGAGTGCCTCAAGCTCGCCGACCCGATCCGGGCGGCGGACATAGGCGATCACCTGTCGTCCCTTGGCCGCGAGGTTGGCGGCCATCGCCGCCCCCATGCGGCCGAGGCCGACAAACCCAATTTCGCCCAGCGCCGGCGGGCGGGCAGCGGCCAATTTCGAAACGCCTCCGCGCTCGCGGGACGGAACTACGGACGCACCTCCGGAAGTGAGAGGAGAGCCGGGTTCGTGCTCGGACATAGGAACTCCTGACCCAGCGCAGCCGCACCGATTGATGCGCACCTTGCGACGGGCACATCCGGGATCTGGGGATGAACGGATCCCGTGCTTGTCTCAGCTTGCCGCGCGTTGCGTTGTCTTGCCTGGATTTCCCGATCTCCGTCGCCCAGCTTGGCACTCGCATGACGCACGCGCGCCTGGGCTCGCGCATTCCGCCTCGAGTAAAATCGAATTTAGTGTCTGAACGGCAATTTAATGGCGCGGAAAACCCATCCGCTTTAGTTTGGCCCTCGACTACAGTTCCCACAAAGGCGGACAGCACTCTTTGGCCGCGAACAGCAATGTTGGCTTGATGAAAAATGATCCCACCGCCGCTTCCATGTCTCGACAGAAGAATGCTGGCCGAGGAGAAGAGCCAGTGCGCCTGTCTGGAGGCAGTATGAGTGACCTCGGCAGCAGCATTGCGGGTTATTCTCGTCCCTCCCCTCCATCAATCGTTGAAATTTCGCCGCCCGATATCGCTCGCCGGCAACTAGCGAACTGGGGCGCAATACAAGCGGACACGGTAGAGGTCACCCGGCGCGAAACGTTCGAATACGGCTTCCAAGCGCGAAGGCATCTGCTGGTCGCTTACGAGCGTGCAGAACGACATGAAGGCGAGACGCTTATCGAGGGTTTGCCAAAATCGACTTTGCGCGAGTTCAATTGCAAGCTCAGCTTCGTGCCTGCCGGGCATCGCTTCTACGGATGGCAGACGCCGCGAGTTCTCACGCGCGTCACATATTTCTATATTGATGTGCAGGATTCGTTGTTTGATCCGGAAACTGGCATCACTTGTCCCACGATCAGTCCGCGACTGTTCTTCTTCGATCAAGCCGTCTGGAATACGGCGCTCAAACTGAAGGCCGAGGTCGGGAACTGCGATCCGGGAAGCCGCCAGTATGCAGAGGCCTTGAGTCTGGTACTGATGCACGAACTCATCCGATTGGAACGAACCACGTCCGTTGTGGCGAGGCCGATGCGTGGCGGCTTGCCAGTGTGGCAGCAGAAGCGCGTGGTGGAATTCATCGAGGAGCATCTCGCGGAGGACGTTTCGTTGGTCGCTCTCGCGGAGCTTGTCGATCTGAGCGTCTTTCACTTTGCGCGCGCCTTCAAACAATCCTTCGGCGTGCCGCCGCATCGCTACCATATGGACCGCCGGATGGATCGCGCCAGGAGCCTGCTGCGGGGGCCGGCGCTCTCTGTGACACAGATCGGCATCCAGCTTGGCTTTCGCGAAACGAGTTCGTTCACGAGAGCATTTCGTAAAATCACCGGACTTACGCCGACCGAATATCGGGGCCACCGAGAGGATTAGGCTCAACCAAACCACATCTATGCCGGCAAGGAAGGCTGCCGCTTCACCTCCCTCCCCGCTATCCTTCTGGATTGACCGCTGCGGCTCATGGATCAAGATGGGCAACTGCCTTTTCCGATTATGGATAGACAATGCCCGCAAGCAGGCAACGGTCAAAGGGTACCGCATCTCTGGAGAACCAGCACTTTGAACCCGTCCTCAGATACGAGCTCCGCGTCCAGGATCACCGATCTGCGTGGGATCGTTGGGAGCGCGGATGCGAGCACAGGAAGGCGATCAGTCCAGTTGGTGCCACCCGAGCGCGGAAACTGCTCCTCACCCTGCGGGGGAGCCGTGCGCCAAGAGGCGAAAGGTCACGGTCTTCGCGAACAACTTTCCTCGCATCGCAAGCAGGACCGTGCCGATCATGACGGCGGCGACCGCTAGGTTCGCCGCGCCGAACAGGATGCCGGCAAGGTCGGCAATCGCGCCGCTGTCGCCGCGAGCGAGAAGCTTCAACGGCGCCGTCGCCAGTGCGGTGATGCCGAAGGTGAAGGCCCAGTAGGAGGGCGTGAACCCGCCCGGGCCAATCCACGGCAGGAGGCGGAGGAGGATCAGCAACTGCAGCACGCCATAGCCGATCAGCGCATGGGCGAACACGTCCGGCGGGCCTTGTGTGACGCTGAGATAGGCGACCGCACCGACCGGCGCCGGGGCGAGTTGGATGCCGAGCGTCGGGCGAAGCGCGGCGGCGAGTTCCGGACCGGTCAGCATGCGCCCGAGCGGCACGGATTCGATAGCGAGCCAGGAAAAGAGGCCGCCGCCAAAGATCACTTGCCCCCAATCGGCATAGCCGAGCGCCGCGGCGGTGATGGCGGTGACAAAACTGCCGGCGACGCTCGGCAGATAGAGGACTGCGGTCGTTGCGGCGTGCTCGCGCTCGCCCCGCCAGAGACCGCCGGTGCGCCAGACCGCGAAGCCGAACGCGAAGGCGGCGCCGGCCGTGAACAGGATCACTGCAAGCGCGGGCGAATAGGGCTGGATACCGCCGGCGACGAGCATGGTCGCGACGCCGATCAGGCCGACGAAACAGCACTGGACGGGGTCCGCGACCTCGGCACTGGCGTCGTCGCAGGCGACGGACCATTTGGCGATGTAGAGGATCGTAAGACCCACCCATACGGCGATTGAAAGCCAGATGATCGCTTCGCCGACGACAGCCGGCAGGCCCCAGACCTGATGCGCCCAGCGCCAGACCGTGCCGAGACCGGCCAAACCGATGACCATGCCGAAGAACGAGGCCGGCACGACCGGAACCTTGATTCTCATGAGAGACCTCCAACCCGTGTTTCGGAAGCTTGGAGGAAGAAAATGTCCGCGGCCGACACGCGATAGGTGGGCCAGCAGGCTGCTGCCGTACGAGCCATTGTCGGAGACATCATCAGTGACGGGATAGAACAGGACCTGGAGCTCACTGGCCATCCGGCCCGTGAACCCGGTCCGACGCGGCCGACACATAAATTCCGGCGTGACCCAATTCCGAATAGCATGCCGGGCGCCGCTTATGTCTGCTTAAGCCTGGTAATCGTTGTTTCGGGTACCCCGGCAAAGTTGTTGGCCAACAGGTATCGCGGGCTGGATTGCATCCACTTGGCGAGGTCAATCTCTTCGAACTTGCCGTTGTCCCAAGTCTGCTCGATTTCCAGATCTTCATCGCCGACGTTCTTGATCGCGTGCCCGAAGCCCTGCGGAATATAGGCGACGTCGCCCGGCTGGAACTCGGCCACCTTGCCGCGCCCGCCCGAGCCGAAGAGCGCCACGCCGCGCAGATAGTAGTGCCACTCGTTCGCGTTCACGTTCCAATGCAGGTTTCGCATGGCGCCCGGCTTGATGCTCATCACGCCGCCTGACATGCTCTTGGAGATGGGCCACTCATCGACCGTCGCGAGGCGGAACGTGCCGCCATCGAAGTCGCGCGCCGCCCGGTTGTCGTGCAGCAGGCTGAACTTGTGCGTCGACTCCTTAGGCCAGGGCGCGTCGAGGGCTTCCGACGCGGGCAGCACCGGGCCCGCCTGGATGTAGGTCTCGCCCTTCGGGAAGGCGTCGAAGACGTCCTTCGGCGCGCCGAAGCTGAGCGCCAGCATGTCCTTGGGCGTCACGTCGATCCAGTCCGTGATCGAGAAGGTGCCGTGCTCGGAAAAGGCGCCGTTGTCAAACGCGAGGATGAAGTGGCAGGGCTTGTCGCCGATGGTCTGGATCGAGTGACCGTGGCCCTTGGGGAAGAACCATAGATCGCCCGGCCCGTAGTTGTTGATCTCGCTCGCCCCTGACGGGTCGAGAACCACCGTCTGGCAGCGCCCGTCGATGACATAGGCCCATTCGGCTGCGATTGCGTGCCAGTGTAGCTCGCGCGACCCGCCCGGATCGAGGAACATGTGGACGCCCGCGATCCCCTTGCTGATGGGGAACTGGTGGACGGTGGCCTCCTTCGCCCAGCCGCCCGACGTCACCTTCGGGCGGTTGCCGTCGAGCGAGAAGCGGAAATCGGGCGTGTCTGCCACCTCTTTGGGATCGTGGTAAGCGACTTTGTCGCCCGGAGGCAGCTCCGTCGCTGCTCGCGCAACTCCCCCGTCCCCCGGCCTGGACTGGAACGGCCCGGATTGCGCGTTCACAACTGTGGTTGTCGTCAGGAGGCCTCCGGCAGCGGTCACTGCCAGATCTGGCGGCGTGAAATGGAATCCATGACTTCTCTCCTTTGGTTTGGGCGGGCTGACATCACGAGATCACCATCAACCAAGGTCGGAATCCGACCGTTCGGATTGATCTTTCCTTTGACTTCTGGGCGTTCTTTGTGCGGTCCACCAAGAAGGGCGCGCCTCAAGGAAGGCGCGGGCGCTGTCCGCCATGATCAGCAGGCCGCCGGCCAACAGCATGACATCCTTCAGCACGAGCCGTCCGCCGCCTGACAGATAAGGGAAGCCGTGCTGCGCATCGCCAAGCGCAGAGACCCACGCGTCTGGCGTCGTGATCAGGAAAGACAACGTCACGAACGGCGTCAGGAACGAGAGCGTCGCGCCCACGATGCCCCATCGGCGCGAGAACACGCCGAGCAGCGTCAGCAGGCCGATCGTTATCTCCATAGTTCCGAGCCCGTCGGAAAAGCCATAGGTGTTATTCGCGGTCTGCCAAGCCCGCTCGGCCGGCTTCAACTCACCCTCGTGCGTGAGGTGCGCCTTGTACTCGGTCGGATGCTCGTAGAAGAACGACATAAACGGGCTGTTGGCGACGAAGGGCGTGATGCTGTCGGCTTCATAGGGCGCGAATTTGAGCGCGCCGATCCACAGGAAGACGATCGCGATGGCGACGCGCATCAGCGGGATGCCGACCCGATCGGAATGAGCGATCCAGAAAAGCGGCAGACGAAGATAGCCGATCATGAGTTCGCCTCAGGGGTTGGGATTGATTTCGGCGGCGGCGTCGAATGCGTCGAGCGCGCGGGTGGAATAGACGACGGCCGCGCCGGCATTGACGGAGACCGCAACACCCAGCACTTCGGCTATCTCTTCCCTGGTCGCACCCCGTTCCCGGGCCTCCGCGGAATGTACTGTGATGCAGCCGTCGCAGCGCAGGGTGACGGCGACCGCAAGCGCGACGAGTTCGCGGGTCTTTTCATCGAGGTGACCGTCCTTCTGGCCGGCCCGGCTGAGGGTGGTGTAGCCCTTGATGATATCGGGGTTGAGCTTGCCGAAGCCGCCGACCCCGGCGAGAAGCTGCTGCCGATATGTATTCCAATCCAGCATGTGCATGACGCTCTCCTCTTCGGTGCGATGTGAAACGCGGAATGAACGGTGAGATTGACTGTGTTCAGCGCTCCGCGTTGCGCGCCGAGGCGCGAGCGGGATAAGCCAGGACCGGCAATGCAAGGGCGCCGCCGATGAATGTTTTCTTCATCGCGTATTCGTGATCGTTGCGCGTCTGAACTCCGCGCTTGGGTTGGCGCATCCGCATTACATTCTCCTCATTCATTCGATGCTTTGGGAAATCGGTGCGAACATGGAATTGGCGATGCTCTCGCGGCGCAAAATCTGTGCGGACCGGATCAAACATCCGGATGCCGGGACTGAGGCGGCTCCTCTCAACCCGCTCAGTGCGATTGCTCCCCTGTTCCGGGTGCGCCCGGAAATTCAGGATGTGTGCCGGTTTGCCTTGCAATGGGAGGTCGCGCACGAAGCAGAGCCGACGGGCTTTGCGCAATTTCACATCGTGACCAATGGAAGTTGCCTGCTGGAGCGGTATTGCGGGGAAACGTTCAGGCTGGAAGCCGGCAGCATCCTTCTGCTCCCGCAGGGCGACTCCCACGTCGTGCGATCGGCGAGCCGCGGCGGAAGCCCTGGAGTGCCGATCAGAACCGAATACAACAACGCGATCAGGATCAAGACAAACACCCGCGACGCGAGCGACACCGAGCTGATCTGCGGCCGGCTGCGTTTCGAAGGGGCCATGTACAGCCTCGTCACCGCCGCTTTGCCAAAGGCGATCGTGCTCAGCATCGGCAGAACGGATCTGTTCGACCGGATGCGGATGCTCGTGCAGGCGATCGATGAAGAACTGCAGGCCGCGCGTCCGGGCGCAGCGACGATCGCCACCGAGCTCGCCACCGCTCTCTTCGTGATGATGCTTCGCATGCATTTCGAACAGTCCGCGTCATCGAGCGGCATAATACGACTGCTCGCGTCGTCGTCTTCGGCCAGAGCCGTCACCGCCATGTTGAGAGCTCCCGCGCATCCATGGACGCTGGACGAGCTTGCGGCGGAAGCGCATGTTTCGCGAGCGACCCTGGTTCGGATCTTCCGCAGGGAGGGCGATCTTCCGCCGCTCGGCTTCCTGAGTGAGTTGCGGCTCGGTCTGGCACGCCAGCGCCTCAGCTCGACGAATGCAACCCTGGCGCAGGTGGCGGCAGCGGTCGGCTACGACTCCGAGAGCGCATTCTCGCGCGCGTTTCGGAAACGCTACGGGATTTCGCCCGGTAGACTCCGGGCCCGTCATGAGGGGCGATCGCGAGTAAGAAATGACATCCAATCGGCCTAAGACGCTCAGACCTGATCAGGCCCGATGTCTCGGGCTATCCGGGAATGACCGTTTCTGGCGCCAACAGCGGACTCATACTTGCTGCAGTCGCAAACGCGGGCACTGTCGGCCCCATGTCGGTCCCGTTCTTGGTTTTGGTCCGCCGTCAATCCGGCTGCGGCCCGGACCGGCACAAAGCTTCCCTGGCCCCGTCATGCTTGGCTCGCAGGGTAATCTGGGTCAGCGCCGCGGTCCGAAGCACACCCACAGATCGGTCGTAGCCAGCTTTCAGAAGCGGAAGCGCAATCCGACCGTGGGGGCGATGTTGTTGCGCTGGAGAAAGCCGAAGGCCAATCCGCCATTCACTTGCGTGAACATGATCCCGGAATAGAGATCCCACTTTGGTGCAAACCGCCAATCGACAGCGGCAGAGATCCCGTCGAATGTCCCGGCGCATTGCGGGTGCTCGGTGCCGAAGCAGGGGGCGGGCCCCCCGGCGGCGGTGCCGAAGAAAGAATTCTGGATATAATGGTAATAGGCGCCGATCACATCCAGGTTTTCAGTAACAGCGTACTTGGCCCCTGCCCACATGACTTGGAAAGTCTTGTTGCCAAGACCGTTCACGCCGAAGGCGGTATTGTTGATATTCGTGTTGTTGAGCGCATCGCAGCCCAGACAAAGAAAGGTTCCCGCGATATTGGTGAAAGCGGTTTGCGGATTGCTGGGCGCCATGTATCGAATATGCTCGTAACCGGCGTACAACTTCAGCGGTCCGTTCGTGTATTTGGCCACGAGCATCACGGCTTCATTGTCGGAGATCGTCGCTGTGAGCGTCTGTGGCAAGAACGGCGGTATCGGCACCCCATTGGCGTTATTGCTTCCCGGCGCAAGTGCGAGCGACACGGAATCTCTGACATGGCTGTAAATTGCGTCGACCGAGAGCACACCTTTACCCCACGTTGAGATATCGCCGCCGGCTTGGAACTGGTATGCACCATTGGAGGCATTGTTCTGGGCGTAGCCGCCGAACTGCCACAGCGCCGCCGCCCGGAACTGGCCGACGTTGATCCGATATTTCAATGACGTCGAGTTTCTACAGTTTTCGGTATTGCCGCCGCCACAGGTTATTCCCTGAAAGCCGATGGGTGAGAAGCCGTAAGAGGCGCCGAACGGATCGTAGTCGAAGACAGCGTCCAGGGTCAGCGAGTTCTGTCGGAAAACGGTCAGGGTGCCATAGGTCGGAGAACTGACGCCGACATAACCTTGGCCGTTGAACCACTGGCCCGCTCGGCTTGAATCCGAGTAGGCGGTTGCAAAGTTTTGGGGGATGCCGGCGTTCGCAGCAATCGATCCCGGTCCATTGGAGAATCGCAAGGAATATGGGTCGAAGCCGGCATCCAGAGCAAAGACAACAGAGACGTTCCCGCCGATCGGCTCAGTTCCTTTGATTCCAATGAATGAATTGGTCAACGCGTTGGGTGCAGGGCCCCAAAGCGCCGAGTTGTTCTGTTTCTGGATTAAGTATGAGGCTCCGACAGCGGATCGTGGGTCCCACGGCGCGCCGTGGCTCTGCCAGCCGAACCCCGCGTCTATTGCGCCATAGACCGTGATGCCCCGCCAAGTCAGCTGGCAGTCCGTGGCAATAAAGTCCCAACCGTCGGTGCACAGCTTGGGCGCGGCGGTTGCCGCGGAAGCCCCGGTCGGAACGACGTCGGCGGCCCACGCCTCAACTCCGTAGGAGGCGCCAGCGGCTGCGATGATCACTGCAGCAAAAATGCCGAGCTTTGACATGCGAGCCTCCCTGGCTCAACAAGTACGATTGTAGGATGGTAAAGTTGGTCGGCAAGACAAAGTCGGCGCCATATGCAGCGACGCCAGAAAATTCCGATCCGAGTGGCAGCCGCGCCACAGTCATCTTAAAAGGCAACAGGTTCGGCGCCGACGATTGCTGTGGGGCGACCGCCGATGAGAGTCCGCTTGGGTCCATTCGCGACCGGTCGAGCCTGTAGCAAGTCCGGCCAGGTCCGCTATGCCGCCGAAAGCGGAAGTAAATTCAGAGCATTAGCGGCAACGCCATAGGCCATTGCGGGTTGACGGCGCTGTCCGAGACGTAAGGCTCCGAAACCGGAGCCTCAAATCATGCGCTACGAACTCAGCGATTATGAATGGAACCGCCATCAAGCCGATGCTGCCGAACAAGTCGCGCGGCGTTCGGCGTGCAAGTGTCCGTCGCGTGCTCAATGGCATCTTTTGGGTCCTGCGTTCAGATGCGCCATGGCGCGATCTGCCAGAGACATATGGTCCCGCACCACTTGTCACAATCGCTTCGTTCGTTGGGCGGGCTGGCGTCTGGGACCAGATCGTGGAAGCACTGGCCGCCGGCCATAACGCGACGGTGCAGATGAGTAAGCCATTCTCGCCCACATGGCGCACTGAGCCATGTCGTCAATCGTTGTACTTCGGTCCGCCATGATAACGGTACGCCTCGGGCTCGGTCGGCTGCGTCGCGTGGCGTAACACCATAGTCTTCCCGTTCCGCCTGGAACCACCATCGGTGTACGGATTACCCGGTCCCAGATTTTGACAATTGGCGTTGGGGTAGAACTGCGCGCAATAGCCGGGGTCTTCGATAACAGCCTGCGCCAGTACCGGAGTTGCGGAAGCTGCCGCGGCAACAGCGGCGGCGCCGATCAATGCTAATTTCATCTTGGTCTCCCTTGGAGAGTGTGTTGGGGTGTAAGGCTACATCGGAGCGCGATTGCCGTTACGCCAGTAAATTTCATTTGAGAAAGACGCGTCGGTGCGGGCGTTCCCGCGTTGATCTCATTCAAATTATTTAATGGCCCCGAGTTAGCCCGACGTCTATCTGCCTGCAGAGAAACAAGCAGGAGTTAGACGTCCGTGAAGGTCACCACCGGAAGAAGAGGCATACTGAAAACATTCGCTTTGAGCCTGGCTACAGGCGCGGTCGGCCTTGCATCGGCCGCGGCCAAGCCTGCAACAGCGGCCATCGAATCCGCATTGACGCCGCTCGGTGCAACACGTCTTGGCGCTTTAAAGAAGCGTCTCGCGCAGGCACCTCGCCGCCGCGACTTCAAGACGGTGCCGATGATCCTGAACAGCTCAGAACAATGGGATCACGAAGCATTGATGGAAGTGCTGTCCTACGGTCCTGCGCCAAGGCAGGCATGGGATAACACCGACATCGCGGGCCCCTGGCTGAACCTGATGCGCAACGCGCTCAATTCGCAGATATGGTCGTTCAAGCATCCTGACTTCCTCACCGTCTCGGTTACGCATGGTACGGCGAATCTTGCGCTCTATGATCAGGCCACGTGGGACAAGTATCAGCTCACACAACTGGCTGGCGAGGAATTCCAGACCAATACATCCATCGTCGAACGGAAAGCGGTGGCTGCCAATCCGGCGAACTATGAGGATCCGGCGGGCCCGTTCTCCGGCGACGATAATTCGATCCCGGCCCTGATGCGGCGCGGCGTTGTCTTCTTGTCCTGCCACAATGCAATTTGGGAACAGGCTGCGGCCCTTATCAAAGTCGATATCAATCCCGACAAGCTCTCTCATGCCGCGCTTGCGGCGGAATTGACCAACCATCTGGTGGATGACGTGGTTTTGATCCCCGGTGCCGCCGGCACCCTGCCCGAGTTGCAGCAGGTCGGCTTTCACTACGCAAAATAGCACCGGGTTAGGTCATGACATCTTTTCTTCGCCGTATTAATTTTGCATCGGCTGCCCTCGCCCAGGTCAAAGACGGTACGGCTGCCGCCTCCCATCCAGCCGCTGCCCTACGCGGCAGGACAGACGCGCTGCGCAGCGCTGCGCTCGCTCTGCTTTCGATCCGCTTCATTCAAGGATTCATCTATTGGGGCGGCGGCTCGCGTCGCTTCATCTACGCGCCCGCCAAACTCGATCCGAACGCCGCGAGTTGGATGGCCAACAAACTCCAATCGGCGATGCCGGGCGCCTTGCTCGGAACGGATCAGCTCATCGCCTATCTGCTACATCATTTCTATTTTCTCTATTCTTCGCTCATTCTGTTCAGCGCGGCCGAGCTCATCACTGGACTGCTCCTGATCACCGGCCTGCTCACCCGGGCCGCGGCTTTAGTCTCAATCGGCCTCTCCGTGATGCTGATGCTGATGTTCGGATGGCAGGGTGCAACCTGCATAGACGAATGGACAATGGCGGCTTGCAATTCGGCGATCGGCGCCACCTTGATGCTTGGCGGCAGCGGCGCCTTCTCGCTCGACAACGCGCTGCTGGCACGCAGGCCTGCGCTCGCTGGCCGGCCGTGGTTTCGGTGGATGTCTGGAGCCTTGCCGCTTCCGATGCGGAGTGAGCCGTTCCAGAGAGTCGCGGTCGCGGCGCTTGCTGCGACTGTCATTTTCAGTGTTGCCACCTACGATTACCTTCGCGGCTCGGTGGTCACTCCGTTTCATGGTGGACCGGTTAGTCCGAGCAAGCATCACCTTAGTCTAACGGACGGTGTCCTGCTCCCGAACGGCGCCGTGCGCTTCCACGCCTATCTCGATGGCGGCACGCCGGCAGCGCCTTCCAATGTGATGACTGCAGTCCTGAAGTCCATTGATGGCTCTGTGCTCGAGCAATGGGACGGAACCGCGTTGAGCCACCTGCCGGCTTCGGCAATCGCCAACGAGTTCTCCTACAATCGCTTTGCATCGGGTCCGTTCGGGCTTCGCGCGCAGATGGGTGCCATGGCGACGATCACGCTACCCGCCGCGAGCGTTTCGGACACTGGCAACCTCTCTCGCGCCGCGACGTTGCAGTTGCGCACCGTCAACGGCAACGTATTCAACGTCAGGATCAGAACGGAATAGAGCGAAAGAAAGCGAGGCATGTTGCATTCACTTTGGAACAGGCCACTTGCCAAATCGAAATCAGGAGCAGTCACATGGCCATGCTTGAATGTCAGCAGCTCAATGTGGCGAAATACCAAGCTTAACCCCGACACGATCAAGGGCTATCAAGCCCTGACCGCCGCTGGCCAAAACACAAATCTGCTCGGGCCGAAGACCCGTGAACTGATCTCGCTCGCGGTCGCCGTCACCGTCCGGTACGACGGCTGTATCGCCGTGCACGCCGAAGCGGCGGCGCGTCACCGCGCTTCGCGGGTAGAGATCGCTGAGGTGCTCGGTGTTGCGACCACCGTCAATGCCGGTGCAGCCCTCGTCTATTCCAGCTGGACGCCCATGAGCAGGTCGCCGCTGCGCCATGATCCTCCGCGGCCATTGGCTCGTCCCCATTCTGGGAGGGCTGCGAAGCTTCGCGCGCATGCTGAAGTTTGCATCGACCGCCGGACGGGCGCCGGAACTTGGGCACGTCTGTCGGAACCAGCTCCCGTTGTTCACGAAAGGGTCGACGCATGCGGACATGCAATTTCGACCACGCACCCAGACCCCGGAAGGATCGTGAATCGGAAGCCGTGCAACTTTACAATGGCGGCCACCAGGTTAAGGCCGAGACCCAGGCCTGACGTGTGGTTTACTCTATCCGACCGGTAGAAACGCCTTAGGACCGCGTCACGCTCGTGTTCGGTGATGCCGAGACCGGTATCCCTCACGCGCACGATATTCTCGCCTTTGCTGCGAAATAATTCGATCTCAACCTGCCCACCGGCGGGCGTAAACTTTATGGCGTTGTCGACGAGATTGGCCACCGCCTCGATAAGCAAGTCCCGGTCACCATGAGCGCTTAGTTCATCAGCTGACTGGATCAGAAGGGCGACACCTTTGTCTTCCGCTATCGGCTCGTACATGTCGACCACTTCGCGTGTGATTTCCGCCAACGCGACCTTGCCGAAGCCGGCCGACCGCTGACTTCTCTCGATTTCCGCAAGCCGCAGAATGGCGGTAATGATTGAAAGCGACTGATCTAGTGAGCCTAGCGTTTTGTCTGCGGCCGTCTGCAGTTGCTCCAATGTGGTGGCGTTGGCGCGACCGCGCTCGAGCGTCAATTGTGCACGCGTAAGTGGCGTGCGCAGGTCATGCGCGATGTCATTGCCGAGGCCCGCAAGGGCGTGGATGAGAGTTTCCATCTCGTCGAGCATACCATTTACTATCATGGCAAATTTGGAGAACGGATCGTCGGTGTTCCGATGCGGGAGTCGTTCACGCAAATTGCCGGCGACAATGCGCTGTACCCGCTCGTTGACTTCAACGATTCGCCTGCGGGCGCGAGCGTTCAACGCTACGCCGACCGCAAAGCAGAGAAGTACCGCCGAAAGCAGACCAAGCGCGAGCGCTCCTCCGACGACGTGCGCGATCTCCGCGACATCGTCGACGTTTCGTCCGATCACAAGCATGTCGCCGTTTGGCACCCTTCGTGCGATCAGGCGGACAGCCTGTCCTTTCTTCCCGCTTTCGTCGGCTCGGTCGATCACAGCTTCCTGTACCGCGTTGTCGGCCATAAGATTTGGCGGCAGGTGTTCCAGATTGCCCGCGATCCTGCGGTCATCTGGCCCAAACACCCCCCCGAGCCTAAGGCGGCCCGGATCCTGCTTGAGATAGTCATCTATCGCGTTGAGCCTGCGCTCCGGCGACAAGCGCGCGAAGAAGTCGATTTGCGAGGCGATCACACGATCGGATCGCATCGTCAGGTCATCCCTTGTTTTCCAGTAGACGAAGCCGAGCAGCGCGACGAGAAAGGCCGCAAACGTCATGGCCACCACTGCCGTCCACCACAGCGTTGTCGAGCGCATGAACTCGGACAGTTGCATAGAAAGTTTACCCCGTGAGCTCCAGTTTTCTGCCGACCCTGGGATGTGCTTGGAAGGCCTGGAATAAGGGAGCAATGACTTCGTCAACACCCCCTTCGCCTTGCCGCTTTCGCCTACCCTGCGGCAGCCCTGGTCCAGCTGCAAATGCAAGCCTAGTCCGCTCAAGTCGGGCGGTTCGATCCTACGGTGGTTGTTTGTAAAGTCGTGTAGGTTTGGGTCGCCCTATACCTTTGTTTGCTATCAGGACGACACCCTCCTGATGCCCTGCTGACGTCGACAAGGCCAGCGGAAGCGTTCGAACTCAGGCAGGGCTCAGGATCTCATTTGCCCGCGTCGCCTCGACGTTCACTTAGGGCAATTTCGATGCTGTTGATCAAGACGGATCCCGCGAACGGCTTGGCCAGGAAGGAAATGGCTCCGGCCCTCAGGGCTTGCGTGCGGACGTTCTCTTCCGGAAAAGCCGTGATAAAGATGAATGGTGCATTGTAACCTTGGGCGCGCATGTGCATCAGAAGGTCCAAGCCGCCCATAGCCGGCATCTGGACGTCCGCAATGACACAAGACGAGTCGTTCAGGCAGCTCGACTGCAAGAACTCCTCAGCCGACGCAAATGTATAGACCCGGTATCCGTGCGAACTTAGAAGATTGTCGGTCGCGGTGCGGACGGATACGTCGTCATCAACGACCGAGATTACCGAAAGCATGGACAAGGCAGGACTTCCTGAGGCGGGAGCAAGGGGCGCTCGCATTAGCACCGCCTCCGCCAAAAGTGGGCCGTCAATCAGGTTTGTGAAGTCATACTTAGGTTTACACACCAAGGACTTGATGCGCAAACACGAACCCGTTTGCCTGTTACACGGTGGGGCCTGGTCTATTTCGCGCCCTCGAGCGTAGTCAAATATTCAACGATTGTCCCAACATCTTCCGGGGCCACCGGCGCCTTGTAGTTATTGATCATCTTGTTAACTTCCGTGGCCCAGGCCTGCTTGGACAATGACGGTTGATTCAGCACCATGTCAGCCGAGTGGCAGGCGAGACAATTGTTATTTATCGCATCCGAACCGGGACCGTCAGGGAACATCTTGTCGCTGTCCGGCAGGTCGATCTTCACCGATTTCAGCTCGACTGGTGTAACGGCGCGCGCGACGAAAGGTGTCGACGCGATGCTCAAGAGAACGGCCAGCGGCAGCAAGTTGCGAAACATCGTGAACACTCCGTCAAACTGCCATGATATCGGTGGATTCGATGACGTTGCGCATGAAGCCGGCCGGATTCCAATTTGGCGTGTCTGGTTGCGCGACACCGTTGCTATTGGTGCAGCGGATCAGCACGCTGTATTCACCGGGGGTTGGCAGTGTTATGTGCGTCTGCCACTGCCGAAATCCATACTTGCCTTCGTCCTTCCCCAGTTGCGCCTGACGCCAGCTTTGGCCGCGGTCGATCGAGAAATCGACGCTTGCCACGCCGCAATCGCCCCCGAAAGCAATGCCGCGCAACAAAGAGGGTGCACCAGCGTTTACCTTACTGCCGGACGCAATATTCGTGACGAAGGATCTCGGCACCATACGGTTGATCGGAATCATCTTCACGCCTGTTTCGCCCGGCTTGATGCTCGCATGCGGCGTGTCGGGAATCGTGTAGGCAATTTTTGTCCAGTAATTGGTATCCGGTTGCTCCAGCACCTCGATATCGTTCAGCATCTTGACCCAATAGGTCGCATACCAGCCCGGCACGACCAGCCGCAGGGGAAATCCGTTCACCAGGGGGAGTTGCTCGGCGTTCATGGCGTAGGCGATCATCACCTCGCCGTCGCGCGCGTGGTCGATGTCCAGCGACTTCATGAAATGCGGCGCATCTGCCACCACGGGCTCATCCAGTCCTTTGAATCGCACCTGCACAGCGCCGGGCTTCACGCCGGCCTTGTCCAGCACGTCCTTGAGGCGGACCCCGGTCCAGAGCGCATTACCCATGGCGCCATTCGCCCATTCCCCGCCGGGCACGCGAGGCTGGAAAAAGCCTCGCGAGTTGCCGGAACATTGGTTCACCGCGGACAACTGAACGCTCGGCAATCCGTGAAGGATATCATTCAGCGACAGCGACAATGTCTTGTTCACATGGCCGCGCACGGACAGTCTGAACTTGTCAATGTCAATGTCGGTCGGAATGAGCGCCCAGTGCCAGCGTACGTAAAACTGATCGTTGGCGGTGAAGACGCCTTTGTCGAAAACCTCAAACGGGGTTTCCAGAAGCGGCGGACGGGTCCGCTGCAGGATCATCGGTCCCTTCTGCGGAAAGGCGGTCGTGATATCGCGCGCTCCGGGACCACCCGGCAGCGGAAGATCAACCATTCTTTGCGCCCATGCCGGCTTTGAGAGAGCCGCCCCTGCTGCCCCTGCCACGGCAAGAAGTCGCCGCCGCGTCACCATGTTACGAAAAGCACCGTTCTCCGCCATTCAAGCCTCCCCGACTGTCCGCTTGGCCGCACTAGCACGGGCCATCACCGGCTCAGCACCCATGCGAGGCTAGCTTGGTCAGGCGCGAACGGCTTGACCTACAAAGATTGCTTCGAACGTCGTAATGGTTTGGGCTACCCTATACTTCTGTTTAGCCATGGGGGCTCGTTGCGGACGCGCTCGCTTCGCCAAGTTGTCTCGCCCGATGGCTCCAATAAACGGCCTAGGGCTTGATGCGACCAACCCCGAGCGTTTCGGCCTTTCGCAGCAAATCGGCCAGTGACCTCGCTCCCATCTTCTTCATGATGCGTCCCCGATGGATCTTCACGGTAATCTCGGCCAGTCCGAGTTCGGCTGCTATCTGTTTGTTCAGGCGTCCGGACGATACCCACGCCAGAACCTCTCGCTCGCGGGGAGTCAGGGTCTCAAGAAGTGCTTGCAAATCCGCCACGATCTTGTCGGCCTCGCGCCGTTTCCGATCCCGTTCGATCGCCGTCACCACCGCGTCCAGCATGTCTTGGTCCCGAAACGGCTTGGTCAGGAAATCGACCGCTCCACCCTTCATGGCCCGGACGGACATCGGAATGTCGCCATGACCGGTCATAAAGATGATCGGAATGTGGATGTTCGCCTTGGCTAGTTCGGTTTGAAAGTCCAATCCGCTCAATCCGGGCAACCTAATGTCAAGGACCAGGCAGCTGGCGACGTCCGGAAGCTTGCTGTCCAGCATTTCGGCCGCCGAAGCGAACACCTCAACCTTCAAGCCTATCGATTCAAAGAGATTGGTCAGCGCCCTGCGCACCGATGCGTCGTCGTCGATAACAAGGACGATCGACTCCTTGGCGCTAGCGGATCCACGCGATGATTTTGGACGCTCGGTCACAACGCATCCTCCTGATGCAAGGGCAGAACGAATTGAAAGGTTGCACCCGGCCCCTCATTGCAACAGGCGGACAGCCGTCCCCCGTGAGCTTCCACGATCGAACGACAGATCGAGAGTCCCATACCCAGGCCGCTGGACTTGGTGGTGAAGAAGGCGTTGAAGAGTCGGCTTGCATTTTCGGCGGAGATCCCGACGCCGCAATCCGTTACACTTACGAACACTCGGCGTGTCTCGTCCTGGCCCGATCGGATCACAAGCTCGCGCGGCCGATCCCTGACCGGCTCCATTGCCTCAATGCCGTTCATCATCAGGTTGATAATTACCTGCTGCAGCTGGACCCTATCGCCAAGGATCATGGGTAGCGTCGGCGCCAACTCCTTGCGCAATGATACGCTGTGGTTGCTCAGCTCACGCTGCACCAGCGTGATGACCTCCTTGACGACACTATTGAGGTCGAGCGACACCTTCTCAATGTCAGTCTTTTTCGCGAGCGCCCGAACACGCCGAATCACCTCGCTTGCGCGGTTGCCGTCGTCAATAACCCATTCCGCCGAGCGGCGCGCGCCGGCCAGATTGGGCGTTTCGTGATCCAGCCAGCGCAGGCAGGCTTCGGCGTTAGCGATGACGGCGGCGAGCGGCTGGTTCACTTCGTGAGCAATGGACGTCGTCAGTTCGCCCAGCGTCGTCACGCGGGTTACATGTGCGAGTTCCGCCTGCGCGCTACGGAGCGCCTCCTCGGCGTGATCTGCTCGGATCGTCGCCGTAATATCCGTACCGGTGCCCCGATAGCCCAGGAAATTGCCGCTTGCGTCAAAAAATGGCTTGCCGCTTGACCGGACATAGACGGGAGATCCACTTGCGCTTACGGCGCGATATACGAAATCACGGAATGGTTGATGTGCGTCGTGCATCGCTCGATGCTGCCGCCATTTTTCGGGCTCCGAGTCGACATCGGCCGCAATATCCCAGCGAGCCAAGCCCGTTATGTGTGAAGGCACGATACCAATAGCACTGACGTGCTCCGATATGCGCGTGACCCGGTGGTCAGGCCCGGTTTCCCAGAGCCAGTCGGAGGCCGTTTCGGCATAATCGCGAAAACGCTGTTGGCTCTCGCGGAGCGCAACCTCAGTCTGCTTGAGGTCCTCGATATCGGTAGCTGAGCCATACCATTTGACAATGTTGCCCGCCTCGTCGCGCAGTGGCTCAGCTTCGAACAAAAACCAGCGATACTCGCCATCGAAGCGCCGGAGCCGAGCTTCTAGCCCGCCTCGCGTACCGGTCTCTCGTATTGCGGTCCACTTTTGCAACATGCCCTTCTTGTCGTCAGGATGAAAAGCGCGAGGCCAGCCAGTTTCGGCCTGGTCCAGTGACAGGCCGGTATAGTAGAGGGCCGGTTCATTAAGAAAGTCCGGGACTCCTTCCGGTCCGGCGCGCCAGACCAGCGTCGGGATTGTATCGATGACCAGTCGAAGACGATCTTCGGATTTCTTTATTTCGTCAAAAGCCCTTTGCAGTTTCTCCTTTGCCTCGCATTGCTCGGTGACATCTACGTGCGTACCGATGAATTCGACCACGTCACCGTCGCTGTTCACGACAGGGTGTCCGACGGAATGTATGCGCTTTGTCGAGCCATCCGAAAGCGCTACACGAAAGTCAACTTCGAAGTCCGTCTTGTCTCGAATGGCCCGCGGCACCAGTTCAATAATCCGCCGCCTGTCCTCGGGAAAAACACGCTCCTCAAAGGGCTGGGTTGATACGGTGTCACCATCCGAATCGAGATCGAACAGGGGGTAAGCCTCGAGCGACCGATACACGAACTCTCGACGGCGCACATCCCACGCCCAACTGCTTGTGTGACTCAAGCGCTGGGTTTCGGCCAGATAGGTTTCACTTCGCCGCAGCTTCCGCTCCGCTTCCTTTGCGGCCGTCACATCCGTTATCGCCCCAACAAACTTGAAGCTCCCCGACGCATCTCTCTCGGCACGAGCTACAGCATGGACGTATTTTACCGAGCCATCAGGCATCGCCAACCGATACTCATGGTCGAAATCGCTTCCCTTGCTCGACGCCTGCTGGACGATGTCTTGCACCGCAGCGCGATCGTCCGGATGGGTGCGCTGGAAAACAAACTGCAGCGTCGGTTTTGTCGCCCGATCGCATTGAAATATCCGGAATGTTTGCTCTGACCAGATTATTTCCCCGCTGGCTACATTCCATCCGAAGCTTCCGGTACGGCTCAATCTCTGCGCTTCGGTCAAATACATCTCGCTACGTAGCAGCGCCGTCTCAGTCCGCTTTTGATCTTCAATCGCAGCCTGTAGCTCATCGCTGGCACGCCGGAGATTTTCGGTTGCTTTTCTCTGCGCCGAAATCACGAACGCAATAAAGAGCAGCGCAACGCCAAACAGAACTAGGCGAGGCAATTGCGGAGCCGCCACAGCAAACACATTATGCTTCCAGGCAAAGGTATTGATCGGCGGCACCAAGTAATAGTGGAAAGCCAAAAGCGCGAGTGCGACCGCCAACAGCGCCGGTCCAAGGCCGCCAAGCCATGCGACGAGAATAATGGCGCAAAGCAGCATCAACAATGCACTGGGCTCGGCATGCAGCAGGCGGCTCATGAGTTCCGCAATGATGATCGCTGCGAGGACTGACAAGACCGCCATAGCGTAAGCGATCCAATGCGGCTTCTTCCACCCTTGATGGAGATCAGGTTTAATCATCTCCTTGCTCATCCCGATTAAGGTGAGGAAACTGCAAACAGCTGCAGGATGGCGGAAGCCGAGAGGCGTCTCCCCTTGAACTGCGATCGACCGGGCGGAACCCGTCGAGGCAGATCGATGCGAAGCCAACGGAATACAAAAGTCCCCTGTGCCAGCGCAATACGGCCGGGGAAGAACGGCGCGGCTGAATTCCAGAAATTCGTCGTCTGGTCACGGGTCATCGCAGAGCGTCCCGGTTCCCGCCGAAGACGATTAGAGCACTTTGGAACAAACTCAGCAATTTTTACCTGCCCCGGCGGGGCCACAAACGGGTCCCGGAGGACCGGTCCCACGCCATTCATCGCAGCGACATCTGTTGGGTTCATTCCGGCGATGCGATCGCGGCTAGATCCGGCGACCATTGCAAACAACAGTATAACCGCTCGATCCCTTTCGATATCGGATGCTTACCCTACGTACGATTGAGCGATCGGTCTCAACCCTCCTAGTCTCGCTGCTAATCGCAAGAGCCGATTGCAGGTGACAAAATGTCCACGATCCCGGCCAAAACGATTGAGCGCAGCCGCAATAAGCCATGCGGGCGGACTCATGTACGTGCCCCGCCGGCTAACCACGCGTGCGACGGCGAAGCGGTCCGCTGCTTCCGCTTGGGAGGCGATACATGAGAGTCAAGCTCTGCGCACGTTGTCCCTATTCGCCGCGAGATTTGGCACGCCACTACGATCCCGAAGGCGAGCTTTACGCGTGCGCGAAGTGCGACGGCGGACAAGAGGTGAGCACCAACCACTACCCACGCAAGACCGAGAGGAGGCAAGAATGCGCAACAGCCCTCAATGTCCTTCGAACGTCGCCGCCAAGCGTTGCGCCGTCTGTGACGGAAAGTTCGGTCTCATCCGCCACTACTCCTGGCGAACCGCCCTCTGCTCAAAAAAGTGCGTTGGCCGCTTCAAGGCCCGTCAAGAGCACGACCACAGATGGTTACGTGGATTTCATGCCGCAGTCTGGCAATGGGTGCAATGAACGCCACGCGCCAATGTCCCGAAGTTCAGAATTTCGAAGCGAGGAGGTTGCACAATGATTCTCCTACGCAAACTCCTCTTCTGGAGCTGCATCTGTTGCCTGCTAGCGATGGAGGTCCAAGCCCAGGATGGACAAAGCCAGGCCGGAATTCACCGCCATCCGCCACAGGATCTGCCTCTGCATGAGAAGTTCTATTCGAAATGGCACATGCCCGATAATCCTTCGGTTAGCTGTTGCAATGAGGCGGACTGCTATCCGACTGAAATCAAGTACGTTGACGGCAAGATCTACGCAAAGCGCAGAGAAGACGGAAAGTACATTTTCGTGCCACCTGAAAAGGTAGAGCGGAACAGGGACAATCCCGATGGCAGAAATCACCTCTGCGCCCCGCCGCCCAATACCTCCCATTCATCCGACACCGTGTTCTGCTTCGCATTGGGAGGCGCGACATGAGGTTCGTAATGGTGAATGACAGAACGCCCTGCCGGCAACCTTTCTGTGCACTATGCGGCGAGCCAATCAGCGGGAGCTGCCTGCGAGAAGTCGGGACGCAACTCACCTACTGCGATCATGATTGCTACGCCGATCACCGCGAAAGCGCCGCTCTGCTTCTCGAAAATCATGCAAGAGCATCATGAATAACCCTCGCCAGATCGCGTAACGGGCTTGCACGGCCAAATTAGTCGGGCCTTGGGTCAATGTGTCGGCAAGGCTGAAGCAGAGGGCAGCGGCCCGCTGAACGACTTCCGCCATCTGCGGATTAGCGCAAATCCGGTGTCATCACAGCAATAGAGGCAAAGTCATTGCGAAGCGGACGCATACATTCTCATTTCCAACCCGGTTTCTCGCAAAAGCAACTCCGTCAACAGATGACGCTCCGAAAGCAAAAAGTCACGCCGCTGCGGACCGCTCGCCTGCCGGGATTTCGACGACGCGCAACACAGGAGCAATCCGTGGTCAAACGCCCAACACTCACCACCGGAGCAACCCAATGAACGCCAGATCCAAACAACCGCCCCTGGCCCATGCATCGGGTACGCCTGTCACCAACAACCGCAACGTTCAGACTGCCTGTCCGCGGCTGTTAAAGTGCCCTCGAGATCAATCGGCAGGAGACGTGCGATGAATACCGATCTTACCATCGATATCGGTCTCGCCGGGAGCACAATTCCCGACAGCAAGCTTGCGCGCGAAATAACGGAGTTGGTGCGGGATACCGAATCGCCGTTGCTCTTTCACCATTCGAGCCGCGTCTACTACTGGGGCGCGCTGGCGGGCAAGCGTCGCCGGCTCAAATTTGATCCCGAACTGCTTTATGCAGGTGCG
This sequence comes from Bradyrhizobium sp. 170, assembly GCF_023101085.1. Lineage (NCBI taxonomy): Bacteria > Pseudomonadati > Pseudomonadota > Alphaproteobacteria > Hyphomicrobiales > Nitrobacteraceae > Bradyrhizobium > Bradyrhizobium sp. 170. The sequence goes on along the minus strand of NZ_CP064703.1, from coordinate 3,760,968 downwards.
ATGTTCCACGACATGGGGTTGACCCGTCAGCACAGCAGCCAAATCGAGCGATTCGAAGTCGACAGCGCGAATGCCGCGCGTGACTTCCTCCGAAGCCACGGCATCGCGCAACAGGATATCGAAACCGTCTGGACCGCAATCGCCTTGCACACGACGCCCGGCATCCCGCAGCACATGCACCCGGTCGTCGCGCTGGTGACGGCGGGCGTCGAAATGGATGTCCTTGGGCTGGCTTATTCCCAATACAGCGATGCGGAGCGCCAGGCGGTGGTGCATGCACATCCGCGTCCGCCACATTTCAAGGAGGACATCATCCAGGCCTTCTATGACGGCAACAAGCACAAGCCGGAGACGACCTTCGGCAACGTCAACGCCGACGTGCTCGCAGACAAGGATCCGCACTTCACCCGCGTCAATTTCTGCAGCGTGATCCGAGGATCCGCCTGGCGGGGGTGAGCCCGCTAACCTCAAGTCGAGAAACACAGCACTGAAGCTGCCCTCGGCGGAACAGCAGGGCCGATGTCGGCACCTGCGACCTAATCCAATGGAATCCAACACAACGGAGGACTGATGATGTCTAGCAAGCCAGGCAACACGAACAAGTTTACGAACGCGACTGGAGCCCCGGTTGCTGACAACACCAACATCATGACCGCAGGTCGGCGCGGCCCGGCGCTGCTGCAGGATATCTGGCTGATCGAGAAGCTGGCGCATTTCGACCGCGAGGTGATCCCGGAGCGGCGCATGCACGCTAAGGGTTGGGGCGCCCACGGGACCTTCACTGTCACGCACGACATCACTCGCTACACCAAGGCCAAGGTTTTTTCGAAGATCGGCAAGCAGACGCCGATGTTCGCGCGCTTTTCGACCGTCGCCGGTGAGCGCGGCGCCGCCGATGCGGAACGCGACATCCGCGGCACCGCCCTCAAGTTCTATACCGAGGAGGGTAACTGGGACATCGTCGGCAACAACACGCCGGTGTTCTTCTTCCGCGATCCGCTGCGGTTCTCGGACCTCAACCATGCCATCAAGCGCGACCCGCGCACCGGGCTGCGCAGCGCGGACAACAACTGGGATTTCTGGTCGCTGCTGCCGGAGGCGTTGCACCAGGTCACGATCGTCATGTCCGATCGCGGCATCCCGAATAGTTTTCGCCACATGCACCTGTTCGGCAGCCACACCTTCGCGATGATCAATGCCGCCAATGAGCGCGTCTGGATCAAGTTTCATTTCCGCTCCCAGCAGGGCATCCGGAACCTCACCGACGCCGAGGCCGCAACTCTTGTCGCCGCGGATCGCGAAAGCCATGGCCGTGACTTGCTTAACGCGATCGAGGCGGGCGACTTCCCGCGCTGGACGCTTTTTATTCAGGTGATGACCGAGGCTCAGGCGAAGACCCACAGGCACAATCCCTTCGACGTAACCAAGGTGTGGCCGAAAGCGGAGTATCCGCTGATCGAAGTCGGCGTGATGGAGCTCAATCGCTACCCGGATAACTTTTTCGCTGAAGTGGAGCAGGCCGCGTTCTCGCCCGCCAACATCGTGCCCGGCATCGGTTTTTCGCCCGACAAAATGCTCCAGGGGCGGCTGTTCTCCTACGGTGACACACAACGCTACCGGCTCGGCATCAACTTCAACCACATTCCGGTCAACGCACCCCAATGCCCGTTCCAGAGCTACCATCGCGACGGCCAGATGCGGACCGACGGCAATCTGGGCAAAACGCTCACCTACAACCCCAACAGCGCGGGACTCTGGGACAACCAGCCGGATTTTGCCGAGCCGCCTCTCGCGCTCGAAGGCGACGCGGCGCACTGGGACCACCGCGTCGACGACGATCATTGGGAACAGCCGGGAAACCTGTTCCGGAACATGACGCCGGCGCAGCAGCAGGTGCTCTTCGAGAACACGGCGCGGGCGATGGGCGACGCGAGCTTACACATCAAGGAACGGCATGTTGCCAATTGCGCCAAGGCTGATCCGGCCTACGGCGCGGGCGTCGCCAAGGCGCTGGGCATCAATTTCAGGCCGCAGACGATCGCCGCGGAGTAGACCCGCCGGCCGGCGGCGCTGACCCGCGCCGCCGGCCCTCCTCACCCAACGTAATGCTCCCCCGCGAAACCTGATCGCGTCGAGCCGTCAATCTCATCTCTGGAGAGAACGATGTCCAACCGGATCGCACCCAAACTCCTTGCGGAGTTCATCGGCACCTTCGCACTCGTATTTATTGGCGCCGGCGCCGCGGCCGTGGTCGGCGACGGTGTCGGCCTGCCCGGTATCGCCGCGATTGCCGTCGCCCATGGCCTGACCATCATGGTCTTCGCTTTCGCTTACGGCTCCATTTCGGGCGGGCACATGAATCCCGCAGTTACCGTCGGCGTGTTCGCCGCCGGCGCCTTGGGTATCGGCGAGGCGATCGGCTATATCGCCAGCCAACTCATTGGCGGCGTCGCGGGCGCACTCTTCTTGTCGGCCGTACTGGGCGGCGCCGCGACCGGCCTCGGGATGCCTGCACTTGCGCACAATCTCTCTCTCGGCGCCACGTCGCTCACGATCACTCCCGCGGCCGGCTTCATGATCGAGGCGGTGCTCGCGTTTTTCCTGGTGACGGTCGTGCTCAGCACGGCAGTTGCGGGCCGCGCCGGCAACCTCGCGCCGCTTGCGATCGGGATGACACTGACCCTCAACATCATCATGGGTGGGGCCCTCACCGGTGCCGCGTTCAATCCGGCGCGAGCGCTTGGCCCGATGGTCGCGACAGGCAATTTCAGCGACGCCTGGTTGTACCTGACAGCCCCGATCGTTGGCGCCATCATCGCTGCCGTTCTGCACACGGCCCTCGCCCGGCTCGCCCAAGAGCGGATGGCAGCGCCCGCGCCGGGCAGCGCCGCCGCGACGCCCGCCGAATGAGTCCCATTCGCTCGCCGCACCAACGTAGCAGACGACCTACCAACAAGGAAATCTCAGGAATGTTCGACTATAACGGGAGTTTTCAATTTGCCATTGCTGCTCTGAAACGTGAGCGCCGCTATCGCGTCTTCGCCGACCTGGAGCGCAAAGTGGGACAGTTCCCCCACGCCCTTTGGAACAGCCCGAGCGGCAAACGGAACGTCGTTGTCTGGTGCTCGAACGATTATCTCGGCATGGGCCAACACCCCAAGGTGATCGAAGCGATGTGTTCCGCCGCACGCACGATGGGTACGGGCGCGGGCGGCACGCGCAACATCTCGGGCACCAATCGGGCGCTTGTGCAGCTGGAGGCCGAGCTTGCGGACCTGCATGGCAAGCAGGCGGCGCTCGTCTTCACGTCGGGCTACGTGTCCAACCATACGGGTATCGCGACGATCGCCAGGCTCCTTCCCGATTGCTTGATCTTGTCCGATGCACTCAACCATAATTCCATCGTTGAAGGCGTGCGTGCCGCCGGCTGTGCCAAGCAGATCTGGCGCCATAACGATACTCAGCACCTAGAGGAATTGCTGTCCCGCGCAGCGCCCGGCCGCCCGAAGCTGATCGTGTTCGAGAGCGTCTATTCGATGGATGGCGACGTCGCTCCACTCGAAGCGATCTGCGACCTTGCGGAACGTTATAACGCGATGACCTATCTCGACGAGGTGCACGCTGTTGGGATGTACGGGCCACGCGGCGCCGGCATCGCCGAACGGGACGGAGTGATGGAGCGCATCGACGTCATAGAGGGAACGCTTGCCAAGGCCTTCGGTGCGCTTGGCGGCTATATCGCCGGCACGAGCGATGTAGTGGACGCCGTCCGATCCCATGCTCCTGGATTTATCTTCACGACGGCCTTGCCTCCCGCAGTAGCTGCGGCTGCGACAGCTTCGATCGCCCATCTCAAGGCATCGGATGCAGAGCGTGCGGGTCAGAGCGCCGCGGTGGCAGCAACCAAGGCGGCACTACGGAAAGCCGGCCTGCCGGTGCTAGCGGCGGAGACGCACATCATTCCGGTCATGGTCGGGGATCCCGACCTGTGCAAGCAGGCGAGTGACCTCCTCCTTGACCGGCACGGCATCTACATCCAGCCGATCAATTATCCGACGGTTCCCCGCGGCACCGAGCGATTGCGGATTACCCCCACCCCGGCACATGACGCCCGGCTGATCGCACGGTTGGCTGACGCCCTGATTGCGGTATGGCAGGAGCTCGATCTTCCGCTCGGAGGAGATCAGCAGCCGATCGAGCAGCGTACGCAGACGATCGCGGCTGGCGGCTAGCCAGCCTCGCTGTTTACTTGACCCATTGCATTTTTGGTGAGCAGTGCGCCGCGCTGTGCGATGCCTTGTTCGTCTATTTCCGGATCTAGCCAACTATCCGTGCGATAGCGTGTGTCTTGCTCGGTCGCAAATTACCGGAATGACCGCGGCGAAACTGCCGAAGCAGTTTCGCCTTTGTAAGATAGTCACCTTCCCAGGACGGCCGCTTATAGGTAGTCATGCAATGCGGGACTTTTCTTAATTGTACCCGCTGGTGCCGGGCGACGAGCCGCCGAACTGCGAGTCGCCGGTGCCGCTCAACGTCGTCGGACCCGTCTGGATTGCCGTTCGGATTGCCGCAGTTCGGATGCAGTTGCACCGTGCGACAGCATCGCGATCGGTCCTCGCGACCGACTTGTGATGAACTGTGTTTGCAAGGGCGGCCGTACCTGAGAGCGCGATCGCAGAGGCTAATGCGATTGCGGGGAGTTTCATGGTTGTGTCCTTCCTGTGTTGAACCCTCCTCACGTAGATAAGAGACAATCTCGATCGTCCCATCAAATTCTTCTTCAAGCGCGCGATAGAAGCCGCCAAGCCGCTCGCTTGTGAGCTCACGCGGAGCCTCGCTAGTGCTGAGGTGACAAAATATTCGACGATCGCACCGACGTCTTCGGAGGCTTGGTAGGCCCTGATCATCTTGCTGACTTCCACGTGCCAGGCTTGCTTTGACATAAAACGGGATTTGAAGCGCCGAGAAGAATAAATCCCTTTTTAATGGATTTGGCTGGCGCCGCGCCTCATGATTGTAAAGAGACGAGAGATGCAATGATCGCGAACTACACCGACCACGCGGCGAACGAGCGAACCTTCCTTGCCTGGATACGGACCGGCTTGGCCGTGGCCGCATTTGGATTCTTTCTCGTCAAGCTGAACTTCCTCGTTGCGGTGGCGGGCGGCGGGAGCTCACCCCGTCTTCCGGTGGAAGGCGGCGAGCCGTTGGTCGCGGCCGCGGCGCGCTATGCCGGCCTGGCGTTGGTGGTGACTGGAATCGCCATTATCGCACGGAGCGGCGCCGGGTTTGAGCGCACGCGCCGCGCAATCGATCGCGATGAGGTCATACACATCCCGCGGACCCGGGCGGAATCGCTACTTTCGGCGGCTGTGACCGTCGCCGTGGTGATTTTCTGCATCTATCTTGCGAAGCTTTGACGTTTCGCGACTTGCAATCCATAGGAGAACGCCGTGGATATGAGAAACGACAATTGGTCCGGTACAGGCATGCGCCCCGTTGGCCTGATCATTCGGCAAAAAGACCCGAACAATCTCGAAATGCCGTTCGATCAGCTTGGCGATTTCATCACGCCGACCGAGTTGTTCTACATACGCAGCCATTTCCCCACGCCGGAGCTCGATCCTGTTGCCTATCGACTGTCGATAGGCGGTGCGGTGCGCAAAGCGCTAAGACTGAGCTACGCGGAGATCCGCGCCATGCCATCGCGGACCTGTGTCGCCACGCTGGAATGCGCCGGCAATAGCCGGGTTTTCCTGGTGCCGCCGGTGCCGGGCGCACAATGGGAACTCGGTGCGGTCGGCAATGCAGAATGGACTGGTGTTCCACTCTCCGTGCTTTTAGAGCGCGCCGGACTTGCGGACGATGTTTGCGAACTAGTGCTTGAAGGCGCTGATCGCGGCGTACCCAAGGAAGAGCCAAAGCCGCCGGGCCCGATCTCATATGCCCGCAGCATCCCAAGGGCGCGGGCGATGGAGCCCGATGTGCTGATCGCCTACCAGATGAACGGGCGGGACCTGACGCCGGATCATGGCTATCCACTGCGCGCCATAGTGCCGGGACATTACGGCATGGCGTCGGTAAAGTGGCTGACCAACATTGTGGCGACTACACAGCCGTTCCAGGGTTACTGGCAGACGTCCGATTATGGCTATTGGGACGATTCCGCTGGAGTACCGGTTCGCCGGCCACTCGCGGAGATGAAACTGAAGTCCCAGATCGCACGCCCCCGTGTATACGAGACGCTCGAACCCAATCGTCCCTACACCGTTTTCGGTGCCGCCTGGGCGGGAGACACCGATGTCACCGAGATTTGGATCAGCGATGATGGCGGCGCGTCATGGGTTCAAGGCGAGTTCCTCGACCCGATAAACCGGCACGCATGGCGCCGCTGGAAGTACGATTGGATCACTCCGGCACAACCGGGCCGCTATACGCTGATGGCGCGCGCGACGGGAGCAGACCAACGTGCCCAGCCGGACGGTCATAATCCGAATTTCGGCAGCTATGTGATTGATCACCCGCTTCCGATCGAGGTCTTTGTAGCTACTCTTTGAACTGCAGCGTTCGTGCCGGCCTTCCGCCGTCCCGTTGGGCTTTCGTGGATTTCTCTCGCGTCGCACGTCTAGAATCGCCATGGCGCCTATCCGGCGATGCTCAGCATAAATCCTTTTTTAATCGAATTCCCGCGCGGGGGAGAGCATCTTGCTCGGGTAGAGGCGTGTTGCCTGGCTGAGGCATCCCCTCACTAAATGCGTGCCGCTACCAAACGTGTGCCGACATAGCGGCTGATAACCGGAGAGTTTGGATGGCAGAGCGGCTCAAAGCAACAATCGGGCGACGTCAGCTACTGCGCACCGGGATGCTCGGCTTTATCGCCACGGCCACCGGTGCTCTGGAGAGCGGCACCGCAGCCGCTGACACCGAAACCAGGGACGAGAAACGCAGGGCTCGCTTCCAGGCGAACGCGGCCGAAGTTCAAACCTTCTATCGGGTCAACCGCTACCCGAAGCGTTGAGGGGATTTTCCTATGCTGATCAAGCGCTCAGAGCGTCAATCGCGCCGAGGCAAAGCTGCCTCAGAGTTGGCCGACCAATCGGGTGACAACCTTAGTCGTCGCTCGTTCCTGCGCCGCTCAGGTCTCGCCGCTGGAAGCCTGGCTGCGCTGGGCAGCCTACCACTTGCCAGCATACGGCAAGCGGAGGCCGGTCCCCCGCCGCCCCCCGGCGCAACCGTCACAACCCGAAAGAATTTCTGTACCCATTGCTCTGTGGGTTGCTCGGTCATCGCGGAAGTCGCGAACGGCGTCTGGATCGGTCAGGAGCCGGACTATGACAGCCCGATCAATCGCGGCTCACATTGCTGCAAAGGCGCGGCAGTCCGCGACGACGTGCTCAGCGACCGCCGCTTGCGCTACCCGCAAAAGCTGGTGGACGGCCAATGGAAACGGCTCTCCTGGGATCGGGCCATCGATGAGATCGGCGACAAGCTTCTGGAAATCCGCCAGAAATCGGGTCCGGATTCGGTCTACTGGCTTGGTTCGGCCAAGTTCACCAACGAAGCGGCCTACCTCAACCGCAAGCTCGCCGCGTTCTGGGGAACGAACAATTCCGATCACCAGGCGCGCATCTGTCACTCCACCACAGTCACCGGGGTCGCCAATACCTGGGGCTACGGTGCGATGACTAACAGCTACAACGACATCCGCAACTCCAAGACCATTCTGCTGATGGGCGGTAACCCAGCCGAGGCGCATCCGGTTTCGTTGCAGCACATTCTTGAGGGCAAGGAACTCAACCGCGCGAATTTCATCGTCGTCGACCCGCGGATGACCCGAACTGCGGCGCATGCGACCGAATATGTCCGAGTGCGGCCCGGAGTTCACATCCCGACCATCTATGGAATGCTCTGGCACATCTTCGAGAACGGCTGGGAGGACAAGGAATTCATCCGGCAGCGCGTGTACGGGATCGAGGACATACGTAAGGAAGTCGCGAAATGGACGCCTGACGAGGTTGAGCGTGTCACGGGTTTGCCTGAAGCCCAAGTCAAGCATATCGCAAAAATGTTCTCCCACGAGAAGCCTGCAACGCTCATCTGGGCAATGGGGCAGACGCAATTCTCCACCGGTACTGCAAATGTCCGGGCAAGTTGCATCCTCTTGCTAGCCACCGGCAATGTGGGCCATGCCGGCGGAGGAGCCAATATTTTCCGTGGTCACACCAATGTGCAAGGTGCCACCGACCTCGGCCTCGATGTGACGACGCTGCCTCTCTATTACGGTCTTTCCGAAGAGGCGTGGCAGCATTGGTGCCGGGTGTGGGAGGTCGACATCGACTGGATGCGCTCGCGCTTCGCTGACAAGACTCTGATGGAAAGCCCCGGCATCCCCAGCACACGCTGGTTTGACGCCACGTTGCTGCCGAGGGACCAGGTCAGCCAGCCGGATACGGTGCAGGCCATGTTCATCATGGGGCATGGCGTCAACACCATCACCCGCATGCCTGAAGCCAAGCGAGGGATCGAGAAACTCGAATTGCTGGTCGTCTGCGATCCCTATCCCACTGCATGGTCGGTGCTCTCGGATCGCAAGGATGGCATCTATCTTCTGCCGGCCTGCACCAGTTTCGAGATGGATGGCTCGCGCACCGCATCGAACCGCTCTCTGCAGTGGGGCGAGAAAATCGTGGACCCCGTCTTCGAATCCAAGAACGACTACGACACGATGTACATGCTCGCCCGCAAATTCGGTTTCGCCGATAAGATGTTCAAGAACATCAAGGTGGAGAACGGTGCGGTATCGGCCGAGGACATTCTGCGCGAGATCAATCGTGGCGGGTGGTCGACCGGATACTGCGGCCAGTCGCCCGAGCGCCTCAAGGCGCACATGAAGAACCAGGCAAAATTCGATCTGGTCACCTTGCGGGCACCTAAAGACGATCCCGAGGTCGGCGGCGATTATTACGGGCTGCCGTGGCCGTGCTGGGGAACGCCGGAATTCAGGCACCCCGGATCAGCGCTACTCTACAACACCAATCTGCCAGTCAAGGAAGGTGGCGGGACCTTCCGCGCCCGTTTCGGCGTTGAGCGCGTCGTCCGGCGCAAGGTCATGGAGAATGGGCAGGAGGTCGAAAGGGAAGAGCATGACAATCTGCTCTCCGAAGGCTCCTACTCCGTCGGCTCCGAAATCAAGGATGGCTATCCTGAATTCACGCTCGGTGTCCTCAAGCGGCTCGGCTGGGACAAGGACCTCACCGCCTCGGAGATGGAAATCATCCGGAAGGTGAACGAGGGCAATCCAGATACTGTTTCATGGTCGCTGGATCTTTCCGGGGGTATCCAGCGCGTGGCCATCGAGCATGGTTGCAGCCCCTATGGCAATGGCAAGGCGCGTATGGTTGCCTGGAACCTGCCGGATCCGATCCCGGTGCATCGCGAAGTCATTTACACCTCGCGGCCCGATCTTGTCGGCAAATATCCGACCCTTCCGGATGCCCGACAGTTTCGGGTGCCCAATATCGGTTTCACCGTCCAAAAGTCCGCTGTCGACGGCGCTATCGTCAAGCAATTCCCGCTCATTCTCAGTTCCGGCCGGCTTGTCGAATATGAAGGCGGCGGCGAGGAGACACGCTCCAACAAGTGGCTCGCCGAATTGAAGCAGGACATGTACGTCGAGATCAATCCGGCGGACGCAGCCGAACGCGGCATCAAGGACGACGGCTGGGTCTGGGTCACCGGGGCCGAGAGCAATTCCAGGACGCGCGTAAAGGCGTTCGTGACCGAGCGTGTCGGCAAGGGCGTCGCCTGGATGCCCTACCACTTCGCCGGCTGGTACGAAGGCGCCGATCTGCGAAGCAAGTATCCGAAGGGGAGTGACCCGATCGTGCTTGGCGAGAGCGTCAACACGCTAACGACCTATGGCTACGATCCCGCCACCGGCATGCAGGAACCCAAGGCAGCGCTTTGTCAGATTCGAGCGGCGTGAGAGGAGAATAGATCATGGCTCGCGTCAAATTTCTCTGTGATGCCGACCGTTGCATCGAGTGCAACGCCTGCGTGACGGCCTGCAAGAACGAACATGAAGTGCCGTGGGGCATCAATCGCCGCCGCGTCGTCACCATCAATGACGGCAAGCCCGGCGAACGCTCGGTCTCCATGGCCTGCATGCACTGCACCGATTCGCCGTGCGCCGCGGTGTGCCCGGTGTCGTGCTTCTACACCACGGCCGACGGCGTCGTGCTGCACTCCAAGGACCTGTGCATCGGCTGCGGCTACTGCTTCTACGCCTGTCCGTTCGGCGCGCCGCAATATCCGAAGGTCGGCAACTTCGGATCGCGCGGCAAGATGGACAAGTGCACCTATTGCGCGGGCGGGCCGGAAGCCGACGCGACGCCGGCGGAATACGCCAAATACGGCGCCAACCGCCTCGCCGAAGGCAAGCTGCCGATTTGCGCCGAGATGTGCTCGACCAAGTCGCTGCTCGCCGGAGACGGCGCGATCATTGCCGAGATCTACAAGGAGCGGGTGATGAAGCGCGGTTATGGTTCCGGCGCGTGGGGTTGGACCACCGCTTATCACGAGGGCATCGCTGTCTGAGTAAACTGTTGGTACCGCTGCTAAGGGACCGACTTCGGCGAAGCACGGGAGAATGATTATGAGGACGTATCTTACCCATATTCGCTCAATGGTCTTTGCGTTGGCAATTCTGACTGTGATGGCGGCAATGCCGGTGCTCGCACAGCAACTTGGCCCGGACGGCGCACCTAATCCGACTGCGAGCGTCGTGCCTGAGCAGAAATTGCTTCAGCAATCGCCACGCATCGAGGGACGGATCGATATTCCAAACGAAAGGGCTCGTGTGCTCTTGCAACCCGCTGGGCGGCAATGGGATCATTTCCACGAAATCACATTGCACTGGCTCGGCGCGATCGTGATCGTTGGCATGATCGCGGCCCTGGCTGCCGCCTATCTGGTCATAGGGCGTTTAGGGATTTCGAAGGGGCGTTCCGGGCGGAAAGTATTACGCTTTAGCTCCTTCGAACGCTTCTCACATTGGCTGACCGCAGCGTCGTTCGTGGTCCTCGGCTTGACCGGGTTGAACATAACGTTCGGCAAGATCGTGCTGCTCCCAATAATCGGGCCTGAAGCGTTTAGCAGCATGTCAGAAGCTGCAAAATACGTGCACAATTACGTCAGCGCCGCCTTCGTCATCGGTCTCGTGCTTATTGTCGCGCTCTGGATAAAGGACAACCTCCCGCAGAAGGTCGACATTGACTGGATCAAGCAGGGGGGCGGCTTCATCAAAACGAAGCATGCGCCGTCGGGGCGTTTCAATGCCGGCGAAAAGCTGGTGTTTTGGTTTGCGCTTGGCGCTGGCGCTGCGGTCATTATTTCCGGTTGTCTACTGATTTTCCCGTTCTATGTGACTAATATCGCGGGGATGCAGATCGCACAGGTCGTGCATGCCGTGATTGCCGTGCTGTTCATTGCGGTTATCATCGCCCACATCTACATCGGCACGCTCGGTATGGAGGGCGCCTTCGAGGCGATGGCCACCGGCGAGGTCGATCTCAACTGGGCGAAGGAGCATCACGACCTCTGGCTCGAAGAACAACTGGCCAAGGAGCGTCTCGCTGCTCGATCCGGACAATCATCAGCAGTTCCGGCGGAATGAACCCGCCGCCGACGATACTCCTCTGCCGCCAATGACGGATTGTTCCATGGCTTTGACCGTAAACGAAGATCTCCGCCCAGCCCGCAGCAGAGCGCATGTCGTCTCGAGGTCGACCAGATCGACGATGGAGATCAAGCGTGAGATCAACTGCGCTCACTAGAATTGCGGCTGGTGTGGTGGTCGAACGCCGCAAAGCGAAGAGCCCGTGGCTCGATTTCGTCTGGCGGCCGATTTATGTGTTGGTTGGAACGCCCTCGGCCACACCCTGGACCCAGATCGGTGAAGAAGTCGGCGCGACGACATTCTATGCGGGTGAGGCCGCGATCGAATTGCATCGGACCGAAACGGCGAACTATCGGGACAATCTCTCGTCCGGGACACCCGCGCTTTGGGTCGTGCTGCGACCGAGGCTTGCCAATTCTTCGCGCTCCGCGTTCGACATCCTTATGGTTACGGCTGATCCCTCGGAGGGTGAGGCGTTGACCGATGCCGGCAATGATCTGGTCGCAACCGTTCCGATGCCCGCTGCGATTATCGAGACGATCGACCGCTTCATCGCCGAGCACCACGTCGAGCGCCCCTTCAACAAGCGGCAGCGGGACCGAGGTGGGCCGCGGATGCCTGGCTTCCGCAGCGAGAACACGGAGAACGGCAAATGACCCGGTCAGAAAGCATCTTGTCGCGCTGGTCGCGAATGAAGCAGCAATCCGCTGAAGTCGGGGAGCCCGACGGTTCATCAGAGCTCAAGTCCATTGACGCAGAAGAGCGTGGCGATTTGAACGAAGCGACGGCTCCGACAGCGGTAGCAAACTCTCCAACCTCTCCTCCCTTCGACCCGGCAAGCTTGCCATCGCTGCAATCGATTACCGCCGGTACGGACATCCGACTGTTTCTGGGATCAAATGTCCCGGTCGAACTAACGAAAGCTGCGCTACGCCGGACCTGGGTAACCGATCCGGCCATTCGCGACTTCGTTGGGATTGCGGAGAATCAATGGGATTTCAATGATCCAACCGCGATGCCTGGCTTTGGACCGCTAAAAGCCAACGATGTCTCTGCTGTTGCCGGTGCACAACAAACTCTTGCCGGGCTGGGAGAAGCCGAGCAGGCCCGCGAACCTACGAAAGACGCTGTCGATGCCGAGGCCATCCCAGACACGCGCCAGATTGATGAGATCGATCGTGCACGGGCGCAGGAGTATGCGCTGCTCGCGGCATTGCTTTCACACAGTCCCGGCACGCAAATGATCGAACATCTGTCTCGCCTAAGCGGCGATACGACCCAGCTGGGCGCTGCGCATGCGGGGCTCAGTGCGGCAGCCGCGGGCGTTGCACCGGAGCAGATCGAGCGCGAATATTTCGATCTTTTCGTCGGACTTGGGCGTGGTCAACTTTTTCCCTACGCGTCCTATTACCTGACGGGTTATCTCCATGGGCGGCCCCTCGCCCGTCTCCGCCAATCCCTCAAGCAAATTGGTATTGAGAGGACGGAGGGAAAATCCGAACCTGAGGACCACGCCGCGGTACTTTTCGAAGTCATGGCGGGGCTCGCCAGCGGCCAGATCATTGCTCCCCGTGAGACCGAACGCGATATCTTCGAGAGCCATATCAAGCCGTGGATCGGACGGTTCTTTTCGGACCTCGAGCATGCCGAATCCAGGCCATTTTATGCGAGCGTCGGAACACTCGGCCGCATCTTCATGGAAATCGAAGCAGAAGCATTCTCGCGTTCATCGTAAGCTGGATGGCAGACGGTTACTGCCATAGCCGTCGCGTATGCGGGGCACCGCTTGCACTCGACAGCCCCGGCAGATGTTTCCGATGGGCCGATCAACGGTGGCTTCTTCAGGGTTAGGTTTTTTGCGCTTGGCGTCTGGAAGCGAAGAAACATCCGCCGCTGTCGGCTGACGATGGGGTGGGCCAGGCACGGTCCCTGTGAGGCGCGAATCTGGCGTCAGCGAGGGTAGGACGGTTGGTTCGCGGGGGTCGTCAAGCCATGCGGCCCGGGCCGATGCATCCCGCCTCGCGCGTAACTGGCAGAACGTCCGGCTAGAACGAACACCACGGTCACTAGAATAGGTTTTCGCATCTTACACATTGAACGTTTTCAAACGTATATGCGTTCGCGCGATCTGACCGGTAGGCGATCACGTTCGCTAGCCCTGCAGGTAACTATCACGGCATTACCGTCCCGCTCCATACGAGATGCGATGCGGATGCGTGAACAACTCGAACCCGTCAGTACGCGCGATGGCTGCAAGCGTGATGCCCGCGGCCTCCGCCAGGCGAACTGCCAGCGCGGTGGGCGCTGAAACCGACACCATCACGGACGCGCCGATCACTACACTTTTCTGCACCATCTCCACTGACACCCGGCTAGTGAGAAGAATGATTCCGTCACTAGCTAGTTGCAATGGACGCGCGCGCGAGTGCACCTGACAGCTTGTCGAGCGCGTTATGACGGCCAACGTCCTCGCGCAAGGCAACGATGCCGCTCGTGACGTTCCAAAAAGCCGCAGCATGTACCGCACGCGTCTCAATGTTGAGTTTCTGACGCGAAGCCAGGCTCCGCATGGCAACCATGATCTGTTCCGCCGAGAATTGCCGGCCACGGCCGACAACGGCCACGGGACGCACCGCTTCCGCGATCGATTCGATACCGCACAATCCACACCCTGTCGGTCCCGCGATATACCGCCGCCGCTCCCGCAGACGGTCGGCTCTCGATTTACTGAACCACATCCGCAATTCGACTCCATCATCGACATGGAGCACGTCCAGCGAACAAATGTCAGCAGAAGAGGCGATAACGCTTTCGCTTAAGCTAAAGCCGACCGCGAAATCCTCCAACTCCTGCGCCGCATAATGAGCGGACCGCCGGCAAGTAGACGTCGCTCTCCACGGCATTCCTTTCAACTAAAAACGAATTTAGCTTTCCGGCACCCAGTCGATGACATTGAGCCAATCCTTACCGCCCGATACGGGGGCGAGAATATGGATTGGCCCTGGCACGATCACTCTGCGGCGACGCTAAAACCCTATTTAATGGTGAAATTAGGCCCGCGATCTTAGATTACGCTCAGAACGTTACTCTCGATGGGTTCATGTGGTTGTCGAGTGGACGGTGCACTCCGCGCCCTGCGCCCCAGAACGAAGCGGGCGTGCGCCGTTTCATTTTTGAGAGGGCTGAAGTCACGACTTATCTGCAGCAACAGTGGATCACCCCGCGCCCGATTGCGTTTCGGGGTGGACGCACCGAATGAAACCTGGATGATACACGATGTTCGCAGGGATTGATTCATTCTCCGTGCAGCTTCCCGACGTTGTCCGCACCAGGACATTCCGCTGGGCCGCCGGTGCATTCGCGGTGTGCATCGTGCTGTTCTCGGCTTTCGTTTATTGGCAGGCTGTCGACTATATGTTGGCGAGTACGGATGCCGCCCTTACAGACGAACTCCTCGCTATTGCCGCGGACTCTCCGGCTCGGCAGTTGAACGCTATCGACGATCGATTGAGCCACGATCCGCGTCGCATCAGGCTTGCGGGCCTGTTCCGCCCGGATGGGCATCGAATCGCGGGCAATCTCGCGAGCCTGCCGCCAGGCCTCAAGATCGACGCTCCAGTTCAGAGCGTCGCGGCGATTCGGATCGATCCAAATGGCCCGGAAGAGATGACCGTTCGCGCAATTTCCCGCAACTTGCCGGACGGCAACGTGCTTGCGGTTGCCCGCAACATCGACGAATTGAAGCAGCTTGCGGAGGTCGTGGCGCGAGCCCTGCTATTGGGATTACCCCTCGCCCTGTGCTTTGGCCTGGCGATCGGCATGGTCCTGAGCGTCAGAGCCCAGAAACGCGTGGCCGAATTTAATACACTCGTCCGCCGCATCGTCGCCGGCGATTTGCGACAGCGCCTCCGCACGCAGGGCCTTGACCATCCGTTCGACAAGCTTGCAGAAACCGCAAACGGAATGCTGGACGAAATTGAAGCTCTCGTGCGGGAGATGGCAGGGGTTGGCAACGAAATTGCTCACGATCTCCGTACACCGCTCACCCGGGTGCGCCTCGGCCTCGAACGAGGACGCGCCAATGCCAAGAGCCTCGAGGAGTTACAGGCGGCCACCGACCGGGCGATTGGTGGCGTTGACCAGTCATTGACGATCATAACCAAGCTCTTGCGGATCGCGGAGATCGAATATGGCGGACGCTTGAACGAACTCGACAATGTCGCGCTGCCCGACCTTGTCAGGGAAGTTGGCGATCTATACGCGCCCATCGCGGAGGACAAGCATATCACCCTGTGCGTGGTGGCGAGCGGTGATGCAACAGTGCGCGGCGACCGAGACCTGCTTCTTGAGGCAGTGGCCAACCTGGTCGACAATGCCGTGAAATTCACACCCGTAGGTGGGTCTGTCGAGCTCGCCCTGATCCCCGGCAAAAACGAACCCGTCGTTCGAGTTTCGGACTCGGGACCCGGCATCCGGGAGGATGAGCGGGATGCCGTCATTCGGCGCTTCTACCGTTCGGACAAGAGCCGAACCACATTCGGGTTTGGCCTGGGTCTGAGCCTGGTGTCAGCGATCATCAAGCTGCACGGCTTCCGGCTCACGATAGCAACCGGTCCAGGTTGCGTGGCTCAGATCGCATGTACACTTCCTACCCTTTGAGTCTTACTTGTTTGATCCACGCTTCTGTTTGGCTCGAGCGGGCCGGATATTCAATTCGGATGGTTGAACGAGAATTTAATGGAAAGCACGCGTGAGCATTCCCACCTCCAGTGTATCGTGACGTTGGCGGTTGCCTCGCTCAGACATGCCAGCGTCTGACCAAACCCTGTGGCGGAAAAGCCCGCCCATTCCGAAGGAGAATGTCATGAGAGGACGAGTGATGATGATCTTGGCAAGCGCGGTGTTGGCCGGCAGCCTTCTTGCCACCGGTGCACAGGCACGCGGCGGCGGCGGCGGAGGACACGGTGGTGGCGGCGGCGGCCATATGGGCGGGGGCTTCGGCGGAGGTCACATGGGTGGCGGCTTTGGTGGCGGCCACATGGGTGGCCTTGGCGGCGGTCGCATCGGAGGTTTTGGTGCGGGCATGGCGCATGTCGGCCACGAGCACTTCGGCGCAGGAAGGCGTCGTTTTGTTGGCGGCGGCTATTACGGCTACGGGCTTGATTGCCCCTATTACGGGTCTCCCTACACCTGGCCGTACACCTGCACTTACTGAACGGCTGCTGATCCGAGTCGCGCGGCCTTCGCTCTGGTGGGCTCACCTGGAAGAATTGGCGAACAAAACGCCAGCTCTGCCGGGTGGACCCACTCACCGTCGTAGGCGCCTCCACCGTCTCCGTTCGAACGTCATGGAAATAGCTCCGCTCTTGAATTCGAATTTAATGTCCTAAACCTCAATTTAATGGCTCCGCTGCGCTCGACACCTATCATTTGGTGATCCGCTCGGGTTTCGAGCGCCGGAAGATATTCAATCTTCCATGATGGAGCGACTGGTATGGGCATTGAAGGACAATTTGCAGGCCTCGCAGTTCGAACACCGCGCGAACCAGCGCTAGCCAATGATGGCACTGGCAAAGGTTATTTCCACGACATCCGGCGTTTCGCGATGCTCGAAAGGGAGCAGGAGTTTGAGCTCGCCAAGCGCTGGCGCGAGCACGGCGACCGCGATGCCGCCAACCAGCTTGTTACAAGTCATTTGCGTCTCGCCGCCAAAATCGCCATGGGCTACCGCGGCTACGGTCTTCCGGTCTCGGAAATCATCTCCGAAGGCAATGTAGGCTTGATGCACGCATTGAACCGGTTTGAGCCTGAGAAGGGCTTTCGCTTCACCACCTACGCGATGTGGTGGATCAAGGCTTCCATCCAGGACTACATTCTGCGCTCCTGGTCACTTGTGAAAATAGGCACTACCTCGAACCAGAAGAAGCTCTTTTTCAAACTGCGAACCGCAAAGAGCAAGATTGCTGCATTCGAAAGTGGAGACCTGCGCCCGGACCAGGTCGCTTCGATCGCAAAGAGCCTCGATGTCACGGCCCAGGATGTCGTCGACATGAATCGACGCCTCGCCGGCGACAAATCGATCAATGCGCCGATACGTAACGACACCGAAGTCGGCGAATGGCAGGACCATCTCGTCGATCAGTCGCCCTCACCGGAAGCCATCGTCGTCGAACAGGACGAGCAGGACTACCAGCGCAAGGCGCTGATTGCTGCGATCGACGTGCTGGACGACCGCGAACGCCGTATCTTCGAGGCGCGACATTTGGTCGACGAACCATCGACGCTGGAGGACCTCGCGGCCAAATTCAGCGTATCGCGTGAACGCATCCGGCAGATCGATGCTCGCGCGTTCGAGAAAGTGCGAAAGGCGGCCAAGAATCTTGCCGTAAAAGCGCATGTGGCGATGCAGGAGGCTTAAAACGCCTGAACCGAGACTCGATAATTCCGCAGATCGCGACAAAGAATCGAACCGGCGCTCGGAAGGCGCCCACCCGCTCGACCCATCATCATCTCGTGGGCCTCCCCTCCAGCGCTGCTGTAGACCGCCCCGCGTCGAGCCACACTTTGAGGGACCGGACGACGCGGAGGCAAGATCGCCGTTGCCCCAGAGACAAAGTTAAGTTTTTTATAGTCGATTCCGCCGTCGCGCGTCCCCATCTCCACGATTAGGCATTCAGTCAAGGAGGCCCGACATGAAGATGATTTCGTCCATGGCAATGGCTTCGGCTATCGCAGTACTAGTG
The DNA here is from genome assembly GCF_023101085.1 of Bradyrhizobium sp. 170. Taxonomy (NCBI): domain Bacteria; kingdom Pseudomonadati; phylum Pseudomonadota; class Alphaproteobacteria; order Hyphomicrobiales; family Nitrobacteraceae; genus Bradyrhizobium; species Bradyrhizobium sp. 170. The sequence goes on along the minus strand of NZ_CP064703.1, from coordinate 3,742,548 downwards.
CTCGCTTTCGGCGGGCTGGAATCGGCACAGGCAGGTCCCATCGTTCCCCCCGGACATGACTGTATCGAATATGACGAGGGCGGGACGGATTGCAGCTTCACGAGCTATGCGCAGTGCGACGCGACGGCTTCGGGGCTGGCCGCGGAGTGCTATGGCAGTCCGATTCAAGATGACCAGTATCGGCGATGGAACAGCACGACCCGCGCTCCGCACGCCAGATAGCACCTATCTTCGCAACGCCTGCTTTGGTGAGAACGAGCTGTTTCATCCTGATTGACGGTCGGGACAAATGATCTCCATCCGGCCGCCTGGGCCGGGATGAATGGCCAGCCTGAAGCCGTGAAGCTTTACGATGGCAGCCACAAGGTTGAGGCCAAGCCCCACGCCTGGCGTATTGCGGATCTTGTCCGACCGGTAGAAACGCCGCAGCACGGCCTCGCGCTCCTGTTCGCTGATGCCAGGGCCCGTATCTGTAACGCGCACGATGGTTTTGCTGTCGCCGCGCTCCAGTTCGATGCCCACCCGGCCGCCTTCCGGCGTGAACTTGATGGCGTTGTCAACGAGGTTGGCAACCGCCTCGAACAACAGATCCCGGTCGCCGAGCACGTTAAGGCTGCGTTTCACGTCGGTCCGCAAGTCGACGTTCTTGTTCTCCGCGATCGGCTCGTAGAGGTCGCAGACCTCGCGCAGCATTTCGTGCAGGGGTACGCTGCCGAAGGCCGCCGAGCGCCGGCTGTTTTCGATTTCAGCCAGACGCAACAACGCAGTGATAATGGCCAGCGACTGATCAATACTTGCGATCGCCTTATCTGCAACAGTCTGGAGCTGTTCGACCGTGGTAGCGTTGATGCGGCCGCGCTCAAGGGCGAGGCGTGCCCGTGTCAGCGGCGTACGCAAGTCGTGTGCGATGTCGTTGCCAACGCCGGCGAGCGCGTGGATCATCGTTTCCATTTCATCGAGCATGCCATTCACGATGACGGCGAGCTTCGAAAACGGCTCGTCGACATTGCGGTGCGGAAGCCGTTCGCGCAGATCGCCGGCGATGATGCGCTGCACCCGCTTATTGACCTCTTCGACCCGCTTCTGGGCGCGCATGCTCAACCACGCCCCCGCCAGCAGGCACAGGCAAAGCGCCGGCAACAGGCCCAGTGCGAGCGCCTGACCGACGACGTGGGAAATCTCCCTCGTTTCATCGACCTCCCGTCCGATGATCAGCGTGTTGCCGTTCGGCATTGTTCGGGCGATCGCGCGGATGACGCGAGCGTCCTGCCCTGTCGGAAGCATCCGAATGACCGAGACGTTATGGACAATATCGTTCAACCTGAGCTCGGGCGGAATCCGTTCCATGTTGCCGGCTATCCTGCGGCCGTCCGCGCCGAACAGTCCGGCATGTTGAACCCCGCGGGAATCCTGCTTCAGATTTTGATTGATCGCAGACAGCTGCTGTTCACCAGGTAGGCCAACGATAAAGTCTAATTGGCTGCTGATCATCCTGTCGGACCGTGTGATTAGGTAGTCGTCGACCTTCCAATAGATGAAGCCGAACAGCGTAATGACGAAAACTGCGAGCACCCCGGCCACCGCGAGGGTCCAGTGAAAAGTACTCGAACGCATGAACTGCGGTTGACGCATCGGATCTCGCCGCCCGGATATCGTGCTAGCCGTCAACGACGGCGCATTGCTCCCGGCCATTGGAAACTTATGGTCCCGTGCGAAGAATGAAGCCGGCGCCGCGGACATTGTGGATCATTGGGACTTCGCCTGGACCGTCCACCTTATGCCGCAGGCGGCCCATATGCACGTCCACAAGATTGGTTGTCGGAACGAACTTGTAATTCCAGACTTCCTCCAGAAGCATGGCCCGCGTCAAAAGCTGATCGCTACGTTGCACCATATATTCGAGCAGGCGAAACTCGCGCGGCAGCAGATCGATGACGCGATCGCCGCGTTTGGCGGTGCGCTCGATCAGATCGAGCTCGAGCTGCCCCGCCCGCAGCGTCGTTTCGCGCGATTCCGCCGGACGGCGCAGCAACGCCTCCACCCGGGCGATAAGTTCGACGATCGCAAAGGGTTTGGTGAGATAGTCGTCGCCACCCATCCGCAATCCGCGCACGCGGTCGTCCACCGCACCGAGCGCGCTCAGCACCAGCACCGGGGTACGCACCTGGTCCTTTCGCAGCGCCTCGATCACCGTAAGTCCATCCATTCCGGGCAACAGCCGATCGACGATCATGGCGTCCGGCCGCGACGATCGCGCCTTGTCGAGGCCATCGATGCCGTTAGCCGACCATTCGACTTCAAAACCGCGATCGGTCAGTTCGGCGGTGATTTCCTCAGCCGTTTCGCTGTCGTCCTCGATCAGAAGCACTTTTGTCATCGGTTCATTCCCAGCCGCCACTATGCCATTCGCACCGAGCCCTGTGCTCGAGCCTGGATTTCCTGGGATCATATGCTTGCTCGAGACCAAAGGCATAATCTCACCGGGGCCCCAAACGCCATGAAAAAGAGCAGGACGGCGCCGCCCGCCTCGGTTCGGGGGGCAGGAGGCGTGGCGGACGCCGTCCTCATTGCGGCCAATCTGAACACCGCCTCCGGGGGCAAGCGCGGTGGGCCGCTCAACAAGACACATAGGCTTCCGGCGGGACCCCCACCACTAAATAGCATTTTAGAAACGGCCCGGCCCGAAGCGCGTATCGCTCTACGCGCGGGCGTCGGGAAGTGGGCTTTCGGCTTTGAGCATGATCCGGAACAGTCGGAACCGGTTTTCCGGAAGGTCATGCGTTAACAAGATAGGGCGAGACGACTATTCGAGGAAATTCATCACGCTTTAGCAGCCTGCTGGCGATACGCCCGGTGTTGCCGCTGCGCCTGTGGCGTTAGCCGGCGCCATCGTCCCAGGCGTCGCTAGATTGATCGTCATGCTCTCGGCGCATGCCGACGTATTCGGTGTCGGCATCACACCCGTGGTCGGATCGATGCTGGTGTCGGCAAGCACCGCGACTGGGGGTTGAATCTTGCCAGGCGGAGGATTGCTCGGGACTTCGGGAGTCGAGAGCGGCAAAGCGGCGCCGTTGGTCGGCGGACCTCCCGGCGTCGTGCTGCATACGGTAGTCGACGGGCTGCCGAGCGAGGACACCGGCGATACGGTCCCGGTCGTGCTGCCGACGAATGGCGTGAGAATAGTCCCCAATGCGATCCCTGGCATCATCGTGGTCGATGGCATCATCGTGGCTGTGCTGCCCGCCAAGGATGTAGAGGCGATGGTTGGTACCATCGATGGCGTCGGTGCGGTGGGCGCTGCGGTAACGGCAGGCGCCGCCGCCGCTGTTGTCAGGGACGACGCAACCGGTATCGTCGTGCCGAAAATATCGGTCGCGAACGATGTAGCTGGTGTTGCGGACAGCAACAGCGGCGCGGTCGAGCTGGCGGTCGCGGCGGCGAGAGACGCAGCCGTCAGTGGCGGTGTCGTCGCTGCCGCGGGCGTAGAGGGTGTCGTTCCGATTGCGCCAGCTGTTGCTGACATGGAAATAACTGGCACCGACGGCGTTCCAGGCGCAATTTGTCCTGTTGGTGCAGCACAGATCACGACCGTCCCCGGAGTCGTCGGGTCAGAAGCCAGCGGCACCGGCGCCAGCGTCGTGCCGGGAGAATTTGGCTGGGTTGTCGCCGAAAACGGGCCCGGACCATAGAGTGGAGATGTGACGATCGTCGCTGGCGTCGTTGGAAGCCCCATAGCCGTGCTACCGATGGTGGAGACCTGCGCCAGGCCAGCGCTGCCACCCTCCAGCAAGATGACCGTTGTGAAAAGTAAGCGTCGCATCGCCATTCCTCTCTCCGTGCCGATCTAGCTTGTCTGTGGTTTGTCTGTGTGAACCGTGACCTTGCTACCATTCGCCAGGCCGAGCATCGGACTGAGGATGACCTGATCGCCGGTCTTGACGCCATCGTGCACTTCGACCTCCGCGCCGAAGTCACGCGCAATCGTTATTTTCTGCAGATGGACGGTCCCGTTCTCGACGACCGCGACATGGACACCGTTCTGATCGAAAACCACCGCATCGGCGGGGATGATCATCGACGGCGTCTTTCTCGGGATATGCAGTTCGACGGTGCAATAGATCCCGGGGCTGAGCGCCCAGTCCGGATTGGGGACATCGATTTCGGTCAGCAGCGTGCGGCTGCCTGGCTGCAACGCGTTTGCGATTCGCGTCACCTTGCCGGGAAAGGTTCGATTTGGAATCTCGGGGACACGGACCACCGCGTCGACGCCGGGCCCAACCCCGAAAGCCTGGTCCTGGGGAACGAACACCTGGGTGCGGATCACGTCAGGGTGCATCAGCGTGAACATGAAGGTCGACCCCGATGTCACCAGGCTGCCATTGTCGATGTTGCGCTGTGTGATCACCCCGTCGAACGGCGCCACCACACGCTGGTACGCCTTCTCCTGCCCAAGAATTCGAATCTGGGCCTCCTGGGCTTCAATGTTGGACTGAGCCACACCCACCGCTGCTTCCTGCGCCTGCAGAGTCAGGCGATCGTTGTCGCCCTGCTGAAGTGTGAGCCATCCCTGTTTGACCAGTTTGCTGTCGCGCGCATTGGTGACCTGGGCGAGCTCCTGGCTTGCCTGGGTCTGCCGCAATGTCGCCTGAATCTGGGCCAGCGTCGCTTTGGCTTGCGTAATCTGGTGGTCGAGCTCGGGGGCGGTAATGTCCACCAACAGGGCTCCCGCCTTGACCCGATCGCCGATGTCGACGTAGCGCTTTTCGATGTAGCCGCTGGTGCGCGCAAAGATATTCGCCGCCTCAAAGGCCGTCGTGGTCGCCGGCAAGCTGACCGTAATCTTGCTGTCGCTGGCGCGGACCGCCGCGACGCGAACATTGGGGACGGAAGTCCTGCTCTGTTGCGCAGTGGCCGCGACCTCGACGCCGGCCTTGTAGTGGCGCCAGCCTCCTATTCCAAGGCCGGCCAGCAGCAGCAGCAGCGCGCATCCGCCGAACAGCACTCCTCCGTAGCGACGTCGACCCTTGCGACCGCCATCGGGTAGCGCCACAACGCGATCGGTTTCCCGGTCAACGCGGTCCTCAACATTTTCACTTTTCGGCTGCAAACGAATCTCGGTCATCCCGGAACCTCCTCGAAAACGCCATGGTGCGGCTTTCCGTCGTTGCCTTTGCGCAGCATTGCGAACAGGTAAGGCACGATCAGTAACGTCGTCGGGGTCGCGAACAGCAGGCCGCCGATGACGGCGCGCGCGAGCGCAGCATTTTGTTCCTCGCCGGCACCGCCGATCGCCATCGGGATCATGCCGACGATCATCGCGGCAGCCGTCATCAGCACGGGGCGGATTCGGGTGTGGCCGGCGCTCAGCGCGGCCTCAAAGGCGGAGTGGCCTTTCAGTTGCTGCTCGCGCGCAAAGGTCACGAGCAAAATCGAGTTCGCCGAAGCAACGCCGACCGCCATGATCGCGCCCATCAGCGACGGCACGTTCAACGTGGTGCCGGTGATGAACAGCATTGTGACGATGCCGCAAAGCGTCGCCGGCAGGGCCAGGATCACGACGAAAGGATCGCCGAACGTCTGGTAGTTCACGACCATCAGCAGATAGACGAAGACGGCGGCAAATAGCAGCCCGATGCCGAGATTCCGAAACGAGTCGTTCATACTCTGTATCTGGCCAACTACCTGAATTGAGTTGCCCGGTTTCAGCTTCTGCTGCAGCTCCTTCGTAACCTTGTTGATATCGGCTGCAACGGCGCCGAGATCGCGGCCTTGCACGCTGGCATACACATCAAAGACCGGCTGGATATTGGTCTGGTTCGAGTTCGTGGCGACCTTGTCGCGGTTGAACGTCGCGACATTACTAAGCACGCCCGGGACGGTTTGGCCGCTCGCCGCCAGTGAGGTGGAAACCGGCGTATTTCCGAGCGCATTCAGCGAGTTGACGAGGCGTTCCGGCGTTTGCACGGCCAGATAATACGGAATCCCCGAACTCAGATCGGTCCAGAAATTGGGCGACACCTGCACCGACGAACTCAGGCTGACATTGATATTTGTGGCTATGGTGCTGGCATTGATGCCGAGCTGAGCAGCCCGGGTCCGATCGATTTCGGCGAAGAACGCCGGACCGTCGACTTCCTGCTGCAGATGCGCGTCGACGATCCCAGGGATCGCGGCGAGACGTTGCTGAAGCTCCTTTGCAATCGAAAGGTTGTTGTGGTCGGTGCCCACCGTCCGGACGTCGATTTGCGCCGGTAACCCGAAGTTCAGAATCTGCGTAACGATGTCGGCGGCCTGGAAATAGAATGTAGTCTCCGGAAATGCGGCGGGCAGCACCTGACGCAACTTCTTGACATATTCGGCGGTCGGCCTGTGGCCTTCCTTCAGCTGGACCTGGATGACACCGTCGTTGATTCCGATCGTGGAGCCGTCCGCGAATGCCAGATTGTAGGCTCGCGCCGGCAGACCGATATTGTCGATAATGAGGCCGCGGTCCTGTTCTGGAATGACTTCGCGGATCTTGTCCTCGACCTTCTGGAATATCGCCTCGGTGCTTTCGATACGGGTCCCGGCGGGAGCGCGAACGTGAAGCTGGATCTGGCCGCCGTCGATCAGCGGGAAAAAGTCCCGCCCAACGAACAAGAGCATCGTGGCGCCGAGGCCGAGTATCAACACGGCGACAACAGGTACGATGGCCCGCCTGCGCAACAGCAGCGTGAGGACTTTCAGGTATCCCCCACGCAGCCGTTCGAAGCCGCGGTTGAATGCGGCGGTCATCCGCGAGAAGAAGCCCGCCGGGGTCCCATCGTCCGTACCATGACGCTCATTCTTGAGCAGCAAGCCGATCGTGATCGGAGTCAGGGTGCGCGACAACAAGTAAGAAGCCAGCATCGCAAATACGACAGCAAGACCAAGTGGCGTGAACAGGTACTTGGCCGGTCCGTCGAGAAACACCACCGACGTGAACACGCAACTGATAGCGAGAGTGGAAACCAGCGTCGGCACCGCGATCTCGGCGGCGCCGTGCAGCGTCGCCTCGGAAAGCGGCATGTGTTCTTCGGTCCACAAGCGGTGCGTGTTCTCGATGGTCACGGTCGAGTCATCGACCAGTATGCCAACCGCCAGCGCAAGGCCGCCGAGCGTCATGGTGTTCAGTGTCTCGCCGAGAAAGTACAGCACGATGAGCGACGACAGGATCGAGAGCGGAATCGAAATCATCACCACCAGCGTCGACCGCCAGGAGCCCAGGAAGATCAGGATCATCAGCGCGGTGAGGCCCGCCGCGATGGCGCCCTCGCGCAGCACGCCATTGACGGAATTTGTCACGAATACCGACTGGTCGAACAGTTCGTTGATCTTGAGTCCGGCCGGCGCGGCGGCGCGGATCGACTGCAGGGCCTGCTTCACGCCGTTGACGACCGCCAGCGTGGAGGCATTGCCATTCTTGATGATGCTGAGCAATACCGAGCGGTGGCCGTCGTCGCGCACGATGTTCTGCTGCACCAGCGAGCCGTCGCGTACTTGCGCCACGTCCTTCAACAGGATGGTGGCGCCGTTGGCGAACTTGACGGGCATCTTGTTGAGATCGTCGATCGTCGCCGGCGTCGCGTTGGTTCGCACCGTGTATTGGGTGTCTCCGATCTTCGCTGTTCCCGACGGCAGCGTCAGGTTTTGCGTATTGACCGCGTTCACGATGTCGAGCGGCGTCAATCCTCGGGACAGAAGCTTGTCCGGGTCGATATCCACCATGATCTGACGATACTTGCCGCCGGCCGGCGTCGGCAGAGTGACGCCAGGCACCGGCGCCAGTTGCTGCCGGACCCGATAGATACCGAAGTCATAGAGCTGCTGCTCGTTCAGGCTGTCCGAGTTGAGGCTGAGCTGCAGCACTGGAACGCTCGACGCATTGAACTGCACGACGATCGGCGGCTGGATGCCGGGCGGCATCAACGAGCGAATGGAATTGGTAGCGGAGACGATTTGCGCGATGGCGAGGTCGAGGTTGACGTCAGGCTGGAAGTAAATCTTCTGGATCGACAGACCATTGAGGGTCTGCGCTTCCATGTTCTTGATGCCGTTGACGTTCGCGCTGATGGAATATTGGCTGTAGGTGGTGACGCGCTGTTCCATCTCCGGCGTGGTCAAACCGGTGTATTGCCAGATCACCGTGACCACCGGTATTCGTATTTCCGGAAAAATATCCGTCGGCATCGACCGGATGGCGGCGACGCCCAGAAACAGGATCAGGGCTGCGACCACATAAAACGTGTGCGGAAATCGCAGCGCAAATCGAACGATGCCCATCCTCTGTCCTCACTGCGTTCCGCGCCGACGGCATTGCGAGCCGGCCAACAAATCTACGGGAGCGGCCTCCATACATGGCGGCCGTTCGCAGCACTCTCAATTAAAAACCGATTTAGACTTTCGCATTCGCTCGCGGTCTCCGCCAACGTCGACGATGCAAACGTTCGTATGATCCTTCGAACCATTTTCCACATGGACATCCGTACTCACGTACAATTGAGCGAGCCATCCCGGCGCCCCTAATCTCGGTGCTATTCGACCACCTGCAGTGACTGAACGTCTCGTACTACTGAACGTCTCGTACTCAGGCCAAACGGATTCTCCATGTATCAGCTGCACTAGCTCCCGACGAATTCCAACTCATCGCGGCACATACGAACAGCCGGGTAATCTGCACCGGTTCTGATCGACGCGGTTGTGACAGGACGAACTCGCGATTCCGCCCTCCGCCACGCTGGAAATGGCCAAAGGCTTCACCCCGTACATGATCAGGCCGCGATCAACGGAGCCGGCGACGAAGTCGTCGACTCGCAAAAACCAAATCTCTGGCGCTGAAAGACTTTGACCATGAAGATCACAGCCACTTCCCTTCCTCGCCCGCGAGTGCTGCCCCGCTCCGGTTTGACGACACGGGTGCCTGATTTTATCGCACTCATGAAGCCACGCGTGATGTTGCTTGCGGTGTTCACCGCATTCGCTGGGTTGATGATTGCACCGGTTTCTCTCGATCCGCGACTCGGCTCGCTTGCGATGGTCGCTATTACCGTCGGGGCCGGTGCCGCCGGTGTGTTGAATATGTGGTACGATGCCGATATCGACGCCGTCATGACCCGCACAGCCCGGCGTCCGATCCCTCGCGGCAGGATTTCGCGCCGAGAAGCGCTTGCGTTCGGACTATTCCTTTCCTTCGGCGCGGTCCTCGTCCTTGGCATGGCGACCAATGTCGCCGCCGCTGGCCTGCTCGCCTTCACGATCTTCTTCTACGTCGTCGTCTACACCCTCTGGCTGAAACGGATTACGCCGCAGAACATCGTCATCGGCGGCGCTGCCGGCGCGTTTCCTCCCGTGGTCGGCTGGGCATCTGCCACCGGAGACATCGGCGTCGAGCCGATCGTTCTGTTCCTGATCATCTTCCTGTGGACGCCCCCGCACTTCTGGGCGCTGTCCCTCAATCGTGCGGACGAATACCGGCATGCCGGCGTGCCCATGCTCCCGGTCGTTGCCGGAAGGGCCGCAACGACGCTGCAAATCCTCATCTACAGCGTTTTGTTGGTACCGACCTCGTTGCTGCCATGGGCACTCGGGTATGCCGGAGCACTGTACGGCGTGGTTGCTCTCGCCAGCGGAGCGGTCTTCCTTGCGCTGGCGTTGCAGCTGCGCCGGAGCCAGGAGAGCGATCGGCAAGCGGCACAGCGTCTGTTCCTGTTTTCGATTTCTTATCTGTTCCTGCTGTTTGCCGCCCTGTTGACCAACAATATCGGCGATCGATCGTCGTGGACGGTCTCAGCGCGTGAGGACGTCCGGCGGAACACCCGATTCGCCCCGCTCGCAGCCCTGCAGCTTCCGCTCGATATGGCAATCGCCTTCACCGTTGCAAAGTCAGACGAGGCCTAAGATGCGCTACGGTTTACTGGCTGTCACCCTACTCAGCGTCGCGCTCGGCGGCTGCTCAGAAGGCGTCCTCGATCCCAAGGGACCCATTGCCGCAGCCGAACGGCTGATTATGTTCAACTCGCTCGGCATCATGCTGGCGATCGTTATCCCCACGATCCTCGCCACGCTCGCGGTCGGCTTCTGGTTTCGCGCGTCCAATTCACGCGCGGCATACTTGCCGGATTTCGAGTATTCCGGGCGTCTCGAGCTGCTCGTTTGGTCGATCCCCGCCATGACGGTGCTTCTCGTTGGCGGCGTCGCGTGGGTTGGCGCCCATGACCTCGACCCGCGTAAGCCGATCAGCTCCAGCGTAACGCCCGTTACGGTCCAGGTCGTCTCGCTCGATTGGAAATGGCTGTTCATCTATCCGGAGCAGGGAATCGCGAGTGTCAACAACCTGGTCGTACCGGTTGGCACGCCGATCAGCTTCGAACTGACCTCATCGAGCGTCATGAACAGCTTCCACGCGCCTCAGCTCGGCAGCCAGATCTACACGATGTCCGGAATGGTGACCCGTCTTCACCTGCAGGCCGACCATCTCGGGACATACCCGGGGCAGTCGGCCATGTTCAGCGGTGACGGATTCTCCGACATGCGCTTCACGGTCGATGCAGTGACGGACAACCAATTTGCGCAATGGGTTCGCCAGGCTCGCGAAACGGGTCCGGCACTCGATATGCAGACTTATGCCGCTCTGGCAATGCCCAGCAAGGCGGTCGCGCCGTTCACCTACCGCACTGTCGCCGCCGATTTGTTCAGCGGTATCGTGAACGCAGGCATGGGCACGCAAGAATCATCTCTACCAATTTGTTCGACGTCGCAGAGGGCTGAACGATGAATCTCCTGGGCAAGCTTGATTGGAGCGCGATTCCCCTTCATCAGCCGATCATCATGGGCGCAACGGCGTTCATGGGCCTTATCGTGGCGGCGGTCCTCGGATTCATCACGATGAAGGGCGCCTGGCCCTATCTGTGGCGCGAATGGCTGACCTCGGTCGACCACAAGCGCATCGGCGTCATGTATTGCATACTGGCGCTCGTCATGCTGCTGCGCGGCTTCAGCGACGCGATCATGATGCGCGCGCAGCAGGCGATAGCGGCCGGCGGCGCACAGGGATATCTGCCGCCCGAACATTTTGATCAGATCTTCTCGGCGCATGGCACGATTATGATCTTCTTCATGGCCATGCCGTTCGTGGTAGGTCTGATGAATTTCGCGGTGCCGCTGCAGCTCGGCATTCGCGATGTCGCCTTCCCTACGCTCAACTCAGTTAGTTTCTGGTTGACCGCCGCGGGTGCGCTGTTGATCAACGTTTCGCTCGCGGTCGGCGAGTTTTCGAAAGCCGGCTGGTGGGGTTATCCGCCACTCAGCGAATTGCAGTACTCGCCCGGCGTCGGCGTCGACTACTATCTTTGGTCGCTGCAAATTTCCGGACTCGGCACCTTGCTGTCCGGAATAAACTTCGTCACGACCATACTGAAGATGCGCGCCCCGGGCATGAGCTATATGCGCATGCCGGTTTTCTGCTGGACTTCGCTCGCCACCAACCTGCTGATCGTGGCGGCCTTTCCGGTCCTGACCGCGGCTCTCGCGATGCTGCTGCTCGATCGTTATCTCGGCTTCCATTTCTTCACGAACGAGGCCGGCGGCAATCAGATGTTGTACGCCAACCTGTTCTGGGTCTGGGGACACCCGGAAGTCTACATCCTGGTCCTGCCGGCGTTCGGCGTGTTTTCCGAGGTCATCGCGACCTTCTCCGGCAAGCCGCTGTTCGGATACCGCTCGATGGTGGTCGCGACCATGGCGATCTGCGTCCTCTCCTTTTTTGTTTGGCTGCACCACTTTTTCACCATGGGCGCCAGCGCAAACGTCAACGGCTTCTTCGGTATCATGAGCATGGTCATCGCCTTGCCCACCGGCGTGAAAATCTACAACTGGCTCTTCACGATGTACGGCGGTCGCATACGGCTCTCGGTGCCGGTGCTGTGGACGGTCGGCTTCATGGTGACCTTCGTCATCGGCGGCATGACCGGCGTGCTCCACGCCGTGCCGCCGGTCAGCTTCCAGCTCCACAACAGCGTATTCCTCATCGCGCATTTCCATAACGTCATCATCGGCGGCGTCGTATTCGGCGCGATGGCGGGATACACCTACTGGTTCCCCAAGGCTTTCGGCTTCGCGCTTGACGAACGCTGGGGCAAAGCCTCGTTCTGGTGCTGGCTGGTCGGATTCTATCTCGCATTCATGCCGCTCTACCTGTTGGGCCTGATGGGCATGACCCGGCGCATGCAGCATTACGACAATCCTGCGTGGCAGCCCTGGCTGATCGTCGCGATGATCGGCGCCATCGTGATCCTGGGGGGGATCATCTGCCAGATCGTGCAGCTTGTCGTGTCGATTCGTGATCGCGACAGGCTGCGCGTGACCGCCGATCCATGGAATGGCCGCACGCTCGAATGGTCGACAGCGTCGCCGCCGCCAGCCTGGAATTTTGCCTTCGCGCCGAACGTTACCGGAAGAGACGCCTTCTGGACCAGCAAGCGACAGGAGCAGGCCAAACAGGATAAGCCGGCGCCAGCCCGTGCATATGAACCCATTGAAATGCCCAAAAATAGCGCCACCGGCTTTGTCTCGGCCTTCTTCGCCGTCATCATCGGCTTCTCGATGATCTGGCACATCTGGTGGCTGGCCAGCGTCGGCGTGTTCGGCGCATTCGTGACACTGCTTGCCTTCGCCTTCCGCAGACACCCTGAATTCGAGGTGCCAGCCGAGCAGATTGCCCGATTCGAACGGGCTCAACAGTCGGGAGCTGCAGCATGAACATCGCCACCACAATCGATGGCGTCCCGCTCGAGGCGTTGCACAGCGCAAGTGAAGCCGGGCCCGCCGCAAAAAGGATCGTGGTCGCCTACGGTTTCTGGATCTTCCTATTGAGCGACATCGTGATGTTTGCCGCGCTGTTTGCGAGCTACGCGGTTCTGGTGCGCTCCACGGCGGGCGGTCCGACCGGCGCCCAGTTGTTCAATCAAACCACGGTGGCGATCGAAACCGTCTGCCTGCTCGTCTCGAGCTACACTTGCGGACTGATGTCGCTCGCCATCAATTCGCGAAATCGCCTTGGGACATATCTGGGTGCCCTGATCACGTTTGCGCTCGGCGTGGCATTTCTCACCCTCGAGCTCCGCGAATTCGCCGACATGATCGCTCACGGTGCGACGCCGGAGCGCAGCGCCTTTCTCTCCGCCTTCTTCACGCTTGTCGGCTGCCACGGGCTACACGTCACCCTCGGACTGGTCTGGCTCACGGTGATGATGGTCCAGGTGGCGGTGATGGGATTCGCCACCAGCGTGCAACACCGACTGCTTTGCTTCTCCTTGTTCTGGCACGCGCTCGACATCGTTTGGGTCGGCGTTTTCACGGTGGTTTATCTGATGGGAATTAGCCTATGACGGACGTTCGATACGATCGCGCTCCCGGAGACGTCCCGAGCGAGGAAGTGCAGGCATGGGCCCCCTCGGAGGCTCTGGTCTACTCCATCGGCCTCTTGGTGGCGCTCGTTCTCACGGCGACGTCCTTCTGGGTTGCCAACACATCCATGCTCTGGCCGGGCGGCGTGGGCCTGGGGCTTGCGGTCCTCGCGATTGCCCAGATGGGCGTTCACCTTGTTTTTTTCCTCCACCTCACCAGCGGGCCGGACAGCACCAACAACATCCTGGCCCTCGCCTTCGGCCTGCTCATCGTATTCGTGGTGGTCGTCGGTACAATATGGATCGTGACCGACCTGAACGACAACATGCTGATGCCGTCGTCCGATGCGATGAACATGCGGAAGCAGCCTTGAAGCCGTGAGCGGTCATTGCGGATATGGAGATCTCGACCATGGCGCATATCGATCGGCTGCCGTTTCGGATCCATGCTGTTCTCTTGTGACGAACCTGAAAGGCTAAACAGCTTTTTAATTGAAACGTCCGGGAACGAAGACGATCTATAGGCTCTCCAACCGGCACGCAGCAGGTCGCCATCTGTCTGCGGTCGAAGTCACCCGACTAAAAATCGACGAGGTCGCTTACATGTTGCAGAAAATGTCGCTCAAGACTCCCACCACTCTTTCGGAACACGCGGTTCGTGATATCTCGGCCGAACTGACGGTGCTTCTCTCGGACGTGTTTGCGCTATATCTCAAGACCAAGAATTTCCATTGGCACATGTCTGGCCCACATTTCCGCGACTATCACTTGATGCTCGATGACCAAGGCGACCAGCTTTTTGCCATGACGGATGCCATTGCCGAGCGCGTGCGGAAGATCGGCGGGACAACCGTTCGTTCGATCGGGCAAATCTCGCGCCTTCAGCGCATCGTGGATAACAATGCAGAATACGTTGAGCCGTTCGACATGATAGCTGAGCTCCGCGAAGACAACGCAATACTGACGCGGAACATGCGCGAGGTTCATTCGCTCTGCGACAAGGCAGGAGATGTGGCTACCGCAAGCCTGCTGGAGAACTGGATCGACGAGACAGAGAAGCGAACCTGGTTCCTCTTCGAGTGCGGTCAGCGCGCCTGAGATCCAAGACGAACGACTCGCTGCGGATTCAGTATCTCGGACATCTCTCTATTACTCGTCGATGAATGGACACGTTCGACCAGAGTCTAAGGACGCCTTTCTGTCCTGACTTACGCCAGTATCGAAGGAAGCACCAATGAAGGACAGGACCCGCCGGACAATTCCCAAGCGTCGTGTCAAGGTTCAAAACAAGACTCGATCAACAAGATCAAAAGCGCAGGATGCGGAATGGGAGCGTGTCAATGACCAACTCGACGACGCCCTCAGGCAAACCTTCCCTGCCAGTGACGCGCTATCGATTATTCAAATCGTTCGCTGCAGTTAAAGACTCGAGGCCGGGCCTTTCCCGGGATAACCTGGGCTTGTGACCGGGATATGCCGGCATTCTCAAGAAGCCGACGCGTGGCGACACCTTTGCTCATTGAGCATTTCGGCCGCCACCACAGGAAGTCCCAGGCACGGACGAGGACATGTCATGAAGGTTGGAATTGTCGGAGCGGGAGCCGTCGGGGCCGCATGTGCAATGGCAACCCTCATGAGAGGTTGCGCCAGCGAGCTGATTCTCCTCAACCGAGGCCGCAATCGCGCGAAAGCCATGGCGACCGACATGGGCTACGGGGCCCCCTTGTCATCCACCACCAGGGCGACAGATGGGGACTATTCGGATCTGGCGGGCGCCGCGCTCGTCATGATCACCGTCGGCGTCAACGAGAAATCCGGCGGGGCAACGGATCGTAGCGATCCACTGGGCCGCTTGCGCCTGCTGGACAGGAATGCCGAGGTCTACCGTGAGGTAATTCTCGCGATTACCGTAGCCGCGCCGGACGCCGTTCTGCTCGTCGTCACCGACCCTCCGGATCCGCTTGCCTACCTGACACGCGAACTGGCCGGTCATCAACGCGTTCTCAGCACCGGCACGCTGCTCGACAGCCTGCGCTTTCGCGTGCATCTGGGCCGACGGCTCAGGGTAGCTCCGACAGACATCGAGGCGCAGGTTCTCGGGGAACATGGAACATCCCAGATCATTCATTGGTCTGCCGCCCGCGTAGGCGGCGTCCCGATTACGGATGCGCTTGAGCGGCCCGGCCTTATGCAGGGCGACGACGTCCGCGCGACGATCGAGAACGAAGTGCGCTATGCAAACATAGCGATCATCGAAGGTATTGGAGCCAGCCAGTATGGAATTGGAATGGTTTGCGCCCGGATCGCCGAAATCGTGCTGCGCGACGAACGCGCCGTAGTTCCGATCGGGGTTTATATCTCAAGACTTGGAGTAACACTTCGCTGCCCGGTGTCGTCGGTCGGGACGGCTGCCTCCAAATCCTTGACCCTCCTCTGTCGAATGTCGAACAAGTTGCCCTGAAAAGATGCGTCGAAACATTACACAAGGCCCAAGGGCGAATCCGCTGATTAGCTATCAGAGCAAGTGCGACTAGAGTTCGGCGCGTGGATCTCGAGGCGTGACCAAATGGCTCCTTCGATGACTGCTATTGTCCGCCTTTTTACCTTGGTGATTCTGTTCGGCCTTCCCGGCGTGCTGACGCCGGCGTTTGCGCGCGCCAGCTCGTTCGAGGAAAAGGTCTGGGATCCCGGAAATATCGACGCATTGCCGCCAGAGGTCCGAACCGCGCTCACGCGAATGTGTGGACCGGATCTGGCGGCGCAGCAGTATTTCGCCGGCTACTTCGAGAATTCGAAGCTTCTCGTCTTGCATTTCGGACGTCTTCGTTGCGGCAATCGGACGGCCATCTGTACCCAAGGACGATGCCTTCATCACGTTTACCGAAAAGTCGGCGATCACTATCGGTTGCTGAGAAGCTACTACGGTCCGGACGACGATTAATGGCTCACGCAGAGGTCTGACCGTCATACTGTGCTTCACCGGCAGACCGGGAAAGAGCCTGACCGACTGGCACGAAATGTCACCTTTCCTGCCAAGCAAATCGATTCTCGGGATCGCTCTCCCATGCCGGACAGCTCGCATATGCGGCATCCCGAAAATCGCCTGCCGGCAAACCCATACGCCCATCAAATCGCGCATATTAGGAGAGCCTTTCGAATGTCGACGGAAACAATTTCGGCGGATGGGCCGGTTGCGATCGATGGTCTGCCGGCAGAACGCCGGAGATGGGCCGCCGCAGCCATTTTTACCGCTCTCGCGATGGCCTCGCTCGATACGGCGATCGCGAATAATCGCCCTCCCCGCAATAGCTGCTGATCTGCACGCTGGCCCGGCCGAAGTGATCTGGGCGGTGAATGTCTACCAGATTGCGATGGTCGCAACCCTTTTGCCGCTCGCCGCGCTTGGCGAAGTTGTCGGTCACCACCGCATCTACCTCGGAGGCCTTGTGCTGTTCACGTTGGCGTCGCTTTTTTGCGCATGCGCATGGTCGTTGACCAGCCTGCTGACCGCACGCGTGCTGCAGGGCTTCGGCGCCGGCGGTATCATGAGCGCGAACACGGCGTTGGTTCGCTTCGTTTATCCAGGGGCGCTTGCAGGGACTGGGTTTCGGACGCAACGCGATGGTCGTCGCCACCGCCTTCACGCTCGGTCCGACGATCGCCTCGGGCATCCTCGCGATTGGACCTTGGAGCTGGCTGTTTGCCATCAACATCCCCTTCGGTGTTGTTGCGATCCTGATCGGTTTGAAGACATTGCCGCGTACCCCGAGAGCGACGCTTGGCTTCGATTTTCCGGGAGCAATGATGGCCGCAGGCTGTCTGGGCCTTTTCATCCTGGGGATCGGAAGCGCCGCCCATCACGCGCGGCCTGGGCTTGTATCGATCGAACTTGCCTCCGCCGTGCTGCTTGGCTGGGCTCTGATCCGCCGGCAAGCGGATTCTCCGGCACCCGTGCTGCCGGTCGACCTGTTTCGGAGACCGATCTTCGCGCTTTCCACCGCGACCGCGGTCTGCTCGTTTGCGGTCCAAGGCCTGGCTTTTGTCTCACTGCCATTCTACTTCGAGGACATTCTTCATCGTTCGCAGGTCGAGACGGGCTTCTTCATGACCCCATGGCCTCTCGTCGTGGGCATCATGGCGCCGATCGCCGGCCGTCTATCCGACGGCCATTCCGCAGGAACTCTCGGCGGCCTCGGTCTCGCGTTGCTGAGCCTGGGAATGGCCCTGCTGGCGATGCTCCCGGCCAACCCGCATGTCGTCGACTTCGTTTGGCGCATGGCTATCTGCGGATGTGGGTTTGGTTTTTTTCAGGCCCCGAACATGAAGGCCTTGATGTCCAGCGCGCCTGTCGATCGTGTGGCAGCGCAAGCGGCACGGTTGCGACGGCACGCCTGACCGGGCAGACAATCGGTGCAGCGCTTGCCGCTCTCTGTTTTGGCCTCGCCGGTCGCGAGGGAGCCACGCTTGCATTGGGGCTTGGTGCAGTATTCGCCGCGACAGGAAGCGGGATGAGCTTCCTGCGTTTGGTCGCGACACCCAAAGCGTTGCTTGAACCTGTGATTCTCTTCTCTGCCGGAAGGAAAAACTGCGCGGCGGCCGTAACGTTCATGCCGCCTTTCGGACAGAGCGAACTGCCCTGATCTCCTCGAGGAGATCATCGACGCCCGCAACTGCGAAGCCGATCGCAGCCTCATCGATGAGGCGCCCGTCGCGCACCTTCTCGTGCACGCCGGCGATCACGATCTGGGGCCGGAAAACAGGACGTGTTGGTATCGATGCGAGCGTCTCGTTCATCTGCTGCTGTGCGCGCACGCCACCGGTGAAGGCGGGCGAGGCCGTCATCGTCAGCACCGGCTTACCTTTCAGCGCCGACACACCGTAGGGCCGAGAGGCCCAGTCGAGCGCATTCTTCAGCACGCCCGACATGCCATGATTGTATTCGGGTGAGATCATGATCACGCCATCGCTCGCCTCAATCGCCGAACGCAAGGCACGCACCGATTCAGGTGCGTGCTCGGCGTCATCATCCTCGTTGTAGAGCGGAATCCCATGCAGCGGGAAAATGTCGAGCGCAGCCCGGAACCCAAGCGCGTCCTGAAGACCGCGAAGCACCGCGGTGCTGTTGGAGGCGCGGCGCAGGCTGCCGGAGAGGCCGAGAAGCGAGAGTTGTGTCATCGGGGACGGGGCTCCAAGAGCTGGAATTTCCAAATTGGCGATCAGAGAAACATCGCGACGACGTCGGTCAAGCTCAAGTAAATTCGATTTTAGATTCCACGCCCTGTGACTGTTCGCGAATGTCGACGTTTCAGTAAACGGATGCGTGATCAGGCTCGTATTCCTGTGTCGCGGTGCGCATTTATCCTGTTGGGGATACTGAGATCGCAAGGAAGCAGAGCTGTGACAAAAGACCTTAAGAAAGCCCCGCGCATCGGCCGCAAGCCGAGGAGCGTCACCGAGGTGCGGATAGCTCCGTCTCGTATCATCGTGTTCAAGCCGTCGGCCGTTCTGAAGGAACGAATCAATCGCCCCAACCAGACGAGGTCGCGTGAGCAGCCGGGATATTCTTGCTCTATTGGGACACGTTCTGCGCGACGTTACTTAGCGCCGTCTGGTTCATGACCATCAGTTCGCATCTGGACACTGAGATCACCGACAGGTGGCGCCATGCCATCGGTTCTGAAATCCCATCGCCGCAAGAAAACAACCATGCATCGTAACAACGGCCATCTCCGACTGGCGGATCGCGCCTCCGATTACAAACGACTTGGAATCAAGCCGGTTGAAATAGCGGAGTTTGAGGACGGCCAACGTATCGGCACGGAAAGTGGCCGCTATGAATGGTGGTACTTTGATGCCCATCTCGACAATGGGGCGACCGTCGTCGTGGTTTTCTACACCAAACCGAATGTCAGCCAGAACGGTCCGCTTGCGCCGAGGATCACCATCAACCTCACCTTGCCCGACGGCCGCAGCTTCGCGAAGCTTCTCGACACCAGGCCGGAGCTGTTCAAGGCATCGAAATCCGGTTGCGATGTCAGCATCGGTCCCAACCGTATCGTTGGCGATCTCAAGCGCTATCACATCACCGCAATCATCGAGGAGATATCGGTCGATATCGAATTGACGGCAGACGTCCCCGCCTGGCGCCCCAAATCCGGTCATCTCTATTTTGGTGTCGAAGAGCGAGAAAAGCTCTTTGGCTGGCTCCCCGCGGTGCCCCACGGGCGGGCAAACGTCCGCTACACAATCGACTCTGAGGAACACCGCGCCTCCGGCAGCGGATATCACGATCACAATTGGGGCGACGTCCCCATGCAGACGCTGATGCACAACTGGTACTGGGCCCGCGCCAGCGTCGGTCCCCACACCGTCATCGCGTCCTACATCACCGCCACCGCCTCTTACGGCCATGAAACGCAAACCATATTCATGCTGGCCAAGAGCGGCAGGATCATCGCTGACAACGATGCGAAGGTATCCTTCGAGACGGATCGGGTCGCGATCGACGGCAAGACCAGCAAGCCGGTGGCCGATGTCACCCGCTACACTTATCACGATGCCGATACGCGCTATGTCGTGTCATTCGAGCGCGAGAGGACCATTTTGCAAGCCATCCTCACCGACCGCGCGCCGCTGCTCAAGCGGATCATCGCCCGCCTGATCGGATTCGACGGCGCCTATCACCGCTTTACCGGCAAGTTAACGATGGAGAGGTTCGAGAGGGGCGTGCGTGTGGATCATTTCGAAGACCGCGCCATCTGGGAACTGATGTATTTCGGCAAGGCGCGCGATCTCAAGACCTAAATTTCCAGGACTTCTTGCCATTGGGGGCCAGCGATCAGCGACTGCTTCTCAGCATGGCGCTTGACGCGGCCATGCGGCTCTCAAAGCGCGGGAATCATGGGTCCATAGTAGGTGCCCCAGTGGCCCCACACATCGCGGCTCTCATGGCCGCGGAATCCGTTGCGCAAACTGCCGGTGCGGCTACCGTCACCGCCAAAACCGTCACCGGAAATACCACCGAAGGTGCCGCGAAAATGATCGCCCCGAAAGCCGTCACCTGTTCCGCCGCCACCATGGCCGCCACTTCGGGCAAATGCGCTGGTGAAAAGCCCGGAACTTCCGAGAGCAAGGACAATTGCAAAAACGACCGGGGCTTTACGCAACATAGACGACCTCATTGAGATGCTTGCAGCCGCTTCCATTTAAAGACGATGTCATCAGTAGCTCGCTCGGGAACTCGCAGCCGATATCTAAAATATGTGAACGCACGCTTGTAATCGCTTGTCCCGTATTGCTGCTGTTGACGCGGGTCATCGCGGCATTTCGGCAGAACGACGTGCCACGTCAGCAGTTCGACATGCATTCCGGGTTCTTGACATCAGGCCTTGGATCGCCAACGAACATGTTGCGATTTGGCATCTTGATTGCTGCAAGCGACTTGGCATCAAGCGTCGCATCGGCCGGCAACAGACCGTTGAGGCTAAGGATATAGGCGGAGACTGCGTAGACGTCGTCGTTGCTGAGCGATTGCGGCGCATTCTGCGGCATGGCGCGGCGGATGTAATCGAACAAGGTCGGCGCGTATGGCCAATAGCTGCCGACGGTGCGCACCGGCTTTGGCGTTCCGAGCGTGCCCTGCCCGCCGACGAGCCGGTCGCCGATGCCGCCCTCGCCCTTTGCGCCGTGACAGGCCGCGCATTGCTGACCGAATACTTCACTTCCATGGCCGACGCTGCCGCTTCCCGGCGGCAGTTTGCTGCCTTCGCCGCCGACATCGATGTCCCAGCCCGCGATCTCGGCAGGCGTCGCGACCCGGCCGATGCCATACGGGCTTTGCGCCTTTGCGCTCGTCACGCACAGCAGTGCAGCAACAGCCAACGCTGCGGATTTAAGCCTACGCGTGGGCATTGGTTATCTCGCCGTCTTCAGCGATGCGCCAGGGCCAGATCGCGTTGTTGTGGTAGACGTAGTTGTCGCCACGCACCGCG
The DNA here is from genome assembly GCF_023101085.1 of Bradyrhizobium sp. 170. Classification (NCBI taxonomy): domain Bacteria; kingdom Pseudomonadati; phylum Pseudomonadota; class Alphaproteobacteria; order Hyphomicrobiales; family Nitrobacteraceae; genus Bradyrhizobium; species Bradyrhizobium sp. 170. Next base: position 3,721,136 of record NZ_CP064703.1, on the reverse strand, counting down.
AGCAGTTCGGCCAGCGTCGGCTGCACGTAGCCGGTCTCGTCGACGGCGCGGCTCTGGATCACTGCAGGCTTGCCATCCCAATGCCACGGCAGCCGGAAGCGGGTCAGCGCCCGGGTCAGCACCGGCTCCTGCAGTTGGGCCTGCTGCCAGCTCTTGCCGTCATCGACGGATACATCGACACGCCTGACTTTGCCGCGACCGGTCCAGGCGATGCCGCTGATTTCGTGGAAACCAGGCGCCGACAGCCGCTGGCCGCCCGACGGCCGGGTGATGATGGATTTGGCTTCCATGTAGAAGGTGAATTCGCGTGCCGTACCGTTGGGCATTGGGTCGGTGTATTTCGAGGTCTCATCGCGCGAATAAGCCGGCTCCGCAGTGACATGCAGGCGGCGCAGCCACTTCACATTCATATTGCCTTCAAAGCCCGGCACCAGCAGGCGAAGCGGATAGCCCTGCTGCGGGCGCAACCGCTCGCCGTTCTGGCTGTACGCCAGCATCGCGTCATCGAGGCATTTCTCGATCGGAATACTCCGCGTCATTGCCGCGGAATCGGCACCTTCGGCCACAACCCATTTTGCGCCCGGCTGCAGGCCCGCTTCCCGCAACACCAGCTTCAGGCTGACCCCAGTCCATTCGGCGCAGCTCAGCAGGCCGACAAGATCGGAAGCGGTCTTGCCGTAGGGCTTCTTGTATTCCGGGTTGCCCGAGCATTCGAGGAAATAGATGTGAGACTCCGAGGGAAAGCGCCGGATGTCGTCCATAGTGAAGATCAGGGGCCTGTCGACGAGGCCATGGAGCATCAGCCGGTGCTGCGCCGGATCAATGGTGGGAACGCCGCCATGATGGCGCTCGTAGAACAGACCGTTCGGCGTGATGATGCCGTCGAGGTCCTGCAACGGCGTGCGTCCAGATGTCGACAAATATTGCGGCAGCGTCTTCGAGATGTTCTTGATGACGTCTTTTTCGAACGGGGACGGCGCGCCATAGGGCTGGGTTCCCATGGGATCGCCGGGCGTCTTCATCCATTCCGGCACGTTGGGAGGGAGGTTGCCCGTATTTCCGTCCGCGGCGCGCGCTTCACTTCCGGCAAGGCCACCAGCAATGACGGCCCCGCCCAATAAGGCGCTACCTTCCCTCAGAAATCGCCGCCGGGATGCGGAGGCGACATTCCTGTCGAGGTCGGTTGGCTTGGTCATCCTCGTCCTCCGCGCGAAATCGGTGTGCCTGGAATAACCTCGGCGAAGCTCGGCCCTGTCCCGGAGGAAGGCATCTTGATGGTAATCACAAAGCGCGGCGGTGCTTGCCGAGGATTGCTGCGCCTTATCCGCTCTTGCCGCTCCGACAGGGTGGATAGGAATTCCTAAGGTTTGCCCCTTCCCGCTCAGATATGGAAAAGGCCGCGTCGTTGCGGCCTTTTCTCGATTTGCCGCGCCCGATTTCGGGCCGGCATAGATGCTTCGTGTCAGCTTACTTCCAGGCGTGCCGGCGATCGTGTATCCGCGGACTCGGGATGACCGGGCCGCCGCTGCCGAACAGCTCCGGTGTCGTGGCGTGCGGGCCCGCCGCCGGCGTGGGCCGGCCGCCATTCAGGACGTCGTTATTGGGATAGTAGAATGCGAACGCGCCCGGCTCCTGGATAGCTGCCTGCGCGAAAACCGGCGTTGCGAACATCAGCGACAGAATCGCTGCCGCACCGAAGATCTTGGCTCGGTTCATCGTCTTTCTCCGTGTATCGATTGATAATCTCGGCCCTGAATCTCAGGACGTCACAACGGAGGTAAGCCGAAACGCTGCCTGTCCCACTAAATTAGGCTTCAGGAAGCTAAATTGAATTTTACATCGATCGCTTGAATTGCGCTCTGCCTCCCATGGGAACGAAAGCACACTGAGGCGGCCCATGACGCATGCCAGGCCGCCCCGAGATCTTTTCATTTTCAGTTTGATCAAAGCGTCACGTTCGGGGGCTGAAAGCAGCCACCTCAGCGTGCGTATGATGGTGACGTTGCCGATGGTGCTCGGTTGACGTGTTGCCGTTGTGCCAGTTGTTTCGATAGTAGCCGCCATCGGTGTACGGATTGCCAGGTCCGAGGTTTTGGCAATTTGCGTTCGGGTAGAACTGCGCGCAATAGCCAGGATCTTCGATAACGGCTTGCGCCAGTGCGGGAGTTACGGAAGCCGCTGTGACAAGAGCGGCGGCGCCAATCAATGCGAATTTCATCTCGGGTCTCCTGGTTGGTTCTTCTTGATAGGATGAAGAGAAAATGGGAACGCGGCCCCCATCCTGCCAATACTCTAAAATTCAATTTAATGGTGCGTCGGCTGGACAGACCTAGATCAGCTGCAGCTACGAAGACGCTCGCGTCAAACAATGGAGCTTCGTCATGTCCATACCGCGGCAAAAATCGCTTTCGTATTGTTACTGTCCCTGGCCATCCCAGCCACTTCAATTGCGCAGGTCGCGCGGACCGCAGGCGCCGTCGGATCCGGCAATGTACCGATCAGTGGTATTCCGCCGGGCCCGGCAAATGTCGGTGGTCTGAATAATGTGATCGTCGATCCCAGCGGGATCGGCAACGCATCCAAGATAGCTCCGCTGCCGCCACCGCATATCACCATCCCGGTGGTTCCGCGATTCAAGTAAGGCGAAGAGACCGCGCGACTTCGCACAGTTGTGCCAGCGATCTGCCTCAATGAGATCCGCGTGATTGCGGCAACGGACTGTCAGCGGTCCCATTTCTGGTTCGGCGATGAATATCCTCATGGCGAACCTCAACCACAATATGACGCCGATAGATCATCTCATGCAGATGCAGCGGCAGAACTCGCGAGCGCGCACGTTCCAACCCATCTCGAAAACTAAAACCGAATTTAGAGGACCCGCGCGCGAACAATGTCAATATTGGATTGTCGGCCCAAATCTTCACGCCGGCGATAAGGACACAGGGATCAAGCGGCCTGGAAGCAGAGATGCGCACAACGTCAGTCAGGAGAATTTGAAACATGCAGCAGCACGCTACGATCGCGGAAGCGAGTTTCACACGCGATGCCGATTTGAGACCAGCGCGGAGGCCGCGTGGACAACCGATCCACCGGATGCTGGTGTCGTTTTCCGCCGCCTACTTCGCGGGCGCTCTGGTCACGGATCTCGTCTATTGGCAGATGCCCGATGTGATGTGGGAGAGGTTCTCCATCTGGCTGATCACCGCCGGTCTGATCATGGCGGGTCTGGCTACTGTCGCGTACGTGATTGACCTTGCAGCCCGCAAGCGAATCGACAGGCCGGCCTGGCCCCGCGCGCTTGGCTACGCAATCACGGTCTTGCTCGCGCTCACCAACGCCTTCGTTCACAGCCGCGACGGTTATACCGCTGTGGTACCGACCGGCCTGACCCTTTCAACACTTGTCGTCATCGTTCTCGTGTTGACGGCCCTCGTTGCCAGGGCCCTGACAAATCGCCATCGGTTTGGAGTATAATCATGATGCACATCCTCAAGAATGCACGTTCGGCCAAACTGCCGCATCTCGCGGCTTTTCTTGTTGCCGGCCTAGGACTCGCTGGATGTGACGATCATGCTGGCGACCCGAAAATGCAGATCGGCGCCAATCCCCAGCTGCCCGCGTTGCAGCAGTATTTGATGCCGCCGATGCGCATCGCAGAGGCCGTAGGATGGGGCAAGGAAACTCCCACCGTGCCGGAGGGACTGCAGGTTCATGCACTGGCGACTGGCTTCCAGCATCCACGATCCCTCTACGTCCTTCCCAATGGAGACGTATTGGTGGTCGAGAGCAATGGACCAAAAGCGCCGATCCACCGGCCCAAGGACATCATTACCGGCTGGGTGCAGTCATTTGCCGGCGCCGAGGCAAAGGACGCAAACCGCATTACGCTACTACGCGACACCAATGGCGATGGCACTCCCGAAATGCGAACCGTGTTTCTGGATCATCTCAACTCGCCATTCGGCGTGGCGCTGATCGGTCACAATCTCTACGTTGCGAACACCGATGCCATCGTCCGTTATCCATATCAGGATGGACAAACCAGCATCACCGCAGCAGGCACCAAGCTCACGGATCTTCCCGGCGGCCCGATCGATCATCACTGGACCAAGTCGCTGTTGGCCAGTCCGGATGGCTCCAAGCTCTATGTCGGGGTCGGATCCAACAGCAACGTAGGCGAAAACGGAATCGGCGCCGAATATGAGCGGGCCGCGATCTGGGAGGTCGACGTTGCGTCGGGCGCGCATCGCATCTTCGCCAGCGGCGTACGCAATCCTACCGGCCTGCAATGGGAACCGGAGACCGGCAAGCTCTGGGCCATCGCCAACGAACGCGATGAGATCGGCCCCGACCTGGTTCCAGATTATCTGACTTCGGTAAAGGATGGAGGCTTCTATGGCTGGCCCTACAGCTATTACGGCCAACATCTGGACCCGCGCATCATGCCGCAGCGGCCCGATCTGGTGGCGACAGCCATTGCGCCGGACTATTCGTTGAGCTCTCACGTCGCGCCGCTGGGATTGGCGATGTACACAGGCACCGGGCTTCCCGCAAACTATCGCGGCGGCGCGTTCGTCGGCGAGCACGGAAGCTGGAATCGAACGCCGCTCAACGGCTACAAAGTGGTGTTTGTGCCGTTCAGCGGCGGAAAGCCCAGCGGCCCGGCGCAGGATGTCGTTACGGGCTTCCTCGATGCGAACAATCACGCGCGGGGACGGCCGGTTGGCTTGGCAGTCGACAAGAATGGCGCATTGTTGATTGCTGACGACGTCGGAAACACGGTTTGGCGGGTGTCAGGCTCCGCGCCGAAGCCTGCCAGTTAGTGGATCTCACACCCAGCCAGTGATCGAGTAAACGACCCGCATAACGCAGAAAAAACGCCATGCGGGCGACGCTCGCCGAACGTCGGATACACACGGATATGAAACCACTCTGGTTCAAAGCGGCTACAGCGACCAATCCCGGACTGCTGGTCCGACTGGGCGCGATTGGCGCGGTAATGCTGAGCGTGACCGGGGCATTCGCTTACACCGGTGGCTGGCTCTCGCCAGAGCGGCTGACGCAAGACCGGATGATGGCAGCCTTCCGCGATGCCAACGGCACCCACCTCGGCTTCCGCCGCAATCACGCCAAGGGAGTTTGCGTCACCGGCTGGTTCGAAAGCAGCGGGCAGGCAGCAGCAATATCGAAAGCCGCTGTCTTCAAGACCGGCCGCGTCCCGGTGGTTGGCCGCTTCGCGCTCGCCGGCGGCATGCCCTTTCAGCCGGATGCACCCAACACGGTGCGCAGCATGGCACTGCGCTTCCTGCCGCCTGGCGGCGAGGAATGGCGCACGGGCATGAACAACATTCCGGTTTTTCCGGTGAACTCGGCGCGCGGCTTTTACGAGCAGTTGCTCGCCTTCAGCCCCGATCAGGCGACCGGAAAGCCTGATCCAGCTAAAATAAAAGCCTTCCTGGCTGCTCATCCGGAAACCGCGCGGGCACTCGCCCTGATCAAGAAACGCCAGATCACTTCCGGTTTCGCAGACTCCACCTTCAATGGCCTCAACGCCTTCCGCTTCGTCGACGCAGCCGGTGCCTCTCTGCCGGTTCGTTGGTCCGTAGTGCCGGTGCAACCAATCGCGGCCGACGCGGCGGAGCAACTAGAGGCAGGAGACGAGAACTATCTCTTTGATGACCTGATCGCCCAAATCGCGCAGCATCCACGGCAGTGGCGGCTGATCGTGACAATCGGGCAAGCTGGCGACTCGACCGACGATGCGACGCAGCCCTGGCCAGAGGGCCGCCAGCAGATCAGCGCCGGCACGGTGACCATCGATCAAGCCTCGAGCGAAGACAGTGGGCGCTGCACCGCCATCAACTACGATCCTCTGGTGTTGCCAGCCGGCATCGAGCCGTCCGACGACCCGTTGCTAAGCGCCCGCTCGGCGGCCTATGCGCGCTCGTTCACGCTGCGGGCCGAAGAGAAGCATGAAAAGCCACCCAGCGCAGTCACGCCGGAGCAAGTGCAAGCTGGAGGCAAGTCATGACCGCCCAGCCACGCTTCCCGGCTGCGTCCCGGCTTCTGCATTGGCTGATGGCGCCCATGATCATCGCGATGCTGTTCATCGGCGTCGGCATGGCCGCTTCAGTCTCCCGACGTTACGACCTTCTGGTCTCGATCCACCGGCCGCTCGGAATTGCGATCCTGGTCTTGTGCGTCGCGCGGATCGTCAACCGCTTCATCAATCCGCCGCCAGATTTGCCCGACACGGTTCCATCCCTGCAGCGTTTCGCCGCCAAGGCATCGCATATCGCGCTCTACGCACTCATGCTCGTCATGCCGTTGGTCGGCTGGGGCATGCTGTCGGCAGCGCGCTATCCGATTGTGCTCTACGGCCCAGTGCAGCTACCGCCGATTTTGCCGCATGATTTGACCCTCTATGCCTGGCTCCGCGACCTCCATTCCGTCCTCGCCTACCTGTTGTTCGCGACATTCCTCGCGCATTTCGGGGCCGCGCTTTACCACGGCCTCATCCGGCGCGACGGCGTGTTCGGGAGCATGGCATCCTGGAAATCAATGCAATTTGCGAGGACTAACCGCGCGTTGATACAGGACTTAACGCAAACGCCTGAACCCTAGGAGTCGCACATGCGCATCGTCACTAGGATCTGCGTTGCTATCTGCTCGATGATGCTGGCGTGCAATGGGACGCTTTCGGGCCCGCTTGCGGCGCACGCGGAAGGCGTTACCGCGGCCGGCGAAAAGATCTTCGCCCATTGCGCCCCCTGCCATTCGACCAAGCCGGGTGAAAACAAAGTCGGACCGTCGTTGGCCGGTGTCTTCGGCCGCAAGAGCGGGACCGAACCCAGCTATAGCTATTCCTCGGCAGTCAAAGGACTGAACGTTACCTGGGATGAAACAAATCTTGACGAATGGCTGCGGGGCCCCAGCAAGTTCGCCAAGGGCACGAAGATGATTTACTCAGTCCCGGACGAGAAAGATCGGCAGGACGTGATCGCCTATCTGAAGACGCTGCCGAAATGACGGATTGCGGCGTCGGAGTCGCCCTTATGCGGTGGGCCCGGCGTGCACTCAACAGCCCCGGCAGATGTTTCCAATCGCTCGATCGACGGCGGCCTCTTCAGGGGTCGGCTTGAGCATGGCGTCCGGGAGCGAGGGAACGTCAGCCGATGTTGGCTGATGATGCGGCGGTAGCGGTGCGGTCCCGGTGATGCGGGAATCCGGCGTCAGTGAGGGCGGGACCGCTGGATTCGCGGGCGCCATCAGGCCCTCCATCTCTCCTCCAGGCATACCTTCCCCGTGCATCCCTCCCCCGTGCATGCCGCTGCGGCCATAACTGGCGGAGAGTTCGGCGAGCAAGAACACGAGGGTAGCTATGATGAGTTTTCGCATATTGCGCTCCTTGCGCGGTTGGCATTGAAAGGTTTCGACCCACCCGTCGATGCGGCCGGCGGTCAATGAGTGAGAGCTGAGATGGTATGGCCCTTTCCCGCATTGGACCGGCTCTGCTCGTCGACGCATCGTCTTGTCAATGGATGAGATAGTGTTGCAGCAATGCCATTGCTGATAACAATCGCGTCACTACCGCAATGGCTCCTATGCGATTCTACGCGGATGAGTGAACACTTCGAATCCGTCCGCGAGCGCGATGGCGGCAAGTGTGATACGCCGCTGCATCCGCCATCCGAACAGCCAGCGCGGTCGGAGCCGAAATCGACACCATCGCGGGCGCCCCAATCGCGGCGGCTTTCGGCACATCTCCACCGATGCCCTGCTGGTGAGAAGTACGATACCCTCGCTCGCCACATGGACGCACGGGCTAGAGCCCCTGAAAGCTTGTCGAGCGCATTATGGCGGCCAACGTCCTCCCAACGCAACGATACCGCTCGTGACAGTCCAGAAGGCCGCCGCGTGAACGGCGCGCGTCTCGATATTAAGTACTTGGCGCGCTGGCAGGCCTTCCATGGCAGCCATGATTATCCCGGCGAGAATTGCCCGCCATGACCGATAGTGGCGGTCGGACGCATCGCTTCCGCAATTGATTCGATGCCGCACAATCCGCACCCCGTCGGTCCCGCCATGCGCCGCCGCCGTTCCTTCAGGCGATCGGCTCTCGGCCGACTGAGCCACATCCGCAATTCGACCCCGTCGTCGAGGTGAACCATGTCTAACGAGCCGATATCAGCAGCAGAGCCGATGAAGAATCCGGCATGCATGACGCGCTGTTGAGGAAGCGGCTAAAGGCCTCAGTTCAAGACAGACGCAACAAGTGGTGAGGGATTTGGAGATTGGGCAACCTATCAACTCCGAAAACTGTTCAGAAACTGCAGAAGGCGTTGCACGCGAAAGCGAAGGCAGAAGCCGAGTATCGCTTCTACGCCCTGTACGAGTGCCGCTCCAACAAGGGCGCGCCAGGGGTGGACGGCCAGAACTTCGTGGTTAGCGAGATGCCTCGTTCATCTCCGCCTCACAACACTAAACGCCAATTTAGTTGGGGGCCCGCAGCACGTCGCTACATATAGGAGGTGATGACGGCGGCAATCGCGCCGCGGATTTAAGGAGTTCTCAAAATGGCCTGGAAAACACCGAAGATCGTTGAAGTGCCGGGTGGCATGGAAATCAACATGTACGCCTGCGCGGCGCATAAGTAGCTTCGATAACACCCGTGAGGTCGAGCACCGGTATGGTTCCCGAGGGTCGTGAAGATCGTCCCTCAAAGAAGGCGCGGCTGCATCCAACGCAGTTGTCGCTTACCGCCATGAAACGTAATCCTAACTTCGTTCACCATCGCAAAATTACAAAGGATCGGGACAGCGGCAAGCTCTTCGCGAGACGCCATGGGTCGTCACGCACCCATGATGTGATTGTTGCTGTTACGCTGCTCGCATTATTGGTCGTGGCTATCGTGACCCGCGCCATCTCCAATGAAATCACGGATAGCAGTTTGGATCGCCAGAGTTATGTCGCGTACGCGATCGACGTCGTCGCGACCCTGGGCTTGAGCATTGGACTGGCGGTGCTGCTGTTCTCCAGTCGTCCCCGCGCTGACGACGAAGGAGCGAGGTCGTGAGCAAGCCCTTCTCTCGCCGCCGATTTCTGCACACTGCGCTTGCTGCAAGCGTAGTGCCCAACTTACCCGATGCCGCGCGCGGGGCTGCGCCTGCTCCCAAGCGTCTTGTCGCGGGAACGCGCGTGTTGGAAGTGAACGGCCGACCAGCCAAAGTCTTCGGGCTGACAGGCCCCGACGGGCGTCCCGGTATTCGCCTTGCTGCAGGCGAACGATTCCGCGTGGATCTTGCCAACGAATCCGGCGCACGAACCCTTATCCACTGGCATGGGCAGCTTCCACCTTGGACGCAGGACGGTTTCCCCTGGCCGCAGACCCCGCCGATCGTCAACGGTGCTGTTCAAGCTTATGACTATGCTCCGATTCCCGGCACGTACTGGATGCACTCGCATCACGACATGCAGGAGCAGAGCCTGATGACCGCGCCCCTTATCGTCCATAGTACCGCTGAGCTTCGCGAGGACCGCCAGGAAGTCCTCCTCATGCTGCACGACTTCACCTTCCGAACGCCGGAGGAGGTGCTCGCCGGTCTCACCGGCACGAGTGTAGCCGCTGCACAGGCCATGGCGCAAAAGACCGAGGAGGCCCCAGCTGACAAGGGCGACGCCAGTGTACCTAAACCACGCATCGTGGGAATGGCCGCCCGTCCGCCAAGTATGGCTATGCCGGGAATGACCATGTCAGGACTGGGCGGCACGCAAATGCACATGGATCTGAATGATGTTCACTACGACGCCTTTCTTGCGAATGATCGAACCCTCGCCGATCCGCAGATCGTGCGCGTTGAACGCGGCGGTCACATCCGCCTCCGGGTCATCAACGGTGCATCATCGAGTCAGTTTTGGGTCGACCTTGGTGAACTCGTCGGCCGCGTGGTCGCGACCGACGGCCATCCCGTACATGCAGTGGCGGGCAACCGTTTCCCGCTCGCGATGGCCCAACGCCTCGACATCCTGATCGATTTACCGCGGGCCGGCGCGTTTCCGATCCTTGCGCGGCTGGAAGGCGACGGCCGGCAGACCGGGATCGTCCTCGCCACGCAAGGTGGGCACATTCCGCGGATAGCCGACGGCGCGCCAGCCGCGCCGCCGGTCGACCAGTCGCTGGAGGGCCGCCTTATGGCAGAGGAGCCGCTGTCGCAACGCTCTGCGGATATCGTCCAGACCATCGTTCTCGGTGGCGGAATGAAGCCTTATGCTTGGTCCATGAACGGCGAGTATTGGCCGCAGGTCTCGCCGCTTATGCTGACAAAGGGACAACGCGTCGAGATTGATCTGGTCAACCGCACCATGATGGCGCATCCGATCCATCTCCACGGCCACGTGTTCCAGGTGATCGCAATTGATGGACGACCAATCCAGGGGGCCGTGCGCGACACCGTTCTGGTGATGCCGATGGGCCGCGTCCGGATTGCTTTCGACGCCGACAATCCGGGACGATGGCCGTTGCACTGTCACAATCTCTACCACATGGTCACCGGCATGATGACGGAGCTTAGATATCAGGGGATCATCTTTTGACGACCGCTCCGTCTCTCCATCCCGTTAATGGTCTTCGCGAACTGCTCGATGTGAAGGATACCGACATGATGCTGAATTGGAACGATTATCGCAAACAACTGGCGGCCGGCGTGAAAGAAATCGGTCAGCTCAGCCCCGACACGATCAAGGGATATTTGGCTCTTAGCGCGGCTGGCCAAAAGACGGATCTGCTTGGCGCGAAAGTGCGCGAGCTCATCGCTCTCGCGGTGGCCGTCACCTTGCGTTGCGACGGTTGCATTACGGTGCATACCGAGGCTGCAATCAAACGCGGCGCGACCAAGGAAGAGATTGCGGAAGCTCTAGGTGTCGCCACGACCGTCAACGCCGGGGCTGCGCTTGTCTACTCCGCACGTGTGATGGATGCGTTCAACGAATACCCGAGCGCTGCCTCGCCGCGCGAGCCGGATTCCCTCGCCAATCTGCGTAACTGAACTCGGATGCTCGGCCGCATGCTCTTGAGCGTGCTCAGAGCTCTTGGCGTCTTCAGAAGAGGCCCCTCCAATAGTCAATGAGCGTACGGTCGATGACGACGCAAGCCGAGCGAAAGTAACTGCGAACCGTTGTGCGAAGGGTAGCCATTCCAACGCTCACTGAATGCGAAGAGGCCGCAATGGAAGACGATTGCTGGTAAATGGCAACAGCTTTCCGGCCTCTGTCGCACTAAAGAAGAATTTAGTGGTGCCGATGCGGTTGTCTCCTACCTAGTCAACAAAGGAGACAATTATGAAAATCACAACAATAGCACTGGCAATTGCGTTGACGCTCCCCAGTACGTTCGCCTTTGCGCGAGGTGGGATGAGCATGGGAAGTCACGTCACTCGCCCCTTCAGCACGGTCGGCGCGGCAGACCGTATTGCAACCAAACCCAGGAATGCTTCTGGAAGTACGCTTCTTCCCATCGCGCATGATCCAAGCGGATCAACACTAACTGGGCCAGCTATGAACCGCGGCGGTTAACCCAAAAAGAGCCTCCGCAACTTCGCGGGGGCTTTTTCATACGTAGCGGCTGGAAGCTATTTGTGCTGGCAGGGCCGGAGCACGACCGGACCATTCCATTAGCGGATACCGGCCGAACGCTCGGCAGCATCCCAGCCTGCCGCGTGCAGGTCGGGACCGTTCGCCACCCGAAAAGTTGATTGGAGCAAATGCGATGCGTTCTTTCTTGGCTTTGAGCCTGTTGATGATCTTGTGTGCTTCTGCAAGCGCCGCGACTGTGCATCACACTATCGCGCGACATCATGTACTCGTTCGTCCCAACCAAGGGTTCCAGGGCTACGCCGTTCCGGGCTGGGCCTCCGCAGCGCCTCCGCCTGCGGTTCACTACGACGACACACCTAGCTACAACGATCCGTCCAAGTTTGGCGGCCCAACGGCCTTACCTATTCAGAATTAGACATAGGAGCAGCGGACTCGGCCACCCTGAATGCGCTCGCGAGAGACTTGGTAGTGTGCGTGACGCCGATTACAGCGGGCTTTGTGACGCCGTGCAACGCCACTAGGATTGGCGCCGCCAATGACTCGATTGCGGTATCTTTTTATCATTAGGTCCGAGCGCTGAACTCACGGCGCGCACACTTGGCCCGCGTGAGTGCTGCCTGATTGCCCTCTTAACGGTCAGTCGCGTTCGATGATCTCGGCGCCCGGGTAGACCCGGCGGGCGTACGCAACGACCAGCGCCCGGTCCTGTGTCTCCAAGAACGGCGTCCGGATCTGACACGACCCGACGATGAGGTGCCACAAGCCGTTAAGCTTTTGGATGATGACGTTCATGTGAGCGCTTCCTCCCCTGCTTGGTGTTGTGGACGAATTAGCCCGCCGGTTAAGTGTGCATACAAAGCGACCGTTACACGTCCTGACACAACCGTGCGGGCAAATGCAAACCGACTGGAGCACGAACGCAGAGGCTAGTGCTATAGTCGCCGGTAATGATAGGAGGGGAAAAGCAGGGCGGTAAAGCCGATCAGCGCAAACCAACGCCGCCTCATGCTACACCGCCAGGCATGTTTCGCGATCCCCTTATTCCACCCTGCGAGTCACATTAGCGAGCAGTCGATTGAGCCGACGCCTTAGCCGCATCAGCGTGTTCGGCTTTCTCAGCTCGCCGCTCATAGTCCTCAGCAAGCGCCTTAAGCTGACCCGCAACGTGTTGGTCCGTCATTGTTTGCGCCGCCCGCAGTATGGTCCGTGCCGTGTCCAAATATTCTTTGCTCAGCATTTTCGCCTCCACAATCCCAGTTCGACTGGCATGACGCCGTCGAACTACAACCAATCACAGAGTGACGGACCGGACTATTGCACAGGCGTTTATCAGTGCCTTACATTTGTTTAAAACGGAGGATACTTAAGTTTACAGCAGCCCCCGTTGACCGCGCCACTGCCGATTGGCGAGGTCGCCGACCAACTCGACAGATTGCTCGCGCAAGACTGACGCCGATTAAGCCCTTGCGAGTGTCCCTAATGCTGCGCGTTGCCCGCGAGATGCCAAATTAGGGCCCCAGGGCGTTGCCCCAATCAATTCCAGCGCAGAACATTGTGAAGTGAAAGAACGAGCGGCGATCCTACCTAAGCAATGGCCCTACAGCGTCTTGCCCGGTCACCCACCTTGCCCCCGTGCTGGCTTGGCGTGACGTTGTAGCGGCCACCTAGCGCCGTCCCTGCCCAAACCAAACCATCGATCTCATGGATGATCCCCAGGTTCACTATTTGCCGCTGACGCGGGATTTTTTTCGATCCTGGTTTTTCTGGCATTGGCGCTGGTCATCCTGATCCAACTCCGTATCCTTAGATATGCCTATATGCGGCTCGGGGTAGGTCCGGGGGTCGCACTCCTCCTCCTATTCGGCTCATTGATCGGAAGCTACTTCAATCTTCCGATCACAGTGCTGCCCGGTCCGCCGGTCAGATCGGGGCAAATCGTCGACTTCTTCGGCATGCGCTATGTGGTGCCATTCGTGGTTTCGCCCAGCACCATTTTGGCTGTGAATGTCGGCGGTGCGGTGATTCCGACATTGATGTCCGCCTATCTCGTGCTTCGCTATCAGCTCTGGCTCAAGGCAGCGATCGCTGTCGCCGTAATTGCCTTCATTGTTCATTCCACGGCGACGCCAGTGGCTGGTATTGGCATTGCCGTGCCGGTTTTTGTGCCGGTCGTGGCCGCGGCGATCCTAGCCCTCATCCTCTCCCGCGAATATGCAGCGCCGCTGGCTTATATCGGCGGATCCATGGGAACGCTAATCGGCGCGGATATTCTCAATCTCGACAAGATCGGCAGCCTTGGCGCGCCGATCGCTTCCATCGGTGGCGCAGGGACATTTGACGGCATATTCCTGACCGGCATTTTGGCGGTGCTGCTCGCAGGCCTTGCCTCGCCATCGCGGCTGCGGCCGGCGTCGTAGGCGCGAACGGGCGCGTGAAAATGGCAGCTCAACGCCGACACAGGCGCGCGTCCCAATTTTTTTTGCAGGTCGGGCCAGCCGGCGCAAAATCATGCAGCCGGACTGAAATCGGATTTCGGGCTGCGGCGAGCAGCTTAGGTACGACCGAGACGATCCAGCGCGTCGGTCCCACCGCCGCTCACTTGGTTAGCCGGACTAGCGCCGACAGCATCCTTTGCATCGCAAATCACTTCTGGGACCTCATGCCTCTCAGGCGAGATCAGAAGTTGTTTCCGCATTTCGGCGAGGCGGGCACGGCAGTATTCGCGATAGAGGAGGTCGAATATGGCGGGCATGATCCAACCTCGTTGTTTGAGATGATCTGCACCATCTGCTCCAAGCTATCATTTACCTTGGGGTCCAAGATGTGAACTAGATCACAGCCTGTCTCTCCTGAGTTTCATCTGCCCCAATGCGGTTCTTTTCGCGCCGATTGAACTCCGAACATGGTGACGGTTCAACGCCCGCATGAGGCCAATCCGGGCGAATATGTGGCCCGCCGAGATCGGCGACCAGCATCAGCCTCGATCGCGGCACCCATTCCGGCAGCCCGGACTCTATCGTCGGTAAGGTCGGTGATGTAGTCGGCAGCGTCGCGTAAGCTAGTCAGCTTGCGGCAGCACGCCGCTGCGCTTCATGTACAACCGCGAGCCTTTCCCAAACTCGCACCGTCCTTTCGACTCCCCGCTCTCGCCGACGAGGTGATGTATCACCCCTAAATCCATAGCGCCCGGCTTTGATACGGGGGTTTTTCGTTTCAGGATCTGCGAAACGGTTCACCCGCCTTTCTGCGAATGGCGACAAACCAATCCCAGATTCGGGCGAACCAAGGGAGGGTCAGCAGCTTGGGCTTGACCATTTTGAACAATCTCTCGCCGACCAATAGGCTGGCAGCATAGGCAGCGATAATCATGACCGTGCCAGTGATCCAATGACCGTCACCGGCAAAAACCACCGCGATCACCTTTAGAGGCTCTCCAAGACTGATAGAGACCAAGAGCAGCGCCAAGGACTGATACGGTCCTAGCCCTTCGATGGAGCGGCGTAGCCTCGCCAGCGCACCCTGCGGACGAATGGGTGGTCGGTCTGCCATCAGTTTCCAAGACAGAGAGTGAGTGTATAGACTAAGATCGGAAGTCGGCGTCCGCTCTGCCATTAAATGGCATTTTAGAAAGGACTTCGGTGCGGACGTCGAGCGATCATCATCGGGCGCGTGAGAGGCACGCAAAAGGTCGCGCGGTGGGGGCAATGGCCGCTGCCATTGAACAGGCGGTTCGCAAGCTCATGAACATCGAGCACATCAGGCGACGTATCACGTGAAGAATTCACGCCGGTAACAGCGTCCCGAAGGTTGGCGAGGCCAGACCGGTCAGGTCTACCGACTGAGGCGCTTGGCTTCTAAAATTCATTTTAATGGTGTCCGCAGATTGCGAACCTACATCAGCTTCATGCATTCGGCGTGCTAGTGAAAAAAGCCCACCATGGATTGTGACCACTCCAAGCTCAACGGTGCCGTGTTCGGCACGCATGATTGGCTTAACTATCTACGTGATCAAGCAGCCACGTATCGGAAACCTGTCGAGCGGGCCGTCGATCCTCTCGTTAAAACCGAACTGCGCCGTTGGCGTCGGTCTGCGAGGAGATCGCCGATAATATCGAAGATCATCTCACGGGCGGGGAAGATCATGCGCTGCGTGGCCCGTCGTCAAAGCTGTCATGAAAGAGGCCGCCAACTGAGGTGGCCCCGAGAGGTACAACACCGCCGGAAGCGGAATATGATCGCTCGGCGGTGTTTGGTATTTCCTAGGCCGGGCCCTGAAATCCCCAGCGGGCTAAGGCTTGCACCCCTGCGATGGTGTCGTTTCGCTCCATCGGACCAGCGGCGCTGCCCGCGCAATTGCACAACATCGACGGCAGTCAGATAACCAGTGCGGGAGGGATCGACGACCCGTCAGGAGTCGAGTCACCCCCCGTGTTCACGCGGCATGATTTCGTCACGACGTCGTGTCGCGCCGCAATCAGCTTTGTTGTGCGCGAATGCCGTTCCGCAGGCGATTGACCCTGTAACGCGCGTTTCAAGCCGAGTTGAGTTTATTGAATCGGAATTTAATGGGACGGGCGCGCGGTCTTCCTACATCCAATACAAGGTATCCGCATCGGATGCTGCAAGCAGATAGCTCGCGGTCCAGACAGCACGCTCGCCTCACGAAGCGCGATCAATTCGTCTTGTCCCACGCGGCCTGCAATCGATCCATACAGGAGAAACGAAAATGATTTCATTGAAAGCTCTTGCAGCGGCCGTGCTGCTGGCCGCGACCGCAGCGACGCCGGCATTCGCGCAAGCTCCTCTGGGTGTGGGCAGCAGCGACCACGCCCTGTACATGAAAAATCTGCGCGACTCCGGGTATAATCCGGAGAACGACTACAATCCGAACGGGACCATGAGGGCCGCCATCCAGGAGCCGGGCGCTTTCGCGTTCTATTATCCCAATCTGGACGTTCTGAATGGAGGCGCGCCCACGCCTGCTGCCAAGGCTTCTCCCGACTGGCCCGCGTTGAAGGGCGCGTGTGCGTCGGCCGGCGGCGGCGTCTCTTACTGCGGCGACCGCTACGACTCATATGCTTCTGCGCCCGACGCATTCCCGCATCATCGTGCCCGCCGCCATCACCGGTCGTGACTCGACCGCGCGGTACAGCGCCGTGCGCGGCCCCACGGCCGCGTGGCGCTGTTGCGCAAGGCGGACCTCATCAGGAAGCGATGGCGATCTCTCTCTCCGATCTCGACTGCTCCCTCCAGATGACCAGGACGGCAATGAAGAGCCCTCCGTGACGGCGGTGCTCACGGACAGGCGAGCATGTTGCGTCCGGAGATGATCCCCAACCGCCGTTTCTGCGGCGCTTGAGAAGCGAAGCCGGTCTACCTTTGCTTGAGGCTGGACGACTCCACACCCCTACGGCACTGTGACGATATTCGGTGCCTGTCCTCCCCCAACCCTCGGCGCGGAACGAGCCCTCTGATCGTCCCAATTGGCGGGCAATCAAGCGCAACGAACATTGCCTGCCGAGCTCTCTGGAAATCTCCTCCCGTTCAGTAAGGCTGAGCGCCTTCCTGGCTCGTCACCGAACTGGCGGACGAATGCCGCCGCTTGGCGAGATCACCGAAAAGACCGAAGAGAATTCCCGGTCAAATCGGCGTCCGATTGAACTCATCGGCTCGCCAGCCTGCGAGCGATCCCAGATTTCGGATCGCTGAGCCGCCGAGTAATAAATGCGACGTCGCTGCTTCATGGCCCACACTCCATCTTCGCTGGAGGATTAGTGTGTTGCGCTGACCAGTCGAGCCCGCCGCCGATAGCGGACATTCCTGGTCGGGGCCGCTAAAAGTTAGAGAGGCTGTTACTCTTGCTTGATCAAGTTCGGTGGCGGGCTTCCCCCCTTGGGGTGGGGTCAGCGTGCGACACCGGCGCACACTGACACGCTGCGACGAGCAAACACCGCTAAGCAAATTGCAGCGCAAGTTATTGCGCTCGCCCTTTGGTTTTTAGAACTGTACTAAAATGACGGAGTACGAAGCTTTGGAGAAATGTCGTCTCCAACCGCAAATTGCCGTCTCTTCGACAATCTCTAGTACGGTCGGTCACCCCAGAAGGTCTCAGTTTGTTGGAGATTTTGGGTGCTGGTCGACCGAGCCCGACAGCAAACTGCCCAGGTCAATGGCGGTCAGAGAAGGATTCGAACCCTGAGCAAACTGCAGCGCAAGTTATTGCGCTCGCCCCCTTGGTTTTCAGGACTGTACTAAAATGACGAAGTACGAAGCTTTGGAGAAAAATGTCGTCTCCAGCCACAAATTGCCGTCTCTTCGGCAATCTCTAGGACGGTCCGTCACCCAGAAGGTCTCAGTTTGTTTGGGATTTTGGGGCTGGTCGACCGAGCTCGCAGCAGACTGCCCTGGTCGATGGCGGAGCGAGAGGATTCGAACTCGCGGTATGGTTCAACCAACTGCTTCCTCGCGGCAAGTTTGGTAATCAATGTAGACTTGCAGCGCAGACTCGATTAGAACGAACTAAGAACATTGCATTCCTAGGCCAAGATGAAAATGTAGACTTTGCCTGGACCCGAACGGGTCGCTCATTGTCGACCTCCTCTCCGAATTGAAAACTCATAATCGGCCCGCAGCCGGTTCCGGATCTTCCACCGCAAGACGCTCAGAATTGGTTCCAGCTGGTCTTCCGGCGCTCCATCTACCTATTCGCGCGTCCGAACACTCCGATGATCTGCAATGGTTCGACGCGGCGACGCTCGACAAGGCCGTTGAGATGAAAGTAAGCTTCTACGCAGCGCACGTCAAAGGATGGGCTTAGGCAGACGGATTGGGGAAGGTCGATAAGGGATAAATTTGCGGACAGGCTGCCTACGATCGGCCCCCTAAGTCTCAGAAGATTATTTTGAGGCAACAGGGAAGAAATGATGCGGAAACATCCCGTGATCTGGGCAGTGGGTGGCGGGTGCGGAATGTTGGCCTTGGTCAGCGGCGGGTGTCTGGCCCAAACCAAAGACACCATCATCATCGCAGTACCGGGAACACCACAAGGCGTGGATGTTGACCGCCAATCGGGTCCCCAAACGTGGACGATGGCGGCACAGGTTATTGAACCGGGCGCAGAATGGAAACCAACCACCTATCCGTATGCGCCGACCACAGGGGCAGACCCGACCAAGATTCCAGGGTTCACCTATCCAGACTTCCGGGCGCAGCAAATGGTTCCGGGCATTGTTGAGAACTGCGATTTGAGTGCGGACAGCAAGACCGCCGTTTATCATCTGCGCAAAGGGGTGAAATCGGCGGTGGGGAATGAATTCACGGCCAAGGACGTGCTGTGGAGGGTTGAGCGCGCGCATGAACTCAAGGCGATTGGGACGTTTATGCAGAATGCTGCGAACGCGCCCGACCCAAAACAGTGGCAGGAAATCGACGACCACACTGTGCGGATCAGCTCCGACAAGCCGATGCCGCTAATTTGCAAGATTCTCACCAACCTCTACTGGTATTGGTACGACAGCACGGAAGCGAAGAAGCATTCGACGCCTGACGACCCGTGGGCTACCAAATGGGCTTCGACGAGCCTTGTTGCCTTTGGACCCTATGTGATCCGCAGCTGGGAAGCGGGCAATCGCGTGGTCATGGATGCCAACCCGAACTATTGGCAGGGTCCACCGAAGATCAAGCGCATCATCTATCAGGTCGTTCCGGAATCGGCGAGCCGGCTGGCACTTCTCAAGGAGGGCAAGGTTGATCTGATCGAAGGCGTTTCGCCCGACGAGGCGGTCAGCCTTGCAGCGGCATCCAACGTGCGCGTGGCCGCGGTTCGCGGCAACCAGTCGATCTATCTGGTGATGAACAACAATAAGGCGCCGTTTGACAAGGTGCAGGTTCGCCAAGCCATCAATCATCTGCTCGCGCGCGACCAGATCGTCAAAGATATCTATCGCGGGCTGGCCGTCACCTGGGAAGGCGTAATGCCCAGCGTCTATCCCGGCTATGTGGAATTCAACAATTACACGTATGATGTGGCTAAAGCCAAGCGCCTGCTTGCCGAGGCAGGCTATGCCAACGGCTTCCGGACCACACTGACCTACAGCGCCGGCGATCCGGTGCAAGAGAACATAGCCGTGCTTTTGAAGTCGACGCTATCTCAGGTCGGTATAAACATCGATCTGCGCAAGCAGCCCGTATCGGCTCATTCTGACTTGGTTCAGTCAAAGAAAGCCGATTTTGCACTCTGGATCGACTACCCGATCCAGCCGGACCCCAACTACTCGCTCAGGCTGCTTTATCTGACAGGCAATGCTGTCAATTACCAAAATTACAGCGACAAGGAGGTCGACCGCTTGCTCGAAGAAGGCGCCTCGATCGTCGATTCCGCCCAGCGCAACCCCTTCCACCGCCCCGCCGAAGAACGCATCCACGAAGCAGCAACACTGGGTTGGATCGCAGAACCGTCGTATGTCAACGCTATGAGCGCCAACCTCTCGGGCTGGAAGTGGTTCACCACCCAGCACTATAAAGTCAACGAAATGTCCTTCGCCAAGTAAGACGCTGCATCGTATCCGGGCAAGCGCCTGAGGCAGGACGGGTCAAAGTGCAGGTTTAGAATCATGCGGACCCTCAAGTACATCGGCCGACGCCTGTTGGTTCTGGTCCCGCAACTGTTCCTGATCTCGATCGTTACGTTCACTCTCGTGCGCATGCTGCCGGGCGATCCTGCCCGCCTAGAATTGGGCCCTCTTGCCCCAGAGGAGGGAGTAGAGCTGCTTCGCCACCAGCTCCGCCTTGACGAGCCACTGCCGCAGCAATACATCGCCTACCTCCAGCGTCTTCTTCAGGGTGACTTGGGCAGGTCCTGGGTCAATTCAAGTTCGGTTGCTCAAGATCTTCTCGTCCGCGCGCCAGCGACGCTTGAGCTCATCACTGCCGGAATGCTCATCGTGCTGGTGATTATGGTGCCGATCGCCGTTCTCTCGGCGAGTCCATCCCGCGGTTGGCTGGCGCGCGCGACGCGGCGCATCAGTTTCGGCTACGGCGTGCTCGCTGGAGCTTTGCCAGATTTCTGGCTCGGCCTGGTACTCATCTTCGTCTTCTTCAGCGTGCTGGGGTGGGCGCCTGGTCCGGAGGGCAGGCTCGCCATCCTCGATCTTCCGCCCGCGCGGGTTACGGGCTTTTACGTCGTAGATGCACTGCTCGCGGGGAATTTCGACACCTTTGAGTCCGCTTTGTCCCATCTCGCACTACCGGCCGTCACGCTTGCTTTCGTCTATGGCGGCCCGATCTTTAAGATGGTGAGAGCGAGCATGGAAGCGTCGCTTCGCAGCGACTACACGATCTATGCCGAGGGCCTGGGCCTGCCGCGACGCACGGTCCTGCTATGGGCGATGCGCAATGCGGCGCCGCCGGCAGTTGTTGTCACAGGAGTTGTTACCGGATATCTGCTCGGCGGCGCAGTTCTGATCGAAACAGTTTTCAATCTAAACGGGATCGGCCGGTATGCTGTGCAGTCGATCACGACTGCAGACTATGCGCCGATACAGGGCTTCGTGCTGGTCGCAGCGGTCTTCACGATGATGGTGAATCTGATTGTCGACCTCCTCCAGTTCATGGTCGATCCGCGTATCTCGGCGAGGGCCTCTTGAGCGCGCGTAAGGTTGATGAGGACGGGCGCCGGCAGCATTCGTCTGCAAGCGTAGCAAGGCATTCGGCGCAGCGGAGCGTTATCGGATTGTGGTCGCGCCTCAGCCGCTTCGACAGGGCGGTTTTGGTCATCTTTGTTCTTATTTTGATCATAACAGCCATCGGCCCGTTTATTGCGCCCTACCCGCCGACGGTTGCTGATCCGCTGCAGCGGCTGATGTCTCCGAATGGCGCGCATCCTTTCGGGACAGACGAAAACGGCATCGATGTCCTGTCCCGGCTCATCGCAGCTCCTCGCACTGACGTACTCATTGCCGTCATTGCCACCACCCTCTCGGTTGCGATCGGCGCGCCGCTTGGCGTTGTCGCTGGCTATTTCGAGGGAGCAGATCGGCGAGCGATGCGATGGATATCGGAGGGGACACTGCGTCTTCTCGACGTCATTCAGGCGTTCCCGGTCTTCATTTTGGCTATGGTGCTGGTGGCGATTCACGGCACCGGACCGGTTAACGTGGTTTTTGCAGTCGCTTTCGTTAATTTTCCGGTGTTCCTGCGTCTGGTGCGATCTGAAATACTTTCCCTGCGCGAGCATCTTTATGCCGAGGCTGCGGTGGCTCTCGGCAACTCCGAACTCGGCGTCGGTTTTAAGCATCTGCTTCCGAACGCTTGGCCGACAGTCCTAGTTCAGGTGTCGGTAACGATAGGCTTTGCCGTGCTATTGACCGCCGGACTGAGTTTCGTAGGTGCCGGCGTTAGCCCGCCTACGCCTGAACTCGGAGCGATGATCGCGAGCGGCGCCAAGTTCATGATCACCGGACAGTGGTGGGTGGCGATGTTTCCGGGTATCTTGTTGGGCCTAATCGTCTTCACATTTGCTGCCATGGGCGACATTGTAGGCAAGCTGATGGAGCCGGGGCAAAGAGCCGTGCCCTTGCGTCGTCTCTTATCGAACGCCCGCATCGCGCCTGCGGCGCAGGCCGAACCCGCCGCACCTTTCGCACAGGCCGCGATACTCTCGGTCCGTGGGCTCGCTATCGAGGCCTCTGGTCGCCCTCCCATCCTCGACGGCGTGAGCTTTGATCTCATGCCCGGCGAGATTCTCGGCGTAGTCGGCCTCCCCGGTTCCGGTAAGTCCATCCTCGTTCGCGCAATCCTTAGGCTGCTCGGCCACGGTCTGCAGCGGCGTGCGGGCCATGTCTTTTTCCGCGGCAAGGATCTGGCCGAACTCGATGAAAAGGCACTGCGCGCCATTCGCGGCTACGAGATCCTGCCTCTGCTCCCCAACGCCAAGAGCCAGCTCAATCCGCTGGTGCGAGTTGGCGATCTCATGGTGGCGCATATTCGAGCCCACAATCGGTGTTCCCGCCGTCAAGCACATGCGCGCGCCGCGAGGATGTTGGGCGCGATCGGGATCGGCGACGCGGAGCACTGGCTCGCGGCGTATCCGCACGAGTTGAGCGGCGGCATGGCGCAGCGCGTCTGCCTTGCTATCGCACTGGTGCATCGGCCGCCGCTAATCATCGCCGACGAGCCGACGGCTGGCCTCGATGTGACCGTGCAACGACAGGTGCTCGACCTGATGATGGAGCTTTGTCACCAAAGTGGCGCCGCCCAGGTCCTGGCGACTCGCGAACTCGGAATCGTCGCCCATTATTGCCACCGCGTTGCGGTTCTGGATGAAGGTCTGATAGTCGAAATGGGGTCCGTTCGAGATGTGCTGTTGGCCCCTCGCCACGCCGTTACTCGTAGACTGATTGCGGCTGCCGACTTGCGCGCCGTCAGCGCTGCCGCGACAACCAACACATCCTCGAAGATCGTCCCATGACAGATCCCCTGATGGCAGTCGAAGGGCTGGTCAAGCGCTTCTATCTCAAGGGCCAAAACTATGTCGGTGCTATCAATGGGATCAGCTTTGAGATCGGACGAGGAGAGACTCTCGGGCTCGTCGGGGAAAGCGGATCGGGCAAGACGACGGTCGGCCGGTGTCTGCTCCGCCTGGTTGAGCCAACGAGCGGGCGTATTCGCTTCGAGGGCTCCGACATCACGCGACTCACGAAACGGGAACTCAAGCCGTTGCGGTCGCGCTTGCAGATGGTGTTCCAAGATCCTTTCGCCTCCTTGAACCCGCGCCGGACGGTGCGGCAGACCGTCGAGGAGCCGCTCGCCCTGCAGCGCGATGCACCGGCCCACGCCTGGCTCGGCATGATAACCGAGATGCTGAAGCGAGTGGGTCTCGGGCCGCAATACCTGGATCGTTTTCCGATCGAATTGACGGCAAGCGAACAGCAACGAGTTGGTATTGCGCGGGCGCTGATCACCAGCCCGAAGCTTGTCGTACTTGACGAACCGACCTCGACCCTCGACCCCACCGTCCGTGAGGAAATCTTGGGTCTGCTGCGCTCGCTTCAAAGCAGCATGTCGGTGGCGTACCTGTTCATTTCGCACGACATCATGGCGGTGGAACGTATGAGCCACCGCGTTGCAGTCATGTATCTCGGCCACATCGTGGAGCAAGCTCCGACGGCGGCCATAATGGCAGACCCGCGCCACCCGTACACGCGCGCCCTGATGTCAGCCGTCTTGTCGCCTGACCCGACCCGTCGGTTGCAGCGCAGTCTGGTCGTCGGTGAGATTCCGAGCGCGATAAATCCCCGCCGGGAATGCCCGTTCTACAGCCGCTGTCCGATCAGGTTGGATCGCTGCCTCGACGATATACCGCCAATGGCTGCGGTTGGTCCTGAACACGGCGCAGCCTGTTTACGTTGGCGCGACACGTCCGAAGTGATCGCCGAGGTCGCTCCAGAATAGTCGGATTGAACCCTTCTAATGGAGTGCGGCGCCTCTATCCGGCCCGTCGATTTTTCATACCCCGATTTGGACCGGCCCGGACTCGTCCGGTGGAACAAGTTGGCCCTCCAACCAGCGGAGGCCGGATGCCGCCCCGTTCAACGTTGGCATGATTGAAATCCAATCCTCGGGCATTCGAATCGGCAAAATCTCGATGCCGGCAGCTTCGGGATCGAGCGAAGCCCGGATCCAGAGGTGGGCGCCACCGCATACCCATGTCGACATGCAGATCGGTACCGCTTCCGCCTTGGACATGTTTGTAGGCCCAGAGTGTTCGAGCCCTAGTACGGTCAGTCCCCCAGAAGGTCTCAGTTTGTTGGGGATTTTGGGGCTGGTCGACCGAGTTCGAGAGCAGACTGCCCAGGTCGATGGCGGAGAGAGAGAAACGGTATTCCAACATTCTCTCGCAGAACTTGTAATGCGTTCGCGCCAGTTCCTTTCTGATCGCTTCACGAAGTACCTGGGCTCGAATGAATTCGCGTCAGTTTTCTGAGCAGTCCAAACATGCACCGCCCGCGAACCTCAAGTGTCGCAAAATGCATGGTCAAGCGGCGCGGATTGCCAAGCCAGGGATGGCGCACTTTACCTACGAGCCGTTGCAGAGCGTCTTAGCCACAGCAATGCCAATGAGCGTCATGTCCCGACCCAGTCAGGCGCTCGAGGATTCTGGCCGCGAGCGCGTCGTAGTTGCCGTCGAAGTGATGACCGCCCGGCCTTTCGATCAGCTCGGCACCTTTCATCTCGGGAGCAGTGCAAGAGGTTTCCCGGTCGGCAACCTCATCGCTACCGTAGAAGCATTGTGTCTTCGCAAGGGGGAGGCCGTCCAGCGCAGGCGCGATCGGCCGATCTTTCGCAGAGGCGCCTCCGAGGAATCCTCCGATGGTGATCTCGAAATCGGCCGTGGTGCTGAGCCCGAGGAGGGACATCAATACCACTCGGTCCCTGACTAAATTGTTGAGGTTGGGCCAGACAAACGGCAGGACGTCGGCACCGAACGAGTAACCGACCAAAGCATAGCGGGTGGTCCCAAACTCCCGACCATAGTGCGCAAGGATTGCCTCAACGTCGGCGGCGATCTGCTTGGGATCCCGCTCAGACCAGAAATATCGCAGCGAGTCGATGCCGACCACGGCGACGCCACGACCGGCAAGCCATTCGCCGATCGATTTATCGATGTCGCGCCAGCCTCCGTCGCCCGAGAGGATTACCGCCAGTGCGCGCGCCTCCCTCTTCGGGCGGATCACGGAAACCGGAAGATCGTCGACGCCATGCGAGCCGCGTGAGCCGATCTCGAGCGCCGCCGCTACGAAGGCTGCCTCCCGCTCGTCGGATGAAGCGACGACGACTTGGGCATCGTCGAACGGATGCTGAAAAGCATCGATACGTTCCTGCTCTATTGGTGAGGCAATGACCCGCCACGCGCCTGGAAGCGGTGTTACATTGTCGAATTGATAGGTTCCGTCGCCGATGGCTTTCATGTTCGGACCGGGGCAATAGGGCCGATCGGCACGCAGTCGCGTGTCGAAGCCCAGGCTTACGGCCCCCGCCAATGTATTGTCGGGCGCCTGCGCGAGCGCAATGAATGCAAACGGCGCCCCCTCCCCGATCCCCGCGACGACCGGGAATAGATACGCTTTGAGACCGAGCTTGCGCTGGACTGCTTGAGCGGCGTCCTTAAGATTGTCGGAGACATAGTGGCACGAGTCCTCGTGCGGCGCGGCCGCAAGCCGGGCACGAACTTCTTTCAAGTCGATCGTGACGGCGACGGCACCGGCATTGACGAGCGCCTCGGCATACGCGTTGCGCTCAACCGCGTCATCAGGACCCGCGGCGACGAATACGAGCGCCTTAGGTGGGCTGCCCGGGCTTTCGACCTGGAGAGACCCGAATACTTCGCTCTCCACGGTCGCATGAACGGGCTTAGGAGAGAAGGCGAACGGCAGAACGGCTGGGCGCCAGCTTGGATTCCCGACCAATATCGCTGCGCAGAGTGCACCAAGAAGTACGAGCGGTGTGACGGCCGCCATAACGATTCTGGACATGGCGATGTTCCTACTTCCAGACTGTTTTTGCTGTGCCGCGGGAGATCAGCGAGGTCACGTCAAGAAGAACCTGCGGCATAGCCCAGCTGCCCGGGTACGCCAGGTAACGCGGTTCCCAGACCGGTCTGAACTTCTCCTTGTATGCCTTTAGGCCAGCGAAGCCATAAGCGCGCTCGCCATGGCGCAGCACGAAACCAGCGATCTTTCCCCAATTCGGCGCCAAACGGTGTTCAGACAGGCCCGAGAGTGGGGCCATACCGAGATTGAACCAACGATACCCGCGTTTCTCTCCCTCAAGCATGAGATTAATGAACAGGACGTCCATCACGCCATGTGCGGAGGGACGATGCCGCATCAAATCCACGGTGATCTCGCCACCCGGCTGGCCGTACCAGATCGTGGCGAATCCGACGATCTCGCCCGCTTGCCGGACTACAGCGTGGTCGAACCGCGAAACATATGCATCGGACCAGAACCCGATGGAGAAGCCTTTCTCGCCAACGCTCTTGTTTGTAAGCCACGCGTCCGAAACCGCCTTGAGATCTGGCAGATAGGGTCCGAGCTCGGCGGCCGGGATGATTGAAAACTCGAGATCTTCGCGTTTGGCCCGACTAAGTGTTTGCCTCCACGCGCGGCCCGCACCCCCCTCGACCGTGAAGCTCGAGAGGTCGACCTTGGCCTCCTCGCCAAGCTTCACCAGCGAAAGTCCAGCGTCGAGACAGAGCGGCAGAAGTCGGGGGCTCGCCTGATAGAACACGGGCCTGCCGGCATGGGCGTCGACCACCTCGATGAACCGCCACAGGAGATCGCGGGTTCTATCGGGGTTGCCGACCGGATCCCCCAAGGCAATCCAGCTCTTGCCTCGGACGCCGTACATGAGGAAGGCGTCCCCGGCATCGTGCGTGAGAAACTCCTTGTCTCCCAGGTACGCCAAATTGGACTCGGCGCGATCGGAGCTGGCGATGACGCGTGCAAGTGCCTCAGAATTCACGAGATTGGCCTTGCGGCGCTGCGGCCGGTGGCTAACCAGCTTGTGTAGAGCGATCGCTGTCATCACGACGACGGCGGCCACGCTGGCGCGCAGAAAGCGCGAGGCATCGCCCTTCCAAGCGAAGCTCCACCAGAGCTCGTTGCTGTAATCCACGTTTGTGTAAGCCAGGAAGCCGAGCCAGATCGAACCCACCACCACGATCGCAATGGCCGCCAGCCAACCCGGCGAAAGCGGCTCCGCGAGAATGCCCCCCTTTCGGTAAAAGCTCGTACGATGCATCAGGAGCAGACTGAGCGCGGCCCCGAGCACGAGGGCCTCTTCCCAATCAAAGCCCTTGGCGAGCGACACGACAATGCCCGCGGCAAGGACAGTTACAGCCGCAATCCAAGCGCTATCCAACCTGCGCTTGAGCCCCCAGGCGATGATCAGCAGTAACACGCCGGCGGCGCTCCCGGTCAGATGCGACAGTTCCACAAAAGGGAGTGGTACGAGATGCTTCAGGGCGTGGATTCGCGTCCCTTCGCTCGGCGTGGCTCCCGAAACCAGTAGAACGACCCCACCGGCGAAGGTGAGCGCTGCGAGAATGGAAGGCGCGAGAGACCGGGCGAAAAGCCGTGCACGCCACATCCAGCTTGCGAGACGCGAGCCAGGACGCTGAAGTTCGCGCCCGCAGAGCAACGCAATGGCAAGGACAAAGGGGGTCAGAAAATAGGTAACGCGCCAGAGGACCAGGGCTGACAGGACCTGCACCTGCGGCGTGTTCGGAAGCGTGACGAGCATCGCGGCCTCGAAGGCCCCGAGGCCCGCGGGGGCATGGGTCAGGACGGCTCGATGATTGCGCACGCGAAAAGCGCGGAAAATGAGAGGAAGCGAACCCCGGAATCTGCCGGAAGGAGTATCCACAGCGCGGCTGCGGCAGCCGACACATCAAGAAACCCGAGCCCGATCTGAATGAGCGTGCAGCGTCCGCCGGGAAGGCGGACCTGCGCGATTCCCCGGCCAATGGAACGGTTGCCTTGACCGGACCACAGCACAAATCCGGCAAGCAGCGCGAGCAGAGCCGCACCCGTGACGACGTGGACCGCGACGGGAAGGCGATCCAACGTGGCTACCGGGTCTGCTTCAAGCAAGAGACCCGCGCCAATAGCAAGCACCAAGCCCAACCAAAGGGTCAGGCCGGTGATGGCCGCGAGTTTGCCGATTTCGGCAAGCGTCAAGCCCGCCGGGCTATACACGCGCCAACGCACAGCATTTGCGGTCACGATAGGAAGGCCTAGCGTGTGCCCGATCGCATAGCTCGTGAAAGCACCAAGCGCGAGCGTTCGAAATGGGACAGGCTTGACTGGAGCGGACGCTCGCGCTGCGTGGACCTCATATCCTATCAGGGTGAGATAGCTCACTGCCGAGAAGAAGAATGAAAGAGCAATGTGCGTCCATGGCGTTTGCGCCATCGCCTGTCTAACCGCAGCCGGATCGACCCCCTGCAGCAAGCCCAACAGTAACGCTGAGAGCCCAACGATTCCCGCGATGACGAGAACGGCAGGCGTCCATGGGTGATGGAACAGACTCCCCACTTTGTGTGCAAGGATCGCGATCCAGCTGCGCATTTGAGTCCCGCTACTTGACCGAGAGACATGCTGGAGCGGGTGGTCCGCGCCAGTACGACTGGCATCGCGGAAAGTCACATCGACAACAAACTGGTTCATTTTCCGTTCGGGATTGTGAGCAATTCGCTCAGTATCGCCTTGGCGTAAAATCGTTTCATCCATCTGCCGCCAAATAACGCCCATGAGATTCTCAACGGTCCTGAAATTGCCGAGCGAAACCAGAGAGCCGAAGTCCCGGTATGTGTACGGCAGCCAGCGGCTTACCACGCAGTTGGCTCTCGATCTGTTGCACCAAATGCGCGCCCTCCTGGTGCGCGGCGAACATAAAGCAGAAACATTAGGCGTGAGGCCGATGTAGGTTACCGACCCGCCGATACCATTAAATTGAATTTTAGGGAGTCAGAGGCCCCAGCAAACGCCGGTGCGCTCGCATTGAACAACGCGTTGCTTCCAAGTAAGCGCGCCGCCGCTCGACTTTCCCGCTCGTGAAGTTGCAGTCACGCATGCTCGAGATCGCGCCGCTCTCCTTTGATCACGTAAGCATGGACCGGCTGCGGATCACGATGGCGCGAGAGCACACCCGACTTGCGCACGCGCAAACAGGTTCATCCAGTAACTCGCGAAGCGGCCAGCAGCGGCCGAAACCACACGTTCTCCTCAACCGGGACCCAGATACGCTCGTCGGTGGGAATCGCGTGAGGAACGATCAATTCCGGCGGCGACTCGATCGGCTGCGGGTGCCGGCGAAGGAAACGTCCGCAGCACCGAGACGCAGCTCAAGATTGCGCCGATAATGGCGTCGGCGGATTGACAAAACTTCATGAGCTTCGCGCACGCAATATCCTGGTGAATTACAATAGAGTTACGCCAGAGTTACCCCCGTGTCGAACGTTTCGGCGAAAGTCGCCTTCGCACTCTTTGCATTCCACCAGCGCTTTCTGCGCCGGGCGGAATACTACTGATCGGGACATCATCTCCTTCGCCAGCCGGTGCCTCCGAATTTACCTCGACGCCGATTGCCGTATATCAATCAGCGTAGCCGGATTGAGCGGAACGGAACCGGCATCAGAAGCCACTCGGCTGCCAGATGATCGGTAAATTCGCCCTTTCAACCCGACCGCAATACGTCATCAGCATTCGTTGCCGCCTCCGACGCGCCGGCAACAGCAACGCTCACCAATCCCATTCATCCAATGGGCAGCGCAACGAACTTCATTGTATCGGCTGTCTTCACCCGCATCAGCACGGCATGCTTGCCCTGCGACCTTGCCTCGGACAGCGCCTTACGCACGTCGCTCGCGTCACCGACCGCTTTGCCGCCAACATCAACGATGACATCGCCGGATTGGAAGCCGTGTTCCGCGGCGGAGCCATCCGGATCGACGGCCGTGACAACAACACCCTTACCGCCGGAACCAGCCACCTCATTCGCAGGCGCCAGCCTCAGCCCGATATGAGGCGAACCGCTATCCGGCCGGGTTTCCCGGCTGCCGGCATCGGCTTGTTTTCGGTTGGGCAGTTCACCGAGCGTGACGGTCAGCGTCTTCGATTCTCCGTTTCGGAGAATATCGAGTTCGACCGAACTGCCGGGAGCCAATGCCGCCACCTTGCGGGAAAGGTCGCGGGAGTCCTTGATCGGCGTGCCGTTGAGCGCGGTGACGACATCGCCGGAGTGGACGCCAGCCTTTGCAGCTGGACTTCCATTCTGCGGCTCGTCGACCATTGCGCCTTCGACTTTCTTCATACCGAGGCTGTCGGCGATGCCCGTGGTTACAGGCTGAACCTGGACGCCGAGCCATCCGCGCGTCACGACTCCTTTATCCTTGAGCTCGGCAATAACCGTCTTCGCTGTCTGCGCAGGGACATCAAAGCCAATGCCGATCGAGCCGCCAGAGGGCGAGTAGATCGCGGTATTGACGCCTATGACGTTGCCATTGATGTCGAATGCGGGACCGCCGGAATTGCCCTTGTTGATCGGCGCATCGATCTGAATGTAGTTGTCGTACGGGCCGGAGCCGATGTCGCGCCCCTGTGCGGATACGATGCCGGCGGTGACCGTGCCGCCGAGACCGAATGGATTACCCACGGTTACGACCCAATCGCCGACGCGCGGCGCGTGATCTTCAAAGTTCACGTAAGCGAAGCTGGATTTTCCGTCGACTTTGATCAGTGCGAGATCAGTCTTGGGGTCTGTGCCGATGACTTTGGCCTTATAAGTCGTGCCGTCATCGGTGGTGACCTGAACAGACCGGGCGTGATCGACCACGTGATTGTTGGTCACGGCGTAGCCGTCAGGTGAAATGAAGAAGCCCGACCCGGCACCGATAATCATCTCATGGCGCTGGGGCATGCCTTCTGGCGCTTCGTCGGAACCGTGTTGCTGAAAGAATTTCTCAAATGGGGAACCTGACGGTGAATTATCTTCCTTGTCCGAACTCAGATCCGACGCGTCTGACATTTCATCCATCTCGACTCGCACTGAGATGACCGCGGGCTTCACCTTGGCGACCAGATCGGCAAAGCCCGCTGATTGTTGGCTCTGGGCATCCGCAGCTCGCGCGCTCGATATCCACGGCAGCGAGAGATGGGTATAGCCCGTCGGACCTCCCAGTGCGACGATCGCGGCAATGCCGGCGACGGAAGTGAGCAGGACCAATCGTCGTCGCGAGAAGATCCTTGCGTAAAGGTGATGGCCAGGTTTGTCGTTTGTCATGATCGAAGCTCCTAGGAATGAGGCCCACATGGCCCTTTCAGAGTACGTACTAGGGACCCGACATTACGATCGCCTGTCGGACAGGTTAATTCGTGGAAAGGGTAAAGGTGGTTCGCGCAATCGTGCACGTTCCCTTGAAGCCCGGCTCACGCCGGTCGGGAAACAGCAAAGGGGCCGGGCTTTTCCTGCTGCACCAACCCGCGATCCGGAGACACGACAAGCGTCGGCCGCAGTGCGGCGTCTCCGTTCATTCGATCATATCACAACCACGCGATTGCGACCTCGTTGCAGCTCCTGACCCGAAACGGCCCCCTATGTCATTGTTGAATATTTGGACAGCGACATTTGCGGCCGATCAGGAGGTTGGCGGCTACCGGACCGGCGCAGTTAGGGAGCTGTGTTCAGATGCTCAAGCATCGTGTCGCAGGCCTCCTCGGCTTTCGCGAAGCTGTCGAACGGCGAACCGCCGATCTTGATCGCCCCTTTGCGCCCCCTGCCACGAATCTCAACGATATGCCTCAGAGCGGTGCCCTCGTTGCCACTGTTTCACGTGACTCTTTGTTGTTTGGGCAACAGGCGCGCCAATTCCTGCGAGCCGATTGGCCTCGCCGGCGCACTAGAAAGCATTCCGCGCGTCTACGGCTGACGCGATCCTGGAGTAGCATTGCGGCTTGCTGCGGCCTGAGGCAAGCGATGCATTCATGACGCTGTTTGACGAAGTACGAAGCTTTGGAGAATCTTGGGCAAGCTCTAGACCCTCGAGATTGCGTGGCAAGGCTCGTCGAAGCGCATCGGCTGTTGCGATCAGCTGTTCGCAGGCGAGCCCCAGCCGTTTCTGAAGCGCCTCGAGAAGAAGCATGATGAGCGAACGTAGCGAGACGTCCAAAGCCGAGGTCAGTTCGTCGAGGACGACGAGACTAGGATGCGCGGCAATGGGGCGCAATGTTGACGCGTTGCCGTTGCCCAAGGAAAGCCCGTGCGGATAGCGGTCTACAAGGCCGGTTCGCAGCCTCACTTCGGCGGTGATCGCGTTGAATCGCCCGCGCGGCTCGGGCGTCATCTTTGGATGCAGCAGGGAGCGGCTCCAGGTTGACCATCTGCATGGCGCGCCGCGTGTTGCGAAGCTGCCTGTCGAGCGCGGTGATCTCCTCGCCGGCGAAACGGATACTGTTGGTCGTCGGCTCGATCAATCGCAGCCGTTAGCGGGCGAGCAACCAGATCAGCATGATCGCAACGAGTGCATCGATCCCGATCACGGTGATTCACCCTCCCCGGAACCTCCGCCTTCCTGGTCGCTCTTAGCGGAACCCCACGTCACCTCGGCGCGCCGTGAAAAGCGCGCCTACCTCGCCCGGCGCATCAGGACGCTTGAGGTGGCCTAGCACAAGCGGCGGCGTCCAGACTGGACGCGACGCTACGGCTATTCGATTTGCAAGCGAACCGAGATCAGATCCAAGCGCCGGACCTCGGGCCGCTGCTTCGCCGTTGGCGAACTGCCCATCGTTGGCGAACTGCCCAAGGCTTGCCTGACCATCCTGAGGGGGCGGCGACCCGTCTCCAGGGCTGACGGAGCTGGGCACACCCAAGTCGCCATAGCCGCGCAGCACCTCGGTGCCTCATCTCGCGCGGGTTCCTTCCTTGGGGCTGCCGACACCCGGTCTATGCCCGCCGCGATGCCTGTCATCGGTCGGCATCCGCAACCTCCACAGTAACTGACATGGTCATGCCGCCTCGTGAGTGGTAAACTCCTATTCAGACCTTCTCTGGCCACCCTCTGAGAGACCTTCTCAGTCCAATGGCAGCACCGACCTGACGGCGGATCCCGCAGATGAACCCATCCCCTTGGTTCGGCGCTGGTGAAGGTAGTAGCCTCAAGGTCTTGTGGGAGGACGGTGAACGCGTCTTCTGCAGAAGACACGCCGACGGTCGGGCCGCCGTGCTGGCCGTGCTGCCCGCCGCGGAGCATCCGATACCTGCCACCCTCGATCGCCTCGCTCGCGAATACGAACTGAAGGACGAACTGGATGGGACGTGGGCGGTGCGACCGCTCGAGCTCGTCCGCGAACGCGGTCGGATCATGCTGCTGCTCGAGGACACCTGCAGCGAGCCGCTGGACCGGTTGCTCGGGATGCCCGCAGAGGTGCGGAGCTTTCTGCGCATCGCCATCGCGGTCGCCGCGGACCTCACACAAGTCCACCGGTGCGGTCTCGTCCACAAGGACATCAAGCCGGCCAATATCCTGGTGAACCCCATGACCGGAGAGGTCAAGCTCACCGGTTTCGGTATCGCTTCGCGTCTGCCGCGCGAGCGGCAGGCGCCCGCGCCGCCCGAGTCAATCGCGGGCACGCTCGCCTATATGGCGCCCGAACAGACCGGACGCATGAACCGCTCGATCGACGCCCGCAGCGACCTCTACGCCCTTGGCATTACGTTCTACCAGTTGCTCACCGGCTCACTGCCGTTTACCGCGGCCGAACCCATGGAGTGGGTCCACTGCCACATAGCCAGAAAGCCGGTGCCACCAAGCGAGCGGCTGGCGACTGTCCCGGCCGCGCTCTCCGATCTCGTCCTGAAGCTGCTCGCCAAGAGCGCCGAGGAGCGCTACCAGACCGCGGCCGGCCTGGAGCGCGACCTAGGGCGCTGCCTTGCCGCATGGGAGGCTCAGCATCGGATCGATGCCTTCCCGCTCGGCCAACAGGACACGCCCGACCGGCTCTTGATTCCCGAGAAACTGTACGGGCGCGAGCGCGAGATCGAAACCCTGCTCGCCGCCTTCGACCGCGTCGTCACCAGCGGCCGGCCGGAGCTGGCTCTGGTCTCAGGATATTCCGGCATCGGCAAGTCAGCCGTCGTCCATGAGCTGCACAAGGCACTGGTGCCGGCGCGCGGCCTTTTCGCCTCCGGCAAGTTCGATCAATACAAGCGCGACATCCCTTATGCGACGCTGGCGCAAGCGTTTCAGGGCCTGATCCGCGCACTTCTGGGCAAGAGCGACGCCGAGCTGGCCGGCTGGCGCTGCGCGCTCGGCGAGGCGCTTGGCCCGAACGGGCAGCTCATGATCGACATTGTTCCCGAATTAAAGCTCCTCATCGGAGAGCAGCCGCCGGTCCCGGATCTTCCGCCGCAGCAGGCACAAGGGCGTCTCCAGTTGGTGTTCCGGCGGTTTCTCGGCGTCTTTGCGCGGCCCGAACATCCGCTAGCGCTCTTTCTCGACGATCTGCAATGGCTCGACGCGGCGACGCTCGACATGCTCGCCGACTTGTTGACCCAGGCGGACGTGCAGCGGTTGCTGGTAATCGGAGCCTATCGGGACAACGAAGTCGATTCCGCCCATCCACTGATGCGTAAGCTCGACGCCATCCGCAAGGCGGGAGCATTGGTGCAGGAGATCAGTCTTGCGCCGCTGGCCCGAGAAGACCTGGGGCGGCTCATTGCGGATACGCTGAGCTGCGCGCCGGGCGATGCCGCCCCGCTGGCGCGACTGGTGCACGAGAAGACGAGCGGCAATCCGTTTTTCGCCATTCAGTTCATTTCTGCGCTTGCCGAAGAGGGGCTGCTCCGCTTCGATCATGGCGCCGCGCGCTGGTGCTGGGAACTCGATCGCCTTCACGCGAAGGGGTACACCGACAATGTGGTCGATCTCATGGTCGGGAGATTGACCCGCCTGCCCGTCGCGACCCAGGCTGCGTTGCAGCAGCTTGCCTGCCTCGGAAACGTCGCCAAGATCACGATGCTTTCGGTCGTCCTCGGAAAATCGGAGGACGACATCCGTTCAGACCTCTGGGACGCCGTTCGTCTGGAGCTGGTCGAACTCATGGAGGGCTCGTACAAGTTCATTCACGACCGTGTCCAGGAGGCCGCCTATTCACTCATACCGGAACGGTTGCGCGCCGAGGCGCACCTGCGCATCGGAAGGCTGCTCGTCGCGCATACCCCTGCGGAAAAACGCGAAGAGGACATCTTCGAAATCGTCAATCAGCTCAACCGTGGCGCCGTCTTGATCACGTCACGCGACGAGCGTGAGCAGTTGGCCGAGCTCAATCTGCTCGCGGGCCGGCGCGCCAAGGCCACTACCGCCTACGACTCGGCGCTCACCTATCTGACTTTAGGTGAGGCCCTATTGCTGGAGGACTCGTGGGAGCGCCGGCACGAGCTCACCTTTGCGCTGGCGCTGCACCGGGGCGAATGCGAGTTCCTCACTGGCGCGCTGGCGGAGGCGGAGCAGCGCCTGGCGGTGCTGTCAAGCCGCGCCGCAAATACGGTGGAACGAGGTACGGTGGCGTGCTTGCGCGCAGACCTGTACACCGCTCTAGATCAGAGCGGCCGCGCCATCGCCGTAGGGCTCGACTACCTCCAGCATCTGGGTATCGACTGGTCGCCGCATCCGACGGAAGAGGAAGCACGTCGCGAATACGAGCGGATCTGGTCGCAACTCGGGAGCCGCACGATCGAGTCTCTGATCGAGCTGCCTTTGATGAGCGACCCGGCATCCCTCGCGACGCTGGACGTCCTAGCCAAGATCGTGCCACCTGCATTCTATACGGATGCGAACCTGCTTTCTTTGATCACCTGCCGAGCGGTCAATCTCAGCCTCGAGCGCGGCAACTGCGACGCTTCGTGCAGCGCCTATGAATGGCTGTCCATGCTCGCCGGACCGCACTTCGGCGACTATCGGACTGCCGTATATCGCTTTGGTCAGCTCGGCTATGACCTGGTCCAAGAACGCGGACTGACGCGTTTCCAGGCCAGGACCTACATGGACTTTGGTGGTAGCGTTCTGCCCTGGACGAGACATGTCCGGGTTGGCCGCGATCTGGTGCGCCGCGCGTTTGAGGCGGCAAACAAGGTTGGGGATCTCAATTACGCCGCCTACTGCGGCAACCAGTTGAACACGAATCTTCTCGCGGCGGGTGATCCGCTTGCCGACGCTGAACGCGAAGCCGAGCATGGCCTCGTGTTCGCGCAGAAGATGCGGTTCGGACTTGTTATTGACATGATCACCTCGCAGATCGGGCTGATCCGGACGTTGCGCGGCTTGACGCCGGCATTCGGCTGCTTCGACGAAGAGCAGTTCGATGAGGCTCGGATCGAGGGCCGCTTTTCAGCAAATCCGGCTTTGGTGTTTGGCGAGTGTTTCTACTGGATCCGCAAGCTGCAGGCGCGTTTCTTTGCCGGCGACTACGCGTCGGCCCTCGAGGCCTCGTCCAGGGCCCAACGGCTGTTGTGGAGCTTGGGCTCGCAGCTTGAAACGGCGGAATATCAATCTTACAGCGCGCTGACTCACGCCGCGTCCTGTGATTCTGCGGCAGCCGGCGAGCGGCAGCAGCACCTAGACGCTGTCGCTGCACATCACAAGCAACTCCAGCTCTGGGCGGCGAATTGCCCGGAAAATTTCGAGAACCGCGCCGCGCTGGTCGGCGCCGAGATTGCGCGGATCGAAGGCCGGGAGCTCGATGCCGAACGCCTCTACGAGCAGGCCATCCGCTCGGCGCGTGCAAACGGCTTTATTCACAACGAGGCGCTCGCCAATGAACTCGCTTCCCGCTTCTATGCGGCGCGCGGCTTTGAGAAGATTGCCCATGTGTATTTGCAAGATGCCCGCTACGGCTATCTCCGCTGGGGAGCCGATGGCAAGGTGAGGCAACTTGATCGGCTTCATCCGAGTTTGGCCGCTCCGGAGGCGCACGGTCCCACAGCAAACATTGGCTCGTCGGTCCAGCAACTCGATGTAGCGACCGTCGTCAAAGCCTCTCAGGCCGTATCCAGCGAGATCGTCTTATCCAAGCTGATCGAGCGGCTGATGACGATCGCGCTCGAGAATGCGGGCGCGGATCGCGGCCTTCTGATACTGCCGGCAGAGGATGACCCTGTGATTCAGGCAGAGGCAAAGGCCGCCGGCGATCAGATTGAAGTCGTGCTGTGCCAAAAGTTAATCACCGGCGTCACTTGTCCCGAAACTCTCGTCCGCTATGTCATCCGCACGCGCGAAAGCGTGATTCTCGATGATGCCTCCAAGCCCAACCTTTTCTCCGAGGATGATTATCTGCGCGGCCGACCAGCCAAGTCGATCCTCTGCCTGCCGCTGATGAAACAAGGACGCTTGACGGCGCTGCTCTACCTCGAAAACACGCTGAGCTCGTACGCGTTTCCCCCAGAGCGAATTGCGATCCTAGAACTGTTGGCGGCGCAAGCGGCGATCTCGCTGGAGAACACCCGCCTCTACAGCGATCTTCAAGAGCGTGAGGCGAAAGTCCGGCGCCTGGTCGACTCCAACATCATCGGGATCTCAATTTGGGACTTTGATGGTCGCATTATTGAGGCCAATGAGGCCTTTCTCCACATAGTGGGACATAGCCGCGACGATATCGTTTCGGGTCGTCTGCGCTGGACCGAGCTAACGCCAACCGAATGGCATGACGCTGACGAACGCTCCGTGGCAGAGCTTAGGGCGACGGGAAGCTGCAAAGCTTTCGAGAAGGAGTACTTACGGAACGACGGCAGCCGCGTGCCCGTGCTTGTCGGCGCGGCGACCTTCGGTGGACCTCGCGACCAGGGCGTCGCCTTCGTTCTCGATTTGACTGAGCGCAAAGAGGCCGAGCAGAACCTGCGAGAGAGCGAGCGGCGATACCGCGAAGCGCAAGCGGAACTTTCTCACGTGACGCGGGTGACGATGCTGGGAGAGCTAGCCGCCTCGATCTCCCATGAAGTAAATCAGCCGCTCGCCGGCGTCGTCGCCAACGCGGAGGCATGCCTGCGCTGGCTCGACCGCGGAACTCCCGACCTGAACAAAGCGCGCCGCTCAGTGGAATGGGTAATAGACGACGGCAATCGGGCGAGTGAGGTGATCCGACGCGTGCGTGCGCTCGCGAAAAAGACGGACATTGAGAAGGCGCCTCTCGACATCAATGATGTCGTCAGGGAAACCATCGCTCTGGTGCGGCGGGAGCTGGTCAGCCACCAGGTGTCGTTGCGCACGGATTTCGCATCCGCTCTGCCCATGATCCAGGCCGATCGGGTTCAACTGCAGCAGGTGATTATCAACCTGGTGATGAATGGCATTGAAGCCATGCAAGCGGTCACCGATCGGCCGCGCGAACTGGTGATACGATCCCGCCAGGACGAAAAACAACAAGTGCTAACAAGCGTAACGGATTGCGGCGTCGGAATCTCCGCCGAGAATGCCGATCGACTCTTCAACGCCTTCTTCACCACCAAAGCCAGCGGCATAGGTATGGGGCTCTCGATCTGTCGTTCGATCATCGAAGCCCACGGTGGCCGGCTGTGGGCCATTGCAAACGTGCCACACGGTACCACGTTTCAGTTCACCCTGCCGGCGAAAACCGACACTGTGTCCTGAATGCTGCGCGCGTAAGTCCGAAGAACAGGCGGCCCCGGACGCGAGTTCACTCTGCATCAATCGCGCCGTTCTAACCGATCGACCTGGCGCGATTGAGGCGCGAGGAGGCGCTTCACTCCGGTGCCGTCGCTCGATCTGCCAAAAGGACATCGTCTCTGGAAACGCAGCGAGCGCTCTTCCGGAGGACGCCGACGTTACTCAACCTTTCCCATCGTGCGACTAAATCGAGATGTAAAGGCTGCGAAGTCGCCTTATCACAAAAAAAGCCCCGACACAGGGCGGGCTTTTGTGTTTCCTGAGATCGGCAATCATTGACCAGGGCGCCGACATCAAATGGCCCTCACTGTCGTCCGATCAGCTCGGTTCGACAGATGGCCAAGCTTAACTCCGTCACCTACTGAGCTGTTTTCGGTAAGGGGCTTAATGCCGCCGCCGCGGCGTTCGCGATGCCGGTGTCGTTCTCCATGCTAAAGCCGGCAATACCTACTGCGCCTACGACTTCGCCGTTTACGCGTATCGGCACGCCGCCGCGCAGTGCGGCGATGCCGGCGGTGACGAATGCCGTTCGACCCCGATTGATGTTGTCCTCGATCTCTGCCGTCGGCCGTTGTAGCCGCGCAGCCGTTCGTGCCTTCTCGATGGCGAGGTCCGCGCTTGCTGGGCGGACACCGTCCATCCGCTGGAAAGCAAGCAGATCCCCGTTGGGATCAACCACTGCGATTGCCGAGGGGCCATTGCGCTGCTGCGCGGTCTCCTTCGCTGCTTGCAGGACCGTCTGAGCTCCAGCTTGATCGAGGACCAATACGCTCACGGTCTGTGCCCGGACTGACAGGCAGAAGACCGTGGCCAATATTCCAACGCTAATTCCAAGTTTCGTCATGGCGAACCGATCGCTTCGTTAAAGTTTAACCTCTTATCATGCATGGCGACTTACCGGATCTCATTTCCTGATGTGGGAAGAAACGACCACCATGCTCATCACACTTGAGTGTTCGGCGACTCCGCGGAAGCAATCCAACCGCTAGGTTTGGCCGCGAGATAGAGCAAGAGCTGCGAAAACACCGCAATGCTGGGAGTTTGATTTCTCCCTCTCGCACGCTGTTTGCTTTGTGTGGCTGAGCAGCTCAACCGTGATCTTGGGCGCCTTAGCACGCCCAACGCGAGAAACGTGCTGCCGCACGCGCGGGCCATCCTGGTTCTCGGTGCCATGGTCCAACAACTCCTTGTCAATTTAAGTGGGAGCGTGGCATCTACCCGTTGAAATAATGCGAAAATGGCAACCGGAGTTCAAAGTTGCGTTAGCGAATCGTGATCCGCCAATTTCTCTGCGCCATTCGGCGCAATACGCGGAGTTTATCATCGGACGCGCATTCCCGCGAGTTTGTGGTAGCCGTCGTTGCAGGCGGGCTCCAAGCCGCGTGCG
Source organism: Bradyrhizobium sp. 170 (assembly GCF_023101085.1). Lineage (NCBI taxonomy): Bacteria > Pseudomonadati > Pseudomonadota > Alphaproteobacteria > Hyphomicrobiales > Nitrobacteraceae > Bradyrhizobium > Bradyrhizobium sp. 170. The sequence continues at coordinate 3,680,922 of NZ_CP064703.1, read as the reverse complement.
CTGCCCGACGGCGGTGGTTATAAACGCTGAGCCAGAACTCGATCACTCTCGAACATCATCCGCGGCTTCAACGATCGCTAGCCCGAACGGCTTGTTCCTGCCGGGTTGGGTCTGGATACTGGCCCATCCTCGCAAGAACGGTTAATCAGCAACAATATCGGTCAAGCTTTATCTCAGCCGCCTCTCTACATCTCTGTGAGCTCGAAATCATAGCGTCAGCGCCACTAGGCGCTCGCCAATCGGATCCGGAATCGCGACGAACAATCGCACCCGCACAAAGTGAGAATACCGCATGATACGGATGTCCTCGGGTCGTTTGGAAGCCGTCGGAAACCTGTCCCAAGACCGGCGCTATGGTCGAACGAGGATCATTGCCTGCCAAACGTGCAGGACAGACATGGAGCACTGGTCATGACGCGGATCACTTTCGCGGTTGCCCTGCTGACCTTAGCGCTGCCCGTTATGGCGGTGGCGCAGGGATCGCATTCCAGCGGTCCACCCGCCGCGCCGTCGGCGGAAACCGAGAAGTTTGTTCACACGGCGGCGAACGCCAATACGTTGGAAATCCGGTCGAGTCAGATCGCGCTGCAGAAAACCACGAACGAACAGGTCAAAGATTTCGCACACTTGATGATCAAGGATCACACAAGGATCGGCGACGAGCTCGAGTCGATCGCGCAGAAGCAGAACTTCCAGCTGCCGAAGGGACTCGACAGCAAGTCCCAGTCCTCGCTCAAGCGGCTGCAATCCGAGTCCGGGATGCGGTTCGACCGCACCTATGCCCCGATGATGTTGAAAGGCCACCAGCAGGCCGTGAAGCTGTTCCAATCCTATGCGCAGAACGGCGATGACCAGCAGTTCAAGGAGTGGGCGCAGCAAACACTTCCCACGTTGCAGGAGCATCTGCGCCGCGCCGAGGCAATGGAGCGCAATGGTCCTGCTCGGACTTCGACACGCTAAGGTGCGGGGGGCGTCCCTTTATAAAGAGGACGGCAGCAATCCCATCGATCGGAAGCGATATGAACGCCGTAGAAACGCGCACCTTCGAAAGTCACCAGGCGGCGTACCGTTCCTCGTAGCCTGCGTGGGTTTTGCGCGCTCGAGATGAACCAGGACATCGGTCTGTCGCAGACCGCGTTCGGTCCCGGCGCCGGCATCTTTTTCGTTGCGTATTTCATGTTCGAGTGCCGTCCAACCTGCTGCTGGACCATTCGGTGCTCGCAAATGGATTGCCCGCATCATGCTGATGCGCCGGCGCTCCGATCTCGTCGTCGAGCGGCGGTTCCATGTCGCATTCGCTACATTTATTGCCGCAGCCTGAATCGCGGTCTCCACAGCCGTCGATAACCCGACGCTGAAGATGATCTCGCGTTGCGTGGCTGGCTTTGCCAACCTGCCGGTGTTTGGACGTTGCCCACCGCCTTCCTCTCCGCCGCCGCGGCCGCCGCCGGAATCGCCGTGATCAATTCGATCGGCAACCTCGCGGGATTCGCGGGGCCGTCCGCATGGGGCTGGATCAAGGACCATATCGGCAGCTATGCCGGCGGCCTGCTGCTGCTGGCGGCGCTCGGCATCATTGCCATGGGAGTGGCGCTGATGCTTGGCCAAGACGATGTGGCCGAACACACCGCGCCAGCCGAACAAACGCCACCGCCTCAGCTCTAAGCGTGATCAGACCTGTTGCGCTCGGCGCTCTACGTACACACGCGATCTCTTAAACTCGAATTTAGCCCTCCGACGCTCCAATTTCATGGTCGGGACAGAGTCTGGACCTACATTACGTGGGATAGGCCATCTGACCTTAGCGCTCACGGTCTCGCCGCCTGAAAGACAACCCGTGATGTGCGAAAGGCGCGATGCTCCAGGTTGGCCGCGTGAGGAAGGCTCAATGATCGCTAACCACACCGAGCGGCGGGATACGCACCAGCTTGGCCGTACCCACATTCGGATTTTTTCTCTTCAAGCTGAACATGTTGACGCGATGGGTGGCGCAAGCTTGCCCCATCTCGCTGCGGACGAAGGAAGAATGCTGAAAATATAATGCCAACATCTGCTGCTTCCGCACTGAATACTCCGGCGGATCGAGCTGGGGACACTCAAAAGAGGTTTGCACGGCCCGCAACCGTACCGGCTGGGCTTCTGGCACTCGGCATTGTCTACGGCGACCTAGGGACCAGCCCTCTGTATACCTTGCAGACTATTATGCACTTCATGGGAGATCAATTCACGCCGGAAGCGGCTCTTGGCTCGCTGTCCCTCGTCTTTTGGGCCCTGATCATCACGATATCGATCAAGTACTGCTTTCTGGTCATGCGCGCCGACAATCACGGTGAAGGCGGGATACTCGCGCTGATGACGTTGACCGGTGCCCGCTGGGCTGGTCGTGGTCGGTGGCTCATTATCATAGGCCTGTTTGGTGCAGCCCTTATCTATGGAGACGGAATTATTACGCCGGCAATCTCGGTCCTCAGCGCGGTAGAAGGTCTAAACGTCGCAACAAGTATATTCAAACCGTACACGATGCCGTTTGCCCTTGTCATTCTGGTCGGCCTGTTTGCGATTCAGAATCGTGGGACCGGGACCGTTGGAAAGACCTTCGGACCGATCATGTTCGCGTGGTTTGCCACAATCGCGATTCTTGGCGTTATCGGGGTCGTGCATCATCCGCATGTTCTGGCGGCGATAAACCCTATCTATGGTGCCCGACTCGTGATGGGGCACGGATTTCTCGGATTCACTCTGCTGGGCGGCGTATTCCTCGCGCTGACGGGTGGTGAAGCGATTTACGCTGACATGGGCCACATCGGACCAAATCCAATCCGCGCTGCCTGGTATTGCGTGGTGCTGCCGGCTCTCGTCCTCAATTACGCTGGCCAGATCGGAAATTTCCTGGACGCTCCCAACCTGGAAACAAACCCGTTTTTCAAGCTCGCGCCAAACTGGTCGATTTACCCGCTGGTCGCGCTTGCAACGCTCGCCACCATCATCGCCAGCCAGGCCATCATTACGGGTGTGTTCTCCATGACGCGGCAGGCGATGCAGCTCGGCTGGTTTCCGGGTGTACGGATCCGTCAGACCTCGGCGGAAGAACACGGACAGATCTACGTACCATTCGTCAATTGGACCATGATGGCGTTTACGGTCGGCCTGACCGCAGGATTCGGAAGCTCCGACCGCCTTGCCGGAGCTTACGGGACCGCTGTATCGACCACCATGGTCTTAACGACGGCGTTGCTCTACCATGTAATGCGCAATCGGTGGCAGTGGTCCCTGTGCCAAGCAGCCGCCATCACGAGTGTCTTCTTGGCCATCGATCTCGCCTTCTTCTCGGCGAACCTTCTGAAGATATTGGATGGCGGCTGGATCCCGTTGACACTCGGCGCCCTCGTGTTCACCATCATGACGACCTGGCATTACGGCGTTGAGGCAATGCATCGCCGCAACGCGGCACTATCTCAACAGCCGGCCAAGTTCTTCGCGCACCTTCGCACAGATAACGTCGCAAGAGTTCGTGGCACGGCGGTGTTTCTCACACGAGTTGGCGAGGCGATACCGCCCATCATCGTCAACTACGTGAAGCGCGTCGGATCGCTGCAAAAGACCGTTATTTGCCTGACGGTCAGCTTCGAGGACGTTCCTCGCATTCGATCAAAAGACCGCGTCCGCATAGAACAACTCGACGAGGGTTTTTGGCACGTAACTGTTCACTTTGGTTTCGTCGAAGTCCCCGACCTTCCGGCCGTCCTCGCGCTTGCGAAAAAGGACGGAGTGCCAGTCCTCGATGAAGCAAGCTATTACATCGAGCGAGTGGATTTCAGCAGCCGCAAACATCGAAATCCCCTGTCGCGATGGCGCATCGCATTATTCTCGTTCATGTCGCGCAATTCCGCGCATGCCATCGACCGGTTCAAGATACCCTCGAGCGCATTGATTGAAATAGGCCGAAGGGTCGAGCTATAATAAGCAGATAGAGCAGGCAGCGGCGAGCTTTCTATTCGAGTAGCAGTCAGGCAAAGCTCCTCAGCTTGCGCGAATGCAGCCGTTCTCGTTCTTGGGACTTGAGCTTGTCATGAACGGAGGGCTCGCCTGCTCGAGCACCGGCATCAGAGGCCGCCAGAATCCGGTAAGACTACACAAAAGATTAGATACGATGGGCGCGGCAGCATCGTCTGCTTCATGGCTCCGGCGACGTTCTTGACATCGCTCGGATTGATCGAGGCCGCCGTCACTCGCACCAGCGCCGTCGTCTCAACGACGACCGAGGTCGCTACCTCCGCCAACTCAAGGACCGAGGGATCGCCAAGGTCTTGAACCGTATTGCACGCATGACCTTATCGCTTCCTGGGGATTTGACTATTTTCGACGAAGCGGCGCGTAGCGGCGTGTGCCGCACTAAAATCGTGCGCGCTGGCGGTAACTTTCATGTCTTCATAGTCGCTCCGGAAACCAGGGTGCGGCATTGTTTGCCGCACTGCTCGAACGCAGGGCAAAAGTTCGATGCCGCCGATGCGCAACGACCTTAACGAAGAACGACGCGAGGGAGGGCTATTAAGTTCGCGTCTAACCGGACGACCTGCTGAGGCGCGCTGCGGGTCATTCGCGTCGATTTTGGCATATCCGCAGCATGTCCGGTTAGGCCGGGTAATCTCGGAAATCCGGGATGTCCGGTTTTGCCGGTGGAAAGCATCGGTTTGGACGTGATTCAAGCGCCCAAACTGGAATCTCGAATCACGCGGTATGAACTCCCAGACTTTGAATGGGCTGCCATCAGGTCGTTCCTTCCAAACGGGTGCCGCCTTCAACCCGGCGCGAGCGCCTGGCCCTATGGTCGCGACTGGTAATTTCAGCGAGGTGACAGACCCAATCGTTGGTGCCATCGTCGCTGCCATTCTGCTCACGGGCCTCGCCCCGGCTCGCCCGTGAAGGGATGGCGGCCCAGCCGCGCAGCGCTGCCCAGACGCCCGCTGAGTGAGTCCCACTCGAGAAGCTCATGTTTCAAGTTGAGAGGAAAAAATCGCCCCGCTGCCGCTCGATAATATACCGTGGACGCTTAGCGCGTCCACGGTGCCGTTTTGGAGATAGAAAGGTCCCTCAATCAGTGATGCGCCCAGTCCGCTTTTGTCTCAGGCCGCTTTAGAGAGTTGCCCGTGCGGATCGATGACGAATTTGCTTGCGACGCCGGCGTCGAATGATTTGTAGCCTTCCGGCGCCTGCTCAAGATCGATCACCTTGACATTGACGATCTTGGCGATGGGCAGCCTGTCCCAAAGTATCGCCTGCATGAGCTGGCGATTGTATTTCAGCACCGGCGTCTGGCCGGTGTGGAGGGCATGGGACTTTGCCCAGCCGAGACCGAGGCGCAGGCTGAGGTTGCCCTGTTTGGCTGCCTGCTCCTTCGCGCCGGGATCGTCGGTCACATAGAGGCCGGGAATGCCGATCGCGCCGGCTGCGCGGGTGATCTCCATCAGGCTGTTCAGCACGACGGCAGGCGCTTCGACGACCTTGCCGTCGGTTCCTTGCGCCTTTGCTTCGAAGCCGACGCAGTCGATCGCACAGTCGACTTCCGGAACGCCGAGGACGTCGGCGACCAGTTCGCCCAACCGATCGTGCCTGGTGAGATCGATCGGCTCGAAGCCGACGTTCTTGGCGTGGGCGAGTCGCTCCGTGTTCATATCTCCGATCAAGACAACTGCTGCGCCAAGGATGCGCGCGGACGCTGCCGCCGCGAGGCCGACCGGCCCGGCGCCGGCGACATAGACCGTCGACCCCACCCCGACCTTGGCTGTGACGGCTCCATGGAATCCCGTCGGCAGAATATCGGAGAGGCAGGTCAGATCACGGATCCTTTCCATCGCGTGCGCCTTGTTCGGAAACTTCAGCAGGTTGAAATCGGCATAGGGCACCATCACGTAGTCGGCCTGCCCGCCGATCCATCCGCCCATATCGACATAGCCATAGGCGCCGCCAGCGCGGTCGGAATTGACGTGAAGGCAGACGCCGGTGTCACCCTCTCGACAGGTCCGGCAGCGGCCGCACGCGACGTTGAAAGGCACCGATACGAGGTCGCCGACCTTGAGATACTCGACGTCACGGCCTTTCTCGATCACCTCGCCGGTGATCTCGTGTCCGAGCACCATGCCGGCCGGTGCCGTCGTGCGGCCCCGGACCATGTGCTGGTCGGAGCCGCAGATATTTGTCGTTACGACCTTGAGGATCACGCCGTGGTCGATCGACTTTCCTGCCGGATTGCGGAAGGTCGGAAAGTCGATGCTCTGAACTTCGACGCTGCCGGGCTTGAGGTAAACCACGCCACGATTGGAATTGGAAGGCATCTGCAATCTCCTCTAAGTTTCGCTCTGAGATTCATTTCGATGTGCCGAGTTTCTGCGGGCGGCAGGACGCCATCAGTGCCCGCTGAGGGACTCAACGAATCCCCGATGTACGGGCGGATCTTGGGATTTTGCCCCAAGCCGACGCCAACCGGATTGGCTCGAACATATCAGCGTGCCGGAAAATGACTTTGCCCTTCTTGCTGCGACTGGGGCGAGCTTGCGCTAACTTCGGGATCACGCCTTGGTCTCCCGGCAATCTTCCCCCAGCGGCGTCCGACGTGGCGGGCGAGCACGTGGGCTTCAAACAATCGTGAGGGACGTGCTTCAACTCGGCGTGAGAGCGGGCGGCATATTCGAACTAGCCCTCTGCGAAAGATGAGATGACTGACCTTGGGCGCACTTGACGGTGTTCGTTATTTTGACCTCGAAAGATCGACTTTGGGCGGCTTTCCGTCGGGGCTACCGCCTTTTGGCGGCCTGTCTATGTTTGAGCGGTTTGCATCTGACTGCGCGAAAGAGGGTTTCCATGACCGAAGAAACACAACTTGCGCGTCCACTCTCACGAGTTCGCAAAACCGCAGACGGTGAGCAAGACGCTAGCCGCCGCACTCTGCTGGGATTGCCCTTTCTCGCAGCGGCGTCTTTGGCTCCATTCGCCACGGCGACCACTTTAGTCCCACCCCCGCTACTGCCGCCACACAACCGCCCAACACATATACTGAGCCGCTTGGCACGAGCCTGGAAGGCTGGCCGTATCCTGGCCCCCTCCAATTCCTGCCGCTGACCATGGAGGGCCAACAGGTCCGGATGGCCTGCATGGACTTCCGCAGCCCAATTCGGTGGCAAATGACCCACGACGGTCATGAAAAGGCAAAGGCCGGCATCGCCGGACAACAATGGACCAGCATAAAATGAACGATTGATTATTTCAAACTGAAAGGCACATTGCGATGACCAGGATCATAGTGCTCGGCGCCTCGGGCGCGATGGGTAAGCACGTTGCTCAGCAAGCCGTTGATGCCGGACACGAGGTTTCGGTGATGGTGCGCACACCTTCCAAACTGCCCGCATCATGGCGGGACAAGGTCAAAGTGCACAAAGCCGATATTACCACCCTGTCTGCAAATCAGCTCGGAGCGCTTCTGGGCGGTGACGATGTTGTCATCAACACCGCGGGTCTGGTTAGCGACGGCGACAGATTCGTCACTCTGGTAGCACATATTGTCAGTGGCCTTGAGACCATTGAGCCGGCAAATCGCCCGGTGGCGTGGTTCATGGCGGGAGCAGGTCTGCTGGACATTGGCGACACGCGGCGTCGCGGATTGGAGCTGCCGTTGATCAAGAAGACCTACTGGCCGCACGGCGAGAACTTCAAGCGGCTCGAGGCATCCACACTGGACTTTCGCCTGCTCTGCCCTGGCCCGATGGTGGAGGACGCTGCTGTCGGCCTGGAAAGGTTGCGCGTCGCCATAGACCGATTGCCTGTTCAAACACCCGCTGCAGTCAAGTGGTTGCCCGATTGGCTGCTCGTGCCGATCTTTGCCTCTCGTGTGCCAGAAATGATCATCCCCTACGCTGACGCGGCGGCGCTGATGCTGAACAACCTTGAACCCGGGAATGCGATGTCACGCCATCGCGTGGGTTTGGCTTTGCCGGTCGGCATGAAAGGTAAAAAGGAGCGCTGGACGGCACGCGCGCCCTGAACAGAGCACAACCCCACCCGGGTGGAGTGTCGCCTGTTGGCAGATTGTGTTGAAAACGTCTTTTCTACCTTCACAAAAACGACCACGGACCTTCGCATCGCCCCTAGCGAGCATGCAGCGGTAGAAACGTCCAAACATCGGCTTTCCCAAGATTTTGGCAGCCTCTCAAATTTCGACTTTTTCAACAGTATCCGCCAGAAGCGGTCACTCGATATCGGAATAGCGTCGTTCCGCCGTGGCTCATATTCGCGCTTCAATAGCAGGCTCGACACGACGCCGCCCTAGTTTCGTTCCTTTCGCCCTGGCACGAGCGAGAAAGGCGTGGACTCGCTCTCGAATGATCCTCCGCTCAAATTCCGCAAATACGCTCAGCATCTAAAACAACGCCTTGCCGGCGGTGGTCGAAGTATCGAGTCCTTGCTGGTGAAGGAACAGGCCGACTCCCTTTTCACGAAGGCTTTGGAGAATGTCGAGCAGGTCGGTGAGCGATCGACCGAGCCGATCCACTGACCATGTCGCAACCATGTCGAGCTCTTTCGCATTTCATCGCTCTCATCATGGCGTCAAGCCCAGGACGTTGATGCCTGCCCTTGGCGCCGCTGATGCCGGCGTCTTCGTAGACTTTCCAAATCTCCCATCCCGACCTACCGGCCACAGCGCTCAACTCGCGCAGTTGACTTTCGGTGTCCTTGGATGTGCTGACCCGTAGACAGATGGCGACGCGCTTTTTCATTGAGTTCTTCTTTGCCGGAGTCAGCATGCTCCTTCCATTTAGCTCAGCGAAGGGAAATAGCTCAGCGAGCGCGTGCATCCGCACGCGAGTTTTAAAATGGGTTTTTCGGTATACCCGGAAGATGAGGCATGCGGGTGTGTATCGGGACTAACAGAACGACGGCAGTCGGCGGCGCTGGCCAGTGGTCACGAGAAATCCTGCCTCAAAGTGGCGGCGATCTGTTCCAGCGCCCAGTCGACCTGATCGCTGGAGATAACTAGCGGCGGGGCGATGCGAATCGTGTGCCCATGTGTGTCCTTGGCGAGGATGCCTCGGGCCTGCAGGGCCTGACAGTAGCGACGTGCACCGCCTGCTTCCGGGTGAAGCTCGACGGCCAGCATCAGCCCGCGTCCGCGCACTTCCCGGATCGTGTTGCTGCGGATGCTGCTCAGGCCATCGAGAAAGCGGGTGCCCTGGGCGGCTGCGTTCTCGATCATCCCTTCCTCGACCAGCACGCGCAGCGCGGCCCGAGCCACCGCACAGGCGAGCGGATTGCCGCCGAAGGTCGAACCGTGCTGACCAGGTTTCAGGGTGCCGAGCACCGCGTTGTTCGAAAGCACGGCCGACACTGGGTAAAAGCCGCCGGACAACGCCTTGCCGAGCAGCGTGACATCCGCCTCGATGCCCTCGTGCTGTTCCGCGAGCAGCTTGCCGGTGCGGCCGAGCCCGGTCTGGATCTCATCCAGAATCAGCATCACGTCGTGCGCGGCGCAGAGTTCGCGCACTTCTGTAAAGTAACCTGACGGCGGGATGACGACGCCAGCTTCTCCCTGGATCGGTTCGACCAAAAAGGCGACCGTGTTGGGCGTGATTGCCTTTTTCAGCGCCGTGGCATCGCCGAAGGCGATGATCTTGAAGCCCGCCGCGAACGGTCCGAAATGGTCACGTGCCGCCGGGTCGGTGCTGAAGCCGATGATGCCAAGGGTGCGGCCGTGAAAATTATCGGCGCAGACGATGATTTCGGCCTGCCCGTCCGGCACTCCCTTCACCTCATAGCCCCATTTGCGCACCGACTTGATCGCACTCTCCACCGCTTCGGCGCCGCTGTTCATCGGCAGCACCTTGTGGGAGCCGGTCAGCGCCGCGATCTCTTCGTAAAAGAGGGCCAGCTGGTCGTTGTGAAAGGCGCGCGACGTCAGCGTCAGCCGGCCCGCCTGCTCCACCATCGCGGCCAAGATCTTCGGATGGCAGTGGCCCTGATTCACCGCGGAATAGGCGGAGAGGCAATCGAGGTAGCGATGGCCCTGCGTATCCCAAACAAAGACGCCCTCGCCCCGCGACAGAACGACGCCGAGCGGTTCGTAGTTCTGGGCGCCAAAGCGCGCTTCCCTCGCGATGAAATCAGTGACCGATGGATCCATGTTTCGTCACTCCAGTTGGAGCGAACTGGCAGACAGTGGGCTATCGCCATTTTCCAGCCTGCGAATGCCCGATGATCATCATCAAGTTACCACAGGCATTTTGCTTGCGGACGCATTGGGTGACGCTAAACGGCGCTACCCTATCGGGCTGGACAGAAACAACCTAGCGGACGCCCCTTCCGCCTTCTATCCATATAAGCATTTGATATCGCTATAAAAAATTGGCCCGCTCGTCAGAATCCCCGCATACCGGATCGATGCGATCGGCTTCCGCCAGCGCCGTCGTGACGAGCGCTCGATCGCATCCGAAGAGATCGACGCAGCTTCACGACTAACGGCCGGGTTCACGGCTTCAACGTAAGCATGATCTATATCAATAGCTGGCCGGATCTCATTCGGCTCCATGGCACGCGATAGGTTTTTCATAGTGGTGTCGCTTGTGTGGCTGGCAACCCTGGTCGGAGCTGCCCTGTTCGCGATCCTCGGTTAAATTGGAACTGCAAGCCAAACGATCGCGTTTAAATTCCGCGCCGGCGGTCTGGGCGCATTTTTAATGGCGGTCTAGGCCGTTCAATCGCCAAAAGGAGGATGCCGTGGTGCGGAATCCTTGGACTTTAGCGGCGGCCGTGTTCGCGCTTGGCATGATTGCCTGGGTCCTCGCAGCGGAGCGCCCTCAAAGAAGCTCGGTCCGGACTATGGAAACGTCCCTTTCATTGAGTGCCGATCCTGACTTGCGGTTAATCTCTGAGCGCAGCGAATACATGCGGACAGAACGCTGACAACGCGGTGTAAGAAAATCACTCTATCGGGAATGCGCGAATCCGGTCCAAGTTCTGCGGGGGCTCGGCGTGCACATTCTCCCGGCAGAGGGGGCGCGCCGGCCCCCCTTCCCGCAATGCCCAGTGGAACCCCTGAGTGTTCGTGCCCGTTACACCTCTTCAAGTCCAAGGAGGACTCCCCATGATCAAAATCGCTTTTGTCGTGGCGGCAGCGGTGCTGACGACTGCCCCGCTCGTCACTCCGGTCAACGCCCAAGGCGTCAAGATTGCCCAAGTCGATATGCAAACCGGGCGGCACTTCGAGGACCGCGACCCCGGCTACTATAGGGAACGTCGCGGCTACTACTCCAACGCCACTGTTGGTGTCGGTCCAGGCGGTGTCACCATCGGCCCGCGACAGCGCTGCCGCATGGAGACTACCACGATAGAACGGGACGACCGCCGCAGGATCACGCGCAGGGAGCGCGTCTGCGACTAAAGCGGCGGGCAACAAGAGGGATGAATGGGCCTGCACTTTAGCCGCCTTGGTCCTCCTACAGAGGAGTTAGAGATATGGAGCGCGAGCGAGCGCGCCTTCTCGTTCGTGATCAGTAACGTAGTAGCAGTGGTCCTCGACTTCATGGGAAGCCTGGGTTTGTAGCTTCTTGGCGCCCCATCGATATCAACAAGCCTGCCATCAGGGTGCGCGGATCACCCTTCAAGACGTTTACCGAAGAAGGCCTGTGAGGCCATGCTGGAGCACCTGATCAGATAGCTTCGGCTTTCGCGTACCCCCTTGCCCACCCAGCCGCTTCGGGTTGTATATTCCGGGCGAGAGATGTCAGAGCGTAGTTCAGCCTGGCGTAGTTCAGCCTGGAGCCGTGAGTTTGACGAGCCGATCGCGTTGCCGAACGGGCGCAAGCTCGTCACCCTGCGCGACGCCGCGACCTACATCACCGAGCTGCCGAAGGCCGAGTCCGATCTGGTCGAATGGCAGGCCGCGATCCGGCCGCTGATGCTGGTCGCCGATCTCGGCGGCCCCACGATGTTCGCCCGGCTTGGCGTCGTGTGGGCGTTGAACCGTCACCATGTTCGGGAGTTCAATCCGGCGCGAAAGGAAGGCATTGGGGCGGAGGAAACTCAAGAGGGACAGACTGTGATCTAGTTCACATCTTGGACCCCAAGGTAAATGATAGCTTAGAGCTGATGGTGCAGATCAACTCAAACAACGAGGTTGGATCATGCCCGCCATATTCGACCTCCTCTACCGCGAATACTGCCGTGCCCGCCTCGCCGAAATGCGCAAACAACTTCTGATCTCGCCTGAGAGGCATGAGGTCCCAGAAGCGATTTGCGATGCAAAGGATGTTGTCGGCGCTAGTCCGGCTAGCCACGTGAGCGGCGGTGGGACCGACGCGCTGGATCGTCTCGGTCGTACCTAAGCCGCTTGCCGCAGCCCAAAATCCGATTTCAGTCCGGCTGCATGAATTTGATGGTGCAGGTAGGCCACTTCACATCGTGGCCTCTGATAAAAATTCGCAGTCCGTGCATTTCGTCTAGCCAAACGCTCTCGACCGTCCCGGCCTTTCCGTCGGATAGGATCACGGCCTTGCCGACAAGGTCTGTCTGGGCTTGCCGTACTCGCCGAGAGATAATGGACGCACGGAGTTTCACAGTTGGCATAGGTGACCCGGATCAGAGTTTGAGAGGGGACGGTGTTTGCATTGCGCAAGTCGTGACCCGTGTGCGGCAAACGGGTCAATGGAACCGCACTAACAACGGCACCGACGCAGATCGCGTCAGTGAGGGTCATCGTATGTCGCTCGCGCTTCATGCTGACGCGCGACGATCGACGCGCGTCGATCGGCATCGGGCAAAGCGCGCTCACCTACGATGAACCGAGACGACACACTTTTCTGGGCCTGCGATCGGTTGGCTTTTCATCCCCACATGGACAGTACGCCAGCCGCGATCGGCCCGCCAGGTTCGCCGGCGGTGATCGCCGCGCCGACCCCAGTCGCTGTGGCAGACCGCGTGCATCGGCATGCGCACCCTCATCGACTGCGACTGGATGCTGCGCCGGACCAGTGCGGTCGCGGTGGTGACCGGCACGACTTGGTAGCCATGAAGGCCAAATCCCGGATGCCGGCCGAGGCGCGGCAGCTGCATCTATTCTAGTCGCCGCCGGCAAAGGGGAATTGCGCCGCCGGCGCCGACCGAATTCGCCTTGCAGGCATTCCTGGTCAACGTGATCCGGCGCCGGCTCGATCCGCGGTGGAAGTTCACCACCTCCCCGCTCGGCGAGGTTCGCGATCCCATCACCGCCGGACGACTCCGGCGCCTCGGCACCTGCGGCGGTTGGCCCGACCTGCAAAAAAAATTGGGGCGCGCGCCTGTGTCGGCGTTGAGCTGCCATTTTCACGCACCCGGTCGCCTACGACGCCGGCCGCGGCCGCGATGGAGAGGCAAGGCCTGCAAGCAGCACCGCCAAAATGCCGGTCAGGAATATGCCGTCAAATGTCCCTGCGCCACCGATGGAAGCGATCGGCGCGCCAAGGCTGCCGATCTTGTCCAGATTGAGAATATCGGCGCCGATTAGCGTTCCCATGGATCCGCCGATATAAGCCAGCGGCGCTGCATATTCGCGGGAAAGGACGAGGGCAAGGATTGCCATGGCCACGACCGGCACAAAGACCGGCACGGCAATGCCAATACCAGCCACTGGCGTCGCCGTGGAATGAACAATGAAGGCGATTACGGCGACAGCGATCGCTGCCCTGAGCCAGAGCTGGTAGCGAAGCACGAGATAGGCGGACATCAATGTCGGAATCACCGCACCGCCGACATTCACAGCCAAAATGGTGCTGGGCGAAACCACGAAAGGCACCACATAGCGCATACCGAAGAAGTCGACGACTTGCCCTGATCTGACCGGCGGACCGGGCAGCACGGCAATCGGAAGATTGAAGTAGCTTCCGATCAATGAGCCGAATAGGAGAAGGAGTGCGACCCCCGGACCTACCCCGAGCCGCATATAGGCATATCTAAGGATACGGAGTTGGATCAGGATGACCAGCGCCAATGCCAAAAAAACCAGGACCGAAAAAAATCCCGGCGTCAGCGGCAAATAGTGAACCTGGGGATCATCCATGAGATCGATGGCTTGATTTGGTTCGGGCAGGGACGGCGCTAGGGGCCGCTACAACGTCACGCCGAGCCAGCACGGGGGAAAGGTGGGTGACCAGGACAAAGACGCTGTAGGGCCATTGTTTAGGTAGGATCGCCCTGCGTTCTGTCACTTCACAATGTTCTGCGTTGGAATTGATCGCGGCAACACCTACGGCCCTGATTTGGCACCTCGCGTGCACTAACGCGCGCCATTTTGGACACTCGCAAGGGCTTAGTCCGCGTCAGTCTTGCGCGAGCGGTCTCTCGAGTTAGTCGGCGATCTCGCCCTCTGCTGTGACAAGCAAGGGCGATGCGACGGCTTTGATCCGCCGAATATTGCTGCGGTGCGCGAGTCTGGTACTGGCAGCACGAAACGGACTTGAGCGGTCGGCGTACCGATGTCTGCTGCCGGGGGTAGAGCGGGCATGCCGCGTCGGCCGAGGCACTTCCGGTTTTGACCCTTAGCGACATTCGATTCATTGCTGCGATGTCGGCTTATGACCCCGTCATCTGGAGGGAGCAGTCGAGAGAGTGAGATCGCCATCGCTTCCTGATGAGGTCCGCCTTGCGCCACAGCGCGCCACGCGGCCGTGGGGCCGCGCACGGCGCTGTACCGCGCGGTCGAGTCACGACCGGTGATGGCGGCGAGCATGATGACGCGGGAATGCGTCGGGCGCAAAAGCATATGAGTCGTAGCGGTCGCCGCAGTAAGAGATGCCGCCGCCGGCCGACGCACACGCGCCCTTCAACGCGGGCCAGTCGGGAGAAGCCTTGGCAGCAGGCGTTGGCGCGCCTCCATTCAGAACGTCCAGATTGGGATAATAGAAAGCGAACGCGCCCGGCTCCTGGATGGCGGCCCTTATGGTCCCGTTCGGATTGAAGTCGTTCTTCGGATTATACCCGGAGTCCTGTAGATTCTTGATATACAGGGCGCGGTCGCTGCTGCTTACACCGCCCGACACCACGACCGGAGGCGCACCCACAGCAGCTTGCGCGAATGCCGGCGTCGCTGCGGTCGCGGCCAGCAGCACGGCCGCTGCAAGAGCTTTGAATGAAATCATTTTCGTTTCTCCTGTATGGATCGATTGCAGACCCGCGTGGGACAAGACGAATTGATCACGCTTCGTGAGGCGAGCGTGCTGTCTGGACCGCGAGCTATCTGCTTGCAGCATCCGATGCGGATATCTTGGTATTAGGGAGACCGCACGCCCGTCCCATTAAATTCCGATTCAATAAACTCAACTCGGTTTGAAACGCGCGTTACAGAGTCAATCGCCTGCGGAACGGCATTCGCTCACAACAAAGCTGATTGCGGCGCGACGGGACGTCGTGACGAAATCATGCCGCGTGAACACGGGGGTGACTCGACTCCTGAAGGGTCGTCGATCTCTCGCGCACTGGTTATCTGACGTGGGTCGAGAAATGGTGACTGGTATCGCCGGCGCGCCGCGTTGCGCCTGATGCAGGCGACTCTCATGGCCGACTGGACCAGCTCTCAACCAGAAAGGAGCAAGAGTCAGAGCCTGAGATTCTGCTCATTGACGAGCACCACGCGCGGCTGAAACTTCCTAGCTTCATCGCCGTCGAAATTGGCGTAGGCAACAATAACGCCCCTGTCGCCCACCATCGCTTGACGCGCCGCGGCACCCTTAAGCCTTATGGTTCCCGAGTCAGCGGGAGCTTCGATGACGTAGGTTGAAAATCGAGCGCCGTTGTCAATGTTATAGATGTCTACGCGCTCATTAATGAGGAAGCCAGCAGCCTCGATGAGATCACGGTCGATGGAAATCGAGCCTTCATAGCGCAAATCGGCTTCAGTCGCGTGCGCACGATGAATCTTGCCCTTCATTAAGGTGACTTGCATCGAGAGTATCCTGTATCGTTACCCGGAATTGTCGGCCCGGCCATTAGGGGCCGAGGGCGCGCCGCGCCCACCTACATTGGATCGAAAGCGCCAGCTGGCGGCAGATTGCCGTTGAACTACTCGATCACGGTAGTCGCGATCTGGATTGATCAAGATCATCTATTCGGCGAGGCGCATTGCGGCTTCAGCCATTTCCACTCGATGCATTTGCCGGCGGGAGTTCCCGGGGCGCCTTGCGCCCATTTCGCGCAGACCTTCTTCATTTGAGTATTGCATTGCGAGGGAAAATCATTTGCCAGGGTGATACCGGCCATCAGTAAGAGCGCCGCACCAGCCGTCAGGAATGTCTTGCTCATAAGGTTTCTTCTCCGTTCTTGTCTAACACTGAAGTCGAATCCCGCGCCACCGTGGCTGGGGACGCCGATGCTATTGTTTGAGATGGATGCGGATCCCCGCGAAGGTCCCTTCACCGCAACGCAGCCAAAGCTTCTCGAAGCCGAGCAATCGCATCGCGTCCTCTTCCAACTTCCGGGCTTCAGCGTCTTCACCCGAGCGCGCAAGGTACGCTATCCATGTACGCAGTGCGTCGATATCCGGGTGCGCCTTCTGTGGCGCGCGACCGCCACCGATTGGTCGGGTCGATGGCGCTGGATACGGGTATTTAAGGTGACGCGGTAGGCCTGCTACCTTGTAGGTGTGAGGACACCCTCATTAGAACCGTCACTTGTGACGCGAGAACGTTTGCTCACAGTGGTGTTCATCGCGCCGCCGTTGCGGATGCTCAGCACAAGCATCCGATGTGTAGGAGTCGGAAAGAATATTTCTGACTTCGAACCTCATAATGACCAAGGGCAAGCCGACGAAGGTGCGGCAGCGTTCCGTCGTCGGCAGAAAGAGCGACGTAGTCGGACGTGCGGGCGGCCAACGCCTTTGCCGGACGCCGACGGCAGGGCACGGATCGGCCTAATAAAAAACACAACCTTCCGATGAAATCACCCGATTCCAAATATCTTATCGATGCTCCTGCATTCTCAGAGCACCATGGTCGCGAATGGCCGACGAACAAGACCACAGATATTTATCTCTCCGCAATCAATCTGCAACGATCCCCCTTCAACACCTCCGATACGCGGTTGTTTCCGCGGAGTATGGAAGCTTCCGGCGGGCGGCAGAAGCGTTGTTGACGCAGCAGTCAACTCTGAGCCGCTGCATTCGGGAACTCGAGGAATCGATAGGCGTGATTGTGTTCGAGCGATCGAGCGGCGGCGTCTGCGCCACGTCGGCTGGCCGGGACTTTCTCCGAACGGCGCGGTCGATTCTCGAACAAATGGATGCGTTGGTCACGTCAGCCAAGTCTAACGGACGCGGCGAGGCTGGGCGGCTGTCTGTGGGATTCTATACGTCGCTGTCGGCCGGCAATTTACGGGCGACGTTGGTAGATTTCAGGCAGCGGTGCCCACAGGTCGCACTTGGCATGGTCGAAAGGTCGCGGATGCGCCTCGTCACCGCCCTACGCAATGGTGCAATCGACGTGGTCATCGCGACCGACGGGGGACACGTCTTTGACAGCAACGCCTTGCCGCTGTGGAGCGAGCGCGTCCTGGTGGCCTTGCCTGAGGGACATCAACTGGCTGGGAAGAAGGCGATCTACTGGACCGATCTGCGGAATGAGACGGTCCTTCTCAGCCATTATGACCCGGGACGAGAACTTGAGGATCTTTTGTTGGCAAAGCTGATCTCGACAGCAGACCGTCCCAAGATCGAACGCCATGACGTTAGCAGAGGTATCATCAAGACCCTCATATCCATAGGATTCGGTGTCAGTTTGGTGGCCGAGTCCGACATCGGCGTCACTTTTGCGGGCCTGACTTATCGAGAGGTACGAGACGGCACGGGGCCGAGTCAGGTTAGTTATTCAGCACATTGGCGCAAGGACAATGACAATCCGGCGCTGGCAAACTTCCTCAAATTGTTGAGCGAGCGCTATCCCTTGCCTTGCGCAGGCTGACCCTTGCGGCGGGTCTTTGGAAAGGCTCGGTCGGTTGCCATGAATCGCGCCAGCATTGGTGCGATCAGCTTTGCCGGATCCGAGATCGCCTGCCCGGTTTCGCGGGCAAGCATGTCGGTGTAGGCCGCGAGGTTGCGATGGACATCGGCCGGTAGTTCCACGGTGAGCTTTACCGGCTTGTCATCGGCGATGGGGCCGAGCTTCAGCTTTGCCATTTTTTCAGCCTCTGTATGGTTCGAGCACGAGGTCGCGATTGACGATTACCCGCACCGGAAAACCCGGCCGGATTGTCAGGGTCGGCTGGATGTTGAGATTGCGCCGAACGATCTGCTGACCGGTCTGGTTCAGGGAATCCCCTGCCCCACGGCGAAGGGCCTGCAGAATGGCGCTGTTTCCGTTGCCAGCATCCGAGCCGGACCCAAGTTCGACTCCTACACCAAGCAAAGTCGACAGCAACGCCGCCTTGAACAGCTCGCCCCAGTGAAGATCGACCTCATCGTGAAGCCCAGCATAGCCTGCGGTATCGGCACCCGGCTGGCGCTCAAGGACGATCGATCGGCCGTTCGGCATGATCAGGCGTGTCCAGACCATGAGCACGCGTGACTGGCCATGTGTAACGTGGCTATCATAGATTCCTATCAGCCGCGCACCCTGGGGCACCAACAAAGTTTGACCGGACAGCGTATCAAATAGCGGTTCGGTCACATGCGCCATGATCTGTCCGGGCAGATCGGATCTGATGCCCGTAATAAGGGCCGCCGAAATCACAGACCCTGCCTGGACGACAAAACGCGAGGCTGGCTTCGTCACACGGTCAGGGCTCGTGGTCCGCCGATCAACGGCAGCGCTAACAAAAGCGAGCTTGCGGTCCTGTCCATTCTGGGCAAGCGCCTCATCGGCCGTTGATGCGGCATTTGAGGTCGACTCGCCAGGGATCGCTGCCGCCAGTGGCCGAACATTCGTCGACGCAAATACTTTGCTGGTGCGCGCGGCCTCGCTTTCCTGGCTCATCCGCTGTTGCTCGGGATCGACCGCAAGCGGCCCGGACTGGGCCTGGGCCGCAACAATGGGGCGACCGAGATCACCCGGCAATGGCGGCCCGAGGCGCGGCACCTCGCGCGGAATGCCCGCATAGTCGCGCGGCAGCCCGGCAAGGCCGTCGGCCACATTGTGGTGATCGGTGCTGTACAGCTCTTCGGAAGCTTGACCACGCGTGCGATTCTGCTGCAGGGCCCACAGCACGGCTCCGGAAACCAGAACGAGCGCGAGTGCCGCGCCCCCGGCCAATACCTTACGCGACAGGCGAGTCACGGGCGGACGTTCTGGACGCAGGCGCAGTGAGCCGGCTATCTCCGCAGCACTCTTCGGCGAGGTAGAACCAGGACCATCGGCGCCAGTCGTTTGGTTGTCGGTCACGACGGCCTCCCGTCGCTTCTGATGATTCGGACCTTTTGCTGGGAGTCGCCACCAAGTCGCAGCTCGGCCGCGGCAAACAGCCGATCGACGATCAGCACGTTACGATAGGTTCGGTAGTTGACGATCTCGGAATTGCCGTCCGGACCGATGACAAACAGCGGAGGCATTTCTCCCTGAACGATGCCGGGTGAGAACTCGATATAGACCTTGCGGCCATCGTCATAGACGCCGACGGGCCGCCAAGGCGGATTGTCGCCCTCGAGGGTGTAGCGATAGCGCCGCTGAGAAGAGTCAGGAAGAATTGGCGTCGGGGAAACAGCTCGGGCACGGCCGGGCCTGTCCTCGGGATAGAACCAGGCGACTGATGGCATGTAGGGTTTTTCACGCGAGCGCAGCTCGATGAGATAGGTGCGCCGGTCGGTGTTGACCACGAGGTTGGTCTCAATCGAATGCCGCGTCGGCTTGACCATGATGTGGACACGTCTGGTATCGCCGCTTCCGCTTTCGGTTTCGCCAACGACCCAGCGCACGGTGTCGCCAGCCGATACCGGCCCCGAACCCGTGAGCTGCTCGCCGGGCTCGAGTGCGATATCGGTGATCTGTCCGGGGCTCGCGTAGATCTGATAGAGGGCGCCGGGACTAAAAGGGAAGACCTGCACAGCATTGAAGTAGCCGGCGCTACGCGGCTCGACGCGCGCAGCGTCATTGGCGGTCTCGATCCGCGCAATAGGCTCCTTTGCCTCAACGTTTCCCTTCTTGCCTCCCTTCGCCGGCGTCCAGGACGGCGGAACGTGAAGGGATCGCGGACGATCCTCCGCCAGCGACGGCGGACTGGGAAGTGGCGGAATATCGTCGTCGTAGCTGATCTGCGGCGGTTTCGAGGTGGCACAGCCGCTGAGTGCAAACATGCAAGCAAACAGAAACGGGCGCATGACCTTGCGCACACCCGGGCTAGCGACTCCAGGAATCTGCATATTCACTGCCCAAGCTCCTTCGACCAGTTGATGGCGTTGACATAGACCCCGAGCGGATTCTTGCGCAGACGATCGGCATTGCGCGGGGTTGCGATCACGATGGTGAGGATGGCAGTCCAGCGCTCGGTGGCGGTAAGCTGCCCATTGTCGTAGCGGCGCTCGATCCAGGCGACGCGAAAGCTTTCCGGCGAGGCACGAATGACGCTGGATATTTCCACTGCGATCTGCAGCTTGCCGAGTTTGGCAAAGGGATCGTTGACGCGGGCGTGGTCATTGAGAGCGGCGGCGCCGCGATCGGTCGTAAAGTCATAGGCGCGCAGCCAGTCCTGACGCAGCACGATGGCATCAGCCGACAGCCCGCGCACATTCTCGATGAAGCGTGCCAAATGAAAGGCAATCTGCGGATCGGTCGGTTGATAGAAGGGGTTGGCTGGGCCGATCGCCTGTGCCTGGCCGAGACGATCGACCTCAATGACCCATGGCGTAATGCTTCCCTGTGTGGATTGCCAGACGAGACCTGATGCAAGTCCGGCCGACAGGATAAGAGAACCGAAGGCCGTCAGTCGCCAGTTTTTGGCCTGCACCCGCGCCGAGCCGATGCGCTCGTCCCACACTTGCGCCGCTTTCTGATAGGGCGTTACGGGCGCGGGCGTGCGGCCATAATGAACGGATGGTCGTTTGAACATCACTTCCCTCCTTCGGAGAGATCGACGGAGGCGCCTCCTCCACCGTGGTCGGCAGTGCGAACGACGTTGGTAGCGGCCGACGCCCCGTGACTCATGGTCTGCATGCGCTTCATGCGTCTGGCCGAAATGGACTGACTGTCCGGAGGTGAGGAACTTGCCGGCGGCTGAGCTGCGCCGGCTTCACCGGCTGCAGTGCCACCATTTGAAGCCGAGCCGCTTGCAGCCGCGGCGCGACGAAGCGGGCTCGTCATCGCGGACGCGGCGGCATCCGCGACGCCGGACAAACCACCCGCCTTGAACGCATCGCTTGCGCTACCCGCTAGCGCCGCGGTCCCGCGCGCCGCGCCGGCGAGTGCACCGACGCTGCCGGCAGCGAGGCCCGCTCCGGCCACAACGACTCCGCCGGCAGCCAACCCTGTGCCCGCGGCGGCTCCGGCGCCAAGTTGCGGACCGCCGGACACGATGCCATTGGCGATCCCGGGCCCAAAGATTCCCAGGCCCAGCAGCGCTAACGCGGCGAGCACCAGGGCCATGGCATCTTCAATGCCGACCTGTGCGCCGGCCGAGGTAACGGTAAACTGTGAGAACAACGACGAGCCGATGCCGACGATCACGGCGAGCACCATGACTTTGACGCCTGACAAGATGACGTTGCCGAGCACGCGTTCGGCGGCGAAGGCCGTTTTGCCGAACAGCCCAAACGGAATCAGGATGAAGCCCGCGAGGGTCGTCAGCTTGAATTCAACCAGTGTGACAAAAAGCTGGATTGCCAAAATGAAGAAGGCGAGCAGCACGATCACCCAGGCGAACAGTAGAACCACGATCTGGATGAAATTTTCAAAGAAGCTGACATAGCCCATTAAGCCCGAGATTGAGTCCAGGATCGGCCTCCCCGCATCGATGCCGACCTGCGCTATCCGCCCCGGGCGCAGAAAATCCGCCGAGGACAAACCATTTCCTGAGGCTCTCAAACCGAGACCGGCAAAGCTCTCGAAAACGATGCGGGCGAGGTTGTTCCAGTTGCCGATCAGGTAAGTGAACACGCCGACAAAGAGCGTCTTCCTCACGAGGCGAGCGATGATGTCCTCGTCGGTACCCCAGGCCCAGAACAGAGCGGCCAGCGTGACATCGATCGCGGCAAGCGTGGTTGCGAGGAAGGCGACTTCGTTGCCAAGCAACCCAAAGCCAGAGTCGATGTAGCGGGTAAACGTTTCCAGGAATCGGTCGATGACGCCGGTGCCACCCATGGAATCACTCGCGTTCGGGTGTTGCAACGGGCGGCCAGCCCTGGGGGAGACGATCGGGATGCTTGGGCTGCGCCAACGACGGTGTCGGGCTGCCTGGTTGAGCATCGGCGGAAGTAACGCCCGGTGTTTTCTTTGATCCAAGGAAGCGACGGCGGTTCTCCGCCCAAATTAGACGGCACTCCTGGAGTTCTGCAACCTGCTCGGAGGTGACCTTCCGGCAGCGTTCGAGCTCGGCGGCAAGGCTACTGGCTACACGGGATGCCGACGATCCAGCCAGTGGACCGTCACTGTCGCCGCGGAGCTGGATTGTGCAAGCTGCGGCAAAGAGGACGGAGACGATAGCTGCTGTGAACACGAACATCCCCCGCTTGAATCCACCATGCCCGCTCATTGGTGAAACATCCGAACTGTCGAAGGCTGATAGCCTCTACCAGGAGCGAGAAAGCGACGAAGCTGCTCCCGGCCCTGATCCTGCGCGGTGGTACGCTGGGCCGTTTCGAGATTTTGCGCCCGCCCCTGCGCGGCAACTGCTGCCGTAAGGTCGGCGAGCTGCTGCGCCTGCAGACCAAGGAGCTGATTGCCGGCCTGACTGGCCTGCAGCGCGCCGGTCGCACCTTGGCTTGAGCTAATGAGGGCCGACATCTCCTTGCGGTGGGTGTCGAGATTGCCGACCACGGTCGCCTGAACGCGTAAAGCGTCTTGCAAGCCCGCTACAGAATTCTGCCAGCGTATTTGCGCATTCGCGATCAGCACTTGATCTGACTCGTTGGTCGAGGCCGGCGCATAGGTCGTCGAGAAGGCCCGATCGATCTGCTTGATGTTGTAGGCAATGTGCTGCGCCTGGCCGAGAAGCAGCTGGGTTCGTTGAATCGATTGATCGAGCTGCTGCAACGAGGAATACGGCATGCTGGCGAGATGTTTGGCCTGGTTGATCAACATCTGCGCCTGATTCTGCAGCGAGGTGATCTGGTTGTTGATCTGCTGCAGCTCACGTGCAGCCGTGAGCACATTCTGCGCATAGTTGTTAGGATCGAACACGATCAGTTGGGCCGACGCGGGCGAAACTGCGCATGCGACGGCAATGGTGATGGCGCTCGCGGCGGCGAGGTACGGGAGGCGCTTCATGACAAGCCCTCCTGCTTGATGAGACCAGGAATGAGATCGGCGGCCCAACCTAACCCGCGCGCGGCGAGCCAACCGGTGACAAAATCATCACGGCCGTGTTCGGCGAGCACGCGCTCAATCATCGCCTGATCGGACGTTGATGAAGCTGCTGTGAAGGCGAGTGCGAATTCTTCTAGACCCAGCTCGAACAGGCGATTGCCGCGCCGTGACTGGCAGTAGTAGTCGCGCTTGGGCGTGGCGCGCGCGAGGATCTCGATCTGGCGGTCGTTGAGACCGAAGCGCCGATAGATCGCCGAGATCTGCGGCTCGATCGCGCGCTCGTTCGGCAGGAACAGCCGAGTCGGGCAGCTCTCGATAATCGCAGGCGCAATCGCGGACCCGTCGATATCCGAGAGCGACTGGGTGGCAAAGATGACGGAAGCGTTCTTCTTCCGCAATGTCTTCAGCCATTCGCGGATCTGCCCCGCAAACCCTGCGTCATCGAGCGCAAGCCAACCTTCATCGATGATGAGCAGCGTCGGCCTTCCGTCGAGATGGCCTTCGATCCGATGGAAGAGATAGGCGAGCACGGCCGGTGCGGCTCCGGTGCCGATCAGGCCTTCAGTCTCGAACACCTGGACCGAAGCCGAACCGAGTTGCTCCGCTTCGGCATCGAGCAGCCACCCAAAGGGGCCACCGAGGCAGTAGGGTTGAAGAGCCCTTTTCAGGCCCTGGGACTGCAGCAGCACGGACAAACCGGTCAGCGTTCGTTCGCCCGCGGGCGCAGAAGCCAGCGAAGACAGCGCCGACCAAAGATGCTCCTTGGCTTCAGGCGTCACGTCGATCTTTTCGCGGGCGAGAATGGCTGCGATCCATCCCGCGGCCCAGCCGCGCTCGGCCGCATCGTCGATCATGGCAAGCGGCTGCAGCGCGACCGGTTCGGAGGCGCTATCGGACAGCGCGCCGCCGAGATCATGCCAATCGCCCTTCATGGCAAGCGCCGCGGCCCGGATCGAGCCGCCGAAGTCGAAGGCAAAGACCTGGGAGCTTGGATACCGGCGGAACTGCAGCGCCATCAGCGCCAGCAGCACCGACTTGCCGGCACCGGTCGGACCGACCACCAGCGTGTGCCCAACGTCCCCGACGTGGAGGGAGAAGCGGAACGGTGTGGATCCTTCCGTCCGCGCGAAGAACAGCGGCGGCGCGCCGAGATGAGTGTCTCTCGCCGGCCCTGCCCAAACCGCGGACAACGGGATCATGTGGGCGATGTTAAGGGTCGAGACCGGCGGCTGGCGGACGTTGGCATAGACGTGGCCGGGCAACGAGCCCAGCCAGGCATCGACGGCATTGATGGTCTCCACCATGCACGTGAAGTCGCGTCCTTGAATGACCTTCTCGACCAAGCGCAACCGTTCGTCCGCGATGCGCGGATTCTCGTCCCAGACTGTGATCGTGGCGGTGACAAAGCCCTCTCCGATCAGATCGGAGCCGAGCTCCTGCAACGCAGCGTCGGCGTCGATAGCCTTGTTGCTAGCGTCGGTATCGATGAGAGACGAAGTCTCGTTGGTCATCACCTCCTTCAGGATTGCGGCAACGGATTTCCGTTTGGCGAACCATTGCCGCCGGATCCTGGTCAGGAGCTTCGTTGCGTCTGCCTTGTCGAGCATGATCGCCCGGGTCGACCAACGATAAGGGAAGGCAAGCCGATTGAGATCGTCCAGAATCCCCGGCGTGGTTGCCGTCGGGAACCCAACAATCGTGAGCACCCGCAGTTGTTGGTCGCCCAGCATCGGCTCGAGCCCACCCGTCAGGGGCTCGTCCGCCAACAGCGCATCGAGATACATGGGAATCTCGGGAACGCGGACGCGATGTATCTTGGTCGAGACGCAAGCATGCAGGTACGTCAGGGTCTCGCCGTCATCGAGCCATCGGCACTCCGGCATAAACCCTTCGACCAGTTGCAGCACGCGGTCGGTCCGATCGACAAAGCCGCGCAATACCTGGTGGGCGCCGGCAGCCTCCCCACGCTCAGGTCCCTCATAAAGGAGGCGCTCGGCGCGCGCCGCGTCCTCGGCCGGCGGCAGATACAGGAAGGTGAGGAAATAGGCTGACTCGTAGTGAGCTCCCTCTTCCTCGAACTGCGCCCGGCGCTCGGCATCGACCATGGCCGATGCCACGTCTGGACAACTGCTCGGTGGATAGGCATTCGATGAATACCTCTGCGCTTCAACAAACACCGCCCAGCCGGATCCGAGGCGCCTCAAGGCGTTATTGAGGCGGCCGGCAACCGCAACAAGTTCTGCTGGAACAGAGGAATCAAGATCGGGCCCGCGAAAGCGCGCGGTCCTCTGAAACGATCCGTCCTTGTTGAGGACGATGCCTTCGTCGACCAGTGCGGCCCATGGCAGGAAATCCGCAAGATGTGTAGCGGAGCGGCGGTATTCGGCAAGGTTCATCATTGGTTGCTCACACATTCAGATGGGTTGGGATGCGCAGATGGCGTCTTGCAGTCTCGACAAAGAGCGGATCGCGCTTCGCGGCCCAGACGGCAGCGGCATGACCAATTGCCCAGATCAGGAGGCCCGCGATCCACAGCCGCAGGCCGAGGCCGAGCGCAGCGGCAACGGTGCCGTTGACGATGGCGATCGCACGCGGCGCGCCGCCGAGCAGGATCGGTTCGGTCAGCGCGCGGTGCACCGGAATTGCAAAACCTTCAACCGGCCCGTCCATCAGATCAGCACTCCGCCGCCGAATGAGAAAAATGCCAGGAAGAAGCTCGAGGCTGCGAACGCGATCGACAGACCGAAAACGATCTGGATCAGGCGCCGAAAACCGCCCGAAGTGTCGCCGAAGGCGAGCGTAAGGCCCGTGACGATGATGATGATCACGGCCAGAATCTTGGCGACGGGCCCCTCGACCGACTGCAGGATCTGGTTAAGCGGCTGCTCCCACGGCATGTTGGAGCCAGCGGCCTCTGCAGTGGGCGAGATCGCCACGGAGCTGAGAGCTACCGCAACAGCTATCATCCCGCTTCTCAATGTGACGCCGTTCATGATGGGTCTCCTGCGGGTGAAATGAGGTAGTCGCCCTCGGTCGTCAGGCCATCGACACGCGCGAGTTCTGTCAGCCGACGATCTGCGCCGCGGCCGGAGAGAACCGCAATCACGTCGATGGTCCCCGCGATCAGCGCGCGCGGCACAGTGATGACGGCTTCCTGGATAAGCTGTTCGAGGCGGCGAAGGGCGCCAAGCGCCGTGCCGGCGTGAATGGTGCCGACGCCACCGGGATGGCCGGTGCCCCAGGCCTTGAGAAGGTCGAGCGCCTCGGCTCCTCGCACCTCACCG
This sequence comes from Bradyrhizobium sp. 170, assembly GCF_023101085.1. Classification (NCBI taxonomy): domain Bacteria; kingdom Pseudomonadati; phylum Pseudomonadota; class Alphaproteobacteria; order Hyphomicrobiales; family Nitrobacteraceae; genus Bradyrhizobium; species Bradyrhizobium sp. 170. The sequence goes on along the minus strand of NZ_CP064703.1, from coordinate 3,654,185 downwards.
ATCGGGATTCGGTCGGGGCGTAGCCGGAGCGAGGAGCGCACGAGGTCGGACAGCGAGGCGACACCATCCTTGGTGCGCAGCGCCACGAGGTTAGCCGACTTGCATTGGAGTTCGCGCGTATCCTCGATCAGCACGACGCGATCTGCAGTTTTTGCAATCTCGGCCAGCAGCGCATTAGTCAGCGTGGTCTTGCCGGTCGAAGTACCGCCGGCCACGAGGATGTTTTGACGGTCCCGGACAGCGTTCCGCAGCCCGTCAGCCTGAGCGACTGTCAGGATGCTGGCGGCGACATAGTCGTCGAGCGTGAAGACGGCCACCGCCGGCTTGCGAATGGCAAAGGCTGGAGCGGTCACCACGGGCGGCAGCAACCCCTCAAAACGCTCCCCCGTCTCGGGCAACTCGGCCGAGACGCGGGGACTTGCCGGATGAACCTCAGCGCCGACGTGATGGGCAACGAGCCGCACGATGCGCTCGCCGTCGGCGGCGGCGAGGCGCTCGCCGGTATCGGTCATACCCCCCGACAACCGATCGACCCAGAGCCGGCCATCGGGATTGAGCATGACCTCGACGATCCCAGCGTCTTCGAGCCACGCCGCTATCGTCGGTCCGAGCGCGGTGCGCAACATGCGTGCACCACGCGAGGCGGCCTCGGACTGAAAGGAATGAACTGCCACGCTTGCCCCCAACGTCGCCGAGATATGAGCTCGGCGGTAGGGATCAGTAGAAAAGGCAGGTTACGCGCTCGTGCAACAAGCTCAAATCAGGCGGCGTGCCGTGGCGTAGCAAAAGAAAGAGGTGGCGGAATCACTCTCCGGGAACGACTGGCGAAGCCTTGGCTGGCTCAATGTCGAGCGATATTTCCTGCGCAAGGGTCTGGCCCCTGGCCAGCCGTCGCCCGAGCGCCTCGACAAAGCCCTCATACCGCTCCCGCCCCTTGGTCTGTGCCGCGGGCTGCGCCGTGTCGGGCAGCGGCGGCGTTGCCGTCAGCCAGAACCGCACGAACAAGGCCAATGCTTCATTTGAGATGGTGATATGACGCTCCAGCCGCTCGACGTGCCGGGTCAGCCGGTCAAGGCGACGGCCGAGCGCCGCCTCCATCCGCTCCGAATTATCCGGCGACAGGAATGAGGCCAGCGCAGTTTCGACGATGAGCGCCTGCGGCACCCGCTTGCGGCAGGCGTGGTCAGCGAGCTTGCCCGCCAGGTCAGGAGGCAGGCGAAACGTATGTTTAGTCCGCATTATCTCACCCTAGAGCTCGAGGCCATCGTCTGGATCCATTGCGGCCTGGCGTGCGAGGCTGGAGACGTTCATGCGCAGCACACGCGCTCGTATGGCGTCACCGTCGCCCTCATCTTCCGTGAAGTCGAACTCCGGTGGAGGCTTCAAGGCCTCTGGCGCGATATTCTCATGCTCGGGAAGCTCCGGCTCGCGGCGAATGCCGGAATTTGCGGTAGATTGCCGAGCACCCGACAAGCTTACCGGCTCGGCAACATCTGAATTCGGCGGAGCTGGCAGCCGGCTCCAATCGTCTGTCGCTGCCCTACCGTCGCGGTCGAGGGAGCTTGAGTTTGGCGGTGGTAGCACGCGCTCGGTCAAACGTGGATCCTCAAAATATCTCGCCTTCTTGGCGCGGATCGGTGGCACGCCGGAAACCAGCACCAGTTCGTCCTCGGGCGGAAGCTGCATCACCTCGCCGGGCGTGAGCAATGGCCGCGCGGTCTCCTGTCGCGAAACCATGAGATGGCCGAGCCACGGGCTAAGCCTGTGACCGGCATAGTTCTTCATCGCCCTTAATTCCGTGGCAGTCCCAAGCGCATCCGAAACCCGCCTGGCCGTACGCTCGTCATTGGTCGCAAAGGAAACGCGCACATGACAATTATCGAGGATCGCGTTATTCGGCCCGTATGCTCTTTCGATCTGATTGAGCGACTGCGCAATAAGGAAGCTCTTGAGCCCATAGCCCGCCATGAAGGCGAGCGCCGACTCGAAGAAATCAAGCCTTCCCAGCGCCGGAAACTCGTCGAGCATGAGCAGCAATCGATGCCGGCGGCCCTTGGCCTGGAGTTCCTCGGTGAGACGACGACCGATCTGGTTGAGGATCAACCGCACCAGCGGCTTGGTGCGGCTGATGTCGGACGGAGGTACAACGAGATAGAGTGTCGTCGGCCGATCGTCTTCAACGAGCTCGCGGATGCACCAATCACAGCGGCGCGTCACCTCGGCAACAACAGGGTCGCGGTAAAGGCCGAGGAAAGACATCGCGGTCGAAAGCACGCCGGACCGTTCGTTCTCGCTCTTGTTCAATAGCTCTCTCGCTGCGGACGCGATCACTGGATGGGTCCCGGCTTCACCGAGATGCCGCGTGGTCATCATCGTGCGGAGCGTCGTTTCGATTGGCCGTTTCGGATCGGACAGCAAACTCGCAACACCGGCGAGCGTCTTGTCCTGCTCCGCATAGAGGACGTGAAGGATGGCTCCGACCAGTAGCGCGTGGCTGGTCTTCTCCCAGTGGTTACGTCGCTCCAATGATCCTTCGGGATCGACCAACACGTCGGCCACGTTTTGCACGTCACGAACTTCCCACTCCCCTCGCCTCACTTCCAAGAGAGGGTTGTAAGCTGCACTCTTTGAGTTGGTTGGATCAAACAACAGCACCCGGCCGTGCCGGGCCCGAAAGCTGGACGTCAGGGACCAGTTTTCACCCTTGATGTCATGGACGATGCAACTTCCCGGCCAGGTTAGAAGCGTCGGGACAACAAGTCCAACGCCCTTTCCGGATCTGGTGGGGGCGAAGCACAGCACATGCTCAGGTCCGTCGTGCCGCAAATAAAGTCCCTCGAACCGCCCGAGGATTACGCCATCTGCCCCGGCAAGGCCGGCACTTCGAATCTCAAGCTGGTTGGCCCAACGTGCAGACCCGTACGTGGCCGCCGTCTCCGCCTCCCGAGCCCGCCACACCGACATCGCGAAAGCGACTATAATCGAGATGATCCCGCCGGACGCAGCGACGCATGCCCCTTCAACGAACACTTCAGGTGCGTAGGCATCGTAGGCATACCACCACCAGAAGAAGGCGGGAGGCAGATAGATGGGAACGCCCGGTGCGAGCTCAAACCAGGGGTGTCCGAGTTGCGGCTGATAGCCGAGACGCCAGGCCGTCCATTGCGTCGCGGCCCACATCGTGATGAGCACGACGGTCAAGACGCAGGCGATCTGGCCCCAAAGTATTCTGGTTGCGGACATGGCATAGAATATCGAGCGCCTCCGCAATCCGCAGACAAGCCCTCTTGCAGGCTGCGAGTATTTTCGGATATCCGATCGAACAGATTGGTGCGGCAAACCAGAAGCCAGCCACGATCTGAAGCCCAACGTTGAAGGCAAACGCTGTTTGGTAAGCGACCTCTGGGTAGTGCCCATCTATGGGAGCCCAGAGCTGAACCACTAACCCCGTGATATACTGCACGACAAACGCGCTACCGATGTGGAAGACGTTCAGCGCTGCATTCGCTCTACCCGCCAGCTCCTTAGGGAAATACTCAGCCAGGATCGCGTAACTGAGGACAGTTCCGGCACCGACGGCCGCTACGACGATCCACGGGACATATGACGGGAGCGGCCATCGCAGGATCAATGCTAACTGAGCCGCGATGAACATCGTGGCGACAAGGCCCAACAGTGTCCGCAGTCCGGTCCCACGTCGGCGCGCCCGATCGACCGCAATGCCCCACAGAAGCCCGCCCAAACTCAATGCGACTGCCATGATGAGCAAATGCCAGAGTAGTCCCGAGCGGTCGAGACGCTCGACATCGCTGAGCCATGGCGCCGCCCACAATCCTTGCAACGCCCAGGCCGTCCCGATGCAGGCGGCTGAAAGCGGAGCCAGGCGCCAGAAGCGTGGGTCGGCATAAACCATCCTTAGACTATTTTGTCCGCCTGCCACCGATATAGGTGCTGGCACCTCTGGGACAGCAAGATAAATGATAAGAGCGCATCCGGCCGAGACAATCGCGAGCAGCGCAAACAATGCTCGCCAACCCGCGGAAACCAGCAAGAACTCCACAGGCAGAGTTGCCGTCAGCGCGCCCAAGCCCCCCAACATGATCATCATGCCGTTGAGCAGTGGGATACGTTCGCTGGGAAACCAGAGCGCGAGGGCTTTCAAGCCGGCCGTCAATGACGCGGCGACACCAAGACCGATCAGCGCTCGACCGCCGAGGAGCAGCCAAAAATTATCCGAGACGGCAAATAGCGCCGCTCCCAGAACTGCGGCAATCATCACGGCACTTTGGATCCGCCCCGGACCATATCGGTCCAACAAGATGCCGATCGGAATCTGGGCAGCCGCGAAAGTCAGGTAGTAGACCGACGTCAGCAGACCAAGATCGCCAGCGCTGAGGTCAAATTCGGAGGTCAAAGAGCCGGCGACCGTTGCATTGATAGTCCGGAACAGAAAGGAGAGATAGTAAGCGGCAACGAACGGCAGGAACACCCGCAGAATCAGGCGCCAGTTTTCTGTCAAGTCGCCGGCACGTCGGCGTCGAGTCGCATGGCTGGGCGGTCGAGACCGTAGTTGCTGTTCGACCGATCCTTGGTGAGCAACTGCCTGCCTTGCAACCGGTCTAGTGCAGAGGCAGTCCTGCCTTCCCTGGAAAGTTGAACAAGCTGCCGCCCTCCCGGACGGCAGTGGAGTGCTCTAATTCGATGCCAACCGTGCTTGATGTGCGGAAATCTGGCTCATGGGCTGAGGAGCACTTTTTCGACGTTCCCTCGCACGGCCCACGCGAATGAGCCTCGCGTTTCGGTGTGCTGAGCCGATCCATCGTCTCCTGCATGAGCGACGTTCCTAGCTGAACGCGTCGCCCGACCTGCGCGGCAAATTCGTCGAAACGCTCGGACCCAAGTAGGCAGGCAGCGTGTTGGTCCGCTGCGGGAAGCACTGGTGTTACGGCGAGATGGAAGCGCGCCTGAAGAGCTACCGTCTCATTAACGATTCTAAGACCGCGATCGAGCTCTTCAAGTTGGCGGCTCATAAGGGAAAGGCGACGGTCTACCGAGATGTTGTCGGTTTCATCATCCGAACCGAGGAACTGAGCAAGGGCAGCCTCAACGAGCGCTGACTTAGTGGCGCCGGGACGCTTGGCAGCTGCCGATAGCCGCGCGGCCATCTGCTCGGAGAGGTAGACGCCAATTCTGGGCTTCATCGTTGGACCTTCGAACGTTGCTTCGTGCAGTGCGGCTCTGAAGCAGACCCGACGCGCTGAACGTTCGCCATCAAAGGGGCTGCTCGCGTCCCAGAGCAATCGCTCAGTCGCAATCGTCGTGTGTTCGGATAGATTAGCGTACAAAAGCCGATCGAGATTGCATGGTATCTGACCGGCAGCGCGAAGTGCGATTGCGTTCAACCGATTTCACATCAAGCGCCTCGTCCGCTGGCGCGGAAGTGCCGGGCGGCGCGCCAATCAGATTCCGAGGCCAATTTTCCTTCCAAAGCTCCAGGTCACCCCGCCTCCGCGTGCCGCGACGCCGGATACTTGTCGATCGAGATGCTGCTCCAATGCTGGCCGCCAGGGCACGAGTTGGAATCCGAGCCCGTCGTCAACCATGGCAAACCGGCCTGACGCCAGCGTTACGCGCTGACGATAGACGCCCGCAATGCGTTCGCCTTCCGACGAGGGTTGGTGGAGCAACCCCGTCTCGGCCGCGAGCCTCGCCACCGTCGCATCGAGCTCCCGCTGCCGTAGCGTATTGAGAAGATCGCGGGCAAAGATGGCCCTTGACCCCTGACGCCGCGCAAGGCCTTCGCCCGCGAGATAGTCAACCCGACGCTCCATGGCTTCGCGGACTTCGGCTCCGTAACCACTGCTCGCCACGATCGAATCACGCGCGAGTAATTGCCGGTCAATCCAGGTCGCTCCCGGTGCCGTAACCTGGGCTTCGACGTCTAGATCCGACCTCGTGGCGAGCGAAAGCCGCTTGCGCCCTTGCGCATCGTCGTAAGACCGCGCCTCCACGATCGCGCCGGGCGCGCCATCGCCGGTCATTTCAATATCGGTGAACCTGATGTGATGCGTTCGTCCATCGATCCCCTCGACGATCGCATAGGCCGAGCCTTTCAGTTCGTCATGCAGTCCGCGCTCGACCAGGCGGCCGAGCACGGGATCTGTCGGTTCCTCCCCGTGCAAAGCAAAATTGGAGATATTCGGTTCGCGGCCACGAGCGGTCATCGCCCGATGCATGGTCTTGATGACATCGCCGCGAATCGAGAGATCGCGCAGCCTGTCCTCGATACCAGGCTTCAGCGTCCAGCAGCCGGGTGCAATCTGCTCGGCAAGACCGAGAAGTTCGAGCCTAGCGGCCCGCCCGACCATCAGGCGGCGAAGCCTCAAGTCTTCGCCTGACGCATTTGGCCGAAGGTCCGCCACGCCGGCGCCCTCGTCGGCGGCGACACGCAGTGCCTGATCGAGGCTGGTCCAGCGTTCGGCCTCAACCTCCCTTTCCAGGGCGGACTGGATGTCCCGCTCGCTGCGCGGCCCAAGCTCAAGCGTGACACGCTCGGCCGCGCGATCCCGAAACCCGCGGGAGATGTAATTCCGGCTGATGACCAGATCCTGGCCGTCCTCCGCACGGCCGCGGATCAGGACATGAATATGCGGATTATCGGTGTTCCAGTGGTCGACCGCAATCCAGTCCAGTTTGGTTCCGAGATCTCGCGCGACGTCAGTCATCAGCTCGCGGGTGAAGGTGCGGAGGTCGCCGAGCTCGGCGGCATCCTCCGGAGAAATAATAAATCGAAAATGATGCCGGTCGTCCTCGCAGCGTTCGGCAAAGCCGCGTTCATCCGCCGCATCCGACCTCGCGTCGAACATCCGGGCGTCCGCGCCGTCCTGCGTCACGCCCTCCCGCTTCAGATAGGCGATATGTTTTGGCATAGTTGCCGAGCGAAAGCGGGTACCGTGGTGACGGACCACGCGCGCCTTCATTACTACACGCCGCGAGGTCGAGCGGAGCGACAGTGAGAGCGCGGCACGCCGGCCTCGTCCAAAGTGCGACCGGCTCGCTCCGCCTTTACCGCGCCCAAAACCGTCGCCGACATGCCCGGCTCTCTTGGCCGCCCGCATCACCTGGCCGACAAAGCTCTTCGGACGCGAGGAGCTACGTCCGCGGTCGCGAATGCGACCAGGGCGAACACGAAGGTCGTTGTCGCGCTGGCTCACGATGGCTTCACCGTAAACTTGCGCTGGCCGACGGCCCTAGCTGCGTTGATTTCCTTGACGATTTGGAATGGAGCGACGGCTTGATCATTCTCACTGCCTCTTAAAACCTCAACTCCACCAACCACATGCGCCCGACCGAAGGCGGCGCTTTTCCCTTGCCGTCCCTGGCTCGTATGATCGTGCTCCCTTCTCCTCACACTCCCCCGTGCGAAAAGTCCCGACAGCACGCGACTGAATACGACTCCACCAATTTGCCGACAGCCGACTCTTGCCGACTTGCTTGCGACTTGGTCAAGTGGTCGACTTCGACGGCCACGCGATGCCGCGGCCCTGCCAGCTCTGGCCGGGAAGGAGGAATGCGGCTGTACCCGATGGGTTAGAGGCGCGGCTATTTGAGAGCGTGAGCAACACACGGTTAATTCTCTCCATCCGTCCAGATCCGCAGCGCGCGGGCGATGATTGCAGAGGACGGGATGGGTCCGAAGTAGCGGCCGTCCAGCGAATCCGACGATTGCCAATTCATGAGGAAGACGTCATCTCGCGCGACCACGCGGCAGCCCTGCCAGATCGGGAGCGGACGGCCACGCCTGTCGCGATCGCGCGCCTCGCCAAGTCCAATTCCATCGACGGTAATGGTGAGGCCATTCCTGCAAACCGTTTGCCCGGGGAGTGCGAGGATGCGCTTCAGCATTGGCACGCCGCGCGGCAGATAGCTGCCCTCAGCAAGGAACGTAGCAAGCGGCTCCGGCGGCAAGACTGCAACCAGTTCGGTGACAAACAGCGTGTCGACGGGCTGCAGGCGATAGAGCCCAAGCGGGGCACTCTCTGAGGCATTCCAGACGTACAGGGCAACAGGCTTCGCGCAGATCACCGAGGTCAGCAAGGCGACCGATCCGCACATCGCCAGGAGCGTCGTCATCCAGTACTTCATGGCGCGATCTTCCGGCGTTGAAGCCAGATCTGATGCCGCGACCGTGTGTAGGACCTCGGCGCCTCTCCGACGGACAGGCGGTTGTGTGCGTGGTGCCAGTAGTCAGGCGCTGCGTCGGCGGCATTGATGCCGAGCGCCTCGACGGCGTCAATCAATTGCAGCACCCGCTCGACTTTCGGCCAACCGGAGAGCCGCAGCAAAATATCGCCGCCTGGGCGTACATAGGGCACGGTCGCGCAGCGCTGGCCCGGCGTAACGGCACGCAAGATATCGATCTTTGAAACGACGGTTCCGTAGTCGCTGGACGTCCAGCGCACGAAGGCAAAGATGCTGCCCGGTGCAAATGAGACGACACGACGTCGTCGGTCCAGTATCTGTTCGGCCGCCACCCGGCCGAACCGAATCCAGTTCTCGATCCGCTTCTCAAGCCACAGCAGTTCAACATGCGTGAGGTCGCTCATGCAGTTCCTCCGTCGTCATGAAGGATTTCGATCGTGATCAAGTCGCCATGCCCGATGGCAATGCATATTCCGCGTCGAAAGGGTGCGATCTTGGAATTGTCGCGCTGGCCGGACGCAATCGATGATGCATTTGCTCTGCCGAATCGAAGCACAGACAGGGTGCGTCTTGCGCCCAACTCCGCCGACTGCAGCAATTCCCTTGGAGCGCTAAACCACTGCGAAGCACGATCTTCGCCTAACTCAGCAGCGGTCCAATTCCGGGGTCGCGAACCGTCTTTGCTGCAGCGATGGCCGGTCCGTGGCCCTTGGTGTGAGTTCACGAACGCCCGCTGTCGTTTTTCCTTGAATCCGATTCTGGGCGGCGCTGGATTTTCGAGTCTTTGCACGACTTTCTGCATGGTGTGATTTCCCTTGAATCATTGACTGGCTCCTTAAATCGTGGACTGGCTGCAGCGGCTGGGCGTAGACTCACCTCGCACGATGGTGAGTCGGAGGGATCGATGAGACGCATCCCGCTCAGTCGGCGTTCGCACATCACAGGCTTTCGGCCGATCGATGGAGAGGCGGTCGAGCACGAGAGTGCGCTCGAACGGGATTTCGTGCTGCTGGCGAACTTTCTCGACGCCGGCGCCGTGATTGCCTCGCAGCCGATCACAATCGAGTTCCAGGATGGCGCGCGGCTGCGCCGATACACACCGGATTTCCTCGTGATCTGGAGCGACGGACGCACAGAACTGGTCGAGGTAAAATACCGCGTCGATCTACGTGCCCAATGGGTGCGGCTGCGGCCGGGCTTTGTTGCAGCGCGGGCGAGAGCGAGGGAGAACGGCGGGCGTTTCCGCATCGCGACCGAACGCGGCATCCGGGGACCGTTGCTCGACAATGCCAGACGGCTGCTACCGCTACGCAAAGCACCGCTCGATCCGGCAATATCCGAACGCGCTTTGGGAGCAGCGCGAACACTTTGCGAACCGACTTTCGAGCGCATCGTCGATGCGATGTCCTGCGACCGCGCGATGGCGCTGGGTGTGGTTTGGCGGCTCATCGCGCGGGGCGCTTTCAAAGTCGACCTCGCCGCGCCGATACACCCCAATTCTCCGGTGGGATTGGCATGAGCCCCGCGGCTGACACACCCGATCTTGCGGACGTACCCGTTGCTGATTGGCATAAGGCGCGTCGTCGCTTTGAGGTGATCAGTGTTCTGGCGAAGGCGCCGGAGCGGACGCGAGGCGATGCCGAGGCGGCTGCCGAGGCGCTTGGCTGCAGTGCCACGGTCGTTTATCGGCTGCTGTCGCGCTATCTTGCCGATCCGCGCGTGACGAGCCTCCTGCCCGGGCGCCGCGGACGGCGGCAAGGCCAGCTTTTGCTGGCTGCAGAGGTCGATGAGGTGGTGCAGGCCACGATCGACGAGTTCTATCTGACCCGGCAACGACCGCGCGTCAGCGATCTGGTGACCGAGGTGCAACGGCGCTGCCGGACGCTGGGACTGCCGAAGCCAAGTCGCAAGGCAATCAACTTGCGGATTGGACAACGTGCGTCGGTCGAGGCGTTGGCAAAGCGATCCGGCCGCAAGGCCGCACGTGATCGCTTCGGACCAGCGACGGGTTCTCTGACGGCGCCTTGGCCACTCGCACTTGTTCAGATCGACCACACGCTGGTGGACGTGATCGCGGTCGACAGTGTCACACGACAGCCGATCCAGCGGCCGTGGTTGACCATTGCAATCGATGTCCATTCGCGCTGTGTCGCGGGATTCCATTTGGCGCTCGAACCGCCATCCGCCACGTCGGTCGCGCTGTGTATCGCCCATGCCGTTCTGCCGAAGGCCGGCTGGCTGATGGCGCGTGGTGTCGCCGGTGATTGGCCGGTCCAGGGATTGATCGAGCGGTTGCACCTCGACAACGCCAAGGAGTTCCATTCCGAGGCGCTGAAGCGCGGCTGCGAGCAGTACGGGATCGCCGTCGACTATCGTCCGGTGAGGACGCCGCACTATGGCGGCCATATCGAGCGGCTGATCGGGACGATGATGGGCAAGGTTCATCTCTTGCCCGGCACCACTTTCTCGGATGTTCGTGCCAAGGGGGATTGGAAGCCCGAAGACACGGCGGCATTGACGCTTGATGAGATCGAACGCTGGCTCGCCCACGCGATCGTCGGCGTTTATCACCACGATCTGCATCGCGGGATCGGCACGACGCCGGTCGCGGCTTGGGAGCGCGGAATCCTGGGCGATGGACAGGTCTCGGGGCGGGGCATGCCAACCGCAATCGACGATCCGCGCCGCTTCCTGATCGACTTTCTGCCGATGGAGCGGCGGCTTGTCCGCCGCGAAGGCGTGTTCCTGCATTCGATCGGCTATTGGGCCGATGTGCTGCGCACCTGGATCGGCGAGCGAGAGTGGATGATCGTTCGGTACGATCCACGCGATCTTAGCCGGGTCCATCTGCTCGCACCCGACGGACGCTACTATGATCTCAGCTATCGAGATCTGCGTCGGCCGGCGATCAGCCTGTGGGAGCATCGACTGGCGCTGATGCGGTTGCGGGACGAAGGCCGTGCCGAGATCAACGAGGACGCTATCTTCACAGCAATTGACGCAATGCGCGGTATTGCGGAGCGCGCTAGCGCGGAGACCAAGACTGCGCGTCGTCAACGAGAGCGGCGGCTTCGCCTTGATGGCGTGGTGACAGAACGGCGTCCAGCCGCCAGTGCGGTTGAATCCGCTCCAACGATCGAACCCCTGCCGGCCGATCAGCGGTTGTTCAAGAACGTGGAGGAATGGACATGAGCAATCCCTCCTACCCGCATCTGCTGCCGCAGATTCGCGCGCTCGCCGATGCGCCTGGCGAGATTCGCATCCAGCGCATCCGCGCAGATCGGTGGATCGGCTATGCACGGGCGGAAGCCGCCCTGGCGGCGATGGACGATCTTCTGACGTTCCCGAAGCGCACCCGTATGCCGAACTTGCTGCTGGTCGGCCCTAGCAACAACGGCAAGACCATGATCGTCGAGAAGTTCAAGCGCGCGCATTTGCGCGATACCGTCGATGCCTCGGAGGGTGCTATCTCGGTGCCCGTCTTAAAGGTCCAGATGCCGCCGGCGCCGGACGAGCGGCTGTTCTTTGCTGCCGTGCTGGAAGCGCTAGGCGCACCCGATCGCAACCATGATCGGCTGGCGGTCAAGCAGGATATGGCGATGCGTATACTGCGCGCGACGGATGTGCGGCTGCTCGTCATCGACGAGGTCCACAACATCCTGTCGGGCTCGCGGGCGCAACAACGTCGCTTCCTCAACCTGCTGCGCTGGCTCGGCAACGAGCTGCAAATTCCGCTGGTAGCCGTCGGAACCGCGGAGGCGTTGCGCGCAATCCAGAGCGATGACCAGCTTGCCAACCGGTTCACGCCGTTCGGCTTGCCGCCATGGCGGTACGACGCGGAGTATCTGCGGCTCCTCAACACGCTGGAGGCGATGCTGCCGCTGCGCGAACGGTCGGGCATGGAAGAACCAGCCTTCGCGCAAAAGCTGCTAAGCGCTGCGGAGGGCATCCTCGGAGAGGTGGTCAGCCTGGTCACGACTGCCGCGGTGGCGGCCGTTGCCGCCGGCGAAGAGCGCATCCTCATCGAAAGAATTGACGACATCGGTTTCATTCCTCCCACGGAGCGCCGACGTGTCGCCGGCTGAGATTTACGAAGTCGAGTTTCTCGATGCGGAGATAGTCAGCGCACCGCGGTCGCTGCCGGCACGGGTTGCACCGATACCGGACGAAGCGCTGGCGTCCTGGTTGCTTCGGTTCACCGAACCGTTCGGTGTCTCGCCGGAAGCCTTGTTGCTTGGTGATGGTGAGATCGGCTTGACGAGGCACCCGGATTGGTGGCGCAAGCCCGATCCCCTCGTCGTCGCGGCGCTTGTGCACGGCACGGGGGTGTCGGGAGAGCTGATCCGTTCGCTCAGTTTCAACGATTGGACTGATGACGGGCACGACGACGCCGTGCCGGAACGGTTTAGCCGTCAGCGCTTCACGGCTGAACGGCCGTTGCACCAAACGGGCCGCATCGGGGTCTGTCCCGATTGCTTTGCCGAAGACGAGGCTCCCTATGTCCGGCGTACATGGACACTCGGATGGCTGGCCGCATGTCCAAGACACGGCACGCTGTTGGTGCGAGCCTGTCCCCAATGTGGAGCAAAGCTGCGCCTGCCGGCATTGTCGTGTGGTGAGCACTTTGCACCGGATCGCTGTCGGCGCTGCGCACATCGGTTGACCCACACGGCGACCTTGCTCGCACCGGAGCCGGTCTTGCGGTTTCAGCGGCGTATGATCGAAAGCCGACCAGCCGGTGTCGTGGATTTGCCGGAGATCGGCAAAATCGGCTGGCCTGTGGCCACGGCTCTGTTCGACGCATTGCTGGGCGCCGTGTGGATCGACACCAAGCAGGCTGCCCGCGACGTGCTCTTTGCACGGATCGCTCGCGATCTGGGCACAGCGCCGTTGGGAGAACCGGCCGACAGCTATCAGAGTCTGGCGATCTTGGCATGGATGTTCGAGGCGTGGCCGGCACGAACGCAAGCCGCACTTGCAATGTTGCACGCCGTGCGCCCGCGCCGGCAGATGCTGCGCTGGCCCAATCTTGATCCAGCGACACGCTATAAGGTCGGGGCGTTGTTCCTGACGGCTTGGCCGGATGAGCGGAAGGACGGCGAACGCGGTTGGTGGCGTGCCTGGATCGATAACTTGCCCCAGACAGGCGAAGAGCTGCGCGCGCAAGCGATCCGTGAGCGGCTGCCACATCGTCGCGCCCGACTCATGGCGATCGCAGATGTACGCGAGGGTCTGTCCGTCGAGGCCGCCGCCGAAGTCGCCGACGTTCGCCCGCGAACTCTGTATCGATGGATCAAACGCGGCGCGCGGGGCGGACTCGAAGCTGCGCTCGAACGACCGAGTGGACAGCTTTCCGGGTTGCAGGCCGCTCAGTTGGCCGAGTGGATCGCTGCCGCCTCGCCCGATGAACCGCGCTGGCGGGTAAACCGTGTGCAGAACGAAGCACTGCGGCGCTTCAGGGCCGAGATCACGATCTATGTCGCGGATCGGCTGTTGCGCATGCACGGTCCATGGAGACGTCGCAGGATTCTTTTGAGAAGGAGGCTCACCGTTGCGCCGGTCTACGATTAAAGGGACACCAGTCCACGATTTAAGGAGCCGGTCACTCATTTTCGGCCCCCAGTCCACACATTTGGGGAAACCGATACCCGCTTACCAACAGGCCGGAAAACGCTCGACCTCGTTAGAAGGAATCCGAAGGATTCCAGGTTAGTAAAGTTACGGCCGCGGCAAGTCGTTGAGTGCCAAGACGTTTCATCCAATTTTGGTCCCCGATAACACGAGGATCGGGTCCCCGTTGGCACGTCGGTTGTCGTCCCCAATAGCACGAACTGATTCACAGGTTTTCCCCCGGGCTAGCATTCAGACCGCGCTTGCGCAGACGCGCCGCAATGGGATCGGCGGCAATCGGCGTAAAGGCCAGACGCTCGCCGCCGCGCAAGCCGCGCTCAATGACGAGTTGGTAGCCCGGCAATGTCTGACGGCGGACGATCTCGCGCAGGTCATAGGCAAAATGTTTGAGCGGCGAGAGGCTGCCGGATTTGGCGTGGAGATGAACAAAGTCGAAGCTCCAGCCACCCTTCTGGCTACCGCCGTGCTTTCGAACAACGCGATAAAGCCAGCGTTCGAGGCCACCCGTCAGGTCGAAATACGCCCGGTCGATGGTGAGCACGAGCGCGTCATCGAGCACACCAGTATAGAACCAGTCCGGCAGGATCAGCTCCAATCCGCGGGGCCGGCCGTGCACGTCGGCTGTCTCTTTCCATTCATTGATCCAGGAGAATCGGTGCCGCCGCCGATCGGTCGATTGACGGATCGACGTCATGACAGTGGTAGATTGCAGCCGGTCGAGTGCGGCCTTCAGACGATCGTAGTCCCGAACGCTGGTGCCGCGACCAACGAAGGTCAGAATCTCATACGGCGTTGCCGCCATCAGGCGGGAGGTCTTCAATCCGCCGTCGCGGGCCTCGACAATCTGCGACGCCGCCCAGATCAAGACGTCGGCGTCCCAGATCGTAGCCATGCCATGCTCGGGCACGGCTTCAACGCGAATGGCAATCTTTCCGGCGCGGAAGTCGATGGGAACGACTCGCCTGGATTTGGCGAGGGAGAAGAACGGATAGGCCATCAAATCCTGCGCATCGCGTGGCGCTAGAGCGCCAGACAGCGCACGGAAGAGACTTAACCGTTCCCGTTCAGAGATGGGTCTGCGGCGCATCGAGATAGTCCCCCAGCGACGCTCAACGACGCGGCCGCCCGGCATACGGTATGGGCGTGTGCCGTTTAGCCGGCAGCACGGTGCCTGCGCCGGGGTCAGAGGTCGAAGTCTTGGCGCCGCGATCGGCCCAGGCTTTCAGGTCTTCCAGCGCATAGACGACGCGTCCCCCGAGCTTCCGATAGGCGGGACCCGTGCCGTAGGTTCGGTGCTTTTCCAGGGTCCGCCCGGACAGACTGAGAAATCGAGCAGCTTCTGGCGTCCGCAGATATCGCTGCGGCAAACCGGCGTTCGGATCGGGCATTTGTGTGGCTCCGTGATCGTTTCGAGCGCGACCGCGTTGGGTCGTGCGTTGACGGTCACGATGGCGGAGTGGAAAGGCTTGGGGGGATGCCGAAGATGCTGGGGCGATTTTCGGCACCCCTTGCCCTATTCCTTGCGAGATGGTGGACGAAGCAAGGCGCGATAGCCGCCACGCATCAAGGCTAAGCCGGCCTGCACCAGGCGGATAGTGCGGCTGCGCAACTCGTGGGTCTTCCAGGCGCTTTCTGGGATGCGTTTTCGGCCGAACAGCACCTCGGCGATAACGCGATACGAGGCGCCATCGATGTGACCGTCGAGCGCTCGCAGCGCCAAGGCCAACCGTTCGCGCCGCTGTGCCGAAAGCTGATGGAGGGGAAGTCCTGACGGACGACCGTTGATGGCGCGCCACAGCCGATGTGAGGCATGCGCGCGGATCTCAAAATCCGCATCGAGCGGCAATTCGGCTGCATAAGAGATACCCAGCTGCGGAGCCTCTTTCAGCCAGAGGCGATGTTGCGCTCCCTGAATGCGCAACACGGCGTGCCAGCCGTCCGGTGCCTGTCGAATGCTGCCCGATGCAAGGTCCGCGCGCGGTAGGGTCGCGCCGATGGCTTGCGAGGCGGACGCGCTGCGCACGACCCGGACCACCGTCGGCAAGGCGTCGGGCGCCCAGAAGATCGTCTGTTCATAGAAGGACCCCTGCGGGTCATGGGCGAAAGCAGACGCCCCATCTCCTCCGGAATTCGGACGTCACCTGCCCGCCTTTCGGTCGAGCGTTCCGGTAAGCCATTCGATAATTCGTACTCCGCCGAAGTGACTCCCAAGCGAAATCGGCCATCTCCCCTGATTTAATGGCGTTCTGATATGTCTTCGGTGAGCGCCAGTCGATGTCAGACACTGCTCTGATCCCCTGCCGTACAACGATGGCCTATCTCTATGGATCCTGGAGTTGTTGGGAAGTCGGCAATTGTGCATTACGTGATGCCTACAGGCGATCACGCCGTCGGCGGCAGAATTCTGTTCTAATTAAGAATCGCGAACGATAGTTTTCTTCGCTATTTCGTCGTACCGCCGCGAAGTAAGTGGCGGTAGCCGTGGTCTGCCATCCATCTTGCTCGTGCCAAGTGACTGTCAAATGCGTTGCGGGCGCGCGCCGGCTCGCGATCGGGATCGATGTGCAGCACGATTCGAGTCACTTCTTTCCAGTCGGCACCAGCGGCTTCGGCATCAAGAAGCCGCCAATAGGTCACCAAACGCTGTTCGTCATAGTTCGTCAGCACCGCCTCATTCGGCGCCACGTCCGCAACATCTGGATCTAACGCCGGCTGTTTCATGTAAGCCTACGCGCGGACTTCGTCGACTGCATTCCACACGAACTTACCGCAATAGTAAGGCTATAGCCAGTGGTTTGATGGCCTACTAAATGGCTGCTTTGGCGCATGAAAGCTCGTGCGCTTGTGGCTTGGAATGTGCGCCGGATCCGCGTGGATCGCGGCATTCCGCAAGAGCAATTGGCGTACGATGCCGGGATTGACCGCTCATATATGAGTGGTCTTGAGCGGCAATCGGAGAACCCGACAATTGATCTTCTCGATCGAATCGCCGGTACGCTGGATGTTCATTTATCCGAGTTGTTCGTTCAGCCCCCCAAGGGAGCAACGACGCCCAAGCCTTTGCCTAAAGGTCGCAAGCCGGCGCGCCCACGTCGCAAGAAGAAATAGCACTGCTCACACGAGGGGTCGGTCACGTCGGTAACATTTTTTGCGTGATGAAGAATTCTTTGAGAATCGCGCAAGGCCCCAAAACGGAATGATGAGCCTCGGTCAGCGCGGATCTAATTGACGCCTTTGGCGAGCCATCTTGCTCGGTCGAAGAAAAGCCCCGCCCGAGCAACTCGGGCGGGGCTTGGCGGATGTGAGGCTCACTCGCCGTTCTTCCGCGGCCGCGACCAAAGCAGAGTGTAGCCTTCCCCGCTCTCGTCATCGAACAAGTTCGCGTAGATCGGTGCGTTGAACGAGGGATCGTCGAGCTTGAGCGATAGGTAGTCGCGGCCTTCTTCGGAGCGCTTGGACCAGGCGGCCCCGATCTCGGCCCGGCCCACAAAGACGCGGTGGCTGGGGGCGTTCTCGTTAGAGGAGCGGTTCTGCTCAGCGACGATGCGGACACCCTTTGCTTGCAGACTGAGGGTGATGATTTCGCCGTTGAAATCGTTGCCGACCTTCTTGAAAGAACCGATGTTAGCCATGTCACTTCTCCTATTTGTGTTTCGAGCCCGCGACCACCGCGGCCTCGATGGCGATCGACAGGCCGAGGACGATCGGCGACGCACCCGCTTGCGGGCCGGAGCGAAGCGGAGGACGCCGTCGTAAAGACTTTCTTGCCTCGCGAGGAATGGGCGTAGCCCAGGGGAAGAAAGTCTTGAGCGACGGCGTTGCGGCTCAGACGATCGAGGCGCAGCCGGTCTTCGGCCAGATCAAGCCATCAAAGAGGCCACGTGCGTCCGCGGGCTGAACCACGAATTCGGGAGAAAACTTGGCCAATCTCGGTTTGATTGCGCAAGAAGTCGGAATGTTTCGGCGTAGAGAAAGAAACGTCGTGCAGGAAACGGCGGGATAGTCAGCCGACGAACAGCCGCGACTACCGAAGGCGAATCACCATTGCATCTATGTGGGCCGGTAAGAGGTGGCGCAGCCTGCTGTAAGCTCCGTACAGGCGCCACGACCATTTTTCGCTCGAGCTCGACGACCTTTCCTTCAAACGCGCCGATTTGAGCCAACCTGATCGAGGAGCAGGTGGTGAGGACTATCCGTCGCGCGTAGCGGCCGAAAGAACGGCCCGAGGCGCGCTCCGCGCGACCCTGCCCCACTCGAATGGACGGGGCTCCGCGAGGACAGCCAACCGTGTCCACGCCGTACCGCCGATAAAAACCGCGCCGAGGCAAGCGAAGACCTCACGCCAGGCCAGCGATGGCATCCCGAGTTGCGACATCGCGAAGACCACGTGATAGCCGGCAATCGCGGCCGGAACAGCGAAGGCGGCCGCTATTGCTGCACGCAAGATCGTAAACCGCGTCATCGCGAACGCGGTTCGACCGGCTGCGAGTGCCATCACGGCGGCAGCAATTCCAACGAGCGGCGCACCGAGGATACCGGCGCCACTGTGGTGAGCCATCAGGCCTGCGCTCACGGCGACAAAAAGCGGCAGTGCGTATACCGCCAGCGTGAAGATCAGCCAGCAGAACAAGCCGATGCCGACGGTGTTGAGGACAAGTCCAAGGGCGAGCATGGTGGTGGCTCCGTGCATAGATGTGACGGTCGCGCCTTCCACCACCACCGCGGCGCGGTTTTGGGCATAGAGTCGAAACTTGGCGGAGTTGCGGCTCTGCAACTCCACCTTGGTGGTTCGGAAGGCGGCAAGACGGCGCTCACGTGCCGCCGCCAAATTTCCAAACAGGAATGCCGAGGCGTCTCGCCTTGTCGGCAAGGTTGTCTTGGATACCCGTACCCGGGAAATGCATGACGCCGATCGGCAGCAATTCGAGCATGGCGTCGTTGCGCTTGAACGGCGCCGCCTTGGCGTGCTTGGTCCAGTCCGGCTTGAAGGCGATTTGTGGCACCTTCCTTGTGGTCGCCCATTTGGAGGCGATCAGTTCGGCACCCTTTGGCGAGCCGCCATGGATCAAGACCATGTCGGGATGCTTGGCATGAGCCTTATCGAGACGATCCCAGATCAGGTTGTGATCGTTGAAGTCGAGGCCGCCAGTGAGTGCGATCTTGGGCCCAGGTGGCAACAAGACCTCGGTCTCGGCTCGGCGCTTGGCTGCGATGAAATCCCGGGAGTCGATCATTGCCGCCGTGAGCGTGCGATGGTTGACAAGCGAACCCGAGCGGGGGCGCCAGGGCGAACCGGTGTGGAGCTCAAAGTGCTCGATGGCCTGATCGCGGAACAGCTCCAGGCAGTTACGACGCTCGATCAGTGTGATGCCTTCGGCTGTCAGGCGCTCAAGTCCGACCGATCGTACTTCGGAACCATTCTGCTCGCGCTGGCTCTTGCGTTGGGCCTGCTCGTTGTCATCGAGATGGCGATCAATTCGGTCTGCGGCACGATGGAAGAGGCTAACGGTTGACCAGAGCAGATCCTCGAGGTCGGGTTCAAGCCGCGTGTCGCTCAAGGTGGCAACTAGAGCGTCGAAGATGTCGGCGACTGCGCCGGCGATCATCTTGCCCTCGGGTAGCGGTCTCGGATCTGGCTCATCGTGGAATGGGCGGTAGCCGAAGAGCTGCAATTCGCTGAGGACGTGGTCGGTTGGAGAGGCGGCTTGCGGCGGTTCGATGTCGTCATGGTCGGTCATGGAAGAGGTCCTTTGCCGGATCGGCCGCGCCCATCGCGGCCTTCGTGGCGATCACTCAGGCGGCGGGAGGAGCGGGCCAGAACCCGAAAGCGAAGCGGAGGGCCGAAGCGCCAGCGGAGGATGGCGAAGGCCGGCTATTTTGCTTCGCGATGCAAAGGCCCGAAGGGCCGGCGGAAAATAGCCGGACGCAGCCATTGGCGGCCCGGGCCGCTTGCCGTCCGATCGCCCTCTAGAAGGCCGAGGTCGCGCCTCTCCGGGCATTGGACCGCCACGACCGAGCTGTCGGCGGTGAGGCAAGCCAAACGCGCCTATGCGACAGCGGTCGACAAGAGCAGGAAGCGGAAGACATCCTCTGGTACGAGCTGCATCCGCAACGCCGCGCGGAGGGCATCGAGGCCGAAGATGTGCAAATCTTCGTTAAAGTCACCAAGGCGGGGTGACAACGTGATCGCTTCGATGCCGGCGGCTTCTGCGCGCTGCGTCAGGATTGCCCGGACTGCATCTCCAGCAGCATCGGCGTCGCAGGCGATATAGAGCCGGCGCAAACTCGACGACAGCAGCATGGCCGATAGGTGATTGGCTGAAAGCGCTGATGCCATCGGCAAGGTGGGAAGCACACAGCGTAGCGATAGCATGGTCTCGATGCCCTCGCCCGCGACAAGCACGTCGTCGTCAGCCACGCCGAAGCGAACCGCATTGCCGAGCAGGTCGCCCATGGCGCGTCGCGGCGTATCGATCGGAGCCTTGCCGAGCCGAACCCGATCAAAGCCGTCCGGATCGAGCCAGGTGCGTTGCACGCCGGTGATCCCGCCATCGAGGTCGGTAACGGCAGCGATCATTGCCGGCCAGGTCTCGGTCGGCAAATGCTCGTCAGGCCGGTAGTAGCAGCGCGGATGGAAGCGCAAGCTGCCACCATGATACACGTGGGCTATTCCTCGCCGCTGCAAATAAGTCTCAACAACGGTGCCCTCAATCGGACCTGAGATCGCAAACAGCCGTCTTGCCGCCTGTTGTGAACCGGCCGCTACCGAACGGCGAGCCGGTGAGACGCGTTCCGGTTCAGCGCGGGGCAGCTTGAGAAAGCGTCTTGCCTCCTCGGCGACGGCGCGGAAGTCAGGAAGACCAAGGCTTTCCCTGACGATATCGAGGAGATCGCCATGCTCGCCGGTCGCGGCGTCGGTCCACTTGCCGGCGAGCCCCTTCGGCGAATCCTGGAGCCGCACGAACATGGAGCGGCCCGGCGTATTGTGCACGTCGCCAACTAGCCAGTACCGCCCCTGGCGCTTGCCATTCGAGAGGTAGTGACGGCACACCGCTTCGGCCTCGCGCGCGAGGCGGTGCGCCAGCTCGGAGGCGTCGCGGGCCATCACGCCGCCTCCCGTTCGACGATGCGTCCGATTGGATAGTGGTCGAGCACCTTCGCCAGGATTTCGATGCCATCAGCGTCAGTCGGCACAAACATACGTAGCTTCCAGGAGATGATCTCCCCGAACAGGCCGTAAGCGCGCAGCCGGTCGCGCATTGAGTCGTTGAATCCGGACAGTTCGATGCGGTATGCGCCCATGACCCGGACGCGGCGAAGCTGGAGGCCTTCGGCGAGGTCGAGGACGGTTCGGCCCTCCATCAGCGCGGCAAAGGCGGTGTCGGTCGCGAGCTTGGGCGCGTCGGCGGCAAGGACATTCGCGACCCAGGCGGCCGAGACCTTGCGGCCGATGACGCGCTCGCCAGCTTCCGTCTGCAGCCGATAGACCCGCGTCGACTCGTTCGGCAGCCGCTTCCAGATCGGCAGCAACAAGCCCGCCACGATGTGGATCGTGCTTTCGGTGAACTCGGGGACCTCGGCAAGCTCGGCCAGCCAAGCCGCGGTGAAACGATCACAGTCGGCGTCAACCCAGTGGCTTTCCGCCATCATGTCCAAGGAGACGCTGTGCTGCTCCATCGGTCGGATCAGGCGGACGCGCCGCTCGATCTCGCCGTCATCCAGCATGAAGCTCGGGGCTGGGACCTGCACGGCGGCTCGTCCCGAGCGCTCATTGATCAACAGGACGGCCCGACGACCGGAAAGACGACCGAGAGCATCATCCAGCCCCACGGGATGGTTGCGCTCTCGCTGGGTAATAGTGAGAAGCCGTGTCTCGGCGTCGGTGCCTGGGTGAACATAGATAGTCCGCCGGTCGGTGACGACAAAACTCTCGGCGCGGAGGGTTTCCAATCCGACGTCATAGGTGCCTGACGCGACGGCACCCTCGATGCGAGCGGACAATAACTGCTCGAAGACGGTGAACAGGATATTCTGCAGGTCGATGGTGAGGGCGAGCAGCCTGTTCAGGAAGGTCGTAATCGGTGGAAGCTCGTCCTTTAGCCCGTTGGCATCCTTGAGCTTCAAACCGGTTGCATCCTCAAACCTTTCGATGGAGCAGCCCTCGACCTTGCCTCGGGCCAACAGGATATAGAGCTGGCGCAACGCATCGCGGCCGTACTGGCTTTCCAGATTGTCCTCGGGCCGGAACAGACCCTGCCCTCCGGTCTGGCGCTGACCTCGCGTGATGGCGCCTAACGTGTCCAGCCGGCGCGCGATCGTGGAGAGGAAGCGCTTCTCTGCCTTGACGTCCGTCGCTATCGGCCGGAACAGCGGCGGTTGGGCCTGGTTGGTCCGGTTCGTGCGGCCGAGGCCCTGAATCGCGGCGTCGGCCTTCCAGCCGGGTTCCAGCAGATAATGGACCCGCAAGCGGCGATTCCGCGCCGATAACTCGGCATGGTAGCTCCTGCCCGTGCCCCCCGCGTCGGAGAACACGAGGATACGCTTGGCATCATCCATGAACGCCGCGGTCTCGGCGAGATTCGCAGATGCAGCACGGTTCTCAACGATGAGGCGCTGGCGCTTGCGGATCACGCGGCGCGAGCGGCCCGTGACCTCGGCAACCATGTCAGTGCCAAATCGCTGCACGATCTGGTCGAGGGCGCCTGGCACCGGCGACAATGACGCAAGCTTGTCGATGAGGCGGTCGCGGCGTGCGACGGCCTCCCGGCTTTCGACCGCCTGGCCGTCTCGATAGACGGGCCGGGAGCAGAGATTGCCTTCCGAGCCAGTGAAGGGCTCGTAGAGCTGAACCGGAAAGGAATGGGCGAGGTAGTCGAGGACATATTCGCGAGGGGTGATGTCGACCTGGACGTCACCCCACTCCTCGGTCGGGATCTCGGCAAGCCGGCGCTCCATCAGCGCTTCACCGGTCGAGACGATCTGGATGACGGCGGCGTGTCCAGCGTCAAGATCGCGCTCGACCGAGCGGATCAGCGATGGCGTCTTCATCGAGGTCAGGAGGTGGCCGAAGAAGCGCTGCTTGGCGCTTTCGAAGGTAGATCGGGCCGCGGACTTTGCCTGTCCATTCAGCGTGCCCGTCTCGCCCGTGATGTTGGCGGCCCGCATCGCCGCCTCGAGGTTATTATGGATGATGCTGAACGCGCCGGCATAGGCATCGTAGATGCGGATCTGCTCGGGCGTGAGCCGGTGCTCGACGAGCTCGTATTCGACACCCTCATAGGACAGCGAGCGCGCGGCATAGAGACCGAGCGCCTTGAGGTCGCGCGCCAGCACTTCCATCGCTGCGACCCCGCCCTCCTCGATCGCCTCGACGAACTCGGCCCGGGTCGCAAAGGGAAAATCATCACCGCCCCAGAATCCCAGCCGCTGGGCATAGGCGAGATTCTGGACCGTGGTGGCGCCGGTCGCGGAGACATAGACCACGCGGGCGTTCGGCAAGGCGTGCTGGAGTCTGAGGCCCGCGCGCCCCTGCTGAGAGGCCGCCTGGTCACCGCGCTCGCCCTTGCCGCCAACCGCGTTTTGCATGGCGTGGCTCTCGTCGAAGACGATCACTCCGTCGAAATCGGAGCCCAACCATTCGACGATCTGCCGCACGCGCGAAAGCTTCTCGCCGCGCTCATCGGTGCGCAGCGTGGCGTAGGTGGTAAATAGGATGCCTTCCGTGAGCCGGATTGGCGTGCCCTGCCGGAAACGGGAAAGCGGCGTGACGAGGAGTCGCTCCATGCCAAGCGAAGACCAATCGCGTTGTGCATCCTCAATCAGCTTGTCGGACTTGCTGACCCAGACCGCGCGACGACGGCCCTTGAGCCAGTTGTCGAGCAGGATGCCGGCGACCTGGCGGCCCTTCCCCGCGCCAGTGCCATCGCCCAAGAACCAGCCCCGGCGAAAGCGAACGGCGTTTTTCGCGTCGTCGCGCGCGGCCGCTACGACGTCAAAAGTCGCATCGACCGTCCAGGTGCCTGCGAGAAACGCGGAATGCGCCTCGCCGGCGTAGATGATGCTCTCGAGTTGGGCATCCGATAGGACGCCATCCGACACGACGTTGGCCGGCAGGAGCGGCCGATAGGACGGCTTCGGCGGTACGACGGAAGCCATCGCGGCGGACTGCACGAGCTTGGTGGGATGCGGTTGTGCACCCGGAATGCGGATCGATTGAAGTGTGTAGGTCTCATAAAGAGTATCGGTAATGCTGCTGCCATCCGTAGGCGTCCAATCCACCGGCTCGTAGGCGACTTCGGTCGCCACGGGATCGGTTGGCAGCACTGCACCAGCCGGCTGGCGCTGAGCGACGCAGGCACGGACTGTTCGAGGCGTTGCAGGGCTGGCAATTGCCGGCACCACGCCAGCCGCTGTGCCAGCCATTGGACGACGCGGCGGCACGTGCTGTTGGACCCAGCCGAGCAAAGTCGGGAGGTCGGGCGCAATGCCCGGGGATTCCGGGAACGAGGCGATGTCGCCAACCGGGACTCGATCGATAACGGTCAGACGGGTGTCAACGTTGGTGCCGTGCTTGGCATAGACAGCGCCGTCAATTGCCGCCGAGAATGCGACACGGCCATATTCTTGCAGCCGCTTGAACGAGTCGGTCCATGCGGGATTCTCAGGCGCGAGATTCGCGCCTGTTATGGTGACCAGCCGTCCCCCTTCGGGAAGTCGAGCCAGGGCGGATCCGATGTGCCGTAGTGCCGCCTCTCGGATCTGACGATCGACATAGACCGCGGCCGAGAACGGCGGGTTCATCAGTACGACGCTCGGCACGATGCCGGTATCGAGGTGGTCGTTGATGTGAGCGGCGTCAAACTGCGTCCTGGGAACGGCAGGAAAGAGCTGCGCAAGAATGCCGGCGCGGCTCTCGGCGAACTCGTTAAGGACAAGAGAGGCGCCATCAAGCTCGGCCAGGATGGCGAGAAGGCCGGTGCCAGCGGAAGGTTCAAGAACGACGTCTGCAGGCGTGATCGCGGCCGCTCGGCTGGCGACAAATGCCAGCCCGACCGGTGTCGAGAATTGCTGGAGGGTGGCACTTTCCTCGGATCGCCGTGTCTGTGTTGGAAGGAGGGCCGTGATCCTCCTCAGCATCGGCAGCATGGCGGCTGGCGACGCCGCCTTGGCGCGCATGGCGGCGCCATACCGTCTTAGAAACAGGACGGTCGCTGCCTCGCAGGCGTCGTAGGCTGTCTTCCAATTCCAGGCGCCGGTTGCATCGGAGGCGCCGAAGGCAGCCTCCATGGCGCCGCGCAGGACAGCGGCATCGATCCGACGGCTGCGCTCGAGATCGGTCAAAAGCTGCCGCGCAGCCCTAACGACAGCAGAAGCGACAACAGCGGTGGCACGCATCGAGAGCGGCGCGGCCGCGGCGCCGCCGGCGAGAGATTCGGTCATGGCAGGATTTCTCGGGAGAGCAGGAATGGGCTGAACCGCCCGGCGCTCTCCTTTAAGACCGCGGCGATTCAAACCCTTCCCGGCCCGCCTCTACCTCTCAGCCGTCGCCAATAAAAAGGGGACCGGCGCTCTGCACCGATCCCCAAAACTGCTGGACAGCCGCAGCCATCCAGCTCTGTGATGTCACTCGGCCGCGTCGAGCTGTTGCGGATCATCGTCGCCGGCCTTGTCCCCTTCCTCCTCGTCGGCAAGGAAATCGGGCAATGTGCCCGCTTCGCCCGCCGCTTCCGCTGGCGATGCGGTGGAGTCGAGCAGACGTATCGGCTCCGGCAACCAGCCCGAACCATCGAGAAGGCGCTCGGCTTCCTTGGCCATGTCGGCCTTCTTCAGGTGGTCGATCAGTTGCGCGGAAGACTCGCCTCTTGCCTCCCGAACTGCCTCCAGAATGCGGGGCTTGGTGACCCGGCCGAGATAGTTGTCGACGGTCGGTCTCCAGCCAGCCTGGACCATGTCGAGACCGACCGCGCGGGCCAGCACATCGGCCTGGTCGAGCCGCGTGCGGACGCCATGGGCGGAGACGCGGCCCTGATTGTAGCGGTTAGCCGGCTCATAGAGGGCGTTGACCGCAAATGACGCACAGTGAGCGAACAGGGAGGCCTGTGCGGCGCCGTCGAGAGCTGTGAGTGCATCCCACAGATTTTTCTCGCTCTTCGGCAGGCGTGCTTTCCAGGATTCATGCCGCGCCTCAACCGCCTTCGCGGACGCGCTTTCCCTCAGCCCAGGAGCTTGAGCGGGAAAGGTCGGCGTGTGCAGTCCGATCTCAAGACAGCTTCCGGACGACGCGAACCGGTAAAAGGCCGTCAGCACGAAGTTGTGCAACACCGCCTGGAACGCGATCGCAGGATTTTCTGCCAGCGCATCCCGCAACGCCAGCGTACGATGCGCCGTCAGCTCTGTGATAAGCCGATCCGGCAGAGGTTTGGCCGCGTCTTCATCATCTTCGTCGGAATCAGTATCGCCACTTGCAACGGCGATTACAGTGCGCTGGACGCAAGCACCTGCCTCCTGCCCTTCGATCGACGACGGATCGGCACCTTGCCCGACATCAGGATCGGTTGCCGGCACGTCATCCTCTGCCCGGACGTAACCCCGGTCCACGGAAAGGCGTCCCTCGGAATCGATGCTGATGAAGGCGCCAGCTCGAGCAATCTCGACCGGATCGTAAAGCACCGGCCGGCCCTCGAACGCAGTCAGTGCCGACTCGATTTCGCCGAGACGCTGATCGACCTCATCGGGCAATTCGTCGGCATCCTGGTAATCGGCTTCAAGCTTGGCCTGCTCGGCGTTGAGGGCGTCGATGGTGGCTTGCTCTTCGGTGGTGAGGTCGGCAGGCTTGCCGTCCAGTTTATGCAAGCCAGTCGCGTGACCGTAGGGAAAATCTACTGCGACCGAAATCCATTTCCAGCCCTCCTTGGCGATCGTTTCGGCCTCGACTTTGAGCTTTTCCGTGACGAGACGATCAAGCAGCGGCACATCCTGCAACCATCCGCCATCGCCGTGCGCGAATAGATCTCGCATCACGGCGCCGCCGGCCTGTTCGTAGACATCCAGTCCGATGAACTGGGCGCGACGGTCGGAAGCGCGCACGGTGTTCTCCGTCAGCATCCTCCGGATCTGGTATGGCTCGTCGTTGCCGGATCTATTGGCGTTGTCCCAGACCTGCTCTTGGCGCGCCTGGTCGGCCGTGACCGAGAAGGCCATCAACTGTTCGAGTGTCATACCATCGTCGGCATAGACGTCGTGCAACTTCGGCGACACTGACGCCAGACGAAGACGCTGCTTGACGATCGCCGGCAAGATGAAGTGCCGCGCGGCGATATCCTCTTCGCTCATGCCGCCGTCATGTAGCAGCTTGAACGCGCGGAACTGATCGAGCGGATGCAGTCCGACCCGCTCGTCATTTTCGGCGAGGGAATCGTCCTCAGCGATGCCGCCATCCCGGATAACGCAGGGGACAGGTTGCGTCTTCGCCATACGCTTCTGCTTGACCAGCAGTTCGAGCGCGCGGTAGCGGCGTCCGCCGGCGGGCACCTCGAACATACCGGTCTCCTGGCCGTCGGCATCGACCACCGCACGAACGCTCAGGCTTTGTAGCAGCGTGCGCTGAGCGATGCTTTCTGCCATTTGCTCGATCGAGACGCCGGCCTTCACGCGGCGGACGTTGGACTGGCTCAGCACCAGCCTATTGAAGGGAATATCCCGGGAGGGACTGAGTTTGATTTTCTGAACGCTTGCCATGTCGGATTCTCCACCATGGGCGGCCGAAAGACTCTCTCCCGACCTCCTACCCGTCACAGACAAGCCGGCGCACCTCTCACTCTCTGACGCGCAGCACCGACTGAGGACCGATATGGGCACAGCGTGCGGATCCGTCATGCAGCTTCCTCGCTGCCCCCAACGACGGAATCGATCGCGGGCGGCAGAAAGCCGAGCAGGAAATCGGCGGCCTTCGATGCCGCGCTCGCCGCACGGACGACGGCGCGATTATCCTCGCGCAGCACCTCCAGCCAGGAACCGATGTAGTCAGCGTGGCGCACGGTCGGCACGATACCGAGCGAGGCGCAAACGAAGGCACCTGCCATTTCGGCGACCAGCTCTTCGCGCGCGTATGATTTTGAGCCGAACGAACCGGAGTGGTCGCGGTTGAGGCGGGATGCCTGGCCGGTCCAATGACCGAGCTCATGGAAAGCGGTTCGGTGCCAGTTGATCGGCTCGAAATAGGCAGCCGGCGGCGGCACCTGTACGAAATCGCCCGTCGTGCTGTAGTAGGCGCGCGCACCGCCGATCCGGAAATCCGCGCCGGTCGCCGCGATCAACGCCTCGGCTCGCGGCTCAATCTGGCCTGGTGGCGGCGGCACCACCAAAGCAGAGACATCCCCCGGCAAGCCATCGCATTGATCCGTGTTAAAGACGGTAAAGCGCTTGAGAAACGGGATGGCACCCGGCTCCTCGCCGGCCTCCGCGGCGCGCCGACGTTCGTCATCCGGGGTGAAGCGATCGGCAAAGACGACGGTCGTTCCCCGCTCGCCCTTTCTGACATGGCCGCCGAGCCCGAGTGCCTGACGGAAAGTAAGCCAGCTCTGTCCGGAAAAGCCGTGCTCGATAACGGCACCCCATAGGATCAGAACGTTAATTCCAGAATATCCGCGCTGCGTCGACGCGTTGCGCGGCATCGCGAGCGGCGCCTTGATCGCCGCCGTCCCCCAGGGCTGAACCCACGGAATACGGCCGGCCTCCAACTCGGCTATGATCTTGTCGGTGATTTCGGTGTAAAGGCTCGCGCGGTCGTTGCCGGCACGAACTCGGGCGGTATGTCCAGACATCGCGGTTCTCCGCGACGGGCGCCGGAGGCCTCTCCCCCGATCTTCAACCCGTCGCGTCGAACCCGGCCCGCGCTCTCACTCTCCATGGCGGTGACGGGGACACGGACTGCGCATTCGCCGTAAATGGAGGCCTCCCCTGGCTTGAGATCAGGTGCGCGCGCTGCAAGATGCCGAGCGATGTCAACCTCGCGGCGATGAAGCATCCGCCGACCTTCGTGCACGATCTCGCCAGCCGGCTGCGCAGCCGCAAATGCGCCAAGGCGGGCCGACGCCCCGCGACGACCCCAATACAATTGGCTTGGCAGCCCGCGAACCGAAGACGGAGCACACCGTTAGCACGCGCGGAGTACGACTGGTCAACGACGTCCCCTCGACGCCGAAGTGCAGCGGAGGCAAGAGAGAAGGCAGCCGACGAAGGGGCAGTGATAGCGACGCGGGCATGAAATGCCCGCGGGCACCGAGGCGACTGCAGTCGCGAGACCGGTTAAGAAGGCACCCGCGTTCGGGGCAGTGATAGCGGCGCCGGCATGCAATGCCGGCGGCCCCTAACGCGAGAGCCTCCGGCGAGCGACACCGTATCGCGCAAGGGATCGACGCCGGACGGCCGAGACGCGTCAGCGGCTCGGTTCACGAGAGCCCGGTCCGCGGCTAGCGGATGCGCACAAGCAGAAACCGCTTAGACTTAAGTCAGAAGGTAGATTTCCTCGCGTGCATTCGTCTGCGCGTCATAGATCCTGATCTGAAGCATGGGAAAACGTTTCTTCAGTTCTTCTCCACCTGCCCTGGCCCCATCTTTAGTAGCAAATTCGGCTTTGAGTCGTCCGTCCACTTCAAGCGCGTAACCAGAGGCCGGCAGTTCACGGGTGGCTGCAACCATTTTGTTCCTTTTGTGCCGTGAGGTGGTTGAGATTGATGGGTTAGCGTGAGTCGCCCAAACCACGCCAGAGCCACCTGCGCGACTGTGGGGATAGGCGACTGTGGGAATAGGCCATCGTTTCGTTGTGGATTGATCCCCGCACTGGAGTTCATCAAGGATGGGCATTTGTCGTCCGAACAGTCGGAGGGCTTTCCGCTTGCGCGGATGCAGGCTTGATAGAGCCACGGCTCGACGTAGCTGCCCTCCCAGATTCCGCTGCCGGCGTGCTCGGCGTCGCGCTGAGCGCCATCATATCCGCCCTTTGGAGTATTGGGGCCAATCCACCGCCAGGCCCTTGCGCACAAGCCATTCGCCGAGATTGGTGCCGCCAACCGAACAGATCGCAACTGACCGTGCATATGGGTCGGAGCTAACGGGCGAGCAGTTAACCGGACGCCGGGCAATGAATGCGTCGAGGTCGTTTGCCGCCTGCGCCCCACATCGATATTGCGAACTGTCTTCGCCGCGGCATAGCTGGCTGCTCTCCGGCGCATCGACACCCCAGAGCCGAATGCGCCTTCCATGAATCTCCAGTGTGTCGCCATCAACGACACTGGCTTGACCAGCAAAATCATCGGCCCGCGCGCCGCCTGACAGCAGAAGAAGCATCAATACCAATATCTAGCCGATCGGCAGCGGGCTTCCGCAACTTCTGAAAATCCGAAATCCCAATTGACCGGTCAGGCAAATCAGTGTTCTATGGGGCACCTGGGATCTTTCCAGGGAGAATGTAATGTCCGACCAGTGTTCCGAGCTCGTCCAGATTTCGAAGCTCAATGGCGATTTTAAGAGAAACTACGGCAAGGTATTGGGCGCAATTCTCTATCTGCGCTCCGTCAGTGCCGCCCGCGGACGTTCATGGTTTTGGGCCCGCTTGATTTCCTTCGCTTGTTCGGTCGCGTTGGCTTGGCTGGCGCGGCATGGCTGGACGATGTGAATCTCGCTTTGATGTTCCGAATAAGTTCGTTCACCGTGTCTACGCGAACGGCCTTGTAGCGGGCCAAAGCCCCATCTGAAAGCGTTAGATAAGGCTTCGCAGTGTCTGCTGCGGGCAACAGGACATAGTCTTGAACCACCTTGTTGGACTCCTTCAGCCGCAAGAAAACACACAGCTTGGTTCGTTCCTTTCTCAGGTGGGCTCTCCACAGAGCAACATGATTTGGGGTTCTCTGCGCCATTCGCCGGACCACCTGAAACGAGATGATCTTGCTGCTTCCGTGCCGCGCAAGCCCTGCACCATCGTCGGTGAGATTCAACCGAATTCCGAGATCGGTCCTCAGCGCCTCTGCAACCTGCCCTGCGAGATTTGACAGAACCTCGGACCAATGGTCTCGCACGTCAAACCATTCGCAATTACGGGATCCTTGATAACCGATGAGCGCGTAGGCTTGTCGTAGTGAGCCAAAATGCTTGATGTAGCATGCGACAGAAGGGAGGCCGGGCGCGTTTTTGATGATTCGGGTCGTGAGTTTCCCCTTGCGACCGAGCGTCAGACGAAGCCTGCGCAGCATCTGGTCTTCCGGGATCGAGATGTACCGCTCAGCCATGATCTTCTGAGCGCGCTCAAAGAGGTCATGGTCGATCGCCGGCGACACCACTCCTGGGCTCCGAATCCACAAATGATCAGGATTGTTTACCTGCGTTTGTCCGAGACGGCGGGACGTTCGGTTGTAAACGAGATTGCCGATATAGTTCTCGTTTCTGAGAATAGAATGAACCATGATATAGGTCCAAGGTCGCCCATGGTGATTGGCGATGTTCCCGCGATTGAGTTGCCGTGCGATTTCGACGTCGGTCTTACGCTTGATAACGAACTGCTGGAATATCCATCTGACGACCGCAATCTCTTCGTCAGACCCGAGCCGAAGCCGCACGCGGTCCGTTTTCAGGGCCTTGTACTCGCCCTTCCTAAGCCTACCTTTCGAGCGTTGCTCCTCATCGATCATCTCCCTGCCGAGCCCGAACGTGAGCGAGCCACCAACGCGATAGCCAAGACCCGCGATGCGGCAGTGGCCGGCGTGCACCTTGACGCCAAGCTCGCGGCTGAACTCGGCCGCCATGACACGCTTGATGTTCTTTAAAATGCTCGACAGAAGGCTTCCGTCGTTTTCGAATTGTTCAGCGCAATAGGCGACCTTGACGCCGCTTCGCCTGCAGACAAACTCATAATGCGCGCTTTCATCGACATCCTGGAAGCGTCCCCATCGGCTGACGTCATAGACCAGAATGTGCTCAAAGTCCGTGTTTCCTGATTGAACATCCTTGATGAGTTCGGCAAGGGCCGGCCGCCGGTTGATTCTCACTCCGCTGCGCCCTTCGTCGACATAAGTCCGAACGATGGTAAGGTTTCGTTGCTGCGCGTATGCCGCGATAGCGGCCGCCTGGTTCTGGGTCGAATAGCGCTGAAGATCGGTGGACATTCGAACATATTGCGCCGCGCGAAGAGCCTTCTGGGCTTTTGCCAGTTGCGTATTGCGGCGGACGACGAGCGCATTGACCATGGACTTACCTCGATCACACGGCTCGCGGGTAATCCAATCCTCGAACCGGCTTCAGTGCAAGGGCCGCCGGTTCACGCTGGCAGGGCCGTAGGCATTGTAAATCCCGCCAAGTTGGCCGCTTCTGCCGCGCGGCAAGGGCGAACGAGCCCGAACGATAAACACTTGAAGTGGACCGCTGACCTTCGCTCGTGCGTGCCGCTACAGAAACTAACCCCGCGCGCGCCGCAGCGCGGCTTCCAATCGCTCCTTCTCCTTATCCCAGCGGGCTTTTTCGGCTTGCGATCTCTTCGCGATAGCCTCGGCCTCGGCCTGGATGGCGGCGGCCCGCTTCGCGTGCTCCTGCTCGGCCTTGTCCAACGCAGCCTGCGCCTTGTTGATGGCCTGCTGCCGGCGTTCACGGTCCTTCTGCCTGGCGGCCTCTTCGCTCGCCCGTTCAAGCTCGCGGCTCCTCCGTTCCCGTTCGTAGTCGAAAGCGGCCTTTCGTTGCGCAAGCTTGTCGACAGGCCGAGAGGAGGGCTTCTTCGCCTTTGGGCCTTTCGACTTGCGGGCGGCTTTCGTTGGTCCGCCGCCGCCAAGATTGCTGGGCAGTTCAGCATGCTCGCTGAAAGGTCGGTCGGATCCGACCGGGCGCCTGAGAACGACGCCGGGCTTTGCCATGGTAGCGGCGATGACGTCCGGATCGTGGCTCTCCTTCGCCGCGCCCTGGTGGAAGAGATTGCTGTCTGCGCCCCACGCCTCCAGAGCCGCCTTCATAGATGGCGCGGCGATTGCCTGATCGAAGAAGCCCAGCGAGGTCTGATAGGTCTTGAGTTTTCTGGCCATCGGTCTGATGCGCCCTCCGCGAATCGATCGTGCTCGCGCCACGGCGCCTACGGAACACGACGCGGGCTCGAAGCGTTCCCTAATCCTTGAAGGACGTCCTTGCATTTCGCAACGCGCTCTTAAGGATTGGCCTCGAATGAGCCGGACGTCGACCCTGCCCAAGCGCCTGCAGCCGATGCTCGCTACGCTCACCGATGCGCCGTTCGACGACCCCGGCTGGGTTTTCGAGGATAAGTACGACGGCTTCCGGATGATCGCGGAAATCCGACGGGGCAAGGTTGCCCTCTACAGCCGCAACGGCAAGATCATCAGCCGCAGCTATATCGGGGTCGCCAAAGCGCTGGAGGGCGTGAGGGGCGACGCCGTGATCGACGGCGAGCTCGTCGCGATCGGAAAGGACGGCGTCTCACATTTCCAGCTGCTTCAAAACGCGCTGCGCCATGAAGCGAAGCTGCTGTATTGCGCCTTCGATCTCATGTTCGAGAACACAGTGGACTTGCGCAAGCAGCCTCTCCTCAAGCGCAAGAAGCGGCTCAAGGCAATTCTGCCGCGCGACAAGCTGATTGCCTTCAGTCCTCACCGCAAAGGGGATGGTATAAAATTCTTCGCCGAGGCCGAGCGGAAGGGTCTGGAAGGCCTCATAGCGAAGCGCGCCGACAGCGCGTATACGTCCGGAAGCCGGACCCCGGATTGGCTGAAGATCAAGACGGCAAAGCGACAGGAAGTGGTGATCGCGGGCTTCACGGCACCCAGGCGCAGCAGGCCGTTCTTCGGTGCCCTGGTCCTCGCCGTGCGGGAAGACGATGCATGGCGTTACATCGGACATGTAGGCACTGGCTTCAGCCACAAGGTCCTGGAAGACCTGCATGCCAAGCTGGTGAAGCTGACGGTCTCTAAATCGCCCTTTTGTGCCAAAGTGAAGGACGAGGCCGCCACGACCTGGGTCAGGCCGTCGTTGGTGGCAGAGGTCAAATTCGCGGAGTGGACGAGCAAGGGCGAACTGCGCCAGCCCGTCTACCTCGGGCTCCGGTCCGACAAGCGGGCGAAGGATGTCGTGCGCGAGCGAGGACGTCCGCGCAAATAGAGCTTCCCTTCGGCGCATTGCCTCATCCGCTGTGAATTCCCTGCGCGGTAGTGCGCTCAGTCGCCTCCAAGGTCGTGGATTTCCGGTCGCATGCCTTCAGACGTGACTTCGAGCGTCGCAAAGGTGATCGGAAGCTTGAAGCGTCGCGGTCCCGCGCTTCCGGGATTCAGGTAGAGAACGCCACCGACCGTGTCGATCTTCGGCACGTGGGAATGCCCGGAGACGATGACGTCGATGCCGGCGCCGGGATCGACCTGCAGCGCCTTCAGGTCGTGCAGAACGTAGATCGACTTTCCCGCCAGGCGCACGAGTTTCGTGCCGGGATATTGGTGGGCCCACTCGCCGGTGTCCACGTTTCCACGGATGGCCGTGACGGGCGCGATCTGGCGAAGCGCGTCGACGATCTCGGGGCGCCCGATGTCGCCGGCATGGATGATGTGATTGACACCTGCCAGGCCTCGTTTCGCCTCGGGCCTCAACAGGCCATGCGTGTCCGAAATGATTCCAATCCTGAACGTCATTTCCCGACGCTCTCAACCGCGGTCGCCAACAGACGATCGAGAAGCTCTACCTGAGCGGACAGCATCTTGGTCCGCGCGAACTCGATATCGAACCATTCCGCGCGGTCGACTTCGGGAAAGCTCTGCCGTCGACCGCTTCGTGGCGGCCATTCGATCTCGAAGGTATTGCTGGTCAGCGCCGCCGGGTCAAAATTGCCTTCTCCGGAGAATGCGATGACGCGCTTCCCTCCTCGCTGTCGGACCTCCCCCAGCGGCTGGAGTGGACCAATCGAAGCGCTCGGGCCGAGTTCCTCGGCAAACTCACGCCGCGCGACCTGCTCCGGAGCATCCGCGGCATCGATTTCGCCCTTGGGAATGGACCAGGCGCCATTATCCTTCTT
Organism: Bradyrhizobium sp. 170; assembly: GCF_023101085.1. Classification (NCBI taxonomy): domain Bacteria; kingdom Pseudomonadati; phylum Pseudomonadota; class Alphaproteobacteria; order Hyphomicrobiales; family Nitrobacteraceae; genus Bradyrhizobium; species Bradyrhizobium sp. 170. The sequence goes on along the minus strand of NZ_CP064703.1, from coordinate 3,619,306 downwards.
GCGCCAGAACGGACCGCCGGGATGAACGAGCAGAACCTCGAGCCCGCGAGCGCCGTTGCGGTAGGCGAGAATGCCCGCGCTCAACATCGATCTCCTGGAAGCCTTTTTCAGCGCAGCCATATCGCTCCCTGCCGCGGACACGAAGTAATGGCCGTCTGGCGTTACTGGATGCCGAACGACACGCTAGGCTGACTTCCGCTGCGGTCTGGCCGCTGGTTTCTTCGCGGCTTCCTTGGCCGGTTTCTTGCCAGCGATCGGCATCAGCATTTCCTTCTGCCCGGCCGCCGCCTTGCGCGCCTTCTTGGCTGGCTTCTTCGGCGCCTCTGTCGCTGCCGCCGCGTCTCGTCCGATGCTCTTGCGCAGCGCGTCCATCAGGTCGACCACGTTCTCACCGCGGGGACGCGCTTTCGCGGTAATGGATTTGCCGGCGCGCTTCTGGTTGATGAGATCGATGAGGGCGGTTTCGTACTGGTCTTCGAACTTGTCCGGCTCGAAATGGCCCGCCTTCTGAGTGACAATGTGCCTGGCGAGATCAAGCATGTCCTTGGTGACTTTGACATCCTGGATGTCGTCGAAATATTCGTCCGCAGAACGCACCTCGTAAGGATAACGCAGCAGCGTCCCCATCAGGCCCTTGTCCATGGGCTCGAGGGCGATGATGTGCTCACGGTTGGTCAGCACCACCCGTCCGATGGCGACCTTGTTCATCTCACGGATGGTTTCGCGGACGACCGCGAAAGCGTCGTGGCCGACCTTTCCGTCCGGCACCAGGTAGTAGGGACGGATCAGATACCTCGGGTCGATCTCGCTACGGTCGACGAACTCGTCGATCTCGATGGTTCGCGTCGATTCCAGCGCAACGTTCTCGAGCTCTTCCTTCGTCACCTCGATGAAGGTGTCGGTGTCGACCTTGTAGCCCTTGACGATGTCCTCGTTGGCGACCTCCTCGCCGGTGTCAGCATCCACCTTGGCATATTTGATGCGGTGGCCGGTCTTCCGGTTGAGCTGGTTGAAGGAGACCTTTTCGGATTCCGACGTGGCCGGATAGAGCGCTACCGGACAGGTGACGAGGGAAAGACGCAGGAAGCCTTTCCAGTTAGCGCGGGGGGCCATGACGGGGGAACTCCGATACTGATGCTGGATTCAAGACGAATGGCCCGGCTTGGTTCCGACATCGCGACCTTTCCAATAGGAGGATTTTTTCACGGAGCGGGCTCGATCGGACTCGACTTATGTTCTCTTTATGTTCTAATTCGGAATGACTGACCGACCCGCGAGCTGGCGCATGCCGACCCCGAAGCAGATGGAAAAACTCGCCGCTGAAGCCGTCCGCAGGCGGGGCCCCTCCGGTGCGGCTCCAGATGCGCCCCTTCCGGCCGAATACTGGGAATCGGTCCTCAAAGACCCTCGCGCCGGCGCGACCGGGGCCGAGAAGCGGCAGCGACGTCTTTCGGAAATCCAGCGTCACGTGCTGCGGGTCTCATGCCGTCGCTGCGAGCGAACCGTGGAAATCCAGACCGCCGATGCAGTCCGATTGTATGGCGGCAACGCGGTCTGGAAGGACGTCGCGCAGCGACTGCTCGACAACACCTGCCAGCAGCGCACCGGAAGACACGAAGAAGACGGGTGCTGGCCGGGATTTGACATGACCTAGCCTGCCCCCCGTGTTTGGTCTGCGCTTGGATGTCCGGATGGCGCCAAAACACCACCCCACGCCGCTGTCAGGCGGTGACCGAAAGGCACTGACGAAGGAATTGGGGAAAGCACGCGCGATGTCCAGCATATTGGCTGCGCAATCAGCAGAGATGCGAGCCAAGGGCGCTGCGCTGATCCAGCAGGCCGACAGGCTGCTCTGTGAAAGCTGGAACGAGCGGATGTGGAGCGACGGCGAGCCGATCGATCCTTCGCCAACAATTGACCAGGCTATCAACGGCGGCTTTCCCTGGCTGGAAATCCAGTGTTCACGGTGCAAGACCCCGAACGATGTCGATTTGGCAGCCCTCAAGCATCCGCCGACCACTTTCGTGCACGATCTTGCAAGCCGTCTGCGCTGCCGCAAGTGCGCCAAGGCCGGGCGGCGCCCGTCCGCGACCTTGCTCCAACTTGGTTGGCAGCCGCGTCACCCTCGAGGGGAGGTCTAGGTTGCGATCACAGCAGGAATCATTGACCGTCGTTTATTCCAACCATGAACGGACGCCCCAGGTGCAGACGGCAACCGCCTACCTCGAAACCCTCAATCCCGAGCAACGGCGGGCCGTGGAGCACGGCGCCGCGGGAGGATTGGCGGCACCGCCGCTGCTGGTCATCGCCGGCGCGGGCTCCGGAAAGACCAACACCCTCGCCCATCGGGTCGCCCATCTGATCGTTCAGGGCGCCGATCCGCGCCGGATCCTGCTGATGACGTTTTCCCGTCGCGCCGCCTCCGAGATGACCAAGCGGGTCGAAAGGATCGCGCGCAAGGTGTTGGGCGACAACGCCGGTGTCATGACCGACGCGCTGAGCTGGGCCGGAACCTACCACGGCATCGGCGCCCGGCTGCTGCGCGACTATGCCGAACAGATCGGCCTCGACCCCGCCTTCACGATTCACGATCGCGAAGACTCTGCCGACCTCATGAACCTGGTCCGGCATGAAAAGGGATTCTCCAGGACGGAAAGCCGCTTCCCGACCAAAGGCACCTGCCTTTCGATCTATTCGCGCTGCGTCAATGCCGAGATGCCGATCGAGCAGGTAATCGGAATGTCGTATCCATGGTGCGCCGGATGGGCGGCGGAGCTGAAGGAACTGTTCGCGGCCTACGTCGAAGCCAAACAGAAGCAGAACGTTCTCGATTACGACGACCTCCTGCTCTATTGGGCACAGATGGCCGGCGACGCCACCCTCGCCGACGACATCGGCTGCCGCTTCGATCACGTCCTTGTCGACGAGTATCAGGATACGAACCGTCTGCAGTCCTCGATCCTCCTGGCGCTCAAGCCCGGAGGCCGAGGCCTGACGGTCGTCGGTGACGACGCCCAATCGATCTACTCGTTCCGCGCCGCAACCGTGCGCAACATCCTCGACTTTCCTGACCAGTTCTCGCCGCCTGCGAACATCATCACGCTCGACCGCAATTATCGCTCGACGCAAACGATTCTTGCCGCCGCCAACGGCGTCATCGGTCTTGCCAAGGAACGCTTCACCAAGAATCTCTGGACTGAACGTACGTCCGGAGCCAAGCCGCAACTGGTCACCGTCCGCGACGAGGCCGACCAGGCGCGCTTCATCGTCGAACGCATCCTGGAGAACCGCGAATCCGGCACGCGCCTCAAAGAGCAGGCGGTTCTGTTCCGGACATCCAGCCACAGCGGCCCGCTTGAAATCGAGCTCACGCGCCGGAACATCCCGTTCGTAAAATTCGGCGGACTGAAGTTTCTCGACGCCGCCCACATCAAGGACATGCTGGCATTGCTGCGGTTCGTCGAGAATCCGCGCGACCGCGTCGCCGGCTTCCGTCTGCTGCATCTGTTGCCCGGCATCGGTTCCGCGACCGCGCAACGCGTGCTCGACCGCATGGCGGAGGCCGCCGACCCCATCGCGGCGCTCGCGGGCATACCGACGCCTCCGCGTGCCGGTGAGGACTGGAGCGGCTTCGTCGAGACCTTAAGCAATCTCCGGTATTCGGAATGGCCCGTCGATCTGGAGCGCGCACGCCTCTGGTACGAACCGCATCTCGACCGCATCCATGAAGACGCTGACACGCGGCGGGCTGACTTGCTCCAGCTCGAGCAGATCGCTTCCGGATATCCTTCCCGCGAGCGCTTCCTGACCGAGCTCACGCTGGATCCGCCCGACGCGACCAGCGACCAGGCCGGCGTGCCGCTCCTCGACGAGGACTATCTGATCCTGTCGACGATCCACTCCGCCAAAGGCCAGGAGTGGAAGTCGGTCTATCTGCTCAACGTCGTCGACGGCTGCATGCCGTCCGATCTCGGTGCCGGTACCTCGGCCGAGATCGAGGAGGAACGTCGCCTGCTCTATGTCGCCATGACCCGCGCAAAGGACAACCTCCATCTGGTGGTGCCGCAGCGGTTCTTCGTCCACGGCCAGCACGCGCAGGGCGATCGCCACCTCTATGCCTCCAGGACGCGCTTCATTCCCGAAAAGCTGCTGGGTCTGTTCGAGCGGACTTCCTGGCCGATTGTGCCTGCCGGTACCGCGGCGCGCCCCGCCGGCCAAGGACCCAAAGTCGATATAGGCGCCCGCATGCGGGGAATGTGGCGGTAGCCGGGAGATACCGAAATGAGATTACTCGCCGCAATGATCGCCGCATTTGTTTGTTCGCCAGCGATAGCGGCGGACTACCTGGGAAGGGTTCTAGCCGTGTCGGACGGCGACTCCTTCACCATGGAAGCCGATGGCGCCAAGGTACGCGTGAGGATCCGCGGAATCGACGCACCCGAACGCGGGCAAGCCGGGTACGGACAGGCCGCCGGCGCGTTGTCGAACATGATCGATGGCAAGACGGTCCATTGCCTGCAAGTGGGTGAAGGCACTGTCTGCGACGGGCAGTCCCGACCTACCAGTCGGGACCGCATCGTGGCGCAGTGCTTCCTCGAAAAAGTCGACATCGCCGGACAGATGATCCGGTCCGGCACCGCGTGCGACTGGGCCAAATTCTCCGGCGGCAGGTACAAGATCAGCGACACCACCTGCTCGCGCAAATAGGATTCGATGCCGTTGAAGGGCCATTCGTGCGGCCGTCAAAACAGACGAGACCCCCGTGTGTAATCTCTACTATGCCGACCTCTGGATTATGCCGACCATTAGCTCAGAGCGGGCTCGGGCGGCGGCGATCGCTGCGATGGAGTCGGCATAATCCGATTGATGGCTACCGCGTATAGCCTCCCTCTTGCCAATCGAAGGGAGGCTTTGATGTTGATTGATCTGTCACGAGTTAGGATTTCGGGTCCGCTTTCGGCATTCGCGACCGGGTTTGCCGACCACCTGACACGACAAGGCTATAGCCCACAGCAGGCCCGCTTTCATTTGTTGCTGCTAAATCAGCTGAGCAATTGGCTTGTGAGCGAGGGGCTCGGTGTAGGGGAACTATGCGCAAAGGAAGTAGAGCGGTTTCAGCGCAGCCGTCATGAAGCTGGTTACAGTTTTCTTCGCTCTATCAGAGCGATGCAGCCGATCCTCGGTTACCTGCGCGGTCTTGGGACCGCACCTGCGGCTTTGTTGCCGCCGGCCAGCGGAGTGCTTGAAGCGGCCCTGGCGCGATACCGAGGTTACTTGATACTTGAACGTGGCATCAAGGATGCGTCAGCGTCCAGGTATGTTGAACTGATGCGTCCCTTCCTTCAAACCAGGGTCTTGCCGGACGGCCTTGCTCTGGACCTTCGAAGCCTGACAGCGGCTGATGTCATTTCTTTTGTAGTGACAAAGTGCTCCCGCCTCAGCCCTGGGACGGCCGGGCTGACGGTGACGGCCCTTCGATCACTACTCGGTTTTCTTTACGTCGACGGCGCTATCGATCGGTCGCTGGTGTCTGCGGTGCCGACCGTTCCCGGTCGGCGATTAACCGGATTGCCGAAGGGATTGGCCTCTGACCAGGTGCAGCGCCTTCTGGCGTCCTGCGACGCCAGCACCCGAAGTGGCTGTCGTGACTTCGCGGTCCTGACCATGCTTGTTCGCCTGGGCCTGCGGGCAGGCGAAGTCGCCAAACTGCAACTTGAGCACATCGATTGGCGAGCCGGCGAGATCGTGATTGCTCACAGCAAGGGCAATCGCACCGAACGATTGCCTTTGCCCGCGGATGTCGGCGAAGCAATTGCGGCTTACTTGCGTCACGGCCGTCCCGCAAGCACGCAAGGCCGCACAGTGTTTGCACGGATCACAGCTCCGCACCATGCTCTCACCACTGGCGCGGTAACGCAGATTGTTCGCCACGCTAGCGAACGGTGCGGCATTGAACCGATCCATGCTCACCGGCTGCGTCACACCGCGGCGACTCTGATGCTACGCGGCGGTGCATCGCTGCCCGAGATCGGACAACTCCTGCGCCACCGCAACGCTATTACGACATCGATTTACGCCAAGGTCGATCGCGATGCTCTGCGGTCGATCGCCCGCCCTTGGCCGGGAGACATCGCATGAACGCTCTCCGCAAAGCTCTCGCTGACTATTTTGCGGTTCGCCGCGCCCTCGGCTTTAAGCTCTATCGAGCCGAGAAACTACTCGGTCAGTTTCTCACCTTCGTCGAGGATCGTGGCGAAGACCATCTGACAACCGAGGCGGCGCTCGCTTGGGCGACACTCCCTAAGCGCGGTCGAACCTGGGCGTTTGCCCGGCTTTCCGTTGTTCGCCGCTTCGCTAAACACCTGCGCGGGATCGACCCCGCGACCGAGGTGCCCCCGACACACTTGCTGGTGCAGCAAAAAGGCCGGGCCACCCCCTACCTATATTCGGAGTCGGATATCGCGGCCCTCATCGCCGCAGCCGGGACGCTGCGGGCACCGCACCGAGTGGCGACATTTCGGACATTGATCGCTTTGCTTGCAGTGACCGGCATGCGGGTTGGGGAAGCGATCGGCCTCGACCGCGACGATTTTGACTCCGTCATTGGACTACTCACCATTCGGAACGCAAAGTTCGGCAAGTCTCGCCAATTGCCGCTGCATCCGAGCACCGTGGCTGCACTGGTTGATTATCTGCGTCGAGACGACCGTCCGAAAAACTCGTCGAATACGCCGGCACTGCTGGTCACTACGGTTGGCACCAGGTTCCGCTACATGGGCGTCCAGCCCGTCTTTCGTCAAATTGTGGATGTCGCCGGCCTCAAGCCGCGCTCTGCCTCATGCCGTCCGAGGCTGCATGACCTGCGGCACGGATTTGCCGTCAATACCATCCTTGACGGATATCGAGATGGCAGGGAGCCGGGGAACCGGATCGCGTTGCTGTCGACCTACCTCGGCCACGTCGATCCCGTCAGCACATACTGGTATATCTCAGCTGCGCCGGAGTTGCTGACGCTGGTTGGTGATCGTTTGGAGCGGCACCTCGGAGGTGCCGCATGACCGCACTTGCCCCAACCCTGCAAGCGTTCTTCACGGAACGCCTCATCTGCCAGCGCCAAGCTAGTCCCCATACACTTGCGGCCTACCGGGACACGCTGCGGCTGCTGCTGGTCTTCGCGTCCGCGAGGAAAGACGTCGAACCATCGAAGCTAGACATCGACGATCTTGATGCGCCGCTCATCGGCGCCTTCCTCGACCATCTTGAGAAGCAGCGGGAGAATAGTGCGCGCACTCGCAACGCTCGACTTGCCGCCGTCCGTTCGCTGTTCCGGTACGCAGCGTTTCGACATCCCGAGCATGCCGCCATAATCGAACGCGTGCTTGCCATTCCACGCAAGCGTTTCGACCGGAGGCTCGTCACTTTCCTGATCGAACCAGAACTCGATGCGCTGTTCCGCGCACCCAACCGCTCGACCTGGACCGGGCGGCGCGACCATACCCTGCTTACGCTCGCGGCCCAAACGGGCCTGCGTGCGTCAGAATTGATCGGCCTTCGCATCAGCGATGTTCATCTCGGCACTGGCGCGCATGTCAGTTGCATGGGGAAAGGACGGAAGTTGCGGATCACACCGATTACGTCGGGCATGGTCGCCCTCCTGCGTGTTTGGCTCGCTGAGCGCGCTGGTCAACCGGCGGAGCCACTTTTCGTCACCCAGTCGGGGACGTCACTCAGCCGTGACGCCGTCGAACATCGGCTCGCCAAATACGTTCAGATCGCCACCCGCGCCTGTCCGTCGTTGGGACAGAAAACCATCAGCATGCATGTGTTGCGTCACAGCGCCGCGATGCGACTGCTGCGGGCGGGAGTTGAGACTTCGGTGATAGCACTTTGGCTCGGCCATGAGCAGGTCGAAACCACCCACATCTACCTACACGCTGATATGGGAATCAAGGAACGCGCACTGGCCGCTACAGCTCCAGCGGTAGCTACTGCCGGTCGTTTTCGACCGAATGATAAGCTTCTCGCATTTCTGGAGGCACTGTGATTATGCCGACTCCAAAGCAGCGATCGCCGCCGCCTGAGGCCGTCCTGAGCCAACGGTCGGCATAATCGGCCCCCTCCCTGCCCCCTGCCGAAAATGAATTGGCTTCAAGCTTAGCAGTCGCCGGGCAGGCTCACTTCGCCGAGCGGCGAACAGACCTTGTTTGTCCATTTGCCTGTTCCAAATCGCAGCGATGCACCACCCCGTCGGAGACAGCGTGCTGGTGCTCGAATCACTGTGATGCGATTTCCTCTTGACTTAGAGCGCGCTCGAACCCCTAGCTTCCGTTGCGTCGTTGATCGAGAAGGGTGCTCATGAAGATTGGTGAACTGGCGAAACGCTCGGGACTGACAGCACATACGATTCGTTACTATGAGCGGATCGGGCTGCTGCCCTATGCTGACCGCAACCAATCGCGCCATCGGGATTACGACGCATCGATCCTGACCTGGATCGAGTTTCTCGGCCGTCTGAAGACGACCGGGATGCCGATCCGGGACATGCTGCGCTACGCAGCACTGCGGGAGCGCGGCGTCGGCACTGAGGCTGAGCGTCGCGAGCTTCTGGAGCGCCACCGTGCGGCCGTCCGTGCCCACGCTGCCGAACTGCAAGCGTGCCTTCTCGTTCTCGACACCAAGATTGCTGGCTACGCCGGCACGAGAACAAGGAGCAAAAATCATGACGCAGTCCACGAAAGCACAGGCTCAACCCGCATGCGCACCCCCCGCACCGGTCTTCTCGCCGCAAGAAAGCCGGCTCGAGCGCGGGCGGCGAGCACTAGATGAGATTGACGGCAAGGCTGGGCATAACGTCATCACGGCGCTGGCGGACATCGCGCCCGATTTCGCGCGCTATGTGATCGAGTTCCCCTTCGGCGATATCTATTCCCGCCCCGGCCTCGATCTGCGGGCCCGTGAGATCGCGACCATTGCCGCGTTAACCGCGCTCGGCAATGCCAGCCCTCAGCTCAAGGTTCACATCGAGGCTGGCCTGAACGTCGGCCTGAGCCGTGAAGAGATCACCGAGGTCATCATGCAGATGGCCGTCTATGCCGGCTTCCCGGCCGCGCTCAACGGCCTGTTCGCAGCCAAGGAAATATTCGCCCTCCGCGCCACGCCCAGCGGGGAGACAACCGGCTCTTGATCGCCAACCGGCGCACAAACAGATTCTTGCTGTGACGGGCGATGGCAAAGCCCGGCCACTCTCGCCCCGGCGACAAGCTGCTCGCATTCCTCGAGGCGCTCTGATTATGCCGACATGCCGCGCCGAGATTGCGCCCCTGTCCTCGGGAATGCGCATCGGCGCGGCATAATACGGAGATCGGCATAATAGAGATTATGCCGACGTCGGCATAATCTCTATTCGATCACCACCAACCAGGCCGCCATCATCGCGCTGTTTCGGGTGAACAACCGGTATGTCGGCAATCTGGCGTCGATGCCCGGCGTGTTTCCCGATTACAAGGCACCGATCGTGCGTAATGGAACCGGGGGCCGCGAACTCGCCACGGCGCGGTGGGGCATGCCATCGTCATCAATGGCGTTGATGGACGCCACCAAAAAACGAGCCGAAAAGCTGCAAGCCAAGGGCAAGCCGGTCGACTTCAAGGAATTGCTTAGAATGGAGCCGGACGGCGGCGCGACCAACATCCGCAATGTAAAGAGCAAACACTGGACCCGCTGGCTCGGCGTCGAGAACCGTTGCGTGGTGCCGTTCAACTCATTCAGCGAGTTCAACAAGGTCGAAGGCGGCGATATCTGGTTCGCACTCGATGAGACCCGCCCCCTTGCCTGCTTCGCCGGCATCTGGACCAACTGCACGTCCGTCCGGAAGGTCAAGGAAGGCGAGACCAACAACGACCTCTTCGCATTCCTCACGACAGAGCCGAATGCCGAGGTCGGCGCCATCCACCCCAAGGCGATGCCTGTGATCCTGACGACTCAGAGCGAGGTCGAGACCTGGATGACAGCCCCTCCGGACGAGGTCTTGAAGCTGCAACGGCCGCTTTCGGACGGGTTGCTCAAAATCGTCGCCCGCGGCGTAAAGGAAGATCCGGCCGGGCAGACAACATGACCGTCGAGGACGATGACGACCAGGCAGTTCCCCCGGGCCGCCAACGCAAGATCATCCACGTCGACATGGACGCCTTCTACGCATCCGTCGAGCAACGGGACAATCCGGATCTCCGCGGCAAGCCGGTCGCAGTCGGTGGATCGCAGGAGCGGGGCGTCGTAGCGGCCGCGAGTTACGAAGCCCGAAAGTTCGGCGTGCGGTCGGCCATGCCCTCGGTAACCGCCAAGCGGCAGTGTCCAGATCTGATCTTTGTGAAGCCGCGCTTCGAAGTCTACAAGGCGGTCTCCCAGCAGATCCGCGATATCTTCGCTGAGCACACGCCGATCATCGAGCCGCTGTCGCTGGACGAGGCCTATCTGGACGTCACGGAAAATCTGCAAAGCATTCCATTGGCGCGAGACGTGGCGTTGGCGATCCGTGCGAAGATCAAGGAAGTAACCGGCCTCAACGCTTCGGCCGGCATCTCCTACAACAAGTTTCTGGCCAAGCTCGCCTCCGATCACCGCAAGCCGAACGGCCAGTACGTCATCACGCCGGAGATAGGGCCGGCATTTGTCGAGACGCTTCCGGTCAGCAAGTTTCACGGCATCGGGCCGGCGACCAGCGCCAAGATGAATTCCCTCGGTCTCCACACCGGTCTCGACATGCGCAACCAGTCGCTCGACTTCATGCAGGCCAACTTCGGCAAAGCCGGCGAGTACTACTATTGGATATCGAGAGGCGTCGACAACCGCGAGGTTCGCGCCAACCGTGTCCGGAAATCCATGGGCGCAGAAAACACATTTCCCACCGATCTCACTGAGTTTCACGCCATGGTCGCCGAGATGCAGCCGCTGATCGACAAGGTTTGGCGGCACTGCGAAGACAAGGGCACGCGGGGCCGCACAGTCACTTTGAAGGTCAAGTTCAACGACCTCGAGATCATCACGCGCAGCAAATCCGTACCCATCGCGGTCTCGAGCCGCAGCGAATTGGAACGTTTGTCTGTCGGTCTTCTGCAGAGCGAGGTGCCGGTCCCGAAGTCAGTTCGGCTTCTGGGGATCTCGCTGTCCGCGTTGAACGGCGAATTCCAGACCGAGCCGCAACTCGGTCTGCCGATCTGACGGTACGACGGGCAGACCACGTCTTCTACACGTCGGTTGAACAGCGGGCCAATCACCGGGGCAAACTGGTCACAGTTGACGAAGCCGCCCCGAGTTCTGCAGGTCCCGGTATTGGCGCTCAGTATGTCGACGACGCGGAAAAACAAGCGCTGCCGATGTAATCGCGCTACGTCACTTGATTTTCAAGTCGATTGATGAGCTCGATCTGTCTCGACAGTATCTTCGATCGGGCGGCTTGCAGGTCGAACCACTCAGCGCGATCGATTTCCGGAAAGGGCCGTAGACGGCCACTCCTAGGCGGCCACTCTAACTCAAAGGTATTACTGGAACGGTGACGACGTGTCGAAATCGGTTTCTCCGCAGAAGGCGATCACGCGCTTTCCGCCACGTTGACGAATCTCTCCCTAGGCTTGCAAGTGACCAATCGAGGCTGTCGGCCCGAGCTCTTCGGTAAACTCGCGACGGGCGGTCTGCTCGGCATCCTCAGATGTGCTGATCTCGCCTTTCGGAATCGACCAGGCGCCATCGTCCTTGTTGCGCCAATAGGGTCCGCCGGGATGAACAAGCAACACCTCGAGGCCTTGTCCGATTCGACGATAGGACAGTATGCCGGCGGTTGAGGCTCCTGCGGCGGCTCGCTTGAGGGAACTCACGCTAATTCCTTCAGCCTTCGATCTTGGACGCGGAGGATTTACGCCGGCACGTCGCGCAACATGCTCATCTTCAATCCGTTCGTTGTCGACTGAACGTCGAGTTGCGGACTGCTCACCTACGATTGATCGTGCACGAGCGCCGAGAACATTGGTGTCTTAGGGTCGAGCTCTTCTTGCTCCAACATCTTTGCTCCTCCGCTACGAAGCCAGCATGCCAATTGTCCGATTTGCCCCGGGCGATTTGCCAGTTTTTCCAGCCCCTTACTTGACTGCAGCGGCGATCCAAAGGTCAGGGCGAGCTCGAGCTCCATTTGGTGCAATCGGATGGCCGTTTCGAAGGTGTCTTCGAGGTGCGCGGCAATCCGCAAACCTCCAGCGTCGATATCACCCCAGTGATACACGGGTGTATTCGGCGCCGTAAGACGCGCGGCTCGAACGAGGTGAGCCATACTCGAGAGAACATCGCGCGCCGGGAAGCCGTCGGTCAGAAGAGCGAGATAGTTTCCATCGATTTCCGTGCTGTATCGCCAAAAGCTGGTCGGATTCTCGATGGTGATGACGTAATCGACGGCGTGAGACAATGTCGCCTGTTGGACGGCTACCCAAGGCAGCCCGATAAAGACGTTCCCTGTGCCATCAATCTGTAGCGCACCGGAGAACAAACGAAGCGGACCCTTGACCTGCAAGAGGTGGGCTCGGCGTACGATTCCGCTTGCCTGCAAGACCTCGCGCGGCTCCTCGCCTGCCAAAGCGGGATCGCGACGCGTGAGTAGTTGTGCGACCCGTCCCTCCACTCGTTCTAGGGCTTTGCTGTCCTTCACGATTCGCCGAGAAAATGTCCGATGATCGATGTCCGCACCCGACAGATGTACGATGCCGTGCGTAAGGCGCAAGATCGTAATGACCGTGTCAACGTCCGTTGCCGAGAGGCCAAGGAAGCTCTTGTTGCTTTTCCAAGCAGTGATCGCTTCCTGCTCGATCTCTTGGAAGTACGGATCTGCAAGAATATCGGGGATAGCAGCCTGGATGACTTGATGCGCGCTGTCAGCAGTGGTTGTCGCGGGTGCTCTGACCAGAAATTTGTAAAGACTATCGGGGTCGACAAGACGAACGCGAGCAAACTCGCCGGTGAATCGCCCTATCCGCGCCTGCTCCAATGCGACACCGCCTGCTCGTTCCGCATCTTGTAGGATGCGGTGAAACTCGTCCTGCGCGGCGGGACCCCTGACCATCGTGTAATCGATCGGTTGGGTAATGTCGCGGGTACGTGGTCGCGGCCCTTCAAACCGGTCGAGCAGGAGGTTGAGCAACGCCTCGGCGGCGGACTGGCTATTCCGCTGCATGTCTCCGTTCCTCACGGACACGCTCTTCAAAGAAACTGCGCGGCTGATGCATCGGGTTCTCCTTGCGCAAAAGCATATGCGCGTCGTGATGGAAATGCTGAGGCGTTGCCTGAATGGCGCGACCAACCCGGATGATCGAAATCAATGTGTCAAAGGTTTCCTGATAGAGCGCCTGATGCGTTTTCGGCGCAGCCATAATGAGCTGCAGTCCCAAGCTGTGGTAGAACTGAATGATCTTGTAGATGTTGTCGGGATCGAGCTTTTCGAACGCCTCGTCCATCAGCAGAAGGGCTGATTGTGGAGGTGGGTCCCGACTGCCTCCGAGATGATTGAAGTACGCAGATTGAGCTGCGACGCCGAGGCAAATATAGAAAGGAACGAATTTCTGCCCGCCACTGGCTTTGCCACGGCGCTGCTCAAGATCGGATATCCTTCGGTAACTTTGTTCCGGATCGCAGATATCGATGCTGAAACGGAAATAGTTGCGGTAATCCGCCAATTCGTGCAAGCGGCGACGATGGTGCGCATCGTCATTGCTCTCGAGTGTCAACATGTCGATCAGCTCTTTGATCTTGACCTGATCGGGATCATTCGGATTCAACGTTGATTGCATCAGCTCGGTGGCTTTTGGCGCCACGATGTCGAGGCGATCAATCAAGTATCGGATCGTCTCCTTGTCCTGGTCACGCTCCTGACGGATTTGATAGACCTCTCCCATAAATACGCTGCCGCGAAGGGCCTTATTGAGATCGTCCTTGGTCCGATCGACCGCGTCGATATTGGCACGCAGACGGCTGAGGAAGTCGTGGACCATGGTCTCGACCAACGCGATCACTGCCTTGTCGACCTGAATCTTGAAATTGCGTAAGATCGTCTGGGTCAGCTCACGATGTCGCATGTCGATCCAATCATAAAGGATCGCCGTCTGCTCGGTTGCAACGAACTGAGTCCACTCAAAGCGTGGGTGCTGGTCGGGGTTGGCCAGCACATAGTCCTGAACCGTCGTTGTGAGCCTCGTCACCGCGGCTCGCTGGCTCGGCGCCTTGTCTTTACGAAGTGTCTCAAAACGATTACGTATGTGGGCGGGGTGTTCGCCTGTGGCCCGCTCTTTTAAATAGATTGCCCGTGCGCGCCGCACGAACCCTTCGAGGCCGACGGGCGGATTATGGTGGCGCCGGCGACGTTCGTATGGCGGGAACGCCTCCCGAGCCTTTGTAGCAGCTTTTTTCCGCTCCTCAGCATTGGCCTCCATCGCGCCTTTTCGCTGACCGATCTTGCCAATGAGTTCCTTTTCCTTCGTTTCTTCGTCGATTTGCTCTTGCTTGCAGGCGGCCAGCGCGGCCTCGATTTCGCGTTTTTCCTCCATCACGCCCTTGGGCAGTTTAGCTTCGAGATCGGTGATGAGGTCGGCTTGTCGCTTGTGTTCGAGATCGGCCGCTTCAATCGTCTTGAGCACGCGGATCGTGTTACCCTTGTTTGTGATCAGGGCGGCTTCGGCGCGCTTGATAGCCTCCAGTGCGGCGAACAGCCGAAGCTCGTTCTCTTTGGCAGCCTGCAAACGCGGCTCGAAGTCTCGATGCTGTTGGGTTAGCTGAGCGATTTGCTGGTCGCGCACTGACTGTCCAAGCCGCGGAATTTGCGGCAGTCTGCGATACTCGATACCCCGGCCATGGGCATATTTGCCATCGACCGAGGCCGCGAGATCGCCTTTGCGAATATCATTCGCCGAACGAGCGCGAATGATCCGGCCAAGCCGCACGTTGAGAAACGCCCGCGCATATGGATTTTCGGTGACCACGGCCTCAGCCAACGTGCCCTGCCGAACAGTTTGGTCCTGCGGCATTACGTTCTCGGATTGGATAAGTTTGGCTTTGGTTGCCTTATAGTTGCGGTCGAAATGCGGGTAGGCCTGATCCATGAAGTGAGGCTCGATGATGACGGCATCGACCCAGTCTCCCAGAATCGCTTCGATAATGCCGCGCCACTCCGTAAAGCCTGGAGCAATGTCGGCGACTTCCGTCAGGCTTTGCGCGGGCACGCGCATCTTCCTCATGTCGGCCAGGAAGTCCTGCGTGTCGGGATGCATGTCGGTGCCACCCGATCGCAGGTTGCTCAGCCGGCGATTGATGTCTTCGAATTCCTTCGCCAGGCTTGCTCTCGCCGCGCTCACATCCTGATACTGCTCGGCCAATGTGATTCGCGCTTCGGCGAGCGGTGGCACAGTTTCGACGATCGCTGTAATTCGGCGGGGCGCTTTTGGCCAAGTAGCGTCGAAGGTGTCGCCGATATCGGCGCTCGATCGTGATACAAAATCTGCTATGCTCGCATGGTTCTTGGGAAAAGCTCGACTCGTCGCTGCTTCGCGCAATGCGCTGAGGGCGTCAAAGATCGACTTTGCTTCGATGTTGGCCGCCCTCCGAATGGCGGCCTGACTATTCTGTTCAGCTTGGGCAGACTCAATCTGCTTATAGGCTGGCGTTCCATCGATCTGACCCTTTAGGGCCTCGAGCCGACGCCGTGTCTGCTCGATCACCTCAGCGAGCCTCGTCTGATAAGATTGCGTGCTCTCGAGTTGCTCCTCCATCTCGTCGATGTCTTTGCACTGCTTGGCTATCACGTCTCCATAGCGGTCGTACTCGGCACGCTCAGCCCCGTAGCTCCACATTCGGACGTTAAACTGATCGTCCATGACACGCTCGCATGCCGAGCGAATTGTTTCCACGGTTTTGATCTCGGCCTCGACACGCTCGATGGTCTTCTGCATGTCGCGCCAAGTGGTGTAGCGATCCTGGAAAGTCTGGATTTCGATCGGGATATCGTCGAGCAGGAACCGCTTGACGAAATCGGTGACACTGGTGATTTGGCCGATGTCAAAGGACAATGCTTGACGCATGGCCGCGCGTGCGCGGTCGGGGTCGAGCTGGGTGCCGCGGGCGTTCGCATTAATGATCGCGTAGAGATGGCGCAGGTAGGCGCGGTTGTTTTGCCGCTGAAAGGTCTGAACCGTGCGGGATTTGCGACGTTGTTCATCCAGAAAGCTCTGCCACCCCTTCTCCTCGAAGCCTTTGGGGCGGTCGTGAACGAAATCGGAAAATCGAAGAATTTCTCCGTCGACAATAAATAGGCCGAGAACATTCTCTTCGCTGAGAGAGGCCTTAGCCTCAAGGCAGACGCCCGCGGTGCAACGGCGGCTGCCGTCAGCGGCCTCGAACCCAAGCGCGATGTAAGTGAGGCAGGTATCGCGCTGATAGCCCTCTCCATCGTCAAGGAGGCCGAGACATGCCTCACGTACCGTTCGTGTGCTGCGCCCTCCCTCCGACACGCGGCTGTTGAGATCGAGGTACCGCTTGTTCATGCCCGTCATGACGATCTGGATCGCATCGAGCAGCACCGATTTGCCCGAACCGTTTCCTCCCAGGAAAACAGCGTTGCCCCGCTGGGCAATCGGGAAATCCTGCGCATACAGATAAAAGTTGACCGCAGCGATGTTGCGCAACACGAAGGCCGGAATCATGATGACGATGTCTCCGGCTCGGGTTCGGAGCCTTCATCTGCCCCGCCACTGTCACTCTCGACGGTTGCCGCTTCCGAGCGTGCTGGCTGCCCGGCCCACACCTCGATACGCGCCAAGAAGGAGCCGTCGACCACCTCGGTGATGGTGGGACGGATGATGACGTCAGCCGACACCTGTATAGAGTGTGTTTGATCGAACGTGACGAGGCCCTTTCGCTTGAACGTCGTGAGAATTGTCCGCAACTCGCCTGGCTTGAGAGCGCGAGATCCCATCGATGAGAAAACGGTCTGGATCTCATCTTCCTCGACAAGAATCTGCGCACTGGAATCGACAAAGTACCCCTTTTCGGCTCCCTCGTTGTAGAGCAGGCGCAGGCAGAGGAGAACGATTGTCTCCTGCGTCGGCACGCGCGCGTTATTGTAGGCGACGGGACTTACGTAGCCGGCGTAGCCCCAAGTGTCGTTGAAGATAAACTGGAACCCGAAGCCGGCGAAGACATCCTTGAAATAATCGAGGTTGGCGGCGATGCGGTCGAAGTGAGCAGCTCCGCCGAAATCGGCTCGAGCGACGAACTGCCGATGCAGGAGCCTGTTAGCGGTCTCAGTCAGTTGTTCGGCCGTGACGTTAGGATCCTGGGCAGCTTGCCGCGTCGCCCATCGCGAGTAGTAGGTCATGTTTTCCCCTCTCTGCGGCGCACCAATAGGCCGGGACCCGAGACAAAACGGTTCGGGTTTCGAGAGGAACTCTTGCGGATTTCAAATTCAGGATTGGCCGCGAGCGCACCCGCGCGCGCTTCGTAGAGTATTGCGATATCGCGAGCTGATTCGGGCTCAAAATGGTCGAGATCGAAGAACCCGCCATCGTCCGGTACTACTGTCCGCATGCGTTCAGCAACAGCATGACGGGTAACGTCCATGGCGGCGGCATAGGCGTCAACCATCTGTTCGCGCATGACATCGGCGGGATCGACCGCCTTCGGCTGGCGCGTCTGCGGTTCGACCGGCTCGCGCGCCTTCTTAGGTAGTGCCAGCGTAGCCGTCGAATATGGGACCGGAATTTCAACGAGCGGACTCACGCACTCAACGTTGCCGGCGCTCCACTGGGCAAATGCGAGACGAATAGCATCGCGAAGCCGTTCCTCACGAATGTTTCGTCCCGTCTCTTGATATCGAACGGTCGTCGCAATGCGGCGCTCAAGTTTGTGAGAGAAGCGGTCGATGACATCGAGTTTTTCTCCCAGATTCGCGAACACATCTCGGATACGCGTAAGATCCTGCGCGATCTGGACTTGAGCGGTCGCGACATCCGGGACCAACCGCTGATCGGCCAACGCCATGGCAGCGCGGGCGATCTGGCCCTCATCGTTTAGGAAACGCTCGGTATTGGTCTGGATGCTGCGTTGGAAGCGCATCGGATTGTAGGCCGATGCTTTTAGTGCGCGGTAATTCTCCAGCAGAAGCTTTTCAACGAAGCGCTCCATGAACTTGGTCAGCAGGTCTGCCAGGCCGTCGGATCGCATGAGGTCTTCCTCGATGCGGTGTAGCGACGTCAGGACGCCATCGATCGAGCGCCGCAGTTGCACCGTTTGGCGGCGTGCGCTGGCGATATTCATGACCTTTCCAGCGGGGTCCTGGTAGGCTGCGAGAATGCCGCTGTCGATCAGGCTGGCTTCAGCCGAGATATCGATCGTCAGCTCTTCCTTGAGAGTGATGAGGGCGGAGAGCAGCGCGTGAGCTTCGCGAGGCATGTAGACCTCGGTGGCCTTTCGGTTCGCCACCTCCATGATCCAGCCGTCATCGCGCAATCGGCCATAGACAATATGCTCGGCGGTCTCAGGAGAGGGATTGACCTCGTCGTCGTCCGCGATGGTTCGGAAGTCTGGATTGTCCAGGACTTGCCTGATGACCTGCAACACCTCGGCTCTCTTGGGCGCGAAAGCGAAGTCGTCGAAGAATTGCTCAAAGATGGATTCCAGGACCGCAACGTTGCGAACATGCGCCGACGACGACAGCATGCGAAACAAGGCATGAGGAATGACGTCAAGAAAGCTCATGTCGCCCTTTCGGCGGTCGGCGGGTTGATATAGGATAAGTTAGCACAAACAAAACAAACAGCCCCTAATGCCTCGCCCACAGAAATATACCGATTCCGAAATTATGGCTGCCGCGCAAGCGTTGATTGTAGAAGGCGGAGAAATCAATCCGATGCGTGTGCGCATGCGGTTGGGAGGAGGAAATGTCAGCCGGATCAAGGCCGTCGTCGCGAAGATGCCACGGCAGGAACCGCTCTCAGCTTCCCCTTCCGGGTTGCCGCAGACGCTGGTGCGTGAACTGCAACAAATGAGCTCCGAGGCTTCCCAACAGTTCCTTTCAGTGATCACCAGGTATTGGACGAGCACGCACGCGGAATCAGCCGGCCCGGCGCGGGAAGAGAATGCCGCCTTGCGCACGCAGATCGACGGTCTCGAAAGGGAGGCGCTTGCCTCATCCGAGAGGCTTGCCCGAGCCGAGAGGCAGCGCGACGAGATGGCCCGAGCTGTGAAGCAGCTCGGCAAAGAACGGGACGAACTCGCCCAGAACTTCGGGGGCCTGCAATCGGCGTTGCGCAATGCAGAAAGCGATTTCCGCGCCGCACAACGCCTGATCGACTCTTTTGAACGCAATCGACGCGAAGACCGGGACCAAATCCGAGACCTTCAGAAGCGGATCGAGGATTTGGTCGGCGAGATAGCGCTGCTGAGGGTGAAAGCGTCGGGCCAACTGCAAAAGGTCCGCCCGCGGAGCGCAAGCACTTCCAAATCTCGCGTCGGTCGAGCGACTTAGGCTGATCAGCAAATGGCGGACGATGAAAACATCACGAGTAAACCCCCGTGATGGCAGTCATGCCTGTCGCGCAGATCGAACAGGATTATTTTAAGCTCCTCAAGTTCACACCTGTGGCGATTCCGTCTCTCTCATTTGATGAAGCCGTCGCGGAAAAGATTCGCGCCGCCAGCCAGCGCTCGAAAATCCGCGAACTGCACGATCTTTCGGAAATCGCCCGTCCGCCCGCTTAACCGCAACCTCATAAGATCCTTGGCGGTGTTAAAGCTCTGGAACAGCGGCGGTCCCGGTCTCGACTACGCGCGCTTTTGCGAACGGGTGAAGGGAGGTGGCAACTACGACGTCGCGGATCTCACCAACCTCCTGCGCAAAGACCAGAAGCCCGATCTTGGGGGCATGATCCGGCGTGTCGTCGACGACTACCGCTTCCTGGCCGACCTATCCGCTGCCGAGAAACTACTCACTGCCGATGGCGCGCAGAAGAACCGGAACGAGGCCATAGCCCTCATTGCTGCACTCACGACGCTCTAAAAGAGAGTTAACGCCGCGGCCTGTCTGCAGGTTTCAGCGAAGCGATTCTAGAATCGGTGGTCACCGCTCACCCCTCAAATCGAATACAACAAGCCCAGCAGATCGCTGGAATTCACCAGTTGATTCGCCCTGGACTGTCCCGTTTTCACGAATTCTGTGAGAAGCTCCACACATTGTCCCGCCGCACTAGCGCTATCGTTGCTTAGCGACTAACGTACAATCAACAGTGGGGGGCATTAGCTTGGGGGCAGTCGAAGACATTCTAGAATGGTCAGCCACGAAGTTGTCTCCATGGCGCCAGGACGCGCTTCGTAGACTTGCGAGCGGCGGATCAATCGGCTCGCAGGATCACGATGACCTCCTCAATCTAATCAAGGACAGCGTCGGTTTTTCTCTTTCGCCCAAACCGGGCGCGGCCATCCCGCTCGGGAAAGCGCATCTGTCAACGGCCACTGCAGGCTCGCCTCTGCAGATCAAAACTATTCGTAACGTCGAGAACGTCAATCGACTTGTGCCATCGGCCGCACTTACGTTCGCAGCGAGCGGTTTGACTGTTATTTATGGGCGCAATGGAAGTGGAAAAAGCGGTTTCGTTCGGATATTTCGAACGGCCTGTCGCACGCGCTTCGATAACCCGGCCAAACTGAAGGTCTTGAGTGACGTATATGGCTCAAGCAGTGGACCACAGGCGGCCGAAATCGTCATCGAGACTGGCGGTAGCGAAGTCATAGTGCCCTGGAAGGCAGGCGGGCTTGCCTCGGAAGCGCTTCTACAGGTGGCGGTATTCGATAGCAGCGCCGCCCAGCTCTACGTGGATGGTGGCAACCAAATTCAGTTCCTGCCATTCGGCCTGGCGTTGCCGCACAAGCTGAACGAACTCTGCATCGCACTCAAGGGAAGACTAGACGGTGAGCGCAAGCCGATCACTGGACAGATCGGCCTCACCACAATCGCTTTCGAAATGGTGACGACGACGAAGGCGCAAGCCTTTTATTCGGGGTTGTCGGCTAAATCCACAGACACGCAGATCGACGAGGCAGCCAAATTCTCAGAAGGAGATCAAACTCGGCTTGACGAGTTGATACGCCTACTCTCGGCGACGACAGCATCGGCTGCCGACATGACTGCCCTCTCGACCTGGGTTCAAGGTTTGGCGCAAGACTGCGGCAGCCTGGTTGAAGCTTTAAGCGACGTGAAACTAGAGGAGCATCGCACGCTCAAGGAGCACGCCATCGAGGCGCGCAATGCGGCGGGCCTCGATGCAACCGCGCTTTTCTCAACCGAGCCACTTCCAGGCGTCGGCGGAGAGACATGGCGGCGTCTTTGGCTCGCTGCCCGTGACTACTCGATTATAGATGCGTATGCCGGCCGTGACTTTCCAGTCGTCAATACCACTGACAACGTTGAAAGCTGCGTTCTCTGTCACCAGCCCCTCAGCCCCGCTGCATCGGAGCGATTGGGACGTTTTCAGACTTTCGTTGGTGGCGCACTTGCGACGGCGGCGGATCAAGCCGAGGAGACGGTTTCCGCGACGCTCACTGTGGTTCCGAAGCTTGAAGCGTTTGCGTCCAAAGATTGGCCGGCCCGTTTGGAACAGATTCGAAAACGAAATGGCGAGCTTGCTGACGCGCTGTCTCTCTTCAAGCAGGGCGCGGAAGCAAGGCGTACGGCGACAATTGCCGCCCTACAGGGCACAGAGGCCGCGCCCTCAACCCTTTTACCTTTGGTTTCGCCTGCAACGACACTTGCGGAACTGGCGCAACTTCTATCTCAGGAAGCCGCGGCGCTTGCCAGCGCGGATGAGAATGCGCAGCGTGCAAAGTTAGCGGCAGAACGGGCAGAGCTTGCCGATCGAAAGATTCTCGCAGCTGGCCGCGACCGACTCATCAAGCGGCGTGATCTCCTCAAACAGGATGCGCTTTATGTCGCCGCACTCGCAGAGGTGCAAACGACAGGCATCACCAAGAAGGCGAACGATCTTGTCGACGTTCATCTTACAAAGATTGTAATCGATCGGTATGAAACCGAACGCAAGGCCCTAGACATTACGCATCTCAAAATCCGACTGGCTCGCAAGAGTGACCAAACCAAAGCCGCCTTCCAAACCACGCCTGGCACCACGCTGACGAAGTT
This sequence comes from Bradyrhizobium sp. 170, assembly GCF_023101085.1. NCBI lineage: Bacteria > Pseudomonadati > Pseudomonadota > Alphaproteobacteria > Hyphomicrobiales > Nitrobacteraceae > Bradyrhizobium > Bradyrhizobium sp. 170. The sequence goes on along the minus strand of NZ_CP064703.1, from coordinate 3,597,093 downwards.
GACTTCGGATATTCTGAGTGAAGGCGAGCAACGTGCGCTTGCTCTCGCGGCTTTCCTGACCGAGGTCGCCGTCACGGAGGGTACAGGACCTATCGTCATCGACGACCCTGTTTCATCCCTCGACCGTGACCGTGGACTGAAAGTCGCCGAGCGCATCGCGACTGAAGCTCAGACACGACAAGTTATTGTTTTCACACACGATTTGATCTTCTTCAACGATCTGTGCCGGGAAGCCGATGCTCTCGGAATCTTGCCGGAAACGATTGCCTTGTTTGCCGACGCCGCGAACGCCGGGAAGATCGACCCGGCGGGAGTCGTATGGAAGGGATTGAACGTCAATAAAAGACTTGCCCGTATCCGTAACGACTACGCTCCAGTCAAAAAACTTCATGCGACCAGCCCAACCGACTATGAAGTCGCAATCAAGAACCTCTATGGTCGCCTGCGGGATACTTACGAGCGTCTCGTAGAAGAGTGCATTTTTTGTGATGTTGTACGGCGGGGCGTAGACCGGATAGAGACACAAAAACTACGAATGGTCCACCTCTCGGATGTTCTTGCGATCCGATTCCATGAAGGCATGACCAAGGCAAACACGCACAGTCATGACAACCCGGCAGCCGATACCGTCACTGTGCCCGATCCAGCGGATTTTGAAAAAGACATTGCTTCGATCGAGAAGCTCGTTGCTGATCTTAAGGCGGAAAGTGCCATGGCCGAGGCTAAACGGCCCAGTATGAAGCCAAAATAGCTAGAGCTTTAACGTTGTCTTGCTGCGCGGTTTCCCCGATTCGAGCAAAGAGCGAACGCCGAAAGGGATTGCGTCCTTTTACTATCCCACGGCGCGTTCATTGCTGCTGGACCAAGTTGATGGCAGCGCGGTGGCAATACGGACCTCCGAGCGGCCCCCTCCGCGCTTTTCGACGCGGACCTGCACGGCGATTCGATCGATCATGGCAGCAACATGCGTGATAACACCGACCTTCTGACCTCGTCCTTGTAACGTTTCAAGGGCGTCTACAGCAATGTCTAACGTTTCAGCGTCGAGAGATCCAAAACCCTCGTCGATGAACAGCGTATCTACAAAGGACGTTCTCCCCTCAAGGCCGGACAATGCCAGGGCTAAAGACAATGAGACCAGGAATCGTTCACCTCCAGACAAGCTCCGGGTAGCGCGAATCTCATCACCCATGTCGCGGTCGACAACATGTAGCGCCAGATCGGAGGTCACCCCCCGCGCGAGCCGATATCGCGGACTGAATACCGCCAGTTGATCGTTTGCAAGTTGAACCAAGTGATCGAGCGTGATGCCCTGCACGAATCGCCTAAAGCGATCACCTCGCGCGGAGCCGATAGCTTCGTTGACCGCCTGCCAGATTGCCAAGTCGGTCGTCGCAGACTCGGTCTCCGCCGCCAGCGTCTCCGCAATCCGGCGCGCATCGTCGTCGCGGGACAACGTAGCGATCAACCCGCCGGTTGTCCGATTTTTCTCCGCAATCTCCTCAACCAATGCACTCACGTTGGCAGAGATGGCATTGACATCAATTGCTTCATCAAATCCCTCCAGAGCGTCAGTCAAATCTTGTTGCCGCGTGACAATAGCGACGTCCGCGTCAAGGATGGCGCGGTTGATTGCCTCAATTCGCTTCTTGAGCGCGGCCTTCTCTACCGGGTCCCCGGCAAGGAGTTGTTCGACATCGTCGATCGAGCGGCCGGCCTGAATGCAGGCTGCTCGGAAAGCAGTCTGACACGCGAGCATCTGTTGCTGAGCCAATTCGGAGGCGGCATCGGCTTCTTCATGGCGGGTGCGAGCGGCACCGTAATTCTTTGCTGCGTCGGCCTTCGCGGCGCTGGCAGTCGCCAACTCATCACGAGCGGTCTGTCGCGATGCCTGAAACCGGTTCCTATGGGTCGCAGTATCTTCTCCGTCAAGCAGCGCGGCTCGGGCGGTTTTCTTCTCAGAGGCTATGATCCGACGCTGGTCGGCCCTTGCACCGGCCTCCGCTAATGCTATCTTTGCATGGCCGACCGAAACGCCTGCCGCTGCAAGATCCGGATCGAGCTTTCGTAGCTGGTGATCGAGTTCTTGAAGCGTCCTTCGTAACACACTATAGGCTGCGGCCGCCGCCGCAAGTCGCACTGCAGTGCCGTGTGGATCACGGTCAATATCGTCCAACGCCAGATTCGCGGCGACGAGGAAAGGCGTAATTTCCCGGTCGATTGAACTGAGACGCTCGTCGAGTTCGCGACGACGGACGGATTGCCCCTTGAGCGTTAGTTCGGTGGTATGAAGCTGTCTGCGCCGCTGATCAAGCCCTTGCCCGATGGATTCGAGCTTCACCCCTATAGCGTCATATTCGCGCTGCAGAGCGTTCGTGGTTGCGCGCAAACTTCGCGCTTCTGTAAGCACAGCGGTGACGGCCACGCGCTGCCTTCTCGTTAAAAGAGCCAACGCAGAAAGCGTCGACGCGCCTGAATTATCTGGAGCAGCCGGGAGTACGGCGCTAATACATGCCACTTTGGCGAGAGCGCGCAAACGGGCAATCTGGGTCGCAAACAGCTCCTCAATTGCAGCAAGCTCATCGTGCGCCTGGCCGACAACACGAACAGCCTCTGATTGCCGGCCTTGAGCTGCCGCCAAGGCCCGAGTCGCATGGCGAAGACGCAATCCAATCAGTTCCAGCGCTGTGTCGAGCTCCTTGCGACGGCGACGGACTGCCTCGACCAACTCATTAACTGCACTAGGGTGACCAAGATGGGGATGTTCCGTGCTTCCGCAGACCGGACAAGCCGAGCCGGGAATCAATACGCTGCGAAGATGCACGGCCTCCTTGGAGACCGTTTCGTCGGCTAGATCGGCAAGAGGTGCAACTTCGACACGGGCCGCGCTGTCCCGGACGCGGTCGATCTCTGCAGCCTGGATTTGCTCCTGCGCAGCGGCAATTTGCTGCGCTGCCGCAACATGGTCAGCTTCACCACGGGCAACACCGCTGACAGCATCAGCATAACGTTCGCAGAGGGACGTCGCCTCACTCAGGGCCTCGAGAAGCTGGCCAAAATACCCATCACGGTCGCTCAGAGCATCCTCGTCGATGAGCGCAAGGCGGGCTTGCTGATCTCCCAGTCGCTCGGCAAGCGAATCCCGCTCTTTGCGACCGGCCGCTAACTGCTCAGACAAAGCAGTTATTTCCTCGGCCAAGGGGGCGATGGTTGTTTGAGCTTCAGCGGCCAGCGTGGCAGCAGTGATGCGATCCTGCGCTAATAGCGCCCGCTTTTCCAAGAGAGACGTTGCGTCGTCAAGGCGATCAGCGAGGAGCTGTCCTCGCGCATGAGACGCGAGTTGTTCCGTGGCGTCATGGTGGGCAACCGTCGCGCTTGCAAAACTATTTTCAAGCTCCGCAAGACCGCACTCTTGCCCACGGAGCACGGCTTCCGCTTGCACCTGAATACGTCCAGCATCGGCGAGTTCGGTCTGCGCTGCAGCAACTTCAGCGTCTAGTTTCTCCGCTTCGCTCCAGACGCCACCAAAGCGGGCTACTGCGCTTTCAGCCGCTTCATCGTTTGCGGCTGCCTCGACAAACCGAACATCAGCAGCGTCATCTATAATCTTCGCAGCCCCAGAGAGGTCGAGCAATTGAGCGGCGCGCGCCCTGCTCTCTTCCGCTAGCCGTTTCGCTCTGGCGTACTCAATGGATGGAGCACGCAGCGGTTCGATGGCATCGAGCTCGGTGACGCGTCGGAAGTCGGCATCCGCGCTCTCGCGGTCACCGGCGGCCTTAACGGCCGCCGCTCGGGCATTGCCGAGATTGGCGCGAGTGATATCCACCCTCTTGGCGTGTTCCAATTGCTTGGTGTATCGATCGCGCTCGCTAGTTTTTTCGGCGATGAGATCAGTGAGTCGGCTCAGCTCGGCAAGGAGTTGAGCTCGGTTCTCATCTGCAAGCACGCCGACATCAGCGCGCCGACGGTCGAGATCGGCAACCTGCCTTGCCCGAAACTCGGTACCCTCATGTACTCGCATGGATATGACCGCGTAGATTTCGGTGCCAGTGATCTTCTCGAGCAATTCTGCGCGATCACTCTCGGCAGCCAACAGGAAGGCATCAAACTCGCCTTGAGCGAGAAGTACCGTCCGCCGAAACTGGTCGAAGGTCAGATCTGTCTTTAACTGGACTGCGTCGCGCACCTGGGTCTTGCCCGTGGCGACGGCGCTCCCATCGTCAAGGCGGTGCAGCGTACGTTCCTCGGCCTGCAGCCGGCCGATTGCACGTCCGCGAGCACGCTTAGCCTCCCATCTAATTCGATAGGCTTGACGATCCTGGCCGACGAAGTCCACCTCCGCATAGCCGCTGCTGGCGCCGCGGCGGAGAATTGCACGACTATCACTGACTGAGATTTCTTCGCCGCTCGCATCGGGAACATTTTCTCGCCGGACGACAGAAACGCGAGGATATTCACCGTAAAGGGCGAGGCATAGAGCGTCGAGAATCGTAGATTTTCCAGCGCCGGTGTCTCCCGTGATCGCGAAGAGGCCAGACCCAGCCAATGGTTCTGCAGCAAGATCGATCTCGAAAGGTGTTGCAAGGCTGGCGAGATTTGCGCCCCGAATAGCCAGAATACGCATGGCTCAGGCCTCTGCCCGCACGCGGTGAAACACATCTAGATGGGCTGCATCGGGTGCAGCCCCAAATTGACGTTCAAAAGCGAGCTTAAAGAGCTCCTCTGGATCACGCTCCGATAGCCGGACGAATGGATCGCTTATAGCGATGCTGGGTATATTATTTGGCAGAGCAGCGACGCGCACATCGACAATGCGAACGGGAAAGCCCTCGGCGATGCGGTCGATCTCTTCTCGAAATCCGGGGGGCAACCCTTCGCGCATCAGATGCAGTTGAATAAAGGGCTGATTGTCGATTAGCGCATCCGGCGGAAGATCGAGCGCCGTCAGGTGATCACCAAGTTCCGACAATTGCAATTGGCCGGCTTTCGGTAGACGAAGATACGGCACCGGATGGATAATGGAAATGTGCTCGGTCGTGACTGAGGCGCCGTCCACGGTCGCCAATGTCACCCCGTGATTGTACGATTGCTCCGTGGCAGACAGCGGAATAAGCGAACCCGAATAGCGGACCACATGTCGACCGACCGTCTGGGGCCGGTGGAGATGACCCAGCGCAACATAAGACGCCTCCGAGGGGAAAACGTCATGGGGAACCGCATGTTGTCCGCCAATCAAAATCCGTCGCTCGGCACCTTCAGATTCGATGCCGCCTGCGACATGCAGATGGCCGGTTAGGACGAAAGGCAGTCCATTGATCTGATAGCCTAGCGTCTCATGGAGTTCAGCATAGAGAGAGCGCACACCCGCTATCACCGGTGATCCCCCATCACTGTCGAGCCGTGTCAGGTTAGGCAAACAGGCAGCGGTGGGATAGGAGACCGCAATGACGTGGAGCGCGATAGACCCTGTTGCGTCTGTAATGGGCACCAGATGACGTAAGCTGTCGATACGCCCGTCACGACGGTGTACGTTACCGACGACACGGATATTGAACGCCTCAAGGAGAGGACGAGGAGCCTCAAGTCGCCCTGCGGCATCATGATTTCCGGCAACTATGATCGTTGTCATTTGCGGTCGAGCGCGACTAAAGCGAACTAGCGTGTCGTAAAATAGCTGCTGAGATTCGCCGGATGGGTTCTGACTGTCGAATACATCCCCAGCCACAATCAAGGCATCCACCTCGCGCTCGATCAATATCTCGCGGATACGCTCAAACACCCTCCGATGTTCGTATTCGCGCGAGAATCCGCGCATGGTTTGCCCGATGTGCCAATCGCCCGTATGTAAGATGCGAACCATCTGTCATTTATCCCCAACCAACCGAAAGATCGGCCCCAATTGCCTAAGCCATCAAGTCATCCTTGATACGGTCAGCAGCCTCGATGTTGGCCCGCAGTCGGCTGAGGAAACCATCGAACCCGCAGAACCGATCAAAGCTGATCTTCGTCAATTTATTGAACACGCAGCGAAAGATGACACGATCGACCCAACATCATTCGACGTTCCATTCTCGCGGGACGACGGGATAAAGATACTCCGCACGGCCTGCGGACTTACTTGAGCGGGTAAACTGCCGGAGCACCGGCGCTGTTGGCACATTCGATCGCGATTCGCCAAGCTGAGCCTTTTGCCAATCATGCGCGCAGGCTCCGGCTTGGACGCGGAATTCTGATAATCTCGCCTACCAGGCCCCCCGCGTGCTCGACTTAAGATCGAATATTATTCGATTTTCCTAGGGATTAGCCTGTGAATATGCTCGAATTGGGCGAGCAATCCACTTATAGTCGCGTCAAAAGAGTATGTGGGGCATTTGTTGTGGGGCGGTCCGGCCGGAAGAGCCAGCTCGCTCTACGACATAGTACAATCGGAATTCTTCTCCGTATCCATTTGATCCTTCGTGTAGATATCCGACGCCTCCCATAGACGAAGTAGCTCTCGATCGGACCCGCGGTGCTCTCGAGCACGTCAGATGTCGGGCGAGCGTGAGTTGCCGGGGATTTCTAAGGGCGAACCATGCTGGAGCGGATCCAATCAGAGAACGCGGTGAGCGGAACCGTAAGAATTGCCTGTACCACGGCCGATAACGTCAACGTCGCCTTCTACCAAAATGCGGTGCCGATCATCCGGGACCTCGCGGTCGAAAACGCGCTAGGCAGCGACCTAACTGGAATCTCGGTCCATCTCACCTCAGAACCGCCGTTTCTCACGCCCGGGGTCTGGCGGATCGAACGCATCGCGGACCAAGCCGTCCACCATATCCGCAGTCTCGATCTGAAGCTTGATCCTGCCTTTCTCGCCGGCATCAACGCCTCACGGCGCGGCGAACTCCGCATCCGGGTCGAAGCGGCGGGGACCGTGCTCGCCGAGGAAGCCGTCGAAATCAATCTGCTCCCGCCCTCGCACTGGGGTGGCGTCAGCTCGGCGCCGGAACTGCTGGCGGCCTTCGTCAGGCCGACCGATCCCAGCGTCGACGTCGTCCTGCGCGAAGCCTCCGACAAGCTGGCCGCCGTCGGTCGCGACGAGGCCATGGACGGCTACCGCAAGGGCACCAAGGCCCGCGCCTGGGAGATCGCCGACGCAATCTGGGCGGCGCTGGTGTCGCATTCGATCGCCTACGTATTGCCGCCCAAGAGCTTCGAGCGTTCGGGCCAGATGGTCCGCGGCCCCAGCGATATCCTTTCACGCAAGGTCGGCACCTGCCTCGATCTCACGCTGCTGTACGCGTCCTGCCTCGAACAAGCGGGCCTCAACCCGGTTGTTGCGCTCACCGACGGCCATGCGTTTGTCGGCATCTGGCTGGTGGATGAGGATTTCTCCGGGCTCGTCGTCGACGACCCCCAGATATTGCGCAAGCGCGTGCAGCTGGAAGAAATGGTTGTGGTCGAGACGACCCTGCTGACGGGTGCACACCCGGCGCGCTTCAAGCAGGCGGTCGAAGCGGCCAAGAAACTGATTGCCGAAGACGCCGCCTCGCCGTTCGAACTCGCCATCGACGTGCGCCGTGCGCGAAGTGCTAAAATCCGTCCTCTGGACCTGTCGAGCTCGGCCGAACCGGCAATCCGGCCCGTCACCGACACTGCGACCATCGCGCAGGAAGCCGGTGAAGTCCCACATTTCGAAGAGGATCTCGACAAGCGTCGCGAGCCGACAACCGAGAAGAATCTCGACAGGCTCGAGATCTGGAAGCGCAACCTTCTCGACCTCTCGCTGAAGAACCGATTGCTCAATTTCAAGGATTCGAAATCGACCATCGCAATCGAGTGCCCCGATTGCGCGATGCTCGAGGACAGACTCTCCGATGGCGACCGCTTCAAGCTGCTCGGCAAGACCACCGTGCTCGACGGCAGCGACGGACGCGACACGACACTGCTCGCCGACCGGCAGAACGAGGACGCGCGCAAGGATTTCATTCTCGACGCGATGAAACGGGGCGACCTGCACACGCACATCGCCGACACCGAATTGGAGGGCCGTCTCACCGATCTCTATCGGGCTTCGCGGCTCGCTTTCGAAGAAGGCGGCGCAAACATCCTCTATCTATGTCTCGGCTTTCTGAAATGGACGCCTCAGGACGGTGCCGGACCCTACCGGGCGCCGCTGATCCTCGTACCCGTACAGCTCGAACGCAAGAGCGTCCGCTCCGGCTTCCGTCTTGCACTTCACGAGGATGAAGCACGTTTCAATCCCACGCTTTTGCAGATGCTGAAGCAGGATTTCGATCTGTCGATGCCGGAATTCGACGGCGAACTTCCGCAGGACGCCTCCGACATCCACGTCGCCGGGATCTGGAAGACCGTCCGCCGCCACATCAAGAGCATTAAGGGCTGGGAAGTCACTGAGCAGGTCACGCTCGCGACGCTGTCCTTCACCAAGTACCTGATGTGGAAGGATCTCGTCGACCGCACAGATTTGCTCAAGCGCAATCCCGTCGTGCGCCACCTGATCGATACCCCGACCCACAGCTACGATGGGTCCGGGGCGGGCTTCATCGATGCGCGAACTATCGACGAGATCGTCGACCCGGTCGAACTGTTCGCGCCGCTCTCGGCCGACTCCTCGCAGATCGCTGCCGTCGTCGCCGCCCAGCGCGGCGCGGACTATGTACTGTTCGGACCGCCCGGCACCGGCAAGAGTCAGACTATCGCCAACGCCATCACCAACTGCCTTGCACACCAGAAGACGGTGCTGTTCGTCTCGCAGAAGACCGCGGCGCTCGAAGTCGTCAGGCAGCGGATGCAGGCCATCGGGCTCGGCAACTACTGTCTCGAGGTACACTCGACCAAGGCTCAGAAGTCGAGTGTGCTGGAGCAACTCGCGACCGCCTGGCGTGAGCGCAATCTCGTCACTGAAGAGCATTGGTCGACGGCCGCCGATGACCTGAAGAAGAAGCGCGACCAGTTGAACAGGCTGGTCTCGGCGCTGCACCGAAGGCGCGCGAACGGCATGACGGCCTACGAAGCTTTCGGACGTGTGGTCGCGGATCGTGACCGCCTCGCCGACATCGAACTTACATGGCCGGCCGGAACGGTGCATTCGCCGGAGCAGCTCGCCAGGATGCGCGAGAGCTGCATGGACATACGCACCGCGCTGGAAGCGGTCGGCGACCCGTCCGTCCATCCCTTGCAGGGTATAGAGCAAACCCACTGGACTCCAGCATGGGCGCAATCTTTGCAGCTGGCGGTCGATCGCCTGCAGGCGTCGCTGCAGCAAATGAAAGAGGCGGCGGACGCTCTCGTCACCTCCCTCGGACTGAACGAGGTCGCAGATGACAGCGTGTTGCCGCAGCTCATCAAGCTCGTCGCGCTGATGCTGAACCCGAACGCTGCAGATGGCGTGCTGCTACTCACCGAGGAGGCTCCGCAGCATATTCGCGTGCTGACCGCCTTGGCTGGCGCGATCGGGCGCATCCGCGACAAGGCCTCCGAACTGGCAGCCGATTATGATCTCAAAGCGGCGCGGCTCGACCTGTCGACCCTGCAGCGGGAATGGACCGAAGCCTGCGCGTCCAACGTGCTGGTACGCAGTGGCCGCAAGAAGAAGGTACGACTTCATCTGCAGCCCTACTGCTCGGACGATGTGCCCGACGACATCGGACGCGACCTCATCGTTTTGCAAGACCTTTGCGATCTGCTTCGCGGGCTGGAAGCCCTCAGGCCACATTTCCGCGGTATCGAACGATTGTGGCGCGGGCTGGAGAGCGACCCGGCGCGCATCCAGGCCCTGATCAAATGGGCCCAGGACCTGCAAAGTGCGGTTGACGCCTTCCAGATCGACGACGTGCCACCAGAACGGATCACCGCCCACGTCACCGCCCTCCTCACGCAGGACATCTCGCGCTTCCGTGCAGGCGGCCAGGTACGCAGGGCGTTTGACACCATGCACCAGGCTTTCCCAGCTATGCATCAGGCGGCGAAGGATGTTGGCACGTGCGTAGGCCTCGATCACCCTGAAGAGATCATCCAACTGGAGCCCGGCTGGATCAACGGGTTGCAGGAACGGACGGCCCGGTGGAAGGCCAACATCATCAAGGCTCCGCAATGGGCCACATGGCGGGCGGCTGCGAAAACGGCCCGAGCTGCCGGACTTTCACCGCTCGTGGATGCCGTTGAAGATGGCCGCTTTGCGCGCGACGAGCTCGCCGGTGCGTTCGACTACGCCTATGCGCGTTGGGTTGCAGAAACCATCGTGAACGAGGACGATGTGCTGAGCGGGTTCCTTGCAGAGAGGCACGAGGCCGTGATCGAGGCTTTTGTCGCCGCCGACAAGAAGGTCTGTGAACTCGCCAGGCAGATCGTCAAGGCGCGGATCGGTGCCTCCGTGCCGACACAGACCAGTTTCGGCAAGGATCCGGAATGGGGAACGCTGGCTCGGGAGATCAACAAGAAAGCTCGGCACATGCCGCTTCGCCAGCTCTTTGGGCGGATCCCGAACGTGATGACGCAGCTTGCGCCCTGTATCATGATGAGCCCGCTGTCGATCGCGCAATACCTGCCGGCTGAGGCCAAACCGTTTGACGTCGTTATCTTCGACGAGGCTTCGCAAATCCCCGTCTGGGACGCCATCGGGGCCATCGCTCGCGGCAGCCAAGTGATCGTCGTAGGCGATCCGGAACAGCTTCCGCCGACTAGCGTCGGGCAGCGCGGCGTCGACGACGAAGAAGATGACGGTTCGACGGTGCAGAGCCAGCAAAGCATCCTCGACGAATGTCTCGCCTCTAACATCCCGAGCATGCGACTGTCGTGGCACTACCGCAGCCGCCATGAGAGCCTGATTGCGTTTTCGAACGCGAAATATTACCGCGGCGAACTGATGACCTTCCCGTCGCCGGTGACCCGTGACACCGCGGTTCGCTATGTCCACGTCGAGGGCGGCATCTACGAACGCGGCGGCGCCAAGGTAAACCGCAAGGAAGCCGAAGCGGTCGTCGCCGAGGTTGTCCGACGCCTGAAGACATCGACCAAATCGATCGGCGTCGTCACCTTCAACGGCGACCAGCAGCGCCTGATCGAGAACATGCTCGACCAGGCGCGACGAAGCGATCCCGCACTGGAGCCCCATTTCGACAAACACCAGACGCGCGAGCCAATTCTCGTCAAGAACATCGAGAACGTTCAGGGCGACGAGCGCGACGTCATCATCTTTTCGGTGGCCGTCGGCCCCGATAAGACAGGCCGCATTACGGCGCAGATCTCCTCGCTCAACGGCGAGGGCGGTCACCGCCGGCTCAATGTTGCGATCACCCGTGCGCGCAGCGAGCTATTGGTGTTCGCGACACTCCGTCCCGAGCAGATCGACCTCGGGCGCACCAGTGCCAAGGGGGTGGTGGACTTCAAGCACTTCCTGGAATTCGCCGAGCACGGCGCGCGCGCCATCGCCGAGGCTTTCTCGCCGACCGGTCGCGGAACGGAATCGCCTTTTGAGGATGCAGTAATGGACGCGCTGCAAAAACGCGGGTGGGAAGTTCATCCACAGGTAGGCGTTTCGTTCTTCCGGATCGACCTCGGCGTCGTGCATCCGGATTTTCCTGGCCGCTATCTCGCCGGCGTCGAGTGCGACGGTGCCACTTATCACCGCTCGGCTACTGCGCGCGATCGCGACCGCCTGCGCGAGATGGTTTTGACCGACCTCGGCTGGCGCATCCGGCGCATCTGGAGCACCGAGTGGTGGATGGACGGCTCGTCGGCTGCGGAAAAGATCCATACGCGCCTGACAGCCGATCTCGAAACGGACCGCGCATCGCGACCATCGGCCACCTCCCCGGAAGAGGCCATCGACACTGGTGCACTGTCGGCCATGGAGGAGATCTCGGTCAGCGCTCAAGATGGGTCGAAAACGGTCGTACTTTCTGACGAGGAGGCGAACTCGGCTCCTCCCATCGAGCACGATTCGCAACACTCGCAGCCGCTTCCCCCTGCTCCCGCAAACGACAGCGAGCCTGACGAGGAGCCAAGGATCTACGCGCGCGGACCGACGTCGGCTGCAGCGGACCCTGCCGCGATGCCGAGCACCTACACGAGGGCTGACCCCAGCACCGTCGCGGCCCCCGACCGAGAGCGCTTCTACGACGTTGCCTACCGCGGCAATGTCCGCAACATGATTGACCATGTAGTCGAAATCGAAGGACCGATCTATTTCGACGTTTTAATCGACCGCATCGCGCGCGCCCACGGCTTCCAACGTTCGGGCGAAACGGTGCAACGGATCATCCGGGCAGCGCTTGGGCAAGGCCGTTTCCCCACAACCCGGGACGGCGATCGGGAGATCGTCTGGCCTCAAAACGCAGCGCCCGGAACCAAGTCGCCCTACCGTGGCGGTAGCGGCCGCGAGCACGGTGACGTGCCGTTGCCCGAATTAGCAGGCCTTGCCGATGTCCTTCGTGCAGAGGGCCTTGAGGAGAATGAAGATCTGATCCGCGGCATGCAGGAGCACTTCGGACTGGGACGACTTGCGATCTCCACACGCCAGCGCTTCGAAGCGGCCATCATATCAGCCTCAGGTACCGCATCGGCATGAAGACGATCAGGCGACACTCATTTTGCGGAACCAGCGCAGCGTGCCGGAACGGACGATGACGTACAAAGCCCCCCTGATCATCGGGAGCTTTTGAATTCGGGGCACCAGGCCCAAGTGTGAGACTCTCTGAGTGGGACTTCCAAATTGGATGCGGGCCTCGGTGAGGACGCGGTACGGCACTCACTCCGCCATACCGCGGCTACTTGGCAAATGCAGGAAGGCGCCGACTTGTGCGAAGCTGTTGGATAGCTCGGCTTGACCGTCGAGCGGCATCAGCAAAACTACGACAGGGTTCAGGTCGCTATAGGCGCTCTAAATTTCGGCTGCAGACCAACCGCACCAGTTTCGCACCAGAAACGACCTTGCCGAGTCACAACGAACGCGATCGGATACAGACGAAACCGCAGCAAAATCAACGAAGCTGATCGATATCCTGCCGCTCATAACGGTCTGGTTGAAGGTTCGAGTCCTGCCGCACTACCCAGGGAATCGGTAGATCGACGATTTCAGATTATCACACCAGAACCCCCTCCTCGTCCTGCAAGAATTCGGGAATGGGTCGCCTAGCGGAGTGAACTCGCAGTCGGTCTCTGCCACAAGGATAGGGAGACATTCAGATATCGAACATTTATGGAACACGCCGACTGACTGATAAGCGTTGTGTAATTTGCTTATCAGTTGGCAACCCGGAGACTGGAGGCATCGGATGGCAAGCATCTCCTTTTAGCTAGTGATTTATGGCTGGCAAATGACATAACCGGCAGCCCCAACTTCTGCGCAGGCCGAGAAGAAAGACGTCAGCAACCAATAGAGCTGAACAAAGTGCGCAGTCGGACGCTTGCCGCTCTTGATATCGGCGAATGCGTTTTCGACAACTTTCTTGCTTAACGACGACGTAACAATTGAGACGCGCTTGAACACTTCTGGTGAATTGCGCAGCCTCACGAGATGCTTTTCAATATCTGATCTCGGGCCGCCGCGTATAACACGCGCGATAGCAGTTACTTTGTTACTATTCTTGTAAGGCTCTTTCTCCCAGCTGTCGAATTTGGTGTCGATCGCAGCTTTGGGAAGAGCGAGACGGCCGAGATTCTTTTCAGCTTGGCTCACACTGATATGGAAGGCGCCAGCGCCTAACGATAGTTTGCCGTGCTTTGCGTGATAGAACGTTATCGTGGGTGGAGCGCCCTTGGTATTCATGCCGATAAAATCGGCCCATTCGTCGCCGAGGTCGTCGCAGATCAATATATCGTCTGCGGCAGCGATCGTGCTTTGCACTTGACCGAAGACCGAACCCGCGGCGAACTTCGTTTGGTTCGCGCGAAAGCGTCCCTTCTCGCTTGAAACCTTCTTCAAGCTATCCTCGGGAAGGAGATGGCCAAGAAACAGTGCGCCACCATCGCGCATCACGTTGTCTTGGAAAAGCTCGCCGTTCACATAGGCGATATTGATGTCGTCAAAGAGGATAAGGAAAAGATTCTCGCGGTCGAGATACATCTTCAGCGCTGTTTGCTGATCGCCGTCGGCCCCCTGATCGGCAGGCGCGACGTAAATCCCATCGGTTTTGGGCAGGGCAAGGGTCGATAGGCCGATGCGAGTTTTGCCCCATCTTAGCGAACCAAGCTCGGCCGCGCCCGGGCCGTCAAGGATCCGAAGGGCGTCGCGCGCTCCCTCGACCACGAACTCCTGATCAAGCGCCTCCAAAATCTCGTTGGCTTCCCGGACCGTCAGTTCGCGGAATTTTCCCGACCGCTCCTTGTCGAACAGCTTGATGAGCGGTGGCTCCGACAATAGTCGATCCCTTATCTCCGCCACATCGATTGCCAGATTTGTTGGATTGGTAGCGGTTGGTAGCGACGCCAGGTCTACCAGACGCGCAAAGTTTGCGATGAAAGGTGCAACGTCGCCGGCATCACGTGCAAGCTCAGTCATGACTTCAATCGACCAATCGACCGCGGCTTTGTAGCCGGCTCGGTCTGAGTTCTGCGCGATGCGGCCGGTGTTAGGCGTCGCCGTCAGCCGTGTGCTTCCACGTCGAACACGGTATCGCTGGCTGATATAGCGGCTAGCGCTTGCCATCGGCATCGCATTTTCCAGATCATCGGCTTCCAGGGTCTTGCTGCGCAGCGCTTGCCGTGAGGTTGTCATCAGACGCAATCGCATGGATTCAAATTTGGCGCCGGCCGTTGCAACGGCCCGTTCTACGTTGCCGGCTTTTATTCGGCCTAACCACTCGCCCTTGAACAGTGCCGGAACTTCCAATGCGGATTTGTGGATGGCAACAACGTCGCCATGTTCGACGACGAGCATGAAGCCATGAACGCGGTCGGATATGCCGGCTTCTTCGGCAAGGAACACGGTTTGGCGGTCATAGGGAAAGCAAATAGCCGAGTACTTCTTGCCCTTATGGACCTTGCGTACAACTCGGAATAAAGGCTTTCCCGCGTTCTTTACGGTGGCGGGAAGCGCGTCAAATAAGCTCTCGATGGCGGCGTCGTTGAGAGGTTTCGAGCGCAAAAAGAATTGCGCGGACCAGTTAATCACCAGCTGTTCGATCATGGTTGATCCCCCGGGCCATTCTATCGGCGCGCGAGGGGTAATCTAGGAAAAATCCTACGTTGCGGCCACCATAGATGCGTGGCCCGGGTTGCGGTGCGGGATCCGCTCGGCATTCATACGCCGGGCAACTCTCTGAGTTTGTTGAATGCTCGTGCGATGGCCGCCCACAAGCGGGTGGTCCACGGCCGGCGTTTCGCGTCAACGGTCGCGTGGCGAGCAATCTGATTGCGCATGACTGATGATGCCATGGCGGCAGAGAAAGCCGGCAACCATTGCACCTCGCCAGCGGTGATAAAATAATGCGCCTTGCATGGCGCATCGCAGACGGCGATCGACGGTTTGACGGTGGCCATGCCGCGTTCAGACGAGACATGATGACTGTCTGGCACGAGCAACATGACCCGGTGTCCGCACCCGCATGCGCACAGGAGAGCGGCAACCTCGAACTCCGGGCTGTGATACACGACGCCTTCACTGAGCTGCTTGGGTATGCGCTCGACAGCCTGATAGGTGAAGGTCACTCCGACCGTCCTTTCGAATCGATCTCAAGCAATGCGGTATCGAAGACGTAGCTCGTAGCATCGTCCAGGCGATCAAGAAGCAGAAAATGCTGCTTGAACCTGATGACGGCCATTATAGCGTTGAAGGCGTTGAGCTCGGTGATCTGAGGCTGTTTGCGGTATTCGTCATCCTTGGCATTCTCAGTTGGCAAATAAGCTGAGTGGACATTGGTTTCGAATGCCTTGCGATCGGTGCCAGTGATGCGAACGAAGCCGCTGAGGCCGACCGTAGATCGATTGAGGCCCATGCCGCAATCGACATAGGGTATGCCTTTTGCGCTCAGCCAATCGACGATGAGCAGGCGGGCCGGCCCGTCATCGACCGAGACAAAGACGAAATCAAATTCGGCTAGGCGCTCGATATTCTCCGAGGTGATGCGTTCGGGTATCGGATCGATCCCGGCGTGCCAATGACCATATTGCCGCGCCAAGGCGTCGACCTTCAGCCCCTTGATGGCGCCGGGGATGAAGCCCGGCACCCGAAAGATCGTATGAACATGCACTTTATCGTCGTCGAACAGCGCAATCCGCTCCAGATGAGTTCGCGCGATGAAATCGAGGATGTAGGCGCCGGTGCCGCCGAGCCCGATGATGGCGGCTTTCTTACCGCGCAGCAGAGCCGAGATGTCGTTGATGTGGTATCGCGCGGACATGGTGTCGGGAAAACGAAGGGGGCTGCCTTGCGCCGCCGCCTTGACCGCGATGCCGCGCAGCGGCGTGGCATCCGGGAACGCGGCAAGGGCCGGTCCGGTTATCGTGTCGAGATAGGTCTGCGTCTTCTCCTCAAACGAAAGGTAGTCGCGGGCGACGCCGTCTTCATTCAGCAGCTTGAATGAAAACGAGCAATCGGTAATGAGGTCCGGCGCGACCGTCACGCGGTCCGGGCCGCCGCCAAGACGCAGCTGGCGCTTGGCGCCGTCATGCGGCCGGCTGCCTCGCCACCACGCTTGGTGGTGCTTCGGCTTGTCGATGACGGCGTCAAGCAGATCGACCGGACACGCCCAGTCGCCGTGCTGAAGCGCGGCGTCCTGGTCGAGGTACGGCAGGCCGTAGATGACGAGATACCCGCCGACGAAATCGACATGGTAACCGAGTTCGTCGAGGTCTTTGATGAACGGGTTATGACTCGCCAGTTCCGGCAACCCTAAAGCGCATGCCATCTTTCACTTTTACCTTCTCGGTTGGAGCCAAGGTGCCGCTCGGGTTCTCCGCGGGGCCGTGCGAATACTTGATCAGGTACTCATTGGAGGGCTTGCCGCCGTCGCCGAGGTAGAGTTCGACCACCTGGGCGTACGAGATGTGCTTCTTCTCGACGTCATGTTCGTCCGTGTTGACGAAGATCGAGAACGCCTTCTGGCTGTAGAAGTGCTCGTCCTCCTTCAGATACACGCGGGCATCGTCGCGCGGCACCAGCTTGTCTTCCTCATCGTCGCTGACCTCACGGTAGAGCTTCTCGTGTTTGGGCACCTTGCCCAATTCGTAGAGAGCCTCGCCCGTGGTGGGATTCGGCGACTTGTAGGCCTCCCGGTTGATATGGATGCGCACCAGGTGCGCGGCGACATCGACAGACATTTCAACACCTTCCCGCCTTAGTGGCGCTTGCGTTAGGCCCTACCGGGTGACATAGTGGTGTCCGACCAGACAACAGTCGGGCTTCAAAAAACACCCTCTCTGGTCTTAGCGGCCAAAAAGGGCGTGTTGTCTGTACAGACAACATATGGGGTAACGGACAAACTTTGTCAAGGAGGTCGGATGCCGGAGACGGCGCTAGGAGTTTGGCTCAAGGGCCTAAGGGATCGCCGGGACCTAAGTTTGAGGGATGTCGCCGACGCCAGCGAGGTCGACCACGCCTACATTTATCGCTTGGAGACCGGCGCTAAAGAGGCGCCCTCCGAGGAGGTCGTTAACAAGCTCATTATAGCCCTCACGCCCCCGAGGCGGGACGCGGATATCCTCCGCTTTCTGGCCGATCATGCAGATGTTGACGTGAAGCTGATCGAATTTGTGCGCGCGGACCCCAGCGTGACCTTCGACCAATTTCGCATGCTCACAACCGTCGTGAACCGTGGCGCACGGCCCAACTACGCGACGTCCCTCGAACGCATCCGCCAGATTATGGGATAGGACCATGATGGACGAACTCACGATCGTACTGAAGGCGCGGGAGTTCGTCGGCCGCTGCGGCCCGTCGGCTCTTCCGGTCTCTGTCGAGAGTTACGCGGCCGAGATCGACGGCGTCATCAAGATCAAGGAGCTCGAAGAGAAAGAGGATGCTTGGTCCTTTTACGACACCGATGGCAAGTTCCACATCTGCGTGAACTGCGCGCATAATTCGCGGCGCCAAAGATTCAGCGTCTGCCATGAAGTAGCTCATGTGGCGCTGGGAATCGGCGCCGATCATGCCGGTCCGAGTTGGAGTTATTCCCGCCGGCCGCCGGGCGAGGTTGCTTGCGACGTGTTCGCGGCCGAGCTGTTGCTTCCCTACAAACTCTTTAAGCCCCGCGTTGACACGGCGGAGATGGGGTTCGCGTCAATCAACGCCTTGGCCGACGAATTCGAGGCGTCGCTCATCTCCACCGGTTCACGGTTCGCTACGTTCTCTCGCGAATTATGCGCCTTTGTTCTCTCCGAAGAGGGCAAGGTCCGCTATAGCGCTCGATCGGCCCAGTTCAGGGAGGCCAAGGCCTGGATCCAGCCGGGATCGCCGCTACCCGTAGACTCCTACAGCGCACGCGTTCGCGCCGGGGAAAGGTTGTCGAGCCCTGAAGAAGCAGAACCCGGGCAGTGGTTCGAGAATTGGGAGCGGGATGGATCGCTCTACGAGGACACAATCCATTTGAGCCATTGGGACCAGACGCTGACGCTTCTCTGGTTTGGCGATGAAGAGCTTCCGCCGCCTCCACCGGAGCGAAAGCGGTGGGAAGAGGAAACGCAGGGCCTGCGCGAGCTTGATGGCGTTCTGCCTTGGCCGGGCCGCAGCAAAAAACGAAGATAGTGAAGTCGGTCTGCCGAATTAAGTCGTGCAGCAATCTGCCCATGCCTGAAGCTAATTCCCCTTAGCCCCGGCGCATCGCACCGAAATGACGCGAGTCAAACGGACTTCGACGGAGTGATAAGCTTTGCTCGAAACCTTATCGGTCAGCGAACTGACTCGGACCAAGTCCGCCGACTGACCTGTGCTACATGACCGCGCCAAATGCGTCATCAGGCACGGCGCCTATCGCGCCATTCATCCCTGTCCCGAGTAGATCAAATTCCTCTCCCGGTTGCATCTTGCCACGAACACCCTATTCTGATGCAGAATCTCGGGGGCTTCCATGGGCGCTGACTACTTGAAGGATTACAGGACCTATCCGGGGATGGTCCGCTGGTTCAATCCCATCTTACTCCTCAAGCTGTTGAACAACGTGGTCACGTCAGCAATGTTTGGCCAGTACGCCGACCGTCGCCTCATGATCGCCGCGCTCGATACAGTCCCGCCTGAAAAGCATTTGGAACGTGCGACGGCCTTCGTCGATGAATTTAGTCCTGAAGGGACCGGGCCCGTATGGTTCGACTTCGTGGCCGACCTCGGCGATGGTTTCGACAGCACCTTCGCGGTCGCATGTCTGCTTGCCCGCAAGGAATGTGAAGTCGAGGGGAAGAAACTACCACGCGGTCAGATGCTCATCATGGGCGGCGACGAAGTCTATCCGCTGGCTAACGCGCAGACCTACCGCAACCAGCTGTTCCAACCTTATCGGTGGGCCTTCCCAGACCCCGACCGGAAAGACCCCAACGGGGTACCGTTGTTTGCCATTCCGGGCAACCACGACTGGTATGATGGCCTGGTGCAGTTCCTCGCGTACTTCACGCCGACGCGCCCCACCCACTTCGGCGGTTGGCGCACCCATCAGAAGCGAAGTTATTTTGCGATCCAGCTTACAAAGACCTGGTGGCTTTGGGCGATGGACATTCAACTCGCCGAAGACATGGACCAGCCGCAGGCCGACTACTTCGAGATGATTGCGCGGTCGAACGAGCTGCTGCGCGGCTCGCGTATCATTCTCTGCACAGCGGAGCCCGGCTGGCTTTATACCGACACCAACACCAACTCCTGGGAAATCGTCGATTACGCCCTCCGCATCATCAAGAGAGCCGACAAGCAGTTGACCATCCCGCTTCTTTTGTCCGGCGATACACACCACTACAGCCGCTACCAAGCAGTGGATGGCACGCAATTCGTGACCTCAGGCGGCGGTGGCGCATTCCTCCATCCGACCCATCAACTCGAAAAGTATGTCAGCGTTCGCTGGAACAGTCGAAAAGTGAGGCTGACCCTCGCCGACAAAGCGACGGAGGTTCAGGACACCGAGCAAGCCACAGCAATCAAGCAACCTGAGGTGCCGCCAGCGCAGGGCTCAACGGCCAAACAGGCGCCGACCGCCACCGAGCCCGCCGTGTATCCCTCTATCAGAGTTAGCCAGGACCTTCTTTGGCAGAACATCTGGTTTGCTTTCAAGAACTGGGATTTCTCGATACTAATGGGGCTGGTCTACTTCGCCGTCGGCGTTCTGATCGGCCTGCGGGACGAGATAGACGCGTACATCGCAGTCGCCCTGATCATCGGCAGCGGAATCATCGCTTATACGACCGATCAGGAGAAGGTTTCGCTCGGGGAGATCTTTCGAACGTGGCGAATCCGCCGAATCAGACCTGACGAGTTCGACGCCTTGGCGACCGAGAAGCTCTGGCTTCAATTCCAGAAAGCCATGATCGTCATCGGGACAAGCCTTGTCCACATCACCGCCCACGTCGTCACGGCGATCCTCGCGGCACGCTGGTTTACAGCCTGCAACGCCGAGCATTTCACGCTTGCGGGTGAATGGTACAGCGTCTGGACGTGGGTGAGCCTCCTCCTCCTCGAAATGGGGGCTGTCGGTTTCCTGTTCGGAAGTACCTATTTCGGCCTCAACATGCTTCTTACGTGCCGCTGGCTGCGCATGAACCGCAACGATGCCTTCAGCGCGCTGCGCATCGGCCGATACAACAATTTCCTACGCTTGCGGATTGAAGGCGACGAGGTCCAGGTTCACGCAATCGGCCTGGAGAATGTGCCGCAGCGCGACGACTGGAACGACAATCAAAAATATGAGATTGGCAATCCGGACGAGCCGCGGTGGGTGCCTTCGAAGCCACTCGCTCCGCACCTCATCGAAACATTCACAGTGTCTGGGAAATCCGGTCCCGCTTAAACCGGCTCACGTGGGGGTTCGGGGGACAGAAAGCTGCAGCCCATCTCGCCGGAGGTCACTACAGTTGGCCTTGCGTGGATGCATAAAGACAGCAAGGGCTTCAACGTCCTGCTGACTGCGATGCCCGTAAGCCGCACGGTCGTGGCTCGCGAACCGCGCGCCCCCGATCACAATTGAGTCATTACATCGCGGCCAACCCCGCCGACTTTACGCTGCGACTTTCCTCCTGTCGCTTCCACGGCGCTTCCACGAACGACATTTCGGGCCAAAATCCGGACAGCAAAAAGCCCTTGAAAACGATGCGTTCTCAAGGGCTTAAAACTTGGTTGCGGGGATAGGATTTGAACCTATGACCTTCAGGTTATGAGCTTGACGAACCAGTGATCGCAGGTACTTTTGTTGGTATCGCCAGAAAAGTCGCTGATATTCCTCTTTATTCACAAAAGGATAAGCTGTTCTTTCAATGCCGGCCAGGGACAGATCGCGGCAATGAAAGCGGAAGAGAATTCCAGCAGCTGGTTCTCGATAAGTGCGACCGGAATCGAATCGCCGACGCCCGCGGGAATCGAATTTCAATGCCCGGCGGCGATCGCCCACCGTCCGAACCGCGAACTGGTAACCGCACCAGTTTCGCACCAGAAACGACCTCACCGAAACGCAACAAACGCTATCGAACGAAGACGAAAACGCAGCAAAATCAACGAAGCCGATCGGTATTCTGCCGCTCATAACGGCCTGGTTGCTGGTTCGAGTCCTGCCGCACATATCGGGAAATCGCCCGCGCTAGATTTTTGACTAGTCTCCTTCACCCTGCGGCTCTGAAGGCGCCATTACTTCGTACGCTTGAACGTCGCGTGATAGCTCGCCACTAGGTGGGCTTCTTTTCTGCTCAGCCTTCCAGGGTGTTCTTTTAGTCAACCGCCAACTGCGGCTGCCCAGCTGAAGTCATAATGAGCGCTCAACAACTTCATCGCGACAACCGCGACGAGAACGCAGATGATTTGCAACAACGTTCTGGTCGAGAACACTCTGTTGAAGAGCGTCATGATGCCGCCTTCTAGCGCTGGTGACCGAGCCGGATTCCAAGCTTGAGCGCCTTTTGGCGGAGTGAGCCTTCGGAGCGCTTTGTGAGCTTCGCAATTTTTGCAACCGGAGTCTTCGCTTTCGAATGAGCGCGCAGCTCCTTCACGTCAGCCTTTGTGTATTCGCGACGCACAGGTTTCTTCTTCGTAGCCGTCTTCTTTGCCTTCTTCGCCACTTTTAGCTCCTCGATTCGAGAGTGGGCGTACTAGCACAGCCGCATTGAGGCGCAACTCTCCATCAGTTGGCTCTAATATGCTGGTCCGATGTGTGTGCCTCTCTCAGCAGATGCGGCCGATAGGGGCGAAGAAATTGGGAAGCGAGAACCTTTCCTTTCATTCGCTTTGGTATCCAATTGTGCCACGCATTTTTGACAACCATTTTGCTTCGGCACGGCCAATTGCATCATGTGGGGGATGATCACGTTTTCCGATGCGCTCTTTAACGGCGGCTGTACAAGCTACGCAAAGGAGGCGCGTGAGGTTGTCGCCAGGTCGAGGACAAGGGCGACGCGACTAGCCACGCCGTTGTGGCCCGCAAACGATAAGGGGCTTAAGTGATGAACGAGTTCGGGCAGAAGGGAAAGGTACCGCTCTCGGAACGGCTGTCGGTGTCACCAGAGGAGGCAAGCGCCCTCACCGGGATCGGGCTGACCTCCATTCGCGAGGCGATCAGCAGCGGTGATCTCAAGGCCAAGAAGCACGGGAGGCGTACGATCATCCTGCCAGACGATTTGAGAGTATGGCTCAAAACGCTGCCGGACGCCCGCAAGTCGATTGAAGTAAGCCCCGCTTAACGTCTTCCGAATGACGTACTGGCGCGTTGGCGAACTTACCGTTCTTCGACATCGAAGACGAACATCTTGTGAAGTGCGATCTTTGGGTTGGCCGCTTGAACTGGCCGACTGGTTCTATGTCAGTTCAAGCTGGCTTTGGATTGCCGCTTTTTTACCAAATAGGAGCGGCGATGCGCCGCCTTATTCCTTGGCGCCCCATCCCGCCATTACCGTCTTGTAGCAAGTCCGTGTCGATCATTTTGGCCTTGGGCGAGTGGGTCGCTTTCCGAGCGATTGCACTGCTTCAACGAAGCCGGGCATGAACTCGATCACGTTCAGCCCTTTATTGAGCCCAGCCGTCCATCGATGGGCTTGTGGAGCACTTTGGCAGTGTCGCATGGCCGCAGCACACGGTGCACATTCCGCTGGTCGCGATGACCGCCGACAAGGGGGCAGCGGTCACCGGCAGCGCGAGTGGCGAGGTCTCCGACACGTTCGCGTTTACGATTTGGTTGCACAAGGAAGCGGTGATCCGCGCCCTTTCAGTCGAGCTGGACCAGTGCGACTATGCGAATGCGCTGACGCAGCAACAGCGTGAGGTCCGCTTGAGCGAGATTGGGCGTGACCGGCTGCGCGCCGAGCGGGAGGAAGCCGCGCTGGTCTGGCACGCGCAGGCGCAAGGCGATGCCATCGAGCACCGGTCCGACGAGCGACACGCCGGCGTCGAGCACGTCGTTGTCATCACACGATAGGGGACAGGCGTCAGGCGTCAGGGGCAAGGCCGTAGGAACGCCGTACAGCGCGCCGGAAGCGCGGGGCTAAGGACGACGAGGGCCAGCCGTCGCCAGCGCACAGGCGGTCACGCGCGTCGCAGGGACGCGGCGCAAAAGCGGTAAGTAACCGGACCAAGCAAAATGAAGAAAGCCCTTTAACAATGGGCACTTCTTCGATTGCGTCACGGACAAAGCATTCGTGACGGGTTGCATCGTTGAAAATCAACGACTTAGACGCGCGAAAAAATCGGTAATAAATCGGTAAGCGATCGGAGGGGCAAAGTCACTAAACCCCTATTTTTATAGGGTTTCAACGTATCCCGTCACGGATCATGTATCCGGCGCCACGGATCGTATGCAGCAAGGGCCGCTCAAAGCCCTTGTCGATCTTGGAGCGCAGCCTCGAAATATGCACATCGATCACGTTTGTCTGCGGATCGAAATGATAATCCCAGACGTTTTCCAGAAGCATGGTGCGCGTCACCACCTGGCCCGCGTGCTTCATCAAATATTCGAGCAGCCGGAATTCGCGCGGCTGCAGCGTCAATTCATCCTTGCCGCGCGCGACCCGATGCGAGAGACGGTCGAGCTCGAGATCGCCGACGCGGTAGGTGGTCTCTTCGGCCGGACCGACGTTGCGGCGCGACAGCACTTCGACGCGCGCCTGCAGTTCGGCGAATGAATAGGGTTTTGGCAGGTAGTCGTCGCCGCCGGCGCGCAGGCCCTTGATGCGGTCGTCGACCTGGCCAAGCGCGGAGAGGATCAGGACCGGCGTGCGGTTGCCCTTGTCGCGCAGCGCGCCGATCACGGACAGGCCGTCGCGCTTGGGCAGCATGCGATCCACTACGAGCACATCGTAATCGCCGCCGTCGGCCATCGACAGGCCCTCCTCGCCATCGCTGGCGAGATCGGCGACATGGCCGACTTCGCGGAACGCCTTGACCAGATAGTCGGCGGACTCGCGATCGTCTTCGATGATCAGCAGGCGCATTTGGGAGGCAGTTGCGGTCACGGGAATGGGCTTTCTCTCACCATGGCGCGGTCGCCCTGCACATGCAAGGCGACCGGCTAACCTCAAAAGAATGGGATGACTTTTCTTCGAAAAATCATCCCATTCTATCTTTTTGTCCGAGCATGAACTTTTCGGAAAATCGGTCTCCGCTTTTCCGGATCATGCTCCCAAGTGGAAAAAGCGGGCGGTGAAGCTGGGGGACCTCACCGCCCTTAGGCCCTTCCGACGGAGGGGGGCGTATTCCGCAAGAAGGTTGCCTGAGGGAGCGAGTTTTGGACCCGCTCCCCGGAAGGAGACGTCGGCGGGGGCGACGAATGCCGGCGAAACCCTCCATCTGATATCTAGTCCTCGTTTAGCCCTTCGCCAGCGGCACCGCGACAAAGCGCGACGAACCGCCGCTCTTCACGCGCATGAGAACGCTGTTCTTGTTCTCGGTGCGGGCGGCGTCGATCGCCTCGCGCACCTCGCCGGCACTGGCGACGCTCTTGCCGGCAACCTCAAGAATGACGTCGCCTTCCTTGAAGCCGCGTTCGGCCGCCGCGCTCTTCGGGTCGACCTCGGTGACCACGACGCCTTCCCTGCCGGCGCCGGCCACGCTGTTGGCGGGGGCAACCGTCAGGCCGAGTTTCGGCACGCCGGTTCCCTTGGTGGCGCCACCCTTGTCTTCCTTATCGGTGTCGGCCTTGGCCTCGATCGTGTTCGGCAACTGGCCGAGCGTGAGGTTGATGACCTTGTCCTGGCCCTTCTGCAGCACGTTGAGCTTGACCGCATTGCCCGGCGCGAGACCGCCGATGGTGCGGGCGAGTTCCTTGGCGTCCTTGACCGGCTCGCCATTGACGGCGGTGATGACGTCACCGGACTGGATACCGGCCTTCGCTGCCGGGCCATTGGCCTGCGGTTCCGCCACCAGCGCGCCTTCCGCCTTCTTCATGCCGAGGCTGTCGGCAATGTCAGACGTCACCGGCTGGATCTGGACGCCGATCCAGCCACGGCTGACCGAGCCCTTGTCCTTGAGCTGGGCGATCACGCTCTTGACCGTCGAAGCGGGGATCGAGAACGCGATGCCGACGCTGCCGCCGGACGGCGAATAGATCGCGGTGTTGACGCCCATCACTTCGCCATTGGTGTCGAACGCCGGACCGCCGGAGTTGCCCTTGTTCACGGGCGCGTCGATCTGAATGAAGTCGTCGTACGGGCCGTTGCCGATGTCGCGGCCGGAGGCCGAAACGATGCCGGCGGTCACGGTTCCACCGAGGCCGAACGGGTTACCGACGGCGAGCACCCAGTCGCCGATCCGCGGCTTGCTATCGGAGAGCTTGGCGAACGGGAAATCCTTGCGGCCCTCGACCTTGATCAGCGCGAGATCGGTGCGCGGATCGGTGCCGATCACCTTCGCGGTGTAGGTCTTGCCGTCGTCCATCGTGATCTCGACCTTGTCGGCGCCGTCGACCACATGGTTGTTGGTCACGGCAAAGCCGTCAGGCGAGATGAAGAAGCCGGAACCCTGGCCGGTCACCGGGCCACGGCCGCCACGCGGTCCGCCGCGCAGGCCCGGAGGCAGACCATCCGGACCGCCGAAGCGACGGAAGAAGCGCTCCATCGGCGACCCCGGCTGGAACGGCGAGTCCTCGTCCTTGTTGGCGCTGTCGTCACCCTTCGTGGTCTTCTCGGCGATATTGATCTTGACCGAAATCACCGACGGCTTCACGCGCTCGACAATGTCGGCGAAACCGATCGGCCGCTCGACCTTGCGGACTTCGGTGTTGACCTGCGCGTGCGCCGCGCTGGTGAAGACATCGACGGGGCCCTGCTGCGGCGAGAAGCCATAGACGGCGGCGCCGAGGCCGGCGACGACGGAAGCCATCAGCGCGAATTTGCGCGCGGAGAACAGCGAACGGCGCGGCGCGCCGTTGGACGGTAGCAAGGAAAGATCGACGGGACGTTCGGTCATGTTTCTAAAATCTCCAGAGCCTGATTTCGACGGTGCGGGGGCTGGGCACCTGACAGGACGGAAGATGGGGTTCGTCGCCTTACCGCGCGCTGGCTAGGGAATTAAACTTTTGTAATGCGCAGGCTTATGGCTGCGGCAGAATAACGCAGGCAATCAATGGCTTAGCAAAGGCTCAAGTCGCGTTCTTGGCGCCTAAACGCCCCTCTCTGGCCGGGAAAAACGCCATCGGCTCGCACGGACCGGAACGGGAAGAAGCGGCGCGTGGAAACGCGGCCATCACATCGCGTTCCGCCCGGCCCCCTCAGCTCTTCTTCATCTTCAGCCTGCCCATGAAATCCCGCTTGCCCAGCGGCACGCCATTGGTGCGCAGGATGTCGTAGGCGGTGGTGGCGTGGAAATAGAAATTGGGCAGCGAGAACGACATCAGAAAACCCTCCGCCGTGAACGGCAATTTGTGCTCGCCGAGATGAAAGACGACATCGCGGCCGCCGAGCGCATTGACGGCCTCCGGCGTCCACGCCGACAGCGCTTCCTGGGTTTGCGCGATCAGCCCCTGCAATCCGGCATAGTCGTACGGCGTCTTGAACGAGGGCGGACGAAATTCTCCGCTCTGCACGGCCTCGATGGCGCCGCGGGAATGCTGGGCGACGGAGATGATCTGGAAACGCAACGGCAGCATGTCCGGCGCCAGCCGCGCCTCGACCATGGTTTCCGGATCGATGTTCTGTTCGCGAAAATAGACCAGGCCGCGCTCGAGGAAACCGCCGACCGCGCCAAGCGTCTGCAGATAATTCGCGACAGTGGCGTCGTAGAGTGAAAAGGCCATGTTCGTTTCCCCTGAGCGTTACTTATAAGATGTCATATCGGAAACTGGCGCCCTTGCAATCGGCGGACATTAGCGTTTCCGGACGAAATTGGTGCCGGTGTTCGGGTGCTGGAAAACGCGTCAATGCCAAAGATGGAACTCGGTTCTGATGCAATCAGAACCGAGCAGGTTCAAAGCTTCCACCCTCCGGCAGAACCGATATCGGCTAGCGCCTTCGCGGCGGTTCGCCGCCGGAGCCAAAGATGAACGCCATTACGCCGCGCGCACCGTGTTCAGGAAGTTGCCGACCTCCAATTTGAGGCGGTTGCTTTCGAGGGAAAGCGATTGCGCCGACCCAAGCACCTGCGATGAAGCCGTCCCCGTTTCATTGGCGCCACGCTGCACGTCGGAGATATTCGAGGCCACCTGAGTCGTGCCCTGCGCCGCCTGCTGGACGTTGCGGGAAATCTCCTGGGTGGCCGCTCCCTGCTCCTCGACCGCGGATGCAATGGCCGCCGAGATTTCCGAGATGCGGCCGATAGTGCCGCTGATTTCTCTGATTGCCGCCACGGAATCTTGCGTCGCCGTCTGGATGTCTGCAACTTGGTGACTGATCTCGCTGGTCGCTTTCGCGGTTTGCTCGGCGAGCGCCTTGACCTCGGACGCCACCACGGCAAAGCCGCGTCCCGCTTCTCCGGCCCGCGCCGCTTCGATGGTTGCGTTCAAGGCCAGCAGATTGGTCTGGCCTGCAATGGTATTGATCAACTCGACGACATCGCCAATGCGTGTCGCAGCCTGAGACAACGCATAAACGCGATCGTTCGTCTTTTGGGCCTGATCCACGGCGTCGCCGGCAATCCTGGCGGATTCCTGCACCTGTCGGCTGATCTCGCCAACCGAGGCGGCCATCTCTTCGCTGGCGGACGCCACGGACTGAACGTTTGCCGATGCTTCCTCCGAAGCGGCGGCAACCACGGTCGAAAGCTCCTGGGTATGCTCTGCAGTCCTGGTCAGCGTATTGGCCGCAGCTTCCAGCTCGGTCGACGACGACGACACCGTCTCGATGATCTCGCCGACGGCGCTCTCGAACTGGTCGGCGAGCCTGTACATGTCAGCCTTGCGTTGCTCGGCGGTTCGCTTTTCCATTTCCGCCTGTTCGGAACGCAGCCGGTCGGCCTCGATCATATTGTCCTTGAAGACCTGCACGGCGCCCGCCATTTGGCCAATCTCATCGGTGCGCTCAATTCCTGCGACCTTCACCGAGGTGTCACCGGCTGCGAGCCTTCGCATCGTTGCAGTGATCACGCCAATCGGCGTGGCGATCGAACGCGCAGTGAAGACTGCAATCATCGCGCCAGCGAACAGCCCCACCCCAAGCAGCGCCCACAGGACCACCGTCAGGAACGATATGCTCGACTGTACCGCAAACGCCTCTTCGGTGAGCATCTTCTTCTGGTTGGTCTTGATGCCTCCGGAACGCGTGCCATCGGCCCCCTTCGGTCCATCAAGCAGATCCAGAATCTTAAGCGCGCGCGGTGCCGCTTCTGTAATGAGAATTGCGACCGGTACATTCCAATGTGCGGACTCCCGGATACCGAACATCTTTTCGACAAGCGGGACAAACTCGCCTTGCGCCTTGTTGATCCGCTCGAACGACGCCGATTGGGTGGCGGTCAGCAACGCTTTCTGACTGCTCAAGGTGGCAAAGCCGTTCTGGAAGTTTTCCCAAGGCTTGACGAACTTCTCCTTGTCGCTCTTGTCACCCGACAAGAGATATGTACGAAGCTGAGCCGAGGCCGCGGCGAAATTGCCACGCGTGTCAGCCATCGCCTTGAGCAATTTCTTGCGCTCGGATGTCGCTTCCAGGGAGGCCTCTTCGTTGATCATGTTGGTGATCTCCGAAAATACCGCCTCGGCGCGAGGACCAGCTTCGGTCAATAATATCTTGGTAGCAGGTAGCGCATCGGGAGTGAAGGCGATCGTCTCGGCCTTTTCCTGGGCAGCGCGAAACTCCGCGAGCAATCCCTTGGTCTCGGCCCACTTCTTTCTGTTCTCGGGATTGGTAAAACGCTCAGCATGCCTGTCGAAGGCGGCCACGGTGGTTTCCAGTTCCTTCCACATCGCCGCGCGATCGAGTTTGCCCTGTGGGTTACCCGTCAACAAGTAGCCACGCAGCGTCGACAGCGTGGAATAGAGGTTGCCGACCATCTCGGTGCTTTCGAGTGCCACCGGCGTGCGCAGGTTCACCATACGCTCGACGATCGTGGAGACTCCACCGACGGCAACAACCGTGTATCCGACAGCCATCGCGATGATGGCGCAGACCGCCGCAAAGCCAGCGATGAGCCGGCCGCGAATCCATAGTCCTGAAATGAAGGGCATAATAAATTCTCCAAAATTCATGTTCAAACCGGTCACTGACGAAGCCGGAAATCACTCGTTCAATATCCGCGGGGAGCGGATTCTGTTGTCCCCTGTTGCGCTCTCCGGGCATGTCAGCGTGTAGGACGTATCGTTAACGAAAATAATTAGAATGACGTTACGCAAAATTATCCCAATGCTGCATGCATGCCGCAAAAAAAGCCGCTCAGGCGCCACCGCAAATACAAAAATCGTAGCCAGGCGAGCAAAACTTCACGTGCAATCACAAACTTCGCGACAGCGCCGGGCGAGGTTCTAAAAATGCGGGCCGACGCAGGCACGCGTGCCCACGCAAACCTGCTGCAATTATCGCGGCCGGACGCCGGGTTTGCCGATTCGCGGAAACAGCAGTTCGACCCCCGCATCTAAAAGTGCCTTGCGAAATGCTTCCAGCGATTCGTCGGAGACTGGCAGAGCGCCGTCATATTCCTCAAGCCGCCGCACCACGCCCGGCGACACTGCCGCCCGATCCGCAAGCTGCCTGACGGACCAGTTCAGAATTCCCCTCGCCGCGCGCATTTGCGCGCCGGTGAGTCTCGGTGGCGCAGCAGAGAAATCCAGCAGCTTCTGGTCATGTATGTCGGTGGACGTCCCCATCCACTCTTGAATACTTCCCTCCGGGGTCAGGACCGGAACGGCACTGCATCTGAACCACCGGTATGCACCATCGGGCTGCAGCAGACGATGCTCGACCTTGTACGGCCGTCCGGCTTCGACCGAGACCGACCAGTTCCCGAGGGCGGTATCCCGCTCTTCTTCGTGCAGTAGATCCACCCAACCATGCCCATAAAACAGCAGCGGCCCGCTCAGTCCCCTTGTTTTCCAATTCTGCAACGAGGTGATGCGCCCGTCGGAGTTGGCGGTCCACACGAGACCATCGATCGCCCGGATCAGCGCGTCGTAACGTTCGACGCCGGCCCTGAGCGGCTGCAACGATTCGTAATTCCTGGTGATGTCGAGCGTAACGCCCAATATTTTGGCGGGCTCGCCCACTTCGTTGAGCAATATCTCGGCCTGGTCGTGCACCCAGCGCAGCCGGCCATTTGGCTTGACGACGCGAAATTCACGATCGAGCGGCAAGCCGTCGCGCAGCATGTCACCGACGTCGCGCCGCAAGGGGCGATCGTCTGGATGGACTCTCCGATTGAACTCATCAATCGACGGAGCAACCGTGCCGGGATTCAGTCCCAGCAACTCGTGGAAGCCGCGGGACCAGTGCATCTGTCTCGTAGAAACATTATAATTCCAAATCCCCGCCGCAAGTTTCTCTTCGAGAAATCGAAACGTATCAGGTGCTCCGAGGTTACCCTCGAATTGAATCAATTTGAAATATCCTCTGCAACCATCCCAATCAGTATCAAGATAGCACAATCTACCGAGTCTCGAACCCGTATTTCTACTGGTGATTGAATATCTGTGGACCGCAAGTTTTTGGGCCTTACTCGTTTCGGGTCTCTATTCGACCAGGAGAAGCTCTTGCCGCACCTTAAACCGGCTTATCTGGCGAGGACTCGGCCGCGAGCAGGCGCTCCAGCCTCGCCTGTTCCTCTTCCGTCAAATGCAGGAGCGAGGGATCGGTCGGGCTGCCGGAATTATTCGAGCGGCGGCGGCTGTAGAGCCAGAGCGCCAGACCGCCTCCGATCAACGCGAGCGGCGGCAGCAGCCACAGCAGCAGCGTGTGCGGCGTGAAGCGCGGCTTCAGCAGCACGAACTCGCCGTAGCGCGCCACCAGGAAATCGATCACCTGGCTGTCGCTCTCACCGGTCGCGATCCGCTCGCGCACCAGGAGCCGCAGGTCGCGCGCCAACGGCGCATCGGAATCGTCGATCGACTGGTTCTGGCACACCATGCAGCGCAGCTCGCGCGACAGGTCGCGCGCCCGCGCCTCTTTCGCCGGGTCGGCCATGATCTCGTCGGGCTGCACCGCGTAGGCGGCCGGGCACCCGGCCATCAAGGCGACGACAAATACGCTGGCGAGAAGCTTCCTCAACGGCTCACTCCGCCGGCTGCAGCGCACGGGCAGCCTTGGTAGGCTTCTTGGCAGGCTTCGGCGCGCCGACGCGCAGCCGCCGGTCCGAGAGCGACAGCAGGCCGCCGAACGCCATCAGCACCGGTCCCCACCAGATCAAGAGCACCAGCGGCTTGTGATAGATGCGTACCGCGATGGCGCCCTCGGCATTGGTTTCGCCGAGCGAAACGTAAAGCTGGCTGGCGCCGCGGGTCAGCAACGCGGCCTCGGTGGTCGACGATCCCCGCGTGGTGAAGTTGCGCTTCGAGGGCGCCATCACGCGCAACTCCTCGCCGTCGAGCGTGACCGTGAACTGGGCGATCATTTCGCGAAAATTCGGCCCCTGCCGCTGCGTGACGCCGTCGAGCTTCAACTGATAGCCGGCGACGCTTGCGACATCGTTCGGCTTCATCGAGCCGATATATTCGCTGTTCCAGGTGGTCTCGCAGACGATCCCGATCAGGGCGATGCCGACGCCGGCATGGGCGAACGCGGTACCCCAGGTTGCCCGCGGCAGTCCGCGCGCGCGGGCCATGGCGGTCGCCAGGGGCGCACGGAACAGCGCCGTGCGCTCGGCAAGGTCGCTCAGCGCGCCCGCGATGACAAAGACTGCAAGCCCGATCGCGAGCGGTGCGAACGTGGCACCGCCCCAGGTCCACGCCCACAACACCGCGATGGCGATCAGCGCCGCAATGCCGGCTGCCATCAGCCGCTGCGCCGCGCCGGCCAGATCGCCGCGCTTCCATGCCAATAGCGGCGCGAACGGCATCGCGGCCATCAGCGGCACGAACAAGGGACCGAAGGTGAGATTGAAGAACGGCGCGCCGACCGAAATCTTGTCGCCGGTCACAACCTCCAGCGCCAGCGGATACAGCGTTCCGATGAAGACGGTGGCGCAGGCCGTAGTGAGAAACAGGTTATTGAGTACCAGCGCGCCCTCGCGCGAGATCGGCGCGAACAGTCCGCCCTGCTTCAGCGCCGACGCCCGCCAGGCGTACAGCAACAGGCTGCCGCCGATAAAGATGCAGAGGATCAGCAAGATGAACACGCCACGCGCCGGATCGGTCGCGAACGCATGCACCGAGGTCAAGACGCCCGAGCGCACCAGGAAGGTGCCGAGCAGCGACAGCGAGAAGGTCAGGATCGACAGCAGGATGGTCCAGACCTTCAGCGCGTTGCGCTTTTCCATCACGACGGCGGAATGCAGCAGCGCGGTGCCGGCGAGCCAGGGCATCAGGGAAGCATTCTCGACCGGATCCCAGAACCACCAGCCGCCCCAGCCGAGTTCGTAATAGGCCCAGTACGACCCCATCGCGATGCCGAGTGTGAGGAAGATCCACGCCACCAGCGTCCACGGCCGCACCCAGCGCGCCCAGGCGGCATCGATGCGGCCTTCGATCAGCGCGGCGACCGCGAAGGAAAACGAGATCGAGAACCCGACATAGCCGAGATAGAGCATCGGCGGATGCACGGCGAGCCCGATGTCCTGCAGCACCGGGTTGAGATCGCGGCCCTCGATCGGGGGACTCGCGATGCGCAGGAACGGATTCGATGTGACCAGTATGAACAGATAGAACGCGGCGGCGATCCAGCCCTGTACCGCCAGCACATGGGCGCGCAGCGACAGCGGCAAATTGTTGCCGAAGGCGGCGACCAGGCCGCCGAACAGCGCCAAGATCGACACCCACAGCAGCATCGATCCTTCGTGATTGCCCCACACGCCGGTGATCTTGTAGAGCAGCGGCTTCATCGAGTGCGAATTCTCGAACACGTTGACGACGGAAAAATCCGAGACGACGTGCAGCATCACCAGCGCCGTGAACGAGGCCGCCACGAACAGCAATTGCGCGAGCGCGGTGGAGCGCGCGACATTCATCAGGGCATGATCGCCCCAGCGCGCGCCGAGCAACGGCACGGTGGACTGGATCAGCGCCAGTCCGAGCGCCAGCACCAGCGCGTAATGCCCGGCTTCCGCGATCATTTCGAAGCCCCCTGGACCGGCACGGCCGCGGCCGCAGCGCCGGGCTTGGCGCCGTAATCGTCCTTCCAGTGCCCCTGCTTCTTCAGGGCGTCGGCGACATCCTTGGGCATATAGGTCTCGTCATGCTTGGCGAGCACGGTATCGGCCCTGAAGACACCGGAGGCGTCCAGCGCGCCTTCGGTGACGACGCCCTGCCCTTCACGGAACAGGTCCGGCAAAATTCCCTTGTAGGCGACCGGCACCGTGGCGCTGCCATCGGCGACGCTGAAATTGACGGCAAGATTGTCGCCGCGCACCAGCGATCCCGGCTGCACCAGGCCGCCGAGGCGGAACCGCTTGCCGGCCGGGATCTGCTTCTCGGCTGCCATCGTCGGCGTGGAAAAGAACACGATGGAATCACGCATCGCGTTCAAGACCAGCGCCGCGGCAATGGCGAGCACCGCGAGCGAACCGCCGATCATGGTCAAACGCCGTTGCTTGCGCGTCATAGCTTCCCTCTGTCCTCGCCTTGGGGTTCCGGCATCATGCCTTACCCACCAAGCCCGAGATTCTTCACGCCCTCATTGAGCTGGCGCAAGCGCTCGGTATCGTTGGCGACCGCCTGCCGCGCCTCCGTCAGCGCGCTCGCCGCCTTGTCGCGTTCTCCCATCACCATATAGGCCCGCAACAGCCGCAACCATCCCTCGACATCGTCGCCGTTCTGCTTCAGCCGGGTCGCGAGCCGATCGACCATGCCGCGGATCATGGCGCCGCGGTCGGCCTCGTTCATGTCCTTGGCCGCGGCCATCGCATCGCTGGAAAGCGCCGGCGCCGTGGGATCGCCGACCCTCGCCAGCGCCGCCTCGATCAGCGAACGCCATGGCGCGTCGGCCGACGCCTTGGCGAGCATGCCGCGCCAGATCGCGGCGGCATCGGCCTGGCGGCCATCCTGTTCGGCGGCGAGCCCGAGGAAATAATTGGCCTTGGGCTCTTCGGCGCTTTGCGCCACCGCGCGTTCGAATTCCGCCTTGGCCTCCGCCGTAACGACGCCGCCCGCCGCGCCCGCAAGGGCTTCGCCGAGATCAGAGCGGCGCTCCGCGCCGTCACCGGCATAGGTGATGGCGTTGCGGTAGGCCCGGACCGCATCCTCGTAACGGCCGAGACGCGCCAGCACCGGCGCCAGCACGGTCCAGCCGCGGCCGTCTGCCGGATTTTTTTCGAGATGCGCCTCGACCTGCGCCACCATGTTGTCGAGCGGCTGGTTGGCATCCGCCGTGCGCGTGCGCGAGGCCAGCGGAAAATCGCCGAGCCACGGCGATCCGAACGCGAGGTAGAACGTCACCGCCGCGATCGGCAACCCTACCAGCGCCACGATCGCGGAAGCGCGGCGCAAACTGAGGTTCGACCGCGCCGGCAGGTCGCGCTGGCCGTCCGCGGCGGCGAGCAGGCGGCGGCCGATTTCGACACGCGCGGCTTCGGCCTCGGACACGCCGATCAGACCCGCAGCGACGTCGCGATCGATCTCGGCAAGCTGATCCCTGTAGACCACAGCCTCACTGCCGCCGGCCTGCGCGGAAGCGCCGCGGCTTAGCGGCCAGAGCACGGCAAAGATCGCCGCGACCGTCATCAGCGCGAACACAAACCACAACGTCATCAAGCGGTTCCCGGGCGGAACGGCGCTTTTAGAATGAGAATAAGCGCCGCCGATGCGCCGCTTTACACCACTGGCGGCAAGCCCGGCAATTGACAATTGCGGCAGAAAAACCGGGCGAATCGAAAGGCCGCCGGTCCGGCCTGCTCACGGCGGGCCGCCCCCCCCCGGGAATGGCGGATCGCTTGCGTTGCGTCGGAACCGGCAAAAGACCCCACCCCGTTAGCATTTGCACCAATACGTAGGTGATGCTACAAAATGAGGCTAAGGCGTTAATTCCCCCCTCAGAGGCAACCCGATGCAACCTTGGAATGCACTTCGACGCGAGTTTCGCCGCGCCGCTCCGCTTCTTTCACTTCCGCCGTTGCTGCTGTTCTTTCCCGCCTCTGCCAATGACGCCACGGAACGGACGGCGGCCGCGGCCGCGCTGCTGCCCCGGGATCTTAGCCCCTGGGGCATGTTCATGCAGGCCGACATCGTCGTCAAAGCGGTGATGGTCGGTCTGATATTTGCGACCGCAGTGACCTGGACGGTATGGCTCTCGAAGAGCATCGAGCTGATGAGGGTACGGCGCAACGCCCGCATCGCCTTGCGCGAACTCGCCAATGCCCGAGGCGTGGATGAAGCCGTGCGGCAGGTTCCTGAAGGCGCGGTTGCCCAATTGCTCGAGGGCGCCATGACCGAACTCAGGTTGAGTACCGACCGAATGGACAAGGAGGGGATCAAGGTGAGGATCACCTCCCGGCTGCAGCAGATCGAGGCGGCGGCAAGCAGGCGCGTCGCCCTCGGCACCGGCGTGCTTGCGACCATCGGATCGACCGGCCCCTTTGTCGGACTGTTCGGTACGGTCTGGGGGATCATGAACAGCTTTATCGGCATCTCGAAGTCGCAAACCACCAACCTCGCCGTGGTTGCGCCCGGCATAGCCGAGGCGTTGCTGGCGACGGCGCTGGGACTGGTGGCTGCGATCCCCGCGGTCGTGATCTACAATCTGTTCGCGCGCCAGATCGCCTCCTACCGGGCGCTGCTCGGAGACAGCTCCGCGGAAATCACGCGGCTGGTCGGGCGCGACCTCGACTGCGGCACCATGCTCGTGCGGCGCCATCTGGCAGCAGCGGAGTAGCAGCCATGGCCGCCAGTCTGAACCAGGGTAATGGCGATCTCGCCGAGGTCCATGAGATCAATGTGACGCCGTTCATCGACGTCATTCTCGTTCTGCTCATCATCTTCATGGTCGCAGCCCCGCTTGCGACCGTTGATATCGCCGTCGATCTTCCGGCCTCGAACGCACAGCCGCAGCCGCGGCCGGACAAGCCGGTCTACCTGACCGTGAAGCCGGACCTGTCGCTCTCCGTCGGCAACGAAACCGTGGGCCGCGGCGCGCTGCCCGGCGTGCTCGATGCGAGCACCAGCGGCCAGAAGGATACCCGTATTTTCCTGCGCGCCGACAAGCTCGTCCCGTATGGCGAGGTGATGCAGGTCATGAACATGCTGCGCACCGCCGGCTACCTGAAGGTCGCCCTGGTCGGAATGGAGCAAGCCTCACCGCTATGATCGAGCTTGCGGCCGAAGATCGTTCCGACCTGCGGCGATGGATGTTCAGCAGCCTCGCCGTGCTGAGCGTCTATGCCGGATTGACCGCGACGCTCGCCACCTGGCGCCATGCCGACGACATCGCGGCGGCCGAACCATCAGGCGCAGTCGTAGTCGATCTGGCGCCGCTGCCGGCAGCCCCCTCGACCACGCCGACCGACATCGCACCCGGTCCGGAACAGGTGATGTCGGAAGCGCAGCCGGTGGCAAAGCCGGACGAGACGCCGCCCGATGAAACGCCCGAGCTGCCGCCCGCTCCCGATCCCGACGCAGCGGTGACGCTGCAGGCCAAGCCGCATCCGGACGTGACGCCGCAGCAGCAGGCCGCGGCCGCCACGACCTCAGCCCCGTCTGCAATCGCCGATCGGATCGCGCCGGCAGCCGTGGCACCTACCCAGGGTGTGCCGAATGACAAAAATTTGGAGGCCGTGGTGACATGGCGAACCCAGGTCCTCGCCCTGGTTGAAAAGAACAAGCGATATCCGGAGGCCGCGCGGTCGCGGCGCGAGCAAGGGACGGCGCAGGTGTCGTTTACGCTTGATCGCAAGGGGATGGTGATCAACGCCCGCGTGACTCAAAGTTCGGGCTCCAACGCCCTTGACGAGGAATCCATTGCGCTCCTCAAGCGCGCGCAGCCCTTCCCCGCGCCGCCCGCAACATTTCCCGGCGAATTCGTGGTCGTGCGGCAGCCGATCCGCTTCACCGTCAAATAGAGCAGACGACAGACGCTACCCCACTGGTGGTCTGGTCGCGGCGTATCGCTTCGACGGTTAGTCGACGATGATGCTGCCGCCGAACTTGTAGTTCACTCCGATCCTGACCCCGTCGCTGGTCACCCGCGTGTTGGCATCGAATGCAACCGCTGTATCGGCAGCCGTAGACGGCGTCGAACGCACCGAACCGAAATCCATGTGAAGATATTCGAGCTTTCCGGTCCAGTTGCCCGTCAGCCGCGTCTCCAAACCGGCGCCCACGGCCCAGCCGAAGCGATACAGGTGCCGATCCAGGGACGCCGTCGTCGCGACACCCGCATTATCGAAACCCGCGACGGAAGTTGACGTCGTGATCTTGCCGAACGGTACGCCCGCGGTGGCGTAGGCAAGCAGGTCCGGCGTCACGAGCGTTCCGACGCGACCGCGAACCGAGGCAACCCAGCCCAGACGATAATCCAGGCTTGCCGTTACGCTAGCGTCAAGCGGAGCGAGCGCCGGGTTGCAGATATTGCCGGGACAGATGGTGGCGCTGCGTCCGCGCTGATCGCGGTAATCAAAATCTCCCTCGATGCCCGCCAGAATTCTGCCCGACGTCCAGTTATAGCCGGACTGAACGCCAAAGCTCGCGGTGTTGTCGGTAGCCGACAGGCGGGCTCCGGAAAGCGATGCAGCGGTTGCCGCGTCGTTGAACGCGGCGTTGGTAACCCCCTCGCCCCTCAGATATCCGACATTACCGCCGGCATAGATGCCCGCCCAATTCCAGGCCGCCTCGGCCGCGGGGCTCTTGAAGAAGCCGTTGGCAGCCGGCCGCTTCGCACCGATCCAGGTGCCGGGCGGTCCACTCGGCCGGTCGACGCCGTATTTGACGTTGAGAAATAGCTTGAAGCCGCGTCCGGGCTGCAGAATCTCGTCCTTGTGGAATTGAACGGAGTTGCGAATGTTGGCGTTGAGCAGATTGTCGCCAACCAGACCGGTCGCGACCTCGACTGCCCCCCACGGCGAATCCTTCCAGAACTTCCGGTGTTCGACCTGCACCTTGACCAGATCGTATCCGGGCGTCGTGGTGTCGAACTGCGGAATGTCATTCTGCGCAAATGCATGCAGCCAGCCTGCTCGCACGAACCACTTGTCGTTGCGCCAGTAGACGCCGCCGCCGAGACGCATCGGAGGAATGCGCGGCACGTTGCTGCCGTCGGTGAACGTCGCCCGCACGACATCATACTGGCCATCGATGCCGAGCGTGCCGTCGGCGAGCCGCGTGGCGTCCCATTGCCAGGCCAGTTCGCCGCCGCGGAAGGTTGCGTCGCGCTGATCGTAATTCACCTGGATGTAGTCGGTGCCGGCCCCGCATGTAGCAAACGTTTCCTGGCAAAAGATACCAGTGGCGCGCGAGAAAATGAACTTGTCGTACGCGGTG
This sequence comes from Bradyrhizobium sp. 170, assembly GCF_023101085.1. Lineage (NCBI taxonomy): Bacteria > Pseudomonadati > Pseudomonadota > Alphaproteobacteria > Hyphomicrobiales > Nitrobacteraceae > Bradyrhizobium > Bradyrhizobium sp. 170. The sequence continues at coordinate 3,558,007 of NZ_CP064703.1, read as the reverse complement.
TAGTAGGCGTTCGCGGCGAACCTGAAATCACCATCCGTGCGCTTCAGGCCGATTTCCGCCGTCTGCGCCGTTTCAATTCCGAGGTTCGCGTTGCCGATCTTGAACGTCTTCTCCGAACCATCGGGCCCTTGCGCGAACAGTTCGAGGGCGCGCGGCGCACGCTCGACACGCTGCAGCGTCAGGCTCGCGACCAGCGAGGATGGAAGATCCTTGATGATGCCGAAGCTGATGCTCTTCGGCATGAAGTCGAGCTTGGCCGCGACGCTGCCCGGTTCATTCGGCGGCGGGAGAAAATTCGGCGGGAAAGTGAACGCCGTTCCCGCAACATTGACCCCCTCGATGCGTCCAGCCAACTGCGTGCGCAGCGTATCCGTATGCCTGACTTCATTGAGGAAGTACGCCGCCGCCGTCCTTGTTTGGGCCGGAAGCAAGATCGCCTGGCCCGCGGTATCCAGTTGCTGGTAGGCGCCCTGCGCGCCGACAATGCTGGTCAGCGGACCCAACGGCGTGGCGAACGGCGCCAACTCGAACTCGAGCTTGCCCTCGGTCTGCTTGTTCTTGAAGGTGGCCGTAATCTCCTGGAATCCGGCCGTGCCGAGCACCGTCTCGTCGTGGCGGTACTCCGAATATCCGGTCCAGTACCTGACGGCCGCCAGTGCGCTCGCGTCCGGACGATACTCGCCTTTGGAGCTGATCTTGGTTTGCTCGAGGTCGTTGTGCTGACGGGCAGCCGCGGTCGCAATACCGGGGACGTAATAGTCGCTGGTGAAGCGCGAGACGGCGATGCCGGCATAACCGCCGTCGAAAAGCCAGGAGCCGCCGACCGCCGCGCCCGCACTCTGCGAGGCCGAATTCGGCTGCTTGCCGTTGAAGGCTGGCGCAGGGACTGGCGGAACGAGATAGGGGTAGCTCGGGACGCCGTAATCGCCGGAGGATCGCCCGTAGATGTCGGCGTGAACGGCGGCGTTGCGGCCGCCTGCATCCAGCAAGAGCCCGCTCTCCCATCCCCTGTTGACGCTGGTCACGCCCGACCTCAGTTCCGCGGCCACTCCCCCGAGCGGCGCGGCGGTCGGAATCCGGTTGTTGTTGACGTCGACGACGCCGCCGACGGCTTGCGAGCCGAAGCGGAGCGCGCCCGGTCCACGAACGATGTCGACCTTCTGAATGGCGAGAGGGTCGATCGGCACCGCGTGGTCCTGCGCGATGTCAGACACATCGACCGCGCCGACGCCGTTCTCCTGGATGCGGACCTTCGCGTCGGTCAAACCGCGCAGGACGGGGCGCGAGGATTCCGTGGCCAAGCCTGCGGAAGTAGCACCCGGCATATTGGTGAACAGGCTGCCGAATCCGCCGTTGCTGCTGCCGGACTGAACTTGTCCGCTTCCGATCGTCGATAGCGGAGCGAATGGTGGATTGAAAGGCGATGCCGGCGCGGTCACCGGCGCAGGATTTGGCAGCGGCGCCGCGACGGTCGTTGAAGGCCGACCGGGCTGGTTGCCCGCGGCCCGCCGCGCTGGCTTGGGCTGGCGTCCCTCCACGGTCACTTGCGGCATATCGATTTCCGCCGGCGCGTTCGACGTGCTTGTCGGTCCGGCCGCGGTGGCCGGCGCCGTTTGCGACGGAGCTGAGCCTGGCGGGGCTTGCCCTGCTGCCGGGGCCGGTGCGGGAGCCGGCGGTTCGGCAGGAGGAGCCGCCTGAGGCGCCGTTGGCGTCGGCGTTGGTGCTGGTGCTTGCGGAAACGCCGCAACGTGGCTCAGGCAAATCATGGCCAGTGCCGACGTGCCCATAAGGGCCATCCTGGTCGCGCGCATATTCCTCCCCAATCGATCGCGCCACAGGAATACCGCCATGATAAGCCGCGACACCAAAACGTAGGTAAGGCTACACATTAATGCTCCACCGTTAGCTGTCAAGGCGCAGCGGCTGGGCCTCGCCCGGCCGGCGTTGGTCTGTTGCAGATCAGTGACAGGGCGCTAAACTTGCAATGTGCTCGGCAGCGCGCCATGGTCCGCCCGTCTCGATGGATTCGCCTGAAAGGTGCAGAGTTGCGCAAGCCCTCGACAGATCGGGCCAAACCGATGCAGCCGCTGCCGACCGAACAGACGCAGGCGCGCCGCTTCGGAAAGGCACGGACGGCGCGATCAACCGCGGTTCTGGAAGATTATGTCGAACTCATCTCCGACCTGCTCGGAACGACCGGCGAGGCACGCCCTACCGACATTGCGCGCAGGCTGGGCGTGTCGCACCCGACGGCGATCGACACCATTGCGCGGTTGAAGCGCGAAGATCTGGTGACGGCCCGCCCCTATCGCGGGGTATTCCTCACCGAAAAGGGCGAGAGTCTCGCCAAGCGCGTCCGCGCCCGTCACCGTCTGGTGGTGGATGTCCTGCTGGCGCTAGGTGTTCCGCAGGAGGCCGCAGAGGCCGACGCCGAGGGCATCGAACATCATGTTTCCGATGTATCCCTCAAGGCCTTCGCCGAATTCCTTCGCGAGGCCAAGGATCGACGCAAGGCATGAAGCGATAGGATCGAAACGGGGCTCTAGCTCGCCCTGGTCGTCTTGCGCTCGCCGGTCACGGCATTTTCGGCCGCCCTGCTCATCAGCGACGCATAGTCATGGCCGAACAGGATTTCGCAGAAGCGGATCGCCGCCTGGGCCTGCATCTGGCGGTAGGCGCGCGCCTTGGTGTCGCCGCCACGCAGCGCCTGCACCAGGCTCTCGGTGGATCGCTCGACGTAATGCTGCAGGTCGGAATAGGTCCGCAAGGTCACCTCGTTGATGGCGAGTTCGCTGGCATAGGTGCGGCACACCGCCACGAAGTCGATCAGGGCGACGATCTCATCGACCTCCGAGGCGTCGATCTTGGGCGCGGAGGCGATATCCTTGTCGGCGCGCTGGCGCAGGATGCGGCGGACCCGGCCGGGAACGCTCTCGATCTCCGACTGCAGCGAATTGGAAATTTCGGCGCGGATCGAGGTGAGCTGGCGGCCCCACGCGGAATCGTTGCGCAGATCAAGCTCGGTGCGTAGCCCGCGCACGCCATCGTGCAGGATTTTCAATTGCTCGCCGACATTGTCGAAATGGCTGCGCCTGATGTCCGTGCGCAGGCAGGCCGTGAGGAACGAGAGATCGTGCAGCGCGATCGTGACGGCGATGCCGTAGGGCGTGGCGGCCACGCGGATCTCGTCATCGGACGCCGCCATCTTGATCGCGAGACGGATGATCTGCCACGGCTGCGCCAGCCGCTGCATGATCAGCGACAGCGCGAACGGCAGCAATTGCGGCGTCTGCAACGAGGGAACGTTGAGCGCCGCACCTACCGACGCAATCTGGGCTTCGGAAAATACCCGCATCTGGCCAGGCATCCGGCTGCCGAGCGTATCCAGCGTCTCGCGCGCCCGCAGCACGCCTCCGATCGACAACAAGTCCTCGACGACATTGGGCGGGCCGATACGGGCGAGCGCCCGCTGCCTGTCGTCGCCCGCGACCGGCGTGGCGATCTTGATGATCGCGTCGGCTGCGGCGAGCTGGAACTTGCGGGTTGCACCTTCGAGGCCGGCGTTGCTGCCGCTCTGCCTGATCTCGGCGAGCGCGGTTTCGAATGCGCGCGCAGCATCGGGCGCCCCGTCGCGGTCCAGCCATTGCCAGACCGGCAGCAGCGATGCACGCCGGACCTGCCCGGCCCTGACGGGAAAATTGCTCTCGACGAGAAAAGGCTCGAGCGGACCATACAGCAGGCGCGCCGGATCGTCGGTCCGCGGACGCGCCTCGTCGTCTTCCTCGGTTCCGCGCACGACCTTGCGGAGCTGCTCGAGCACGAAATTGGCGACGGCGATGTCCTCGCCGCGCTCAATGGCGCGCTCGAACTCCCGCATCAGCAGCGCCTGCGATTGGGGCGGGAGCTGGGCGAGATAGTCCCTCAGCCGCTCGGTCGATGTCTGACTCATTCGCCTGGTGTGGATATGCGTGTGTCATGTGGACGGCAAAGCGCGCCCGCCGCCAATCTTAGAAGGGTGCGCGTTAAGAAGTCGTTAGGAATAGCGAAATCCACACCGGGCATTGCCGGATACCGCCCCATCAACCCCAGGTAATCGGCCGCGCGAGGCGTTCAGACCCCCGGCAGCACCAGTTCCGCCCGCAACCCGCCGATCGGGGCATCACCCAGGACCAGGCTGCCGCCATAGAGGGCGGCGAGATCGACCACGATCGAAAGCCCGAGCCCGGACCCCGGCTTGGACTCGTCCAGCCGCTGGCCGCGCCGGGACACCTGCGCGCGCTCGGCGGCGGACAATCCGCGGCCATCGTCATCGACAATGATCCGGAGCCGCGGCCCGGCACGGGGCTCTGGCGGCGGCTCTACCCTGACCTCGACGAAGACCTGCGAGGCCGCCCATTTGCAGGCATTGTCGACCAGATTACCGGCCATCTCCTCGAGGTCCTGACGCTCGCCGCGGAACTTGGCCAAGGGATCAGCCTTCGCCGCGATCGTGATGCCGCGATCCCAATGGATCTTTTCCATGGTCCGCCGCAGCGCCTCGATGGCGGGCGCGACCTCGGTGACGGTGCCGACGATGGTGACGCGCGCGGCGATACGCGCCCGTTCCAGATGATGCGCCACTTGATCCCGCATCACATCGGCCTGCTCCAAGACCTTGCTGGCAAAGGGATCTACCGCGTGGGCGGAAGCCTCGTTGACGATGACCGAGAGCGGCGTCTTGATGGCGTGGGCGAGATTGCCGACATGGGTACGCGCGCGCTCGACGATCTCGCGGTTGGCGTCGATCAGCGCGTTGGTCTCGCGCGCCAGAGGCGCGATCTCGACGGGAAACTCACCTTCCAGCCGTTCGGCGCGGCCGGAGCGGATGTCGGCGATCGATTCCGAAATGCGCTTGAGCGGCGCCAGCCCGAAGCGGACCTGGAAGATCGTGGTCAGGAGCAGCACGATACCGAGCGCTGCGAAGGTGCCGCCGAGATAATAGTCGAAGGCGCGGATTTCGTCGAAAATCTCGGATGCGTCGCCGGCCACGCTGACCAGGAATTTGCCGTCGGCGCCGAGGTCGACGGGCCGCTCGACGACCCGCAGACTCTGGCCCTCGGGGCCGTCGACGTAACCAAGACGGATGCCGGCGGGGGTCAGCTCCGCGCCGATCTCCTCGAGCTTCGGCAGCTTCTTGTCCCACAGCGAACGCGACGCCCGCGTCTCGGCCTTCTCGTCGGTACGGACGATCTGCCAGTACCAGCCGGACAGCGGCAATTCGAACAGCGGCTCACCGAGCGACTGGAACTGGTGGTCGGGCGGCTCGTCCGGGGTTGCAACTTCGGCGATCAGGGTGCGGAGGTAGAGGTTGAGGCGGCGGTCGAAGGCGCGCTCGGTCGCGTTCCGATAGACCGACGACAGGATCACGCCTGTTATGACCAGGATCACGACCACCCACGCGGTCGCCGACAGGAACAACCGCGTGGCGAGCGAACTTCCGCGCATCAGAGCAAGATCCCGAAAAGCGTATCCCCAGGCTCCAATCCTGCGGATGGAGACTGGCCTTCGGATAAGATCATGCTCGAATAAAAGAGCAAGGCTCATCAGTTGCCGGGCGACGGCGGCGTCAGCAGATAGCCGAGCCCGCGCACGGTCTGGATGATGTCGACGTCGAGCTTCTTGCGGATGCGGCCGACGAACACTTCGATGGTGTTGGAGTCGCGATCGAAGTCCTGATCGTAGAGATGCTCGACCAGTTCGGTGCGCGACACCACACGCCCGGTGTGATGCATCAGGTAGGCCAGCAGGCGATATTCGTGCGAGGTCATCTTGATCGGATTGCCGGAGACGCTGACCCGGCCGGTGCGCGTATCCAGCGACACCGGACCGCAGGTCAGTTCCGACTGGGCGTGACCGGTGGAGCGGCGCAACAGAGCGCGAATTCGCGCCAGCACTTCTTCGAGGTGGAACGGCTTGGCGACATAGTCGTCGGCGCCGGCGTCAAACCCCTGCACCTTGTCGCTCCAGCGGTCGCGCGCGGTGAGGATCAGGACCGGCATCGCGCGGCCGCCGCGGCGCCACGCCTCCAGGACCGAGATGCCGTCCATCTTGGGCAGCCCGATGTCGAGCACGACGGCGTCATAAGGTTCGCTGTCACCGAGGAAATGCCCCTCCTCACCGTCGAACGCGCGATCGACCACATAACCGGCATCCGTCAAAGCCGTCGTAAGCTGACGGTTGAGATCCGGATCGTCCTCAACAACGAGCAGGCGCAAGCTGGCCTCCAAAAATGAGCCCTACGATATCAGGTCTCAAGATGAGGCTAAACGGCGTGAACGGGCCATGAACGAGGGGCATGGGCAATGTTACTTTTTCGTCATGAGGCATTCCGCGGCCGGACATCGCCGCAAGCGAACGCCTAGCATGGCCAATCGACTGCCCCAAGAGGCCCCATCAGGTCGCTTGCGTCGACCACTTCCGAAAAGGCGGGACGCTTCCCGTCCGCAAGCGGGGGCAAGGCCGATCGCCTCGCCCGGTCAGTCGCTCACGTGCGGAAGAATACGAACCAGATGATGCCCAGGATCAGAATCGCGAGCCCGGTCGAAACCGTCAGGAGCGCGAGCACCGACGGGCCAGGTTCGGCCTGGCGCGCCTCGGTCGGGGTTTCGACGATCTGGCCATGTCGCTGCGTTGCCATGGGGACCTCTTCGAGTAAGTGCCTGTAATGCCAGCGAATGCTTCGACACCGCCGGTTAAAGCAACGCATGATCGGAAGTGATGTTCCGGCCCTTCGGGCTGTGCCACACGATCGCAGCGTCCAAAACGTCGCAGTGCGGCGTCAGGCCGGACAGTTAACGCCGTTACAAGATTCCCTCCCCCAGCATGTTTGAGACGGGATCATCCGATGGTATTCTTGCCGGTCGTCTGTTGCGTTTTTTCGGAGTAGCCCATGGCCCCCCGCGCCAATTGGAAGGGTTTTCTACGCCTCTCGCTCGTGACCTGTCCGGTCGCCCTGTATCCGGCGACGTCGGACACCGAGAAGGTTTCCTTCAACCAGATCAACCGCAAGACCGGGCACCGGATCAAATACGCCAAGGTCGACGCCGAGACCGGCGAGGAAGTCGCCAACGACGACATCATGAAGGGCTACAAGATCGACACCGACACCTATATCGAAGTGTCGAAGGACGAGCTCGACGACATCGCGCTGGAATCGACTCGCACCATCGAGATCGACGAATTCGTCCCCAGATCCGATATCGACGGCCGCTACCTGATCCGGCCCTATTATCTCGTGCCGGACGGCAAGGTCGGCCACGACGCATTCGCGGTGATCCGCGAGACCATCCGCAGCATGAACAAGGTCGCGATCGGACGCGTGGTGCTGACCAACCGCGAGCACATCATCGCGCTGGAGCCGCTCGACAAGGGGCTGATGGGAACGCTGCTGCGCTACCCCTACGAGGTGCGCAGCGAGACGGAATATTTCGACGATATCCAGGACGTGAAGATCACCAAGGATATGCTTGATCTGGCAAGGCATATCGTCGAGCAGAAGTCCGGATCGTTCGAGCCCGAGCAGTTCGAGGACCGCTACGAGCAAGCGCTGATTGACCTGATCAACCAGAAGCGCAACGGGCTAAGCACCAAGGCAAAGGCCGCACCGAAGACCGGCGGCAATGTTATCAATTTGATGGACGCGCTCAAGCGCAGCCTCGCCAGCGAAAAAGAAGCCGCCCCTGCCAGGGCCCAGGAGAAGTCCAAGGGCAAGAAGCCGAAGAAGGCTGCCGCCGGCCAGCGCGAGATGCTGCTGCCGATCAGCGGCGGCGGCAAACGCGCCGCCAAGGAGACGGCCAAGGAAACGGTTAAGGAAGCGCCGAAGAAGGCAGTGAAGCCGGTGCGATCAGCCGCCCGCACCAAGAAGGCCGGATGATTGGGCAAGGAGCGCGATAGCATCTAGCGCGCGATGCCGTGGTCGACCCCGTTCGATGACCCGATACCGCTTCACGGCGGCCGCAGGCTTGCGACGCTGCAGCAGGCCGCCGACTATGTCATGGCATTGCCGGAAAAGGTGCAGCACGAGGTGCGCTGGCAGGTCGCGGTTGAGAATCTGATCAATGCGGCAGAGACCGGCGGCGGCTGGCTGATGTTCGCGCGGATCGCGATGATGCGGGCGCTCAATGCGGAGGGGAAGAAAGGCTAGCCCGGCTTCAATCGCCGCCCCCGTCGGCGGTGGCCCGAGCAGCGGCTCCTGCATGGGTGCGGGCCGCCGAACCCCGGCTACTTGATCGAGGTGCTGACGTCGGTGAATTTCCCGCTGAGCACGGTGCCGATGCCGCTGACGACGGTGACGATCACGATGCTGATGCCGGCCGCAATGAGGCAATATTCGATGGCGGTAGCACCGCATTCATCGTCGACAAATTGTGCCAGTAATCGACGCATAGACAAACTCCTGTCGACGCTCTCCGGATTTCTCCCGCGCCATAATCGTTAAACTCTAAGCGGGGAAGGGTTGAAGAGGCCTTGACGAACAGCATGAACGATCGATTAAGGCGGACAAAGAATCCACCCGCACCGGAATCATACGGTACGGAAAATTTACCATCGATTGCGCATCGCCCGTCCATCGTCGCCCGATCGGCGTCTTGCGGCGTGAGGCACATGACAGCGCAGAAGCGCGAAGCGGGAAGGAATTACATCGGACTCCTGCACGAGGAGACCGAGGAGCAGCGTATCGCCGACATATCGGCGGCCGCAAAGCACCGTATCATGGACCACATCCTCGGCCTGATGGCCGCGATGCTCAGCCGCCGCGGCGAAGCGAGGTAGTATCCCGCCCCGCCGCAGCGTTGAACGAGGGACCGGGCACAACGGCCCGGTCCGGAAGTCGTTCTCAGAAGTTACGCTGGGCGCGGAGCTGAAGCAGGACCGTGTTCTGATCCTTGAACTCGTACAGCGCGTTCGGCTTCGGAGCGGTCGCCGTAAACACCGAGCTACCCGACATCTTCTGGTCGAGATGGAACCACTGGACTTCGCCCGAGAACGTCAGGTTCTTGACCGGGGTCCAGCGGGTAACGACGCCGAGCTGAGAGACGTTGAAGTCGGGATTGCAGCTGTAGGTACCGACACCCGCCACACCGGTCTGGCCGGCGTGGCTGGCCGCGAATGCGGCGCAATAGGCGCCCTTGGCAGAGGTGGTTCCCGCACCCAACAGATTGTCGTCCGCTCCGCCGTCATACCGGACAGAAGAGTAGCTACCGAACAGGCTGGTCGACCAGTACGGATTCCAGTTGTGATTGAACGCACCGCGGACGCCCCAGGCCGTCGTCAGGACGATGCCGCCGGTACCGGCTGCGCCGGGCATATAGACGCCGTCGGTGGTCGCGCCGAAGCCGACGCTCTGGTAGCCGAAGCCGCTGCCGCCGAACATCGCAAAGTTCGGCGAGCCGCCGCTGGTGGCGATCACGTTCTTGGTTGTGCCCTTGGCATAGGATACGTCGATCTTGATGTCGTCGCCTGCGCCGGTTGGCAGGTTCTTGATGTTCAACGCCGCCATCACCGAGCCGCCCCACTTGGATTCGGGGTGACCGCTGATTTCGGAAAGCGAGTTCGGTACGGCGCCCGCGCCCAGCGTGTTGTACGAAGCATTGACCTCATGCGCGGCCGCCGAGAGCTGGAACAGACCCCAGGCCTGATCGACCCGGATCCTGCCGACGATGTCGGGCGTATGCACGCCGGCATAGGCGTTCGATCCCGTTCCGTTGACGCCGATCGCCGAGGGGATGCCCAGATTGTAGACGGCGGTGCGGTTCCAAACCTGCGGATCGTCGAGACCGATCGAGGCCGATACACCATTGCCGAACTCGGCGGTGTACTGGATGTTGTTGACGCCGGTGTCGGTGTTGTTGCCGCCGAGCAGGCTCGAGTTGATGTTGCCCGGGAAACCGTTCCAGGGCGTCGAATAGGCCGAGGAAGACTTACCGAAGGTGAAGCCGGCGAACTGGATGAAAAGGTATTCGACCGCGACGTAGCCGCCGCCTGCGGTGTTCAGCAGGTTCGAATTGACGCCAGCCGCCGTGAGAACCGACGGATTGACGGTGCCGCCGCCGATATTGTTGAACTGGAAGTCGCCCTGGCCGAAGGTGCGGACCACGCCGTATTCGGTGGCGGTACGGGTATCGACCGTCAGCGCCATACGGGAGCGGGCGACGTAGTTATCCATATAGCGGTTCCGCTGACCGAGATCGCCGTTCCAGGCCGGTGCGCCGTGGGTGCCGCCGCCGAACGTGACGTCCGCGCGCAGGTAACCGCCAAGCTTGATGCAGGTGTCGGTGCCCGGGATGTAGAAGAAGCCGGCGCCGTAAAGCGAACAGATCCTCACATATTCGACTGCCTTGGCCTTGACCGGAAGGTCGGCCGCCTGTGCCCCGCTCAGGGCCATCAAGCCTGCCGCCGAGCTGAGAATGAGTGTTCGCGCCGTAATCATTTAAGTCTCCTGTCCTGCGATTCATGCAGTTGCATGTGGAACAGATAATCCAAAAATCCTTACCGCGAATGACAAGGATGTGATGCCGCTCCACTTGGATCGCGGCTGTGATGTTTTCGCAACGCGACAGCGCCGACCACGGCTGACGCGGATATTTTCACTCAGACAAGCGACGCTTACCGCAACAATATTCTCCCCTTGTTGACCGTCGATCCCGGCCAAAGGTTACAAAACGCATATCTGCACTTCCGCGCGCACGCGCCGCCCTCGCTTTACCGGGTCGGAAAATCCTGTTCCTACTGTTGCAAATCGGCCGAACCAAATCGGCCTGCATCAGGGGAGAGACCGTCATGAAGCTCGGCGCCGCCATTGCGGAAATCATGAAGCGGGAGGGAATCGAAATCCTCTGCGGCTATCCGGTCAATCATCTCATCGAATATGCCGCCAATGTCGACATCCGCCCCGTGATGGTGCGCCAGGAACGCATCGGCGTTCACATGGCGGACGCGATCTCGCGCGTCACCTCGGGCCAATCGATCGGCGCGTTCTGCATGCAGCATGGGCCCGGCGCCGAGAACGCGATGGGCGGCGTGGCGCAATGTTACGGCGAATCGGTGCCCGTACTGGTGCTGCCGATGGGCTATGCGCGCCGGCTCGCCAATATCGACCCGAACTTCAACTCCAGCCAGGCGATGAAGACGTTCTCGAAATCGTCCGAGCCGATCAACATCGCCACTGAGGTCTGCAACATTTTCCGGCGCGCGTTCACCAAACTGAAGAACGGCCGCGGCGGGCCGGTGATCGTCGAAATCCCGGCCGACATGTGGAACGAGGAAGTGCCGGAACCGCTGAACTACACGCCGGTGCTGCGCACCCGCTACGGCGCGGATCCCGTGCATGTGAAGGAAGCGGCCGCCCTGCTCGTCGCAGCGAAGCGCCCGGTGATCTATGCCGGCCAGGGCGTGCACTACGCCAAAGCCTGGCCGCAGCTCAGACGGCTGGCCGAGCGCCTCGCCATCCCGGTCACGACCAGCCTCGGCGGCAAATCGTCCTTTCCGGAAACTCATCCGCTGTCGCTGGGGTCGGGCGGCCTCGCCGTGCCGCGCGCGGTGCCGAAATTCCTGGGCGACGCCGACGTGATCTTCGGCATCGGCTGCTCATTTACCGAGACGTCATTCGGCATCGCCATGCCGAAGGGCAAGACCATCATCCATTCGACGCTCGACCCCAACCATCTCAACAAGGATGTTGAGGCCAAAATCGGCCTGGTCGGTGACGCCGGGCTCGTGCTCGACGCGCTATTGGAAGAGATCGGCAAGACCGTCACGGCGGATCGCGACGCGGCGGCCGTCGCGGCCGAGATAGCGGCCTCCCACAAGGAGTGGCTGGCGAAATGGATGCCGAAGCTGACGCATAATGACGCGCCGCTGAATCCCTACCGCGTGCTGTGGGATCTCCAGCGCACCGTCGACATCAACAACACCATCATCACCCACGATGCCGGCAGCCCGCGCGACCAGCTCTCGCCATTCTGGAAATCGGTCGAACCGCTCTCTTATATCGGCTGGGGCAAGACTACGCAGCTCGGCTACGGCCTTGGGCTTGCGATGGGCGCCAAGCTGGCAAGGCCCGACAAGCTCTGCATCAATGTCTGGGGCGATGCCGCGATCGGCTTCACCGGCATGGATTTCGAAACCGCGGTGCGCGAGCGCATCCCGATCATGTCGATCCTGTTGAACAATTTTTCCATGGCGATCGAATTGAAGGTGATGCCGATCTCGACCGAGAAATACCGCTCGACCGACATTTCCGGCGACTACGCGGCGATGGCACGCGCCTTCGGTGGCTACGGCGAGCGGGTGACCAAGCCGGAAGACATCATCCCTGCCATCCAGCGCGGTATCCAGAAAACCAGGGAAGGCGTCCCGGTGCTGCTGGAGTTCATCACCAGCAAGGAGACCGAGGTGTCGCGGCCGGGGACCTGAGGAGCGACGCAACCGCACTCGCCGATGCGCGCGTCACTACCGGGCTTCGGCGGTGCACCGGAAGGCCCGGACACAAAACCGCGAAAACAACCCCATGCAAAGTAGTCGTCCGTGAAGAATCCGGATTTCAGCTTGAGATGAGTTGAGGTCGGAGGATGAGCTGAGCGAGAATTTGGCACAACAAGAGCCTGAGCCAGCAGATCAGGCGGCGGAAGTTGTAGCCAACGGCGGCGAGGACGGGAGGACGTTGCGTGTGAACACGGTTGACACTTACGCTGACGGAGTCACGCCGACTGCGAGGGAAGCCGCGAACGCAGCACGCATTCGCTCGCAAACGCCAGGTGACCACTTGCTGCTGGTCCCGAAAACAAACCGGTAAAAAATAGATGCCCAAAAACCAATTATCTTTCTTTGCCACAAAGGCGGACTTGGAGTCGTTGCTGAAATCTGTGGAGTCTGAACGCGCGCTTCAATTTGTGCCTGCAGGTCTTTTTGACTCGTCCAGAATCGAGCCCCGCCAGTCTTTGCTTGATGTCGCGAACTTAGATGGCCTCGCAGTTGATCATACCAATCACCAACCGCGTTATCTCATTTCCGATTTAGGAATCCCCATCGAAGTGCGACCGGTGGCGCAACGTACTGGTGAAATCAAATATGCCGTGGATCAACTGGCTAATCCGAAGACGGTAGCGCTTCAGCCTGGTGGAGCATTCGGCGAATCTTGCTTAATCGCCGGACAAATGGGCACCGCTTCGGACGAGGCAAGTTCGTTGGAGCTGTTTCAGTCTTTCAGCAAAAGAATCTGGCATCAGTTCGCCAAAGTGAAATCGTTCTACGTTGGCAAGGAGGCTGGCGAGTTGTTGGATAAGGGGTGGAGACTCACGACAAATGCGAAATCACCGGCCACCTATGATCTGAAGCGGGATTGAATCTAATTTAAGCGCCTCGTAATTTTCAAAGGCTTCGTACCTAACGGGGCGGACCAAAGGCCCGGAGGCGACGGTAACGCCCTACTCCGCCATCTCCGCCGGCGTAGACGGGCCGGCCAGCGGTCGCTCCTCCATGAGGATGATGCACAGCGCGGCGCAGGCCAGCAGCGCGGTCGCGGCACCGAACACGTAGTGAAACGCGGTGATCATGTCGGCGACCGGAATCGCATTCGCCGGTCCCCGGTGTTCGCCGAGCGAGATGCCCGCGCCCAGCGCCATCAGCAGGATCGCACTGAAGGCGGCGACCATGAATGACGACATCAGCGAACGGAAGAAATTCATCGCACCCGTCACGGTGCCGATCTGCGCGCGCGCCACCGAGTTCTGCAGCGAGACCACGCTGACCGGGAATGTCGTGCCGAGCCCGAGCGCGAACAGCGACAGCACGACCAGCAAGCCCCACAACGGCAGCGTCGTCACGGTCAGCACCGCACCGAAGATCGTCGCCGCGGACGTGCCGGCGATAGCGACGCGCTTGTAGTGTTTGGCGCGCGCCATGGTCCGTCCGGCGATCGCCGCACCGCAGGTGGAAACCGCGGCGAGCGGGATCAGCGCAAGCCCCGCTTCGCTCGCGGTCAAATGATAGACCACCTCGTAATACAGCGGCAGGTGCACGGTGAGTGCGGTGATGGCACCCAGCGCGCAGCCACCGGCCGCCATCGCGTAAGGCACCACTGTTCCACTCAGCAGCGGCAGCGGCAGAAACGGCTCCTCGGCATTGCGCGCGTGCCAGATGAAGCCGAACGCCAGCGCGACAGCCGCGCCGATCATCGCCATGATCGCCGGCGACAACCAGGCATACCGGTTGCCGCCCCAGCTCAGCACCAGCATCACGACGACCGCGGACGCCATCAGCAGCACGCCGCCGAGCCAGTCGACCTTGCGCCGGCGGTGGAACACGGGGATCTTGCCCATCTTGGGCAGCAGCAGAAACAGCGCGCCGACCGCGAGCGGCACGTTGATCCAGAAGATCATCGACCAGTGCAGATGCTCGGCGAACACGCCGCCGAGCACGGGACCCATCAAGCCTGCCGCCATCCAGACACCGCTGAAATAGGCCTGATACCTGCCGCGCTCGCGCGGTGAGACCACATCGGAGATCACGGTCTGCACGACCGGCATGATGCCGCCGCCGCCGAGCCCCTGCAGGCCGCGCGCAACGATCAATACCGGCATGTTCGGCGCGACCGCGCAGAGGATCGAGCCGACCGTGAACAGGACAAGCGAAACGGTAATCATGACGCGGCGGCCGTAGATGTCGCTCAGCGTGCCGAACACCGGCGCGACCGCGGTCGAGGCCAACAGATAGGCCGTGATGACCCAGGACAGGTTGCTGACGTCGTTGAACTGGCGGCCGATGGTTGGCAGCGCCGTCGCCACGATGGTCTGGTCGAGCGCGGCCAGGAACATCGTCAGCAACAGGCTCATCAGGATGGTGCGAACCTCGTCGGGGCTCAGCGGCGCAGGCGGCGCAATCGGCGGCGCATCGCTGACATCGATGACCTCGGTCGTGATGCGCGAGAGCTCTTTGCCGATATCGTCAGGCAACGTCGTCTGGTCGGCAGGTTCACGGCCCTGCCGCTGGTGCTTGTTCATGTCGGACGTAATGTTGTTCTGCGCGGCAAAAGTCGCCGAGATGGAATCGCCATATCGCACGCACCTTAGAGGTCAAAATCCTCTTGCGGCAGGCGCCTGCACGCATGGGTGCATCCCGCGGGGGTATCATCGCGTTTCCGTGAGCGACATTTGGAGCCTCGCCGGCGCTTTCGGCGCCATCTTGTGGCGGCTTCAGGAAACCACCCCCGTAAATCTCCGGCCGGCCAGCCTAGAGCTTCACCGGCGTGAGCAGATTAATCAGGTGCGGCTTGCTCTCGTCGACGATGGAGAGCTTCGCCGCCATTTTTGGGTTGTTCTTGAAGAATGCGACCAGGCCGTGCTTCTCGGGAGACCAATCCTCCCGCACCTGCTTCTTGGATGCCGGATTTTTCTTCTTCCGGGCCTTCTCCTGCGCCTGCTTCTCTTCCCACTCCGCCTTCCGCCCCACGTCGATCTCCGCAACCGGATAGGTCAGATGAATCGTGTAGCCGGCGTCGGCGCCTCGCGCATCCAGCAGCATTTGCAGCGTGGCGCGTTCCGGGTTGCCGTGCTCGCCATCGCCTGAGAAAACGTAATGATCGGCCGGCACGCGCTTGAAGAAGATGGTCTCCATATTGTTGTCGCTGCCGTGGTGCGGGACCTTCAACAGGTCGACATGCTTCTGGCCGTCCTTTTCCAGCAGTCCGGCCAGTTCCATTCCTTCCAGGATCTTGTCGCCACGGGCGTCGCCCGTCAGCAGCATGCTCTTGCCGCCAAGTTCGGCGAGGACGACGATGCTGGACAGGTTGGGAACGGATTCATCGGAAAATGCCGCTAGTGCAGCTTCGGGCGATTTCTTTTTCTTCTCCTTTTGAGCACGCAGCCATTCGTCATGCTGTTCCTGCAACGCCAAGAGCTGCTCCTGCATCGGACCGACTACCGTTACCTTCAGGTCGCCGAGCGTCACCGGCTTCGCGGCCTTGGCCGCAAGGATGAGCTTGCCCTTGAATTTGTGGTTGGGTTTCCATCCCAGCGCCTTGGCATCGTCACGCAACGTGCGGCCCTGCGGGATGCTGGACAGCACCTCGACGGTTTGATGCATGTTCTCGTCTTCGATCTCTGCCTCATCCGCGAGCATCTGTTTGCCGAAGCTGGCCAGCACACTCCCGGAATCGATGCCCGCCTCGCCTTGCGCGGCCGTCTCCGCGACTGATGCGGTGCCGAACCCCGCCACCAGTTCATCGGGCTTGGTCTTGAGCAGATCGTCGAAACTGTTGTGCCACAGGCTGGTCACGTCGAGCCGTACATCCGGGCTCTTGGTGCGCTGCTCCTTGGTGAGGTCGAGAATTCCCTTGATATGGTCGTCGTCGACATGGCTCACCATGACGACGTCGACCGGGAGAGGCTCCTGTTCGTCCAGCTCGCGCGTTTCGTGGATCTTCTGCAGCCGCGGTTTGAGAAATGGCCCGTAAACATTCGAAGGACCGCCATCGATCAGGATCAGATGCGGGTCCTGCTCCGATCCGAAGTGCAGCATCAGGCAATCGCCCTTGCGCGCCCGCAATACATCCAGACTGAAGAACATTTCCCGCCTCCCTAGATGGATTGAAAGGCACGCAGGACGTCCAGCATGCCGTGGCCCTGGAAACTTCGCTCGCGGCCGAGGTCGGTCGCGCTTTCGCAAAGGATTCGTTTGACCCGGCGCGGCTGGCCGATCAGTTCCTCGTAGCGCGCCAGCAGCATCGCGGCGGCACCGCTGACGTGCGGCGCCGCCATGCTGGTACCGGACTCAGGTCCCCATTCCCTGTGTTCGCCGCCGGTGATGCACGACTGCACCCGCTCTCCCGGAGCCACCAGATCCGGCTTGAGGCGGCCGTCGCCGGTCGGACCGCGGCTGGAGAAGAAACTCACGCCATAGGTATGCGGCCAGTTTCCGTGCGTGGACCCGACCGTGATGACGCTCTCGCCATTTCCCGGATCGGTAATGCTGAACGCGGCATAGCTTTCGAAAACGCCGCCATCCCTCGTTTCGAATTTCTGGAAGCCGCGATTGCCCGCGGCGGCGACCACCACGACCCCGCTCTCCACCAGCCGCTCGCATTCATTGCACACCGGCGTGCGCCCGCAGGCATAGTTGCGGACGTTATGTGGAATGGACAGGCTGAGGTTGGCGCCGTGAATGGTGATGTAACTGTGCCGCTCATTCACGTAACGAATGTATTGCAACGCTGCGATGACCGCGAATTCGGTATCCTCGAGAGTTTGTCCGAGCACGCGAAAATCGTACAGCCGGATGTCGGGACACATGCCATCGGCATGGTCGAACTTCTTTTCGTCGACGTTCTTTCCGTTGGCGCCGATGATTCCCGCAACATGCGTGCCATGCGGGCTCGACGGCGGTGGCGGGTTCTTGAGCGTGATCAGCTTTTCAACCGCCCCCCAGTTGATCGGACGTTTTTCCCTGGCATCCGCGGCGATGATGGCCAGACAGGCGGATGCGTCGACTTGATCGATGCCCGCAGCATCAGCAATCTCCTTGAGCTCCGCCGGGTCAACATCGGATTCGTCGCTGCTGACGATCTCGCGAATTCGTGTGAAGTCGAAGGTCTTCCTGACGCGCGATCTGCCCGACTTGTCCCGATCGACGAAGGCCTCATGCTTGTCGTCGATGCCGGAATCGAGCACCGCCCAGACGATCTTCTTGCAATTCACCTTGAACAGCGAGTGCGCGGCATCGGCCTTGACGGCCGGAACGGACCGATCGAGCGCTGCCGAGGCGACACGGTTCAGCGAGATCTGGAAGATGTAGCCTTCGACGTCCGCATCGACAGTGTCGACCTTGTCGGCACGCGCCAGCGACATCAATTGCTGGGCATTGGCCTGAACCACCGGATAGGCCGCGAGAATGCCGTCTATGATCTCCGGAACAAACGGCTGATATTTATCGAAGGCCTCCTGGAATTTCAGCGGCAAGAGCGGTGGCAGCGGCGGAAGCTTGTGGCTTCCCGGAGCTTGCGGTGGGCGCTGAAAACTCTGCGGACGCTTCAGCTTGCTGACCCAATAGATCAATCCGGCCAGCGCAATATAACGCTCGAGTGACGAGAAGTTTTCCGACTGCTGGACGGTGCCCTGCTTGCGGGCATCGCGCCTGAGCAACTTCTCCAGCCTTTCCTTGTTCTGGCCTACGGCCACTATCCGGTCGGCGACTTGTGGCTGATGCCACCACTGCGTCAATGGAACGAGGATGCAGAGCACTTCATCGAAATACAGCCTGACTCCCACCAGTCCCTGCAAATAGGCAATCTTCGGCCTTTCCTTGTCCCGAGGCGCGGGTTTTGGATTGGTTTCCGCTTCGCGCTCCGCCGCTCTCAGCTCCAGGCCTTTCGGAATGATACTGGCGACAGCCGCTGCCGTGGCCGTTCGGTGCGGCGTAATCAACACGTCCCGAACATTGCCGGGATCGAGGGCATAATCAGTCCATACGTCGCCCAGCAGCGGAGAATCCTGCAGCACGCGGCGGTCATCGACGGGCCCAAGCAGGATGTGTTCCACCAGTTCGGCGGGAATCGAGAACTGCTCCGGCCTGCCGTTCTCAGCCGGCGCATCCTCCGGTTCCGGGACCGCCGGTACGGCTTCGTCCGCCGATGGCGATTTCCCACGTCGCCGCGTCGGGCGCTTGCCTGCCTTTGCCACGTTCGCCCCCTCGCCTTTGCCTCAGACCCCGGATTGAGGATATGGAAAGACCGGCTTCGGCTTCAGTTCCGAGTCCAGATGCTTGCGCAGCGCCGCATCGCAGACCGCGTAGCCCCAGTTGATCAACCTCTCCTGCGTCCTCCCGTCGAGCCGTTTCAGGCGCGTCGGCAGTTCGGCAAGCTGCGTCGTGCGGTCCAGCGGACAGTTGAGCGCATCGGACAGTTGGTAATCCGCGATGTCGGTGCGGATGCCCCAGTAGGCGCCCTTGCGTGCTCCTGAAGTGAAGGAGTCGATGACCTGGCGCCTGCGCAGCGAACGCACCTGGTTGTCGATCAGGTTCAGAACCCGGTAGGAATGCCGCGGCCAGTCCGTCTCCGGCTCTTCCTCTTCCTGGGTTTTGCCGCCGGCGTCACTTACCAGAACCGTCTGGTGCCGCTTCCATGCGGTCTCGAGGCCGAGGTTGTCGTAGACGCCCCCGTCGCTCAGAACGACGCGGGTGGTGAACGGCGGCCGTTGCAGATCGAGGCCCGTACCCGGTTCGAAGTCGCTGTCCCTTAAGCGCAGTTCGAACGGGGAAAGCACCGGTGGAAACGCGGACGAAGCGGCAACCGCCTGCGCCAGGGGAATTTTGGGATTCCTGACCTGACCGACGCGGTAGTCGCGCATATAGGGCTTCATGAAACGCCAGAGCGCGCCGGATTGCACGTTGGTCGCGTTGATCACGAAGCGCGGCTCGTCGGGCATGTCCTGCAGCGTCTTGCCGTGGAACAGGTGCTCGTCATACGCCTTGGCGATGCGGTCGCCGACGCTGCCCGGCAACAGCGCGCCCAGGATGACGGATTCCGCGTCGATCGTGACGCCGGCGAAGGCGCGAAGCGGCTCGACGAATTCGGGAATGAAATGGCTCCTGACGCTATCGGGTCCGAAGCTGAAATTGCGCCAGGCCAGCGCCAACTGGCCGGCCGTGATCGAGCCGCCCGAAACGCTCGATATCCGCTTGATGTTCTTCAGCAGCCCCGTCTCGTAGAGGCGCCAAAGCACGCCGATATGAAACACCATGGCGCGATATCCTCCGCCGGAAAGACACAGCGCGGAGGTCGGCTCGGGCGGTCTGTTGTCGTCGTCCGTCGGTATCGGCTGAACCGGTCCAGTATTCATGGGGCACCTCAAAAATTGAGGGACATCTCATTGAAGAAAAATCGAAATCTAGCGCAAAGCCTAAGGATGTTCGTGTTCAAATGTACAACCACCTTAGCGCTTTGACGCCCAGATGGAAAGGCGCATGTGGCCTCGACCGGAGCGCGAAGTGATCAGGGCCGCTTCTTCAGCCGCGCCCGCTTCGGCAATAGTGCCGGCCATTGCACGATGTGGTCTTCGAGGTCTTCGTCGGGAATTTCGTCCTCGGTGCCCTGCACCCTGCCGCGCACCGATACTCCGGCCTCATGCACGGTGTTGGGGTCGCCCGAAATCAGGGGATGCCACCAGTAAAGATCGCGCCCCTCCGCGACCAGCTTGTAGCCGCAGCTCGGCGGCAGCCAAGTCAGGGTGCGGACGTTTTCGGGTGTCAGGCGGACACAATCCGGAACCTTGTCGGAACGGTTCGGATAGTCCTTGCAGGCGCATAGCCCCGAATCCAGCAGCTTGCAGGAAACATGGGTGAAGTAGATTTTCCCGGTATCCTCGTCCTCGAGCTTTTCCAGGCAGCAGCGCGCGCAGCCGTCGCACAGGCTTTCCCATTCGGCGTTGGACATCTCCTCCAACGTCTTGGTTTTCCAGAAGAATCCCTCCTGGCTGGAAGCTCGCTTGGGCGGCGCGGTCATGAAGTCAGATGGTTTCCAGGTCGAGTTCGGCTGCAGCCCTTCTAGGGGGTCCGGCAACCGGGGCGCAAGCGGGCTGATTACGGGCACAAAAAAGGGTGGGAACGCGTTAGGGCTGACCACCAAAATGGTGAGCGAGAGCATTGGTTTATGGCCCCCGCTCGGATAGAACAATTGCGAGTCCCCAAGCGTCCTAAAAGCGCCTTGGGTTTGCCGCAACAACAAAGCATGACGTCTCGATAGCACCCGGCCGGGTGCGTGAGCGTTTCGAACGACCAAGGGTCCCGGTGCGCCAGATCGTACCTCCACACTGGAAGCAGAAGATCCGGATCTTCCTCCTGGATCTGGACGCGCGCATCGACTCGACGTTGTTTTCGTCGGGCAAGGGCCTGCGCGAGCTGTACGAGCGCTACTCCACCTTCATGGACCGCTTCTATGTCGGTCGCTGGAAGCGCTGGGTCTTCATCGAGCCGTTCTCGGAGGCCGCCACCATCGGCCTCGGCGGGCTGATCGTGATGCTGGCGCTTGCGGTTCCCGCGTTTCGCGAAACCGCCGATGACGACTGGCTGAAGAAATCCGATCTCGCGGTGTCGTTCCTCGACCGCTACGGCAATCCGATCGGCAGCCGCGGCATCAAGCACAATGACTCGATCCCGCTGGAGGATTTTCCGGACAATCTGATCAAGGCGACGCTCGCCACCGAGGATCGCCGTTTCTACGATCATTTCGGCATCGACATCGCCGGCACCGCGCGCGCGCTCGTCACCAACGCGCAGGCCGGCGGCGTGCGCCAGGGCGGTTCATCGATCTCGCAACAGCTGGCGAAGAACCTGTTCCTCAACAACGAGCGCACCATCGAGCGCAAGGTGAAGGAAGCCTTCCTCGCGATCTGGCTGGAGACGCGCCTTACCAAGAACGAGATCCTGAAACTGTATCTCGACCGCGCCTATATGGGCGGCGGCACCTTCGGCGTCGACGGCGCAGCGCATTTCTATTTCAACAAGTCGGCGCGCGACGTCAATCTCGCGGAATCGGCGATGCTGGCCGGCCTGTTCAAGGCGCCGACCAAATACGCCCCGCATATCAACCTGCCCGCCGCCCGCGCCCGCGCCAACATCGTGCTCGACAACCTCGTCGATGCCGGCTTCATGACCGAAGGACAGGTGTTCGGTGCGCGGCGCAATCCGGCGATGGCCGTCGACCGCCGCGACGAAAATTCGCCGAACTATTACCTCGACTACGCCTTCGAAGAGATGCGCAAGCTGGTCGACACCTTTCCGAAATCCTATGTCGAGCGCGTCTTCGTGGTCCGCACCGCGATCGACATGAACGTGCAGCGCGCCGCGGAGGAAACCGTCGAAAACCAGTTGCGCCAGTTCGGCCGCGACTATCACGCGACCCAGGCCGCCACGGTGGTCGCCGATCTCGAAGGCGGCGTTCGCGCCATGGTGGGCGGCCGCGACTATGGATCGAGCCAGTTCAATCGCGCGACCGACGCCTACCGGCAGCCGGGTTCGTCGTTCAAGCCCTATGTCTACGCCACGGCTCTGATCAACGGTTACACCCCGAACTCGAAAGTGGTCGACGGGCCGGTCTGCATCGGCAACTGGTGCCCGCAGAATTATGGCCACTCCTATTCCGGCTCGGTGACGCTGACGCAGGCGATCACCCGCTCGATCAACGTCGTGCCCGTCAAGCTATCGATTGCACTCGGCGGCAAGGCGTCGAACCCGGCGAAGGCCGGCCGCGTCAAGATCACCGAGGTGGCGCGGAAGTTCGGCCTCACGGCCCCCCTGCCGGATACGCCGTCGATGCCGATCGGCTCCGACGAAGTCACCGTGCTCGAACACGCGGTTGCCTATGCGACCTTCCCGAACAAGGGCAGGGCGGCGAAACCTCACGCGGTGCTGGAAGTGCGCACCGGCGCCGGCGATCTGGTCTGGCGCTTCGACCGCGACGGCAAGAAGCCGGTGCAAGCCATTCCGGTCTCCGTCGCCGCCGACATGTCGGAGATGATGAGCCATGTCGTCAGCGAAGGCACCGCCCGCCGCGCGGCGATCGACGGCATCCCGACCGCGGGCAAGACCGGCACCACCAACGCCTATCGCGACGCCTGGTTCGTCGGTTTCACCGGCAACTTCACCTGCGCTGTCTGGTACGGCAATGACGACTACTCGCCGACCAACCGCATGACCGGCGGTTCGCTGCCTGCGCAAACCTGGCACGACATCATGGTCGTCGCGCATCAGGGGGTCGAGGTGAAGGAGGTCCCCGGCATCGGCATGGGCACGAAACTGCCGCAGCCCGCCCTTTCCGCCAGTGTCGCGGCCAACGGCGCGGCGCGGGTGCTGGAGACCAAGCCGGGACCGCCGCCGGTATTGACCAAGCGCGGCGCGGATATTCTGGTGCGCGTCGAGCGACTGCTCGACGAGGCCGGCAAGGCCGCGGGCAAGACCTCGTCCAGCGATCAGAAGCAGCCGGGCAAGCCGGTCACGTCTGGCGCGCTGGCCTTCCCGGAGAACTATATTGCAGCCGCTGGCGACCAGCCTGCGCCGGCGCAGCGGAAGAATTAAAAGGCATGATCCGGCAGAATGTTAACCGGCTTTCCTCGGAACAGATGCGAGGCGTCTGCGCCGACATGCCAAAACAAAAAGAAGCGCTTCAGGTTTCGGATGAAACCGGTTCAACCGGAATCTGATGCCGTGAGATTTCGGAGCACTGGCCTGTGCGGCTGATCTTCATCACCTTGCTGGCGTTAGCGCTTGCCACGGCCGTCGGCCTTGGCTCGACCTATATGACGGCGACGCGCGGCACCGATCTCGGCACGCTCACGATCGGCGCCTGGACCGCGCGGCCCAAGAGCGGCACCGCCGAGGTCGACCCCTATTCGCGCGCCTTGATCGCCCGCAGCGGCGAATTGCCGATCGGCACCGGTGACGGCATCGCCTTCTCGGCCACGTCAGACGACAAGAACAAGCCGCTCGACGGGCGCTGCGACGTGGTCGTCAGCGGGGTGACGCCGGCGGCCCGGTTCTGGACGCTGACGCTGTTCGACCGCAAGGGGCATCTGGTCGCCAATTCGCTGCAACGCTACGGCTTCACCAGCCAGGAGATCGTCCGCGGCTCCGACGGCGGGTTCGAGATCCGCGTGGCGGCGCGCTCGCGCGCCGGAAACTGGCTGCCGACCGGCGGCATCGAGCGCTACGCGCTGATGCTGCGGCTCTACGATACGCCGGTTGGCGTTGCGACGCGGACGCAGCGCGACGCGCCGATGCCCTCGATATCAACGGTGAACTGCCCATGATCCGGCTGGTATTCACCATCATCGCGGGCGTGCTGCTGGGCGGCGTGGTGCATCTCGTCAGCGTGCTGGCGCTGCCGCGCATTGCCACCCAGGACGCCTATTCGCGGCTGACGCCGATGACCAAGGAGAATGCCGTCACGGCGCTGCCGCTCGCCGAGCCCAACAACGCGCCGATGCCGTTCATGGACCCGGCCTTTGCGGTCGCGATCTGCCGCTACGACCTCACCAGTGGACCGATCAAGCTGACGGTGCCGGTCAGCCAGGCCTATACCTCGGTGTCGTTCTATACGCGCAATGAGGTCGCCTATTACGCCATCAACGACCGCTCGGCCGGCCGCAAGGTGATCGAACTCGACCTGATGACGGAAGAGCAGCATTCCGCATTGCCGGAGGATGAGGAAATCACCGCCGCCGACCGGCTGATCATCGACTCCCCCACCGCGACCGGCCTGATCGTGCTGAAGGCGCTGGCGCCGGAGCCGGGGCTGATGCCGCAGGCGCAGGCTTCGCTCGCGGCATCGCGTTGCACGTTGCAGACCGAGCCTGTGCCGGCCAAGCAACCCGAACCGGCGCCGCCTCCCCCGTCCCCTGCGCCACGGGGCAAGCGCTGATCACGGCCTCGAGCGGTACACCGCAGGGCCCAGACACAAAATCGCGAAAACAACCCCATGCAAAGTAGAATGGGCCCCGGCTCGCAGCCCGAGGCGCGGCGCGCCATTGAGTGCACTGTCACCGTAATTGCAGGTTTCCCGGTTGCCGTCGGGGGTGAAGCGATAGATCTCGTCGCGAGAATAGGAAGCAACGTAGATGTTGCCCTCCGCGTCGATCGCGAGGCCCGAGGGGCCGGACAAATCACTCGCGAATGTCGTGCGCTTTCCGTCCGGCGCGACGCGCGAGATGCGGCCGGCGCTCCATTCCGCCGCATAGAGGTTCCCGCTCTTGTCGAACGCCATGCCAACCACCGAGCTGAAACCCGTCCAGAGACGTTCGGCCCGGTTGGTGCCCTGCGCTGTGGCGGGAGTGATCATGGCGAGCGATGGCGGCAGGAGTGCGGTTGAGATGATTGCGGAAAGCATTGAACGTCGGTCGATCATTCACTTTCTTCCTTGCGCTGTCGCGAGGACGGGTTGCTCTTGGCGAACTCTTCCGCGGCGATGCGGATCGCCTGCTGTGTCGCTGGGTAGCCGCTATAGGGCGCGAGATTGACCAGCGTTTCGATGATCTCTTCCCGGCTCGCACCAACGTTCAAGGCGGCGTTGATGTGGACCCGCAAAGGGGTTTCCGTCGTCGCGGAACCGATGGCAGCCAAAGCCGCGCAGGCGCTGAGTTCACGGGTCTTCAGATCGATGCCACTGCGCGAGAACACCTCGCCATAGGAATGCTCGACGATCATGCGCCCGAGGTCCGGCGCGATGTCGTCGAAGCTGCGGACCACGGCGTCGCCTGATGCCGCTGAGCTTTTCGCGAGCAGAGCGTTCCCCCGCTCCAGTCGGTCCGAACGGCTTTCCGTATCGACGGGCGCGGGGATGTCGACCTGAAGCGTCTGGACGCCGAGCGCGAAGACGCTCCGGGCGACCGAGAATGCGTTCAGGGCCGAAGGGAATCCACGGTAGACGCTGAGCTGTATCAGCAGCTCGATGATCTCTTCGCGCGTCACCCCATTGACGATAGCGCCGGCCAGATGAAGACGCAGCGCATCGGCGCGGTTGCCGGTCGCGGCGAGCATCGCGATGATCGCGAGCAGCTTGGCCTTGTGATCGAGGCCGTCCCGAGCCAGCGCCTCCCCGAATCCGAAATCGATCGAAAGCTGCGCGAGGTCGGGCGCGGTGCCGGCGAAGCGGTCAAAATAGCCCTGGGCGTCGCCCGCTACGAGCCGCTCCAGCATCTCGCGTCCGGCCCATCCGCGTCCCGCTCCGTCACCCGTCGCGGGCTTGATGGGCTGAAATGCCAGCTCGCGTTCGGCGAAT
Organism: Bradyrhizobium sp. 170; assembly: GCF_023101085.1. Taxonomy (NCBI): domain Bacteria; kingdom Pseudomonadati; phylum Pseudomonadota; class Alphaproteobacteria; order Hyphomicrobiales; family Nitrobacteraceae; genus Bradyrhizobium; species Bradyrhizobium sp. 170. Next base: position 3,532,209 of record NZ_CP064703.1, on the reverse strand, counting down.
ACCGACCGGACGATGCCGACGGCATTGACGGTTGCAGGGAAGCCCAGGACCGCGACCGAGACGAAGAGCAGTTCGACGATCGCTTCGGGGGCGCCGCCGGCATTGAGAAAGCCGGCGATATGAAACTTCAATTGCGGCTGGGCGCTTCCGTCGGCCAGCAGCATCGAGACGGTGCAGAGCTGCCTTAGCGGGAGATCCAGCCCCGGGCGGGACAACACATCGCCATAGGGATATTCGACGGTGAGGCGCGACAAATCGGCGGAGGTCTCCGCCAGAGCATTGATCGGTCCATCGAAATTCTCGCCGCCGATCCGGCGGAGCATCTCCAGGCCGCGTGAAAATCGATCCTCATGAGTTTCCGAGGCCATGGCTTGCCCGCTCCGACTGACGGCGAAAGAACTTGCCGCGACGAAGGCAGCCTCAATAAAGCGTCGGCGAGAACTTGCTCTTCCCGTTGCTACGGTGGTGGGACCTGACACTCATGTTCTCCAACTCTGCCATCCGCCCCCGCTTTATTTCAGGTCAGATCTTGCATCGGCGATTGCGATAAATCCAATTCATTATTAGCATCTCCGTGATGAAGAAGATTCATATCGCTAACGTTGATCTCAATCTGCTGGTCGTCTTCGACGCCCTCGTTGCCGAAGGGCACGCCACGCGCGCGGCCGAGCGGATTGGGCTGACCCAGCCGGCGGTCAGCCATTCGCTCAATCGCCTTCGGGCTCTGTTCGGAGACCCGCTGTTTGTCCGATCCCCGCGCGGCATGACGCCGACGCCACTGGCGCAGGACATTGCGCCGAGTGTTCGGTCGATCCTCGAACAGGTTGAAGGCGTCCTGCTCGGCGGGCGCGCGTTCGATCCGACCGAAAGCACGCGGCAATTCGTGGTTGGTCTCTCCGACTATGCCGCTTTCGTGCTCTTACCACGTCTGATCGCACGGCTCGATCGCGAAGCGCCGGGCGTTTCTCTGGTGGTCCGCAACACGAGCCGCAGCGTCGGTTTGTCGATGCTCGACGACGGTGCAGTGGAACTCATCGCCGGCAACTTCCCCCAGCCGCCGACCCATATGCGAGAAGAACTGCTATACGAAGAGGACTTCATCTGCGCTGGCCGCGGCGATCACACCGATCTGGCCGATAGTCTCGACCTCGACCGCTATCTCTCGCTGCGCCATCTTCAGGTTTCGATGAAGGGCAATCCGAGCGGCTATGTCGATGCCGTGCTCTCTGAGAAAGGATTGAAAAGGAACGTCGTCGTGACGGTCGGCCACTTCTTGATGGCGCCGATGCTGGTCGATGCCTCCGACCTCGTGGCAACGGAACCCCGTCGTCTCTTCGCACCGTTGGCCGGGCGGCTACCGCTCCGACTTTTTCCGCCGCCATTGGATATTCCTTCATTTCGAGTGGTGCAGACTTGGCATGCGCGCCACGACGCCGACCCAGGGCATCAATGGCTGCGACGGGTGCTCAGTGAAGTCGGTCAATGGGTTTGAGGGCTAAAGCCCCAATCCCCGCTGCCGCCGCCCCAACTGCCAGGACACCGATCCGCCCTGCACGATGCCACTGCCCTCCCCGAATTACGGTGCCAGTGCACTCAATTGATGCGTCGCGCCTCGGTCAGCATATCCGCGAGTTAAGTGCACCGTAATTCGGCGCCAGCGCCTGCGGCAAGGTCCAAGCGCTGATCACGGCCTGAGATGGGCCGGCACTTCCTGGTGCTGGCCGCAGCGGCAGTTCTCGTAGTCCACGGGATCGTGGCTGTTGACGATGGTCACGGCATCGCCGTGGTTGGCCTTGAGCGTCCGTAGCCGCTCCTGATTTTGGATGCGCATGGCGCGGTCCATGTCGGCGCGACGCTGAAACATTCCGAGCACCAGCGGCATTTTCGGCGAAGCCTGTATTTGCCCGTGGAAGAAATAGGCGTCACCGGCGTGCAGCAGCCATTTGTCCTTTGTCCGCACGGCGATGCCGCAATGACCCAAGGTATGGCCGGCTAGCGGGATCATCAGGATATCGGGCTCGCGGTCGCCCAGCGCGCGCACGCCCTCAAAACCGAACCAGTCCTCACCGCCCTCCCCATAGAACGCCCATTGCGGACCATGCTTCCATTGCGCTGTGATATAGCGGCCCTTCGGTGCGGGCGTCCGGCCGGTCACCGCCATGTCGTACTCGCGGCGATGGATGTGCACCTTGGCGTTCGGAAAATCCGGAATGCCGCCGGCATGATCGCGATCGAGATGCGTCAGCAACAGATGCCGCACGTCGCTTTTGGAATAGCCGAGCGCCTCGACCTGCCGCACGGCGGTCTCGGCCGGATCAAGCCGCGGCGTCGTCTGCCGGACCCATTTGGGTCCCAACCGCGGCGGGTTGGCGATGTCGTCCAATCCGATGCCGGTATCGACCAGCGCCAGCCCGTCATTGGTCTCGATCAGCAGGCAATGACAGACCATGCGCGCGCGCTGGAAAATGCTGCCGGTGCCGTTCACCAGACGCCGGCCGATCGGGCACATGGTGCCGGTGTTGAGATGGTGGACGCGCATCACAAGGTCTCCTTCGAGGTCAGGCGTCTTGCTTGCCATTCCGCCCACTATAGGTAAAATATCGATATCTGATATCTTCGATAGGAACAGACTATGGATATCCGCGAACTCCGTTATTTCGCGGCCGTGTTCAGGGAGCGCAACCTGACGGCGGCTGCCAAACGCTGCTTTATCTCCCAGCCCTCGATCTCGGCGGCGATCACCAACCTGGAAGCCGAACTCGGAGCGACGCTGTTCATCCGGCACAAGAAGGGCATGGCGCCGACGGAAGCGGCCGAACAATTCCACGCCGTGGCCCGCCGCATCATCGACGAAGCGGACGCCGCAAAAAACCTGTTCCGGAAACCTGCGACGCGAAATGCGCTGACGCTCGGCCTGATGCGCACGCTCGACCGGCCGCGAACCATTGCGCTGCTGAAGCCGCTGACCGGGACTTCCGACATCGCGCTCCGCCTCGTCGGCGTCGACGAGCCTTCGGATGCGCGGATCGTCTCCAAAAATCTGCTGCGCGCCGACGAGCATTTCGTTCCGCTCTGGGTCGAGCGCTACGTCGCAGCCCTGCCGCCGTCGCATCCGCTGACTCTGAAGGAGCGGCTCCGCGCCGCTGACCTCGCCGGCGTCGCCATGGTCGATCGCTGTCATTGCGAGCAGAGCGAATTCTTCGGCCGCGCCGCACCGGCGTCACGCCAGCCCGCGGCGATCGCCGAATCCGAAGACTGGGCGATGGCGCTGGTGGCCGCCGGCGTCGGCATTGCCATCGTTCCCGAAGGCGTGGCGCGCGCCAACACCGATGTCGCCGTGCGCGAGATCGACGTCGATGTGAAGCGCGAGGTGGGACTCGCTTACAGCGCGGCACGACCGCCGTCGGAGGTGCTGCAGAATTTTATCGCGAAACTGCAGCGGCAGCGGCCCAGAGCGGGCCGCGTCAAATCGGCGGGCAAGACCGGGCGCTAGGGCGTGCACTCATAAGACGAGAGATGTCTGCTTTTGTGGCAAAGGCAGACATGCGCTGTTCACTCCGGAATTTCGCCTTTTGACGGCGGGTAAAGCGGACTTCCAGTTAAGTGAGCGTTGCAAGCGTGGATACGCGCGTGGCTGCCCGTCAATCTAGCGGGTCAATTCATGCCATGGCGGGGCTTCCCATATCGTGTTCCACTCGTTCTTGCCGCAATCGTCTTTGTTGATTTCGACGCGGGTGAGCACCAAGCCTGGCTGTGTCCGGCTCAGTCGATAGGTGTGGCGGCCCCGTCCAGTGCATCCCATGTCCGATGATGATTCGGCTTCGAGGATTCCAGTCTCTTTTTTCCACGTCAGCACGCCCGGTCTGGACGACGTACTGAAGCCCCCTTCGGCGGCGAAGACCGGAAACACTATCAGCTTTGGTTTTTTTAGGTTTGTGAGTTCGAACAGCTCATGCGATCCTGAAAATCCCCAGCACGGCACGATGGCAAAGCGGCGGTATTCAAAACGAACAAAACGAACCGGGGATGCCTTCATATCCAGCTTGTAGTCACAGCCCGATTGTTCGGCCGCGATCACCAGCAGCCTCGGCACCAAAGCCGGGTCTGAAATTTCAAACTCCGTTCGTCCATTGGCCAGAAAGTGCCATTCGCGCAGTGCCTCCTGCTGGAGATTAACTCCTGAACTTTCCTCCGCAGGAGCGATGACGATAGATGCGCACAACAACGTCCCGACCAGGACGAACAGCGATAGAACGGAGGATAGGAAACGCATACTTCATCCTACCGCAACCGGCCGCAATCTCAACGAGGCTTTTTTTGCCTGACGTTCGTGCTCAATAATGCGGTCAGTACCTGGCTTCAAAAGCCTCCAGCGCCTCGATCATTTCAAAGCGGAAATGGTTGGGTCGTCAGCCGCTGTCGCCTTTTGGCACGAAACGGACCAGCCGGTTCGCTCTGATGATGTCCGTTGTTCAGGGTAGTCCGGAAGTAGCTGGCCGACCGTCAAACCGACGCGATTGACCCGAAACGGTCTCTAGAAATCGTAAATTTCGACTGATCGGGAACTTAGTTACTTAACAATTTTGGGTAAAATTCCTAAGTCAAAGGCAATCAAAGCCGTAGCCGCGCCTTTGGATTAGGGAGGGAACGCGAATGCAGGTGCTCACCATGCTTCTTCCCGTTTTCCTCGCGTTCGCGTTGATGTCGTTCAAGCTATTCAACAGTCTGCAAAAGATGGAAATACAAATGGGCATGGGCGTAGTGCTGTTGAGATACGAGAGCCCATCTCTGTTCTGGTTTGTGATTGCGTTTCAGTGTTTGCTGATAGGCGCGCTGCTCGCGCTCATCTACGTGCCATTTTTTGTTCTTCCGAACCAGATCATGAGCTGAGCGCGACGGAAAACGATGTCCCCATAGGGCATGGCTGTGACGATAGCCACGAGAACCCGATGTCACTTGGATGCATGACAAAAGGTCGGCGCGTTGTCTTTGCGCTCGTGATCGCGACCAGCCTGATCTGCGGCGGCGTCTGTTGTTTGGCATTGTGGGTCAGCTACGGATTGGCGGAGAAATCCCGGCAGGTTAGGGCCAACTTCCGAGAGTGGCCGCCGTGTCCAAGCTATCCAGACCCTAGACTGAATTGTTCCGATAAAGCGGACAAAGCTGAACCCGATAAACCCTAGTTCCGCAGTTGGCACAAAGCAGACTCGCTGAAGACCTGCCCAGATGTCCGCTTCTGAGCGTAGTCCGGACATTGCCAGATTTATGAGTAACGCCCTGGTTTAACCCTTCACCGTCACGGCACGCCCGATCACAGGCTGGGCGGCGACCGGCGGGTTGGCGGTTTGCGCGGCGAGTTCGCCGATCAGGCGGTCGGCATCGGCTGCGATCGTGTCAGGTGCCTGAATCACCAGTCGCTCCAGCGCCCAGCGATACGATGAGATGCGCCGCTCCAGGCATTGCTGGACCCATTGCACGATCAGCGTGTTCTCTTCCATGCGGGCGACCGCATCAGCCTGTTCGCGCGGCGACAGTTCCGACACCATCGTCAGGCTGGCGCCGCGTCTGCGGTCGAGTTCGATGACGCGCGCGGCGGAGGCAAAGAACGGCTCGAACCTCGTGATGTCGTTGCGGACGTCCTCGATCAACTGCTGATAACGCGAGGTGTGCGAGCGGTGCGGCTCGTCGATCAAAGCGCGTCCGTAGGTGGTGCGGTCGAACACCACCTTCTGCCGCCACGGCGAGGGCAACGGCTGGTAATCTCCGAACACGCTCTTCCAGGCGGGACGCGAGTGCGGCGGTTCGATCAGGGGATAGGCGAGATCGCGAAGCTGCCGCTCGTTTTCGGTGAGCTGGAAGTGCGACGGCTTGAGGCCGACGCTTGCCGTCGCCTCCGCGCCAAGCCAGCGATGCATGTCATCGTTGCGCATATCGGCGCGGGTGCGGCCGAAATCGCCGCCGCTGCAGCCGCCGAGCACAACACTAGCCACCAGCAGCATGAGAGCCGGGAGTGACCGAAGCCCGGTGGTCCGGATCGGGAGGCACAGCTCCGGCATTTCAAATGTCCGTCGTTCAGGGGCGCCGACGGCGACGGCGACCGGGCGCCGTCCCCTCTTCCGGCCCGCGCCCGTCGCCGGTTTCGCCGGCTGCACGTTCGATGCGGACAACGGGAAGGATCAGCACGGTTCCCAGGCCATCGCGTGGAGCGCCATCCATGGTTGAGCCCGGCCGCCGCGAAGCCGCATCCGCCGGAAATTCAATGATGGTGCCCATGTTCCGTTCTCTCTGGTTGCCGCACGGACATGATCTGGCCAGCGACATGCCATTATTCAGAACAGAACGTGGTTAACGGCATCTTAATTTGTGCAGGCGGTACAGTTACGGGTGCCCGGGGCTCATGGCACCCGCCGAAAGCTCGCATTTTATCGGATTTCTTCACGGGCTGTTTTCCTTAACCAACTCTTAAAGTGCCGTGCGTAGGCTGACGCGAGGGATTACCGAAGTCGCGTACACCTGACATGACCGCAACTCCATTGTTTCCGGGATTCGACGGGCTGATGACGCTCTCGCGCCGCGAGGGGGTCGATATCAGGCCGACCTTGCTGCGCGTGCTGACCGACCTCTATGTCCAGACCAGCGCCCATTCCGCCGACGAGGAGCGGCAGTTCATCGAACTGACGTCCCGCCTGATCGACCAGGTCGACGACGCTACCCGCGCCGCGGTGCGGGCGCGGCTCGCGATCTATCCGGCAACGCCGGCCGAGATCATGGACAAGCTCGGGCTGCGGCGCTCGCCCCCCGGCAAGATCCTTCCGGTCGCAGCAGCGATTGCCGATGCTCCGACCAGTACGCCGACGGTGAAGCCGCCGACCGAAGCGCAATTGCGGATGGCGTCCAGCCTGGCGATGCGGCCCAACGATGCCGCCGAAATCAGCGACATGTTCTTTGCCGCAGGCGCCAGCGAGCGCGCGCTGATCCTGCACAATCTCGCCGACACGCCGCTGAAAGCCTCGCCGCGCATTCCCGCAGCCCGCGCCGCGCGCGCGCTCCATATCCTGGAGATGGCCGCATTCGCCGAGGACACCGAGAATTTTGCGCTCGAAATCGGCGAAGCCTTGATCCTGCCGCAGCGGATTGCCGAACAGGTGGTGCACGATCCCGGCGGCGAGCCGCTGGCCTGCGCCGCGCGCGCACTGGACATGCCGAGCGCCGCATTCCAGCGCGTGCTGCTGTTCCTCAATCCCGAATTCGGATCATCCGTGCACAACGTTTATCGCTTGTCGCGACTGTACGACCACTTGAGCGAACAATCCGCGCTCGTGATGCTGGCCGCATGGCGCGGCTCGACCATGGCTGTCGCCCGCGCCAAATACCGCGCTGCGCTCTACGACGACGAGCGCCATCGCGTGCGTGCCACGACGTCGCAAACCCGCCCCGCCGTGCAGCCCGGAACTGCGCCGGCCGTTCGCACCGGTACCGACGGTTCGAAGCGTTAGCGCGCGGCGATTCTTGTTTGACGCGCTTTCCTGACGCGACGCTCTGCTCAGGCCTTCGCCAGATCCAGAAAATGCCGCCCTGCCCGGTCCTCGGTCTCGACGATCCAGGCGTCGGGATCGAAGCGGAGTTCCTTGGCAAGGCGTTCTTCCACCGATTGCTCCGGCACCGGCTGCGGTGAAGCCGGCGCGAACAAGCGCTCGGCCGGGCGGCTCTCGTCATAGACCGTCTGCGGCGCCGGCGAATACAGCATGGCGTTGCCGTCGAGCAGCGCCACCTTGACGAACACCGCCCCCGCCTCCTCCGCCCCGCGCTTGCGCACGGCGCCGAACACGCCCTCGGTCTGGCAGCGGCGCAGGTAAGCGGCCACCCAGATGGATGATTTCAATCGCATGGTGGCGACGGTATAGGCTGGCGTGTTGCCGGAAGCTAGTCGATCGGGTGGCCGATCATCGCCGTAAGCTCCTTCACCAGCCGATCGGACATCTGGCCGGTCACCGGGAGCTTGCGGTCGCGCTCGAATTTCGAGATTGCGGCCTGGGTGTCCGAACCGACCGCCCCGGTCGGCTTCAACTGGCCATAGCCATACTGAGTGAGCGCGCGCTGCACCGCCGCCACGCGGCGCGCGCCGGCGCTTTGCGCGGTGGCTGGAATCGGCGCGGGCGGACGCGCCACATTCGCGGGCGCCGCGGTAGGTGTACCGGTCGACTTGACCACCAGATTGGCCATTGGGTCGGGATTCTTGGAATCGCTGTTCCTGGAATCGCCCCTCGGATCGGCGCTCTTGATCTCGACGTGCTTGGGATCAGCGCCCCTCACCTCGACCGGCCTGATTTCCGGCGGCTCTGAGGCGAGTTCGACCGGGCGCGGGCGCGGCAGCGGGCTCACGACGGCAGCTTGCGGCGCCGGCAGCGTCACCACCGAGCCGAACATCGGCGAGGGATGGCGTCCGGCCTGCAGGAACAGCGCATTGGCGAGGATGGCGCAGATCGCGGCAGCGGCGAGCAAGGCCGCGATCATGTCTTTCGGACTGTGCAGGAGGATGCGCATCACAAGGCCACGCTGTTCCTCCACTTCAATCGCAGCCGCCTTCGCGCCGCGACGGCGGCGGCGCGGCATCTCGTCATCGTCGTCAATACGCCTAGGCACGTTTCTTCACCTGATGGACTTGATCCTGTGATCCGGGTCGCAGCGCCGGTATCAGCGTCGCGACGTTGTTTGAAGGCGTCAGCAGCGGCGCAAAGTCAAGCGGCAAGGCAACTGACACCGTGGTGCCCTCGCCGACCGTGCTCTGCACGTTCATCTCGCCATTGTGCAATCCGACCAGGCCCTTCACGATCGACAGACCAAGGCCGGTGCCTTCGTGCTTGCGCTGATAGGTCTTGCCGGCCTGGAAGAACGGATCGCCGATCCGCGCGAGATCCTCGACGGCGATCCCGACCCCGGTATCGGTGACACACAGCATCAGCCTTGTGCCCTCGACCTCGGCGGAAACCGTCACGCTGCCGCCGCGCTCGGTGAACTTGATGGCGTTGGCGACGAGGTTCAGCGCGATCTGCTTGAACGCGCGGGGATCGCCGTTCATCACGGGCAAGTCCTCCGCCGCGCGGGTGATCAGATCGACGCCGTTGTCTCGCGCCTTCAGCGCCAGCAAGTTGCAGCAGTGCAAGAGCGCCGCGCGCGGTGCGAACGGCTCCGGCGAAATTTCGAAATTGCCGGTTTCCATCTTGGAGATATCGAGGATGCCGTTGACGACCGACAAGAGGTGCTGTCCGGAATCGTTGATCAACTGCGCATATTCCTTGCGGCGCGCGGCGTCGATCATCATCGCCTCTTCGTGCACGATCATCTCGGAGAAGCCGATGATGGCGTTCAGCGGCGTGCGCAGCTCGTGGCTCATGGTCGCCAGGAATCGCGTCTTGGAGGCATCCGCCTGCTCGGCGGCGGTGCGCGCCAGTTCGAGTGCCTGCTCCTGGACCTTGCGGTCGGTGACGTCGCGCATCACGGCGACGACCTCGGCCTCGGGCGAACCCTGCTCGAGCGGCCGGCAACGCATCTCGACCCAGATGAAATCCGCGGAAATGTTCTGGCCGCGAACCGCGTCGCGGCGCAGACGGAATTCGACGCGTTGCTCGCTGCCGCGTGCGGCATCCGACAGCGCCGTGAGGTAGGCCGGACGATCGACGACATGGACGCGGTCGAACAGGCCATGGCCGGTGAGCCGTGGGCCCGGCGTGCCGAGCATGGCTTCCGCCGCTGGCGAAATGAATTCCACGGCGCCGTTGCGGTTATGACGCGAAATCACGTCGCTCATGTTTCGCGCGAGCAAGCGATAACGGTCTTCCTCCACATAGAGCAACGCCACGGAAGTGCGCGCCAGCGATTCGGCGCTGACGGCCAATCCTGCCGCATAGAGCGTCGCGGAAGCGACGCCAGCCCCCATCAGGACGCTGCGCAGGGCCGCGTTCGAGTCCGGCACCGGCAGGAAGTGAAAATGTCCGAGCGCGATCAGCAAGGCGACGCATGACAGCGCCAGCGCGGAGGCGAACGCGACCACGCGGCGCGAGGCCGACAACGCGGCTTCCAGGGGAACGACGATGAGCCAGACCGCGGCGAATGATTCGATGCCGCCGGTGGTTATGGCAACCATCATGACGAGGCCCGCCAGCGCCAGCGCGGAGAGGATATGCGCGCCTTCGTAGCGGCCGGTGCGCGACAGGAACCAGGACAACAGAATGGGTGCGATCAGCCAGGCGAAGGCCGCGACCTCGAGCGCCGTGGGCGCCCCGCGCATCGCCAGATAGATCGGAAAAGCCGCAAGCGCCACCAGGCTGCCGAGCAGCCGCGGCGCCATGAATGCGCGGTGACGCGCGCGCGTCAACGCATCATATCGTGCCGAGGGATGCAGCAAAGCATCGAGACAATCGCGGATGATACTCAAAACAGTCACGGCTCTCGCGCTTCGGCTTGTTCGTCAGACAGACGCGCCGGAACGCCCCCTCAATCTTTGCGTCACCGTGTCAGAGCGAACTTAAGCGAACGCTAAGGCGCCGGGAGCGACCGACCAACACCGTGCATTCGCGGGCGTTTCACGCCTCGCACGACGCTCATTCGGCCCGGATGGTGAACGACAGGTTTCCAGCGGGATCGATCTATGGTTTCGAAATGGTGGATGCGCGAGCGGCGCGAACTCTTCGCGCGATAGTGGTCATAAATCGAAAATTTACGCCGAATCGAATCATTCAAACTTTCAACGAATTTTCGGCGGCTTTACTTCAATGCAAACACTTCCGATTTATCGACGGCTGTTAGTCAGGAACAAAGCTGCGGTTTAACCGCAACACAACCATAAGAGACGACCGGGGTCGCGAGATGTTTTTTCTGCTTCGTATGGCATTCTGGCTCGGGCTCGTGCTCGTGCTGTTGCCCAGGGAAAAGACGCCTGAATCGGAAAAGGCGCCGCAGATCGGCGCTTCCGAAGCCGTATCGGCCGCGACCGCGGCCGTCTCCGACATGGGCCAGTTCTGCAAGCGCCAGCCGGCGGCCTGCGAAGTCGGCGGTCAGGCGGCGACGGCGATCGGTCAGCGCGCCCAGGATGGCGCCCGCCAGTTGTACAAGATCATCACCAAGCCCGACCATCCCAGCGCCCCGGACAAGAAGCCCGACCATACCAGTTCGATCGGCGACGACGCCGAGGCCGTGATCGTAAACACGTCGCCCGCCGACGCGCTGACGGAAGAGGATATGGCGATCGAATGGCGGCTGCCGCGGACGCCGTTGGCCTCAAAATAGCCTGCGGAACCGGTTCCATTTCCGTCGCTTTCGCCCGATCTGCATCCTATATAGGACTTAAGGCAACCGACGCGGGTCAAGATGACGATCGACGAAATCAGGGACAATTTCGAGCTGCTGGAGGAATGGGACGACCGCTACCGGTACGTCATCGAACTCGGCCGCATGCTCGAGCCGATGCCGGAGGCCGAGCATTCCGCCGAGAACAAGGTGAACGGCTGCGCGAGCCAGGTTTGGCTGTCCAGGCAGATCGACCGCAGCGGGAACGGCGAGCCGCGGCTGAAATATTTGGGCGATAGCGACGCCCACATCGTGCGTGGCCTGATCGCGATCCTGCTGACGCTTTATTCCGGCCGCACGCCGCAGCAGATCCTGGCAGCGGATGCGCTTGCCATATTCGACGAATTCGGATTTCGCGATCACCTGACGCCGCAGCGTTCCAACGGCCTGCGCTCCATGGTCGAGCGCATCCGCTCCGACGCGCGTGAGGCGCTGGCCACGGCTTCGTAAGACACCGTCATTGCCTGCGACAAACGCGAAGCGTTTGCGCAAGGGAGCCAACGGGTCGCGCGAGTACGCGCCCGATGACAGGCTTCGCGCCGACCGGGTCGCTCGCAATGACGGAGTCTATTTCCGCTTCCGCGCCTGCTGGCCGAGGCCCATCTTCTTGGCGAGCTGCGAACGCGCCACCGCATAGTTCGGCGCCACCATCGGGTAATCCGGCGGCAGGCCCCATTTGTCGCGATATTGCTCCGGCGTCATGTTGTACTGCGTGCGCAGATGGCGCTTCAGCGACTTGAAGCGCTTGCCGTCCTCGAGGCAGACCAGATATTCCGGGGTCATCGACTTCTTCACCGACACGGCCGGCCTGGCTGGCTCAAGCGGCGTCTCGGGGCGGCCGCTCGACACCCGCATCAGCGCGGCATGGACCTGGCTGATCAGGTTCGGAATTTCCGAGGCCTGGGTCGGATTGTTGCTGAGATAGGCCGATACGATACTGGCGGTCAGTTCGACGGGCGTCTTGCCGGCGGAATCGGTCATGGCTCAACCTTTTGGGATCACGAATGCTTCTGTCGGCCATACGGTTCGGACAGTATCCAACCGCGCCTATACATCAGCGGAATCTCATACGACTCGGCGAATATGAACGAAATGCCCAGAAACTGACAAGAACGGCGGCGCTTTATTTTCGATAGCCGGCCCCGTGGCAAGTATTGCGGGTTTTAAGGCCGCTGGTCGAGATGCGCGCGCAGTTCATCGATCGAGGCGAAGCGCATCATCCCCTCCGGCATCTGGGCCTCGATCGAACCGTCGGAATAGAGCGAATAGGCCATGCCATCGACAACGCCCGATTTCAGCACCGTCACCTCCGGCTGATCTTCGGTGTGCGCCGGTCCGCCATTGGCTTCCGCGAGCGTCGGGGGCATGCGGCCGCTGCGCCGCGGCGGCGGAATTTCACCGGACCTGGCGCGTTCCACCTTCGGCCAGGCATCCTCGAACGATGCCGGCTGCGGTTCGGCAGTTTCGACCGGCGGCACCGTGGGCGGCCTGGAGCGGAGGTCTGACGACAACAGGTCCGGCGGCAGCGGCTCGCTGGTCCGCGCCTGGGCGCGCTCGCGCTCTTTTCGCGATGTCGAGGAAAACAGCAAATTACGCTTCGGTTTCGGAGTCGATGGTGGCGGTTCGGGGTGCATCGGTTCCGGGATCGGGTGATCGCGCAGCACAGCCTCGTTCTGCCACGGCGGCAGTGACGCTGGAGAGAATGGTCCGGGACCGCCGGACTGCTCGGCGGCCGGGAAGCCGCCACTGGCCAGGGCAGAATCTCGCGTCGCTGCGACGGGAACCGGTCGCACCGTGGCCTCACCGCGCGCTTCAAGGACGCCAGCGCCGAGCCGCCGCGCGATGTTCCTCAACTCCCGGACCGTCATCCAGAGCGCGAGCACGATCGCGCCGCTGCAAACGCCGATCGCGCCGGCGATGATCAGCGTGTTGCCGGTGCTGAACTCCATCGGGATCCCGAAGCCGATCGCCAGCAGGCCCGCCAAAACGAGGCCGATCCCGGCGACCAACATAACAAACATCATCGAACAAACCCCTCAGCCGCGCCCGAAACGCTCGCCAGCCGCCCCACGCCACGATACCGTCATATTGTGTGCACCGCCAACCGCCAATTGCGCCCAGGGTTCCGCAATGGCGTCGTCCGGTTGCAGCATTCCGCTCGCGGACGCTCATGTTGCCATTCAGGTACCGTTCAGCCCGCCACCCGTAGTCTTACTACCTACCAATTACTGCCCTTTTGTTGCATTGCATCAGGGATTTAGGCCACAATTCCCAATTACTTGGAAATGGAACTGCGCTATATGGGTACCCGGGGAATGAGGCTCAAGAACATCCACGTTGGGCCATAGGGGACGCTGGGTTACCAATCGCCATGTCAGCCATCACGACTTCTGCCCTCGATACGCCTGCGCGGCGCTCGGTGGAGCGGACCTCCGACGACCTTGCCATCTTGGTGCTGGCGGTGGTCACCATTGTCGCGGGTCTGACCTTCCGTGACTACGGACTGGGCTGGGACGACTACACGCACGCCGAATATGCCGACCTGCTGCTGCGGATGTACGGTTCCGGCTTCAAGGACACTGGCGCGCTGTCGTTCGCCAATCTCTACATGTATGGCGGCGGCTTCGACATGGCGGCGGCCCTGCTGCACAAGGTCATTCCGCTCGAACTGTTTGAAACGCGCCGCCTGCTTGGCGCCGTCGTCGGCCTGATCGGCCTTGCCGTGACGTGGCGGCTGGCGCGGCGCGTCGGCGGCCCGCTTGCCGGGCTCGCGACGCTGCTGCTGCTGGCGCTGTGCCCGACCTTCTACGGGCACATGTTCATGAACCCGAAAGACGCGCCGTTTGCCGTCTCGATGGTGATCCTGATCCTCGGTCTGGTGCGCCTCGCCGAGGAATATCCCGCGCCCTCGCCGCGAACCATCCTGATCGTCGGCCTCGGCGCCGGTCTCTCCATCGGCTGCCGGATTCTCGGCGGGCTGGCTTTGGTCTACGCGATGGTGGGCTTCGTCCCGCTGCTGATCGATGACGTTCGCACGCAAGGCTCGCGCGAAGCGATCCGCCGGTTCGCCCATGTCGTATACGTGCTGCTGCCCGGCCTCGTGTTCGGATACCTGATCATGGGCCTGGTGTGGCCGTGGTCGATCATGGAGGCGGACCATCCCTTCAAGGCGCTGACCTATTTCTCGCACTTCTTCGAAAAGCCCTGGAAGGAAATGTTCGACGGCGCGCTGGTCTCGGTGCCTGATATGCCGTGGTCCTACCTGCCGACGCTGTTCGCGCTGCAGCTTCCCGAAATATTGCTCGCGCTTCTGCTCGCCGGTGTCGTCGGCACCTTCATGTCGCTGTCGCGTGCGGACGTCTCGGCCCGCCGCAAGACCATGTTCCTGATGCTGACGCTGGCGGCCACCCTGCCGCTGGTGATCGCGATGGTGAAGCGCCCGGCGCTCTACAACGGTATCCGGCATTTCGTTTTCGTCATCCCGCCGATGGCGGTGCTCGCCGGCGCATCGTTTGCCTGGGGCATGAACTGGCTGAAAGAAAATCACCGCCGCTGGCAACCCGCCGCGCTGGCGGTGTTCTCGTTCGGCTTGCTGTTGCCGCTCAGCGAGATGATCCGCCTGCACCCGTACGAATACACCCATTTCAATCATTTCGTCGGCACCGTTCGCGGCGCCGACAGCCTGTTCATGCTGGACTATTGGGGGCTGGCACTGAAGCAGGCGTCCGATGGCCTGCGCGAGGAACTGGTCGAGCGACAGGAATCGCCGCCGCAGGGGCGCAAATGGAAGGTCGCGGTGTGCGGCCCGCAGCGCCCGGCGCAGGTGGCGCTCGGCCCCGACTTCACGATCGGCTGGGACAGCCAGTCCGCCGACTTCGCGATGACGCTGGGCGAGTTCTACTGCAAGGGCCTCACCGCGCCCGTCATGGTGGAAATCAAGCGCGACGACGTCGTGTTCGCGCGCGTCTACGATATCCGCGGCCGCGGTATCTCGACCCTGCTGGCAATTCCGGCGCCGTAACGGCGCATAGCCGCGATAGCATGACTGCCACGCGGGACGTCCGCCTTGCTGCCGATCCGGCGCAGGGCTAGGCTCGCATGCGAAAATCAACAATTCTCCGGAGAAAGCGCGTCATGTCGCCAGCCGAAGCTCGCTTGAAGCAAGTTCCTTCCGGCATGACGGATGCCGAGTGGAACCAGCGCATCAACCTTGCCGCCTGCTATCGCCTCGTCGCGCTGTACGGCTGGGACGACCTCGTCGACACCCACATCTCAGCGCGCGTGCCGGGCCCCGACCATCACTTCCTGATCAACCCTTACGGTCTGATGTTCGAGGAAATCACCGCGTCGAGCCTGGTGAAGGTCGATCTACACGGCAACCAGCTCAGCGAGAGCGAATACAGCATCAACCCGGCCGGCTTCACCATCCATTCGGCGATCCACGAGGTGCGCGAGGACGCCGGCTGCGTGCTTCATCTGCACACGCCCGACGGAACGGCGGTTGCGAGTTGCATGGAAGGCCTGCTGCCGATGAACCAGACCGCGCAATTCGTCACCCATGACCTCGCCTATCACGACTACGAAGGCGTGGCGCTTGACCATGACGAACGCCCGCGGCTGCAGAAGGACCTCGGCAACAAGAACCACATGCTGTTGCGCAACCACGGCACGCTGACGGTCGGCCGCTCGGTCGCTTCCGCCTTCGAGCGCATGTACCATCTGGAGCGGGCCTGCACGATGCAGGTGCGCACCCGCATGCTGGGCCCGACCGCCTACCCGGTCGAACAGGCCGTCATCGACAAGAACGAACAACTGTTCAGCAATGCCGATTTCGCGGAACGGCGCTCGACCAATCTGGTGTGGCCGCCGCTATTTCGCAAACTCGATCGCATCGATCCGAGCTACAAGACGTGAGCCCGGGCTAGCGCGCGAAAGGTTTTGGCGGCGTGACGGTACTGGTGACCGGCAGTTCCGGCCATTTGGGCGAGGCGCTGGTGCGGACGCTGCAGGCGCAGCGGCGCGAGACGATTGGTATCGATGTTCTGCCCGGCGCGTTTACACACCACGTAGGCTCTATCACCGACCGGACTTTCGTGCGCCGTTGCATGAAGGGCGTCACGACCGTGCTGCACGCTGCGACGCTGCACAAGCCGCACGTGGCAACCCACAGCCGCCAGGACTTCGTCGACGTCAACATTTCAGGCACGCTTAATCTGCTCGAAGAGGCCACTGCTGCCGGCGTCACGGCGTTTGTCTACACCAGCACCACAAGCGTGTTCGGCGATGCGCTGGTGCCGCCGCCGGGCGAGCCGGCGGCCTGGATAACCGAAGACGTCACGGCGGTGCCAAAAAATATCTATGGCGTCACCAAGTCGGCCGCGGAGGATCTGTGCCAGCTGTTCGCGCGGAATCATGCGCTTCGCGCCATCGTGCTGCGCACCTCGCGCTTCTTTCCCGAAGAGGACGACAATCGCGCGGTACGCGAGGCCTACACCGACGCCAACATCAAAACCAACGAGCTCCTCTATCGCCGCGTCGACATCGAAGACGTGGTCAGCGCGCATTTGCTGGCGGCCCATCACGCACCGGCGGCCGGTTTCGCGAAATACATCATCAGCGCCACCACGCCATTCGCGCGCCACGACGCGGCGGACTTACGCAACCACGCGCCGCTCGTGGTCCGCCGTTACGTGCCGGACCATGAGGCCGAATTTGCACGGCGCGGCTGGGCGATGATTCCAGGCATCGATCGCGTCTATGTCAATGACCGGGCGCGCGCCGAACTCGGCTGGCAGCCGCGCCATGATTTCCGCGCACTGATCGCGCGGCTGCGGGCCAACGACGACATCCGCAGCCCACTCGCGCGCGAGGTCGGCAGCAAGGGCTATCACGATCGCGCTTTTCGCGAGGGCCCCTACCCGGTGGAGTGAGGGCGCCCGCGAAAATATCCGATGGACGCGCCGCACGGATGCGGTAAACTTCCCGCCATACACCCTCTACACGTCCGGAATCAAAACGCCGCCCAATCCCGGGCGGCGTTTTATTTTGAGTTGTGCCGTAGGGTGGGCAAAGCGCAGCGTGCCCACCATTCAAGGACCAGTTCGGCGGATAGATGGTGGGCACGCTGGCGCTTTGCCCACCCTACCCATCCCTCGCTACTTCGCCTCCGCCAACGCTCCCAAAATCCGCGCCCAGGAGCGGATGCCCTTGTGGAAGCTCTTGAGGTCGTACTTCTCGTTCGGCGAATGGATGTTGTCGTCGTCGAGACCGAAGCCGATCAGCAGGCTGTCGAGGCCGAGCGTGCGCTTGAAATCGGCGACGATCGGGATCGAGGCGCCGGAGCCGACCAGCAGCGCCTCCTTGCCCCATTCCTCGGTCAACGCGCGCTTGGCAGCCGCCAGCGGCTTCATGTTCCAGTCGAGCGCGATGGCCGCTCCACTGGAGTGCTCGGTGAAGGCAGCCTTGCAATCGCCCGGAAGCCGCGCGGTGACATAGTCGCGAAACGCCTTCTTGATCTTCTGCGGGTCCTGGCCTTCGACCAGACGGAAGGAGATCTTTGCGGAAGCTTCCGCCGGGATCACGGTTTTCGAGCCCTCGCCGGTATAGCCGCCGATGATGCCGTTGATGTCGCAGGTCGGACGCGAGGATACTTGCTCGATCAGCAGGCGATCCTTTTCGCCGGCGGGGATCGAGAGGCCGATTGGCTTCAGGAACGACTCCGGCGTGAGGTTCAGGTTCTTCCACTGTGCCAGGATGTCCGGCGGCAGATCCTTCACGCCGTCGTAGAAGCCGGGAATGGTGATGCGGCCGTTGTCGTCAAACAGGCCGCCGAGGATGTTGGTCAGCACGCGGATCGGGTTGCGCGCGCCGCCGCCGAAGATGCCGGAATGCAGGTCGCGGTTGGCGGCCTTGATGGTGACCTCGTCATACATCAAGCCGCGCAGCGAGGTTGTGATGGCAGGCGTGTTCGGGTCCCACATGCCGGTGTCGCAGACCAGGGCGAAGTCGGCCTTCAACTCATCCTTGATCGCCTCCATAAACGGCACGAAATTCTTCGAGCCAACTTCTTCTTCGCCTTCGATCAGGATCGTGATGTCGACCGGCAGCGATCCCGTCACCTTCTTCCAGGCGCGGCAGGCCTCGACGAAGGTCATCAACTGCCCCTTGTCGTCCTCCGCCCCGCGCGCAACGATGATCTTGCGGCCGTCGGCGTGGTCGGTGACCACGGGCTCGAACGGCGGACGGTGCCACAGATTGAGCGGATCGACCGGCTGCACATCATAATGGCCGTAGAACAGCACGTGCGGACGGCCGCCGGCGCCGCCATTGGCCTTCGCAACAATCGCGGGATGCCCTGCCGTCGGCCTCACCTCGGCCTTGAAGCCGAGCGTCGCGATATCCTTCGCAAGATGATCGGCGGCCGCCCTGCAATCGCCGGCGAAAGCCGGATCGGCCGAGATCGACTTGATCCGAAGCAGCGCAAACAGCCGCTCGAGGCTGTTGTCGAAATCGGCGTCGATGTGGTCGAGGACCGGCTGGATCTTGGCGTTGGACATGGCTGGCTATCCCTAGGTTACCCTTGGCTGTGGGCCTTGTTGTTGGCCTCAAGTTGTAGCTCGCCCGCGGCCTGAGGCAAGGCAACATCCGCAGCAGGCGGATGCAATATGTGCCAGACCAGCCCTGCCGCGAGCAGGATGGTGGCTGCGAGATTGTTGCCATAGGCCTGCAGGTCAATCGGGAACAACGGAAGCGACAGACACAACAAGCCGCCCGCCACGGCGAGCAGCACCCATGTGCCGGTCCTGACCGCGGGCCTCGGATCATACGCGGCGCGGTGGGCCAGCACGGTGATCGGAAAGAACAGCCACAGGAAGTAATACTGGCGGGCCAAAGGCGAGGCGACGGTGATCAGGCAAAAGAGAATGCCGATCTCCTCGGCATCCGAGCGTTCCGTGCGGCGCGCGGCCTTCGGCATCACCGCGAGATAACCGAGCCCGATCGCGAGCGAAACAGCCAGCACGATCCAGTTCGCCGTCCTGAAATCGACGTTAGCGACATTCATCGTCCGCACGGGCCTGGACGGGTCGTCCTGATTGTAGTTCACGGGCCGCGTCAGCCGGTGGGTCACCGCGATGATCGACTGGTTGACCCACGACCAGTTCTGCTCGTCGCGCTGTCCGAACCCCTTCTCCGAACTGGTCCCCACCATGCCCTGGTACCAGGTCTTCAACTCCGTGAAATTGTGCTGGAAGCCGCGAAACGGCGCCGGCAGCACGAACAGAAACACGCCGATGAACACCAGCATGCTCGCGGCCGCCGCCCACTGTCTTCGCCACACCAGATAGGGCAGCACCGCCACCGGAAACACCTTGATGGCGGCAGCCAGCGCGAACATGCTTCCCGCCATCCAGCCACGGTGATCGCGCAGCAGCCAGAATCCGTAGAGCATCAGTGCCAGCAGCACGAGGTTCGGCTGGCCGAGGTCGAACATGTCGAACACGAAGGTGACGGTGACAAAACCCGGCAGCGCTTCCAGCCAGGGCCCGGGCTTGCGCCCCGATCCCGCCATCGCGTGCGAGAACTGCGCCGTCATCCACCACGCGACGATATTGAGGAACGACAGGCACAGATAAAGCGGGATCTTGCCGAACCAGCTCGGGATCGCGAGCAGCACCGCCGAGAGCGGCGGATAGATGAAGTCGAAATAGGTGGCGGGATCGTCAGGGTAGAGATTCCCGCCCTGCAACACCTGCTGCCCCGCCCAGAACCACAGCGGATAATCCTTGGACTTGCCGTTGCCCCAGATTTCCGGGACCAGCACGTTGGCCGTCAGCGCGATGCAGCAGACCAGAAACAGAATATCGAGCGGTCTTCGTAGCGACGGATATCTCAGCACGCGCTCGTTCCGGAGGTCAGAGGGAAATCGTAGCTTTAGCGCCGCAGCAATCCGCCGAGCGCGCCGCGCACCAGCGCGCGCCCGACCGAACTGCCGAGCGATCCACCGACCGACTTGCCGAGATCGGCGACAATGCCGCCGACCACCTTGTTGGTGACGGACCGCGTAACGTCTCGCGCAATGACCTGGCCGGTCGACATCCTGCCGCGCTTGACGTTGGTGCCGAAGATCGTGCCGACGATCGAACCGAGCTGTCCGAGAATTCCACCGCCGCCGGCGCCAACGCCGCCATCCACTCCATCCGCGGGCGCCGCCGTTCCGGCCACACGCTTCTGCAGCATCTCATAGGCGGATTCGGCATCGACCGCGGTGTCGTATTTGCCCTTGACCGGGCTCTTGTTCATGATCGCCTTGCGCTCTTCCGGCGTGATCGGCCCGATCCGCCCCGTCGGCGGCCGGATCATGACGCGCTCGACCATGGTCGGCGTGCCGCCGCCTTCGAGGAACGACACCAGCGCCTCACCCTTGCCGAGTTCCATGATGACGCGGGCAGTGTCGAGCTTGGGGTTGGGCCGAAAGGTCTGCGCCGCCGCATTGACCGCCTTCTGATCGCGCGGCGTGAAGGCGCGCAGCGCGTGCTGCACGCGGCCACCCAATTGGGCCAGCACCTTGTCCGGCACGTCGATCGGATTCTGCGTGACGAAATAGACGCCGACGCCCTTGGAGCGGATCAGGCGGACCACTTGCTCGATCTTGTCCATCAGCGCCTTCGGCGCGTCGTTGAACAACAGATGCGCCTCGTCGAAGAAGAACACCAGTTTCGGCTTCGGCAAGTCGCCGGCTTCCGGCAACTCCTCAAACAGTTCCGACAGCAACCACAACAGGAAGGTGGCGTAGAGCCTGGGGCTCTCCATCAGCTTGTCGGCAACCAAAATGTTGACCATCCCGCGACCATCGCTGTCGGTCTTCATGAAATCCTTCAGCGCCAGCGCCGGCTCGCCGAAGAATTTCGTTCCGCCCTGGTTTTCCAGCACCAGAAGCTGGCGCTGGATGGTCCCGACGGTTGCCTTGCTGACATTGCCGTAGCCCTGCGCGACCTTTCGGATCTCGGCAAACGGATCTTCCTCGGCATCCGGGCCCTTCTTGCGGCCATCGGGAACGATCGCATCCAACAGCGACCGCAGATCCTTCATGTCGAGCAGCGGCATGCCGTTTTCATCCGCCACACGGAATGCGACATTGAGGACACCTTCCTGCACGTCGTTCAGATCGAGCATCCGCGACAGCAATAACGGCCCCATCTCCGTGACCGTGGCGCGAACCGGATGGCCCTGCTCGCCGAACACGTCCCAGAACACCGTTGAGAATTGGTCAGGCTGGAAATTGAAGCCCATCTCTCCGGCGCGCTTGAGGATGAAGTCCTTGGCCTCGCCGACCTCGGAAATTCCGGACAGGTCGCCCTTGATATCGGCTGCGAACACGGGAACACCGGCGCGTGCAAAGCCTTCCGCCATTACCTGCAGCGACACGGTCTTGCCGGTCCCCGTCGCTCCGGTGACAAGGCCATGCCGATTGGCAAGCGCGAGCGCCAGCCAGGCCGTCTGTTCGCCCTTACCGATGAAAATCTTCTCGTCGGTATCGGCGGTCTTGTTATCGGGGGTCGCCATCACATCGCCTCATCGCGCATCGGGGAGCTCTAGGTGTCAAGTCACACCATCATATCGCATCCTGTCCGCTGATTGAAACCGTCAGCGACACGCTCGCAGCGCACCAAGGACCGGGCGTCTCATACTTTTTTCCGACCTTCGGCAGAAAAATCGAGGGCGCAGCGCAATAACTCTGTATGAATCCGGCATTCACTCTTGCATTGCTGCAACACTCGCCGCGCGAATCGAGAACCACATCGTCCTGATGTGCCGGGATCGCTTGTATTTCAGATCGCAGGCGCTCAAGATCAATTTACAAGCAGACGACCCGGTGAAACCGGTTGGGGACGGGGCAAAATATGGACGAATTGATTGGACGGCTGGCCCTCAAGGCCGGCATCGATAGCGCTGTCGCTGAAAAGACCATCGGAATCGTTCTGGGTTTTCTCCGCAACGAGGGGCCCTCCGACAAGGTTCAGGCCCTGATCGACCAAATTCCGGGTGCCGAGGCTGCGATTGCAGCGAACAGCAGCAATGGCGGATTCTCGCGGCTGATGGGCGGAGGTTTGATGGCGGTCGGCACCAGGCTGATGGCGCTTGGCCTGGGCATGGGCGAGATTCAAAACGTGGCGCGTGAACTTTTCAGGTTCGGCCGCGACAAAATCGGAGCGGATCAAATGGGCGAAATCATTTCAGGGACGCCGGGCCTCAGCCAGTTCGCATAAATGCGCACCATGGTGAGCACATTCGGCGCGGGCACATTCTTTATTCATCGAGTATCATGACTTATCCTCTCTCCGAGATCGAAGGCCTGACCGCCTACTCAGCCTCGAAACTGAAATCGTTGGGCATTCGCACCACCGAGGCGCTGCTGGAGGCCGCCCGCACGGTGAAAGGACGCAAGGCGCTCGCGGCGAAGACCGGCATCAGCGAGCAGCAGCTGCTCGAATGGGCCAATTTTTCCGACTACATGCGCATTCCCGGGATGGGCAAGGCCAAGGTAGGCCTGGTGCGCGCGGCCGGCGTCACCACGGTACGCGAACTCGCACTCCGCAATCCGGCGCGGCTCGCCCAGAACATTAAAGACGTGAATACCAAGCGCAAACTGGTCCGGGTTCTGCCCTCCGAAAGATCGGTCGAGCAACTGATCGAGCAGGCGCGCAAGCTTGCGCCGAAGATCAGCTACTGAAGCCGGTCAGGCCGGCGCGCGGGAGCGGCTCTCACGCCTTGACTCGGCGGCGCGGACCGCGCAAAGCGACCGCATGATCGCAGCCAAGCCCAGACCCACCGCCGCAACCGGTCCGGCCGGTCATCCGGTGCTGCCTGCGCTGCTGTCCAGGCCCTGTCCGGCGGTGATGGGCGTCCTGAATGTGACGCCCGATTCATTCTCGGACGGCGGACAATTTGCCGCCCCCGAGCGCGCGCTGGCCCAGGCCCGGCGGATGGTCGCCGAGGGCGCCGACATCATCGACATCGGCGCGGAATCCACCCGGCCCTACGGGTCGGCACCGATCTCGGCGGAAGAGGAATTGAAGCGCCTGCAGCCGGTGCTGCCTGAAATCGTCGCGCTCGGCATTCCCGTGTCGATCGACAGCATGAAATCGGCCGTCGTCGCCTGGGCGCTCCACCAGGGCGCCGCCGTCGCCAACGATGTCTGGGGCCTGCAGCGCGATTCCGGCATGGCTGGCCTCGTCGCCGAGCGTGGCGCGCCCGTCATCATCATGCATAACCGCGATAGCGCCGATCCCGCCATCGACATCATGCAGGATATCGCCGACTTCTTTGCGCGTTCGCTCGACATCGCTACGAAGGCCGGAATTTCGCCTGACAAAATTGTCCTCGATCCCGGCATCGGCTTCGGCAAGACGCCCGAGCAGAGCATGACCGCGCTGGCGCGGCTCGACGAGTTGCAGTCGTTCGGACTTCCACTGTTGGTCGGCGCCTCGCGCAAGCGTTTCATCAGCGCGGTAACGCCGTCGGAGCCGCATCAGCGTCTCGGCGGCTCGATTGCCGCGCATTTGTTGGCGGCCCAGAACGGGGCCCGGATCATCCGGGCGCATGACGTCGCCGAGACCGTACAGGCGCTGCGCGTCACCGCCGCAATCAGGGAACAGGGATGAGCGATACGATCTTCATCACCGGCGTCGTCATCCATGCCCGCCACGGCGTGATGGAGCACGAGACCGAAGTCGGGCAGCGTTTCGTCATCGACCTCGAACTTTCCGCCGATCTGTCGGAAGCCTCGCGCACCGATCACCTGTCCGACACCGTGTCCTATGCCAGTGTGGTGACGACCGCGACGGCGGCGTTCAAGAACACCAATTACAAGCTCCTGGAGCGAGCCGCCGGCGCCGTCGCAGACGCGATACTCGCGGCGTTTGCGCGCATCGATGCGGTCAAGGTCACCGTCCACAAGCCGCATGCGCCGATCGCCGCGATCTTCGAGGATGTCGGCGTGGTGCTGACGCGCAAGCGGCAATCGCCCTGACATGGCGGACGTGCTGATCGCGCTCGGCGGCAATGTCGGCGACGTCCGCGCGACATTCAACAAGGCCATCTCCAATATCTGCGGCATGACGCAGGCCGCCCTGCTGGCGCGTTCCTCCGACTACATCACCCCGCCCTGGGGCGAGGACGACCAGGCACCCTTCACCAATGCCTGCATCGAGATCGAAACCAGTCTCGATCCGCATGCGCTGCTGTTCACGCTGCACAAGATCGAAGAGAAGTTCGGCCGCGACCGCGCGCATGAGACGCGCTGGGGTCCGCGCACCCTCGACCTCGACCTGATCGCCTATGACGACGTCAAGCTCGACAAGCCCGAACTGACGCTGCCGCATCCGCGGGCTTTCGAGCGCGCTTTCGTGCTGGTGCCGCTGGCCGAAATCGCCCCCGACCGTGTCATTGCGGGACGCCGCGTCGCCGACGCGCTTGCGCAACTTTCGACCGAGGGTATCCGGCGGTTGCCGGACCTCGATTAAGCCCAAAAGAACCCAAAACAACCGTTTGGCTTGGCGGCCGCCCCGTGGCAATTTCCGGCCAAATCAAGCGACGACCAGGGAATAATGGGCGGGATGACCAAGACTGACGAACTGACATTGGCCGCGGAATTTCCGCAGGCGACCTACGAGGACTGGCGCAAGCTGGTCGACGGGGTGCTGAAGGGCGCGCCGTTCGAGAAACTGGTCAGCAAGACGTCCGACGGGTTGAAGATCGATCCGATCTATCGCCGAGCCCAGGGTGCTGCGCCGGTCGCCGGCCGTGCCGCCGCCGCGCCCTGGCAGATCATGCAGCGGATCGATCATCCCGATGCAAAAGCGGCCAACGCGCAGGCGCTGCACGATCTGGAGAACGGCGCGACGGGGCTGACGCTTGTGTTCGCCGGCGCCAATGGCGCCCACGGGTTTGGATTGGATCCTTCGGCCGAGGCGGTAGCCCAAGTTCTCGACGGCATTTATCTCGACGCCGGCATCGGCATCGAGCTCCAAATCGGTCTGCAGTCGCGAATGGCCGCGGCTCACGTCGCCGAATACATCAAGCGCAAAGGTCTCGATCCTGCGGCCTGCGATATCAGCTTCGGTCTCGACCCGCTCGGATCCCGGGCGGTGTCGGGCTCCAGCCCCAACGACTGGGCCGAGATCGTGACCGCGGTCACGAGCGTCGCCAAAGACCTCGCAGCGATGGGCTTCAAGGGCCGGCTTGCGGCAGCCGATGGACGGGTGATCCACGATGCGGGCGGATCGGAAGTGCAGGAGCTGGCATACGTGCTGGCCGCCGGTGTCGCTTATCTGCGCGCGATCGAGCAGGCCGGGATTGCGCTCGAAAATGCGCAAGGCATGGTCTATGCGCGGCTTGCCGCCGACGCCGACCAGTTTTTAACGCTGGCCAAATTTCGGGCGCTGCGGCTGTTGTGGGCGCGGATTGAACAGGCCAGCGGCCTGACACCCAAACCGCTGTTCATCGCGGCCGATACGGCGTGGCGAATGCTGACGCAACGCGATCCTTACGTGAACATGCTGCGCGCGACGATAGCGACTTTCTCGGCCGGCCTCGGCGGCGCCAACGCCATCACCGTCTTGCCGCACACGCTGGCCCTTGGATTGCCCGATCCGTTCGCGCGGCGTGCCGCACGCAACACGCAACTGGTGCTGTTGGAAGAATCCAACCTCGCCAAGGTAAGCGATCCCGCAGCCGGCTCCGGCGGCATCGAAACGTTGACGAAGCAGCTCTGCGAAGCCGCATGGTCGCTGTTCCAGGAGATCGAGAAAGCCGGCGGCATGTTCCCGGCGCTCGAACAAAGCCTGATCCAGCGCAAGGTGGCTGCGACCCGGGCCACACGCGAAGCCAACATCGCCAAGCGGAAGGACGTGCTGACGGGCGCGAGCGAATTTCCAAACCTGCATGAGGCTGAGATCACCGTGCTCGATGCGACGCCGGTCGTGCTGCCTCCCGATGGCGAAGCGAAGTTCAAGTTCGACCCGCTGCCGCCGATGCGGCTGGCCGCACCGTTCGAGGCGCTGCGCGACAAATCGGACGACAAGCTCAAGGCATCTGGCGCCCGGCCAAAGATCTTCCTCGCCAATCTCGGCACGGCCGCCGACTTCACCGCGCGCGCCACCTTCGCCAAGAGCTTTTTTGAGACCGGCGGCATCGAGGCGATCGATACGCAAGGGTTTGCCGACCCGGCGGCGCTCGCCGCCGCGTTCAAGGCGTCGGGCGCGGCTATTGTTTGCCTGTGCTCGTCCGACAAGGTCTACGCGGAACATGCGCTATCTGCTGCAAAGGCCCTTCAAGCGGCCGGCGCCAGGCATATCTATCTGGCAGGACGGCCCGGCGAACAGGAGGCCGCGCTACGCAATGCCGGCGTCGGCGATTTCATCTTTGCCGGCGGCGACGCGCTGGCGATGCTGCAGGAAGCCTGGCGGCGAATGGAGCGAGCATGACGGAAAACAACAAGACGGTCCTGACCGGCGGGTGCCAGTGCGGCGCGGTTCGTTTTGCGCTGTCGATGCCGCCACCCAAGGTCAGCATCTGCCATTGCCGGATGTGCCAGAAAGCGTCAGGGGCGCCCTTTGCGTCCCTCGCCGATATCGAGCACGAGCATTTCACCTGGACCCGCGGCAAGCCGGCGACGTTCCAATCCTCTTCCATCGCAGAACGCGATTTCTGCGCGGCCTGCGGCACGCCGCTGACCTACCGGCTGATAGGCGGTCCCCGCATCGAGATCATGACCGGTGCGTTCGACCGCCCCGACCGGGTGGTGCCGACGCGGCAATATGGAACCGAATCCCGGCTCGGCTGGGTGGTCGGCATCGCCAATCTGCCGAGCCAGACCACGCAGCAGAATTACGGGCCGGAGAAGATGGCGACCATCACCAGCCACCAGCATCCGGATCATGATTAGGGGGTGACGATCCCCGACGTTCACATGTGCTATAATGGGTATCATGAGCCGCATACCGAACTTCGCAGATATCGCCTTTGAAGCCATCGCGCCCGCGCAGCCCGCCGGCAGCGCCGAGCCGTGGCTGACGCCCGAGGGCATTCCGGTCAAGCCGGGCTACAGCGAGGCCGATCTCGAAGGCATCGACTTTCTCGAGACCTGGCCGGGTGTCGCGCCCTATCTGCGCGGCCCCTACCCGACGATGTACGTCAACCAGCCCTGGACGATCAGGCAATATGCCGGGTTCTCGACGGCGGAAGATTCCAACGCGTTCTACCGCCGCAACCTCGCGGCCGGGCAAAAAGGCCTCTCGGTCGCGTTCGACCTCGCCACCCACCGCGGCTATGACTCGGATCATCCCCGCGTGTCCGGCGACGTCGGCATGGCCGGCGTGGCGATCGATTCCATCTACGACATGCGCACGCTGTTTGCCGGCATTCCGCTCGACCAGATGAGCGTGTCGATGACCATGAACGGCGCGGTGCTGCCGATCCTCGCGCTGTTCGTCGCAGCCGCCGAGGAACAGGGCGTTCCGCCGGAGAAATTATCAGGCACCATTCAGAACGACATTCTGAAAGAGTTCATGGTGCGCAACACCTACATCTATCCGCCCGCTCCTTCGATGCGGATCATCTCCGACATCTTTGCATACACCTCGCAAAGAATGCCGAAGTACAACTCCATTTCCATTTCCGGCTATCACATGCAGGAAGCCGGCGCGACGCAGGACCTCGAGCTCGCCTATACGCTGGCCGACGGCGTCGAATATCTGCGTGCCGGGCTCGCGGCCGGCCTCGACGTCGACCGTTTCGCGCCGCGGCTGTCGTTCTTCTGGGCGATCGGCATGAACTTCTTCATGGAAGTCGCCAAGATGCGCGCCGCGCGGCTTTTGTGGGCCAAGCTGCTGACGCAGTTCAACCCGAAGGACCCGCGCTCGCTGTCGCTGCGCACGCATTGCCAGACCTCCGGCTGGTCGCTGACCGCGCAGGACGTCTTCAACAACGTGATGCGCACCACCATCGAGGCGATGGCGGCAACGCAAGGGCACACCCAGTCGCTGCACACCAATGCGCTCGACGAGGCGCTCGCGCTGCCGACGGATTTTTCGGCCCGGATCGCGCGCAACACGCAATTGTTTCTGCAGCAGGAAAGCGGCACCAACCGCATCATCGATCCCTGGGGCGGCTCCTATTATGTCGAACGGCTGACCCGCGATCTCGCGGCGAAGGCCTGGGGACACATCCAGGAAGTCGAGGCGCTCGGCGGCATGGCCAAAGCGATCGAGGCCGGCGTACCGAAGCTGCGCATCGAGGAAGCCTCCGCCAAGACGCAGGCGCGGATCGACGCCGGACGGCAGGCCGTGATCGGCGTCAACAAGTATAAGCCGGTCAACGAGGCCGCGATCGACGTGCTCAAGGTGGAGAACTCCACCGTGCGGCGGCTACAGATCGACAAGCTGAAGCGGCTGCGCACCGAACGCGACCAGAAGGAAGTCGATCAGGCGCTGGCGGCGCTGACGCGCAGCGCCGGCGAAGGCAACGGCAATCTGCTGGCGCTGGCGATCGACGCGGCGCGAGCCAAGGCAACCGTCGGCGAAATTTCGGACGCGTTGGAAAAAGTGTTCGGGCGTCACCGCGCCGAAATCAAATCCATCACCGGCGTCTACAAGCGGGAGGCGTCCGCCATGTCCAACCGGGTTGAGAAGGTGCAGGAGCTGATTGACGCGTTCGAGACTGCCGAGGGCCGCCGCCCCCGCATCCTCGTCGCCAAGATCGGCCAGGACGGCCACGACCGCGGCCAGAAGGTGATCGCGTCGGCCTTTGCCGATGTCGGCTTCGACGTCGATATCGGGCCGCTGTTCGCCACCGCCGACGAGGCGGCGCGGCAGGCGGTGGAGAACGACGTCCATATCCTGGGCGTGTCGTCGCTGGCGGCCGCCCACCTTACCGCCGTGCCGGAATTGAAGGCCGCGCTGAAGAAGCACGGCCGCGAGGACATCATGATCATTATCGGCGGCGTGGTGCCACCGCAGGATTATGACGCGCTGTACCAGGCCGGCGCGGAAGCGATCTTCCCGCCCGGCACCGTGATCTCGGACGCCGCCGAGGAACTGATCCGCAAGCTCAACGCCCGGCTCGGCCACAGCAGCGAGGCGGCGGAGTAGTCCTCCGCCGGGCGCAGCTACTTCCAAAGGATCGCCCTTGCGCGGCATTGCATTCCTCACACGCGTCAGGACAATTGGTTTTGCGGGGGCAGTCGCATGCAGTGCGGCGCTTGGCGCAGCATTTGCCGCCGAGCCCAAGCCGGACTTTTCCATCAAGACCAAATGGGTCGAGGCCAGCGTTATCCTCGACGCGAAGATCAAGGCCGATCCGGCGCTGGCGGCGAACTGCCTGGCCGAGGGAAAGGCATGGGCCGCGAAAAACCGCGCCGATGCCGACAAGGAACGCAAGCAGGACCCCGACTTGTTCCGCAACGCGTGGTCGTTTGAGCGGAAGTACCAGACGCGCTCGGTGGTCGATGGCCGCTATGTCAGCATCGTCAGGGCCGACTACGAATATACGGGCGGCGCGCACCCCAACAGCTCGTCCGACACGATCCTGTGGGACAGGTCAGCGGGCAAACGCATCAGCATCCGCCCGTTCTTCACCGAAACGGCCGACAACGGCCCGACCCTGAAGGCGATGCGGCAAGGCGTCATTGCCTTCCTCGAGGCCGAGAAGAAGAAGCGCGGCGCGGAAGGCACGGACGCCAGCGCCATCGAAGCCATCGAACCAAAGCTGCTCAAGATCGGGCCGGTCTCGCTGGCGCCATCGACCGAGGAAGGCAAGAGCTCCGGCCTGACCTTTCACTACTCCCCTTACGCGGTCGGCTCCTACGCCGAAGGCGAGTATATCGCCTTCGTGCCCTGGGAGACGTTGAAGCCGTATCTGACGCCCGAAGGCGCCAGGATTTTCGGCGGCGCGCGACCGAAGGGCGACGAAGACCGCCCGCAATAACAGCCGCACCATCAGGCAGCCTGGCGGCCCAGCGCTCGCTCGAGCGAATGCGTCCAGTCCGGAATCCAGGACTGGAATAGCGTCCGCCAGCGGTCACCGTCCTGCGGCTCGGTATTGAGCTGGACCGACCATTCGATGAACGTCCGGTTGCCCTCGATGACCGGCAGCAGGTGCATCGTCCCCTGATAGCGCGTCGGCGCGGGGGCATCCGAAGCAAGCTCAGCAGGAAACGGGAACGGCTCGATGCCCGCATAAGTCAGCGTGTGCGCTTCGTCGGAATGGCCGGCGAGCCGCTGCCTGATCCAGTTGCCGAGGTAGCAGAAGCGCCTGACCGCGCCGACTTCGTCGCCGCCCTTGTCGTCCTCGATCACGCTTTCGCTGACGCCATCGATATAGACCGGGTAGTTGTTGAAGTCGCGGATCAGGTCCCACACCGTTTCCAGGGGATGGTTCAGCACGGTGCTGTAATAGGCTGTCGTCATGGTTCTCTCCGCAATCGATCGCGGCCCGATGACCGGGCCGCACATGAATACCTATTTCGGGTAGCCCGATCGCCGCCACCCGATTTCCGGGTGTGGCGAGATGCCCACCGGCGACGATCCTCCTCATGAGCCAATGCCTTGCGACCACAACGCAAAGCCGCCTAGAATGTCTCATCACAAGAGCGTCCGGCCTCACGGATGCCGCAGGGAGGACTACCAATGTCCAAAAAGATCACCCGCCGCGCCTTCGCGGCTTCATCCGCTGCTGCCGCGGCCGTCGCGGGTTTTGGTTTCAAGCCGGCTTTGGCGCAGGCTTATCCGGCGCGTCCCGTGACCGTGATCGTGCCGTGGGGCGCCGGCGGCGGCACTGACGCGACCGCGCGCATCGTGGCGGCGCTGCTGGAGAAGGACCTCGGACAGCCGTTCAACGTGGTCAATCGCACCGGCGGCTCCGGCGTTGTCGGCCATTCCGCGATCGCGACCGCACAGCCCGACGGCTACACCATCGGCATGCTGACGGTGGAAATCTCGATGATGCACTGGCAGGGGCTCACGGAACTCGCACCCAAGAGCTACACGCCGCTGGCGCTGATGAACGAGGATCCGCCCGGCATCCAGGTCAGTTCCGCATCGCCCTACAAGACCGTGAAAGAGCTCGCCGACGCCATCAAGGCCGCGCCTGCCGGCAAGTTCAAAGCCTCCGGCACCGGCCAGGGCGGCATCTGGCACTTAGCGCTGGTCGGCTGGATGCAGGCGATGGGGCTTGCGCCGAACCACGTGGCGTGGGTGCCCTCGAATGGCGCCGCGCCCGCGATGCAGGATCTCGCGGCCGGCGGCCTCGACCTCACCACCTGCTCGGTGCCGGAAGCCCGCGCGATCATCGAGGCCGGCAAGGCGCGCAGCCTCGCCGTCATGGCTACGGCGCGCAATCCTGCATTCCCCGATGTGCCGACGTTGAAGGAAGCCATAGGCATCGACTATTCGACCGGTGCGTGGCGCGGCATTGCCGGTCCCAAAGGCCTGCCGGCTGATGTCGCGACCAAGCTCACGGCGTCGCTGAAGAAGGTTTACGACTCCAAGGAGTTCAAGGAGTTCATGAGCAATCGCGGCTTCGGAACGGTGTGGGGTGACGCGTCTCAGTTCGCTGCCTTCATGGACAAGGGCGACGCCCAGATGGGCGTGGCGATGAAGGCCGCCGGCTTGTCGAAGGCTTGATCCATTCCGGCGGTCCCCTTCACCGGAAACCATAGGGTTCGTTCATGCGTCTTCCCGATCGCGTCACGGGATTGTTTCTCGTTGGTCTCGGCGCGGCTGCCGCCTATGGCGGATGGCAGTTGCCGCCGGTCCCTGGCCAGCCGGTCGGACCTAACGTCTTCCCGCTGGTGATCGGCTCGGGTCTGGCGCTGTGCGGGCTCGCGATCGCATTCGGGATCGGCCACAACTTCGAAGAAGAAGAACACCTTATTCCGGTCGAGGGCGGCCAGCCGCAGCCACCGACCGGAAAGCTCTACGGCCTGCGCGCCCTGCTTCCGCCGGCGCTGTTGCTGTTCTACGTGGCGATCGCCGACCGGCTCGGCTTCATCCTTACGGCGACGCTGATCGTGTACGTGACCGCAACCGCGCTCGGAGCCCGCTGGAAGGTTGCGCTGCCGCTCGCCGTGCTGGCGCCGATCGGCATCCACCTGATTTTCTCAAAATTGCTGCGCGTGCCGCTGCCGCCCGGCGTTTTGCCAATGCCCTGGTGATCGATGCTCAATACCCTGACGCAAGCCTTCGCACTCATCACCACCTGGGAAGTCATCGTCGCGATGCTGGCGGCATCGGTCTATGGCCTCGTGATCGGATCGCTGCCTGGCCTGTCGGCCACGATGGCGACCGCGCTGCTGGTCCCGGTCACGTTTTATCTGTCGCCGATCGCCGCGATCGCCACCATCGTGGCGGCATCCACGATGGCGATCTTCGCCGGTGACATCCCCGGCGCGTTACTTCGCATTCCTGGCACCCCCGCCTCGGCGGCCTACGCGGACGAAGCCTATGCGATGACCCGTAAGGGCGAGGCCGAACTTGCGCTCGGCGCCGGCGTCTGGTTCTCCGCCGTCGGCGGCATCGCGGGCACGCTCTCGCTGATGATCCTCGCGCCGCCGCTTGCCGAGATCGCGCTGTCGTTCTCGACCTTCGAATATTTCTGGCTGGCGTTCCTCGGCCTCATGTGCGCCACGCTGGTCGCGCGCTCTTCTCCGGTGAAGGCGATTGCCAGCATGTTCATCGGCCTCTTGGTCGCGTGCATCGGCATCGAAAACCCCGGCGGCGTGCCACGCTTCACCTTCGGCATGACCAATTTGTTCGGCGGCATCGAACCGATCCCGGCGCTGGTGGGTGTATTCGCCGTGGCGCAGGTGATGCGCGCGATGCTGACGCCGGAGCCGCCGCCGATCCCGCGGCGCAAATTCGGAAGCATCCTGGCGGGCCAGTGGAAGCTCACCAAAAAATACAACTGGCAGATGACGCGAGGGAACATCGTCGGCATCATCATCGGCGTGCTGCCGGGCGCCGGCGCCGACATGGCGGCCTGGGTCAGCTACGCCATGTCAAAACGCTTCTCGAAGGAGCCCGAGAAGTTCGGCACCGGTCATGTCGAGGGCCTGGTCGAGGCCGGCGCCAGCAACAACGCCAGCATCGCCTCAGGCTGGGTGCCCTCGCTACTGTTCGGCATTCCCGGCGACACCATCGCGGCGATCGCCATCGGCGTGCTCTACATGAAGGGCCTCAACCCCGGCCCGACGCTGTTCACCGAAAAAGCGTCGAGCATGTATGCGATCTACCTGATGTTCATCATCGCCAACATCATCATGATCCCGCTGGGGATCATCATGATCCGGCTGGCGAGCTACGTGCTGCGCGCGCCGCGTTCCACCGTGATGCCGGTCATCATGCTGTGCTGCGCGGTCGGCTCGTTCGCGATCGGCAACAACATATTCGGCGTCGTGATCGTCGCGACCTTCGGCGTCATCGGCTATGTCATGGAGGAGAACGGCTATCCGGTTGCCGCGATGGTGCTCGGCATCGTGATGGGTACCATGATCGAGCAGAGCTTCGTCACCTCGCTGATCAAATCCGACGGCAGCGTATTCCCGTTCTTCGAGCGTCCGATCGCCGCGATCCTGGCCGCCATGGCGATCGGCGCGCTGATCTGGCCGGTGCTGGTCTGGGTCTGGCGGAAGCTCAAACGGGCACCCGTCCCCGCCACATCGGCTCGCTGAAGGACTGTGCGGGGCCCCCTCGCCTGCATGGCGCGGGCGTTGTAAACCAAGCCATGACCCTGCCGAAGAATCCCTCCCCCGATGTCGGGAAACTCGCCAAAGAACTCCGCGCCGGCCACCGCGCGGCCTTGGCCCGCGCGATCACGCTGATCGAGAGCCGGCGCGGCGATCACCAGGCGGCGGCGCGCGAGCTGGTGCAAGCGCTGCTGCCGGACACCGGCAAGGCGGTTCGCGTCGGCATCACCGGCTCGCCGGGGGTCGGCAAATCCACCACCATCGACGAGCTCGGCATGTTCCTGATCGAACGCGGCCACAAGGTCGCGGTGCTGGCGGTGGACCCGTCCTCGGCGCGCACCGGTGGCTCGATCCTCGGCGACAAGACGCGGATGGCGCGGCTGGCGAATTCCGAAGCCGCTTTCATCCGGCCCTCGCCTTCGTCCGGCACGCTCGGGGGTGTCGCCGCAAAAACCCGCGAGGCGATGCTGCTGTGCGAAGCCGCCGGCTTCGACGTGGTGCTGGTGGAGACCGTCGGCATCGGCCAGTCCGAGACTGCGGTCTGCGACATGACCGATTTCTTCCTGGCCCTGATGCTGCCCGGCGCCGGCGACGAACTGCAGGGCATCAAGAAGGGCCTCGTCGAACTCGCCGACATGATCGCGATCAACAAGGCCGACGGCGACAATATCAAGCGCGCCAACCTGGCGGCGGCCGAGTATCGCGGCGCGCTGCATATCCTGAGCCCTCGCTCGGAACACTGGCATCCGCCGGTCCTGACCTATTCGGCGCTGACCGGCACCGGCATGGACACGCTGTGGCAGAAGATCCTCGACCATCGCACTGCCATGAATGCCTCCGGCGAGTTCGCAGGCCGGCGGCGCGAGCAGCAGGTGAAATGGATGTGGTCGATGCTGGAGCAGCGGATGATGGCGCGGCTGCGCGCCGATCCCGCGATCCGCGCCAAGGTAAAGAAGACCGAGGCCGAGGTCGCCGACGGCCGCATCACGCCGGCGGTCGCCGCCGAACAGATCGCGGAGTGGCTGCGGTGAGCGAAAAACTTCGCATTCTCGTCACCGGCTTCGGCCCGTTTCCCGGTGCGCCCTACAATCCAACGCAGCCGCTTGTGGCGCGGCTGACGCGGTTGCGTCGCCCCGCCTTCACCGACGTCGAGCTATCCAGTCATATCTTTCCCGTAACCTACAAGGCGGTCGACCGTGAATTGCCGCTGGCGCTCGCAGAACACAAGCCGCACGCGATGCTGATGTTCGGCCTGGCCGGCCGCACCAAGTTTGTGCGTATCGAAACCCGCGCCCGCAATGCTGTCACCATGTTATGGCCCGATGCCGCGCAAACCCGCGCCCGCAAGGGGTCGATCGCGGACGGCGCCGACGCCCAGCGATTCGGCCCGCATACCGCGAAATTGCTGCGTGCGGCCAAGGGTACCGGCCTCGACGCCCGCGCCTCGCGCGATGCCGGAAGCTACCTCTGCAACTATTTGAGCTGGCGCGCGATCGAGACCGTCAATGCCGACAACGGCCCCCGCCTCGCCGCCTTCGTCCACATCCCGCCGCTGGCGCGCGGCGGCGCGCTCAGGCGCAAGGGGCTTTCGCGCATCACGCTGGAAGAGCTGGTCGACGCCGGCGAAGCGATGCTGCTGGAAATGGTGCGGCTGGCGCGAAGGGCTGTGTAACTTTCGGGTGGGCAAAGGCGCTCTTCGCGCCGTGCCCACCAGTTTCATCCGCTGAGCCATCTGGTGGGCACGCTGCGCTTTGCCCACCCTCCGGACCGCGGATCGCGCTCGCACCCAACATTAACCCTACCCTGAACAATCGCCGCCTTTCTTCCCGGTCTTCACCATGCCCAGCCGCAATTTCGCGATACCTATGAAGGCGCGAATGCCGCGATCTGCATTATACGAGGGCATCGACCATGGACATGAACCGCCGCCATCTCATTGGAACGTCCGCTGCCGGTGTGGCAGGCGCGCTTGCAATGTCGCCCGACGCCGCACGCGCGGCGCCCCTCACCTCCACGCTCGGGCGCGACGTCACGCAGTACGGCGTCCGTCCCGGTAGCCCCGACGATCAAACCGCGAAACTGCAACGCGCGATCGACGAAGCCGCGCGCGCGCAAGCGCCGCTGGCGCTGCCGCCGGGGGTCTATCGCACCGGCATGCTTCGCCTGCAAAGCGGCACGCAACTGCTCGGCGTGCGCGGCGCAACCAAGCTCGTCTTCAATGGCGGTCCTTCGATGCTGCAGGGCGAAGGCGCCAGCAATGTCGGCCTGACCGGCATCACGTTCGATGGCGGCGGCGTTTCGCTGCCGGAGCGGCGCGGGCTCGTGCATTGCCTCGGCGGGCGCGACGTCCGCATCGCCGATTGCGAAATCACGGCCAGCGGCGGCAACGGCATCTGGCTCGAGCAGGTGACCGGCGACATCTCAGGCAACATCTTCACCAGGATCGCGACCACGGCGGTGGTTTCGTTCGATGCGCTGGGCCTGATCGTCTCCC
This sequence comes from Bradyrhizobium sp. 170, assembly GCF_023101085.1. NCBI lineage: Bacteria > Pseudomonadati > Pseudomonadota > Alphaproteobacteria > Hyphomicrobiales > Nitrobacteraceae > Bradyrhizobium > Bradyrhizobium sp. 170. The sequence goes on along the minus strand of NZ_CP064703.1, from coordinate 3,495,628 downwards.
GCAACACCATCAGGGATACGAATGACAACGGCATCGAGATCCTGCGCACGGCGATCGGTGACGACGGCACGCTGGTGATCGACAACCGCATCGAGGACATCAAGGCCGGCCCCGGCGGCTCCGGGCAATATGGCAACGCCATCAATGCTTTCCGCGCCGGCAATGTGATCGTGCGGGGCAATCGCATCAAAAATTGCGACTACTCCGCGGTGCGCGGCAATTCGGCATCCAACATCCACATCACGGACAACAGTGTCAGCAATGTCCGCGAGGTCGCGCTCTATTCGGAATTCGCGTTCGAAGGCGCCGTGATCGCCAACAACACGGTGGATGGCGCGGCCGTCGGCGTCTCCGTCTGCAATTTCAACGAAGGCGGACGCATCGCCGTCGTGCAGGGCAACATCATCCGCAATCTGCTGCCGAAGCGGCCGATCGGCACCGCGCCCGACGACGACGCCGGGATCGGCATCTATGTCGAGGCGGATTCTTCCGTGACCGGCAACGTGATCGAGAACGCGCCCTCGTTCGGGATCATTGCCGGCTGGGGCAAATATCTCCGCGACGTCGCCATCACAGGCAACGTGATCCGAAACGCCTTCGTCGGCGTCGGGGTGTCGGTAATGCCCGGCGCCGGCACAGCGCTGGTCAACAACAATATGATTTCGGAAACCCCGCGCGGCGCCGTGGTCGGCCTCGACCATGCCCGCACCATTACGACCGATCTGTCAGCCGAAGGCGCCCAGCGCTACGCGCAGGTGGTGGTCGGAGGCAACGCGGTGCGGCGCTAGTTCGCGCCGCTACAGCGCGTTGCGCAGCAGCGGATAGCGGTCCTTCATTGCGTCGAGATCGCGCGCCAGCAACGACATTTCGTCCAGCGCCGGCGCGGCGGGCACGGACGGCGCATCGTCCGCGACGGCGAGCCGGCTTTCCAGCGCGACCAGAACGTCGGCGGGGATGTCGCGCGGCGGCGGCGCCGCAACTGGTGCCGGTTTCGGTTGAAGCTGTACAACCGGCTGACGGAACCCTTCATCGCGTGGCAGCGGCGTCCGCAGCAGCGGCGCCGTACGACGGCGGCCAAGCCAGGCCAGGTCGATCGCGGTGTTTTCCAGCGAAGCTTCGCGGCTCAACAGGTCACGCCAGGTTTCGACGGCGGCCTTGGCTTCCTGGATGTTTTCGAGAAATTCGAGTTCGGTGTGATAGCGGCGCCAGCGCCCGGTCTCGAACAGTTCAGTAAGGTGTTCCAGCCGTTGCTCGGCAAGGTTGCACCAGCGCGCAATGATATTGCGGCCGCGCGCTACGTCTGCAGGATGTGCCATAAATCAGCCCGTAAGAGAGAGACGGACGCAAGACGCAACCTGAGACGAATCAATTGGACGTGACAGGTATATTCTGTGGAAAACTTTCTTCTTGTCCAGTACGTGGAGCTACGGAGCGCGCAGCGATCGAAGAAATCCGGACAAATACGGAGTTGTCAGCTCTGTTCACCGTCAAGCTGCACGGCAGCATGGCCGCTTTGCGAAGCGAGTCTTGATAATTTCGTTTGGGAAGACACGAGGGAATACCGCGCCCCACACGGGCGAACGGAAAGTCCGTGGTCGGCAAGCCCGCGCGGCGCCGCACGCGACGCGGCTTCTTCCAAAAAACCTGTGCCGAAAATAAAAGACCCGTCCGGGGGGACAACCGGACGGGTCAAGCCATATGGGCGCTTGGGGTGGATGGGCGCTCGCGCCTAATACAGCCGATGGGGAGGGATTACCGCTCCCACATAGATAAGTCGCAGCACCCTCCCGAACGTTCAAAACGCCAGGCGATTTTTTTAACCTTGTGTTCGGGGAGATTGCCGGAAAATCACCGCGCAGCACGCTATTTCGCGGCGTTTGCGGCCGATTTGTCCGACGCCATCGACGGCGGCGATTCATTCAGCGCCCGGCTCACGGAAGCGTTATCGGCAGACGGGTCAAGCGCCGGCGTTTTTTCTCCCGCGGGCTTGCCGGAAACCGAGGCAAGCGGAACTGCCGGCGCGGCGGTCGCCGCGGTGACCGCAGCAAAGGCGTCGGCCTCGCCTGCTCCGAACTGATCGTCGCGGCCGGGGGCGCCGAGATCGCGGGCGGTCTTCGCCAGGATCGCGCGAACATCGTTCGGCTTCAATGCAGGATTGCGCTCCAGCAACAGCGCCGCAACGCCGCTGACATAGGCGGCGGAGAACGACGTGCCCGACGTGATCTGATATTTTTCATCCGGCGCCGGCAGGAAGATATCCGCGCCCGGAGCTGCTATCGCGATGTGGTTGCCCCGGTTCGAGGCCGCAAACAGCTTGTCCTGCGCGTCGGTTCCGCTCACCGCAATGACGTTCGGATTGGCGGCTGGATAGAGCGGCGGCGATTTCGCCCCCGCATTGCCGGCCGCAGCCACCATCAGGATGCCACGGGCTGCGGTGGCGGCGATGCCGCGCTCGATCAGCGGATCCTTTGGGCCGGCAAAGCTCATATTGATGATCTGCGCGCCATGCTCGGCCGCATAATTCAATCCCCTGAGGATCACATAGGACGTGCTCTCCGCGCCCTTCGATCCCGTGCCGAATGCGCGGATCGCAAGCAACCTCGCCTCCGGCGCGCTACCCATCAGTTTGGCATGCGCGACGATCGCGCCGGCAATGCCGGTGCCGTGGACATGCGGACCTTCGCTGCTGCCGAGCGCGTCGAAACTGTCGGCGACCGAATTGGCGAGTTCGGGATGTTTGACGTCGACACCTGAATCGATCACCGCGATGGTGACGTTCATGCCGCGGACGAGCGCGTGCGCCTGCGGCAACCGGAGCTGGGCGACGGCGTATTGCGCGGCGTCACCCTCGATCGAGCGCTTCTTCTGGTCCTGCAGGAAGTAACGGAAATTGAGCTGCACCGAACGCACGCTGCCATCGGCCGCGAGCTCGCGGCGCACCGTGTCCACCGGCCGCCGATCGACGATGCGGAACAGGCCGATGGTGCCGCCGAGCAGCGGGAAACTTTGCGATGAGATGCGCTCCAGGCCATGACGCCGCGCCAGCTCATCGGCCTCGGCGGTGGATAGCGCGCCGTCGATTTCAGCGACGAGCTCGTTCTGGACCGCGCGCGTATTGACCGCAGCCTGCACGTTGTTATTGCGCGATCCGCCATTGCCCTTCTTGGCCGAGGTGCCGTTGCCGTTGCCGGCCGACATGACCGGACGATCGAAGCATTCGCCGTCGGGGCCGCGGAACGCATTCTGGCAAGCCGGATAGAGATTGGGCGAAAACCGCGCATGGGGAAGCGTCGACGGCACGCCCGCCCCCGGGCGGGCCCGCAGCGTCGAACTCATGGTGCCGATCCGGGACGCCGGCGTCCGCGCCACTCGATCGGCGCTCACGCTCGGCCGGGCCGCGATAGTGGGGTTGATCCGCGGCGTCACCGTTGGATTGATGGTAGGCGTCCGCACCCCGACATTGAGATTGGGCGTGCGCATGATGCTCTGCGCATGAACCGCCGAGGCTGCGCAAGCTATCAATGGCAGAAACGCCGCCGACAAAATCAATGCCGCGCGGCGCGTCTTCATCAGCCAATTCGGGCCATCGTGTACCATGGAACCTCGGCCTTCCCGGGGCGCCCCGACTGCCTCTTAAGGCGTTGCGACCGCGAGACTGACTATCTTCTCGCGCTGCAGTCTGGCGAGCAGGCCGGCGACTTCTTCCTTGCTCATCGCCTTGTTACCGAACTGCAGCCGGAACATGCCACCCTTGGCGCCGTCAACGATCGAAGCCTGGTAATTCTCGAGCAGCGTGGTGATGTCGGCGATACGGGCTTCCGGCGCAAACCGCACCAGCGCGCGCGTCGGCGCGGTGCTGCCTGCGAGATCGCGCGTGATGGGCGCTGCCGACGGCTCGTTCAGGCTCAGCGAGGCGGTCTGGAACGAAGCGGTCTGGTTCTTCATCAGCACGGCGCCGATCACGCCGGCCTGCAACAGCAGCGCCACGGCGCCGAGGCTCGCCGACCAGGCCAGCGTACGCGGCGACAGCCTTGCGAAAAATTCCGATATCCGGGCGGACAGGCTGACCGAAAGCGATGGCTTGCGCACGGGCTCTCCGTCGATCGCAGCAAACAGCTTTGCCATGGCGCGCGCGGAAGGCGCACCCAGGCTCTCGTTGAGGCTGATCGTCTCGGCATATTCTTCGCGGATGACGGCGTATTGCCGGGCCAACTCGGGATCGCTGGCGAGCGCGTCCTCGACGCGGCGTGCATCGCGCGTGCTCAAGGTGCCGGCCGCGTGGAACGGCAACAGCATCTCGATTTCGCTGGGCTCTTGATCCAGCACTTTTTTGCTCGCCGCCATCATGGCCAACCTCGCTCTATGCCGGCTGCCTTCAGCAACTCGGCCAATTTCTTGCGCGCATAAAACAGGCGCGTCTTGACGGTGTTCTCCGGAATACCGACGATTTCGGCCACCTCTTCCACGGACTTCTCGTGGTAGTAGACGAGATCGACGATCTCCCGATGCTCTGGCGAAAGCGCCGTCAGGCACTTGCGCAACGCTTCACCCGTATCCTTCTTCTGCACCACCACTTCCGGATCGTCGGACGTATCCTCGATCGCGTTCGCGGTCTCATCGTCCAACCCAACGTCCTTGCGGCGCCGAAGTGCCGAAAGGGCCTTGAACCGCGTGATCGCCAGGAGCCAGGTGGTAACGGCGGAACGGCCTTCGAACTTGCCGGCCTGACGCCACACATCGAGAAAAACCTCGCTGATGAGGTCTTCCGCAATCTGCTCGTCCCTTACGAGCCGAAGCCCGAAACGGAACACCCTGACATGGTGCCTTCCGTAAAGCACCTGCATGGCGAGCCGGTCGCCTTGAGCGATCCGAGCGATCAGAATTTCGTCTGAAGCCGCCTGTGACGCGTTCAATGGCCGTCTCGCAAAGTTGGTCTGACGGGAGAGGCCGGCGGTTCGATGTGAAGAGTGAGATTCTTCACATTACGGCAATGTCCGGAGTGCATGTGTGACCTACCGCACAGACGGACATCACCAGGCCATTTTCCCGGCAATGACGAGCTGAACCCAAATATTGGTACCATAATACGGAAACACTTTCTTAAAGACGCGCCACCCACAACCTTAGCAAGGCTTCGCCGGCGGGGCAGCATCTGCGTACGCACAAGGTTTCCCGCGCAAGGGGTTCCAGGCTATCGGAATCCGGCAGATTTCCGTTGCGAAACAGTGCAATGGCAGGGTTTTAACGGACCCGATCCGACTGCAAAAGATACCAAACCTAAAGGCTTTATTCCCTAAAGTTTCGTCGGGCATACTCCAATAGCGACGGGACATGAACAGCGCGGCTTCATTGCTTCAGGGGCAAGGCTCCCACAGTACGGCCGCGCCGGTCCGACTGTCGCCGGAAGTATTGAAGCGCCGGTCCGGCCAGCGCCGCCAGATGCTGGCCGTGCAAGGCGTCAGCTATGCGCTCATCACCACGGTGCTGCTGGTCTATTGCTACGCCGGCACCATCTCGATCGCCCTTCCCTCGACCTACTTCCTGGCCGGCATTGGACTGGTGGCGATCTTCGTCGTGCTGTCGGAGGCCCACTTCAACGACCGGTTCGAGGATCACTATCTCACGATCTTCCAGGTTGGCGGCCACGTCGCGCTTCAGCTCTGTTTCCTGCTGGCGGCGCCCGAAATCGGATTTGCCTTCCTCAGCGTCGTATTCCTGATCTTCGGATTCGGCGCGCTGCGGATGACTTCGCGGCAGGCCATCATCACGTGGACACTCACGATGATTGGCCTCGCCCCGATCTTTCTGCTGACCAGCACGCCGATCGGTCTGCCGATTGCGACCCCGACCGAGCGTGTCGCCGCGATGCTTTCCTATGTCCTCACGATCGGTCAATGCGCCTTCGTGGGACTGTATGGCAGCACCATGCGCAAGATGCTCTACGACCGCAGCTCCGAACTCAAGGCAGCCTACAAGCGGATCGAGGAGCTTGCCGAACTCGACGAATTGACGGGGGCGTCCAACCGGCGCTGCATCATGCGAATGCTGGGGGAGGAGATCGCCCGCGCGACCCGCAGCGGATCGCCCTGCTCCATCGCGCTGATCGACCTCGACTGGTTCAAGCGCATCAACGACGCCTACGGCCATCCGACCGGCGACGAGGTGCTGCGGACATTCTCGATCACCATGTTCGCCAACATCCGCAGCGTCGACCGGTTCGGCCGCTATGGCGGCGAGGAATTCCTGCTGGTGCTGCCCGACATGGACGCCGGCCAGGCCATGCGGGCGCTCGACCGGTTGCGCGCCATTATTGCCGATCTCGACTGGAGCGCGTTCTCGCCCGGCATGAAGGTGACGATGTCGGCAGGCGTTGCAACGCTGAATTCGAACGAGACGTCAGACACATTTCTCGCGCGCGCCGACAGCGCGCTTTATGCAGCCAAGGCGCAGGGACGCAACCGCATTACCCGCGCCTGATCCGACCTATTTCAGCTCCGGCCGCGGAGAATCCGCCGCCGGTTTTTTGCTCCAGGACAGAGTCATGATTTCGAAAGCCGCCACATCCCCCTCTCCCGGAAGTCTGCTCGACGAGCTGCAGTCCACCCTTGCGCACGGTACCGTCGCTCGCCGGGTAGAGACCCTGCGCCGGGTAACCGATCTCTTCATCAACGGCGCGGTGGACTATTCGGACGAGCAGGTCGGGCTGTTCGACGATGTCTTCCAGTGCCTGATCGACCACATCGAAACCTCGGCCAAGATGCTCTTGGCCAACCGTCTCGCCCCGATCGACACCGCCCCGCCGCTCACCATCCGCGCACTTGCTTTCGATGATGTCATCGAGGTGGCGGGTCCCGTGCTGTCGCAGTCGATGCGGCTCGACGACAAGACCCTGATCGAGAATGCGCGCAGCAAGAGCCAGGCGCATTTGATGGCGATTTCGACCCGCAGAACCCTGAGCGGCGCGGTCACCGACGTGCTGGTCCAGCGCGGCAACGATGAGGTGATCCAGTCGACCGTGAACAATCCGGGCGCGCAATTCACCGAGCGCGGCTTTACCCGCCTCGTCACCCGCGCCGAAGGCGACGACAATCTCACGACCTGCATCGGCCTGCGTCCGTCCGTGCCGCGGCATCTTTATCTGAAACTGCTCGCCAAGGCCTCCGACACGGTGCGGCAGCGGCTGGAGGCCGCCAACCCCCAGCAGGCGGCCGAGGTGCCGAGCGTGGTCAAGGAAGCAACGCGGCGCGCGCGCTCGGCGACCTCGACGATCACCAGGAACACCGAGATCGCGCACGCGCTGGTCAAGTCGCTGTACGAGGACGGCCGGCTCGACGAACCTCAGGTGGCGTCGTTTGCCAAGGCCAGCAAGTTCGACGAGGCCAATGCGTCGATCGCAGCGCTCGCCAACGTGCCGGTGGCGATCGCCGAGAACATGATGATCGAAACCCGGGCCGAAGGCGTGATGATCCTGGCGAAGGTCGCGGGGCTGTCGTGGTCGACGGTCAGGACCATCATCAGGATGCGCGACGAGCTGTCCGGCACGCAGCCGACCGATCTTGCCGCCTGCCAGGACACCTATGAACGGTTGCGGCCGTCGACGGCGCAGCAGGTGCTGCGCTTCCACCGCATGCAGCAGAATGCGCCGGTGGCGCTGGCGCCTAGTACCTGAGCAGCTTTGCGCCGGCGAGCGCGCCGATCGCCGTCACCAGCGCGGTCGCGATCGTGTACCAGGCCGCCACGAACAGCGGTGAATCGTCCGTGCAATGCGAGGCATAGAGCGTCGCCGCCAGTCCCGCCGACAGCAGTCCCGCGATGGCGCCGGCGACCGCCGGCCGCGCCGGTGCGCCGTGGCGCAGCCCGATCAGCGCGCCGGCCAAAATCGGCAGCGACAGCAGCGGAATGACCGTCAAGCAAACCCACGAATTCTTGCCGACCAGCCGTGTCATCATCGGCAGCCGCTGCGGCATCATCATTTCGCCGCCGATCCCCGCGGCCAGAATCCCGACCGGGGCCAGCAGTAGCCAGCCAAAGCCGCGCAGCGAGGCTTCGGGCCGCGACAAATGCAAGCTGACGGCAATCGCCGCAATCGCCAGCGCCAGCGTTACCGCGAATTTCAGGTCGAAGAACGGGTTGCGCATCGCGATCATGATGTCGGGTCGGACGCCGAACTCGGTGAAGAACATCAGAAGCGAGACCGGCGCCGCAGCCAAAAGCGCCAGCATCAGCGCAAAACCGACGGGCCGCGCCCGGTGCGTATTGTCGGCCGCTAGCGTTCGAATGAGCTGATCGGTATCCATTCTCACTGTTCCCGTAGCTTCGCCGTCAGGCTGGCCAGCCCCCGGTGCAGCGCCACCCGCACCGCGCCCTCCGTCATCGAAAATTTCGCGGCCGTATCCTTGATCGAGGCGCTGTCGACCGCGATCGACTGCAACACATCGCGCTGTCGCGCCGGCAGTGTCTGAAGCTGGGCGGCAACCTCGCTCGCCGAAGCGGTCTCGGCGGGCGCTTCGCCCGGCAGCGTTTCGGCGAAATCGTCGATATCGACGAAAATACGCCGGCCGCGGCGGCGCAGCGCATCGATCAGCTTGTTGCGGGCGATCGCAAACAGCCACGGGGCAAATGGGGCGGTGACGTCCCAGGTGTGCCGCTTTAAATGGACCGCCAGCAAAATGTCCTGCACGATGTCCTCGGATTGATCGACCGATTGCCCTGCACGCGCCAGACCGCGGCGCGCCGCGGCCCGGAGCACCGGCGTGACGGCCTTGAGCAGGCGATGATACGCCGCACTGTCGCCTGCAATGGCCGACCGCATCAGGCCGGTCCATTCGTCATCCCGTTCGCGCAAGAGCGCTCCTACCCTGCAATTCGGTCGATCTTTCAATTTGTTACGTCAGGACGACTCGATCACGAAGTCGTGATCAGCGTTCCCGGCGCACCGGACTGCCGATCCCATCCGGGAATCGGGACGGCCGGCGGCGCGGACGGCAGGCTCATAACATTGATTGCGCAGGTTCGCATCCGGCGTAGCCCTCCCCGAGGGAGGGCCCGCATCGGCAAAATGCCCGCGGCACACGCCCGCTGCAACACCATTGCCCAGCTTTTGCCCGGTGTTGCCCGAAGATTCCCTTTTTCCGCCGCGCTATGGACACGCGGCGGGGTCTTTTTTCTTTCGCGGCTGGGCGGCGGCCAATGGGGAGACTCCATATGACGATCAAAGCCAGCGCGCGGTCGGCCTTGATTCTAGCGGCAGGACTTTTGGTAGGTTTCGCAGGATCACCGCCGGCGATGGCTGCCGGTACGGATGCGGATACCGCCACGGTCTCGAAGCCGGAGGGTGCGACGTCCGACAAGTCCGCCAGGCAGGATTCGCGTTCCCTGAAGAAACGCTACGCCCATCGCAAACATACGCGCGCGGCATCGAAATCCGACGACGGCAAGAAAGCCGACGAGAGCAAGAAAGCAGATGAAAAGCGGGTCGCTGACGTCGGTGGCGCAACCGCGCCCGCGATGCCGGAATGGCTCGCCAACGCCAATGCGCAAATGACGGCAGCCGATGCGACCCCCGATAGCGCCAAGGGGATGTCGGCGGCAATGTCGGAGAAAGCCAACACGGTCCTGCAGGCGGCGGCAGACAAGCCAGCCGACGCGGAGGCGCCGGCCGACACCGCCGTAGTTCCCCCCGACCAGCTCAACGACGTCGACCGGGCGCTGCAGGAGGCCCCCTCCACGCAGACGGTTGCGATGGCCTCGACCAAACCGGCACCGGAGAGCCCCGGTCAGGCCGCGAACAACGACAGTTCCACCCTGGACAAGACCTCACTGATCGGAAAGATCTTTATCGCCTTCGGCGCCTTGCTGACGATGGCATCGGCCGCGCGCATGTTCATGGCGTAGCGGAACGCGGCGAGGCGCTCCGGCAAGCCGCCTCATCCGCTTGTCCCACTTGAAGCCCACCCCGGCAGCGGGCACATTGCCGCAAATCGGTACCCGGGGTGGATCATGGCAACGTTCGAATACATCATTGTCGAGAGCAAGGGCGCGGTCGGCATCATCACGCTGAACCGGCCGAAAATGCTCAACGCGCTGTCGTTCGGCGTGTTTCGCGAGATTGCCGCAGCCGTCGACGACCTCGAGGCCGACGACAAGATCGGCTGCATCCTGCTCACCGGCAGCGAAAAGGCGTTCGCCGCCGGCGCCGACATCAAGGAGATGCAGCCGAAAAGCTTCATCGACATGTTCTCCAGCGATTTCGCGGCGATCGGCGGCGGCCGGGTGGCCACTTGCCGGAAACCGACGATTGCCGCCGTCAGCGGTTATGCGCTTGGCGGCGGCTGCGAGCTCGCCATGATGTGCGACATCATCATCGCCTCGGACACCGCAAAATTCGGCCAGCCGGAAATCACGCTCGGCACCATCCCGGGTATTGGCGGCACCCAGCGGCTGACGCGCGCGATCGGCAAGTCCAAGGCGATGGATCTGTGCCTCACCGGGCGCATGATGGATGCGGCGGAAGCCGAGCGCTCCGGCCTCGTCAGCCGCGTCGTGCCGGCGGACAAGCTGATGGAAGAAGCGCTCTCGGCTGCGGAAAAGATCGCCTCGATGTCGCAGCCTGCGGCCGCGATGGCCAAGGAAGCCATCAACCGCGCGTTCGAGACGCCGTTGTCGGAAGGCATGAATGTCGAGCGCAACCTGTTCCACTCGACCTTTGCGCTGGAAGACCGCTCCGAAGGCATGGCGGCGTTCATCGAGAAGCGCAAGCCGGTGAACAAGAACCGGTAGGGTTTGCTCGAATTTTGTAGGGTGGGCAGGCGCGTAGCGCCGTGCCCACCATTCCAGCATCCGGTACAAGCGATGGTGGGCACGCTGCGCTTTGCCCACCCTACGGCACCTCCTACAAATCCCCGCTCCGCGCTAGCGCCGCGTTGACCAGCGCGCGATAGGCGCGCTCGGCAAATGTCGTCGGATGATCGAGACCGAGCCGCGCCAGACATTCGCGGTTCGAGGCGTCCGGCGGCTGCGTCGTCCCCTGCCACAGCAACCCGGGCAGAAGCAGCTGAAACCGCTGCGCTTCCCGCAACAACTGCAGCGCCGGGATCAGCCGTTGCTCGACCTCGTCAAAATCGCTGCCGAACGGGAATGACGGCAATAGCCCCGCGTCGCGCGCGGGCTTCAGAGCTTGCGCGATCCGCTCCGGAAAGTTCTCGCGATGGCTGCGCGGAATTTCATACTCCTTCGGCAACTTGCCGGCGTCTTTGGCAATCCCGGCCAGTTCATCCTGGAAACGGGAATCCGTGACCGCCAGCATCGCCGCGATGGTCTCGGCGTCCGATTTTCCCCTGACGTCGGCAACGCCGTATTCGGTGACGAACACATCGCGCAGATGCCGCGGGATGGTCTGGTGCCCATAATTCCAGCGAATGTTGGAAAGCGTTTTGCGACCCGCCTGCCGCGTCGATTCCAGCGCGAGGACCGACCGCGCGCCTTCAAGCGCGAACGCCTGCGCGACAAAATTGTACTGGCCGCCGACGCCGCTCACGACCTGGCCGTCCTCGAGGCCGTCCGAAATCGCGGCGCCCATCAAGGTCGCCATCATCGCGGTGTTGACAAAGCGCGCATCGATCCGCGCCCGGCGCTTGGCATCCTCGTCGCCGTAGAGCTGGTTGGTGAAGGATACCGGCATCATCTGGATGCGTGCGAGTTGCTCGGCCGGCATCTCGCGCAACGCGCGATAGAACGATTTGGGTCCTAAGAAAAACGCGCCGTGCAGCGTCACGCCATCGATCTCGCGCTTGAGAATACCGGCGTCGATCAGGCCAAGAAACGCCTCGATCAGCATTTCGCTGACCCCATAAAGCCCCTTCGTGAACGGCCCGCTCTCCACGGGTTCAGTTCCCGGCGCAAGTCGCTTCATGATGGTGTGAAACTGCGCGTCCTCGCGATGGCGTACGATCAGCCCCTGCGCCAGTGCATCGCCGACCTGCCCGATGCCGATCTGCAAGGTGCCGCCGTCAGGCACGAGGCCTGCCGCATGAAGCCCGATCGCGTATTTGGTATCGCTGACCGGCTCGGCCGGCGGCGCAAACAGCGGAAAATCCGTCGCGGGGCTGTCGAGAACAGCGGAAAATTCATCCGCCGGCAGATCGCCGGGCCCCGGCATGAACGGCAGCTCGGAATTAACCTGGCCGATCAGCTTGAACGATGTGCGGCCTTGCGCGCGGGCGCGCAGAATGTCGAGCGTGGTGTCGGTGTTGCAGCTCAGGCTGTAGCGCGTTTCGCCGTCGACAATACGTTTCGCGACGAGTTGGGTGACGACGTTGAGCCCACGCGTCAGCAAGTAGGAGGACGCATGGGTATAGTTTGCCGAAATGTAATGCTGCTGCGCGAACGGCACCTGCAGCCATTTGCCGGCCAGGAAGAAAAACTCGATCACACTGATGTTCGGCGGCAGTTCGCCCCGGTGCAACGCGCTTGCATATGTCAGGTCGGGATAGCCACCGAACAGCCGGTCGATCACCGGCCCGATAAAGCGCCGTTCGAGCAGGCTTGAGGGCCTGGGCTTTTCCAGCGTCAGCGCGGAAAAAAAGGTCAGGTTGATCGATCGGTCGGCCGCGGCGCGTGCGTACAGCGCATTGACGACGTGGTTGGCCTTGCCGAGCCCGAGCGGCAATCCGACCACGAGGTTGGTTCCGACATCGCGGATGATATCCTCCGCGATCGCATCGGGATCGGAAAACAACTTCGGCATCGCGTATGGACCCGGGCATAGCTGAACAGCCAACCGCCCTGGAATCGGACGCCAGCCACGCGAGAGCTATAGTGCATTTGCCGCCGACATTCGTCTGTGACGAACCTGCAACAGCCAAGCACTGATTTCACGGAATTAATGTACTGATGTCGCGCGGCGGTTTGCCTGTGGCGGCGGCGCCCCCTAAACAGGTAGACGTGTCGGGTCGTCGGCGGGAGCGGACGACCAACGCGTGATCCGGAAAGTCGGCGGCGGTTCTCCGCGAAGATCATGCTCAAACAGGAAGATGGCGCGGGATGACTCGAACAAGAGTCATCACGCTTTCGTGTTGGTTACAGGATCAGATGACTTGGCGCACGGCTAGGGTTGGCCACGTTGGAAGGCACATGCTTCGATCGGGCATTCGCTTTGGAATTTGCCTTGGGGTGGTGAGCTGCGTCGTGTTTGCTGCGCCCGCGGCGCGGGGTGAAAACCTCCCGGAGGCGCTGGCCAAGGCCTACCAGACCAATCCCGCGCTCAATGCCGAACGGGCGCGCCAGCGTGCCACCGACGAGAATGTGCCGCAGGCGCTTTCGGGTTACCGGCCGCAGATTGTCGCCGGCCTCTCCGCCGGCCTTCAGTCGGTACGGAACCTGCTGCCCGACAACACCATCCAGTCCGCAAACCTGAAGCCCTGGACCGTCGGCATCACCGTGACGCAGACGCTGTTCAACGGCTTCAAGACAGCCAACAGCGTCCGTGTCGCCGAACTGCAGGTGCAGTCCGGCCGCGAGGCGCTCCGCAATGTCGGCCAGGGCGTGCTGCTCGATGCGGTCACCGTCTATACCAACGTGCTCGCCAACCAATCGCTGGTCGAAGCGCAGCGCGCCAACGTGGCGTTCCTGCAGGAAACGCTCGGCATCACCCAGAAGCGTCTGAATGCCGGCGACGTCACGCCCACCGATGCCGCGCAGGCCGAGGCGCGCCTGAGCCGGGGCCGCGCCGATCTGAATGCCGCCGAGGTCAATCTCGCCATCAGCCAGGCGACCTATATCCAGGTGATCGGCAACGCGCCCAACTCGCTCCGCCCCGCCGAAACCGTGGATCGCCTGCTGCCGCGCAGCCGCGATGACGCCACCGGCCTCGCCTTCCGGGAGCACCCGGCGGTGATGGCGGCGAGCTATGACTTTGACGTCGCCTCGACCTCCATCCGCGTTGCCGAAAGCAGCTTGATGCCAACAATCACATTGCAAGGCAGCGCCAGCCGCAGCAGGCAGTCCGATCCTACCCTCAGCAGCTCAGGGACCGACCAGGCTTCGGTCACCGGCCAGCTCACGCAACCGATCTACGACGGCGGCATGGCGGCCTCGCAGACCCGGCAGGCCAAGGAAGTCGCGGCCCAAAGCCGGCAGGTGCTGGATCAATTCCGCAACCAGGCCCGCACCGCCGCGGTCGGCGCCTGGGTCGCCAATGAAGGCGCCAAGATTGCGGTCACCGCATCCGAAGCCGAAGTCCGCGCCGCCACCGTCGCCCTGCAGGGCGTGCAGCGGGAGGCGGCCGGCGGTCAGCGTACGACGGTCGACGTCCTGAACGCACAGCAGGACCTGATATTGGCCAAGGCCCGGCTGATCGGCGCGCAGCGCGACCGCGTGATCGCCTCCTATACCCTGCTCAGCGCGATCGGCCGGCTCGACGTCAAGAACCTCGGCCTCAATACGCCGGACTATCTGCCGGAAGTGCACTACCATCAGGTCCGCGACGCCTGGCATGGTCTGCGGACGCCGTCGGGACAGTAGGTTGTATTTTCTCTCAGTATTAACCGGACGCTGATCATGTCGGGTATTTTCAGTCGCCAGTAACCCTCATTGTTCTAAAACTCGGCCCGTTTCCTTTCCCGTTTTGATCGATCGATTTTGCGAGGCCTCGTGGTTGCAAACATTGTCCGCTGGTCGGCCAACGGCTTGTTGGTCCTGCTCCTGTCCGTAATCCTTCTGATCACCTCATTTCGCATGGCGGCGTCGATACGCGAGACCGGCGTGCGCGCCCAACTGGCGCCAAAGACCGGCCACCTGGTGCCGACGCGTTCAGGCGGTGTTTTCGTACAGGAGAAGGGTCCGGAGGACGGCGTTCCCGTGGTGCTGTTTCACGGCACGGCGGCGTGGAGCGAGCTATGGCGTCATACCAGCGACGTGCTGGCCGCGGCAGGCTTTCACGTGATCGCCCTCGATCTCCCGCCGTTTGGATTCTCGGACCGTCCCGGCAGTTATACGCGGCAGGACCAGGCTGCCCGGATCAACGACGTGCTTGATGCACTGAAAGCCGAGCCCGTCATCATCGTCGGTCATTCCTTCGGCGCTGGTGCGGCAACCGAACTCGCGATGCGATATCCGGAACGGGCGCGCGCATTGGTGCTGGTCGATGCGGCGCTCGGATTGACGGCTGCGCCATCGGACGCGCCCTGGGTGGTCCAGCCGCAATGGATTCGCGAAGTCCTGGTGTCGCTGACCATCACCAATCCCGTGGCGACGCAAATGCTGCTGCAATCGATGATCGCGAAAAAAGAGCGGGCCTCGCCGGAATATGTCGCGATCCTGCAAAGGCCGCTGACGCAGCGCGACAGCACGAGCGATATCGCCGACTGGCTGTATTATTTCCTCGGCACCGACCCGGGCGCCGCGAGCGCGGACCGCAATGCCTATGCGAAGCTGGAAGTCCCGGTCGCGATCCTGTGGGGCGACAAGGATACCATCACCCCGGTTGAGCAGGCTCTCGATCTCCGAACGCTGCTGCCATCAGATACGGACCTGACGTTGCTGCCGGGGCTCGGTCACATTCCGCAGATCGAGGACCCCGGCATGTTCAACGATGCCCTGCTCAAGACACTCGGAAAACTCTAGACTGGGCACAGATTCGACAAGTCTTACAGATCGCCGCCGGAGACATCATGGACATCATCAGATTGTGCGCCTGGGGCTATGCCGCCCTGCTCGGCTTTGTGATCCTCACCGGCTACATCCCGGCCTTCATCGACGCCAATGACATGATCTTCGGCCTGTTTCGCCGCACCTGGTACGCCGACGGGCTGCATCTCGTCTCGGCCCTGTGGGCGGCTGCGGCGGCGATGACCTCGCGCCGCGCCTCGGAGTTGTTCTTTCAATTGTTCGGCGTGTTCTACTTTGCCGATGGCCTGCTCGGGCTGGCTACTGGCAGCGGCTATCTCGACTTCGGCATCCTGATCAACGGCGTCCTCAACCTGCCGCTCTCGACGCGGTTTTTCGCCAATGCGCCGCATCTCAGCCTCGGCGGCGTGGCGATCCTGATTGGTTATGTGCTGGCGCCGCGGACTCGGTCCGTCGCTCATGCTTAGGTGGCTGCGGCGCATCCTGGCTGTTGTCGCGATCCTGGTCGCGTTGTCGGTGCTTGTGCCGCTGGCCTATATCGAGGGGACCTGCCGCCCCTCTTCCGGCGCCGCAGCGGCCGGTGCACCGGCGGTGGCCCTGCCCGCGATCGACGAGCCGGGCTACCGGCGCAAACTGAACAACACCTTCTTCACCTTCCCCGAATGGTACATCGTCTATTCCTTCGAGGATTTCGGCCGCTTCCTCGATCGCTCCAGCGAAAGCCATTTCAACTATCTCGGCCATGTCTTCGGGTTCTGGCGGAGCTTCTGCACCATCAACCGCGCCGTGCCTGCGACGGTAGAATCGCTGACCGAAGTCAAGACGATGATCTACATTATCGGCATCAGCTATTCCGTCGAATACGCCGTCAAGGGATTCTATGAGAATACCATCGGCCGCGCGTTCGAATGGATCAGGGGCGAGAAGCGTACCCCGCAGGACGAGTTCGGCCGCGCTGCGCTGCAGGATTATGCTGCCTTCCTCTACACTGTCCCCTGGTACAAATATCCGTTCCGCGAGAAACTCGACGGCCTCTTCGCGATCTCGGCGCCGACGCCGAGCAACTTGCGCACTTGGGAGCGCGACTTCGCACTCGGCGCGGAATATTTCGTCAAGATCGGCTACGCCGCTCTGATCCAGAAGGCGCTCGATGCCGGTGGTGATACCGAGCCGCGCGACATCATGTTCGCGGTGGCGACGCTGCCACCTGCCGTGCTGGCGAAGGAACCGCGCATCAAGCCGGTCCGCGCGTTGACGCCGCAATGGCAGCTGGTGCAGACGCCGCGCTACAAGGCCTTCACCGAGATCCTGCAGAGCCTGCTGGATCAGGGTTTTGGCGTTGCGGAAATCGCGGGCAATCACGACATCTTCATCACGGTGGTTGCGCCCAATGCTGCAAAACTCGACATCAAGGGCACGACGGAGCTGTTTTCGCTGGAGCTGGACGCCCGGCCCGGGTTTCGCAGGGCCGGCCTGAAAGCCAGGATCGACCGCCTCGTGGATGTCAACCGCGAACTCAAGGCCAGGGGTGCGAGCATTGAGCACTTCTATGACTACTGACGGGCGTGAGTGTGGAGGTTTGCGATGGGGGCGGATTGCCGGCGCAATCGCCCTCGTCATCGCCGGTTGGCTTGCTGTGGTCGTTGCGTTGACCTTTGGATCGGCCCCCGGCAAGTCGATGGCCATTGTCGGCCCGCAGTCGCAAGCATTAGCCGCGATCGCCAAGGCTAACGGGCGAATCCTCGCATCGAACGATTACGTCACCATCGCGCGTTCCGACGATGCCGATTTTGTCGCCCGCCTCTATGCGGCGGGCGCGCTGCTGGTCCTGGACGCCGAACAGGCCGGTGGCTGCAGTGGTCTGCCGCCTGTTCCGTCATTGCGAGCGAAGCGAAGCAATCCATCTCTCGGCTAGACTGCTTGTGGATTGCTTCGTCGCATTCGCTCCTCGTAATGACGATGAGGGAACGTTCGGCGCAGACGTCTACGACGCGTACTTCTGATAGAACGTGTTGGTGAACAGCTCGCTCGGATCGTACTTCCGCTTCGCCGCGAAGAAATCGTTGATCTGCGGATACGAGCGCTGCAACTGATCCTTCGAATAATAGAGCTGGTAGGGCAGGAAGAATCGGCCCTTATGGGCGATGGTGAGGTCGATCAGTTCTTCCGTCGCCTTCTTCATCCGCCGGTTGCCCTCGTCATCGGTGGTCTGGTTGATGTAGAGCACCAGCGAGAACGCCGGCTCCGGCGAATAGGTCAGGAAATTGTTCTCCTGATGCACGACCCGCACCGACGCGTTCAACAGATTGGTCTTGTTGTCGGTCAGCACCTTGCGCATGCCGTCGACAAACGAGACGAACTGACTGCGCGGGATGAAATATTCATGCAGGATGTCGGTGTCGTTGGGCAGCGAGTTGCGCAAATACGGCACCGAATCGTGCATCGGGTCGTTACGGTTGACGAGGCAGGCTTCCGCCGACCCGATCGCCTGCGCCCGCGTCACCGTGCAAGTCTCCATCCGGTGCTCGATGTGCTTTTCCGACAGCCACTTCATTTCCTGAAACAGCGGTCCCTGCTTGGACAGGTTGATGGTGAGCCGCCGCAATTTGGTGCCACTGACTTCGCCGAGCGGTTCGCGCTTGAAATCGGTGCCGTCCACCTTGGTGTAGGTGTAGAGCAGCAATTCCTTCAGGAACGAGCTCGGCGCCGTCGAGAGGTGGCCATACATCAGGCCGATATTGCCGTCCTTCTCGATCTCCTTGGCGAACAACGCCGGGAATTCCTTGTAGTCCATCATGCGGCGCCCGGTCTGGTAGACCAGATTGTCGGCAATATCGAGTTCGGCCTCGACGATGACGCCGAACAGGCCGTAGCCGCCAACCACCAGGTTGAACAGGTCCTTGTTCTCGGTCGCCGATACCGTCTGCATCGAACCATCAGCCAGCATCACCTTCATCGACTTGATCGACTTCGCAAGCGCGCCGGCCTGATGATCCATGCCATGGGCATTGACCGAGATCGAGCCGCCGACGCTGAAAATATCGGTCGACTGCATCGCGCGGACCGCAAAGCGCGGGTGCAGCACGTTCTGGATGCCGTGCCAGGTCGCGCCCGGCTGCACCGTGATCGATCGCGAGCTCTCGTTCAGCACGATCTTGTTGAAGCCGCGCATGTCGAGCACGATGCCGCCCTTGCGGAAGGCGTGCCCGCCCATGCTGTGGCGCACGCCGGCGGTCGTGACCGAGAGCTTGTTGTCGCGCGCAAAGGCCAGCGTCTTCGCGACATCTTCGACGCTGCGCACCTCGACCACGCCGTAGATTTCGGTCTTGTTGAGGCAACTCGCATCATTGATGCTGCCGCCAAGCTGCGACCATTTCACGTCCTTGAGCGGCGCAATCGCCTTGATCCGCTCCAGATCGATTTTCGCCTGCTCGCCGCCGCCGACCACAGGCCCGCAATCCTTTTCCCCCGTGGGGTCGGCCGCCAGCGCCTGAAGCTTGCGATAGCTGTAAACGCCCAGCAACACGACGACCACGGCAACCACCGACACGCCGTTTTTGAACTTTTGTGAAAATTTTCGCATGAACTGATTCCAGGAGATGGGAGATATTCCGGGCGGGCGGATGATTAGTCAAATCGGAGCGCCTTCCGGTTCGATAGACCGGGCAGCGTTACTGAACCGATAAGGCGATGCAGCCAGACGACGGGCGCCCTTCCCGCGCCTCACTTCTCCCGATAATCTGACGATCGCACCGCGGGCGAAGCAACGTCCGCCGCCGAGGGGGAACGCTGAAGTCGACGGGCATGACGTCCCGCCCGGACACCAACAATCAACAACATTATCCAGGGAGAACACCAATGCTGACGCGACGCAGTATGATGCTTGCCTCCATCGCAGCCGGAGTGATCATGGACAACAGGACCGCCTCCGCCAAAGCGGCGCAGCCAGCGACGCCGGTGAATTTCGACGTGCCCGCGGGCACCTGCGACTGCCACACCCATATCCATCCGGCCCCTGAGAAATTCCCGTTCTTCTCCGGCCGCGTCTATACGCCCGAGCTGGCCTCGCCGGAGGAAATGACCGCCCTGCACAAGGCGCTGCACATGGAGCGCGTCGTGATCGTCACGCCCTCGATCTACGGCACCGACAACTCGGCCACGCTGTTCGGCATGGCAACGCGGGGACCGACCGCGCGCGGGGTTGCCGTGATCGACGACAAGACGTCGGAGAGCGATCTCGACCTAATGGGCAAGGCCGGCATTCGCGGCGTCCGCCTCAATCTCGCAACCGGCGGCGTCAATGATCCGAGTGTCGCCCGGCCACGCTTCACGGCCGCCGTCGAGCGCATGAAAGCGCGCGGCTGGCACGTACAGCTTTACACCAACCCGGCGATGATCACCGCGATCAAGGATCTGGTCATGGCCTCGCCGGTGCCGGTCGTATTCGATCATTTCGGCGGCGCACAGGCAGCCCAGGGCATCGAGCAGCCGGGCTTTGCCGATCTGATGGATCTCGTGAAATCGGGCAAGGCCTATGTGAAGATTTCGGGCGGCTACCGCGCCTCGAAGCTCGGGCCCGACTATGCCGATTGCATTCCGCTCGCCCAGTCGCTGATCGCGGCCAATCCCGACCGCATCGTCTGGGGCACCGACTGGCCGCACCCGAACTCGGTCACGCCTGCCGACAAGAAGATTACCGACGTGACGCCGCTGTTCCAGATCGACGACGGGCGGCTCTTGAACCAGCTTCCGGTGTGGGCGCCGGATGCGGCGATCCGCAAGAAGATCCTGGTCGACAATCCGGCGCAGCTTTACGGGTTCTGAAGCCCCGCGCCCGACAGCGCGGCCCGCTCACGTCCGAGCGGGTCGCGATCGCACGTGCGCAGCCAGTCGCCGGCCTTGCGCAGGCCGCCGAACGGGAACAGGTGAAATCCCGCGATCGAAGCTGTTGCGGCCGCGGGCGCGCAGCGCAGTCCCCTGACGACGTCGTCCGGACCGGTATCCGTCAGCAGGCGGCCGAACCGGCCGATCTGGGCCCGCAGCGCGCGGATGGAATTGCCGATGCCGCAGCGGAGCGCGAATTTTGTCAACGTCGCCGGCGTGGCCGGACCGGCCAGACCGATGATGACAGGTAGATCGATGCCGGCTCGATCAAGTGCGCCGATCCATTGCAGGATCGGCGTGCTTTCGAAGCAGAATTGCGTGACGACATCGACCTGCGTTCCCGTTCGCCGTCCCCAGTCGCGCCACGCCTTCAGGCCATCAAGCGCATCCGGCAGTTCGAGATAGGGATGGCCCTCGGGATGACCGGCCAGGCTGACGGACGTCATTCCGTGCGCCTCGAGCAAGCCACTGCTGCAGACGTCGCGGGTCGATTTGAACGGGCCTTTCGCCGCGGCGACGTCGCCCGCGATCAGGACAATGCGCGACACACCGGCTTCGCCCCGCGCCCGCGCCAGGAAATCGTCGAGCGCGTCGCGCGAGGCCATTTCGCGCGCCGCGATATGCGGCACCGGATTGTAGCCAGCGCGGCGCAGCGCGGCAGCCGTTTCGACATTGTGGCGATAATTATCGCCGGGCAGGAACGTGATGGTGACATCAATGCCGGCAGCGAAATGCTCGCGCAGTTCCGCGATCTGATGCCCGCGCGAGGAGATTTCGACCGACGCCGACGGCAGCAGCGCGGCCAGTCTGGGGGATGACGGATCGGAGACGGTCACGGGCGCCTCCCAAAATCATGCCGGCGCGCGGCGGCGCGAGATCACATAGGTTTCGTCGTTGAACCACAGGCCGCCATGCTTCTTCAGCACGCGGTCGGTGGCTTCGAGGTAACGGCCGTCGCGAACCACCTCCGACAACCTGTTGTCCTCGATCTGCGCCACGTAGATCGCAGCGTTCCAGGCCGCGAACAGCGTCGAGGTCCCGATCGGGCCGCTGACCTCGTCCGGCAGCGTGTGCATGTGGTAGCGGAAGATCGAGCGCGCGTCGGAGGAGGCGTTGAAATTGTAATGCCGGGCGGCCGCGCCAAGCTCGTGCTTGACCTGGCGCAGGATGGCGTAGCGGTCGGTCTTGAAGGGATCATCTCCCGGCCAGACCTGGTCGATGATCTCGATGCCGGGATCCCTGCCGTGCGAATGGATGCCGATCAGCCGCCCGCCCGGCCGCAGCGACCTGACCAGCGGCGTCAACACCTTCGAGGCCTTGAATTCGACGCTCGCCCGCGCCCGGTAGGGTTGCGAGGCAATGACCAGATCGTAATCCGCCATCACCCGTCCCGGCCGCGGCATGATCGGGTCGAGCAGGAACGAATGATCCTCGCGCCGCAGCGTCAGGATGACGGGACGCTGGTAGACCGGGTTGCCGGTGGTCGGGCTGATCCCGGCACGCCAGTTCTCGGCGAGGAAGCCTTCGAGCTCGCCGATCTGCTCGGCGAAGCCGTGCGCGGTGTTGCCGGTCAGCGTGACGTCCTTCCAGATCAAGCCTTGGGCTGACGTTACCGAGCGCGGCGTCAGCCATGGCGCCTCGGCGTAATAGAGGTTGGTCACGACCAGCACGGTGGCGGGATGCTCGAACAGGCGGTCTGCCATCTTCTCCAGCATCAGGCGGACGTCTTCGTAACTGATCTCTTTCGCCACGACGTAGAGCGGCATCGTGGGGAAGCGCGCATGCACCGCGCGCATCACCCGCGACAGCACGGTGCCATCGCCGACGCCGGCATCGAAGATGCGCAGCGCCGGCGGCGCCGGCTGCAGATTGCCGAGCTCGAGCGAGATACGATTGCCGACCTCGGTCTTTTCGCTGCAGGTCGAGACGAACAGCAGGTATTTCTGGCGGTTGTCGAAGAATCGGAAGCCCGGCGGCGCGACGGCGTTGGCGGCAGCCGTGCCGTTCAGCGATTTGGCGACCGGTGAAGGTTGGCCTGCCGCCGCGGCCGAAGCGGGCTGGTGCTCGGCGAGATACGCGCGGACCTTGTCGAGCGTGCCCGTCGTGATCCTGGCGCCGTCGCGCAGCCGCGACACCAGCTTGCCATCATTGACCACCAGCCGCCCGAAGGTGGATTCGGCCGTGCGCGTCTCGCGGCAATAGTCGCGGATTTCGCCGAGAATCTGCTCGGCGGTCGCGGGCGATTTCGCCGGCTGCGCGTGGCCGTTTTGCCCGCCGTTCGATCCCTGGCTTTCCTCGGTCCGCATGGTGTTCTCCCGCGGTTGTCCCCTGCCGACATCTGGGGACGGTCACCCGATTGCGTCAACCACAAACCGAGTGGGCAGGAAACATGGGCATGTGCCCACAAGAGCATTACCTCGCGCGGCGAGAGAACACCGAGATCAGCACCGGCAGCGTCACCAGGATCACGATCGGCGCCAGCATCATGCCGGTGACGACCACGATCGCCAGCGGCTTTTGCACCTGCGAGCCGATCCCCTCCGAGAGCGCCGCCGGCAACAGCCCGACACCCGCCACCACGCAGGTCATCAGCACCGGCCGCAATTGCAGTTCGCCGGCGCGGATCACCGCGCGCATCCGCTCATAGCCTTCGTCGATCAGCTGATTGTACTGCGACAGGATGATGATGCCGTCCATCACGGCAATGCCGAACAGCGCGATGAAGCCGATCGCCGCCGACACGCTGAAGGGGATGCCGGTAATCAGCAGACCGAGCACGCCGCCGAAGATCGCCATCGGGATCACGCTCATGGCGAGCA
This sequence comes from Bradyrhizobium sp. 170, assembly GCF_023101085.1. Lineage (NCBI taxonomy): Bacteria > Pseudomonadati > Pseudomonadota > Alphaproteobacteria > Hyphomicrobiales > Nitrobacteraceae > Bradyrhizobium > Bradyrhizobium sp. 170. Next base: position 3,472,301 of record NZ_CP064703.1, on the reverse strand, counting down.
GGGTGTCGACGATCGAGCCGAAATTGAAGAACAGCAGCACCCCGATCAGCGCAAGGCTGATCGGCACCACGATCGACAGCCGCTTGATGGCGTCCTGCAGGTTGCCGAATTCGCCGACCCATTCGACCCGCGACCCCGGCGGCAACTGGACTTGAGCGGCGACCTTTTCCTGCGCCTCCTGGATCGCGCTGCCGAGGTCGCGGTTGCGCACCGAGAACTTGATCGGCAGATAGCGTTCCTGCTGTTCGCGGTAGATATAGGCGGCGCCCGAGATCAGGTTGATCGAGGCGACCTCGCTGAGCGGTATCTGGGTGATAGCGCCGCCCTGCCCTGCCACGCCGATCCGCAGGTTATGGATAGCCTCGGCGCTCTTGCGGTATTCCGGCGCCAGCCGAACGATGATCGGGAAATGCCGGTCGCTGCCGGGTTCATAGAGATCGCCGGCGCTGTCGCCGCCGACCGCGACCTTGATGGTGGCGTTGATATCGCCGGGTGACAGGCCGTAGCGGGCGGCACGTGCGCGGTCGATATCGATCTGGATGGTCGGCTGGCCGAGCGAAGTGAACACCGCGAGATCGGTGACGCCCTGCACGGTGCTCAGCACGGATTTGATCTTGTTGGCGGTGTCGGTCAGCGCCTGCAGATCGTTGCCGTAGAGCTTGATCGAGTTCTCGCCCTTGACGCCCGAGACCGCCTCCGAGACGTTGTCCTGCAGATATTGCGAGAAGTTGAATTCGACGCCCGGGAATTTGTCCTGCAACTGCCCGAGCAATTGCGCGGTCAATTCGTCCTTGTCGCGGGTGCCGGGCCATTCGCTGTTGGGCTTCAAGGGCGCGAAAAATTCTGCATTGAAGAGGCCGGCGGCGTCGGTGCCGTCGTCGGGGCGTCCGTGCTGCGATACCACCGATTCCACTTCGGGACGCGCTCGGATCATCTTGCGCATCTCGTTGACGTAGGCGTTGCCCTCCTGCAGCGAGATGGTCGGCGGCAGCGTGGCGCGGATCCACAGATTGCCCTCTTCCAGCTTGGGCAGGAATTCCAGCCCCAGCAGCCGCGCGAACACGATGGTCAGCACCACGAGGCCCGCAGCACCGGTCATGACGACCTTGCGGTTGGCGACCGCCCATTTCAGCACCGGCACATAAAGCCGGTCGAGCTTTTTCACGATCCAGGTTTCGGCCTCTTCCAGATGCGAGGGCAGGATGATCGCGCTCAGCGCCGGCGTCACGGTGAAGGTCGCCAGCAGGCCGCCCGCCAGCGCATAGGCATAGGTCCGCGCCATCGGCCCGAAGATGTTGCCTTCGACGCCGCTCAGCGTGAACAGCGGCAGGAAGGCTGCGATGATGATGGCGGCGGCGAAGAAGATCGAGCGCGACACGTCGGCCGACGCAGACATAATGGCGTGGCTCTTCATCCCCATCGTGGTGTCGAAGGAGATATGGCTGCGCTCGGCTTCGGACAGCGCGGTGGTTTGAGTGAGCCTGCGGAAGATCGCCTCGACCATGATCACGGTGGCGTCGACGATCAGGCCGAAATCGATCGCGCCGACCGACAGTAGATTAGCGGATTCGCCGCGCATCACCAGGATGATGACGGCGAAAAACAGCGCGAAGGGAATCGTCGCGCCGACGATCAGCGCGCTGCGGAGATCGCCGAGGAAGACCCACTGCAACAGCACGATCAGGATGATCCCGACCACCATGTTATGCAGCACGGTGTGGGTGGTGATGTCGATCAGGTCCTTGCGGTCGTAGATCCGCTCGATCTTCACCCCGGGCGGCAGGATCGAGGAATGATTGATGTCGTGAACGAGCTTTTCGACCCGGGCGATGGTCGGCGAACTCTGCTCGCCGCGCCGCATCAGCACGATGCCCTGCACGATGTCGTCGTCCTGGTCGAGGCCGGCGATGCCGAGCCGCGGCTTCTCGCCGATCGTGACATGCGCGACGTCGCGGACCAGCACCGGATTGCCGCCCGACTGCGACACCATGGTGTTGTTCAAATCGTCGATCGAACGGATCAGGCCGACGCCGCGCACCACGGCGGATTGCGCGCCGATGTTGACGGTATTGCCGCCGACATTGATGTTGGCGTTGGAAACAGCCTGCAGCACCTGCGGCAGCGTCAGCCCGTTGGCGACCAGCTTGTTGAAATCGACCTGCAGCTCGTAGGTCTTGGTCTTGCCGCCCCAGCCGGTGACATCGACGACGCCGGGCACGGCGCGGAAACGGCGCTGCAATACCCAGTCCTGCAGCGTCTTGAGGTCGAGCACGCTGTAATTCGGCGGGCCTTTCAGGCGGTAACGAAAAATCTCGCCGGTCGGACTGAGCGGCGAGATGGTCGGCTGCGCATTCCCTGGCAACGGCGCAAGCTGCGACAGCCGGTTCAACACTTGCTGCAGCGCCTCTTCGTAGGTGTAATCGAACGAGAACTGCAGTTTGACGTCGGACAATCCGTACAGCGAGATGGTGCGGATGGTACGCAGGTTCTTGATGCCGGCGACCTGGGTCTCGATCGGGATCGTGATGTAGCGTTCGATCTCTTCCGACGACAGGCCCGGACTTTGCGTCACGATGTCGACCATCGGCGGGGTCGGATCGGGATAGGCCTCGATGTTGAGCTGCTTGAACGCGATCAGGCCGCCGACCAGCACGGCGACGAACATGCCAACCATCAAATAGCGGCGGCTGACTGCTAGGGCGACCAGGCGATCCATTCAGACCGGAGCTTTCAATGAGGGGTCAGCTGCCGGACGCGGCGCGGTCGATGAACAGCGCACCCTTGGTGACGATCTGCTCGCCGGGCCTGAGATTGCCGACCACCTCGACGAGATCGCCGTTGGTGAGGCCAGGCTTGATCTGACGCAATTCAATCGTCTTGTCCGGATGCGCGACCCAGATACGCACCTGATCGCCTTCGTAGATCAATGCCTGCTTCGGCACGCCGACCGCCGGACGGTCGCCCGCCGAATAGATCGTGACGTTGGCGAACATTTCCGGCTTCAGCGTGCCGTTCTTGTTGTCGATGGTGGCGCGCACCAGCAGCCGCCGCGTCGCCGGATCGATCGCGGTAGCGACGTAATTGATCCGCGCGGACAGCGAGCGGCCGGGCAGCGCCAGCACATTGAAGGTCACGTCCTGTCCGATCGCGACGTTCGCGCAATCGGACTCGCGAACAAAGGCCGTCATCCAGACGGTGGAGAGATCGCCGATCACATAGACGGGGTCGCTGGCGCCGGCGTTGACATATTGGCCGGGGCCGATCTTGCGCTGGACCACAGTGCCGGCGATCGGCGCGAAGATGGTGGTCTCGGGATTGATACGGCGCTTTTCCTGGAAGGTCGCGATGTCCTCATCGGTGAGGCCGAGAATGCGTAATTTGTTGCGCGACGCCTCCATCGCCGTCTGCGACGAGCGCATGTCGTTTTCGGCCTGGATCAGGGTCGCCTGGCTCTGCTGGTAATCTTTCAGCGGAACGGCCTTGCCCTCGAACAGGTCCTTGGCGCGCGCTCCCTGCAACTGTGCAAGCTCGAGCGCGGACTTCGCCTTGTTCATGGCAGCCATCGCCGCGATGAAATCGTTCTGCGCCTGAACGTTGTCGGCGGCTTCGATCACGAACAGCGGCTGACCCTTGACGACGCTGTCGCCCGGCTTCGCCAGCAGCTTGGTGACCCGTCCTGCATAGGGCGAGAACACCGGCGTCGAGCGATCTTCGTCGATCGCGATCTTGCCTTCGGTGACGTGTTCGGCGCGGAAGCCGCGTTCGGTGACGGGTTGAATGGTGAGGCTCGCCCATTCGGCGGGGCTCGGCGTGTAGCGCTGCAATCCCTTGCGGGACTGGCTCGAGACTTCCGAATGCCCGCGCTTTGGACCGCCGATCTGGGCGTAGCCATAAGCGCCCGCGCCGACGAGGGCCACCAAGCCGATGGCCATGGCCAGCCGCTGCCGGGTAATGATCTGCAATCGCTTGTTAAATACGTTAAGCATCCGGCCTGGAACCACTCAGCGACGATTTGTCTCACCTGCGCTAATAGTGCCCAATTCACGTTCCAACAACATGAAAAACGAAAATAGCCTTGGCGGGAGAGATTAAAGTTTGGAGAGCCGGCCCGAACGCCGGCAAGCGCCTATGCCGGTGGCGGCCATTGTGGCGGGTGACTGCCGAGCGGCATGGCCGGACGGGCCCAAAATGCCGGGTTTTTGACAAAATCGCCGAATGTCTGACCGACCGCAACGCACCAAAGCCTGACGGAATCTCCTCGATGAAGGGCGTGACCGCCTCCCCCGTAAGATCACGGGTATCGAGGCCGTCGGCCACCCGGCCGAGATTCCACAGCCAGCGTCCGGTCTGCGCCAGCGACACCTGGACGTGCCAGCTTCCGCCTTCGCGCGCCTGACGTGCCTTGGCCTTCATGGCGCCGAACGCCATGAAGTAGCCGGTGGCGTGGTCGAGCATCTGTGCGGGCAATTCCTTCGGTCCATCGACGCCAGCGGCCTGCCCCTCGGCATGGTTGAACCCGGTCGCGGTCTGCACCAGCGAGTCGAAGCCGCGCCGCTCGGCCCAGGGACCTGCGGCACCATAGGCCGACAGCGTGACATAAATGATGCCGGGATTGATGCGCGCAGCATCCTCCGGCGAGAAGCCGAGGCCTGAGATCGCGCGCGGCCGGTAGCCTTGCGAAAAGATATCCGCCTTGGCCAGCAGATCGCGCAGCACGCCGTGCCCCTGCTCGTTCTTGAGTTCGACAAAACTCGTCAGCTTGCCGCGGCCGGTATCGATGGTGAGCCACGGGATCGCCGGCAGTTCGGGGCCGGAGATCAGCAGCACGTCGGCGCCATGCGCGGCGAGCGTCCGGCCCGCAACGGGACCCGCGATCACCCGCGACAGATCGAGCACGCGAATGCCCGCAAGCGGCCGCTCGCCCTCGGGCCACGGCTTTGGCGGCGCCTCGCCGATCTTTGCGATCGAGATCAGCGGTAATCCGGCAAGCGCCCCGGCATGCGGCGTCGCCGACCACTGGTCATGCGTGCGCATGAAGGCGACGACGCAGCCACCGGCATAGGCCGCGGTCTCGAACGCCTCGCCGTCCCATTGCATCAGCACGACCTGCACTTCGTCGCGCTCCGGCTTGCAGTTCAGCACCGTGCAGACGGCGTCGCGATGATGCGGAAAATTGGTGTGCAGGCGCACGAAGCCATCGCGGGTCTTGTAGACGCCGGCGATCGCGTCCCAGGCCGGCGGCGGCGGATTGCCGTCGACGCGCAGATAGCGTTCGCTCCGGCATTCGACCACGGCATGGCGCATATCGACTGCAACGTCCTGCACCTGCCCGCTGCGCATCTTCCAGATTTCGGCTGCCGCCAGTCCGGTCGCGGCGACGCCGACCTGTGCGGCGGCAGCGACGCGAAACGAGGACGGCAGTTGCGGTTCATCGCCTGTCAGCGTGAGCGCGTCGAGCGCGGAAGCCTCGCCGCCGGCAGAGGTCCAGATATCGCGGAGGATTTCTCTGGGGGTTTGCATCGGCGTGTCTCTTCCCTAACGTCTTTCTTTAACGTCCCACGCAACGTAGCCCGGATGGAGCGTAGCGCAATCCGGGTAAAGCGATCCGCTTGGCAAGATCCCGGATTTCGCTTCGCTCCATCCGGGCTACGGATTCCAGGGGCGCCGTTCCCTCCCCGTCATTGCGAGCGCAGCGAAGCAATCCATAGCGCGGCTTGCAGAGACATGGATTGCTTCGCTTCGCTCGCAATGACGAGAAGGATGTCGGCGATTTGAGCTTTCTCCCGGGTCGACTTGGCCGCTACAATGCGGCGGAATCACATAAGGAAAAACAAAATGGATTTGGGTTTGAAGGGCAAAAACGCCATCGTGCTCGGCGGCACGCGCGGCATCGGGCGGGCGATTGCGGACACGCTGGCGGGCGAAGGCGCAGGCGTCGCGGTGTGCGCCCGCAACGCGGATCAGGTCGCCGGTACCGTTACCGAGCTGAAGGCGATGGGCGTGAAGGCGACCGGTGCGTCCGTGGATATCACCGATGCCGCCGCGCTGAAATCATGGATATCTGATGCGGCCGGGGAGCTGGGCAGCCTCGACATGCTGTTTTCCAACGCCGGCGCCATGGCGCAAGGCGGCGATGCCGCCTCCTGGGAGCAGAACTTTCGGCTCGACGTGCTCGGCGCCGTCAATGCGTTCGAGGCCGCGCGTCCCTTCCTCGAAGCCAGCGGCGAAAAGACCGGCGACGCGGCCTTTGTCATCATCTCCTCGGTTTCGGCGGCGCAGGCGGATAGCGCCAGCTCCTACGGCCCGATAAAGGCGGCGCTGATCCACATGGCCAAGGGACTGGCGCGGCAATACGCGCCCAAGAAAATCCGCGTCAATGTGGTGTCGCCGGGCACCGTCTATTTCAAGGGCGGCATCTGGAACATGGTCGAGCAAAACATGCCGAAGCGCTACCAGGATGCGCTGGTACGCAACCCGACCGGCCGCATGGCAACGCCGCAGGAGATCGCCAATGCTGCCGTGTTCCTGGCGAGCCCGGCCTCCTCCTTCACGACCGGTTCGAACCTCGTCGTCGACGGCGCGATCTCGAACCGCGTAAATTTCTGAGGCAAAGTTGCGAGAGCTCGGCTTACAACTCGCGAACCAAACCGGTAAATTTGAAACGATAAACTAAGGGAACTTTACGAAATTACGTTCACTCTGATGGCCTGTTTCGAAGACCCAGACGACTGGGTCCAACGACGGATGGGCAGGATGATTGTCGACGAACAAAGGACAAAGGTGCAGCGCGAACCGCGGCGCGAGCTGCGCAAACGGCCGACATGGATGACGATCGACAACGGGACGACGAAGATTGAATGCTTCGTCCTGGACGTCTCGCCGGGCGGCGCCAAGATCGCGACCGATACGGCGCTTGATGTCAGAGACAGCTTTGAATTGGCGCTGGTACCCGAACATACGACGCGCCAGTCGTGCGAGGTGGTCTGGCGCCGGGGCAAGACCTACGGCGTGAAATTCCTGTCCTGAGAGTCTGATCGAATTCAGTCTCCGTCATGGCCGGGCATAGCCGTCCGAAGGACGGCGTCGCTTCCGCTCGCCTATGCCCGGCCATCCACGTATTTTTCTGCTTAAGTGAAGCAAGACGTGGATGCCCGGCACATCTAGCGCGAAGACGCGCCTCGCGCTTTTGGCCGGGCATGACGAGTTTCGCGGTAAGGCCGTATTTCGTTGGCGATTCAGATTCTGAGATCGCGACACGGCCGGCGCAACGAAGTCAGTTGTTACCTTGCTGTGATCGATTCATCTCGCCGCGCGTCAAGAGTCGCGTCTTCGGCTGCCCCGCGCGATCGCAACGTCCCTGCCCCCAAATTGCCCCGTTGCCCCACACGCATTTTTGTCGTGACCTGCCGCCATCTGTGACAGTATTAATACAAACAGATGTCAGTTCGATTACGGCGGAGCGACGAATGAGTTTGGAATGGCAGGCGCGGTCAGGTTCCCTGGCCTGGTCAAATCCCGTGTCCTGGTGGTGGGGCCTGCTGACGCTGGTGAGCGGCGTCAATATCGCCGTCTGGTTCGTGCTGTATCGCGAGCTTCCGCTCCAGCCGGCCGGCGCTGCCGGCGGCGCGGCCGGCATCGGGGCCATGCTGCTGTTCTGTGCGGCCTATGTTTTCGGCTGCGCCTTCAGGTCGTTTCTGCCGCGCGCCGATGTTCAGCGGATCTGCCTGTTCGACACCTGGTGGTCGAGCGTTCTGGTCGGCCGGACGGTGGCGACCGTGGCCGAGATCTGTTTTGTGGCGCAATGGGCGATTCTCCTGCACCAGCTCGGCACGATGACCGGGGCGGAAACGACCGTGAATGCCGCGTGGGTGATCGTACCCTTGATCCTGATCGCGGAATGCCTCTCATGGTATGCGGTGCTGACCAGGAATTATCTCGGCAACGCCATCGAAAATTCGCTGTGGGCGGTTGCGTTCTTCATCATCGGCGTGGGCCTTTGCCGCCTGCTGCCGGAATTCCATGGCGCGGTTCGCGTGGTGCTGGCCACGGCCATCGCAGGCATTGCGGGCTTCCTGGCGTTTCTGATGACGATCGACGTCCCGATGTACCTGAACCGCTGGCGAACCGGCGATGCCGATGGCGACAAGCGCCTGACGCCGCGCGAGGGCCTGCGCGACGTCAGCACGCGCTGGGTGGTGACGCACGACCTTGCCGAATGGAAGGACGAAATTGCCTGGATGTCGCTCTATTTCAGCCTGGCGGTCTGGTCGAGCCTCGCGCTGTGCGTGTTCTACTCGCTCGAAAACCATCTGCCGCAGTACCGGACCGAAGCTGCGATCGTAAGCGGGGCGTCGAGCACGACCGTCGTCGGCAGCCCCCGGTAACACAACGGCCACCGCGCTGAAACTTTACGCCGCATTGCCGCGTTACACGCAAGTGTCGCGGGTGCGGGGCTTTTTGTTTCAGAAGGCGTGTTTTGGACCGATTTCAGATAGGCGTTCATTTTCTGGCGCTGGCGGCGGCCTTCGCGCTCGCCGTGCCGATCGGCTGGGACCGCGAGAAGCGGGCGCGCAGCGCGGGCCTGCGTACCTTCCCGCTGGTCGCGATGGCAAGCTGCGGCTTCGTGCAGGCCAGCGAAAACCTGCTGGTGCATTCCCCTGATGGCATGGCGAAGGTGATCGAAGGCCTGATCACCGGCATCGGTTTCATCGGCGGCGGCGCCATCCTCAAGCAGGGAACGACCGTGCAGGGCACGGCGACGGCCGCGAGCCTGTGGGCCACCGGCGCGATCGGCGTTTCCGTCGGGCTCGGCAGCTACGACGTCGCGGTGACGGTCGCGGTGTTCACGTTCCTGACGCTCCGGCTGCTGACGCTGGTCAAGGAAGAAGACGACCTGAAGGACGGTGGCACCGGCGAGCGCAAGCGCGATGACAAGTCGGATTGAGCCAAGGTTCGATTGTACCGGGACAGGTCGCGAAGGGATCAAGCCGGCAGGAGCAATCCAGCGCACGATGCATAACAGTCACCGCACCGTGAGGGTGTTTCGCCGCTCGCGGATGGCATGAAATATTCCCCGCCTTGCGCGAAGCCATTTTCTCGACCGAGGAAGAAGTCCCGAAACGATATCGTCGTAACGTGATCCTCTGATCAGACAGTGGAGTCGATCATGTGGATGATCATCGACCTACTTTACCGGGAATATTGTCTCGCTCGGTTGCAGGAGATGCGCAAGATCACCCTTGCTCGCTGAAGCTTAGGGCCTCTTCCGTTCCGATGGAATCGGAACGGGCCCTGGATTTTTATTTGACGCGTTTTCTTGACGCGAACCGGTGCCCACTTCGCTGGAAAACGCTCTAATGAAGCGCGAGCAATCTGTCGCAGCCAATATTTGCGATTCATGTGGTTTACGGACTTGCGGTGATCCGAAATCAGGAATCATCTTGTCGGACCGAGATCGAAGGAGAAGGTTATGCAGCCATCGACAGACGATCTTCTGATCCGCCAAATCAGCGCGCTGATATCTGCGACCGCCGATGCAGCGTCGACCAGCAGGGAACACGCCCCGTTCATGGAAGCAAGGTTATACGAGACCCTGGCTGCACATTGCGCCGAAAAGCAAAGGCTCGCGGCGGCATTTGCCGGAAGCGGGGCCGGAAAGACGCGACGCGGATTGATCTACTGGTAGATCGGAACCAGTTGATCGGGGATCGTGGGGAAAAGCCGTACACCACGGCGATATCTTTTGATTCCTCTCACGCCGTGCCCGAGGGAATGCGAGTTGGCCCGCTACCTCCAACCAGGTCCGATCGGGCGCAGGAGCGCCTGAATTGGCCCCTGAATTCTCCTGGCGGAACGCCGAACTCGCGCTTGAACGCCCGATTGAACGCCGCTTCCGAGTCATACCCGACCTCGGAGGCTACCTGTATCACCGCCTCCCGCGTGGTCTGCAGCATCCTGGCGGCGAGCTGCAACCGCCAGCGCGCAAGATAGGTCAGCGGCGGCTCGCCGAGAAACCGGGAGAACCTCTCGGCCAGGACCGAGCGCGAAACGCCGATCTCGGCGGCAAGCTGCTCCACGGTCCAATGATGACAGGGTTTCCGGTGCAGCAGCGCCAGTGCACCGCCGACGACCGGATCCCGCGCACCTGCAAGCCAGCCGATCTGTTCCGGCGGCAACGCCGCCATATAGCGGCGAATGGTTTCGATGAAGAGCGCTTCCGCCATCTTGGAGAGCAGGACCGCCTGTCCCGGCCGCGCGGATCCAGCCTCAGAGACCAGATGGCGAACCGAGCTCTCCAGCCATTCGCCGGCCGGGTCGCCGCGCAGGTTGATCTTGATCATCAGCGGCAGCCCGGCAAGGAAGAGCCGATCGGCATGACGTTCGCAGCCGAAATAGCCGCAGACGAATTGGGTCAGTTCGCCGCCACCACCCAATCGCATTGTCGTCAGGTCGCCCGCCAGAAAACTGCCGAGCGAAGCCCCACTGTCAATGAACGCCGAAGGCGAGCCGTTCGAGACGGTGTGGGCATCGCCGTGGGGAATGATGAGTATATCGCCCGCTGTGACAGGGATGTCCTCTTCGCCCGGGAAGCACACGACCGCCTTGCCGTGGGTGACCAGATGATAGCTGACCAGCCGCTCGGTTCCGGGGGCCAGCACGTGGGCAACGTCTTCCAGGGGCGGCACCCGGAACCCCCAGGGAGCCGTGCACTCCGCGTGATAGAAGATGGCGCCGGTCATGCGCACGGACGCCAGCGCCTCCGATAGAGCATCCATTTCCGTGCTCCGTCGACCTTGGGCCCTGAACAACCTGCAAAGAACCACGGAGTTTCGGCAAAGTTGGGGCTTCGGCTTCCCGCTAAACTCGGATGCATGGGTCAGGCCGCGATCGGTCAGCCTGGCTGCCGTGAACCGGCACGGAACAACTTTGCATGGAGATTCCGATGGAAAAGGCATTCGACGTGATCGTCCTGGGCGCGCGCTGCGCCGGCTCGCCAACAGCGATGTTGCTGGCGCGCAAGGGGTACCGCGTGCTGGCGGTCGACCGCGCTTCATTCCCGAGCGACACCGTCTCAACCCATCTCGTGCATCCCCCCGCTGCGAATGCGCTATCGCGATGGGGGCTGCTCGACCGGCTGGTGGCAACCGGGTGCCCGCCGATCCATACCTACGCCTTCGACTTTGGCGCGTTCACCATTGCCGGCGCCCCCGGCACGGACAAGGATCCCGTTGCCTACTGCCCGCGGCGGACCATCCTCGACAAGCTGCTGGTTGACGCGGCGGCCGAATCCGGTGCGGAGATCCGTCAGGGTTTTGTCGTCGAAGAAATCATTGTCGAAGGAGAGCGCGTCGTCGGCATCAAGGGCCGATCGAAGCAAGGCGGCACTGTTACGGAATATGCCGATGTTATCGTGGGCGCCGACGGCCGCCACTCCATGCTGAGCGAGGCGGTTCATCCTGAGCACTACCGCGAGAAGCCGCCGCTGCTGGCGGGTTACTACAGCTATTGGCGCGGGCTGCCGACCAACGGCCGCTTTGAAACCTATGTCCGCGACAAGCGCGCATTTGCGGCAATGCCGACCCATGACGACCTGACGCTCGTCATCGTCGGATGGCCTTACGCAGAGTTTGCGGAGAACAAGAAGGATATCGAGGGCAATTATCTGAAAGCCATCGAACAGGCACCGGACTTTGCCGAGCGGTTGCGTGGCGCGACCCGCGGAGCACCGTTCGCCGGCGCGGCGGTGCCGAACTATTTCCGCAAGCCTTACGGCCCCGGCTGGGCTCTCGTGGGAGACGCCGGCTATAACAGGGACTTCATAACGGCGCAGGGAATTCTCGATGCCTTCCGGGACACCGAACTCTGCGCCGCGGCCATCGACCAATCATTGTCGGGCGCGCGGCCATTCGAGGAAGCCATGAGCGAGTACCAGCGCACCCGCGACGCGCAAGCCGGGGCGATGTACGATTTCACCTGCGAACTCGCAACGCTCGAGCCGCCGCCACCCGAGTTGCAACGGATCCTTGAGGCGGTTCACGGAAACCGGGCGGCCATGGACGGCTTTGCGCGTCTGAACGCCGGGACGATATCGCCGACGGAGTTTTTTGCGCCTGACAACGTCGAGGCGATCTTTGCGGCCGCAGCCGCGGGAACTCAAAGGGCGAGTGCATAGAGCAGCTAGCTCGACCAGAACGAGGAGCGCGCATCACCTCATCCGGAAGCGTGTGCCCGTCGTCTCCGGATGAGCCACATCGCCCATCTGACGATCCAGTCCGGAGCTCCCAGATAGCGCAATTTTTCAACCTGACCTTGGTCGTCGCGGTCTCGAAAGCTTGCATCGGAGAGATGGTCCCGATCTGTGGCACACCACTCCAGTGTGCGTGCAATCTCTTCCTGTAAAGGACCGCTATCTGGCAGCTTCGTGAGATAGTTCAGTTCGCGCCGGAGACAGATCGCTTCGATCCGATAGCGGCTCTCCTCTTCATAGATGATTCCCCATCGTTCCAGCCTTGCATGAGTCGCTTCATGGACAATGGTGGAAGCTATCCTATCGAGCGTCATTTCTTCCTTGAGAAGATAACGCTCATCAAGGATGCAAGCGTTCAGTGTCCTTTCATAGTGCGCTTCAGCGCTTGGAATCAGATGCACCCATATTCGGTCGAGATTGCGGGTGACTCGTAAATAGTTGAGCGGGTCGTGGCGCTTGATCAGTTGAAGCGCATCCTCGACGCGGCGCAAGCCCTGATAGGGCTCATCTTCCATGGAGCCCACCCAGAGCCCGTCAACGTCTCGACTCCTTGACAACCAGAGTTCGATTTTATCGACAAGGCGCGGCTTCCGATCAGGCTTTCTGACCACGACTAGACCGCGCGATTTCCGCGATGATTCCAGGCACTGCAAATGTTATCTCGTCGTCATGTCCGAGGCCCGACCTCCGGCAGGACGATAAGCTGATCTCTCTTTCAAGCTGCTTAGGAGTTTTATTCAAATCGTCTTGATTGTCGGGGCGGGGTAACGAAGTAGCGGTGCCGAAATCCGCAGCCACCATGGATTCCGGGCTCGCGCTCAAGCGCGCCCCGGAATGACGCAGCTCAATGAAAATCGCGTGACGACGGCAGGATGCGGACGTCGCGTGGATGGCGAATTTTTTGCGCGGGCGCGTCGACGTGATCGCGTCGGTCGTCGTTGAGCGGCTCGATCAGCGCGGGGCCAGCCGGGACGGGATGCTTGCGGCTCGGCGCATCATTGGCGAGGCCGATCAGGTCGTGGGAGCGGTCGAACATCCGCTGCGCCACCAGATGCGTCACCTGTTCGGGGCTGCTCTGGATATAGCCTTCCACCAGAATCAGGCGGGCGCCCATCACTTCTTTCCGGTACTGCTCCATCACTTTGGGCCACACCACGATATTGGCGATGCCGGTCTCGTCCTCGAGCGTCATGAAGACGACGCCCTTGGCGCTGCCCGGACGCTGCCGCACCAGCACCACGCCGGCGCAACTGATACGGCGCTTGTCGTTTGTGTGATTGACGTCCTTGCAGGCGACGACGCGCTCCCTGGTAAACCTCTCGCGCAAAAATTCCATCGGGTGGCCCTTCAGCGACAGCCGCACCGTCTGGTAATCGGCGACCACCTGTTCCGGCAGCGGCATCAGCGGCAACGGTTTTGCGTTCTCGTCGGGCTGCTCGCGCGCGACCGCGGCTTCGAACAGCGGCAGCGGCACGTCGTCGGGCAGCCGCCGCACCGCCCACAATGCCGCGCGGCGGTCGAGCCCGATGGAGCGGAACGCATCGGCGTCGGCCAGCAGGATCAGCGCGCGCTTGGGAAGTGCGGTGTCACGGGCGAATTCTTCCAGCGAGGTGAAGGGCCGGCGCGTGCGGGCGGCGACGATGCGGTCGGCCCAGTCTTCGGCTTTCTCAACGTTGTCATTCCGGTGCACGCGAAGCGTGAACCCGGAATCCATTGAGCCGCATTGTCGCTGAGAAATGGATTCCGGGCTCGCGCTTCGCACGCCCCGGAATGACGACTGAAGTTGTTTCAACCGCTCCTCATCTTCGTCAACCCAACTAAATCCATCGATCTGGCGGAAGCCGAGACGCACCGCGCAATATTTCCCATCCCCCTGCTCCAGCGTGTTCTGCGCAAAGCTGTAGGACACATCGATCTCGCGCACCTCGACGCCGTTGGTGCGGGCGTCACCGACGATCTGGGCCGGCGCGTAGAAACCCATCGGTTGCGAGTTGAGCAGTCCGCAGCAGAAGGCGTCGGGGTGATAATGCTTCAGCCATGAGGAGATATAGACGAGCTGCGCAAAGCTCGCGGCATGGCTTTCCGGAAAGCCGTAACTGCCAAAACCCTTGATCTGCTCAAAACAGTTTTGGGCAAACTCCGGCGCGTAGCCGCGCGCGATCATGTTGCCGATCATCTTGTCCTCGAACTTGCCGATGGTGCCGACGTTGCGGAAGGTCGCCATCGCGCGGCGCAGGCCGTTGGCTTCCTCGGGCGTAAACTTTGCGGCTTCGATCGCGATCCGCATCGCCTGCTCCTGGAACAGCGGCACGCCGAGTGTCTTGTGCAGCACCTTGTACAGTTCGTCGGGAGGTCCGTGTTCGGGCGACGGTGACGGATAGTTTTGCTTCTCGACGCCGTTTCGCCGCCGCAAGTACGGATGCACCATGTCGCCCTGGATCGGCCCGGGGCGTACGATCGCGACTTCAATAACGAGATCGTAGAAGGTGCGCGGTTTTAAGCGCGGCAGCATGTTCATCTGGGCGCGGCTCTCGACCTGGAACACACCGAGCGATTCACCGCGGCACAGCATGTCGTAGACGTTTTCGTCGTCCTGCTCGACGGTGGCGAGTTCCCAGCGCTCGCCCTTGTGGTCGGCGATGAGATCAAAACATTTGCGGATACAGGTCAGCATGCCCAAGGCCAGCACGTCGACCTTCATCATGCTGAGCGCGTCGACGTCGTCCTTGTCCCATTCGATGAAGGTGCGGTCATCCATCGCGGCATTGCCGATCGGCACATAGGTGTCGAGCCGGTCCTGCGTCAGCACATAGCCGCCGACATGCTGCGACAGATGACGGGGGAATTCGATCAACTCGGTCGCAAGTTCGACCGCGAGCTCGACCATCGCATTTTGAGGGTCCAGCCCGGCCTGCCGGACCTGCATCTCGTTGAGGCCCTTGCCCCAGCTTCCCCACACCGTATCGGCGAGCGCCGCGGTAACATCCTCCGTCAGCCCCAACGCCTTGCCGACGTCGCGGATCGCGCTGCGGGGACGATAATGGATGACGGTGGCGATGATGGCGGCGCGGTGGCGGCCGTAGCGGCGGTAGACATATTGCATCACCTCCTCGCGCCGCGAATGTTCGAAATCGACGTCGATGTCGGGCGGCTCCAGCCGCTCCTTGGAGATGAAGCGTTCGAACAGCAGATCGACCTTGGTCGGGTCGACCGAGGTGATGCCGAGCACGTAGCAGACCGCGGAGTTGGCCGCCGATCCCCTTCCCTGGCACAGGATGTTCTGGCTGCGCGCGTAATGAACGATGTCGTGCACGGTCAGGAAATAATGCGCGTATTTCAGTTCGGCGATCAGTGCGAGTTCTTTCCGCAAGGTGGCGCGCAGCGTGTCAGAGATCACCCCGCCGAAATATTTGTCGACCCCGGCCCAGGTGAGATCTTCGAGATGCTGCTGCGCGGTCTTGCCCGGCGGCACCGGCTCGTCCGGATACTGGTATTTGAGCTGGTCGAGCGAGAAGCTGATGCGGCCGGCAAAGCGCATGGTTTCCACGATGGCCTCGGGAATATCGCGGAACAGCCGCGCCATTTCGTAGGGAGGCTTCAGGTAACGCTCGGCATTGGCCTCGAGCCGCCTGCCGATCGCGTCGATGGTGGTCTTCTCTCTGATACAGGTGAGCACGTCCTGCAGCCGACGGCGGGCGGGATGGTGGTACAGCACCTCGTTGGTCGCCAGCAGCGGCACTTTTGCCGCAAGCGCCAGCCGATGCAGCCGCGCCAGCCGGCGTTTGTCGTCGCCGCGATAGAGCAGGCTTGCGGCAAGCCAGACGCCATCGGCGCGGCCACCCTTCAGACGCTGCAGAATTTCCTGCGCGCTCACCGCGTCGAAACGATGCGGCAATGCCAGCACCAGAAGCTGCCCCTCGGCGAATTCCAGCAGGTCATCGAACCGCAGATGACACTCGCCCTTTTCGATCCGCGTGATGTCGTCGCCGCGCTTGCCGCGGGTAAGTAACTGGCACAACCGGCCATAGGCGGCGCGGTCGCGCGGATAGACCAGAATATCGGGCGTGCCGTCGATGAAGACGAGGCGCGTGCCGATCAGAAGCTTTGGCTTGTGCTTGACCTCGGGATTATCGAGTTCCTTGTAAGCGCGCACCACGCCGGCCAGCGTGTTATGGTCGGCAATCCCGATCGCGGGAATGCCGAGTTCGCTCGCCTGATGCACATAGGCGCGTGGATCGGAGCCGCCGCGCAGGAACGAGAAATTGGTGGTGATGCCGATCTCGGCATAATTGCTGACGGGAGTTTTCATGCGAACAGCCCGTGCACGAACCATCTGACCGATGTGGGCTCGCCTTGCTCATCCGCCAATTCGCTTTCATAGAGCCCGTCGCGAAAGATCCAGAAGCGCAAGCCCGCTTCGTCCTCGATGCGAAAATAATCCCGCGTCGGCCCATCGCCGTTCTGCTTCCACCATTCCATGGCGATGCGTTCGGGCCCCTCCACCCGCACCACCGCGTGCGTGACGTGGCGCCAGGTGAACTGATGCGGCGGGCCGTCGGGCACGGTTGCGAACGGCACCTTGATCGGCTCCGGCCTGTCGAACAGCCGCAGCGGCCGTAGCGGCGGTTCGCTTTCGATGCGCTCTGGCCATGCCGCCTGTGCGGCGGCTGCCAGATGATGCTGCGCCGTTACGGCCAGCACGGCGCTTTCAGGAATGTGAGTATCCTGCGGCAGATGCACGACAACACGCTTGCCCCCGATGCGCGCGGCGATGCGGTCGATCAGCGCGGCCAGTTCGTCGTTGTCATGCACGTTGGCGTCGAGGTCGCGCTGCTGCTGCACCACGATTTCGGTGCGGCTGGCGGACAGGCGGATGAGATCGAAGCCGAAGCCGGGATCGAGGGGATCGTTGAGCGCATCGAGCCGCTCGCGAAACAGGCGGTCGATCACCTCTGCCTTCGTCACGGGGCGGCCGGTATCGACCGAGATGGTGCGCACCGCGCCGTCGGTGCGGAAAAAGCTTGCGTCCAGCCGCCGCGCGCCCTTGCCCTGCTTGTCCATCGCCGTGACCAGCATGGCCGCGAGCGCGGACAGGTTCATCACGATCACGGTGTCGGTAGCGACCGGTTCGGGAAAGCGCTTCTCGACGATGTAATCCGGCAGCGGTTTTCGAGGGCTGATCGGGGCATCGCCCTCGCCCAGCGCCTGCTCGAGCAAGGTCGTGAAATGAGCGCCGAACCGCGCCGTGATCTCGTGACGTCCGCGCGCGGCAACGTCGCCGATGGTCTTCAGGCCGGCGCGGCGCAGGCCGCCGGTGATGGCATCACCGGCGCCGAGCGCGGAGACCGGCAGCGGGCTGACGGCCGCGGCCTCCTCGCCATCGGCAACGATCTTTCCGGAAGTCTGGCGCGTCAGCGTCCGGGCGCAGATCGCGGTGCTCGCGATCGCGGCGCTGACGGCAAAGCCGCGTCGGCTCAATGCACCGCTCACGATCTGCAGCAGCGCGCGCTCGCCGCCGAACAGATGGGCGCAGCCGGTGATGTCGAGATAGAGCCCATGCGGCGGATCGAGCGCCACCAACGGGGTGAAGCGGTCGCACCAGTCGGCGATGTCATCGAGCGTCTTGCGGTCGGCGACCTCGTCGGCGTCGAACACCGTCAGTTCGGGGCAGATCGCGCGGGCATTGGCGAGCGGCAGGCCGATCGAGAGGCCGGCATGTACGGCGGCCTCGTCGAGGGCATGAATCAGGATGGCGTTGTGCTGCTTGGCGACGACGACGCTGGGGGCATCACCCAGCGCGACGCTGTCCTGCGTAAGCTTGCGTTTGATGCGGTCGATGGGCAGGCGTGGCAGCCACAGGCTGAGGATACGCCGACGGTTCGCTGAAAAGGCACTCATCACATTTCCATTCCATGATCCAGCGGCCGACCGGGCCATGACGGTTACGAACCAGTTGCGCGTCGAAGACGGGCGCGCCCCACGCACCCCAGTGTGACGCCGGCGGCGAATGCGCCGCGCGCACTATCCATCTTGTCTCCGCGGTCGAAGGCCGCGGCTCCGCGGCCATCCGCAGCAGCAATGCGGTGACGCCGGAGGCTGCCGCGGCCAATGTAAGTTTGCGGCTGGCGACGAGATCGAGCTGGCGGGCCTGCCCCCAGACTTCCAGCACGACGGCGCCGAGCGCATCGCAGGCCAGCGCGTCGGCGGCGGTCCGCAACGCGGCGTCGGTGTCCGGGGCGCGCACCGTCACGAGCAGCCGCGGATCGAGACCCAGTTCGCAAAGCCCGCTCATCGACAGCGCACCGGATTCGATTTCCGAAAAATCCTGCCGCACCCAGACCAGCGGCCGGCGTGGCGATACCCTTCCCGCGAGCCCTGCGATGAAGCCGGTTGCCGCCGCGCTCTGATGGCCCTCGGCGAACACTTCATGCACCACTGCGATCGCAAGACCGCCCTGCAGCGTCGCATCCGCTGCCGCATGGCCGAGCGCGACCTTGTTGAGATCATGCGCATCGCCATGCGTCTCGATCCGCTCGATGCGCCCTCGCAAATTCGCAAGCGTGCTTGTGTGTGCGGTGCTCATGCCCCGCTCCTCTGGGAATTTTGGCCTTTACCGCTTTTTCCTAGTGAACCCGCGGCTGGCTCATTTGTTCATGATATGTTCTAATATAAAGCTAACCGGACTGGCAGAGTCAATCGAGATCGACGCTTTGGTAATTCATGAATGGAATCAAAGGGATTCAACGATGGCCGTGCAACGTAAGCTGGAAACCCTGGCGGATTCCAACCTCGTACGCGGCATCCTCCAGAAGGCGCTGCCGTTCATCGTGCTCAGCGATCACGGGCCCTTGTTGCATCTGCTGGATGGCGCAGGGCTGAAGGAGCGGTTCAAGCCAAAGGCGGCGCAATTGGAATTTGGGTTTTGACCACAGCCGACCACGGCCGTCATTGCCTGCGACAAACGCGAAGCGTTTGCGCAAGGGAGCGAAGCGACGAAGCAATCCATGCCTCAACAAGTGGAGAAATGGATTGCTTCGCTTCGCTCGCAATGACGGGGAGGAGAAAATGCACCACATCACCCTCGACGGCGAAACCGATTTCGACGGCTGGCGCAAAACCGCCCGCGCGCTGGCGCTGAATAATGTAAAACCCTCCGACGTGAGCTGGCGCGTGGCTGATGATGCGCCCGAACTGTTCGAGCCGTCGGCGCCGCCACTTGCGCCACCAGACGGCACGTTCAACGTCCCTGCCAAATTCGTTGAACTGGCTGACATCGCGGTCCTGCACCGCAACCCCGAGCGGTTCGCCCTGCTCTATCGCCTGCTGTGGCGGTTGCGAACTCATCACGATCTGCTTGATATCGCGACCGATCCCGACGTGGCGCAGGTCGCTGCGATGGCGAAGGCCGTACGCCGCGACGAGCACAAAATGCATGCCTTTGTCCGCTTCCGCGAAGTCGGCCGCGAGCAAAAATCGCACTTCGTCGCCTGGTTCGAGCCGGAGCACCACATCGTCGAACTGGCCGCGCCGTTCTTCGCGCGGCGTTTCGCCGACATGCCCTGGTCGATCCTCACGCCCGATGTCTGCGCGCATTGGGACGGCCATGCCGTCTCGATCACGCCGGGCGTAGCCAAAAGCGAGGCCCCGACGGCGGATCGGCTGGAGGAAACCTGGCGGCGTTATCACACCAGCATTTTCAATCCGGCGCGACTGAAAGTGCAGGCCATGCGTAAGGAAATGCCCCGGAAATACTGGCGGAACCTGCCGGAGGCCTCGATGATTAAACCCCTGATCGAAGACGCCGGGCGCACCGCAAGCGCGATGATCGCGAACGCGGCAACCGAACCGCACAAGCCGCAGAAGCGGCTGGAACCGCCTGAGGCAAACGAAATGGTCCGCAAACAGGCTGACGATATCGAAACGCTGCGTGAAGAAGCCGCCGACTGCCGCGCCTGCCCGCTCTGGAAAGACGCCACCCAGACCGTGTTCGGCGAGGGTCAGCAAACAGCGCGGATCATGCTGGTCGGCGAGCAGCCGGGCGACAAGGAAGATCTCGCCGGCAAACCATTCGTCGGGCCTGCGGGCCAAATGCTCGACCGCGCGCTGGAAGAAGCCGGGATCGATCGCCGCAAAGTTTACGTCACCAATGCGGTGAAGCATTTCAAATTCGTGCCGCGCGGAAAAATCCGCCTGCACCAGAAGCCGAACACGCCGGAAATCAAGGCCTGCCGGCAGTGGTACGAACGGGAACTGGCCGCGATCAAACCCGATCTGGTGGTGGCAATGGGCGCCACCGCGGCGCAAAGCGTGTTCGGGAAAATCACGCCGATCAACAAGAACCGCGGCCACCCGATCGATCTCGACGACGGCACAAGGGCGCTGGTGACGGTGCACCCATCCTATCTGTTGCGATTGCCCGATGCCGATGCCAAGGCACGGGAATTCCGGCGTTTCGTTCAAGATCTCAAAATCGCCGCCGACATGCTACGAAAATCGGCACATGCGGCCTAAATCCTGCCAACCCGGCAGCCGCAATATCTGGTGAAATATCACGGGAAAAATTGACAATCCCATCTGCAACCATTAATTGATGGATTACACAATCGCATTCTCAAGGGAATGTGGGACGTCTGGTCACGCCATGGCGCTCCCATACGGTCGACGCGCTGCGCGGTACCCCTTCAGCCCCGGCGCCGTGCAGCGCGCGACCCACTCTTCCTCTTGCCTTGTGGCGTTCTTCCTCTCGCCTTGTGGCGCCGCAGCGCGCGTCCCGCCCGGCGTTCTATCCGCCAGCCGAACAAATCCATCCCAGCGGCAAATAACGCGGGCTTCTAACCCCTCGCCGCGGCCTCCAGTTCTGCAATATCGAACTTGACCATCTTCAGCATGGCCTCCGCGACGCGCCTGGCCTTGTCGCGGTCGGGATCATTTATCAATTCACCGAGCCGCCTGGGTGCGATCTGCCAGGAGAGGCCCCATCGATCCTGCAGCCAGCCGCATTGCTCGATCCAGCCGCCCTCCTTCAAGGCATCCCACAAGCGGTCGATCTCGGCCTGCGTGTCGCATTCGACCATGATCGAAAAGCTGTGGTTGAACGGGTCGAGGGGGCCAGCCTCGATCGCCATGTAGCGCTGGTCGCCCAGGCTGAAGGCTGCGATCTTGACGCTGCCCGCGGGACCACTCGGGCTCTCGGCAGGCAGGGACGAAACCCAGTCGACCGATGAGCCACGGACGAGCGAGGTGTAGAAGCCGATCGCGGCCTCCATGTCCTTCTCAAACCAGAGATGCTGCGTGACCTTCATCGGTGCGGCCTTCCTCTATCTGATATTCGGCCGCACGCGCGCGGCCCTTCTGTGCCAAGGACGGATGGAGGGGGCCGGCGCCCGACAGCGCAATTAAATTTTTGTAGCGGACGATCAACCCTGAACTAACAAACTGGTTCAAGCGGCATCGCTTCACCTCTCCACCACCCATGTGCTGTCATCCGGCGTCGCCGGCACGAGGCGGCCAACGGCTCGGGCCAGCAGATGGCGACATTCGCAACCTCCTGATGGCGTGGATGCTGACGCTGCCGGCCGCGATCTGCCTCTCGGCAAGTCTCTACGTGCTGTTCTCGATCCTGTTCTGACGCCATCGGCAGCCCCGACGGACGCCGGAACCAAACTCCAGCCTTCTGCTTTCCGCAGGGTACCCTGACCGATGATTACGGCAGGGCATCGATGTCCACGCGAACCAACGCGCTGCAGCCGGAGCCCGCCATGACCAAACTACCCCTGAATGGCACGACGCCGATCCAGGACCGCATTCAGGCGGAAATGCTGGATAGTTTCGATGAGGAACTGGAACTAGAAATCGACGACGATCGCCTCGATGCGCTGACCAATGAATTTGCCGACCATACGGCACAGGAGACGATCGATCGGCGCGTCTACTTCAAGGAATTGTTCCGTCTGCAGGGTGAACTGGTAAAATTGCAGACCTGGGTGCAGCACCACAAGCTCAAGGTGGTGGTGATTTTCGAGGGGCGCGATTCCGCCGGCAAGGGCGGCGTCATCAAGCGCATCACCCAAAGGCTCAATCCGCGGGTCTGCCACGTCGCGGCGCTTCCGGCGCCGAACGAGCGTGAGCGCACGCAATGGTATTTCCAGCGTTACGTTTCGCATTTGCCGGCCGGCGGCGAGATCGTGCTGTTCGACCGTAGCTGGTACAACCGCGCCGGCGTCGAGCGGGTGATGGGCTTCTGCACTGAAGACGAGGTCGAAGAATTCTTCCGGTCGGCGCCGGAATTCGAGCGTATGCTCGTACGCTCCGGAATCATCCTCATCAAGTACTGGTTTTCCATCACTGACGAAGAGCAGTATTTGCGCTTCACGATGCGGATCCACGATCCGCTCAAGCAGTGGAAGCTAAGCCCGATGGATGTGGAATCGCGCAGCCGCTGGGAGCAATACACCAAGGCCAAGGAAGCGATGCTGGAGCGTACTCACATTCCGGAAGCTCCCTGGTATCTGGTCGAAGCCGACGACAAGAAGAAGGCACGGCTGAACTGCATCGCGCATCTGCTCGAGCAAATTCCCCACCAGGAAATCAAGCGCGAGCCGGTGGTACTGCCGCCGCGGGTTCGCAACCCGGAATATAGCCGCGGGCCGATTCCACCCGAAATGTACGTGCCGGAGCGCTATTGAGCGGCGGACTGCGCGCGCCGGGGATACGGCTGATGACACACGGCTGCGCATTTCCGGATGCCGCTGGAAATCTCGATCGCGACGTCAGACATTGAAGACGAGGCACCTACCCGCATTTCAAGTGGCGGTTGAGCGACAAAAAAATGAAGGCCCGCACTGGAGATACGGGCCTTCCTTGATGTGACCTCGCACTTCATGTGCGATCGAAGTTGAAGTGACGTCGGGCGCTTTTACGCCGCCGCCAGCTTGTTCTCGACCAGCTTGATCCAGTACGAGGTGCCGTACACGATCGCCTCGTCGTTGAAATCATAAGCGGGGTGATGGAGCCCTGCGCTGTCGCCATTGCCGCAGAAGATGAAGGCGCCCGGCCGCGCTTCCAGCATATAGGAGAAATCTTCCGCGCCCATGAGCGGCGGCATGTCGTGGACGTTCTGGGCGCCGGCTACTTCCCTGGCTACCTGCGTGGCGAAGTCGGTTTGGTCGGCATGGTTTTTGGTCACGGGATAGCCGCGCTCGTAAACCAGATCGATTTTGGCGCCGGTCATTTTGGCCACGCCATCACACACCTCGCGGACCCGCTTCTCGACCAATTCGCGCACTTCCGGGGTCAGGGTGCGCACCGTCCCCCGGAGTTCAGCGGTCTGCGGGATGACGTTGCGGGCGTTGCCGGCGTGGAACTCGCAGATCGAGATCACGGCTGAGTCCAGGGGATCGAGCGTTCGCGAGACGATCGACTGCAGGGCGGTGATCACCTGCGAACCGACCAGGACGGAATCGATGCACTTGTTCGGGCGGGCGGCGTGTCCGCCGAGGCCCTCGATCTTGATGTCGATCGAGTCGGTCGCGGCCATGACCGGACCCGGTCGGATAGCAAAGGAGCCGACCGGAATCCCCGGGCCGTTATGCATGCCGTAGACCTGCTCGATGCCGAACCGGTCCATCAGGCCGTCCTTGATCATGGCGGCGGCGCCCGCACCGCCCTCCTCGGCCGGCTGGAAGATCACGACCGCGTCGCCGGCGAAATTCCGGGTCTCGGCGAGATACCGCGCTGCACCCAAAAGCATCGCGGTGTGCCCGTCATGGCCGCAGGCGTGCATCAGGCCCGGCGTCTTGGAGGCGTGGGGCAGATTGGTTGCCTCCTCGATCGGCAGCGCGTCCATATCGGCGCGAAGCCCGATCACCCTGATCTCGCCCTTGCCGGGCTGCTTGCCCTTGATGACGCCGACGACGCCGGTGCGGCCGAGGCCGGTGGCCACCTCGTCGCAGCCGAATTCGCGCAGGCGGTCAGCCACGAATGCTGCGGTGCGGTGCACCTCGTACAGCAGTTCAGGATTTTCATGGATATCGCGGCGCCAGGCCTGAATATCGGGTTGCAGATCGGCGACGCGGTTGACGATGGGCATGGGATTTCTCTGGCCTCAAAGGTTGGAACATTCAGCAGCATCCTTAGCATGCAAGCGGCGGTCCACCCAACACTCTGCCGCAGAGCCCCATCCACCCGGGAGCTTGGCCGCCAGGGCAGGAACGCCCGGCGAAGCCTTAGCCCGACCCTTGGCAGCCCGACCCTTGGCGGGTTACGCGGCCAGCGTGCTCTCGACCAGCTTGATCCAGTAAGAGGTGCCGAACACGATCGCCTCGTCGTTGAAATTGTAGGCGGGGTGATGGAGCCCTGCGCTGTCGCCGTTGCCGCAGAAGATCAGCGCGCCCGGCCGCTGCTCCAGCATGAAGGCGAAATCTTCGCCGGCCATCAGCGGCGGCATCACATGCACATTGGCATCGCCGGCGATTTCCTTGGCTGCCCGCGTCGCGACATCCGTCTGCTCGATATGGTTGACCGTTACCGGATAGCCGCGATCGTACGTCAGGTCGATCCTGGCGCCGGTGACCTGCGCCACGCCGGCGACGACCTCGCGGACCCGCCTTTCGACCATTTTCCGCACGTCGCCGTTCAGGGTACGGACGGTGCCCGCCAGTTCAGCAGTTTGCGGGATCACGTTGCGGGCGTTGCCGGCGTGAAATTCGCACATCGAAATGACTGCCGATTCCAGCGGATCGACGCTGCGCGACACGATCGACTGCAGCGCCGTGATCAACTGCGCGCCGACGAGGACGGAATCGATGCTTTTGTGCGGCTGCGCGGCGTGGCCACCGCGCCCCTCGATCTTGATGACGACGGCATCGCCTCCGGCCATGATCGGACCGGGCCGAAGCGCGAACGCGCCGACCGGAATGCCCGGACCGTTATGCATGCCGTAGACCTGCTCGATGCCGAAACGGTCCATCAGGCCATCGTTGATCATCGCGACGGCGCCCGCGCCGCCCTCTTCGGCCGGCTGGAAGATCACGACCGCGTCGCCGGCGAAATTGCGGGTCTCGGCGAGATAGCGCGCCGCACCCAGCAGCATGGCGGTATGGCCGTCATGGCCGCAGGCGTGCATCAAGCCCTTCGTCCTGGAGGCGTAAGGCAGATTGGTCGCCTCCTCGATCGGCAGCGCATCCATATCCGCCCGCAGCCCGATCACCTTCACGTCACCCTTGCCGGCGGGCTTGTCGCCCTTGATGACGCCGACGACGCCGGTGCGGCCGATGCCGGTAATAACCTCGTCGCAGCCGAATTCCCGCAAACGGTCCGCCACCAATGCCGCGGTGCGGTGCACGTCGTAGAGCAATTCCGGGTGTTCATGAATATCCCGGCGCCAGGCCTGGATGTCGGGTTGCAACTCGGCGACGCGATTGACGATGGGCATGGAGATAACAGGCTTTCCGGCTTTGAACGCTTCTGCCCCTGTAGCATGCAAGGGGCGGTCCAACCAACGCACCTGCCGCAGGGCCCCATCCATGCGACGGCGAATGACCGGGCTTGTACCGGCCACCCACGTCTGACTAATAAACGCCCAACAAGACGTGGATGCCCGGAACATCTAGCGCGAAGACGCGCTTCGCGCTTTTGTCCGGGCATGACGGCGTCGATGGGTGGAAACTGAGAGATGCCGAAGCGGCTTGAGGGCGATTTCGACTATATCGTGGTTGGCGCGGGAACCGCCGGCTGCATCATGGCCAACCGGCTGTCTGCCGATCCGAAAAACCGCGTGCTGATCCTCGAGGCCGGCGGCAACGACAACTGGATCTGGTTTCACATCCCGGTCGGCTATCTCTTTGCGATCGGCAATCCCCGCTCGGACTGGATGTTCAAGACCGAGGCAGAGCCCGGGCTCAACGGGCGGGCGCTTGCCTATCCGCGCGGCAAGGTGATCGGCGGCTCCTCCGCCATCAACGCCATGATCTCTATGCGCGGGCAATCCGCCGATTACGATCACTGGCGGCAACTCGGCCTGACCGGCTGGAGCTATGACGACGTCAAGCCGCTGTTCAAGCGGCTGGAGGATCATTTCCTCGGCGAGAGCGAACATCACGGCACCGGCGGCGGCTGGCGGATCGAGGCGCCGCGGCTGTCCTGGGACATTCTCGACGCGGTCGGCGATGCGGCCGAGGAAATGGGCATCAAGCGCATTGCCGATTTCAACACCGGTGACAACGAAGGCACGAGCTATTTCCACGTCAACCAGAAGCGCGGCCGGCGCTGGTCCTCGGCGCGCGGCTTCCTCAAGCCGGTCCTGAACCGCGCCAACCTGCGGCTGGAAAAGAACGTGCTGGTCGACCGGCTGATCATCGAGAATGGCCGCGCCGTCGGCGTGCGCTTCATGCAAGGCAATGAAGTGGTCGAGGCCCGCACCAAGGGCGAAGTCGTTTTGTGTGCGGGATCAATCGGATCGACGCAGGTCTTGCATCGATCCGGCATCGGGCCATCAGACTGGCTGTCGCCGCTCGGCGTCGATGTGGTGCTCGACAAACCTGGCGTCGGGCGCAACCTGCAGGACCATCTGCAGCAGCGCGCGATCTACAAGGTTTTTGGCGTCCGCACGCTGAACGAGACCTATTACAATCTGGTGCGGCGCGGCCTGATGGGGCTCGATTATGCGTTCCGCCGCCGCGGGCCGCTGACCATGGCGCCATCGCAACTCGGCATCTTCACCCGCTCCGACCCGCGCCGCGAGCGCGCCAACATCCAGTTTCACGTTCAGCCATTGTCGCTCGACAAGTTCGGCGATCCCCTGCATCGTTTTCCCGCGATCACCGTCAGCGCCTGCAACCTGCAGCCGACCTCGCGCGGCACCGTGCGGATTCGCTCGGCGAAACCTGCCGAGGCGCCATCGATCGCGCCGAATTACCTCTCGACCGATGACGACCGCCAGGTCGCAGCGGATGCCATCCGCACCACGCGGCGGCTGATGAAACAGAAACGGCTCGAGCGATATCATCCGCAGGAATACCTGCCCGGCCCCAGCGTCGGCGACGATGACGCCTCATTGGCGAAAGCTGCCGGCGACATCGGCACCACGATCTTCCATCCGGTCGGGACCGCGAAGATGGGCACGGCGAGCGACCCGATGGCGGTGGTCGACGAGCGGCTGCGCTTCTACGGCATCGCGGGACTACGTGTGGCCGACGCGTCGGTGATGCCGACGATCACGTCGGGCAACACCAATACGCCGACGGCGATGATCGCGGAGAAAGGTGCTGCGATGATTTTGGAGGATGCGCGATAGTCCCTCCCATGACGAACCCCAAACGGATTTCGGTCGGACCTGTCGGCGAACACATTGCGCTTGCCCGATGGGGCGAGGACGGCTCGGGCAAACCGCCCGCGCTGCTGTTGCACGGCACCGGCTTTGTCGCCGAGGTCTGGGATGAGGTCGCCCGTGAACTGGCATCGCGTTACACCGTCTATGCGCTCGACCGCCGCGGCCATGGCGACAGTCACAAGCCGGCGGCCGACCGCTATCACTTCCAGGATTTCGCCGAGGATTTGTGTCGGGTGATCGAGGCGCTCGACCTGTCGGATATATTTGGTATCGGCCACAGCGCAGGCGCCACCGATCTCCTGCTTGCGGCGAAACTTTTGCCCCAGCGATTTTCGCGCCTGTTCGTGATGGAGCCGACCGTCATGGATCCGCGTGCGATCCGCGTCGATGGCGCCGGGTTGAGCGACAGGTCGACGGCTGCCGTGCAGAGCGTGCTGCGCCGCCAGGCCGAGTTCGACAGCGCCGAGACAGCGTTCCAGCGCTATCGCGCCGCGCCTGCGTTTGCGACATGGTCCGAGTCCTCGCTCTGGGCCTACATCCGGCACGGCTTCGCCCCTCTGAGGGACGGCCGGGTACGACTGCTCTGCACACCTGAGATCGAGTCCGCCATTACTCTCCGGATTTGTGAAGCGATGGAGCAGGTCTACACCGGAGACGGCCGCGGCAATCCTTTCGCGTGGCTGACTGATATCGACTGCCCCGTCTGCGTTGCGACGACCGAACAATCATGGCCGATCTATAAAATGATGGCGTCACGGGCCGTGGCGCTGATTCCGCAAGTCAGCGAATGGCGTTTTGCCGGGGTCGGTCACTGCGTCGGCCAAGAGGACCCAAAACTCCTGCTTGGTGCCCTGCAAATATTCGAAGCGAAAGAGCGTTAGAGCGCGATGACTTTTCTTCGAATCGTCATCCCGCTCTATCGCTTTGATTTGAGCATGATCTTTTCGGAAAACCGGTACCCACTTTTCCGGATCATGCTCTAGATCCATCCGGGTTACAATTCTACTGCTTCTTGTCAGCGTTTTACTCGAGGCGCCCTCTCGCTGAAATTTTCGCATGCGCACGCGCTGAAAGCGCAAGATCATCGTTGGTGGCATGCAATTCCAGGAAAGGAACAGTTGTCCTGACGACAATCCGATCCCGCCACTGATCGATCAGTTCGGCGAGCTCCCTTGTTTCCAGCGGATCGAATTCACTGCGCATATGATAATACCCGACGAGGTAGAGTTTCGTCTGCGACACGCCGATGCTCTTTTGCACCAGCGCGAATGCATCCTCGCCCCCGATCTTCTGCGGATAGACTGGAAAATAAATACGGCCGGTATTCCTGGTGCCCAGAAACGGCCCTTTCAAGCAAACGGATATCGATCCGATTTGATCCAGCAGATCCTGGACCACCGCAGCATGGCGATCGAGATCGGACTCTGGAACGCCGCCTGCAAGCGTTGCATGCAACTGAGCGCTGCGGCGCTCGCAGATATCCCACGCAATCTTTGGCGCGAAGCCCGATGACTTCATGGCCAGCTCAAGCGCCTGAACTTCATCGGACTCCAGAACGGCGTCCGCGGCAATCGGCATCACTAGCGCATAGCGCGTCTTCTCGTAGGTACCGTTTCGATAATCGCGGCCGTCGACCTCGCTGATGACGGCAGGGTGCCCTGCATTCACGAGGGGAAGGTGCGCGAGCCGGTATCCCTCGTCGAAGACGATGCCTTCGCCGGGTTGAAATATCTTTCTCGCTGACTGATAGGCCATCATCGAGTCGTCGCAATACGTTATGGCTGGCATGCGTCCCTGCCCCGCGGTCTGCCGTCCATGCCGGCGGCGCTTTATGTCTCACGATTCAAGACTTGTCTTGCGACAAGTGAGACGCGCACCCGCGCGTTGCTCGTGGGCTGCGGGCGATTTGCGCCCGAAGGCCGCTCCTTTCCAGAAAAATCGAGGCCCGATCCCTGCTGGCACAGCGCTTGCTCCATCGCCGGAACCGCGCAAGCCAAGACACGTCCGAAAGCAAGTAGATAGCATCGAGGAGAACACCATGGAGATCGGATATTTCACGATGCCTTCACATCCGCCGGAGTGTGGATTGAAGGAAGGCCAGGACTGGGACCTCCAGGTTCTGCGCTGGCTCGACGAGCTCGGCTATCAGGAGGCATGGATCGGCGAGCATCACACCGCGCCCTGGGAGCCCCACCCCGCGCCGGACCTGCTGATCGCGCAGGCGCTGTTGCAGACCAAGAACATCCGCATCGGTCCCGGCGGATTCCTGCTGCCCTATCATCATCCCGCCGAACTCGCCAACCGCGTGGCGATGCTCGATCACCTTTCCGAAGGAAGGCTGAATTTCGGCGTCGCCGCCAGCGGCCTGCCGAGCGACTGGGCGATGTTCAATGTCGACGGCATGAGCGGCCAGAACCGCGACATGACGCGGGAGGCGCTGGAGATCATCCTGAAGCTCTGGAGCGATCCCGCGCCCTTTACCTACAAGGGCAAGTTCTGGACGGTGACAAAGCCGGACACGATGTTCGATTTCCTCAAACCTCACATCAAGCCGGTGCAGGCCCCGCATCCGCCGATCGGCGTCGCCGGGCTTTCCAAGAACTCCGATACGCTGAAGCTGGCCGGTGAGCGCGGCTTCATCCCGATGAGCCTCAACCTCAATCCGGCCTATGTCGGCAGCCATTGGGACTCGGTGGAAGCGGGTGCGGCGAAAGCCGGACGCAAGGCGAACCGGCAGGACTGGCGGCTGGTGCGCGAGGTGTTCATAGCCGATACCGACGAGGAAGCCTGGAAGCTCTCGGCCGGCGACATGATGGGCCGGATGATGGGCGAGTATTTCCTGCCGCTGCTCGGGCATTTCGGCTTCAAGGATTATTTGAAGCACGCACCCGACGTGCCTGACAGCGACGTGACGGTCGACTATTGCGCGCGCCGCAACTGGATCGTCGGCTCGCCTTCCACCGTCGCCGAAAAGATCGAGACCATCTATCAGGAAGTCGGCGGTTTCGGCGTGCTGCTGGTGTTCGGCTTCGACTACAAGCACAAGCCTGAGGCGTGGCACCATTCGCTCGAACTGTTGCGGCATGAGGTGATGCCGCGGCTGAAACATCTCGGCGCCGACCGCATCAAGGCGGCGTGACAAGGAAAGCAGCGGGTGCGGGACAATCGTTCCGCATCCGCAAACCCACGTTTGATCACAATCGTCAGCATCATCCCGGGAATCGAGGCATGAACATCGACGCGCCAAGTTTCAAGCAGGCCATGCGCGAATGTGCCGGCGCCGTTGCGCTGGTGACGGTGGGCACGGCGCCAGGGCAACGCACCGGCCTGACGGTGACGTCGGCCTGTTCGCTTTCCGACAAGCCGCCGTCGCTGATTGCCTGCGTCAATCGCAATGCGAGCGCGCACGCGCGCATCTGCGCGGAGCGCGCCTTCGCCGTCAACTTCCTGCATGAGGAGCACGCGATGCTGGCGCTGACCTTCAGCGGGCAGAAGGGCATCAACGGCGACGATCGTTTCGCCTTCGGGCGCTGGACCACCGGCGTCACCGGCACACCGATCCTGGAAGATGCCGTTGCCGCTTTCGACTGCGTGCTGACGCAGGAATTCGAAACACCAACCCATTCGATATTCGTCGGTGAAGTACGAAACGTGTCGTTGTCCGCGCAGAACACGCCCCTGCTCTATCTCCGCGGAAGTTTTCACGGCACGCGCGAGATAAGGGACGCGCGCTCGCTCGGCGATGTCGATGCGAGACGGCTGAGCTGGAGCGATTTTTCCTGACGCTCGCCCGGCATCTCTGAGATTGCCCCAGACCGGACATGCGGCTGTCACCCGTGGGCCCAACGCAGAGGCCGGTTCGTTCGATGTAGGGGAACCCGAGCCATTCATTTAAAACGGCCCCAACCGGGGGCCGCCAACCCGAACGATACGGGTTTTCTTCCAGCAGTCGGGGGGCTGCCTGTCGGCTGGAAGCGTTGGAATCAATCCTCAGAGATGCCGATTGTTCCTTCCGCCATCAAGCAGTTCCGGGCCATGGAAATTAAGTATTATTCGCGTTCTGTTCCGGCCATTTGCCATTTTCTCCCACTAAGATTGCGCTTCGACGGAGCAGTCAATGGGGCATTCCAATGCGCGACGGTACGGAGGCTGAAGCCAAATTAACGCTGGGCCAAATGATCGGTCAGACTGCAAGTTCGTTCCCACACCAGCCTGCGATCGTCTCCCCTTCGTTTGCGCCTCTGACGTACCGCGATCTTCAGCGCCAGTTGGACGACATCCGCCGGCAGTTGCGTTTGGCCGGGTTCGATTGCAACGCGCGGATCGGGGTACTCATGCCGAACGGCGCGGACGCGGTTCTCACCATCGTGGCAGTAGCCTGCTGCAGCATCGCGGTTCCTCTTGATCCTCGGCTGTCGCAAGTGGAGATCGATCAGCGTCTCGACACGCTGCGCCTGAAGGCTCTTCTCGTGCCGCAAGGCGGTGCCTCTGAAGCTCGCCAGGCCGCTGAGCGGAGAAAGCTTGCCATCATCGAAGCCGCTCCGGTCGGACACGGTCAGCTTGGACTCAACATCACAGTGCAGGTCTCCACCTCCCCTGCGATCGACGCAGAGCCTGATCCGGGTTCGCCCGCCTTCATCCTGCAGACGTCGGGCACGACCGCGCAGCCAAAGCTCATCCCGTTCAGCCATGGCAATATGCTGGCGGCGGCCGGACGGCTTCAGGCCTGGTTCGGCCTCACACACCGCGACCGTTGCCTGAGCGTGTCGTCCCCTTACTATTCCCATGGGCTCAAAGTAACGGTCTTCACACCGCTCCTGACGGGCGGCAGCATTGCCGTTCCGGCGAACAGTGCCGTCGTGGCGCTGGATGAATGGTTCGATGTCCTGCGGCCGACCTGGTACTCGGCGGGTCCCACGCTTCACGCTGCCGTGCTGGACAAGGCAAAAAGCCTTGAGAATGCGCCGGCGGCGCACACGCTGCGGCTCGTTGTATCGGGTGGCGCGCCGCTTCCGAAGGAGGTGCAGGACGGCCTGCAGCGCATCTTGGGCGTGCCGGTGCTGGAGCATTACGGCTCCAGCGAAGCCGCGCAAATCGCCACCAACCTGCCGCCGCCCGGGCCGAACAGGCCAGGGACTTGCGGGCAACCCTGGCCTGATACCGTGGCCATTGTTGGTGAGGATGGACATCCCTTGCCAGCTGGCGAGCGGGGTGAGATCTGGGTTCGTGGCCCCACCGTGACGCCTGGCTATCTCGATGCGCCGGAACTCAATCAAGCTGCTTTCAAAGAGGGCTGGTTTCGCACGGGCGATATCGGCAGCCTCGACGAAGGCGGCTTCCTGTCCCTGCACGGCCGACTGATCGAACTGATCAACCGCGGCGGTGAGAAGATCGCCCCCGCTGAGATCGAATC
Source organism: Bradyrhizobium sp. 170 (assembly GCF_023101085.1). Lineage (NCBI taxonomy): Bacteria > Pseudomonadati > Pseudomonadota > Alphaproteobacteria > Hyphomicrobiales > Nitrobacteraceae > Bradyrhizobium > Bradyrhizobium sp. 170. Next base: position 3,439,313 of record NZ_CP064703.1, on the reverse strand, counting down.
CGCGCTACTGCGCCATCCGGCCGTAGCCGAGGCCGCTGCTTTCGCAATTCCCCATCCACGCCTTGGCGATGACGTCGCAGCCGCCATCATTCCCCATCCTGGCGCGCAAACGACACCTGCGGAGCTTCGCCAGTTCCTGCAACGCGAGTTGGCCTCGTTCAAGATTCCGCGGCGCATTCTGATCCTCGACCAACTGCCAAAGGGGACGACGGGAAAGGTTCAGCGGCGACGGCTGCGCGAGTCGCTCGACGGGCTGTTGGGTCATCAAGGGGCGATGCCCCTGCCTGCTGTGAACAAAGGGCCATTGGATCTGGAAGCTGAATTGCTGATTCTATGGCGAAGGCTGCTCAAGTCCGAGGCTGTGACGGTCGACGATGATTTTTTTGCCAGCGGTGGTGACTCCCTTCTGGCGATGGAAATGCTCATCGAGGTCGAGCGGCTCATCGGCCACCCCGTACCGGAAACGATCCTGTTCGGGGCAGAAACAATCCGGCAATTTGCGCCAAAAATCGCCATGCAGACTGGCACGCCGGCGACGCCGTTCTTCCAGCTCCATACCCGTGGCGATCGGCCGCCCCTGTTCTTCTTCAACGGGGACCTCGTCAGCGGCCATTCGTGTATGCGGCGGATGGTGGAGCTTTTCGGGCCCGATTACCCGATCATCTCCATCGATCCCCATGGTCTCCGTGGGGAGCCGGTTCCGCCGTCGATCGAGGCGATGGCCGCCGACCGCCTGCCGCATATTCTGGAGAGGCAGACCAGCGGTCCTTTCCTCCTGGGCGGCAAATGCAACGGCGCCATGGTGGCGTTCGAAACAGCCCGCCTGCTGATGGCAGCCGGCCACAAGGTTGATATGGTTGCGATGGTCGATCCGCCGACCGTCGCTGCCCGTCCGGCGCCGCGGGCAATCATCGGTCTGATGAAGCCCATAGTTTCGCCTTACCTTCTGCGCTGGACATATGAACAAATGGCCCGGCTGGAGCGATACTCCAAGGCGTGGAGTCGCGAGCGGAATGCGATCGTCGAGGGCAAGTTTCTGCCCGCGTTGTGGAACCCTTATTCAATCGCAATGGCGCGATATCTTCCGGCGCCGCTCGAGGTCCCCGTGGCTTTTTACGCGGCCGAACACGACGGCCGGGCGTGGCGGCATCTCAGTTCTCAACTCGAAGTGGTCCAGGTGCCCGGGGGGCATGGTGGCTGCCTAACTATTGGCGCTGAACCGCTGGTTGATCATCTGCGGCAAAGAATTAACGTTCTGGCTGGCGGCGCGCCTCCGCCATTGAACCGCACACGTCGCGGACGCCTGGCTGGATTGGCATGTGACGATAGTCAGGGCGCGCTCGCGCGTGGCGAGCTCGCTACACTCAGTCCGCGAGAAGACGGTGATTTGAACAATGCACGAACCGACCTGATGCCGCGATGGGCCGCGAAGGCAACGGAGAAGATCTGGTCCTATATGCCGCTCCCATACCGTCGCAGCTCTGGATCACATCTGAAACGATCCCTTGATTAGCCGTTGAAGGTCGGGCGACTTTTGCAACAAAATCGGCACTTTTCGGGCCTCACGCGATGCCCGACTCAAGCCCGAAATCCACACCAAAGCGGACGTCCGCCAACGGCTTCGAATTCATGGGTTCATGCTCACAGCTAGCGTGAGCTTGTGTCGATCTTCAACAGCTTGATCTTGCGGTAGAGCGTGGCGCGGCTGACATGCAGCGCCCGCGCGGCATCAGCGACGCGCCCGCCGTGGCTGCGCAGCGCTTCGGTGATTTCTGCCCGTTCAGCCGCGGCGGAATCCGGCTCGGCGGCGCGGCCGCCGAATGGCGGCAGATCGAGATCGGCATCCGTGATGAGGCCGTCCTCGGCCGTGCAGCCGGCGAGCCGCAACGCGTGGCGGAGCTGCCGCATGTTTCCGGGGAACGGATAGGCCAGCAGCATCGACCAGGCCGCAGGCGCAAGCCGGCAATCGGGCGCCTCCTCAGCTGCAATCAGCGCGATCACATCGGCCCTGTCGGCGCGCTCGCGCAAGGCGGGCAGCCTGATTTCCAGGCCCCGCAGCCGGTAGTAAAGATCCGCGCGAAAGCTGCCGGCCTCCGCCATGCCGCCGAGATCGCGATGGGTTGCGCTGATGAGGCGGATGTCGACGGCCACCGGCTTCAAAGCTCCGAGCGGCCAGACCTCGCGATTTTCCAAGACGCGCAACAGGCGCGTTTGCAGCGCGATCGGCATGTCGCCGATCTCGTCGAGGAACAACGTTCCGCCGTCGGCCTGAACAATCAGGCCTTTCGAGCCGTCGCGCCGTGCGCCGGTGAAGGCTCCGGCCTCATAGCCGAACAATTCGGCGTCGATCAGGCTCTCCGGCATCGCCGCGCAATTGAGGGCTACGTAGTTTTGCCGCGCGCGACTGCTCGAAGCGTGAATGGCGCGCGCGAACACGTCCTTGCCGACACCGGTCTCGCCGCGCAGCAGGATCGGCAGGTTATGATCGCCGATGCTCTTCAGGCGGTTGACGCCCCTGATCAGCGCCGGATCGCTGCCGGCAAGCTGGTTCAGGCGGTCGAACCGGTCTGCCGGGACTTCGCGGCGTTTGACCGGTGGAAGCCGCGCCGGTCTCGCGCGCAGCGGCGGCGCAACGTGCCCCTGCCCCAACAGGCTGCCGTCGACACGATGAAGTTCGACACGGCCATCCGCCCTGCCTGCGGCTTGATTGTCGAACCTGACGACATCGGACAATGCGATGCCGGACTCGAGCAGGCCGTCGGTCAGTGCCAGCATCGATCGCGCAGACCGGCAGGCGCCGACCACCCGGCGATCGTCGTCATAGGCAATCAGGCCGGTGCCACCTTCACCCGGCACCGTCGCAATCCAGGCGTTGCGAAAACGGCGGCGGAAGATCGAGCGCTCGATCCGGCGCGTGGCTTCCATGGTGACCGACAGCGCGAGCTGGTGCGCGGCGCGGCTGAGGTCGTCGCGGCAGGACGTGATGTTAACCGCGCCGGCGAGACCGCCGCCATGGTCGAACAGCGGCGCCACCGCGCAACTGAAGATGCCCCACTGCTCGCGAAAATGTTCATCGCGATGCACCAGGATCGGCTTCTGCTCGGCGAGCGCGGTGCCGAGCCCGTTGGTTCCCTCGAACGATTCCGAGAAATTCGATCCCGTGTAGACCTTCCATTGCAGGAACATCCGGTCATCGGTCCCGCCCGGAAGGCGGCTGAGCAACATGGTCGCGTTGGGATCGGCCAGGTTGACGCAATATCCGGCATCTCGCAGGACACGCGCGAGATCCTCCAGTTCGGGGACCGCGACGCGGATCAACTCCTCCATCGGCTCGGCGACGTGCCTTACTTCCGCTTCGGTAAACGTCTGCGGCGGCCCGCGGCGGGCGGGATCGAGCTTGTGGTCGATCAGGCAGCGCCGCCATGAATTCGCGATCCGCGAACCGTTATCGATGTCGGTCACCTGATCGGCGACGGACAAAACGCGGGCGACATGGTTCGAAGCCGAAAGGCTGGCCATGCGGACGTCTCCACCCCTGTAGCGCTGCGCAAAGTCTGGCACCGCAGGCGTGGAAGTCAATCGTCAAGCGGGACGTGCGGACTTGACCGGCCCGCATGCGTGATGCGGTCACGATCCTGCCCGGTTCGCGACGGGCGCCCCGGCTTCTGTTCGGCGCGTCGCTCGCGTTACTGCGCCCTGCGATAATGCCTTGGCGCGACCGACCTCTGCCGCAGCCGCGGCGCGGGCACAGCTTCGTTGTAATAAGCGTTGGAATTGTAATAGGCATTCGATTGATCGAACGATCGATAGGCCGGCCGGCCGCCGAGCACATCGGCGTTGGGATGGTAGAAGGCGAAGGCGCCGGGCTCCTGGATCGCAGCTTGCGCGAACACGGGCGTTGCGATCGCGGTCATCAGAAACGCGGCGGCGAGTGTTGGGATCGACTTGGTCATCGGTGAGATCCTCTTTGTTATGAAGTCACCCCACCCAATTGGGTATCGCATCGCAAAAGCGGATAGCTGGACGAAAGTTCTCACCGCGATGTGAAAAGCCGTGCGCGAAAAACCCGATGGCGTGAACGCGCGGAAAATCTTCACCAGCAAATGCGCAGAATATTCGCCTACAAATGAAACGATGGGCGCAACACTTTCGCTATTGCGCGGCAGTGCTGTAGGCGGATTCGCGCAGCGTAATCCGCCTACAAGCATTGACTGGTGAGACTAGCGGCGGATTACGTTTCGCGAATCCGCCCTGCGAATCCGAGCAGCAGCTATGTCTGCGGCGGATAGCGCTCGAAGGTCGGCAGTTCGTGTGCGCTCTCCATCCAGTGCAACCGCTCGGCTGTCTGGATATGCACCATCGCGGGGACGGCATTGGGATCGTCATAGGTCGCGCTCTGAATATCGATGATGCCAGGCAAGAAGTTTGCGTTGGTATAGAAGAGACCCGTGCCGCAGTTGGCGCAGAACTGCCGCCGGCCATGCTCTCCGAAGACTCGTAGATCTTGGGCTGCCCCTTCGTCACCTTGACCGCATCCTCGGCGTACATCGTCCAGCCGACAACAGGCGCGCCGGCGTGGCGTCTGCAATCGGTGCAGTGGCACAACGCATGAACGATCAGTTCGCCCTCGACCTGGTAGCGGATGGCGCCGCAATGACAGCCGCCGGTGATGTCGCTCATGCTCGTTCTCCGAGGACGATAGCTGTGGAGTGTGTAGCCCGGATGGAGCGCAGCGCAATCCGGGATATTCATCAACTGGGGAGACGTCCCCGGATTACGCTTCGCTTCATCCGGGCTACGAGGATTTTACGCCGACTTCCGCACCGCGTTGTCGACCAGCGTCTTGCCGAGCGACCAGATCGCGCCGGGGACCTTGTGGCTGGCGGCGATGACATCGTCGAACGACTTTTCGATCCAGCTGCAATCTTCTTCCGTGATCACGAGCGGCGGCAATAGCTTGATGGTGTGGCTGCCGTGGCCGGAGACCTGCGTCAGGATCTTGTGATCCTTGAACAGCGGCACGGTGATGAGCTGGCAGAACAGGCCCTTGTTGGCGGTCTCCAGCAGATTCCACGAAGCCTTCAACTTCAGCGATTTCGGCGGGCCGAATTCGACGCCGATCATCAATCCCTTGCCGCGCACTTCCTTCAGCAATTCATAGCCCGGCACCATGCGGGTCAGCGCGAGGCGAAGCTCGGCGCCGCGCTTGGCGGCCTGCTCGACCAGCTTCTCCTGCTTGATCACGTCGAGGGTCGCGATGCCGGCGGCCATCGCCAGATCGTTCTTCGCAAAGGTCGAGCCGTGCACGACCGCGCGGTCCATCTGGTTGAAGATCTTGTCGAAGATACTCTTGCGCGTCAGCAGCGCGCCGACCGGCACGTGACCGCCCGAGAGCGCCTTCGCCAGGAGCACCATGTCGGGCTCGACATTCCAGTGCTCGACCGCGAGGAATTTTCCGGTGCGGCCGATGCCGGTCTGGATTTCATCGGCGATGAAGATGGTGCCGTATTTTTTGCAGAGCGCTGCGGCGCCCGGCAGAAATTCGTCCGTCGGCAGGTTGACGCCCTTGCCCTGGATCGGCTCGACGATGAAGGCGGCGACCTGGCGCGACGACAACGCCTGTTCGAGGGCGGCGAGATCGTTGAACGGCACTTGCGTGCATCCCGGCAGCAGCGGCTCGAATCCGCTGCGGAAGTTCGCATCGTCCATCAGCGACAACGCACCGTAGGACAGGCCGTGGAACGAATGCGAGCAGGAAACAATGCCCGGGCGGCCGGTCGCGCCGCGCGCGAACTTGATCGCGGCCTCGACGGTCTCGGCGCCGGAATTGGCAAAGAACACCTTGTCCAGATATGGCACATGTTCAAGCAGGCGTTCCGCCAGCACGCCCGCGAGCGTGGACACATCAAGTTGAACCAGATTGGGAAAATCGCTGTCGAGGACGCTTTTCAGCGCCTCACGCAACGCCGGATGATTGCGGCCGATCGCAAAAACGCCAAATCCGCTCAGTAGATCGAGATAGCGGGCCCCGTCACGATCGAACAGGTATTGACCTTGACCCTTCTGAAAGCCCACATCGTAGCCGATGGTCTTCAGCACACGGACGAGTTGCTCGTTCAGGTGGCGCGCATGCATGGAACTTCGCTGCGCCTGCCGCTCTACAAACAGCCCGGAAACGTCTAGATATGAATCTGGCATTGGCTACATACGTCGGTTGATGGCCGTTTCGTCAACTGAAAACGCTCAATGCGGCGTTTTGACCCCCGCATTGGATCATCATACTTAAACATAGGTCTGAACCATGTTGCACTGCCCAAGAACTGTCGCGCGTACAATAGTTTATTCGGGAGTTTTTTTAGCCACAGGTCTTGGCGCGGCGCTGGCCGCCGATCCCACCGGTGACTGGAAAGTGGCCGATGGTGTCGCCAACATCCGCGTCGCCCAATGCAGCGGTAACATGTGGGGTGTGGTTGCCTGGGAAAAGATGCCGGGCGGCAAGGACAAGAACAATCCGGACGCTGCAAAGCAGAGCCGGCCGACGCTTGGCATGCCGATCCTGATCGAGATGAAGAAGAAGCCCGGCGTCGATGCCTGGGAAGGCCAAGTCTACAACGCCAAGGACGGGCAGCTCTACAGCTCGACGATCAAGCCTGTGGGCGCCGATCAGCTCGAGATTCAAGGCTGCGTGCTCGGCTTCCTGTGCGGCGGTGAAACCTGGACCCGCGTCGCACCGCCGATTCCATCGAGCCCTGCCAACAGCATGGCCAAGGGCGCGCCGAAGGGTGCACCCGGCGCAGCGCCCAAGATTGCTGCCCCGACGACTGCTGCGCCGACGACTGCGGCACCGGCTCCTGCGCCGGCTGCACCGAAGACCACGGGCGCGGTCAATCCTGCGCCCGCGCCAAAGGCCGCGCCCGCTCAGAAGCAGGCAGCGGCCGCGCCCGGCCAACCCGCCGATATCGGCGATATCTGCCTACTCCCCGACATCGCGCGGTTTGCCCATTAGCGCCGGCTGGAACAGCAGCACCGCGGCCAGCGTGATGACGAACGACAGCGCCAGCAATTTGCCCATACTGGCGGTGCCGGGATGACTGGATAGCCACAAGCTTCCGAATGCGGTCGCGGTCGTCAGCGCCGAGAAAAAGATCGCGCGCGTCAGGCTCGACTGCAGCAGGTTAGTTCTGCCCTCGCGCCAGGCCGTGACGTAGTAGATCTTGAAGGCGACGCCGACGCCGAGCAGCAGCGGCAATGCGACGATGTTGGCGAAGTTGAGCGGCAGCTCGATCAGCACGCAAAGCTCCAGCGTCACCGCGCCGGCCACCAAAAGCGGCACCATCGTCATCAGCACGTCGGAGATCCGCCGCAGCGTCAGATAGAGCAACAGGCTGATCACCAGCAGCGCCCAGATGCCGGCGTGGATGAACGCCTTCACGATAGTGTCGCCGGATTTGAGGATCGACACCGGCCCGCCGATCGCATTCGGCTCGGCCGCCAGGACCGCATCGGCAAAGCGGCGGAGATTGTCGTTGTCGTTGGGATCGCCCTTCGGCAACGCCTCGACGCGGATCAACCCATCCTTGGATTTCCAGCTGTTCAACAGTTCCGGCGGCAGCGTCTTCAACGTGACGGGGCCTGCCTGCATCGTGTTCTTGAGCTGATCGAACACGATCTTGAGCGGGGCGACGAAAATGTTCTGCGCCTTGTCGCGCGTCGCCTGGTTGCTTCCGGCAAGTTTCGACAGCGCATCCGCCAGCCTTCGTGAGGCAACCGCGCCCGGACCCTTGCCGTCGCCGGCGGCTCTGCGCAGGCTGTCGACCGAACTCTTCAGCGCCTCCACATTCTCTTCATCCGAGGGCGCCGCATCGACCGAGTCGGGATTGAGCGCAGGCCCCACCACCCTCGCCGCCTTCGCGATCAGTTGCAGCTTTGCCGGCTGATCCTCGGGGACAAAACTGTCGATCGACATCACACGAAGAACTTCCGGCAGCTTTTCCAGCCGCGCCTCGATCTTCTTCGCTTCCGCTTCCGAAGTGGTCAGCACGTTGATGGCGTTGGCGCCGGTGTTGGGGTCCTTGCGCAGGTCGAGGAAAGTCGCGATCGATTCAGCCTTTGGATTGCGCAGGTTGATCGGGTTGAAGTCGAACTTCATGAAATAGAGCAGCGGCAGGCCGGCCACGACCAGGAGCAGCGTGCCAACGACGATAATGACGCGATGCCTTTCGAGGAATTCGTCCACCGGCGCCAGAAACGCGTAACCGACAGGCTCGCTTTCGCCGGGCGGGTGAAGCAGCTTCAGCATGGCAGGCAGGGACGTGATGCTGGTGAGGAACGCGATCAGCATGCCGGCGCCGGCAATCTTGCCGAGTTCGGAAATGCCCTTGTAGTCGGTCGGCAGGAAACACAGGAAGCCGGCGGCGGTCGCCATCGCGGCGAGCGAAAGCGGCACCGCGCAGCGTCTGGCCGCGCTCTCCAGCGCCAGCGCCATATCCTCGTTCTTGAATCGCTCGGAGCGGTAGCGGACGCTGAACTGGATGCCGAAATCGACGCCGAGGCCGACGAACAGCACGGCAAAGGCGATCGACAGCAGGTTCAGCGACCCCACCATCATCAGGCCGACCGCGGTCGTGAGCGAAAGGCCGATGAACAGGTTCACGAACACCGAGAAGATGATTTTCGAGGAATGCAACGCCATCCAGAGAATGACGAGGACAATGAGCACCGTGACGACGCTGTTGACGATCGCGCCGTCCTGCACGGTCGAATATTCCTCATTCGCGATCGGAACCGGGCCGGTCAGCCGCACGCGCGCGCTGTACTGGCCCGCAAAATTGAGATCGGTCGCGGCCTGCCGGATCGCCTCGGTCGCACCCTTGCCGGGTTCCAGTTCGCTGTAGTCGAGCTTCGGCTTGAACTCGATGAAGGCGCGGCGATCGGCATCGGTCAATGGCTTGTCGCTGGTGAGTTCGCGCCAGGAGAACGTCGCCGTCCCCTTGTTCAGGATGTCCTCGACGGTCTGGCTGATCAGGTTGAAGGGCCGTTCGGTATTGTCGAGCTTGACCTGTCCGCGCTTGACGCCGGCAAGCCCGGTTTCCAGCGCGCCGGTCAGGCCGCGGATCGAGGGATCGCCGGCCATGATCTCGATCAGGGGGGCTGCGGCTTCGAGCTGGCCGGCGACCTTGCCGACTTCCTCCACCGGCAAGAACAACAGCCCGTTCTTTTCGAAGAACTCGCCGGAACCCAGCGGCTGCACCGATTCGAAATGCTTGGTGTCGCCGGAGAGCTTTGTGAAAAGCGCCTTGCTCGCGGCACTGGCGAGTTCGGGCGTCGGCGCCTCGACGACGGCGAGAATCAGTTTTTCGCGGTCGAACGCCTGCTCGAACTGGTTGTCGCGCTTGCGCCAGTCGAGGTCGGGCGAAATCAGCGTGTTGATGTCTGTGTTGATGGCGAAGTGCCGGGCGGCATAGTAGCTCGCTCCGACCGCCAGAAGCAGCGAGACGATGACGACGAGAGTGGCAAACCGCGTACAGGTTCTGACGATGGCGACGACAATACTGGTCAGCACTTCGTTTCTTTCTAAATCTCAAGGAGAGCTGGGCGAAAACGCCCGCTGTCTAGCGGAGTTCCTGAAGCCGATCTAATGTTGTTTTGGTTACTTCCCCGACGGTTCAAACGAAGCCGCCAAAACGGACCGGAACAGGCGTTCGGGGCCGGTATAGCCCGTCCAGATGGGCGACAAAGTGACGAACCAGTGAGGAGCAACGGTTCCTCGCAGCGCGCTTTAGGTATTTCATTACCTATAGCTTAGTAACCATTGCGCGATGCACCTTTTCTCGCCGCACAATTTTTGACACATAGTCTTGCGCTTCCATCTACTTGGGGTGGGGATTACCTACGGGTTCCGGTCATGGTGCGGATATTGCAGATCCGGATGTGACCGGCTGCACGGAGACCTTTGGGTGAATTTGCGAATTCAGTACCTGGTGCAACAATCGTAATGGACATCCCATGGAAGTGTATCTAGCGCAGCCCCGCGGATTTTGTGCGGGCGTCGTGCGTGCCATCGAAATCGTTGAGCGCGCGCTCGAGAAGTACGGTCCGCCGGTCTATGTCCGGCACGAGATCGTGCATAACAAATACGTGGTCGAAAGCCTCAAAGCCAAGGGCGCGATCTTCGTCGAGGATCTGTCGGAGGTTCCGCCGCGGGCGGTAACCGTGTTCAGCGCCCATGGCGTGGCCCGCAGCGTCGAGGAAGAGGCCGCCGCCCGCGGCCTGCCCGTCCTCAATGCCACCTGCCCGCTGGTCACCAAGGTCCACAATCAGGGCAAGCGGTATATGTCCAAGGGCCGTACCCTGGTACTGATCGGGCATGCCGGCCATCCCGAGGTCGAGGGCACCATGGGTCAGGTTCCGGGACCGGTTCTGCTGGTCCAGAACGTCGACGACGTGGCCGCCCTGACGCTACCGACCGACGCCCCGGTGGCCTATATCACCCAGACCACCCTCAGCGTGGATGACACAAAGGACATAATAGCGGCCCTTCAGGCCAAATTTACAGATATTCAAGGCCCCGACATCCGGGATATCTGCTATGCGACACAGAACCGCCAATCTGCGGTAAGGGACCTAAGTAAGCTGGTGGACGTCATTTTGGTGGTGGGGGCCGCCAATAGTTCCAACTCAAACAGGCTCCGCGAAATCGGCACCGAGGTCGGGGTCGCGAGTTATCTCATTGCCGACGGGAGCGAGTTGAACCCCGATTGGCTGAAGGATGCGAAAGCCGTCGGCATTACGGCGGGCGCCTCGGCGCCCGAAGTTTTAGTCGATGACGTGATCGAGGCTTTGAGGCGTATCGGACCCGTCAAGGTGTCGGTACTTCCCGGCCGGGAAGAAAACATCGAGTTTCGGCTTCCGGCCGAACTGACTGCGGGTTGATCCACTTCAAGAGTTCCAGGTCTGGGCTCCAGGCCCAGACTTCAAGTCCAGAAAGAAATCTCTCAAATGGCAATACCGTTCTTCAAGGAAATGCGTATCGGCGGCTATCTGATCAAGCAGAAGCTGCTTGGCCGGAAGCGCTATCCGCTCGTGTTGATGCTGGAGCCGTTGTTCCGCTGCAACCTCGCCTGCGTCGGTTGCGGCAAGATCGACTATCCCGATGCGATCCTGAACCGCCGCATGTCGGCGCAGGAATGCTGGGACGCGGCCGACGAATGCGGCGCGCCGATGGTGGCGATCCCCGGCGGCGAGCCGCTGATCCACAAGGAGATCGGCGAAATCGTGCGCGGCCTCGTGGCGCGCAAGAAGTTCGTCTCGCTATGCACCAACGCGCTGCTGCTGGAAAAGAAGCTCGATCTGTTTGAGCCCTCGCCCTATCTGTTCTTCTCGGTGCATCTCGACGGCCTGAAGGACCACCACGACAAGGCGGTGTCGCAGAAGGGCGTGTTCGACCGCGCCGTTTCAGCGATCAAGGCCGCGAAAGCGCGCGGCTTCACCGTCAACGTCAACGCCACGATCTTCGACGGCCATCCGGCGGAAGAAATCGCCAAGTTCCTCGACCTCACGACCGAACTCGGTGTCGGCGTCTCGATGTCACCGGGCTACGCCTATGAGCGCGCGCCCGACCAGGACCACTTCCTCAACCGCACCAAGACCAAGAAGCTGTTCCGCGACGTGTTCGCGCTCGGCAAGGGCAAGAAGTGGAACTTCATGCATTCCGGCCTGTTCCTCGACTTCCTGGCCGGCAACCAGAGCTACGAATGCACGCCCTGGGGCATGCCGGCCCGCAACATCTTCGGCTGGCAAAAACCCTGCTATCTGCTCGGCGAAGGCTACACCAAGACCTTCAAGGAGCTGATGGAGACCACGGACTGGGAAACCTACGGCACCGGCAAGTATGAGAAGTGCGCCGACTGCATGGCGCATTGCGGCTATGAGCCGACGGCTGCCAATGCTGCGCTGGTCAATCCGCTGAAGGCGATGTGGGTCGCGCTCCGCGGCGTCCGCACCACGGGTCCGATGGCGCCCGAGATCGATCTCTCCCAGCAGCGCCCGGCGCAGTACATCTTCTCGGCCGAGGTGCAGAAGCGCCTGTCCGAGATCCGTCGCGACGAGGCCGCCGCTGCCGCGGCCAAGCAGCAAGAGAAAGCCTCCACCGCCGCCTGAGCGGGATGGCGAAAAGATTAGGGCCTCGGTTCTTTGGGAACCGAGGCCCTTTCTTTTTTGTTTAACGCCCTTCGAAAATCCTGAAGCCGGGTGGCCCTGCGGATCAGATCGCCGCGGTAGCGAGCCCCTCTTCGCCGTGCAGGAAGCCGCGGCAGCCGCGCAGGGAGCGCAGCGCGCGATTGAAATCGATTCCCGTGGAGACCAGCGCGCGCAGCGAGGTGGGATTGCGCGCCACCCCGCGCAGCACCTTGCCGAGGTCGATGTCGCCGTTCGGCTTGATGGCGCTCTTGGCGAGCGCCGGAAGCGCCCGGCTGGCGGGATCGGAGATGACCCGCAGCGCCGCGAACGGCAAGCCGGCCTCAGCCGCATAGGCTGCGGCAATATGACTTTCCATATCGACCGCTGCCGCGCCCGTCTCCGAATGCAGCGCGGCCTTGCAGGCGGTCGCCGCAATCACCTGTTCGACGCCGGCCAGGCCACCGCGGACCACGCGCCGGCGACCGAGCGCCGCACTGGCGATCATTTCCTCGTTCAGCGCCAGACCTGCCAGAAAACGGGTATCGCCGGCCAGAACCTCGGTCGCCACCACCACGTCGCCCGATTTCAGCGACGGATCCAGCCCGCCGGCGACGCCGAACGAGATGACACCCCTGAAAGTGGTGGAATCCAGCGTTGCCAGCAGTGCGCGCAATTGCTGCGGGTCGCTGGAACTGCAGATCACGATCATGCCTGGCCCGGCCGCGATGCGGGCCTCCTGCACTAATCCTGTCACGATCAAAACCGGCCGCGGATCATTCGAATTGCGATCAACCGAACTGTCCACGATCGCGGCGGCCCCCGCCCCCCAAGTCACATCCCGACCCCTACCACCCTGCTGTTGGTGCTCTTCAAATTCCGGTACCGCGCCAGCGCCCAGAGCGGAAAGAACTTCGAGTAGCCATGATAACGCAAATAAAACACCCGCGGAAAGCCCGTAGCCGTGTAACGCGCCTCGTCCCAGAGCCCTTTCTCAGTCTGTGTGGCTTTTAGGTACTCCACACCCCGCACGATGGCCGGGTTTTCGACCTCGCCGGCCGCCATCAGTCCAAGCAAGGCCCATGCCGTTTGTGAGGAAGTCGACGGCGCGCCTTCAAATCCCTTGTAATCGAGTCGGTAACTGACCGCATCCTCGCCCCAGCCGCCGTCACTGTTCTGGATCGAAAGCAGCCAATCCGCCGCCTTCCGAATCATTGGATCCTGGTGATCGATCCCCGCGGCATTTAGCGCACACAGCACCGACCAGGTTCCGTAGACGTAGTTGAGGCCCCAGCGGCCGTACCACGAGCCCTCCGGGAGCTGCGTGCGGCGCAGATAGGCGATCCCGTCCGCCACCGCCTTGTTGGTCTCGGCAGTCTCGCCGAGCTGCGCCAGCATCGAGATGCAGCGCGCGGTGACGTCCTCGGTCGGCGGATCGAGCAGCGCGCCGTGATCGGAGAACGGGATGTTGTTGAGATAGTATTCGAGATTGTTGACGTCAAAGGCGGCCCAGCCGCCATCGCGGCTCTGCAGGCCCTCGATCCACTCGCGGCCGCGCGAGATCGCCTCGTCGTATTCCTTGCTGCCGGACGCCCGGCGCGCGCGGTCCATCGCCATCACCACCACGGCGGTATCGTCGAGGTCGGGATAGTGCGCATTGTTGTACTGGAACGCCCAGCCGCCCGGACGGACATCGGGGGCCTTCGCCGCCCAGTCGCCCTTGAGGTCGAGCACCTGCCTCGGCTTCAGCCAATCGAGGCCCTGCTCCATCTTCTTGATCGTATCTTCGCTGCCAGCTTCCGCCAGCGCGTGGCAGGTCAGCGCGGTGTCCCACACTGGCGAGACACAGGGCTGGCAATAGGCCTCGTGCTCGCCGATCACGAGCAGCTTGTCGATGCCTCTGCGGGTGACCGCGCGCGGCGGAAAATCCGGTCCCTTGCCGAGCGCCTCATACATCATGACGATGTTGGCCATCGGCGGATAGATCGCGCCCATGCCGTCTTCGCCGTTCAGCCGCTCTTCCGTAAACGCTAGCGCGGCATCGATCGCGCGCTGGCGCAGCTTTTTGGGAAACAACGGCTCGATGACCCGCAGGATCCTGTCCAGCGTGCTGAAGAGCGTGAACCAGCCCCAGCTCTGGTGCGGCGCCTTCGGCGTCATGCCGACCGATTTGGGATCCTGCAGGAACAGCTCGTCGATGCCGACGCCCTTGGGATTTTTCGCCAAAGGCTTCAACGCCGCCATCACCATGAGCGGCACGATCGTGGTGCGCGCCCAGTAGGAAATCTTGTTGAGATGGAACGGCGACCACGTCGGCAGCAGCATGATCTCGATCGGCAGCACCGGCACCGCGCGCCAGGTCAGCACGCCGTAGAAAGCGAGCAGGAATCGTGTGAAGACGTTGACGCGGGCAGCGCCGCCGTGGCTGCGGATCGCCTCGCGCGCGCGCACCATGTGCGGGGCGTCGACGGAATCGCCGATCATCTTCAGCGAAAAATAGGATTTGACGCTGGCGCTCATGTCGAACGGGCCGTCCTGCACCAAGGGCCAGCCGCCATGATTGCCCTGGGTGCGGCGCAGGTAGTTGGCGATCTTGGCTTCGAGGGCGCTGTCGACGGGTTCGGCGAGATAGTGACGCAGCAGGATATATTCCGACGGGATCGTGCTGTCGGCTTCCAGTTCGAACACAAAGTGTCCATCGGATTGCCGATAGCCGAGCAGCGCTTCGGTCGCCGACGAGATGCTCTTCTCCAGCGCGACGGGATCGACTGTCGCGACGGGTTCGCCTGCAATTGTTTTGTCGATGGAAAGCATATCGCTAGCATCCCTCTATTCGCGCGCGGGCTCTGTGAAGCCGGTCACGCAACAAGTCCGGTCGGGCCTTAGGGCCTCGCCAGGACCAGATCGGCGGCGCGGTCGCCCGACCGTATCGATCCTTCGATGGTTGCCGGCAATCCGGTATCAGTCCAGTCGCCGGCCAGAAACAGGTTTTTGAATGATGTCGCCGCCCCCGGGCGCAGCGCGTTCTGCTCCGGCGTGGCCTCGAACGTCGCGCGGCGCTCGCGCACGATCTGCCAGGGCGGCAGCGGCAAGTCGCCCTGCAGCCCTGCGGCCTTGCAGACATCCCGCCAGATCGCCAGCGCGAGTTCTTCGCGCGGCATGTCGACGAGGCGGTCGCCATTGCTGATGGTGACCGACAGCCGCTGCGGAAATGCGAACAGCCACTCCACGAGACCACCGACGACGCCGAGAATGGGCGCGGCATCGCGGGGCGGATCGAAGCGGAAATGCGCGTTGATGATGGCGCGGAATTTCGACGGCGTCTTCAGGCCCGGCAACAGCGCCGCCGCCGGGCGCGGCGGCACCGCGAGGATCACGACGTCATCGGGGCCGAGCGCAATCGTGTCGCTGCCGAATTTCAGTTCGCCGACATTGCCGCCCGTCGCCGCGAATTCGCGCAGCTCATGGCCGAGCTGGATCGAGGCGCCCTTGTCCTGCAACAGCTTGATCGCCGGGTCGACCAGCACAGCGCTCAAGCCGTCGCGCGCGATCAGCGGCCGGCAGGCCTGCCCGCCCGCCAGCAGCGTTTCCCGCACGATCGCGCCGGCCAGGCCCGCCGAACCCTCGGGCGGATCGACATTGAGCGCGGCCAGCAGCAGCGGCTGCACCAGCCGCTGGTACAGCGTGCCTTTGCAGGGGATGGTGTCGCCGACCAGCTTTCCGGTGCCTGCCCAGACCAGCGGCGCCAATGCGAGATAATCGAGCAGCCTGGTATCGGGGACGCGGCGGGCCTCGTCGAATACCCATAGCGGCAATTTGCCGTCGCCGAGATCGAGCTGCCAGCGCTGGCCGGTCATGATGTCGACGAAGGGAAACTGCGCAAGCTTCGGCCCGACCAGCCCCGCCTCGGTGCCGATCGATCTGGCGTAGGCCAGCGCATGGCGGTTGCCCGACAACAGCAAATGGTTGCCGTTGTCGATGGTGAGATTGGTGGCCGCGTCGAAATAGGACCGGCAACGGCCACCGGCCTGCTGCGTGGCCTCGTGGACATGCACACGGTAATTGGCGTTGGCCAGCCGTACGGCCGCCGAGAGGCCGGAAACGCCGGCGCCGATGATATGAGCGTTTTTCTGCATCAGATGATCGCGTAACGAAGAAGGATGGCAATCTTCGCCCATTTGTGGACGCGGACCGGCTCGCGCGGGGCGGCAAAGCCCCGGGCCAGCAACAAGTCCAGTATCGCGCGGTAGTATTTCGACATGATCCGCGGCGCGCGCACCACGCGCCGCGAATTGCGTTTCATAATCTCGTCGGCCTTTTCGAAATGCTTTTTCGCCCGCTCGGCCAGCGGCAGGCAAACTTTGGGAAGTGCGCGATCGGCAGTCACCTTCTGCGGATTGTCGCTGGTGATGCCGGCGAGCAGCAGGCCTTCGCGCGGCAGATAGAGGCGGCCGAGGCCGGCGTCTTCGTCGATGTCGCGCAGGATGTTGGTCAATTGCAGCGCGCGGCCGAGATGGTGGGCGAGCAGGATGCCATCTTCCTCGGGCATGCCGAACACCCTGACCGACAGGCGCCCGACGGCGCTGGCAACGCGATCGCAATAGAGATCGAGCGTGGCAAGATCCGGCGCACGAATGTCCTGTGGCACGTCCATCTCCATGCCGTCGACCACAGCGAGAAAATCCTCGCGCTTGAGGCCGAAGGTTTTCACCGAGGCGGCGTAATCTTGCAGGCGCGGCGGCGGATGACTGTGATATAGCGCATCGATGTCGTCGCGCCATTGCTGCAGCGCGGCCAGCCGCTCGGGTCGCGGCCCATGGGAATCGGCGATGTCGTCAACCTGCCGGCAGAAGCTGTAGATCTGGAACATTGCCTCGCGCTGTCTGCGCGGCAGGATGCGCATCGCGGCATAGAACGAGCTGCCGGACGCGGCGGTGCCGTAATCTGCGTTGGCCGCCGCCGTCTGCACCGTCATGCGCCTGCCGCCGGTTTTGTCTGGGGACGGCGTCCCGCGGCACGCCTGATCATTTCGTTGACCATGCCTCCGATGCTCTGCACGAGCAATTCGGGCTTGTTCAGGTGCACGCGCTCGCTGAGCGGATCGCGCACCTTCAGCATGCCGACGATCTTGTCGGCAAAGGCCTGGATCACGGCAACCTCGAGCCCGAGCCGGAAATCCTTCACCTCGGCGCTGAGCGACTTGCTTTCATTGAGCAGGGTTTCGGTCCGCACCGCGAGCGCCTGCAGGCATTGCAGCAGCGCCGGCGGCGACTTCGCCTCGCCCAGCATCTCGACGGTGGCGCCGCTGGCGGCCAGCGCATCGCGCGGCAGGTAGACGCGGTTGAGGTTTTTGTAGTCCTTGGCGCAATCCTGCAGGTGGTTGTTGATCTGCAGCCCCGCGCACAGCGCGTCCGATGCGGCCCAGGTCGAGGTGCTCTCGCCATGGACGTCGAGCATGAAGCGGCCGACCGGCAGGGCCGAATAGCGGCAATAATGAATGACGTCGTCCCAGTTCTCGTAGCGCAGCTTGGTGACGTCCATCCGGAACGCGACCAGCACGTCGAGCGCGTGGCGCGGCGCCATCGCGCGCTCGGCAAAAGCGCGGCGCAGGCTGACCGCCTCCGGTTGCGTGTCGCCCTTGCCCAGTAATTCCGCCTCGAGCAGGTCGAGATAGCGCAGCTTCTCGTCTGCGCTCAGCGTCGCGTGATCGGCGATGTCGTCGGCCGTCCTGACGAAATTATAGAAGCTCAGGATCAGCGCCCGGTGACGCGGATGAATGATCCACGACGCGACCGGAAAATTCTCGTCGCGGTGGGTCTTTCCGGATCGCAGGTCGCTCGCGCTGGTCATCAGGAACTGGCTACATTCACTCGGAATTGGCGGCGTTGCGCCGATGCTCGGCGCACGCGAGAAGATCGCGTGCCCCATATAGGGGAATACGCCGCCAAAACCAATGCTATATGGGCTGCTTAGCCCCGCCCGTGACGCGCCTCATATAGCCGAAAATGGCTTTTCCGCGAGGGTTAACGGGCGCGAACGCGGCCTATTGGCCGTTGCTCTTGAGGACCTGGTCGCAGGCGGCGCTGATCTTGGAACGATGCTCCTTGAGACACGCCAGGATGGTGAAATCGCCCTGGTCGATCACCGGACGGCAGAACTTCTGCACGTCGCGGGTGCAGGCCTTCTGTTCCTCCGCCGTTCCGCTGCGTTGCTGCTGCTGGGCGAAGGCTCCGGACGAGGCCGAGAGCGAGAACAGGGTGAGTGCGAGGAGAAATTTACGCATCGTATTCCTTCATTTCGGCAGCAAGAAATCCTGTTCCTCGATCTGCGCCGGAACGGATTTGTTGGGATGGCAGGCGCGCCGCGTAGCGCAGCAACGAACAGATGACAAGCATGGTAAATGCGGTCAAATTTACGGCGACATTTGCGGCGACCTGAGCACCTTAAATAACCGACTGATATTTAACGTGTATTTCTGCCACACTTTGCTGACAATTGGCTGTTGCAGACGATGCGGCGCAAAGCTAGATGCTGCGCTGGCGGAGCTGATGGGAATGTTGATTCCTTCGGCCGCTTGCGGCCATTTTCCCGGCGCCAGCGCCGGAAACAACGCTCCGTCATTTGAACCTAAGCTACTGCGGGAACACTAAATCTTCGATGCGGCGAGACGTATCTTGCAAGAGAAGCGTCTATTTTATGGGAAAAATCACGATGAAACTGTTTGGTTCCAGCTTGTTCGGTCAGGCTCTCGCAGCTGCTGGCGTCGGCGCCGCGCTCATGTTGTCGGTCACCGCAAGCCATGCCCAGGCGGGAGGCCCCTTTGCAGGCTTTGACGGAAACTGGGCCGGCTCGGGCACGGTCGCACTCTCCAACGGCACCACCGAGAACATCCGCTGCAAGGCCGACTACAAGGTCAACGCCAACGGGCTCGGCCTGAAGCAAAATCTGCACTGTGCCAGCGACAGCTACAAATTCGACCTGTCGAGCGACGTCACCAGCCAGGGCGAGCGCATCTCCGGCAACTGGAGCGAAAAGAGCCGGAATATCTTCGGCAATCTGCAGGGCACCGCAGGTGGCGGCCAGATCGACGTGTTCGTCGAGGCTTCCGGATTTGCAGCAAACCTGAATTTGAAGACCACCGGCAACAAGCAGTCCGTGCAGATCGACTCCAAGGGCGAGATCCGCGGCGTCAAGATCACGATGACAAAGACCTGATCCCTGCCCTTCGAAACAGCATGAAAGGCAGCGCCGCGGCGCTGCCTTTTCATTTTTGCGGCCAGCTAGCTGGATCAGCCGAATTTCCAGCCCCAATGCGTGTCGCCGCGGTCGCGACGTTCCGCCACTTCGACGCGCATGAAGCGATCATGCGCAAGCGCTGCCCCCACCCACAATTCGTTCCAGGCATCGAACACTTGAGGCGACAGCGCTTCACGTTCCGCCATCAGGCGCCACGACGTCTGGCGCACGGTCGCGGCTGAGCCTTCCAACCGCAATTCCGCGTCGTCGTCCTGCCCGCGGGCAAGCCGGGCAAAGGCCTTGGCGAAACCGGCCGCGCCCGCTTCCACGCCGCCCAACAGCCGAGCGACCTCGTCGAAGGTGTGCATCCCGACGAGCCGCGCCGCGGCGCCGGCGAGATAGCCGCCCTCTTCCGGGCCAAGCACCCTGATCGTCTCAGGCACGATCGAGGTGACGTACTCCATCGCATAATTACGCAGCACCTTCTGCAGCCGTTCCTCCGGCCATGTGTTTCCGGGCAGGCTCGGCGCGAGATCAGCGCGGAACGGCGGACAGCGCTCGCCGGGCGAAAACTGCAGCCGCTCCTCGGGCGCAAGTTCGTGATCCCACTCCTTGTAGTAACCTTCCAGCCCTGGCTGGCCATCGACGGTCTGTCCCGTGCAGACGAAGCCGAGCCTGGGATTGCCGAGCACGACGCCGTTATTGGCGTGCCATCCGCGCAGCATCGCCCGCGACACTTCCGAGGGGATGCCGCAGATCGCGGTGCCGGACCAGATCCAGCGCGGTGGCGGATAGCGCACCCAGGCCTTGGTGTCGCTCTCATGGACATACTCGACCTTCACGCCGCCGACCTGGTTCGACAGATAGTGATACTGGGCGCACGCGACCGCATGCGGAAGCTGGTCGAGGCCGAGCTTCTTCAATCCGGGAAGAAAGCGCGCCAGTTGCTGCCGCCGAAAGGTACGGAACACCACCTCGGCCGCACGCGGAGCGCCCGCCCGCGACGCCAGCATCAGGATCAACCCGGTGAGATAGGAATGATAGATGTGTTCGACGGCGCGGTAGGCGGCGGCATCGGCCGCAAGGCGAACAGCTGATCCTGCAGACGTCATTCCTCAGCCCCTCATCGGCAAGCCGTTGACCGGCAGCCCTTGTTCATTGGCAGGCCCGTTATTTCACAGGCTTGACGTGACTGACGCCGCGAATCTTTTCCGACAGGTTGATCAGGAACATCGAGGTCGGACGCAGGATGAAGAGGTCCGCGGCCAGGGCAGCGACCATCGAGAACGCACTGAGCCAGCCGAACAGCCGCAGCGACGGCAGGTCGGAGAACACCGTGACGACGAGGCCGCAGGCCAGCACCACCGTGGTCAGGATCAGCGCCGGACCGACCAGCACGGTGGCGCGCTCGACCGCCAGCTCCGGCGTGATGCCGGGCTTGCTCTCCAGCCGCAGCCGGTTGAGGAAGTGGATGGTGGCGCTCAAACCGAGGCCAAACGACACCGTCAGCGCGACCACGCTGGCGAATTGCAGCCCCTCGCCCATTATCCACAGCACCGTACCCGACGCCACCACCGGGAAAATGCCGGGCAGGATGCAGGAGAACATCACCACGACCGAACGGAACGCGAGACCGATGAAGATCGCGACTATGAGGAATTCAATCGTCAGGCCGTGGTTGAGTTTCTCGATCATGTTGGCGCTGTTGCGCGCCGCGATCGCCGAGAGGCCGGTGACCGCGATTTCGAAGCCGGGATGCTCGGCCCGCACCTTGTCGAGCGACTTGTCGAGCTTGTCGATCACGGGAAGTATCTCGCTTGAATCGAGATCGGGAACGCGGCCCGACACCACCACCGCGTCCTGATCGGCCGAGATGAAGCGGCGGACCAGATGCTCCGGGATAACGCTGACATATTCCTTCAGCGTCGCGACGTCGCTGCTGCCGGCTTTTTCGGCGAGCCAGCGGCGCAGGGTTTCGAGCGACCAGACGTTGCCGACGCCGGCCGATTTCTCGACCATCGAATGAACGTCGGCGATCGCCTTCAGCGTATCCGGCGCATAGAGCGAGGCGCCCTTGGGGAATTCGATCAGCACGTCGATCGGATTGGCGCCGGTGAGCTTGGCGTCGAGGCGGCTCGACGCCGCCACCGCCTGCCGCTTGTCCGGCACCTGGTCAGCGAGCCGGTAGCGCGGCTCCAGCGTGGCGTAGATGTAGCCGAGGCCGGCAACGAGCAGCAGCGCGAGCAGGCTGAACAACCCGGGGCGTCCGACCATGCGCACCGCGATCCAGTAACAGAAATTGCGCAGCGCCTGCACGCCGGCATCCGCGCTCTGGAACTTGACGGCGAAGATCTTCTCGTTGCGGACGAACAGCACGCCGAACACCGGCACCAGCGAGAGCACCGCAATCAGCGCGATGATGGTGGCGGCAAGTCCGGCCTCGCCGAACTTTCGGATCAATTCGGAATCGGAGAATTGCAGGGCGATAAACGAGATGCCGGCGGTGCCATGGGTCAGCACGCAGGCCGGGCCCACCACCAGCACCGCGTTGGTGAACGCGGTCAATTTGTCCTGGCCCGCGATCAGGCGGTCACGCGCGGCGAAGGTGAGCTGCATCGAGTCCGAGAAGCTGATCACCATGATGAGCGGCGTCATCACGTTCAGGAACATGTTGAGATTGAAACCGGCCCAGCCGAGGCCGCCGAGTGCGAGCAGGATCGCGATGATCGGCGGAAACGCCGCAACCACCATGAACGATATCTTGCGGAAGAAGATGATCGCGATGATGCAGCCGGCCAGAATACCGAGGATGTTGTAGGTCAGCCCGTCGCGCTTGACCGCGTTGCGGATCTCGAGCTGCATCACGGGAACGCCGGAGAGCTGGGCGTTGAGACCGCTGCCCGACAAATCGTCGGCCATGATCTTCCGCATTTCGCCGACCACCTTGCCGAGATCGTTTGAGGAAACGACGCTCGGTTCGAGCGACAGCACGATCAGCGCCAGCGTGCCGTCCTCCGACAACAGCTTGCCGCGAATGATCTCGTTGGACTTGACGGTCTCGGTGAACTTCTCGTAGGCGGCGCCTTGCGGCAGTTCGGGCGGGAACAGCGCGGCCGGCAGCTTGCCGGGCTCCGGCGCCTGGCGCGCCGAAAACAGCGACACCAGACCGCGCACGCCCTCGACCAATTGCAGGTCGGTGACCATGTCGCGGATCTTTTCGAGGTTCTCGCGCGCCAGCAGCGTCTTGCCCTCGACCACGACCAGCACGTCGAATTCGGTCGCCGGGAAGCGCTTGGTCACGGCCTCGTATTGCTTGTAGTCCTTCGAATCGGACCGGAACAACTGGCTCAAGGAGTCGTCGATCTTGATCCGGTAGATGCCAAAGATCGCAGCCACGACCAGCGCGGCGAGAATGATCATGGACAAGATCGGGGCCTTGACCGCGATCAGCCCCATGCGCTCGAGCCCGAAGGCGATACTCTTGCCCGGCGGCGGCTCCTCGATGGCTTCGACGTGGACGCGACTTTCGGAGTTCTTGTCGAGCATACCCTGTCCAGTTCTCACGTCGGCCTGTTTGTGCAGCTTGGTTTTATGCAGTTTGGTGGCGCTAATGCGGCTTTGCCAGCCCCATCCGATCGGCGCTAGCCATTGAAATCACGCGGTAAATTAATCGGCGCCGTTTTACAGGGCCGGACCCCATCCGGCAAGCGCACGCGGCGGGGCAAATCGACACGAAGGTGACGAAAATGCGCGTTAAGTCTCTGATTTGCCACACCTGCCGGCACGGCCTTGGGGCGTTCCGGCAGGTAACGCCAACTCCAGTCGCAACGGAGCGGCGCACCAGTTTCGGTCAATTTTTCGGGAAACGGCTCCCGCGAGGAGACCGCGCCAGAAGTGACGCAGCGCTCAGTCCTTTTTCTTATCCGCTTCCGTTCCGGCGCTGAGCGCCGCCCTGAACGCAGCGTCGAACAGGCCGCGGTACTGGCTCGCATTGACGTTGGAAATGTGCGCGGTGTCGCGGAAATTGGCCTGCCCGTTTCGGACCAGATAGCAATAGCCATGCTCGCAGACGACGGACAGCGGGTCCACCACAACGAGATGCGGATTATCCCGATACCGATCGAGAACGTGCGCGATCTCGTCCCGGAAGGCGCTCATCATAAGCCTAGGGCCGGCCTCGACCTTCCATTCATCGATGGCGCGGCCGGCGCGGATCTGGTTTTCGATCCACCGCTGCGGCAGATCGAAGCCGATGTTCAGTAGCGGCATGATCAGCACGACGGTCTTGCCCGCCGCAAGCAGCCTGTCCGCCAGGATAGAAATTTCGGCCGCATTGCCCCAGTTGCTGCCGAGCACGACGATGCTCGGCTCCGCCTGCGCCAGCACGAAATCAAGCGTGCTGCGATTGAACTGCCGGCATGGCGGCTGATCGCCTGCATTGCCTGCCGCATCGTCGACGAAGGCCCTGCACCCGCTTTGCGTCGCGATCAGTCCGTGGATTCCGGTGGCGAGCGCGGCCGACGAAATCGGTTCGAGATACTGGTTGGCAAAGGAATCTCCCCACAGGATCGCGGACGGCCTGCCCGCCGCTTGCGCGCTGCCGAAACTGCAATGGGCCTCGGTCGTCTGCTTGGTGGAGTTTGCGTTCCGGAAACACTCATCGCGTGGCGTGTTGGTTCTTCGCGCGAGTTCAGCCGGCAGCAAATATTCCGGCAGCCTGCCCGGAAAACCGTGGGTGAGGAAAGCCAGCGACACAAAGCCGGCGAACACGGCAAACGAGACGCTGGAGGCCGTCAGCAGCCGGCGCGGCGTCCAGAAATCGCGCTGCATTCGGACCGGTTGCTCGACATAGCGGTAGGAGAGCGCGCCAAGTGCGAGCGAGGCCAGCACCATCGCTATCTTTTGCACGCTGGCGACTTCATAACCACGAACCGCGAGCCAGCTCAGGGCGAACACCCAGATCGGCCAGTGCCAGAGGTAGATCGAGTAGGACCAGTCGCCGATACGCTGGACCGGAGATAATCCGAGCAGGCTGCCCTCGCCTGCCCCCTGTCGGGCCGCGACGACCATGGCTGCGCCCAGGATCGGCAGGATCGTGAGCATGCCGGGCCATCGCGCTTCGGGCAGAGGATAGACCGTGCAGCCCGCGACCAGCACCCAGCCGGCGAGCGCCATGATCGGTGATTCCAGCCATGACGCTTTCGCGCCTTCCGATCGGCGCCGGATCTCCGCGGCAGCGATCAATCCTCCCGCCAACGGCTCCCAGGCTCGCGCGCGCAAGGAGAAGAACGACGATCCCATCGCATCGTGCTGGCTCGCCCATAAACACCACGCCAGGGACGCGGCGGCGAAGAGCTGCAACGCGATCGTCACGGCGCTGAATGATGACTTGGTGCGGGACGCCAGCAGCCACACCATCCACGCCATCAACGGCATCCAGATGTAGAACTGCCACTCCAGCGAAAGCGACCAGGTGTGCAGCAGCGGCTTGGTCTGCGCGGCCATGGCGAAATAGCCGTTATCGCTATTGAAGGCGAAATTCGACACGAACGTCAGCGCCGACAACGCCTGCAGCAGGTGCTTGAGATATTCCCCCGGCAAGGTCACGAACCAGCCGATGACGACGGACGCTGCGACTGCGACCGCAAGCGCCGGATAAATCCGGCGCATCCGCATCATGCCGAAGCCCCACAACGAGAACCGGCCGAGCTTCAGGTCGTTCAGCACCTTCGTCGTCATGAGGTAGCCGGTGATCACCAGGAAGACGTCGACGCCGACAAATCCCCCGGCGAATCCGGGTATCTGGAAGTGGAAGCCGACGACGGCGATCACCGAAAGCGCCCGGAGCGCATTGATGTCCAGACGGAATCCGTCCGGGCTCGCGTGCTTGCCCGCCGCGCCTGGTGCCGCCCCCGTTTTCTCCATCGCCTGTCTCTGCCCGCTCCTCGGTCGCTTATATCAGGCGCGAGTTTGCTCGCAACGGCGAAGCGGCCGCCTGTTGTTGCGTTTTCGGTTCAATCGACCGGCCTGGCGGCAATGAGCGCGGTTCCGCTTTCGTCCTTCAGCGCCACGCCGGTGATCCCGCGCGCGATACCTTCACGCACCAGCCACACGATCTTGAAGACGGCCTCATCGTAGCTCAGCCCCGCACCGTGGATGTTGGACACACAATTGCGCTTCTCATCGGTGAGGCCGATCCGCGGGGCAAAGGTGAGATACGCGCCGAGGCTGTCGGGCGCCGACAGGCCGGGCCGCTCGCCGATCAGCATCACCACCATCCGCGCGCCGAGCACAGCCCCGATCTCGTCGCCCAGCGCCACCCGCGCGCCTGATGCGACCACGACATGGCCCAACGAGATTCCCGCCTCCGTCAGGCGCGGAACAAGATGGCGAACCAGTTCGACGGCGTGGACATTGACGGCCGCCGGCGACAGCCCGTCGCCGATCACGATCACAATCTCGCGCGCGCTGCCGCTGTGCTTTTCCAGCGCGCGCCGCGAATCCGCATCGAGCATGCGTCCGAGATCGGGACGGCGCAGATAGTCGCGCCGGCTCTGCGCCTGGCTGGAAACCTCGCCGACCTGCAGGCCGAGGCCGGCCAATCCGGCAACCAGATGCGGCGCATCGAAAGCTGTGTGAACGGCATCGCGCGCACGCGCGTGGTCGAGCGTGAAGGCAAGCAGCGCATCGGTCGGCATGCTCGCGCCGGAGCGGCCGAGCCCGACGCGCGCCGGCGTCAGTTCCCGCAAGGCTTCGAGCGGGCGGGACGGCGGCGCCGGCGTTTTCATGGGCTTTACTCGGCAGGGACCGAGGCCTCGCGCAGCCGGATCGAATAATTCGAGGCGTTCTGCTGGCCACTGGTAGCAGCCCGCGCAAATTCGATCAGGTGATGCGCAATCGTCGCCGAGCCAATCAAGCCCTCGATATCGCCGCAACGGAGCCGTCCCAGCGCGAACTTCCAGAACACTTTTCTGTAGTCGCCGAGCACGCCGATCTGCCAGAAGATATTGCGCAGCATGATCAGCGCGCGCCTGATGTTGGGCCAGGTCTTCATTTCAGGCGCGACCGGCACCTTGATCCGCTGTGCATAAGTGTAGTCGCATTGATACTGGTAGCGCGCGTACAGCTTCTCGGGCTGGTAGGCGATTTCCATGCATCGCTTCCAGGAACTGACGACCTGGTCGTAGGGCAGCAGGAATTCGACATTGGAATCGCGGCCGTCGTCGTCAACCAGGCGGCCCTCGCGTTCCAGCCGATCCCAGAGCGGCGTCTTCGGCAGCGCCTGCAGCAGGTTGATCGTCAGCAGGGGAATCCGCGATTCATCGACGAAATTGAGCAGTGCATCCGCGGTGCCGGGCTTATCGGTATCAAGCCCCATGATGATGCCGGAAACGACTTCCATGCCGTAGGAATTGATGGTGTGGATGCCTTCCTGGATCGGGACCATCATGTTGTGGTCCTTGTGCATCGCGTGCAGCGCGTCGGGATCGGGCGTCTCGATGCCGCAGAATACGGTGACGAACATTGCCTCGCGCATCAGCGAGAGGATTTCAGGCCGCTTGGCGATGTTGAGCGTCGCCTCGCAGGCGAGCCGCGTGATGTAGCCGGTTCGCTTCTGCCATTCGACAAGGTGCGGCAGCAGATCCAGCGCCGCTTTCCGATTGCCGATGAAATTGTCATCGACGAAATAGACCGTATCGGTCATGCCGCATTCGCGCAGCTTGTCCAGTTCGGCGACGATCTGCTGCGGCGTCTTCAGGCGCGGATTGCGGCCATAAAGGCCGGGGATGTCGCAGAATTCGCACTGATAGGGGCAACCGCTCGAATACTGGATGCTGCCGAGCAGATATTTTTTCACTTCCGCCAGCTCGTAGGCCGGAATCGGAAACTCGGTCATCGACAGACGATCCTTGGTCGTCAATACCACCTGCTGCGCGGGGCGCGACGGGTCGCGCTCCAGCCGCGCGATCAGCTCATTGGTGGCGTCGCCGAGTTCGCCGACATGGAGATAATCGAACGAGGGATAGTAATCCGGGCACGCGCTCACTGACGGCCCGCCGATCGCAACGGCGAGATCGAAGGCATGCGCGCGGCGGCAGATGTCGTTCATCTGCTGGCGCTGGATGTGCATGCCGCTGACGAACACCGCCTCCGCCCATTCGAAGTCCTCCTTGGTGGCGGGGCGAATGTTCTCGTCGATGAAGCGGACCGGCCAGTTCGCCGGGAGATAGGCCGCGATCAGCAACAGGCCCTGCGGCGGCATGAACGCCTGGACGCCGTCGGTCAGGGGATAGGCGTATTCGAATGTACCAAAAGAGGAGGTATAGCGCGGGAAGACGCACAGGATACGCCGTACCGTTCCGATGCCTTCAGCTCTCATCAAATTTCCTCAAGGCTCACATGGATTTAAGCACGACATTGAAAGTTGGGCCAGAAATTCTTCAACATTGTGACAGTCAACTCTAACTCGTTGTGGGTTCAATTGGTTGCACGAAAATCTGCAGGCCGCTGGGTATGGCCCAAAGGCCTCGTGGGGGCCGTTCAGGCGATCAGCCGCGCGGCAAATTCGGGCAGCAGCCCCGGGCTGCCCGCAAGCCGGAAATCGCCATCCGCGAGGCCTGAACGAACCAGCCAATCGTCAAATTCCGGCGCCCGCTTCAATCCGAAGAGGTCGCGGATATACAGCGCGTCGTGGAACGAGGTCGACTGGTAGTTCAGCATGACGTCGTCGGCGCCCGGCACACCCATGATGAAGGTGACGCCGGCGGCGGCCAATAGCGTCAGCAGATTGTCCATGTCGTCCTGGTCGGCTTCGGCATGGTTGGTGTAGCAGACGTCGACCCCGAGCGGCAGGCCGAGCAGCTTGCCGCAAAAGTGATCCTCGAGGCCGGCGCGGATGATTTCCTTGCCGTCATAGAGATATTCCGGACCGATAAAACCGACCACGCTGTTGACCAGAAGCGGATCGAACGCGCGCGCCACCGCATAGGCCCGCGCCTCGCAGGTCTGCTGATCGACATTGTGATGGGCGTTGGCCGACAGCGCCGAGCCCTGCCCGGTCTCGAAATACATCACATTGTCGCCCACCGTGCCGCGGCGGAGCGACAGCCCGGCCTCACGCGCCTCGCGCAACAGCGCGAGATCGACGCCAAAGCTGCGGTTGGCAGCCTCCGTTCCCGCGATCGACTGGAATACCAGATCGACCGGGGCGCCCTGCCCGATCAATCCGAGCGTCGTGGTCACGTGGGTGAGCACGCAGCCCTGCGTTGGTATCTGCAGCCGCGCGATGATGCCGTCGAGCAGCCGCAACAACTCGCCGATGACAGCCGGATCGTCGCTGGCGGGGTTGATGCCGATGCAGGCGTCGCCCGATCCAAGCAAGATGCCGTCGAGGATCGAGGCGGTAATGCCCTTGGCGTCGTCGAAGGGATGATTGGGCTGCAGCCGCACGCTCATCCGGCCCTTCAGGCCTATGGTGTTGCGAAACGCCGACATCACGGCGCACTTCTTCGCCACCAAAATCAGATCCTGGTTGCGCATCAGCTTGCAGACGCCGGCGGCCATTTCCGGCGTGACCCCGCGCGAGACCTTCGCCAGCGTTTCGCTGGTTGCGGCATCGGACAACAGCCAGTCGCGGAAGCCGCCGACGGTCAGCGCGGAAATGGGCGCAAAGGCCTGCGCCGCATGGCTATCGAGGATCAGCCGGGTGACCTCGTCGTCCTCGTAGGGGATCACCGCCTCGTTGAGGAATTGCTTGAGCGGCACGTTGGCGAGCGCCATCCGCGCCGCGATCATTTGTTCCGCGCTTTCGGCCGCGACGCCGGCAAGACGGTCGCCGGACCGCGGCGGCGTCGCCTTGGCGAGCAGCTCGCGCAAATCGGCGAAGACATAGGAGGTGGCACCGATGATCTGGCGATAGACCATGCTGACTTTCCTGCGCCCCTACCCGCGCTCCATTGCGGAGCTACCTTATGCCGGGCGGACAGCCAACGCCACAGCCGAGATCGTCGAGGTAGCCCCGACTTCAATTCGGCTAGTTCAGCGTAGCGTAATAGCGGGCGAAGAAACATATCTCATAGATGACCGCGCCGAATGCAAACAGCATATGGAATCTCAAATTGCGCGTCGTCGTGGCTACGCCGCATACCAGTATGAATGCGGCGTTCGCCAAGAGATACTCCAGTCCCAGCGATCGCAGGTGGTCTTCGCCCTTTATCAAACTGTCGACCACATCGAGCGCTTCAGTAAGGGCCGCAAATCCAAAGAACCAGCGGCGACGTGAGAGAAAGTAGTCCTGATAACCCGTATATTCTTCCAGATCCTGGGGGAAAAGCAGGACGCTCAGGAAGTAGTACATCGATGCGTACACGCAAACGAAGAAATAGAGGCCAAACGTCCAGTGCGGAATGAGGCTCAGCCGAAATTCCCACCACCAGAATGTGACCACGTTCACGAGCGCCCAAGCGACCCAACCCAAATGAACGGGCCAGATCCGGTAGCGACCGGGATGCGCAACCAATGCCGCGATGCCGCTGACCAGACGCGTGACGCTGAGCCCGAGGATGATGCCGATCAGCACTCGCACGTGAAGATAGAGATCGACGTTGGCCGGCAAGGCAGCACTTTGAACCATTAAGTCCCCGTTCTCGCGCATCATCGAACCAGCGCGGCGCCTTCGACAGGCGTCACGTGACGATTCGGGCGATGGCCCCAAGGATTGCGCGCCTGCCGCCCGGGCAAGACGAGTTCAATCAATTTCCGTCGCCGTGCTCGCTGTCTAGCTTGATTCGCGCGACAGATGTTTGCCGATGCGAACGTCCTTCAGAGGCACATTCCCGCATGCTTGCGTCAGGCGGACGCGTGGCCCTCGCGCGTCGGCTATCAGAACAGCCACCTCCAATTGCGCTGGTATACGAGAGCCCGCTGCAGTCGCGTAAGGCTGCCGAATTTTCCCAGTGACGTAGCCTGTCACAACCTTGCAATCGATTGAAAACGCTTGGTTATTTCCAATTAGTTGCAGTTCTATTAATTTCGCCCGTTAAGACATTCTCCACCAAAATTCAGCACACTTTGCCTATACCGACGGCATTCACTGGATCCGCTCAGGCTTGCCGATATGGCTGAATTGTAAATCCCGTACTCGTTTTTGGTGACGCCATGGCATCCCGGTTTTCGCTTGCAGCCAAGTTGTACTCAATCTTCGCGCTGTTCGCCCTGCTCGTCGCCGCCATCACGGCCTTGTCCGACTACAACACCCGCCAGAATGCCCAACTTACCGAAGCGGTCTCGACCGCCAGCCGCGCCGCGCTCAACGTCGAGCGCATCAATTCGCTGGTCTATGCCGTCGTGATGGAATCGCGCGGCGTCTACATGTCGACTGATCCGGCGGTGGTGAAAAAATACGGCGACGGCCTGCTCAAGTTCAACGAACGTATTCTTGACGTCGTCAAGAACTGGGAGGCGCTGGTCCAGGCTGACGACGCCCAGCAGTTTGCCACCTTCAAGAAGCGCATCCAGCAGTTCGTCGATTTCCGCAAGGAGCTCGTTCGCCGCGGTGTCGAGATCAATGCGGCGGCAGGCCGCGAATGGGGCGACAATGACGCCAACCGCGAAGTGCGGACGGCGCTGAACAAGGATCTGGAAGCCCTGTCCAAGGTCTATGCCGAGCGCAGCAAGAGACTGGCGCAACAGACCGACACCAACCACACGATGGCCTTTGTGCTGACCTGCCTCGGCGTCATGGCGCTGGTGGTGGTCGTCATCGGCGTGCTGATCATCGCCCGTTCCATCGCCCGCCCGCTTTCGGTCATCACCGCAACCATCAAGCAGGTCGCCGACGGCGCCGAGGGCGTCGAGGTGCCGCATACCGGCCGCGCCGACGAGATCGGCGCGCTCGCCCGTGCCATCAAGATCTTCCAGGAAGCGATGGAGGGCAACCGCAACCTCAATTCGCAGGTGCTGGACGATTCGAAAGCACGCGACGAGCGTACCCGTCACATCGAAGCCTCGGTCGACGCCTTCCGCGAAGCGATCAGTGGCGTGCTGCGCGCCGTCACCGACAATGCGACCTCGATGCGCGGCACCGCCCAGACCATCGCCAGCGTCTCGTCGGATGCCAGCGGACGCGCGGTGGCTGCCTCCGGCGCGACCGAGCAGGCTTCCAGCAACGTTTCCGCCGTCGCCAGCGCGGCCGAGGAGCTCTCAGCCTCGGTCGAGGAAATCGGCCGCCAGGTGCGCCAATCGGCCAGCGCCGTCGAGCAGGCCGGCCAGCGCACCGAGAGATCGGTCGCCGAAATCGAAGGGCTTGCAGCCGCCACCCAGCGCATCGACGGCGTGCTCACCCTGATTCAGGCGATCGCCGAGCAGACCAATCTGCTGGCGCTGAACGCGACGATCGAAGCCGCGCGTGCCGGCGACGCCGGCCGCGGCTTTGCGGTCGTCGCCCACGAGGTCAAGGCACTCGCCGAGCAGACCGCCAAGGCGACCGCCGAGATCGGCCAGAATGTCGGCCTGATCCAGACGTCGACCAAAACCTCCGTCGAAGCCGTTCGCGAGATCGGCAACGCGGTCCGCGAGATCAACGAGGTGACTTCCATCATCGCGAGCGCAATCGAGCAGCAGGATGCGGCAACCCGCGAGATATCGTCGAATGCGCAACTGGCGGCACAGGGCAATGGAACGCTGGTGCTCAATATCAGCTCGCTCAGCGACGCGATTGGCACGACGAACACGGCCGCAGCGTCCGTTCTCACCGCATCCAGCGAACTGACGGCTACCGCCGAGACGCTCTCCCGCGAAGTCGAGAAGTTCTTCCGCAATTTGCGCGCGGATTCGTCCGAGCAGGTGCGCAAGACCGGCACGTAAGCGAACAGCATCTCCGGTTCGCGCCAGAGTGTGACCGAAGGAGCCCACGAAATCGGGCCCCGCAAAGTTCGCCAAGGCTTCGGATTGACACTGAATCCGCCGACACGCCGATCATTGACCCTCGGCACGCCGCGGGACTTGTTCGGGAACCACGCAGTCCACTCAAAGCCGTGACCCGACTGCGACATTGGAGCACGCCGTGACGATTTGTGAGGGGGAGCGCGGCGCGAGTTTTGGGGGTAGAATTCGGTAGCACTTTCATAAGTTGGGTTTGGTCTCAGACATGGGAGGATCGCATGAAAATGCTTCAAGTTGCCATCGTCTCTGGCTTGATCGCCTTGGCCGGTCCCACGTCAGCCCAAGGCATGGATGATACGATGCTTGGGCCGCAGGATGTAAAATGGTCGAAGGCGCCGCCATCTGTTCCGCCGGGGGCTGAAGCGAGCGTACTCTACGGCGACCCCGGGAAAGACGGCTTGTTCGTGCTTCGGCTCAAGCTCCCCAAGGGCTATGCCGTTCCCCCGCACTCCCACCCCAAGCCTGAAATCGTGACCGTTATCTCTGGCACGTTTACGCTCGGCATGGGCAAGGTTGCGGATAAAAGCAGCGCCAAACCGCTGCCGGCTGGAAGCTTCTTCGCGTTCGCGCCCGGCATGGAGCACTATGCCTTCACGGATGAAGAAACCGTCGTTCAGATCAACAGCACTGGGCCGTGGGGTATCAATTACGTAAATCCCAAAGACGACCCCCGACAGAAAGCGCAGTGACTAAAACTCCCGTCGGCAGGGACGCCAACCAACGTCCCTGCTGATTTGTTTGAGGCGGTCATGCACTCTCATGCGAAACGCCATCGCTTGAGCGGCGCGCATGCGACGGAGCGCCAGCCACCTCGTGAGGAGGACCCGGCAAGACCGGGCAGCATCCGCCTCACCCCACCGGGATCACGTCCACGGCCACGCCAAGCTTCTGCTTGCGTGATCCGACGATGATGCCGTCGACCGGCGAGACATCGGAGAAGTCGCGCCCGATTGCCAGGATGATGTGATCGTTCTCGATCATGATGTCGTTGGTCGGATCGAACCCGACCCAGCCGAGCTCTGCGCCGCACCACACTGACACCCAGGCATGGGTGGCGTCGGCGCCCTGCAGGCGCGGCTTCCCGGGCGGCGGAATGGTGCGCAAATATCCGCTGACATAGGCCGCGGGCAGACCCAGCCCGCGCAAACCCGCAATCATCACATGGGCAAAATCCTGGCACACGCCGTGGCGCTTCTCGAACACCTCGCGGAGCGGCGTTGAGATCACCGTGGCCTTCGGGTCGTACCTGAAATCGTTGCGGATGCGGCGCATCAAATCGGCGGCGCCTGAAAGAATGCCACCGCCCGGCGGGAAACTCGCCGCGGCATAGGCGGTGAGCGGCGCCAGCACCGGCACCAGCGAACTCGCAAAGACGTAGCCGACCGGCGAAGCGGGGCCGAGACTAGAGGCCTCGAACGCCACGTCGCGGATATCATCCCATGACGGGCTCGGCGCGGCGCGGTCGAGCGCCTTACGCGACACCGAAACGCGCGAGCGGGAATCGATCCGCAAATTGCGATGCGCGGTTTCGATTAGGATGCTCTCGGTATGGGTGCCGAAAAAATCGCGACGCACGGCGCGTTCGGTCGGCCGCGGCCGGATCTCGACCGAATGGGAAATCAATTGCTGCCCGTCGCCGCTGCGCGGCTCCAGCCGCAGCGAGCACCGCGCAAAACTCACCGGGCTTTCGTAAGCGTAGGTCGTGACGTGACGGATGTCGTAGATCACGCGAGGCCCGTCAGCTTCTCCGGCCGGCTCGCATTGGGCCCGTGCGGGAAGTAATGCAGGCCGATGGCGTCGGCGAGATTGAGCAGATCCTGCTCCAGCGCGAACAGGGTTTTGACGTCCAGCGTCGCGGCCTCGGCCGTCGTCAGCGTCGCCTGCAAGGCCACCGTCAGCCGCTGCGGCCGCTCGATCAGGCCGTGCTCCTTCAGGCTCGGGAGTGCGGCGATGTGATCATTCAGCGTCGCCACCTGAAACGCAACCGAGCGCGGATTATAGGGATCGAGCACCGCGAGATCGCGCACCGGCGCCAGCGCCGGGCCGACCAGATAGCGCGAGCGGTAGGTGATCTGGCAATCGACCAGCGTCAGCAGCACATCGAGATCTTCCTCGCCCGCTTCGTCATAGGCGAACTGCCGCGCGAACCGCGCGGTGTTGATGGCGCGCTCGACACGGCGGCCCATGTCGAGGAAGCGCCAGCCGGCGGCGCGGTTCATGTTTTCCTGCGCCAAACCTGCAAGGCTTGCCAGTTCCTGCAACGTCAGTTCGGCGGCGCTGACGACGCTGTCGTCGTCGTCGACCTGCAAGGCGAGACGCTCCACCATCTCGGTGATGATCTGCCAGGCGTCGGGCGAAAGCCGCTCGCGCAACGAACTTGCCGTGCGCTGCGCCGATTTTGCCAATGACAAAGCCGAGCCGAATTTGTCTGGGCTCTGCAGCGCCTCGGCGACGACCCTCGCGGGATTGGTCCGCGTCGCCTGCGAGGTCGCGCCCCAGGTCACCAGAAGCCGCTGGATGCGCTCGACCGAAGGCAGCGCGGTCGACGATCCCTTGACGGGGTCGCGCATCGGCGTGCCGAGCGCGCGGATCAGCCGCAGCGTTGCCTCGGCGCGCTCGAGATAGCGGCCGAGCCAGAACAGATTGTCCGCAGCGCGGCTCGGCACCACGCCGGCGATGCGCCGGATGCGCACGGCTTCGGCGGCCGGCAGCAGCGTCGAAGCCGAGACCGCCTTGTCGGAGACAATCCAGACATCGGCCGACCGCGCGCCGTCGCCCATCGAGACGGCGCGGGCATCGGGTTGTTCGGCAATTCTGCAGAAGCCACCGGGGAGTATGGTCCAGCCCTGGGGAGTTGCGGCAGCAAACACCCGCAGCACGAACGGGCGCGGCGTGATCCGGCCCTGCTCCCACACCGGCGTCGTCGACAGCCGCACCAGCTCCTGGCCGACATAGTCGATGCCGCGATCGGTGATCGCCTGCCGGAGCCGGTCGCGATCGGCCGGCGACAGCTCGCCGGCGAGCACGGGCCCATGGCGGGAAAAGCCAGGAACGGCCCGGCCATAGGCGCCCTCGATCGCAAAGTCTTCCAGCCGCGACAACACTTCCTCGCGCGCGGATTTCTGCCCGCACCACCATGTCGCGATGTGCGGCATGATCAAATTCTCGCTGAGCAAGCGCCGGCACAGGCTGGGCAGGAAGCCGAGCAGCGCCCGCGCTTCCAGCACGCCGGAACCCGGCATGTTGGCGACGACGACGCCGTCCTTGCGCAGCACGTCGATCAGGCCGGGCACGCCGAGATGCGACGACGCATCGAGCTCCAGCGGATCGAGAAAATTGGAATCGACCCGGCGCAGCAGCACGTCGAGCCGCTTCAAGCCTGCGACGGTGCGGATGTGGATGCGGTCGCCGCTGACGGCGAGATCGTCGCCCTCGACCAGAAGAAAGCCGAGATAGCGCGCCAGTGTCGCGTGTTCGAAAAAGGTTTCGCTGAAGGCGCCCGGCGTGAGCAGGCCGATCCGCGGCTCGTCGCGATCGGCGCTGGCGCGGAGCGAGTCACGGAATGCCTCGAAGAACGGCGCCACGCGCTCGACATTCATCGACTTGTAGAGATTGGAAAAAGCGCGCGACAGCACCAGCCGATTTTCCAATGCATAGCCGGCGCCTGACGGCGCCTGGGTGCGGTCGTTCAGCACCCACCAGCGCCCGTCGGGACCACGACCGACGTCGGCCGCATAAAAATGCAAATAGCGGCCGCCCGGCGGTTTGACCCCGCAAACCGCCCGCAGATATTCGTTGCTGCCGGCGATGGCGGCGGCAGGCACGGCGCCATCGGCGATCAGCCGACCCTCGCCATAGAGATCGCGCAGCACCATTTCGAGCAATTGCGCGCGTTGCGCGATGCCGGTGCTCAATTGCTGCCAATCGGCCTCGTCGATGATGAGCGGCAAATGGCTCAGCGGCCACAGCCGGTCGGCGGTCTCGCCGGGGGCGCGGTAGGTGACGCCGGCTTCGCGCAGATGCCGGTCGGCGGAGGCAAAGCGCCGCTCGATATCAACAGGCGAAAGCGCGGCAAAGGCATCGAAAAACCGGCTCCAGGCAGCGCGGGGCGCGCCGTCCGGTCCGATATATTCGTCGGGGATGCCGGGCAGCCGCGCATAGTCCCGCGTCCATTGCGCCATCCGGCGCTGGCCCGGACGGGCTTTGCTCTCCTGATTGTTACCCTGGCCGGCCATTCCGATTCCCCGAGAGCGTCGCTCCCGATTAGATCAGGAGCGGCGTCCTCAAGTCGAGCGTCAAAGGGAATTCAATTGTGCGTTCCTCGGGCGGCGGGTCGATCCTGCCCGGGGTGTGGCCGTGATCCTGAAACCGGGCCAGCCGCCTTGCTTCCGCCTCATAGGAATTGACCGGCTTGGTATCGTAGCTGCGGCCGCCGGGATGGGCGACATGGTACACGCAGCCGCCGAGCGAGCGGCCGTTCCAGGTATCAATCAGGTCAAATGTCAGGGGGGCGTGGACCGGGATGGTCGGATGCAGCCCCGACGCCGGCTGCCAGGCCTTGAAGCGGACCGCGGCGACGGCCTCACTGGCGCGGCCGGTCGCCGTCATCGGCATCCGCCTGCCGTTGCAGGTCACGACATGACGGCCTTCGACGAAGCCCGTCGCCTTGACCTGCAGGCGCTCGACGGAAGAGTCGACATAGCGCACGGTGCCGCCGGCCGAACCCTCCTCGCCGAGCACGTGCCAGGGCTCCAGCGCCTGACGCAATTCCAGCGCGACGCCGCCATGGTGGACACGGCCGAACACCGGAAAACGAAACTCGAGCTGGGCCGAGTACCATTCCGGCGAGAATTCGTAGCCGGATTGCCGGAGCTCTTCGAGCACGCCCAGAAAATCCTCCCAGAGGAAATGCGGCAGCATGAAGCGATCGTGCAGCGCCGTGCCCCAGCGGACGAACTTGCCCTGCTGCGGCTCGCGCCAGAGCTTTGCGATCAGCGCGCGGATCAGGAGTTGCTGCGCCAGCGACATCCTGGGATCAGGCGGCATTTCGAGCGCGCGGAATTCGACCAGCCCGAGGCGGCCGGTCGGCCCATCCGGCGAATAGAGCTTGTCGATGCAGATTTCGGCGCGATGGGTATTGCCGGTGATATCGACAAGGATATGCCGGAACAGTCGGTCGACCAGCCACAGCGGGGCCTCGATATCCGGCGGCGGCACGTGGGCGAGCGCGACTTCCAGTTCATAAAGCCCGTCGTGCCGCGCCTCGTCGATGCGCGGCGCCTGGCTGGTCGGGCCGATGAACATGCCGGAGAACAAGTAGGACAGCGAGGGATGACGCTGCCAGTACAGGACGAGGCTCTTGAGCAAATCGGGGCGGCGCAGGAACGGCGAATCCTGCGGCGTAGAGCCACCGACCACGACATGATTGCCGCCACCGGTGCCGGTGTGGCGGCCATCGACGAGAAAGCGGTTGGCACCGAGCCGGACTTTGGCGGCGTCCTCATACAGGCCGAAGGTGATATCGACCGCCTCGCGCCAGCTTTGCGCCGGCTGGACGTTGATTTCGATGACGCCGGGATCGGGCGTCACCTTGATGACCTCGACGCGCGGATCGTAGGGCGGCCCGTAGCCCTCGACATGAACCTGGATCTGCATTTCCTCGGCGGTCGCTTCCACCGCCGCGATCAGTTCGAGATAGTCTTCAAGCTTTTCCACTGGCGGCATGAACGCGCACAACACGCCATCGCGGATTTCGACCGACGTCGCCGTGCGCACCGGCTTGGGCTTGGGTTTCGGCTTCAGCGCCACTTTTGAAGGCACGCCTTCTGCCGCAACGTCCTTGTCCTCGACGGCCAATTCGAGACGCGGCTCCATCGGATCCTGCTCGACGAGATAAGGGTATTCTTCCGGCGGGACATGCGGCAACGATGCCATCGGCAACCGCAGACCGAGCGGGGAATCGCCTGGGATCAGGAACAGATGGCCGCGCCGAAGTTGCCAGCACTCGCTCATCCAGCCCTGCACCGATCCTTGGGCGTCCTCGCCCGCGTGCTGGATCGGCAGCACGAACCCCTTGGGTCTATTGAGCCCCTCATCGAACACCCGCGCCATGCGCGAGCGCTCTTCCGCGTCGGCCAGCCTGGAGTCGCTGGGATCGACATTGACCGGCAGCGCGGCTTCCTTCTGCAACCAGTGCGCAGGATCTTCATACGCCGGCATGACATAGCCGGCATCCAGCCCGAGCCGCTTCGCGGTGCCTTCCATGAATTGTTGAGCGTCTTCGATTATCGCCTTGCGCGGGCTCTCGATCTTCGCGATCAGGTCGGCATTCTTCCAGATCGGCACGCCGTCCTTGCGCCAATACAGCCCAAACGCCCAGCGCGGCAGGCTTTCGCCCGGATACCATTTGCCCTGCCCGTAATGCAGCAGCCCACCCGGCGCAAAGCGGGCGTGCAGCTTGCGGATCAGTTCATCGGCCAGCGCCTGCTTGGTCGGGCCGATGGCGGCGATGTTCCATTCCGGCGATTCCAGATCGTCGATGGAGACGAAGGTCGGCTCGCCGCCCATGGTGAGGCGCACATCACCCGCCCGGAGATCGGCATCGACCTGTTCGCCGAGACTATCGAGACGCGCCCAGGATTCGTCGGAGAACGGCCGCGTGATCCGCGGCGCCTCGCGAATGCGCCTGACGCTCATCTCAAAACCGAATTCGACATTGGCGAAGCCGGCGCTGCCCGAGATCGGCGCCGCTGAGCGATAATGCGGCGTGGCGGCGACGGGGATGTGCCCCTCGCCGGTCAACATGCCTGAGGTGACGTCGAAGCCGATCCAGCCCGCGCCCGGAAGATAGACTTCGGCCCAGGCGTGCAGGTCGGTAAAATCGCTCTCGACCTCGCGCGGGCCCTCGACCGGATCGATGTCGGGCCGCAACTGCATGAGATAGCCGGAGACGAAGCGCGCCGCGAGGCCGAGGTGACGGAAGATATGGATCAACAGCCACGCCGAGTCGCGGCACGAGCCGGAGCCGGAAGCCAGCGTCTCCTCCGGCGTCTGAATGCCCGGCTCCATCCGGATGACGTAGCTGATCTTTTTCTGCAGTTGCGCGTTGAGTTCGACCAGGAAATTGACGGTGCTGTCGGCCTCGCGCGGAATCTCCTTCAAGTACGCCGCAAACAGCGGCCCCTGCTCTGACGTGGCGAGATACGGCGCGAGCTCGGTCTTCAGATCCTTGGTGTACTGAAACGGAAAAGAAGTGGCGTAACTCTCGACAAAGAAGTCGAAGGGATTGACGACCGTCATCTGCGCGGTGAAGTCGACTTCGATCTTCAGCTCAGACGCCTTCTCCGGAAACACGAAGCGCGCCAGCCAGTTGCCTTGCGGGTCCTGCTGCCAGTTCACGAAATGATTTGTTGGCGTAACTTTAAGCGAATAGCTCAGGATCGGCGTGCGCGTATGCGGCGCCGGGCGCAGGCGAACGGTTTGCGGGCCGAGATCGATCGGTCGGTCGTATTTGTAGTGCGTGACGTGATGTAGTGCGACGTAGATCGACACGGACCGGAGACTCCAGCGGCTTTTTTAAGCAGAACACTGGTTCCGGGTGGGATCAAGCATTAACAACGGGCAACGGTTGCCTATGGGAAGTGCGGAAGGCTGTCGTCCCTGCGAACGCACTAGCACTACTTTGGCAGATTTATTCACGCCGCTGCTTTTCGCCGATTTGTCTTCTGCAGTACGGGCATCGCTGAGGTCGTGGTTGAACGATGAGATCGACGATGGCCTGGCGTACGGCCGGCAGGCTCGGCTGAGGCGGTGGACCATTGATTCTTTTTTTTCCGCCCCGCTTGTGCGAGACGCCGATGCTGGAGGAATGCGTAAGCGATCATGGTCATGAGCGCGTGACGATGGAGGCCTTGCCAGGATCTTCCCTCGAAGTGATCAAGCCCGAGTTCCTCTTTCAACTGCTGATGGGCCTGTTCGCAAATCCATCGGGCTTTGATCGTGGCAGCTAACGTGCGCAGATTCGTCTTGGCCGGCAGATTGGCGAGATAATATTTCTTCTCTCCCGACGTCCTGTGTTCGCCGATGAGCCAGGCTTCGTCCCCCGGAAGATGCTGCTGGCCCATGTCCTTGATCCGCTGAGGTGGCCCATCGGCGGTTCGCACGCGAACAGCGGCGAAGCGAGCTTCCAGCCGGCCCTTGGTACCGTTTCGCCAACTCACATTTTGCCACTTGGCATTGGCCAGCATATCTTCGGCCGCCCTCGATAGGATATCCGGAATGTGCCGCTTGCGGGGACGGCCCCGACCGGCAACCGGCCAGATCAGTTTAACCTCGACCGGATACACCTTCAGGTGACGAGGGATACCGACGGCCCAGGCCAGGCCGCGTGTCGTGAGCCCCTGACGGAACGGCGCGCTGAGGCCGTAACCGGCATCCGCCAGCACACAGCCGAAGCGCATACCGGCTGCCATCACGCGATCGATCTCCGCCAAGGCGATCTCTGGCTTGGTCCGCGCTGCGCGGTGCTCGACTGGAACGCCCGCACGCTTCAAACGCACCGGGTTGCTCGTCCAACTCTCTGGAATGAAGAGACGTAATGCCACCATTACCGGCACTTCACCCCGCGCAAGCGTCAGCGACACCAATGTTTGGCAATTGGCCGTCTTGCCGAGAGACGAGGCATATTGCGGAGCGACACCAACCGAACGATCGCCCTTCTTCGGCATCGCTGTGTCGTCGATGACCAGCACCGCATCTTTGCCGCCGACGAGGCGATCGGCCTGAACGAGCAATTCTGACTCCAATGGCGCCGCATCCCAGACGCCATCAGCGATGAAATGGTGCAACTGATCATAGTCGTTCGGTGCCAGCCGCGCCGCCATCGGCTGGACGCTCTTGCGATCACCCGGTCCAATCAGTCCCGAAACATACAGCGGACACATCCGCCGCCGTGCCTTGTGACCTAAACGATCCAGGAATGGCTTGAGCCAGCGTCCAAGCTCGTCTTCCCACTTCGACCTCGTGTCCACCATGGTCGGCCCTCCAAAAGCCGACCACCCATGAATCATTGAAAATCTGATTCGGGAATCCAATTGCGCCGATCAATCGCAAAAATCTGCCAAAGTAGTGCTAGGGCATGCACACATTTCTGAGGCTCCATCCGACCGCGACGGCGTGGAAGTACTCGAGACCGTGTTTCATGGTGATTGGACCGGGCGGCTT
The DNA here is from genome assembly GCF_023101085.1 of Bradyrhizobium sp. 170. Classification (NCBI taxonomy): domain Bacteria; kingdom Pseudomonadati; phylum Pseudomonadota; class Alphaproteobacteria; order Hyphomicrobiales; family Nitrobacteraceae; genus Bradyrhizobium; species Bradyrhizobium sp. 170. The sequence continues at coordinate 3,397,739 of NZ_CP064703.1, read as the reverse complement.
GGACGAGGGATAGCCGTCCCAGCCGCCGAGACGGCCGATGATCCAGGCAGCCCAGGCAAGGCTGTCGGGCGGATACGGATTGTTGAGCCGTTTGCTTTTGGCTTCGATATCTTGATTGAGGGCAGTGAGCGCCGCGACCTCGTTCGCTTTGAAGGCGAGATGGATCGGCTGTTGGCCGCGGCCATCGCGCGCCTGCAAGAGTTGGATGGTAATGACCGCGGCTTTGGCCGCGATGGCGACCAGCTTGAGGAGCCGATCGGCGGTGGAGAGCTGGCTGTCTTCGAGCTTGAAGCCTTGGGTCTTGAGGACGCGGAAGAACTGCTCGATCAGCCAGCGCTGCTTGTACCAATCGACGATACGCCAGGCCTGTTCTGCATTCGTCACCGAATGGGTGGTGAGAAGCCGCCAGTGCAGCGGCTCGGTACCGGCTTGAGGATCAACCTCACGCACATCGACCAGGGTCAGCGGCAGGCTTTCTGGCAGATGGCGCAGGAACTTGCTTTGTGGCCGGGCCAGGTTCACCGCGCCGAAGCGCAGTTCGAGAGGCACGACCCGCTCGGCCCGCTGTGCCCGCGCAGGCAGCACGATGGTGCGCTGGTCCACGGCCGCCATGGCCTCACTGCTCGCGTACAGGCCGCTATCGTCCGCCAGCTTGCGATCATGCATGCTGCGGGCGATCACGTGGAAGTGCTGCTCGGCGGCGCTGGCATAAAGCGCGAAGATGTCGCTCTCGCGGTCACCGAGCGCGGTCACCATGGCGGCCCCAGCCAGCAGCGGCTTGGCCGCCAGCGCCGTGGCGATCCAGCGCTGCGATTCCTTGTCCGACAGCTCGCGCCGGTCGTGCGAGACGGTACGGCGGCCCTTGCGCGTCCATATCTGACCGCTCAACAGACCGAGGCAGGTGCCGTTGTCGGCGTCTACCGCCAGCATCGGGTGCAGCAGCAACCCGTGGACATTGCCCTTGGCGGTCTCTCCGAGCCCGCGTCGGCGCTCTGCCGTGGTGGTGAAGTTGATCTCACTGGTGTCCTGGATCGCCAGCACGTGGCGGCCCTCTGCCGCGGCAACCGTGCCCTCGCTCCAGCTTTCGATGATGCGCTCTGTCGTCACCTTGGCATTGCCGAGAAGCCGGTTGAACCGAACCTCCCGGGCGCGGTTGCCTTTCGAAAGCCGGCGCAGGCAGACATCTTTGCCCGCGACCATGCATTCGACAAGCGCCGCCCCCCTTTATCGAGGCGACGATCCCCGAACCGACCCAGTGACCAATCGATCTGTGACAGCATCCCGACACCCCTGCCAAAGCTGAAGTGCCGCAATACAAATCACACAGATTCCTGATTCTGGAATCCCCCGACCCGAGTCAATCCGTCGCACCAGAAGTGTGCATGCCCTAGTGCGAACGCAGGGACCCATACCGCGTGATCTATCGGGAAGGCAGTTTGATCGACACTTTCCCGCAATAACGAAGGCCGGTGGCTATGGGCCCCTGCGTTCGCAGGGGCGACGCGAGAGTGTTGCGAGAGCTTACATCGTCGCCCCAAGCACCCACGGCGCAAACTCCGCGCCGCCGAAATCAAAGCTCTCGCTCTTGGTCGGCTGGCCGGATGCCGTTTTCAGCATCAGCTCGAAAATGCGCTGGCCGCATTGCTGCACGGTTTCCTCGCCGTCGAGGATGGTGCCGCAATTGACGTCCATGTCGTCTTCCATGCGCTTGTACATCGGCGTGTTGGTCGCGAGCTTGATCGACGGCGCGGGCTTGCAGCCGAACACGCTGCCGCGCCCCGTGGTGAAGCAGACCATGTTGGCGCCGCCGGCCACCTGCCCCGTGGCCGCGACCGGGTCGTAGCCGGGCGTGTCCATGAAGACAAAACCCTTCTTGGTGATGGGCTCGGCGTAGTTGAGCACGTCGACCAGATTGGTGCTGCCGGCCTTGGCCATCGCGCCCAATGATTTCTCGAGGATGGTGGTGAGGCCGCCGGCCTTGTTGCCGGGACTCGGGTTGGCGTTCATCTCCGCGCCCTCGCGCCTGGTGTACTCTTCCCACCAGCGCATCAGTCCGACCAGCTTTTCGCCTACTTCGCGGCTGACCGCGCGCCGGGTCAGCAGATGTTCGGCGCCGTAGGTTTCAGGCGTCTCCGAGAGGATCACCGTGCCGCCGTGGGCAACCAGGAGATCGCTCGCCGCGCCCAGCGCCGGATTGGCTGACACGCCCGAGTAACCATCGGAGCCGCCGCATTGGAGCGCCACCGTCAGTTCGCTGGCCGGCACCGGTTCCCGCTTTACTTTATTGGCGTCCGTCAGCGCCTCCTTCACGAAGGCGATGCCGGCTTCCACCGTCTTGCGGGTGCCGCCGACTTCCTGGATGTCCATCGCGCGCAAGCGGCCGGCCAGCTTCTGCTCCTGCATCAGGCCGCCGATCTGGTTGACCTCGCAGCCCAGACCCAGCACCACGACGGCGGAGAAATTCACATGCCGCGCATAGCCGCCGAGCGTCCGTCGCAGCAGCGCCAACGGCTCGTCCTGCGTCATGCCGCAGCCGGTCTTGTGGGTCAGCGCCACCACGCCGTCGACATTCGGGAAGTCCGCCAGCGGGTTATCGCCGGTAAATGGATTCTTCTTGAACATGTCGGCGACGATGCCGGCGACATGGGCGCTGCAGTTCACCGAGGTGAGGATGCCGATATAGTTGCGCGTCGCCACGCGGCCGTCGGCGCGGCGGATGCCCTCGAAGGTCGCGGGCAGATCGAAATTCGGCACCGGCTTGACGTCGACGCCAAAGGCATAGTCCTTGGCGAAATCGCCCATGCCGCAGTTTTGGGTATGCACATGCTGGCCCGGCGCAATCGGGGCGGTGGCAAAACCGATGATCTGGCCGTAGCGGCGTACCGGCTCACCGACGGCAATCGGCCTGATCGCGACCTTGTGGCCCGCCGGGATCCGCTCGACCGTGGTGACGCCGTCGGCCACCACCATGCCGGGCGGCAGACTCGCGCGCGCGATCAGCACGCCGTCGTCAGGGTGCAGGCGGATCACGGGTGCCGGGGTCATGTGGGTACCTCCTCAGGGCTGGCGAGTAGCGAGTGGCGAATTGAGCGATCCCCTACTCGCCACTCCCTATTTGCGTCTTTGCTACTTACGCCTTACCGGCGGAATCTTTCCGGGTCTGGTTCACCTGCATCTTGGCGTAGGTCATCATCAACCCGCTCTCGTTCGAGAGCGTCACGAGCTTGAAGCCCATGTTGATGGCGCGCACCGCGCCCTCGGCGCCCGAGCAGTGAATACCGGGATGGAGGCCGCGCTTGCCGCATTCCTTGACGATCTTCTCGTAGATCTTGAGGATTTCCGGCTCGTCGCGGTCGAGCTTCGGCACCAGGCCGTAGGAGAAGCCGAGGTCGGACGGGCCGATATAGACGCCGTCGATGCCCTCGACGTCGAGGATCGATTCCATGTTCTCGACCGCGGTCCTGGTCTCCATCATCGGCAGCAGCACGATCTCGTCGTTCGCCGTCTGCTGGTAGCTGCCGGCCGAACCGTACATGCCGGAGCGGATCGGGCCGTTCGAGCGCGTGCCCTTCGGCGGATATTTGGCGTACTGGACCAGGTTCTTGGCTTCCTGCGCGGTATTGATCATCGGGCAGATCACGCCATAGGCGCCGCCGTCGAGCACCTTGCCGATAATGCCGGGCTCGTTCCAGGGCACGCGGACCATGGGGGTCACCGGGTGGCCGTTCATCGCCTGAAAGCATTGCACCATCGAAAGGTAATCCTGCACGCCGTGCTGCATGTCGACGGTGACGCTGTCGAAGCCGCATTGCGCGATCACTTCGGCGGAGAAGCCGGACGGAATCGCGAGCCACGCGTTCACCACGGCCTTGCCGGAGGCCCATACTTTCTTGACGTTGTTGGTTGCCATTGATCGCTTTCCCTTTGTGATCGTTAGGATAGTTGGAGTTCGCGGAGTTGATTAGCTGGTGGCGCGCTGGATGCTGGCCTCGCTGACACCGACCTCGCGGGCGGTGTTGATGATCGCAGCCCAGGTATCGTCCGGCAGCGGCACGCCGTTTTTGGTGCGTTCGGCGCGCATCTTGCGTTCGGGGTCTCCGGGAACCAGCACGGACTCGACGCCGGCGATCGGCTTGGTTTCCCGGATGAAGTCGGTGTAGCGCGAGATTTCCTCGTCGAAATAATTGCTGGTGTCGATCACCTTGGGATCGACATAGAAGGCGAGCATCCCGTTGGCGAATTGCCGGCCGCCTGACGTCGCGCCGGTGCCGGTGAGCGCGCCGCCGAGCAGCTCGCAGATGAAGGCCAGCCCCGATCCCTTGTGCTCACCGAAGGCACGGATCGCACCGGTGCCCTTGGTGTGGTCACGAGGTCCATCCGGGGTGTAGGGACCATAGAGCACGGACGGCTCCTCGCTCAGCGTGCCGTCGGCATCGACCAGCGCACCGGTCGGCAGCTTCTTGCCGCCGCGGCTGGCAACCAGCACCTTGCCTTCGGCCACGATCGAGGTGGCGAAATCGAGCACGATCGGATCCTGCCCCTGGCGCGGAATGCCGACGCAATAGGGCGCGGTCGAGAGCCGTTTCTGAACCCCGCCATAAGGCGCCACCAGCAGCGAGCCCGCCGCATTGACGAAGTGAACCGACACCAGCCCTTCGGCAGCGGCCATTTCCGCCCAGTCGCCGACCCGGCCGATATGCCCGGCATTGCGCAGCGCAACTGCTGACAGCCCCGCCTTCTTGCACTTCTCGATGCCGGTCCGCACGGCGAACGGCGTCACGGTCTGGCCATAGCCGAACTTGCCATCGACCACGGCGAGCGACGGCGTATCGACGACAATCTCGGGGGTCTGGTTTGGAACGACGTTACCCGTCTTCTTCCATCGGATGTAGACCGGAACCCGGATCACGCCGTGGCTGTCATGTCCGGTGAGATTGGCGGTGGTGAGGTAGGTCGCGATGCGCCTGGCTTCCTCGGGCGAGGATTCCGAATGAGAAAAAACCTCGGCGACAAAATCGATGAGATTGTTGACTTGTATGGTGACCATATCCGGATTTCAGCCCTGTCCTTGTATGGGGAAGCCTTGCGTTTTCAGCGGCGAACCCAAAGACTCCCGCACCGGTTTTCATGACCGGCTTGGTCGGCACTTTGAGCGAAAAATCCCGCTTGTGTCTACCGCCACAGTCGCATTAGCCAAATGATCGCAATCATTTGCCGGGCCGCTATGCATCGGGCCCGTAGCATCATGCAAATTTGTGATTACTCATCGGCCTCGGTGTCTGGTTCGTCAGCCACTTCCATCTCCGCAAGGTTTCGTTCCAGCTCGCCCAGCATGTCCTGCAATTCGGCAAGCTTGCGGGCGCCATAGCGGCTGGTGATTTCGGCGTAGATCGCCTCCGAGGTCGGCGCCACGGCCTCGATCAATTTCAACCCCTTGGACGAGATCGACACCTCGCCGCGGCGCAGATCGGCCTTGGCGGTCCGCCGCTCGATCAGATCGCGTGCTTCGAGGTCGCGCAGGATTCGCGACAGGCTCGGACCCAGCAAAAACGCGACGCGCGCCAGCTCGGTCACCTCGATGGTATCAACCGCTGTCAGCGCGCGCAGGATCCGCCACTGCTGCTCGGTCAGCCCGTGATTGCGCAAGGACGGACGGAACTGGCGCATCACCGCTTCACGGGCGCGCAATAGCGACATCGGCAACGAACGCGAGAACTCGCGCATCGGCGCGCGGCGGGTCTCCGTCGTTCCCGCCGGGTCCGAACGCGATCCGTTCGGCGATTTCTTGCCTGCCATCTTCAGCGGTCCACTATTCCGGAATCGTCGATTCCGGAAAGGATAAAGTTTTGCGGCGCAACAAGCATCAAATCAGTTTGCGCAATATAACTTAACATGTTAAACAAATTTCAGCACGCGCTTTTTGTAGAGCAGCCGGACGCCCATGGCCCTTTCCAGAGACGACATCCGCAGCGCCGCCGAAAGGCTCGATCGCGCCGAAAAGACCCGGAAACAGATCCGGCAGCTTTCGCTCGAACATCCCGGCATAAGCATCGAAGACGCCTACGCTATTCAAAAGGCCTGGGTCGATATGAAAGTCGCCGGGGGGCGTGTCGTGAAGGGCCACAAGATCGGCCTGACCTCGAAGGCGATGCAGAGCGCGCTCAATATCGACGAGCCTGACTCCGGCATCCTGCTCGACGACATGTTCTTTGCCGATGGCGGGCTGGTGCCGTCAGACCGCTTCATCGCCACCCGCGTCGAGGCCGAGCTCGCCTTCGTGATGAAGTCGCGGCTGGAGGGCCCGGACTGCACGATGTTCGACGTGCTCAACGCCACCGATTTTGTGGTGCCGGCGCTGGAGATTCTCGATACGCGGGTTGAACGCGTCGATCCGCAAACCAAATCCACCCGCAAGATCTTCGACACCATCGCCGACAACGCCGCGAATGCCGGCATCGTACTCGGCGGCCGCCCGATCCGGCCGATGGACGCCGACCTGCGCTGGATCGGTGCACTCTGCTTCCGTAACGGCCAGCTCGAGGAAACCGGGCTTGCGGCCGGCGTTCTCAACCATCCCGCTACATCCGTGGCCTGGCTTGCCAACAAGATCGCGCCGAACGGGCTGGCGCTGGAAGCGGGGCAAGTGGTGCTGGCGGGCTCGTTCATCCGCCCGATCGAGACCCGCAAGGGCGACACGATCCAGGCGGACTACGGTCCCTACGGTTCCGTGAGCTGTTACTTCGCCTGACGCGTTAAGAGAGCTGGAGTCATCGCAACATGCCGCACTTCACGATTGAATATTCAGGCAATCTCGATCGCCACGTCGACATGGGCGCGGTCGTGGAGCAGGTTCGCAAGGCCGCCGTCGAGACCGGCATCTTCCCGCTCGGAGGTATTCGCGTCCGCGCCGTCAGATGCGAGCACTATGCCATCGCCGACGGCCGCCAGGATTACAGCTTTCTCGACATGGTGCTTCGCCTCGGCGAGGGCCGCGACCTCGCCACCCGCAAGAAGGCCGGCGAACATATTTTCAAGGCCTTGTCGGCCCACCTTGACCCGGTGTTCGCGAACCAAAAGTTCGCGCTGTCGTTCGACATGCAGATCAACGACAAGGAAACAAGCTGGAAACGCAACAACATCCACGAAGCACTGAAAGTGGAGACTATCCATGGATAAGGCGACACCCAAGGACCTGTTTCAGGCCAACCGCGACCGCGCAGCGCCCCTGCTCGCCAAGTTAAAGAGCGAAGGCATCGGGCACATGATCGACGGCAAGACCGTGCCGTCGATCTCCGGCCAGACCTTTGAGACGAAGTCCCCGGTGGATGGCGCGGTGCTGGCGTCGGCGGCCCGCGGTAACGCCGAAGACATCGACCGTGCCGCAACCGCAGCCGCAACCGCCTTCAAATCCTGGCGCGAGATGTCCGCGGCGGCGCGGAAGAAATTACTGCATCGCGTGGCCGATGCGATCGAGGACCATGCTGACGACATCGCGGTGCTGGAATGCATTGACACCGGCCAGGCGCATCGCTTCATGGCCAAGGCCGCGATCCGGGCGGCCGAGAACTTCCGTTTCTTCGCTGACAAATGCGCCGAGGCCCGCGACGGCCTCAACACGCCGAGCGAGGAGCACTGGAACATCTCGACCCGGGTGCCGATCGGCCCGGTCGGCGTGATCACGCCGTGGAACACCCCGTTCATGCTGTCGACCTGGAAGATCGCCCCTGCCCTGGCCGCCGGCTGCACCGTCGTGCACAAGCCGGCCGAGTGGTCGCCGGTGACCGCCGACCTCCTGTCAAAGCTTGCGAAACAGGCCGGCCTCCCCGACGGCGTGCTCAACACCGTCCACGGCATGGGCGAGGAAGCCGGCAAGGCGCTGACCGAGCATCCCGCGATCAAGGCAATCGGCTTTGTCGGCGAGAGCTCGACCGGCTCGGCCATTATGGCCCAGGGCGCCCCCACCCTGAAGCGCGTCCATTTCGAGCTCGGCGGCAAGAACCCGGTGATCGTGTTTGATGACGCCGACCTCGACCGGGCGCTGGATGCGGTCGTCTTCATGATCTACTCGCTGAACGGCGAGCGCTGTACCTCGTCGAGCCGGCTGCTGGTTCAGCAAGGCATCGCCGGAAAATTCATCGAAAAGCTGACCGCCCGGGTCAAGGCGCTGAAGGTCGGGCACCCCCTCGATCCCGCCACCGAAATCGGGCCGCTGATCCATGAGCGGCATCTCGCAAAGGTCTGCAGCTATTTCGATGTCGCCAAAAAGGACGGCGCCACTATTGCGGTCGGCGGAAAGCCGTATGACGGTCCGGGCGGTGGACATTACGTGCAGCCGACGCTGGTCACCGGCGCAAATTCGAAAATGCGGGTGGCGCAGGAGGAAGTGTTCGGACCGTTCCTCACCGTGATCCCCTTCAAGGACGAGAAGGACGCGATCGAGATCGCCAACGGCGTGCAATACGGCCTCACCGGCTATGTCTGGACCGGCGACATGGGCCGGGCGCTGCGGGTGGCGGATGCGCTGGAGGCCGGCATGATCTGGCTCAACTCCGAAAACGTCCGCCATCTGCCGACGCCGTTTGGCGGCATGAAGGCCTCAGGTATCGGTCGCGATGGCGGCGATTACTCGTTCGACTTCTACATGGAGACCAAGCACGTCTCGCTCGCGCGCGGGACGCACAAGATTCAGAAGCTGGGAATCTAACAACAGTGGTCATTCCGGGGCGACGCGCAGCGTCGAGCCCGGAATCCATCGCCACCGGGAAAATGGATTCCGGGCTCAGCCCTGCGGGCTGCCCCGGAATGACGAGCCAGATTGAGGAAACCGCATGCCCGTTCCGACACACATCTTCGACCCGCCGTTCAACATCATCCGCTGCAGCCATGCCGTGCTCGATGTCGTCGACCTCAACAAGAGCCGCGCGTTCTACGAGAACACCGTCGGCCTCCATGTCGAGGACAGCGACGCCATGGCGGTGTACCTGCGCGGCAGCGAGGAGCATCAGCATCACTCGCTGGTGCTGCGGAAGGCCCCGGTCGCGGCCTGCAACCGCCTTGGCTTCAAGGTCGGCAATGACGGCGATCTCGACAAGGCCGCCAGCTTCTTTTCCGAGAACAGCATCACCTACGCCTTCGTCGAGCAGCCGTTCCAGGGCCGCACGCTGCAATTCACCGATCCCGCTGGCTTCCAGCTCGAACTTTACGCGACGATGGACAAGCGCCCGCATCTGCTGCGGCGCTACGACCTCTACAAGGGCTGCCATCCGCAGCGGCTCGACCATTTCAACGTCTTCGCGCCTGAAGTGCAAAACACCGTCGACTTCTACGCCCGGCTCGGCTTCCGCCTGACCGAATATGGCGAGGAAGACGGGCCGAACGGGCGCATCGCGGCGGCCTGGATGCACCGCAAGGGCAATGTCCATGACTTCGCCATCACCAACGGCCGCGGCCCTCGCCTGCATCACATGGCCTATTGGACGCCGACAGCGATGAACATCCTGCATCTGTGCGACGTGATGGCATCCAGCGGTTACCTGAAGAACATCGAGCGCGGCCCCGGCCGCCACGGCATCTCGAACGCGTTCTTTCTGTATGTCCGCGATCCCGACGGCCACCGGCTCGAACTCTACACCAGCGATTACTTCACCGGCGATCACGACCACGAGCCGCTGCGCTGGTCACTGAAGGACCCGCGCCGGCAGACGCTGTGGGGCGCGCCCGCGCCGCGCTCCTGGTTCGAGGAAGGTACGCCCTTCGCCGGCCAGGCCGTGCGCGAGCCGGCCTTCGTCGCCGATGTCACGATTGCGGATTGATCGGATAGAGAATGGCCCCTCCCCGCCTCGCCACTTACACCGTCAACGGCGCGCAGAAATACGGCGTCGTGACCGATGCCGGCATCGTCGATCTCTCTGCGCGTTTCGGAAAGGAGTATCCCACACTGCGCGAAGCCATCGCTGATGGCGCGCTGATGAAACTTGCCGAAGATGCCGCGAAGCGCACGCCGGACCATGCGCTCGATGCGATCACATGGCAGCCGCCGATCCCCTCGCCGGAAAAGATCATCTGTATCGGCGTGAACTATCCGGACCGCAACGCCGAGTACAAGGATGGCCAGGACGCGCCGAAATATCCGAGCATGTTCATGCGGACGCCGCGTTCGTTTGTTGGCCACAACACGCCGCTGGTGCGCCCGCGCGCCTCCGCGCAGCTCGATTACGAGGGGGAGCTGGTGCTGGTCATCGGCAAGGCCGGACGGCATATCAAGGAGCGCGACGCGCTTGACCATATCGCCGCGGTCACGCTCTGCAACGAAGGCACCATCCGCGACTGGGTGCGCCACGCCAAGTTCAATGTCACCCAGGGCAAGAATTTCGATTCCACCGGCAGCCTCGGCCCGTGGATCGTGCCCTACACAGACGAAAGCCAGATCGCCGACATCCGCCTCACCACGCGGGTCAATGGCGAGACGCGGCAGGACGACCGCACCGGGCGGTTGATCTTCGGCTTCCGTTACCTCATCAACTATCTCTCGACCTTCACCACGCTGGTACCCGGTGACGTCATCGTGACGGGAACGCCGACGGGGGCCGGCGCGCGGTTCGACCCGCCGCGCTATCTCAAGCCCGGCGACGTCATCGAGGTTGAAGCCGATGGCGTCGGCGTGCTGAAGAACGGCGTGGCCGACGAAGCCTGATCAATCCTGAGAAGCGAGTGGACCGAACGATGAAATCAACCTCCGGCGGCGAAGCGATCGTCAATGGCCTCGTCGCGCATGGCGTCGATACGGTGTTCGGCCTGCCCGGCGCGCAAACCTACGGCCTGTTCGATGCCTTCCATCAGGCGCAATTGAAGGTGATCGGCGCGCGGCACGAGCAGGCTTGCGGCTACATGGCCTTTGGTTATGCGCGGTCCTCGGGGCGCCCCGGCGTATTCAGCGTGGTGCCCGGCCCCGGCGTGCTCAATGCGGGCGCGGCCCTGCTCACTGCATTCGGCTGCAACGAACCGGTGCTGTGCCTGACCGGTCAGGTCCCGACGGCGTTTCTCGGCAAGGGCCGCGGCCATCTGCACGAGATGCCCGACCAGATCGCGACGCTGCGCACGTTTGTAAAATGGGCCGACCGCATCGAATATCCCGACGTCGCGCCCGCGATGGTCTCGCGCGCGTTTCAGGAAATGATGTCGGGACGCCGCGGTCCGGTATCGCTGGAAATGCCGTGGGACGTATTCACGCAGCGCGCGGAGGTCGGCCCTTCAAAGGTGTTCGACACCCTGCCCGCCCCGCAGCCCGACCCTGACCGTATCAAGGCCGCCGCTGACCTCATCAAGGCCAGCAAGCGGCCGATGATCTTCGTCGGCAGCGGCGCGATCCATGCGCGCGAGGAAATCCTCGAACTGGCTGAAATGATCGATGCGCCCGTGGTGGCGTTCCGCAGCGGGCGCGGCATCGTCTCCAACGCCCACGAACTCGGGCTGACCATGGCGGCGGCGTACAGGCTGTGGCCGACCACCGATCTGATGATCGGGATCGGCACGCGGCTGGAGCTGCCGACGATGTCGCGCTGGCCCTACCAACCCGACGGCCTGAAATCGGTTCGTATCGATATCGATCCCGTCGAGATGCGGCGGTTCACGCCGGACGCAGCCGTGATCGCGGATGCCAGGGCCGGCACCGCCGATCTGGCGGCGGCGGTGAAGAAGGCCGGCTACAGCAAGAGCAGCGGCCGGCGTGGCGAGATCCGTGAGGCGACCGCGGCGGCGCATCAGGAGATCCAGAAGGTGCAGCCGCAAATGGCGTATCTGAACATCCTGCGCGACGTGCTGCCGGCCAATGCGATCGTCACCGACGAGCTGTCGCAGGTCGGCTTCGCTTCCTGGTACGGCTTTCCGATCTACGAGCCGCGCACCTTCATCACCTCGGGCTATCAGGGCACGCTCGGCTCTGGCTTCCCGACCGCGCTCGGCGCCAAGGTCGCCAATCCGGACCGGCCAGTGGTCGCGATCACAGGCGACGGCGGCTTCATGTTCGGCGTGCAGGAACTGTCGACCGCCGTGCAATTCAAGATCGGCGTGGTGACGCTGGTGTTCAACAATAACGCCTACGGCAACGTGCGCCGCGACCAGCGTGAACGCTTCGATGGCCGCGTGGTGGCGTCCGACCTCGTCAATCCGGATTTCGTCAAGCTCGCAGAATCCTTCGGCGTTGGCGCGGCACGCGTGACGTCACCCGATCACTTCCGCCCCGCGCTGGAAAAGGCGCTGACCGACGGCGGGCCTTACGTTATCTCGGTGGAGGTGCCGACTGATTCGGAAGTCTCGCCGTGGGCGTTCATTCACCCGGCGAAGAACGTCTAGACCCGCCGGGCTTGCATACTCCGCTGCATCCGCGACGCCGCGATCACCAGTAGCCCCGCGCCGGCGACCGACCAGCACGCCACCGGCGCCCAGTGCAGCAGCGGCGCGTATTCCGGCAGCTTTTGCAGCCCGCCGGCGACCGCCGCCATCCGCGCAAAGGTCGCGAGCGCCAGCGCGGAGAAGACGAGCCCCACCACCTTGCCCTCGGCGCCGGTCTCCCCGATCGCCAGCGCCGCCGAAACCGCGGCCATCAGCATGCAGCCCCACGCCGCGCCCGCAACGAATTGCGCTGCGATCAGCATATTGAGGTTACCGGCGTACTCCGCGCCGAGAACGGCCAGTGCGCCGAACAATGCGGCCGCTCCCATCACGATCAGCCCGCCGCGGTGCTTGACCACCACGCTGGCCGGAAACATCGCGATGTTGAAGCCGATCCAGAACACCGGCATCAGCCATGGCAGCTCATCCGGCTTGGCGAAGCGCAGGAAGAACGGCGTGCTGTTGATGGAAAAATGCAGTTGATAGCCCAGCGAGAGAATGACCATCGAGGCGATGAAGAACATCGGCACCTGACCGAGCGATTTGGCGGGCACCGCCGGTGGTTTCGCGGCAAGAGGCGCCTGCGCCAGATCACGTTCGACCTTCGACAGAGCGAGCGTCGTGATCAGCAGCACGGCGCCTGAGATCACAAAAGGCAGCCGCGGGTCGTGATTGCGCAGCACCACGCCCAGATAGGGCGATACCGCGCCCGCCAGACCGTAGCCGAGCATCGCCAGCGCCGACAGAAACGGGATCGCCGGCCGCGCGCCGTATTTGCCGAGTAACGTCAGCGGCGGCGCGCGCAGCGCCGATGACGTCACGACCCAGATCAGGATCAGTCCGATGAACCAGACCTGCGCGCCCGGACCCGTGCCGGCCACAAACGGCAGCGCGACAAAGGCCGCGCAGGAGATCGCGGTCAGGACGCCGACGAAGACGCCGAGCTTGCCGACGAACGGCGCGATCCTGTCGGCGGCAATCCCCATTGCGGTGTCGGTGATGGTGAAGATCGCCTGATCCAGCATCAGGATGAGGATCACGGCTGATGGCGCGATCCCGACCTCTGCGCACAGCTTTGGCAGGTAGATGACGTAAGTGGTCCAGCCCAGCGTGAACACGAACTGCAGCACGGCGAGATAGACGCCGGTGCTGTTGGCGGTGGAATTGGTCTCGGACGTTACCTCTGATGTGGTCATGTCAGCCCCCCGGCGGAGGGAGCATAGACCAAGGTAACCCGCGATGGAACGCCTCTTGCCTTCTCCCCTTGTGGGAGAAGGTGGCTCGCATCGTCAGATGCGAGACGGATGAGGGGTCTGCCTCCACGGAGAGAACCCCTCATCCGGCGCTACGCGCCACCTTCTCCCACAAGGGGAGAAGGAAAGATCATCGCGCTTTTCGAAAAGTCAGGTTGATGCGATGGCGGCCCATGACAGCATGTTCGCCATCGGCTAGCGGCGCCACGCCGTGAAAGAACAGCCGCGACGAGCCGCCCCAGACCACGACGTCGCCGTGCTCCAGCCGGTAGCGGCGCGGCTTGTCGGCGCGCTTCAGGCCGCCGAACAGGAAGATCGCAGGCAACCCGAGCGATACCGAGACGATCGGCGCGGCAAAATCCTGCTCGTCCTTGTCCTGATGCAGCGACATGCGAGCGCCGGGCTCGTAGCGGTTGACGAGGCAGGCATCCGGCGCAAAGCCGTCGAAGCCGCCCGCGGCGGCCGCCTGCTCCGCCAGTTGACAAAACACGGCAGGCATCGCCGGCCAAGGCTGCCCGGAATTGGGATCGGTACCGTCGTAGCGATACCCGCTGTGATCGGTGACCCAGCCTGCGGTGCCGCAATTGGTCATCGCCACCGACATCTGGTGACCGCCGGGCGTGAACATGCGCCGGAACGGCGCTTGCGCGATGATCTCGCGGAGCGCTGCGACGACTTCGCCCTCAAACGGCCGTGCAAATCCGCGCAGCAAGACAGCGCCCTCCGTCATCGCTTCACGCGACGGGCGCGCATCCGGAACGGCCTCGAACAAATCCGCAGTCAACTCAGTCCGCACTCATTTGGCATCGTGGAAGATCACACCAACGGTATGGCGGTGGCCGGAGCGGATCCGGCTGACGCCATGGCGCAGATTAACGCGGTAGGGCCCGCGCGTCCCCTGCACCGGCCGATGATGCACAGCAAAGGCCACCGCATCGCCCTGCCTGAGCGGAACCACCTCGGGCCGCGACTGCATCCGCGGCCGCTGCTCCGTCAGCACGAACTCGCCACCTTCGAAATCTCGCCCCGGTTCCGACAGCAGGATCGCGACCTGCAGCGGAAACACGTGCTCGCCATAGAGGTCCTGATGCAGGCAATTGTAGTCGCCCTCGCCATATTGCAGCAGCAGCGGCGTCGGCCGCGTCTGCCCGGCGTCGTGGCAGCGCTTCAGAAACACTTCGTGCCGGTCGGGATAACGGATGTCGATCCCCATGGTCTCGTTCCAGCGATTGGCCGTTCCGCAAAGCCGCGCATAGAGCGCGGGCCGCAACTGCGCGATCAGGTCGGGCAGCGGATAGGCAAAATATTTGTATTCGCCGCGGCCAAAGCCGTGGCGCCCCATCACGATCCGGCTACGAAAATTCTTGTCATCGGGATAGAGCGCGGCCAGTGCAGCGCATTCATCAGGCGACAGCAATTCCTTCAGGACGGCGCAGCCCTGCGCGTCGAGGTCGGTGGTCGCCTGCGCCCAGTCGATGGCAGCGACGCGGGAGGCGATGTCGGGGGAACGGTCGATATTTCTTGCGGTTGCTTTCATGCTGGCAGTCTCGCAAACCACCCGGACTTTCGCCACCCGATTTCCGGCAGGCCCTCACCACGTCGTCCCTGCGAACGCAGGGACCCATACCGCGTTGTCCTATCGATAAAGCGAGACGGCTAACGTCTTCAAAAACAATTGGTGCCGCGGTGTATGGGTCCCTGCGTTCGCAGGGACGACAGGATCAACCCAGCACCGGCATCGTGATCACGTCATAGCCGTGACTGATCTTCCGCTTCAGCACGGGATCCTCCAGTTCGAACTCGAAGCGATCAGCCGGGCGGATGCCGCCCTTGGCGGCAAACGTGCCGCCGAACATGGCGCAGCCGTCGGGCAGGCCCTTTCCGCCGAAGCCGCGGTCGATCAGATCCTTCACCGGCAGCATGGCGTCCAGCGTGCCCTCCTGATACAGCACGCGCGCGCCGTCGATGACGGCCCAGGATCGCAGGATCATCTTGTCCCAGTGAGCGATGACGTCCTCGAGCTCCCATAGTACCGAAGCCACCGGCTTGTCGCACATCTGTTTGGAGACCGTGACGCTGTAGGCTTCCACCTTGCGGTCGGTATGGTCGGAGCCGCAGCCGACGAAGATCCGGCCTTGCCAGCCGATCAGCACGAACTCGACCTCGCCGCTGGAGTCCCCGCCCGAAACCTCGATGCGGTCGGCCTGCGTAATCCGCCGCGCCGAGCAGCGGTAATAGATCGGCGTCGAAGCTGGCCGCGCGATGCCGATCGCTTCGAGTTCGGCGATGTGCTTGTCGCGCGCCACCGGATCGCGGCCGGTCCAGCCGGCGATGACGGCCTGATCGATCGCAAGCGTCAGCGGCGTCAACATACCCTTGTCGTCGACATTGAAGGTCAAATCAAACACGGATGATGTTCTCCATTCCGGCGGCGAGTTCGAAGATGCGGCGATCCGATCCGCCCGCGGCGGCCAGCATCAGCCCGACCGGCACCTCGCCTTCGCGATGTGCCGGCAGCGAGATCGCGCAGCCGTCGAGCATGTTGATCAGCGTGCAGTTGCGCAAAGCGCGCAGATTCTGCGTGGCGAAGGCCTGGTCATCGGCAAGATCGGCTATCCTGGGTGGCGCATTTGCCGTCGTCGGCAGCACCAGCGCGTCATAGGGCGCGATGCGCTGTTCCGTTCGCGCAATGAACGAACGGCGCGCCTTGAGGATGTCGATATAGTCCGCCGCGCTGATGCCTTCGCCGCGCAGGATGCGGACGCGCACGCGGGGGTCGTAGACGTCGCCTTTGCTGGTGAGCAGGTAGCGGTGCCAGGCGTAGCTCTCAGCGGCGGCAAAACCTCCCTTGCTGTTCATGACGCCGATATCGTGAAATTCCGGCACCTCGATCCGCTCGATCGACGCGCCCTGCCGCGACAGCGTCTCAAGCGCACGTTCGAAAGTCTTTGCGACCTCTTCGTCGAGGTCGTCCAGCGCGATCGTGGTCGGCACCGCCAGCCGCATGCCCTTGACCGGGCGCGGCTGCAACGGCTGCACGGCTTCATCCGCAAGCATGGCGTCAAGCACTGCGCAGCAATTGACACTGCGCGCCAGCGGCCCAAAGCTGTCGAGCGAGAAAGACAGCGGCACGCCGCCGTCGAGCGGCACGCGGCGTTGCGTCGGCTTGAAGCCAACGATGCCATTATAAGCCGCCGGAATCCGGCAGGAGCCGCCGGTATCGGTGCCGAGCGCGCCATGGGCCATGCGATCGGCGATCGAGACCGCAGCGCCCGAGGACGAGCCGCCGGGCACGTGGCCGACGCTGCGACTCCAGATGCTTTTCGGCGTGCCGTAATGCGGATTGATGCCGATGCCGGAATAGGCGAATTCGGTCATGTTGGTGCGGCCAATGACGATGAAGCCCGCCCGGCGCAGCCGCGCCACCACAGGCGCATCGGCCTCAGCCGGCGCTGAATCCTCCAGCGCGCGGGAGCCGGCGCGGGTCACCTGCCCCTTGATGTCGTAGAGGTCCTTGATCGACACGGGAATGCCGGCATAGGGCGACAGTGCGGCGTTGGCTTTCCGCAGATGATCCATCGCATCCGCAGCGGCGAGCGCCGCATCCTTGTCGACGTGTATGAAGGTCCGCGCACCCTCGCCTGCCGGATCGGCAATCCTTGCGAGACATGCCTCGACCAGTTTGCGCGCGGTGGTGCGCCCAGTGTCGAGGTCGGCGGCCAGGCTGGCGAGTGTCGGATGGTTCGGCATGGTGTTCTTGATTACTTCCTGTGCGATTTACCGTGGCGCGGACTATCTCCGATGACGGGCTGGCATACAAGCGCTCTCACGCGCAGGGAATGCGGCCATGCGACAGCACCGCTGCTGGGACCGTTGACGGAGATCGGTCAATGTCGCATCAAGACCGCAACATGCGGGCCGACGCCCGCGCCCCAAGGAGAATAGCCGATATGGCGGAGCCCGCGCGCGCCAAACCAAAACCCACGCCTGAAACGCAGCATTTCTGGGATGGAACGCGGGCCGGCGAGTTGCGCCTGCAGCGTTGCGATGCCTGCGCCAATGTCTATTTCCCGCCGCGCCCGTTCTGCCCCTCCTGCGCCTCGCGCAAGGTCTCGATCTTCAAGGCGAGCGGCAAGGGCACGCTCTACAGCTACGTCATCAACCACCGTCCGGCAGCGCCCGGCTTCACCCCGCCTTATGCGATCGCGGTCGTCGAACTCGACGAAGGTCCGCGCATGATGAGCAACATCATCGATTGCCCGCAGACGCCCGAGGCGCTCGAACTCGACATGAAGCTCGAAGTCGCGTTCGAAAAACTCGACGACAAGATCACTCTTCCCCTGTTCCGTCCGGCGAAGGGTTAAGCACCATGCGCAAAAATGCCGTCGCCGTCGTCGGCGCAGCCGAAACCACCGAGCTCGGCGTCATCCCCAACATGTCGCAGATCCAGTTGCACGCCGATGCGGCGCTCAACGCCATCGCCGATGCCGGGCTGAAACTGTCCGATATCGACGGCATTGCCACCGCGGTCGAAACCCCGCAGCAGATCGCCCATTACCTCGGCATCACGCCGACCTGGGTCGACGGCACGTCTGTCGGCGGCTGCTCGTTCATGCTGCATGTCCGCCATGCGGCGGCCGCGATCGAGGCCGGGCTCTGCAAGACCGTGCTGATCACGCATGCAGAAAGCGGCAAGTCGATGATCGGCAAACTGCCCCGCTCGACGCCGCCTGACAGTTTGAACGGCCAGTTCGAGTCGCCGTTCGGCGTCTACGGCCCGCCCAGCATGTTCCCGATCCCCGTGCTGCGCTACATGAAGACCTACGGCATCACCCACGAGCAGATCGCCATGGTCGCGGTGGCGCAGCGGGAATGGGCCGCGAAGAATCCACGCGCGACCATGAAGGCGCCGATCACGGTCGAGGACGTCCTGAATTCGAAGATGATCGCCTATCCATTTCGCATCCTGCAATGCTGCCTCGTCACCGACGGCGGCGGCGCGCTGATCCTTACCTCCGCCGACCGCGCCAAGGACTTTCCGAACAAACCGGTGTATATCCTTGGCACCGGCGAAAGCGTAGAAACGCCGATGGTCAGCCAGATGGAGACGTTCAACTCTTCGCGCGCCTTCAAGGTCGCAGGCCCGACCGCCTTCCGCGAAGCCGGCATCGCCCACAAGGACGTCGATCATCTGATGATCTACGACGCCTTTGCGCATCTGCCGCTTTTTGGTCTGGGCGATCTCGGCTTCATGCCGCACGAGGAGACCGGCAAGTTCATCGCCGACGGCAATACCCGCTCCGGCGGCAAGCTGCCGCTCAACACCAATGGCGGCGGATTGAGCTATATGCATTCCGGCATGTACGGCATGTACGCGCTGCAGGAGAGCGTGCGGCAGATGCGCGGCATCGCGCCGGCACAGGTCAAGGACGCGAAAGTCTCGGTCTGTCACGGTGTCGGCGGCATGTTCGCGGCATCGGGCACGATTATCTTTACGAACGAGAAGTAATCACCTTCGTCATTCCGGGATGGTCCGAAGGACCAGACCCGGAATCTCGAGATTCCAGCTCCGCGCGCCCCGGAATGACGGAGGACAACAGGAGAGTCCAATGGCAAAATCACTGCAAGACAAGGTCATCATCGTCACCGGCGCAGGCCGCGGCATCGGACGCGAGATTGCGCTGCTCTGCGCTGCGGAGGGAGCAAAAGTCGTCGTCAACGATCCCGGCGTTGCCGCCGACGGCGCCGGATCGAGCGCGGCACCCGCCGAGGAAGTGGTCGAGGAGATCAAAAAGCGCGGCGGGACTGCGGTCGCCAATTTCGAGTCGGTGGCGGAAGCGATCCCCGCGAGCAAGATCGTGAAGACCGCGACCGATCATTTCGGCCGGCTCGACGGCGTGGTCAACAATGCCGGCATTTTGCGCGACATGATCTTCCACAAGATGAGCGTGGAAGCGTTCGAGGCCGTCATCAAGGTGCACCTGATGGGCTCGTTCTACGTCTCTCACGCCGCGGCGCGGATTTACCGCGAACAGGAGAGCGGCTCCTTCGTGCACTTCACCTCGACCTCGGGCCTGATCGGCAATTTCGGCCAAGCCAACTACGCCGCCGCCAAGCTCGGCATCGTAGGCCTGTCGAAGTCGATCGCGCTCGACATGGGCCGCTTCAACGTGCGCTCGAACTGCGTCTCGCCATTCGCCTGGACCCGCATGATCGGCACCATCCCGACCGAGACCGAGGCGGAGAAGGCACGCGTGGCGAAAATCCAGCAGATGGGGCCGGAGAAGATCGCGCCGGTCTGCGCCTATCTGCTCAGCGACGCCGCCAAGGACGTCACCGGACAGATCTTCGGGGTACGGATGAACGAGATCTTCCTGTTCAGCCAGAATCGTCCGCTGCGCTCCGTGCAGCGGAGTGAAGGCTGGACGCCGCAAACCATCGCCGAGCATGGCATGCCCGCGCTCAAGGGATCGTTCTACAAGCTCGATCGCTCCGCGGACATTTTCCCCTGGGATCCGATCTGAGGAATACGTAGCCCGGGTGGAGCGCAGCGAAACCCGGGAATTTGGGAACGTCGGCCCCGGATTGCGCTTCGCTCCATCCGGGCTACGGCCATGCCGCACGCCGTCACCCCAATTATTCCACCACAGCCCGCCCGCTTTATGCCGGATTGCGGGCCGATGTTGTCCTTCCAACAAAAAAACTTGGGAGGAAATCATGACAACCTCGCTGACCTTTCCCGATCCCCAACAACAGCGCGGCGGTTTCGACCGTCGCAAGATATTGACCGGCGCAGCAGCATTCGCCGCCTCCGCGGTAACGATGAAGACGGCTTCTGCGGCTTCCGTCGCGCCGCTCGGCCAGACCGGCGCGCCAACAACGGCATCGCCGCCCCTGCCGCTCGGCCCGCTTCCCGGCGCCCGCTATCCGGACTCTCGCCTGGAGTCGATGAAGAAGCCGAAGGTTTCGTTCGGGCCGACAGGCTTTCCGGCCTTCGCCGGCACCATGGCGGTCGAGCGCGTCGCCACCGGATTCCGCTGGGCCGAAGGTCCGGTCTACTTTCCGGCTGGGCGATATGTTCTGTTTAGCGACATTCCCAATAACCGCATCATGCGCTTCTCGGAGGATGACGGTCATCTCAGCGTTTACCGTCAGCCGTCGATGAACTCGAACGGCAATACCATTGATCGGGAAGGACGCCTGATCACCTGCGAGCATAGCGGCCGACGGGTCACCCGGACCGAACTCGACGGCTCGATCACGATCATCGCCGACAAATACAATGGCAAGAAGCTGAACTCGCCGAACGACGCGGTCGTCGCGGCCGACGGTTCGATCTGGTTCTGCGACCCAGCCTACGGTATCGGCGGCTTTTACGAGGGCATCAAGGCCGACGCCGAGCAGGAAAAGAAAAACGTCTACCGGGTGGATCCGAAATCCGGCGACATCAAGATGGTGGTCGATGACTTCGTGCAGCCGAACGGCCTTTGCTTCTCGCCTGACGAGAAGAAGCTCTATATCTGCGATACCGGCTTCACCGACGGGCCGGACAACCCGTCGCATATCCGCGTGTTCGACGTGGATCTCGCGGCCGGAAGGCTTTCGAACAGCAAGGTCTTTGCGGACATGCCCAAGCCCAGCATTACCGACGGGCTGCGCTGCGACACCGCCGGGCGTCTTTGGTGCTCCGTAGGTTGGGGCGATCCGAATGAGGACGGCGTGCGCTGCTACACGCCTGACGGCGATCTCCTCGGCAAGATCCACATCCCGGAAACTGTCGCCAATTTGTGCTTCGGCGGTCAGCAGCGAAACAGACTTTATATCTGCGGCTCGTCATCGCTGTATGCGGTTTATACGAGTGCGCAGGGCGCGATGAAGCCGTGAGAAGCTCTGAGGGCGCGAATAATTTTTGAACCTGCGACCTCACCACGAGTCGTCCCCGCGCACGCGGGGACCCATAACCACAGGGTCCTGTTGTTGGAGGATGGTCTCTCCCATCCTGCCTTACTGATAGATCACGCGGTATGGGTCCCGGCGTTCGCCGGGACGACGGTGGAGCGAGTGGCGTCCCTCACCCGCTATTCCGCAACCCTGCCGAAATCCCGTTGATCGTGAGCTGAATCCCGCGCAGCACCTGCTCGTCCGGGTTCTGCGCGCGGTGCTCCTTCAGCAATTCCACCTGCACGTGGTTGAGCGGGTCGAGATAGGGGAAGCGGTTGCGGATCGATCGTTCCAGCAGCGGGTTGCCCTGCAGCAGCCGTTCGTGCCCCATGATGTCGAGCAGCGTCTCGATCGACGAATGCCATTCGCGCCGGATGCGCCCAAAAATGCTTTCGCGCAATTTCACGTCGGGCACCAGTTCGGCGTAACGCGAGGCGATCGCGATCGAGCTTTTCGCCAGCACCATGTCCATGTTCGACAACAGCGTGCGGAAGAACGGCCATTCGCGATAGAGTTCCTGCAGGAGTGGCATGCCCTGCTCCGGATGTTCCGCAATCCAGGTCTCGACTGCGGAGCCGAACCCGTACCAACCCGGCAGCATCAGCCGGCACTGCGCCCAGCTGAACACCCAGGGAATCGCGCGGAGGTCCTCGATCTCGCGGGTCTTCTTGCGCGACGCCGGGCGGCTGCCGATGTTGAGCGTCGAGATTTCGGTGATGACGGTCGAGCCCCAGAAATAATCGGCAAAGCCGTCGGTCTCGTAGACCAGCCCGCGATACGCCTTGAATGCCAAGGCGGACAATTGCTCCATCGCGGTCAGATATTCCTTGCGCGGCGCGCTCTGCCGCGGATGCAGCAGGCTTGCCTCCAGCGTGGCAGCGGCCAGGATTTCCAGATTGCTGCGGCCGACCTCGGGGTTGGAATATTTGCTCGAGATGATTTCGCCCTGCTCGGTGATGCGGATCTGGCCGTTCACGGCGCCGCCGGGCTGCGCGATGATGGCGTCATAGCTCGGGCCGCCGCCGCGGCCGACCGATCCGCCACGGCCGTGAAATAACCGCAAGCGCACATGGTGGCGTTCGAACACCTCGACAAGCTCGATTTCGGCCTTGTAGAGCTCCCAGCCCGAGGTGACGAAGCCGCCATCCTTGTTGCTGTCGGAATAGCCGAGCATCACTTCCTGGATGCCGCCGCGGCTGTCCACCAGCCGGCGATAATCGTGCAGCGACAGCATCTGGTCCATGATGCCGGATGACGCCTGCAAATCCTCGATGGTCTCGAACAGCGGCACGATATTGATGGCGCTGCGACCGGAGGGATTGACGAGGCCGACCTCCTTCAGCAACAGCGCCACCTCCAGCATGTCGGACATCCCCTTGCACATGGAGATGATGCATTGGTGGATCACGTCGGCGCCGAACTTGGCGTGCGCCTCGGCTGCGGCGTGAAACACCGCGAGTTCGCCCAGCGTCTCCTCGCTGTATTTGACAAAGGACGACGCCAGCGGCCGCGGGTTGCGCAATTCGCCCGCCAACAGCGCAACGCGGGCCTCTTCGCCGAGCGCGAGGTAGGACGTGCCGGGAGTCGCGGCGTCGAGCAACTCCGCCACCGTGCGTTCATGCACCGCGGAATTCTGCCGGATGTCGAGCCGGGCGAGATGGAAGCCGAAACAATCCACGGCCCGGCGCAACGACCGCAGCCGTCCGCGCGCGATGACGCCGGAATTGTTCGCAATCAATGAACGCTCGAGCACGTCGAGATCGGCCTTGAATTCCTTCACGCTTGCATAGGGCGCGGCCTCGCCGACCGGCCGGCGCGTGGTTTCAACCTCCAGCCGCACCGCGGTCGCAGTCAGCCGGGCATAGATGCCGGACACCGCCAGCCGATACGGTTCGCCGCTCCGATGCGGCGATTTGTCGGGCGAGCGCCCGGCCAGCGCGCGCAATTCGTCGGAGACGTCGGCAAGATGCGCCGCCAGCGACAGTTCCGAGCCGAGGACGTGCAACTCCTCCAGATAGAAGTTCATCACCCGGCTCGACTGCAGCCGCAAGGTACCGCGCATGACGTCGGCGGTGACGAACGGATTGCCGTCGCGGTCGCCGCCGATCCAGCTTCCCATGGTCAGGAACGACGCCAGCTCGCCGGGCGTGCCGCCCTCCTCCTGGTTCAGCCGGTCTTCCAGTGCGCAGTGCAGCCGCGGCACCTCGTGCAGGAAGGTGTAGTCGTAGAATGACAGGCCGTTGGCGACTTCGTCGAGCACGGTCAGCTTGGTCCTGCGCAGCAGATTGGTCTGCCACAGCGTCAGCACGGCACGGCGCAACTGCTCGGCGCTGGCCTCAACCTCTTCCGGCGTGAGCTGCACCCGCTCGCGACGGTCGAGCAATCCGGCGATTTCCATCTCGCGGTCGATCGTGCTCTTGCGGCGAACTTCGGTGGGGTGCGCGGTCAGCACCGGACTGACCTGGGCCTCCCCAAAGAAGCGGCGCAGGTCGGCGGCGCTGAAGCCGGCCGTCTTTGCGTGGGCCAGGGTCTGCGTCAGCGTGCTCGGCCGCGGCCCGCCGGCGCCACGCCCGCGCATTTGACGGATGTTGTTCTGATCTTCGGCGATGTTGGCGAGATGAGAGAAATAGCTGAAGGCGCGGACGATGCGCACGGTATCGCTGGTCGACATGCTGTCGAGGATCGTCTCCAGCTCCCGCCGCGCCAGCTTGTCCTCGTCGCGATGGAACCGGATCGAGGTCTGCCGGATGCGTTCGACAAGGTCGAACACCTCGGCGCCTTCCTGGTCCCGCACGGTGTCGCCGAGAATCCGCCCGAGCAGGCGGATATCGGTCCGCAGCCGGGCATCCTCCTCCAGCGCCAGCGTTTCCTCGGTACGGTTGAACCGGACCTCGATCTCGGGAGGCATGGTCTGGGAAGACATTGGCTGGCCACCTCAGAAATTGCCCGGCAATTCCGAGTGTGCAATTTTTTTGCCGCAGTGCAAGATAAAGATTGGCGGCTTGCCTGGCGTCGTCCCTGCGAACGTTCGCAGGGACCCATACTCCATGTCGTCTCTTTAGGGCACGCTGGGCGAGACCTTTCGCGAGCGCCGCAGCCTGTGGTTATGGATCCCTGCGTTCGTTCGCAGGGACGACGAGATACCTAAATCCTCCGCCCCGCCCGCTCCCAATAGGGATCGCGCAGGCGGCGCTTGAAGATCTTGCCGGAATCTTCCCGCGGCAGGTTGGCCTGGATTTCGATGTGTTTCGGCACCTTGTAGTCAGCCAGCGATATCTTGAGCTGGGCGCGGACGGAGGCGATGTCGAGCGTCACGCCCGGCTGCGGCTCCACCACGGCCATCAGCGCCTCGCCGAACTCCGCGTCGGGAATACCGAACACTGCGCAGTCATGCACGCCAGGGATTGCATGCAACGCGGCTTCGATCTCGGCCGGATAGATGTTGACGCCGCCCGAAATCACCATGTCGCGCTTGCGGTCGCAGATGAAGACGTAGCCGTCGGCGTCGATGTAGCCGACATCGCCCGAGGTGATGAAGCCGTCGCGATCGATCTCGGCGCGCTTTTCCGGCTTGTTGTGATAGGTGAAATCAGGGTTGCCTGATATGCGCGAATAGATTTCGCCGATCTCGCCCTGTGGCAGTTCCTTGCCGTCGTCGCCGATGAAGCGTAATTCCGCGCCGGGCGAAATCTTGCCGACGGTGCCGGGCTTTTTCAGCGCATCTTCGGAAGTGGCAAAGGTGACGGCACCCGATTCGGTCGAACCGTAGAACTCGTAAATGATCGGCCCCCACCATTCGATCATCGCGCGCTTGACGTCGGCCGGACAGGGCGCAGCGGCATGGATGATGTGGCGTAGCGAGGACATGTCGTATTTCTTGCGGACCTCCACCGGCAGCTTCATCAGGCGGATGAACATGGTCGGCACCATGAAGATGGTGTCGATCTTCTCGGTCTCGACCACGCGCAAAAATTCTTCCGCATCGAAGCGCGGCATGATCGCCAGCGCGCCGCCGAGGCGGCCGGCGCGCAGGCCGAACGAGTTCGGCGCGGAATGATACAACGGCCCCGGAAGCAGCGCGCGGGCGCCCGGCTTGAGGCCGTAGATCAGGCTGCGCATACGTTCGGCGTTGGCGCTCTGTTCCGGTGTCGGGGCAAAGCGGCGCACGCCCTTGGGATGGCCTGTCGTGCCCGAAGTGTAGATCATGTTCTGCGGCTGCGGCACCGCCGGCCCGTCATAGCGCGGGTGCTGCTTCAGCCAGGATTCGAAATTGATCGCAAAGTCGGGCGTGGTGAGGTGATCGGGGTTGATCTTGTAGTTGGCGAGGATTTCCGGTGGCGTCGGCACGCTGAGCGCAGTGACGCCTTGCGGGATCGCCTCGCGCAACTGGTGCAGCATGTCGGCATGCGCAATCAGCACCGAAGTGCCGGAATCCTTCAGCACATAATTGATCTCTTCCGGCTTGAAGTGCCAGTTGACCGGCACGCCATAGGCACCGAGCCGCATCGCGGCATAGGCCGCCTCGATGAAGGCGATATCATTGCGCATCAGCGTGGCGACGCTGTCACCCTGCTTGACGCCGAGTTTTTGCAAGCCGCTGGCAATGCGGTCGGCGCGATCGGCAATCTCGTCGTGGCCGCGCCTGCGCGGGCCGCTGATGATGCCGAGGAAGGGAGAGGAGTCGGTCATTGCCTTGTTCTTCTTTATTGAAAGACGCTCTTACTATCGTCATCACCGGGCAGAAGTGCGTCTTCGCGCTAGATGCCCCGGTGATCCGCGTCTTACTTCTGTTGTCGGACAAGAAGACGTGGCTGGCCGGGACAAGCCCGGCCATGACGGAACGTGGTTAAGCTTCCGCAAACCGCGGCGCGCGTTTTTCCATGTTGGCACGCACCGCCTCGGTCTGGTTGGGGCTGCCCAGCAACTTCTGCTGCTCGATGGATTCGGCAAGCAGCGCCGGACCGGGATCGACGGACAAATTGTTCAACATGCGCTTGGCGGCGCGGATCGCATCCGGGCTCTTGCCGGCGATTTCACGCGCGACCTCGAGGGCCGCTGCAAGCGGATCGTCGCAGATCCGCGTCGCGAGGCCATAGCTCATGGCTTCCTGCGCCGAGAAGATGCGGCCGGTATAGGTGAGGTCGCGCAGGATATCGTCACGGACGAGGCTCGCGAGAATGGGCGTGCCGGCCATGTCGGGCACCAGGCCCCATTTGATCTCCATGATTGACATCCGCGCGTCCGGCGTGAGGAAGCGCATGTCGGCACCGAGCGCGAGCTGGAACCCGCCACCGAACGCCACGCCCTGGATCGCGGCGATGACAGGCACCGGAAGCTGCCGCCAGCCCCAGACCGCCTGTTGCGGAAAGTTCGCAAGCCCATGCGTGCGTGCAGACAGGTCCCGTTTCTCGCCACCGGCGATCCCGTTACCGCCGTTTTCCTTCATCGCGGCGAAGCGTCCCATATCAAGACCGGCGCAAAACGCCCGCCCCTCCCCGGACAATACTACCGCTCGAACGCCTTTTTCATGGGCAAGCCGCTCGGTTGCGGCCACCAGCGCCTCAAACATCGCGGCATCGAGCGCGTTCATCTTGTCGGCCCGCACCAGCCGGACATCGGCAATGCCGTCCGAAATCGAGATCGAAACGCGTTGCTCCATGAAAAATCTCCTCGCTGATATCTTCAGTTGCGGCTTTACAGAACGGTGTTGTCCGGTTTTAGTCAATCGACCAATTAACAGACAATCCCCGTGGGTGGAAACGATGTTCAACGATCAGCTTCTCGCCGGGCGGCGCATTCTCGTGACCGGAGGCGGCACCGGCCTCGGCAAGTCCATGGCCGCACGATTTCTCCAACTGGGAGCCGAGGTCCACATCTGCGGTCGCCGCAAAATCGTGTGCGATGAGACCGCGACCGAATTGATGGACCTTCATGGCGGGCGTGTGATCAGCCACGGCGTCGACATCCGCAATGCGATGGCCGTCGACGAAATGATCGAAGCGATCTGGACCGAAGGTCCCCTCACCGATCTCATCAACAACGCTGCCGGAAATTTCATCTCGCGGTCGGAAGAGCTCTCGCCGCGCGGCTTCGATGCCGTCGCCAACATCGTGATGCATGGCACTTTCTATGTGACGCATGCGGTCGGACGGCGCTGGATCGCCGCCAAGCTGCCCGGCAATGTGGTGTCGATCACCGTGACCTGGGTGCGCAACGGCTCGCCCTATGTGGTGCCGTCGGCGATGAGCAA
This sequence comes from Bradyrhizobium sp. 170, assembly GCF_023101085.1. Lineage (NCBI taxonomy): Bacteria > Pseudomonadati > Pseudomonadota > Alphaproteobacteria > Hyphomicrobiales > Nitrobacteraceae > Bradyrhizobium > Bradyrhizobium sp. 170. Next base: position 3,369,905 of record NZ_CP064703.1, on the reverse strand, counting down.
ATCGGCGATCCACGCCATGACGATGTCGCTGGCGGTCGAATGGGGCAAACACGGCATCCGCCTCAACACGATTGCACCCGGTGAAATCCCGACCGAGGGCATGAGCAAGCGCATCAAGCCCGGCGACGAGGCCGGCGCGCGCACCCGGGCGCAGAACCCGATGGGCCGGGTCGGCACCATGGAGGAGTTGCAGAACCTCGCGGTGTTCCTGATCTCCGGTGGCTGCGACTGGATCAACGGCGAAACCATCGCCATGGACGGCGCGCAGGCGCTCGCGATGGGCGGCAATTTCTATCAGCTGCGCGACTGGAGCGACGACGACTGGAACGCGGCGCGCGACTCGATCAAGGCGCAAAACGAAAAGGACCGCGCGGCAAGGGGGTGATCTCCGCTGTCGTTCCTGCGAACGCAGGGGGCGATAGCCACCACCGTCGCCCGTTTTTGCGAAGACAACTAGCTCTGTCGTCTCACCGATAGGCCGCAGCGTATGGGTCCCCGCGTCCGCGGGGACGACATGTTGAAGCATCCCGGCCTCCACCCCGTATTGTCTTTGTTGCCGGATGACGCCAAACTCCGCGCAACGAAAACAAGACGCTACGGGAGAGACATGTCCGTTTCGCAGCAACTGACGAACCTTGCCGACATGGTGCGCGACCGCGCCAGGACACTTGGGAACGCGCCGGCCTATGAGTTCGAGGGACGCCAGACCAGCTTCGCCGAATTCGACATCAACACCAACCGCGTTGCGAATGCGCTGATTGCGCTCGGCGTCAAGCCGGGTGAGCGGATCGCCTATATCGGCAAGAACAGCGACTTCTATTTCGAATTGTTGATGGGCGCGATGAAGGCCAATGTGGTGATGGCACCGGTCAACTGGCGCCTCGCGGGCCCAGAGGTTGCGTTCATCGTCACCGACTGCAAGGCGCCAGTGCTGTTCGTAGGCCCTGAATTCATCACCCAGGTTCGCAACATCAGGGCGCAACTGCCTGACGTGCGCCACGTGATCACCACCGAGGGCGGCGCACCGGAATGGCAGGATTTTGCTGCTTGGCGCGACGCCGCAAGCGGCGACGACCCAAAGGTGCCGATCAGTCCGAAGGACATCGCGATCCAGCTCTATACGTCGGGCACCACGGGCAAGCCCAAGGGCGCGATGCTGTCGCATGCCAACTTCCTCAATCTGGTGAACGCCGGCGACGAGGCCGAGAAGCCCGAGTGGAACAAATGGACCAGCGACGACGTATCGCTGGTGGCGATGCCGATCTTCCATATCGGCGGCTCCGGCTGGGGCGTGATGGGCCTCTATCACGGCGCCAAGGGCGTGATCGCGCGCGAGTTCGATCCGACCCGGATTTTGGATTTCTTCGAACAGTCCGGAATTACAAAACTGTTCATGGTGCCGGCCGCGATGCAGTTTGTGGTGCGACAGCCGCGGGCGCGGCAGGTGGATTTCTCCCGCCTGAAATATATGCTCTACGGCGCCTCGCCGATTCCTGCTGCGCTCTTGAAGGAGTGCATCGAGGTTTTCAAATGCGGCTTCGTGCAGCTGTACGGCATGACCGAGACGACGGGCACCATCGTAGCCCTTCCGCCCGAGGACCACGTCGAGGGGCTGGAGCGGATGCGCTCCGCCGGCAAGGCGCTGCCCGGCATCGAGCTTGCGATCCTCGACCCTGATGGCAAGCGATTGCCGCCACGCCAGGTCGGCGAAATTGCCACCCGCTCCGGCTCCAACATGGCCGGCTACTGGAACCTGCCCGAGGCAACCGCCAGGACGCTCGGCAGCGACGGTTGGCTGCGCACCGGCGATGCCGGCTACATGGACGAGGACGGCTACCTCTATATCCACGACCGCATCAAGGACATGATCATCTCCGGCGGCGAAAACATTTACCCGGCCGAAGTCGAAAGCGCGATCTGCGATCACCCTGATGTGGCCGAAGCCGCCGTGATCGGCATCCCCGACGACAAGTGGGGCGAAGCGGTCAAGGCGATCGTTGTGATGAAGCCCGGCAAGCAGGCGACCGCCACCGACATCATCAATTTCACCCGTGAGCGCATCGCGGGATTCAAGGCGCCGAAGTCGGTCGACTTTCTGCAGGCGCTGCCGCGCAATCCGTCGGGAAAGATTCTGCGGCGGAATTTGCGTGATCCGTATTGGGCGGGCAAGGACCGGCAGGTGAATTGATCTCGCTTCGTAGGGTGGGCAAAGCGAAGCGTGCCCACCAGCCGCTGTTGTGATCGGGATAGATGGTGGGCACGGCGCAAGTGCGCCTTTTCCCACCCTACGATTCCGAAATCGCTAATGCTTCCCCGCCCCCATATACCCGAACAGGAATCCCGCGACCTTGCGCTTCTGGATTTCCTCGCTCCCCTCGGTGATGCGGTAGCGGCGGTGGTGACGGTAGATGTGTTCGAACGGCTTGTGGCGCGAATAGCCCATGCCGCCGTGCACCTGCATGGCGCGGTCGGCGGCCTCGCAGCACAGGCGGTTGGCCCAAAAATTACACATCGACACCCGGTCGGATAGCGTGTGCTCGACCTGCGCTTGCGTGAGCTGGTCCATCTCCCATGCGGTCTTGCGGATCAACAGCCTGAGCATCTCGGCCTGCGTCGCCAGTTCCACCAGCGGCCACTGGATCGCCTGGTTCTCGGCCAGCGCCTTGCCGAACGGTTTTCGCTCGCGCGCATATTTGACGCTCTCGTTAATGCAGTAGACGGCCGCGCCCAGCGAACTCGCCGCCTGGCGAATCCGGTTCTCGTGCACAAAACATTGCGCCAGCGACAGGCCGCGGCCGATTTCGCCGAACAGCGCATCCTCAGGGACAAACACATCCGTGAAGCTGACGCGCGGATGGTCCGTCGGCATGTTGAAGGTCCACATATACTCCTCGACTTTCACGCCTTCGCTCTTGGCCGGCACCAGCAAACAGGTGATGCCACGCGCATCGCCGTCATTACCTGAGGTGCGGGCGAACAGCGCGCAATGGGTGGCGACATGCATGCCCGTCGTCCACATCTTCTGGCCGTTGATGATCCAGCCCTTGACGTTGTCGCGGGTCGCCTGCACCGCCCTGGTTTCCATATGGGTCGCATCCGAGCCGTGCTCGGGCTCGGTGAGGCCGAACGTGATACGATATTTTCCCGTGATCGAGCCGTCGATCATCGCCTTCTGATCGTCGGTGCCGTAGCGGTCGAGCATGGTAACGATGGGCAAATTGCCGACGATCGAATGTTCGTTCTGCAAATCATTGTGCAGGCCGAGGCCCTTTGACGCAAAGTGCTCGCGGATCACGGCCATCCAGAGGTTGGAACCATCCTTGCCGCCGTAGCGCTTCGGGATCGCGAAGCGCAAATGGCCGGCGGCGTCGGCACGATTCTTGGCCTTGCGGAGCAGCGCTTCCCATTCGTGACGCGGCAGGCCGCCGTTTTCGAAATCGGTGCGCGCCCATTCGCGGCGGTGATCGAAGAAGCGGATGTTGTCGTCGGCTTCCTCCAGCGGCTTGATCTCGCGCGCGATGAAGCGGTCGAGCTCGTCGAGATAGGCCGTGAGGTCGGCAGGCAGGTTGAAATCCAAGGCGGTCTCTCCCGGAAATGTCGTTTGTTTTGATTTGCGTTCAGGCGCTACGCGAGCGCTCCTGCTCGGACCGATTTAGGTTGGAAGACCCGGTCCAAGTCAAGCAACGGAATCGAGCTTGGCACGCGCAGGCGCCTTGCGTAATTGGATGGTATCGAACGCCGCGCCGGCGCTATGATCGTGGCCAATATTCTTCGCCGCAGAAAATCGAAACGGGAGCAAACATGGACCTGAAATTCTCCAAGGTAACGCGCAAGGGACCGATCACGATCATCACGCTGTCGCGGCCCGAAGTGTACAACGCGTTGCATATCGACGCGCATTTCGAACTCAACAAGGTGTTCGACGATTTCTCCGCCGACCCTGCGCAATGGGTCGCGATCGTCACCGGCGCCGGCGACAAGGCGTTCTGCGCCGGCAATGATCTGAAATGGCAGGCCGCAGGCGGCAAGCGCGGCTGGGACAAGGGCGGCTTCGCCGGCCTCACCTCGCGGTTCGACTGCGACAAGCCGATCATCGCCGCTGTCAACGGCGTGGCGATGGGCGGCGGTTTCGAGATCGCGCTGGCCTGCGACCTCATCATCGCCGCGGAGAATGCGACCTTCGCGCTGCCCGAGCCCCGCGTCGGCCTCGCAGCCCTCGCCGGCGGCGTGCACCGGCTGCCGCGGCAGATCGGGCTGAAGCGCGCCATGGGCATGATCCTCACCGCGCGCCACGTCTCGGCCAAGGAGGGTCTTGAACTGGGTTTTGTGAATGAGGTGGTTCCCGCCGGCGAAGCGCTGGCGGCGGCCGAGCGATGGGCGGAGACGATCTGCAAGAATTCGCCGATGTCGATCCGCGCGTCGAAGCAGGCGATCCAGCGCGGGCTCGACGGATCGCTGGAACAGGCGATCGCCGAGCAGCGGGAGTACCCGGCGGTGAAGGCGATGGCGGCCTCGCAGGATTACATCGAGGGACCAAAGGCGTTTGCGGAGAAGCGCCCGCCGAAATGGTTGGGGAAATAAGGATCCCTTGTAGGATGGGTAGAGCGAAGCGAAACCCATCGCCGACGGCGTCGATGCTCTTGATGGGTTTCGCTGCGCTCTACCCATCCTACGATCCCCCCAGCTCCCTTTTGTACGACGCATAATTCGGCTGGTCGACGGCGAGCTTGTCCATCGTGGTCTGCCAGAGATGCTCGGCCAATCCCGGCGTCTGCAGATCGACCTCGCCTTCTGCAATCTTGTCCGACAGCGCGCGATTCAATTCGATCAACGAACCATCCGAGCCGAGCAACTGCTTCAGCCGCGCGGACTCCGCGGCATCGTTCCCCTGCTCCAACGCCAATTGTCGCGTGACAAGATCCAGCGCATTGATGCCGACGCGAAGCTTGAAGGCGTTGTGGCCCGTGATGACGGGCGCGATCTCGTTGCGGAGGAACTCCGCGACCGCCTTGATCAGTTCGGTGGGTGTCGGTTCGTCCTGCATCTTACCCTCCTCTCGGAGCAAGCAATCTCAGCAAATCGATTTCGGTCTCCGACGAGCGCCGCCCGATCATCGCACGCTCCATCGAATGATCCGGCCCGGAGCGGAAGCGCTGCATCATGCCGCAGCACATGATGCCCCAGCGCAGCGTGCCCATCACCTCCCAGAACATCACGCGGTCGGGGTCGACCTTGCGGCCGGCTTCTTCATAGCCGGCGAACAAATCTTCGCGGGAGCCGAAGCCGCCGACCGGCTTGTCGATCTCCCCGAACCGCCAGGAGTTGACGCAGATCCACCCGAGATCTTCCATCGGATCGCCCAAATGCGCCAGCTCCCAATCCAGCACCGCGCGCACGCCATCAGGCCCGATGATGAGGTTGCCGTGGCGGAAATCACCGTGCACCAGCGTCACCTCTTTCGACGGCCCGGGATCGTGCTCGCGCAGCCAGCGCAGCGCCAATTCGAACACCGGACGCGGCCAGTTGAAACTGCGGTATTCTCGTTCGAGATCGGCGATTTCCTTTGTCGCGCTCATCTCGCGCAGTTTTGGCAGCCTCAAAGCCGGCAGGCCGTGAATGCCGGCGATCACGCGGCCAAGCTGCCGCGCGAGAATCGGCCGCGCTTTTGCAAATTGCTCATCGCGAAGAATCTTGCGCGCGATGGTCTCGCCCTCGATACGCTGCATGATGAAGCCGGTGCCGAGTTCGTCCTCCGGCTTCAGCACATGCATCACCCGCGGCGATGGCAGGCCGGCGTCGTGCGCGAGCTGCATCAGCGTCGCCTCGGCATCGAGCCCGGCGGCCCGTCCTGGCGACGCGCCATAGCCCGGCGGCGCCCGGCGCAGGATCGCGCCGACATTGCCGTCCGCATGCACGATGTCGAACGTCCAGGTTTCCTGGCTGGCGCCGCCGGAAAGCTTGGCGGCCCCGGTAACGCCGGTCGCGCCCTCATACCAGGAGGCGACGCAGCGTCCGAGTTGCTGCTCGATCATTTGCCCCTGAACTTGGCGGGGCGCTTTTCGAGGAACGCGGTGACGCCTTCCTTGAAATCTTCCGCCGCGCCCGCGATGCGTTGCGATTCGAATTCGAGATTGAGCTGTTCCTCAAAGGAATTTTCCGGGCTGTCCCAATAGAGCTTTCGGATCAAGGACAGCGCGATCGTCGGTCCGTTGGCGAGGTCATGCGCGAGCTTCATCGCCTCTTCCATCAAGACAGCATCGTCATAGACGCGGTTGACGAGGCCCCATTCCAGCGCCTTCTCCGCCGGCAGCCGCTCGCCCATCAAGGACAATTCGACCGAGCGCGCCTTGCCGATCATGCGCGGCAACAGCCAGGTCGAGCCGCAATCCGGCACCAGGCCGATGCGGCGGAACGCCTGCAGGAAATAGGATGAGCGCGCGCACACGATCATGTCGCCCATCAATGCAAAGCTCATCCCGGCGCCGGCGGCGGGGCCATTGACCGCCGACACGATCGGGCAATGCAGCCGGCGCAGCCGCCGCAGGAACGGATGAAAGCCGATTTCCAGCGATTGCCCGGCATTGCTCTTGCCGGCCTTCTGGTTGTTGCGGCCCTGCAAATTGGCGCCGGTGCAGAATGCGCGTCCGGCACCGGTCAGCACGAGGCAGCGCACCTCATCCCGCTTGTCCTCGATCGCATCGAGCGCCTCGCCGAGACCGCCCAGCATGTCCATCGAGACCGCGTTCATGACCTCCTGATGGTCGAGCTTGAGAATGGCGACCGGGCCATCGAAATCGAGCGTGACGTGCTTGAACTGCATTGCTTCCTCATGACTTGTGTTTACGCGCTATTTCGCTGCGCGGAAGATCGGATGATGTCTCGCCCATATTTGATTTTCCGGACGCGCTTGTCCATGCTTGCAACAGAACATCTGCCCGCCACCGGGCGCAAACCTGTTATTGTTTGAGCATGATCTCCGCGCAAACCCGTTCCGGGTTTGTCGCGAGGGAAAACCGGTACCCACTTTTCCGGATCATGCTCTAGCTAGCCCCAAACAAAATGGAAACACCCAATGAGCATCTTTGACCTCACCGGCCGCACGGCGGTCATCACTGGTGGCAATGGCGGCATCGGCCTTGGCATCGCGCAGGCGTTGAACGCGCAAGGCTGCAACGTCTCGATCTGGGGACGCAACGCCGAGAAGAACAGGAGTGCGGCGGCAACCATGTCGGCCGGTCCCGGCAAGGTGCATACCCAAATCTGCGACGTCTCCGATCCCGCTTCTGTCAAGGCCGCGATGCAGGCAACCCTCGATACGTTCGGCCGGGTCGACGGCTGTTTTGCGAATGCCGGCATCGGCGGCGGCGGACGGCGGGCCTTCATCGACCGCACCGAGGAGGAATGGCGACGCATGTTTGCGACCAATCTCGACGGCGTCTTCCACGTGTTTCAGGTTGCCGCCCGCCACATGACCGAACGCGCCGAGGCCGGCGACAAGTTCGGCCGGCTGGTTGCAACCTCGAGCCTCGCGTCGCTGTTCGGCACCGCCCGCAACGAGCATTACGCCGGCACCAAAGCGGCGCTGAACGCGCTGTGCCGCGCGCTTGCGGTCGAACTGGCGCGCCACGGTGTCACCGCGAACGCGATCTTGCCTGGCTGGATCAAGAGCGACATGACCGTCGGCCTCATGGGCAACGACAAATTCGTCGCCAACGTGATGCCGCGCATCCCGGTGCGCCGCTTCGGCGAGCCTACGGATTTTGGCGGCATCGCCGTGTACATCATGAGCAAGGCGTCGTCGTATCATACGGCGGATTGTTTTGTGATCGATGGCGGGTACACGGCGTTTTGACGGTTCGTGGTTGGACGCAGAACGTCATCACGCAGAAGGTCGTCGTGCCTCGCGAAGGCAGGGCATCAAGTGCGCCGCAAGTGGAGACGTGGATTGCTTCGCTGTGCTCGCAATGACGTCAGGTGTAATGAATTCCGGGCCGAGCTTGCGCACGGCCCGGAATGACGACGGGCTTATTCTTTATCCCCACGGTCCGCGTGAGGCGGAAGTCCGGCCCCACGGGCCGCGGCGCGGATAGCTGCCGCGGGTGTTGACGGAAAGTGTTCCGCCGCTCGCGCCCATCTCCGCCGCGAGCTGCTGCAGCGCGGCGATGCGGTTCTCCGTGGACGGGTGCGTCGTGAACAGATTGTCCATGCCGTGACCCGATAGCGGGTTGATGATGAACATGTGCGCGGTCGCCGGATTGCGCTCGGCTTCCGGGTTCGGCACCACATGCGCGGCATTCGCGATCTTGGACAGCGCCGACGCCAGCCACATCGGCTGGCCGCAGATGCGCGCGCCGAGATCGTCGGCGGCGTATTCGCGGGTACGGCTGATCGCCATCTGCACCAGCATGGCGCCGAGCGGGGCCAGGATCATCATCGCGATCGAGCCGATGATGCCGGGTCCGTGATTGTTGTCGCGGTTGCCGCCGAAGAACATGCCGAACTGCGCAACCATCGAAATCGCACCGGCGATCGTCGCGGTGATGGTCATCAGCAGCGTGTCGTGGTTCTTGATATGCGCAAGCTCGTGCGCGATGACGCCGGCGAGCTCCTCGCGGCTTAGCGACTGCATCAGGCCCGTGGTCACGGCGACCGCGGCGTTCTGCGGATTGCGGCCGGTAGCAAATGCATTCGGCTGCGCCTCGTCCATCACGAACACGCGCGGCATCGGCAGGCCGGCGCGGCCGGCCAGCTCGGCCACGAGATTGAAGAGGTCGGGCGCGCTGTTCCGGTCGACCTCATGGGCGCCGTACATCGACAGCACCATGCGGTCCGAATTCCAGTAGGCGAACAGGTTGGTCGCAGCCGCGACCACGAGCGCGATCAGGGCACCGCCGGCGCCGCCGATCAGATAGCCGACACCCATGAAGAGGCCGGTGAGACCGGCCAGAAGAATGGCAGTCTTCAGATAGCTCATTGTCGTCTCCTTGCCGCCTGCGGCTGGACGCCGGGACTGGCATCCCAGAGGTAAGAATTCCCCCAGCCGCGCTTCAAGATGCCCGGGTGCGTCGAGGCGCCGCGTTTGCCGGTGGAAACCACCCTCTCGGACGGGATTACCGAACTGTAATCTGCCGCCAACGGGGGCTCCCGGACCTCCCGCCGGTAGCCCGCCTGCTTGTGCAACGCCGAGGGCGCCGTCTACATTGGCCGGCAACGGGCAGCACGCGGGGTTGTTCCTTGCGAAAGCGCAGCAGCAATTGCGGCTGTTCGTCAGAAAAACTGGGGAGGAATTGAAGAAATGTTTTCGCACGTAATGATCGGCACCAACGACCTCGAAAAGGCCAAGGCGTTCTACGACGCGTTGCTCGGCACGCTCGGGGTGCGGCCGGCCAAGGTCGATGGCCACCGTATTTTCTACTTCACCAAGACCGGTGTGTTCTCGGTGTCGAAGCCGATCAACGGCCAGGCGGCGACGCCGGCGAATGGCGGCACCATCGGCTTTGCGGCAGAATCTCCCGAGCAGGCCGATGCATGGCACGCGGCGGGCCTCGCCAATGGCGGCAAGACCTGCGAGAATCCGCCGGGCATTCGCGAAGGCTCTGCGGGCAAAATGTACCTCGCCTATTTGCGCGATCTCGACGGCAACAAGATCTGCGCGATGCATCGGATGCCGACGTAGTTCGTAGGATGGGTGGAGCGAAGCGATACCCATCAGCCGCGACCAGTGGCTGTAATGATGGGTTTCGCTTCGCTCTACCCATCCTACATACTGCGACACAATCAAAGGGAGCCGCGTCATGAATCCATGTGCCAGATCCCTGGCGGTATCAGCCGCATTGTTTGCAGCCAGCCTGCTGCCGGCCCACGCAGAGCTCGATGTTATCAATCTCAAGAAAGCGATCGAGACGTCGATCGCAAGCGATTACCCAAAGCTCGACGCGCTCTACAAAGAACTCCACGCCCATCCGGAGCTGGCCTTTCAGGAAGTGAAGACCGCAGCCAGGCTCGCAGCCGAGATGCGCGCGCTCGGCTTCGAGGTCACCGAGAATGTCGGCAAGACCGGGCTGGTTGCCATCTACAAGAACGGCGACGGGCCCACCATCATGGTGCGCACCGAACTCGACGGGCTGCCGATGGAAGAGAAGACCGGCCTCGATTATGCGAGCCGCGACAAGACCACCTGGAACGGGCGGGAGGTATTCGTCGCCCATAGCTGCGGCCACGACATCCACATGGCGAGCTGGGTCGGAACGGCGAAGACGCTGCTGGGCCTGAAGGACCAATGGCGCGGCACGCTGATGTTCATCGCCCAGCCGGCGGAGGAGATTGTGGCCGGCGCCCGTGCCATGATTGCGCATGGCCTGTTCACGCGCTTTCCCAAGCCCGACATCGCGCTTGCCCTGCATGACGGCCCATTCCCTCATGGCACGGTCTTCTATCGTACCGGGGTTGGCTCGTCCGCCGCCGACGGTCTCGAGGTGACATTCCATGGCCGCGGCGGTCACGGTTCGGCGCCGCACACGACCGTCGATCCCGTCGCGATTGCGGCGCGGTTCATCGTCGACGTACAAGGCGTGATCAGCCGCGAAAAGGATCCAACTGAATTCGGCGTCGTGACCATCGGCGCCATTCACGGAGGCACCGCTGGAAACATCATTCCCGACTCCGTGCAACTCTCCGGCACCATTCGCTCCTTCAAGCCCGAGGTTCGCGCCAAACTGCATGCCGGGATCGAACGAACGGCAAAGGCCGCTGCCGCCATGTCAGGCGCACCTGCGCCCGATATCCGGATCGCCGAGGGCGCCAAGCCCGTCATGAACGATCCCGATGTGGTCGCGGCCGTCGCCGATGTATTGAAGGCGGCACTCGGCGACAAGTTCAGGGTTTCGCCGCCGGGGACCGCCAGCGAGGATTTCTCCGAATTCGCCGGCGCAGGTGTGCCGTCGATGATGTTCAACATCGGCGTCTATGACCAGGAACGTATCGACGCAGCACGCAATGGCACTGGCCCGCCAATCCCGTCCAATCATTCGCCGCTGTTCGCGCCGGTGCCGAAGCCGACCATCGAAACCGGCATCACCGCGATGACGCTCGCCGTGCTCGGCGTCTTCGAGCAGAAGGCCCGGCGCAAATGAATTGTAGGATGGGTAGAGCGCAGCGAAACCCATCACGTCGCGCGAGAGAGGATCGAGGGGTATCGCTTCGCTCCACCCATCCTACGCACTTACCACGCGGCGGAAAATCGCGCCCATTCGCCCGCGCTTGTGCAAGCCCCTCCCCGCCGTCTACATTGCCGGCCAACGAGCCGAGTGCGCGCCCGCAAGATCAACGTTCTTGCGCAATTGGGAGGAAATAATCCATGAAACACGCCTATATCCCGCGAACGACGACCTACAACCTCAATCCGGGCGAAGAACTCAACGATCTGCGCATGTCGGACGAGGTCCGTCCGCTGTACGAGCACGTTAAGAAGTTCATTCGCGAAACCGTCGATCCGATGTCGGTCGAGTTCGTGCGGCTTGGCGAGGCCAAGAAGGACCGCTGGAGCTTTACGCCGGAGCAGCTCGCGGTGCTGCAGAAGGCCAAGGACAAGGCCAAGGAAGAGGGGCTGTGGAACTTCTTCCTGCCTGACGACGAGACCGGCCAGGGCCTGAAGAACCTCGATTACGCCTATATCGCGGTGGAGCTCGCGAAGAATCCGCTGGCCTCGGAAACCATGAACTGCTCGGCGCCCGACACCGGCAACATGGAGGTGCTTGAGCGCGTCGGCACCAAGGCGCAGAAGGAGAAGTGGCTGAAGCCGCTGCTCGCCGGCGAAATCCGTTCGGCCTACGCGATGACCGAACCGAACGTCGCCTCGTCGGACGCCAAGAACATCTCGACCACGGCAAAACTGGTCGGCGACGAATGGGTGATCAACGGCGAGAAATACTACATCTCCGGCGCCGGCGATCCGCGCTGCAAGATCATGATCGTGATGGTGAAGACCAATCCCGACGCGCCGCCGAGCAAGCAGCAGTCGCAGATCCTGGTGCCGATCGACACCCCCGGCGTCGAGATTTTGGGCCCGATGCACGTGTTCGGCCATGACCACGCGCCGCGCGGCCATATGCATTTGCGCTTCAACAATTGCCGGGTGCCGAAGGAAAACATGCTGCTTGGCGAAGGCCGCGGCTTTGAAATCTCGCAGGTCCGGCTCGGACCGGGCCGCATCCATCACTGCATGCGCACGATCGGAAAGGCCGAAAAGGCGCTCGACCTGATGGTGTCGCGCGGCCTGACCCGCGAAGCCTTCGGCAAGAAGATCGCCCATCTCGGCGGCAACCTGCAGATCATTGCCCAGGCGCGCTGCGAGATCGAGGCGATGCGGCTGATGGTGCTGAAGGCGGCCAAGGCGATGGACGTGCTCGGCAACAAGGAAGCGCGGATTTGGGTCAGCATGGTGAAGGCCATGGTGCCGGAGCGCACCTGCAAGATCATCGACCAGGCAATCCAGATGCACGGCGCCACCGGCATTTCGCAATGGAGCTCGCTCGGCGAAATGTACCAGGATGTGCGCCATCTGCGCTTCGCCGACGGTCCCGATGAAGTGCACTGGATGGTGGTCGGAAGGCATGAGCTAAGCATGCCGTAGGCTGCACTGCCGTAGGGTGGGCAAAGGCGCGCAAGCGCCGTGCCCACCACACCTTGCACCGGCGCTGAATGGTGGGCACGCTGCGCTTTGCCCACCCTACGCGGAGCCCTCTTGCATGCAATACGACCCCAGCGATCTCAAACCCCGCGAGCGCTACAAGGTGCTGACGTCGTTCGTGCTGCCGCGGCCGATCGCGTGGGTGACGTCGATCGGGCCTGCCGGCGTGGTCAACGCGGCGCCGTTCAGTTTCTTCAATGTGTTCTGCGAGGATCCGCCGCTCTGCATGTTCGCCGCCAATCTGCGTCCCGACGGCCGCGTCAAGGACACGGTGATCAACATCCGCGCAACGAACGAATTCGTGGTCAACATGACCGACGAGGCGCTGGCGCTCGCGATGCACGAGAGCAGCGGCGACTTTCCGCCCGAGATCGGCGAGCCGGATTACCTCAATCTCAAACTGGCGCCCTCGACCAAAATCGCCGTGCCGCGGCTGGCGGATGCACCGTTTGCGATGGAATGCAGGATCTGGAAGGAAATCGACGTCAACGGCGACCGGCTGCTGATCATGGGCGAAGGCATCCATTTCCACATCCGCGACGAATTGTGGGACCACGCCGCGATGCGCGTGCACATGGAGCGCTATCACCCGATCGGCCGCATGTTCGCGGATCGCTATTGCCGCACCGACGACCGCGTGGTGTTTCCGCCGGCCGAGGGGGCGAAGACGGGCTAGCCAGTTTCGTAGGGTGGGCAAAGGCGCACTTGCGCCGTGCCCACCATCTCCATCCGTGAACGTCGTTAGATGGTGGGCACGCTTCGCTTTGCCCACCCTACGCAGTCGCGGTTAACTCGCCACCGGCCGGTGCGCGCGCAGGAAAGAGCGGATCTGGCGCACCGCGAGCGGCACACGCTCCTTCGGCTCCTTCCACGGAAACAAACTCACTTCCGCGTTCGGCGCCAGCATCGCGCTTTCCATGGCGACCGCGTAAGGGTGCGCCGGGATGTCGTCGGGCAGGATCAAGACCGGCGTCTGGCATTGACGCACGAAATCACGCGTGACCGTGAAGACGAAATCCGGGTTGGTGCGGTACATCCGCGTCAGGAATTTTTTGGCCATCTCCATCGTGATGTCGGGCCGGCGTTTTGTCAGTTCCGGCGCCCAGCCCTTCATGTTGTTGTCGTAGAACCAGTCGCGCATCTCGGGGCGCGAACCCGAAGGCATCGCCAGCACGCCGGCGACGATGCGATCCGGTGCGCGCTTCAAGAGATTCCAGATCAGGGGACCGCCGATGCAAAAACCCAGCACCATGAATTTTTCGATGCCGAGATGATCCATCAGCGCGAGCTGGTCGTCGGTGTGGGAATCCCAGGGGCGATCGATCTCGAGCGGACCTGAGGACTGGCCGGGCGGGGCATTGCGCAGGTCGAAGGTGATGCAGCGGTACTCGTCGCCGAACTCCTTGATGGCGTTGAAGGGTGGATAGTCGCCGGTGATACCTGAGATGTTCGAATTCAATCCGCCGCCGGCGATCAGCAGCAGCGGGAAGCCGGAGCCGGCTTCCTCATAATGGATACGAACGGCGCCCTTTTCGAAAAAGCTCATGACGGTTTTCCCCTGCCCCGCACCTCACGTCTTGGCGGGCTCGCCGATCTTGTCCTGCGTTTTTGTGTCGAAATCGCTGGCTTCATGCCGCTCGTGCAACTGGCTCGCCGGATCGCCCGAGATACGGTTGACCATGCGCCCGCGCTTCACCGCGGGGCGCTTTGCAATCGCGTCGGTCCAGCGCTGCACGTTTTTGTATTCGTGCACCGACAGGAACTCGCCGGCGCCGTAGACCAGGCCCTTTGCCAGCGCGCCGTACCACGGCCAGGTGGCCATGTCGGCGATCGTGTACTCACTGCCTGCGAGATATTCGTTGTCGGCGAGGCGGCGGTCGAGCACGTCGAGCTGGCGCTTCACCTCCATGGCGTAGCGGTCGATGGCGTATTCGATCTTGGTCGGCGCGTAGGCGTAGAAATGTCCAAAGCCGCCGCCGAGAAACGGCGCGCTGCCCATCTGCCAGAACAGCCACGACAGGCATTCGGCCCGCGCCTCGCCGCCGGCCGGCAGAAACGCCCCGAACTTTTCGGCAAGATGCATCAGGATCGCGCCGGACTCGAACAGCCGGATCGGTGTTGGCCCGCTGCGGTCCATCAGCGCCGGAATTTTCGAGTTCGGATTAACAGCGACAAAGCCGCTGCCGAACTGGTTGCCGTCGATCCTGATCAGCCACGCATCGTATTCGGCGCCGCTGTGACCGGCGGCCAGCAGCTCCTCGAACATCACCGTAACCTTGACGCCGTTCGGCGTCGCCAGCGAATAGAGCTGGAACGGATGGCGGCCGACCGGCAACTCGGCCTCATGCGTCGGGCCTGCGACCGGGCGATTGATGCTGGCGAAGCGGCCGCCGCTCTCCTTGTTCCAGGTCCAGACCTTTGGAGGCTCGTAAGCGGTGGGATCGGTGACGGGGGCATCGGTCATTCGGGTTGGCTCCAGGCTTCTGCGGTCGTCTCGCGGTTACGTGATCAGTCGCGCGGCGGCCGGCGCAATCCATGTAAGGCTTCGTATCAGCACTGCAACCAGACACAAAGCGCGCAAAAATCAGGGGAGGAATGCGCCATGCTGCGACCCCTGCCGAGACCGCATGGAGTGGCAGGTGTACTCGGAGCAATGCTCCTGTAGCTGGCGTAGTCGAGATCGGCCATAATGGATGTGTCGCTACAAAAGAGACCGTCCAAATGCTCCCATCACAGCGCGCCCTGTTCGAGATACCGCGCCAGATTTGCTACCTGAATGCCGCCTCTTACAGCCCACTGCCGCTTCGAACGCTGGAGGCTGGCCGCGCCGCGGTTCTCCGCAAGGGCACGCCGTGGACGCTCGAGGCCTCCTTCGCCAACCAGCAGCATGAACGCGCGCGCCTTGCTGCCGCTCGCCTTATCAATGCCGAAGCCTCCGATGTCGCGCTGATTCCCTCGATCAGTTACGGCGTTGCGACCGCCGCGAAGATGCTGCCGATCGCCCGCGGCACACGCGTGATCGTGCTGGAGAACGATCATTCCTCGCCGGTGCTCGAATGGCGGACGCGGGCCGAGGCGGAAGGGTTCACCGTCGAGACGGTTCGCCAACCGGACGACGGCGACTGGACATCGGCGGTTCTCGAAAGCATCGAGCGATCCCGCGCCCAGCCGCTCAGCCTGGCCTCGATCTCATCGGTGCACTGGTCGGACGGCGGATCGATCGATCTCGACAAGGTCGGCGCGGCACTGAGACAGCGGGGTGCGGCTTTCCTGATCGACGCGACGCAAGGCGCCGGCGTGCTGGCGACGGACGTGAAGCGTCTCGACCCGGATTTCTTGATTTTCCCGACCTACAAATGGCTGCTCGGCCCTTACGGCCGCGCCTTTCTCTATGTTGCAAAACGCCATCAAGGCGGTGTCCCGCTCGAGCAGACCGCGTCCGGCCGCCGCAATGTGCGCGCCGAGAACGCGGTCTATTTCACAGATGTCAGTTACGTTCCCGATGCGCGGCGCTTCGACATGGGCGAGCGCGATCATTTCATCTCGATGGAGATGGCCTCGATCGGCATGGAGATGATGGCTGACTGGGGCTCACCGGCCATTGTGCAACGTCTCGCGATGCTGACGGAGCGGATCGCGGCGGGTGTGCGCGACATCGGCGTCCACGTTCCCGAACCTCGTCTGCGGGCGCCGCATATATTGAGCCTCGCCTTCAAGGGCGGAATGCCGGCGGGATTGGTCGAGGGACTGGCAAGCGAAGGCGTCTATGTCGCACCACGTTTGGGACGGATGCGTGTGTCGCCGCACGTCTATAATGACGAAGCTGATGTCGATCGGTTTGTTGAAGTTTTGACCCGGCGGCTGCGAGACATGTAGGGTGGGCAAAGGCGCACTTGCGCCGTGCCCACCATTCGAATGATCGCGTTCGATATGGTGGGCACGCTTCGCTTTGCCCACCCTACGGAAGCGGATTACGACGCCGCTACCTTCCGTGGCTGCTCCGCCTTCTCCATCACAAACCCCTCATACCCCTTGGCCGCGACGTCGTTGCAGATTTGCCGGTAGGGACCGACGCCGCCGATATAGGGCATGAAGATGCGCGGCTTGCCGGGGACGTTGGCGCCCATGTACCAGGAATTGGCCTGCGGATAGAGCGTGGTGTAGGCGACCTCGTTGACATGGGCGACCCATTTGTCTTCGGCATCGACAGCCGCTTCCATGGTGTCGAGGCCGCGGTCGCGCATACGGGCCATGCAGTCGGTGATCCAGTCGACATGCTGCTCGATCGAGACGATCATGTTCGACAGCACCGAGGGGCTGCCCGGACCGGTGATGACGAAGAGGTTGGGAAAACCTGCGCTCATCAGGCCGAGATAGGTGCGCGGGCCCGCCGACCATTTCTGGTTCAGCGTCTGGCCGTTGCGGCCGCGAATATCGATCTTGGCGACAGAGCCCGTCATGGCGTCGAAGCCGGTCGCCAGCACCAGCGCGCCGACTTCGTAGTCTTTGCCGGCCACGCGTACGGCATTCTCCGTGATCTCTTCGATCGGATTAGACTTGATGTCAACCAGCGTCACGTTGGGACGGTTGAAGGTCGCGAAGTAGTCGGTATCGATGCAGATGCGTTTTGAACCGATCGGATGATTGTTCGGCTGCAGCAGTTTTGCGGTGCCGGGATCGCTGACGATCTCGGCGATCTTCTCGCGGACGAAGTTGGCGGCGGTGTCGTTGGCCGCCTGATCCAGCCCGAGGTTGTTGTAGACCGACATGAAGGTGAGCCCGCCGCGATTCCAGCGTGCCTCGTATTTCGAGCGACGCTCGTTGTCGCCGTCATCGAGCGCGCCGCGATCGGGCATCTCGGTATAGATGCCGTTCTTCGCCACCTCGCGCGCAAAGCGCCTGATCTCGGGATAATTGTCGCGGAATTTTTGCCGCTCCTGCTCGCTGAGCGCGGCGTTGCGGGCGGGAATGGAGAAGTTTGCGGTGCGCTGGAACACCGTGAGCTGGCTCGCCTGTTCGGCAATGACCGGCACCGACTGGATCGCCGAAGATCCCGTGCCGATGACGCCGACGCGCAGGCCGGTGAAATCGACTTCTTCGTGCGGCCAGTGGCCGGTGTGGTAGACCTTGCCCTTGAACTTATCGAGACCCTTGATGTCGGGCATCCGCGCGTTCGACAGACAGCCGGTGGCGAGCACGACGAATTTAGCCGTCGCTGTATTGCCGTCGGATGTCGAGACCGACCACACGCCGGTCGCTTCGTCGAAGGCGGAGCTGTCGACGCGGGTGTTGAACTGGATGTCAGGGCGCAGGTTAAATCGATCGGCGACGTGGTTGGCGTACTTCAAAATCTCCGGCTGCGGCGCGTAGCGCTCGCTCCAGTCCCATTCCTGCTGCAGCTCTTCCGAGAACGAATAGGAATATTGCATGCTCTCGACGTCGCAGCGCGCGCCGGGATAGCGGTTCCAGTACCAGGTGCCGCCGGCGCCCGAGCCCTGCTCATAGACCCGCGCCGTCATCCCCTGCCCGCGCAACCGGTGCAGCATGTACATACCGGCGAAGCCCGCGCCGACCACGATGACATCGTAGGTCTCAGCGGATTTGGCGGCGGCAGATGGCATTGCGGACATGAATACGGGCTCCCTGATATTCTCTTTGATTTGGCAAGCAGCATTCCTTCCGTAGCGCCAAAGCGCAAGACGCAAATCCGCGGCATCGCCTTGCATATTTTGCGAGGTGGAATGCGTGCTCCTCGGGACGGCCGCCCCGCTTGGCACGCCTACCCCCGATGGGCTAGCGTTCAACACCGCAATCAAAACCAACAATGAGCGGCTGGCCCGCGGCCGCCACAGGGAGTGACACCGCCATGAAATCGCCGATCTGCGACATGCTGGGTATCGAGTTTCCGCTGCTCGCCTTCAGCCATTGCCGCGACGTGGTCGCGGCCGTCAGTCGCGCCGGCGGCTTTGGCGTGCTGGGCGCGACTGCGCACTCGCCGGAGACGATCGAGCAGGAACTGAAATGGATCGACGATCACACCGACGGCAAGCCCTACGGGCTCGACGTGCTGATCCCGGAAAACATCTCGACCGCGGGCGAAAAGGACGTCACCTGGAAAAGCCTGGAAGCGCGGATCTCGCCGCAGCATCGCGACTTCACCCGCAACCTCCTGAAGAAACACGGCGTCGAACTGACGACGACCAATGTCGCCGACAACCAGCCGCAGCCGTTCGACGCGCAGCGCGCGCTTGAGGTGCTCGATGTTTCGTTCCGCCATCCAATCAAGCTGATTGCGAACGCGCTCGGCGTGCCGCCGAAGGCGATGATCGACATGGGCAAGAAGCACAATGTCCCGGTCGCCGCGCTGGTTGGCGCCAAGGAACATGCGCTGCGACAGGTCGCAGCCGGCGTCGACATTCTGGTGGTGCAAGGCACCGAGGCCGGCGGCCATTGCGGCGAGGTCTCGACCATGGTGCTGGTGCCCGAGGTGATCAAGGCGATCAAGCCGATCCGCGACGTGCCGGTGCTGGCCGCGGGCGGCATCATGACCGGGCGGCAGATGGCGGCGTGCATGGCGATGGGCGCCGCCGGCGCCTGGACCGGCTCGGTGTGGCTCGCGACGGTGGAATCCGAGACGACCGAAATCTTCCGCGAAAAGATGATCGCGGCGTCCTCGCGCGACGCGGTGCGCTCCAGGGGCCGCACCGGAAAGCCGGCGCGGCAATTGCGTTCGGTGTGGACCGACGCATGGGACCGCGGGCCGGACAGCCCCGGCGCACTGCCGATGCCGCTGCAGAGCATCATCAGCCGCGATGCCTTCAACTCGATCGACCGCGCCGCCGCCGCCGGCAATGCGCAGGCGCGCGACCTCGTGACGTATTTTGTCGGCCAGGGTGTCGGCCTGATCGACAGCGTCAAGTCCGCCGGCGCGGTGGTGCAGGAATTCAAGGAGGATTTTGCCGATGCGGTGGAGCATATGAATGCGTTGATGGAGGAGTGACTGCGAGAATCTCGTAGGGTGGGCAAAGCGAAGCGTGCCCACCATTTTCGAGCAAGACGTTAGATGGTGGGCACGGCGCTGGCGCGCCTTTGCCCACCCTACGAGTCTGAATTTTCAGAAGAGAACAAGAAAAAATGTCGAACACCCCCCTCCCCGAAGACCGCATTCCCGTCATTGTCGGCGTCGGCGAGATCGTCGACCGGCCCAAGGACATCGCCGCCGGCCTCGAGCCGCTGGCGCTGCTCGAACAAGCCGTGCGGCGTGCGGAGGCTGACAGTGGGGCAAAACTGCTCGGCGAACTCGGCTCGCTCGACGTCGTCAATTTCCTGAGCTGGCGCTACCGCGATCCCGAGAAGCAGCTTGCGGC
Organism: Bradyrhizobium sp. 170; assembly: GCF_023101085.1. NCBI lineage: Bacteria > Pseudomonadati > Pseudomonadota > Alphaproteobacteria > Hyphomicrobiales > Nitrobacteraceae > Bradyrhizobium > Bradyrhizobium sp. 170. The sequence goes on along the minus strand of NZ_CP064703.1, from coordinate 3,349,850 downwards.
GCGGCTCGGTGCCGATCCGGCGCATTGCTATTACGGCCCTGTCGGCGGCGAGAGCCCGATCCGCTACATCCATGAAGCGGCAAAGCGCATCGCGCGCGGCGAATGCAGCGTGGCCGCCGTCTGCGGGGCAGAAGCGCAATCGACCGCAACCAAGGCCGAACGCGGCGGCATCTCGCTGCCGTGGACGCCATTCGCCCATGACGTCGAGGAGCCGAAGCGCGGCGCAGCGTTCCAGAAACCGATGGCGGTGAAGCTCGGTGTGTTCCGCCCGATCACCGTCTATCCGCTGTATGAATCCGCCACGTCAGCGCATTGGGGACAGACCCCGCGCGAGGCGCTGGCGGAATCCGGCGCGCTGTGGTCGACCTATTCGGAGGTCGCGTCCGAGAATCCGAATTCGTGGCTGAAGAAGCGTTTTGCGCCCGAGGAAATCACCACGCCGACACCTGAGAACCGGCTGATCGCCTGGCCCTATACAAAGCTGATGGTAGCCAATCCGACCGTGAACATGGGTGGCGCGGTGCTGCTGACGTCGCTCGCAAAAGCCCGCGCGGCCGGCGTGCCCGAAGATCGCCTGATCTATCCGATCGGCGGCGCGTCGGCGGAAGAGCCGCGCGACTATCTTGTTCGCGACCAGTTCTTTGAAAGCCACCCGCAGAACGCAGTTCTGAAGGCCGTGATGGATCTCGCGGAGGGCGACGGCAAAAAATTCGACGCCATCGAGTTGTATAGCTGCTTTCCCTGCGTGCCCAAGATGGCGCGGCGGACGCTTGGCCTCGGCCCCGACGTGCAGCCGACCGTAACCGGCGGCCTCACCTTCTTCGGCGCGCCGCTCAACACCTATATGACGCATGCAGCGGTCGCGATGGTACGAGCCTTGCGTGAACGCGGCAAGCTCGGCCTGCTCTACGGCCAGGGCGGCTTTGTCACCAAGCATCACGGGCTGGTGCTGTCGCGCGAGACGCCGAAGCAGGCGCTCGCGCAGGAAACCAGCGTGCAGGCCGAAGCCGACCGCAACCGCCGCAAGGTGCCGGACTTCGTCACCGAAGCTTCAGGCAAGGGCAAGGTCGAGAGTTTTACCGTGATCTACAAGGCCAAGGGCGAGGTCGAGCACGGCGTGGTGATGCTGCGCACCGAGGGCGACGCGCGGGCGCTCGCCCGCATCCCTGCCAATGACTCGGCAACGCTGAAGCATTTGCTGAACCTGGATCAGACGCCGGTGGGATCGGTCGGCGATATCGTTACGGTGGACGATGACGTACTGGAGTGGCGAGTGGGGTAGCGCCTTCCCTTCTCTCCTTGTGGGAGAGGGGAAGAGAATTCTGCTTCTTCTTCCTCGCCTCGACCGGCGCTCACGCCGCCCGCACCGTATCCAAAAACTTGCCGACCTCCAGCTTGAGGCGGTTGGAGTCGCTCGACAGCGACTGCGCCGCCGAAAGCACCTGTGCGGAGGCGGAGCCGGTTTCGCTGGCGCCGCGCTGCACGTCGGTGATGTTGGCGGAGACCTGCTGGGTGCCCTGGGCGGCCTGCTGCACGTTGCGGGAGATCTCCTGCGTCGCCGCGCCCTGCTCCTCCACCGCCGCCGCTATCGTCGATGAGATCTCCGACAGCCTTTCGATGGTCCCGCTGATTGCCTGGATCGCGTTCACCGACTCCTGGGTCGCGCCCTGGATACTGGTAATCTGCTGGCCGATCTCGCCGGTGGCCTTTGCGGTCTGCTCGGCGAGCGCCTTCACTTCGGAGGCCACGACGGCAAAACCGCGGCCGGCCTCGCCGGCGCGCGCGGCCTCGATGGTGGCATTGAGCGCCAGGAGATTGGTCTGGCCGGCGATGGTGTTGATGAGTTCGACCACGTCTCCGATGCGGGCAGCCGCCTTCGACAATTCGCTGACGCGGTCATTGGTGTGACGAGCCTGATCGACGGCCTCATTGGCCATCCGCGCCGATTCCTGCACCTGGCGGCTGATCTCGTTGACGGAAGAAGTCAGCTCTTCTGTCGCCGAAGCAACCGACTGCACGTTGGTGGAAGCCTCTTCCGAAGCCGCGGCCACCATGGTCGTCACTTCCTGCGCGCGCTCGGCGGTCGCCGTCAGCGTGCCGGCGGAAGCTTCGAGTTCGGTAGACGCCGACGACACGGTTTCGACGATCTCGCCGACAGCGGCCTCGAAGGAATCCGCCAGCCGGACCATATCGGCCTTGCGCTGCTGGGCTGCGATCTGGTCCTGCTTGATCTTGGCTTCCGCCTCGTCGCGGGACTTTTGCTCCGAAACGACCTTGAATTTCTCGACGGCGCCGGCGACCGCGCCGAGTTCGTCCCTGCGCCCGAGGCCGGGCAATACCACGCCGAAATTGCCGCCGGCGAGTTCGTCCATCGACACGCTCAACGCGCGCATCGGACGCGCGATCGAGAAGTAGGAGAATATGCTGGTTCCGATCAGCAACAGGATCGTGCCGATACCCAGCGCCATGGATTCCCATTCTGCCGTAGCCATCTCCCGGGCGGCCTGGGCGGCCTGCTCTTCCACGCCGCGCTTGGCGAACTCGGCGATCTGGTTGGCAAGCGGCTCAAGTTCGGCGGCGATCGGCAGTGTGACCTCGCGGGCGATGCGACCGGCGTCTTCGTTCAGTTTCGTAATCCGCGCTGCGGCGTCGGCGCCGCCGCCTGCCGCTGATATCGCTTCGGCGCGAACAGCCGCGATCTGCTGAGCCCCCTTCGAATAATCGCTCGCCTTCGCCTTCAGCTTCTCGATGCGTGCACGGTTTTCGGCGGACTTGGACAATCTCAACATCTCGTCTGCAAAATGGTTCACCGACTTCAGTCGGGCCGCGAGATAGTCGCTGGCCTTTTGCAGGTCTGCCGGATTGTTGACGAGACGAAGATCGCGGACGCCAATCTGCATGCCACGAATCGACGCTTTCGCGTCTACTGCGTCTCGCGCAATCGTTTGCTGCGCGGACTTACGCATATCCGCTTCGCGCAGCGCAGCGTTGGCACGGATCTGGACAGTCACCATGGTGGCGACGAGCAGAACGCCGAGGCCTGAGGCGATGCCGAGCTTGGCGCCGATGGATAGATTCAGAACGAAGCGGGTGATGCTCGACATGATGGGCGTCCTTGAAAGCAGTAGTGTCAGTGAAATCGCAGCGACGCCGTTGTTTCCCGCGCAGCGGGATCACGGTTGAAAAGCGTCGGGCCGGATAATCGGACGAGCCGGTTCGTTGCGAACGAAGGGCTCCTGCGGCGGCTTCGCCACAGAGCGACACTCATGCCGCCAAGGTTTCATACGTTGGTTAATCAGGGGCTAAGCGGAGATACCTGGGGAAATCGTAGAACTACGGTATCGCCGTTCGCTTCGCCGGTATCACGACTGACTGTCCGTATTCTTACGTGCCGCCGACAATGTCTGCTGCGGCGTTTCGCCAAACAACTCGCGATAGAGCGAGGTGAACTCGCCCATGTGCCAGAAACCGTTCACGAGTGCGACCGCCTTGATCGATTGCACCGACGCGCCCCGCAGCAGTTGCTGGCGCACGTTCCACAGCCGCCGCAGGCGCGTGTAGCGATGCACGCTCATGCCGCGAATCGCAACCACGGCGTTATGCAGCGTCCGTACCGAGACCCCAAGCTGTCGGGCCACGTCGGCGCTGTACAGCGTCTTGCCGACGTTGGCAGCAACAAACTCGTCGAACTTTCGGACGAGCGCCAGATAGTGGCTCAGGCTCAGGCGCTTGCCTTCGGACGCCGGCGATGCCGCAGCCATCGCCAGATCGACCGCCTGCAGGATCGATTCCTCAACACTCTCGATCACATCAGGCTGAGCGAGTGTATCGGGCGAATGCGACGCGAGCATCAGGACGTCGCGCAAGGTTACCCGAAGCGCTTCGAACTTGGCGGGTTCGGTCGCGATCAGCTGAGCGCGGTCGAGCTCGCCCGGCCAGCCGCGATCGTCGACGGAATCGAAATTCACCAGGGCGACCAGATTGGCCTGCTGCTCCACGATCTCACACTGCGCGCTGCCTTTGACCAGCAGGACCGCCGGCACGCGGGCCTCTATACCGTTCAGGATCAGCGAACCCGCATCGTCCATCATCAGACCGACGATCGCCCCGGTCGTGGAATACTGTATCTGGAGAATGCGCGGAAATGTCTGCTGCAGATAGACCGTGCAGGACTTCAGCTTCAGCGACGCGAACGATGCGGCGAAGTCCCGATGATCGAGCGGAATGCTGCTTGCCTCGCCCAAGCCTTCGATGCTCCGGAAATGATCGATATCCGGAGACCGGCTGATCTTCACGAAGTCAGATTCAACTAGTTCATCAAGCAACGACACGCGGCGGTCATCCGAGCCGTCGGTAGCGATCGTCGCGACAACGAAAGAAACGCTAGCCGGTAGTGAGAGGGATCGTATGCGCAACTTGACCGTGGCGGATGGGTGCGTCGGTGCGCCCTGCCATCGGATGAAGCGTCTTGAGTCCTGGCGCGTCTTCATTGACGCAGAACACATGGCATCAGATCCGGCATCCAACCTTCACGATGCCTTTGTACATTACCAGTTTTTCCCGATTTCGGAAATTCGTTGGACGCATTCGCCTTCAGTTTCACTCAGGGCGATTGGTCGATCCATGCCGCAATCGTAATTTTACGATCTAGGGATGTTTCCCGCTCCTCGTGCAGCCGAACAACAAGCTGCCTGAAGGCAGCTTGCGCTTCTGATTCGCAATCATCGGCGGTCACGAAGCCGGCATGAGGAGCCGGCTTCGGACCGAATAAGTCAGTACTAGATTCTTGTTTTGACGCGTTTTCTTCACGCGAACCGGCATCCACTTCGCTCGAAAACGCTATAATCAGGCCGCCCGCACCGAGTCGAGGAACCTGCCGACCTCGAGCTTGAGGCGGCTGGAGTCGCCCGACAGCGATTGCGCTGCCGCAAGCACCTGCGAGGACGCCGATCCGGTTTCGCTGGCGCCGCGCTGCACGTCGCCGATATTGGAGGACACCTGCTGGGTACCCGCCGACGCCTGCTGCACGTTGCGGGAGATTTCCTGCGTCGCGGCGCCCTGCTCTTCCACGGCGGCTGCGATGGTCGACGAAATCTCCGACAGTTTTTCAATCGTGCCGCTGATGGCCTGGATCGCGTTCACTGACTCCTGCGTTGCCGCCTGGATGCCGGTAATCTGTTGCCCGATCTCGCCGGTTGCCTTCGCGGTCTGCTCCGCCAGCGCCTTCACTTCGGAAGCCACGACCGCAAAACCGCGGCCTGCTTCGCCGGCGCGCGCCGCCTCGATGGTGGCGTTGAGCGCAAGCAGGTTGGTCTGGCCCGCGATGGTATTGATCAGTTCGACGACGTCGCCGATGCGGGTTGCCGCCTTCGACAATTCGCTGACGCGGTCATTGGTGACACGCGCCTGATCGACGGCGTCATTGGCCATCCGCGCCGATTCCTGCACCTGGCGGCTGATCTCGGTGACGGACGAGGCCATCTCCTCGGTGGCGGAGGCCACCGATTGTACGTTGGTGGAAGCTTCCTCGGAGGCTGCCGCGACAGCGGTCGTGAGTTCCTGCGCGCGCTCCGCGGTCGCGGTCAGCGTGCCCGCGGATACTTCGAGCTGGCTCGATGCCGACGATACCGCTTCGACAATCTGGCCGACGGCGGCTTCGAAATCGTTGGCCATCTTGTGCATGTCCGCCTTGCGGCCGCTCGTCGCGCGGATCTCCGCCTCGCGCTGCTCGGTCTCCAGCGCCTGACGGGCGACGGCATTGCTCTTGAAGATCTCGACTGCCTTGGCCATCTCGCCGACCTCGTCACCGCGTCCGACGCCGGGCACCTCGACGGCAAGGTTGCCGCTGGCGAGATCGTTCATCGCGACCGTCATCCGCTGCAGCGGGCCGGTGACGCTACGCGCCACGAAGATCGACACCACGAGCATAAACAGCAGGATCACGCCGGCAGCGATCAGGGAGCGCTGGGTCGAAGCCCAGGTCTGCGCCTTCAGGTCGTCGATGTAGACGCCGGTGCCGATAACCCAGTTCCACGGCGCGAAGCCGACCACATAGGACAATTTCGGCTGCGGCTTGTCGAAGCCCGGCTTGGGCCACTCATAGGGAACGAAGCCTGAGCCGCTCTTTTTGACCGTATTGACGAAGTCGACGAACAGCAGCTTGCCGTTCGGATCCTTGTAGCTCGACAGATCGTTGCCGTTCATTTCCGGCTTGATCGGATGCATCACCATCTTCGGATGCATGTCGTTGATCCAGTAATAATCGTTGCTGCCGTAGCAGAGCGCCCCGATCCGCGCCATCGCGCGCTTCTGGGCGTCGGCATCCGAAACGCCGCCCTTCTGCACCGCGGCATGCTCTTCCTTGATGATGCCGAGCGCGAGGTCGCCGAGGTGCCGCAGCTCGATCTGTTTCTGCTGGTCGAGGCTCGATGCGAGTTCGCGCGATTCGAGAAATGTCACGCCCAGGAGCCCGATGAAGCTGAGGCAGATGAGGGCATAAATCTTTCGGCCAACCGTCATCCTGGCCCGGCGTATCGTTCCAAACATGTCTGATCTCCACGCGACGACGGAGGTCGTCCGCCCCATTGCGCGGAATCGTATATGTCGGCCGCTTTCTTCCCGTTAATTTTGCAGTCAGTAGATATACGGGGTCCTGTTAACCGGAGCCGTGTGCGGCCGGCGGCCTCAGGCCGCCCGCACCGAATTCAGGAACTTGCCGACTTCGAGCTTCAGGCGGTTGCTGTCCGACGACAACGACTGGGCTGCCGACAGCACCTGCGAAGAAGCCGAGCCGGTCTCGCTGGCGCCGCGCTGAACGTCGGTGATGTTAGAGGATACCTGCTGGGTGCCTTGCGCCGCCTGCTGCACGTTGCGGGAGATTTCCTGCGTCGCCGCGCCCTGCTCTTCCACCGCCGCCGCAATGGTCGAGGAAATCTCGGAAAGCCTTTCGATAGTACCGCTGATTTCCCTGATCGCTCCCACGGACTCCTGGGTCGCAGCCTGAATACCCGTAATCTGCTGCCCGATCTCGCCGGTGGCTTTCGCGGTCTGTTCGGCCAGCGCCTTCACTTCCGAGGCCACAACGGCGAAGCCGCGGCCCGCCTCGCCGGCGCGCGCCGCCTCGATGGTCGCATTGAGCGCCAGCAAATTGGTCTGGCCAGCGATGGTGTTGATGAGTTCGACGACGTCGCCGATGCGGGCTGCCGCCTTCGACAATTCACCGACGCGGGCGTTCGTCGTGCGCGCCTGATCGACGGCCTCGCTCGCCATCCGCGCCGATTCCTGGACCTGACGGCTGATCTCGTTGACCGAGGAGGACAGTTCTTCCGTCGCCGAAGCAACCGATTGCACATTGGTGGAAGCTTCTTCCGAAGCCGACGCCACCACGGTGGCGAGTTGCTGCGCGCGCTCCGCGCTGGAGGTGAGCGTACTGGCCGACGCCTCGAGCTCGGTCGAAGCGGACGATACGGTCTCGATGATCTCGCCGACGGCGCCCTCAAAGTCGGCGGCCATCCTGATCATGTCCGCCTTGCGCTGCTGGGAAGTGCGGAGTTCGGTGGCCTGCTGCTCAACCCTCATACGCTCGACTTCAAGCCCGTTCTTCTTGAACACTTCCACGGTGCGGGCCATTTCGCCCAGCTCGTCGCGACGTTCGAGACCGGGCACATCGGCCTTCAGATCGTTTCGCGCAAAGGCCTCCATCACGGTCTTCAATTGTCCGATCGGCCCGGACAACCCCTTGATGCCGATCCAAAGGGCCGCAGCAAGACCCGCAAGCAGGCCAATGCCTGCCGACACCCAAACCATGTGGATCGCGGAATTGGCTTCCTTCGTCAGATCATCCGAGACCTTGGCGGCGCCGGCGACAAGCTCGTCGACCATCTTCGCGTGCGCCTGGATCGCCGTTTCGATCGGTCCGGCGCATTCAGTCTTGAGCCGCGTAGCAGCTTTCAGGTTTTCATCAGGCGTGTTTGTTGTCGCCGCATACTTGATGCCGGGGTCGCACGCCGCGAAGGCTTTCTCAAAATTGCCGATCGTTGGCTGAATGAGAGCCGTTCTTTCCGGCAAATTTTTCAGGACTGTCGCCATAAGGGCTTCATAAGCCTTCCGGCTATCGGCGGCTTGCGCGAGGTACCTGGCGTTGCCTGCATCGGTCGTTTCCGCCGCCAACTGAAACGCGGAGGACAGATAGTTTTCCGCCACGCGGCCCGCGCGCGTCGCCATGGTGGTTGACTTGTTCACGCGCGTGACGACATCGGTGCTGGCGTCGTCCGCGGCCCTCATCTTGCTGGTGGCAAAGACCACAGTCCCGATCGTAACAAAGGCCATCAGCACGACAATCAAGCTGACCTTGAATGCGATCTTGAAGTTGTTGAGCCAAGACATGGTCGGTCCCCGCGATGATTGCCGGCGCAAGCATCCAGCGAGTCAGGGTCCGCAAAGCGAATCGCCACCACCGGATTTGCGCCTGTCTTGAGGAACGCGGACGCGTTCGTCACCGCGACAGTACCGCCGGTGTCTGTTTATGTTGGTTAATTTGACGCCCCGTACTAACACGGAACGTTAAGCATGCGCCGCACGCCTGGTGAAAACCCGGAAGGCGAATGGTGCTCAGCGCGTCAACTTGAAGCTGCCGCCAGGCGCGGCCCGAATTTCGTCGCGTCGCTTTGTCAGGCCGCCCGCACCGAGTTGAGGAACTTGCCGACTTCAAGCTTCAGGCGGCCCGAGTCCGACGACAGCGACTGGGCCGACGAAAGCACCTGCGAAGAGGCCGTGCCGGTCTCGCCGGCGCCGCGCTGCACGTCGGTGATGTTGGCGGAGACCTGCTGGGTGCCGCGGGCGGCCTGCTGCACGTTGCGGGAGATTTCCTGGGTCGCGGCACCCTGCTCTTCCACGGCGGCCGCAATCGTCGAGGAGATCTCCGACAGCCTCTCGATCGTGCTGCTGATCGCCTGGATCGCCCCGACCGACTCCTCGGTCGCGGCCTGGATGCCGGTGATCTGCTGGCCGATCTCGCCGGTCGCCTTCGAGGTTTGTTCCGCCAGCGCCTTTACCTCGGACGCCACGACGGCGAAACCTCGGCCGGCGTCGCCCGCGCGCGCCGCCTCGATGGTGGCGTTGAGCGCCAGCAGATTGGTCTGCTCGGCGATGGTGTTGATGAGTTCGACCACCGCGCCGATGCGGGCCGCCGCCTTCGCCAATTCGCTGACCCGGCCATTGGTGGTGCGGGCCTGATCGACGGCCTCATTGGCCATCCGCGCCGATTCCTGAACCTGACGGCCGATCTCGGTGATGGACGAGGCCATTTCCTCGGTGGAGGAGGCTACCGACTGCACGTTGGTGGAGGCTTCCTCGGAAGCCGCGGCCACCACCGTGGTCAGTTCCTGGGCGCGTTCGGCGGTCGCCGTCAGCGTGCCGGCGGCGGATTCGAGTTCGGTAGACGCCGACGACACGGTCTCCACGATCTTGCCGACCGCGCCTTCGAAATCGTCGGCGAGCTTGATCATTTCTTGCTTGCGGCGCTGCGCCGCGACCTGATCCTGGTTGACCTTGGCCTCGGCTTCCTCACGCGCCTTCTGCTCGGCGTTTTCGCGAATGACGGTCACCGTCTTGGCGAGGTCGCCGATTTCGTCGCCGCGGCCGGCGCCGGGAATCTCGACGTCGAGATCGCCGCCGGCCATCCTGCTCAGCGCACCGTTCAGGCGCGTCATCGGACGCGCGACCCCGAGGAAGGAAAACACGACCGAGGCAATCAGCGAGACGACGACGATGATCGCCATGATCAGGTTGATCTGGTTGGCACGCTCGGTATCGGCCATGACCTCGTCCTTGGAGGTCTTCGCATCCTTTTGCGCGCCAGCGACCGTGACTTCCATCAGGTCGGCGACATCCGCGGCGGCCTTGACGGTGCGATTGGCGATGATGTCGTTCTTTACCTGCTCGGTTTTTACAGCGTCCTCGTTGGCGGCCAGGAAACGCTTGACGATCGAAGACAGGTTGCTGACCACCACCAACAACTCGCGGTCGTCGGCCTCACCGCGCAGCTTGTTGAAAACATCCTTCAGCGAGGCCTCGGTCTTGCTCATCTCGGTGACCAGGGTGGCATCGCCGGTGGCGCCGAGCTTCCAGGCGGCTGCCCGCAGCGCGTTCACCTTTCCGTCGGCCTGAAACACCAATCGTTCGATCTCGAGGCGGTTGTCCAGCTTCGCCATGGCCGGCGAACCCAACTGGGCCGCGACGGACTTGGTCCATTCGTCCGAGACGACCGAGCGCTTGTCGATCTGCGCCAGCAGCGTGGTCTGCGCCTTGGCGAGATCTTCCACGGCGGCGGCAAAACCGTCCATCAAGGCCTTGATCTTCTGGAGCCTTTCCCTGGCGTCCGGCTGCTGGGCGGTGGCGAGCGCTGCCTCCAGTTCCTTCGCTGCGCTCGCCTTGTGGCGCTGCAAATCGGCAATGGTCTTTTCGACCTCGGCGGCACTTCTCGCCAGCCTGACGGCGCTGGCGGCAAGCTGAATCTTGCGCAGGTCGATATGCGCGGAGAGCGAATTGTCGGCCACCTGCTGCGATCGGGCGGCGCGCGCGCTGCCTTCCTCGATTCTCGATTCGGTGACCATCTGGTTGGCCACCATGCCGATCGCCAGCAAGACGCCGACCGCCCCGGCCAAGCCCAGTTTGTTTCCGATACGGTTGAGCTTGATCATGTCGACGACCCCAAATTCTTCTGAAGCAGTTTTCCGGAGGCGAAATTTGCGGCAAAGGAACCAGCAACCTTCACGCGCGAATCCCGGAGATGCGCGGGCAGCGTAGCGGGGACCGGTTAATTTCCGCTTGCGTGAAACTACGGAATATCCAGCCGGGTTGTAGTTCCACCGACTTCGCGCAAGACACGAAAAGGCCCAGCTCCCCCTTGCCGGGAGCCGGGCCCATTGTCTGCCGCTGGCCGGTTGTCAGGCTGCCCGAACCGATTCCAGGAACTTGGCGACCTCGAGCCTGAGACGCTTGCTGTCGCCCGACAGCATCTGCGCCGCCGAAAGCACCTGCGAGGAGGCCGCGCCGGTCTCGCTGGCGCCGCGCTGCACATCGGTGATGTTGGTAGAGACCTGCTGGGTGCCCCTGGCCGCCTGCTGCACGTTGCGGGAGATTTCCTGCGTTGCCGCGCCCTGCTCTTCCACGGCAGCCGCGATTGCCGAGGCGATCTCCGCCAGCCTTTCGATGGTGCCGCTGATTTCCTTGATCGCGCTCACGGACTCCTGGGTCGCGCCCTGGATGCCGGTAATCTGCTGGCTGATTTCGCCGGTGGCCTTTGCCGTCTGTTCGGCCAGCGCCTTGACTTCCGACGCCACGACCGCAAAGCCACGGCCGGCATCGCCGGCGCGCGCCGCCTCGATGGTGGCGTTGAGCGCGAGCAGGTTGGTCTGACCGGCGATGGTGTTGATGAGTTCGACCACGTCGCCGATCCGGCCCGCCGCCTTGGACAATTCGCTGACCCGGTCGTTGGTGACGCGGGCCTGACCGACCGCGTCCGTCGCCATCCGCGCCGATTCCTGCACCTGACGGCCGATCTCGGTCACCGACGAAGAAAGCTCTTCGGTCGCCGACGCCACTGACTGCACGTTGGCGGAGGCTTCCCCGGAAGCCGAGGCCACGGTTGATGTCAGCGTCTGCGAGCGTTCGGCGGTCGCCGACAGCGTGCCGGCGGAGGCTTCGAGCTGTGTCGAAGCCGACGACACCGTCTGCACGATCTCGCCGATCACGCTTTCGAAACTACGGGTGATGCCGTCGACCCGCCGGCCACGCTCGATCTTGGCTTCGGCGTCGGTAGCTGCGGCCTCGTCGGCGGCCTTCTTGGCAATCAGCGCCTGCTTGAATACCTGCAAGGTGTCCGCCATCGCGCCGATTTCGGTCTTCTCGCCCTGATGCGGCACATCCGCGCTCAGATCGCCTTGGCCCAGCGCCTGCATCGGGATCACGATGGAGGCGATGCCATCAGATACGTCGCGAACCAGATAATAGCTGACGGCGATACCGGTGATGACGGCCACACCCAGAATGGTCGCAAGCATCATGAAAGCGAATGCATAATTGTCGGCGGCCTCCTGCGCCGCCTTGTCGCCGCCCGCGTTGTTGAGGTCGATATCCTTCTTCAGGACTGCGTCGGCCTCGAGCCCGATCTTGTTCACGGTGGTCGTGTTCAGGTCGTGCGCTTCCGTGGGCATCTGGCCGGCCGCCTTGCGCGACAGCGCCATGATCTCCTCGGCGCCCTTCTTGTAGCGCTCCCACAACCTGACCCATTCGTTGTACAGCGCGCGCTCTTCCGGCGACGTAATCATCGGCTCATAGGCCGCACGGATCTTGGTGTTGGACTCGACAACGCTCGCCAGCGTCTTTTCCATCGCCAGCTTTTCTTCCAGCGTCTCGGACAGCATGTGCTCGCGGATCACGTTGCGATAGGTGATGACGCCGGCGCGCAAGTCACCCAGCACGCGTACGCTCGGCATCCAGCTCGTCGCGATGTCCACCGTGTTGGCGTTGATGGCGCGCATGTTCCTGACCGCGAGCAGACCCATGCCCGTCATCGCGACGAGCAGGAAGGCAACCACGGCGATGATCTTGGTGCGGATCGAATAGCGGGCGAGCATGGGACGGAATCTCTAGTTTTTGGGCGCGTGGGACGCGCCGGGTGGTGAAAAGGCAGAGAGGTTGGAAAAGTGGATGGATGCCGTATCAAACCCGACACGTCCTCAGGTTGAGTTAACGCGCGTCGGTACAAATACCTACGCGACAGTTCTCTCCGGGAAATGAATGGTGGGCGAGGCGATCAGCGCATCAGCTTCAGAGCATCGGAAAAAAACTCAGGCCCGCCGAAATTGCCCGATTTCAGGGCAAGCAACATCTCGCCTCTGTCGGCACCCACTGCGCTTAAAACCGGCACTCCTGCAGCGATTTCTGCGCCGACGAGGAATCCCGGAATGCGCAGGCGATCGACGACGGCGCCCGAAGTTTCACCACCCGCGACGACCAATCGCCGCACGCCCGACCGCACCAGGCCTTCCGCAATATCGGCCATCGCCTGCTCAATGGCATGCCCGGCTGCATCGCGGCCATGACGAGATTGCAGAGCTGCGACCTGATCCGGCGTCGAGCTGCTGGCGATCAGGATCGGCCCGCCGTTGATTCGGTCGTTCGCCCAGCCGAGCGCCCGCCGTACCTCGGCAGGCCCCGCGATGATCTGTTCGGGATCGAGATGCAGGACAGCCATGGTCTTTTCGGCGTTGGCGATCTGCGCCAACGTCGCCTGCGAACAGCTCCCCGCCAGGCACGCCGCCGGTCCGCCGACCGGCGCTCCCGACACCGCGCCGGCGGAATCCGATTTGACCTTGCCGGAGGCGACCAGCGCCCGGGCGAGACCGAGACCGATGCCGGACGCGCCGACTGAAAGGCGATGATCCAGCGCAACGCCGCCGATGGTTTCGAGATCGCGGTCGAACACGGCGTCGATGATAGCAGCGCCGATGCCCTTGCCCGCAAGATCGGCGAGACGCCCGCGAACCGCGTCCGCGCCGCGCGAAAGCGTTGCGAGATCCACCAGCCCGACCTTGGTCTGGCTCTGGCGCGCCAGCACCCGCACCAGATTGGAATCGTGCATCGGATTGAGCGGATGATCCTTCAACGGACTTTCGTTCAGCGGCACGCTGCCTACGAACAGGTTGCCCTGGTAGACGGTGCGGCCGGTTTCCGGAAAGGCCGGCGTCACCAGCACGATGGCATCGCCGGAATCGGCGCGCAGCGCATCCATGACGGGGCCGATATTGCCGGCGTCGGTGGAATCGAAGGTCGAGCAGATCTTGAACAGCACATGGCCGGCGCCGCGGCCGCGCAGCCATTTCTCCGCCGCGCGCGAACGATCGACCGCAACACCCGCCTCGATCGAACGGCTCTTGAGCGACACCACCACCGCGTCGACCTCAGGCAGCGCGAGGTCGTCCGACGGTACGCCGATGGTCTGCACCGTGCGCAGACCCTGACGGGTCAGCGTGTTGGCGAGATCGGAGGCGCCGGTATAGTCGTCGGCAATGCAGCCCAAGGACAATTTCACGGCTTTACTCCGGCATAGGGCTTGAACCAGGCAAGGCCGTCGGTGGTCTTGGCCCGCGGGTTGTATTCGCAGCCGACGAAGCCGTCATAGCCGAGCCGGTCGAGTTCAGCGAACAGGAACGGATAGTTCAGCTCCTCGCCATCGGGTTCGTTGCGCGAGGGAATGCTGGCGATCTGGACGTGGCCCGTGATCGGCATCATCTCGCGCAGCCGCATGGTGACGTCGCCATGAATGATCTGGCAGTGATAGATGTCGAACTGCAGTTTCAGGTTCGGGATTTTCAGTTCGGCGATCAGGTCACGCGCGAAGCCAAAATCGTTGAGAAAGTAGCCCGGCACGTTGCGCGCATTGATCGGCTCGATCACGACGTCGAGGCCATGAGGCGCAAAGAATTCCGCGGTCCACGTCACCGACTTATAAAACTGCTCGACCGCTTTCGGTTCGCTTCGGTTGGCGATGCCGGCCATCAGATGCAGCCGCTTGACGCCGGTCGCCTTCGCGTAAGGAAGCGCCGTCTCGAGGCTTCGCTTCAGATCGTCAAAGCGCTCCGGCAGCGCCGCAAAGCCTTTTTCGCCGGCGTCCCAATTGCCCGGCGGCAGGTTGAACAGCGCCTGCGTCAGGCCGTTTTTCTGCAACCGTTCGCCGACGGCCTCCGCCGGATGATCATAGGGAAACAGGAATTCAACCGCGGTGAAGCCGGCCTTCGCCGCAGCATCGAAGCGGTCGAGGAACGGCACATCGGTGAACATCATGGAGAGATTGGCGGCAAAACGCGGCATCGAGCGTCCCCTTCTTGATCTTGCTGCTATTTCGGCTCGCCGGGCAGATGCGTGCCGGTCACCCTGGCATACATCCGCGCCACCGAGGCGTCGTCATCGCGGCCCATGCCGGATGCGGCCGTCATCAAGAACATCTGCAGCGCGGCAGCCGCAACCGGCACCGGGAATTTCTGCGAGCGCGCCATGTCCTGGATGATGCCGAGGTCTTTCACGAAAATTTCGACCGCACTGCGCGGCGTATAATCGCCGTCGAGCACATGCGGCATGCGGTTCTCGAACATCCAGGAATTGCCGGCGGATGCCGTGATCACCTCGTAGACCTTTCGGATGTCGAGGCCCTGCTTGGCAGCGAATGCGATGGCTTCCGAGGCGGCGGCGATGTGCACGCCGGCCAGCAGCTGGTTGATCATCTTGAACGCGGCGCCCTGGCCGGCGTCATCGCCGAGTTCGTAAAGTTTTGCGGCCATCGCATCGAGCGCCGGACGGGCTTTGGCAAAGGCGGCCGGACTGCCTGACGCCAAAACGGTGAGTTCGCCCTGCGCCGCGCGCTGCGCGCCGCCTGAGATCGGCGCGTCGAGGTAGTGCCGCCCGGTTGTTTCCAACTGTTTGGCGAGCCGCCGCGCGATGTCGGGGTCCATGGTGGCCGAGGAGATGAACACCGCGCCCTTCCCCAGCGTTTCGGCGACGCCATTGGGGCCGAACAGGATGGTCTCGGTCTGGGCGGCGTTGACGACCACGCTGACGACGATGTCGGCCGCCTTGGCAGCTTCCGCCGGCGTCCCGGCGCCCTTACCGCCGTCGACCACGAACCTCGCCACGGAGTCCGCCCAGACGTCGCAGCCGGTCACTTCAAGCCCGGCGCGGCGCAGCGAGGTCGCCATGCCATAGCCCATCGAGCCCAGCCCGATGACGGCAACGCGCGGTTTGGCGGATTCTGGCATGCGGCGGTCCCCTCAAATGGTTTCATTCTAGCCGCCATTGGCCGGCAGCCTTGCATCTGGGTATCACGGCTTGGCCGCGCTGCCAAAGCGTGAGACAAGGCTTCAAAACGGGGTCAGTTCATGAGCGAAACAAGGATCCGCGAGGAAATCTGTCGCCTCGGCCGCTCGCTGTTCGAGCGCGGGCTGACGCCGGGCTCCTCGGGCAACATCAGCGTGAAACTCGACGACGGCGGCTGGCTGGTGACGCCGACCAACGCCTCGCTGGGCTCGCTCGACCCGGCGCGGATGTCGCGGCTCGGTCCCGACGGCCGGCTGGTATCCGGCGACGCACCGACCAAGGAAGTTCCGCTCCACACCGCGCTGTACCAGACGCGCGGCGCCGCCCGCGCGGTGGTGCATCTGCATTCGACTCACTCGGTGGCGCTGTCGATGCTGCCCGAGATCGACCCCCGCGCCGCGCTGCCGCCGATGACGCCGTATTATCTGATGAAGTGCGGGCAGACCGCGCTCGTGCCCTATTACCGCCCCGGCGATCCGGCGGTCGCGGATGCGATCAAGGGGCTGGCCGGGAAATACTCGTCCGTGCTGTTGGCCAATCACGGGCCGGTGGTTTCAGGCGATACGCTGGAGGCCGCGGTCTATGCAATCGAGGAACTGGAAGAGACGGCGAAGCTGTATCTGCTGCTGCGCGGGCTGAACCCGCGGTATCTGTCGCCGGCGCAGGTGGAGGATTTGATTGACGTGTTCGGACTGACATTGCCGCAGACTCACGATCACACATAGTCACTCGATGCAAACCAACCTCAAAGCCTTCAAGTCCGACAGAAAATTCTCCGTGTTCAGCTATGGCGTAAGCCATGGTCCCCTCTTGCTTCGAAGCGGAATGACTGACGAACACCCTACCCGCATCGACGTGCTAATTCTCGACGTACGTGCGATGGAAATCAGATCCTGGTTTGACGGAGTTGAGATCGCACTGGTTGATCAGGACTATCTGCGAGATTTCCGCAGCCGCCCGGCCGAAATGATGCAACCGGGACTCGATGTGTACGCCATCTCCGGCAAAGGATGGCAAGGATTCATCGTTGGCGGAAAGCTTTGCGTCCATGAGGATGAGGCCGATTTCACGGCGCCCAGTGCGTTCGCTTCTGCAGAAATGGGTTGGAGGGAGAACGACGTGGCCGAAGCGGCAAGGCCAACGGACGCCGAGGTCGAAGCGGCGGCTCGTGTCCTTGATAAGGCGGGGCGCCACCATCATTGGTGGCCCAAAACCATTAAACCGTATGATGAGCTTGCCAAGACGGACCCGATCGCCAAGAGCGAGTTCGAAGGGCTCGTGGAACAGATGTTGATGGCCGCATCCGAGGCAAAGCGAAATACGGAAACACCATAACGCTCTGCAGCCGTAGCCCGGATGGAGCGCAGCGCAATCCGGGGCCACCGTTCGTTGTTTCCCCGGATTTCGCTACGCTCCATCCGGGCTACGAGTCACAATCCCAAATACGCCTTCCGCACATCCGGATTGACACTGATTTCCGCCGCGCTGCCCTGCATCAACACACGGCCCGTCTGCAGGATGTAGGCACGGTCGGCGATTTCCAGGCATTCCGACATGCGCTGCTCGACGATCAGCACGGTCATGCCGGCGTCGCGGATGCGCTTGACCGCCTGGAAGATTTCATCGACCAGTTTTGGCATGATGCCCTGCGAGGGCTCGTCCAGCATCAGCAACCGCGGCCGCGTCATCAGCGCGCGGCTGATCGCCAGCATCTGCTGTTCGCCGCCAGACAGCGTTTCGGCGCGCTGCTCCAGCCGTTCCTGCAGGCGCGGAAACAATTGGAACACGA
Organism: Bradyrhizobium sp. 170; assembly: GCF_023101085.1. Lineage (NCBI taxonomy): Bacteria > Pseudomonadati > Pseudomonadota > Alphaproteobacteria > Hyphomicrobiales > Nitrobacteraceae > Bradyrhizobium > Bradyrhizobium sp. 170. The sequence continues at coordinate 3,332,188 of NZ_CP064703.1, read as the reverse complement.
GATCCAGTGGCTCCTCGCGGTTGCTCTGGCCGCGAAAAAGATAACTGCCGAGCCGCAGATTGTCGCGCACCGACAATCGCGGAAACAGCCGGCGGTTTTCCGGCACATAGGCAATGCCGCGCGAGGTGATGACGTGCTGCGCCATGCCGTCGATCCTGGTGCCGTCGAACGACACGGTGCCGGAGCGCGGCCGTTCCGCGCCGGCGATCGATTTCAGCAATGTGGACTTGCCAGCGCCATTGGCGCCGGCAACGCAGACGATCTCGCCCTTTGCCACTTCGATCGAGACCGCCGAGATTGCGACCAGGCCCTGATAGGCGGTGGTGACTTCATGCACCGACAGCATGACGATCCCCCAGATAGGCGCTGATGACTTTCGGATCGCGAACGACGTCGGTGGGCTTGCCTTCGACCAGCACCTTGCCGAGATCGAGCACGATGGCGCGGTCGACCAGCGGCATCACGATTTCCATGACATGCTCGACCATCAGCACGGTGACGCCGGTATCGCGCACCTTGCGCACCAGTTCGACGCCGGTTTTGGCTTCGACCGGCGTCAGCCCGGTGAGCACCTCGTCCAGCAACAGCAATTTCGGCTCGGTCGCCAGCGCGCGGGCGACTTCGAGCCGGCGCTTTTCGGAAGGCACCAGATCGCTGGCGAGCACGTTGGCCCGCGCGGCCAGGCCGCAGAACTCCAGCACCTGATGCGCCTTGCGGCGGGCATCGCGCATCACGGTGGTGCGGACTAGCGCGCCGACGATGACATTGTCGATCACGGTCATGGTCTCGAAGCTTTTCACGACCTGGAAGGTACGGCCGACCCCGCGCTGGCAGCGTTCGGCCGCCGGCAACGCGGTGACGTCCTCACCGTCGAAGATGATCGAGCCTTGCGTCGGCGGCAGCACGCCCGCGATCAGGTTGAACAGCGTCGACTTGCCGGCGCCGTTCGGGCCGATCAGGCCGACGATTTCGCCGCGTCCGACCGAGATCGAGACGTCGCTGTTGGCAATCAGGCCGCCGAAGCGCTGCCAGACGCCGCGGGTTTCGAGGAGTGGCGTCGTCGTCATCGTACCGCCTCCTTGCGCCTGGAGGAGAACAGACCGACCAGCCCCTGCGGCCGCGCCAGCGAGATCGCGATGATCAGGCCGCCGTAGACGATCAGGTCGACACCACGGCCGGAGCCGCCGGCGTAGGACCGCGTCAATTCCGTGAGCGGGATCAGGATGACGGCGCCCAGCATCGGCCCCCACAGCGTGCCGATGCCTCCCAACACCGCGGGCAACGCCATCAGCAGCGAGATGTGAAAGCCCATGATGCTCTCGGGATCGATATAAGAGACGAACTGCGCATAGAAGCTGCCGCCGACCGCAACCAGAAACGCGGATACCGCCGCTGCGCCCATCTTGGAATTGAACACCACGACACCGAGGCTTTCGGCGGCGTCCGGATTGTCCTTCACCGCGCGCCACCAATAGCCCCATTTGGAATCTTCCAGCCACCAGGTGACGAACCAGGCGACGCAGGCCAGCGCCAGCGCGAAGTAGAAATACGGCAGCTTGCTGCGCGGGAACTGGAATTTCAGCCAACTGTCACCGCGCACGGGAATCTCGATGCCCATTGCAGCACCTGCCCAATCCCAGTTGTGGAACAGCAAGAGCCCGATCTCGGCGATGACGATGGTGGCGATGACGAAATAATGCCCGCGCAGGCGGAAGCAGGGATAGCCGAGCGCCATGGCAATGACCGCGGAGATCGCGCCGCCGCCGAGCATGCCGAACCACGGCAGGACACCGAACTTGGTGAACAGCAGCGTCGTGGTATAGGCGCCAATCCCGAAATAGAGCGCGTGACCGAGCGAGATCTGCCCGCAATAGCCGGAGAGGATATTCCAGCTCTGCGACAGCGCCCCCCACATCAACGTCAGCACCATGATGTTCTGGACGTAGGAATCCTTGACGAACAGCGGCACCACGGCTGCGATCGCGGCAAGAGAGAATGCGACGATGAGGTCGCGGCGGCGGCTTCTGGCGAAATTCGTGTCCATCACATCGATCCGAACAGGCCGCGCGGCCGGATGAAGACGACAAGGAGATAGACCGCGTAGATGCCGACCGCCTTGAGCGAAGGCGGCAGCAGCATGGCGGTCGTGGCCTCGACCAGGCCGACGATGATGCCGCCGGCGAAGGCGCCGAACACGCTGCCGAAGCCGCCCAGCGCCACCGTCACATAGGCGATCAGCGCGAACGAAGCGCCGACGTCAGGATAGATGTAGAAGAACATCGCCATCACGGCGCCGGCCAGACCCACCAGCGCCGCACCAAGGCCCCAGCCCAGCGCGAACACCTTGTTCTTGTCGATACCGACCAGCGCCACCGCGCCGGCGTCCTCGCGGGTCGCTTCCAGCGCGCGGCCGAAGTCGGTGCGGTTGATGAAGAGGTAGAGCGCGCCGAATGCGGCGATCGCGACCAGGGCGCCCACCAGTTGCGGCACCGGCAGGAAGATGCCGAAAACCGAAACCGTTTTGCCGCCGAGCCATGAATGCGTAACGCTGCGGTAGTCCGGCGTGAAGAAGAACTGCGCCACGCCGCGCATGACGATGGCGAGGCCGAAGGTCGAGAAGATCTGCACCATACCGGCGTTGGCCTTGGCGCGGACCGCAAACCGCACGATCAGCAGATAGGCTAGGGCTCCGAACACGAACAGCGCCGCGGCGACCAGCGGCGCCGCCAGCAAGGGATCGATCGCGAAGAACACGAACAGGAAGAACGTCGCGTACATCGCGATCATCAGGAATTCGCCGTGGGCGAAGTTTACGACGTCCATCAGGCCGAAGATGAGCGCGAGGCCTACGGCAATCAGCCCATAGAGCAGCCCCATCAACAGGCCGCTCGCCAGGCTTTGGATAATCGTCTCGGCTGTCACCGGGATACCCCCATCGCACGTCGTCCCTGCGAACGCAGGGACCCATAACCACCGGAGCCGCATTTGAACAAAGGACGTGAGGCCACGATGAAACCGATACTCTTCGGCGTATGGGTCCCTGCTTTCGCAGGGACGACGCCGCGTTAGTCTCTCCAAAAAGCGACGGCTTATTTCATCGGCCAGACGGCTTCGGCAATCGCGGCCTGCGGCGGGAAGATGGTGACGAACTTGCCGCCGATATATTGCAGCAGCACCGGATCGGCGTCGTTGTTCTGGCCCAGCTCGTCGAACTTGACGCGCTTCCACGGCATGATGGTCTGCTCGCCCGGAATGTCGGTCGCCACCAGCGCCTCGCGGATCTTTTCGCCGTCGGTGGATTTGGCGCGGTTGATGGCGTCCGCCATCACCAGCAGGCCCATGAACTGCCGCGAGGTGAGGTCGTTGAAGTCCTTGCCCGACTTCTCCTTGAACATGGCGTTGATCTTGCCGACCATCGGCCGCTTGGCGGCGAGATCGAGCGAGAAGCTGCCGCGCGAGATCACGCCTTCGAGCTTGTCTCCGACCGCATCATACAGCGCCTTCTCGGAGAAGCCGGCGTTCTGGGCGACGATCGCATTCGGCTTGTAGCCGAGCTCGGCCATGGTCTTGACCAGCAGGATGCCGTCGGTGGTGTAGCTCGATGGCATCAGCACGTCGGCGTTCGCCGTCTTGAGCTGCTGCACTTCCGCCGACAGTGACGGCGAATTGGAGCGATACTTGATGTCCGTGGCGATCTTGTAGCCGCGATCGGCAGCCAGTTTGAGCTGGGTGTTGGCGGAATCGGTGCCGAAGATGGTGTCCTCGTGGAACAGCGACAGCGTGTCGATCTTGGCGCCTTTCTTCTTCATGGCGTCGAAGAAATTGAACATCGCGGCCGAGAACATTTCGTCATGCGGCGCGGCGCGGAAATAGAACTTGAGACCGCGCTTGTGCAGGCTCGGCGAGGAATTGTCGGCCGAGATGAACGGGATCTGGTAGCGCTCGCAGACCTGGCTGACGGTCACCGCGACCGAGCTCTGATAGGTGCCGATGACAGCGCAGACCTTTTCCTGGGTGATCAGGCGTTCGGTCTCGGCGCGGCCCTTCTGCGGATCGGCCTGGTGGTCGGCGAACACGAGACGAATCCTGGCGCCGCCGAGGCCGGGCAAGCCTTCGCCCTTTGCCAGCGGCAGATCGAAATCGTGATTCTTGTTGATGATGTCGAGCGCGGTCTCGTACGACTTCTGGGCATCGACACCCATCTGGGCGCTGGCGCCGGAGAACGGATAGATCACGCCGATCACCACTTCGGAAGTTTGGGCGCGGGCGGCGATCGGGCCGAGCGCTGCGGCAGCAGTGGCTCCAAGCAATACGTTTCGGCGCGTGATGTTCATGGCGATATCCTTTGTTGGATGGCGACTATCGATGAAACGGGCGAAGGTTACGGTAAAGCCTCAATGATCAGCAGGAACTGCATCAAAGCACGGCAAGCGCTTTGTTCCTGAGATCGGTCACAAGCATCAATCCGGGCGCATGCGTAATCGCAAACGGCACCTTCGCGGCCTGGATGACCGATTGCGGGGTCACGCCGCACGCCCAGAACACCGGAATTTCATCCGCCTCGACCGGCACCGGATCGCCATAGTCCGGCTTGGCGAGGTCAGCGATACCGATCGACTCGGGAAGACCGATATGAACCGGCGCACCGTGCACGGAGGGGAAACGTGAAGTGATCTGCACCGCGCGGATCGCGTCCGCCGGCTTGAACGGCCGCATCGTCACCACCATCGGACCGGCGAACGGGCCCGCGGGGCTGCAGGCGATGCTGGTGCGGAACATCGGCACGCGCACATCGCGCTCGATATGACGGATCGGCAGCCCCTCCTCCAGCAGCGCCTCCTCGAAGGAGAATGAGCAGCCGAGCACGAAGGCGACGAGATCGTCGCGCCAGTGCGCCATGATGTCGGTCGGCTCCTCCACGATTTCGCCGTCGCGCCAGACGCGATAGCCCGGCAGATCGGTGCGGATGTCGAGGTCGATGCCGAGGGCGGGAATGCGGGGATCGCCGACATCGGACATGCCGATGATCGGGCACGGTTTGGGATTGAGCTGGCAGAAGCGGTGAAAAGCGCCCGCGAGTTTTTCCGGCAGGATCGCGAGATTGCCCTGGACGAAGCCGTTGGCGACGCCCGCCGTGTGATGGGCCATCCCGGTCCGGCAGGCATGCCGGGCCGCCACGCTCGGCGATAAATCTGCCGTATCGTGACCGCGTGTTTCCGTCCTCGCCAAGCCGGTCATCGTTGTCCCCGCTTCCATTCTTGTCGACATCTACTCCGGCATAGGACTATGATAATGTCTAATCGTCTTTTTTAATCAAGTTCGATAAATCTGAATTATCAATCTGCGGGCAGAGGGTGCATGGCTGATTTCAAGGCAATTGAGACCTTCATGTGGGTGGTGACGCTGGGCAGCTTCCGCGGCGCGGCGCAGAAGCTCAACACCACCCAGCCCGCGATCTCGCAACGGATCGCCCAGCTCGAACGCGAGGTGGGCGTGAAACTCCTGCAGCGCGACCGCCGCATGGTGCTGCCGACGCCGAGCGGGCGCCAATTGATGGTCTATGCCGAGAAGCTGATCGGGCTGCGCTCGGAAATGCTGGCGGTTGTCGGCGACCGCTCGGCGATGCGCGGCGTGCTGCGGCTCGGCGTCGCCGAAACCATCGTCCACACCTGGCTGCCGCAACTGATCAAGAGCGTCAACCACGCCTACCCGAACCTGTCGCTCGAAATCGAGGTCGACATCACCTCGAACTTGCGCACCCGGCTGCTCGCACAGGAAATCGAACTCGCCTTCGTGCTCGGGCCGCTGACGGCGCCGATGGTCAATAACCGGACGCTGTGCGATTATCCCATAGGCTTTACGGCCAGTCCCTCGCTCGGGCTCGGCAAGCAGGAACTGACCCTGCACGATCTGGCGAAATTCCCGATCATCACCTTTTCGCGCCGGACCCAGCCTTATGAAATTGTGCGTTCCCTGTTCAACCGCCCTGACCTGCCGCCGATACGGCTGCATGCCAGCGCTTCGCTCGCAACCGTCATCCACATGGCGATCGAGGGTCTCGGCATCGCCTTGATACCGACCGCAATCGTCGAGGACGACATGGCAAACGGGCGGCTGCAATTGCTATCGACCAATCTACAGCTGGCGCCGCTGACGTTTTCGGCAAGCTGGCTCGCCTCCCCCGATACGGTCGCGGTGGAGCGCGTGGTCGAACTCGCCGCCAGCCTGGCGCGAGGCGGCGTCATTGTTGACGCGCCGCGCGAGGCGCGTCATTGAAAAAGCGCGCTTCGCGTATCGTCTGAACTTCGGAACGGCCAATGACAAAAATCGCCTCCAACCTGCAAATCGACTCCGCCCGGCTGTGGGACACCATTCACGAAACCGCCAAATTCGGCGCCACGCCCAAAGGCGGCGTGCGGCGGCTGACGCTCGGGCCTGAAGACAAGCAGGTGCGCGACTGGTTCCGGAACGCCTGCGAGGCCGCAGGGCTGGAAGTGCATGTCGATGCGCTGGGCTCGATGTTCGGCCTGCGCAGGGGCCGCGACATGTCGAAAGCTCCGATCGGCCTCGGCTCTCACCTCGACACGCAACCGACCGGCGGCAAATATGATGGCGTGCTCGGCACGCTGGCGGCACTCGAAGTGGTCCGCACGCTCAACGATGCCGGAATCGAAACCGAGACGCCGATCTGCATCTGCAACTGGACCAACGAGGAGGGCTCGCGGTTTGCGCCGGCGATGATGGCGTCCGCGGCTTACGTCGGCGATTTCACCACCGACGACATTTTGTCGCGTCGGGATGCCGAGGGCGTCACCGTGGCGCAGGCGCTCGACAGCATCGGTTACCGCGGCGCGACCCCGGTGGGGACGCAGAAGTTCTCGGGCTTCGTCGAACTGCACATCGAACAGGGGCCGATTCTCGAGGCCGAAAACAAGACCATCGGCGTGGTCGATTCCGGCCAGGGCGTGCTCTGGTATGACGGCAAGATCACCGGTTTCGAAAGCCATGCCGGCTCGACGCCGATGCCGCTGCGGCGCGACGCGCTGGCGACGCTGTCGGAAATCGTGCTGGCGATGGAGGCAATTGCCAGCAAGCACGGGCCGAAGGCCGTCGGTACCGTCGGCGAGGCTGTCATCGCCAAACCCTCGCGCAATGTCATTCCCGGCGAGATCGCCTTCACGGTCGACTGCCGCAGCGCGGATGCCGCCATCATGGACGCGCTCGACAAGGATTTGCGCAGCGCAATTGCCGAGATCGCGGCACGGCGCAAGGTCGACGTCCAGTTCGATCTGATCTGGCGGAAACCGCCGACGCATTTCGATCCCAAACTCGTGGACGCTGTCGAGAATGCCGCGAAGATGCTCGGGCTTTCCCATCGCCGCATCACCTCCGGCGCCGGCCACGATGCCTGCAACCTCAACACCGTGATGCCGGCGGCGATGGTGTTCGTGCCCTGCAAGGACGGCATCAGCCACAACGAACTGGAAGACGCCACGCAGGCCGATTGCGCGGCGGGCGCCAATGTGCTGATGCATACCGCGCTGGCGCTGGCCGGCGTCGCGTCCTGATAAATAGAACTTGATAAACAGAACTTGGGGAAATGCCATGCGTGGAGTTTTCGTCGACGCCAATGAATCGCTGGCCGTGATCTTCGAGCATCTGGAGAGGCCCGGCGATCCCGAGGTACGGATCAATCGGGACCCGGACATCAGCCCGGAGCAATATCCCGAAATCCTCGACGGCGCCGAAATCGCCATTGTCGATCACACTGCGCTGCCAACCGACATTGCGAAGAAGTGCGCTGGGCTCAGGCACGTCGTGTTTCTCGGCACCGGCGCGCGCAGCTACATGAACCCGGACGAACTCGCCGAAACCGGCATCCACGTGCACCTGATCAAGGGCTATGGCGACACGGCGGTCGCAGAGTGCGCTATCGCGCTGATGTGGGAAGGCGCGCGCGGCTTGGCCAAGATGGATCGCGGGATCCGCGCCGGCAACTGGCTGCGCGACGATGGCATGCAGCTCACGGGCAAGACGCTGGGCCTGATCGGCTTCGGTGGCATCGCCGCCGAGGTCGCGCGGATTGCGATCGGCTCAGGCATGCGCGTCATTGCCTGGAACCGGACGCCGAAGAAACATCCGAAGGTCGAATTCGTCGATCTCGACGAATTGCTCACCGAGAGCGACGTCGTTTCGATCCATCTGCTGTTGAACGACGAGACGCGCGGCCTGATCTCGCGCGCCTGCATCGAGGCAATGAAGCCCGGCGTCATCCTCGTCAACACCGCACGCGGCGCGATCGTCGACGAGGAAGCCATGATCGACGCGTTGAAATCGGGCCAGATCCGCCATGCCGGCCTCGACGTCTTCAACATCGAGCCGCTGCCGGCGGATCATCCCCTGACGAAACTGGAAAACGTCACGCTGTCGGCGCATTCCGCCTTCCGCACGCCGGAAGCGAGCGAGAATTTGCTTGCGGCGGCGTGGGAGCATTGCCGGCGGATCGTGAAGGGGAAATGAAATCGTAGGGTGGGCAAAGGAGCGCAAGCGCCGTGCCCACCGTCTATCCGAGATCGCAGCGCTCGATGGTGGGCACGCTTCGCTTTGCCCACCCTACGATTCCTTCCGTCATTGCGAGCGAAGCGAAGCAATCCAGCGCGCCGCAAAGCAAGAATGGATTGCTTCGTCGCTTCGCTCCTCGCAATGACGGAGAAAGCCTAATCCACCATCTCCGCGACTGCCTTGCCGCACGCCACAGTATCGGCGTTACCGCCGAGGTCCCGCGTGCGCAGCGTGCGTTCGCCGAGCGTGCGCTCGATGGCGCCGACGATGGACTCTGCCGCGGCCTTCTCACCCAGATGCTCCAGCATCATCGCGCCGGACCAGATCATGCCGATCGGGTTGGCGATGCCCTGCCCTGCGATATCAGGCGCGGAGCCGTGCACCGGCTCGAACACCGACGGAAAATTGCCTTCCGGATTGATGTTGCCCGACGGCGCGATGCCGATGGTGCCGGTGCAGGCCGGGCCGAGATCCGACAGGATGTCGCCGAACAGATTGGAACCGACCACGACGTCGAACCAGTCCGGATGCAGCACGAAGTTCGCGGTGAGGATGTCGATGTGGTACTTGTCCCACTTCACACCCGGATAGTTCTTCGCCATCGCCTCCACGCGCTCGTCCCAATAGGGCATCGTGATCGAGATGCCGTTGGACTTGGTCGCCGAGGTCAGGTGCTTCTTCGGGCGTGACTGCGCGAGATCGAACGCGAATTTCAGGATGCGGTCGACGCCAACGCGCGTCATCACGGTCTGTTGCGTCACGAATTCGCGGTCGGTGTCCGGGAACATCCGCCCGCCGACGGAGGAATATTCGCCCTCGGTATTTTCGCGCACCACCCAGAAATCGATATCGCCGGGCTTGCGGTTGGCGAGCGGCGACGGCACGCCGGGCATCAGCCGCACCGGACGCAGATTGACGTATTGATCGAACTCGCGCCGAAATTTTATGAGCGAGCCCCACAGGGAGACGTGATCGGGGATTTTGGCGGGCCAGCCGACTGCGCCGAAATAGATCGCGTCGTGCTTGCCGATTTTCGCCTTCCAGTCCTCCGGCATCATCTCGCCGTGCTTTTCGTAATAGTCCCAGGACGCGAAGTCGAAGTGATCGAAATGCACTGATACCCCGTGCTTTTTCGCCGCCGCCTCCAGCACGCGCAGGCCCTCCGGGACCACTTCCTTGCCGATGCCGTCCCCGGGAATGACCGCGATCCGATACTGCTTTTTGGCGCTGCTCATCGAGAGTTTCCCTAGCTGTTTTGTCAGTCGGCTAATGCCGGTTATTTGATTGCCTTGCAATGGACCAAACCTGCCGCCTGCGCAACGCTGCACTGCAATGTTGACCGCCATGGCGCCGCAAGCCTAACAATTTGTGGCCCCCTCTTCCTGCCTCCCTCACCCAAGCGAGAAATTCCATGGATCTGCATCTGCGCGGCAAACGCGTCCTGATCACCGGCGCATCCAAGGGCATTGGCGCGGCCGCGGCCGAAGCCTTCGCCGAGGAAGGCTGCGACGTCATGCTGGCCGCCCGCAGCGGCGATGCCTTGAAAGCACTTGCCGAGCGGCTGCGCTCGGCGCACCAAATCGGCGCGACGACCCATGTCGTGGACCTGCGCAAGCCGGACGACATCGCCAGGCTCGCAAAGGACGCCGCCGATATCGACATCCTTGTCAACAATGCCGGCGATATCCCGGGCGGCTCGATCAACAAGATCGACGAGGCGGCCTGGCGTCACGCCTGGGAGCTGAAGGTGTTCGGCTACATCAACCTGACCCGCGCGATCTATGCGCAGATGAAGGCGCGCGGCGGCGGCGTCATCGTCAACGACATCGGTGCTGCCGGTGAAAAATTCGACGCCAACTACATCTGCGGCAGCGCCGGCAACGCTGCGCTGATGGCTTTTACCCGCGCGCTCGGCGGCAAAAGCCTCGCCGACAATATTCGCGTGGTCGGCATCAATCCCGGGCCGGTCGGCACCGACCGCCACGTCACGCTGCTGAAGACCCGCGCCAAGAACCAGTTCGGCGACGAGAACCGCTACAAGGAATTCCAGAAAGGCATGCCGCTCGGCCGTCCCGCGCATGCGCGCGAGATCGGCGATCTCATGGCGTTTCTGGCGTCGGATCGCTCGGGGTATACGTCGGGGGTGATCTTTACCGTGGATGGCGGGCATACTTCGGGTTGGGGTTAGGTAAACGCCCTCGACGTCATTGCCGGCGACAAACGCGAAGCGTTTGCGCAAGGGAGCGAAGCGACGAAGCAATCCACGCTTCCCCCGCGGCGCGATTGCTTCGCGGAGCCTGTCATCGGGCGCGCATTCGCGCGACCCGTTGGCTCGCAATGACGGCTCAACCTGTCGTCCGCTCGAACAACTGCCGGATCAGCGTCGTGATCCTCCCCTTCGGCGACATCATCTCGTACATGATGGTGAAGTGGTTCGCATCGGGAATTTCCTCATACGTCACCGGCAATCCGTACTTGGCGCGGTGGCCAGCGAAGTCCGCGGTCTGCTTGCGCAATAGCGGCAGTTCGGCGCTGCCGACCACCAGCGACAGTGGTTTTGGCGGACCGCCTTCCTGCATCATCGGCGAGTTGCGGCGAGAGGTTGCTTCATCGGCCTTCAGCTTCTCGTTCAGGTAAGACTGGCGGATAGGTTCAAGATCGTAGATGCCTGATATGGCCATACCCGCCCTCACCTTCGGATGCGACAGCGCCATCGAGGTCAGGTGCCCGCCGGCGGACCAGCCGGAAACCACGATGCCCCCGGCCGCAGCACCAAGCGCAGGCAATTGCGCGGTGAGGAAATCAATGCCGGCGTGGATTTCGGCGACGATTTCGTCCAGCGCAGCCTCCGGCGCCAGCGTGTAGCCGACCAGCGCCACATTGATGCCATGCGCCATCGGACCTTCGGCAACGACGGTGAAGACTTCCTTGGCCCGCGCCTGCCAGTAGCCGCCGTGAATAAACAGCAGCGTCGGCGCGTTGTCGGCGGCCTTCAGGAAATCGATCCGGTTGCGCTCGCGCGGGCCATATCGCAGGTCGAGATGCCCGGGGAAACGCTTGCGCATCTCGGCGGAGCGCTGCTCCCAGCCTGCAACCATCTCGACGCTGCCGGGCACGGCGACGCCGTTATTGAGGCCGAGGTCCCGCGCCTCCTGGCTCATCGCGCGCCAGTCCAGCTCAGAAAACAGAGTCGTCATGCAATATCTCCGGTCGGCCACAACTTTGGTGCGTTTCCACTTTGCCGGAAAATGTTCTACAGCACCATCTGCGATCAAGAAACGGAAACAAACGGAGATAGCGAAGTGGCTGATCAGGGGCTGGTGCATGAGACAGCGTGTGCCATCGTCGGCAAGCTGAAATCGGGCGAAGTCACCCCGCTCGACCTGCTTGACGTGCTGGAAAAACGCATCGCCGAGGTCGACGGCAAGGTCAACGCGCTGCCGACGCTGTGCTTCGACCGCGCCCGAAAGCACGCCACCGTGCTGATGAAGAAGCCGGCCAGCGAGCGCGGGTTGCTCGCCGGCCTTCCGATCCCGATCAAGGACCTCACCAATGTCGCGGGCGTCCTGACCACGCAGGGCTCACCGATCTACAAGGATAACATCCCGGCGAAGTCGGATATCCTGGTCGAGCATCTCGAAAACAATGGCGGGGTAATCTACGCCAAGTCGAACACGCCGGAATTCGGCGCCGGCGCCAACACCTTCAACGAAGTGTTCGGCCCGACACGCAATCCCTGGGATACGTCCCGCTCCGCCGCCGGCTCGTCGGGTGGCGCAGCAGTGGCGCTCGCCACCGGCACGGCGTGGCTGGCGCATGGTTCCGACATGGGCGGTAGCTTACGCAACCCCGCGAGCTTTTGCGGCATCGTCGGATTGCGGCCGAGCATCGGCCGCGTCGCGCATACGGTAGCCGCGGCGGTCGATCGCAATCTCGGCGTCCAGGGTCCGATGGCGCGCAACGTGGAGGACCTGGCCCTGCTGCTCGATGCCATGAGCGGCGAGCATCCAGCCGATCCGCTGTCGCTGCCTGTGCTGCCGAACTCGTTTCTTTCCGCCGCGCGTTCCGGCAGCAAGCCGAGGCGCATCGCCTATTCGCCTGATCTTGGCATCACGCCGGTCGATCCTGAAGTCGCGGCCATCACCCGCAAGGCCGCGCAGCGTTTTGCGGAGGCTGGTGCGATCGTCGAGGAAGCCCATCCCGACCTGCGCGAGGCCCACGAATGTTTCCACGTGCTGCGCGCCTTCGACTTTGCTCTATCCAAGGCGGCGCTGTTGCGTTCGAAGCGCGACCTGCTGAAGCCCGAAGTGATCTGGAACATCGAGGAAGGCCTCAAGCTGACGGTCGAGCAGCTCGAACGCGCCGAAGCACAGCGCGTCGCCATGACCGCGCGCACGCTGGAATTCTTCGACAAATACGACCTGTTGCTGGCGCCGGCCACGATCGTACCGCCGTTCCCGGTCGAGAACCGCTACGTCGCCGAATGCGACGGCAAGAAGTTCGACAATTATGTCGAATGGCTCGGCATCGTCTACGCGATCACGCTGGTGTGTTGTCCCGCGCTGTCGTTGCCGTGCGGATTTACCGCCTCGGGCCTGCCGGTCGGGCTGCAGGTGGTGGCGCCGCCGCGCGGCGAGGCGCAGTTGCTCGCAGGCAGCAGGGTGCTTGAGGATATTCTGGGCGTGCGCGGGACGACGCCGATCGATCCACGGGCGCCGAAATAAAGATTATTTGAAGGGTCCGTGATCCCGGCCTCGCACAGGCATCCAACTCCTCGTGTCCATCGGAGGGAACCGGGCGCGGCCTGCGGCCGTTAGCAGTGCTGGTCAAAGAGGCGAACTGATCCGGAATAAAGGGATCGCAATCGCCCGTGGAGATCGGCATGACGGATCAAGTCATCAAGCCCGCCGACGATCATGTAGACATCAAGGACGTGAAACGGCGGATCAAGGCGATCTTCATCGGCTCGGTCGGCAATCTCGTCGAATGGTATGATTTCTACGCCTACACCGCGTTCGCGCTGTATTTCGCGCCGGCGTTCTTTCCGAACAGCGACCCGGTGGTGCAGCAGCTCGACGTCGCGGTGCTGTTCGCGGCGACCTTCCTGATGCGTCCGCTCGGCGGCTGGCTGTTCGGCTTCATCGCCGACCGCTACGGCCGGCGGCTGTCGTTGACGCTTTCCGTCGTCTGCATGTGCTTCGGCTCGCTGATCATCGCGGTGACGCCGACCTATGCCACGATCGGGATCGCCGCCCCCGCCATTCTGGCGCTGGCGCGTATCATCGAGGGATTGAGCCTTGGCGGCGAGTACGGCGCCAGCGCGACCTACCTGACCGAAGTCGCCGACCCCAGGCATCGCGGATTCTATTCAAGCTTTCAGTATGTCACCCTGATCGGCGGCCAGCTCACCGCGATCATGGTGTTGCTCCTGCTGCAGAAGGTGTTTCTCACGCCAGAACAGCTCAAGGATTGGGGCTGGCGGATTCCCTTCGTGATCGGCGCCCTGCTCGCGGTCTTCGCCGCCGTCATGCGGCGCAACCTGCATGAGACGGAGGCGTTCGAGGAAGCCAAGAAGCTGACAAAACCGACCGGCTCGATCCGCGGGCTTCTGAAATATCCGCGCGAGCTGCTGCTCGTGGTCGGCCTCACCGCCGGAGGCACCGCAGCGTTCTATACGTTCACCACCTACATGCAGACCTTCGTCAAGCTCTCGGTCGGATTGACCGAGGACCAGACCACCTTCGTGATCTTCAGCTCGCTGATCTTCGCGACCCTGTTGCAGCCGATCTATGGCGGCCTTTCCGACCGCATCGGCCGCAAGCCGCTGCTGATCTTCTTCGGCGTCATGGGCACGCTGGCGACGGTCCCGATCCTGACTACGCTGAAAGAGACAAAATCGCCGTTCACGGCCTTCCTGCTGATCTGCGCCGCCTGGATCTTCGTCGCCGGCTACACCTCGATCAACGCCGTCGTGAAGGCCGAATTATTCCCGACCAACGTCCGCGCGCTCGGCGTCGGCCTGCCCTATGCCATCACGGTATCGGTGTTCGGCGGCACCGCGCCGGCGGTCGCGCTCTATTTTAAGACGTTGGGACACGAGGACTGGTTCTATTATTATCTCAGCGGCATGATCTTCCTCTCGCTCATCATCTATGCGACGATGCGCGACACCAAACATGCGTCCGCTATGCATCGCCACGAGTGACTGGTCCCGATATGGCCGACGAGAACGATCCGCCGCCGGAGAGCAAGCTGACGCGCAGCAAGGCGCGCTGGGCGCGTGAGGGAAAGTTTCTCACCGGAAAGGTTTCGCGGCCTGACGAAGCGCGCCTGCCGCCGGGCCAGCATCTCACCAGAGATTGGCCGACACTCGATCTCGGATTGACGCCGAACATTTCGCGCGAGCGCTGGCGGCTCGATGTTTATGGCGCGGTGGAAAATCCGCTGTTCTGGGATTTCGCGCAGTTTTCCGCGCAGCCGCAGAGCAAGTTCGTATCCGACATTCACTGCGTCACCACATGGTCGCGTTACGACAATCAGTGGGAGGGACTCTCGACCCGCGATCTGCTCGATGCCTGCCGGCCGCGCGAGGAGGCGCGGTTCGTGGTGCTGCATTCCCATGACGGCTACACCACCAATCTGGCGCTGGAGGATTTCGCCGCCGAGGACGCAATCCTCGTCCATAGCTGGTCGGGCGCGCCGCTCGAGCAGGAGCATGGCGGCCCGGTACGGCTCGTCGTGCCGCATCTCTATTTCTGGAAAAGCGCGAAATGGCTGCAGAGCGTCGAATTTCTTGCAGAGGATGCGCCTGGCTATTGGGAAGTCCGCGGCTATCACAACCGCGGTGACCCGTGGCAGGAACAGAGGTATTCCGGCGAATAAAGCCGCAACAATGATTGGGGAGAACGCCCGTGCCGCATGAACGCTTCCAATTCACCGGCGAAGGCGGCCATCAGCTTGCCGCCGCGCTGGATACGCCGGATGGACCGGTGCAGGCCTACGCGCTGTTTGCGCATTGCTTCACCTGCGGCAAGGACGTGCTGGCCGCGAAACGCATCGCTACCGCGCTGGCCGCCAAGGGGATTGCGGTATTGCGTTTCGACTTTACCGGCCTCGGCTCCAGCGAAGGCGAATTTGCAAATTCGACCTTCTCCTCAAACGTCGCCGATCTCGTCCGCGCTGCCGATCATCTGCGCGAAACCCGCGGAGCCCCCACTCTCCTCATCGGGCACAGCCTCGGCGGCGCGGCGATCCTCGCTGCCGCCGGAAAAATCCCGGATGCCAAGGCGGTCGTGACCATCGCGGCGCCCTCCGATCCCGTCCATGTCACCCATCTGTTCAGGGATCGCATCGAGGACATCCGCAAGCATGGTGAGGTCGAGGTCCAGCTCGCCGGACGGCCGTTCCACATCAAGCGCGAATTCCTCGACGACATTGCCGAGCACAGCCTGATGTCGCACGTCGCAAAGCTGCACAAGGCGCTGTTGATCATGCATGCGCCGACCGACGACACGGTCGGGATCGACAATGCCACGAACATCTTCGTCGCGGCCAAGCATCCCAAGAGCTTTGTGTCGCTGGCGGGCGCCGATCATCTGTTGTCCGGCAAGCGCGACGCGGCCTATGTCGCCGGCGTCATCGCCGCCTGGGCCGAACGCTATATCGAGCCGGTCGCAGCGCAGCCCGCCGCTGCCGCGAGCGATGCGCCGCGCAACGTCGTGGTGCGCGAAACCCGCAACGGCAAGTTCCAGCAGATCGTCACCTCGGGTCCGCATGAAATGGTGGCGGATGAACCCTTGGCCGTCGGCGGCCAGGACAGCGGACCCGGGCCGTATGATTTTGTTCTTGCCGGCCTCGGCGCCTGCACGTCGATGACGATGCGGATGTACGCCGACCGTAAATCGCTGCCCGTCGAGCGCATTACGGTGACGCTGAAGCACAGCAAGATTCACGCAAGAGATTGCGAGGAATGCGAAACGCGGGAGGGCATGCTGGATCAGATCGACCGCGTCATCTCAATCGAGGGCGTGCTCGATGCTGATCAGCGCAAGCGGTTGATGGAGATTGCCGACAAGTGTCCGGTCCACCGGACACTCACCTCGGAAATCCGGATCGTGACGAAGGCGGCTGATTAAGCGGCCGCCAGCGGGCGCACGCGCAGTGCGCCGCGCAGGCCGGCGGCGGTGCCGACGAGAATACCGGCAAATGCAATCAACGACGCCAGCGCCAGCGTGGAAAATCCCGTCAAGCCCTGCCCGATCGAGCAGCCGAACGCCATCACGCCGCCTGCGCCCATCAGCGCCGCGCCGCCGCCCGAGCGCAGCATGTGGCGCGGCGATTGAAAGCCCTCGAGCTGGAAGCGTCCGGTCAGGAGCGCAGTCGCAAGGCTGCCGGCGAACACGCCGAACACGGTGACGATGCCGAAATTCAGCGTCGATCCCGTCGACAGCATGACATATTGAAGTGCGTCGGCGATCGGCGCGATGAAGGTGAGCGAGGTGACCGGCGTCGGATTGAAATCGTCGGCGCCAAGATAGCCGGTGGCAAGCCAGCCGGCCGCGACCAGCAAGCCGATCACAACGCCGGCTGCGGCCTGGCCCGGCGAGCGCCGGAACGCCGGATGCGCAAAGGCGAAGATGATCAGCGCCGCTGCGATGATCGAGGCCGCCAGCATGCGTGCAACCGTCGCCGTCAGGCCTGCTCCCGCGAGCAGCGCCGGCACCGAGTTTGCTGTTGCCGTAGTCTGGGACGCGGCGACCAACGCAATGCGCGGCGGCGCGATCAGGCCCTTCAGCGTCATCTGCGCGACGATGGCGAGCACGACGACGACGACGAAGGAACGGAGATTACCGCGCCCGAGCAGCACCAGCGCGCGGGAGCCGCAGCCGTTCGACAGCACCATGCCGTAGCCGAACAAGAGGCCACCGAAGAACATCACCGGCGCCGAAAACGAGGGCTGCAGGTAAATCGACTTGCCGATATCGACCAAACCGGCGGCCGCCAGCAATTGCGTCGCAGCGACGGCCACGCCGATCGCCAGCGCGTAGGTGCGGACCAGCCGGCCGTCGCCATCGGCCCACCAGCCGCGCAAGCCAGAGAGCAGGCAAAAGCCGCTCAGCAACCCGACCGAGCCGTAGACAAGGCCGATCAGCAATCCGCTCACGACGATAATCTGGCCACCATCAAGCACTGGCGTTTTCCTGCTCTCTAGGCGCCGCGGACACGGCTGTCATTGCTCAAATAGGATGCAATTTCCGTGCTGCTATTACGTTGGAAGCATAGGCTCGTCCACGGTCTGCCGGCGCAGAGAATGAATCTCTCGCAAGACCTAACAATCGGGGAATAAAAACGTTGCCACCAATCAAGACGGGAGATTTGTTTTCCGCGAGGCAGTCGAAAATAGCGGCCCGCGAAGCCTAAGCCTAAGGCCGCAGGATGACGCGATCGCGCGACGAGCCCGCCACGGCGATAAAGGCCGCCTTGGCCTGCTCCAACGGATAGATCGCATTCGGCTTGATCGGAAACGGCTTGAGATGTCCGCCAGCGAAGCCGGGGCCGAGTTCCCGAAGCACCGCGCCGGTCGCGACTGACGACAGGCCGAGCGTATCGATGCCCACGTAAGTGTGCTGGCCGCGATAGAACTCGAGGATATTGAACTGCACGATGCGGTCGACCGCGGCGATCAGGATCTGGCGTCCGCGCAAGGCGAGCGATGTGTGTGCCGCCTCGAAATAGGGATCGCCGACGGTGTTAAAGACAATGTCGGCGCTCTTGCCATCCGTGAGTTCGCGCACGCGCGAAGCGACGTCGGTCGCGGAGGCGTCGATAACCTCGACTTGCGAATTGGAATGACCTTCATAGGACTCGCTCTTGCGAACGACGCCGATCACCCGCGCGCCGTACCAGGTCGCGATCTGCGTCGCCGCCTGCCCGACCTTGCCGTTGACGCCCATGACAAGCACGGTCTCGCCCGCTTTCGGAATGCCGGCGCGGCGCAGACCTTCCATTGCGGTGACGAAGGGCACGCCGATGCCGGCGGCCGCCTCCCAGGAAATGCTGCCCGGCTTCTCAACTACCGCGTCCGCCTCGACCACGAGGTGCGTGGCATGCGTGCCGTCGCGGCGGATGCCGAGATCGCCGGACGAGCCGAACACTTCGCGCCCGATCCAGCCCTGCGGACCGTCGATCACGACGCCCGCATAGTCGCGGCCCGGCGTGCGCGGGAATACGGCATAAGGCATCAGCCCGGTCGCGGCCTTGACGTCGGATGGATTGACGGCGGCGGCCTTGACCTCGATCAGCAGATCGTTTTCGCCGCGCGACAGCGCGTGCGTCTCGATGACCGGTGAGATCGATGCGGCATCGGCTGCCTTCGCCGGCAGGCGGACACAGCGCGCCTGGACCGTGGCAGATCGAACATCGGGCTTCTCGGCAAATGACATCAGGCATTCCTGCTGGCTTCTGAGCAGCAGGAGTTACCCTTTCGGCCGCTTGTCGTAAACACGTTTTGCCTTGCCGAGCGAGCGTTCGAGCGTATCCGGGGCGACGGCCTTGATGCGGGCGGTGATGCCGATGGTGTTCTTGATGAAGACCGCGACCTTTTCGGCATGCGCGTGCAGTCCGCTGCCGTCCCAGCTTTCGGGGCGGGCTTCGGCGAGCACGGTCATCTCGTCCATCCGCCCTTCCCGCGTCAGCTCGATGATGAAATGGCCGCCGCACCAATCGGTCGCGAGCAGCGCTTCCTCGATCTGCGTCGGGAACACGTTGACGCCGCGCAGGATGATCATGTCGTCGGAACGCCCCGTAACCTTCTCCATGCGCCGCATGCCCGGCCGCGCCGTGCCCGGCAGCAGCCGCGTCAGATCGCGGGTGCGGTAGCGGATGATCGGAAAGCCTTGCTTGGTCAGCGAGGTGAAGACCAGTTCGCCCTTTTCGCCGTCGGGCAGCACCGCGCCGGTCTCGGGATCAATCACCTCGGGATAGAAGTGATCCTCCCAGATATGCAGGCCATCCTTGGTCTCCACGCATTCCTGCGCCACCCCGGGCCCGATCACCTCCGACAGGCCGTAAATATCGGTGGCCTCCATATCAAAGGTCTGCTCGATCTCGGCGCGCATCGCGTTGGTCCAGGGTTCGGCGCCGAAGATGCCGAATTTCAATGACGATTTGCGCGGATCGAGGCCCTGCTTCTTGAACTCATCAGATATCGCCAGCATGTAGCTCGGCGTCACCGTGATGATGTCGGGCTTGAAGTCGTTGATCAGTTGCACCTGCCGCTCGGTCATGCCGCCGGAGACCGGCACCACCGTACAGCCGAGCCGTTCGGCGCCGTAATGCGCGCCGAGGCCGCCGGTGAACAGGCCGTAGCCATAGGCGTTGTGCATCAGCATGCCGGTGCGGCCGCCGGCGGCGCGGATCGAGCGCGCCATCACCTCCGACCAGATATCGATGTCGCCTTGCGTATAGCCGACCACGATCGGCTTGCCTGTCGTGCCCGAGGACGCATGGACGCGCACCAGCTTTTCGCGCGGCACCGCGAACATGCCAAAGGGGTAATTGTCGCGCAGGTCGGTCTTCACCGTGAACGGGAATTTGGCGAGATCGGAGAGTTGCCTGAAGTCGGAGGGATGCACGCTGGCCGCATCGAAGGCCTTCCGGTAATGCGTGACATTGTCGTAGGCGTGCTTGAGCGACCAGGCGAGACGCTTGGTCTGCAGCGCCATGATCTCGTCACGCGAGGCCCGCTCGGCCTCATCCAATTCAGCGCTGTAACCGCTTCCGCTGGATTTCAATCTGGCCATGGCCATGGCGTTTCCCTTCTCGCTATCTTTGCGTCGCACCGTTGTCCGCAACCGGCAGCCACGTTCCGGCGATGGTGCGGGAATGACCGCGAAACTCCGCAATCACGACCTCGCTCGCGGTGACGCGGACGTCGTAAATCCCGGACCGTCCATTGCGCGAAACTTCCCGCGCCGTCGCGATCAGCACATCGCCGAGCTTGCCCGGCCGGATGAAGGTGATGTCGCATTGCGCGGCAACCGCGCGCTCGTTGCGCGAGTTGCAGGCAAAAGCGAAGGTGGAATCGGCCAGCAGGAAGATGAAGCCGCCATGGGCGATGCGCTGGCCGTTGACCATGTGCGGCTGCACCGTCATCGTCAGCGTGGCCTGCCCGGGCTTGATCTCGACAATGTTCATGCCGAGGCCCTTGCTGGCGTCGTCTTCTTTCCACATCGCATCCGCGCAGGCGCGTGCGATCTCGTCAGGCGAGAGCGCGACGTTCATAGCGGTAAGCCCGGTCGTTGAGACGGATCCACGACGTTCTCTCCCTGTGTCGCACGGGCCTGTTGAGCAGACCTCTTTGCGTAGTGTGTCAGTCTTGGGACGAAGCACCCGAAGTGTCGACGATCCTGCGAAATCCTAAACATGGTCGTAGTCCACGACCACCTTGTCCGAACATGGCCGCGCCTGGCAGGTCAGGATAAAACCCGCCTTCAGCTCCCACGGCTCGAGCGAATAATTGACTTCCATCTGCGCGTCGCCCTCGACCAGCTTGGCGCGGCAGGTCGAGCACATGCCGCCCTTGCAGGCGAACGGCAAGTCCATTCCGGCGCGCAACGCGGCATCGAGGATGGATTCCTCCTCGGCGACCGGCACCTCGCGGCGCTTGCCGTCGATGATCAGCGACGCCATCGCCCTGGGCGGCGCCGACGCTTCGATGGCTTTCTTCGGGCGCGGCTTGCCGCCGAACTCCGAGACGAAACGCTCAACATGGATGCGATCCTCGATGATGCCGATCTCGCGGCAGGTCGCCTCGATGTCCTCACTCATCCCGATGGGGCCGCAGATGAAGACGTGATCGACGCTCGCCGCCGGCACCAGCGAGCGCAGCAGCACGCGCACCTTCTCGCCGTCGAGCCGGCCATGCAGGATCGGAATGTCCTGCTCTTCCCCCGAAATGACGTGGAACAGCGAAAGCCGCTGCATGAAGCGATCCTTCAATTCCTCCAGCTCTTCGAGGAACAGCATGCCTGCTGTCGCGCGGTTGCCGTAAAACAGGAAGAAGCGGCTGTTGGGCTCGCGCGCCAGCACGCCCTTGACGATCGACAGGATCGGCGTGATGCCGCTTCCTGCGGCAAAGCCGACATAGATCCGCGCCTCATCAGGCGCATGGGCGACACCAAAACGGCCGGTCGGCGTCATCACGTCGAGTTCGTCGCCGGCCTTCAGTTCGTCCGCGGCCCAGTTCGAGAACGCGCCGCCATCGACCTTCTTGACGGCAATACGCAGCTCGCCGTCGTCAGGACCGGAGCAGATCGAATAGGAACGGCGCACTTCCTCGCCATCCATCGTGGTGCGCAGGGTGAGGTATTGGCCGGGGGTAAAACTGTAGTCGTCTTCCAGTTCCTTCGGGATGGCAAACGTCATCGACACCGCATCCACCGCCTCGCGGCGGAGGTCGTTGACGGCCAGGCGGTGAAAACGCGGCGTGAGCGACATCAGTATTTCCCCATCGTCATTGCCTGCGACAAACGCGAAGCGTTTGCGCAAGGGAGCGCAGTGACGACGCAATCCACACTTGTGTTGCGGCTCCATGGATTGCTTCGCTTCGCTCGCAATGACGG
Organism: Bradyrhizobium sp. 170; assembly: GCF_023101085.1. NCBI lineage: Bacteria > Pseudomonadati > Pseudomonadota > Alphaproteobacteria > Hyphomicrobiales > Nitrobacteraceae > Bradyrhizobium > Bradyrhizobium sp. 170. Next base: position 3,310,004 of record NZ_CP064703.1, on the reverse strand, counting down.
CATAGAGGGCCTCAATGACACTTGAAATAATCGAAGGGTTCGCGACAACTCTTGCAGCGCCACAGCGCCTTGCAGGAGGTCGAGCCGAATTCGGACAGCAGCTCGGTATTTGGCGAGCCGCATTGCGGGCACGCCACCTGCTGCTCCCCGAACAGCGCGCGGCGAGAACTTGACGCCTGTGGCGGCGCGATGCCGTATTCACGAAGCTTGTTGCGGCCGTCCTCGCTCATCCAGTCGGTGGTCCAGGCCGGTGACAGCACGGTGCGGACGGTCGGCCGCGCGATGCCGGCGCGTTCCAGCGCCAGTTCGATCTCGAGCGCGATCATGTTCATCGCCGGGCAACCGGAATAGGTCGGCGTGATCGCGACCTCGACGCGGCCGTCATGGATCTGGACATCGCGGAGCACGCCGAGGTCGGCAATGGTCAGCACGGGTATCTCGGGATCGACCACCTGCGCGGCCGCCTCCCAGGCGCGCCGGCGCAGATCGGCATCATTGAGGATTGCGGCTACCATGTCGTCCCCGGAAACGTGCGCGGCATCGACTGCAGTTCGCTGAGGAGATGGCCGAGATGCTCGCTGTGCCGGCCGCTGCGGCCGCCCTGCTGCATCCAGTCATTCTTGGGCAGAACAAGCGTCGCCTCGCCGACGACGCCGCTGACCGTCTTGAGCCATTGCGAATGCAACGACGCGGGATCGATCGCGATGCCGGCATCGATCAGGCCGCGCTCGCTGTCGTCGACGATGAACATCTCACCGGTAAAGGCCCAGAGTTCGTCGATCGCGGCTTGCGCGCGGGCGTGGCTTTCCTCGGTGCCGTCGCCGAGGCGGACGACCCATTCGGAAGTGTGCCTGACGTGATAAGCGCTTTCCTTTTCCGATTTCGCCGCGATCGCCGCCAGCGTCGGATCGCCGGAGCGCATCATCGCGCGCCAGTAGAGATCGGCGAATGTCGCATAGAAGAATTGCCGCACCATGGTGCGGGCAAAGTCGCCGTTCGGCTGTTCCAGCAGCAGGAGATTGCGGTACTGCCTGACGTCGCGCAGGTAAGCGAACTTGTCCTCATCGTTGCCCCTGCCTTCGGTCTTCGCCGCGTAGGAATAGAGCTCGCGCGCCTGGCCGAGCAGGTCGAGGCCCATATTGGCGAGCGCCATGTCCTCTTCCAGCATCGGCGCGTGGCCGCACCATTCCGACAGCCGATGCCCCAGGATCAGCGCATCGTCAGCGCGGCGCAGGGTGTAGAGCACCAGCGGCGTTTCGGAGACGGAGATGTTGGCGACGGTCATTTTCAATCACCTGCTAATCGAGGAGCGAAGCTACGACTTGTCCGCCGTAGCTCGAAGAGCGAAGGCGGAAGCAATCCAGACTTGCTTTGCGGCGCGATGGATTTGCTTAGCTGCGCTCGCAATGACGGCGTCACATGTGTCCGACTTCATCCGGCACGTCGTAAAACGTCGGGTGCCGATAGATCTTGGATTCCGCCGGCTCGAACATCATGCCCTTCTCGGACGGATCGGACGCGGTGATCGCGTTCGACGGCACGACCCAGATCGAGAGGCCCTCGCCGCGGCGGGTGTAGATGTCGCGCGCGGCCTGCAGCGCCAGCGTCGCGTCGGTGGCATGCAGCGAGCCGACATGCTTGTGCGCCAGCCCGTTGCGGCTGCGAATGAAAACTTCCCAGAGCGGAATGTTCGGCGTTGCCATCGCTTGTCTCCCTACTCTGCGGCCTGCAGGGCCGACCGCTGCCGGCGCTTCTCGGCATAGGCCATCGCCGCCTCGCGCACCCAGGCGCCGTCGTCATGCGCCTTGCGGCGCGCGGCGAGACGGTCGCGGTTGCAAGGGCCATTGCCTGATAGCACCTGCTTGAACTCGTCCCAGTCGATCGCGCTGTATTCCCAGTTGCCCGCTTCGTTTTGTTTCATGCCGGGATCGGGAATCGAAAGCCCGAGGAACTGCGCCTGCGGCACGGTGGCGTCGACGAATTTTTGGCGCAGTTCGTCGTTCGAAAAACGCTTGATCTTCCATTTGGTCGAGGTGTCGCTGTGCTGGCTGGCCTGGTCGGGCGGACCGAACATCATCAAGACCGGCCACCACCAGCGGTTCAGCGCGTCCTGCGCCATCGCCTTCTGCTCCTCGGTGCCGCGGCACAACATCAGCATGATTTCAAAACCCTGGCGCTGATGGAACGACTCTTCCTTGCAGACACGGATCATCGCCCGCGCGTAAGGCCCGTAAGAACAACGGCACAACGGGATCTGGTTCATGATCGCGGCGCCATCGACCAGCCAGCCGATCGTGCCGATGTCGGCCCAGGTCAGCGTCGGATAGTTGAAGATCGAGGAATACTTCGCCTTCCCCGCCAGCATCAGGTCGACGAGTTCCTCGCGCGAGGTGCCGAGCGTCTCGGCGGCGGCGTAGAGATAGAGGCCGTGGCCGCATTCGTCCTGCACTTTCGCCAGCAGCGCGGCCTTGCGGCGCAGCGATGGCGCGCGCGTGATCCAGTTGCCTTCGGGAAGCATGCCGACGATTTCGGAATGCGCGTGCTGGGAGATCTGCCGCGTCAGCGTCTTGCGGTAGGCTGCCGGCATCCAGTCGTTGGGCTCGATGCGTTCGTCAGCGTCGATACGGGCCTGGAACTGCGCAGCCCGCGCGGCGTCCTCAACGTTGCGGTCTTCGCCCTCGGACGAATTGAGCGCCTGCGTATACATGGCGGACCTCCCTGAATTTGTTGGGAGGAAATATATAACATAAATTTAGATATGCAATATATTTCTGTAACATATTTACGGATCGCCGAAACGCTTCGAAAGTTCCGCGCCGGACTTTGGCAACGGCCCACTTTCGTTGGTCGCATGGCGGTCAAGCCATTGTTCGGACGCGGGAAGTAGCGCGCGGTAAATGTCGCCGCACAACGTTCGGGCGGCCCTGCCCGGCCAGTCCGAGGGCAGAAGCGCTGTCGGCAATAGCGGGTCCCGCAGCACGACGCGGCGGTAATGGTGGATCAGGAGAATCCTCGCAGTGAAGGCGTCGGCATCCGTGAGCCGTTCGCCGCGACCGAGCCAACCGTGCAGCGGCTCGAAGGTTTTCATGAACTTCTGATAGGCGTCGGCGGTGCGGTGCAGCGGCCAGCTTTCGCTGAGCAGGCGCCGGCCGCTATCGTCTTCGGCAGAGACTTCGAGACGAATGGCGCCGGCGGCTTCCGTTGGCACCGGCACGCCCGACGGCGCGACCCACACACCCGGCAACGGACTGCCGAAGCCGGCGTTCTTCAGCGCTTCGCGCGAGGCGTCGCGGTCTTCGCCATTGCCGATCAGCAGCAGCTCGAACCGGCCGGTCCAGTCGGAAGCCGGCGGGCCATAGATGTGTTTCGTTGCGATATCAAAAGTTTGCCGCCCGCTCTGCACCAAACGATAGAAGCTGTTGCGGCCGACTTTATTGCGCTCGAACCAGCCGTCCGCGGTGAGCCGCGACATCGCGGTGCGCACGACGCTGGCGTCGATGTCGAGCTGTTCGAAGAACTCGAGCAGTGTGCCGAGCCAGACCGAGCCGCCGCGCGGCACGATGGCATCGCCGAATACGGTGATGACGATCGAGCCGGTGCGCGACGGTTCGCGCTTCAATTGCTGGACGATGCGGGCAAGCGGCGGCGACATGCGTCAAGGCATAGCGCGTTTTTCGGGTTTGCAACAACGGTGGCCGCTTCTCCTTCTCCCCGTTCTTCACGGGGTCGAGACGAGCGAAGCTCGCTCTTAGAAGGTCGGGATGAGGGGCTGCTTCCGCAAGTTCGATGGACGTGAGTGCGCGGAAAGCCCCCTCACCCGAAATTCGAGCTTCGCTCAAATTTCGACCTCTCCCCGCAAGCGGGGCGAGGTATAAGCGCAATCATCACCGATGCGGGTTCGGATAAACCAGACCGCGCCAGCCGCTTCGATCGAACGGCGACCATTCGCCCTCCGCCTGCGCCAGACGATCGGCGACCGCATAGACGACGGCGGGGTGATGGCCCATGCCGCAATGGCTGCTCTCGACTTCGATGCTCTCTGATGTCGCCGACGTCTTTTCCATGCAGCCCTGCCAGGCGCAGATGCCGTCAGTGCGGCTGAAAATCGCGGTGGTCGGCACCGGCGGCGTCCCCGACAGCGCTCCGCCGAAACGCGAATCCTCTTCGTCGGCACGTCGGCCGCTTGCCATCTCATAAACGCGCCAGGCGTTGGTCGCCTTCGGTCCCGCGGCGAACGGGCTGCCGAGCGTGATCACGGAGCGTACGCGCTCCGGCATCATCTTGGCGAGCTGGCGTGCATAGAGACCGCCGAGGCTCCAGCCGACCAGCGAGACCTTGCGACCATGCGTGTCGTTCAACTCGTGCACGAGATCGACCATCGCGTTCTGCACGCCGTGGCGCAGCCCGAGATTGCGGCCCTGGCGCCAGCCGCTGACCGCGTAGCCGCGGCTCTTCAGGAAGCTGCGCAGCGGACGCGTCGAAGTGTCGGACGCAACAAGCCCGGGCAACACCAGCACTGGATGACCATCGCCACGCGGCGCGAGACTCAGGAGCGGCAATGCACCAAGGAACGCACCCAGTTCGGAAATGGCTCGCCCCTCCAGAAACATCAGCGTTCTGGACGGCGGCGAAAGCGTCTGTGTAGCAACGGACATTATGTCTCCTCTCGGGCGGGCCCCTTACGTCTCGGCAGCCACACCACTGGTTCAGTTAGACGCAGCGCAGTAGAATCGTTCGCAACGCAACATTGTTCTATAAAAAGCTAAGGAACCGGTTTTGCCGTTGCAAGCGGGGCAGATCACAGTCGGAACAACTAAAAGCGTTGACGTGATTAATTAGTCACAGCAGCCGCAGCAGATATTCGAGGGTGTAGAGCGCAAGCCCTGCAAGCCCGCCGATCAGCGAGCCGTTGAAGCGGATGTATTGCAGGTCGCGGCCGATGTTGATTTCGATCAGCGAGATCAACTGCCCCATGTCCCAGGATTTGACCTGGTCGGCGATGAAGCCCGAGACTCCGCTCTTCTGCTCGGCGACGACCGTTCGGAGCACGGCAACGAGGCCCTGATTGATTTCAGCGCGCAGCTCGGCGTCGCCGGCCAGCGCCTCGCCCGCCGTCACGAACATGCGCACCAGATACTGCTCCAGCACCTGCGTTTCACCGGAAGCGCTCCGCTCGAAGAACGAGCGCGCGTTCGCCCAGATATGACGCGCGAGGCCGGACAGTTCGGGGCGAGCCAAGAGATCGCGCTTCAGGCCCTGGATGCGTTCGGCGTAGGCCGGATCGGTGCCGAGCCGGTCGACGAAGGTCAGCACCATGCGGTCGAACTCGCCGCGAAACGGATGCACGGGATCGTTGCGGACTTCCTCGAAGAAGGCGCTTGCCGACGCCACGATCTTGTTCACCAGAAATTTGTCGGCGCGATACAGCTTCAAAAGCGTCGGCAACTCGGCGCGGATCTTCTCGCGAATCATCGCCATGGTCTCGGCCTGCGTCATGGTCTGATGCACGCCGCGCAGGAGATCGTCGAGCAGGCCTTGATGGCGGCCTTCCTTCACAAATGCGCGCAGCGTTCCGGCGGCGAGCGGCGCCAGATCGATCGCCATCAGTTGCGCGGTGATGCGGCGGCTGACGAAGGTCATCAGCCCGGAATTCTCGGTCGCCGCGACCGCTTCCGGCAACAGCCGCAGCGCAAAGCGCGCAAGATCCTCGCTGCGCTTGCGGTCGCGCAGCCAGTCGGCGATGAACGAGCCGAAATCGATCTGCCGCAGTTTTGCTTCGACGGGGGCGGACTCGAGGAAATGCACCTCGATGAATTCACCGAGCTTGTCGGCGATGCGCTGCTGGTTGCTCTGGATGATCGCGGTGTGCGGGATCGGCAGGCCCAGCGGCCTTTTGAACAGCGCCACCACGGCGTACCAGTCGGCGAGACCGCCGATGGTCGCGGCCTCGGCAAAGGCTGCGATGAAGCCGAACACGGGGTGCACAGGCACCAACGCCTTCGCGCCAAGGAAGATGGCAAACGTCACCGCCAGCACCGACGTTGCCAGCAATTTTACGCGCCGCAGCTCGGCGGCGCGGGCGGCGTCGCCGGGAGTGTCGATGACGAAGGTGGCGGGAAGCGTCATGACGGCTTTCGAAGAGGATTCGCGCCTGGGTCAGCGTACTCCGTCTTTGCGAGCGCAGCGAAGCAATCCATCTCACCGCGAGCGGAGAGATGGATTGCTTCGTCGCTTACGCTCCTCGCAATGACGGAGGAGATGCAGAGTTGATCTATGGTGATACCCGACAAAAAGAAGGCCCGCCTAAGCGGGCCTTCGAAAATGCAGTTGTCAGGCGGATCGCGATCAGGCGGTCTTGGAGTAGACCTTGGTGAAGTTGTCCTGCGCGGTCTTGGCACCATCGGCGACGAGCTTGCCGAGATATTCGGTGGTGGCCTTCGCCCGCGAGACGAGCACTTCGCCGCGCGCACGGACCATGTCCGACTGGATCTGGGCGGCTTCGCTCAGCGACTTGGCCGAAGCGAGCTTGTCGATGCCGGCAAAGAACGCTTCCGCGTCCTGATAGAACGCCTGCTGGATGTTGCGGCTGATCTTGGCGGCCTCGGAAACCGAACCGGCAACGGCGGTCTCGATGGCAGCGGTGACCTTCTCGGAACCGGCATGCATGTCGGCGGCACGAACCTTGGCGGTCTCGGCCTGCTTCTTCACGAACTCACGGGCAGCTTCCGGAACTTCCAGGTTCTGAAGCTTGGTGAACGCCTCGGTGACGGGCGCGAAGGCTTCCTTGACGGTGTTCAGCACGGAATTGGTTTCGTTGGTCATGGGGGTCTCTCCATCCTCAGGTTTGAGCTATGGGCTCACCCCGTCCGGATTGGCCCGGGGCGAGATCGTTGTGCCATAGTTAATGGTGCGGCGCAACATCAATGTTGCAGCGCGATATCACGAATTCGTGATAAGCCTGATGGATGAGCGGTTTGCCCAGAGAACCGGCAAAAGTTCCACTTTAGGCTAATGCCAAAGCTGGCCCCATCTACTTTGCATGGGGTTGTTTTCGCGATTTTGTGTCTGGCTAGTGCTGGACGGCCCCCGGCAACCCGTAGGCTTCCATCTGTGCCCGAACCTGCGCCACATTGTGCCCGAGCACGACGATATCGTGCTTCTTGCCGTCGACGTCCCGGACGTGGTCCCGCAGCAGGGCTTCGGCCTTGAAGCCCAGGCTTTCGAACAGGGTGATCGCCGCCTGCTGGTCGACCGTCATCTGCACCGACAGCTTTTCCAGGCCGGCGCCCAGGGCCAGCGCAAAGGTCTCCTGGGACAGCGCCCGGCCAACCCCCTGCCCGCGGACATCAAGCGACACCACCATCCGGATTTCACCGACATGGGGTGACCAGGAATGCGGGTCGCGCACCAGCGTGCCGCAGCCGACCACCGCCCCGCCCTTCACCGCCAGCAGGCTGGCGATGGCGCCGCGTTCGATCTCATTGACCCAGGCCGACAGCACTTTTGGCTGACTGATATTGCGCGGCAGGAACAGCAAATCATGCGTCGGAAGCTTTTGCGCGAACGCCAGCACCGCGGGCTCGTCGGCGCGCGCCATCATGCGGAATTCGATGTCGCCGGCGTCGGTCTTGACGTGGCGCGGATAGGGACGTGTTTCGCTCATGTTGATCTCTTACCTAACCAGGAGTCCAGTTTCGGCCACAGCCGCTTGATCGCGTTGGCGCCGGCGACGACGCTGACGTGACCACCCTTCAGCATCACCTCTTCCTTGTCCGTCGAGCCGACCTTGGTGATCAGGTGTTTTGCCGCGTCATAGGGCACGATGTGGTCGTGCTCGGCGACCGCATGCAGGATCGGCACCTTGATTTTGGAGATATCCGCCGCGCGTCCGCCAACCGACATGGTGTCGTTGTAGAGCTTGTTGTCCCACATCAGGTCCTTGGTAATGGCGCGGAAGTACTCGCCGGCCAACGGCAAGGTGTCCGTGCCCCAGCGATCCATCATCCGGTAAGCTTTGACGTATTCGTCGTTCCAGATGTTTTCCCACAATTGCACCTGGCTGACGGTGCGCGAGGCCGGCCGCAGCATCTCGAACGAGGACAGGATCATTTCCGGCGGAACGTTGCCGATGCTGTCGACAAGCTTGTCGACATCGAAATAGCGCCGGTCCGAGAAATTGGAGAACAGCTTCATCTCGCGGAAATCGATCGGCGTGGTGAAGCAGATCAGGTTCTTCATCGGCCCGTCGTTGAAGATCGAGCCGTAGAGCAGCGACAGCACGCCGCCGAAGCAGTAGCCGATCACGGTGACGTCGTGCTCGCCGGAATCCTGCTGCACGCGGCGGATGCAATCCGGGATGAAGTCGAGGACGTAGTCCTCCATCCGCAAGGATTTTTCTTCCGGCTTCGGCGCGGTCCAGTCCAGCATGTAGACGTCGTAGCCGCGCTTCAAGAGAAATTCGATAAAGCTCTGGCCCGGCACCATGTCGAGGATGTAGCCACGGTTGGTGGTGGCCATCACGATCAGGATCGGAATGCGGTAGATTTCATCCGCGATCGGCCGATAGTGATAGAGGTTCATGGTGCCGCGGACGGCCAGGATATCCTTCGGCGTCGAGCCGAGCGATGGGCCGGACGAGGAAAAATATTCGACGCCCTTGATGCTGCGCTGGATCGCGCGCTGCACCTCGGACTGGATCCGTTCCGGGATGTCAGCCAGATCGAGGCCCGCGGGGGCGTTCATTTCTGCTCTCCCTCCGTTGGCGGACGTTTGGTGCGCGGCGGCCGCGGCGTGCCAAGGCCGCCGTCCTGCGCCAGCGAATTATGATGCACCTGGTGCAGCATCGCCTTGATCTCGTTGAGCTGGCCTTCGATCGACTGCAGCCGCTCGGCCATGCCGACCATCTGCGCCCGGCTCGGCAGGTTCATCGCCAGCAGGTATTTCTCCATCAGCTCGCCAAGCTGCTTTTGGGCGCCCGCCGACACGCCGCCGACCTGATTCATCACCTTGGAAAATTCAGGCGACGTCATCGCCTGATTGGCGAAGGAGTTGAACCCCTTCTCCATTTCGCCGAGCATGGTCTGCCAGATCGCGGCAGGGTCGTTGCCTTTGTCGGCCATAGGCGCCCTCTCCCTCACGGTTACGAGCGCTTGCCACGCTTCGCTTACTTTGCCCCATACCACACCGTTGCGGCGGGCCGGTCAACCACTGCCAAGCCTTCTGCGGTGCGGGAAACCGTGCCATAGTTACTCAAAGCTCAGGTCACCCAAGGGAAGACAAACGCGATGCTCGCCCATCAGCCGCCACAGATCGCTCGCGCCAACGGCATCGACATCTGCTACGAAATTTTCGGCGATCCGGCCGCGGAACCGCTGTTGCTGATCATGGGGCTCGGCGCCCAGATGATCCACTGGGATGACGATTTCTGCCGCCAGCTTGCCGCGCGCGGGTTTCGCGTCATCCGCTTCGACAACCGCGACATCGGCAAATCCTCGCATCTTTCCGGCGGCAAGCGCCTGACCCCGTTCGAGCTGCTCAAGCTGCGGTTCCTGAAGATCCCGGTCGCCGCCCCTTACCGGCTGATCGACATGGCCAAGGACACGGTCGGCCTGATGGATGTGCTCGGCATCAAGTCGGCGCATCTGGTCGGCGCGTCGATGGGCGGCATGATCGCCCAGGAAATCGCGATCTCGTTCCCGGAGCGGGTGCGTTCGCTGACCTCGATCATGTCGACGACGGGCAATCCGAAAATTCCGCCGCCGACGCGCGAGGCCGCCGCCATGCTGATGGCGCCGCCGCCCACCACCAAGGAAGAGTATTTCGTGCGGTTTGCCAAAACCTGGAAAGTGCTGCGCGTTGGCTCCTTCCCCGAGGACGAGGCGCTCGACCCTGCCCGCGCCGCGCGCACCTATGAACGCGGCCTCAACCCGAACGGCGTCGGCAGGCAGTTGCGGGCGGTGCTGGCCTCCGGCAGCCGCAAGGAACGGTTGGCTCAGGTAAAGGTGCCGACGCTCGTCATTCACGGCACCGTCGATCCGCTGGTCCGTCCCGAGGGCGGCAAGGACACCGCGGCGTCGATATCAGGCGCAAAGCTGCTGATGATCGAAGGCATGGGCCACGCCTTGCCGATCCCGATGTGGCCGCAGATCATCGGCGCGATCGACGAGCACGCGCATGGCGCTGCGGCGAAGGCGGCGTAGACTCTTTCGTCGTTCCTGCGAACGCAGGAACCCATAACCACAGGGCGTCGTGAGTTAAGCAAGGCGTCAACCAGCGCATTTCATGAGCCGGGCCGCGGCGTATGGGTCCCTGCGTTCGCAGGGACGACAGTGAGAGTTGATCACGCACTAATTCTTGGTCGCGATCCAGATGACGTGACGCGCACCGCCGCCCCTTCCGGTGGCGCGGACATTGACCTCGTTGACGTCGAAGCCTGCGCCGCGAAGCCGCTTGGTGAACGGCGCATTGGGCCCGGAAGACCAGACCGCCAGCACGCCGCCCGGCCGCAACGCCGCGCGCGCCGCATCCAATCCGGACGGACTATAGAGCGCGTCATTGGCCTTGCGGGTCAGCCCCTCCGGGCCGTTGTCGACGTCGAGCAGAATGGCGTCGAACTTCAAACGGTGCGCGCGGATGATTTCGGTGACGTCGGATTCGCGAATGCTCACGCGCGCATCATTCAGGCTGTCGCCAAAAATTTCCGCCATCGGACCCCGCGCCCAGGCGACGACCGCGGGCACCAGTTCGGCCACCACGATCTGCGCTTTGTTTCCAAGCACGGCGAGCGCGGCACGCAACGTAAAGCCCATTCCGAGGCCGCCGATGAGCAAATGAGGTTCTGCAACCTTTTCGATCTTCTTCGCCGCGAGCGTTGCCAGCGCAGCCTCCGAGCCCGAGAGGCGGCTGTTCATCAGCTCGTTGGTGCCGAGCATGATGGAAAACTCCTTGCCGCGCCGCTTCAGGCGGAGTTCGTCATCAGTGCCGGGAATGCGGGCGGTGTCGATTTTTTCCCAGGGAATCATGCCAAGGCTTGTAGCATGCTTGCGCGATATCGCGGCTAGCGAAGGGCCGTAGGGTGGGCAAAGCGCAGCGTGCCCACCATTGACGCCAACGATTTCGGAGAGATGGTGGGCACGCTGCGCTTTGCCCACCCTACGAAGAAGCTACCCGCCGGCCCACACATCCAGCACGTAACGATTCCTGGTGCCGAGGTCGTCGATCCAGCGCAGGCCGGCGTCGGCGTCGGCGCCTGACTTTTCGCGATAGATCGCAACCAGCGCGGCCTTGACGTCGGGTTCCATCTTGCTGCCGTCGCCGCAGACGTAGACGATCGCGCCCTGCTCGATCAGGCTCCAGAGGCGCTCCTTCTGCGCCGCCACCTGATGCTGCACATAGGTCTTCGGCCCGTCGGCGCGCGAGAACGCGGTGTGCAGCTCTGCAATGCCATCAGTGGCAAAGGCCTTCAATTCATCCGCATAGAGAAAATCCTGTTCGGGATGGCGGCAGCCGAAGAACAGCATCGCGGGGCCGAGCTTCGCGCCCTGCGCCTTGCGATGCGCGCGCTCCTGCAGGAAGCCGCGGAATGGCGCCAGCCCCGTGCCGGGGCCGATCATGATCACGGGCTGGGCCGGATCGTCGGGCAGGCGGAAGCCGGCCTTGGTCTCGCGCACGGTGGCATGAACGTTATCGCCGACGCGGCGACCGGAGAGATAGTTCGAGCACACGCCCTTGTAGACGCCGCGTCCCGAACTGGCGGGCGCTTCGACGACGCCGACGGTGACGCTGCAGCGCGCCGGATCGCCCGACGGCGACGACGAGATCGAATAATAGCGCGGCGCCAGCAGCGACAGCATTTCCAGATAGGCGTGGAACGGCAATTCGCAGGCCGGGTGCTCCTCCAGCAAATCGAACACCGATTTGCGTTTTGTCAGCACGTCCGAGCGGTAACACTCCGCAGAAGCACCATCGTCGCCGACATAGGCGAGCAGCTTCGGCTTGGTGACGGGACAGCGCGTGTGTTCCGTCATGATCTGGATCTGCTTGCGGGTCGCGATCTGCTGCAGCTCGACGAATTCGGTCAGCAATCGCCCGACCGAGACGACATCGCCGACCGGCAACTGCGCGCGGCGGCCTTCGGCGACCTGCAGCCGAATCTGATCACCGGGCAGGAAGCCGAAGCGTCGCGCGACGGAATCCACCAGCGCCGGATCGTTGCGCGGGACGACGCTGAGATGGTCGCCGACGCGATAGGTGATGCCGGGCGGCAATTGCACCTCGATATGCCGCGTCGAGCGGTCGGAAGGATTGGCGCCGCTCCTGTTCTGCAGCTCGGAATTGACCGACACTTTCATCGGCGCAACGCCGCCCTGCGCAACGAGCGCGTTGACGGCCGAGGGCGCTACCGGTTCGATCGAATAGAGCGGCGCGTCGTCAGCGCTGCGGGCGAAGCTGGAATCGACGCCCAGTTCCTTCATCGCCGCGGGCGCGGCCTTCGCGAACCATTTCTCGAACTGGCCGTCGAGATCGCTGCGGGCATCGCCCTCGCCGCGAGCATAAAGGCTGCGCGCGCCATACGCCGCCAACTGCTCGTCGATCATCCGCGGCACGGATTGATAGGTCGCCGCCCAGTCGCTGTTGCCGCAGCCGAACACGGCGTAGCGCACCTTGGCGAGCGCATCCTTCGGCAGGCCGCCGTCCAGCCATTTGACGAACTGCGTCGCGTTATCAGGGGCGGCGCCGTTGTAGGAAGCACAGAAGACCAGCAGTCCGCCCTCCTCGGGCAGCTTGCCGACGTAATCGTCCAGCGCGCCGAGCTTGGTCGCAAAGCCGTTGACCTCGGCGAGGTCAGCCATCCGCGTCGCCAGCTCTTCGGCGGTGCCGAGGTTGGAGCCGTAGAGTACCAATAGCGGCGTGTTGTGCCCCGGACGAGTCCGCGCCTGCGGCGCCGCCGCGTTCGAGGCGGCGGCGGCCACTGCAGCCCGCCCAGCGAAGGCGCCGCGATCCTTGTCGGCGCGCGGCCGCACCTTGATCTTGAAGCCGTCGGGCTTGATCGTCAGCGTTTCCTTCAGGTGCATCTGGTAGCGGTGCGTGTCGATCAGCTTGAAGCGCTGCAGGACCAGGCCGATCGCAAGCGCCGCCTCGTGCATCGCAAAGCCACGCCCGATGCAGGCGCGCTGGCCGTTGCCGAACGGCTTCCAGGCGTTGACCGGACGCTTGGCCTCGGCCTCGCGGCTGAAATTCTCGGGGTCGAACGCGTCCGGGTTCGGACCCCAGACGCTGGGATCGCGATGCAGCGCCATCACGAGCACCGTGACGAAAGTATTCTTCTTCAGTCTGTACTTGCCGCCGATGGTTTCGTCCTGAAGCGGCGCGATGCCATAGGCCGGCGCCGGCGGCCACAGCCGCAGCGCCTCCTTCAAAATCTGCGTGATGTAGGTGAGCTGCGTAACCTGCTGATAGGTCGGCCGCGTATTGACGTCAGGCCCGAGCACGCGGTCGACCTCTTCATAGGCCTTCTTGAGCACTTCCGGATGCTTGAGCAGCGCATAGATGGTGCACGACAAAAGCCCGCTGGTGGTCTCATGGCCCGCGATCAAAAAGGTGTTGATCTGGTAGCGGATGTTGACGTCGTCGAGCTGCTCGCCGGTGGCGCGGTCGACGCCGGTCATCATGGCGCCGAGCATGTCCTTCTTGCCCTCGGCGGATTCCGCATTGCTGCGGCGCTCGGCGATGATCTCGTCGACCATCTTGTTCATGAACATGACGTCCTCGGCGAGCGTCTTGCGGCGCTTCTGCAGCCACAGGCCTTCCAGCGGCAGGCCGCGGGTCATCATGATGGTCTCGAGCGAGCGCACCAGCGATTCCACGAACGGGTGATAGTCGCGGCGATAGAATGAATTGAAGCGGTAGTCGAAGCCGCAGAGGCCGATGGTGTCGAGCGTCAGCGCCGTCATGTCGTGCACGACGTCGATTTCCTCGTCGGCGTTGAGCCGCTCCCATTTCTTCACGAGCTGCTCGGCGATGTCGACCATGCTCGGATGGTAGGACGTCATCGCGCGGTTGCCGAACGGCTGCAGCAGGATGTTGTGCGCCTTGCTCCAGTTCGGCTCACTGGTATCGGCGGTGAACAGCCCGTCACCGCCGACAGCTCGGACGCGGCGCAGCGAACCGCGCACCGCCTTGTCGAAGCGCTTCTCATCCGAGAGCTCGTCGATCAGATCGTGGCCGCCAACAATGACGAGCGGCGCACCCATCATGTCCAGCCAGAAGATCGGCCCCAGCTCCTTGGTGAGCCGCACCAGATGCTGCACCGGCGCGTTGGGGTCCAGCGACAGCATGTTGCCGACGACAGGCTTTTTCGGCGGATGCGGTATCGGGTTCAGTTTATTGCTGGACGCCATTGTCGAAGTGTCTCCTGCCTGCCTTAGCCTTATTGCCACGAAGCGACTTGTCCGCCGTAGCTCGAAGAGCGAAGGCGGAAGCAATCCATCGCTCAGCGGAAAGAAAGAATGGATTGCTTCGTCGCTGCGCTCCTCGCAATGACGGCTTGCTACTCGCGTATCCTCACCCAAACCGCTTCTTACGCCATTCGATCAGCTTGGCGCTGACCTCGTCAGGCTTTTCCTGCTGCGTCCAATGGCCGCTGTCGCGCACCAGATATTTCTCCAGATCGGGGACGAGCTTCTCCATGCCGTCGGCGGCCGATGGCGGCAGTACGTGATCGTTTTCGGCCATGATCATCAGCGACGGTACCCGCACGGTGTGGTCAAGCCACTCCGAACGCTGCCAGTTGCGCGACATATTGCGGTACCAATTGATGCCGCCGGTGAAGCCGGTTTTGGTGAAGGTATCGACGAACACCTTCTTTTCCTCCGGGCTCAGGATCGGCGTGCGCGGATCATGTTTGGCGTCGTAGCCGGCGATCATTTGCGGAAACGCCAGGTTGAGCCTAGGCGAGGCGCCGACACCGGCGACCGGCTGGTCTGCGGGCGCGGTGTCGCTGCGTGGCACCGGCTTGCGCATGAAGGCATCAAAGGTCTGCTCGACCCGGCTGCCGAATATTCGATCGGGTTCGCGCGCCGGGTCCTGAAACTGCACGATATACATCTGGTCGCCGAAGCGCATGCGGAACAGTTCGATGGGATCCGCCGGCGCGCGGTCCATGTGAGGGGTATTGACACCGACGACGCCCGCGGTGCGATCGAGATGCCGCAGCGGCATCTGCCAGACGATGAAGCCGCCCCAGTCGTGACCGACGAAGATCGCCTTGTGGATTTCGAGATGGTCGAGCAGCCCGACGAGATCGCCGGTCAGATGCTCGATGTCGTAGGCCTCGACCGGCTCGGGCCGGTCGGTCGCGCCATAGCCGCGCTGATCCGGCGCGATCACCCGGATACCGGCCTCGCTCAAGGCCTTGATCTGGTGACGCCAGGAGAACGCGATTTCCGGCCAGCCGTGGCACAGGATGACCGGCGGCGTGTCGGAGGTCGGGCCCGCCTCGTAATAGCCCATGCGAATACCGTTCACCTGGGCGAACTGCAGTGGCGGCATTTCAATCATCACCAGCCCCTATTCAGCCGCGCTGGTCATGCTCGGCGGCGGCGCGAACGCTGCCTCCAGCGCTTCAAATTCGCGAGGGAGCATGTCGCACATAACCTGGACATGCGGAATGATGTTGGCGCCGGCGATGAAGCCGAAATCGAGCTGGTCGCGGTAGCTCTGCACGGTGATGTTGAGCGCAATCCCGTGGGTGGAGATCGACACCGGGAAGATGTGCAGCAACTCCGCACCTGCTGCATAAAGCGTCTGCCGCGGCCCCGGCACGTTGGACACCGTGATGTTGGCGGACGGCGGCAACACGTTCGACAAGTCGGAGCGGCTGTAGAGCAGCGCCATGATCTGCACCAGGATCGGCGCGCCGAGCATCGAGACGTTCGAGACCTGCGGCATGAAGGCCCGCAGCGGATGCGACATCTCCTTTGATTTGGTGGATTGCGCGATGATTGCCTCCAGCCGCTCCTTCGGGTTCTCGATATTGGTGGCGATCGAGCAGATCATGCCGAACACCTGGTTGTTGGCCTCGGTGTTGCCCTCCTCGCGCAGCGAGATCGGCACCGCTGCCGTCATCGACTTGGCGGGCAAGGCGCCCCGTTCCAGGAGATAGCGCCGGACCACACCTGAAGAGAGCGCCAGCACCACGTCGTTGAGCTTGCCGCCGGATGCCTTGGCGACCGCCTTCGCCCTCGACAGCGAGATCGAAGTACCGGCAAAGCTGCGCTCGGATGAAATCGCCTTGTTCAAAATCGTCGGCGGAGAGACCATGCTGGCGATGCTGTCACGCGACTTCGGATCGGAGATCTTGCCGACCACGTCGGAGACGCTCTTGAGCATCGCCGGAATGCTGCCGGCGAATTTCACCGCGCTCTCGATCTGGAACATCGCGTTATCAAACAGGATCGATCCGAGATCGCTCTTGCCCGAACGCGGCAGGTCGAGGGTCTTCGGCGTCGAGGAGCCATCGAAGGGCTGGCGCCAGAGTTGCTGGTAGGAATCGATCAGGTTGGCGGCGATGTCGCGCGGCTCGTTGCCGCCCTTGGCCTGCGGAACCGGTTGCTCGACCACGCGCGGCACCGGGGTGACGTCATAGATCATGTTGGTCAGCGCCGCGCCTGCGCCGCCGTCGATGCAGGCATGGTGCATCTTGGAATAGAGCCCGATCTCGTTGTTCTTCATGCCCTCGAAGACGTAGAACTCCCACAGCGGCCGGGCGCGATTTAGGAGTTTTGCGTGCATCCAGCCGACGAGGCGTTCCAGCGTGGCGCGGTCATACGGCGCCGGAAGGCTGCCGCGGAAGATATGACGGTCGATGTCGAACTGGTCGTCCTCGACCCAGGACGGATGATCGATGTCGAGCGGGGCCTTTTCCAGACGGGCTTTGAGGATCGGCGCGATGTGCAGCCGCGAGGCGATCATCGCCTTGAAGTCCTCGAAGAAGTTGCCGTTATAGTTCTCGGGCAGGCGGAAGATCGCCATGCTGCCGACATGCATCGGCATCTCCGGCGTTTCCAGATACAGAAACGACGCGTCCATCGAAGACAGTTTCTTGGCGTCCGCCATATTTTCCTCCCGCAGTAGAAAACGCGGCGCCTTAGCGGCGCTTCTGGCGTCTAGAATGTCTTTATTATTGGAGCATATCCGAAAACCCCTAGCCATCCCGCATCAATTGCCGGGCCGGATCTTCCGAATTCTTGCCCTTTGCTCAGGGCGTTGGCTCAGGATTGTGCATTTTCAGGGGGGCCATAGGCAATGGCAAATGGTCCTGATCGGTCAAAATGCTTAAATTCCCCCTCGGGCTGCGCCAGACGGTCGGCCACCGCCCATAATGCTGCGGGGTTGACGCCGAGCCCAATATGGCTGGCGAGATGCACTTCGATGTTCTCGGCAGTTTCGGAAGGACGCAACAGGCTGGTGTGCCAGTTCACGATCCCATCGGTACGGGAATAGATCGAGGTCGCCGGCACCGGCAGGTCACCGGCGATCGCCGCCAGGATTTCCGGATTGTCGTCGACCGTCTCCCCCGACAGCGCCTCATAGAGCCGCGTGGCGTTGGTCGCGCGGATGTCGTTGGCAAATGGACTGCCGAGCGTGATCACGGAGCGCACCATGTCCGGCCTCTGCAGGGCGAGATCGCGCGCATAGACGCCGCCGAGACTCCAGCCGATCAGGCTGACCTTGCGGCCGGTCGATTCATGAATGCGCCGCAGGAGATCACGCAACGCTCCGCGCTTGGAAGCGACGCCGCCGAAATTGCGGCCCATGTTCCACGCATAAGTATCGTAGCCGAGTTCTTTCAGGTAGCGCCGCATCGGCGCCATCGACAGATCGCTGGCGAGAAAGCCCGGCAGCGCCAGCACCGGATGCCCGTCGCCCTTCGGCGCGCGCAACAATAGCGGCGACAGCAAGAGGCTCGAGTTCAGCTCGAACAAGGCCCTCGTTTCGGCCAGCATCAGGAACAGGCTCGGCGGCCGGAGCCTTTGCTCGTCCGTCACTGCCCCGCCCTCCGCGATGGCCACTTACTTCTTGTCCTTCTGACCCATGCCGCCAAGACCAGACATGGTCACGAACATGTCCTGGAACCGCTCGGCGATCTTGGGATCGAACGTGAACCAGCTCTGGATCAGCGATTCCGGAGAAACCTTTTCGATATTGGCCATCACCTGCTGCTGCATCTTGTCCATCACGGCGGTCTGCATCGGCGAGACGTCAGGCAATCCGAAAAACTGCCTGGCCTCCAGCGGTGTACAATCGATTTCGACGTTAACTTTCATGACCGCTCCTCTTGCTGGCTTGCTGCAGTATCGCCACGATCGCCCTGATCGCGCAAGGACAAGCGCCCGCCCCCGGCCCTCTCAATCCCCATATGGTCAACCAAAGCGTTCGACGGCAAAGGGCCTGGCGTCGGCAAACGGGGTCTCGCCGGCCATCATTTCAGCCAGCAGGCGGCCGGTTGCGGGTCCGAGCGTCAGGCCGTGGTGCTGGTGGCCGAAATTGAACCAAAGCCCGCCATGGCGAGGGGCCTTGCCGATGACCGGCAACATATCGGGCAGACAGGGCCGCGCGCCCATCCAGGGCTTGGTGTCGGCCGGCTCGCCCAGCGGAAACAGTCGGTGCGCCCGCGGCAGGGCCTGCTCGACCTGGACCGGGGTCGGCGGCGCATCGCGGTGGGCAAACTCAGCACCGGTCGTCAGGCGAATTCCGCGGTTCATCGGCGCCAGCAGATAGCCGAGATCGGTGTCCAGCACGGGATGGTTCAAGATCGCGTTGCCGCGCGGTTTGACGTGTAAATGGTAACCACGCTTGACCTGAAGCGGGATCGAATAGCCGAGCGGCGCAAAAATCTGATCGGACCACGGCCCCATCGCCACCACGACGTCGCGCGCCGTAATGGTGCCTTCCAGCGTCGCCACCCGCCACCGCCCGCCGGATTGTTCGAGCGTTCGTGCGTCACCGACAAGATATCGCCCGCCCTTGCGGCCGAACAGCGCCGAATAGGCTTTGGCCAGGCCGCCGGGATCCGGCACGAAGCCCGGTGCCGGAAAATGGATTGCGCCGCTGAAATCGCCGGTCAGATGCGGCTCGCGCGCAATTATCGCCGGGGCGTCGAGAACCTCGCCCGCGACGTCATATTGCCGGGCGCGCTCCAGATCCTGCACGGCGCCCGCAAGCGTCGCCTCGGAGCGAAACAGCTTGATCCAACCGGTCCGCCGCAACAGCTCCGGCACGTTGGCTTCCGCGATCAACGCCTCATGCTCGATCAGGCTGCGCTGGATCAACGGCAATTCGGCCATCGCGCTGTGCAGTGCACGCTCCGGTGATGAGGCGAGGAAATACCGTGTCAGCCACGGCAGGAAGGCCGGCAAATCCCTGAAATGGTAACGCACCTGGGGCGCGCGAAGGAACGCGTAACGCAGGATCTGGCCCAGGTCGCGCGGAAACATGTAGGGAAAGACCGAGGCGCATTCGATCAGTCCGCCATTGCCATGACTGGTTTCCTCGCCGGCAACCTCATGCCGGTCGATCAGAACCACGTTCCTGCCGCGTTTCTGCAGGTGCAAAGCGGCGCTCACGCCGACCATGCCCGCACCCAGAACGAGAACGTCGGCCTTCAGTTCCGCCATCCGGCACTCCGAAAGTTTAATGTAACGTGCTTGCACGCACGGCTTATGGTGAAGCTAATCAATACCGCACCGCCGCGCAAACCGGCACGCGGTGCGGGATAATGAAGCTTGCGCGGCGGCTGGACTTTGGCAACATGGCTCGGCAATATCCGCCGTTAGGCGCGGAAATTGCTGATCAAAGCGGGGAAATCGAACAAATGTCGGTACGTCGGAGTTTGCTTGCAGCGGCCACTGCTTCAATCATCGCGCTCGCGATGGTCCCGGCATCGGCCCAGACCCTGCGCTACGCCAACCAGGGCGACCTCAAATCGCTCGACCCCTACACGCTGAACGAGAGCACCACCCACGCCCATCTCGGACATGTCTTCGAAGGCCTGGTGGCCCGCGACAGGGACCTGAAGATCATCCCGGCGCTGGCGGAGAGCTGGGAAACGCCGGAGCCGACCCGCTGGCGGTTCCATTTGCGCAAGGGCGTGAAATTCCAGAACGGCGATCCCTTCACCGCCGACGACGTGGTATTCTCGGCGGATCGCGTTCGCAAAAAAGGCTCGAACCTGCAGACCCGCATTCCCACCGACGCCAAGGTCGTCAAGGTCGACGACTACACGGTGGACTTCGTCCTGACCTCGCCAAATCCCATTCTCAATTCGCAATGGGATACCTGGTACATCATGAGCAAGAAGTGGGCCGAGGCGAATAATTCCGTCGACCCGACGCCCGCAGCAGCTACGACACCGAGCTTTGCCTCGCTCAACGCCAACGGCACCGGCGCCTTCTCGATCGAAAGCCATCAGCCGGGCGTCAAGACCGTGTTCAAGGCCAATCCGAACTGGTGGCGCAAGCCCGAGCATAACCTCAAGGAAATCATCTTCACGCCGATCGGCTCGGACGCCACGCGCGTCGCCGCCCTGCTCTCGGGCGAAGTCGACGTCATCGAGCCGGTTCCGATCCAGGATATTTCGCGGGTGGATTCCACTCCGAACGCCCAGGTGCTGAAGGGACCGGAACTTCGCACCATCTTCCTCGGCATGGATCAGGTGCGCGACGAACTGCTCTATTCCAACATCAAGGGCAAGAACCCGTTCAAGGACGTCAAGGTGCGCGAGGCCTTCTTCAAGGCCGTTGACATCGAACTGATCAAGACCCGCGTCATGCGCGGTCTGTCGACGCCCTCGCCGCTGATGATCGCGCCGCAACTGTTCAAGCTGTCCGGTGACTTCACGCGGCCGAAGTTAGATCCCGACGGCGCCAAGAAGCTTCTGACCGAAGCCGGTTATCCCGATGGCTTCGAAGTCACGATGGACTGCCCCAACGACCGTTATGTCAACGACGCCGCGATCTGTCAGGCGGTCGTCGGCATGCTGGCCAGGATCGGCGTCAAGGTAACGCTGCTGGCCCAGCCCAAGGCGCAATATTTCGCCAAGGTGCTGAAGCCCGGCGGCTACCAGACCTCATTCTACCTGCTCGGCTGGACTCCCGGCACGCTCGACTCCCACAACGTCCTGTACGACATCATGGGCTGCCGCGACGATCCGAAGTCAAGCCGCGGCGAGGGCAATCTCGGCGGCTACTGCAACAAGAACCTCGACGCCCTCACCGACAAGGTCCTGCAGGAATCCGACATGGCCAAGCGCGAACTCCTGATCAAGCAAGCGTACGAAATCGGCGCCAAGGACTTTGGATATATCCCGCTGCACCAGCAGGCGCTGGCGTGGGGCGTGTCGAAGAAAGTGAAGCTGAGCCAGCGCGCCGACAATCAGGTCCTGCTGTACTGGGCGACCAAACAGGACTAGCCAGGCGTCAACACAGGTCCCGGCGGCTTAGCGGCTTCCGGGACTTTTCCTTTCGAGGCGACAGCGACGTCCGCCGCCGCATCTAGAGCATGATCCGGAAAAGTGGGTACCGGTTTTCCGAAAGATCATGCTCAAACAATAAGATGACCGACGAGCATGATTCAACTCAGTTGAAGCATGCTCTAGAGAGCAGTGAAAGGAATCCATGCTCGCTTTCACTCTTCGCCGCGCTATCCAGGCCATCGGCGTCATGATCGCGGTCGGCGTCATCGCGTTCTCGATGTTCCGCTTCGCCGGCGACCCCGTCAACCAGATCGTCTCATTGGATACGCCGGCCGCTGAACGCGAGGCGGTGCGCAAATCTCTCGGCCTCGACGATCCCGTGCCGGTGCAGTTCGCCCGCTACTTCGCCAATGCCGCGCAATTCAAGTTCGGCGTCTCCTACCAATTCCGCCAGCCGGTTTCGAACCTGTTGATGGAGCGGATGCCGGCGACGCTGGAACTCGCCGCCTGCGCCACCGTTTTCGCCATGGTGTTCGGCATCCTGATGGGGGTCTATTCGGCGCTGCGACGCGACACGTTCTTGACCAAGATATTCCAGGCGGTGTCGCTGATCGGAATCTCGTTGCCGACGTTCCTGATCGGCATTCTCCTGATCTATCTGTTCTCGGTCACGCTGGGCTGGCTGCCCTCGTTCGGGCGCGGCGACGTGGTGCGGATCGGCTGGTGGACGACTGGTCTGCTCACGCTTTCCGGCCTCAAGGCGCTGATCATGCCCTCGATCACGCTGGGGCTGTTCCAGATGACCCTGATCATGCGGCTGGTGCGCGCTGAAATGCTTGAAGTGCTCCGTACCGATTACATTCGCTTCGCCCGCGCCCGCGGCCTCACGACACGCGCAATCCATTTCGGCCATGCGCTGAAGAACACACTGGTTCCGGTCATCACTGTGGCAGGGCTGCAGTTTGGCTCGGTAATTGCATTTGCCATCATCACTGAAACCGTCTTCCAGTGGCCGGGTATGGGATTGTTGTTCGTGCAGGCGGTGCAAAATGTCGATATCCCGATCATGGCGGCCTACCTGCTGATGGTCTCGCTGATCTTCGTCACCATCAATCTGGTGGTCGATATCCTGTACACCATCGTCGATCCGCGCCTGCGCTCGACCATCAGCCGTCCGGCCTAAACGAGACGCCCAATGTCCGACGCCGTCGTCCCACACCGAGTAGAGCCCAGCGCGCCGCGAGCGCGCTCCGGCACGGGCTGGTTGAAGCGCGCGCTCGACAGCGACATCTTCTATTCGTTCCGCCGCTCCCGAATGACCATGGTCGCGGCGGCCGTGACGCTCCTGTTCTTCCTGCTGGCGGTCTTTGCTTCCCAGCTCGCGGTGCAGAACCCGTTCGATCCGGCGCAGCTGCAATTGATGAATTCGCGGATCTCGCCGCTGTGGACCGCCGACGGCCAGAGCCCGTTCCTGCTCGGCACCGACGAACAGGGCCGCGACGTGTTTTCCGCCATTCTTTACGGTTTGCGGATCTCGCTCGTGGTCGGCGTGCTCGGCGTCATCTTTGCCGGCACGCTCGGCATCACGCTCGGGCTGGTCGCCGGCTATGTCGGTGGTGCGGTCGACGGACTGATCATGCGCATCGCCGACGTGCAGCTCACCTTCCCCGCGATCCTGATCGCGCTATTGGTCAACGGCGTCGCCAAGTCCGTGTTCGGCAACCGGCTGGATGCCATGAGTACGCTGGCGGTGCTGGTGGTCGCGATCGGCCTGAGTTTCTGGGTGCAGTATGCCCGCACCGTGCGCGGCTCCGTCATGGTCGAGAAGAACAAGGACTATGTCGCGGCAGCGCAGTTGATCGGCCTTCCCGCGCCTAAGATCATTTTCCGGCACGTGCTGCCGAACACGATGGGACCGATCCTGGTGATCGCGACCATCAACCTCGCGCTCGCCGTCATTACCGAGGCGACGCTGTCGTTCCTGGGCGCCGGCATGCCCGACACCATGCCCTCGCTCGGCACCCTGATCCGGATCGGAAACAATTATCTGTTCGCCGGCGAATGGTGGATCGTGGCCTTCCCCGGCATTGCGCTGGCGGGACTGATCCTCGCCATCAACCTGCTCGGCGACTGGCTGCGCGACGCGCTCAATCCAAAGCTCCGATGACCATTCCTGTCCTCTCCGTGCGTAACCTCGAGGTGGAATTCCTCACCCGCCGCAGCACGCTGCGCGCGATCAACGGCGTCTCCTTCGACATCGCCAAGGGCGAAGTGCTCGGGGTGGTCGGCGAGTCCGGCGCCGGCAAATCCGTTACGGGGCTAGCCGTGATCGGGCTGATCGATCCTCCCGGCCGCATCGCAGGCGGCGAGATCTATCTGTCGGGAACACGGATCGACCATCTTCCGCCGGAAGAAATCCGCCGCATCCGCGGAAAGCGGATCGGGATGATCTTCCAGGATCCGCTGACCAGCCTCAATCCGCTCTATCGAATCGGCGACCAGATCGTGGAGACGATCCGGACCCACATGAATCTTTCCGAGACCGCGGCGCGCAAGCGCGCCATCGATCTCTTGGCCGAGGTCGGAATTCCTGCGCCGGAAAAGCGCATCGACGCCTATCCGCACGAATTCTCCGGCGGCATGCGCCAGCGCGTCGTGATTGCGCTGGCGATCTGCGCCGAACCGGAACTGATCATCGCCGACGAGCCGACCACCGCGCTCGACGTCTCCGTGCAGGCGCAGATCATCTCGCTGATCAAGCGCCTGGGACGCGATCACGGCACCGCCGTCATGCTGGTCACCCACGACATGGGCGTGATCGCCGAGACCTCCGACCGGGTTGCTGTGATGTATTCGGGACGGATCGCCGAGATCGGCCCCGTGCAGGACGTTGTGCAGAACCCGCTCCATCCCTACGCGAAGGGACTGATGGGCGCGATTCCGACGCTGGCCGGCGAAGACAAGCGGCTGGTGCAGATTCCGGGCTCGATGCCGCGGCTGTCGGCAATCCCGCCGGGCTGCTCGTTCAATCCGCGCTGCGCCTTCGCGTTCGATCGTTGCCGCGTCGAACGGCCGGAGCCGCTCAAGCACGGCTCGCATGCCGTGGCCTGCCATCTCTTCGATACCGCGCCAAACGAAACCGCGAAGGAGACCGCGGCATGACGGCCTCCTTTGTCGATGTAAGAAATTTGCGCCGCGTGTTCGACGTCTCAAAACCGTGGCTCAACCGCGTGCTGGAAGGTGGCCACCTGGAATACCTGAAAGCCGTCGACGGTGTGACCTTCGACATCAGGAAGGGCGAAACATTCGCGCTTGTCGGCGAGTCCGGCTCGGGCAAGACCACCGTGGCGCGGATGGTGGTGGGATTGCTGCCGCCGACCTCGGGCGAAGTGGTCATCGATGGCGTGTCGATGACGAATGCGAGGCAGGCCCAGGCGCGGCAGCGGCTGCGGCGCCGCATTCAGATGATCTTCCAGGATCCTTACGCTAGCCTCAATCCGCGTTTTCGGGTCGACGCCATCGTCTCCGAGCCGATCCGCGCCTTCGACCTGATCGAGGGCGAGCGCGACATTCGCATGCGCGTCGGTGAATTGTTGAGCGTCGTCGGCCTGCATCCCGACGACGGCCTGAAATATCCGCATGAATTCTCCGGCGGCCAGCGCCAGCGCATCGCGATCGCACGCGCGCTGGCATCGGAAGCCGAGTTCATCGTCTGCGACGAGCCCACTTCGGCGCTGGATGTTTCCGTGCAGGCGCAGATCCTCAACCTGATGCGCGACCTGCAGGACAAGTTCGGGCTGACCTACCTCTTGATCAGCCACAACCTCGCCGTGGTCCGCCACATGGCAACCCGGATCGGCGTGATGTATCTCGGCCGCATCGTCGAGATCGCCGAAGGCCGCGAGCTGTTCGCCAATCCCCGAATGCCCTACACCAAGATGCTGCTGGGCGCAGTTCCGGATCTCGCAATGTCCGGCCGTCAGCGGATTCCGGTCAAGGGCGAAATCCCCAATCCGATCCATCCGCCGCCCGGCTGCGCCTTCAACCCGCGCTGCCCGCTGGCGTTCGATCTCTGCCGGAAGGAAGCGCCCGTCCTGATCGACGGCGTTGCCTGCCATGCTGTCAACCATCCGGTTGAGGCCACAGCCTTGGTATGATCACGGAGATGGGTGCAATGCGTGGCATCCCAGCGGTTGGCATCCAGCCTCGGCTGTGGTCAAGTGTTTCAGCACCACGATACCAGCACCGCATCGGACTCCCATGAGCAACATCAATCCCGATCCGTTCACCACCCGGCCGGAAATCGAAGGCACCTTTGGTGTCGTGACCTCGACGCACTGGATCGCCACTGCGGTCGGCATGGGCATCCTGGAGAAAGGCGGCAACGCCTTCGACGCCGGCGTGGCCACCGCCTTTACGCTGCAGGTGGTCGAGCCGCATCTGAACGGACCCGGCGGCGATGTGCCGATCATTGTGCATGACACCAAGCGCGGACGTACCGAGGTGATCTGCGGCCAGGGTCCCGCGCCGGCGAAGGCGACCATTGCACACTACAAGAGCGAAGGCCTGGAAATGGTGCCCGGCACCGGGCTTTTGGCTGCCTGCGTACCCGGCACGTTCGAATCCTGGATGCTGCTGCTCCGTGACTACGGCACGATGCGGCTGCGCGACGTGCTGGAGCCCGCGATTGCCTATGCGCGCGACGGCTATCCGCTGGTCGAGCGAGCGGCGGCCACCATCCAGATCGTCGAGAAATTGTTCCGTAATCACTGGACGACATCGGCGGCCGTCTACCTGCCGAACAATGAAGTGCCGAGGCCCGGCACGCTGTTCACCAACAAAAAACTCTCGGAAACCTATGCCCGTATCCTCGAGGAAGCCGAGAGCGCGGGCGGGGACCGTGTCGCGCAAATCGAGCGTGCGCGAAAATCCTGGTCGCAGGGTTTTGTGGCGGAAGCGATCGACAAATTCTGCCGCACGCAGGAAGTCATGGACGTCTCCGGCTCGCCGCACCGTGGCGTGCTCTCTGCCGACGACATGGCGCGCTGGCAGCCGACCGTCGAGGCGCCGCTGACCTACGACTATGGCCGCTACACCGTCTGCAAGCCCGGCGTCTGGAGCCAGGGGCCCGTGATGCTGCAGCAGCTCGCGCTGCTGAAGGGATTTGAGCTCGACGGGCTCGACCCCGCCGGTCCCGAATTCATCCATCTGCAGATCGAGTGCGCCAAACTCGCCTTCGCCGATCGCGAGAAATTTTATGGCGACCCTGACTTCACCGACATCCCGATCGCGACCTTGCTGTCGGACGCCTACAATGACGAACGCCGCAAGCTGATCTCGAGGGACAAGGCCTCGCTCGATTTCTTACCCGGCTCGGTGGAAGGTTTTGGCTCTGTCGTAAAACTGCGCCGCGCCGAAGGCCATCGCGAGGCAGTCGGCGCCATGGGCGCGGGCGAGCCGACCGTCGGCCGCTTCGGCGAGGTGCGCGGCGATACCGTGCATTTCGACATCATCGACCAGGCCGGCAACATGGTTTCGGCGACGCCGTCCGGCGGCTGGCTGCAATCCTCGCCGGTCATTCCCGAACTCGGCTTCTGCCTCGGCAGTCGCGCGCAGATGTTCTGGCTGGAGGAAGATCACCCTGCAGCGCTGGCACCGGGCAAGCGCCCGCGCACCACGCTCTCACCGACCATGTGCTATCGCGATGGCGAGCCGTACATGGCCTGGGGATCGCCGGGCGGCGATCAGCAGGATCAATGGACCACGCAGTTCTTCCTGCGGCACGTCCACGCAAAACTGAACCTGCAGGAAGCGATCGACGCGCCGGCGTGGCACTCCGAGCACTTCCCGATCTCGTTCTGGCCGCGCACCGCGCGCCCCGGCGTGCTCGTGGTTGAGAACCGCGTGCCGAAGGCGACGATTGATACGCTGAAAAACCGCGGTCATGTCGTCGAGATTGGCCCCGACTGGTCGGAAGGCCGCCTGACTGCAGCCTCCAAAGTTGGCCGTCGCCGTCGCGCCGCCGCCAATCCGCGGGGCATGCAAGGCTACGCGGCCGGACGATAGAGACGATTTGAGATGACCTGGTCGATCATCGCCCGCGATCCCTCAACCGGCCAAATCGGCATCGCCGTTGCGACCAGGTTTTTCGCGGTCGGCGCACGCGTGCCGCATGTCGCACCCGGCGTCGGAGGCGTCGCGACGCAGGCGCTGGTCAATCCGTATTACGGCATCGACGGCGTGAAGTTGTTGCGCGAAGGGCGCGAGCCGCGCGAGGTGGTGGACACCCTGATCGCCGCGGACGCTGGCCGCCAGGCCCGGCAGCTCCATATCATGGATATCAAGGGCCGGATCGCCGCGCATACCGGCACCGAATGCGTCGACTGGTGCGGGCATATTCAGGGCGACGGCTTCTCCATTGCCGGTAATATGCTGGCGGGCGCCGCCGTGCTCGAAGATACCGCGCAAGCCTTTATTGCCAACGCGACTCTGCCCTTTGCGCAGCGGCTGATTGCGGCCATGAAGGCCGGCGAAGCTGCCGGCGGCGACAAGCGCGGCAAGCAATCGGCCGCGCTTGTGATCCAGGGCGAGGAGGAATGGTCCGATCTCGACCTGCGCGTCGATGACCACACTGATCCACTTGCCGAACTCGAGCGGCTCGAACAGGTCAGCCGCGAGCGCTGGGTGCATTTCCGCCCCTTCCTGCCGACGCGGAAGAACCCGGCCGGGATCACCGACCGCGCGGTCATCGATGCAACGATTGAAGCCGCGACGGCGAGTAAGGCATGACCGCGAGCCCGCTGATCGAAATCGAGGGCCTGCGCGTGGTCTTCCACGGCGATGATGGCCGCATCACGCACGCGGTCGACAGCGTCGACCTCAGCGTGGCCAACGGCGCGACGCTGGGCCTCGTCGGTGAATCCGGCTGCGGCAAGAGCGTGACTTCGCTTGCGATCATGGGGCTGCTGTCGAAGCATTCCGCCGAGGTCTCCGGCTCGATCCGCTTCGACGGCTTCGACCTGCTGGATGTGCCTGACGAAACCCTGCGCGACCTGCGCGGCAACCGGCTCGCGATGATCTTCCAGGAGCCGATGACCTCACTCAATCCGAGCTTTACCATCGGCGACCAGATCGTCGAGACGATCTTGCGCCATCGCGGCGGCTCACGGCGGCAGGCGCGCGAGCGCGCCATCGAACTGCTGCGCCTTGTCCACATCCCTTCGCCCGAAAAGCGGATCGACGAATATCCGCACAAGCTTTCCGGCGGCATGCGCCAGCGCGTGATGATCGCGATGGCGCTGGCCTGCGACCCGCGCCTGTTGATCGCGGACGAGCCGACCACCGCGCTCGACGTCACCCTGCAGGCGCAGATCCTCGATCTGATGCGCGAACTCAAAGCCGCCAGCGGCGCCGCGATCATCTTGATCACCCATGATCTCGGCGTGGTCGCCGAGGTCTGCGACGAGGTCGCGGTGATGTATGCCGGCGAGATCGTCGAGCGCGCGCCGGTCGACGAACTCTTTGCCAATCCGCAGCATCCCTACACCGTCGGCCTGCTCGGCTCGATCCCGCGGCTCGGCCGCCGCGCTTCGCATCTGGCGACGATCGAGGGCATGGTGCCGAACATGGCAAACCCTCCGCCCGGTTGCCGTTTTGCTGCGCGCTGTCCGTTCGTGGTTGAGACCTGCATCGCCGCGCCGCCACCGCTGGCAATAGTGAGTCCGGGCCACGCCTCGCGCTGCATTCGCGCGCCGCTGGAGCGGCTGGTGTCATGACCGCCCTGCTCGAAGTCGAAGGCCTGGTGAAGCATTTCGTCGCCGCGCGTTCGGTGTTCGGCACGCCCACCGCCTATGTCAAAGCGGTCGATGGCGTCAGCTTCACCGTCGAGGCCGGCAAGACGCTGGCGCTGGTCGGTGAATCCGGCTGCGGCAAATCCACCGTGAGCCGGCTGGTGCTGCGGCTGATCGAGCCAGATGCCGGAACCGTGCGCTTCGAAGGCCGCGACCTCGGCTCGCTCAACGCCCATAAGTTGCGCGCTTTCCGCCGCGACGCGCAGATCATTTTCCAGGACCCCTATGCGTCGCTTAACCCGCGCATGACCGTCAGCCAGATCCTCACCGAGCCGCTGGCGCTGCACGATCTGGTGCCGGCTCTGCGCCGGCGCGAGCGGGTCGAGGAGCTGCTGCGGCTGGTCGGGCTGGAGCCGCGCTTCGCCCGCCGCTATCCGCACGAGTTTTCCGGCGGCCAGCGCCAGCGCATTGCCATTGCGCGGGCGCTGGCGGTGCAGCCGAAACTCATCATCTGCGATGAGCCGGTATCCGCGCTCGACGTCTCGATCCGTTCGCAAATCCTCAACTTGCTGCGCGACCTGCAGGACCGGCTCGGCCTCGCCTACATCTTCGTCTCACACGATCTCGCGGTCGTAAAACACATCGCCGACCGCGTCGCCGTGATGAATCTCGGCGGCATCGTCGAGACCGCGGCCGCCGACGCGCTGTTTGCCGCCCCCCGGCATCCCTATAGCCGCGCGCTGCTGTCGGCCATCCCCGTACCCAAGCCGCAGGCCAAACGCAGCCGCATCGTGCTGGAGGGCGAGATGCCGAGCGCGCTCAATCCGCCTTCCGGCTGCCGCTTCCATACCCGCTGCCCCTACGTCATCGCGCGCTGTCGCACCGAAATTCCGCCGCTGCTCGCCGACCGCACAGGACACGCCACCGCCTGTCACCGCACCGCGGAATTGCCGGCGCCCGAGAATATCGTGCCGGCCGATGGCGGCTTTTCGCCGGTGCTGGAAAAATTGGTCGCCGCCTTCAGCGGTGGCACGGAAGGTGCAAGCCGCGTCGGGGTTGATATATCAGGGACACGGCCAACGGCGTAATCGTGGATAAGGGGATGGCAGCATGAAAATCTTTCGTTTGGCAGTCACCGCGGCGGCGCTGCTGCTGTCGCTTCCGGCAACCGTTCAGGCCCAAACGACGCTGCGGATCGGGCTCGCCGAGGACCCCGATATCCTCGACCCGACCATGGCGCGCACCTATGTGGGCCGTATCGTGTTCGCATCGTTCTGCGACAAGCTGTTCGACATCGACGAAAAGCTCAACATCGTGCCGCAGCTCGCATTGAGCCACGAGACGTCGGCCGACGGCAAGGAAGTCACCATCAAGCTCCGGCCCGGCGTCAAGTTTCATGACGGTGAGCCCTTCAATGCGGAGGCCGCAAAGTTTTCGCTGGAGCGGCATCTGACATTCCCGGGCTCGTTCCGAAAGCCGGAACTGGCGACCGTCGATCATATCGATGTCGTCGATCCCCTCACCATCAAGCTGGCATTGAAGGCGCCCTATTCGCCGCTGGTCGCGCAGCTCACCGATCGCGCGGGGATGATGGTGTCGCCCAAGGCGGCAAATGAGGCCGGCGACAAGTTCGGGCTGCGCCCGGTCTGCGCCGGTCCCTACAAATTCGTCGAACGCGTGCAGCAGGACCGCATGGTGTTCGAAAAATTCGCCGACTACTGGAACAAGGATAACATCCATATCGACCGCATCGTCTATCTGCCGCTGGTGGATGCGACGGTCCGCCTTGCCAATTTGAAATCCGGCGGCCTCGACCTGATCGAGCGGGTGCTTGCGACGGGACCTCAAGGAGGTGCAGTCGGATCCGAAGCTCAAACTGTCCAGCGCGATCGAGCTCGGCTATCAGGGCGTGACGCTGAACGTCGGCAAGGACAAGGCCAAGGGGCCGCTCGGCCAGTCCGCCAAGGTGCGGCAGGCGCTCGACCTCTCGCTCGACCGCGACGCGATCAGCCAGGTGGTGTCCAACGGCGAGTTCAAACCCGGAAACCAGTGGGTCAATCCCGATCATCCCTATTACCAGAAGGCCTTTCCGGTGCCGAAGCGCGACGTTGCCAAGGCCAAGGCGCTGTTGAAGGAAGCCGGCGTCACGCCGCCGATCGGCGTCGACTTCATGGTTTCGAAAGGCGCGGAAACCGAAGCGGCATCCCAGGTGATCCAGTCGATGGCGGCCGAGGCCGGTTTCGACATGAAGCTGCGGGTCACCGAGTTCGCAACGTCGCTGAAACAGGCCGAAGCCGGAGAGTATCAGGCCTATCTGTTGGCCTGGAGCGGGCGGATCGATCCGGACGGCAACTCCTACGTCTTCCAGAAGACCGACGCGCCGCAGAACTACAGTGCCTGGTCCAACAAGGAAGCCGACAAGGCGCTCGATGACGGCCGCCTCGTCACAGATCCGGCGCAGCGCAAGGCGATCTATGAAAAGCTGACGAAGGTCGTGCTCGAAGAGAAGCCGCTGCTCTACATCTATCACCGCCGCATCCTGATCGCGCACACCACCAAGCTCGAAGGCTACAAGCAGATGCCGGACGGGTTGGTGCGCGTGGTCGGGCTGAAGCTGAAGTGAGCGTGGCGAATATGCTTTCGTGTCCCGGACGCGTTGCAGCGCGAAGCGGTGCAACGCTGAGCCGGGACCTGTTGCACACGGGGCGTGGGTCCCGGTTCTGCAGCGCACCGTTGCACGCTGCGCTGCGCCCGGGACACGGATGAAACCATGCTGAATTTCCTCGTACGGCGCGTGGTCCAACTCATCCCGACGCTGTTCTTCGTCTCGATCCTGATCTTCTCGCTGCAGCAATTGCTGCCCGGCGATCCGGCGCTGGTGATGGCGGGCGAGGAACGCGACCCTGACGTCATCGCGCAGATCCGCCAGCAGTACCGGCTCGATCAGCCGGTGCCGGTGCAATATGTCTACTGGGTCAAGGGCGTGCTGTCGGGCGATTTCGGCGAGTCGCTGCGCAACAAGGTATCGGTGCGCGAGTTGATCGCGCAGAAACTGCCGGTGACGATGCAACTGGCGTCGATGGCGATCATCATTGCCTTCCTGGTCGGCATCCCCGCAGGGATAGTATCGGCAGTCAAGAAGGGTACGGCCTGGGATTATGGCGCGAATTTCTTTGCGCTGTGGGGTATCTCGACGCCGAATTTCTGGCTCGGCATCATGCTGATCTTCCTGTTCTCCATCAAGCTCGGCTGGCTGCCCGCGTCGGGCTATGTGCCGCTGACCGAGAACTGGCGCGCCAGCATCGCCTCCACCATCATGCCGGCTTTCGTGCTGGGCAATGCGATCGCCGCCATCCTGATGCGGCATACTCGCAGCGCCATGCTGCAGGTGCTCGAAAGCGACTATGTCCGCACCGCCCGCGCCAAGGGCCTTTCCGAGCGTTCCGTCATTCTCAAGCACGCCATGCGCAACGCGCTGACGCCGATCATTACGCTGGGCGCGCTCGAACTGGGCACGCTGCTGTCGGGCGCGGTGCTGACCGAGCAGATTTTTTCGATTCCAGGCTTTGGCAAGCTGATCGTCGATGCCGTGTTCAACCGCGATTATGCGGTTGTGCAGGGCGTCGTGCTGACGACGGCGACGATCTACATCACGCTCAATCTCATCGCCGACATTGCCTATGTCCTCGTCAATCCGCGGCTGAGGACGTAGGCCATGGCCGACACCACGCTCAGCGCGCTACCGATTGCCGTCTCCGACGAACTGGAGAGCCCGGCACGGCGCGCGCTGCGCCGGCTGTTCAAGCGCAAGGGTGCGGTAACAGGCCTTGTCGTGATCGCAACCTTTGTTCTGCTCGCGCTGTTTGCGCCGCTGATCTCGCCTTATGAGCCGATCGCGACAAGCTGGTCGCTGGTACGCAAGCCGCCTTCTGCGCTGCACTGGTTCGGGACCGACGAGCTCGGCCGCGACATTCTCGCGCGCGTGATCTACGGCGCGCGGGCCTCGCTGCTGGCCGGCGCGATCTCGGTCGGAATCGCGCTTTCGATCGGCGTACCGCTCGGCCTGTTGTCGGGTTATCGCGGCGGCTTCATCGATGCCCTGATCAGCCGCATGACGGACGCGATGCTGGCCTGTCCGTTCCTGATCCTCGCGATTGCGCTGGCGGCGTTTCTCGGGCCGAGCCTCGGCAATGCCATGATCGCGATCGGCATATCGGCGACGCCGGTCTTCGTGCGGCTCACGCGAGGCCAAGTGATGAGCGTCAAGGTCGAGGATTATGTCGAGGCCGCGCGCGCCATGGGCAATCCGCGCTGGCGCATCGCGCTGTTTCACATCCTGCCCAACATCATGCCGGCGCTCCTGGTGCAAGCGACGCTGTCGATCGCCGCCGCAATCATCGCGGAAGCCGCGCTATCGTTCCTTGGTCTCGGCCAGCAACCGCCTGCGCCATCCTGGGGCAGCATGCTGAACGCTGCGCAACGCTTCCTCACCAACGCGCCCTGGATGGCGGTCTGGCCGGGGCTGGCGATCTTCCTCGTGGTGCTGTCGTTCAATCTGGTCGGCGACGGCCTGCGCGACGCGCTGGATCCGAGGGAGAGGTGATGGTGCTTCCTTAACCTCGCCCCGCTTGCGGGGAGAGGTCGGATCGCCCTTCGCGATCCGGGTGAGGGGGTACAGGTCCATCGATTGGCCGCAGTGCTCGCGGAGAGAGCCCCTCACCCCGACCCTCTCCCCGCGAAGAGCGGGGCGAGGGAGCGCCGCCGAATTCTAAATCACGGTCTCCCGCATCACCCGGCGACAATCCATCTCATACTCCAGATCGATCACCGGCGGCCGCGCGAAATGCCAGGTCAAGCCGGAACGCGCGGCGCCACGACGAACCAGCGCATCGGCAAAGACGTGGTGGAAATCGTGGATGGTGTAGGTCTGCACCTCAGTCGCATCTTTCCAACTGAGCCCGAACGCGCCCATACGCCGCTCCATCACGCCCGCGACATAACGGACTTTCTCCGCAATGCCCTCGGGACTGATGTCCCGGTAGCGTACCGTACGTTCGGCATAGCTCGCATTGCCTTCCTGCGATTCGCCACTGCCCGCGATCACGAAGCTCGACGTGGCGCTCTGGCTCGGCCGGGTAAATGAAAACGCATAAAACGTAGGCTCAGCCGGCGGATCGATCTCCGGACAGACATTGCTGCGCGCGACCGGGTTGGTTTTGCCGTCATAGACGCCCCATTCCGCCAGCGTCTTGACGTAGTGCAGGTTGAAATTGCGAAATCCTTCGTCGGTGAAGGCGGCCGGTGAACGCAGCTCGCAGGCACAGAACGACGTCAGCGGCCTGCCCGCCGCCTGAATGTATTTTGCGATTTGCGCAAAGCCTTCGGCCAACGGCACCCCTTTGTCGAACCGCGCCCGCTCGATCTCATAGCCGGGATTGGCGGCCACCCCGCCGGAATACTGAAACACGGCCGGGATGAAACGGTAGTTGCCGGCGGGAAAGTCGCTCGTCATGTTGGCTCCCTGTTTTTCTTCATCTTTAGCATGGCGAGCCGGCAGCGTCGCCGGGCCGCTCGACCCACCGACACAAAAAAGCGACGGCAGCGATGTCCGCGGCCGTCGCCCGCAACTTTCTACCCGTAGGAAACGCTCAGGTCGGCTTGAGCGCCGTCCTCCCGAGATCGAAATCGGCAATCTCCCTGTTCCGCTGCGAGTCGGACTTGGCTTGGTGATCGGTGGCCAGCCAGACATAGACCGCCGGCAGCACGAACAGCGTGAACAGCGTGCCGATCGACATGCCGGAGACCACGACGAGACCGATCGAGAAGCGGCTGGCCGCGCCCGCGCCGGTTGCCGTCAGCAGCGGGATCAGGCCGGTGACCATCGCCGCCGTCGTCATCAGGATCGGACGCAGCCGGATGCGGGCCGCCATCTCGATCGC
Source organism: Bradyrhizobium sp. 170 (assembly GCF_023101085.1). Classification (NCBI taxonomy): domain Bacteria; kingdom Pseudomonadati; phylum Pseudomonadota; class Alphaproteobacteria; order Hyphomicrobiales; family Nitrobacteraceae; genus Bradyrhizobium; species Bradyrhizobium sp. 170. The sequence goes on along the minus strand of NZ_CP064703.1, from coordinate 3,274,803 downwards.
CGAACGCTTGTCGAGACCTTCCTTGAGCTGCAGCTCGTTGGCGAACTCGACCATCAGGATGCCGTGCTTGGTGATGAGGCCGACCAGCGTCAGCAATCCGACCTGGGTGTAGATGTTGATGGTCGCCACGCCGAAGAACAGCGGGATCAGCGCGCCGACGATCGCCATGGGAACGCTGATCATGATCACCAGCGGATCCCAGAGGCTTTCGAACTGCGCCGCCAGCACCAGGAAGATGATGATCAGTGCGAAGCCGAAGGTGATCGCGAGCTGGTTGCCTTCCTGCACATATTGGCGGGAGTCGGCCAGATAGTCGTGACCGAAGCCGGCGGGCAACTTTTTCGCTTCGCTCTCCAGGAAGTCCACTGCCTGCCCGACCGTCACGCCCGGCATCGGCACCGCCTGGAAGGTCGCGGAATTGAGCTGGTTGTAATGCGTCAGCGCATTCGGATCAGTGCCGGTCTCGATCGACACGATGGTCGACAGCGGCACAAGTTGCCCGGTGCTGGTCGGGACATAGTAACCGCCAAGCGATTCCGGCGACAGCCGCATGCCGCGGGGCACCTGCGGGATCACCTGATAGGACCGTCCCTCGAGGTTGAAGCGGTTGACGTAATTGCCGCCCAGGAGCGTCTGCAGCGTGGCGCCGACCTGCGCCATGTTGATGCCGAGATCGCTGGCCTTGGAACGGTCAATGGAGACGCGCACCACCGGCTGATTGAAATCGAGGTCAGAGTCGGACACGATGAACAAGCCGCTCTTGCGTGCGGCATCTTTCAGCTTGTTCATCTCCTCATAGACAGCCTGGAAGCCGGAGGTCGAATTGATCACCATCTGTATCGGCAGACCGCCCGGTCCGCCCGGAAGCGGCGGCAGGTTGAACGCAAACGCCTGAACACCTTCGATCTTGCTCAGCTCGGCCTGTACCAGCGGCTTCAACTGGATCGAGGAACGCTTACGCTCGTCCCATGGCTTGAGCAGCATGCCGGCGATGCCGCCCTGCGGGCCGGTGATGCCGTTGAGGACGAAGCGGAGATCGGTCTCGGGGAACTTCTCAAACGCCTTATCGAGCTTTTCGCCGTAAAAATCGACATAGTCGATGTTGGCGTATTTCGGCGCCTTGGTCACCGAGAACACGATACCCTGATCCTCTTCGGGCGCCAGCTCCTTGGAGGTGTTCATGTAGAGGAATCCCACCAGACCGAGGATCGTCAGTGCGAACACACCGGTGATCGGACGATAGTCGAGCGAGCGGTCGAGCTGGCGGCCGTACCAGCGCGTCATCGCACCGAACACCCGGTTGACCAGCCTGGCGAACCGCCCCTCGTCCGCGCTCTTCAAAAGAACCGAGCACATCATCGGCGACAGCGTCAGCGCGATCACGCCGGATACGATCACCGAGCCCGCGAGCGTGAAGGCGAATTCGCGGAACAGCGAACCGGTCAGGCCGCCGAGGAAACCGATCGGCGCGTACACGGCCGCCAGCGTGATCGTCATCGAAATCACGGGACCGACGATTTCGCGCGCGCCCTGCAGCGACGCCTGCACCGGGGTTTTTCCTTCCTCCAGATGTCGATGGATGTTCTCGACCACCACGATGGCGTCGTCGACCACGAGCCCGATCGCCAGCACCATCGCCAGCAGCGTCAACAGGTTGAAGCTGAAGCCCATCGCCAGCATCAGGCTGCAGACGCCGATCAGCGACAGCGGAATCGTAACCACGGGAATGATGACCGAGCGGAACGAGGCCAGGAACAGGAAGATCACGACCACGACGATCAGCACCGCCTCGATCAGCGTATTCTTCACCTCGTCGATCGATGACTGAATGAACTTGGTGGAATCATAAGCCACCTTCATCTTCATCGACGGCGGCAGGTTGCGTTCGAGCTCCGGAAACAGCGCACGCACCCCCTTGACCAGCGTCAGCGGGTTGCCTTGCGGGGTCGCCTGCACGCCGATGAAGATCGCGCGCTCGCCGCTGAACGCGACGCTGGCGTCCGAGCTTTGGGCGGCAAGTTCGACGGTGGCGATATCCTCGATCCGCACGAAGCCGCCGTCCTTGGACTTGACGATCATCTTCTTGAATTGATCGAGGTTGCGCAGATCGGTGTTGGTCTGAACGTTCGAGACGATGAAGTAGCCCTTGGCCTGACCGGCCGCAGCCTGGAAGTTGTTGGCGGCAATCGCCGCCGAGACGTCGCTTGGCGACACGCCGCGCCCCGCCATCCGCACCGGATCGAGCCACAATCGCATCGCAAATGTTTGCCCGCCGAGAATATCGGCCGACGCCACGCCGTCGACCGTCGACAGCACCGGCTGCACCACGCGCGTCAGGTAATCCGAAATCGCCGACCCCGAGAGTTCATCGCTCGAGAACCCGAGATACATCACCGCCGTGGTCTGACCGGTCGTCTTAACCACGATCGGGTCGTTCGATTCCTTCGGGATCAGATATTTGACCGAATTCACCTTGGCGAGAACTTCGGTCAGCGCCTGGTTCGGATCGAAATTCAGCTTGACGTAAACCTGGATCGTGCTGGTGCCCTGCACCGACGACGAGGTGATGTAGTCGACACCCTCGGCGGAGGCGACCGCTTGCTCGATCGGCGTGGTGATGAAGCCCTGGATCAAATTGGCCGACGCGCCCGGGTAGACGGTGGTGATCGTGACCACCGTGTTCGACAGCTTCGGATATTGCCGGATCGGCAATACGCTCGCGGCTCTGAGACCAATCAGCAGGATCAGCAGGCTGACGACGACCGACAGGATCGGACGCTTGATGAAAATATCGGTTAAGGCCATCGCAGATTTATCCCGCTGAGTTCAGCATTTCGGGCGCGGTCTCATCGCAGTACCGCCGCCCGCCTTTTCGCCAGCGCGGCCCGCGGGCCGCGCGATCGTCAGTTGTTAGCGCGCGCTAGTAGCGCGGCGGCTTCGCCGGAATCGGCGGCACCGGATCGTTCGAGACCGTCACCGCCGCCCCCGATTGCAGCTTGAGCTGCCCCACGGACACCACGCGGTCGCCGTCCTTCAAACCCTTCAGGATTTCGGCGCGTCCCTCGAGGCGCTTGCCGGTCTGCACGAAGGTCCGCGTCACCGTGAGGCTGGTCTTGCCGTCCTCTTCCTTCTTCTCGCTGAGGAGGTAGACCGAGTCGCCATAGAGCGTGTAGTCGACCGCGGTTTCGGGCACGGTGACGACCGGCGGCTTGTCCGGCAGCACCACGGTGGTGGTGGTGAACATGCCCGGCTTGAGGATGCGATCCGGATTCTGGATCGTCGCCTGCACACGGATGTTGCGCGTCTCGGTCGCGATCTGCGGCTCGATGGTGGTGATCTTGCCCTCGAAGGTGCGGCCCGGATAGGCATCGACCGCGATACGAACGATCTGGCCGACCTTGAGCTGGCCGGAATCCTTTTCCGTCACGGTGAAGTTGGCAAACAGCACCGACAGGTCGGTCAGCGAGACGATCTGCGTGCCGGCGGTGAGATACTGTCCGACCTCGACCCTGCGAACGCCGAGTTCGCCATCGAACGGCGCACGCACCAGCTTCTGCGAGATGATGGCTTCCGTCTTGGCGATGCTGGCGCTGGCCTGATCGAACGCGGCCTGCGCGGTATCCACGGTCGCCTGCGGTCCGACCTGCCGCTCCGCCAGTTGCTTGGCGCGATCCAGCGAGATCTGCGCCACCCGCTGCTGAGCCTTGAAGTTGGCGAGGTCGCCCTGCTCAGGGCCGTCGAACATTTGCAGCAGCGGCGTACCCGCCTTCACGCTGGCGCCAGCGGTGAACTGGATGTCGGTGATGCGGCCGTTGACATCCGAGGTCACGTTGACCTGATGCACAGCAGCGAGATCGCCGACTGCCGTCAGGAGATTCGGAATGGTTTCGGACTTCGCCGTGGCAATGTTCACGCTGGTCGGCGGCGGCTTGTTGTTCGCGAAGAACTGCGCGATCATCTTGCCGCGGAAGTAGTTGAACCAGACGAGACCGCCAACCAGCAAGGCCAGCAGCAACCCCACGACGATGAACCAGCGCACCAGCCGGACCGGCCGCTTGTGCGGCTTGTCGGTAATCGGCTTGCCCGAAATTTTGGGTTCAGTCACGATATTCATGTCATGCACTTTCTGCAGTTACCGATTGTCCCGAATTCGGTGACAGCTCGCCGTCCAGATGTGAAGCAATTGCGGCTTCGGTAAGTCCGATGCCGCGCAGGACGAATTGAGAGAGCTGCCGCTCCAGATCGGCGGCGTTGCCGTAGGAAAGACAGGGTACGGCGGGAAGCCGCGAGAGCGCCGCCATCAGCACGGTGTGGTGGGCGAACCAGAACAGGTTGAGCGGATCGCTGCCGATCCGCACCGCGTCGCCGGCCGCTACAGCGCTTTCGATCGATGCGGAGAACACCGGCCCGATCAGGCCGCCGATCTTGTCGTAGAGCAGACGCGCGAACTCGCCATCGTCGAGATGGCTCGTCGTCATCAGCCGCAGCCGCTGCGCTTCCTCCTGATCCGACCCGTCGGATACTTCCATGAAATGGCCAACCATGCCCTTGACCAGTTCGACCAGTGTGGCAGTTGAAGGCTCCTGACCGAGCAGGTGCGCGAAATCCGGATCGGCCTCGCACTCCTCCGCGAGGATCTCGGCATAGAGCGCGGCCTTGGAGGGGAAGTGTTTGAACAACAGCCCTTCCGAAATAGCCGCGGCCGCCGCCACGCTCTTGGTCGTGGTGCCGGCAAAGCCGTTGCGGGCGAAGCATCGCTTCGCGGCGCTCAAGATCAATTGCCGCCGCAAGTCACTGGTCATGCGCAGGGTAGACATGGGGGCGTGAGTAATCACTCACCTTAACGAAGTCAAGGATCTATTGCAGCGCACCAAACGAATTCTGTCGCGGGGTGACGTCAAAGACACAGCTTCATCGCCTTGTTAGAGCACCATTTTTCCGGAAATCGGGCCGCTCGCCTTGCCGGCTTATCCCGGATCGGCCGCAACCCGAACGCGCCGCCGATGGCGCAGGCCTGGACGCTGCGCGCCGGCTTGACGCCTTGGATACGGCATTTAAGATAGTTGCAAGTGCGACTAATTAGATGGTCGCTTACTTAATCTTCCCAGAGAGTATGGCGGGCCATGAATTTGGATGCGCGCGAACTGGCGGCCACCTTCGACCTCGAAAAGCTGACGCCGGAGTTCTATGCCAACCCCTACCCGACCTATCGCGCGCTGCGCGAGACCGATCCGGTCAAGCGGCTGCCGAACGGCTCGTATTTCCTGACCCGCTACGACGACCTGGTCGCAGCCTACAAGAACACCAAGGCCTTCTCTTCGGACAAGAAGAAGGAGTTCTCACCGAAGTACGGTGCTTCCCTGCTCTACGAGCACCACACCACGAGCCTCGTCTTCAACGATCCTCCCGCCCATACCCGCGTCCGCCGCCTGATCATGGGTGCGCTCTCGCCGCGCGCAATCGCCGGCATGGAGCCCGACCTGATCCGGCTGGTCGAGCGCCTCCTCGACGCCATCGCCGTCAAGGGCAAGGTGGACCTGATCGACGATTTCGCCGCCGCGATCCCGATCGAGGTGATCGGCAACCTGCTCGACGTTCCCGAGGACGAGCGCGAGCCCTTGCGCGACTGGTCGCTGGCCATCCTTGGCGCGCTGGAGCCGGTGATCGGCCCGGACGTCTTTGCCCGCGGCAACAAGGCGGTGCAGGACTTCCTGTCGTACCTCGAAGGGCTGGTGGCCCGGCGGCGGGCGAAGCCCGGCAATCCCGACCGAGACGTGCTGACGCGGCTCATTCAGGGCGAAGACAATGGCGAGCGGCTGACCGAAAAGGAGCTGCTGCACAACTGCATCTTCCTGCTCAATGCCGGCCACGAGACCACCACCAACCTGATCGGCAACGGGCTGGTGGCGCTGTCGAACCATGCAAGCGAGAAACGGCGATTGATCGAAGACCCTTCGCTGATCAAGACTGCGGTCGAGGAAATGCTGCGGTTCGAGAGCTCCAACCAGCTCGGCAACCGCATGACCGTCGAGCCGTTTGAGCTCGGCGGCGTCGCGTTGCCCGCAGGCACGCCGGTGACGTTGTGCATCGGCGCCGCCAACCGCGACCCCGCGCAGTTCGCCGATCCCGAACGTTTCGATATCGGCCGTACGCCAAACCGGCATCTGGCCTTCGGCACCGGCGCGCATCAATGCGCCGGCATGGCGCTGGCGCGGCTCGAGGGCGCGATAGCGATCTCGCATTTCCTCGCGCGCTTTCCGGATTATGCGCTCGCCGGCGCGCCGGTTCGCGGCGGCCGCGTGCGCTTCCGCGGATTTTTGCACGTGCCCTGCAAGATCAGTTAGGGCTGTGACGAATTGCAGCAGTCCGCATCGCAAAATACGAAAACGCAAGTCATAGAGCCAAGCGAACGATTTTGGCGTTTGCGCGTTGATACTTCCGGGCGGCGAAGCACGAGGGAGTTGAGATCATGCTTCCGCGCCCGGTTCGCGTTGCCGCGTTTTTTCTTGGTGTGTCCGCGATCGCGGTGAGCACCGGCTCTTTCGCCCAAGACCGAGGCCGCCCAGGGGGCGGGGCCGCGCCAGCAGCCCCAGCAGCACCACCTGCCATGGCCCGCCCAGCAGCACCACCTGCAATGGCCCGTCCAGCGGCGCCTCCGGCCATGGCGCGACCCGCCGCACCGGCGTTCCGTGCAGCTCCCCCACCGCAGCGTCCAGCCATGGCCCCGCAGGCGCCGCCGCGTATCGCCGCTCCGCCGCGACCGGCCGCACCGCACGTTGCAGGGCCGCGACCCGAGATGCATCGTGCCGCGCCGCCGCAACGACCGGCGATGACAAGACACCCCGAGCCGCGCATCGCCGCACCATCGCGGCCGGGCCCGTCGCCCGCTGTGGGCGCGGGAACGTCGCGAAAGGAGCAGATCGAAACGCGTGCGCAGCAGCGTGAGCAGCGCGTCCAGCAGCGGCAGCAAATGGTGCAGGAGCGACAGCGCGATATGCTGTCGCGCCAAAGCACCGAGCGGCAGAGCCGCATCGACCGCATGCAGCAGCGCGTGCAGCAATTGCAGACGCAAAAGCCGGAAGGTCTCCGGGCGCAACGCGCGCAGGAAAGAGTGTTGCAAACACAGAACCGCCTGCTCCAGCGCGAGCAGCGCTTGCAGCAAAGCGATCAGGCGCGCCTGCAGCGGCTAGCACCCACGCCTTCGGCTGAACGAACTGCCGCTATGCAGGCTGCGACTCGCGGGCGGTTTGCCGCGCAGTTCCGCAGCAATGATTCCCTGCAAGCCCGAACCGCGCTCACGGCCCGGGAGAACGGCTGGGCTCCCCGCCATGCCTGGCGGCGCGGCCATCGCGCAGCGTTTGTGGCCTGGCTCGGCCCGGTCTTCTGGCCCTATGCCTATTCCGACATCTTCAACTACACCTTCTGGCCCTACGCCTACGACCCCGGCTATTGGGCCTACGCTTACGACGACTTCGTCGACACGGTATTTTGGGGGACGGACAGCCCGTATTCCGCTTACGCTAGATATCCGGAACCTGGCGCTGCGATCACCGATTATCGAGCGCGCGGACGCGCAAGCGTCAGCCCACAGACTCTCCGGCAATTGTGCCAAGGCCCGGATAAGGGCGTGACCGCCTGGCCGATCGAGGAGATCGCGCGGGCAGTACAGCCGAGGCCCGAGCAGCGCGCCCTGCTTGATGAATTGAAGGCCGCCGCGGCAAAGGCGGCCGACCTGTTCAGCTGCGCCGATTCCTATGCGATGACGCCACCCGGTCGCTTGCGGGCGATGACGAACCGCGTCAGCGCAACGCTCGACGCGGTAAGGATCGTGCGTCCGGCACTTGAGCAGTTTTATAATTCGCTGAACGACGAGCAAAAAGCGCGTTTCAACGCGCTCGGCCCGAACGTCGGCGAGCGTGCGCAACAGCCGCCGCAGCAGGAAGCGAGTGCCCAGGCCGAGGCTTGCGGCGAGCCGAAGTCCAGCCTCACGCAACTACCGATCGATCGGATCGAGGCCGTGATACATCCGGCGGGCAAGCAAAAGGAAGCGCTCGACCGCTTGAGCCAGGCGACGAAGAATGCGGTTGAACGGTTACAGGCCGCCTGCCCCGACGACGTACCGCTCACACCGCTAGGACGGCTGGAGGCCATGGAAAAGCGGCTCGAGGCCATGCTGCAGGCAGCCGCGCTGGTGCAGCCGGCATTGGATGAGTTCTATGCCGCGCTGAGCAACGAGCAGAAGGCGCGCTTCAATACGCTGCCACAGACCGCAAGCCCCTGACCGAAACTCTGGCCCCAATCCTTTATCTTGACGAGGTGATCGAATGAGCCAATGGCACTTCAGCACGCTTTTCGCTTGGCCAACGTCCAGCCGGCGAGACACACATTTGCGGTACCGTAGCCGGATGTTCTTGATAAGCGCGTTGAGCGCAATAGCGTTCATGCTTCCATCGCCTTCCGCCCTGCCTCAGGCGTCGCAAGGCGCGGGGGACGCCTCAGGGCAACAGGCGTTCAACAATGCCTGTCGAACATGTCACATGGTGAAAGAGGGCGACAATCGGCTGGGCCCGAACCTCCACAAGATAGTGGGACGGAAAGCAGGGTCGCTGCCGGACTACGGGTTTTCCAGCGCGATGAAGGAGGCAGGCTTCGTCTGGGATGAGGAGAAGCTCGATCGCTTCATTGCAAACCCCGATGAAGTCGTGCCCGGCAACAGCATGAAGCCGTATGGCGGCCTCTCATCGAGCGACGATCGAAAAAAGATCATCGCCTTCCTAGCTCAACCGCGATAACGCAGCCTCAGCCAGTCCGCCCGGCGGTCGTGTTCGCTTCATGCGAGGTCGGTGAGTTTCGACCCACGCAGCAGCGCTAATTGCCGGCGGTGTTGAAGCGAGAGAGATCGCAATCCCGTTCGGCATATCTCACGCGGCGCAGGCCCTCGCGGTCTTCGACCACGGTCGGCCGGCAGCGTTCGTTCCAGGCGGCTTGGGCGGCTTCATCGGCCTTCAGCTCTTCTGCCGTGCGGGGCGCGATCTTCACTGTGCCGCGACTGCCCACGAAGAAATTGGTTTGCTGGCTGGGAAGCAGCGGCGCGCCGGAGGCGATGGCCGCGGCCTTGGCATCCGCAGCAGCCCGCGCCGCGCGAGCGGCCTGGGCGGCGTCCGCGGCGTGGCCGTGGTCCATCGCAAATTGCGCGGACGCGGACGATACCGAAGCGACGACAATCGAGATTGCGATGAAGACGCGCATTGATACTGCCTCTTGAAATGAATGCCGAACGTCAGGAATGCCCGACAAGCATTGAGGCGGCGTAAAGCGGCGTGACTAACCGGGCCGCAATTTGGTCGATAAAGATTTAGCGGTCTTTCCGGCGCGACAAGGCGCCAGAATTCATCGAGCCGGCAGGCCCGGAAATGCGCCTCGCTGGTCGCGAGGAGCGAAAGCGCGTTATTCGCTGCGGCCGAACTCGCAGCCCTTGCGGGCGTAAACCAGGCGGACGACGCCTTCGTCGTCGTAGGTGCGCTTCGGCTTGCAGAACGCTTCCCACTTTTCGATGCTGGCGCGCTTTGCCTTTTCGTCTTCCTGATCCTGCGCCGCGTTGCGCGGCGGATCGTCCAGGTAGGACGTCGTGCACATCTGGCCATAGAACTTGCTGTAGGTGCAGCGTTCCACGACCTGCCAGGCCTGCGCCGATGTCGACAGCAGGGTGAGGGTAGCAATTGCGTAAAGGATTTTCATGTTGTCGCTCATCGCTCGCGGAGACGTTCTCCGTGCGGCGTAGCTAGCGCCGGAGTTCGCGGGGGCGCAACGGTAACCCTTTGTTAATCTAAATAGCCGCGCAAAAGGTTAAATCTGGAACCGTGCGCTGTCTCCTGGCGCTACGCTATCAGAAAAGAGAACGCGCGGCAGTTCACATATGAGACAACACCGTCCGCCATTGAGACAGCGAACAGCCGGTTCGATTGAGTGTTGCTAAACGACCGTCCGATGCCGTTTGATGCAAATCTTCAGAACCTCGTCCATCGGCTTTCCCCACCAGTCGTCGGAGAAGATTTCGATCTCGGAATAGCCGGCAAAGCCCTGCGCCTCGACCGCCGATCGCACAGATGGGATGTCGATGACGCCGTCGCCCATCATGCCGCGGTCGTTGAGGAGATCTTTGGTCGGCACCAGCCAGTCGCAGACGTGAAACGCGAGCAGGCGATCTTTTCCCGCGCGCGCGATCTGCGGCATCAATTCCGGATCCCACCAGATGTGATAGACGTCGAGCGCGACACCGAGCGCGCCGGTGCGCTGCGGATCGAGCTGGTCGCAAATGTCCAGCGCCTGCTTCGTCATATTCACGCAGGCACGGTCGGCTGCATAGGCCGGATGCAAGGGCTCGATCGCCAGCGGCATGTTGGCCTGCTTTGCGTATTCCAGCATTTCGGCGATGGCGTCGCGGACCTGCGTCCGCGCGCCCGCAATGTCCTTCGAGGCCGCGCTTCCCGGACGCGAATATTGCGGCAGGCCGCCGACGACCAGCACGATGCAGGGCGCGCCCAGCGCCTTGGCTTCGTCGACGGCGCGTCGATTGTCGTCACGCGCCTCGATGCGGTGCGCCGCATCGGAGGTGAACATGCCGCCGCGGCAATAGCCTGACAATTCAAGCCCGGCGTCGCGTACCGCCCGTACCGCGCGATCGAGGCCGACGGCCGCGACCTGGTCGCGCCAGGGATCGATGGCGCGGATGCCGTGCCGCGCGCAGGCCTCGATGATGGCGACGAGATCGCCCTGCTTGCGGACCGTCGCCGTGTTCAGCGACAGCCAGCGATGATCGGAAGAAAAATCGCGCATCAGGGCTCGATGCCGCGGGTTGCCAGCACCGTCTTCATGCGCCGTGTCGCCATTTCGGGGTTGGAGAGCAGCCCGGCCTTGTCGGCCAAACGGAACTGCTCGGCCAGATGCAGCGTCGAGCGCGTGCTTTCCTGCCCACCCACCATGGTGAAATGATCCTGATGGCCGTTGAGGTAGGCCATGAACACGATGCCGGTCTTGTAGAACCGCGTCGGCGCCCGGAAGATGTGGCGCGACAGCGGCACGGTCGGCCCCAGCACATCGTGGAAGCCGGCCTCATCGCCGGCAGCCAGCCGCGACAGCGCATAGGACGCCGCCGGCGCGATGGCATCGAAGATGCCGAGCAGCGCGTGCGAAAAGCCTTGGTCGTCGCCGGCGATCAGTTCGGCGTAGTTGAAGTCGTCGCCGGTATACATCTTGACGTTCTTGTCCAGCCGCCGGCGCATGTCGATCTCGCGCTGCTTGTCGAGCAGCGAGACTTTTACTCCATCAACCCTGGCCGCGTTGGCGTTGATGATGGCGACCGCCGTATCCATCGCCTTGTCGAGATTTGCCGTGCCCCAGTAGCCCGCGAGCGCCGGATCGAACATGTCGCCGAGCCAATGAATGATCACAGGTTCGCGGACCTGGCCGAGCACGCGGTTATAGACCTTTGCGTAGTCGTCAGCGCTACGGCCAAGTTTTGCAAGTGCGCGCGACGCCATCAGGATGATGCGGCCGCCGGCCTTCTCCACCGCCGCGATCTGTTCCTCATAGGCGCGGATCACGTCGTCGATGGATTTTGCGTCTTCGACCGCAAGGTGGTCGGTGCCGGCTCCGGAAAACACCAGCGCATTGCCGCGCGCCTTGGCCGCCTTCACCGAGCGCTGGATCAGTTCCAGCGAGGTCGGCCAATCCAGGCCCATGCCGCGCTGCGCGGTGTCCATCGCTTCGGCGACGCCGAGGCCGAGATCCCAGACGTGCTCTCGGAACGCTATGGTGCGGTCCCAGTCGATCGCAGCGTTAAGCCAGGGATCGTTATCGGCAAGCGGATCGGCCACCACATGGGCAGCCGAGAAGGCCACGCGGTTGAGCGTACCTTCGAGTTTCGCCGGAAACGTACGCGACGCTGCAAGGCGATAGGTTTCGACCGAACGATCCGCCGTCGGCAGCTTTAGCGACAGCGATGACATCGGCAGGACAGGCTTGTTCATGGTTGGGCCTCCTCACACCTTGATCGGGGCGACGTCGATCCAGCGCCGCTCGCGCCAGCTCTGCAGCGCGCATTCGGCAAGCTGCACGCCCTTGGCGCCTTCCAGCAGCGTGTATTTATAGGGCGCGTCCTCGCAGACGTGGCGGATGAACATCTCCCACTGCTCCTTGAAGCCGTTGTCGTAGACGACGTTTTCCGGAACCCTTTGCCAGTCGGCGTAGAAATCGTGGGTGCGCTTTTCGTCCGGATTCCAGACCGGACGCGGCGTCGCCTGCCGGGCCTGGATCACGCAATCGGTCAGGCCTGCCACCGCGGAGCCGTGGGTGCCGTCGACTTGGAAGGTGACGAGATCGTCGCGGTAGACCCGCGTCACCCAGCTCATGTTGATGTGCGCGATCACACCGCCCTTGAGGCGGAAGGTGGCATAGGCAGAGTCATCGGCGGTCGCCGTGTACTTCTTGCCCTTCTCGTCGAAGCGTTCGGGAATATCCGTCGTGCCGAGGCAAGAGATGCTCTCAACCTCGCCGAAGAGATTATCGAGCACGTAGCGCCAGTGGCAGACCATGTCGAGAATGATGCCGCCGCCATCCTCGCTGCGGTAGTTCCACGACGGCCGCTGCGCTTCCTGCCAGCCGCCCTCGAACACCCAGTAGCCGAACTCGCCGCGCACCGAGAGCATGCGGCCGAAGAAGCCGGAATCGCGCAAGAAAGCGAGCTTCTTCAGGCCCGGCAAAAACAGCTTGTCCTGCACCGTACCGTGCTTGACGCCCCTGGCGTTGGCGAGCTTGAGGACCGCGACCGCCTCTTCCAGGTTGGTCGCGATCGGCTTCTCGCAATAGACGTGCTTGCCGGCATTGATCGCCTTGGTCAGCAGTGACGGTCGCGCCTGCGTGGTGGCGGCGTCGAAGAAGATCGTATCGTTCTTGTCGGCCAGCGCCTTGTCGAGATCGGTCGACCAGCGCTCGACGTTGAAGCGCTTGGCGAGCCGCTCCACCTTGTCCGCGTCGCGGCCGATCAGGATCGGGTCGGGCAGCATGCGGTCGCCGTTCGCAAGCACCACGCCGCCCTGGTCGCGGATCGCGATGATGGAGCGGATCAGATGCTGGTTGAGCCCCATGCGGCCGGTCACGCCGTTCATGATCAGGCCGAGGCGTTTGGTCGTCATACTGCTTTCTCCAGGGGAATTCGTGTTGCCGGCTGCGCCAGCGGCTGCATCGTGGACCAATCCGGATGAACGGATGTGGCGAAACCGGGTGCCGTCAGCGATCCCGTCAGCAGATCGCCGTCGTGGATCGCGAGGCGGATCTTGTCTCCGTCGCGGACATAGAGATCGGGATGCGCCGCAAGGAACGCCTCCGCCTCGGCGGCCGGCGTGTCGCCAAAGCCGTCGACGTAATGATGGCCGTTGCGCTCGGCATGGGTGACCCCGATCAGCGCGCCGAGCGCGAGATCCTGCTGCACCGCCAGTCCCGCCTGACAGGTCAGGTCTTCGCCGGCGATGAAGGATTTTTCACCGTTCGCGCTCCATTTCACCGCGCGCGCCGCGTTGATGACCGACTTGTAGATACCTTTACAGGACTTCGAGGAGATGCCGCGGTAGCCGAGCGCTCGTGCAATCGGGAATGCATCGTAGGAGTCATCGGCCTCGTCGACGATGAAATCGCGCCGCGCCAGCGCGCCGAGCGGCGACTGCCGCGTGATGTCGCGCGGCATCGGCTGCTCGATGTAGAGCAGTTTTGCCGCGATCGGCCGTAGCGCAGCGTCGCGGTCGAGGCGCTCGACGAGTGCGCCCAGGGCAACCAGATCGGCATATTGTTCATTGGCGTCGAGCGTGACGCGGTAGTCATACGGCAGCGTGGCGAGTTCCCTGCCGATCCGGATCAAGCGATCCGCATCATGCGCGGGGTCTCCGTTGAGCTTGAGCTTGAAATAGCGAGCGCTGGCGTTTTCCTTCTGGTCGGCAACGCCGCCGTCGCCTTCGATTCCATCATCCATGCCGACGGTGTGCCGGATCGCGACGCGCTCCAGCCGCTTTCGGCTCGCGAGAAACCGCGCGACATCTTCATCGCCAAGATCGCGCGACAGCCGCGCATCAACGCCCGCGATATTATCGGACATGCCAGCGAAGAAGTTGACCCCGGCGCTGCGCAGCAGTGCATCGAGGATCGCCTTGTCGATTTCGGCCGGTCCGTAAGTCGCAGCGAGCGGTGGAATGTCTTCGCGGGCGCAAGCCTCGATCTGCGCGCCGATACAGGCTGCGTGGAGGCCAAACGCTGTGTCGAAGGTTGAATGGGAAAGATAAATGTCTCGCGCGATCAGCAGCGAGCGCCGCAGTTCCGTCACTGTCTCTTCCGGCGACAGAGGCGGCCGCTTGTCGAACCACTTCGGCACCAGAAATTCGGCGCTGGCCCCTGTCGCCCTGCCCTCGCCTTCCACCTCGATCTCGACGCGCACAAAAGCTTGCGGCGTCGCGTTGATGACGACCGCACCGAACCGGAACGGCCGGGCGAAAGTGACCGGGCGCTCAAGGAACGATATATCGCGTACGGCCAAGCGATACGGCATCGAGCCAGCTTTCAGTCCAGCGCGCTTTGGGTGAAAAAATGCTTGCGGATGCGCTGCACCAGTTCGGTGAAGGCGGGATCGGCCATCGCATCCAGCGAGCGCGGGCGCGGCAGCGGCACGTCGTAGATCGCCGCGATCGCCCCGGGCCGTTCGGTCATGACCAGCACACGGTCGGCGAGGAATACCGCTTCCGGAATCGAATGCGTGATCAGGAGCACGGTCTTGCCGGTCTCGCGCTGGATCCGCATCAGTTCGACATTCATCTTCTCGCGCGTCATGGCGTCGAGCGCGCCGAACGGCTCGTCCATCAGCATGATCTTGGGATCGTGCACCAGCGCCCGGCAGATCGAGGCGCGTTGCTGCATGCCGCCGGAGAGCTGCCAGGGCAGTTTCTTCTCGAAACCTTCGAGGCCAACCAGTTTCAGCAGCGCTTTCGCCCGCGGCAGATATTCGTTGCGCGGCAATTTCTTCATATCGATCGGCAACATCACGTTGGAAAGGATGTTGCGCCAGGGCAGCAGCAGCGCGTTCTGGAACACGATGCCGACATTGCCATGTGGTTTCGTCACCTGCTCGCCTTCGACCAGGATTTCCCCGGTCGACGGCGCCAGCAGCCCGGAGATCATTTTCAGGAGCGTGGACTTGCCGCAACCGGACGGGCCGACCACGACGAAGAACTCGCCCTCATTGATGTGAAAATCCAGCGGCCGCAGCGACGGCACGTCGCCGTCGCGCGAACGATAGGTTTTCGAGACGCCTGATAGCGTGATGCCCGGCGCAGCGCCGCCGGCGCGATCCGACACCAGGCGCAGATGCGCGCCTGGCTGATCGGCGTTGGTTTGTTTGGTCGCGGGATTCATTCAGCTGATTCCATTTGGGAAAGTCTCCCACAGCCCGTCGTCCCTGCGAACGCAGGGACCCATACGCCGTGTCCTTTCGTTCGGACACGGCGGTAGAGACCTTCTGCAACAACTCAGGCCGGTGGCTATGGGTCCCCGCGTGCGCGGGGACGACGATAGAATCTTCAAAGGCCCCTCACGAACCGCCCTGCGGCAGGTAGTCGTTGGTATAAAACGCCTTCGGATTATCCTTGGCCTTGGCATCCAACCCGCCATATTCGACCATCAGATTGACCGTGTCGGTCATGTTCTGGTCGGTCACCTGGAACGGCCGTTTGCCCTTGGTTTCCGCCGTACGATAGAGCGGGATCGTCAGCTCAAAGCCCTGCGTCAGCGTTTCGATCTTGCCGCCCTTCGGGTTGGCGTCGAGGATCGACTGCGCGGCGCCCTTGGCATCCTTCTCGGCGGCTTCGACCGCCTTTGTCGTCGCCGACATGAAGCGCTTGACCAGATCGGCGTTGGCCTTGACGAACTCGGTGTTGGCGACGACGCCCGAGCAGACCATGTTGATGCCGTAGTCGGCGAACTTGATCGCGTTGACGTCCTTGCCGGTGGCGTCCTTGATCTTCATCGACTGATCCATGACGTAGCCGAGCAAGAGGTCAGCCTGGCCGTTGATGACGGCGTTCAGCTTGGTCTGGCCGTCGCCGGCCACCGTCTGGAAGTCGCTTTCCTTCAGGCCGGTCTTCTTCAGGAACAGCGGCCAGATCTGCGTCATGGAATCGGCCGGCGTGATCGCCACCGTCTTGCCCTTGATGTCCTCGGGCTTCTTGATGTTCTTTTCGACAAAGCCCATCGCCGACATCGGGCTGGTCTGCAGCAATACGCCGGTGGCGACGATCGGCGCGCCCTTCACGGCCGCGCGCATCATGGTCGGCACGTCAACGTATCCGAAATTGGCGGTCTTGGCTGCAACAGCCTGCGTGGTCGCCGCCGAACCGCGGCCTTCCTGGATTTCGAGGTCGATGCCCTCGGCGGCATAGATGCCCTTGGCCTTGCCGTAATAGAACGGCGCGTGCTCGCCATAGACGTACCAGTTCAGCATCAGCACGACCTTGTCGGCGGCCGATGCGGGAAGCACTGAAAGCGCGGTCCAGATCAGGGCGGCGGAGATCGCCGCTAACACTCGTATCATGGTCATCCTCCCGTTTTGCTTCGTCATTGCCTGCGACAAACGCGAAGCGTTTGTGCAAGAGAGCGAAGCGAAGCAATCCATTCCTCCACCTGCGGCGCTATGGATTGCTTCGCTGCGCTCGCAATGACGTCCTGTTTGTTGTTTTCGTTCAGCGGTCCTTACGCAGCAAAAATGATGTCCTCGCGCTGGCTGACATGCCAGGGGATCACGAGGCTTTCGATCCGATCGACAATCCAGAACAGGACCACGCCGAGCAGCGCAAGAATCACGAGTGCCGCGAACATCGTCGGCAGATCGAAGGTGCCGATCGAGCGCTGCAGCACATAGCCGATACCGGAATTGGAGCCGACGAACTCGCCGACCACGGCGCCGACCACAGCGAGCGTGATGGAGACCTTCAGCCCGGAGAAGATCGCGGGCATCGCATGCGGCAGGTTGACGGCGCAAAATACGCGGAAGCGGCTGCCCTGCATCGCGCGCGCGAGATCGACCATGTCAGGATCGACCGACTTGAAGCCCTGCACGGCGGACACCACCACCGGGAAGAACCCGAGCAGGAACGCCGAGATCACTTTCGGGATAATGCCGAAGCCGAACCAGACTACGAACAGCGGCGCGATCGCGATCTTCGGCACCGACTGCGAGAACACCAGCAGCGGATAGACATAGCTTTCCACCGTCTTCGATCCCGCGATCAGCATCGCGACGGGAATGCCGAACAGCGCCGACAGCAGGAAGCCGCATATGGTGGCGTAGGTGGTGGGCCAGGCCTGCCGCAGCAGCTCTGGCCAATCGGTCCACAGCACAGCCACGACATCGCCGGGCGCGGGGATCTGGTAGGCCGGAATCTGGAACAGGCGGATGGTGAGGTCCCACATCACCACGATGAAGAGCAGGAATAGAAACGGCCGCACCCACGCCGCGTTCAGCGCTTTCGACAAGCCGCTCTCGCGCTTCAGCTCCGCCACGTCCCGCTCCCTGATGATCGTCTTTTCGGGGAAGAAATTAACCCGTTGGATAAATACTGGCAAGCGGGTTTTCGTGCGGTATTTTGTCGTTCCTGCGGAAGCAGGAACCCATAGCCACCGGCGTCAATTGTGACAGCAGGATCAACGACTAACGTCTAAACCGAGAGGCCGCGGCGTATGGGTCCCTGCGTTCGCAGGGACGACACAGGAGCAGGGACGACACGGGAGAGAGCTAGTCAAACCGGCTGATGTGCCGGTGCGCGCACGCCCTGCCCCACGGCCTTACCAAAATCCGCCGTCGACTTGCCCGTCAGCGCCGCCAGCACCAGCGCCACCATGTGGGCGAGACGTTCGTCCCTCGCCTCCTTCTTCAGGAGGTCGCGGCCGAAGATCACCGAGAGCGTGGCGCTGTTGGAGAGATAGAAGAAGCACAGCGCTGCGATCGAAATGTAGAGCTGGACCGGGTCGACCGCGACGCGAAAATCGCCGCTTACGACGCCACGCGTCACCACGGTGCGGATCATCTCGACGAACGGCGAATGCATCGATTTGACCTTGGTCGAGCGCTTCAGATGGCGCGCCTTGGCGAGATTTTCGGTATTGAGCAGCGCCAGGAATTCCGGGTTGCGGAGGAAATAGTTCCAGGTGAAGTCGATCAGCCGTTCGATCGCCTCGGGCGGATCGAGATGTTCGAGGTCGAGCCCGCGCTCCTCGGAACGGATCTTCTCATAGGCGCCTTCCAGCACCGCAAGGTAGAGATCTTCCTTGTTGCCGACGTGGTAATACAGCATGCGCTTGTTGGCGCCGGCATTGGCCGCGATGCGATCGACGCGGGCGCCGGCCAGGCCATGGGCGGCGAATTCCTGCTTGGCGGCCTCGAGAATGCGGAGCCGCATCCCCTCGGGGTCGCGCTGCCATTTCTGAACGCGTTTTGCCTTTGCCAAATCAGTTGCTCGATAGTTGCACGAAGCAAGCTGTAGCACGCGCGGAAAGCTTTGAGAACGAGCAGGCGCCGCTCTTCCCCTTCTCCCCTTGTGGGAGAAGGGAAAGATCATGGCCCAGCCGACGGCTGCACCAGCAGCGTCGGGACGCCGCACGTGCCACCCCGCACCGTCATGACCCGCGTTCCCGGCTTGCGGCCGGTGCGGACTTCCGAGACGTCGACACTGGCGTCAACCAGCCGCGCATGGGTGGCGTCGATGTCGGAGACGCGCCAGCACAGGCCGCGAAGCCGGTCCTGCGTCGTGTCGGCCTGCTTGCCTGGCCGGTGTGTGACCTCGACAATCAAGTCGCCGCAGCGGAAGAACATCAGCCGACCCCAATCGGGATGCGAGCGGTCGAGTGCCATGTCGAGGCCGAGCCGCGCGCCATAGAGCGCGGCGGCCCGCTCGGGGTCTGACGTCGAGACCACGACATGGTCCATCGCCGTGATCGATCCGGCCGTGGTTCGCACCGACAGCGGCCGCTCCTTGTCGCGTTCGAGGAAGAACATGCGGACGCCGCGCGTGGCTTCGGTCGCGGCGCGGGTCCGCTTCCATGCCAGCGTCGCACCTGAGATCGCGTCGTGGCTTTCGACCTCGGCAATGGCATCAGGCTTCAGCGTCAGCCGATCCAGCCTGCGATGCGTCCTGGCGATGTCGCTGGTCCGGAAGCAGATGCTTGCCAGCCCCTCGCCCTGTGCGGCCAGCACCGCGCGAATGCGGTCCGCGTTGGCGTCATCGCCATTCGGCGCAACCAGTTCCAGTGTCGTGTTGTCGAGCGTGAACAGGACGCGGTCGGCGCCCCCGCCGCCGTACTGCCAGGCCGGCGCGCGGGCAAACAAGGTCTGGTAAGCGGCGGAGGCCGCGTTGATGTCGCCGGTGAGAACAACGACGTGGTCGAGGCCGGTGATCACGGGAAGAGTCCCCGCGTGTTCTTGGCGGCGCGAACCTTCTCCACGCCGATCGCCATCGCCGCGGTGCGATGCGGAATCTTGTCGGCATTGGCACGCTGCACCATGTTGTCAAAGGCGCGATCGAGGATGGCGTATTCGCGCCGCGTCACCTCCTCTTCTTCCCAGAACAATTGCTGCAGGTCCTGCACCCATTCGAAGTAGCTGACCACCACGCCGCCGGAATTGCAGAGAATGTCGGGGATCAAAAACACTTCGCCCTGGCGCTTTTCCAGCACCAGATCGGCATCCGGCGTGGTCGGGCCATTGGCGCCTTCGGCCAGCACCCGGCATTTCAGATTTTCCGCGACCTTGGCGTCGATCACCCGCTCCATCGCCGCCGGCACCAGCACGTCGCAGCGCAGCGTCAGGATTTGCTCGGAATCGAAGGCCAACTGGTTCGAGAAACCGGCGATACTGCCATGCGCGCCCGCGTGCTTCATCAGCGCGGGAATATCGAGCCCGGCCGGATCGTGCAGCGCGCCGGTGTGATCGCTGACGGCGATGATCTTCAAGCCATATTGATGCAGCTCCAGCGCGGCATAGGAGCCGACATTGCCAAAGCCCTGAATGACGGCAGTCGCGGTGCCTAGATTGATCGAGAGCTCCTTCAGCACGCGCCTGGCGAGATAGGCGACGCCGCGCCCGGTGGCCTCGCGCCGGCCGAGCGTGCCGCCCGACGATACCGGCTTGCCGGTCACGATCTCGGTCACGGTGCGGCCCTGGTACATCGAATAGGTGTCCATGAACCAGGCCATCACCTGCTCATTGGTGCCCATGTCGGGCGCCATCACGTCGGTATGCGGACCGACGAACGGAATCATCTCCTGCATGTAGCGCCGCGACAGCGCTTCCAGCTCGCGCTTGGAGATGGTGGAGAGAGCGACATTGACGCCGCCCTTGGCGCCGCCATAGGGCAGCCCGACCAGCGCGCATTTCCAGCTCATCCAGATCGCAAGGGCCGCGACCTCGCCGATGTCGACAGAAGGCGCGAATCGCGTGCCGCCCTTGGTCGGGCCGAGGGTGAGATGATGCTGCACCCGGTAGCCTTCGAATACGGCGACCGTGCCGTCGTCGCGATGGATCGGACAGGAAACAGTGATGGCCCGCTTCGGCATCAGAATTCGGTCGCGCTCGTCCATCGGGATTTCGAGATGGTTGGCGATGACGCCAAATTGGTTAACCGCCATGTCGAACACCGGACCGGAATAAACGGTCATCTTCCCTCCACTTTTGTGGTGCCGCCGGGAAACCCGGGCGGCCGTCAGCCGTTATACGGCAGTATGCCCAAGCCCGTAAGGACGGTCGTATTCTCCTCATACTCCCATCTCAAGCTGCAAAGACGGCACGGTTGCGAATAATTTCAGCGAATGCATCCGATAACCGGTGCTAATGTATCTGCGCCGGGCCGGGACCACCCCTAAAGCTCATGACGGAAAACGAATGCAGGCTCTCTTCATCGGACAGACCTATATCGACGTTACCTTCATCACGGACCACATGCCGACCGGCGACGAAAAACATGTGGCGTCCGCCTATGCGGTGTCGTTTGGCGGCAACGCCGTCACCGCGGCGTTCTGCTGCGCCAAGCTCGGCGTCGTGCCCGACCTGATCGCAACGGTGGCGAACGACTGGCTCGGCCGCATGTTTCAGGACATGAGCGCGAAATACGGAATCTCGATCCATCCGCGCAAGGTCAACTCCTCGTCACTATCGTTCATCATGCCGAAGGACGGCAAACGCGCCATCGTGCGCTGCCGCGACGACGAACACATCCATCCCTTCCCGATGCTGAATTTGAAGGGCTGCCGCGCGCTGCATATCGACGGCCACCAGCCGGACGCCGCGATTCATTATGCCAAACTTTGCCGCGAGGACGGCATTCTGACATCGCTCGACGGCGGCGGCCTGCGCACCAACACCCACGAGCTGTTGGAGTTCATAGATGTCGCCATCGTAGCCGAGCGGCTGTGCGAGCAGATGGACAAGACGCCGGACGCCATGCTCGACTATCTCAAGAGCCGCGGCTGCAGGGTCGGCGGCGTCACCATGGGAGAGCAAGGCCTGCTCTGGTATGACGAGACCGGCGCGGTCCGCAAGCTGCCGGCGCTGCCAATCCCGCGCGAGCGCGTGATCGATACCAACGGCGCCGGTGACGTATTTCATGGCGCTTACGTGTTTTCGTATCTCAACAATCCCGCGAAAGGCTGGCACGACCATTTCGAGTTTGCGCGCGCGGCCTCGACCTATAAGATCCAGCGCCTCGGCAACGAGGCTGGATTGCCGAGGCTTGCCGATATCGATGCCGTCAAGCAGGAGTTCCAGATCGGGCGTAAGAAGGAATTTTGGGACTAAGCATGGGGCGCGTATTCATCGCCGGCAGCATCAATATGGATGTGGTGGCGACAGCCAGCCGGCATCCCAGGGTCGGCGAAACCGTCGCAGGTCAGGCCGTGCATTATTTTCCGGGTGGCAAGGGCGCAAACCAGGCGGTGGCTGCCGCGAAGCTCGGTGCGCCAGCCACGCTGATCGGCCGGCTCGGCATGGATGCGTTTGGGCAGCAGTTGCGCACGTTTCTCGCAGCCCAAGGCGTCGACCTCGTCCTGGTCAAGGACACCGCGGATATTCACACCGGAACGGCCATCATCACTATCGCCGATGCCGACAACACCATCGTGGTCGTTCCCGGCGCCAATGCGCGTGTCAGCGCCGAGGATGTCGCGCTTCCCGTCCTTACAAAGGGTGACATCGCCGTCAGCCAGTTCGAAATCCCCTTACCCTCGATCGGCGCCTTCTTCAGACAGGCGCGCGCGGCAGGTGCGACCACGATCCTCAACCCGGCGCCGGCCATCGCCTGTGGGCCGGAGTTGCTCGACCTCGTTGACATCCTGATCCTCAACGAGACCGAGTTGGGGTTTCTCGCGAACACCGAGCTTCACGATACCGACGAGCCCGCCCGCTTCGTCGAAGCAGCACGGTGCCTGCCAACCGGTTCCGATAAAATCATCTGCGTTACGCTGGGCAAGCGCGGCGTGCTCGCGCTTGTGGGCGGCGAGCCCTCGCTGATTGCGGGACGTGCCGTGAAGGCAGTGGATACCACCGGTGCCGGCGATTGCTTCGTCGGCGCCCTCGCAGCCCAGCTTGCCAATGGAAAGGCGATCCGCGACGCGCTTGAATACGCCAATGCCGCCGCATCGATCTGCGTACAGCGGATGGGCGCCGCACCGTCGATGCCGACAGCGGCCGAGGTCGCGGCGTTGCGCGGCTAGCTACTTCAACGCCTGCAACTCGTCGTATTGCGCCCTGGTCCAGCCGGCCCCGACGGATTCATCATTGTGCAGCGGGATCGCCGCCTTTCGGAACGCCTCGCGATCGGGCTCGACCACGGTCTTGCCGAGCTTCCTGAACTCCCCGGCCAAAATCCTCTCGGACGCCTCGATCGCCTCCGTCGCCCTCGACGCGGCTTCCTTCAGCGTATCCGCAAACAGCTTTTGCTCGTCCGGCGTCAGCTTGTTCCAGACGTGGCTGCCGACCACCGTAACCATCGATTCCGTGATGTGGCCGGTCAGCACGATATGGCTCTGCACCTCGTAGAATTTTTTGGCCATGATCGTCGGCAGCGGATTCTCCTGGCCGTCGACCAAACCCTGCTGGAGCGCATTATAGACGTCGGAAAAGGCGATCGGGGTCGCGTCGGCGCCGACGGATTTGGTGAACATCAGAAACAGCGGCGCCGGCGGCACGCGCAGCTTCATGCCCTTCATGTCCTCGGGCTTGCGGATG
This sequence comes from Bradyrhizobium sp. 170, assembly GCF_023101085.1. Taxonomy (NCBI): domain Bacteria; kingdom Pseudomonadati; phylum Pseudomonadota; class Alphaproteobacteria; order Hyphomicrobiales; family Nitrobacteraceae; genus Bradyrhizobium; species Bradyrhizobium sp. 170. Next base: position 3,251,495 of record NZ_CP064703.1, on the reverse strand, counting down.
GGCCTGCTGGCGGTGACGTGGCGCTGACCGTAATAGGTGAGCGCGGCGATCTTGTTTCGGGTCTGCTCGTCGTAGCCCTGGACCAGATCGGAAAACAGCTTGCTGTCGCGATAGGCCTTCCAGTGATTGAGATCGCGCAGCATGAACGGCGCGCCCGTGATGCCGAGCGGCTTGTAGGTAGCCGCGACGAAGTTGATCCCGACGTAGACGATATCAACGGCGCCGAGCCCGAGACCTTCATTGAGCTGGTTCTCGTTGCCGAGCTGGGAAGCCGGAAACACCGTGATGTCGAATTTGCCGTTGGTGCGCTTCCTGATCTCGCTGGCGGCCCACAGTGCCTCGGTGTGATAGGGTTCTGTGACCTCGTAAACATGCGCCCATTTCAGCTTGGTCTGCGCCGAAGCCGGGCCACTAATAACCAGTGCGATGATGGCGGCGCCTATCAACCTGAGATAGCACGTCCTAACGGACATATACCCTCCGAAACCGACCGCCGGAGACCTCTTGGATTTCCGGCGCCAACGTTGCCGAAATGATCGGCAGACGCAAGCAGGCTGGCGCCGCGGTAAGTCCAATTTAAGTCAGGGTGCGTTCTAAGTCAGGGCACTCTTCAGGTCGAAGCCCGCATCGGCCGCCTGCTCGGGCGTGATCGACCCGTGAGCGGCAAGCAGGCGCCGTCCGAACATGTGGTCGCCGGCGCGATTGACCGACTCGATGCCGACGAGTTGCCCGGCCTTGTAGCAAAAGGCGGAGAATGCGCCCGCGGCACGATCGCCGCGCACGACCACGCGGTCATAGCCGGTGGTCAGTCCCACCATCTGCAGCTTGTCGGGGCCCTGATCGCTCCAGAACCAGGGCAAGCCGTCGTAGGGCTTGGCATCGCCGGTCAGCCGGGCCGCGACGCAGCGCGCGTGGTCGGTGGCGTTCTGCACCGACTCCAGCCGCAGCGAGCCGCCGAACCGTGGGCTCGCATACAGCGCACAATCGCCTATCGCCGAGATGTTCGGATCGGAGGTCAGCAAATGCTCGTCGACCACGATGCCGGCCGCGACCTTCAGCCCTGCCTCCGCCGCCAGTTCGACATTGGGCAGGACGCCGACACCCACCACAATCAGATCGGCTTTGATATGCCGCCCGTCGCTGAGGCTCACACCGGTGACCTTGCTGCCGTCGCTCTCGATGCTCGTGACCTGTACGCCGAGATGAATCCGGATACCGGCCGCGGTATGCCGCGATTGAAAGAACTCCGAGATTTCCGCGGTCACCGCACGTGCCATCACCCGCGGCGCGAGCTCGATGACGTCGACTTCGAGGCCCTTGGCCCGCGCGGTCGCAGCGAATTCCAGGCCGATGAATCCGGCGCCGATCACGACGACGCGCTGGCCCGGAGTGATGTAGTCCCGCAAGGACTGGCTTTCGTCGAGCGTCCGCAGATAGCGAACGCTGTCCAGATTGGCGTTGGGAATGTCGAGCAGGCGGTTGCGCGCACCGGTCGCCAGTACCAGATGGCCGTAATCGAGCGAAGCGCCGGAACCGAGCAACACCGTGCGCGCGGCGCGGTCGATCGACACCGCACGGTCGGTGATCAAATCGACCTTCTGGTCGTGGTAGAATTTTTCCGGGCGGAACATCAGGCTGTCGGGTCCGCCGGTCCCCTTCAGGTAGGCCTTGGACAGCGGCGGCCGCTGGTACGGCAGATGGCCTTCATCGTTCAACAGCGCGACGCGTTCCGAAAAGCCGTGCTGGCGCAGCGACATCGCAAGCTGAAAGCCTGCATGGCCCGCGCCAATGATGACAACCGGTCCTGCCGTCATGGGAACATCCTACGTTCGAGCGCACGGGAATGACCCATGTCGTTTCCTCTCCACTGATTTTGGCTTGCCTGTCTCGTCCCTTGGAAGCGGCGCTCGTGTCCGTTCCGAACGATGACAGGCCCTATCTGACCTCATGGCGCGAAGAGACGCAAGAGCGCCGTGGCCCGGGATTGCGTGGTATTTTGCGGACCTTGCCGGGGATTGTCACGTCCTGCCTTCTGTTATTTAAATGCTGCCCCCGTTCCGAGCCGAGGCCCAGCCATGCCGACCTCCGATGATACCGCTGCCAGCGACCCTGCCCTGCTCCGGATCGAGGGTCCGATTGCCACCATCACCCTGAACCGGCCCGCGGCCTTCAATTCGATCAATCTGTCGATCGCGCAAAAGCTCGAGCAGCTCGGCGCGGAGGTCGAGGGCAACGACGATATCCGCGTGCTGGTAATCGAGGGCGAAGGCCGCGCCTTCTCGGCCGGCGGCGATCTGCAGACCATCGGAGCTGCCGCCGCCAACGACACCGTTGCGCCCGTGGTCGGCGAGTTGCTGAAGCACTACCACGCCTTTATCGAGACGGTGCGGCGGATGCCGAAGATCGTTCTCTCCAGCGTCCACGGCTCGGCCGCCGGCGCTGGCATGGGCCTGGCCTTCGTCACCGACCTCTGCATTGCCGCCGACGATGCCCGCTTCACGCCGGCCTATGCCAAGATCGGCGTCTCGCCGGATGGCGGCAGCACGGTCGGCATGGTCGGCACCGTCGGCACCCGCCGCGCGCTGCAGATATTTTTGGCCGAAGACAGTTTTACCGCGCAGCAGGCCTATCAATGGGGCCTGGTCGCCCGGATCGTTCCGGCGGCAGAGTTGAAGGCAGAGACGCGCAAATTCGCCGAGCGGCTCGCGCAGAACCCGCCAGCAGCGATCGCAGGCACCAAGTCGCTGATCTATCAGGCTGCGGTTACGCCGATCAGGCAGCAACTCGATGCCGAGGAAGCGAAGATCATCGACGCCATGCAGACCGACGACTTCCGCGTCGCGGTGAAGAAGTTCACCAGCAAGTCGAAATGATGGGGTTGCCGACTCCGTCGCGCTCCTTTCTCTGTCTCCGCCACGGCGTCACCGACTGGAACCGGCAGGGCCGGTTTCAGGGCCGAACTGATATCCCCCTGAACGATGAAGGCATTTCGCAAGCAGATGCCGCTGCCTTGCGACTGCGGAATCTGCGGATCGATCATATCGTCGCGAGCCCGCTTATTCGCGCGGTGAGGACGGCTGAAATCGTCGCGTCGTCATTGGCGGCGCCGCTTGCCATCGACGACGGCCTCATCGAATGCGATTTCGGCAGTCTTGAGGGACAGTCGATCGCCGAGGCGATGAAAGTGCATGGCCTAACCGCCAGAGAGCAACTCGCTACGATCCTGCCAGGGGATGGCGAGGCTTGGCCTACCGTCTCCGCACGTGCGCTCCGTTGCGTCGGCCAATGGCTCGACAGTCATCCGCAAGCGAATGTCCTGTTCGTCTGCCACGACGGGGTGATGCAGGCGATGTCGGAAGTGCTGTGCGGCCATTGGTTCGACAACCGCCACGGCACGCCGTTCAAGTTTGAGCGGACGGGCGATGCGTGGAGCGTTGATGAGGTAGGTTAGTGGCGCCCTACTCTCAGTGTCGTCCCTGCGAAAGCAGGGACCCATACCGCGTTGTCCTATCGATAAAAGCGAGATGTCTGGCGTCTTCCAAACAATTGGTGGCGCGGCGTATGGGTCCCTGCTTTCACAAGGGACGACAGCGGTTCCGATTCCCTACCCTTTGCCCTGCCCGCGCATGAAATCGAAGTCGCAGCCTTCGTCGGCCTGGAGAATCGTCTCGTTGAACAGATGCGCGTAGCCGCGTTTGGCCCATTCGGGGGTGACGGCCGGCGCAAGCGCCGCGCGGCGCTTCTCCAGTTCCGCCTCGTCGACCAGAAGATCGATGCTGCGTTTCGCGACATCGAGGCGGATCATGTCGCCATTCCTGACCAGCGCCAGCGGACCGCCCACGGCGGCTTCCGGCGTGATGTGCAGCACGATGGTGCCGAACGCGGTTCCGCTCATGCGCGCGTCCGATATCCGCACCATGTCCTTGGTGCCGCCGCGCGCGAGCTTCTTCGGGATCGGCAGATAGCCGGCCTCCGGCATCCCGGGCGCGCCCTTGGGGCCGGCATTACGCAGCACCAGCACGTCATCGGCGTTAACGTCGAGATCGGGATCGTCGACCCGCAGCGTCATGTCCTCGACGGATTCGAACACCACGGCACGCCCCGTATGCTGCAGCAGTTTCGGGCTTGCCGCCGATTGCTTGATGACGGCTCCGCGCGGCGCAAGGTTGCCGTGCAGCACCGCCATCGCGCCCTCGCTCTTGATCGGATTGTCGCGCGGACGGATGGCGTCTTGTCCCGGCACCTCCTCGGCGTCGGCGACGACATCGCGCAGCGTTTGCCCTGTGATGGTTTTGGCGTCGAGGTCGATAAGATCACCGAGCTGCGCCATCAGTTTGGGCACGCCGCCGGCATGATGGAAATGCTCCATGTAATGCTCGCCTGACGGTTTCAGGTCGATCAGCACCGGCACCTCGCGGCCGAGCTTGTCGAACGCTTCGAGATCGACGCGGTGTTTCGTGCGGTTGGCGATCGCCGTCAGATGAATGAGGCCGTTGGTCGAGCCGCCGATCGCCTGCAGCACCACCTGCGCGTTCTGGAATGAGGCCGAGGTCAACAATTCGCTGGGCTTTGGCCCCTTTGTCCTGGCCATCGCAGCCGCCACCCTGCCGCTCGCCTCCGCCGAGCGAAAGCGCTCGGCATGCGGCGCCGGGATCGTCGCGCTCATCGGCAGCGACAGACCGAGCGCCTCGGTGATGCACGCCATGGTGCTGGCGGTCCCCATCACCATGCAGGTGCCGACTGAGGGCGCAAGCCGGCCGTTGACGGCTTCGATTTCAATGTCGTCAATTTCGCCAGCGCGATATTTTCCCCACAGCCGCCGGCAATCCGTGCAGGCCCCCAGCACCTCGCCCTTGTGATGCCCGACCACCATCGGCCCTACAGGGATGACGACAGTCGGCAAATCGGCGCTGACCGCGGCCATGATCTGCGCCGGCAGGGTCTTGTCACACCCGCCGATCACGACCACGGCGTCCATCGGCTGCGCGCGGATCATCTCCTCGGTATCCATCGCCATCAGATTGCGAAGATACATCGAGGTCGGAAACGCAAAGCTCTCGGCGATGGAAATCGTCGGGAACACCATCGGCATCGCGCCCGACAGCATCACGCCGCGCTTCACCGCTTCGATGATCTGCGGAACGTTGCCATGACAGGGATTGTAGTCGCTGTAGGTATTGGTGATGCCGACGATCGGCCTGTTCAGCGCATCGTCCGAATAACCCATCGCCTTGATGAAGGCCTTGCGCAGGAACAGCGAGAAGCCAGCGTCGCCATAACTCGTCAGTCCCTTGCGAAGTCCGTCGGCCATTTTTTCTTCCTGTCGTTGCGGGTGGCACTTAAGGAGTCCGCCGAATTATTGTCAATGCTTGATTATCTGGCGCATATTCGGCTCATTTTGCTGCACTCAATGCGATATTATTGACAATAATACGAGTGCGTGCTGACTTCCGGCCATGATCGGAACCGTCTGTCCATGAACCCATTGCGAATTGGCCTGATCGGCGCCGGCATGGTGAGCCGTCATCATCTCATCGCCTGGGCGAGCATATCAGATCAAGCCCGCGTCGTTGCGGTAGCCGATCCCTCCAGCGAAAACGCCGCGCGACGCGCGAGCGAGTTCGAAATCCCGCAGACCTGGGCCAGCGCCGAGGCGATGCTGGCGGAATGCGAACTCGACGCCATCGATATCGCTGCGCCCCGGGAAATGCACGCGCCATTGGTGCGCCTCGCCGCCAAACACCGGCTGCCGGTGCTTTGCCAGAAGCCGCTCGCGCCCAACCTGCAGGAGGCCGTCGAGCTCGCTGCCGAGGTCGAGGGTTCGACGCGCCTGATGGTGCATGAGAACTGGCGCTTTCGCGGCTATTACCGGGATGCCGCGGCATGGCTGCGCGAGGGTCGCATCGGCAACGTCAAGCAGGCGCAGCTGACGCTGCTGACGTCGGGCGTATTGCCCGGGCCGGACGGGCTCTGCCCGGCGCTGGAGCGGCAGCCCTTCATGCGGCGTGAACGGCGCATGCTCGTCGCGGAAGTCTTGATCCATCATCTCGATACGCTGCGCATGCTGCTCGGGCCGCTCCGCGTGACGGCGGCGCAACTCTCCCGTTCGAGTGAGCAACTCGTCGGCGAGGACGGCGCGGCGATCCAGCTTCGCTGCGGAAACGGCGCCGCAGTTTCGGTCTTTGCAAGCTTCGCCGCCCACGGCCATCCGGCGGTGCAAGTCGACCGGCTGGAAATTCTCGGCGATAAGGGTGCGATCAGACTCGACGGACCGTCGCTGACATGCTCGGGCGCATCGCCCGGCGAGCGCATCTACGATCTCGCCACCGAGTATCAAGGTTCCTATAACCGGACGATCGCGCATTTCGTGAAATCGCTCCGCGACGTCTCGCCCTTCGAGACGGCACCGCAGGACAATCTCGAGACCTTGCGCCTGGTCGAGGATTGCTATCGGGTGTCGGGCTGGGAGGCTTTGCGATGAAGCCGCAGGAATCATCGACCGAGACTTCCGCGCTGACGCGCGAGGAGGAACAGGCGGAGGTCATCCGCCGACTGGAAGAGGACATCATCTTCGGCCGCTTCGCACCGGGTTCGCGGCTGGTCGAGGATACGCTGATGCAGCGCTATGGCGCCAGCCGGCACTTCGTGCGGCAGGCGCTGTTCCAGCTCGAACGCCAGGGCATCGTGCTGCGCGAGAAAAACATCGGCGCCACGGTGCGGTTCTATTCGGCCGAGGAGGTCCGCCAGATCTACGAGGTCCGGGAAATGCTGACGCGGCAGGCGGCGTTGATGATCGCACTCCCCGCTCCCGCCGGCCTGATCGAGCAGTTGAACGAATTGCAGCGGCAATACTGCGCCAGGGCCGATGCGCAGGATTTGCGCGGCATCCACGAGGCCAACGACGCCTTCCACGTCGCGCTTTTTTCCGCCTGCGGCAACCCGTATCTGGTCCGCTCGCTGCAGGACTATATGAACCTGACGCTGCCGGTGCGCGCCAAGAATCTCGCCGACAAGGAGGGGCTCGCGCTATCCCGCCGCCAGCACGAACTTATGATCGAGCTGTTGAAGGGCCGCGACAGCTGGGCACTGGCGCAGCTCTGCGTCGATCACATGCAGTACAGCAAGTCGGATTATCTCGGGCGCATTGCCGGGGACGAGGGCAAGCGCTAGCGCTTGCTCCAATCCACGATCCCATCCTTGTCGCCGTCGAACTCCATGCTGCAGAACGTGCCGCCCTGGTAGAAGTCTCCGACCGGGTCCGGCTTGAGCTTGGCCTGCTCGGCCATCGCGTGTTCGCGGAAATCTTCTCCGCGGCCGGTCGGCCGGTATCCGAGTTCGTAGGCGCGATGGTTGTCCCACCAGGCGCGTTCGTTATAGGAGGCGCCATAGAAGATCTCGAAGTGAATATCGGGATGATCGAGCCCGATGCGACAGAGCTGCACCAGATCCTCCGGCTTCAGCCAGATCGACAGGCGGCGATGGTCCAGCGGCATCTCGCCGAAATTGCCGATTCTGAGACAGGTGACGCCGAGCCCGTGCTTGTCTGCATAGAGCGCGCCGACCGCCTCGCCGAACACCTTGCTGACGCCGTAGCGGCTGTCGGGGCGCGCGGTGACGTCGGTGCCGATCCGGTGATGCTGCGGATAGAAGCCGACGGCATGGTTCGACGAGGCGAACACCACGCGCTTGACGCCCTTCTTCCGCGCCGCCTCGAACAGATTGTAGCCGCCGATGATGTTGGCCTGCAGGATCTGGTCCCAGGGTCCTTCGACCGAATAGCCGCCGAAATGCAGGATGCCGTCGACGCCTTCGCAGATCGCCTCGACCTGGGCGAGATCGGCGAGATCGGCCGCCTTGAACTTCTCGTCCTTGCCGAGATCGGCCGGCGCCTTCAGGTCGCTCAGCAGCAGGTCCGGATAGATCGGCGGCAACAGCTTACGCAGGCTCGTGCCGATTCCGCCGGCGGCGCCGGTCATCAATATGCGTGGCATTTCGTTCCTCTTAATCTCACGACCGATTTGCGGTCATTAGCCGGGAATGATAGCAAACTCAAACGCTCAGGGAACGCAACAACGAGAACAGCAAATGTCCGATGCAGCATCGCATTCAGCCGGCTGGCGCCCGGCGACGTATTACCCCGATCCGGCCATTCAAGCCCTCGATCCGCGCTTTGAAAAATATTGGCTCAAGCTGTCGGCGGTGGAACGGCTGACCACCGGGTTGCGCTGGGCCGAAGGCCCGGTGTGGTTCGGCGACGGGCGGTATCTCCTGTGCAGCGACATTCCGAACCAGCGCATCCTCAAATGGGAAGGGGAGACCGGCGCGGTCAGCATCTTCCGCAAGCCGTCGAATTTCGCCAACGGCAACACCCGCGACCGTCAGGGACGGCTGGTCACCTGCGAACACGGCGGCCGCCGCATCACCCGCACCGAATATGACGGATCGATCACGGTGCTGATGGACTCCTTCGATGGCAAGCGGCTGAACTCACCGAACGACGTTGTCGTGAAGTCCGACGGTTCGATCTGGTTCACCGATCCGGTGTTCGGCCTGCTCGGCAATTACGAGGGCTACAAGGCCGAGCCCGAGATCGACATGAACGTCTACCGGATCGATGGTGCGACCGGCAAGGCGACCATTGTCGCCGAAGGCATTCTCGGGCCCAACGGGTTGTGCTTCGCGCCGGATGAGAAGATTCTCTACATCATCGAATCCCGCGGCGTGCCGAACCGCAAGATCCTCGCCTACGACGTCGCGGCCAGCGGCGACAAGCTCTCCAACAAGCGTGTCCTCGTCGACGCCGGCCCCGGCACGCCGGACGGCATGCGCTGCGACATCGATGGCAATCTGTGGTGCGGATGGGGCATGGGCGATCCCGAACTCGACGGCGTCGTGGTGTTCGCCCCCGATGGCGTGATGATCGGCCGTATCGCGCTACCCGAGCGCTGCGCCAACCTCTGCTTCGGCGGCCTGAAGCGCAACCGCCTGTTCATGGCCGCAAGCCAGTCGATCTACGCGCTCTATGTGAATACGCAAGGCGCGCCGGGCGGATAGGTCAGCGCCTGCCAGCGCCTGCCAGCGCCACTTCACCCCTTCTTCTCCTGCGCGGCGGCGGTCTGCTTGACGAGCGCGTCTTCGAACGCCTTCTCAAGCGTCGCGGCATAGGCGTTGAACTCACCGGGATTGACGAACGGATTGGGCGCACCATCCGAGAGCATGGCGCGCTTGTCCTGCATCCTGTACATTTCCGGGTGCGGCGCGAGCAGCACATCCACCTTCATGTCCCTAGCCCGCGCGAACGTCTTCCGGTAATCGGTAACGATGCCGGAATAGGTCGGGTTGGTCACAAGCCGGTTCAGCGCCACGGTGCCGCTGCAGAAGATGAGCACTGAGCGCGTTGCATCGCCATCCTTCACGGAGAATTCCCAACTCGTGCAGCCCGGCGAATGACCGGGCGTTTCGCGGGCGGTCAGCGTGACATCACCCACAGTGACCTTATCGCCCTCGCGCACCGTGCGATCGACCTTCACCGGCGGAAACGCGAGCGCGGTGTCTTCCTTCGCGCCCGGATAATAGCCGCCTTCGAGCAGCGGCTTGTCGGCTTCGCCGGCAACGAGTTGGCCACCGCTGGCCTGCTTCAATTCGGCAAGGCCGCCGGTGTGATCGATGTGCGCGTGGGTGTTGAGGAGATATTTGATATCGGTGACCTTGAAGCCCAGTTTCTCGATGTTCGCCTTGATCTGCGAGGTTGCCTCCGGCATCACCGTGTCAACCAGGATATGGCCCTGCGGCGACGTGATCAGGTAGGACGCCAGGCCGTCGGTTCCGACATAATAGACGTTGCCGATCATCTTGAACGGCTCGGTTGGCGTGTTCCACTTTGCCTTGAGGGTCTCAAGCAGATCCTTGACGGTCTGGGCCTGCACTGTCCCTGCAAGCGGCAGCAGCGCGACGAGCGCAACGACGATTTTCTTCATGGGCGTCCTCTATCTTTTCTTGTTGCATCGTCGCCGCGTCGGCTTCGGCATCGATGAGTCTTAGCCTGACGATGATTCTGGTCAAAAAAATGCCGGCCGCTTTTCGGCGGCCGGCATCTTTCACGATCGGCGCGAGCGCCGCATCAATTTACGCCGCGTTGTAGCCGGCGACCGCCTTCACCTCGAGATATTCCTCGAGGCCGTATTTGCCCCACTCGCGGCCGTTGCCGGACTGCTTGTAGCCGCCGAACGGCGCGGTGCGATCGTTCGGCACGCCCTGCAGGTTGATGTTGCCGGCGCGGATCTGTTTGGCTACGCGACGCGCGCTTTCAACGGTGTCGCCGCTGACGTAACCGGCCAGACCATAGGGCGTGTCGTTGGCGATCTTCACCGCATCGGCTTCATCCTTGGCGCCGAGGATGGTCAGCACCGGTCCGAAGATTTCCTCGCGGGCGATCGTCATGTCGTTGGTGACGTCGGCGAAGATGGTCGGGCGGACATAGAAGCCCTTGTTGACGCCTTCCGGCAGGCCGGGACCACCGGTGACCAAGGTTGCACCTTCATCGATGCCCTTCTTGATCAGCGCCTGGATCTTGTCCCACTGGATGCGCGACACGACCGGACCGATGGTGGTGCCTTCGGCGCGGGGATCGCCCGCCTTGGTCTTGTCGGCGACGCCCTTGGCGATCGCGGCCACTTCCTTCATCTTCGACAACGGCACGATCATACGCGACGGCGCGTTGCACGACTGGCCGGAGTTGTTGAACATGTGCATCACGCCACCGGTGACGGCCTTGGTGAGGTCGGCGCCTTCGAGGATGACGTTCGGCGACTTGCCGCCCAGTTCCTGGCTGACGCGCTTCACGGTCGGGGCCGCGCGCTTGGCGACGTCGACGCCGGCGCGGGTCGAGCCGGTGAACGAGATCATGTCGATGTCGGGATGCTCGGCCATCGCGGCGCCGACTTCAGGGCCGAGGCCGTTGACGAGGTTGAACACGCCCTTCGGCACGCCCGCTTCATGCAGGATTTCAGCGAAGATCAACGCCGAGGTCGGCGTGAATTCCGAGGGCTTGAGGATCATGGTGCAGCCGGCGGCGAGCGCGGGTGCGACCTTGCAGGCGATCTGGTTGAGCGGCCAGTTCCAGGGCGTGATCATGCCGATGACGCCGACCGGCTCACGCACCACGACGGCAGTGCCGACGTTTTCCTCGAAATGATAGTTCTTGAGCACTTCCAGCGTGGAAGCGATGTGGCCAAGGCCAGCGCCGGCCTGCAGGCGTTCGGCCATCGGCAGCGGCGCGCCCATCTCGTCGGAGACGGCGGCGCCGATCTCCTTCATGCGGCCCTTGTAGACCTCGATGATCTTTTCCAGCAGCGCGATGCGCTCTTCGCGGCTGGTCTGCGAGTAGGTCACGAAGGCGCGCTTGGCGGCGGCAACGGCCTTGTCGAGGTCGGCCTTCGAGCCGAGCGCAACTTCGTACATCGCTTCTTCGGTCGCCGGATTGACGACGGGGGTGGATTTCTTGACGGCGGGATCGACCCAGGCGCCATCGATGTAGAATTGCATGCGATTGACCATCGGAAACCTCTTTATCTCGGAGCAATGGAGGGGGAACGGGTAGCGTTCGGCAGCATCCTTGCACGAAAGCCAGGGCAGTTGAACCCGCCATATGCGGGGTGCCGCGATGCGGCAGGCGCTGGATATAAGGGCGGGGGCGTGGGTGTGGCAAGGTGCCTCCCTCACGGGACCGAACACGAACGCAGGGGCCCATACGCTGCGGCCTATCTGGGGGCACGCGGGCAGACTTCCTTTAACAACTACTCCCTGTGGTTATGGGTCCCTGCGTTCGCAGGGACGACACATACTGTTACACCTCCCTTTACCGCTACACCTACACCGCCGTCTTCCGGTGCCGCACCGGCGCCCCGACGGTCAGGCTTTCCGCGGCATCGATGATGGCGTTGGCGTCGATGCCATAGTGGCGGTAGAGGTCGCCGATTGTACCGGTCTGGCCGAACTGCTCGACGCCGAGCGCCTCGAGGCGGTGGCCGCGCACGCTGCCGAGCCAGCCCAGCGCCGCCGGATGGCCGTCGATCACGGTCACGATGCCGCAGTCGCGCGGCAACGGCGCCAGCAGCTTTTCGACATGGCTGAGATACTGGATGCCACGGCGGTCGCGCCGCAAATTCCGCGCGGCGGACCATCCACCATGCAGCCGGTCGGCCGAGGTTACCGCCAGTAAACCGACATCGCGGTGGCTTTCTCCGATGAAGCCCACCGCCTCGATCGCCTCCGGTGCGACCGCGCCGGTATAAGCGATCACGATGTCGCAATTCGGCCCCGGCTCGCGCAGCCAGTAGGCGCCCTCGGTGATGCCGCTTTGCAGGTCCGGCGCCATGATGCGCTGCGGCTGGTCGAGCGTTCGGGTCGAAAGCCGCAAATAGACCGAACCGCCCTCGCCGCCTTCGCGCTGCATGTGGCGAAAACCCCATCCCATGATCACGGCGAGTTCATCGACGAAGGCCGGCTCGAACGAGGCCAGGCCGTCCTGCGCCATGCCGATCAAAGGCGTCGCGATCGATTGATGCGCGCCGCCTTCCGGCGCCAGCGTGATGCCCGACGGCGTCGCCACCACCATGAAACGCGCATCCTGGTAGCAGGCATAGTTCAGCGCATCGAGGCCGCGCTCGATGAAGGGATCGTACAGCGTGCCAACCGGAAGCAGCCGTTCGCCATTGATCGCATGTGACAGCCCGAGCGCCGAGAGCATGATGAACAGGTTCATCTCGGCAATGCCGAGTTCCAGATGCTGACCCTTGGGCGAATAATCCCAGTTGAAGGTCGAGGGGATTTTCTCCTGCCGGAACAGATCGTGGTTCTCGGCCTTGGCAAACAAGCCGCGGCGGTTGACCCAGGCGCCGAGATTGGTTGATACGGTGACATCGGGCGACGCGGTGACGATCCGCGCGGCCAGTTCGCTGTCGCCGCGCGCGAGTTCGTTCAGCACCAGCCCAAATCCCTGTTGGGTAGACATCTGCGCCGCGGGCTTGAAGGCGAGCTGTTGCGGAACGTCGATCACGGGCGCGGTGAGACGGCGGCGGCCATCCTGATTGAACGGCGCTGCCGCCAAAAATGCTTCGAGCTCGGCCGGCGCCAGGGACAGGCCTTCGAACTTGTCCCATTCATGGCCGGGTCGGATATTCTGCGCGGTACGCCACTTCTCCATCTGCGCAACCGTCATCAGGCCCGCGTGGTTGTCCTTGTGGCCCTGCATCGGCAGGCCGACACCCTTGATGGTGTAGGCGATGAAGCAGACCGGGCGATCATGATCGATCGCCTCGAAGGCCTCGATCATGCTGGCCATGTCGTGGCCGCCGAGATTGGACATCAGCGCCAGCAGTTCGTCGTCGCTGCGCCGCTCGATCAGTTGCGACACCTGTCCCTGATCGCCGATGTCGTCCTGCAAATGCTTGCGGAAGGCAGCGCCACCCTGGAAGCACAGCGCCGCATACATCTGGTTCGGGCAATTATCGATCCAGCGCTTCAGCGCCTCGCCGCCGGGCTCGGCGAACGCCGCCTGCATCAGGCGGCCGTATTTCACGATCACGACCTCCCAGCCGAAATTGCGGAACATGGATTCGAACTTCGCCCACAGTCCTTCGCGCACGACGGCATCGAGGCTCTGGCGGTTGTAATCCACCACCCACCAGGTGTTGCGCAGCCCGTGCTTCCAGCCCTCCAGCAGCGCCTCGAAGATGTTGCCCTCGTCCATCTCGGCATCGCCGACGAGCGCGATCATCCGCCCCTCGGGCCGGTCCTTCATCCAGCCATGCGCGGTGACGTAGTCCTGCACCAGCGAGGAGAACAGGGTTTGCGCGACGCCGAGACCGACCGAGCCCGTGGAGAAATCGACGTCGTCGGCATCCTTGGTGCGCGAGGGATAGGACTGCGCGCCCTTGTAGCCGCGGAAATTCTCAAGCTTCTCGCGGGCCTGGTGCCCGAACAGATACTGGATAGCGTGAAACACCGGGCTCGCATGCGGCTTCACCGCGACGCGGTCCTGCGGACGGAGCACTGAGAAGTACAGCGCCGACATGATGTTGGCGAGCGAGGCCGATGACGCCTGATGGCCGCCGACCTTCAGCCCGTCGGCATTGGGCCTGATATGGTTGGCGTGATGGATCGTCCACGACGACAGCCAGAGAACCTTGGCCGCCAGCGCGGACAGCAATTCAAGGCGTGCGGGTTCGATGGGCATGGCCATGCTCCGGACAGGGTCAGTATGCGCCGATTTTAACGGGCGTGCCGGTACCAAATTTCTCAAATCCTCGCGACATACCGTCCAATATTGGGATAAAATACCACGATTACCATCCAAACCATGAGTTCATCCCAATGCCGGCTCTCGACGCCATCGACCGCAAGATCCTCGCCCTGCTGCAGGCCGACAGCCGCATGACCATGCAGGAACTCTCCGACAAGGTCGGGCTCTCGGTGTCGCCCTGCCATCGCCGTGTGAAGCTGCTGGAAGAGCGCGGCGTCATCACGCGCTACATCGCGACCGTCGACCAGAAATCGTTGGGGCTCCATGTCAGCGTCTTCATCTCGATCAAGCTGGCGCGGCAGAAGGAGGAGGATCTGAATCGTTTCGCGAAAGCGATTTCGAAATGGGACGAGGTGCTGGAATGCTATCTGATGACAGGCAACCGCGACTATCTCTTGCGCGTCGTCGCCGCTGACCTTTCCTCCTACGAAGCGTTCCTGAAGAACAAGCTGACGCGGCTCGACGGCATCGCCTCGATCGAGTCGAGCTTTGCGCTGAGCCAGGTGAAGTACTCGATCGCGCTGCCGGTGTGAATTGCCGTCGTCCCTGCGAAAGCAGGGACCCATACTCCGCGGCCGTTGTTGCTGGAAAAGACAAGACAACTACGACCTCACAAAACAACTTCGGCCGGTGGTTATGGGTCCCTGCTTTCGCAGGGACGACGAAATGATTTCGGATTCGATTCAGGTAGGTGACGCACCTTCGCGATCTCGCGACGCATTGCGCCCGAGGTTTGCATCTTCGTTTGCCCTCTTCGAAAACAGAGGGCGCAGGGAAGACCGGGTGCTTGCTGCACCCGCGGTCTCGCGTGCGATCTGCGCTAAAGAAAATGCACACGAGCATACAGGGCAGCGGGAACACTCCGGCCTTCCCTGCGCAATGGCTTTACGGCTTACTTCGTGCTCTTCCCGGAGAACGGCTTTATTGCCTCCGTCGCCACGAGAGAAGTTTCGCCTCTCCCGGACTTAGCGCCAGCACCGCGGCGCCCGAACCACACGACTTCGCCGTACACTTCCGGCGCGTACGTCTATCGCGCCCTCAGCGTCCACCGCATCTCACAGCGCGTTCGTGACGTTCGCGAGCGCCCCTCATCCGCCGTGAGACAAGCGGAGTTATGCGACTGATTTGCGTGAGAACGAAAGCAGAATGTTTTTGCGCGAGGGGCTGGACAGGTTTTGAGTGATTTGCCCGTCGTGCCATCATGTCGCAGGCTGCTATGTGAAGTTGCGCTTGCGCGCGCAGCAAATCAGTTCGCACCAAGGCTCGCGCGCCTTGTAATTGCGCAACGTACGACACACCTTGCCGAAGGGCGGTATATCAGAAGCGGTATATCGAATTGGAACGGTTGGACGATCTCGAAGCTTTTCTGGCTGTCATCGAGAAGGGCAGCCAGGCGGCGGCCTCGCGTCACCTTCGGCGCCCGTTGCAGTCGCTCAACCGATCGCTGATGGCGCTGGAGCGCGCCCTCGGCGTCGAACTCGTCAAACGCACCACGCGGCGATCGGAACCGACCGAAGCCGGGCGTGTGTTCTATGAGCGCATCAAGCCGGCGGTTGCGGAGATCATCGAAGCGCGGGCCGAGGCAGCCAATCTACGCGGCGAAACTTCCGGGTCGTTGAAAGTCGGGGCGCCGATTCTGTTTGCCTCATCCTACGTGGCGCCGATTGCGAGCCGCTTTTTAAAGCTCTATCCCAACGTGGAGATCGAACTTCGGGCTTCCGACGAACAGGTGGATCTCGTGGCGGACGGCCTCGACATTGCTGTGCGGATCGGCGACTCCACCGATGAGACCTTGATTGCTCGGCGGTTGCATACGCTGCGCGTCGTCGTCGTTGGCGCGCCATCCTATTTCGCCGAACATGGCCGGCCGAAACATCCAGACGATCTCGAACAGCGTGCCTGCATCCTGCGGGCCGGCACTGATGTGATCGACAAATGGCCGTTTCGCATCGACGGCCGCGTCCAGTCGGTCAAGGTGCACGGCCGCCTCCGTTCGAACAGCGCCGCTTCAATCCGCGCTGCCGCGAGCGAAGGCACAGGCCTTGCCCGGCTGCCGCTATGGCAGGTCGGCGATCTCGTCGCACAGGGCGCGCTTGCGATCGTGCTGCCGGAATTTGAAACCGAGGGAATGCCGATCCAGCTCGTCTGGCCGCCGACACGGGCGCCGCTGGAACGCGTCCGGCGGTTCGTGGATTTTCTGGCGAGCAGCCTGAAGACCGATCTGCTTTAGCACCTCGCAAAACACTGGCGCATCAGAACACGTTGTAGCCGGGCGCCAGCAGATGGCCGGGATCATGGCGCTGCTTGGCCTCCCGAAGCTGCGGCCAGCCTGAGCCGAAGTGAATCTCCCAGTCGAAAGGCGACATGGCGAAGGCGCCGACCGGATACTGAACGCCGCCGGCTTCTCGAATGCGATCGTACAGCGTGCGATTTTCCGCGACCATCCGCTCCGCCGCCGCCGCATCGTTCGATGCCGGGATGCGAATGAGATTGAAGACAAAGACCATGTCTTCCTCCGGCAGGCGAACCAGCGGCGTGCGAAACGCTTTTTTGAGCAGAGGATAGAAGGTTATCCGCCCGAACGGGCCGACAGCATCGCCCCTCAGTCCGGCCAGTATGGCGCTGGCGAGCCGTTCGGCGTTGCTGCCGCGCAGGAACGTCAAGAGCCAGGGCTGCGGGTTGGACCACTGGCCTTTCGACCGCAGCAGACTTTCGAACTTTCCGAACGCCAGGGCATCCTCGCGATAGGTCAGGTCGGCGATGACCGCAGCGCCGCGCTCATCCGACAATCCGGAAAGCACGGCCTTGTCGTCGGGTGCCGAACCGCTCGCGTGATATACTGCACCGTCGAGCTGATACCGCCAACCGCCGCTTCCATCGGGAAGAACAGCGCCTTGCAACTGGTCGAAGCGCCCTTCCCTCAGCACGCGCCGCTGGTCCGCCGTCAGTGACGGCAAATCGCGGTAGAAGAGCTGAAAGCGCCTGACACGCTCGGGCGCGCGCACCAGGCGCAGCGTCGCCCGCGTGACGATGCCGCATTGGCCGAGGCCGGCGCGGACGGCGTTAAAGAGATCCGGATTCTCAGTCGCCGAGCAACTCAGCTCATGCCCCTCGCCCGTCACTACGTCCAGCGCGATGACGTTGTCGGTTTGCATGCCATGGCGGGATGACGCGGCTCCAATGCCGCCCACCGCGACCGTTCCGCCGACCGAGAGGCCGAGATAGTTGGTCAACACCGGCGGTGTAAGTCCCTGCGCCAATGTCGCCTCAAACAGATCTCTCCACGACGCTCCGGCGTCGACCACGACACAATCCGGCTTGACATCGTGGATCGAGCCCATTGCGCCCATATCGACCACGA
Organism: Bradyrhizobium sp. 170; assembly: GCF_023101085.1. Taxonomy (NCBI): domain Bacteria; kingdom Pseudomonadati; phylum Pseudomonadota; class Alphaproteobacteria; order Hyphomicrobiales; family Nitrobacteraceae; genus Bradyrhizobium; species Bradyrhizobium sp. 170. The sequence goes on along the minus strand of NZ_CP064703.1, from coordinate 3,233,832 downwards.
TGCCGTTCTCGACCAGGGCGCGGCCATAGATCGAATGACCCAGCCCGCGTGCCGCCACCTTGACGCCCTCGCCCTTGGCCCAGCGCAACAGGCTCGCAATGTCGGCACCCGATGCGGGCCTGAGTACGCCGCGCGGTTGCCTGTGAATGAGACGGCCAAAATCATGGGCCGTTGCGGCACGAGCGTCCGCATCAAGGCTGACATTGCCAGGAAGCGGCGGGCTTTCGAGTGAGACCGCTGGCGCCGATGTCGCGAGCCCACTCGCGCGCGAAGCGAGCGCGGCGGTGACGCCGAGGCCTGCGCTCAAAAACATACGTCTGTCCGATGGCATGAAGCCCTCCTTGTCCAGAGGCCGTGATGCTTGCCTGCAAAGCTGCGGCGTCGCCCGGCATCAGACAATGGCCGCCGCACCGGATGGACATTCCCGCAAACCGGGAGGATCCGGCCTGCATCGATTGCTGTTGATGGTGTGTGAGCGTGAACAGGGCTGGCGTGGCGGAACCAGCCGCCGCGGTTCCATGACGCGTAGCCGTTTTCGATGGCCGTTTTCGCCGGATTTACGTCATTTCAGACAGATCATCGCGGCAGTAGAACGGGAGTCGATTGAAATGAGTGAGACGCGAGCCAGCAAACCATGAATTCGCGACGCGTATTGTGGAGCGCGATAGGCGCAGTCGCACTTCTCGCCGCGATCGGCGGAGCCTGGATTTTCTCGCTGCCTCCGGCGCCTTCAGTCGCTGCTCCACCCGCGATCGCGCAGGACGAGCGCGATGCGACGGTCGCGGCGCTGAAGCCGCCGAAGCGGCAGCGCCCGCTGATCGCCATCATCGGCATTAACAATGCGACCGAAACCACCGACTACCTGATGCCCTACGGCATCCTCACGCGCGCCGATGTCGCCGATGTCGTGACGCTGGCGACGGCGCCCGGCCCCATGACGCTGTTTCCGACGCTCAAGGTCGAGCCGCAGACGACCATCGCCGAGTTCGACGCGCAACATCCCGATGGCGCCGACTATGTCATCGTCCCCGCCATGAGCCGCGACGACGATCCGGCGGCGCTGCAATGGATCAGGAGCCAGTCGGCCAAGAAGGCGATCATCATCGGCGTCTGCGCCGGCGCCAAGGTGGTCGGCGACGCCGGACTGCTGCATGGCAAGCGGGCGACCACGCACTGGTATTCCGTCAAGGAGATGCGCGGCAAGCATCCCACGATGCGCTACGTCGAGAACCGGCGGCTGGTGGTCGATGACGGCGTTGCGACGACCACCGGCATCACGGCGTCGATGCCGATGTCGCTGACGCTGATCGAGGCGATCGCCGGACGCGACAAGGCCAAGACGGTTGGCCGGGATCTCGGCCTGGCCGATTGGGACGCGCGCCACGAGAGCGATGAGTTCAAGTTCACGCGGCCGTTTGCGCTGACGGCGATCGGCAATACGGCGGCGTTCTGGGCGCACGAGCGGCTCGGCATCGAGCTCAAGGAAGGCGTCGACGAGGTGTCGCTGGCGCTGGTCACTGATGCGTGGTCGCGGACCTATCGGTCACAGGCGGTGACGTTCGCGCGCACCCCCGGCGCCCAGCAAAGCCGCAACGGCATTCGTATCCTGCCCGATGAGGTCGCGACGAATTGGCCCGCGGAACGTCTGCTGCCGTCTGTTGAGAACAGGAAACCAGCGGAAGCGCTGGACAACGCGCTGAAGGGAATTACGGCCCGCTATGGGACGCGCACGACCGACTTCGTCGCGATGCAGCTTGAATATCCAAGGCATCGGGCGGCGCAGTGACGGTCCGTAGGGTGGGCAAAGCGAAGCGTGCCCACCATTACAACGAGAATGCGGATAGATGGTGGGCACGGCGCTCACGCGCCTTTGCCCACCCTACGCTGCTGTTCACCGCCACGGCTCGACGATGATCTTGGTGTGCGCTTCCGGATTGGCGAGATCGGCGAACGCTTTTGCGACGCCGTCGATGCCGACGCTGGCGGTCACCATCGAGGCCGCATCGACCTGCCCTTCCGCGATCAGGCGCAAGGAATACGCGAATTCCTCCGGCGTGTAGCCCAGCACGTACTGAACGTTGAGCTCTTTCAAGATGCCGAGCATCGGTTCGGAGCGGTCGGTTTCCATGCAGACGCCGACCACGACGATGCGGGCATCGCGCGGCGCGCCCTCGAACACCTGCTGGATCAGGCCGGGTACGCCGACGCATTCGAAAATCAGCGCAGGCTTCAGCGCCGGCAGCAGCGCCTGCAGCGGCGGGCGCGCGGCTTTTTCCTCCGGCGACATCTGGGCGTGCTCGGCCCACGTCGCATAAGGTTGCGTACGCGCTGGGTCGACGACCACATCGGCGCCGAGCTTTTCGGCGAGCGCGCGGCGCGCCGGCGAATAGTCGGCGGCAACGATCGGGTGCAATCCCCTGATCTTCAGCGCCGCGACGACGGCGAGCCCGACCGGCCCGCAGCCGATCACCAGCGGCACCTCGCCGCCTTTGATATTGGCTTTTGCTACCGCGTGCACACCGACCGCCAGCGGCTCGGTCAGCGCGGCGTGCTCGGCCGCGAGGCCGTTCGGAACTTCCAGCAGCAAGGCTTCGCTGAGCAGCATGCGCTCGGCATAGGCGCCGACATTGTCGTTGGAATAACCGATGCCCTGCGGGCCTTCGGCAGTCAAAAGCGCCGGCAGCGAACAGACTTTGGTGCCGGGCTTCAACTTCTGCGTCGTGCCCGGACCATAGTCGAGCACCTCGCAGCAGAATTCATGGCCGAACACGACGTCGCGCGAAAGGTCCATCGGCTTGCGGCCGGGAAAATGTTTTGCCAGTTCCACCATACGGTGCGCGTGCTTGCGCGCGTGCAGGTCGGAACCGCAGATGCCGCAAGCCAGCGACTTCACCAGCACCATGCCGGGCCCCGGTTTGGGCTCAGGCATCTCGTCGACGACAATTTCCCCGTTGCGGAAAATGGCAGCGCGCACGAAAGATCCTCCCGGTGATTTTTCATCACCTTAGCACGGAGGTTCACCACGCATAGCGCACAATACCCTTGCCAGCGTAGGAATTGGTAACGCTGGAGAACTGGCCTTCGAAGATAGCGGCGGCTGACCAGCCGTTTAGCCATTTCATCTCGGCCGCGCCTGTCACCAGCGACGAGTCGTGCGCCTGCGCCGCGCCGTTGACGACGAAGGCCGCGCCCGGCAGCGTCTGGAACAAGGCCGTGACGTTGCGGTCGGTGTTGAAATCATGCGCCCAGGCGGCGCGGCCGCGTAGCGTCAGGATGCCGCTCGACACGGCAAAGGATTTGTCGGTGCGCACGCCGAGTTCGGTGCGCGAGGCCGTGACGTCCTTGGCGGCATAGTTCAGCGCAAAGGTGCCGGCGCCCGCCAGCACTTGCTCGGCATAGGCCGGCAGGCTGTAAGTGGTAAATTGCCCGGCGGCATAGGGCGTGATGCCCATCCACGGCGTCAGATAACGGTAGCCGCCCTCGATGCGGCCGGAATACGCATTGGCATTGAACTGGGCGCGCAGGCGCTCGAAGCCAGCAACCGTGACCGTGCGCTCGGTCGTCACATCCTGCCAGCCATAAGCCGCCGCGGCGGTGATGTAAGCCGCGCCGATGTTGTGGCGAACGAAGGCGCCGGCCTGGAACAGGTCCGAACGCCCCGAGCCGAAGCCCGAGACGCTGAAATTGGTGCCGCCGCCGGCGAGTGCAAATCCGGCCAGCGTATCGCGCGAGAGACGATAGTCGGCGCCAACAGCAAAACCGAACGCGCGCGCGGTCGCGTCGTTCGATCCGAGCGCGGCATTGCCTGAGGTGTTGCTGCCGCCGCCGAAGGCTGCGCCCCAGACGCTCCAGCGCTGATCGAACAGGTCGTTGCGCGCGATATCGGCTTTGGTCGGGAATTTGGCAAAGGCGTCGCGGGTCACGCGGGGCTTCTTCGCGGCATAGCCAAGCGCGCTCTCCTCGGCGAACGGGATCGCACCGGCATTGCCGCCGAAGCCGCCATTGCGGCCCGCCACGAACGGATCTGACATGAGCGACAGGAACAGGTTCATGGCGTCAAAGGTCGCCTGCTGCGATCCCGTAGCCAGTTCGCCGGAGACCTGCGTCAGGCCGGCCGGCGAGAGCGAGGCGAAGCCGACCGGAAGGCCGCCGGTGGTGCTGAAGAAATTGGTCAGCGTGTTGGCGACATTCTGCTGGTTGACATTGAGGCCGCCGCCGTAATTCAGCGCGAAGTTCAGGTAAACGTTGTTGGTGTCGTAGCTGAGAGTCGGGACCAAGCTGCTAGCAAGACCCGTGGTGTCGACGCCGGTGAAGCTGCCGGTCACGCCGGTTCCGGCCGTTAGTATGGTGTATTGCTTCTGCACGTTGGTGCCCGGCGCCACCGACGCGCCGACACGGCCGTTCAGCGCGGCAACGCCCGCCACGCTGACGTAAGACGACGACGTGGAATTGAGCTGCACCAGATACAGGGCACCGGACTGGAATGCGAGACTGCCGGAGATCGTCAGAGATGAACCTGCCGCGCCATTGCCGGGCTGCAAGACACCGCCGCTGTTGATCCAGGTATCGCTAACAATGCCGGTGCCGGCGAGTGTGCCTCCGGCATTGACCATCACCTGGCTGATGACGCCGTTGACCGTGAGCGTGCCGCCAAGAACGTTCCAGTTCAGGTTGTTACCGAAACCGATGACCATCCAGTTAGAGCTGTCGACCTTGTTGAAAGTCGAGAATCCGTCAAACTGACTAGCCAAACCGATATTGCTGAGATTGAAGGTGTCTTTGCCCGTGCCGCCAAGCTGAAACGTGTCGATGCCGGTGCCGAGCACGAAGCCGTTGATGACGCTGCCGGGGCCGAGAGTCAGCACATTGGCCACGCCGCAGCCGCAGAATTGGATCGCCGCGAAACCGGTCGCGGCGTTGATCGTGCCCGAATTGAAGACGCTGCCGGTGCCGCTGAGAAGAATGCCAGTTGCGTTCGCGCCGATGTTGATCGTTCCGGTGTTGATAATGGAATTGCTGCCGCCAAAACTGCTGACGTCGATGCCGACGGCGAAGCCGGCTCCGACGGTGATGGTGCCGCTGTTGGTGATGGTGTTGGAATCGCCGACCACGACGATGCCGAAGGCATCGTCGCCGAGAAGGATGCGGCCGCTGTTGTTGACCGTTCCGGACGAGCCGTTAAAGGCGACGCCGGCGCTTCCGATGCCGCCATTGATGGTGCCGGAATGGGTGATCAGGGCGCGGTCGCCCTGCGTGGAGATTCCGGCCGTGATGTCGCCAACGTTGATCACGCCGCTGCTTGTTATCTTTGCGTCGTTGCCAAACACGTCGATGCCAGCACCAAAATCGCCCACCGTGATGGTGCCGATGTTGCTGATCGTCCCGCGCTCTCCATTCAGGGAGATGCCCACGGAATTATTGCCAACGGTGATGATTCCGCTCGCGAGATTGTTGATGGTGTGGTCGTCACTCAATGCGAAGACGCCGTTGTTGAATGCCACTGCCGTCAACGTGCCGCTATTGGCAATCGTGCTGCCGAAATCCAAGACGCTGATCGCAGCGCCGCCGCCGCCGTCGCCAACGGTCGCCCCGGGTAGCACGTTGATGGTCAAATTACTGACGCCGCCGCCGGCCTGAAAGCCGCCCGGGGTGTTGCCGCTGCAGGTGACGGTCTGGCCACTCGATGCCGGATCGGGCGCACACGCTGCATTCGCCGGGGTAGTCGACAAGCATAGACCAACGACAAACGCCGACATGGCGACTGCGCACGCAGCCGCATCCCGGCGGCGTCGGCCCTGCGCCGACGATGGCAACTGAAAATGCAACGCCCGAACCCCATTCCCCGGCGCTCTGCGGCGCCATCGGGACTTACTAGCATGGGTTCCGCCGTAGAATTACGGATGCGGGTTGAATCCGTCAGATTTGCGCCACAACCGAGCGTTTTGCGGCGCCGCTGTGGCACTCGCGCCACGTTTTGGGCGGCCTGGCTATGACTGCCTGGCCGGCAGGATCAGGCGTTCGGCGACGGCTCGCCCGAGACAGCCAGAAGCTGCGAACGGCGGACCCGCTCGCGATGGGCGGTGTAGAGTCCGCTAGCGACGATGAAGGCGGCGCCGGTGATGGTGTAGGCGTCCGGGACTTCGCCGAAGACCAGGAAGCCGAGCACGCTGACCCACAGCAATTGCGTGTAGGAGAACGGCGCCAGCACGGACGCATCCGCATAGCGGAACGCCAGCACCACGATCCACTGCCCCGCGGTCGAGGCGACGCCGATCAGGATGCCGAAGGCAATGTCGTGCCAGGTCGGCGTCACCCAGACGAACGGCACCAGCGCGGAGAGAATGAAGAGGCCCGCGATCGACGAATAGGTCATGGTGGTGATGGCGCGCTCGGTGCCGCTCATCATTCGCGTCATGATCAGCGTGCAGGCCCAGGCCAGCGCCGAGACCAGCGGAAAGAACGCCGCGGGGTGAAACGCGCCGGTGCCCGGGCGCAGGATGATGAGCACGCCGATCAGGCCCACTGCCGTGGCGATCCAGCGGCGCAGGCCGACTTTCTCACTGAGGAAAATAATCGACAGCGCCGTGACGAACAGCGGCGCGACGAAGCCGGTGGCGGAAGCTTCGGCAATCGGGAGGAACCGCAGGCCGGAGATGAAGAACAGCGACGAACCGAGTAGCGCCGCGCCGCGCATCAGATGCAGGCCGAGCCGGTTGGTCTGCAGCGCATAGAGCGGCGAACCCGGCATCATCGCCGGCGTCATGATCAGCGCGAACACCAGGAAGCGGATCCAGGCGATCTCGATCGAGGGCAGCGTCGCCGAGAGATACTTTGCCGTCACGTCGGAGGTGCCGAGAAAGATCGTCGAGGCCAGCACCAGCGCGATGCCCTTGAACGGCCGGTCGGCGCGCGCGGGCGCAGCGGGAGCGGCGGACTTCTTCTCGGGCAAAGGTATTGGAGCGCTGTCCAGCCTCGCGGCTGCGGCGGGGGGCGGTGTCACGGCAATCTCGAAAGGCAGTAATGATCGACTCGGGCGAGGCTTTAAAAAACACCAGATGGCCCGCCGCGACTAGGTCCGAAAACAGGATGCGGATATGCGCTGAGGGAGCAATTGCAACACTTTGTTAAGGACGGTGTTCCGTCAGAGCATCGGCAGGCCGCGCGGCTTGGGTCCGCGCGGAAAGGCCCTGTCGAGTGCGACGATCTCGGCGTCGCTCAGTTTCAGATTGCCGGCGGCGGCGTTCTCCGCCGCATGCTCCGCGCTCGACGCCTTTGGAATCGCAAGCACCGAAGCTGCCCGCGTGAGAAACGCCAGTGCGACCTGGCGCGCGGTTGCCTTGTGCGCGTCGGCGATGGCCTGCAGCACCTCGCCGCCCTTGCTGCGTGCGGACGGAAAATCATCATGACCGAACGGCGAATAGGCGACGACGGCGACACCGTGTTGCTCGCACCACGGGATCACCGCGTGCTCGATCGCGCGCTCCTGCAGATGGTAGAGCACCTGGTTGCAGGCGATCTTCCCCTCGCCTGCGACATCCAGCAGTTCGTCGAGATCGTCGCTATCGAAATTGCTGACGCCCCAGGAACGGATCTTTCCGGCATCCACCAGTTCGTCGAACGCCGCCACCGTCTCCTCGAATGGATAGGAGCCGCGCCAGTGCAGGAGATAGCAATCGAGATGATCGGTCTTCAGCCGCTTCAGCGAGCGCTCGCAGGCGGTGATGGTGCCGCGCCGCGAGGCGTTGCTCGGCAGCACCTTTGAGACCAGGAAGAGCTTTTCACGCGGCAGCCCCGCCATCGCATCCGCGATCACGAGCTCGGCGTCGCCATACATCTCGGCGGTGTCGATGTGGGTCATGCCGGTTTCGATGCCCCGGCACAGCGCTGCCACCGCCGTCTTGCGGTCGCCGCGGTCGAGATACCAGGTGCCCTGCCCGATCACGGAAACATCGGGGCCGCCCGTGCCGAATTTTTTCTGTTTCAAGATCACCTCAACTTCTGACGATGCCGACCAAACGACGACGATGCAGCGCGAGCGCGTTGTCCGCCGGCAGACCGCGCAGCCAATCGCGAAAGCTAGCGATCTCGGGACAATCCGCCGTGCCGGCCGGCGCAATCAGCCAATCGCCGACGCCGGCCCCCTCCGTCACGCGGTCGCAGCGGTAGCCCGGATGGTGGCCGAGCCCGCGGGCGATCAGCACATCGACCTTGCCCTCGATCAATTCATGCAAGCCGGCGGGCTGCAGCACCCGCAAGCCGATTTCCGCGTGGTTTGCGCGAAACTGCTCCAGCTCCAGACGGCGCAGATCGAAGCTGCCGTGCACGCCGAGCTGCAGCAGCACCGCACCCACCGGCTTCAATTGCACGGTCGCATCGGCAATGCGACGAAAGCCGTCGGATATTTCCGGCAGATAAGCCTGGCCGGCCGCGGTCAGGATGAGTTGCTTATGCAGCCGCTCGAACAGGCGCACGCCCAGACGCGCTTCCAGCGCCTTCACCTGCTGCCCCACGGCGGCCGGCGTCACATGCAGCTCATGCGCGGCCAGCTTGAAGCTGAGATGCCGGGCTGCTGCTTCGAACGCGCGGAGCGCATTGAGCGGTGGAAGGATGTAGGTCATTACCGCCCAGTTTGTCACTGATAGGCGCCGGCCTTGCAATAGATTTTCTTGCGCTGGACCGCAGCAACAATGCTTTGCGCCGCCGTGACGCCGCCGGTTACGGTCGGCCCGCAATCCGGAGATCCCATGCCCCGCCGAATCCATCATCTCGTCATTTGTGTCCATGATCTGGCGCAGGCTGCGCTGGATTGGCAAACGCTCGGTTTTAACCTCACGCCGACCGGCGTGCATCCGTTCGGAACCAGCAACCGCTTGGCGATGTTCGGGAACAATTTTCTGGAGCTGCTGGCCGTCACCGATGCTGCGGCGGTGCCGCCGGCCGCGCCTGATAGATTCAGCTTCGCCGCCCACAACCGGGATTTTCTTGCCGCCACTGAGGGAATGTCGATGCTGGCCTTGCACAGCGCCGATGCCCATGCCGATGCGGCGCGCTTCAAGGCCCATCACATCGGCGCCTATGCGCCGTTTGATTTTGGCCGTGACGCGGTGCTTCCCGGCGGAGGCACGGCGCGCGTCGAGTTCTCACTGGCCTTCGCCACCGATCCCGCCATGCCCGGGATCGCCTTCTTCACCTGCCAGGAGCGTCACCCGCCGGAGCTGTTCTGGAAGCCCGACTATCAGCGTCACCCCAACGGCGCCTTGCGCGTGATCGAGGTGGTGATGTCGGCGCCGGAGCCGGCGGAGTACCGCGGTTTCCTCGAGCACTTAACGGAAAGCACCGCCGAGCTTGCGCCCGGGCGGCTGACGGTCGGCGAGCGCGGCGACCGGACCAGCGTGCTCGGCCCGGCCGAGATAGCGCGCCGACTGCCGGGCTTAGCCGGCGAAGCTTCGCCGCGCTTTTGCGCCGCGCGTCTGGCGGTCGTCGATCTGGATGCGACCAAGCGGGCATTGAAAAACAACGGCGTCGACTTCGAGGTTACCGGCGCCGTGCTGCTCGTTCCGCCCGCGGCGTCGCATGGTCTGGCGCTGGAATTCATCCAACAGGAGACAATCTGACATGGCTCAAATTACCCGTCATAATCCCGCAAGCGTCCACGCGCCTTCCAGCGGCTACAGCATGGGGCTGGAACTTGGCCAGCATCGCAGGCTGCTGTTCGTCAGCGGCCAGGTGCCGGAACAGCCTGACGGCAGCGTGCCCGAAGGGTTCGAGGCGCAATGCGAGCAAGCCTGGCGCAACGTCATCGCGGTGCTCGCCGCCGCCGACCTCGGCGTCGAACATCTGGTCAAGATCAATACGTTCCTGACCGACCGAAGCCAGGTCATGGCCAACCGCGCCGTTCGCCGCAAGATGCTCGGGGGAAACGAACCCGCGTCCACGGTGATGATCGCTGAAACCGTCGACGGAAAATGGTTGCTTGAAATCGAGGCGATCGCCGCGGAATAGGCTGATTGCGCCGGAGAGGATGCCCTATGGCTGAAATTCATCCCTTCTACGAGACGCATCGCAGTGCAATGGAGGCCGTCATGCGCCAACGCCTCGACCTTGCCGAAGCGACGCTGCGCGAGCAGACGCAGCTACCCAACATTGACGGGATCAGACAGGAGGTGATGGACGAATTCGAAATCGTGCTCATCCAGATGCCTTATGTCGGTGGCGCGGCAAGTCGCATGAGCGATTTCTTCATGCGTTTAATGGGCTTTATGGCCATCGGCCGGGTGCTCCGGCGACACGGAGTGCCGCTGCCCGTGATCGGCAATATCGAGCGAGAAACCTACAAGGCGCAATTGCTCACCGTGCCCGAGGCCGAACGGCTCGCCTCGGGGCGTCAGTTCATGTCGCCAGAGAACCAGACCTTGCTGCGCGAGCAGGCTGCAAAAAGCCATCAGGAAGAATATGCGGAAGATTTCGTCTACGATTTCGTCGCGCCGGCCTCGGGCGACAACTTTGAATTCGGCATCGACTACAAGGCTTGCGGCTTCTGCAAATTCGCGGCTGGCCACGGAGATAAAGAAATCCTGCCGCACATTTGCGGGCTTGATTTCGAAGCCTATGCAACGCGCGGCATCCGCCTGGAAAGGACACAAACGTTGGCTGGTGGCGCGAGCCACTGCAATTTTCGATTCTCGCGGCTCCCGTCGGAGCAGGACGAAGCGGGCGCACCATAGAGACTGTCCTCGGCGTCGATGGTGGCTAGGCGCGGGGTACCACTGTTGCCCCCTTTGCCTTGAGCGCCGCGAGAATACCCGATGCACCGGTGAGAACACCGAGAGGAAACAGAATGAAGCGTTGCTCATCGGCCTGCTTCGTCATCAAATCGAACGCACGTTCAAATGCAAGGTTTCGCAGCCGGTCGCTCTGGTGAAACTGCGACGACGAGATAACACCGTGGCGCTTCATGTCGAATGTGAACCGCTCGATCTCCTGCGCTCTGCGCTGGCGATAAAGCTGCTCCAGATAACCTCCAATCGGGCCGAAGCGGTCGCGAAGGTCGAGGAGATAAGAGATGCCCTCATCACCGATGCCGCCATTCAACGTCGCCAGGTCCGGCGGCTGCCAGGCTGATTGTACATCCGGTTCCGACAACAGTTGATCGATCGGCTTCTGCTTCGCCCGGGCGTGATCGACGATGGTGCCGCCAGCTGTGATGTCGGCATTGTGGCGCCCTTCTCCCGCAAGTAATATCATCGCTTCGATACCGGAGAGTTTGTCGGCGAGGGAAGCCACCGCCGAGGCCGCCAGCAGTTTTCGGAGTCGCTCGGCGGTTCGAGGTGCGACGACCTGCAGAATCGGCTTGATCCGGTCGCGGTCGAGATCGACGGTCGGAAATTTGATGTTCCCCGGCATGTCGAGAACAACGCGTTGACAGCCGTCAACCAACGAGATTCCGTCGTTGATGATCTCCGGCGTGACCGCCGCCGCAACTCGATCGTAGCCAAATAGCACCGCGCTCTGGCGACCGGGCGGGCTCACCGTCCAGTACAAGGCAATCTGGTCATCCGACGCGCGCACCTGACGCGAGACCAACAAGCATCCCGTAGCGATTAACAGACCTCTGCGACCGATGATCATGGCGATCTCCGGAATTAGGCAACCTGTTGTCGCAACGCCTGACGATTTTTCGCGTTCCCTCAAATCAAATGTGACAGCTCGAAGACGAGGTTCCAACTGCGAATCGGCTGAAGCGATTATTGAGCTGTGGCGAGTTGGCGCGGCTCGGGTGCGGTGGCCGCCTGCGCGATCAGCCGCTTCATTTCCGGAATGCAGGAACCGCAATTGGTGCCCGCCTTCAGTTTCGCGCCGATATCGGCGGCGGAACGCGCACCGGCGGCGATGGCGTTGCAGATGGTGTTGCGGCCGACACCGAAGCAGGCGCAGACGATCGGGCCGGCATTCGCAAGGCCATCCATCGATTTGCCTGACAGCAGCATGCGGCGCTGGTCGTTGCCGAGCGTATCGGCGGCAAACAACCCCTTCACCACATTCCAGTCGCCGGCGTCGCGCGCGGGCCCGATGAACAGGCAGGCCTCGATGCGGTCGCCGCTAAAGCACGCCGCGCGATAGACGCCGCCACCGAAATCCTTGTATTCGGCAAGATCGTCCGTCGCGAATGATTTCAGCCAGGATTGCCAGCCCGCCAGATCGGCGTTGTCGGCGAACAGATAGCCGTAGCCGCCATTGACGGCGACGCGGGCGCTCCAGGCGTGCTCCGGCAAAGCCAGCGGCTTGCGCGACAGCGCGAAGCCACGGAATACATGTTCGTAAGGCGTGATCGATACCGGCGTCGCCTTGTTCTCGGGCTGGCCGGAGAACGGATCGGTGATGGGAGCCACCAGCGAACCGACGCGCGCGCCGGTCGCGTTGGCCTCGCTCCAGTGGATCGGCGCGAACAGCATGCCCCGCTGCTGGCGTTCGCTGACGACAACCCGAAGCGTGCACTGCCCGTGGTCGGTCGTGACCCGCGCGAAGTCGCCGTGGGCCACGCCGTAACGCGCGGCGTCGTCGGGATGGACCTCGACGAACGGCTCCGGCAAATGCTGGCCGAGCCGCGGGCTCATTCCCGTGCGGGTCATGGTGTGCCACTGGTCGCGGATGCGGCCGGTGTTCAGCCGCAGCGGCCGCGCCGCCGTGGTCTCGGATCGCAGTGCCGGTATTTCCGGCGCAATGAAACGGGCCTTGAAATCGCTGGCGAAGAATCCGCCTTCGGCGAAGAAGCGCGCCTGCGGCTCCGCACCCTGCCGCACCGGCCATTGCACCGGCGCCATCGCGTCGAAATCGCTGTCCGACAGCGAGGTCAGCGCCCCGATATCGAAATCGCGCGCGCCCTCGTTCTCGAAGGCCGAGAGTGCTGCATGTTCTCGAAAAATATCCGCCGCCGAGGTGAAGCCGAAGGCCGCGCCGAAGCCGAGGCGCCTGGCAACCTCGCTCATGATCCACCAATCGGGCTTGGCCTCGCCGGGTGAGGAAAGAAACACCCGCTGCCGCGAGATGCGCCGTTCCGAATTGGTCACGGTGCCCGATTTCTCGCCCCACGCCTGCGCCGGAAGCAGCACATGCGCGCCGGCGTCCACCGTGTCGTTGGAAATCACGTTCTCGGAAACGACGAACAGTTCGAGCTTCTTCAACGCGTCGCGAACGCCATCGGCATTCGGCAGCGACACCGCCGGATTGGTGCCCATCACCCACAACGCCTTGATCTCGCCGCGCGCGATGGCCTCGAACATCTGGACCGCCTTCAGGCCCTCATGGGTGGCGATGCGCGGCGCCTTCCAGAACCGGCGTACGCGATCGATGTCGGGCGGCGTAAAGCCCATATGGGCGGCGAGCTGGTTGGCGAGCCCGCCGACTTCGCGCCCGCCCATCGCATTGGGCTGCCCGGTCAGCGAAAACGGCGACGCGCCCGGCAGGCCGATCCGCCCCGTCGCGAGGTGGCAGTTGAGGATGGCGTTGACCTTGTCGGTGCCCTGGGCCGACTGGTTGACGCCCTGCGAGTAGAGCGTCACCACGCGCGGCGTATTGGCAAACATCTGGAAGAACGCCGCGACGTCCTGCTCGGCGAGGCCGGTCGACAGCGCGGTGGCCCCGACGCTGCCCGCGATGTTGCGCGCGCGGGCGATGGCGTCATCGAAGCCCGTGGTATGGAGTGCCATGTAGTCGCGGTCGAGCGCACCGTTATCGGCAAGATGCACCAGCAACCCGCTGAACAGCGCCGTATCGGTGCCCGGCTTCAACCCCAGAAACAAATCGTCGTCGCCGACGGTATCGGTCCGGCGCGGATCGATCACGATCATCCGCGCGCCGCGCTTCTGCTTGTTGGCGAGCATGCGCTGGTACAGCACCGGATGGCACCAGGCCGCGTTGGCGCCGACCAGCACCAGAAGATCCGCCTCGTCGAGATCTTCATAGCAGCCCGGCACCGTGTCGGCGCCGAAGGCGCGGCGGTGGCCCGCAACCGAAGAGGCCATGCAGAGCCGCGAATTGGTATCGACATTGGCGCTGCCGATGAAACCCTTCATCAGCTTGTTGGCGACGTAATAGTCCTCCGTCAGCAATTGGCCGGAGAGATAGAATGCGACCGCGCCCGGGCCGTCACGCGCGATGATGTGCTGGAAGCGGTGCGCGACATGGTCGAGCGCGTCGCTCCACGCCACCCGCTCCATGGTCCCCTTGCCGCAGCGGATCATCGGATAGAGCAGCCGGTCGGTCAGGCCGAGCGTCTCGCCGAGCGCCGATCCCTTCGAGCACAGCCGGCCGAAATTGGCGGGATGCTCGGGATCGCCCGATATCGCGGCCCCGCCCCGCCCATCCGGCGTCGCCAGAATGCCGCAGCCGACGCCGCAATAGGCGCAGGTGGTGCTGATGGCGCGCAGGTCGGGATCGATGGCAGTCATGGTGGCAACCGGATCATGCAGCTTCCGAACGGATGGCGAGCGAGCGGCCGAACATCATGTCGGCGCGAATTCTTTGCGTCGGCTGCCGCGTGCGGATCAGTTCGAGATACCAGAGCGCGTCGCCGACATCGCCGATCAGGACCGCACCGATCAATCGCCCGTCCGCGACCACCAGCTTCTTGTAGGTGCCGTGATTGAGATCGGAGAGCACGATGGTCTCGCTGCCGTCACCGCCGATGAAATCACCAGCGGAGAACACGCTGACGCCCGAGACTTTCAAATTGGTCGCGACGGTGCTGCCGGCATAGGAGGCTTCCCCACCGGCGAGATGCCGCGCCAGCACCCTCGCCTGCTCATAGGCCGGCTCGACCAGCCCGTAGCAGATGCCGCGATGCTCGGCGCATTCGCCGACCGCAAATACGCCGGGCGAGCCGGTCTGCAGGTGGTCGTCGACCACGACGCCGCGGTTGACGGCAATGCCGGCTTGCTTTGCCAGCGCGATATTCGGCCGAATACCTGCTGCAAAAATCACGGCATCGGCGTCGATCCGCCGGCCGTCGACCAGCTCGACGCCTTCGACGCGCGTCACGCCATGGATGCACGCGGTGTTGGCGTTGAGCAGAATTTCGATCCCCTTGCGCTCGACGAGGGATTTCAAGAGTTCGGCCGCGGGCGCGTCCAGCTGGCGCTCCATCAGGCGGTCCATCAGATGCACCAGCGTCACCGGCGCGCCGGCCTTGGCGAGGCCATAAGCCGCTTCGAGGCCCAGCAATCCGCCGCCGACCACCACCACGCGCTTCTTCTGCGCAGCCAGCGTCAGCAACAAATCAACATCCCGGCTATCGCGAAACGTATGCACTCCAGCGAGGTCTGCGCCCGGCACGTTGAGCCGCAGCGGCGACGAGCCCGTGGTCAGCACCAGTTTCGAAAACGGAACGCTCTCGTCATTCTCGATCTTGAGTTCGCGGCGGCCGACATCGATCTCGGTGGCGACACAGCCATATTTCAGGGTGACGCCGCGGTCGCGCCACCAGGACGCCGGTCGCAGCTCGATGTCCTGCGATGTGGTCTCGCCGGCCAGCACCGACGACAACAGCACGCGATTATAGGCGAGCCGCGGTTCGTCGCCGATCACGGCGATGGCGTAGCGGCCCAATGCCACCTTGGCCAATTCGTCGACCAGACGAGCGGCGGCCATGCCGTTGCCGACGATGACAAGCGGTTCGCTCATGACGCATCCTCACTCAGCGGCTTGGGCGCCACCGTAGGCTTCCGAGATCATGTAACCGGACAGCGTGCCGTAGGCCGCGGTCCAGGCGTCGGCGACGTCAGGCGTCCAAGCCTCGCCCAATCCTTTTTCGAGCGTCCACAACAGCGTCCCGCCGACCACGGGATAGTGTTCGGGCTTGGCACCATAGGAGACGTGACGCTTTGCCAATGCACTTGCGGCCGGCAACACCGACCCGAGATCGCCGAGGCCGTTGACCACGACGGCGAGTGTTCCCATCAGCTTCTTGCGCTGCTCGGTCATGTCGGCGGGGAACATCGCCTTCACCGAGGGGGCGACTTCGAACAGGCGGTCGTAGAACAAGACGGCGGCCTGTTCGGAGATCGGAGCTACCTTGGCGAAACTTTGCTGCACGAGATTGACTTGCTCTGGGGTCATCTTTCTTCTCCTGCCTCTTCCAAGCCCCGCCCCGCACAGGACCAAGCAAAATTCAGGCCGCCTCGACGAAGCGATGCCGCTCGTAGAGGAACTCAAGCACGCGCTGCCGGCACTTGAGGTAGCCGGGGTTGGTCGCGAGCTCGAGCCGCTTGCGCGGCCGCGCCAGCGGCACTTCCAGCACTTCGCCGATCCGTGCGCTCGGGCCGTTGGTCATCATCACGATGCGATCCGACAGCAGCACGGCCTCGTCGACGTCGTGGGTGATCATCAGGATGGTGTTGCCGAGCTTCTGGTGCAGCGCCATCACCGAATCCTGCAGATGCGCGCGGGTCAGCGCGTCGAGTGCGCCGAAGGGCTCATCGAGCAGTAAAACCTTCGGCTCCATCGCGAGCGCGCGGGCGATGCCGACGCGCTGCTTCATGCCGCCGGACACTTCGGATGGGCGCTTGTCCTTGGCGTGGGCCATCTGCACCAGGTTGAGATTGTGCATCACCCAGGCGTCGCGCTCAGCCCGCGTCTTGCTCGACGAGAACACCTTGTCGACGCCGAGCCGGACGTTCTCATAGACCGTCAGCCACGGCAGCAGGCTGTGGTTCTGGAACACCACCGCGCGGTCCGGTCCCGGCGAATTGACCTCGCGGTTCTCCAGCAGCACGCAGCCCTGGGTGGTGTCGGTGAGGCCGGCGACGATGTTGAGCAGCGTGGACTTGCCGCAGCCGGAATGGCCGATGATCGAGACGTATTCGCCCTTCCCGATCGTCAGGTTGATGTCCTTCAGCACCTCGGTGGTGGCGTTGCCGCGGGTGAAGGTCTTGTCGATGTGGTCGAGCTTCAGATAGGCCTGCATGACATGTTTCCTTCAGTTCAGTGCGGTGCCGCGGGTCACGATCCTCGCCATTCCCGCGATCAGGCGGTCGAGCACGAATCCGATGATGCCGACATAGAACAGCGCCAGGATGATTTCGCTGATGTGCGAGGAGTTCCAGGCGTCCCAGATGAAGAAGCCGATACCGACGCCGCCGATCAGCATCTCCGCCGCGACGATCGCGAGCCAGGACAGGCCGATGCCGATGCGCAGGCCCGTAAAGATGTAGGGCGCCGCCGCCGGGATCATGATCTTCCAGAAAAATTCCAGCGGGTTGAGCTGAACAACCGCGGCAACGTTGCGATAGTCCTGCGGGATGTTGCGGATGCCGACCGCGGTATTGATGATGATCGGCCAGACCGAGGTGATGAAGATCACGAAGATCGCCGACGGCTGACCGTCACGGAATGCGGCGAGCGACAGCGGCAACCATGCCAGCGGCGGGATGGTGCGAAGCACCTGGAACAGCGGATCGAGCCCGCGCATCGCCCACACTGACTGCCCGACCAGCGTGCCGAGCGCGATGCCGACGATGGCGGCAATCGAGTAACCATACGCGACGCGCTGAAGCGAGGCGGACAAATGCCAGAACAGGCCCTTGTCGATGCCGCCATTATCGAAGAACGGATCGAGGATCAGTTCCTTGGTGTCCTTGAAGACTTTCGATGGCGGCGGGAGCGTCGAGCCGGTACGGCGGCAGACCAGCTCCCAGAACAGCATCAGGAGCGCGAGCACGACCAGCGGCGGCACGACACGCACCGCGGTCTCCCTCGCCATCTTGATGTATTTCTCGGCACGAGGCGCCTGCTTCGGCGTCATCATGACCACTGGCGCCGCCGCAGTCGGCGACGCGGTCGGAATGGCCACCGCGGTGGCTTCGGCTTTGATCGCAGGCATCGACATTGAAATCATATCTCCGTGTTCAATGGGCGGGCCGCTCGCATCCAGCGCGCGGCCCGGTTTGGATCAGACATCAACACGCTTGATCGACAGGGACTTCAGATACGCAGACGGATTCTCCGGATCGAACACCTTGCCGTCGAAGAAGGTCTCCTTGCCGCGCGAGGTCGAGGCCGGAATGTCCGCAGCAGCGACTCCCATCGTCTTAGCGGCCTCTTTCCAGAGATCCTGGCGGTTGACCTTGGCGATCAGCGCCTTGGTGTCGAAGCCCGCGTCATACTTGCCCCAGCGAATGTCTTCGGTGAGGAACCAGAGATCGTGGCTCTGGAACGGATAGGACGCATGATCGCGCCAGTATTTCATGATGTGCGGCGAGTTCTCGACGACCTTGCCGGGAATGCCGTAGTCGAACTTGCCCGCCGAACGGTCGTAAACGTCTTCGACCGGGCAATTCATCCATTGCCGCTTGCCCATGATGGTGGCGAGCTCTTTCTTGTTCTCGGCCTTGTCGGCCCATTGCTGCGCCTCCATCACCGCCATCAGGATCGCCTGGGCCGCCTTCGGATATTTGTCGACCCAGGCAGCGCGCATGCCCAATGATTTCTCGGGATGCTTGGCCCAGATTTCCCCGGTGTTGACGGCGGTGTAGCCGATCTTCTGATTGATCAACTGCAGGTTCCACGGCTCGCCAACGCAGAAGCAATCCATGGTGCCGACTTTCATGTTGGCAACCATTTGCGGCGGCGGCACCACGATGGTTTCGATATCCTTGTCGGGATCGATGCCGCCGGCGGCGAGCCAATAGCGGATCCACAGATCGTGGGTGCCGCCCGGGAATGTCATCGCGGCCTTGATCGCCTTGCCGGAGGCCTTCTTCTTTTCAAGCGCGACCTTGAACGGCGCGGTGTCGACGCCGAGCTTGAGATCGGCATATTCGTTGGAAACGGAAATGCACTGGCTGTCGAGATTGAGCCGCGCCAGGATGTACATCGGCGTCGGCTGATTGTTCTGCGTCACTTTGCCGGCCGAGATCAGGTACGGCATCGGCGTCAGAATGTGCGCACCGTCGATGCCGTTGCCTTCCGAGCCGAGCACGAGGTTGTCGCGGGTGGTACCCCACG
The DNA here is from genome assembly GCF_023101085.1 of Bradyrhizobium sp. 170. Classification (NCBI taxonomy): domain Bacteria; kingdom Pseudomonadati; phylum Pseudomonadota; class Alphaproteobacteria; order Hyphomicrobiales; family Nitrobacteraceae; genus Bradyrhizobium; species Bradyrhizobium sp. 170. The sequence continues at coordinate 3,214,833 of NZ_CP064703.1, read as the reverse complement.
AGGCCTGCTTGGCGACTTCGACGTCGGGCATGCCGTACTTGGCGAACAGCCCCTTGTCCTTGGCGACGAACAGCGGACCGGCGTCGCTCAGCGCGATGAACCCGAGCGTCGCCTTGGTGACTTCCGGACCCGCGCCTTGCGCGAACGCGCCGGCGGGGAAGTTCAGCTTGGCGGCGGCGAGCAATGCCGCCGTGCCGCCGGTCGCCTTCAGGAGCTGGCGGCGGCTGAAACCGCGGCGTGAGGTTGGATTGGTAGGCTTCGTCATGGGCGTCATTGTCCTTTTGCGTCAGTGCGTGAAACGGGGCCGTCCGATTGGGTCACCGCGCTAGGCGCACAAAGGCGTGTTCCAGGGAGGCCCCGGAATGGCGGCGTCACAATTCGGATGAGTGGTCTCAAGGGACGGCATCGATGGCGTCAGCACTAGCTATTCAAGCTCCGTGCCAAGCCTCGTGCATCGCAAAAAACTTATTGATATCAGTATATTGCTAGATAGCTGCTGAAAAAAGAAGCGGCGGTCAGGAACCAGTCACAGCTTTCCAAATTTGCGATTCGCTCAATTCTTGTGCGGCGCACAAGAATTGAGCAAGTCGCAGAGCGCCGGTTTTAAGCGTCCGCGGTGGCCTTCGCCATCATCGGTTTCGGCGCGCTTCCCCCGCCCGGTTTCATCCGGAATTCGTAGGTCATGAGGTGCCACGGGGCGGCCGCTGGCTTGCCGTCCGGCATCGTCGGATCGGTGCGCTTTTCGATTTTGGCGACCAGTTCGTCCTTGACCCCGAACACCACGTCGGAATCGAGATATTTGTCGCCGTCCATGAAGACATGCGTGATCAGCGGCTGATAGCCCGGTGCGTCAACCAGGAAATGCACATGCGCCGGCCGCATCGGATGGCGGCGGGTCTGCAGGATCATCTCGCCGACCGGGCCGTCGGTGGGGATCGGATAGCTGCACGGCAGGATGGTGCGGAAGAAGAACCTGCCATCGGCATCTGTGATGAACCGCGCCCGCGACGACGGGCCCTGCGTCGCGTAGGACGCCTTCTGGGAATCATAGAAGCCGTCATCATCGGCGTGCCAGACGTCCACCGGCACGTCAGCCAGCGGCTTGCCCGTGAGGTCGGTGACGCGGCTCTGCACGAACATCCGCTCGCCGGCCAGATTGGCCGAGATATCGGTGCCGTGCGGCGTCACCTTGTGCTCGCCGACATAGAACGGGCCGAGCACCGTGGTCTCGGTCGCGCCCTCGCGCTCCCTGTGGTTCACGGCGTCGACCAGCATCGACACGCCAAGCACATCGGAAAGCAGGATGAACTCCTGCCGGATCGGGGTGCACTTCTGACCGGTCCGGGTCAGGAAATCGATCGCATATTCCCATTCCTCGAAGGTGAGATCGGTCCTGCGGACGTAGTCGTGCAGCGATTTCACCAGTTCCTGCAGCAGGAATTTGGCTCGCGGATCCGGCGTATCGTCGAAACTGCTGATTACGGCGGCGGTCAGTTCGGTTTCGCTGAATTGGCGCATTTTTCTGTCCTGCGGGAATAGACCAAGGCTGGCGGCAGCCTATACCAGCGTCCCACGCCGGGTAAGCGCGGCTGGTTGGAACGGGGCACACTTTTCGGCTATCAAGGCAGCATCCCAGCCGGAGATCAGTGCCGATGTTAGCCCCTACCCCCGCCTCGCCCGAGCAAGCCGGAATGTCCAAGGCGGCGCTCGATCGTCTCGAAAATCACCTGAAGCAACGCTATGTCGACGGCGGGCGCTTCCCGGGGACGCAGCTCCTGATCTATCGCCGCGGCAAGGTCGTCCATTCGACCGTGCAGGGCTTTGCCGACGTCGAGCGCAAGGCACCGGTGAAGGACGACACGATCTTCCGCATCTATTCGATGACCAAGCCGCTCACGAGCGTAGCCTTCATGATGCTGGTCGAGGAAGGCCGCGTCGCGCTGGATGAGCCGGTGCACAAATATATTCCGGAATGGAAGAACCTCGGCGTGTTCGTGGCCGGCACGCACCCGGCCTTCCTGACCCGTCCGCCGACCCGGCCGATGCTGATCGTGGACCTGCTGCGCCACACCTCGGGCCTTACATATGGCTTCCAGCAGCGCGGCAATGTCGATGCCGCCTATCGCGAGACCAAGATCGGCGAAGTGATCAAGGCCGGCACGCTGCAAACCATGATCGACGACCTCGCGAAAATTCCCCTGGAGTTTTCACCGGGCGAGGCCTGGAACTACTCCGTCTCCACCGACGTGATCGGCTATCTCATCGGCAAAATCAGCGGCAAGCCGTTCGAGCAGTTCCTTAAAGAACGTATCCTCGATCCGCTCGGCATGAACGACACCGATTTCTTCGTGCCAAAGGACAAGGCGCATCGTTTCGCGGCGTGCTATTCGGCCGACCCGCAAGGCGGCTTCAACCCGCTCGCCACCGAGCGCAAGGGCACGCTGACGCTGCAGGACGATCCGGCGACGAGTTCGTTCCTATCGCCGCCTTCGTTCATCTCTGGCGGCGGCGGCCTGTGCTCGACTGTGGCCGACTACCTCACCTTCTGCCGGGCGCTGCTCAATGGCGGCGAACTCGGCGGGGTCCGCCTGCTGGGTCCGAAAACCCTGAAGCTGATGACGTCGAACCACCTGCCCGGCGGGGCCGACCTGCCGGCGATGTCGCGCTCGCTGTTCTCGGAGGCCGCCTATAACGGCATCGGATTCGGGCTCGGCTTTGCCGTCACCATGAACCCGGCGCAGACGCTGATCGCCGGCAGCCCGGGCGAATTCAACTGGGGAGGTGCTGCGACGACCTCGTTCTTCATCGATCCGGCGGAAGAGCTGATCGCGATCTTCATGACGCAGGTGCTGCCGTCGAGCGCCTATCCGTTGCGGCGCGAGCTGCGCACCATGGTGTATGCCGCGATCACCGACAGTAACCTTTGAGGAAGGTAATCCGGGTTCCGCGGCGCACTCAGCGACCGCGGAGCCCGGCGCATCTGCCAAAAAGCCGGGTCAATTCCTCTCGATATCCCTCTAATCTCCTTGGCGAAATTCGGCAGCTTCTCCTATGCTTCGACCGATTGGCGTCGACCCGGGGCTTGCGTTGCCGAAACCTTCATTGCCAGTGCGTCTCGCCCTGCTGGTCGCGGGAACCACGCTGCCGCTGATTATTTTCGCGGCCGGCCTCGTCTACAACAATTACAAGCAGGACCGGCTGAATGCGACCCAGCGGGTGCTCGAAAACGTGCGCAGCATTCGCCTCGTGCTCGACGCCGAGATGCAGCGGATCACCGGCGCGCTCCAGGTGCTGTCGCTGACAAACGCCCTGCGCGACGGGGACTTCGAGGGATTCCGCCGCATCTGCCAGGGTTTCCTCGACCAGTACGGCGAAGGCGGCGTCGTGCTGGTGGCGAACCGCGAAGGCCGCCAGGTGTTCTCCTCGCTCACATCGGACACGGCAAACCTGCCGTTACGCAACAACCTCGCCATGATCGACAAGGTGTTCGCGGAAAAGAGGCCGGTTTACTCCAACCTGTTCTTCGGGTCGGTCAAGAAACGGCTGATCCTGACGGTCGAAGTACCCGTCATCCAGGACGACCAGGTACTTTACGACATCTCCTTCAGTCCGCCGATCGAGATTTTTCAGGCCATGATCGAGCAGCAGCGGCCGGGCAAGGACTGGACGATCTCGATCTTCGACAGCGAAGGCACCAATTTCGCGCGCGTGCCGAACCCGCAGGAGACCGTCGGCAAGCGGGCATCGCCCTCGTTCCAGGCGGAGATGGCCCACAATCCCGAAGCCACCGTGCCGACGGTATCGCTCGAGGGCGTGCCGCTGATTACGAGCTTTGCCCGCTCCTCGCTCACCGGCTGGACGGTTGCCGCAGGCGTCGCCGAACGTTCGCTGGTCGCGCCGCTCTGGCGCAACCTGGCGATAGCAAGCGTGATGGGCGCCGTCCTGCTGATGGTCGGCCTCGCCTTTGCGGTGCGGATGGCAACCCAGATCGCCCGCGGCGAGATGCTGCACAATCTCCTGATCGAGGAGCTCAACCACCGCGTCAAGAATACGCTCGCGGTGCTGCAGTCGATCGCTACCCAGACGTTCCGCAGCGCGAGCCGGGCGGAGCGCGAGAAGTTCGAGGGAAGGCTCGGCGCGCTGGCGGAGGCGCACAATCTGCTGAGCCAGGAAAAATGGCAGGGCGCGGAGTTGCGAGAAGTGATTGCGCGGGTGCTGCAGCCCTATCTGCTCAACAATCCGGAGCGGATGCGGATGTTCGGACCGCAGATTCCGCTGTCGCCGCGGCTCGCCGTGGTGCTGTCGATGATCGTGCACGAGATCGCGACCAACGCCGCCAAATACGGCGCGCTGTCGAACGACACCGGGACCGTCGCGGTGGACTGGGAGATCCTCCAGGAAAGCGACGGGCGCAAGCTGCGGCTGATCTGGACCGAGGCCGGCGGCCCGCCCGTCACGGCGCCGGTGCAGCGCGGCTTCGGCTCGCGGCTGATCGAGCGCAGCGCGCGCGACCAGCTCGGCGGCGAAGCGACCGTCGACTTCCTGCCGCGCGGCGTCGTCTACACGGTAAGCTGCGCGCTCGATAAGGAAGAATAGCTACTTAAGCATCTCTGGCACGATCAACCGCGGCAGGAACAGCGAAACGCTGGGCCAGATGATCAGCGCGGCCAGCACCAGCAGCATCGGGATCAGCATGATGACCGTGTCCTTTAGCGCATAGCGCAGCCGCACGCCCGCGATCGAGCAGGCGATCATCAGGCACAGGCCATAGGGCGGTGTCACCAGCCCGAACGCCAGCGAGACGATCGAGATGATCGCAAACTGCACCGGATGGAGGTCGACCGATTTCGCCAGCGGTTCGAGAACGGTACCGACAATGATGATCGCCGGAATGGCGTCGAGAAAACACCCCACCACCAGAAAGCAGAAGGAGATGAAGAAGCCCGCCCCGATCGCGCCCATGCCCCAGGTCGAGACGTTGGCCAGCAGTTCCTGCGGAATCCTGTAGTAAGCCAATAGCCAGCCGAAGGCGCTCGCGGTGCCGATGCAGAACAGCGCAACGCCGGCGAGACGTCCGGTGTCCAGCAACGCCTTGTAGAGTTGGCGCGCGCCGGTTTCACGGTAGAAGAACGTCGATAGCGCAATGGAATAGAGCACCGCGACGCAGGCGGATTCGGTCGCGGTAAACCATCCCAGCAAAATGCCGCCGACGATGATGAACGGCGTCGTCATCGCCGGTATCGACCGCAAGATCGCCCACCACATGTCCCGCCAGCTATCCTTCGGATAGGTCGGATAGCCGCGACGCGTCGCATAGACATGCACGGTCGCCATCTGCGCGCCCGCAATCAGCAGTCCCGGCACGATGCCGGCGAGGTACATCGCCGCGATCGAGGTCGAGATCAGCCCGCCCCACACGATCATCAGGATCGAGGGCGGGATGATGACGGCGAGCACGGCCGAGACCGCGGTGATGGCGATGGAGAACGAGAGGTCGTAGCCCTCCTTGGTCTGGGCGTCGATGAAGATCTTGGATTGGCTCGCCGCATCCGCGGTGGAGGAGCCGGAGATGCCGGCAAAGAACACCGACAGCACGACGTTGATTTGCGCCAGCGATCCCGGCCAATGCCCGACCATCGAGCGCGACAACGCGACCAGGCGGTCGGTGATGCCGCCAATGCTCATCAGGTTGGCCGTCAGCAGGAAGAACGGCACCGCCAGCAGGATGAACGAATTGTAGGCGTTGAAGGTCTCCTGCGCGAGCGTCATGATCGACAGGCGGGGCTCGGTCAAGAGGATCGGGACACAGGCGAGGCCGAGCGCAAAGGCGACCGGCACGCGAATGATGAGCAGGCCGATAAATGTCCCGAACAGGACCAGTGCGGCCTCTCCGGCAGAAAGAACATTACCGCTCATCGTTTTGCCCCAAGCAGAATCCGCAGCTCATCAAGGATCTGTTCGCCGCCAAACACGATCCACGTCACCCCGGCCACCGGCCATGCGACGTGGATCATCCAGAGCGGCAGATCCGCCAGTTCCGACGTTCGGTTCCAGGCGAACCGCGTGAATTCGAGCCCGGCCCACACAAACACCAACGCCATCGCCAGCACACCCAGGCGCGCGAGAATCCGCACCGCGGCTTCGCTTCGCCGCGCCAGTTCGGGCCAGACATCGACCTCGAAATGCTGCGACTCCCTGATGCCGACCATGGCGCCGATCATGATCGTCCAGACGAACATGAAGCGCGCCATCTCCTCGGTCCAGATGTAGGACGGGATAAACGGCGTGTAGCGCGAGATGATCTGCAGCGTGACCGGAATGACCAGAATGCCGACGCAGGCGGCGAGCAGGACTTCCAGCAGTTTGGCATAGGCCGCCGTCGCTCGGCGCCATAGCGACGGGTGCGGCGGCATTGATATTTCAGTCATCATGGCTCCGGAGGATCACAATCATGGAATGGGGCAAGCCGTCTGGCTTGCCCCGACTTCCTGCCGCGCAGGCAGCGACAATTCTCAGGCGACGTTGATCTTCTCGAAGATGCCCTCGGCGCCGATTTCCTTGGCGTAGGTGGCCATCACGGGATCGGCGAGCTTCTTCATCGCGTCGCGCTCCTCGAACGGAACGCGCTTGAGCTTGCCCGCCTTCTCCAGCGTGTCGAGCTTGACGACTTCCTCGCTCGACTCCAGTTGACGGCCGTAGTCGCCGGCCTCCTTGCCGGCCTTCATGATCGCGTCCTGCAAGTCCTTCGGCAACGTCTTCAGCGTTTTCACCGAGAAGCAGATCGGCCGGATCGATACCGCGTGCTGCGTCAGGTTGAGGTGCGGTGCTACTTCATAGAACTTCATCGCCTCGACACCGGCCGCCTCGTTCTCGCCGGCCGATATCACGCCGTTCTGGATGGCGTTGTAGACTTCATTGTAGGCGATCACGGTCGGGCTCATGCCGACGGCTGCGAACGTCTTCGACCAGATCGGAGCGCCCTGCACGCGCACCTTGAGACCCCTAAGATCGGCGAGGTTCTTGAGCGGCTTGTTGGCGAAGATGTTGCGGATCCCGCCACCCGCATAGCCGATCAGAACGACCTCGGCCTTGGTAGCGATTTCATCGGCGACCGGCGCCAGGATATTCTGTTCGACGACCTTGTTCATGTGCTCGATGCCCTTGAACACAAACGGCGCATCGATGAACGGCGCCGCCTTGGCGAAGGTCGACATGTGGGCCGGCGAGACGATGCCGTAATCGACCGCCTTGCCCTGCGACATATACTCGAAATACTGCTTCTCGAGACCAAGCGACGAATTCTTGTGCAGCGTGAAGTTGACGGGCTTGCCGTAATACTTCTTCACCAGTTCTTCAAACCGGGTCAGCGCCTTGGTGAAGGCGTGGTCGTCGTTGAACTGTACGGCTCCGTTGAGCGTGACAAGCGCCTGCGCCCTCAGGATCGATGGCATGCCCAGCGCGCCGGCAGCCGCCGTCGCACCAAGGCCCGCAAGTACGGTTCTTCGCTTCATGGCGTTCCTCCCCTGTATGCCCGTCCCTTGTAAGCGGGACTTTGGCCTGGCCGACGATGCGGCCACTACCGCAAATCGTATGCAAAACGCAGCGGCTGTGGAAGCCAATTTAAGTAGTATCCCGGGCCAATAGGCCGCAGACGGCTGGGCCGATGATCGCAATCATTTCGGCAAACCCGGCCGGAGGCGCGGGCCGAACCGGTGTCCCCGTCCGCAAATTGCCATAAGCTCTCGTCACGGCTTGCCCGGCCCATCAGTTGCCGAGGCAACTGAGTTGCCGAAGGCAACGTCTTGCGATTCCTGACGCCGGCGGCGATGTTCATTGCGCAGGCAACCGACACGCCGCAAATGTTGTGCGATGTCGGTCTGGTCCGCTCCGTCAAAGGCGCGCATGACGTGCGAGCACGTTGCTTGCCGCAATTTCCCGTCACGCTTGATCTGAAAAATGATCTGAAAAACGGAACTGAACGTTGCTGCATTTTGTCAGGCATCACTGCCCGCGGGCATTTCACGCGATGCACGCCGATGTAGAGCCGGCACGCGCTGCGAGCGATCGCATTATCGGCCGGAAAACCCCGTAGAAATCCGGTGCTTAAGCGCGACACGGTAATCATGCGGGCCAAAATCTGTGGCCTTTGAACTCGCGGTGGTTGTGGTTTGTCGAATATTTTGTCAAATGTAGTGGGCGGGGTTCTTTGCCAAATACGCCCCGGGTGCCGACAGCTTTAGGTGGTTGGCGGCGCCGGTATCAGGATGCTTCCATACGCGCATGCGTTTGGCTACCATCCCGTAATATCTCAGGATTCCTGTGGTTCTCTATACAACCTCACGGTTCGGACTGACTTTAAACAACGGCAAATGCGGATGAACCTCTGACCTACTTTTGCCAGGGTTTCCCGATTGAAGGACGGTAAAACCAGAATGAACAGATCAGCAGCGAAAAAGATGAAACAGCGCAGCGCCGGCAAACCCGATATCGAATTGGGCAAGCGGATTCGCCTGCGGCGCGTGGAACAGAAAATCTCGCAAGCGGAGCTCGGCGACAAACTCGGCGTCAGCTTCCAGCAGGTCCAGAAGTACGAGAAGGGCGTCAACCGTGTCGGCGCAGCTCGTCTTCAGGCAATCGCTACCGCGCTCGACGTGCCGGTGACGTTCTTCTACGACGGCGACGGCAAGGCGCGCGAGGTCGAGAGCCTGCTCTTCCTGGACAGCGCGTTCAGCCTGAGGCTGTTGCGTGCCTACAGCAAGATCAAGGACCAAACCGTACAGCGTCAGCTGGTGTCCTTGATGGAATCGATCGCCGCCAACGAGGGCTAGGCAGTATCGCGCCTGGATCGCAGCACCGCGGACCCGATCAATCGACGCGAGAAATCGCCGGGTAGCCTGTTGCTGCGCTAGGCCTGATCTTGATCTGGCCGGGACAAGATCGGTTTGTTGCCATCGCGAAATGGCGGAATCCGGCCGCATAGCAGCATGAAGGCTGCGCGGCACGTTCCGGCGAATAGTCGCGGGCGCCAGCGTCCGCAAAATCTCCACCACCGTCATGGCTATGCCCGCCACGCCGCCACACGCGTGAGCCAGGGCCCGCCAGCGATCTCGCATTCCCTCGCCGCACCTGCTGCTGGTCTCGATGCAACGGAAGATGCAACGATTGACCTCGTCAACGATTGCCTCGGCGCGAAGCTTGTCCGACAATGGACCAACCTTCCCGACTGAAAGCAGCAACCGATGCTCGACTTCCCCAAAAGCGCCGAAACATCCCATGCCGACGGCAAGATCCTGCAAAGCGTCAGCGACGGCGTCGGCGTCATCACCTTCAACAATCCCGACAAGCGCAACGCCATGTCGCTCGAAATGTGGGAGGGCCTGGGCCATGCGCTGGTCGGGCTGCGCGACAATCCCGACGTTCGCGTGGTCATCCTGGTCGGTGCCGGTGACAAGGCCTTCGTCTCGGGTGCCGATATCAGCCAGTTCGAAAAGACCCGCCACAACGCGGCGGCTTCGGAAGAATATTCGAAACGGAGCGAGGCGCAGCGTGCGCTGCTGGCGAGCTACCCGAAGCCGACGATCGCCTGCATCCGCGGCTTCTGCCTCGGCGGTGGCATGCAGGTCGCGATGCTCACGGACATCCGTATCGCCTCCGACAACAGCCAGTTCGGCATTCCCGCCGCCAGGCTCGGCATCGCCTACGGCTATGACGGCCTCAAGCATCTGGTCTCGCTGGTCGGGCCGTCTTGGGCGCGGCTCATCATGTATACGGGCATGCGGATCGAGGCCACGGAAGCGTTGCGGATCGGGCTGGTCGAGCGCGTATTGCCTGACGCCGAGCTGTGGGACGCGACCATGGAAATCGCGCGCACCGTTTCCGGCAACGCGCCGCTGGCGATCAAGGCCGCCAAGATCACCATCGCCGAAGTGCTGAAAGACGAAAGCCGGCGCGACATGGACGCAATCAAGAAGATCGGCACCGCCTGCATGGACTCGGAGGATTTCCGCGAAGGCCGCACCGCCTTCATGGAAAAGCGCAAGCCGCAGTTCAAGGGGAAGTAGCGCTGAGGATACACGGTGCCTTTTTTTCCTGGCGACCATTTTGCATCTCATGTAACTCAGAGGGCCCAAATCGAAGAGGATAAGCCATGCGCGTGGGGTTTGTAGAATGGTCAGAAGGTTTGATTGCCAACAGCGAACAGTGGTTCAAGTTGGTAGGCGACCTCTCCGACGCAAAACTCGATATATTAGTAACGAATGAGTTGCCCTTCGGTCCCTGGATTGCATCAGCTTCGGATTTCGACCCTAAAGTCGCAGAACACAGTATTGAATGTCATCGGGCAGGCCTGGAGGCACTCAATAGGCTAAAGATCCCGGCGGTCATTTCTTCCCGGCCTGTTTGGGAGGGATCTCGGCTTGCAAATGAGGCATTCTGCCTTGAAGGTGGAGCCATAAAGCATCTCCACACAAAGCAATATTTTCCCGCAGAGGCTGGCTGGTTTGAATCGAATTGGTACGCAACGCAATCGCGTGATTTCGAGCCAGTCGTTGTTTGCGGTGTAAGTGTCGGGGTACTCCTTTGCACGGAAGTGATGTTCAACGAGCATGCTCGCCATTACCGCAATCAAGGCGCTGAGTTGATCGTTGTTCCCAGAGCCACGGGAAGAACGGTGGATGTTTTCCGCACTGCAGGCGCAATGGCCGCGATTGTTTCAGGCTGCTATGTCGTGAGTTCGAACCGTGTGGGACAAGGACCAAACGGGCCAACTTTTGGGGGGAAAGGGTTCGCCTGCGCACCCAATGGAGAATTAATCGACATGACGTCCCAGGAAAACCCGCTCGCCGTCATCGAGCTTGATCTCGCCGCCGTTAAAGAGAGACAGAAAAGCTATCCCTGTTATGTGGAAGAACGCTTTTGATCATGAGCGGAGTGCGCGTGAGTTTTCAGACACTCTGCGGGACTCTTGCAACACCGGCCCCGGATTTCGCTTCGCTCATCCGGGCTACAAGCTAGAGCGCAGCGATCACCGCCTTCGTAATGTCCGCGGTGCCGTTGCTGCCGCCGAATTCCATCGGCTTGATTCCTCCCGCATAGGCCTTGTCGACCGCGCGCTCGATGCGCTCGCCGGCCTCGGCGGCGCTTTCGAGGCCGTGCTTGTCGGCGAGCCAGTCCAGCATCATCGCGGCCGACAGGATCATTGCCGTCGGGTTGGCCTTGCCCTGCCCCATGATGTCAGGGGCGGTGCCGTGGCACGGCTGGAACACGGCGTAGCGGTCGCCGATATCGGCCGAGGGGGCCAAGCCCAGCCCTCCGATCAGGCCGGCGGCGAGGTCGGAGAGGATGTCGCCGAACATGTTCTCCGTCACCATGACGTCGAAGTCCCAGGGACGCTTCACCATCATCAGCGAACAGGCATCGACATAGAGCCGGTCGGCCTTGACGTCGGGATGGCGTTTGGCGGCCTCATCGAACATCTCGCGAAAGAACGCGAACGCCCTGAAAACGTTGGCCTTGTCGACGCAGGTAAGGCCGCCATTCGTCTTGCCCCGCGCCTTGCGTCGTTCGGCGAGGCGGAACGAAAACTCGAACAAACGCTCCGAGGTTTTACGGGTGATGACCAGCGTCTCGCGCGCCTCGGTGTCCGTCACCACGCCCTTGCCCATCGAGGCGAACAGGCCTTCGGTGGATTCCCGGATCAGCACGAGGTCGATCCCGCGCTGGTCGGCGCCGACGATCGGGCTCGGCACGCCCGGAATCAGCCGCGCCGGGCGCACGCCGGCATAGAGGTCGAAATGGAAGCGCAGTTCGATCTGCGGAGCGATCTCGGTGTTATCAGGGTAGCGCACCGACGGCAGGCCGCAAGCGCCGAGCAGGATGGCATCCGCCTCCTCGCATAACCGGATCGTCGAGTCCGGCATCGATTTGCCGGTCGCGAGATAATTGTTGGCGCCGGCCGGGGCATCGGTGAAGCGGAACTTGAGGTCCGATGTCGCCTCGATCTTGCGCAGGACTTCGATCGCCGGCGCCATCACCTCAGGGCCGATGCCATCGCCGCCGAGCACGGCGATGTGGAGGGCGTTGTTTGCGGACATGGGGGTTCCTTGGGAGACTAAAAAAGATAGTAGCCGTCATTGCGAGTGAAGCGAAGCAATCCATGTCACGGCAGAACGGATGGATGGATTGCTTCCGCCTTCGCTCTTCGAGCTACGGCGGACAAGTCGTCGCTAGCGCTCGCAATGACGGTGGCGACGGCGGGACCTACGGCGTCAGCACGGCGCGGCCGACCAGCTTGCCTTTCTGCAAATCGGTCAGCGCTTCGTTCGCTTTCGCGAGCGGCATCGTCGTGACCGGAATCGGTGCGATCATCTTGTTGCGAACGAGATCGAGCAGTTCCTCGGTCTCGCGCAAATTGCCGACATAGCTGCCCTGGATCGTGATCGCCTTGATCGGAATCAGCGGCAAAGCAAAGGTCGCGCCGCCGCCGAACAGGCCGACGATGACGAGCTTGCCGCCCTTGGTCAGGCAATCGAAGCCGAGCTGCGTGGTCTGCGCATTGCCGACGAGATCGATGACGGCGCGAATGGGTCCGCCAGCCGCCTTCGCCAGTTGCTCCAGAGCATCCGGCGCCTTGCCGTCGACGGTGGCGAGCGCACCGGCCGCTTCAGCGGCTTCGCGCTTGCGGGCGTCGATGTCGACGACGATGGCGCCCTTGCCGCCCATCGCCTTCAACAGCGACAGCGCCATCAGGCCGAGCCCGCCCGCCCCGAAGATGACGATCGGCGAGTTGAAGGCGAACTCGACCTTCTTCAGTGCGCTATAGGTGGTGACGCCGGAACAGGCATAGGGCGCCGCGGTGACGGGATCGAGCCCTTTCAGGTTCAACAGGTACTTCGGATTCGGCACCGTCATGTAATCGGCATAGCCGCCATCGCAATAGACGCCGAGCGAATTTGGTTTCACGACGCACATGTTCTCGTCGCCGCCCACGCAGGTCGCGCATTTGCCGCAGCCAAGCCAGGGATAGACCAGAGCGACATCGCCCACCTTGAGATCACCCTTGTCGGCGGCGCTAACATCGGGCCCAAACGCCACCACCTCGCCGACCGTCTCGTGCCCCATCGTGCGCGGCAGCGACACGCCGCGATCCTTCAGCGACAGCGGTTTGCGGCCATGGCCGAGATCATAGCCGCCTTCCCAGATGTGAAGGTCGCTGTGGCAAACGCCGGCAGCCTTGACCTTGATCAGCACCTGCGTGCCCGTGGGCTGCGGCGTCTCCTGATCCACCTCTTTCAGGGGGGCGTTGAACTCGGCGACCTGAAAACTCTTCATCGCTTCTCTCCCGTCGTTCTTGTTCTTGGCACAGGCATTTCTTTCGGGGGCGGACATTGCCACGTCCCACCAAGCGAGACAAACGCAGGCAACCGCCTCCCGGTAGTCAGATCAGCGGGTGATGGCAAGCCGCGAACTGACCCGGTGCCACGGCGCGCAGTTCCGGCATCTCGTCGCTGCATCGCTGATCCGCGCGGGGGCAGCGGGTGCGGAACCGGCAGCCGGACGGCGGCGCGATCGGCGATGGCGGCTCGCCAACCGGCACGGTCTCGGTGGGGCGGACGTCCGGATCAGGCACCGGGATCGCCTCGATCAGCAGCGCGGTATAGGGATGCGCCGGCCGGGCAAAGAGCTGTTCGGAGGGGCCGACCTCGCAGAGCCGGCCGAGATACATCACCGCCACACGGTCGCTCACCGCCTTCACCACGGCGAGGTCGTGCGCGATAAACAATAGCGTCAAGCCGAACCGGCCCTTCATCTCTTCCAGCAAATTGAGGATCTGGGCGCGGATGGAAACATCGAGCGCGGAGACCGGCTCGTCACAGACGATGAACTCCGGATTGAGAATGAGCGCGCGCGCGATGCAGATGCGCTGGCACTGCCCGCCGGAGAATTCATGCGGCAGCCGTCCCACGACCAGGGTCGGGTCGAGCCCGACCGCGGTGAGCACCTCATGGACGAGCCGCTCGCGCTTCTCCGGATCCTTGACGCCTGCAATCACCAGCGGCTCGGCGACGATGTCGCCGATCTTGCGGCGCGGGTTGAGCGAAGCGATCGGGTCCTGGAAGATCAACTGAACGCGCCGGCGCATCAGCCGCAAGGCATCGCCCTGCATCGTCGTGAGATCGTGACCGTCGAACAGCACCCGCCCCGAGGTCGGCCGGCGCAACTGCAACACCGCCCGGCCCAGCGTCGATTTCCCGCAGCCGGATTCGCCGACCAGACCCAGCGTTTCGCCGCGGGCGATCTGCAAGGACACGCCGGACACGGCATGAACGATCTTGGCACCGACGGGATATTCCACGACCAGATCGTCGACGGCGAGCAGCGGTTCGTTTGGAGTGGCTTGCACAGTTTGCAGCATCATGCGCCGGCCTCCGCATGGATCTCGATCGGGTGGAAGCAGGCGTATTGATGTGCGCTCGTCTCTGCCGCCTCGAGCGCGGGTTTCTCGTTCTGGCAGCGGGCCACCGCATAACGGCAGCGCGGCGAGAACGAGCACCCCTGCAGCGGCCGGGTCGGATCGGGCGGACGCCCCGAGATGGCCGGCAACGGTGTATGGGGCGCGGCATCGAGCTTAGGCAACGCCGCCAGCAGCGCCTCGGTGTAGGGCATCCGCATCTTCTTGAACAAGGCGGGCGTCGGCGCGCGCTCGACCACGCGGCCGGCATACATGACGGCGACTTCGTCGGTGCGGCCGGCGACGACGCCGAGGTCGTGGGTGATGATGATCATCGCCATGTGGCGACGGCGCTGCTCACGCGCCAGGAGATCGAGGATCTGCGCCTGGATCGTCACGTCGAGCGCGGTGGTCGGCTCGTCGGCGATCAAGAGCTTTGGCTCGCAGGACAGCGCAATCGCAATCGCCACCCGCTGGCGCATGCCGCCCGAGAGCTGGTGGGGATACTGCGCCAGCCGCTGCTCGGGCGCGGGAATGCCGACCGCCGCGAGCAACTCGATGCTGCGCCTGGTGGCCGTGGCGTCGTCCAGTTCGAGATGCTCCTGCAGCGTCTCGATCAACTGGGTGCCGATCGTGAGCACCGGGTTGAGCGAGGTCATCGGATCCTGGAACACGACCGCCAGCGAGCGCCCGCGCAGCTTGCGCAGTTTCTCCGGTGAGAGCCGCAGCAGGTCCTGCCCGTCGAACATCACGCGGCCGGAGAGCTTTGCCTTCTTCGGCAGCAATTGCAGGATCGCCCGCGACAGCATGGTCTTGCCGCAGCCGGATTCGCCGACGACGCCGAGCGTCTGGCCCGCGCCGACGGTGAGATCGACATGATCCACCGCGCGCAGATTGCCGCGCGGGGTCGGCAGGTCGACCAGGATGTCCTCGACCGAAAGCAACACGTTGTCAGTCACAGCGCGCCCTGCCGTGGATCGGTCAGCGCACGCAAGGTGTCGCCGACCAGATTGAAGGAAAGCACGGTGAAGAACATCGCCGCGGCCGGCAGGAAGGCGAGCCGCGGCGCCACATCGAGACTCTCGCGCCCCTCCCCGATCATGCTGCCCCAGCTCGAAATCGGCGGCGGCACGCCGAGGCCGAGGAAGGACAGCGCGCCTTCGACCACGATGATGACGGCGACGCCGAGCAGGAAGAAGGCAAACAGCGGCAGGATCACGTTCGGCAGCAGCTCGCGCAGCAGGATGCGCGCATGCGAGGCGCCCAGCGCCTGTGCCGCGATGACGAATTCGCGCCGCGACAGCGTCAGCGTCGCCGCCCGCGCCACCCGCATGGAGGCGGGAATGCTCAGCGCGCCCAGGATCAAGGTAAGATTGAAGATCGATTGCCCGACAAAGGCAATCACAGCCAGCACGAGAATGAGCGGCGGAAAGGCCAGCAGCACGTCCATGCTGCCGACGACGATCGTCTCGAACCGGCCGCCGAAGTAACCGGCGAGCATGCCGAGCGCGCCCCCGATGGTGAGGCCGATCACCGGCGCACAGAGGCCGACCACCAGCGATATGCGCGCGCCATGGATCAGCCGCGAGAGTTCGTCGCGGCCGAGCCCGTCGGTTCCAAGCCAATGCGCGGCGGAGAACGCTGCGCGCCGTTCCAGCATGTCCATATCGGTCGGGCTCGGTAGCGGAAGGAAATCGGCGAAGATCGCAACCGCAAACACAAGCACCATCCAGCCGATCGCCGCCCAGAACAGCGGCCCCAGCCTGCGTCCGCGCTTTAGCGGTCGTGCCTGCAGCTCCTCGTCCAGTGTGAGTTCAAGCGTGGCCATGACGAATCCTGGGGTCGAGGACGGCGTAGAGCAGATCGACGATAAAGTTCATGATGACGAAGCCGGCGGCGACCAGAAGCACCACGCCCTGCAGGATGATGAGGTCGCGGGTGCCGATCGCGCTGACCAGAAGCCGGCCGATTCCAGGCAGCGCGAACACCGTCTCGACAATGACGGCGCCACCGATCAGCCGGCCGATGTTGATGCCGGTGATCGTCACCAGCGTCAGCGACGATGGCTTCAGCGCATGCACGAACAGGATGCGCGCCGGCGTCAGGCCTTTGGCTTTTGCAAGCGCGATATAGTCTTCCTGCAAGGTCGCGATCATGTCGGATCGCAGAATGCGCATGATCCCCGGCCATTCGGCCAGCGCGAGCGTCAGGGACGGCAGCACGAAGAAGCGGAGGTTGCCGATCGGGTCCTCGGCGAACGGCACATAGCCGGTCGCCGGCAGCCAGCGCAGCTCGACCGCGAACAGATAGATCAGCAGGATCGCCGAGAGAAAGGTCGGCACCGACAGCATGCCAAAGGCCGTGCCGGTCATGAAGCGGTCGAACGGTCCACCGCTGCGCGCCGCGCAGATGATCGCCAGGGGTACGCCGATCGCGAGAGCGCCGACCTGCGCCAATAGCATCAGTTCGATCGAGACCGGCAGCCGCTCGGCGACCGCCTGCAGCACCGTCTGGCCGGTCCGGAACGAACGGCCGAAATCACCCTGCATCACATTGCCGAGCCAGCTTAGATAACGCCACCAGATCGGCTGATCCAGTCCCATGTCAGCCCGCAGCGCCGCCACGTTCTCCGGCGTCGCCTGGTCACCAAGGATCGTATAGGCGAGATCGCCCGGCAGCAGCGACGCGATGGAGAACGTCAGCAGCGAAACTGCAATCAGCACCGGCACCAGATACAAGAGCCGGCGTGCAACGAAGAACGCCATAAGCGGCTATTCCTTCCAGGCGCGCGATACGTCGATCACCCCGCTATACATTTTGGGCAGTCCCTTCACCTTCGCGCTCGATATCGCGTAGTAGGTGTTCTGGAAGGTCCAGAACCAGATCGCCTCCTTGTTGATCAGCCGGCTGATCGCGCAATAGTCGTCGATGCGCTTATTGGTATCTGCCGTGACACGGGCGTGATCGAGCAGCTTGTCGAGCTCCGGATTGGAGTAGTTGGCAAGCGCCACCGGACTTCCGGTCTTGAAGTTGGAGTACATCTGTATGTCAGGATCAGCCAGATCGACAATTCGCCACGGCGTCAACTGGAACTGGCGCATGAAGGCGCGCGGCGGGATGGTGGCCTGGTCGACCTGCTCAATCTCCATATTGGCGCCGGCCCGCTTCCAGAACTGCTGCAGCACCTGGCCAACCATGCGTCCGCGCGGCGTCGCCGTAACGAGCATCTTGAAATCGACAGGCTTGCCGTAGTCCTTGATCAGCGCCTTGGCCTTCTCAAGGTCTTCGGGAAGAGCACCGTCGTCCTTGCATTTGACCCAGGAGCCGTCGCCATAGGGATTGCTGGCAGGACGGGACAGACCGTTGGTGATCGCCTGCGACATCCTCTTGCGGTCAAGCGCCATTACCAGCGCCTGGCGCACGCGCAGGTCGTCGAATGGCGCGACCTTGGTGTTGAAGGCGTAGACCTGCGCACCGGACCCCTCGTATGTGTGCACCGTCAGCTTGGAATCTTTTTGCGCCTTCTGGATATTGTCGGCGCTGTATTCGTCATCCCAGACCAGGTCGACCTCGCCCGATTGCAGGCTGGCGAAGCGCGATTGCGCATCGGGCAGCGGCTTCAGCGTGATGCGGTCGAAATAGACCTTGTCCTTGTCCCAGTAATCCGGGTTTTTCTCCAGGATCATGCGATCGCCGGCCGTCCAGGATTTCAGAATATAGGGACCGCTGCCGACGGGGTTGCGGTTGTATTCATCGCCCTTGGCCTTCCAGGCCGTCGGGGAGTGAACCGCGCTGTTCTGGCTCGCATAAGAAACCAGCGAAGGCCAGTTCACCTGGGGGTCGTTGAGATGATAGACCAACGTCAGTTCGTCCGGCGCCTGAACGTTGTTGACGTTGGAGATATAGAAGGCGCAGCGGCACTTGTTCGCAGGATCCTTCTGCCGGTCGAAATTGGCCTTGTAGGCTTCGGCATTGAGCGGCGTGCCGTCATGGAACTTGACGCCAGGACGAAGCTTGAAGGTCCACATCTTGAAGTCCTCGGAGGGCTCCCAGGACAGTGCGAGCTTGGGCTGCGGCTTGCCGTTGGCGTCGAGATAGGTGAGCGTATCGAATATCGCGGATGACGCGGTCAGTGCCGCCGTGTCGTACACGCCGACCTTCAGCGGATCGAAACCGGGGATATCGAGTTCGAGGCCGACCGTGATGCTGCCGCCCGGCTTCTGCGCGTTGGCGGGCATTGCCGACAACGCCACACCAAATCCCGCCACAAGAAATATTCGCGCAAGCGCGCCCGAACGGATCGCCGCATTCATGGATATTCCCTCCGATGTGTCATCCGTCCGGTATTCCGGATCGTGATCGCTGCGGTAAGATTGTCTGGAATTTCCGTCGCGGGCAAGGCCGTTCGCAACCCGCGGATGAAACGCCGCAGGTTCATGTTTCGCTATGCGGACCGTGCTGTCAGGCGCGCGCGGTCGCCTGCGCCTTGCCGGCAAAGGCTGCGATTTCATCCTCCGACAAGCCGGTCTCTTTCAGGTAGGCACGTGTGTGCTCGCCGAGCGTCGACATGCGCCTGGCCGCCGACACTTTGGCGCCCGACATGCGGAACGGCAGGTTGAGCACCTTGAACGTGCCGCCGCCGTCCTCGACCTCGGCCAATGCGCCGCGGTGGGCGATCTGCGGATCGCGCAGCGCCTCGGCGACGGTGCGATAGGCCGATGACGGAACGCCGTGCGTATTGAGGGCTACGAGACACTGTTCGGTCGTGACAGTGCGCGACCACGCCTCGACGCCTTCGATCAGGCTCGTCCAGTTTTCCCGCCGATCGGAATATCTCGCAAAGCGCGGATCGCTCACCCATTCGGGGTTACCGATCACCTGCATCAGGCTCTGAAAGGTTTTCTCGCTGGCGATCGCCATCATCACGTAGCCGTCCGTCGTCTCGATCGGGCCGAACATCGGCCGCTGCGTCGGCTTCACTTCGAATTGCGACCATTGCAGTTCGTTCAGCGTCAGGCTCAGCATGGATTCCAGCATCGAGACGTCGATATGCTGGCCCTGCCCAGTTGTCTTGCGCTGATACAGCGCCGCCGAGATCGCGCCGAACGCGTAGACGCCGGTGAGCACGTCGGCGTGGTAGATGCCGCAATAGTCCGGCCGGCTGCGTCCCGGCTGGTAGGCCAGATGCGCCATCTCATAGCCCGAGGCCGCGTGAATCACCGGCGCATAGGCCGGCAGCTCCGCCGACGGCCCGGTCTGGCCGTATCCCGAGATCGAGCAGTATACCAGTTTCGGGTTGAGCTCATGCAGCGCGGCGTAGTCGAGCTTCAATCGCCGCATCACGCCCGGACGGAAATTTTCCACCAGCACGTCCGCGGTCGCGACCAGGCGGCGGACGGCCTCCGCTCCCTCAGGTGACTTCAAATCCAGCACCAGGCTGTTCTTGTCTACGTTGAGCTGGCCGAAGGCGGTCGAGCAATTATTCCGCACCGGCGGGCGGGTCCGCATCGTCTCGCCTTCCTCAGTCTCGATCTTGATAACCTCCGCTCCCATATCGGCGAGCATGCGTGTACAATGGGGGCCGGCAATCGTAGTGGAGAAATCGAGGACCCGCAGGCCTGCGAAGCTGCCTGTCAAATTCCTCTGATCATTGCCGGCTATGGTCATTGCGTGAAACTCCCCGGCCTTTTGCGGCCATTCGTTTTGGTCAGCGGCCGTGACCCTAAATTGTGCAGCGTCGACAGGAAAGTAGTTCGCTCAGGAACGACCGCCCCGAGCGCGCGTTGTAACACGTAAGGAAGTTGGACCCATTCTTGCATCAATAATATTGCGGCAGGTACAAGGACACTTGTCTTGAAGGTCTTGTTCGTCACCACTGAAATGGATGACTTCGTCCGGGTGGGCGGTCTCGCCGCCGTATCCGCCGCCCTACCCCGGGCGCTACGCCGCTGGAGTGACGTCCGGATCATGCTGCCCGGCTATCGGGACATCATCGAACAGTTCACCCACATTGAAATCGTTGGGGAATGCCCCTCTCTGGCGGAGATGCCGGCCTGCTCGCTCGGGCGGGCAGCGACCAAGGATGGTCTGCCGGTTTACGTCCTGCTCTGCCCGCAACTTTACGACCGGCCGGGCAACCCCTATGGCGACGAATCCGGGCGCGACTGGCCGGACAACGACGTCAGATTCGGTCGGTTCGCATCCGCCGCCGCCGAACTTGCCGCGGGCAGCCTGGACAAGAATTGGGCAGCAGACCTGATCCATGCCAACGACTGGCAGGCCGCGCTGGCGCCGGCCTATCTGGCATGGCGAGGTTCAAAGGTTCCCTCGATCCTGACCATTCACAACCTCGCCTATCAGGGGCTGTTCCCGCCGGACTCGCTGCGCCGGATCGGGGCGCCTGAAAGCTCCTTCCACATCGACGGGCTCGAATTCTACGACCATGTCTCGTTCCTCAAGGGCGGCCTCGTCTACGCTTCGCACCTGACCACCGTCAGCGCCACCTATGCGAAGGAAATCACGACGCGCGAGCTCGGCTGCGGGCTTGAAGGCCTGCTGCAGCGTCGCTCGAACGCGGCGCAACTGACCGGCATCCTGAACGGCATCGACGAAAGCTGGGATCCCAGCGCCTGCGCGCATCTGGCGCAGACCTTCGCCCCCGGCGATTGGGAGGGCAAGCAGGCGAATGCCGATTACGTCCGCAAGCAGTTCGGCCTGGCGCTGTCGCGCGGTCCGCTGTTCGGCCTTGTCGCCCGCCTGGTGCACCAGAAGGGCGTCGACCTCGTCCTGTCCGCCGCCGACGAAATCATCGAGGCGGGCGGGCAGATCGTGGTGACCGGCAGCGGCGAGGCTCAGATCGAACAGGCGCTGGTCAACGCGCATCGCCGCAGGCCGGATGCGATCGGCGTCGTCATCGGCTTCAACGACGCCCAGGCGCGCCGAATTTTTGCCGGCAGCGATTTCACGCTGATGCCGTCGCGGTTCGAACCGTGCGGCTTGAGCCAGATGTATGCGCAGCGGTTCGGATCGCTGCCGATCGGCCACCAGACCGGCGGGCTGGCGGAAACCATCAAGGACGGCGAGACTGGTTTCCTGTTTCCGAAGCCGTCGGCGGAGTCCTTCCTCGGCGGTGTCAGGCGCGCGTTCGATGCGTTCCGCGCCAAGGACCGCCTCGACGCGATGCGGCGCAGCGCGATGGCGCGGTCATTTAGCTGGGATCTCTCGGCCGCCTGCTACAGCGCGCTGTATCGCAAGACGATCGCGCCTTCCATCCTCGCGTGACTTGCGACTATTCCGCCGCCTCCGGCATGACTTCCATCTCCGCGTGCAGGATGACGCCGGAGAGCGGATCGAACTCGCCGACCCAGGGCTTCTTTTCGAGCACCGACCTGGTGTGGCGGTAACCGGCATCCCACCGCTGCATGATTCCGGACGGGCTGAAATCGATGTCCTTGGTGTGGTCCTCGCGGCGGAGCTGCGGGGCGAGCAGCCGCACGACATGCATCCGGGTCGGGCAGCCATAACCGGTGAGCTCTCTCACCGCCGCGCTGTTACGCTCGGCCTCCGGTAGGCGCGCGGCAAGCTGGTTGATGACATGGCGCAGGCGATGCGCCTGCTGCTGCCGCGCAATGTGGCTGGCGATGCGGCTCGAATACTGCACGTCCTTGTGGCGATTGAGCACCTCCGCCATCGTGGTCGGCTCGGCACCGGAGGGATTCCACAGATGCACCGCGAAGATCAGCGAATTCTTGCGCGGATTGTCGTCGAACACGGCCTCTGTCGGCGTGTTCGATAATATGCCGCCGTCCCAATAGAGCTCGCCGTCGATACGGATCGCCGGAAAGGCCGGCGGCAGCGCGCCTGACGCCATGATGTGCCTAACGCCAAGTTCGCCATCGCGGCTGTCGAAATAGCGCATCTGGCTGGTGCGGACATGGGCGGCACCGACCGTCAGGCGCGGCGTGCATTGATTGACCAGATTGAAATCAACCAGTTCCGTCAGCGTCCGCTCCAGCGGCGAGGTCGAGTAGTAGCCGGCGTTGTCGGCGCCGAGCGGGTAGCTGTCGCCGGCATGGGCCAGCGGGTTGGGCCGGAAGAAACCGGGAATGCCGTTGGTCACCGTCGACCAGTAAGAGAGCTTTTCGTTGAAGCCCGGAAAGACGTCGCGAAAACTCCAGATCGGATTCTGCTCCATCTTCTTCCAGAATTCGCGCAGGCGCGACAGCCGGTTCTGCGGCGCATTGCCGGCGATCAGGCTGGCGTTGATGGCGCCGATCGAGGTGCCGATGATCCAATCCGGTTCGATGCCGGCTTCATGCAGCGCCTGATAGACACCGGCCTGATAAGAGCCGAGCGCGCCGCCGCCCTGCAGCACCAGCACGACCTGGCCCGGCTCGGACTTGGCCAGCGATCTCAAGTTCGGCGAAGAACCGGCGTCCTGAACATCTTTCATAATACGCTCCCTGGGGTGTTCGTGGCGCTAGTGTGCAGTCCAGCCGCCATCGACCGGCAAAGCCGTGCCGGTGATCGATGCTGCCGCGTCGCTGGCGAGAAAAACCGTCAGCGCGCCCAATTCCTCGACGCTCGCAAAATGCTTGTTGGGCTGCTGCGCCAGCAGAACGTCGTGGATGACCTTTTCGCGGGAAATGCCGTGCGCCCTGGCCTGGCTGTCGATCTGCGCCTCGACCAGCGGCGTATAGACGTAGCCCGGGCAGATCGCATTGCAGGTGATGCCGTCCTCGGCGGTCTCCAGCGCGGTTACCTTGGTCAGGCCGACGATGCCGTGCTTGGCCGCGACATAGGCCGCCTTGAAAGGCGAGCCGACCAATCCATGCGCGGAGGCAATGTTGATGATCCGCCCGAATTTGTTCTGACGCATCGCCGGCAACGCCAGCCGCGTGGTGTGAAACGCCGACGACAGGTTGATCGACAGGATCGCATTCCATTTCTCGACCGGAAACTGATCGAGCGGCGCGACATGCTGGATACCGGCATTGTTGACCAGAATATCCAGCCGCCCGTGACTGGCGACGGTCGCCGCGATCATCTCGGCGATCGCATCACTGCTGGTCATGTCGGCCGCGGAATAGCTGACCTCGACACCGAAATCGGCGGCGATCTGATCCCGGATTTTGGCGATTTCGGCCGCGGCGCCAAGGCCGTTCAGCACCACCGCCGAGCCGGCTTCCGCCAGCGTGCGGGCAATCCCGAGGCCGATGCCGCTGGTCGAACCCGTGACAAGCGAGACCTTGCCGGCCAGCGGCCGCACAGCCGCAGCACCTTGTGTTTTGAGCTGGATATTCATGGCCGTCCTTTCGGGTGGGGATTTCGCGCCTTACGCTGACCATCTCCGCCCCACCCTGCCCGGCCGCCCTCACTCAAGGAAATGCCGTCTGGCTTCCGAAACCATACGCTGGCGCTATTGCGGTTATGGTGTCATCGGACGCCGCGATCGGGTACGTTTTGCGCACCACAGACCAGGGCACGACCATGGAGATGCATCAGGTTCGCTACTTCCTCGCGGTTGCGCGTGTGCTCAACTTCACGCGCGCCGCCGACGAGTGCAACGTCACGCAACCGTCGCTGACGCGAGCCATCAAGCAACTGGAAGCCGAACTCGGCGGCGACCTGTTTCGCCGCGAGCGACCCGCGGCGCAGTTGACCGAACTCGGCCAGCGCATGCATCCGCTGCTCAAGCAGTGCTACGAGGCGGCGACAGGCGCGCGCGAACTTGCCTCATCCTTCAAGAGTGGCGAAGTCGGCGCGCTCCGGATCGCGCTGACCCATTCCGTCGACCTGTCGCTCTTGATTCCGCATCTCGACCAGATCAAGCGAATGTTCAACCGCCTGGAGTTCCGCTTTCTGCGCGGCAACGCCCGCGAAGTCGCGGAATTTCTGAAGAAGGGCGAAGCCGAGCTCGGCATTGCCGCCGAGATCAGCGAGGAGTGGGAGCGGCTCGACACCTGGCCGCTGTTCACGGAAAACTTCCAGCTCGTCGTCAACAAGAACCACCCGCTGGCAGGCCGCGATAAGATCGATTTCGTCGATCTTCGCGCCGAGCAATTGCTGTCGCGAAACTATTGCGAGCATGGCGCGCGGGTGAACTCTTCGCTTCGCGAGCACGGTCTCGATGTGGATCGCTGCCACGAGATCGCTTCTGAACGCGATTTGATCGAACTGCTGGAAGCCGATATCGGCGTCGCCGTGGTGCCCGATACCGCGTCGATTCCGCCGACGCTGACGCGTGCCGTCGTCGAAGGGCTGGACGCGCGGCGAACCGTGAACCTTTACGGCGTCGCCGGGCGCGAACGGACCGCCGTGGCATCTGCCGTGATGCGAATGCTGCGCGGCGCCGACTGGCAGCAATTCATCGGCAAGACCGCAAGCGCCTGAGGATCAACCCGCTAACCGACCTCATCATAATGTGGGGGGAACTCTGGTTTCCGGGGCGAGTTTAGTCTCGAACAGGTTCCTAAAGCGTCTGAGAGGACAGCCATGGAACATATCCAATACCCCAATGAAAGCGCCGAATACCGCGCCGCCCGGAACGCGCTTCTGGATGACGAGATTGCGCTGCGGGCACAGATTGAGGCCGTTGCAGCGAAGCGTCGCGCGCTGCCGCTCGGCGGTGAGGTACCCGAGGATTATGTCTTCGAGCGGATCGGCAAGACCAGCATGCCGGAGAAAGTGAAGATGTCCGACCTGTTCGGTCCACACGACACGCTCATTCTGTACAGCTTCATGTACGGCCCCGAACGCGAATTGCCGTGTCCAGGCTGTACCCATTTGCTCGATGGGATAGACGGCGCCGCGAGACATACAGGCGAACGCGCTGCGCTCCACATCGTCGCCAAATCACCAATCGCGCGTCTCGCCGCCTGGGCACACGAACGTGGCTGGGAACACCTCTCGCTACTTTCGACCGCAGGCAATAGCTACGACGCGGACTACTTTGGTGACACGTCTAAATTTTCCAAGGGAATGCGCACGCAACATCGCGTTCCGGACGGCGACAACTGGGACGAAACAATATTCAACGTCTTCAGAAAGTAGAACGGGGCGGTCAGGCACTTCTGGGGTTCAGAGATGAGCTTTGCCCCACCCGCTCCCAACCAGCATCATCGCGCTGGTGATCTCGCCGACCCGCTCTGGGGTCTTCTCGACATGACACCTGAAGGCCGGGGCGAATTCTTTCCAAAGGTGAACTACGATTAAACCACGCTCGACGGCGCGCCACAGAGCCACGTCGCCGCGCTATCGCTCTTCGCTGGCGCTTTTCAGCGCAGCGATCAGGTCGTCGATCTCCATGCGCTTCCGAAAATCGGGATCGACGAAGCGGGCCTTCACCAATCCGTCGCGGCCGACCACGAAGGTCGCCGGGATCGGCAGCACCCAGCCGTCATTGCCCTGGAAGCTCGCCATGTCCTGGTATGACAGCAGCCGCTGGATCTCGCTGCCGAGCCAGATTGCAAGATTGAGCGACAGCGCGTAGCCATTATCGAGGTCGGTCAGCACCGGAAATGGCGCCTCCGCCTCGGACTTGAATTTCTCGGCATAAGCCTGCGTCTCCGGCATGATCGCAACCGTTTGCGCGCCGAGGGCCTTGATCCGGTCCTGGGCCTGGATCACCGCCCGCACATTCAGCCGGCAATAAGGGCACCAGTGGCCGCGATAGAACATCACCGCTACCGGGCCGCGGTCGGTCAGCGATTTCAGGCTGACCAGCCGGCCGGTCTCATCCGGCAGCAGGAACGACGGCATCACTTCGCCCGGCCGCGGCGCATTTTCGCCGCCGCCGTTCTCATTGAGCCGCGCCACCAGCCGGTCGACCGCCTCGCCATAGGCCGGAAAGAACTCCCGGCCCGCCGCGGCGTAGGCCTCGAGCTGCTCGCGCAAGGTACCTTCCATGTCACGGCATTGCTGGAACGCCTGCTTGAGGCACTCGGCATTGGCTGATGATAGCGTTGTCGTCATGGCGGGCTCCGGCATCTCAGTATTATTTTCCGGTCCGGGCCGCCCCGCAAGGGCGGCCCGATCACTTCAGCACCAAAAGGCTCAGGGCAGATAGAAGTTGCCGGTCGGGTCGAGCATGCCCGAGGTCGAATAGAGCTGGCCCTTGTCCATGAAGAAGACGGTATTGCTCGGCACCTTCTTGGCGTTCTTCATCATCGCATCGTGGTTCTTGGGCGTCGCCGCCATGGCCATCGCCGACATTTTGCCGGGGCCGGCATACATGTAGGCCATGCCCGGATTGAATTCCCAGGGAACTTGCGAGAAGGCGGACGTCGCAACAGCCGCGAAGGCCGCGGCGGCAATCAAGGTCTTGGAAAAGGCGGTCATGAGAGATTCCTCTGGCTCGATGGTCACGCCCGCCAATCGGGCGCTGGCCTATCAGAGGATGGGTCGGCCCGCCTGAGAAATGCCGTTGCACAATCGGTTCGATAGCCGGGACGTATTGAGCGCCAGCCGATGGCCGACGAAGCACATGCTCGGCCCCAGCTGAGCCGCACATAGCGCCGCGCTATGGAGTCGAGAGCCAACCGGCATTTCCTCCGATGCGCGATTTCAATAATTGTTCTGATGTAGCCGGCCAAATTATTCCGGGGCCAAGGCATAAGACAGAAACAGAGGAGACTACGACATGGTCATATCAAGCATTAAGTCATGCACAATCTGGCAAGGCCTCGCACTCGCCGGAATGATCGCAGGTTCAGTTGCAACCACTACGACCGCCATCGCCGGCGAATGCCCGGCCGGCAAGATGCAGCCCAACGTCCGCCCAATGGTCGACACCAAGCCGGTCGGCGTCACCGACGTCACGCTTGGCGCGATTAACCTCGAGAAACAGCCGGCCAATATCAGGGATCGCGAACTGCGCTTTCGCAAGCTGACGATCGAGCCCGGCGGCATCGTGCCCTGGCACAGCCATGACGACCGTCCCGCGCTGATCTACATCCAGCAAGGCGAGATCGTCGAATACGCCAGCAACTGCGCGGAGCCGATCGTGCACAAGGCCGGCGAGATCAGGCCGGAGGTCGCCGGCACCTCGCACTGGTGGAAGAACCTCGGCAAGGAGACCGTCATTCTCTATGTCGGCGATATCCGCAAGGATCCGCACGACAACCACATGTAAGGAGCTGTAACGAGCGCCACCCGACGTCTCGTTTCCGGATGTGACGGCCTGGGATCCCGCGTGTCGCCCCACACGCCCAGGCGTCACATCCTTCTTTCTCATGAGTAACATTGAGAAGCACCATGACCGGCATCTCCACGCAAATGAAATCGGAAGCGATGGAAATGCATGGTCATTCACCCGGCGTGGTGTTGCGGTCCCTCGTCATCGGCCTTACGGCGTACCTGACCGTGGTCGATCTGTTTGCCACGCAGGCGATCCTTCCCTCGCTGACCCGGTATTACAATGTAACCCCCGCCGCGATGGGCTTTGCAGTCAATGCCAGCACCATGGGCATGGCGGTCGCGGGGCTCGTGGTCGGCTTCCTGAGCCCGCATATCGACCGCCGGTTCGGCATCCTCCTGAGCCTGGTTCTGCTCGCGATCCCTACCGCGCTGCTAGCCAGCGCCCCCGACCTAACCGTATTCACGATCCTGCGCATCGCGCAGGGCCTCTGCATGGCCTCGGCGTTCGCGCTGACGCTGGCCTATCTCGGCGAGCAATGCAATCAGATGGACGCGGGCGGCGCGTTCGCGGCCTATATCACCGGCAACGTCGCCAGCAATCTGATCGGACGGCTGGTGTCGGCCGCCGTCGTCGATACGCTCGGGCTGGCCTCGAACTTCTACTTCTTCGCGCTGCTCAATCTTGCCGGCGCGGTGCTGGTCTACTTCACCATCCAGCGCGTCAAGCCGATGCATGCGATGCCGACGGTGCAATCGCCGTTCGCTGCGACGCTCGATCATTGGCGCAATCCGGCGCTGCGCTCGGCCTTTGCCATCGGCTTCTGCATTCTGTTCGCCTTTATCGGCACCTTCACCTTCGTGAATTTCGTGCTGGTGCGCGCGCCGCTGTCGCTCGGGCGGATGGATCTCGGCTTTGTCTATTTCGTGTTCGCGCCATCCGTGGTCACCACACTGTTCGCCGGCAAGGCGGTGGCGCGCTTCGGCACGCGGCCTGCGATCTGGGGCGCGCTCGCGGTCGCCGCTTTGGGCCTGCCGCTGCTGCTGTCTTCGCATCTGCCCGAGGTTCTGACCGGCATGGTGCTGGTCGGCGTTGGCACGTTCTTCGCGCAGGCCTGCGCCACCGGCTTCGTAGGCCAAGCCGCCAGCGACAACCGCGGCATTGCCAGCGGAACCTATCTTGCCTGCTATTTCCTCGGTGGCCTCGTCGGCAGCGCCGTGCTGGGCCAGTTGTTCGACCGCCTCGGATGGACCGCCTGCGTCGCCGGCGTCGGCGTGTCACTGGCCATCGCAGCGCTACTGACCGCGCGCCTCGCGCTCACTCGGTCCGCCGGGTCTCCGGCATGAACAGCCAGATCACCGTCAGGCCAAGGGTTGCGATCCCCGCGAGCCCGATGAAGGCGATGCTGCTGCCGAAGGTGTCGCTGACATAGCCCGCCAGCACCGTGCTGAGCGACGCGCCGACGCCGGTCGCGGTCCCGACGACGCCTTGCGCCAGATTGAAGTGGCCGCTTCCGAAGGCGACATCGGCCACGATCAGCGGCACCATCACGCTGAGCACCGCCGCGGTGATGCCGTCGAAGATCTGCACCGCGACCAGAAGGTAGGGATCGCTGACCACCGAAAACAGCAGGCCGCGGACCGCCAATGCACCGAACGCAAGCAGCAGCAGCGGCCGCCTGCCCCAAGCTTGCGCCTTGCGACCGACCGACGGCGAGGTCAATGCGACGATGGCTTGCGGTACGATGATGCAAGCCGCGATCAGCACCGGCGCCCATTGGCTCGACCGCGTGGTGACCACGCCGGCCATCAGCGGCAGCATCGCCGCATTGGCGACATGAAACAGCAGCACGCCACCCGCAAAAATCAGCAGCGGGCGCTGGCGCAGCAGATGGAAAACGCTGGTGGCCTCTTTATCAGGAACCTCGCGCACGACGGCGCCGTGGCTTTGAGCTACGTCGATCTCCTGCCCGCGAATCCGGGCAAGCGCCATCAATGTCGGGATAGCGAGAAGCGCGGTGACAAAAAACACCGCCTGGTTTGACAACAGGTAACCGGTCGCGCCCATCAGCGCCGCCGCCGAGCCGTTGCCCAGCGATGCGAAGCGGGCGTTGCGCCCAAGCCGCTCCCCGATCGCGTACGGCCCGACCAGACCGAGACTGATCGCCGCAATCGCCGGACCCAGCACGCAACTCGCCAGCGCATGCAGCGTCGCCGCGGCAGTTACCACTGGAAAAATCGGCCATAACGCATAGGCCAGCGCGGCACAGCCTATGGTGGCGACCGCCAGCCCCGCCGTCAGCCGCTCGGAACGCGCGGCATCGACGATAGCGCCGCCCGGCATCTGGCCAAGCAGGCCGATGATACCGCCGATCGACAGCACGAATCCGATCTCGACCTGCGTCCATTTCTGCGTGGTCAGATAGACCGCAATGAACGGACCGAAGCCGGTCTGGACGTCGGCGAGAAAGAAGATGAACCAGTCGAGGCCGCGCTGGCTTTCGCGCGACGGCTTTGGCCTGCCGCCGGGCGCAGACGGCAGCGGCACAACATTGCCTCCACCGGCGGATCGCCCATGGCGATCGTCGTCAATCCGCTCAATCGATTGGGATGGACGTGCGACCAGGGCCACGTCTCCTTCTCATTTGCGCATGATCTTCCCGGAAAACCGGTATCCACTTTTCCGGATCATGCGCTAGTGATCGAAATCCCACGGCTGCAAACGGCCGGCCGCACCGAGAACGATGACCGGCGCGTCCTCCTTGTATTCTGGCGCCGCCGCCACCTGGGCCTTGGTCAGCTCGAGCGTGATGCTGTCACGCTTGTTGGCAACGCGCCAAAAACCCAGCGCGCCCCAGTCGACGACGATCTTCCGGCTGCCGACGCCGAGAAAACCACCGAAATCGATCACCGCGGCGCGCACGTTGCCCTCGCGATCCACGATCACATCGACGATGCGCCCCATGTCTTCGTTCGCCGCGCTGCGAACATCGCGGCCGAGGATGCCGTGGGCATCCCTGGCGCCGATCACGGTCACCGACGGCGGAGGCGCAGGCTCTTTCGCGGTGTCCTGCGGCTTTACGGCGTCCTGCGGCGCGGTGCGGCTGCCCTGCGTCGCGCCGGGGTCCTCCGCCGCAGACGCCGGCGGGCCGCCGGCCAATCCAGCGAGCAGAACCAGAATGAGAATACCGATGCGCATGTGGCCCTCCTGAGTGTTGCACGAGCCGCGCATGGCTCCTAATGCGTCAATACGATCGACACCTGAATCTGGCCGCGAGTTCGCACCACCTCTAGCGATACTTCATCGCCGTGGCGGCGAACCCTCAAATCGACGCTGGAAGGTCCGAGCCGCAGATCGCGCAACAGCACCTCGTTGAGGAATTCCGGCAGGCGCGGATCGCGAAGACGGATCTCGCCGCGCGCGGCATCGAATTCGAGACCGAGCGCCGCTTCCAGCAGGCTGAACGGCGTCGCGCTGGCCCAGGCCTGCGGCGCGCAGGCGACGGGATAGAGCACCGGCCCGCGCCGCCGCTCGCGCTGGAATCCGCAGAACAGTTCCGGCAGCCGCCGCAGGTCCATGTAGCTCGCGGCATCGAACAGTCCCTTGAACAAATGCGCCACCGAATGCTTCAGGCCGTAGCGGGCGAAGCCGAGCGCGATCAGCGCATTGTCGTGCGGCCAGATCGATCCGTCGTGATAGGACATCGGGTTGTAACGGGCTTCGCCGCGCGCAACGGTGCGGATGCCCCATCCCGAAAAGAATTTCTGGCTCATCAGATCGGCCGCGACCCGTCGCGCACGATCGGTCCGGACGATGCCGGTGAAGAGAAGCTGGCCGGCATTCGACGTTCGCACCTTGCACGACCGCTTGGCGCCGTCGAGCGCTACGGCGTAGGTGCCGAGTTCCTCGCACCAGAACGCCGCCTCGAAGCGCTCAGCAAGGAGCAGCGCCGCGGATTCGAGCTGCGCCGCCCGATCGATCAATCCCAGGCGCCGGGCGCACCGCGCCGCCAGCCGCTTGCCGGCAAAGACATATCCCTGAACCTCCGCCAGCGCGATATAGCCTTCGGCGAGTTGCCCATCGGCATGAAAGATCGCGTCGAAGGAATCCTTCCAGCCCTGGTTGGCAAGCCCCTGTTCGGTCGCGCGCTGGTACTCGACGAATCCGTCCTTGTCGGGATCGCCGGGGCCGTCGATCCATTGCAACGCCGCCTCGATCGCCGGCCACAGCTCGGTGAGCGTTTCGTCGTCGCCGGTGCGTTCGACATAAAGGCCGGCCAGCAGGACGAACAGCGAGGTCGAATCGACGCTGCCGTAATACTGCGCGAACGGCACCTCGCGCAGCGCCGCCATCTCGCCGCCGCGCATCTCGTGCAGGATCTTGCCGGGCTCGGCGTCGGCGAGCGGATCTGTGGTCTTGGCCTGGAAGAACGCGAGCCGCCGCAGCACGCCCTGGGCAATGCGCGGATCGATCCACAGCATCTGCAGCGCGGTGATCAATCCGTCGCGGCCGAACGTGGTCGAATACCAGGGAATCCCCGCATAGGGGTACCGCCCCTGCGGCGTTTCGGTCATCAGCATGTTGAGGTCGGCCATCGCCTGGCACAGCACCTCGTTGAAAATATCGTTCGACGTCTCGATGCTGGACGCGCCGCTCGTCAGGCGCCGCATCTCGCGACGATGCGCCAACAGGCCGCGGAAGAATGGCACCGGCTTCTGCATGATCGGCTTGTTGCAGGATACCGCGACGAACAATGCGGTCACTTCCTTCGGCTCCAGCTCGAAATGAAAGGTCGCCGAGTGGGTAGCGAGCCGGGTCGGCCGCGGCTCGAAATGCAGGGCGGTAATGCGGACCTGACCGTCGAGCCCGCTATATTCCAGCACGACGTCGGCGGGGCCGAGCAACCGGCTGGAACCTATTCCCCGGCGCGGCCGGCGCTCGCCGCGCACCTCGAACAAATCGGCGAAATCATTGTCGAACAGCAGCGTCAGGTCGAAGCTCGCCGGCAGGTCGCCGTGATTTTGCAGGGCGATGCGCTGGTAGGCCGTGCCGCGCCACAGGAAAATCGAGCGTACGATATGCAGCGTGTCCTTCTGCAGCACCAGCCTGCCGTTGCGGTAAACGTCGGAATTGGTGAGGTCGACGGTCAGCGCCGAATTGTCGTCGCGCAGATTGGAGCCGAGCAACAGCGGCTGGACCTCGTCGAGCACCATCTCCAGCCGGGCGAGATAGCGCGTATCGGCATTGAACAGGCCGTCGGGCCCGCCGGCAGAGGCGCCGATATCGCCATGGCTGTCCAGGACGATGAAGGTGTCGTCGTGCTTGAGCGAGCGGCGCTGCCGCGTCGCCGGGCCCGTCATCGGGATGTAGAACGGCGATTCCGCGACGTGCTCGGCAGCCTCGATGGTGATCAATTGCGTGACTTCGGCTGTCATCTGGACCTCAAGCGATTTCCTTGCGCGGTGATGGACGCATCGGGACGCAAACGCTACTGCCGCAGATCAGGCCGCATGGGTCGCGAGACGGCCCAGTTCGCGCGCGACCAGTTCGCGATAGGGGCCCCTTCCCTGCACGAGAATATCCGGCGGTCCGTCCTCGATGATCCGCCCGCCCTGCAGCACCACGACGCGGTCGAAATTGCGCAAGGTGGCGAGGCGATGGGCGATGGCAATTACGGTGCGTCCGCGCATCAGCCGCGACAACGCCTCGCGGATCGCCTCTTCGGATTCGCTGTCGAGCGCAGCGGTCGCTTCATCCAGCAACAGGATCGGCGCATCCTTCAGGAAGGCGCGCGCGATGGCGATGCGCTGCCGTTGGCCGCCGGAGACCTTGATACCGCGATCGCCGACCATGGTCGCCATGCCCTCGGGAAGATTCTCGATGAAATCGCAACGCGCCGCGATCGCCGCGCGAAGGACCTCGTCGTCGGTCGCGTTCGGCCGTCCGTAGCGGATGTTTTCCATGATCGAGCGGTGGAACAGCGAGATGTCCTGCGGCACCACCGAGATCGCCTCGCGCAGGCTCTGCTGCGTCACCCGCGAAATGTCCTGGCCGTCGATGGTGACGCTGCCGCGCTGGATGTCGTAGAACCGCTGCAGCAGCGCGAACAGGCTGGATTTTCCACCGCCGGAATGACCGACCAGTCCGACCCGCTGGCCCGGTTGAATGCGCAGGTTGAACTTTTCGAACACCTGAACGCCGCCGGGATAGTGGAACGCGACGTTGTTGAAGGCTACGGCGGCGCCACTGCGGACCAGCGGCTCGGCCTCGGGGTGATCCTTCAACTCGTGCGGCAGCAACAAGGTCGCGATCGCTTCGGTCAGGCGGGCGACATGCTGGGTCACATCAACCAGCGCCACCGCAAGGTCGCGTGTCGCGCTCAGGATCGAAAGCCCGAGCGTGCAGACCAGCACGACGTCGCCGGTAGTCGCCCCGCCCTGCTGCCAGAGCGTGATAACCCACGCCAGCAGCGCGATCGTCAGCAGGATTGTCACGACGGCGTGAAGCAGCCGCAGCTTCTCGAGATAGCGCAGGCTGCGTCCACGGGCGTCGAGTTCACGCTCGACGGTGGCGTCGAAGCGGTCATGTTCGTAGCTGAGGCCGCAGAAGGCGCGGACCAGCGGCAGGTTGCTGATGACGTCGACCATCTCGCCGTCCACCGCAGCCGCCTTGTCGGCAAAATCGTCATGCAGCGGCTTGCCGGCCGCGGCGAGGTGGAACATCGCCATCAGCATGATACCTGCAATGATGATCAACCCCGCGGACATCGCCAGGCTGACGGTTCCGATCAGGAGTATCGCCGAAACGGTCGCGATGCACGGCGGCAACACGTTCCAGACGAACATGTTTTCAACGGTGAACACCGCGTTGGATGTCGCGGTGATGCGACTGGTCAGCATGCCCGGTAGCCGGTCGGAGAAATAGCTGGGGGCGTGACCGGTCAGATGGCGGAACATGTCGCGGCGGAGATCGCCGGTCACGCCGACGAAGGTGAAGCTCGCCGTCCAGCTTGCGACCCGCCACAGCAAATTATCTGCCGCGATCAGCGACATGAGAAAACCGAATGCCAGCCATACGCTGTTCGCGTGCGACGAACCGGCCGTCAGGCTGTCGACCAGATTCTTCACGCCGTATTGCGTGCCCACCGAGCAGGCAACCGCTGCAACGACGGCAGACACGATGACCACATGGGCCGCGCGACGCCGGCGCAGATAGCGCAGCACGAATGGAAACGGCCGTCGCACATATCCTGAAAGATTGTCCATGAGTTCCGCAAACCTGTTGAGAGTGAACGAGAATCCCTAACGCGTGTCGCACACGACGACGTGAAGAATGCCGCTTCGGGTTTCCGTGCGCATGGCCATCACTGCGCAACAATTCTGCAGCATCGAGACAGCTGTAACTGTGTTTGTGTCAAATGGCATCAGCAAGACAGTCGTGTGGAGGAAGCAAGATGTGCTGATCAAAGGAACTTCGCAGATGCGGGAACGTTCCCGCTACTGGCACGCCGGTGTCGATCGTGGGCTGAGGGCTTCGTTCAACCACCATTCAAAACAGGAGACGCAAATATGCGCATCGCGCAGGTCGCCCCGCTGACGGAGGCTGTACCCCCCAAATTGTACGGCGGCACCGAGCGGGTGGTGCACTGGCTGACCGAGGAACTTGTGGCATTGGGACACGAGGTCACATTGTTTGCCAGCGGAGATTCCCGCACCTCGGCGAAACTCGACGCAACATGGCCGAAAGCACTGCGTCTCGACGGCTCGGTGCGGGATCCCAACGCGCTGCATATGGTGATGCTGGAGCGCGTGCGGCGGAAATGCGACGATGAAGAGTTCGATTTTCTCCACTTTCATCTCGACTATTATCCATTCTCGCTGTTCTACCGGCAGCCGACGCCGTTCCTGACCACCCTGCATGGCAGGCTCGACCTGCCGGAGCATCAGCCGGTGTTCAGCACCTTCTCCAAGGTTCCGGTGATCTCGATCTCCAATGCGCAGCGGCGCCCGGTGCCGCAGGCCAACTGGGTGCGCACCATTCACCATGGGCTGCCGGAGAATTTGCTGACGCCGCAGCCGGTGCAGCCGTCCTATCTGGCGGTGCTCGGACGGATCGCACCGGAAAAGGGCGTGGATCGCGCCATCAGGATTGCCACACGATGCGGCATCCCGCTCAAGATCGCGGCCAAGGTCGACCGCGCCGACCAGGACTATTACGATGAGTTGATCTCACCGCTCATCAAGGCCAATCCGCTGGTCGAATATATCGGCGAGATCTCAGACCGCGAGAAATCCGATTTCCTCAGCGGCGCGATCGGTCTTCTGGTACCGATCGACTGGCCGGAGCCGTTCGGCCTCGTGATGATCGAAGCCATGGCCTGCGGCACGCCCGTGATTGCCTATAACCGCGGTTCGGTGCCGGAGATCATCGACCCCGGTCTCACCGGCTTCGTCGTGGAAGACGAGACCAGCGCGGTTGCCGTGGTCGACCGTCTTGCCGGACTGGACCGCGCCGCCATCCGCAAGCAATTCGAGGTCCGCTTCACCGCGCGTCGCATGGCGCTGGATTATCTCGCCGCCTATCGCGGCCTGATGGAGGAAGCGGAGCCGCGCATCAAGCTGGTGAGCAGCGCGGAGTAGAACCGCCGCGACCGTCATTGCGAGGAGCGAAGCGACGAAGCAATCCATGCCTCGGCAAGTGGAGGGATGGATTGCTTTGCTGCGCTCGCAATGACGTTAGGAGACCGCCGTCCGCTTCGGCTCGACGATCTCGAACATCCGCGGAAACTCGTCCATCAGCGCCATCAACTCGGCGAGCCGCATCGGATCGCCGCTGACCTTGATCTTGCCGGAGCCGACCGCTTCCGGAAACGTCGTCAGTTTGGCGATCACCTCGTCGAGCACGCCGCGCGGCAGCGTGAAGCTGGCGTCGGCGTCGGCCGCCTGCGCGCCAGCGGCATAAGTCAGCGCGCAATTTTCCAGATTGAGGATGAAGGTCTCATCGGTGTCGGTGAAATTCCAGTTCAGCACAATACGCTTGCCTTCGGCCTTGGGGCCGTTGAGGCGAACGCCGAGCACGTCCCATAGCTGTTCGGTGCGGAGCGCCGCCAGCGTTTCGCGCGGCATCGTCGAGCGTGGCGGCACCTTCGGCATGCCCTGCCGCAGCTCCTGCGCGCCGAACAGATAGGCGTTGCGCCACGTCGAGCTCTCCGAGGCGTAGCCGAGCTGCTCGAAGGTATCGGCCAGCATCGCGCGCGCCGCCTGGTTGTCGGGGTCGGCGAATACCAGATGGCTCACGGCTTGCGCGACGAAGCGGAATTCGCCCTTGGCAAAATCCTTCGTCGCCCGCGCGAGGATCGCATCCGCGCCACCCATATACTCGACATACTTCTTGCCTGATTCCACCGGCGGCAGCGGATCAAGATTGACCGGATTGGCGTCGTACCAGCCGAGATACTTTTGGTAGATCGCCTTCACATTGTGCCTGATATGCCCGTAGTAGCCGCGGCCGTGCCAGGCGCCCTCGAGGCTCGCCGGCAAGCGGATGGTTTCCGCGATTTCGGTCGCGGTGAGCCCGTGGTTCATCAGGCGGATGGTCTGGTCATGCGCGAATTTGTAGAGATCGCGCTGCTGGCGGATCATGGTGTCGATCCGCTCGTGGCCCCACACCGGCCAATGATGCTGACCGCACATCGCATCCGCCTTGCCGCCCCACATCTGCAGCGCCTCGCCGAGATATTTTGACCAGGCCAGCGCGTCGCGCACGTCGGCGCCGCGGAACGGCAGCAGGTTGTGGAAATTGTGCGTGCAGTTTTCCGCCAGGTTCAAAAGCTTGTAGCGCGGGATGAAGAAATGCATTTCCGCCGGCGCTTCGCTGTTCGGCGCCATCTGGAATTCGAATTCCACGCCGTCGATGGTTCGCTTGTCACCGGTCGCGATGATGAGATCGGTCGGACGCAGCAGCGCGACCGCCCCTGCCGCCATGGTCTTGCCGAGCCCGCAATCGACCTGCCCGCGTACGCCCTTCGCCAGCAACGGCCCGAACTGATACATCGCGCGGCGCAGCATCGCCGGACCCGCGATGATGTTTTCGGAGACCGCGTGCTCCATGAACAGATTGGGCGCGATGATCGGCACCTTGCCGCCGGCGAGCCTCTCGTCGTCGAGCACGCCGCGCGCGCCGCCCCAATGGTCGGTGTGAGTATGGGTGAAGATGACGGCACTGACCTGCCGCTTGCCGCGGTGCTGGAAGTAAAGCTCCATCGCGGCCCGCGCGCCCTCGATCGAGGTCAGCGTATCCACCACGATCACGCCGCTGTCACCCTCGATCAGCGTCATGTTGGCGATGTCGAGGCCCCGCACCTGGTAGACACCGGGCACCACCTCGAACAGGCCGTGGTGCATGTTGAGCCGCGACTGCCGCCACAGGCTGGGGTCAACCGTTGGCGGCGCTTGTTCCGCGGAGAGAAAGCCGTAGGGCTCCAGGCTCCAGACCACCCTGCCCTGTGGCGACGTGATTTTGGCGTTCTCCACGGTGCCGAGGAAGCCGCGCGCCGCGTCGTCGAAATCTCGGACGTCAGAGAATGGCAGCGCCTTCAGCGTCGCCGTGTGCTGCGCGATGACGGGCGCAGAAGCGTCCTTTGGAAATTCCTTAGGCGTTTCCGTCGTGGCTGGTTGGCTCATTGTTGTGTACTCCCTTGCGCAAACAAAATCGAAAACGACGTCAGCGAAACTGCAGCCCCTCGAACTGGCCGCTGCTGCGCCATCCGTCGATATACTTGAAGTAGGCCATCGCGCCTGCGGGATAGCCGACATTGAGCTTGGCCGCCGGACCCGGCTCGCGTCCTTCATTGTTGTAATAGCCGGGCGTGCAGTCGGGCGAGCCGATCATGAGGCCGGCGCCGGTCAACAGGAGTTCGACCCAGCGGTCCTCGGCTTCCCTGGTGACCTCGATCTCCTTGAAACCGTTCGCCTGCGCATGCCGGATCATCAGCGCAATCGTCTTCGCAGCCTCGGTCAGATTATGCGGGACGTTGGAGATGAGATTGGCGCCCTGCGTCGGCTGCACGAAGAACGCGTTCGGAAAGCCGTGGACGTGGATGCCGTGCTTGGTGCGCATGCCGGCGGCCCAGTGCTCCGATAGTTTGATGCCGCCACGGCCAGTCAGATCGAAGCCGGCGCGCCGCTTGTATTCGGTGCCGACCTCGAATCCCGAGGCGTAGATGATGCAGTCGAGCTTGTATTCCTTGCCCGCGACGACGACGCCGTTCTCGGTGATACGCTCGACGCCCTTACCGTCGGTATCGACGAGATGCGTGCCCGGCGTGTTGAAGGCTTGAAGATACGAGTCGTGGAAGCACGGCCGCTTGCAGAGCTGGCGATACCAGGCCTTGAGTTTTGCCGCCGTTTCGCGGTCGCTGACGATCGCATCGACCCGCGACCGGATTTCCTCCATCTTCTCGAAATCGGAATCCTCGAACGCCGCCAGCATGTTTCGCGGGATTCGCTGCTCGCGCGGCAGGTCCATGATCCTGGCGCGAATTCGCCGCGACAGATCGGTCCAGCCGTCCTGCACCAGATCTTCTTCCGCGGAGCCGCCGGCCTGGTTCGCGGTAAAATTCTCCAGCCAGCGCTGTTGCCAGCCTGATGTCGCGATCCCCTCAAACCATTTCGGATCGATCGGCGCGTTGGCTCTGACGTCGACAGAGGACGGCGTGCGCTGGAAGACATAGAGTTCCTTGCAGGCGCGCGCGAGATGCGGCACGCACTGCACGGATGTGGCGCCCGTGCCGATGATGCCGACGCGCTTGTCGGCCAGCTTCTCCATCGGCGCGCCCTTGGGATCGCCACCCGTGTAATCGTAATCCCAACGGCTGGTGTGGAACGAGTGCCCCTTGAAGGACTCGATACCTTC
Organism: Bradyrhizobium sp. 170; assembly: GCF_023101085.1. Taxonomy (NCBI): domain Bacteria; kingdom Pseudomonadati; phylum Pseudomonadota; class Alphaproteobacteria; order Hyphomicrobiales; family Nitrobacteraceae; genus Bradyrhizobium; species Bradyrhizobium sp. 170. Next base: position 3,175,336 of record NZ_CP064703.1, on the reverse strand, counting down.
GATGCCGGGAAGTTTCGGCACATGCAGCGGTCCCGTGCCCATGCCGACGAACTGCGCGGTGAAGGCATCACCACGGTTGGTGCGGATGGTCCAGCGCGATTTTGCCTCGTCCCAGTCGAGGCTCACGACCTCGGTGTGGAAGAGCGCGTGTTCGTAGAGGCCATATTGCTTGCCGATGCGCTGGCAGTGCGCGAGAATCTCCGGCGCATGCGCATACTTCTCCGACGGCATGTGGCCGGTTTCTTCGAGCAGCGGCATGTAGACCATCGACGCGGTATCGCATTGCGCGCCCGGATACCTGTTCCAGTACCAGGTCCCGCCGAAGTCGCCGCCCTTCTCGATGATGCAGACATCCCTGATGCCGGCTTCGGACAAGCGCGCGGCGGTGGCGAGCCCGGCAAAGCCGCCGCCGATGAAGGCGAAGCTGACGTGGTCGGTCTTCTGATCGCGCGCGGTGACGGGCGTATAGGGATCGTCGAGATAATGCGCGAGCTGTCCTGCGACGCGGAGATACTGGTCATTGCCATCAGGGCGTAGCCGCTTGTTGCGCTCCTCGAGATATTTCTGGCGCAGCCGCTCCTTGTCGATCGCGGCGGCCTGCGAGGCCCGAGGTTGATCAGTGATCGTCATCCGAAGACGCCTTTCAAAAATTACGGACGTTTCTGTCTTACCACCGCTCAGGACGGATGTGCGGACAGGTACGGCGAGTTTGCGATCGACCAGGACGGCATCGGCTCCATGCGAAAGATCTGCCGCAGATGGACTTCATCGGGGCCGTCGCCGATGCGCAGCAGGCGCCCCCAGGCCAGCGCCTGATGGATCGGCGTATCGTCGGAGCCGCCCATCGCGCCGAACACCTGCATGGCACGGTCGGCGATCCGCTGCAGCATCGCGGGCACCGCCACCTTGATCAGCGAGACGTCGCGCCAGGCGTCCTGGTGGCCGGCCTGATCGAGCCGCCACGCACAGCGATAGGCCAACAACCGCGCCTGTTCGAGTTCGACGCGGGATTCCGCGATCCAGCGTTGCACGGTGTCGTACTGGATCACGGCGCGCCCGAAGGCGGAGCGCTCCGACGATCGGACCATCATCAGTTCGATCAAAAGCTCGCAGAGCCCGATCGAGCGCATGCAATGATGGATGCGGGCCGGCCCCAGCCGAATCTGCGCGACCTTGAAACCTTCGCCCTCGGCGCCGAGCAGGTTGGCCCGGGGTACGCGCACATTATCGAAAGCGAGTTCTCCGATCGGGGCGACGTGATCCTCACATCCCATCCAGCGCAGCCGCCGCACCAGGCGAACGCCCGGCGTATCCATCGGCACGATGATGCAGGAATGACGGCCGGTGCGGTCCGCGCCGGAATCGGTCACGCCCATCACGATCAGGAAGCTGCATCGCGGATGCGCCGCGCCGGTGATGAACCATTTCCGTCCGTTGATGATGTAGTCGTCGCCGTCGCGAACCATGCGCGTGGCGATGTTGGTGGCATCGGATGAAGCCACATCAGGTTCGGTCATGCCGAAGGCCGAGCGGGTTTTGGCCTCCAGCAGCGGCTGCAGCCAGCGCGCCTTCTGTTCAGAAGTGGCGCAATTCTGCAGCGCGATCATGTTGGGCACGTCGGGCGCCTGACAGTTGAAGACCTCAGGCGCCCAGAACAGCCGGCCCATGATTTCCGCCAGCGGCGCATATTCGAGATTGGAAAGGCGGGTGCCGGGCTCGTCGTCGGACAGTTCGGGAAGGCCGAGATTCCACAGCCCTGCTGCCCGTGCCTTGCGCTGCAAGTCCCCCATGAAGGGCGCAGCCTCGCCTTTGGCCGCATGATCGAGCCAGGCGCGATGGCGCGGCAACACTTCGGCGTCGAAGAACGCCTGAAGTTTCTCCCGCCACGCTTCCGATCGCCTGGAAAGATCGAAATCCATGCCGCCTCCCGCTTTTTCGGGAACCTAAGCGTATATCGACACGATATGCAAATTCATTTCGATATATTGACAGAACTGGGGAACCATGGCCAAATTTCGGTCATGGCAGCGATTTCCAGTATCGATCCTCCGAGGTCTCGGACGGCGGAGGATCAGGCCGATCCCTCCTTCGCGACCACGCTAGCGCATGGGCTCGACGTGCTGGCCGCGTTCCGCAACCGCAGCGGCTCGCTGTCGAACGCCGACCTCGCGCTGCATACCGGCCTGTCGCGGCCGACGGTGTCGCGGCTGACCTACACGCTGGCGCAGCTCGGCTATCTCAAGCGTGACGCCAAAGGACGCTTCCAGCTCGGGCTTGGTATTCTGGCCGCCGCCTATCCCGTGCTGTCGGCGCTGAAGGTGCGGCAACTCGCGCGGCCCCTGATGCGCGATTTCGCCGCCTACACCGGGGGCACGGTTTCCATCGCGATGCCGTTCGGCCTCGACTTCATCTACGTCGAGACGCTGCGCACCACCGACGCCGTGACGCATTTGCCGGATGTGGGCTTTGCCAGTTCGCTGGCGCCGACCGCCGTCGGCCGCGCGCTGCTGTCGCTGTTCACCAAAGAAGAGCTCGACGCCTATGTGGCTGATGTGAAGGCCGAGCGCCCGGAAGAAGCCGACTATGTGCAGGCACGGACGCTGCCGGATGTCGAGCTTTGCAAAGAACGCGGCTTTGCGATCTCGCTCGGCGAATGGCGGCGCGAAATCTTCGGCGTCGCCGCGCCGCTGTACCGCACGCCCTCGGGCGACTGCCTTTCCGTCAATTGCGGCATTCCCTCGTTTCGTTTCAACGCCGAACAGATCGAGCGCGAATGCGGACCGCGCATGCTGGGCCTGGCGCGCAGCATCCGCTCGCTGGTGGCCAACGACTGAATACCCCCGCTAGAGGGGCAGGCGCATCGCTCGAACGATGCGTAAAATATATGGGGAGGGACGAATGAGCCGGATCAAAACCGTACTGGGCTTCGCCGTGGGTTCTGCTTTGGGCGTGGCCATGCTGCTCGCCAATGCCGCACAGGCGCAGAGCAATTATCCGAACCGCCCGATCCGCATCATCGTGCCCTACCCCGCCGGCGGCATCGTCGACATCGTCGCGCGCGCCGTGACCGAACAGGTCGGCCGCGACTGGAAACAGACTGTCGTCGTCGAGGCAAGGCCGGGCGGCAACAGCAATATCGGCACGGCTTCAGTGGCGCGCAGCGAACCTGATGGTTACACCTGGCTCGTCACCGGCCCGGCCGCGCTGGTCAACCCGACGCTCTACAAGGACGCCGGCTGGGACGCGCTGAAGGACCTCAAATGCGTCGGCCTCGCCGTCTGGAATCAAAGCGTCGCGCTGGTTCACCCTTCGATGCCGGCCGGCACCATCAAGGAATTCGTCGAGATCGCGCGCAAGAAGCCGGGCGAACTCAATTTCGGCAATCCCGGAACTGGTTCCTCCATCGATCTGAGCGCGCAAAAGCTGTTTCAGGCCGCGAACATCAAGCTCACCAATGTCGGCTACAAGGGCCAGCCGCAGGCCCTGATCGACCTGATGACGAACCTGATGCATTTCGAGATCGTGTCGCTCGAACTGGCATTGCCGCACATCAAGGCAGGCAGCGTGAAGCCGCTGGCTGTCATGACGGACAAGCGTGTCGCCGACCTGCCTGATGTGCCGACGATTGCGGAAGCGGGATTTCCGGAAGCCACCTATGTACCGTGGTACGGCATTTATGTTCAGGTGGGAACGCCCGATGCCATCGTTGGCAAGATCAACGACGGCATCAACAAGGCGCTGCAGAATCCGGAGGTGCAGCGTCAGCTCGCGGTCGCCAACATCCCGGGCAAGCCGATGCCGCTTGCCGATCTGGCCACGCTGATGAAGGCGGATCACGAGAAGCTGACGAAGGTGATCGCGACCTCGGGCATGGCGCTGCAGTGACGCGGCCTGCAAGGCACGGTCGTCCCTGTCGCTAATTGAGTGCCCACAGGTAGGCCAGCGTCGCCGCGATCCCGAGCGCAGTTCTGACTGCGTGCAGGCCTCCCCACTTCACGATCAGCGCGCGTGATTGGGAGCCGGCGTCCTCCTCGGCAATCGCCTTCAACGCGCGGTTGGTCGGCATGATGCCAAATAGCGTATAGGGCCAGTTTGCGAGAATGAGCACCGCGCCGACGATCCATCGCCAATCGCGAGTCATCCAGGCGGCGATCAGGCCAAGCACGCCCGAAATGACCGCGCCACTCGCCTGCATCATAAGGCCGCGGTCGTAGCTTGGTTTCCACTGCTTCAGGAGGGCTCGGTCATCGAGGCCGAGACGCGCCGGCTGCTCGGCGAAATTGACGTAGAACGCGGCTCCGGCGAACGCGGCGGCGACAATCGTCGCAAGCTGTCCTGCAAGCATGACTCACTCCATACCGACTGTCATTGCGAGGAGCGAAGCGACGAAGCAATCCATGTCTCAGCAAGCGGAGAAATGGATTGCTTCGCGGAGCCTGTCATCCGGCGGCGCTACGCGCCGACCGGGTGGCTCGCAATGCCGGCTGTGCCTCCCTACTTCTTCACCTTGCTGGCATCCATCTTGATCGACGTATCGAGCATCTTGACCGAGAACGCGGTGTTCACATCGAACGGCTTTTCCATGCCGAGATAGGTTTGCACCAGCTCGTAGTCTTTCTTCATCCGCTCGGCGTCGATCCAGCCCAGCGCCTTGGTCGTTGTAAATTCGTCCGTCATCAGGAACTTGATGCGCTCCCATTGGCGCTGCTGGTTTTCCTTGTCGAGGCCGGAGGCCGCATCGAGCAGCGCCTTGAGACAGGGCGCGACGTCGGCGACGCAGGCGGCGTAGGCCTTCTGGCTGACTTTGACGAATTCCTCGACCAGTTTCGGGTTCTTCGCCAGATACGCGCCGTTGACGATCAGCGAGTTGCCGTAAGGGTTGAGCCCGATGTCCTTCCAGTTGACGTAGCCGAGATCGGCGCCGAACTCGATCACCTTGAGATCGTGCTCATTGTAGAAGTCGCTGATGATATCGACGGTGTGGCTCTTCAGCGCCGCGATCTTGGCGGTCGGGCCGACGTTGACGAAATTCACGGAGTCAGGCGCGATGCCGGCGGCCTTGGCAAAGGCCGGCCACATCACCCGCGAGGCGTCGCCCGGCGGATTGCCGATCTTGTGGTTCGGAAAGTCCTTCGGCCCGTTCACGCCGTAGCTCTTCAGCCAGTAGAAGGTCTGCCCGGTATTGGCGTAGATGCTCATCAGCGCCACCACGTCGGCGCCCTTGCTCTTGGCCACCAGCATGGTCGCGAGATCGGCGATGCCGAACGGCGAACCGCCGGAGCCGACCTTCAGCGAGGAGACGCCGGAGCCCTTGCCGACCTCGATCGTCAGGTCGATGCCGGCCTTCTCGAACCAGCCTTGCGCCTTGGCGTAATAGAACGGCGAATGATCCGCCGTCGGCGTCCAGTTCAGGATCAGGTTGACGGCCTCGGCGGCCCCGCAGGGCACAGCCGGTAGGGCTAGCGCAAGCGCCAATCCCGCAATTCTGAAAACCTTCATTGCACCCTCCTCGTTCTGCAACCCGATCTTGTCGCCGCGTTCCTGTGACGCTACCAATGCAACAAGGGACCAGACGACTTGTCAACTATTTGGTTGGAAATGCCCAAAAAACGCATCGACGATACCAAGCCGCAGCGGCGCGATCCGGCCGCAACCCGCAAGAAACTGCTGACGGCGGCGCGGCGGGAATTCGCCAGCAGCGGCCTTGCCGGGGCCCGGGTCGACGAGATCGCCGCGCGCGCGGGCGTCAACAAGCAGCTCGTCTATCACTATTTCGGCGACAAGGACGCGCTGTATCTGGCGGTACTTGAATGGGTCTACGAGGAGATCCGCGCCCAGGAGCGCAAGCTCAATCTCGAGGGATTGCCGCCCGAACAGGCGATCAAGAAGCTGATCGAGAGTTCCTTCGACCACCTCGCCGCGCATCCCGACTTCATCGTGCTGCTGAACGACGAGAACCGTGGCGGCGCCCGGCACGTGCGCGGCTCGCGCAAACTCGAGGCCATGCATTCACCGCTGGTCAGCCTGGTCTCGACCATTCTCGGCGAGGGCGTCAAGGCAGGCATATTCCGCAAGGGTATCAACCCCGTACACCTCTATATCTCGATTGCCGGCCTCAGCTATTTCTACTTTTCGAATACGCCGACCCTATCGGCGATCTTCGGCAAGGACCTGTCGAGCCGGGCCGCCCGGCAGGCCCGCCGCAGGCACGTGGTCGATCTGGTGATGCATTCGCTGCGCCCCTAATCAACCAGATGGTTGATTACCGGGAGAGGCCGCGATAGGATTGTCGCCACCCGGCCGGGAGCCGGACGCGGGGCCCAAGGGAGTGTGCGGTGTTCAGCGGTGACGGCGGATCGGCACGGTCTTTCGCGATCATCCTGATCGTGCATCTGGCCGTGATCGTACTGTGGCAGGTATTGGTCGACGCCTTCCAGGTGCCGAAATTCATCCTGCCCTCGCCGCTCGCGACCGTCGCGACGCTCGGCACGCCCGGCTATGCATGGCTTTCCAATCTCGCGGTGACGGCCGTCGAAATTCTCGGCGGGTTCTGCCTTGGCGCGCTGGTCGGCATCATGCTGGCGGTGATGTTCACCTGGTCGCCGCTGATAAGCCTGTTGCTGCTGCCGCTGTTCGTGACGCTGAACATGATTCCGAAGGTGGCGCTGGGTCCGCTGTTCATCGTCTGGTTCTCCTACGGCATCTTTCCGAATATCCTGATCGCGTTTTCCATCTGCTTCTTTCCGATCCTGCTCACGACTGCACGCGGGCTGAGCGAGGTGGAACCCGATTTGCTGGATCTCGTGAAATCGCTGCGCGGCTCGCGGTGGACGCTGTTCCGGAAAATCCAGTTGCCGGGCGCGCTACCTTATGTGTTTTCCGGAATGAAGGTCGGCGCGATCCTGGCGGTGGCCGGCGCGATCGTCGGCGAGTTCATCGCCTCCGAGCGAGGGCTCGGTTATCTCATGATCCAGGTGCAGTCCTCGCTCGATACGCCGGCGATGGTAATGGCCGTGGTGCTTCTGACGCTGCTGGGCGTGGCGTTGTATGGGCTCGTGCTCGGCCTGGAGCGGATGTTTGTCGTTCGCGACATCCGGTTGCAGTAACAAGGGAAGAAACATGCTGCTGACCCGCGACACCCTGCCGGCAACGATTGCCGATATCGCAGCCCTCGACGACTTGCTGTGCCGCCCGAGCCAGGCGCTGATCGACGATCTCCGCAGGGTCGACGGCGACATCATGATTTTAGGTGTTGCCGGCAAAATGGGCCCGACGCTGGCGGGCCTTGCCAAGGCCGCCGCGCCGGATCGCCGCGTCATCGGCGTCGCCCGATTCAGCGAGCCCGCCGTCAAGGACTGGCTTCAGGCCCGCGGTGTCGAGACCATCAGCTGCGACCTGCTCGACGAAGCCGCCATCAAGGCGTTGCCGAAGATTCCGAATATCGTCTTCATGGCCGGACGCAAGTTCGGCGCCGAGGGCGACCTTTCGCTGACCTGGGCGATGAACTCGCACGTCCCTGCGCTGGTCGCGCAGGCGTTTGCGAGTTCGCGCATCGTCGCATTCTCGACCGGCTGCGTCTATCCGTTCGTACCTGTTAGCGGCAAGGGCTCGGATGAGGACATGGCGCCCAATCCGCCCGGCGAGTACGCGCAATCCTGTGTCGGGCGCGAGCGCATATTCGAATATTTCTCGAAAAAGTATTCGACGCCCGGACGGCTGTTCCGGCTCAACTACGCGATCGACATGCGATACGGCGTGCTGCACGACATCGCCAGCAAGGTGCTGCAGGGCAAGCCGATCGACGTCAGCCTCGGCCATGTCAATTTCATCTGGCAGGGTGACGCTTCCGCGCAGGCGCTGCGCTGTCTGGCGCATTGCGATACGCCGACCTCGCCGATCAATGTCAGCGGCCACGAGATTCTTGCCGTGCGCGATCTTGCCGCGAAATTCGGCCAGCGTTTTGGCCGCGCGCCCGTGATCACCGGCAAGGAAGAACCGACGGCGTGGCTGACCGATACCTCGCAGGCGGTGAAACTGTTCGGCCTGCCGATTGTCGATACCGATCAGCTCATCAGTTGGACCGCCGACTGGGTGTCGCGATCGATGCCGAGCCTCGGCAAGCCCACCAAATACGAGGTGCGCGATGGCCGCTACTGAGCCTATCGACATCATCGAGCTCGGCGTTGACGACGCGCAGGCCGGGCTGGCGCTGTCCACTGAGGCAGGCTGGAACCAGAACGAGGCCGACTGGCGATTCTTCCTGAGCAAGGGAGCCGTGTTCGGCTTGCGTGATGGCGACCGGTTGGTCGCAAGCGCGGCACTGCTGCCCTACTCCGCGGGCAATGCCTGGATCAGCATGGTGCTGGTAACCACGGACTTTCGCCGCCGCGGCATTGCGACGAAGCTCGTTGATGCCTGCCTCGATCTGGCGACACGGCGCGGCCTGACGAGCTGGCTGGACGCGACCCCGGCCGGGGCCGCCGTCTACGGTCCGCTCGGCTTCACCCCCACGCTGCAATTGCGGCGGCTGCGGCTGCAAAAGCCGCAGGGCCCCACGGTCACACGGCCACTATCGGCCGGCAACCTCGACGCCTTGGCCGCACGCGATGGCAGCGCCATGGGATTCGACCGCAGCACTTTGCTGTCGGAATTCTCCGCGCGTCCGGGCTCTCGCATCGTGTCTGACGATCGAGCCATGGCCCTCGTCCGCAATGGACGCACCGCACGTCATATCGGTCCGCTGCTGGCCGATCGCGCCGATCAGGCGCTCGCGCTAGCGGATGCCATCGTCAACTCCGAGACCGGGCCCTGGCTGATCGACGCCGTTCATTCTCAGGAAGAGTTTCTGAACGGGCTTGTTCAGTTAGGTTGGAACATCGAGCGGCCGTTTCAGCGCATGCGCTTTGGCCGTCCCACCGCGCCGCCCGCGCAACTGCCGTTCGCCGTCGCCGGCCCGGAATTTGGATAGGAAGCGCCGTCATGCATCATAGCGAGATCAAAGCCGACGTTCGGAAGCTGATCGCCGACGGCACCGTGCTCCCGGCGCATCCGCTCGCGCTCGACGCCAACCGCAAGCTCGATATCAGGCATCAGCGGGCGCTAACGCGCTATTACCTCGACGCCGGCGCCGGCGGATTGGCCGTCGGCGTCCACACCACGCAATTCGCGATCCGTGACGTCGGCCTGTACCGGCCGGTGCTGGAGCTGGCGGCGGAGACCGCGGCTTCATGGACCAAGCGACCGGTCGCGATGGTCGCCGGGCTCGCCGGTCCGACCCGGCAAGCCATCGCGGAGGCGCAAACTGCACACGGCATCGGCTACCACGCCGGCCTGCTCAGCCTTGCTGCGATGAAATCGGCATCCGAGGACGAGATCATCGCGCATTGCGAGGCGGTGGCGCGCCAGATTCCGCTGGTCGGCTTCTACCTGCAGCCGGCGGTCGGCGGCGTCATCCTCAGCGCCGATTTCTGGCGCCGCTTCGCTTCCATCGACAACGTCATCGCCATCAAGATTGCGCCGTTCAACCGCTACCGGACGCTCGACGTGCTGCGCGGCGTAGCGGCGGCCGGCGCGCTCGACCGCGTCGCACTCTATACCGGCAATGACGATCACATCCTGCTCGATCTCATGTTGCCGTTCGACCTGCGCGACAACGGCGTTACCACCCGCGCCTACTTCAAGGGCGGCCTGCTCGGCCACTGGTCGGTATGGACCGCAAGCGCGATCAAGCAGTTCGAGATGTGCAAGGCCGCGCGCGGCAAGGACAGCGTGCCGGCTGAACTCCTGGCGCTCGACGCGCGCGTCACCGATTGCAACAGCGCGTTCTTCGATGTCGCCAACAACTTTCACGGCTGCATCGCCGGCTGTCATGAAATCCTGCGGCGGCAGGGGCTGATGCAGGGGCTCTGGTGTCTCGATCCCGCGGAGGGGCTCAGCCCCGGCCAGATGCAACAGATCGACCGCGTCTGCCGCGAGCACGCCGATCTCTCCGACGACGCCTTCGTAAAGGCCAATCTTCAGAAATGGCTGACATGAGCGTCGACGAGCCCTTCATCAGCCTGCAGAACGTCCGCAAGATCTATCGCTCCAAGGGCGCGGAATTCCTTGCCGTCTCCGACGTCACCATGGACGTGCAGGAAGGCGAGCTGGTTTCACTGGTCGGCCCCTCCGGCTGCGGCAAGACTACGGTGCTGAAGATCCTGGCCGGGCTGCATGACGCCGATGGCGGCACCATCAGAATCGGCAATGCGAAAACGCCGTTCGATCCCGCCCGCGATATCGGCATGGTGTTCCAGCAGGCGCTGCTGCTGAAATGGCGAACGATTCTCGATAACGTGCTGCTGCCGGCCGAAATCGTCGGCCTGCCGATGAAGGCCGCGCGAGCCCGCGCCCGTGACCTGCTCAACCTGGTCGGCCTCGCGGGCTACGAAGACAAATATCCGCAGCAATTATCCGGCGGCATGCAGCAGCGCACCGCGATCGCCCGCGCCTTCATCCATGACCCAAAACTGATCCTGATGGACGAGCCATTCGGCGCGCTCGACGCGCTCACCCGCGAACAGATGAACCTCGAAATGCTGCGGATCTGGCGCGAGAGCGGCAAGACCATCCTGTTCGTGACCCACTCGATCCAGGAAGCGGTGTTCCTCGCCTCGCATTGCGCCGTGCTGACAGCAGGACCAGCGCGGATGGCTGAATATTTCCCGATTGAACTGCCGTTCCCGCGAGACTTGCCGATCAAGACCACGGATGAATTCGGCGCCTATGCGCGGCGGATTTATGCGAGCCTGGGATTGAGCCCAAGCGCTTGAGCCCACTACTCATACGCCACAGGTCCGGTATCGCGATAGGCCCAGCAACTCTCCTTCGGCAGTGAAACCTTGGTCTCGACGCCCACCTGATGCCGGGCCGCGGTACCGAGCTCGACCACCTCCAGCCGCCGGCCGAACAGTTCGATACCGTAGGCCGTCTGCGTGCCCTGATAGCGGCGGTCGAGGACGCGGGCGGGAAAGATGTTGGCGCCGTTATGCTGGCCGATGGTGATGTTTTCCGGCCTGAGCGCGATGCGCACCTTTTCGTCCGGACCGAGCGGGTGGAGCAAGGCCACCTCGCCCCGTCGTCCCTCGCCAAAATCGACCGTGCCGAATTGGCCGTTGCGCGACACCAGCGTGCCGGCGAGCTCGTTGGTCGCGCCGGTGAAATTGGCGACGAAGAGATCCGCCGGACGGTTATAGATCGCGTCCGGCGTATCCATCTGCAACAGCTTACCGTCGCGCATCACGCCGATGCGGTCGCCGAGCACGACGGCTTCAGCCTGGTCGTGCGTGACATACAGCGCCGTCATCCCGGTCTGCTTGAGGATCACGCGAAGATCGTCGCGCAGCCGCAGGCGCAGCTTGGCGTCGAGGTTCGACAAGGGCTCGTCGAGCAGCAGCAACTGCGGCCGGTAGACGATGCTGCGCGCCAGCGCCACGCGCTGCATCTGGCCGCCTGACAATGCGACCACCGGCCGTTCGGCATATTCCGACAGCCCGACCAGTTCGAGCGCCTCGTCGACCTTGCGACGGGCGTCGGCGCGCGAAAGCTTTCGGTGCTTGAGCGGATAGACCACGTTCTGCCGCACCGTCATATGCGGCCACACCGCATAGGACTGAAACACCATGCCGAGGTCGCGCAACCGCGGCGGCACCAGAATGCCGCGCTCGGGCGACGAGACCACCCTGCCGGCGATGCTGATCTCGCCCGATGTCGGATGCTCCAGTCCGGCAACGCAGCGCAGCGTCGTGGTCTTGCCGCAGCCGGAGGGGCCGAGCAGGACCACGATCTCGCCGGCCGGCACGCCAAAACTGACGCCGTCGATCGCCGGCCGGCCGATCGCAAACTGCTTGCGCAGGTCGGTGACGTCGAGGGTTGCCGTCATCGGTTCCATGGTTTCCTTGTGACGATCATTGCGCGTAGCCGTAGGTCTTGTTCCAGTCGGCCACCCAGGCCGCGTGGAGCTTCACATACTCGTCGAATTTGGGAAACCACACCTTGACGACTTTGGGATCAAAGCCTTCCGGATAGGCCGGCGGCACCTTCAGTGATGTGAGGTTGCCTAGCTCCTTGATCATGAAGGTCTGCCCCTCTTTCGACAGGCACCAGTTCAAAAACAGTTTTGCAGCATTGGGGTGTGCCGCAGTCTTCGGAATGCCTGTGGCATAGGGATTGACCGGCGCACCTTCCGGCGGGAAGAAGATCTCGATCGGCGCACCATCCTTCTGCTTCGGATAAATCGCGTTATAGAGCAAAGGCCCCATGGCGATTTCGCCGCGCACCAGCGAATCCGACATCGGCGCGCCCGATGGATACAGCACCGGACGGGTCGCAGCCTGCTTGGCCCAATAATCCTCGCCGAGCACTTGCCGTTCGAACATCACCCGGGTCCATGTGGTGCCGCCCGATGGTGCGATTACCTGCCCCGTCAATTTGTTGTATTCGGGCTTGGTGAGGTCCATCCAGGTCTTGGGCGGGTTCTTCACCAGCTCGGTGTTGTAGGCGATCGACCATACCAGCGTGGCGCGCGGCCAGAGCTGGGGCGCGATCTGCGCGTCGGGATTGTAGTCGGCGGCGTTCGGCGGCGCGTAATCCTGGAACATGTCCGCCATCGGTTGCATCAGCGCACGGTCCGAGTGATCGACCACGTCGGCGATCAATTTGCCGGCCGCGGCCTCGGTCTTCACGCGCGTGATGAGCTGGCCGCCCGGCGCGCGCACCATCTCGACCTTGATCTCGGGGAAGCGCTTGTTGAAGGCCTTGATGACCTGCTGTTCCACTTCGGCGAAATTCGCGGTGTAGAACACCAGCTTGCCTTCGGCCTTCGCCGCCGCAATCAATTCGGGCGAGCCGAACTCCTGCGCCTGCGCCGCTGCGCTCCATGTCAGCGCAAGACCGGCGATGCCGGCGATTGCGGCAATGTTGGTGAAGAACCTTCCAGTCATAGCCAATCCTCCCCTTCGTTTTGTTATCCGGTTCGGGCGACACTGCCCTGCGCCGCACCGCGCGACAGCCAGTTGGCGCCGCCGATGAGAACGCCGAGCAGAACGGTTTGCACCAGGCTGAACGCGGCAGTCTTTCCGAGGTTTCCGCCTTCGTAATAGTCGAGCAGCAGCACCGACATCACCATGGTGTTGCTGGTGTAGAGGAACAGCGAGGAGCCGAGTTCGCGGATCGCCAGCACGAACAACAGCGTCATCGAGGCGACGACGCCCGGCCGCGCCAAGGGCAGCACGATCGTCCTGATGGTGCCGAGCACGCCCTTGCCGCAGACCCAGGCCGCTTCCTCGAGCTCGCGATGAATCTGCAGGAACGAGGTCGACAGCGACTTGACCGTATCCGGCATGAAGCGCGCGATGAACGCCAGCGCCAGGATCCAGATCGTGCCGTAGAGGCCGCCGGGAATGCCGATCCATGCCCAGAGATAGGCGACGCCGACCACGAGGCCGGGGATCGCGACCGGCAGGGTCGAGATCACGTCGATCCAGCGCCGGCCCGTTACCTGGGTGCGGTGAATGGTGTAGCCGATGGCGAAGGCGAGCGCGCCGCCGACCACCGCGGTGATGATGCCGACCTCGACCGAGTTATAGATCGAGCGCATGGTCAGCGGATTGTCGAAGATGCTGTGAAAATGCATCAGGGAATACTGCCTGGCGTCGAACAGGCTGCTGACGTCGCGGATGAACATGAACTTTCGAAATGCCGCGACGATAAGCGCGAGCGACGGCAGCACCACCACGACCAGGAGATAGACGATGCCAAGGCCGAAGGTGAACCAGCGCCAGCGCCCGAGATCGAGGCTGCGCGGACGGAATGCCTTGCCGGCGACGGTGGTGTAGCTGCGGCCGCTCAGCACCTTGTGCTGCAGGAACACGAGCAGGCCGGTGACGACCATCAGAATGATCGCGACCGCTGCAGCCGTATTGTAAAGCGGCGGCGACCAGTTGGTGAGCTTGAAAATATAGGTAGTCAGCACCGCAAGGTTGGTCGGCGCGCCCAGCACCGCCGGAATGCCGTAGATCCCGAGCATGACGATGAACGACAGCAGCATGCCCGAGACGATCGCCGGCATGATCAGCGGAAACGTCACCGTGAACAGTGTCGCGAACGCACTGGCGCCCGAAATCTCGGCGGCCTCTTCCAGGCTGGGGTCCATGTTACGCAGGGCCGATGCGGTAAACATGTAGACATACGGCGCATAGTAGATGCCGAACACGAACACCAGGCCCCACATCGAATAGAAATCGACGCGCCAGTCCAGCCCGATCCATTTGAACATGGTGTTGATCAGGCCCGTTTTAGGCGAGCCGAGGATCGCCCATGCGACGCCCGCGACCAGCGGCGGCGCGAACAGCGGCAGAATACTGGCTGCCGCGATAACCCCCTTGAACGGCGTATTGGTGCGGACCACGATCCAGGAAAACAACAAGCCGATCACAACCGCGATCAGGGTGCCGCCGCCACAGGCGATCAACGTATTCGCCAGCGCCTCGGCGACATTCGGGTTCGCCAGCACGGTGAGGAAGTTCGTGACCGAGAGGTGACTGAGCGAGATGCCCTCGACCACCGGATTGGTGTCGGTGAGCGCGCCAAGCAGCAGCATCAGGATCGGATAGATGACCAGAAAGCCGAGGATCGCCAGCAGGAGCGTGACCCACAAGCCGGCCCACGCGCGCTGCCCCTCATTGACGCTACGCATGACCTCGCTGCGCCGGCTCACCTGTCCGTTCAACGCGCTTTCCCTCGCCGGTGACCGTCTTTTTATGGAATTGCGGTCGCGATGCGTGGGAAGCCTAGTCGATTGCGCGGCGCGCGGAAAGGTATCCGAAAGTCGGCGCGCGGATATGGCGCGGAAGGCGCTTCTTTCGACACCGACTGTTGCTTCGCATACGCATCATGCAGCGGTGTGCCTGTGGCCCGTGCCGCGTCCGTAGTACATGCCGCGGAGGGCACAACCGCCCCGGCGCGGAGAGCCCGAGAGAATGTCACTGGATACAACCGCAAAGCCGCCCGCCCACGCCCCCATCGACGGCCTGCCCCCGGAACTCCGGCGCTGGGCGGTCGCGGCGATCTTTACCGCGCTGGCGCTGGCTTCGCTGGATACGGCGATCGCCAACGTTGCGCTACCCGCCATCGCCGCCGATCTCCACGTCAGCCCGGCCGACGTGGTCTGGGTGGTCAACATCTATCAGATCGCGCTGGTTGCGACGCTGCTGCCGCTCGGCGCGCTCGGCGAAATCGTCGGCCATCAGCGAATCTATATCGGCGGCCTCGTGCTGTTCACGCTGGCCTCGCTCGGCTGCGCTTTGGCATGGTCGCTGCCCAGCCTGACGGCAGCCCGAGCGCTGCAGGGACTAGGCGCTAGCGGCATCATGAGCGTGAACGCGGCGCTGGTCCGTTTCGTCTACCCGACCCATATGCTCGGCCGTGGCTTCGGCCACAACGCACTGGTGGTCGGAACGGCGTTCACGTTCGGGCCGACGATTGCCTCCGCGATCCTTGCGATCGGAACATGGCCGTGGCTGTTTGCGATCAATATCCCATTCGGCGTGATTGCAATCTGGATCGGCCTGAAGACCTTGCCGAAAACGCCGCGCGCAAAGCACGCGTTCGATTTTGCGAGCGCGGCGCTGACCGCAAGCTGCCTCGGGCTCTTTATTATCGGCATCGGCAGCGCGGCGCATCAGGCGCCTCCCGCCCTGGTCGGACTGGAGCTTGGCGCTGCATTGCTGCTCGGCTGGATGATGACCCGCAGAGATGCGGACCACCCCGCACCGATGTTGCCGATCGATTTGTTCCGGCGGCCTATGTTCGCGCTGTCGGCGGCCACTTCGGTCTGTACGTTCGCGGTGCAGGGATTGGCCTTCGTCTCGCTGCCCTTCTACTTCGAGGACGTGCTGCACCGGTCCCAGGTTGAGACCGGCTTCTTCATGACGCCCTGGCCGCTGGTGGTGGCGATCATGGCGCCGATCGGAGGCCGGCTGTCGGACCGCTATCCCGTCGGCATCCTCGGCGGCATCGGTCTGGTGCTGCTCGGCATTGGCATGGCGCTGCTCGCGACGCTGCCACCGGATCCCGGCATTGCCAACATCGTCTGGCGCACCGTGATTTGCGGGATCGGATTCGGATTCTTTCAGACGCCCAATTTGCGGGCGCTGATGTCGAGCGCACCGCCGCACCGCAGTGGAAGCGCGAGCGGCATCGTCGCGACCGCACGCCTGACCGGACAGACGCTCGGCGCGGCGCTCGCGGCCCTGTGCTTTGCCCTCGCCGGTCATGACGGCGCGACGGTTGCGCTGATGCTCGGCGCCGGGTTTGCCGCGCTCGGAAGCCTGATGAGTTTCCTGCGCCTGACCGTGGGCGCGGAGCCGACATGACAGCCATGCGACGGCACCTGCCCACGCAACACCGGCGGATTAACTTTCATCCGGCTTGTAAACACGCATTTTCTTGATTTGAACTATTCCAAGTTGCAGGCCATCTTCCCGCGCGCAGCTCACTCGGTGGATTGAGCGAACAGGGGATACGCGATGGCAAATCTCACAATCAACGGCAAATCAATCAGCGTGGACGTCGAAGACGACACGCCGCTTCTTTGGGCAATCCGGGAGAACGTCGGGCTGACCGGCACCAAATACGGATGCGGCATTGCACAATGCGGCGCCTGCACCGTGCATGTCGACGGGGTCGCGATGCGCTCCTGCGGCGTAACGGTCAGCGAAGCGGCCGGCAAGCAGATCACCACGATCGAAGGTCTCGCCAGCAATGGCGCGCTGCACAAGGTGCAGCAGGCCTGGGTCGCCAACGATGTGCCGCAATGCGGTTACTGCCAAGCCGGCATGATCATGGCGGTCGCAGCGCTTCTCAAGGAAAAGCCGAAGCCGACCGATCAGGACATCAACGAAGCCATCACCAATATCTGCCGATGCGGGACCTTCCAGCAGGTCCGCGAGGCGATCCACGCCGCCGCGAACGCTTGAGGGGGACGCCATGAACAAACACGTCACGCCCAAACTCACTCGCCGCGGCTTCGTGATCGGCACGGCTGCCGCCGGCGCCGGCCTCGCCATAGGCCTCGATATCCCCTTCGGCGGACCGACCGTGGTTCGCGCCGCCGATGGCTCGCCCGAAGTCAATGTCTGGGTGGTGATCCGCCCCGACAACACGACCGTGGTTCGCATTGCCCGCTCGGAGATGGGCCAGGGCACCCTCACCGGCCTTGCCCAACTCGTCGCCGAAGAGCTGGAATGCGACTGGTCGAAGGTCGTCACCGAATATCCGACGCCGGGTCAAAGTGTCGCACGCAAGCGCGCCTGGGGCGATTTCTCGACCGGGGGCAGTCGCGGCATTCGCACCAGCCAGGAATATGTCCGCAAGGGTGGCGCCACTGCGCGGGTGATGCTGATCCAGGCGGCCGCGAACGAATGGAAGGTGCCGGCCTCGGAATGCACCGCGGCCAACAGCATCATCACCCACACGCCGACGGGCAAGACCACGACCTACGGCAAGGTGGTGGAAGCCGCCGCGAAGCTCGAGCCGCCTGCCGACGTGAAGCTGAAGGATCCCAAGGACTGGAAGATCGTCGGCAAGGGTGTGAAGCGGCTCGATACGGTGGACAAGACCACCGGCGCGATGATCTACGGCGCCGACGTCAAGCTGCCCGGCATGCTCAATGCCGCGATCAAGGATTGCCCCGTGTTCGGCGGCAAGCTGAAGAGCTACGACGAAGCCAAAGTCATGGGCATGAAGGGCGTCAAGAAGGTCGTGCGCGTCAGCGACAGCAGTGTCGCCGTCGTCGCCGATACCTGGTGGCACGCCAAGACCGCGCTCGATGCGCTGCCGATCGTCTGGGACGAAGGCGAGAACGCAAAAGTCTCCAGCGAGTCGATCGCAAAGTGGCTGGCCGAAGGTCTCGACAACGCACAGCCCGCTTACATCGGCAACCAGAATGGCGACGCCAAGGCCGCGATTGCCGGCGCCGTCAAGAAGGTCGAAGCGGTCTACAACTATCCCTACCAGAACCATGCGCCCATGGAGCCGATGAACGCCACGGCGCTCTATACACCGGATAAATGCGAGGTCTGGTGCGGCACGCAGAACGGCGAAGCGGCGTTCGCCGCCACCATGGAAGCCTCAGGCCTGCCGGCGGAAAAATGCGAGGTGCACAAGCTTATCCTCGGTGGCGGCTTTGGCCGCCGCGGCATGACTGACTACGTCCGGCAGGCGGTTCTGATCGCCAAGGAGATGCCGGGCACGCCGGTCAAGCTGCTGTGGTCGCGCGAAGAGGACATGGCGCAAGGCAAGTTTCATCCGGTCACGCAATGCAAGCTGACCGGGGCCTTCGATGCCGACAATAATTTGACGGCGTTGCATGTACGGATATCTGGTCAATCGATCCTGTTCACGGTGGGTCCGGCGGCGCTCGTGAACGGCATGGATACGGCTGCGTTCCAGGGCCTCGCCCCCTCCGGCGACGCGGCAATCGGCTACTCCGTGCCTAACCTGCTGGTCGAGCATTCCATGCGCAATCCCCACGTTCCACCCGGCTTCTGGCGCGGCGTCAACGTGAACCAGAACGCAATCTATATGGAATGCTTCATGGATGAGCTGGCGCTTTCGGTGGGCCAGGATCCGGTGGAATTCCGCCGCAAGCTGATGAGCAAGCATCCGAAACATCTCGCCGTGCTCAACGCCGTGGCCGAGAAAATCGGATGGGGCACGCCCGCGCCGCAAGGCGTCTATCGCGGGGTCGCGCAGGTGATGGGCTACGGCAGTTATGTCGCGGGCGCCGCGGAAATCTCCGTCTCCGAAGGCAGCAAGATCAAGGTGCATCGCATCGTCGCCTCGACCGACCCCGGCTACGTCGTCAACCCGGCGCAGGTCGAGCGGCAGATCGCGGGCTCCTTTGTCTATGGCCTGTCCGCGCTGTTCTATGGCGGCTGCACGGTGAAGGACGGCAAGATCGAGCAGACCAACTTCGACACCTACAACTCGATGCGGATTGCCGAGATGCCGAAGGTGGAATGCGTGATGGTGCCAAGCGGCGGCTTCTGGGGCGGCGTCGGAGAGCCGACCATCGGTGTCGCCGCGCCCGCGGTGCTCAATGCCTATTTCGCGGCAACCGGAAAACGCATACGCTCAGTGCCGCTGAAGGACCAGAACATCACGTTTGCCTGACGACAAGCGGGCGGCGGCCTCAGTCGAGAGCCGCCGCTCCACCATCGGGAGATTCGCTGATGAAAACGTGGCCTGTCATCCTCGGGATCGCAACGGTAGCGGCATCGAGCGTGCCGGCGCTGGCGGCCTCCCTGCCCCCGCCCGGCGCGGCGTCCTGCTCCGGCTGCCACACCTCCGGGGCGCCGGCAGCCTTCTCTGTGTCGCGGCTGTACGGCCGCGACCCGGGCGAAATCATGACCGCAATGACTGGATTTCGCGACGGCACGCTTCCCGCCACGGTCATGAACCGCATCGCCAAGGGCTTCTCCGACGACGAGTTGCGCGCGATTGCTGCGTGGCTCGCGGCACAGAAGTAAAAGGGGGCGCCATCATGGGTACCAGCCATCGCATGAGCCGCCGGGAATTCGTGGGCGCCAGCGCAGCCACCGTAACGGCGCTGACGTTTCCGCTACCCGCGTTCGCGCAAGCCGCGCCACGTGTCGTCGTGATCGGCGGCGGCTTTGGCGGCGCGAGTTGCGCCCGCGCGCTGAAACAGATCGACCCGAAACTGCAGGTCACGCTGGTCGAGCCGAACAAGAGCTTCACCGCCTGCCCGTTCAGCAACAATGTCATTGCCGGACTGCGCTCCATCGAGGAGCAACAATTCGGCTATGACAAGATCGCGGCCGGCGGCGTGACCGTGGTGGCGCAGGCGGCAACGGCCGTCAATGCAGCGGCGCGGACCGTCGGGCTCGCCGACGGCACCTCGCTCGGCTACGACCGGCTGGTGCTGTCGCCTGGCATCGATCTGCGTTTCGACGCGCTACAGGGCTACGACGAAGCTGGCGCCGCGAAGATGCCGCATGCCTGGAAAGCCGGCGAGCAGACGCTGTTGCTGCGCAAGCAACTGGAGGCCATGGACGATGGCGGTCTGGTGGTGATCGCAGCCCCCGCCAATCCGTTCCGCTGCCCGCCGGGACCTTATGAACGCGCCTGCCTGATTGCGCATTATCTGAAAACCAAAAAGCCGCGCTCGAAGCTGATCATCCTCGACGCAAAGGACACCTTCTCCAAGCAGCGCCTGTTCCAGAACGCCTGGAAGGAGCTCTATCCGGGAATGATAGAATGGGTATCGCTGTCGCAGGGCGGCAAGGTGAACGCCGTGGACCCTGCGACCAACACGCTGATCACCGATTTCGGTAACCACACCGCCCAGGTAGCCAACGTCATTCCGCCGCAGCGGGCCGGCCGCATCGCCACGATCGCAGGCGCGACTGACAACACCGGCTGGTGCGCGATCGATCCTGTCACGTTCGAGTCCAAGTCGGCGCCGAACATCCATGTCATCGGCGATGCCTGTCTCGCCGGCGCCATGCCCAAATCCGCATTCTCGGCCAATGCGCAGGCCAAGGTTTGCGCGGCCGCAATTGCCACGCTGATATCAGGCGGAACGCCCGTCACGCCGAAGCTGATCAATACCTGCTACAGTCTGGCGGCCCCGGGCTATGGCATCTCCGTTGCCGGCGTGTACCAACCGAAGAACGGACTGCTCGCCGATGTCGAGGGCGCCGGCGGCGTCAGCCCGGCGGATGTGCCACGTGAGTTCCGCGCGCGTGAGGCCGATTACGGGCAGTCCTGGTTCGCGACGATTACGGCGGAAGTCTTTGGCTAGACTCGGATTTCGCATGTCGGTTCCGATCCTTGCTGGCGCGCTCCTTGCCCTGCCCGGCGGTGCCGCAGCGCAGGAACTTCGAAGCTACACCATCATCGGCGATGGCATTCCGCAGTCGCTGACGGACACGGCCGGCGATGCGACGCGCGGGCGGGCCCTCGTCATCGAACGCTCCAGCACTTGCATCCTCTGCCACAGCGGCCCATTTCCCGAACAGAAATTTCAGGGCGACCTGGCGCCTGATCTTTCCGGTTCCGGCAGCCGCGCGTCCGAGGGCCAGCTTCGGCTCCGGCTGGTGGACGCGTCCCGTCTCAATGCCGCGACCATCATGCCGTCCTTTTACCGCGTGGACGGCCTCGATCGCGTCGTGACGCCGTGGCGCGGCAAGCCGATCCTGTCGGCCGAACAGATCGAGGATATCGTGGCGTATCTCGTAAGCTTGCGCGAATAGGAAGCAATGATGCAGCAACTGTCAAATTCATCACGTCGCCAGTTCCTCGGCCTCGCCGGTGGCACGGCCGTGCTCGGCGCGCTCCCGGTCGTTATTGTCCGTCCCGCGGAGGCGACGCCTGCGATGCTTGCGTCAGCGATCCAGAATGTCACCGGCGGCGCCGCGGTGCGTACCGGCAAGGTCAAGCTCGACATCCCGCCGCTGGTCGAGAACGGCAACACGGTACCGATGACGGTTAGCGTCGCGCACCCGATGGCGGCGGAGGATCACGTCCGGAGCATCCACATCTTCAACGAAAAGAATCCGCAGCCCAACTTCGCCAATTTCCATCTCGGTCCGCATAACGGCCGCGCGCAGGTTTCGACCCGCGTCCGTCTCGCCGACAGCCAGAAGATCGTCGCGATCGCAAAGCTTTCGGACGGGTCGTTCTGGTCGGCCAGTGTCGATGTCGTGGTGACGCTGGCGGCCTGCACGGAGGATGTGATCTGATGGCCTCGGCACTGATCAACGTTCCAGCGAAAGCCAAACGCGGCGACATTATCGAGATCAAGACGCTGATGTCGCACATCATGGAAACCGGCTATCGCCATAAAGCGTCAGGCGAAGTCGTTCCGCGCGACATCATCACGAGCTTTACATGCCGCTTCAACGGCAACGAGATTTTCCGCGCCGACCTGTTTCCGGCGATCTCTGCCAACCCCTTCATCACCTTCTTCACCACCGCTACCGAGAGCGGCAAGTTCGAATTCGAATGGACCGGCGATCGGGGATTTTCCGAAACCGCATCCGCTTCGATAACGGTCGAATGAGATTTGCCGGCGCCATAGCCGCTGTGCTGCTGATCGCGAACACTGGTTTCGCCGCCGAAATCCCGCAAGCCGACCGCCGCTCCGGCTACGACTTCATGAAGCCCGACACCAAGGCGATGCAGGACGAGGATACCGCCAATCCCGGCATGCTCTGGGTGCTCGACGGCGAGGCGCTTTGGAAGCGCAAGGCTGGCACTGCCAACAAGGCCTGCGCCGATTGCCACGACGATGCCCGCACCAGCATGAAGGGCGTGGCTATCAGCTACCCCGCCTTCGACAAGGCAACCGCCCGTCCCGTCGATCTGGAGCAGCGCATCAATTCGTGCCGCAGCAACCACCAGCAGGCGACGCCGCTGCCTTTCGAGAGCCGCGAGTTGCTGGCGCTCACAGCCTTTGTCGCGCGGCAGTCGCAAGGCGTACGAATCGAAGCCGGCGCCGATCCGCAGCTCGCGCCGTTCATCGCCAAGGGACGCGAGCTTTACATGCAGCGGCAGGGCCAGCTCAATCTCGGCTGCGCCAATTGCCATGACGATAATTGGGATAAGCGGCTCGCCGGCTCCGCGATCACGCAAGCGCACCCGACCGGCTACCCGCTCTACCGGCTGGAATGGCAGTCGCTGGGATCGTTACAGCGGCGCCTGCGCGCCTGCATCACGGGCATCCGGGCGCAGCCCTATGACTACGGCGCATCGGAACTGGTCGAACTGGAGTTGTACTTGATGTCCCGGGCGCGCGGCATGGCGATGGAAGCGCCAGCGGTGCGGCCCTAGGCCGTCGACGTTCAGCGCTCCGCGAACGCTTTCTCGACCACGAACTGCGCGGCCTCGCCGTGATTGCCTTCGACGAAGCCCCTGCCCGTCAACAGCGCCCGCGTGTCCGTCACCAGCGCCGGGCTGCCGCAGATCATGACGCGGTCATGGGCGGGATCGAGCGAGGCGAGGCCAATATCAGCGAACAGCTTGCCGGTATTGATCAGGTCGGTGATGCGGCCGCGGTTGCGGAAGGGATCGCGCGTCACGGTCGGATAATAGACCAGCTGGTTGCGGATATATTCGCCGATCAATTCGTCGTTCGGCAGCTTCTCGGTGATCATCTCGCCATAGGCGAGTTCTTTCACGCGGCGGCAGCCGTGCAGCAGCACCACCTTCTCGAACCGCTCATAGGTCTCCGGATCCTTGATCACGGAAAGGAACGGCGCGAGCCCAGTACCGGTGCCGATCAGATAGAGGTTGCGGCCGTCTTCGAGGTTGTCGATGACAAGCGTGCCGGTAGCCTTGCGGCTGACGATGATCTCGTCGCCCTGCTTCAGGTGCTGGAGGCGCGAGGTCAGCGGCCCGTCCGGCACCTTGATCGAGAAGAATTCGAGCCGGTCCTCGTAATTGGCGCTGGCGACCGAGTAGGCGCGGAGCAGCGGCTTCTCGCCGACCTTCAGCCCGATCATGGTGAACTCGCCGTTGCGGAAACGGAACGAGGGATCGCGCGTGGTGGTGAAGCTGAACAGCGTGTCGGTCCAGTGATGGACGCTCAAAACGCTTTCCTGGTTGAAATTGCTCATCGCACCGTTCCCTGACCTGCACGCCGGATTGACCGGTTCAATCATTCGTATACGATCGTTCGTATACAAATGAATAATCCAGCTTGATCCGATCGTCAAGCCGGGCAGAATGTCCGGCGAAGGCATTGAACCAAAAGGAAAAACCATGGCCCACGATGCACCCCAGGCGACCGGCCCGAACAAGCTGGTGATCCGCAACATCGGGCTGCTGCTGTCGGGGGCGCTGGAAAAGCCGATCCTGGACGGCGATACGATCGTGGCCGAGAATGGCAAGATCACTGCCATCGGACGCTTCAAGGACGTCGACACCGAGGGCGCCACCACCGTTGTCGATGCCAACGGCACCACCGTCGCGCCGGGCCTGATCGACAGCCATGTCCATCCCGTCGCCGGCGACTGGACGCCGCGGCAGAACCAGTTCAACTGGATCGACAGCTATCTCCACGGCGGCGTCACCACCATGATTTCCGCTGGTGAAGTGCATATGCCCGGCCGCCCCCGCGACGTCGTCGGCCTGAAGGCGATGGCGATCTTCGCGCAGCGCGCATTCTGGACGCTCCGCCCCGGCGGCGTGAAGGTGCATGCCGGCGCGCCAGTGATCGAATGCGAGATGGTCGAGGACGATTTCAAGGAATTGGCCGCGGCCGGCGTCAAGCTGCTCGGCGAAGTGGGCTTAGGCGGCGTCAAGGATGGCCCGACCGCGCGGAAAATGGTCGGATGGGCGCGCAAGTATGGCATCCAGAGCACGATCCACACCGGCGGTCCCTCGATCCCCGGCTCCGGCCTGATCGACAAGGACGTGGTGCTGGAAGCCGACACCGACGTAGTCGGCCATATCAATGGTGGCCACACCGCCCTGCCCGACGACCAGATCCGCTGCATCTGCGAGGGCTGCAAGCGCGGGCTGGAACTGGTTCACAACGGCAACGAACGCTCGGCGCTGTTCACGCTGCGCATCGCGCGCGAGATGGGCGACCTCAACCGCGTCATCCTCGGCACCGATGCGCCGGCCGGCTCCGGCGTGCAGCCGCTCGGCATCTTGCGCATGGTCTCGATGCTGTCCTCGCTCGGCGACCTGCCGGCCGAACTCGCCTTCTGCCTTGCGACCGGCAACACCGCCCGCATGCGCGAGCTGGATTGCGGCATCATCGAAGTCGGCCGCTCCGCCGATTTCGTCCTGATGGACAAGGCGCAGCATTCACCCGGCAAGAACATCCTTGAAAGCGTGCAGCTCGGCGACCTGCCCGGCATCGGCATGACCATCATCGACGGCATCGTCCGCACCCAGCGTAGCCGCAACACGCCGCCGGCCGGGAAAGTGCCGGAGATCATCATCGGGCATTGATGCCGGCAGACCTGGCGCAATCGCGCCAGACGCATTGAAAAATTGCGTTAAGCCTCGAAAGCATTGAACGAATTGCCGGTCAGCACCGTCAAATGCGGGCTGCCTTGCTGGCAGCCTGCTTTGCTCTGGTCATCGAGGGATACGTGAAAAATTCGCTGCAAGTCGCCGGCGGCGTAGTTGGTGCGGTCGTGGGCTTTATCGCCACACTGCTGATGCTGGAGCTGCTCGGCTTCGGAAACCGGGCCGACCCCATCATGTCCGGTATTCTGGCGCTGCTGGTGTTTGCGCCGTGCGGCGCGATCGGCGGCCTCGTGCTCGGCACGGCTCTGGCGAGGCGGCTGCGCGGCGGAGAAAACACCGGCACACTTTTGCGTAACAGCCTGAAGGCACTTGCCGTTGTCGTCGCACTCTGCGTGGCGGCCGGCGTCTCCTATTATGTCTACGCGGTCACATCAGCCACGCCCTGGCTCAACCCGAATGCCGCCACCCCACTTCTCGTCTTTGAAGTTCGTCTGCCCGCAGGAGCGGCACTGCCGAATTCTGTCCGTGACATAGCGATCGAACTGCAGACCGACATCAACCGCATGCCGGGTGAGCCACGCTTCAACCGGTTCCGTAGCGACGGCGACAGGCCGGTAATCGCGGGCGACGTCGAACTGGCGTTCCGCACCGCGCATCGGCAGCTGGAGATCAAGGTCAAAGGCCAGCCCGACAGGCTCTACAGTATCGGACTGTCAGCCAAGGCGCCGCATACATCCGAACTTGGACCGTGGCAGCCGAATATCGACGGCAGCGAAATTCGCTATCGCGCCAAATGGCCGGGGCCGGATTGAGCTACGCGAATTAGCGTTGAATTTTACCGTCGCAACGCTCGTCTGCACCGCCAGCGCGGGAACTCACCCGAGAAGAGCATCAAGGCCAAGTCCTGTTGCAATATCGCCATCATTCCAAGCGCCCGATGAAACCCGCTCGTTCGATGCGGGTAAGCGTGCCACAGTATCGGAAGATCCATACCGGTGGTTGGTCGCGATCCGTCCGACCGCTATCGGTGACGGTTCCACGCATTCGTGGCCGTCGCGCGCTCGCTTGCGACATACCCTCAATATGCTACCCTATTGGCGCTGGAAAGATTGTTTGCCTCACGCTGTCATTTACAGCTCTTGGAACAATCCGAGCCATGGCCCAGATTCGTGACATCAAGTCAGGCAAATTTGGCGCGCCACCACGCGAACCAACGCCGCGCCGCCTTGCGGCCATCGTGGCAGGCGATATCTCCGGTTACAGCCGCCTGATGCAAATCGATGAAGAGGGCACGCACAACCGTGTCAAGCGCATCGAGCGCGATCTCATCGAACCCAGCATCGTAGAGCATCACGGCAGGCTTGTTAAAACCACCGGCGACGGGTTCATTGCGATTTTCGATAGTCCTGTCGAAGCTGTCCGCTGCAGCATCGTAATTCAGCAAAATCTGGTGGGACGCAATGCGGCACTGCCGAAGCATCATTGGATCGAGTATCGAATTGGCGTCAATCTCGGCGATGTCATCATTGAGACCGACGACGTTTACGGCGACGGCGTCAATATCGCCACGCGGCTTGAAGGCATAGCCCATCCCGGCGAAGTCTATATCTCCGGCGGCATCTACGAACAGATAAAGCACAAGCTGGTTTGCGGATACGAGTCGCTCGGTGATCGCCATGTCAAGAACATCACCGACCCGGTGCGGGTCTATCGCGTGCTTTCCGATCCGAATGCGCTTCTGCAAAACCGGAAGCGGCGCGAAGGCATTCTGGTCTCCTTGCTGATCCTTGCGCTGCTGCTCCTTGCGGGCGGCGTTCTCTGGTACACGTTCTCGCCAACCGGCAAGTTGCCAGGTCTGGTTTCGGCTCCCGTTTCGCCTCCGGCTGAAGTGCAGAAGGCGCCCGCCGCAAAACCACCAGCGCCGCCCGCCCAGCCTGCGCCGACGGTGGCCCCAACGCAGCAGCAGGCGGCGCCTCAGCCTGCGCCTTCTCCGGAACCCAAACAGGCCGCGCCGCTACCGTCGTCCGCTTCACCCGACGCGCCTGCGGGTCAACCAGCCACGCAGGCGGCTGCGTCGATTCGAGAACCCGAAATGGTCACGCTTCGGGGTGGCAGCTTCGCGATGGGCAGCAACGAAGATGTTTCGGAAAAACCGGTCCGTCAGGTAACGGTCAAGCCGTTTGCGATGGGGAAATTTCCCGTCTCCGTGCGGGAATGGAATGCATGCGCCGCCGCAAAGGCATGTGGGTTTACGGCGAGCGGAAAGGACGATGCGCCTGTTGGAAACGTAAGCTGGAGCGACGCAAAGCAGTACGCTGCCTGGCTCGCCGAAACCACCCGCAAGCCGTATCGGCTGCCGAGCGAAGCCGAATGGGAATATGCGGCGCGTGGCGGCACGCAGACCAGATTTTGGTGGGGCGATCAGCTTCAGCCCGGCATGGTCAATTGCAAGAACTGCAGTGACATTCCAGCCATCGATCAGCCGGTGAAGGTCGGCAGCCTGAAGCCAAACCCGTTTGGCCTATTCGATATGGGCGGCGCCGTCGATCAATGGGTCGAAGACTGCTGGCACAGAAATTATCAAGGCGCTCCGGCGGACGGATCAGCGTGGGTCGAGAATGCATGTCCCTCGCACGTCATCCGTTCCGGCTCCTGGAGGAAAGACTCAGACTATGCCCGGACGTCAAGCCGCGGCAGCTACGACACCAACGTGCGATATCCCACACACGGGTTCCGCGTCGCACTATCCCCCTAGAGCGGGATGACTTTTCTTCGAATCGTCATCCCGCTCTATCTCGTTGATTTGAGCATGATCTTTTCGGAAAACCGGTACCACTTTTCCGGATCATGCTCTAGGGAGCGTGAGAGGCAGTCATGAAGGTGATGCAGTGGATCGCCCTGTCAGCAGCGCTCACTTGCCTGCCGTTCGACGCGTGCGCTCAGGGAAAGCCCGCAGCGAAGGATGCCCTTCTCTATTTCGTGTGGCCGCAGAACGGCGCCTCCATCAAAGGTGGATTTTGGTGCCGCTTTGGTCTGCGCAACATGGGCGTTACGCACGCCGGCGATAATTATCCAAACAGCGGCCATCATCATCTTCTGGTCAATGTGAACGAGCCGCTCAATCCGAACGAACCGATCCCGCAAGACAAGTCACATCTTCATTTTGGGGCGGGTCAGACCGAAGCCCGGATCGAGCTTCCACCCGGCAAGTACACGCTTCAGCTCGTGCTCGGCGACGCCGAACACTTCCCGCACAATCCTCCAGTGGTCTCGCAGAAAATTACCATCACGGTCAGATAGAGCGGAACTCTCCGCCGACTTGCATCGCTGCGCTTCGAATTACGTGTTTTGCGTGATCGGCTGATTGGTCGTCCAGTCGAAGGTACCCTGATCGCGCTCGTCGACCGCACGTTTCCAGCCCATCTCCTCCGACCGCCGCTTGAAGTTCAGCCCCGGCCGCTCAGGCGCTGGAATGGAAATTCGTCGAGCAGGTGACGCCGGGCGCACAACTGGACAATGCGGTGCAAGCCTATGTCCGTCAGGCGCTGAGTTGCGCACCGGCAGCGGTGCGCCTGCAGAAATCGTTGATCCGTTCCTGGGAAGACCTGCCCCTGCGCGCTGCGATCGCCGCCGGGATCGACGCGTTCGCCAGCGCCGACAACACCGACGAGCCGCAATTGAGGATGCGCGGGTTCCTCGACGCGCAGACGGAGCGCAAGGCGCGCGCGTGATGCCTCTGTGACCTTGGCCGGCTCGGGCAGGCACCGCACCCGGATTGGTCGCACCATCGTTATTTTCGCCTGCCGTATAGGGGTGTATGGTCGATTGCGCAAACCCCGGCCGGCGGCACTCGCAAGAGGAACTCAACGCCGGGTGATTTCTTGCTGCTGCATGCCGCTGAGCCGTGTTGCTATCCATCGAGGCAAACAGGGAGGCAGTACGATGAACATTCGGCCCGACCCCACGTTTCACGCTTCGCCAAAGCTTGCCATGGAAGCTCCGCCGGAGAGCTTCGCCTACACCGTGCTGCTCAGCCCGGATTCTTCAAAACCGGACGCGCTTGCTGTCATCGACGTCAAGCCAGGCTCCTCGAGCTACGGCCAGGTCGTTCACACCGTGACGATGCCGAACAAGGGCGACGAGTTTCACCATTTCGGCTGGAACGCCTGCTCGTCGTCGCTATCGCCGCTGACCGGCCATGCGTTCCTCGAGCGCCGCTATCTCATCATCC
Source organism: Bradyrhizobium sp. 170 (assembly GCF_023101085.1). Taxonomy (NCBI): domain Bacteria; kingdom Pseudomonadati; phylum Pseudomonadota; class Alphaproteobacteria; order Hyphomicrobiales; family Nitrobacteraceae; genus Bradyrhizobium; species Bradyrhizobium sp. 170. The sequence goes on along the minus strand of NZ_CP064703.1, from coordinate 3,146,061 downwards.
CCGGCATGCGGTCTTCCCGCATCTACATCGTCGATACCAAGCCGGATCCCACCAAGGCGGCGATACACAAGATCATCGAGCCCGAGGAAATCTTCAGGAAGACGGGATACTCGCGGCCCCACACGGTTCATTGCGGGCCGGAAGGCATTTATGTCTCTACGCTCGGCGGCGGCGGCAAGAACGGCACGGACGGACCGCCCGGCGTCTTCATCATGGATTGCGAGACGTTCGAGGTGCTCGGACGGTGGGAGCTCGATCGCGGTCCGCAAACACTGCATTATGACTTCTGGTGGAACCTGCCGCGCGACTACATGGTGACGAGCGAGTGGGCATTGCCGCCGCAGTTCGAGAACGGCATCGTGCCGGAAGATCTGCTCTCCAACAAATACGGCCACCGGATCCACTTCTGGGATCTGCGCGCCCGGCGCAATGTCCAGACCATCGACCTCGGCGCCAACCATCAGATGGCGCTGGAAGTGCGGCCCGCACACGATCCGGTTCGCGAGTACGGCTTCCTGGGCGTCGTGGTCGACACCACCAACCTCGAAGGCTCAATCTGGACCTGGTGGCGCGAGGGCGGCAAGTTTCACATCGAGAAGACGGCGACGATCCCGCCCGAGCCCGCGCCGAAGGAGCAACTGCCGCCGCTGCTGCAGGGGTTCGGCGCCGTGCCGCCGCTGGTCTCGGACATCGACCTGTCGATGGACGACAAATTCCTCTACGTCGCCTGCTGGGGCACCGGCGAGATGCGTCAGTACAACGTCAGAGATCCGCGAAAGCCGAAGCTTGCCGGTTCGGTACGCATCGGCGGCATCACGCGCCGCACACCGCACCCGAACGGCAAGGCCTTTGGAGGCGGTCCGCAGATGGTCGAGATCAGCCGCGACGGCAAGCGGGTGTACTGGACCAACTCGCTGTATTCGACGTGGGACGACCAGTTCTATCCCGAGGGTGTGCCGGGCGCCATGGTGATGGCCAATGCGAAGCCGGACGGTGGTCTCGAACTGGCAAGAGACTACTGGGTCAATTTCCCCGACGGTTACCGCGCGCATCAAGTCCGGCTCGACGGCGGTGACTGTTCGACGGATTCATTCTGCTATCCGTCGGTCTGAATTTGAGCGCAGCCGACTGGACACCTGCCTGGCTCTGGCTGGCTGTTATCGCGAGCGGCCTCTACCATGGCGTCAACCCGGGCATGGGGTGGCCGCTCGCTGTTTCCGCTGGATTGATGGAGAAGAGCCCGCGCGCGCTGGTGGCCGCGCTTGGGCCGCTCACGGTCGGCCATCTGCTCGCGATGCTGCTCGTTATCCTGCCCTTCGCGCTGCTCGTTGCCGTCGTCGAATGGCAGCGCACGATACAGATCAGCGCCAGCCTTCTCGTCATCGCCTTCGGTCTCTTCCGACTTGCCAACCGGCGCCATCCAAGGGTGCTGGCGCGTATATCACCAGCGCAATTGGGGCTTTGGTCGTTTGCCGTCGCGCTCGCGCATGGCGCGGCGTTGATGCTGGTGCCGATCTATCTCGGGCTCTGCCGGGAAGTCGAACTCGACCGCGGCCACGCTGCCGCCGGCACCCTCATCAACGCCAATCTCGGCGTGGCCGTGCTGGTTGCCAGCGTTCACGCCGCCGCGATGATCGCCGCCGGCGGGTGCTGCGCGTGGCTCGCCTACCGCTATCTCGGTCTCAAATTCATATCGCAAAGCTGGTTCAATCTGGATACGATCTGGGCCGTCAGCCTGATTCTGGTGGGGGCCATTGCACTCGTGCTCAACCTGGTCTAGCGCGGCAGTCGCAGCCGGCATTCAACGCAACTTGTCGAGCAACGCGATCAGTATCTCGCGCTCCTTGGCATCGAGTGGCGCCAGCGTCTCGCGCGAGATCGCAAGCGCGTTCGGTGCGGCCTTCTCGGCCAGTTGCTGGCCGGCGCGCGTCAGACTTACGAGCAAGCGGCGGCCGTCCTCGGGGTCCGGGCTGGTCTCGGTCAACCCGCGCGCGGTAAGGCGGTCGATCACGCCCTTGATGGTCGCGACGTCCATCGCCGTCAAACGGCCCAGCAGGTTTTGCGAACACGGCCCGGTCTCGGTCAGTTTCGCCAGCGCCGCCCATTGCGCCGACGTCAGATTGATACCGATCTCGCGGGCGAAGATGGTAGCATGGCGCTGCCACACCTGGCGCAGGATGAAGCCGATCTGCTCGTCGAGTATGTAAGACGGCCGCGCAGGCTTGACCGCTCGTTTCGGCGAAACACTCCTTGCCATCTGCGCCCCCGCCCTTATCCCTTGCCAGCCGCTTACAGCGACAGATGCGCGTCCCGGATATCCGGCCGCGCGTCTAGTTCCGCCATCGTGCCGCCGAAGCAGATCTTGCCGCGCTCGATGATGTAGGCGCGGTCCGAAATCAGCCGTGCGAAATGCAGGTTCTGCTCCGAGACCACGATGCTGACGCCTTCGCGCTTCATCGCGAGGATGGCTTCGACCATCTGTTCGACGATCTTCGGCGATAGCCCTTCGGACGGCTCGTCAAGCAGCACCAGCGACGGATTGCCCATCAACGTTCGCGCGATGGTCAGCATCTGCTGTTCGCCGCCGCTCATGCGCCCGCCCGGGCGGTTGCGCATTTCGCCGAGGTTCGGAAACAGCGTGAACAGCTTTTCGCGCGTCCACTGCGGTGCGTTTGGCCGTTTCGGCTGGCGTCCGACTTCGAGATTTTCCTCGACCGTCAGGTCGGTAAAGATGCGCCGCTCTTCCGGCACGTAGCCGAGCCCGCCGCGCACGATCGCGTGTGTCGGCTCGCGCGAGACATCCTTGCCTTCGAAGACAATCCGTCCCGAGCGGTTCTCGACGAGACCTACGATGGAGCGGAACGTGGTCGACTTGCCGGCGCCGTTGCGCCCGAGCAGCGCCACCACTTCGCCCTCGCCGACTTCCAGCGCGATATCGAACAGGATATGCGCCGGACCGTAAAAGCTGTTGAGATCGGCGACCTGCAGCTTCATGCGCCGGCTCCCTCGCGGTGACGTGCGTCGTACACAAGGCCTTCGCCGAGATAGATCGCACGCACCTGCGGATTACCGCGGACTTGCTCGGGCGAGCCTTCGGCGATCAGGCTGCCGCGGTTCAGCACCAGGATGCGGTCGGCGTGTTCGAACACCACGTCCATGTCGTGCTCGGTGAAGAGCACGCCGATCGATTTTTCGCGGGCGATGCGCGCGGTGAGCCGCATCAGTTCGATCCGCTCGCGCGGCGCCATGCCCGCCGTCGGCTCGTCCATCAGCAGCAATTTAGGCTGGTTGGCGAGCGCGATCGCAAGCTCGAGCCGCTTGAGATCGCCATAGGCGAGCTCGCCGCACGGACGCCCGGCATAGGCGCCCATGCCAACGAGATCGAGCAGCCGGCCCGCCTCCTCGCGCGCGTAACCTGCGGTCGAGCCCCAGAGATTGAACAATTGCCTGCCATAAGACACCAGCGCGACCTGCACGTTCTCGCGCACGGTCATGGTCGGGAACGTGGCGGTGATCTGGAATGTGCGCCCGACGCCGAGCCGCCAGATCGCGCGCGGCTTTCGGCCGACCGTATCCTCGCCGAGCAGATTGATCCGGCCGCTGTCCGGGATGTTCTGGCCGTTGAGCATGTCGAAGCATGTGCTCTTGCCGGCACCGTTGGGCCCGATCAGGGCCAGGATTTCGCCCGCGCGCAGTTCGAACGACACGCTGCGCACGGCATGGACGCCACCATAGGATTTGCTTAAGCCCTCGACCGACAGCAATGTGGGGACCATGCTCATTCGGCAACCTCGACGCGGGAGGTAGCAAGCGCGGATTTTTTCTCGGGGGATCGCCAGCGATTCCTGATCGTCTCCAGCGTGCCGACGATTCCCTTGGGGAAGGCCACCACCATCAGCACGATGAAGCCGCCCAGAACCAGCTTGGACAAATCAGTTTGGCTGACCAGCCAGATATTGGCCGCCTTGAATACGATGGCGCCGATAACGGCACCGGAAACCGTCTCGACGCCGCCGAGCAGCACCATGACCAGCGCATCGACCGACAGCGAGATGCCGAGGCTGTCAGGGAAGACGCTTCCCTTCAGATAGGCGAACAGCGCGCCGCCAATCCCTGCCACCGTGCCTGATATGACGAAGGCCGTCCATTGCACGCGCTTGCCGTTGATGCCGATCGCCTCGCTGCGCAGCGGCGAGTCCCGCGTCGCGCGCAACGCGAAGCCGAATGGCGAGAACACGATCACCCGCAGCACGGTGACCGCGAGCGCGGCGATGCCGAGCGACAGCCAGTAGAACGCGGCCGGGCCCGCGGCCCACTTCTCCGGCCAGACGCCCAGAACGCCGTTGTCGCCGCCGGTCACCGCTACCCACTGGAACGCGATCGACCAGACGATCTGCGCAAAGGCGAGCGTTAGCATCGCAAAATAGACGCCGGAGAGTTGCACGGCGAAGAAGCCGAACACGGCGGCGCCGAGCAGGCCCAGCACCGGACCCAGCAGAAGCGAGACGATCATCGGTAGCCCCGCCGCCTTGGCGAGGAACGCGACGCCATAGGCGCCAAGCCCGAAATAAGCGGCGTGGCCGAACGAGGCGAGCCCGCCGACCGACATCAGGAAGTGCAGGCTGGCGGCAAAGATCACGAAGATTGCGATCTCCGAGCCGACTGTGAGCGCGTAATTTCCAGCGAACAGCGGCAGCATCGCCGCAAGGACCAGCGCGCCGAGTGAGATCCAGCGTTCACCGGAGGTGAGCGGTCGCCAGGGCGTGACGGTCAGGCCCGGCGTGCGGCGCGCGGCCGCTTCCGGTTTGCCGAACAGGCCCCACGGCCGCACGATCAGCACCACCGCCATCACCAGGAACACCAGGATGATGGATATCTTCGGGAAAATGAGAATGCCGAACGCGTTGAGCTCGGACACCAGCACAGCGGCAACGAAAGCGCCGATGATGCTGCCGAGGCCGCCGATCACCACCACCACGAACACTTCGACGATGATGCGAAGATCCAGCGCGTGATGCACGGCATCGCGCGGGATCTGCAGCGCGCCGCCGAGCGCCGCGAGAAACACGCCGAGCGCAAACACGCTGGTGAACAGCCATTTCTGATTGACGCCGAGCGCCGCCACCATGTCGCGGTCCTGCGTCGCCGCGCGCACCAGCACGCCCCAGCGCGTGCGCTGGAACAGCAGCCACAGAACGCCGAGCACGATCGGACTGAGCGCGATCAGGAACAAATCATAGCTCGGAATATTCTGTCCGAAGAAGTCGACCGCACCCTTGAAGCCGGGCGCGCGGCGGCCGAGCAGATCGTCCGGCCCCCAGATCAGCACCACGATATCCTGGACCATCAAGGTCAGGCCGAAGGTTGCGAGCAACTGGAACAGTTCCGGCGCATGGTAGATCCGCCGCAGCAGCACCATCTCGACCAGTACGCCGACAACCGCCACCACCAGCGCCGCGACGACGATGCCGCCCCAGAAGCCAAGCGCGCCGGAAAAGCGTTCGGTCAACGTGAACGCGACATAGGCGCCGAGCATGTAGAACGCGCCATGGGCGAAGTTCACGATCCGCGTCACGCCGAAGATGATCGACAGCCCCGACGCGACCAGAAACAGCGACGCCGCGCTGGCGAGACCGGTCAGGAACTGAACGAAGTAAAAGGCCATGGGCGGTCCGGGTTGGTGCGTGATCGCGTCGTATTAGATCGGCGTTGCTGGGCTCGACTCAACCTCGCCCCGCTTGCGGGGAGAGGTCGAAATTCAAGCGCCAGCTTGAATTTCGGGTGAGGGGGTACAGGTCTATCAGCTGGTATACGGCTCGTGGAGAGAGCCCCTCACCCCGACCCTCTCCCCGCAAGAGCGGGGAGAGGGAGCAGTTCAGCGCCCCTCCCCGCGAAGTGCCTCAATCCTTCGGACGCAGCTTGGCAACTTCCGCGTCACTCGGGAGATAATCCGTGCCCTTGCGATAGACCGAGTTCACCATTACGCCCTTGCCGTCCTTCAGCGCGGTCTTGCCGACATAGGCGCCAAGCGTCGATTGGTGATCGATCTTGCGGAAGGTGATCTCGCCGAATGGCGACGGCATCGACAGGCCTTCGGTGGCGGCAATCAGCTTCTCCGGATCGGTCGAATTGGCTTTCGCAAGGATTGCCGCAGCGGCCTTGATGGTCTGATAGCCGACGATCGAACCAAGACGTGGATAGTCATTGTACTTGGCCTGATAGGCCTTCAGGAACTTGTCATGGTCCGGCGTCTTGATGTCGTACCAGGGGTAACCGGTGACGATCCAGCCCTCGGGCGTCTCGTCCTTCAGTGGGTCGAGATATTCCGGCTCGCCGGTGAGGAACGATACCACCGAGCGCCCCTTGAACAGGCCGCGGGTGTTGCCCTCGCGCACGAGTTTTACCAGATCGGCGCCGAAGGTGACGTTGAGGATCGCCTCGGGATTGGCGGCGGCAACCGCCTGCACTACCGGACCGGCGTCGATCTTGCCCTGCGGCGGCCACTGCTCGTCGACCCACTGGATATCGGGCCGCTTCTCCGACATCAGCTTCTTGAACACCGCGACCGCCGACTGGCCGTATTCATAGTTCGGCGCAATCGTCGCCCAGCGCTTGGCCGGGAGCTTCGCGGCTTCTTCCACCAGCATCGCCGCCTGCATGTAGTTGGAAGGACGCAGGCGGAAGGTGTAGCGGTTGCCCTTGGACCAGGTGATGGCGTCTGTCAAAGGTTCTGCCGCCAGAAAGAATACTTTCTTCTGGTTGGCGAAATCGCTGACGGCCAGACCGATGTTGGACAGGAATGTCCCGGTCAGCATCGCCACGTTCTCGCTCGACACCAGTTCGTTGGCCGCCGTCTGCGCATCCGCCGGCTTGCCGCCATCGTCCTTGGAGATGACGACGAGCTTCTTGCCGTTGATGCCGCCCGCCGCGTTGACTTCCTCGACCGCAAGCTGCCAGCCCTTGCGATACGGTTCGGTGAAGGCGGGCAACAGCGAGTAGCTGTTGATCTCGCCGATCTTGATCTCGCCCTGCGCCATGGCGTTGCCCGCCATGCCCGCAACCGCAATCGCCAGTCCCGCGCCCAGTAAGTGTCTCCGTCGCATCCCTACCTCCAATATCCCTGTGAATTATCTCAAACCGTCTTCGCCTTTGACTTCCGAAACCGTTAGTCCGCCGACCCGCGGCAATGGCCTGCCGCTGTCGGTAACCGCAACCGCGACCATGATCTCGTTGGCGCGCGGCGCGTCATTGATCTGCACTTCCATCCCGTCGAAATGACTGCGCACGAAGGCCGCGTCCTTGTGGCCGAGCGGAATATCCAGCGTCGTTCCCGGCCCGCTGCGCTTCTTCGACGAGGGAATCAGCGCCGCGCCCTTGCTCAGGACTTTGCGCACCGGCGCGCCCATCTTCGGATGCAGGATCGCGGCCGCGTGCTCCAGTTCGCCGTTTTCGCCGACGGCTGCGGCCTTGCCGTAGCTGTGCGCCTTGGCGCCGTCGATGCCGAGCGCCGCGACTGCCTTCTTCGAAAGCAGCTCGCCGAGCTCCTCACCGATTTCGATCAGCGGCGAGAGATCCTCGACGTACCGGCCTGCAAAAGGATTCTCGATCACGGCGATCGCCGCGGCGCGCCGCGTCGGCGGCGCAACCTTCTGCCCCATCTCCAGATGAGTCTCCTCGACCACCGTGACGATCTTGCGAATGATCGCGCTCATTGTCAGCCTCGCTCCCGGTCAAACATGCGCTATTCTTTCAAGTGACCTTTCATGAAACGCCGGCAACGCGCCTGCCTTGATCCCAGTTGCACCCACCACGGCCGTCTCGCCTAGTAGACGCAAGGCCGCACCTTCGATCAATCCCGCCACGAGCAATTGTTGTGCCCGGCTGACCCCTGCCCTCAACGCATCGTCGATTTCGCCTTCCCCGAGTGCGCCGACGCCGCGGGTGACGAGGCGTGCGCCGAGGTCGCTGTCGGGCTGCAATTCATTCGCCGGACAGCGGACGATGGCGGGATGGCCGGGCAAGTCGACGGCATTGGCGATGACGGTGGCCGCGGCATCCGCCTGCGATGCCGTTTTCGCCAGCACGGTGACGGCATCCGCGATACCGAGCGAAAAGCTGCGGCCGTGCCGCCCGCTGGTCGCAACGCCCCGCACCGGATCGTCGGCGTCAATCACCGTCGTGCGCATCAAGCCATGCCGGTCCGGCCGATCCATCAGCCCGACGGTGAATTGCTCGCCACCGGTGAGATGCAGCGCTATGTCACCGCCATTGTTGACGTAAGCACGGTCGAGCCGCGCCGCGGCAAGCATCGAGCCGAGAATTTCTTCCGCGACGCTACCCGCCACTGCCGCCATCGGCGTGATGAAGGCAGCCGTTGCAAACGGCGCGACGGCCGCATGCATGCGGCGCGCGACGATACCTTTCAACGTGCACCGAACGGGATCGACGGCCGTTCGCAGTTCCACCAGTTCCTCGCAGAGTTCATCGAGCAGGCCGGTGAAGCGCCGCGCCGCAGTCTCGTAAGCAGCGCGTACGTCGATTTCACTTCCCTTCGCCTCGATGATCAGATCGATCGGACCGTCCTGCAAATGCAGCCGCTTGCCGTCAGGAAGAAGTGCGATTTGCGGGAGCCGTTTCATGCGCGCCGTCCCGGCATATAAGGCATCGGGCGGAGCTCGGTATTGTCCCGCAGCGACGCCAGCGGACGCACATGATCCATGTGGCCGCCGAGCGCGGCGTAATCCGAGAGCCGCAGCGTGAACTCGATCGGCGCCACCAGCGCCGGCGTCGGCACATAGCCGAACGCACCCGCTGGCATCTGCGTGACGTCGACCATGAAGGTGATCCCGCCGCCCGGCCAGACATAGACCGGCGCACCGCCGCTGGTGACCCGCGTCAACGCATCCTTGACCGAGCGCGTCAGCCGCACCGGATTGTCGGTAACGCCGGCACGCAGCGAGCCGCCGGCGCCGCCCATGAACAGCACCGTGCACAGCGCAGGCTCGCAATTCTCCTGGATGCGCTCGACCGAGAAACGGAGATCGGGCGGCATCTGCTTTTCGATCGGCCGCAGCGCCTCATCGAGTTCGTAGTAGGCCGCGTGCTCGCCCGTGGTCGAGACCATCAGCATGGTCAGGCCGGGCCGCGCCTCCTTCGGATTGAACGGCCCGAGCACTGACAGCGGATCGGAAATATTCGTGCCGCCCCAGCCGGTGCCGGGCTCGGCGACCTGGAAATAACGGCCCGGCGTCGAGCGCCGCCCCTTCATCTTGATCCCGGTATCGGGAATATCCAGCAGCTTGCCGGCCTGGTGTTCCGAGAGAACGCCGGTGATGTGATCGTCCACGACCACGACTTCATCGACCTTGCCATGCCATTGCTTGGCGAACATGCCGATGGTTGCGGAGCCGCAGCCCACCCGCATACGCTCTTCGGCAACGCCATTGACGATAGGGGGATGGCCGGCCTGCACCACGACGATAGCGCCACCGTCGATCGTCAGTTCCACCGGCTTGCAATTGGAGAGATCCATCAGCGCGTCGCAGGTGACGCGGCCCTCCTTCTTGGAACCGCCGGTCAGATGATGCACGCCGCCAAGCGACAGCATCTGCGATCCATACTCGCTGGTCGTCACATGGCCGATCGCCTCGCCTTCCGCACGGACCGTCGCCGTCTCGGGGCCGAGGTAGCGGTCGGTGTCGATCTTCACCTTGACGCCGCAATAGCTGAAAATGCCCTCGGTCACGACCGTGACCATGTCGACGCCGTCGACTTCCGAGGACACGATGAAGGGTGCCGGCTTGTAATCGGGATAGGTGGTGCCGGCACCGATGGCGGTGACGAACACGTTCGGCTCGTGGACGATCTTGCCGTCCCAATCACCGCCGCCGGCCTGGAACGGCACCAGCCGTCCGCCATGCGATACCGTCTGCTCCAGCACGATGTGCGGATCGACGCGCACCAGCTCGCCGTTGTGATTGGCATAACGATCGCACGCGCCGCCCGCGCCCGGCTTGATGTAGCACATCACCGGACAGGCATCGCAGCGGATCTTGTCGCCACCGGCGACGGTCGCATCGGTCATGAACAAGCCTGCAGTCGAGAAGGCGCCGATCGGAGCCGTTTCCTCACGGCCCGATCACTTTGTTCGTATACGAATGATGTTGCGCGCGGACTTGAACGCTGTCAAGCGGGCCTGGAAGCCAAATGTCTCGCTTGCCGCATAATACCTCACTTGCCTCGCATCTCTGTTCATAAAGCGAGCAACGCGCTGCAGCGCGGCATGGCGCGCTTGCACGTTTGTACACAAACGGTATCTTCGCGGGGCGTCCAACGCAGAGTTTTGCAACGCAGCTAGGGCTTGAGGGAGCATGACGCAGAGCATGATGCGCCTGACCGTCAACGGCAAGACTCACAACGTCGACGCCGCGCCCGACACCGCATTGCTTTATGTCCTGCGCAACGACCTCGCCTTGAACGGGCCGAAATATGGTTGCGGTCTCGGCGAATGCGGCGCCTGCGCCGTGCTGATCGACGGCGTCGCCGCGCGCTCCTGCGTGATCCCTATCGAAGGCTGCACCGGGCGCGACATCGTGACGCTCGAAGGTCTCGGCACGCGCGAGCATCCCGATCCGGTGCAGCAGGCCTTCATCCGCGAGCAGGCCGCGCAATGCGGCTATTGCCTCAACGGCATGATCATCGCGACCAAGGCCTTGTTGTTGCGTTCCCCTCACCCGTCGGACGATGAAGTGCTGGAAGCGCTGCGCCATCATCTGTGTCGTTGCGGCGCGCATATCGAGATCATGCGTGCGGCGATGCGGGCCGCAGGCCGTGCCGTTGAGGCCCAGACGTGATGACGGCTCCCGACACGACCGAGGATCACAACCGGCTGCAAGGCACGCTGTCCGTCGTTCGTCCCGCCTCTCCCGTCGAGGCCGTCAAGTTCGAGACCTTCATCAGGATCACCGCCGACGGATCGGTCACCGCCTATAACGGCCATGTCGATCTCGGCACCGGCATCCGCACCGCGCTCGGCCAGATCGTCGCGGAGGAACTCGACGTGTCCTTTGCGCGCGTCGTCGTCGTACTCGGCGATACGTCTCTCGTGCCCAATCAGGGCGCAACGATCGCGAGCGAAACGATCCAGATCACCGCCGTGCCGTTGCGCAAGGCTGCGGCGCAGGCGCGGCAGTTTCTGATCGCGCGTGCCGCGGCGCGGCTGGAGCTTCCGGTTGATGATCTCATTGTTGAAGACGGCCTGATCCACGGCCAGGACAATCGCAGCATCAGCTATGGCGAACTGATCGCGGGCGAGACCATCCAGCTTGAATTGGCGGATGATGTTCCGGTCAAGCCCGCCAGCGCCTACAGCATCGTCGGCCAGTCGGTGCCGCGCGTCGATCTGCCGGCGAAGGCAACCGGCGAGCTGGTCTACGTCCACGATATGCGCGTTCCCGGCATGCTGCATGGCCGCGTCGTCCGTCCGCCCTATGCCGGTGTCGATGTCGGCGACTTCATCGGCACCAGCCTGATCGCGGTGGATGAGACCTCGGTATGCGACATCCCCGGACTTGTCGCCGTCGTCAGGATCGGCGACTTCGTCGGCGTGGTCGCCGAGCGCGAGGAAAATGCGATCAAGGCCGCAGCGCAGCTCAAGGTGAGCTGGAAGCCGGTGCCGACGCTGCCCGACCTGAAGGACATCGAGACCGCGCTGCGCGCCAATCCGTCTGCGCCGCGAACGCTGATCGACAAGGGCAACGTCGATGCGGCGATTGCCGGTGCCGCCAAGCCGATGCCGCGGACTTATATCTGGCCTTATCAGATGCACGCCTCGATCGGCCCGTCCTGCGCGGTCGCCGACTATCAGGAGGATCAGACGCGGGTCTGGTCCGGGACGCAGAATCCGCACCATCTGCGCACCGAGCTGGCGCGGCTGATCCATCGCCGCGAAGCCGAGATCGAGGTGATCCGGATGGAAGCCGCCGGCTGCTACGGCCGCAACTGCGCCGACGACGTCTCCGCCGACGCGGTGCTGCTGTCGCGCGCCGTCGGCCGCCCTGTGCGCGTGCAATTGACGCGCGAGCAGGAGCATGCGTGGGAGCCCAAGGGCACCGCGCAGTTGATGGACGTCAATGGCGGACTGAACGCCGACGGCAGCGTCGCCGGTTATGATTTTGCCACGCGCTATCCATCGAACGGCGCACCGACGCTGGCGCTGCTTTTGACCGGCACGATCCCGCACACGCCAGTAGTCTTCGAGATGGGCGACCGCACCGCGATCCCGCCCTACGACTACGAGAATCTGCGCGTGGTGGCCAACGACATGCCACCGATCGTGCGCGCCTCCTGGCTGCGCGGCGTCTCGGCGCTGCCGAACACCTTTGCGCATGAATCCTGGATCGACGAATGCGCTGATGAAGCCGGCGTCGACCCGATCGAATATCGCCTGCGCTATCTGAAGGATTCGCGCGCGGTCGATCTCGTCAATGCGGTGGCCGAGCGCGCGGGCTGGAAGCCGCGGCCGATGTGGCAGGAACCGGAAGCCGAAGGCGACATCGTGCGCGGGCGCGGCTTTGCCTATGCGCTCTATGTGCACAGCAAGTTTCCCGGCTATGGCGCGGCGTGGTCGGCCTGGATCGCTGACGTCGCCGTCAACAAGGCGACCGGCGATGTCAGCGTGACGCGCGTCGTTGCCGGCCAGGATTCCGGCCTGATGATCAACCCGGACGGCGTTCGCCACCAGATCCATGGCAATGTCATCCAGTCGACCAGCCGCGCGCTGATGGAGGAAGTTTCGTTCGACCGCACGTCGGTAACGGCGCGGGAATGGGGCGCCTACCCCATCATCAAATTCCCCGAAGTGCCCAAGATCGACGTGTTGATGTTGCCGCGGCAGGACCAGCCGCCGCTCGGTGTCGGCGAGTCCGCCTCCGTTCCAAGTGCTGCGGCCATCGCCAACGCGATCTATGATGCGACCGGTGTGCGCTTTCGCGAGTTGCCGTTCACGCCGGAACGCATCCTGCGCGGATTGCGCGGCGAGGAACAGGCAGCGCCGGAGGCGTTGCCGTCGCCGATATCCGCGCCACAGCCCGCCCCGGACAGGTGGCGCAATCCGTTCGCCGCACGCCGCGGCGTGTTCGCGACAGCCGCAGCGCTGTGCGCCGCCGCGATCGGCATCGGCGCTGCAGTGCTGCCGTGGCGCGCGATCGCACCGATCGCGCGGCCCGATGCCTCGGTCTATTCGGCCGCGACCATCGCGCGCGGCCAGCAACTCGCTGCGCTCGGCGACTGCGCGGTCTGCCATACAAGTACAAACGGAGTGCTCAACACTGGCGGCAAGCCGCTGGAGACTCCGTTCGGCACGATCTACAGCACCAACATTACCCCCGATGTCGAAACCGGAATCGGCGCATGGTCCTATCCGGCCTTCGAGCGCGCGATGCGCGAGGGCATCCATCGCGACGGCCGGCATCTCTATCCGGCATTCCCGTATCCGCATTTCGCCAGGACGACCGACGCCGACATGCAGGCGCTCTATGCCTATCTGATGGCGCAGCCGGCAGTGCGCGCGGAGACGCCGAACAACACCCTCGCGTTTCCGTTCAATCTGCGCCCGCTGATGGCGGGATGGAATGCGCTGTTCCACACGCCGACCGTATTCCAGCCCGACCCGGCCAAGTCCGAGATCTGGAATCGCGGGGCCTATCTGGTCGAAGGCCTCGGCCATTGCAGCGCCTGCCATTCGCCGCGCAATGCACTGGGCGCGGAGAAGGCGAACGCCTATCTCGCCGGCGGATTTGCGGAAGGCTGGGAAGCGCCTGCGCTGACGTCCTTGTCGCTGGCGCCGATCCCGTGGAGTGAGGACGAACTGTACGCGTACTTGCGGACCGGAGAATCCCGCTTTCATGGCGTCGCAGCGGGGCCGATGGCGCCGGTGGTGAAGGAACTCGCAGCACTTCCCGATTCCGACATCCGCGCCATGGCGGTCTATCTCGGCTCGTTCAACGACAAGGCCATCGACAAGCCGGCGCAGCAAGCGCTCGCCGCCAGCCTCGAAGCCGCGACCGGCACCCGGGCGCACGCCGCATCCAGTGTCGGTGCCCGGATCTACCAGGGCGCCTGCGCAGTGTGTCACGAGGTCGGTGGCGCGCCGTTGTTTGGCAGCCGGCCATCGCTGGCGCTGAACAGCAATCTGCACAGCGCCGTGCCTGACAATCTGATTCAGCTCATCCTGCACGGTATCGCGAAGCCGGCCGCAACCGACCTCGGCTATATGCCGGCCTTCAAGGAGAGCCTGACCGACGGCCAGGTCGCGGAACTGGCCGCCTATCTGCGGCGGCAATTCGCCCCGGACAAGCCTGCCTGGACCGGTATCCAGGCGGCGGTCGGCCGGATCCGGCAGGAATAGCGCGCTGAGCTGCCATGTTCCGGCCAGAACCCACTGGTTGGGCGGCCGCCGGCACGGTAGAGTTCCGCCATGGCAGTGACCGATATTGCATCCCGGACCTACAATCACGGCTGGCGGCTCGACCCGATCGTGCGCAGCCTGCTCGATACCGACTTTTACAAGCTGCTGATGCTGCAGATGATCCGCGAATTCTATCCGGATCAGCGCGTCACCTTTTCGGTCATCAACCGCTCCAGGCATGTCCGCCTCGCCGAGATCATCGACGAGGGCGAGTTGCGCGCACAGCTCGACCATGCGCGCTCCATCCGCTTCACCAAGAAGGAACTGATCTGGCTCGCGGGTAATACGTTCTACGGCAAGACCCAGATGTTCTCGCCCGACTTCATCAACTGGCTCGCCAACTTCCGCCTGCCCGAATACGAATTAAACAAGGTGGACGGCCAGTACGAATTGCACTTCCACGGTCCCTGGACCCACACCACGATGTGGGAAATCCCGGCGCTCGCGATCATGAACGAGCTGCGCTCGCGACAGGCGACCAAGGGACAGGGCCGCTTTGTGCTCGACGTGCTCTATGCCCGCGCCAAGGCCAAGCTGTGGTCCAAGGTCGAGCGGCTGCGCAAGCTCGAAGGCTTGCGGCTGTCGGACTTCGGCACCCGCCGCCGCCATGGCCATCTCTGGCAGCGCTGGTGCGTCGAGGCCGTCAAGGAGGGTCTTGGGCCTTCCTTCACCGGCACCTCTAACGTGCTGCTGGCGATGGACAACGATCTCGAAGCGATCGGCACCAACGCGCATGAACTGCCGATGGTCGCAGCCGCGCTCGCCGATTCCGACGAGGAGTTGCGCTGGGCGCCCTATCGCATCCTCGACCAGTGGCGGCACACCTATGGCGGCAATCTTTTGATCGCCCTTCCCGATGCCTTCGGCACCAAGGTGTTTTTGCGCGACGCGCCGGACTGGGTAGCCGACTGGACCGGCTTTCGCCCGGACAGCGCGCCGCCGATCACGGCCGGCGAAGACATCATCAAATGGTGGAAGCAGAAGGGCCGCGATCCCAGGGAGAAGCTGCTGGTGTTCTCCGACGGCATGGATGTCGACTCGATCGAGGAGACCTACCGGCATTTCGCCGGGCGCGTCCGTATCTCCTTCGGCTGGGGCACCAACCTCACCAACGATTTCGTCGGCTGCGCGCCGGATGGTTCTGCCGATCTCGACCCGATCTCGCTGGTCTGCAAGGTAACGTCGGTCGATGGACGCCCCGCGGTCAAGCTGTCTGATAATCCCGAGAAAGCCACCGGATCCCCGTCCGAGGTCGAGCGTTATTTGCGCGTGTTCGGAAATGCCGGCCGCGTCCGCACAGCCGTGCACGTCTGAAGCTCTAAGTACCCATCCCAGACCACCGATTTGACGAGCCCCGCATGCCCGCACCCAAGCCGCCTGCTTTCGAAACCCTGAGCCTGCACGCCGGCCAGCGCCCGGACCCCGCCACCGGCGCCCGCGCCGTTCCGATCTACCAGACCACGTCCTATGTGTTCCAGGATTCCGACCACGCGGCTGCGCTGTTCAATCTGGAACGCGCCGGCCACATCTACACGCGCATCTCCAACCCTACGACGGCGGTACTCGAGGAGCGCCTCGCCGCGCTCGAAGCCGGTGTCGGCGCGATCTGCACGGCCAGCGGCATGGCCGCGATGCATCTGGCGATCGCTACGCTGCTCAATGCCGGCGACCACATCGTCGCCTCGGCCTCGCTCTATGGCGGTACCATCAACCTGCTCGCCCATACGCTGCCGCGCTTCGGCATCACGACCACGTTCGTCAAACCGCGCGCGCTGGATGAATTCCGCACGGCGATCAAGCCGAACACGCGGCTCGTGATCGGCGAGACCATCGGCAATCCCGGGCTTGAGGTGCTGGATATTCCTGACGTCGCGCAGATCGCACATGACGCCGGGATTCCGCTTTTGATCGACAACACCTTTGCGACGCCGTTTCTCAGCCGGCCGATCGAGCTCGGCGCCGATATCGTGATGAACTCCGCGACCAAATGGATCGGCGGCCACGGCATCGCGATCGGCGGCGTCATCGTCGATGGCGGCCGGTTCGACTGGCACGCCTCCGGCAAATTTCCCCAGCTCACCGAGCCCTATGCCGGCTATCACGGCATCGTCTTCGACGAGCAGTTCGGCCAGGCCGCCTTCATCATGCGCGCGCGAACGGAAGGTTTGCGCGACTTTGGTGCCTGCCTGTCGCCAACCAACGCGTTTCAACTGCTGCAGGGCGTCGAGACGCTGGGCGTCCGCATGGAGCGCCACATGAGCAACACGCTTGCGGTGCTGGAAGCGCTGACCGCCAACAAGGCCGTCGACTGGGTGCTGCATCCCGCGCTGGAGAATCATCCCGATCATCAGCTCGCGAAACGGCTGCTGCCACGCGGCGCCGGGTCGATCGTCTCTTTCGGCATCAAGGGCGGCCGTGCGGCGGGCAAGAGATTCATCGAGTCGTTGCGGATGATCAGCCATCTCGCCAATGTCGGCGACGCCAAGACGCTGGTCATTCATCCCGCCAGCACCACGCATCAGCAGATGGACGCCGCGCAGTTGAGGGCCGCCGGCGTCGGCGAGGAGCTGGTGCGGCTGTCGGTCGGCATCGAAACCGTCTCCGACATCATCGACGATCTCGGCCAGGCGCTTCGCGCATCGCAGAAGGTTTGAACCATGCAGCTTTCCGTTAATGGTGCTGATGTCTTCGTCGCCACCGGCGGCCGTCCGTTCGATCCGTCGCTGCCCGCGGTGGTGATGCTGCACGGCGCGGGTTTTGATCATTCGACCTGGGCGCTGCACAGCCGATGGTTCGCGCATCACGGCTATTCGGTGTTGGCACCGGACTTGCCGGCCCATGGCCGCTCTTCCGGTGCGCCGCTGCCGACCATCGCCGACATGGCCGACTGGACTGCGGCGCTGCTCGATGCGGCCGGCACACCGAAGGCCAAGCTGGTCGGGCATTCGATGGGATCTCTGATCGCGCTGGAGACTTCCGCGCGGCATCCGGAGAAGGTCTCCGGCCTCAGCCTGATCGGCACCGCCGCCACGATGACGGTGGGGCCCGATCTGCTCAAGGCCGCGGAGGTCAACAATCCCGATGCCATCGACATGGTCTCGATCTGGGGCCTCGGCTTCAAGGCCGAACTCGGCGGCAGCCTCGCGCCCGGATTGTGGATGCATCAGGGCGCGCAGCGCGTTCTGCAGCAGACGCGGCCGGGCGTGCTCTACAACGATCTCAATGCCTGCAATTCGTATCAGGACGCGCTCGCTGCTGCGGCGCAGGTCAAGGTGCCCGCCACCTTCATCCTCGGCGAGCGCGACATGATGACGCCCGCGAAGGCCGGCAAGACGCTGGCCGCAGCGACGCCGAATTCGCGCACCGTGGTACTGCCGGGTGCGGGGCACATGATGATGGTCGAGGTGCCCGACGAGTTGCTGGCGGCGCTGCGGTAGTAACATCGAACTCCACTCTTCCTTCTCCCCTTGTGGGAGAAGGTGGCATAGGCGGCCTATGGCCGCCGTCTCTTAGAACGCCGATGCTTCGCATCGGGTATGGCGCCGGATGAGGGGTCGCTATCCGCGGAGAGAACCCCTCACCCGTCTCAATCGCGCTTTGCGCGATTGATCCACCCTCTCCCACAAGGGGAGAGGGAAGCAGCGCGAATGGCGACGATTGCTACTGCCGCCCCGCCCGCTTGCGCTCCACCGGATAAATGTCGATCGCGCGCAGGCGGCCCAACCGCAGCACGTCCATCGCCAGCGTGCGGCCGATGCGGTCGCGGTCGAGGGCGCGGATCAGATCGTCGACGCCGTTGATCTCGATGCTGTCCAACCTGATCACGACATCGCCCGGCAATAGCCCCGCCTTCGCCGCCGGACTGTCCGGCTCGATCTGCGCCAACAGCGCGCCCATCTTGTTGTCGACGCCGGCGACCACGGCATGCCGGCGCGGGATCGGCGCGGTCTGTCCGGCGACGCCGATATAGGCGCGGCGGACATAGCCGTGGCGGATGATCTCCGACAGCACGAATTGCGCGGTGTTGCTGGCGACCGCAAAGCAGATGCCCTGCGCACCGTTGATGATGGCGGTGTTGATGCCGATCACTTCGGCCGCCGACGACACCAGCGGCCCGCCGGAATTGCCGGGGTTGAGCGCGGCATCGGTCTGGATCACGTCCTCGATCGTCCGCCCGCTCACCGAGCGGATCGAGCGGCCGAGCGCGGACACCACGCCGGCGGTCACCGTCGATTCGAAACCGAGCGGATTGCCGATCGCAACGACGAGCTGGCCGCGGCGCAGGCTCTTGGAATTGCCGAGCGAAGCATAGCGCAGATCGCGCGCGCCATCGGCCCGCAACAAAGCGAGGTCGGTGTCGGGATCGACGCCGAGCACATGGGCGTCGGTAACGAACCCTTCGTTGTCGCGCAGCCTGATCTCCTTGGACGATCCGACCACATGGCTGTTGGTCAGCACGAGACCATCCGGCGAGATGACAATGCCCGAGCCGAGCCCGCCGCGTTCGCGCGCGGAACGCACTTTAGGTCCGGTTTCGACGCGCACGACGGCGGGGCCGACGCGTTCGGTCACGTCGATCACGGCATTGGAATAGGCATCGAGCAAGACCCGGTCGTTATCCCGGGCAGGCTCGGCCGTTCGCGATGACGGATCGTCATCGGCGATATCTGAGGTAAAATCCAACATGGCGAGATTCCTTCGGCCTCATCATTTGGTGGCCGGGACCCGCATGCGCAAGTGCCCGCATCCAGCGCAGGGCTGGCCTGCTAGGGCGCCCGCCTGAGGCTCGCCGGGCGCGCCCTGACAGGATCAAGCAGCGACCAGTCGCCCTGCTCCAGCACATAGCCCTTCGGGAACGGCGCGCGCAGCTCGAGTCCCAGCGAACGCAACACGCGGTCGTCGCGGTAGTAGCATTGCAGGACGACGCGGACGAGCGTTGCCGCCGCTGCGCCGCCCGTCGAGCGAAACTCCTGCGCGATAACATCGCGTCTCGCCGTATCGAGTTCGGCCAGCGGTTGGCCTGCGAGACGCGCGAGATGATCGAGCGCCTGCCGTACGAGCGCGGCGTCGCGGCCGAGCGTCGCCAGCATGTCGGCCTGGATCGCGGGGTCGTCCGCGCCGGGTACCCTGTACTCCTCGCTGGCGGGAATGATCATCGCAGCGACGGTGCGGAGATCGTCGCATTGGGCAGAGGTCAGTTCATTGGCTGCGGACATGGCGGTCTCAGTCGAAGAGGTTTGCAAGACGTTGCTTCATCTGGTCGGCGACGTAGAGCGCGATCGCCTGGATGGTCGAGGTCGGGTTCACGCCGCCTGAGGTCACGAACACGCTGCCATCGACGATGAAGAGGTTCTTCACGTCATGCGAGCGTCCCCATTCGTTGACCACGGAGCGCGCCGGATCGGTGCCCATCCGCGCCGTGCCGAGCAGATGCCAGCCGCCCCATGGGATCGGGTTGTTGATGCAGATATCGGTCGCACCGGCGGCTTCGAGAATCTCCCGGCCGCGCGCCAGTCCATGATCCATCATCTTCCGGCTGTTCTCGCCGATCGTGTAGTCGATCTTCGGCGCAGGGATTCCGTGGCTGTCCTTCAGCACGGGATCGAGCGTGACGCGGTTGTGCTCCTCGGGCAGGTCCTCGCAGATCGCAGAGACCGCAAGGCGATGGCCGTTGAGCTTGCGGAACACGCTGTGATGATCCGCGCCCCACGGCAAGATGCCCTTCTGCTCGCTCGCGACGGCTTCGAACACAGGCCCTGCGCCACGGCCGAACTGGATGCCATAGCCGCGGACGAAGCCGCGCGACAGGTCGGTGTCGTAGAACTCCTTGCTCCAGAGGCAGGTCGGCGGCGCGCGGTTCGAGTCAGTCGGCTCCTTCACGTAGCCGTAGATCTGCGCATAGGGATGGAACATCAGGTTCTTGCCGACCAGGCCGGACGAATTGGCGAGACCGTCAGGGAAACGACCGGAGACCGAGTTCAAGAGCAGCCGCGGCGTGCCGACGCCATTGCAGGCGATGATGACGACCTCGGCCGGCTGGAACTGCTCGACGCCGTCCTGGTCGAAGTAGACGACACCCGAGGCCATGCCGTGCTCGTTGGTCAGGATCTCGCGCACGCGGCAATGGGTCTTGAGCTCGACGCCGGCGCGGATCGCGTGCGGCCAATAGGTGATGTCGGTTGAGGCTTTTGCGCCCTGCGCGCAGGCCGGCGTGCAATGGCCGAGATTGATGCAGCGCGCCCTGCCCTCATAATCCATCGTCGCGACCGTGGTGTCCGAGGGCCACCAGTGCCAGCCGAGCTTGTTCATGGCCGCGCCGATCAGCGGGCCGGAGAGTCCAAGCGGCTGCGGCGGCATCGGCGGGTGCGTCAGCGGCGACTGCGGATCGCCCGACAGCCCCGATACGCCCATCATCCGGTCGTTCTCTTCGAAGAACGGGGTCAAGGCATCGTAATCGATCGGCCAGTCATCGGCGACGCCATCGAGCGTCTTCACCTTGAAATCGGAGGGGTGCAGCCGCGGCCAATGCGCGGTGTACATCACGGTCGAGCCGCCGACGCCGTTGAAGTTCACGACCTTGATCGGCGAATTGTCGTCGTTGACAGGATAGTCCTCGGGCCGGCCGCGGATGTTCGGACTGGTCGACCAGTCGCCGTAGAACTTCGCTTCCCAGTCGCGGCCGGTGCTCGGATATTCCGCTGGGTTCATCCAGCCGCCCTGGTCGAGGCAAAGGATGTGCATCTTGGTATCGGCCAGGCTCCACGCCACCGCCGCGCCGGATGCGCCGGCGCCGATGATCAGGACGTCAACGGGATCGTGCTTGTTCATTCTTGTTACCTGACAATCCTCACTGGCAGCGAGCGGATGCCGCGGATGAAATTCGAATAGAGCCTTTGCGGCGCGCCGGTGATCTCAAAGCGAAGGTCGCGGTTCAATATCTCCTCCCAGAGGATGCGGATTTGCTGTTCGGCGAGGCGGTCGCCGACGCAGCGGTGGATGCCGGCGCCGAAGGCGAGATGCTGCCGCGGCTTGGCGCGGTCGATGATGAACTCGTCGGCGCGGTCGATCTTGCTTTCGTCGCGGTTGCCGGAGATGTACCACATCACGACTTTGTCGCCCTTGGTGATGCGGTGGCCGGCGAGTTCGACATCGTGACGCGCGGTGCGACGCATGTGCAGCACCGGCGTTTGATAGCGGATGATTTCGGAAACGAGGTTCGGGATCAGTTCACGCCGCGCCCGCACCAGCTCGAACTGATCGGGGTTCTCGACCAGCGCCATTAACCCACCGCTCATCGAATTGCGCGTGGTGTCGTTGCCCCCGACGATCAGGAGCGCAATCGTGCCGATGAATTCGCGTGATTGCAGATGGCGCGTGGCTTCGGCATGCGCGAGCATCGAGATCAGGTCGAAGGTCGGCGGTGCGTCGGCACGCGCTTCCCATAATTTGCGGAAATATTCGCCCATCTTGACCAGTTCATCGAAACGCTCGGCTTCCGAATGCACGACGGCATCGGGCGAGTTGACATTGGCGATCGCAACGTCCGACCACCAGGTCAGCTTTTGACGGTCCTCCCATGGAAAATCAAACAGCGTCGCCAGCATCATGTTGGTGAGGTCGGTCGAGACCCGCTCGACCCAGTCGAAGGTCTCGTGGCGCGGCAACGCATCCAGCACATCCGACGTCCGCTTGCGGATCAGCGGCTCGAAATTGGCGAGATTGGACGGCGCCACAATCGGCGCGACCGTGCGCCGCTGCGCGGTGTGACCGGGCGGGTCCATCCGGATGAAATTGGAGATTTCACGCCCCTTGGGCTGGTCGGCCACCTGAATACCGCCGAGCTCCGAGCTCGATGAATAGCTCTCGTGATCGAGCTCGACCGCGAAGATATCGTCGTAGCGAGTCACCGACCAGTACGGGCCGGACGGGGAGGCCTCGCAATAATGCACGGGATCCTCGCGGCGCAGTTGCGCAAACACCGGCCGCCAGGCGTCGTTCTGATAAAGCTGAGGACCGCTGACGTCGATCGACGTCAGTCTGCGCTGCGCCGCCTCGGCCATCGCTTCCCTCCCCGCTTGCGTTCGCCGCTTGATGGGCGATCCTGATCCGAACGATACGGGCAGATGCGGCCGCGAGTAAAGCCGACTGAGACGAGCTGACGGCAAACCTGCAACCCTGCCACGCGTCCATGCAGGGTTTGTCCGCCGCCACGAGACCGGATAGCCTTGGCGCAAACTACAAGCCTGGGAGCGACGCCAATTCCGGATTTCGACGCCATCATCATCGGCGCGGGCATGTCGGGCCTGTACCAGCTCTACCGGCTGCGCGAACAGGGTTTTCGCGTGCGCGTGTTCGAGGCCGGCACCGATGTCGGCGGCACCTGGTACTGGAACCGCTATCCCGGCGCGCGCTTCGATTCGGAGAGCTATTCCTACGGCTATTCGTTCTCCCGGGAGTTGCTGGCCGAATGGGAGTGGTCGGAGCATTTCGCCGGCCAGCCGGAGACGCTGCGCTATCTCAATTATGTCGCCGACAAGTTCGACCTGCGCCGCGATATCCAGTTTCGCAGCCGGGTGACGGCGGCGGTTTATGATGAGGGCTCGCGGGGCTGGAGCATTACCCTGGAAGACGGCAGCCGCGTCGACACGCGGTTCCTGATCACGGCCATCGGGCCGCTGTCGACGCCAACGCTGCCGCGGATCGAGGGGCGCGACAGTTTTGCAGGTGACTCCTTCCACACTGCGCGATGGCCGAAGGAGCCCGTCGATTTCACCGGCAAGCGCGTCGCCGTGATCGGCACCGGCGCGACCGGCGTGCAGACGATCCAGACCATTGCCGGACAAGTCGGCCATCTCACCGTGTTCCAACGCACGCCGAACTGGTGCGCGCCGCTGCACAACGGCAAGATCGACGCCGAGACGCAAGTGAAGATCAAGGCCGGCTATCCCCAGATGTTCGCCCGCTGTCAGGAGACCTTCGCCTGCTTCCTGCACACGCCGGACCCGCGCGGCGCGTTCGAGGTTTCGGACGAGGAGCGCGAGGCGTTTTATGAAAAGCTCTATGGCGAGCGCGGCTTCGGCATCTGGCAGGGCAATTTCCGCGACATACTGATCGACCGCAAGGCGAACGCGACGATCTCGGATTTTGTCGCGCGAAAAATTCGCCAGCGGGTGAAGAACCAGGCAGTGGCGGAAAAGCTGATTCCAAGGAATCACGGTTTTGGTACCCGCCGGCTGCCGCTCGAGACCTTCTATTACGAGGTCTATAACCAGGCCAATGTCGAACTGGTCGACATCAACGAAGCGCCGATCGAACGCATTACATCCGTGGGCATCAGGACCAGCGACAGGGAATACGCGTTCGACATCATCATCTACGCGACGGGCTTCGACGCCATCACCGGCAGTTTCGACAAGATCGATTTTCGCGGCGCAGGCGGCGCGCGGCTGAAGGACAAGTGGAGACAAGGGCCGGAGACCTATCTCGGCATCATGGTGCACGAATTTCCGAACATGCTGATGCTGATGGGGCCGCACACCGCGCTCGGCAACATTCCGCGCAGTATCGAATACAGCGTCGACTGGGTGACGGGGCTTGTTCGGTTTGCGATGGACAAGGGATTGACGCGGCTGGAGGCGACGCCCGAGGGCGTTGCCTCCTGGACCGATCATGTGAAAGCGCTCGGCGTGGGGCTGTTGTCCAACGAGGTCAATTCCTGGATGACCGGCATCAATTCCAACGTCGAAGGCAAGCAGACGCGCATCGTCGCCCGCTACAGCGGCAGCGCGCCTGCGTATCGCGCAAGGTGCGACGAGGTGGCGGCGAAGGGGTATGATGAGTTGCGGCTGGGGTAGCGTCATCGTCGTCCCTGCGAACGCCATTTCCGTCATTGCGAGCGCAGCGAAGCAATCCATAGCGCCGCTTGCGGAGAAGTGGATTGCTTCGTCGCTAACGCTCCTCGCAATGACGGCAAGAATTCGTAGGGTGGGCAAAGCGTAGCGTGCCCACCATCGGTGATGGATGGTGGGCACGGCGCAAGTGCGCCTTTGCCCACCCTACGGATCTCGCTCACCACGCATCAATGCACGGCCGCTTCTTCGCCGTGCGCGCTTCCGGCTTCGGCACCGAGCGCAGGCCCGCCATGATCCATTGCCGCGTGTCGGCGGGATCGATCACCTCGTCGATCTCCAGCACCGAGGCGATCGAGACCGCCTTGCCGTTGGCGTAGAGTTCGTCGACCTTGGCCTGATAATACTCTTCGCGCTCGTCCGGATCTTCGATTGCTTCCATCTCCTTGCGGAAGCCAAGCCGCACATAGCCTTCCAGCCCCATGCCGCCGAACTCGCCGGTCGGCCAGGCCACCGTGAAGAACGAGGCGTGGAAGCCGCCGCCGATCATCGATTGCGCCCCTAAGCCATAGCCCTTGCGCAAGACGATGCCGAACAGCGGCACGGTGAGGCTCGCGCCGGTGACGAACATGCGCGCGACATGGCGCACGATCGCGGTCTTTTCGGCTTCGGGACCGACCATGAAGCCCGGCGTGTCGCACAGCGACAGCAGCGGAATGTCGAAGGCATCGCAAAGCTGCATGAAGCGCGCGGCCTTGTCGCCGGCTGGTGCATCGATCGCGCCGCCGAGATGCTTTGGGTTGTTGGCGATCAGGCCGAACGGCTTTCCTTCGATGCGGATGAAGGCGGTGATCATGCCGACGCCAAATTCGCGGCGGATTTCCAGCACCGAGCCTTCGTCCGCGAGAAGATCTATGACGGTTCTGATATCATAGACCCGCAGGCGGTTTTCCGGGATCGCCCGCCGCAACAGGCGCTGGTCCGGCGCCTTCCAGTCGGCGACCGCGCCCTGGAAGTACGACAGATATTTTTGCGCAGCAGCTGTCGCTTCCGCCTCGTCCTCGACCAGGATGTCGATGACGCCGTTCGGCGACTGGAACGACACCGGCCCCACTTCGGCTGGATGGTAGACGCCAAGGCCGCCGCCCTCGATCATCGCGGGGCCGCCCATGCCGATCGACGCGTTCATCGTCGCGATGATGACATCGCAGCAGCCGAGCATCGCGGCGTTGCCGGCAAAGCAATAACCTGACACCACGCCGATGACCGGCACCAGGCCTGAGAGTTTTGCGAATTGCACGAAAGAAGGCCCGTCGAGGCCGGTCATACCCAACCGATCGGTATCGCCGGGACGGCCACCGCCACCCTCGGCGTAAAACACCAGCGGCATCCGCCATTGCTCGGCAAGGCCCAGCATGCGGTCGATCTTCTTGTGGTTCATGTGGCCCTGGGTGCCGGCCAGCACGGTGTAGTCGTAGGAAATCACCATGCAGCGCGCGGCGTCCGCGCCGAATTTTTCCGCGTTCACGGTGGCGACGCCAGAGATCAGGCCATCGGCCGGGGTGTTGCGGATGAGGTCGTCGACCGCGCGCCGCCGGCGCTGGGCAGCGATGGCGAGCGAGCCGTATTCGACGAACGAACCTTCATCGACGAGCTGGGCGATGTTTTCCCGCGCCGTGCGCTGGTTGGTCTTGCGCCGCCGCTCGACCGACGCCGGGCGGTTTTCATCCAGCGTGATGGCGTGGCGCTCGAGCAGTTCGGCCAGATCAGGGCGGATGTGATCGAGATCGAAGTCCTCCTCTTCAGCCATATCATGGGCGTCGATCTCGGCCGGCTCCAGATAGAGGATCGCCTCGTCCTGCATCAACGTCACGCCGGTTTCCGCGACAACCTTCGTCACCCTGCCGCCATGCGGCGCGGTCACCAGATGCTCCATCTTCATGGATTCCAGCACGGCGATCTGCTGGCCGGGGCGGACGAGGTCCCCTTCCCTGACGTCGACAGCCACGATCGTGCCTTGCAGCGGCGCAGGAACAGGCTCTGAGCCTGCCGGCCCGGCCATCGAGACTTCGGCCGTGGGTGCGCCGTCATCGGCCGCGACGCCGGATTCAATCAGCGCGGTCTCCGCCGTCGCCTTGGCCTCGCCGACGAGATCAGCGACATGGGCCTCGATGAAGCCGGTACTGACGCGGTTCTCGACAAAATCCGGATGCGCCAAAATCGCCGCGAGGAAGGGGATGTTGGTGGCGACGCCGCCAACCCGGAACTCACGCAGCGTCCGCGTCGCCTTGTGCACGACGTCGGTCCAGTTGCCACCCGGCGAATGCACAATGACCTTGGCGAGCAGCGAGTCAAAGGCGGTGCTGGTGCGGTAGCCGGAATAGCCAAACGTATCGACGCGAACGCCGGGGCCGGACGGCAGGTCGAACAGCGCCAGCGTTCCGCCGGTCGGCCGGGTCCCGCCGGTCTCATCCATCACCTCCATGTTGACGCGGAGTTGCATCGCAAAACCGCGCGGCTTCGGGATATAGGCCTGCGCCAGACCGAGCGACCCCAGCGTGGCGCCGGCCGCGACCGCGAGCTGCGACTGCACCAGATCGAGGCCGAGCACCTGCTCGGTGACGGTATGCTCGACCTGCAGCCGCGGATTGGCCTCGATGAAGGCGAACGCCTGGTCGCTGGTTTTGGCGTCGTTATCGACGAGGAATTCGAAGGTGCCGAGGTTGTCGTAGTTGGCGGCGGCGGCAAGTTCCTTGGCGGCATCGATGATGCGCCCGCGCAAGGCATCGTTCAGCGACGGGCTCGGCGCGACCTCGATGAGTTTCTGGTTGCGGCGCTGGATGGTGCATTCGCGCTCCCACAAATGACTGATCGCGCCATAGTGGTCGCAGATGATCTGCACCTCGATGTGGCGGGCGTTCCGAATCAGGCGCTCGACATAGACGCCGTCGCTGCCGAAGGCCGCCATCGCCTCGGACTGGCAGCGCGCATAGGCCTCTTCCAGCTTAGTGGCGTCATCGACGATGCGCATGCCGCGGCCGCCGCCGCCGGCGATCGCCTTGATCATGATGGCGCCGCGCTCGCCCTGGGATTCCAGGAAGGCCTTTGCCTCTTCCACGCTGGTCGGCCCGCTGGTGCCTTCGATGATGGGCACGCCGCATTGTTTTGCCAGCGCCTTGGCCTGCGCCTTGTCGCCGAACAGGTCGAGCGCTTCCGGCGATGGCCCGACAAAGACGATGCTTTCCTCGATGCAGCGCCGGGCGAACGTTGCATTCTCGCTGAGGAAGCCATAGCCCGGATGCACGGCGTCGCATCCGGTCGCCTTGGCGGCCGATATTACGGCCTCGATGTCGAGATAGGCCCGCGCGCCGCGCCCGGGGATTTCGCAGGCGGCGTCGGCGGCGCGGACATGCAGCGACTGCGCGTCGTCGGCGGAATGGATCGCGACGGTGGCAAGGCCGGCGTCTCCGGCAGCGCGCGCGATGCGGATGGCGATCTCGCCGCGGTTGGCGATCAGCAGCTTGTGGAAGGACATTGACGTTTCCGTTCAGGCACCGGCGCGAAATGAACGGGTAACCGGCTCACCTCGCCCCCGCATGCCTCCCCATGCACCAACGGCAGCGCGAAACGGCCGCCGTTCAATTCTTGTTGCTGAACATGAAACCTTTGCCGGGATTCTGTGCAAGTGGAATTTCGTTCCACATCACGGAATTCACACAGTAAGATGAGGCGCTTAGCGCGTCACCGGCAACCCAGATGCGCTTCGAACCAGTTCTTCAGCGACACCGAGAGCGGCGGCCAGGCCCGCTGGAAGGGCGTGAGTTGCTTTGCGTTGGCGCAGTAGATTCCGCGCAATTCGTGCTCGATCGCGGGAAGATCGACGCCGGTGCAACGGCCTTCGCTGACGATCTTTCGGCCATCCACAACCACGTCGCGCAACAGCGAGGCATTGCCGCGCGCGAACAGGAGGTCGATGGGGTCGACCGGCATGATCTGGTCCCGGTCGAGCCGGTCCAGATCGATGGTGACGAAA
Source organism: Bradyrhizobium sp. 170 (assembly GCF_023101085.1). Classification (NCBI taxonomy): domain Bacteria; kingdom Pseudomonadati; phylum Pseudomonadota; class Alphaproteobacteria; order Hyphomicrobiales; family Nitrobacteraceae; genus Bradyrhizobium; species Bradyrhizobium sp. 170. The sequence continues at coordinate 3,117,713 of NZ_CP064703.1, read as the reverse complement.
TCGGCCGGCGCGCCGGCTACGAGCGCGCCGGTTCCGGGCGAGCCCGTCGCCTTGCGGCCATTGGCGATGGCGAGGCCGAGGAATTCGGAAGTCGTCCAGGTCCGCTGGAAGCCGAGACCGCCGTGCGCCATCTGAACCAGCCGCATCTCGCGCAGCACGTCGTCATCCTCGTCGAGCGCCAGCCCATCGACGCCGACCGCGATCGCGCAGCCGCATTTGTGCGCGGCGGCGATCGGCGCGAGGCCGGAGCGCAGATGGAGATTGGAAGAGAAATTGGTGACGATGCGCGCGCCGGAAGCCGCGATCATCTCGATCTCGTCGGGGCGAGCATGGATGCAATGCGCCAGCGTCAGCCGGTCCGACAGGAAGCCGATGTCGCGGAGGTAGCGGACGATGCCATCAGGAAAATGCTGGTCCACCCAGGCACGCTGATAGATGGTCTCCAACAGATGCATGTGGACGCGCCGACCGGTCTGCGCGGAGTTCTCCGCCACCGCCTCCAGCAGCGGCTTTGAGCACCACTGCACGCCGGCCGGGCCAAGCTGCACGTCCACCTTCGGCCCCGCGATGGCCGAGGCAATCGCATCCGTCAGCTCGATATAGGCTTTCGGCGACATCGGCGCGCGGACGAACATCTGTTCGATCGTGCCGCGATCGTCTTTGGAGAGACCGGAGAGGAACGGCTCTTCATCGCCATACACCACCGGATTCTGGTCGCGCACGGCAAGCGCGAACGCGATGCGGATGCCGACGTCGGACGCCGCGCGCGCAATCGCGCTGGCCTCTTCCACCAGCGGCATGGTGCCGCTCGGACGGGTGTAATGGATCATCATCGCCGCACAGCCGGCGCGCGCCGAACGCGCCAGCGCGGAAGCTGCGGTCAGATACGGATCGACCGGCGTACCGAGCGCAGAGCGGAGGATCCAGCTTTCAAGCGGCATGCCGAGCGCACCGAACGAGGACGCCGGCGCGCGCGCATGGTCGTGGGCGTTGACGAAGGCCGGAAGCACGAGGGAGCGCGGGGCGGTGGTGGGTGGCACGCCCTCGGAGATATCGGTGATGACGCCGTTGTCATACCGCAGGACGACGTTTTCGAGCAGGCCGCGTTCGGAGCCGGAGAACAGGCTGTGTGCGGCAACTTCCATCGTCATGACATCCCCTCTCCGTCATTGCGAGCGCAGCGAAGCAATCCATCTCGCCGCGAAAAGAAAGAATGGATTGCTTCGTCGCTTCGCTCCCTTGCGCAAACGCTTCGCGTTTGTCGCAGGCAATGACGAAAGGCGTCAATTCGCCGTATAAACCAGCTCGCGTTCCGCGCGCGGCGGCAAAAATTCGCGCGAGAAGATTTCCGCCGGCGTCGGCGCCCGGGCAAGCTGATAACCCTCGACGATGATGCCGATGGCGCGGGCCATGCGGTCGTCCTTGACGTCGCCGACGCCGATTTCCTTCATCTCGGGCGAGACGATCAGCTTGTCGAAGGAATATTGCAGGCGGCGCTTTTCGACTTCGACGTTGATCAGATTGTCGTAATTGACAGCGGCTTTCATACCGGCATTTTGATCCTTGGCGATCGCGATCATGCCCTTGTTGACGGCGCGGACGAGGCCGGCGACGGCCTTCGGATTGGACGCCAGGAGCTTGCGCGACACCATCACGCCGTTGGAATAGAGGTCGAGGCCATAATCGCCGAACTGGAACCATTTGTAGTCCTTGTCGGGATCCTGGCGGTTCAGCACGAGGTTAAAGTAGCTCGTGATGTTGAACACCAGCGCGGCGTCGATATCGCCCTTGATCAGCATCGGCTCCTGCAGGTTCGGCGCCATGTTGGAGATCTTGATCTTCTCGCCCTCGAGCTTGTTCTTTTGCGCGAACACCGGCAGCAGCCGCGTGGTCGGCGTGCCCTGCGCGCCGCCGAGCGTATGGCCCTCGAAATCCTTGATGGTGTTGATGCCGCTGGTCTTCTTGGTGACGATCGCAAACGGCGGCTGGTTCCAGATCATGTAGACCATGACCGGGGCATCCTGCGGCTTGGTCGAGGCGTTCTGGATGATGGCGTTGACGTCGCCGAAGCCGGCGTCATAGGCGCCCGACATGATGCGCGTCACGGTCGCGCCCGAGCCCTCGCCCTGGTCGATCACGACATTGAGGCCTTCCGCTTTGAAGAAGCCGTGGTCCTTGGCATAGAAGAACGCGGCATCGGAGCCTTGGGTCTTCCAGCCGAGGGTGAACTTGATCGTCGTCTCCTGGGCATTGGCGGCGCCGGCGAACAAGGCAACTCCCAACAGCGCGGCGCTTATTCTGGCTAGCATGGCGATCTCCTCGATAAGGGTTGGATGGCGGGTGGCGAAAACTTGCTTCATGTCGCGATCACGTCGTTCTTGCGGGTGGCCCAGCCGGTGACGCGTCCCTCGATCGCTGAGAAGAGCACGTAGAGCGCGACGCCGAGGCCGGCGAGCACGAACAGGCCCGCGAACACCAGCGGCACGTTGAAATTCGAGGACGCGGTCATCATGACGTTGCCGATGCCGCGGTTCGAGGCGACGGTCTCCGACAGCACCGCGCCGACAAAGGCGTAAGAAATCGCGACCTTCAATGACGCAAAGAAGAACGGCATGGTGCGCGGCAGCCCGACATTCCAGAGAATGTCGAGTTTGCTGGCGCCGAGCGCCTTCAGCACGTCCTCGAGTTCGGGTTCGGTGGTTGCCAGGCCCGTCGCAATGTTGACCACGATCGGAAAGAAGCAGATCGAGAGCGCGGTCAGCACCGCCGGCACCGAGCCGGAGCCGAACCACAGCACGAAAATCGGCACCACGGCGACCTTTGGAATCGAGGAGAAGCCGACCAGTAGCGGATAGGCGGTATCGTAAGCCGTCTTCGAGACACCGATGACGGCGCCGAGCACGACGCCAAGGCCGACGCCGAGCACGAAGCCGATCATCGTGGTCGCCAGCGTCTGCAGGATATGCGGCCACAGAATCGGGAATTTCTCAAACAGCGTGACGAACACCTGCGATGGGCGCGGCAGCACGAGGTCTGACATGCCCGTCATCAGGCAAAACAACTCCCAGGCGACGAAGAACAGCACGATCAGTGCCGCCGACCAGGCTTTCTGGCGGTAATCGAAATCGGGCATGTCAGGCCGCTCCCTGTGCTGACGCGGTTCTGGCATCGACGATGAACGCGCGCAGCTTCTGGTTCAGCGCCACAAAGTCCGGCTCGAAGGTCATCGCGACCGTGCGCGGGCGGGCGAAGGTGACGTGGCTGTCGTCGAGGATGCGGCCGGGGCGCGCGCTCATCACGCAGATGCGGCTGCCGAGAAACGCCGCCTCGCGCAGATCGTGCGTCACCAGCAGCACGGTCGGCCGGTGGGCGATCCAGAGATCCTGAAGGATCGACCACAGCTCTTCCCGCGTGAACTGATCGAGCGCGCCAAAGGGCTCGTCAAGCAGCAGCATGCGTGGCTCATGGATCAGTGCGCGGCACAGATTGGCGCGCTGAAGCATGCCGCCGGAGAGCTGCCAGGGGTAGCGGTTGCCAAAACCCTTGAGGCCGACCTGCTCCAACAGCGCATTGGCCTTGTCGCGGAATTTGGTCTTGCGCAGCTTGCGGAACTGCGAGCGAAACGGTTCGACGATCTTGAGCGGCAGCATGATGTTCCGCTCGATCGTCATCCAGGGCAGCATGGTCGGGTTCTGGAACGCCATGCCGACGCGGAGCGCCCGCGCCGCTACTTCCCGGCCGCCGACGATGACCACGCCGGTGGATGGCTGCACCAGCCCGCTCACCAGCCGCAGGATGGTGGACTTGCCGCATCCGGACGGCCCGACGAGAGCGACGAACTCGCCATCGGCGATCCGCAGCGTCGTCGTGGCAAGGGCTGGCACCGCGCGGGCGCCGCGGCCGAAGGTGACCGAGGCCTCGGAGAGTTCGATGGCAATGGGTGCGGCAGAAGCCGGAACCGGCGAGCCCTGGAATTCAGAATGTGGTTGCATGCGCATCATGGCTGGAAGTGCATGCAAGCCGAATGCCAGCAAAACTTGCCTTGGAAATCAAGGGGATCGCAAATGACCGCCGAAACTGCCGGATTCCTTTTGTGCAATCCAGCCCTCAAACTGCATGCAATTGAGGCGCTCGATCCGTGCACAATTGTGATAAGAGAGCGCCATTCGAAGCACACGTTTAAGGATTCGCCGATGGCGCCCCGCGCCGCCAGCAAAACCGCTGAATCGTCCGACAAGGTCGGCGTGATCTGCCGCGCGCTTCGCCGCGCCATCATCGAGCAGGCGCTGGAGCCCGGCGCGAAACTGCCGGAGGATTCGCTTGGAGAAAGGTTCGGCGTCAGCCGCACCATCGCCCGCCATGCGCTGGGCCAACTGGCCGCGGAAGGCCTCGTCGAGCTTCGCCGCAACCGGATTGCTGTCGTGGCGACGCCGAGCTGGCAAGAGGCGCGCGATGCCTTTGATATCCGGATCGAACTCGAACGGCTGGTGGTGCGGCAACTTGCCGGCAAGCTGACCAAGAGCCAGGTCGCGGAACTCAATACCCATGTCGACGCCGAGGACCGCGCCCGTGACGGTACGGACGCGGTGTCGATCCGGCTCGCGACGGAATTTCACATCCTGCTCGCCAATATGACGAACAGCCCGATCCTGGTGCGCTACGTCAGCGAGGTTGCCTACCGCTGCTGCCTGACGCTGTCGCTGTACAGCCGCCCGCATTCGTCGGAATGCGCGATCAACGAGCATCGCGCGATTATTGCAGCGCTCGTCAAGGGCGACGAGAGCAAGGTGATGAGCCTGATGCACAGCCATCTGGATTCGGTGGCAAATCGCGCGCTGGTGGCCCCTGCCCCGCAGCGCGGCCGGGATTTGCTGGATATTCTGGCGCCCTATGCGGACGAGGCGGATAGTGCCCGCGTGGTGAAACTGCCGAAGGTGGTCAGAGCGAGGTAGCCGAGGGCTCCGTCATTGCGAGCGCAGCGAAGCAATCCACATCTCCGCTTGCCGCACGATGGATTGCTTCGCTGCGCTCGCAATGACGGCTCTATCAGCAAGCCCTACGCCTCGATCCCCATCTGCACCAGAATGCGCTCGGCGCTGTCGTTCCAGACGTCCATCTTCACGATCTGGCCGCCCTTGACCACGAAGCGGTCGACGTAGCGGTTGCCTTCGAACGGCGTGCCGTCGATCCACTCGCCGTAGAGCGCGCCGATGCTGTAGACGACGGTCTCGTCCGCGCCGGGGCAGACGTCGAAACGGTCCATCTGCTTCTTGACCCAGCGATAGCGCCCCGCGTTGAAGCCGGTCGGCCCGCGCGGATGGTCGAACTCCCGGCCGCCGGTGAAGGTGATGATCGTGCCGGGCTTCATGTAGGCGGCCGCCGCCTCAGGATCCGGGATCATCGACGCGGTGAGATAGGCCTCGACCACCTCTGCATCAGACATTCCCTTGGGTTCGGCTTTCGCAACGGACATGGCAGTTTCTCCTGATGGATAATACTACAATCGGCCAGTCAAACTGCATGCACATATTTTGAACAATTGAGCCTCGAAACTGCACACAATCTGGAGCTGCCCGGCGCGCGCGCTTCCGCTAGGTTCGGGGCCAGCTCCAGCCCTGCCCGGACCCATGAACGCGAAAACGGCCTTCGACCTCATCTTCCGCAACGCCAGGACGCGGTCTGCCGCCACGACAGTCGATATCGGTGTCACTGGTGGGAGGATCACCGCCATCGAACCCCGGCTTGCCTGCGAAGCGGCCGAGATCGAGGTCGGCGGCAAACTCGCCCTGCCCGGGTTCGTCGACACGCATATTCACCTCGATAAGGCCTGCCTGCTCGGCCGTTGCGGGCATGACCATGGCAGCGTGGCGGAGGCCATCGCCGCGGTCGCGGCGATGAAGCGGGATTTCACGGTGGAAGACGTGTACGCGCGCGGCGCGCGGGTGATCGAGCGCGCCATCGTGCATGGCACCACGCGCATGCGCACCCATGTGGAAATCGATCCGCGCATCGCGCTGCGTGGTTTCGAAGCGGTCAAGGCGCTGAAGAGCGCCTATGCCTGGGCGCTCGATCTCTCGATCTGCGTGTTTCCGCAGGAAGGCCTGACCAACGATCCCGGCGCCGAGGAACTGCTGATCGCGGCGCTGCGCGGCGGCGGCGAAGCAATCGGCGGCTGTCCTTATATGGACACCGACCCGAACGCGCATCTCGAAAGAATTTTCGATCTGGCGCAGGAGTTCGACGTCGATATCGACCTACACCTCGACTTCGATCTCGATCCGTCGTGGTGGCATCTCGAAGAGGTCTGCCGGCAGACCGAGCGGCGTAACTACCAGGGTCGCGTCGCGATCGGTCATGCGACGAAATTGTCGGCGCTGCCGCCGGACCGGCTGAAGGCCGCCGCAGCCCGGCTGGCCAAATCGGGCGTCGCCGTGACCGTGCTGCCCGCGACCGATCTCTATCTGATGGGCCGCGACGCGACGCATAATGCGCCGCGGGGGCTGACGGTGGCGCACAAGCTCGTCGAAAACGGCGTCGTGTGTTCGGTCGCGACCAACAATGTGCTCAATCCCTTCACGCCGTTCGGCGATGCCTCACTGCTGCGGATGGCGAATTTCTACGCCAACGTCGCGCATGCCGGCGTCAGCGAATTCGACGCCTGCCTCGACCTCGTCACCGAGCTGCCGGCGCGGCTGATGAACCTAGGGGATTACGGTATCGCGCCGGGCAATCCCGCCGACTTGGTCGTCCTCGACACCGACAGCGGGCCGAACGCGATTGCAGAGCTGCCCGACATGCTGATGGGATTCAAGAACGGGCGGCAGGTGTTCGAGCGGCCGAAGCCGACGCTGTTTCGTCCGACGGGCTAGCCCGGCTGCATCCTTCGAGACGGCGCTTGCGCGCCTCAGGATGAGGTCTGAGATCCTCATGGTGAGGAGCGCGGCAACGCCGCGCTCCTCCGGGCGAACCATGCAGGCCGTGCCCTGCCTTATACGCTGCCCTGCAATTGACGGCCCCGCCAATCATTGTTGTTATCAGCCAACTACAACAACAAGCCCCGGGGCAGGAAACCATGAAAAAGGCCACTCAAGTAAGAAGCGTCGAAACGCTCGCCTGCGACGCCGGCTGGCGGAACTACCACTTCGTCAAGATCATGACCGAAGACGGCATCGTCGGCTGGAGCGAGTACGATGAGGGCTTTGGCGCACCCGGCGTGACCGCGGCGATCGAGCGCCTCGCGGCGCGCATTATCGGCAAGAACGCCTTCCAGCATGAGCGGATTTACGCCGAACTGTTTGCCGCAACGCGGCCGGCCGCCGGCGGCGTGGTGGCGCTGGCGCTTGGCGCCATCGAGAACGCGCTGCTCGACGTCAAGGCAAAGGCGCTGGGCGTGCCCTGCTACGAGCTGCTCGGCGGCAAGATACGCGACCGCATCCGGGTCTACTGGTCGCACTGCGCGACCTGGCGCATCAATCACCCCGACTGGTTCAAGCCGGCGATTACCGATCTCGACGGCGTGAAAGGAATCGGCCGCGAGGTGCGCGAAAAAGGCTTTACGGCGATGAAGACCAACATCTTCGTCTACACCGACGGCAAGCCGCAGGGCTGGCGGCCGGGCTTCGGCTCGCCGTTCGAGCCCGAGATCAACGTCGATCGCAAGGTGCTGCGAAACCTCTGCATGCATCTGGAAGCGATCCGCGACGGCGCCGGTCCCGATGTCGATTTGCTGCTCGACCTCAACTTCAACGCCAAGACGGAAGGCTACCTCAAGATTCTCCGCGCCATCAAGGACATGGATTTGTTCTGGGTGGAGATCGACACTTTTAATCCGCAGGCGCTGGGCTACATCCGCCGCCAGAGCCCGCACCCGGTCTCATCCTGCGAGACGCTGCTGGGCCTGCGCGAATTCCTGCCCTACTTCAACGAACAGGCGATGGATGTCGCCATCATCGACACGCCCTGGAACGGGATATGGCAATCAATGAAGATCGCCGCAGCCGCCGAGCACTTCGAGGTCAACGTCGCCCCGCATAATTTCTACGGCCACCTCTGCACCATGCAGAACGCGCATTTCTCCGCTGCCGTGCCGAATTTGCGCATCATGGAAATCGACATCGATCGCCTGGCGTGGGACCACGAACTGTTCACGCACGTGCCCGAGATCGTCGATGGTCATCTGGTGATGCCGGACCGCCCGGGCTGGGGCACCGAACCCAACGAGGAAGGCCTACGCGCCCATCCGCCGAAGAGCAAGGGCGGGCTGTTGAATTACGGGCAGAAGAAGTAGGTGTGCGGCCGCACGAAGACTTCGTAGGGTGGGCAAAGCGAAGCGTGCCCACCATTCCTGACAATGCGTGTGGATCGATGGTGGGCACGCTGCGCTTTGCCCACCCTACACCCTACACTCTCAATTATCATTCGGCCGGCTCGCGAACGCGCTCTCGATCACGTCGCCGATCGGCTGCCAGGAATTGCCGTCGAATTGCACCAGCCGCATCTGTTCGATCGGGTGGAAATCGGCCGGCCCGGTGTTGATCGCAATTCCCGGCAGCGCGACCGGACTCTGGTAATTCCTCAGCGACGCCGCCTGCCGCATGATGTTCTCGCGCGACAGGTCGTCGCCGCACTGGGTCAATACCTGGACCAGGGTTTCGGCGGCCGCGTAGCCGAAGATGGCGTAGCTATCGTCCTTGTCGCCGTCGGGATAATACTTGTCCATGAACGCGAGCCACCCCTTGATGGCGGGGTCTTCCTTCCAGGCGGCGTCGCTGGCGTCCTTCAGGAACGAGGTAGAGATCACGCCGACGGCGTTCTGAAGCCCCGCCGGCCTCAGCGCGTTGGCGATCGAAGCCGCCGCATTGACCAGCAGCAGGACGGGATGCCAATCCAGCTCGGCCGCCCTGCGGATGGCACGCGCCGAGATCGGCGGCGCGCAATTGAGCACGAGCACTTCAGCACCGGAGTTCTTGAGGATGTCAACCTGGGCATCGATGGACATGTCTGCATCGATGGCGATGTCGGCCACGATCATGTTGGCGGTGAGGCCGAGCCCCTCCTGCAATCCCCGGAACAGATCGCGGCCGAACTGATCGTTCTGCCACAGCACGGCGATCTTCTTGCTCGGATAGGCGGCCTGGATGTAGTTGGCATAAATCCGACCCTCGGCGCGGAAGGTCGGCTGCCAGCCCATCGTCCACGGAAATCGCTTCGGGTGCGCCCACTCCTCGTCGCCGGAAGCGACAAAGAGCTGCGGGATACTCCGCTCGTTGAGATAGGTTCGCGTCGCCAGATTGCTCGGCGTGCCGAACGATCCGAACATCAGGTGCACGCGCTCCTGCTCGACCAGTTCACTTGTGTGCTCGACCGCCGTTCTCGGATTTGAGCTGTCGTCGCGGGAGATGAACCTGATCTTGCGCCCATTGATCCCGCCGCGCTCGTTGATCATGTCGAAATAGGCGGCCTCCGCCCTGCCGATCGAAGCGAACGCGGCCAGCGGCCCGGTATAGGGCATGATGTTGCCGATGCGGATTTCAGTGTCGGTCACGCCGGCAGCTTGGCCTGGCTGCAGGGCGGCCGAAATCGAGGCCAACAACAATACGACGAAGAAGGCTGGTAGCAGCCATTTTATTCTTGTTTTCATCAGCGCGGCCTCGAACGCCAAGCTCGCGGGAGCTTGTGACGCCACCCAGCGGCCGCGATGATAGCGTGCAAAATCGGGTTATTGAAATCAAATGTTGGCCGCGTAGGGTGGGCAAAGGCGCTTAGCGCCGTGCCCACCATCGGTCAGCGTTGACGGAAAATGGTGGGCACGCTTCGCTTTGCCCACCCTACGAGCTTCATCGCATCAGCGCAGCGCGATATCCAGCCAGCCCAGCGCGTTGACCGTGACCCGATCGCCGGTGTCGATCAGTACCGTCGTGGTCTCGGCCTCGATGATCGCGGGACCAGTCAGGGCATGGCCGGGCCGCAGTTCGTCGAGCGAATAGACCGAAACTTCGCTCCAGTCGCCGAAGAAGGCCTGCCGCCGGCTGCGTGGCAAACAAACGCTCGACGCCGCGGCCTCCCGCGCGCCCTCGTCCTGCCGCGCGACTTCGCCGACGGCTGCCACGCGCGCGTTGACGAAGACCACTTCCTGGCCGCGCGAGGCGTAGGTGTATAATTCCTCGTGCCTGACGTGAAAACGGTCTTCGATCTGATCCACCAGGTTGGCGGCGTTCCAGTCGAGGCCGTCGAGCGAGACGTCGATTTCAAAGATCTGCTCGCCGTAGCGCATCTCGGCGGAGCGTTCGATTGCAATCTTTCCGTTGAACCATGAGCGCAGCCGGCCGGCGGCCTGCTGCTCCAGTCCGGCAAAGAGCTCGCGCACTTCATCGGCGGTGATGCGGGCGCTAGCGCCATAATGCGTGCGGCTGACTTCGTAGCGGAGATCGCTGGTCAGCATGCCCCAGGCCGACAGCACCGAGGCCACCGTCGGCACGACGATGCGCTTGATTTCGAGTTCCCGCGCGACTTCCGCCGCGTGCAGGCCTGCGGCGCCGCCAAAACTCAGCAGCGCGAACTTTCGGGGATCGACGCCACGGCGCAGCGTCATCAGGCGGATGCCGTCGGCCATGTTCAGATTGATCATGCGATAGATGCCGGCGGCGGCTTCCACGCGTGACAGCTCCATGGACTTCGCGATGCGGTCGACGGCGGCTTCCGACGCTGCGCGATCGAGCGGGCGTTTTCCGCCCATGAAGGCGGCCGCATCGAGATAGCCGAGCACAACATTGGCGTCCGTGACGGTCGCGGCCAGCCCGCCATTGCCGTAGCAGGCCGGGCCCGGCAGCGAGCCCGCGCTTTCCGGCCCCACCCGCAACGTGCGGCTGGCATCGACGCTGGCGATCGAACCGCCGCCCGCCGCGATGCTCGCGATATCGAGGCTGCGCAGCGCGATGCGCTGGCCGGCCAGCATCCCGTCGGCGGACAAGGACGCCTGCCCGCCTGAGATCAGCGAGATGTCGGTAGAGGTGCCGCCCATGTCGAATGGCACCAGATCGGGAATACCGACGAGCTCAGAACAGCGCCTTCCGCCGGACATGCCGCCGGCGGGTCCGGACAATACGGTGCCTGCGGCGAGCCGCGAGGCTTCCTCGACGGGCGCCATGCCGCCATGCGACAGCACCACAAAGAGGCTGCCCTTGAACCCGGCCTCGGCGAGCCGCATTTCGAGATTTTTCAGATAGCGGCGCACGATCGGCTCGACATAGGCATTCACGATCGTGGTCGAGACACGCTCATATTCCTTGATCTGCGGCAGCACATCGCTGGAGCGCGAGATGCTGATGCCGGGCAGCGCCTGCGTCAGCCGCTCAACGGCGGCGAGTTCATGCACGGGATTGAGATAGGAATGCAGAAAACACACGGCGACCGAGGTCGCGCCTGACTGCTTGATGGCGGCAATCGCGTCGTCGAGCGATTTCGCATCCAGCGGAATCAGCACGTCGCCGCTGGCCTTCAGCCGCTCATTGACACCAAAACGCCGTTCGCGCGGCGCCAAGGGCTCCGGCGGCGGCGAGCGCAGGTCATAGCGATCGGGCTTGAGACCCTCGCGCATCTCGATGACGTCACGATGGCCTTCCGTGGTGAGCAGCGCGACTTTTGCGCCCTTGCGCTCCAGCAGCGCGTTGGTCGCGACCGTGGTGCCATGAACCAGCCGGTCAGTCGCCGTGAGCATTTCCGCGCGCGTGACGTTCAAGCGCCGCGCCAGTTCATCGAGCCCTGCCATCACGCCGAGCGACTGATCCGCCGGGGTCGATGGCGATTTCGCGAATACCGTTCGCCCGCTCTCATCGGTGGCCACGAGATCGGTGTAGGTTCCGCCGACGTCAACGCCTATCCTGAACATCATGAGGACGCCTGCTCCGCTGCGGCGTCCGTCAGGCCCTGCTCGCGGTCGCGCCGGCGCGCCTCGGCCGATCGTTTTGCAGGCGGTCCCCAGCCGCCACCACCGGAGGAGCGTATCTCGAGACAATCGCCAGGGCGCAGCTCGATGCCGACTTCCTTCGTGCGCAACACGCGCGGCTCGCGGCCTTCGGACAACAAGCGATAGTGATGCGGCTTGCCGTCCTCGCCGCCGAGCATGCCGCAGGGGCCATGCCGCGCGCCATCGCCTGCGGTGTTTCCTTTTGCGATCTTCTGGGTTTCCAGCACCAGATCGAGAGAGACCCCGAGGCCGCCGCGATGCTGGCCGTCGCCGCCCGAGCCGGGGCGGAATTCATGCGTGCGGAAATGCAGGGGAAAGCGCACTTCGGCGACTTCGAGACTGCCGAACTTCAGCCCGCCGACGGAGTGCCATTCGCCGATCGACGACCAGCCGTCGCCGCCTGACGATGCGCCGCCGCCGGGACGCGCCTGGAACAGGTGCCAGATGAAGTTTTTTCCGGTGCGCGGGTCCTCGCCCTGGATCGCGATCCGGAACCTCCGGCTCCAGCCCGCCATCGCGCGCTCCGGGCACGACGCCGACAGCGCCTTCACGATGGCTTCCACGATTTCATTCGAGGGATGGCTGGTGCACAGCGTTACCGGCCGGCCCGGATCAGCCCACACCACCGTGCCCTGTTTTGCAACGACCTTCAGCGGTCGCAGCGCGCCCGTGTTTTTTGGGATCTCGGCGTCGATCAGATAGGCAAACGCCATCGCCACCGCCGCCTGCATATTGGCGTGCGAGGAGTTCACAAAGCTGGTGGATTGCGGGTCGGAGTCGGACAGGTCGATCTCGACGTCGCTGCCCTTCTTGGTCACCTTGGCGGCGATGCGGATGTCGGTGCGGCCATGGCCGTCATCGTCGAGAAACGCCTCGCCGTGGAAGACGCCGTCCTTCCAGGTCGAAACGACAGCCCTCGTCTGCTGCTCCGTCGCGTCGAGGATCGCTTCGACCGCCGCTTCGACGACAGGCGAGCCGAACTCGGCAAACAGCCGCGACAGCCGCCGCTCGCCGAGATGGGCCGCGCCGAGCATTGCGGCGAGGTCGCCGCGGAATTCGCGGGGGTTGCGAATGTTCAGCGCCAGGAGATCGAGCAGGTCGTCGCGCAGCTTGCCGGCTTCATAGAGCTTGATCGGCGGGACGCGCAGGCCTTCCTGATAGATCTCGGTGGCGGCGGGATTATAGGCGCCATGGGTGGCGCCGCCGATATCGCTCTGATGCGCGCGCACGATGGTCCAGAGCAGACGCTTGCCGCCGGCGAAGACCGGGACGAAGGCGGTGAGATCAGGCAGATGGCTGCCGCCGTGATAGGGATCGTTGAGCAGGATGACGTCGCCCGACTTGACATCCTTGAACCGTTCCTCGACCGCGAGCGTCGCCCATGGCAGCGCGCCGACATGAACCGGCAGATGATCGGCCTGCGCGATCAGCCTTCCGCCGGTGTCGCAGATCGCCAGCGAAAAATCGCGGCTGGAATTGAGGATCTGCGAATAGGAGGTGCGAAGCATGGCTTCGCCCATCTCTTTCACGATCGAACTGAGGCGGTGCTGGACGACGGAGCGCGTGATGGGATCGATCTTGGCGGACATTCGGTGCCGTTGTTATTCGTTTCGTAGGATGGGCAGAGCCCTTGCGAAACCCATCACTATCATGCGCTGGCGATGATGGGTATCCGCCTTCGCTCTTCGAGCCACGGCGGACAAGTCGCTCAATCCTGCACAATATCGTTGGTCACAGCGTGCCTGCGACTTCTTCAAGCGCGCCCGATGCCGCGTCGATGATCGCATGTATGTCGGCATCCGTCATCGGGGTCGACAATGCCATCAACCCGTTGCCCGCCGCCAGCACGCCGCAATTGAGAAATGCGCGATTGAAAACCGCCTGACGCCGCGCCTCCTCCTCGCTCAAATAGGCCGAACGATAATCGCGGACCGGTCGGTCGACAAAGTGAATCTTCAGTAGCGAGCCTAAGCCCACCGTACCGCCGGGCACGCCGTGGCGCTTGAACGCAGCGTCGATGCCGGAGCGAACCGTCTCGCCCATCGCATCAAGCCGCGCAAAGGCCGCAGCGTCTAGCAGCTCCATTGCAGCGATCCCCGCGCGCATCGTCACCGGATTGGCGGAGAACGTGCCGCCATGCGGCAGCGCCGGCTTGCCCGGGCGCGGATCGAACACGGCCATGACATCCCGGTGGCCGCCGATCGCGCCGACCGGAAAGCCGCCGCCGATGATTTTTCCGAGCGTGGTCAGATCAGGATCGATATTCCAGATGCGCTGCGCGCCGCGATAGCCGAGACGGAAGGTGATGACCTCATCGAAAATCAACAGCGCGCCGATCTCGCGCGTGACCTTTCGCAATGCCTTCAGATAGGCCCGGTCCGCCGGCGCGAGACCGGCACGGTTGGGCATGGGATCGACCAGCACACAGGCGAGCTCCCGCCCATGCTCGAGGATCAGGCTGACGGCCGCTTCGGTATCGTTGAAGGGAATGGTGATGACGTCGGCCAGCACATTCTCCGGCGTGCCCTTGGCGTAGGCGACCGAGACCGGGGCGTTGCGGCCCCAGGCTTCCGGTGTCGGATCGAGGCTCACCTCGGCGTAGTCATAGGAGCCGTGATAGGCGCCCTCGCATTTGGCGATCTTGGGGCGACCGGTATGCGCCCGCGCCGCCTTCAGCGCCATCATCACGGCCTCGGTGCCGGAATTGGCAAACCTGACCTGTTCGACCGACGGCAAACGCGACACCAGAAGTTCAGCGAGATCTACCTCGGACGCGGTCGGAAGACCGAACGCTGAGCCCAGCGCGAGCTGTGCCGTCGCTGCCTTGATCAATGCGGGATGGGCGTGGCCGTGGATCTGCGACGTAAAATTGTTGATGCAGTCGATATAGACGTTGCCGTCGAGATCCCAGACCCGGCAGCCCTCGCCGCGCGCGGCGTAGATCGGATACGGCTTCATGAACACGGTGGTGCGGGTGTTGCCACCCGGCAGGCTCGCCAGCGCGCGGTCGTACATTTTTTGCGAGGACGAGTTCGGATCCGGGTACATGCGCGCTCCTTGAACCTCATCGTAGGATGGCTGGAGCGTAAGCGATACCCATCATCTCTCAAACTGGCATGATGGGTATCGCTGCGCTCGACCTATCCTACGTGTATATCAAAAACACAATCGTCCCGATGATCAAGGTCGCGGCCATGAATAGCAGCACTGCGGGCAGGCCAAAGATCGTTGCCACTACGCCTGTCGCTGATTGCATCAGCGCGGTCCCGAGGAAGAACGCAAGGTTGATGGCCGACAGCGCCTTGCCGGCATTCTGCGCGCCGGCCAGTTGTTGTGTCATGCCGAAGAGCAGCGGCTGCGCCGAGATGGCAAGGCCGATCAGCACCAGGAGCACGCCGTCAAATAGCGGCGGCAACGCGGTCACCCCGAACAGTTCCGACAGCGGATAATGCGGCGCGCCGGCGGCCATCAGGACGAGCAACAAGGCCACGAGGGAATGGGTAGCGGCGAGCAGCTCGCGGCGGTGGCCGATGCTGCGATCGAGAATTCCCATCAGCACCGGTCCGGCGATCAACGCGAGCGTAAACAGGCCAAGCGCATTGCCTGCCTCGATGCGGCCAAGCGCCTTGATCTCCATCAGCCACGGACCTCCCCACAATCCGCGCAACACCAGCGTGGCCGCCAGCGACACCAGCGCCAGCGCGATCAAGCCGCGAAGCTGATACGACAGGCCGATTCGAAGGACCTCAGCCATTTGCGACAGCGGCGAGGAATTATCCGCGTGCGCCGCCGGCTGTTTCGGAACCAGTGCAAACACGGCCATCGCCACCACGGCGCCGAAGCCCGCCGAGATCCAGAATCCCGCGCGCCACCCCCAGAGTTCGACGACAAAGGCCAGCGGGCTCGCCGACAGCAGCATGCCGATATTGCCGATCGACAGGATGATCCCCGACCACAGGCCGAACCGCGCCGCCGACATCTGCTTGGCAGCCAGTGTCATCGGACACATCAGCATGCCCGAGGTGGCGACGCCGAGCAGGAATTGCCCGAACACAAAACTCTCCGGCCCGGTGGCGAGCCCCGACGCCAGCGCGCCGACGATGGTTCCCATCAAGAGGCTCGGAGAAACCGGCCGGACGCCAAAACGATCCATCGCGGCGCCGACCGGAATTTGCGAGGCGGCGAAGGCGAAATGATAGATCGAGGTGAGGCTCGCCAGCGTCTGCGGGGCGGTGCGGAAGTCAGCCGCCATCACGTCGAGGCTGATGGCCGGAATGGTCCGCAGCAGCGTCGACAGCATGTGGCCGCAGGCCAGCGCCAGAAGCGCAAAAATCAGTGCGCGGATGTTAATCCCCGCGTCATCGGCCTTGCCGTCCATGAACTGTCTCGCCCCGAAACTGCTTCAGGGCGAGTTATCACCAATAGGGTGGGAACGCGAATCCGGCTGATCGCGACGATCAGTTCCGGTGGAACACCAGTGTCCGCAGCTCAATGCTTTCACGCGGGACTGCGTCGGCCGGTGTGGTCGGATCGGTGAAGGCGGTATGCGGTCCGAACCGCGTGCGGCCGTCGGTTGCGGAATCGTAGCACTTCAGCAGCAGCGCCTCGTCGGTCCGCATTTCCGGGATGTAGTACCAGCGATGGTTCGGATTGTATTTTACGGAATAGGTCTCGCCGCTGCGGTTCGGATAGATCAGGTCGGAGGCGACGAGATCGCCCGGCTCGATCGTCTGGCCGTCGCACATCGCAAGCGGCGTATCGCGCAGCGGCCCGCGGATCGGCCGCCAGACATTGATGACCTGCACGCGTCCCTTCAGAAGCTCCTCGGCCTCGGCGGGCAGATGTTCGCGAACGCGGTTGGCGCCTGATTTATCCGTCTGGTCGACATGGACCCGCGTGGCCGGCTGGCGCGGCCCGGCGCCCCTGACATCCGCGGCGCCATCGACGCGCCTGCGCACGGTGTGATCGAAGATGACGACGCGGTCGGCCTTCAGCGTCGCCTTCAGGAAGGCTTCCACGGCGGGATAATAGACGCCTTTCACTTCCTTATCGTCGTAAAAATTCTTGACGATCGTGGGATGGCGGACCAGCGCGAAACCTTCACGGTCCAGCGAGAGGTTGCCGGCGATCAGGCGCGCGTCGAAGATCGGGACATTGTGCGGTTCGGGCAGCGCAGTGGATTTGGGTTCGCCCGGCGGCGGGTCGAAGGCGTAGGTACGGGGCTTTCCCGGGGTCGGCGCAAGATAGTTCAGCTCGGCCGTCACGAAGGGAAGCGATTCGAGTTTTGCTTGTTGCAGGCCCATGGTGCTGGACTCCATTGTTTGTTCTGTTTGATCTTGGTCCGCCTGCCGGTCACCACAAGACGCTTTCGAAAATAGCAAGTTTGTCATTCCCAACCGCGGAAAACGGGAAAAATCCTTGTCTGAAGCGCCACCCGAACCGCATGGTATTTCCGGCCTTCACGCGTTCGTCATTGCGCGGGAGCGGCCGTTACAGGCCGGCCCCCTTGCCAATCGCCTCGGAAAACGTCCGGTCGACGATATCGGCCGCCTTGAGATTCTGCTTGATGAGCCCCGAGCGGAAATAGAGATCGATGGTCTTCTGCTCGTCGGCAATGACGCCGTCATCGATCGGTGTGATCTTGATCTTCGCCCGGGTCAGCCAGTTGAGCGGCACTGACGTTGGAATGTTCATCAGCTTGCCCCAGGTCTCGGCATAGCTGCTCACGTTCCCGGCGGACCATGCCCGCGCCGCGGCGAGACGGCGCACGAAATCCTCAAGCTCGGAGCGCTTGTCCCGGATGGCTGTGGGCGTCGCGACCTGAAAGCCCAGGCCGGGCGTGATGCCCTCCCCGGTGATGACGCGGCGGGATTTGAACAGCACCTCTTCCTGGCTGACATAAGGTTCCCAGGTCGACCACGCATCGACCGAGCCCTGCGTGTAGGCGACCTTGGCATCCGACGGCGCGAGGAATGCGATCTGGACATCATCCGACTTCCATCCCCTCGCCTCCAGTGCGGCAAGGATCAACTGGTGGCCGATCGAGCCACGGCCGGTGGCGATCTTCTTGCCGCGCAGATCGTCGAAACTGTTGATCGGCGACTGCTCCGGCACCAGCACCGCGAGCCCGTCTCGCGACTGTCGGACCGCGGCGATCGCCTTCACCGGCACGTTGGCAGCGGCGGCGAAGGTGAACGGCGCGTCGCCGACCAGACCGGTTTCGATCGCGCCGGCACCCAGTGCTTCCAGAAGCGGCGCTGCGGCGGGAAATTCCTTCCACTCAATCTTGTAGGGAACGTCCTTCAACACGCCCGCCGCCTCCATCACGGCCTGCGAATTGCCTTTCTGGTCGCCGACCCGAAGCGTGGCCTGCGCGGAAGCGATGATGGCGGAGCCGAGCAACAGCCCGGCAGCAAGCGTGAGACGGATCATTGCGCGGCTACCCCATGCGTCGACTGGCGTTCGGCAATGAGTTTTCGCGTCAGCGGAATGAGCTCGCGGCCATATTCAATGGCATCGATCAGGGGATCGAAGCCGCGGATGAGGAAATGGCTGATGCCGAGATCGTAATAATCGCCGAACACTTCAGCCACCTGCTCGGGCGTGCCGACCAGCGCCGTGGTGTTGCTGTTCGCACCGGTCAATTTGGCGATCTCGGTCCACAGCCGCTTGTCGATCCGCGTGCCCTGCTCCGCCAGCGCCAGCAGACGCCGCGCGCCGGCGGTCGCATGACCGTCGGCCGGTTTGCGATAGCCGGTCTCGTCCTGCAGCGCCGTGGCGCGGGCGAGAATATCATTGGCTTTGGCCCAGGCCTTTTCTTCGGTCTCGGCCAGGATCGGCCGCACCGACAGGCTGAAGCGTGGCGTCGGCCGGCCGTATCTCGCGGCCGCGGCACGCACGCGGGCGGTGACGTCGCGAACCTGCGCATAGGATTCGCCCCACAGCGCAAAGGTGTCAGCGTGTTTGGCGGCCACCTTGATGGCCGCATCCGAGCCGCCGCCGACGAACGTATAGATCCCGCCGGGATGTGAGGGCTTCACTTGCGAAAAGCCCTTCTCGACCTTGTAATATTTCCCGTCGTAATCGAACGGCTTCTCACTGCTCCATTCGGCGCGGACGATGTCGAGGAACTCGCTGGTCCGCGCGTATCGCTCATCCTTGTCGTCGAGCGTGTTGCCATCCTGGCGCAATTCACTGGCGTTGCCGCCGGTGATGACGTGAAGCGATACGCGGCCGCCGGAAAGCTGGTCGAGGGTGGCGAGCTGGCGCGCCAGCAGCGTCGGCGCCGTGAAGCCCGGCCGCTGCGCGATCATGACCTTGAGTTTTCTGGTGATGCCGAGCACGTGCTGGCCGATCTGCAGCGCATCGGGCGTAGTCGAATGAAACGCCAGCAGCGCGCGGTCGAAGCCGGCAAGCTCGTGCGCTTTGGCCACCGTCTCGATGTGCGTTGGATCGAGGACGGGACCGGACCGCACGATGGTCTCGGAGGAATTGTTGTTCGAGATGAATCCGATGAACTCGACGGACATGATATGGCTCCGGTTTGGGGAAGGTTCACAGGCCGAGCGCGAGACGGCCGGCGGATATTCGGGTGGTGTCGTCCTGCGGGGTATGAACGCGCCCGCACAGCACGTCGCGATAATACCGCTGCAGCGGGTTGGTTCGCGACAGGCCATGATTGCCCGCCAGCGACAGCGCATCCTCGACCACGGCGACCGAATTGTTCGTCACCGTCAGCTTGACGATGTTGGACTCGATGGCGCTGAGCGGCAAATTATCATCGAAATCATCGGCGAAACTGCCGATCAGGCGCGCATTCACCGCAAGCCGCGCTTCGATGCCGCCGAGCACTTCCTGCGCCCGCGGCACGGTTGCCAGCGGCGCGCCGAGGTTGGCCGGGACGCGATCCCCTAAAAAGCCGATCAGCCAGTCGCGCGCTGCGCGTGCGACGCCATCATAGATGGCGGCGATGAAAATGGCACCGACCGTGGCCTGGGTGAAGTCAGGCATTCGCCACTCGTCCGGCAAGCGGACGTCGATCTCGTGGTCGAGCGGAAAGATCACGTCTTCGAAGACGATGTCGTGGCTTCCGCTGGCGCGAAGGCCAAGATGATCCCAGGTCTCAATGATCCGCGTACCCGGAAGGCCGGCCGGAACCAGAAACAAGCCGACGCGCGTTGCCGCTTCATCGGTTCTGGCCCAGACCGCATACCATTTCAGGATCGGCGCGCCGGTTGAATAGATCTTGCGGCCCGACAGCCGCCATCCGGTTTCGGTGCGCCGGGCGATCGTCGCGGGCAGTCCTCCCCGCGCCGGCGATCCAAGTTCGGGTTCGACACGAAGGGCGTTGACCAGAGCAATGCCTTCGACCGTCTCGCGGGCGAGCTTGCGGGACAGCCGGGCGGGCCAGCGCGAACTCCGCGCCATCACGAGGTGCTGGATGTAATGCATCGACAGCACAAGCGCGGTCGACGGATCGGCCTTACCGATGATCCCAAGAATACGTGCCGCCTCCGCGGCGCCTGCGCCCCCGCCGCCAAGCGCGGCCGGGACGGTCAGGGCCAGCAGTCCGGCCTCCGACAAATCCTCGAAATTTCGGAAAGGAAAACTGCCATCGCGGTCGTGGACGGGCGCCCGCTCCGCGAATGCCTTGGCCAGCAGCGCCGCGCGCGCCACGTGGTCAGGCTCGTTCTGCCGTTGCGACTCTCTCGCCGCGATGTGGCCCGATGCCGTCACCATGTGGCGTCCAATCCGAGTAGGCCGAGAATCTGCTTGCGCAGGCCGGCGAGGTAGGGATCGCCGCGATGGCGCGGATAAGGCCGGTCCACCAGGATGTCGGCTTTGACACGTGCGGGCCGGTCGCTGAGAACGATCACGCGATTGGCGAGAAACAGCGCCTCTTCCGCGTCGTGGGTGACGAGCAGGGTGGTAAAGCCCTTGCGTTGCCAGAGCGAGACAAGTTCGGCCTGCATGGTGATCCGCGTCAGCGAGTCGAGCTTGCCGAGCGGCTCGTCGAGGATGAGGATTTTCGGGTCGTTGACGAGAGCGCGCGCCAGCGCCACGCGCTGTGCCATGCCGCCCGACAGCTGATGCGGATAGGCGTTGCGGAACGCCGACAAGCCGACGAGATCGAGCGCCGAGTCGACCCGCTGCCGCTGGCTCTTCAGGATGCCCTGCGCCTCCAGGCCGAGGGCGACATTGTCCCAGACCGAGCGCCAGGGAAACAAGGTCGGATCCTGAAACACGACCACCCGAGAGGGATGCGGTCCCTTGATGCGGTTGTCGTCTTCCCGCAGGACACCGGATCCGGGTTTCTCCAGCCCCGCTACCAGCCGCAACAAGGTGGACTTGCCGCAGCCGGATGGTCCCAGCAGGGCGACGAATTCGCCGGGCTCGATGATCAGATTCACGTCTTCGAGCACAGGGAGTGCGGCGCCATCGATATCGAAGGCATGGCTGACATGCTCGACATCGAGCGCGGCGCCGGCCGCGTGACGGGCGAGCGACTCAGCCAAGGCCTGCACTACCAATTCTTGCGCTACCATTTGACGACACCTTTCTGCCAGACCAGCAACCGGTCGCGCGTCCGAAACAGCAGCGTGATGGCGCCGGAGCACAGCAGCGACATTACGATCAGCGCCGCATACATGTTGGCGTAGGCCGCCCAGCCCTGCGCCCATTGCAGGTACCAGCCGAGCCCGGCCTTGACGCCGATCATTTCCGCCACCACGAGCACGGCGAACGACGATCCGAGACCCATGAACAATCCGACGAACACATGCGGCAGCGCTGCCGGTATAGCGACCTTGAGCACGAGGAACGATGGCTTGGCGCCGAGCGTGCGCGCGACGTCGTAATAGGCGTTGCTCACGCTCGCGACACCCGACCAGGTGAGCACGGTCACGGGAAAGCCGGTCGCCAGCGCGATCAGGAACGTGCTGGCGCTCCAGCTCGAGGGAAAGGTGAAGAAGGCGATCGGAAGCCACGCAGTTGCCGGCAGCGGGCCGATGAAGCGCAGCACCGGGTGCACCCAGTATCCGACGCTTCGCGACCAGCCGATCGAGACGCCGGTCAGAAACCCTATGGTGGCTCCGATGATATATCCGCCAAGCTGAAGTTTCACCGAGGCGAAGACACTGTCGAGCAGCTTTGGCAGATCGTCCGTATAGACTTCGAGGATGGCCTGCGGCGGCGGAAAAAATGGCAACGGCAGCCACGCAAACTTTGCGGTCGCGACCTCCCACAGCGTCAGGAACAGGCCGAGCGCGACAAGCCAAGGCGCGCGGCGGCGCAGGGCGGGCCCCGCGGGGCCAAGGAAGTCAGCGCTCAGCGTGCCAAACAGCGCCACCGCTGCGACCACGAATGCCGCAATGCCGAGCGCGTAGGTCCGCGACCAGTCGCCGAGGTCCGGCCACCACAGGCATGACAGACCGAACGATACCCAGGCAGCGGCCGCGGCAACCCCGATGCCGGAGCTTTTCAGCCAATCGCCGATCGCTTCCGCGCGGGAGCTGGATGCGCGCGAGCCCTCGACGGAAATCGCATCAGACACCGAATACGTCGACATAGATCTTCTCCGCGAATTTGGCCGTATCGGTGCTGGGCTTGAAGACCGAAACCGTCTTCAGATCGTCGGCATAACCCTTCAGTTCGCGCTTGAGCACATCGCCGACGGGATGATGGTAATGGGTATGGTAACGCGCCATCGCTTCGAGATCGGCCAGCGTCGCCGCCTTTGGCGCATAGGGCTGGAACGATCTCGCAGCCTTGTCCGGGTTCTGCGAGGTGAACATCGCCGCATCCAGCAGCGCTTGTGTGATGGCGCGCGCGACCTGCGGCTCGTCCCGCACCAGGCTGCCGCGCAGCCCGAGAATGCAGCAGCTCTTGTCGCGGTATTCGCCATCGAGGTTGGAGGCGACTTCCTTGTATTGGGAGTCCTTCAGCCAGAGGTGAGCGAGCGGATCCGAAGCCAGGAACGCCTGGACCTCGCCCTTCTCGACCGCAAGGTTGAGAAGATTCCCAGGATAGGCGCGCCAATCGACTTCCTTGTTGGGATCGATGCCAAGCTTGGCGAGCTGGATCGAGAAGAAATTCTTGTCGGGTCCGGCGAGATCGCCGACGGCTACGATCTTGCCCTTGAGATCGGCGAGCTTGTCGACACCGGAACTGGTACGCGTCAGCACGCGCATGCAGCCGCCATGGGTACCCGCTGCGATCTTGACGTCAAATCCCTGCTCCAGCGGCTTCAGCCAGCGCAGCGCCATCCCGAGCCCGGCATCGCTCTTGCCGGTGGCGATCGCTTCCAGGAGTTGGTCGGTCGAGCCGCTGTAGTTGACGAGTTCGACGTCGAGATTGTGCTTCTGGAAAAAGCCGTACTCGATCGCAATCGGAACCGGCGCGAGACAGACCGCGCCGGCATTCCACGAAAGTTTCAACTTGCGTGGCGCACCTGCGATCGGCGGTGCGTCCGACGCCGTCCGGCAGATCGGAAATTCCGAGAAGTCGATCCCGGGCGTTGCAGCGCGAAACGGCAGCGCCTGCGCACCGATAACGCCGAGCGGCGCCGCCAGCGCTGCGGCCGCACCGGAGCGCAACAGCGTGCGCCGGTCCAACACTTGTGTGCCGGGCTGCTTTTCTTTCGACATTCTTCTTCTCCTTATGCCGCAGGCACGCGACCACGCTCGCGCAACGCAGGACGCGCTGCCGCCTGGCACCGTGAATTGTTTGATTTGGCTCAGTCCCGACGAGAGTTTCTGCTTCTCGTTCCGCTGAAGTTGACGCTTGAGATGATGCGCGGCAACAATGGGATCGTCAATAAAATGGAATTTTGAATGTTGAAACGGACGGAGAGTTTATCTCCCTGTTCCTCACCTCCGACGGTCGAACGATTTTCGCGCGACCGGTTTCGGCTCAACGCATAGGCAGAACCACATGCAAGTCACGATGAAGGATAGAGTCGCCATCGTCACCGGCGGCAGCAAGGGTCTTGGGCTCGCGGTCGCAAGGCAATTCGCCGCCTCCGGCGCCAAGGTCGCGATCCTCGCGCGCGGCGCGGCCGACCTGAAGGCGGCACGGGAACTGCTCGCGAACGACGGCCTCGAGCTCCGCGACTATGTTTGCGACGTCGCCAAGGCGGCCGACATCGCGAAGGCGCATGAGAAGATTGTCGCCGATCTCGGCCCGGTCGACATCCTCGTCAACAACGCGGGCACGGCGCGGACGATGGCGTTCGAGAACATCAGTGACGAAGCCTGGCAGGAAGACCTCGACTTGAAACTGTTTGCCGCGATCCGCTTCTCCAGGCTGGTCTGGCCAGGCATGAAGGCGCGCAAATGGGGCCGCATCATCAATGTGCTCAATACCTACGCCAAGGCGCCGGCGGCGTCCTCGGCCCCCACCTCGGTATCGCGGGCAGCCGGCATGGCGCTGACCAAGGTGATGGCTGGCGAAGGCGGCGAGCACAACATCCTGGTCAATGCCATGCTGGTCGGGCTGATCATGAGCGATCAATGGGTGAAGCGGCACGCGGCGCAAGCGCCGGACATGGATTTCGAGGTGTTTGCGAAAAACCTCGCCAAGGGCACGCCCTTGGGGCGCATCGGCACGGCGGAGGAATTCGCCAACCTGGCCTGCTTCCTCGCCTCCGATCAGGGATCGTTCATCACCGGCACCGCCATCAATGTCGATGGCGGCCGCTCGCCGGTGGTGTAAGCCGATATCGCTCTTGCCAATCCGTCTCTCGTGTCCCGGACGCGGTGCAGCGCGCAGCGCTGCTCCGCAGAGCCGAGACCCAGCGGCTACCGCGCATTGAACCCCGGACCAGCAGCGCACCACGCCGCAAGTGCGGCGCGCTGTGCAGCATCCGGGGAGCGCGGCGGCCGCAAACAAAAAGGCCCCCGTTGCCGGAGGCCTTTTCGCTTTTCTTAGACCGCGTCCTTGGCGGCCTTGACCGGGCGGGCCCGGACGATCTTGCGGGCCGGCTTGGCCTTGAACATCATTTCCTCGCCCGTGAAGGGGTTGGTGCCCTTACGAGCCTTGGTCGCGGGCTTCTTGACCACGACGAACTTGGCGAAGCCGGGGACGAGGAACACCCCGTTCTTCTTCAGCTCCTTGTGGCCAACGTCAACGAGCGCTTCCATCACGCCCTTGACTTCCTTCTTCGAGACTTCGGTGGTGGTCGCGATCTTTTCGATCAGCTGCGACTTAGACATTTGGGTGGCCATGGTTGCTCCATTGATTCTGGCACAGGCGACGATATGGCGGAAACCGCCTAAAAAACAGGGTTTCCGACATTCTGCACAACTATCTCGCTAGTCGAGTTGAAGTGATTCGTCCAATTTTGGCTGGTTTTTAGGCCTCCGGAGCCGCCGGACCCTGTTTTTAAGGGCTTTGAGGCACCTTATCCGGGCGCTTTTCGCGGCAATCTGAGACTGCGCCCGCCCCTCCGCCACTATTCTGGCGAGCCCTGATCGTCGCGCCAGTGCGCCAAATGAGCAGGCTGAACAAGCGGTGAGCACGTTGTTTTCAGAAAGGATTTTCCGCTTCACACAGCGATTAGAAAATGACTCGCGTTCCCGTTCCAGCGTAACATCCCTCGCAAGGCGGACGCCTGAACGGTCCGCCATCAATAGTGTGTCCGGAGACTTCGCATGGATTTGACGCGTTTTGAGATCAATCGCCGCACCGCGCTGCTGACGTCGGCGGCCATCGCGGCCAACGTGATCAATCCGATGCGGGCCTTTGCCCAGGAAACGCCGCGCAAGGGCGGCGTGTTCAACGTCCATTACGGCGCCGAGCAGCGCCAGCTCAACCCGAGCATTCAGGCTTCCACCGGAGTCTACATCATCGGCGGCAAGATCCAGGAAAACCTCGTCGATCTCGACGCCAACGGCCAGCCGGTCGGCGTGCTCGCCGAAAGCTGGGAGGCCTCGCCCGACGGCAAGACCGTGACCTTCAAGCTGCGCAAGGGCATCACCTGGCACGACGGCAAGCCGTTCACCTCGGCCGACGTCGAATTCACCGCCATGAACATGTGGAAGAAGATCCTCAATTACGGATCGACGCTGCAGCTGTTCCTGACCGCTGTCGAGACGCCGGACGCCGAGACCGCGATCTTCAAATACGAGCGGCCGATGCCGCTGAACCTGCTGCTCCGCGCCCTGCCCGACCTCGGCTATGTCTCGGCGAGGCACCTCTACGAGAGCGGCGATATCAGGCAGAACCCGACCAACCTTGCGCCCGTCGGCACCGGCCCGTTCAAGTTCGTCAAATATGAGCGCGGGCAATATGTCATCGCCGACCGCAACGAGAATTACTGGCGGCCCAATGCGCCCTATCTCGATCGTATCGTCTGGCGCGTGATCACGGACCGCGCCGCCGCGGCGGCCCAGATGGAAGCGGGCGAGCTGCATTACTCGCCGTTCTCCGGGCTCACGATCTCGGATCTCGCGCGGCTCGGCAAGGACAAGCGCTTCATCGTCTCCACCAAAGGCAATGAAGGCAATGCGCGCACCAATACGCTCGAGTTCAACTTTCGCCGCAAGGAACTGTCCGATACCAAGGTTCGCCGTGCCATCGCGCACGCGATCAACGTGCCGTTCTTCATCGACAATTTTCTCGGCGATTTCGCCAAGCTCGGCACCGGACCGATCCCCTCGACGTCGACCGATTTCTATCCGGGGTCGAACACGCCGCAATATCCGTACGACAAGGCGAAGGCCGCAGCCCTGCTGGACGAAGCCGGCTTCAAGGCAGGCCGCGGCGGCACGCGCTTCTCGCTAAAGCTGCTGCCCGCGCCCTGGGGCGAGGACATTTCGCTGTGGTCGACCTTCATCCAGCAGTCCCTGGGCGAGATCGGCATCCCGGTCGAGATCGTGCGCAACGATGGCGGCGGCTTTCTCAAGCAGGTCTATGACGAGCACGCCTTCGATATCGCCACCGGCTGGCACCAGTACCGCAACGACCCCGCCGTCTCGACCACGGTCTGGTACCGCTCGGGCCAGCCCAAGGGCGCGCCCTGGACCAACCAGTGGGGTTGGGAAGACAAGAACGTCGACAAGACCATCGACGACGCCGCGACCGAAGTCGACCCCGTGAAGCGCAAGGCGCTCTATGCCCAGTTCGTCAAGGAAGTGAATACCGAGCTGCCGGTCTGGATGCCGATCGAGCAGATTTTCGTCACCACGATTACGGCGAAGGCGCGCAACCACTCCAACACCCCGCGCTGGGGCTCGACGAGCTGGCACGATCTTTGGCTTTCGGCTTAAGCCGATATCCGCCAAGATAGGTTCATGCGCATCCTTGGCCTTGCGGGGCGGCGGCTTGCCGCCTCGATCCCGACCCTTATCCTGATCCTGATCGGCGTGTTCCTGCTGCTGCAGTTCGCGCCGGGCGATACTGTCGACGCCATGATGGCGCAGATGGGCGGCGGCGACGCCGCGACCGCCAAGGAGCTGCGAAAATTCTACGGGCTCGACCTCTCGATCCCGGCCCAGCTCGGCAATTATCTCTGGCGGCTGGTGCGGCTCGATCTCGGTTTCTCCTCGATCTACGGCAAGCCGGTGGCGTCGGTCATTCTGGAACGGTTGCCGCCGACGATCCTCTTGATGACCGCCTCGCTGTCATTCGCGTTCTTCTTCGGGCTCGTGTTCGGCGTGATCGCCGCCCGCGGCGTCAACCGCTGGCCGGATACGCTGATCTCGACGCTTGGCCTGATCTTCTACGCGACGCCCTCGTTCTGGTTCGGACTGATGGCGATCGTGGTGTTTTCCGTTTACCTGCAATGGCTGCCGCCCGGCGGGTTCGAGGACATCGGCACGGTGCGAACCGGCATCTGGCGCGTGTTCGATATCGCGAGCCATCTGGTGCTGCCGACGCTGACGCTGGGGCTGATCTTTCTCGCGATCTACCTGCGCATCATGCGCGCCTCGATGCTGGAAGTGCTTAACCTCGATTATGTCCGAACCGCGCGTGCAAAGGGCCTTGACGAGACCCGCGTGGTGACGCGGCACGTGTTGCGCAATGCGTTATTGCCGATGGTGACGCTGATCGGGCTGCAGGCCGGCACCATGCTCGGCGGATCGGTCGTGGTCGAAAGCGTGTTCTCACTGCCCGGCCTCGGGCGGCTCGCCTATGAATCGGTGGTGCAGCGCGACCTCAATACGCTCTTGGGAATCGTGTTCGTCTCGGCGCTGCTTGTGATATCAGTCAACTTCGTCGTCGACCTGATCTATGCGCGGCTCGATCCGCGCATCACGGCGGGTTAAGGCGATGGATGCGGTCAAGCGCTATTTCAGAAGTCCCGCCGCGGTCGCAGGCCTGATCCTGCTCGTGATCGTGATCGCAATGGCGATCTCGGCCGGCTGGTTCTATCCACGCGATCCGCTGGCGCTGGCCGGCCGCCCGCTGATCTGGCCGTTCTCCAATCCGCGCTTTCTGCTCGGCACCGACAATTCGGGCCGCGATATCGCCGCCCAGATTTTCTATGGCGCGCGGATTTCGCTGCTGATCGGCGGCGTCGCGACCGCGATTGCGATCCTGATCGGCATCCTGGTCGGCGCCTTCGCCGGCTATTACGGCGGCTGGGTCGACAATGTGTTGATGCGGGTCACCGAGGCGTTCCAGACCCTGCCGAATTTCGTGCTGCTGCTGGTGCTGGTCGCCGTGTTCGGCTCGACGCTGACCACCGTCACCATCGCGGTCGGCGTGGTGTCATGGCCGGCACCGGCGCGGCTGACCCGCGCGGAATTTTTGTCGTTGCGCAACCGCGAATTCGTCCAGGCCGGCCGGACGCTGGGGATGAAAAACATCCAGCTCATCTTCGGCGAAATCCTGCCCAATGCGCTGCCGCCTGTCATCGTCTATGCCAGCGTGGTGATGGCGGTCGCGATACTCCTTGAAAGCGCGCTGGCCTTCCTGCGGCTGTCCGATCCCAACGTGGCGTCCTGGGGCAACCTGATCGGCCTCGGTCGCGACGTGCTGCGCGTACAATGGTACGTCTCCGCGATCCCCGGCATTGCCATCCTGGTTACCGTGCTCGCGGTTTCGCTGGTCGGCCAAGGGCTCAACGACGCACTCAATCCGAGGCTCAAGGGGCGATGAGCGGGCAAGAAGCCATCCTCTCGCTCGGGCATTTGAGCGTCCGCCTGCCCCGCGGCGCTGACCGGACGCATGCGCTCCGGGAGGTGTCGCTGGAGATCGCATCGAACGAAATCCTCTGCGTGGTCGGCGAATCCGGCTCCGGCAAGTCGATGATGGCGAATGCCGTCATGCGGCTGTTGCCCAATGAAGTGACGATCGACGGCGGCCAGGCACTGTTCGAAGGCCGCGATCTCTGCGCGGCATCTGTTGCCGAAATGCGGGAGGTGCGCGGCGCAGGCATTGCCATGATCTTCCAGGAGCCGATGACGGCGCTCAATCCGCTGCGTACCATCGGCGACCAGATCGCCGAAATGTTTTCGATCCACACCGAATTGTCGAAGATCGAAATCAATGCGCGGGTGCTGGCGCTGCTGGCGGACGTACGAATCCCCGATCCGAAGGTGGCGGCAAAAGCCTATCCGCACGAGCTGTCGGGCGGGCAACGCCAGCGCGCCATGATCGCGATGGCGCTGGCGCTCGATCCAAAACTGCTGATCGCGGACGAGCCGACCACCGCGCTCGACGTCACCACGCAGGCGCAGATTTTGAAATTGATCCGCGACCTGCAGCAGCGCCGCAAGACTGCGGTCATGTTCATCACCCATGATTTCGGCGTGGTCGCCGAGATCGCCGACCGCGTGGTGGTGATGCAGCATGGTGCCATCGTCGAACAAGGCACGGCAACCGACGTGCTGCACCATCCGCAGCACGCCTATACCAAGCAGCTCATCGCTGCCGTGCCGCCGCTGAAAGCGCCGCCGCCGCGCGCACTTTCGGATGACAATATCCTGACGATCACGGACGTCTCGAAGACCTATCGAACCGGCGGCTTTTTGGGACGCGGCGCGCGGGTGACGCCGGCCGTCAAGAACGTGTCGCTCAGCCTGCCGCGCGGCGCGACGCTCGGCATCGTCGGCGAATCCGGCTCCGGCAAATCGACGCTGGCGCGCTGCATCGTGCGGCTGATCGATCCGGACAGCGGGTCGATCGTGCTCGATGGCAATGACTGGGCGAAGATGACGCGCGAAAAAGTCCGCCGCGAGACGCGGCATATCCAGATGGTGTTTCAGGACCCGTTCGCCTCGCTCAATCCGCGCCGCAAGGCGGCCGAGCTTGTGGCGCAGGGCCCGATCGTGCACGGCACCCCGCGCGCCAAGGCGATTGCGGATGCGAAGGAACTGTTCGCCCTGGTCGGGCTCGATCCTTCCTCCGCCGACCGCTATCCGCATGAATTCTCCGGCGGCCAGCGGCAACGCATCGGGTTGGCGCGGGCACTGGCGCTGAAACCGGACGTGCTGGTCGCGGACGAGCCGGTGTCGGCGCTCGATGTCTCGGTGCAGGCGCAGGTGCTGAAACTGCTTGCGGAATTGCGCGCGCGGCTCGGGCTGTCGATCGTTTTCATCACTCATGATTTGCGGGTGGCAGCGCAGATCTGCGACCTCGTCGCCGTGATGAAGGACGGTGAAGTGGTGGAGCACGGTTTCGCGGGTGAAGTGTTCGGCAACCCGAAGCACCCCTATACGCGGGCGCTGCTCGATTCGATTCCGGGTGGAGAGTTTGCGAGGGAGCATGATACGGCGGCGGTGTAGCATCTCCCTCTCCCCGCTCTTGCCGGGAGAAAGAGAGGTTCACACCATCTCCCGCGCATCTCTGCGGCGGTAGACCAGCAGCATCAGCGGGGCCAGTTTGCGCAAAATTCCGTGGCCGACAATCGGCACCGGCTCGGTGAACGGCAGCGCCAGCTCGTTTTCCGGCACGCCGCGCACTGCCTTTGCGAGTTCGTTGCCGAGCGGGATCGTCAGCGCCACGGCGCGGCCGTTGCAGCCGGTCCAGCCATAGGCGTTGGGACCGAGCTTGTGAATGCGCGGCAGGAAATCCGTGGTCATGCCGACATAGCCGTTCCAGACGTAATCGAACGAGACCTCGCCGATCTGCGGCCACAGAAGCTGCAGCCGCTCCGTCACCCGCGCCTTGATTCGCTCCACCTTGTTGCCAGGACCGATCACCGCGCCGCCGGTGACGAGGCGGTTGCGGGCGTCATAGCGCGCGAAATAGAGTTCGCCATGAGTATCCGACATCGCCTGCCGGCCGGCGATGATGGTCTTGCGGACATTATCCGACAGCGGCTGCGTCGCCATCTGCCAGGACAGCACCGGCATCACCTCCCGCGCGATGTCAGGCACCAGCGACTTTGAAAATTCGCCGCTATAGGCGTTGGTGGCCACGACAAGCGCGCGGCCGGAAATCTCGCCCTTTGCCGTCTTCACCACCCAGCGGTCGTTGCGGCGCTCAAAGCTTTCCGCCGGCGAGCGCGCATAGATGCGCGCGCCGAGATCGAGCACGGTGCGCGCGAGGCCGCGGGCCAGCGCCAGCGGATTGATGTGGCCGCCGCTCCTGTTCCAGAAACCACCGAACCATGCATCAGAGCCGAGCATGTCCCGCGTCTGCTCGCGCGACAGCAACTCGACCGGCGCGCCGAACTTCGACCATTGCCGCACCCGCCGCTCCGCGATCTTGATGCGGCCCGGAGAATGCACGGGCTGAACCCATCCGGCCTGTTCCCCCTCGGCGTCGATGTTGTAGCGCCTTGTTACGTCGAAGAGATACGAAGCACTGTCGCGCAGCATGCCGACAAAACGTTCTCCCGCCTCGCCGTGCTTTGCAACAATCTCCTCCGGATCGGGCCGCGACAGCGTCGGGATCACCTGGCCGTTGTTGCGCCCCGAAGCGCCCCACCCCGGCTCCGCGGCCTCGACGATCGCGACATCGACGCCCGCTTCACGCAGATGCAGCGCGGTGGAAAGGCCGGTGAAGCCGCCACCGATCACGATGACGTCCGCCTGCTGCGTGCCGGTCAGTTCGGGCAATTCAGGCCCTGATGGCGTCACGGCCGCCCACAGCGAATTGGGCCAGCGGACGTTACTCGTATTCATCGGTATCCTTTCTTGCAGCCAACTGATCGTTCTGCTTAGTTTAGCCCGCTAACCAGACCCAAGGAAATAACAGAGTGGCACTCAAAAACGTCATCGGAATCGATCACGCCGTCGTCATGGTGAAGGATCTCGACATGGCGGCCGAGAATTACAAGCGGCTCGGCTTCACCGTGTCGCCGCGCGGCACCCACAGCGCGCATATGGGATCGGGCAACTACACCATCATGTTCGATCCTGACTATATGGAATTGCTCGGCGTGCTCAGGCCGACGGAACATAATGAGCCGGCGCGGGCGTTTCTCGAAAAGAACGGTGAAGGCATCGAGCGTATCGCCTTCACCGCCGTGGACTCGGCGCGGGGCGCGGAAGAAATTCTCGCGCGTGGTTATGTCCCCGTTGGCCCCACCGATTTCGAGCGGCCGGTGACGCTGCCTGATGGCACTGAATCCGAAGCCAGGTTCCGGACCTTTCAATGGCCGACGGTGGAAGCGCCGGGCGGCCTGCGCATCTTCGCCTGCCAGCACAAGACGCGCGAGACGGTCTGGATTCCCGAACTGATGCAGCATGCCAACGGCGCGAAGCGCCTGAAGCAGGTGCTGATCGTCGCGCCGGAGCCGGCCAAGGAGGCCGCGCATATGTCCAAGCTGATCGACCGCGAGGTACGCAACGAGACTGATGGTGCGATCGCGTTGCCCTCTGGTGGGGACCGTGCCGATTTCGTGTTCCTGACCAAGGATCAACTCGGCAAGCGCTACGCGAACGTGTCGCTGGCCGGCCTGCCCGAGCGCGGTGGCGCGGGGCTCGTGATCGTGGCCGATGTCGCGGCGGCGCAGAAGGCGCTCGGTGCTGTCGGCGTGAAAAGCGCAGGCGGCATTGTGGTGCCGCCGGCTGAAGGTAACGGCACGATGCTGGCGTTTGTCAGGGCGTAAGTGCGTTCGTATTCGTTCTGAATTTGCGGAGGCAGCCCCTCTCCCCGCCCCACCAAGAGCGAGCTTCGCTCGTCTCAACCCCGCAAGAGCGGGGCGAGGGAGTCTATTCCGCCGGCGCAGCCACCGGCACCTCCCCATGCGCGCTGTACTCCACGCTCGGACTGGTCTTCGCCAACGCGAACAGACCGGCCCCCATCACCACATAAGCCAGCGCCACGCCCGGCGTGACGCCGAGGCCACCGCCGATGCCGACGGCTTCGCCGTGCATGAAGCCGAAATAGGTCATGACGGCGCCGGCCAGCGCGAAGGCCGAGGCTTTAAGAAAATCGCGCTCGATCACGAACACGCCGATCGCGCCGAGCACGAGGCCGGCGAGGATCGAGCCGCCGCCCATCACTTCCAGCCCGTGATAGAGCACCCCCTGCTGCGGCAGGGCTGATATCGCGGCTGCCTTGACCGCATCGACCTTGTCGGCGGCGAGACCGCCGACCGCCTGAGCCGCAGTAATCGTCGAGCCAAGCATGGTGTCGATCTGCAGCTTGGCCCATGCGGCGAGATGCGGCGTCAGCGCCAGCACAATCGCGGGCGCGTGCTTGACCGGCGTGGTCTGGAACGCCTGCGCGCCGATCAGCATGCCGATATAGAGCAGGATCGGCGAGATCGCGACCACCGGCACCAGCGCCAGCAAGACCGAGATGATGCCGAACCAGCTTAGCAGCACCACCATGATGCCGGTCGCCGCCGAATAGCCGATCCGCCCGCCCATCGCCTTCCAGCCGGGATGGCCGATATAGACGGCGTTGATGAAGGGATTACCCATCAGGCAGCCGATCAGGCTGACGACGCCGTCGGCGGTCAGTACGCGCGTGGTCGGATATTCGTCGCCGGCCGCTTCCGCGCTCTCGACGTTATCCATGGCCTCGACGAGGTCATAGATGCCGAACGGGATTGCGGTCACCAGGATGATGCCGAGGAATTCGAAGCCGGAGAAGACGAGGCCGAAGGCGGGCAACGGCACCGAGAAGCCGAAATTGGCAAAGGCATCGCCGACGCCCTTCAGGCTCAGGCCGCCGAGCCCGAAACCGAACAGGTTCGAGCCCCAGGCGATGAGCATGCCGACGGCGATGGCGACGAGGCCGGCCGGCATGCCCCTCCAATATTTCACGCCGCCGAACCAAGCTACCAGGATGATGGCGAAGCACACCAGCCCGATCTGCGGCGTCATGTACATTTCCAGAGCCGGTCGCATCGAGATGAAGGTGACGGAGACGCCGGCCAGCGTGCCGAGCAGCGCCGCGCGCGGCGTAATCTTTCGGATATACGGCGCGATGAATCCGCCGATCATGAGAATAAAGCTCTGGAAGAACACCCAGACCAGGCCGGCCGACCAGCCCTTGATCGGATCGCCGGTCTTGAGCGTGATCGGCAGCATGATCACGAAGGTGACGATGAACATGTGTGGCACGCTGACGCCCGACGGCAGCGCGCAGACGTCGCTGCGGCCGGTCTTCTGCGCCAGTTTGTAGGCGAGGTACGCGTAATAGAAGGTGGACAGGCACATCATCAGGCCGAGCGCCGGCAGAATGCGGCCGAACACGATGCTGTCGGGCATCTTCAACACGAAGCGCAGCAGCCCGGTCAGCACCAGCATGTTGACGAGGATGTTGGTGCCGAAACCGAACAGCGCGTTCCAGTCGCCCGGCGTCCACAAGGCCGGCTTGAAAGTGGTGGTGCCTGCAGTCCCCGTCGTACCCGTGCTCATCGTGATGTCCCCGCTACTGCCGTTCTTGGAATCTCCGGTGAAAGCGCTTCCAGCACCGCCGCCGAGTCGGAGACCCAGCCGAAGATGCCGCCCTGGGCCTTGATCATCTTCAGGCCCATCTCGTGAAACTCGGGAAAGTAGGATGCGCAGCCGTCGGCCAGCACCACGCAGCGATAGCCGCGGTCATTGGCTTCGCGCACGGTGGTGTTGACGCAGACCTCTGTCGTGACGCCGCAGACCAGCAGGTTCTCGATGCCGTAGCGCTGCAGCACGTCGCCGAGCTCGGTGGCGTAGAACGCGCCTTTGCCCGGCTTGTCGATCACGATCTCGCTGTCGAGCGGATACAATTCGGGAATGATGTCGTGGCCGGCCTCGCCGCGAATGAGAATGCGCCCCATCGGCCCGGGATCGCCGATGCGCAAGGACGGCACACCGCGCTCGACCTTGGCCGGCGGCGCGTCGGACAGGTCGGGCAGATGACCTTCGCGGGTGTGAATGACCAGCATGCCGGCCCCGCGCGCCGCATCCAGCACGGAGGCGATCGGTTTTACCGCCCGCGCGAGCTGGCTGACGTCATTGCCGAGCGTCTCGCCAAAGCCGCCCGGCTCCATGAAATCGCGCTGCATGTCGATGATGAGAAGCGCGGTCGCCGCCCAGTCGAGCTCGATCGGCTCCGGCTCTGCTGCGAGCTTTGCTGAGTTCGCCATGACGTACGCGCCCCGAACGAGAGAACTCCTAAGGAGAAGTCAAGCAAGGCGCATGCCATTGTGTACAATGGCGGCCGGCGATCGGCCTGGAGAAAATCAATCGTATTGTCAGCCTGTTACTCGCGGATGCTGATCTCGGCTCGCCTTCATCGAACGCATCACGAGCGAGCAGTTGCCCATTAGCTGTGCATGCTGCGGTTGCGCTTACCCGATCGAAGACCGGACGACCTGTCATTTCCTGTTCGCACCTGTCCCAACAACTGGACCAGCCAGGCAAGGCCGGCATCCATCATCGCCACTTTCGGAAGGACGACATTGATCGAGAAACGCGGCAGCGACAGCGGCGCCTTGACCGAGGCAATATTGAAGCGCTCGCCATGGATCTCCACGAACCTTCGCGGCAGCGCGGAAACCATCTCGGTTTCAGCCAGCACCGAAAGCGCTAAAATGAAATTCGGCACAGTCAGGGCAACACGCCGTGCCAAGCCTTTCCTGGCGAGTTCAACGTCCACGAATCCGGAAACATCACCGGTATGCGAAACGACGAGATGCTCGATCTCGCAGTAGCGTTTGAGGGTCGGATTGCGCTGAAACGAATGGCCACGGCGCACGGCAATGACGAACTCTTCCTCATAGAGCGTCTGTTTGTGGAAACGGACCGGAATATCGTCAAATGGAATGATCGCAATATCCATCGTCCGGTCTTCGAGCTCCTTCAACGCATCCTTCCACGCCAAATGAGGAGCGGTGAAGCCTTGCACCGGAAGAAGCTGCCGGATGCCGACATCGACACCCGGCGCCACTCCACGCAACGAACAGCGGGGGCAGGATCACCGCCGACACGCCATCCGGCGCGCCAATGACGAAACGGCGCGTCGAATGCCGCGGATCGAACGGAGCTGCCGTCGACACGACGCCCCGGATACGCGCGAGAATCTCGGACACCGTGGGTGCGAGCTGGGAGGCACGCTCCGTAGGAACGACGCCTTTTGGAGTTTTCAGGAATAACGGATCACCGAGCAGCGTGCGCAGGCGGCCAAGGCCATGGCTGATCGCAGACGGCGAAAGATGCAGCCGTTCCGCCGACCGGCCGACATGCCGACATGCCGACATGCCGCTCCTGAAAGACGATCTCGAACAGCCCGAGCAGGTTGAGATCGATCCGGGACAGGTCAATTTGGTTCAGCATAATGCTGAAATCATATCACTGGATTCAGTATCATTGAAATGGGATTTGGGTAGCACCGCCGGCCGGTTGCCGGCCCAACCCGAATGGAAAGACACCGAAAATGTTCAAATCGAACCGCTGGAGGCGTTTGGCGCTGAAGGCCGCACTCGCCATGCCGCTGTCGGCCAGCGCCGCACAGGAGCCGATGTCGGCAGTTTCAGAGCAGGAACTTGTCGAGTTGGTCCGGAAGTCCGAGGCTCGGGCTTCGGCTTTCATGCGCGGCGACATGGACCGATGGTCCGGCATGACGCGCATCGCCGAAGACTTTACCCTGATGCAGCCGTTTGGCGGTGAAGCCAGCCGGGGTTTTGACATGAGTCCCGAGCGGCTGGCGCGGCTCGCCAGCTATTTTGGGAATGGCGACGCCAAGCTCGAACTCGTCCAATCCTACGCGTCGAACGACCTGGTCGTCCTTGCAGTGATCGAGCGTCAGCACGGCGAGGTCGGCGGCTTGCCGGACCAGGACTGGTCGCTGCGGGTGACGCTGGTCTATCGCAGGCAAGGCGCGGAGTGGTGGCTGGTTCACCGCCATGCCGACCCGCTCGTGCGCCACGTCGGGCTTGAGACCGCGGCCGCATTGGCCCGCGGTGCAATTCTCGACAAGAAGTGAGGCGGTCTAGTTGCCGTTAAGCAGCGGGGTCCCGAATGCCCGCCGCCAGACCGACAGAAAACGCGGAAACCAGGAGTGAGCGACCGCGCCCTGATAGGCCCATGTGCGATATTTATGACCGTTTTCGGACAAGAGCTCCTGATATCCGCCGTGCGTTTCGGTCGCGGTACGAATGTCGCGCAAAATGTCCTGCGCGCAGGATCTGTATCCATGCGTGCCGGAGTGTTCATCATACTCCAGCATGCGATCGGCGAATTCGACGTTAAACGTCGGCCAGGACGAACGTCCCTGATAGGCGGGCGCTGCAATCTTGTGGATCAGCTTGTTCAGCGGGTTATCCACGGATACCAGGAAGTGAGACGTATCAGGTATTCGAAATCGCGGTTCGGCGAGTATCAAATCCGTCGTTGCGGCGAACAACGCGCGCTCGGCCTCGTCGCTCAAATCCCAAAATCCCTGGTGCACGTTGACGAAATCGAGCGCAATGGAAAACGCCGGCGGCTCGCTGCCGGCGTGCAAGTCGGAGTGCAAGGCATGCCTGATGTAGCCGGGCCTGCCGAACAGCCGGAGCAGCTCCTTCTTGTATTGCGAGAGTTCACGTCCGAGCACGGCTTCCAGTTCGATCCGGTCGATCACCCCGAGTTTTATCCCGCGCAGAAAAGTCGCGTAAACGCATGCATTGGTGACAAAACGCCTGCGTTCGGCGCGGGTATCGGTTGCCGCGGAACGCGGTGCGGTGACGTCGCACAGCAAAGCCGTGACGCCGCCGTCCTCGAACGGCTCCAGCGCTTCCGCAAGTTGAAGTATCGCCTTCTTCAGATCCCCGCGATACTCGGCGAGCAACAGACGGCCGGCGTGCGCGCCTTGCGACATCGCCAGATACGAAGATGCCCTTTGGTCTCCACGCATGATTTGGTCCAGGCCTGCGAGGATACCCAACAGCGTATCCGAAGGCAGCGAAAAGTAATTGATGCCGATGTAGCGGTCGCGGCCGGCCGGAATGATCGTGGTCGTGACGATGTTGGAGCGCACGGCCTCCAACATCAGCCGGACGCTTTTTTCGAGCAAGCGAACCCGGCGGATGGCATCGTCGGAGTCCATGATGGTCTCGGGATCGAGAACATCGGGATAAAACCAGGCGAAGTCGCGCGGATAATAGGCGGTTGCGTGCGGCGCCCCCGTGACGAGAAAGGCTTCCTGCGGAGAAAATGCGCTGTCGACTGCGTGCCGGTACAGCTCATCGATTCCCGATGACAGGCGGTGCGCTTTTCTCATGAACCGGTCGCCGAGAAAATTGACCGCCTGAATACCGTTGGCGACGAGGCTCGCAAACTGTCCCTGATAAAATCGGTATTCGCGATGTGACGGAAATGGAATATCGCTATTCATGGCTTGGATGATCGATGTCCGAGGCTTCGAGGTCACCGCGTTGGTAGCCAAACAGGATCGATTCGTCTCTCCGCGAAAGCGCGGTGGCCTGTCATCTAACTGTCATAAAAATGGACGCAGCAGTCCCGTAGGATGGGTAGAGAGCGAAGCGAAACCCATCATACATATTGAATTTATTTCGTCAGCATCCTGATTGGGCTCGCGCAAGGTGATGGGTTTCGCTGCGCTCTACCCATCCTACGATTAGGCGGTGCCGCCCTCTTCCCCTGACCGGAAATTCTCGATCAGCCGCAACAGCACGCGTGCGCCGGCGTCGGCATCGGCGATCTCGACATGCTCGGCCGGGTTATGGCTGATGCCGCCGCGGCAGCGTACGAACAGCATGGCGACGTCAGCGACGTCGATCATCGCCATACCGTCATGCCCTGCCCCGCTCGGCAGTTCGAACACGGGATAGTTTTCGGCGACAACGGCTTCGGCGACCTGCGTTTTCAGCCATGGCGCGCAGGGCACGGTGCGGTTTTCGTGGGTGACGTCGATCTGCAGCGACAGTTCGCGCCGTTTCGCAATCGCCTCGATCCGCCGCACGATCTCGGCTACCGCAAGCTTGCGGTGGGCGTCCGCCGGCGCACGAATGTCCAGCGTGAAGGATACCCGCCCCGGAATGACGTTGGTGGCGCCGGGCATCGCGTTGATGACGCCGACCGTGCCGACCAGCCCGGCGTCATCCGCCTTGCAGAACGCCTCGACCGCGACGATGCATTCGGCGGCGCCCGCCAGCGCGTCGCGCCGCAGCGCCATCGGCACCGTGCCGGCGTGTCCCGCCATGCCGGAGAGGTTCGCCGCCAGCCGCGTGGCGCCGGATATTGCCGTGACCACACCGACGGGCAGGTGCTGTTGTTCCAGCACCGGCCCCTGCTCGATATGCAGTTCGACATAGGCATGCAGTTCGCGGCGGGCGCGCGCGGCCGCGCCGATTTTGGCCGGGTCCAGCCCAAACTGCACCATGGCTTCGCGCATGGTGAGGCCGCTCGAATCGCGCGTGCTGAGCACGCTTTCGTCAAAAGTTCCGGCGATGGCCCGGCTGCCGAGGAGCGTGGAGGAAAATCGCACGCCCTCCTCGTCGGCGAAACCGACGATTTCGATCGCAAACGGCAACCGCACGCCCCGCCGGTTCAGATCAGCGACGCAGGCGACGGCGGTGATGATCCCGAGCGGTCCATCCCATTTTCCGGCGTCGCGCACGGTGTCGTAGTGCGAGCCCAGCATCAGGCATGGCAGCCCCAGGCGGTCGCCTTCGTAACGGCCACAGACATTGCCGATGGCGTCGAGATGCGCCGCCATGCCGGCATCCTTCATCCATGACATGATGAGATCGGCCGCGATGCGATGTTCAGGCGAAAGGAAGATCCGCGCCAGATGCTCAGATGTCTCGGAAATCGTCCCGAGCTGATTGATCCGGCTTACGATTTCATCGCCGAGCATCGGCTCATCCAATGTCGAATGCGTTGTCGGCGAGATGCGCCAGATTGGCGTGCCAGTGCTGCGCGATCTCCAGCCGCGTCGGCACCCAGACCCGCTCGTGCTGTCCGATGTAGTCGAGAAACCGCATCAGCGCCGCCGCGCGACCGGGGCGGCCGACGATCCGGCAATGCAGGCCGACCGACATCATCTTCGGCGCGGTTTCGCCTTCTCTGTAAAGGACGTCAAAGCTGTCCTTGAGATAGGTGAAGAACTCATCCCCGCCGCCAAAACCCTGCGCATTCACAAAGCGCATGTCGTTGGCATCGAGCGTATAGGGAATGACCAGATGCGGCTTCGAGCCGCGCGCCTTGATCCAGTATGGCAGGTCGTCGGCGTAGGAGTCGCAGAGATAAAGCAGACCGCCGGATTCCATCAAAAGCCTGAGCGTATTGATCGAGGAGCGTCCGGTGTACCAGCCGAGCGGGTGCGCGCCGGTCGCCTCGGTGTGGACGCGGATCGCCGCCGCGATCTCGACGCGCTCCTCGGACTCCGACATGTCCTTGTGCTCGATCCATTTCAGGCTGTGGCTGGCGATGTCCCAGCCGGCCTCCTTCATGGCGGCGACCACATCCGGGTTTCGCTTCAAGGCCATCGCCACGCCGAACACGGTCACCGGCAGATTGCGTTCGGTGAACATCCGCCACAGCCGCCAGAAGCCGGCACGCGAGCCATATTCGAACATCGATTCGATATTGGCGTGGCGCTGGCCGGGCCAGGGCTGCGCACCCAATACGTCGGACAGGAACGCCTCCGAGGCGCGATCGCCGTCGAGAACATTGTTCTCGCCGCCTTCCTCGAAATTCACCACGAACTGGACCGCGACCCGCGCGTTGCCGGGCCACCTGGGATCGGGCGGGTTGCGCCCGTAGCCGCGGAAGTCGCGCGGGTAGGTCGGCGCGGCCACGCTTATATTTCCTCGAAGCGGATTTTCTGCGCGCCCTTCCACAGTACGGCCTTGCCGAACGCGGTCAGGTTCTCCAACCCCGAGGTCAGGGTGATGAAGTGATTGCCGGCAAGCTGGCCCATCTTGCTCGCAAAGTGCACGCCGCCGTAGGCGAGCAGGATTTCGGTCTCGCTGATGCCGCCGGGATAGAGAATGATCTGGCCAGGCGCGGGATAGCTGGTGTGGTTTTCGTAGGAGACGCCGAAATCGAGATCGCCGAGCGGCATCCAGACCCCCTCGCCGCTCCATCGGACATGGATCGCCTGGCTCTCGAAGGGCATCGCCTTGCGAAAGGCGGCGACCGTCTTCGGCGCCAGTTGCTCCTCGAAGCGGGCCTGGAAGGTGAATTCACCGGCACGGACAATCAGTTGGCTCATCGATCTCTTCTTCTGGGTGTATTTGAGGAAGTGCTTCAGCGGTATCCATTACAGCCGGAACAACCGGAAGCAAGGCCGATTCCGCCTCGTTGACCGGTTTCAACGCGAGCATCGGAGCCGGGGAATTCCCCCTTTGCAGGACCTCAATTATGGGTCCGCACCGGGACCGGGCGGGCCGGCGCATCGCCGTGCTGGAAGGAGCCTTCGAAATCGG
This sequence comes from Bradyrhizobium sp. 170, assembly GCF_023101085.1. Taxonomy (NCBI): domain Bacteria; kingdom Pseudomonadati; phylum Pseudomonadota; class Alphaproteobacteria; order Hyphomicrobiales; family Nitrobacteraceae; genus Bradyrhizobium; species Bradyrhizobium sp. 170. Next base: position 3,075,993 of record NZ_CP064703.1, on the reverse strand, counting down.
CGAGCGGAGGCGATATCAGCGCGCGTTCGCGCGGGAACGCTTCGGGCATCTCTTCGCGAATGAAAGCGAGCAGCTTTTCCCTGATCTCGCAGCGGAGATCCCAGGATTGCGGCGCGGATCTGGCGCTGACCAGGGCGCGAAGCTCGATCGCCCGCGGGCTGGCCTCGATCACCTGGAGATTGACCACCGCGCCATCCCACAATTTGGACTCGCGCACAGCCTGTTCGAGCCGCTGCCTGATCCGCGAGACATCGGTGCAGTAGTCGACATGAAAGGCGATGACGCCGATCAGCGACTGGGTGTCGCGGGTCCAGTTCTGGAACGGACGTTCGATGAAATAGGACAGCGGGACAACCATTCTGCGCCAGTCCCACAACCGGATCACGACATAGGTCGAGGCGATGTCCTCGACCCAGCCCCATTCGTTCTCGATGATGACGGCGTCCTCGATCCGGATCGGCTGGGTGATCGCGATCTGGACGCCGGCGATCAGGTTTGAGAGCAACGGCCGGGCGGCAAGGCCGAGGATCAGACCGGCGGCGCCGGCGGAGGCGAACAGGCTGACGCCATACTGCTTGACGGATTCGAAGGTCATCAGGGCGGTGGAAACGGCAATGATAACGATCAAGGTATCGATCACGCGCTTGAAGACGCGGACCTGGGTAACGTGTTTGCGGGCGAGAAAATTCTCGTCGGTATCGAGGCGAAAGCGCTGCAGATAGCGCGCCGCCCCCATGTCCACCGCGCGGACCGTTATCCATCCGATCAGCGCGATGACGGCGACGATGAAAAAGTGCCGGAGCTGCTCACGAAGCGCGTCGTTCAGCGGCGCCAGCGGCAGCACCAGCGCCACGGCCACCAGACAAAGCGCCAGCCGGGCCGGGCCGGCGATCCTTTGCAGCAGCAAGGTGACAGCCGGCCAGCGCTCCCCGAGCGCCCGCTTGATGATGCGCGCGCCAATGCCGTGCACGAACAGCGCAACGATAATGGCGCCGACGACGAGGCCGAGGCCCACCATCCATTGCGGTACCCAGCCAAATACCTGTTCGAACCATGACAGAATATCGTCCATGCAAATTCCCGCTGCGCGACATTGACACGCCGCTAACGCGGGCCTTCAGCGGATGGGTCCCCCATCTGACGCAGCGCAGCAATTCACTGAGCGCATTCCGCAACTCGATGCGTTTGCTTGCTTTCCCGCCTTGTTCCGCGTTTCATCGTTTCCAATTGACAAGAGACCCGAGGGAACACCCATGCCCGCAAGAATCATCGGAATGATCGGCACGCAGCAGGAAGGCGTCGCGGTTCACCTCATCAAGGGGCAGATATCGCGGCAATGGGTGATCGACTTCACCCGTCTGCACGAGCAGTGGAACTATGATTCTGTTCTCGTTGGATATTACGCCTCGGCTGCCGAAGGTTTCGCGATTGCGCTCTACGCGGCCGACCACACCGAACGGATCAAGTTCCTGATCGCGCACCGGCCGGGCTCGGTGGCGCCGGCGCTGGCGGCGCGGCAGGTCGCGACTTTCGACCAGCTCACGCAGGGTCGGCTGGCGCTGCATATCATCGCTGGTACCAGCGACGCGGACCAGGCCAGCGAAGGCGACTTCCTGCCCAAGAATGACCGCTACCGCCGCGCCGGTGAGTATCTGGACGTGATGCGCCGGCTCTGGACCAGCGACACTCCGATCGATCACAAAGGTGAGTTCTACCGCGTCGAGGGCGGTTACTCCGACATCAAGCCATATCAGCAGCCCTGCCCGCCGCTGTTCTTCGGCGGCTCATCGGAAGGGGCGCTGGAGATGGGCGCGAGGCATTGCGACGTGTTCGCGATCTTCGGCGAGCCGCTCAAGGAGACGCGGGAGCGCGTGCAGGACTTCCGCCGGCGCGCCGCAGCCTTTGGGCGCAACGTCGGCTTCAACATGTCGCTGCGGCCGATCATGGCGGCGACCGAGGGCGCGGCGTGGGACAAGGCCAACGCCCTGCTGGCGGACGTCGAGCGCAAGACCGGCGCGGCGCCGCAGCCGACCAACCGTTCCGCCGAACGCCTGCTCGGCTACGCCGAGCGCGGCGACGTGCATGACGAGCGGCTGTGGATGGGGATCGCGCGCGCCACCGGCGCACCCGGCAATACATCGTGCCTGGTCGGAACGCCGGAGCAGATTGCGGCGGCGGTGCTGGAGTATTACCGGCTCGGGATTCATTCGTTTCTGCTGCGCGGTTTCGAGAACCCGCACGACACGATGGCGATCGGCCGCGACTTGATTCCACTCATCAAGGAAGGCGCGCTTGCGATCGACCGGCAGGCCGAAGCGGCCGAGTAGTGCTTCCGAGGAATCTGCAAGCACCTCAAGATACCGACGCAAGGTCTTGGCGCAGGAAGAGAAAACGCATGAAAGAAATTGCATGAAGGCCGTGGTTGTCGAGAACTACGATTCGATCGACGGCATCTCGATCAAGGAGATCGATACGCCCGGCGTTTCCAAAGGCGAAGTCCGCGTCAAGGTCGGCGCCGCGGCGGTCGGCTTCGTCGATGGACTGAAGGTGCAAGGCCTTTATCAGACCAAGGATCCCCTGCCGTTCGTGCCGGGCACGGAGTTTGCCGGCATCGTCGATGCCGTTGCCGACGACGTCACCGCGTTCAGGCCTGATATGCCGGTGATCGGAATGACACGTTCCGGCGCGCTCGCCGAATACATCTCGGTGCCATCGGCGGCGCTCAAGCACCTGCCGCCGCAGGTTCCCTTCGAGGCCGGCGCATCGTTTCAGGCCAACTATCTGACCGGGCTTTACGCGCTGGACGCCCGCGCCTCGCTTCGCGCCGGCGAGATATTGCTGGTGCTGGGCGCGGCCGGTGGCGTCGGCATCGCCGCCATTCAGCTCGGCAAGCTGATGGGCGCGCGGGTGATCGCCGCGGCCTCGACGGCGGAGAAGCGCGACTTCGCGGTTCGGTTCGGCGCCGATCAGACCATCGACTATACCAAGGCGGACTGGCGGGACACGCTCAAGGAGCTGACGGGCGGGCACGGGCCGGACGTGATTTTCGATCCCGTCGGCGGCGAAGTCGCGCTGCAGGCGTTTCGCTCGATTGCCTGGCGAGGGCGGCATCTCGTGGTGGGATTCGCTTCGGGCACCATTCCGGCGCTGGCGTTCAACCTGCCGCTGCTCAAGGGCGGCGCACTGCTCGGGGTCGATCTCGCCCAGATCCAGAAGCGCGAGCCCGAGACCCACGCCCGCCTGATGGCGCAATTGTTCGACTGGCTGGCATCTGGCAAATTGCAGCCCGTGGTCGGCAAGGTCGTGCCGTTCGAGAATTTCCGCGAAGCGTTCAAGACCATGCAGTCGCGGTCGGCGCTCGGCAAGATGATCGTCAAATTTGGCTGAAGTGACGCATCAATGCAGGATACGAACTGATGCCTCTGGAAAATAGCAACAAATCGCGCCGCCTGATGCATACGCGGTCGATCGAATGCGAAGGCTTTCTGCGCGACGACGGGCTCTGGGAAGTCGAGGCATGGCTGCGCGACACAAAGCCCTTCACCCAGCGCGCCGATCGTTTTCGCGGCGAACTGAAGCCGGGCGATCCCGTGCACGACATCGGCCTGCGGCTCGCGATCGACGACAGCATGACCATCCGCGAGGCGGAAGCGAAGATGCGGGCGACGCCCTACCCGACCTGCGTCGAGGTCGAGCCGATCCTGACGCGCCTGATCGGCGAGCGGGTCGGTCCGGGCTGGCGTGAGACAGTGCGCCGCAAGATCGGCCGGCTGGAAACTTGCACGCATCTGATGGAATTGCTCGGCCCCGCCGTCACCACGCTGTACCAGACCATGTCCTACGGCAAGAAGCCGCAAGGCCGCGACACGCTGGACAACCAGCAAAACTCCGGTGAACGTCCATTCTTCATCGGCGGCTGCCATTCCTGGCGCACTGACGGCCCGATCGTCGCCACGATGTTCCCGCAATTCGCGACCAAGCCTGTGGCGAAGGATTAGATCGGGATGGGATGGGTTGGAGTCGAATCGATCCGCCGTCAGTGCGAAGCCCCAACGATCTCGTGTCCCGGACGCCGTGCAAAGACCCTTCGGCGGTACACCGCAGGGGCCCGGACACAAAATCGCGAAAACAACCCCATGCAAAGTAGAATGGGCCCCGGCCCGCAGCACTCACGCCGCTTGCGTCCGGGGCACGAATGATCCCCGGAGCACCCCTCAGAATAGATATCTGAGATATCACTTATTGACATATTAGCATCAATACTTAGGATGCAAGAATGACCTTTAATTTTGGCCCGAGCGCCGCTGGCAAGGCAGGCTGATGATCACAGCAGCTCAATTGCGGGCTGCCAGGGTGCTTCTCGGCATCGATCAGCGGCGGCTCGCGGAGCTGTCGGGGCTTTCGGTGCCAACCATCCAGCGGATGGAAGCGAGTGAGACGATGGTTCGGGGCAACGTCGATTCGCTGGTGAAGTTGATCACCGCGCTCGAGGATGCCGGCATCGAATTGATCGACGACGGGGCGAACAGCGACGGCGGCGGGCGCGGCGTGCGGCTCAAGGCCGGTTCCGGAGATCGCGCGGAAAACAAGACATCGAGCGGAGCGAGGGCGCGCAAATAATGTCGGCCGTCGCCCTGCAAATGGTCTGCGTCGCCGGACTGCTCGGGTTGGCCGCGCTGGCGATCGTTCTGAGCCGGTCGAAGATCGCCACACCCGTCATCTACGGCGCGACACTGGCCGTATCGGTGATTGCGTTAGCCGGCGCGTTGCGCAGCCTGCTCGGCGGCGCCGCCGATGCCACCACCCTCACCCTGCCGGTCGGATTGCCGTGGCTTGGCGCGCACTTCCGCCTCGACGCACTGGCCTCGTTCTTCCTCGTCGTCATCAATCTGGGTGGGGCGTCGGCAAGTCTCTATGGCCTCGGCTACGGCCATCATGACCCCGCGCCGCATCGTGTATTACCGTTCTTCCCCGCCTTTCTCGCGGGCATGAACCTCGTGGTGCTGGCGGACGACGCCTTTTCCTATCTGCTCTGCTGGGAATTCATGTCGCTGGCGTCGTGGGCGCTGGTGATGGCGCACCATCGCGAACGGGGCAACGCCAAAGCCGGTTATGTCTATCTCGTGATGGCAAGCTTCGGCACGCTCGCCCTGTTGCTCGCCTTCGGCCTGCTGGCAGGGCCGGCGGGAGACTACGGCTTTGCAGCCATTCGCGCCGCACAGCACACGCCCTATGCGGCGACGCTGGTGCTGATCCTGATGCTGCTCGGCGCCGGTTCCAAGGCTGGCCTCGTGCCGTTGCATGTCTGGCTGCCGCTCGCCCATCCGGCTGCGCCGAGCCACGTGTCCGCGCTGATGAGCGGCGTCATGACCAAGGTCGCAATCTACGGCTTCATTCGCGTCATGTTCGATCTGCTGGGACAGCCGACCTGGCCGGCCAGCGTGGTCGTGTTGTTCCTCGGCAGCATCACCGCCGTCATGGGCATCCTTTACGCCATGATGGAAAAGGATCTGAAGCGCCTTTTGGCCTACTCTACCATCGAAAATATCGGCATCGTCTTCGTCAGCCTCGGCCTCGCTATGGCGTTCCAGGCCAATGGCCTGAAGGCGGCGGCCGCGCTCGCCTTCACGGCCGCCTTGTTTCATGCGCTCAACCACTCCTTCTTCAAGAGCTTGCTGTTCTTCGGAGCCGGCGCCGTGCTCACAGCGACGGGCGAGCGGGACATGGACAAGCTCGGCGGCCTCATTCACCGCATGCCGTTCACGAGCTTCGTCGTTCTCGTCGGCTGCGTCGCGATTTCGGCGCTGCCGCCGTTCAACGGCTTCGTTTCGGAGTGGTTGATCTTCCAGGCCGTGCTGCAGAGTCCGGAACTGCCGCAATGGGCGCTGAAGATCATGGTGCCCGCGGTCGGCGCGATGCTCGCTTTGGCCGCTGCGCTGGCGGCGGCGTGTTTCGTCAAAACCTACGGCGTGACCTTTCTCGGCCGACCGCGCGGCACGGCGGCGGAAGCCGCCCATGAAGTCGATCGCTTCTCGCTCACGGCCATGTTCATCCTCGCCGTGCTCTGCCTGCTGGCCGGAATCCTGCCGGGACTGGCGATCGACGCGCTTGCGCCGGTCACGACCGAGATCCTCGGCAGCCGCATGCCGGCCCAGGCCAGTCAACCCTGGCTTTCGATCGTGCCGATTGCGGAGAGCCGCAGCTCATACAACGGGTTGCTGGTGATGGTATTCATCACGGCAAGTGCATCGTTGGCGGTTTATTTTATCCATCGCTTCGCCTCGCACGCGCTGCGGCGAGGACCAGCCTGGGGATGCGGTTTCTCCGACGCCACGCCTGCCGCGCAATATTCGGGCGTCAGCTTTGCGCAACCGATCCGCCGCGTGTTCGGCACGCTAGTGTTCCACGCCCGCGATCACGTCACGATGCCGCCGCCGGGAGACCTTCGGCCGGCGCGGCTCAGAATCGAATTGCACGACCTGGTGTGGAGCGGAATGTATGCGCCGATCGCGGATGCCGTCGGCTTCTTGTCGACGCGGCTCAATCGCCTGCAGTTCCTGACCATCCGGCGATATCTCAGCCTGGTCTTTGCCACCCTCGTCACGCTGCTGCTGGTGCTCGCGATATGGTCGTGATCTCCGACATCATCGTGCAAGGCGTGCAGATGCTGCTCGTGCTGCTGCTCGCCCCGCTCCTGACCGGCTACGTGCGCAAGATCAAGGCCCGGCTGGTACGCCGCCAGGGCGCCTCCGTCTTCCAGCCCTATCGCGACCTGCTGCGGCTCCTGCGCAAGGAAGTGGTGCTGGCCGACAACGCATCATGGTTGTTCCGCGTCACACCCTACATCACCTTCGCGGCGATCTGGGTCGCCGCCGCCCTGGTGCCGACCTTCGCGACCGGGCTGCTGTTCAACTGGACCGCCGATCTCATTGCTATCGTCGCGCTGCTCGGAAGCGCGCGCTTCTTCCTCGCACTCGCGGGGATGGACGTCGGCACCAGCTTCGGCGGCATCGGCTCCAGCCGCGAGGTCATGATCGCAGCGCTTGCCGAGCCCGCGATGCTGCTGATCGTATTCTGTCTGGCGCTGGTCGCCGGCTCGACCCAGCTCTCGACCGTCTCGCACTTCCTGGCGTCGTCCTATGTAGGCTTGCGGGTATCGCTCGGAATGGCGCTGGTCGCGCTGTTCATGGTGGCGATCGCGGAGAACGCGCGCATCCCGGTCGACAACCCGGCGACGCACCTCGAACTCACCATGGTGCACGAGGCGATGATCCTGGAATATTCGGGACGACACCTCGCAATGATCGAACTCGGCGCTTTCCTGAAGCTGCTGCTCTACGTCTCGTTGATCGCCTGCGTGTTCCTCCCCTGGCAGATCGCGCTCTACGGCAGCGGCGCATTGTCCTACACGATCGGCGCCGGCGCCTACATCGTCAAGCTCGCGCTGGCCGGCTTCCTGCTCGCGCTGTTCGAGACCGCCACGGCGAAGATGCGGGTGTTTCGCGTCCCGCAATTCCTCGGAGCGGCCCTCATGCTGGGCCTGCTCGGCACCCTGCTGCTGTTCGTTTCGAGGAGCTTCTGATGCAAATGCACAGCCTCGCCTTCGACGTTTCGCACACGCTGGCCGGCGGACTGGTGCTGATCAGCCTGATGATGCTGTATCAGGACCGCCTCTATTCGCTGCTCAACGTGTTCGCGCTCCACGCCCTGGTGCTGTCGCTCTCGGTCGCCTGGCAGGCTTTCATCCAGGATGCGCCCCATCTCTACGTCACCGCGATCATCGCCCTGGTCTTCAAGGCGATCGTCATTCCGGTGGCGCTGCACCGCATCGTCAAGCAGCTCGGAATTCACCGCGACATCGAATCCGCCGTCGGAATCGGCCCGACCATGCTGGCCGGGATGGGACTGGTCGCGCTCTCGCTGGTTCTCATGTTGCGGGTGACGAGCGACGCCGACCCGCTGGCGCGCGAAGATCTTGCCTTTGCCCTATCGGTGGTGCTGCTCGGACTTCTGGTCATGGTGACGCGCCGCAACGCGGTCAGTCAGGTTGTCGGATTCATGTCGCTCGAAAACGGACTGGTGCTGGCGGCGACCGGCGCCAAGGGCATGCCGCTGGTGGTCGAGATCAGCGTCGCGTTCTCGATCCTGATCGCGTTTATCGTGATCGGCATCTTCCTGTTCCGAATCCGCGAGCGCTTCGATTCGGTGGACGTCTCCGCGCTCGACGACTTCAGGGGCGAACGACGATGACCCTGCCCTTCTTCAATCCCGTCACCGCCGTTCTGCTGATCCCGATCTGGTCGGCGGCGCTGCTGGCCATCCTGCCCGGCTACCGCGTGACAGCGCGGCTGAACGTCGTCGCCAGCCTCGCGACGTTCCTGTCTGCGCTTTCGCTGTTCGTGGTCGAACGTCCCTCCCCCGGGCCTTACGTGCTGATCGACGATCTGAACATCGTCTTCATCGTACTCAATACCTTCGTGGGATTCACCACCAGCATCTTCAGCGCCAGCTATATCGCGCACGAACTCGAAACCGGCCGGCTGACGCCGGCTTACCTGCGCTTCTATCATGCCATGTACCAGACCATGATGTTCGGCATGAACCTCGCGTTCGTGTCCAACAATATCGGCCTGATGTGGGTCGCGGTCGAACTCGCGACGCTGACGACCGTGCTGATGGTCGGCATCTATCGTACCCATGCGGCGCTCGAAGCCGCCTGGAAGTATTTCATTCTAGGCAGCGTCGGAATTGCGCTCGCGCTGTTCGGCACCATCCTGGTCTATATGGCAGCCCGCCCGGTGATGGGCGAAGGCCAGGACGGCATGGTCTGGACGCTGCTGGTCGAGCGCGCCGCGAACTTCGACGCGGCCCTTCTCAACGTCGCGTTCGTATTCCTGTTTCTCGGCTACGGCACCAAGGTCGGCCTCGCGCCGCTGCACGCCTGGCTGCCGGATGCGCATGCCGAAGGTCCGACGCCGATATCAGCGGTGTTGTCGGGCCTTTTGCTGAACGTCGCGCTCTATGCGCTGCTGCGCTTCAAGATATTGCTCGCCGCCAATCCGGCCTCGATCGCTCCCGGCCCCCTGATGGTGACGATGGGCCTGGTCTCGCTGATCTTCGCGGCCTTCATGCTGTACCGGCGGCGCGACATCAAGCGCCTGTTCGCCTATTCCTCGATCGAACACATGGGCATCATCGTATTCGCGTTCGGCATGGGCGGTCCGCTCGCCAATTTCGCCGGGCTTCTGCACATGGTGATGCACAGCCTGACCAAGTCGGCGATCTTCTACGCCGTCGGACATATTTCGCAGATCAAGGGCACCCAGCGGATTTCGCGGATCCGCGGTCTGACGGTGACCCATCCGGCGCTCGGCTGGGGACTGGTGGTAGGCGTCGTCGCGATCGCCGGATTGCCGCCGCTCGGGATCTTCATGAGCGAATTTCTCGTCGTGAGTTCGACCTTTGCACGGCAGCCGCTGCTCGCGATCGTGCTGGTATTCGGGCTGTTGCTGGCCTTCGGCGCCTTGACGTTGCGCCTGACCAGTGTCGCCTTCGGCGAGCCGCGCGGCAGCACGGCGTCGGCTGAGGCTTCCTACATTCCGATGTTCGCTCATCTCGCACTGGTCTTGGGCGCGGGAGTCTATCTTCCCGCTCCGCTGGTGGTCTGGTTTCAGCATGTGGCCCAATTGCTTGGATAGGAACGACGTGACATGCCATCGCTGATCGATTTGACGCTGGAAGGCCGCAAAGTCGGGCAACACCGCCCGTGGCCGCGCGTTGTCGTCGACGCTTCGGTCTGGACATTCGCCGCGACCGAACTGGCGCATGGTCGCTGGAGCCTGCTCGGCCTTTGGGGCGAGCCCGCAACGGTGCATATGGCGATCATGGATGGACAGGCTGCTGAGATCGCGGTCGTCAGCCTGGATTGCCCCGACCGCAGCTTTCCTTCCGTCGGCAAGCACCATCCGCCGGCGCTGCGGCTGGAACGGACTATCCACGACCTGTTCGGACTGTCCGCCGAGGGCGCGCCCGACACGCGGCCCTGGCTCGATCACAATCGCTGGGGTGTGCGATTCCCATTGGGAGACCGCATTGACGCGTTGCCGAAGGCGACGCCCTACGGTCTCCTGGTGGCCGAAGGCGACGGCCTGCACCAGATCCCGGTCGGCCCGGTACATGCAGGCATCATCGAGCCCGGACATTTCCGCTTTACCGCCAGCGGCGAGACCGTGGTCAGGTTGGAACAGCGGCTTGGATATGTCCACAAGGGTATCGACGGACTGATGAGCGGCGCCAGTCTGGAACGCGGCGTCCATCTCGCCGGGCGCACATCGGGCGACAGCACCGTCGCCTACGCCTACGCGTTTTCGCGCGCGGCCGAAGCAGCGCTGGACCTCGCCGTGCCTGACCGAGCCGTGTTGCTGCGGGCATTGCTAGCGGAGTTGGAGCGGCTCGCCAACCATCTCGGCGACATCGGCGCGATCTGCAACGACGCCTCCTTTGCATTGATGCACGCGCATTGCGGCGTGCTGCGCGAGAGCGTACTGCGCGCCGCCGGCGCCGCCTTCGGCCATCGCCTGATGCGCGACGTCATCGTGCCCGGCGGCGTCAGCCGCGACATCGGCGCTGACGGGGTGCAAACCATCCGGGCCGCGCTGGACAACATCCGGCTGCGCTTTCCGGCTCTGGTCGAACTCTACGACAACACCGCTTCGCTGCAGGACCGCACCGTCGATACCGGCGTTCTCAAACCGCCGCTGGCCAGGCAGTATGCCGCAGGCGGCTATATCGGCCGCGCCTCAGGCCGCTCGTTCGACGCGCGCCGGGCGCTGGTCTATCCGCCTTATGATCGTCTGCGCTTCGATGTTCCCACGCTCAATGAGGGCGACGTCAATGCGCGGGTCTGGATCAGGGTACGCGAGGTCGAGCAAAGCCTTTCGCTGATCGAGCAGATCTTGCGCCGGCTTCCCAACGGCCCGACGCGCACGGAAGTGCCGCTTGGAGGGGCTGTGCGCGAGGGCATGGCGGTCGTGGAAGGATTCCGCGGTGACGTCCTGGTCTGGCTGCGCTTGCGCAATGGCCTGATCGAACGATGCCACATGCGCGATCCGTCCTGGTTTCAATGGCCGCTGCTGGAAGCCGTGATCGAGAACAACATCGTCGCGGACTTTCCACTCTGCAACAAGTCGTTCAACTGTTCCTATTCGGGCCACGATCTCTAAGGACGCATGTGATGCGCAAGCTGCTTTTTGAAAGCGTGTTTCGCCGGCCGCTCACCGAGCGGGCGCCTTTACCCGATGATGCCGCCGTGGCGGAGCTTGCCACCGCGCTCGGGAAGGCCGCGCGGCGACGGCTCGGCCGGAGCCTGTCGATCCGCGAGGTCGATGCCGGATCCTGTAACGGATGCGAGCTGGAAATTCACGCGCTCAACAACGCCTATTACGACGTCGAGCGGTTCGGCCTGCGGTTTGTCGCTTCGCCGCGTCATGCCGACGTCCTGATGGTGACGGGACCGGTGACGAAAAACATGCGCGAGGCGCTCGAACGCACCTATCACGCGACGCCGAACCCGAAATGGGTCGTGGCGGTCGGAGACTGCGCGCGGAACGGAGGATGTTTTGCCGGCAGCTATGCGGTCGTCGGCGGCGTCTCCGAGGTCGTCCCGGTCGACCTGCACATTCCCGGCTGCCCGCCTGCCCCCACAGCCATGCTGCAAGGATTGCTGGCGCTGTTCGAACGCGCGGACGCCGGCGCCGTTACATCGTGAGGACGCTATCGAACCCGCTCCAGCACCCTCTTCGGCTGGCGGGCGGTCTTGCTCTTTGACTTGAGATTTGACTTGGGATTTGTGAGATGTTCGCGCAGCCGCACCCCTCGCCCGCCGGTCGCGCTCGCGGCGCCCGGATTGATCAACTCGATCCCGGCGCTCTCGAGCGCGGAAACCAGTTTCATCAGGGAATCGACGTTGGCGCGGATCACACCGTCGCTGGCTTCCATGCGCTGGATGGTCGGCACCGAAAGATCGGCCAGCTCGGCCATTTGCCGCTGATCGATGCTCAGAAGCGCGCGCGCGGCCCTGAGTTGATTGGCGGTAATCATGGGGACAGTTCTCCCGGTTCGGCAGTGGATATATTTATCCCATCTAAATTACCGTCTCAAGCATCAACTTAGAGGTTCAGTATATCAAACGGGAGGTTCGCACGGGTCTATGCCCGATTGGCATTCGATTCACGACATGATAAACGATGTTTCAAACATCCTATTTAATGCATGGTGACGTCAAGTGCGGTTGCTGGGGCGCTATCGGGGCAGGAACGGCGCAATCGAAATCGTCGAATGCTCCGCGGACGGAACGCGGATCTATTTCGAGGAAGGTATCAGGCAGAGTCAGGCTACGCCCGACGGCGAGAGCGTCTTCAGCTATGTCAGGCTCATGGACGAACTCCTGCATCGCGCGACGAACATTCTCGTCCTGGGATGCGGCGGCGGAAATCTAGCCACCAGGCTGGCGCGTCTCGGAAAAAAGCTGACGATCGTCGACAACAATCCGATCAGCTTCGTGATTGCTCAGAGATATTTTGGACTGCCGGACGGATTGCCGCTGATGGTGTCCGATTTCCGCAAGTTCATTCTCGATGACGATCTGCTTTACGATGGGATCGCCATCGATGTCGGGGGTCCGGATTTTCACTTTGAAGACGAATTCGACGTCGAGACCTGCGACGCCATCCGCGCGCGGTTGACGCCCGGCGGCCGCATCGTCATGAACGTGTTGGTCGCGAACGACATCGACCCGGTACCCGATCGCATCGCCGCGCGGCTTGCCGGCGGCCGGCTGGGAACGTGGATCATCGACGAGCAGGGCGTCCAGGATCGAAATGCGATCATTGCATGCGTGCCGGAAAAGCAGTTGAACGCGCGTCCGGCGCTCGCCGAAGCGATGCAGAACAGCCTCGAGCGCTGGTCGATCCGGCGAAGCAGGTTGCGCGGTCGCGGCCTCGGCGCGATGTATTCCACCGCTGACAGGTAACCGGCCGCGCCGAGAAACGCTCGCTTCAGTTTAAGTAGCGTTGCTGCGTTCGACGTGCTGCGCCAGTTTCTCGAGGGTCTGATAACCGAACTCGACCGCGCCGAATCCGATTCCCGCGTCGCGCTGAGCCTTCGTCGGATGCAACTGCCGCAAAGTGATGACGGTCTTGCCGTCGCTCTGCTCATCGAACGTGATGGTGGTGCGGAATATGCCAGGATCGTTGTCTTTGTCGGCGCCATGATCGATCTCGATCAGGTGCGGCCTCTCGATGCGCCGGAATTGCATCCGGTTCGTATATCGCTTGCCGTCGGGAGCGATCATATCGAACCGCCATTCGCCGTTGACGCGAATATCCATTGACTTTGTCTCGACCCTAAAACCGGCCGGACCAAACCATTGGGGGAGATGTTGCGGATCAGCCCAGGCGGAGAAAACCAACTCCCGTGGCGCGTTGATCACGCGCGAGAGGACGATCTCTCGATCGAGCGCCCAAGTGGACAGGGGCGTTTCATTTTGACTTGCGTTTGCGGGCATTGGACTTTTCCTCTTTCTTCAGTTTCTCAACGTACATTTCCAGTCGATCCAGTCGTTGCTCCCAGATCTCCCTTTGGGCCGCCAACCAAACCTCGACGGTTGCGAGAGCTTCCGTCTGCAATGAGCACATCCTGACGCGACCGGTCTTCTCGGACGCAACGAGGCCGCTGCTCTCTAGAATGCGGATGTGTTTCATCAGGCTCGGCAGCGCCATTTCGAACGGCTTCGCCAGCTCTCCGACGGATGCCTCGCCATCACATAGTCGCATGACGATCGCACGACGGGTCGCGTCGGACAGGGCCCCGAAAACGTGGTCGAGTTGCATTGATTGGTTAGCCATAAAGCTAACTATAGCGGAGGCACAAACGTGTGTCAATAACAGTTAGCCATACGGCTAACTAATAGATAGTGAGCACAGCGTCGTCGATCGAGTTCGCCAATTCATGAAGAGAGAGTGCGTCGCTGCGGAAGCGTCAGTCGCGATCGAACCGAAGATGGAACTTGAAGATATCTCCACGTCCGTTGTTGGGCTCAAATTTTCGATCGAATTTTCGGCCGCAAGTGGTACATCGCGTCATTGCGCGGCGACGCAGCAATTCAGTCGCTTTCGGAGCGAAGCGGACATGGGCAAGGCTTCTGCAGAACCGAATTTATGAGTTCACAGCCTAGCACTACTTTGGCAGATTTATTCACGCCGCTGCTTTTCGCCGATTTGTCTTCTGCAGTACGGGCATCGCTGAGGTCGTGGTTGAACGATGAGATCGACGATGGCCTGGCGTACGGCCGGCAGGCTCGGCTGAGGCGGTGGACCATTGATTCTTTTTTTTCCGCCCCGCTTGTGCGAGACGCCGATGCTGGAGGAATGCGTAAGCGATCATGGTCATGAGCGCGTGACGATGGAGGCCTTGCCAGGATCTTCCCTCGAAGTGATCAAGCCCGAGTTCCTCTTTCAACTGCTGATGGGCCTGTTCGCAAATCCATCGGGCTTTGATCGTGGCAGCTAACGTGCGCAGATTCGTCTTGGCCGGCAGATTGGCGAGATAATATTTCTTCTCTCCCGACGTCCTGTGTTCGCCGATGAGCCAGGCTTCGTCCCCCGGAAGATGCTGCTGGCCCATGTCCTTGATCCGCTGAGGTGGCCCATCGGCGGTTCGCACGCGAACAGCGGCGAAGCGAGCTTCCAGCCGGCCCTTGGTACCGTTTCGCCAACTCACATTTTGCCACTTGGCATTGGCCAGCATATCTTCGGCCGCCCTCGATAGGATATCCGGAATGTGCCGCTTGCGGGGACGGCCCCGACCGGCAACCGGCCAGATCAGTTTAACCTCGACCGGATACACCTTCAGGTGACGAGGGATACCGACGGCCCAGGCCAGGCCGCGTGTCGTGAGCCCCTGACGGAACGGCGCGCTGAGGCCGTAACCGGCATCCGCCAGCACACAGCCGAAGCGCATACCGGCTGCCATCACGCGATCGATCTCCGCCAAGGCGATCTCTGGCTTGGTCCGCGCTGCGCGGTGCTCGACTGGAACGCCCGCACGCTTCAAACGCACCGGGTTGCTCGTCCAACTCTCTGGAATGAAGAGACGTAATGCCACCATTACCGGCACTTCACCCCGCGCAAGCGTCAGCGACACCAATGTTTGGCAATTGGCCGTCTTGCCGAGAGACGAGGCATATTGCGGAGCGACACCAACCGAACGATCGCCCTTCTTCGGCATCGCTGTGTCGTCGATGACCAGCACCGCATCTTTGCCGCCGACGAGGCGATCGGCCTGAACGAGCAATTCTGACTCCAATGGCGCCGCATCCCAGACGCCATCAGCGATGAAATGGTGCAACTGATCATAGTCGTTCGGTGCCAGCCGCGCCGCCATCGGCTGGACGCTCTTGCGATCACCCGGTCCAATCAGTCCCGAAACATACAGCGGACACATCCGCCGCCGTGCCTTGTGACCTAAACGATCCAGGAATGGCTTGAGCCAGCGTCCAAGCTCGTCTTCCCACTTCGACCTCGTGTCCACCATGGTCGGCCCTCCAAAAGCCGACCACCCATGAATCATTGAAAATCTGATTCGGGAATCCAATTGCGCCGATCAATCGCAAAAATCTGCCAAAGTAGTGCTAGCCGGCGTGTTCGACGGCGCGGATGGCGCCGCGCAATTCAGCTAGCCCGCGCAGCCGACCGATTGCGGTATAGCCGGGATTGGTGCGCTTGGTTTCCGCGAGATCGTCGAGCATGCGATGGCCGTGATCGGGCCGGAACACAATCTGATCGTTCGATGAACGCTTGCGGTTCTCGGTGAGCAACGCCTTGAGCACCGCGATCATGTCGACGTCACCGTCGAGATGATCGGACTCGAAAAACGACAGGCCGTCGCCTTCCCGCTTGGTCGCGCGCAGGTGCGCAAAGCCGATCCTTGGCGCGAAGCGCTTGGCAATCGCGGGCAGATCGTTCTCGGCGCGCACGCCGAGCGAGCCGGTGCAGAAGCAGATGCCGTTGGCTTTTGAGGGCACGGCATCGAACAGCGCCTGGTAATCCTCCGCCGAGGACGCAATGCGCGGCAGGCCGAACAGCGGCCGCGGCGGATCGTCCGGATGCAGCGTCAGCGTCACCCCAAGCTGCTCGGCGACCGGCGTCACGCGCGCGAGGAATTCGCTGAGGTGCTGGCGCAGCACCGCGGAATCGATGCCGCGATATTGCTGCAGGCGGTCGCGGAATTGCGGGATCGTCAGCGGATCGGTCGTGGAGCCCGGCAGCGCGCTGGCGATATTGGTGACGAGGACATCGATATCGGCCTGCGTCATCCCTGAATAGACCTCCTTGGCGCGACGCCGCGCGGCCTCGGAGTATTCGGCCAGCGCTTCCGGACGCTGCAGGATATGCAGATCGAACGCCGCGAACCGTTCCTGGTCGAAGCGCATCGCCTTGGCGCCGTTCGGCAGTTCCCATTCGAGATCGGTGCGGCACCAGTCCACGACGGGCATGAAGTTGTAGCAGATGATCTTGATGCCGGCGGCAGCCACCGCCTCGAGGCTCGCGATCCAGGCCTCGATCGAGCGAGTCGCGCCGCCGCCGAGCCGCTTGACGTCATCGGGGATCGGAATCGATTCCACCACCGACCAGGTCAGCGGCGAACGGCCGGGCTGGCCGTTCTCGATCAGGCTCTTGCGCTCCTCGACCGCGGCGCGCGTCCACGCTTCGCCGATCGGCACCTGGTGCAGCGCCGTCACCACGTCCGTCGCGCCGGCCTGACGGATATCGTCGAGCGAGACGGGATCATTGGGCCCGTACCACCGCCATCCCTGCAGCATCATGGGCGATCTCCTGAAGTCTGGATTGCAATCAAGCTGTCAGCACGACCTTGACGCTCTGCGAGCGGTCGAGCGCCAGCCGCACCGCGTCGGGCGCGACCGAAAGCGGGCGTTGGGCCGTCACCAGCGAAAGCACGTCGACGCTGCCGTCGGCGATCAGTTCGACCGCGGTGAAGAATTCCGCCCCGAAGCGGAACGAGCCGCGCAGGTCGATCTCCTTGGCCATGACAGCATTCGCCGGCACCGGGATCTGCCCGCCCGGCAGATTGCCGACCTGGACCACGACGCCGCCGCGCCTGACGGTGCCGATGGCGCTGGCCAGGCCCGCTGCCGTTCCCGAGACTTCGAACGCCACGTCGAACGGAGACGCTGCGGCTTGCGCCTTCAGCGCCTCCTCGCCGCCGGAGATATCGACGACATGGTTGGCGCCAAGCCTCGTGGCAAATGCCAGCGGCGCCGCGGCAATTTCGACGACGGTCGTCTCCGCGATCCCTGCGCGCTGCGCCGCCAGCATGGTCAGCAAGCCGATGGGACCGGCACCGAACAGCACCGCGCGCTTGCCGGTGATGTCACCGGCGCGGGCGACCGCATGCAGGCACACCGCCAGCGGCTCGGCCAGCGCCGCCGCCTGATACGTCACATGATCGGGAATCTTCACGCATTGCGCCGGGACGGCGTCGAAGTAGGACGCAAAGCCGCCCTGCATATGCGGAGTCTTCGAGGCCGAGCCCATGAAAAAGATGTTCTCGCAGAGATTGGGCCGGTTCTCGCGGCACGGCTTGCAATGGGCGCACCAGCGCGACGGATTGAGGGCGACGCGATCGCCGACCTTCACGTCTGACGCAGAGCTTCCGATCTCGACCACCTCGCCCGCGATCTCGTGGCCGAGCACCAGCGGCGAGGTCACGACGAAATCGCCGGTGCGGGCATGGCGGTAGTAATGCATGTCGGAGCCGCAGATGCCGCCGGCGCCGAAACGAATCCGCACCATGCCTGACGCCAACGGATCGAGCGGCCGCTCGACCATGCGCAGATCTTCCGGGCCGAACAGCGTTGCGGCCAAAACCATCGATGTCATTTTGAGAGTCCCATATACTTCGGTAGCCAGAGCGTCAGCTCCGGGATGTAGGTGATGGCGATGAGCGCCAACAGCAGCGGCACCAGCCACGGCAGGATCGCCATCGTCGTGCGCTCGACGGAAAGCTTCGCCACGCGCGCGAGCACGAACAGCACCATGCCGAGTGGCGGGTGAAGGAGCCCAATCATCAGGTTCAGCGTCATGATCAGGCCGAAATGAATGGGGTCGATGCCCAGTTTCAGAACGATCGGCAGCAGGATCGGCACCAGGATGGTGATGGCGGCGATGGTGTCGATGAAGCAGCCGACGAACAGGATCAGGATGTTGGCAAGCAGCAGGAACACCCATTTGTTCTGGGTGATCCCGAGCATGGCGTCGGTCAGGGTCTGCGCGGCCTGCGACACCGTCAGCAGCCACGCAAAGATCGAGGCCGCGGTGACGATGAACAGCACCGATGCCGTGGTCTCGATGGTGTCGAACGTCGCTTTGGCTACGGTCTGCAGCGTCATCGAGCGATAACGCACGAGCCCGAGGAACAGCGACCAGATCACGGCTGCGACCGCGGCTTCGGTCGGCGTGAACCAGCCGAGCGTCATGCCGCCGATCAGGATGACAGGCGCCATCAGCGCCATCACGGCGGAGAAATCGAAATACCAGTCCAGCGCCAGCAACGCGATGAGGCCGATGCCAACCGCCAGGTTCACCGAGAGACCGGCTACGACCAGCAGCCAGACCACCAGCGGAAATGCGAGAACGATGAAGATCTCGAGAGCGGCTGAGCCGATTTGCGGCCAGGAGAACGGCGTATCGCTGCCCCAGCCGTTCTTGTGGGCGAAATAGGCCACCGTCGCCATCATGGCCAAGGTCATGACCACGCCGGGGATCACGCCGCCGAGGAACAGCGCACCGATCGAGACGTTCGCCATCATGCCGTAGATCACGAACGGCAGCGACGGCGGAATGATCGGGCCGAGCGTCGCGGACGCCGCGGTGACGCCAACGGCAAACTCGGTCGAGTAGCCGTGATCCTTCATCGCCTTGATCTCGATGGTGCCGAGGCCTGCGGCGTCCGCGATCGCGGTGCCGGACATGCCGGAAAAGATCACCGAGCCCACGATATTGACGTGGCCGAGACCGCCGCGCATCCACCCCACCAGCGCGACCGCGAACTTGTAGATGCGCCCCGTCACGCCCGCGATGTTCATGAGATTGCCGGCCAGGATGAAGAACGGCACGGCCAGCAGCGGAAAGCTCTCGACGCCCGCGATCATGCGCTGCGCCAGCGTCACGTCGGGCGTGATGCCGGTGACGAGAATATACACCAGCGACGACACCGCCATCGCCAGCGCGACCGGCAGGCCAACCAGCATCAGCAGCAGAAATCCCCCAAGCAGCAGCAGCATCGCCCTACCCTTCCGTTCCGTCGAAGGCGCCCGGGCGCTCCAGAATCGAGTAGCCCCGCCGCCAGTTCTCGACCGCGATCTGGATCGAGCGCGCAAACATCAGCGCGAAGCCGAGCAGCACGGCGTAGTACACAAAACCTTTTTGAAACTTGATCGTGGTCATCCGCTCATCGCCGATGATCTGGATGAATTGCCAGACCAGTTTGATGGCGTATCCGAAGAACGCGATACGGATCACGTCGATGACCGTCGAAAGCGCGCGCGCCGGCAAATGCGGCAGATAGCGGAAGACCAGATCGACCTGGATATGCCGCGACAGCCGAACGCACATTGCCGAGCCGATGAAGACCACGCCGATCAGGCAGTAGGTCGCGATCTCCTCGGTCCAGGCATAACTGTCGTTGAGCACATAGCGTGTGAAGAACTGCAGAAAGACGGACAGCGCCATGATCCAGAAGATCACGAGCGCCAGCCAGTCCTCGGGCGCATATCCCCTGAGGTCGGCGCCCTTGGGGACCTCGTCCTCGAACGTATGGGCGATCTCATCCGCCGTGATCTGCTTGTGCACTTCAACCGTCGACATGCGCCCTCCCCGAACTGGCGTTTGAAAGCTCCCGCCGTGCCTGCCGTGAATTCACGGCAAGCACGAACGAAAGACTTAGGCCGTTTACTTCACCGCCTGGATGCGTTCCCAGTCGGCCTTGCGGTAGTCGAAGCTCTCGAAGCTGACGGTCTTGAGCACGGTGTCGCGGAATTCGTCCTTGTTGACCTCGGTCACCGTCAGGCCCTTCTGCTTGAAGAAATCGACCAGCTTGGCTTCGTTGGTCTTGATCTCGGCAGTCGCCTTCGCCGCCGCTTCCTGCGCGACGTCGGTGAAGATCTTGCGGTCTTCCTCAGACAGCTTTTTCCAGAGCGCGCCGGAGACCACGGTGTTGAGATGATCGACGATGTGGCCGGTCAGCACGATGTGCTTCTGCACCTCATAGAACTTCTTGGCCTCGATGGTGGTGAGCGGATTTTCCTGGGCTTCAACGGTGCCGTTCTGCAGCGCGAGATAGACCTCGGCAAAGGCGATCGGCGCGGTGTTGGCGCCGCAGGCGCGCGGCATCGCGAGATAGGCCGGCACGTCAGGCACGCGAATCTTGAGGCCCTTCATGTCGGCGCAGGTCTTGATCGGCTTGTTCGACGAGGTGTGACGCACGCCGTAGTAAGTCACTGCCACGATGCGATGGCCGGTCTTGTCCTCGTAGCCCTTCGTAAGCTCCTTGAAGACGTCGCTCTTGGTATAGGCCAGGAGATGGTCGGCGTCGCGGAAGGTGTAGGGATAGTAGGTCACGCCGATCGGCGGGAAGCTCTTGGCCGCGAAGCTCGAGCCCGAAATGATCATGTCGACCGAGCCCAGCGAAAGCCCCTGGTTGATGTCGGTTTCCTTGCCGAGCTGCGAGGCCGGATAGACGTCGATCTGGTAACGCCCATTGGTGCGCTTGCCGATTTCGCCGGCGGCCCAGACGGAAGCGGTGTGGAACGGCTCCGAGGTTTCGTAAACGTGCGCCCATTTCAGCTTGGTCTGCGCCATGCCGGAAGTGGTCGCGGCCAACAACGCAGCAGCAGACGCCGCGAATGCAATCGTCAATTTCTTCAACACGTGAATTCCTCCCTTGCTACAATTTTACTTTTGTTACCCAACCGGCCCGGCGTTTCGCCGAACCGTTCGAATTCTCGTCGCTCAGCCGCTCCTTGCGCGGACACGGGAGGCGGACGACGCCTCCGTCCCGAAATTTTGCGCAAAGCGAGCCTGCGAACGCGCCAGGTGTTCGCGCATCGTCACGCGGGCCGTGTCCGGATCATGTGTGGCGATGGCATCGCGGATCGCACGGTGCTCGGCCAGCGCCGCGCCCCAGGATTGCGGATTCTCGAAGTAGTGCGCGAGCTTGGCGAAGTAGGGATTGAGCCGCTGGTCGAACAACTCGCCGACCACACGGACCAGCACGGCGTTGTCGAGACATCCGGCTACAGCGACATGAAACGCGCGGTCATGGATCATCGAGGCTTCGCCGGGATGCTGCACGGTGGCCATCGCCTCCAGCGAAGCGTCGATGCGCGCGATGTCCTCAGGTGTCGCCACCCGCGCGGCCTGTTCGGCGATGGCGCCTTCGAGGAATTCGCGCGCGCGCAGCAGCTCGAACGGGCCCTCGATCTCGGCGGCCGCCGGCAAGGGCTGTGCAAGCGCCGCCGGTTCGCTGACATAAATTCCAGAGCCGACGCGGATCCGAACCCGGCCCTCAACTTCCAGGGCGATCAGCGCCTCGCGCACCGTCGGCCGCGATACCTTCAATTGTTCGGCAAGATCGCGTTCGGTCGGAAGACGGCTGCCCACGCGGTATTCGCCGCTGTCGATCAAGGCGCGGAGCTGATCGGCAACCTGGCGATATAGACGTCGCGCTTCCACGGCTTCGAGCGGCACGCTCGGCTCTCCCTGACGATCCCCTTACGTGATCGATTTTTCTTGCTTTGATCGGGCCAAGGCCAATAAATCGGGAATATTGGCCTTACCAATTGACCAAAGATTGATAGATCGAGCCTCCCATGTCAAGCGAGACGGCGAAAAACCCGCCTTCCGGCCCGAAAAATGGCGATTTGCGCCTGTCCGACGCCAACCTCGACGGGCTTCCCGGCCATGTCAGGCGCCCGGCCTATGACCGCTCGCACGTCACACCGGGCATCGTTCATCTCGGAATTGGCGCGTTCCACCGGGCACACCAGGCAGCGGTGATCGACGACCTCCTTGCAAGTGGCGCCACGGATTGGGGAATCGTCGGGGCCAGCCTGCGCAGTTCGGAAACGCGCGATGCCCTCGCCCCGCAGGACTGCCTCTACACCCTCGCCGTCCGCTCCGGCGCAGGCACCGACCACCGCATCATCGGCTCGGTTCTCGCATGCGAAGTCGCCAACGAGAAACCCGCCCCGTTGATCGCGCGCCTCACTGACCCGGCCACGCGCATCGTCTCGCTGACGGTCACCGAGAAGGGCTACTGTCACACGCCGCAAACCGGCGATCTCGACGAGCATCATCCCGACATCGTTCATGACCTGCAGAATCCGGGCACCCCGCGCTCGGCCATCGGATTCCTGGTGGCTGCGCTGGCGCGCCGGCGGATTGCAGGCGCAGCCCCCTTCACCGTTCTGTCGTGCGACAATCTCTCCGCCAACGGCCATACCGTCGGCCGCATCGTGACGCAGTTCGCCGCCTTGCGATCGCGCAACCTCGCCAAATGGATCGAAGCCGAGGTCGCCTTCCCTTCGACCATGGTGGACCGGATCGTGCCGGAGACCACCGAGCTCGACCGGGCCGAGGTTTCCTCCGCGCTCGGCATGACCGACGCGTGGCCGGTGGTGACGGAGCCATTCACGCAATGGATCGTTGAAGATCGCTTTCCGGCAGGACGGCCGGATTTCGCGGCCGCAGGCGTGCAAATGGTCTCGGATGTGACGCCGTTCGAGCATATGAAACTGCGGCTGCTCAACGCCAGCCACTCGGCGCTGGCCTATCTCGGCTATCTCGCCGGCCATGAGACCATCGCTTCCACCATGACCGACCATCGCTTTGCGACGCTTGCCCAGCAGGTGATGCACGACGCGGCGCCGACGCTGGCGATGCCTGAAGGCACCGATATTGCGGCCTACAGCGCATCGCTCCTGCAGCGCTTTTCCAATGCCGCTCTGCATCACCGTACCTGGCAGATCGCGATGGATGGCTCGCAGAAACTGCCGCAGCGGCTGCTCGCCACCATGCAGGATCGGTTGCGGCTGGGCCTCTCGATTGACACGCATGCGCTCGCGGTAGCGGGCTGGATGCGTTACGTCACCGCAAAGGACGAACAGGGACGCGCCATCGACGTGCGCGATCCGCTAGCCAGGGAACTGGCCGATATCGCCGAGCGCGCCGGCCCCTACGCGGAGCGACTTGCTCCCGCGCTGCTGGAGGTGCACTCGATTTTCGGCAACCTCGGCAGCGATCCTCGCATGCGCAGCGCCGTCACCGAGGCGCTCTTAAAACTCTATGCCCTGGGTGCACGACAGACGGTGCAGACGTTTCAGCCAGCATGATTGGCAGGTCAGAGCCATTTGGTGGCAAGGCCACACCGCGACCGCCGTTCATTTCGGAAATTCAGCAGGCTACGGAGACAACAACGTCCTGGTGAGTTGGTGATCGGGATCGGCGAGCCCGTCGATGACATCGAAATGATGCCGGCCGGGTTCTTCGATCATGCAGGTTTTCGCGCCGAGCCCGGTCCAGATGTTGGCGAGGAGCGCGTTCTGGCGGACGAATTCCGGGCGCTCGGCGCTGCCCACCCAGCATGTCACGCGTGCATTCGGCATCGGCTCCAGCAATGCGGGGCTTTCCACGAGCGCCTCGGCCTCGTCGATCCGAAGGTCCGTATTCATGGCGGCCTTCATCAGCGGACGAAGGTCATGAACGCCGGAAATGGAGACGGTGTGGCGGATGCGCGCCCGGACATCGTCCGGGAGCGGCGACGTCGCCGAAATCATGCGTGTCACCAGATGCCCGCCGGCGGAATGGCCGGTCAGAAAAAGCGGGCCTTCGACCATCGCGGCGGCGCGCTCGACGGCCGCGGCAATTTCGCGCGTGATCTCGGAGATGCGCACAGTCGGGCACAGCGTGTAAGAGGGCATCGCCACCGCATAGCCGCTTTCAACCGATCCGCGCGCGAGATGCGACCAAAAGCTCTTGTCAAGCGCCTTCCAGAATCCGCCATGGACGAAGACGACCAGGCCCTTTGGCCGGCCTTCCGGTCCAAAGAGATCGAAGCGGTTTCGTGCGCGCTCGCCATAGCTGATATCGAGCGTCGCGCGGCCGCTGCCTTGAAGTGCATCGCGATAGGCCTGCGCGGGTTGCACCCACGCCGCCGGCCAGCGTTCGCCGCCTGGAATGTTCGGAGCATTCGCATAGGCGTCGTTCCAGTCGTAAATCTGATGAAAAATCACGCGGTTCGGTTTCCATTCCATCCTGTGGGCCCGGGCGGATGTCCATCGATATCCGCCGGCAACAAGTCTATACCGGGAAGCGCTTCTCGCCCATAAATTTTAAGCTTGAAATAATTGATATCCGCGCGAATAATTCCGCCGGGGCGCGCACCAGGGAAAGACATGACCGATTTCACGCGAACAAAATCCCGGTTCGCCATCCCGGATGGCATGATCTATCTGGACGGCAATTCGCTCGGTCCCCTGCCCGTTGCAGCCGCCGATCGCGTCGGCCGCATGATATCGGAGGAATGGGGCAAGCACCTCATCAAGGGCTGGAACGTCGCCGGGTGGATGACGCAGCCGCGCCGTGTCGGGAACCGCATCGGCCGGTTGATCGGCGCTGCCGACGGCACGGTGGTCGTGGGCGATACGCTGTCCATCAAAGTCTACCAGGCGCTGGCCTCCGCGCTCGAACTCAATCCGTCGCGGCGCGTGATCCTGTCGGACACCGGCAACTTTCCTTCCGATCTCTACATCGCCAACGGTCTGCTTGAATCGCTCGACCGTGGCTACGAGTTGAAGGTCGTGGCTCCCGAAGACGTCGAAGCCGCCATCGACGAAACGATCGCGGTGCTGATGCTGACCGAAGTCGACTATCGCACTGGCCGGCTGCACGACATGCGCGCACTGACGCGCAGGGCGCATGCCGCCGGCGCGTTGACGGTCTGGGATCTGGCGCATTCCGCGGGCGCGATTCCGGTCGACCTGTCAGGCACCGAAGCCGATTTCGCAGTCGGCTGCACCTACAAATATCTCAATGCCGGTCCTGGCGCGCCGGCCTTCATCTATGTAGCGCCGAAGCACGCCGATACGGCGCGGCCGGCGCTCTCCGGTTGGATGGGTCATCACGCGCCCTTTGCCTTTGACCTCGACTATCGGGCCGGGCCGGGCATTGAGCGAATGCGGGTCGGTACGCCCCCGATCATTGCGATGGCCGCGCTCGATGCCGCCCTCGACGTCTGGGACGGCGTCAGCATGACCGACGTGCGCCGTGCATCGATCGCGCTCGCCGACCTGTTCATCCGCGAAGTCGAAGGACGTTGTTCCGAACTGACGCTGGCTTCGCCGCGGGACGGAAAGCAGCGCGGCAGCCAGGTTTCGTTTCGTCACCCGGATGGCTACGCGATCATGCAGGCGCTGATCGCGCGCGACGTGATAGGCGACTTCCGCGCGCCGGACATGATGCGCTTCGGCTTTACGCCGCTCTACATCGGAGAAGCCGAGGTTCGCGCGGCAGTCGAAATCATCGCCGACGTCTTGACCAATCGCCGCTGGGATACCGCGGATTACCGCAAAAAGGCGCTCGTAACATGACTGGCAAGCCCGGCGACTCCTCGCGTGAGGGAGCCCAGATGTCGTTCGAAGGGCGCATGTCCTACAGCGATTATCTGCATCTGGAACGCGTTCTGGACGCGCAAGAGCCGCTCTCGGACGCGCATGACGAACTGCTATTCATCATCCAGCACCAGACTTCCGAACTCTGGATGAAGCTGGCCATCCACGAACTCCGTTCCGCCATCAAGGCGATCCGCCACGACCAGTTGCAGCCCGCCTTCAAGATGCTTTCGCGCATCGCGCGGATCTTCGAGCAGCTCAATACCGCCTGGGACGTGTTGCGGACGATGACACCCAGCGAATACACCGAGTTTCGCGATCAGCTCGGGCAGTCCTCGGGTTTCCAGTCGTACCAGTACCGCGCGATCGAGTTCCTCGCCGGCAATCGCAATTTGGCGCTGCTTGGCCCGCACGCCCACCGCGCCGACATCATGGCAAAGCTCGAGGAAATTCTCGCTGAGCCGGGCCTCTATGACGAGGCGCTGCTGCTGCTGGCACGCAATGGTTTTGACATCGGCGAAGACGCACGCCGAACCGACTGGCGCGTCACGCGTACGCCAAACGACGAGGTTCTGGAGGTCTGGAAGACCGTCTATGCGTCGCCGGCGAAACACTGGATGCTCTACGAGCTTGCGGAAAAGCTGGTCGATTTCGAAGACTATTTCCGCCGCTGGCGCTTCAACCACGTCACGACGGTCGAGCGCATCATCGGCCTGAAGCGCGGAACCGGCGGCACGTCGGGCGTCTCCTACTTGCGCAAGATGCTCGAGGTCGAACTTTTTCCGGAGCTCTGGAAGCTGAGAACAGAGCTCTAAGACGACACCCGACAAGCAGGTTTCAGCGCGGCACCACCGCCGTCGCCTCGATCTCGACGAGCGCTGCCTTCTCGACCAGGCGCACCACCTGCACCAGCGCCATCGCCGGATAATGCGCGCCAAAAATCTCGCGGTAAACGCGGCCGAGCTCTTTCAGGCTCGCGAGATATTCCTCGATGTCGACGACATACCAGGTCAGGCGCACGAGATGCTGAGGTCCAGCGCCGCCCTCGGCAAGAATTTCGGAAATGTTGGCGAGCGTCTGACGCACCTGCGCGACGAAGTCCGGCGCTAGATGCCCTTGCGTATCCCAGCCGATCACGCCGCCGGTCACCACAAGGCGGCCATCGGCGGCCATGCCGTTGGCATAGCCTTTCGGCATCGGCCAGCCGCTCGGCTGCAGCACTTGCGGGCCAAACGGTGGGGTGTCAGTCTTGGGATGAGGCACCACCGTCAAAGTGGGGCCTTTAGGCGCGGTCACCGGCTGTTCTCCTTCGTCCAATTCAAAGCATTCACTCCGCGGCGACATCAGGCGATGACGCGGCTCCGGCCACGGCCATCTGCCGGAGCGCAAAGCGCCTCAGCTTGCCGGTCTCGGTCTTCGGCAGTTGCGCGACATATTCGATCGCACGCGGATATTTGTACGGCGCAATCGTCTGCTTGACATGATCCTGCAACGCCTGCGTCAGCGCGGCGTCGCCCATGGTGCCACCCGCCAGAACCACATAGGCCTTGACGATCATGCCGCGCGCCTCATCGGGCGCGCCGACCACGCCGCATTCGGCGACGGCCGGATGCGACAGCAACGCCGTTTCGACTTCGGGACCCGCGATGTTGTAGCCGGAAGAAACGATCATGTCGTCTGAACGGGCCACAAAGGATAGCCGTCCATTCGCATCGCTAACAAACGAATCGCCCGTCAGATTCCAGCCGTCGCGCACATAGTTCGATTGCCTTTTGTCGGCGAGATAGCGGCATCCGGTCGGCCCGCGCACCGCAAGCTTGCCAACGGTACCCGCCGGCAATTCGTTCATGTCGTCGTCGACGATCTTCGCCTCATAGCCGGAAACCGGCCGCCCTGTCGTCCCGGCGACGGCGTTACCGACACGGTTGGTGATGAAGATGTGCAGCAGCTCCGTCGAGCCGATGCCGTCGAGGATGGTCTTGCCGGTCTTGCGGGTCCAGTTTTCGAACACCGGCGCCGGCAAGGTTTCGCCGGCGGAGACCGCAATCCGCAGCGACGACAGATCGGCGCCCTGGTCCATCGCAGCCATCATCGCGCGATACGCCGTCGGCGAGGTGAAGCAGATCGTCGCCTTGTAGGTCTCGATGATCTTGACCATCTCGGGCGGCGCCGCGTTTTCCAACAGCGTCGCGGTCGCGCCGAACCGCAGGGGGAAGATGGCAAGACCGCCGAGCCCGAACGTAAAGGCCAGCGGCGGCGAGCCGACGAAAACATCGTCCTCGGTCACATTGAGCACTTCTTTGGCATAACCGTCCGCAACGATCATGAGGTCACGATGGAAATGCATCGTCGCCTTGGGTTCGCCCGTGGTGCCCGAGGTGAACCCAAGCAGGGCAACGTCGTCGCGTCCCGTTTTCACGGCGTCGAACTTCACCGGCTTGTTCAGCGCCACCCGGTCGAGCTCGGCGTCATGGTTGGACGTGCCGTCGAAGTTCACCACCTGCTTGAGAAAGCGGCTGGTCTTCGCGCATGCGACCAGTTCATCGGCGATGCGGCTGTCGGTCAGCGCCAGCGCAATCTCGGCCTTGTCGACGATCTTGCTCAGTTCGCCGGCGCGCAGCATCGGCATGGTGTTGACGACGACGGCGCCTGCCTTTGTGGCCGCAAGCCAGGCCGCGACCAGCGCCGGGTTATTGCCGGAACGGATCAGGACGCGGTTGCCGGGCTTGACGCCGTAATTCTCTACCAGCGCATGCGCGAGGCGGTTGGACCAGTCCGCCAGCTCCTTGTAGGTGCGCTGGCGGCCGTTGCCGATCAGCGCGATCCGATCACCCCAGCCGTTTTCAACGATACGGTCGGTCAGTTCGACCGCGGCGTTCAGATATTCCGGATATTGAAACTCGGGCCGATCGAGCAGCAGGTCCGGCCATTGCTCGGAAGGTGGCAAGTTTCGCCGCGAAAAATCGTCGATATGGCCCGACGGGCCAAGAGACCGACCAGGGGTGTGGCTGGGAGTTATACCTGACATTTTCATCTCCCCTCGCTTCCATCCATGAAAGGCTCGAGATCAATATCGAGGACGCCCGGCAACGCCGTCTCGCAAATCATTTTAGGCTTAAAACAATTTTTCGCAAGGGTAGAATCACGGGTTGAATCACGCCTCCCCGCTCCAGCCTGACGGCGGCAGCGCCATGGGAACCCGTCAGGCGGCGCGATAGGCCGGCGCCGAGGCCAGGAAGCGGCCATAGGCCGCGGCATCGGGCGGGGTAAATTTCTCCACCAGCGGATTGGCCCGGCGTCCGGACACGCCGATATCCGACATCAACTCGTCAAAATGCTTGAAGTGATACGGCGCGACGCACAGCCCGCCATAAACGCCGGCCGCCGGGCGCTCGACGCGCCTGAAATGCAGCATCATCTCGATGTTGTCCCGCATCTCCTGAGGCGTGGGCTGACGGGCGAGCTGGCCATCGGCATAGCGCACCAGCCAGTTCGCGGCGAGGTCAGCACACAACACCGTGCAGAAGCTCGAATTGAAACCGACGAATCCCATCTCGGGCAGGTCTGGATTGGCGATCAGCCGATAGAGACGGTACTGCCCGTCGGGATCGACGAGCTTTTCATGGTACGCCTGCGGCAGGAACGGCGCGCCGAGTTTGTAGCCGATCGCGAGCACGGCAACATCAGCCTGGACGCGCTGTCCGCCGGTCATCACGATTGAATTGCCCTCGTAGTGATCAAAGCTGCCTCTGATGGCCTTGATGCGGCCGTCGGCGACCATCGGAAAGAATCCCGGTGTGGCAATCGGCACCGAGCAATTGACGCCATCCTCGATCCGCTCTTTCGGCACCATGTCGCATTTGCCGAGCTTGAGCTGAACTTTCAGCAGGCTCTCCAGTCCGCGCCAGTTGGCCCAGACGAACGGCTTTGCGACCGCATGCGCGAACCGCGACATCGCGCCGATCCCCCAGCTCCGGAACATCTCCTCCTGTGCGCGGATGTAGAGAATGCGTTTGAAATTGACCAGGCCGCCGATGAAATAGGGAATCCGCCATACCGGCTCGCGGTACACCAGCGTCACTTCGGCAGCGCCGGAATTGACCGCGTTGACCGCGATATCTGTCGCCGACTTCGAACCGCCGAGCACGACGATCTTCCGCCCCTTGGCGATGACAGGATCGTTGTATTGCGAGGAGTGCAGGATGCGCCCGCCCTGCGCCTTGAATGTGTCTTCGCCGGGCAGGCTGAGCGTCTGGGGCTCGTTGAACTGCCCCGTACAAACCGCGACAAAATCGAAATCCTCATGACGGATACCGCCATCCGGCCCCCGCAGCTCGAGCCGCCAGCCCGGCTTGGAATCGGGGCGGCGATCCATCTGCACCACAGCCGTGTTGAAGCTGATGGCACCGAGGAGATCGTTGTCCTTGGCGTACTCGGCCAGATAGGCGTGGACCTGCGGCCCCTTCGGCCATTCCGGATAGGAATCCGGCATCGCCTTGTCGGTGTAACGATAGAGATCCTTCGGGCTTTGCGTTTGCACCTCGGGATAGGACCGCGCCGGCTCCCAGACGCCGCCGAGATCGCCGCTGCGTTCGATGATCGTGATATCGTGCCCGCGCGCGGCGAAGGCTTTGGCAGCGGCCAGACCGGATACGCCGGCGCCGATGATGCAAACCTGTTTTTGCCTGACCATGACAATTCTCCAGCAGGGATCGGCCCCAGAACTGAGGGCTCAACGCGTTGCGATACCGGCGTAGTTGCCCGGCGGTTGCGAAACTATTCGTTGGCTTCGGGCGGCAAAAAGTTCACCTCGTGCTGCGCCGAGATCCGGACCACCTCTTCGGGATCCGTCAGATTGTGGAGCTGGTTGAACAGCGCCTCGAGCTTTTGCATCGGCGACACCCAGAACAGCGCGCGCGCCGGCTTGTCTGACTTGTTGAAGTAGCCATGCGGAATGCCGCGCGGCAGGCGAACCAGATCTCCGGCCTTGGCCTGCACCCAGACGCCGTCGAGCTTGAGGTCGAGCACGCCTTCCTGCACCAGGATGAACTCATCCTGGGTCGGATGAATGTGCACCGGCACGAACTGGCCGGGCTCGCTGTTGGTTTCGAAGGCAAAGGTCGAATCGGTCACGGCCTTGGGGAAGTAGACCTG
The DNA here is from genome assembly GCF_023101085.1 of Bradyrhizobium sp. 170. Lineage (NCBI taxonomy): Bacteria > Pseudomonadati > Pseudomonadota > Alphaproteobacteria > Hyphomicrobiales > Nitrobacteraceae > Bradyrhizobium > Bradyrhizobium sp. 170. The sequence continues at coordinate 3,045,095 of NZ_CP064703.1, read as the reverse complement.
ACCCAGGATGTTCCAGGTCTTGCCGCCGTAGCCCGTGCCGTTGGCGGTGATGCCTTTTTCGAGTGCTGCCATGTCGCCATCTCCTGTGTCGCGGTTGGTCTGGTTGCGATGTTCCGAATGGTTCGCGCAGACTCTGCCGCGGCGGGTCGGCCGTCTAGCCGGAAAACGAATCCTGTTTGCCTCAACAGAGATTTTTCGGAATGCTGCGGCGCGGAATGACCTCCCCGTCATTGCGGGGCGATGCGAAGCATCGAGCCCGGAATCCATTTCACGGCGGGCCAAGCGGAGCGATGGATTCTCTGATGTGCAAGTGCACATCATAATTCGCGCTGCGCGCGCCCCGGAATGACGGACAGATCGCTTTGCCTTTCGATCAGGCACCAACGGCCATCAAATCGCCTTCCCAACCACGGCGCCCGCAGATATTATAGGCTTCAAATAATGCGAAGGGCCGGGCCGTGGCGATAGGTACCAGCATTGTCCGGCACGACCCCGCCGCCCGGCTGGCGGCGTTCAACCGCGTTTCGACCGATAGCGTCGACGATGCCGCCGACGCGGTCGGGCGGATATTCTGCCCGCACCGACTTGCGCCCGAGCACAGGACATCAGCCGACTTTTTTGCGCTGCATAACAGCGCGGTCTTTGGCGGCTTCTCTGTGAACTACGTCGCCTATGGCGGATCGGTGTTGATCGACCCCGGCTGTCTCGAGCGTTTCTTCCTGCTGCAAATTCCCGTACGCGGTTCGGCGCGGGTCCAAACGGCGGCGCGCGACATCGCAGCCACTCCCGGCGCCAGCGCTTCGCTATTGTCGCCGACGATTCCCACACGAATGACCTGGCAGGGTAATTGCGCCCAGCTCATTCTGCTGGTCGATCGCCGTGTGCTGGAGCAACGGGCCGCAGCGCTGTCGGGCCGGCCGGTGAGCGCAGTCGAGTTCGAACCCGCGGTCGATCTCTCCTCGAGAGGCGGCCAAGCGCTTCAGTCGCAGATTCTGGAGTTTGTCGATCTCGCCGAACGCCTCGGACCGCAACGGCCGCTTTCGCCGATGGCCGCGGCCAATATGCGCGAGACGCTGTTGGGTGCCTTGCTCCACGGCCAGCACCACAGCGCCAGCGAAGCGATCGAGCGATTTGGCGGCCGGGCCGAAGCGCTGCCGCAGCCGCTGCGGCGGGCGCGCGAGTTTCTGTATGCGCATGCGGCCGAGCCGCTCGACCTTACGCAACTGGCCGACACCGCGGGCACGGGTATCCGTGCGCTGCAACTCGGCTTCCAGCGGCATTTCGGAACGTCGATCTCGGAGATGCTGCGCGACATCCGACTCGCGCATCTCAATGTCAGATTGGCCGCCGCCTCCCCTGACGAAAGCATCACCGATATCGCCTTCGAGCTCGGATTTACCCATCTCAGCCGAATGGCGAGCGCCTATCGCGCCAAATTCGGCGAGAAGCCGTCAGCGACCCTGCGCGGGATGAACTAGCGTCCGGCCAGTTGCTTCAGCCGCAGCGTCGCCTCACGCCGTTCGCGCCTTTGCGGATTTCTGCGCCGACGCCTTGGTCTTGGCCAATAGACGCATCAGTTCGCGGACGTCCTTCGGCGTCAGCTCCCCGAAGACGTCGGCAATCCACAATTCGTGCTCCGCCGCCATCTTGCGGAATTCGGCCCGCCCCGCCTTGGTCAGCCGGATCACCTGCACGCGGCGGTCGGCGTCGGACGTACGGCGGTCGAGATGTCCGGATTCGACGAGGCGCTCGACCAGCCCGGTGACGTTGCCGTTCGAGACCATCATCCGCTTGGAGACATCCGACAGCGTCATGCCCTCCGGCACCTTGTCGAGCTGCGCCATCAGATCGAACCGCGGCAGCGTGACGTCGAAGCGCTCGCGCAACCGGCTGCGCACCTCACCCTCGATCAGGGTCGTGCAAGTCAGGAGGCGAAGCCAAAGCCGGAGTTCGTCGCCATGATGTTCCGGGAGTTCGACCGCCTTGGTCTCTGAATCGAGGATCATGATGCAAATCTTGTCCAGCTTGGGCGTTCGGTGATCCGAACAGAGCGCAGCTTCTCGGATCATTGCCCAGATTTCTTTAGGTTTCAAGTAATTGGCGCATGGCTTGCATGGATGCGTTCTGCTTGCAGGTGCAGTCACCGTCAGAATAAGCTGTATTCCGAGCATTTGGTGTGGCGTGGGTTTCGGGTGCAGAGGCCGAACGGAGAAACAATCATGAAGCAGTCGTTGAAGCTGACCGGACTTGCCGTTTTGCTGGGTGTTGCCGCAACTCCAGCCGCAGCGCAGGAGAAAATCAAGATCGGCGTGATCACGACCTTGTCCGGCCCGGCGGCCGTCCTCGGCCAGCAATCGCGCGACGGCCTGCAACTCGGAATCAAGGACCTCGGCGGCAAGATGGCCGGCAAGGACGTCGAGGTCGTCGTCGTCGACGACGAACTCAAACCCGACGGCGCCGTGACCAAGGCCAAGGGCCTGCTCGAACGCGAGAAGGTCGACTTCGTGGTCGGGCCGATCTTCTCCAACATCCTGCAGGCCATTCACCGGCCGGTGACCGAGAACAAGACGTTCCTGATCAGTCCGAATGCGGGGCCATCGAGCTATGCCGGCAAGGAGTGCAGCCCGTTCTTCTACGTGACCTCCTACCAGAACGACCAGGTTCACGAGATCCTCGGCAAGGTCGCGCAGGATCGCGGATACAAGCGCATGTACGTGCTGGTGCCGAACTATCAGGCCGGCAAGGATTCTGCAGCCGGATTCAAGCTCGACTACAAGGGCGAGATTGCCGAGGAAAGCTACACACCGCTCGGTACGCTGGATTTCCAGGTCGAACTGACCAAGATTTCTTCCTCCAAGGTCGATGCGTTGTTCACCTTCATGCCGGGCGGCATGGGCGTCGGTCTCGTCAAGCAGTACCGGCAGGCCGGCCTCGCCGACAAGATTCCGGTGCTGTCGGCGTTCACCGTCGATGAATCCACCCTGCCCGCGCAGCAGGACGCCGCCGTCGGCATGTTCGGCGGCGCCAACTGGGCGCCGAACATGGATAATCCCCAGAGCAAGAAGTTCGTAGCCAGCTACGAGGCTGCCTACAACAGCGTGCCCGGCACCTACGCCATGCAGGGCTATGATACGGCCATGCTGATCGACAGCGCGGTGAAGGCGGTGAAGGGCGACCTCAAGAACAAGGACGCGGTGTCCGCCGCGCTGCGGAAGGCTGAATTCACTTCGCTGCGCGGTGATTTCAAGTTCAACATCAACGGCTATCCGATCCAGAATTTCTATCTGACCAAGGTTGCCAAACGCGCGGACGGAAAATTCCAGACCGAGATCGTCGAGAAGGTGTTTTCCAACTATGGCGACCGTTACGCCAAGGACTGCTCGCCCGCGAAATAATGTTTGGGAAGGGAACAGCAAATGAAAACCGAAATCGCCGGCATCACCCGCGCCAATGAAGGCATTCAGGGAATTTCCTGGAGCATCCTCGGCCAGACCTATGTGCCGAAAAACGTCACCGAGCATTCCTTCTCATGGCATGCGACCTTCCCGCCCGAGACCTTCGTGCCGCCGCACATCCATCCCGACCAGGACGAATATCTCTACATCCTGGAAGGCCAGCTCGACTTCTTCCTCGACGGCGCCGAGACGCAAGCCACGCCCGGCGATCTGGTGCGGCTGCCGATGGGCAAGCCGCACGGCATCTTCAACAAGTCCGGCCGCACCGCGAAGGCGCTGTTCTGGGTGTCGCCGACGCGGCGGCTCTACGATCTGTTCTGGGCGATCCACAACATGAAGGAGCAGACGCCGGATGCGATGGTGGCGCTCGCGGCCGAGCACAACATCCACTTCCTGCCGCCGCCTCCGGGGGCGTGAGGCGCGCCCGTAGCCCGGATGGAGCGCAGCGCAATCCGGGGCCTTCGGAATGCGGCCGCCACCGTCCCGGATTGCGCTTCGCTCCATCCGGGCTACGGGGCTTTTACCGCACCGCCGCCAATCCCAGCGGTGGCGGCGCAAACCCGGCCTTGGAGGCGTAGCCGCGCACGATCGCCTCGCGCTGGGCGTGGCTCAGCACCTTCTCGATATCCGTAAAACCATCCGGCGCCAGTTGCTCGACCGCGTCGATCACGCCCTCGGGGCCGCCGCGGCGGTTGGCGCGCACGATCTCCGCCGTCATCGGCAGCCGCTTCTTCTCATACGCCACCAGCGCCTGACGCGGATGCTCAGCGCGCGCCAGTTCATCGGCGAGCGCCCGCGCGTCGAGGATCGCCTGCGATGCGCCGTTCGAACCGACCGGATACATCGGATGCGCGGCGTCGCCGAGCAGCGTCACCCGGCCCCAGGTCCAGTATGGCAATGGATCGCGGTCGCAGCACGGGTATTCGTAGAATTCCGGCGTCGCCGAGATCAGGCTGCGCACGTCGACATACGGCACCTTGAACCGCTCGACATGCGGCATCAGCTCCTCGCGCTTGCCCGGCCGCGACCAGTCCTCGCGGCGTGGCGGCGGCGAATTGCCCTCGCCGATCTTCACCATCACCGCCCAGTTGGTCAGCCGGCTCGCGGGACTGGATCCTTCCGCGATCGGATACACCACGACCTTGGCATTCAGCCCGCCGGCCACGATCATCGAGCGGCCGGTCAGGAACGCCGGCCAGTCGCGCGCGCCGCGCCACAGCATCAGCCCGTTCCAGCACGGCGGCCCCTCGTCGGGAAACAGCATCTCGCGCACGCGCGAGTGAATGCCGTCGGCGCCGACAAGGATATCGCCGCGCGCGGTTTTGACATGGGCGCCAGTACGATCGAAGAAGTGCGCGACCACGCCGCCCTCGTGCTGCGCGAAGGAGCCGAGGCGGCAGCCGGTGTGGATCGCCTCATTACCGATCCGTTCCTCGACGGCGCGATGGATCACGCTTTGCAGGCGGCCGCGATGAACCGAGAATTGCGGCACGTCGTGGCCGGCATCGAGACCGCGGGGCTCGCGCCAGACTTCCTGGCCGTGGCGGTTGAGATAATATAATTGGTCGGTGCGAACAGCGGCGGCGTCGAGCCGGTCCAGCAGGCCGAGGCCCGTCAATTCTCTGATGGCATGCGGCAGCGTGTTGATACCGACGCCGAGCTCGCGGATGCTGTCTGACTGCTCGAACAATTCGCAGTCGATGCCGCGCGCCCGCAACATGAGCGCAGTGGTAAGGCCGCCGATGCCGCCCCCGACGATGATCGCTTTCATCAGCTCGACTCCACTCTCTCTTCAACCTCGCCCCGCTTGCGGGGAGAGGTCGGATCGCCCTTGCGATCCGGGTGAGGGGGTACTGCACTCTCGGCGTTCACAGATCGCGGAGAGAGCCCCTCACCCCAGCCCTCTCCCCGCAAAGAGTGGGGCGAGGGAGCGGATAGAGCCTGCCATCCGGCCTATTCGGCTGCAAGCGGCTTTGTCGCCTCGGCTTTCAGCTCGGCGCGGGTTTTCGGCTTACCCTTAATTTTGAGGTCCTCGAAATCCTGCCGGTCACGCACACTGTTGCGGAAGATTTGCTCCTTGCCCGGCAGATATTGCGGCGGACAGGCGATATCGGCGCCATACCAGGCCGCCGCCCGCATCGTGAAGGATGGATCCACCAGGTGCGGCCGGGCGAGCGCGACGAGATCGGCGCGGCCGGCGGCGAGGATGGTGTTGATCTGGTCTGCGGTGGTGATGTTCCCGACGCACATGGTCGCGACCCGGGCTTCGTTCCGGACCTGATCGGAGAATGGCGTCTGGAACATCCGGCCGTAGATCGGCTGCGCGTCGCGCACGGTCTGGCCCGTGGAGACATCGACCAGATCGACGCCGGCTTCGCCAAACGCGCGTGCGACCGCCACCGCGTCGTCGCCAGTGATGCCGCCCGCGGCCCAGTCGGTGGCGGAAATGCGAACCGACATCGGCTTGTGCGCGGGCCATGCCGCACGCATCGCTTCAAACACTTCCAGCGGATAGCGCAGCCGGTTGGCGAGCGTGCCGCCATATTCGTCGGTGCGCGTGTTGGTCAGCGGCGAAATGAAGCTCGCCAGCAGATAGCCATGGGCGCAGTGCATCTCGAGCATGTCGAAGCCGCAGGCCTCGCCACGCAAGGCTGCCGCTGCGAACTCCTGCTTGACGCGGTCCATCGCGGCGCGATCCATCTCGCGCGGCACCTGGCTGTCGGGGAAGTACGGCAATGGCGACGCCGAGATCGTATCCCAACCGCCTTGCTCCAGCGGCCGGTCCATGCCCTCCCACATCAGTTTGGTCGCGCCTTTGCGGCCAGCATGTCCAAGCTGCAGGCAGATCTTTGCCGCCGAATTGGCGTGGACGAAATCGACGATCCGCGTCCAAGCGGCCTGCTGCTCGTCGTTCCACAGACCAGTACAGCCGGGCGTGATGCGGGCGTCGCGGCCGACGCAGGTCATCTCCGTGAAAATCAGCCCGGCGCCGCCGATGGCGCGCGAGCCGTAATGCACCAGATGGAAATCGCCGGGCACGCCTTCCTTCGCGGAGTACATGCACATCGGCGACACCACCGCGCGATTCGCAACTTCCATCTCGCGCAACTTGAGCGGCTGGAACATCGGCGCCGTGGGTTTGTCGACATCGACGTCGAAGCCCTTTGAACGAACCTGCATTGCAAACGCCTTGTCGACCTCGCGAACGAACTCCGGCGCGCGCAGCGTGAGGTTATCGTAGGTAATCGCCTTGGCGCGGGTCATCACGCCGAACGCAAACTGCACCGGATCGAAATCCCAGAAGCGGTCGACATGCTCGAACCAGACCAGCGACACGTCGGCGGCGTGCTGGGTCTTCTCGACCTCCTCGCGCCGGCCATGCTCGTAGGTCTGCAAGGCATCGTGAACGGTCGGCGCCTGCGCCATCGCATCGGCAAGCGCAATCGCGTCTTCCATCGCGAGCTTGGTGCCGGAGCCGATCGAGAAATGCGCCGTCGCCTTGGCGTCGCCGAGCAGCACCATGTTGTCCTTGACCCAGCGCTGGCTGCGGATCATCGGAAAATTGCGCCACATCGAGCGGTTGATCAGCAGCGGATGGCCGTCGAGGAACCAGCCGAAGATCTCGGCCATCCGGTCGGCGGATTGCTGTTCGCTCAGGCCTTCGAGCCCGGCGCGCTGGAAGGTTTCGGCATCGGTCTCGAAAATCCAGGTCGAGCGTCCCGCCTCATACTGATAAGCGTGCGCGATGAACGGGCCCCACTCGGTCTCCTGGAAGATGAAGGTGAAGGCGTCGAGCGGCTTGGTCGAGCCCATCCATGCGAACTTGTTGGAGCGCAGATCGACCTGCGGCTGGAAGTGTTCGATGTGCTTGTCGCGAAAGCGGCTGTTGATGCCGTCAGCGATCACGATCAGATCGGCATCGGCAAATCGCGCTTCGTCGTCGATATCGGTTTCGAACAGCAGCGTCACGCCGAGTTCGCGGGCGCGCTCCTGCAGGATCAGCAGCAGCGTCCGGCGCGAGCAGCCGCAAAAGCCGTTGCCGCCGACGCGGTGGACCGTACCGCGGAAGTGCACGGCGATGTCGTCCCAATAGGCGAATTCCTGGGTGATGCGGCGGTAGCTCGGCGGATCGTACTTCTCGAAATTGTCGAGCGTCGCATCTGAAAATACCACGCCGAAGCCGAACGTGTCGTCGGTGCGGTTGCGCTCATAGACCGTGATCTCGGCCTGGGGCCGCTGTTTCTTCAAGAGGATCGCGGCGTAGAGACCGGCCGGTCCGCCGCCGATAATCGCGATCTTCATCTACCGCCTCCGAAACAGGCTAAGGGCAAGCTCGGAATTACTTTAAGCCTAAAACAATTTTTGGGCAAGGCCCTGTTCGTAGCCCGGATGGAGCGCAGCGCAATCCGGGATTCTCGCGACATCGGCAGGGCCCCCGGGTTTCGCTTCGCTCCACCGGGCTACAACCAGACTAGTTCCCCCGGAACACCGGGGTCCGCTTGTTCGAGAATGCCTCAAACGCGCGGGCAAAATCCTCCGTGGTCATGCAGAGCGCTTGCGCAACCGCTTCGGCCTCGATCGCTTCCTCCACCGACATCGCCCATTCCATCGCCAGCATACGCTTGGTCATGGTGTTGGCGAAGGTGGGCCCATCGGAAATCTGCTTGGCCAGAAGCTGCGCCTGCGGCAGCACCGCGTCCGGGGTGACGATACGGCTGAAGAAGCCCCAATGCTCGCCCTCCTCCGCGGTCATGAAGCGGCCGGTGTAGAGCAGTTCGGAGGCCCGCGACTGGCCGATGATGCGCGGCAGGATCGCACAGGCGCCCATGTCGCAGCCGGCGAGGCCGACCTTGTTGAACAGGAACGCGACCTTGGCGCCGGTGGCGGCCAGACGCAGGTCCGAGGCCATGGCGACGATCGCGCCCGCGCCGGCGCAGATGCCTTCGACGGCGGCCACGATCGGCTGCGGACACGCCCGCATCGCCTTGACGAGATCGCCGGTCATGCGGGTAAAGGCGGTCAGCCCCTTGGTATCCATCTGAATCAGGGGACCGATGATCTCGAACACGTCGCCGCCGGACGAGAAGTTGCCGCCTGCGCCTGACACGACGATGGTCTTGACCTCGTCATCCATTGCGCAGGCGCGGAAGAAATCGGTGAGCTCGCGATAGCTTTCGAAGGTCAGCGGGTTCTTGCGTTCAGGACGATTGAGCGTCACGGTGGCGACGCGATCGACCACGGCCAGCAGAAAATGCTTCGGCGAATAATCCGCCAGCGGCAGCGTGACGGGGTTGGCGGGTTTGCTCATGATCTCTCCCTGAATTTAATCGTTATCGATGTGGCGGCCGATCAGACTTCGCCGCCGGCCACCGCGATGGCCTGTCCAGTGATGGCACTGGCGCCTTCGCCGCACAGCCAGAGCACGGTATCAGCCACTTCCGATGGCGCCACGAGGCGCCCCTGCGGATTGTGCTTCGACAGTTCCGCGATGGCCTGCTCGCGGCTGCGGCCGGTCTTCTTGATGATGTTGTCGATCGAGCCTTCCAGCAGATCGGTTTCGGTGAAGCCGGGGCAGACGGCGTTGACGGTGACGCCGCTCTTCGCCGTCTCCAGCGCCAGCGAACGGACGAGGCCGACGACGGCGTGTTTGGCCGCGCTGTAGGCCGAGACGTAAGCGTAGCCTTTCAAACCGGCGGTGGACGCGACGGCAATGATCCGCCCGTGACGGCGCTCGACCATTCCAGGCAATACCGCCTGCGTGGCGTGGACCACGCCCATGAAATTGACGTCCATCATCCGCTGGAACAGCGCCGCATCGGAGCGGCCGAACGGCGCGGATTCCGCCGCGCCCGCATTGGCAACGAGGATGTCGATCGGTTGCCGCGCGGCGGCCTCCGCTATGGCCGATTTGACCGACGCCTGATCGGCAACATCGGCCACGGCTGCGAACTGCGCCGCGCCGGACGCCACGGCTTCATCCAGCGTCGCGCGGTTGCGGCCGAGCACCGTCACCGTTGCGCCCGCTTTCGACAGCGCGGCCGATATCGCAAGGCCGATGCCTCGCCCGCCACCGGTGACGAGCGCATGGGAGGAACGCGACAATGGGGACATCGGTCAAGCCTCCAGGATGAGGGTTCAGCATATATTTTAAACTTCAAGCTTTTGCAAGGAAGCGGCGGGGCCAGAGCGGTGGTCGGGTAGCCCAGGATTAGGCACCGTTCCCTCCCCGTCATTGCGAGCGCAGCGAAGCAATCCATAGCGCCACACGCGGAGAGATGGATTGCTTCGCTTCGCTCGCAATGACGGCTGGGCGGATTTCTTAGGATGGGTGGAGCGAAGCGATACCCATCAATGCCGGTGCGTGTGGTGATGGGTTTCGCTTCGCTCTACCCATCCTACGCAGATGTGACTGCGCGATCTCGCGACGCATTGCGCCCGAGGTTTGCTGGAGAACCTTCCGCCCTCTTTGTCAGAGGCGCAGCGCCCTCTCCACGTCATTGCGCGCCCGATGACAGGCTCCGCGAAACAATCCATAGCGCCGCGTGCGGAGGCGTGGATTGCTTCGCTACGCTCGCAATGACGGCGAGAGCCCGCAGGGTGGGGAAAGCGAAGCGTGCCCACCATCGAGAGGCGCGATCGGTGATGGATGGTGGGCACGTCGCTAGCGCTCCTTTGCCCACCCTACGGACTGTCGCGTCCCGTCCGCGGCTCCCTGTCCTTGAACAGATGGACGATCGCGTTCGCGTAGTACTGCAACAGCACGAGCTCTTTCGGGTTGGCGCGGTAGGTGTCGTCGGCCTCGATCACCAGATGGCGCAGCGTCAGCATCCGCAGGCCGACGGAGATGGCGTAGTCGCGATCGGCGCGGGGGATGTGAACATAGCTTCCGAGTTTTTCGAGGTCGTCGATCAAGGTTGAAACGCGGCCCTTGATTTCGAACAACGTCAGCGGCTGGTCGCCGGCCTCCAGCACGGCGGTCGAGACCAGCGAGACCGGCAGCGCCGGCACCACGCGGCCGACGGCCTCCATCAATTCGTTGCCGAGCCTTTCAACCTCGATGCGGCGCGGCTCGGCTGCGAGAACGCGAAAATCGATCTTCCTTGCCTCGACATAATTTCGCAGCGACACCGGCACGCCAAAACTCACGCAGGTATATCCGAAGCGATGCCACTCGCCGCGCATTGCCAGCCACAGATGGCGGAAGAAATGGCGCGCAAGGATCGCCGCGTTGAAGCCGAACACCGGCTTCTTCCCGGGCTCGGCATTGGCCACCGAAGTCAACATGCGGTCTTCCAGCACGCGGTCATAGTTGACGGCGACTGGGATGAACACCACGTCGCGCGGACCGAGCGGATCGAAGCCCGCCACCATGTAACTCAACAGCCCGAATTTCGGCGGACGCAGCTTTCCGTCGCGGCTGAGCCCGCCTTCCGGGAAAATCGCCTGCGTGACACCCGCTGCGGTAGCCATGTGAACATAGCGCGAAAGCACCTTGCGATAGAGCGCCTCGCCGGAATCGCGCGCGATGAAATAGGCTCCCATCGAGCGGATCAGATTGCTGAGGCCCCAGACCTTGGCCCATTCGCCGACGGCGTAGCTCAGCGCCGACGAGGTGGCGGCGACGTAGGTCACCAGCACGTAATCCATGTTCGAGCGATGATTGATGACGAAGATCACCGACGAGGCCGGATCGACGGCGGCCAACGCCTCGTCGTTGCGGACGCCGATCCGCACCCGGTACAGCATATGGGAAACGGCCCGCGCGATCCGCGTCCCGACGTGAAAATAAGCATAGGCGCTGAACGCCGGAACGATCTCGCGGGCGTAGCGCCGCACCTTTTCCATCGCGACTTCGTTCGGCACGCCGGTTTCGGCCGAATATTCCTCGGCCGCCCGCAGCACTTCAGGATCGAACACCAGACGATCGGTCAGCACCTGACGCTTGGTCAGCTTGAAGGGCTGAATGCGAAGCCTGAGTTTGGTGTTGAGTTCCTCGATGGCACGATTAGCGCGCCGACGCAGCGCCCAGCGCACGCTGGGAATGAGGATGCGATCCAGCGCCGCCAGGATCGCGAGGATCGCCATCAGGACAACGACCCAGAGCGGCAAGCTTACCTGCGACCCCATGCAAAACCTCGATCCCGCCTCGCCCGCGACGCCACGCGTCGCCGCTCCGCGGCGTCACGATACGGTCTGGAACTCCATCGTGACAAGCGTTCCGAGCATCGAGACCGACCGATTCCCGGCAATCGGCCGGCATGTTCGCAACCGCGATATCGACGACGTTCGTTCGAACCAGGGTGCGTACGCTATGCCCAATCCCAAAAGCATCATGGTCTAGTCTTCGTCCGGCTCTCGTACGACCGGCGGCTCGTCCTCTTCCTCTTCCTCTTCCTCTTCCTCTTCCTCTTCGTCCTCGTCCTCTTCGTCTTCATTAGGATCTCGGGGCGGCATCGTACTGCCCATGATCACGAAGGGACTCCTGTCGATCAACCTGGTGAAAAATTCCTCGGGGATGTGTGGGGTCATGTTGTTACTCCTCGGGTGGTGGGGGAACTTGGCTTCGGTCCGCCCGACGCTCAAGCCGTTCTACCCCCGGAAAGGAGGGTGATACGTTTGACAGCGTCGGCGCGTTAATCGCACGCCGCCCAACCCGCCTTCGGCGAGTGAGCAAGCCCGCCATAGCGTTGGCGTCGGCGGCAACCTGAGCTCAGTTGCGCTCTGACGAGGGCTAATGCGCCAAGAGAACGGGGCGTGCCGAAGCGTTCTTAAGGATGTGGCGCGTGGCCCCGCCCAGAAGCATCTCGCGCAGGCGGCTATGGGAATAGGCGCCCATGATCAGCAGGCCGGCTTCATGCTCTGCCCCCGCCGCGAGCAGCGTATCGCCCACCGAGCGCAATTCCGGTGCAACCACCTGCGCAGTCGCTCCGATGCCATGACAGCGCAAATAGGCAAGCACCTCCGCCTGCGAGGCTTGGCGATTGCTGGCGTCCCGATCAACGCTTATGACCCGCACTGATTTGGCGAGTTGCATGAACGGTATGGCAGCCGAGACCGCATGCCAGCATTCCGGGCTCTCGTCCCAGGCGATCATCACGCTGTCGGTCAGATCACTCTGCAGGCGAGCCGGCGCCAACAGCACGGGGCGACGCGTCTGCAGCAGCGATTGCTCGGCAATGGCCATGAACGATTCCATCACGGTGGCGCTTGCGGCGACCATCAGGTCGAAGGCAGCGGCCCGTTGCGCCGCGATTTCCACATACGATCCCTCGGCTTCGCGCCAGGATGCTGCGAGCGGGCTGCCGGGCTCGTCGTCCGCCGATAGCATCGGGATGCCGACTACCGCGCAGGCCTGCACGAAAACCTGACGCGCATCCCGCGTAGATCGCTCCCGTTCCTCGGCGTACCAGTTTACCGATGCGGCGGTCACCGCTCGTCCCATTTCCGTGGCAGTTAGACCGCTACGCGTGACACCGCTACGTGTGACCGGCGGCGGCTGACTGATGAACAGTGCCTGGACGTGAGCCCCCAATGCCTTCGCGGTAGACAGGGCCGTTTCAATTTGACCGGTGTGACTGGCTGAGCCGGGAAGTGGAACCAGGATTCGCTTGATACTCATGAGAGCCTCCTGCGATGCCGCCGTTTGCGACAACAGACGGCATATGTGTGTTGAGCCGAAAGCGAGATCGCGCAGTGCTGCTCAATTCATAACTCGCGGAATCACCCCAAAGTTCCGGAGACCCGCAAATGTGCCGGTTGCCGACTTTGGTCGTCGATGTCCGGTGTGGGTCCATTCGCGCCCGGGTCGAGCCAACAGCAAGCCCGGTCATGTCCGCTATGCCCGGAAAGCGGAAGTAAATTCATGGCGCTTCAATCCGAATTTGGCTGCGTGAGTACACGGCCTACCCCGGCATGAAGGCATCGAATGCGGCCCAGAGCTGCGCGCGATAGCGGTCGTCTTCCTGCAGGATTTCGTGCTTCGCACCCGCAATCACGCGATGCGATCCCGCCGGCAGATTCCGGGCAAACGCGGCAATGGCAGGGGCCGATACGATGGTGTCGTCGCCTGCCGCGAGCATCAGGACCGGCTGGCGAATCCGGCCGGCAAACTCGCTCGAACGAAACTCGCCCATCGCCGCAAAGGCCGCGTCGAGCCATGCCACGGTCGGCGACGCAATCCCGAGCGTCGGATCGGCCTCCAGGATAGCCGCGTTGCGGGCATAGCGGCGCGGGTCCGAGGTCAGGGGATTGCCGGGAAAGCCCGTCGACTTGATCAGGTCGATGTTGCCGCCTGGAATAAACCGCTCGCTCATTCCACCCGCGCGCAGCATGCGCATCAGGCCGCGCATCGGCAGCGACGCACGCAGACCCGGCAGGTCGATCATCGGCGCGCACAGCACGAAGCGTTCGAACGGCGCGATGCCGGCATGCGCGACGCGCAGCATGACCGCGCCGCCCGTCGAATGGGCCAGTGCAAAATAGGGCGGCGGACAATCCGGCAGCACGACCTGCTTAACGAAGGCCGCCACGTCGATCTCGTACTCCGAAAAATTCTGGATATGGCCCTTGAGCGGATTGTCCAGCCGGCGCGAGGAATGCCCCTGTCCCCGCCAGTCGATCATCGCCACCGCATAACCGCGCTGGCGCAGATCCCGCACCGTCTCGAAATATTTTTCGATGTATTCCCCGCGCCCGGTGAAGACGCAGACGGTCCCCCTGCCGTTGGCCGGCACCGCCCAGCGCGCAAAGCGCAACGTGACGCCATCCGGCGTCCCGATTGTCCCGGCAAGCGCCCCCTCCGGAACAGGATTGGCCGGGATCGACAGCAGCGTCATGGAGCTGATGTCCAGGCTGCAGGTTGGCGAAGAACCACCCGACGGCAACCAACAAGACGGCGGGTCATCGGCCGCTGCATCTAGATGATCCCGTTCTTGCGTAGCGCGGCGATCGCAGCCGCGTCATAGCCGATATCGGCCAGCACGCGGTCGGTGTGCTCGCCGAGCGTCGGCGGGCGCGACACGATTTCGCCCGGCGTCTCCGACAGCCGCACCGCGGCGCGTGCCGTCGGCGCAGGCTTCGGCAGGCCCGGATAGTCGACATCCTGCATGAAGCCGGCGGCGCGGATGTGCGGATGCTCCAGCGCCTGTTGCGGGCTCAGCACCGGGCCGGCCGGAATCATCGCTCTTCCCAGCGTATCGACCGCTTCCTGCGTGGTGCGCTCGGCGCACCAGCGCGCCATGCGCTCGCTGATGACAGGACCGTTGTCGCCGCGCTTGAGATCGTCGGCGAAGCGCGGGTCGTCCAGCCAGTGATCCTCCTCGCCCATCAGTTTTGCCCAGCGGATGAACAGCGGGTGCCCGGTGACCTGGCACAGCACCCAGCCGTCTTTGGTGCGGTAGATATCGGCCGGCGCCGCGGTCTGGCCGAGATTGCCGGTGGGGACACGGTTCGCGGCAATCACGGCCTGCTCGATCAGCGTCGCGTTGGTGAAGGAGAGCGCGGTCGCCAGCAGCGCGCCCTCGACGATCTGCCCGCGCCCGGATTTGCCGCGCTCGATCAGGGCGGCGAGCGTGCCGAACGCGCAATGCAGCGCCGTGCCGAAATCGACCCAGTTCACCGCGGCCCGGTATGGCGGATCGCCTTTGCCTGTCATGTAGACCGCGCCCGACATCACCTGCCCGACGCCGTCAAAGCCGACGCGGTCGGACCACGGCCCGGGACCGCCGAAGGCGGTCGCGGTCGTCAGGATAATGTCCGGCTTGATCGCCTTCAGCGAGTCGTAATCGAGCTTCATCGCCCGCAGCGTCTGCGGCGGCAGATTGGCGACGACGACGTCAGCAGTGGCGACCAGCCGGCGCATCACCTCCTGCCCTTCCGGCTTCATCGGATCGAGCGTGATGCATTTCTTGTTGCGGTTGACCTGCAGGAACAGCGCACCCTCGCCGCCTTCGCCGACGGGTGCGACAAAGCGATCCTCGCTGCCATCGCGCTTCTCCACGCGAATGACTTCCGCACCGAACTCGGCCAGCAACGTCGCGCAATACGGCCCCGCGATATAGCGCCCGAAATCGAGGACGCGAACGCCCTCCAGAACTCCCCCCATCGATCTTTCCCTTGTTCTTGCTGCTCGATTGCGTCGAGCCTTCTATCATGTTGATGAATGCATTGGACGACCATACAATCACTGATCCTGTTCGAATGGAACATCCAGAATGACCCTGACTGCACAACGGCCCTATCGCGGTGTTTTCCCCGTCGCTCCGACCATCTTCGACGACCGTGGGGAGCTCGATCTCGCGGGGCAGCGCCGCTGTATCGATTTCATGATCGACGCCGGCTCCAACGGCCTCTGCATTCTGGCCAATTTCTCCGAGCAGTTCGTCCTGAGCGACGCCGAGCGTGAACAGGTGATGCATGCGGTGCTGGAGCATGTCGCCGGCCGGGTGCCGGTGATCGTGACGACGACGCATTTCGGCTCGCGTATCTGCGCCGACCGCAGCCGCCAGGCCCAGGACGCCGGGGCTGCGATGGTGATGATCATGCCGCCCTATCACGGCGCCACGTTCCGCGTGCCGGAAAAGGCCATCTTCGATTTCTACCGCACCGTGTCCGACGCCATCGATATTCCCATCATGATCCAGGATGCCCCGGTTGCCGGGACACCGCTTTCGGTCGACCTCCTCGCCCGCATGGCGCGGGAAATTTCGAACATCCGCTATTTCAAGATCGAGGTGCCGATGGCGGCGGCGAAGCTGCGCGACCTGATCGCAGCCGGCGGCGACAGCATCGAAGGGCCCTGGGACGGCGAGGAAGCGATCACCCTGATGGCCGATCTCGATGCGGGTGCAACCGGCGCCATGACGGGCGGCGGCTACCCTGATGGCATCAGGCAAATCGTCGATCCGTATCTGGCGGGGCGCCGGGAAGAAGCGATGGCGGCCTATGCGCGCTGGCTCCCGCTGATCAATTACGAGAACCGCCAGTGCGGCTTGCAGGCCGCCAAGATCCTGATGAAGGAAGGCAGCGTGATCGGTTCGGACGCGGTTCGTCATCCCCTGCAAAGGGTTCACCCGGCGGCGCGCGCGGGTCTCATTGAAATCGCCCGCCAGCTCGATCCCGTCGTGTTGCGCTGGGGACAGTGATATCGCCTTCATGACGGCCAAACGCAAAAGCTCACGGGAACGGAACCTTCACTTCGATCAAACGTAAAAATCGGGGAGGAGCGACATGACCGAACAACAGACTTTTGCCTTGCTGCTGGGCGAAGCTGCGATGGCCGTTTGGGGCAATATGCCGCGCGACATTCAGGAAGCGCTATTCGAGACCGCGATGCGCGAGCGGGAAGACCTGCGCCATGGCCTCGCCTGCCTGCTGCATGAGCGGCACCCCAGAACGCAGCATCCAGCCAAGCCCGCCTGATGCAGACCTCTATTCGGGAAACGCGACATCCGCGATCACGGGAAGATGGTCCGAATACGCACGGGCCTTGCGATCGGTCCAGGCCGCGCGGATCGTCAAATCGCGCGAGGCATAGATCCGGTCCAGCCGCATCATCGGCAATCGGGAGGGAAACGTCCGCAAGCGCGTTCGGACCGGGCAGATCCGCGCCAGCACGCCCCTCACCGACTTCACCCAGAACCAGTCATTGAAATCGCCGAGCACGAGCGTTCGCGTTGGCTGCACCAGGTCGGCCAGGGCATGGGCCTGCGCGTGCCTTTCATGAATGCTCAGGCCGAGATGCGTGGCAATGACCGTGACCTCGCCGTGATCAGACAAGATGCGTGCGGCAATGGCCCGGCGGGGCTCCCGCTCCTGATACGAGACGTCGGAAATTTTCGGAGGCTCGGCGAAGGGCCAGCGGCTCAACAGCACCTGTCCGTAGTCGCCGTCCTCGGTGACGATCGATCTTGCATCGACGCTGTGGTCGCCGACGGCCTTTGCCAGCAGGGCAAAGGGATCGTCGGTTCTTCCGCGGGAATCGACCTCCTGCAGCGCCACGATATCAGGAGACCAGTGGCGGATGATGGAGCACACGCCGTCGAGGTCGAAACCCGGATTGAGGTGGAAGATGCCGTGCACGTTCCACGTCATGATGCGCATCGTGGCCGTCACGTTCTTCGTCCCGCCATCCACGTCACCAGGAACTGCACGCCGAGGCACAGCGCGATCCAGGCGAGGATCGCCAGCGCGAGCAGCACCGCGTTCGCCCACGATGCGTTTCTGGCGAGATCTGCGATCTGCGCGCCGAGCGCGGCCATGACAGCGATCCCCGGCGCCATGCCCAGCACGGTGCCGAGCAGGAAATCGCGCAGGCTCAGCTTGCTGGCGCCCGCCACCACGTTCACGATCGAGAACGGGGCGATCGGCACCATCCGGATCATGGCGACCGCAACGACTCCCTTGCCGATGATGCGGTTCTGAACTCGCCCCGCGCGACGCCCGAGCAGCCGCTGCAGGCGCGCCTGGCCCAGCACGCGGCCGATCGAAAACAGCGTGAGCGCGCTGAGCAGCACGCCGGCGCCCGCGCTGAAGAAGCCCATCCACGGCCCCAGCGCCGCTGCCGTGGCGGCGATCAAAACCAGCACCGGAAACACCACCAGCCCGCCGACGACGAAGGCGGCAATTGCGAGCAGCGGCGCGAATTGCGACCGTGCGGGTTGCGAAATGACCGAAGAGACGAAGCCGACATCAGCGAAATCGCGCAACGATGTGTACTGCCAGGCCAGCGCGAGGCCGGCGAGCGCCGCGGCCAACCCCAACACCGCCAAAATGGTTCTTGCCGTCCACATGCGGTTGGCGGCGCGGTCGAGGTGAAGCGGTTCTCGGGGATCGGCGACGGGCTGCACCATCGTTGCCATGCTGCCGGCTGTTGCGGCCGGATCGATCGGCTGCAACGATTTCGCGCCGCCGCGCTCCGGCAGGCGGTCGAGAAATCCGAACAGGTCGGCTTCGTTGCTTGCGATTTCCCGCGCATCGACGCCGCAGAAATGCCCGATCAGTTGGCGGCGAAGCCGGGCGATGTATTTCCGGTGTGCCTCGGACGTCGCCTCGAAGGCGAGATCGCACTCGGTGTCCGCACCCATCGAGCGGTTATTGAGGTTGGCCGAGCCCACCCGCAAAATTCGATCATCGACGATCATCACCTTGCTGTGCACCATGACCACGGTGGCCTGCTCCCCATCCCGAATCGATGGATAGAGAAAGCGAACCTGGTCCATGACGCCCGCCGCCACGAATTGGGCGATGAATCCGCCGCGCCCGCTCTGCATGGCCTGCGATTCAAACCAGGACGAATGCATCCTCGGCGTGACGATCAAAACACGAAGCTGTGGCACATCGAGCATCCGCTGCGCCAGCAGGCGCGCGATATCGGTGGCGCTGGTGAACTGGTTCTCGATGTAGATGAAGCGGTCGGCCGCGTTGATGGAGGCCTCGAACAGCCGTGCGACCTCGTTCACGCCGGCTTCGCTCGCGGTTGCTATCTCGGTCCGGGCGATGCCCACCGTCATTCTCCGGGATTGCACCGGCACCGAGGCCGGCCAGCGCTCGCCGGTGACGTCGGTGCTTGTTTCGACCGTGCAGCCGGCGGCCCGCCACCTGCTCTCCGCCACTTCCGTCAGACTGACGGCGGCTTCGCCATCCACCATGCACTGCACGTCGTGAAACGGCGGATAGGGCTTGCCGTCGGGATCGGTCCGCAACGGATGATGGGCGTCGTGCTCGCTGGTGTCCCAGCGGCGTATCGTGAGGTCGAGGCCGCCGACGAACGCAAGCACTCCGTCAATGACGACGATCTTCTGATGCTGCGCGGAGCCTAGCGGAAGACTGGAGTCGAAACAGAAGCAAAGCCGGTCCGACGCGTCCGAGGTGAATTTGGCGGCTGAATTCCACTCCCGCTCCGCCGCATAGAGGGCCGGGAAATTCCAGCTCAGGATGTTGATCCGCAACCCGGGCTTCGCCTTCAGGAGCGCTTTCAGAAACGCGCCGAGCTCTTCCGGATAACCATCGTCGGCATGCCCGGACGGCCCGACAAACCGAGTCAGGCTGTGGATGTCCCAGCCGATGATGTAGACCTGCTTCGTCGCGAGCAGCAGCGCTTCCCGCAAAGCGGCGAAATACGCGGCCGCGTCATTGAGGATAGCCAGCCGTCCTGCCTTGCACCTTCTCCAGACGGTGTCGCCCGGGATGAGGATGGATGAACTTTGCAGCAGGCGGCACCTCGGCAACACATGAAAGCGGATGCGGGATCGCGTAACGCACGTTCGCCCGACAACAAATCAACGTTTTGCGGCCAAGACGGTTCCGGCCGACCGGAACCTGGACGACTTCAATCGGAACAAAGTCCCCGGCCACCCGCATTCGCGCGGGTTGCTCCCTGTCGGGGCGTGCCGCTCCGGCCCCGGTGGGGAGATTGTTCTTCCTCGACCACGGGTTCGATGTAGGTGCTGTGCAGCGAGGTCGGCGACTTGAAATCGTCGAACATGACGCGGACGGTGCTGCGATAGCGGCCTGAACCAATGATGACCCCTTGCCGGCCGGCGAGATTCGGGCATCGCGTCGCTCCGAGCGCGCTCATCTTGATGCGCGTCCGTTCAGGCAGCGGAGGCTGCTGATCGGGCGGTTCTTTATGAGATCGCCTCCTCGGATCGGGGTTCATCTACGCGCCCGGCAAGGAAATACGCTCGGTCTCGAATGCATGGCGGGAAATCCACCGGCGCACCATGCGATTGACGAATGGTGGCGCGCCGGAGATCATTGCGGCCGTCAGCCAACGCCTGACGTTTCTTGTCATCGTGAGCATGCTGTCCTCCGCACCCGCGTGCCTGCCAACCGGACAATTCCGGCAAATCCGTCCTACGCAGAGGCCGAGTGTTCGCTGGCGGTCTGCCGGTCCGGCACGCGCCGCGAACCGCGCCACTTCCGGATCGACGGGGCGCTCGCCGGTTCGATCGCGGCCAGCAGCGCGGCGTTGATTTCCGCCATCCGTCCGAGCTTGACCATGCACCTGCCAACCGCGACGAAACCGTCCGGCAGGTTCGGTTGCAGCCGCATGAATTCGAGGTGCTGGCGCAATGCTTCCTCGTGCTGACCGAGGCTTTCGCAGACCTGGCCCAGGCACTGCCACGCCTTGGCGGCATCGGGCCGAACCGTCGTCAGGATCCGGAACTGCCGCTTGGCCGCGGCGAAGTCACCCTTCGCCGCCAGCAGCTGGCCGAGCCGGTGCAACGCGTCGGCGTGCTTCGGCTGAACCTCCAGGATCCGCCGGTAGCCGACTTCGGCGTCGGCCGCCTGCCCCTTCCGGTGCAGTTCGGTCGCCAGTTGCAGGACGTCCGGGATGCTGCGGGGGTCGAGCCCGCCGCCGAGATTCCTGCCGTTCCTGGTCTCCAGAACGGTGCAGCGGATCTTGCGCTCCGCGCAGCCGAACGAATATTTGTACGGCTCGTTTCCGCGCAGGAAGTCGTATTCGGAAAACCCGTTCGCGATCGCGTGGCGGATGCTGAAGGCGTGCAGGATCACTCCCGGCGGCGGCCCGTCGAACGTCTCGTCACGTCCGGTCATGTAGAACGAGAACGCCCGCTTGCGCGGATCCACCAGCGTGGCCAGCGCCGCGACAGGCCGGTCACGATGCCAGAAAGTCGGCAGGTACAGCATGCCGGATTGAAAACTGCGCGTCAGCATGGCGCCGTTCGAGTGGACCAGGCTATCGATCCTGTCACCCTTGCGAGGGCGCCACTTCGTCTCCCAGAATCCCAGCAAGGTCTTGAGGTCCTGCGCGAACGTCTCGGGCGTTGAAACGGTTATTCGATATTCGCCGGGCGTATCGACCTGCTTCAGGAGGCGCCGGATTTTCTGCCTGGTATTGGCGCTCAGCGATTCCAGATAGCCATTCCAGTCCTTGGGTAGCGTGAGATACGGACAGAGACTGTTATCGATACCGTCGACCTTGTTGACCCTGCCGACCTCCGTATAGCTGAAATTGGCTTTCGGAAAGCAGGCCAGAAGCAACCGCACGCGCCGCTCCGACATCCGCACATTTTCAAGATTGAGCCGCGCCCAATTCATCTGCCTGATGCAGCGGGCAAAGGCTGGAATGACCTTGTTCTCCGCCTCGGGTCTGCAAATGATGCCGGTGTAGTCGGCGGCGAAATTGCCGGCCATCCTCATGTCGCTGATGACGTCGGATTTCTCGATCGTGGTCTGCAGCCGCAAGGGAAGGAACGCAACATAAGGCAGGTCGGCGGACTCGCCGGCTTTTGCAGCCAGGATGAACCACGGCCCATGGATGTAGGACAGCCAGCCGTTGAGCCATTGCCACGACAGGAATATCTGCGCTTCGTCGTCCGCGTCGTAGACGGCGTTCCAGTTGTCCTCGAGCTTGGCCAGCGACGGCAGGGTTTCGATGATGTCGATATGCACGGCGGACGCCTTTCCAATGTTCAAGGTGCTCGTTCTGTGGCTAGCGCTCCCGGAATGCGCGCATCATGCTGTCGTGAATCGGTCTGACGATGTATTGGAAGAACGTCCGTTCCGCCGTCTTGATGTAGACCTCGGCCGGCATCCCGGGCGTCGGGTTGAAATTCGGCACGTTCCTGCTCTCCTCGCTGTTGAGCTTGACGCGCACGATATAGATGTCGGTCGGTCCCACCTGCTGGGACTTCTTTTCATCCGCCAGCGTGTCGGCCGACAGATAGATAACGTCGCCGGTGACCATCGGCGTGATGCGCTGGTTCAGCGCCGTCAGCCGCACCATCGCCGTCTGTCCGTGCTTGACGCTGTCGATGTCCTGCGGCCGCAATCGCGCCTCGATGATCAGTTCGTCCTTCAGCGGCAGAAGCTCCATGATGTTCTTGCCGGCTTCGACCACGCCACCCCGCGTATGATAGCGGAGCTTCACCACCACGCCGCTCACCGGCGCTGTGACGCGGACCCGATCGAGGATGCCCTTGGCGCTCAGCATCCGCTCGCGGACGTCAGCCAGTTCGCCGCGGATCTCGTGCATCTGCTCGACCGCGGTCTTGATCGCGGTCTTGCGCACGCCATTGATCTGCTCGACCGCGCGGGCGATGCGTTCCTTGGCATCGCCGATGTCGCCCATGATGCGGCCGACCTCGCCTTCCAGATTGGCCTTCGACCGCTGCAGCACCATCAGTTCCGGCTTGCGCACCAGCCCGGCCTGCACCAGCTTGTCCTTGGTCACGATTTCCTCGTCGAGCAGAACGATCTGACGGTGGACGGCATCGAGCTGCACCCGGGATCCCCGGATTCGCTCCTCCAGCGCGTTGATGCTTTCCTGGATGCTCTTGATGTCGCTGTTGAGATTGTTGCGGCGCGCCGTAAACGTCATCTGCTGGCTGTCCACGATTTCCTTCACCTCGGGCGAATTAGCCAAAGGCGAATTGGCCAGCCAATTGACTATGTCGGATGGAAGCGTGATATCCTGTTCCTCCCTCATCTCGGCCTGCAGTCTTGCATCGATTGCCGTCAACCTGACGCGGCGCAAAATTAGCCGCTGCAACTCCGCACGCGCGGCGGTGTCGTCAAGCTCGAGCAACATTTGCCCGGCTTCCACCTTGTCGCCTTCGCGCACGTAGATCTCGCGGATCATGCCGCCTTCGAGATGCTGCACGATCTTGTTCTGTCCGGTAACGACGAACACGCCCGAGGCGACCACGGCGCCGGCAATCGGCGCCATGTTGCCCCAGACGCCGAAGCCCATCAGCACCACCGCCATGATCAGCGCACCGGCAACGGTTGGCAGCTTGGTCGATCGCGGCAGCGAATCGTACCAGGTGCCTTCGGATTCCGCGGTGCGGTCCGCTATTTTCCTGTTGGCCATCGCGTAACCTCGTTGCTGTCAAACCCGGCAGACGTCCTCGATCAATTCAACGAAGGCGGATCGCCCGGCCCGGTCGGGATATTGTTCGGCTTGCGGCCGGTGATCATCGGAATGATCTCGTCGCGGCTGCCGAAAGCCTGCACCGCGCCCTGATGCAGGATCATGATCTTGTCGACGCTCATCAGCAGCGCCGCGCGCTGGGTGATCGTCACCACCGTGATCTGTTTCTCCTTGGCGCGCACCAGCGCCTTGGCGAGCGCCCGCTCGCCATTGGCGTCCAGATTCGAATTCGGTTCGTCGAGCACGATCAGGCGCGGGTTGCCGTAGAACGCGCGCGCCAACCCGATCCGCTGCCGCTGGCCGCCCGACAGCGGACTGCCGTCCATGCCGACGATGGTCTCGTAGCCCTGGGCAAAGCTGGAGATCATCTCATGCACGTCGGCGGTCTCGGCGGCGTCAAACACGTCCTCGTCGCGGGCGTCGTCACGCATCCGGCCGATGTTGGCCTTGATGGTGGCCGGGAACAGTTGCACGTCCTGCGGCAGGTAGCCGACGCTCTCGCCGAACTGGCGCGGATCCCAGTTGCGCAGGTCCATCATGTCGAGCCTGACGCTGCCGGCGGTCGGGATGATGGATCCGACCAGCATGCGAGCCAGCATGGTTTTCCCGGTGCCGGAGTCTCCGACGATGGCAAGCGATTCCCCGGGCTTCAATTGAAAGCTGATTCCGTTCAGGATCACCTTCTTGTTCGGCGGCGGCACGTAGAGAATGCGCTCGACATTGAGATATCCTGCGGGACGCGGCAGGCGGAGGCGCTCCAGGTTGAGCGGCGAGTTCAGCAACAGCGCCCTGACGCGGGCATAGGCCGAACGCGCCTGCACGAAGCTGCGCCAGCCTTCGATGGTGCCCTCCAGCGGAGCCAACGCGCGGCTCGCGACGATCGAGGCCGCAATCACCATGCCGGCGGTGATCTGGCTTTCCAGCGCCAGCCATGCGCCCCAGCCCAAAATGGCGATCTGGGTGCATAGCCGCAGGAACTTCGACAATCCCGTCATCAGGATATTGCGATCCTGTCCGATCACCTGTGCCTTCAGGGACTCCACGGTCTCGCGGCCCCATACCTGGACGCCTTCCGGAATCATGCCCATCGCATTGATGACCTGGGCATTGCGGGCCATCGATTCCGCCGTCAGGTTTGCCCTGGCGCCGTAATTGTTGGCCTGGTTGAACGGGATCGCGGTGACGCGCTGGTTCAGCAGCGCTACGATGACCAGCGCAACGCCCGAGCCCAGCACGATGAATCCGAGATGCGGATGGATCAGGAACACGACGGCGAAATAGACCGGCGCGACCGGCGTATCGAACATCGTCAGCAATACCGGACCGGTAATGAACGCGCGGAGGTGCTGCAGGTCGGCCAGCGTCTGGAATTCGCGGCTGGATCCACTCTGCGCGGATTTGGCGGCGGCGCTCAGCACCGGTCCGCCCAATTTAGCTTCGGTCTCGACCGCCACCCGCATCAGGATAATGCGGCGCATCATGTCCATCAGCACATGCGCCGCGATCGCAACGATCACGATGATGGTCAGCATCACCAGCGTGTCCGTGCTGCGGCTGGTCAGCACGCGATCGGACATGTTGAACAGGTAGATCGGAATGGCGAGCACCAGCAGGTTGACCGCAACCGAGAACAGCCCGACGGTCACCAGGTTGCGGCGCGCATTCGCCAGACCGCTGCCGAGCACGTCCCTGAATTCATTGTCGCTGGAACGCTTATGCAGCGGCGGCGAGTTACCGCCGCCGCCGCCACCCCCACCGCCGCCGCCTGAAGAGCCGCCACCGTCCTTGTCACCTCCGGTGCGCAGCGGGGGAGCCGGAACCGCCTGCTCGATCACGACGGTGGATCCCGGCGGCGTCTTGGCTTCCGTCTTGGCCTCAATCCTGGCTTCAGGCTTGGTTTCAGTTCTGGCTTGAGTCCTGGCCTCAGTCTTGGCCTCAGTCTTGGCCACCTCCCGCAGGTATGGCTCGGCCGACGGCGGCTCGGCGGTCTTGGCTTCGGCCGCGCCACTCTTCTCGTCGGCGAATTTGACGACCGGATCTTCGCCGCGCGAAGGCGGAGGATCAAACCACGGGCGAAGCGGTATTATCTTCGCCGTGCTCGCCGTCGCTTCGTCATGCTGACTCAGGCGACAACTTCCGGCGCTGCCTGGACGATCATCCCAGCCCCACATTTGAAAACTCTCCTGCAACTGCAATAAGCAAAACAACTGCCCTCGCCGCTAATGCAACATGCTCGCCATCGGGTCTGACTGCACCGAATTGACGATCGCTGCCGGCGGCGGGCTTGTCGTGTCCTGAGGGTCATCGACGAAAGCAATGAGTTCGGTTACTAGGGCGTTGGTATTGGCGTTGACGGCACTGGACTCCGCCGGCACCAGATCGGCCTGCACCAGAATGGAATCGGTGTAGATCTCGCCCCTGACGTAGGTCACATCAGGGTTGACGTCGACGATCGCAGCGTCATTGGCAAGTTCGTTGCCTCCGGTGGTAACGGACCGCGTCACCGCGCCGTCGGTATCAAGCGCCATCAGATCGGCCAAGGGCTGGTTCTGAAGCTGATACATCACGTCGACGTCGGAGGTGATGTTGGTCTGCCAGATCGCATTGATGTCGTAATAGTCGCCGGTGATGTAGAGGACCTTCAGGGGACCGCCATGGCCGATGAGGGCGCCGGCCAGTTCGGGATCGAGTGATGTCAAGCCGGCGGCCAGCAGGCTTTCGATCAACTCGAGGTTTGCGGGCAGTTCGTCAAAGGTATCGCCGCCATAGTTTGCAACCGCGGCTTCGTTCAACAGGCTGTTGTCACCTGAATTCACGGATTGAGACGGATCGGCGCCGTCGGCCGCCATCTTGATCTTGTCGTTGTCCAGCAAGATGTTGTTTTGAAAGATGACGTTCAGGCCGTGATAGCTGCCCTTGATGATGATCAGGTCGTATTCAATGCTGCCGTCAAGGATCTGTGCCAGATTGCCCTGGGTATTGTAACCTCCGACGAGGTTGTAGTGGGAACTGCTGCTGACCTGCGTTGCCACATCGTTGTCGGAGAGATAATTGACCTGAGCCACTGCATGAACGCTGTAGAAGTCACCGTCGACCACATCGACGATCCAGTTCGCGCCGGCAAACTGGGCCGGGAAGCCGGCGTAGATGCTGGGGTTCTGAAGAAAATCGGCGATGTTGGTCGCGACGTTCTGATCGCTGGTTGAAGTTGGCTCGCGGTCCCCGCCCGATACGCGGACCTCGTCATCGTCCATAATGGTGTTGGTCTGGAAGATGGCATCGGTCTTGAAGTAATCTCCCATCACCACCATGGTGCGGGCGGACTCGCCGATATCGACGATCAGCGCCGCGTTGATGCTGAAGTTGCCGCCCAATGAGGCCCACTGGCCGATTCCGTCTCCGGTGTCCGGCAATTCCGGCGGCTCGGCCGGCGGCGTCGTTTCGGATGGCCGTTCCTGCAGTTCGCCGTTGACATAGTAGCCAGGGGTTACCGAGTGCGCATCCGGCGCACCGCCGCCATCGGCCCAGGCCGCGTCGCGAGCGATCAGGAAATCCGTGGCGCCGCCATCGCTCTGCGGCATCTGCCAGTCGACGGGAATCGCGGCGTTCGCATCGGCCGCCAACTCCTCAATGGTGGCCATCGCATCGCTGTTGAGTTGTGTGATCAGAGGTTCAACGGCGACCAGGAGATTCGCCGGCAGATTGGCGTCATCGTCATGCATGAAGTTGTATTGATGAACCGTCAGTTGGGTCTCTGGACCACCATCCTGGTACTTCACCCTGACGTGATGGTCGGCACCGCCTCCGCCACCGCCACCCGGCGGTTTTGGCAGCGGGACGCTCGGCGCCGGCGAACGCGGAAAGAAATCGGAATCGTCGTCCTGCGGACTACGGAGCAGCTTTAGCGGGCGTCCGCGAACGAAATGGATCGGATCGTCCGGCATCAGCTCCGGCACCGGGCCCGCCATCGTCTCCATATCATCCGGCACGACGCGATAATCGTAATTCGGCCGAAGCGTGGTGTAATCGCCGGGCGGACGCGGCGCGAGACTCTCGTCATACTGGACGCGGTCGCGGGCGATATCGTGGAAGATCTGCAGATATCCTGCGAAGTGGGAAATTATCTCAACGAAATTCGCTGACGCCATGGGAACCTCCCAGTCGCCGTAAACTGTTGAAGCCGCGGTAACGGCCCTCAGTTCGTGTCGGCAACTGCAGCGACTGAAATGAATTGACTGGCAAAAAAGACCCGCGCGGCTGGCGCCGCGCGGATCGAACGCAAAAACTACCCTATGTCGTTATCAGTCAGATTGTCACCAGCAGCCTGAATGGTGATGCTGTTGAACTGGATGTTCGCACCCTGCGTGATGTTCTGATCGAAGGCAGACTGGTTGAGAACTGCATCGGCACTGGACGAAACGTTTGCACGATCGCCAATATCGCCGGCGTCGATCCTGGACGTCCCGCCCTCGATCTTGGCGTCCATGCTGAAGCTGGCACCCGGCTCACACCACGATCCACCGTTGCCGCCATAGTAGGTGGCATACGAGCTGTTGGTGTCGTTATCGACCAGGTTGTTGACCTGATCAATATTGAACTGGTTGCCGTCGTTCATCGTCTGGGTCACGACGTCAGGCATGACGACAGAACCGTGCGTGTCGAAGTCGTAGAGAGCGATTACCGGGGTGCTCAGGCCGCTTGTGTCCACATCGACATCCACATCGACATCAACGTCTACCTTGGTCTCGACGGTGTTTTCGATCTTGTTTTCGATGTTGTTGTCGATCTTGTTGTCGACAGTATTGTCAACGTCGTTGTCGAGATCGTTATCTACCTTGTTGTCGAGCTTGTTGTCGACGGTATTCTCGTTCTTGTTCTCATTCTCGTTCTTGTTGTCATTGTCGTTGTCGTTCTCGTTCTCGCTCTTGGAATCCAGCGACTGCACGGCAAACTGCAATTGACCCTGACCCTGGCCTTGCCCCTGACCCTGGAGCTGAGCCTGGAGATTGGCCTGCGCCTGCAACTGGTCTTGCTTCTGGTCCTGATCCTGGTCCTGGTCCTGATTGTTCTTGGGGACGTACTTCTTCTGTGGCTTACTCATGACGAGCTCCTGCGATTGGAGCATCGCGGACGGAACGAGATCGCTGATCTTCTAAGTCTGCGGTCTTCGAAGCGCGGCGGTGCTCTTCAATGTCGGGTCTTCCGACTGCCGGCACCTCGCCTTATTGCGGGTGTCAGCATTGTCAGTTTGCCGACACATCTTCGCCAACAACATGCACGCATTAGATGCATCGCTGTATCTTGCGATATCAACCATCGATTGCAGTTGGCGCTTGGAAAGAGTCAGGCGTTGATTGAACTGGAGGCGTGACCGTCCCTCATCGCCGGCCTGCCTCAAGCCGCATCGCGGGGCACGCTGTGTGGCTGCGCGCCGCAGACATGCGCTTCAAGGCGCGGCAGCAGATCCCAGATCTCGCGGTTGATTTTCGCCATTTCGTGGGTCGTCCGCAGCATCTCCTGCAGACGGTTTTCGTCCAGCGCCTTTATCTCTCCGAACTTCAGGCTCGACCTTGTTTCCACCAATCGCATCGACTGGGTGTGGGTGATGGCGCCAGTGGAATCGAAGATGAACATGCAATGATTCAGTTCATTGCGAACCTTGGTGGACTCCGAGAAGCGTTCGATGAGAGCAGCCAGATTTTTCGACAGAGCCTTGTCGGAAACCCTGATCTTGGCCAGTCGCTGGATCAGATCGAGTCTCGCGCGGGTCGTGTTCAGTGTCGCGAACACGACGGCGGCGGAAGCCTCGTCGGTGCGCAGAAGAATCATGAGCACGTAGATGAAAAGGCTTTCATTGTTCGACCAGCTGCAGATCAGGTTTCCCATCAGGGCCTGAACGAATGTGCGGCGGTCTGCCGATGCGGGAGCCGCAGCAGCTAGTTGGTCGAAGTCCGGTTTTGGAGGCAACTTGCTGACAAACATGGCGATGGGTCCGCAGATGCAGGCCGGCGATATTCACTCATTTGAGCGTACCGACTTCGTCGCCAAGGACGTACATATCGAAAGATATATTTAGCAGAGGTTGGGTGTTGGCATCTATGCAACCGTTATATTCAAAAAATACCACCTTCTGGCTATGATCTTGCTGCAGTTCCCCCGTTTTGGACGATTTCTTGTCACACTCGCGGTTCTTGGCAATCGCTTGGAACAAGAGTAAACTTTTATGCACAATTAAGATGCTAAGTGATGTGTTTCACAGCGACCTAGAAGGGCCCGAGGCAATCTATCGATAGTCATAGAATGTAGTTGTCGATAGTTATACGACGTAATGTAAGGGGCGCGTTATGTCAGTCCCATTTAAGAAGACGGTTTTCCTTGTAGACGCGATGGCCTTCAGACGAGCTCGCGCAGAGAGCTTTTTAAATCCGTGGGCCCGGAACGAAAGCGTCGAACTGGTTTCGCTCGACCCTGACGACGCCCACACAAGACTCGTCGAGCGCGCCGTATGCGACATGCTGATCTACAGCGTCGGCGCTCCCTCTCCCCACGAGGTCTTCACCGAGATCCAAGTGTTGCATACGCTTCGCCGTGACGCGGCGCTCGCCATCGTCTCCGACGATGAAAATCCCGCCACCGTTCTCGCTGCAATCCGTTGCGGCGCCCAGGGTTATTTCAGCAATTCCATGGCGCCCGAGCTCGCGTTGCAGGCCCTTTCGTTCGTCCTTCATGGCGGCACTTATTTTCCACCAACCGCCTTCCTGGCCAGCCAGACCTTCAGCGCGCCGGCGCCCATCGAATACAAACAGCCCGACCTTCCCCAGGAGCAACTGCTTCCGGGGCCTGAACAACAGACGCAGGCGCCACCTCTCAGGCCGGAGGACGGGCTTTACGAGCAGCAGGGCTCCCCATTCGACGACAAGGCGGCTGGCGTGCCGCGCGACCACGGCTTCAACGGCGCGCGGCACGCGCCCGAGTTTACCGAGCGGCAGTACGCCGTTCTCGTTTGCCTGTGCCAAGGCGACCCCAACAAGGTGATCGGTCGCAAGCTCGGCATGACCGAAACGACCGTGAAAGTCCATGTCCGCGAAATCATGCGCAAGCTGGGCGTAAGCAACCGGACACAAGTCGCGATCGCCGGGGCGCACGTCTGCTCGGACGGCGCGGTCGAACTGGATCCCGCGGATTCATCCATGGCGGTCAGGTCGTCCATACCTCACTAGAGTGAATTTTCGGCACTGCATGCCGAGCGCCATTGCGCCATCCTTGCGGAAATGAATCAGCGCCCGATCGGTTCCACAATGAGCGCGTTGGATAAGACACCGGGATCATTGGTACTAATCCTTCCGACGTGGCGGTTCACGGAAGATGGCGTGCCCTGCAGGCTCCCCCTCGTTCCCCTCACCGCTCCGCTCCTGCCGGCATTCGCGGCAGGGACGCAGTTCCGAAAGAAAAGCCGGGCCCGGACGCCCCCCTTCGCGCGGCCGATGGCGCGCCGACGGCCCATCGCTCAGCGCATCGACGACCTGGCAGGCCAGCGCGAAGCGCCTGAGCCGAAGTCGCGCTCGACCGGCTCCGCGGCGATGTGGCCGGACCGGCTTTCAGCGGTCTAGAGCGTGATGAGTCTAGGTTTGGTCATAACCGGCGTTGGCGAAGTAATTGGCGCATTCGGCCGGTGATACGGTGTCGAGGATTGGAGCGATAGCATCGTAGACGGCCTCGGTGGTTCGCTGCGCGGCTTTGCGCAGCCAGTGTTTGAACTTGGCAAAGAACTGCTCGATTGGGTTGAGATCTGGCGAGTATTTCGGCAGGTAGAAGAGTCTTGCGCCGGCGGCACGGATGGCGCGACGCACGGCGCGGGCCTTGTGCGAGCCAAGATTGTCCATGACCACGATGTCGCCGGGCCGCAGGGTCGGAACCAAAACCTTCTCGATGTAGAGAAGGAAGGCTTCGCCGTTGATTGGCCCCTCGATGAACCAGGGAGCGGTGATGCGATCGTGGCGCAAAGCGGCCATGAAGGTCATGGTGTGCCAGCGGCCGTGCGGCACCTTGGCTTTGAGACGTTGACCACGCGGCGCCCAGCCCCGTAGCGGCGCCATATTGGTTTTGGTCCAGGTCTCGTCGATGAACACCAGCCGAGTGGGATCGATCCGATTCTGATACTTGGTCCACTGCATCCGCCGACGGGCAACATCGGGACGATCCTGCTCGGCGGCAATCAGCGTCTTTTTTTGTAACTGAGCTTCTCAGCGTGGAGGAACTCCCACATCGTGCGGTAATCGACCTTGAGCCCACGCACAGCGAGTTCGGCCACCAGCCCGCGCACGGTAAAATCCTTCCGGCACCGTTGCATCAGCCATTCGCGGTGCGGCCCCGCAATCTTCTTTGGCCTATAGCCGCCGATCTGGTCCGGCTTGACGCTGCCGGTCTCGTGGAAGCGCTGTACCCAGTTGATCGCCGTGCTGATGCCCACCCCAAATTGGGCGGCCGCCTGATGCCTCGACAGGCCGCCTTTGATGACAGCCTTCACCACCCGCTCACGAAGGTCGTTCGAATAGGGTTTTCCCATCCATGCTGGCCTCCTTCCCAGCCAGCATGTTGAATCAGAAGCCTTCCGATTTGGGAATCCTCAATCGATTCAAACTAGACCCATCCCGCTCTAGTAATTGCTTCCCGTCAGCTCATTCGGGATGCCGTCGATCGGGCACTCGTCGGTCCCAACCGTCGGGCGGGTCATCGCCTCGACCATTTCGCGTGTGCCTTCCGGATCGTCGATCCATTTCTTGTAGAAATCATAGGGGCAGGACGCGACGCCCTTCGCGCCCTCACCGGAATTGATCATGCCGGTATAGCCGCGATGCAGCAGCTTGAAGAGATGGTTCTGCGACTGGCCGTTGCGGCGCGCATCGCGGATCAGGCTCTTCGACAGTCCGGCGTACTGGATGCCGTACTCCTCCTCGCCGGTCTCGCCCAGCGTGCGGCCGTCGAAGCCGATGATCGCGGAGTGGCCGAAATAGGAATAGACGCCATCAAAACCGGCGGCATTGGCGACCGCGACATAGACATTATTGGCCCAGGCCATCGCCTTGGAAATCAGGATCTGCTGTTCCTTGGCCGGATACATGTAACCCTGGCAGCGCACGATCAGCTCGGCGCCCTTCATGGCGCAGTCGCGCCAGATTTCCGGAAAATTGCCGTCGTCGCAAATGATCAGGCTCACCTTCAGACCCTTCGGGCCATCGGACACATAGGTGCAGTTGCCGGGATACCAGCCTTCGATCGGCACCCATGGCATGATCTTGCGGTATTTCTGGACGATCATGCCCTGGTCGTTCATCAGGATCAGGGTGTTGTACGGCGCCTTGTGCGGATGCTCCTCGTGGCGCTCGCCGGTGAGCGAGAACACGCCCCACACTTTGGCCTTGCGGCAGGCTTCGGCGAAGATTTCCGTCTCGGCGCCCGGGATCTGCGAGGCAGTCTCGTACATCTCCTTGGAGTCGTACATGATGCCGTGGGTGGAGTATTCCGGGAAGATCACGAGATCCATGCCCGGCAATCCCGTCTTCATGCCCACCACCATGTCGGCGATCTTGCGGGCATTGTCGAGCACCTCGGCCCTGGTGTGCAGGCGCGGCATTTTGTAGTTGACGACTGCGACGCCGACCGCGTCTTTGCTGGAGGAAATGTCACCGTGGAGCATTGGATCGCCTCTTGTTCTGGTTTGAGTTTGAAGGATCGCGCCTCAGTGGCTGATCATCCATGGACGTGCGGTCGGAAAGCCCTTGGCGCCGCTCTTTGTCTTCGTCACTAGGCGCGCCGGCTTCTGGCTCGAACAGCAGCCGCAGCCGGGGCCGTGTGAGGCCTTGTATTCACCGAGCGTCTTCGGCGCGTTGGCGCTACGCTCATTGGTGGCGTGCGCTTTCCGCTTGTCCGACGGCATGCAGAAGAACGCCGGCGCGGTCAGGATCACACGCGGCGAAACGTTCTCGCATTGCGGGCAGTCCTGCGGATCGTCGCATTCGGCCATCGGCCGCATGTCCGTGAACGGGCCGCAATCGTTGCAGAGATATTCGTAGACGGGCATCTGGTTTTCTCGCGCGATGGTTGGATGATCACGACGTTGGATGCGGGGCGGCCGTCACGCTTAAGCCGTCCCGCATCCTTCTCGCGCAGGGATCACTTGTCCGGCGAGATCGGCATCTGGATGTCGCCCGTAATGTGTTTGATCGGGCCCGCCGACGACGGCATGATGTCGAAGTCGAAGATCTCCGTCGGCAGCCAGAGCGTCGCGCAGGCGTTCGGCACGTCGACCACGCCTGATATGTGGCCCTGACACGGCGCGGTACCGAGGATCGAATAGGCCTGCGCACCGGAGTAGCCGAACTTCTTGAGATACTCGATCGCGTTCAGGCACGCCTGACGATAGGCGATGTGGACGTCGAGATAATGCTGCTTGCCGGCCTCGTCGACCGAAATGCCTTCGAAGATCAGGTAGTCCTTGTAGTTCGGCGTGATCGGCGACGGCTTGAACACGGGGTTCTTGATGCCGTACTTTGCCACCCCGTCCTTGATGATATCGACCTTCAGGTGCAGCCAGCCGGCCATTTCGATCGCGCCGCAGAAGGTGATCTCGCCGTCGCCCTGGCTGAAATGCAGGTCGCCCATCGAGAGCCCGCCGCCCGGCACATAGACCGGGAAGAAGATCTTCGAGCCGCGCGACAGATCCTTGATGTCGCAATTGCCGCCATGCTCGCGCGGCGGCACGGTGCGGGCGCCTTCGGCGCCGACCTTGGCCTTCGCGTCGCCCTTGGCACGGCCGGCATGGGCGGTCGCCGCGAACGGCGGATTGGCGAGGCCCGGCACACGGGTCGGATTGGTCGCGATCAGCGCAGTCTCACGCTCGTTCCAGGTCGCGAGCAATTTCGGATCCGGCAGACAGCCGATCAGGCCCGGGTGGATCAGGCCGGCAAAATTCACGCCGGGAATGTGACGCGACGACGTGTAGAGACCCTTGATGTCCCAGATCGACTTCTGCGCCAGCGGGAAATGATCGGTCAGGAAGCCGCCGCCATTTTGCTTGGAGAAGAAGCCGTTAAAGCCCCAGAGGCTTTCCTTCAGCGGACCGACGTCGAGCAGGTCGACCACCAGCAAATCTCCAGGCTCGGCGCCCTTGACGCCGATCGGGCCGGACAGGAAATGCACGATCGACAGATCGATGTCGCGCACGTCGTCGGCGGAATCGTTGTTCTTGATGAAACCGCCGGTCCAGTCATAGGTCTCGATGATGAAATCGTCGCCGGGGTTGACCCACGAAACCATCGGGATATCGGGATGCCAGCGGTTGTGAATCATGTCGTTGTCGTAGGCCGACTTCGAAAGATCGACCTTGATCAGTGTCTCTGGCATCGATAGCTCCCCTTTTAGACAGCACAGGTTGGGTTTTCAGACGGACAAGAATTTTGAGACTTGCGCGGCATCGACGCTGTCGCGCGGGTCGTCGCGGACGATCTCACCGTTCTCAATGACGAGCACGCGGTCGGCGATGTCGAGCGCGAAGCTCAGCACCTGTTCGGAGACGACGATCGACAGGCCACGCTCGTCGCGAATACGTTTCAGCGTGCGCGCCATGTCCTTGATGATCGACGGCTGGATACCTTCGGTCGGCTCGTCCAGCAGCAGCACTTTCGGTTTGGTGGCGAGCGCGCGCGCGATCGCCAGTTGCTGCTGTTGCCCCCCGGAAAGATTGCCGCCGCGGCGGTCTTTCATCTCGAGCAGCACCGGGAACAGCTCGTAGATGTCATCAGGCACTTCCGAGCCGCCCGACACCACCAGGCCGGTCTCGATGTTCTCCTTCACCGTCATGGTCGAGAAGATCATGCGGCCCTGCGGCACGTAGGCGAGGCCCTTGGCGACGCGATCGTAGCTCGGCAGCGCAGTCAGCTCTGCGCCTTCCATGCTCACCGAGCCGCTTTTGGTGGGCACGATTCCCATTAGCGACTTCATCAGCGTGGTCTTGCCCATGCCGTTGCGGCCCATGATCGCAACGATCTCGTTGGGCGCCACCGACACGTTGAGGCCGTGCAGCACCTCGCTCTGGCCGTAGGCGACGTGTAGATCCGAAATAGCCAGCATGAACGTGCTCCCTGGTGTCAGTGTCCGAGATAAACTTCGATCACCTTCGGATCGTTCTTGACCTTGTCCATCGTGCCCTCCGACAGGATTTGGCCCTGGTGCAGGACTGTGACCTTGTGGGCGATGTCCTCAACGAATTTCATGTCGTGCTCAATGACCAGCACGGAGCGGTCCTTGATGATGCGGTTGAGCAATTCGGCGGTCTTGGCGCGCTCGCTCACGCTCATGCCGGCGACCGGCTCGTCGAGCATCAACAGATCCGGGTCCTGGATCAGCAGCATGCCGATCTCGAGCCATTGCTTCTGGCCGTGGCTCAACTCGTCGGCATAGGTGTCGAGCCGGTCCTTCAGGAAGATCATTTCCGCGACTTCCTCGACCCGTCCCCTCACCGCGGCGTCGCGCTGGAAGGTCAGAGAGCCGAACACGGTGCGGCCGCGCGGATAGGAAATCTCGAGATTCTCGAACACGGTGAGGTCTACGAACACCGACGGCGTCTGGAACTTGCGGCCGACGCCGGTCTGCACGATCTCATTCTCCTTCAACCGGGTGAGCTCCTTGCCGCGAAACTGGATCGAGCCGGAGGTCGCCTTGGTCTTGCCGCAGATCAGATCGAGCACCGTGGTCTTGCCGGCGCCGTTGGGGCCGATGATGACGCGGATCTCGTTCTCCTCGACATAGAAGGAGAGATTGTTGACCGCCTTGAAGCCGTCAAAGGAAACCGTGAGCGCCTCGACCGCGAGCAGGAATTCCTTGGGCTGGTGACCGATGAGCATGATCTATCTCCTCACTCCGCCGGCGCGCCGTCGGCGACAGAATTGTCGGCCCACGGGCTGTCCGGCTTCGATTTGCGCGATGCCAGCAGCCGGTCGATGCGCGGCTGAACGTAATCGGCCCAAATTCCCGACAGGCCGTTCGGGAAGGCCAGCACGACCGCGATGAACAGCGCGCCGAGGCCGAACAGCCAGAGCTGCGGGAAGGATTCTGAGAGGCCGGTCTTGGCAAAATTGACCAGCAGCGAGCCCCACACCGCGCCGAAGATCGACATTCGTCCGCCGACCGCGGTGTAGATCACCATTTCGATCGACGGCACGATGCCGACAAAGGACGGCGACATGAAACCGACATTGAGCGCAAACATGGCGCCCCCGATCGCGGCAAACATGGCGGCGGCGCAGAAGGCGAAAATCTTGAAGTTGGCGACGCTGTAGCCGGAGAAGCGGACGCGGTCTTCCTGTTCGCGCATCGCCACCAGGATGCGGCCGAGCTTGGTCAGGCGGATGAACTGCGCGATGCCGATGCAGGCGAACAGCAACACCACCTCGACGAAATACAGGATGATCTTGGCGTGGTCCGGCCGGATGTCCCACCCCTTGAGGGTGCGCAGGTCGGTCATGCCGTTGATGCCGCCGGTATAGCCCTGCTGTCCCACGATCAGGATGGTCAGGATCGCGGCGACGGCTTGGGTGATGATCGCGAAATAGGTGCCGCCGACGCGGCGCTTGAACATCGCCGTGCCGATGATCAGGGCGAACAGGCCGGGCACCAGGATGATTGCGGCGATGGTAAAGGTGAGGCTGTGGAACGGCTGCCAGAACAGAGGCAGCGAGGTGATCTGATTCCAGTCCATGAAATCCGGAATGCCGGGCGTGGACTGGATCTTGGTGTTCTCGACGCTGGAGGCTTCCAGCTTGAGGAACATCGCCATGCAGTAACCGCCGAGGCCGAAGAACACGCCCTGCCCCAGGCTCAGAATGCCGCCATAGCCCCAGCACAGCACAAGCCCGATCGCGACAAAGGCGTAGGTCAGATATTTCGCGACCAGGTTGAGGCGGAACACATCCAGCGACAGCGGCAGGATCACGAACAGGACCGCGGCCAGCGCAATGAAGCCGATGAGCTCGGATCGATTGAAGAAGCGTGAGGTGATCATGACTTGCCTGCTTTTCTTATTTGCGGACTTTGAGGGCGAACAAGCCTTGCGGCCGCAGCATCAGGATTCCGACCACAGCGAGCAGCGTGAGCACCTTGGCCATCGAGCCCGACGTGAAGAATTCCAGCGTCGATTGGGTCTGCGAGATCGAGAAGGCGGAAGCGATGGTGCCGAGCAGGCTGGCAGCGCCGCCGAACACCACCACCAGGAAGGTATCGACGATGTAGAGCTGGCCTGAAGTGGGCCCGGTCGATCCGATCATGGTGAAGGCGCTTCCGGCGACGCCGGCGATGCCGCAGCCCAAGCCGAAGGTGTAGCGGTCGACCTTCTCGGTGTTGATGCCGACGGCGCCGGCCATGATGCGGTTCTGCACCACGGCGCGGACCTGGCGGCCCCAGCGGGATTTATACAGGACGTAAGCGACCACGATGGTGATCAGCACGGTCAGGCCCATCACAAAGACGCCGTTGATCGGAACCTCGATGCTGTCGGTAACCTTGAGCGACCCCAGCATCCATTGCGGCAGTTCAACGCCGACCTCGCGCGGGCCGAACACCGAACGATAGGTCTGCTGCAGGATCAGGCTCAGCCCCCAGGTGGCGAGCAGCGTATCGAGCGGACGTTTGTAGAGATGACGGATCAGCGCCCACTCGACCAGCATCCCCAGCGCGCCCGACGCCAGAAACGCCAGCAGCATCGCGAGGAAGAAGTATCCGGAGAACAGCGAAGGCAAATAGTGCTGGAACGTGTTCGACGTCATCCAGGTGACGTAGGCGCCGAGGATCATGAACTCGCCGTGCGCCATGTTGATGACGCCCATCTGGCCGAAGATGATCGCAAGACCGAGCGCCATCAGAACGTAGACGGAAAACAGGATCAGGCCTGCAAAACCCTGCATGACGAAGATGGAGCCCAGATCGCCAATCGAATATTCGCCGAACATCGATGTTTCTCCGCCTGAGGAAAGGTGCCCGCGTCGCGAGAGAATTCGCGACGCGGGGTCGTCAAGCGCGGATTGACGGTCCACGCCAGGGAGCTGGTTGCTCGGGAGAAGCTTGCGGAGAGTTCCGCTGCGCCTACTGGTAGCCCTTCGGGAACGGATCGGGCTCGACCAGATCGGCGGTCTCGAAGATCAGCTCGAACTGGCCATCGAGCTTGGCCTTGCCGACCCGGGTCTTCGACCAGAGGTGATGGTTTTCATGGATGCGCACGTAACCTTCGGGCGCCTCCTTGAATTCGATGCCTGGCGAAGCGGCTGCGATCTTGTCGACGTCGAAGCTGCCGGCCTTCTCGCAGGTCAGCTTCCACAGCCACGGGCCGAGATAGCCGGCCTGCGTCACGTCGCCGATCACCGTCTTCTCGCCCCACAGCTTCTTGAAGGCGGGAACGAACGCCTTGTTGTTGGCATTGTCGAG
The DNA here is from genome assembly GCF_023101085.1 of Bradyrhizobium sp. 170. Classification (NCBI taxonomy): domain Bacteria; kingdom Pseudomonadati; phylum Pseudomonadota; class Alphaproteobacteria; order Hyphomicrobiales; family Nitrobacteraceae; genus Bradyrhizobium; species Bradyrhizobium sp. 170. Next base: position 3,006,269 of record NZ_CP064703.1, on the reverse strand, counting down.
CGACTGGAAGTACTTCATGCAGGCATAAGCGCCCGCGATGTTTTCGCCGCCGATGCCGTCGATTTCGTCTTCGGTCACTGAGATCGTCAGCAGCGCCTGTTTCGACAGATCGACGCCGGCCGCCTTGAGCTGCTTGTAGAAGGCGACGTTCGAACCGCCGACCACGTCGGTGAAGATGACGTCGGGCTTGGTCAGCTTGATCTTGTTAATGACCGAATTGAACTGGGTGCTGCCGAGCGCGTAATATTCCTCGCCGACGACCTTGCCCTTCAGCACGTTCTCGACGTGCTTGCGTGCGATCTTGTTCGAGGTGCGCGGCCAGATGTAGTCCGAACCGATGAAGAAGAACGATTTGGCGCCCTTCTCCTTGGCGATCCAGTTCAGGCCTGCGAGAATCTGCTGGGTTGCCTCCTGGCCGGTGTAGATGACGTTCTTGGACTGCTCGAGACCTTCATAGAAGGTCGGATAATAGAGCATGCCGTTGTACTGCTCGACGACCGGCAGCACCGCCTTGCGCGACGCCGAGGTCCAGCAGCCCATGATCGCCGCGACCTTGTCGTTGACGAGAAGCTTCTTGGCCTTCTCCGCAAACGTCGGCCAGTCGCTGGCGCCGTCTTCCTGGATAAACTTGATCTTGCGCCCGAGCACGCCGCCGGCGGCGTTGATCTGTTCGATCGCGAGCTTTTCGGCCTGGATCGAGCCGGTCTCCGAGATCGCCATCGTTCCGGTGGCGGAGTGCAGGATACCGACGGTAACCTCCGTGTCGGTGACCGCGAGGCCCGTAGTGTTGACCACGGAGGTTGCGGGACCGGCTCCGAATGACGGCCGGGGAAGCATCGAAATGAACGGCAATGCCGCCGCGCCCATCAGCAGTTTGCGGCGTAGCGGCGACTGCAGGCCCTTGTTTGGTTTGTCTGACATGAGCACCCCATTTTTGTTCGAGAACGCTTATTGGTCAGGCGAGGATTGCCTAGATTTGTGCACTGCACAGATACGTAAGATCGCGTATATTGCACCGCAAAATAGCGACGTAGGTTTTGGTACGAAGTTTGCTGGCTACGTGGGAGGTCAGTTGAACTGGCAGGAGCATCACAGTGGCAGGGCGGCAGCGGATTGACCGCGTCAGGCGCCAATACAATCAATGGGTTGCGAACCAGACCCTGGAAGATTACGCGCTGCGCTTCACCGCCAAGAGCGCCCGGCGATGGTCGGCCGCCCGCGTCGCCAATACGGCCCTTGGCGCGATCTCCTTTCTGGCGCTGGAGGCGATCGGCGGCACGATTACGCTGAATTACGGCGCAGCCAACGCCACCGCCGCCATCCTGGTCGTCAGCGTCATCATCTTCTTTTGCGGCCTGCCGATTGCCTACCATGCCGCAAAATGCGGCATCGATATCGACCTGCTGACCCGCGGCGCCGGCTTCGGCTATATCGGCTCGACCATCACCTCGCTGATCTACGCCTCCTTCACCTTCATCTTCTTCGCACTCGAAGCGGTCATCATGGCCGCCGCGCTGGAGATGTGCTTCGGCATCCCGCGCCCGATCGGCTATCTCATCAGCGCCGTCGTCATCATTCCCCTGGTGACCTACGGCATCACCTTGATCAGCCGCTTCCAGCTGTGGACGCAGCCGCTCTGGGTCGTTCTCCACATTCTTCCCTTCGTGGCGATCGCCTGGGCCAACCCGCATTCGTTCACGGAATGGCGCAAATTCGCCGGCGAACATGGCGACCCAAGCGGCCATCTCGATCTGCTGCTGTTCGGCACCGCCGCCTCGGTGGTGTTTTCGCTGGTGGCGCAGATCGGCGAGCAGGTCGACTTCCTGCGGTTTCTGCCGCGCGACCGAAAGACCTCCCGCACCTCATGGTGGATCGCGCTGCTCAGCGCCGGCCCCGGCTGGATCGTCTTTGGCGCACTCAAATTATTGTTGGGCTCGTTCCTCGCCTACTTCGCGCTCAGCCACGGCGTCTCCAGCGAGCACGCCGCCGAGCCCGCGCATATGTATCTCGAAGCGTTTCGTTACGTGCTGTCGCAGCCCGATCTGGTGCTGGCGCTGACCGGCACCTTCGTCATTCTCTCGCAGATCAAGATCAACGTCACCAACGCCTATGCCGGCTCGATCGCCTGGTCGAACTTCTTCTCGCGGCTGACCCACAGCCATCCCGGCCGCGTGGTCTGGCTGGTGTTCAACGTTATGGTGGCGCTGCTCTTGATGGAAATCGGCGTCTACAAGGCGCTGGAGCAGACGCTGGCGCTCTATTCCAACGTCGCAATCGCCTGGGTCGGCGCGCTGGTCGCCGATCTCGTCATCAACAAGCCGCTTAGGCTTCGTCCGCAGCACATCGAGTTCAAGCGCGCGCATCTCTACGACATCAACCCGGTCGGCGTCGGCGCCATGACGATCGCGACCATCGTCTCGATCAGCGCGTTCTACGGCCTGTTCGGACCGACGGCGAAGGCGCTCTCGGCTTTCGTGGCGCTCGCGGTCGCCTTCGTCACCGCGCCGCTGATCGCATGGGCGACCGACGGAAAATATTACATCGCGCGCAAGCCCAAGCGGAGCTGGCAGAATCTCGAAGCGATCCAGTGCTGTATCTGCGAGCATTCATTCGAACCGGAGGACATGGCCTCCTGCCCGGCCTATGCCGGGCCGATCTGTTCGCTGTGCTGTTCGCTCGACGCCCGCTGCCACGATCTCTGCAAGCCGCATGCGCGCGCCGGCGCACAGGTGTCGGAGGCGCTCGGCAAGCTGTTGCCGGAGCCGATCTATGCCCGGATCAACTCGCAGTTCGGGCATTATCTCGGCGTGTTCGCGGTGTCCGCAGGCCTCGTTGGCCTGACGCTCGGGCTGATCTATCTGCAGACATCCGCGGCGATTCCGGTCGACGGTTTTGCGCTATCCGACGTGCTCTGGAAGGTGTTCTTCGCGCTCACCATCATCATCGGCGTGGTGGCATGGCTGTTCGTGCTGGCGCAGCAGAGCCGCCGTGCGGCGGAGGCGGAAACGCGGCGCCAGACCACGCTCTTGATTCAGGAAATCGACGCGCACAAGCGCACCGATGCCGAGCTGCAGCGCGCCAAGGAAGTGGCTGAATCCGCCAACCTCGCCAAGAGCCGGTATGTGGTGGGGCTGAGCCATGAACTGCGATCGCCGCTGAACGCTATCTCTGGCTATGCGCAATTGCTCGAACAGGATTCCAGCCTCGCCACCAAGCCGCGCGATCAGGTGCGCGTGGTCCGCCGCAGCGCCGACCATCTGTCGGGGCTGATCGACGGCATTTTGGACATTTCCAAGATCGAGGCCGGCCGGCTCTATTTATCGCGCGACGAGGTGCGCCTGAGCGAATTCCTCGACCAACTCGTCGGCATGTTTCGCGTGCAGGCCGCCGCCAAGGGCATCGACTTCGTTTTCAAGCGGCCATCGGTGCTGCCCGTCGTGGTCTATGCCGATGAAAAGCGCCTGCGCCAGGTTCTGATCAACCTGCTGTCGAATGCGCTAAAATTCACGCAAACCGGCAGCGTGCAATTCGTCGTGCATTACCGCAGCCCGGTCGCGGAGTTCGAGGTGATCGATACCGGCCCCGGCATCCAGGCAAGCGATCTCGAACGCATCTTCGCGCCGTTCGAGCGCGGCGCGCTCGGCGTCTCGCAGCCGCAGACCGGCACGGGTCTCGGGCTGACCATCAGCCGGCTGCTCGCCGGCGTGATGGGCGGCGATATCAGGGTGACGAGCGAGGTCGGCACCGGCAGCATTTTCCGCGTCAAGATCCTGCTGTCGGAAGTCACCAATCCGACGCGGATTGCGCCGGTCGAGGCGCCGATCTTCGGCTATCACGGCCCGCGCAAGACGATCCTGATTACCGACGACGATCCGACCCATCGCGACCTCCTGCGCGAGGTGCTGGCGCCGCTCGGCTTCATTCTCCTGAGCGCGCCCGACGGACCCGGCTGCCTCGCGCTGGCGCAGCACTGCCGGCCTGATTTGTTTCTGCTGGATATCTCGATGGCGGGCATGGACGGCTGGACGGTGGCGGAAACGTTGCGCGTGAGCGGCCATCACCAGGCCCGCATCCTGATGGTGTCGGCGAGCGCGCTGGAGGCCCATGGCGCGCCGCTGGCGCAGCCGTTTCATGACGGCTATCTGATGAAGCCGATAGATATCCCCAAGCTGGTGGAGACGATCCGGCAATTGCTCAAGATCGAATGGCAGTACGAGGCCGAGCCAATACTCCAGCCGCGCTGGAAACCGGAGACCGGCTCGCGGCCGCCGGTCAAGCATGTCGAGGAACTGATCGGGCTCGGGCAACTCGGCTACATCCGCGCGATCCAGGTCAAGCTGGACGAGATCGGCAACGACTATCCCCAGCATGCCGATTTCGTTTCGCAAATGCGCTCGCTGGTCGACCGCTTCGATCTCGATCAGTACATGGCGACCCTGAAAACACTGCACAGCTATGATCACTGAATCAAAAAAGCGCGACGTCGCCCTCGTCGTCGATGATTCGCCGGAGACCCTGCGGCTGCTCACCGACGCGCTCGACGGCGCCGGCATGACGGTCATGGTCGCGCTCGACGGCGCGGCCGCGATGCGGATCGTCGACCAGATCACGCCTGACATCGTACTGCTCGACGCGGTCATGCCCGGATTGGACGGTTTTGAAACCTGCAAGCGGCTGAAGCGCGACGCCGGCCTCGACCACGTTCCTATCATCTTCATGACGGGACTGGCCGAAACCGAGCATATCGTGCGCGGCCTGGAGGCCGGCGGCGTCGACTACGTCACCAAGCCGATTGCGGTCGAGGAGATGCTGGCGCGCATCCGCGTCCACCTCGCCAATGCGCGGCTGACCCAGAGCGCCCGCGCAGCCCTCGATGTTTCCGGCCGCTATCTGCTGGCCGTCAACAGCGCGGGCAAGATCATGTGGGCGACGCCGCAGGCGCAGAAATTGCTGTCGGATACGCTTAGCCCCGATCGCGACGACGATGTCGTGTTGCCGGAGCCGATCCCGCAATGGCTCGATCAGGCCCGCAAAGGCAAGGCCGGATCGAAGGCCGCCATCATGGCCGCGCTTCCCGGCAACGAGCAGCTTCGGCTGCAGTACATGGGCAGACTGGGCGCGAACGAATTCCTGCTGCGGCTTGCCAAGGATTCAGGTGCCGACACACCAGCGGAATTTTCGAGCGAACTTGGCCTTACGGCCCGCGAGGGCGAGGTGCTGTCGTGGCTGTCCAAGGGCAAGACCAACCGCGACATCGCGCAGATTCTGGGCCTGAGCCCGCGCACCGTCGACAAGCATCTCGAGCAGATCTATTCGAAACTCGGCGTCGAGAACCGCACCGCGGCGGCTGCGATCGCGGTGAACGCAAAGCATCGAAAATCCTGATGCGACATTCTTCCTCGCCCCGCGGCAGGCAAGCCAAGTCAGCTTGGCGAGGCGTCAGGCATTGCATCAGACCAGCCTGGCTTCAGAGCCCGCCGGCGATCTCAGGGCGCGCAGATCCATGTGCCGGTTCACGTCTTTATACAGCAGGTAGCGGAAGCGTTCCGGGCCGCCGGCGTAGCAGGCCTGAGGGCAAAAGGCGCGGAGCCACATATAATCTCCGGCTTCGACCTCAACCCAATCCTGGTTGAGCCGGTAGACGGCCTTGCCTTCCAGAACATAGAGGCCGTGTTCCATCACATGGGTCTCTGCGAACGGGATCGACGCACCAGGTTCGAAAGTCACGATCGTAATGTGCATGTCATGTCTGATATCGGATGGATCGACGAAACGCGTCGTTGCCCACCTGCCGTCCGTGTGAGGCATCGGCGTCGGCGCAATGGCGTTTTCGTTGGTGACAAAGGCATCGGGCACCGCGATATCAGGCACACGCTGATACAGCTTCCGGATCCAATGAAAATGCACTGAACCGGAGCCGCGGTTCTGCACGCTCCAGGAACTCCCGGGAGGCAGGTAGGCAAAGCCGCCGGGCCGCAGCAAATGTTCGGTTCCGGCAAGCCTCAGGGACAGCTCTCCCCCGACGACGAACAGCGCACCCTCCGCTCCCGCATCGGGTTCCGGCGATTCACTTCCTCCGCCCGGCGCCACGTCGATGAGGTAGTGCGAGAATGTTTCGGCAAAGCCGGACAGCGGTCGAGCCAGCACCCAAACGCGCGTCTTGTCCCAGTGCGGAAGATAACTGGTCACGATGTCGCGGATCACGCCCTTTGGTATCACCGCATACGCATCCGTGAAGACCGCCCGGCCGGTCAGGAGCTCGGTCTGGGCCGGATGCCCTCCCGGCGGCACGTGATAGGTTCGAGATGACATTCCTTATGACCTCTTGGAGATGATTGTTGCTGGTGATCGCCGGGCCGCTAACCCTGCTTCGCCGTGATGTCCGGGTTCGCTTCTGCCGCACCATATGACGCGACATGCAGCCAATTTGCCGCTTCAAGCCACCTTTCCTCGAGGTTGCCGCCCGTGCCCTTTCGGTCGATCACAAGGAACGGACTGGCGTCCCCGACAACGAGCAGCGGATGGTGCCAGCAGTTTCTCGCGTAGTTCACGCCCTGTCGTCCCGACGCGGCAAATGCCCGGTAGCTTGAAGGGATGTCCGGATCGGTGCACACGACCACCAGCCATCGCGCTCCGCTCAACGGCATGAACAATTGGCTGCCCAGCGGGTGGCGCTCCATGAGCTTGATGACGAGCGGAGCTGGCCTTGCCGAGCCCATGAACAGACTGACGTTGACCTCTCCACCTTCCGTGGCGACGTCAATGCCGGCCAGGTCGTCAAAACGCTCCGCAAAGCCTTCATTGATCAACTTCGGCTTCACGTCTGCGGTCTCGACCACCTCGCCGAATGGCGCAAACCCCGCCTTCGTCAAAGGCGAAATCGAAAGCGCTAACATCGCTCAACTCCCATCCGTCGCAAATCCGAGAACGGGATCATCGACGATTTGGTCCGACACTGACCGGTGCCGGACCCACTGATGCATGGTCTCAGGACGTCTGAAGCTGCGCGCCGGATACATCGATACCGACGGGATCGACCGATATGTCGATATCGATGGCAGCGGCCTCGCCGTTCAGGACACGATGCGCTTTTTCCCGATCGATGTCGCCTTCCCATGAGGCAACGGCAACCGTGGCAACGCAGTTTCCGACATAGTTGCCCAGCGCGCGCGCGATACCGATGAACCAGTCCACCGACAACAGCAGCACCAACCCGATGGCGGGAATGGCCGGAATCGCCGCGAGTGTCGCCGCAAGGACAACGATGGCCGAGCCCGGGACTCCGTGAGCACCTTTCGAGGTCAGGAGCGCAATGCCGAGAATGGCCAGAAGATCGCCCGTCGCCAGCGGCGTGTTGGTGGCCTGGGCAATGAATACCGCGGCCAGCGTCAGATAGATCGAGAACGCATCGAGATTGAACGAGTATCCGGTCGGAATGACCAGCCCAACGGTCGACGGCTTGATGCCGAGCAGCTCGAGCTTCCGCATGGTCTGTGGCAGCACGCTGTCTCCGGCAGCCGTGCCAAGAACAATCGTCAGCTCCTCGCGGAAGTAGCGCAGCAGCTTGAACAGGCTGAAGCCGGAAAAACGCATGACCGCGCCCAGCACCACGACGACAAAGACGGCCACGGCCAGATAGAACAGTGCGACGAGACCGCCGAGTTGCTTGAGCGAGCCGATGCCGTATTTGCCGACGGTAAATGCAATCGCCCCAAAGACGCCGAGCGGCGCCAGCCTGACGACGAAATTCATCATCTTGAAGACGATGTCGCTCACGCGTCCGATGAAATCCGCCACCGGCCTGGCCCGCTCGCCGCACAGGGAGACGGCGCAGCCAAACATGATCGAGACGATCAATACCTGCAGGATGTCACCGGTCGTGAACGCTCCGACCACGGTCGAAGGAATGAGCTTCATGAGGAATTCCGAGACGCCGCCGCCGGCAACCTGGGCTGCCGTCTGACTGAAGCCGCTCAGCGCCTTTGCATCCAGCGTCTTCGGATCGATGTTCATTCCAACGCCGGGCTCGAAGCAATAGGCGAGCGCAATGCCGAGCACCAAGGCAATCGTCGTTATGACCTCGAAGTATATGAGCGCGCGCACCCCGACCCGTCCAACCTTCGACAGATCCCCCGCAGCGGCGATCCCGTGCACGACGACACAGAACACGATCACCGGAACAAGCATCTTGATGAGCTTGATGAAGCCGTCGCCCAGCGGTTTCATCTGAAGGGCGACATCCGGGTAGGCCATGCCGAGTGCAATACCCAGTCCGAGCGCAATGGCGACCTGGAAGAAGAGTGACTTGAGTATGTTTGGCACGGCTTTCCCCGCTTGGTTGGCGTTTCCATTCAATGCGGCTTGGTCAGCTCACGGCCGATGCCGCTATTGTTTTTGACGGCGACGTCGACGTCGCTTCGAAACCGGTTGCTCGCGCCACCGGGCTGTTGCCCGGCCGCGCTGACCCGCCTGCTCGCCCCGATTCGCGACACGGCACTTCGCCTCCCGACCCGGCGACCGAAGCAGCACTTCCCATCATTCGTTGACCATGCCGGACCAAGTGTCCAATATATAGAACGAAACGATCAATAGGATATCGCTATGGATCTCCGGCAGATCAGATATTTCATCGCCGTGGCCGAGGAGTGCAGCTTCACTGTCGCGGCGCGGCGGCTGAATCTTTCCCAACCCCCACTGAGCCAGCAGATCCAGGCACTCGAAGCTGCGCTAGGGACGCAGCTTCTCTATAGAACCAGTCGCAGGGTCGAGTTGACGCAGGCCGGCGAAGCGCTGCTCGCGCGCGCCCGCGCCATTCAGCAGCAGATCAAACTGGCGGAAGACGAGGTGCGCTCGATTGGCGCCGGCCTGGTCGGCACTCTCGATATCGGAGCGACAGGCTCCATCCTGCGTGGGCGCCTGGCCGATTTGCTGGCTGCATACCGGAAGGATGCGCCTGCGGTGAAAATGACGGTGCATGAACAGGCACCGGCCTTGCAGATCGCAGCCCTTCTCAACCGAACGACAAACATCAGCCTGAATCGAAGCATTCCCACCGAGGACGCTTTGAGCAGCGAACTCGCGTGGCCGGAAGAGGTCGTGGTGGCCATGCCAAAAGCCCATCCGCTTGCCCGGCGTAAGCGCATCGCCCTCGGCGACCTTGCGTCGGAGGACCACATCGTCCTGCAGCCGGAGAGCTCCCAGTTTGCGCGCTACATACAGAAATGCTGCATCGACGCCGGCTTCCTGCCGCGGGTCTCCCAGCAGGTCGTCGATGCGCAGTCGGTGCCCAGTCTGATCGCAGCGGGTTTCGGAGTGGCACTGGTTCCGCAATCAATAGCCCGCTTCACGACCGACGAGATCGTGTTCAGACCCATCAGGCCCTCGCCACCATCCGCCGACGTGTTTCTCGTCTTCAGAAAAGACGAGACGTCGATGGTGGTGCAGAATTTCATCAAGCTGGCGCGTCGTTTCCTCAGGCAGAAACGGAATTCGGGCCACTTGGTCGCCGGCAGATGATTCGGCGGACGGTAACGCGTCGGATACGCGATAACGTTGCCGCCTTTCAAGGCATGTAGAATTACATGCAACTTCAGAAACTGAGCTGAACCTTCATGGATCGGCTGCGATCTCCCGCGATCTCGAAGGCGTGGATCGCCTCCTCCAGTCCAAAGACGCCGGTCAGCAGCGGGCTCAGATCCACTCTCCTCTGGTTGATGAGGTCGACCGCCAGGCCGAACTCCTCGTGGAAGCGGAAGGTCCCGCGCATTTCGATCTCCTTGGCCACCACCATATTCTGCGGGATCGAAACATCGCCGCCGAGGCCGAGCTGAATCAGAATGCCGCGCGGCTTCAGCACTTCGAGCCCCGAGCGAACGGCCCGTTCGTTTCCGGACGCTTCGAACTGGACATCGAAATAGCCCTTGTTGGCCGAATAGGCGCCGAGCTGATCGGGATCGCTGGCGACATTGATGGTTCGATCGGCGCCGAGCTGCAGCGCCTTCTCCAGAACCGCAGCCACGACGTCGGTCGCGACGATTTCCCGAGCACCGTGGAGCCGCGCCGCCATGATCGCCAACGCGCCGATCGGACCGCACCCCGTCACGAGAACCCGTTTGCCGAGCAACGATCCGGCACGGTTGACGGCATGCAGGACGACCGCGAATGGTTCGGCAAAGGCCGCCTCGTTGATCGAGACACCGTCGGCGACCTTGTGGCATTGCCAGGCTTCGGCAACGAGACGCTGACGAAATGCGCCCTGAATGTGCGGCATCGGCATCGCGCTGCCATAGAAGCGCATGTTAAGGCACTGGTTCTGCTGGCCCTTCAAGCAATAGTCGCAAGCGTTGCAGGGGCGGCTGGGGGACACCGCGACGCGGTCGCCGATCGCGAGCCCCAATACCGACGTACCCAGCGCCTTGATGGTGCCGGCGACCTCGTGACCGAGGATCATCGGCTCGCGCACCCGCACCGTGCCGAAACCGCCATGGTTGAAATAATGCAGATCCGATCCGCAGATGCCGCCGGCCTCGACGGCGATCTCGACCTGTCCGCTACCGGCTGCTTCGGGCTCTCGTTCCTCGACCCGCAGATCGCGGGCCGCATGAATGACGACGGCTTTCATTGTTGCACTCCAGCGGCACAAACCTAGAGACTGGTGGTAATCCCGCCATCGACATAGAGCGTATGTCCGTTGACGAAGGACGAAGCCTTGCCGGACAGGAACACGGCAGCTCCGACCAGTTCTTCGACGTTACCCCAGCGAGCCGCCGGTGTCCGCTTTTCGAGCCAGCTCGAAAATTCCGGATTGTCGACCAGCGCCTGGTTAAGCGGGGTCTTGAAGTAACCCGGCGCGATTGCATTGATCTGGAGGCCATACTTCGCCCAATCGGTGCACATGCCGCGGGTCAGGTTCTTGATGGCCCCCTTGGTGGCCGTGTAGGGGGCGATGCCGGGACGCGCGAGTTCGCTCTGCACGGATGCGATGTTGATGATCTTGCCTTGGCCGCGCCGGATCATGTGACGCGCGACGGCCTGGCCGACATAGAACGCGCTCGAAATATTGGTGGCGAGCAATTGCTCCCACTTCTCGACGGGAAAGTCCTCGAGCGGCGAGCGAAACTGCATGCCGGCGTTGTTGATCAGGATATCGATCGCGCCGGAGTTCTTCTCGATCGCCTCGACACCGTCCCTGGCGGCTTGCGCCTGCGTGACGTCGAAGCCGGCCACCGACACCTTGTGCCCGGCGGCCGCCAGTCTCGCCGCGGCCGCATCAAGCTTGCCGGCGTCGCGGCCGTTGAGGACAACTTCGGCGCCATGTTCGGCAAGGCCTTGCGCGAGCGCGAAGCCAATGCCCTGCGAAGAGCCGGTGATGAGCGCCCTCTTGCCCGTGAGTGCGAAAAGTTCAAATGCCATGTGACGATCCCGTGCTGGCTTCGAGCGCGAAAACTCACCGCCCGAGCGACTTCTTGATACCGTTCAATCCGAGGCGCAGGAAGGGGTCGGAACGGACGTAAAAGAATTGCAGCCGTGGAGAACACGAAGTGGCCGGCCATGGGCGCTCGACGGGCCGCGACCAGGTTGTTAAGCCCGCCTCCGCTGAGGGGACTTTGAGTCGAGACATGACCGTTGCGATCGAGATGGGACACACGACGGCAGGCGCCCCGGCGACTTTGGACCTTGAGGAACTGCTGGCTACCCGCCTGCTGGTGCAGGGCAATTCGGGCTCCGGCAAATCCCATCTGTTGCGCCGGCTGCTGGAACAGAGTGCCCCTTGGGTACAGCAGACCATCATCGACCCCGAAGGCGACTTTGTGGCGCTTGCCGACCGTTTCGGCCACCTCCTGATCGATGCCGAGGACCATACCGAGCGGGGCCTGCAGGTCGCCGGCGAGCGAGCGCGCATCCATCGCGTCTCCACAGTGCTCAATCTCGAGGGGCTCGACGCCGAGAACCAGATGCGGCGCGCCGCCGCCTTCCTCGGCGGGCTTTTCGACGTCGCCCGCGACCACTGGTACCCGATGCTGGTGGTGGTGGACGAGGCGCAGCTCTTCGCGCCGGCCGTCGCCGGCGAGGTTACGGACGAGGCGCGCAAACTCTCGCTCGGCGCCATGACGAACCTGATGTGCCGTGGCCGCAAACGCGGACTTGCGGGGATCATCGCCACCCAGCGACTGGCGAAGCTTGCCAAGAACGTCGCGGCCGAGGCGTCCAATTTCCTCATGGGCCGAACCTTCCTGGACATCGACATGGCGCGCGCCGCCGACCTTCTGGGCATGGAGCGGCGACAGGCAGAGGCCTTCCGGGATCTGGAACGCGGGCAATTCATGGCGCTGGGACCGGCCCTCTCCCGCCGTCCGCTGGGGCTGCGCATCGGTCCGACGGAGACCACGCCGCGCAACGCGACCCCGCGCCTGATGCCTCTGCCGGAAGCGACACCGGACGCACGCGCCATCATCCTGGCAGCGCCGCCGCCCGAGAATAACCGGCCCCAGCGCCGGTCGCCGCCAGACCTCCTCGGCCAGCTCATGGCGGCGAAGTCAGCGGCGCTGGAAATCCGTCCCGAAGCGGTGGAGCAGCCACTCAGCGCCGAGGAACTGGCGGAGCGGCGTGAGCGCGTGGACCGTATTCTGCGCGCCGTCATGGCGGAACCCGATTCGGGATTCCGTGCCATCGGCGTCCTCTATCAGGAGTTCGTGGTCCGCTGCCGAATAGAGGGTCTCGGTTCGGACGTGCCGGACCTGGGTGACTTCCGTCGCATGCTCACGCGCGCCCGCGCCGGACTCGGCTCCGACATGGCGGAGGATGACGCCTGGCAGGATGTCTCGGTCCGCGCCTCACTTCTGCCGGAGGATATGCAGGGCGTCTTCATGATGATCGCCCGCGCCGCGAAGGAGGGCTGGCCCTGCCCGGGCGATGCGGCGATTGCCCGCGCCTATGGCTCACATTCGTTGCGCCGGGCACGGCGTCTGCTGACCTACATCGAGGAGCAGGGCCTCATCGTTTGCCAGCTTGACGGCGCCGGTCGGCGAATCGTGACGCTCGTCGAACTCGCCTGGGCGACGGCACCGGGCGACCCCAATGCCGAGGAACTGCCGGCGTAGCAAGGCTGCAGCAGCTCGGCTCCATGATGCGACGGTCGAGCGCCCCCTCGGAGAATACCACGCATCAAGCCGTAGGGCTGTCTGCAACAGAGGACTGCCACCGGGCTTCTGTCGAGTAAGGCACAAAACGAGGTATAATGGTGCCCGTCTCGCTCCGCGGCATAAGATTCGCAGAAGTCGCTGAGCGTTGCGCTGCAGTTCCTTTTGACGATTCCGCGCTCTTGTCGCCGATCGCTTTTTGCATATCTCGCTTAAAAGGAGTGCTGAGCTTGAGCGTTGCCTTCACCAAGGAAGACAGTGCCGAAACTGCGTCGGAGACTTTGCTTCCCGACCGCCCGGTTTCACCTCATCCGAACCTCGTTACGGAAGCGGGATTAAAGGCTCTGGAATTTCAGCTCCAACAGGCCCGCGAGACATATGAGACGGCGCAGAAGATCGAAGACGTGAATGAACGGCGTCGGCAAGCCGCAACCCCGTTGCGCGATGCGCGCTACTTTGCGGCGAGAGTTCGGACAGCTCAGGTCATCCCCAATCCGACGTCAACTGACACTGTCGCCTTTGGGAGCACGGTGACCTTCAGGCGCGACGATGGGCGCGTGCAGAAATATCATATCGTGGGAGAGGACGAAGCGGACCCCAAGGCCGGTTCCATTTCCTTCGTGTCCCCGGTGGCAAGGTCTCTGATGGGCAAAGCTGTCGGGGATGTCGCCGGTACATCCGGTCAAGAGCTTGAGATCATCGCGATCTCGTAGCACGCCCGCACAGGACGCAGCCGATGTTTGGAATGTCCGCTTTGCACGGCAGCCAACAGTGGTCATTCCTGGCTGGTCTGCCCTTGACCCCAAAGCGGTCATGCAGCGAACTACCTCACGTTCGACAACGCAGGACGTGCAGCAAAATCCACGTCAGAACTTGGCCCGCTTTAGTCCCTGCACAAATTGCGACGTAAAGCTTCGTTGCTAAACCATTGCTGGCATCCCGGTCATCAGCGCGTATCGTCTTTGTACGCTACGTTCGATTAACGGAGGGCGAGCGGCCGCAGCGCCGTGCCGGCCACGGTACCGCGGATGGCGTTTGTGGTCAGGATATAGGCGAACTCGTAGACGCGATCGGCGGCGAGCCGCTCGAGGTTATTGAACTCCAGGATGTGGACGCCCTGCTGGACGATCAGATAGACGTGGACCGGGATGAAGCTGCCGCCAACGGCCTGAGAGTCGGCCGGCTTCGGCGGCGCATATTCGAGCCCGGACGTATCGGAACCGAGCATAAGCGCGCCCTTCTCCTCGACGAGCCACTTCGCGGCTGTCAGGCCGATGCCCGCCGAGTCGTGCTGGCCGATCTTGGCGTGGTCGCGGCCGTTCTCACCCCAGTAGCGGGCGGTTCCCGTGCGCAGCAGAACGACCGTGCCCGGGGTGACGTCGATGTTCTGCGCCCTCAACGCGCCCTCGATGTCCGCGACAGTGATCTCATAGGAAGACGGAAGGGCCTCCACGTTCTTGAATCCCGCAACGTCGACCAAGACGCCCCGCGCGACGATCGGCGGGATCGTCGTCACGTCGGCCTTGCGAACGCCGAAGTCGCCGCCCCACTCGTCGGACGTGAAACCGTTGTAAAACTCGTTCTTCGGTCCATGTGTGATGTGGCCGAGCCCATCAATCTGGGTCGCCACGTTGTCGTTCATGAAGATCGCGTTGCTATGCCAGGCGGTGAGGCCCGTATTGCCGCCCTCCGGCGTGGTGAACGACAGATCCTTCTGGCTCCTCACGCCCGCCGGCGATCGGAAGCTCATGATTTCTCCCGGGCTGTGGCCGGGCCATTTGTATGAATAGCGGTCGTACGGAAGGCCGAGATCGTAGGCTCTACCCTGTGTCACGAGCTTCAAGGCGGCCAAACGTGATGCATCGGTCATCTCGTTGAGGTTTCCGACCTCGTCCTGAGGCCCCCAGACCCAGCCCCACCCTTTTCCCTTTGACCACTTCTTCATGCCACCGTCCTGCGCATAGCCGTCGCCGGCTGCGAGCGCGAGTGCGAGAACGGTCACGGCGAGCAGGAATCGCGAAACTACCTTCATGGAATCCTCCTGGAACGACATGGATAGCTCAGCTTGGCCAGTCTAGGCCTGAGCTGACCGTGGGATCAACGAGATTGTCGGTCGGGGCCGCCACCCCACGCGGGACACGAACGTCAGCTCCTGCGTCAAAAGCGGATATCGCACGAAGTGTTTGGCTCCGAAGCCGAAAATGAATTTGTCGATCGACATCCTTGTCACTGCAGCCGCGCGCCAACTGCGCCCGCGAAGCTTGCTCACTCCGCCGGCGCGGCCGTTGGACATTTACGCGGCGCGAACGTAGCCGTAGCGCAGGTTCGAGGGCTCCTTGGCCGCCAGCGTATACTCGTTCTTGAGCGAAGCGAGACGGTCCGCGGAAAAGACCGGCATCCTGGTGTTGTCAGCCGCTTTCAGCCTGATCTTGTAGAACTTGGTGGCGTTGCCGCCGAAGATCAGCTGCTTGGTGACGCTATTGGCGTCGCCGAGCGGCGCAAACCCGTATTTCTTCTGCATGTCCTCCGGAATTTCGAGGCGGCGCAGCGCTTCGATCTGCCACTGCGGCGAGCCGTACCAGACCGAGTCAGTACCCCACATCACGTGATCAACCCCCATGCCCTTGATCAGCGTGCCGACCAGCGCGGCGCAGAACTTCGGATGCGCCACGGCCGAGTTGGCAAAGGAGGTGCCGATCTCGGCATAGACATTGGTGACGCCGAACTTCTGCGGGATTTCCGCGAGATCCGTGGCCCACTGGATGCGGCCGGTCTGCTCGAACTCTGCCCAGGCCTTGTCCGGCAGCTCGAGGAACGCCCGCAGCGCCGAGTGATAGATCACGAAGTTCATCTGCGGCCAGTCCTTTGCCGCCTTTCCGATGTCCCACGCGGTCGCGTATTCCCACACGCCGGCGAACGATTTCTCGTAATCGGGCGGCAGCAGCCCTTTGTGGATGCACAGGGTGTTGATGCCGGCCTTCACCGCTTTTTCGTAGAACGGATACATCACCTGCTCGTCGTCGAGCCGCCATGGGAACTTGGAGGGCGCCAGCGGATCGCCGATCGTGTAGGACTTCCAGGAGTCCGGCTTGTAGACCTCGATTGCCTTGTCGACCTCCTCCATCCAGCCGGGCTGCTTTGGGGTGATGACGCTGTGCGCCAGCAGACGGCGCGAGCCGGCGAAGTCGTTGATGAGCTCGCGCGCCTTGACGATCTGCTCGTTGGACAGAAGCCACCAGCTCGGATCGTCGAACGGCGCGCCGCTCAAGAGCGCCATGTTGGTGTCGCTGTCGTAGTAGATCTCTTTCACATAGTTCTGGAACTTGTAGCGGGCGAGCGAGGAGACGCCCTCCTCCTTCATCTTCGGGTTCCAGTGCTGGCTCGCAAAGTCCGCGAGACCCAAGAGCTCCTTGTGATCGAAGTCGTCGCGCACGAAATGGGTCTGGACGTCGAAGATGAACTGGCCGGCGAGGCCTTGCGCGCGCGCCAGCATCAGCTCGGGCTCGCGGGCCTCTGCAGGCGCGACCTGGAAAACATTGCCGTAGATGTCGTTCATTGCTAGGAATGCCGCCGCCATGCCGCAGCTCGTGTGCAGGAACTGCCTGCGGCTCAAGCCGAGGTGCTTGCCGTTCTGGTCGGCGAGCTCGTTGATCCGCGCCTCGACCTTCTTCTGCGTGGCGCTCTGCGGGGGCGGGAGATACTCGCCGTTGGAAACAATTTGAGTGGGGATCGGCGTTGCCGCGGATGCCGCCTCGGCACCCGCAACGAGGCGCTGCTCTCGTTCACTAAGCCAAGTGCTCATCGTTCTCCTCCTTGTTGATGATCGAAGCGCGTGCTGGGTCGTTGCCCGCATGGAGGCTGCGTGCGTCTGGCTGCTTCAGGACGGTTACCAGGCCGGCTCGCCACACCGTGCCGCCTCGCTCAAAGATTGCATCGCAGCCGCGCATGACGCGGCGAATTCAACGCTCAAATTTCCATGACCGCAAGCGGAGTAATCCGGCAGCCGCACTGTCCCAAATTCATTTCGCTTCTGATCGTTTTTAGAATTCGAGAACGGACGCTTTTTCTAGCTGCGTGTAGTACTTCTGTGGCCCTGGCTGCCTTCGTGTGCCGACCAAGGTGCGCCTTGCGCCAGGATCGGTCCTTCGCCAAGCGACGGACTGACTCCATTTGAAAGGGTGCCTGTCAGCCAAACCCATTTGGGATTTCACCATCCTCGTTCAGATACGATTGGATGAACGCATCGTAGGCGGCGCCGCCAGGTATCAGTTCGCATCGGCGTCCCTTCCAGAAGGGTACAGGTTGCTGCAAACTGCATATCTAGCCTGCGATTCGTAGATGTCTTGAGGACCCATGAACGAGACTTTGATATCGGCCTGCACGATGTTTCTTATTCCAGCAACGCTTTTGTTTGGCGCTTTAGGTGTCGCGAACTCGTCCTTTCTCAAGGTGCTGGTCTGCTTGCTTGGCATAGCCACGACAGGAATATGGCTTTACCGGATATGGTGGTGGACAAACCTGTCTCTGATTGACCGCAGAACGGCGCTTGGTCTCGCGGGCATGTTTGCGTGCGCGTGGCTCGTGACATTCCTGGTGCAGTTGAAGAATGTGTTCTCGCGCTGACTGACTCCGTTTCGTGGAGCATCGGCTGACAGCACCTTAGCTCACGATGTCGCCGGCGAGGATGGTGTAACCGCCTCCGGCCTCAACATCCGTTGTCGCGCATCGGTCCAAGCCTCCGCGTGACCGTCACGCGGGGATGGTTCTATTTGCCGCGAAACACGGCCGAGCGACGTTCAACGAAAGACTGGATGCCTTCCTTCATGTCCTCGCTGCTGAAAACGCGATCCTTGATCTCCGGGATGTAATCAATCGCCGCTTTCTCGCCCGCCTCGATATATTTCAATGCGGCTTCCTTGGTCACCTGAATGCCGATCGGCGCGTTCCTGGCGATCAGTTGTGCGATTTCCATCGCGCGACCTGTCTGCTGGCCGGGAGCGACGACCTCCTGAACAAATCCGATCTTGTAAGCCCGCGCTGCATTGAACTCGTCGCACAAGAACAGGTGATACATCGCATCTCCCCATCCGGCACGCGTCAGATACCTGAAGTGGGCGCCACCAAGGGGCGCGATTCCACGTTTGGATTCCATCTGGCAGAACCGGGCGTCGTCGGCCGCCACGACAATGTCGCCAGCCAGCATCATTTCGATGCCGATCGTGAAACAGATCCCCTGCACTGCCGTCACAATCGGTTTGCGGCACCGGCTTTTCAGCGCGAAGGCATCGATGTTGCCGGACTTGATCTCGGTATTCGCGGCCTTTGGTCCAAAGAATTTCGGCATATCAAGTCCGGCGGTGAAATCCGGGCCGTCGGCACAGAGCACCCCGACCCAGTAATCGTCCGTTCGGTCGAGAAGCGTCATCGCATCGGACATCTGGGCCATCATCTGCGGACTGAACGAGTTCTTCTTCGCCACGTTGTCGATGATGATCTTGAAGACATGCCCGTGCACCTCGGTGCGGATCTGGCCGACTTGGGCTTTCGTCTCGCTCATTTTCTGGTCTCCGAATTGCTTCCAGGCGACTGCGCGACGACACGGAGGCTCACTCCGTCGACCGGCGTGCAGCCGATTACTCCTTGCCGGCCAGCCTGGAACGGTCGCCGAAACACAGGCTACAAGACATCTGGATAGCCCTTGTTCAGCGGCGATGTTCCCTGCTCCGACACTTTCATCTCTCAGCTCAGCGCCGCGAACGCGGCCCGTTCGAAAGCCATCAGTTCTTCCGTCCGGCCGTCACGTACCTTCAGCAGCCACTGCGGATCCTGGAGCAGCGCCCGGCCCACCGCGACAAGGTCGAACTCCTCGCGGTCGAGGCGGCGGATCAACTCGTCGAGGGACGCCGGACGGGAGCTCTCTCCGCCGTATGCGGCGATGAATTCACCGGTCAGACCGACCGACCCGACCGAAATCGTCGGCACTCCCGTCACCTTCTTCGCCCATCCGGCGAAATTCAGATCCGAGCCATCGAACTCCGGCTCCCAGAAGCGCCGTTGCGAGCAATGCAGGACGTCGACTCCCGCGTCGACCAGAGGTTTGAGCCAGGCTTCCAATGCGCGAGGCGTATCGGCCAGCTTCACTTCATAGTCCTGCTGCTTCCATTGGCTGATCCGGAGCAATATCGGAAAATCCGCTCCGACCGACTTGCGCACTGCGTGGACGATATCAGCGGCAAACCGGGCCCGGCCGGGCAGGTCCTTGCCTCCATAGCTATCCTCGCGGCGATTGGTGCCCTCCCAGAAGAACTGATCGATCAGATAGCCGTGCGCGCCATGCAATTCGACGGCATCGAATCCCAGGCGCTTCGCCGCAAGCGCCGCATCGGCGAAAGCGCGAATGGCGTCGGCGATGTCCGCTTCGCTCATCGGCTCGCCGAACTTCTTCTCCGGTCGCGACAGACCGGACGGACTGTCGTAGGCACCGGGAGGAGACCAATTCTGGGCGCGCGTTCGAACCGCTCCGACATGCCATAGCTGCGGCGCCATCAGGCCACCCGCGGCGTGCACCTCGTCAACCACACGCCCCCACCCCGCCAGCTCCTTCTCGCCATGAAAGCGGGGAACATTCGGATCGTTCAGGGATGCCGGACGATCCACGCCCGTCCCCTCCGATATGATGAACCCGACCGCGCCTTCGGCACGGCGGCGGTAGTACCGCGCGACGTCTTCGGTCGGAATTCCGCCCGGAGAGAATGAGCGCGTCATCGGCGCCATCACCACCCGGTTCGGCAAGTTCAGCCCTTTCAGCTTGAAAGGCCGGAAAAGTGCGTTGCTGGACATTTATGCTCCCTGATTCAGTTAGTGGCGTTGCGGGCTCAGATCACCCGCATTGCACGTTCAGAAAGCACACTTCACTTTCCATCGGCGCTGAGTACGTTACCGAATTGCTCCCACGTCGTACCGTTCCAGCGCTGCAGCTGCAACTGCGTGTACGCCATACTGTTTTCCGGGCCTGTGTTGATCGTAACACCCGGTATGAGAGTGGGCAGCGACAGCCCGCGTATGCTCCGCGATTGCTTGACGATGTTCTCGCGCGAGAGATCGTCACCGCACTGCTTGAGCACCTGCTCCAGGATCTGTCCCTGCTGCGTACCAAACAGATAGTTGGCATCGCCGATGTCGGCGCCCGGCAGGTATTTCGCGAAATGGTCACGGTACCATTTGATGCCGGGGTCGTCGGCCCACTTCTTGTCGTTCGGATCCTTGGTAATCGTTGCTGCGACGATGCCCATAGCCTTTTCCGGTCCCGCGGGAACGATGGTTGAAGAGACCGAGCTCGAAACGAAATTGATCAGGAACAGAGGCTTCCAACCAACTTCATCGGCCTTCTTGATAGCCTGAGCCGCGAACTTCGGCGTGCCGGCGACCAGGAACGCCTCTGCGCCGGACGATTTCAACTTCACCACGTGAGAGTCAATCGTCGGCTCGGTGACTTCATACGAGGACGCTACAACTTTCTTGTCGAAGTCGTCTTTCAGGTAGCCTTTGAATGCATTGACGAAGTCCTTACCCAAATCGTCGTTCTGATACAGGATCGCAATCTTTGCGTCCGGCCGGGCCTGAGTGATGTATTTCGCGTAGATCCGCCCTTCCGTGTCATAGCTGGGCAACCCCGTGGTGGTCATCGGAAATTCAGAGAAGTTCGTGAACTTGGTGACGCCGCTTACCACAAACAGATGCGGCACTTTCTTCGCGTTGACGTACTTGATGGTGGCGCCGATGCCGGGAGTACCGAGCGGGCCGAACAGGAAGGCCACTTCATCGCTTTCGACAAGTTTCCTGGTCTGCTCCACCGTCTTGGGCGGACTGTACGCATCGTCGTAGGTGATGAGGTTTATCTTGCGGCCGTTGATGCCGCCCCGATCGTTGATCGAATTGATGTAGGCGATCAGACCCTTTCCGGTATTGCTGAGCGGTGATGCGGGACCGCTAAACGGGAACGTCGCCCCCACCTTTACTTCGGCGCTCGCGACGCCGGGCGTTTCCGCACCGGCAGGCGCGCCGACGATCGTTGCGCCGATCGCGGCTGCTAGCATGGACTTCCTGAACATCGACTTCTCCCTTGTGCGGCGACGGGTTGCGTCGCTCACTATTCGTTCAACTTCCCAGCGATCTCGACGGTCCGATACTTTCTGCACCGAGCGCGAGTTCGTTCCATTCCCGTCATGCCCATGTGTCAGCCCGCGACTGCCGCATCGGATGTCTTCCCCGCCGCACGTTCGATCGCCATCTCCCGCAGCTTGTGCTTGAGTATTTTGCCAGTGGAGGCCGAGGGCAGCGCGTCGAGCACGATCAATTCAGTTGGACGCTTGTATGAAGTGAGTTGTTGGGCCGCGTACGACTTCAGGTCTTCAGCACTGACGCTGGCGCCGGGGAGAAGCTGCACGAACGCGACGACCTCTTCATTGCCATCGACCGTTCGTCCGACCACGGCCGATTGCACCACCTGATCGTGCGCATTCAGCACCGCCTCCACCTCGGCGGGGTACACGTTGAAGCCGGAGCGGATGATCAGCTCTTTCGTGCGGCCAGCGATGTAGAGATGTCCCTCGCCGTTCACCCGGGCGAGATCCCCTGTGTTGAACCATCCATGGTCATCGATCGCCGCCGCCGTCAGGTCGGGAGCGCGATAGTAGCCGAGCATCACGTTGGGGCCTCGGACGTGCAGTTCGCCCACTTCACCGGTCGCAACGTTCTTGCCTTGCCTGTCCACGATCCGGTGCTCGATACCGGGAAGAAAGGGGCCGACCGACTCGTCTGAGACAGGATGTTCTGAACGGACACCCGACAGGCCCGGCGAGCATTCGGTTATGCCGTAATTGTTCAACAGCGGGATTCCGAATTCGTCCTCGATCCGCTTCTTGAGATCGAGGTCGAGCGGAGCGCCGGCGACGCATATGATCCGCAGCTTGCCCCGTTCGAGCCGTTCGATGCCCTTGACGGCCTTGTGTTCGAGCAGACGCTGATATGTGGCGGGCACACCGAACAGGCTCGTAATCCCCTCCTCGGCTATGGCATGGGCCAGCGCAGCGGGATCGGCCTTGGCCACAACATACAATGTGCCGCCGTGCATCAGCGTGGCGATCAGCAGGATCGAGTACCCGACGATGTGGGACATCGGCAGCACGCCGTAGATGCGGTCGGCCGGACCGCTTTGGCGAAGGATTCCCGAAGTCTTTGCGGTAAAGAGGAGGTTGCGGTGGCTCAGCATGACTCCCTTCGGTGCACCGGTCGTGCCCGAGGTGTACAAAAGGCCCGCGACCTGGCGGGCGCCATCCTTCTCGACCGGCTCCGCTTGCGCATCCGCATTGAGAGGACCAATACCGATTCCACCGAACGGTCCCACAGCGTCTATTGTAGCTTCGACGCGGCTGGCGTGATCGGCGGCTTCCTTCGAAAGCGCCGCGTTGAACAGCACGCGTCTGGCGCCGCTGTGCGTCCCGATCAGGTCGATCTCCCTGGCCGAGAGGCGGGGATTAACCGCAATGCCCCATGCATCGAGCTTGCTCGCCGCGAAGAGCATCGCCCCCAGAGCCACGCTGTTCTCGCTCGCAATCATCACGCGATCGCCGGGCCTGATTCCGAGATCGGCGAGATCCTTCGTCACGGCGTCGACAGCTTCCGAGAACTGCCGGTAGCTCCATGAACGCCCCCCTTCCACGAACGCCGGATGATCCGGGATGTCGCGCACGAACGGCGCGTAGACCTCGTGTACCCTGGACGGCAGACCGTCCAGCAATTCGGCCGCAGTGATATCGTCCACGCTCCTCATGCCACCCTCCTCGCGCCTTGTTTTCGGGAGCGCTGCGCGGCCCCCTTCAAACCGGCAGGTCCGCCCCTTCACTTCCATTGGCCGGTCAAGTAAATAGTTCTAAAATAGAACTGTCAAGGCGGATGGTTATCCATCGAACTAGAAAAAAGGATATTTCTGCCACCATATTTAATTCCTATTTGGAATTGACTCACCCACCTTGGAGACCATCGGAATGCGTATTTTGAAACAATCAGGCGTTCTCGCGCTCACCTTGGCTGCTGCACTCATGTCCTCCGGGGCCTGGGCGGATAATGCCTCTCCTGTCGGCTTGTGGAGAAATGTCGATGACGCCAGCGGCAAGCCGAGAGCGCTTATCCGCATCACGGAGTCGAATGGCACCCTGCAGGGCAAGATTGAAAAGGTATTCCGCGCCCCGTCCGAGGACCGGAATCCGAAATGTGAAAAATGCGAAGGCGCGCTCAAGGATGTGCCGGTACTCGGCTTGGTAATCCTGAGTGGCCTGAAGAAGGACGGTGCCGAATATACCGCCGGCAGAATCCTCGATCCGGACAATGGCAAGGTCTACAGCAGCAAAATCCAGCTGACCGACGGCGGCAAGAAACTCAACGTGCGCGGCTACATTGGCGTGTCAATGCTGGGTCGTTCGCAGATTTGGGAACGCCAGGAATGAAAAGCCAAGCTCGGCAGGGAAGCTACTCGATGCGGAGAATATCCACTAGCGCCGTGCCAGACGATAAGCATCGTGGATCGATGTCACCGCGCGAGCGCAGTCCTGTGCTGTTATCGGCGGCGACTTGCCGACATGCAGCCTCTCAAGACACTCAGTCAATACTCAACCAACGTAACCTCTTTGCGATGGCCCCCTGGGTCCGCACCGAAGCAGGTGCGTGTCACCATTTCTCGGCCCACGGCCGGAGCACGACTTCGAACGCCCAGGTCGACCGATGCTGGCGGTGCAGTTGCAGATAGGTTTCGGCGATATGGTCAGGGTCGGCCATATTGTCGTCGACAGTCGTTCCCGCCAGCCGGTGCGCGCGGGTCCCGTCCTCCTGAGTCCAGCCGATCGCGGCGTCGATCGGCACATTCGCGATGTGGATCCCCTGCGGCATCAGTTCTCTTGCCATGCTTTGCGCTAATCCGGACTTGGCATGACATGCCATTGCAAAGGCGCCACTTGACGGGAAGCCTTTGAGCGCCGCGCTGGCGTTCGTGAAGATGATCGTTCCCTTCGCGCCATTGGCGTCGGGCTCGTTTCCGAGCATGACCCGGGCGGCCTGTTGACCTACCAGAAACGCAGAGAACGCCGAGTTTCGAAGTGTTTCGAGCGCCATGACCGGGTCGGCTTCGATAACGTTCTTGCGGAAAATGCCGGGAACCCGGCCATCGATGTTATGCACGACAAGCCTCGGCGTCCCGATGTCTTGAACGACATTCCCGAACAGCTGCGCCACGGCCGCCGGTTCACTTGCATCGCAGGCGTATCGACGCACGCCATGCGTCTTCTCGAGAGTCTCAAGGACCGCTTTCTCAGGATTCCTGGCTGCGACGGCGACACGCATACCGTTTTCCGCGAACAGCCTGGCGCAACTCGAGCTGATGCCCGGACCGCCGCCGACAATGAGTGCAACGTCCTGTACTGAAGTTTTGGTGTCGCGTTTGGATTGAGTCATGTTGCTTCCTCGGATGCGTTTGGTCGCCGGCAAGCTTTCCGGCACGACCTTTGTGATCTATTTCTTCAGTGATTCATCGCTGGTATGATCGCCTCCGATCCGAGCTTCCCGAAAAGCTGTGCAAGCAGCGACATCGCAACGCGGCATCGCAAATCCGGTGAAGTTGCTACGGCTTCTGCTCTGCGACCGTGACGACGACCTTCCCCTTTGCGCGTCCGGTCTCGACATAGGCCAGCGCATCCCCGGTCTTCTCAAACGGAAAAATCTTATCCACCACCGGACGGATCACACCGGATTCAATAAGGGAAGTGATCTCGCCCAACTGTTGTGCCTGCGCGCGCATGAACAGGAACGAGAAGCGCACACCAAGGCTTTTGGCTTTCTTGCGCGCACCACGACTGAGCAGGCGCATCACCAGTTTCAGGAACAGGTTCAACCCGAACTCCCTTGCGAATTCGGGGTCGGGTGGCCCCGAGATCGAGATGAGGAGGCCACCCGGTTTCAACACGCGCAGAGATCTTTCAAGCGTCTTGGCGTCCTGGCTGTGCAGGACCAGATCGTAGCCCGACAAAGCCTTCTCGAAATCCTGCGTCTTGTAGTCGATGACCACATCTGCGCCGAGACTCCTGACCAGCTCGACATTTTTCGTGCTCGTCGTCGTCGCAACTGTCGCGCCGAGATGCTTGGCGAGCTGGATGGCAAAAGTCCCCACACCACCGGAGCCGGCCTGAATGAAAACCTTCTGGCCGGGCTTCAGCTTGGCCACCTCTACCAGCGCCTGCCAGGCGGTCAGCCCCACCAGCGGGATGGAGGCGGCTTCATTCATGCTGATGTTTTTGGGCTTTAGCGCCACGTCGGCTTCATTCATGGCAATGAATTCCGCGAACGTTCCGACCCGATGATCGCGCGGCCGTGCATAAACCTCGTCGCCCGCCTTGAACCGCCTGACCTTGGGGCCAACCCTGGTGACTATGCCGGCAACATCGTGCCCCAGAACGAAAGGCGGACGATACGGCAGTATGAGCTTGAATTCTCCGTCCCTGACCTTGGAGTCCAGAAGGTTCACACCGGTTGCGTGAACTCGAACCATGACATCATCGTCCCGCAACTCCGGCGCCGGCAAATTGGCCAGGCGCAAAGCGCCTTTCTTTTTGTATTTATCGACAACGAATGCCTTCATGGCGTCTCTCCAATTTGAAATCTGGTCACGGCGTCAGGCATCGAGGAAGGACAGCGCCTTCGGCACGAAATCGGCGTGGTTCTGAAAAATCCCGCCATGTCCGGCATCTTCGTAGATGACCAGTTGCGCGCCCGGGATACGGCGCGCCATATCGATGCTGTTTGCGGTCGGCACCATGATATCGTTATCGCCATTCGCGATCAGTACGGGGATCCGAATGTTTCCGAGATCCTGAGGCGCCTGCCGGCCCCAGGCAGTGATCGCCTTGAGCTGCCGAAAGAAGGCGCCGGGCGTAGGTCCTTTGTCCCGGCCTGCCTTGCGCTCTTTCAGCCGTTTGAGGAAAGCTGCCGCGGCTTGGCGGCCATTGGCCGTGGACGTGAAAAACAGGTAGAATTTCGGGTCTCGCAGCGTCAGAAAGCCTTTGATCATCAAAGGCCAGGATACCGGCCACACCTTGTCGATACCTTCGCCGCCCGCCGGCCCCGTGCCGGTCAGAATGAGTTTTCGCACCAGGTCCGGTGCCTTCAGCGTGATATCCTGCGCCACAAATCCGCCGAGGGAAAAGCCGAGCAGATCGACCTTCTCGAAGCCCAGCGCACGGATCAGGGCAATCGCATCCCGCGCCATTTCATCGATGGTCACGGGCGCTGTTCCGCCCGACGCACCGATACCCCGGTAATTGGTCGCGATCACGCGATGCTTGCCGGCGAGGCCGTCGACAATCCGCGGATCGAAATTGTCCAGAACCGCGCCCCAATGGTTGAGAAGAATTAGCGGCACGCCGCTCCGGGGGCCGATGTCGCGGTAGACGAAACTGGTCCCCCCGACATTTATCGAGAGAGTGGGTGCATCTATGTAGCGCACCTCCCGCCCGAATTTAGCAACAGAACTTGCCATGGTTTTCTCCATTGTCCGGCTCGGACCGAAAATCCCAAGATGGAAAATCCCAAGATGGGAGGGATATTCGGCCGGATGGTACGGCTCCCTCTTTGCGCGCCAGTACACGAGCTGATTACGCCAGCCCGAATTGCGACCTCAGAATCTTGTCGAACAGGGCCCGAGGAACAAAACGCCGGGCGAATGCGACCTGCCGCGCAGCCTTGCCGGACGGGTAGCGCAGGCGCGGAGTCTTATCGCGCGCCGCCTGCACGATGGTTTCGGCTACGCTTTCAGCGGTGTCCGCCACGGCCATCGCACGTTCATACGCCACGAGATATTTCGCGCGGCTCGCGTCGTAGGCGGCGAGTGGCGTATCGGATGGGACAGTGCTGGCTTCAAACGAAGTGCGCGTGGCAGCGGGCTCGATGACAACGACGCGCACGCCGAACTCACGAACCTCATGATCGAGCGATTCCGAATATCCCTCGATCGCGTGTTTGCTTGCCGAATAATAAACGCTGTAGGGAGCCGGAATGAACCCCAGCGCGGAACCGACATTGAGAATGCGCCCGCTACCCTGCCCTCGCATGATCGGCAGCACGGCATTGGTCACCCGCACGACGCCGTGAAAATTGGTCTCGAACAACGAACGGACTTGCGCGATCGAACTTTCTTCCGCCGCGCCTGTTACCCCGACCCCGGCATTATTGACCAGTAGATCGATCTGCCCGAGCTCGGCATGCGCCCGAGCCACGGCGACTGCGACGGATTCATCTGACCTTACATCGCACGCAATCATCCGGATGCCGTCACGCATCGCATCCGGCTCGGCGTGCCGACTGGTTCCGATTACGCGGTAGCCGGCACTTGTCAGCGCGGCAGCAGCAGCCTTGCCGATGCCACTCGACGCGCCGGTGAGAAACGCGGTCTTCTGGCGCGCCTGCGCCTTCAGCATAGGCATTATTTTACCTCTTGACTACGAAACGGTCGGCTTCAACTGGCTGGCAGCCGTCATTCGCTTCAAATTTTTGATGACGATCGTCATCTTAACTGATAGATGATGATCGTCATGAAAAATGTCAAGCGGTGTTTTTGCGAATCTGAGAACGCTCGGCCGCGGTTGGGACCATCAGACGAAGGTCCGGTCCTGCTACCAACGGAGTGAGCAAACCATGAGGGTGTCGCGAGAAAAGGCGCAGGAAAACCGCGAGCAGATCATCGAGACTGCGGCGCGCCTGCTGCGTCAGCATGGTTTCGACGGGATCGGCGTTGCCGACATCATGAAAGCAGCCGGGCTGACCCATGGCGGCTTTTATCGCAACTTCGCTTCAAAGGATGATCTGGCGGTCAAGGCCAGCGAACGTGCGATCGCGGACACGAAAGCGTTGCTGAAGAACGGACTGGCCCAACAGCCTCAAGATCCGTTTCGCGAACTCATCGAACGCTATGTGTCATCGGCCCATCGCGACGATCCAGGTTCCGGGTGCATTCTGCCGGCATTGGCCGCGGACGCCGCGCGGCGCGACGATCCCGCTCTCCGCGCTGTCTTCGTCACGGCGATTCAAGACTATCTCGACCAGATTGCGAAACTGTCGTCCGCGACCCCAGGGGCTGCGGGCAGCAGACATCCCGCCGCTATCCTCTCGGAGATGGTTGGCGCTGTCATATTGTCTCGGGTGATTGCGGATGATCCTCTGACGGAATCGCTGATTGCTGCCGTGGTGGCGGATATTGCCGGACCATCTCCGGAAAACAAATCGGATGAGGAGTGACGTAACGCGGCAGCAGAAGGGCTTTGGCGTTTTCATGCTACAGGCGTTTCGGACTTGCGGTTCGCGCCGGATCGGGACGTTCCAGATCGGAGCGCTGCTCGGTGGGCCTTCAGCCGATTAGTCTCACCGGTAACTGGGGGCACGTTTCTCGATAAAGGCCCGCACGGCTTCGGCATGCTGCGCCGTACCCGCCGCAACGACCATCTTCTCGGCCTCTTGATCCAATGACGTCAGGAAGTCAGCCGACAGCGCAAGGTCGAGATTATCCTTGATGGAGGCGTAGGCGCTTGCCGGACCGTTCGCCAACGTCCTCGCCAATGCAAACGCTTCGTTCTGCAAGTCAACATCAGGCACCACGCGATTTACCAGCCCCAGCGCTTCGCAGCGGCGTGCATCGATCCGTTCGGACAAAAACATCAGTTCGCGGGCACGCGCCGTCCCGGCCAGCCGGGTCAATAGCCACGAAATGCCGTAATCGCCGGTGAGCGCAATCCTGGCATAGCCAGTCGTCATGATGGTGGATTCGGCTGCGATACGAATGTCGCAAGCGAGCGCGAGCGCAAGCCCGCCGCCAGCCGCCGGTCCCGGCAAGGCCGCGATGGTGGGTTTACGCACCGAGACAAGTACACCGGTCAGGGTTCGCTGGCGTTCCCGCAATCGCGCAACCTTGTCGCTGAATGACATGGCCGGTGCGGCAGAGCTGGCCCCCATACCCTTGACGTCACCGCCCGAACAGAAAGCGCTGCCTGCGCCGGTAATCAGCAGTGCGCCGACGTCCGGATCGTCACCGTTGCGCTTGATCATCCGGCGCAACGCCGGCGTGAGATGGTCGGACAGCGAATTTCGCGCCTCGGGTCGATTCAAGGTGATCACGGCGACGCGATCCCGGATCGCACACAGCAGTTCGTCCGTCCCTGTATCAATCGAGATTGACTCATCAGTCATGGTCTTGACCTTTCAAGTCCTGCGTCTGCGGAGCTCACTAAATGAGTAAGCGCGTTACCTCCGCTGTAACCGTGTTTCTCACCGGCCAGGCGTCACCAGTTTTCGCGGAAGGGCCGCAGTTCCGTGAGGAATGACCAGGCCGATCGGTCCTGACCGTAGAGATGGTACAATTCGTCGGCGATGGCGGCAGGCTTGATGAAGAATTCATCCGGTTTGTCGCTCATCCGCGCGCGCATCCGGGGCGTGTCGATCACGGCGTCGATGAGAACATAGCCGACGTGCACGCCGAGAGGTCCCATGTCGCGTGCGATCGACTCGGCCAAAATACGCTGCGCCGCCTTTGTCGGAGCGAAGCCGGCGAAATTGGCCTTGCCTCGGATCGAAGACGTGTTTCCGGTCACCAGGATTGCGCCCCTGCCCCGATCGACCATGTCTGGAGCGACTTCGCGCGCCAGGTACAACAAGCCCATCACGTTGACCTCGAAATTGCCCTTCAGCATCTTCGGATCGATCTCGCGAAAGCTCCCCCAGCCCCCTCCGACCGCGTTGTGGATGAGAACATCGGTCGCGCCAAAACGGCGCTTTACGTCAGTGACCACGGTCCGCACCTGGCTCTCGTCTGAGACGTCGCAGGTCACCGCGTGCACATCGGGAAGCTCTTGCGCAAGGCGATTGATGAGCTCCGCTGAACGGGCAAGCGCTATGATGCGGAACCCGCCAGCAGAGAAGCGCTTGACGATGGCAGCTCCAGTGCCCGGCCCTACCCCCGTCACGATCGCGATTGGTTTCTCGGTCATTTAACGCTCCCTTCGAGCTATTGTCCGGCCACTCTCATATGAATTCGCTCGGACTGCGACTGATAGGCGGCAGCCTCGTGCGCGGACACCAGGGCCAGACGAACCGCGACGTTCTTGTGGTAGGGCGTGCCCGCAATGGGATCGCGGTTGCCGCTTTCCGTGAGCAGATTGATACGCGGCCCGTTGATCAGGCGCTCTCCGTCCGACGCGGGGTATGCCTGACCGTAGCCGTGCGGCAGCGCCAACTGGCCATTTCGCATGGCGTCGTCGACCTTGCAGCGGACGACGAGCCGCCCGACCACCGACTCGACGGCGATCCAGTCACCATCCTTCGCGCCCAACTCGCTCAGATCGCTCGAATTGATCAACATGGCGCCATCCGGATCCTCGCGACGCCACGCGGGATCGCGAAAGATCTGGTTGGCATTGAACATGCGCCGGCCACCCGCCGCCAGCATGAACGGAAACTCCTTTGGCGCGCCTGCTGCTTGCGGATCGAGACGCCCGAGCCATTCCAGCATCTGCGGGAGCGCCAGCCGAACCCTGCGATCCGAATGGCTGATCAATGACCAGACCTCGCCATAGTCGTGCCGGGTAACCGCGGTGCCCTGCCGTGTGGCCACGATAGTGTCGAACAGGAGATCGCCGAGCTGATGATCCGTCACCTCGTCCGATGCGCCGATCGCCCGCCGCACCGCGTGCGGCGATCGTTTCGCGCAAGCCAGCGCCGCGCCCCACAAGGGTGCTGCGGCTGCCGTGCCATCCGGAAGCGTCTGCCCCAATGTGTGATAGAGCACCAGGGCAGCGACTGCGCCGGGGTTCTCCGCGATGAAAGCACGAAAGGCTGTGGCGAACTCGGCTCGCGAACGCCGCGCCGCCTCCCGCAGGGGCGCGAGTACGTTGTCACCTGGTAGAAGTCCCAGGGCGATGGCAAGCCGCGTGTAGATCTCGGGCTCCGGCAAGGTGCCGGCGAGCGGCGGCAACACACCGGCACGAACGTGAAAATAGTTCGTCGGAAATTCAAAGTTGAACAGGGTAAATTCGGTTTTCTCGAATTGTGAGGACGCCGGGAGAACGTAATGCGCGAGCCGTGCGGTTTCGGTCATCGCAACGTCAACCACAACGCATAGCTCGAGCGAGCGCAGCGCGCGCTCCACCGCCTCGGTGTTTGCGGCGGTATTGGCAGGATTGGAGCTGTCGATCCAGGCGCAACGCAACCGGTCAGGATGGTCCTTGAGCACCGCTTCGGGGAAAATGTTGGGCGGCAACAGGCCCCCGATAATTGCGTCGCCGGTCGGTGCGAATGTCTGGCTCGGAGAATTGCCCCATAGCGGTTGAAGCCAGCTATGCAATTGGTTGGTACCTTTGCGGCCGAAATTGCCGGAAAGCATGATCAAAAGCTTTTCGAGATAGGAGTTGAGCGTCGAGTTGATGCCTTGCTGGATGCCAAGCTCGACCCGAACCACCATGGCCTTCGCGGCCGCGATCATCGCGGCGCAACGCTCCAGGTCCGCGATCGAGATATCCGCGGCAGCAGCCCATTCTTCAACGGGGATGTCTAGCAGTGCCCGCCTCACTTCCGCGAAGCCGGTCGTGTGCTCCTCAATGAACGCATGGTCGATCCGGTCGGAACGGACAAGCGTGGCCAGCAGCGCACCAAGGAGAAACGCGTCCGTGCCGGGACGAACCGCAAGATGCATATCCGCCATTTCGGCGGTTTCGGTTCGCCGGGGATCAATGACGATCAGCTTGCGTGCGGGATCCTTGCGGATTTGATTGAGATGATCGCGCGCATTGGGGAAGCCGTGCGCGATCCAGGGATTTGCACCGATGACCAGCAGGAGATCGCAATGATGTACGTCCTCGGCGGTGTGGCAGGTCTGGCTGCCGAACATGTGGCCATTGACCCAGAAGTCGCCGGTTTTCTCCTGCGAAAGGGCGTTGAAGACGCTGCGCGAACCCAGCGCGCGCAACAATCCACTGGCGTAGGCACCGCCGGCGTGGTTGCCCTGCCCGCCGCCGCCATAAAGGGCGATACTCTTGCCGCCATACTTGTCGACGACGTCTCGCAGACGCTCCGCGATTTCTGCGATCGCCACGTCCCACGCGATTTCATCAAAGCCACCGTCGGCGCGACGACGCAACGGGGTCGTGAGCCGATCCCTGTGATGCGCATAATATGGAATCCGGGTCGCCTTGTTGCACAGATAACCCTGTGATTTCGGGCTCGAACGGTCGCCTCGCACTTTCTCGAGGCGCCCGTCATTCACCAGGACTTCGATACCGCAATTTATGTAACACAGGTTGCAGGCTGTCTTGAGCCACTTGCCGGCCGTCATCGTGACCTCCCTACGTTATGATTTGTCGCAGCGCATCGCCTTTGTCGTTCTCCGCTGGGGCTTCCGAATCCGGCTGCCGGCGGTCATGCGTCCGGCATCGAGAATGCTGTCGGAAAGCTTCCCGGCGCCGACAGCACGCGACAGCACCATCGATCCAACCATGATTGCGATAGCGCCTGTTGCGATTTGGCGAGCCTGTTGGGGTGCTTCATCGGGAAGCAACTCGGCAAAGACGTCGATCATCTTTTCCAGTTTGGAGGCCAAGGCCCGCCGCTCGCGCGGGCCCGATCGGGCGACGTCGGCGGCCAACGCCGGAAGCGCGCAACCGTGTTTAGGATTGTCGCGATGCCGGGGACTAAGATAATCGGCGATCAACGCCTCGAAGCGCTCCCCGTTGGCCTTCCCATTCGCCAGCTTTTTCCACCGCTCGGTCATCTGGTCCATTGCAAAAGCGATTGCCTCGCCAACAAGCGCGGCACGCGAATCGAAATGGTTATAGAAGCCGCCATGCGTCAGACCCGCGAGCTTCATCAAGTCGACAACACTGAGCCCTTTGGCACCCTTCTGGCGTAAGCCGTAGGAGGCATTTTCAACGATCCGACTGTGGGTTTGACGCCTGTGGTTTTCTTCGTAACGCATCGCCACCCCGTGCAAACTCCAGAGGTGACCGGCTGTGCAAGCCGTTCCTATCCCCTCCGAGCAATTCTGGAACCGCGCTTCCTTGAAGGCCACGGCAACATTGCATTGCAATGCCGGCCATCTTATATGATTATCATCATATAACAACAGCTATCAACAGGAGAGTTCGCCATGGCCGCTGCTTCCGATCCCGTCGTCATTCTTTCCGCCGCCCGCACGCCGCTCGGCCGGTTCATGGGCGAGTTGTCACCTCTCAGCGCCCACAAGCTCGGCTCTCATGTGATCAGCGCGGCGCTGGAGCGGGCGAAGCTGGCCCCCGAAAAGATCGACGAGGTGTTCATGGGTAACGTGTTGCCGGCCGGACAGGGCCAGGCGCCGGCCCGCCAGGCCGCCCGCGGCGCCAAATTGCCGGATGCCACCGGCGCTACCACCATCAACAAGGTCTGCGGCTCCGGCATGAAGGCCACCATGCTGGCCCACGACATCATCAATGCAGGCTCCGCCTCGATCGTGCTGTCCGGCGGCATGGAGAGCATGAGCAATGCGCCCTATCTGCTGGCCAAGGCGCGCGGCGGTTACCGCGCCGGCCACGACCGCATCATCGATCACATGATGATGGACGGGCTGGAAGACGCCTATGAGACCGGCCGCTCGATGGGCGATTTCGGCGAAGCGACAGCGGAAGCCTATCAGTTCACCCGCGGGGATCAGGACGCCTACGCGATGGAGACCTTGACCCGCGCGCGCAAGGCGGTCGAAGGCGGCGCGTTCAGGGCCGAGATCGCGCCGATCACGCTGACGGAGAAGGCCGGGCCGCGGATCATCGCCAATGACGAGCACCCGCTCAAGGTCGACCCGGCGAAGATTCCCGGATTGAAAGCAGCGTTCCGCGCCAACGGCACCATCACGCCGGCGGCCTCCTCGGCGAACGCCGACGGCGCCGCGGCACTCATCCTCGCAAAGCGCTCCCTCGCCGATCGCGACGGGCTTCCGGTGCTGGCCGAGATCAAGGGCCACGCCACCCATAGCCAGGAGCCGCAATGGTTCACCACCGCGCCGATCCCGGCCATTCGCAAGCTGTTGGACAAGGTCGGCTGGAGCGTCGGCGACGTCGACCTGTTCGAGATCAACGAGGCCTTCGCGGTGGTGGCGATGGCGGCGCAGAAGGATCTCGCCATCCCCCGCGAGAAGCTGAACGTCAATGGCGGCGCCTGCGCGCTCGGTCATCCGATCGGCGCCACCGGCGCACGCCTGATCGTGACGCTGCTGCATGCGCTGGAGGCGCAGAACCTCAAGCGCGGCGTTGCAGCCCTTTGCATCGGTGGCGGTGAAGCCACCGCCATCGCGATCGAGCGCGTCGTCCGCGGATAGCACGGGCGATCCGGCAAAAAAACGGCTCGGCGAGTGGCGCGAACCGCGTCGCTCGCCGCCTTGTAACCTGCCTATCCCTATCAGCGCGAAAGTTCCCATGGCAGACCAGTGCGAAGCGACCAAGACCGCGCCGCCGGGCGTTCCCATCTCCAGCGCCCTGCCGATCGCGGTCCTTTCCGTCCTGGCCGCCATGGGGACGCTCGCGACCAACATCTTGCTGCCGTCGCTGCCACAAATTGCGATCTCGTTGAATGTCACGAGCGCGGCTGTCACGTCCGCCATCACTGTCTTTCTTGCGGTGTTCGGGTTTGGCCAGCTCGTGGTCGGGCCGCTTTCGGATCGCTACGGAAGACGCTGGCCGGTCCTGATCGGATTTGCGGTGTTCTTCGGCGGCAGCGTCTGGTGCGGTTTGGCGAACGACCTGCCTAATCTTTTGGTCGGCCGCGTCGTGCAGGCTGCGGGCGCCTGCGCGACGTCAGTGCTGTCTCGCGCCATCGCCCGCGACATGTTCCGTGGGCCCGCATTGGCGCGCGCGATGGCGCTGATCATGATCGCAATGTCCGCAGCCCCCGGATTCTCGCCGCTGCTCGGCGGCGCACTCGATCACAGCTTTGGCTGGCGCTCCGAATTCGCTCTCGTCGCGGCCTTTGCTGCTGCGGGCGCCATTGCCTACGGCTTTGTCATCGGCGAAACCCACAATTCGATCCGCACTCCGCTCAATCCGGTCGCTATCGTCAGGATCTATGTTGGCCTGATTGGCGATCGCCGTTTCGCTATCCCGGCTGCGACCGCGAGCCTGATCATCGGCGGCTTGTTCTCGATGTTTTCGGCTGCACCGCGCTTGTTCATTGAAGCGCTTGACTTCACGCCGATGCAGCTCGGCCTCTTCTTCGCCGGCACCGTCTTCATCGTATTCGCCGCGGGTATGCTGGCGACGAAACTGGCGCCACGCTACGGGCTCGATGGCCCGATCCGGGCAGGACTGTTGGCAACCACCGCCGGCAGCGTCGCGATCCTGATCATCTCGATGATCAGCCCGACTTTCCTGCCGTTTCTGGGCGCGATGAGCGTATTTCTCCTCGGTATGGGGATTGTCAGTCCACTGGCTACCGCGCGGGCGCTCTCTCCATTCGGGGAAAAAGCCGGCGCGGCCTCGGCGCTGCTGGGTTTCTGGCAGATGATGAACGCCGCAATCGGCGTATGGCTCGCCGCCACGGTGTCGCATGAGGCAATGTTCGCGCTGGGCGTAGTGCTGAGCGCGTTTTCACTGCTGGCTCTTGGCTTGTACGCGCGGGGCCCGGCGTCTTGATTCAGGTGCCGTGGAATTCCGGCTTGCTGCTGCCAGCCGGGCGCTTCATCTCGAACATGTTTTCGGTCCTGACCTCGAGGTAATCTCCACCACGGCCCGCGCGCAGTATGGGACGCGCAAGTGCAGTGTTGTAGACACCGTCCTCGATCAAAGTCCTGTCGATGTACACCGCCACGACCTCGCCGAGTACGAACCATCCTTCGACCTTCTCACCACGCGCATTCGCCAACTGAGAGACCTCGACGACCTTGCATTCCATTGCGGCCCTGCTCTCGCCTACCCGCGGCACAGCGACGTGGCGCCCGGGTATTGGCGTCAGCCCTGCTGCTTCGAACTCGCTCACGCCGTGATCGAGAGACGTCGCCGTCACGTTCATGCGCTCGCCCAGATCCATCGTAACCAGATTCCAGACGAATTCGCGGGTCTCGCTGACGTTCTTTACGGTGTCCTTCCACGAAATTGAGGAGAACCCGATTATCGGAGGGTCGTAGAGGAACGCGTTGAAGAAGCTGTATGGAGCAAGATTCAGTTGACCAGCCGCATTCCGCGACGAAATCCAGCCGATCGGACGCGGCGCGACAATCGCGTTGAATGGATTATGTCGGAGTCCGTGACCCTTCGAAGGCTCGTAGTAGTGGAAGTCGGCCAGATCCATAAATTCCCCTCTCCCCTTCCGGAGCGCTCACGCGATCGCCCGAGCGGCAGCCGGCCTTTGCTCGGCATCATCGAGGAAGCCGGTCAGGCGCTGACGGATGATCCGCTCGGCGTCCGCCATGATGCGATCGATCAGTTCCTTTACCGTCGGAATGTCATGGATGAGGCCCGCGACCATGCCGCAACTCCAGGCGCCAGCATCCATATCGCCGTCGATCATCACCTTGGGATAGACGCCCGCCACCTGATCGTGGATATCTTCGATCTTGAGTTGCTTGCCCTTCTCTCGTTCGATCTCGAGCAACTGCTCGACGCCCTTGTTGTTCAATACGCGCTCGGTATTCCGGAGCCTGCGCATGACCAGACGCGTGTCGAGCTCTGATGCCTTGACCAGCGCATTCTTGACGTTCTCGTGCACCGGCGCTTCCCTGGTGGCAATGAAGCGCGTTCCCATGTTCATCCCGGCGGCCCCCATCGCAAGGGCAGCGACCAGGCTGCGCGCGTCCGCCATGCCGCCCGACGCCACGAACGGTATCTTCAGTTCCTCGTCCGCGCGCGGCAGCAGGATCATGTTGGGCATATCGTCCTCGCCGGGATGCCCGCCGCATTCGAAGCCATCGACACTGACGGCGTCGCAGCCGATCTGCTCGGCCTTCAGCGAGTGGCGAACGGACGTGCATTTGTGAATCACCTTGATGCCACCCGCCTTCAAGGCCAGCATATACTGCTCAGGGCTGCGACCCGCGGTTTCAACGACCTTGATCCCGCCTTCCCTGATGGCTGCGATGTACTCCGGATAGGGCGGCGCGCTGAAGGTCGGCAGGAACGTCAGGTTCACGCCGAACGGCTTGTCCGTCATGTCCCGGCAACGCGCGATCTCCTTGGCCAATAGCTCCGGCGTTCTTTGCGTCAGACCGGTGATAATCCCGAGTCCGCCGGCGTTCGACACGGCGGCCGCGAGTTCAGCAAACCCCACATAGTGCATTCCGCCCTGGATGATCGGATGTTCGATGCCGAACATCGCAGTAATTGCTGTCTTCACGCGTGCCTCCGATGTGGTTTCACAGATGTCTGGACTGGCCGGCTTGTTGTTCGTCAGTGGACAATTTCGAGAAGTCCTGCAGCGCCCATGCCGCCGCCCACGCACATGGTGACGACGGCGTATTTGGCTTTGCGCCGGCGCCCCTCGATCAAGGCGTGGCCGGTCAGCCGCGCTCCGGTCATGCCGTAGGGGTGGCCAACCGCGATCGAGCCGCCATTGACGTTGAGCTTTTCCGGATCGATCCCGAGCTTGTCGCGGCAATAGATGACTTGCACTGCGAATGCCTCGTTCAATTCCCAGAGATCGATATCGTCGATCTTGAGTCCGTGACGCTTGAGTAGCCGGGGCACGGCGTAGACCGGCCCCACTCCCATCTCGTCCGGCTCGCAGCCCGCCGCGACAAAGCCGCGGAAAATGCCGAGCGGCTTTAGTCCCTTCTGCGCCGCCAGTCTGTCGCTCATGATGACGGCGGCACTTGCGCCGTCGGAGAGCTGGCTCGCATTACCGCCCGTAATGGTGAAGCCCGGCCCCTTGGCCGGCTTGACGCCCGCGAGGCCTTCAGCGGTGGTATCGGGACGCGGCCCCTCGTCGGCCGACAGCGTCACTTGCTGATATGACACGGCACCGGTCGCCTTGTCGGTGACCGCCATCGTAGTCTTGATCGGTGCAAGTTCGTCGTTGAAGCGGCCGCCCTGCTGCGCTGCCGCCGTCCGGCGCTGGCTCTCCAGGCTATATTCGTCCTGGCGTTCGCGCGAAATGTCGTAGCGCTTTGCCACGATCTCGGCTGTATCCAGCATCGCCATATAAGCATCGCCCTTGATGGCGAGCAGCTCTGAATCGACGGCATGAAACGTGTTCATCTGGTTGTTCTGCACCAGGCTGATCGACTCACCGCCGCCGCCGATAGCGACTTCCACACCGTCGAAAATCACGGACCGTGCAGCTAACGCAATCGCCTGAAGGCCGGACGCGCATTGGCGATCTATGGTCGTTCCGGCCACGCTCACCGGAAGTCCAGCGCGCAGCAGCGCCTTCCGCGCAATATTGGTGCCCGTGGTACCCTGTTGCATGGCGCAACCCATCACGACATCCTCTACTTCGGCGCCCTCGATCCTGGCGCGTGACAGCGCCGACGAGATCGCGTGCCCCAACAGGGTGGCGCCCTCGGTATGGTTGAGCGCGCCTTTGTATGCCTTGCCGATCGGGGTGCGAGCGGTCGAGACGATCACAGCTTCAGTCATTGGTTAGCCTCTGGTTGGATACGACAGTCGGATTACCGCCTCGAACGAACATTCAGCTTTGCTGCGCATATCGCATCAGATGATAGGCAGGATCGCCAAACTGGATGTTGATGGAGCTTATCCGCTTGAAGTAATGGCCGACGTTCAATTCGTCGCTCATGCCCATGCCGCCATGTAGCTGCACGGCCTGCTCTGCGACGAAGCGTGCGGCGTTGCCGACTTTCGACTTCGCGCCCGACGCCAGCTTCGATCCATTTGGCTCCCGAGCCGCAAGGCTGAGGCTCAAATGTTGCGTGAGCGAGATCGACTCTTCGAGCGCGATGAACATATCGACCATGCGGTGCTGCAACACCTGAAACGTCCCGAGGGCGACCCCGAATTGCTTGCGCGCTTTGCTGTATTCAAGCGTCGCCGAATTCAGCACCGACATCGCGCCGACGGCTTCCGCGCAGAGTGCTGCGATAGCACGGTCACGGCACGCCTCCAGCGCCGCGACGCCTTCACCTTCGGTACCAAGCAGCTGGCTGGCCGGCACTTGCACGTCCATCAGCGTGAGTTCGGCGGCGCGCCGGCCATCGACGGTTTTGAAGCTTTGCAGGTGGAGATTGGCCGAATCGCGATCGACGACGAACAGGCTTACGCCGGCACGATCGCGGGGTCCGCCTGATGTGCGCGCCGAGACGATCAGCTTGTCGGCCCACGGCGCACCAATCACTGCCGCCTTGGTTCCACTCAAGACAAAATTGTCCCCCTGGTGCCGCGCCGTCGTCGTAACGTTATTGAAATCGTAGCGTGATCGCCCTTCTGCCCAGGCCAGCGTCCATATGGCGCTGCCATCCATGATCTTCGGCAGAAAGGTCTGGCGCTGCTCGGGCGAGCCAGCGTCCTCGATCAGGCCGCCTGCGAGAACGACGGTCTCGAAGTACGGTTCAACGACCAGGTTGCGTCCGAACTCCTGCATCACGATCATTGTCGCAAGCGATCCGCCACCAAGGCCGCCGGAGCTTTCCTGAAACGGTGCCGCGCACAACCCAAGCTCCGCAAAGGCGCTCCAGTGCTTGCGGCTCCA
The DNA here is from genome assembly GCF_023101085.1 of Bradyrhizobium sp. 170. NCBI lineage: Bacteria > Pseudomonadati > Pseudomonadota > Alphaproteobacteria > Hyphomicrobiales > Nitrobacteraceae > Bradyrhizobium > Bradyrhizobium sp. 170. The sequence continues at coordinate 2,966,388 of NZ_CP064703.1, read as the reverse complement.
CCCCTCATCGGTTGCAACAATTTTTCGGCGCTCGTCGAAATCGTACTGCTCGCGCAGGAACCGTTGAATGCTGGAACGGAGCAATTCCTGTTCTTCCGTCAACTGGATATCCATCCGATGCCTCGTGCGATGTGGTCAGAGACCAAGAACTGCTTTCGCGATGATGTTGCGCTGGATTTCATTCGATCCCCCGTAAATGCTGAGTTTTCGGGAGTTCAGATATTTTTCCGTCGCCGTGTGCCCGTACTCCGGCCCTGGCATGACGCGGTTGGCGCTGACCGGGTGCTCGCGGATAGCCAGGCCGTAGTTGCCGATCGCCTGATGCGTCAGATCCGTGATGCGCTGGAATATCTCGGTACCCCTGATCTTGAACAGCGACGCAGCCGGTCCCGGATCGATGCCACGCGACATCTGTGCGACGATTCGCAGTTCGGTTGCCTCCAACGCGAGCACGTCCAGCTCGACGCGCGCAATTTCCTTGATGAACTCCCCGAAAGCGGGGTCGTCCTCGCCGACTTCGGTTCTCACGATGTGCTTGAGGCGCTCCAGATAACGCGTCGACCGGCCGATCCCGGCCATGCTGGTACGCTCGTTGCCCAGCAGGAATTTTGCGTACGTCCACCCCTTGTTTTCCTCGCCGATCAAGTTCTCGGCAGGGACGCGCACGTCCTCGAGAAACACGTCATTGACTTCATGCGATCCGTCGATGGTGATGATGGGCCGGACGGTGACGCCGGGCGATTTCATGTCGATCAGCAGGAAGGAGATGCCGGCCTGAGCCTTGGCCGACGGATCGGTCCGCACCAGGCAGAAGATCCAGTCGGCATGCTGGGCCAGTGTCGTCCAGGTCTTGTGCCCGGTGACGATGTAGTGATCGCCGTCCCGCACGGCTTTGGTGTGGACCGACGCGAGGTCGGAGCCGGATCCCGGCTCTGAATAACCCTGGCACCACCAGTCTTCGCCGGAGAGGATTCGCGGCAGAAACTTCTGTTTCTGCGCGTCGTTGCCGAACGTGTAGATGACCGGGCCGACCATGGTCACGCTGAACGCGAGCGGCGGCAGCGTCCCGGCGCGCGACGTCTCCTGCTCGAAGATAAAGCGCTGCGTGATCGACCAGCCCGGCCCGCCATGCTCCTTGGGCCAGAGCGGCGCGATCCATCCCTTCTGGTAGAGGATACGGTGCCAGAGCAGCATTTGCTCCTTGGAAAGATCGGTTTCCGGGTTGGGAACACGCATTTCCGCCGGATAGTTCTCCGCGATGAAGGCCCGCACCTCGTCACGAAACGCAGCCTCCTCGCTGGATAGATTGAGCTCCATCGTTAGAGGCTCCCGCTACCACTTCTCGCCGAACGGACGGATCTCGAGCTCGAAGGTCCATGCGCTGCGCGGCTGCTGATAAAGCAGCCAATAGGACTCTGCGACCGACGATGGCGGCATCAAGAGATCGGGATCATCCAGCGCATTGGGACCGAGCGCCTCGATCCGCCGCTGCCGCACCCATTCGGTGTCGACACCGGAGTCGATAATGAGATGCGCCACGTGGATGTTCTTTGGACCCAACTCGCGCGCGGTCGCCTGTGCGACGGCCCGCAGGCCGAACTTGGCGCTGGCGAAGGCCGCATATCCCGTTCCGCCGCGAAGGCTCGCTGTCGCACCGGTAAAGAAGATATTGCCTTTGCCGCGGGGCAGCATCAGCCGCGCTGCTTCGCGGCCGGCGAGAAAGCCGGAATAGCAGGCCATTTCCCAGACCTTGCGGAATACGCGTTCGGTCGTATCCAGGATCGGAAAATTGACGTTGGCGCCGATGTTGAAGATGCAGACCTCCAGCGGCGCGTGTTTGTCCGCGTCGCCGAGGAAGGAAATGATTTCCTCCTCCTTGCGTGCGTCGAGCGAGCGCGCGTGAATTTCGCCGCCGGCCTTCTCGATCTCCCTCACGAGCGGTTCAAGCTTCGCGCCGTTGCGGCGCCCGGCGAACACCGTGAAGCCCTCGGAGGCAAATTTTTTGGCAATCTCGCCGCCGATGTAGTCTCCGGCGCCGATCACGGCCACGGTTGCGTTTCTCTTTTGCAAGGGTGTTCTCCCGGTCAGGTTAGATATGTCGTCTGCGAGGTTCGGCCGTCTGCGCCGCAGCGGCTTCGCCACCTTCGCCGCGCAAGGACTCTGCGAGCCTGTGCTTGAGTATCTTGCCGGTTGAGGTGGCCGGCAAGGCATCGAGGATGACGATTTCGGACGGCCGCTTGTATGAGGTGAGCTGAAATCGGATGAAACTCATCAGTTCCTCCGGTGTCACGCGTGAGCCCGGCAGCAGTTGCACAAAGGCGACAATCTCCTCATTGCCATCTGCGGCACGACCGACCACGGCCGACTGCACGACGTCCTTGTGTGAACTGAGGACCGCTTCGACCTCGGCAGGATAGACGTTGAAGCCCGAACGGATGATCATTTCCTTGGTGCGGCCGACAATGTACAGGCAATCGTCGTCGAAGCGCGCGAGATCGCCGGTATTGAACCAGCCCTCGCTGTCGATCACCTTGGCCGTCAGCTCGGGGGCCCGATAATAGCCACGCATCACGTTACGTCCGCGAACGTGAAGTTCTCCGACTTCACCCTTCGACAGTGGTATCCCATCGACGGTTCTGAGCCGGGCCTCTACTCCCGGCAACAGCGTGCCGACCGCCTGGTCGGAACGCGGCGCATCGAAACGTACGCCAGATATTCCGGGCGAACATTCGGTGATCCCGTAGCCGTTAAGCAGCGGAAGGCCGAACTCTTTTTCCACACGCGACTTCAGATTCAAATCGAGGGGCGCGCCGGCGACGGCGATCAAGCGTAGCGAGCCTCGGGCGAGTTGCTTCACACCTGATACGCTCTTGTATTCCAGCAGGCGTTGATAGGTGGCGGGCACGCCATTGAGGATGGTAACGCCCTCCTCCGCGATCGCCCTGGCCGTCGCGGCAGGATCGTATTTGCTGACCATCCGCACCGTGCCGCCGACCATCAATGTCATGATCAGGAGCGAGATGCCGACGATATGGGAGATCGGCAATACGAGATAGATCTTGTCGTCTTCATTCATCTTGCGGAAATACGCGGTGGTCTTTGCGCTGATCAGCAGGTTATCATGCGAGAGCATCACGCCCTTCGGGGTCCCCGTCGTTCCCGAGGTGTATATCAGCACCGCGACTTGCTTTACTGGGTCGGCCTGCACCGGCTCGACGGTTGCGCTTTCGTTGAGCGGGCCAACACCAATCTCCAGCAGTGGGCCTATTCGCCGGTTCTCGGCGCCATAGCGCGACGCGTGAGCCACGGCCTCCTTCGAAATACCTGATGTGAAAAACATCCGGCGGGCGCCGCTATGGTCGCGGATCTGGTCCAGTTCGCGTGCGGACAGTCGCGGGTTGGCGACGATCGCCCAGGCGTCGAGCCGGCTTGCCGCCAGCAGCAGGGCGGCGAGCGCAATACAGTTTTCACTGACAATGATCATCCGGTCGCCCGACCTGACGCCCAGCGACGAGAGGACGGTGGCAATCTCGCCAACGCGCTGTTCCAGATCGCGGTAGCTCCAGGATGCCCCGTCTTCGACCAGCGCGATTCGGTCGGGGGCCTGGGCAACCTGTCTTGCCGTTACTTCATGGATGCGGATCGGCAGGCCGACAGCAATCTCGTCGAGATTGATCGCCTCTGAAAGCTCCGCCACGGCTAACCTCCCGACCAAACCATGCCTACTTCTGCAACGCGGCACATTCGTCGCTTACCTAACGTTCTTTTTTAGAACTCGTCAATCACTAATTCATCGTCCTTGCTTCACGAGGTCCGAAGGGGCAACCTGGCTGCCCCATTATCATTTGCTCATTGTTGAAAACCGTCGTTTACAATGGACTGGCCTGCCGCTAAGTTTAAAGTACCAAATAGGAACTTAATGGGAGAAACGGAATGGCGGAGAGCCGCGGCGTAGCGATACTTGTAGGCGCAGGCGACGCCATCGGCGCGGCCGTCGCCCGGCGTTTTGCGAAAGGCGGCTATACGGTTTGCATCTGCAGGCGTGATGCGTCCAAGTCGCAGGGGCTTGTGGGCGAGCTGAGATCTGCGGGACATAACATTCACGCGTTCAGTGTCGATGCGCGTCAGGAAGCAGAGGTCCAAGGCATATTCGCGCGGATCGAGAAAGAGTTCGGGGCCATCGAGGTCTGCCTCTTCAACGCGGGATCGAACGTCAACAAGTCATTGCTGGAGACAACCGAGAAGCTGTTCTTCAAGGCCTGGGAACTGGCCTGCTATGGCGGCTTCCTGGTCGGACGTGAAGCTGCCCGCGTGATGCTGCCGCGCGGACGCGGCACCATCTTCTTTACGGGTGCGACAGCCAGCGTGCGTGGCGGCCAGGGGTTTGCGGCATTTTCGTCAGCGAAGTTCGGACTTCGAGCAGTAGCCCAGGCGATGGCGCGCGAGCTGGGGCCGAAGAATATTCATGTCGTGCATCTCCTGATCGACGCCGGCGTCGACAGCGAGGCGATTCACCAGCGCATGAAGGCAGCAAAAGGGATCGAGGCAAGCGAAATTCCCCCGGATAGCCTGACCAAGACCTCTTCCATTGCCGAGGCCTATTGGTTCACCCACCAGCAAAGCAGGGATGGCTGGACCCACGAGCTCGACCTCCGTCCGTCCGTGGAGAAATGGTAACATGAACGCGACACCAAACCTGACCCTGTGGGGCGTTGGGACAAGCCGCACCATTCGTCCGCATTGGGCCATGCACGAACTGGGCTTGGTCTACGAGACAAAGCCGATCGGGCCGCGAACGGGCGAGACCAAGACCGCTGAATACACCAGGCTCAATCCGCGCCAGAAAATTCCCTTGTTGCAGGACGGCGACTTCTGCATCGGCGAGAGCGCCGCGATCGTTGCTTACTTGTCGCGAACGTATTCCACGGCGGAACGCTCGCTGATTCCTGAATCCACCCGCGAGTATGCCGCGTGGCTGGAATGGTGTTTCTTTATCGTCGCGGAGCTGGATTCAACCAGCCTTTACGTGATGCGCCGCCACCGGGCTGACGCGCTCGGTCCGATCTACGGTATTGCGCCCGAGGTCGTTGCCCAGGCCGGCGAGTATTTCCGCCAGCAGTTGCGCCATGTCGAAGTAGCACTTGCAGACGGCCGGCAATTCCTGATGGGCGAGCGGTTCACCAGCGCCGACATCCTGCTCACGACCTGCCTTGAGTGGGCCATCGCCTATGGGGTCGGCATTTGCGACAACGCGCAACCCTATCTCGAACGCATCCGGAAACGGGAGGCCTTTCAGCGAGCCGTCGCGGCAAATGCCCCGTTGGTACCGATCACGCCGGTGCCGGCGAAAGCTTAGAAACCGACTAGCACTCGCACGAGACGGTCTTGGGTTAGACCGCCACGCGCACGCTGCGCTCGGCGACCATCTTGTCGATGGCGCCGTCGTCGTAACCCAGCTCCCGCAACACGTCGCGCGAGTGCTCGCCGACCCGCGGAGCCGGCCCGCCGATCGCGGCTTCATTGATCTCAAAGCGGGCCGCCGGCTTCGGCTGCCGCACCCGCCCCACCTTCGGCTGATCGAATTCCGCGATGATATCGCGCGCGATCACCTGTTCATTGTGGATGATTTCGCCTCGCCGCAGGATCGGCGCGCAAGGAACGTCAGCGGCGTCCAGGCGCTCCAGCCATTCGGCAGTGGTGTGCTGGCTGATATACTCCGCCATCTTGTTGATGCGCGCCGTGGCGTTGACCGAGCGCGCCGAAGGCGTCGCAAACCGAGGATCCTTGGCAAGCTCGGGATCGCCGGAGGCCCGGCAGAACCCCTGCCATTCGGAATCCGAGATGGTACCGGCGGTGATGTAGCCGTCGCTGGTCTTGAACACGAGATCCGGCCGATCGTTAGGATCGGCGGCGGTGGTTTCGGCTCCCACCACCGTGTACTGCATCATCCCTTCCGGCCACAGGTATGAAATCATCGCATCCAGCATGGCGACCTGAATGTGATCGCCCTGCCCGGTCTTCTCGCGGGCGTAAAGCGCCGCCGCCACCGCCTGCGCGGTGAACACGGCGGTCGTCTTGTCACATACGATGGTCCGGATCATCTGCGGACGGTTCGTTACCGGCTGCGACTGGATATCGGCAAAGCCCGACAGGCCTTGAATGATCGGATCATAGACGCGCTTCTTCACATACGGGCCGGTCTCGCCGACGCCGCTGATCGAGACATAGATCAAGCGCGGATGGCGTTGACGCAACTCATCGACGCCGAGACCGAGGCGCTCCATGGTGCCGGGCCGGAAATTCTGCACCAGGACATCCGCCTGCGCGACCAGCTTGGCGAGGACCTCACGGCCGGCCGCGCTCTTGACGTCGATCGACAGTGAGCGCTTGCCGCGGTTTGAAGAGATAAAGAGCGCGGAGAATTCGCCATCCTTGTCAATGGTGGCGCGGCTGCGCCGGGTAATATCGCCGCCGATCGGCTCGATCTTCAGAACGTCGGCTCCCTGATCCGCCAGAAACATGGTCGCGAACGGGCCCGACACCACGCCTGTCAGATCGAGGACGCGAACTCCGTTGAGCGGACCGGGCATGACATTCTCCCTTGTTATTACTTTTGCTACAGGGCGGACTGCGAATTTGGCTTTCGGTCGGGCAGGCCCAGCATACGGGGCCTGTCTTCCAGCGCTCAATTCCCGATCTTAGGCCGTTTTCGAAACCGGCTGGCTGGTCTGTTCGACGATCGACTCCTCGACGTCGCGGAGCTGGTCCTTGCCGAAGAACATTTCCTTTCCAACGAAGAAAGTCGGCGAGCCGAATGCTCCGCGGTTGACCGCGTCGGTGGTCCGATCGATCAACCCCTTCTTGACGTCATCCTGCTGCGCACGCGCAATCAACCGGTCGATATCGATGCCTGAGGAGATGAATGCTTTCCGGAAGGTTTCGAGGTCATCCATCTTCTTCGGCTCTTCCCACATATGATGATAGGCCGCGCGGAAATAGGGTTCAAACATGCCTTCGAACTGGGCCGCGACGGCGCCGCGCATCAGCATCAGCGTGTTGACCGGAAAGAAGGGATTCTGTTGAAATTTCGTCGCGTTATGGCGCCGAATGAAGCGCTGGGTCTCCAGCGCCTGGTATTCCGGCTTGTTCTTGATGCCACGAAGCGAGTCGAACGGGGACATGTTGCCCGTCGCCTTGAAGATGCCGCCGAGCAGAACCGGGACATATTCGAATTTCACGCCGGTGCGCCGTTCGATTCCCGGAAGGACCAGTTCCGCCAGGTAAGCGTTCGGGCTGCCGAAATCGAACAGGAATTCAACTTTCAGGGGCATGTCAGCTCCTCCCGTAGAGCGAATGAATGGTCAGGTTTGGTGATCCTCTAGCCTGACCCTGGCTACCATTCGTTCATACAGTTCTAAAATTGAACTGTCAAATCCATGCTGAATTCTGCTAGTTTTAGCGGATCGCCGGGGTATTGTTTCCAATTTAGTACCTATCTAGAATGGTATGAGCGGCTTGCGGTTCCCTCGATGATTCGAGCGGAACAGGCGCCGGACGACCGGAGAGCAGGAATGAAATGGGATGAACTTGAGGAAGAGCCATGTTCGATGGCTCGAACCATCGGTGTGATCGGCGACCGCTGGACGCTTCTGATCCTGCGCGAATGCTTCCTGCGCACGCGCCGCTTCGAGGGTTTTCAGTCAGCGCTTGGAATTACCCGCCATTTGCTCGCAGAGCGGCTGAAAAAGCTGGTTCGGCAGGGCGTGCTACGCCGCATTCCATATCAGGAGTCGCCCAAGCGCCACGAATATATCCTGACGCAAAAGGGCCTCGATCTCTATCCGATCATGATGGCCCTCGTGCATTGGGGTGACACCCATATGGTCGACGAACGCGGACGCCCCCTGCTCCATGAGCACCGCAAGTGCGGCAAGATGTTCGATCCCGTGATGGTGTGCTCGGAATGCGGCGAGCCGCTTTCGGCCAAGGAAGTTCATGTCCATCCTGGACCAGGCGCACGGCCGCCCTCAGAGAAGGTTTCTCTCGACAAGAAGGCGAAGCCGAAGACCCGCAGACAGGCGGCGTGACGGCACCCAGTAAGCCGCGTTTCACAGCCCCGCGCGGATCGAGGGGCATGATTGCCGCCCCTCTTCCCGCTGATATGGACACAAATCGTTCGCGGTGGCTGATAAATTCCGCCTGCCATCACTCCGAAGCGGCATCGAGAACCTCGCTGAACTGGTCTCAACGTGTCCCGGTCCAGCGCTGCAGCCTCATTTGCGTATAGTTCATGTTGATCTTGCCGCTTGTGTTGATCCTGATGCCAGGCAACACCGTCGGCAGGACAACGTCCTTTAGGTTCTTTGCCTGCTTGATGATGTTTTCGCGGGACAGGTCGTTACCGCATTGCTTGATCAGGTGTTCAAGCAGCATGCCCTGTGTGTAACCGAACAGGTAGTTGGTATCGGCGATGTCGACGCCGGGCATGTACTTGTCGATGAAAGCCCGGAAGCTCTTCATTCCCTCGTTATTGTCCCACTGCGAGTCGGTCGGATCCATCGTAATGGTTCCGACAATAACCCCGGTCGATTTATCCAGGCCGGCCGGTTTCAGTGTCGCGCCAACCGAACTCGACGGATAATTCAGGAGAATGGTCGGCTTCCAGCCGCTTTCCGAAGCCTTGCGGATAGCTTGCGCGGCGAATTTCGGCGTCCCGGCCACAAGCAGCGCCTCGGCACCGGAGCTTTTCAAGTTTAGGACCTGCGAGTCGGCAGTCGGATCGCTGATTTCATAGGCGGCCGCTACCACCCTCTTGTCGAAATCACCCTTGAGGATCGCCTTGAAGGCATTGACGTAATCTTTTCCGAGATCGTCGTTTTGATACAGGATCGCGTATTTGGCGTTTGGCAGCGTCTTGGTCAGGAACTTGGCGTAGATCTTTCCCTCAGTGTCAAAGCTGACCAGGCTGGTCGTCGTCAGCGGAAAATCCGTTACATTCGTGAATTTGTTGGAGCCCGAGACGATGGCGATGGCCGGCACGCCTTTCGACATTAAAAACTTTGCCACCGCCGTATTGCCGGGCGTGCCAAGCTGGCTGAACATGAAGGCAACCTCGTCGCTTTCGACGAGTTTGCGAACATGCTCCACCGCCTTGGGTGGGCTGTAGGCATCATCATAGGCGATGTAGTTTATCTTCCGGCCGTTAATGCCGCCGCGGTCGTTGATCGATTGCACGTACGCGAGAATTCCCCGTCCGACGAGCCCGATCGACGAGGCGGGTCCGCTGAACGGAAAAATGCCGCCGACCTTTATCTCAGATGGCGTCACTCCCGGAGTATCAGCCGCAAATGCGGATGATCCCAGCGCCAACAGCATCAGCGCGAAAGCCGGCTTGAAATATTTGAGCATAGCGTCCTCCTCTTATGAACAGTGGAGTGCGCGTCCCCGGCGGGGCCGCGATCCTGCAAACCGCGGCCGTTGCTCGGCCGTCTTCTTTGCAAGCTACAGTTCTTTTTTAGAACTAGTCAAGCCTTCCTAGGAATGATTCGCCGCGCAGCCACGGACCGACTTCAATCCGCATTGAACTGATGAGGCGCTTAAGGTGCTGACTTCAAGGATCTTCATCGAAATTGTGTGCAGAAACACGGCAGAAAAAAAGCTTGCAACTGCGGGTCCGAGATCGCGAGGTGGCGACGATTGCCCCAGCCAGGATGTGACGGGAATATCCCTCCCCTTCGCGGGCAGCAGCTAATAAGTTTTATTATGGAACTATTTGTACGTTCTTCAACTGTGTTGACGGCCGATATCCGACGGAGGCTTAGGCACAGCTGGGTCCGGCCGGGCACCGGCGGCGGAGCAAAATCAACCCTGATGGAGCGGCGTCTTGTCGTCCCCCTGCTCGCTGATCGCATCGGCCGGCGGGAAGATGCTGTCGTATATCGCGCGCGCTTCTCGAACCAGGCGGGCCCGCTCGAGCTCCGATTTCGGAATGAAACGAATGACTTCACCCATGTGCGGCTCCAAACTGGGATACAATGTCTTTCAAATGACGTCCATCATTTCATACATAGATGGGAAGACCATCGCGGATTTGCACCTCACCGGTGGCAACAAAGGGATAAAAAGCTCGTGAACGCGGGACCGGCGACAGGGGCCAATTCTTTTCCAGTACGGGACATTGCACCAGCGGCAGACGCCCTTCCATCGCGTATCGATTGACTACGCGGTGGCCCTCAGCAGCCAGTAAACCGGCCTTCAGCGCATCGATCATGACGCGGTCCAGCAGATCATGGTCGCCTGCAGGATAATCGGGCTGACGCATCTGCCAGATGCGCTTCTCGGCGCTTCATCGATGACCGGCCTGCTTGCACGGCGCGCACGACGTTCGACATCGACATGGGGCGGCGCGGAAAGTGCCATCGCGCGGGTGAAATCTATCTTCCAAACGCGGCCAAAAACTCGACCGGAAACAGAGCTGTTTACATAACGAAACGCGGCACCTTGTATTCTGGCTGGGGCGGGAGGGATCGAACCTCCGAATGGCGGAATCAAAATCCGCTGAATTCACGAGTTAAAATCAATGAGCCTTCTGAATTTTCGCGCCACGTTCACCCATTGACAGCATTGATGAATTTCCCGCGTTCAGAATGGCCGCGACCCGTAACAGCATGCACGACGGGACCTACCCTCGCCGCTCAAAGGATCAAGCTGCCCACTGCTGACGTCGTCCAATTGCTGAATGATTCCGATCTCGTTCAGACGAAACTCCACAAGAGGGTTGTCTCGGCGAAACCGGGAAATTGCTTTCGACAGGACGCCGGTGAAGATGGCCGACCCCACATATCCTATTTCGATATGCCCCAGCTCGCCTCGGCCCGCTTGGCGCGCCACCAGCATGGTTTTTTCGGCTTGCTGAAGGGTCCTGATCGCCTCGTTCAGGGTGACCCGGCCGGCGACGGTGAGTTTGACCGACCTTTTCGTCCGGTGGAAGAGTTCGACGCCGAGTTCGCGCTCGAGCGCCTGAATATGTTGCGTGAGTGCCGGCTGCGCGATACCGAGACGTTCTGCGGCCCTTCCGAAGTGCAATTCCTCAGCCAGAACGGACATGTATCTCAAGCGACGCAGTTCCATTATCAGCCTCCATGGCAACCCCGACGCTGACGCACTGTCGACCCGACCATGCCCATTTCCCTTATTGAATAACCTATAGCCGAATTGGCCGCATCGTCGCCGTCTATTCGCTGTTCGTCGCGACCTGCATCTATCGCGAGCTAATGTTCGCAGCTCTACGAGGTATTCGTCTCGGCTGCCGTTACCACCAGCATCGTGATGTTCCTGGTCGCGGCGGCGGTCGCCAACACGAAATACTCACAGCGTTCGTAGCGTGTTTCGCAATTTATCGGCCCCTGCCCGGCCCAATTTGGCTTCAACGATACTCTGCGCCTTTTCCCAAAGCGGAAGACCCCGTGTCAGAATCTCGCGACCTGACTTCGTTAACAGCACCACGCTTTCGCGACGGTCCTCTCCTGCTTCCAAGGCAACCAAGCCCTTCCGCTCGATCACCTTCACGTTCCTCGATATAGTCGTTCGGTTCAGATCCGTGATCCCAGCGAGCTCGGTGATTCCTAAAGGTCCGCTCCGTTCCAGCCTCTGCAACAGGTTGAATTGCGCGAGGTTGACCCCGACATCCACCAATGTCTCATCGTAGATGGCGGTGAGTCGTCGAGTGGTCTCTCTCAAGATCGTGCAGAAGCATTGCGAATCCGACATAACGCGTGTCCCCCGTTGTGGGCATGGCAAGCAGCTTGGATGGCGTTAGCTGACGGTGGATCCACGGCTCGACGCCGCGAAACTCAAGCGAGGAATCTGCTTTAGCCTAGGCTCCCCTGCCATCCTGTTTGCTAATCACGCATGGCCATGCCGCCAGGCGCTCGGCGGGATGCTGCTTCATCCACTCGGCGAGTTGCGGCGGGGCGATCAGGCAAGACTGCATCGAAACGGCCGCGAAATCTGAGGTGACGACGGTCTTCTCGTAACAATTCACCGGAGAGGAGAGACTGCAGAGGACCGCGATGATTTCATGCAAGCCGCCCTGCATCATGATCCAAGGTCGCTTCGAAGCAGCCGCTGTCCCGCTCTGCAATGCCTCCTGATGGCGAAGCGGGGGCTCTCGCTGTGGCGACAGCGAGCTCAGGATCGCAGTCGTTCCCGCTCCTTCAGTAACAGCGCCTGTAATTCCCCTGAGCGAAACATCTCCGTCACGATGTCACAACCGCCGACGAATTCGCCCCGCACGTAAAGTTGAGGGATCGTCGGCCAATCCGAATAATCCTTGATACCTTGCCGCAGTTCTTCGGACTCGTAGATGTCATGCGATTTGAACGTTACGCCGAGATGGTCGAGTATCCGGACGACTTGCGCGGAAAATCCGCAAGCCGGCGCGACTGGCGTACCCTTCATGAACAAAAGAATCTCGTTGGCGGTCACTTCGCTCCGGATAAAATCTGCAACACTCATGATCCTCCCCTCCATCTGATCGGCGAGCTCCAGCTCTATTACCACTGAAGCGGAGTAGATCAAGGTACGATTTTAGAACTATAACATAAGCCCCAAAGTTCGGCGGCGGCTGGGTCACAATGAACTGTAGATCATCCACCGCGATACGCATGAAAGAAAAAGGCCGGCTGCAGTGCAGCCGGCCGGAGGTCCAAGTCAAGCGGAGCGATACCCTGCCTGCCTTGTAGGAGCTTAAATCGCATCTACGACGAAATTCCGGATAAGTCAATTCCAAAATAGAATTTACTTACAGCCATCCAGTGGGTTCCAACCCGTGGAATGCTCCTCCCTAGAGATGAGACGCGAGCGTTGCATTGCAATTCAATATATAGATGATTATCGTCATATAATAGATCGCGACCCAGCAGGAGAAGCCGCCATGACCGCCACCACTGATCCCGTCGTCATTCTTTCCGCTACCCGCACCCCGTTGGGCCGTTTCATGGGTGAGCTATCACCGGTTACGGCGCACAAGCTCGGCTCCCACGTGATCGGCGCGGCGCTGGAACGGGCCAAATTGGCGCCAGACCGGATCGACGAGGTGTTCATGGGCAACGTGCTGCCGGCCGGACAGGGCCAGGCACCCGCCCGCCAAGCCGCGCGTGGCGCTGGCCTGCCCGATGCCACCGGCGCCACCACCATCAACAAGGTCTGCGGTTCCGGCATGAAGGCAACCATGCTGGCCCACGACATCATCAATGCCGGGTCCGCCACAATCGTGCTGTCTGGCGGCATGGAGAGCATGTCGAACGCGCCCTACCTCCTTGCCAAGGCGCGCGGCGGCTACCGCGCCGGCCACGACCGCGTCATCGACCACATGATGATGGACGGGCTGGAGGACGCCTATGAGACCGGCCGCTCGATGGGCGATTTTGGCGAAGCCACCGCGGAAGCCTATCAGTTCACCCGCAAGGACCAGGACGCCTACGCCATGGAAACGCTCACGCGTGCCCGCAAGGCGGTCGAGGGCGGCGCCTTCAGGGCCGAAATCGCGCCGATCACGCTGACCGAGAAGGCGGGCCCGCGCGCTATTGCCAATGACGAGCATCCACTCAAGGTCGATCCCGCCAAGATCCCCGGGCTGAAAGCCGCGTTCCGAGCCAATGGCACCATCACGCCCGCCGCCTCCTCGGCCAACGCAGATGGCGCTGCGGCGCTCATCCTGGCAAAACGCTCGCTCGCCGATCGCGACGGACTTCCGGTGCTGGCCGAGATCAAGGGCCACGCCACCCACAGCCAGGAACCACAATGGTTCACGACGGCACCGATCCCGGCGATCAAAAAGCTGCTCGATAAGGTGGGCTGGAGCGTCGGCGACGTCGACCTATTCGAGATCAACGAGGCCTTTGCGGTGGTGGCAATGGCCGCGCAGAAGGATCTCGGCATTGCGAGAGAAAGGCTCAACGTCAATGGCGGTGCCTGCGCGCTCGGTCACCCGATCGGCGCTACCGGCGCGCGATTGATCGTGACTCTGTTGCACGCGCTAGAAGCTCAGAATCTGAAGCGCGGCGTCGCCGCGCTTTGCATAGGCGGTGGTGAGGCTACCGCTATCGCGATAGAGCGCGTCGTCCGCTGACAGAACGACCAAATAGAGCATAGTCGGCGAGCAGCACGAATATGCCGCTCGCCGTCTTGTAGCGTCACATCTGAACGCGATCTTCAACCGTCCCGCTTGGTGCGGTCAACTCTCCATGTAGACAATAAACGCAAACTAGGGAGACGTTGGATGCCTAGTTGATCCTGACTCAGGTTTTGTCAGGTCACCCGATCGTACAATTTACGTCCCTCAATAGACGAAAGCGCCCATGGCCGACCTGAGCGAAGCAGACCAGACTGCGCTGCCACACGCGCCCGCCTCCGGCGCCTTACAGATTGCGGTCCTTGCCGCGCTGGCGTCAATGGGAACGCTCGCGACCAACATTCTGCTGCCTTCGCTGCCACAAATGGCGATTTCGCTAAACGTCACAAGCGCGGCGGTCACTTCGGCCATCACAATTTATCTTGCGGTGTTCGCATTGGGTCAGCTCCTGGTCGGACCGCTCTCGGATCGGTACGGAAGAAGCTGGCCGGTATTGATCGGCTTTGCGGTGTTTTTCGCAGGCAGTGTCTGGTGCGGTTTGGCAAGCGATCTGCCAAATCTTCTGATCGGCCGGGTCTTGCAGGCCTTGGGCGCGTGCGCGACATCGGTACTGTCGCGCGCCATCGCCCGTGACTTGTTCAGTGGCGCGGCGCTGGCACGCGCGATGGCACTAATCATGATCGCGATGTCGGCGGCTCCCGGGCTCTCGCCGCTGGTTGGGGGTGCCCTCGATCAAGCCTTTGGCTGGCGCTCCGAATTCGCTCTTGTCGCCTCGTTCGCTGTGATTGGCGCCATTGCCTATCGCAACGTGCTCGGCGAAACCCACTATTCGGTCCGAATTCCACTCGATCCAGTCGCCATCACCAAAACCTATTTCGGCCTGATCAGCGATCGTCGTTTCGCTGTCCCGGCGGCAACCGTCAGCCTGGTCATAGGCGGGTTGTTCTCGACCTTTTCGGCTGCTCCCCGCTTATTCATCGAAGCACTTCAATTCACCCCGATCCAGCTCGGTCTGTTCTTCGCCGGCACCGTCCTGATCGTATTCGCGGCCGGCATGATGGCGACGAAATTTGCCTCACGCTACGGGCTCGAACGCTCGATCCGTGCCGGTTTGTTGACAGCGGCCACCGGCAGCGTGGCGATCTTGCTCGTCTCGCTGTTCAGCCCGACTTTCTTGCCGTTTCTCTGCGCGATGTGCGTGTTCCTCTTTGGTATGGCCATTATCAGCCCACTCGGCACCGCGCAGGCACTCTCTCCGTTCGGCGAGAAAGCCGGTGCGGCTTCAGCGCTGCTCGGCTTCTGGCAAATGATGAACGCCGCGGCCGGCGTATGGATGGCCGCCACCGTGTCCCATGACGCAATGTTTGCGCTAGGCGCGGTGTTGACTATCTTTTCGCTGGCTGCTCTCGGCCTGTACGCGCTGAACCCGCGTCTCGATTAGCTCGGGACAGGGAACAAGCGGCCACGGCCGCCAGAGCGGCACGCGTGCCCCGCCTGCCTTCGGAAGGAAGATGCCGTCGTCTTCGACCTCAATCAGCTTCGGGTCGGGTAGCGGAAGCTGTTGTTCTGTTGTTGTCTGAATAGGAGAGCGAGTCAGCTGCGTTCGGCGCTGAGGAGCGGCCCGAACAGTTCCCAGCTGCTACCCTGGAATCGCTGCATTTGAAGCTGTTTGATCAAGTCGTAGTCGGTCGGGCTGCTTTTGAGGCGGATGCCGGGAAGCAACTGTCCGACCTCGATATCGAGTTTTGTCGCCTGCTTGAGCACGTTCTCGCGGGTGAGATTGTCGCCGCATTTCTTGAGCACTTCGACCATGGTCTTTCCGACGGCGTAGCCGTACACCGTGAATCCATCGTTTTTGTCGCCGTCAGGAAAATACTTGTCCATGAAGCCCGACCACTCTTTCATACCAGGGTCGTTCTTCCACTGCGCATCGTTTGCGTCTTTGAGATAAACGGCGCTCAACACACCCTGAGCGTTTTCGAAGCCGGCCGGCTTTATCACGCCGTTCACCGACGTTGAAACGTTGCTAACGATGTGAACGGGTTTCCATCCCACTTCGGCGACCTTCCTGATGCTCTGCGCCGTAAATTTCGGCGTTGCGATCGTCAGCAGAACATCGGCATTCGCGGATTTAATCTGAACGATCTGGGAATCGACCGTCGGCGCCGTCACTTCGAATGGAGCCTCTGATACGATCATCGAGGCCTTGGCTCCCAGACCGTCGCGCAGGCCGGTGAGGTAATCTTTGCCGAAGTCATCATTCTGATAAAGAACTCCGATCTTCGCGTTCGGATGGTTCTTCAAGATGTATTGCGCGTAGATGCGGGCTTCGTTCTGGTAGTTGGGAACGAATGCCATCGTCCAGGGAAAGTTCTGCGGATCCCCCCACTTCGAAGCCCCGGTCGCGAGGAAGAGGTGCGGGATCTTCTTCGTGTTGAGGTACTTGTGGATGGCGGAGTTGCCCGACGTTCCTAGTATGCCGAACATCAGCAGCACTTCGTCGTTCTCGACGAGTTTGCGCGTCTGCTCGACGGTTTTCGGTGGACTGTAGCCGTCGTCGTAGCTGATGAAGTTGATCTTGCGGCCGTTGATGCCGCCCTGCTCGTTTACCATTTTGAAATATGCGGAGAACGTCTTGCCGATCACGGAGTAGGCGGACGCCGGGCCGCTGTATGGCATGATGTTGCCGATTCTGATTTCGGTATCGCTCGCGCCAGCGTCATAAGCCTTCTGGGCGATCGCGCCGGTCGCGGTCGCGGCGCTGAGCAGACCGGCGGCCAGTAACGAACCCGCAGTCTTCAAGATGCGATAGTCCATTGGTGTCCCTCCCTAAGGGGCAGATGTGGATGTTCGCCTGGCCTTTTATTTGTGGCTCGTGACGAAGGTCAGTTCCAATATGCTCACCGGTAACCCGTGCGCTGCGCTAGATCAAAAAATCGAGATAGCCCTATTCACGTGTGATTAGCGGCACTGCCGCCTGGTCTTGTCTGCTGACCGGCTCTGAATCCGCGTGGCGTCAGAACGTGTTCGCAACGTTTCGATTGCCGGGCGAAAAAAACGGCCGCAGCAGGCCGTCTTCCACCCAGCCCGCTCGGCACCGCGCAAGCACTCTCTCCGTTCGGCGAGAATGCAGGTGCTTCAGCGCTGCTCGGTTTCTGACAACTGATGAACGCCGCGGTCGGCGTATGGATGCCGCCGCCGTGTCGCATGACGCCATGTTCGCGCTGGGTGTTGTGTTAACGATCGTTTCGCTGGCTGCTCTGGGCCTGTACCGTCTGAAACCGGGTCTTGATTGGCAACAAACCAAGTCATCGTTGGTTGAACTTGGTCAGTCGCCACCTCACCAAATCATCAGCGCCTGGGCCGGCCTGTGGTTGGACATCCCTTAAGCGTACTACTTCGCCCGATTTGTCATCGACGAGTGCGAGCTTTACCGGACGGCCGCTGTTCTTGTTGATGAATTTGAGTGGTGGCCCCGCACTCCCCGTAATCGCCCATTTGTCCCCTACCTGGGCAAGCGCCTGAACTACCAGAATAGTGTCCCTGCCCTTTCGGGTCAGCAGATACTCGTAGCGATCAGGCCCCGTCTGATATTGCCGCCGCTCGATCAGTTCATTTTCCTCGAGGTGCTTCAGCCGGTCGGATAACGTGGCGTGGGTGACACCGGTCGACTTCCTCAGATCTTCATATTTGCTCAATCCCAGCGACAAATCGCGCAGGATCAGAACGGCCCAGCGGTCGCCGACGGCGTCGAGCACGCCGGCGATGGAGCACGCCATTCCCTCAAAGCTCTTCGACCTCATTCGCCTCAATCTCCGAATAACTCTTATTACCAGAGTAGTCGCGCCGGGAGCGCTATCCAAGGGCCTGGTCCTGGATCTCCCGCAAAATTCGCTTGCTTTTTAGTCACTCTTATTATTAGAGTTAATATAAGATGGCTACGGGAGGACACGAGGCATGAACGAACTGCGCGACCTTGTCCTCGACGCCCATGGCGTCGCTCGATGGAAAACGGCCAGGACGATCGAAGGCGAGATGTCGATCACCGGTGCGCTATGGGCCAGAAAAGGCTGGCCCGATGCGCTCAAGCAGGTTCACGTAACAGCCGATACCAACGGCCAGCGGGTCAGTTACCGGCCATTCACGAAGCCGGATTGGCGCAGTGTCTATCGACCCGAGGCGGTCGCAATCGAGACACCCGACGGAAAATTCAACAAGAGCCGCGAAAATCCCCGTGCTGCCTTTCAAGGCCACACGGTCGAGACGGCCTGGGACGATCTTCACCTCGCCTATTTCAGCGGTTACGCGATCTGGAACTATCTCAATACCCCGTTTCTCTTTCAGCTGCCGGGCGTCAAAACGGAAGAGATCGAGCCGTGGGACGAGCACGGCGAAAGGCGGCGCCGATTGAAAGTGACATTTCCAGACTCGATCGCGACGCATTGTTCCGAACAGGTGTTTCACGTCACCTCGGCTGGCCTGATCTCGCGCCTCGATTACGACGCCGCCGTGACCGGTGGGATTCCAACAGCGCATTACCTCTCGGATTACCGGGATTTCGGCGGAGTCAGGATCGCGACCAAGAGGCGCGCTTACCGCAGAAAGGTTGACGGTACCGCGATCAAAGACGGCGTTGCGGTTGCAATCGACATAACCCACATCCGGCTTTCATAGAGAAGTGAAGGCAAACGCGTCGTTATCAGGAGGATTAATGCCCGAGCCCCAGACCCGTCACATGGTAACGCTAGAAGTTAACGGCACGCGCAAGATCGTGATGGTCGAGGCGCGACGGTTGCTGGTCCATCTGATCAGGGAGGATCTTGGCCTCACCGGCACGCATGTGGGGTGCGATACTTCGCAGTGCGGCGCCTGCACCGTGGAGATCGACGGAAAAGCGGTAAAATCCTGCACCGTACTGGCCGTTATGGCCGACGGTGCGTCGATCACGACGATCGAAGGCCTGACTGATACTGGCGCCGAACTCAGCCCCGTTCAGGCGGCATTCCATGAGCATCACGCGCTGCAATGCGGCTTCTGCACGCCGGGTATGGTGATGAGCGTGCGGCAGCTGTTGAAGGATCAGCCCGATCCGAGCGAACACGAGATTCGCCACGGCCTTGCCGGCAACATCTGCCGCTGCACCGGCTATCACAACATTGTCCGCGCCGTCGAAAGCCTGGCATCGAAAGGCGATCAGCCATGAACGTTACGACCGCTGCCCCCCACATCGGCCAGCCGCTCAGGCGACGTGAAGATCTCAAGCTTCTCGCCGGCAAGGGCCGATACGTCGATGATGTCAGGTTGCCGGATATGCTGCATATGGCGATCCTGCGGTCGCCACACGCCCACGCCGAGATCAGAAGTGTCGATCTGTCGGGCGCTAAAGTCGCCCCGGGTGTTCGCCTCGTCTTGTCCGGCAAGGCGCTCGTCGGCAGGATTTTACCGATCGTGCCGAACTGGATCATTCCCGGCAGCAAGGTGCCATTCCGTCCGGTGATCGCAACCGATCGCGTTCGCTTTGTCGGCGAGTGCGTGGCGCTGGTGGTGGCGGAGACGCTGGCCAAAGCCTACGATGCGATCGGTCTGATCGAGGTCGATTACAAAGTGCTGCCCGCGGTGACCGACGAAGAAGTCGCGATCCAGGAAGACGCGCCGCAGCTCCATGATAACGTGCCCGGCAACATCACCACAATCTACAAGGTGCGCGGCGGCGACTATCAGAAGGCCGCCGGCGAGGCCGATCATGTCATCAGCCTGCGCGTCGTCAACAACCGTCTGATCCCTACCTGCATGGAAACGCGCGCGATCGTTGCCTCGCCGGAACCGGACGGCACGATGACGGTCTATATCGGCAGCCAGGTTCCCCACATGCACCGGCGCTGGATCGCGGAAACGGTCGGGATTCCCGAGCATCAATTGCGCGTAGTGGCACCTGATATCGGAGGCGGCTTCGGCGCCAAGATGCATCTGTACCCGGAGGACTTGCTCTGCCCCTATCTCGCTCGCGAACTCGGCGTTCCAGTCAAGTGGTGGGAGAGCCGCTCCGAGAGCCATCAATCAACCAGCCATGGTCGTGCCCATACCGAGAATATTGAAGTCGCCTTCAAGAACGACGGCACTATCGTCGGCCTGAAGGTAGCGACGCTCGGCAACGTGGGCGCTTATCTCTCCAACATGGCAAGTGGTGGCCCAACCGTGAACACCATCAACTTCGGCACCGGCACCTACAAGATCGACAATTACGAAGCAATTTCCCGCGTTGTCGTCACCAATACCGTGCCGGTCGACGCTTATCGCGGCTACGGCCGGCCGGAAGGCGCCTATATTGCCGAGCGCGCGATCGATGCAGTGGCGCGCCACCTCAAGCTCGACCAGGTCGAGGTACGGCGAAGAAATTTCGTTCAGCCGGCAGATTTTCCCTATCGGCCCTACGGCAGCATGGGCGTGATGTACGACAGCGGCAACTATCAGGGACTGCTGGACAAGGCGCTCGCGGCTTTCGATTATGAGGGACGCCGCAGCGAATGCGAAGCCTTGCGCGAAAGCGGAATTTATCGCGGCGTTGGCGTCGCCGCCTATACGCATATGTGCGGCATGGCACCATCGCGTCGGTTGGCCATGAGCGGATTTGACCGCGGCGGCTGGGAAAGCGCGCGGGTCAGCATCGATTCCAGCGGGCGGGCCACGATCTATTCGGGCTCAATGAGCCAGGGACAAGGCCATATCACGTCGCTGTCGCAGATCGCTGCAGACGTGCTGCAGATTCCGATTGAGAACATCGACATCGTGCAAGGTGACACGCGCCAGGTTCAGGCCGGCCACGGCACCTTCAATTCCCGTTCGATGGCGGTCGGTGGATCCAGCGTGCACGTGTCCTCGCAGCGTATTCTCGCCAAGGCGAAGAAAATCGCGGCGGGCATGCTGGAAGTGGACGAGAAGGACGTTTCCTATTCCGCCGGCAAATTCAGCGTGCCCGGCACCGATATCGCCTCGGTGACGTTCTCAAGCGTAGCCCGCATGGCCTATGTCGGGCACAAGCTGCCTGACGGCGTTGCGCCGGGCCTGGACGAAACGGTGTTCTATGATCCGACGGGTATGGGTTCGCCGTCGGGCATCCATCTCGCCTATGTCGAGGTCGATCCGGAGACCGGGATCGTCGACATCCTCGATTATGTTGCCGTGGATGACGTCGGCACGCTGATCAATCCCCTGCTCGCTGCCGGCCAGATCCACGGCGGTGTCGTGCAAGGCATCGCGCAGGCGCTCTATGAAGAGGTCAGCTACGATCCGGACAATGGACAGCTTCTGACTGGCTCGCTGCTCGACTATGCCGTTCCGCGCGCCGAACATGTGCCGAACATCCGATCGCTGTTCCAGGAAACGCCCTCGCCCACCAACCCGATCGGCGTGAAAGGCATCGGCGAGAGCGGCTCGATCGCCGCCCCGCCTTGCATGGTTCACGCCGTGCTCAATGCGTTGTCACCGTTCGGTATCAAACATCTGGACATGCCGCTGACGCCGCCTCGCGTCTGGGCGGCAGTGCAAAAAGCACGCACGGGAGCCTCGCAATGATCCCCGCAGCCTTCGATTATGTCCGCGCATCTTCGCTTGCCCAGGCGATCGATCTGCTTAGGGACGATCCCGACGGAGCAAAGCTCCTCGCTGGTGGCCATACGCTACTGCCGGCGCTGAAGTTGCGGCTGGCGTCGCCCGAACTCCTGATCGATATCGGAGGCATCGCCGAGCTCAAGGGAATCGAAATCAGCGAATCAAGCGTCAGGATCGGTGCATTAACGACGCATGCCGAACTGTTTGCTTCCGAGCCGCTGTACGGCGAGTTGCCGATCTTTCGCCAGGCGGCATGCCTCATTGCCGATCCCCAGGTACGTAACCGCGGCACGATCGGCGGCTCGCTCGCGAACGCCGATCCCGCGGCCGACTGGCCGGCGGTTATGGTGGCCTTGCGGGCGGAGATCGAGATCGCAGGTTCGGATGGGCTCCGAAGGGTGCCGGCACAGGACTTCTTCGTCGATATCTTTTCGACGTTGCTGGAACCGGACGAAATTCTCGCCAGCATCCATATCCCGCGTCCGAAGGCCGGCACGCGCTTCAGCTACCGAAAGATCCGGCACCCCGCGAGCGGCTTTGCCGTCGTAGGAATCGCAGTAGGAGTGCTACTGCAACAAGGCGTGGTTGCCGATGTTTCCATTGGCGTCACCGGCGCAGCGAACCACGCGTTCGCCGGCCAGCACGCAGCCGATTTCCTGACGGGCAAGTCGCTTTCGCGGGACAACATCGACCAGGCAGCAAAATTGCTGAGCGAGACCAACGAGTGCCTCTCGGACCGTTACGCGTCAGCGGAATACCGCGCCAATCTAATCCGGATCGAGACCACGCGGGGGCTACTTGCGCTTTCGTCGTGAGACGGGAGCCTTGGGGCCAGCCGCAGCACGATCGGCGGCATCGCCGCCAAATCGCTTTCGATTGAACGGAACAGCACCTGCGCCGGCAACGATCTCGACGTCCTCGAGCCGCAACCGCTTGCCACCGCTCGTTCGCAATTCCGGATATTCGATCGGGCGCCCGGCAGTGCGGTCTCGGAACACGACCTGCGGCCCGGCTGGCTCAGCCAGCCAGTCGTCACCCCATTTCTTCAGCGCGAGATAGGCCGGAAAGAAATCGCGCCCTTTCTCGGTCAGAACATACTCGTATCGACCGGCGTGTTCGGGGAGCGGCACCCGCGTCATCACGCCGGCATCAACGAATTTCTTCAGCCGGGTGCTCAAGATGTTGGGAGCGATCCCGACATAGTATTCGAACTCGTCGAAGCGTTTCACACCATAGTAGGCCTCGCGCAGGATCAGGATGGACCAGCGATCGCCGACGACTTCCATGGCGCGCGCCATGGAGCATTCCTTGTTCGCAAGACGGCTTTGCTTCACACTGGACATAGCTTTTCAACTCCGAACTCAGCTCATACCATATTGAGCGAGATTCGTGCATGTCCAGTGCGCCTTTCGGCGTTTGGTCAATCAGGCGGCCTGCCCCGGCTCGGCCTCCGGCTTGGCGACGATCTCGGGCTGTAGTGCGCGTCGATGCGATACGAGCACGCCCGCTTCGGTCAGGCGTTTCAGTTCTGCGTCGCTCAAGCCGAGTTCACTGAAGACCTCGTAATTGTGCTCACCCTGAAAGGCAGGCATGCCAATTGGCGTCAATTCTTCTGCCGAAAAACGCCACGGCCGGCCGGGCAGTCGATACTCGCCGCCGCTGCGGTCAGGGACGCGTTGCACGGCGCCCCAGTAATCGCTCCATTCCGATGCCGTGAGCTCCTTGATCGACCGGATCTCGCCCATGGCGATTTTGGCTTCGTCGAACTGGGCGTCGAGGGTCGCCATATCCGGAAAGGTCAGGATCCAGGACTGGATGATCCGATGCAGCACGCTGAAATTCAACCGGCGCGCGGCGGCGGTGGAGAACCGTGGATCGCCCATCAGATCGACGCGGCGCATGGCGCGCAGCCACGACGGAAAGGTCCCGCTTCCGATGATGCTGGTCGCAACCGTGAACTTCTCCCCTTGCGGCCCCGTAAAGAACGGGCAATCGGTTGCTCCGAGCACCGCGGGCTCCGCCCCGATATCGTCATCGGAGAGATCGACATGTGCGCGTTCGTTGACGGCGAGCAGCGTCGCCGCCATCGCAACGTCGATATACTGGCCCCGTCCGGTCTTCTGGCGGCTGTTGAGGGCCGCGAGGATAGCGATGACGGCCTGCAATCCAGTGTAGACGTCGGCGTGCGACAGGCTGTCGGTGCGCGGCTCCGTCAGTGCGCTGCCATAGTGACGAACACTGTTTTCGGTAAAACCAGCCTCAGCCTGCACGGTCGGGGCATAGGCCATCCGGCTGCGCCACGGACCGCCCTGGCCATAGCCGGTGATCGACGCGTAGACCAGACGCGGGTTGCGTTTGGACAGTGTCTCGTAATCAAGGCCGAAGAAAGCCAGAGTCCCGGCGCGGAAATTTTCGACGACGATATCGGCGGTGTCGCAGAGCTCCAGCACCAGCTCACGGGCGCCGGGGATATTGAGGTTGATGCTAACGTTGCGCTTGCCAGCATTTTGCTGGGCGTAGTAGCCCGACATGCCGTCGGTCGATGGAAACGCCAAGCGCGAAACGTCGGGGCTTGGCGGTTCGATCTTGATGACTTCCGCGCCGAGGTCCTGCAAGGTCCGTGCACACAGCGGACCAGCCAGCACACGGGAGAAATCGACGACACGGATTCCACTCAAGGGGCCACTCATGTCAGCGCCCCGCGAACTTGGCGAGACCGGGGCCGTTCTTGCGGAATGACGCAAGACCGGTCTTGAGGTCTTCCGACGCCCAAATCGGCGCCTGTACTCTTGCCATCGCCTCGTCCGCGGCCACCACACCCTGGTTGACAGCGATATGCGCGAGCTCCTTGGTCGCGGCATGCGCCACCGTCGGTCCCTGCGCAAACTCCTCCGCGATGGCCATGGTCGCCGTCTCCAGCGACTCTTCCGGGACAGTGAGATTGATCAATCCCCACTTCTCCAGCGTCGGCGCATCGTAGCGCCGCGCCAGCATCGACATCTCCTTGGCGCGCTGCGCACCGATCCGCTGCACTTGCCGCTGGATTCCGCCGAGCAACGGATGAAGCCCAAGCGTCGCTTCGACCGATCCGATCTTCGCCGATGAGGCCGCGATGATGTAATCGCACGATAGCGCAAGCTCGAGACCGCCCCCCAGGCAAACGCCATGAACACTGGCGATTAGCGGGATTGGCAGCAGTTCCATGAAGCGCAGGAATTCGGCGCCGTTCAGCTGCCGATTTTCACCAGCCTGATCTGCGCTGTCTGCTTCCACCCGCTTCTCGAATATATCCAGATCTGCGCCGGCGGAGAAATGGCGAAGTCCGCTACGGATGACGATGGCGCGGCTGCCCGCCTTTTGCGCTGCCTCGACCTGCTCCACGATCGCGTTGAGGAGTTTGGGGCCGAGCAAGTTGTGCGGCCGATAAACCATTGTCAAAACGGAGATATTGCCGCGCTGTTCGCGCGTCACAAACGCATTCTCGGACAAAGCTGCCTCCTGTTTGCCGGCGGCTCTCGCGACCGCATTTTTAAGCGATAAACGCAACCTACATGATGACTTGCATTTTGCAAGCTGTAATTGCTTGTGGATCAAATGTCTTGGCGCTCGACCCGATTTTTCAAGACGCCGATCTTCTCGACCTCGAGCTCGATGCTATCCCCGTGCTCGAGATACCAGCCAAGTTCGAGGCCGCAGCCATTGCCCACGGTACCGGAGCCGATGAACTCACCCGGCATCAACGTCTCATCCCGGGTGATGTGGGCGATGATCTCTTCGAAGGAAAACAACATGCCTTCGCTCGTGCCCTGCGAACGAACCTCGCCGTTGACGCGCGCTTGCATCTTGAGGCTGTAGGGGTCGCCGATTTCGTCGGGCGTCACGATCCAGGGCCCAAGCACGTTGCCGCCATCGAAGCTCTTGCCTTTGGCGGGTCCCAATCGGCCTTCCATCTCTATGCGCTGGGCATCGCGCGCGGAAAAATCGTTGAAGATCGTGTAGCCGAATATGTGGTCGCGCGCCTTCGCTGCCGGAATGTTTAAACCCCTGTTCTTGGTCACGATTCCGAATTCCAATTCGTAGTCCATGACCTGACTGTAACGGGGCCATTTGACCGTCGTATTGGGGCCCCTCACGCTAAAGCGGTTGGTAATGTAGTAGATCGGTTGCTTGCGATAGACTTCGGGCAGCTCGGGCAGCGGCGCCGCCTGCAGGCGCGCGAGCTCCGCCGCATCGCCGGCCTTTCGCGCCGTTAGTTTGAGATGTCCAATCGGGCCTTGAACGATATGCACCGGAAACGACATGCCGTCGCGCATCTGGCGCGGCTCCGGCAACGGGGCAAGAACTTCGGTTTCCGCGACCGCGGTCCACAGGTCCTGATCTTTCCCGTAGCGATCAAACAAATTGGATGCTTCGTCGAGCGCAGCGTCGCCCTGGTCCACAAGGTCAAGCATCGAGTTGAACGCCGGATTTGGCTTGCCGGCGCGCTGCGATGCGGAAGCAAGATCAAACAACCAGCCGTCGGCGGCATGAACTAGCGCGACCTTATTTTGACCGCTTGATCGATAGGTAGCTAGTTTCAAGGCGCGCCTCCCAAGCCAGATGATCCCTTATCCTAACCACGGCAGCATAAATCATAACTTGCATTTTGCAAGCTATGATCTCACGAAGCAGGATTCGCTCGGAAAGACGTCTGATACGTCATGCGACCCGCTCGAAGGAGCGCTGAGTTACCTAGGAGCCATGGAAAGAAGGATGGCTGCTGCCGCGCGGGCGATCCATTTCGAACATTCGGTCCTCAGTTACTTCGACGTAATCCCGCCCCGTCCAGCTCGAAGGATCGGGTTGGCGAGCGCGGTCTGATAAACGCCGTCC
This sequence comes from Bradyrhizobium sp. 170, assembly GCF_023101085.1. Lineage (NCBI taxonomy): Bacteria > Pseudomonadati > Pseudomonadota > Alphaproteobacteria > Hyphomicrobiales > Nitrobacteraceae > Bradyrhizobium > Bradyrhizobium sp. 170. The sequence goes on along the minus strand of NZ_CP064703.1, from coordinate 2,939,774 downwards.
TTGATGAGGGTTTTGTCGATGTAAACCGCGACGACCTCGCCGAGAACAAGCCATCCCTGGACCGTCTCGCCCTTCCAGTTCTTGAACTGGACGACCTCGGTAACCTTGCATTCCATCGCCGCGCGGCTTTCGCGCACCCGCGGGACGCTGACATGGCGGCTGGGCGCCGCCGTCAATCCTGCGCTTTCGAATTCACTTACACCGTGTGCCAGCGGAGCCGCCGTCTTGTTCATCTGTTCGCCCAATTCCCTGGTCACCAGGTTCCAGACGAACTCGCGCGTCTCCGACACGTTCTGGACGCTGTCTTTCCAGGAAATGGATGCAAAGCCCAGGATCGGCGGGTCATAATTGAACGCATTGAAAAAGCTGTAGGGTGCAAGGTTGAGTTGCCCCTTCGCGTTTCGCGACGAAATCCAGCCAATGGGACGGGGCGCAATGATCGCGTTGAAGGGTTATGTCGAAGTCCATGCCCCTTGGATGGCTCGTAGTAGTGAACGTTTTCGGTATCCACGCTGAGACGCCTCCCGAATGACAGTCGATCCTAACGGATCGCGATTCTCACGTTGAGCTTTCCCTTCGCCGCATCCGTTGCAGCGTGTCAGCCAACCGTTAGTTTCGAAAAGTCCGGCTTACGACGTTCGGCAAACGCCGCGAACGCCTCGCGCGCTTCTCCGGTCTGCAATCGCTCGCGGAACAGGGCGCTTTCACGGCTCATTTGCGCGGTGATCCTCTCCATGTCGCGCATGAGAGCCTTGGTGTGGCTGAGCGAGCCCGCGGGCCGCTGGGTCAGAGCTTCAGCGGCTTGCCAAGCCCTGGCTCGCAACTCTGCGGCCGGCACCACGGCATTGGCCAAACCACAGGTCAATGCGGCGCTGGCATCGAGTGGCTCGCCCAGCGCAAACATCGCGTACGCGCGGACGTGCCCGATCCGCGCAGGCAGCAACCAGCTCGAGGCCGCCTCTGGAACCAGCGCCAGGTTCACGAACGGCGTCATCAACCTCGCGGTGTCGGCAAGAAAAACAAGATCGCAATGCAATAGCATCGTGGTGCCGACGCCCACCGCATTGCCTTGGACTGCGGCGATAAGCGGGCGGGTTGCCTTGCCGAGATTGTTGATGAACCGGAAGGCCTGGCTTTCACCCGCGTCCTTGCCATTGGCTTGGGCACTGAAATCCGCGAGATCGTTTCCGGCCGTAAAGCTGTCGCCGTCTGCCTGGAACAGTACGACGCGTATGGCCGGGTCCTGCTCCGCCCGCTCCAGCCCATCGGACATGGCACTGTACATGGCGTTGCTCAGAGCATTCTTCTTGTCGGCGCGGCTCAACGTCAATGTCATGATGCCCGCGGCCACTTCGGTTTTCACGTGTTCAGTCACGGTCGCCTCCTCTCGAATTCAGATCTGGTCTACTGCACTCGCTTCCGCGCTGGCGCTTGCTGTCTGATTGCGCAGGGCCTGCCGACCGGCCTTCAGAAGGGCGTCAGACAGCTGCCTGTCGCCGGCCGCACGCGCAAGCACGATGGAGCCGACCATGGTCGCGATTGCGCCGGCTGCGGCCTGCCGCGCATCCGTTGACGATCTCCTCGGGATCAAACGGGCGATGACATCGATCATTTTCTCGAGCCTGCCAGCAAAGGTACGCCGCGCCTCCGGGCCTGAACGTCCGATATCCGCGGCTAAAGCCGGAAGCGCACAACCGCGTGCCGCATTGTTGCGATGGCGGGGGCTCAGATAGGACTCGACGACTGCGTCGAATCCTTTCTCCGCGGGCAATCCCTCCGTGAGATCCAGCCAATGGACGACGGTTCGATCCATGGCCAAGGCGAGTGCCTCAACGACCAAAGCGTCGCGGGACTTGAAGTAGGCATAGAAGCTGCCATGTGTCAGATCGACGAGCTTCATCAAGTCGACCACACTTAAACCGTCGGCACCGTTCTCACGCAACCCATAGGAAGCATTCTCGACGATCCGCCTGCGGGTCTGTTGCCCATGGTCTTTGGAGTAACGCATCGTCTGCTCCAGGAATTCCCAAAATCAGGCTCACATTAGATTATTATCGTCATATATACCAACCAATTCGCACAGAAGAGCACCTTGATCTGCGTGTTGACGAGGAGCGAGGCTGACGTCGAACCCGAACGCAGGCTATTGCCTGACAAATACGGCCTTGCGCTTGTCAATAAAGGCTCGCACCGCCTCCTTATGGTCCGTCGTCCGCGAGGAGCGGACCATGTATTCCGCTTCCTGATCCAACGAATCCAGAAGGTCGGCTGTCAGGGCATGGTCAAGGTTGTCCTTCATGCCGGCGTAAGCTTGCAAGGGGCCTTCGGCCAGCGACCTTGCAAGCGCAAATGCAACCTCGCGAAGCTCGGCGTCGGCTACCACCCGATTGACGAGCCCCAGGGTTTCGCAGCGGCGCGCGTCGATCCGCTCCGACAGAAACATTAACTCGCGTGCCCGGGACGTTCCGACCAGCCGGGTCAGCAGCCAGGCGATGCCGTAGTCTCCCGTCAACCCGATGCGGGCATATCCCGTGGTCATCACAGCCGATTCGGCGGCGATTCTAATGTCGCAGGCGAGCGCGAGCGCAAGCCCTGCGCCCGCCGCAGGCCCGGGAAGCGCGGCAATCGTCGGCTTTCGCAATCCGACCAACGCCCCCGTGAGGGTGCGCTGCTTGATACGCAAGTCGGCGATCCGCTCATCGATCGGCGTTTCGCCCTTGGCCGCATTGCTCCCCATGCCCTTGACGTCACCGCCGGCGCAAAATGCGGCCCCGGCACCGGTAATGAGCAAAGCGCGGACGTCGAAATCGTCGCCGCACTGCCTGATCATGCGCCGCAGCGCCGGGGTCAGTTGATCGGACAAGGCGTTGCGCGCCTCGGGTCGGTTCAACGTGATGAGCGCCACGCCGTCCCGGATCTCACACAGCAACTCGCCGGTGCCGGTATCGACCTCGATCCGATCTTTTGCCATGTGCGCCACTCCCGTCGCGATTTCACGCGACCTTCAGGGCTTCCTTGCTATCGGCGTCGAGGAACCCCGTAAGCCGGCCCCTGATCAGCCGCTCGGCATCCGCCATGATGCGGTCGACCAGTTCCTTCACCGTCGGAACGTCGTTAATGAGCCCAACGACCATGCCGCAGCTCCACGCACCGGCGTCCATATCGCCGTCGATCATCACCTTGGGATAGACGCCCGCCACTTGCTCGTGGATATCGTCGATCTTCAGGCCTTTGCCTTTCTCGCGCTCGACCTCGAGCAAGTGCTCGACGCCCTTGTTGTTCAATACCCGCTCGGTATTCCGGAGCGCGCGCATGACCAGACGCGTGTCAAGTTCCGAGGCCTTGACCAGCGCATTCTTAACGTTCTCGTGCACCGGCGCTTCCTTGGTGGCGATAAAGCGGGTGCCCATGTTCATGCCGGCAGCCCCCATCGCCAGCGCCGCAACTAGGCTGCGGGCGTCCGCCATGCCGCCGGAGGCAACGAACGGTATTTTCAGCTCCTCGGCTGCACGTGGCAGCAGAATCATGTTGGGCATGTCATCCTCGCCGGGATGACCGCCGCACTCAAAACCGTCGACGCTGACGGCATCGCAGCCAATCTGCTCGGCCTTCAGCGAATGCCGGACGGAGGTGCATTTGTGGATCACTTTGATGCCACCTGCCTTCAGGGCCGGCATGTACTGTTCGGGGCTGCGCCCGGCGGTTTCAACGATCTTGACGCCACCCTCCCTGATAGCGGCGATGTATTCAGGATAGGGCGGCGCCGTGAAGGTCGGCAGAAAGGTCAGGTTCACGCCGAACGGCTTGTCCGTCATATCGCGGCAACGCGCGATCTCCTTGGCCAATAGTTCCGGCGTCCGCTGCGTCAGGCCCGTAATCACTCCGAGCCCGCCGGCATTCGACACCGCGGCCGCGAGTTCGGCGAACCCCACATAGTGCATTCCGCCTTGGATGATCGGATGCTCAATACCAAACATCTCAGTAATTGCTGTCTTCACGCGTACCTCCAATATTACAAAATGTAGGGCCCTGCCGGCCCGTTGTTCGTCAGTGGACGATTTCGATAAGGCCCGCGGCGCCCATGCCGCCGCCAATACACATGGTTACAACAGCATACTTGGCCTTGCGCCGGCGGCCCTCGATCAGGGCATGGCCGGTCAGCCGCGCTCCGGTCATGCCGTAGGGATGGCCGACCGCGATCGAGCCGCCGTTGACGTTGAGCTTTTCCGGGTCGATCCCGAGCTTGTCGCGGCAATGGATGACCTGCACCGCAAATGCCTCGTTCAACTCCCACAGGTCGATGTCGTCGACCTTGAGTCCGTGTCGCTTGAGCAATCGGGGCACGGCATAAACCGGACCAACGCCCATCTCGTCGGGTTCACAACCAGCCGAGACAAAGCCGCGGAAGATGCCCAGCGGCTTCAACCCCTTTTGCGCCGCGAGCTTGTCGCTCATGATCACTGAAGCACTCGCACCGTCCGAAAGCTGACTGGCATTTCCCCCGGTAACAGTGAACCCCGGCCCCTTGGCTGGCTTGACACCTGCGAGACCTTCGGCAGTCGTGTCGGGACGTGGCCCCTCGTCCACTGAGAGCGTCACTTGCTGGTAAGAGACGGCACCGGTCGCCTTGTCCGTGATTGCCATGGTGGTCTTGATCGGCGCCAGTTCGTCGTTGAACCGTCCGGCCTGCTGCGCAGCCGCCGTCCGACGCTGACTTTCCAGGCTGTACTCGTCCTGGCGTTCGCGCGAGATACCGTAGCGTTTCGCCACGACTTCGGCGGTATCCAGCATTGCAATGTAGGCATCTCCCTTCATCGCGAGCAGTTCCGGATCGACGGCATGAAAACTGTTGAACTGGTTGTTCTGGACCAAGCTGATCGACTCGCCGCCGCCTCCGATGGCAACCTCGACGCCATCGAAAATGACCGAGCGGGCAGCCAACGCAATCGCCTGGATCCCGGACGCGCATTGACGGTCGATGGTCGTTCCGGCCACGCTGACCGGGAGTCCTGCGCGCAACAGCGCCTTACGCGCAATGTTGGTGCCGGTGGTGCCTTGCTGCATGGCGCAGCCCATCACGACGTCCTCAACCTCGGCTCCGGCGACATTCGCACGGGATAACGCGGCAGAAATGGCATGACCCAGCAGTGTCGCGCCTTCCGTATTATTGAGGGCGCCCTTGTAAGCCTTGCCAATGGGCGTGCGAGCTGTCGAGACTATTACGGCTTCGGTCATTATTTACCTCAGTTTTTGGGGGCAGCAGTCGATGGCTGCGTCGGGAAAGAGTTCAAGTCTGTTGCGCGTACCGCATCAGATGATAGGTGGGGTCACCGAACTGGACGTTGAGGGAGCTTATCCGCTTGAAGTAATGGCCAACGTTCAATTCATCGCTCATGCCCATTCCGCCATGCAGCTGCACGGCCTGCTCTGCGACAAATTTGGCCGCGTACCCAACCTTGGACTTCGCGCCGGACGCCAGCTTCGATCCATTTGGCTCTCCGGCCACGAGGCTGAGGTTCAGATGCTGCGTGAGAGAGATTGCCTCCTCAAGGGCGATGAACATATCGACCATGCGATGCTGCAATACTTGAAAGGTCCCAAGCGCTACCCCAAACTGCTTGCGCGTTTTGCTGTATTCAAGCGTCGCTGAGTTCAACACAGACATCGCCCCGACCGCTTCGGCGCAGAGCGCCGCTATGGCGCGGTCGCGGCAGGCCTCAAGGGCCGCGACGCCTCCGCCTTCGCGCCCAAGCAGTTGGCCGGCCGGCACCTCGACGTTCATCAACGTGAGTTCGGCAGCCCGCCGTCCATCGATGGTCTTGAAGCCTTGCAAGTGAAGATTGGCCGAATGGCGATCGACGACAAAAAGGCTCACGCCGTCGCGATCGCGAGGGCCGCCGGACGTCCGCGCCGATACGATCAGCTTATCGGCCCAGGGCGTACCGACCACTGCCGCCTTCGTTCCGCTCAGGACAAACTTATCACCTTGACGCCGAGCTGTTGTGGTGACGTTGTTAAAATCGTAACGTGATCGTCCCTCCGCCCAGGCCAGCGTCCATATCGCTTCGCCCTCCATGATCTTTGGCAGGAGCGCCTCGCGCTGTTCGGGAGAGGCGACGTCTTCGATCAGGCCGCCGGCGAGCACGACCGTCTCAAAATACGGCTCAACGACAAGATTGCGACCGAACTCTTGCATCACGATCATTGTCGCAAGCGAGCCGCCACCCAAGCCGCCGGAGCTTTCCTGGAACGGCGCGGCGCAGAGCCCAAGTTCGGCAAAGGATTTCCAGTGCCTGCGGCTCCAGCCCTCGTCCGTCGCAACGATCTTGCGGCGTTCGTCAAAATCGTATTGTTCGCGCAGAAACCGTTGAATGCTGGAACGGAGCAACTCCTGCTCTTCCGTCAACTGGATATCCATTAGATGCCTCGTGCGATGTAGTCAGAGACCGAGCACCGCTTTCGCGATGATGTTGCGCTGGATTTCGTTCGATCCCCCGTAGATGCTAAGCTTCCGGGAGTTCAAATATTTTTCGGTTGTGGTGTGCCCATAGTCCGGTCCCGGCATGAAGTGATTGGCGCTTATCGGGTGCTCGCGGATCGCGAGACCGTAATTGCCGATCGCTTGATGAGTCAGGTCCGTGATACGCTGGAATATCTCGGTACCCCTGATTTTGAACAGCGACGCGGCCGGTCCCGGATCGATGCCGCGCGACATCTGGGCGACGATGCGCAGTTCGGTCGCCTCCAGCGCGAGCACATCGAGCTCGACGCGCGCGATGTCCTTGATAAACTCGCCGAACGCCGGATCGTCCTCACCGATTTCGGTTTTCACGATCTGCTTGAGACGCGCGAGATAACGTGTCGACCGGCCGATCCCGGCCATGCTGGTGCGCTCGTTGCCGAGCAGGAACTTTGCGTAAGTCCAGCCCTTGTTTTCCTCGCCGATCAAATTCTCGGCAGGCACGCGCACGTCCTCGAGGAAGACGTCGTTGACCTCGTGCGATCCGTCGATGGTAATGATCGGCCGCACGGTAACTCCAGGCGATTTCATGTCGATCAACAGAAATGAGATGCCGGCCTGAGGTTTTGCCGAAGAATCGGTCCGCACCAGGCAGAAGATCCAGTCGGCATGTTGGGCCAGCGTCGTCCAGGTCTTGTGGCCGTTGACGACGTAGTGATCGCCGTCGCGCACCGCCTTGGTGCGGACCGATGCCAGGTCGGAACCGGCGCCTGGCTCCGAATAACCCTGGCACCACCAGTCCTCGCCGGAGAGGATTCGCGGCAAATACTTTTTTTTCTGCGCATCATTGCCGAAGGTGTAGATGACCGGGCCGACCATGGTGACGCTGAAAGCGAGCGGCGGCAACGTCCCGGCCCGTGACGTCTCCTGTTCAAAGATGAAGCGCTGCGTGACCGACCAGCCCGGGCCGCCGTACTCCTTGGGCCAGAGCGGCGCGATCCAGCCCTTCTTGTGGAGGATCTGGTGCCAGAGGAGCGACTGCTCCTTGGTCAAATCGGTTTCGGGGTTTGGAACGCGCATTTCCTGCGGATAATTCTCCACGATAAAAGCGCGCACCTCGTCGCGAAACGCAGCGTCCTCGCTGGAAAGATTGAGTTCCATCGTGAGAGGCCCGCTACCACTTCTCGCCGAAGGGGCGGATTTCCAATTCGAACGTCCATGCGCTGCGCGGCTGCTGATAGAGCAACCAGTAGGATTCCGCGACCGACGACGGCGGCATCAGCGCATCGGGATCGTCGAGCGCATTGGGGCCGAGCGCCTCGATCCGCCGCTGGCGCACCCATTCGGTATCGACGCCGGAATCGATGATGAGATGCGCCACGTGAATGTTCTTGGGACCCAACTCGCGTGCGGTCGCCTGTGCCACGGCCCGCAGTCCAAACTTCGCGCTGGCGAAAGCCGCATATCCGGTCCCACCGCGAAGGCTCGCGGTCGCGCCGGTGAAGAAGATATTGCCTTTGCCGCGGGGAAGCATCAGCCGCGCCGCTTCGCGACCAGCGAGAAAGCCGGAATAGCAGGCCATCTCCCAAACCTTGCGGAACACGCGTTCAGTCGTATCCAAAATAGGGAAGTTCACGTTGGCACCGATGTTGAAGATGCAGACCTCCAGCGGAGCGTGTTTGTCCGCGTCGCTAAGAAAGGAAGTGATCTCCTCTTCCTTGCGTGCATCGAGAGAGCGTGCGTGAATTTCGCCTCCCGCCTTCTCGATCTCCTTGACGAGCGGCTCGAGCTTGGCGCCGTTACGGCGCCCGGCAAACACCGTGAAGCCTTCGGAGGCGAACTTCTTTGCGATCTCGCCACCGATAAAGTCCCCGGCACCGATCACGGCCACGGTTGCGTTTCTCTTTTGCAAAGGTCTTCTCCCGGTCAAGATAAGCTGGTTCGATGTTGGAATTTCACCGCCTGCAAGGCAGCAGCTCGGTCGCGATGCAAACAGGCCGCGAGCTCATGCTCGCGTATCTTGCCGGTTGAGCTTCCTGGCAAGACATCGACGACGACGATTTTAGGCGGCTGAATATAGGAGGCGAGCCAAGGTTTGATGGAATCCATCAGATCGGTCGGCCTGACGCGCGACCCAGGGAACGGCTGCACGAATGCGATAAGCTCTCCATCACCGTTAAGGGCCGGTCCGATAATGGCGGATTGCACATCCTTATGTGCATTGAGAATTGCCTCGATCTTGGCTGCGAAGGCATTAATCATTTCCTTGGTACGACCGACAATGTACAGGCAATCGCCGTCAAACCGGGCAAGATCGCCGGTATTGAACCAGCCTTCGCTATCGATCACTTTGGCTGTCAGCTCCGGAGCGCGGTAATAGCCGCGCATCACGTTGCGCCCGCGCAAGTGGAGTTCTCCGACCTCTTTCTTTGATAATGGTATGCCGTCGATTGTCCTGAGGCGCCCCTCTACTCCCGGCAGCAACGTGCCGACAGTGTGATCGGAACGTGGCACATCGAAGCGTACGCCCGATATTCCCGGCGAGCATTCGGCGATTCCGTGCGCGTTGAGCAGCGGCAAGCCAAACTCCTTCTCAACGCGAATCTTCAGACTCGGGTCGAGCGGCGCGCCGGCAACGGCAATCAAGCGCAACGAGCTCCAAACGAATCGCTTCAGACCCGATACACTCTTGTACTCCAGCAGGCTTTGATAGGTGCCCGGTACGCCACTGAGGATGGTTACCCCCTCCTCCGTGATCGCCTTGACGGCAGCCGCCGGATCGTACTCGCTGACCATCCGCGCTTTGCCGCCGACCATCAGCGTCATGATCAGGAGCGAAATGCCGTCGATATGCGACATCGGCGACACCAGATAGACCTTATCGTCTCGAACTATCTTGCGGGAAAGCGCCGTCGTGCAGGCGCTGATCAGCAGGTTTTCATGGGAGAGCATAACGCCCTTCGGTACCCCCGTCGTTCCCGAGGAGTAGATCAGCACCGCCACTTGCTTTGCAGGATCGGCTTCCACCGGCTCGACGGTTGCGCTTTGGTTGAGCGGCCCGACGGCGATGTTGTGCAGCGGGCCTAGTTGCCGGTTCTCAGCTCCGAGGCGCGACGCATGGATCGCCGTTTCCTTCGAGACACTTGAAGTAAAGAACATCCGGCGAGCGCCGCTGTGATCGCGAATCTGGTCCAGCTCGCGCGACGACAATTGCGGATTGGCGACGACCGCCCAGGCGTCGAGCCGGCTCGCCGCAAGCAGCAACCCCGCCAGCGCAATGCAGTTCTCGCTGACGATCATCATACGATCGCCTGCCCGCACGCCAAGTGAGGAGAGAACGGAGGCGATCTCGGCGACCCGTCCGTGCAGGTCACGATAGGTCCACGTAGCGCCGTCTTCGATCAGAGAGATTTGGTCCGGGGTATTGTCGACATGGTCCGCCGCGACTTCATGGATGCGGCGCGGCAACGCTGCAGCAGTCTTATCGATATCGATCACCACCGAAAGACCCGCCACTATCAACCTCCCGAACAGCAAACGTCGCCCGTTGCTCCGGCGCGTTCGATTTTCATTTAACGTTCTTTTTTAGAACTCGTCAATTGCTTAAATGAGACTCCCGGGTCCATTGCCATAAAGAGGCAGCCCTTCTACCCTATCAGCTGTTCATAGAAAGTTCGTTTACAACGGGGCCGATCGAGGTTACCTCACGGTATCAAATAAGAACTAATCAGGGAGGTGAAGATGACGGAAGAGCGCGGCGTAGCCATACTTGTGGGCGCAGGCGACGCGATCGGCGCAGCCGTCGCGCGCCGTTTTGCCAAAGGCGGCTATACGGTCTGCATTTGTCGGCGTGAAGCAGTCAAATCCCAGGGTCTTGTGGATGAACTTACCGCCGCGGGTCATCGGGTTCACGCCTTCAGCGTCGATGCCCGTCAGGAAGCCGAGGTCCAGAAGCTGTTTGCGGAGGTCGAAAGCAATATCGGGCCCATCGAGGTCTGCCTTTTCAACGCCGGATCGAATGTCAACAAGCCCCTGGTCGAGACCACGGAGAAGCTGTTCTTCAAGGCCTGGGAGCTGGCCTGCTATGCAGGCTTCCTGGTCGGGCGCGAGGCGGCTCGCGTCATGGTGCCACGCGGGCGCGGCACCATCTTCTTTACCGGTGCGACCGCCAGTATCCGTGGCAGCCAGGGGTTTGCGGCCTTTTCATCGGCAAAGTTCGCGCTTCGCGCGGTCGCCCAGGCCATGGCGCGCGAACTGGGGCCGAAGAATATTCACGTCGTCCATCTCATTATCGACGCCGGCGTGGATAGCGAGGCCATTCATCAGCGCATGAAAGCAGCAAGAGGGATCGAGGCCAGCGACATCCCGCCGGATAGCCTGACAAAAACATCCTCCATCGCCGAGGCCTATTGGTTCGCCCATCAGCAAAGCCGGGACGGCTGGACACACGAACTGGACCTGCGTCCGTCGGTAGAGAGGTGGTGACATGAGCCCAATACCGGACCTGACTCTATGGGGAGTTGGGACAAGTCGCACCATTCGTCCGCATTGGGCCATGCACGAGCTGGCATTGCCTTACAAGACGAAGCCGATCGGGCCGCGGACGGGCGAGACCAAGACGGCTGAATACACCAGGCTTAATCCCCGCCAGAAGGTCCCCTTGCTGCAGGACGGTGACTTCTGCATCGGCGAAAGCGCTGCGATTGTAGCCTATCTGTCGCGAACCTATTCGACGCCGGACCGTTCACTGATTCCCGAAACCCAGCGCGAATTCGCTGCATGGCTCGAATGGTGCTTCTTTATCGTGGCCGAACTCGATTCGACCAGCCTTTACGTCATGCGCCGCCATCGCGCCGATGCATTGGGACCTATCTATGGAATTGCGCCAGAAGTCGTGGCACAAGCCGGTGAGTATTTTCGGCAACAGTTGCGACACGTGGAAGTCGCCCTTGCAGACGGTCGCCAGTTCCTGATGGGTGACCGGTTCACCAGCGCTGACATTCTGCTCACAACCTGCCTTGATTGGGCGATCGCTTACGGTGTCGGCATTTGTGACAACGCTCATCCCTATCTTGAGCGTATCCAGAAGCGGGACGCCTATCAGAGAGCGGTCGCAGCGAATGTCCCGTTAACGTCCATCACACCAGCAGCGACGAAAATCTGAAAGCTGATCGCCGGCCCCGCAAGAAGGCTTCGAACTAAACCGCCACGCGCACCGCACGCTCGGCGACCATCTTGTCGATGGCGCTGTCGTCATAACCCAATTCGCGCAACACATCGCGCGAGTGCTCACCGACCCTGGGCGCTGGTCCGCCGATTGCAGCCTCGTTGATTTCGAAGCGGGCCGCGGGCTTGGGCTGCCGCACTCGCCCGACCTTCGGCTGATCGAATTCCGCGATGATATCGCGCGCTACCACTTGTTCGTTGTGTATGATTTCGCTCCGCCGCAAGATCGGCGCACAGGGTACATCGGCGGCGTCTAGCCGCTCCAGCCATTCGGCTGTGGAATGCTGGCTGATATACTCAGCCATCTTGTTGATGCGGGCCGTGGCGTTGACCGAACGCGCTGATGGCGTGGCAAACCGGGGATCTTTGGCAAGTTCGGGATCGCCGGATGCCCGGCAGAACCCCTGCCATTCGGAATCCGAAATGGTGCCGGCGGTGATGTAGCCGTCACTGGTCTTGAACACGAGATCCGGCCGATCGTTGGGATCGGCTGCGGCGGCCTCGGTCCCGACGACCGTATACTGCATCATGCCTTCGGGCCAAAGGTAGGAAATCATCGCATCCAGCATCGCTACTTGAATATGATCCCCCTGCCCGGTCTTCTCGCGGGCATAGAGCGCTGCCGCCACCGCCTGTGCCGTGAACACTGCAGTAGTCTTGTCGCATACGATCGTGCGGATCATTTGCGGACGGTTCGTTATCGGCTGCGACTGGATATCGGCGAAGCCCGACAAGCCTTGAATGATCGGGTCATAGACGCGTTTCTTTACATACGGTCCGGTATCGCCGACGCCGCTGATCGAGACGTAGATCAGGCGCGGATGGCGCTGCCGCAATTCTTCAACACCGAGTCCAAGGCGTTCCATGGTGCCGGGCCGGAAGTTCTGCACCAGCACGTCAGCCTGCGCGACCAGCTTGGTGAGCACCTCACGGCCACCCGTGCTCTTGACGTCGATCGACAGCGAACGTTTGCCGCGGTTCGAGGAGATGAACAGCGCCGAGAATTCGCCGTCCTTGTCGATGGTGGCACGGCTGCGGCGGGTAATATCCCCGCCGATCGGCTCGATCTTCAGCACGTCGGCGCCCTGGTCCGCCAGAAACATCGTCGCGAACGGGCCCGACACCACGCCGGTCAGATCGAGGACGCGAACACCGCTAAGCGGGCCAGGCATGGGCATTCTCCCTGTGTTTATTTTTGCTCTAGGTCCGGAATTAGGCTTTCGTCACTCACCCGCACAGTCGGCCAGTTAGGCAGTCTTGGGAACAGGTTGTTTGGTCTGTTCGACAATCGATTCCTCGACGTCGCGGAGTTGGTCCTTGCCGAAGAACATTTCCTTTCCGACGAAGAAGGTCGGTGAGCCGAATGCTCCCCGGCTGACGGCGTCGGTGGTCAGGTCGATCAGCCTCTTCTTGACGTCATCCTGCTGCGCGCGCGCGATCAACCTGTCGATATCGATCCCTGAGGAGATGAATGCGTTCCGGAAGATTTCGAGGTCGTCCATCTTCTTCGGCTCTTCCCACATATGATGGTAGGCGGCGCGAAAATAGGGCTCGAACACGCCTTCGAATTGGGCCGCGACGGCGCCGCGCATCAGCATCAGCGTATTGACCGGAAAGAAGGGGTTTGAGCGGAATTTCGTAGCATTATGGCGGCGAATGAAGCGCTGGGTCTCCAGCGCCTGGTATTCCGGCTTGTTCTTAATGCCGCGAAGTGAATCGAACGGCGACATGTTGCCCGTCGCCTTGTAGATGCCGCCCAGCAGGACCGGGACATACTCGAATTTCAGGCCCGTACGTCGCTCGATGGCCGGAATGGCTAGTTCCGCCAGATAAGCGTTAGGGCTGCCGAAATCGAACTGAAATTCTACCTTAAGGGGCATATCGACTCCTCCCGGAGAGCGCGTTGTTGGCCAGGTTCGACGATCAGCAGGCCGAACCCAAGCTTGCGATACATTCTTATAGTTCTAAAATCGAACTGTCAAATAGTGCAGAATTTTGCCAGTTTGGCGCGAACCCTAGGGGATTGTTTGGAGTTCAGTACCTAACTAGAATGGTAGCGGGACCAAAAGTTCCCTAGACGATTCGATCTGAATGAGCACGGGAAGAAGAGTGGAGTACCGGAATGAGATGGGATGAACTCGAGGAAGAGCCCTGCTCGATGGCCCGGACCATCGGCGTGATCGGCGACCGCTGGACCCTTCTGATCCTGCGCGAGTGCTTCCTGCGCACGCGGCGCTTCGAGGGGTTTCAGTCCGCGCTCGGAATCACGCGCCATCTGCTCGCCGAACGGCTGAAGAAGCTGGTTCGCCAGGGCGTACTGCGCCGGATTCCCTATCAGGAATCGCCCAAGCGGCATGAATACATCCTCACGCAGAAGGGACTCGATCTCTACCCGATCATGATGGCGATCGTGCATTGGGGCGACACGCATATGGTCGACGAACGCGGGCGGCCGCTGCTGCATCAGCACCGCAAATGCGGAAAGGACTTCAATCCGGTCATGGTGTGCTCCGAATGCGGCGAGCCACTTTCGGCCAAGGAGGTTCATACCCATCCCGGCCCCGGTGCCCGAAGCACCCCGGCAAAAAAGGCATCAGAGAAACCGAAGGCGAAGGCGTCCCGCAGCGCCGCTTGAGGCGGCCACCACCCGGATGCCCCATCGAAGGCTCACTAACCATCTGAGCGCAGGCATATCCGTAGGCGCGATATGGCCGGACACGAGATGTCCGGCAACGGTCGCGAACAGCTGAATCGGCGCTTAGACCTGGATCACATCCCGACTTGCTTCGTTGCCATAGAGGCGTTCTACCAGTTCAGAGCGGTTTTTTAACACAGCACGTTGATTCACATAGGCCTTGTCGGTGATTTCTCCTGCGGCCAATGACGGCGGATCCTTCAGCAGCGAGAAAGAATAGATTCTTTCGCTGCTTCCCACGTTCTCATTGTATTCCTGGAAACGATCTTTCAGAAATTGAATGACGAGAAGGTCGCAGGTCAAATCCGAGGCTGGCGTCTTCGAAATCCGCGCTGCCTCGGTTGGATTCAACCAGCAGAGCAGCGCACACGATTCCAGATTTTCTCCCGCAACGACGATGTCAAGCAATACGCCGCGCGTAGCTGCCAAGATTGCCGCGCGCATGTTCCCGATCGAGACCCATGTGCCGTTCGCGAGCTTAAAGTTCTCAGAAATTCTGCCCGTGAAATGCAACCCAAGCTCCGGCTTCGCAGGATCCAGAAACGAGACGGTGTCGCCGATGCGATAGAATCCTTCCTCATCGAAAGCCTTTTCCGTCAGATCGGGTCTGCCGAGATAACCTGGGGTAACGTTGGGTCCCTTGACCCTCGCCTCGTAAGTATCGGAAACGGGGATCAGTTTGAGCTGCAGCCCCGGAGCGGGAAGACCAATCTCCCCCGGCTGATCCGTTGCCCAATGGGTCGTACTGATGGTCGGGGCCGTTTCGGTGGCGCCGTAGCCGGACATGACCGGAATTCGCCGGCCGGTGATCGACAACGTCAACCGATAGAGTTTTTCAAGCGTAGCTTGCGAAATTGCAGCCCCCGCATAGCTCAATCTATCGACCCGTTTGAATACGCTGGCGCCAAGCGCGTGGTCGTTCTCGATCGCGTCACACAATAGATTATAGCCGGCCGGTACGTTGAACATGGCGGTCGGAGAAATCTCCTTGAGATTTGCGACGGTCTTGTGGAAAAGCTGAGGCACCGGCCGGCCGTCGTCGATGTAGAGCGTCCCGCCATTCTTGAGGATGCTGTGAAGAATTACGTTGCTACCCATCGTATGATGCCAGGGCAGCCACTCAACCTGCACAGGTGCGTCCGGAGGGGACACCAGCAGACTCCCCATTTGCAGGGAGCTTGCCATCATGCGGTGAGTGTTGAGTACGCCCTTGGGGAAACCGGTCGAACCGGACGTAAAGAGAATCTTTGCGACCGCATCGCAAGACACCGCACGTGATGCACGCTCGAATCCATCGCTTCCGCTTTGGGCGGTCAGATTCCGGAAAGGGACCGTGTCCGGCGCGCCATCGACGCTGATCCAGGTCGCGGCTGCCAGTTCGGGAATGGAGCGGCCAGCTGAAAAGTCGCGTCCGCTCTGAACGAAAACGAAATTCGGGCTCAACGTTTCCGCGATGTCCTTGAGACGAGCCAGGCCACCGGGCATCAGCGTATAGTTTGGCGATATCGGTGCCAGGATTACCCCTATCGACATCGCTGCAAACGAGATCACCGCGTTCTCAATGGAGTTTCCTGAAAGTATCGCCAGCTTGTCAGCCGGCTTTGCGCCCATATCGATCAGGCTTTGGCCAACCGCCTGAACCTGCGACCATGCTTCGCTATAGGTTATCTTGTCCCACCCCCCACTCGCATTGCGTTGCGCAAGAAAGATTCTATCCGGAAAGGAATTTGCCCAGGTCGGAAGGAAGTCCGTGATGCGCCAATCGCACTTTCCCAACTTTATAGGCGAACTCAACAGGAGCGTGCCATCTGTTCGACGCTCTATGGAAAGCTCTCGCGGCGCAAACGTCAGTGCCTTCGACATCGAAAATAATCTCCTGAGTTACGGGATGGGTCGACCGAGCGTGCTACAGGCGGTTCGCCACGGGCGATGTCCCCCTCGGATAACACGATCGTCAATCTGCTTCCGGGCCAGGCCCGCGGCAGTTCGCCCTTAATCCAACTGCCGCACCTGTCGCTTACCCCGGCGAGGTCACTCGGACCTCGCGTCCAGCACTTCGCCGAAGGCTTGCCAGCTCGTGCCACTCCAGCGCTGCAATCGCATTTGGGTCCAGATCATGTTCTCGGTGTCGGTGGTGTTGACCTTGATGCCGGGCAGCGCAGTCGGAACCACGAAATCCCTCAGGTTCTTGGCTTGGGCAAGAATATTCTTGCGGGACAGATCATTGCCGCATTGCTTTAAGATCTGCTCGAGCAGGATGCCTTGCTGATAACCGGTCAGATAGCTGCCGTTGGTGATATCGGCGCCCGGCAAATACTTATCAAAAAACACCCGGTAGGCCTGCATGCCCGGGTCATCTTTCCATTCCGGGTCCAGAATATCCTTGTTGGTCGTGCCGACGATCACGCCGACCGATTTGTCGAGGCCGGCAGGCGCGAGCGTGCCTCCGACTGAGCCGGATGGGAAGTCGAGGATTACTGTCGCCTTCCAGCCGATTACCGAGGCTTGCCGGATGGCCTGAGCGGCGAACTTCGGTGTGCCGGCGATCACGAGGGCATCCGCGCCGGAGCTCTTTAGATTGACCACCTGCGAGTCAACCGTCGGTTCAGTGACCTCATAGGAAGCGGTGACGACCTTCCGGTCGAAATCCTTGCCGAGAAACGCCTTGAAGGCGTTGACATAATCTTTGCCGAGGTCGTCGTTCTGATAGAGGATGGCATACTTGGCGTTCGGCAGTGCTCTGGTCAGATATTTGGCGTAGATTTTTCCTTCCGTGTCGTAGCTGACGAGGCCTGTGGTGGTCAGTGGGTAGTTGGCGACCTCCGTGAACTTGGATGACCCGCTGATGATGGCGATGCTGGGCACCCCTTTCGACCTCAGGTATTTTGCCGTCGCGGTGATGCCGGGAGTGCCGAGCTGGCCGAACATGAACGACACTTCGTCGCTCTCAACGAGTTTGCGAACGTGCTCCACCGCCTTCGGTGGGCTGTATGCATCGTCATATGCGATGTAGTTGATCTTGCGTCCGTTAATGCCGCCGCGGTCGTTGACCGACTGGACATAGGCCATAACTCCCCTTCCCACCAGACCGATCGATGAAGCCGGTCCGCTGAAGGGAAAAACGCCGCCGATCTTGATCTCGGTCGCTGTAATTCCGGGCTCTTCGGCCGCGAGCGCAGGCCCGCTTAAAAGTAAAGCCAGAGCCGCCACGGTCTTCCATTTCGTCAACATTGCACGTCCTCCCGAAAATAATGCCCCTTCGGGCATGTGGTTTGTCTTGTTGCGCCGCTGGCTGCTCGTCCTTTGTCACTCGCTGAACTGTCTCAGCGGGCGGTGGTCGAGCGCTGCAAGCCGGCACATGCCGGCCGTTGCGACCGATGTCTTTCTCTCAAACCTACAGTTCTTTTTTAGAACTCGTCAACCCCTCAGATAATGGTTCGTTGGCCGGCCAGCGGCACGCCTGCCTGATGCGGGCGCAACGTGGCGCGTTCAACCGTTAGAGCGAAACTACGCCTATTGTGACATTAGCTCGCGGGCCCGCGGGCGCTCGTGCATCCTGAATACCCCATCAGGACGTGACGGGGGCGGAGCTTCTTCCACGCCGACGGCGCGATTCTATTATCGAACTAATTGTAATTTCGGACTCAAGCCGATCTTGAAGGCAGCGGCGCACTATCGCCTCTTCTTTACGTGAGTAAATGCCGGCGAGACCAAAAATCTTGAAGTGTATCAGGGGCGATAAACAAACGCGGATTCGTCGCAGACTCGGTCGAAAATGAGCCGTTCACGGACAAACACTAAGAATTCTAATCGTTGCCGTGCTCGACTTCGCGAGGTTGCGAAATAGGCAAGAGACTAGCGAGCAGAATTAGTGCGACCCCCAAATCTATTGATATATCAGCGACATTAAAGACCCATACAAATCGAAGTTTCGACGCATCGAATATGTCGACAACGGCTCCCCATCGGAGGCGGTCGAGGGCATTTCCGAGTGCTCCAGCGCCGATGAATGCGAACCCAAGAGCGCTCATTAGCGATGTCGATTGCCGCCACAAAAACAGGAGCAAAACTGCCACTACTGCAACACTCAAAGCAGTGAGCGCCCAACGCGAAATTTCCCCGTAGTCGGGCACCAAACCAAATGCGTTGCTGCGATTGAACACGAGAGTGAGGTCA
This sequence comes from Bradyrhizobium sp. 170, assembly GCF_023101085.1. Classification (NCBI taxonomy): domain Bacteria; kingdom Pseudomonadati; phylum Pseudomonadota; class Alphaproteobacteria; order Hyphomicrobiales; family Nitrobacteraceae; genus Bradyrhizobium; species Bradyrhizobium sp. 170. The sequence continues at coordinate 2,921,217 of NZ_CP064703.1, read as the reverse complement.
ATGGGCCCCACCAAATTAATAGTCGTGCCAACGGTACCCAAGGACACGAGTGCCCAATGCTTCGTCAGTTGATCCAGTCCCAGCATTGCAAATGCAACAAACAACGCGACGATACGGGCGTTTGGGCGGCTATTCACAACAAGCTCCTGTTTCGCTGCTGCCCTAGCTAGATGCCGGCACAAGAACCGGTCGGGCGCGTTCTCACCTTCGCGGTCGCCGAGCCCTCTCATGCTCGCGTATCATCCGACGTTCTCCCGTGCTGCAAGCTGCATTGATTCCAACTCCGCATCTTCGCATTGATGCTACTTAGGGCCTGTCTGAACGCCGATAGTGTTACCGCTTCTCGACCTTTTCCGGAGTAATGATCTGAACCTGGACGGGTGCCGCGAAGCACTTGACGGCAACGCGACCGAACGCTTTCATGTGGTCGCTCTTGGAATGAAGAGGAAGACACTCGGCCGACTGCCACTGTTCGACGAACACGAGCCTGTTCGGATCGATGGTACTTTCAAACAGTTCGTAGGAAATACATCCATCTTCCTGATGGGTGGCGGCAATGCAATCCTTCGCGGCAGAGAACAAATCCGCCTTCATTTCCGGCTTCACCGTAAGCGTTGCTATCACGTAGACCATCTTGTCCCGCATCCTTCCCTGATGTGTCCGAACCTGTTGATCTACTTGAAAGCGGCGAGCGTTCCGCCGGCCAGAGCTAGGCGATGGAGCAGCGGCACTGGCCGAAGTGTCTCGTCTTTGTCCAGGGCAGCCATATAGGCCAGCCGTTCGACGACGACAGGCAAGCCTACCTGGTCCGCAAGGAACATCGGGCCGCCGGTCTGGGGCGGCCAGCCGTATCCATAGAGCCAGACCAGATCGATGTCGCTCGCCCGCTCCGCGATCCCTTCCTCGAGAATTCGTGCGCCCTCATTGATCATCGGATAGATCAGGCGCTCATGAATTTCGGCGTCGCTGATTTGGCGCCGGGTGATGCCCAGCTTGCGACTGGCATCCATGATCAGCACCTCCACATCGGAATCCGGAATTGGCGTCCTGGATCCCGCATCGTACCGGTAGTACCCAGCTCCAGTCTTCTGACCGAACCGCCCCGCTTCGCACAACGCATCCTCGATCGGAGATTTCTCGCCACTATCCTTGCGCGACCGCCAACCGATATCGAGGCCAGCCATATCGCCCATGGCAAATGGACCCATCATTCCGAACCGCGTCGCGACAGCATCAACCTGCTGCGGCAGCGCCCCATCAAGCAGCATCTTGCGGGCCTGGAGGAGGCGGACTACGAGCATTCGATTGCCGACAAAGCCATGGCAGACGCCAACAACGATGGGACTTTTTCCGATGCGCCGCGCGACTGCGGCGGCGGTAGCCAGCACGTCCGGCGCCGATTTTTCGCCGCGCACGATCTCGCACAGCTTCATGATGTTCGCCGGGCTGAAGAAGTGCATCCCGATAACATCATGAGGCCGCTTCGTGACGGCTGCGATCGCGTTCACGTCGAGAAAGGAAGTATTTGTTGCGAGAATGGCCCCCGGCTTCGCAACTTTATCGAGCTTAGAGAAGATGTCCTTTTTTATCTGCATGGTCTCAAACGCCGCCTCGATGATGAGGTCGGCTTCCGCAACGTGCTCTAGGCCCACGACACCGGTAATCAATCCCAAGCGCTTGGCGACAGTGTCCGAAGCCAACCCCGAGCGCGCCGCGGTCGCCTCGTAGTTCTTACGTATTGTGCCAAGCCCGCGGTCGAGCGCATCTTTGGCAATCTCGACGAGCTTCACCGGAATACCGGCATTGGCAAAGGACATTGCGATACCGCCACCCATCGTGCCCGCGCCGATGATAGCAACGGCGTTTATCTTGCGCGATCGCGTATCCGCTCCAACTCCCGCGATCTTATTGCTGCTGCGTTCTGCGAAGAATACGTGACGCAGCGCTTTTGACTGGTCGCCGGCCATCAAGCGAGTGAACAGCTCCCTCTCCCGCCTGATCGCTTCATCGAATGGTACGTCCAGGCACCACGCAACGGCTTCAACACAGGCTGCTGGCGCCTCCAGCCCGCGATTGCGCTTCATCGCTTCGGCGGCTGCCTTGGTCAAGATGCTTCGGTCCGCGCGTGCCGCTTGCAGCTTCGAATCATCATCGCGCAGGGAACGCAGGGGACGCCCCTCGGACAGAACCTTCTGCGCAAAGGTAACTCCCGCCGCTACTGCCTCCCCTTCGAACACCTCGTGGACCAACCCGAGCTGCAGCCCCTCTTCCGCAGCGATCGGGTCGCCGGTCACGATCATTTGCACGGCCCTCGCCGGTCCGATGGCGCGCGGCAGACGCTGCGTACCGCCTCCGCCTGGGATCAGTCCGAGCCTAACTTCCGGCTGGCCGAGCTTGGCGTCGCTTGCTGCGATACGAAAATGGCAACCCATCGCAAGCTCAAGCCCGCCGCCAAACGCAACGCCGTGAATTGCCGCCACCACAGGCTTTGAGCGATTCTCGAACAGGTCATTAATTTCGCTGAGACTCGGGCCTTCCATCTTCTGGCCGAACTCGCGAATATCGGCCCCGCTAATGAACGTGCGGCCGGCGCAGACAAGCACGACAGCCGCATACTGGGGATCGTCCAGCACCTGCCGCATGGCGTCGCGCAGCCCATGGCGCACCGATGAGCCGAGCGCGTTCACTGGCGGGTTATCGACCAGAAGGACGGCCACAGTCCCTTGTTTCTCGATGCTAACAGGATTCTTCATCGCCTATCTCCTGGGATAGAATACTGTGTCCGGATTCCGCCGGCGGCGGCGGTGCTTTCAGTCGGCTGCCGGTAATAACGCTGGTCGCTACGACGATTTGCGAATTTCTTACGCACGGCCTGGAGCTCTTTCCTCGAGATCGAGCGCATTCAGCGCCGTCGTGGCGAACCGTTCCGCACACAGGCTCGGTCGATGGGGACTTCGTAGTGCCCCTCTGCACAAAGAGTTCGAGGCGCTGCCATCGCCCCCGCCAATCGGCCTCCGAACGGCCGAATCGATGACTGCTTCTGTCATCTGCAAGGTCTCCGAGCCGCGACCGCAGCATTGGTTGATGGCAGCGTGGTAGTTCGGCCGATCAACCGTGGCTACACCGCATCTGGCGAGTGGCTATTCAAAATTGAATTGAACGTTCGGTCTTACCCGAACCCATGTGGTCGGAAACAATGACACTGCAAAAAGCTACGGAAGAGGCACGCCGCGCTATCAACCGTGCGCAAGACCAACGTGCCCTCGTTCAAGCGGCAGTTTCGCGAACCTGTTCGACCGCTGCATCCAGAAGCGCCTGAGCCAGATCAGGGTCGTTGACGACGCGCGATAGCGTCACGGCGCCGACCATCGTCGCGAGAATGGCCATGGCCTTGGCGCGATCGGCCTCGCCGCCAGTCTGGGCAATGAAGCGGTCGAGCACGTCGAGATGCGCCTTGATTCCCGCTTCGAATTCCGCCTTCACGCCGGGGCCCTGTCGGGCGGCATCCGAGCCGAGTGCCACGATCGGGCAGCCGTCCATCTTTTCTCCGCGATGGTCGCCACTGAGGTAAAACGCGATCACCGTGCCAAGCGGATCATCAGGATTCTGAGCGGCCGCGTCCGACCATCGGCCGGAAGCGCTCTCCAATGCCCGCCTTGACGCCTCTACCGCCAAATCTTCCTTGGACTCGAACTGCTTGTAAAAAGCGCCTTGGGTCAGCCCGGCACCCTTCATCAGATCCTTAAGGCCGATGCCGTCAAAGCCGCGCTCCCGGAAAAGGCGACTCGCCACATTGATTACAGTTTCGCGGTTTTCCGCAGCCTGAATTCGACTCACACGCATCGTCCACCTCCGCATTAGATTGCGTTCGAAAGCTATTATCTTATATAGAGGACGAACGCAATCTATCAAGGAGCGGGCGACCCTAAACACATTGCTCCTGGCCGCGCTGCTCGATCACGGTTTTGTGACATTTTTTAGATTTCATTCGAAATCTATCTCGTATAGAGTTCGAACGAAATCTATTTTAGATGAGGACACGGACATGGAAAAGCGAAGACCTATCATTGTGTTAGGGGGTATCCTGATCGCGGCGTTAGCGGCGACCGCCTTGGTTACGCTTCGCACGCGGGAAGCCTCTGCCGTGAGCGACCCGAGGCAGGAACCTCCTGTCGTCAGAATGGTGACGGCGGCGCGGGTGACCGAATCCGAACGCGGCTTCACGGGCATCATAGGGGCGCGGGTACAGAGCAACCTGGGTTTTCGCGTCGCCGGCAAAATCGTGGAACGGCTTGTGAATGCCGGTCAGCAGGTCAAAGCCGGTCAGCCGCTAATGCGGATCGACGAAACCGACCTTCGCCTTGCGGTCACGGCGAAGCGCAACGCCGTTGCCGCAGCGCGTGCATCTGTCGTTCAGACCGACGCGGATGAACGGCGATACGCCAACTTGGTCAGCAACGGATGGGCTTCCCAACAGCGCTACGAGCAAGCGAAGGCCGCGTTGGATACGGCCCAGGCGCAACTCGCCACCGCTGAAGCTGATGCGCGCGTCACCGAGAATGAGGCGACCTACTCGATCCTGGTAGCGGACGCGGACGGAACGGTGGTCGAAACGCTTGGCGAGCCGGGGCAGGTCGTCTCTGCCGGCCAGACGGTCGTTCGGATCGCAAAGGCGGGACCGCGCGAAGCGGTGGTCGCGCTTCCCGAAACGATCCGGCCAGCGATCGGCTCGGTGGCTGAGGCCAGCGTGTATGGGGTCGATGGGCGGCGCTATACGGCGCATCTCCGGCAGTTGTCGGACGCCGCCGATGCGCAGACCCGTACCTATGAGGCCCGTTATGTGCTCGATGGTGAGGCCGCGGCGGCGCCGCTTGGCGCGACGGTAACCATTCGGCTGGCAAGCCAGGCGAGTCAGCCGGAAATCCAGGTACCGCTGGGAGCCGTGCTCGATGACGGCCGGAAGACCGGCGTTTGGGTCCTGGACAGCGCCACCTCGACCGTACATTTTCGCCCCATCAAGCTTGTTCGTGTGACCAGCGAAACCGCCGTGATCTCCGGACTGAGCTCTGGTGATCCGGTTGTTTCGCTCGGCGCTCACCTTCTCCAGGAGGGCGCTCGCGTCAGGACTGCATCTGAAAACAACGGAAACTAACGAGCTTCAATCTTTCCGCGATTACCGTCGGAGGACGGCAAATGCTATACAGTTACATTGTCAAAAAAGAAATCCGAAAGACCTTCGACCACGTCAACAACCATCGCTGGGATGACGCGGTGAAAGCAGTCGCGCCGCATGTCCATCACCGCGTTTCCGGCGCCCACGCGCTTGGTGGTGAGCGCCACGACAAAGAAGCCCTGCGCCGCTGGTTTGAGCGTCTCGGCCGCGTCCTGCCCACTCTCCGTCTCACGGTCAACAACATCTGGGTGAAAGGCTGGCCGTGGCACACCACCGTGTTTGCCGAGTGGGACGGCGCCGCAACGCTGCTCAACGGCGACGCGTCGTACGTCAACCGTGGCCTCCACGTATTCACCCTGCGGTGGGGCAGAGTCTATGCACTCGAGGAATTTCAAGATTCACAAGCAGCGGCCCGTGGGCTTGCCGCCCAAGCGGCAGCTGGCCTCAAAGAGGCTGTCGCCGAACCAATTGTAAGCTCCAGAAGCGCAGTCAGAGGCCGCGCTTTTTAGGTAAGCGCGGTTCACTCGGCGCCCACCTGCTGCAGGACGGCGCGAGCGTCACGACGAACGTCGAGGAAATAGGAGTGGCCAACTGATGAACCTCAATCTTTCCGCGATCGCCGTTCGCGAACGCGCCGTCACCTTGTTCTTCATCCTCCTGATGGCGGCCGCAGGCGCCTACGCCTTCATCATGCTCGGGCGGGCGGAGGATCCATCCTTCACCATCAAAACCCTGACGGTCACGACGGTATGGCCGGGCGCGACGGCGCGCGAGATGCAGGACCAAGTCGCCGAACCGTTGGAGAAGCGGCTTCAGGAGCTGACCTGGTACGACCGAGTGGAGACGACCACCCGGCCAGGTTATGCGTATATGATGCTCACGCTGAAGGACAGCACCCCGCCATCGAGCGTGCAGGAGGAGTTCTACCAAGCCCGCAAGAAGCTCGGGGACGAAGCCCGCAAGCTGCCGTCTGGTGTGCTCGGCCCCTTCGTTAACGACGAATATTCGGACGTGAGCTTTGCCCTTTATGCCCTCAAGGCGAAGGGCATGCCGATGCGGGAACTCGCCAGGCAAGCCGAGACCATTCGCCAGGACCTCCTGCACGTGCCCGGCGTCAAGAAGATCAACATCCTCGGTGAACGTCCCGAACAGATCTTCATCGAGTTCTCCTATGCCAAACTGGCAACCCTCGGCGTGTCGGCACAGGATATCGTTGCCGCCTTGCAGCGGCAGAACACCCTCACACCGGCAGGCTCGATCGATACCAAGGGGCCGCAGGTCTTCATCCGAGTCGACGGCGCTTATGACAGCGTCCAGGCGATCGCCGACACGCCGATCGTCGCTGCGGGACGGACGCTGAAACTCTCCGACATCGCCGAAGTGCGCCGCGGCTACGAGGATCCTCCCACCTACCTCATTCGACACCAGGGTGAGCCCTCCGTCATGCTCGCAGCGGTTATGCAAGAGGGCTGGGATGGCCTCGCGCTCGGCAAGGCGCTGGAGGAGCGGTCCGCCGCTATCGCTCGGACGCTGCCACTCGGGATGACTCTGGCCAAGGTCAGCGACCAGGCCGTCAACATCACCTCGGCGGTTGACGAATTCATGATGAAGTTTGCGATGGCGCTCGGCGTGGTGCTGCTGGTGAGCCTGCTCAGCCTCGGTTGGCGCGTCGGCATCGTCGTGGCGGCTGCCGTCCCCCTGACGCTTGCCGTCGTGTTCCTCATCATGCTGGAAACCGGCCGGTTCTTCGACCGCATCACGCTCGGCGCCCTCATCCTGGCGCTTGGTCTTCTCGTGGACGACGCCATCATCGCCATCGAGGTGATGGTGGTGAAAATGGAAGAGGGCATGGACCGCATCAAGGCGGCGGCCTACGCGTGGAGCCACACTGCGGCGCCGATGTTGTCGGGCACACTCGTGACGGTCGCCGGCTTCCTGCCGGTGGGCTTCGCGCGCTCGACGGCCGGTGAATACGCCGGCAACATCTTCTGGGTCGTGGGGTTCGCCCTGATCGTCTCCTGGATCGTCGCGGTGATCTTCACGCCCTACCTCGGCGTCAAGATGCTGCCCGCGATCAAGCCGGTCGAAGGCGGTCACCACGCGATTTACGGCACACCGAACTATCGGCGCCTGCGAAGCCTCATCACCTTCGCCGTGCGCCACAAGTTCGTAACCTGCGGCATCGTCGCCATCGCTTTCGCGCTTTCCGGGGCCGGCATGGGCGCCCTCAAGCAGCAGTTCTTCCCGACGTCCGACCGTCCCGAAGTGCTGGTGGAGGTTCGCTTGCCGGAAGGTACCAGCATCGGGACGACGACCGCCACAGTCGAGAAGCTCGAACGCTGGCTGCACGGCCAGTCGGAGGCCAAGATCGTCACGAGCTATGTCGGTCAGGGCGCTCCCCGATTCTTCTTCGCGATGGCGCCGGAGCTGCCTGATCCGGCCTTCGCCAAGGTCGTCGTGCTTACACCGGACGCGGAGGCGCGCGAGGCTTTGAAGCACCGGCTCCGAGAGGCGGTGTCGCAGGGGCTTGCACCTGAGGCCAATGTGCGCGTCACGCAGCTTGTGTTCGGACCCTATACGCCATTCCCGGTCGAGTTTCGCGTCATGGGGCCTGATCCCGCGCAATTGTACGCGATCTCTGAAAAAGCTCTCGGAATCATGCGTGGCGTTCCCGATGTGCGGCAAGCAAGCCGCGATTGGGGTGATCGCACCCCAGTGCTCCGCTTCATCCCTGATCAGGATCGACTGAACCTGATCGGCCTCTCGCCAGCGGAGGTGGGCCGGCAACTGCAGTTCCTCCTTACCGGCGTCGCCATCACGCAGGTCCGCGAAGACATTCGCAATGTCCCCATCGTGGCACGCAGCGCCGGCCGCGAGCGGCTGGATCCGACGCGTCTGGCGGATTTCTCACTGATGAGCCGGGACGGCCGCCCGATTCCGCTCGAGCAGATCGGCCATTCGGAAATCCGTCTGGAAGAGCCGATCATGAAGCGCCGCGATCGCACGCCCATCGTCACGATTCGCTCGGACATCAATGAGGCGACCCAGCCTCCAGAGGTTTCAAAGGAGATCAAGACGGCCCTTGAGCCGCTGATCGCATCCCTTCCGGCCGGCTATCGCATCGAATTGGGCGGATCGATCGAGGAGGCAACCAAGGCCAATGACGCATTGGCGACGATCTTTCCCGCCATGATCGCCGCCATGCTGATCGTCACCATGCTGCAGGTACGATCCTTCTCGACGATGACCATGGTCATGCTGACGGCACCGCTTGGCCTCGTCGGCGTCGTGCCGATGTTGCTCGTCTTTAACCAGCCCTTCGGATTCAACGCCATTCTGGGCCTGATAGGACTGGCGGGCATCCTGATGCGCAACACTCTGATCCTGACCGAACAAATCAAGGAGAACCGTGCTGCCGGCCTTGACGACTATCACGCCGTCATCGAGGCCACGGTGCAGCGCACGAGGCCCGTGATCCTGACCGCACTTGCCGCCGTGCTGGCCTTCATCCCCCTCACGCACTCCGTCTTCTGGGGATCGATGGCGTATACACTGATCGGCGGCACGGCGGTCGGCACGGTGCTGATCCTGCTGTTCCTTCCTGCGCTCTATGCTGCGTGGTTCCGGATCAAGCCGACTGCAGATGACCTCCATGAGGATTCGACGGAGGAGCTGGAAGTGCGAACAGCAACGGCTGCGGAGTAGGTTTCTGTTGTTGCAGGAGATGGTTCAAACCTCGACCGCTGGTTTGCCCGTGCTTTTACACCACGTGATTCCGAATCAAAATCGGCGGATGAACAAGTCTGCAGAGCCAAGGCGGCATCAGTCAGTCTCAATTTAAGTTTCGATGGAACCACGGACGACGCCCGCTCGCCAAGCTAACCCTAAACGTGGAGGCAAACATGAGTGGATCAAAGCGACTATGGACCAAGATTGCGCAGATCGCCAAAATGCTGGAAGACATGGCCGACCCGACCGGCGATTACATGGCCACTCTCGAACGGCGCGTCGATAAGCTAGAGCGGGACCTCGGGCACCTTGAAGGGCAGTTGCGCTCGCGCCCGGGTGGCATCGGGCTACAGCAGTAGATAGCAATTCAGACCAGATTTCACGCTCATTAACCGGTGTGCTTGGCACAATGAAGGCGTCGAACAGCCTTGAGCTGATCGCTACAACCGTCACGCAGATGTCCAACTCGGACGGGCGTGACAGATCCGGTTTATCAATTGGGAAGAGACCCATGAATCGCCCGATCCGAACGGGAACTGATCGCGACGAGGCGCGCGCACGCATCCTGAAGGTGGCGGAGCAGCACTTTCGTCGCATCGGTCACCATAAGACGTCGGTAGCCGACATCGCCCTCGAACTAGGCATGAGCCCGGCGAACGTCTACCGTTTCTTTCCCTCCAGGGATGCGATCAACGAGTCCATCTGCGAGCGATTGATGAGCGAGGTTGCGGAACTCGCCTTGGCAATCGCACGCACGAACGCGCCGGCCATGGAGAAACTCGACCGGCTGCTGACCGCCATTCACCAACACACCAAGATGACGCTGGTCAAGGAAAGGCATATGCACGACCTGATCGTTACTGCCACGCAGGAGAACTGGGCAATCATTAGGGCGCACATCGACCGGATGGTGACGATCGTCGAGGCGATCATACGCGAGGGTGTCGAAGCCGGCGAGTTCGTGGTCGACGATGCCGCGGAAGCCGCGCGAGCGGTCAAATCCTCATTCGTGCCGTTCTTCCATCCGATTCTGATCGAGCACTGCGTTCAACACAGGGAAGATATGGAAGCAGACCTGCGCGACCAGATTCGCTTTATCCTGAAAGCTCTCCGCAAGTCTCACTAATCCTTCTGCTTAAGACTGGGCCAACTGCTGATGCATTGATGAGGCTAGACGGAGGGATCGAGAATGCGGACCCGGTCTCATCCACCCAAACCGTTGTCCGCAACAGAGCCATGACTGCTCTCCGATCTTCAAATTGCCGAGGGAGACGACTTGCCGAAATACCGCCGACGTTAGCCTTACCGTCAAGACCTGGCGTTCGACTGGGATGCGCGCCGAACGGGCATCGTCGATCTTGCGCGCATCCCGACCGCCAGCGAATTCTCTGTTGCACCCTGTTACTATTAATATTAAAGTCACTTGCCTTATTGAATGACGGTAGGAAACCATGCGCAAAACCGGAATCCACAATTTTCCCGCAATCGATCGTGTCGTCTATGGCAAAGCTGCGTGTGACGCTTTGAACGATGAGGCGGTGCGACTTGACGCTAAGCGCGTCTTTCTTATCGTCAGTAGAACCTTAAACACCAAGACGAATGAGATCGAGAAGATTCGGCGTGCTCTTGGCAACAAGCACGTGGCGACCTTTGATGGAATTGAACAGCACACGACGCGTAAACAGGCTGCCGAAGTTGCCTGTCAAGCTAACGAGGCAAAGGCTGATCTGATCGTGGCCGTTGGTGGAGGTTCTGCCATCGATCTCGCAAAGATAGTCATCATGGCGATGGAGCACGATATCCGCGATGAAGCGGGTTTCGATCCATTCCCGATGGGCCCAGGCGTAAACGTCTCTCCGTTTCGCTCGCCCACAGTCCGACAGATCGCGGTACCATCGACGCTTAATGGTGGCGAATACAATGCAGCAGCGCTCGTCACCGATGAGCGCAATAAGTTGAAGCAGATATTCTTCCATCCCCAAATGTCGCCAGTAGCGATCATCCTTGACCCTGCCCTCACTCTTCATACGCCGGCGAACCTTTGGATGGGATCGGGAACGCGTTCGATGGATCACGGTATCGAAGCGTTGTGCTCGCCCGCCGGCACCCCGCTGGCTGACGAAGTCGTTTTGGCAGGCATCCGCATTCTGCGTGAAGGAATGCTCCGGACCTTGCAGCAACCTGATGATGTGGAGGCGCGTCGACTATCTCAACAGGGCTCATGGCTTGCATCTTATGGCCTCCAGGCACGCGTCCCGATGGGAGCAAGTCACGGCATTGGCCATGTGCTTGGAGGGACTTTCGACGTTCCCCACTACTATTGCACACCTGTCATCATGCCGAGCCTGCTTCGATTCAATAAGCCTTTCACCGAGGATGCGCAGAAGCGTTTAGCGGCAGCTCTTGGCGCACCAGGTATGGAAGCCGCTGATGCCTTTGCGGAATTCACAAAAAGCCTTGGATTACCTGCCCGCCTTGCCGATGTCGGCATCGGCGAAGACAAGTTTGACAAGATCAGCAAGATTGCGATCAATCATCGCTTCGTACAGGCCAATCCGCGGCCTTTCAAAACCGAAGCTGACATCGTTGATCTGCTGCGAATGGCCGCTTAACCGGGATAACCAGGACGAAGTAGCGGAGTTACGAACAACCAGCGTCACGCGCGATGGGCAAACGGGTCTGACGTGCGGGAGAACGTTCGCATTCTTCCGCGCGTCGTCCATGGCCTCACTGAAGACGTCGCTCAAATGATTGCAATGCGCAGTACCGGGCAAAGCGGCCGCTGAATCGCGCAAGTCTATCGGTTCGCTGCTCGTGGGTCTCAAGATAGTTGGTTTCTTCAACCAACAGACATCAGGGACGACGGATGCAGATCGGCGAGGCTGGGATACCCGTCGACGGCCATCAGCAAATCCGCCTCGGCTAGAATGCAACGCAGCACATGAACGATGCCCTCGACGCCATCCAGCGCCAGCCCATAAGCATACGGCCGACCAACGCCGACAGCCGTCGCACCGAGGGCCAAAGCCTTTATAACGTCAGTCCCTGAGCGTATCCCGGAATCAAACAGAACGGGGGTGTTGCCGGAGGCTTTGACGATACCCGGGGTCCACCGCTGCAATGCCGCCGTTGGCTTAGCGGCCGCCATGGTTTGAACAGTAGATGCCATCGACGCCAGCATCGATCGCGCGCCGCGCGTCGTCGGGATGGCAAATACCCTTCATTATCAACGGTAATTTCGTCAGCGAGCGCAACCACGGAAGATCATCCCAATTCAGAGGATTTCCGAAAATCTTCCCCCACTGCATGATGCCTGCCTGCATATCCTCGTCAAGCGGGTCTGCGAGACTGGCGCGAAATACGGGGTCTGAGAAGTAGTTGCCGAGACAATGTCCGCGGAGAAACGGAAAGTTGGACTGATTGAGATCCCGGGGGCGCCATCCGGTCACCCACGTATCCAGAGTCACAACGATTCCCTTGAAACCTGCAGCTTCCGCCCGGCGGACGAGGCTCTCTGCAAGCGCACGATCAGTAGGCGTATATAGCTGAAAGAAGCCCGGCGTATCACCAAACTCCGAAGCAACCTCTTCCAGCGGAATGTTGCTCAAGGTCGATGCCACCATGGGCACGCCAAGCTTCCGTGCAGCCTTTGCCGTTGCGATATCGCCGAGCCCGTCCTGCGCGCACACACCAATAACGCCGATGGGACTCATGAATATTGGTGAAGGAAGCCGCATCCCGAACAGATCAATCGACATGTCCCGCTTGGCAGCGCCGACAAACATCCGCGGAATCAACCCCCAGCGTTCGAATGCCGATACGTTGATGTCTTGCGTGTGCTCGTTCCCGCAGCCACCCGCAACATAAGATACCAGCCCCGGCGGCATTGCGGCGTGAGCCCATGCCTCGAGGCTGCGAAAATCGACCGGAAGCTTCGGCAACCGTCCGTCCAGGCCTGCGCGATAGATTTCCATCTGATAGTCGCCATAGTGAACCACATCGTCCTCCCAAGCCTTGTCATCACACCGAGCGGCGCACAGCGTTAGATGTCAGGCGCCTAGCTGCCGGGGCCGGATACTCGGCACTAGACGCAACATACGTCCAATTGTCCTCCGGCTTCAGGTCGGTCGTCTGGGCCGAACGATATTCCGTCAGACGGGGGATGAACCCAGTAATCAGGCCGAAGCTTCTCGCCGCACCCGGCATTGTCAGTCCATGCAAGGGTCCCGTAGCGACCCGCATGATCCTGTGGTACAGCGAAGTTCTGCCTACCTCTTCGAGAGCATCATCGCTAACGTGCACCGGCTTCCCGAGCGCGACGCGCCTCATACGACTTCGCATGTGCGTACGCCGTACTAAGAAGGATTGGGACGTCACCTCCTGCGCCGCGACTAAGCAGATCACCGAGGATATGATCGCCCTCAATCGGCCCTCCCCGCTCGATATCGCGGAGCATGGAGGCCATCAGCGGAGAACCCGGCGTTGTGAGTATGGAACGCACGCCATCTAGATATGCCGAACGCGGTTCAAATCCCTGCTTGGCCGCAATCGCGCTGCACTCGCCAAGCAGCTTCGTCACCACGCTCGAGGCGCCGGCAGCTACGACGTCTCCGATCGACGCGCGCATCAAGCTGGTCGAGCCGGCGGCGGTAGCAATGAACACCCACTTTTCCCACATGCCTTGCAGAATGTTGTCGCTTAGTTCGGCAACAAAATTGGCGCCAGACAAGGCACTGACGATCTCGTCGCGACGTTCGGATCGCGCTCCGTTCTGCTCTCCAAAGCTCAGCGTATTCAAATCCGACAGATGTACAATCTCTCCTTCGGCGGAAAGCGCGGCCGAGATGGCGCATTGACCGCCGAACACCCTTTTTTCGCCGAACCGCGCGTTCAGCACATCTATATGACGCAAGCCGTTCAAAAGAGGGACAATGACGGTTTTTTCGTGCACTGCCGGCGCGAAGGATTCAATGGCGCCGTCGAGATCGTAAGCCTTGCAGCTCAACATTATAAGATCATACGAACCATCGAGGCGGTCGGACGTGACAGTCGGGGGCGACGGCAGATGAAGATCGCCGGCCTTGCTCTTCACAACGAGGCCACCTTTCGCAAGAGCTACCGTTCGCTTCGGCCGCACCAGGAACGTGACGTCACGTCCCGCGGCCAGAAGCCTCGCGCCAAAGTATCCGCCCATAGCTCCGGCGCCGATGACCAATATACGCAAGATTCATCTCCTAACGTGAAAGATCGTGGTTCTGTTCTGAAGGCGTTATTCGATCGCAAGGTACCGCCCGGCGGTCATTGTTATCCCGCGATTAGTCCGCGGCGCTACCCGCGGCTGACGACTGGACTGCTCACTTGTAGATCGGTTTTCATTTTCTTCGTAATCAAGCCAATGTTCGTCCGTGCTCCCCGCGTGCAAACTCGCGGTAGCCATGTCAGCCAGCCAGTAAGTATCGTCAAACCTTTCATTCCTAAGAGCAGGCGGCGGCGAACGAACCGCCGTCGATCCCGCTCAATCCCTGTAGCCCGATCCCTTTGCATCAAGTGCGCGACGATATGCTTCGAACGAATCTTGCCCAAAGGAGGTTTTTTCGTCGAAGCCCTTGGCAACCTCGCTCTGCATCTGACGCGTCGTCCGGCGTAAAACCTCTTCCGACAACGGCCGCAAGCTTTTTCCGAATGTTGCCGCCGCAAGTTGCACTTCGCAGGCGCGTTGCAGAATCGACATGCGGAACAACGCCTCCGCCGCGGTGGCCCCGCACGTCAAAAGGCCATGATGTCTCAGGATCATGTAGTTCTTGCTGCCGAGCGACTTCACAAGCCGTTCGCGCTCACCCAGATCCGTCGAGATGCCCTCGAAATCGTGATACGCGATTTGCTCATAGAGCATCGCGCCGTAGAAGCTATGCGGGGAAAGCCCCTCTTCCGTGCAAGCAACAGCAACGCCGGCAGTCGTATGCGTGTGGGCGATGAAGTGGGTGTCATCCCGCGCGGCATGAACGGCGGAATGGATCGTGAATCCCGGTGCGTTGACGCGACCTGGGACGTCGACGACCTTATCCCCATCGAGGTCGATCTTGATGAGATTGGAGGCCGTGACTTCGTCGTACGCCAGTCCGAAGGAATTGATCAGAAAGTGCCTGTCAGGGCCTGGCACCCGGGCCGTGATATGATTGTAGATGTGCTCGCACCAGCCCAGATCAAAGAAGATGTGGTACAGGGCGGCGAGATCCTCTCGAACCAGCCGCTCCTCCGCCGCCATTGCGTTGCGGCTAACATTTCCAGGCGAGGCTTGGATATTCATGCGTTCCTCCGAAAGCTTCCCTTTTGGCCGGTACGTCAGTTGAGCAGATCTGGCTGGTCCTTGACGATCTTCGAATAGAGGGTCTGGAATTGAAACCAACCCGTCCTTGAAGCTCCGAGAATGTTGAATGCCTGTTGCGCCGACTGTTCGGGAATGATCTTGAGGGGTTGTCCGGTTCCGGCGGCCGCCGCTTCAGCGAGCAACTGCACCTGGCACGAGCGCTCCATCGTGATAAACCACCACACGGCTTCATCCACGGTCTGGCCAACCGTCAGAAGCCCATGGTTCTGCAGAATGGCCGCCTTGTGAGGACCCAACGCGCGGGCGATTTGCTGACCTTCATCCAGCTCGACTGCGACCCCTCCGTAGTCCTCATACAGAGCATGATCGTTGTAGAAGGCGCATGCGTCTTGCGTGATCGGGTCCAGCTTGCGGCCCAATGTCGCGAACGCGCGGCCGTAGGTGGAGTGCGAATGCGCCGCACCCACGGAATCGGGTCGGGCCGCATGGACGCTCGCATGAATCGCGAAGGCAGCAGCGTTGACGGGGTGGTTGCCTTCGACAACCTCGCCCTTGTGGTTCACTCGGATGAGATCTGACGCTTTGATCAGGCCAAAGCTCATGCCGAAGCCATTCACCCAGAACGTATCGGTGAACTCCGGATCGCGCGCGGTGATGTGACCGGCGACGCCCTCGTCGAATCCGAACCTCGCGAAAAGCCTGAATCCGGCAGCGAGCCGTTCTTTTCTGTGCTGCCTCTCTTCGGCCAACGTCTTGAAGACTGGTGGCTGCGGCAGACCCACATTCATCTTCGCCGCGGTCTCGGTATGTTGATCTGGTCGGTGGGGTGCGTTCATCGTTAGGTCCTGGTCTAGTTTCTGCGGTTCAGTCCTCGGCATGACGCCGGGACTTTAAGCTCGGGGACACTCTAAATTCCGCTATGGATGCTTCGCCGCTCGAACTAGACTGCTCCGCAGGCACCACAAGGACAATTGAAATCGATTAGGGATTCTTGAACTGGGCTCATCTCAAATGTCGAATTCACAACTCTCCCTCCCCCCCTTGGCAAGCCTCCGGGCATTCGAGGCTGTCGCACGCTCCGGCAGTGTCAAGCTTGCTTCCGAAAGCCTGAACCTCACGCCCTCAGCGATCAGTCATCAAATTCGAACGCTTGAGGCTCATTTTGGCGTCCAGCTCGTTCAACGCAGCGGCCGCGGCATCGTACTTACCGAAAGCGGGGCGATCTACGCCACTGCACTGTTGAACGCATTCAGCGAATTGCTTCGGGCCGGCGACCTCTTGGATGATAGGAAGCGAGGACGGATTGTCCGCGTCAGCGTGACCCCGACCTTCGCAATGCTTGCCGCGCTTCCCCATCTCGAAAAATTCAGAGTCGATAATCCGGGACTCGATCTGAGGCTCGAAGCAAATAACTCGCCGGTCGATTTCGAAAGGGACAACGTCAATGCCGCGGTTCAGCTCGGCGAGCCTCCCTTCAACGGCCTAGCCTTTCATCGACTGTTCAAGTCGCGCGTCGCGCCGTGCGCCGAACAGAAGTTGTTGGAAAGATTTGAGCCCATTCGGCGCTCGCATGACCTGGCGAAAATGCCGCTGATCAAATTCAATACGGCGCCGGATAGCTGGCAAAGATGGTTTGGCGAAATGGAGCCGGAACTCGCGTCACGGGAGCCGGATCTGGTCGGCGACAGTCTGCTGACCGGAATACAAATGGCTAGGTCCGGCATGGGCGTGATACTTGCACCGTTCCCACTCGCATCGCCAATGGTCACCAGCGGCGCTCTGAGCGTGGTGAAGCTGTGGGGCTCCTTGCGGATGGGACTACGAGACTTTTACTTTACCTATCGGAAGGTGGACACAACTTCCGAGAAGATAAAGGCGGTTCACAAATGGCTGAAGGTCATAGCCAGGGACCTCGAAGCGGAGTGTGCAACATTAGGGATTTGAGGAGGCTTCAAGCCCCCGCACCTGCCTGCTCTCCGTGCGAAATTGGCCTCCGGCCCTCGCGATGTCGGATGAAGCGAACGGCATGCTCGATCAGCGCATCTGCGTGACGACACGTCGCAGCGATCCGAGCGTACGCTAGTTCGATCAAGACTCGCGCCATCCTAATATAAACGTTTGCGAGCCGACAGCGCAAAGCTGCCACCAGGCCTATTCATTATTGAATTGGCGAGGCCATTGCATGAACGGTAATTATGAGCCTGCCCAACGGACGGAAGACTAGCCATGCCAACCAGCGCTGCTTCTGCCGAACAACAAGGCGCTGATCT
This sequence comes from Bradyrhizobium sp. 170, assembly GCF_023101085.1. NCBI lineage: Bacteria > Pseudomonadati > Pseudomonadota > Alphaproteobacteria > Hyphomicrobiales > Nitrobacteraceae > Bradyrhizobium > Bradyrhizobium sp. 170. The sequence goes on along the minus strand of NZ_CP064703.1, from coordinate 2,903,717 downwards.
TATAGGGCACAGTCGGGAGAATTCTCCAACGGTTGGCCATATCCGCAAACGGACGGTTCACGCAAATGGGCTCGATTTCCCGATCCTCGAAGCGGGGAGCGGCCCGCTCGTGTTGTGCTTGCACGGCTTTCCCGATCATGCGCGGAGCTGGGCTTACTTCCTTGACCGTCTCGCCCAGGAAGGATATTGGGCCGTCGCGCCCGCGCTGCGCGGATATTGGGCAGGCGGCGCCGCACCTGACGGATCGTACCGCGCCTTGGCGACCGGGCAGGACGTAATAGCGCTCATCGAGGCGCTAGGGGCCGAAAAGGCGGATCTCATCGGTCACGACTTGGGAGCACGTGCGGCCTACGCCGCGGCAAGCCTCGATGCGGCCCGCGTTCGCAAACTTGTCGGGCTGGCGGTTCCCTATGGAAAGGGATTGACAACAGCTTTCGTCGCTGACGGCGATCAGCAGCGACGAAGCTGGTATATGTTCTTCTTTCAAACACGCCTGGCGGAGATGGCTGTACAGCTCAACGATTTTGCATTTCTCGACCGACTTTGGCGAGAATGGTCGCCGGGCTATGTGCTGCCGGCTGCGGATCGGTCTGCTCTCAACGAGACGTTTGGGCAACCCGGAGTGCTAACTCAGGCGCTGGCATATTATCGGCAGTTGTTCACACCGCCATCTGAGGCGGAAGCCCAAGCCGTTGAAGCTCGTGCGAGCGGTCCAATCGCCGTTCCGTCGCTTTATCTGCACGGGACGGACGACGGCTGCATGTCCGCGCAGCTTAGCGAGGGCATGGAGGCAATGTTCACGAATGGACTCGAGCGCGTCGTGATGCCAGGTGCCGGTCATTTCCTGCACCTCGAACAACCCGATGATGTGTTGAACCACGTCCTGCGCTTCCTGAAATGCTGATCAGTCTCTGAGAGCCCGCGGCTATCCGTCCGTCGATGAACGCTTCGGTTTGATGAAACCCACAAGGATAACTCGATGTCGAAACGGAACCCCATTCTGATCACGGGAGCTGGCGGCGAGGTTGGCTCCGTCAGCAAGACGATGATCAGCATGCTATTGGAGAAGCAATATCCGGTGCGTGCTTTCGTGAGGCGGGACGACGAGCGAGCGGACGCGCTTCGACGGGCCGGTGCCCAAGTATTCGTCGGTGATCTCCTCAACATCGCCGACGTCGCGGCCGCCCTGAACGGGTGCCGGCGGGTCTACTTCAGCATGAGTTTGAACCCGTACTATGCGGACGCAAGCATCCTGATGACCGCCGCGGCGCGCGCCCAAGGGAACATCGAGGTCTTCGTCAACATTTCGGAATTCGAGCAGTCATTTATGACGTTCGATAGAATGACGGCAGCGCGCGACGTACGGCTCGCTTGGCTCGGAGGACTTGTCGCCGACTGGTCACCGCAACAGAGGGCCCATTGGGCAGCCGAGGAGGCGCTAAAATGGTCCGGCCTGCCGGTCGTCAACATCCGCGCAACCATGTTTGTCGAGAACCCGATCCTTGCATGGTTTCCACTGAAACAGTTGCTCGGTGCGGGCGAACTCCATCTACCCTTTGGTACGCAGAAGATCGCACCGATCGCCGCTTACGATGTTGCGGAGATTTGCACGAAGATCCTGATCGATCCCTCGGCGCATATATCGGCATCATACGCACTGACCGGGCCGGAGTTGAAGGACATGCATGGGTTTGCAGAGGATTACGGCGCCGCGTTGGGGCGGCGTATTTCGTATGTACCCCAGGACGTGGATCTCTGGGTCGAGACGTACATCAATACTGCCCTCGCGTCGCGCAGTCCGCATATTGCAGAGCACCTCGGAACCATCACGCGCCTGGTCGCAGGCGGACGTTATGATGTTGTCAATGGTGAGCTTGAAGCGCTGCTGGGGCGTACTCCCAAAGGCGTCCGTTGGGCGCTCGAACGATCCCCCCGTATTCGCGAAGCACTGGCGAAGGGATGATCTCGGCATCGTCCCGCAAGGCAGCTCTGCACCGTCCGGCTTGTGCGCAGGATATCTAAACCCGAGACAATGCACCGGAAGGCATCGCGCACCCCTGCTCGCCCAAAAACCAGGAGCGAGACTCCGAAAATTCATTCTCCAGAAAACGTCGCACCTGCAGGGTCAACTTCCTCAGATCGCTCTCGCGCCGACGAAGAAGCCAGACGTCCATTGACGAGGATTCCCGAGGCAGAACTCGAACCAGGCCTTCCATGCGAGCGAACGGGACCGCCAGGAACGCCAATCCGAGCCCTTGAGTGGCGGCGGCAAAATGGTTGATGATCGGCATAACTCGCAAGCTGCCCTTGACGTCACTCGCCGCCCTGAAGCGGGTGAGCAACTCCATTTGGCCGGCCCGTTCGCTGTGAAGTCCCGCGAAATCGGCCGAGCTGCCGATGATCTCGTGATCGAAAAGATCCGCTATCGTCCGCGGTGCGGGACGGTCGGCGAGATAGGCTTCGGAGGCGAACACACCGAAAGCAATCGTTGCGACTTTCTTCCCTATCAACTCGTTGTCGCCCGGATGTCCAAACCGTATTACGAAATCGAGATCGCTGGAAGCTAGGTCCTGTTGTTGGATCGTAGAGTTGATCTCGAGTCGAACCTCGCTCCTGAGCGCGCGCAGCTTCTTGACCCGCGGAAGCAGCCAATGCTTGGTCAAGCCTTCCGTGGCCGATATCTTGATCGCGAGCGACCGATCGCCGACGCGAAGCGAGAGGCCGCGATGAAACGATTCGAAAGATCTCAACATTTCTTCGGCAGATCGACGCAGAACCTCGCCCTCCTGCGTCAGCCTGACTCCGGAAGATATGCGAAAAAACAATGGAGCTCTCATATACCGCTCCAGTTCCTTCAATCGCCTGCTGAGCGTTGGCTGGCTCATTCCGAGTTCGCTCGCCGCGCGGTTGACGCTCCCTATTCTCGCCACCGCGAAAAACACTCGAAATAGATCCCAATTTGCCTCGGCGATGCGGACCATTCGCGGCGGAATCGCCTCGAGTTGATCAGCAGGTTCTGAGGATGAAACGGCATGCGAAACGCCGCCGTCTCTCCCAGATTTCGTGGTCCAAAGCTCGGCGGTCATTTTCCACCCACGAGGCTAACCTTTAGACTTGGTCTCTTCCGAAGAAGGGCTTGGCAGTACATGTCCGGTAGATCAGGCGTTGCTGTAACGCATTCTACTTTCGCGCCTGTAACGTCGGTCATGGGCACGTTGCAATCTGGTCGCGTCGGCCCTTTTGCTAAGCACCGGCGTTGAATGCAGCAGCGTTCCGTTGAACGAACTGGCGCACGGTCATCGCAGGCTCGCCTATCAGGCTTTTCACATCGTCGGAGAACCGATCATAGCGTCCTTCTTGATGAAGGACCGCCATCGTTGCAAGGTGGGCGACGAGATGGGGTGGAACGCCCATGCTTGCCAGTTGCTCCTTCCATGGTTCAAGCGGCACATCAACATATTCGATACGGCGACCGAGCGCTTCGGAGAACTCGCGCGCGACGCCGTCCAGATCCTGCGACACCGGACCGGTCAAATGATAGATTTTTCCGATGTGCTTCGACGGGTCGGCAAGAATTTCAGCCATAACCCGGGCGGTGTCATAGGCTGCGATCGCCGACGTCTTGCCGCGAGCGAACGGCAGCATCAGTTTGTTCTGTGCACTTACTGTATGGGCGGAAAGACGAAAAAAGAATGCGTCAAGAAAAACGGTCGGCCGCACCTCCACTACTGGCAGCCCTGCCCAGCTAAATATTTGCTCTGCGAGCCAATGCTGTTTTTGTGCCGGGCTGGGCGTGGTCGCATGGACGCTCATTTCGGCGACAGTCATTTGCGATATGTTGACGAATGCTTTGACCCCGTGATGTTTCGCAATGGCTGCCATGTTTGCGGCGGCTTCAAGGTAGGTACTTGCAATCGACATTCCGAAGTAAATGCGATCGCATCCCTCCACCGCGCGATGCACGGCCTTCAGATCCAATAGGTCGCCGACAACGACGTCCGCGCCTTTCTGACGTAGCGCATCGGCGCGACTGTCGTCTGTGCGAACGAGCGCGCGCACCTTCAGTCCGCGATCGATAAGCATCTCCGTCAGGGAACGCCCGACCGCTCCCACCTGCCCCGCCGCACCTGTAACCAAAATTGGGCTTTCAGGGTTCATGACATCTCGCCGTTTCAAAGGAGCACGTTCGTTACGATGTTGCAGGCGCCGGGAAGCAGGCCAACAATGTCTATATTATACTTACTTGTTTTTTACAAGTCACTAGCTGCGTGACTGCGTTGGAGAAGGCAGCGGTGGCTACCCCGGCGTTCGATCAGGTCTATTGCCAGATCAGCTCGCTGCGTTGGGTTGGTACGTCGAGCCCCGGTTTGGCTCAATGTCCTCAGTTTTTCTGGGAAACAGCTTTAGCTGCGGATTTTACCCGCTGAACCGGCCGGCGGACCAGGGCGTCGGTAGCTTGTTGCAGGTGCTGGAAACACTCATCGTGCTTGAGACCTCGATCCAACTTACCGCCGACGTGCCGGATGCCCCATCGGCCAAGGGCCAGAACGATGACGCCGAGTTCATAACCCCGGTCGGTAAGGGTATAAGCGGCTCGCGGGGGGTGATCGCTGTAGAACTTGCGACTTACGAGACCATGTGCCTCAAGTGTTTTCAGACGATCAGAGAGCACGTTGGGCGCCATGCCGGGCAGACGTTCCTGGAGGTCCTGAAACCGCATCGTGCCGGGGAGAAGGTCACGGACGATCAGTAACGTCCAGCGGGCGCCCACGATATCGAGCGTCCGCGCCACAGGACAAGACGCATCAAGGCTATTCTTTGCCATTCGGGGCTTAACCACCTGGTTTTCTGCAAATCGATCACGGGCCAACATGTGCCTTGCTGATATATAGTCAATATTTCTTTGATTGGAACACCTTTTGGCCGGTTTCCAACCCACAGTTGGCCAGCCGGTCGGGGGCCGATCGTGCGGGAATGAGCCGAAACATGGCGGAGAGCCAGCAGCAGCTGGCGATTATCCGATTCGGCGGAAGTTCAAATCGATCGCACGGCGGCAGAGAGGGCCGCCCAGCGCTGCGCAATGCCTCGTCTCTGGGCAAAACGGCCTGCCCGCATTGGTATCGCTCGCCCTTTCGCCGGGGGATGTGGCGGCAATCGTGACATTGAGACGCTCACGGCGACAGGTGGCGCCTGTTGCCGTGAGGCCCCGACGTTCCCTCTGTGATCACTCCGATGAGGCGTCAAGTACTTCGCTGAAAAGGTCCCAGCGGGTGCCGGTCCAGCGCTGCAGCCTCATCTGCGTGTAGTTCATGTTGATCTTGTCGCTCGTAGTGACGCTGATGCCGGGCAGCAGCGTCGGCAACGCCACATTCTTCAGGCTCTTTGCCTGCTTGACGATGTTTTCTCGGGACAAGTCGTTGCCGCACTGCTTGATCAGGTGCTCTAGCAGCATGGCTTGCGTGTAACCGAACAGGTAATTGCCGTCGGCAATGTCGGCGCCGGTCATGTACTTGTCGATGAAGGCCCGATAGTTCTTCATCCCGTCGGTACTGTCCCACTGCGCATCGGTCGCATCCATCACAATCGTGCCGACTATCACCCCGGTTGACCTCTCAAGACCCGCGGGTTTCAGGGTCGCACCAACAGAAGCCGAGGGGTAGTTCAGCAGGATTGTTGGCTGCCACCCGATCTCGGCAGCCTTACGAATGGCTTGCGCAGCGAATTTTGGCGTTCCCGCCACCAGAAGCGCCTCCGCACCTGAACTCTTCAAGGTCACGACCTGAGAATCCACCGTCGGATCGTTGATCTCATAGGAAATCGCAGTGACCTTCTTGTCGAAATCATTCTTCAGGATTGCCTTGAAAGCGTTGACGTAATCTTTGCCCAGATCATCGTTCTGATAGAGGATGGCATACTTCGCCTTCGGCAGCGTCTTCGTCAGGAATTTGGCGTAGATCTTTCCCTCGGTATCGAAACTGACCAGGCTGGTTGTCGTCAGGGGAAAATCCGTTACATCTGTGAATTTGTTCGACCCAGAGACGATAGCTATGGTCGGCACGCGTTTTGAGATCAGATATTTCGCCACCGCCGTATTGGCGGGTGTGCCAAGCTGGCTAAACATGAAGGCAATTTCATCGCTTTCAACAAGCTTGCGAGCATGCTCCACCGCCTTTGGCGGGCTGTAGGCGTCGTCATAGGCGATGTAGTTTATCTTCCGGCCGTTGATGCCGCCGCGGTCGTTAACGGATTGGACATAAGCGAGGATACCTCGGCCAACGAGCCCGATCGACGATGCGGGTCCGCTGAAAGGAAAGATTCCTCCGACCTTGATTTCAGAGGGCGTTACGCCCGGGGCATCAGCGGCAAGCGCGGATGATCCCAGGGCCAACAGCGACAACGCGAAAGCAGGTTTAAAAAACTTGAGCATGGCGTCCTCCCGATGAACCGCGGAGCGCGCGCCCTATCGGGCCGCAATCCTGCAACCTGCGGCCACTGGTTGGGCCGTCGTCTTTTCTCCAACTTACAGTTCTATTTTCGAACTCGTCAAGTACATTCAAAGCCGATTCACGAGGGGGATAGAAGGATCTCAACTTCAATCGGCCGCGAAAGCCCGTTGCGCCGGTCGCTATTCGGAAACTGGTCCTACCTTTTCGGTAAGGACGTAGCGTTCCTATATGATACTTATGGTATGCTGAAGTGCGCCCTGCGAATGCAGCCCTGCAGCATACTTGACCACCTTGTAGATGCTGTCGCCAACCAAAGGGCCGCCCCTGACTGCGGAACGCAGCCGGGTTCGTATGCACATCATCGGGTGCCCTGGATGAACAGCTCGATCAACGCAATGATGGTCTCTGGAGCGTCTTCCTGACTGAAGTGTCCTGCATTCGGCAGCTTAATGACTGGCCCCTCTGGCCATATTGCCTTGAAATCAGAGATCTGGCTCTCCGGCGCAATCGCTCGATCCTTCATCCCGACCGCAAGCATCGCAGGCTTCGACTGCAGGTTTTTGAGTAGCGGAAAGCCCTCATTGAGGTACGGAGCGATCCGACCGAGCAAAGCGTCAAGCGGAAACTCGATTGCACCCACACAGTCCTCTTTAGTTGGAAAGGCCGAGCCATAGGCCGCAAGCCAACGGGAATCTACCGCCGACAAATTTTCGAGACCTTGTGTCTTCATAATACTGAGAATATTGGCTTCCAGGTGTCCCAACACCTCGCCGATCGTACCGGCTTTGTGATGTTTAAGGATGAATTGAAACCAGGGCGTCGATCCTGCGGATGTTTTGCCATAGCCGGTCAACGTATTGAGGAGAAACAGGCGCCTGACGCGGTCCGGATGTCGCAGCGTGAATGCTGAGCCGATCAGCCCGCCCCAATCCTGCACAACGAGCGTAATGTTCCTGAGATCGAGCGCTTCGATCAATTTAGTCAGGTTGTCGACATGAGCTCTCAGTGAATACTCGCGATCGCGAGGAGTTTCGCTCTTTCCAAAACCCATGTGGTCAGGAACAACGACTCTGTGCGTGGCGGAAAGCGGCGGAATGAAACGCCGATAGAGGTATCCCCAGGTGGGCTCGCCATGCAGACAAACGATGGGTTCACCGGCCCCCTCGTCGACGTAATGCATCCGAAAGCCGTTCCCCTCAAAGAACCGAGGTTCGAACGGCCAACTCCCGCCAAAGGTCTCGTGCGCGTCAATCATCGGAGATCGCAGCTCCTTCGGTTCTCTTCATGCACCGGCTTCGCCAAGGGATGAAGGACGACACAGAGGTCACTCGTCAATTTCGACGCCTGGCGACGAAGCCTATCAAATCAAGCGGTTGCCGGGCTTTTTGAGTTTTCGTTCCTCAGTTCCCGGCGCAGAATCTTGCCAACATTGCTCTTCGGAAGTTCAGATCTGAATTCAACGTGCTTCGGCACCTTGTACGGCGTTAATTGCATCCTGGCGAAATCGATAACGTCTTGCGCCGTCAAATGCTGATCGAGGCGGACCACAAACACTTTGACAGCTTCGGTGGATTTTGCGTCGGGGATACCGATCGCGGCACATTCCATGACTCCCGGATGGCTGGAGACTACTTCTTCGACTTCGTTTGGATAGACGTTGAAGCCGGAGACAATGATCATGTCCTTCTTACGATCCACGATCTTGGTGAACCCGTCGGACGACATCACGCCGATATCGCCTGTCCGGAAGAAACCGTCGCTTGTCATCACAAGAGCCGTTTCATCAGGTCTGTTCCAGTAACCGGCCATCACCTGCGGCCCCTTGCAGCAAATCTCGCCGGCATCGCCGAGCGCCACCTCCTTGCCATCATCATCCCGGATCGAAATGTAAGTGGACGGGAGAGGCAGGCCGATCGTTCCGGAGAACTCTGCAAGATTTGCCGGCGTCGAGGTCACAGTCGGGGCCGTTTCTGATAGGCCGTAGCCTTCGGAGAGAACACATCCTGTCGCAGCGAGCCATTTATCTGCGACAGTCTTTTGGGTCGCCATTCCTCCACCGATTGCAAGCTTCAATTCCGAAAAGTCGACGTTCTTGAAATCGGGATGACGTAGAAGGCCGTTGAACAAGGTGTTGACGGCAGGGAAACTATGGACCTTGTACTTTCGTAGCTCCTTGACGAAACCAGGAATATCCCGCGGATTTACAATCAGAAGGTTGGTACCGCCTACTCGCACGGAAAACAGGAAACATGCCGTGAGCGCGAAGATGTGATAGAGGGGCAGCGCGCAGACTGTCAGGAAGGGCTCAACCAGTGGCGGCTTGTGCAAGACCGGTTTTGTCCACGCAGCAATTTGAAGCACGTTGGCCACCATATTGCGGTGAAGTAACGTTGCGCCTTTTGAGACGCCCGTCGTGCCGCCGGTATATTGGAGAAAGGCAACATCGTTGGGGCCTATTTTTGGCTTCTTCAGCCTCATCTTCCGACCGGCAGACAGCGCATCGTTGAACGAGACAGCGCCTGGCAGGGAATACGCAGGGACCATTTTCTTGATCGTGCGCACCACAAAATTGACGACTACGCCCTTGAAACCAAGCAGATCACCCATCCGGCCGACGATAATGTGCTTGATGCTTGTCCGCGGCAGCACCTTTTCCAGAGTCGTCGCGAAATTCTCTAGAATAACTATGGCTTCCGCGCCGGAATCCTTGAGCTGGTGCTCCAGCTCCCGCGGAGTGTAAAGAGGATTGACGTTCACTACTGTATAACCCGCACGCAAAGCGGCAGTTAACGCGACAGGATTTTGCAGAACATTTGGCATCATGACCGCAACGCGGGCACCCTTCTGGAGCCCCCTGCTTTGCAGGTAGGCCCCAATGGCGGATGACATCTCGTCCAGTTCGCCGTAGGTGATCGCCTTGTCCATACAGATAGCCGCCTTACGATCGACAAACGTCGCAAAGCTTTCTTCGAATAGTTCGATCAGCGAAGAATACTGGTGGACATCGACATCGGCAGGCACTCCATCCGGATACTGCTTCAGCCAAAACCGGTTCATCATAATTTCCCCCTGCAGAACAGCCGCTTTTGCGATCTGGTTGGACTTTCCCCTTGCCTTGGCGGCCGAATGCAGCCTGGGCAGAGAGAATTCTTGGCGAGCAATACAAAGAGGTTCGCACCTATCAAGTCATCAGATTGACGGCTCTACACCCGGTGGGGAAGCATCAGTCCTGACGTCTTCTACTGCTCCCGTCCCGTCGTGGTCGGTTTGAGGTCATCGCGCTTTTGCGGCACCGCTCTGTTGCGGTCGCGAGCAATTCGCGGCCAAGGCTGCTGGACGCTGGCATCGCTCTGGCCAGGACTAACGCGCCAAGCATACGACAAACCACATCCACCGCCTCGTCGCGCGTGGACGGCGCCTTGGGCAACAAATTTGCAATCGACACGATCATTCGCTCAACACCGTCGGCAAAAACACTTTTTAAGGCATCCGGCTGTCGAGCGACCTCGCCTGCCAGTGCAGCCGCCGGACATGTCGAGCCGGGCGCGTTCCGGGCCTCCTCTGACAGATACGACGTTATGAATTCATCCAGAGTCGGCATTCTTTCCCGCAAGCCGTCCATCTGTCTGAACGCGTGATCGAGTGCCTCGCCGGCCAACGCGTCTTTCGATTCAAAATGATTGTAGAAGCCGCCATGCGTAAAGCCGGCCGCCTTCATCAGATCATTGACCGAAATGCCGCCGAAACCACCCTCGCGAAACAGCCTTGAGGCCTTCGCAACAACCTTTTGCCGATTCTTCTGCGCCTGATTTTCAGTAATCCGCACGATCAATCTCCCAACCGCCACCCGGTAACAATGATATACATCATCATTAGCAATTGACAACGCCGTTTAATAATGATGATGATCATTATTGAGATTCACTGGCCCGCGAACGGCTCCAGGAGAGAAAATGCCATTTTGGAAGATATATCATCCGGTTGGCGCCTTTACCGCTGAAGACAAGCACGCCTTGTCACAGCGCATCACCGGGCTTTATCGCGCGCTGCCAAAGTTCTACGTCATCGTCGCTTTTCAGGAGGTTGCGCCAGAATCCTTCTACATGGGTGGCGAGCCGGCGCACAATTTCGTTCGCATCTGGGTGGATCATATCGCGCGATCATTCCCGCCTGACGCCAGGAAGTTGAAAGCCAAATGGATGGGCTGGGCGGAAAGTGCGCTGGCGCCCTACATCAAGGATCGCGGCAGGGATTGGGAAATTCATATCGACGAAACGCCTTTTGATCTCTGGCAGATTCAAGGCATGCCTGCGCCACCGCCAAATTCAGAATATGAGAAGCTCTGGCTCGAAGAAAACAGACCGGTGCCGTACCCGATTCAGGATCCGGTCTAGATCCATGCCAATTGCTGGAGGCTTAGATTGACATGAGCAACCTTCACCGTTTTGCAGTTGTCACCGGTGCGTCGTCGGGGATCGGCGATGCCTATGCCGAACGAATGGCGGAACGCGGCTACGACCTGATTCTTGTCGCCCGTCGCCGAGACCGGCTGGAAGACGTTGCCAAGAGAATTAAGATCAAGACAAACCGCGCGGTCGAGATAGTGACTGCTGACCTCTCAGATGCGAACGATCTGTTGCGCATCGAAGCGCTACTGACCGAGCGGGAGGACATCGACGTCCTGATCAACAATGCCGGCTTGGGTGCGCTTGGGCCTACCTCGAAAGTAGCTGCGGACGCACTGGAGAATCTGATAAGGATCAACATCCTGGCCTTGACACGACTGACTCGTGCCGTCTTGCCGGGCTTTCTGCGTCGAAATACCGGAACGATCATCAACATCGCTTCCATGATTGCGGTCATGCCGACGCCTTCCGGCGCGGGCTATTCCGGCTCCAAGGCATATGTCTTGAATTTCACACGCTCCCTCCAGATGGAGCTTGCGAAGACAAACATCGTTGTTCAGGCGGTACTTCCCGGCCCGGTTCGCACCGAGTTCTTTGAAGCATCCGGTCTTACAGCAGCTCCCTTTCCCAACGAACTGTTCATGTCCGCGGAGCAACTGGTTGACACCGCGCTCCAGGCATTGGCGCAGGGGGAGCTTGTCTGTTTTCCGTCGTTGGAGAATGCATCGCTCTGGACGGATCTTGAAAACGCTCGCATTGCATTGAGCCGTGCGCTCATGCAGTCGGGTAGTCCGGCGACGAGATATTCCGAAAAGGCTCTGTAACGAACAGTCCGGAGGCTCTTATGCGATCAGACGGTAAAGTGGCAATAGTAACCGGGGCTTCCACAGGAATCGGGCAGGCCTCCGCAAAGGCGCTGCATCGGGCCGGATTCCGCGTGTTCGGCACGAGCCGGCGCGCCGGCGCGAGTACCCTCGAGGGGATCACGATGGTCACCTGCGACGTGACGGACGACGCGTCGGTGAATGCAGCCGTCGGCAAGGTGCTCGATGCGACGGGGAGGATCGACGTTCTCGTGAACAACGCGGGCATGGGCCTGCTTGCCGGAGCTGAAGAATCTTCGGTCGTCCAGGCTCAGGCGTTGTTCGACGTCAACCTTTTCGGAGTGATCCGCACCACCAATGCGGTTCTCCCGATCATGCGAAATCAACAGGCGGGCCGGATCGTCAACGTAAGTTCGGTGCTTGGTTTGATCCCCGCCCCCTTCTCGGCCCTCTACTCCTCCACGAAGCATGCTCTCGAAGGCTATTCGGAATCCCTCGATCACGAGGTGCGGACGTTCGGCATCCGCATTTGCTTGCTTGAGCCGGCGTACACCCGCTCTTCATTCGAACAGAACATGTTGCTCCCGGATCGGCGCCAGGAGGCATACGCCTCGGCGCGAATACGCTCCGGCCCGGTTATGCAAGAGGTCATGAAGACGGCCGATAGTCCCGACGTTGTAGCCGAGAGGGTCGTGGAGGCCGCGACTACCACATCGCCCCGTCGGCGATACACCTGCGGAAAGGTTGCGCGCCAAGTGAGCGTATTGCGTCGTTTCGTGCCCGAAGGGATCTTCGACAAGAGCCTTCGCAAACAAATGGGATTGCCGGCGTAGCCGGATTTGCCTGAGCGATCTCGACCGGGCGTCAGCGCTTACATTGTGGTCGTTGCGGTGCGATGGTCCGATCCGGCGCGACCGACGGCTAAGGCAATCCATTGCGGTTCGGAGCCAATCTTGCGCCCGTCGGACGACGAGGTGTCGGGGAAAACTCAGAAAGGTAATCTCATTATGCGTCGCGTCGTCATTACGGGGCTGGGATTGGTGTCACCGCTGGGTTGCGGCAGTGAGTTGGCGTGGTCTCGCCTACTCGCGGCCCGTTCCGGGCTGGCCGCTCTTCCCGACTGGGCGGATGCCCTTCCCGCGCGGATTGCTGGAATCGTACCGAAAAAGATCGACGATCCGGATGGAGGCTTCGATCCGGATATAGTTGTTCCTCCCAAGGATCAGCGCAGGATGGATCGCTTCATCCTCTTCGCGCTGGTCGCTGCGGCCGAGGCCATTGCGCAGGCGGCTTGGACCCCTTCCGACGCGCATTCGCTGGAACGCACCGCGACCGTGATCGCGTCGGGCATCGGAGGCTTTCCGGCAATCGTCGAGGCGGTGCGCACCACCGATCAGCGCGGGGTCAAGCGCCTCTCGCCTTTCACCGTGCCCTCCTTTCTCGCCAATCTCGCAGCCGGTCATATCTCCATCCGTTACGGCTTCAAAGGTCCCATCGGTACGCCGGTCACCGCTTGCGCTGCGAGCGTCCAGGCGATCGGCGATGCCGCACGCTTGATCCGCTCCGGAGAAGCGGACGTTGCGATTTGCGGTGGCTCAGAAGCCTGCATCGATCTGGTGAGCCTAGGCGGCTTCGCCTCCGCCCGGGCCCTTTCGACGAGCTTCAACGAAACGCCAACGCGCGCGTCCCGCCCCTTCGACCGCGACCGCGACGGCTTCGTGATGGGCGAAGGCGCCGGTATCCTGGTCATAGAGGAGTTGGAACACGCGCTCCGGCGGGGCGCCAAACCAATCGCCGAAATCGCCGGCTATGGTACGACTGCTGATGCCTACCACATCACGTCAGGACCCGAGGACGGCGCGGGCGCGCGCCGCGCCATGGAAGGCGCGTTGCGGCAGGCCCGCCTTGAGCCCGGTGATATCCAGCATCTCAACGCCCATTCCACTTCGACTCCCGTTGGCGACGTCTCCGAACTGGAAGCAATCAAAGCCGTTTTCGGCCGCGACGGAAAGATTGCCGTGAGCGCCACCAAATCGGCGACTGGTCATCTGCTCGGCGCCGCCGGGGGTGCGGAAGCGATCTTCACGATCCTCGCGTTACGCGACCAGATCGCGCCGCCCACTCTAAATCTCGAAAATGCCGACGCTGCCGCGGAAGGAGTCGACCTCGTGTCCCGTGAGGCCAGGCGCATGACCATGGAGCATGCGATTTCGAATGGATTCGGCTTCGGGGGCGTCAACGCCAGCGTTATCTTTCGACGTTGGCAATAACCAAGCCTGCTGAGGATTACCCATTCGAAGCGATCATCCGACTTCCTTCCCAATCACGACTTTTGGGTAGAGATGGAGGGCGCGTAGATGGCGGTGGCCCCTCTCAATTGGGGCTGTTCAGCGCGGATTGGCCATGCCGGCCTTCTCATCTGCCTGTTCAGGCCTTGCGCCTGGTTGGTCTGGAAGTCCGATGGGTGCCGGCCAACCATGCTTTGGAAGCTGCAAACTCGCCTTCTAAAAATCGCCTGACCTCTCGGGTCAATTTTCTGAGGTCGCTCTCGCGTCTCCGGAGTAGCCAAACGTTCATCGTAACGGTCTCTTGCGGCAGCACCTGAACGAGCCCTTCGGCCTGCGCAAACGGTACCGCAAGCAGCGCGAGTCCGAGCCCCACACCGGCGGCGGCGAAATGATTGGCCACGGGATTGACCCGGACAACGCTACGGGTGCCCGCGGCTGTCGAAAAATACTCCAATACGTGTCTTTGACTCGGCCGAATATTGCGGAACGAAACAAAATCGGCGGTATGACCGATGATGTCGTGATCCTTCAGATCGTGCAATGATCGTGGTACCGGCCGCGCGGCAAGGTAGCGCTCGGAAGCAAATATGCCCATCGGTATATCGGCGACCCGCTTTCCAATAAGATCGTTCTCACCGGGATCTCCCATCCTGATAACGTAGTCCAGGTCACTCGTGGCAACGCTCTGCTGGTTCACCGTAGAGATTATTTCCAGATAGATCCGTCTATTGAGTTCCCGCAGCTTCTTGACGCGAGGCAGAAGCCAGTGCTTGGTCATTCCCTCAGTCGCCGATATCCTGACCACAGATGATCGCTGCCCGACCCGGGAACGCAGATCGCGTTGAAACGAATCGAACGCGAGCATCATTTCGCCGGCCGAGCGTTGCAGGTCTTCGCCTTCCTGCGTCAGCTTTACGCCTGACGAGGCGCGAAAGAACAGGGGCGCAGCCACGTAGCGCTCCAGTTCCTTAAGGCGCCTGCTCAGCGTCGGCTGGCTCATACCCAGCTCGTGCGCCGCGCGATTCACGCTACCGGTTCTCGCCACCACGGAAAATAAGCGAAATAGATCCCAGTTTGCTTCGGTCACGCTGTCATCCTTCGAGCAAGAGCTCTGGCCCCAAGCCGGCGCGCGCGAACGAAGCCACCGGGTAGGGAAGCGTGAGCGATAACATCCTCGGAGGGTTATTCAATATTGCGATCTCGTTCAACAAAATCGTCATGGCCTCCTCCGCGCGACGGCAGAATATGCCGATATTCAATATCGAAAACAACGAGCACCAGCGATGGCAAAGCTAACACTCACGACGATCAGAGATTTCGTAGGCGAAGATCTCGGGACATCTGATTGGGTCATTGTCGATCAGTCCATGATCGACCAGTTCGCGACTTGCACGGGCGACAAGCAGTGGATCCACATCGACCCAGATCGCGCGAGCCGAGAAAGTCCCGCAGGCGCCACCATTGCCCACGGTTTCCTGAGCCTATCATTGATTGCACCGCTCGGCATGGACTTGGGACTCGCTCCGGTCGATGCATCTGCCGTCTTTAACTATGGTCTGGACAAGGTCAGGTTTTTGACACCGGTAAAGTCCGGCAGCCGCGTTCGCCTGCAGATTTCCATGACCAGCGTCGAACCGAAAGACAACGGACGCTTGCTGATCAAAGGCAACGCTATACTGGAGATCGAGAACAGCCAAACGCCGGCCTTGGTTGCTGAAACGCTGACCCTGGTGGTTCCCTAGTCCTTCATCAATAGCGCGTCATCGCCGTATCACCGCGAAACCGATGGCGGCATGGAGTTCGCGCTTCGACGGGCCACGTCAGGAAGACGACAGCACGGACGTCAGGCCTCCATCGACGGCAAGGATTTGACCGGTAATGTGTTTGCCGGCATCGCTCGCGAAGAGAACCGCGGCGCCTTTCAGATCATCCTCGTCACCGATGCGGCGCAGCGGCGCGCCGGCGGCGAGCTTTTCCACTCCAACAGTCTCGATGGTACCCTTGGTCATTCTCGACGGAAAGAATCCGGGCGCCAGAGCATTGGCCGTAATGCCGTAGCGCCCCCAGCTTCCCGCCAGCGCCCGCGTGAAGTTGACCACCGCACCCTTGCTCGTATTGTAGGCAACCGTCTGCATATCTCCTGAACTTCCCAGCAATCCCGCGATCGAGGCAAGGTTGATGATGCGGCCATACTTGTTCGGAATCATCGAGCGCTTCGCCACCTGCTGGCTGAGGAGGAATAACGATCGGACGTTCAGGTTCATCACCTTGTCCCACGCTTCGATCGGGTGATCTTCCGTCGGCGCGCCCCAGGTTGCGCCGGCATTGTTTACCAGAATATCTACCCGCCCGAGCTTCTTGATCGTTTCGTCGGCAAGCCGTTTGACGTCATCGTCCTTTGAATTATCCGCCACGATCCAGTCCGCCTTGATACCCAAACCGGCAAGATGCGTCTGGGCTTTCTCCAGATCCGGCGCCTTGCGGGAGGAAATCACGAGCCGCGCCCCCTGCTCACCCAGCGCTTCGGCGATTTGCAGCCCGAGGCCGCGGGAGCCGCCTGTAACCAAGGCGTTCTTGCTGGTCAGGTCGAATGCCTTCTTGATGCTTCCCATATTCAAGTCCTCAAGCCTGTAAGTGAAGTTGCGCTGCCGGGCCGGCTACTTCCCGCGAAACACTGCCGAACGACGCTCCACGAAAGACTGAATGCCTTCCTTCATGTCTTCGCTGTTGAAAACGCGATCCTTGATCCTTGGAATGTAATCGATCGCAGCTTGTTCACCGGCCTCGATGTATTTCAACGCGGCTTCCTTGGTCACCTGAACACCGATCGGCGCGTTACCGGCGATCAGATTCGCGATCTCCATCGCCCGAGGGATCTGCTCGCCGGGCGCAACGACTTCCTGGACGAACCCGACCTTGTGAGCTCGGGCTGCGCCGAACTCATCACACAGGAACAGGTGATACATCGCATCCCCCCATCCCGCTCGCGTCAAATACCGGAAGTGGGCACCGCCAAGCGGTGCGATTCCGCGCTTAGACTCCATCTGGCAGAACCGGGCGTCGTCGGCCGCCACGACGATATCGCCAGCCAGCATCATTTCGATGCCGATCGTGAAGCAAATCCCTTGTACTGCCGTGACGATCGGCTTGCGGCATCGGTTCTTGAGCCCGAACGCATCGACGTTGCCTGGTTTGATCTCGGTATTCTCGGCCTTGGGTCCAAAGAACTTCGGCATATCGAGGCCCGCTGTAAAATCCGGGCCCTCGGCGCAGAGTACCCCGACCCAGTAGTCGTCCGTGCGGTCCAGAAGCGTCATCGCGTCCGACATCTGCGCCATCATCTGCGGACTGAATGAGTTCTTCTTCGCCACATTGTCGATGATAATCTTGAACACATGCCCGTGCACCTCGGTACGGATCTGACCGACCTGGGTTTTGGCCTCACTCATGCGCTGATCTCCGAAAAGTGCTTTCGGGCGCCTGCGCAACGGCACACAGGCTCTCCCCGTCGGCGTACAGCCGATTTTTTCTTTGCGAGGCCAGCTTGGAACGGCCGCCAAAGCACCTGCTACAAAATATTTGAATAACAGCTATTCAGCAGCGATGACTCTCGAATAACTGTCGGCCAATTGCCCAGTGCTGCGCCGTGGTCCTGCTGGCTCAACTAGCTGAGCCGGAGCAGTATTGGAAACTCGGCCCGACAGATTGACCCGCCGCACGGTCGATATCGGTCGCTAACCGGGCTGCCGGGCAGGCCCCGGCTTGGGCAAGTATCTTCCTGGCGAGGTGCCTCCCAAAAGAGCGATCAAACAAACCTGCAGAATATACGGCTTGGGCGAACCGAGGCGCCAAGCCGTGTTAGATAATCGATTTAGGTACTATAGATCGCCAGAAACTCCCGAGCAGCCTGCTCTGAGAGGAGCTTCATTTGGTCTTCCGCGGGAGGCTTCAGGACTCCCAAAAGAAGTCCTACCTGAAGATCGGACCACAAAAGTCCCAAGTATGCTCGCGCCATCTGCTTCGTCTCCGAGTGCTTCAGGAGGCCGCGGCTAACGGCGTGGTCGATCAGTTTCGCAAGCGCTTCGTGGGTCGCGCGGCGACCATTCCTATCAATAATGCGCGCGACTTCCGGTAGATCACCGCTTCTCGCAATCGCGAATCTGAAGACAGTGAGAGCGTCGGCGCGCGTGACGTCTTTGAGAAATATAAATCCGAACTCCCGGAGAACGTTAAAGAGTTCGTGCGATGTGCTGGGTTCGGGCAGTTCTGCGACGCTGCCACTGATCGCGCTTGCGCGTTCGGCGATGCAGGCGAAAAGGATCTTGTCCTTGCTCGGAAAAAGAGCATAGAGCTCGCGTTTCGACACATGGGCCTTGGTTGCGATCTCAAGAGTGCTTGCGCCTAAAAAGCCGTTCTCCTTGAGCGACTGAAACGCAACCGACAAAATTCGATCGCGAATAGAATTCTTCGAGTCGCCAGACTTCATTTCTCACAAGTCATAGGGGTCCTGCTAGGTTTCCGCTTGGGTGTCCCCGAACCTGGTATCGCGGAGGCTGATCGCTTCGCAGCGAATACGAATACGGTAGGCTATTTGCGATAGCGGAGCTGGATCATGGGAAATGCGTCGTAACGAGCTCCGACTTCAGCCGCAATCATCGGATCGTGCGAGGTCAATTTGGATAGTTCTGTTTCGTCTTCTACCTCGAAAAGGGACAAGCCGAAGCCGCCGCCCTGAGGATCAATAACCGGTCCATGCGCCACAATCTTTCCCTGCTCGAGCAGCTCCTGAAGATAGCCGCCGTGAGCCTTCATCAACTGCGCTTCGTCGCCGGTCATGGTCTTTAGGAAATCGTTGCGTGGCGGAATAAATTTGCAAAAGAAATGGGCCATTCCTGAGTCTCCCTGTGAACGCGACTTGGTTATCCAGAACTGAGTAAATCGGGCTTCGCCGATTTCGACCGTCGCGAATCCGCGCGACGACGTCCGTCGTACTCGGGCGCAAGTTCCCACAGCCGCTCAGCTCAATGCTGCGAATGCGGTCCGGTCAAAGGCCATCAGTTCTTCCGTACGGCCGTCGCGTACCTTCACCAGCCACCGTGGATCCTGAAGCAGAGCCCGACCTACCGCAACAAGGTCGAATTCCTCCCGATCCAGCCGGCGGATCAACTCCTCGAGGGACGCCGGTCGGGAGTTCTCTCCGCCGTATGCAGCGATGAACTCGCCGGTCAGGCCGACTGACCCGACAGAAATCGTCGGAGCTCCAGTCACCTTCTTCGCCCACCCCGCGAAATTCAGATCGGAACCTTCGAACTCCGGCTCCCAGAAACGGCGCTGCGAGCAATGCAGCATGTCGACGCCTGCGTCGACCAGAGGCTTGAGCCAGGATTCCAATGCCCGGGGCGTATCGGCCAGCTTTACGTCGAAGTCCTGCTGCTTCCACTGGCTGATGCGGAGCAGGATCGGAAACTCGGCTCCAACGGCCTTACGCACAGCACGGACGATATCGGCTGCAAATCGCGCCCGGCCGGGCAAATCCCGGCCTCCATAAGCATCTTCCCGGCGATTGGTGCCTTCCCAAAAGAACTGATCGATCAGGTAACCGTGCGCTCCGTGGAGTTCGACGGCATCAAATCCCAGGCGCCTCGCCGCAAGCGCCGCATCGGCGAAGGCGCGAATGGCGTCCGCGATGTCTTCTTCGCTCATCGGTTCGCCAAGCTTCTTCTCTGGTCGCGACAGGCCGGACGGACTGTCGTAGGAACCGGCAGGAGACCAGTCCTGAGCGCGGGTGCGAACGGCTCCGACATGCCATAATTGCGGAGCCATCAGGCCACCTGCGGCGTGCACCTCGTCGACCACATGTCGCCAGCCGTCCAGTTCTTTCTCGCCATGAAAGCGGGGAACGTTCGGATCGTTCAGGGAGGCCGGGCGGTCTACGCCGGTACCTTCCGAGATGATAAACCCGACCTTTCCTTCGGCGCGGCGGCGATAGTACCGCGCGACGTCGCCAGTCGGAACTCCGCCGGGGGAGAACGAGCGCGTCATCGGCGCCATAACAACCCGGTTCGGCAGGTTCAACCCTTTGAGCTTGAACGGTCGGAAAAGAACCTCGGTGGACACTCGCACTCCCTGAATTCAACTCAAAAGGCACCCCTAGTTTCATCAGGCGTGTACCACATACTCGCTTCCTCGACGATCAAAACGCCGGTAATTGCGACGGGGAAGAAGATCCGCCTAGTCGCTTTCGATCAAGGTCGCAGTAAATCGTTCCAAAATAGAACTGTCAAGCGAGACGCGTTAGAGATCGTTCCAATAGAAAGATATCCTACCCAAGCATTTGAGGGTGACTTAGGTCTGCTTCGCTGCGACCGTTCGACCAGTCACCACTTCTCGATCCATGGCCGCAGCACGACTTCGAATGCCCAGGTCGACCGATGCTGGCGATGGAGTTGCAGATAGGTTTCCGCGATGCGGTCCGGGTCAGCCATGTTGTCGTCGACAGTCGTTCCCGCCAGTCGGTGTGCGCGGGTACCGTCTTCCCGGGTCCAGCCAATCGCCGCATCGATCGGCACGTTTGCTATGTGGATGCCGTGCGGCATCATCTCCCTTGCCATGCTTTGTGCGAGCCCGGACTTGGCATGACATGCCATTGCAAAGGCACCGCTGGACGGGAAACCTTTGAGCGCTGCGCTGGCGTTCGTGAAGATGATGGTCCCTTTCGCGCCGTTGGCATCGAGTTCGTTTCCGAGCATGAGTCGAGCCGCTTGTTGACCCACCAGAAAGGCACTGAACGCCGCGTTTCTGAGAGTTTCAAACGCCATGACCGGGTCGGCCTCGACGACGCTCTTGCGGAAAATGCCGGGAACCCGGCCATCGATATTATGGACGACAAGCCTCGGTGTCCCGATGTCTCGAACGACATTCTCGAACAACTCTTTCACCGCCGCCGGTTCGCTTGCATCGCAGGCGTAGCGACGCACGCCATGCGTCTTCTCGAGAGCCTCAAGGACCGGTTTTTCGGGATTCCTGGCTGCTACGCCGACACGTATGCCGTTCTCCGCGAACAGCCTGGCGCAGCTTGAGCTAATGCCTGGCCCGCCGCCGACAATAAGTGCGGTCTCTTGTACGGCAGATGAAACTTCACGTTTGTTGGACTGAGTCACGTTTCGCGCTCCCTTCTGAGTCTTCAAGTTGATGAGCGAGGGCACGGCGCGCGGGGATGGTTCGAATAGAATTCACGACGTACCAGACCACGCCTTTCGGGGATATTTCGACGATCAGACAACACATGGGTGCCATTCCGGCGCGCCGGAAAATCCTGAAACCACCTGCCCCCGGACAAGATCGCGGATGACCAGCGATGTCCAGCGAGCTCCCACCATATCGGGCGTTTGGCAACCGGAGAAAGACTGTTCTAGGTTCGCCTTAGGTTCGCCCAAGGTCACTTAGATGCAGCAGGCGATGCAAGCAGCTCATTGGCCAATTCGCCCTGCCTTCTGCAAGGCCTCAGGTCGCGATCCGTGCACGCCGAGAAATCAAGAAGGAAAGCATCGGCCAAAGGCCTGCAGGAGCCTCGGTGAACCGCGGAAGCGAACGCTCCTGCGCAGCAGCAGCCAAGGCAGCTTCACCTCCTTGCGGACAAAGCGCAGCCACGCGTCACTATCGGCCGTCATAGCGAAATCTGCTGCACCGTGAAGACCATTGGTGACCTTTATCGTCTTGTTCCTGATCTCGACGGTCACTTCCGCGGCTTCACGGCCGACGAATGTGAAATGAAACGCCGCATTAAGGCCGGCAGACCGTCCCCGTTGAAAGACCAACGTAAGTGATCTCAGAAAGGCAACAATCGAACGCAGATTCGAAAGTCCGTTGCGGACACGTTTGATGGGCTTGTGCGCGAAGCGGCGTGGCACGTAGGCCTCAGCGTCCGATCCGGCGACGACGTAAACGGTCTCAACTTTTTCGGTAAGCGGTTTAGCTATTTCCTCCATGTATTGTTTTCGGTCGGCGAGATACGGACCGATCACATCTTCGCCTGCAGGACACACAGCCATACAGTAAGCGGCTTTGTAATTCGCACCGAAGGAAAGACTTTGCCACATTGAGGCCGTTTCTGCCGTCGTCACCTTTTCCCGATAGGCACGCGAATTTGGGCTGTCGACGACCGTATTTACCCAATCGGTGAAGCCGCCTGAGAACTCACGATAGTTGTGCGTGTAGCAAGCCGCGAAATCAAAATGCCCGTCCGGTGCGATCGCACCAGTGGGACAGGCGGAAACGCAGAGCTTGCATTCCAGACAAGGGCTGTAGTCGAGCGGTCGGGAATAAGCGCTAACTTCCGCGTCCACCAAAACGGTCCCGAGAAGTATAAAATTGCCGAACTTGGGATGGATGACGTTGCGATGAATGCCCATCCGACCAAGACCGGCCGCTTCGGCAATGGGCTTATGCGATACCAGCCACTGCTTGCCTGCGCCGAATCGGTCCATCTCCATCGGAAAGCCGACGGCAGCTGCATTGATCGCTCGAACGCCAATGCCCTCCAGTCTACTGACTATCTCTCGAACCACACCGTCTGTCTCGTGAACGACGTGGTGAAATTCGACATTTGCGATGGATCGCATTGGAGTTCGGATGTTCTCGCGATTCATCCGGCATACAATGCTGATGACGGATTTCGTCCGTGGGAACACGCCGATGATATCTGCACGGTGTGCCGCGATATCTTCTCGATCGACCTCGACGAACCCTACGTCGTCCGCCCCCGCTTCCAAACACAATGATCGAAGCCGGCCGGCATCCAATGTGTGCGGCGGGGACGCCTTTGCCTCGGCTCGATGTGATACGACGGTTGGATGGTTTGCTAAATCGACCAAACTCGCTCCCTCATCAGCAGGTTCAAACCGGTTGCGATCTCGACGGCATCCCTCTTGAATAATAAAACTATAGTGACTTGTATTTCCATAGTCAAATTTGATATCAGTACGCACGAAGCGTTCGACGGGCTTGGGGAAACAACCGCTCGTCGCCGCGGGACCGCAACTCCGCCGAGCGGCGTGGCCGCTCTGACTTCTTTGTTCAACCAGACGGCTTTTATTGCTCAGGCAATTGCGTATGCAAGAAGAGAGAAATCAAATGCTAACCTCGTCCAAACCCAAAACGAGCCTCTTGCAGGTATCCGATACGCTTAGCTTGCGTTACGAAAAGACTGGCGATGGACCACCATTGGTTCTTGTGCATACGATCCGCACACAGCTCGAATATTTTCGCGGTTTGGCGCCGCTCCTCGCCAAGTCATATACGGTCTATGCTATCGATCTGCCTGGACACGGTCATTCGCCGATCGACCCACTTGCGCGCTTCGATGAGCCGTATTTCAGGCAAGGCGTCATTGGCTTCATCGAGAAGCTCAACCTCACCGAGGTCACACTTGTAGGCGAATCGATCGGGGGCGCTCTGGCTCTCACGGTTGCGGCCGCAATTCCGCAACGGGTCGAGCGCGTCTTCGCGATCAACCCTTACGACTACGAAACCCGTTACGGAGATGGCATCCGGCGCGGCAACTGGTTCGCGAATTTCATCATCGGAAGTTTGCAAATCCCGATTCTAGGCGCATTCAATGCGTCGGTGGAAAACAAGATGGTGCTCGGCAAGATCATGGCTGGCGGATATCACGATCCACGAAAACTTCCTCCCGACCTTCTTACCGAGTTCGACCAAGTGGCGCATCGTCCCGGATACAAGCGGGCCGCGCGCAAGGTGCTGGCGGGTTGGCAATCCTGGAGTAAGGCGCGGGACTGGTACCGGGCAGTTCCGGCGCCCGTAACGCTCATTTATGGCGACAGCGATTGGTCGCGCCCGAACGAACGGGAGCGGACCCGAGCACTGCTCCCCAACGCGCGCATGTTCACACTCAAGGATACCGGTCACTTTTCAGCGGTTGAAAATCCATCGGAATTGGCACGCATCATACTGGGAAGCTAACACCTCACGCTGATGTTGGATGCCTTCCGTCCGTCAAGGCGATGTTTGGATGACTCGCTAGATCGACCACAAACTAGTTCCTTCCACAGCAGGCCGAAATCGGCCCCGTTCTCGATCAAATCTAAAGAATTTAAACAAAACTTCGTCACTTGCAAAAAAATAGTTATTTCAGGTAAAAGAAGAAGGAAGCGATGAACGACTCATAGGGAATGACCGCGCGATGCCCGCGGGGCCTCAACTATGCCTGTAAGGTTGGGAGCTCCTGAAGAGCAGACTGGCGCCAACCGTCGTATTCACAACTGCTGGAGCATTCGCAATGCAATTGACTGTCAATGGCAAGCGATACGACTTGAACATCGAACCGGAAATTCCGCTTCTTTGGGTCCTTCGAGATGAACTGGGAATTGCAGGACCGAAGTATGGCTGCGGCGCTGGCCTGTGCGGTGCGTGCACCGTCCACGTCGACGGCACCGCGGTCCGCTCCTGCTCTATCGGTGCTGGAGAGGTTCGGGGCAGCGTGACAACAATCGAGGGGCTCGGAACACCAAAAATGCCGCACGTGATTCAGCAGGCTTGGATCGAGCACCAGGTCGCGCAGTGCGGCTATTGTCAGCCTGGCCAAATGATGACCGCGGCCGCCTTTCTTTCAAAAAATCCCAATCCGTCCGATGCCGATATTGCTGATGCGATGGATGGAAATCTCTGTCGATGCGGCACCTACCCTCGCATCCAGCGCGCCGTCAAAACTGCAGCCCAAATGATGAAGGGAAAATAGCGTGGCTCGGCTTGCAAAGATTGCGCGACGCACGTTTCTGATTGGATCCGCGGCGATCGCCGGAGGCGTTGCGTTCGGCTACTATCGGTATCGCAAGGAACCTCCGAATCCGTTGCTGAACGGGCTCGCGCCGGGCGAAGCCGCGATCACTCCCTACGTCCGGATCGATGCAAAAGGCGTCACGCTCATTACTCCTCGAGCCGACAAAGGCCAGGGCTCCTATTCCATCCAAGCCCATCTGCTTGCCGAAGAGCTCGATGTGGATCCGCATGCGGTTCGTATCGATCCTGGTCCGCCAAGTCCCGTATATTTCAACACCCGGATCATGGACGACAGCCTGCCCTTTGCGACAATCGATGATGGTTTCTTGGCACGGGGCGCGCGTGGTGGCGGCGAAGTATTAAGCCGTCTGCTAGGTATGCAGATCACGGGTGGTTCCTCCACCGTACCCGATGGTTACCATAAACTTCGCATGGCGGGGGCTGTTGCGCGCGAGACTTTGAAGGAGGCGGCCGCCAGGAGATCGGGAGTGTCCCCATCGCAACTCAAAACTAAAGACGGCCAGGTCATTCTGCCCGACGGCAAGTCGGTTACTTACGCGGAACTAGCCGTTGAGGCAGCGCAGCTTGCACTCACTACTGATGTCACGCTCCGACCAGAACAGGAGTGGCGCTACATTGGCAAGAGCATGCGCAGGATCGATATCCCTGCGAAGTCAACTGGTACACAGCGGTATGGGATTGACATTCGCTTGGATCGAATGGTGTACGCAACCGTGCGTGCCAATCCCGGTATGGGAGGCACGATCAAACAATATGATGCCTCTACCGCGGAAAAGATGAGGGGCGTAAAAAAGATCGTCCCAGTCAAAGACGGTGTCGGCGTCATCGCCGATAACACGTGGAGAGCCTTCCAGGCCGCGGGCGCGATCAAGATCGAATGGAACGATCCTCCCTATCCGGCCAACTCGTCTGGAATGTGGAAGGTTTTAGAGAGTTCGTTCTCCAAAGACCTGCAGGACAGCCGATTTCGCAACGACGGAGACGTCGAGAAGGCATTGACCGCCGCATCCAACCCGATCGAGGCTGAGTATCGGACGCCGTATCTAGCTCACGCACCACTCGAACCCATGAATGCGGTTGTACTCTATACGAAGGAACGGCTCGACATCTGGACGGGAACGCAGATTCCGCTATTCCTCCAGGTGCACGCTGCGAAGCTGGCCGGACTGCCGGAAGACAAAGTCCATGTTCACGCCCAGCCGATTGGCGGCAGCTTTGGAGCACGACTCGACGATACCTATGCGCTTCAGGCCATCGAGCTTGCGATTGCGATGGAGGGCGTTCCGGTCAAAATGACTTGGAGCCGCGAAGAGAACATGGCGCACGATTATCCGCGCCCGATGCAGTTCTCACGCGCAAGAGGAACGGTTCGCGATGGCAAGGTCGAGAGCATGAGCATTGATATCGCCGGCCAATCAATGGGGGCCTCTTGGTTTAACCGTTTGCAGGCGCCCGTTCCTCCCGGTCCCGACGCTACGAGTGTCAACGGTGTCTGGGATCAACCTTTCGCGATACCCAACTACCGGGTGACAGGTTACCGCGCGGAAGAAATGGTGCCCGTCAGCCCGTGGCGATCGGTTGGAGCCTCCGGCAATGGCTTCCATCATGCGTCCTTCTTGGACGAATTGATCCATGCCGCCGGCGCTGATCCGATGTCGGAGCTTATTCGCCTATGCAATCATGAGACTTCGAAGGCCGTCTTGCAGACGTTGCGGGATATCTCCGGCTGGAAGGGATCGCGCATGGACAACGGGCGAGCACGTGGGGTCGCCCTGGCATTATCGTTTGGCGTGCCGATGGCACAAGTCGTTGAAGTAAGCGATACGCCGCAAGGCATCAGCATCGACAGAGTCTACGCCGTTTGCAACGTTGGGCGCGTACTCGACCCGATTAATTTCGAGGCGCAAGTCCAGGGAGGGATTATCTGGGGCCTGGGCCATGCGATGAATTGTGAGCTGACTTACGATAATTTCGCGCCGGTCCAGACCAATTATCACGCGTTCGAGGGAATGAGATTCCATCAGGCACCGGAAATCATCGTCAAGGGATTGCAGCTTGGCACTGAAGTGCGCGGAATTGGCGAACCCCCCTTCCGCCTGCGGCACCGGCGCTCGCGAACGCCATTTTTGCACTCACAGGAAAGCGTCTGCGCGAACTGCCTCTGAACAAGAACGTTAAGTTCGCGTGACAACAAGAGGGTCGCGGAGATGCATCCGCGACTATTTTGGGTAAGAGCTACATCGCGCCATTGTCGGCGCGGTGGACCGCAGGATCTGCTCGAGGGGACAATGTTCTTGAAGGCATGGGCGATCGATTGATATAGAAATCAGCGACCGAACATATGGGACAGTGCCGGGTGAAAACGGATAGCACTCTGCCGACTGAAAAAAGACAGAGGATCTTCAGACACTCTAACGATTCCAGAAGACCGAAGAGCAGGTCAATGCTCCTCCATCTCAGCTTCTGAGGGCACACCATGGAATATAGCTCAACAATAGCCTTCGCTATTGAACTTATACCCGATGTAAATGCCGAAGATGTTCGGTACGAGTAACTTTTGACGTTACGGCGAATTGCAGACTCAAACCGGACATCGCTAGGTCGGAACGGTGCCAAAAGGCGACATCCCCCTGACCTCGGCAAGCGGCCATCAAAGCAAGGAGCAGCTAGTACGATTACCGCTACAGCTTGGATAAGATGGCGCGCTTGACGGCCTGACCGGCAATGATCGTCAGAAATGCCACCACGGGGCCGAGGGATACCAAGGCGACAATGCCGTACGTGGAAGAAATCCAGTTGAACGCGCTTGCCCCGAAGGCGGTCCCCACCAGCCCGAACACGCTGTTTTCAATCAGCTGGCGGGCACCAGTGTCCGAGTAAATGGCGATCAGCCACGGCACACCGGTACCGATAGAAATGCACAACGCGATAGTGAGATTATCCATAGGCGTCCCGGCTCTCCCCTGCCACTTTCGCTGGCTGGCGCGGCAAGCAATGCCGGCGCGTCGCCACCGGTATGACAAACTCGCCGCAAACTACCTTGCCTTCATCTAGCTCGCAGCCATTCGGATTTGGCTACGCGCTTATGAGTCCAACCTTTGGTCGGCTAGATTTAAGCAGGTTCAGATCTCGGACAGGATCTGGTCCTGTGACCGTCACGTTATCATTAGGCGCTCAAGACGAAACTTACATCTTGTGGCCACTCTGGCCCAGAGCGACAAACCAAATAGCGTCACTCATGCCTACCCCGCGAGGACCGATGGATGTCACATCACTGGTAGTCATAGAATCCTCGGCCGCTCTTCACGCCAAGACGGCCCTCGGCAATCATCTTCTTCAGCAAAATGCGCGGCCCCTCAGGCAGGCCGAGCCGGTGCTGGGCATAATTCTCTTCGATGCTCAGCACCACGTCCAGGCCCACAGCGTCCATGAGGCGGAAGGGGCCGGTCCGTGAACCGGTGGCTTGGCTATAAATGGCATCCACCACCTCCGCCGACGCGACACCCTCGGCTACCACGGCCAGCGTCTCGCGTTTGATGGCGGCCCAGATGCGGTTGAAGATGAAGCCCATGCTCTCGCGCTGCACCACGTAGGGTGTCAGGCCATAGCCGGGCAGCACGTCAACCAGCAGTTGGATGACAGCCGGGTCGGTGTGGCCACACGACATCAACTCCATCGGCGTGATGCCCGGCGGCATCAGGAAGTGCGTGTTCAACAGGCGCGCCGGGTTCTTCACGCTGTCGGCAAAGGCACTCGAGGAATAGGACGAGGAGTTGCTGGCCAGGATGGCGTCGGGTTCAGAGAGCGCATCGACCTGCTTGAAGATGTCCTTCTTCAGTTCAAGATTTTCGGGCACCGACTCCACGACGAGCCACGCATGCTTGAGCGCGGCCATCATGTCGTCAACCCCCACGATGGTGCCGGCCTTGCTCCCCGGCAGCGTGGCCAGTACGGCAGGCAACTTCTCTTTGGCAAAGGCGACGCCCGCATCCCGCGTTGCGGCGCTGCGGGCATACAGGCGCACCTCGGCGCCGCGCGTCGCCAGCATCAGCGCGATGCGGCGGCCGAGCGTGCCCGCACCCAGGATGGCGACGGGGCGGGTGGCGATGTTCTCGGGAAGCGTGAACGTCATGGCGATGCCTCGCGGGTTTGGGCGGAGACAGGATGATTAATCATTCAACCGTTGCTGGACGAATCCGATGCGCCCGGCAGCAGGTGGTTCCTGTACCGCTCACGAAGCTCTGACTTCCTGATCTTTCCTGTCGCGGTATGGGGAATTGAATCTATGACAACGTCATCGGGCATCCACCACTTCGCGATCTTGCCTTCGAGAAATGAAAGAATATCGATCTTGGTCGTCGCCACGCCCGGCTTAAGCTGCACGACGAGAAGCGGTCTTTCGCCCCATTTCGGGTGGGAGACCGCGATCGCCGCAGCCTCCAGCACGGAAGGATGAGCGATGGCAACGTTTTCGACTTCGATGGAAGATATCCATTCGCCGCCCGACTTGATAACGTCCTTGGATCGATCCGTTATGCGCATGTAGGCGTGCTCGTCGATCGTTGCGACGTCGCCGGTGTCGAAATAGCCCTCCTTGTCCAGGACTTCGTCATTCACCCCATAATAGGCCTTGGCAACGCTTGCACCACGGACCTTCAGCCTGCCAAACGCCTTTCCGTCGTGGGGAAGCTTCTCACCAGAATCATCAGTGATCTTCATTTCAACGAGGAACGGCGCAAAACCCTGGCTGGAAAGCTGGGCGATCCGCTCCGCGCCCGTCAAATTTGCGAACGGCGGCTTCAGGCTTCCAATAGAGCCGATAGGTCCCATCTCCGTCATACCCCACCCCTGCCGTGTAAGGATGCCCATCCGCTCAAAGGCTTCAATCATGGCAGGTGGTGGCGCCGCGCCACCGATCGTCAACTGCCGAAGCGCTGGCAAACGCAAGTTGTTCGATTCCATATGCTGTTGAAGCATGAGCCAGACGGTCGGCACACCGGCCGTAAACGTTACTTCCTCATCCCGCAGTAGTTCATATACGGACGCGCCATCGAGCTTCGCGCCAGGAAAAACAATCTTACTGCCCACCATCGGCGCGTGGAATGCGAGCCCCCAACTGTTGGCATGAAATAACGGGACAACTGGCAGGACCGTATCGTTGCAACTAAGGCCGATTACGTCTGCCTGTGCCGTCATTAGTGAATGGAGTACATTTGACCGATGCGAGTACAAAACCCCCTTTGGGTTCCCGGTGGTGCCTGACGTATAGCACAGCCCGGCGGCGGTGTTTTCGTCGAAGCATTTCCAGGCGAAGTCGCCGTCCACGCTGTCGATCCAGTCCTCATACGCGATCGCACCGCGTAAGGAAGTGCCCGGCATGCGGTCGGGATCGGTCAGTATGACGAAGCGCTCGATGAATTCGAGTTGCGATGCAAGGTTCTCAAGAAGTGGTACGAAGGTAACATCAACAAGAAGAACTCTGTCACGTGCGTGATTGATGATCCATGCGATCTGCTCGGGAAACAAGCGAGGGTTTATGGTGTGGCAGACGGCACCGATACCCATGATTCCGTACCAAATCTCTAGGTGTCGCCAAGTGTTCCAGGCCAGGGTCGCGACCCGATCGCCAAGCACAACGCCGTCGCGATCCAACCGCTGGGCGACTCTTAGCGCACGCCTTCTGATCTGACCGTAATTGGTTCGATGGATCGGCCCCTCGACAGACCGCGTCACCACCTCGCGGTCCGGATAACAAGTCGCGGCGTGATCAATAATCCGCTGACAAAGCAACGGCCACTCTTGCATTAAGCCCAACACGGGATGCTCCGAAAGTTACTGACGCGTTTAATATCTTTGAATCGGACGCCGTCGGCACAATGGACGCGATTGCACCACGAGGCCATCGTGCCGCAAAATGATAAGTTGACTAACGGCTATTCAATCATGGATTCGACGGACAGGCCGCCATCTGCAAATCGACGAAAAATACCGGTCCGGGCATGGAAGCCGAGGATGCGCAGAATCCGTGGGAAGGCGCGGGTAAGCTGCGCATCAGATAACCCAGCACGCGCAGTGAGGCATCCAAGCCGTCACCGGGACCAGCAGTCGCTCTAACGCTAACGATGTAGGTTCGAGGTCGGCGACAGTCTTTTCCGACAACAACGCCCTGGTCAATAATCCTTTTTCTGCGCCAGGGTCACCAAATGCCCTCTCTGATAAAGATACACTTCCCAAGAGAAGATTTTGACCCCCTGCTGTTTCTGCTTGTTTCTATTGCCGGATGGCGGCACAGGCCTTCTTGGGACGGGCAGGCAAATGCGGCGCGCACACTTAGTGACGGGTGAACACGTCGCTCGAGGACGCAAGAGGGGTTGATTTTGACGCGCTCAAGCCGTCCATCAATCATTCCCTCGGGCTGCTGGCCGCGCCGCATGTCCGCCGCAATGGCCGCAGGATATTGCGGGGAGACGACGGTAGAGGACTTCCTCAAACGAGTGGGGAAGGATTATCCTCTGCCTCGTGTGGCAGAAGGGCGTAGACGGCTATGGTTGATCGACGATCTGGACGCAGCGATAGCACCAAGCATGGTGCAAAACGATCTCGCCGAGGATTTGCAACCGTGCAATTGCCCCGGCACGTTATTCCCAAACAGCTCGCTCGCGGCGAGACGGCCTACTACTACAATGTGCCGACAAAGTACCGGAAACTGAAGTGTCCGGTGGAGAACGAACCGCTTGGCACCGACTTCGCCGTGATGACCAAGCGCGCCGGCGTGTTGAACGGCCAGTTCGATGAGTGGGACACGCAGCGAAAGGGGCTCCCGATCAGCGCGCCCAACACGCCGAAGTACGGCACCATTGATTGGCTGTTTCGGGAATACAAGATCAGCAGGGCCTATCTCGATAAGGTCGGAGTGCGTTCGCGCGACGATTATGAATGGGCGATGGATCAGGTCTGCAACACGCTCACCAAGAAGGGTGATCGCATCGGCGACCGCCTTGCCAAGACCATCACGCCGCGCGCCGCCGACAGGCTCTATGACAAATTCATCGAGCGCGAGGACGGTGAGCGCCTGCGGACTGGCGAAAAGCTGGTCGTGCTCTGCCGCAAGTCTTGGCGCGTGGTTCGCCGCCTCTTCCCAGACGAGTTTCCGAAGGATGTTCCAAACCCGTGGGTCGGCGTCACTATGAAGACCCGCGTGAAAAAGAAAAAGCCGGCCGTGACGCGGGACGAGGTCTACGCCTTTGCGCATGGTTGCATCGAGCACGGCGAAGTCGAGGCGGCGGCGGTCGCCGTTATCTGCTTCGAGTGGCTGCAGCGCCCCGAAAACGTCATCGCCGGACACATCAAGTGGAGTGGCTATCGCACTGGTTCCAAGTCGACGATCCGCATCGAGCATCACAAGACCGGCGAGATCGTCGACCATCCGCTCGAAGATGGCGACATCAAGTTCGATGAGGAAGCTGAGGAGGTGCTGTCGCGCTTGAAGCGTCTCGGCACCCCGATGATCCTGTACGAGATCGAGGAAGGTAAGGCTAAGCCGTTCGGTTTCAGCACGATGCAACACAAGGTGCAGCGCATGCGTGTGAAGCTAGGACTGCCGTCGCACTTCACCTTCGACGCCGGCCGTCACGGCGGCATGACAGAATTGGAGGAAGCGGAGCTAACCGACGGACAGGGCCGCGCGCTGTCAGCGCACCGGACGCAGCAGAGCTACATCGGTTACGCCAAGCGCACCGAGAAGCGCGTGCTCGCGGCCACCCACAAGCGGCACGCACACAGGCTGGCGAACGAAATGGCGACAGACGTTCAGAATGAGCAGCAGAAAAGCGTTCAGAATGCAAGCCCTGAACAAAGGGTGATTGCTGAGTGATTTCAACTGGCTGGGGCGGGAGGGATCGAACCTCCGAATGGCGGAATCAAAATCCGATTGATTATTTAACGATTTCAAGTCGCATTTGGAAAAAACAGCCAAAACGCTCCCTAGCAATTCCAATAGCTTGGCAGCCATTTCCAAATAAGGACGCAGTCTTTGCGGAGCGCGCGGTGGGCTGCGCCCACACGCTCAAGAGCTTCGGTGTGGAGGGGAAGCATGTATCTTGGTTGCACAGTATGACGGTCACAGGTCCCTCTGGCGATATTTCGCGGTTCATCCGACATGTCCGGCAAAAAGAGAAGGCAATGCTGGGGGGACATCAGATTGGCGCGGTGGATCGGCTCCAGCGCGCCCGCATGTGAAGGCCGCGCAAGTCGACGCAAACGACAACGCACGACCCAGCTCGTCGGAATTCAATTGCGCCAGCGCTCCGCTGTCGATCCGTCCGATCGCGCGCAGAGCGAACAACAGCGCAGCTTGAAAGCTGTCGCCTGCCCCGACGGTATCCATCACAGCTATTGCGGGCGCCTCGACCGTCACCAGACCCGCTCCGCTGTGCCAGGCCTGAGCTCCTTTGATCCCACGCGTAACGACGACCAGACTTGTACCAGTCGCGATAAGCGAACTCGCCCTTTCAGCGTAGTCGCCCCCGCCATAGAGAAATTCAAAATCGACATCCGACATCCGCACGATGTCGGCGGCAGCGGCAAACGCATTCATCCGATCGATGTAGCGCGGCTTGTCGCTGACCAACTTGGGACGGCAATTCGGATCGAAGGAGATCGTGGTCGAGCCGCCCGCGTCTTCGATCATCGCCAGCGCCTGGGCTGCCCCTTTGTCGTTGGCAAGGGTGGTCGATCCGACATGAATCGCTTCGATCACGTCGAAGGGGATGGAGCCCTGCCGGTAGCTCCAGTTTCGGGACGCCGTCGCCTCGTCGTAGAACGCGTATTGCGGCTCGCCCCCCACGTGACGGACGAACGCAAGCGTCGTCTGATGCCCGCTACGCGTCGCATAGCGAAGGTCGACCCCGGAACCAAGCGCGTGGTCGGCGATGATGCGTCCGAAAAGATCGGTCGAAATGCCGCCCACAAACCCCGCCGGCGCCCCGAGGCGCGCCATGCCGACGGCGATATTGAGACAGGAGCCCCCGGCAACGGGTACGGCCGCGTCGCGCCCGTCAATGGACGTGACGGGCAGGAAATCGACCAGAGCGTCTCCGCAGCTCAGCAGCATGGCTCTAGTTCTTCGCGGCAAGTTCAGCGATCGATGCGATCTCCCGCATGGCATCGCGGCTGTCAGAATCGAGTTTCCGCATCAACCCGTGAACCTTTCGTTTGATCCGGTGGAAGTCCGCCATTCCGGTTGCCGCCGGTTCGCTCAGCCGACCGATCGCGGACATCGAGGCCATCGCCTCACCGATCGATCCGCGGGACTTCGCCGCCACGGCGCCCAGCATGGCAGCGCCGAGCAGGACAGGCTCCTGTGTCTTGGGGACGGCAATGTTCAGGCGGGTCGTATCTGCCATGATCTGGCGAACGAGCGGACTTCGTCCGGCGCCGCCGCTGATCACCATCATATCGCTTTCGACGCCGTGCGATCGAAGGGATTCCACGACATCGGCAAGGCCGTACGCAAGCCCGCAGAGCCCGGCCACGAACAGCCGCTCCATCGAACCGATGTCGACGTCGAGGTCCATTCCCGCGACCACCGCACGCGCGTCCGGATCGGCAAATGGCGACCGGCTGCCGAGAAACTCGGGCAGGACATGGATGTCACGCGCAAGCAATGCTGCTTCACCCAGGCTTGCCGCGCGCGAGACGATACGCCGCTCGAGAAATTCCAGAATTTCCATGCCGGCGGCACGTGCCGCTGCAACGGTCTCGTCATACGCTGGATGGGATCTGACGAGATGGTCGATGGCCGCACCGGCGGCGGACTGACCGCCTTCGTTGAGCCAGAACCCCGGAACCATGCCTGAATAATAGGGACCCCAGACGCCGGGGACAAAGCACGGCTCACCCGTCGTCGCCATGATGCAGGCCGAGGTCCCCATGATGTAAGCAAGACGACGACGCACATCGACCGGCTCACCCGACTCCCCGCGCCCACCGATCGTGCCCACGCCCCCGGCGTGCGCGTCGATCAGCGAAGCGCCGACCGGCGTTCCCTCGAGCAGGCCGAGATCGTGTGCCGCGGACTTCGTCAGGCCGGCACCCAGCGGCACGCCAGGCGCGACGATCTCAGTTCCGATTCGCGCATATTCGTCCGAGGCAAGATCGCCAAGACCGATGCGCTCCAAATAACTGCCACTCCAGCGCTGTTCGTGAGCGAGATAATTCCATTTGC
This sequence comes from Bradyrhizobium sp. 170, assembly GCF_023101085.1. NCBI lineage: Bacteria > Pseudomonadati > Pseudomonadota > Alphaproteobacteria > Hyphomicrobiales > Nitrobacteraceae > Bradyrhizobium > Bradyrhizobium sp. 170. Next base: position 2,868,710 of record NZ_CP064703.1, on the reverse strand, counting down.
ACGCCAGCGTACACATCGAACGCGTCGTCGATCCGGTGGCGCGAAACGACAGATAGTCGGCGAGGTCGAAGAAATGACCGGCCGAGTGATAGGTCGACGGCAGGTGCCGCTTCAGCCAAAGCAGTTTTGGAATTTCCATTTCGGGCGACACCGAACCGCCGACATAGCGCAGCACGTCGTTCCGCGTCTCGTTGACCCGGCGGGCTTCGGCAATCGCGCGATGGTCCATCCAAACGATGACATTTCGCCTGATGTCGCCGGACACGCTGACCGTCAGTGGGTTACCGGCATCGTCCACGACCACGAGCGAACAGGTCGCGTCGAAGCCAATACCAGTGATAGCGGAAGCGGGAAGCGCAGCTTCTGCCATGGCTGCGCGGACCGAGGCTGCGCAGGCTGCCCAGATCTCGGACGACGACTGCTCGACGACGCTCCCCGCTTCGTGCCACACCGTGATCGGATGCCGGGCGGTGGCCAGCAGACTGCCGTTCTCGTCAAATATCCCGGCGCGTGCGCTCGATGTTCCGACATCGATGCCGACGAAGGCTTGCTGCATGGCAATCCTCTTCAGATCAGCGCCAGTTCACCAGCACGTATAGCCTCCGTCAACGATGACAACGCTGCCGGTCATCAGGCTTGCGGCGTCGGACGCCAGGAACAGGACGACGGAGGCAATTTCATCGACCTCCCCCATTCGCGCCATTGGCGTGCCGCCGATCCAGGCATCGTACATCTGCGGGCTGTTCTTGACGAAGGCGTTGAGCGGGGTGGCAACATAGGTCGGCGCCACGGCGTTGACCCGTACGCCGCGCGCGCCCCACTCGGCAGCGAGCGACTTGGTGAGATGGTGCACTGCGGCCTTGGAGGCGTTGTAGTAGCATTGCCCCTGCGGTTTGTTGACGATGAAGCCGGACATCGAGCCGATGTTCACAATGGATCCAGCCTTTGCCTCCAGCATGTGCTTGCCGAAGGCGCGACAGCACCAGAACGTGCCGTTCAGATTGACGTCAATGACGTTGTTCCAGTGTTCGTCGGCAACCTCTTCGGCCGGCGTCTCGCTTCGCGCGATGCCGGCATTGTTGACGAGGATATCGATGCCGCCGTAGCGGGATGCCAGTTGATCGGCGACCTCGGTAACACGCTTCGAGTCCGTCACGTCCATGATAACGGACTCGGCATCCAGGCCTTTCGCCGTCAGGCTGGCGCACCCGGTATCGGCAAGCTGGGGGTCGCGATCGGCGATCACGACTTTCGCTCCGGCCTCCGCCAGTGCCTCGGCACAGGCGAGGCCGATTCCCTGGCCGGCGCCGGTCACCAGGGCCGTTTTTCTATCAAGCTTGAATTTTTCCAGATACATATTCTTGTTCTTCCTGTTTGCTCATCGCGGCACGGCGCGCTATCCGCTCATGTGCTGATGACCACGCCGTCCTTGTCGAAGCGGTGCAGGCGCGCCGGATCGGGCGAAAGCCAGACGCGGTCACCGGCCTTGAGACTGAATTCTCCGATGCAGCGCGCCGTCAGCATTCCGAGCTTGCCGGCGTCGACATAGAGGAAGGTGTCGCTGCCCAGATGCTCGGCGACCGACACGGTGCCGGGCCAGCCTTTCCCCTCCTTGCCGATCTTCAGATGCTCGGGCCTGACGCCGAGCGTCGCTACACTGGGTTCGCCGACCGCTTCCCCTGGTACAAAATTCATTTTCGGCGATCCGATGAAGCCAGCGACGAACAGGTTCGCCGGGCGCTCGTACAGTTCCAGCGGCGAGCCGTATTGTTCGATGTTGCCCGCGTTGAGCACGACGATCTTGTCCGCCATGGTCATGGCCTCGACCTGGTCGTGGGTCACGTAGACGGCGGTGGTTCCGAGCTGCTTCTGCAGCTTTGTCACTTCCATGCGCATCTGGACGCGGAGCGCGGCATCGAGATTCGACAAGGGCTCGTCGAACAGAAATGCCTTGGGCTCGCGCACGATCGCGCGTCCGATCGCGACGCGCTGACGCTGACCGCCGGAGAGGTCGCGCGGCTTGCGCTCCAGATAGGGGGTCAGGTTCAACGTGGCGGCCGCGGCCTCGACCTTGCGGTCGATCTCCGGTCGCGGCAGCCCGGCCATTTTCAGGCCGAACGCGATGTTGCCGCGGACGCTCATATGCGGATAGAGCGCATAGGACTGGAACACCATCGACAGGCCGCGCTTGGCCGGCGGTACGTCCACCACGTTCTTGCCGTCGATCAGGATCTGCCCGCCGGTGACGTCCTCAAGCCCGGCGATCAGGCGCAACAGCGTGGTCTTGCCGCACCCGGACGGTCCGACGAACACCACGAAGGAGCCGTCCTCAATATCAAGATTGGCGTCCTTGATGATGTTGACCGGCCCGAACGATTTCCGGACTCCCTGCAGCGTGATCTGGCCCATGATCTTTGTTCCCCTGCTATTTGACGGCGCCGAAGGTCAGTCCGCGCACAAGCTGCCGCTGCGTGAACCATCCGAGAATGATGATCGGAGCAATGGCGAGCGTCGAGGCGGCCGACAGCTTTGCCCAGAACAGGCCCTCGGGGCTCGAATAGGATGCGATGAACGTAGTGAGCGGTGCTGCTTCCAGCGTCGAAAGGTTCAGCGTCCAGAACGCCTCGTTCCACGCCAGAATGAAATTGAGCAGCAGCGTCGAGGCGAGGCCCGGGACCGCCATCGGCGTCAGCACATAGACGAGTTCGCGCCCGATGGTGGCGCCATCCATCCGCGCCGCCTCTAGGATGTCCTTCGGGATCTCCTTGAAATAAGTAAACAGCATCCAGATGACGATCGGCAGGTTGCCGAAACAAAGGATGATGACGAGACTGGTGCGGGTATCGAGCATGCCCAGATCCCGGACGATCAAATAGATCGGAACCAGCACGCCGACCGACGGCATCATCTTGGTCGAGAGCATCCAGAGCAGAACGTCCTTGGTGCGTTTTGTCGGCGAAAACGCCATCGACCACGCCGCCGGTATCGCGATGATCATCGCGATCAGCGTCGATCCGCCGGCAATGATGATCGAGTTGAGCGCATGATGAAAATAGTCGCTGCGCTCCTGTACTGTCGCATAGTTCTCCGTGGTCCAGTGAAACAACAGGAATTTTGGCGGCATGGCGAACGCATCGAGCTCGCTCTTGAAGCTGGTCAGGACCATCCAGAGGATCGGCAGGAAAATCAGAAATCCGAACAACCACGCGGCAACCGTCGACACCCATACGCGCCTTGTCGTCACCTTTCGTGCCATCGCTATGCCTCCAGATTCCGTCCGACGATCCGCACCAGGAAGAAGGCCACGATATTGGCGATCACGACCGCGACCAGTCCGCCGGCGGAAGCGTTCCCGACGTCAAACTGGATAAGCGCCTGAGCGTAGATCAGGAATGCGATGTTGGTCGTTTGCAGGCCGGGACCGCCGCCGGTCGTAACGAAGATCTCGGCAAACACCGTCAGCAGGAATATCGTTTCGATCAGGATGACAACGGTGATCGGCCGCGCAAGGTGCGGCAATGTGAGATAGATAAACTTCGAAAGCGCGCTCGCGCCGTCCATCTCGGCCGCTTCCTTCTGTTCCTCGTCTTGCGACTGCAGCGCCGTCAGCAGGATGAGGGTCGCAAAGGGCAGCCATTGCCAGGCGACGATCAGGATCACCGCGAACAAGGGCACATCGGTGAACCAATCGATCGGTGTCAGTCCCAATGATGTCGCGATCCAGGCGAACAGTCCTGAGACCGGGTGCATGAGCAGGTTTTTCCAGACCAGTGCGCTGACGGTCGGCATCACGAAAAACGGCGCGATCACCATCAGCCGAACGACACTGCGCCCGAGCACCGGCTGGTCAAGCAACAGCGCGAGCGGTGTGCCGAGCAGGATCGTAATGGCCAGGATCGAGCCGACCAGCACCAGGGTGTTCCGCAGGGAGGTCAGGAAGGCGGGATCGGTGAGAAAGTATCGAAAATTCTCCAGCCCGACGAAGCTCCAGTTTTCGGAGTCGAGCAGGCTGTAGTGCAGCGTCGAAAAATAGATCGTCATCGCCAGCGGGACAATCATCCAGATGAACAGCAACGCGACGGCCGGCATCAGCAGAGCCCTACCGAGAACCTGTGTCTGCTGGGTTGCCATCGCCGCCTCCGGGTAACCTTAGGGAAACTCGATGAGACTGCCGTCCGGTCATTCATCGGACCGGACGGCAGTCAGTTTGCGGCTCGCCGGGAGGAGATCGCCGCAGAGGTCGGCGCGGTCGCGCTATTTGATGTAGCCGGCGCGCTTCATTTCACGCTCGGTGGCCGATTGCGCCGCTGCGAGCGCCGCTTCGACCGTCGATGAGCCGGCCAGGGCGGCCGAGAATTGCTGGCCGACGGAGGTCCCGATACCCTGGAATTCCGGGATCGCCGCATATTGCACCCCAACGTAAGGCACCGGCTGCACCGTCGGCTTGTTCGGATCCGCCGAGTCGATCGACGCCAGCGTCAGCTTGGCGAACGGCGCGACCTTCAGATATTCCGGATTCTGGTAGAGCGAGGTTCGCGTTCCGGGCGGGACGTTGGCCCACCCCTCCTTCGAGGCGACGAGCTTGCTGTATTCCTTGCTGGTCGCCCAGGCGATGAATTTTTCCGCCGCGGCGGTCTTCTTCGAACCCGCCGGGATGGCGAGATTCCATGCCCACAGCCAGTTGGCGTTCTTGCCGAGCCCCGCATTCGGTGCGAGCGCGAAGCCGACCTTGTCGGCCACCGTAGAGTCCTTCGGATTGGTGACAAAGGACGCCGCCACCGTGGCGTCGATCCACATCGCGCATTTGCCGGAATTGAACAGCGCCAGGTTTTCATTGAAGCCGTTCGAACTTGCACCGGGAGGACCCGCGACCTTCATCAAATCGACATAGGTCGAGAGCGTCTTCTTCCACTCTGGCTTGTCGAATTGTGGCTGCCACTTCTCGTCGAACCAGCGCGCGCCGAACGAGTTCGACATCGCGGTCAGGAACGCCATGTTCTCGCCCCAGCCCGCCTTGCCTCTCAGGCAGATGCCGTAGACGCCGCCGGACTTGTCGGTGAGCTTGTTCGCCGCATCGATCACGAAATCCCAGGTCGGTTTTTCCGGCATGGTCAGGCCGGCCTTCTGGAACAGGTCGGTTCGATACATGACCATCGAACTCTCGCCGTAGAAGGGCGCAGCGTAGAGCTTGCCCGATACCGAGGCGGCATCACGAATCTTGGGAAGCAGATCCGCGGCGTCGTAGTCGGGTCCCAGATTGTCGAGCGGAATGAGCCAGTTCTTCTTTGCCCAGATCGGAACCTCATAGGTGCCGATGGTCAGCACATCGAACTGCCCCCCCTTGGTCGCGATGTCGGTGGTGACGCGCTGGCGCAGGACGTTCTCTTCGAGCGTCACCCATTTCACTGATATGTCAGGGTTCTTGGCGGTGAACTCGCTGGTCAACGACTGCATCCGGATCATGTCGCCATTGTTCACCGTGGCTATGGTCAGGGTTGTCTGTGCGACGGAAGGGGCTGCGCCCAGCAAGGTAGCCGCGCCCAGGAGGGCGCTGAGGACGTGTTTCACGGTAACCTCCCTTATGGCATTGAGCATATGCTCACGCCTTGCATTTATGTTCACACCGAGTCCCAGCGTTGTCAAGGATCGGATAGCGCTTCTGCACCGGACTTGCAGGCGGAGGAACATAGTTCGCCGGGGTCGCATAGCCGGGGGAAACCCGCGCGCCGAGGCCGAAAGGTCAGTCGGTGGCTACTGCTTGAGGATGGCGCCCGCGGTCGCCTCATCGGTGATCAGCCCGTTCAGCAGCCGCCCCTTGAGCGCCGCCCTGATGGCCGCAACCTTGGCACGCCCGACCGCCGCTCCGATGGTGAGGGCCTCGGCAGGCACCTGCGGTGGAATGCTGGTGAGGCGAAGGTTTGTCCCGCCCTTGATGAGGTGCCCCTCCTCGTCGAAGGCCCAGCCGATCAGTTCGCCAACGGCGCCCAGCCGCATCATCTCAAGCAGCTCTTCGCGCGAGACAAAACCGTCAACGTGGACTTGTGCCTGCCGATCCATCTGCCCGACCCCGACGAGCCGCAGGTCGGCCTTGGCAGCGACCGCCCTTACCTTGGCGATCGGATCTATCTTGAGCATCTGGTCGCGCTCGCGCTCGGACGACATCAGAAACGGCAGCGGCATCGGATAGTGGCGCGCCTTGGTCCGGTCGGCGAGACGACCAACGGTGTCGAAGAAGCTGGCCGAGCCGTCGGCCGAAATGTTTCCGACCAGCGACACGATCTGGTGGTTCGGACAGTCGATCGGAGACACGCGCTCGACGGCAGCCCGCACGGCTCTGCCGGTGCCAAGCGCCACGATCGTCGGCTTGTCGGACCGCAACGTCGATTCAAGGATGTTGGCGGCGCGCTCGGCAATTCCAGCGGCCGACAGCGGCTTGGCGGGATCGGTCGGCACGACCTCGCAATAGGCCAGGTGAAACGAGTCTTTCAGGCGTGCCGCCAATTCCATGCATGCCGCGATCGGATGCTCGAGGCGAAAGGTGATCAAGCGCTCGGCAAGGCACAGTGAAACCAGGCGCTGCGCCGAGGCGCGCGAAACCTGCAGCATTCTGGCAATTTCATCCTGGGTGTGACCGGCAATGAAATAGAGCCAGCCGGCCCGCGCGGCTTCGTCCAGACGCGACTTCTCGTTATCGGATGCTGCCATCAGTCTCCTTGCCGATCCGTCCGCCAGAAATCCGCCATTCGTCCGAACACGCGATCGGCGCCCGCTTCGCGCAGAATGGCCTTGCCGTCACGCGATTGATAGTGGCTGCCTCCGACAAATCCCCAAACGGTCATGCCGGCCGCCTTGCCGGCCTTGACGCCGCTAACGCTGTCCTCAATCACGAGGGTGCGGCCTGGATCCACCTGCATCCTTTGGGCTGTGTACAGAAAGAGGTCGGGTGCCGGCTTGCCGCGTTCCACCATTTGCGAGGTATAGAGACGCGCGTCGAAATGCGGCGCGAGGCCAGTCAAAGAGAGCGAGAAGGACACCCGATCGATATCACTGGACGAGGCGACGCAATGCGGGATTTGCAAGCCTTGCAATACCGAGTCCACCCCTTCGATCGGGCAAAGCGACGAGAGAAACGCTGCTCGAACCCCTGCCCTCAGCTCGGCCGCAAATTGCTCGGGGATCGATCGTCCCAACACTTCGTAATGTTGGAAGACCGCCGTCACGCTCCGTCCAAGGAACAGATCCAGCGCCTGATCGACGTCAAGGCTGATGCCGTATCTGGCCAACGTGTCGGAGAGACAGCGACAGCTCAGCACCTCGCTATCGACCAACACGCCGTCGCAGTCGAAAATGATGAGATCAGGCCGGATCATCGCTAGTTTTCCCAACCCAATCAGAGCATATACTCAGAGAATGAGCAATAACCCTTCCCTCTCGGGCTTCCATACAGCCACCAGGGGCAGATGACCTTGAGCGAAATCGTCGGCGGCGCCCCGTATGAAGCGACCACCATCGCCGGCGGCGATGGTTCGCGCCAACCCACCGAGATCGAATTGGCGGGCGCCCGTCACTAGCGCGAGTTCTTGGCCAAGACGGCAAACAAGCTTTTCGGTTGAGAACGGGAAACCGGTGGAGGGCCGGGACGGCTGATGTCGCAGGCTTGCCGGCGACCTTCGATCGCAACCAGAATACCGGAGATCGACGAAATGAACACCAACGGATCCAAGACAGCCGCACCTGCCACCTCGGGCGGCTTCTCCGACGATGCTGTTCAGGCGCTTTCCGCGTCCTTCACGCGGCTTTGGCGGACATATTCGCTGTTTACGTCAAGACGAAGAACTTTCATTGGCACATTTCTGGGCCGCATTTCCGCGATTTTCATTTGCTGCTTGACGACCTGAGCGAGCAGATTTTCGCGACGACGGACGCGATCGCCGAGCGGGTCCGAAAGGTGGGCGGCACCACGATCAGATCGATCGGCCATATCGCGAGATGCCAGCGTGTGCGCGACAACAATGAGGCCGACGTCCACCCCATCGACATGCTGGAGGAACTGCGCAAGGACAACGAGTTGCTCGTGGCAAGCATGCGCGAGGCACATGCCGGCGCGCGAGCCCGCTCGAGAACTGGATCGGCGAAGGCGGGTCTGGCTTCTCTTCGAGACGACCAGGCGCGGCGAATCGTAGCGCGTCGCTGACCTATGTCTGCTTTCTCCGTTTTTTCGCCGGTTTCCACCCCATCACCACTTCCACACTCCACCTTGCATCCGTCAGCCGGCGATCAGGAAATCAGCCAGGGCGGAGACCCTGGCGGAACGTGCGCGAGCCGTCGGCGTCACGAAGTACAATCCGCCTTCCGGCAGCCGCCAATCCGTAAGAATCGGTTCAAGCTGCCCATCCGAAAAATATTGGGGTCGCGATAAACTCGGGGAGTTCGGTGATCGCTAACCCCTCAAGCACTGTCGGCAATAAAGCCTCGATACTTGTTCCCCGTAGCGGCCCCGTTGGTGTAATCAGAGACTCCTCACCTTTTTTCAGATTAGTGAAGCGCCAGACATCACGCTTCGATCTATTGGCGTAGCTCAGGCATTGATGGGTGACGAGGTCGTGTGGATGCTGCGGACGGCCATATCTTGCAATGTAGGTTGGCGATGCAACGACGAACCGTCGAACAGGTGCGATCAGTCGCGCGACGAGCGATGAGTCTTCCAGAACGGCAATGCGCAGCGCTGCGTCGTAGCCGTCTCCGATCAGGTCCGTGCGCGCATCGGTAAGGTGAAGATCGACTGCGATATCAGGATAGCGCCGAAAAAATTCGGGCAGCATGGGTGCGACCCAGCGCGTGCCGGAAGACAGCGGGGCCGCAAGTTTCACGAGGCCCCGCGGGCGACTGGAGGCCTCGCGCGCGAAGTCCTCGACCGCCTCTCCGTCCGCGAAGATCCTGGACGCCCGCTCGGCGAGCGTGTGACCGTAGTCAGTCAACGCAAGTCGCCGGGACGTTCGGTTGAACAGGCGCCCGCCAAGGCGTTCTTCGAGACGCGTGACGGCTCGCGAGACCGTGGCAACCGATACGCCCATGGTCCGGGCCGCCGCGGCGAATGAGCGCTCCTCGGCGACTTTGGCGAACATGGCCAGTCCCTCGAAGTCGGGCAGCTTTGACATCGACAATCCTGCAACGATCACTTTCAATCATTTCTATTTCGAAAGCGCTACCTCCACAACAATATTCACCTCACCCGCAATTAGATGTGGAGGTCCACTTCAAGGAGGCTTCAATGTTCGCGACCCGGTACCTTCCCTTTGTCGGCCGCCTGATGATCGGTCTTCCCTTCGCCATGAGCGGCCTGAGCAAGCTCGGCGCCTACAGCGCCACTATCGGGATGATCGGTGCCGTCGGATTGCCTTTCCCGCCGCTGGCTTTCGCCGTAGCTGTCGCGATTGAACTCGGCGGCGGTCTACTTCTCATCGCCGGCTATCGCGTCCGGTATGCGGCCCCCGCTCTCCGATGTCCTCCCGGCAAGCATATAGAGAGCGACGTGGAAGAACGACCACAGCTCTCCGGCGACGAGATAGTCCTCTAAAGCTTGAGCGCGAATCTTAAGGTCTTCAGCCTTCACGATCCCCGTGGAGGCAGCGACGCGATGGAGCTCCATGAGTACTTCGCGTAGCGGCGGCATCCTTGCCGGCCGAGTAATGACAGACGATATGCGGCACCTTAGCTGCTCTCCAAACAGCGCTGCAGGGATCACAGCGCGAGCTGCGGCCTTCTATCAGACTAAGCCAAGACGATCGTAGCAAAAGCACCAATAGCAGCGGACTCCGTCGGCGTTGCCCAGCCAGCGACCATTGCACGAAGGCAGTTCTGTCTCAACTCACGATATGCATCCTGTCGATAACTGACGCTCAGCTGTATGCCGAGCAATTGCTGGGGCTGCTGAGGGAACCGCTCTACCAGGCACTCATGCTGAGCCCCGCAATGCGCCAGGAGGCAGCAGCAGCCGACCGCGTGAGCGCCAGCATCGAAAGCTTCATTCGTGGATGCGCGAGCGTGAGGAGCATTACCCGATGAGCGCAGCTAACGATATTGTCCAGTCGAGGCGGTCCTGGCCGGGGCGAAATAGAGAGAGCCCTTCGAGACTGAATGTCGTCGGCGATGTCCCGCCAGACCTGACGAACAACGTCGACGAGAATGGATCCCTGGTGACCGTCGATCCAGCCGACTGGATCGTCTGTTTCGTACCCGGTCTTCGACGGCAGTGGTGGCATCGGTTCGTCCACCACAGACATAAGCACGTCTTTGCCATGCGACCCACGGGCACGGGGAGTTGGCTACTCGTGGAGCCGCGGTGGACGCGCAAGATGGTGACGATCTTGCCGCCGGCCGATGCCGTCAGATTTCTCCGGTGGGGTGCGACGGGCGATATCCTTCGTGTCCGCGAAGCGGTGTCGGGTAAAGCAGCCAGATTCGCGGCTGGTCTAACTGCGCGGTTCTCTCGGCGTTCCTGCTGGGGCGATCGAGCTGGGCATGGACGCCGCACGGTCTCTACCGGCGACTGCTCCGGGAAAAGTTGACACGACGCGAGAATGTTCAGCAACTTCTCGTCGACCAGTTCACCAAAGTCGTCAGCCAGTACTCGTCCAACGCGCTGAGTGTCGATGCCGACCAGCTTTCCCTGCCGCTAAGGGAACTGCTCATCATCATCGGGCGTAATCTTCTCGAAACGATGATGACATCGTCGTTGTTGGAGGTTTGTTACACAGCCCGATGCGACGCAGGCCTACGCAAAACACGGTCCTAAGCCAGCCATCGCGGTTCTTAAATTCTCGCAAACGCGAAGCAGGCCGGCGAAATCGATCTTGCGGATTGTGAAGCCGATGCCCGCCGGTTTCTTGGAATGCTCCACGGAAACGTCCATCTGGAAGCCGTGCTTCAGCTCGGCGACATACCAACGCTTTCCGAGATCGATTTGCGCGCCCGCATCGCGGTGAAAGTCTTTCTCGACGGTGCCGCAACTGACGCGACGCCAATCCTCGCACGAGAAGCCTTAACGGCAGAAGATCGTTGAAAGAACTGCAATGATCACAGCCGCCACACCATCGTCCGGCCGAATTTGTTAGGCTCCCGTAATAACGGCATCATCGGGAACTTCAACCCACTCATTCTAAATACGGACTTGATAATGACCGCTGCTCGACTTCCACTCGGCATCTTTGACCACATATCCGTCAGCGAACGAGCAACACAGGGTCTTTCCGCTCGCGTAACGATTTCCTTCAGTGGCGAGTTCACCTAGCGGCCGTCATTCCGTGAAAAGCAGAAGCCGATCATCGCCTCCGGCTGCTCCTGCTCCAGCACGCCCCAACAAGTAGCGAAATCACTACGCAGAGTTTACAGGCAAATCAGCTGTGCTGCTCACGACCGCCTGCGTGTCCCAACTGAAGTCCGCCCTCACATCAGCGCCCCGCTTGCCGCAAAGCCGGTGTGGCTTGCAACAAAGTTCCTGACGTGTTCGGGTACCGATACGCTATCGATATCGCAGCGGGCTTGGATTTCTTCGGCTACTTGGTTGGAAACATCCTCGATCCAGTGCTCAAGTGTGTTGAAGGCCATGACGCGAACCGGAGCGTTGAATTGACCGGTTAGGAGATCGGAGATGATCGTTTCGAGGTCGTCCCGCTCGATCTCTTTTTCAGGGCAATCACTGCGTGACGCGCCGAAACTATCGAACACTAGGTAGACTGTCTGATCAGCGCCGTAAGGCACTCCCGTCAGCAAACAATTTGGCATATGCACCGCCATGTTGCTCTCCTTCGATCGAAGTTACTATAAGGTCTGCCATGCTACTTCTAGTCGGAAGCCGACAATCTGGATGCACTGTTGCGCAAATTTTGTACGGCATTTGATTTGATGGCCGCCCTTTAGCGCCATGCAGCCGGGCATGACTGCCGAGTCGCGTGCCCGGCGCCATCCTTATGAACCCGAGGATCGGCGCCAAATACGCCCTGGATCGTTTCTCTGCATCGGCTTCGTCCGGGAAAAGATCAACAGCTTCGGTGAGAGCGCGCCCTCGCCGTTCGCGGCTGACGTAGTCCGGCCCACGCGATTGGTCCGGTAGGGCGCGGAAGCGCATCCAGCTAAGCGCCGAGCTGTACCTTTTCATTGTCCTTGCCAGAATGCAGCACGTTGAAGTCTGAGACGCCGTCGACGCCGAGACCACGGCCGCCACTCGTTGGCGCATGGGTGCACACGCCCGCGTAGCTCCACGCGCCGAGCTGCTTGCTCACGTAGAGTCGGACGTTGGTCAGCATGATTCGGTCAAGTGGTGCGGCGCGTGTCCAAGACCTGACCGGAGATCCGCGTTCCATCCCCTGATCGACCTTCCTTGGGCGGTTTCACTTTCCGTCGATCGGCAAACCAATAGCAGAAGCATTGGACAAGCAAGATTGCGAATCGCACCAATCGCTCGAACTCCGTTAACCACGGATACTCGCGGGTGCTCGGGATTGACGACCAGATTGCTCTTTTCATTCAGGTTTCGCGGAAAGCGCGGGAGAAGCTATCGAAGGCCGGCTTCATGATGTACTCGAAAAACGTACGCTCTCCTGTCTTGATGTAGATGTCGGCCGGCATGCCGGGTGTCGGGATGAATTCAGGCATTCGCTTGAGAATATCGTCTTGGTCTAGGCGCACCCGAACCACATAGAATTCCCGACGCGTGTCACTCGCAGGGCGTGTTTCGGCCTTGACCTGTACTTGCTCCGCCAACGCGTCCGCTGACACGTAGATGACGCTCGCGCCGACCATGGGCGTGATGCGCTGGTTGAGCGCCGACAGCCGCACCAGCGCCTCCTGACCTACGCTCACGTGCGAAATGTCCTTGGGACTCACATGTGCCTCGATGACGCGCTCTTCGCCTGTCGGTAGGAGCTCAAGCAGCACGGCGCCAGGAGAGACGACGCCGCCCGGTGTATGGAAGTTCCTCTTCACGACGATGCCCCGGACCGGCGAGCGTACGTCGACCCGGTCGACGACATCCTGCGTGGCGCGAATCTGTTCCTCCACGTCATCCAGGTCCGCTTCGGTCTCGCGCAGCTCCTTGATCGCATCCCGGAGCGCCGTCGAGTGGAGCTGGGCTATTCTTTCGTTCGCCTGAGCGATCCTCTCCTTCGAATCGGCGATGCGGCCAAGATACTCGCCAAGCTCTCCCTCGAGACTCGCCTCGGAGCGTTGCAGCGCCAGCACATCCGACTTGCGGACCAACTGCTGGCGAAGAAGCGAATTCTTGTCCTTCAGCTCTTCGGCGAACAGGGCAATACGCTGTTGGGTGGACTGCACTTGAGCCTGATATCCGCGGATGCTTTCCTCCAGCCCCGCGATTTGCTTCATGAGTACGCTTTCCTGGGTCACGAGACTGGTCCGGCGCGCCCTCAGTTCGGCACGTTGCCGCTCAAGAACCGCTTTGATTTCCAGATCACGTGCGCTCGCGCTGAATGCTGCGGGAGTTTCGATTGTCTCTGAAGAGCTCATCTCAGCTTCGAGACGCGCCTTCATGGCGAGCAGCCGATACTTTTTTAAAACCAATCGCCTCAGCTTGGAGTTGGCAGCGGTGTCGTCCATGCGAACGAGCACCTGGTTCGCCTCCACGGCATCACCGTCCTTTACCGCAATCTCGCGGATGATGCCGCCCTCGAGGTGCTGGACCAGCTTGTTCTGTCCGGTAGCCACGAACGTGCCCGAGGTGACGACCGCACTGTTCAGTGGAGCGACTCCGGCCCAAACACCGAAACATCCGAGCCAAACGACCAGCATGGCGAGGCCGGTGAAGATGGGCCATTTGGCGCTCAGCGGAACGCCGCGGTACCACTCACCGGTGCTGTCCTTTTTTGCTTTCATCCTGTCCTCCCGCGCGGTCACCTCACGGGCCAGAGGATTCGATGCGTTGCGGCTGCTCCGGCTTACCTGCGGCGGCCCCGCCGGGCGACCGAACCAGGCGATGCAGCACGTCGCTCGGAGATCCGAATGCTTCGGCCCGTCCGGCCCGCAGGATGAGCACTTTGTCCACGCTGTTTAGCAGCGCAGGGCGCAGGGTTACCACCACCGCGGTGACCCCCCGCTTCTTGGCGCGCTGCAGGGTCTCGGTCAGAGCCAGCTCCCCCGCCGCGTCGAGATTCGAGTTGGGCTCGTCGAGGACGACAAGGCACGGATCACCGAAGAATGCCCGGGCGAGCGCGATGCGCTGCTTCTGTCCCCCGGAGAGCGGGCCGCCGCCGCGGTCGAGCACGGTCTCGTATCCTTGCGGCAGCTGACAGACCATGTCGTGAATGCCCGAGAATATCGCCGCCTCATAGATGCTCGCGTCGGGCAGGTCGTCCCGCATGCGGCAGATGTTCTGCTTGATCGTCCCGGGAAATAGCTCGACCTCCTGGGGCAGGTAGCCCGTATATTCGCCAAACTGGCGGCGATCCCAGTTGCGCAGCTCTGTTCCGTCCAGCCTGACCTTGCCGGCGGTCGGCACCAGACAGCCCACCAGAATGCGCGCTAGGGTCGACTTCCCCGACCCAGACGGTCCGACAATGGCAAGAGACTCTCCGGGCGCGAGCTCGAGCGACACGCTATTGAGCACCGGCTCCTTCGAGCCGGGCGGCAAATACAAGACCCGATCCACGGTCAGACGGCCTTGCGGCTTGGGCAGGCGCAGCTTCGGCGTCTCGCGCTGGAATGACTCGACCGCCTGCTTGACACGCGCATAGGCCGATCGCGCCTGAACGCAGCTGCGCCATCCCTCGATCAGGCCCTCGAGCGGCTGCAGGGCGCGGCCGACGATGATTGCGGCCGCGATCATCATGCCGCCCGTGATCTCGGCGTTGAGGGCCAGATAGGCGCCCACGCCGAGGATCGTGATCTGGGTCACGAGCCGGACGAATTTCGACGCACCGCTGATCCAGAAATTCCGGTCAAGGGCCTGGCTCTGCACCGTCAGAGCCGGCGCCTGCCGGCGACCCCAATGAAGAATGCTCTCGCTCAGCATTCCCATCGCATTGATCACCTGCGAATTTCGCGCCAGCGACTCGGCCGCGGCATCGGCCTCAGCAGCATGCAGGCCTGCCTCGCTCAGACGCTCCGAGGTCGCTTTCTGGTTGAGTACCGCAATCAGCACCAGTGCCAAGCCCGACACGACAGCGATTAAGCCGAGATCTCGGTGAATGAGAAATATGACTCCGAAGTAGAGGGGCGAGAGCGGCGCGTCCATCAGCATAAGCATGACGGGGCTCGAGATGAATCCCCGCACTTGGTGAAGGCTACGAATCGCCTGGATGGTCCCGCCCTCGCCGGCCCTGGCGTTGTTGATACTGCTCGCCAAGACTGCACCGCCGAGCACCGCCTCCATCTTGGTCGCAAAACGCCCCAGCACCTGCCGACGCAGAATGTCGATGATCGAGAGGATGCCGATGAACGCCAGCGCGAGAGCCGAGAGCATCAGCAGTGTTTCGAGGCTGCGGCTCGTCAGCACGCGATCGGAAATCTGGAACAGGTAGATCGGCAGCGTGAGCATCAGCAGATTCACGACGACCGAAAATGCAGCGACCGCAATCAGGTTCGTGCGCGCGACCGAACGCCAGGTAGCCAGCGGGTTGACAGGTCCAACATAGTCGCGGGCCTCGCCGCCGGGTGTGACGCGAAGGTGATCTGCAGAACGGCTGTGCGGCGCTTTGTCCAGTATCTCGACGGCCGCCATGTTCGCCCCCGCTATAGGATAGCAAGTTCAGGGTCTGTTGGCTGATTCGTATCTGCGATCTCGGGAGGCGGCGGCGCAGTGTCAGACGCCGACGCGGCGTCGGCCGAAGACCCGGTATCCTGCGGGGGAACTGAGACGTCGCTGCTAAGGTTAACGCCGTAATCGGTGTACTCGGTTCCGGTGTGCAGAGCATTTTCTGATGGCGGTGGCTCATCGTTCAAGGCGATCACGTCGCCTGCGGCCCCATCGACCGGCGCCGCATCCGCAAGAGCGTCGTTGGCCGCGGTCCCGGTGTCGGCCGGATCTGACACCTCGCTGGTCGGATCGCTCACAGTGGCAGCTGTTGTCGTCGGCGCCGGCTCGGTCGTCTCAACTGGCGCCGCGTCCGCAAGAGCGTCGCTGGCCGCGGTCCCGGTGTCGGCCGGATCTGACACGTCGCTGGTCGGATCGCTCACAGTGGCAGCTGTTGTCGTCGGCACCGGCTCGGTCGTCTCAACGACCGGCGCCGCATCCGCAAGAGCGTCGCTGGCCACGGTCCCGGTGTCGGCCGGATCTGACACGTCGCTGGTCGGATCGCTCACAGTGGCAGCTGTTGTCGTCGGCGCCGGCTCGGTCGTCTCAACTGGCGCCGCGTCCGCAAGAGCGTCGCTGGCCAAGGTCCCGGTGTCGGCCGGATCTGACACGTCGCTGGTCGGATCGCTCACGGCGGCAGCTGTTGTCGCGAGCACCGGCTCGGTCGTCTCAACGACCGGCGCCGCATCCGCAAGAATGTCGCTGACTGCACTTGCCGGTTGTTGTGCCACGTCACCGGTCACCGGCGCAATCGTGCCGCCGGTGTCATCGGTCAGCGTAGTCGCGGTGTCGGTCACCGTCGCGAGCACCGGCTGCGCCGCCGCCTCGAGCGGCTCGATTGTGTTGGCGCCGACCTCATCGGTCAGCGTAGCCGCGGTGTCGGTCACCGTCGCGAGCACCGGCTGCGCCGCCGCCTCGAGCGGCGCGATTGTGTTGGCGCCGACGTCATCGGTCAGCGTGCCCGCGGTGTCGGTCACCGTCGCGAGCACCGGCTGCACCGCCGCTTCGACTGGCGCGATTGTGTTGGCGCCGGTGTCATCGGTCAGCGTGCCCGCGGTGTCGGTCACTGTCGCAAGCACCGGCTGCGCCGCCGCCTCGAGCGGCGCGATTGTGTTGGCGCCGACGTCATCGGTCAGCGTGCCCGCGGTGTCGGTCACCGTCGCAAGCACCGGCTGCGCCACCGCCTCGAGCGGCGCAATCGTGGCGCCGGTGTCATCGGTCAGCGTGCCCGCGGTGTCGGTCACCGTCGCAAGCACCGGCTGCGCCACCGCCTCGAGGGGCGCAATCGTGGCGCCGGTGTCATCGGTCAGCGTGCCCGCGGTGTCGGTCACTGTCGCGAGCACCGGCTGCGCCACCGCCTCGAGCGGCGCGATTGTGTTGCCGCCGACGTCATCGGTCAGCGTAGTCGCGGTGTCGGTCACCGTCGCAAGCACCGGCTGCGCCGCCGCCTCGAGCGGCGCGATTGTGTTGCCGCCGACGTCATCGGTCTGTGTAGCCGCGGTGTCGGTCACTGTCGCGAGCACCGGCTGCACCGCCGCCTCGAGCGGCGCGATTGTGTTGGCGCCGACGTCATCGGTCAGCGCAGTCGCGGTGTCGGTCACCGTCGCAAGCACCGGCTGCGCCGCCGCCTCGACCGGCGCGATTGTGTTGCCGCCGACGTCATCGGTCTGTGTAGCCGCGGTGTCGGTCACCGTCGCAAGCACCGGCTGCGCCGCCGCCTCGACCGGCGCAATCGTGCCGCCGGTGTCATCAGTCAGCGTAGCCGCGGTGTCGGTCACCGTCGCGAGCACCGGCTGCACCGCCGCCTCGAGCGGCGGGATTGTGTTGGCGCCGGTGTCATTGTTATTGCTGTTAATGCTGAGAGCACCGCCGGTTCCAAGCAGGGGGGCAGAGCCGATAATCGACGGGCTGAAACAGTCGCCAAGCACGTTGGACTGAACGGATTCGGGCGTTGCCCCAGCCTGAACTTGAGCGCTTCCGAGGTAAGAATTCGCTGATAGCGGGTTGACGGAACTATCGTCGATTGAGTCTAGTGAGGTTTGAGCGTTATGCTCAGCAACATCGCTGCCCTCGGCGGCGACATCTTTGCCGTGGGCGGGGCTCGGCTTGAGCGCATCGTCATGCGGCTGCGCCAAAAGCCCCGTCGGATCGAGCTGGGCCGCACGCGCCTCCGACGAGGCGGCGGGCCTTTTGGACGTCTCATCCTCTGCGCCCGTTTTCGCAGGATCAATCGCCGGCAGATGGTCATTCGCCTCTTGCGGCGCGGCGCCTGCGTGAGCCGTTTTGACGACCTCCTGCTCGGCCGCCGCGGATTTGAAAATGCCGACAAGAAACTCGTCGCAGGCAATCAGCGGGGCAATGAAGAACGACCAGGTCAAGAAATTGAAAGAGCCGGATCGCTTGTCCGCACGCTGCACCCCAGCTTCGAAGATTCTCCGTTCTTGTTCGAACAGTTCGCGTTTTTCTACTTCGTTCATGCGCTTTTCTACTTCGTTCATGATTGCCGCCTTTTTTCTCGTTCGAATCAGAAACTACTCTCGCGCATTCCCCGCCGTGCGGTCTTTCGGCGCATCAGGCGTCCGTGTCGTGCGACGTGTCCGCCGGCACGTCATGCCCTACGTCGAAGTGATCCGCAGGACCCATCTGGCCGATGACGTATTCGAGGGCGTCGTCGGACGACATCGAGGCGAGCGCGGCCTGCATGTCGCCCGATTGATCCAGACCACGGGAGCCGAAATCGCCATGGGAGAAGTCGGTCCTGGCCAGCGCTTCACCCGGGTCAGGATAGGTGTCGCCCTTGCTGCCGTCGTCGGACGGCTTGGAGTCGCGATAGTCCTTCTGCGGCGGGCAATCGTCGTTCTTGGCGTCCTTCCAACCACCATCGGGCTTGGAGTAGTCCTCGCGACCCTTGTGATCGTCATTCCACTTGGAGTGCTCGCCGTTGCCGCAGTCGTCGAGCGTGGTTGGGTTGCCATCCTCGCGGGGGACGCCGATTCCTGGAATCTTGACCAATCCGAAAATGCTCGTGACCCAGCTCAGGATAGACATCGTTTCGCTCCTAGCTTCGGGTTTGCGACGGGCCCATGCCTTGTCCGGATCACCGCGCCCTCACCCTAATGTCGCCGACGCGCCACGATGGATGCAGCGCGCAAAACAAATTCACGCATCATTCGAGCTGCCGGCGCATGGCCACGAGTTCTCTCCGGATCCACGCCTTGACTGTGCCGACCGGAACCCGGAGGTATTCGGCGATCTCCTCATGCGTGCGTCCGTCGATGATCGCCAGAAGCAGGCTCGCGCGGCGCTTTGGCTCGAGTTGATCGAGCATGGTCCGTAGCGTCATGCTGTCCGGGATGCGAGACGCGGGATTCGGGACCCCCTGTTGCCGCTCGCAGACGGCGTTCAGCGTGTGGTCCTCGAGCACGAGTTCCCGCTTGGCGTTCTGCTGCATCCTGAGTGCTGTGTGACGGACGATCGCGTAGATCCAGCCCCGCGCGGATCCGCGTGCAGGATCGAAGCTTTTGGCACATCGGAGAATCTGCGCGAATGCATCGTGGATGACGTCCTCCGCACGCGACCTGTCGTGGACGATCCGGTGCGCCACCGCGCGCAACTGGTCCTTCTCCCGGGCGTAGATCTCGCCGACGGCAGACCGCGATCCGGCGGCGCACTCGATTAGCGCCGTTTCATAAGTGAGAGCCGTTTCGCAATCACAATATGTGTCTGCCTGCGCTGCGCTGGAGCAAGAAGCCTCATTGGTGAAGCACGCGCGTTGGTGGGGCACGGTACGCAACCCCTATTCCGTGCAAGGCAATATTGGTGACTTGCACTTTCCGAGTGCACAATGAACTGGCAGTCAAACTTAAGTCAGCGGCTCTACTTCATTCGTTAAAAATTGTTTCGATCTGGGCCATCACAAACGCGTGACGTCGTTATCAAGCCGGCACGTCATACTCGCTCGCCGCGCGAGCGACCGTTATTCGCTGCACGCAATCAGATGATCGTGCCTCGGCGAGGATTTCAGCGTCGCAGCACCGATTGAGGATCTAGTCAACGGATTCAAAACTCGAACTGCAGGGAAGCGAGCGCTGTCTACTACTGGCTCACGATTGTGCTGGTAGCAGGACTTGTCGTCGCGGAAGCTTCCATCACTGGGCCAGAGGATTTCATGCGGAAGGTGATTAACGCGAGTGGTCCGAAGTTGTTTCTGCAGATGGCTACGCTGTAACGCTCCATGCGAAGGCGGCGTTACGGGCGGGTGACGGCTCTCGCGGACTGTGATCCGACAGAATAATGCGCGGCTCGGAGCTCTCCGAGTCCTGAATTTGAGTGTTAGAGGGCCGAGCTCAGGTCCGCTCCGAGCCGAACCGAATTGGTCAATCGTTCCGGCAACTCGTCGAAAATGCTGACACTCCTGTGAACAGTGTTTTCGCATGCTTCAAGGGCGGACAAGGACTCCAAGCCATCGCTCGACCCCCATCAGAACGATTTAGATGCGCCTCATTAATCCAGCCTGGACTTGTAGCTGGTTGACTCGGCAATGGCGGCACCGATCGACGATCTGGTCGACGGATTCCGAAACGTGAATTTCGGCGGAAGCTGCAAGAACGAGATGTTGCTTGGAGAAGGACCGCTTGTATGCGATAGCGCGCCGGATCGTCCACAACGCGTTGCGGAGGACGTCATCCACGATGCATTCGCGCTGATTGCCACATGACGTTCCGCTTGACCAAGAACGGCGCAAAAGAGGACTTAGTGCTATTGACGCGAATGGGATGGACCGGCCGCGCTCCTGCCCCTCAAAAGGCCTCGGAGCCTGCGGGGCTTATTCTATTAAGAGAAGAAGCACAGCTATGCCTCGCGCCTCCACAATTCACGCAGCAACAGTCGTCGGAATAGATGTGGGGAAGAACACGCCTTATTACCGCGCGATTGCAACGACGCTGTAAATCTGCTCCGCCGACTTGGCGACAGGATAGAAGCTACGCGCTTCATGCCAGACCTGAATGCATGCGCCTGGGATCACATCATCTGCGATATCGCGCTTGCCCACGATGCGGTGAGCCGCTCGCAGCAGCCGACGCGCTTCCTGTCTGTAAATCATTCTCCAACGCGGTCTTGTCTTCTGCGAGTGCCAGCAGAGCCGTTCTGAGATCATACTCACGCCAGGAAAGGCTGGCACCTGCGCATGCGCGCGCGCTTGGTGCCGAACCTATCAGTGGAAGATCTCGACCCTCAGCGTGGACTCGACGAGAACGTTGGCTGCTTCCGCAGATGGCGTAGCAATAGAACAAGAAGCGCGCGCCTAGCGGTGCCGCACAGAAAAAATTTGTGCGAAGTGCATCCAGATTGGCGTCTTGCGACTAGCTATAACGTGGCAGCAGTTACAGCAATACCCCGCCACTTACATCGAAAGGAGACGAACATGGAGAAGATGGAAAAGTTTACTCACCCCATCGAGTTGTCTGATCAGGAGCTCGATCTGGTTGCGGCTGGCTCAGGCTGCTGCACAGGAGGAAACACGAACAACGGCGGCATTGGCGGCCTCATCGGCATCGGGTTCCTCAACGACAACAACGTCGCGGTTCAGGTTGGTGCTGGAAACGTCGCCGTCCAAAAAACGTAGCCACCCAATCTGCTCGTTCCCTGGGTGGTGCACCGCCCAGGGACGCGCGGAGCGAGCCACAATGAGTTCCAACTCTGCCGCACTGCCGACGCAGGTCAGTTTCTTTCGGCCCGATGCGGGGGCGAACCCGCTTTTTTCTTCCATACTAGGAGCGGTTCTCCATCGCATTGTGCGGTCCCCATCGTGGCGCGGCGGAGGATATCAGGCGCAGAGAGATATCACGTGTAAATATTAAATATGACGAACGAAACGTCCCGAAACGTCCAACGAAACGTAAGAAGGTGCGTTCATGGCGACACCGCCAGCTCTATTTCGCCAGGAAGCAATCGACTTTCTGCATCAACGCCACAGCTGGGGCGAGGTCGTATCGCTGCAGCCGATATCGAGCATGATCCTCAGCTGGACTCTTGCGGGCCTTGTTGCTTTCATTTTGGGTTTTATCTCCATCGCTCAATACGCCCGCAAGGAAACCGTCACCGGCTATCTAACGCCGACCTTCGGAACGGCCAAAATTTTGGTGCCGCAACAGGGTTTCATCAAAGAACTCCACGTCAAGGAGGGTCAGGAGGTTGCCGAGGGCGACCCGCTCCTGACCATAGTCACTTCTCAAATCAGCGCCAACGGCGATGACGTCAATGCCGCCGTCCTCGCAGCGCTGGCGCGGCAACGCGAGGTCATCGAGCGACAGATCGTTGCGGAGGAGCGCCGGACCGCCTCGGAACACGATCGCCTCGCTTCTACGGCCAACGGGATCGAGGGGGAGATCGCCCAACTCGAGGACCAGCGCAACATCCAGAGCGAGCGGCTGAAGCTTTCCGAGAGTTTTGTGTCGACCGGGGCCACGCTAATCGCGAAGGGAGCGTTGCCAGCCGTCGAATTGAAGCGCCGCGAGCAGGCGGCGCTCGAACAAGCGCAGAACTTGGCGTCGCTCGATCAGCAGATCACTGTACGGCGCACCCAACTGACTGATGCTCGGCATACGATCGAGCAACTTCCGACCGTTGCCGCAGAACGAACTCGCGTATTGCGCGGCGATCTCTCCTGGATCGAACAGCGCACCGCCGAGGTAGACGGACGGCGGGCCTACGTTATCAAGGCGCCGACGAGTGGGCGCGTGTCCACGCTGCAGACGACCGTCGGCAAGGTCGCTGATCCAAAGCATACGCAGCTCGAAATCATTCCGCTTGATTCGACCTTGCAGGCGGAGCTGTTCTTTCCGACGCGCGCGTCCGGATTCGTGCGCCCCGGCCAGCAGGTCAGGATACTCTACGATGCCTTTCCTTATCAGAAATTCGGCACCTACCGCGGCACCGTGGAAAAAGTCTCTCACACGATCCTGACCGGCAATGATGCTACCGGGCCGATCACCCTCAAAGAGCCGGCCTACCGCGTGACTGTGCTTCCCGAGCGGCCCGACATCGATGCCTATGGGCGCAAGATGTCGCTTCAGCCAGGTATGCTGCTCAAGGCCGACGTGATCCTTGAGCAACGCTCGCTGATGCGGTGGCTGCTTGACCCGATGTTGAGCGCAAGGATGTAGCCGCATGCAGGGACTGTTGAATTTCAGCGGACGCGGGTTCCTCCCGGTCATCAGACAGACAGAGGCAGCGGAATGCGGGCTGGCATGCCTTGCCATGGTAGCGTTCTATCATGGCCGTCGAACTGACATGAATAGTCTGCGGCGGCGGTACGCGGTCTCGCTGAAGGGTGTCACTCTCCGCGACCTCATGGAGATAGCGGCTCACATGGGCCTGGCATGCCGGCCGCTGCGAATCGAGGTTGACCATCTGTGCCAACTGCGTCTCCCGGCCATCCTGCACTGGGACATGGATCATTTCGTTGTCCTGAAGGCGTGCAAGAAACACGGGATCGTGGTTCACGATCCCGCCGCCGGAGAGAAATGGTTTCCCATCACCGAAGCATCGAGACATCTCACTGGAGTCGTACTCGAACTCTCACCCAGTGAAGAGTTCTGTTGCACAGACCAGAGGGTGCGACTACCGTTCTCAGCATTCTGGAGCGGAATGAGGGGAAACTCTCATGTCTTAACGCAAATATTGGTTCTCTCGGTGGTCATCGAGATCCTTATCCTCGCCGCTCCTTTCTACATGCAGCTCACGGTTGACGAGGTCATCGCCAGAGGCGACGTCGATCTTCTGCTCGTACTCGGGCTTGGATTCGCGCTACTCGTCCTGGTCAAAGTCGCGTCGACCGCGACCCGCTCGTTCATTGTTCTTCTTCTGCAGAACACGCTGAGCTTTCAGATCGGCGCCCGGCTGTTTCATCATCTGGTGCGTTTGCCTCTCTCATTTTTCGAAAAGCGGCACATCGGCGACATCCTGTCGCGCTTCGGCTCGATTGAGCCCATCCGCAACATGCTCGCGGAGGGACTCATCACGGGCTTGATCGACGGTCTCATGTCGGTGTTGATGCTGGCGTTGATGTTCGCATACAGCGTCCAGCTCGGATTCGTCGTCCTGTTCGCGTTCGCGCTGTACGCCGCTTTGCGACTAGCTCTCTTCAGGATATTCCGACAACGGAGCGAAGCGGCCATTCACAGCAAGGCACAGGAAGACTCCAACTTCATCGAAACCGTGCGGGCGGTGCAGAGCCTGAAGCTGCTCAACCGAGAGAACGAGCGGGAGAGCCAGTGGTTGAACCGCTATGCTGAGTACGTAAATGCCAACGTGCGGCTAGGCCGGGCGAGGATCAGCTTCAAAGCGATCAACGACACGATATACGGCCTGGAGAACGTAATCACAATCTATCTCGCCGCTAGCCTCGCACTAGACAATCTTATCACGGTTGGCATGATATTCGCGTTCGTCAGCTACAAGCTGCAGTTCGCCGAACGGACAGCGCTGCTAATCGAGAAACTGGTGGACCTGCGCATTCTCGGACTGCACCTGGAGCGCCTCGCCGATATTGCGCTCACCCCCCTAGAGCGGGGGCACGACCAGGATCTGTCGTATGTGCGACCGATCCGCGGCTCGATCGAACTGCGCAACGTGTGCTTCCGCTATGCAGAAGCAGAGCCTCTGATTCTTAATAACGTCAATCTGTGCGTTGCTCCGGGACAATTCGTGACGATCATGGGGCCTTCCGGCTGCGGCAAGACAACTCTAGTCAAGATTATGCTCGGGCTGCTCGAGCCAACGAGCGGGGAGGTCCTGATCGACGGCCTTCCGCTAGGCCAGATCGGACCGCGCGTTTATCGCGAACACATCGGCGCGGTGATGCAGGAGGACCAATTGCTGTCAGGATCTATTGCCGACAACATCTGCTTTTTTGAGACAACATTCGATCAGCAATGGATGATCGAGTGTGCGCAGATTGCCGGCATCCACGACGATATCATGGCAATGCCGATGAGCTACAATAGCCTCATCGGTGACATGGGAAGCTCATTATCTGGCGGGCAGAAACAGCGAGTACTGCTTGCGCGCGCGCTCTATCGCCGACCAAAGATCCTGTTTCTGGACGAGGGCACGGCACATCTGGACACCGACAAGGAAAAAGAAATCAATGCCAATCTCCAGCATTTAAATATGACACGCGTGAGTATCGCACACCGACCCGAAATCGCCCACGGAGCGGATGTGATCATCCGTCTTCCCACGGCGGCCCGGCCGTTTCATGTCGGAGTTACAGGCCGCAGACCAGCTGCGGAGCCTGCGCGCGATGCTGGTCTCACCGGGTCTGCCGCCAAAGGTGCGAAATCGACCAAAGTCGCGCAGGGCCACGACTACTGCTCCGATGACAGCCGCAAAGGCGATCATTCGAAGCGTGCCGGGAAGGTCGACTGCTCGAAAGACGGCAAGGGCGAGTACTCCAAGCACGATGGTGGCTGGAAGGACGCCAAGAACGATGACTGCCAGCCCCAGAAGGATGGTTGC
The DNA here is from genome assembly GCF_023101085.1 of Bradyrhizobium sp. 170. Classification (NCBI taxonomy): domain Bacteria; kingdom Pseudomonadati; phylum Pseudomonadota; class Alphaproteobacteria; order Hyphomicrobiales; family Nitrobacteraceae; genus Bradyrhizobium; species Bradyrhizobium sp. 170. The sequence continues at coordinate 2,843,383 of NZ_CP064703.1, read as the reverse complement.
GACCCCAAGCCGTCCAGCGACTGCGGCAAGGGCGACACCTACCGTAACCCGGGTGAAGCGCTGGCCCAGTTCGACTTCTCACGATGATTTCGGCTCGCATGGTCCGGATCATTCGGGTGATATGCAGGGCTCGGCGCGTCGAAGACGGCCCTTTGGTCCGCCGCCTGCGTTGTTTGATCCAGCTACAGGTCTCAACGCTGCGTTCGATGAAGGAAGCGAGGTTCTCAGGTATCGCCCTTGGGAGACTTCAGCTGCCTGACGGTCTGCTTCCAAGGTTCGACGACGGTCGAACAAGGTCCCAAACGCCGGCCGCGCGCCGAGAGTTTCGCAGACCACTACAGCCAAGCCCGACAGTTTTTCATCAGTCAAACCATGGGCGAGCAGGCACACATCGCTGCCGCTCTGACGTTCGAACTCAGCAAGGTCAAAACGCCAGCCACCAGGGAGCGTATGGTCTCGCATCTCTTGAATGTCGATGAGACGCTGGCCAACAAAGTTGCCGCAAAGCTTCAGGACGCCTTCTGTTCCCCTATGTTGCGGCTTTCAGCTGGTCTAGTTGGAGTCGCATTTCGCCTGCGGTTGCCTATTTATCCCGCATGAGTATATCTGCGTTCGATCCTTGCATTCCGACGCGCGGGACCAAAGTTCCTAACCGACCGGAACGGCTCCATGTGATCAAGCACGACGGCTATCGCCTAATAGTTCAACGTGAAGGCAAGCGCGTTCGGCTATTCGCCCGCACGGATACGATTGGAGCCGCCGCTTCCCGCTCATCTCGAAGCGGCGCCACGAAACCGGCAGAGCTCATTTGTAATCGATGGCGATCAGTACCCTGATCCTCCATGCCGGTTTTTGAGTTCGCTTGCCGCGTCCTAAGCAATACTCATTCATCTCGAAACAGCTGAATTGATCGACGTATTGTCGTTAGCCAGTGACGGACATATTGCCTTGTACCTATCTGGTGTTCTGGAGTTGGGTAGCAAAATGGTAGCTAAGGACTGCGTGTGACAGTGCTACTTTTGGTGTGACTTTTATCCGAGGGTTCGAGTCCCTCCGCGCTACCAGTAAAATCAAATACTTAACGCGGAAAAACTTTCTCAAAAAAGGTTTTTTTGGTGCCCACACCCGCACACTCAGCAAGGTTTTGTGAACATCCGGCGCACCGCAGACACTTCCGGACGACACCCGCCGGGACTGCCACCCGGCCCGTTAGCCAGATGGCATATTCAAACTGGAGGGTAATATTGGCAAAATTGTGCGCATGCCAGACGAGAAGTTCACCTTTGGAGAGATGCAGGAGTTGGGTGCCTCAGGCGTCGTCGTGTTCTGCAGCGACTATCACTGTGCTCATTCCGTGAAGCTCTCAGCCGACTGCTGGCCAAACCATCTGCGGCTGTCGGATATCGAAAGTCTGTTCGTCTGCAAGGTTTGCGGCAATCGCGGTGCTGACGTTCGGCCGGACTATAGTGGTTTGCGAAGAAAGGCCGTCCCCGAGCAACCAAAGACGCCCTAAGTCAAACCTCTTGCTGCAGCGCCCAGCCTCGCCCCGCTTCGGAGGGCGGCCCTTTCGTCAATCACCAGCTCCGGCTCCCGAAGGGGAAGCCGATGCTCGGCCCGCCCCGATGTTAGCCGTAGCCGCGATCGCAGCCCGAGCCGCAGTAGTATCCGTAGCTCCGGCGCACCACGTAGCCGTCGTCGCTGCCGTAGTAGGGCTGGACCTAGCGGGGTCCGCAGGTCCGGGGTAGCAGCGGCCGAACTCGTTGCAAACCAGGCGGACCTAGTCGACGCCGGCGTGCGGTGGGGCACAAAAAAGCCATTCTGAACGGAAAATATCTAAGACTTGCAAGTGGGTTGGACGGTCTCGCACCGCACCAAAAAGCAAACATGGCAGCTACGTCGCCTTCCCCCTTGGAAATGGGTTATCCTGATCAGGCACTGAGGCGGGTAGCCCGGGTTGCCGACGCCAGACAATTTAGACTTTTCGTCGGGGTAGCAAGAGTAATCAGGCACCGCGCTGGGCAAGCGAGGTCAAGCCCGTGTTAGATGTGTCCGCGGACCAGGAGACATTCACGCGCTGCATCCGACTGGTGATCGCAGATCGACAACCGATTGTTCTCCAGGGGTTGAAGTCGGTCTTCGCAGGACAGCGCGACTTCGAGGTTGTTGCGTCGTGTAGCACCGGAACAAGCTGCCTCGAAGCAATTCGGAATTTGGCACCAGACGTCGCGCTTCTTGCTGATACGTTGGCTGACCTGACGGTATCCGAGATCTCCGCCATTGCGAAAGCTGAGAATCTTTCCACACGGCTGGTGTTCTTTACCGAATCCGAAAGCAACGACGATCTCACCGCGGCAATCGCGGCCGGCGCTTGCCGTGCAATTTCGAAATACTCGAACCCAGACACTATGCTGCGATCCCTGAGGCTGATGACGGGGCGCATCAGTGCGTCACCGGAACAGTCCCGCTCGCCAAACGGAAAGAAAGTAGACGGCGCCAAAATCGAAAAAATGCTGGGGGCGCTGACGCACCGCGAGCGCCAAATTGTGCGACTAGTGTGCGACGGTTTGTCGAACAAAGAGATTGCGCGCCAGCTGAACGTTTCGCGAGGCACGGTCAAAGTACACCTCCACAACATATTTCAGAAGCTTGAAATCAGTAATAGGACCGTGCTCGCCACGATCGCGTCGTTGCAACGATCCGCCGCCTTCGGCGCGCTTGCGCTCGCCCCCCTGGCGTTCGCAATTTTGAGCGACGCCAAGGCGTCGGATACGAACGACACCGATGACGACAGCACCGCCTACAAGGATATTGAGCACTGCGTATTTGAGATCTGGAAGAAGGCGATCCTCCGGCACATCATCGTTGTGGATCCTGGCGAGACAGTCGCGCTCACCCAGAGAGGGTCACCAATTAAGGTGAGCCAAGTCACGCACGCGGCGGCGAGATTGGAAGAGCTGCAAGCGGCCGAGCAGGCCGCCGTCCTCTCCAACTTCGGGAGAGGCTACGGCCCGATTGGATCCGGCACTCCCTACCTTTTCGTTTCGCCGCTGCTGCAAGCAATTAACAAGAGCCAGACCGGCAGCCCCGCGGCGCCGCAGCAGTTCCCGCCGCTTGAGTTTGCCTCCAATCTGACAAAGGGTCATGGAGGCTATGGCACCTTCATCATGACGGCCGCCGGGGTGTGGGCCTACACATTCGACAACTCCAATGCCGCAATGCAGGCGCTCGGCCCGGGCGAAACGCTGATCAACACCTTTCAGGTCGCCACCATGGATGGCACCACACAAGTGGCGACGATCACCATTCACGGGGCCAGCGATGTAGACGCCAACGATGTCGATGACCTGGCTTCGGGACAAGTTGTCCAAGACTCCCATCCGCCCCTCGCGTTTGGGACCCTTGGGCACGACAGCGTCACAGGAGAAGGAAACGCGGGCCAAATCTGTGTTGGCGCTCGTGACGACACCCCCAACGGCACCGGCGTAGTGGATGTTATCTACGGAGGCTCAGGGAACGATACCATTGAGGGTAACGGGGGCGACGACACGATCCACGGAGGATCCGGCAGCGACAACTCTACCCAGTTCGACACCATCATCGACTTCACATCGGGGACGGACAAGATCAACCTGGCGGCTCTCGGCGCGCTGGCGTTCCTGCAACTGACGTCAACAAGCACGTCCGTACCGCCGCATACCCTCGCCTGGATCTACAACCCCACGAGCAATGAAACGATCATCTACGTGAATCCGACGGATCGCAGCCTTAATATCGGCGATCCGGGCCTACTGGAAATCCACTTGCAGGGAGTTGTGTCCGTTGCAGTGTCGGATTTCGTCTACGAGCCGGAAGCGGCGGCTGTCGCGGCGGCATTGGAGGGAATCGATCCTGCGCTGCTGGTGGCGACCGCGAATGATGGGACCGTTCTGACGACGGGCAGCGCCCATGCTTCCATCGAAGCGGAGGCGAGCGAGAGCACACTCGGGACGGCTGGTGCGTGGACCATGCCTGCGGACGACGGCTTGAGGTTCCATTTCGGGCGGGATCGGATCGGTTCCATTGTCTCGACTAGGCTCACCAGCTTCAGCGACGATTCGGCTTATGCAACGGTAGAGAGCAACGAATGCACGGTTACCGTGCCACTGCACGTATCATCAATCGAGCTTGCGCATAACCAGGCGATAGTCTTGCCCGAGGAAAATCTCACTTTCAAGAAGGAACCGGTCTACGCGAACACCGGCGTTGTTACGACCGGGCACGGCAACTCGGAGCACCCTTCACACTCGGCCTCTGCAAGCGCTAAGGGGGCGGCCGAGCCGGTCGAAACTGGCGACGCACCCGGTAATAGCGCGGGCCACGGCAACGCGCAGCACGCCTCCAATTCGGCAGCTGCGAAGGCGGCCAACGAGCTGACAGAACCGGGCGTCACACCCGGCCACGGCCACTCGCACCCATCACACTCGGCCTCTGCAGGCGCTAAGGGGGCGGGCGAGCCGGTCGAAATTGGCGACGCACCCGGTAATAGCGCGGGCCACGGCAAGTCGCAGCACGCCTCGAATTCGGCAGCTGCGAAGGCGGCCAACGAGCTGACAGAACCGGGCGTCACACCCGGGCACAGCAACTCGGAGCACACTTCACACTCGACCTCTGCAAGCGCTGTGGGAGCGGCCGAGCCGATCGAAACTGGCGACACACCCGGTAATAGCGCGGCCCACGGTAAGTCGCAGCACGCCTCGAACTCGGCAGCTGCGAAGGCGTCAGCGGCCAACGAGCTGACAGAATCGGGCGTCACACCCGGCCACGGCCACTCCCACCCTTCACACTCGACCTCTGCAAGCGCTGTGGAAGCGGCTGAGCCGGTCGAAACTGGCGACGCACCCGGTAATAGCGCGGGCCACGGCAACGCGCAGCACGCCTCGAATTCGGCAGCTGCAAAGGCGTCAGCGGCCAACGAGCTGACAGAACCGGGCGTCACACCCGGCCACGGCCACTTGCACCCATCACACTCGGCGTCAGCAAGTGCTATGGCAGCGGCCGAGCCCGTCGAAACTGGCGACGCACCCGGTAATAGCGCGGGGCACGGTAAGTCGCAGCAAGCTTCGCATTCCGCCACTCCGAACGTTTTAGCGGCCGCCCAGCCGGTTGAATTTGCGTCCTTGACAGACGGCGCCGGCCACGAACCGGCATTCCATTTCAAGAACCAGGGTGCCCCTTCCACCCCCATCGAAGCCGTTGAGCTAGAACAGCTTAACGATTGGCCCGTAGGTCCCGCCGGCGACTTAGCGGCAATCCTTCAGGTTGGCCCAGCTGCTATGGAGGAACACGCGGCCAGTCACGTCAATAACGGTCAGCACCATGCAATAGGACATTTGCCGCACGAACTGCTTATTTGAAAAGTGTTGCAGCAGATGCACATTGGAGCCAGCTTTCTAAGGCTGAATTGTAAGACCGGGGTTCGACATAAACCTTGCATGTGAATCGTGGCGGGTTTTTTGCCCGTTCGACTCCCTGCTAACAGATTGCTACCCAATCGTTGTTCGCGTCGGGGGGATTGGGGTAGCTACAACCGGTGTTGTCTGGTGGTGTGGTGCCGGCGACGTATCCTATTTTGAGGACTGAGAGGCGTAGCGACCAATGCTCTTGAGCTAAAGGCCAATAATGTTTAGCCGGCTTGTTCGACCATTGACCTCAGGCGCCATCGCCAATCAAGCTCAGCTAGTTCGGCTGCGCTTACCCAATTTGGACTACTTCCAATTTCACCAACCGCAGAATCGCTTCCCACAAAACTGCCAACTACCTATTTATCCCGAAAAGGGAATGTGCTGATGCGGAAGCCCACTAGGCCGGCTACCAACGTTTTAATCGTCGATGATCACCCCGTAGTCCTGTCGGGCTGCCGGTCGTTGTTCGCCTCGGACAGCACTGTGAAGATCGATGTGGCCACCGATGCCAAGTCGGGTCACAGGGCCTACGTTTCACGGAAGCCCGACGTCACGGTCATCGATATCAAGCTTCCCGATGTTTCCGGCTTTGAATTGATGCGGCGCATCCGCAAGGAAAATCCGGACGCCAAAATCATCATGTTCAGCATGAATGATGATCCAGCGTTTGTGGTTCGCGCCATCGAACTCGGCGCGCAGGGCTATGTCTCCAAGGGAGACGATCCCAGAATGTTGGTGAATGCCGTTCGGAAGGTCACCGCCGGGTCTAATTTTATTTCACCGCCACTTGCGGAGGCCGTGACTTTTTCTGGCGCGTCGATGAAGGCCAATCCGGTGTCGCAAATGACGGCCCGCGAGCTGGAAATCCTACGGCTATTGGGCCGGGGCGACAAGATCGTCGAAGTCGCCGATATGCTGGAAATTTCCTACAAGACCGTGGCCAACATTACATCCCTTCTCAAGCGGAAGCTCGGTGCCAAAAGCCATTCGGACCTGATTCGGATCGCTGTCGATATGGAGCTTGGCTGAATTTTAAGGGCGGAACGCCCGTGCCGATAGGCACGACCCGTTCGCATCCCGGCAAAGCAAATCCGCCACCGCCTCCCAGCGGTCAATATCCGGAAGTTCCTGCGCTATCTCCTGTCGTCGAACATCGGCGAGGTCATGACCATGTTCTTCGGCGTGCTGCTGATCGACCTGATCGGGCTGTCGCAGGCGCGTGGCGGGGTCGTGCTCCCGCTCTTGGCGACGCAGATCCTTTGGATCAACCTGGTTACCGACGGCGCGCCAGCGCTCGCCCTTGGCGTCGATCCAGTTGATACGGCCGTCATGAATCAGCCGCCGCGGCCGCGCGGCGAAGGCGTGATCACACGTCGCATGTGGGTCGGCATCCTCTTCGTCGGCCTGGTGATGGCGGCCGAGACCTTGCTCGTCCTCGATGCTTCCTTGCCGGGCGGTCTCATTGAAGGGACCGGCACGATGCGCTACGGCCAAACGATGACCTTTACGACCCTGATGATGTTCAAGCTCTTCAATGCCTTGAACGCCCGTTCGGACGAGGAAAGCGCCTTTTGCGGCCTTTTCCGGAACCGCTGGCTCTGGGCGGCCATCGCCTTGTCGCTTTTTCTCCACGCGGCCGTTGTCTACATACCCTTCCTCCAGGAAGCGTTCTCGACTAGCGGCCTCGATGCCGATGATTGGCTTCTCTGCGCGGCGGTCGCAAGTTCTGTACTGTGGCTCCGCGAACTGAGCAAAGTCATCACACGCGCGATGGGCGGTGACCGAAGCGGCACCACGTCGGCACGGCCAAGCGCCACGGAGCGGCCCGACAACGCGCGAGCATACGATCACAGATGACGGGAGAGGCAATGCAACCCATCAAATCCTTGCGCAAGACAGTTTTACTTGCGGCATAACATCGGACCTGAATACTAGACTAAAGGCAGGGCTTAGTTCGGGTAAAGCGATTTTTCTCGCTCAATTCAGGTGCAAGCATTCACTAGAACGCCCTTGTTGGTATAAGCGCCGGCTGCCGCAGCAGAGCACAAGCTGCGCCCTGCTCTGATCACGTGATGCTTGCCGGTCTGTAAATCGCTTTCGCCGGATGCTCGCAATGGGCGCGATGTTCACGACAAGGTGCAGTCACCACGCGTAGCGTAACGCGAAGTCGCTTATCCGACGATCTGAGAGAAGCGTGCGCTACTCGGGCGACACGCGGTCCGGATGGCGCCTCCGTCATCGCCTGCCGGACGCCGACGGCAGGGCACGGATCGGCCCAATAAAAAACACAACCTGTCGATGAAATCACCCGATTCCAAATATCTTATCGATGCTCCTGCATTTTCAGAGCACCATGGTCGCGAATGGCCGACGAACAAGACCACAGATATTTATCGCTCCGCAATCAATCTGCAACGATCCCCCTTCAACACCTCCGATATGCGGTTGTTTCCGCGGAGTATGGAAGCTTCCGGCGGGCTGCAGAAGCGTTGTTGACGCAGCAGTCAACTCTGAGCCGCTGCATCCGGGAACTCGAGGAATCAATAGGCGTGATTGTGTTCGAGCGATCGAGCGGCGGCGTCTGCGCCACGTCGGCTGGCCGGGATTTTCTCCGAACGGCGCGGTCGATACTCGAACAAATGGATGCGCTGGTTACGTCAGCCAAGTCTAACGGACGCGGCGAGGCTGGGCGGCTGTCTGTGGGATTCTATACGTCGCTGTCGGCCGGCAATTTACGGGCGACGTTGGTGGATTTCAGGCAGCGGTGCCCACAGGTCGCACTTGGCATGGTCGAAAGGTCGCGGATGCGCCTCGTCGCCGCCTTACGCAATGGTGCAATCGACGTTGTCATCGCGACCGACGGAGGACACGTCTTTGACAGCAACGCCTTGCCGCTGTGGAGCGAGCGCGTCCTAGTGGCCTTGCCTGAGGGACATCAACTGGCTGGGAAGAAGGCGATCTACTGGACCGACCTGCGGAATGAGACGGTCCTTCTCAGCCATTATGACCCGGGACGAGAACTTGAGGATCTCTTGTTGGCGAAGCTGATCTCGACAGCAGACCGTCCCAAGATCGAACGCCATGACGTTAGCAGAGGCATCATCAAGACCCTCATATCCATAGGATTCGGTGTCAGTTTGGTGGCCGAGTCCGACATCGGCGTCACGTTTGCGGGCCTGATTTATCGAGAGATACGAGACGGCACGGGGCCGAGTCAGGTCCATTATTCAGCACACTGGCGCAAGGACAATGACAATCCGGCGCTGGCAAACTTTCTCAAATTGTTGAGCGAGCGCTATCCCTTGCCTTGCGCAGGCTGACCCTTGCGGCGGGCCTTTGCAAAGGCTCGGTCGGTTACCATGAATCGCGCCAGCATTGGTGCGACCAGCTTTGCGGGATCCGAGATCGACTGCCCGGTTTCGCGGGCAAGCATGTCGGTGTAGGCCGCGAGGTCGCGATGGACATCGGCCGGCAGTTCCACGCTGAGCTTTACCGGCTTGTCATCGGCGATGGCGCCGAGCTTCAGCTTTGCCATTTTTTCAGCCTCTGTATGGTTCGAGCACGAGGTCGCGATTGACGATTACCCGGACCGGAAAACCCGGCCGAATTGTCAGGGTCGGCTGGATGTTGAGATTGCGCCGAACGATCTGCTGACCGGTCTGGTTCAGGGAATCCCCTGCCCCACGGCGAAGGGCCTGCAGAATGGCGCTGTTTCCGTTGCCAGCATCCAAGCCGGAACCAAGTTCGGCTCCTACACCAAGCAAAGTCGACAGCAACGCAGCCTTGAACATCTCGCCCCCGTGAAGATCGACCTCGTCGTGAAGCCCCGCATAGCCTGCGGTATCGGCACCCGGCTGGCGCTCAAGGACGATCGATCGGCCGTTCGGCATGATCAGGCGTGTCCAGACCAGGAGCACGCGTGACTGTCCATGTGTAACGTGGCTATCGTAGATCCCTATCAGCCGCGCACCCTGGGGCACCAACAAAGTTTGACCGGACAGCGTATCAAATAGCGGTTCAGTCACATGCGCCATGATCTGCCCGGGCAGATCGGAGCGGATGCCCGTAATAAGGGCCGCCGAAATCACAGACCCTGCCTGGACGACAAAACGCGAGGCTGGCTTCGCCACACGGTCAGGGCTCGTGGTCCGCCGATCAACGGCAGCGCTAACAAAAGCGAGCTTGCGGTCCTGACCATTCTGGGCAAACGCCTCATCGGACGGTGATGCGGCATTTGAGGTCGTCTCGGCAGGAGTCGCTGCCGCCGGTGGCTGAACATTCGTTGACGCAAATACTTTGCTGGTGCGCGCGGCCTCGCTTTCCTGGTTCATGCGCTGTTGCTCGGGATCGACCGCAAGCGGCCCGGACTGGGCCTGGGCTGCAACAATGGGGCGACCGAGATCACCCGGCAATGGCGGCCCGAGGCGCGGCACGTCGCGCGGAATGCCCGCATAGTCGCGCGGCAGCCCGGCAAGGCCGTCGGCCACATTGTGGTGATCGGTGCTGTACAGCTCTTCGGAAGCTGGACCACGCGTGCGATTCTGCTGCAGGGCCCACAGCACGGCTCCGGAAACGAGAACGAGCGCGAGTGCCGTGCCCCCGGCCAATACCTTACGCGACAGGCGAGTCACGGGCGGAGGTTCTGGACGCAGGCGCAGTGAGCTGGCTATCTCCGCAGCACTCTTCGGCGAGGTAGAACCAGGACCACCGGCGCCAGTCGTTTGGTTATCGGTCACGACGGTCTCCCGTCGCTTCTGATGATTCGGACCTTTTGCTGAGAGTCGCCACCAAGTCGCAGCTCGGCCGCGGCAAACAGCCGATCGACGATTAGCACGTTACGATAGGTTCGGTAGTTGACGATCTCGGAATTGCCGTCCGGACCGATGACAAACAGCGGAGGCATTTCTCCCTGAACGATGCCGGGTGAGAACTCGATATAGACCTTGCGGCCATCGTCATAGACGCCGACCGGCCGCCAAGGCGGATTGTCGCCCTCGACGGTGTAGCGATAGCGCCGCTGAGAAGAGTCAGGAAGAACTGGCGTCGAGGAAACAGCTCGGGTACGGCCGGGCCGGTCCTCCGGATAATACCAAGCGACTGATGGCATGTAAGGCTTTTCACGCGAGCGCAGCTCGATGAGATAGGTGCGCCGGTCGGTGTTGACCACGAGGTTGGTCTCAATCGAAGGCCGCGTCGGCTTGACCATGATGTGGACACGTCTGGTATCGCCGCTTCCGCTTTCGGTGTCGCCAACGACCCAGCGCACGGTGTCGCCAGCCGATACCGGTCCCGAACCCGTGAGCTGCTCGCCGGGCTCGAGTGCGATATCGGTGATCTGTCCGGGGCTCGCGTAGATCTGATAGAGGGCGCCCGGACTAAAAGGGAAGACCTGCACAGCATTGAAGTAGCCGGCGCTACGCGGCTCGACGCGCGCAGCGTCATTGGCGGTCTCGATCCGCGCAATAGGCTCCTTTGCCTCAACGTTTCCCTTCTTGCCTCCCTTCGCAGGCGTCCAGGACGGCGGAACGTGAAGGAACCGCGGACGATCCTCCGCCAGCGACGGCGGACTGGGAAGTGGCGGGATATCGTCGTCGTAGCTGATCTGCGGCGGTTTCGAGGTGGCACAGCCGCTGAGTGCAAACATGCAAGCAAACAGAAGCGGGTGCATGACCTTGCGAACACTCGGGCTAGCGACTCCAGGAATCTGCATATTCACTGCCCAAGCTCCTTCGACCAGTTGATGGCGTTGACATAGACCCCGAGAGGATTTTTGCGCAGACGATCGGCATCGCGCGGAGTTTCGATCACGATGGTGAGGATGGCGGTCCAGCGCTCGGTGGCGGTAAGCTGCCCACTGTCGTAGCGGCGCTCGATCCAGGCGACCCGAAAGCTTTCCGGCGAGGCACGGATGACGCTAGATATTTCCACTGCGATCTGCAGCTTGCCTAGCTTGGCAAAGGGATCGTTGACGCGGGCGTGGTCGTTGAGGGCGACAGCGCCGCGATCGGTCGTAAAGTCGTAGGCGCGCAGCCAGTCCTGACGCAGCAGGATGGCATCAGCCGACAGCCCGCGGACGTTTTCAATGAAGCGAGCTAAATGATAGGCGATCTGCGGATCGGTCGGTTGATAGAAGGGATTGGCTGGGCCGACCGCCTGTGTCTGGCCGAGACGATCGACCTCAATGACCCAAGGCGTAATGCTTCCCTGTGTGGATTGCCAGACGAGACCTGATGCGAGTCCGGCCGATAGGATCAGAGAACCGAAGGCTATAAGTCGCCAGTTTTTGGCCTGCACCCGCGCCGAGCCGATGCGCTCGTCCCATACTTGCGCCGCTTTCTGATAGGGCGTTACGGGCGCGGGCGTACGGCCATAATGAACGGATGGTCGTTTGAACATCACTTCCCTCCTTCGGAGAGATCGACGGAGGCGCCCCCGCCACCATGGTCGGAAGTGCGGACGACGTTGGTAGCGGCCGACGCCCCACGACTCATGGTCTGCATGCGCTTCATGCGTCTGGCCCAACTGGACTGACTGTCCAGAGGTGAGGAACTTGCCGGTGGCTGGGCTGAGCTGGCTTCACCGGCTGCAGTGCCACCAGTTGAAGCCGAGCCGCTTGCAGCCGCGGGGCGACGAAGCGGGCTCGTCATCGCGGACGCGGCGGCATCCGCGACGCCGGACAAACCACCAGTCCTGAACGCCCCGCTCGCACTACCCGCTAGCGCCGCGGTCCCGCGCGCCGCGCCGGCGAGTGCACCGGCGCTTCCGGCAGCGACGCCCGCTCCGGCCACCACGACCCCGCCGGCAGCTAACCCCGTGCCCGCGGCGGCTCCGGCGCCAAGCTGCGGACCGCCGGACACGATGCCATTAGCGATACCGGGCCCAAAGATTCCCAAACCCAGCAGCGCTAATGCCGCGAGCACGAGGGCCATGGCATCTTCAATGCCGATCTGCGCACCGCTCGCGCCCGCGGTGAACTGTGAGAACAATGTCGAGCCGATGCCGACGATGACAGCGAGAACCATGACTTTGACGCCTGACGAGATGACGTTGCCGAGCACGCGTTCGGCGGCGAAGGCCGTCTTGCCGAATAGCCCGAAGGGAATCAGGATGAAGCCGGCAAGCGTCGTCAGCTTGAACTCGATCAAGGTGACGAAGAGCTGGATCGCCAGGATGAAGAAGGCGAGCAGCACGATCACCCATGCGAACAGCAGCACGGCGATCTGAATGAAGTTTTCAAAGAAGCTGACATAGCCCATCAAGCCCGAGATCGATTCCAGAATGGGCCGCCCGGCATCGATACCGACCTGCGCGATCCGCCCCGGACGCAGGAATTCAGCCGAGGTTAGTCCCGTCCCAGAGGCCTTGAGGCCGAGACCGGCAAAGCTCTCGAAAACGATGCGGGCGAGATTGTTCCAGTTGCCTATCAGGTAAGCGAACACGCCGACAAACATCGTCTTCTTTACGAGGCGAGCGATGATGTCCTCGTCGGTGCCCCAGGCCCAGAACAGAGCGGCCAGCGTGACATCGATCGCGGCAAGCGTGGTTGCGAGGAACGCGACTTCGTTACCAAGCAACCCGAAGCCACTGTCGATATAGCGGGTAAAAGTTTCCAAAAATCGGTCAATGACGCCGGTGCCACCCATGGAATCACTCGCGTTCGGGTGTTGCAACGGGCGGCCAGCCCTGGGGGAGACGATCGGGATGCTTGGGCTGCGCCAACGAGGGTGTCGGGCTGCCTGGTTGAGCATCGGCGGAAGTAACGCCCGATGTTTTCTTTGATCCAAGGAAGCGACGGCGGTTCTCCGCCCAAATCAGACGGCACTCCTGGAGTTCTGCAACCTGCTCGGAGGTGACCTTCCGGCAGCGTTCGAGTTCGCCGCCAAGCGGACTGGCTGCCCGGGATGCCGACGATCTAGCCGGTGGACCGTCGCTGTCGCCGCGGAGCTGGATTGTGCACGCTACGACAAGGATGGGGACGGCAGCCGCTGTCGTCACAAGCATCACCCGCTTAAGTCCACCACGTCCGCTCATTGGTGAAACATCCGAACTCTCGAAGGCTGATAGCCACGACCGGGTGCGAGAAAGCGACGAAGCTGCTCCCTGCCCTGATCCTGCGCGGTGGTACGCTGGGCCGTTTCGAGATTTTGCGCCCGCCCCTGCGCGGCAACTGCTGCCGTAAGGTCGGCGAGCTGTTGCGCCTGCAAACCAAGGAGCTGATTGCCGGCCTGGCTGGCCTGTAGCGCGCCGGTCGCGCCCTGGCTTGAGCTGACGAGAGCCGACATCTCTTTGCGGTGGGTGTCGAGATTACCGACCACGGTCGCCTGAACGCGCAAGGCATCCTGCAAACCCGCCACAGAATTCTGCCAGCGCGTTTGCGCATTCAAGATTAGGGCTTGATCTGACTCGTTCGTCGAGGCCGGCGCATAGGTCGTCGTGAACGCTTGATCGATCTGCTTGATATCGTAGGCAATGCGCTGGGCCTGGGCGAGAAGCAGCTGGGTTCGTTGAATCGATTGATCGAGCTGCTGCAACGAGGAATACGGCATGCTGGCGAGATGTTTGGCCTGGTTGATCAACATCTGCGCCTGATTCTGCAGCGAGGTGATCTGGTTGTTGATCTGCTGCAGCTCACGTGCAGCCGTGAGCACATTCTGCGCATAGTTGTTAGGATCGAACACGATCAGTTGGGCCGACGCGGGCGAAACTGCGCATGCGACGGCAATGGTGATGGCGCTCGCGGCGGCGAGGTACGGGAGGCGCTTCATGACAAGCCCTCCTGCTTGATGAGACCAGGAATGAGATCGGCGGCCCAACCTAACCCGCGCGCGGCGAGCCAACCGGTGACAAAATCATCACGGCCGTGTTCGGCGAGCACGCGCTCAATCATCGCCTGATCGGACGTTGATGAAGCTGCTGTGAAGGCGAGTGCGAATTCTTCTAGACCCAGCTCGAACAGGCGATTGCCGCGCCGTGACTGGCAGTAGTAGTCGCGCTTGGGCGTGGCGCGCGCGAGGATCTCGATCTGGCGGTCGTTGAGACCGAAGCGCCGATAGATCGCCGAGATCTGCGGCTCGATCGCGCGCTCGTTCGGCAGGAACAGCCGAGTCGGGCAGCTCTCGATAATCGCAGGCGCAATCGCGGACCCGTCGATATCCGAGAGCGACTGGGTGGCAAAGATGACGGAAGCGTTCTTCTTCCGCAATGTCTTCAGCCATTCGCGGATCTGCCCCGCAAACCCTGCGTCATCGAGCGCAAGCCAACCTTCATCGATGATGAGCAGCGTCGGCCTTCCGTCGAGATGGCCTTCGATCCGATGGAAGAGATAGGCGAGCACGGCCGGTGCGGCTCCGGTGCCGATCAGGCCTTCAGTCTCGAACACCTGGACCGAAGCCGAACCGAGTTGCTCCGCTTCGGCATCGAGCAGCCACCCAAAGGGGCCACCGAGGCAGTAGGGTTGAAGAGCCCTTTTCAGGCCCTGGGACTGCAGCAGCACGGACAAACCGGTCAGCGTTCGTTCGCCCGCGGGCGCAGAAGCCAGCGAAGACAGCGCCGACCAAAGATGCTCCTTGGCTTCAGGCGTCACGTCGATCTTTTCGCGGGCGAGAATGGCTGCGATCCATCCCGCGGCCCAGCCGCGCTCGGCCGCATCGTCGATCATGGCAAGCGGCTGCAGCGCGACCGGTTCGGAGGCGCTATCGGACAGCGCGCCGCCGAGATCATGCCAATCGCCCTTCATGGCAAGCGCCGCGGCCCGGATCGAGCCGCCGAAGTCGAAGGCAAAGACCTGGGAGCTTGGATACCGGCGGAACTGCAGCGCCATCAGCGCCAGCAGCACCGACTTGCCGGCACCGGTCGGACCGACCACCAGCGTGTGCCCAACGTCCCCGACGTGGAGGGAGAAGCGGAACGGTGTGGATCCTTCCGTCCGCGCGAAGAACAGCGGCGGCGCGCCGAGATGAGTGTCTCTCGCCGGCCCTGCCCAAACCGCGGACAACGGGATCATGTGGGCGATGTTAAGGGTCGAGACCGGCGGCTGGCGGACGTTGGCATAGACGTGGCCGGGCAACGAGCCCAGCCAGGCATCGACGGCATTGATGGTCTCCACCATGCACGTGAAGTCGCGTCCTTGAATGACCTTCTCGACCAAGCGCAACCGTTCGTCCGCGATGCGCGGATTCTCGTCCCAGACTGTGATCGTGGCGGTGACAAAGCCCTCTCCGATCAGATCGGAGCCGAGCTCCTGCAACGCAGCGTCGGCGTCGATAGCCTTGTTGCTAGCGTCGGTATCGATGAGAGACGAAGTCTCGTTGGTCATCACCTCCTTCAGGATTGCGGCAACGGATTTCCGTTTGGCGAACCATTGCCGCCGGATCCTGGTCAGGAGCTTCGTTGCGTCTGCCTTGTCGAGCATGATCGCCCGGGTCGACCAACGATAAGGGAAGGCAAGCCGATTGAGATCGTCCAGAATCCCCGGCGTGGTTGCCGTCGGGAACCCAACAATCGTGAGCACCCGCAGTTGTTGGTCGCCCAGCATCGGCTCGAGCCCACCCGTCAGGGGCTCGTCCGCCAACAGCGCATCGAGATACATGGGAATCTCGGGAACGCGGACGCGATGTATCTTGGTCGAGACGCAAGCATGCAGGTACGTCAGGGTCTCGCCGTCATCGAGCCATCGGCACTCCGGCATAAACCCTTCGACCAGTTGCAGCACGCGGTCGGTCCGATCGACAAAGCCGCGCAATACCTGGTGGGCGCCGGCAGCCTCCCCACGCTCAGGTCCCTCATAAAGGAGGCGCTCGGCGCGCGCCGCGTCCTCGGCCGGCGGCAGATACAGGAAGGTGAGGAAATAGGCTGACTCGTAGTGAGCTCCCTCTTCCTCGAACTGCGCCCGGCGCTCGGCATCGACCATGGCCGATGCCACGTCTGGACAACTGCTCGGTGGATAGGCATTCGATGAATACCTCTGCGCTTCAACAAACACCGCCCAGCCGGATCCGAGGCGCCTCAAGGCGTTATTGAGGCGGCCGGCAACCGCAACAAGTTCTGCTGGAACAGAGGAATCAAGATCGGGCCCGCGAAAGCGCGCGGTCCTCTGAAACGATCCGTCCTTGTTGAGGACGATGCCTTCGTCGACCAGTGCGGCCCATGGCAGGAAATCCGCAAGATGTGTAGCGGAGCGGCGGTATTCGGCAAGGTTCATCATTGGTTGCTCACACATTCAGATGGGTTGGGATGCGCAGATGGCGTCTTGCAGTCTCGACAAAGAGCGGATCGCGCTTCGCGGCCCAGACGGCAGCGGCATGACCAATTGCCCAGATCAGGAGGCCCGCGATCCACAGCCGCAGGCCGAGGCCGAGCGCAGCGGCAACGGTGCCGTTGACGATGGCGATCGCACGCGGCGCGCCGCCGAGCAGGATCGGTTCGGTCAGCGCGCGGTGCACCGGAATTGCAAAACCTTCAACCGGCCCGTCCATCAGATCAGCACTCCGCCGCCGAATGAGAAAAATGCCAGGAAGAAGCTCGAGGCTGCGAACGCGATCGACAGACCGAAAACGATCTGGATCAGGCGCCGAAAACCGCCCGAAGTGTCGCCGAAGGCGAGCGTAAGGCCCGTGACGATGATGATGATCACGGCCAGAATCTTGGCGACGGGCCCCTCGACCGACTGCAGGATCTGGTTAAGCGGCTGCTCCCACGGCATGTTGGAGCCAGCGGCCTCTGCAGTGGGCGAGATCGCCACAGAGCTGAGAGCTACCGCAACAGCTATCATCGCGCTTCTCAATGTGACGCCGTTCATGATGGGTCTCCTGCGGGTAAAATGAGGTAGTCCCCCTCGGTCGTCAGGCCATCGACACGCGCGAGTTCTGTCAGCCGACGGTCTGCGCCGCGGCCGGAGAGAACCGTAATCACGTCGATGGTGTCCGCAATCAGCGCGCGCGGCACAGTGATGACGGCTTCCTGGATAAGCTGTTCGAGGCGGCGAAGGGCGCCAAGCGCCGTGCCGGCGTGAATGGTGCCGACGCCACCAGGATGGCCGGTGCCCCATGCCTTGAGAAGGTCGAGCGCCTCGGCCCCTCGCACCTCACCGATCGGGATTCGGTCGGGGCGTAGCCGGAGCGAGGAGCGCACGAGGTCGGACAGCGAGGCGACACCATCCTTGGTGCGCAGCGCCACGAGGTTAGCCGACTTGCATTGGAGTTCGCGCGTATCCTCGATCAGCACGACACGATCTGCAGTTTTTGCAATCTCGGCCAGCAGCGCATTAGTCAGCGTGGTCTTGCCGGTCGAAGTACCGCCGGCCACGAGGATGTTTTGACGGTCCCGGACAGCGTTCCGCAGCCCTTCAGCCTGAGCGACTGTCAGGATGCCGGCGGCGACATAGTCGTCGAGCGTGAAGACGGCCACCGCCGGCTTGCGAATGGCAAAGGCTGGAGCGGTCACCACGGGCGGCAGCAACCCTTCAAAACGCTCTCCCGTCTCGGGCAACTCGGCCGAGACGCGGGGACTTGCCGGATGAACCTCAGCGCCGACGTGATGGGCAACGAGCCGCACGATGCGCTCGCCGTCGGCTGCGGCGAGACGCTCGCCGGTATCTGTCATGCCCCCCGACAACCGATCGACCCAGAGCCGGCCATCGGGATTTAGCATGACCTCGACGATCCCAGCGTCTTCGAGCCAGGCCGCTATCGTCGATCCGAGCGCGGTGCGCAACATACGTGCACCACGCGAGGCCGCCTCGGACTGAAAGGAATGAACTGCCACGCTTGCCCCCGAGGTCGCCAAGATATGAGCTCGGCGGTGGGGATCAGTAGAAAAGGCAGGTTACGCGCTCGTGCAACAAGCTGAAATCAGGCGGCGTGCCGTGGCGTAGCAAAAGAAAAGATGGCGGGATCACTTACGAGGAACGGTTGGCGACGTTTGCGCCGGATCGATGTCGAGCGAGATCTCCTGGGCCAGGGTCTGGCCCCTGGCCAGCCGGCGCCCGAGGGCTTCGACGAACCCCTCATACCGCTCCCGGCCCTTAGCCTGCGCAGCGGGCTGCGCCGTATCAGGCAGCGGCGGCGTTGCCGTCAGCCAGAACCGCACGAACAAGGCCAGCGCTTCATTTGAAATGGTGATATGACGCTCCAGCCGCTCGACGTGCCGGGTCAGCCGGTCAAGGCGACGGCCGAGCGCCGCCTCCATCCGCTCCGAATTATCCGGCGACAGGAATGAGGCCAGCGCAGTTTCGACGATGAGCGCCTGAGGTACTCTCTTGCGGCTGGCAAGATCGGCGAGCTTGCCCGCAAGGTCCGGAGGCAAACGAAACGTGTGCTTGGTTCGCATTATCTCATCCTAGAGGTCGAGGCCGTCGCCTGGATCCATCGCGGCCTGACGCGCCAGACCGGGAACGTTCATGCGCAGCACACGCGCCCGTATGGCGTCACTGTCGCCCTCATCTTCCGTGAAGTCGAACTCCGGTAGAGGCTTCAAGGCCTCTGGCGCGATATTTTCATGCTCGGAAAGCTCCGGCTCGCGGCGAATGCCGGAATTTGCGGTAGATTGCCGAGCACCCGACAAGCTCACCGGCTCGGCAACATTTGAATTCTGCGGAGCTGGCTGCCGGCTCCAATCGTCTGTCGCGGCCCTACCGTCGCGGTCGAGGGAGCTTGAGTTTGGCGGTGGTAGCACGCGCTCGGTCAAACGTGGATCCTCAAAATACCTCGCCTTCTTGGCGCGGATCGGTGGCACGCCGGAAACCAGAACCAGCTCGTCCTCGGGCGGAAGCTGCATCACCTCGCCGGGCGTCAGCAATGGCCTCGCGGTCTCCTGTCGCGAAACCATGAGATGACCGAGCCACGGACTAAGCCTGTGACCGGCATAGTTCTTCATGGCGCGTAACTCGGTGGCAGTCCCAAGCGCATCCGAAACCCGCCTGGCCGTACGCTCGTCATTGGTCGCAAAGGAAACGCGCACATGACAATTATCGAGGATCGCGTTATTCGGCCCGTATGCTCTTTCGATCTGATTGAGCGACTGCGCAATAAGGAAACTCTTGAGCCCATAGCCCGCCATGAAGGCGAGCGCCGACTCAAAGAAATCAAGCCTTCCCAGCGCCGGAAATTCGTCGAGCATGAGCAGCAATCGATGCCGGCGGCCCTTGGCCTGGAGTTCCTCGGTGAGACGGCGACCGATCTGGTTGAGTATCAACCGCACCAGCGGCTTGGTGCGGCTGATGTCGGATGGAGGTACAACGAGATAGAGCGTCGTCGGCCGATCGTCTTCAACGAGATCGCGGATGCACCAATCACAGCGGCGCGTCACCTCAGCAACAACAGGGTCGCGGTAGAGGCCGAGGAAAGACATCGCGGTCGAAAGCACGCCGGACCGTTCGTTCTCGCTCTTGTTCAATAGCTCTCTCGCTGCGGACGCGATCACTGGATGGGTCCCGGCCTCACCGAGATGCCGCGTGGTCATCATCGCGCGGAGCGTGGTTTCGATTGGCCGTTTCGGATCGGACAGGAAGCTCGCAACACCGGCGAGCGTCTTGTCCTGCTCCGCATAGAGAACGTGAAGGATGGCTCCGACCAGCAGCGCGTGGCTGGTCTTCTCCCAGTGATTGCGCCGTTCCAGCGAGCCTTCGGGATCGACCAACACGTCGGCCACATTCTGCACGTCACGAACTTCCCACTCCCCTCGCCTCACTTCCAGGAGCGGGTTGTAGGCTGCACTCGCCGAGTTGGTTGGATCAAACAACAGCACCCGGCCGTGTCGGGCACGAAAGCCTGACGTCAGGGTCCAGTTTTCACCCTTAATGTCATGGACGATGCAACTTCCCGGCCAGGTTAGAAGCGTCGGGATAACAAGTCCCACACCCTTTCCGGATCTGGTGGGGGCGAAGCATAGTACATGCTCAGGTCCATCGTGCCGCAAATAAAGTCCCTCGAACCGCCCGAGGATTACGCCGTCTGCCCCGGCAAGGCCGGCACTTCGAATCTCAAGCTGGTTGGCCCAACGTGCAGACCCGTACGTGGCCGCCGTCTCCGCCTCCCGAGCCCGCCACACCGACATCGCGAAAGCGACTATAATTGAGATGATCCCGCCGGATGCAGCGACGCAAGCCCCTTCAACGAACACTTCAGGTGCGTAGGCATCGTAGGCATACCACCACCAGAAGAAGGCCGGAGGCAGATAGATGGGAACGCCCGGTGCGAGCTCAAACCAGGGGTGTCCGAGTTGCGGCTGATAGCCGAGACGCCATGCCGTCCATTGCGTCGCGGCCCACATCGTGATGAGCACGACGGTCAAGACGCAGGCGATCTGGCCCCAAAGTATTCTGGTTGCGGACATGGCATAGAATATCGAGCGACTCCGCAATCCGCAGACAAGCTATCTTGCAGGCTGCGAGTATTTTCGGATATCCAGGCGAGCAGATTGGTGCGTCAGTCGCCGAGCGTCGTAGAAATTAAATCGCAGCCCGCACGTATCGCGAAAAGTGTGAAAGCGGACTTAGTCATGGCATCGGACGAGATAATTGTCCCCCTGTCGCCTGCCGGTGGCCTGGGACGCAGCGCTTAGCTTCCTTGCGGTCGGCAAGTTGATCGGGCAACTCCAACAGACTGGCGGCCTGAAGCAAAGCTCGCCGATAATCGAAGAGCTGATGTCGGCTTCACTTCCAGTAGCGGACAGTCCAACAGAGTGTTGGAATGTCCGCTTCGTGCCGATTGTGTTGAAAAAGTCCTTTTTCGCTGATGCCTGAAAATTCTCAGGACCGCTGATGCGTGTCTCTCGCGGCGAGTTGAGGGACCACGTTCATTACCGCAAAACGATCACTGGTTCTCGTATCGATTCTACAGAGCCTTGCAGCGCCTGAAATCGCCAATGCGCTACATTTGCGAGATTTTCGGAGCCCCGCGATTTTTGAGTTTTTCAACACAATCTGCCACAAGCAGACATAGCCGAATCTACAAGCTCGCAGCAAAGAGATCCCATCGGCCCGGAAGGCCCTTAAGCTCGTGCGATCCGCGATCCGAGAATTTCAAACCTGCTCCGGCCACAAGATCGGTCACGACTCTCGAGACAAGCACCTCGTCAGCGTTGGATTGCGCCATGACGCGAGCCGCGGCATGCACGGCGATGCCGCCAATATCTCGGCCTCTGATTTCGATCTCACCAGTGTGAAGGCCCGCGCGCAGCGGCAAACCGATTTGTTTTGAAGCCGTCTCGAAGGCAAGCGCGCATCGAACAGCGCGACCGGTCCGTCGAATGTTGCGAGAATACCACGCCAGTGCTCTTGATCAAAGTGCCGCGATGCTTTTCGACCATCTGCTTCGCCAATTCATCGTGACTATCCAGCAATCGACGCCATGTCTGGTCCCCCATCTCGGCGGCGCTGCGCGTCGAATCGACGATATCTGTAAACAGAACCGTGGCAAGGACGCGGTCAAGATCGATCGATGAAATCTCACGATGTCCAGTGATAAACTCCTCGATGTCACCAAGCATTGCCTCCACATCGCCGGAAAAGTAGGCGTGGTCACTGCCGGGATACTCAATAAATTTGGCGCCAGGGATTTGCGCTGCAAAATCGCGTCCCCACTCGACGGAAACCAGAGCATCGGTTCGACGGTGAAGCACAAGTGTCGGAACGCGCACGGTCGGCAGGATTGCCCTGACATCGATCAGCAAGTTCAACAACACGATCGCTTTGTAAGCTCCGGGGCTGGCCGAGAGACGTTCAAATTTGGCGAACTGGTTGACCGCGTCCTGGTTCTCTGCCCGGCTTGGCATGACGCCTTTGATCAGGCCGCCGTTGCCCCAATGCTTTATACGCCGCAACACTTTTTCCATCGAACTATCTGAACCCCAAAGGTCAGCACCGCGCGCAAAGCCGCCATAAAGAATGAGCTGGGATACGCGCTCCGGATACGTGGCGGCAAACAGTGCGCTCATCGCAGCACCTTCGGAAATTCCCATGAGTGCAGCGTGATGCGAACCAATGTCGTCCATGATGGCGCGAACGTCATCCATTCGCTGTTCGAGCGACGGAGCGCCGGATATTCTGTCGGATAACCCCTGGCCTCATTTGTCGAAGGTGACGACGCGGGCAAACGTCGAAAGGTGGCGCAAAAAGGCTGTATATCCCGGGATCTCATGCAAGAACTCGACATGCGACACCACGCCCGGGATCAAGATGAGATCGACAGGTCCATCGCCCATGGTTTGATACGCGATATTGATGTCACCGCTAACCGCGTACCGCGTTTCACGCAATACAAAATCGCTCATTGGTCAGCGGACCCCATGCAAAAGTGGTCATCGCCTTCTTATCACGAAATATAGGTCAGCTCGACCCGCATCAACACATTCCGCGTAAAGACGTTGGCAAAATGGGACCGAAAGGCCCCCCGCGAGTGCGCTTCGGCTCAATTTTGTACTCTGGAAGGGGCGGGAAGCGGCTTACGGCACAGTGCCGTTGGGCGCGACCGATGTCCGGGTTGGGTCATTCGCGTCGATTTGACCGGACCACGGCGACTTCCGGTCTACCCCGGTGAACGGACATTCTCAGGATAGGCGGGCATGTCTCAAAGGTGCCATTACCGGACCAACGCGCCGACTGAGCGAATGCGAAGGTAAGTCGCGCTGTATTTCGCAGCCCGACAGCCTGGTTCACTCGATGACTTGATCTGCCCGTTTGAGCAGCTCTGGCGGAATCGTCACACCAATTGTCCGGGCCGTCTTGAGATTGAATATCAGTATATGCTGCGAGAGAACCTCGATCGGCAAGTCGCCCGGTTTGGCGCCCTTTAAGATCTTTTCCACATACACGGGTATTCGCGGCAACGTATCGAGAAGGCCTGTCCCGTAGGCGATCAAGCCCCCGGCTTCCGACATCCGCCGGCCTCCCAGAAACATCGTCGGAAGGCGATACGTGGCCGCCAGCTCGGCGATCCGTTTCTGATGAATGATGGGTACAGGCACGTCCAGCACCAGCAGCGCCTGGGCGCGCTCGTTCTTCATCGCCGTGAAGGCTCCTTCGAGATCTGGAATGGGACCTTTAACCTTCAACCATTGAGGCCGCACGCCCAGTGATCGTGCCGCCGTATCGTTCGCTTTCTCCAAGGGGTTCCCGCCCTCCACGCGCGGAATATCCTCATCACTCAAGATCGCCAACCGGGTGAGGTTCGGAAACACCTGCCTGAGTAATTCGAACTGTTTGGTAGCCTGCTGCGGATCGAAGGTAGTGATCCCCGTGATGTTCCCACCAGGTCGCTCCAGTGTGGCGGCGAATCCGACGGCAACCGGATCGATCACCGCCACAAACACGATCGGTACCTTTGTGTTGGCTTTCTGAGCCGCTGCAGGCCCAACGGCGCCCAGGGAAACGATAACATCGACATTGAGACCGACCAATTCAGCGACGAGTTCGGGCACGCGGTCGAGATGTCCGTGGGCAAATCGCGCCTCGATGAGGATGTCGCGGCCCTCGACATAGCCGTGTTGGGCAAAACTTTGCCGCACGGCCTCGAAGAGGGTGTCTGGGCGTCCGTTTGCGATTACGCCAACTCGTGGAAATTTGGCTTGTTGCTGCGTGCCCATCACCTAATCTCCTCAACTCGGCGAACTGACTGAAAGCGTAACGGATCCTTGATGCGAGACAAGGCATCAATCACACTGGTATTGTCAGGAAGGTCGACGTCCGCGATCGGTCAGAAGCTGACTTCAAACGGTCGATACTCGACGCGGACCGCGCGCAACATCAATTGGCCTTGATGCCGGTCTCGCGGATGACCTTTGCCCACTTGGCGCTCTCCGTCCGGAACAGCGCGGCCGCCTGCTCGGGCGTCGTGCCAACCGCCGTAAACCCGAGCGCCGCCATTTTCTCCTTGACGTCGGGCAGCGCGATCAGTTTGACGATCTCGCGGTTCAGGAGCGCGGTGATCTCGCTTGGCGTTCCGGCCGGAACGATGAAGGCGAACCATCCCTCGCCCTCGATCTCGGGATAGCCGGCTTCCACCATGCTCGGCACGTCGGGAAGCGTCGGCGAGCGCATCTTGCTGGTCACGGCCAGCGCACGTAGCTTGCCGTCCTTGATCTGCGGCACGGCGGGGGGCAGCGAGCTGAATGCAATCGGCGTGTGCCCAGCGAGCGTCGAGGCGACGGCTTGGCCCGCGCTGTTGAACGGCACATGTACGAGGTCGAGCCCAAGCAATAGGCGGAAATGCTCGCCGATCAGATGTGGCGGAGTGCCGGTGCCGGGCGACGCGAAGCTGTACCTGGCGTCGCCGGACCTGATCAGTGTAACAAGGTCCTTGACCGTTTGGACCGCCAGCGACGGATGCACCGACAGCACTGTGGGCGCGCTGACGGCAATCGTGACCGGGTCGAAGTCCTTGTAGGGATCGTAGGGCACCGTGTCGTACATCGCCGGATTGACGACGATGTTCGGCGGAACGACCAGCACGGTGTAGCCGTCAGCGGGCGCTCTGGCGCCCTGACCCATGCCGATATTGCCGCCGGCGCCGCCGATGTTCTCAACGTAGAACTGTTTTCCCAACTGATCGGAGAGCTTCTGCGCGGCGAGCCGTGCCAAGATATCGGCCGGGCCGGCGGGCGCGTAAGGTACCAGCACGCGCACTGGCCGCGCCGGGTAGGTCTGCGCAAGCGCGAAGGACGACAGCGCTGGCGCAACAAGCGAGCCCGCCGCCAGATGCAGAAATTGCCGGCGCAACAGCGTCATGACCATCTCCTTATCGAACAAGGCCGGTATATCATTTGCGAGATAGCCGAGGTATTATATGGATCAGGCAAAATTCATATCGAAATGGATATGGCAATGGAGCTGCGACATCTCCGGCACTTCGTCGCCGTCGCCGAAGAAGGACACATCACGCGGGCCGCGGAGCGGCTCGGCATGCAACAGCCGCCGCTTAGCCAGCGGATCAAGGCGATCGAAACCGAACTCGATGTCCAGCTCTTTCGCCGCAAGGCGCGAGGGGTCGAGCTGACCGAAGCGGGGAGGGTTTTCCTCGATCGTGCGCGCGCGACACTCGCGCAATACGACGGCGCGTTCGAAGCCACACGCAGTGCCGCGCGGGGCGAGCAAGGTCGCCTCTGCGTGGGCGTCATGCCGACCGCTCCGTTTCATCCCTTCGTGCCATTCGTCATCCGGGCGTTTCGCGCAGCCTTCCCGCTGGTGTCGCTAACGCTGGACGAGTGTCTCAGGAAGGAGGCGCTCGAACGCCTGCGCAATGACCAGATGGACGTTGCTTTTATGCGCGCGCCCCTTGCCGAACCGCAGAGCCTTGTCGTCAATCCATTGCTGGTAGAACCGATGGTGGTCGCGTTGCCGAGCGATCACGCGTTGGCGCGGCGCGATCGCGGCGGCGGGGCCCTCTCATTGAAGGACCTTGCCGGCGAAACATTTATCGTCTACGCGCGCCAGCTCGGACCCGCGTTTTATGAGGCGACGATGGCGGCATGCCTCAAGGCAGGGTTCAGCCCTCGCCTCGGCCAGGAAGCGCCCCGCATCACATCGGCGCTGAGCCTCGTCGCCGTCGGGCTCGGCATTTCGCTGGTGCCGGCTTGCATGCAGCGAATGACGATGGACGGCATCGCGTACCGGCACCTCAAGGGTACCTCTCAACCGAAAGCCGTCTTGAACCTCGCATCGCGCCGCGGTGAACCATCGCCGGTGGTGCGCAACTTCGTGAGCCTGGTGCGTCGGGCCGCACGGAATCTTCACACCGATCCCGGAAAGAGTGGCACAATTCGAAGGTCCGGTTAGGGGTCAGGAGCGGAAGTCGCACTCCGCCCTGACGACCACGCTATTCGGGCAGCCCGACTCGCCGCAGCGCCTCCTCAAGTCGTGAAAGATCTTCGGGGCGCCGATAGGGGCCAAGCACGTCCTTGAGATTGGAAACGCATAGACTGGGATTTTGCTCTCGCAGCCGGGCCAACGCCTTGTGCGCCTCCTCCGATCGGTTTGCCATCGCATTGCTTGCGGCATTGATACGCAACCCAGCTTGATAGTCTGGATTATCTTGCAAGGCCATCGCTCCCCACGATGCCGCCTGGTCATAGCGGCCCTGGAAAAAATGGGCATACGCCGTCCCGGCTCGCATCATGCTAGTCCGCGGATCGAGTGGGCTTAGACGCATAGCATGGGCGAACCGCTCGACCGCCAGCTCTGGCTCCCCGAGCCATAATTTTACATATCCTCCGTAAGCCCACGCCTCAGCCAAATTGGCATTGAACATAAGCGCGCGATCAATCAACGCCGCACCTCTCTCGAGATCGCGAACAACAAAGGCTAACGCCCATCCGCTGCGACAGAGTGCGACTGCGTCATCTTTGCCCAGGTCAAGCGCTCGCTGAGCGAGCCTCGTCACCTCGTCGATTTCATCCGATGTGTTTGCACTCCAACCGTTCGTCTTTGCATTTACGTAGCAAGAGGCAGCGCGACCGTAGGCGGAGGCAAACTCCGGGTCGAGTTCTATCGCATTGCTGAAGAGCTGCAACGCCTCGTCATTCGCCTGCCGGCTAGTAAACAGATAAAGCGCGGCCAAACCGCGCAAATAGAGAGTGTAAGCGTCTAGACTTGCGGTCGGCTTGCGTTTCGCACGCTCGATCTCTGCTCTTTCCACCGCAGGCGCCATCGCACCGACAACGCTCTCGGTGACCTGCTCTTGCAGATCGAAGATATCGCCAAGCGCGCCATCAAACCGGTTCGCCCAAAGCTGTGCTCCAGTGGCGGCCTCAACGAGCTGTCCCGCAATCCGCACCCGATCAGCCGCTCTGCGAACGCTTCCTTCCAACACGTAGCGTACGCCAAGTTCGCGCCCCACCTGCTTAATGTCTACTGCCTTGCCCTTGTACGCGAAGCTCGAATTCCGCGCGATCACAAACAGCGACTTAAAGCGCGACAATGCGGTTATGATTTCCTCCACCACCCCGTCAGCAAAATACTCCTGATCTGGATCTGAGCTCAAAATGGTAAATGGTAGAACGGCGACTGAGGGTCTGTCGGGCAGCGCGAGTGCGAGTGTGGACGGATGATCCACTTGCTCATCTGAAGTCGCCTCGACCCGCGAAGGCTGATCTGACTCGCGGACTGTGCCGATGAAACGATAACCCTTTCGCGGCAGCGTTTTGATAAGACGCTGTTCTTCGCCGGAATCGCCGATCACGCTTCGGGCAGCGTTCAACCGAGTGGTCAGCGCCGCATCGGATATAATTCGCCCCTTCCAGATTGCATTGACGAGATCGTCCTTACTGACCACGCGCACTCTGTTGCGGATCAAATAGTCGAGCAGATCGAACACCTGTGGCGTTGTACGCACGATCTCAGGCCCGCGATGTAGCTCGCGCCGCTCGGCGTCGAATACAAACTCTTCAAATAGATACCGCAAGGCAATATTCCCCCGGCTGCTCTGTGACGAGCTGTAGCACGGTATGGCCCGAAAAAATAAGCCGCTGGTAAGGAAAATGTAAGCCACTTGCCAAGCAGGCCTTCCGATATCCCGGCAGGTTGTTCAAACGAAGCAACCCCGAGGGATGTCTCAATGACGACCTACAATGAAATTGGGTGGAAGAAGACGATCGCGCCCGTACGGTTTGGCTTGACCACGTTCAGGAACTATTGGGCTGCGCTTTTGGAGTGGCGCGAACGCGAGAAGCTAAGGGCCAATCTGTACGACTTGAGTGACCGAGAGCTGCACGATATCGGTATCGCGCGAGACCAGATCGAGTACTTTGTCTCAAACCGCTTTATCGACCCGCGAGGCGTCGTCTACCCTCCATGATCAGACGTGTTTTGCAGCCCTAAATAGTTTCCGAGTTGGGTCAATCGCGACCGGGTCGCGGCCATAGCAAGTCCAGCCATGTCCGCTATGCCGCCGAAGACGGAAGTAGATTCAGAGCATTGGCGGTAACGCATAGTCATGGCGGGTTGATCGCTTATGACGGAATCAACTGTTCTCCTTTGTTCTTCGGGTCCTGTCGGGGTCCCGGTTGGGTCCCGCATGAACGTGAACGAACGCAGAAGATCGCAAATTGTCGACGTAAAAAACCCCGAGAAAACAAGGGCGTTCTGCTGATCCAGACCGCTCATAACGGTCTGGTTGCAGGTTCGAGTCCTGCCGGGCCCACCAGCCTTCGCTCGCGAAGCGAGTGAAGGCTGCCGCGCCGAAGCCAACGGCGAAGGCTGGCCGCTCGGCCCGCGAGCTACGGCTCGGCAAGCCACCCTGCTCCCAACCAAAATATCGAAAACAACCCCATGCAAAGTAACAGGTGGTGGCTGGCATGGATGCCTTGACCGAATCCTGCGAAAACATTTTGACACGTCGGGCAAATCAGCGGCACGATTGCATCGTCGCGCAATTCGTTAAACGCCCATGGCCCCACCCAGCAGCAGGCTCTTCGGCGCGATTGCAGGCAAAACCTGTACAAACGTGCATGATCTCGATCAAGAACCGCTGATTTTTCCTGGTTTCCCGACAGAGCCCGCTGCCGGACTTGACGCATTGGTTGCGGGCAAGCTGTCACGTGCCTCTTGAGCGGCCGCTATCACCGCCTGGCGATCGGCCGACGAGCGACGAACAAGCGTCAGCCCACCGTGCCGCTGCCGGACCGTCTGCTGGTCCACATGCGGCGCTGGTACGACAAGAAGATCATCGCCAACCACTTCGTTGAGTGGCAGGGCGCTGGCGTCAAGTCGGTGAAGAACGGCTTCGCGCGGGCGGTGGAGGTGGCGAAGCTCGACCTCTCGGACGGAAACGTCACTCCCCACACGCTACGCCATACGGCAGCGACCTGGCTCATGCAGCTGGGCACTGACCCATGGGAAGCGGCTGGTTATCTCGGCATGTCGGTGAAGGTTCTGATTGACACCTACGGTCATCAACATCCCGATTACATGAAGGAGGCGTCCGGGGCGATCACTCGCAAGAGGGAGACGCCCAAGCGCGTCGTCGGCACCACCCAGACTACCAAGCCGGCCGTCCGCACTCGCAGCATTCGAGCAATCTAGGCCGTGAAACTATAAATCTGCCGGGCGGACGGCTTGCCAAAGTCCGCTATGCCCGGATAGCGACCAAGTTCTGCAGCGCAGCGAAATGACGCGATGTGCCAGAAGCGGGAACTTCGCGGCTTGCCACTAAGCAAGTAGCTCTATTGCTCCCGCACGCCTACCTTCCTGAGTCCATCGAGAATGTCGTCGAACTCACGGCGAAACTGCGGGTTACTCGTGAGTGCATAACCGAAATCACGATACCATTGGATCGTGAAGTCTGGTCGGATCTTGTTCAATTCGGTTAAGCTCAGCTGTGCCTGCTCCAATTGCCCGGTCGCTGCGTAAGCCGAGGCCAGACCTATATAGGCGAACCAGAATGCGCTGTTCATATTGGTCGTCCGCCTGCATTCTTCGATTGCTTCTTGATAATCGTGCAGGTGCAGGTGTGCATGGCAGAGAGTCCAACGCCAAGCGACAGCAGAAGGATCCCTGGGGCTGAGCCGGAGGGCTAGCTGCGTCACGGATAGGGCTTCGCGTGCCCGCCCGACGAGGATTAGTGCATCTCCTTTACCTGAGTAGGCGGCCGGGAAATTCGGATTGATTTCAAGCGCAGCGTCGTATTGATGCAGCGCCTCGTCAGGGTTACCAAATCGAAGAGTGTCTCCCTTCACCACGTGAGCCATTGCGTTTGCCGGGCTTTTCGAAAGGGCTCTGTCGACGAGATTGGTTGCCGTCTTTTTGTCTTCCGTCACGGACACAGGCCATCCGGAGAGCAAATTGATAGGGGGGCTCAGATACCACGCCTTCCCGATCATTGCATCGACATTGTCCGGATCGAGGCGCAGCGCATTGTCGAATAGCTCCTTTGCCTGCGCAATTGTCGTCTTCGATCGAGGCTCATAGGACTTTGCCCAGCCGCGCATGGCGAAGTCCACGGCATCCGGATTCTTCGATCGGTCCGTTTCGCTACGGCGGCTTTCAGCTTGTATAAGTTCAATATTGAGCGAGCGGGCGAGCCGTGCTGTGATCTGGTCCTGCAAGACTGAGACTTTCGTGCGATCACTGTCGAAACGATCGGACCAGATGTCACGACCACTCTCGACATCTGTAAGCGACACGTTGACCCGGACCTGATCTCCGGCGCGCCGCACCGCGCCCTGTACGGCCCAGCGGATACCCAGGTCCTTGCCGAGAGTCTTCAGATCGACCTGCCTGTTCTTATAGGTAAAAGCCGTCCCGCGTCCGATGACAAATGCGTTGCGCATTCGCGCGAGATCTGTCGTTAAGTCGGTCGTAATGCTGTCGGCGAAATAGTCCTGCTCCGGATCGTTGTTGAGGTTCGCAAAGGGCAGGACGACTAGAGACAAGCGAGGAGCGATATCGGGCCGGCCTGCTGCCTCTCGCTGTGTCTTTTGTCCGTCCGGCAAAACGTCAGTGCGGACGGAGTTCCAAACATTCCAATAACCGAAGAGGCCGACCGCTCCGACGGTTGCGACCGACGCGAGCGCGCCGCCAGCAAGCTTCAGACGGCCCCGGATTCGACCCAGCGAGCCGCCCGCGCCAGCGGATATAGGCCGCTCCGGTACGTCCTTCGGGACTTCTGAGTCCGATGGCCTTGCGCGCCAGACACGTATCGGCTCGGCGATGTTTTTCAGCGTCTGCGGCCCCATGTCTTCGAACGCCATATCGACCTTGCCGCGGACCTGATCGTAGGCGGAAGACGCGATGCAGGTGCCGCCTGGCTCCGCGATACCTTCGAGGCGAGCCGCAATATTCACGCCGTCGCCGAAGATATCGTTCGGCTCGACGATGACATCGCCTATGTTGATACCCACGCGAAAAAGAAGGCGTTTGCCCTTCGCGTCATTCTTCTGTAGGTCGCCAACAGCGCGTTGGAAGCACGCGGCCGCTCGAACTGCCTGGACCGCGCTCGGAAACTCGGCCAAGAACCCGTCGCCGGTGTTCTTGACAATGCGGCCTCCGTGCTCTGCCACCGTGGGCTCGATAACATCGTCAAGGAGCGCCGTGAGACACCTGTGCGTGCCCTCCTCGTCGTCGTGCATGAGCCGCGAATAGCCCGCGACGTCGGCGGCCATTATCGCCAACAGCCTGCGTCCGCCCGGAACTCGCCGCTTTCCAGCCATAGCGCGAAAGCCTCAACTGGAAGGAGTGTACGATAGATCTGGCCGCCGAGCCAGTCGCACGATGGTTCGCTCGAATTGAGCCAGCGACAGCAATGCAATGAAGTCTTTGCAATCCATCTTGGGCCAAGAGAAGGCCTGGCAATGGAGCTGCGGAACGATCCGCTTCGTCAGGTCGGCTCAGGGTCAAGAAGCGACTTCGCCGACCCATCCGCGCCTAGTCAGCTCTCCACCCGAAAGCCGACGTGGGCGGCCAAAATAGGCACGTCGGCTGGGGCCATAAGCGGACTCATGCGTTGCAGCAAACTGCGTCTCTTAGACGATCGATTCGTCTGCGCGGACGAGCGGCGCCGCGGGAAGATCGAGGCCGAGCATTTTAGCGGTCTTGAGGTTGACGACCAGCTCGTATTTGGTCGGCGCTTGCAATGCGAGCACTTCAAACAGCCTTGAATGACTAACTTGTAAGCTGACTTTCCGCTGGCGACCTCTAATCTTCTGGTCAAATCCGCTTTGGATATTTCGGCGCAACTTGGTCTGAACGACGGTGCCGGATAGCGGCAGGGAATGCAGCAATTGATGGTTGGAAAGGGTTAGTCGCACCGCAATTCAGCCACGGAGATCGAGCCATCGCCATGCGCCACGCCTCCCTGTTGCACGCTCTTACCACAGCCGGCCTGTTCACCAGTCTGTTCCTCGGATCCAGCCTCATCTCAGATGCATCCGCCGCGACGGCCGACCACGCCTTGGCTGTCTCCGTCGACGATTTCAATTATATCGACACGTCGAACGAGCCCACCGATCAGACGGCCGCGCATGAAAAGCGATTGCGGGCTTTCATGACCGCGCTGCGGGACGACGTCACGGCAGACCGGCGCTTTGAGCTCGTGCCCTCCTCCTGCGCGCTAAATTGTCCGATAGACGGACCGGCGTTGCGCGATCGGCTGCGCGCGGCGTCACAGGCCGGCACGCAGACCCTGATTATCGGCATCATTCACAAGCTAAGCACGCTGGTGCAAGTTGTGCGGATTGCTGCCATCGATACAACAGCCCAGCGCGTCGTGTTCAGAAAGTACTTCCAGTTCCGCGGTGACAATGACGAGGCATGGCAGCGGGCGGAGCGCTTTGTATCGGAGGAGGTCCGCGACCGGCTGCTTGAACGCAGATCGCAGCAATAGGCCGCGCGCGTCTGCAATAGGGACGTCGGTATTGGGAGCAAAGGCCGAGTGGGTCTCAGGCCACGATCGCAGCCATCAGCGGCTTGGTCCCGACGATGTTCATAACCCGTGTCAGATTATAGGCCAGGACCGAGAGAGCCATCTCGGCAGCTACCTTTGGAAGCGTTTTGGTGAGGAAGTGTGTCGCTCCCATGCGGGCTTTCATCGTGCCGAACGGATGCTCGACCGTCTCGCGACGCAGGCGCATGGCTTGTGGGTTTGCATCAAGGCGCTGCTGCACAGCTTCGAGCAGATGCTCATGCTCCCATCGTGGAATCCGCCGCTCTGGCCCTGTCGTGCACTGCGATTTAAGCGAACAATCTTGACAGGCTGTGGTCCAGTAGCGCCGTAGCCGCTTGCCGTCCTCCTCGCTCGTAAAGCGATATGGCAGTTGCTCCCCGGCTGGACAGCGATAGGCGTCCTCCTCTGCCAAATAGACAAAGTCCTGCTTGCCGAAGCGGCCATCTGACTTGGCACCCGACGTCTGCGGCTTGGGCAGAGTTACCGTGATGCCGGCCTGGTGACATGCGAGGATCTCCAAGCTGCTGAAGTAGCCGCGATCGGCAACAGCCTCGAGCGTCTCGGTCTGGAGAACAGCCTTCGCCTGCTTGGCCATATTGGCCAATTGAGCCCGATCTGAGCCGCTGTTCGTTACCTCATGCGTCACAATCAGGTGGTGCTTGGTGTCCACCGCGACCTGCACGTTGTAGCCGACGACGCCGGAACCACGCCCGCTCGTCGCCATCGAACGGCTGTCGGGATCGGTCAGCGAGATTTGCTGGTCAGGCGAAGCAAGCATCTGCTTCTCGTAAACGGCAAGCTTGCTCATTTCCTCCTTCAGCTTCGTCAGTTTCTCGGTAAGCCTCGTCACCTTCGCGGCCAATGCCTCCGTCGGCTCTTGCCGGTCGGCCGTGTCAAGTTGGCTCAGATAGCGGGCGACGCTCTCCTCCAGTTGGGCACGCCGCCGTTCCACCTTCGCCCGCGTGAAGTTCTTGTCCCGGTTGTTCACGGCCTTGAACTTGCTGCCATCGATGGCAACGCTCGCCGTCGCGAGGAGGCCCATCTCGCGGCAGAGTTCGACGAAGCGCGCACATACCCTGCGCAGCGCCAGGCCGTTGTCTTTGCGGAAGTCCGCGATCGTCTTGTGATCAGGTGCGAGTCGACCCAGCAGCCACATGACCTCGACATTGCGTCCGGCCTCGCGTTCGAGCCGCCGGCTCGACTGCACCCGGTTCAGATAGCCGTAGATATAAAGCTTGAGGAGAACCGAGGGGTGGTACGATGGCCGACCAGTCGCCGCAGGTTCCACTCCCTCAAAGCTCATCTCAGCCAAATCGAGCGTATCGACAAACACGTCGATCACGCGAACAGGGTTGCTCTCGTCAATGAAATCATCAAGGCATTCGGGCAATAGCGTCCACTGCCCACGATCCGCCTGCTCAACGAAGCGCCGCATCAGCTTCCCCCGCAGAATCACGAGAGAATCATAGCAAAGCAGCGACGTTTTCACACAGCCAGGGTCAATCGCGCCGGTTTGGCCGGATACCGGCGACTTCCGGTCTACCCCGGTGAACGGACATTCTTAGGTCAGGCGGGCATGTCTCAAGGGTGCCACAAGCGGACTCAGGCACTGCAGCAAGACGCTCTTGTTTTCGGCTTCGCTTTAGAGGCGATGGCCGCAGGCAGCGTGCAATGATCGGTACTTCAAGCCCTGCCAAGCGAAGGATGAGCGGGAGGACTGTTGCCAATCTGCTCACCAATCTGGCGCTCGATCCGTTTGGAAAGATCCCCGAATTCGAGTTCTGCGCCGTGCGCGCGAAGCCAGTGGGAATTAGGACGGCGGCGGAGCAGGCGACGGCCGGGATCAATCTCCTCGGACCGCTGTCAGTTGGCGAAAGGCGTCTGCGGCGCGATCTTGTTCTGCGCGATGATGGCTTCGGCCCGCGCGAGATTTTCCAGCAGGCGCTGGCTGGTCAAGACAAGGAAGTAATAGCCGAACTGCGGGTTTTGGAAGTAGATCTCGAGCAGCTTTTCATAGCTGATAGTCAGGACGCGGCCATCCTCGAAACATTCGATCGTCGCGGTCCGGCGGTTGTCGAGCGTGAGGAAACCAAGCTCGCCCATCAAACGCCCCGGCGGAAGTTCGACGTTGATTTCGATGACCCGGAATTTGCCGGTAACGGTCAGCAGCATTTCGTTGGCTGCGTCACCCTTCTTCATCAAGATATCGCCCTTGCGATACTTGCGGTCGGTCATGAACGGCTTGAGCCACTCCATCGACATGTCGCCCTGTGTTGCGGTGCGCGCCTTCTTCACCAGCGCGAGCATTTGACGGAGACGGTAGGCATTGATGGGAATCATCAGGAGATAAAGAAGAAAGATCGTGACGGCTCCGGTGAGCGCACCGAAGATGGCGAAGAATGCGCAACCGATCATGTTCGCGACCCGTAGCGGCACCATCGTGTGCGTCAGCAATGTAGCGACAAAGAAGATCGCGCCGACCAGGGCGAACATATTGGCAAGCGTGATGTTGTGCAGAAAGATTTCCAGCAGGCGGTTGAAGATGGCGTCCCAGGTCACGTTGTTCGGATCGAGACCCATTTGGACCAGAATCTTCGCGAACCTGAGGTTGTCGGTTGCTGCATCGAGAATGCGGTCCAGCATGATGGACATATCTCCTTTGGAGCCGGTGAGGCCAGCTTACCGGAAGTGACTTTATCACAGCGCAGCAAACTTGGCCGCCCGACTTCCGAGATGGGTCATTCGCGTCGCCTTGACGGTGCGCCGGTCACTTCCGATCTTCCCTAACAACCGGACAATCCAGGAGCCCGTCAGCCATGTCTCAAAGGTGCCATCCGGACATCGGCCAATAGCGTCGTGCAGCGCAGCCTATAGGCGGCTCTTATTGTCTGCTTGTCCACCATGGTCGACTCCCCATGGTCCGGCGCCGCGGGGTGATGTTTCCACCGTCGGCTAGAGTGGCGAGGGATGTCGCCGCGCCGGGGCCTACGACGCTGGCTCCGTTCGCAGCGCGCGCACCGCAGCTCTGATCATAGCGACGATTTCGACCGCGGCGTCGTTGTCCTGAGACTGACGCCACGCGCTCAAGATGGCGATGACCACCTGCTCGGCCGGATTGACGAAGATGATCTGGCCGTAGGCGCCATTCGCCGAAAAGGCGCCGTTGTTGACGCCTCCCGGCAAGTGCGGCGCCACCCACCAGTGGTAGCCATATCCCGCCGGCAAACCAGGCATCAGCTGACCGAAGCCAGTGGGCGCGCTGTCGGGCTGTCCGGCGAGATCGCGCCAGCCGGGCGGCAGGACGCGTCGGCCGTTGAACGCTTCGCCGTCCTCCAGCACCAGTTGACCAAAGCGGCCGAAGTCGCGCAGGCGCGCGCTGACGCCAAGCCCGCCCAGTTCCAGGCCGCCCTCGGACTCGAGTTGCCAGTGCCCGTCTGCCTCCATGCCGGCAGGTCCCCAGATCGTCTCAGCGCAGTAGTCGGCCAGGGGCTGGCCCGTAGCGGCCGCGACCAGCGCGCCAATCAGGCAGCTCTCGCCGGTCGAGTAGTTGAAGACGACGCCCTGCGGATGAGCGCGCGGCAGTTTGCATAGCAGGTCCAGGACGGAGCCTGGCCGTCGGCTCACCATGGCCTTGCCGAGGCGATAGTCCTCTGAGCGTCCGTCTGCATCGTTTTCCTCGCGCCAGGCCACACCGGAGCACATCCGCAGGAGATTACGAATCGTGACGCCCTCGTAAGCCGAGCCGCGCATCCGCGGCAGGTATTGCTCGCAGCGATCGTCAAGGCTGCCGATCGCGCCATCGTGGAGCGCAGCCCCGACGAGCGTCGCGGTGATCGACTTCGCGGTCGACATGCTGGCCCACCGGCTCTCCGGGCCGTTGCCCATGCCGTAACGTTCCAGCGCAATCTCGCCGCGCTTGAGGATCAGCAGCCCGGCCGTGCGGCGGCGGGCCATGTAGTCGCTGAGGCCGACGCACACCCCGCCCACCTCGAACGTCAGGTCCGCGAGCGAACGGGCGTGCGGTGGCAGTGGCCGCACTGCGTCGCCGCGCCGGATGACGCGGTGCGGCCAGACCTGGTCCTGGTTGCGGAAGGTCGGCGCCTGGTTTTCCGGTGTAGTGTTCGTGATATCCGGAGCCACCCGCTCCGGATCGGTGTCATCAGCGGCATTCGTCGGTGTAGGATTGGCCATGAATACCCCCTCGTTCGTTGAGACGACGCCAAATCGCCCGGGAACGGCGCGTTTGCAAAGCAAATCAAGTTGGTTTGACGTGGTCTTGTCCCGCTGGCATGCTAACGGCCTACCGTAGCGGAGACATCGCCCCGTCAGGGGATGTGCGAATGTCCGCTCAGGGTCTTGGCCGTGTAAAAACTCCCTTCCGAGGGAGTCGGTGAGAAGCCAGGACCGGCTCGGTCTCAGGCCGCGATCGCAGCCATCAGCGGCTTGGTCCCGACGATGTTCATGACCCGTGTCAGATTATAGGCCAGGACCGAGAGAGCCATCTCGGCGGCTACCTTTGGGAGCGTTTTGGTGAGGAAGTGTGTCGCCCCCATGCGGGCTTTCATCGTGCCGAACGGATGCTCGACCGTCTCGCGACGCTGGCGCATGGCTTGTGGGTTTGCATCGAGGCGCTGCTGCACAGCCTCGAGCAGATGCTCATGCTCCCATCGCGTAATCCGCCGCTCTGGCCCGGTCGTGCATTGCGATTTGAGCGAACAATTTTGACAGGCTGTGGTCCAGTAACGCCGTAGCATCTTGCCGTCTTCTTCGTTCGTATAGCGATACGGCAATCGCTCCCCAGCTGGACAGCGATAGGCGTCCTCCTCTGGCAAATACGCAAAGTCCTGCTTACCGAAGCGCCCCTCCGATTTGGCGCCCGACGTCTGCGGCTTGGGCAGAGTTACCGTGATGCCGGCCTCGTGGCACGCGAGGATCTCCGTGCTGCTGAAGTAGCCGCGATCGGCCACGGCCTCGAGCGTCTCGGTCTTGAGAACCCCCTTCGCCTGCTTGGCCATTGGCAAGTTGCGCCCGATCTGAGCCGCTGTTCGTTACCTCATGCGCCACAATCAGATGATGCTCGGTATCGACGGCGACCTGCACGTTGTAGCCGACGACGCCGGAACCGCGGCCGCTCGTCGCCATCGAACGGCTGTCGGGATCGGTCAAGGAGATTTGCTGGTCAGGCGAAGCGAGCATCTGCTTTTCGTAAACGGTAAGCTTGCCCATTTCCTCCTTCAGCTTCGCCAGCTTCTTGGTAAGCCTTGTTACCTTCGCGGCCAGCGCCTCCGTCGGCTCCTGCCGGTCGGCCGTGTCAAGTTGGCTCAGATAGCGCGCGACGCTCTCCTCCAGCTGGGCACGCCGCCGTTCCACCTTCGCCCGCGTGAAGTTCTTGTCGCGGTTGTTCACAGCCTTGAACTTGCTGCCATCGATGGCGACGCTCGCCGTCGTGAGAAGACCCATCTGACGACAAAGTTCGACGAAGCGCGCACATACCTTGCGTAGTGCCAGGCCGTTATCCTTGCGGAAGTCCGCAATCGTTTTGTGATCGGGAGCGAGCCGACCCAGCAGCCACATCACCTCGACATTGCGCCCGGCCTCTCGTTCCAGCCGCCGGCTGGACTGAACCCGGTTTAGATAGCCGTAAATGTAAAGCTTGAGGAGAATCGAGGGATGGTACGACGGCCGGCCGGTTGACTCGGGATCTACCCCGCCAAACCCGAGTCCGGCCAGATCGAGGTCGTCGACGAGGACGTCGATGACGCGAACTGGATTATCCGCGTCGATCCAGTCCTCCACGCATTCAGGAAACAGCGTGCTCTGCCCACGATCCGCACCCTCAACGAAGCGCTTCATCCGAGCCCCCCGCAAATCGTGCGGGAATCATATCGCGCGAATCACATCAAGCGCAGCGTTTTCACACAGCCAGGGTCATTCGCGACGGGGTCGGGCCTCCAGCAAGCCCGGCCATGTTCGCTATGCCCGGATGGCGACCAAATTA
Source organism: Bradyrhizobium sp. 170 (assembly GCF_023101085.1). NCBI lineage: Bacteria > Pseudomonadati > Pseudomonadota > Alphaproteobacteria > Hyphomicrobiales > Nitrobacteraceae > Bradyrhizobium > Bradyrhizobium sp. 170. The sequence goes on along the minus strand of NZ_CP064703.1, from coordinate 2,804,576 downwards.
CGCATTGCAGCGAAATGACGCGATGTGCCACGTCAGGCAGCTACGCCGACGCCACGTCGCTCGCGCCTTGCTCCACCGGGCGTGACCCACGATTCAGGGGAAGAGGTTGGTCGCCGAGCATCGCTTTAACAACGACGTCGCGAGCCTTTCCGACGTCCAGCGCATGCTGCGCGATCAGGTCGCTGCATTCGGACACGATCTGGTCAGCATCCTGCATGATCTTGAGCTGCTTGTAACGATCGTGCTGATGGAGCCCCATACTCTCGCCGACCACTTCGAGGATGTTAATTATACGGAATGGCCAGTCGCGTTCGTGAGCGCACAGTTCGCGATGATCGGAATGATAGACCGCAACCAGTGCATCAACGCCCGCGTCGCACGCCGCTTGGAGCTCGTTAAGCTGCAACTCGCGTTTGAACGCGGGAAGCACGCCGACATTGACGCTCTGCAAGCCGACTGCTGGCTGCTTGAGGTCAACGAGTTCAACGCCGGGGATTGCACCCAAGATTTCAGCAGCGGCTTCCATGACGCCTGCTACGCCGGGATGTCGGTGCAGCGCGACCCGCATTTCAACCCGTCGCTGCAAGTGCGGCTTCAACTGAGCAAGCCGGCCGTCGAGAAATTGCATGAACGGCGTCATCTCGAACGGCCGCGAGCCGCGCTGTCGTTCAATCGTCGGCAGTGTCAATTCTGTGAACTGGACGTAGCAGCTAGGACACCAGGCGATCACCTGGCCGGACTTGGAGTGCGACAACTTCTCCATCGTGTTCGAGCCCATACGTCCAGACATCTCAATGTCGCCGGGGCCTAGCTGCGTGATGCCGCAACAATGGCTTGGCCCGCCCATCACCTGGTACGTGATGCCGAGCGCATCCATGATATCGAGGGCAAGCAACGCGATGTGCGGCGTCTTGAGCACATTGCAGCCGGTGTAAAACACGAAGTCGGGCGCCTCGACGGGTGTCGACACTGACGCTGATTTCTGGCCGAGCCGCTCCAGCACCTCGCCATCGAGCTGCAAACGCGAGAGCACCATCACATCGCGACTGAGATCGCGGTACCTTTCCACGCCCAGGCTCCGCCGGTCGGGCAGCTCGCTATCGGCCTTCGCCATAGCGAGGCGTGCCATGGCAAGCAGGAAGCGCGGATTGACACCGTAGTCGCACGCCTTGATGCACTCGCCGCTTCGCATGCAGGACGCTGCCCATTTGCGCGACGCCTCTGGGCCATCGCCGCTGCGCACGATGTCAAGCACACCGCTGATGATGTCGTCGGAACTTGCGGCCGCGATGCCGGCAGGTTTCACGCTCGGACAGACCTCGACACATTTGCCGCACCGCGTGCAGGCGTCGAGCATGTCCTCGACGCGCTCGCCCAGAGCTGTCTCGAAAGAGATGTCGTTCATCGGCTGCATGTCCAGCTCTCTGCTTGCGGACGAATAAGGTACGCACGGCTCGTGATGACCGTCGGAACTTAGCTCACAAGCGCTGAGGCGTAAAATGGAAAGCGGCAACCCGGCGTGCCTATGGCGGTCATCTTAGGGTGCCGATATCAGACATCCAACGGAGGGGATCGGGTGAGATTGAGTGGCTCGAGGCGACGTAGTCGATCTCACCGCGCGTGATACCAATGTCCATAAGCTCGCTGTCCGTCAGGCGGCACAATTCGGTTTGCAGCCTCCGGCGCTTGCGCCACTCCTGAAATGCATTCCAATACGTTTCGAGAGGACTGTAGACCTGTCGCTTTGCGGTTGTCGGTCCCAGCTCGGTGGTCCCTTGGATCGTGCTCATTGCGGTGTGTGTCCTGTCTGGACTGTTCACCGGGCCAAGTTGCCGCAAGATGCGCTGGCGCGCTTAACTGGTGGCTTACATTTCCCTTACCGGCAGCTTATTCTTTGTGCTCCAGGGGCTTCAGAGTGGACCCCGAGAGGGAATGGCAGCTTGCGTTATCTCTTCGAGGATTACACATTTGATACGGAACGGCGCGAACTGCATCGGGGGGCGGATGCGGTGTCGATCACACCGCAAGTTTTTGACCTGCTCGAATACCTGATCCGCAACAGGGAGCGCGTGGTAAGCAGAGACGACCTCATCAACGCCGTTTGGAACGGACGCATCGTCTCAGATGCTGCGCTGACGACCCGCCTAAATGCCGCTCGCAGCGCAATTGGCGACACGGGCGAGAAGCAGCGTTTAATCAAAACATTGCCGCGCAAAGGTTTCCGCTTCGTTGGTACAGTGCAGGAAGCGCACAGGCCCGCAATTGAGCCGGTTGGCTCGGCGGCGCAGAACGGCGACTCGGCGCCTAGCCCGCTTTCAGGGCCTCGCCTTTCCATCGTGGTGCTGCCGTTCGCGAATATCGGCGGCGATCCCGAGCAAGACTTTTTCGTTGATGGCGTGACCGAAAGCCTAATTACGGACTTGTCGCGCATCAATGGCGCGTTCGTGATTGCGCGCAACACCGCGTTCACCTTCAAGGGCAGACCCGTGGACGTAAAGAAGCTGGGACGTGAGTTGAACGTTCGCTATGTGCTCGAAGGCTCAGTGCAACGTGGTGGCAACCGCCTCCGGGTGAACGTGCAATTGGTCGACGCCGAAACCGGCAGTCACCTTTGGGCCGAGCGCTTTGACAAGCCCATTGCTGACTTATTTGATATGCAGGACGAAGTCGTATCGAGGCTCGCCAACGCGCTAGATGCCCAACTTATCGTGCTCATAGCCGGGGTGCCAGAGGGCTGAGGTCGGAGATGGGTCAATCGCGTCGTTCTGGCTGTGCGCCGATGACTTCCGGTCTACCCCGATGAACAGACATTCTCAGTGTCCGCCGGCATGTCTCAAAGGTGCACAACAGGAGACACTACGTCAGAGGGCGTTGGCCGCTTGCGAACTGATACTCAACTTCGATTTCTACGGGCCCGCCTGTACCTCCGAGATTGCGTTGCACTTCCTCGCGAACAATATCGCGCACCGATTGAGGGAGTGTCAGGTAGGCTTGTCCAGTCGAGCCGCCGCCGCGTTCAAACGGGCCAAAGTAGGCATCGAAAGAAGGCATTTTGAATCGGTGCGCCTGCGTCGTTATTTCGATATTTTGGAATCCGGCCTTCTCGAGCAACTGTCGCAGTCGAACGGAGTCACCCAATGAAAACGTCCTTGCCGTTGCCTCGCTGATCGCTGGCAAGTGCTTGGCAATAGCGATGTTGATCCTGCCGTTGTAGGTTCGTTCCGGCACCGTGGCAACGGAAGCTGCTGCGCGTCCGCCCGGCCGAAGGACACGCAAGAACTCCGACAATCCGCGCGAGGGATCAGGGAAGAACATTAGCCCGAGACTGCAAGTCAAAGTATCGAAGCTGCTATCGGCAAACGAGAGAGATTGGCCGTCCTCCACCGCGAAGGTGACATTTGCCGCTGCGCTCAGGCGCTGCCGCGCCTGTCCAACCATGGCTTCCGATACGTCGGCCGCGACGACGTGCCCCGTTGGTCCGACTACGAGCAAGGATTCTGCCGCGGCCAGTCCCGTACCCGTTGCGATGTCGAGTACCTTCATGCCAGACGCAACACGCGCGGCACTCAGGAGGAACGGCAAAAAATGGCGTGATACATGTGCAAACGCGCGATCATACCCAACTGCGGCCTCGTCGTGGTACGCGAGCTCCTTTGTCATTGGATGCCCCTCAAATTTGCATTCAGTATAGGTGCGGATCATGGCCCACTAAATTGGCGGGGGCAAGAATGAGCGCGCGCCTTTGTGAAAATGGCAGCGTAAGTCTGCCATGTCGGCCTTGAGTCAAAAGCGTCGTCTTGGCGGCCGGTCGGCCACTTTCGCGGTAGGGACGCGAGTTACCTCGCGCCCCCCGCACAGATCCGTACGGGCCCAATTCGGGCATACGGCTCCCACCTTGGGTGTCTAACGGCGAAGCGACTCGCTGGCCACGGATGAAGGATTCGCGGTTTCGGGAGCCAGTCGTCGGCCAACCGCTTGATCCGCTCCCAGGTCGTCCAGTCTTTCTGGCTCCGCTGCCGTAGCGTGCGCCGCCATAGATTGGTGACGTGGAATAGGAACGCGGTCAGTGTCGAACTGTTTGTCGGCACCGCGTGGTAGTTGAAGTAGCCGGTGACGACCTGCTGCAACCATCTTCCCTGCTGGGGAATCGGCTGATGCATGCGCCGTCGCAGTTCCTGTTTGATGGCTTGCAACTTTGCCTGCATGCGATCCCGCCGGGACTTCCGTTTGATTTGGAATTTGCCCCGACGAGTTTTGCTGCAGATAAAGGTGAAGCCCAGGAAGGTGAAGGTCTCCGGTTTGCCGAGCCCGCGCCGCTTGCGGTTTTCCACCGCGAAGCGTCCAAACTCGATCAGCCGGGTCTTCTCCGAATGAAGCGACAGTGCAAACTCCTGTAACCGCTTACGCATCTCGTCGAGGAAGCGACGGGCGTCGGTCTCGTGCTCAAAGCCAACAATGAGGTCGTCGGCGTAGCGCACGATGATCATATTGCCCGCAGCCTCACGCCGTCGCCAGCGCTCGGCCCAGAGGTCGAAAGCGTAGTGCAAGTAGAGATTGGCCAGAAGCGGTGAGATCACCGATCCCTGCCCGGTCCCCTTGTCACTGACCGTCACGATCCCGTCTTCCAGGACGCCTGCCTTGAGCCATTTCTGGATCAGGCGGATGATGCGTCGGTCGCCGACGCGATGTTCCACAAACTTGATGAGCCACTCCTGGCTCACTGTGTCGAAGAACGAGCGGATGTCGGCGTCCAGTATCCAGTTCACCCTTGTGCTGGTGATCCCGACCATGAGCGCATCCATCGCATCGTGCGTGCTGCGTCCGGGTCGGAACCCATACGAGAACCCGAGGAAGTCTTCCTCGTAGATCGCGCTCAGCACCGCAGCCGTGGCCCTCTGGACGATCTTGTCCTCAAGGGCGGCGACCGCGATCGGGCGTTGCCGACCATCCGGCTTGGGTATGTAAACCCGCCGCGACGGTAGTGCCCGATACGCTCCCCGATGGACGCGAGCATGCAGGTCCTCAAGATTGCGCTCAAGGTGCTGCTCGTAGTCCCGACATGTCAGCCCGTCCACTCCAGCTGCAGCATTCTCCTTGAGTTCAGAGAATGCCTCTGCGAGGTGATCAATACTGACGTGATGGAAGAGCGCGGTGAACTTCTCCTTCTTCCTTTGCCTTGCAGCTTGCCGTATGCGCGCCAGCGCCTGTGACACGGTTCCCCGGTACTGTGCCCGGCCCGTGCTTTGCTGACTCACATTCCCCTCGGCCCCCGCCCTTGGCTCCACTAACTCCGCAGCCGGTTGCCCGGCTTTGTTCGTCGGCTTCACAGCTACTATGGCGGGGTCAGACTTCTCATGATCGTACATCGTCGGCTATGGCTCCTCGCCTTCCCGACGCGGACCAGTGCAGCACGCATGCTGGCGCTGGCCGACCATGAGATCTCCCGGTTCCCGAGCAAAGAGCGTGCGCACATGCCGGTGTCTAAGACCACGCCGGGCCGTCTGGGCGCTCGCGTTATCGCGCCCATCCGTGTTGCCTTCCGTCACCGGAACGACGTCGGCACCCAGGATGAGGGTACTTTCGCGGCTCAATGGCTGGCCTATGCGCTCCCCTGTCAACGCTTCGCCAATACCCTCACGGGTATCTGCGCATGACTCGGGGTCGATGCGGTTCGCTACTCCTTCATCGTGATGGACTTGCACCATCTACTCCTTGCCGGTCTCCCGGCGCACTCCGGTCTACCCCGATCAACGGACATCAACAGACTGGCCGGGTTGGTCTGGTTGGGGGCCAAAAGCCGACTTCAGCGACGTTGTTCGGCAGATCAAAGGCAACATGCGAATAACGCTCCGCAGCAGACAGGCGCTGCCATTGAACCCAGTCCGGCCGCGGATTTAAGGACGAAGGCGTTGGTCGCTAGACGTGACCGCCCGGTCCGCCCAAAATAGAGCAGCAGCTATGGTGTGAAACGCGGGTCGGTTGAGAGCGCCGATCGAGCGACGTAGTCAATCTCGCCCCGTCCAATTCCGATATCCTGTAGCTCTCTGTCGCTCAGATCGTCCAGCGTAGCACGCAGCCTCTTGCGTTTGCGCCACTCACGAAATGCATTCCAATATGCTTCGAGGGGGCTGTAATACTGCCGCCTTGCCGTTGCTGGTCGAAACTCACTGGTCCCGTGGATGGTACTCATTGCAGTGTCCAGGTTGGGCTATTCTACCAAGCGAGATTGCCAGCACATCTCCTGGCGCGCTTAACAGCTCGCTTACATTTTCCTCACTGGCAGCTTATTCTTAGGGTTTCAGAGGGTGGCCCCCGAGAGGAATGCAGCTTGCGTTTTCTTTTTGAGGATTACGCATTGGATACCGACAGGCGCGAACTGCAGCGCGCAACGGACGTGGTTGTTGTCACACCCCAAGTGTTCGATCTGCTTGAATACCTGATACGAAACAGAGAGCGCGTCGTCAGTAGGGACGACCTCATCAACGCCGTTTGGAAGGGTCGCATCGTCTCGGATGCTGCGCTGACGACCCGCCTGAATGCCGCCCGGAGCGCAATCGGCGACACGGGTGAGAAACAGCATTTAATCAAAACATTGCCGCGCAAAGGTTTCCGCTTCGTTGGTGCAGTGCAGGAAGCCCGGAGGCCCGCAAATGAGACGGCGGGCCCAGTCGAGCGAACCGGCGACACGCCGCCGCGCCTATCCATCGTCGTGCTACCCTTCGCGAACCTGAGCGGTGATCGCGAGCAGGACTATTTCGTGGATGGCGTAACCGAGAGTTTGACCACGGACTTGTCGCGCATCGCTGGTTCATTTGTAATCGCACGGAACAGCGCCGTCTCATACAAGGGTAGAGCAGTCGATGTACGGCAAGTCGGCCGCGAATTAAACGTTCGCTACGTGCTCGAAGGTTCAGTGCAACGCAGCGGAAAGCGGCTTCGGATGAACGTGCAGTTGATCGATGCTAATAGCGGCCAGCATCTTTGGGCCGAGCGCTTCGAGAAGTCTGTCGTCGACCTGTTCGACATGCAGGACGAAATCGTATCGAGGCTCGCCAATACATTAGGTGCCCAACTCATCGAGGCTGAGGCGCGACGAGCCGAGCGTACACTTAATCCCGATGCGATGGACTTGTACTTCCAAGGCCGGGCCTGGTTGATGAAGGGGTTTAGCCCTGAATGCGTAACGCAAGCGCGGAGCTTCTTCGAACGCTCTCTAGAGTACGACCCCGGCAACGTCGAAGCAATGATTGGCCTGGCAAGTGTTGAAACGGCAGTTGGAGCCAGCTTTACGACGGATGATGGGCCTGCGCGGTTTGCAGCGGCCGAGGCGATGGCAAATAAGGCATTGTCGATCAGGCCGAACCGTACTTCAGCCCACTTGGCACGGGGTTGGGTCCAGATCTTTACGAACCGGGCCGCCCAAGGCATCCGTGAATTCGAGCACGCGTTGGCGCTGGATTTGAATAAGGCCAACGCTCATGCTGCCCTTGGTTTTGCCAAATTCTATATGGGGCGCGCTGCCGAGACCGAAGGCCATATACTCGAGGCTTTACGTCTCTCCCCTCGCGACGTTGAAGCCTACCAGTGGACGTGTTATGTGGGCGTGGCCAAGCTACAGCTTGGTTCGGACGTCGAAGCCGTCAGTTGGCTACGACGAAGCACTGAGGCGAACCGCAACTTTCCTCTCGCTCATTTGTTGCTCGCCGCTGCGTTGGGCCTGAGCGGCGCGCTCGATGAGGCGCGAACTGCTGCAAGAACGGGACTTGCGCTCAACTCAGGTTTCACCATCCGTCGCTTGGTCGCTGCTCAACAAAGCGACAACTCGATTTTCCTTGCTGGGCTCGAGCGCGTCTGTGAAGGCCTGCGCCTCGCTGGCGTGCCGGAAGGGTGATGAGCGCTTCGGGTCATAAGTCGACTTCAGCGCGTTCCTGCCCTGCGTCGTCTTTGGGTCAAAAGCGTCGTCTTGGCGGCCGGTCGGCCACTTCCGGTCTACCCCGATCAACGGACATCAACAGACTGGCCGGGCTGGTCTGGTTGGGGCCAGAACACGAACTCACCCGTACGACTGCTTCAAGGGCCCTGATCGACTTTGACCTATTCCTTGTCTTTTGACGAACTCACTCGGGCAGCCCCGCCCTACGCAGCGCGTCATAAAAGTGCTTGTCGTCTTTGGCGTGCTTGAAGGTGGTGAGCGTTCTCGCAGTTCCTGCGATCGTAACGTTGGGGTCGATCCGCAGCACCTCGGCGATTTCTGCCCGAGCCTCTTCGACTTGGCCCGATCGCACGTGGGTCATGGCCAAATAGAGATGGCCCCACGGAAGCTGTGGCACCCGGGTGACATAATCGCGCAACACCGACAGGGCTTGCGGATATTCCTTGAGCATGAAGTGTGCAAGACCCAGGAGGAGGAGGCCGAAGGGGGGGTGGAACGGATCGAGCCGCATATGGGCCTTGAGGACGTCGATCGCCCGTCTCGAATGCCCTGATAGCACCAGCGGATAGCCGAAGCGCCAGTCCGTATAGTTTGGATTGAGCGCAAGGGCTTTTTCAACCGATGCCATCGATGCGTCGTGCTGGTGCTTGAACGTCAGCTCAAATCCGAGGATCGCATGAGCCTCGGGCAGGTTCGGGTCGAGTTGCACCGCCTTGCGTGCCAATTCGAGAGCCAGATCGAGGGTAGCCGGATTGAGACAATCGCCGTCCAGACGGTTGACGTACGTGGCATCGTGCGTATTCGCGAGCAGGGCGTAAGAGCGGGCGTAGTTTGGGTCGATGGCGAGCGACAACTGGAGCAGACGCCGCGCTTCGTAAATGGCCTCCACACTGAAGGACGTCACAAAAGAGGTGAAGGCCTCGGCGGCCTGCAGATAATAGTCGTATGCCCGCCAATTGTTGGGGGGCCTGGTACGCGCACGTTCGGCTTCAGCCTTCCTGACATGCGCTGCGAGGATCGCGACAATCGTGGCTACGACCTCATCCTGTACCGCAAAGACCTCTTCGAGCTTGCGATCATAGCGCTCCGCCCAACAATGTCCTCCGGTTATGGCATCGATCAACTGCGCGGAGATGCGCAGGCGAGGCCCGGCCCGTCGTACGCTGCCTTCGAGCAAATAGCGCACCCCCAGGTCGCGTCCAATATCGCGCACGTCGGTCGCCTTGCCCTTGTACTGGAAGCTGGAATTACGGGCGATGACGAACAGTTCGCCGAACCGCGACAGCGCCATCGTTATATCCTCCACGATGCCATCTGCGAAATACTCTTGCTCCGGGTCGGCACTGTGGTTTTGGAAGGGCAACACGGCAATCGAGGGTTTGTCCGGGAGCGCCAATGCAGGTCTTTGCTTGGCTGCCGCAACACGATCCGACACCCTAAAGACCCGGACCGGTCGGTCGATATTCTTGAGGTTCTGCTCCCCGACATCCTCAAACACGACGTCGAGTTTGTCGCGGAGTTGTCGGTGGGCATCATCCGAAACACAAATACCGCCCGGCTCCGCGATAGCTTCGAGGCGCGCCGCGACATTGACGCCGTCGCCAAATATGTCCCCGTTGTCCTCGATAACATCACCGGCATTGATGCCGATCCGGAACTCAATCCGATCATCCGGCGGCACGTTTGAATTGCGCTCCGCCATGCCGCGCTGAACATCGATCGCACAGCGCATCGCGTCCACGACGCTACCGAACTCGGCGAGCAGCCCATCGCCGGTATGCTTGACGATGCGTCCGCGATGGGAGGCAATCTTTGGATCAATCAGGACACGCAAGTGTTCCTTCAGTCGGACGTGAGTGCCCTCCTCGTCGATGCCTGTCAGACGGCTATAACCGGCGACATCAGCCGCGAATATAGCCGTTAGCCGTCGCACTAAATGTTCGGCGGTCAATGGTAGCCCCCGGGTGTCTGGCACCGCTTTAACTAGCACACCTCGCAGGTTTGCGACATGATGTCCGCTCCGGGGTCATTCGCGTCGGTTTGGCCGGACCACGGCGACTTCCGGTCAACCCCGGTGAACGGACATTCTCAGGATAGGCGGGCATGTCTTAAAGGCGCACAGAAGGCGACATCGACGGCCAAATAGGCGGAATCTGCTTTATCCTTAAGAACGGACCTGCTCAGGATGTCCCGTCATGCTCTCGCGATCCTGCAGAAAAAGCCGCCTACCCCCAAGTTCGAATGCGTGCAGCGGCTTGAGGGAGAATGCATCAGTTCATTCCCCTCGCGTCGTCGTGTCAGAATCCAAGTTAGCGCAAACCAAACCCCAGCTACGATCTGAAGCCCTACGTTGAAAGCAAACGCAGTTTGGTAAGCTATCTCAGGATAGTGCCCATTTGTGGGAGCCCAGACCTGAACCAATAACCCCGTCATATATTGCACGACAAACGCGCCGCCGATGTGGAAGACGTTCAGCGCTGCATTGGCCCTGCCCGCCAGCTCCTTTGGGAAATACTCGGCCAGGATCGCGTAACTGAGGACAGTTCCAGCACCGACCGCCGCCACGACAATCCACGGGACATACGACGGGAGCGGCAATCGCAGGATCAATGCCAGCTGAGCCGCGATGAACATCGTGGCGACAAGGCCCAACAGCGGCCGCGGTCCAACCCCACGCCGGCGCGCTCGATCGACTGCAATGCCCCACAGAAGCCCGCCCAAACTTAATGCGATTGCCATGATGAGCAAATGCCAGAGTAGTCCCGGCCGGTCGAGGCCCTCGACATCGCTGAGCCATGGCGCCGCCCACAGTCCCTGCAACGCCCACGCCGTCCCGATGCAGGTGGCCGAAAGTGGAGCCAGGCGCCAGAAGCGTGGGTCGGCATAAATCGTCCTTAAACTGTTAGGCGTTGGTCCGCCCGCGACCGACATAGCTGCCGACACCTCTGGAACGACAAAATAGATGATAAGAGCGCATCCGGCCGAGACAATCGCAAGCAGCACAAACAATGCTCGCCAGCCCATCGAGACCAGCAAAAATTCCACAGGCAAAGTTGCCGTCAGTGCGCCTAAGGCCCCCAACATGATCATCAGGCCGTTGAGCAGTGGAATACGTTCGCTGGGAAACCAGAGCACGAGGGCTTTCAAGCCGGCCGTCAATGATGCGGCCACACCAAGGCCGATCAGTGCTCGGCCGCCGAGGAGCAGCCAAAAATTGTCCGAGACGGCAAATAGCGCTGCGCCCACAGCCGCGGCAACCATCACGGCACTCTGGATCAAGCCCGGACTATATCGGTCCAACAGGATGCCGATCGGAATCTGAGCAGCCGCGAAGGTCAGGTAGTAAACAGACGTCAGTAGGCCAAGGTCGCCAGCGCCAAGGCCAAATTCCGACGTCAAGGAGCCGGCGACCGTTGCATTGATGGTCCGAAACAGAAATGAGAGGTAGTAAGCGGCAACGAACGGCAGGAAGACGCGCAGAATCAGGTGCCAGTTTTCTGTCCAGTCCCCGACACGTCGGCGTCGGGTTGCAAGGCTGGACAGTCGGGACCGTGGTGGCTGTTCGACCGATTCTTCGTGAGCAATTGTCTGCCTCTGAACAGGTCTAGTGCAGGGGCAGTCCTGTTTTCCCTGGAAAGTTGAGCAGGCTGCCGCCCTCCCGGCCGGCAGTGGAGTGCTCTACCTCGAGGTTGACCGGGTTTGACGTGCGGAGATCTGGCTCGAGAACTGGCGAGAAGGTCTTCGTCGTGCCCTTCCCATCAGCGAGCGCATCTCTCTTGTGGCTGAGACGATCCACCGTTTCCTGCACGAGCGAGGTCCCCGACTGAACGCGCCGCCAAACCTGCGTGGCAAGTTCATCGAACCGCTCCGCCCCGAGCGCGCACGCGGCACGCAGAGCGGCGGCCGGCAGCGGCGGCGTCACCGCTAGCTGGTATCGAGCCTGCAGCGCCACAGTCTCGTTGACGATTCGAAGATCGCGATCGAGTTGTTCGAGCTGGCGGCTCATCAACGAAAGGCGGCGGTCCACCGGGGGATTGTCAGCGTCATCGTCCGAACCAAGGAACGCCGCGAGGGCGGCCTCAACGAGCGCCGATTTGCTTGCGCCCCGAAGCTTGGCAGTTGCCGCTAGCCGCGCCGCAATCTGCTCGGAGAGGTAGACGCCAATTCTGGGTTTCATCCTTGGACCTCTTGAAAGCGTGACTTCCCGCCGTGCGCGTCCAGTGGAGGAATGAGGGTCGGCCTCACCGACGCGCCGAACGTGGGCTTCAACAAGCGGCTAATCGCGGTCCTGAGCAACCGCTCAATCGCAGCCATAGTGTGTTCGGATAGATTGGCGTACAAAGGCCGATCCCCCGCTTTGCCGAGCCAAGACTCAACCCAAGTTCGGTATCACATTGCGAGATCGATCTTCCTTCCAAAGCTCCAGGTCACCCCGCCTCCACTTGTCACGACCCCGGATACCTGTCGATCGAGATGCTGCTCAAGTGCCGGCCGCCAGGGCACGAGTTGGAATCCAAGCCCGTCGTCAATCATGGCAAACCGGCCTGACGCAAGCGTTATGCGCCGGCGATAGACGCCCACTATGCGTTCGCCCTCCGGTGAAGGATTGTGAGATAACCCCGTCTGGGCCGCGAGTCTCGCGACCGCCGCGTCCAGCTCCCGCTGTCTTAGCGTGTTGAGGAGATCGCGGGCAAAGATGACCCTTGCCCCCTGCCGGCGCACCAGGCCTTCGGCCGCGAGATGGTCGATCCGGCGGTCCATGGCTTCACGAACTTCGGATCCGAAACCGCCGTTCGCCACGAACGCATCCCGCGCGAGTAACTGCCGGTCAAGCCAGGTCGCGCCCGGCGCCATTACCTGGGCTTCGACATTGAGATCGGACCGCGTGGCGAGCGAGAGCCGTTTGCGGCCCTGAGCATCGTCGTAACTCCGCGCCTCCACGATCGCGCCGGGCGCGGCGTCACCGGTCATTTCGATATCGGTGAACCTGAGGTGATGCGTTCGTCCATCGATCCCCTCGACGATCGCGTAGGCCGAGCCCTTCAGTTCGTCATGCAATCCCCGGTCGATTAGACGGCCGAGCACCCTATCCGCCGGCTCATCGCCGTGCAGGGCAAAGCCGGATACGTCCGGCTCGCGCCCGAAGCCGCGCGTTGCTCGATGCATCGTTTTGATGATGTCGCCACGAACTGAGAGATCACGCAGCTTGTCCTCGATACCGGGTTTGAGGGTCCAGCAGCCCGGTGCAATCTGCTCGGCAAGACCGAAACGTTCGAGTTTAGCCGCCCGACCAACCATCAGGCGGCGGAGTGCGAGGTCTTCGCCTGTTACACTGGGACGAAGGTCCGCCACGCCGGCCCCCTCGTCGGCGGCAATACGCAACGCCCTATCGAGGCTCGTCCAGCGTTCGGCCTCGACCTCCCTTTCCAGGGCAGACTGAATATCCCGCTCGCTGCGCGGGCCGAGCTCCAGCGTAACGCGCTCAGCGGCACGATCGCGGAACCCGCGGCTGATGTAATCCCGGCTGATCACGAGATCCTGGCTATCTTCGGCGCGGCCGCGAATCAGAACATGGATATGCGGATTGTCTGTGTTCCAGTGGTCGACCGCGATCCAGTCCAGTCTGGTTCCGAGATCCCGCGCGACATCGGTCATCAGTTCACGCGCGAAGGCGCGGAGATCGCCGAGCTCGGCGGCGTCCTCCGGAGAAATGATAAATCGAAAATGATGCCGGTCATTCTTGCAACGCTCAGCGAAAGCACGCTCATCCGCTGCATCCGATGCTGCATCGAACATCCGGGCGTCAGCGCCGTCCCGTGTCACGCCCTCTCGCTTCAAATAGGTCATGTGCTTGGACATCGGCGCCGAGCGAAAGCGGGTGCCGTGGTGACGAACCACGCGCGCCTTCATCACCACGCGTCGCGAGGTCGAGCGGAGCGACAATGAAAGGGCGGAGCGCCGGCCTCGCCCGAATCGCGACCGGCTAACGCCGGCCTTACCGCGTCCGAAACCGTTGCCGACATGCCCGGCCCTCTTGGCCGCCCGCATAACCTGGCCGACAAAGCTATTCGGACGCGACGAGCTACGTCCGCCGTCGCGGATGCGGCCAGGACGAACGCGAAGATCATTGTCCTGCTCACTCACGATCGTCTCTCCGCGAGCTGTTGCTGGCCGACGGCTCTCGCCGCATTGATTTCGCTGACGATTTGCAATGGAGCGACGGCTTGGCTATTCCCGATGTCTGTTAAAACGTCAACCCCGCCAACCACATGCGCCCGGCCGAAGGCGGCGCTTTTCCCTTGCCGTCCTCGTCGTCCTCGGTCGCTGGTTCCCAGGGCCCAACTTCCAAGCCAACAAACTCTCGGCACTCGCGGCGATTTGCGACAAAATGCAGTTCGGGTCATGCGGTGGATCCTCCAACAGCGCCTGCCCGAACACGTCGGCTGGTGGCCGATTCATTGCGAAAAAGCCGCCGCGACTTGGCAGTTGACTTGCGAAGCCCCACTGTTTGCGAGCGAAGCGAGCGTTTGCGATAGCGATCGTTACCCGAAGGGCCGAGACACCCGTAGGGTGGCTCGGTGAGGAGCGAAGCGACGAGTAGAGCGCGGGCCGAAGGCATCGCCCGTATGCCCTCAGCGCGTTGATATCGCGCTCCTCCGCGAACTCTTGCCGCGTGAGCGAGGGTCCTTCAGTAGCAAACCCGAAAGTCTTAGCGTCATGATCGTGTTGCAGCGCTTCGAATGCAAACCGAATGTCCGTCACGATGCGCCCGCCCGCTCAGCAAACAGCCGCTCAACAAGCAGGGGAGCCTCCCGCCAAGGAAGTGCACGCCTGCCGTCAACTGCGGCATGCTCACCCTGCTCGTTGTCCAGCAATAGTGTGACCGCCGCGACGTAGGCCGTAGTTTCGGATGGAAGCCGCTTGCAATACGGTCTGTGCGCACGCGAGGCTCGAAGAGCGCGGAAACAGCGGTGACACACGAATGGCGCGACCGCCACAATAGCACGCACGGTACGTCGGAGCGAAACGAAGCCACACGGCCGAGCCAAGCTTTCCGTTGCAGGCTGTGAGAACGATGCTTCACTGTTGGCCGGCAAGGAAAAAGTGAAGTCCCTTCGAACGAGCCGTAATCCGGCGGCTTGTAGGGAAGTTCGTGCATGATCACTCCTCGTTAGTCCACACGGGTACCGCTCTGCCGATCACTGCGGAGGCAGGAAGTGGCCCGAAGTAGCGGCTGTCCAGCGAGTCGGTTGACTGCCAGTTCATGACAAAGATGTCGCCATCAGCAATGACGCGGCATCCGTTCCAAGCCGGAAGCGGACGGCCTCTCCCGTCGCGTTCCTGCGCCTGGCCGACCTCGACGCCGTCGACGGCGATCGTCAGGCGGTTTCGGCAAACCTTCTGTCCGGGGAGTGCCAGCACGCGCTTCAGCATGGGGACACCGATCGGCAGATAACCATTGAGATCAAGGAATGCAGCAAGGAGATCAGGTGGCTGAATCGCGACAAGTTCGGTAACGACCAACGTGGTCATCGGCTGAAGGCGGTAAAGGCCAATTGGAACGCTGTTCGATGCATTCCATATGTAGCGTGGTGGCGCTCTGCCGATCGTCCAAAGGAGAAGAACGGTTGCTACAGATGTCGTGAAAACTGTCGCACGCCGAGCGCTCATGACATCATCACCCTCCGCCGATGGAGCCAGGCCTGGTGCCGGGACCGGGTGTATGTCCGAGGCATTTCGTTGACCGACAACCGGTTATGCGCATGGTGCCAATAGTCGGGGGCGGCGTCGGCAGGGTCGATGCCAATCGCTTCGACGGCATCGATCAGCTGCAGCACGCGCTCTACCTTTGGCCAGCCTGACAGGCGCAACAGGCTTTCGCCGCCCGGCCTGACATAGGGGACAGTCGAGCAGCGCTGGCCAGTTGCGACCGCCCGCAAGATGTCGATGCGTGAAACGACTGTTCCAAAATCGTTCGACATCCAGCGCACAAACGCGAAGATGCTGCCGGGCGCGAACGACAGGACCCGCCTGCGGCGATCGAGAATTCGCTCCTCGGCGACGCGACCGAAGCGAATTCGGTTCTCGATGCGACTTTCAAGCCATAGCAGCTCAACCTGCGTGAGATTGCTCATGCGGCTGCTCCGTCTGCTCGGAGGTCAAACGCCTTGGTCCGCCCAAGCAGACGGCGCAGCGCCCGCTTACCAACAGGCTGGAAAACGACCGTCCCCGTTAGAAGGAATCCGAAGGATTCCAGGTTAGTAAAGTTACGGCCGCGACAAGCTACTGAGCACCAAGACGTTTCATCCGATTTTGGTCCTCGATAGCACGAAGATCGGGTCCTCGATGGCACGTGAATCCCGGTCCCCGATAGCACGAGCTGATTCACAGGTTTTCCCCCCGGCAGGTGGTCAGAGCCCGCTTGCGCAGACGTTCTACAAACGGATCGACGGGAGTCGGCGCAAAGACGAGACGTTCAGCGCCTCGAGGTCCCGGTCGGATGAAAAGACGGTAGCCAGGCATTGCCTGGCGACGGACTATTTCGCGCAGGTCGTAGGCAAAATGTTTGAGCGGCGAGAGGCTGCCGGACTTGGCGTGGAGATGAACAAGATCGAAACTCCAGCCGCCTTGCTGATGGCCGCCGTGCTTACGGACGACCCGATAAAGCCAGCGCTCAAGTCCACCTGTCAGGTCGAAATAGGCCCGGTCGATCGTGAGCACGAGCGCGTCGTCCAATACACCGCCGTAGAACCAGTCCGGCAGGATCAACTCCAGTCCACGCGGGCGGCCGTGCACATCCGCGGTCTCCTTCCACTCGTTAATCCAGGAGAACCGGTGCCGCCGGCGCTCCGTCGGTTGACGGATCGACGTCATCACGCTGGTCGATTGCAGCCGGTCGAGCGCCGCCTTGAGACGGTCGTAGTCGCGGGCGCTGGTACCGCGGCCGACGAAGGTAAGGATTTCGTAGGGCGTTGTCGCCATCAGGCGGGAGGTCTTCAGCCCGCTGTCTCGCGCTTCAACAATCTGCGAAGCGGCCCAGATCAGCACATCCGCGTCCCAGATCGTCGCCATGCCGTGTTCCGGCACGGCCTCGACGCGAATGGCGATCTTGCCAGCGCGGAAGTCGATCGGAACGACGCGCCTGGACTTGGCCAGGGAGAAGAACGGATATGCCATCAGGTCCTGCGCATCGCGTGCCGCGAGGTCGCCCGGAAGCGCTCGGAACAGGTCGAGCTGTTCGCGCTCTAAGATACCTCGGCGCCAGGCCGGCCGATCATGTTCCCTGGCCATCAGCATCGCGCCTTGCCCGCATAGGGAATGGGGCTCGCATGCCGCCTGGCGGGTAGCACCGTGCCGGCGCCTGGATCAGAGGTGGAGGTTTTGGCGCCCCGATCTGCCCAGGCCCTCAGGTCCTCCAGCGCATAGACCACGCGCCCACCAAGTTTTCGGTAGGCCGGGCCGGTGCCGTAGGTTCGGTGCTTTTCAAGCGTGCGACCGGAAAGCGAGAGGAACCGCGCAGCTTCGGGCGTGCGCAGATAGCGCGGCGGCAAGCCGGCGTTCGGATCGGGCATTTGAAAGGCTCCATGATCTTCTGAAGCGCCGGCGAGGTTGGCGGCGCGTCGAAGGTCAGGGTGGCGGAGTGAGGGCGCGAAGGGGGATGCCGATGATCGGGAGGTCCGTTTTCGGCCCCCCTTGAATTATCGGCTATTGCTTGCGGCGCGACCGCTGAAGCAATGCCCGATAGCTGCCGCGCATCAGCGCCAGCCCGCTCTGGACCAGGCGGATCGTGCGGTTACGCAGGTCATGGGTTTTCCAGGCATGATGCGGAATGCGGCTTTTGCCAAACAAGGCTTCTGCAATGGCGCGATAGCTGTTTCCTTCGGCTCGGCCATCGAGGGCGCGGATGGCAAGCGTTATCCGCTGGCGTCTTTGCGCAGACAGCGCAGGAAGTGGCGGTCCCGGCCGCCGTCCGCCAAGAGCCGACCACAGTCGATGCGCGGCGCGCGAGCGAACGTCGAACTCGGCGTCGAGCGGTAGTTCGAGGATCAGCAATGTGGCCTCAGTTGGGGGCTCCCTCAGCCACAGCCGATGCGTCGTTCCACCCAACCGGACGACGGCATGCCATCCATCTGACGCACGCCGAAGCTCGGCGCCGGTCAGTTTGGTCAGGTCAAACTCGTACCGACAAGCATCAATCGACGAACGAACTCCCGCCGGCAGCACGGTCGGCAGAACCTCGGGCGCCCAGAAGATGGCCTGCGTATCGAAGGGTTGGCGGGGGTCAGCTGCGAAAAGAAAGCCCCCATCGCTCTCGGAATTTTTCCTCGCTCAGCGCAGCCGGCGACCCGCCACGCTGCAGCGAGCGGTAATCTTCACGATAGTCGAGATTGCGACGAAGACACTCCCAGGCGAAGTCAGTTGCTTCGGCACTCTGCAGGCTTGCATAAGCCTCCGGCGATCTCCAATCGAATTCCGACATCGTGTTACTTTCCCCATGCTTAAAAGGACAGGGAATTGCAGCACGAGAATGGGGACCCTTTATGGTTGCACGATACGCTGTCGCTATTGCGTCATTCAGCTTTGCAATCAAGGGACAAACAAGAAGTCATCTTTCTGTCAAATGGAATTCACTTTCCATCTTCTCGCCGGCCTCCATGCAGCAGATGACGATAGCCCTGGTCCGCCATCCATTTCGCGCGAGCAAGATGGGTGTCGAACGCACGGCGTGCACGTTCCGGCTCCCGGACGGCATCAATGTGGAGGATGAGGCGCGCCGCTTCGCGCCAATCCGCGTTATCGGCCTCGGCGTCGAGCAGGCGCAAATAGGTGACGACGTGTTCCTCGTCATACACTGTCAGGACGGGATCATCGGGAGCCGTATCTGCAACATTGGGATCGAGCGGTGGCGACGGCATTGAAACTCCTACTATTTTCTAGAAGCTTCGACCTCGGGGCATCTTAGCTGCCCTCAGGCGATCTTTGTACTGGGAAGCCCGGCCGCTTAGAGGCTTTGTTGGCCCCAAAAGATTAACCAACCGTTTGTACGGAACGTTCCCACCCGTCGGATATCACGCGCGATTGTAGAGAATACTCCGTGGTGAAATACTCTTCAAGGCGCTGCCCTCTCAGGCATGGAGATACGAGAGGTACTCGCGCTCAATCTGAGGAAGCTTCGACGGGCACGCGGCTTTTCGCAGGAGGAGTTGGCGCACCGTGCCAAAATCGACCGTACCTACATCAGCTCGCTTGAACGAAACCTTTACGCCGCCGGCATCGACGTGGTGGACAGGCTCGGACGGGCTCTTGGGGTCGAAGCAGCAGATCTTCTCAGGCGTCCCCCTGCCGAATCAGGCGAACGAAAGAAGCGGACGCCGCCCAAGCGTTGAAATCGAAATTTGGATCGGATGCTGGTGCAACGCTTTTTCGCGAGCCGGGCCTAAAGGCCAGGCCGGACGCAGTCCCGCGTCAGCCGCGTTGGCCGATCCTTGCCGAAAATGCAACACCCCGCTCGACGAGCGGGGTGTTGGGTCTGGTTCGGCTCAGTCCACGTTGGGCTTGCGGCTGCGGGACCAGATCAGGGTGGAGGTCTCGGCGTCTTCGTCGTCGAAGAGGTTGGCGTAGATCGGAGCGTTAAAGCTCGGATCGTCGAGCTTCACCGACAGATAATCGCGGCCCTCGCTGGAGCGCTTCGGCCAGGCGGCCCCGATCTCGGCGCGGCCGACATAGACCCGGTGGCTCGGCGCGTTGTCGCTGGTCCGGTCTGTCTCGGGCACGATGCGGACGCCCTTGGTCTGGAGGCTCAGGGTGACGATCTCGCCCTGGAATTCCTGGCCGGACTTCTTGAAGGAACCGATGTTAGCCATGTCACTTCTCCTTAGCTTGTTTCGAGCCCGCGACCACCGCGGCCTCGATGGCGATCTGAAAGCCGAAGGCGATCGACGCCGCACCCGCTTGGGCCGCAGCGCAGCGGAGGATGGCGGCGGTGAGACTTTCTTGGCCCGCGCGAGGAATGGGCGAAGCCCAGGGGAAGAAAGTCGATCCGTCCGCCATTGCCGTTCAGGCGATCGAGGCGCAGCCGGCCTTCGGCTAGATCAAGCCAATGAGAGGCAAGGTGCTCGCGTGCTCTGAACAGCATTCGAGGAGACGTGCCAGCTATCAATCGGTCCGAACAAGAGACCCCGGCGCATCCGGGAAGGAAGAGAAAACCTGGCGTACAGAAAGGCGGCCAAGCGTCGACGAGACAAACCGGACCAACGACAACGCGCCGAGCCTTCAGGATTATCGTCGACCGACGGGATCGTCACCGCCCGTTCGAAGCGCTCCCGCGAGGGCCGCTATCTTTCGGTCACGAAGAACGACAGCCTCCCGTTCCATAGCGAGCCGAGAGAAGACGGAGCCGGACGATCACCCGTCTGGGGTCACCGATCCCAAGCATGGTCCCAAGGGTGATGGAGCCGACCAGCACCAACGCTCTCGCTGAGAACAGGTGTCGTCAATATCGCCACGCGGGCCCAAGCGGTGCATCCGATGCCGACCGCGCCGACCAAGGCAAACACTTCCCGCCACCATTCCGAGGAAATGCCGATATGAGCGAGGCTGAGCGTCACCTCATAGCCGGCCCATACAGCGGGAGCCGCGAACAAAAGGGCTATGACAAGACGGATGGTGGGAGAGCGTGTGACAGAGAAGAGATACCGACCGGCCAAAAGTCCGAAGGCACCCGCGACAAAACCAACAGCGATGGCGCCGATGGGACCTATTCCAGTTCGATACGTATACATGCCGGCGGTCATGCCGACGAAGAACGGCAATGCATAGACTGCGAGCGTGAATAGCGCCCAACAGCCGACGCCGAGCCCGGCGATATTGAGAAGAATGCCAGTGGTGATCATGGTGGTGGCTCCCGTGACACGTGTTGCAAGGGTTACGCCTCCACCACCACCACGGCGCACCATTTAGCATAGCCGAAGACATGAGGTGACGGGAGAGGAAATTCGTTGGCGGTACCTCCGTCTGGTCAATACTGAAATGTGCCTTTTGTCCGGCAGTAGCGGCGCTTACGCGCCGTTGTCGCCGCCGAACTTCCAGACGGGAATACCGAGCTTGCGCGCTTTGTCGGCGAGATTGTCCTGAATGCCGGTGCCGGGGAATACCATGACGCCAACCGGCAGGACGTCGAGCATCTGGTCGTTGCGCTTGAAGGGTGCCGCCTTGGCGTGGCGGGTCCAGTCCGGCTTGAAGGCGATCTGCGTTACCTTGCGGTGATCGGCCCAGCGGGCGGCGATGCGTTCGGCGCCCTTTGGCGATCCTCCATGCAGCAGGACCATGTCAGGATATTTGGCCCGGACCTTGTCGAGCGTATCCCAGATCAGGCGGTGATCGTTGCAATCGAGCCCGCCGGTAAAGGCGATCCTGGTGCCCGCGGGCATCAGCGGCTCAAGGGCGACACGACGTTTGGCTGCGAGAAAGTCGCGACTGTCGATCATGGCCGAAGTCAGGGTGCGATGGTTCACCAGAGATCCCGAGCGTGGCCGCCAAACTGAGCCGGTGTGACGTTCAAACTGCTCGGCGGCCTGGTCGCGAAAGAACTCGATGGTGTTGCGGCGTTCGATTAGGGTCATGCCCTCGGCGATGACGCGTTCCAATTCGACCGAGCGGATTTCCGAGCCATCCTGATCCTTCTGGCTGCGCTTCTGCGCCAACTCATTGCCGTCAAGGTCGCGTTCGATACGCATCGTGGCGCGGTGGAAGAGATTGACGCTTCCCCACAGCAGGTTCTCAAGATCTGGTTCGAGACGGGTCTCGCTGAGCGTCGCGATCAGGGCGTCAAAGATGTCGGCGACGGCGTCGGCGACGGTGTGCGCTTCAGGCAGCGGTCTGGGGTCGGGTTCGTCCTGAAAGGGGCGATAGCCATGGAGCTGGAGTTCGGTGAGAACGTGATCGGTTGGGGATGTCGTGAGCGGCGGATCCGAGGTCTGTTCGTCGCGATCGGTCGTCATGGCGTTTTCCTTTGTCGGAACGGCCGCGCCCATCGCGGCCTTCGTGGTGACGAAAGGCGGCGGGCGGACAGGACCTGCACCGCGAAGCGGCTGAAGCGGAGCGGAGGATGGCGGGAGCCGGCTATTTTGTTTCGCGATGTAAAGCGTCCGTAAGGACGCGACGGAAAATAGCCGGCTCGCGCCATTGCATGGCCGGGCCGCTTGCCGCAGGGTCGCCCTCTCAGAAGGCCGGGGAGCGGTCCTCTCCGACACACCGGGAAACGCCTGCGAACCGGCGCGAGGGAATGCGGAGACCCCCCGTTCGTGTCCCGTACCGGCGGCGTGTCAGAACTCCACGAAGCGCGCTACGTCCTCCGGGGCGAGTCGTGCCCGGAGCGCTGCCCGAAGCGCATCGATGCCGAAACCTCGGAGATCCTCGTTGAAATCTCCGCAGCGCGGCGACAGGGCGATCGCCTCGATCCCGTTCGTGCCAGCCCGCGCGGTCAGGCTTTCCATTGCATGATCTCCGGCGGGATCGTCGTCGCGAACGATGTAAAGGCGACGCAGTGTGGCCGGAAGGAGAATGGCTGCGAGGTGAGCGGCTGAAAGTGCCGCCGCCATTGGCATATCAGGCAAACCGCAACGGAGCGACAATATGGTTTCGATCCCCTCGCCGGCCGCCATCACGTCGTCTGCGACACCGAAACGAACGGCGTTACCGAGGAGATGGCCCATCGCGCGTCGTGGCGTGTCGATTGGCGCCTTGCCGCTGGCCGAACGATCGAACCCTTGCGGATTGAGGTAGGTACGATGCGCGCCGGTAATCCTTCCGCCGAGATCGGTCACCGCCGCGATCATCGCCGGCCAGGTCTCGGTCGGTTCGTATGGATCCGGACGGTAGTAGCAGCGCGGATGGAACCGAAGGCTTGCGCAGTCGCGAAGCACCGTGATGCCGCGGGCACGGAGATTTGCTTCCGCAAGCGTCCCCGCAATCGGCTGAGACATCGCGAATAGCCGCCGTGCCGATTCCGGAGAACCCCTGGTCGCCGACTTCGGCGATCCAGTCGGTACCACCGAATGACGCGGCGGGTAGTCCGGTTCAGGTCGTGGTAGCCTGAGGAAGCGTCTTGCTTCGCCAGCCACGTCGCGGAAATCGACGAAGCCGCAGCTTTTGCGGATGACGTCGAGCAGATCGCCGTGCTCGCCGGTGGCGGCGTCGGTCCATTTGCCGGCGACGCGTTTGCCGGATGCATCGCGGCTCAGGCGTACGAACATCGAGCGGCCAGCGGCGTTCCTGACATCGCCGACCTGCCAATAGTTTCCGACCCGCCGCCCGTTGGAGAGATAGTGACGGCACACCGCCTCGGCCTCCCGCGCCAGGCGATGCGCCAATTCGGTTGCATCGCGGGGCATGTCACGCCGCCGCCCGATCGGAGATGCGCGAGAGCGGATAGCGCTCCAGCACTTTGCCCAGGATTGCCGGCCCGGAAGCGTCCGTCGGCACGAACATGCGCAGCTTCCACGAGATGATTTCGTGGAACAGGCCATAGGCTCGCAGCCGGTCCCGCATCGCGTCGGTAAAACCGGACAGTTCGATGCGGTTCACGCCCATGACGCGGACGCGACGAAGTTGCAGGCCTTCGGCGAGATCGAGCACGGTCTTGCCATCCATCAGCGCCGTAAAGGCCCCGTCCGGCGTCAACGTCGCCATACCGATTGAAAGTGCGCCCGCGACCCAAGCCGGCGAGACCTTGCGGCCAATGATGCGCTCGCCGGTATCCAGTTGGAGCCGGTAGACCCGCGTCGACTCGTTGGGCAAGCGCTTCCAGATCGGTAACAACAATCCAGACACGATGTGGATCTTGCTGTCGGTGAATTCCGGTACCTCGGCAACCTCCGCGGTCCAGACACGCGAAAAGGTCTCGCGGTCGGTCTCCTGCCAGTGGGTCTGTGGCATCATCGCCAACGCGACAGTTGGATGCTCCATCGGTCGAATGAGACGCACCCGGCGTTCGACCTCACCGTCGTCAGTCATCAGACTGCGAGCCGGTACCTGCACTGCCGCTCGTCTCGACTGGCTGTTGACCAGGAGCACGGCGCGCGGATCGGCGAGACGATTGAGCGCGTCGTCGAGGGTAACGGGTCTGTTGCGATCACGTTGGGTGATCGTCAGCAGACGGGTCTCAGCCGACGTGCCGGGATGGGTGTAGATGGTCTGCCGATCGGCGATGGCAAAGGACTCTGCCGTGAGCGTTTCCAATCCGACATCATAGGTACCGCTTGCG
Source organism: Bradyrhizobium sp. 170 (assembly GCF_023101085.1). NCBI lineage: Bacteria > Pseudomonadati > Pseudomonadota > Alphaproteobacteria > Hyphomicrobiales > Nitrobacteraceae > Bradyrhizobium > Bradyrhizobium sp. 170. The sequence goes on along the minus strand of NZ_CP064703.1, from coordinate 2,780,379 downwards.
ATCGCCCCCTCGATGCGCGAGGTCAGCAATTGTTCGAAAGCCGTGAACAGGATGTTCTGCAGATCGATAGTCATCGCCAGCAGACGGTTGAGGAAGGTCGTGATCGGCGGCAATTCGTCCCTGATGCCGTTGGCATCCATAAGCTTGAGCCCTGTGGTATCCTCAAACGTCTGGAGTGAACAATCCTCGACCTTGCCCATGACAAGGAGAACGTAGAGCTGCCGCAGGGCATCGCGGGCATAGTGGCTCTCCAAATTGTCCTCGGATCTGAACAACCCCTGCCCGCCGGTCTGGCGCTGGCCTTTGGTGATGGCGCCGAGGGTGTCGAGACGCCGCGCGATGGTCGAGAGAAAGCGCTTCTCGGCCTTCACGTTGGTCGCGATAGGGCGGAACAGCGGCGGCTGCACCTGGTTGGTGCGGTTGGTACGGCCAAGGCCCTGAATGGCGGCATCGGCCTTCCATCCGGCCTCAAGAAGGTAGTGAACCCGAAGGCGGCGGTTTTTGGCTGACAGCTCCGCATGATAGCTGCGTCCGGTACCGCCTGCGTCGGAGAAAACGAGGATGCGCTTGTCGTCATCCATGAACGCCTGGGTTTCGGCGAGATTCGCCGAACCCGCGCGGTTCTCGACCACGAGCCGATCGATGCGATCGGCGCCCCGCTTGCGAACGATCCGGCGCGAACGGCCGGTGACTTCGGCCACCATGTCGGTGCCGAAGCGCTGAACGATCTGATCGAGCGCGCCGTGGACAGGCGTTAACGAGGCGAGTTTTTCGATCAGCCGGTCGCGGCGCGCGACGGCGTCCCGACACTGCACTGGCTGGCCGTCACGGTATACCGGCCGTGACGACAAATTGCCCTCGCTGTCGGTGAAGGGCTCGTAGAGCTGGGTCGGGAACGAATGCGCGAGATAATCCAGCACGTATTCGCGCGGGGTAATGTCGACCTGGACGTCGCCCCATTCCTCGGTCGGAATTTCGGCGAGCCGCCGTTCCATCAGCGCCTCGCCGGTCGAAACAATCTGGATCACGGCGGCATGGCCCGCCGCAAGATCGCGATCAATGGCTGCGATCAGCGACGGCGTCTTCATCGCCGTAATGAGGTGGTTGAAGAAACGCTGCTTGGCGCTCTCAAAGGCGGAGCGCGCGGCGGACTTCGCCTGCGCGTTCAAAGTGCCGGTGGAGCCGGTGATGTTGGCCGCCTGCATCGCCGCATCGAGATTGTTATGGATGACGCTGAACGCGCCCGCATAAGCGTCATAGATGCGAATCTGCTCGTCGGTGAGCGTATGCTCAACCAGCTCGTATTCGACGCCCTCATATGACAACGATCTGGCGGCATAGAGACCGAGCGCCTTGAGATCGCGCGCCAGCACTTCCATCGCCGCGACACCACCGGCCTCAATCGCCTCAACGAACTCCGCGCGGGAGGCGAATGGGAAATCTTCGCCGCCCCACAGTCCAAGCCGCTGCGCATAGGCGAGATTGTGGACCGTAGTGGCGCCGGTCGCCGAGACGTAGACGATGCGCGCGTTCGGCAAGGCATGTTGCAGGCGAAGCCCCGCGCGGCCTTGTTGTGAAGCGGCCGCGCCGCCACGTTCACCTTTCCCGCCCGCCGCATTCTGCATCGCGTGAGACTCGTCGAAAATGATCACGCCGTCGAAATTCCTGCTCAACCATTCAACGATTTGCCGGACCCGAGAAACCTTCTCGTCACGCGCGTCGGAACGTAGCGTGGCGTAGGTCGTGAAAAGGATGCCCTGCTCCAGACGGATCGGTGTGCCCTGACGGAAACGCGAGAGCGGTGTCACCAGCAGGCGTTCCTGGCCGAGTGCGGACCAGTCACGCTGGGCGTCCTCGATCAGCTTGTCGGATTTGCTGACCCACACTGCACGGCGGCGACCCTTGAGCCAGTTGTCGAGCAGGATACCGGCGACCTGACGGCCCTTGCCGGCGCCAGTTCCATCACCAAGAAACCAGCCACGCCGAAACTGGACGGCGTTCTCGGCGTCCGCGGGCGCGGCCGAGACGAAATCGAACGTCTCGTCGACCGTCCATGATCCCTGGAGAGTGCCGCCATGGGCTTCGCCGGCATAGATCACGGATTCAAGCTGTGCATCCGACAGCAGGCCGTCCGACACCACATTCGCGGGAAGATGCGGCCGATAAGAGGGAATGGGTGGTGCGACCGACGCCATCGCCGTTGATTGCACGAGCATGGTGGGATGGGCTTGGGAGCCGGGAATACGGATCGACTGTAAGCCGTACTGTTCGTAGAGGGCTTCGGTGATGCGGCCGTGCTCGACGGGGTGCCACGCCAGGGTTTCGTGGGCGAGTTCGGTCGCCTCGGATCCCATCGCCGGTGCTGGGGCGGCGGATGGGCGCATGGCGTAGGCGCGTACCGTTTTGAGAATGGCCGGACGCGCGGGCGCTGGACTGGCGACAGCCGATCCGATCGGAGACCGAGATGGCACCTGCCGTATCACCCAGCCGAGCAGTGTTGCTACATCCGGCGCCATGCCTGGCGACAGCGGAAACACCGTTGTATCTTCGCAAGGCACCTTGTCGATCACGGTCAGGCGCGTATCGGTGCTGGTGCCGTGCTTGGCGAAGACCGTGCCGTCAATGGCAGCGGAAAACACGACCCGCCCGCGTTCCTGCAGGGCGACGAAAGCGTCCCGCCACGCGGGATTGTCGGGCGCGCAGTTCGCGCCTGATATCGCGACCAGGCGTCCGCCTTCGGCCAGGCGTCCCAGTGCCGAGGAGATGTGACGGAGCGCCGCGTCGGCCATACGGCGATCGACGTTGGCGACGGCCGAGAATGGCGGATTCATCAGCACGACGCTGGGGACGGTGTCGGTGTTGAGATGATCGTCGATGTGCGCGGCATCGAACGAGGTCACCGCGATGCCGGGAAAGAGGAGTGACAAAAGTCCCGCGCGGGTTTCGGCCAACTCGTTGAGGGCAAGAGATCCCCCGGCGAGTTCGGCGAGGATCGCAAGCAGCCCGGTGCCGGCCGACGGCTCCAGGACAACGTCAGCCGGCGTGATCGCGGCGGCCAGGCTCGCCACAAAACTGAGCGGAATGGGCGTACTGAACTGTTGGAACGTCTCGCTCTCTTCGGAGCGGCGGGTATGGGTAGGAAGAAGGCTGGTGATTTTGGCCAGCATCGGCAGCATGGCGACCGGCGATGCGGCGCGTGCGCGCATCGCCGGGGCGAACTTGCGCAGGAACAGCACCGTCGCCGCTTCACAGGCGTCGTAGCCGGTCTTCCAGGCCCAGGCTCCCGAAGCGTCGGTGCCGCCAAAAGCGGCGTCCATGGCGACGCGCAGGAGCGGCGCATCGATGCGACGACCACTTTCGAGATGAGGAAGGAGAAGTTGCGCGGCCCGGCCAATCGCGGCAGATCGGCCTGCGATATCGGAAGCGGCCTCAAAGCACGCGGATGCGGCGGCAGAAGCGGAGATGTATGTCATGGAAGTGACCTCGAAAGAGCGGAGACGGGTCGAGCCGCAGGCGCTCTCTCTCGACCTCGCCGGCTCAAACCCGTCCCGGCCGCGCTCTTCCTTTGACCCGTCCACGAACAAAGGGTCCGACGCATCAGCGTCGGACCCTCGAGTTGCCCGCGATCAAGCCGGTTGCGCCTCCGGCTCGATCAGCCGCCTGGTGTGCTTCTTGACGCAGCAGGCACGATCGATCGGCCCCTGCCCGCTACACGGAACCGCGCGATGGCCGGGAGCCCTACGAGTGAACGGGTACAGTGGATCGCACCGAAGGTCAGGCGGCCCGACCCTCGACGACATCAGCGCCGACCTCATCCTCGGTGACCTCGTTCAGGCGCACGTTGGAATAGCGATGTTGCGTCAACCAGCGCTCGGCCGCTTCGTGGCTTTGGGCTAGATGAAGCAGTTCGGCATTGTCGCCATATTCCTGGAGGATGCGTACCGCGCCGATGGCAGGGCGTTCGACGATCTCGAAGCGGAGATCGCTGTCGAGGGAGTATGTACGCCTGACCGTCAGCACCACGACGCCGCCGCTCCCGAAATCGCCCTCGTGGAGTGTGAAGCTGGCAGGCGAGATCCAGTTCGGCCGCTCTCTGGCCGGCTCTTTCCTGACGAGGCGCCCGGCGCCGTTGCGGTTTTCCCACGCCGCGAGCTTCTTTTTGAAGCGCGCAGGCGGCCTCGGCGTGCCGTCGGAATAGCGAATGAGTGAACCGAGTGGTGCATTTTCGTAGACAGTGTGAGCAGACATGATCGTTCTCCTGAAACGATGAAAGCCCGGCATGTCCCTGTCATTGGGGGGAGCCGGGCTTGGGGATGGGTGTGAGGCTGGGAAGGTGCGAAGCGGCCGCAACCGCCTCGCGTTCACTCAACTATTCAGCTGCGATGATTTGGGGCCGGTCTTCGTCTGCGTCGGCGGCGACTTCGTCGTCCTCCGCGAGGAATTCCGGAAGCGCCTCGACGTCCGCGGCCGGACCTTGCTGCGCGTCGTCGATGTCAGGGAGACGTAGCGGCTCGGGCAGCCAGCCCGTGCCATCGAGCAAACGCTCGGCCTCCCGCGCCATGTCGCCTTTCTTCAGGTGGTCGATGAGCTGCACCGACGGCTCACCCTTGGCCTCGCGCACCGCCTGGAGAATGCGGGGCTTGGTGACGCGGCCAAGGTAGTTATCGGCAGTCGGCTTCCAGCCTGCTGTCACCATGTCGAGCTCGACAGCGCGAGCCAGGGCATCGGCCTGATCGAGCCGGCGTCGGACGCCGTGGGCGGAGACGCGCCCCTCATTGTACCGGTTGGCGGGTTCGTGAAGTGCGTTGACCGCGGACGAGGCGCAGTGCGCGAACAGGGCCGCCTGCGCGGTCCCGTCGAGCGCGGCAAGCGCGTCCCACAGGCCGCCCTCCTCCTTGGGCAACCGCGCCTTCCATCCATCGTGGCGTGCGTCGATGGCGACAGCCGACGCGCTCTCCTTCAGGCCGGCAGCCTGAGCGGGGAACGTCGGCGTTCGGATCGAGATCTCCAGGCAGCCGCTCGACGATGCGAAACGATAGAAGGTCGCCAGCACGAAATTGTGCAGCACCGCCTGGAAGGCGACGGCGGGGTTGTTGGCCAGTGCATCGCGCAGCGCCAGCGTGCGATGCGCGGTCAGTTCGGTGACGAGCCGGTCCGGCAGCGGCTTTACGGCATCGTCATCGTCCTCGTCGACTGGCTCGGTCGACGCACCACCGACCGTGATGACGGCACGCTTGATCGTACCGGGCTCCCGGTTGTCGACTGTCTCTCCCCCAGCGTCGGCGTCGCTATCGGGGACTTGGGGCACCTCGTCCTCAGGACGAACGTAACCGCGGTCGATCGAGAGTAAACCTTCGGCGTCGATGCTGACGAAGCCGCCGGCACGGGCGATGTCGGCCGGATCGTAGATGAGCGATCGGTCTTCAAATGCCGAACGCGCCGCCTCGATCTCGCCGAGAAGCTGGTCGATCTCTTCGGGGAGTTCGTCGGCGTCCTGGTAGTCGGTCTCGATCCTGGCGTACTCGGCATTCAAGGCGTCGAGCGTCGCCCGCTCCTCCTCCGTCAGTTCAGCCAGCTGACCGTCGAGTTGGCGCAGTCCGTTGGACTGACCGTAGGGGAAGTCGACGGCAACTGTGATCCACTTCCAGCCCTCGGACGCGATCGCCTCGGCCTCGATCCTGAGCTTCTCCGTGACCATACGATCGAGCAGCGGCACGTCCTGCAGCCACCCCCCGTCATCGTGCTGAAACAAGTCGCGCAGCACGACGCCACCCGCCTGCTCGTACGCGTCGAGCCCGACGAATTGGGCGCGGCGGTCGGAGGCGCGCACGGTGTGTTCCGTGAGCATCCGGCGGATCTGGTACGGTTCGTCGTTCTGAGAGCGGCTCACATCGTCCCAAACCTGCTCCTGACGCGCCTGGTCGCCGGTGACGGTAAAGGCCATGAGTTGCTCCAGCGTCATGCCATCCTCGGCGTAGACGTCGTGCAGCTTCGGCGACACCGAAGCCAGGCGCAGGCGCTGCTTGACGATAGCCGGCGTCACGAAATGCCGTGCGGCGATGTCCTCTTCGCTCATGCCGCCATCGCGGAGGATTTGGAACGCGCGGAACTGATCGAGCGGATGCAGGCCGACGCGTTCGTCGTTTTCCGCAAGCGAGTCGTCTTCGGCAATACCGCCGTCCCTGACCACGCAGGGGACCGGTTGCGTCTTCGCCATGCGCTTCTGCTTCACCAGAAGCTCGAGGGCGCGGTATCGACGCCCGCCCGCAGGCACCTCGAACATGCCGGTCTCCGTGCCGTCGGCGTCGACGACGGCACGGACGCTGAGGCTTTGCAGCAAGGTGCGCTGCGCGATGCTCTCGGCCAATTGCTCGATCGAGATGCCCGCCTTGACGCGGCGAACATTCGACTGGCTCAAGACCAGCTTGTTGAAAGGAATGTCCCGGGATGGACTGAGTTTGATCTTCTGAACGGCGCTTGCCATGTCGAATTCTCCGCGACGGGCGGCCGAAAGACTCTCTCTCGACCTCCAACCCGTCACGAAAAGCCCACCCCTCCTCTCGCTCTCTGACGCACCGCCGCGAACGCAAGCCGAAACAACCGGCGGATACACTACGTGGCCTCCTCGTTGCTATCATTGGCAGAGGCGATCGGCCGTTGCAGAAAGCCGAGCAGGAAATCGGCAGCCTTCGATGCCGCGCTCGCCGCCCGCACGACGGCGCGGTTGTCCTCGCGCAGCACCTTGAGCCAGGAGCCGATATAGTCGGCGTGGCGCACGGTCGGCACGATGCCAAGGGTGGCGCAGACAAACGCCCCCGCCATCTCGGCGCGTTATCTGAACAGTCAACCTGTCTCACAGCTCGTTTGTGACGGCGAACTTGCTGGTTTTCCGAGCCGTTCGATCGAGCGGTCATCATGAGACAGATTCTTCGCTTTTCCCAATTCGGAGAACGCGCGTGGAACAACGAAGCCTTGGGGACAGCAGGATGCTCGTGCGAGGACGGACATCCGCCCGCCCACAGCGTCAGCAGCATTCTATGATGCGAGCAACCGCACGACGCTTGGCTCGAGGAAAGGCCACGAGATCGCCAGTACGAGGAAGATAGTGGCGCAACTCATCGCAAAGAGGGTCGGCTTCGCAGGCCTCGTCTTCGATCGGAGGCTCTGCCACCCGACCCAGAGCCAAGCGGCGGCGGCGGCGACGAGCGCGAGATCCATCATCCAACTCTGCGCTTGTGCGAACCAAGCAATGATGCCGCCGGCGCTCGCCAGCGCAACTGCCGGCAGGGCGAACGGCAGCACGCAGCAGACCGCGCATGCAAGCGCTCCCGTTGCCGTCACCGCGGCGGCAGCCACGATGACACGACCACCAGCCTTCCGCGCGAGCGTGTCGACGCCGTCATGGGGGAGTTCAGGCGTGTTCCGCATCATTGGTCCCCCGGTGAACAGCCGCAAGCGGAGGCACCGGGCCCGCGCCCTTGGAAAGGCTCGAAGACGGCGTCGAGGGCATCGCGTGCGCTCTCGGGAGCCTCTATGACGAGGTGAACGGCATCTCTCTCTACGCGCACGTCAAAGGTTAGGAACGCACAGCATTCCTGCTCGCGCGCGACCATCTCGCCCACGCGGTCGAGCGCAGCTGCCGCGTAGGTGAGTTCGAGGCGCAGCCCATCCCGACGTTGGGAGCGCAAGGCGTCGCGGTTGAGGTCGTCGATCCAGGCCACGCGCTCCTGGAAGTCTCCGGATCCAAGGGTGCAGGCGATCGGCGTTGGTTCGGCCACGGCAGCGGTCATCTTCGATGCTCCTTCTGATCGTCCGAGAGCCTGGACGACTTGGACTGGCAGGAAGATAGGACTTCAAGTAACTTGAGGTTCAAGAGCCCTGACGAAGGAAAAACGCGATGCAGGATCTGAAGATCGGCGCCTTGGCGAAGCGCACCGGCACGAGCACGCCGACCGTCCGCTACTATGAGGAGATTGGCCTCCTGCCTCGCGCGATCCGCCGCGAGGGCGGCCAGCGGAGCTATGGCGACGAGGACGTCAAGCGGCTGACCTTCATACGCCGGTGCCGCGACTTCGGCTTCTCGATCGAGCAAGTGCGATCACTGGTGGCGCTGATGCAGGACAGGGAGCGGTCCTGCATGGAAGCCCGAGATATGGCGCAAAGCCACTTGGACATGGTTCGCGTCAAGCTGGAGGAATTGAGGGCGCTGGAGCGGACAATCGCCCGCTTCGTGGAGAGCTGCGATGCGTCCTGTGCCGGCGGACCAGGACCGGATTGCGTGATCCTGGGAGATCTAGCGCAATCCGCACCGCTTCGGCACGCTGGCGCAGGCTCGAAACGCCGAATGTCGCGTCAAGCATGTGGCTAAGAGCATCGGTGCGAATGCGGCTTTGACGCAGCCGGTGTCGCCCGAGGGCGACGATTCCGCAAAACTGAAATTGAGCGACGCTGCGGCGTTTGCTGCAGAAACGCCGACGCGATCGGCTGGAAAGGATCAGGAAGAGTGGAACAGGTTCGAGCGGCCTTGGAGGCGCGCCAGGTCGCGATCTACTTCGCCGCGATCGCAGTCGGGGCGCTCGTCGGCCTCACCGTTCCGACCGCGAGCGCGCTTGAGTTCGCCATCAATCCCGCTTTGGCGGTGATGTTGTTTGTGACCTTCCTCCAGGTTCCGCTGGCAGAGCTTGGGGCGGCCCTGCGAAACACGCGCTTCCTTGGCGCTCTGCTCGCGACGAACTTCGTCGTCATGCCGGCCGTTACGGCCGTGCTCGTGCAGTTCCTGCCATATGATCCGATGCTACGGCTGGCGGTTCTGTTCGTGCTTCTCACACCTTGCATCGACTATGTCGTCACCTTCACGCATCTCGGCCGCGGCGACGCCCGGCTGCTGCTGGCGGCAACACCGGCGCTCCTGCTGCTTCAGATAGGGTTGCTGCCTGTCTATCTAAGATTAGTGCTGGGTGGTGATGCCTCTGGCCTCGTCCAGCCTGGCCCATTCATCCACGCCTTCGTCTGGCTGATCGCCGCTCCCCTTGTGCTGGCCGGAGCTGTCCAGCTCTGGGCCCAGCGAGCGGCGAGTGGCGTTCGGGCGGCGACTGCATTTGGGCTTCTTCCGGTGCCGGCGACGGCCCTTGTCCTGTTCCTTGTCCTCGCCTCGGTCATGCCGCGGATCGGCGAAGCGAGTGCCGCCGCGCTGACGGCGGCGCCGATCTACGTGGCTTATGCCATTCTCGCGCCGGTGATCGGCTGGCTCGTCGCACGAAACCTACGTCTTGAGCCCAGGGCCATCCGTGCGGTGTCGTTCAGTGCAGCAACGCGCAACTCGCTCGTAGTTCTGCCGCTCGCCTTCGCAATCCCCGGAGGCGTGCCGACGCTTCCAGCGGTGATCGTCACCCAGACGATCATCGAACTCGTGAGTGAGCTTCTTTACGTGCGCTGGATTCCACGCCTGTCGACGAAGCTCCCGCAGTAATCACGGCAGATTGTGTTCTTGGCGCGCTCAACCAGCGCAGCACGACAGTTTGGCGACATCCCTGCCGAACGACAGCGCCGCGAGCTTCAGGCCCTCGACGGTGGTGAGATACGGAAAGATCGCATCCGCGAGGTCGTCGACGGTGAGACCCTGCCGGATCGCCAGCGCCGCGGTCTGGATGCTGTCGGCTCCTTCCGGCGCGAGGATATGCGCACCCAGCAGCCGGCCGCTGCCGGCGTCGGCCACGAGCTTGATGAGTCCACGAGTGTCGCGAGCGGCGAGAGCGCGCGGCACCTGGTCGAGACCGATTGTCGAGATACGGATGGCGTGCCCGGCCGCGCGCGCCGCGGCCTCGGTCAGGCCGACGCTCGCCACCTGCGGGTCGGTGAACACAATGGCCGGCATGGCGCTGTTGTCGTAGCGCAGGCTGTCGCCATTGAGGGCGTTCTTGGCGGCGAGCTTGGCTCCGTAGGCGGCCATATAGACGAACTGGTCGCGGCCGGTGACGTCGCCGGCGGCATAGATGCCGGCCCCGGTGGTGCGCATGCGGTCGTCGACGACGATGCCGCCCTTCGGCGAGACGGCGATTCCGTGTTCGGTGAGCCCAAGGCCTTCGATGTTGGGCGCGCGCCCGGTGGTGATCAGCACCTGATCGGCGTCAATCGTGGTGTTCTGGCCGTCGCGCGAAACATCGAGCGCAATGCCGTTCTCGGTCTTGCGGATCGCACGGTAGGCGATGCCGGAGATCACGGAGATCCCTTCGTCCTGGAAATATCCCGTCAGCGCCGCGCCGATCTCGGCCTCCGCCTCGGGGAGCAAATGGGACCGGCATACGAGCGTCACCTTGACGCCCGCGCGGGCGAACATCTGGGCAAGCTCCGCCCCGATATAGCCGCCGCCGATGACGAGCAACGATCGTGGTAGCTCCTCAAGATCGAGCGCGGTCGTGCTGGTCAAATACGGCACGGCCTCGATGCCGGGGATGGCGGGTATCGCAGGCCGCGCGCCGGTCGCAATGATGATCTTGCTGGCCGAAATGCGGGCGCCGTCCACCTCGACACCACCTTCTATGAGGCGCGCCGGTCCTTCACGATAAGCGATACTGTTGTAGGCGGGAAGCAGGTTCGTGTACTTGGCCTGGCGCAGTTCGGAAACGAGTGCATCCTTCTGACGAACGGTGCTGCGCCAGTCGGTCAGTTCGGCCTCCGCCGTGATGCCGGCAAAACGCGCTGCTACGCGCGCGTTGTGAAGCGTCTCGGCGGCTCGGATCAGAGTCTTCGACGGCACGCAGCCGATGTTGACGCAGGTGCCGCCGATGGTGCCGCTGCCGATGAGCGCTACCTGCGCGCCCTGATCGGCGGCCGCGATCGAGGCCGAGAAGCCGGCCGAGCCGGCGCCGATGACGACGAGATCGTAGGCGCCACCATTGCGACCGTTCGTGCGAAACCGGTCCGCCACTACAGCGCGCTTCGATGTCGAGCCGACCGACGACTGTGCCGCCGTATCGAGGCCGGCGAGGCTCGGCCCGAACAGAGCGCGGCCAGCCTCCAGCCCTTCCTCGATCGACAACCGAAACCCGGCCTCGTCCGCGGCCTGTTCACGGCGCCAGGCGGAGAGATGGTCGTCCGAACAGAAGAAGGCGGTGGTCGCGCACAGCGAGTTCGCAGCACACGCGCCTTCGTAGCGAACGCTTTGCCACATGACAGCAGTCCGCGGCTCGATCTGCGCCAGCGCCCGCCCTTGGTCCCGAGTGGCGATCCGGATTGGCGCACCACAATGGCGGCAGCGCGATGCAATTATGATATCGCGATCAGTCATGGCGCCAATGCCGAGTGCGTCGACCGCGCACATGGCGTTGAGAACACGTCCGTCCAGTGTGACCCGGTGGCCCGTGTCCTTATCGGTGAAGGGATAGGCGCCGACGATCCGCTCGCCGTCGAGCACGGCCAGGTCGCGACGGCGGAGCTCTTCGAGCAGAGGGCGGACGGACGTATCGTTCAACCCCGCTCGCTTCGCAAGCGCGCCCGTGGTCGGGGCTCGTCCGTCTTCGGCGTAGAGTTGGAGCAGCGCAACGCGAACGCGGTCGGTGGCGGGATCGTAGCCTCTCCAGCGATCGAACACATGGTCGGACCCGACCATTGCCTGCAGCGCATCCTTGACCGCTGGTGATTTGACCACAGACCAATCCGGAAACGTCACGCCCGGCCGCACGGCGTAGCTCGGTAGTGTCGTGGATGCGGAAGCTGCAAGCTTGTCCAGGGACGAGGAGGATGTGCAACAGTCGTTCATGGCTTCACGCCCTCCTTGTGAATTTTGGTCTCGCTGCTGGCGGCTTTTGCGTGGCGACGATGGATAGCCCACGCGACGAGACCGAAGCACGCGACCATCAGGGGAAGCACCACCAGACCCTCACCTACCAGCCACGCGCCGAGGCCGGCCAGTGGCAGGACTCCGGCGAGGAGCGGCGCCGCGCAACAGATCGCAGCGAGGACGGCACCAGCCGTGCCTGCACGGATCAGGGCGCGGTCATTCACCTCAACTGCCCTGCTTCACCGTATGGGCCGGATAGCCCGCGTTCATGCTGGCGGTCGCGATGGCGTCCGAGTTCGTCTTCGTGTCGTCGAAGATCACGGTTGCGGTCTTGGCACGGAAGGAAACGGCGACCTTTGCGACGCCGGAGACCCCCTCCATCGAACTCTTCACGATGTAGGGACACGAGGCACAGGTCATGTTGTCGACGGAGAAGGTGACCGTGCGCTCGCCGGCGAATGCAGTCGATGCCGTCATCATCGAGGCGATCAAGGTGAGTGCGCTCAAATATTTGTTCATCGGACGGGTCTCCTTTTGGTGTCAGGCGCGAAGCAGCAGCGGGGCGACGTAGTCGAAGGCGAAGGCGGCGATCACGAGCACGGTCGCGATCCAGAGCGCGAGCTGGACGAGACGGTTGGAAATGGGGCGCGCGCAAGCGGCGCCCTCGGCGCAGGCTCGCCGCGGCTTCCAGTAGACGAGATAGAAGCCGTAACCGAGAAGGCCTGCGGTTGCGGCGACGAAGATCGGTTTGTAGGGTGCAAGCGCCGTTAGATTGCCAATCCAGGCACCACCAATGCCGAGGCTGAACAGGATCAGCGGCACGATGCAGCAGGACGAGGCGGCGAGCGCGCCGAAAATGCCGCCAACGGCGATCAGACGCTGCCGTCCGACCTCGCCGCGCTCGGACGCGGAGGGATCCGCCGCACGAGGCGCCATGCTTGCCGTTCCGGATCGCGATGCGACCATGTCCACTCTCTCTTTCCTTGTCGAAATCCTATGCGTGCCGTACCATGAGGTCTGTAGTCGCTACAGGGTCAAGAGGGATTTTGGGATGCGCGATCACGCCGTGGTGAAGGGCCTGCAGCGAGCCGAGCTCGCCCAACGGACGGGGTGCAACCTGGAGACCGTGCGCTATTACGAGAAGGTCGGTCTTCTGCCCGAACCGCCGCGCACGGCTGGCGGCTATCGCAGCTACGACACCTCGCATGAGCGGCGCCTTCGCTTCGTGTTGCGCGCGCGCGAGCTCGGCTTCTCCCTCGATGAAATCCGTGAGCTGCTGCGTCTCGTCGACGAGCGCGACCAGCCCTGTGCCGAGGCGCGCGCCGTCGCCGCCGCACACCTTGAGGACGTGCAGGCGAAGATCGCCGATCTGAAGCGCATGGAGCGGGTGCTCAAGAAGGTTGTCGCGCAATGTGCTGACGGCACGTTGCCGGAATGCCCGCTGATCGAGACGCTGTTCCGGGAGGGTGCGGTCAACTGATCGCACCCGGTGGATCCCTTGAAACGGCCCCGCTGAGGGGCGCCTACGCGGCGCCCTTGACTTCGTGCCGATGAGCATTGGCTTGCCGGGCGTGCATCCAGTCGGCGATCTCTTGTGCCTTGCTCGCTGCGGTGAAGATGGCGCGCTTGTCGGAGCGCAGCACTTCGAGCCAGGAGGCGATGTAGCGGGCGTGGTCGGGTCGCGGCTCGACACTGAGGTTGAGATCGGCGCAGATCATGGCGCTGAGAAGTTCGACCGTGCATTCTTCCATGGCGTAGGCGGCCGAGCCGAATCGTCCGGAGAGATCGCGGTCGAGGCGATGCTTGGCACCCGAGGCGTGTCCGCATTCGTGGAGTAGCACGGCGTAGTAGGCAATCGCATCACGGAAGCAGGCGAAGTCCGGCATCTGCACGCAGTCCTTCGATGGGATGTAGCAGGCCTGCGATCCGCCGTGGCGAATATCGATGCCAAGGGCGGCGCAGAACCGCTCGGCATGCTCGATCCGCTCGGCTGCCGGCAGCAGCGCCATCTCGTGCGGCGTGTATCCGTCGACCTGGGCGCAGTTGAAGACGGTGTAGCCGCGGGCGAACATGCGCCGCGAGGGCTCATCGTGATTGTCGTCGCCGTCCTGACGATCGGCGCCGCCGTCGTCGCGATCGCTCATCTTCCAGAACACGACGAGGTGGCCGCGCTCGCCCTTGCGAACCTGAGCGTCGAGTTCGCGCCATTGGCGATAGGTGCCCCAGATGCCGGCGGGATAGCCGGCCGCATGCGCCGCAGCCCAAAGGGTGATTACGTTGACACCGCGATAGGTCTTGCGTGAGGCAACATTGACGGGTGTGGTGATGGCCGATCCGTCGTGATGCCAGGGCATCCGGTGCTCGCCGGCGCCGGCCTCGACGGCGGCGATGATCTGGTTGGTGACGCGCTCGTAGATATCGTTGACGGTCCGGGCCTGGCTGTTGCGATCGGTGGTCATGGGTGCCTCCTGTGCTCGCCCTCTCCGTCGAGGGCGAAGCGGCAGGGGCAGACGCGGCGAGCCGGGCCGTCACACCCTGTTCTCGGTTACTGGTGCGGAACAGGGTTGACGGGCCGGCAGCGTCTGCCACAACCGAGCCCCTGCCTCGACGGGCGAGCACAGGAGACGTCGGCCATGACCGATGGCCGCAGGACCGGCCGGCGGTGAGGATATTGCGTGGCTCTCAGCCAGCGCCGTCTCGCGGCGAGCGCCGCAGCGGAACGACCTTGGCCTCATTCGATCGCGCCAGTTCATCCTGCAAGGCGGCAATCACCTCGTCACGCTCGGCAACCTGCAACGTCAGCACCTGGATGTGCTGCGCGAGCGTGCGGGTGAGCGCGCGCAGTTCGGCCATCTCGGCACCGCGCACGGCCCGGAGCTCGGCTTCGATGGAGCGGACGCGATCCTTCAGTGCTTGAGGAGATGATCGCCGGTGGCGCGCTTCGGCAGCACGAAACTCGGCGAGAAGATCGACCGCGCGGTTCGCTGTTGCCCGGCTGACGCCGGCCTCGCGCGCCAGATTGGAGACGGTGAGCGCGCCGTCGGTGCGTTCGGGCCGACCGTCGACCAGTCGCGCCATTGCCGCCCTCAATGCCGCCTCGCTCCTCGGACCCAGGCTGGTCATGCATCACCATCCATCAGAGGTGCGATCAGCCGACGTTTGCGTTCGTTGTCACGCGTAATGGCCACCCGCTGCAGGGACGACAGGTGCCGATGCTCAAGCAAGGCCTCGCCTTCAGCGATTGAGGCCTGCCACGGCTCGCGATGGCGTGCGGTCAAGCAGGCATTCGGGCAGCGATCGGGGCTGCATCGTGATAAGGCGGGCGCCGTTCGTTCGGCGTCGGATGGGTCTCTAAGGCAGAGCGCAGTTGCGGCATCGAAAAGGCAATCATTGAGGAAGCCGACATGTAAGGTCCGGCCGAGATGGGCGAGCATGGTGCGCAGTCGCTTGCGATCCATGATGCGGCCCGGGAGATCGCCAAGCTCGTTCTGCACCCGCGCGAACTCGCGTCGCAACCGCGTGGCACCAGGTCCCGCCGGACCTTCATGACGAAGAAACGCTTCGTAATGAGCAACGATGTCGTCGAGCTGGCCAAGCGCGCGTTCGCGTTCGACGGCGAGGCGGAAGTCGGCCTGCGCCGAGCCCGCATAGCCTTCGAACATGACGACTGAGGCGTGCTTATACTGGATTTTGCCGGCGACGGTGCCGAACGGCCGGTTGGCGATGTACCACGCGACCGTGCGGCGCAGTTGCCGAGTGGTGAACTTCCAGGGCTCACCCCCGATCCGCGGAATTGCCGGCGTGTCGGCGGAGCGCGCATCCAGCCCGTCGCGAAACAGATTGAGCGTGATCGCCGCACCCATGCCGAGATGATCGTTGCTCCAGGGCCAATCCTTCAGCGCTACCCATAAGGACGACAATCCCTTCTCGCGGCGATTACGTGCAGAGAGAGCCTCCATGACCGCGACGGCACGAGCGACCGGCTCGATCGTAATCCAGTCAGCCGTCGCGCCGCGCGCGCCTTGACGTTTGTAGACGGTGCTGCGCACCCGGTAGCGTTCGACCAGGCCGTCGGCGCTACGCACCGCTGAAACGCAGCCCGGCTGCATGGCTTGCACCTCGCTGTCGCGCATGCCGGTGAGATAGGCGCAGACCAAATAGCAGGCGCCTTGCAGCATCCGCTCCTCGCGGGCGAGGCTTAATCCGTCGAAGCGCTCACGCCACGGCAAGCCCGTGTCGGGATCAATCGAAATTGGCGTATCGAGACCGCCGATCTCGGTTCCCAGTTCAGCAGCCGCGGCGTCGATCAACTGTGCAGTCGGTTCGGACTGGCTGACGCGCCCGCTCTCGGGAGCGCCGACATGCAGCCGCATCAGATGGAGGTTGTAGGGAGGAATCTCGCGGCCGGTCAGCGGATCGATCCGGCGGGCGGCGTTGGGCGCCCGCTCCCAGATCGGCACGCCTCGGCCTGCGGCCCGGCGCGCGTCGAGCCACTTTGCCACACGGGCGCGGTAGGTCTTGGCAACGGCTCGACCCGTCCGGGCGTCGCGCGCCATCAATCGAGCGCAGCGATCCTCCATGGCATTGAGTTCTGCGCGCGCCGCCAGAATGTCCGGCGCGTAGACCTCGATGTACTTGAGCGACCAGCGAAGCATGGCGCCGATGATTGGCTCGGGAATGCGCGGCGTGGCATTCTCGGCGGGTGTGGGTGGACGTCCCGCAACGTGGTGCGCCGCGCGCCCGCGCCACGGAAGAATACCGATGCCGCCGCCCGTCAACCACGGCGATAGATGATACAGATCGATCGGCAATTCGACATACTTCACCGTCTCGTTGGGCGTTCGCCGCCCGCCGTCGCGGGCGTGCACCAGATAGGCATCGAGCAGCGCCTGATCGATCCGGCTCAGATCGACGGCACCGATCCTTGTGCTGAGAAACGCCGCGAAATGCTGGATGTAGCGCAGCAAGCGGATCGCCGAGGTCGCACCACACGGCGCGCGGTATCCCGGCACATGGATGCGCAAACGGGCGATCACATACTCCTTCGCCAGCCGCCGCGTCACAGGATCGGCGATGCGGGCGAAGTTCAGCCGATAATTGCTGTAGCGGGCGTTCACGCGGAAGATGGTGGCGCCCAAATCCCAGTGATCGTCACCGAAACGGGGAAGCTGCGCGCGGTCGATATCCTCCCTGACCGTGACGCCGGCGAGGACAGGCTCGTCGTCACTATAGATGGCGGATGGCAGCGACGCCCGCGCCGGCAGCGTGATCGGCGTCGGCATCACGGTGCTCCCGCTTCAGGTGGCAGGTAAATAAGCGCCGGGTCTGAAGCCGCGACCTGACGCGCCTGTTCGATCTCGGCATCGCTGAAGCGGGGCAGGATCTGATCGGCGATCCGTCCGTGAACGCGTCCGAACTTCGTCGTCCAGTCAGGTTCGGTGAGCGTCTGCCTTTGCGCGCGGATGAAGGTAAGGAACGACAAGAGCGCGGGCAGCTTGCGGGCAGTAATCACCGCATTGCTGCATTCCAGGCATCCCCAGAACGGTGACGGACAGGCTTCGCCGTCGGCCGCGAACGGGCTCTTGTAGAAGCCGCCGCAACTGGCGAGCCAGACGTCTTGCTCGCCGCTCAACAGGGCGTTGACGGCAGACGCTCCCGAGACCGGCAGATCAACGGCGTCGTCGGGATCGGCTCGAAGGGCCGCCTCCTGCTCCGATGACAGGACGTGCGGATGCCGAGCGGCGTCGAGCGCATCGGTCATGGCGTCGGCAATGGTCGCTTCGTGGAGATGGCGAAGCGCGGGAATGTCGGCGTAGTGATTGGCCGCGACCGCGATGCTGTGCCCGACCGCGAAGCGGTCGAGCTGGCCGCCGGTTCGGCGATACCATGCCGCCTTATGGGTCTTGCGCAGGCGGGTCAGGTTGAGGCGGAGCGGCCGGCCGTGCTCGTCGAGGATGCCATGCCGTCCGATCCATGAGGCGATGACTTCCTTCATGCTTAGGACGCGTGGGGTCAGGCGGCCCCAGGCGAAATGAGCCCACAGCGAGTGCACGCCGAGCCGGTGTCTGGTGCCTTCCGTCCAGTGCAGCACCTTCCGGATCAGCCCGCCGGGCGTCGACGATCCGCCATCGCGGACGCGCAGTCGCTTCCACTCGGCGCCGCGCGCCCGCCGCTTGCAGTACTCGATCTCGACATAGCCGCCGGATGGGTTCTTCAGGCAATCCGACCGCAATCCCTTGATGGCTTCGACCTCGAGACCAGTCTCGAGCGAAATGAGAACAACAAGCGGCACGAGGTCGGTGGCCAGCAGATGCCTGCAGCCATGGAGATCGTAGATCAGGCGATCGTTCGGCAAACCGCACTCCCGGCGGAGCGTATAGAGCCGTTTGAAGAGCGGATGCCGGTGCCCGATGACGCCCTCCGCATCGATCGCTGCCATGGCCGCTTCGTGTGCTGCTGCCAGAGCGCTGCTCCGATCGGCATCGTCGTGCGCCGGAAGGCGCTCGACCGCGGCAAAGCGATGCATGATCGCGCTGAGGTCTGCGCGTGCTGCGCTTCGCAATGCCGAAGCAACATCATCGCCATAGGCATCGCGCGGTTGGGCGCGCACGCCCGGCCGATCACTCGTGTACATCAGCCGCCGCGACGCATCAGGTGGCAGTTGCCGCGGCGACGCCGCATCCGCCAGCCGGAGCAGATTGAGCACTTTGCTCATCCGGTGCAGCCGATGATTGGGGTGCAGGCCGCTCTCTTCCATCCAGGCGTCGAAACCGTCGATGCACGCGGCATCGATGTCCGATAGACGCGTTACGCGATGAGTGCCGGCGTCGAGACAGCGCCAGAACATCTTGAGCGCATTGGCGTAGGCAGCGGCCGTCGAGATCGAGCCTGCCGGGCCGCCAACCTGGCAGGCGCGCCAAAGCGCACCCGCAAGCGTCCGCGCCAATGCTCTGCGACCGCCCAGTATCGTCAGGTCGATGGTCATGGTGCGGTCCGCGAGGGTGACAGGGAAGCGGAGCGATGCGATCGCCGCAGCAGCTTCCTCCTCGGGATCGGGCAGCGTCTCGGGAAAGAGGGCACGGCGGCCGGGCCGCCGCGCCGATGTGGTCATGGCGGCGGTCATTGCGCATCACCGGCCGTATCTTGGGCCCAGCGATCCGCGGCCGTGTCGACCAGTTCCTGCGCTTCGGCCAAGCTGTCGAGATAGATGTAGGTGCTGGTCACGCTCGCGTGCCCCAGCAGATGCTGCAGCTTCTGCAGCGGATCGCCGAGAATCCGGCGATAGGCCGCGCCGTGCCGATCCTGCGGATCGAACACCGCGCCGATCTGCTCGCGGATCAGCATGGAAAGCATGTTGACGGCGAAGGTATGCCGCAACGTATGGGGCGATACGTTGACGTCGATGCCGAAACGATGGCAGCGCGCGCAAGCCCGCCGAAAAGCGGCTTCCCAAGTGGCCGCAGGCAAGGGCCGGCCGCCTTCGGTCAACCAAAGCAAGGCGTGTTGTGCTTTGCCCGGTGTGCCGATCAGCACACGCCGTCGCTCGCCCGGCGTGAGCCGGTCGAGCCGGACCCGCTTGCCCGCCGCGGCGACGATCTTCCCACCCTCCGGCGCCAACCAGAGCGGATTGGTGACCGCAGGCTCCGATCGGGCGGATGAGACAGCGCGCTCGAGATCGATGTAGTCGTTGATCAGCGCCAGCACGCGACGGGGAATGCGAACACGGCGCGGCCGTCCGCCCTTGGCGACCGCGCCTGGCAGATCGAATACGACCGAGCGTGATCCGGCTTCTGTCGCACGAGGAAGATCGGCCAGAAGCAGGCTACCGCCTTCGGTCAGCCGCAGTCCGGTCGTGACCAACAGCTCTGCGAAGAGCGCATTCCGTTCGCCATTGCGGCCACGCCACGTCGGATCGTCGGTGCCGTCGGGCAAGCGCCCTCTCAGCCCCACGTCCCTGAAGAGCAAATAGCGGCCGAGATCGACGTAACGCATATCGTGCAGCCGTGGCGCGCGCTCGCGCGCCCGGTTCGTCGTAACGGCCAGCATAGCGCGCGTACCAACTGCCCTGCGGAGGGTGACGCCATAGCTGAAGGGCGAGGTCGCGATGATCCCTTCTTCGACGGCCCACCGATGAAAGGCCAGCACATCGTGGCGGTCCGCCTGCCAGACCGTCTTGCCGCCGCGCCGCTCGCTGAGAAAACGCGCCCAGACGAGAATGTCCCGGGCGTAGGAGCGCCATGTGTTCGGCGACCGCGCCCCCATGCCCGGACAGGCGCGGAAGAATCGATTGAGATGGAGATCGTAGCTGCCGTCATCCATCAGGATGAAAGGCATGCCGTCGATCAACCCAGCGCGCTCGGCGCTGCCAAGCGCGGCGGGCGCAATGATCCTTACGAGGCCATCAATGGAAAGCGGGCGAGAAACAGCGTCAACGTTTGTAAAATACAACTGCACGCGCGATACCTAAGCGGAGCGCCTTCGGCGCAACTTCATTGTTTAGAATGCGAGGGGTTCCCCTCGCGCTCTCCCGCTCGCCGCGTGGCAGGGGTGCAGGACTTCGCCTGCACCCATAGACAAGTTTGTGGAGTCGCCGCCGCGTCAAGCGTTGTCCTCGCTTACGCTGCGGGAACGCTTGACCCGGACGTCTGAAGAGCTTCATCGGACCAGTCCGTGATGCGGCTCCATGCCTGATTCTGAGACAGGATCACAGAGTCAGGATAACGCGACCAGTTCCTCGCGCGCGTAGGATTTGGAGCCGAACGAGCCCGAGAGATCCCGACCAAGCCGGGGAGCCGCTCCGCTCCAGTGCGAGAGTTCGTGAAACGCGGTCCGATGCCAATTGATCGGCTCAAAGTAAGCCGCCGGCGGCGGGACCTGCACGAAATCGCCGCTCGTATTATAGTAGGCGCGCGCGCCGCCGATGCGGAAGTCGGCACCGGTCGCGGCAATCAAAGCTTCAGCCTGCGGTTCGATCTGGTCCGGTGGGGACGGGACTACCGAGCCAGCGACGTCCTCGGGCAAATCGCATTGGTCGGTGTTGAAGAGAGTGAAACGCTTGAGGAACGGGATCGTGCCCGGCTCTTCCCCGGTCTCCGCGGCATGCTGGCGCTCACCCTGGGGAACGAAGCGATCGGCATAGACGACGGTGGTTCCCCGCTCTCCCTTCCTGACATGGCCGCCGAGCCCGAGCGCCTGACGAAAGGTCAGCCAGCTCTGGCCGGAGAAGCCGTGTTCAATGACGGCGCCCCACAGAATCAGCACGTTAATTCCAGAGTAGCCGCGCTGCGTCGAAGCATTGCGCGGCATGGCGAGCGGCGCCTTGATCGCCGCCGTCCCCCATGGCTGCACCCATGGGATGCGGCCGGCCTCCAGTTCGGCGATGATCTTGTCGGTGATTTCGGTGTAAAGGCTGGCCCGATCCTGACCGGCGCGCGCGTATGATTTCTGGCTGAACATCGCGGTTCTCCGCGACGGGCGCCGGAAGCCTCTCTCCCGACCACTCGACCCGTCACGAACCCGGTCTGCCCTCTCACTCTCAATCTCGATGACGGGCGCACTGCGCCGGAAAAGAAGCTGAAGGCTCGGTAGATTTCGAACCGGATGCACCCACGTATCTCGGTCGGTCTGGACGCGCTGCTGCTCCAAATGCCGATGGTTGTGACGGCGCGCCCAAGCTCGCGCGAGGGCTCACGCGTGTGATTAACGGGGCTGATGTGGCGGGTCGGGTCAGGAAGCTTTGCGCGCGAGGTGCGGAGGTCCCGTCATCAACATAGAAGAGAAGTGTATGGGCGGCGCGAAAGCGGAGACCACTCACGGGTCGCGAGACCCGGCTAAAAAAGGCACCCGCAGGAGGGTCAGCATAGCGCCGACGCGTAGCGGCGGGACCCGGGACCGAGTGCAGTCGCGAGACCGGTTAAAAAGGCACCCGAGCGCGGGGCAGTGATAGCGACGCCGGAATGAAATGACGGCGGGACCCGAGAGCGAGTGCCTCCGGCGAGCGACTCGTTATTCTGCGCGAGGGATCGAAGCCGCATGGCCGAGACGCTGCGCGGCTCGGTTCACGAGAGCCCGGTGCGGCGACAGCCGCACGCGCAAAGACGAGAAGCAGCAACAACGTGAGCTCGGGAAATGCGGATATCCTCACGAGCGCTTTTTTGCGGGTGATAGATCCGGATCTGACCATCGGAAACGCTTCTTCAGTTCTCCGCCGACTCAAGCACCCTTGCCGGGTGGCAAACTCGGCCTTAACAACCACAAGTGTGTTTCGGCGTGGGGTTTGGACGCCTATCGGCGCCGGGGTCGTTCCCACATCAATAAAGTCAAGACTTTAGATCCGCACGTGCGGCGATTGAGGGGTCAACTTCGATCAGCATTCACACTATGGGGCACCTGGGGTGTTTCCAGGAGAATGTAATGCCCGACCAATGTTCCGAGCTCGTCGAGATTTCGAAGCTCAATGGCGATTTCAGGAGAAACTACGGCAAGGTATTGGGCGCCATTCTCTATCTGATCTGCGCTCCGTCAGTGCCGCACGCGGACGTTCCTGGTTTTGGGCCGGCTTGGTTTCCTTCGCTTGTTCGGTCGCGTTGGCTTGGCTGGCGCGGCATGGCTGGACGAAGTGAACCTCGCTTTGATGTTCCGAATAAGTTCGTTCACAGTGTCTACGCGAACGGCCTTGTGGCGGGCCAATGCGCCGTCTGAAAGCGTTAGATAAGGCTTCGCAGTGTCTGCTGCGGGCAACAGCACATAGTCTTGAACCACCTTGTTGGCCTCCTTCAGCCGCAAGAAAACACACAGCCTGGTTCGTTCCTTTCTCAGGTGGGCTCTCCACAGAGCAACATGATTTGGGGTCCTCCGCGCCATTCGCCGGACGACCTGAAACGAGATGATCTTGCTGTTTCCGTGCCGTGCGAGCCCTACACCATCGTCGGTGAGATTCAACCGAATCCCGAGATCGGTCCTCAGCGCCTCCGCAACCTGCCCTGCCAGCTTTGACAAAAGCTCGGACCAATGATCTCGCACGTCAAACCATTCGCAGTCACGGGATCCTTGATAACCGATAAGCGCGTAAGCTTTTCGTAGTGAGCCAAAATGCTTGATGTAGCATGCGACAGAAGGGAGTCCGGGCGCATTTTTAATGATGCGGGTCGTGAGTTTTCCTTTGCGACCGAGCGTCAGGCGGAGTCTGCGCAGCATCTGGTCTTCTGGAATCGAGATGTACCGTTCAGCCATGATCTTCTGAGCACGTGCAAAGAGATCCTGGTCGATCACCGGCGACACTACTCCTGGGCTACGAATCCACAAATTATCGGGATTGTTTACTTGCGTCTGGCCGAGACGGCGGGTCGTTCGGTTGTAAACGAGATTGCCGATATAGTTCTCATTTCTGAGAATAGAATGGACCATGATGTAGGTCCAGGGTCGCCCATGGTGACTGGCGATGTTTCCGCGATTGAGCTGCCGTGCGATTTCGACGTCGGTCTTTCGCTCTAAGACGAATTGCTGGAATATCCATCTGACGACCGCAATCTCTTCGTCAGACCCCAGCCGAAGCCGCACACGGTCCGTTTTCAAGGCCTTGTACTCGCCCTTCGCCAGCCGACCTTTGGAGCGTTTCTCCTCATCGACCATCTCTCTGCCGAGCCCGAACGTGAGCGAGCCACCAACGCGATAGCCAAGGCTCGCTATTCGGCAGTGGCCGGCGTGCACCTTGACGCCAAGCTCCCGGCTGAACTCAGCCGCCATTACGCGCTTGATGTTCTTTAAGATGCTCGACAGAAGGCTTCCGTCGTTTTCGAATTGTTCAGCGCAATAGGCGACCTTGACGCCGCTTCGCTTGCAGACAAACTCATAATGCGCGCTTTCATCGACAT
Source organism: Bradyrhizobium sp. 170 (assembly GCF_023101085.1). Classification (NCBI taxonomy): domain Bacteria; kingdom Pseudomonadati; phylum Pseudomonadota; class Alphaproteobacteria; order Hyphomicrobiales; family Nitrobacteraceae; genus Bradyrhizobium; species Bradyrhizobium sp. 170. The sequence continues at coordinate 2,756,727 of NZ_CP064703.1, read as the reverse complement.
CCTGGAAGCGTCCCCATCGGCTGACGTCATAGACCAGAATGTGCTCAAAGTCCGTGTTTCCTGATTGAACATCCTTGATGAGTTCGGCAAGGGCCGGCCGCCGGTTGATTCTCACTCCGCTGCGCCCTTCGTCGACATAAGTCCGAACGATGGTAAGGTTTCGTTGCTGCGCGTATGCCGCGATAGCGGCCGCCTGGTTCTGGGTCGAATAGCGCTGAAGATCGGTGGACATTCGAACATATTGCGCCGCGCGAAGAGCCTTCAGGGCTTTTGCCAGTTGCGTATTGCGGCGGATGACGAGCGCATTGACCATGGACTTACCTCGATCACTCGGCTCGCGGGTAATCCAATCCTCGAACCGACTTCAGTGCAAGGGCCGCCGGTTCAAGCTGGCAGAGCCGTAGGCATTGGAAATCCCGCCGAGTTGGCCGATTCTGCCGCGGCAAGGGCGAACGAGCCCGAACGATAAACACTTGAAGAGACCGCTGACCTTCGCTCGTGGGTGCCGCTACAGAAACTAGCCCCGCGCGCGCCGCAGCGCGGCTTCCAATCGCTCCTTCTCCTTATCCCAGCGGGCTTTTTCGGCTTGCGATCTCTTCTCGATAGCCTCGACCTCGGCCTGAATGGCGGCGGCCTGCTTCGCGTGCTCCTGCTCGGCCTTGTCCAACGCAGCCTGCGCCTTGTTGATGGCCTGCTGCCGGCGTTCACGGTCCTTCTGCCTGGCGGCCTCTTCGGTCGCCCGTTCAAGCTCGCGGCTCCTCCGTTCCCGTTCGTAGTCGAAAGCGGCCTTTCGTTCCGCAACCTTATCGACGGGGCGAGAGGAAGGCTTCTTCGCCTTTGGGCCTTTCGACTTGCGGGCGGCTTTCGTTGGTCCACCGCCGCCAAGATGAGTGGGCAGTTCGGCATGCTCGCTGAAAGATCCGTCGGATCCGACCGGGCGCCTGAGAACGACGCCGGGCTTTGCCATGGCCGCCGCGATAACGTCCGGATCGTCGCTTTCCTTCGCCGCGCCCTGGTGGAAGAGATTGCTGTCGGCGCCCCACGCTTCCAGAGCCGCTTTCATGGAGGGAGCGGCCATCGCCAGATCGAAGAAGCCCAGCGAGGTCTGGTAGGTCTTCAGTTTTCTCGCCATGAGACGCTTCCCCGCACCGCCCACTGACCGCTGCCATGCGATCAGCCGTGCTGTCTACCTCGTGAGCAGAGAACTTTCAAAGCGGGCGCGCAGAGCGCCCGCCCGGGCAATATCTCGATGCATCCGGAGTGTCGGAGCGAAGCTTTCTGTGAACCCACCGCAAAGATACCTTAAGCCGACTTCCGCTGCGGTTTGGCCGCCAGCTTCTTCGCCGCGGTCTCCTTGGCCGATTTCTTGCCGGCAATCGGCATCAGCATTTCCTTCTGCCCGGCCGCCGCCTTGCGCGCCTTCTTGGCTGGCTTCTTCGACGCCTCTGTCGCTGCCGCCGCGCCTCCTCCGATGCTCTTGCGCAGCGCGTCCATCAAATCGACGACGTTCTCGCCGCGGGGACGCGCTTTCGCGGTGATCGGTTTGCCGGCGCGCTTCTGGTTGATGAGATCGATAAGGGCGGTTTCGTACTGGTCCTCGAACTTGTCCGGCTCGAAGTGTCCCGCCTTCTGGTTGACGATGTGCCTGGCGAGATCAAGCATGTCCTTGGTGACTTTGACGTCCTGAATATCGTCGAAATATTCGTCCGCAGAACGCACCTCGTAGGGGTAGCGCAGCAGCGTTCCCATCAGGCCCTTGCCGAGCGGATCGAGCGCGATGATGTGCTCCCGATTGGTCAGCACCACGCGCCCGATCGCAACCTTGTTCATCTCTCGGATGGTCTCGCGGATGACGGCGAAGGCGTCATGTCCGACCTTGCCGTCCGGCACCAGGTAGTAGGGGCGGATCAGATATCGCGGATCGATCTCGCTGCGGTCGACGAACTCGTCGATCTCGATCGTTCGCGTCGATTCCAGCGCGACGTTCTCGAGCTCTTCCTTCGTCACCTCGATGAAGGTGTCGGTGTCGACCTTGTACCCCTTGACGATGTCCTCGTTGGCGACCTCCTCGCCGGTGTCGGCATCGACCTTGGCGTACTTGATGCGGTGGCCGGTCTTCCGGTTGAGCTGGTTGAAGGAGACCTTCTCGGATTCCGACGTGGCCGGATAGAGCGCTACCGGACAGGTGACGAGGGAAAGGCGCAGGAAGCCTTTCCAGTTAGCGCGGGGGGCCATAGGCGGGGAACTCCAATACTGATGCTGGATCCAAGACGAGTGGCTCGGCTTGGTTCCGACATCGCGACCTTTCCAACAGGAGGATTTTTCACGGAGGAGCCTCGATCGGACTCGACTTATGTTCTCTTTATGTTCTAATTCGGAATGTCCGACCGACCCGCGAGCTGGCGCATGCCGACCCCAAAGCAGATGGAAAAGCTGGCCGCTGAAGCCGTCCGCAGTCGGGCCCCCTCCGCTGCGGCTCCGGATGCGCCCCTCCCGGCCGAATACTGGGAATCGGTCCTCAAAGACCCTCGCGCCGATGCGACCGGAGCCCAGATGCGGCAGCGATGTCTTTCGGAAATTCAGCGCCACATCCTGCGCGTCTCCTGCCGTCGCTGCGAGCGGACCGTCGAAATCCAGACCGCCGATGCAGTCCGATTGTATGGCGGCAATGCGGTCTGGAAGGACGTCGCGCAGCGACTGCTCGACAACACCTGCCAGCAGCGCACCGGAAGACATGAAGAAGACGGGTGCTGGCCGGGATTTGACATGACCTAGCCTGCACCGCGAGTTTGGTCTGCGCTTGGATGTCCGGATGGCGCCAAAACATCACCCCACGCCGCTGTCAGGCGGGGACCGAAAGGCTCTGACGAAGGAATTGGGGAAAGCACGCGCGATGACCGGCATTCTGGCTGCGCAATCAGCCGAGATGCGAGCCAAGGGCGCTGCGCTGATCCAGCAGGCCGATAGGTTGCTCTGTGAAAGCTGGAACGAGCGGATGTGGAGCGATGGCGAACCGATCGACCCTTCGCCAACAATTGACCAGGCTATTAACGGCGGCTTTCCCTGGCTGGAAATCCAGTGTTCACGGTGCAAGACCCCGAACGATGTCGATCTGGCAGCCCTCAAGCACCCGCCGACCACTTTCGTGCACGATCTTGCAAGCCGTCTGCGCTGCCGCAAGTGCGCCAAGGCCGGGCGGCGCCCCTCCGCGACCTTGCTCCAGCTTGGTTGGCAGCCGCGCCACCCCCGAGCGGAGGTCTAGGTTGCGATCACAGCAGGAATCATTGACCGTCGTTTCTTCCAACCATGAACGGACGCCCAAGGTGCAGACGGCAACCGCCTACCTCGAAGCCCTCAATCCCGAGCAGCGGCGTGCGGTTGAGCACGACCCCGCGGGTGGATTGGCGGCGCCACCGCTGCTGGTGATCGCAGGAGCTGGGTCCGGAAAGACCAACACCCTCGCCCATCGGGTCGCCCATCTGATCGTTCAGGGCGCCGACCCGCGCCGGATTCTGCTGATGACGTTCTCCCGCCGCGCTGCCTCCGAGATGACCAAGCGCGTTGAACGCATCGCGCGCAAGGTGTTGGGCGACAACGCCGGGATCATGACCGACGCGCTGACCTGGGCCGGCACCTACCACGGCATCGGCGCCCGCCTGCTGCGCGAGTATGCCGAACAGATCGGCTTGGACCCGGCCTTTACGATTCACGACCGCGAAGACTCAGCCGACCTCATGAACCTGGTCAGGCATGAAAAGGGATTCTCCAAGACCCAAAGTCGCTTCCCGACCAAAGGCACCTGCCTTTCCATCTATTCGCGCTGCGTCAACGCTGAGACGCCGATCGAGCAGATTATCGGCACGTCGTATCCATGGTGCGCCGGATGGGCGGCGGAGCTTAAGGAACTGTTCGCGGCCTATGTCGAAGCCAAGCAGAAGCAGAACGTTCTCGATTACGACGATCTCCTTCTCTACTGGGCGCAGATGGTCGGCGACGCTGGCCCCGCCGATGACATCGGCGGCCGCTTCGACCACGTCCTGGTCGACGAGTATCAGGACACGAACCGCCTGCAGTCCTCCATCCTGCTGGCGCTCAAGCCCGGAGGGCGAGGCCTGACGGTTGTCGGCGACGACGCCCAATCGATCTACTCGTTCCGTGCCGCGACCGTGCGTAACATCCTCGACTTTCCCGACCAATTCTCGCCGCCCGCCAGCATCATCACGCTCGACCGCAATTATCGCTCGACGCAGACAATTCTCGCCGCCGCCAACGGCGTCATCGGTCTCGCCAAGGAACGCTTCACCAAGAACCTCTGGACCGAGCGGACGTCCGGAGCCAAGCCGCAACTCGTCACCGTCCGCGACGAGGCCGACCAGGCCCGCTTTATCGTCGAGCGCATCCTGGAGAATCGCGAGTCCGGCACGCTCCTCAAAGAGCAGGCCGTGCTGTTCCGGACATCCAGCCACAGCGGTCCGCTTGAAATCGAACTGACGCGCCGGAACATCCCGTTCGTGAAGTTTGGCGGACTGAAGTTTCTCGACGCCGCCCACATCAAGGACATGCTCGCGTTGCTGCGGTTCGTCGAAAATCCGCGCGATCGTGTCGCGGGCTTCCGTCTGCTGCATCTTTTGCCCGGCATCGGTTCCGCAACCGCGCAGCGTGTGCTCGATCGTATGGCGGAGGCCGCCGACCCGATCGCGGCGCTCGCGGGCATACCGACGCCGCCGCGCGCGGGCGACGACTGGAAGGGCTTCGTCGAGACCTTGGGCAATCTCCGATATTCGGAATGGCCCGTCGATCTGGAGCGGGCTCGCTTGTGGTATGAACCACATCTCGATCGCATCCATGAAGACGCCGAGACCCGGCGGGCTGATTTGCTCCAGCTCGAGCAGATCGCCTCCGGATACCCTTCGCGCGAACGCTTTCTGACCGAGCTCACGCTGGATCCGCCCGACGCGACCAGCGATCAAGCCGGCGTGCCGCTGCTCGACGAGGACTACCTGATCCTGTCCACGATCCACTCCGCCAAGGGACAAGAGTGGAAGTCGGTCTATCTGCTCAACGCCGTCGATGGCTGCATGCCTTCTGACCTCGGTGCCGGCACCTCGGCCGAGATCGAGGAGGAGCGTCGCCTGCTCTACGTCGCCATGACCCGCGCCAAGGACGACCTCCATCTGGTCATACCGCAGCGCTTCTTTGTTCACGGCCAGCACGCGCAGGGCGATCGCCATCTCTATGCCTCCAGGACGCGCTTTATCCCCGAGAAGCTGCTCGGACTGTTCGAGCGCACGTCATGGCCTCTTGTGCCCGCCGGTACCGGGGCGCGCCCCGCCGGCCAAGGACCCAAAGTCGATATAGGCGCCCGCATGCGGGGAATGTGGCGGTAGTCGGGAGATGCCGAAATGAGATTACTCGCCGCAATGGTCGCCGCATTTGTTTGTTCGCCAGCGATAGCGGCGGACTACCTGGGAAGGGTTCTAGCCGTGTCGGACGGAGACACCTTCACCATGGAAGCCGATGGCGCCAAGGTACGCGTGAGGATCTGCGGAATCGACGCCCCCGAACGCGGGCAAGCCGGTTACGGACAGGCTGCCGGCGCCTTGTCGAACATGATCGAGGGCAAGACGGTCCATTGCCTACAAGTGGGTGAAGGCACCGTCTGCGACGGGCGGTCCCGACCTACCAGCCGGGACCGCATCGTGGCACAGTGCTTCCTCGACAAGGTCGACATCGCAGAACAAATGACCAGGTCCGGCACCGCGTGCGACTGGCCCAAATTCTCCGGCGGCAGGTACAAGACCAGCGACACCACCTGCTCGCGCAAATAGGATTCGACGCCGTTCAAGGGCCGTTCGTGCGGCCGTCCAAGCAGAACGAGACCCCCGTGTGCAATCTCTATTATGCCGATCTCCGTATTATGCCGCGCCGATGCGCATTCCCGAGGACAGGGGCGCAATCTCGGCGCGGCATGTCGGCATAATCAGAGCGCCTCGAGGAATGCGAGCAGCTTGTCGCCGGGGCGAGAGTGGCCGGGCTTTGCCATCGCCCGTCACAGCAAGAATCTGTTTGTGCGCCGGTTGGCGATCAAGAGCCGGTTGTCTCCCCGCTGGGCGTGGCGCGGAGGGCGAATATTTCCTTGGCTGCGAACAGGCCGTTGAGCGCGGCCGGGAAGCCGGCATAGACGGCCATCTGCATGATGACCTCGGTGATCTCTTCACGGCTCAGGCCGACGTTCAGGCCAGCCTCGATGTGAACCTTGAGCTGAGGGCTGGCATTGCCGAGCGCGGTTAACGCGGCAATGGTCGCGATCTCACGGGCCCGCAGATCGAGGCCGGGGCGGGAATAGATATCGCCGAAGGGGAACTCGATCACATAGCGCGCGAAATCGGGCGCGATGTCCGCCAGCGCCGTGATGACGTTATGCCCAGCCTTGCCGTCAATCTCATCTAGTGCTCGCCGCCCGCGCTCGAGCCGGCTTTCTTGCGGCGAGAAGACCGGTGCGGGGGGTGCGCATGCGGGTTGAGCCTGTGCTTTCGTGGACTGCGTCATGATTTTTGCTCCTTGTTCTCGTGCCGGCGTAGCCAGCAATCTTGGTGTCGAGAACGAGAAGGCACGCTTGCAGTTCGGCAGCGTGGGCACGGACGGCCGCACGGTGGCGCTCCAGAAGCTCGCGACGCTCAGCCTCAGTGCCGACGCCGCGCTCCCGCAGTGCTGCGTAGCGCAGCATGTCCCGGATCGGCATCCCGGTCGTCTTCAGACGGCCGAGAAACTCGATCCAGGTCAGGATCGATGCGTCGTAATCCCGATGGCGCGATTGGTTGCGGTCAGCATAGGGCAGCAGCCCGATCCGCTCATAGTAACGAATCGTATGTGCTGTCAGTCCCGAGCGTTTCGCCAGTTCACCAATCTTCATGAGCACCCTTCTCGATCAACGACGCAACGGAAGCTAGGGGTTCGAGCGCGCTCTAAGTCAAGAGGAAATCGCATCACAGTGATTCGAGCACCAGCACGCTGTCTCCGACGGGGTGGTGCATCGCTGCGATTTGGAACAGGCAAATGGACAAACAAGGTCTGTTCGCCGCTCGGCGAAGTGAGCCTGCCCGGCGACTGCTAAGCTTGAAGCCAATTCATTTTCGGCAGGGGGCAGGGAGGGGGCCGATTATGCCGACCGTTGGCTCAGGACGGCCTCAGGCGGCGGCGATCGCTGCTTTGGAGTCGGCATAATCACAGTGCCTCCAGAAATGCGAGAAGCTTATCATTCGGTCGAAAACGACCGGCAGTAGCTACCGCTGGAGCTGTAGCGGCCAGTGCGCGTTCCTTGATTCCCATATCAGCGTGTAGGTAGATGTGGGTGGTTTCGACCTGCTCATGGCCGAGCCAAAGTGCTATCACCGAAGTCTCAACTCCCGCCCGCAGCAGTCGCATCGCGGCGCTGTGACGCAACACATGCATGCTGATGGTTTTCTGTCCCAACGACGGACAGGCGCGGGTGGCGATCTGAACGTATTTGGCGAGCCGATGTTCGACGGCGTCACGGCTGAGTGACGTCCCCGACTGGGTGACGAAAAGTGGCTCCGCCGGTTGACCAGCGCGCTCAGCGAGCCAAACACGCAGGAGGGCGACCATGCCCGACGTAATCGGTGTGATCCGCAACTTCCGTCCTTTCCCCATGCAACTGACATGCGCGCCAGTGCCGAGATGAACATCGCTGATGCGAAGGCCGATCAATTCTGACGCACGCAGGCCCGTTTGGGCCGCGAGCGTAAGCAGGGTATGGTCGCGCCGCCCGGTCCAGGTCGAGCGGTTGGGTGCGCGGAACAGCGCATCGAGTTCTGGTTCGATCAGGAAAGTGACGAGCCTCCGGTCGAAACGCTTGCGTGGAATGGCAAGCACGCGTTCGATTATGGCGGCATGCTCGGGATGTCGAAACGCTGCGTACCGGAACAGCGAACGGACGGCGGCAAGTCGAGCGTTGCGAGTGCGCGCACTATTCTCCCGCTGCTTCTCAAGATGGTCGAGGAAGGCGCCGATGAGCGGCGCATCAAGATCGTCGATGTCTAGCTTCGATGGTTCGACGTCTTTCCTCGCGGACGCGAAGACCAGCAGCAGCCGCAGCGTGTCCCGGTAGGCCGCAAGTGTATGGGGACTAGCTTGGCGCTGGCAGATGAGGCGTTCCGTGAAGAACGCTTGCAGGGTTGGGGCAAGTGCGGTCATGCGGCACCTCCGAGGTGCCGCTCCAAACGATCACCAACCAGCGTCAGCAACTCCGGCGCAGCTGAGATATACCAGTATGTGCTGACGGGATCGACGTGGCCGAGGTAGGTCGACAGCAACGCGATCCGGTTCCCCGGCTCCCTGCCATCTCGATATCCGTCAAGGATGGTATTGACGGCAAATCCGTGCCGCAGGTCATGCAGCCTCGGACGGCATGAGGCAGAGCGCGGCTTGAGGCCGGCGACATCCACAATTTGACGAAAGACGGGCTGGACGCCCATGTAGCGGAACCTGGTGCCAACCGTAGTGACCAGCAGTGCCGGCGTATTCGACGAGTTTTTCGGACGGTCGTCTCGACGCAGATAATCAACCAGTGCAGCCACGGTGCTCGGATGCAGCGGCAATTGGCGAGACTTGCCGAACTTTGCGTTCCGAATGGTGAGTAGTCCAATGACGGAGTCAAAATCGTCGCGGTCGAGGCCGATCGCTTCCCCAACCCGCATGCCGGTCACTGCAAGCAAAGCGATCAATGTCCGAAATGTCGCCACTCGGTGCGGTGCCCGCAGCGTCCCGGCTGCGGCGATGAGGGCCGCGATATCCGACTCCGAATATAGGTAGGGGGTGGCCCGGCCTTTTTGCTGCACCAGCAAGTGTGTCGGGGGCACCTCGGTCGCGGGGTCGATCCCGCGCAGGTGTTTAGCGAAGCGGCGAACAACGGAAAGCCGGGCAAACGCCCAGGTTCGACCGCGCTTAGGGAGTGTCGCCCAAGCGAGCGCCGCCTCGGTTGTCAGATGGTCTTCGCCACGATCCTCGACGAAGGTGAGAAACTGACCGAGTAGTTTCTCGGCTCGATAGAGCTTAAAGCCGAGGGCGCGGCGAACCGCAAAATAGTCAGCGAGAGCTTTGCGGAGAGCGTTCATGCGATGTCTCCCGGCCAAGGGCGGGCGATCGACCGCAGAGCATCGCGATCGACCTTGGCGTAAATCGATGTCGTAATAGCGTTGCGGTGGCGCAGGAGTTGTCCGATCTCGGGCAGCGATGCACCGCCGCGTAGCATCAGAGTCGCCGCGGTGTGACGCAGCCGGTGAGCATGGATCGGTTCAATGCCGCACCGTTCGCTAGCGTGGCGAACAATCTGCGTTACCGCGCCAGTGGTGAGAGCATGGTGCGGAGCTGTGATCCGTGCAAACACTGTGCGGCCTTGCGTGCTTGCGGGACGGCCGTGACGCAAGTAAGCCGCAATTGCTTCGCCGACATCCGCGGGCAAAGGCAATCGTTCGGTGCGATTGCCCTTGCTGTGAGCAATCACGATCTCGCCGGCTCGCCAATCGATGTGCTCAAGTTGCAGTTTGGCGACTTCGCCTGCCCGCAGGCCCAGGCGAACAAGCATGGTCAGGACCGCGAAGTCACGACAGCCACTTCGGGTGCTGGCGTCGCAGGACGCCAGAAGGCGCTGCACCTGGTCAGAGGCCAATCCCTTCGGCAATCCGGTTAATCGCCGACCGGGAACGGTCGGCACCGCAGACACCAGCGACCGATCGATAGCGCCGTCGACGTAAAGAAAACCGAGTAGTGATCGAAGGGCCGTCACCGTCAGCCCGGCCGTCCCAGGGCTGAGGCGGGAGCACTTTGTCACTACAAAAGAAATGACATCAGCCGCTGTCAGGCTTCGAAGGTCCAGAGCAAGGCCGTCCGGCAAGACCCTGGTTTGAAGGAAGGGACGCATCAGTTCAACATACCTGGACGCTGACGCATCCTTGATGCCACGTTCAAGTATCAAGTAACCTCGGTATCGCGCCAGGGCCGCTTCAAGCACTCCGCTGGCCGGCGGCAACAAAGCCGCAGGTGCGGTCCCAAGACCGCGCAGGTAACCGAGGATCGGCTGCATCGCTCTGATAGAGCGAAGAAAACTGTAACCAGCTTCATGACGGCTGCGCTGAAACCGCTCTACTTCCTTTGCGCATAGTTCCCCTACACCGAGCCCCTCGCTCACAAGCCAATTGCTCAGCTGATTTAGCAGCAACAAATGAAAGCGGGCCTGCTGTGGGCTATAGCCTTGTCGTGTCAGGTGGTCGGCAAACCCGGTCGCGAATGCCGAAAGCGGACCCGAAATCCTAACTCGTGACAGATCAATCAACATCAAAGCCTCCCTTCGATTGGCAAGAGGGAGGCTATACGCGGTAGCCATCAATCGGATTATGCCGACTCCATCGCAGCGATCGCCGCCGCCCGAGCCCGCTCTGAGCTAATGGTCGGCATAATCCAGAGGTCGGCATAGTAGAGATTATGCCGACGTCGGCATAATCTCTACTCGATCACGACCAACCAGGCGGCGATTGCAGGCCTGTTTCGGCGCATGAACCGGTACGTCGGCAACCTACCGCCGATGCCCGGTGTTTTTCCGGACTATCCGGCACCGGTGATCCGCAATTTCGGTGATGCTGAAGAGATGGTGTTGATGCGCTGGGGCATGCCGCCGCCACCGAGGACCGGCGGCCCGCCGGTAACTAACATTCGCAACGTGTCCTCTCCTCACTGGAGAGGCTGGCTGAAGCCGGAGAACCGCTGCCTTGCGCCGGCGAACAGCTTCGCCGAGTACGCGCCCGAGATGAACCCGGAGACCAAGAAGAAAGACGTCGTCTGGTTTGGGCTCGACGACAGCCGACCGCTGTTCATGTTCGCCGCCATCTGGACCGAGTTCAAGGGCGATCGCGGCACGAAGTCGAAGCCGATTCCCGGGCCTCATCTCGTCTATGGTTTCTTGACGACCTCACCGAACGCGGTCGTCGCGCCGATCCACCCGAAGGCAATGCCGGTGATCCTGACTTCCGAGGAAGAGCGCGACGTCTGGATGCGCGCTCCGTGGGACGAGGCGAAGGCGCTGCAGCGTCCGCTGCCCGATGATGCGTTGCAGATCGTCATGCGCGGAACCGACAAGGAGGATAAGGCGGCGGCGTAGGCCGGTGTTGCACGGATCGCCGGAACAACTGGAAGGACCGACCAAGACTGAAGGACGTCCCCAGGATCCAGCGTAGACGATCTCATTGCGATTTGAGCGAGAATCATCGAGCGTGCAATTCTAACAGGGGGACGATCGTGCTCGCGTCGACGGCCGCATCATATCTTGAGACGCTCAACCCGGAACAGCGTCGAGCCGTCGAGCACGGGGTCTCCACCGACAGTCATGTCGGAGTTCCCCTGCTGGTCATCGCCGGCGCCGGATCCGGCAAGACGAATACTCTTGCCCACCGAGTTGCTCACCTCATCGTCAGCGGCGCCGACCCTTCTCGGATCTTGCTGATGACATTCTCGCGGCGCGCTGCGTCCGAGATGTCAAGGCGCGTCGAGCGGATCGCGCGTAAGGTGCTTGGCGCTGATGCCAGGATCATGACTGACGCGCTCAGTTGGGCGGGCACCTTCCATGGTATCGGCGCCCGACTGCTTCGTGAATATGCCGACCAGATCGGCCTCAATCCTGCTTTTACCATTCACGATCGCGAGGACTCGGCGGACCTGATGAATCTGGTCAGGCACGAGCGCGGGCTCTCGAAGACCGAAAGCCGCTTTCCTGCGAAGGGCACGTGCCTTTCGATCTATTCACGCTGCGTCAACGCCGAGGCCGAACTGGACCAAGTGCTCGGCGCGTCTTACCCGTGGTGCGCCGGCTGGGCCAATGAACTCAAGGAACTTTTCGCGGCGTACGTCGAGGCCAAGCAGAAGCACAACGTTCTCGATTACGATGATCTTCTTCTGTACTGGGCACAGATGATGTCCGATGCCGGCATCGCCGACGATGTCGGCGGCCGCTTCGATCATGTCCTCGTCGACGAATATCAGGACACGAACCGTCTGCAGTCATCGGTTCTGCTCGCTTTGAAGCCGGGGGGCCGTGGCCTCACCGTGGTCGGCGACGACGCGCAATCGATCTATTCCTTTCGGGCCGCCACTGTTCGCAACATTCTCGATTTTCCTGATCAATTCAGTCCGAGAGCGGAGATCATCACCCTCGACCGCAACTATCGTTCGACGCAGCCGATCCTCTCCGCCGCAAACGGCGTCATCGATCTCGCCAGGGAGCGCTTCACCAAGAACCTATGGACCGAGCGCTCGTCGTCAGCAAAACCTCGCCTGGTCGCAGTACGAGATGAGGCAGATCAGGCGCGGTACATCATCGAGCGCATTCTCGAAACCCGCGAGGAAGGCTCCCTCCTCAAGCAGCAGGCGGTGCTTTTCCGTACGTCCTCGCACAGCGGCCCGTTGGAGGTCGAACTCACCCGTCGCAACATCCCGTTCGTGAAGTTCGGCGGTCTGAAGTTTCTCGACGCCGCGCATGTGAAGGATGTCCTTGCACTGCTACGGTTCGTCGAAAATCCACGTGACCGCGTCGCTGGGTTCCGTGTGTTGCACCTGTTGCCTGGTATCGGTCCTGCTTCCGCGCAGCGCATCCTCGATCACATGGCGGAGGCTACCGACCCGCTCGGCGCGCTCTGTACCCTTCCCTCCCCACCTCGCGCCGGCGACGATTGGACCAGCTTCGTCGAGACCATCGGAAACCTTCGGTATTCGGAATGGCCATCGGACCTGGAGCGTGCCCGCCTCTGGTACGAACCACATCTCGACCGCATTCACGAAGACGCCGAGGTCCGGCGCGCCGACCTCGTTCAACTTGAACAGATAGCCGGCGGATACCCTTCGCGCGAACGCTTCCTGACCGAACTCACGCTGGATCCGCCGGACGCGACCAGCGACCAGGCCGGCGTGCCGTTGTTGGACGAGGACTATCTGATCCTATCGACCATTCACTCGGCCAAGGGCCAGGAATGGAAGTCGGTGTACGTACTCAACGTGGTCGACGGCTGCATGCCGTCCGACCTGGGAGCTGGCACTTCCGCCGAGCTCGAGGAAGAACGCCGCCTTCTCTACGTCGCGATGACGCGAGCGAAGGACGATCTCCATCTGGTAGTGCCGCAGCGCTTCTTCACTCACGGCCAGCGCTCACAGGGCGACCGGCACGTTTATGCATCGCGAACCCGCTTCATTCCCGAGAAGCTGCTCGGCTTGTTCGACCGCGCGAACTGGCCGACTACGTCCGCAGACGGCGCTGCGCGGGGCCCAAGCCAGGGACCTCGAGTTGACATCGGAGCTCGCGTGAAAGGGATGTGGCGCTAGAGCTTCGCGGATAAGCACCGCGATTTCGAATCCCTGCTCTGCGACAGTGACGAGGAACGAACGCCGGCCGTACGGATTCCCCGGCAGGAGAACCCCCAATGCTGATGACGAAAGAGCGCCGCTCTGCGATCCGGACGCTGCGTGGCTGGGCAATCTCGGTGCTGCAGGAAGCGGGCGCCATCCGCGAGTGCGAGGAGCACGGCTGGATGCAAGATCGCGCCGACCCGCACGCCCCCAAGCGCGCCTTCGACATCGCCCGCCAGGATCCGCCGGACGGACTCTCTGGGACAGAGGCGGTCGCCGAAATCGAAGACGTATTAGCCTCGATCGGCGACACCTGCCCTGAATGCCCGCCGGACTGCTAGAGAACCAGCACCGGGAAATCGGCGCGGGCCAAGTCGGCCTAGCTTCCGAGCCGCTTCTCGACCCGCTTTCGGCTATTGCCGACCTTCTTGACGGCCTTCCTTCACCGCCGTCGCCGAGCGCCCGGTCTTCTTCGACTCGTATCGTAGCTCGTAGTTCTGCCGGTCGGCCACCCCGGCCCTGTCCTGTTTGCGCCCGCGGGCCGTCCTCTTCGCTGTCGCCATGGGCTCCTCCTCTGTGACAAGACGACCATGCAACGCCGCAAAGGATTCACAGGTTCCGGAACGATTCGAACTGTGCCACTTTGAATCACCTATAGCCTGGAGTTCGTGAGTGGCGTTTCAGCGTCGAAACCCGGCGGCCATTGGCGTCAAGGCACCGCTGCCTGGCTTCATCGAACCGGCCCTGGCCAGCCCGGTCGAGAAGGTGCCGAGCGGCGCCCGCTGGATTCACGAAATCAAGTTCGATGGCTACCGCGTCCAAGTCCATCTGGCAAACGAGGCCATAAGGGTCTTCACCCGGCGCGGAAAATGACTGGACCAAACGCTTCCGGAAGATCGCAGGTGACGCCTGGCACATCAAGGCGGGCTCGGCGGTCATCGACGGCGAGGTCGTCGTGCCGGCCGCCAACGGCGCGACCGACTTCTCCGTGCTGCAGAACGAGCTCAAGGGCACCTCGATCAAGATCGTACTGATCGCCTTCGACCTGCTCTACCTGAACGGCAGAGACCTCCGAAAGCTGCCGCTCTTCGAGCGCAAGGCCGGACTGAAGAAGATCATCGCCGGGACCGACGTGCAGTTCAGCGAAAGCTTCGAGATCGAGGGGCGCGAGATGTTCGCGCACGCCTGCAAGCTCGGGCTTGAAGGCGTCGTGTCGAAGGTTCGCGACAGCGTGTATGCGAGCGGCCGAGGAATCAGCTGGGTCAAGAAAACCTGCGCGCAACGCGAGACTCTGACAATTGCCGGATATGCTATCGATAAAGGCAAGTGGGATGGCATCTACGTTGGCCGCAGAAAGGGTGCCGATCTGATCTACGCCGGGAAGGTAGACCATAGGTTCGACAAGACGTCAGCCACTGACCTTCAGAAGCGACTGAAGCCGCTGATCCGCAAGACGCAGCCCTATGCAAAGCGGATCGCGCACAAGGGAATCTGGGTCGAGCCAAAGCTGCTGGCCGAGATCGAGTACCGCGCGAAGTCGGCGGAGGGCAAAGTCCGCCATCCCTTCTTCAAGGGACTTCGGGAGGATCTGTGATGGACGCTTTTGACCGCTTCTGGCAGTGGGCCACCAAGCCCTTAGAAAGTCAGCTGACGATTCCGGCCGAGCTGCATCGAGCGGTCATGGAGCTTGCTCCTGAGGCCGACGAGACCGCGCCGCGGTGAACCAAGCCGCAGCACGCGTGCTGGATCCCGAACGATGAACGCTTGACGGCAACCGCCCCCTTCACGCGTGGATGCCGGCACAGAAACTAACCCCGCGCGCGCCGCAAGGCGGCTTGCAATCGCTCTTTCTCCTTATCCCAGCGGGCTTCTTCGGTTTGCAATCTCTTCTCAAGAGCCTCGACCTCAGCCTGGATGGCGGCCGACCGCTTCGCGTGATTCTGCTCGGCCTTGTCCAACGCAGCCTGTGCCTTGTCGACCGCCTGCTGACGGCGTTCACGCTCCTTCTGCCTCGCGGCCTCCTCCCTCGCCCGTTCGACATCGCGGCGCTTCTGTTCCCGTTCGTAGGCGAGAGCGGTCCTTCGCTCCGCAGCCTTGTCGACAGGGCGAGAGGAAGGCTCCTTCGCCTTCGGGCCTTTCGACTTGCGGGCGGCTTTCGTTGATCCGCTGCCACCAAGATTGGTGGGCAGTTCAGCATGCTCGCTGAAAGGTCGATCGGTTCCAACCGGGCGCCTGAGAACGACGCCTGGCTTTGCCATGGTCGTGGCGATGACGTCCGGATCGTGGCTCTCCTTCGCAGCGCCCTGATGGAAGAGATTGCTGTCTGCGCCCCATGCTTCCAGAGCCGCTTTCATGGAGGGAGCGGCCATCGCCAGATCGAAGAAGCCCAGCGAAGTCTGGTAGGTCTTGAGTTTTCTCGTCATCTGTCTCCCCGCCCTCCCCGATCATCAACGCGCCCCTGGTTTGTCCGGCGCATGACGGAACATGGCGCCGCCCTGGAGCGTTCCCTAATCCTTGAAGGACGTCCATGCCTTACGCAACGAGTTCTGAAGGATTGGCCCGCGAATGAGCCGGACGTCGACCCTGCCCAAGCGCCTGCAGCCGATGCTCGCTACCCTCACCGACGCGCCGTTCGACGACCCCGGCTGGGTTTTCGAGGACAAGTACGATGGCTTCCGGATGATCGCGGAAATCCGGCGGGGCAAGGTCGCGCTTTACAGCCGCAATGGCAAGATCATCAGCCGCAGCTATATCGAGGTCGCCAAAGCGCTGGAGGGCGTGAAGGGCGACGCCGTGATCGACGGCGAGCTCGTCGCGATCGGAAAGGACGGCGTCTCATATTTCCAGTTGCTTCAAAACGCGCTGCGCCATGAAGCGAAGCTACTGTATTGCGCCTTCGATCTCATGTTCGAGAACGCAGTGGACTTGCGCAAGCAGCCTCTCCTCAAGCGCAAGAAGCGGCTGAAGGCGATCCTGCCGCGCGACAGGCTGATCGCCTTCAGCCCTCACCGCAAAGGAGACGGTACGAAATTCTTCGTTGAGGCCGAGCGGAAGGGTTTGGAAGGCCTCATGGCGAAGCGCGCCGACAGCGCGTATACGTCCGGAAGCCGAACCCCGGATTGGCTGAAGATCAAGACGGCAAAGCGACAGGAAGTGGTGATCGCCGGCTTCACGGCGCCCAAGCGCACCAGGCCGTTCTTCGGCGCCCTGGTCCTCGCCGTGCGGGAAGACGATACATGGCGCTACATCGGACATGTCGGCACTGGCTTCAGCCACAGGGTCCTGGAAGACCTCCATGCCAAGCTCGTGAAGCTGACGGGCTCTAAATCACCTTTTCCTGCCAAAGTGAAGGACGAGGCCGCCACGACCTGGGTCAGGCCGTCGTTGGTGGCCGAGGTGAAATTCGCGGAGTGGACGAGCAAGGGCGAACTGCGCCAGCCCGTCTATCTCGGGCTCAGGTCCGACAAGCGGGCGAAGGATGTCGTGCGCGAGCGAGAACGTCCGCGCAAATAGCGCTTCCCGTCGGGCGTGACCGGCAAACCGAACGAATTAACGCATTCGCCTCCTCCGCTGTAAATTCCCTCCGCGGTCGTGCGTTCAGTCGCCTCCAAGGTCGTGGATTTCCGGTCGCATGCCCTCAGGCGTGACCTCGAGCGTCGCAAGCGTGATCGGCAGCCTGAAGCGCCGCCGTCCCGCGCTGCCGGGATTTAGGTAGAGAACGCCACCGACCGTGTCGATCTTCGGCACGTGGGAATGCCCGGAGACGATGACGTCGATGCCGGCGCCGGGATCGGCCTGCAGCGTCTTCAGGTCGTGCAGAACGTAGATCGACTTTCCCGCCAAGCGCACGAGCTTCGTGTCGGGGTATTCGCGGGCCCACTCGCCACTGTCCACGTTTCCACGGATGGCGGTGACGGGCGCGATCCGGCGAAGCGCGTCGACGATCTCGGCGCGCCCGATGTCGCCGGCATGGATAATGTGATTGACACCCGCCAGGCCTCGTTCCGCCTCGGGCCTCAACAGGCCGTGCGTGTCCGAAATGATTCCAATCCTGAACATCATTTCCTATCGCTCGCACCCGCGATCGCTAAAAGACGATCGAGGAGCTCTACTTGAGCGGACAGCATCTTGGTCCGCGCGAACTCGATATCGAACCATTCCGCGCGGTCTACTTCGGGAAAGCTCTGCCGTCGACCGCTTCGGGGCGGCCATTCGATATCGAAGGTATTGCTGGTCAGCGCCGCCGGGTCAAAATGGCCCTCGCCGGCGAATGCGATGACGCGATTCCCTCCTCGCTGTCGGATATCGCCCAGCGGCTGAAGTGGACCAATCGAAGCGCTGTGGCCGAGCTCCTCGGCAAACTCGCGCCGCGCGACCTGCTCTGGAGCATCCGCGGCATCGATTTCACCCTTTGGAATGGACCAGGCGCCACCGTCCTTTTTGCGCCAGAACGGACCACCGGGATGAACGAGCAGAACCTCGAGCCCGCGAGTGCTTTTCCGGTAGGCCAGAATGCCCGCGCTCAACGTCGATCTCCTCGAAGTCTTTTTCAGCGCAGGCATGTCGCTCCTATTTTGCGGCGCGGATCGAGAGCTGGGCAACGGCGAAGGATCTGAGGCGCTACGACTGGCTACTTGCGCAGCAACGAATGTTCAAAACACGCTAGTAGCGCAGCGGGCCCCGGATACACCTCGGCGCACCCGGCTTTCCTCAATTCGTTCTCCGTGAAGCCTCCACAGAGTACACCGACCGTGCGAACCTCCACCTTAGCGGCCGCTTCCGCATCGTATGGCGTGTCACCGATCGCGACGGCGTCGGCGCCATCGATCTTAAGCTTCTTGAGAACGATCTTGAAGATGTCCGGAGCCGGTTTTGATTCATCCACGTCGTCGGAAGAAGTTGCGAGGTCCACGAGATCGACGATGCGAGCGATGTCGAGGTACTTGTCGACTTCATTCTTTGCAGAGGAGGCAATTGCGATCTGAAGTCCAGCCTCGCGCACGCGTCGCAGCAGGTTCGGGACCGCCGAGAAGGGACGCACAAGCGGCAGATACTCCGTCTTGAAGCGATTTCCGCGCCACTCTTCCAGTTTTTCGCCATGGTCTCGTTGGTCTTCGGCGGACAGGAAGACGGGAATGAGCTTGTCCCCGCCTTTGCCGATCTGGCCTCGAACCAGTTCAAAGCTGACATCGTGGCCAAACTTGAGCAAAGCTTCCTGCCATACCAGCGCGTGGAGATCCACCGAGTCCAGAAGCGTGCCGTCCAGATCGAAGATAGCGGCTTTTGGCAACTCACAGTCCTCCATGGTCGGAGCGAGCCAGTTTCGCATACCAGTCGGCATAAAGCGTGTTCTTCGCCATGTGCCGGTTGAGATCCGGCGAGCCGTCGCCCCACCACACCGCACCGCGGTCGCCGAGTGCCTGCTTGAGCTCGTCCACGGTCCTATGCGCCGTTGCTTCCGCCTCCAGATCGGCCGCTTTCTTGGCGTCGCGTACCGCCCGCCGGGCTCCCATCAGCCGCCCGACGAGATCGGCCTCGCTTAACCTCGTCGAGACCGGATTCGCCATCCGCCAAAGCCTGCCGCGGACGACGAAGTAACGGCCGTCTGGCGTCACTGGGTGCTTCACGACACGCTAGGCTGACTTCCGCTGCGGTGCCGCCGACTTCTTCGTGGCCTCCTTGGCCGGTTTCTTGCCGGCAATCGGCATCAGCATTTCCTTCTGCCCGGCCGCCGCCTTGCGCGCCTTCCTGGCTGGCTTCTTTGGCGGCTCTATCGCTGCCGCCGCGCCTCCTCCGATGCTCTTCCGCAGCGCACCCATCAAGTCGACCACGTTCTCACCCCGGGGACGGGCTTTCGCGGTGATCGGTTTGCCGGCGCGCTTCTGGTTGATGAGATCGATAAGGGCGGTTTCGTACTGGTCTTCGAACTTGTCCGGCTCGAAATGTCCTGCCTTTTGGTTGACGATATGTTTGGCGAGATCGAGCATGTCCTTCGTGACTTTCATATCCTGGATATCGTCGAAATACTCGTCTGCGGAACGGACTTCGTAGGGATAGCGCAGCAGCGTCCCCATCAGCCCCTTGTCGAGCGGCTCGAGTGCAATGATGTGCTCGCGATTGGTCAGCACCACGCGACCGATTGCGACCTTGTTCATTTCCCGGATGGTTTCGCGAATGACGGCGAAAGCGTCGTGCCCGACCTTGCCGTCGGGGCGCAAATAGTAAGGCCGGATGAGATATCTCGGATCGATCTCGCTGCGGTCGACGAACTCGTCGATCTCGATGGTTCGCGTCGATTCCAGCGCGACGTTCTCGAGCTCCTCCTTCGTCACCTCGATGAAGGTATCGGTGTCGACCTTGTAGCCCTTGACGATGTCCTCGTTGGCGACCTCCTCGCCGGTGTCAGCATCCACCTTGGCGTATTTGATGCGGTGGCCGGTCTTCCGGTTGAGCTGGTTGAAGGAGACCTTTTCGGATTCCGACGTGGCCGGATAGAGCGCGACCGGACAGGTGACGAGGGAAAGACGCAGAAAGCCTTTCCAGTTCGCGCGGGGGGCCATTGCAGGGGAACTCCATTACTGATGCCGGATTCAAGACGAACGGCCCGGCTTGGTTCCGACATCGCGCCCGTCCAAAAGAATGATTTTTCTCTGCGCTGGCTTGAGCGGACTCGACTTTTGTTCTCTTTATGTTCTAATTCGGAATGACCGACCGTCCCGCGAGCTGGCGCATGCCGACCCCAAAACAAATGGAAAAGCTGGCCGCCGAAGCTTCCGGTAGGCGGGGCCACTCCGCTGCGGCTCCGGATGCGCCCCTTCCGGCCGAATACTGGGAATCGGTACTCAAAGACCCTCGGGTCGACGGGACCGGGGCACAGATTCGGCAGCGACGACTTTCGGAAATTCAGTGCCACGTACTGTGCGTCTCCTGCCGCCGCTGCGAGCGGACCGTGGAAATCCAGACCGCTGATGCAGTCCGATTGTATGGTGGCAACGCGGTCTGGAAGGACGTCGCGCAGCGGCTGCTCGACAACACCTGCCAGCAGCGCACCGGCAGGCATGAAGAAGATGGGTGCTGGCCGGCGTTCGAGACGCCATAACCCGCTCCGGATCGCCGGATCCGATCTCTTTGCGCCTGGATGTCCGGATGGCCCCGAAGTATCACCCTACGCCCCTGTCGGGCGGCAATCGCAAGGCTCTGGCGAAAGAGCTCGGCAAGGCACGCGCGATGGCCAACATCCTGGCCGCCCAATCGGCGGAGATGCGGGCCAAGGGTGTGAGGCGATGATCCAGCAAGCTGACAGGCTGCTTTGCGAAAGCTGGAACGAGCGGATGTGGAGCGACGGCGAACCGATCGATCCGTCGCCCACCATCGACCAGAATGGAGGCTACCCCTGGCCTAAGATCAGGTGCGCGCGCTGCAAGACGCCGAGCGACGCGGTAACCGGAACGGCTGGCTTCTTCCGCCCGTCGCGGTGAACAATCTCGCGACGGTTTGGAGATCGATCCCTACCTTGTTTGAAGAGGAGCGAAATCATGGCCAAGCGCGATGCGATCTTCCCTACCGGCCGACAGGCGCTCTACGAGCGCAATCGCTATTCAGCGGCGATCCGCTCGGACGACTTTCTCTTCGTCTCGGGCCAGGTCGGCAGCCGCGAGGACGGATCGCCCGAGCCGGACTTCGAAAAGCAGGTCCAGCTTGCCTTCGACAACCTTGCTGCAGTGCTGAAGGCCGCCGGTTGCATGTTCGATGACGTCGTTGACGTGACGACCTTCCACACCGATCCTTCCACACAATGGAATACGATTGCCGCCGTTCGCCTGATGCGCCGGGACAGTTTCACGCCTTCGAGAATGCGGCGGCGATCACTCGGATCGGCCAGCAAGTTATAGTCGATCCGAGGCGCAATACGTGGGTCGCGACTTTTCAGCAGAACGCTGCCCCCCGATCTTGGCCTCGTTACGGTCGTCGCACGTGTCATCATTCGACCCGTCGGAAAGGCTTGCGGATCAAATGAGTGCGACGTCGTCACCCGAAGATCCAATTCCTCCCCAATCGCCTCCGCCGATTTCGTCCAGATGGTCGCGCCTCTCGCAGGATGCATGTCACCAGGGCCGCGGACGCTCTCGCCCGCATCGTCGGAAATGCCGCGCTGCAAGCGGCCTTCATCGGAAGGGCCGTCCGACCCGCCCGGCGGTTGCTCGCTCGATGTCATATCGAGATCCCGCCGGCCGCATGCGAAGCGTGCAGTCATGATCGATTTTCGCAATCGGGAACCGATGCTGTCGGCAAGCCGTTTAAGCGCTGCAAGTCCCCCGACTAATCCTCACGCCGCGGCGGGCTTTTGCCCCGTCAGGATCCGGGACGGCTCACGGGATTTGGCCGGATGTAACATGTAAGGAGAGGACCTTGAAGATGATCTCTGCCAACAAAGAGCTAGTTCTTCTCGTCAGAGTAATGGGAGTCCGGCTAGTGGCAACAGCTGCTACCGTCATTGTTGCCAATCCGATTCAGGAACGATGGTCGCTGGACGAGCTCATCCGACGGTGATGTGAAATGGCTCGAGGCTTGTTGTCGATCGGTTCCGCGTCGCCCGCCTTCACCTTCGTACTCATCATGGGCGCCGTTGATTTCTTCGGCGACACGACCTACTCAGGTGGCGCGAGCATGAATGGGCCGTTCCTCGCCTCATTGGGAGCTGGCGCGGCCGTCATCAGCGTTACCGCGGGTCTGAGCGAATTCCTGAACTATCTCACCCGCGGCATTTCCGGCTATCTCGCCGACAAGACGGGAAAGTATTGGCGCATCGCCTTTGTCGGCTATGCACTCAACCTGATTGCCGTCCCAGCGATCGCGCTGGCTGGACATTGGACTCTGGCAGCCGGGCTTGTCCTCCTCCAGGGCATCGGTCGGGGCATGCGCAAGCCGATCGTCGAGGCGATGCTCTCCTACGCCACAAGCCAGCACGGCAGAGGCTGGGTCTATGGCGTCCACAACGCCTTGGACGCCGGAGGCCGGACCGTCGGCCCTCTCCTCATCGCGCTGCTGCTCTTCCTGCACGGCCAGCATCGGGCGGGCTATGTCCTGCTCGCTATCCCGTGTCTGCTCGCGCTGGCCTCTCTGACTTTCGCGCGCCACCAGTTCCCGGTCCCCTCGCGGCTTGAGGAACATCGCAGCGCACCAGCGAAAGGATTCACGCCGGCCTATTGGCTCTACATGCTGGCAGGGGCATGCTTCGCGGCCGGGCTCATGAGCTTCGAGCTCATTGCCTACCACCTCTCCCGCAGCGGCCTGGCTACTGTTTATTGGGTGCCGCTCTTCCTGGCATTCGGCACCGCTTGTGGCGTGATGGCAAGTCTCGGCCTGGGCAAGCTGTACGACAGGATCGGATTGCCGGTCATGCTCATCGCGGTCGTCCTGACGGCTCTCTTCTCGCCGCTTGTATTCCTCGGCGGCTTCTATCTAGCGCTCTTGGGAATGGCGTTTTGGGGCATCGGCCAGGTCACGCAAGACATGCTGCTGAAAGCCGTTGTCGCCGGCGTCCTACCGGAGAGCCGACGAAATCTCGCCTTCGGACTGTTCTTTGCGGGTTATGGAAGTGGTTGGCTGCTCGGCAGCATCGCGACCGGTCTTCTGTATGAGCAGTCGCGGCTCGCGCTCGTTATATTCGCCGTCGCAGTCCAGTTCGCATCGCTGCCACTGTTCGTGATCGCGCGGCGGCGGCAGGGAGCGGCGGGATCCTAACGCTCCCTCGTTGGGCTCGCTGCAATTGCGTGTGTTGGCCGCTCGATGACGGATCTAGTCTTTGCGCGTTGCTGGGAAGCGCAGCGAACAAAAAAGAAGCGCCGATATGGATCACATGAAGACGAACAAGGGTGGCTATGCCAGCCTCATTGTTCAGACGATCATCAGCGGCGTCATCACGTATCTCGTGATGTTCGTCATGATCGATGGGCTCGACAGCTTCTCCAACAATCTCAATATGCTCTACATGACGGTGGTGATGGTCGCACCGATGGTGGTGCTGATGATCATGGCGATGCGGCACTTGTTCCCGTCGAGGGGCGCAAATACCGCGATCCTCGCGGGCGCAATCATCGTTTCGTCGGCAGCTTGCCCTGATCCGCAGCCAGACGACGATCGGCGATCGCGCATTCCTTCGCTCGATGATTCCGCACCACTCGGGTGCAATCCTGATGTGTCAGCAGGCGAAACTGACCGACCCTGAGATCGTCCGCTTGTGCGGTGAGATCGAACGGTCGCAGCGTCAGGAGATCGATCAGATGAAGGCGATCCTCCGGCGGATATAGGCTGCGGCGCCCTGGCGTCTGCGATTAGTCGTAGTGGAACGTAGAGTACAAGATCCGCGCGTCCTGGACGGTGCTCGCTGAGCATCTCGTGATGGGTTGACTCGAAGGCGAGAAATAGTTGCGCGCAAGGTCGCGCTGCCGACTCTGTCCAGATCGGCCAGAGTTGCTCGATGTTGTTCCGATAAGCACGTGCGCGGCATGTTAGGCCATGGCGCGGCTGCGGCGTTCACACCCCGCAAGCAGCGTTCAGGGACCTTTTGCGAGGTACGGCGTTACGCTTGAGGGCACTATGGAGGAATAGTCATGCCAGAGCGACGAACCGTGGAGAAGGCCCGGAAGGACAAGCGCGCGGGCAAATCAACCACCACTCAGGCGGGCGAATTTGTGCATGAGGAGATCCGCAAGGTTCGCCGCGGCAAACATGGGGCGAGATCGCCGCAGCAGGCCATTGCCATTGGCCTATCCAAAGCGAGGCGCGCAGGCGTTGCTCTTCGCCCGCCACGGAAAGGCAAGGCCAAGGCGAGCACCCGCAAAAGCGCCGAGTACGCGTATGAGGCAGGCCAGGGCAAGCGAAAGCCCCGACGCCGACCGCGCGTCTCGCGCGCCGTGTCACGGGTCCTTAAGCGCGAACCGCGCAGCACGGCGTCGCGCACCGCGCTCTCGAAGCAAACGCGTCGTGCCGCCTCGCGCCGCACCGCCTCAGCTCGTTCTGCCGCAGCCAAGAAAGCCGTAAAGACAAAAGGCGCTGCTAGCCGCTCTGCCGCCGCCAACGAACCAGGGCCCGTCGCCGACGATAGCGCGAGTTGGTCGATAGCTACTCCGGATCTAATTCCTGTCCGAACACATCGTCCGGACGACCTTTTCGTGAAGGGAGATGGGCGGGAAAAGGATTGACGCTGCCCGTGCCGTTGATGCTCCGTGACTATACGGTGGTCCACTTCCTGGTCCGCTGTGACAATGTTGCCCGTCCAGCGCTGACCGGGCGGGCATTGATGTCGAACGCCGCGGGAGCGTGGGGGAAATGGCGCAAGAGCAAGAAGAGGGTTATCAAAATCAACGACGAGATCAGGTCAGCGGTTGAGCGGCAGATTACTACATGCGCAGGCTAAGGGATCTGCATAGTAATAGAGGCTACGCAGGGTGATCCGTCGCGGCAGCTTTCGATAGATGTGCAATCTCCACAGCATCACCACCAACCAAGAAGCGATCCGCGCGCTGTTCCGCGTCATCAACCGCTACGTCGGCAACCTGTCGCCAATGCCGGGCGTTTTCCCGAACCACCCGGCCCCTGTCGTGCGCACTCTGGCAGTGAGCGCGAGCCTGCATGCCTCCGCCGTCACCCCGGGGCCGGTGGATTTTCGGTACCGAACATCCGCAGCACGTTATCACCGCATTGGCGGGCTTGGCTCGGCTCGGAAAACCGCTACTTGGCTCCCGCCTAGGGTCGGGAACCAGACACAAGGAAGCGCGTTTAGTTTAATTGAGCCGAGCCCTCCCCGCTGTGTGCCGAATGTTATGGTTCGGGCTGGGGAGAACAGACCGCAACCGCGGTCTTCCTTGCTCAACGCGATGAGGCCAACAGCGCCGACTTTCGATTGCTTGAAGAGGTCGAGGAAATCTCTGCGGTAACTTGGAACGCAGACCAGGAAAGTCAAACCGGTCATCGTTTGGCCGACGAGTCCCCAAAAAAGCGAAACCCAAAAACCCTTGTCCACGGCGATCAGCTTGAAAATGACGCCATTTACCGCACTCAAGAAGCAAGCCCCCAGCATCAATGCCACGACGTTTCGCTTGAACCGCATTCCCCGCCGACCAAACTCAAACGACAATGCAAGCGCACCGACAATAATAACGAACGAACCCAATTCCTTGAGCAAGCGTGATCGTTTCACTCAGAATGAAATAACCGAGGACGTAAGCAAAGATGGGCACCATCTGATAAAGCGGTGTGACGAAAGATGCTTCCTCGATGTCGAGTGCGTAGAGATAGCAAACAGCGGCGAAGACGCTCGACATCCCGGTCGCGCCAAGCGCGGCTCCTTGAACGAAGCTGACGTCGTACACGTCCGGCTGAATGAACAAAACGATCGCGATCGCCACGCCGCTGAACAGCGAAGAGAGTACGACAATAGATCCGATACTTTTCTGCTTGAGGTATCTCGACAGCAAAAACTTGTCGTTGTGATTGGCGCAAGCAAGTAAGAATGGCGCCCACAGGGCGATGAAAAACCAGCTCATAATCGACACTCCGCAGGAATTGTCTTCAGTTCCGCCGAGGCGGAAAACTGTGGCTGATCCCGATTACCGGCCCCTTGTGTGCGTTTCACCGCGTCAGAACCGAAACCCCAAAAGAAATTCTGCGGCGTGCACGATCTTTTCCGGCCCTTAAGCCTAGCACTTGCGGCCCTGCCAGACGATGCGGCGTGGCATTCAGCGTCCGCGAATTCGGGCCGAATGGCGGCTTTGCAAACCGATCGCATCGACGCGCCAGGATCTGCACGAGGGATAAATGCAGCGCGCCCACACCTTGTAGATTGCGCCATCTGGGAACTTAGGCGGAGCAATTGAATTATTTGGTTGCCGGAGTCGATTCTCGGGGGCGCCTGTCATGCGGATGATACAGACGCGAAATCCGATAAGTTCTGCCGATCTCGCAGGCCACCCGCTGCGGGGACAGACAGTTGGCACCGAACGGCGAGCGCCTTGGTCAGGACTTCGCGGTGTCAGGACCGCTCCCTCATGCAACACAACGGACATCCGATCTTTCTTTGATCGATGTGCGTCAACAGGATCTCCCGAGCAACACGGTCACCCGCAACGGTTGCTCGAATACCGACTCGCGCTCGTGCGAAACCTGGCTCGAATCCAGCCCTCTGATGTGGTGCTGGACCTCGGTTGCGGCAACGGCCATCACCTGCTCGCCCTTGCACCTGAAATAGCTCGTGGCATCGGGATTGATGTCTCGCAGGGCATGATCGCAGCGGCGCGCGCTCGTCTTGGGAACTCAGCCTGGAAAGCCAACCTTACGTTCGAAGTGGGCAACGCCGAGGAGCTGAACGCAATCCCGGACCAGTCGGTCGATCTGGCGATTTGTACCGGTGCCTTCGAGCATATGCTAGACAAGCGAGCGGCGTTGGCAAGCATCTATAGGGTGCTGAAGATTGGTGGCCGTTTTTTCTGCCTGACACCGGATGCCGATTACGTTTGGTATCGGACGATAGCACCTATGTTGGGGTTTGGCACCAAGCACCTTTCTAGTGACCGAATACTGACTCGCGAAGAATTTTCCGTGCTGCTGGACCAAGCTGGGTTTAGCCGCGGTCGCTCTGTTCCCTGGACGTTCATTCCCAAAGGAGACGTGCCCGCCCTCGCTGCGCTACTGCTGACCATGCTTGATGTCATCGGGCGGCACGCTCGCTTGGATTCTTTTCGCGGCGGCCTCTCACTATGCGCCTGGAAGGAAGCGAAACCTACCTAGCAGCGAAAGGAATGGCCGTCATGAAGACGGATATTGTTCGGCTTGCGGCTCGCGCAAATCCGTCTGACTTGCCGCAACCATCGCAGGATCCGCAGCGTGCGCACGTTTCCATACAATGAACTGCACCTTGTGTTCGCCGTGCCGGGTGATCTCGCCACGCCGACCGGAGGTTATCGCTATGATCGACGCATCATCCAAGAGCTTCGGCGGCTCGGTTGGCACGTCGATGTCGCCAACATAGGCAGCAGCTTTCCATTCCCGAGCATCGCGCAGCGCGCGACCGCGCTGGCGATACTGTCCGCGGTGCCGGCCGGCTGTCCGATGGTGCTCGATGGGCTTGCATTCGGGGCCCTGCCCGAGGCCGGCGCGCTCCGATCCCGCACACCCCTCATCGCTTTGGTGCATCAACCGCTTGCTCTGCACTCCGGTCTAGACAGAACGCAGGCAGACGTCTTCCGCGAGAGCGAGCGCGCGGCGCTCGCTGCTGCCGCGCACGTCGTGGTCACGAGTGAGGCAACCGCCCGGATTGTGATCGCTGATTACGACGTCCCGGCTCAGCGCGTCAGCGTGGTCCGACCGGGTAATGATCCTGTTCCGTCAGCGCCCGGCAGCAACGATGGCGTCGTTCGGCTTCTCTCGATTGGTTCGGTGGTACCAGGCAAAGGATACGATCTGCTGATTGCTGCTCTGGTCACACTTGCCGACATGCCTTGGCGGCTGACGATCGCGGGTGACCGGACCCGCAACCCGGCGGCCGCCGCGAAGCTTGACGCCGACATCGAGGCCTACGGCCTCGGCGACAAGGTCACGGTGCTCGGCGCCGTGCCGGCTGAGCGCATCACCGAACTCTATTTGGCATCCGACATATTTGTTCTTGCGTCGCGTTTCGAAGGGTATGGGATGGCGCTCGCCGAAGCGATCGGGCACGGCCTTCCGGTCGTGTCTACCAGGGCGGGCGCGATCCCAGAAACAGTGCCGGCGGAGGCCGGTCTGCTGGTGCCTCCGGACGATCCGATCGCATTGTCGCAGGCACTGCGCCGTCTGATCGGCGATCCGCATCAACGGCGGCGGCTTGCCGCGAATGCTCGCGCGGCAGCGGCTCAGCTCCCCACTTGGCAAGGTTCCGCCCGACTGTTTGCCAGCGCAATCGAGACGATCGGTAAATGAGTGGGGCTCGGCATCGTGTCACTAGTTTTGTCGTGTCCCTACTATGTCCGGTAGGCTTAATCTCGGAAATGCCGATTGTTGGTAGCCGCAAGCTGTGACCGCTCACCGGTTCACCGAGGCGGAGGATGTGATCCACCGATGTCTCTGGGATTCGGGCAAACCTATTTCTGGCGACGTCGTGCGAGGTCCGCGGATGGCACTTCCAGGATGCGCGCCGATTGGTATTGAGGACCAAATGGAGTGGTCAGTGCACGCGCGAGATCGCCCAGCGCCGGGTACGGTACGTTCGACAGATGTCGATGCGTTCAAACTCGCGGCTCTTACCCAAACGGAGCAGTTCTATTCAATTGTCCTGAGGGATCTCCTCGAATCGGACCTTCCGTTCATGATCGGAGGCGGGTACGCCGTAAATCTTTATACCCATGCGCGGTACCCGACAAAGGACCTAGACATTTTTACGACTGCCGCGGAATTCCCTCGCCTACTCTCTCACCTACAGCGGAACAATCGGGTATCGGCGAATGAGAGTTGGCTGGGAAAAGTTCACCGCGGTCGCGATTTCGTCGACGTCATCTTTGGTTCCAGCAATGGCGCCGTGCCGGTTCAGGAAGAGTGGTTTCAGTATGCAACACAGGCTCAAGTGCTCGGGCATTGCGTGCCTGTGATCAACCCCACCGAGCTGATCTGGACCAAGGCGTTCATCCAGAAGCGGAACCGTCATGATGGCGTCGATATCGTCCATCTCATTCTTAAGCAGCGAGAGGCAATCGATTGGCAGCGCCTGATCATGTACATGAACCCACATTGGGAGATACTGCTTTGTCATCTGCTCACGTTTCGTTGGATCTATCCGAGTGAGCGAGATGCCATTCCAGATTGGCTGCTTGACGATCTTCTTGAACGATTGAGTCGGCAGCGGGAAGGTCCGCCACCGGCGACGAAACTCTGCCGCGGTCGGTTGCTTTCCAGCTCCGATTACCGAAGTGCGACCGAGAAGTGGGGCTTCCTGAACGTCGAAGACGAGTGCGGCAATGAACGATGATGCAAGTTCATTCACATTTGCAGGCATGGGCGATCTTCATGTGAAGGATGGGCAGTCGGGCTCGCTCCGCGAATTGTTTCAAGCAATCTCGAAGAGTGCCGGCGCCCTGGTCCTTTGCGGCGACCTCACCGATACGGGAACTCCGGCACAGGCGGAAATCCTCGCTAAAGAGCTGCGTGCCTGCTCTGTCCCAGTAATCGGCGTCCTTGGGAACCACGATTACGAGTCGGGACATGCCGACGAGGTGAAACGAATCCTTTGTGACGCGGGCGTACACCTGCTCGATGGCCAGGCAGCCGAAGTTAATGGCGTGGCATTTATTGGCGTGAAGGGCTTTGCCGGCGGATTTGGTCCACGAATGCTAAGCTCTTTCGGCGAGCCGGCGATCAAGACGTTTGTTGCCGAAGCGATGAATGAAGCGATGCGGCTGGAGAACATCATGCGCACGGTGAACAGCCGGCGCGCCGTCGTGGTCCTTCACTATGCCCCGATTGTCGACACGGTGGAGGGTGAACCTCTCGAAATTTATCCCTTCCTCGGGTGCTCGCGCCTTGCAGAAACCATTGACCGCTTCAAGGTATGCGCCGTCGTGCATGGTCATGCGCATCGCGGGAAGTATGAGGCCGCACGCCCGCCGGAGCGCGGGTGTACAACGTCGCCATGGGCGTGCAGAAGCCTTCGGGGTTGCCCTATGCGCTCATTTCCGTCTGACGGTGGGAGTTCAGCTGAAAGCCCCTTGCATTGGGCGAGTCGTCTCTGGGCACAGTCACCCAAGTCCACGCGTACTTTGGATTTCTTGCCTTATCGCATTACCATTTCCTTCTGCCCGCTCGCGGCGTTGGGGCGGCCTTGCTTGGCCGTCGAGTATCGGTTCCTAGTTTGGATGATGTTCGTTGCGAACGTACAGGAGAATTGCAGTCGACGCCGTCACGGGTTCGTTGCCCTGGATCAATCCGGCCGCGGGTATCACTGCAGCAACGGCATCGGTGAAAAATGCATGATGACGAAGCCGATCACGGCATACAAAACCCTGTCACCTTTCAGGGCAAGGTGACCGCGAACAAAGAGAAGCGCCGCCAGATCGGGTGTGCCCGTAGCAAAGAGGTTATGCTTTTCATTCGCCGACGGGCGGTGCAGACTACCGCTTATAACACGTCAAGCCGTTGGGAATTCCAGTCCGAGATTTAAGAAAATGGCTGCTAGTGCGAGTACCGATATTGCCTCGGCCCTATGGTATCGCGGACCCGGACAGGTCGAGATTCGGCGGGAAGAGATGGCTCCGCCCCGCGCAGGCGAAGTACGCGTGAAAACCATCTATAGCGCAATCAGTCGGGGCACCGAATCACTGGTGTTTGGTGGGCGCGTACCCGTCAGCGAATTCGAAAGGATGCGCGCGCCATTCATGGCGGGTAGTTTTCCCTTTCCCGTCAAGTACGGCTACGCCGCCGTCGGACGGGTCGAGAGCGGCGGAGGCGCCTTGCAGGGCAAGAACGTCTTCGCGCTCTTCCCGCACCAGACCGCTTTCAACATCCCCGCGAGCGCAGCGGTCGCGCTTCCGGAGGACGTGCCACCACGACGCGCGGTGCTGGCAGCCAACATGGAAACCGCGCTCAACGGCGTGTGGGATGCTACACCGGCACCAGCCGACCGCATCGCTGTCGTAGGGGCTGGCGTCGTCGGTTCTCTCGTCGCGTATTTGTGCGGGCGGATTCCTGGTACGGATGTCACGCTTGTGGATATCAATCCAGGCCGGGCGAAATTGGCAGAAACACTCGGGGTTAGTTTCGCTGAACCCGGGAAAGGAAGAGGTGACTGCGACCTCATCGTTCACGCCAGCGGTTCGCCCGATGGACTACGAACGGCGCTCGAACTAGGCGGAGACGAGGCTACTGTGCTCGAGATGAGTTGGTATGGTGACGCCGCAGTGACCGCAATGCTAGGCGGCTCCTTCCATAGCCGCCGGCTTCGGCTGATATCAAGCCAGGTCGGGCGCGTTGCCCCATCGCACCGTCCGCGCTGGACGCGCGTCCGCCGTCTCGCGTCCGCCGTCGCACTGCTCAACGATCAACGGCTCGACGCATTGCTGGCACCAGCGATTGCGTTTGGAGATTTGCCGGATCAACTGCCGGGAATTCTCGACGCCAAGACCGGCATACTCTGCCAACCCGTCATTTATTCGTAAGGAGCTTCCTTGTTCACCATCGAAGTTCGCGACCACATCATGATCGCTCATTCTTTCCGGGGCGCGGTTTTCGGACCCGCGCAGACGTTGCACGGGGCGACTTTCGTGGTCGATGCGGCCTTCATCGCGGACACCCTCGACATCAATGGAATTGTGATCGACATCGGCCGCGCCCACAATGCGCTTAAGGCGGTACTGGTGCCACTCAACTACCGCAATCTCGACGACGTGCCCGAGTTCAAGGGCAGCAACACCACTACGGAATTTCTGTCCAAGTATATTTTCGACGGACTGGCGAAGCCGGCCCGAGCTGGCGAACTCGGCCGTCCCGGCCGGGAGCTCAACGCCCTGCGCATCACGCTCTCAGAGTCACACGTCGCCCGCGCGCAATATGAGGCGCCCTTGTGGTGAACACGTCGTCTTCGCCGTGCGGTGGCAGCCTCCGTGTGTGAAATCGAACCGCTATCCCGGCCCGAAATCGACAACTGGCTGGTCAGAAGAAAAGCCGCATTCCGCAAAGGCGTTTCAGCGGTGCGCGCAGGTCAGGTCGACTTCTTTGCCACACCGAGTACCACGCGCTGAGCCGACAGGTCGCAATCAAACAGTACGTCATCCTCGATCATGTGCACGCGCACAGGCATACGGTGGGCCTGATCGGCCCGCTCGAGCGGCGGCAACTCGATGCCAGGGCCTCCGGCGCCCAACATGACGGGCGAGACGGTTATATGCAGACGATCGAGACATCGGGCCGCGATAAAGCGCGAAAGGGTGTCAGCGCCGCCCTCGATCAACACGCGGCGCATCCCTCTCCGCGTCAGCGAGGCAACGATGGCGGATGGAGCTATATTTCCATCTTGGGCCGGCAGGGTCACAACTTCAACCCCGGGAGGCAGCGTGCAACGTGTGCCCTCTGCGGTGATTAGCAGGCGGCGAACACCATCGTCGGCGAACAATCTCGCATTGGCCCCGAGGCGACCTCTTGGATCGATCACGGCACGCGCCGGCTGAGGGCCGGCGACTTGTCTGACCGTCAATTGCGGATCGTCAGCGACGGCAGTCCCAACGCCAATGACGACAATGTCGACGAGCGCACGCAGCCGATGGAGGTGTTCAATGCCAGCCGGGCAATTGATATACTTTGAATGGCCGGTAGCCGTCGCAATGCGTCCATCGAGCGATTGGCCGATTTGCCCCACAATCACGAGATCGTCCACTCCCCCGTTGCGCAACGGGCCAAACAGATCCGCCCAGGCTTGAGGAAGGGGTTGCTGTCCTCGACGAAAACGCTGGACAAAGCTCTCCCATGCATCGGAAGACGCGAATTCACGGGTGCGTAATTTGCCAAGCAACACGGCAGAGATCAAAATCCGGAACCTGTGAACGATCAATGCTACTATTGACCACTCGGCTGCAGAAATCCATCTGATTTCTAGCGGAATGATTCTGAATTCTCGGTGTTCTACGAACGCGCCCGGTAAAGGAAGGTCACCCACGAATGAGCGCCGCGCATTCGTCTGCAAATTCAGCCCTGCTTGGCAACGCGGAATGCATCAGTGTCAGCCGCGCCTTGAGCGAGCTGCAGGCGCGAAGACCGATTCGTATTAGCGCATCCGGCGAATCCTTGCTCGCTTTGCCGGTCGACGGGCTTGACGAACAACGCCTGGGTGATTTTGCGGTCCTATGCAGGCCGAACGCGCCGAAACTCGTCGTCACGCAACAGCGAGCCCGCTCGATCGGCATCAAGGCATCGACCGCAATGGCCTTACCGCTTTCCCCGGTGGTCGGCGTGAGCACCATCTTCGACCTCGCTGCCAGTGCTGAAAACGAGGGGCACTTTGCAGGAACGGCGGAGACTGCAAGTCGTGCTGCCACGGCGGCAATCCGGCTCGCCAAGTTGAGCCGCAGCCTGCCGGCGGTGCTCGCAGCGAACGTGATGCCGAACCGCAACGACGCCTTGATGGACTTGATCGTTACAGTCGAAGCGGACGCGGTCAATCGGTTTGCCGCGGACGCGACGAATGCATTTGCGCTCGTGAGCGAAGCAACGATTCCATTGGCGTCAGGCACAGCGGCGCGCTTTGTCGTGTTTCGGGACCCTCTCGGCGCGGATCAGGTCGCCATCATTGTCGGAAAGCCAGATTTTACTCAACCTGTCCCGGTTCGGCTTCATTCGGCATGCCTGACCGGAGATGTGTTCGGCTCGCAGCGATGCGACTGTGGTGACCAGCTTCGGCTCGCCCTCGCCCGCCTAGAAAGCCTTGGCAGCGGCGTCATTCTATATATGGCGCAGGAAGGTCGTGGTATCGGCCTTGCGAACAAGATGAGAGCCTATCGGCTGCAGGACAGCGGGCTCGATACGCGTGATGCCAACACGACGCTCGGATTCGAAGACGATGAGCGCGACTACGGCGTTGCTGCGCTGATGCTGCGAACCCTGAATTGCACGCGGATCGTCCTGCTCACCAACAATCCAGCCAAGCTCGACGGGCTCACAAAAGCCGGAATCGAGATCACTGCCCGCGTCGCGCTTCAAGCGCCGGTCACCCCCCACAACAGGCGGTACTTAACGACGAAGGCGGCACGCTCCGGTCACAAAATCATTAATCTGAAGGCTTCGGTTTGCGAAAAGTCCTAAGCTTGCGATTCTTCTATTCGCTTAAAAGCGATATCCTACCTTACGCGATGACATGCCAGGCCGCGTTTTGCGCCTTGATGATCTCGCATTCCGGTATCTCAATCTCATTATCGGGGTAGGCCTGACCTGGTCCGCTGCGTTTGCCGTGATCGCGCTTTTCTACCAACTCGAGCTGTATGGCGATGGCGCGATGTTTTCCTACGCAGATGCAGTCCGGGATGTTTGGGCGTTCCACTGGCATAACATTTCCAGCCGAACGTCAGTCTTGTTTACCTTGCCGAGGAACTAGCGGCGTCACGCAGCATTGAATCCGAGGGCCAGCTTCACGCAAATGCTGGTCTAGCACGGTCTCGCCATTAAGCCCCCAACCCCAAAGGTGGGACCGTGCTCCAAGGAGGAACGGTAATGGCTAAGCCGAGCGATAAAGAGATCGCTGCCAGGGCTTACAAGCTATGGGAGCAAAATGGTCGACCCGAGGGGCGAGACGAGGAGTTCTGGCGTCTGGCTGAGCAGGAGCTGCTAAACGAAGATAAATCTTCACCACTACGTACTCCCGACACTTTGTGACAGGGATAGACTCTGCTCGACCTACGTTGACATCGGGCGGGTCTACGAGAACTATACTCACCGCGCTTGGTCCGAATTTGGCTGCATGTGTTGGGCCGGCGTGCTGTGCAAATGCAATGACGTTGAGCATCCAGACACAAGCGAAGTGATCGAAACGGAAGAGAGAGTGCGTCATTGAACGGCACCAGCGAGGTGCGCCACGAGAATACTCGACGTCCAGAGTGCAGCCAACGTTTTTCTGTCTTAGCCGAACGTTGCCGTGAGTGTGATCCCGAACTCCCAGTGATCTACGCCACGGCTTCTCGCCCGTTGCACCTCCTCCTGTGCCTGGCAACCTGTCCTTGCATAAACTCTATCACCTGAAAGAGATTGTGCAGGCCGTGAGGCAAGTGAGAGGAGCTCGGCCTGCATCGAATGGAGAGTAAGTTCAGCGCTCGCCCTTGCCGTTGCCATTACGATTGGTGAAGCGGGCGTTTCCAAGGCCCGTGCCGATCGTAAGCACGCCCCAACGTTTCACGTCCCGCATGAAGGGTACTTCGGATAGCCCCTGCACCACGCCGTCGTTGTGCATGACGATGGCCGTGTCGTGCTCTCCGATCTGCGGGATGGCTTCGACCAGGCTTGCCGGCAGATTGAACTTACTGCTCTCCCAGTTGCCGGGCAGGTTCTGCGCGCCCTTCTCGATCGAGCCATCGCTCCCGATCACGCCGGGGCAGGCGATGCCGATGAACGGCGCGAGCTTGAATCCATCCTTGTCCGCCTTCGCGACCAGGTCCCCGAGCATCTTGACGAGACGCTTCACCGCATCCTCACGGCTCTGCCCGTCGTCGGCATGGCGCCATTGCTCGGACTTCCACACGCTCGCCTTGGACAGGTCCGGTGACTTCTTGCTACGTGTTTCGATGACGCCGCAGCGGATGTTCGTACCGCCGATGTCGACGGCGAGGATGGAGTCATGCCCCTCGAAGATCCAGGAAGGAGCGAGGTGTAGCGCGCCAATAAGGCCTGCGTCGTCCGGGTGGTGGCGGATCGGCAGCATCTCGATCTTGAAGTCCTCGGCCTTAAGGATGATTTCGGTTCGTGCGATGGCGAGTTCGCCGAGCTGGCTGTCGCGAAAACCTCCACCCACCACGATGCGCTCGGTCTTCTGCCAGGCCTTGGTCTTGAGAAAGCGTCGCGTGACGTGGGCGAGCTCCTGGGCGAAGTCCTCGATGGCGCTGTGCACGACCGCCGAGGCTTCGGCGTCGTCGCCGACCAGGACGGTATCCAGCAACTTCTTGCTGATGTTTTCGGTCGGCTCCTTCCCGAAAGGGTCCTCGCCGGATTTGCGCATCGGCTTCCGCCACTTCTCGAGGATGTCCCGGAAGGCGCCCTTGCTGGCGCGGTCTCCCAAGAATCCTTCGTCGTCCTTCAGTTCGATGTTGAACGTGTCGATCTCCACCGACGCGAGGCGAGAGGCGCCGTGAGCGGCAATGCCGGTCGTCGTGATCTTTTCGTCGGCCATCCTGAACCTTCAAGCCGCGGGACAGCTGGCAGCTTGCATAAACTCGCGTGTCGAAACCCGGTTCCTCAGTCCGGCTTCGCCGGGTGCAGGGTCCGGGGATGACGGTCGTGCAGTAGTCGCGCCAGTTCCTCGCGCTCCGCGTCGTGCCCCTTCATCGCCGTCTCGAACAGCGCTTCCTGGATATCACGCGGCATGTCGCCCCACACGTCCATTGCAGCACGTCCCAGCAGATTGGCGAAGCGTTGTCCATCGGCCATCTCAGTACTCCGGTGCGCTCGTCATGGAACGGTAACCCCCACGGATCAGCGACGTTCCAATGCCATCATCGCGAAAGAAGACGTCGAAAATAAAATCGATGGAGGACCTGCTGATCCATGGTCTGCAGGACATCTACTACGCCGAGCAACAGATCATCAAATCGCTCGCCAAGACGATCGAAAAGGCGACGACGTCGCCGGACTGAAAGGTCATCTCGAAGAGGCCAACAAGCAGGTCGAGCGGCTTCAGGGGGTTTGAGAAGCTCGGCAAGCAGCCCGGCGGGACGTAGCGCCATGCCATCGATGGGCATCATCAAAGAGGCCGACGAAACGGCCGGCGAGATCGAAGACAAGGCCGTACTGGACGCCGCCATCATCGCGAACGCGCAGGCCGCCGAGCGCTGCGAAATGTGCCGTTACGGGACGCTGATCGTATGCGCAGAAGAACTCGGTCACCACGAGATCGTGCGCTTCCTCACGATCCATCTGAACGAAGAGAAGGCCGCAAACACCAAGCCTCCATACCGTGGCGCTGTGTAAGGGCGTCAACGCGAAGGCTTCGACCGCGGCTTGGTCCAGATTGTTCGATCAACCGTAGCGGCTTCGCGAAATCGCGGAGCCGCTGGTTTTTCCCGCAGTTCGGCGCCTGCGCGCTGACCGCATCTTGCGGCGCACGTACCAAGCCGCCACCGAGACGATCAGCCAGGCAAGCGACGCGCTGACAAAGGCGGCCGGGATGCTGCTTTCCACGATCAGCGAAAAGACAATCGCAAAGGCCAGCAGCCCGATTGCGCCGAGCGCCGCGCCGGCGGCGTCGAGCGCTGCTGCCTCTTTCCCGCGGCGCTCGCCGGCGAGACCCGCTTCCCGCTTGCGGCGGATTTCATGCTTCTCGATGAGCGTCGCGCTGGCGCAGAAGATGGCAGGAAGGGCGAGAAAGAGACCTCCGATGGATGCCCCATAACGGCTGCTGACGAGACCGGTGAAGACCGTCGCGGCGCCGCCGAGCACGAAGCGCATCAGGTATTCGTACCAGCGGCCTTCCCGCAGCGATGACGGGGAAAAGCGGATCGGCGTCATGTCTGCCCTCCGACGAGGATCAGCAGGCCGACGGCGACGATCATCCAGACGAGGAGCGACAGCAGCGTAGCGGGCGCCGCTCGCAAGCGCGCGCGAACGAGGAGATGGCAGACCACCACGCTGTAGACGCAAAGCGCGGTCGCTCCTGCCATCATCGAATGAGTTTGTAACGCTGCATAGCCGGCGCCGTGCGGTACACGGCGATACCCAGGGTGGCGAGCGCGACCGATGGCGCGGCTCCGAAGAGGCCGGCGAAGCTCTTGGGGTGCAGAACGTCACCGAGCACGGCGAAAGCCGATACGACGACGCCCCCGACGATGAAGCGGAGGAGGTACTCCGTCATTTCGCTTTCTTCCAGAGTTTCGACAGCGGCCCGCTGGTCCCGTAGACCGGATCCTTGCGCGGCGGCGGCACCTTCGGAATCGGCATGAGGGCACGGAGGCGGTCTTCGATCGTCGTGCACTCGTCGTACGTACCGGCCGGTGGGTAGGCGCCGACGACGAGGAAGTCGTCGTCAGCCGATAGGCACTGATGACCCGTGCCAGCGGGCAGGACAGCGACATCGCCGGCCTTCAACGTGAAGATTCGACCCTTTTTGCCACCGAAGCGGACGCGCCCCTTGCCGCGCGCGATGCCGAGCACCTCGTGGATACTGGAGTGATAGTGCACGTAGTCGTAAATGCCGTCGCGCCAGGTGTCGCCCCATCCGTTCGCTTCGAACAGGTCCTCGATTACTGCCGCCGGGTCGTGGCGCTCATCGAATTCGAAGGCGCCTCGATAGATGATCAGCGGCCATCGCGGATGATTGGGGACGAGACCATCGTCCTTGAAGCGGACGGCGTGGGGGTTTCTGGCCCGCGCGAGATCTGAAATCTTCCGCTTGCCGGGTCGCCGCAGACCTGTGGCGCGCTCCGCGTATTCCTTCAGATCTTCAAGAATCGGCATGATCGTCCTCCTTTAGCCGGTCCCCGACGGCGACCGTTGCTCGCGGTTCCGCGAAGGTCGGGACTGCGACGGCGGTCGCAGGTTTTCCGGCGCTTCGTCGGGATCGCGCCGCTTCAAAGAGCCGTTGTGCTTTGCGTAACTGTGGGTAACCTCCGCGCCCATCAAGATGATCTGTGACGTGTAGTAGACCCAGATCAGCACGACGACGATCGAGGCCGCGGCTCCGTAGGTCGATTCCAGCCCCTGCTTGCCGATGTAGAAGCCGATGGCCGCCTTCCCAATTTCAAAGAACAGCGCAGTGAGAGACGCGCCCAACCAGACGTCCCACCAGCCGACGGAGACGTCGGGCAGCCACTTGAACATCATCGCGAAGAGCGCCATCACGACGACAAATGAAGTTAGCATGCTGATGACGTGTAGCGCTCCCTCTGGCAGGTAGGTAGCGGCGTATTTGCCGGCTGCTGCGAGGCCCGCGCTCACCAGTAGCGAGACCAGCAGAAGAAAGCCGAGCGCCAGCACTGCGGCGAACGACAGCACGTGATTACGGGCGAACTGCCACAGCCCGGACTCCTCGGACTGCTCCACGTCCCAAACGACGTTGAGCGCATCCTTCAGCTGCACCACGACACCGATGGCGGCGAAGAGAAGTGCTCCGATGCCGAGGATGGTGGCAAGAACTCCCGCAGCGGGGCGGCTGGCTCCCGCCAGCATCGCCTCGACGGCCTTGGCTCCGGTGTCTCCGAGCATCTCCCTGATCGATGACATGACTTGAGAAGTGACGGCATCATGGCCGAAGAGCAGGCCGGCTACTGCAACGGCGATTACGATGATAGGGCCAAGCGAGAACACGGAGTAATATGCGAGGGCAGCCCCCTGCCTGGCATCCTTGTGGCTCGACCAGTTGGTCGCAGCCTCTTTCACCACCGCCCACCACATGTCCGATCCAATCGAGGCCGTCTCATTTCAATGAGCTATAAAGGCCGTCCGGATGGAATGTTCCTACGGGCTAGGCCGAGCGGAACCAGCAGCTCCGCCGAAACGTTGCACCACATCGTTTTTGATCTCGAACCCGTACACCGCGGCCACTGATGCGCCGTCCCAGCTACCATGACGTATGCCGGCAATCGGTAATACACGATGGAGATACCTTCCTGAGCAGTGGTCTGTACAAAAGTCACTTAGGAACTCGAGCCCCTGACGTGGAAAATACGGATCGAACTGTCAGCCGAGTCAGGTTCAAGGTCCTTGTCAGTTGTCTTGGTCGCGACAGTTTGTGGCCTGACGATGATCACCCGCATCGGAGGCGTGCGGGCATTGAACCGCTGCCTGTATAAAGCGACGCGGGCTGCACGAACTGACAGACTGGCAGATAGCACTCAGCTACGGACCTTTTCTTGAGCTGAAACCATCGCATCCCTGCCTGCCTGCTTAACGCGATCGACAAATTCGGCGCCGGCGTCTCCAAGCTCGGCCTTCATCGTGTCGGAGGCCTCCCCGACGCCTTGCGATACAGCCCCGGCGCGGGCACTCAAATCCGCCTTCAAGCTGTCGCTGGCATCGCCGACC
Organism: Bradyrhizobium sp. 170; assembly: GCF_023101085.1. NCBI lineage: Bacteria > Pseudomonadati > Pseudomonadota > Alphaproteobacteria > Hyphomicrobiales > Nitrobacteraceae > Bradyrhizobium > Bradyrhizobium sp. 170. Next base: position 2,716,590 of record NZ_CP064703.1, on the reverse strand, counting down.
CACTCGTCCTCAATGCTGGACTTGGTCAGCGCCCCGGCCACCGTGGCGCCGATCGCCAGACCGACCGCGCCAAGGACCAATGGTTGCCTTTCAAAGAGATCGGAAAGCGACGATTGCGCTTTTGCCAAGGTCTCCTTCCTAGGCATGGCCTCGCTCAGACGGTCCCACATCTCCCGCGCGCCGGTGGCACCTTCGTCGAATCGATCGCTCAAAGTGTCTGCTGTCCCTGACATGGCATCGGAGGCAGCACTTCTGGCGTGACGCAGCCCTTCGTGGAAGCCGCGCGATGCCTGGTCCTGCATTCGGGAAGCGCGATCCCGGACGGAATCGTAACCCTTCTCGAATGTCGAGGCCGCGGCGCGCTGACCGCGCGCGCCCATATCGGCAAGCGGCGCGGTAGCGGCGCTGACCGAACTGGCCGCGCTCTTCAGCTTGTCATTGCCTATCAATAGCCACAGTGCGCCACCTCCGATCAGGGCCGCAGCAAGCGGGTTGTCCCGGGCGGCCGCGGTCAGGACATCTATAAAATTTCCTTGCTTTCCGCTCATCGCACCATTCCCTTGACGGTATCCTTGTCCTTTTCGAGCTGGCGCAGCGTTTCGCGCGGCGCCAGATTTCGTGCGTCAAGCCGGTTCATTCCGACCGCAAACAAGATTGCCGCAAGTACCGCGGCGACGATCGCGGAGATCAGATAGGAAACCGGCTGTGACCATCCTGCCGAGATCAAGGCCGCTGAAAGCGCAAACAGCGCCATGACGATGGCGGGAATGACCAGGATGGCGCCGGCCGCAAACAAGCCGACGGCGCCACCAATTTGCTGAACCTTCTCGCCGAGTTCGGCCTTGGCGAGATCGATCTCGTTCTGAAACAGCTTGGCGAATTGCGAAAGGGCGTCGCCAAGCAGGTGCGAGATCGTCCGGAGATCGGTTTTCGTGCTCATGACGCCTCGCCGCGATGCGATGATGAGGAGGAAGTCTGGTTTCCAGACGCCTTCAGGAAACGGACGGCGGCGAAACCTGCAAGCACGGACAGCCCGAGAAATGCCGCAGGCTGCCGCCTCGCGAAATCCGTCGCGCCATCGACGAGGTCGCGGATGCTGCCGCTGCGGATCTTCTCGGCGGCCTCGTCCACATATTCAGCCGCGGAGTTGATGCTGCGGGCGGCAAACGGCGCGTCGCTCTCGAATGCGCGCGCCGCATCGCGGATATTTCCGGCCAGCCGGCCGACGAAATCCGCGCCCGAGCGCTGTTGGCCGCGAGCCTGATCCTGGAAACCATCCGCGGCTCCTGCCGCCACGCCCTTGGCGGCATCGGCCGCCTCCTTGAATTTGTCGCGTGCGACTTCCGTCGAATCTTTTAGCGCGTCGCGGGCGCGTTGTTGCATCTTCGCACCGGCGTCCGCTGCTTGGTCCTTCAGGTTCTGGGACGTATCTGCGGTCTGCGAAGAATTCGTGTTCTGGGTGGAAAGGTCCAAATCGCTCATGGCGGCCTCTTTTCATTGTGCGGGGTACGGGAAGGATCGAACGCCGTCGTGACGACGTCGTCGGCCACTTCTTTGAGCTTGTCGGTCACCCCCTCGGTGATCCGGCTGGCGTGTCCTCCGAGGTCGGCGTCGGCAACGCTTTTTGCCGCGGCGTCGGCTGCCGAGAGCGCGGTGTCCTTGGCTGCCTCAAATCCGGATTGAGTAGCCGTACTGGCGGCGCGCTTCACCCGGTCGCTTGCTTTGCCCATCGTGCCCGCTTCAGCCCTGGTCGTGGGAAGCGAGGCGGCAAGGATCGCGCCGATCGCCACTCCAAGACCGCCAATCAGCGCGGCGTTGTCCCGGATCATCTTGCTTGCCGTTGGCGGAGTAGCGGTCGCTGCGGAGCGAGCCCGCTCTATCGTCTCTTTTGCCTTTTCCGAAGCTGCATCGATGCCAGCGCTGACCTTGCTGGTGACGGCATCGGCGGCCTGCGCTGCGCGTTCCCTCAAGTCACTAGCCATTCCACCGGCTGCATTCGCCGGTCCAGCCGCGGTATCCTGAGCTTCGCTGGCCATACCGGTTGCCTGGCTCTTGGCTTGGGAAATCGCTTTCCGCACGCCATCGCCCAAGGACTGCGCGCGCGCCGCTGTCTCATCCATCGCTTCCCTGGCCTTCTCGATTCCAGGCGCGGCCGCTTCCGCTGCGCGGTCGCGAACGGTCTTCGAACCCAGCGCCAGTCCCGCGCCGATCATCAATAGCGGCAGCGGGAACCCGCGTGCCAACCGCAGCACGGGCACGGCAACTGCGGTCCCGGCGGCAATCACCTGCATAGGATTGTCCATGGCTTGCTGCCTGAGCGCATAAAGCCAGCTATTGGTCTTATGGCTGATGAATCCGGACACCTCGGCCTTGATTCCTTCGGGCGAGACCTTGTAACGGATGTCTTCTGCGGTGTCGGTGATCTGTTCCCTCAACCGATCGACGGTCGCCGCGAGTTGCGCGCGGCTTTGCTCGGAGTCCCTTCTTAGCTCGTCAACGGATCGTGTCATGTCGTTGCCACCCTGTGGGTTCGTGTTCGTGTTTCAAAGCGAACTCACGCAATGTTCAATTGTTCCTAGCGCGTCTGGCGGCCGCCGGGCTGCGCTCGTCATGGATCGCCTTCATCAGTTCGGCGCCGAACAGAAAAATCTGCGCGGAGTAAATACAGGCAGAACATAAGGACGGTCAGCGCGCTCCCCGCGCCGTTGGCCGAACTCCGCGCGGCGCGACCGAGTACTATCCGATCAGCGATTTCCTGAAGACCAACAGCAGAGCTGTGACAAATGCGCTCAGCGCAAGTCGTCGCCAGGGAGTCATCGTATCGAGCAGCACCCATAGACCGGTGTGAACAACAGCGTGAATATGGCGATCACCACCGTGTTAACGGCACTGCACGATCTTGCCTGGAGAAGCTGTTCCAGGTCGGATATTCCCCCCGGTGCTGGCGGCCTATGACACGATCAGCATGGAGCCAAGCGCGTCCACGAGGCCAAGGCTGGCGGCGCGCCTGGTAACGGGGCCTCCCGTCAGGATACCCTCCCTTCTAACAGCCGTTGAATTCGCGCGCATAGCGATCGCCACGGCGTGGCCGATGCCGCTGTCGCCGCGGCTAATCACGGCCTTTCTACCCTTCAACGTGCCCGAGCCCTCGCGCCTCTTTTCGCCGTTATCAGGCCGCGGGTCCATTTTCGTTATTGAGCGGGCATCGGCTATCTTTGGTTCGGATAAGGCTGCTTTGGAGACTCGGGCGTCATGAATGGGTTGGCGGAGCCTCAATCGCCGCGGCGCAGAGCCCTCCCTTCTTTCGAAGTTGCTTCGCCCTATATGAATTCTGCCCTCAACCACCCAACGAATGGATCACCGGATTGGCCGAGCAGCTTCCACTTTTTGCCGATCAATCGCCCGCTCCCGAGGGTCTGCGCTACGCCACCGGGTTCGTCTCGCCGGTGATCGAACAGGACTTGATGGCGCGCATCGCGGAGCTTCCGTTGCAGCCGTTCCAGTTTGGCCAATATGAAGGCAAGCGGCGCGTGGCCTCATTCGGCTATCGCTACGATTACACCTTGCGGCGCCTGCAGGACGCCGATCCCATCCCCGAATGGCTGGCGCCGCTGATCGAGCGCGTCGAGGCCTTTGGTGGCGCGGGCACTCGGATAGCGCAAATTCTCTGCACCGAATACGACACGGGCGTCGGCATCGGCTGGCACCGCGACAAGCCGCATTTCGACCAGATTTTCGGATTGTCGCTGGGCTCGGCCTGCAAGTTCCGCTTTCGGCGGCCGGCAGGTGACAGATGGACCCGCTTCACGCTCGATGCAGCGCCGCGATCGATCTATCAGATGACCGGTGCCGCCAGATCGGATTGGGAGCACAGTATCCCTCCGGTGGAGGCGCCTCGCTATTCGATCACTTTCCGGACGATGACCCAGCAATCCTGGCCGCGCCTCACCCTTCCCGGACCACGATGACACGACGAACCGGCAGCGCCGATCTTCCCCTTCACGGCGGCCGTGTGCCGCCCTGGCTCGCGGAGCGCATGGCTTCGCTGGGCGCGATCATCACGCAAGCCGTGGTTCACCACTACGGCCGCGACGAATTCCTCCAGCGCCTGTCTCATCCGTTCTGGTTTCAATCCTTTGGTGCCGTCATGGGCATGGATTGGCACTCGTCAGGCATCACCACGAGCGTGATTGGCGCGTTGAAGCGCGGGCTTGCCCCGTTGCAAGGTGAGCTCGGCATCTCCGTATGCGGCGGCCGAGGGAAGCATTCGCGCCGGACGCCGGAGGAATTGATGGCCCTCGCCGAGCGCACGGGCTTCGACGGAACGGCGCTCACGCGTGCCAGTCGGCTGGTGGCCAAGGTCGACAGCGCCGCCGTCCAGGACGGCTTCGAACTTTATCTCCATGGCTTCTTCGTCACCGATAACGGCAAGTGGACTGTCGTTCAGCAGGGCATGAATGGCGACAAAGGCCAGGCCCGACGCTACCACTGGCACTCCGAAAGCTTGCAAAGCTTCGTCGACGAGCCTCACAGCGCAATCGACGGACCCGGTCAGGGCGAGATCGTCAATCTGACCGATCATCGCGCGGAGAAATCCCGCAATGCACAGGTAGACCTCCTCAGCGCGCTTGGACCGGACGGAATCGCACGCGAATTTGCGGCGCTCTCAAACCAGATTGCGGCGCAACCAGAATTGCCGCATCTCGTCATGCCCGCGCATCACGATGTCCGCTTCAGCGATGTGTTCACGCGCCGGCTGCATGGAACGCTGGCCGCCGCTGCCGAGCGCGGCCCGCTGGATTTTCCGGAACTGCTGCTGACGCCGGGCGTCGGTGCACGCACGGTGCAATCGCTGGCGATGGTCGCGGAAGTGGTACACGGCGCACCGTATCGCTTTCGCGATCCTGCCCGTTTTTCCCTCGCCCACGGCGGCAAGGACCGCCATCCCTATCCCGTTCCGATCAAGGTCTACGATGAGACCATCCGTGTACTGAAGTCCGCGGTGCAGCGGGCAAAACTCGGACGCGATGAGGAAATGCAGGCCCTTAAGCGATTAGACGACCAAGCGCGCCGGTTGGAGCGAACCGCAACAGGGCCATCCTTTGAAGCGTTCGTCGCCAGCGAACGAAGCCGATCCGCCTCGCTTGACGGACGCTCGGTGCTAGGATGGGAAGCGGACCTTACCGGTCCTAAGAAGATCGCTCCAAACAAGTCTTGATAGATCGTGTCACCACGATGACTCCCGCGTGCCGGCTCTGCCATCTTAATGCTGCTGGTCAGCACGGCTGGCGCCGGCCTCGATTACGCGCTGCAGAATAGTCGGCTCGGGCGCCACGAGCCTTTGTGAAGTTCACCCAAGCTGGGACCGATGCGCCCGGCCCCCTCACCGCAGCACGCTCATTTCGAGCTGCGCTCTGTTGCCGTGCATGGCGCGTTCCCCATTAACCGACCTTAGGTCCATGCTAGTTGGCACAAGGGAAATCTGGCATTGTGCATCGCACTTGACCGGTGGGTCACGTGTCATGACGAAAAGCACTGCTGGCGACAGCTACAACGTTTTCCTCGTCGAGGACGAAGCGCTAATTCGGATGATTCATCATAATGCTGGAGGCGCTAGGCCATCGCATTTCTCAGCGAGGCCGGCCGGATAGCGCAAGCCATAGCGCTGGCGCGGACCGCTGAATTCGATTTTGCTATCCTCGATGTCAATGTTGGCGGTCAGTTGATTACGCCGATTGCCGAAATCGTCGAACTGCGAAAGCGGCCGATCATTTTCGCGACCGGGTATGCACCTGACGTAATTTCCGAGCCGGTCCGCGATCGGCCGGCGCTGCGCAAGCCATTCATTCGAAGAAATGCAAAAGGCCATCACTCTCGCGATGGCGAGAGATGCCACCAGCCAACGCCGCTACGTCGCGGTTCTTTGCAGAAAGGCCCAGCCGTCGTACGCGCGTAGGGCTGGTCATTCGTTTGTATCTGCCTCAATCATATACTTCTCAAACAGTACTCTTGCGATAGGAGAGCGTTTCGTAGTGGCGCAAATATTCTTCCGCCATCCGCCTTGCGGTAAACCTTTTTTCGAAATGTGCTCGCACCCGTTGTCGATCGAGTTCACCGAGGCGTGCGATGGCCAGGTTGGCTTCCTCTTCGCTCGACACAACAAAGCCCGTTATTCCGTCGTCAACGACTTCCGGTACGGAACCGGCCTTGAACGCAATAACGGGCGTGCCGCAGGCCATGGCCTCGATCATCACGAGGCCAAAAGGCTCAGGCCAATCGATTGGAAAGAGCAGCGCCGCGGCGCCGGCAAGAAACTGACGCTTGGTTTCGTCATTTACCTCGCCGGTAAGCTGGATTTGCTTGCCATCGACCTGCGGCTCAAGTCGTTCCTTGAAGTACCCCCGCTCGCCTCGCGGTACCTTTGCAGCAATATGAAGTGGCATTCCAACTGCACGTGCAATGCGAATTGCGGCTTCCGGTCCTTTCTCTGCGGTGAGACGACCGAGAAAAGCGAGGTACAAACCCCGTTCGAATGAAGGTTCGTACAGGTTGACCGGCAGCCCATGGTATACGGTGCCTATCCATTTCGCTTCGCGCAACGGGACACGCTGGTTGTCCGATATCGACACGAAGGGCGCGGCGGGAAATCGGCCGATCACATCGGGGAAACCCGGCAAATCCATTCGTCCGTGACAGGTGGTCAAAAACGGAGTGCCTAGCCGACTGAGCAACGGAAGGTGCAGCCAATCGATATGCGCGTGGATCACGTCGAATTCAGCCGCTGTTCGTGCCACTTCTTCCAGCAAGGCCGCTTGAACCGCCATTGGATCCGTGCGTGGCCGGCCAAGGCGAAGAGCGCGAGGCCATACAGCATTGAGCCGAGCCATTGTCATTGAATCCCCACTTGCGAAGAGGGTCACCTCATGGCCCAAGCTGACCAGTTCATCAATCAACCACGCAACGACGCGTTCGGTACCGCCATAAAGCTTTGGAGGTACACTTTCCGCTAAAGGTGCTATCTGGCAAATTCGCATCGGCGCTTCCACGTTTCAGGATATCCGCGTGTTTCGTTTTGTTAGCGGCCGCTGACCGTCAGATCTCCGGCCGGCCGTATTGGATCAGCAGATCGAGCCAGTCCTCGAGCAGCCGGCTCATTAGAAATTTCTCCCGAACGCTCTCCTTCGCTCGGGAGCCGAGTTGCTCTCGAAGCTGAGGGTCCTTCAAGACTTGGACTATTCTTGCAGCGGCCTCATCGGGCGTCTTCACCAGAAACCCGTTCCACCCGTCCTTGATTTGGTGACGAATGCCGCCCACGTTCCCGCCGACGACGGCGGCGCCTTTCCACATCGCCTCGGTGACAGTGAGGCCAAACCCCTCGCGGATTGACTTCTGCAAGACCACGGCTGCCTGGCGCTGCAGTGCGTTCACCAGGATTGGATCATCGACCGCGAGGATGACTATGTCCCCATCTATCGAATCCTCCAGGGACTCCAGAATAACATGACCCTCCGGATCGTCGGATGCGTTATTGCCCACCAAGACGAGCGTACTATCCACCTGTTCTCTCGCCCTGCGGAAAGCATCGATGACACCCAGGGGATCCTTCCACCGATCAAACCTGGAAACCTGCACAACCAACGGTCGATCCGTGGGAATTTTGTAATTGGCCAGGAATTGTCGGATCTCTTTCTCAGACAGTTCTCCGTTTTTGGGTGAAAATGGGTCGATCGCCGGTGGCACGAAATGCTGATCTATGCCGAGATGCTGGGCATATTCGGGAAGAGAGAAAATTGCCGCATTGTATTTTTCGATAAAGCCGCTCAGGTAACTCCACACCGGCGCAAATGGCGAGGAAAGGTCGACGTGGCATTGCCACAGCCAGGGCATCTCCCGATCGGGAAACTGCGAGACAAGTGGCAGCGGCTGAGGATCGTGAACAATGATCGCGTCGCACTCTTCGAGATGAAGTCTCGTTGCATTCTCAAATACGACTTCTTCGTATATGGCTCTTTCAGCTTCAGACAAATCTAAGTTCTCACCTTGCAAGGTGTTGTGCAGTTTCTTTGTGCATCCGAAAAAACCGGGAGTGCCTTGAATCAGGTGCCAGTCGGTCTCGATTCCCATCGCGTTCATCATCAGCGTCAGCGGCGTAAGTAGTTCGGTAACGCCGCCGCCATAGAACGTAGAACTGACGTGGGCGACGCGCATCGCGCGGACGCGATCAGCCTTCATGGCTATCCGTTCCGCTGCAGCAGAGCCGATCAGCGGCTCATACTGTTCGATCGTATGGAGCCCAAGTTTGGATCTCTCAACAGCCGAGTTAAGTAGAGACATTGAGCAGTATCCTTTCACAGAGATGGATTTCCATAACCGATCGCCCGGTCCCAATCCTTAGTCAGCCATTGGCGAGATTGTAACGACACTCGGCTCTCGACCTGGCTTCCCGCCGCTCGGGCACGGACGTCCGACGAACCATCACTGAAGCCATTGCTCAGCGACACGCTTTTACCACTTTTTCCCATTCGATAAGCCCAAGCGCCGGTTGAAGTTTCGTAATCAATTGGAAGGGTAGTGCCGATGAATGGACGTTCATCATCGGGCGACGCTTCGGCGAGTTCCGCGTTGCTAAGATGGCCGATGCGTGCCGAGTGCGGTTTCCGAAGGAGATGGGAAGTTGAAGTGAAAAGCGCGTTTTAGGATAGCCGCCTGAACACGGGGGACCTGACGAAGAGACCATGCCCGCAAAGGCGCTATGGATAGCGAGCCCCAAAAATTCCCTGAAAGTTCCCTGGCGTACCCGCCAACAATACCGCCGCCAGACATGGCAGCCTCAAACCCGCTGGGCCAAATGAGCCTCCGTAGCGTGCGGCTTTCAACTCCAACCAAGGCACCCTGGTCGACCAGCGGAATGGTTTGCTACGATCTGCCCGAAACCCCTCACATTCGGTCAGACGAGACTGGAACTTTGGCTGTTATTCCCGAGTTGCGCCTACGTCGAACGTCAAGGTCCAGTCTCCAACGCCATGGCAAACACGTTAGTCACGCGCAATCAATTCAACATCACGCCGCAAGGCATAGTGCATAAGCCGACCGAGGCCGCCTTCGTCCCGGATCCCGGCGATCCGCGTTCCGGCATTGTCCGCTTGGGTCAGCTTGGCAACGAGCTGCCCCAACGGCAATCATTACGAGTCGGAGGACGTTCAGAGGATGATGCGCGAACTGTGGGAAGAGTTCATTGCCGAGAATCCGGAGATGTTCAAGACGTGATCCGTGAAAACCTTGTGGCCGCGTCCGGCAGTCCCAGGTCTCCGCTAATGAAGCGTTAGTGCTTTCCCACGGTCTTTCCAGCCGCCATCTCCTGGGCCATTTCCAGATGATGCCGCAAGGTCGGCAACATCTTGTCAGCCCATTCCTTCAGTTTCGGATCGTCGCCGCCATTGGCATAGCGTTCAAACAGCGAAACGGCATCCTTGTGGCCGCTGACCTGTTCAAGGTTGTAGCGTGAGCTGAAGTCGGCGCCATTAAGAGATTTGAGCTTGTCGAGCTTGGTTTGATGAGTGCTGTCCAACGCGGTCGGTAGCGACGTTTTCCACTCGCCGGCAAGGACCATCAGATCAGCCGAACTCCCTTGGTGATCCTTGATCATGATCCCGGCAAACGTCTTCTGGTCGGCGTTGCCCCGTTCCTGCGCGATCTTGCTGGACTGAATTTCGAACATGTCACTGATGGCAACTTGCTTCACGAAATCTTCCGTCTTCGGCGCGATGCCGAGGGTGGAGTTAATGCCGGTCTTTTCGCCTACGGATTGCGCCATTGCAGGCGCGCCAAGGAGGATGAGCGCAAGGCATGGGGCTAGATACTTCATTTGTAATCCTTCCTGAAGACGGAACCTCCGGTATCAATCGGCGACGGCCCACTTCGTTCCTCGCATCAAAACCACGCGCCCCCTCGCCTGCCCGGCTCAGCGCAGGAACGATCGTGCCAGGCGGATGTTAAGTACAATTGCGATCAATGAGAGCGCAGGCCGAGCCATGCTGGACTATCCCCGCCCTCCGTTTCCGAACCAACGCCAGCCAATGCCCGGCAAGACTGCCGCGATGAATCCGGCGCCTGATCATGGCGAAACGTCCTACAAGGGCAGCGGCCGCCTCAACGGCAAGAAGGCCGTTATCACCGGCGGCGATAGCGGGATCGGCCGCGCGGTTGCCATCGCCTATGCCCGCGAGGGAGCTGACGTTCTGATCTCCTATCTCGACGAGCAAGACGACGCCCGGGAGACCGAGCGGCTGGTGACGGAAGCCGGCAGAAAGGCCGTCCTGCTTCCCGGCGACATACAGGATCCCGGTCAATGCCGCGCAGTCATCGCGAAGGCCGTTTCGGATCTCGGCGGAATCGATATCCTCGTCAACAACGCGGCCCATCAGGCCAGTTTCAAATCGATCGACGACATCAGCGACGAGGAATGGGAGCTGACGTTCAAGGTGAACATCCACGCGATGTTCTATCTCACCAAGGCAGCGATAAGGCACATGAAGCCGGGAAGCTGCATCATCAACACGGCGTCGATCAATTCGGATGTACCCAACCCGACACTGTTGGCCTATGCAACGACCAAGGGTGCGATCCACAATTTCACGGCGGGATTGGCGCAGATGCTGGCCGACAAAGGCATTCGCGCCAATGCGGTCGCCCCGGGACCGATCTGGACGCCGCTCATTCCTTCGACCTTGCCCGACGACTCTGTGAAGAATTTCGGCAAACAGGTGCCGATGAAGCGCCCCGGCCAGCCCGTCGAGTTGGCCACGGCCTATGTCATGCTGGCCGATCCGCTCTCGAGCTACGTATCCGGCGCGACGATCGCCGTCACTGGCGGAAAGCCCTTCCTATAGCAGACGTTCCTACCGGCCCCTTAGGCATCCAAGGCCCCTTTTCTCGCCGGAGCCTTGGCTGCCAGTGCCGGGTCAGGCGGCGTTCGACGCCTTGGTGTTGACGCCCTTCCGAAGCGCGATGGTATTGAGCTTCGTGTTCGCAGCCTTTTCCTCGTTGAGGTTGGTGGTCAGGAAGCGAACCACTTCGTCATGACCGAGCTTCTCGGCCCAGGCAATCAGCGTACCGTAGCGGCAGATCTCATAGTGTTCGACGGCTTGCGCGCCGGCGACGATCGCCGCATCAAGCACAGCCTCGTCCGCTATCTCGCCGGTCAACTCATCGGCCTCCTTGATCAGACCATCGATGGCCGGGCATTGCGTGCCGCTTGGCTGCTGCTCAAGCTTCAGAAACACCTTGTCCAGCCGCTCGATCTGCTTGTTGGTCTCCTCCAGATGCGCCTTGAGGCCGGCGATAAGATCGCGGTTGGTTGCCTTGTCGATCATCTTCGGCAACGCCTTCGTGATCTGCTGTTCTGCATAATAAATATCCTGCAAGCCGTGCAGGAACAGGTCGTCCATCGTCTTGATGTCTTGCGTGAATAGGCCCATGGGCAATCCTCCTGATTGGATGCTCGCTAAACGTTATTGCCAGGATTATTGTTCCTAACCAGCCCCTCTCGCTCCTCGGACGAGCCTCCTGCGCGAACATGTCTACGGCTTGGCGGATCCGGGCTCGGCCATTTTACGATGCTGACGCGCCAAAATGCCCGAGGCGGCAAGGCTGCGACGTGTTCGTCTATTTCGACAACGACCAGAAAAGCGCGGCACCGGCCGATGCCAGACGCCTGACTGAGTTGACGGCGCCGGCCCGACGACAGCGGAACTGATAGGAACCACTCCTCTGATCGGCCGTTTGTCCTCCAGAAATCATTTGGTCGACTTATTGGGCTTTCGGATGGATCATTTCGTCGATCGGCGCAGCAAGTCGCTTTGGATGGACGTTGCGGTCGCCCCAAACGCGACACCGCTCCAGGGCAGCAAGGAATGCGATGTTGTAATTATTGGCGCGGGTATTGCCGGGATTTCCACGGCCTATGAACTCGCCCTCGGAGGTTCGCGGGTCATCGTGGTTGATCGTGGGAAGATCGCAGGCGGCATAACGGCGCGTACCACCGCGCATCTGGCGCCGCTATGCGATGATCTGACCTCGGCGATGATAAGCTTTCGTGGCGAGGAAATGTCCCGCCTGTTCTATGAGAGTCAGGCGGCAGCCGTAGATCGCATCGAGGAAATTCAGAAGCGGGAATCCATCGACTGCGATTTTCGGCGGCTGGACGGTTATCTGTTTCAGGCGTTCAACACCGACTCCAAGATCATCGAGGATGAACTGGAGGCGGTCCGCAAGGTCGGCGCGCCGGTTGATCGGCTGGTCGGCGTCCCCCTCGCCCATTGCGGGCAGCAGCACGCGTTGCGCTATACGCGCCAAGGCACCTTCCATCCGCTCAGATATCTCAAGGGTCTTGTCGCGGCTATCGAGGCAAAGAGCGGCAGCTTCCACTCTGACACGGTTGTCGAAGGTTTCGAAGAGCGCGACGACGGCAAGGTGATTATTACGGCTGGCAGCCGGACGATAACGGCCCGGGCTGCGGTCGTGGCGACCAATGCTCCAATCGTCGATCGATTTGCGCTGCATACCAAAATGGCTCCCTATCGCACCTACGCGATGGCCCTTTCGATTCCGAAGGGAGCCATTCCGGACGCCCTATACTGGGACACGCTCGACCCCTACCACTATGTGCGGCTGCAGCCTGGCGATGGTCGAACCGACTTTCTCATCGTCGGCGGCGGCGACCACAAGAGCGGCGAAGCCGATGACGCCGAGGTCCGCTTTCAGGCTCTCGAGGCCTGGACGCGTAACCTCGTTCCAGCCGCGCAAGACGTCACCCATCGGTGGTCGGGCCAGGTCCTCGACACCATCGATTATGCCGGCTTCATCGGCCGAAATCCGGGAAGCAACAGTGTCTATGTACATACCGGCGATTCCGGCCAAGGCATGACGCACGGGCTTGTGGGCGCGATAATCAACTCAGCGCTGATCCTGGGGCGAGAAGCCAAATGGGCCGAAGTCTATGAACCCTCGCGAAAGACGCCCGCCGCGATCGGCAACTTCCTGCGAGAGAATGTAACCGCCGTGAAGAACTTTGCCGAGTACCTCGCGCCGGGCGAACTGGCCGATATCAGCGAGCTGAAAGCCGGGCACGGCGCTATCATCCGGCAGGGTACGAGCAAGATCGCAGCCTATCGTGATCCTTCCGGCACGCTGTACGCCCGCTCGGCGGCCTGTACGCATCTGGGCTGCCACCTGCACTGGAATTCCTTCGAGACCTGCTGGGATTGTCCCTGTCACGGATCTCATTTTGCAGTCGATGGAACGCCGCTCAATGCGCCCGCTGTCGGCCCGCTGGCTGAGGTAAGTATCAAGGCGGAGCGACGCGATGGCGAAGAACTAGAGAACGAACCGAGGGACCTCACCCCATTCGAAAATCTCAATCGCCTTACCTAGGTCACCGCACGGACGATCCGCGCCGCCCAATGTCCGCGCGACAGTCACAAGCTTTTCGGGGTCCGGACGCGTTCGCTTAAATACTGGATTAGCACGACTGTTTTTGCATCGAGGATCTCTCTGGTGGCGACCATGTTCGCAGCGTTCTCCAGGGTGGTTTCGACTACCTCGATATCTTCCCCCTCCTCCTTGAGTCCGCCACCACCGGAAATTTTTTGTGCAGGCGAATAGGAACAAGTGAAGAAGAAAACCTTCTCCATGATCGATGCGGGACTGACATAAAGCTCGAACAATCGTTCGACCTCAACAATCCGGTAGCCTAGCTCTTCTTCGATCTCTTTTCTGATCCGCTCTTCGGCCGTTGCGCCGTCGAGCTTCCCGGCGCAGGCCTCCAGCGCGTTCTCTTTTCCATCTTGGAGGAATATGGGAAGCCTCAATTGCCGCGTCAGCAATACTGTCCTGCGGGCCGGATCATAGGGAAGAATGACAGCAGAGTTTCCGCTATCGTAGATCTCGCGCTTGCGCTGCTGCTGGTCGCCATCTCGTCTACGCTGGGCATAACTGACGCTCATCAGCTTGCCTTTTTTGCTTTGCACGCGCGTTTCGATATTACGGATCTGCACCGTTTCGCCGACCGGTCTCATGGCCAATAAACGCCGACGAACGGTTTTCGATCCAGGCGTTACTCTCGAGTCCGGAACGAGCGGACGCTGCTCGCGTTGGCTCCAAAGTGAGGAGACCACCGCCATGGCATTGAATGCCCATACCGATCCAATGACCGAAGCCCAGCGCAAGGAACTCAAGCGCCTCTGCGACGAAGCGGACGTTCCCGATAAGTCCGGCGAGTTACTCACGTGCACGGGCGCGCAACAAATGATCGACGAACTTCGTCACAAGGCTGCCGAGCATCGATCAAAGATCTAAGTCACACCATGCTCGGCTGAACCAAGCCTGGCCCTGCAAGTTCGTGTCGAGTGCCGGCCGCCCCGGCAGAGACCAGGGCGAGATGGTCTCAGTTCGCCCCGCTGAGGCCATCCGGATGGGAAGAAAGAACCCGCGATGAAGTATTTTGCACTCCTCTTGATCGTAGTGCTAGGCAATCAGTCGGTTGCGCTCGCGCGGAGCGGCGGCCCAAGCGGTCGTGGCTGAGATCCCGCCGGAAGCTCGGAAAACCCAAGGGCAGCGCCCAGTGGAACGACAGGCGCAGCATCAGGCCCGAGCGGCAGCGGCAGTTCGACCTCGGCCGGTCGCGGCGACAACAACGACCAAGGCAGGGACAAGATGCCCGATAGCGATATATCGGTTAGGCCCGCGCCCGGTAAACCGGCCATTCCACCGCCACGCCCGCAATAAAAGCGTGACCGGCGGACCGGGGCCGCTTCTCGCACAGGTGCGCGGCATGGATGCGCCGCCGACCCTACCAACGCGCGCCACGCGACGCTGCGAAACAGTAAGTCATCGGATGCATCGGATGCCTGCTCTATGGAAATTCAAGCTGGGCTTCCTGAGCGGTCCAAAGAACCTTCATCGCTCATACTTTCCAGACTCATTAGAAGCTCGGGCAGATCACCTGCAACGATGGAGCATCCAGCCTCCAGCAGAGCTTCCTTGGCGAATCCGCCAGTAAGGAGACCGGCGGCTGCCACACCGGCTGACCTCGCGGCCTCGGCATCATATGGAGTATCGCCAATCATGATAGCCTGCTTGACCGACACACCTAACCTTCGAACCGCCAACCCCACCAGCCGAGGGTCTGGCTTGCCATGCTCGACATCGTCCCCACACGCCACACAGGAGATAAGGTCGTCAACATCCAGAAGCGATCGGTAATGTTTGAGTTCTGGGCCTTTGCAATCCGTTGCCAGCGCAATTCGTCCGCCAGCTTTGGCTATCGCCTCAAGTACATCACGCACGCCCGCGAAGGGCTTTGCCATTGCCAGATATTTGCCGTCGTAAACTTTCTCCTTGGCTTCAAGCACCCTTTTGCGCTCTTCAGCGCTCATAGCGGGAGCAATGAGCTGAAGCGTCTGGTCGCCGTCCAATCCGGAATAGAGTTGCAAAATTTCATAGGGTACCGTTGCGCCAAAATTGGCCAATGACTCCTGCAGGCTCAGCAAATTCTGGCGCACACAGTCGACTAGCGTACCTTCCACATCGAATATGTAGCCCGAAAACAGCATACAGCCTCCCACACCTTACACCGCGAGCGGCCTGACGATGATAAAGCTGTGCGGTCGAAACGGTTCCTAGACAAATGGCAAAGCAATCATACTTCGATCTGAAGCGCCCTTTGTCGCGTTAGATATTGGGGTTCGGGCGCCCCCTGCCGCGATATCAAGGCTCCCGCGGCGAGGGCCAAGCTCGCAAAACATCGATTGTTCGGTCAAGATCAACTCCCAACCTGGCGTTAGACGCTTTGGAGTTGTTCAGTAATCCACGATCCCTGCGATTGCCGACATCGCAGCGGAGTCGCGATAGTCGATTGATGACCGGAGCGGATGGAACACCAACCATACCTCAAAAGCAGCGCCCAGAACGGGGCTGATGCCGAGACCTGTCCTCGTACGCAAGGTCGACCCAGCAAAACTGCCTGCACTCTCGGCGTGGGACCAACAGCTGCTCGAACTCGTAGGTTGCATAGCACGTTTTGCTTCCGCTTTCGCCAATGCAGCGAGCGCGGGCGTCGAAACCACCCGGTTACGCTGCCCGTCAAGAGGGCCGAAATCAACGGTTGCAAATTTCAATTCGACCACGGCAACAACCACTACTCGCGATCTAATGTTGCACGAGCGATCACCTGGTTACGGATTCGAAGCGGTCCGCAGGGCGAAGATTGGAGGTGGCCCTCCAGAGGAACGTTTGTGGCGGCTGCCGATTTATCCGTCCAGACGCGTTGCACAGGAGGTGTGACATGGGGCCTGACGAGGTTCTGCGGGGAACGTTAATGTATTTCGTGCTGCCGCTTTGGCTTGCCGCCGGCTTTGCCGATTATCTCTGTCATCGCGCCGCCCATATCGAAAAGACGAGCGGATGGAGAGAGTCGATCCTGCACCTTCTTCAGTTCGGCGAAATGGCTATTCCGGTGCTGGCTGCGCTTTTCTTTGAAATTACATCGGGCGTTATTCTGATTATGATCGTGTTTCTGATTCTTCATGAAGCGACTGCCATTTGGGATGTCCGCTACGCATCGGCAATGCGCGAGATCCAGCCGGCCGAACAGCACGTCCACAGCGTTCTCGAAATGCTTCCCCTAACGGGCTTGCTGCTGGTGATTGCACTTCACTGGCCAGCCTTCGCAGCATTGTTCGGCATTGGTATGCCGGATTTTTCATTCACGCTGAAGCAGCAACCGCTACCCATCCCTTACATCTTCACGATGCTGGTCTTGACCGCGCTCCTCGAAGTTTTGCCCTACCTGGAGGAGTTGATCCGCGGTCTGCGTCACCGGAACCAGCCAGCACAGGAATAATCTATGCGCATCCTGATCGTTGGTGGCACGGGTTTCATTGGATCTGCTATTCACGCACGGCTTTCCGTCGAGGGGCACGAGTGCATATCGGTGTCGCGCTCCCCGACGGGGCTGCGCGGGGTGCGTCACGTAGCCGTCGACCTTGCTCAGACGACGGACCCTGCCAACTGGAAACCAATTCTCAAAGGCATCGACGCAGTTATCAATGCAGCGGGAGCGCTGCAAGGGCAGGATATGCATGGCGTTCATATCTCGGGCAGCGGCGCGCTTTACGCCGCTTGCGAATCGGAGGGCATCCGCCGCGTCATCCTTCTTTCCGCCATTGGCGCAAATCGTGATACCCCGAGCGTCTTCTCGCGCACTAAGCGGGAGGGCGAAGCGGCACTGACGTCACGCGACCTCGATTGGGTTGTTCTGCGTCCCTCCGTTGTGATCGGCAGAGGCGCCTACGGGGGCAGCGCTTTGTTGCGTGGCCTTGCGTCGTTGCCGATTCTGCCAGTCATGCCCGACACGGCGCTCATTCAACCAGTGCATCTGGACGATGTTGTCGAGACTATCGCCTTTTTCACGAGACCCAACGCCCCCTCGCGTATCGCGCTGGATTTGCCCGGGCCACTGCAGATGACTTTCAGCGATGCAGTTGCTCTCTTCCGCCGCTGGCTGCGATGGCGACCCGCTCGCCCTTTGAAGCTGCCTTTATGGGCTGCCTCGTCCTTTTATCTAGTGGGGAACGTCGCCCAGACATTCGGCTGGCGAACACCCATCAACACGACAGCCCAAGCCGAAATGCGACGCGGTGCCACCGGCGATCCGGAGCCTTGGCGTCGTGAGACAGGAATCGCACCGCGCGATGTTGAAGTCGCGCTCGCAAGCGAACCCGCGTCAGTTCAGGAGCGTTGGTTTGCGCGGCTGTATTCACTGAAACCACTCATATTCGGCGTCTTCGGCCTGTTCTGGATCGTCACCGGCGTCATTTCGCTCGGTCCGGGCTGGAACCACGGCATGTCCTTGCTCCAGGAAGGCGGGCTGGAAGGAAACTTCGCTGCCCTCACCGTTACCGCAGGAGCCCTCGCCGATATCGTCATTGGCCTGGCCATCCTTTCGCGGCCGTTAAGCCGTTATGGCTTGTGGGCTGCGCTTATCATCTCGTTAGCGTACATCGTGATAGGGACGGCCCTGGTCCCGCGATTGTGGAGCGACCCGCTCGGTCCCATGCTCAAGATCTGGCCGGTGCTGATGCTCAATTTGGTGGCGATGGCGATCCGGGAGGACCGGTGACATTTTACTTCCTCCTCAAGACGGTACACGTCATCGGCGCGGCCGTCCTCCTCGGCACCGGCGCCGGCATCGCCTTCTTTCTGCTTGTGGCGCATCTGCGGGGCGAGCCGCGTGAAGTGGCCGGCGTTGCGCGGACCGTAGTACTGGCTGATTTCCTGTTTACCGCGACTGCCATTGTTCTTCAGCCAATTACGGGGGTCTGGCTCGCCTGGTTGAGCGGCTATTCTCTCGGGGATGGATGGATCGCAGCTTCCATTCTGCTCTATGTAGTGACTGGCGCTTTCTGGTTGCCGGTGGTGTGGATGCAGATGCGCATGCGGGATCTTGCCATCCGCGCCGTCAAGTCAAACTCATCGCTACCCTACGAGTACACGCGTCTTTTCCGTTGGTGGTTCGCCTTCGGTTTTCCCGCGTTCGCCGCCATACTCATCATCTTCTGGCTCATGATCGCCCGTCCTGCCATCCCCTATTGGGACTAATCTCTCCTCCGTTTGGTTCGTCCGTTCTTTTCCAGCGATTCGACGAAGTGCCTATCGGTGTGGCGACCTTCATAGGCGTCATCAATTTCCTTAAGGACCGCCTCCGCTTTCTTGGAATCAACAGCCAGCAGGATCGCATCGATTTTCGCTTCCATGCGATCATCGCCTTCTTTCGACTGCGGTGACCCAACGTGCAACAGTATCGCGAGTCCTGCGACCTGCCAGAGCAACTGCAGAAATTCCGACTGCCAGTTCTCAAGCGTGTCTCTCATCATTTGGATGAAATAGCCGCTGAATTCAATGGTTGCGCTGTGGTCTTGCTGCTCGCGCACAAATGCAACCCATCCAAAGATCCAGTGGCCTGACAAACTGATCAGGAAGAGCGAGAGCGTAACCCAAAGAAAGCCGTAGCGGCTCCAGATCGACTTGCGCGGCATGGCATCCTCCTGCGTTGCCCAACATTCAACGCGACTGCCGCCCCTGCGGTTGCCAACTGTCTCGTCGCGCCTCCATTGGAACCTAGACGAGAGATGCTAGTACGCAGGTCAGGGAATTGCGCCGCTCTCAAACCAGGGACCATCATCTCCGAATGATCCAGCGTGTGTCTCAGAAGTGTTCCGGCGGCGGCGTCTCGATGCCACCTGGGACACGTTGCTCCCGCAAGTGGCGGTGACCCGCCATTGAAGCCGGACCTCTATCAGGTGAGTTTGGGGACGTCCCACATCACTCGCTGTTGATCATCGGCTGCAGCTGATACAACCATTTGCAGCCATTCCGCCAATGCCCCGGCTCCCCGGCCAGTTGGCACAATCGTTAGGAACGATTTACGTCCGATGGCGTAGGAATCTCGTGGCGTCTGGCGTCGCCTATACTAACTCCATGAAAGGCTCTAGCTCTTTGCGCCGACGACGCTGGAGGCCACCTCGGGGTTACGCAGGCGTCCCTCTGCGCGTTGATCATGGCTTTTTGCCGCCGCTGTTGGGCACTTTGCGCTCTCCTATACGGGAGGCCGATCACGTTCCTGCCAAGACACCTTCCACGGCCTGCAACGAGATTGCATGTCCGGCGTTGTGGAAATGGATGTTCGAGTAAGGGTGTGGCAACATGCATATGCAAGTGACAGCAGAGCAATTCGTATTGAATGGCGACAAGCTTACGCACGGTCCGACTGGCGCAACGTTTTGGATGGGAGACAAAGACGTCGTCTGTTGCGAACCGGGTCGTTTAACTCTTGAGACCGGCGATGACTATCAGCTCGACGAACTCAAGGACGAAGCTTGGCGCATTATGGCAGTTGAGCGGAAGTCATGCACTTAAGCGCCGGACTGCTCTCATTTGATTAGTTTGACGGCACGATGGATGGCCGAAATCTTCAAACCCGCGGTTTGGCGCGAATTCGATCTCTCAGAAATTGGATAGAAACGACCGTCTTGGCGTCGATGATGTCGCCGGCAGCAACTATCGCTGCGTCCTGCTGCAGCAGGTTTCATATCTCCTCCCTCATCAGCCAGGCCGTCGCACTCGGACACCTTGTCCGCCGCTGAGTAGGCGCAAGAACGTGATCTTCTCCACCACGGTGGCGGGCTGACGTAGACTTTCCATCTAGGTGCTTCGTGATTCGAGCCTCGGCATTCTCACTGTCGAGCTTGCCGGCACATGCTTCTATAAAGTGGTCCAGGCCGTCCCTGTTGGCGGGTGATTAGAACGGTATTTCGACTGGCGCAGGACGACGGGCGAATTGCCGTGATCGTAGATCTCCCGCTTGCGCTATTGCCAACCGCCGTCCCGTCTGCGCGGTTCGAACCTGACACTCGTGAGCTTGCCACTGTTCTTACCCGAGCGTCTGCATATTCTTATGTGCACTGCAAAGCTATCATTCTTCATGATAACTCGACGCAGAACACCCGTTGTCGATCGGCTTTGCGCCCCAGACGCGCTCCCGCAAGGTGGCCGATCGACATCGAATAGTTGCTGCTGATCAGTCCATGCAAAATGACCGCACGCAATGATCCGACGCATGGCCTCGCCGATTATTCTGCGACACTTCCCTGGGACGATTGCCGACCAAAATTCCGCTTCAGGAAGGAAAGGCCGCTCACGGTCAAGCGCTCCTCATCGGTTTCGCCTTCGGCAACCAAGCCCTCAAGGTAAGTCTCGAGTTCCGGAAGCCTCCGCTCAAAGTCACCGACGATCCCCATGAGGTCGCAGGTGTCTTTGATGCGCTCGATCGGCTTGTCGAGAACGTTTATTTCCGTGCGCATGTTGGTTCTCTCGCTCCGGCGCGGAAAAATGACCGCGCTCCATCGGTTGGCGAACTGCGACCCGAATTTTCCTACGTAACTGGTCGTGCCGTTTCCTTGACAGCCTGACTTGTGGTGGCCATCCCGGCCGCATAGGCAGCGCCGGCGCCAAGCAGCAGCGCGCAGAAGCTTGCAAACATCACATAGGCGAAGTGTTTGCGCGCCTCTTCGATTTGCGCTTGCGTCGGAGACCGGGCAGCCGAGCCGACGGTTTCGCGGTTCGGCACACCCGACAAGGCCGCGACGCGGGCGCTTGCCGCGTATGACGGGCCGACCAAGTTGCTGGCAACGCTGGTGGCGGACGCCGGGATCATTGCCGCTGCCGCTACTACGACCACGGTTGCGACCGACCAGGCGGCCAGGGCATGTCCCACTCGCCCGAGACCCGTCTGATCGGGCGAATTGGCAGCTGCGACCGCGCCGCCCGTAAAGGCGGCGATGATGCCCGATACCGCCCACCATACGAAGGCGGCCCAGCTGGCGCCCGCAGGCGCGGCCTGAGCGGTCGGGACATCAATCGCGAGCAGACCGATGCCGAACCCCAGCATCGTCAACAGGATTTGAACAACCAACGAAGCAAATACTCCCGCCAGTACGGCTGACCAGGTCCAACCGAAAAAGGCATTAGGCACTGTGCGCGAGGCCATGATGAACTCCTCCAGTTCAACAATACTGTGGTGGAAACGCAGGGTTCAAACTTCTGTTCCCTTTCGGGAACTGCCGATGCGCTTTTTCGTTTAGAATCCTAGAGAGACCTAAAAGAGGAGTTGACGATGACGTTTGGCAGAGGCGCCCTGCTATGGCTCTTGGGCATTCCTCTTCCTGTCATTCTGCTGCTCGCGTTGTTCTGGCGTTAGCTGCAAACGGCGAGAACTGGTGGCAAGGAATAGATGTCCGACGGCCCCACCGGACGGGCCACAATTATGTGGCTGCTCCGCCTTGGCCCGCCTTCCCAAGACTCTCGCAGGCAGCGGGCATGATTTTTCCGTGCGGCAGCGGCCACCGGATGGTGGTGAGAGCGCGACAGGAGCCAACAGGCTTCGCGATCATGAAGGGCGGGTTCTTGCATGGATATCTGCAAGGAAGGCCACCAGCGCATCATCTGCGCACGCTCCGCTTTCGGGCGTCAACAGCGTAATTCCCCAGCGGGCGAGCATCGCCTCTTGCACGGGGTTCGATGAGGGCATGAACACAAACGAGCGCGGACGATGATCTCGGTGACCTGATCTTTCCCAAGTCTGCCAAATGCCGTGCAATAACAGGCGGATGTTGGGGTCAGACATGCTATATCCAATGAACAGGATGGTGCGACCCAAGGCGTCCGCGCGAAACTTGATATCCAGAGGGGAGTCGAAGGATAATCGGTCAAGAAAATCGGTCTCGGTCAGAACCAGCGACGCATCGTCGTCGAAGTCGCCATGATACTTAATGATATGCGTCACGCCATCCGCAGCATCGGCCATCTGCTTCGCATTCGCGATCTTTGCGTAAGGTTTATTGTGGACTTCGAACGCCGTTTCGAGGTTGCGGTCATAGTTAGTGGTGTAAATGGCTGGAAAGTCGAGCTCGACGATGAGTTTATGAAGCTGCGACTCGGCGACGCGATCCGGAGCGACTTTCCAAGTTCGATCCAGCCAACTTCGTAAAGGACCCATTCCACCCTGCTTCAGGCGATAAAATTCGGCCAGCAGTTGATAACCGTCGCTCATTCCATCGATCACGTCGGGACTGAGGTCGAGCTCTTTCAGCAGGTGATCGACGAGGCTTTGCCAAGACGGCAACCCCACAGCCATCGAGACGCCGGCGCCAACGAATAGAATCGCGTGACGCCGCTTGATTGCATCTGCCAAGACGTCCCTGGAAGATGATTTTCGCCTTTCCACACTTGCTTCTGAAGTTCTCATCCGTTTTCAATAGGTCAGGGCTATGCCGTTCTCTATTCGCATCGAGCCTTTCTGGAATGGGTCCGCTGGAGCGTCTGAGTTAATTGCGGCTTCGCAAGAGTGCGGCGCACTTCAGCAGAACGAGCAACGGCAGACTTCTTCATCTTAAGCGGCTTCCTTGGGGAGCTGCTCAGATCGCTATAGGCTCGCTCGATTGCGTCACAGAGAGTCAGCGAAGTTGATACGCTCGCGCCTCAACCTCCTTCTTTGCTCGGCTCGGCCATACACTGTTTCTCCGACTTGGAGCACGGCCCCACCTTGAGGTGGTCATGGAGGTTTATCGGCGGGACCGTGCATGGCCAGCATTCCTTTGTGACTGGCCTATGGATTTAATTCCATATGAAGCGGCTAGTTCCTAGTTTGATGTTCCCATTGCTGCGGGACGCCCGCATCCAGTTGCGGTCCGTAGTTAGCCGGTGTGAGAGGCCTTATTCGATGCCGATCTCCTTGATTGCGAGGGCGGAAATCTGAGCCGGATCTCGGACGTCGGTTTGTGCAATCTCGATGATCTTCTTCGCTAATCAGCGATGGCGCATAGGGCGTAGCAGCCGCGGGCTCGAATCTCCGCAAGGGCCATCGGAACATTCCTGCCAGAGATGTGGAACACAGGCCGCCCTGAACTCCTGACCCTACCGTCCGTTGACTCCGCGACCTTGGCCATCGGCTTGGCTTTTGCACCCTTTGTGCGTTGGAGTTTCCGTGCCAGCGTGCCGACCCTACTGGAAGGGCTATCTGAAGCTGTCCTTCGTCTCGTGTCCTATCGCGCTCTATTCCGCAATCTCGGCGGCCGAGCGGATCTCCTTCCGGCGGGTCAACCGGCCAACAGGCCATCGCCTCAAACAGAAACTCATCGATTCCGTTACTGGCCAAGCCAGACGCAGCCGACAAGGCGCGCGGCTATGAAGTCGGCGAGAACGAATTTCTGCTGGTCGAGGACCGAGACCTTGAGCGGGCGCGACGCGAGCGCCCGGCGCCTGGTGAGGCGGAACTGGCCGCCCCGCCCCGCCGTGAAAGCCCGCCAACCGTTCCCACCAGCCTTCACGACGAGCCCGCCAAAGAGGGCGCGGCCGACTATGATGAAGACGAGGAGCAGGAGGAAGCCGTCACTTTCCCGCGGCCGCAGAACACGCGCACAATCCAAATCGAGCACTTCCTTCCCGCCGGGCAGATCGACTCGCGATATTTCGAGAAGCCGTACTACATCATGCCCCGCGAGGAGATCAGTCAGGAATCGTTTGCGGTGATCCGAGATGCGATGAGCCGAGAGGCCGTTGTCGGCTTTGCGCGCGTGGTGCTGTCCTCACGCGAGCGGCCGTTTCTGCTTGAGCCGACGGGCCGCGGCCTCCGCGGCGTGACGCTGCGCTTCGCACACGAGGTCCGAAATGAGTTGGAATATTTCAGCGAGATTCCAGAGATGAAGCTGCCGCCCGAAATGATGAAGCTCGCGCAGCACATCATCCGGACGAAGTCAGCCGATTTCGATTCTGCTATGCTGGAGGATCACTATCGCAGCGCCTCGTGCGCATCCAGCGCAGAAAGCAGGCGAAACGTCCCGCGCAGGCGCCTGCAGTCAAGCCGTCACGCGAGAACGTCGTCAACTTCATGGACGCTCTCCGGCGAAGCGTCGCCGCCAACCGCCCGGCAAAGTCTACCCGCCGGAGCGGCGCGGCGAAACCGGCCACGGGAAGGCGCGGCGGGCGCCACCGCAGAGCCGGTTAACCCAAGATAGCTTCAGCGGCGCCCGCTCTTTGAGCCCACCGCTAAACAGTGGCGTTGTTGATAGCTTATGCCTTTTCTGCCTCTTCAAAACCTCAAGGAACCTCCCTTGATCAGAAAGGTTCATTTGGAGGCAGGATAGGAGGCGTGTTGCTGGTCGAGCCACCGGATAGCGCGCAGGCGATCGTCGACCCGCGGGATGCCGCCGAATCCGCGGGCCTGAGATATGTTTCCGACGAACGGCCCGGCATTGGGCGCAAGAAGGCGGGGACGGGATTCAGCTACAGACGACCCGACGGCTCGAGGCTCATCGAGCCTGACGCGCTGAAGCGGATAAGAGCACTCGCGATCCCGCCCGCCTGGACTGACGTGTGGATCTGTCCGCTTCCGGATGGCCATATCCAGGCAACCGGCCGTGACGCAAAGGGTCGCAAGCAGTATCGTTACCATGCGCGCTTCCGCGAGGTGCGGGAAAGCACGAAGTACGAGCATGTGGTCGCATTTGCAGACGCGCTGCCTTCCATTCGGGAAACCGTACGTGAGCACATGGCATTGCGCGGCCTGCCGCGGGAAAAAGTTCTGGCAACCGTCGTGCATCTCCTAGAGACCACGTTGATACGTGTAGGGAATGACGATTACGCCAGGCAGAACAGCAGCTATGGCCTGACCACGTTGAAGAACCGGCACGTGGGCGTCGAGGGAAACGAGGTTCGTTTCCGCTTCACCGGTAAAGGGGGCAAACAATGGTCGCTGCGCGTACGAGACCGGCGCGTCGCAAAGATCATTAGGGCCTGTCAGGAGCTCCCCGGACAGGAGCTACTTCAGTACATCGATGAACCAGGCAATTGCCAGGATGTCACATCGACCGACGTGAATGAGTATCTCAAGGCAATTACCGGTAAAGACATTACGGCAAAGGATTTCCGAACCTGGGCGGGGACGGTGCTGGCGGCCATGGCCTTGAGCGAACTTGAGAGCTTCGACAGCGCCGCTCAGGCGAAGCGCAATCTTCGCGGCGCGATCGAGAAAGTCTCCGCACGGCTCGGCAACACGCCGACGATCTGCAGGAAGTGCTACATCCATCCGGAGGTGCTGAACTCCTACATGGATGGAAACCTGGTCCTTGAGATCAAGTCACAAGCCGAGAACGAGCTTCGGAACGCTGTCGTAAATATGAAGCCGGAGGAAGCCGCCGTGCTCGCGTTACTGCGCGGCCGGCTCGCCAAAGAGGCGGAGCTGCCGGCCAGCGCCGATCCAAAATTGTTGTCTGGCAAGCGGAGCTCCACAACAAGGGGCCACGTGCCATGCCGAAGATCGAGAGCAAGGAATGCCCCTCCGGCTACTTCACCAAGCGGCGATGCATGAAAGCCTTCCGATGAAGAACCCAGGCTGTCTTTCCTCCTCAAGCCGCCGATCCAGCAAGCGAAGAAAACGCCGCGCCTGATTGCTGTTGTGCCCAGGGCGGCGGA
The DNA here is from genome assembly GCF_023101085.1 of Bradyrhizobium sp. 170. Lineage (NCBI taxonomy): Bacteria > Pseudomonadati > Pseudomonadota > Alphaproteobacteria > Hyphomicrobiales > Nitrobacteraceae > Bradyrhizobium > Bradyrhizobium sp. 170. The sequence goes on along the minus strand of NZ_CP064703.1, from coordinate 2,690,505 downwards.
ACATGGGAGGCCGCTGACTTGCTAATTCGGAATCCCTCCCTGTGTTAGCAGCCCGGAACGGGCGACGGCCAAAGGATTTGTCCGGCAGGAGTGATCTCGATGCTGATGATGAACGAACGGTTGCCGGCCCTCCGGATGCTACGCGGCTGGGCAATCTCGGTGCTCCAGAAGGCGGGCGCCATCCGTGAGTGCGAGGAGCATGGCTGCATGAAGGACCGTGCAGACCCGCATTCCCGCGAGCTGGCGCTAGTCGTCGTGTGCCAGGACCCGCCGTTTGGCGTTTCACCGGACGAAGCTCTTACCGCGATCAAGGACGTCCTTGACTCGATTGGGGATACCTGCCCGGAGTGCCTACCCGATTGCGGCTAGGCTGCTTCCCGCTTCCCACGAAACTTTCGGATACGCTACCTAGCGTTATAGGCCGCCCCGCCCTTCCCAGTACGTAGGCATCCCGTAGTACCGGTGGGTGCGCGTTTCCCAGTCTCTATCCTGCCATGAGTCATCACTGAACTCAGGCGCATCCTTCAGCTGTTGCTCGGTGATACTGGTTCGAAAACCAGCAAGCGAGGTATCGTATGTCAGAGCGGCCCAGGGGATGGGATAATGGCTGTGGCCTAACCCAACAAATCCGCCAAAGCTCATGACGGCATAAGCCACGCGACCTGACGCCTTGTCGATAATGAGGTGATCAATCTCACCGATGTTCTTTCCATCTGCTCCATAAACCTCGGTTCCATGAATGTCTTCGCTTGAGATGCATTGATGATCCGGATGGGCTGTAGCGCGGGCCATCGGCTTCCTCCCTCAGTGAGTTCTGTCGACTTAACTCGGCCGCTACGGGGTCGTTCCTGGCGCTCCGGAGGACATTTCACAACGAAAGCACCCGCCGTAGCGCTCATCATCGATCTATCGTCGCCGACACTGGCTCTAACGACCTTCAGTCCGACCTGTTGCTAAGCTCCCTGTTGACGCAGCCCTGATCTCGAAACGTAGTCGAAAAGATGTTGAACGACGCGCCGGCCCCAAAAGCCGGTACCGCCGGGGAAAGTCACTTTTCGGCTGGTCATCCTGGTTCAACCTGACCCAAACTCGGCTCGACGGCCCCGCACAAGATTTTCGACCCTTGCTTCTCAAACGATCGCGCAAATTGGTCGCATCTTCTTTTTTGAGCGCAGGGGTCGCAGCAATAATAGGTGCCATCCCTTTTCAAGGCGGTGCGGAACGGACCTGCCGGGGCGGCCTGACGTTCGTGAGAGTATAACGCACCTACTGTTCAAGCAGGGACACTTCCGAATTTGGCCGCCTCCCTTTTGAAGGCGTTTTCGCTGACACTCGAAAGCATGATACGAGCAGCCCCGCCTACGGCATCGTTCCGCTCGCAGCGCACATAGGGGCTGTAGACGCGCGTTAGTTCGTAGTCGCGCTGAATTCAGGGGCTTCTTTTCGTCCTCCCTAAACTGTCCTCCTCCGGACGCACCCATTTCCTGCACGCCACCCCGCGGCCGCGGCGGGTAGGAACCAGACGATGGTCTAAGCGTTGCGGTTTCCGAAGCCGGAGGATCACATCATGGACTGGAATCGAATCGAAGGGAATTGGAACGAGGTCAAGGGCAAGGTCAAACAGAACTGGGCCAAACTGACGGACGATGACCTGACCGCCATCAACGGCCGGCGCGATGAGCTCGAAGGTCGGCTGCAAAAGCGCTACGGCTACGCCAAGGATCAAGCCCGTAAGGACGTTGATGATTGGTTTTCGACATTGCCCTGAACCCTCACGTTTAGGACAAACGCAAACTCGTTCGGTGTCCTTAAGCCGCCTTGCCACCCTGCAAGGCGGTTTTTGCTGCGACCGGATTTGGCAGGATGCTCCAGTAATCCGGACAACCTGTCCGCGCCGGTAAACTGCAAAAGAGCTTGCCCAAAACGATTCAGATTCTGCCCAGCAGAATCAAAATCAGCAGGATAATAATTACGAGGCCCAATCCACCGCCGCCGTAGTAGCCGGTCCCATAAAATGGGCCGCCGCCAATGCCGCTAAAGCCACCCAACAACGCAATCACCAAGATAATCAGAATGATCGTACTGATCGACATGGAACTCTCTCCATTCCGCATGGGCGCCAGACTGGAGGGATAAGCAATGCTGGAACTTTTGTTTCAACACGTGAGAGGACGCTGGGGATTTCGAGCATGGTGACGCATCCAAGGAACGTCATAATTTCCTTTTCGTTAAATCGCCGAGGGCAGTGCAAACTGTGGAGGAGGATTCCATGACTAAACGTTTTTTGATCTCGGTCGCCGCGGCGACTCTGATCGCTGGAACCGGTTTCGCCAATGCGCAGGGAACCGGAACGGGCCGTGACTCGCCGTCGGGCGGTGCCGCAACCCAGCAGCGTGGCGCGACAGAAGATAAGTCCGACATGAAGTCCGAGCAGAAGTCGATGGGCGCTGAAAAGAGCCAGCGCACAGAAGACCAGATGAAGGGCGGCAAGGACATGAAAGCTGAAGGCCGCGAAGACAAGGGCATGAAAGCCGAGGGCAAGGAGGACCGCGGCGGCTTGAAGGCCGAACAAAAGACGACCGGCCAGGGCACGACCCAACGTGACCAAGGCCGTGATCAGAGCACGACGCAGCAACGTGATCAGAGCACGACCCAAGGCCGCGAGCAGACTACGCCTCAGAAGGACCAGAAGGCCCAGGGCAAGGAAGACCGCATGCAGACTCAGACGCAGGGCGGAGCCGCGGGCAAAGAGACGACCACGACGGGCCAGGCTGGCGCTGCCGGGAAGCTCTCGACCGAGCAACGCACGCAGATCACCAGCGCGATCAAGGAGACCCGCGTTGAGCCGGTGACGAACGTGAACTTCTCGATTTCGGTCGGGACTAAGGTACCGCGCGACGTGACCTTCCACACGCTGCCGGAGCGAGTGGTGACGATCTATCCGGAATGGCGCAGGTACAAGTACATCCTCGTCAAGGAGCAGATCGTGATCGTGGATCCGAACACCTACGAGATCGTGGCGGTTCTGGAGGCCTAAATCCGACGGTTGACTGCGAGTTCAGGGCGGGCAGAAATGCCCGCCTTTCGCATGGGGCATGCCTGCTCAAAACCGTGGCCGGGGACGCTTAGTCTAGCGCAGCGCGGACTCAGGGATGAAAGCGCGGCCTTGATTTTTTCGAACGGGCTTAGTCCCGCATTCATCGCATCAATGCTGTATTTGGTCTGAGACCCGCTCATGGGCATTTCGGAATGCTTGGCTATCCAGCGCTTACGCGAATTATTCATGAATTACATTCGCGAGGCCGAAAGACTCGAACGAAAACGTGTCGCCACGCGGGGCCAAGCGAACAATCTCCGCAGCCCCAGATGCGATAGCCCGCGACTTTTTTCCTCGGCTCTGCAAAATATCTCGAAAGAGTAGTCCGTCTACGCGCCGGTAAGCCGTCGTTATCTGACCTTAAGCCGGGAGAGAGACCGAGAGCGATCGGCTCCTAGGCAAATCGGAAACTTCCGAGTGGCACCAAGCGGACCTGCCAAGCGCACTGGTGGATGTCCGCTTTCGACGTGAATAAAGGACTTTAACTACTTCTTGCGATGCCGCACGGATGCTTCGGCTTCCTGATGGAGTAGGAAGGCCAGTTTCGAATTCGCTGCCATCGTGGACATGCTCGACCTACCCGAGATCGCGTATAGCGATCCACTGCCCAGCTGTTAGATGCCGTCAGGTGTTCGCGCCTAGATATTTTCCGCCTGGAATTTCGGCCATGCAGCGTCCAACGCCTCGTATTCGAAGGCGACACTTCGGGATCGTGCTTAACAAGCCATGCGTCGGCAGCGTCGCGGTTCGCAAAGACTTTGAGATGATCACGGTCGCCGACTGTCTTGCTGGTATCGACATAGACCCAGACTGTTGCCATCAGTGTTCCGCACCCAGCGTTGCAGCCTGCGCCGTTTTCATCCGGGCTGGCATCGCCACCGCACGGTATTGGCGGACACGGCCCCGCGCCCTCTCGGGGGCATGGGGTTGAGGCGGGGGCCGCGCCGGGCCACTGATACGCGTACTGAGTGGCCCGCAAACGAAACGGGTTCGCAGACAGAGTTGTTCCTAGCGATCCGTTGCCTGCCTGGCGAATAAGGTTGCGGCGGGCAGGTCAGGACGTTGTCAGCCGTCGCCTTTACGTGCAGGTGACATCTCGCCCTCAAGCCAGTCCTGTTCCTCGGCTAATGCTCTCCAAGCTGCTTTCATTCGCATGTACTGTTGGCGGGTTGGCTCCGTTGGGAGCACCTTCCGCGAGGTAGCGCAGTTCTCCGCATTTTGCCGGTATTATTTCAGTTGCTTCATGATTTCCGCGACGCAACCGGCCGAGCTTTCCTTATTGCTGCTCCTTCGGAGTAATCTCGGGCGACGGCGTCGGCGCTTTATCTTCCGGCGTGGTTGTTCTCAGTTCAGGCGCCGCCGTGCAGTCACCGGCCCAGAGCTTTGTGCCCTTGACCGTTCCGACGAGCTTGCAGCCTATCGGCGCGCTCGGCTTTATTTGCATAAGCGGCTTTCCTCCGACGTTGGCTTCTTCTGGGTGCGGCTTTGCGCGAGCGCGACGTTTGACAATGAGACCAGCACAAGCCCCAATGCGACAGTGGCGCCAATAGCACTATGGATGGTCATCTGTCGTGCCTCTCTCAGAAGCGGTGCCGATCGTGGGCTCGGAGCAAGCTATTGTCTAGCAGCATCACGAAGGCATGATTGTCGCCGTCTCATCTTTCTCGCCAGCCGCCTGCCATGATCTTTACGAAACCGGTTCGCCCCTTCGCTATTCTCTAGTCCAAGAACGCCTGCTCGAAGGATCGCGGTATAGCTTGGCGTATCCTCGGCGCAGTTCAGTCAAGAGCATCGGCTGCACCATCCGCGATCAGCAGGCGACCAACATGTTGCAATGGAAATGTTCTTCTCTTGAAAGAACACAACTTCGGGCCGATACTGATCGAAGTCCTTGACTATCACAGCAATCCGAGGAGGCGATCATGGCAATCCAGATCGTGATGGATCGCACCGGCGACAGCCGTCATCACTTCAACTCCCACGACACACAAGAACTAGCGAAGGCGGAGCAGCGGTTCTACGAGCTGACGAAGGTCGGCTTCACCGCGGCGGTCCGGACTGGTCCAGGTCAGGTCTGCCGGATCCGATCGTTCGATCCGAACGCGGAAGAGACGGTCTTCTTCCCCCGGCTGGTCGGCGGGTAGTCGGCTTTTCTGCGATGTTCGGCTTTCGACCGCTACCAGGCGGCCGCTCCCGCAAGAGAGCGACGCGAGCACTCTTCATCAGGCACGGCGCCGAGGGCACGCCGGAGGGCCGGTCGCTGCGGCTATTGCGAAAATGGCTGTCGCCGAGCCAGCTGGAGCAGTTCGGCAGACGGGGCTACTTTGAGGTCGTCGGAAGCGACAGCGGAAAGCGGTACAGGATCCACGCCGGGGCCTCGGTGAACGTGTGCGAGATCGACGAACGAGGTCGCCTGCAGGAGGGGTTGTGTTTCATGCCGATCGGCGCTCTGCCGATCGGAGATGTCATGCTCGCCCAGAAGATCGCGCTGGAGACATGCGAGGACAAGGCGCGCGCCGTGGCCCGCAGGTTCACTCCGAACGGCTTCCATTTCAGACAAACCCGACCTCTCGGCTGACGCCGCGGACCTCATCACGGCTGCAGCGGAGCGTTCTATGCCGACTTCCGCTGCGGCTTCGGCGTCGTCTTCTTTGCGGCGTTCTTCTTCGCCGGCTTCTTACCGGAGATCGCCAGCAGCATCTCCTTCTGTCCGGCGGCTTTCCTCGGCTTCTTCGTGGCCTTCGAGGGCTGCTCCTTGCCGACGCTCCGGCGCAGCGCCTCCATCAGGTCGACGACGTTGCCGGCGGCGAGACGCTCCTTCGGAGTGATTGGCTTGCCGGTGCGCTTCTGGTTGATGAGGTCAATCAAGGCCGTTTCGTACTGGTCCTCGAACTTCTCGGGTTCGAACCGGCCGGCCTTCTGGTTCACGATGTGCTTGGCGAGATCGAGCATGTCCTTGGTAACTTTGACGTCCTGGATTTCCTCGAAATACTCCTGCTCCGACCGCACTTCGTACGGGTAGCGCAGGAGCGTACCGACAAGCCCTTTGTCGAGCGGTTCGAGCGCGATGATGTGCTCGCGGTTGGTGAGGACGACACGTCCGATCGCGACCTTGTCCATCTCGCGGATCACCGCGAACGCGTCATGGCCGACCTTGCCATCGGGCCGCAGGTAGTAGGGCGGATCAGATAGCGAGGGTCGATCTCGCTGCGGTCGACAAACTCGTCAATCTCAATCGTGCGGGTCGATTCCAGTGCAACGTTCTCGAGCTCCTCCTTCGAGACCCTGTCCACGATCCACTCCGGTAAGGGCCAGGAGTGGAAGTCGGTCTATCTGCTCAACGTGGTCGATGGCTGCATGCCTTCGGACCTCGGCGCCGGCACCTCGGCTGAGATTGAGGAGGAACGCCGACTGCTCTATGTGGCGATGACCCGCGCAAAGGACGACCTTCATCTGGTCGTGCCGCAGCGCTTCTTTGTGCATGGCCAGCACGCGCAGGGGGATCGCCACCTCTATGCATCAAGGACACGATTCATTCCTGAAAAGCTGCTCGGTCTATTCGAGTGGACTGCTTGGCCAGTCGTGCCAGCCGGCGCCACGGCACGCACCGCCGGTCAGGGACCAAGGCTCGATATTGGCGCCCGCATGCGCGGTATGTGGCGGTAGAAACTAGGCCACTAGGGGTCGTAACAGACCAGGACCGACCCCCGGTGCTAGGGGCTGGGTGCTCTTGGAACTTACGGTTCCGATAAGATCTAGCCCGTGCCTCCCGGCTGTATCGCCCCCCAAGCCCCAGCCGGGAGTTGGCGGTCCGGGGCCGTTTTTCTTGTGGCATTCACGGTGAATTCATCTGCGGAACGGTACCAGCGAGAGCTCCGCTTACCTGCTCGACATCCTTTGAACGAAAGAGGCCGCCAACTTAGGCGGCCTCTTAAAGAGCTGTTCCGACTATCGACGGCCGCCCCTTAGCGGGGTCGTCTTCTTGGCGATCATTGACGACGCTTGGCTCTATATTGCCGCTTCATTCGTTCGCTCTCTAATGATCGCGTGGATTGCGAAAACCAACTCGGTTATATCAACCAATTGCCGCTTGTTCCCGAATTATGCCTTTGTGCCTTTGATCCCCATTGCCCCGAGGCACGCCTAGGGGTCCCAGCCCTCCACGAGCCGGCTTGCGCTGGGGCCATTTTATTCTGGGCCAGGGCATGTCTGGGTCAGCAAGTACCCAGTCTCGACTATTTCGGAGGCTGTAGGCCGGGTGACATCAGCCATTCGTTGATATGACGGACAGTATCAGCCTGCCTTGCCTGCAGCTCCAATTGCTCGCGCTCGATGCTGCCTGGAGGAAGAGCTTCAGCCTGTGCCCTGATCTCGTTCGCACGTTCGGCGAGACGCTCTTTAAGGGAACTGGTCTGTTTGAACCGACGGCGCAACATTATGACCTCCGTTCAATGCTGCCTAATAACGGTTACGGTCACATCGCGGTTCTGATTTGAACCCAAGGCCCCGCGTTGCGGCATTCACGATTGAGCGAGCGAAACAAATGGCCGGATTTGATTTTGTCGGCTACCGGACAGACGGCGTGGAGAGGCGATGTGTTCAGTTGATCCTTCGGCTGGTCTAACTCAGACTCGCATTTAGACCCCGGTTGCCTATTTATCCCGCATGCCTAACTCTGCGTTCGACCCCTGCATTCCGACCCGCGGGACCAAGGTCCCTGATCGGCCGGACTGGCTTCACGAGATCAAGCACGATGGCTATCGGCTAATTGTTCAACGTGAAGGCAAGCGCGTGCGGCTATTCACCCGCAACGGATACGACTGGAGCCACCGTTTTCCGATCATCGTCGAGGCCGCGCTGCGGCACCGGTCGAGCTCGTTCGTGCTCGACGGCGAAGCGGTGCTGCTCGGCGTTGATGGCCGATCCGATTTCGATGGGCTGCATTCGCGCCAGCATGATGAAGAAGTCCAGTTCTATGCCTTCGATACGCTGGTGGCGGACGGCGACGACATCAGGAAGCTGCCGCTCAGCATGCGGAAGACCAGCCTCGCCCGGCTCCTTGCCCGCCGGATCCACGGCATCTTCATTAGCGACTTCGAACAGGGCGAGATCGGCCCGGACCTGTTCCGGAAGGCTTGCGAATTCGGGCTTGAAGGGATTGTTTCGAAGCACCGAGATCGACCGTACCGCGGTGGTCGACAGCCTCATTGGGTTAAGAACAAGAACCGGAAACACCCGGCAATGAATAGAAGTTTTGAGGATGAGCGGTAGCCCTGCCCCTCAACTCGGGGACGGAACCGCTGCACCGCAATTGAAGTGGTGTCGGGTTAAGGAGACCGCCGATTAGTCGGTTGGGACGCGGGTGATGCGGTACTGTCCTCGGTGCGACAATAGTCGCTGGGTTTGCGAAAACCACGTTGATCGGCCCTTCGTCGGCGAAAGGGCATGCAAGTGCGGCGGTGCCGGTGCACCCTGCCCGGACTGTAATCGAACTGATCCAGCCGATCCAAACGCCGTCCCCCGCGATGCCGGCAGGCTTCGAACCCGATATGAGTTAGGCACTTAGGCGGCACGAAGACGTTAAAGAGGAGCCGCGTTGATAAGCGCGCAATTGCCGGCGCGGTAAGGCCCGACGGCAACCCTCCTCTTCCCGCCGTCGGGCCACTGAGAATGAGTCGTGAAACGATCGCGAAAAATCACGTTCGGCGAAATGCGCGAATCAGGCGTTCGTCGCGTGCTAGTCTATGTTTCGACCACAAATGTAGCCACTCAATCGAGATGGACGCCGATATGTGGCCGGGATAACTCGGTCGCAACATTGCGCGGAACATCCGCGCACGCGGGCCATTGTTTATTCGCTTAGCTGGGGCGCTACCGGAGGAACGAATTCATGGCATACCATCCGAACGATCCCCATCGTGCGGGCCGGAGTGAAGAGGAAATGCGGCGTCGCGATAATGAGCTGCAAGCCGATCCCCAGCTCGTCGAAGGTCCCGCCAGCGGCACCAAGGTCGCAATGTACGCCATCGCCATCGCAGTCGTGCTGGGTGTCGTGTTCTACGGCCTGAACAACAACAGCGTGGACCAGGCGGGGACCACGCCGCCCAGCGAGACCGCGCAGCAGGCCCAGCCGGCCAACCCTGCGGGCAAGACCACCAACACCGAGCCCGGCACGACCACGGGAGCGGCGACGACCAACCGTCCGACGCCGCCGTCTCCGAACCCCACAGGTACGGAAGTCGATCGCAGCAAACAGTAAAGGTCAATAAAAATGGCCCCAGCGCGAGCATGCGCCGAGGCCATCCAAAGTATTACCTTCCTAACAGCCGGATAGAGTAGTGGGTACCCATCCGGCGTTCCGATAGAAACGGGAAAAGATGGCAACGTCTGCCCAATAGTGAACAGAACCTGGAAGATCGTTGAGCCCGCAGCCTGCGTCGGGGCCTTCTAAGGAACCTGCAGCGTTGCTGAGAGTCGAATCCATCGCTCCCGGGGAATCGTGGAGACAAACCGGGAGAAAGTGGCGGCCCCAGCTAACTCCGTGCTGGGGCCGTTTCTCATTCAGAGCGGTCAGATACACTCTACCACAACTTCCAATTAATTTGGTTCAAGTCACGGGCTGACATATGCAATGATCCGCGCGCGCAGATAAACGCCCTCGCCGATCACCCGGCCGTGGTTCCCTGAAATCACGATCGGCAGGCGTGAAGCCTGAGACGAGACCGACGTGACCGCCGCCTCGGCGTCTTGTCACCACCATCGCCCCGACCTCTGGTCGATCTGCGCGACCTCGGCCAGGTGATGGCACATATTGACGATCAGGACATCGGACTGTGAGTACTTCACCGGATGCTCGGATGGGAGCGGCGATGTCAAAGCTCAACTGGCTCGCTGCGCCGTGTGTTACTTGCCCGCTAATAATTCTGCGCCGGTCCAACGCTACCGGCCATGCCAGCTCCGCGAGCTCCCAATGGATCAGCCGCTCCCGTCGTCGTGTAGCGTGCGGTCTGGTGCTCCATTTCGGCGTTAAGTTCGGCCCCGATCAGGATCACGATCGCAGACAACCAAATCCAGGTCATGAAGCCGATGACCGCGCCCAAGGACCCGTAGGTCCGATTGAAGCTCCCAAAATTCGCAGCGTACCTTGAGAATAGCATGGAGACCGCAATCCAGGCGAAAGCGGCGAACGCGCTCCCCCACGTGATCCACCGCCATCGCGGCTTCTCGCGCGATGGTCCGTAGCGATAAACAAGAGCAAGTGCCGATGTGAGGACGGCAAACAGCGCCGGTCAGCGACCGGCCCACACAAGAAATTCTGCTAATTCCGACAAGCCTAGAGCGTGATGAGTCTAGGTTTGGTCATAACCGGCGTTGGCGAAGTAATTGGCGCATTCGGCCGGTGATACGGTGTCGAGGATTGGAGCGATAGCATCGTAGACGGCCTCGGTGGTTCGCTGCGCGGCTTTGCGCAGCCAGTGTTTGAACTTGGCAAAGAACTGCTCGATTGGGTTGAGATCTGGCGAGTATTTCGGCAGGTAGAAGAGTCTTGCGCCGGCGGCACGGATGGCGCGACGCACGGCGCGGGCCTTGTGCGAGCCAAGATTGTCCATGACCACGATGTCGCCGGGCCGCAGGGTCGGAACCAAAACCTTCTCGATGTAGAGAAGGAAGGCTTCGCCGTTGATTGGCCCCTCGATGAACCAGGGAGCGGTGATGCGATCGTGGCGCAAAGCGGCCATGAAGGTCATGGTGTGCCAGCGGCCGTGCGGCACCTTGGCTTTGAGACGTTGACCACGCGGCGCCCAGCCCCGTAGCGGCGCCATATTGGTTTTGGTCCAGGTCTCGTCGATGAACACCAGCCGAGTGGGATCGATCCGATTCTGATACTTGGTCCACTGCATCCGCCGACGGGCAACATCGGGACGATCCTGCTCGGCGGCAATCAGCGTCTTTTTTTGTAACTGAGCTTCTCAGCGTGGAGGAACTCCCACATCGTGCGGTAATCGACCTTGAGCCCACGCACAGCGAGTTCGGCCACCAGCCCGCGCACGGTAAAATCCTTCCGGCACCGTTGCATCAGCCATTCGCGGTGCGGCCCCGCAATCTTCTTTGGCCTATAGCCGCCGATCTGGTCCGGCTTGACGCTGCCGGTCTCGTGGAAGCGCTGTACCCAGTTGATCGCCGTGCTGATGCCCACCCCAAATTGGGCGGCCGCCTGATGCCTCGACAGGCCGCCTTTGATGACAGCCTTCACCACCCGCTCACGAAGGTCGTTCGAATAGGGTTTTCCCATCCATGCTGGCCTCCTTCCCAGCCAGCATGTTGAATCAGAAGCCTTCCGATTTGGGAATCCTCAATCGATTCAAACTAGACCCATCCCGCTCTAGATATTTGAGTGCGGACGGCAGAACGACCAAAGCGGCGATGGCTACTAGCACGAAGACAATGCCGGCCGCGGTGAACGCAAGCGAGATGGCGTTCAGCTTGATGAGGCTTCGCGCCTCTGTTTCGGCGTACGCGACGTTGAGCGTGTCGAAGACCGACTTCATCGCCGCGTTCGCGCTCCACAAGGATACGGCAAGTCCGACGATGAAGGTCAGCCCGAGCGTGCTGCCACGCTGGGATGCGACCCGGGTGAGTTCGTCCCGGATGACATCGATCGCGCCTCCTGGCAGCAGGCCCGACAGCTTCTCCAGATGAACGGTGAGCGTTGCGGGGTCCGAGACAGCCCATAGATCGCGACCAGGGCCGCGATGGCAGGAAATATGGCCAGCAGAGTGTAGAACGTCACGCCGGCGGCCAGAGCAATGATCCGGTGTTCGGAGATTGTTGTGAAAAACCCGGAGCAGAATGTCCTTCCATCCGCGCGCCGAAATCTCCGAGGGCGCGCTTGCGAGACGGCCGCGCCCTTCATCCGGTGCCCCATATGATCGACTGGTACCGGCGACAGCCGCCGCGGCCGAAAGCCGGCTACGAACAGGGCTATGGTGGTCACGATAGCCCAAATCGGCGGGCGGTCGTCTATCCGCAGAAGTTGCCCTCGGTCAGAGAGGCGCATTTTCGGCCTTCCATGGCTGTATCATCAAGTACCCATGGCGATTTCGATGACGATGCATCGCTGGTCCTTACCGAAGCCGATTTTCTGAATCGACTATCCAGGTTGATTACCACCTGCGCTGGAACAGTTTTGAGACCTGCTAGGATTGCCCGTGCCACGGGTCGACGTTCGATGTCGGCGGTCACCGATCAGTCCTCGGGCCATCGGCCCCTGGCGACGGTCGAGCGCTGACAACTGCTTCTGCGGCGGCTTACGCTAAGCACCTTCCTATTTAGCCAATCGATCCCGCCGGCGGCCGATGGAGGAGCCCCGTCTCCTTACCGGATTGGAACAGGGTTCGCTCTCCCGAATTGTGCTCTTGAGAGGAAGCGTATGGAGACTGCGCTGAAGGCGTGGCCCACGATGTGCCGCGCCTACATTTCCAGCCAATTCAATAACCAGGAGCGGGACATGCACCAGCTAATCTATCTCGTTGGACTGATCGTAGTAATCCTCGCCATCCTTTCCTTCTTCGGGCTTCGTTGAGCAATTGCCATGACCACGATCGAAGAGGAACGGATCTATCCGGGCCATATCGCAGCTCCCAGCTATCTTGGCTGGACGCCTGCCATCGCAGGAGCGTTGATCGCAACGGCGCTTTCCGCCGTTCTGATCGCCTTCGGAACGGCCATCGGATTGGGCGTGGCATCCTCCGCGCCGACCTGGCGCGACGCCTCGGTGGCGCTTTGGCTGCTATCGGGCATCTATCTGATATTAGTATCGCTGGTCAGTTTCGGCCTCGGCGGCTACGTTGCCGGCCGCATCCAAACGACCATGCCTGCCGCTGATGCCGGTGAGGTCGAGTACAGGGACGGCCTCCACGGCCTGGCTGCCTGGGCCATCGCCGTCGTCATGACCGTGCTCATCACCGCTCTGCTCGGAAGCGCGACCCTCGCGCGTGCGCCTTCCACCCAAACCGCGCCCGCCGCCAGTGCGGCGGAGCCGATGTTGAGTTACGAACTCGACCGGCTGTTCCGTCCGGCGCGACGAACACCCAATGCCGAGACGGCGATGGAGCGTGCGGAAGCCGGACGTGTTCTGCTCACCTCCTCCAGCCACAGCGGCGTCGCGGCCGAGGACCGCGCCTATCTGGTGCAGTTGGTGAGCGGCGTTACCGCGCTGGCAGGCCCCGACGTCGAACGCCGCGTCGACAACATCATCGCCAGCGCCAAGACCGCGATTGTCCGTTCGCGGCGCAGCGCCATCATCGCGGCATTTTCGGTCGCGACTTCAATATTGCTGGGAGCTGTCGTGGCGTGGTTCGCGGCTTGCGAGGGCGGTCGCCATCGCGATGGCGCGGAGCCGGCCTGGCTGACAAATCGTCCTTTGACAGCAAGAGAACAAGGTATCCCGTGAATGGAGGCTGCCGCCACGCCGTCCACCACGCGGCTGCAAGGCGATGTTCATGAGCCAGAACACGATACGATTCGCGCAGAGGTGATCGGCTCCGGCGCCCTTCATCTCTGGCCGGACCTGTTGCGCGAAATTCAGGAACGTCTATTCGAGGAAGCCGTTCTGGACGATCAGGCGTTTCGGCACGCATTGGCGCTTTACCTGCACGACCATCATCCTCGCACGGCGCGTCGAGCACGTGTTCGGCCCGCTGACGCGCGGCTTCAGGATTGCGGATTGGATTGTAGGCCGACGGCGCTTGAATCAGACCGGCGAGCATGGCGGCTTCAGCCAAGGAAAGCGCGGCCAGCCCCTTTCCGAAATACACGCGAGCACCGGACAATACTCCGTAGGCTCCGCCGCCAAGATAGACGCTGTTCAGGTATTCGGCGAGGATCGCGTCCTTATCCATGTGAAAGTCGAGCCATAGCGCTGCGAATGCCTCGCGCAGTTTGCGGTTCATCGACTGTTCGCGCCCGACAAGACCGCGCAGCCTCACGAGCTGCTGGGTGATTGTGCTCCCGCCCTGGACAACCCCGCCGGAATCGAGGTTCACCGTCGCTGCGCGCAGCATTGCGATGGGATCGATCCCGACATGCTGGTAGAAGCGGCGATCTTCGATGCTCAGCACCGCCTTGACGAGCAGGTCCGGGAAGGCGTTGCGGGCAGCTGCGTCCGCGAGAGGTCCGGCGCGTCCGACGTCCGCCGCTTTCATCAGAAGGGAATGCCGGTCGAAGCGCGCCGGCGTGTCAGCGGACGGCGCACCGTACAGCGCCCACAGGATGCCACCGGTGATCACGGCCCGCTCGCCCTTTGAAGCTGCCTTCGTGGACTGCTTCGTCCTAAGGCGTGATCGCGCGCGTCTCAGTCAGCTTGATAATGCGCACTGGTGGCGCGAAGCGGCCTTGCCGGCATGAGCGGCATTTGAGAGACGCTTCTAGCTTCCAAATGAGCGTGTCCCGCGAGCGACGGATCGCGTCGAGTGAAAAGCTCGCCCGCGTCTTGCAACGGTTGCACTCCACCTCAAGCCAGCCGAGGCCGCCATCGAGACATTGGCCGATCGTCGGCGACGGCTGGACGGGTCCGCCATAGCCTTCCATCCGCAAGGACCATTGCGTGAGCCTCCGCCCGATCAGCCTCACGGGCGGCCTTCCTAGCTTCCTCTCGGGCTTGCCGAGCGCGTATCTCGGCGCCCATGATCTGGCCGCCCCAGATGACTTGCCGGTTCTTGGTGCTCATCGCGGGCTATTACAGCGCTGTCGCGCCGTACTCGCAATCCACGAGAGCTAGAGAGGCCATCAGGCGAAACCGCTTCTTCTTGGTCAAGCCAGCCCTCGCTATCGTCGGGAAAATGTTGCAATCGCTGGAACTACAAGCCCCATCGGGCGTCGGTTCACTGCTTCCGGCCGATGCCCCAAAGCCCCCTGGCCGGAAGAAAACCTGCCCGCAGGTTGGCGGCCCCAGCCCATCTGGGGCCGTTTTGGGGGCTCACTGGATCGTGGAATGGCCCTGCACTTCAGCCGCATCGCTCCCGCGACAGAGGAGTTAGAGATATGGAGCGCGACCGAACGCGGCTTCTCATTCGTAATCAGCAACGAAAGCAGCAGCGGTCCCGGCCTCCACGGGCGGCCGGGCTTTGTAGCTTCCTGGCGCCCCATCAATCTCAACCGGACTGCCATCAGGGTAGGCGGATCACCCTTTAGGACGTTTGCCGAAGCCGAGAAGGCCTGTGAGGCCATGCTGGTGAACCTGACCACGTAGCCCTTGCCCCGACTAGTCGCTTCGGGTTGGATGAGCCCCGGGGCGAGGGAGATGTCGGAACGTTCATCAGAATGGAGCCGCAAGTTTGACGCGCCGATCGCGCTGAGCGACGGGCGCAAGCTTGTCACCCTGCATGACGCCGCTACTTACATAACCGCCTTACCCGACGAAGAATCCTCCGCAGCCGAATGGCAGGCCGCCATCGAGGCGCTGATACTGGTGGTCGAGCTAGGCGGTCCAACCATGTTCGCGCGGATCGGCGTGATGCGAGCGTTGAACCGTAGCTATGTTCGGAAGTTCAATCCATCCCGCAAGCAACATCATTGGGGCCGACGCAAGCTGAAGAGAGACCAATGACCATTCGTTTACGTCAACACGAGCAGGTAGGTCGGCGACAAAGACCACATCAAGGTATTCGCAAATGTGGATGCCGCGGAAAAGTGGTTCGAGGAGAACGATCCTGAAGGCGTGGCTTTTGAGTATGAGGTGTTGGAGTAAACGGCGGCGCATGATTAATCTGCGCGCCTCTGCCATTCGCACCTGCTGGTACTCGACGGCGAGCGATTGATAGTAGCTCGGTGTTGCATTTTGGTAACCCATGCTTCTGCTCACAAGCGATAAGCTCAGGCGCTTTGGGAGAGACGCACATGGACGTGTATTTCAACACCAAACGTGATCTGCTCGTTGTGAAGAAGGGATTTCCGATGCCGCCTATTGCAGCGCAGGGAAAATGGCGCAAGAGCAAAAGAGAGTTGTCAAAGTCAGCGACGAGATCAGATCAGCGCTCCAGCGGCAGGGCTACTACATGCGCAAAGTAAGGGACCTGCATAGTAATAGAGACTAGTGCAGAAACCAGATCATCCAGTCGGCAGCTTGCGCAACGTCTGCATGCGCGTCCCAAAGGATGAAGAAGGCACCGCAGCGACCGTTTTGCGACGCGGTGCCGACAAGGAAGTTCAGTAGCGCGTAAAAGCAATGCGTTACGCCGTTTCTAGGCGTCTGATCTCCACGCTGCGACATCCACGTACCCCCTCCCGCGGTTTCCTCCCTTGGAGGTTTGCGTACGCCGGCCCCGGTGTGCGCCGAGACCGTCATGGGGCCGGCATCCGAAAACCTTCAGAGAAACAGACTCGTTGCACCGTAGCTCGTCGGTCATCTCGTCGGGCGCAGCAACACTTCCCGCCCAGCTCTGGCTGGGCGGGACCGTATGGACTGAGCAGTACGGCAGCGTCAGCCGCGCTTAGCGGCCGCGACGTAGCCGGCCGTAACCTCGTCCTTGTGGGCGGCGAAGGCTGCCAGTACTTCAGCCTTCTCGCGTTGGGGGACCTTCGCGAAGTCCAGCGTCCGTCCAAGTTCGGCTGCAACCTCATCGAATTCAGCCGGAGAGATCCTCAGCTTCCGGTGTGCCTCCTCTAGGCCAACAGGCGTCTTGCCGGGCTTGGTAGCAGTGAACTGAAAAGGCCCATCGGAAACGTTGCAGACCCACAGCGTGCGCATGAACTTGAGACCGGGCAACCTTTTTAGGTTCTTGGTGTGCCATTCCCGCAGTTGCGGGTTCTTGGACTTCTGGCCGACGATGGGGTTCTTCACGATGGCGTCGCTGAAGTGATCGATCACCGCCGCGATGGCGAATGCGCCCCCAAGCCGCTCATACAGACTTTTCTCAGACGTGGGTTCCTTCGTGGTTTCCTTTGCTTGCGCGTAGGCGTTATCAGCCCCCGCTAAAGCGATTGGAGCGGCGCTCAGCGCCAGACCAGCGACCAAGCAGCTTCGTCTTGTGACGGAATTCGAAAGGTCCCGTGTCATTGGTTGTCCTCCTTGGTTATGTTCGAAGGCATTCCCATCTCGCGCCGCGTGCGCGCCGCACGAACTCGGTATTGTCCGGTGCCAACGGGTTCATCCGCAGGTCCTTGAACCTGTCGCTTCGGCGCTTGGTGCCTCGCTGCCCACCTTGGATGGTATTGAAAGGAAAAGGTTCCCGTCAAAAACTGGAGGCGCGTCGCATCCACAAGGACTGCAGGACGTTCGAGAACGTCTACGTTGGCTCAGTTTCTGGCCTGGCCGTCGTCCAGACCAATGGCCGCTTTTTCCATCGAGAGCAGACATGAACGGCAGGCCGATCCAGGTCTGTTTGGATGCCACAAGCTGCTATTCGCCTACCCGCACTCGGCGCCAGCCTCGGCATCCGTCGGGTTGGCCGCGGCTGTTCGGTTCACGAGTCGCAAAGTGCGGTGTCGGATCGAATTATCCGCAACGCTCGGTCCGCCCGAAAATGCCGCGCTCGTTGAAACGCGACGCAGATCTGTACGTTGACCCATCTGTGCGGTGAAGACGGAGCGCGGACAATGGCATCCATCCGATACGTTGTGACGGACATAGATAGATCGGTCGAATTCTATCGCGATAGACTCGAGTTCTCGGTGGACATGCACAATCCTAGCAAGTTCGCGGCGCTTATTCGTGACGATCTGACGCTCTACTTGAGCGCCCCAGGGGCGGGCAGCGGAGGAACTGCTGGCGGCAATCCGGAGCCTGGTGGATGGAATCGGTTCATGATTATTACGAAAGATATAGATGGTCTCATCGGCCGGTTGAACGCTAGTGGGGTCAAATTTAGAGGAGAAATCAGCGAGGCGGGAGCCGGTCGCGCGAGGCTTCTGGAAGATCCATCGGGTAACCTGATTGAACTGTTTGAGTTCAAGGAAAAATAAGTAATGTGACCGCCTGTCTACTAGGAAGCCCGAGGACGACGGCGCGGTTTGTGTATAGGGACTAACGCGGCCAAACGTCGGCTTAGGGTTAAGTCCGGGGCGCGTAACTCAAAGGAGCGATCACCCTGATCGACGAGCGGAAGGCTACGCGAATCTGTAGTGATCGGTATCCGCGCCTGACCGTTGGAAATTCTCTTGATGTACTCACCCATTCCGCAGTGCTGGCCACGTTGGGTGACGACGCTACCGCCGATGCGGTCTTCAACGCACTCCGTTTTGCTCGGATGCGGGTCCCGCCCCCTTCGTTGAAATGGTGGTCGAACTGATCGGAGCAGAGCGCGCGGCGATGTGTGAATGCCTACCGCGCGCATATAGAACAAAAGACGGCACTCATCGATGAGAACTTAGACTCATTGATCCAGATCATTTTCCCGAATCCGCCGGTCGCTGCGCCGTCTCGGATACGACCAGATCGAATTGACCATTCATGGCCTGCGATCCACCGCGTCAACGCTCCTGAACGAAAGCGGCAAGTAGCAAGCGGATGCGATCGAACGTCAACTTGCGCATCCAGGAGACGAATGAAATCCGTGGCGCCTATACCCATGCCGCCGAATTCTGGCAGCAGCGCGTGCGGATGATGCGGTGGTGGGCGGACGAGCTCGACCGGCTAAGTGAGCACGATCGTGTCATCAAAATGAGTGCCTGAGGAAAAGCGCGTTCAAAGTGAGTTGCTCCCTTAAGTCGCACGTCCATTAGTTCGACATGTTGGTGTCAAGGAGCGCCAGAAGTGAGCGCACCACTACTAGTCGCCGACGGAGCGGACCCAGGACCTTCCAGGGCTCGCTCGATGCGCTCCGGATTTCCGGTACCTTCTGTTGTTATGGCCCCGTCCTGGGCGGTCCCGGCCCGATCGACGCTCCCGAAGAGCATCAAGATCGGCTACCCCACCTTCTTCGATCATATCCATACGCCCAAGCTGCTCCGCGCCCGTTCGGCCCGACTGTTCGACTGGATCCGCGAGGGCAAGCTCAAGATCCGGATCGGTGGCGAATATCCGCTAGCGGACGCAGCGAAGGCCCATGCCGACATGGAGAGCCGCGCGACCACGGGCAAACTGTTGCTGATCCCATGAACAACAGGGCGTTGCATTGATCTTTGGCTACGCACAGGCCGCGAACAAAGCGCAAAATATAGCGCACCATCCCCGATGCGCTTGCAGGTGCCCAATGCGGGCCATTGGCATGTTGCAGTGGATCTTGGCGGCTATCGAGGCTCTGTGCGGGCCGGCGTCCGCCTCTTATCCTGAGTAAAGGGCCCGCGAGGTGCCCTTCTTCTTCGTCGCCGTCTCTGGTGAATTTTGGGACCGTATGACCGCCGCCATAGACACTTGGAACGTCGACACCTTCGACGATGGTCTGCTGGGCCATCTACGCGGTTCGGCAGCACTCTTGGAGAATTACTTCCAGACCGAACGCCAGCAATTTCTTGAGTGTACAGTCAGGCCCACCGATGGAGGCCGCAGGCGGAGAACCCATTCGCGTCGGAGTACATGGCTTTTGTAAAAGAAGTGGCCGAGCAGATGACGGCACGTACGATTCGGGCGTGGCATTACAGATCCACGCTATCAGGCAAGGCGGCATCTATCCGAACACGCTGGATACCTTGCGCAGGCGCCTCGATGCAATGGTAGCAAGAGGCGTGCTTTCAGGCGCTGACGCGGATGCGCTCTTTGCTGCGAGCCCATGCCATCATCCAGAGCAGAGGCCAGGCCGATTGGGTAAGTTTTGGATATCGTCAGATCCAATTCCTGTCGAGGATGGCGGCGTGGAGCTTCTGCTCGGTAACTGGAGTGGTGAGTCGACCTACTTTTGGCTTCGCGACGAGAGGCTGCAGAAGCTCGTTGGCGACATAGGCAGATCGCGAATACTCGAACTCGCCGTGCCGATGTCGCAGACGCGCCATGATTATCGCGCCAGCAAGGCTGTGATTGGAACGTTTGCGCGTTCCCTGGGCTGCCGGACCGATCGCGGAGCCTTTGATCTCTACTGTATCGAACAGTTGGGCGCCGGCGGCGTCCTTGCGATACATGGCGATGGCGACGTAAGCTATGGAGCGATGGCCCGAGGATACCCCGAAGGCTTCGTTCTCGACCGCGAGTAAGCGATCGACAGTCGCATGGCTGGCATGGGCGTCGATGGAACAGATCTTCAAGCCTGATCTCACAAACCTGCCATGGGCAACCCTGCTCGCCCTCGCAAGCGGCTACGCCGGTTGTTAGGTCGCCAACGTACGCGTGCGATCACCACGATGTCATCTTTTCGGCGTTGCCCTTTGTTTTTTTTCAACATCGGCCGAGGACTATCCCTTTAATACGCCGCGGCATCTTCTTCTACGATTTGCCTGCTGTCGTCGTTCCAAGCTTTGCTCGTGATCTGCATCATGCATCGTCACCACGCGAGTGGAAGCAGTTCCGGCCGATCCTTCGGCAGCTCAGTTATAGACCCCTTCGCGATGCCGCGTTCTGCCATAATTCCAGCGGGTTCTTGGCCGCGCCGTATGCCAGCTGCGATCGCAGCGGGATATTGCGGAGAACCGACGGTCGAAGCATTTCTAAAACGAGTCGGCACGGAGTATCCTCAACCACGGATCAAAGAAGGGAGGCGTCAGCTGTGGTTGCGAGACGATCTGGACCGAGCCATCGCACCGGACCTCGTGCCGGGCGACCTCGCCGAGGATTTGTGATTCTAGAACGCCGGCTTCCGCGCTTCGTGGAGGTGCGCCGGCTCGCCCACGGCTCGGCTGCGTTCTACTTCCACATTCCGACCCATTATCGCAAGCTCGGCTGCGAGATGGCCAACGAGCCACTGGGCATCAGCTATGAAGCCGCCTGCGGCGATGACGGCAAAGGCGGCCGCGCCGCCACACTCAATGCGTTGTTCGACGAATGGAACGACCGGCGCAAGGGCGAGCCGGTCGAGCAGGGTAAGATTGCGCGCTACGGCACCATCGATTGGCTGTTTCGGCAATACAAGACGGAGAAGGCCTACACCGAGAAGGTCTCACCGCGGTCACGCCCCGATTACGAACGGATCATGCAGATGATATGCGATACCGTCGACAAGAGCGGGCGGCGCATCGGCGAGCGGCAGATCAGAGAGGTCACACCACGAGCCGCTGACAAGATCTACGACAAGATTATCAACGGCCCGAGCGGGCTCAGGCTGCGGCAGGGAGAGAAGGTGGTCGGGCTCTGCAGAAAGGTCTGGCGCATCATGCGCCGCCTGCACCCAGACCTGTTTGACAAAAAGCACCCGAACCCGTGGGACGACTTCACCCTCAAGAGCCGCACCAAAAGTAAAAAGCACGCGGTCACCCGCGAGGAAGTCTATAGATTCGCATGGGGCTGCATCAAGGAAAGCCGGCCCGAACCGGCAGCTGTCGCGGTTATCTGCTTTGAGTGGTTGCAACGGCCCGAGAACGTGGTGGCCGGATTTTTGACTTGGCCGGACTATCGCAGCAAGAACTGGCCACATGCTGTACGGATCGAGCATCACAAGAACAAAACGTTGGTCTGGCATCCGCTCGAAGAAATTGTCGATGGCGAGATCGTTAAGTTTTATACCGAAGCGGAGGACATCCTAAGCCATCTGCCCAAGCTCGGTGTTCCGATGATCATGCGCCGGATCGAGAAAGGTGAGCGCAAGGGTGATGCCAAAGTGTGGTCCTACCCTGGCATGGAAAAGGTCGTGCAGCAGATGCGCAAGAAAATCGACGGCGTGTCGGAGCTGTTCACGCTTGATGCCTGCCGGCATGGCGGAATGACCGAGCTTGAGGAAGCCGAACTGACGGACGGCCAAGGCCGAGCGCTCTCCGGACACAAGACCGCGCAGGCCTATCGCGGCTACGCTAAAGAAACGATGCAGCGGGCTTTGGCGGCGACGCGCAAGCGGCATGCGCATCTCTTGGCGCAGAAGCAGCTCGAACAGCAGAATACTGATACGGCAGCGGCGCGAGATGAAACAAACGACAACGGCATGATGCCGGGCCCCATCACGACGAAATCCCGCGTCTAGCATTACAGTTGCCTTCTTGATTTGAAGTGGGCGCGTTGAGCGGCAGCCTGGTGAGCTCTGCGCCAGAAAGACCATGCGATGATGTGTGCGGGTTGAATCCGCTTTCGAGCAAGTCTGATAGCAATGCGGCGGATTTCCTGGATTGACCAACGGATCAGTGGTGGGGTGGTTATGCTTTGGCTTTTGCCGGGGGGCGCCGTTTCGTTTTTTTGGGCGGTGGCGGATTAGCGCGATGTCGGATCGCGGCCATCATGGCGAAGGCGAGCATCACCAAGGACACATGACGGTGCCAGCCATGCCAGGATCTGCTCTCGTTGTGATCGAGCCCGAACTCGTTTTTCGCGGTCTCGAAGCTGTCCTCGATCGCCCATCGATGGCCTTCGACCGCGACCAGCGTTTCAATGGCTGTTCCCGCTGGGCACCAGGTGGTGAAGAAGGCGAGGTCATCATCGGCGATGCGACGACGGATCAGTAGACCGCGTGTCCACAAACCGTCATTTGCACCGTTGAACTGCTCGGCCTCGAGATCGGCCAATTCGAGATAACACCAATCGTGCAGCCGCGGTCCTTTGGTTCCGGCTCCCGCCGACAGGCGCTTCCAGTCGGATGAGCGCCGCGTCCGGGCGAGGTCCGCAGCCGTACCGGCGACCGGCGGTCGCTTGCCCCAGGATCGAAACACATGAGCGCTGCTGACCCCGAGCACGTAGCCTTTGCCTGCCCGACGTAGTTGCTGTTCGATGTTGCCAACACCGTAGACGGTATCACCGGCAACCCACTTGAATGGTACAGACGCGGCTATCGCGCGTGCGATCATTCGCGTCGCAAGCTTTGGTTTGGTCGCAAAGCCGACATCGGCAGGCACATATGCGGCTTCCAGCCGATCTGGATCGTCGGTCCATTCCTTCGGAAGATACAACGCGCGATCGATGAACGCGTGGCCATGACGCGAAACATAGGTGGCGAAGACGCCGATCTGGCAGTTCGTGATCTTTCCTGCCGAACCGGTGTATTGCCGTGCCACGCCGCATGACGCTTTGCCCTGTTTGAGAAAGCCGGTCTCGTCGATCACCAGCACCGCATCGTCATCCGCCAAATGCTCGATGACATAGTCGCGCACGATGTCGCGCAGGGCATCAGCGTCCCAATCCCCACGACCAAGAATTGCCTGCTGTCGCCATGGGCCAGGATCGCCAGCCGCCTCCGCACGCATCCAGCCGGTCTTGCGCTGCTCATCTCCGAGCAGACCTTCCAGGAACATGCCTGCATTCGTCGCAACACGCTCTTGCGTGAACAGCGGACGTATCCGTTTCTTGATCTCTCGAAGCGACGCCGCCCACAACGCAAGCGTCTCCTCAACCGACGCGGCCCGCGTCCACGACATCCGAATCATGGCTGCCCATGGATTCAGAAGCCCGCAAAAATAGCAACTGTAATGCTAGGGTCTGTTGAGATTCAGGATTCCACCTGAGGCTTGGTTGTGATTCAAGCTTTAAATGGAGCGATTCGTACTGAGAGATGCCCAATGGGCGAAGATGGAGCCG
The DNA here is from genome assembly GCF_023101085.1 of Bradyrhizobium sp. 170. Taxonomy (NCBI): domain Bacteria; kingdom Pseudomonadati; phylum Pseudomonadota; class Alphaproteobacteria; order Hyphomicrobiales; family Nitrobacteraceae; genus Bradyrhizobium; species Bradyrhizobium sp. 170. Next base: position 2,666,830 of record NZ_CP064703.1, on the reverse strand, counting down.
CATTGTCTGGGGAAGCCGACGGACCCCGGACGCAGCGGAAGCGACAATCGCCGCTTCGTTGAAGCGGTACTTTGGATTGTCCGGACGGGAAGCCCGTGGCGTGATCTTCCGCCGTCCTTCGGCAACTGGAACACGGTTTTCAAGCGTTACCGCGACTGGGTTAAAGCGGACGTCTTCACCAGGCTTTTCGAGGCCTGCTCGGATGCGCCAGACATGGAATACGCCATGGTCGACGCCACCATCGTCAAGGTCCATCGCCATGGACAGGGCGCAAAAGGGGGTCTCAGAGCCAGGCCATCGGCCGTTCCAAAGGCGGCGTGACAACAAAAATTCTGGCGCTGACCGACGCGCTGGGCAATCTCGTCCGCTTCGTTCTCCTGCCCGGCCATCGTTTCGATACGGTGGGTGTCGCTCCGCTCATCGACGGTCTCATCTTTGAGGGTTTCATCGCCGACAAGGCCTTCGACAGCAATTCCATCATTGCCGATCTCAACGAGCGCGGCGCCAAGGTCGTCATCTCACAGCACCCACGGCGCGCCTCGCCGCTGCCGATTGACGCGGAAATCTATAAGTGGCGCCACCTGATTGAAAACTTCTTCTGCAAGCTCAAGGAATTCAAACGCATCGCCATGCGCGCAGACAAAACCGATCAGAGCTTCGCGGCAAATATCCATCTCGCCGCAGCCGTCATAAACTCCCGATGAATCTCAACAGACCCTAGTCCAGGTGCGGCGAACGGCCGCCGCCATTTGCGTGTGCATGCGACGCGTCATCGCAAGCTGCTGACTTCACGTTCAAAGCTGACCGGGAAACGCGCTAACGTTCGCAATCCCGCAAACCTCCTCGAGGAATTGAACGTTGGGCAGATCGAGGCCAAGCAGCAACTCGCATCCAACGCTACTGTTCAACAGCGAAGAAACGAAAGCAGCACAGAATTTCCAAATGGCGGGTCGAATCTATTTCCAAATGCGTCCAAAAACTTGGCTGGGAACAGAGCTGTTTCCATAACGAACTCAGTGCCTTGAGTCCTGGCTGGGGCGGGAGGGATCGAACCTCCGAATGGCGGAATCAAAATCCGCTGCCTTACCGCTTGGCTACGCCCCAACAGGCTGAACCGGAATGCGCGCGGACGATGCGCCCTGTGCGAACCGGTTTGGACAACGCCGGTCTATAGAGGGTGTTGGGCCATTTCAACAGGCTGGAATCCCGAATTTCGTCCGAAATCAGCTCCCCGGAAGCGTGACCCTTTAATAATAGGACCGCATACGCGAAAGTGCCCGGCCGGTTTCACGCCCCTGGCGCGGCCCAATACCGCCCATCGGAGAGTTGAGACAACCCCGGTTTCGTGGGAATACGGCAGCCCAGTTCCCGTCAAAGCGAGATTATCGTCATGACCTACCGCGCGCCGATCTCCGACATCCTGCTCGCGCTCAACCACGGCGCAGGCCTGCAGGCGGCCGTGAAGGCCGGTCATTACGGCGATTTCGACGGCGACATCACCGCGGCCGTGCTGGAGGAAGCCGGCAAATTCGCCGGCGACGTGCTGGCGCCGCTGAACAAAGTGGGCGACGAACACGGCATCAAGCTCGCCGACAACAAGGTGACGACCGCGCCCGGCTGGCCCGACGCCTATCAGCGCTGGATCGCCGGCGGGTGGAACGCGGTGTCGGGCCCGGAAGCTTTTGGCGGCCAAGGCCTGCCGATGGCGATCAACGCCGCCTGCACCGAAATCTGGAGCGCGTCGAACATCGCGTTCGGCCTCTGCCCCCTCCTCACCCTCTCGGCGATCGAGGCGCTCGACGCCCATGGCAGCGAGGAGCTGAAGCAGATCTATCTGGAGAAACTCGTCTCCGGCGAATGGACCGGCACCATGCAGCTCACCGAGCCGCAGGCCGGCTCCGACGTCGGCGCGCTGCGCACCCGCGCCGAGCGGGCGGGCGACGGCAGCTATCGCATCAAGGGCACCAAAATCTTCATCACCTATGGCGACCACGACATGACCGATAACATCGTGCATTTCGTGCTGGCCCGCCTGCCCGATGCGCCTGCGGGCACCAAGGGCATTTCGCTGTTCCTGATTCCGAAATTCATGGTCAATGCCGACGGCTCGCTCGGCGCGCGCAACGACATCTATCCGTCCGGCGTCGAGCACAAGCTCGGCATGCACGCCTCCCCCACCTGCACCATGACGATGGGCGATCACGGCGGCGCCATCGGTTACCTGATCGGCGAGGAAAACAAGGGCATGCTCTGCATGTTCACGATGATGAACCAGGCCCGCCTCGGCGTCGGCCTCGAAGGCGTCGGCATCGCCGACCGCGCCTACCAGCAAGCGCTGGCCTTTGCCCAGGAACGCCGCCAAGGCCGCGCCGTCGGCAAGAAGGGCGACGGGCTCGATCCGATCATCGTGCATCCCGACGTCAAGCGCATGCTGCTGCAGATGCGCGCCATGACCGCCGCGGCCCGCTCGATCTGCTACGCGACAGCGGTCGCGCTCGATGTTTCCGTCCGCGCCAAGGATGCCAAGGTGCGGGCAGACGCCGCCGCGCGCGGCGCGCTGCTGACGCCGATCGCGAAGGCCTTCTCCACCGATATCGGCAACGAGGTGGCATATCTCGGCGTGCAGATCCATGGCGGTATGGGCTTCATCGAGGAGACCGGCGCCGCGCAGCATTATCGCGACGCGCGCATCACCACGATCTATGAGGGCACCAACGGCATCCAGTCGATCGACCTCGTGACGCGCAAGCTCGCGGCGAACGGCGGCGCATCGGTCTGGGCGCTGCTCGATGAACTGGGCGGCATCGTCAAGCAGGTCGAGGCCTCCAACGATCCCACGTTCGGCACCACGGGACCAAAACTGCGCGATGCGCTCGGCTCGCTGGAGCGCGCCAGCAAATGGCTGTTGGAGCGCGTGGCGTCTGCGCCGAACGACGCGCTCGCCGGCGCCACGCCCTATCTGCGCCTGTTCGGCTCGACGCTCGGCGGCTGCATGCTGGCCGGCGAAGCGCTGGCCGCCAAGGGCAACGGCGAGGCCGGCGATCCGCAGCGCTACGTGACAGTCGCGCGGTTCTTTGCGGAGAACATCACCGTGCAAGCGGGCTCGCTGGAGAGGACGGTCACCGACAGCGCGGAAGCCGTGAACGGCGCGGATGCGGTGTTGCTGGGGTAACGGTTCGTAGGGCGGGTAACCCGCCGCCGCTAGCACGACTCGACGAACCATGTGGCGGATTATGCTTCGCTAATCCGCCCTGCGAGCTTGCTCCGAATACGAGGCTCGCACGCCGACGTCGCAGAATGACACAGCAAGTTCCACGCCGCCGCGCGTTGTATTGAAGCAACACTTTTAAAAAATTCGATGATCCCGTAGCTTCCCGCAGTTGCGCATTCATTTCGCAGTGCGAACAATGCGCGTCGTCGCGTGCTTGGCTGTGTAATTGGGCTCATGCGGAGCCTGGGGAGGCCGGATCATGGACCCATGGCGATTGGCAACGAAGGCGCAGCGCCGAATCAATTTTGTCGCGGGCCTGGCTCTCGCGAGCTGTGTTCTCGCCTGGCTCGCAGGCTTCGGTTCAGCTTCCACCCAGCACATCGGCGCTTCCGTCGAGAACGCCGGCGCGAAGTCAATCGTGGAACGCCACGAACCAACGCTCGTCGCAAGCACCGGGCCCACGGCCATACCGCAGGCGACCGTAGTAGCGAACGCCGCCGTCGGCGATGTTGCGATGGCAACGGCCGCAGAAGCCACGCCACAGAAGGCCACCGACACGGCGCCAAGCCTGGATGAGCCGAAAACTTTTGTCGTGGCCTCGCTGCCGGATTCGTCGCAGGTGGTTCCGCCCGAAGCACCATCCGCCGAGCGCGCGCTGGCAAGCACGCCTGATCCCGCGCCAGAGAAGGCCGCCGACACGGCGCCAAGCCTGGATGAGCCAAAACCTTTTGTCGTCGCCTCAACCGATTCGTCGCAGGTGTTTTCGCCCGAGGAAGTTACAACGGCGCCCGACAATGCCCTGCCGGCCGTGAGCACCATCGAAATCAATGAGGAGTGCCTTGTCGCGGAGATCTGCATCGATCGGTACCTGTGGGCGCTCTACGAACGGGCGCCCAAGATCGATGCCATCAAGGTGCATGAGCGGAGGAAAGTGACGGTCAAGCGCAAGGGCAAAACGGTGACTGTCACCAGGACTTTTACCAGGCGTGTCGACGAGGAGTTCGGCTGGAAAGACCCGAAGGCGGCGGAAAAAGTCGGCATGACGATGATGGACTACGTGATCGGAGGTATGGATCGCAGTTTCAAGATAAAGCTCTTTCATACGCTCCACGCCGCGGAACAGGCCGGGCTGCAGCCCGGCATCACCAGCGCGTTCCGCGATGACTACCGTCAATCGATCGCAACCGGGCTGAAGGCTGCAACCGACAGGTCCTACCATGGCGGGAGTACCCGTGGCGGCTATGGCCGCGGGCTTGCGGCCGATATCGTGAGCGTCAAGGGCGCGACCCGGGGCCAGCGATGGGTCTCTACCGAAAAGCTCTGGAAATGGATCGACGAACGCGGCAAGGAATTTGGCATCGGACGGCCCTATCTCGATAGGGACCCGCCGCACGTGGCGCCGATCGACGGAAGGGAATATGCCTCTCGCCGCGGTGGAGCGAAAACACAGGCCGCGGAAGCGAAGCCGAAAACGCATGTGGCGGAAGCGAAGATCAAGAAGGGCAAGCGGCTGGCTGCTCGAGGCGACTACAGCGCGGCCAAACGCGCGCGAAACGTAAAATTGTCCAAAGGGGCGAGAACCGCGAAATTGTCCAAAGGCAGGACGATGTAAGCGGTTCAGGCACGCACTTGCCGCCCATGGCGGCAAGGCTGCTGGCGGCAAGGCTGCTGGCGGGAAGGCTGCAAACTCGCCTCGCCTCCGCTCCCGTCAGGAGCGGATTGATCATACCAATCCTCTCGCCTGCCAATGCTCCCCGCTAAAGCGCGATGAATTCGGGACGAATCGTCACCGCGCTTCAGGTTATTGTTTGAGCATGATCTCCGCGCAAGCGCGTTCCGCGTTTGTCGCGAGGGAAAACCGCTTCACACTTTTCCAGATCATGCTCCGGGGCAGCAAGCGTCAGCCCGTATTCCTGACCGCATTCGCCAGCATGGCGTAAAGCTCACGCTTGGTTAGCTCCTTGGTGAGTTCCTTGGTCTGCTTCGCGACCGGCTTCCGCGTCGACACCACCCGATCCACCGGCCGGGCACAGGCTGCGGCCAACGCTGGCTTACGCGTTGGCACGGCCACGATCCTGGGGTTGGCCGTCGGCGGCTTGTGACCCCGCTTGTGGCCCAGGCGCTTCAGCTTGGCACTCACGGCGTTGCGGCTGTAGCCGAGCCGACTTGCGATCTGACCGGCACTGTGGCCCGCGGCCCAGAGTTCTTTGAGCAGTGCTACGTCTTTCGCATCCCAACTCATGGGAGATACTTATACGCCGAATGTTAGCAATAGGCGAGTCGTTGCTGATCGTGCTGGGCCGATGGTTCATCTCGTCGTTAATGCAGCCATCACCAGCTTGGAGAAGTGGCTACTGCGGCTGGCTCTTGCCTCGGGTCGCGAGTTCGCGAAGCGGACGCAGCGACCGTCAAGGCGATCGCTGCGGGATCGCAGCACAGCACCATCAACAATATCAGCCATCGCACCGCGACTTCGGGCGCGACGCCGACCATCATCGCAAGATACTGGATCGGGCCTGCGGATGCTTCGATGCGGGAACGTTCGCCAGCCAGCGCTGCGCGCTGTGCCTGCAGACCGACCAGCGTTGCAGTTGCCGCCTGCCGCTGCGTATCCAACCCATCGCGCGTCAGGCGCTGCTGCGTGGCGATGTTGATGGCCCGGGTCACCCGGCCGCGCCGTGTCGATTCGTCGACGGCCCGGTCGATCTGCGCGATACGGCTATCCAGATCGGCTACGGCAGCCGTTTGCGCCGTGACGCGGGCGTCGAGCGCTTCAAGGCGCTCGGTAACGCCGGAACGCGACGTGGCCGCGACGCTGACATGCGCCTCGACCAGCTTGCCGAACACGCCGGCGGCGTTGATCAGCGCAAGGCCGGCAACCAGGCCCACCATAACGAAGCGCATTTTCCAGTTGGTCCGGCGCCAATGCGCGGCCAGCCATCCGGCGATCACGAGCTTGCCGCCTTCCATGGTGGCGGCGAGCACCATGACCGCAACCGGCGCGCCGGGAAATATCTCGGCCATGCCCGCGACTGAAAAATAGGCAGCAACCGTCGCCAGTGCGAGCGCTGCAACAAGGGCAAAGGCGCGACTGGCGCGCGCGCGTTCCGGGGTGGCGGGAACGGCCTCCGGCACGGCAGGCGCGACGAAAACTGTCGGCGGCTCAAGCGGCGCGTTGGACGCCTCCGGCTCGCCATCAGCCTCGGTCGTCTTGGCCTCGGTCGCCTTGGTCTTGGCTGTCTTGGCTGCCTTAGCCTTGGTGCCTTTGGCGGCCTTGGATGCCGGAGAGGCGCGGCCGCGCTTCGTCGCCGGCAACGGCACCTCGCCGGATGATTCAACGCTTACGTCTTCCGCAGGTGTTGCCACCAATCTAGGGGTGCGATTTGAGGCATTGGCCCAGGCGTCAAGCTGATGCCTGATGCGCACGGCATCGCTGTCGCCTTCCGTCAATTCGGTCGCAGCGATCGCTTGCGTGGTTGCGCGGCCTGTCATGTGGCACCCTGCCTCGTAACGGCGAAAGCCAGCTTCTCCTCGGCGAAGAACTGGAGTGTGCCGTAGCCTTCCGTGTCGACGGCATATCTGAAGCTTCCGTCAACGGTCGGAAACACGGCGACAACCGTGCCCGACTCGTGATCGTTGGCAACGTTTTCGACTTGCTCGCCAATCGCAAACTTCGACATCGAAAACTCCTTTTCGGATTCGTCGATGCGATTATATCTCGACGAGCAGGCAGTAGCTTCTTAACGATGCGCCTTCCGGAATTTCGGACGATGGTTGTTGCACGAATGTCTCATTCTGCTCGCGGGAGGGAACCGCTCTGCACGTGGAACGCGAAACCAACATGGCGCGATGTCCTGATTGAGTCTGAAATGCGCTTCGAGGACGAAATCAATCGGAAAATCTGAATCTTGCGGCTTCGCGAGCGAACTCAAATAGCGAGCGAGCCCGATTTGTAGGATGGGTGGAGCGCAGCGATACCCATCAATATTGCTGCCCGAACGGTGATGGGTTTCGCTACGCTCTACCCATCCTACGAAGTGTGCGATTCATCGCGAGCCCGGGCAGCGCAATCAAAACTGTTGCAGCGTTAAGACAGTCACGGCCATTCCGGCACGGTCCCGTAGTTCTACGCTTTGCGAATCGTCCACGCCCGCCCCTACTCTCAGCACAGTTCGCATTTCCCCGGCGTTGCCGGTATCCGTCCCGCGCAAAAAAGCACGGCTACGGAAGGGTTGCGTATTTACAGGTCAATTCGCGTAAGGGAGCGTCCAAAAAAACGGCGTGCACCAATGTTGGCATGAACCCTGCATTGGTTGAACGAAGCTGAACGAATTGGATTTTCCTTATCAACGAAGGTCGCCATGCTCGTCACTCTCGTCGCCGTTCTCTGCAACAGCCAGCTCTGTCTCGAAAAAGTCGTCACCACCAGCGACCAGTCCGGCATCACCATGAGCGCCTGCGCGGTCAACGCGCAGATCGGAATTGCCGACTGGCTCGCCAAGGGGCCGTATCGCGAATGGCGATTGCAGCGCTACAAGTGCGTGCTCGGGAAGTACATTCCGAAGAACGAAGCCTGAAGCGCCGCAAGCTACCTCACGCCGGCGCGGTTCATTGCCGGGCATAGTGAATTTGTTTGCGTCAACGTTCGTAAACATGACCTCGCCTTCTCGCGGCGCATTTGCGCCCGAGGTTTGCTGGAATTCCCTCCCTCTAAAATGAGGGAGCAGGGAATGCCGGGTGCTTGCTGCACCCGCGGTCTCGTGTGCAATGTGCACGAGGAAGTGCGCACACGAGCATACAGGTACAGCCGGAGCACTCCGGCATTCCCTGCGCAATGGTTTGACGGCTTATGCCGCGCTCTCCCTGGAGACGAATTCGTCTTGCCTCCATCGCTGCCGGCTTGATGGCACAATCGATCCGGTCGGACCGAATTCGCCACCGGCAGCTTGGCACCAGCCACGGGTGTCGGGACCACACGGTTTTGCCGTACGCTTCAGCGCCGTACGTCCTGCGCGCCGTGCTCGCTCACGGATAACCGCCCTGCGAACAACTTCTCGCGCCTGACGCTGCTGCGTCCACCGCATCCCACCCCGCGTCCGTGACGACTCGCGATCCGCCCCTCGTGAGGGATGAGACGGCGGAATTGATAGTGCTGATTTGGGGTGACCGAGAAGGAAATTGTTTTTGCGCGAGGGACTGGACGGGGCAAATCGCTTTGAATTCGCTTACGAAATTGGCGTTTTCGAGCAATGTCCAGGGATTGCGGATGCCTACGAACGAACACTGAGCACGCTCTGCTTGAAGTCCGCAATCACCCTGACCCAATCCACCGCCAAGAAAGCAGTCAGACCGGCCTCAAAGAGCCGGCCCAGCCACATGCATTCGCCTCAAGGCGATTAGATAATGAGGAAGTCCGCAGCATTCACCGTGCCGCTTACCCCTGTAGGATCGATCTTGGCAACCAGGACTTTGTTACCCGAGCCGTTGCCGTCGGCGTCGTAGTAGAGATTGCCGTTGCTGGTATCGTACAGAACGAAATCGTTCCCATCCGCAGCGTTGCCACCAGCGCTTGCGTTGAAGTTGGTTGCATTCAGGACGCCTGTGGCGGACAGCGCGGTGAAGATTGAGTTCTCTAGATGTATCTGGTCCGCTGAGTTGGCGTTGAAATCCTTGATCGTGTCCACATTAGTTGTTTGGTCGAGTGCAGTGTCAAAGAAAAATGAGTCATTGCCGTTTGCGCCGTATAACGTGTCATTGCCAGCGCCACCGTGGATTTGGTCATCGTTCGATTGACCAAACACAGTATCGTCTCCGGAACCTGCCAGGATGATGTCGCCAGCGCCTTGCGCAAAGATTACATCATCGCCGACAGCGGCACTGCCGGTAACGGTGTCGCTCGCGTTCGTGCCCGTGATAACGCTGAAGGTCTCGGTGAAAGTGCTCGTACCCTGGGTTACTTGCACGGACAGTTCATACACGCGATTGTCGTCCAGGTTGCTGGCGCTGATGACACCAGACGAACTCACTGTAAGGTCACCGGCAAAGTTAGTCGCCACTCCCCCCGCAAGAGTCGTTGCGCTAAGACCGGTGGCTGAGAACGAATATGGCTGGGCGCCGCCATCCGGGTCGACGACCGAAATCTGCCCAAAGGCGCCGCTCGGCAACGAATTTCCTGAGGCACCTGTGTAGGAGAAGATCAAGTCGTTCGCCGCATCGTTGACGCCGTTGATGGTCACCATCACGGTGGCGGTATTGGTGGCGCCTTGGGCGTCGGTTACTGTGTAGGTGAAGCTGTCGGTGGTGCTCTGACCTACCGCCAACGCATCCAACACGTTGCCATCGGCCGTGTAGGTCACGGTGTCGTCACTAAAGTCGAATGGCGTACCGTTGTTGTTGAGAACCACCGTGCCCTTGGCGCCCTGCGTCACGCCGGTGATCTTCAGGGTCGCGGTCTCGCCACTATCCGGATCCGTGTCGTTCGACAACAGGAGGGACCGCAGGTTAGCCGTGGTGGCATCTTCGTTCACCGAGGTGCTGTCATTGACCGCAACCGGGGTGTCGTTGGTGCCGGTGATGGTCACCGTCGCAGTGGCGGTATTGGTGGCGCCTTGGGCGTCGGTTATTGTGTAGGTGAAGGTGTCGGTCGTGCTTTGACCCACCGCCAGTGCATCCAACACGTTGCCGTCGGCTGAGTAGGTCAAGACGTCGTCGCTGAAGTTGAACGCCGTACCACTGTCGCTGAGAACCACCGTGCCCTTGGCGCCCTGCGTCACGCCGGTGATCTTCAGGGTCGCGGTCTCGCCACTATCCGGATCCGTGTCGTTCGACAACAGGAGGGACCGCAGGTTAGCCGTGGTGGCATCTTCGTTCACCGAGGTGCTGTCATTGACCGCAACCGGGATGTCGTTGGTGCCGGTGATGGTGACGGTGACGAGCTGGCTGGCGGAGCCGTCGGACGAGACGGCGGTAAAGGAATCGGTGATCGACTGGCCGGCGCCGAGCTGCTGGACCGCGGTCTGGCTGTCGTCGGCGCTGTAGCTCCAGTTGCCGGCGGCATCGAGCGTGAAGCTGCCGTAGCCGTTGCTGCCGGCGGTGCCGGCCTGGGCGGTGAAGTTGGCCTGGCCCTGGTCGGCGTCGGCGATGCTGAGCGCGCCGCTGGTTGAGATGTTGCCGGCGACGACGTCGACGTCTTCGGTGACGCCGCCGGTGGCGACGCCGCTGATCACGGCGATGTCGTTGGTGCCGGTGATGGTGACGGTGACGAGCTGGCTGGCGGAGCCGTCGGAGGAGACGGCGGTAAAGGAATCGGTGATCGACTGGCCGGCGCCGAGCTGCTGGATCGCGGTCTGGCTGTCGTCGGCGCTGTAGCTCCAGTTGCCGGCGGCATCGAGCGTGAAGCTGCCATAGCCGTTGCTGCCGGCGGTGCCGGCCTGGGCGGTGAAGTTGGCCTGGCCCTGGTCGGCGTCGGCGATGCTGAGCGCGCCGCTGGTGGCGAGGTTGCCGGCGACGACGCCGACGTCTTCGGTGACGCCGCCGGTGGCGACGCCGCTGATCACGGCGATGTCGTTGGTGCCGGTGATGGTGACGGTGACGAGCTGGCTGGCGGAGCCGTCGGAGGAGACGGCGGTAAAGGAATCGGTGATCGACTGGCCGGCGCCGAGCTGCTGGATCGCGGTCTGGCTGTCGTCGGCGCTGTAGCTCCAGTTGCCGGCGGCATCGAGCGTGAAGCTGCCGTAGCCGTTGCTGCCGGCGGTGCCGGCCTGGGCGGTGAAGTTGGCCTGGCCCTGGTCGGCGTCGGCGATGCTGAGCGCGCCGCTGGTGGCGAGGTTGCCGGCGACGACGCCGACGTCTTCGGTGACGCCGCCGGTGGCGACGCCGCTGATCACGGCGATGTCGTTGGTGCCGGTGATGGTGACGGTGACGAGCTGGCTGGCGGAGCCGTCGGACGAGACGGCGGTAAAGGAATCGGTGATCGACTGGCCGGCGCCGAGCTGCTGGATCGCGGTCTGGCTGTCGTCGGCGCTGTAGCTCCAGTTGCCGGCGGCATCGAGCGTGAAGCTGCCATAGCCGTTGCTGCCGGCGGTGCCGGCCTGGGCGGTGAAGTTGGCCTGGCCCTGGTCGGCGTCGGCGATGCTGAGCGCGCCGCTGGTGGCGAGGTTGCCGGCGACGACGCCGACGTCTTCGGTGACGCCGCCGGTGGCGACGCCGCTGATCACGGCGATGTCGTTGGTGCCGGTGATGGTGACGGTGACGAGCTGGCTGGCGGAGCCGTCGGAGGAGACGGCGGTGAAGCTATCGGTGATCGACTGGCCGGCGCCGAGCTGCTGGATCGCGGTCTGGCTGTCGTCGGCGCTGTAGCTCCAGTTGCCGGCGGCATCGAGCGTGAAGCTGCCATAGCCGTTGCTGCCGGCGGTGCCGGCCTGGGCGGTGAAGTTGGCCTGGCCCTGGTCGGCGTCGGCGATGCTGAGCGCGCCGCTGGTGGCGAGGTTGCCGGCGACGACGCCGACGTCTTCGGTGACGCCGCCGGTGGCGACGCCGCTGATCACGGCGATGTCGTTGGTGCCGGTGATGGTGACGGTGACGAGCTGGCTGGCGGAGCCGTCGGAGGAGACGGCGGTGAAGCTATCGGTGATCGACTGGCCGGCGCCGAGCTGCTGGATCGCGGTCTGGCTGTCGTCGGCGCTGTAGCTCCAGTTGCCGGCGGCATCGAGCGTGAAGCTGCCATAGCCGTTGCTGCCGGCGGTGCCGGCCTGGGCGGTGAAGTTGGCCTGGCCCTGGTCGGCGTCGGCGATGCTGAGCGCGCCGCTGGTGGCGAGGTTGCCGGCGACGACGCCGACGTCTTCGGTGACGCCGCCGGTGGCGACGCCGCTGATCACGGCGATGTCGTTGGTGCCGGTGATGGTGACGGTGACGAGCTGGCTGGCGGAGCCGTCGGACGAGACGGCGGTAAAGGAATCGGTGATCGACTGGCCGGCGCCGAGCTGCTGGATCGCGGTCTGGCTGTCGTCGGCGCTGTAGCTCCAGTTGCCGGCGGCATCGAGCGTGAAGCTGCCATAGCCGTTGCTGCCGGCGGTGCCGGCCTGGGCGGTGAAGTTGGCCTGGCCCTGGTCGGCGTCGGCAATGCTGAGCGCGCCGCTGGTGGCGAGGTTGCCGGCGACGACGCCGACGTCTTCGGTCACGCCGCCGGTGGCGACGCCGCTGATCACGGCGATGTCGTTGGTGCCGGTGATGGTGACGGTGACGAGCTGGCTGGCGGAGCCGTCGGAGGAGACGGCGGTAAAGGAATCGGTGATCGACTGGCCGGCGCCGAGCTGCTGGATCGCGGTCTGGCTGTCGTCGGCGCTGTAGCTCCAGTTGCCGGCGGCATCGAGCGTGAAGCTGCCATAGCCGTTGCTGCCGGCGGTGCCGGCCTGGGCGGTGAAGTTGGCCTGGCCCTGGTCGGCGTCGGCGATGCTGAGCGCGCCGCTGGTGGCGAGGTTGCCGGCGACGACGCCGACGTCTTCGGTGACGCCGCCGGTGGCGACGCCGCTGATCACGGCGATGTCGTTGGTGCCGGTGATGGTGACGGTGACGAGCTGGCTGGCGGAGCCGTCGGAGGAGACGGCGGTAAAGGAATCGGTGATCGACTGGCCGGCGCCGAGCTGCTGGACCGCGGTCTGGCTGTCGTCGGCGCTGTAGCTCCAGTTGCCGGCGGCATCGAGCGTGAAGCTGCCGTAGCCGTTGCTGCCGGCGGTGCCGGCCTGGGCGGTGAAGTTGGCCTGGCCCTGGTCGGCGTCGGCGATGCTGAGCGCGCCGCTGGTGGCGAGGTTGCCGGCGACGACGCCGACGTCTTCGGTCACGCCGCCGGTGGCAACGCCGCTGATCACGGCGATGTCGTTGGTGCCGGTGATGGTGACGGTGACGAGCTGGCTGGCGGAGCCGTCGGAGGAGACGGCGGTGAAGCTATCGGTGATCGACTGGCCGGCGCCGAGCTGCTGGATCGCGGTCTGGCTGTCGTCGGCGCTGTAGCTCCAGTTGCCGGCGGCATCGAGCGTGAAGCTGCCATAGCCGTTGCTGCCGGCGGTGCCGGCCTGGGCGGTGAAGTTGGCCTGGCCCTGGTCGGCGTCGGCAATGCTGAGCGCGCCGCTGGTGGCGAGGTTGCCGGCGACGACGCCGACGTCTTCGGTCACGCCGCCGGTGGCAACGCCGCTGATCACGGCGATGTCGTTGGTGCCGGTGATGGTGACGGTGACGAGCTGGCTGGCGGAGCCGTCGGAGGAGACGGCGGTGAAGCTATCGGTGATCGACTGGCCGGCGCCGAGCTGCTGGATCGCGGTCTGGCTGTCGTCGGCGCTGTAGCTCCAGTTGCCGGCGGCATCGAGCGTGAAGCTGCCATAGCCGTTGCTGCCGGCGGTGCCGGCCTGGGCGGTGAAGTTGGCCTGGCCCTGGTCGGCGTCGGCAATGCTGAGCGCGCCGCTGGTGGCGAGGTTGCCGGCGACGACGCCGACGTCTTCGGTCACGCCGCCGGTGGCAACGCCGCTGATCACGGCGATGTCGTTGGTGCCGGTGATGGTGACGGTGACGAGCTGGCTGGCGGAGCCGTCGGAGGAGACGGCGGTGAAGCTATCGGTGATCGACTGGCCGGCGCCGAGCTGCTGGATCGCGGTCTGGCTGTCGTCGGCGCTGTAGCTCCAGTTGCCGGCGGCATCGAGCGTGAAGCTGCCATAGCCGTTGCTGCCGGCGGTGCCGGCCTGGGCGGTGAAGTTGGCCTGGCCCTGGTCGGCGTCGGCAATGCTGAGCGCGCCGCTGGTGGCGAGGTTGCCGGCGACGACGCCGACGTCTTCGGTCACGCCGCCGGTGGCGACGCCGCTGATCACGGCGATGTCGTTGGTGCCGGTGATGGTGACGGTGACGAGCTGGCTGGCGGAGCCGTCGGAGGAGACGGCGGTAAAGGAATCGGTGATCGACTGGCCGGCGCCGAGCTGCTGGACCGCGGTCTGGCTGTCGTCGGCGCTGTAGCTCCAGTTGCCGGCGGCATCGAGCGTGAAGCTGCCGTAGCCGTTGCTGCCGGCGGTGCCGGCCTGGGCGGTGAAGTTGGCCTGGCCCTGGTCGGCGTCGGCGATGCTGAGCGCGCCGCTGGTGGCGAGGTTGCCGGCGACGACGCCGACGTCTTCGGTGACGCCGCCGGTGGCGACGCCGCTGATCACGGCGATGTCGTTGGTGCCGGTGATGGTGACGGTGACGAGCTGGCTGGCGGAGCCGTCGGAGGAGACGGCGGTAAAGGAATCGGTGATCGACTGGCCGGCGCCGAGCTGCTGGACCGCGGTCTGGCTGTCGTCGGCGCTGTAGCTCCAGTTGCCGGCGGCATCGAGCGTGAAGCTGCCGTAGCCGTTGCTGCCGGCGGTGCCGGCCTGGGCGGTGAAGTTGGCCTGGCCCTGGTCGGCGTCGGCGATGCTGAGCGCGCCGCTGGTGGCGAGGTTGCCGGCGACGACGCCGACGTCTTCGGTGACGCCGCCGGTGGCGACGCCGCTGATCACGGCGATGTCGTTGGTGCCGGTAACCGTGATGGTCAGATTGCCGGCGCTCGACCCGCCATGATTGTCAGAATTAGTGTAACTGAAAGTGTCGTAAACCTGCTGACCTGCCGCTAACGCCTGCACATTGGCCTGGCCGTTGTAGAGCGTATAAATGTACGTGCCATCGGAATTGAGGTGCAGCGTGCCGTAGGTGCCGGCCACATCAGCACCGACCTTGGCGGCAGAGCCGTTGACTGCCGTGACGCTATGGGTGTCATGCGTGTCGACGTCGGTATCGTTGGTGAGCACGTTGCCGCTGACTGCGGTCGGCGCGCTGTCTTCCTTCACCGCATTTGTGTCGGCTACCGCAACGGGGCCATCGTTAACCCCGGCGATTCTCACCGTCGCGGTGGCCCAGCTCAGCGTACCATTGCCAAGTCGGATAGCGTAGATGAATGAGTCTGTGAAAAACTCCCCTGCCGACAAGGCGGCGATTTGAGCGCTCAACGTTGACGCGTCATACCCAACCTTACCATCAGCCGTGATCCAAATCTTGGCGCCTTTCACGCTTGTATCGGTGCTGGTGACTTCGGCGCGCGCGGTATCCTGCGTCAGCAAATCAGCCGCGCTATAGCCGCTCATGGCGCCGCTGTTATTAATCCCGTTGTCGATGGAAAAGAGTGTCTTGGCATTGCCTCCAAGGTCATTTCCCATGACATCGAAAACGACAGGCTGAAGGTTATCTTCCGTCAGCGAAATGGATACGCCGGCGGCGGTGACCCCGCTCGTAAAAATATCGTCCTTCGCCTGCGGTGTATTAGAGAACGAAGTGGTGCTGCCGCCGTCGGTTGTCTGAGTAGCCATGTCTTCGACCTCGCAACTCGTAAAATACAAATGTTACTTGGAAGCAACCCGAACGCGGTTGAGCGACGCGTCAGATTCGAACAACCATGGAGCGGACGCCTTGCTGGCCGTCCAGAATTCTACCGTGCTGTCTTGATGAGGGGATAGCGAAGGTGCGCCGTCGATCGGCGAGAAAAGCAGACATCGTGAATTGATCAGTGGATCCGCTGTACCCGGCGGATCAGTCGCAAGTGTCACGGACGGCTCGATCGGAACATCCGATGGCCGAGATGAATTCGAAATCTCCTGGAGGCCAGATTCAATTTCGATCCAGCCGGCGGTTAGTAAAGACTTCGAGGCAAATAGAACGCGGCTCACAGCACACTCCACTCTGCTGACGCAGAGCAGGTGCGATCGCATTCGAGGAGCAACTCACAAGAGAGCCCGGCAATGAGCGCTCGTTCAGCGCCTACGCGAATGCCAACAGAAGAAACTCTGGACTATTGTGAAAAGACTCCGACGCAATAACTCCTGCCCTTTACATGCTCAGCCTTCTGACGACCGCGCACGGCTTGTTGATTCTCCAATAACTTTTCTTGTTCTGGTAACGTCTCTTGAGAGATCGAACCCAACGGTCGCCCGCGGCATAAGGTCATGAAGAGCTCGAAATAATGGAGTTCGCACACTGGATCATCGTAAAAATCACAGTCCGGTTGGGAAAAACGCTGTGCGCATCGCCGCGTCGGCGGTCCGTTCAATTGTAGGATCAGCGATCGCGTAGTCCCTGCTTCTCGTACTTCGCGATGCTCGCTAGGAATCTCGGTCGTGGCAACGGCCCAAAAGGAGTACTCAGTCGGGACCCCGTAAGAACACGGGCGTGCATGCTGGTCGATCGAAGATCGAATATTTCAGGGTGACCACGCGCATCATTCGTTAGCTTCGCGATTTACCACGTTTGATCTCGTTTGATCCCTCAGGCCCAGGCGACAGACCAATCGCCATAAACGGCGGGAGCGTCATAAAGAGACAACGCTTCAAAGCTCGAGGGCGGCATCTTCCTCACCCGATCGGCTTCAGTCCCGCCTCGATCGCCGCCCTTCGCGGCTCCAGGAACGGCGGCAGCGCCTCAAACTCCGAGCCACGTCAGCCCTCCGGGAAGTTCGCCGGCCGCGAAGTCGACTTGCAAAACTCTTCGGTGAGCAGGATCGCGCGCCGCTTCCGAGCCGTGAAGGATCGGCGTCGAATAGAGCCAGATGTCTCCAGCGTCGGCAAGGCAAGTGGCGGTCCCGCACCGTTGAACAACCGACCTCAGTTCGCCTTCCGGAATTTGTCCCAGTCGATGTGATCCGGGAGCGATCAGAAGCGGTGCATTCATCTCAGGCACCGGGTCCAAATGAACGCGGAGCGTCACCATGCCGGCCAACAGATCAAACGGTGGCGCCACGTGAAGCAGACCGCTCTTGACGGTCCACGGGCCAAAGCCCTCGACCTCCACCCGCCGGGCGACCACGATCGTTCGATCCTGATGCCAGGGGAGTCCCCAATTTGTCGCGGCGGTCTTGTCAAAGAGGATTGCCCGGACGGGACGGGCGGCGTCGCCGAGGGCCGAGGCCGCTACCTTCCAGATCGCGCCTGGTGATGCAAGAAACGACCGAAGAGCAGGAATCCCGTAAAGCCTGATGCCGGCCTGGTCCGGCGGCAGATTCGCGACCGCATCCTCCAGCCCCTGCAAATCCGATGCGTCGAGCGCCGCGCGGATGCGCAACGCGCCGTCCCTTGCGAAGGACACTGTCTCGCGTTCAGAGAGTTCAATGCTCATCAGAGAGTTCAATGCTCAATTGTCATTCCAGCCCGTAGGATGGGTGGAGCGAAGCGATACCCATCAATGGTGACGTAGAACAATGATGGGTTTCGCTGCGCTCTACCCATCCTACGAATCTCCTGCGCTACAGCTTCGACAAATCCATTTCGGGATCGTAAGTCTTGCCTTCGACGTCCTTGGTGATGACTTGCCCGCAGATCACTTCGCCGCGCTTATCGTCGTATGTCAGAGTGGGTTGTCCGTAAAGCTGCCACCCGCGGTTCAGAGCGTCGGTCACCCGATGGCAGAATGCGGCGTCATCCTTGCCGGTGAGATATCGGTAGACCTTCATGATGCCCTCGACAGGTTCACTAGCTTCAATCCGTAGGATGGGTGGAGCGGAGCGATACCCATCAATGGCGGCCTGGGATTATGATGGGTTTCGCTTCGCTCTACCCATCCTACGAAATCGGCTTCAGCCCCGCCTCGATCGCTGCCCTTCGCGGTTCGAGGAACGGCGGCAGTGCGAGTTTTTCGCCGAGCGTTTCCATCGGCTCGTCGGTCGCGAAACCCGGTCCGTCGGTCGCGATCTCGAACAAAATGCCGTTGGGTTCGCGGAAATAGAGGCTGCGGAAATAGAAGCGGTCGATCTCGCCGCTGTTGGGGACGCGGAGCTCGTTCAGCCGCTGCGTCCAGGCGTGGTACTGCGCCTCGTCGGGCGTGCGGAACGCGACGTGGTGGACGCCGCCGGCGCCTTGCCGCGCCATAGGCGAATTCTTGTCTTCGATCACGTGCAGTTCGGCGGCGGGGCTACTCTGTCCCTTTGCCTCGCCCATCTCGAACACATGGATCTGCGCGCCATGGGCGGCATAGTCGCGCACGCGGCGCATGTTCATGACTTCAGTCAGCACGAAGGCGGTGCGCGACAGGTCGTGCACGGTCAGCACGATCGGACCGAGCCCGCGGATCTGGTGCTCTATCGGCACCGGGCTGCGCTCCCACGGCGCGGCCGTGCCCTTGCCGCCGTCGTCGACCAGCACCAGCCGCTGCCCCTCGCCGTCCTCGAACGGCAGCGTCAGCCGGCCGTCGACCTCGACGATATCGCGGGCCACGGCGCCGGCCTGTTTCAGGCGATCCCGCCAATAGCCCAGCGTCTTCTCGCCCGCGACGCGCAGGCCGGTGCGCGAGATCGAATTGGTTCCGCGCTGTTCGGGCGCGGCCGGGAAATCGAAGAAGGTGAGATCGGTGCCGGGATTGGCTTTGCCGTCGGCATAGAACAGGTGATAGGCGCTGACGTCATCCTGGTTGACGGTCTTCTTGACCAGCCGCATGCCGAGCAGGCCGGTGTAAAAGGCCAGATTATCCCGCGGCTTCGCCGAGATCGCGGTCAGGTGATGAATTCCGCCTAGCTGCATTGCGTCATCCTCGTAGTCACATCCCCGGGAAAATCTCAGGGAATGGTTGGGCCTTTTGCCGGATCATGTAGGATGTATGTGGATGATTGGCCAGCGGCACCGTCGCCGCCAGCTTTAGGGGCAAGTTCATGACTGGGCACCTCATTGTGTCGGACGAAGATGCGACGCGCGTGATCACGTTGCGGCGGCCCGAGAAGAAGAACGCGATCACGCAAGACATGTATCGCGCCATGAGCGATGCCATCGACAAGGCGCAGAACAATCCCGATATTCGCTGCATCATCATAACCGGCGGCTCCGGCGTGTTCACCGCCGGCAACGACCTCGAGGATTTCCTGAAAGACGGCACCTCCAACAACGATGTGCCGCGCGCCTCCAATGCCGCCAAATTCCTTTACTCGCTGGCGCACAACGTCAAGCCGATCATCGCCGCGGTCGATGGCGTCGCGATCGGGATCGGCACCACCATGCTGTTCCATTGCGACTACGTGCTCGCCAGCAAGACCGCGACCTTCTCGACGCCGTTCATCCATCTCGGGCTGGTGCCGGAAGGCGCCTCCAGCCTGCTGATGCCGCGCACCATCGGCCACCAGCGCGCATTTTCCATGCTGGTGATGGGACGCACCTTCTCCGCCGACGACGCGCGCGAGGCCGGCTTCGTCAATGTGGTGGTGGCGCCGGGCCACACCGAGGCCGAGGCGCGGAAGGTGGCCCGCGAGATCTGCGCGCTGCCGGCCGAAGCGGTCGCGATCTCGCGAAAACTGTTGAAACTGCCCCCCGAGGACATGACGCGCCGGATCGACCAGGAAGGCCATCTGTTCGGCGAACGGATGCGCTCCAGGGAAGCGGTCGCCGCGTTCAAGGCGTTCTTTGCGCGGAAGAAGGGGTAGCGTGGAGGCGCGCCTTCGCCCCACCGTCATTGCGAGCGCAGCGAAGCAATCCATCGCGCCGCATCAAGAAAGAATGGATTGCTTCGTCGCTACGCTCCCTTGCGCAAACGCTTCGCGTTTGTCGCAGGCAATGACGGCGACACACTGAGCTGCTATGTCAAAGCCATGAAAGCTTTTCTTCGTCCTATCTCTGCGCTTGCACTGCTCGCCACGGTCTGCGCGACGGCACCGGGCAAGGCCCAGACCCCCGCCCCGGTCGACCTGCGCATTCTCGCGATCAACGATTTTCACGGCTACCTTCGCCCGCCGCCGGGCGGGATCACCATCGTCGATCCCGAGGACAGGACGAAGAAGATCACCGTTCCCGCCGGGGGCGCCGAACATATGGCGACGCTGGTCAGCCAGCTTCGCGAAGGGCGCAAGAACACGATCTTCGTCGCGGCCGGCGACCTGATCGGCGCCAGCCCGTTTTTGTCGGCGATGTTCCATGACGAGCCGACGGTCGAAGCGCTGTCGATGATGGGGCTGGATATTTCCTCGGTCGGCAATCACGAATTCGACGAGGGCAAGGACGAACTCTTGCGCATGCAGCATGGCGGCTGCCACCCGGTCGACCAATGCCAGGGACCGCACCCGTTTACGGGCGCGAAATTCCGCTATCTCGCCGCCAGCACGTTCGAGAAGAGCAGCGGCAAGACCGTGTTTCCCGCCTACGACATCCGCGAGTTCGGCGGCGTTCCGGTCGCCTTCATCGGCCTGACCTTGAAGGGCACCCCTGGCCTCGTCTCGCCGGTCGGCATTGCCGACCTCGAATTCCGCGACGAAGCCAGTACGGTGAATGCGCTGATCCCCGAATTGAAGGCGCGGGGCGTTGAGGCCATCGTCGTCCTGATCCATGAAGGCGGATTGCCGACGGGCGACTACAACGAATGCCCCGGCGTTTCGGGGCCGATCGTGGACATCGTCAAGAAATTCGACAGAGCGGTCGACGTCGTCGTCACCGGCCACACCCACCGGGCCTATGTCTGCGAGATCGACGGGCGGCTCGTCACGTCAGGCGACAAATACGGCACGCTCGTCACCGCGATCGATCTCAAGCTCGATCCCGTCACGCGCGATGTCGCCAGCGCAAAGGCCGATAACAGCATCGTGCGATCAGCGACGCTCGCGAAGAACGCCGAGCAAACCGCGCTGATCGAATCCTACGACAGGCTGGCCGCGCCGATCGGGAGTCGCCCGGCGGGTTCGGTGACGGCCACGCTGTCGCGCGTGCCCAACGCGGCCGGCGAAAGTCCGCTCGGCGACATCATCGCCGACGCGCAACTCGCCGCGACAAGCGCCGAGGAAAAAGGCGGCGCCGTCATCGCCTTCACCAATCCCGGCGGCGTGCGCGCCGACATCATGCGCAGGGAGGACGGCGCGGTGACCTATGCCGACCTGTTCGCCAGCCAGCCGTTCCGCAATCAACTGGTGACGATCACGCTGACGGGCAAGCAGATCAAGGACATGCTGGAGCAGCAATGGCTCGATCCGAAGCGGCCAAGGATCCTGCAGGTGTCCAAGGGTTTTTCTTACGCGTGGGACGCCAGCCGGCCTGATGGCGAACGCGTGCTGCCTGAGCGGATGTCGCTGAACGGACAACCGCTCGATCCCGCCGCGAGCTATCGCGTCACCGTCAACAATTTCCTGTTCGTCGGCGGCGACGGCTTCACCGTGCTCACGGAGGGAACCGCGCCGCAGACCGGCATCTACGACAGCGACGCGCTGAACAGCTATTTTCTGGCCAACAGCCCGATCGGCCCGACCGCCGCCGATCGCATTATCAGGATAAACTAAGCGGAAATACCCTGGGCCTTTCCGAGTGGCCCCTAACCGCCTAGATTAGCCCCTCCTCGCCGGCGCGCGCCTTAACGCCAGGATTTTGCATGACGCTCCTTCTGACGCATACCGCCTGTCTCGACCATGTCACGCCTCCCGGGCATCCGGAACGTCCCGACCGGCTGCGCGCGGTCGCCGAAGTGCTGGGAGAAGAACGCTTCAAGCCGCTCACGCGCAGCGAGGCGCCGGAAGGCAATCTGGATTCCGTCACGCTGTGCCATGGCGAGCATTATGTCGGCGAGCTCCGGCATATCGCCCCGCAAAGCGGCATGATCTATATCGATGGCGATACCTCGATGTCGCCGGGCACCTGGGAAGCGGTGATGCGCGGCGTCGGCGGCGCAGTCGCGGCGACGGATGCGGTCATGTCCGGCGCCCACCCAAATGCGTTCGTCGCGGTGCGCCCGCCCGGCCATCATGCCGAGGTTTCGAAGCCGATGGGCTTCTGCTTCTTCGACAATGTCGCCATTGCGGCCCGTCACGCCCAGCGCACATACGGCATCGGCCGCGCGGCGATCGTGGATTTCGACGTCCATCACGGCAACGGCACGCAGGACATCTTCTGGCACGATCCGACCGTGATGTATTGCTCGACGCACCAGATGCCGCTGTTTCCCGGCACCGGCGCCAGCGGCGAGCGCGGCGAGCACGACACCATCGTCAATGCGCCGCTGGCTTCCGAGGACGGCAGCGCCAAGTTCCGCTCAGCGTTCGAAAACCTGATCCTGCCGCAGTTGCAGAAATTCTCGCCGGAACTGGTGATCATCTCCGCAGGCTTCGACGCGCATCACCGCGATCCGCTGGCCTCGCTCAATCTCAAGGCGGATGATTTCGGCTGGGTCACGCGCAAGCTGATGGATGTGGCCGAGGCAAGCGCAGGTGGCCGGGTTGTGTCAGTGCTGGAGGGCGGCTACGACCTGCAGGGGCTGAAAGAGTCGGTTGCGGCCCATGTCACCGCATTGATGGGCGCGTAAATCCCCGCCACAATAGGCGCGCAAAATTGTTATTTGATTCTGCGCTCTTAGGGGGCGCATTCGGGAACTCGATATGGCCGAAAATACCCAGATGGACGTCAAGAAACTCTCCTTCGAGCGCGCGATCGAGGAACTCGAATCGATCGTGAAGCGGCTCGAGGACGGCAAGGTGCCGCTCGAGGAATCGGTCACGATCTATGAGCGCGGCGAGGCGCTGAAGCGACGCTGCGAGGAATTGCTGCGGCAGGCCGAGGCCCGCGTCGACAAGATTACCACCGATGCGAACGGCCAGGTCACCGGAACCGAGCCGCTCGACGTGCAGTGATCAGGCGAGCCGGAATATCACCCCCGCCAATCCCGCTCGGCATAATCGAGAGAATCTGGGGCGAATTCGGCGCTCGCCTCCCACCGAAAGGCTGAATAACCGGTCAATCTGGTAGCCGATTTACTTCTTGGCGCCCTGCCCAGCCTGTTATAGTCGGCTACCATCCGGGGACAGTACGTGCGCGTCCAGCACCGCCATATCATCTATATTCAGGGCTACGATCCGCGCGGGCTGGCGCAATATTACCGCATGTTCCGGACCGAACTGCGCAAGTTCAGCCGGCTGTACCAGCTCCAGGCCACCATCAGCCGGCCCAAGGTCGCTGCCGACGACGAGATCGCCTCCTGGACCATCGATACCAAGGCAGAGGATTGGCAGACCCGCACGGCCTACGATTTCCTCCGGTTCGAAGACTTCATCCAGCAGGATCTGGCGTCGCCGATCTGGCGCACGGTGTTCAGCGCGGTGTGGATCTACTGGCGCCTGGTCTTCTCCGGCACCATCGCCCGCTTCGGCAAGGCGAACTGGCGTTTTGCAACTTTCATCACCTATCCCCACTTGTTGCTGTTGCTGGAAGCCGCGTGCGCCGCAGCCATCGCCTTTGTCTTCGAGAAGGGGCTGAATGCGCTCGGCATCCCCGATATTTTCAGCATCGCCATCGCGATCGCACTCTTCGTAGCCCTGCTCGGCATCGTGCTGAAATACACCGAGAGCGCCACTTACGTGCTCTATCTCTTCTGCGACACGATCTGGACCTGGGAGTTCTCGCGTCGCGAACGCACCGAGTGGGATCAGCGCATCGACCGCTTCGCGCAGCATCTGGTCAAGACAGCCAAAAGCACCGACGCCGAAGAAATCGTCATCGTCGGCCATAGCTCCGGATCGTTCCTGTCGACGGAAATGCTGGCGCGCGCGCTGAAGCTCGACCCCGCGCTCGGCCGTCACGGTCCGCGGATTGTGCTGCTGACGATCGGCGGCAATTTCCCGATCGTCGGCTATCACGCCGTGTCGAAGGAGTTTCGTGAGCATCTGCGCATGCTGGCGGTCGAGCCCTCGATCGACTGGATCGACTGCCAGGCCCGCAAGGACGTGATGAATTTCTACCAGTTCGATCCGATCACGAGCCACGGCATCGATGTCGGCGCCGCCCGGCGCAACCCGAAGATCGTGCCGGTCCGCTTCCGCGACATCATTCACCCCGAACACTACGAAAAATTTCGCTGGCAGTTCTTCCGCGTGCATTTCCAGTTCGTGATGGCCAACGAACGGCCCAACGCCTACGACTTCTTCATGATCGTCTGCGGACCGGTCCCGCTCAGCGCGCGCATGGCCGTCCCCGACGCCGCGCTTGATCTCGCCACCGGCGATTCCGGCGTGCGCGACAGGGCCTGGAAAAGGATCGAAGCGGCCTCAACGGCCGCCGGAAGTGCCGCCGATTTGAGCAAATTGGAACCATCCGCCCGCCGCAGCGGTTGAAACATCCAAGGTTTTTCCGGCCCGCCCCCTGGAACCGAATCGGCCCTCCGGGTTGGCTTTGGCGGCGGCTTTGGTGTAAAGGTTGCGGTTCTATGGGCTGGGAGAGCAGCCTGCCGGGCAACTTTCGACGGCAGCAAGCGCTTCAAATAACTAAAGAAACTGAACCGGGAAGGGTTTCGAAGCTACTAACGTGATGCATATCACATGGTTTGAACCGGAGTGCATCTAGGCTTTCAAATCAGGTACCGGCCCGCCGAGATGGCACCGGGGTCTGGATTTTCACGGCGCGGTTAACGCGCTTCCCGTCTCGCGTCGGGCCGTTTCGCCCTGACATGCAAAATTGGAATATCGCTGTGACCACATTTAGTAAAACGCCGCTTCTCGATACCATCCGCACGCCCGACGATCTACGCAAGCTCAAGATCGAGCAGGTGCGTCAGGTCGCGGACGAACTCCGCCAGGAAACCATCGACGCCGTTTCGGTGACCGGTGGCCATTTCGGCGCCGGCCTCGGCGTCGTGGAACTCACCACCGCGATCCACTACATCTTCGACACGCCGCGCGACCGCCTGATCTGGGACGTCGGCCACCAGGCCTACCCGCACAAGATCCTGACCGGCCGCCGCGACCGCATCCGCACGCTGCGCACCGCCGGCGGCCTCTCCGGCTTCACCAAGCGCACCGAGAGCGACTACGATCCGTTCGGCGCCGCGCATTCCTCGACCTCGATCTCCGCCGGCCTCGGCATGGCGGTGGCGCGCGACCTCTCCGGCGGCAAGAACAACATCATCTCCGTGATCGGCGACGGCTCGATGTCCGCGGGCATGGCTTATGAAGCCATGAACAATGCGGGCGCGATGAACTCGCGCCTGATCGTCATCCTCAACGACAACGACATGTCGATTGCGCCACCGGTCGGCGCGATGAGCGCCTATCTGTCCCGCCTCTACTCCGGCAAGACCTATCGCTCGCTGCGCGAGGCGGCAAAACAGATCAACAAGCGTCTGCCGAAGATCCTCGCCAACCGCGCCAACCGTGTCGAAGAATATTCCCGCGGCTTCATGATGGACGGCGGCACGCTGTTCGAGGAGCTCGGCTTCTACTATGTCGGCCCGATCGACGGCCACAACCTCGACCATCTGCTGCCCGTTCTGAAGAACGTCCGCGACATGGAAACCGGCCCGATCCTGGTCCACGTCGTGACGCAGAAGGGCAAGGGCTATGGACCGGCGGAGGCCGCCGCCGACAAATATCACGCGGTGGTCAAGTTCGACGTCGCCACCGGCGCGCAGGCCAAGGCCAAGCCGAACGCACCGGCCTACCAGAACGTGTTCGGCGCGAGCCTCGTCAAGGAAGCCGAGAAGGACGACAAGATCGTCGCCATCACCGCGGCGATGCCGTCCGGCACCGGCGTCGACATCTTCAACAAGGCCTTCCCCAACCGGACCTTCGACGTCGGCATCGCCGAGCAGCATGCGGTGACGTTTGCGGCCGGTCTTGCCACCGAAGGCTACAAGCCGTTCTGCGCGATCTACTCGACCTTCCTGCAGCGCGGCTACGACCAGGTGGTGCATGACGTCGCGATCCAGAGCCTGCCGGTTCGTTTTGCGATCGACCGCGCCGGCCTGGTCGGCGCCGACGGCGCGACCCATGCAGGCTCCTTTGACTGCGCCTATCTCGGCTGCCTGCCGAACTTCGTCATCATGGCGGCGTCCGACGAGGCGGAACTGGTGCACATGGTCGCCACGCAGGTTGCGATCAACGACCGTCCGAGCGCGGTGCGCTATCCGCGCGGCGAAGGCCGCGGCGTCGAAATGCCGGAGTTCGGCGTTCCCCTCGAAATCGGCAAGGGCCGCATCGTCCGCCAGGGCAACAAGATCGCCCTGCTCTCGTTCGGCACGCGCATGGCCGAATGCGAAAAGGCGGCCGATGAACTCGCCGCCCACGGCCTCTCCACCACCATCGCCGACGCGCGCTTCATGAAGCCGCTCGATGTCGATCTGGTGCTGAAGCTGGCGCGCGACCACGAGGTGCTGCTCACCATCGAGGAAGGCTCGATCGGCGGCTTCGGTTCGCACGTGATGCAGACGCTGTCCGACAACGGCATGCTCGACGGCGGTTTGCGGATGCGCGCGATGATCCTGCCCGACGAGTTCATCGACCACGACTCGCCGAACGCGATGTATGCCCATGCCGGCCTCGACGCCAAGGGCATCGTCGCCAAGGTGTTCGATGCGCTCGGCAAGGACTACAAGACCGAGACGGTCAAGCTCGCCTGAGGCACAGCCCTTCGGTTCTGACTTGATCGGAACCGAAGGCTTGAGTTTCGAAGAATTGGCAGAACCGAAGATCTGGCTCTTCCGCCGGGTAATCCCATGAAGATCTATCTGGCAGGTCCCGACGTGTTCCTGCCGGACGCCATCGAGATCGGGCGCCGCAAGGCCGCGATCTGTGCCCGCCATGGCGTGCGCGGGCTCTATCCGCTCGACAATGCGGTCGATCTTTCGGCCGCCGACGCCTCGCTCGCGATCTTTGAGGGTAACGAGGCCATGATGGACGCAGCGGACGCGATCATCGCCAACCTTACGCCGTTTCGCGGCCCAAGTGCGGACGCCGGCACCGTCTATGAACTTGGCTACATGGCCGGGCGCGGCAAGCTCTGTCTGGCCTATAGCAACGACCCCGCAGTCTATGTTGAGCGCGTAATGCGGATCCATGACGTGACCAAATCCGCTACCGGCCATCTGATCGACGATGACGGACTGACGGTCGAGGATTTCGGACTGCCCGACAATCTCATGATGATCCACACGCTCGATCTGCATGGTGCTAGACTGGTGATGCCGCGGCAGCGGCCTCTGGATATCTGGCACGATCTGACCTCGTTCGAGACTTGCGTTCGTCTGGCGGCGGATCGCGCCAAAGGTAAATCGGACTGACCTTGGCGAAGACGAGCAACAGCGAGACCTCTCCCCGCAAGCGCGTGGACGTGCTGCTGGTCGAGCGCGGCCTGTTCGAAAGCCGCGCCCGCGCCCGCGCCGCGATCGACGCCGGCGGCGTGACCGCCGACGGCCGGCCCGTGCTGAAAGCGTCGGAGATGATCGCCGCCAATGCTGAATTGTCCGCGCAGCCCGCGCACCCCTGGGTCTCGCGCGGCGGCGTCAAGCTCGCAGGCGCCCTGGAACTGTATCCGATCGAGATCGAGGGCCATGTCTGCCTCGACGTCGGCGCTTCCACCGGCGGCTTCACCGAGGTGCTGTTGGCGAATGGCGCCAGCTTCGTCTTCGCCATCGATGTCGGGCACGGCCAGTTGCATCCCTCGCTGCGCGGCCATCCCAGGATCGCGTCGATGGAAGAAACCGATATTCGTAAGTTCGAGGGCAAGCGCCTGCCCGCGCGGCCCGATGTCGTCGTCATCGACGTCAGTTTCATTTCACTGAAGGCCGTGCTGCCGGTGGCGCTGGAGCTGGCCGCTGCACCGACGCAGCTCTTGGCGCTGATCAAGCCGCAATTCGAGGCCGAGCGCAGGCATTCCAAGCACGGCATCATCCGCAACGCGATGGTGCATCAGGAAATCTGCGACGATATCTCGGCATTCGCGACTTCCCTTGGCTGCACCGATATCCAGGTGTTTCCCTCGCCAATCACCGGCGGCGACGGCAATATCGAATTCTTCATGGGCGCGCGCCGTGGCTGACAGCGAGCGCCTCGTGATCGACCATGTCGGCCATCACGGCGACGGCGTCGCGATCGTAAGCGGCGGCAACATCTATGTGCCGTACACGCTGGGCGGTGAAACGATCGAAGTCGGTCCGGTTCCCGGTCACCATCCCGACCGCCGGCGATTGCTCAACGTCGAGGCCGCAAGCGCGGACCGGATCGCGCCGTTCTGTCCGCATTTCGGAGTCTGCGGCGGCTGCGCAATCCAGCATTGGGACGCCGGCCCCTATCGCGCCTGGAAGCGCGAGCTCGTGGTGACGACGCTGGCGCAGGCCGGAATCGATTGCGACGTCGCGCCCCTGCTCGATGCCCATGGCGCCGGCCGCCGGCGCATCACCCTGCACGGCCGGATCGGAACTCACGACGTGCTCAAGGTCGGCTATGCGGCGGCAGGTTCGCACGACATCATTCCGATCGACCGCTGCCCGATCCTCGACCCGCATCTGAACGGCGCGATCGAGGCGGCCTGGGCCATCGCCGAGCCGCTGATTTCGATGGGCAAGCCGCTCGACATCCAGGTCACCGCGACCAATAGCGGGCTCGATGTCGATGTGCGCGGCTCCGGCCCGCTGTCATCAGCCTTGATCGCAAGGCTGTCGCGCATCGCCGAACAACACCGGCTGGCGCGGCTGACGCGCCACGGCGAGCTGGTCTTGATGCGAACGCCGCCCCTGATTTCGATCGGCGCCGCGCAGGTGGCGCTGCCGCCCGGCTCGTTCCTGCAGGCAACGGTAGCAGGTGAAGAGCAGCTCGCCGCGCTGGTATCCGACCACTGCAAGCGCAGCAAATACATCGCCGACCTGTTTTGCGGCGTCGGCCCCTTCGCCCTGCGGCTGGCGGCGAAGTCGCGGATAGCCGCCTTCGACAGCGACGTCGGCGCGGTCGCAGCGTTGCAGAAGGCCGCGACGTCCACCTCGGGACTGAAGCCGGTCAAGGCCGAGGCGCGCGACCTGTTTCGCCGCCCGCTGATGCCGCAGGAACTGCGCGACTATGATGTGGTCGTGTTCGACCCGCCGCGCCAGGGCGCGCAGGCGCAGGCGACGCAGCTCGCGGCCAGCAAGATTCCGACGGTGGTCGCGGTGTCCTGCAACGTCA
The DNA here is from genome assembly GCF_023101085.1 of Bradyrhizobium sp. 170. NCBI lineage: Bacteria > Pseudomonadati > Pseudomonadota > Alphaproteobacteria > Hyphomicrobiales > Nitrobacteraceae > Bradyrhizobium > Bradyrhizobium sp. 170. The sequence goes on along the minus strand of NZ_CP064703.1, from coordinate 2,637,707 downwards.
CGACATTCGCGCGCGATGCAAAAATCCTGATCGACGGCGGCTACAAGATCGACGGTGTCACCCCGGTCGACCAGTTCCGCCACACGCCGCATGTAGAGCTGGTGGCGCGGTTCAGGCGGTGAGTTCGCGGTAATTCGTAGGATGGGTGGAGCGAAGCGATACCCATCATCCGATCTCGCATCCCTACTGACGTTCGCCGAACGCATCTCCATGGTCAGAGACATCGCCAGCCCAATCCTCGGGATAAACGCCGAGTTTTACCATGCGATGAAATGACGAATGCGGCCAATCTCCGACCCGCGTCACGTAGCCATGTTTGACCGGATTGATGTGGATGTAGTCGACGTGACGGGCGAAATCGTTTTCATCACGAATGGCGTGCTCCCAGTAACGCCGCTGCCATATACCGCGTTCACCCTTAGCGGCCCGGCTCTCGGAAATTCGTTCGCCAACCGGAACACGGCGCGAGAAACCCGTTTTGATCAACCGCCAGCGCGTGGCAAAGTCAGAATCCCCTTCGGGTATTGTCCAGACCGCGTGAAGATGATCAGGCAGAACAACCATCGCGTCGATCGTGAATGGATGGTCGTGCCGCGTCTCCCGAAGTGCTTCCCGCAATTCGTCGATGTGCTCCGTCAGCAGCCGCAGACGTCGCTCCGCCAGATTAACGGTGAAGAAGAAACTACCTCCAACGACAAAATTGCGACGGTAATCGGTCATGTCGTCATGCTAGAGCATTGCGTGGTTTGATGGGTATCGCTGCGCTCCACCCATCCTACGAAACTACGCCCCTCACCTTCCCCACCTGTCCTGCCAGATCTTCTCGCCGATCATGCAATTGACGCGCGGCTCGCGGCCTGCGGCCGGCACGACCGGGCGGTCGGGGGTGCGGCCCGCGATCTCGAGCAGCAGCTTGGTGCGGATCGCTTCCTTGAACTTGTCGCGGTCCTTGATCGTGACGACGAAGGAGCCGGGGCCGCCGATGACGCAGTCCTCGTAGTAGAAATCAAGATTGTCGATATCCATGGTGGAGTAAGACGGCTCCTTCACCATGATCGGCAAGCCGTTGATGACGATGCCCTTTTCCACCGCGGCGTCGCGGGCGATGACGACCGGTGCGCCGTTGTTGTTCGGGCCGTCGCCGGAAATATCGATCACCCGCCGCAGGCCGCGGTGCGGGTTCTCGTCGAACAGCGGCATGGCGAAGTTGATCGCCCCCGAAATCGAGGTGCGCGACGCACGGCGGATCGGGGTCTTGACGATTTCATTGGCGACGGCGTCGGCCGTCTCGGGCCCGTCGATCAGGCGCCAGGGGATGATGATCTTCTGGTCGGTGGATGCCGCCCATTCGAAATAGGTGATCGCGATCCGGCCGTTCGGGCCGCTCTTCAGCGCCTGCAAAAATTCCTTGGAGACGATCGCCTGCGCATAACCCTCCCGCTGCAGCGCGAGTTCATCCAGGTCCATCGAATAGGAGACGTCGACGGCGAGGACGAGTTCGACGTCGACGGTCGGATTGGTTTCCTTGTCGGCCAGTTGACGGCTGGCGGCGTTCGGTTGGTGGCCCGGCCGGTTCGTTTGATACGGCGCGGCAAAACTCGCCACATCGCCGCCGGCGAGCACGCCCGCGACAAGCACGACCCCGATCGAGACATACCAGCGCATTTGCGGCCCTCCCGTCGAACGACAGTGATGGTGACATGCAAAACGGCCATCGCAAAGCGCTGAAATCATTTGTCCTTCACATTCGGGTTAGAGCAGGCTTCGTCCACAGCCCGCGTGCCCGGCGGGTTCCGCACCGCGCTTCGCCTGTCCGGCACTATGTTTCCGAATTGAACGATTAACGCGCTCGGCGCGACAGATGCGACGCGGCCGGACAAGAAGGGCCGCGCATTGGCACGATCATGGTTACGCCCCCAAAACCTCCCGCAAATGACAGTCTGCCGCCGTTGTTGCGCACGGTCGTTGTGTCGAGCGGCTTGCTCGTTTTCGGCATGGTGGTCGCGTTGTCGCTTCCGACGCCGCAGTCCGGCACCGCGCCTGAAGCGCCCAAGCCGGAACCGATGCTAACGGTGGAGAATGCCGTCGAGCTCTGCCATCAGCTCTTTGAAGAGCCGAAGGAGTATATCGACGATGCCGCCAAGCGCCGGCGATGGGACCTGCGGCGCGAAAGCTGCAAAATGGCGTTCGAGGCCAACCCTGCGAACGCAGATCTCAAGACCGCGTATGCGCGCAACCTGCCCTATGAGCAGAAGGCAGAGGCGATTGCCATGCTGCGCGAAGCAGCATCGCAGGGCAGTGCCGAGGCCTATCACCAGCTCTATGAGCATCACAGATCCTGGGATCGCGGCGATCTCGACAAGGTGCAGCTGGTCACGCGCGCCGAGGCGGCTCGGGCGCTGCACAAGGCCGCTGAGCTCGGTCACCCCTTTGCGACGCGGATATTGGTACGCCGGCTTGAGGATGGCGACATCGTCAAACGCGATATTGTCGCCGCGCGATACTGGGCGGAACGTGCCGTCGCCAACCCTGCAAAAGACGCGAGCAAAGGAGGCCTGCTGGTGACGCTGGGCCGCCTGCTGGCCACGTCGGACAAGCCGGACGAGCGGGCCCGCGGCCTCGACATACTCGAAAAATTGAACGCGCCCGGGCACTACCAATACGGCGCCAAGAGGGAATTGGCGCTGGCGATCCGTAAAGAAGATCCGGTACGCGCCCGCGCCCTGCTCGAAGAAGCTCGCCGTCCCGATCCCGGCGGCGCCATCGTCCCGCTCGCGGAAATGCTGATCGCGGGCGAAGGCGGCCCGGCCGATCCCAAGCGCGCGCTGTCGCTGCTGACAGGCAAGTCCGATAGCTGGATGCCAATGGTCGAAGGCGCGTCCAATAGCTGGATGGCAAAGGGGATGCTCGGGCAGCTCACCCTTGAAGGCAAACTGGTACCGCGCGACATTCAGAAGGCGGTCAACCTGATCGACAACGCCAGCGCCTACGACTTTAACGCCCGCATGCAAGTCGTGCGGCTGCTTGCCGAATATCCGGAAACGCGGGTCAGCCATCCCAGGATCACGCTCTATTACGCCGTCGAAGCTGCGGAACTCGACGAACCCGGCGCGACGGCCGCCCTGATCGAGCTGAAACTCTCGGCAAACGCCCAGTTTCAGGACCGGCCCGGAGCCTGTAAACTGATCGAGACGGCCGCAAGCCGCGGCGATCAGACTATGGCGCAGCGTCTGGCGGACTGCCGCGCCAACTGAGCGCGGCGGGCCGTCAAAAATTTGCTCGCCTCGGGACTACGCTGGAATGGCCGGTACCACCGTCACGCCAAAAACCAAGGTCAAGACCAAGACCGAGCGGCCGCGCCTGCACAAGGTCATCCTGATCAATGACGACTACACGCCGCGCGAATTCGTCGTCACCGTCCTGAAGGCCGAATTCCGCATGACCGAGGACCAGGCCCACAAGGTGATGATAACAGCACACCGGCGCGGCGTCTGCGTGGTCGCCGTGTTCACCAAGGACGTCGCCGAGACCAAGGCGACCCGCGCCACCGACGCCGGCCGCGCCAAAGGCTATCCGCTGCTGTTCACGACCGAGCCGGAGGAATAGCCGCTTGCGGAATGCTCGTTCCGCTCAATTTTAACTATCGGCGCTATCGAGAATTCAACTTCTGAAGGTATTGCTCCGGCATGACGATCGCACTCCGCCGGCAGCTTCAGCAGCACACCTTTCCAAACGTTTCATTCGGGCCGTTCCGCTTTCTCGAGGCGATGCCCTGGCTGGTGCTGGCCGCTTCCATGCGCGTGATTGCGTTCAACAACCCCTTCATCGCCATACCTGCCATTGTGCTTGCCAGCGTCGCCGTCCTGCATGCCTTCCTCGTGGTGACGCAGCGCTCGATCGAACTGGCGCAAGGGCAGACGAGCCTGGGTGCGCTCGACTTCACCGAACAATCCCGCTTGACGCGCGCGATCCTGTGGCGGATCGGCCTGTTGATGATTGCCGCTTCAATCGCCGTGCTCGCGGCCGGATATACGTCTATCGCGCCTCACATGATGAACGGGCTCGACGGCATGGCGTTCGACCAGTTCACAGGTATCGGCAAGTTCTGGAGCGCGGCCGTCGCAGCCCTGACATTGTTGATGATCGTCGGGGCCGAGCGAAACCGCGGGCACGTCAGGTTCTGGGAGGCCGCCCTGGAGTTCGCGCGCAGGGGCCTTTGGGTCGGCGCGGCCGTGATCGCCCTTGGAATCATCTATCTGGGCCTTGGCCTCGGCCAGGGACTGATCCGCAACGCGCTCTGGCATTTTTACCAGACGTCGGCGGCCCATCAGTTGATCAAGAACCTGATCTACTTCGTGTTCATCTTCAGCTTTGCGATGCTGCGGCTGTGGGTGACGCTACTCGTCCTGACCTGGGGGTTGAAGCAGTCCTATATCCGCACCGGCTAAGCCGCGGAACGTGTAGCCCGGATGGAGCGAAGCGCAATCCGGGGTCAGTCTTTCCGCTCACCGAAATTGACCGTATCGGTACTCCCGCCGCCGCCCCAATCCGGAGGCAGAATGCCCGCGCGAACATAGCGATGCAGCGAGGAGAATGGCCAATCGGACGGCGAAGTTGCTAGCCGGTGCTTGACCGGATTGAAATGCACATAATCGGCGCAGCGCTCGAAATCTCGTTCATCGCGTATGGTGTGCTCCCAGAAGCGCTTCTGCCAAAGAGAATATTCGCCACGATGATCGCGTGAAATTTGAGCGCCCGTGGCAAGAACGCTTCGCGTAAAACCTCCCTTGATCCGTCGCCACCTATCCGAAAAGTCCGGGTCGCCGGGCGGCAACGTAAGAATCGCATGTAAGTGGTCCGGGAGAATGACGATGGCATCGGTAAGAAAAGGCCGCTCACTCCGCGCCTTCCGAAATGCCGCGCGCAGCAACGCGACATGATCGATCAGCGCGGATGACTTTCGGTCATCCAGCGTGACTGTGAAGAAAAACGTTCCGCCGGGGACGAAATTGCGCCGATAGTGAACCATAGCGCCAGTCTACCCCGGATTTGCGCTGAAACGTGTAGCCCGGATGGAGCGCAGCGTAATCCGGGGGAAGCACGGACCGCGGCGCGAATCCCGGATTGCGCTGCGCTCCATCCGGGCTACGGATTCCTCACGCCGCCGAGGTCTCGTCGGCCAGTCCGTAGACGCGTGCGGCCTTTGCGAAGCCGGCAACCGGAAACTCGCCGAGATCGCTCCACCCTCCCCGGCAGATGCCGGCAAATCCTTCCGACGCTACGATGGTGCGCTTGGTTTGGCTGGCGATCTTTTCCAGCCGCGCCGCGAGGTTCACGGCGGGGCCGATGCAGGTGAAGTCGAGCCGGTTGCCGCCGCCGATATTGCCGTAGAGAATCCGTCCGACATGCAGGGCGACACCGAAGCGAAACCGTTCGACGACGTCGCCGATCGGATATTGCAAGTCGGCGACGCTGGTGCGCGACTCATGGGCGGCTTCGAGCACATTCGAGCAAACCTGCTTTTCGTCGCCGACATATTCATCGATCGGAAACACCGCGAGCAGCCCGTCGCCCATATATTTCAGCACGTCGCCGCCATGCTTCTTGATCGCGGCGACCTGGCAATCGAAATACTGGTTCAGAATGTCGACGACGGTCTCGGCCGGCAGCCGGTCCGACAGCGCCGTGAATCCGCGCAGATCCGAGAGCCAGATCGCGGCATTCATCGTCTCGGTGTGGCCGCGCCTGATCTGGCCGCCGAGAATCCGCTCGCCGGCACGGTTGCCGACATAGGTATCCAAGAGGTTCGCGGCCATGCGGCGCCAGTTGATGATCTCTATGACCCGCGACAGCGGCGTGTTCAGCCCACGCAAGGCCGCCAACTGCTCATCGGTGAAACCGCCTGATTGCTTCGTGGTCCAGCTTGAGGCGTGAATGGTTCCGTCGGTAAAAAACAGCGGCAGCGCGATGTAATCGGTGACGCCTTCGGCGCGCAGCTCCTCGACGATCGGGAAGCGCGCGCTCTGCGGGTCGTCCGCACGGGCCCGGACTTCCTGTCCCTGCTGGAACACGATGATGATGGGGCTATTGTGAAAATCCGGTGAATCCAGAATCTTGTGATCGACTGTGCCGACCTCGACCTCGGCGCCCGGCTTCCAGATGAAACTGCGGCCGTAAATGTCGGGATGGAGGGTTCGAACGAAGACGCCGACACGCCAAAGCGGCAGGCCCGCTGCGACCATCCGTTCGCAGGTCTCGGCCATGAAGCTCTTGGGGCTGACCGCGGATCTCCCGCCGTCGATCAGCCAGTCGGTCAGCTTCTGCAGTTCGGAGGCGTTCATGCGCAGGTATTTGCCGCGCAACTGCAGCGCGCGTCAAGCACGCTCGCAACGACAGCCGGCGTGACCCGACGACGGAGCTGCGCTAGCCTTACGGTGCAAAAAACAAGAGGAAACGTCAAAGTGTACGACATCATCATCGTCGGCGGCGGCTCAGCAGGCTCGGTCATGGCCCACCGCCTCTCCGCCAGCAGCGCCAACAAGGTCCTGCTCTGCGAAGCAGGCCAGGACACGCCGCCCGGCAACGAGCCGCCCGAGATCCGCGACAGCTATTCGGGGCTGGCGTATTTCGATCCGCGCTTCCACTGGACCGAACTCAAGGTCACGACCCAAATCGTCAGCCACAACAACCCCGATGAGAGCCGCCCGCCGCTGCGCAAGTACGAGCAGGCGCGCGTGCTGGGTGGCGGCTCCTCCATCAACGGCCAGATGGCCAACCGCGGCGCACCGACCGATTACGCGGAATGGGAGGCTCGCGGCGCTGCGGGCTGGAACTGGAAGGACGTGCTGCCCTATTTCAAGAAGGTCGAGCGCGACCTCGATTTCGACGGGCCGTTCCACGGCAAGGACGGCCGTATCCCCGTCCGCCGCATTCCGCAGGCGCATTGGACAGGGCATTCGCAGGCGATGGGCGAGGCCTGCAAGCTCGCCGGCTTTGCGTTCCTGCCCGACCAGAACGGCGAGTTCACAGACGGCTACTTCCCGGTGACACACTCCAATCAGGACGAGCAGCGCGTCTCGGCCGCAATGGGCTATCTCGATCGCGAAACACGCAAGCGCGCCAACCTGACGATCTCGACCAACACAGAGGTCAAGGAGCTGCTGTTCGAGGGCACCCAATGCGTCGGCGTGAAGGCGCTGGTCGATGGCCGCGAACAGGAGTTCCGCGGCCGCGAGGTAATCCTTTCCTGTGGCGCGATCCATTCGCCGGCGCATCTGTTGCGCACCGGCATCGGGCCGGTCGGGCATCTGAAGGAGATGGGCATTCCGGTCCTGATGGGCCTCGCGGGCGTCGGCCAGGGTCTAATGGATCATCCCTCGATCGCGCTGTCGTCCTTTGTCCGCCGTGGCGCGCGCATGAACGAACACACCAGACGCCACATCCAGATGGGGCTGCGCTATTCCTCGGGGCTTCCGGGCGTACCTGCCGGCGACATGTTCGTCGCCGTTCTCACCAAATCGGCCTGGCATTCGGTCGGAGAACAGATCGCCTCGCTGCTCACCTTCGTCAACAAGACCTACTCGGAGACCGGGCAGGTAAAACTCGCTTCGCGTAACCCGCAGGCCGAGCCGATTGTCGAGTTCAACCTGCTGTCCGACCGGCGCGATCTCGACCGCCTGATGAGCGGCTTTCGCAAGATGGCCGCGCTGCAGATGAGCGCGCCGCTCAAGGCGGTCACCGACAAGCCATTCCCGGCCTCCTACTCCGACCGCGTGCGCAAGATCGGCGTGGTCAACACCAAGAACAAAGTCCTCACCGCCATTGCCGCTGTCCTGATGGACGGGCCGGCGGCGTTGCGTCACGCCATGATCGACAACTTCATCGTCGAAGGTTTCACGTTCGAGCAGGTCATGCGCGACGACGAGGCACTCGAAGCCTTCGTGCGCAAGGCGGCGATCGGCGTGTGGCATGCCTCGTGCTCATGCCGGATGGGCCGCCCCAACGATCCAATGGCGGTCGTCGACACGCAAGGCCGCGTCAAGGGCGTGCAGGGTTTGCGCGTGGTCGACGCCTCGATCTTCCCGGTGGTGCCGTGCGCCAACACCAATTTTCCGGTCCTGATGGCGGCGGAAAAGATCGCAGACGCCATGCAGTGAGGGCGGCAAGGATTCTTGAGTCCGGCCCCTACCCGCCGACCTGGCCGCGATGGCGCAGGAAATGATCTGCCAGCACGCAGGCCATCATCGCCTCGCCGACCGGCACAGCGCGAATGCCGACGCAGGGGTCGTGGCGGCCCTTGGTCATGATGTCGGTGTCGGCGCCCTTGCGATCGACGGTCTGGCGCGGCGACAGGATTGAGGAGGTCGGCTTCACCGCAAAACGCACCACCACCGGCTGGCCGGTCGAGATGCCGCCGAGCACGCCGCCGGAATTGTTGGACAAAAACCGCGTGCCGTTATTGCCGGTGCGCATCTCGTCGGCGTTTTCCTCGCCCGACAATTCGGCCGCGCCAAAACCCGCGCCGATCTCGACGCCCTTCACGGCGTTGATGCTCATCATCGCGGCCGCCAGTTCGCCGTCGAGCTTGGCGTAGATCGGCGCGCCCCATCCGGCCGGCACGCCTTCGGCGACCACTTCGATGACGGCACCGATCGAGGAGCCGCTCTTGCGGATGCCGTCGAGATAGGTCTCGAAGAACGCCGCGCTGTCCTTGTCCGGGCAATTGAACGGATTGCGCGCGATCTCGTCCCAGTCCCATTTGTCGCGGTCGATCTTGTGCGGCCCCATCTGCACCAGCGCGCCGCGCACCTTCACGGCGGGCAGGATTTTGCGCGCGATGGCACCGGCCGCGACGCGCGTAGCGGTCTCGCGCGCCGACGACCGTCCGCCGCCGCGATAATCGCGCAGGCCGTATTTGGCCTCATAGGTGAAGTCGGCGTGACCCGGGCGAAACTTGTCCTTGATCTCGGAATAGTCCTTGGAGCGCTGATCGGTGTTCTCGATCAACAGCGCGATCGGCGTTCCCGTCGTCACCTGCACGCCGGTCTCGGGATGTGCCATCACGCCGGACAGGATCTTTACCGCGTCCGGCTCCTGGCGCTGGGTGGTGAAGCGCGATTGACCGGGACGGCGGCGATCCAGATCGTGCTGGATATCCTCATTGGTCAGCGGGATCAGCGGCGGGCAGCCATCGACCACGCAGCCGATCGCGATCCCGTGGCTTTCGCCGAAGGTCGTGACCCGGAACATGTGGCCGAAGGTGTTGTGGGACATGGTGCCTGCGTACGCTCGTAAGTCGGTGCTGACTTGTGTCGTAACGCGCACCTAGGGCAGCGTCAAACCCCTGCTCGTCATGCCCGGGCATAGCCGTCCGAAGGACGGCGTCGCTGCCGCTCGCCTATGCCCGGGCATCCACGTCTTCCGGGCCGCAAAGCAAGGCGTGGATGGCCGGGTCAACCCCGGCCATGACGGCTGAGGGTGCTCGCCCTTAACTATACTTCCGCAAACCGCCATCGCGGAACACGTAGACCGCGCCCTGCTCGATCAGGAGGTCGGCGGCGCTCTGCGGCGTCTCGATGCCCAGCGCCACCATCAGCGCCCGCGCCGTGCCGCCATGGGCCACGGCGACGGTGTCGCTATCGACGGAATCGTACCAGTCGCGCATCCGGTCCTGCACTTCCGCATAGGTCTCGCCGCCTTCCGGGGCCATCGTCCATTTCGCCGTCAGCCGCCTGGCATAGAGCACGGGGTCGGCGGCCTGCATCTCGGCCAGCGTCGAGCCCTCCCAGACGCCGTAGCCGATCTCGCGCAGGCGATCGTCGAGCGCGTAGTCTTCCCGAGGAAGTTTCAGGGCGCTGCGTACCAATTCCATCGTCGCCCGCGCCCGGCCAAGCGGGCTTGCGACGAAGGGCAGCGCGGCCCTGTCGCGGCCATCGCGCGCCAACAGCTCGGCGAGGACATTGCCGGCATGGGTGGCCTGCTTGCGACCGAGATCGTTGAGCGGAATGTCCTGCGCGCCCTGCAGCCTGCCTTCCGCATTCCACGACGTCTCGCCATGGCGGATGTAATAGATCACGGGCGCTGGCATCGGACTATCGGGCTATTCCTTCGCTACCGAATTGGAGAGCAAGATGTCGGGCGCGTCGGGGCGCTTCATGCCGACGACGCGATAGCCGGAATCGACGCGATGCACCCTGCATCAGACCTGACTTCTGCGACACCCGGTTTCCAATCAAGCTTCCTGTAGGGTTTGGAGGTACACCAGCACTCCCGCGCGGTCGAGCCCAAATCCGCGCTTCGGATTAACGCTGTTTCCGATGCGCCTCAATGGCTGGAATAGACACGTCGATTGGGTGTTATGTTCGGTAAGGCGTTCGCGCCTCATGACTCTTGCAACTCTTGCAATCTGGTACCGATGAGCGCGTTTCGTCAAAGTGTCGAAGCCATGATTCCGGCGCTCCGCCGCTATGCACGCGCGCTCGCGCGCGATGCCGACATCGCCGACGATCTGGTGCAGGACACGCTGGTGCGCGCGTTGCGTTCGGAACGGCTGTTTCTCGGCGGCGACGTCAGGAGCTGGCTCTATACGATCCTGACCAATTTGAACAAGAACCGGCGGCGGTCGCTGGCGCGGCGGCCGCAATTCATGCCGCTGCTCGACAACAACCCGGACGCCAGCGGCACCGAGGCGGAAGGCCGCGACATCGCCCGCGCGCTGGCAAGTCTGGTGGAAGAACAGCGCTCGGTGCTGCTCTTGGTAATGCTGGAAGGACTGAGCTACCGCGAGGTCGCCGACATCCAGGGCGTGCCGATCGGCACCGTAATGTCCCGGCTTGCCCGTGCGCGTGCGCATGTCAAAGCTTCTTTGGAGGGCGAGCGCACGGCGCTGCGGCGGGTGAAATAATGAAAGCGTGATGTACAGGCGGATCAGAGAATAGACGCAGGATCAGGAAGAGACAGAGACGACAACGATGACCGATCGCAACATTCCCGTCACCGAAGACGAGCTGCATGCTTACGTCGACAACGAGCTGCCGGCGGAACGCCGCGGCGATGTCGAGGCGTGGCTCGCCTCGCATCCCGACGATGCCGCGCGGGTGCAGTCGTGGCGCGCGATGGCGGATGCGCTGCATGCCAGGTACGATTCGGTGGCCGACGAGGCGGTGCCGAAGCGGCTCGAGATCGAGCGGCTGGTGCAACAGCCGCGCAAATGGGTGTACGGCGCGATCGCGGCCACGCTGGCGGCGTTCATCGTCGGCGGCAGCGTCGGCTGGCTCGCGCGCGGCGCCACGGCTGCGCCCTCGGCTTTCCAAAATCTGACGGTGCACGCGATCGAAGCGCACCGGCTTTACGTGGTGGAAGTCCGGCATCCCGTCGAGGTGCCGGGCAGCGAACGCAGCCATCTGCAGCAATGGCTGACCAAGCGCTGCGGCTGGGTCGTCCGCGCGCCCGAACTGGCAGGCGCCGGATTGAAGCTGGTCGGCGGGCGGCTGTTGCCGGGCTCCGGTGGTCCGGCATCCTTCATGATGTATGAGAGCGCCTCGGGCGAACGTTTCACGATCTACACCGCAAAATCGAGCGCCGAGGCGACCCAGATGCGATATGCGGCAGAGGGCAAGGAAAGCACGCTGTTCTGGGCCGATGACGGCGTCGTTTATGCCGTGGTGTCTACCGGCGCCGACCGGGGGCGGCTGACCCAGATCGCCCAGGCGGTCTACGATCAGATGGAGAAAAAGGGCGGCTGACCTGTAGCCCGGGTGAAGTGCAGCGAAACCCGGGATTGGTGCGACCTGATGGCGTGCTCCCGGATTGCGCTTCGCTCCATCCGGGCTACTGAAAGCATAGAGAAAGCGGCGGATCGGCAACACCGCACCGCTTGTCCCAATTCTGACATCGAAAATCTGGAATGAAACCACCAGCGCGTCTCATTAATGCACCGGGTGATCACGCGAAAATGAGTAGCGCTCGATCCGCCGATCGGCGCAAGCGGCCTCGATCGGGGTTTGGTACCGCGCTGGTCCCCCTTTCGAGGCCGCCCCTTTTTCCGGAAAACCCTTTGTTCTCCAGGAAATAGGCCATTTTTTTGGGAAAAATTCCTGCCAGGCCCCGTACTGTTCGACACGTGTTTTCGTGCCGCGAATCGCGGCCGAATCACTCGACTCAGCCGAAATCGCTGCGCGGATTATAAGGGTGGCCGTCGCGCCACTTTTCCATCAATGCCTCAAGCTCGGCATCGTTCCCGTCGGGCAGAATAATTCGGGTGGTGACGAACAGGTCCCCGGTTCCCCCCGCCTTGGGCAGACCCTTGCCCTTGAGGCGGAAGATGCGGCCGCTGGAGGTATTTTTCGGAATTGACAGCTCCACCGCGCTGCCGAGCGTCGGCACCCGGACCTTGCCGCCCAGCACCGCCTCATAGAGCGTAATGGGCAAATCTAGCCGCAAATCGCTGCCATCGACCTTGAAAAAGGCATGCGGCGCGATGCTGACCGTAATCAGGAGATCGCCCGGCGGGTGGCCCGGCGCGGTTTCGCCCTGCCCCTTCAGCCGGATCTGCTGGCCGACGGTGACGCCTGCCGGAATCCTGACGTTGAGCTCCTTGCCGGTCGGCAGGCGGACGCGCTTTTCCCCGCCCTTGACCGACTCTTCCAGCGACACCGTCATCGCGACATTCAGATCGAGGTCGAGGCCGATGCCGCCGGTGTCGAATTCAAAGGTCCGGCCGCCGCCGGGACGCCCGCCCCGGGCAGCACCACCGAACATGCTGTTGAGGATATCCTCAAAGCCCGCCCCGCCCGCGCCGCCGGGACCGCCACCGGTGCGGAAGCTGTGGGACTCGAAGCCACCAGCTCCACCGGCGCGGCCGCGCGGGTCGCCGCCGCCAAAGCCCTGAAAGCGCGGCTTGCCCTCGGCGTCGATCTCGCCGCGGTCGAACTGCTTGCGCTTGTCCTCGTCGCCGATGATCTCGTTGGCGGAGTTGATCTCGGAAAAGCGCGCAGCCGCCTTCGGATCGTTCTTGTTGTTGTCGGGGTGATGCTTCTTGGCGAGCTTGCGATAGGCACTCTTGATCGCCGCAGCGCTGGCGCCCCGCGGCACCCCCAAGACCTCATAGGGGTCGCGCATCCGTCAGGTCTCCTTCACGGGAATTCGGTTCTTGAAGCTTAGAGCAATTCGCCCGCTTTGGCTTTATCTGGGGAGCCAGTTGCATTTTTGCAACGGCTGGAAGGCTCGTTATCCCCGCGTCCAGGGCTTGATCGTATGGATTTCCCATCGGCCCTGGCCGGCCTTGCAGGCAGCGCCCTGCAGCCAGCTTTCCGCGCGGCCGTTGACATAGCTCGCCAGGAAATCCCGGCAGGTGCGCCCGTCTTCGGCGGAATAGGCCTGCGACAGCGGCGTCACCGAGCCCCGCGCGCCGGTTTCCGGATTTTCCCAAGGCTGGCTGGAATCCTTGTCGCCCTTGGTCAGCACGTCGGAGGCGGCGGTGCGGGCAAAGGCGAGATCGCTCTCGGTCGGCGCCGGCGCCGTGCCCGGTTGCTTGCTCAGCGAACCGGTGACGTCGGCGGCGTTCATCCTGGCGTAGGCGTCCGGGCGCGACAGGCTGCAGCCGCCCGAGCCGAGACCGATTAAAATCAAGGTCATCGCGGCACCCGTCGGCCCGATCGCCGATAGGCCAACGCGTCCCCATGCCCTATATAGGGCGAGCCCGTAACCGGGCTGCAACGCGCTCTGGGACGCGAACGGACGCAACTGGGACTCCTGCCATGACGGACACGACCTCCATCAAACACCCGGCACCGTTAACATCGGGTGATTTTACCGCGGCCGAGGAACCGTTTGCGCTGTTCGCCGAGTGGTTTGCGGAAGCCGTGAAGTCCGAACCGAACGATCCGAACGCGATGGCGCTGGCGACCGTCGACCCTGACGGGCTGCCTGACGTCCGGATGGTGCTGATGAAGGGCTATGATGCGGATGGTTTCGTGTTCTACAGCCACATCGCCAGCCAGAAGGGCCGCGAACTCGCCGCAAATCCTAAGGCGGCTTTACTATTTCACTGGAAGTCGCTGCGCCGTCAGGTCCGCATCCGCGGCAACGTGTCGCCGGTGACGGATGAGGAGGCCGACGCCTATTTCGCCACGCGGCCGAAGCAGGCGCAGATCGGCGCCTGGGCCAGCAAGCAGTCGCAGCCGCTGGAGAGCCGCTTTGCCTTCGAGCAGGCGATCGCGCTGGTCGCCGCCAAACACATGATCGGCGAAGTGCCGCGCCCGCAAGGGTGGAGCGGCTGGCGCATTCACCCCACGCGTTTCGAATTCTGGCACGACCGCCCGTTCCGCCTGCACGACCGCATCGAATTCCGCCGCGATGCGCCGGCACAAGCCTGGAGCAAGGTGCGGCTCTATCCCTGATGCCACGAGCCTAGACGCTGTTCAAAGCTGAAAGACCTGCATGCCCTCTTCATCCAACGCGCCGCGGCGCACGCTGCTCTTGACCGGTGCCAGCCGCGGCATCGGCCATGCCACCGCGATCCGGTTCTCGTCTGCCGGCTGGCGCGTCATCACCTGCTCGCGGCACGCCTTTCCGGAAATCTGCCCGTGGGGCGCAGGCCCGGAAGATCATATCGAGGTCGACCTCGCCGACCACGCCGACACCACGCGCGCGATCTCCGAGATCCGCAAGCGGCTGGAGAACGACGAACTGCATGCGCTGGTCAACAACGCCGCGATCTCGCCGAAGGCGCCGGATGGCGGCCGGCTCAGCACCATGGACACCGACATCGAAACCTGGAGCCACGTGTTTCGCGTCAACTTCTTCGCGCCGATCATGATGGCGCGCGGCCTGATCGAGGAATTGAAGCACGCCAAGGGCGCGGTGGTGAACGTCACCTCGATCGCGGGCTCGCGCGTGCACCCGTTCGCCGGCGTCGCCTATGCGACCTCGAAGGCGGCACTTGCTTCACTCACACGCGAAATGGCGTCCGATTTCGGCCGCGTCGGCGTCCGCGTCAACTCGATCGCGCCGGGCGAGATCGACACTTCTATCCTGTCGCCGGGCACCGAGAAGATCGTCGAGCAGCAGATTCCGATGCACCGGCTCGGCACGCCGGACGAGGTCGCCAAGATCATCTATGTGCTGTGTACGGAAACCAGTTCCTACGTGAATGGCGCCGAGATCCACATCAACGGTGGCCAGCACGTTTAGGCGCAGGATGCGATCTCGTAGGATGGGTAGAGCGCAGCGAAACCCATCATTGTCGTCAACGGCATGAATGATGGGTATCGCTGCGCTCCACCCATCCTACGCCACCATCCTTCGGGACGCGCGCAAGACCTCGTACCTCGGAATGAGGTTCTTGCTCGCGGAAGCAACATCACTCCGCGTAAAACTTTCGTTGCGCCGTGCGCAGTGTCGTCGCGGCAACGTTAAGCGTGCTCGAACACTCGTCCTCGTTCTCGCCGTCTGCCAGCACAGCACCGCAGTGCCGGCAAAGCCGCGTCGAGAACGCCTGCGCCTTGCCAACGACGCGGCCCTGCTGATAGCGCGCAAGATCGATGACGTTGCGTGGCGACATTATGAGTTTCTCAACCATGGGATCCTCGCGGCCTGAGAGACACGTTATCGCAGACAAGTTTCGATCATTCGTTCAGTCCACCGCTCAAATTTTAGCGGTGGAATTGAGTCCGTCTTCGCAGGTGTGGAACCGCAGGGAACCGCCGCACTAAAGCCACTTCTTCCACCTGAACAGGAAGTACGGCAGCACGGCTGCCATGAGCATCATGACGAGCGCCATCGGATAGCCGTGCGCCCATTCGAGTTCCGGCATCGCCTTGAAGTTCATGCCGTAGATCGAGGCGATCAGCGTCGGCGGCATCAGGACGACCGCCATCACCGAGAACAACTTGATGATGTTGTTCTGCTCGAGATTGACGACGCCGAGCATGGCGTCGAGCGTGAAGGTGATCTTGTTGGAGAGATAGGACGAATGGTCGGTCAGCGAGACGACGTCGCGCTGCATGGTCTTGAGCTGCTCGCGCATGTCCTTGGACCATTTGGCGCCTTCCACCACCGCCGACAGGAAGGTCACGACCCGGCCGATCGAGACCAGGCTCTCCCGGATCTTCGAGACCAGATCCCCCTTCCGCCCGATCGCGATCAGGATCTGGGAATATCGCTTGGCCTGGCCATGGCGCGCGCTTTCGGGCTCGAAGATGTCGTGGGAGACCTGGTCGACCTCGGCGCCCGCGCGCTCCAGAATGTCGGCGCAGCGATCGATCACCGCGTCCAGCAGTTCCATCAGCACCATTTCGCCCGAGATCCCGGGCATGCAGGAGCGGGCCAGCTTGTGCTCGACGAGGGCAAACGGCTTCGGCTCGTCGTAGCGCACCGTGACCAGGCGGTGACCGGCGAGGATGAAGGTGACGGCCGTCGTTTTCGGCATATCGGTGTCGGATTGGCACATCAGCGTCGCCGTCATGTAGCGGGCGGCGTTCTCGATATAGAGCCGGCTGGAAATCTCGATTTCCTGCATGTCCTCCCGGGTCGGTATCGCGATCCCGGCCAGCCGCTCGACCGCGCGGTCCTCCTCCAGCGTTGGATTCAACAGGTCGATCCAGACCGCGTTGTCCGGCAACGCCGCCGGATCCGTGGCGGCGAGCTTCTTCAGGGAGGATTCGGAGGGAACAAACACCGAAAACATAGGCAACTCCGGAACGGGGCGGCAGTCTCTCGTCTAGACGCGCTTTCTTGATGAGAACCGGTACCCATTTCGCTTGAAAACGCTACGAGCACCCAGCGGCACTAAACCCGATTCTGGCAAGCGCTTCATGACCGGCGCATTAACCGCCGATCCACATTTGTGGCAGCGAGGCGGCGCCGACGCGGCCGTGATTTGGCCCCACGCCACCCCTGCCCAGAAATCAACAGGAACTCGCAAATTTTGCGGCATAAAAGCCACAGCTAGCCTTCCGCAGCGCCGAACAGACGCGCAAATGCTGGCATAAATGCCGGTTTTTGCGGATACTGGGATTAATGGAATCGTCGCGTTTTTGGCGCAACATTGTTGCCGCGAACGCCAGACTTTCGATTGGAAGTGTACCATGTCGTCGCTGAAAGTAACCCTGGGGTTGATCGCCGCCGGCCTTGCATTGTCCGGCTGTATGCCGGCAACCACCTATCAGGCTGCTCCTGAAGCCACCCTCAAGCCGAACGACAAGGCCCAGCTCGCCAAGGCGCGCTACGCCGCGGTTAAGCCGGCAGAGCCGTTCCGCCGCGCCATTGTCGACTATCACCGCAAGGAACTGGCCGGGACCATCGTTGTCGATTCCGATAACCACTATCTCTATCTGGTTCAGGACGGCGGCAAGGCGATCCGGTATGGCGTCACCGTCGGCGAGGAAGCCCTCGCATTCTCCGGCATCGCCAAAGTCGGTAACATGGCCGAATGGCCGAAATGGACGCCGACCGCCGACATTCACAAGCGCATCGAAGGCCTGCCAGCCTCGGTACCCGGCGGGGTCGACAATCCGCTCGGTGCCCGCGCGCTCTATCTCTATCAGGGCAACAAGGACACCCTGTTCCGCATCCACGGCACCAACCAGCCGGAATATATCGGCGCCTCGATCTCTTCGGGCTGCATCCGCATGACCAACGAGGACGTCATCGACCTCTACAGCCGGGTGAAGCAGGGTACGGTCGTCGTCGTGCTCGAACCCAAGCAGGGCGACTCGCCGTACAATTCCAAGATGGCGCTGCAGGGCGGCGGCGGCAGCGGCCCGATGCCCCAGTAACCGACGCCGGTTACATAGCAGTCGACGATCAAGAGCGCCGGTTTTGCCGGCGCTTTTTCTTTGCAGGCTTCTCCTCGCGCGGCGGCTCGGCCTCATCCGGTTTCTCGGCATCCGATTTCTCAGCGTCCGGCTTGGCTTCAGGCTTCGCATCGGACTTCGCATCAGACTTGGCGTCGTCCGGCTTGGCGGCGACCTCGCGCGGCGGCGCTTCGTCCGGCCGCTCGGCCGGCAATAGCGGCGCTTTCTGCGGCAGCGGGTCCCACACGTCCCACTGGCAGATCCGGTAATTGCCGCGCCGTTCCATCAGGTCGAGGTGGATATGGTCCTCGTGGTACCAGTCCGAGCCCGGGCCAAGCACGGTCGAGAACCGCTTGCAGGCGGAATGCAGCACACTCTCGCGCAATCCCCGCGGCACGGTGCGGTCGGTCAGCGAGATCAAGCTGCCGTCGGCGAACTTGAAGGCGCGAACGTCGAGCGCATTGGCGCGGCCATGCTCGGAGAGCTTGGCGCCGACGATGCGGTTGCGGCCGCGGCACTCGAACGAGTCGAAATTGTCGAGATCGGAGACGGAGCTGCCGAGGCGCTCCGCCAGCGGCGCGATATCGCTGCGGATCCACTCGGCCAGCGCAGACGCCATGGGACAGCGCAGGATCGCCGCCGGCTTCACTGAAACCCGCCGCTTGTCCGGCAGCACGATTGCCTCCAGCCGCACCAGATCTTCGCCCCCGCAGCCGCCGGCACCCTTGATGTCGGGGATACTGGGCGCAATGGCAACTTCGTCCGTCAGCGCCAGCCGGCAGGCTGAGGGCTGTGGCGTGGGCGGCGGCGCGGCCTGCTCGCCGGGCTTGCCGTTCGGGGGAGACGCCTGCTGCTCCTTGTCCGGCTTGTCGCGCTCGGCCGAAGGGGCCTCAGGCGGGCGCGGCTTCGGCAGCGGCACCGACGCCGCCGCGCGGCGCGCCGTTGCCCGGGGCTTTGGCGATAAATGCCTGAACAAATCGTCCCACGGCGCGGTGCGAGACCGCTTCGCCGCCCAGGCCGGCTCGACTGGCATGCCAATCAGGATCGCCGCGACGGCAACGGTAACCATTGCCGCTCCAATGCGGCGAAAGGCGTCATAAGCCCATTTTCGGCTTGCGTTCTGCGCGGTAAAGTTCATGTCAATTCCATGAACCCACCCCGCGATCCGCCCGTACAGTCGGCGGATCGTGCGGCAACGAACAAAACCATCGGAGGGAAGTGCGTATGCTCGGATTGATGCAAGACTGGCCTTTGCTGTGCCATCGGATTATCGAACACGCGGCGAAGTATCACGGCACCCAAGAGGTCGTCACGCGGTCGGTCGAAGGCCCCATTCATCGCACCAATTACGCCGAAATTCATGCACGCGCACTGAAAGTATCGCAACGGCTGGACCGCGACGGCATCAAGCTCGGTGACCGCGTCGCCACCATCGCCTGGAATACCTGGCGCCATCTCGAAGCCTGGTACGGCATCATGGGAATCGGCGCGATCTGCCACACCGTCAATCCGCGGCTGTTCCCCGACCAGATCGCCTGGATCATCAACCACGCGCAGGACCGCGTGGTGATGGTCGATATCACCTTCGTGCCGATCCTGGAAAAGATCGCCGCCAACCTGCCGAGCGTCGAGCGCTACATCGTGCTGACCGACAAGGCCCACATGCCACAGACCACGCTGAAGAACGCGGTGGCCTATGAGGACTGGATCGCGGAAGCCGACGGCAAGTTCGCCTGGAAGGACTTTGACGAAAACACCGCGGCCGCGATGTGCTACACCTCGGGCACCACGGGCGATCCGAAGGGCGTGTTGTATTCGCACCGATCCAACGTGCTGCACGGGCTGATGGCCAACAATGTCGACGCGCTCGGCACCAGCGCCGCCGAGACAATGCTGCCGGTGGTGCCGTTGTTCCATGCCAACAGCTGGGGCATCGCATTCTCCGCGCCTTCAATGGGCACCAAGCTCGTGATGCCGGGCGCCAAGCTCGACGGCGCTTCGGTCTATGAACTTCTCGACACCGAGAAGGTCACCCACACCGCCGGCGTGCCGACCGTGTGGCTGATGCTGCTCAACCACATGGCGGCGGGCAATCTGAAGCTGCCCCACCTGAAGAGCGTGGTGTGCGGCGGCTCGGCGATGCCGCGCTCGATGATCAAGTCGTTCGTCGACATGGGCATTCGCGTGCGCCACGCCTGGGGCATGACCGAGATGAGCCCGATCGGCACCGTCGCCGCGCTGAAGCCGCCGTTTGCCGAACTCACCGGCGAGGAGCGGCTCGACATCCTGCAGACCCAGGGCTATCCGCCGTTCGGCGTCGAGATGAAGATCACCGACGATGCCGACAAGGAACTGCCGTGGGACGGCACGACCTTCGGCCGCCTCAAGGTAGCCGGTCCGGCGGTCGCCAAGGCCTATTTCAAGATCGATACGGATATTCTCGACGACGACGGCTTCTTCGACACCGGCGACGTCGCGACCATCGACCAGCACGGCTATATGCGGATCACCGACCGCTCCAAGGACGTCATCAAGTCCGGCGGCGAATGGATTTCGTCGATCGATCTGGAGAACCTCGCGGTCGGTCATCCCGCGGTCGCGGAAGCCGCCGTGATCGGCGTCTATCATCCCAAATGGGACGAGCGTCCGCTGCTGATCGTCCAGCTCAAAGCCGGCGAGAAAGCGACGCGCGAGGACATCCTGAAATTCATGGACGGCAAGATCGCCAAATGGTGGATGCCCGACGACGTCGCTTTCGTCGACGGCATTCCCCACACCGCGACCGGCAAGATCCTGAAGACCGCGCTGCGCGACCAGTTCAAGAGCTACCGCTTCCCGAACGCGGCGGCGTGAACCAGATCTGTCCCTCCCCCCGCCGGGAGGGACAGCCAATCGAAGCGCCGGCGTGAATCACGCTTGAAGTGATCGCACGCCGGTGTTGGCTGGCTGAACGTTTGGTATTTTCGGCAGCTTCACCGAGAAAATCTCTCGGCGTTTTCCGTCTTCTCGACATCAGCCGCAGGGTTTTCCAGCAGCGGCCTGTTGGTCAGGACGGCGGGCGGTGATAGCCGCCCAGGCCTCCCGTATCAGTCGAACCGCTGACAGCATCGAAGACGTTATGGCTGTGGCCCGCTGACGGTGCGCGATCGCTGCGTAAGCTCCGATATCAATGCTGCCATTGGGATGGCGCAGGACAGCATCACTGCCACCATGCCGCCTTCGATCGACGCTCCAGTTCTTTTCCGCTGACATCGTCATGGTCTCCATGAATGGTGGAGCAGTTTTTATTCCTTTTTCAAAAGTTGATAATCCTCTATAGTTTCATTTCATTCGTGAAACAGGTTCATGAATAACGCCTCCGCCGAGATGAATGCCTTTGTGCGCGTGATCGAACGCGGCAGTTTCGCCGCGGCGGCAGGCGACCTGGGGCTGACGCCGTCCGCGCTCTCCAAGCTCGTGACCCGCATTGAGAACCGGCTCGGCGTTCGCCTGCTGACGCGCACCACGCGCCGCCTGGTTTTGACCGCCGAAGGGGAGCTTTTCGTCGCGCGGAGCCGGGAAATACTGGCGTCGATCGAGGCCGCGGAAGCCGAGATCACGGCGGCAAGCCAGGCTCCGCGCGGCCATCTGAGGATCAGTGTCGCAACGACCTATGCCAAACAGATACTCGGTCCCGCGCTTCCGCTGTTCCTTGCCCGCTATCCTGACATCACCGTCGAGCTTCTCGTCTCGGACCGGCAAATCGATCTTGTCGCCGAGCAGGTAGATGTGGCCATCCGCTCCGGATGGCTTGGCGACTCAACCCTGGTGGCGCGCAAGATCGCTGACGCCAGACGCCTGATCTGCGCCAGCCCGCGCTATCTGAAAAAGCACGGCTCGCCGCGCGTACCCGCCGATCTGTTGCAGCACAATTGCCTGACGCCGACCGGCTTTGCGCAATTCAGTCAATGGCCGTTCCACACCGATGAAGGCATCAACCGGCTCGCCATCTCAGGCAGCTTTGCAAGCGACAATGCCGACCTGCTGCTCGACGCTGCGGTAGCGGGGCTGGGCATCGTGAGATTGGCAGACTTCGTGGTCGCGCGCGGTTTACAGGAGGGCACGCTCGTTTCGCTGCTGGAGGATACCCACCTGAGCGAGCCGTTTCCGATCCATGTCGTGACGGTGCCCGGCCGCCACCGCGCGCCACGCGTCAAGGCCTTCACCGAGTTCATGATCTCGCAGTTGGATGATGCGCGGTGACAGCGAGCAGCACCGCGTTTGCGGTTAGGCCCGCACGTAGCGGAGGTTGGCCTCCGCCGGGCTCACATGATCGGGAAGCTCCGGTGCAGTCGACGGGCGCGTGCGACGCGCCGCGTCGAAATCAGCGCGAGAGCGCCAGCGCTTCCAGCTTGCGCTGCGCGTCGGGTTCGCCCCATTCCTTTGCCCGCTGATACCACGTGCGGGCCTGCGTGATGTCCGCCAGCCCGTCAGCGCCGATCTGCCTGAGCAGCGCCGGATCATAGGTCGTGCCGACGAGCAAGGCCGACCGCGCATCCCGCGCCTCGGCGCCGCGCATCAGCAACAGCCGCGCCGACTGGACGTCGCCGCCGGCGAGCAGATCCTGTCCGCGCTTGATCAGGGCAGCGATTTCCCTCGGATCGAGGCTGCGCACGACCTCCGCCTGCGGCGGGGTCAGCATCGCCGACGGCGCGGCCGTGGCCACGGCGACTGGCGGTGCGACGGCGACCGGCGGCGGCACGACAACTGGCGGCGGCACGGCCACCGGCGGCGCCACGGACATTGGCGGCGGCGCCACGGCGATCCTTGGCGGCTGCGCTACCGTGGCAAGGCTTGGCGCTGCTGCCTGCCAGGTCAGCCGCGTGGAGGTGCCGGTGAGAGCCACGCCGTTACCGTCACGCAATTCCGCCGTGACCAGCATCTGGCCGGTGAATCCTTCAGGCGGAATGACCGAAACGCCGGAGATCTCCGTCGCCGGCACGCGCCACTCGCTGGCACCGCTACGCTTGCCGGATGTCAGCCGTGCGCCGGCAGTCAGTCCGTTGATGGATACGAACGCGCCGGGCGGCGGCGCGCCGACGTGAATTCCGAGCGGCACGGGATCGTTGGTGAAGCCGCTGCCGTCCTGCACGGCCAGGGTCGCCGTGCGCTTCGCTGGCGGCGCCGGCTGCGGCGCCGGGGTAACCGAGGATTTCACCGACTGCCAGGCGGCCGAAAGCGACGCGTTGTCCTGGCCGGCGGGGCGCTGCGAAGACGGAATGGCCATCACGAGAAGCGTCGCGATGCTCGCCGCAATCGCCACCGCGATCGAGAAGCGGATAACCTGCTGAAGCAGCGCGCGCCGACCCGACAGGTCGCGGAGCACGGACGGCGCTTCGACCGGCGCCACGTCCCTCGCCTCCTGCATGGCCTGCGCCACGGCTTTGGTGAACATTTCGGAATCCTGGCGGCGTGGAGGCTTGCCAAATGGTTGCAAGGACGGTCCCTCCGTCGGCATTCGCGGACGCCACCCATCGTTCGGCATGAGCGTCGGGCTCGGCTGCTCGCTGGCCGGCCGCTCCCTCATCTCGCGCGGCGCATAGTATTCCGGATCGTTCGGACCGACATTTCGTTCGTGCTTTGCATCACTCATACTGAACACTCGCCCTGATGGGGCTTTCCGCCACCCCGCGGACGTATGCCGATTACGCCGTATGATCCCTTTAATTCCGGTGAAGCGCAACCGCGCTCTTGCGGCTCCGCCGGCAACAAGAACCGGAAGTTGAGATCATCCTGCAGCGCTTCCGGCTTTCACCCGCCGTTTCCCTCGTGGTTGCGGCACGCCGTGTCCCGTGCAGGACAGTCCCGTGTTGCGGCAAATACGACAACCCAGCGGCGAGAGGTAGACGAAAGTTGGACCAACTTCAATATACAACTAATAATCAATTTACAGGGATAGTTAACCCGGCAGGGTTGCTGCCATCAGCCCATCGCCGGGTTAATAGCGTTTTCGAGCGAAAGCCTGCCCCGGTTGATCCGGGGTGGATACCGGTTCGCGTGAAGAAAGCGCGTCAAACAAGAATCCAGAACCCCGGTTCTGATTTAATCAGAACCGAAAAAGGCTTTAGTACCGCGCAAACCTTGAAATTCGCGCCCCGCCGTGGTCTCAAGCTGCGAGTTTGCAGCCCGGCCCGCCCGCCGGCCCGACAGGCTCCAACCCGGCAGATTTAACCGATGGCCCGAAGGTTTTCCGCTCCCTACCAGTCGGAGCCCGTGTCCAGCCTCGCCACCTGGTCGCGCAACCTCGCCATCTTTGCCGTGGTCGCGGTGGTGGTCTCGATCCTCATCGTCCGCTTCGGCTTCCTGGAGATGAAGCCGGCGCTGGCGACCTTCTTCGGCGCGCTCGGTTGCGCCGTGCTTTCGATCCTGGTCGGCCTCGCCGCCTTTGCCGCGATCTGGCAGAACGGGTCGCGCGGCATGGGCCGGATCCTGCTGGCGTTCCTGATCAGTACCATTCTGCTGGCCTACCCGGCCTACCTCGCTTTGCAATACCGCAAGCTGCCGCCGATCCACGACATCACCACCGATCCGATCGATCCGCCGCGCTTCGAGGCGCTGGCGCGCTTACGCAGCGGCGAAGGCGCCAACTCCGCGGTCTATGCCGGGCTCTATTCGGCCGAACAGCAGCGGATCGCTTATCCCGATATCGAGACGGTGGAGCTCGAAGTCCCGCCGCAGCGGGCCTATGAGGTGACGCTGGCGCTGATCGCCAAGCGCAAATGGCTCGTGATCGACGAGCGGCCGCCGCAGCCGCCGCGCCGCATCGGCCGCATCGAGGCGGTGGCGCGGACGCCGATCATGGGATTTCGCGAGGACATCTCGATCCGCATCACGCCCGACGGCGAGGAATCGCGCGTCGATATCCGCTCCTCCTCGCGCTATTTCGAGAGTGACCTCGGCAGCAACGCCGCCCGCGTCACCAAGCTGATCGAGGACATCAATTCAGCCGTCGACAACGCCAAGCCGGCGAAGAAGCCGCAAGCGCCGGCCAAGGCTCCGGCGAAGACGGTGAAGAAGTGACCCCCGTCATTCCGGGGCGTGCGAAGCACGAACCCGGAATGACGGAAGGATACGCCGTCCTCAATCTCACACCATCCGATACGTTCCGCCGATCACCGGATCGCCGTCGGTCGCCACGATGCCGCGGGCGACCAGATCTTCCAGATGCGCCAGCACGGAATAGCCGGCGGCGTTGGTCAGCCGCGGGTCGATGCCGATATAGATCGCGCGCACCATGGTCGGGATGTCGGCCTCGCCCTTGGCGAGGCGATGCAGGATCGAGGCTTCGCGGGCCTGCCGGTGCCGGGTCAGGAAGCGGACGTAGCGCGGCCCTTCCGGAATTTCCGGCCCATGGCCCGAGAAATACAGATCCTCCTCGCGGGCTTCCAGCCGCGCCAGCGAGGCCATGTAGTCGATCATCGATCCGTCCGGGGGTGCCACGATCGAGGTCGACCAGCCCATCACGTGATCGCCGACGAAATTGATCTTTCGCTCAGGCCACGCGAACGCCAGATGATTGGCGGTGTGGCCCGGCGTTGCGACCGCCTCCAGCGCCCAGCCCTGCCCTTCGATGACGTCGCCGTTCTTGACCTCGATGTCGGGCCTGAAATCGCGGTCAGCACCTGACTCCGGATTATGCTTCTCGCTCTCGAACCGCGGCCGCGAGGCGCGATGCGGCCCCTCCGCATAGACGGGCGCGCCGGTGGCGGCCTTGATCCGCGCGGTGTTCGGCGAGTGGTCGCGATGGGTGTGGGTGACGAGAATATGCGTCACGGTCTCGCCGCGCACGGCGTCGAGCAGCGCCTTGGCATGGGCTTCATCATCAGGCCCGGGATCGATGATCGCGACATTGCCCTTGCCCACGATGTAGCTGACCGTGCCGGTGAAGGTGAACGGACTCGGATTATTGCAGAGGACGCGCCGCACGCCGGGGCGGGCTTCATCGACGACACCCGGCTTGAGCGGAAAGTCGCGGTTGAACGGGATGTCGTCGTTTTCGGCCATTGTTGTTCCTGCTCGTTTCGCGACACAACCACAGTCGTCATACCCCGCGAAGGCGGGGTATCCAGTAAACACCGGCGTTCGACATCAATCGAGAGGCCTCTGGGATACTGGATCGTCCGCCTTCGCGGACGATGACAGCAACATCTGTGGGCACACCCTTACGAAAACGCCTGAATACCCGTGATCGCCCGGCCCAGGATCAGGGCGTGGACGTCGTGGGTACCTTCATAGGTGTTCACGGTTTCCAAATTCGCGGTGTGGCGCATCACGTGATATTCGATCTGGATGCCGTTGCCGCCGTGCATGTCGCGGGACACGCGGGCGATGTCGAGCGCCTTGCCGCAATTATTGCGCTTGACGATCGAGATCATCTCCGGCGCCATCTTGCCCTCGTCCATCAGGCGGCCGACACGCAATGATGCCTGCAGGCCCAACGCGATTTCGGTCTCCATGTCGGCGAGCTTCTTCTGCACCAGTTGGGTTGCCGCCAGCGGCCGGTTGAACTGCTTGCGGTCGAGCGTGTATTGGCGGGCGCGGTGCATGCAGTCTTCGGCCGCGCCCATGGCGCCCCAGGAAATGCCGTAGCGGGCGCGGTTGAGGCAGCCGAACGGGCCCTTCAGGCCGGACACGTTGGGAAGCAGCGCATCCTCCGGCACCACCACGCCGTCCATCACGATCTCGCCGGTGATCGAGGCGCGCAAGGAAAGCTTGCCGCCGATCTTCGGCGCCGACAGGCCCTTCATGCCCTTCTCGAGAATGAAGCCGCGGATCTGGTTGTCATGCGCGGCGGATTTCGCCCAGACGACAAAGACGTCGGCGATCGGCGCGTTGGAAATCCACATCTTGCTGCCGGTCAGGCGGTAGCCGTCGGAGACCTTCTCGGCGCGGGTCTTCATGCCGTTGGGATCGGAACCGGCATCCGGCTCGGTCAGGCCGAAGCAACCGACCCACTCGCCGGTGGCGAGCTTGGGCAGGTATTTCTTGCGCTGGTTCTCGTCGCCATAGGCGTAGATCGGATACATCACCAGCGACGACTGCACCGAGTTCATCGAGCGATAGCCGCTATCGACGCGCTCGATCTCGCGCGCCACGAGGCCATAGGCGACGTAGCTCGCATTGGCGCAGCCATATTCCTCCGGCAGCGTGATACCGATCAGGCCGAGCTCGCCCATTTCGTTGAAGATCTCGCGGTCGGTCTTTTCTTCGAGATAGGCCTTGACGATGCGCGGCTGTAGCTTGTCCTGCGCATAGGCGCGGGCGGTGTCGCGGATCATGCGTTCGTCTTCGGTGAGCTGGTCGTCGAGCAGGAACGGATCGTCCCACTGGAAAGAAGCCGCCGCCGGCTTGTCCTTGGCTTGAGGGCGCACGCTCATGAAAATCCCTTTCGCATCACTGTCCTCATGGAAATTGTCGCCAAATTAATGCGCTATCGGCCGAAGCGCAATGTTCTGAACGTCATTCCGGGGTACGCGAAGCGTGAGCCGGGAATCTCGAGATTCCGGATATGGTCCTGGACCATTCCGGAATGACGGTATTCATACCTCCAACTTTTCGTTGGAGACGATCTCGATGCCGAAGCCGGATAGCCCCTTGTAATCGTGCACCGACGACGTCAGGTGCCGGATCGAAGTGATGCCGAGATCGCGCAGGATCTGGGCGCCGACGCCGACTTCACGCCATTGCCGGTTGCGATCGGCCTCCGCCGATTTCTGTTCGCCGACCGGCTCGACGGGAACTCCGGCCGCGCCGTCGCGCAAGTACACCAGCACGCCGCGGCCGGCTTTCTGGAAATGGTTCAACACGATCTGCATGCGCGCCTGGCCGGTGAAGAGGTCCTTGACGATGTTCGGCTTGTGCAGCCGCGTCAGCACGTTCTTGCCGTCGCCGATGCCGTTATAGACGAACGCGACATGCGCAATCTCGTCGAACGGCGAGCGATAGGCATAGCCCTGCAGCGGCCCGATCGGGCTGTCGGTGGTAAAGGTCGCGACCCGCTCGATCAGCTTCTCGCGCGCCTGGCGGTAGGCGATCATGTCAGCGATCGTGACGTGCTTGAGCTTGTGGGTGGCGGCGAAGCGCGCAACCTGCTCGCCCTTCATCACGGTGCCGTCGTCGTTCATCAACTCAGAGATGACGCCGACCGGCGGCAGGCCGGAGAGCTTGCAGAGATCGACTGCCGCCTCGGTATGGCCGGAGCGCAAGAGCACGCCGCCGTCGCGGGCGATCAGCGGAAAGATATGGCCGGGCCGGGCGAAATCATTGGCGCCGGCATTGGGATTGGCGAGCGCACGGCAGCAGGAGGCGCGTTCGTCCGCCGAAATGCCGGTGCCGCCATCGGGCTTGTAGTCGATCGAGACGGTAAAGGCGGTGGTGTGGTTGGACTCGTTATGCGCCACCATCGGATCGAGCCGCAGCCGGCGGGCGTCGTCGGTGGTGATCGGCGCGCAGACGATGCCGGAGGTATGGCGGATGATGAATGCCATTTTCTCCGCGGTGCAAAGCGAGGCGGCGACGATCAGGTCGCCCTCACCTTCCCGGTCGTCATCGTCGGTGACGACAACGAGTTCACCCTTGGCAAAGGCTTGCAGAACTTCCTGGATGGTATCGGCCATTTTCTCAAAATCTCGCTATCTTCAGCCAGTGCATTAGCCGGACTCAATGGTCTGCGCCAGCGTCAATACGCAGGGCAACGTCGCCCGCAGGCATACCAGGATGCCGAGCCGTGGCCTGGATGGAGCGAAGCGCAATCCGGGAACGGTCCGTCCGCGTGGCAAGCGGCCCCGGATTGCGCTGCGCTCCATCCGGGCTACGCACTACGCACGCTACGCAGGGCCCATTTTTACGGCAGCACCTCGCGGCGCTCGCTGAGCAACACGTCGGTCTCGGCGCGCTTGTCTTCCAGGAGCCCGGCCTGGGCGGCTTCGATCACCTTGTAGAGCTCATGGGCGTCGCTGAGCCGGGTCACCGTCACGTAATCGGCCCCGGCCGCGTAGAGATCATTGACGTTAGCCAGGATCTCCGCAGTCGCGACGATCTTGGCGGTCGGGTTGAGCGAGCGGACATGCCGGACCAGCTTTTCGTTGTCGGCGCCCTTCAACAGCGAGTCAGGGATGCTGAGGATGATCAGCTCGGCCTTGCCGACGCCCGCATGCACCAGCGTATCGACGCTGCTGATGTCGCCATAGACCACGTGCATGCCGCGGTCGGTCAAGGTCCGGAACACCAGCGGATTGAAATCGATCACGGTGATCTGTTCGAGAACCGCCGGACTGCGCTGCTCGATCTCGCTCAACAAGGCGCTGGCCGCGCGGAAGAAGCCGAGAATGACGATCCGGCGCGCCTCCCCGTGCCCGCCCTCATGCCCGGCGTCGGCCTCATGCTTGTGATCGAGATCGCGCAGGCCGATCCGCTTCAGGGGACCGATCAGCGCCCGCGTGACCTGGTCGCTCCTCGCCATAATGAACGTGCTCACGACCGCCAGCACCACGAAGGCGAATGACGCGGCGCTCGACGTCTCGGTGCTGATATGGCGCGCCGCAACGCCGGTCTGGATCACGACCAGCGAGAATTCAGAGATTTGCGCCAGGTTGATCGCCGGCAACAGGCTCGCCCGCAGGCCCTGCTTCATCAGATAGAGCGGCGCGAACGTCGTCACCACGCGGCTGACGACCGTGAAGGCGGCAATCATCAGCGCCAGCCCGATCACCGACGCTCCGGGGATCGGAATCGTCATGCCGAGCGAGACGAAGAACAGCGTGATGAAGAAGTCGCGCAGCGTGGTCACCTTGGCGGTGACGTCGAGCGCATAGGGGAACGTCGACAGCGAAACGCCCGCCACCAGCGAGCCCATCTCGCGCGACAGGTGCAGCTTCTCCGCGATCTCCCCGATCAGGAAGCACCAGGCCAGCGCGCCGAGCAGGACCAGTTCCGGCCGGCGCGCGATGTGGTGAAACAGCCACGGCAGCACGTAGCGGCTGAGCACCAGCGCGGTCGCCACCAGCACGCCGACGCGGCCGATCGAGATCAGGATCACGCTGACCTGCAGATTGTCGAGGCTCGGCTGCACCGCCAGGAACAGGATCGCAAAGATGTCCTGCAGCACAAGCACGCCGAGCGTGATCCGCCCCGGCAGCGTGTCGAGCTCGCGCTTTTCGTACAGCACCTTGACGATGATGACCGTGCTCGACAGCGCGCAGGCGATGCAGAGATACAGCGCGTCGAAATGGCCATTGCCCATCGACAGCCCGATCCCGACAAAGAACAATATCCCGAGCAGGACGCCGCCGATCAATTGCCCACCGGCGGCAAACAGGATGACCTTGCCGGCGCGCACGATCTTCTTCAGGTCGATTTCCAGCCCGATCATGAACAGCATGAAGATCAGGCCGAGCTCGGAGATGACGGTGATCGATTCCTTGGATTCGACCCAGCTCATGCCGAATGGACCAATGATAAACCCGGCGATAAGGTAGGCCAGGATCAGCGGCTGCCGGGAAAAATGCGCCAGCAGGCCGAGCCCCCAGGCGAACAGGATGCATAAGGTGATATCGCGAATAAGCTCGTGCATAGGTCCAATCTTGCCCCTACCCCAACCTAGAGGTCCCGGCGCGGGGGTCAAACAAGCAATGTGTCACAGCCATAGAATGGGGGCTTTTCTCGCGATTCTGGCCGCACTGTCGATACTATATTCCCCTGCCGCACGCGCGCAGGCCGGGACCATCGAACAGAACTTCGCCGCCTCCCTCACCACGGTCCCTGCGGAAAATCTCGCCGTCACAGGCGCATTCTACGTGCCGGTCTATTCCAGCGTCTCGATGAGCCAGGGCAAGCTGCGGGCGGATTTTTCGGTCACGCTCAGCGTCCACAACGCATCCGAAACCCGCCCCCTGGTGCTGAAGCGGATCGCCTATTTCGACACAGCAGGCAAGCTGGTGGAGAGCTACCTCAAGTCGTCGGTTGCGCTAAAACCGTTCGCAACTGTCGAAGTCTTCATCGCCGCGAATGACGTGCGCGGCGGCACGGGGGCCAATTTCGTGGTCGACTGGGCGGCCACCGGCGAAATCGCCGAACCCACGGTCGAGGCGCTGATGGTCGGCGGCGTCGGCGCCGGGCATTATGCCTTCATCAGCCAGGGGCGGCCGATCAGGATCGTCAAGAACTAGCCTGCAAGAACCAGCCTGCCGGAAGGCCACACAGCCTTCTCAACGAAAAACAAAACGGGAGTGAATATCCATGTCCACCGCAACCCCCTTCGATTTCGCGCCATTGCTGCCCGCCGGACTGCCGGCGCCGGCAGCGCGGTGGACCGGCCTCGCCAAATACAGTTTCGTCGGCGGCAACAACGATCCCGACCAGGTTCCGGTCGACGGCCTGATCGACGCGGTCAGTGCCGTGCTCAGGCGCGAGGGCAAGACGCTGGCGACCTACGGCCTCGCCAGCGGCCCGCAGGGTTATCGTCCCTTGCGCGAATTCCTCACCGCGAAACTCAAGCGCGACGCCGGCATCGCCTGCGGCGCCGACGACATCATGATCGTCTCGGGTTCGCTGCAGGCGCTCGACCTCGTCAATCAGACCTTGCTGGCGCGTGGCGATACCGTGCTGGTCGAACAGGAAACCTATCAGGGCGCGCTGAACCGGTTGACGCGGCTCGGCGTCAAGGCGGTCGGCATTCCCCTTGACGATCAGGGCATGCGGATGGACGCGCTGGCGGCCGCGCTCGCCGACCACAAAAGCCGCGGCATCACGCCGAAATACATCTACACCATCCCGACCGTGCAGAACCCGACCGGGTCAATCATGCCGGAATCCCGGCGCGCGGAGATGCTGAAGCTGTCGCAGCAATACGGCGTGCCGATCTTCGAGGACGATTGCTACGCCGACCTGATCTGGAGCGGCGAGCGCCCGCCCGCGATTCATGCCATGAGCCGGCATGGCGGCGTCATTCACATCGGCTCGTTCTCGAAGTCGATTGCACCGGCCCTGCGCGTCGGCTTCATCGTCGCGCCCTGGGAAATGATGTCGCGGATGCTGGCGCTGAAGACCGACGCCGGAAGCGGCGCGCTGGAGCAGATGGTGCTGGCGGAATATTGCGCGCCGCATTTTTCCACCCATGTGCCGAAGCTGACGCGCGGCCTGCGCGCCAAGCTCGATACGCTGATGGAAGCGCTCAACGAGCAGTTCGGCACCGCGGCCGAGTTCGAAGCGCCTGAGGGCGGCATCTTCCTGTGGGTGAAGCTGCCCGACAATGTCGACACGCTAAAACTCTATCAGGCCGCCCTCGCCGCAGGCGTCGCGATCAATCCCGGACCGGAATGGTCGACCGACAAGACCTATGCCGGCAGCCGCCTGCGGCTGTGCTTCGCCAGCCCATCGCAAGAGCAGATCCGCGAGGGCGTAGCCCTGCTCGCCGAAGTCTGCCGCAAGGAGTTCGGCGTGCCGGCGCGGATTGCCAACGTGGAGCGCAAACGTAGCTAGCTCCTTACTATGCCGCGCTATGGATTGCTTCGCTTCGCTCGCAATGACGGGAGTATGACTGCTTCAATGTCATTGCGAGGAGCGTTAGCGACGAAGCAATCCAGCTTTTAGCTGCCACCGCCTCCGGCGCAGTATTTGATTCATTCGCTTTTGATCCCGGCATCGGCGATCAGCTTGCCCCATTTCGCGCTTTCGCTCTGGATGAATTTTGCAAAAGCCTCGGGCGAGGTAGGTGCGGGTTCGGCGCCGAGAACGCGGATTTTCTCGATCGCGGCGGGATCGCTCAACGCTTTGACGAAGGCGGCATTCAACGTGCTGATGATCTCGGGCGGCGTGCCGGCGGGCGCGACGATCCCAAACCAGCCGACGGATTCGAATCCGCTCAGGCCCTGCTCGGCCAAGGTTGGCACATCGGGCAGGAAGGCGACGCGCTTGGCGGCGGAAACCCCGAGCGCCTTCAACTTGCCGTCGCCGATCAATTGTTTGGATGCGGGAATATCCAGCACCGCCAGCGGGACGTGGCCGGCAAGAACGTCCGTTGTCGCCGGCGCGGTGCCGCGATAGGCGATCAATTGAACTCCGACGCCGGCCTTCTGGTTGAACAACGCCGAGGTCAGGTGCATCGCCGTGCCGTTGCCGCCATGGCCGATCGACAGGCCCTGCGGTTGCGCCTTGGCCTTGGCGATGAGGTCTGCGACCGAGGCAATGGCCGACTGTGGCGAGGACACCAGCACGAACGGGATTTCCGCCAGCAGCGTGACCGGCGCGAGATCCTTGACCGGATCGAACGACATCGCCGCGCGATTAAGGTGGGGATTGACGGTCAGCACGCCGGCCGCGGCCACGCCGAGCGTGTATCCGTCAGGCGCGGCCTGCGCCACGGCCGCGATGCCGATATTGCCGCCTGCCCCTGCCCTGTTCTCGATGACAACAGGCTGACGCAGCGTCTCCGACAGCAACGGCTGAAGGGCGCGGATCACGATATCGGCACTGCCGCCGGGCGGAAACGTCACGATGATCTTGATCGGTTGATCAGGATATGCGTTTGCTGCTTCAATCGCCGATAACGACAGCGACAAGGCGGCAACAAGGGCCCCGATTAAGGCTCGCCGGATCGACGGAAACATGCAGGTCCCCCGATGATTTTTTTTGCGGCTGTCAGTTATGCATGATCGTCCCAGCGCAGCAAGCGACAAGGCCGCGAGCCAGAAGATGAAGACCCGCGTTCTCGTGGTCGGCGCCGGTCCGGTTGGCCTCACGCTCGCGATGGACCTCGCGCTGCGTGGAATTTCCGTCACTGTCGTGGAAACACGCGCCGCCGGGGAACCGCCGAGCGTGAAGTGCAACCATGTGTCGTCGCGTTCGATGGAGATTTTTCGCAGGCTTGGACTGGCGCAGAAGCTGCGCGACGCGGGATTGCCGGCCGACTACCCCAACGATTGCTCTTACCGCACCACGGCAACGGGCATCGAGCTCTCGCGCATCCTGATTCCCTGCCGGCGCGATCGCTATACCGCGACCGGCGGGCCGGACACCGATTGGCCGACGGCCGAGCCGCCGCACCGCATCAATCAGATCTACATGGAACCCGTGCTGTTCGCGCACGCCGCTGATATCGACGAACTTCAGATTCTGAACCGCACCGCGTTCGAGGATTTCAGCGAAGGCAATGACGGCATCGTTGCGACCGTCCGGAATCTCGATACCGGAACAGCCTTCCAGATTCATGCCGATTTCATCGTCGGCTGCGACGGCGCGCGTTCGCTCGTCCGCAAGGCGATCGACGCCAATCTGCAGGGAACGCCGATCATCCAGCGCGTGCAATCGACCTATATACACGCGCCCGGCCTGCTTGCCCTGATGGACCAGCCCGCCTGGATGACGCTGTCGCTCAATCCGCGGCGCTGCGGCACGGTGGTCGCGATCGACGGCCGCGAAAAATGGCTGATCCATAACCACCTCAATCGCGAAGACGAGACCTTCGAATCCGTCGATCGCGACGCCTCGATCCGCGCCATCCTTGGCGTCGGCCCCGATTTCGAATACGAGGTGCTGAGCAAGGAGGACTGGGTCGGCCGCCGCCTGGTCGCCGACCGGTTTCGCAAGGGCCGCGCGTTCATCTGCGGCGACGCCGCGCATTTGTGGATGCCCTATGCCGGCTACGGCATGAATGCCGGGATCGCGGACGCAACGAACCTCGCGTGGTTGCTGGCGGCCTATCTGCAAGGGTGGGCCGACATCGCCATCCTCGATGCCTATGAGGCCGAGCGCCTTCCCATCACCGAACAGGTGTCCCGCTTTGCGATGGAGATGGCGGGCAAGGTGCTGAGCCAGCGCCGCACCGTTCCCGAGGAAATCGAGCAGCCGGGGCCGCAAGGCGACGCCGTCCGCAAGCAGGTGGGGCAAGCCGCCTATGATCTGAACGTGCAGCAATATTGCTGCGCCGGCCTCAACTTCGGCTATTTCTACGACCGCTCCCCGATCATCGCCTATGACGGCGCCGAACAGCCGGGTTTTACGATGGCGGATTTCACGCCGTCCTCGACGCCGGGCTGCCGGCTTCCGTTCGCGAAGCTGGCCGACGGACGGCCGGTCTATGATGCGCTTGGCCCGGGCTACACGCTGTTGCGTTATGATCCGGATGCTGCAGTTGCGCCATTGGCCGACGCGATGCGCAGCAGCGGCGTGCCGTTCAACATCGTCGATATTTCCCCAGCGCAACCGCCCAGCGGCCACAAACTCATTCTTGCGCGCACCGATCAGCACATCGCCTGGCGCGGCGACGCC
This sequence comes from Bradyrhizobium sp. 170, assembly GCF_023101085.1. Lineage (NCBI taxonomy): Bacteria > Pseudomonadati > Pseudomonadota > Alphaproteobacteria > Hyphomicrobiales > Nitrobacteraceae > Bradyrhizobium > Bradyrhizobium sp. 170. The sequence goes on along the minus strand of NZ_CP064703.1, from coordinate 2,602,608 downwards.
ATCCCTGACGATCCAGCGCACCTCGTCGACAAGCTGCTCGGCCGAAGCTCCAACCGCGACCCGGATTAATTCCCTTGGCGGAGGTACGCTCCCAGCATCGCTTGGGCATTGCCCTTGTTGTCGCCGCCGCCATCGCGTGGAGCACGGCGCCGTTCTTCACGCGGCTGCTTCCCTATGATTCCTGGACCATCCTGTTCTGGCGCGGATTGTTCGGCGGCGGCATGATCATGGTCTTGATGGTGCTGTTGCAGGGTCGTGCCGCCCTGCGCGATCTGACCAGGATGGACAAGAACGGCTGGCTCGTCGCGTCGTTTTCGACATTGGCGATGATCGCCTTCATCCCTTCGTTGCAGCTCACGGATGTATCCAATGTCGCCATCATCATCGCGACGGGTCCCTTCCTCGCGGCGGCGCTGGCCTGCATATGGCTGCGGGAAATCCCCCACCTGCGAACTATGCTGGCGAGCATCGTGGCGCTCTGCGGCGTCATGATCATCGTCGGTAACGCACGCGCCGGCTCCGACGTCATCGGTATCGCCCTCGCCTGCTTCATGGCGCTGGCGATCGCGGCGATGACGGTCATGGTGCGGCGGCACAAGAACACATCGATGGTCGCCGCTGCCGCGATGTCGAACATCCTGGGCAGCGTTATCAGCATTCCCTTCGCCCACGGAATAACTGCGATAACCGGGTTCGACCTGCTCATTCTCGCGATGTTCGGATGCTTTCAGGTCGCCCTCGGCCTCACGCTGTTCTTCCTCGGCTCGCGCCTGCTGCCGTCGGGCCAGGCCGCCCTGATCTCCACGCTGGAGACGCCGCTGATGCCGTTCTGGATATGGGTGGGATTTGGCGAGGTCCCGACGCTGCGGGTTCTCGTCGGCGGCGCCCTGGTCATGGGCGCCGTCATTGCCGACATCGTCGGCGACAGCCGTTCGCAGCGCTGACTAGCGCACCGCGAACGGTGCCTGATACGGCCGGCCGAACGGCACGCCGTTGATCACGGTCTGCACCGGTTTAAGCAACAGCTTGCCCTCGCGCTTGTTGTTGCGGGTGTCGACGAACGAGGTCTGCGCCTCCACCAGTTCCATGATCGCGACATCGCCGGGCGCCCCGATCTGCAGCGTGCCGATCTTCGGCGCACGGTTGATGATTTTCGCAGGCGTCACGGTCGCTGCCGCCACCACCTGCTCCAGTGTAAGGCCGAGCGGAATGAACTTGCCCATGACGTTCGGCAGATAAGGCATGCCCGGCGAATTGCCGGAGAAGACATGGATGTCGGAGGAGATCGTGTCCGGCGTACAGCCGCCCGGGATCGCCACCTCCGCTACCGTGAAGTCAAAACTGCCGCCGCCATGGCCGACATCGAACATCACGCCGCGCTGCTTGGCGGACAGCGCCGCCGGCAACAGTTTTCCATCCTGCACGATGTTGGTGAAGACGCCCGCGATGTTCGGCGCGCCGGAATAGCAATGGGTCAGCACATCGCCCGGGCGCAGCAGGTCGAGAATCTCCGACATCAGCTCCCTGGTCTCGACGCCGCCGATATGCACCATCATCTTGGCCGGCCAGCCGCACATCTCGCAGGCCTTGATGGCGCGCTTCAGCGGCTCGAGACCATGCCTGGCAATGACGTTCTCCGACATCCTGACCTTCACGCCGAGCAGGAAATCCGGATTTTCGGCCAGCGCCATCGCGCAGGCCTCCACTTGCGCGTAGTCGATGTTGTAAAGCTCGGCGACCGGGAAGCCGGACAGGCCGTTGTTGGCGATGTGGACGAAGGCGTAAATCCGCGCTCGCGATTGCGCCACGATGTAGCGCCGCAGCGCGGAGAGATTGTTGACGCCGGCATCGCCCGCCGACACCACCGTGGTGGTGGCCTGCGCCTGCACCAGTTCGTCGGCGGGAATGCCGATCGCAGAGCCGTAGGGGTAAACGTGGGAATGCAGATCGATCAGGCCAGGTGTTACAAGCTTGCCCGAGGCGTCGATGGTCTTGGCGGCACGGGCGGCCGGAATCTCGTTCTCGACGGCCTCGATCACGCCCCAGCGAATCCCGATGTCGCGTTTTCCGCGCAGCGACTGGCTCGGGTCGAGCACGTCGCCGCCCTTGATCACGAGATCGAACTTGTCGTTCGGCCCCATCGCGGCGTTGGCGGCGCCGGACATGGCCGCGACCGCAGCCGAGCCGGTCAGACTCAGAAAATGACGGCGTGAAACCCCGCTCATGGCAACGCTCCCCCTGTGTTTTTATGATTCGATGATGCGCCGGGCACCGGCGTTCCGCAAGCAGGGCGTGCATCGTCCCACGCAAAACCAACGGTCGTGCCGATCATCCCGGAGTGGGCAGACCAGCGCGTTTCGTAGGATGGGTAGAGCGAAGCGAAACCCATCGCCCACAAACGCTGGCGTTGATGGGTATCGCTTCGCTCCACCCATCCTACAAAAAGTCGTACTGCCGACGCGCGCGACGCGCGCATCTGAACAGGCGTTCAGAATTCTCTTGAAGTTCCGCAGGAACGTTCCTTGCGACTTGAAGTTTTATCTTCGATCAATTGAGGAGCATTGGAATGAAGAAGCTTGGATACGTTATCGCCGCACTCGGCGCGCTCATCATCGCGGCGCCGTCGATTGCGAGCGCCGAGACCGTCGTGATCAAGCGTGGCGGCTATCACGGTCATCATCATCATGGCTATGGCGCGCGTGCCGAATTCCGAGGCCATCGCGACCGCGGCTACCATCGCGGATGGCGGCATGGTCATCGCGGCGACAAGGTCGTGATCATCAAGAAGCATCGCTACTGAGGCCGAGGCCTCGAACGTAACGAGGTGTCAAACGGAAAACGGCTCCTCGCGGAGCCATTTTCTTTGTTACGAGCGCTTTCTCTGTAACGCGCCGTTCGGCAAATCCTCAGCTATAGATCTCGAACAGGCCCGCGCCGCCCTGGCCGCCGCCGATGCACATCGTGACGACGCCCCACTTGGCCTTGCGCCGGCGGCCTTCCTGCAGGATGTGGCCGGTCAGACGCGCGCCGGTCATGCCGAACGGGTGGCCGATCGCGATCGAGCCGCCATTGACGTTGTACTTCTCGGGATCGATGCCGAGCTTGTCGCGCGAATAGAGGCACTGGCTGGCGAAGGCCTCATTGAGCTCCCAGAGATCGATATCGTCGATCTTCAGGCCATGGCGCTTCAACAGTTTCGGCACGGCGTAGATCGGGCCGATGCCCATCTCGTCCGGCTCGCAGCCCGCCGCCGCCCAGGCGACGAACCGGCCGAGCGGATTGAGACCGCGCTTCTCGGCGTCCTTGGCTTCCATCAGAACGACTGCCGCCGCACCGTCCGAAAGCTGGCTGGCGTTGCCGGCGGTGACGAACTTGCCGGGGCCCTTGACGGGCTCGAGCTTGGTGAGGCCTTCCATGGTGGTCTCGGGGCGATTGCACTCGTCGCGGTCGACGGTGTAGTCGACGATGCTTTCCGCTTTCGTCGCCTTGTCGACCACCTTCATCCTGGTCTTCATCGGGACGATTTCGTCCTTGAACTTGTTGGCCTGCTGGGCGGCCGCCATGCGGCGCTGCGATTCCAGCGAGTATTCGTCCTGGTATTCCCGGCTGAGCTTGTAGCGCTCGGCGACGATATCGGCGGTGTCGATCATCGCCATGAAGATGTCGGGCGCAGCCTTGAGCAGCTCAGCATCGATCGATTCCTTGGGCGAGCCGCCGCCGGGGATCGAGATGCTCTCGACGCCGCCGGCGACGATGCAGTCGGCGCCATCGGAGCGGATCGAGTTGGCGGCCATCGCGATGGTCTGCAGTCCCGACGAGCAGAAGCGATTCACGGAAACGCCGGCGGTCGACTTCGGCATGCCGGCGAGCAGCGCGGCCTGACGGCCGATATTCGGGGCGCCATGCGCGCAATTGCCGAGATAGCAGTCCTCGACATATTCCTTCTCGACGCCGGCGCGCTCGACGGCGTGCTTGATGGCGTGGGCCGCCATCGACATCGGCGGGGTGATGTTGAACCCGCCGCGGCCGGACTTTGCCAGCCCGGTACGTGCATAGGAAACGATAACAGCTTCACGCATTTTGAAGACCTCCCTTTGATGCGGCCAGTATGGACTGGAGCCCAGCCCGTGTGTAGCAAAAACCCGAATTCCGGCGGACGGAAAAGTATGAAACCGCGAAGCCGGCTCGGCGCCGGGATTTGCACAACGCATGTCCTTCGGCAAGGCCGCGGCTGGCGTTCTGACAGCGACACGCCCGATGCGCGACGAAAGGCGCATGAGCCGGCTATTTCACTAAGCGAAATTGGCCGCTATTGAGGTCACGCGCATGCAAGGTGCGGGCAATCAGATCAGGTCGGGGGTGCGATGGTAAGGGCGTTGCGACAATGGCTGGACAACCATGAACTGCCCGCGATCATCGCCGCCGTGCTCGGCGTGGTCATGACGATTTCCGTAACGATGGTGGTGGTCGGCTATCTCGTGGCGAGGCCCTGAGCGGTCCTCGCCGACCCACCGCTTCGGCACACACCTCACTTCCCCGTTCCGGCCGCAGCAAGAATGGGTGACCAGCGTGCGATCTCGGATCGAACAAATCGATCGAATGCTACCGGGTTGCGTTCGTCCTTTGCCGGTATCGAGCCGCCGAGCTGGGCAATCCGCTCGCGCACGGCATCCTCATCAAGCGCCCGGTCGAGCGCATCGGAAAGCCTGGCGATGATTTCGGGCGAAACGCCCTTTGGCGCAAACAGTCCTGCCCAGACGCTCATCTCGTAGTTGATGCCGCCTTCCTTCGCAGTCGGAACATTCGGCAGCGTTTCGAGGCGTTTCGCGGCCGAGACCGCGAAGGCCTTGACCGAGCCGGCCAAAACCGACTCCGCCACGCTGACCGACTGCTCGCACATGAAGTCGACGTGCCCCCCGACCAGATCGTTCAATGCCGGGCCTGAGCCACGATAGGCAACGAGCGCCGGCTTCGCGCCGATTTCCGCCGTGAACAGAAGACACGCCATATGCGAGGACGCACCGATGCCGCCATGGGCCTGCTTCACCGCGTCGCCACGCTGGCGCAGCGCTGCGACGAACTCCTTGAGGTCCTGTGCCGGGAAATCCTTCCGCGCGATGATGACTGCCGGGGAGTGGGCGGTGAAGCCGATCGGCACGAAGTCGGCAACGGGATCGTATTTGAGGTTCGGCGTGAGCACGGGAGCTGCGACATGCGAGCCCATCGCCGCGGCAAGCAGGGTATAGCCGTCGGGTGCGGCGGCCGCCACGCGCGCGCTGCCGACGGTGCCGCCGGCGCCGCTGACGTTCTCGATGATGATGGATTGCCCGAGGATCTTCGACATCTGGTTGGTGACGATGCGCGCAACAACGTCGCTGGCGCCGCCGGGAGGGAACGGCACGACCACCGTGATCGCCCTGGAGGGGTAGTCCTGCGCGCGCGCCGGCCCGGCGATGCCGAGCAATACCATCGCAACCGAGCAAGCTCTCCAAACACTAGCTTTCCAGACACAGGTGCCAGGCTTCATAACGCGCGCTCCTGTCCGTGCTGCTGCGCCGTCACATTTTTCGCATCACCGTTCAATATTTCCGCAACCTCGACCCCACGTCCTTCAATCGCCGAGAGAATGCCGGCGCGTACCACGGCCAGCGATCGCGTCGCCTCCTCGCCCCCGACCTCGTGCTCGCGCTGCCCGCGCGCCGCGTCGGCAAATTCCTCCAGCTCCTCGACCAGGGTGTCGTTGCTTGCGCATGGTACCGCGACCGGCTGGCTTTCACCGCGCCTCAGCAGCCGGAGCCCGTTGTGCAGGTCGTAGTAGGCCGTCTGGTCCTTGCCGTAGACATTCATCAGGTAGTACTCGGACGCCGAGGCGTAGCTTGCGTTCAGCGTCGAAAGCGCGCCATTCTCATGCTGCAGGATCAGGCTCGCGACATCAGGATTGTCGCCGGGCAGCACCAGTTGCGCCGACTGTGCGGACACCACATGGATCGGCCCTATCAAATATGCGAGCACGTCGATGTAGTGGATCCCGATCTGCAGCATCACGCCGCCCGGCATGCCCGCGGCCTGGTAGCGCCAGGAGGTGAGATCGACCTTGCCGAGGCGGTCGCGGCTGATGTTCGCCTCGGCGTTGACGAGCCTGCCGAACCGGCCGGCGTCGATCTGCTGTTTGATGTAGCGGAAATGGCTCTCGCGCCGCCGCTGATAGCCGAGCGCCAGGACCACGCCCGCCTTGCGGCAGGCCTCGGTGATGGCGCGGCCGTCCGCGATGCTGTTGGCGATCGGCTTGTCCAGAAAGACGTGCTTGCCGGCGGCTGCGGCAGCACGGGTCGTCGCCAGATGCACATCGTTCGGCGTCGTGTTGATAATCGCCTCGATCTCGGCATCGGCCAGCAGCGCCTCGTAGCTCGCGGCCGGCCGGCAGCGGTATTTTGCCGCGAAATTGTTGCGCTTGTCCTCGGACCGCGTGTAGCAGCTTCGGATCTCGAGCTTGCCCGAACGCTGGATGGCATCCGCCAGAACGTCGGACCACCATCCCATCCCGATACAGGCCACGCGGAGCGGATCGGCACTCATCACTTTGCCCTCCCCAAGACCTTGCCGCACGGCCGATTTCATCGGCAGGCTTCGGTCCCTACGATGTCATTCCCAACTCGCGCCGATCGACTCGACGGCCAGCTTGGCGATCCGCAAATCGGTCTCCCAATCACCGCCGCTTACGCCGACGCCGCCGATACATTGGCGGTCAACCAGCACCGGCACGCCGCCTTCCATGGCTGTCCACCGCTCCGGTCCGGCGGCGAGCGCAAGTCCGATCGCATGGCTCACGTCGAGGTCCTGGCCGGCGGCGCCTTTGGCCGTGGTCGGGCGCCGGTTCGACGCGGCGCAAACCGCCTTGGTGGTGCTGGAGTGCACGGTATGGAAGCGACCGCCGTCCATTCGTTCGATCAGGATCACATGCCCACCGGCATCCACGATGGCGCAGGAGATCGCGGTTCCGGCCTGGCCGGCCAATTCCATCGCCGTCGACATGATCCTCTTCGCGCCCTGATGCGTCAGGCGCTTGCTCTCGGCGACAAACATGGCGGCGCTCCGGTCGGAAAGGACAGGCGAAGTGTGCGCTACCGCAGCGCCTCCTTCAAGAAATAATACGCAACTTCCAGATGCGATTTTGCAACCCGCTCGCCGGCGAGGCAAACCTATCCGAACTATGCGGCGCGAACATGGAAGGTACGAGGATTCCGTGCCGACGGTCTCCCGGTCGAACGCGTCAGATATGCTGCGCCATGATCCGGCCGGGCCGCGCGTCCGGACGGGGCTCGATATCGACCGACCAGAGGTCGCGGTTGTCGACGTCCTTCAACGTCACGGTCATCACTTCGGTTTTGCCGTCGATATCGACGCGGCCGAAAAACTGCAGGCCGAAACAGGGGGCGAGATTCTCGCCCTGCTCCGCGCTGCAGCCCTTCTGGAACATCGCTTTCGGCCCGAATGTATTGTCGAGCGGGGCCGGCGCCCAGGTGCCCGCATGTAAGGGGCCGGAGACGAACTCCCAGAACGGTTCGAAATCCTGATAGGCCGCGCGATTCGCATCGTAATGATGCGCGGCCGTGTAATGCATGTCGGCGGTCAGCCACACCGTGTTGCGGATGCCGGCGCGCTTCATGAACGACAGCAGATCGGCAATCTCATGCTCGCGCCGCTCCGGCGGCCCGTCGCCGAGTGCGATGGCATCCTCGCTGACCAGGCCGATCGGCATGTCGGCGGCAATCACCTTCCATGTCGCATCGGAGGCCACCAGTTCGCGCTTCAGCCACGCCACTTGAGCCGCGCCAAGGATGCGGGTCTCGCTGTGGTCGTCGCGCTTGTTAAAGCTGGAATCGCGGTAGCTGCGCATGTCGATCATGAACACGTCGAGCAGCGGACCATAGGCGATCTTGCGATAGATGCGGCCGTCATGCGCCGGCGTCGCGCGCATCGGCATGAATTCATGGAACGCGCGGCGCGCCCGCGCCACCAGAAGCGAAGAGCCGTCCTCGGCATAGCCGGTCTCGTCGGCCGTGCCGACCGGCGACCAGTCATTGGTCACCTCATGATCGTCCCATTGCGCGAACATCGGCACCTCGGCGTTGAAGGCGCGCAGATTGTCGTCGAGCAGATTATATTTGTAGTTGGCGCGGTACTGTTCGAGGCTGTGCGCCACCACGGACTTCTGTTCGGTGACGATGTTGCGCCAGATCTCGCCATTGGGCAGTTTCAGTTCGCGTTCCACCGGGCAATCGGCATAGATGTGGTCGCCGGAATGGATGAAGAAGTCCGGACGGTTGTCGAACATGGTGCGGTAGGTCCGCATGCCGCCGCGCGAGGGATCGATGCCCCAGCCCTGGCCAGCGGTATCGCCCGACCACACGAACGAAATATTGCTTCGCGCGGTGGGCGCGGTTCGGAAATGCCCGACCTGCGTCTCGCCTTCGATGCCGCTCTCGCTGATATCGTCGAAGCGCACGCGATAGAAAATGTCCTGCCCCGCCGGAAGGCCATCGAGCAGGACTTTTGAGACGAAGTCGCTGTCCGGCAATGCGTCGGCGGTAACGGAGCGAATGACGGTCTTGAAGCTCTCGACAACAGAACATTCCACCTGCATCCGCGCCGGCCGATCGGCGCGCGCCCAGATCACCGCGGAGTTGGCCGAGACGTCGCCCGATTGAATGCCGCTCGGGATGAGCGGCCGATCCGCGGCGCGGCTGAGGTAAGGTCTGGCGAGGCTGCCGAGACCGGCAACGGCAATTGTTGCAGCGGAGCGGACCAGTAATTGACGCCGGCTCAAGCCTTGTTTGTTCGAGCCTTGCCCGGCGCGTATCGCAATCGGCATCGAAGCACCCTCGTCGAATCACGACGAAGGTGTGCCCGAGCAATTTGAATGTGGGCCGAAGGTTTTACGACAGGTGGATGACGTGATGGGGAATCGTAGGGTGGGCAAAGCGCAGCGTGCCCACCATCTCTCCGAGTTCGTTGGCGTCAATGGTGGGCACGCTTCGCTTTGCCCACCCTGCGAACTACGAACAAATACTACCGCTGCCAGCCGCAGATGCCGCCGGACTGGCACGGCCAGGTCTGGATCCGGGTGTCGAGCGCCTGCGCGTCGAGCGGATTGGTATGACGCCGCGCCAGTTTTGCGCGGGCCGCGCCGCGCGGTTTTCCGGCGCGCTCATGCGCTACATGAGTCCTGGGCTGAGTCTTGGGCGCGGCCACCTTCGGAACGACCACGCGCTCCGTTTTCACCGGCTTGCGGTCGGCTCTCGCCTCGATCCGGACCGGGGCGAACTGCGTCTCAGGGCCTAAACGCTTCGGCGAGAGCAGGGCTTGGGAAGGATCGAGGCCGAGGAACTCGCCTGCACGGTACTCGTCAGCCACCGCGGCGCTGCCCAACATCAGGAGCCCCGTGCAAAGTGCTGCCGCAAAAGCGCTTTTCAGGACCATCGCAGGCCTCCTGAAATCAACCAAAGAGTGTATGAACGGCCATCATGTAGGGAGCCGGCCGGACAATTCCAGCCGTTCGCGCCCGCAGGGTTACCGGTAAATGATCCCTGCCGTGAAAAAGTTCACGTGCCAGGTGAACAACCCTTACTCAGCGGCCTGCGCCACCGGCTGGCCGATCGCAGCCTCCACGCGCGCGCATTCTCCGCGGAACTTCACGACATTGGCTTCCTTGATGTGGCCGTAGCCGCGAACGAGTTCCGCTGACTTGGCCAGCGCCACCAGACGCGGCCAGTCCTGCGGCTTCGCCTTGTCGAGGTGGCGGAAGATGACAGCGGAATACTCGCCGGGCAATGCGCGCTCCATCCGGCGTTCGGCCGTGTAACCGAACGGATCGAACGCAGTTCCGCGCAGGAACTTGAACCGCGTCAGGAGTTCGAACCCGCGAAAAATCCAGGAGCCGAACTCGCGCTTGCGCAAATGCCCGGTCACCTTGTCGCGCGACGCCAGCAGCGGTGGCGCAAGGCTGACCTTGACGCTGGGGTCGCCGTCGAACTGCTCCTTCAGCACCCTGGCAAACTCACCGTCCGAGTAAAGCCGGGCGACTTCGTACTCGTCCTTGTAGGCCATCAGCTTGAACAGGCCCTTTGCAAAGGCCTCGGTGAGGTCATGCGAGCCGGGTGCGCCCTTGGCTTCCGCGGCGCGAACCCGCGCGACTTCCGAAAGATAGCGCTTCGAATAGGCCTCATTCTGATAGTCCGTCAGGAACTTGGCGCGGAACGCGATGCTCTCATCGAGCGTGCGCTTGACCGGCGCCGCGCCCGAACTCTTGAAGCGCGCCGCGCTGACGACGCGCTGCAGATCGTGCGCGGCGAGCCGGCCCCAGGAGAACGCCAGCTTGTTCATGTCGATCGCCGCACCGTTGAGGTCGATCGCCTTCATGATCGCCTCCAGCGAAAGAGGAATCGCGCCGCGCTGGAACGCAAAACCGAGCATGAAGGCGTTGGTGGCGATGCTGTCGCCCATCAGCGCGGTGGCAAGCCCGGTGGCATCGAGGATGTCGAGGTCCGAGGCGCTGACGGCTTCATTGAGCGACTCCCGCATCGTCCCCGCCTCGAAATCGATGTCGGGATTGATGACGAAGCTTGCCGTCGGCAACAGGTCGGCATTGACGATCGCGCGCGTCACGCCGCGCTCGGCCCGGCTCAACGCCGGGATGCTGGTGGCCACCACGATGTCGCAGCCGAGGATGAGGTTGGCCCCGCCCGGCGCGATGCGGACAGTTGCGAGATCGTCCGCCTCGGGCGCGATGCGGACATGGCTCATGACCGCGCCGTTCTTCTGCGATAACCCTGTGAAGTCGAGCGTCGAGCACGCCAGGCCCTCGACATGGGCGGCCATGCCGAGCAGCGCGCCGATGGTGATGACGCCGGTGCCGCCGATGCCGGTGACGAGGATGTTGTAGGCGCCATCGAGCGCCGGTGTGGCCGGCAGCGGCAGATCGGCGAACAGTGCCGACGGATCGGCCGCGGTACGATCGGCCTTCCTCAGCTTGCCACCATGCACGGTGACAAAGCTCGGGCAAAAGCCCTCGATGCAGGAAAAGTCCTTGTTGCAGTTCGATTGGTCGATCCGCCGCTTGCGGCCGAATTCGGTTTCCAGCGGCTGCACCGAGACGCAGTTGGAAGCCGACGAGCAATCGCCGCAGCCCTCGCAGACGTGCTCGTTGATGAAAACGCGCTTCGGCGGATCCGGATAGAGCCCGCGCTTCCGACGCCGGCGCTTTTCCGCCGCACAGGTCTGGTCGTAGATCAGAACCGTAAGGCCCTTGACCTCGCGCAGCTCCTTCTGCACCGCGTCGAGTTCGCGGCGGTGATGAACAGTCGCGCCTACCGGGAAGTAATTGCTGGGATATTTTTCGGGATCGTCGGAGACGATGACGAGGCGTTTGGCGCCTTCCGCCGAAACCTGGTGCGCGATCTGCGACACCGTCAGCCCACCCTCGGCCGGCTGGCCGCCGGTCATCGCCACCGCATCGTTGTAGAGGATCTTGTAGGTGATGTTGACGCCGGCGGCCGCCGCTGCACGGACCGCCAGCAGGCCGGAATGGGTGTAGGTGCCATCGCCGAGATTCTGGAACACGTGCGCTTCACTGGTGAACGGCGCCTGCCCGATCCAGCTGACGCCTTCCGCGCCCATATGCGAGATGGTCTGCGTGCGGCGGTTCGGCACCGACAGCGCCATGCCGTGGCAACCGATGCCGGCCATGGCGCGGCTGCCCTCGGGGATCTTGGTCGAGGTGTTGTGGGGACAGCCCGAGCAGAAATACGGCGTGCGCTGCAGCTTTGCCGCGCCGACGCCTTCCGCCGGCCGGTCGAACGCTTCGAGTTTTGCGAGACGCTGCTCCAGCCCCGGGCTGCGATGGCCGAGTTTTCGCAACCGCGCCACGACCGCCGCCGCCACCATGGTCGGCGTCAACTCGCCTTCGCTCGGCAAAAGCGGCGCGCCGCTCTCATCGCGCTTGCCGACCACCGACGGTCGCTTCGACGCATCTACATTATAAAGAATGCGCAGGAGCTGGTCCTCGATGAAGCCGCGCTTCTCCTCGACCACGAGAACATCTTGCAAACCTTCCGCGAACGCGCGTGCGCCGGATTCCTCCAGCGGCCAGGTCAGCGCGACCTTGTAGATGCGCAAGCCCAGCGCCTGCGCCTCGGCGTCGGTAATGCCGAGGTCGGCCAGCGCCTGCCGCAGATCGAGATAGGCCTTGCCGGTCGCCATGATGCCGAGCCGCGCCGGCTTGGAATCCAGCACGATGCGGTCGAAGCGATTGACGCGCGTGAACGCCGCCACCGCCTGCATTTTCGGGCCATGCAGCCGCCGCTCCTGCTCCATCGGCGCGTCCGGCCAGCGGATGGAAAGCCCGCCCGGCGGCATTTCGAAATCATCGGGCAAAATGATCTTGATGCGATCGGGATCGCTGACGATCGAAGCCGAGCTTTCAACGGTCTCCGAAATCGCCTTGAAGCCGACCCAGCAACTTGAGTAGCGCGACAGCGCAAAGCCCAAAATGCCGAGATCGAGATAATCCTGCAGCGTCGCCGGGTTGACCACCGGCATCAATGCTGCGGCAAACACCTGCTCGCTCTGATGGGCGAGCGTCGAGGACTGGCAGCCATGGTCGTCGCCGGCGAGCGCAATCACGCCGCCGTTCGGCGAGGTGCCGGCCGAGTTGGCGTGCTTGAGCGCATCCATCGAGCGGTCGACGCCGGGGCCCTTGCCATACCAGATGCCGAATACGCCATCGACCTTGGCGCCGGGGAACATGCCGACCTGCTGGCTGCCCCACACGGCGGTGGCCGCCAGGTCCTCGTTGAGACCGGGGGCGAACTCGATGTCATGCTGCTTGAGGAAGGTTTTGGCGCGCCACAGCGCGTGGTCGTACATGCCGAGCGGCGAGCCGCGGTATCCGGAGATGAAGCCGGCGGTGTTGAGCCCTGCGGCGCGGTCGCGTTCGCGCTGCAACATCGGAAGGCGGACCAGCGCCTGCGTACCGGAGAGGAATATGCGCTTCGCATCCAGACGATATTTGTCGTCCAGCCCAACTTCCATCAACGCCATTCGTCCGCTCCCCGTCGCACGTTCCGCCGGTTATTTTGAACCGGTCTAATTGCGAACAGAATGCACCGGTTTTGCTATGCGTGCCCAGCGTGAATTCATGGCCACAGGACATATCTCGCTTGTCTTGTGGATCAGGCCGCCTCTTGCCGAAATCCGCCTTCTTTGAAACGCTGTCGAGCAAAGGGAGACACCAGTGATGACAGAAGCGGCGTTCACGACCGAGATATTGGAAAGCGGCAATCTGCTGGTGGGGCCGTGGCGCAGCCCGAAGCAGATGCTTCACACGCAGGTCTATGACTCCCACGCCTCGATCCACGACGATGCCACCGCGCAAAAGCTCGGCTTTCAGGGCGGCACCATCGAGGGCCCGACCCATTTCAGCCAGTTCGCGCCGTTGTGCGAGCGGATCTGGGGCCAGGCCTGGTTCGAGACCGGATGCCTGTCGGCCCATTACCGCAACCCCGCCTTCGAGGGCGAGGAGGTGCAGGCCAATATCGAAAAGCCGAAGCCGGGCGAGAGGACTTGCGCGATCGGCATGACCAAGCGCGACGGCACCGAAATCTTGCGCGGCACTGCGTCGGTCGGCGACGTGACGGAAACCGCGTTGAGCCGCCGGCTCGGCGAACTGAAGCCGCTGGCCGATCCCGTCATTCTCGCCGACCTCAAGGTCGGCATGAAGACACCGCGCCAGACGGTGAAGATGGATTTCGACCAGCACATGGGCGATCTCTATCCGTTTTCGCTTGAGCAGAAGCTGAAGGTCATCACCGAGCCTTCGGCGTATTACTCGCAGGAGCTCAATCCCTGGGGACGGGCGATCATTCCCATGGAGATGCTGAGCGTGCTGTTTCAGTACCGCGCGCGTGAGGACCGGCTGCCGGTCCGTGGGCCGGCGGTTGGGCTGTTCGCCGATCAGGAAATCCGCCTGCTGCGCGGGCCGCTATTCGCAGGCGAGAGCTATTCCACCGAACGTGAGGTCGTCGCGCTCAGCGGCAGCCGCCGCACGGAAAGTGTATGGGTACGCACGACCGTGTTCGCGAAAGACGATACTGCCGTAGCAACCATGCTCTTGAACATGGCCAGCATCAAAGATTCCTACGCCGATTACGAGCGGGAGCACAAAGCGCTCTATGGCTAGGTGAGCCCGATCCGCTATCGCCAACAAGGACAACAACAAAATGGCTCGCCTGCCCTATCTCGAAGCCGACCAGGTCGCCCCCGAATACCGCGACATGCTCAAGCGCAACACCAACTTGCACAAGCTGTTGGTGAACTCACCCGACATGGCCCGCGCCTTCAACGGCATCGGCGGCTACATCCGCTTCAATAGCAAGCTCGACCCGCGCCTGCGTGAACTGGCGATCCTCCAGGTCGGCTGGATGGAGAAATCCGAATACGAGTTCACCCACCACGTGAAGATCGGCAAGGAATTCGGCGTCACCGATGATGATATCGAAGGCCTGATAGCCGAGACCGAGGGCAAGCCCTCGAAACTCGAGCCGCTGGCGAAGCTGATCCTGCGCGGCGCCCGCGAAATGGTGCGGGAACTCGCGATGTCGGAGGCGACATTCGCCGAGATCAAGCGGGCGCTCTCCGACGAGCAAATGGTCGACCTCGTGCTCACCATCGCCTTCTACTGCGCCGTGGTCCGCGTGCTGGCGACGATGAAGATCGACAACGAACCCTATTACAAAGAGGTACTGAAACAGTACCCGATCCCGGGAGTGGAATGAGATGCGCCTGAAAGATCGTGTCGCCATCGTCGTCGGCGCCGGACAGAGCCCCGGCGAAGGCATCGGCAACGGCCGCGCCACTGCGCTGACCTTTGCGCGCGAAGGCGCCAGGGTATTGTGCGTCGATCACAATCTGGCCTCCGCCCAGGAGACGGTCGACATGATCGCCGCCAAGGATGGCACCGCGGCGGCGTTCAAGGCCGACGTCACCAAAAATGCCGACCTCAAGGCGATGGTTGCGGACGCGCAAGCGCGCTGGGGCCGCATCGATATCCTGCACAACAATGTCGGCGTCAGCCTGTCCGGCGGCGACGCCGAGCTGCTCGACATATCGGAGGAAGCGTTCGACCGTTGCGTGGCGATCAATCTGAAGAGCTGCGTGCTCGCCGCCAAGCATGTGATCCCGATCATGCGGGCGCAAAAGAGCGGCGCCATCATCAACATCTCGTCGAT
The DNA here is from genome assembly GCF_023101085.1 of Bradyrhizobium sp. 170. Taxonomy (NCBI): domain Bacteria; kingdom Pseudomonadati; phylum Pseudomonadota; class Alphaproteobacteria; order Hyphomicrobiales; family Nitrobacteraceae; genus Bradyrhizobium; species Bradyrhizobium sp. 170. Next base: position 2,587,324 of record NZ_CP064703.1, on the reverse strand, counting down.
GGCCGCGATCACGACCTATCCTTATGTGGCCTACAAGGCGACCAAGTCGGCGATGATCGCCTTCACCGAACAGCTCGCCTATCAGAACGCCCAATACGGCATCCGCGCCAACGTCATCCTGCCGGGCCTGATGAACACGCCGATGGCGGTCGATACCCGCGCACGCGAGTTCAAGAAGAGCCGCGCCGAGGTCGAGGCCGAGCGCGACGCAAAAGTGCCGCTGCGCCACAAGATGGGCACCGGCTGGGACGTCGCCAACGCCGCGCTGTTTCTAGCTTCCGACGAAGCAAGTTTCATTACCGGCGTGACGCTGCCGGTGGATGGCGGGGCGAGTGTTCGGCGCGGATAGGAATCGTAGGGTGGGCAAAGGCGCACCGCGCCGTGCCCACCATCTCTCGGCGTAAAAGAATGGTGGGCAAGCTTCGCTTTGCCCACCCTACGGCAGGGAAACAATGCATTCCTCCTGCCCACACGTTTACCTTTGGTTAGTAACTTTCTCTTAAGGGTTGCGGCGATTGGGCGGCCTTTTTGACGCGCCCCGTATTCACGCAATTTTGCGCCAGCGTTTTTGTCCGGCCATCTGTGTGATTCGACACATTCAATCGATTCCAGTGACACGATGATGTGACAGCGCATCGGCGCTTGTCGAAATACCGACTCGTTGCAGTCGCACGAATTTCACGTGCCCTCGCTATTACGCACCACAAGAATTGTGGCAAGCGCTGCAAGAATGCCGAGGCACCATGAACGAAGAATTCGACTACGACCTGACGCCGTCCCAGTGGGAAGCATTGAAAGCGTTGCGAACGCCCGCATCAAAGCTGCCGCGCATGAGCCGCACCACGATCGACGGCCTGATCGCGCTCGAACTTGCCACCATGAGCGGAGATGCGCCCGTCATCACAGCGAAGGGACGCAAGGTGCTGATTCGTGGCTCGTCGCTGCTGCTGCAGGATCTGGCCGCCTGATTCGCGGCAACGCACCTGCAGCATAAATTCCGGATTGACCGCACCTGATTCCCTGACATATCGGAGTTCCATCGACTGAGTGGCAACTAGGGTTCCGGGTGGCGAAATCGCCATCGCCGGTCCGAGCGTTGCGGAAACCGCGGTAGCACGCGGCTGCACCCGAGGGACAAAAGCCCAGAGGAGGAGATGTCGAGATCTTGTTCGCGCCAGATGGCACGGAGGTCTCATGTCGCCGCTCTCACTCTCCCTCGTTGTCCTCGCCGCCTTCATCCACGCCACCTGGAATCTGCTTTCGAAGCGTGCGGCGGCGGCCGGCGCGGCCTTCGTGTTCGCCTCCAACGTGATAGCCCTTGTTCTCTATCTGCCATGGGTTGGCTGGGTACTGGCGCATAACGCGCCCAGTTGGAGTCTGCCGGTCGCATTCTGTCTCGTCTTGAGCGCCATCCTTCACCTCGGCTACAACCTGTGCCTTCAGCGCGGCTATCAGGTCGCCGATCTCTCGGTGGTCTACCCGATCGCGCGAGGCACGGGCCCACTGCTGTCCTCCGTCGGCGCATTCATCCTGCTTCGTGAAACGCCTTCGGCCCAGGGCATCCTCGGACTGCTCGCGGTCGTCGCCGGGATCGGCTTCATCACCACCCAGGGCGATCTCTCCGCGTTCCGCCGGCCGCGCGGCCTCGATGGCCTGCGCTGGGGCACCGCCACGGGGTCGTTGATCGCGGGCTACACCGTCGTGGACGGATATTGCGTCAAGATGCTCGGCATTCACCCCGTCGTACTCGACTGGCTTTCCAACCTGCTGCGCTTCTTCATGCTCGCGCCCGTCGTTCTATCGAACTGGTCGCGCGCCAAAGAGAAGATGAAGGGCCATTGGTGGCTGGCGTTCTGGGTCGGCGTGCTCTCGCCGCTGTCCTACATCCTCGTGCTGTCAGCCATCGAAATGGGCGCGCCGCTCAGCCTCGTGGCGCCCGCGCGCGAAATGTCGATGATGGTCGGCGCGCTGTTCGGCATGCTGATACTGGGCGAGCGGGTGACGGCCTGGCGCGTGGTGGGGTGCGCGATCCTGATCGGCGGCGTCATCCTGTTGGGGTCGGCTAAGGCGTAGCGGGGCGGCGCGTCACACCGGCTTTTCATCATCCGTCACCGGCGAGGTGATCACCAGAAACACCAGGTCGACCAGCCCGGAATTCGAGATCGCGTGTTCGACGCCGGGCGGCAGGAAGATGAAGTCGTGCTTGCGCACCACGTGGTTCTTCCCGGCGATCTCCATCAGCCCCTCGCCTTCGAGCACGTGATAGATCTGCTCCTGCACGAGGTGCTTGTGGCGCGCGACATGCGCCATCGGCTGGTACATCGAGATGCGATAGTCGATGTGACGGGAGCCCGCGGTCTCCGGCATGACCAGCGGTTTTGACAATGCGCCGCCGAAATGATTGGGGAATTCCCGCCACGGTACTTCGGCGATGTTGCGGATGAAGGCGCCGTTGTTTTCTGAAGCCATGATGGCCTCCTCTGCCGTCAGATCACCAGCGCCCCGCCATCGATATAGACGATCGATCCGGTCGCAAAACCGTTCGCCATGAACCCGAGGATTTGCCGCGCGATGTCCTCAGCCGCGCCGACGCGACCGACCGGCAATGCAGCCGCGGTCTTCGCCAACATGTCGCGCCGCGCCTCCTCCGGCATCGCGGCACGGATCGGGGTATCGATCACGCCGGGCGAAACGGCATTGACGCGCACCGGCGCGAGTTCGAGCGCCAGCGCCCTTGCCAGCGATTCCAGCGCGCCATTGGCGGCGCTGACGATCGCCGAATTGGGCCGCGGACGAACGCTGAGGAAGCCAGACACCAGCGTCAGCGATCCGCCGGCACGGATCTGCGCTTGCTGCGCGACGCGCCATGCGCCCCAGAATTTGCCTTCCATGGTGGCGCGGACATCGTCCATCGCCACCGTCTTGAACGGACCGGTGCGAAGCTGCGCCGCCGTGACCACGACATGATCGACGGGGCCACACCGCTGGAACAGTTTTGCGACGCTGTCGTCGCTGGTGACGTCGGCGGGGATCGCGATCGCATTCAGCTTCTCCGCCACCTTGTCGAGCCGCTCGACATTACGCGACGCGATGATGATTTCGGCGCCTTCGCGCTTCGCCATCTCGGCGGTCGCAAGACCGATGCCGGAGGAACCACCGACGACGACGACTTTCTTGCCTGCAAGCAACATGGGATTTCCTCCAGCGAGATCAGGTGGGCTGATAGCGCGTGCCGATGCCGGCCTTGCTCTGGCCGAGCCCGGGCAACTCCCACACCCCCGCGCCGGCCGGATTGATGTCGGCGGCGATATCGACATCGATCAGATAGGGCTTGTTCGCCGCGATGCCCTTGCGGATGGCCTCGCCGAGATCGCCGGCGCGATCGACGCGCACGCCTTCGACGCCGCAGGAACGCGCCATCGCCGCAAAGTCCGGATTGTAGCGCTCGCCGGTGTTGGGATCGTGGAAGTCCGTCGCCAATTCCCGACCGCCGAGATAGCCGCGCTGCAGCCCGCGGATCGAGGCATAGGCGTAATTGTTCCAGACCACCCAGACCACGGGCAGATTATATTCGACCGCTGTGCCCAGCACGTTGGCGTGCATGAAGAACGCGCCGTCGCCGCACACGGAAACACAGGGCCGGTCGGGCGCGGCGAACTTCGCACCCATCGCGCCGGCGACGCCAAAGCCCATCGGGCCGAACCCCATCGAGCCGATCAGCGAATCCGGCCGCCGCGGCTTGCAGAAGCCGAGCAGCCAGTTGTGATGCACGCCGATATCACTGACGAGGATCGCATCCTCCGGCAACGCCTTGTCGATCTCGAGCGCCGCGCGCTGCGGATTGATCGGCGTGGTGTCGTCGGAAAATCCGGGGGCAACGAATTTGTCCCATTCTTTCCGGTAGCCATCGATCTGCGCCAGCCATTTTTTGCGCGCATCGGCCTTTTTGGTGAGATCGGCGCGACGGTCGAGTTCGGCATGCACCTGCCGCAAGAAGGTGCGCACGTCGGCCATCAGGCCGAGCGCTACGGGATAATTGCGGCCGATCTCCTCGGGATCGATATCGACATGGATCAGCCGCGTCGGCGGGATGGTGAAGGAATAGCCCGGGATCCACGAGCTCGACGTGCGATCGTCGAACCGCATCCCCATCGCCAGCAGCACGTCGGCCTGACGCGTCGCATGGTTGGCCTGGTAGTGCCCGGCGCGCGCGACCAAGCCCAGCGCCAGCGGATGATTGCAATCGATCGCGCCAAGGCCGCTTGCCGAGGCCGCGACCGGAATCTGCAGCCGCTCGGCGAGCCTCAAAAGTTCTTCCGCCGCGCCGCCGTAGCGCACGCCCTGGCCTACGATGATTGTCGGCCGCTCTGCGCCAAGCAGCATGTCAACGGCCTTGACCACGCCATCAGGATCGGCGCCGCAGCGGCTCGATATGTTGGCGTTCCAGGCCTGCGCGTTGGGCGCCTCCTCGGCCGCCGATTCCATGAACACGTCAAAGGGCACGTCGAGCACCACGGGTCCGGGGCGGCCGCTCGTCATGGTCTTCCAGGCCTGCCGAACCGCCAGTGGCACCATCTCGCCGCGCGTCGGCTGAAACACCTTCTTGCACATCGTGCGCACGGTGGAGGGAAAATCGGCCTGATAATGCCGGTACATTTCCTGGAAGGCGCCGCGGTTGAACTGGCTGGTCGGCACGTTGCCGGTCACCGCCATGAACGGCACGGAGTCGAGGAATGCGTTGGCGAGCGAGATCGGCAGGTTCGCCGAGCCGGGCCCGCACGACGTAAACGTCGCCGTCGGCCGCCCCGACACGCGGTAATAAACGTCGGCCATGAAGCCGGCGACGCTCTCATGATGCACCGAGATGGTCTTGATGTCAGATGAGCGCTCGTACAGCGCGTCGATGAACTGGATGTTGCCGTGGCCGCACAGGCCGAACACCTGCGGCACCTTCTCCTGAATCAAATAGTCGACGATGACCTGGGCGCCGTTGAGCATGTTACGCGACATCGATTTAACTCTCTCCCTGAGCTCAACGAATTCGCCTCCGCGTCTTGTTTGCACGGTGCGGCGACGGGCCCGAACCTATTTCTCATAATACTGTACGTCAATTGCTATTGTGGTATGCTCCGCATTGCCGGCTCATACGATGCGCGGCGCTGTTGCCGGGCGAGGACGGCCTGATAGAGTTCGCCTCGCCCACCCTGGAGAGTTGATTCCGTGAAACCGCGCACCAAGCCGAAGACGAGCGACAAGCCAGCCACTCCGCGCAAGGTTTCAATCGCAAGGCTGGTGCCATCGCGCGAACCCAACATCGACGACGAGGCCGAGGAGCGCGCGCGCGGCGGCGTGCAGTCGCTCGGCCGCGCATTTTCGATCCTGGAGGAAGTCGCCCGCCACCGCGAAGGCATTGGCTTGGCGGACCTCAGCAAGCTGGTGGGCCTGCATAATTCCACCACCTTCCACCTCGCCAAGACGCTGGTCTCGCTCGGCTATCTCAGGCAGGAGCGCGATTCAAAACGTTATCGTGTTGGCCGGCCGCTGTTTGCGCTGGCGGCCAGCGCGCTCGATGAAATCGAGATGGTCAATCTGGCGACGCCGGTGCTGGAAGACCTGTCGCGCGAAAGCGGCGAAAGCGGCCATTTTGCCGTGCGGATGGGCGACGCAGTGGTCGTGATTGCCCGCACCAGCGGGCCCGGCGCGTTCCAGCTGACCGACCGCGTCGGCGTGGTGCGGCCGGCGCACTGCACCGCGCTCGGCAAGATCATGCTGGCCTCGCTGCGCCCCGATCAGTTGAAGCGCTTTCTCGAACGCGTCGAACTGAAGCCCTCGTCCAAAAAATCAATTACGGACCCCGCTGTACTGCTGCGCGAGATCGCCGAGATCCGCCGCAGCGCCATCGCCTTTGACGACGGCGAATTCAATGCGGAAGTCCGCTGCGTCGCCGTGCCGGTCTATAACTTCACCGGCGAAGTGATCGGCGCGCTCGGCATCTCCGGCCCGATCTGGCGCATGACGGACCAGGTGCTGCAAAGCCGCGCCAAGCTGGTGCAATCGGCCGCCGGCCGGCTGTCGGCCGAATTCGGCGCGCGGGATCTGGCGAAATCCTCCTGATCCGATCGGGCTCAAGTCCTCTCCAAACCGGTTGAACGCGGCTGCGACGCATTTGGCGTTGACAGGAGCCATTGCGTCCGGAAATATCTTACAACAATAAAAGAACGTCTCTCACATTGTCGCATAAGCGGGAATCGGAGGAGAGAACGTCGCGACGTATCCCGGGAGGAGACCAGTAATGACCCGCTACAGCCGACGTACCCTGTTGAAGGCCGGCGCCGCCTTTGCCGGCGCCTCCGCGATCGGATCTCCGTCCATCCTCAGCGCCCAGGCCGCGCGAATAAAGATCGGCCATCTGGTGCCGCTGACCGGCTTCCTCGGCGCGATCGGCAGCTACGCCCAGCTCGGGGTGAAGATGGCGGCGGAGGAAATCAACGCGTCCGGCGGCATCATGGGTAAGCAGATCGACCTGATGTCGGAAGACTCGGTCAATCCCGCGACCGCCTCGACCAAGGCGCAGCGCATGATCGAGCAGGACGGCGCGGTGTTGTTATTCGGCGAAATCTCGTCCGCCTCGTCGCTGACCATCATGCAGGTCGCCGAGCGCAACAAGAAAGTCTTCTTCTCCACCGGCGCCCGCTCGGACGCGCTGCGCGGCAAGGACTGCAACCGCTACTCCTTCCACTGCGACATCCCCAACACCGTGATGGTCAACGCCGTCGGCACCGCGCTCAAGCAGAAGGGCATGGTCAAGGGCAGGAAGTTCGTCACCCTGACGGCGGACTATATTTTCGGCCACGACCTGCTGAAGGCCGCCAAATCGTTCTTCAGCGCCAACGACGCCACGCTGATCGGCGACGAGCTGATCGCGACCGACGTCACCGACTTCAGCCCTTATCTGCTGAAAGTCCGGCAGGCCAAGCCTGACGTCGTGTGCTGCAATCTCGCCGGCAACCAGGTCACCAACCTCGTCAAGCAATATGCCGAGTTCGGCTTCCCCTACCCGCTGGTCGGCTTCAACCTCAACACCGGCGACGCCTGGGCGATGGGCGAAGGCAATCTCAGCGGCACCTGGCCGACCGTCTGGTATCACACGCTCGACAATCCAGCCTCGAAGGCCTTCGTCGAGGCGTTCAGCAAGAAGTACGGCAAGCCGCCGGAGAACCACGCCTGGATCGAATACATCACGCTGAAAATGATCGCGCAGGCGATCACTGAAACGAAGTCGACCGAAAGCGACGCGCTGATCGGCTATTTCGAGAAGCAGACGCAGTTCGACATCATGAAGTCGCGCAAGGCCTATTTCCGCTCCTGGGATCATCAGCTGGTGCAGGAGGCCTATCCGTTCACCGTAAAACCGAAGAACGAGATGAAGGACAAGTGGGACATGCTCGTGCTCGGCGAAGCGGTGCCGGCCGCGGGCGCCGAGCTTGAATCGATCTACCCGACGAAGACGCAAAATCCCTGCAACATGAAGGCATAGAAGCCCGATACGGGCGTCGGGCCACTGGCGTTGCGGCGCCGGCACAGATCAGCCGGCGCCGTCTCTTTTTCAAGGCGCGTTTTGAGGTCGTGGATCGCATATGCAGTTCGGATTTCTGCTAGAGCAGGTGGTGAATGGCCTGGTGCTCGGAGGCTATTACCTCCTGATTGCGCTCGGCCTGTCGCTGATCTTCAGCGTCGGCGGCATCGTCAATCTCGCGCACGGCGCGTTCTATGCGCTCGGCGCCTACATCTCCGTCGAGGTCACGAAGTATCTCGGCTTCGGTTCGGCGGTGGTGCTGTCGCCGATCGCCGTGGCGCTGCTCGGCATTCTCTTCGAGCGCTTCATCCTGAGGAGGTTTTACGACGCCGATCCAATCCTGAGCCTGTTGGTGACGTTCGGCCTCGCCATGGTCACCGAACAGGCGATCCGCATTATCTGGGGCGCGCCGCCGATCTCGGCTGGCATACCGCAGGCGCTTCGCGGCTCGGTCTTCCTCGGCGACTTCCTGTTCTCGCGCTATCGCTTGCTGATCCTCGCCGTCGTCGCCGCGGTCCTCGTCGGCGTCTGGCTCTTGTTGCACAAGACATCCTTCGGCCGCGTGGTGCGCGCGGGCATCCAGCGGCCGGACATGGTCGCCGCCCTCGGCATCCGCCTACAGCCCTACATGACCGCGATCGTCATGCTCGGCGTCGGCATGGCAGCCCTCGGCGGCGCGTTCTTTGCGCCGATCACGATCGTGCATCCCGCCATGGGCGCCGAGATCATCACGGTCGCCTTTGTCGTGGTCGTGATCGGCGGCCTCGGCAGTTTTTGGGGCGTGGTGCTGGCGGCGATGCTGGTTGGCGTTATCAGGGGGATCACCATCCATTTCGCGCCCGCCGCGGGTGAGGCATCGATCTACGTACTGATGTTCCTGGTGCTGCTGGTGCGCCCGCGCGGGCTCTTGGGCGAACGTATCGAGAAGTTCGAATGACCAGCACCGCCGAAAAATATCGCCCGCTACTATCGGCCACACTCGGCGTGATCGCGCTGCCGTTCGGCCTCTATCTGCTTGGGCTGTCGCTCAACACCGGCACCATGGTGGTGGCGCTCGCCATTGCCGCGATGGGGCTCAACCTCTGCATCGGCTATACGGGGTTGGTCTCGTTCGGCCACGGCGCGTGGTTCGGCATCGGCGCCTATGCGGCGGGACTGATCCAGCGCAACTGGTTCAACAACGATATCTTCCTGCCGCTGCTGCTGGCGGCGGTCGTCGTCGCCATCATCTCGACCTTCGTCGGCTTCGTCATCCTGCGCCGGCGCGGCGTGTATTTCTCGCTGCTGACGCTGGCGCTGTCGGCGCTGGCCTACACCATCGCCTTCCGCTGGACCGCGGTGACCGGCGGCGAGGACGGCCTCGGCGGCCTGAAGCGTGGCAGCATCGGCGCGTTCAGCCTCGACAATGCGCTGAACTATTACATCGTCGTCTCCGTGCTCTGCCTCGGCGTGCTCTATCTCCTGCTCCGGCTGGTTCGCTCGCCGTTCGGCCATGTGCTGATGGCGATCCGCGAGAACCAGTTGCGCGCTACTTTTCAGGGCTATCCGGTCGAGCGCTACAAGCTCGGCGTCTTCGTGATCTCGGCCGTCGTCACCGGTTTTGCCGGCGGGCTGATCGGCTTCCAGAACTACCTCGTATCAGCCGAGGCGGTCTCCGTCCCCTTCTCCGGCGAACTGCTCGCAATCGTCGTGATCGGCGGCATGCGCAGCATGCTGGGGCCGGCGATCGGCGCGCTGTTCTTCATCCTGTTCCGCGAACTGTTTTCGATCTGGACGCCGAACTGGCTGCTGTGGTTCGGCCTGGTCTTCGTCGCCTTCGTGCTGTACTCGCCGGGCGGCCTCGTCGGCATCTGGGCAACGCTTTCAAAACGCTGGTGGCCACCACCGGAAGAATCCGCCGCGATGAGCCGCCGGAAAATTTACGAAGGCCTGCCGCTGCCGGCCTTCCTGCTGCCGAAAGGGCTCGACGGCATTGTGCTCGACGTGCGCGGCGTCTCGAAGACGTTCGGCGGCATTCGCGCGGTGACCGATGCGAGCCTGCAGGTCGGCGCCGGCGAAATCCATGCCTTGATCGGGCCGAACGGCGCGGGAAAAACCACCCTGTTCAATCTGGTCTCCGGCCTCTATCCGACCGACGGCGGCACCATCACGCTCAACGGCCGCGAGATCCAGGGCGTGCCGTCGGAGGCGATCTGCCACCAGGGGCTGGCCCGCTCGTTCCAGATCACCAATCTGTTCAAGGGGCTGTCGATCTACGAAAACCTGCGCCTGTCGCTGCAGGCGCAGAACGCCGGGCGCTTCAACCTCTGGCGCGACATCGATGACTACAAGAACATTCACGCCGAGACCGCGGAGCTCATAAAATTCCTCGGCCTCGAAGGCATCGAAGCCATCGAAGGCGGCGAACTCTCCTATGGCGGGCAGCGGCTGGTCGATCTCGGCATCGCGCTCGGCTCCAAGCCGCAGGTGCTGCTGCTGGACGAGCCGCTGGCGGGCCTTGCCGCCGCCGAACGCGAGCGCGTCTCGAATCTTGTGAAAAACATCGCCGCCAATATTCCCGTCCTGATCGTCGAGCACGACATCGACCGCGTGCTCGGCTTCTCCCGCACCGTCACCGTGATGAACCAGGGCGAAGTGCTGATGACCGGCACCCCCGAGGCCGTGCGCGCCGACCGCAGGGTGCAGGAGATCTACACCGGCACCGGCGTGCCCGAGGTCGAGCATCTCGGCAGCGATTACGCGAAGGCGAGCGCCGCGCCGGTCCTGCGCTTCGAGCGCGTCAACACTTTTTACGGCAAGAGCCACATCCTGCACGACGCCACGCTCGACGTGCGCGAGGGCGAGATCGTCGCCCTGCTCGGCCGCAACGGCGCCGGCAAGTCGACGCTGTTGAAGACGCTTGCGGGCCTCGTGCCGCTGTCGTCGGGCGCGATCGAATATGCAGGTAGCGACATTTCCCGCCTGCCCGCGCCCGACATCGCACGCGCCGGCATCGGTTATGTGCCGCAGGGCCGCGGCCTGTTCGCAGGGATGACGGTGCGGGAAAACCTCTCGCTCGGCCGTCTCGCGCGGAAGACCGACGGCAGCAACGGTGTGGTGTGGGATGAAGCGCAGATCCTTGATTATTTTCCGCGGCTGCGCGAACGCATGGACGTCGCGGCGGATTATCTCTCCGGCGGCGAGCAGCAGATGGTGGCGGTCGCGCGGGCGATGTCGGGCAACGTCAAACTGCTGCTGCTCGACGAACCCTTCGAAGGACTGGCGCCGGCGGTGATCCTCGACCTGTTCAAGGTGTTCGACAGGCTGCGGCAGCACATCTCCATCGTGATCGTCGAACACAATCTCGATCTCGTGCTGGCGCTCGCCGACCGCGTGTTCGCGCTGGAGCGCGGCGCGGTGTTTCATGAGGGGCCGGCGCAACCGCTGCTGACCGATCTCGAATACCGGAAGAAGATCTTGTGGCTATGACACTCACCGCGCGTCATTGCTAGCGAAGCGAAGCAATCCATTCTTTCTTTATGCGGCACGATGGATTGCTTCGCTTCGCTCGCAATGACGGCATTCACTGGGAGGCTGTGATGCGATATCTGACAGCGGTGATGCTTGCTGGTTTGACAGGCTTGTTCGCAGGCCACGCGCTTGCGGCCGACAACCAGATGACCATCGCCGTATTCACCAAGAACCGCACCAACCCCGCCTATGAGGCCTTTCGTATCGCCTCCGACCAGATCGCGCGCACCTCAGGCGTGAAGGTCATCCACCTGGTCCCGAACCAGCCTGACAACGTCGACGAACAGAAGGCGATGGTCGATCAGGTGCTGAAGGACAGGCCCGACGCCGTCATCTTCATCCCCGTCGATGACGTCGCCATGATCGATTCCGTGAAGAAGCTCAACGAGGCCAAAATCCCCATCGTGCTGGTTTCCAACCCGCTGCCCGGCAGTTTTGTCACCTATGTCGGCGCCGACGATTTCGAAATTGGATATCGCGAGGCGCGCTATCTCTTCGAGAAGCTCGGCGGCAAGGGAAAGATCGTCGTCATCGAGGGAACGCCCGCCGCACCCACCAATCGCGAGCGCGTGCGCGGCTACCAGCGCGCCTTCGCTGAATTTCCCGGCATACAAGTCCTGGGATCCGGCATCGGCAATTACCAGCAGCCCGACGCAAGGCGCGTGATGGAGAAATTCCTGACCGAGCACAAGGAGATCGACGCCGTGCTGTCGGCCAATGACAGCATGGCGCTGGGCGTGCTGGAGGCGCTGAAGGCTGCGAACCGGACCGGGATCGTAATCGGCATCAACGGCATCCTTCCCGCCGTGAAGCAGATCGAAACCGGCGGGATGCTGGCTACCGTCGATTTCAACATGTTCAAGATCGGCTGCACCGCGACGCGGGCCGCGGTGCGTCATCTCAAGAAGGAGCCGTTGCCGGAAAAAATGATGCTGCCGGCGGAAGTGATCGACAAGACCAACTACAAGGCATGGCTGGTGCCGGTCGACCAGCGCACCTGTCCGGAATGGGCAGAAATGGCGCGCTAACGTTACTCCGAGCAGAGATAGGTCCGCAGGCCCGCGCGATAGGCGCTGTATCGGTAATACGGCCGGTAGGCGCGGCCGCGGTACAGCGCGGTCGGCTGCCCGGCATACCAGGCGCCGTGATAGAAATTATCGGCCGGCCCGTCGGTGCAGCGGAACGGAATCCAGGTGTAGCGCGCGGGCGGCGGCCCGACGCCGACCTCTTCGGGAATGACGAGGTAACGCTCACCGGCTTGCGCCGGCAGCGATGCGATCGCTGCGGCTGCGACCAATCCGGCTCCAAGAACTGACGCGTAACGCATGCGTGCCCCCTCGCTTCGGCGGATCCATCGCAACATACCGGCAACCGCGCGGCCGCGAAAGCAGGTTCCGAACTTGCCGCTACCGGTAGCGAGGGTATATTGGATCGATGGCTGTCAGCTCGCCCGATCTGAAAGCATTTTTGCGCGCCACACCTTTCTTCGGTGGCCTCTCGGACGCAAGCCTTGATCTCCTGGCCTCCATGCTGGTCGAGCGCCGCTTCGACGCCGGCGCCACGATCGTCGCGGAAGGAGAACCTGGGCGCTCGATGTTCATCGTTCTCTCGGGCCAGCTCGTGGTGAGCAAGCTCGGTCATATGGGGGGCACAATCCGAATGTCGGGTCTCGAGCCCGGCGATTTCTTCGGCGAAATGACGCTCATCGAAATGCAGAACCGGTCAGCCACCGTCGCCGCGGAGAGCGCAACGGTGCTGTACGAGCTCACGGCCCGAAACCTCTACACGTACTACAAGGCCGACATCCACGCCTATGTGCTGGTGATGCAGAATATCAACCGCGAACTGTGCCGGCGGCTCCGCCGCGCCGACAGTCGCATTGCCGAGCTGATCATTCACGCGGGTGGTGCAGATACAACCCGCAAGCGCCCGTAGCATGGCCGCCAACGTTCTGAATTGACTTCCGCTTTCGGCGTCACAGCGGACATGGCTGGACTTGCCGCTGGATAGCCCCGGTAGCGAATGACCCAGACTGTGTAAAAACGTTTTTCCGCCCCCAAAAACTGCACGCAACCGGGGACGATCCGCGTCGACACGACGGTCTGAGCGTATTTTTGCTGTATCGAGTCTGGAGTCAATCCGGGCGCAACCTCGGGCCACGCTGAGCGACCTGAGCGGTTACACGATGCGCATAACAGCACGAGCTCTTCACGCCCGGATTGCCACCAGGAGCGGCTTGATGCCGACGATGTTCACTACGCGCGTGAGGTTGTAGGCGAGTACGTTCAGCGCCATTTCGGTCGCGACATTGGGCAACCGCTTCATTAGAAAGTGTGTCGCACCCATCCGCATCTTCAGTGTGGCGAACGGATGCTCGACGGTTTCGCGGCGCACACGCATGGCTTGCGGGTTCTGATCGAGCCGCGTCTGCGCGGCCTCGACGACGTGTTCGTGTTCCCAGCGTTTGATGCGGCGCTCGTTGGACGTTGTGCACTGATCCTTGAACGGGCATGTGCGGCACGCCTTCGTCAAGTAAATCCGCATTTTCTGGCCATCTTCATCAGCGGTGAAGTGGTGCGCCAGCTTCTCGCCGGCCGGACAGCGATAGACGTCATCCTTGGCCAAATAGACAAAATCAGGTTTCCCAAAGCGGCCTGCCGACTTGGCTCCCGAAGTTTGCGGCTTGGGTAGCGTGACCGCGACCCCGGCCTGTTCGCATGCCAGGATTTCCTCACCTTTAAAGTAGCCCCGATCCGCAACGACGTCCAAGTTATCGCTGCGCAGCACGGCTTTCGCCGCCTGCGCCATCGTCGCCAGTTGCGATCTATCGGTGCCGACGTTGGTGACCTCGTGCGCGACAATCAGATGGTTCGTGGTGTCGACCGCACTTTGTACGTTGTAGGCGACCATGCCTGAGCCGCGCCCGCTCGTTGCCATCGAGCGGCAATCGGGATCGGTCAGCGATATCTGCTTGTCGGGCGAGGCGAGCAATGCCTTTTCAATCGCGGCCAGTCGTTTCACTTCTTCTTCGAGCTTCGCCAGCTTTTCCCTAAGCCGCGTCTTGGTCATCAGCACCGTTTCCGACGGCTCTTCTCCTGCGGCCGTCTGGCGGTCGGCGGTGTCCAGTTGGCTCATGTAGCGCGCCACGCTCTCTTCGATCTGCTTCTGGCGGCGCTGGATCTTGCCTTGCGTGAAGTTGTTGTCGCGACTGTTCACGGCCTTGAACTTGCTGCCGTCGATGGCAACGCTGGCCTTCGTCAGCAGGCCCATCTTGCGGCACAACTCGACGAATTGCGCGCAAACCTTTTTGATCGCTGCGCCATTGTCCTTGCGGAAGTCGGCGATGGTTTTGTGATCCGGCGCGAGCCGTCCGGTCAGCCACATCACCTCAAGATTGCGGCCAGCCTCGCGCTCCAGCCGCCGGCTCGATTGCACCCGGTTGAGATAGCCGTAAATGTAGAGCTTGAGCATCGGCGAAGGATGGTACGCCGGCCGGCCGGTCGCCGCAGGATCAACGCCATCGAACCCGAGGTCGCGCAGTTCCAATGCATCCACGAATACATCGACCGCGCGAATAGAATTGCTCTCGTCGACCCAATCATCGAGGCATTCCGGCAACAGCGTCGTCTGCTGGCGATCCGCCCCTTGAACGAAACCCCGCATCACTTCCCCCGCCGATTCAGCAAGAGAATCATAGCATCGACGGGGTTTTCACACAGCCTGGACCCAAACCGGAAATGCTGAGCGAGTCTAAATGTGCCATGTCAAGTTGAGGCAAATTTCGATCTAAAAGACAATGTATCGGTGGTCCTTGATGATCTGTCCGCATTCAAGGCCGCCGAGTTCGGTAAAGATGCGAAGGACTGCTCCGCTTTCGAATATCAATGACAAGCGATACGGCTCAGTTTCAGTCGCGGTTATCGATTGCTGCAGAAGCTGGTGCAAATAGAGTGCCTCGTTGATGCGTTTTTGACAGTCATACGAGTGCGTCACACCACCTGGATCGACATGCTCTATCCGTCCTTCCACAGTGACTTGTCCTCCGTCAGCAAATCGAAACTGAAGTGAGAAAGGGTCCAAAGCTATTTGGCCAATCGTCTGCCCGACGAGAAACTTTAGGTCATCACTAGGCGGAAAGGGGTGCATGCAAACAGAATGGCCCGCGTCAGGCTTTTGCGCAACCTCAACTGCGCTACGCCACTTCGGCTTATGGCACTTTTGAAACGTGCTCACTGGCCAGACGACGTCCGTTTACAGGGGAAGACCGGAAGTCATCGACGGAGGGCCAAACCGACGTGATTAACCCAGAGCGGAAGCTGCTCCAAGCGCGTATGGGGCATTCGCTTCGCTGTCACTCAACGGGAAAATTGAGCAGAGAGGAAACTCTGCATCTCCTGGACTGCCCTCCCGGCTGCTTTCGCATCGTACTTGAGCCAGTGCCCGTGCATTTCCCTGCCGTCGGCGAAAGCCGGAACGCTAAAGGCGTGATAGGCACCGGGATAGACGACCAGCTTAACAGGTGCGCCCCTGTCGGCCCGCCGCTTCATCCAAAGTTCGCAGTCCTTCGCAGGCGTCCAGTCGTCGAGTTCGCCGATCAGGATTAATGTGGGAACGATGAGTTCCTCGGAAGCAACGCCGCACAGCGGATAATAGGCCACCGCGGCCTTGAACTTTAGATCCCGAGGAGCGTCGAATGTTTCCACGTGATGGGTCGACGCTAATTGCAGCGCAACCATTGCACCCATCGATGCTCCAAGGACAGCGATACGTTGAGGATCGACAAAAGGAAGTTTGGAAAGATAGGATAGAGCGCCTAAGGCATCACCTTGGCGGGCAAGCATCAGGGCAGGCATCGGTTTGGTGCAGGCGTCCTTGATGCCACGGGTCGCAAAGCTATCGACTGCAAGTGACACATACCCCAAACCGGTCACGAATTGAGCGATGAACTTTTGGTAATCTTTCGAATGTCCATCGCATCCATGGAGATACACAATGGCTGCGAATGGGCCGTCGCCCTCAGGTTTCGCGAGGTAGCCCTCGATCGTATCCGCCGCCTTCGGCGCTTCGCCACGCTCGCGCGCTAAGCGCTGCTGGAGCTGGCCAAGGCGGACTGGAGCACTGTCGAACCTGACCAACTCTTGTGCCATGGTGACGGCGTTGGTGCAAACGCACGTAACCAATACTGCTAAACCAAGACATGCTCCGGCTCGTGTGCCCATTTTACCTCGCCCCGTCTTCGTAACAGGGCTAATGTAGCAGGTTATGTCAGTCCATCCACAGCGAAGTTCAGGACTGCAGACATCCCTCGCTTGAGCCATTGTTAAGCCTGGTACCGCGAAGTCCGTTTTTGGCACTTAGCGTCGTTTCGCTGCGATGCTGAATTTGATCCGCTATCGGCGCATATCGGACATCGAGTAGCAATCAAGCTCGATTTATCGGTATGCGCGCTAATGCTCGTCCGGCCGTGTGCGCGCGATAATCTCGGCGGCGCCCTTGTCCAACAATTCCAGCCCCACCGCACGGCCAAGTTCGCGGGGCCGGTCTGCAGCTCCCTGCCGCGACACCTCGATGAAGCGGTCGCCGGTTTCATCGAGCACGGCAGCCGTCAGCGTCATCTCGTTGCCCGCCAACGTGGCGTGGCCGGCGATCGGCGAATTGCAATGGCCGTTCAGCACCCACAGCACCTCGCGCTCGGCCTCGGCGCAGCGCCGCGACGCGGCGTCCTCGATCTTCGCCAGCCGCCCGCGCGTCAGCCAATCGTTCTCGACGCATTCGACCGCGACGATGCCCTGCCCCACCGCCGGCAGCATTTCGCGAACCGAGAAATCATGGACGATACGTGAAGCCATTCCGATGCGCTCGAGCCCCGACCGCGCCATGACCAACGCGTCCGCAGGCCCCACCTCGCCGCCGTCGGGAAGCCGCTGCTTGTCGCCGCGATCGAGTTTTGCGACGCGCGTATCGGCCGCGCCACGGAAATGGATGACGGTCACCTCGGGGAACAGCCGGCGCAGATAGGCGGCACGGCGCACCGCGTTGGTGCCGATCTTGAAACCCTTGCCCTTCGATGCACGAAATGCATCCAGCGAAAGATCGGGACGCAGCACCAGCGCGTCGTTGGCGGCGTCGCGCGGCAGGGTCGCCGCAATGATCAGGCCAGGGGTTTCCTCATTGCCAGGCACGTCCTTCAACGAATGCATCGCCGCCTGCAATTGGCGTGCGCGCATGGCTTCGCGAATTTCGGCGACGAAGGCGCCGCCCTTGCCGCCATGGCGCAATAACTTGCTGGTCTGGTCCTGGTCGCCGCGGGTTTCGAACTTGACGATCTCGACGTCGAGTGCGGGAGCGGCCGCGCGCAACAGCCGCGCGATCCCTTCCGTCTGCGCCAGCGCCATAGCGCTCTTGCGCGTGCCGATTTTCAAGGTCTGTCCCGACACAAGGTCTCCGTTCGAAGGCGGTCTACCGCTGATGTTTAGCGCTTAGGGGATAGAGCAAGCCGGCCACCAGAACAACGGCTTTGGCCTGCTGCCCAAACGAGTCTTCCGGCCTGACCGGCGTGGCCTGCTGCAAGCCCCGCTGGTCGATGGCCTGCCATGCCGAAAACGTTATTTGTGCAGCGCACCAAAGTCCATAAGGTGCCACCAGAAAAAGGATTTTTCGTTGTCCGATACCAGTGCCAATGCCTTGGCCGCTTCAGGCAACCGCCCGATGGGCTTCCCCGAATTCGTGATCGTGATCGCCTCCATCATGGCGCTCAATCCGCTCGCGATGGACATGATGCTGCCGGCGCTTCCGGCCATCGCGTCCGCCTTCGACATCACGTCAGCCAACCGGCCGCAGATGGTGCTGTCGATCTTTCTGGTCGGCTTCGGCGTCGGCCAGTTCGTGATGGGCCCGCTGTCCGATCGCTTCGGCCGGCGGCCGATCCTGCTCGGCGGCATGGCCGTTTATTGTATCGCGAGCCTGCTTGCGATCGCGGCACCTTCCTTTGAAACCTTGCTGCTGGCGCGCGCGCTGCAGGGCCTCTGCACCTCGGCCACGCGCGTGATCGCGACCTCGATCGTCCGCGACTGCTATGCCGGCCGGCGCATGGCGAGCGTGATGTCGCTGGCGATGATGGTATTCATTGCCGTGCCTGTCATCGCCCCGGCATTCGGCCAGGCCGTGCTGCTGCTGACGCAATGGCGCGGCATCTTCATCGTGCTGATGCTGTATGGCGTGGTGGCGCTGATCTGGAGCGCGCTGCGCATGCCGGAGACGCTGCCGGTCGAAAGGCGCAGGTCGCTCGCCATCGGCGCGGTGTTCGATGCGTTCCGCCAGACCGTGTCCCATCGCCAGACGCTGGGTTATGCGCTGGCGGCCGGCGGCGTATTGGGTTCGCTGTTCGCCTTCGTATTCATCTCGCAGCAGGTGTTCACCGGCATCTACCAGCTCGGGCATTATTTCCCGGTTGCGTTTGCCGGCGTCGCCGTCGGAACCGCGATCGCGGGGTTCGTCAATTCCCGCCTCGTCGGCCGCCTCGGCATGCGCGTGCTCTCCCACGGCGCGCTGATCGGCTTCGTGGTCATCGCCGCAACCATGCTGGTGGCGGCAAAAATGCAGATGCTGCCCCTGCCGCTGTTCATGGTGCTCTCGGTATCGATGATGTTTGCGTTCGGCTTGATGATCGCCAATTTCACCGCGCTTGCCATGGAGCCGCAGGGCCATATCGCCGGCACCGCCGCGTCGCTGTACGGCTCGATCACCACCCTGCTCGCCATCGGCATCGGTGCCACCATCGGCCAGGATTACGACGGCACGCTGGTGCCGTTCGCGACCGGCTTCCTGCTCTGCACGCTGGCCGCACTTGCCGTGGTGCTGGTGGTGGAGAAGGGCCGGCTGTTCCAGCCGCATGGCATAAAGGTGTGATCGGCCCGTCTGCGTTCGGGCCGGCGTAGCGACGCAACTTGCGCCCCGACGTGCCTGCATGGCTGAATGTCCGCCGGGCGCTGGCGTCGTTTTGCGAAGCTGATAACAATTCCTCAGCTCACATCGCCTTCAGAATTGGGAATCGGAAGATGGATAACCGCAGCAACATCTGGCGTGGCGTCGACACTATCAAGCCGCGCTTCGTCGACTTGAGCGACCGGGTCTGGGCGATGCCCGAGGTCTGCTACACCGAAGCGCGCTCGTCCGCCGAACATCTGGCCGAACTGCGCCATCAGGGTTTCCGCATCACCGAGCAGGTCGCAGGTATTCCAACCGCGGTGATGGGCGAATGGGGCGAAGGCGGGCCCGTGATCGCCTTCCTCGGCGAATATGACGCCCTTCCCGGTCTCAGCCAGGAAGCCGGCGTGGCCGAACCTCGCCCGCTGCAGGCCGGCGGCCATGGACATGGTTGCGGCCACAATCTGCTCGGTTCCGCCGCGCTGCTGCGGCCACGGCCGTGAAGGATTGGCTCGCCGAACACAAGTTGCCCGGGCGCGTGCGCTATTACGGCTGCCCCGCGGAGGAAGGCGGCGCGGCAAAAGCCTTCATGGTGCGCGATGGCGCCTTCGACGACGCCGACATCGCGATCACCTGGCACCCGTCGAGCTTCTGGGAAGTGGTGGTGACGCCTTCGCTCGCCAACACGCGCGCCGATTTCATCTTCACCGGGCGTACCTCGCATGCCGCGGCATCGCCGCATCTCGGCCGCAGCGCGCTCGACGCTGTCGAGCTGATGAATGTCGGCGTCAACTATATGCGCGAGCACATGCCGAGCGACGCCCGTGTCCATTACGCCTTGCTCGACACCGGCGGCATCGCCCCCAACGTGGTGCAGGCCCATGCGCGCGTGCGCTATTCGATCCGCGACCGCGACCTGCCCGGCATGAACGAACTGGTGGAACGCGTCCACAAGATCGCACAGGGCGCGGCGCTGATGACCGAAACCAAGGTGGAGATGAAGATCATTTCCGCCGTCTCCAACCTGTTGCCGAACAGGCCGCTCGAGGCGGCGCTTCATCGCATCATGGAGGAACTCGGCCCGCCGCATTTCGATGACACCGACAAGGATTTCGCCGGAAAGATCCGCTCCACGCTGACGGACAAGGATATTGCGTCCGTCTATCACTCGATCGGCATGGAGCCGACCGACCGGCCGCTGGCTGATTTCATCGTGCCGCTTAACGCCAAGCGTAACCCGCAGATCGGCTCGACCGATGTCGGCGACGTGAGCTGGGTCGTGCCGACCGTGCAGGTCCATGCCCCAACGGTCGCGATCGGCACCCCGTTTCACACCTGGCAGGTGGTGGCGCAGGGCAAGAGCCCGCACGCCCACAAGGCCATGGTGCAGGCCGCCAAGGCGATGGCGGGGCTCGGCGTCAGGGCGCTGACGGAGCCGGACCTGATCGCCGCCGCCAAGGCCGACCTGAACAAGCGCACCACCCGCACCCCCTATGTCAGCCCGCTGCCGGACAGCGTCGCGCCGCCGCTGGACATGTCGCTGATCTGACCGGGTCCGGCGAACAAATTTTTTGCAGTGCAGAGCGCGATTCCGCGCGCTTTGGCAGCGGATTGCCGAAGCTGTGTGCGTCGCAGCGTGTTTCTGCCCAAGCAAAAATCACAGGCCGCGTCCATCCTGCTGATTGTCGACAGCCAGACCGTTGACCTCCGGGGCATTTGATGTGCCATCTTACCGGTGGGACACCCGACGCTGCCGCCCGGCGGCGCGCCGCAACAAAACCAGAACCAGACACGGGGACAACGATGCTGGACAACGAACTGCGAACCATGATCGACGAGGTGAAGGACGGGCGCATGGATCGCCGCGGCTTCGTTCAGCGCATGCTTGCTTTCGGTCTCACCGCGCCGATGGCGACGCAGCTTCTGGCCATCGGCGGCGTGGCCATGGCCGAGGGCCCATCCGTCTACAAGCCGACCAAGCGCGGCGGCGGCGGCGCGCTGAAACTGCTGTGGTGGCAGGGACCGACCCTGCTCAACCCGCATTTCGCCACCGGCACCAAGGACCAGGACGGCTCGCGCCTGTTCTATGAGCCGCTCGCCTGCTGGGATCCCGACGGCAACATGAAGCTGGTTCTGGCCGCCGAAATTCCCTCGCTCCAGAATGGCGGGCTGGCCGCCGACGGCACATCGGTGACCTGGAAGCTGAAGCCCGGCGTCAAATGGCACGACGGCAAACCCTTCACCGCCGATGACGTGGTGTTCAACTGGGAATACGCCCGCGATCCCGCCACCGCCACCGTGACCATCGGCGTTCACCGCGACATCACCGTCGAGAAGGTCGACGACCTCACGGTCCGCATCCTCTTCAAGAAGCCTACCCCGTTCTGGGCCGACGCCTTTGTCGGCGCCCCCGGCAGCATCATCCCAAAACATTTGTTCGCGGAATATAAAGGCGCCAAGTCCCGCGAGGCCCCGAACAATCTTTCTCCCGTCGGCACCGGTCCCTACAAATTCGTCGAGTTCAAGCCGGGCGATCTCATCCGCGGCGAGCTCAATCCCGACTACCACATGCCGAACCGCCCCCACTTCGACACGCTCGAGATGAAGGGCGGCGGCGATGCCGTCTCGGCCGCGCGCGCCGTGATCCAGACCGGCGAATATGATTTCGGCTGGAACATCCAGGTCGAAGACGATGTCCTGCTGCGTCTGGAAAAGGGCGGCAAGGGCAAGACCGTCTATGCGGTCGGCGGCGACACCGAATTCATCGCGCTCAACTTCACCGATCCCAATACCGAGGTCGACGGCGAGCGCTCCTCGATCAAGACCAGGCATCCGCTGTTCTCCGATCCGGCGGTGCGCAAGGCGCTCTCCATGCTGGTCGATCGCGAGGCCGTCAAGAAAGTCATCTATGGCCGCGCCGGACGCGTCACGCCCAATTTCCTCAACGGCCCGGAGAAGTTCGTCTCCAAGAACACCACCTGGGAATTCAGCATCGAAAAGGCGTCCAAGCTGCTGGAGGACGCGGGCTGGAAGGTCGGCGCGGACGGCATCCGCGAAAAGGACGGCAAGAAGCTGAAGCTCCTGTACCAGACCGCGATCAACGGCCCGCGCCAGAAGACCCAGGCCATCGTCAAGCAGGCCTGCCAGAAGGCCGGCATCGACGTCGAGCTGAAATCGGTGGTGGCTTCGGTGTTCTTCTCGTCCGACGTCGCCAATCCCGACACCTACGCCAAGTTCTACGCCGACCTCGAGATGTTCCAGATCCCGATGAGCCAGCCGGATCCGGCCCAGCACATGCGCCGCTATCATTCGCGCAACGTCGCCACCAAGGAGAACAAGTGGCAGGGCGTGAACTTCCCGCGCTGGGTCAACAAGGACTACGACGCGGCGGTCGACGCCGCGGAGGCCGAGACCGACATGGTCAAGCGCGCCGCGCTCTACATCAAGGCCAACGACATCATGATGCAGGACACCGTGTTCATCCCGGTGATGCACCGCCTGAAGGTGGAAGCCTGCTCCAACGCGCTGCGCCCGGTGGTCAGCGGCTGGGCCAACGAAACGGACAATCTGTTCGACTGGTACCGGGAGGCGACGGGATAGCCATCGAAGGGATTGTTCCCTCATGAGTCAGTATGTCCTGCGTCGCCTCATGATCGCGGTCCCGAGCCTGCTCGGGATCTCGCTCGTCCTGTTCATCGTGCTGGCGCTGGCGCCCGGCGATCCGTTCAGTGAACTCGCGACCAATCCCAACGTGCCGCCCGAAGTAGCGGCGGCGCTTCGGGCCAAGTTCGGCCTCGACGATCCGATCTACCTCCGTTACCTGCACTGGCTTTCGGCCATGCTGCAGGGCGACTGGGGCTTTTCCTTCGTCAGCCGGATGAACGTCGACGCGCTGATCCTGCAGCGCCTGCCGACGACGCTCTATGTGATCGGCTCGGCGCAACTGCTGGCGCTCGCGATCGCTATACCGGTCGGGGTCTATGCCGCGACGAAGCCCTACTCGATCTTCGACCAGATCGCCAACACGCTCGCCTTCATCGGCTTTTCGCTGCCGACCTTCTTCACCGGCCTGCTGTTCATCCTGCTCTTTTCAATCACGCTGGACTGGCTGCCTTTCGTCTACACCACCGACATCAAGGCGACCGGCTTCCGCTGGGTGATCGAACAGGTTCGGCAGGCCCTCATGCCGGTGATGGTGCTCGGGCTGTTTCAGGCGGCTTCCATGACGCGCTTCGTGCGTTCGGCCATGCTGGACGTGATCCGCCTCGACTACGTCACCACCGCCCGCGCCAAGGGCCTCGGGCAAGCGAGAGTGATCGTCAAGCACGCGATGCGCAACGCCCTGATCCCGGTCGTCACGCTGGTCGCGCTGCAGATGCCCGCCGTGTTCGGCGGCGCCATCGTCACCGAACAGATTTTTCGCATTCCTGGCATCGGCTCGCTCCTGATCTCCTCCATCCTCTCCAACGACACGCCGGTCGTGATGGCCGTGACTTTCGTCTTCGCCTGTCTTGTCGTGCTCTTCAACCTGATCGCGGATGTCCTCTATGGCTGGCTTGACCCTCGCATCTCCCTCCGCTGAGCGGCGGCCGGCCTGGTCGCCCTGGCGCGAGACCTGGCGGCGCTATCGCCGCCACAAGCTCGCGGTGGTCAGCGCGGTCCTGCTGATCGTCCTGATCCTGGCGGTGGCGTTCGGTCCCTTCGTCTGGCGCGTCAGCATCAACGACATCGATTTCAACGCGCGCCTCGAAGGCCCCTCGCTCGCCCATCCCTTCGGCACCGACGATCTCGGTCAGGATATTCTCGCCCGCATGATCTACGGCGGACGCATCTCGCTCGCTGTCGGGCTGGCCGCGATGGCGGTCGCCGTCATCGTCGGCACGGTGATCGGCGCGCTCGCCGGCATGTCGCGCGGCGCGCTCGGGCATGCGCTGATGTGGCTCACCGACCTCTTCCTCTCGCTGCCGCAACTGCCGCTGCTCCTGCTGCTCATCTATCTGTTCCGCGACGGGCTCAAGACCGCCTTCGGCCCCGAGGGCGGCGTCTTCATTCTCATCGTGCTGGTCATCGGCGGCCTGCGCTGGATGCCGGTCGCCCGCCTGGTGCGCGCGCAATTCCTCTCGCTGCGCGAAAAGGATTTTGTCGAAGCCGCCCGCGCGCTCGGCGCCAGTCCGTTGCGGCAGGTGGTGCGCCACATCCTGCCCAACGCGCTGGGACCGGTGATCATTGCCGGCACCATCGACGTCGCCGCCGCCATCATTGCGGAATCGACGCTGTCGTTTCTCGGCCTGGGCTTCCCGCCCGACGTGCCGACCTGGGGCCGGCTGCTGTTCGACGCCAAGGACTTTCTCGACATCGCCGCCCACTGGGCGCTGTTTCCGGGCGGGGCGATCTTCGTTGCGGTAGTCGCCATCAATTTCATCGGCGACGGCATGCGCGACGCGCTCGATGCCAGGCGGGTGATCTGATGGCGCCGCTGCTCGAGATCAAGGGCCTGAAGACTCACTTTGCCACCGACGACGGCGTGCTGAGGGCGGTCGACGGCGTCGACATCGTGCTCAACAAGGGCGAGACGCTCTGCGTGGTCGGCGAGTCCGGCTGCGGCAAGACCGTTACGGCGATGTCGATCCTGAAGCTGATCGCGATGCCGCCGGGCCGCATCGTCGAAGGCCAGATCCTGTTCGAGGGCCGCGATCTCGTGCCGCTCACGAGCAGCGAAATGGACGACATCAGGGCCAGGGAGATCGGCTTCATCTTCCAGGAGCCGATGACCTCGCTCAACCCGGTGCTGTCGGTCGGCGAGCAGGTCGCCGAGAGCCTGCGCCGCCACGAGGGTCTCTCGAACAAGGACGCGCTTGCCCGCACAATAGAGATGTTCAAGCTGGTGCAGATTCCCAATGCCGAGGGCCGCGTGCATGATTACCCGCACCAGTTCTCGGGCGGCATGCGCCAGCGCGTCATGATCGCCATGGCGCTGGCCTGCAAGCCAAAACTCGTCATCGCCGACGAGCCGACCACCGCGCTCGACGTGACCATCCAGGCGCAAATCCTCGACTTGTTGCAGGACATGAAGGAACGCTTCGGCATGGCCGTGATGCTGATCACCCATGCGATGGGCGTCGTGGCCGAGACCGCGCAGCGCGTCGTCGTCATGTATGCCGGCAAGGTGGTGGAAGAGGCCGATGTCGACAGCCTGTTCGAAAGCCCGCGCCATCCCTACACGCAGGGCCTGATCCGCTCGATCCCGCGCATCGACCTCGACAGCGCGCACAAGACCCGGCTGGAAGCGATCGGCGGCTCGGTGCCGATGCTGATCAATCCCGCGCCCGGCTGCCGCTTCGCGCCGCGCTGCCGCTTCGCCTTCGCGCGCTGCTCGGAACAGGAACCGGTGCTGCGCGAGGTAGCATCTGGCCACCGCATGGCGTGTCACCTCGGAGAGACGCGGGGAGCGAGCGCATGAGCGAACCCCTGCTGCGCGTCACCGGCCTGAAGAAGCATTTTGCCGTCAAGGGCGGGTTGCTTTCGCGCGAGGTCGGGCGCGTTCACGCGGTCGACGGCGTGTCGTTCGTGGTCAATCGCGGCGAAACGCTCGGACTGGTCGGCGAGTCCGGTTGCGGCAAGTCCACCACGGCGCGCTGCGTGCTGCGCCTCATCGAACCCAGCGAAGGCGAGGTCGTCTTTGACGGACGCGACGTGCGCAGCCTTTCCGGCGGCGACCTGCGTGCCATGCGGCGCAACATGCAGATCGTGTTCCAGGACCCGTTCGCCTCGCTCAATCCGCGCATGACCGTCGCCGCGATCCTCGGCGAAGCCTTCACCATCCACGAGCTCGCCTCCTCGGCCAGCGAGCGGGACGACCGCGTGGCGAGCCTGCTCGTCAAGGTGGGACTGAAGGCCGAGCACATGCGCCGCTACCCGCACGAATTCTCCGGCGGCCAGCGCCAGCGCATCGGGATTGCGCGCGCGCTCGCGGTGGAGCCGAAGTTCATCGTGTGCGACGAGCCGGTTTCCGCGCTCGACGTCTCCATTCAGGCGCAGGTGATCAACCTGCTGGAGGACCTGCAGGCCGAACTCAACCTGACCTATCTGTTCGTCGCCCACGATCTCTCGGTGGTGGAGCATATTTCCGACCGCGTGGCGGTGATGTATCTCGGGCGCATCGTCGAACTGGCTGACGCGCGCGACCTCTACCGCCATCCCCGGCATCCCTATACCCAGGCGCTGCTCTCCGCCGTGCCGGTGCCGGACCCGAAGGTGAAGCGCAAGCGGATCCGCCTGCAGGGCGACGTGCCGAGCCCGATGAACCCGCCGCGCGGCTGTCATTTTCACACCCGCTGCCCGATCGCCGAGCCGCGCTGCCGGGAAAGCGCGCCCGAACTGAAGCAAGGCAGCGACGGGCATTTCGTGGCCTGCCATCTGGCCTGACGGTACGGGTCGAAAATAGACATACCGTTTTTTGAGATCACGTCACTGTCGGGTTCCCTACAGACAGCGGCTGCGGTCCGATTTTAGTTTGCGCACATGCCGGGACGGCATGGGGATCGGCGCGCCCCGGCATAGAACGACCCCAGTGGACCTCAGCCCCCGAAGCTGGGGTCGTTCTTTTGACCGGCGGCTTTTTGAAACAGGCCACTGTTAGCTGCTGACGGCGGCGCGTGTTCTGTCCGACTATTCGTCGCTTTCCGTGCGGGCGGCGTTGGCGTGAAATCAATCGTCGAAAATGAAGCGGCCCCGCCCCGGCGTGGTTGAACCACTCTTGCCGGGGCGGGGCCGAGATCTGGTTGTCGCGTTACCTCGGGTGAACGCCGTTCTTGCGAATGATGTCCGACAGCTGAGCCAAAAGCTCTCGAAGCCGGGCGTTCTCCTCGATCAGCGAGTGAGCTTCGTCGGCCTGTTCGTCGCGACGACGGGCGGACTCGTCCCCGCGCAGGGCATTCTCAAGCAATGAAAGAGCGTCGTCGGTCGGTTCCTCAACCCAAAATGAGGGTTCTGCGCGTCGGTCTCGCTTATTAAGCTGCGGATGGTCTACTCGCATGATTGATACTCCAATTTTAAAATGCGGAACGAGCCCCCAGTCTCTTTGTCGCGCGCGGAGAATGAGGTGAGTCGGCGGGCAATTTTGCGACTAAAATTGGAATCGCGCGGAGGCGACCCCGGCGCTAAAGCGGCGTGATTGCGGCGAATCTTTCAAGCGCGCGCGGCCCGGCACTGCAGCCTGCGCGTGCGATGTGTGGCGCCTTCGAGCAGAGCATGTCCTCGGAGGAGAACCCGGCTCGCGTCAGGAAAACGCGTCAAAACAACAATCTAGAACGGGTTCTGATTCAATCAGAATCGAAAAGTTCTCTCAAAGAAACGTGGCCAACTGATAGAGCGCATAAAGAACTTCCAGCCCCATGAGAACGAGCGCTGCGATCATCAGATAATAATTAAAATGCATGCGAAATTTGAAACCAATGCCTTTCGCGGCCCGTGCGGATCTCGCGCCAGGCCGTAAACCAAACTCGATACGCGTCGGAAGGGACAAGCCTCCAACGAACTATGCGTCGGCAACTAAAAAAGAAAGGCCTCCGCCGCCGCGGAAGTGACGCCTTTGACGCCTTTGTCGCGAGCCTCTTCTTGACCGGAGGTCTCTAGTTCGACGCCAGCTCGCCCTGCTCATACACCGTGGAAAATCTTGATTCCCCACAGCACGATGACGATGGCCAGTACCAGCGTAGCCGCCGTCAGTACACTTTCTAAGGAAGCGACTCTCATACTCACTCTCCGCTTCCCAGCCCCGCTACCGGTCTAGGTGATTCGTTGATTCGACTGCAATCGCATGATCACAATGCTTTGAACGTTGCCCCGCGGTTGTGTTTTACGGGTCACACATCTGGGTAATGGCGGCACGCCTCTCCGCCGCGACCGCATCGCAATGCGCCAACTGAAGCGGAAATGCCGCCTCTCCCGACGTTTCTCGATTGAAGAGGATTTACTCGGGCTGGCTTGCCGGAGCGTAGGAGCCGGCCGGGACCGGAGCGCTTCGCCGCCGTTCGGCGTGAGCCGCCAACCGGTCGTACTCCTCCGCCACCTTGAGCAGGCGACCCTGGTCCTTGACCGCATTCGCGGCTAACGCCCGTGTCAGTTCCGCGCGCCTGCGCCAGTGATCCGCATTGGTCAGGAAATCCGTCATCGATACGTTCCTAAATAAGATGCTTTGCTCCCCAGCCACGCAGATGTCAGAATGGTTCGCGATACGTCAAAAATTTGGCCTAATTCGATCTGCCGTGTGAATCAAAGGACGTGTGACCGATCTGCCGAGCCACTTCGCCGTTGCCTTTCCGACGCAAATTTGCCTCCGACTCAATGGAAAGCTCATCGCGGAACCGACGACTGGGCCACCTTGTGATCAGGAATGTGTCATGAGTATCGAACATCCGCCGCACGACAGACAGGCCCGCCGCAATGCATTTCGAAATGTCGGACAAGCCGACAATGTCGTGCCGCTGCGTGAAGACAATGGCGTGCGCCAGGCAAGTGAAGCGCCGCCTCAGGACGACGAACTTCTGACCGCCTTGTCGCCGCTGCTCGAGGAAGTCGACGGACTTCGGGGAGATGAAGCGCGGCATCAGGACACCGATAACCTTCCGGTGCTGCTCGAAGAGAATGCCCGGCTTCGAAAGCTTGCGGTCAAGCTGTCAAACCTTCTTGGCGATCTTCCCGAACCGGGCAAGTGAGATCGAGGTTGCCGCGATCAGCACGGCGCGGCCAAAGCAAAGGTAAGCGCGTCGTTTCGGCTGTTTACGCGTAGGTCGCGGTAACGCTCCCGAACGGACCGAAATCCGCGACATAGGTCTCGCCGGGCTTCGGCCGCAGCATGCCCGTCAGCGTCCCCGTGCTGACCGTCTGTCCCGCCTTCATTCCGATACCGGTGCGCGAGAGACCGGCGCGGCGGCTGTTGCGCAAAATGGCCGCGATCCGTTTGTTCGTCAGCTCGCGATATAATCGTGTGCCGACGTAAGGAGGGAAATGCGCTGGCAGCGCCGCGCCACCCAATAGCCGAACAACATTTCGCGTTTCGGCCGGAAGCTCTTTGAGTTTCGATCGTCTGGAAACGCTCTTCTCCCAACAAACGAAAGCCACGGAGCCAAGTCGACCGTACTCTGCCCCGAGCGAATCCAGCTTCGTATGGAGCCAATTCACGGGCTCGTCCCAAGACCCGTCGGAGTCGTCGCGGATTATTCTGCTGGATTCCTCCGCATCCGCCTCCGCGTTTAATGCCGGACTTCGCTGCACGAACGCGGCGCCTGATCTATCGCGCGCAAGAGCCCGTCATCTGCTTCCGACCAGCAGGCAGTTCGAAATAGAGGGGTAGACGTCATCGTCGCCTCTGAGGCCAATGAGGCAGGACTGACGTTACATCCAAAAGGACCCAGCTCGCCTTTCTGAGCACGGCTGCTGGGTGTCAGTTGAAGGGCAGGTTTTAACGCTCCCGCCTATCATTTAGATGGTTCCGACGTTCCTAGCTGCAATGAGATTACGCAAACTTAAGGTCCGCAGTGCCGGACGTGGTGCGTTAAACGGGACCTCGGTAAAGTGGACAAAAGAGGAAGGGGTCAAACCAACCTATCGGCGCGCCCAATTGAATATGCACGAAGAAAACTCGGGTGGAAATCAATGACAACAATCAAAACGGTCGAGACTGGACTCTATCGGATCCCGCTGACGGTTACCCTCTCCGACAGCACGCACGGCGAAATCGCAGCCTTTGAATTGGTGACATGCCGTGTTCGCGATTCGGATGGGGCTGAAGGCGTCGGTTATACCTACACCGTTGGCCGCAATGGCGGCGCGATCGCCGATATCCTCAAGCGAGAGATCCCTGAGCTGATCGAGGGCCGGCAAGCCGACGACACCGAAGCCATCTGGCATCACGTCTGGTGGGGCCTGCATTATGACGGGCGCGGCGGACCGCCCGTGCTTGCGCTCTCGGCGCTCGATATCGCCCTGTGGGACCTGAAGGCGCGCCGCGCCGATCTGCCGCTGTTCCGTCTGCTCGGTGGCTTCGACGCCCGCGTGCCCTGTTACGCGGGCGGCATCGACCTCGATCTTTCCGTCGAAGCGCTTCTCAAGCAAACCGACGATAATCTTGCCAAGGGCTTTCGCGCCATCAAGATGAAGGTCGGCCGCCCGGATCTCGCGTCCGACGTCGCTCGCGTGCAGGCGATGCGCCAACATCTCGGTAACGGCTTCCCCCTGATGGCGGATGCCAACATGAAATGGACGGTCGAGGAAGCCATCCGTGCCGCGCGCGCCCTGCAGCCCTGCGACCTCACCTGGCTCGAGGAGCCGATCATTCCCGATGACATTGCCGGTCATGCCCGCATCATGGCTACTGGCGGCGTGCCGATCGCGGCCGGCGAGAACCTGCGCTCGCTTTGGGAGTTCAAGAACTATATCGCGGCCGGCGCTGTGTCCTATCCCGAGCCCGACGTCACCAATTGCGGCGGCGTCACGGCCTTCATGAAGATCGCGCGGCTCGCAGAAGCGTTCAATCTTCCGGTCACCAGCCACGGCGCGCACGATGTCACGGTCCACCTTCTCGCGGCCTGCCCAAATCGTTCCTATCTCGAAGCACACGGATTTGGGCTCGATCGGTATATCGAGCACCCGCTCCTCCTCGACCAGGGCATGGCATTGGCGCCAACCCGGCCCGGCCACGGAATCAGCTTCGACTGGAACGGATTGGCGCAACTCGCACAATGATCGCAGAAGCTGCGTGGGCGCTCAGAAGGACAGCCAAGAGCAATAAAAGGGTCGGCGAACTTCGTTGGCGGCAAGGCGGGATCGCTGTTCCTGCCCTCTCCTTCTTCAAAACTCTCTTGGGAAACGATCGCTGCCTCGCGCGTTGTGGGAGAGGAAAAAATAGGAGGATAGCTCATGCGAACCTCGATTCTCGCCACGACGGCCGCTTTTGGCATTGCCATCGCCGCGCCAGCACAGGCTCAGCAGTCGACGGCGCCTGGCCAGCAACAGATGCAATCCGACAAGCAGATGCAGGAGGAAGCGGATAAAGGCATCAAGACCCGCGACTCCGGAGAATCCGGATTTGTGGGGCAACAGGAAAAGCCGGGTGCTTCCGCGCATCCGCCTGGGCGTCCCGAGCCGAGCAGCAGCCAGATGACGACAGGTTCGGGCGCTGGTACGGGTAGCGGTTCCGAGACCAGCCGCACGCCACGCTAGCGGTAAATTCAGCACGGTGCCCTGCGCAAAGCGGTCCTAAGCAAATATTGCGGGCTTGGTGGATAGCCGGCGCGCTCTCGCCGCTACGCGTCACTTCGCGCCGGATTTTTCCAGGATCGCAACCATGTCGCGATAGCCGCGGCTCCGCGCGAGCGTGAGCGGCGTCGATCCGCTGCCGTCGGGAATATTGACGTTGGCGCCGGCGTCTACCAGAGCGCGCAAGGTCTCGGTGTGGTTCTTGCCGCCATCGCCGAGCACGATCGATTCGATCAGCGCGGTCCATTGCAGATTGTTGACGTGATCGAGCGGCGCCTTTGCGGCAATCAGTGTCCGCACGACCTCGGCGTGACCGAGATGAGCGGCCGCAATCAGGGCTGTGCCATCATAGCGGCTGGTAACCGCCTTCGCGTTGCCGCCGCCTTCAAGCGCGATCCTGAGCATCGGCACGTCGTTGGCGACCGCTGCAATGGTGATGATGTCATAGCGGTCGATGTCCAGCTTGTTCGGATCGGCGCCGAGCCGGATCAGGGCGCGCGCGGCATCGTGCTGCTTTTGATAGACCGCGACGTGCAGCGGCGTGCGATGCCGCGCGTCGAGCGCTTCCTTGTTTTCGGCAGAAGCGACGCGCGCTTCGATATCGGCGACGTCGCCACGAGCGGCGGCGGCGTGCAGTCCGCTATAGGCGCGTAATTCAATTTCGGTTGGGGCGACCTGCGCCGACGCCGGCAGCACGGCCAGCAGCGCGACGAGAAGGGCGACGAGGAATTGCATCAGAAAGCTCCGGCCAACGGCCATCAGAAAACATAGCAGCGGTGGTACGGCGCACAATCGAGTTTGCTGTCGGGTATCGGCCCGCCCCATCGCGCCGGAAAAGCGATGCGCGAAAAATCTAATTTGCTGAATGGATTCAATCTGATTTGGGTCGTCCAGCTTCCTCGGCAAAAATAATTCGCTTCCCCCTCACCCCAAATCAGTGGCTATTTCCGCGCGTCCCGCCTCGACAAGAGGGGCGTATCGCGATCGTCACGAACGCGAGGCGGGATGTGGTGGACGCAGCAGCGTCGGCGCGAGAAGGTTCGCAGGGCGGTTATCCGTGAGCGAGCACGGCGCGCACGACGTACGGCGCTGATGCGTACGGCAAAACCGTGTGGTCCCGACACCCGTGGCTGGTGCCAAGCTGTCGGTGGCGACTTCGATCCGACCGGATCGATTTAGCCATCAAGCCGGCAGCGATGGAGGCAAGACGAATTCGTCTCCAGGGAGAGCGCGGCATAAGCCGTCAAACCATTGCGCAGGGAATGCCGGAGTGCTCCGGCTGTACCTGTATGCTCGTGTGCGCCTCTATCTCCACATTGCACACGAGACCGCGGGTGCAGCAAGCACCCGGCATTCCCTGCTCCCTCTCAGGAGGGACAAGGTCCATGCAAGCCTCGGACGCCGATTGCGCCGCGAGAACGCATGTTTATGTTTCGTTTCAGGCAGGGAATCCGCGGTTGACTCGGGAACCGCCAGCAATCAGAAAAAGCCCTGAAAAATGAATGGCAAAGATAAATGGTCGGAGTGGCAGGATTCGAACCTGCGACCCCTGCGTCCCGAACGCAGTGCTCTACCGGGCTGAGCCACACTCCGACTTGGAACGCGGCTTATAGCCTTGGGTTTCGGCGACCGCAAGCAGCCGGATTAAGGAAATTAATCACAGTGAATGTTGGCCTGAAAACCCAGATTTTGCCCGCCGGCGAGGCTGCCGTGGCAGCGGCTGCGCGTATCCTGGCCGAAGGCGGGCTGGTCGCGTTCCCGACCGAGACCGTCTATGGCCTCGGCGCCGATGCCACCAATCCGGCCGCGATCGCCCACCTCTACCAGGCCAAAGGCCGGCCGGCGTTCAACCCGCTGATTGCCCATGTCGGCGATATCGCCGCTGCGCGGCAGATCGCGCGGTTTGATGCCCCGGCAATAGCGCTCGCCGAAGCGTTCTGGCCCGGCCCGCTGACGCTGGTGCTGCCGAAAACGGAAAACTGCGCGGTGGCCGACCTCGCCACCGCCGGCCTCGATACAGTCGCGATCCGGATACCGGCCCACCCTGTGGCGCGCGACATCCTGCGAGCCTTCGGCGGTCCCGTGGTGGCGCCATCGGCCAATCTCTCGGGTCACGTCTCCCCGACCATGGCCGCGCATGTGCAGAGCGACCTTGCGGGGCGGATCGACCTGATCGTCGACGGCGGTGCGGTCGAGGTTGGCGTGGAATCGACCATCGTCGGCTGCTTCGATGCGCCGATGCTGTTGCGGCCCGGCGGCCTGCCGCGCGCGGAGATCGAGCGCGTGCTGGGCCGCCCGCTGAGGCAAGCGCTCGCTGATGCCGAGAGCGACAGCGGGCAACCGCTGGCGCCGGGCATGCTGGCGTCCCATTACGCGCCGCGCGCGCGCGTGCGCCTCAACGCGCAAGTGCTGGAGCCCGACGAGGCATTGCTGGCGTTCGGCCTCGGAGCAATTTCGGGAATTGACGCCGCCTCCACAGTGATGAATCTGTCGGAGCGCGGCGACCTCGACGAGGCTGCCACCAATCTGTTCGGCCATCTTCGCGCGCTCGACGGCAAGGGCGTGCGCACCATTGCGGTGATGCCCATCCCGAACGAGGGATTGGGCGAAGCCATCAACGACCGGCTGCGCCGCGCAGCCGTGGGGCGAGAATGAACGGGCGGGCATGAAAGAAAAAGAGAAGACGACAATGAATATCGTTCAAGGCGCCGTGCCACCCCTTCCCGCCGAGTTGATCGCGAAATTTCGTGCTGTTGTCGGCGACAAATATGCGGTGACCGATGCCGCCGATATCGCGCCCTACGTCACCGAGGAACGCGACCTGTTTCATGGCCGCTCGCCATTGGTGTTGCGGCCCGGCTCGACGGCGGAAGTGTCCGCGATCTGCAAGCTCGCCAGCGAGCACAAAATCGCGCTGGTGCCGCAGGGCGGCAATACCGGCCTGGTCGGCGGACAGACCCCGCACAATGGCGAAGTCGTCGTCTCGATGCGGCGGCTGGACAAGATCCGCGAGATCGATCCCGCTTCCAACACCATGACGTGCGAGGCCGGCGTGGTGCTGCAGATCGCGCAGCAGCGCGCGGCCGAAGTCGACCGTCTGTTCCCGCTGTCGCTCGGCGCGGAAGGAAGCTGCACCATCGGCGGCAATCTCTCCACCAATGCCGGCGGCACCGCTGCATTGGCGTACGGCGTGGCGCGCGAGATGGCGCTCGGGCTGGAGGTGGTGCTGGCCGACGGACGGATCCTGAACGGATTGTCAAAACTGAAGAAGGACAACACCGGCTACGACCTGCGCAACCTCTTCATCGGCGCCGAGGGCACGCTCGGCATCATCACCGCGGCGACGTTAAAACTGTTTCCGAAGCCGCACGCGGTGGAAACCGCCTATGTCGGCCTCAAGTCGCCGGCGCAGGCACTGAAACTGTTGTCGATCTCGCAGAACGAGGCGGCTGGCAGCCTCACCAGCTTCGAACTGCTGGCCGACATCGCGGTCGATTTCAGCTTGCGTCACGGCATCGACATCCGCGATCCCCTGACGACCAAGCATCCCTGGTACGTGCTGATGGAATTGTCGTCCTCGCGCGACGACGCCAGCGCGGCGCTGGAATCCATCCTCGCCAAGGGCATGGAAGAAGGCATCGTCGACGACGCCGTGATCGCGGCCAATCTCTCCCAGCGCGCCGGGTTCTGGAAACTCCGCGACGAAATGTCGGCCGCGCAGAAGCCGGAAGGCGGCTCGATCAAGCACGACATCTCGGTGCCGGTAGCCGCCGTTCCTGATTTCATCGAAGAGGCCAATGCCGCGGTGGTAAAACTCATTCCGGGCTCGCGGCCGGTGCCGTTCGGCCATCTCGGCGACGGCAACATCCACTACAATGTCAGCCAGCCGGTCGGCGGCAACACCGCCGACTTCATGTCGCGCTGGCACGAGGTGAACGAGGTGGTGTTCGCGATCGTGCTGCGGATGGGCGGATCGATTTCCGCCGAGCACGGCATCGGCGTGCTCAAGCGCGACGAACTGCCCGACGTCAAGGACAAGGTCGCGATCGAGTTGATGCGCGGCATCAAGGCGATGCTCGACCCGCTCGGCATCATGAATCCCGGGAAAGTGCTGTGACCGTGACTGCTGCGAAGACAATTCCCGCGCTCGCTATCGCCGACATTGCGGACGCCGATGTCGCCACCGTTATCGCGCTGTGGCAGGCCTGCGGCCTGACGCGGCCGTGGAACGATCCCGCCGCCGACATAGCGCTCGCCCGCCGCGAGCCGAATTCAACGATCCTGATCGGCCGCGACGGTGACGCGATCGTGGCGACCGCGATGGTCGGCTATGACGGCCATCGCGGCTGGGTCTATTACGTCGCCTCCGATCCACAGCGCCGCGCCAAGGGCTATGGCCGCGCCATCATGAACGCGGCCGAGGACTGGCTGCGCGCGGCCGGTATCCTGAAACTTCAACTTATGGTTCGCAAAGACAATGCGCAGGTCCACGCGTTCTACCAGTCGCTCGGCTATTACAACCAGCAGACCGTGACCTTCGCCAAATGGCTCGACGGCCGCGAGCCGACGCCGTAGTTTCCAAACGAACAGGCAGCCATGACCATCTCCGATCGCGTCCGCGTTAAGAACGTCGAGATCCTCTCCGACGATTACTACCTGCTGAACAAAACCACGTTCGAATATCGCCGCGCCAGTGGCGAGTGGCAGACGCAATTCCGAGAGACCTATGACCGCGGCAACTGCGCCACGGTGTTGCCGTACAATCTTGCGCAGCGCACCGTGATACTGGTGCGCCAGTTTCGCTATCCGGTCTATGTCAACGGCTACGACGACCTCCTGATCGAGGCTGCGGCCGGCGTGTTGGACGGCGAAGCGCCCGAGGTGCGGATCCGCGCTGAAGCGGAGGAGGAGACCGGGTATCGGTTAGGGGCGATCAGAAAGATCTTCGAAGCCTTCTCGAGCCCGGGC
The DNA here is from genome assembly GCF_023101085.1 of Bradyrhizobium sp. 170. NCBI lineage: Bacteria > Pseudomonadati > Pseudomonadota > Alphaproteobacteria > Hyphomicrobiales > Nitrobacteraceae > Bradyrhizobium > Bradyrhizobium sp. 170. The sequence continues at coordinate 2,551,086 of NZ_CP064703.1, read as the reverse complement.
TCGGTGACCGAGAAGCTGCACTTCTTCGTCGCCGAGTACGATCCCTCGATGCGGGTCGGCAGCGGCGGCGGCCTCACCGACGAAGGCGAGGACATCGAGGTGCTGGAACTGCCGATCAATTCTGCGCTCGCGATGATATCAGATGGCCGCATCGTCGATGCGAAAACCATCATGCTGCTGCAGTACGCCGCGCTGCATATTTTCAAGTGAGAACCGTAGGGTGGGCAAAGCGCAGCGTGCCCACCATGCGTCCCAAAATCGTAAGAATGGTGGGCACGCTTCGCTTTGCCCACCCTACAAATGCTACGCCTCAAAACAACGAGCCCTGCCCGTCATCCTCCGGCGCCGCCGCGGCCTTGCGCGGCGCGGCCTTCTTCGCGGGCTTCGGCTCCTCCGCCGCCCGCTCCTCGTCGGTGATCGGCAGCAGCAATTGCGCGTCGTCATTGACGACGCGGTTGACGCGGGTGGAAATCTCATGCCAGGCGAACTCGCCCTCAGTCGGCCCGCGCAGCAGCGGCATGACATCCTCGGCGTCGTACGCGCGGCCGTCGAGCCACCGTTCGAATTCCTCGGGCGCGATCGTGACGGGCACGCGGTGATGCAGCGCGGCGAGGTCGCGGCTGGCCGGCGCGGTGACGATGGCGACGCTGTCGGTCTCCTCGCCGTTCGGCCCCATCCAGGTTTCCGCAAGCGCGGCAAAGCCAACGGGACGGCCGTCGCGGCGATGGATGAAGAACGGCCGCTTGCGGCCGCTCGCATCCTGCCATTCGTAATAGCCGTCGGCCGGAATCAGGCACCGCCGCCGCTTGATGGCGTTCTTGAAAGCAGGCTTATCGAGAACCGTCTCGGAGCGCGCATTGATCAGCAGCGCAAATTTACGGGGATCCTTCACCCACGACGGAATCAGTCCCCAGCGCATCAGCCGGAAGTGGCGGCCGCCATTTTCCAGGATGACAACCGGAACTGGCTGCGTAGGCGCGATATTATACCGCGGCGGGAAATTGGGCTGCTCGAGATAGCCGAAAATCTGCCGGAGTGCCTCGGGCGGTGATGTAATGACGAAACGTCCGCACATTATCTGACCAAGATAAGCCCCTGTTTAACGAGTGTTAACCCCAGATGTTAACAGTGGAACAGATGACCTCCATGGCTGCCACAGAAGTGCGATCCGATCGCCCGATACCGCCACCGACGATGGCTCGTATAGACGAGGCGCGCGCGGAGCAATTGCGGGCGGCCAACATCAATCCCCGCACCGGGCTCGCCACCGACTACCTGAATCATTTCAACGAAGCCATCATGCTGCTCGAAATGGTCCCGGACATGCCGGAATGCGCGGAGGATTTCCTCACCTGGACCCCGCTGTCCTACGCCGAGCACTTCTGGGCCTCCAACTTCAAGGCCCGCGACCTCGCGATCGAGGCCTATGAATGCGCCGACCCCAAGGTCCGTGCCAATTTCGACAATCTCACCGCTACCATGACCTCGATCCTGACCGCGGTGGGCCAGGCGATGCGCGAGGCCCAGCAGGACAAGACCCGCTCCACGCTGGCCGAGCAGGCCACCGCCTGGGTCAAGCCGCTGGTGGCGCTGGCCGGCGGCGTCATCAACGGCAACGCCGACAACGACGTCGAAGCGGTCATGTCGAACTAGCCTCCCCACCCTTCGCTGCTATCAGCCGCATTAGACCTTCGCGGACCGATCGGGCATGATCACAGCAAGTTCCCTGCGTACCGGATCACCCCTTGGCTTCCCCTGACCAGCCGACCCGCCCCCAGCTCGCCGTCAGCGGCGCGATCTTCCGTGACGGCAAGGTCCTGCTGGTCCGCCGCGCCCGCTCGCCCGGCAAGGGTTTTTACTCGTTCCCCGGCGGCCGGGTCGAATTCGGCGAATCCCTGCACACCGCGCTCCACCGCGAGGTGGACGAGGAAACCGGCTTAAGAATCGAGATCCTGGGCCTAGCTGGCTGGCGCGAGGTGCTGCCCGGGGCCGGCGGCGGCGGGCACTACCTGGTCATGTCGTTCGCGGCGCGCTGGACGGCCAGGGAGCCGGTCCTGAACGACGAGCACGACGATTTCAAATGGTTGGCGCCGGATGGGCTCGGCGACCTCAAGGTGACCGGCGGCCTCCGGGAGGTGATCGAGGCCGCCCGGAAGCTGGTCTAGGCGGTCATTCCAGGGGCCTCACACCTTGCCTCGGGCGTATTGAGGGGGCATATCGGCCCTCAAATGCTCAAGCACGCCCTCGCCGCCCTCATCCTTATTTCGGCCTGCCATCTGGCCCCCGCACGGGCCCAGGATGCCGCCGCGCCGTTTGACGGCGACCTGCAGCGGCTGGCCGAGATTCTCGGCACCCTGCATTATCTGCGGGGCATTTGCGGCTCCAATGAAGGGGCGAAATGGCGCAATGAAATGCAGGCGCTGATCGACGCCGAAACCCCCTCCGGCGACCGCCGCGCCCGCATGATCGCGGGCTTCAACCGCGGCTATAATGGCTTCCAGCAGACCTACCGGACCTGCACGCCCGCGGCCTCGGTCGCGATCCGCAGGTATATCGAGGAAGGCTCAAAGATCTCGCGCGATCTGACCGCGCGCTACGCGAACTAGGCAACCATGGACGCGATATTCTTCGACCTCGACGGAACGCTGACCGACCCCAAGCCGGGCATCACCCGTTCGATCCAGTACGCGCTGCAAAGGCTCGATCATCCCACGATCCCGACCGAAGACGAGCTGACCTGGTGCATCGGTCCGCCGCTGCGCACAAGCATGGTGAGATTGCTCGGCGGCGATCACCGGGCCGACCACGCCGTGTCGCTCTATCGCGAGCGATTTTCCGACATCGGCCTCTATGAGAACCGCGTTTACGACGGCATCGACGAGGTGCTGACGTCGCTATGCGCATCGGGCCACCGGCTGTTCGTCGCCACCAGCAAGGCGCACGTATTCGCCGACCGCATCATCGACCATTTCGGCCTGCGCGGCCATTTCGAGTGCGTGTTCGGCGCCGAGCTCGACGGCACGCGCGCGGACAAGTCGCACCTGCTGGAGTATGCGCTGAAGGAAACGTCGGTCGATCCGTCGAAAACGCTGATGATCGGCGACCGCAGCCACGATATGGTCGGCGCGAAAAACAACGGCATGAAAGGCATCGGCGTGTTGTACGGCTACGGCAGCCGGGACGAGTTGCTGAAAGCCGGCGCGCATCGTGTTTGCGCGACCCCGGGAGCGATCCTCGGCTGCATTGCGTGAAACGCGCGGGAACTTTTGTTGCCGCCTGAAATTCGAGGAGCGCCGTTAACCTTTCCTAAAGATGTGGCCTAGGCGAGCCTGCCGCGCGTGCTACAGCTTGTCGCGTTAGGATGCGTTCCGCCCTGGTTCGCGCGCAGATTTCGTTGAGCTTCATGAGCCGCCCAGCCTCTTTCCCGATCGCCCACGACCCGCTTCCCGACCTCGAGCAGAAGCAGACTGCCCTGAGCTACCTGAACGAAGCCTGGGCGGAAGCGCGGCACGAGGGCGTCGATGGCGACTGCCTTGCACAGGCAAGCCTGTTCACGGCACTGGCCGAACTGGTCTCGACCTACGGCGAAGATGCGGTGGCAAAGTTCGTGGAGGGCGTTCCTGCCCGCGTCCGCAATGGCGAGTTTTCGCTGAAGCTTGCGAAGCAGTAAATCCGCTACACCGTCATCGCCCGCGAAGGCGGGCGATCCAGTACGCCGCGGCCCATCGATTCAATCACTGCCGTCTCTGGAATACTGGATCACCCGCCCCAGTGCGCAATTGCGCACAAGGCGGGTGACGACGACTGTGATTGGCGCGGCGTCTTGCCCTTGCTCGACAAAGAAATCTACGCCTTCAGCGTCTCCAGAAACTGCACCGGCTCGCCGGTGGAAGGCGTCGTCACCTCACCCTGCCACATCACGCGTCTGCCGCGCACGAATGTGCCGACCGGCCAGCCGGTGACGCGCACGCCGTCATAAGGCGTCCAGCCGGCGCGCGAGGCCACCCATTTGTTGGTGATGGTCTCGCTTCGCTTCAGATCGACGATGGTGAAGTCGGCGTCATAGCCCGCCGCGATGCGGCCCTTGCAGGCGATGTTGTAGAGCCGCGCGGGACCTGCGCTCGTCAGATCGACGAAACGCGCCAGTGACAGCCGCCCGGCATTGACGTGATCGAGCATCAGCGGCACCAGCGTCTGCACGCCGGTCATGCCAGAGGGCGAAGCCGGATAGGTCTTCGCCTTTTCCTCCAGCGTGTGCGGCGCGTGGTCGGAGCCGAGCACGTCGATGATGCCCTGCTCGATGCCGCGCCAGATCCCCTCGCGGTGATCGGCCGAGCGCACCGGCGGGTTCATCTGCGCGCGGGTGCCGAGCCGCTCGTAGCATTCGGGCGCGGCCATGGTGAGGTGATGCGGCGTCGCCTCGCAGGATGCGACGTCCTTGTGATCCCTCAAATATTCGATTTCCTGCTTGGTCGAGATGTGCAGCACATGGATGCGTTTTCCCGTTTCGCGCGCGAGATTGACCAGCCGCTGCGTCGCCATCAGCGCCGCAGTCTCGTCGCGCCATACCGGATGCGAGCGCGGGTCGCCCTCGATGCGAAGCGGCTTGCGCTCGTTGAGGCGATATTCGTCCTCGGCGTGGAAGGCAGCGCGGCGGCGGATCACCTGGAAGATGCGCCGCAGGCTTTCGTCGTCCTCGACCAATAGCGCGCCGGTGGAGGAACCGATGAACACCTTCACGCCGGCGCAGCCCGGCGCGCGCTCCATTTCCGGCAGATCCTGTACGTTCTCGCGGGTGCCGCCGATGAAGAAAGCGAAGTCGCAATGCATGCGGTGATGGCCGCGCTTCACCTTATCGGTGAAGTTGGCTTCCGTGACGGTCAGAGGATCGGTGTTCGGCATTTCGAATACCGCCGTCACCCCGCCCAGCACGGCGCTGCGCGATCCCGTCTCCAGGTCTTCCTTGTGGGTCTGGCCCGGCTCGCGGAAATGGACCTGCGTGTCCATCACACCGGGCAGGATGTGCAGGCCCCTGCAGTCGATCGTCTCGCCGGCGGAAGCCTGTCCCAGCCCGCCGATCGCGGCGATCCGGCCATTGGAAATGCCGATGTCGCGGATGCCCTCGCCGTCCTGATTGACCACGGTGCCGGATTTTAGAATGGTGTCAAATCGTTGATTCATCGGAGCTTCAATCGCGCGGGCCTTGTTGGCGGCACCTTAGCGCCTTAACTTCGCATGGGATATCCGCCACCTGCGTTTCCCCAGGAACTTCAAAAAGCACGTCAAAAGAGGCTGATTTAGCTTATGAAAGCAGCGTTTCTTCCGGACCGGGGCGTGGTCAAGGTCAGCGGCGAGGATGCCCGCAACTTCCTCAACGGCCTCGTCACCACAGACGTCACGCTGCTGCAGCCCGGCCTTGGCCGGTTCGGCGCGCTGCTGACGCCGCAGGGCAAGATCACGGCCGATTTCCTGATCACCGAAGCCCCGGCCGGCCATGGCGGCGGCTTCCTGATCGATGCACCCCGCGCGCTGGCGCAGAACCTCGCCGACAAGCTCGGCTTCTACAAGCTGCGCGCCAAGGTCGCGGTCGAGAACATCTCCGACAGCCTGGGCGTGCTGGCGGTGTGGGACGGCGAGCCGGCCGTGAAGCCCGATCTGGCTTTCGCCGATCCGCGGCATGAAGCGCTGGGCTGGCGCGTTCTCGTGCCCCAAGATCTCAAGCAGAAGGTGGCCGATCTGATCGGCGCCGATCTCGTCGACAGCGACGCCTATGAGGCCCATCGCATCGCTTCGGGCGTGCCGCGCGGCGGGCTCGATTTCATGTACAGCGACGCGTTTCCGCACGAGACCAACATGGATCGCCTGCACGGCGTCGACTTCGACAAGGGCTGCTATGTCGGCCAGGAAGTGGTGTCGCGGATGCAGCATCGCGGCACCGCGCGCACGCGGATCGTGCGGGTCACGCTCGAAGACTTTTCGCCGGAGACCGGCGTCGCCGTTCTCGGCGGCGACAAGCAGGTCGGCACCATGGGATCGACCGCCGGCGGCCACGGCCTCGCGCTGGTCCGGATCGACCGCGTTGCGGACGCGCTCGATGCGGGACTGACGTTGACGGCCGGCGGCCTTGCGATCCGGCTGACCGACCCGAACGACGTCCGCACCCCGCCGAAGCAGACCGTCGCATGAGCAAATTCCCATGAGCCGGTCCGCACGCCTGCACGCCGACGGCAAAACACGGTGCCCGTGGCCCGGCGAAGACCCGTTCTACATGGCCTATCACGACACCGAATGGGGCGTGCCTGAGTATGACGACCGGGCGCTCTATGAAAAGCTGATCCTCGACGGCTTCCAGGCCGGACTGTCGTGGATCACGATTTTGCGCAAGCGCGAAAACTTCCGCAAAGCGTTCGACGATTTCCAGCCAGAAAAGATCGCGCGCTACAGCGACAAGAAGATCCACGCGCTGATGAACGATGCCGGCATCGTGCGCAACCGCGCCAAGATCGAAGGCGCCGTCAACAGCGCCAAAGCCTATCTGAAAATCATGGAGGAAGGCGCGGGCTTCTCCAAGTTTCTGTGGGACTTCGTCGACGGTAAGCCCGTCGTCAACCAGTTCAAGACCACCGCCAGCGTGCCGGCCTCGACGCCGGTCTCGGTCAAGGTTTCAAAGGAGCTCGGCGCACGCGGCTTCAAATTCGTCGGCCCGACCATCGTCTACGCCTTCATGCAGGCCACCGGCATGGTCAACGACCATCTGGTCACCTGCTTCTGCCACGAGAACTGCAGCGGTAAACTTCGCAAGCCCCGCCTCAAGGCCAAATGACGACGCGCAAATCGTACCATGTCGCCAACCGCGCCTGGCAGCGGATGCTGTCGGGGCGTCGGCTCGACCTGCTCGACCCCTCCCCGCTCGATATCGAGATCGCCGACATTGCTCATGGCCTGGCGCGCGTCGCGCGCTGGAACGGGCAGACCAGCGGCGCGCATATTTTCTCGGTGGCGCAGCACACCCTGTTGGTCGAAACCGTGATGCGCGAGCAGATGCCGCGCGTCGACGTCCGCTTCCGGATTGCAGCGCTGCTGCACGACGCGCCGGAATATGTCATCGGCGACATGATCTCGCCGTTCAAGGCAGTGCTGGGCGGCGACTACAAGGTGGTGGAGAAGCGCCTGCTCGCGGCGATCCATATCCGCTTCGGCCTGCCGCCGGTTCTCGCGGACGAAATCACCAAGGCCATCAAGGCGGCCGATCGCGGTGCGGCCTATCTCGAAGCCACCCATCTGGCCGGATTTTCGGAAGGAGAGGCCAAGCGCCTGTTCGGCAGGGATCCCGGCCTGCCCGAGACCACGGTGCGCGATTATCTGACGCCGTGGACCGCAGCCCGGGCCGAGAAGCAGTTTTTGGCTCGATTCAAGCTGCTGCTTGGTTGATCGCCCCGCCAATCCTGCTTTCACCGCCCAGCCTGCGGGCCTATAATTGCGACAAAACAGGACCTTCCAGGGAATGCTTCGCAGGATCGCCATGCTTCACATCTGTTCGCTTGCCGCCCTTCCCGAGACCGTCAGAGCCACCGGCGCCAGCCACATCCTCACCGTGATGGCCAATGTCGATCAGGTGCTGCGGCCGGCTTCAGTGCTCGAGGCCAATCATCTGAAAGTGTCGATGGACGACATCACCGAGCAGATGGACGGTTTTGTCGCGCCATCGGACCAGCATATCGAGAGGGTGCTGAACTTCGTCCGCAATTGGGACCGCAGCGCGCCGATGGTGGTGCATTGCTATGCCGGCATCAGCCGCTCGACCGCGAGCGCCTTTGCCGCCGCCTGCGCGCTCAATCCGCACCGCAACGAGATCGAGATTGCCCGGCAAATTCGCGCTCGCTCTCCGATCGCTTCCCCGAACCGGCTGATCGTCAGCCTCGCCGACAGAGCGCTCGGGCGAGAGGGCCGGATGCTGCGCGCCCTCGATGAAATGGGCCCCGGCAGCATGACGGTCGAAGGCCGGCCGTTCCGCCTCGATCTGGATTAGCGGCCGATTTGAACTTTTAACGGACAACGGCACACACAGGATTGCAACCAGGCTGCGGACGTGGCCGGTTAACGCTCTCACGCGCCCGCCTGGAGGCCCGATGTTCGACGAACCCTTCGTTTTCTTCTTCGCGCCGCTCGTAATCGCGATCGTCGCTTTGATTTTCGCGCGGAAGGCCATGAACCAGGTGGCGGAGTTGCGCCAGCGCCTGGATGCAATCCAGGCGACGCCGGCGGCCGCCGCTGCGCCCGTGCCTCCGCCGCTCACGCCATGGGAAGCGTTCGAGCAGAGCCTGCCGTCGGCTTCAGCCGGCGCTACGCCGACACCACCGCCCATCGTTCCCGACACAGAATCCGTCGCTCCCGTTGCGCCTTCCGAGACATCAGAGCAGGCCGCAGGCGGCGCGGCGCCACCGCCACCCCCGCTGCCGCAATCCGATCGTGGCTTCGAGGAAACCGTCGGCACTCGCTGGGTCGTGTGGATCGGCGGGCTGACGCTGGCGCTCGGCGGGTTCTTCATGGTCCGCTATTCGATCGAGGCCGGCCTGCTCGGCCCGGGCGTCCGCACGATGCTGGGCGGCCTGTTTGCGCTGGCCCTGCTGCTGGCCGGCGAATGGACGCGCCGCAAGGAGAGCGTGTCTTCGATAGTAGCACTGCCGATCGCCAATATCCCGGCCATCCTGACGGCCGCCGGAACGGCGGTCGCGTTCGCCACGGTGTATGCGGCCTATGCGCTTTACGGCTTCCTGGTGCCGGCCACCGCCTTCATCCTGCTCGGGCTGGTCGCGATGGGCACGCTGGCCGCGGCGCTGCTGCATGGGCCGGCGCTTGCCGGTCTCGGCGTCGTCGGCGCTTTCGTGACGCCGGTCCTGGTCTCGTCCGGCAAGCCGGACTTCTGGGCGCTCTACATCTATCTCGCGATCGTCACCGCAGCCGCTTTCGGCCTTGCACGCGTGAGGTTGTGGCGCTGGCTCGCGGTCACCACGATCGCGTTCGCGCTGTTGTGGACGTTCCCCTGCCTGCAATGCGGTCCGTCGATGGTCGGCCCGCATGCGTTCCACGTGCTCGCCGGTTTCATTCTCGCCGCATTGCTCGTGGTGTGCGGTTTCATGTTCGGTCCGCCCGCCGACGAGGGCCAGGTCGAGCCGATCTCATCCGGCTCGCTCGCGGCCTATTTGCTGGGCGCAACCTTGATCGTGCTGAACGGCTTCCATGCTGACGCTGCGATGATCGTGTTCGGCCTGCTGGTGGCCGGCAGTCTCCTGGTCGCCTGGCGCAGCGACGCCGCCGCCGGCGCCGTCGGGGCCGCGGCCGCGTTGGTCTTTGTCGTATTCGCCGAGTGGGCCGTTCGCGCCAATCCCGACATGCTGGTGCTGCCCGGCGGCCCGTTGTCGGGCATCGGGCCGAACGCCACGGACGGATCGGTGTCGCTGCACCTGATCTCGGCCGCGATCTTCGCGGCAGGTTTTGGCGTGGCGGGATTCCTCGCGCAGGGGCGTTCAACAGGACCGATCATACCGGTGATCTGGTCGGCGGCGGCGGTCTTCACGCCGCTGGCGCTGCTGGTCGCGCTCTACGCCCGCATCGCGCATCTCGACCGCTCGATCCCGTTTGCCATACTCGCGGTGCTGCTGGCTGTGGCCAATGCCGCCGCGACCGAGATCCTCAGCAAGCGCGATGACCGTCCGGGACTGCAGGCTTCGATCGCGCTGTTTGCGACCGGCACGCTTGCAGCGCTGGCGCTCGCGCTGACCTTTGCGCTGGAAAAAGGCTGGCTGACGATCGCGCTGGCGCTGATGTCGGCAGGCACCGCCTGGATTTCGACGCAACGGCCGATCGCGTTCCTGCGCACGCTTGCGGCCATCCTCGCCGGCATCGTGGTGCTGCGGATCGGTTACGAGCCGCGCATCGTAGGTGAGGCCGTCGGCACCACGCCGATTTTCAACTGGCTGTTGTGGGGCTATGGCATTCCCGCCGCATCATTCTGGGCCGGCAGCATCTTGCTGCGCCGCGGCGGCGATGACGCGCCGTTGCGGACGGTAGAGGCGGCGGCGATCCTGTTCACGGTGCTGCTGGCATTCATGGAAATCCGCCATGCCGTCAACAATGGCGACGTCTATCGCCAGAGCGCCGGACTCACCGAGGTCGCGCTGCAGGTCTGCGTTGCGCTCGCAATGGCGATCGGGCTGGAACGCCTCCGCATCCGTACCGGCAGCGTCATTCACAATGCCGGTGCTATCCTGCTCACTGCGTTTGCCGGCCTTGCCGCGCTGTTCGGGCTGATGTTGCTGGAGAACCCGATTCTCTGGTCGATCGATGTCGGCGGCATCGTGATCAACCTTTTGCTGCTCGGCTACGCCCTGCCTGCGGTGCTCGCGCTGCTGTTGTCCTATGCCGTGGCGGGCAGACGCCCGACCGGCTACGCCAACACGATCGCGGCAGGAGCGCTCATTCTCGCACTCGCCTATGTGACATTTGAGATCCGGCGGATCTACCACGGCCCGGTCACAGCGCATGGTCCGACCACCGGCGCCGAGCAATACACCTACTCGATTGCCTACCTCGCGTTCGGCGTCGTCCTGCTCGGCATCGGTATTCTCGTCAACTCGCAGCGCGCGCGGCTGGCGTCAGCGGTTGTCATCGCGCTGACGATCCTGAAAGCCTTCCTGATCGACATGTCGACACTGACGGGCGTCTATCGCGCGCTGTCCTTCATGTGTCTGGGCCTGGTGCTGGTGGCGATCGGCTGGCTGTACCAGCGGATCCTGTTCCGCAGGCAGGCGGCGGCACCGGTTGCCCCGGCAACGCCGACAGGGAGTTGATCAGGCAGCGCGCACCGAATCGAGGAATTTGGCGACCTCGAGCTTGAGACGGTTGCTGTCTCCCGACAGCGACTGCGCCGCGGAGAGAACGTGCGACGAGGCGGTCTCCGTCTCGGTCGCGCCGCGCTGCACGTCGGTGATGTTGGCGGAGACCATCTGCGTCCCCTGCGCGGCCTGCTGCACGTTGCGGGAGATTTCCTGCGTCGCCGCGCCCTGCTCTTCCACGGCGGCTGCGATCGCGGAGGAAATTTCGGAAAGCTTTCCGATGGTGCCCGAGATCTCCTGGATGGCGCCGACCGAATCCTGGGTTGCAGCCTGAATACCGGTGATCTGTTGCCCAATCTCGCCGGTGGCCTTGGCGGTCTGTTCGGCCAGCGCCTTCACTTCGGACGCAACGACCGCGAAGCCACGGCCGGCTTCACCGGCGCGTGCCGCCTCGATGGTGGCGTTGAGCGCAAGCAGGTTGGTCTGGCCCGCGATGTTGTTGATCAATTCGATCACGTCGCCGATGCGGGCGGCGGCCTTCGACAATTCGCCGACCCGATCGTTGGTCCTTGAGGCCTGATCCACGGCTTCGCTGGCCATCCGCGCCGATTCCTGCACCTGCCGGCTGATCTCATTGACCGAGGACGCCATTTCCTCGGTGGCGGATGCGACCGACTGCACGTTGGTGGAAGCCTCTTCCGAGGCTGCCGAGACGGTGGTGGCGAGTTCCTGCGCGCGCTCCGCGGTCGAGCTCAGCGTGCCTGCGGATGCCTCGAGTTCGGTGGAGGCCGACGACACGGTTTCGACGATCTCGCCAATCATGGCCTCGAAGTTGCGGGTGATGCCGTCGACACGGCGGCCGCGCTCGATCTTGGCTTCAGCATCGCGGGCGGCGGCTTCATCGGCAACCTTCTTGGCGATCAGCGCATCCTTGAACACCTGCAAGGCGTCCGCCATGACGCCGATTTCGGTCTTCTCACCGCGGCGCGTCACTGCGGCGGTCAGGTCGCCGCTTCCCAGCGCCTGCATCGGCTTCACGATGGAGGCGATCCCGCGCGAGAGGTCGCGGACCAGATAGACCCCCACGCCGACGCCGCAGATGACGACGGCAGCGACTATGCTCAACACGAGCCAGAATGCAAAATTGTAACCTTCGGCGGCCTGCCGGGTTGCGGTGTCCGCACCCGTATTGTTGAGATTGATGCCCTTCTCGAGAAACGCATCGGATTCGGCGGCGATGACCGCAACCTTCTTGGAGATGGCTTCGCCCGCCTCATGGGGAATCCGGCCGATGCTCTGGCGCGACAGGTCGATCACCTCCTGGACGCCTGTGATGTACTTGTCCCAGGCGCGCGCCCAGTTCTCGTAGATCGAGCGCTCTTCGGGAGAGGTAATCATCGGCTCGTAAGCCTTGCGATCTTTCGCGATCCTTTCGAGGATGCCGGCCAGTCGCTTGTCGTTGGCGGCCTTCGCCTCCAGCGTTTCCGCCATGACATGGGCACGGAGCGCAACGCGGAACAGGTTGATATCCGCGCGCAGTTCACCGAGCACCCGAACGCTCGGAAGCCAGCTCGAGGCGATTTCCACCGTATGGGCGTTGATCACCTGCATGCTGCGGATTGCCAAGAGGCCCGTGCCGGACATCGCAATCAGCATTAATGCGATCACGGCGATGACTTTGGCGCGGATGGAAAGTGCGGACATGGCTGGCTCTCTCAAGCGTTGGAGATGGGCGACGCGGAATTATGAGGAACTGCCGTCAAATTTCGATGCGCCGGGAATATTCGGCAACCGTACGCATCAGGTCGCAAGCGATGGTTAATTCGGGGGTCCGTAAAATTACCCGGGTGTGGGATGGACGCTGGATCGAGCGCTAACCAACGGATTCGGCGACAAGGCGAATCCTGAACACGGGCTTCTTGGCTTCGTCCAGAAGCTCCATCTGCCACTCGGCGTCCTGTTTCAGGCTGCGCGAAAGGCTGCCGAGGAGATTACCGCAGACGTTCGTCATCTCGGTCCAGGCCGCCTCGCGGCTTTCGAATTCGGAGCCCTGATCGGATGCGCCCGCGTAGCGGCCGTGGCTGATCCGGAAAAAATACAGCGGCATGATTGATCTCATGTGTTGGGCCGCCTCCCGGCCTTCTCTGCCGGTCACCAGTTGGGATGAGATTCGCTACCAGGACATGAATCCGCCAGCCCGTATGACTACGGGTTGGCGTGCGCCGGATGAGGCTGGATGCCGGATGTTCACCGTCGCGCGACCGCTCTCGGACCGGCTGCAGGCGGTGTTTCCGCGATCAGTCGGTCGAGCGGCGCAGCTCCGAGGCGCCCTCGGCCTTGGCTGCTTCGGCCTTGGCCGGCTCAGACTTGACCTGCTCCACCTTCGGCTCGGATTTCACCGGCTCGAGCTTGGCGCTCTCGACCGCCGGCGTCTCGACCCGTCCCGTTACCTCGGCACGTGCATCAGCCGCCGCGCGCGACGGCTCCTCCCGACGATGCAGCGAACGCGGTCGCGCCACGGAGCGCGCCATGAGCATCTGCGAGGCGCCCTGATGGCGGAAATCGCAATAGGCGAAGCCCATGCCCGAGACGGAGCCGCGGAACGAGCGATCGTCGCGCTTGTCGAGATTGAAGCACGGCTCGAACGGAAGCCCCTTGATCGAAGCGCAGACAGCCTGGCCGCGAATCTGCAGCGTGTTGCCGGGCAGGCGTACATGGCGGATCGGGCCCGAGCCCGCGAATTGGACCGAGCCGGCAGCGCCGAGATCTTCGAGAATGCGGCCGGCGCCGCGGGTGCCGTCGAAACAGGTAAAGGCGAAAACCTTGCCGCTCACAAACCTGCGCGCCTCGTCGGCATTCATGCTCCCGGCCAGCGCAGGAACAATCATCGCACTGGCCGTGACGGCCCCCAGAACCAAACGCGCAAGCATGCAGCTACTCCAACTTAACAATAGCGCGGGCGCCCGCCTTTACCCCGTGCTTACCATACCAACCGTGGCAACATTGGAGCAGGTTGGTTGGTAAAGTCTGAACGCCGTTAGAGAATTTTTACCACGATTCGACCGCGGACCTGGCCAGCGAGGATTTGCGCGCCGGTTCCGACGACTTGGTCGAGGGTGATTTCCTGAGTAATTTCAGCCAGTTTACCCTTGTCCAAATCGCTGGCAAGACGGTTCCAGGCGAGCCTGCGCTGGGGCAACGGACACATCACGGAATCGATGCCGAGAAGGCACACCCCGCGTAAAATGAAAGGCGCGACCGATGACGGCAGGTCCATGCCGGCGGCAAGCCCGCAAGCGGCGATGGCGCCGCCATATTTCGTCATCGAAAGCAGGTTGGCGAGCGTCGTCGAGCCAACGCTGTCGACGCCGCCAGCCCAGCGCTCCTTCGCCAGCGGCTTGGCGGGCCCTGCGAGTTCGGCACGGTCGATCACCTCGGCGGCGCCGAGCTTCTTGAGATAGTCGGCTTCCGACATCCGCCCGGTGGACGCGATGACGTGGTAGCCGAGCCTGGAGAGCACGGCGGTGGCGACCGAACCGACGCCGCCGGCGGCGCCGGTCACCACGACAGGGCCGCTCGCAGGCGTCAGGCCATGCTTCTCCAGCGCCAGCACCGACAGCATCGCGGTATAGCCGGCGGTCCCGATCGCCATCGCTTCGCGCGTCGAGATGTTTTCCGGCAGCCTTACCAGCCAGTCACCCTTGACGCGGGCCTTTTCGGCATAGGCGCCGAGATGGGTCTCGCCCATGCCCCAGCCGTTGCAGACGACCTTGTCGCCGGCCTTCCACGCTGGATGTGAGGATTGTTCGACAGTGCCGGCGAAGTCGATGCCGGCGATCATCGGGAAACGCCGCACCACAGGGGCCTTGCCGGTGACGGCGAGACCATCCTTGTAGTTCAGCGTCGACCATTCGACGGCGACCGTGACGTCGCCTTCCATCAATTCGGCTTCGTCGAACTGCGTCAGCGCGACGGTGGTGCCCTTTTCCGCCTTGTCGATCCTGATGGCCTTGAACGTTCCCATGGCAAACTCCCCGGACTGTTCTGTGTCGGGAGTGTTTACCGCATCAGGCGGGTTGTGCAACCGGGCGCGCGACCGGCTGTTCGACGATCGGCAGGTTGATCAGCGCCGACAGCACGCCGAACACGATCGAGAGCCACCAGATCGCCGTGTAGGAGCCGAACTGCTCGAACACCACGCCACCGAGCCAGACACCGAGGAAGCCGCCGACCTGATGGCTGACGAAGGCGAATCCATACAACGTGGCGAACCAGCGGGTGCCGAACATCAGCGCCACCAGCGCCGAGGTCGGCGGCACCGTCGAGAGCCAGGTCAGGCCGGTAGTGGCGCCGAATACGATCGCCGAGAAGGTGGTGATCGGAAACGAGATGAACGCCATGATCGACAGCGCGCGGGCAAAGTAGATGAGCGAGAGGATATAACGCTTGGGATATTTGTTCTGCAGCCAGCCGACGCTGAGCGAGCCGATGATGTTGAAGAGACCGATGGCCGCGACCACCCAGCCGCCGGTCTGCGCCGAGACTCCACGATCGGCGAGATAGGCCGGTAGATGCACGGTGATGAACGCGAGCTGGAAGCCGCAAGTGAAGAAGCCGAGCACCAATAGAACATAGGAGCGATGGCCGAACGCCTCCGCCAGCGCGGTCTTGAACGATTGCTGGTCGGCGACAGGGACGTTCGACGACGCCGCAGGCGGCGTCGCGATCGCGAGCGACAGCGGGACGATCAGCAGCATCAGCAACGCGAACACCGTCAGCGCCGCCTCCCAGCCGAAATTGTCGATCATCGCCACGCCGAACGGCGCGAACAAAAATTGTCCGAACGAGCCGGCCGCGGTGCCGGCGCCGAGTGCCATGCCGCGCTTCTCGGGCGGCAAGAGCTTGCTGAACGCCGACAACACGAGATTGAACGAACAGCCGGAAAGACCGAAGCCGATCAGGACGCCGGCGCCAAGATCGAGCGACATGGGCGTCGTGGAATAGCGCATCAAGAGCAGGCCGCCGGCATAGAGCAGCGCGCCTATAATCATCACGCGCAAGATGCCGAACCGGTCGGCGATGGCGCCCGCGATCGGCTGGCCCAGTCCCCACAACAGGTTCTGCAGCGCCAGCGCGAGGCCGAAGACATCGCGGCCCCAGGTGAATTCCCGGCTCATCGGCTGGACGAAAAAGCCGAGGCTCGAGCGCGGGCCGAAGCTCAACAGTGCGATCGCGCAGCCGCAGATGATGATGACGAGCGGCGTCCGCCAGGCGCCAAGGCCGGAAGTTGGACGAAGGTCGCCGGTCGTTGCAGCCATTTATTTCCCCTGATCGATCGGCGCCCGGAACCGCCAGGCGAAATGTTACGATGAGTTAATGCATCTGCATGAAAAGCCCAAGGGGTCCGCAGTAAAAATTCTCACTGCAGGGCAGCCCTGCAAAATCGGCGAGTGCAATGAGACTGTCAGGGAGAACAATTTTGGCCCGGGATTTCTCCCCACGTCGTCCCTGCGAACGCAGGGATCCATACGCCGCGGCCGCGCAGTTTAAGGAAGTGCCCGTCGTTCGATTTCGTTTCGACAACCACCGCCAGTGGTTATGGGTCCCTGCGTTCGCAGGGACGACGTCGAGCGCTATCGTTTCGCGCTCGTCTGCTCGGCGGAGCTCTGTGCGGCTTCGGCGAGCCTGGCGGAGATCGCCGCGGTTTCGGCCTGGCTTCCCCAGCTCGGCGCGTCGCTGCCGTTGCCCCAGGCGCGCGGCCGGTAGAAGGTGTGTACGCCGGTCTTGTACATCTTCTTCATTTCATTGACCCAGGACGGCCGCACCCAATAGGCGTGGTAGTGCGTCGACTTGTCGACTTCCGGCAACCAGAGCTGACCATCGAGCATCGCTTTTGCGATTTTCTGCGCGCGCTCCCACATGTCGGGTTCGCGAATGACGTCCTTGTTGTTGTCGCAGGCGAAGGTGAACTGGCAGGCCAAATGGCGGTGCTTGTTCTGGTAGACCACGCCGCACACGGTTTCCGGATATTTGCCGGAAAACGCGCGGTTCAGCACCACCTGCGCCACCGCGATCTGGCCCCGCACCGCTTCGCCGCGGGCTTCGAAATAGACGGCTTCCGCCAGGCATTTCTCCGACTTGGCGCGCGACTTTTCGTCGAACAGGCCGAGACGTTCGGCGGGCATCTTGGCGCGCTGGTTGTCGGAATTGACCTCGCCCTTTGGCGCAACGCTCTCGCCCATCTCGCCGGCCCGCACCGGACCGTCGGCATCGACCGGCAGCGAGGCCATCACCTTCATGTCGGGATCGGGGATCGCGCCCGGCATCACGATGACAGGCTCTTCGCCGGGCCGCCAGCGCTCGATGCTTTCCGGCGATCCGAGCGACGAACCAAAAAACAGGCTCGAGGTCTTGAAGGAGAAACCATCGCGCGGCGGCGAAGGGGTGCGCGCGGCCTCGCGCGTTTCCGGAATAATCTTGAGTTCGTCCTGAGGTTTGGTTTCGAGCGACAGCGACATGTCGTATTGCGCCAGCGGCGGCGCGCTCAGTGCGGCCTGCAGCTCCGGATCGAGCGGCGCGCGCTCGACGGACGGCGCCGTCTCGGCGGTCTTGGCGCCCTTGACCGATGTATTCGAGGTCGCGGGATCCTCGGCCGCCGGCGCGCGCTCAGCGGGGCTTGCGGTTTCCGCGGGCGGCGGCGTCACGACGAGGCGATCGCCTTTCAGCGTGCGATCGACCTTGGGAAAATCAGCGGCGTGATAGCGCGGCGGCGGAGCGACGAGCGGATTGCGCGTCACGGATCCCGTGATGTCGATGCCTTGATTGTCGAGGCTCGCCAGCCGGTAGGTCGCGGTTTGCGGCGAGGAGGTTCCGATCGGACGGCCGAAAGAGAATGTTGCGACCTGGATGGTGCCGGCGGAGGAGAACACCCGCTTCTGCCAACGCTCGGCGACGCCGGGCTGGCGCGCCAGCAGCGAAGCAATATCCTGATATCCGATCTCGGTCGGCATCAAAGCGAAGACGCAGAGACCGAGGCCGAAGGACGCGAACCGCGCGCCCTTCGGCTGGCTACGCAACACAAACATTGTACGCTCACGCAACGCTTACACGATCGAACGTCAGTACATCCGTGCAATTCGACCTTTTTTGTTGGTATCGAATTTAGGTTGCCGGGGAGTTAATCGGCGTGGCCCGCGTGCTACACGCAAGACATCACGGGATTTCGCGGATCGCATGAGAAGTGTTGGTAAACAGGCGCGCGATGAAAGTGGTAAATATCCCGTCAACGAAGATGATGAAGAAATTGATGCGTCGTGCGAATACGGGAACCCGTGATTGCGCCGAGTGAATGTTGTTAGGAGCTTGCGCACCGAACTCCCCGCGTCATTGCGAGCGAAGCGAAGCAATCCATGGCGCAGCATAACGGATAGATGGATTGCTTCGCTTCGCTCGCAATGCGGCCTTATGCATCTTAGCGGGCGCAAGCACATCATCGTGCTCGATCACGTGACCATCCGCATCACGTACGCAAAAACGCAAATGCCCGGGACAAGCCCGGGCATGACGTCACCTTCGTGATTGTCGGTATAAAGAAAGCTTACGCCTGGCTTGCGACCGTCTTGCCGAGCGCGGCCTGCGCGGCGGCGAGGCGGGCGATCGGCACGCGATAGGGCGAGCACGACACGTAGTCGAGCCCGATCTCGTGGCAGAACGCGACCGATGCGGGGTCGCCACCATGCTCGCCGCAAATGCCGACCTTCAGATTCGGGCGGACCTTGCGGCCGCGGGTGACGCCGATCTTCACCAGTTCGCCGACGCCATCGCGATCGACCGAGATGAACGGATCGATTTCCAGAATCCCCTTGCTGACATAGGTGCCGAGGAAGCTCGCGGCATCGTCGCGGCTGATGCCGTAGGTGGTCTGGGTCAGGTCGTTGGTGCCGAACGAGAAGAACTCCGCGGTCTGCGCGATGTCGCCGGCCATCAGGCACGCGCGCGGCAACTCGATCATGGTGCCGACCTGATAGGCCAGCTTCTTGCCGGTCTCCTTCATCACCGACTGCGCGGTGGCATCGATCCGCCCCTTGATCAGATCGAACTCGGCCTTGGTCGCGATCAGCGGCACCATCACCTCGAGGCCGACCGCCTTGCTGGTGCGCTTTTCGGCTTCGACCGCCGCTTCGAAGATCGCGCGCGCCTGCATCTCGGCGATCTCAGGATAGGCAATGGCGAGGCGGCAGCCGCGGAAACCCAGCATCGGGTTGAACTCGGCAAGATCGCGGGCGCGATCGGCGAGCCGGCGCGGGTCGGTGTTCATCGCGCGCGCGACTTCCTCGATCTCGGCCTGGGTGTGCGGCAGGAACTCGTGCAGCGGCGGATCGAGCAGGCGGATCGTGACCGGCAGTCCCTTCATGATCTCGAACAGCTCGACGAAGTCCGCGCGCTGCATCGGCAACAGCTTCGACAGCGCGGCACGGCGCGACTGCTCGTCCTCGGAAAGGATCATCTCGCGCACGGTGCGGATGCGGGTTTCCTCGAAGAACATGTGCTCGGTGCGGCACAGCCCGATGCCCTCGCCGCCAAACTTGATGGCGGTGCGCGCATCTTCCGGCGTGTCGGCGTTGACGCGAACGCCGAGCTTGCGAACCTGATCGGCCCAGCCCATCAGCGTGCCGAATTCGCCCGACAGTTTCGGCTCGATCATCGGCATCCGGCCGGCCAGCACCTGGCCCAGCGAACCGTCGATGGTGATGACGTCGCCGGTCTTGAAGGTGCGCGAGCCGATGCTCATGGTGCCGCGGCCGTAGTCGACGCGAATGGCGCCGCAGCCGGAGACGCAGGGCTTGCCCATGCCGCGCGCGACCACGGCAGCGTGCGAGGTCATGCCGCCGCGGGTGGTCAGGATGCCTTCAGCCGCGTGCATGCCGTGAATGTCTTCCGGGCTGGTCTCGACCCGCACCAGAATGACGTTGCGACCGTCGGCCTGCAGCTTGGCGGCTTCGTCGGACGAGAACACGATCTCGCCCGATGCGGCGCCCGGCGAGGCCGGCAGGCCGGTCGCGATCACGTCGCGCTTGGCGGAGGGATCGATGGTCGGATGCAGCAATTGATCCAGCGAAGCCGGATCGATCCGCATCACCGCATCCTTTTTCGAGATCAGGCCTTCATTGGCGAGTTCGACCGCGATCCGCAGCGCGGCTTTCGCCGTGCGCTTGCCGCCGCGGGTCTGCAGCATCCACAACTTGCCCTGCTCGACCGTGAACTCCATGTCCTGCATGTCGCGGTAGTGCTTTTCGAGCAGCGTGTAGAACCGCGTCAGTTCCTTGAACGCCTCCGGCATCGCGCTTTCCATCGACGGCTTGTCGGAACCGGATTCCTGGCGCGCTTCCTCGGTGATGTCCTGCGGCGTGCGAATGCCCGCCACCACGTCCTCACCCTGTGCGTTGATCAGGAATTCGCCGTAGAGCTTGCTCTCGCCGGTGGAGGGATTGCGCGTGAACGCAACACCGGTCGCGGACGTCTCGCCCATGTTGCCGAACACCATGGCCTGCACGTTGACGGCGGTGCCCCAGGATTCCGGGATGTCGTGCAGGCGGCGGTAGGTCACCGCACGCGCATTCATCCAGGATGAGAACACCGCGCCGATCGCGCCCCACAATTGCTGGTGCGGATCCTGCGGAAAATCCTTGCCGGTCTCGCGCGCCACGGCTTCCTTGTACTTGCCGACCAGTTCGACCCAGTCGTCGCCGGAGAGATCGGTGTCGAGCGTATAGCCCTGGCCGTCCTTGAAGGTGTCGAGGATGTCCTCGAAGTGATGATGCTCGAAGCCGAGCACCACGTCCGAATACATCGTGATGAAGCGGCGATAGCTGTCATAGGCGAAGCGGCGATCGCCGGAGAGCTCGGCGAGCGCTTCGACCGTCTTGTCGTTGAGGCCGAGATTGAGCACGGTGTCCATCATGCCCGGCATCGAGGCGCGGCCGCCGGAGCGGACCGACACCAGAAGCGGATTCTTCGAATCGCCGAACGCCTTGCCGGTCAGCTTGCCGACATGATCGAGCGCCTTCTCGACCTGCGCCTTCAGTGCGGCGGGATAGGATTTGTCGTGGGCATAGAAATAGGTGCAGACCGAAGTCGGGATGGTGAAGCCCGGAGGCACCGGCAGGCCGAGATTGGCCATTTCGGCCAGGTTGGCGCCCTTGCCGCCCAGGAGGTCGCGCAGGCCCGCTTTGCCCTCCGCCTTGCCGTCCCCGAAGGTATAGACCCACTTGCCGGATTTTACCGCCTCGGCGGCCGGCTTGCGAACCGCAGCCTTCTTGGCCGCGGTCTTGGCGACCGGCTTGGCCGGGCCCTTCAGCGCCTTGCGGGCGGAAGGGGCCGCGGCGGCGGCCTTGGGCCGGGCCGATGGCTTTGATTTCGCTACAGATTTCACTGCAGCCTTCTTGGACTTCGCGACGGCTTTGGCCATGGATTCCAACTATCCGAAAAGATGAGAAGATTGCGCGCCTTACAACATTTTGAGGGGTTCCGCGCAAGCCGCGAAACCCTGCTTTCCCGGGCTAGAACCGAAACATCTTGAGCACGCCGAGACCGACCAGGCCTACGAAGATCAGGTATATGGCGACGATGTAGTTGAGCAGCCGCGGCATGATCAGGATAAAAATCCCCGCGAGAAGAGCGACGATCGCGGGAACGTGCGCAGCGGTGATGGTCATTGAAATCTCCGGCTGATGAGGGGGATCGAATCGAGGGTGGCAACTTAGCCGCTGGCGCGGTTTCGGAATAGCAAGACGCCCACCACTTCAATGGGTTCCAGCCTCCGCAACAATTCCCCAGAAATGCCGCGTATGAGGCCGCTTTTTTGCCGGAACAATGCCGTACGGGATGAATTGGCCCGCATCGTATGCGCTGGGGAAAGCCGGCGCTCTTCTCGCAAAGGAGTTGACCATGCGGAACAGACTATTTGCCATTGCGGCGATCGCCGGCGCGATGGCGGCCCCGATCGCGGCACAGGCGCAGACCACGATCACCACCGGCACCGCCGGCGGCAGCACGGTCGTCATCGGTGAACACGAAGGCATCGCGGCCGATCAGCGGCCGGCCTTCCGCGAATACATCGTGCGTGAACGCGTGCCGAACTACACGATTCCCGAGCGGGTGATCGTCGGCGGGGTGCTGCCGGAAGCCGGCGTCACCTACTACGACGTGCCGCAATCGTTCGGCATGACGCCCTATCGCTACACCGTGGTGAACGGCCAGACGATATTGGTCGAACCGCGTTCGCGTCGCATCGTTCAGGTGGTCGATTGACCTCAAGCCTGAACGATTGGTCCGGGCGCCGCGCAAGCGGATGTGCGCGAGACACGACCGGACACGAAGCCCCGCCCGGCGTCCCCTCCGGGCGGGGTTTTCTTTGTGTGATGCTTATCGCGAACGCGGTGCCGTAGGGTGGGCAAAGGCGCACTTGCGCCGTGCCCACCATCTTCATGCGTGGACGTAGTTGGAAGGTGGGCACGCTTCGCTTTGCCCACCCTACAATTTATTCCCTGATCTCTAATCCCGGCTTCTTCACCACGAGCCGGTGAATCTTCTTGCCCGATGAGGCGCTGACCGCCTCTTCATCGAGCAACACCGTCGTCGCCTTCAGTTCCGCAAGCACCAGGGCGGCGTCGAAGGCTACGTAGAGCCGCCCCTGCGCGTCGCGTTGATCGGCGCCCTCGGTGACGCGCCAGCTCAGATAGAGAATGCCGCTGGGCTTGACGATATCGAGCAGACGGCGAACCGCTGCCGCAATCTGCTTGCGGTCGAGATGCATGATCACGGTTTCGCACAGCACGTTATCGAACGTCCCGACGCCGCGCAGATCGGGCAATTCGGCCTGCGCGAACTTGAACGAGGGATATCGCCGGCGCGCCTCGTTGAGCAGGCCTTCGGAAGGATCGAAGCCCACGGCCGAAAAACCGTTCGCGTGGAGCCAAGCGACCTCGCGGCCGCAGCCGCAACCGATATCGGCCGAATTGCCGCCGCGCACGAAAAACCGCTCGACGACTTCCTGCAGGTCGACGGGGGACGGCTGATCGTGCCAGTCCTTCGCGAACGCCGCCGCATCCAGTTCGTAAGCGGCGAGCGTCTGACGATCCATGATCTAGCCTTCGATCTTCGAAAAATCCGCAACCGCGCGGGTCGCCGCGCGGATCTCGTTCAGAAGCTTTAGTCGGTTCTCGCGCACCTTGGGTTCATCGTCATTGACCTTGACCTTGTCGAAGAACGCATCGACTGCCGGACGCAGCTTGGCCATCGCGCTCATTGCGGTGGCGAAATCTTCCTTCTGTACCGCGGCTCTGGCCTCGCTCTTGACCTGATCGATCGCGCTGGCGAGAGCCTTTTCCTCAGGCAAGTTGTAAAGCCCGGCATCCGGGGCGCCGTCAAACGTGCGCTTGTCCTTTTTCTCCTCGATCGCAAGGATGTTACTCGCCCGCTTGGTCCCTGCAAGCAGGTTCTTGCCGTCGTCGGTGTCAAGGAACTTTCCGAGCGCCTCGACGCGGCGCACCACCAGCAGCAGATCGTCCTGGCCGCCGAGCGAGAACACGGCATCGACGAGGTCGTGACGCGCGCCCTGGTCGCGAAGCTGGACTTTCAGGCGGTCGGCGAAGAAGGAGAGGAGATCGCCCGGAAGTTTCTGAGCGTCGCCCGTTGCCGGCAAACCAACCATGGACGACTTCGCCACGTTCAAGATCGGCAGCCGAAGCGTATTCTCGACGATCAGCCTGATGACGCCCAGCGCCGCTCGCCGCAGCGCATAGGGATCCTTGCTTCCGGTCGGCTTCTCGTCGATCGCCCAGAATCCGGCCAGCGTATCGATCTTGTCGGCCAGCGCGACCGCCACGCTCACGGGATCAGTGGGAACACGATCAGCGGGCCCTTGCGGCTTGTAATGCTCCTCGCTTGCGGCGGCGACGGAGGCATCTTCGCCCTGGGCTTGCGCGTAGTACTTCCCCATCAAGCCTTGCAGCTCTGGGAACTCGCCGACGACTTCGGTGAGCAAATCAGCTTTCGCCAGATGCGCGGCGCGCTTGGCCTTTTCGACGTCAGCGCCGACCAGCGGCGCGATCTCGGCGGCCAGCCGTTCGATGCGCTTGATCCGTTCGGCCTGCGTGCCCAGCTGTTCGTGAAACACGATCTGCTCGAACTTCGGCAGGCGGGCTTCGAGCTTCGTCTTCAGGTCGGTTTCGTAGAAGAATTTCGCGTCCGACAGCCGCGCGCGGATCACGCGTTCGTTGCCGCCGATGATGGTCTTGCCGCCGTCCGTGGCTTCGATGTTGGCGGTGAGGATGAACTTGTTGATCAGTTTGCCCGTCTTGGGATCGCTGACGACAAAGCATTTCTGGTTGTTTCGGATGGTGGCGCGGATCACCTCGCCCGGGATCGTGAGATACTCCTCGTCGAACGATCCCATCAGCGCGACCGGCCACTCGACGAGACCGGCGACCTCGTCCAGCAGCACCTGGTCCTCGACCAGCTCAAAGCCTTGCGCGAATGCCAATTGCTTGGCGTCCGCGAGGATGATGTCCTTGCGCGCCTGCGGATCGAGCACGACTTTTGCGGCCTTCAGCTTGGCTTCGTAATCCTCGAAGCGGCGCACGGAGATCGCAGCCGGCGCCATGAATCTGTGGCCGAACGTGGTCTGCCCGGCCTCGATGCCATCGACGGAAAACTTCACCACGTCGGGCTCTTCGGTCTCCGGCCCAAAAGTCGCGATGATCGAATGCAGCGGCCGCACCCAGGAGAGCGAGCCTGATTTGGCCGAACGTTCGCCCCAGCGCATCGATTTCGGCCATGGGAAAGTCCTGATGATGACCGGCAGAATCTCGGCGAGCACGTCGAGGGTGGCACGTCCCGGCTTTTCGATCAGCGCGATGTAGAAGTCGCCCTTCTTCGGGTCGGTCTGGATCTTGGCGTCTTCGATCCGGGCGAGACCCGTAGCCTTCAAGAATCCCTGGATCGCCGCATCGGCGCCGCCGACGCGCGGGCCGCGGCGTTCTTCCTTCAGGTCGGATTGCCGCGCCGGGATGCCGTGCACGGTCAGCGCCAGCCGCCGCGGCGTCGCGAACGCTTTTGCGCCTTCGTAAACCAGGCCCTCGGCGACGAGCTTGTCGGTGACCATGCGGCGCAAATCGTCCGCCGCCTTCGCCTGCATGCGCGCGGGGATTTCTTCGGAAAACAGCTCCAGCAGAAGATCAGGCATCAGACCGCCCTGCCCGCTTCGGTGTGAACCCAGGCGTCGCCGCAGGCCTTTGCCAGTTCGCGCACGCGCATGATGTAGCTCTGCCGCTCGGTCACCGAGATCACGCCGCGGGCGTCGAGCAGGTTGAAGACGTGGCTCGCCTTGATGCACTGGTCATAGGCCGGCAGCGCCATCAGATGTTCTTTCTGGTTGCCGCCCTCGCGCCACCCGGCGGCGAGATACTTTTTGCACGCGTCCTCGGCCATTTTGAATTGCTCGAACAGCATCGTGGTGTCGGCATATTCGAAATTGTGCCGCGAATATTCCTGCTCGGCCTGCAGGAAGACGTCGCCATAGGTGACCTTGTCGGCACCGTCGCGGCCGTTGAAGTTGAGATCGTAGACGCGATCGACACCCTGCACATACATCGCAAGACGCTCGAGCCCATAGGTGAGTTCGCCGGCAACGGGCGCGCATTCGACGCCCGCGACCTGCTGAAAATAAGTGAACTGGCTGACTTCCATGCCGTCGCACCAGCACTCCCAGCCCAGCCCCCATGCGCCGAGCGTCGGGCTCTCCCAATCGTCCTCGACAAAGCGGATGTCGTGCAGGCTGGAATCGATGCCGATGGCCGCGAGCGACTTCAGGTACAGGTCCTGAAGGTTCGGCGGCGACGGCTTCATGATCACCTGAAACTGATAATAGTGCTGCATCCGGTTGGGATTTTCGCCGTAACGACCGTCCTTGGGCCGCCGCGAGGGCTGCACATAGGCCGCGTTCCAGCGCTTCGGACCGAGCGCGCGCAGCGTCGTCGCGGGATGGAAGGTGCCCGCGCCCATTTCCATGTCGTAGGGCTGCAGGATCACGCAGCCCTGCTCCGCCCAAAACCGTTGCAGGGCGAGGATGAAGCCCTGGAACGAACGTTCCGGGCGCATATGGGCAGGAAGTGCGTCCATCGGCAGAATCGGTCTCGCGAAGGGGGATTAAGAAGCGCGGGACCGTATCGACGCGGCGGCAGGGAATCAAGGCGGTGCCGGTGGTATGGCACCGCCCAGTGGGCGCTAAGCGCCTGTTCTAGCCCGGCCGATAAGCTCCGGTGACGGGGTCGCGGCGCAGGGTCGGAATATCGGCCGTCTGGGCGGCCTCGGTGACGCGCGCCAGGCGCGCCTCTTCCAGCTCCCTGTTGATGCGGACGGCGGTCTTGTAGGCCCATCGGACCACGGCGAGCCCACCCAGGGCACCCGCGAATGCGATCAGCGGCGGCATCGGTCGATCCTTGTCGTTCACGTGTCAGCCCCCAATGGGTGCATTGTCGCCCAAGCCGGCCTGCGCCGCAATTCCGCTTTTGGGACTAAATGGCGCGGCTCGATGACCTGCAGTTGATTTCTAGAACCCGAATTTGGCCCAAATCGCCCGAGTTTCGAGCGCCGAAATCAGGTCATCCGGCAGCCCTCCGATACCGTCGAAGGCGGCCAGCGAACCCGCCCCCGGCGACTTCCGGCCCAACAGCCCGGCCAGCATCCCGCTTGCGGGCGCGATGACGGGCGTCAGCACTTTCTCGCCAAAGCGCTCGCGCAGCGTCGACCTGATATCGCCGATCTTGTCCGCAAGGCCCAGCGACACGGCCTTCTCGCCCGCCCAGTACTCGCCGGTGAACAGGACATCCTCGGCTCCCTTGAGCCGCGCACCGCGGCTGCCTTTGACCAGCGCGATGAAGATGGCGTGGATCTCGCGCTGAAGCGCCTTCAGGCGCGCCACGTCATCGGGGTCTTCCGGCAGGAACGGGTCGAGCATCGCCTTGTGCTCGCCCGCCGTATAAAGCCGCCGCTCGACGCCAATTTTCTTGATCAAGTTCTGAAAACCGAAACTGCCGCCGACCACGCCGATTGAGCCGAGGATCGAGGACGGATCGCAGAATATCTCGTCGCCCGCGCAGGCGATCATGTAGCCGCCGGATGCCGCGACGTCCTCGACGAACACCAGCACCGGCAGCTTCTTTTCCGCGGCAAGCTGCCTGATCCGCAAATAGATCTGGCGCGATTGCACCGGCGAGCCGCCGGGCGAATTGATCACCAGCGCCACCGCCTTGGCGTGCTTGGTGGCGAAGGCGCGTTCGAGCGTCTTGGCGATGCCCGCCAGCGTCAGGCCCGGCCGTAACGGCGTCACCGCACCGATGACGCCCGACAGTCGCACCACCGGAACGACAGCGGCATCGCGCCGGAATTTTGCCGGAATGAGTTGCTTCACCCTGTCAATGAGGTTCGGCAATCCCGCGCGATCACTTATTTGTTCACTCATGCCGTTACCTCGAATTAACCATTTTTTATCGCGCCACTGTCATTGCAAAGGCCGAAACGCCTTTTTGGGCCGGAACGCCTTTTGCATTGCAGACGTTAAAGCTGCAATGGCGCAGCGGAGACTGACATGAAAATCTACCTGCTGATAATGCTCATCGGCAGCCTTCTGGCCGCGATCCACTTTACATCGGCGCCCAAACAACAGTCAGAGACGCTTCCGCAATAGCGTCCTGTTCCGGGAATTCGGCGTACGAGCCACCTTTACGGGTTGGCGAGCGGCAAGCTCCCCTTCCCGGCCAGAATCTCCTGCACCCTTTTATTGGGTACGCCTGGCTCTTCACTGAGCATCAGGGCGGGAAGGATTTGCGTCGGCGCCCGCCCACCCTTGGTGGCGCGAACCAGGATGCGATTGGCAGGCGCCTGCGGCTCGCCATGAATCGGCTGGACCTGCAAGCTCCCGAAACCGTGATCGAGCGCCGAGAGCACCTCGGCAATTCCATCAGCGCGCCAGATCAGCGTCAGCGCTCCCCTCGACTTGAGAATGCGCCGCGCCGCGTGAACCCATTTCGAGAGCGTCGTTGCGGTCGCCATATGCGCGATCCCGCGCGCCGTGTCCGGCGAGACGCGATGCCGCGCGGGATCGTTGAAGGGCGGGTTCATCAGCACCGCATCGATGCTGTCCGGAACGAGTCCGGCAGCGGCAAAGGTTGTGGCATCGGCTTCCACGTCGAGCACGATCACGTCAGCGTGAATCGCATTCGCATCCGCATTGGCGCGCGCAAGCCCCGCCAGCGCCGCATCGATCTCGACCAGGACCAGATCGATGCCGGTCACGCGCCTGGCAACCGCCAGGCCCGCGACCCCGACGCCGGCGCCGAGATCGGCCACGCGGTCGCCCGAACGGGCTGGCGTTGCTGCCGCCAGCAGCACGGCGTCGTGACCGGCGCGATGTCCCGATTTCAGTTGCTTCAGACGCAATTGCCCGCCGAGAAACGCGTCCTCGGTAAATTCGAGGACGGGGTCAGTCATCGGGGCGCAATTCGTGAGCCAGGCCCGCCTCGGCCAGCAACTCGCGGGCCGCGCGATTGTCGTCCTCGTGAACCAGGATGCGGCGGGGCAGGATGCCGAGCGATCCCTCGATGACGCTCATGTTCTGGTCCAGCACCAGATGATGGATATTGGCGCCGTCGAGCAGCGCGCCGACTGCGGAAACCAGCACGATATCGTTGGTCCTGACCAATTCCCGCACGTGACGCACTCCTTTTCGCCCGGGTGCGGCGATGGCATCGGGCCTGTCAACCGCTTCGTGCCCTTGCCGCCTTAGCCGGCACTTTCTATTGTAGAACAAGGATAGTGCGAATTGGCCAAAATTGGAGACCCGCGTGGCGGTTATTGTACCCTTCGAAAGCCCGAACGCTTCGATCGACGCGCTGGTCGGGCTCGTCGCCGCCGACATGGAGCGGGTCAACGCCACGATCCTGTCGCGGACGGGGTCGGAAGTCACCATGATTCCGGAAGTCGCCAACCACCTGATCTCGTCGGGCGGCAAACGTCTCCGCCCGATGCTGACGCTGGCGATGGCAAACCTCACCGGCTATTCCGGCGACGGCCATATCAAGCTCGCGGCTTCTGTCGAATTCATGCACACCGCGACGCTGCTGCATGACGACGTGGTCGACGAGAGCGAACTGCGCCGCGGCAAGCTGTCGGCGCGGATGCTGTGGGGCAATGAAGCCAGCGTGCTGGTCGGCGACTTCCTGCTCGGCCAGGCTTTTCGCATGATGGTCGAGGTCGGCTCGCTGCGCGCGCTCGACATCCTCTCCTCCGCCGCGGCCACCATCGCCGAAGGCGAAGTGATGCAGCTTGCGGCGGCCAAGAACACCGCGACCACCGAGGACGAATACCTCGCGGTCATCCGGGGCAAGACGGCCGAACTGTTCGCCGCAGCCTGCGAAGTCGGGCCCGTGATCGCCAACCGGCCGAAGGCCGAGCAGACCGCCTGTCGCTCGGTCGGCATGAATCTCGGCATCGCGTTCCAGCTCGTCGACGACGTGCTGGACTATGGCGGCAAGGCCGCGAAACTCGGCAAGAATATCGGCGACGATTTCCGCGAGGGCAAAATCACGCTGCCGGTGGTGCTGGCGTTCCGCCGCGGCAATGACAGCGAACGCAAGTTCTGGGTCAAGGCGCTGGAGCGCGGCGAGATCGGCGACAGCGACCTCGATCACGCCATCGGGTTGATGACCAAACATCGCGCGCTGGAAGACACGATCAGCCGCGCCCAGCATTACGGCGCGATGGCCGTCGACGCGCTGGCGCTGTTTCCGGCCTCGCCGATGAAGACCGCGCTCGAGCAGGTCGTGGCGTTTTGTCTGGCGCGGTCGCATTGAGCGGAAGTCAGTGCGTAGGATGGGGTGGAGCGAAGCGATACCCATCATTCATGCCGTTGACGACAATTGATGGGTTTCGCTTCGCTCTACCCATCCTACGAAAGACGTCGCATTGAACGGCACCAATTTCACATTGTTTCTCCTGGCCGCGCTTGTCATTGCTGCGGTCCCCGGTCCGGGAATCTTTTACGTTGCCGCGAGGACGCTGTCGGGCGGCAAGCGAGCCGGCATCGCGTCGACATTTGGGACTGCACTCGGCGGGCTCGTGCATGTGATCGCGGGCGGGCTTGGCGTCTCGGCGATCATCCTCGCCAGCGCCGAGCTGTTCACCGTGCTCAAATTCGCCGGCGCGCTCTATCTGGTCTGGCTTGGCCTCAAGACGTTTCGCGAGGCGCGCGATCTCTTGCCGCCACAGGCTATCGCTGTCGGTACGCAACGGGTGTTCCGGGAAGGCGTGCTCGTCGAAGCGCTGAATCCAAAGACCGCGGCGTTCTTTCTTGCCTTCATTCCGCAATTCCTCGACCCGGCCGGCGGCTACATCGCACTCCAGTTCATGGCGCTCGGCCTGATCTCGGTGGCGCTAAACACACTGGTCGATGTCGTCGTGGTGATGATGGCCGCCACGGCGCGCGCCGGCCTCACGCGCAATCCGAATTTGCTTCAACGATTGCGGCAGGGCTCGGGGCTGTTCATCGCAGGCCTCGGTATTTCGCTTGCGCTGGCGCGGCGGCCGGCGAGCTAGGCCGTAGGGTGGGCAAAGGCGCGCTTGCGCCGTGCCCACCATCAACACTCCGCCAGGAATGGTGGGCACGCTTCGCTTTGCCCACCCTACGAAATCGGCCTAGCTCAGCGTTCCCGAATGCACCCACCATCCGGGGTGATCGCGCCGGATTTGCTCCGCCGCGCGGCCGGCTTCGGCGGTGTTCTCGTAGATCGCAAAGCAGGTGGCGCCAGATCCGGACATCCGCGCCAGCCAGGCGCCGTTGGTCGCATTGAGCGCCGAGATCACTTGTCCGATCACGGGCTGGACGCGCATGGCCGGCGCTTCCAGATCGTTGGAACTGGCGGCGAGCGCTTCAACCCAGTCTTCGAGCGATGCCGCCCCGTCGGGCCAGCGGTCCTGCAGCAGCACGTCGGTGGCGCCGACCAGCAATTCGCCATTGCGCAAGCCGAGTGCGTTGAAGACGTCTTTGGTCGCGACGGGAACGCCCGGATTGACCATCACGCAGGGCATTTTCGGCAAGTTCAGCGGCTGCAGGGTTTCACCGACGCCGGTCATGACACAGCCGCGTGAGTTGACGCAGACCGGCACGTCGGCGCCGGTCAGTTCCGCGACCTCGATGATGCGGGGATCGTCGAGCGCGAGCCCGTTCAATTGCGAAAGCAGCCGCAACGCCGCCGCGGCATCGGCCGAACCACCACCGATTCCGGCCGCCACCGGCAAGACCTTGTCGAGCGAGAAGCTGCCGGTCTTCATATTTGTTACGCGCTCGGCCAGCAGGCGCGCGGCCTTGAGCACCAGATTGTCCGACGTCTCGCCGCAAGCCTGCGCCAACGGTCCTGACATCTTCAAATCCATATCCGGGCCCGGCGTCAGCGTCAGCCGGTCGGCGCAATCGGCAAACGCCACCACGCTTTCGAGATCGTGAAACCCGTCTGCACGGCGGCCATTCACCCGCAAGGTCAGGTTGACCTTGGCGCGAGCCTCGTCACTCAATACCGGCATTGCCGAACAGCCCCCAAAGTCCTTGCCTCAACCGCCCTTGCCGTCTTCTTTCTTCTTGTCGGCGGAAGCCGCAGAAGAAGTGTCGTCGGGCAGACCGTTGGCAATCTTGGCCTCGATCTTCGGCAATTCTTCCGCCTCGGGCTTGAGGTCGCGGGCATGGGCCCACTGGAATTTGGCTTCCAGCGTCCGCCCGACGCGCCAATAGGCATCGCCGAGATGGTCGTTGATGGTCGGATCCTCGGGCTTGAGATCGATCGCGCGCTCGAGATTCTTCACCGCGTCTTCAAAATTACCGATCCGGTAAAACGCCCAGCCCAGCGAATCCACGATGTAGCCGTCGTCGGGGCGCTGATCGACGGCGCGCCTGATCATCTTCATGCCTTCGTCGAGGTTGATGCCCTGATCGATCCAGGAATAGCCGAGATAGTTCAGCACATGCGGCTGCTCGGGCTGCAGCTCCAGCGCCTTGCGCATGTCGACCTCGGCCTTGTTCCACTGCTTGGAACGTTCCTCGCAAATGCCACGATAATAATAGGTGACCCAGGTGTTCTTATCGGTCACCCCGGGCATCGCATCGATCGCCAGCGAATAGGTGTTGGCGCAATCGTTGAATTTCTTTCGGCCGCGCTCGATGTTGCCGAGCGCCATGATGGCCTCGATATCTTTCGGCGCTTCCCCAGTGACGCCTTTCAGGATCTTGATCGCCTCTTCGCTGCGGTCGGCGGCGTCGAGATTGGTGGCAAGCTGGATCTGCGCATTGCGCTTGAGCGGCGAACTGGCCGGCATGCGCTCGTAGACCTTGATCGCCATCTGAGGCTTCTTCACGGACTCATAGAGATCGGCGAGCGACAGCAGCGCCAGCGGATGATTGGGCTGCAGGTAGAGCGCAAGCTGCAGATAGACCAGCGCCAGATCCTCGCCGCCGCGGCGGGTCAGCGTGGCGCCGATGCCGTACAGCGCCTCGGCTGCGCCGGCCTGCGCCGAATCGACCAGCGGCGACATCTTTTTGCCGGCCCGGGTGTCACGCAGCCCTTCCTGCACCAGCGGATGCCGCGGCAGCTTCTTGTCGAACGCCTCGTAAATGCCGGCCGCCGCCGCGCCGTCCTTGTTGCGCGACAACCAGCGCGCATAGGCGTCGGACACGCGCAGCATCGAATCGTCGAGCTTGTAGGCGCGCTCGAACCGCGTGCCGGCATCCTTGTCCTTGCCCGATATTTCCAGGATCATCCCGGTGTGGAGATCCTTGAAGATCGGATACCATTCGGGGCCGGTCAGCTTGTCGATACCTGCAACCGCCGCCTTGGCATCGCCCGCGCCGTAGCTCGCCCATCCCGACAGCAGCGTCGCCACCAGGTCGGTAATCGGTCCGCGGATCGACTGGTTGATGTTGAGCTGCGCGGCGGGATATTTCTTCTGCTTGAGGTCGCGGACGCCGACCACCAGCCGCGCGACGCGGTTCGCCTTGTCCATCGTCAGGATGCGATCAGCGAGCTTGACCGCTTCGTCGATGTCGCCATCGGCCAGCGAGGAGATGAAGGCGCGGTCCAAAAGTTCGTTGTTCTTCGGATCGGTGCGCAGCGCGGAGCGATAGAACGCCGCGGCTGAAGCCGCGTCGCGCTCGACGCTGGCGTGGCGCGCGGCCAGATAGCTGCCGGACGTCGTCAGCGATTTCAGATCGGCCTTGCTCGGGAATTGCGCGGCGTTATCGCCCGTGTGTTCGGGCGTCTGGGCCAAAACCGCAGCCGGTGCGGCCAGTGCGGCGAGAGTAATTGCGGCGAAGGTCCAACGATTCATACGAGTGGAAAGCATCACGTTCGCCTTGCTCCAGGATGTATGGCGGGATCGTTACGATCGGTCTCGAATGCAAACCCAAGCGGCGGCATCTCGGGCAGCGACAATGCCGCTTTTGGCCCTCAACCGCAAGGATACGGGTTGGCGAATCGATTGGCAGATTAGGCCCTTGAGGCTTCGATTTAGCCAGCCCAACCCGGAAACGCTTTTACTATGGCGGTATCGTGGCCGGAGGCGGTATCACCCTCCTCCAGCTCACGCAATCGTGGTCTACGCCTCGCTACATACCCTGGTAGTTGGGCCCGCCGCCGCCCTCGGGCGGAACCCAGGTGATATTGCCGTTCGGGTCCTTCACGTCGCAGGTTTTGCAGTGGACGCAGTTCTGGGCGTTGATCTGGAAGCGCGGACCCGAGGTTTCCTCGACCCATTCATAGACGCCGGCCGGGCAATAGCGGTTCGACGGACCGGCATAGACATCGTGCTCGGACGCCTTCTGCAGGTTCATGTCGGCGACCTTGAGGTGAACCGGCTGGTCCTCTTCATGGTTGGTGTTGGAGAGGAACACCGACGACAACTTGTCGAAAGTCAACTTGCCGTCCGGCTTGGGATAGGCGATCGGGGTGTGCGCCTTCGCCGCATCCAGCGTCGAGCGGTCGAGCTTGGCATGCGACTGGGTTCCGAACAGCGAGAAGCCCAGCGTGTTGCACCACATGTCGAAGCCGCCTAGCGCGACGCCGATGATGGTGCCGAACTTCGACCACAGCGGCTTGACGTTGCGGACCCGGTGCAGATCCTTGCCGACGGCGGAATCACGCCAGGCGTTCTCGTATTCGACCAGTTCGTCATTGGCGCGGCCGGCGCCGAGCGCCGCGGCGACATGTTCGGCGGCGAGCATGCCGCTGCCCATTGCATTGTGCACGCCCTTGATGCGCGGCACGTTGACGAAGCCAGCCGCGCAGCCGATCAGCGCGCCGCCCGGGAAACTCAGGCGTGGCACCGACTGATAGCCGCCCTCGGTTATGGCGCGCGCGCCATAGGAAATCCGCTTGCCGCCTTCGAACACGGTACGAATCGAAGGATGCGTCTTGAAGCGCTGGAATTCGTCGAACGGCGACAGATATGGGTCGTCGTAGTTGAGATGCACGACGAAGCCGACCGCCACCTTGTTGTCGTCGTAGTGGTAGAGGAACGAGCCGCCGCCGGTCGAATTGTTGAGCGGCCAACCGAACGAATGCTGGATCAGGCCTTTCTGGTGCTTGGCGGGATCGATCTCCCAGACTTCCTTTAACCCGATGCCGAATTTCGACGGCTCACTCTTGGCGTCGAGCGAGTATTTCGCGATCAACTGCTTGCTCAGGCTGCCCCGCGCACCTTCGGCGAACAGCGTGTATTTGCCGAGCAGCTCCATGCCGCGCGTGAAAGAATCCTTCAGGCTGCCATCCCTGGCGATGCCCATGTCGCCGGTCGCGATACCCCGAACCGCTCCGTTGTCGTCATAAAGTACCTCGGCGGCGGCAAAGCCCGGATAGATTTCGACGCCGAGCGCCTCCGCCTTCGGCCCCAGCCAGCGGCATACATCGCCGAGCGAGCCGATATAGCAGTGATGGTTGTTCATCAGCGGCGGCATGGCGAAGTTCGGCAGCCGGATCGCGCTGGTTGCGGTGGTCCAGTAGAAACGATCGTCCTTGACCTGCGTCTTCAGCGGACAATCCGCGTCCTCACGCCAGTCCGGGATCAGTTTGTCGAGGGACACCGGATCGATCACGGCGCCTGAGAGGATATGCGCGCCGACTTCGGAACCCTTCTCCACCACGACGATGCTGAGATCGGCATTGAGCTGCTTCAGCCGGATCGCCGCGGCAAGGCCCGACGGCCCGGCGCCGACGATCACGACGTCGAATTCCATGGATTCGCGGGGAGGAAGTTCTTCTGCACTCATGATCTGATCTCAGCCCGATTGAGAACGGCTCTAAAGGCTCGTTGTTTCCGATTTTTGCGGGGAGGACAACCATGGAAATGCAATGCGAGGCGTTTCACGCCGGCTCGATCCATATTAGATTGGCATAATGGATTTGATCCCCGAACCCGCGCCTAATCTTCGGCAATTGCTGGCCTTTTATCTGGAGGCCGGGGTCGATTGCGCGTTGACGGAAGAGCCGGTCGATCGGCTGAGCGAGCCCGACACCCCGATAGCCCCCGTCCCGGTCCGCGAGACGGCGCCACCGCGCCCGTTGCGGGAAATGCCCGCCGCGACGCCGGCAGTTCCGCGCAGCGAAATAGCGCCCCCGCCGGAAGCGGCCATCGTGATGGCGCGCGAGGCGGCGCGCACGGCGCCGACGCTGGAAGCGCTGCGGGCGCTCCTGGAAAATTTCGAGGGCTGCGCGCTCCGAAACACCGCGACGCGGCTGGTGTTCGCCGACGGCAACCCGCAAGCCCGCATCATGTTCGTCGGCGAGGCGCCCGGGCGCGATGAAGACATCGAGGGCCTGCCCTTTGTCGGACGCTCCGGCAAGTTGCTCGATCGGATGATCGCCGCGATCGGGCTCGACCGCAGCAAGGCCTACATCGCCAACGTGATCCCCTGGCGGCCGCCCGGCAACCGGACGCCCACGCCGCAGGAGACGCAAATCTGCCTGCCCTTCATCCAGCGGCAGATCGAGTTGGTCAATCCGGACGTGCTGGTAACGCTCGGCAATCCCTCGACACAAACGCTGCTGTCGACCCGCGAGGGCATCATGAGGACCCGCGGCAAATGGTTCGACTACGACACCGGCACCCGCACCATCCGCGCCATGGCGACGTTCCATCCGGCCTATCTGTTGCGCTCGCCATCCTACAAGCGGATGTCGTGGCAGGATCTGCGCGCCATTGCGAAGGCACTTGAGCAGACTGCGTCTCCCTCATCCTGAGGAGCCCGCAAAAGCGGGCGCGTCTCGAAGGATGGGCCGAGGGACCGACTACGGCGCTTTCGGCCGCACGATGGCCCAGCCGACGCGCAACAGCGGCTGGCGGCCGTTCACCATCCATTCGAAGGCGCGCGGCACTTCCGGCACCAGGCCCGGAAAGCGTTGCGCGATCTCGGGAGGCGGCGTGCCTGACGTGTCGGAGGCGCGCCAGACCACGACGCCGCCGGTCTGGCTGAATTTCGCGGCCGACAGCCATGGCGTTCGTTCCGGCGTGGCGTCGAGCAACAGATGCGGGCGCCCGGCGCTCATCGCGATGAAACTCGCCAGTTGCGGATCGCCGGCTACCGCACGCAGCCGCTGATTGGTTCGCCGTTCGAAATTGTCGCCGAAGAACGCGGCAATCGCTTTCGCCGGCAGCGCGGTCGGCACTTCGGCAGCGCCGGTCCACGGCAGAACGAACGTGGTCGCGATCACCGCGACGGCGGGAGCGGCGAGCGCCGCGGCCCAGACCGTGCGCAACACGCGCTGACGCCGCAGGTGAATCAGATCGCCGGTCGCCACGATCACGGCAAGGCCCGACATCAGCAAGGCAACGCCCGCGCCGCCCACGACGTGGTCGAAATTGAACAGCCCGGCCAGGAAACTTCCGAGCAGCGCTGGGGCGATGGCGAAGAAATAGACGAAGTCACGCGCCAGCGGATCGACCGGTGGCCGGTAGATAATCGGCGCTTCCCCGGCATTGCGGGCGAACCAGCCGGAATTGAGGATTGCCAGCACCACGATGGCGGACATCGCCAGCGCCAGGCCGATGAGCAGCCCACCCCATTGCAGGACGCGCGCGCCGAAATCGGAGATCGCGGGCCATGGCGGCATGGCGAGTGCGTCGGCGCGGAGCAGCCAGATCAGATAGGGCAACACCAGGACGGCGATCACGAGCAGCGCATAGAGCGGATCGAGCGACATCAGCACGCGCCGCCCCCGCGCCGTGGCAACGGCAAATCCGGCGAGCAGCAGCAATATTCCGGGCGCGGCTGACGTCGTCAGCAGCAAAAGCCCGGCCTCGATCGACCAGGCGAACCACGCATTGCGCCGGTTCTGGCCGATCAATTGCCAGGAATGCAGCAACAGCAGCGCCCATAGCGGGCGCGCCAGCACCAGCGGGCCGAACTCGACACCGGGCGAGCTGAACGCCACCACCGTCAGCGAGAGCAGTACCGCGAGCACCGCCTGCTGCCCGCCGACGATCGCGCGGGCCAGTTGATAATAGATCCAGAAGGTGACGACGGCGCAGGCCTGCGCCAGCAGATAGACGCCGAACATGTTGTTGCCGGCAGCTCGGAAAGCAATGTCAGCGAGCCAGAACGCCAGCGGCGGACCGAGCCAGGTTCCGACCTGGTATTCCCGTCCGAAGGCCAGCGCGGTCGCAAGGTCGCCGGGCGGGCTGCGGTAGAGCAGCGTCGGCAGGATCAGCCAAAGCCCGGCCTGGGCCAGCACCACGATCCAGACCACCAGGCGCGGCCGGGCGCGGATCAGTTCGACAACGAGCGAGGTGAAGCGCATGAAACGTCCGAATGCCGGGCCGGGCAGCCCTGTCCCCAGGGACGTTTGATAGAGCGCAGGAGCCGCCGAGGCAACCGGCCTCAGATCGTGACTGAAATCTCGGAAGTAATCTCTCCGTCCACGGTAAAGAGATCGGGTTCGACCGTCTCTTGGGCCGTCTCGGGGTAATGTTTCAGCCGCGCGGCGATCACCGGCGCGAAAAACCGGCGGTGGTGGATGCTCGGGCCTAACCGGTCCAGCGCCTCGCGATGTTCCGGCACGGCGTAGCCCTTGTGGTTTTCGAAGCCGTAGCCCGGGCAATCCAGCGCCAATGCGCTCATCAGGCGGTCGCGCGTCACCTTGGCGATGATCGAGGCGGCTGCAATCGACATGACAATGCCGTCGCCGCCGATTACTGCATCGCAGTCGCAGGGCACGTCGATCTTGTCGCGGCCGTCGACAAACGCATGTTGCGGCATCTCCGGCAGCGCACGCACGGCCCGCGCCAGCGCCCAGAGCGAGGCGCGCAGGATATTGTCGCGATCGATCCGCGCCGGCGAGGCAAAGGCGACCGCAAACGACGACGTCGCGCAGATCTCCTCGAACAATTCCTCGCGGCGCTCGGCCGTCAGCCGCTTGGAATCGTCGATACCCTTGGGGATTCGCTTGGGATCGAGCACGACGGCGGCCGCCACCACCGGACCCGCCAGCGGACCGCGCCCGGCCTCGTCGCAGCCGGCCACCGGCCAGACGCCGCGCTTGATCAGCGCCCGCTCGCGGCGAAAGCTCGGCGGCGCGACCGCGATGACGCCCTTGAGCGGCTCGGCTTGTTCCATGCCGGCCTTCTTATCGGTTTTTTTGGCGTTTTTCTTGGCGGACTTGTCCCGAATCATGCCGGGATCGTGCGGAAGTGCGCGCCCGGGCGCAACCGGGAATCCGGCGCAATTCCCGTTATTCAGCGCGCCGCCGTCGCCACTCCCCAGCCTCAATCACATAAACGCTCCGGCTTCCGCGCTTGGGGTCCGCAATCGCCTCCAGATAGCGCATTCCGAGCTTCTCGAGCGCGTGAATGGACGGCCCATTTCGCGGATCGACCAGCCCGAGCAACCTGCCGCATTTGAGTTGCTCGAACCCGAAGACGAGCTGCGCCTCGCCGATTTCGGTTGCGACCCCCTTGCCCCATACCCGGCGTGCCAGGACAAATCCGATCTCAAAATCGTCGGCCTCCAGCGCTTGGCATGGAGACAAGCCTGCGAAGCCGATGACTTCGCCCGTGGGCTTTTCAGTCAGGACCGCCATCCCCGTGAGGCTTTCGCCGAAGGTGAATGATCTCCGGATGAAATCTTCGGCAGCGTCCCTTGCCATCGGCGCTCCGGAAAATGCAAAGCGCATCACATCGCTGTCGCCAAGGATCAGGTTCTGCAGAGTAGATATATCCTCTTCGACCGCAGCGCGCAGAATCAGGCGCGGCGTCGTCAAGATGACGAGCGGCTGCTTTTCCGATACCGGCGCGGGCTTCTGGTCCATCACGCCTGAATACGGCAATTCACCAGCAGATAGAAGTGGCACCGCCCCACTATCAAGGGTTCTATTCCGGCAGATGAACCCGCCGGTCGTTGCCAACCTCGATGCCGGGCGCGACCACGACTTCCCAGGGATGGTTGTCGGGATCGCCGAAATAGCCGGAGTAACCGCCGTAGTCGGTCTGGTGCGCGGGCTTCAATAGCGACGCGCCGCAGGCAATTGCGAAATCCAGCACGGTGTC
Source organism: Bradyrhizobium sp. 170 (assembly GCF_023101085.1). Taxonomy (NCBI): domain Bacteria; kingdom Pseudomonadati; phylum Pseudomonadota; class Alphaproteobacteria; order Hyphomicrobiales; family Nitrobacteraceae; genus Bradyrhizobium; species Bradyrhizobium sp. 170. Next base: position 2,511,613 of record NZ_CP064703.1, on the reverse strand, counting down.
GACCTCCTCGACGGAGCTGCAATTCCAGGCGAGTGTCGTTCCGCGAAAGGTTTTCGGCCGCGGCTCATCCGGCAGCGTGACGTCGCGGGCGAGTTGATCCCACGGGAATAGCGCGATCAGCGTGCCGCCAGTGTCGAAGAAAGCGACCGCCTCGCCGGTTGCCTGCATTTTTCGGGCAAAGCCGAGCGCTTCGTAAAACGCGATACTGGCGCGCATGTCGGTTACGCCGAGCGTGATGACCGTGAACCGGGGGGTTGGCGGTGATGATTTTCCACTCATGCGACTTACTCCTTCGTCATAGCGAAGCGAAGCAATCCATTGTCACCTCGTGCACGGAAAGATGGATTGCTTCGCTTCGCTCGCAATGACATCAACGGCCTAAAACAAACTCAGTTGCTGTCCGCTTCCCTTCGGCTTGACGAAATGATCGGTCGTCAATTTCAAGCGGCGCTTGTTGAGGCCGAGCTTTTCGCAGGCGATCTCGAACCGCCGCCCGATCATCCACGCCATCGGGCCGGTGCCCTTCATCCGCGTTCCCCACTGCGAGTCGTAATCGCGGCCGCCGCGCATGTCGCGGATCAGGGTGAAGACGTGACGGTAACGGTCGGGATAGTTCGCCATCAGCCATTCGCGAAACAGGTCGCGCACTTCCAGCGGCAGCCGCAGCAGCACGTAGCTTGCTTCCTTGACGCCGGCATGGGCTGCGGCATCGAGAATACGTTCGATCTCGGAATCGTTCAGCGCGGGAATCACCGGCGCGACCATGACGGTCGCGGGAATGCCGGCCTCCGACAATTGCCGGAGCGCCTCCAGCCGCTTCGACGGTGTCGAAGCGCGCGGCTCCATGGTGCGTGCCAGCTTGGGATCGAGCGTGGTCACGGAAATGGCGACCTTGGCCAAATTGCGCTTCGCCATCCGCTGCAGAATATCGATGTCGCGCGTCACCAGCGCCGACTTGGTGACGATGCCGACGGGATGGCCGGCCCTATCAAGCACTTCGAGAATGCCGCGCATGATTTTGTATTCGCGCTCGATCGGCTGATAGGGATCGGTGTTGGTGCCGATCGCGATCATGCGCGGCTCGTAACCCGAGGCGGCCAGTTCCTTCTCGAGCAGTTCGGGCGCGTCCGGCTTGGCCAGCAACTTGGATTCGAAATCGAGCCCGGGCGACAGACCGAGAAAGGCGTGGGTCGGCCGCGCGAAGCAGTAGACGCAGCCATGCTCACAGCCGCGATAGGGATTGATCGAACGGTCGAAGCCGATGTCGGGCGAGTCGTTGCGGGTGATGACCTTGCGCGAGGTATCGAGCGATACCGTCGTCTTGAACGGCGGCAGTTCGTCCAGGCTCTGCCAGCCATCGTCGAAGGCGACCCGCGCCTCGGCCTCGAACCGGCCGCTGGCGTTGGACTGCGCGCCGCGGCCACGCCGCCGCTGGCTTTCGATCGCGACCGTAAGCTCCGGAAAAGGTGTCGCACCCGCCGGTTCGGAGGGCGCCGTGACCGGCGGGTGCTTGAGGGCATGAGAGGATGCTCGGCTCATGAAGCGAACATAGCACGTAGAAAGAACAAATCAAGAACATCAACAAGAACAATTCACAACGAAGCGCAAACGTCGGAAAAGGCATTGGCGCCAGGTGCCGCAAAAAACTGCACGCAAACGGCTGCTTTGATTATGACAAGATGATAACAGTGCAGCGTTTTTCCCCGTGTGAGCCACCGAAGCCTCATTCATGCTGAGCGTGATCATCCCGACCGAAGGAATAGAACAGCCCGCCGTCGCAACATTGGCGGCGCTGGTGCCGGGAGCCGCAGCCGGCGTCATCCGCGAGGTGTTGCTGGTCGACAGGGCTGGCAACGGCGTGATCGAACGGGTGGCCGACGTGGCCGGCTGCCGCTTTCTGGCGTTTGAAGGAACACACGCCGCGGCGCTGGCCGCTGGCGCGCGGGCGGCGCGCTCGCCATGGCTGATGTTCCTGCATGCCGGCGCGGTGCTCGACAGCGGCTGGATCGACGAGACCGCGCAATTCATCCAGAATGTATCGAGCAGCGACCGACCGCGCGCGGGGGTGTTTCGCTATGCCCGCTCGCCCTATGCCGACACGCGGCTGCGCGACGGCTTCAAATTCGTCGCCCGCATGATTGCCGGGCCGTCGGCGGAACAGGGACTTCTGATCGCGCGCGACCATTATGAGCGGCTTGGCGGCTACCGGCCGGATTCGCGCCGTTCCGAGTCGCGGCTGTTGCGCCAGCTCGGCCGCGCCTCACGCACCCAGTTGCGCAGCCGGATCATGGTCGTCGCCTAGGGCGGTACATCGCCGGGCCCAAACACAAAATATCGAAAACAACCCCATGCAAAGTAGAACGGGCCTCGCGCGTCTCGCAGGATGCCTGCTGTCAATATATACTTGCCAAAAGCAACTATATATTTGACAATGGCAATCATTGAGGTGATGCCATGTCCCAACTGGATTCCGAACAAGAAGTCGCTGCGGTTCGCGCCTTCAACCGCTTCTACACCCGCAAGCTCGGCGTGCTGGACCAGCAGCTCCTGAAAAGCCCCTTCTCGCTGAGCGAGGCGCGGGTGCTGTACGAACTCGCCCACCGCGAAGATCTCTCGGCAAAGGAGATCGGAGCCGAACTGGGCCTTGATGCCGGCTACCTCAGCCGCATCGTGCAGAATTTCGATGAAGCCGGATTGATCACCCGCGAACCGCTGCCGTCCGATCGCCGGCAATACCGGCTCGCATTGACCGCCAAGGGCCGTCAGACATTCGCAAAACTCGAGCGCAGCATGCAGGACGAAGTTGCAGCGATGCTGGCGACGTTGCCGCACGACGGCAAAGCGCGCTTGATCGGGGCGATGGCCGTGATCGAACGGCTGCTCGGTGAATCCGGCGGCCTGCCTTCGCCTGCGGTGCTGCGCGAGCCGCGTCCCGGCGACATGGGGTGGGTGGTGCAGAGCCACGGCGCGTTTTACGCCCGCGAATACGGTTTCGATTCCTCGTTCGAGGGCCTCGTCGCGGAAATCGCGGCAAAGTTCCTCGCCTCATTCGATGCGTCACGCGAGCGTTGCTGGATCGCCGATATCAATGGAGCGCAGGTCGGCTCGATATTTCTGGTGCGCCATACAGATGACGTAGCGAAGCTGCGCCTGCTGCTGGTCGACCCGGCCGGGCGCGGACAGGGGTTGGGCCAGCGGCTGGTCGGCGAATGCATCGCATTCGCGAAGGCCTGCGGCTATCGCAGGATCACGCTGTGGACCCAGAGCATTCTGGTTGCCGCGCGCAGGATCTATCAGGAGGCCGGGTTCAAGCTGGTCGCCACCGAGCCGCACCGCAGTTTCGGCCAAGACCTGATCGGCGAAACCTGGGAACTCGAACTGTGAAGCCGGGGCGTCGCGATACCCCGCGGCGCGTCACGCCGGACCTCCTGGATTTTTACATCAAGCGTGCACATGGGTTGCGCGAAGAATGGTATCGCAACATGTGGCATGCGATCTGGTCGTGGCTGGTTAGGCCACGCTGAATCTTCGTCAGGCCGAAGCGCCCTGGGCTTTAGGCCGTCGCAGGTGTTCGTCGAGCCGCGGCATGATCTCGACGAAATTGCAGGGACGCGTGCGGTAATCGAGCTGGGCAGCGAGGATGCCGTCCCACGCATCGCGGCAGGCGCCCGGCGATCCCGGCAGGCAGAAGATGAAAGTCGCCCCCGCAACACCGGCGGTGGCGCGGCTCTGCACCGTCGAGGTGCCGATCTTGGCATGGCTCAGCATGTGGAAGGCGATGGAAAAGCCATCCATCCGCTTCTCGAACAGCGGCTCGACCGCCTCCGGCGTCACATCGCGGCCGGTGAAGCCGGTGCCGCCGGTGGTGATGATCGCATCGACACCTGCGTCGGCGATCCATCGCTTGATGATGACGCGGATCGCATCGACGTCGTCGACGATGATCTCGCGCGCGGCAAGAAGATGACCGGCCGCGGTCAGTCGCTCCGCCAGAGTGGCGCCGGATTTGTCATCGGCCAGCGAGCGGGTGTCCGAGACCGTCAGCACCGCGATGTTGAGCGGCACGAATTCTTTTGATTCATCGATGGAGGACATTTCACTGGATCCCTCGTGTCCCGGACGCGGTGCAGCGTCCTATACGCTGCTCCGCAGAGCCGGGACCTATACTCAAAGAAGCGTCGCGCAACATGGGCCCCGGATCAGCAGCGCATCACCATAGCGCGTCGAAGACGCGCGTGAACGCGCTTTCGGTGCTGCGCAGCATCCGGGGCACGAGACCGTCACAACGCACCCTGAGCAAACGTATTGCAGGCCTGCACCGTGCCCTGCTGATAGCCGGTCATGAACCATTGCTTGCGCTGCGCCGCGGAGCCGTGGGTGAAGCTGTCCGGCACCACCCTGCCCGTCGACTGCCGCTGCAGCGTGTCGTCGCCGATCGCGGTTGCCGTCTTCAATGCCGCGTCGATGTCGCCGGCTTCGATGAAGCCTGGACGCTTCTTTTCCTCGCGGTTGACCCAGACGCCGGACAGGCAGTCCGCCTGCAGCTCGACCTTGACCTGTAGCGCGTTGGCTTCCGCCTTGCTGCCGGCCTGCTGCTGGAGCCGCTGCACGCGCGGCAGGATGCCGAGCAGGTTCTGGATGTGATGTCCCGCTTCATGCGCGATGATATAGGCCGTCGTGAATTTGCAGGCATTGCCCGAACAGCCGCGAAAGCGCGTTTCGACTTCGCGGAAGAAACTGGTGTCGAGGAAGATCTGCTTGTCCGGCGGGCAGTAGAACGGTCCCATCGCCGACTGCGCCATGCCGCAGCGGCCACCATTGGTGGCGTTGCGAAACAGCACGATGCGCGGTCCGGTATAATTCTGTCCGCTGGACTGGAAGATCTCGCTCCAGCGGTCATCGATCTCGCCAAGAATGCCAGCGATCATGCTGCCGACTTCATCCTTCGGCGCACCGGTCTTGGCCGGTCCGGACCTGCGATCGGTCTGGTAGGTCGGCGCCTGGTTGCCGCCGGTCAGGATTTCGGCGCCGCCGATCAGGATGCGCGGATCGATGCCGAAGGCGTAACCGACCAGGCCGAGCACGATGATGGTGCCTATGCCAAGCCCGCCACCGCCCATCGGCAGGCCAAAGCCGCCGCCACCGCCACCCATTCCACCGCCGCCGTCGTCGCGACGGTCCTCGATGTCGTCGCTGCGGCGGAAATCATCGTAGCGCATGGCGGTATTTCCTCATCCCCGGCTGTCTGCTCGAATACCCAACGCTGCAATCACGTAAAATTTCCATTCCATTAATCAATAACCCGCCCGGCAAAAATTGCCTAGTGCGCAAGCCGCCGCAATCTCTGCTGGTATTTCTCTCGGCCATCTCTTTTCGCAATCTTTGCCCGCAGCATTCTTGGTTAAGTCGATTTTTACTTTGCCGGGTCAATGTATCGCCAGTCGGTTGTTTAGTCCCGCGTCGCCGACAGCGTCGCCTGAGTCAGAGTAATTGAGTCATGGTAGAGTCGCGTCGCGGGGCGTCTGCAAGGGCGCCCCGCACTAAATTTGAGTCCGAGTCCAGCGCTCGCATCGTCGTCGGCGATTGCGTCGCCGAGATGTCGAAGCTTCCGGCTGGTTCCGTCGATCTGGTGTTCGCAGATCCGCCGTATAACCTGCAGCTGAAGGGCGACCTCAAGCGCCCCGACGAATCCCATGTCGATGCCGTCAACGACGACTGGGACAAGTTCTCATCCTTTGGCGCCTATGACGATTTCACCCGCGCCTGGCTGCTTGCCTGCCGCCGGGTCATGAAACCGTCGGCGACGCTGTGGGTGATCGGCTCCTACCACAACATTTTCCGCGTCGGTTCGATCATGCAGGACCTCGGCTTCTGGGTCCTCAACGATATCGTCTGGCGCAAGACCAATCCGATGCCGAATTTCCGCGGCCGCCGCTTCACCAATGCCCATGAGACCATGATCTGGGCGGCGCGCGACGAGAAGGCCAAGGGCTATACGTTCAATTACGAAGCGCTGAAGGCCGCCAACGAGGACGTGCAGGCGCGTTCCGACTGGCTGATCCCGCTCTGCACCGGCGAAGAGCGCCTCAAGGGCGCCGATGGCAAGAAGGTACACCCGACCCAGAAGCCCGAGGGCCTCCTGGCGCGCGTGCTGCTGTCGTCGTCAAAACCCGGCGATCTCGTGATCGATCCCTTCAACGGCACCGGCACCACCGGCGCCGTGGCAAAACGTCTCGGCCGCCGCTACATCGGCTTCGAGCGCGACAAGACTTATGCGACTGCGGCTGAAGCGCGCATCGCGGCGGTCGAACCGCTGCCCGAGGCGACGCTGGCGCCGTTCATGACCGCGCGCGACGCCCCCCGTGTGGCATTCTCCGAACTGATCGAGCGCGGCATGATTCCGCCCGGCACCAAGCTGGTCGACTCCAAGAAGCGCCATGGCGCGCTCGTTCGCGCCGACGGCGCCATCATGCTCGGCGACAAGGTCGGCTCGATCCACCGCATCGGCGCGGTGGCCCAAGGCTCCGGCGCCTGCAATGGCTGGACCTTCTGGCATGTCGAGACCAAGAACGGCCTCAGGCTGATCGACGAGCTGCGCGCCGAAATCCGCTCCGGGATGGCGGCGGGGTAACTCCTTCACCGCCGCCACAAGCTTGGTAACGCACTCCGGCGTGCACATGCCCCTCCATGCTGCCACGGCGGCCATGGCGCGAAATGCACCTCCGCCTACCCCCTGCGCAGCTTCCACGATCAACCGGCATGGCAGCCGTGTCAGGCGCGCAGGTGGCCATGCGCCTTTTCGTCCCTATTTCAGGGGATACCTGCTACATTCATTATCCCAAATGAGATTACTGCCATGCGCACGCGAGGCTCCGAGTCGTTCATTGTGCTGCCGCTGCTGCCGATCTTCCTGATCGGCGTGTTTCCAATGCTGCTGTTGAGCTTGCTGGGCCCCGCCGGACTGATCATCCTCGGCATCCTGGTCGCCAGCGCCGGCCTGACCGACATTCTGGACGCCAACAGCACCTTCACCGAGCAAATCATCGTCCACGGTTATGCGCGAGGATCGGAACGCAGAGGGCAACGCACCGCTTTGCGTTCGGAAATTCGCTTTGCGTTGGTGATGATTGCTTCCGGCGCCGCCCTTGCGGTCGCCGGCATAGCTGGCCTGGTCGTATCGTAACACCTGGGCCTTTCACAAACTCGTCGCTTGCGCTTCCCGCCAAAGTTTGAGCATGGACATCCCTGCCCGCGGCAGTGTCGCCGCGCCCCGATTTTTATCGGCAACGAGAGCCAGGGAGACTTTCTGAATGCTCAAATTCTATTTCAACGGATCGCCCAACCCGACCAAGGTCGCCCTCTTCCTCGAGGAAGCCGGCATCGCCTACCAGCCGGTCGCCGTCGACACCCGCAAGGGCGACCAGTTCAAGCCGGAATATCTCGCCATCAATCCGAACGCCAAGGTGCCCGCGATCGACGACGACGGCGTCAAGGTGTTCGACAGCAACGCCATCCTGCTCTATCTCGCCGAAAAGACCGGCAAGTTTCTCCCCGCGAACACGCCGGCCAACCGGGCCGAATTGCTGTCATGGCTGATGTTCGTCGCCACCGGCGTCGGCCCATATTCCGGCCAGGCCGTCCACTTCAAGCATTTTGCGCCGGAAAAAATCGACTACGCCCATAACCGCTACCAGTTCGAGGCGCAGCGGCATTTTGGCGTTCTCAACGACCACCTCGCCAACCGCCGCTATATGGTCGGCGACACCTATACCATCGTCGACATGGACGTGTGGGGCTGGGCCCGCATGCTCCCCTTCGTTCTCGGTGAGGATGCGGTCGCGAAATATCCGAACGTCAAGCGGCTGGTCGACGAGATCATGGCAAGGCCCGCGGCGGCCAAGGCGATCGCGCTGAAGGATAGCTTCAAGTTCAAGGCCGAGATGGACGACGAGGCGCGCGGCAACATGTTCAAGCACATGTCGGTGAAGGCGGCCTGATCAGGCACAGAAATCTTGTAGGGTGGGCAAAGGCGCAGTTGCACCGTGCCCACCTTTTCTTTTCGAAGCATCTCTGAGGCTTGAGGAATGGTGGGCACGCTTCGCTTTGCCCACCCTACAAGCAAGCTCAGCAGCGACTCCCTGGCTCAAACCTCCACAGCGAGCTTTCGCTCTGCCGGAAATGGCCCAAGCACCCGCTCGACCAGCGCAGAATCGCAGTACTCTTTGATCTCCTTGATCTTGCCGTCCTCGATGCGCCAGACCATGCAATATTGATTGTCGTAGCGAAGGCCTGCCTTGGTCACGTTGTCGCCGCGGGCTTCGACCACGACATAATCGCCCTCCGCGATGAAGTTGAATGCGACCGTGCGCGGCCGCACGGCGAAGAACGAGCGGAAGTGGCCCATCAGGCCATTCTGGATGGCGTCTCGCCCTTTGAATGCGTGCGACCAGGAATATTGGCCGGTCACGATCCAGGTCGCGTCCTCGGCGAGATTGTCGACGAAGGTGGTCCCGCTCCGGTTGGCGGAATCCGTGTAGACCTGCTGCACTAGTTTCTTGTTCGCGGCTGCGCTCATGGCGGCTCTCCTTGGGATTTATGCTGCAGATCATCGCGCGCAGAACGTCATTCTTCCAATCGATAATGAGTATGATATATATTCACTCCATGAATTTGAATTCGCTTGACCTCAATCTGCTGGTGGCGCTCGACGCGCTGCTCAGGGAAGCCAGTGTGAGCCGCGCCGCGATGCGGATCGGGCTGTCGCAGCCGGCGGCGAGCCACGCGCTGCAGCGGCTGCGCGATCTGATCGGCGATCCGCTGCTGGTGCGGACCGGGGCGCGTATGGAACTGACGCCGCGGGCCCAGGCGCTGCGCGCGCCTTTGGCGCAGGCGCTCGACCAGGTGCGCTCCCTGTTCATCGCCGACGAGTTCGACGCCGCGAGGAGTGAGCGTCAGTTTCGCCTGATGATGCCGGATCTGGCGGTCGAGCTTCTGATGCCGCCGCTGATGGAGAAGATCACCAAACAAGCCCCGAACGTCCGGATCGACGTGGTGCCGTGGCGGGGCCCCGCGATCTTCACCGCGGAATTCGCCCGCACCATCGACATGGTGATCTCGATCGGCAACGCCTTTACCGGATTTCACCGGCAACGGCTTTACATCGACAGCGACGCCCTCGCCGTTCGGCGCGGTCACCCCGCCGGCGCGCGGCTGAAACGCCACGAAGTCTTTCTCGACGCGCGGCATGTCGCGGTCGTGATCCGCGGCCAGAGCGAGGACCTGATCGACGGCTGGTTACGCTCCAGGGGCATCGAGCGGCGGATCGCGCTGGTCGTGCCCGGCTATATCGAAGCGTTGCACGTCACGGCGCGCACCGACCTCGTCGCCTTCGTGCCGCGCCGCCTGATCGGCGCACTGTCCCGGCAATTGTCGCTTTCAACCATCACGCCGCCGCTCGATCCAGGGATCGACGAGCAGTTCATGTTTTATCCGACCCGCGCCCAGATGGATCCCGGCTCGATCTGGCTGCGCAACATCATGCTCGGCATCGGCCGCGAAATGGAGCGCGCCACAAGGAGGGCTGCGTAGGGTGGGCAAAGCGAAGCGTGCCCACCGTCACGAGCGCGAATGGAGAGATGGTGGGCACGCTACGCTCTGCCCACCCTACAAGCTCACGCTTTCTCCTCGGCGAGCACCTTCTGCACGGCCGGCCGCTCCGACATCAGCTTGCGGTGAGCTGCCACCTTCGGCAGCGTCGCAAGATCGACGCCGTCGCCCTCCAGCCAACCGGCAATCGTAAACAGATAGGGATCGCAGATCGTATACTGCTCGCCCATCACCCACGGCCCCTTCAGCATGTCGCGCTCGATCAGCGCGAACCCTGAGGCCATGGTTTCCGGCACCTTGCGCTTCATGTCGGCGAACGAGGACTCCTCCACGGCCCAGCGATAGCCGCGCATCTTGTGGGCGTGGGAAACATGCACCGTCGAGCAGAGATAGCTGTTGAAGGACTGCGCCTGCGCGAACGCGAAGGGATCGTCGGGCATCAGCCTGGCCTGCGGGAAGCTCTGCGCGATGTAGGCGAGGATTGCCGGCGTTTCGGTCAAGGTGCCACGGTCGGTCACCAGTGCCGGCACCCGCCCCTTCGGATTGATCGCAAGATATTGCGGGGTGGTCTGCTGGCTGTTCTTGAAGTCGAGCCGCTCCGCCGCATAGGAGGCGCCGGCCTCCTCCAGAGCGATATGCGAAGCCAGCGCGCAAGTGCCTGGGGCGTAGTAGAGCTTGAACATGTTGATCCTCTCGGTGGGAACCGGAGGTTAACCGCGCGTCTGTCCGCCGTCCATCCCCGGAACGTTGCAGCGCTCTGCGCCAACACATACCCTGGCGTGCGGTCAGCCTGCGCGCCACGAAGGCGTTCACGCCGCGCGCTGCTGAAGCTTTCCCTTGATGTAGACGCTGACGATCGTGTCATCGGCGGGATAATGCTCAGGCGCAACCGCCGTGATCTGGGCCTGAATGCACTTCCACGTGCCGTTCTCGAACAGGTAGGTATCGGTATAAGTGGTCATGCCGGTCACTTCATTTCCGTCGCGGCGGCGAGTGCATTTGTTGGTGGAGCGCACCAGCGCAACGTCGCCGATGACGGTAATGAGTTCATCACGGACGTCCCAGTAGACGATGACATCAGGATCGAACGCGGTCGCCCAATACTTTAGATAGGTCGCACGATCCCATCGCTGGCCCGTGGACAAGATGGTGATGAAGGCTGGATGAAGTATCGCGTCGTGCGAGGGCACGTCGTTGGTCACGAAATTATGGATGAAGCGGGCGTTCAACGCGCGCAATTCGTCCATGGTGTCAGCCGATTGATGATCACGCACAGCAGGTTGCATCTCTGTCTCCTTGGCCTTTGTCAAAGTGCCAGTTGGCGCGCCTTCTCGGCGGTTGCACTGTCCGCCGGAAAGAAACATTCGATCTTGATCTGTTGCAGCGCCGCGTCCGTCGGCATTGCCAGCGTCGTAAAGGTGGAAAAGAAGGCAAGGCGATAGTCGCCCTTCGCGAGTTGCATCGTCATGACAGGCGAGGACGCCTGCGAATGGCGTGGAAGCCGCCATTCGGCCGACAGCCCGGGATAGGTCATGATTTCATCGAGCAGTTGCGCCGCCGCCCGGCTGCCTTGCGCGACATCGCGATGCAGGATCTGGATCAACTGCCGGGCGAACTCGTCCCAGTTCAACATGAACTGCCGCAGGCCCTTTGGATGAAAAACGACGTGCATGGCGTTGTCTGCAAGCCCGTTTTCCATCTCGTATGAATCACGAAACGGCTTGAGCAGGCGCGCCGACGCCTGATTGCGGATGCGAACATCCCAGTGCCCGTCGATCACGATCCCCGGATAGGGCTCCTGCTGCCGGAGAATAAAATCCAGCGCCTGCCGCACCGGCTGCAAATTTTCGGCCGCCAATCCCTTGTCGCCATAGGGCGGCACAAAGCCCGCCGCGACGTGCAGGGCATTCCTCTCCTCGAGCGGCAGATCGAGCGCGCTGCCGAGCAACTGCACCATCTCGCGGCTCGGCTGCGACCGGCCGGTCTCCAGAAAGCAAAGATGCCTGGCGGACACATTTGCGTCGGCCGCCAGTTCGATCTGCGTAAGGCGGCGCACATTTCGCCAATGCTTCAGCAGGCTGCTGAAATGCCCGGCTGGAATAACCTGCGAATTCTGGTTTGGCGCATCCATGCCGGGCAATCTAGACCATCGCTTCAGAAGGGCAATTACCTCGGATGTAAGTGACCGCCCGACGATTCCCTGCAAGAGTTGCATGCGAACCGCGCGATGAGTTGTCTCGTCGTGCGGGAACACGGGGAATGGCAGGAGCGGTGATGGACGACAACGCAATCACAGAGATCGTGACACAGTATATGGCGGCCTGGAACGAGCCGGACGATACGGCCAGACGCGCCTTGCTCGACCAATGCTGGAGCGACGGCGGCGTCTATCTCGATCCCAACGTCTCGCTGGCCGGGCGTGACGCGCTGGCGACGAAGATCGGCGAGGTGCTGGCCGGGCGGCCCGGGGCACGGCTCGAATTCATGAGCGGCATCGACGTGCATCACAACATGGTCCGCTTTCTCTGGCGCCTGGTGCGCGCGGATGGAACCTGCGGCGACACGTCGATCGATTTTGGCGAAGTCGGTCCCGACGGCCGGCTGGTCAAAATCGTCGGCTTCTTCGGTCCAGCTCCCGGGCTCCCCGTGAATCGTCCGGGTGCATGAGGATTTCCGGTGGGCTTTCGCAGTTGCCCCCTGCCGCCTCTCATGTCATGACGCCCAAGCAGCAAGAGGGGCGTAACATGACTGTTCTCATCGCGGGCGGCGGCATCGGCGGGCTGACGCTGGCACTCAGCCTGCACCAGATCGGCGTTCCCGCCAAAGTTTTCGAAAGCGTGTCCGAGCTGCGGCCGCTCGGCGTCGGTATCAACGTGCTGCCGCATGCGGTGCGCGAATTGATCGAGCTCGGCCTGCACGACAAGCTCGATGTGTCAGCCGTACGCACCAAGGAGCTCGCGTATTTCTCCAAGCACGGCAAGCCGATCTGGAGCGAGCCGCGCGGCATCGAGGCCGGGTACAAATGGCCGCAGTTTTCGGTCCATCGCGGCACGCTGCAGCAGATCCTGCTCGATGCCGCGATCGAGCGGCTGGGAAAAGAGAACATTCTCACCAGCCATCATCTCGCCGGCTGGACCGAGACGGAGAACGGCGTGCGTGCCGAGTTCATCGACAAGGCGACCGGAAAGTCAAAAGGCCATCACGACGGCGCGCTATTGATCGCAGCCGACGGCATCCATTCGGCTGTACGCGAAAAGCTCTATCCCGGCGAAGGCCCGCCGATCTGGAACGGGCGCATCCTGTGGCGCGGCATTACCGACAGCGACGCCTTCCTGTCCGGCCGCACCATGATCATGGCCGGCCACGAGATCCTGAAATTCGTCTGCTACCCGATTTCGAAACAGGCGGACAGCGCGGGCAAATTCAAAATCAACTGGGTGGCCGAGCGGCATATGCCGCCGACCTATCAGTGGCGGCGCGAGGACTATAACCGGACTGCAAAACTCGAAGAGTTTCTGCCCTGGTTCAAGGACTGGAAATTCGACTGGCTCGACGTACCCGGCCTGATCGAGAACTGCCCGCACGCCTACGAATATCCCCTCGTCGACCGCGATCCCGTTGCGCAATGGACATTCGGCCGAGTCACGCTGATGGGCGATGCCGCACATCCGATGTACCCGATCGGCTCCAACGGCGCGTCGCAGGCGATTTTGGACGCCCGCGTCATCACCCGCGAGATCCTGGCGAAGGGCACAACCAACGCCGCGTTGGTCGCGTATGAAGCCGAGCGCCGGCCGGCGACCACCGACCTCGTGATGCTCAACCGCCGCAACGGTCCCGAGCAGGTCATGCAGATGGTCGAAGAGCGCGCGCCCAAGGGCTACAATGTCGTCACCGATGTGCTCTCGCTGAAAGAGCTGGAAGACATCGCCGCCAACTACAAGCGCGTCGCCGGCTTCCAGGTCGAAGGCCTCAACGCCAAGCCGCCGATCGTCCAGTTCAAGCCGGAAGCGCCTCGGGCTGCGAGCTAGCACGCAGGCCTATAGCCTTCGCGGTTTCAACCAGCCGCGCACTGGTCGTGGCGGTAGCCAGCACGGTGCCATCCTCGGCCATCAGCCTTCCCTCCACGAACGCGACGGTCTTGCCGAGCTGGGTGACATTGGCCTCGCCGACGATCGGCCCCGGCTTGGCGGGGCTGAGAAAATTCACGGTCATGGTGATGGTGGCCGTGTAGAGTTTCCCGTCCGTCATGGCGAACACCGCCGGGCCCATGGTGTCATCGAGCATCGCCGAGAGAATGCCGCCCTGCACGAAGCCGGCCGGGTTGCAAAAATCCCGCTTGCCGTCGAAGCCGATGCGGATCCAGCCGTCCTTCGGCCGCGCGTCGAGAAGATGCCAGCCGAGCAGTTTTGATGACGGCGGGGCAGTGAGATTATCGAGGGCGGTGCTGATCATGGGAACCTCCGTTAGGCTCCCGGTCTAACGCAAGCCTGCTGCCAGCATGGTGTCAGCAGGCTTCGGCGCGCCGCGCCTATAGGTCCAGCCCGTGCGCGATCGCTTTGCGCATCACGTTGGGCAGCGCCTCGTCGGCCAGTGTTGCGATCGGCACCCAGCGCATGCCCTCCGGCGCCCGCGTGCCCGCAGCGACATCAGCGGTGTACACCACAAGCTCGAGCGGAAAATGCGTGAAGACGTGGGTGACGACGCCCGCCTTGCGGTGCCAGCGCGCCACGCCCTTGAGCGCAGGCGCCTGCTTCAGCGCAACCTTGTCATCCTGTCCGGCGAGCCAGTCCGATCCCGGTATTTCCGTCATGCCGCCGAGCAGGCCTTTTTCCGCCCGTGTACGGACCAGGAGTTCATCGCTCCGCGTGACGATGAAGGCAGCGCCACGGCGCAGCGTTCCCGTCTTCTTCGGCGCCTTGCGCGGAAACGTCTCCTGATCGCCCCGCACGCGTGCCGCGCAATCCTCGTTCAACGGGCACAACGCGCAGGCCGGCTTCTTTGGCGTGCAGATCGAGGAGCCCAGATCCATCAGCGCCTGAGCGCTATCGCCGGCGCGAGACTTCTCGTCGCCGGCGGGAGACGGACCCAGCAACGTCGCCGCCAATTGCTGAATAAGCGGCTTCGCCTGCGGCAGCGGCTCTTCGACCGCGTAAAGCCGCGACACCACGCGCTCGATATTGCCGTCCACCGGCATGGTTCTGATGTCGAAGGCGATCGCGCCGATTGCCGCCGCCGTATAGGGGCCGATCCCCGGCAATTTGCGCAGGCCTTCCTCGCTGTCGGGAAACACCCCACCATGGTCGCGCAGCACCGCCACTGCGCAGGCATGCAAATTGCGCGCGCGCGAATAATAGCCCAGCCCGGCCCACATCCGCAGCACGTCATCCTGCGAGGCGCGGCCGAGCGAGGCGACATCGGGCCAGCGCGCCAGAAACTTCTCGAAATACGGCCCAACCGTTTTGACGCCGGTCTGCTGCAGCATGATTTCAGACATCCAGACCCGGTACGGATCAGCCCGCTCGCCCGCCGGCGGCCGCCACGGCAACTGGCGGCGATGACGGTCGTACCAGTCGAGCAGCAGCGCGGGGCGCGAGGCGCTGTCGTCGTCCGATTCTGCTCGTCGTTTGGTTTTGGCGACCGCGGAAGAAGTCATCCGTGTACTCTAGTGTCGGAACGCAAAACTCTCCACGTCATGCCCGGGCTTGTCCCGGGCATCCACGTCTTTCTTCTTCGCGGCAGTCCAAGACGTGGATGGCCGGGCATAGGCGAGCGAAGGCACGCCGTCCTTCAGACGGCTATGCCCGGACATGACGGCGGAGATAGCGCTTGCGACGGGCGAGGTGATATAGAAGCCCCCATGGCAAAACCCGGCCCGATCTCGGCAAAACCCCTCTCCGTCCTGCTCAGCGACGTGTTTTCGGACGCCTACGCCAAGCAGGGATTTGCCGCGCGCGAACTGGTGACGCGCTGGGCCGACATCGCAGGACCCGAAATATCAGCCCATTCCGAGCCGCTGAAGATGCAATGGCCGCGGCCGGTGGAGGGGCAGCCGCAGGAACCGGCCACGCTGATATTGCGGGTCGAAGGCCCGATGGCGCTGGAGATCCAGCATTCCTCTGATGTCATCCTGCAACGGGTCAACCGCTTCTTCGGCTGGAGCGCGGTCGGCCGGCTGGCGCTGCGGCAAGCGCCGCTGTCGCGCCGCAAAGGCCCCGCGCCCAGCCGCGCGCCGGATCCGAAATCGGTGGCAAAAGTCGCCGAAACCCTGTCCGCGGTAGAGGACGAGGAACTGCGCGCCGCACTGGCGCGGCTCGGCGCCGCGATCAAGAGAAATTGAGCCCTGGGCGCAGCGCCGCCGCTGCAACCCGCCATTGCCACAACTGGCGTTTCAAGCTAGCGAAGGCTTCTTTTCGTACTTCTTTCGGGCGTGAACGCGCCATTCGGGAGCAGACTTTGATGATCACCCGCCGCGCCTTCACCGCCGCCCTGTCGTTGACCGGGCTGACCGCCCTCGCCGGCTTCTCGCCGCTGCGGCTGATCACGGACGCGATGGCACAGGGCGCTGACGTCGCCAAGCCGCAGTCCCTGCCCGACATGGCGCTTGGACCGGCCAACGCTACGGTCACCATCACCGAATACGCCTCGATGACCTGCCCGCACTGCGCGGCTTTCACCGAAAAAGTGTTTCCGAAGATCAAGTCGGAATTCATCGACAGCGGCAAGATCCGTTTCGTGTTCCGCGAATTCCCGCTCGACATCAAGGCGGCTGCGGGATCGATGCTGGCGCGCTGCATCGCCAAGGACGACGCGCCGAAATTTTTTGCCGTGATCGACCTTCTGTTCAAGCAGCAGAACGACTGGATGGTGAAGAACACCACGGAGACGCTGAGCCGGATCGGCAAGCAGGCCGGCCTCACCCAGGCGCAGGTCGAGGACTGCCTGAAGGATCAGGCGCTGCTCGACAAGATCGCAGCCGACCAGAAGTTCGCGGCCGAGGTGCTGAAGGTGCAGTCGACGCCGACCTTCTTCATCAACGGCGAGATGCTCAAGGGCGAGCAGAGCTTCGAGGAATTCTCGAAGCGCATCAATTCGCTGTTGAAGAGCTGATTCGCGCCGCCGGATTCATATGCGGCCATAAGTCCAGCAAAAGGCTCGACAAAAGCCCTTCAAATCCCTTGGGAAAAGCCCTGCGGGGCCGTTGCCCTCCGGCCTCAGCCTCGCCATTGTCGCGCTCCAGAAGAGCCGCAATGGGCTATCCATCCACACCGACATTGCCTTCTATGGTATTGTCACGGCAGGGAGATTCGCGCCCGGCCAACAGAGATTTGTGTTCATGAAACTCACGCGCCTCCGCCTCCACGGTTTCAAGTCGTTCGTCGAAGCCACTGATTTCATGATCGAACCCGGCCTCACCGGCGTGGTCGGTCCGAATGGTTGCGGCAAGTCGAACCTGGTCGAGGCGCTGCGCTGGGCGATGGGCGAGACCTCGCACAAATCGCTGCGCGCCGCCGACATGGATGCCGTGATCTTCGCCGGTTCCGGCAACCGACCGGCGCGGAACCACGCCGAAGTTGTCATGACGATCGACAATTCCGATCGCACGGCGCCGGCCGCAGTCAATGATAGCCAGCTTCTTGAGATCTCTCGCCGCATCGAGCGCGAGGCGGGCTCGGCCTATCGCATCAACGGCCGCGACGTCCGCGCCCGCGATGTGCAGATCCTGTTTGCCGATGCCGCCACCGGTGCGCGTTCGCCGGCGCTGGTTCACCAGGGCAAGATCGGCGAGATCATTCAGGCGAAACCCGAACAACGCCGCCGCGTGCTGGAAGACGCCGCCGGCGTTGCCGGCCTGCACGCCCGCCGCCACGAAGCCGAGCTGCGGCTGAGGGCGGCCGAAACCAACCTCACCCGCGTCGAGGACGTGATCGGGCAATTGTCCGGCCAGATCGACGGGTTGAAGAAGCAGGCGCGCCAGGCGATTCGCTTCCGCGAAGTCGCCGCCAAGGTGCGCAAGGCCGAGGCCACGCTGTTCCATCTGCGCTGGCTGGAGGCCAACGCCGACGTTGCGGAGGCCGGGCATACCCACGACATCAACGTACGCGAAATGGCCGAGCGCACCCGCGAGCAGGCCGAGGCCGCACGCATCCAGGCGATCCGCGCCTCCGAACTCCCTGCCCTGCGCGAGGGCGAAGCCCGCGCCGCAGCGGGGCTGCAGCGCCTCACCAATGCGCGCGAACTGCTCGATCGCGAGGAAGAGCGCGCCAAGGAGCGCGTCGCCGAGCTCGACCGGCGGCTGACGCAGTTCGCCGCCGACATCGCGCGCGAACAGCAGCAGACGTCCGACGCCGAGATCGCGCTGCAGCGGCTCGACACCGAAGACGCCGAGTTGAAGGAAGAGATCAAGTCGCGCGTCGAAAAGCGCTCCGGCGTCGATGATCGCGTCTCGGAAGCGGAAGCGACGCTGGCCGCCGCCGAGCGCATGTTCGGCGAACTGACCACCGCACTCGCCGACCTCACCGCGAAGCGCAAACAGCTCGAAGCCGGCGTACGCACCCATCGCGACCGGTTGGCCCGACTCGATCAGGAAATCGCCAGCGTCCAGGCCGACGAGCAGAAGCTCAGCGACGAGACCGGCAATCTCGGTGACCTCGACGCGCTCGCCGCGGCCATGGAAACTGCGCAGGAAACGCTGGCCGCGTCCGAAGCCACAGCCCAAGCCAGCGAGACCGGTCACATCGCCGCGCGGCAGAAGCTCGAAGCCTCACGCGCGCCGCTCACCGAGGCCGACAAGCGCGTGCAGCGGCTGGAGACCGAAGCGCGCACGATTTCAAAACTCGTCAACGGCGAGACCAAGAATTTGTGGCCGCCGATCATCGACGGCGTCACTGTCACCAAGGGTTATGAAAAGGCGATCGGCGCCGTCCTCGGCGACGATCTTGACGCCCCCGTCGACCCCTCCGCGCCGATGCGCTGGACCAATGCGGGTGCGAGCTTCGACGATCCGTCGCTGCCGGCCGGCGTCGACCCGCTCGCCGCCCATGTCGAGGCGCCGTCCGAGCTGGCGCGTCGTCTCGCCCAGATCGGCGTCGTGCCGAAGGAGCGCGGCGCCGAACTGGTTTCGCAATTGAAGACCGGCCAGCGGCTGGTGTCGCTGGAAGGCGATGTCTGGCGCTGGGACGGATTTGTCGCGGCTGCGCATGCGCCGACCGGCGCCGCACGGCGTCTCGCCGAACGCGCGCGCCTCGTCGATATCGAACACGAGCTGGAGCAGGCCCGCACCGACGCCGCCAACAAGCGGCAGGCGCTCGAAGACGCCGAGGCCGAACTGAAGCAGGCCTCCGCCGCCGAGTCCGCCGCCCGCGAGGCCTGGCGTGCCGCGCAGCGCGAAGCCGATGCGACGCGCGAGCGCCATGCCACGACCGAGCGTGAGATCAATCGCCACGCCGCGCGCAAATCCGCGCTGACCGAAGCGCATACCCGTCTCGCCGCCGATCGCAGCGAGGCCGAGGCGGCGCATGAGAGCGCCAGCGCCGCGCTGGACGAGTTGCCGCCGACCGATGAGACCGAAGCCAGGCTCACCGCCGTTCGCACCGAGATTGACGGGCACCGTCGCTTTGCCGCGCAGGTGCGGGCCGAAGCCCAGGCGCTGGCGCGCGAGGCCGAACTGGCCGACAAGCGCGTGCAGGCGATAACGGCCGAACGCACCGAATGGCAGAACCGCAGGCAAAGCTCGGCCTCCCAGGTCGCCACCGTCGAGGCGCGTATCACCGAAGTGACGGCCGAGCGCGCCGAGCTTGAAGATGCACCGGCTCTGTTTGCCGAAAAGCGCCGCGCGCTGATCAACGAAATCGAATCCGCCGAAAGCGCCCGCCGCGTCGCCGCCGACGCGCTCGCCGCCGCCGAGAGCGTGATGGCGCAGACCGACCGCGAAGCCAAGGCATCGCTCGAAGCGCTCTCCTCTGCCCGCGAAGCCTGCGCCCGCGCCGAAGAACGCATGGAAGGCACCAAGCGCCGGCTTTCCGACATCGAGCGCGAAATCCACGACATGCTCGAAGTCGAGCCGCATGCGGTGGCGGCGCTCGCCGAGATCGAACCGGGGGCGGAACTGCCGCCGCTCAACGAGATCGAGGAAAACCTCGAAAAGCTGCGCCGCGACCGCGAACGCCTTGGCGCCGTCAATCTGCGCGCCGAGGAAGAGCTGCGCGAGGTCGAGACCCAGCACACCGCGCTGACCACCGAGCGTGACGATCTGGTCGAAGCCATCAAGCGGCTGCGCCAGGGCATCCAGAGCCTCAACAAGGAAGCCCGCGAGCGGCTGCTGACCTCGTTCGAAACCGTCAACGAGCATTTCAAGCGGCTGTTCACCGAACTGTTCGGCGGCGGCGAAGCCGCGCTTCATCTGATCGAGAGCGACGATCCCTTGGAAGCCGGTCTGGAAATCATCGCAAAACCGCCCGGCAAGAAGCCGCAGACGCTGTCGCTGCTTTCAGGCGGCGAGCAGGCACTGACCGCGCTGGCGCTGATTTTCGCGGTGTTCCTCACCAACCCGTCGCCGATCTGCGTGCTGGACGAAGTCGACGCACCGCTCGACGACCACAACGTCGAGCGTTTCTGCAACCTGCTGCACGAGATGACGTCGTCGACGGAAACCCGCTTCATCATCATCACGCATAACCCGATCACGATGGCGCGGATGAACCGGCTGTTCGGCGTCACCATGGCCGAACGCGGCGTCTCGCAACTGGTCTCGGTCGGCCTCGACGACGCGGTGAAGATCCTCGACCAGAACGTGGCGTGAGGCGCGCTGCCTCACCCAGTTGACGTCATCATCCGCGAAGGCGGATGATCCAGTACGCCGCGCTCTCTGTTGAAGCGCTCAACCGTCACGGCTTACTGGATGCCCCGCCTCCGCGGGGCATGACAACGATAGATGACCTCGCCCGACCTCCCCGCCGAACTGAAAGCCGCGCTCGACGGCAAGCTGCGCGGCTTTTCGCGCAGCGACGCTGCCGGCCGCGCAGCTTCGATCTCGAAAACCTATCGTGACGGCGGCGGCTCCGGCGGCATCCGGTCGGAAACCGATGCGCTCGCCTATGCGCTGGCGCGGATGCCCGCGACCTATGCCGCGGTCACGGCCAGCCTGAACGCGCTGGTCGAGATCAGGCCGGACTTCGCCCCGAATAGCCTGCTCGATGTCGGCGCCGGGCCGGGAACGGCGACTTGGGCGGCGACCGAAGCCTTTCCGTCGCTGAGGGACTTCACGCTGCTGGATGCCAACGACGCGTTGCGTGCGCTGGCGCTCGACCTCGTCAGCGACAGCTTTCGCCTGCGTGACATCAGCTACGAACGCGGCGAAGCCCGCGCGGCGCTGGCAAAGGCGGATGCCGCCGACCTCGTCATGGCGAGCTACCTGATAGGCGAGATCGGCGACGCCGAACAACGCGCACTCGCCGAACTGATGTGGGCAAAGACCCGCGACACGCTGCTCGTCGTCGAACCCGGCACGCCGGCGGGCTATGCCCGGATCATCGCACTGCGCGAGCATTTGATCGCACAGGGCGCGCACGTCGTGGCTCCCTGCCCGCATGACGGCAAATGCCCGCTGCAGCCACCGGACTGGTGCCATTTCACCCAGCGCCTGCAGCGCTCCCGCGCGCACAAGCAGGTCAAGGGTGCGGAGCTGCCGTTCGAGGACGAGCGATTCGCCTATGTTGCGCTGACGCGTGCGCCGGTCGCACGGCGGCCATCCCGCGTGCTGGCACAACCGGCCGCGAACAAGGTCGAAATAACAGCGAAGCTTTGCACCCCGGAAGGTCTCGTCCTCACAAAAGTGCCTCGCCGCGCCAAAGCGGATTACGCCGCCGCCCGCCGTTGGCGGTGGGGCGATGCCGTGACGGCGGAGAGCTGATTCAGACAGCGGTTTCCGTGCCCCGGATGCTGCGCAGCGCGCCGCTCTTGCGGCGTGGTGCGCTGCTGGTCTGGGACCCAGCTCTCCGAGCGGCGATGGGTCCCGGCTCTGCGGTGCATCGTCAAGAGACGCTGCACCGCAGAGCCGGGACACGACCGAATTGAACTTATCCCGCCCCACTTCCGACTAAAGCCATGCCCCAAGGTGTCCTTCAAGCCGCGGCGGGCTGCCGCACGCCCGGTTTTTCGTCTAGTTTCCCTGTCTTTTCGTCCCACAGGAGTTGTCCGTCATGTCGACCGGCTGGATCGTTCTCGGCGTCATCGTCATCATCGTGCTGTTTGCCTTCGGCGCGTATAACCGCCTGGTCGCGCTCAGCCAGCGCGTCAGTCAGGCCTTTGCCGACATCGACGTCCAGCTCAAGCAGCGCCACGACCTGATCCCGAACCTGGTCGAGACCGTCAAGGGCTACGCCTCGCACGAGCGCGGCACGCTCGACGACGTCATCAAGGCGCGCAATTCCGCGATGTCGGCGCAGGGGCCGGCGCAGGTGTCCGCCGCCGAGAACCAGTTGAGCGGCGCGCTCGGGCGCCTGATCGCGCTGTCGGAGGCCTATCCGGACCTCAAGGCCAACGCCAACTTCCAGCAGCTTGCGAGCGAACTGTCCGACCTCGAAAACAAGATCGCGGCCAGCCGCCGCTTCTTCAACAACGCGGTCCAGGAATACAACACCGGCATTCAGCAGCTTCCCGCGGCGCTGTTTGCCGGCATGTTCGGCTTCACCCGCAAGGAATTCTTCGACCTCGGCGCCAGCCGCACCGAAGTCGAGACGGTGCCGACTGTGAAGTTCTAGGCCCGAAGCGATCCGGCAGAGCAATCCATCATGGCCGCCTACGGTCTCTACACGCATATCGCATCGAACAAGTTTCGTTCGATGCTGATGCTCGCGGGCCTGTTTCTGCTGATCTACGTGCTGGTGTTTGCCGGCGCGCTGGTCGCCGAAGCGCTGATGTACAGCGGCCAATCGGTCGGCTTTTACCTGATGCGCGCCTCGCGCGATCTGATCGCGGCCTCCCCCTACGCCACGATCGCCGCCGTGCTGTGGATCGTGATCGCCTACTTCTTCCACCAGAACATGATCGACGCCGTGACCGGCGGCGAGAGCGTGACGCGGCAGCAGCAGCCGCGGCTCTATAATCTCCTGGAAAATCTCTGCATCTCGCGCGGCATCCCGATGCCGAAGCTGAAGGTGATGGACAGCCCGGCGCTGAACGCATTCGCAAGCGGCCTCAACCAGCGGCAATACGCCGTTACGGTCACATCGGGGCTTCTGGAGGCACTCAACGACCAGGAAATCGAGGCCGTGCTCGGCCACGAGCTGACACATATCCGCAATGGTGACGTTCAGTTGATGGTGATCGCGGTCATCATCGCCGGCGTGGTCGGCTTCTTCGGCGAGCTGTTCTTTCGCATGTTCACCAACCTGTCGTGGAATTCCAGCGGCAGCGGCGGATCGTCGTCATCTTCGGCCTCGTCATCATCGTCCGACCGTGACAGCAAGGGGGGCGGCGGCGCGATCATCGCGATCATCATCGCGGTGGCGCTGATCCTGCTGGCCTGGCTGTTGTCGCAGGTCGTCAAGCTGGCGCTATCGCGGTCACGCGAATTGCTGGCCGACGCCGGTTCGGTCGAACTGACCAAAAATCCCGATGCCATGATCACGGCGCTGCGCAAGATCGAGAACCGCGGCGAGCTTCCCGGCGCAACCTCGGCGGTCATGGAGCTCTGCGTCGACAATCCGCGCGAGGGATTTGCCGACCTGTTCGCGACCCATCCGTCGGTGGACAGGCGCGTCAAGGCGCTGGTGCAGTTCGCCGGCGGCCATGATCCCGGACCGCTGGCCTTGCCCTCGGAGACGGCGGACGAATCCGATGAGCCGGAGGAATCGGCCGCCGGGCAACTCCAACCGCCGGTTCCCCGCGGCCCCTGGAACGATGCCAGCCAGCCCGCCGGCGCTCCGGGCGCTCGTCCCGGCCCCTCAGAGGGCCCTTGGGGCCCCCACCGCTGAGCAGCCGCCCTGTCGCCGGTCCCGGATTAACGAATTCGGTATGAATAACGGCGATGGCCGTCCAAGGAATTGAATTATCCCTTGTTTCTGCCATGTTCGCGCCCAAAGCAGGGAATGGGGCCTACCGATCGCTCCCGCGATCGGGGACGTTGTTCAAGGGAATTCCATGGCAAAGCCAGTCGTGAT
Source organism: Bradyrhizobium sp. 170 (assembly GCF_023101085.1). Classification (NCBI taxonomy): domain Bacteria; kingdom Pseudomonadati; phylum Pseudomonadota; class Alphaproteobacteria; order Hyphomicrobiales; family Nitrobacteraceae; genus Bradyrhizobium; species Bradyrhizobium sp. 170. The sequence continues at coordinate 2,487,845 of NZ_CP064703.1, read as the reverse complement.
TGTGGTGGGCGCGGACAAGGGCGGGGTCGGCAAGACGACCGTGTCGCGGACGCTCCTGGATTATTTCAGCGCCAACAACGTGCCGACCCGGGCGTTCGACACCGAATCGCCGCGCGGCACCTTGATGCGCTTCCACCCCGACATCACCGAGATCGTCGACATGACGACGACCTCGGACCAGATGAAGATCTTCGATACGCTGAACGCGGCCAGCCCCTCCGTCACCGTGATCGACGTCCGCGCCGGACTGCTGTCGCCGGCGCTGGCCTCGCTGCGCGACATCGGCTTTCTCGATGCGGCCAAGGCCGGACAGATCACCTTCGCCGTGTTCCATATACTGGGACCCTCGATCGCCTCGCTGGATGAAATCGCCGAGACCGCGAATTTCATGCAGGGCGCCAAATACTTCCTGGTGAAGAACTTCATCAACGACACCCAGTTCTTCCAGTGGGACCAGGCGACCTACAATTCCTATTTCCACCGCATCAAGGACGCCACCGAACTCACGATCCCCAAGCTCAATGAAATGGCCTATGAGCAGGTCGAGGTTTCCTCGGTGCCGTTCCTCAAATTCGTCGCCAACAAGGGCAAGGAGGACGAAGCCGCGAACTACTCGTTCGTGCTGCGCGGCTATGTCCGGCACTGGCTCGCCAACGTCTGGAGCGAGTTCGACCGTATCAAGCTGACCGATCTGGTCGGCGCCAAGCCTGGCGTGCGCGGCGGTGAAAAATAGTCGCGCACCCGCCGCGATGGGGGCTGGATTAGGCGAAAATTTCCTTTGATATAGCGGGTGATGAACCCCACGCCTGTCTACATCATCTGCTCGCCCCGGCCGCTGGTCGGCAAGACGCTGCTCGCGCGGCTCTTGAGCGAATTCCTGCTGCTGAAAGACGGCACGGTGTCCTCCTTCGACATCAACCTGAAGGAACCGTCGCTGCTCGAATATCTGCCGCGCCTGACCGAGACAGCCGAGGTCATGGACACCTTTGGCAAGATGCAGCTCATGGACCGCCTGATCGTCAATGACGGTGTCGCCAAGGTGATCGACCTCGGCTTTCATGCGTTCGACGAGTTCTTCAAGATGACCAACGAGATCGGCTTCCTGAAAGAGGCCGCGCGGCGCAGCGTCGCGCCGATCATCCTGTTCGTGGCCGATACCGACCGCGTTTCCGCGCGCGCCTATCCGACGTTACGGGAGCAGATCCCGCTGAAAGCGCTGATTACGATCGACAACGAGTATGTGGTGCGTGGCGAACTGCCCGAGGCGATGGGCTTGGGGCGGGTGCTGCGAATAACGGCCCTGCCCTCGTTCCTGAAAACCTATGTCGACCGGCTGACCTTTTCCTTCACCGACTATTTGCGCAACGAACGTGATTCATCGACCGAGTTGCACCAGTGGATCCGCAGGAACTACACCAGCTTTCGGGAGCTTGAGTTCAGCCTGCTCGCGCAGCGGTCGTGAACCACTGCGACGGGTGCCAAATCATAATATTACCCGGGTAATATTGACGTAACCCGCCTTGTCTGGTATCGCCTTCGCCTGACCAACTGGCGAGGCCGACCCTATGACATCAGACAGAAAGGCCGCCATCGCCGCCTACAAGGAGCGGAAAACCTTCGCAGGGGTTTTCGTCATCCGCTGCAAGGCCTCGGTGCAGGTATGGGTCGGCAGGACGCCCAATCTGGAGAAGATCCAGAACCGGATCTGGTTCACGCTGCGCCAGGGCAGCCACCCCTGCCGCACCCTGCAGGCGGCGTGGACCGCGCATGGGCCTGACAGCCTGACGTTCGAGGAATGCGAACGGCTGGAAGAGGAAGAGACGTCCTACATCCGCGATACGTTGCTGAAGGAACGCGCGCTGCATTGGCGGTCGCAGCTCAATGCAGAAGCGGTGTGACGTTGTTGTCGTCCCTGCGAACGTAGGGACCCATACCGCGTTGCTCTCGCGATGAAGACGAGACGGCTGACATCTTCCCCACCAACTACCGACGGTGGCTATGGGTCCCCGCGTTCGCAGGGACGACGTGGGGAGAGTTTGGAGCGAAGAAAACTCAATGCCCCTCGAACGCCATCAGCGTCCGCACCGGCACTTCCATCGCGCGCAGCTTGGCGGAGCCGCCCAAATCCGGCAGGTCGATGATGAAACAGGCGGCGACCACGTTCGCGCCAATCTGACGCAGCAGTTTCACCGCGCCCTCGGCGGTGCCGCCGGTGGCGATGAGATCGTCGACCAGAATCACGCGCTCGCCGGGCTGGATTGCATCGACGTGCATCTCCATTTCATCAAGGCCGTATTCCAGCGAATACGCAATCCGCACGGTGGTGTGCGGCAGCTTGCCTTTCTTGCGGATCGGCACGAAGCCGGCGGAGACCTGATGCGCCACCGCGCCGCCCAGGATGAATCCCCTCGCCTCGATGCCGGCGACCTTGTCGATCTTCAATCCCGCCCAGGGCTGCACCAGTTCGTCCACCGCCCGGCGGAAAGCGCGCGCATCCGCCAGCAGGGTGGTGATGTCGCGAAACAGGATGCCCTTCTTCGGGTAATCCGGAATGGTGCGGACGGTGGCTTTCAGATCATGATCGAATGTCATCGGTATCTCGCAATCCTCAATTGACGGGTACGCTCAGACGAAACGCGTTCTCGACGATCCGCAGTCCCACCTCGCCGCCGAGCGACATCAGCGATTCCGGGTGAAACTGCACGCCGCCGACCGGCAGGGTCTTGTGTTCGATCGCCATCGCGACGCCGTCCTCGGTGGTCGCGGTGACCTCAAGAACTTCCGGCACGCTGTCGCGCTCGACATAGAGCGAATGGTAGCGGCCGATCACGATTTCATTGGGCAGGTTGTGCATCAGCCGTCCGCCGCGCACCTGAACCCGCGACGGCCGTCCATGCGCGGGGTGGGTGAGCTGGCCGAGCTGGCCGCCGAAATATTCGCCGATCGCCTGCACGCCGAGACAGACGCCGAAGATCGGCAGTTTTCGGTCGAGCGCCGTCCCGATGGTTTTCGAAATCCCGAAATCCTCAGGGCGACCCGGGCCTGGTGAGAGCACCAGCAAATCCCAGTTCTTCTTCAGCATTTCCTGGGCATGCACATGCCGGACCACGGTGACGGTTGCGCCGACTTGGCGGAAATAATCCGCCAGCATGTGCACGAAACTGTCGTCGTGATCGATCAGCAGCACCTTGCGGCCCGAGCCGGTGGCATCGGGCGCAAACGCCGATAGCGGTTTTGGCGCGTCGCCGCGCAGCGCCTGGAACAGCGCCGCCGCCTTGACCTGGCACTCGCGGTCTTCGGCGGCAGGATCTGAATCGAACAGACAGGTGGCGCCGACGCGCACTTCAGCCAGGCCGTCCTTCATACGGATGGTGCGGATGGTCAGCCCGGTATTAATGCTGCCGTCGAAATTCACCGCACCGATCGCGCCGGCGTACCAGCGCCGCGACGAACGCTCATTGTCCTCGACGAACTGCATGGCCCATAATTTCGGCGCACCGGTCACGGTGACTGCCCAGGCATGAGTCAGGAAGGCGTCGAGCGCATCGAATCCCGGGCGCAGCATGCCTTCGACATGATCGACGGTATGGAACAGCTTTGAATAGGTCTCGATCTGCCGCCGTGCCAGAACCTTGATCGTCCCCGGCACGCACACCCGCGCCTTGTCGTTGCGGTCGACGTCGGTGCACATGTTGAGTTCGAACTCGTCCTTCTCCGAGTTCAAGAGCTGCCTGATCTGCTCGGCATCGCCGATCGCGTCGACGCCGCGCGCGATGGTGCCCGAGATCGGGCAGGTCTCGACCCGGCGACCGTCTGAGCGCACGAACATTTCCGGCGAGGCCGACACCAGAAATTCGCCGTCGCCGAGATTCATCAGCGCGCCATAAGGCGACGGGTTGATACGACAAAGCCGCTGAAACACTTCGGCCGGCGAGCGCTCGCAGGACTCGGCGAAGAGCTGCCCGGGCACCGCCTCGAACAGATCGCCGCGCGCGAATGCCGCGCGCGCGACCTCGACGGTGGCCTGATATTCGCCGGGCGCGTGGTCGGCAAAGCCCTGCCGCGGCGTCCTGGCGTAAACGCTCTCGGCGGTGTCGCGCGGCAGACCCTTGGTGGATTTTCCTTTCCAGGTGAAATCATAGCTCAGCACCACGCCGCGGCCGGTGGCGCGGTCGTAGGCCAAGAGGCGATCCGGCACATACAGCACGATGTCGCGCTGGTCGCTCTCCCGCGCCCGCTTCTGCACGAGGTCTTCGATCTGGAAGACGAGATCATAGGCGAAGGCGCCGAACAGGCCGAGCAGCGGATCGTCATTGGCTGACAAGGCGGCGACGAGATCGCGCACCAGCGACATCACGCTGGCGCGGCGGGTGCGCTGGTCTTCCTCGACCGGCGCCGCGCCGCGGATGATGTGACCGGCCAGCCGCGTTGGGCTTCGCTCCGAAATGACCACGCAGGGCTCGCGCAGCACGTCGCCGAGAAATGCGATCAGCACTTCGCCGCGCGCATTCAGCGCAGAAAGCGAAAAGTCAGAGCCAGCGGTTTCCAGCACCAGCGGCGGATCGGCAAAGCCGAGGTCGAAACTCTCGTAGCGGCCCGGCACCGTGGTGCCGGAGGACAGCACCACGCCGCGGCGGCGGTCGAGCAACTCGATCAGGTTATCGAGGCGCCTGGCGTTGCCGGCGAACTGCTCGACGGCGCGCGAAATCGCGAGGCCACCGCTGGTCCGGTAGTCGCTGTGCTCGGGCATGGAGAAGGCTGTCCTGTTCATGTGATCCTCTTACGAAACTTCGGGAGGGAGCGCCACACAGGACAAACGAAGGGACCGTCGCACTGCGATGGCGACCTTCGACGATTAAAAAAATGAAATCGCACCGGCCACCTCTTTAAGAGGTGCGCCACCAAAGACGGGATGGGCTGATAACGGTGTTCATGGGAGCCTAATCACATCCGCCGCTGACGATGTCAAGGGAGGGGCCGGCCGGGACGCCCCGTCCCGAGCCCCACCCCGGGGTGTCGGAAAGCGGAAAACTTGCGTAGGATTTGAGCAAGCAGCGGCGCTTTCCGGCGCGCAAAGATTGCAAACAAGGGAGACAGGCGATGGCATTGCTGGGTCTGGGATATGCCGGTTTCGGATCTGATAACCTCGAGGACTGGCGGCAGTTCGGGACCGGCCTAGTCGGGCTGCAGGCGGTCGAGCGCGGCAATTCGCTGCTGGCGTTCCGGATGGACGACCGCAAGCAGCGCATCGTCATCGACCGCGCGATGGGCGAAGGCGCGCGTTTCTTCGGCTGGGAGGTCGCCGACGCGGCGGCGCTGGATGCGCTGGCGGCGCGGCTGGAGAAAGCCGGCGTGTCTGTCACCGCCGAACCGCAGACGCTGGCCGATGCCAGGCGCGTCCGCAGCCTGATTTCGTTTCGCGATCCCGCCGGTAATCGCCTGGAAGCCTTTCACGGCGCCGAGATCGACGATACGCCCTTCATGCCGGGACGATCGATTTCGGGATTCCGCACCGGCCCGCTCGGGCTCGGGCATGCCGTGCTGACGGTCGAGAATATCGAGCCGGTCATGGCATTCTATGTCGACGTGCTCGGCTTCGGCCTCTCCGACTACATCTCAAAACCGTTCCGCGCCTATTTCTTCCATATCAACGCGCGGCATCACAGCCTCGCGCTGATCGAGACCGGCAGGAACGGCATGCACCATCTGATGGTGGAGCTGTTCTCGCTCGACGATGTCGGCCAGTGCTACGATATCGCACTGACGCAGGAAGATCGCGTCGGCGTCACGCTCGGCCGGCACACCAACGATTTCATGACCTCGTTCTACGCCAAAACGCCCTCGTCCTTCATGATCGAATGCGGCTGGGGCGGCCGCGAGATCGATCCCGCGAGGTGGCAGCCGGTCGAGATGCATGACGGGCCCAGCCTGTGGGGACACGAGCGCGTCTGGCTGCCGCCGGAAGACCGCGCGGTCGCGCGCGAGATGCGCCTGCGAGCGGCGGCGTCAGGACTGCGGGCGCCGGTGCAGGTGATGGAAGGCAATTACAAGCTGATGTCGGGGACGTGCGCGTGGTGGGATGGGGTGCGCGAAAGCGGTTCTCGCTAGCGGACCGATCCCTGTATTTCTGTCGGCGCATCGCGGCGCGCATGTCGAACGTGAACGATGACTAGGTCGTCCCCTCGAACGCTGTGGTAGACGAGGTAAGGATAGTGGGCCGTCGGGAACACCCGAACACCGGAGATGTCCGTCTCTCGCCCCAAACCAGGATATTCCGCCAACAGGCGGCTCGTGGCGCGTATTTGAGCCGAAACGGCAGTTGCCGCGCGCGGGCTGTGTTGCGCAATATACTGGTAGATTTCCGCGATATCAGTGCGGGCACGCGGAGCGTACCGCAGTCTCACAGGCCACACTTTTTCCAGAGGTCAGCCATTTCCTTATCGCTCGCGAACTCCCCGCGCGTGGCCTGTCCGAGACCTTCAAGTACCGCGGCGCGATGGGCCTCGGGCACAATAAACGGATCGCTCCCGGCCGCAGCAATCTGCTCCAGCACTTCAGCGACATAGGCTTGCCGATCCTCAGGGAGCTTGCGCACCTTTTCGATGGCGTCTTCGAGAACCTTGGTCATTGGGGCAATCTATATCAACTCGAGATGAATTGCGAGATGGGGTACTCTCGCCGCATGCGAATGCGGTTGCTATGGTCTGCCCGCCTGCTCCCGGTAACACCCCTGCTCGATCTCTTCGATCAGCTCGCGCGCGTTCGGCTTCCAGCCCAGCTGTCGCGCGCGCTTCGCCTGCACCCGGCTGTTGGACGCCATCGTATCCTCCGTGGTGCCTTCACCCCATTCGGCAGCCGCTTCTGCCATCGACATCGCCGTGGGCGGTCCCGAAAAACCCAGCATGCGGTTGATGGCCTCGCAGGCTTCGCGCATCGAATTCTCGCCGTTCTCGGCGAAATAGAACGCTCCCGCCGGCGCCTTTTCGATCGCAAGCGCGTAGAGCGCCACGAGGTCGCCGATATGCACGTTCGACCAGATGTTCTCGCCAGGTCCGGCGTGCGCCGCGTTGCCGCGCTTTTTTGCCAGCCCGATCAGCAACGGCACCTGCACGCTGTCAGGTCCGGCGCCAAGGCCAACGCCGTAGATCAGGCTCGGGCAGATGATGACCGGCCGGCAGCCCTTGTCGCGATGGGAGAGAATGAATTCGTTCAGCGCGACCCGCGCCGCGCGCGCTGGCGACGGCGTGACTGGCGTGTCTTCGTCGAAGATTGCATCCGACTGCTCGCCCTTGGTGCGCGTGCCGACAATGCTCGATCCCGATGTATGGATGAACGGCTTGCCGCTACCGGCGAGTGCGCCAAGCAGGCTTTCGACCGCGCCCTTGTGATCGGCGCTCGCCGCATTGATGACGACGTCGGCAGCCCGCGCCGCTTGCGCCAGAGTTTCGCCGTCATCCAGCATCCCCAGCAAGGGCTGGATGCCTCGGGCGCGAACGGCGTCGGCCTTTTCAGGCGACCGAACCAATCCGGTCACCTGATGTCCGGCGGCGATGAGATGCGCCGCGACCGATCCGCCGATATAGCCCGACGCGCCCGTGCAGAAGATTTTCATTCCTGAACCTCAAGCGGGCCGTGCTGAGCTCGGCGATGGCTGGCGCATCCGACGCGCATCGCAGCTCACCCGAGATGCTTGTTGAAAAATTCCGTCGCCCTGCCCCAAGCGAGCTCCGCGGCCTGGCGATCATGCACCGACTGCCGCTGCTCGTTGACGAAGGCGTGCTCGGCGTCATAGCGGAACAATTCGAGCGACTTGCCGGCGGCCTTCATGCCCTGCTCGAAGGCATCCACCACCTGCGGCGTGCACCAGTCGTCCTTGTTGGCGAAATGGGCCTGCAATGGAATCGTCACATCCGCGGGCTTTGCCGCCTGCTCCGGCGGAATGCCGTAGAACACCACGCCGGCCGCAAGCTCCGGAATCTTGGTGGCGCCGATGATGGTCACCGCACCGCCGAGGCAGAAACCGGTCAACCCGACCTTGGCGCCGTTGCGCGACAGGTATTGCGCGGCGCCGCGCACGGTCTGCGTGGTGGCGTCCATGAAATCCAGCGAGTTCATCTCTTTGCCGGCCGCGTCCGTGTCGTGATACGGCACCACCGTGCCCTTGTAGAGATCGGGCGCCAGCGCATCGAAGCCCGCCGCCGCGAACCGGTCACACAGGCCCTTGATCTGGTCCTGCAGGCCCCACCATTCCTGGATCACGACCACGCCCGGCGCATTGCCGCGCGCAGCGTTGGCGAGGTAGCCGCTGGCATCCTTGCCGTCCGGCCGCTTGAAAGTGATGCTGGTACCCATGGGTTCCTCCGCGCTGATTTCTGGATGATTGACCGGCATTTTGTCCGCAGTGCGTTCCGGAAGCAATCGCTCGATCCGCTCGCCCGCGTCAGTTCAGGCCAACAAAGTCGGATCAGGGCAACAAAAAAGCCCCCGCAGGGGCTTTTCCGAAATTCGCGATGACGAGCTGATCAGTGGGCGTTGGCCCAGACCTTCTTCTTGGTGAAGTACAGAAGCACGGTGAGCAGGATCAGGAACACGAACACCTGCAGGCCGAGCGCCTTGCGCGCTTCCATGTGCGGCTCCGCGGCCCACATCAGGAACGTGGTGACGTCCTTGGCGTATTGCGCGACCGTCGCCGGCGAGCCGTCGTCGTAAGTAACCTGGCCGTCGTTCAACGGCTTCGGCATCTTGATGGCATGGCCCGGGAAATACTTGTTGTAGCTGGACCCTTCCGGCAGCGTGACGCCGGCCGGGGCCTTGTCCTCATAGCCCTGCAGCAGCGCGGCAACGTAGTCCGGGCCCTGCTCCTGGTACTGTGTGAAGAAGTCGATCAGGAACATCGGGAAGCCGCGGCCGTAGGAACGCGCCTTGGTGATCAGCGACAGGTCCGGGGGATATGCGCCGCCATTAGCCGCGCGGGCTGCCTGCTCGTTCGGGAACGGCGACGGGAAATAGTCCGCCGGCCGGCCCGGCCGCTCGAACATATCGCCCTGGTCGTTCGGGCCGTCCTTGACCTTGTATTCGGAGGCGAACGCCTGGGCCTGCGCCACCGAGTAGCCGGGACCGCCGGCTTCGGCGAGGTTGCGGAACGCGACAAACGAGAGGCCATGGCAGGACGCGCAGACTTCCTTGTAGACCTTCAGGCCGCGCTGCAATGCGCCGCGATCGAACTTGCCGAAGGGGCCGGCGAACGACCACTTCTCCGCCGGCGGTTTGGTGCCACCTTCGGCAGCGCGGGCGCTCTCGGCGCCGCCCAACAGCAAGCCGCCGGCGACCAGAAGGGCAATCACGCTCGACACCATCGGCGCAGCCTTGCGGCCGGTCTTCGCCAGCACGTCATCGGCGATCGAGTTCGGCACCGGACGCGGCTTCTCGATCCGGCTCAAGAGCGGCAGCAGGATGAGGAAGTAGGCAAAGTAGAGGAAGGTCAGAATGCGGCCGACGATGACATAGATGCCTTCCGGCGGCTGGGCGCCGAGATAGCCGAGCCCGATGCAGACCACGACGAACATCCAGAAGAACTGCTTGGCCAGCGGGCGGTACTTCGACGAGCGCGTTTTGGCGCTGTCGAGCCAGGGTAGGAACGCCAGGATGAGGATCGCCCCGAACATTGCAACGACGCCGGCGAGCTTGTTCGGGATCGAGCGCAGGATCGCGTAGAACGGCAGGTAGTACCATTCCGGCACGATATGCGCGGGCGTCACGGCCGGATTGGCCGGAATGTAGTTCTCGGCGTCGCCGAGATAGTTCGGCATGTAGAAGATGAACCAGGCGAAGAACAGCAGGAAGCAGGAGACGCCGAACATGTCCTTCATGGTCGCGTAGGGCGTGAACGCCACCGTGTCCTTTTCGGTCTTCGGCTCGACGCCGGCCGGATTGTTCTGGCCCGCCACGTGCAGCGCCCAGATGTGCAGGACGACGACGCCCGCGATCACGAACGGCAGCAGATAGTGCAGCGAGAAGAAGCGGTTCAGCGTGGGATTGCCGACCGAGTAGCCGCCCCACAGCAGCGTCACGATGCTCTCGCCGAAATAGGGCACGGCCGAGAACAGGTTGGTGATGACGGTGGCGCCCCAGAAGCTCATCTGGCCCCACGGCAGCACGTAGCCCATGAACCCGGTCGCCATCATCAGGAGATAGATGATGACACCGAGGATCCACAGCACTTCACGCGGCTCCTTGTACGACCCGTAATAGAGGCCGCGGAACATGTGGATGTAGACGGCGAAGAAGAACATCGAGGCGCCGGAGGCGTGGATGTTGCGCAGCAGCCAGCCGTAGTTGACGTCGCGGACGATCAGTTCGACCGATTTGAAAGCGAGGTCGGCATGCGGCGTGTAGTGCATCGCCAGGATCACGCCGGTCAGGATCTGCACGCCCAGCATCAACGAAAGGATGGCGCCGAACGTCCACCAGTAGTTCAGGTTACGCGGCGTCGGATACGCCACGAACGAGGAGTGCATGAGTCCCATGATCGGGAGGCGCCGTTCGATCCACTTCAAGGCGGGATTGGTCGGCTGGAAATCGGATGGTCCGCTCATTGATGCGATCCTGAGGAAGTAAAACGACGCGACGGGTTAAGGGGTCTCGGACAAAGGTCCGAGCCCTTAGCCGATCTGGATTTTGGTGTCGGAAACGAAGGTGTAGGGCGGCACCGGCAGATTGGTCGGCGCGGGTCCCTGACGGATGCGGCCCGAGGTGTCGTAGACCGAACCGTGGCAGGGGCAGAAGAAGCCGTCGTAAGCGCCCTCATGGGCGATCGGGATACAGCCGAGATGCGTGCAGATGCCGACCACGACCAGCCATTGGTCATGGCCCGGCTTGACGCGCGCCTCGTCGCTCTGCGGATCGGGCAAACTTGCGACAGGCACCTTGCGGGCCTCGTCGATCTGCTTCTTGGTCCGGTGGCTGATGTAGATCGGTTTGCCGCGCCAGAACACCTTGATGTCCTGTCCTTCGGCGATCGGGGTCAGGTCGACCTCAATCGGCGCACCGGCCGCGATCGTCGAGGCATCCGGGTTCATCTGGGAAACCAGCGGCCACACCGTGGCAGCGGCGCCTACGGCGGCGACGGCTCCCGTTGCAACGTAAAGGAAATCACGGCGTGTCGGATGGTCCGCCGAAGACGCTGTCGTCACGATTCCAAGCCCTTTCTTGTCTGCAGCCAGCGGAACCGCCCCGGACGCGCTGAAGCGCAACCGGAAGAGGCTGCCGGCGCCCGCGGCCCCCGCGGCGGCAGAAAAACCGCTTTTTCCTCCCCAATCCGGCGGAACAAGCAGTCCAGAATCGTTCTATTGGCACCCTTGCCGTGAGAGCGCAAGCCCGCTATCGGCTCGCAAGCGTGCAATGCACTAAATCCGCGCCCGACCGTGATTTATTCAATACATTCACCCACGCTGCCGAAGCCTCGACACCATGCAGATTGCGCTTTTCCAGCCCGATATTCCCCAGAACACGGGAACGATTCTGCGCCTGTGCGCGTGCCTCGGCGCGGCTGCCCATATCATCGAGCCGGCCGGCTTTCCGATCTCGGACCGGCATTTCCGTCGGGCGGGAATGGACTACCTCGACCACGTCGCCCTTACCCGCCATGACTCATGGCAAAAATTCCAGCAATGGCGTAACGAAGCCGGGTCCCGGCTGGTGCTGTTTACGACCAAGGGAGCCGGTTCCTATCTGGATTTCAGCTACCGGCGGGACGATGTGTTGCTGTTCGGGCGGGAATCCGCAGGGGTAACCGCCGAAGTCGCCTCCGCTGCCGATGCGCGGCTGGTGATCCCGATCAGGCCCAGCTTGCGCTCGCTCAATGTGGCCATGGCGGCGGCCCTGGCATTGGGTGAGGCGCTGCGGCAGACGGATCACCCGATGGCGGGTGAGATCGGTTCCAAGGAGAAGGTGTGAGCTACGCGGTCAAAGAGATATTTCTGACCTTGCAGGGCGAAGGCGCGCATGCCGGCCGCGCGGCGGTATTTTGCCGTTTTTCCGGCTGCAACCTCTGGAGCGGCCGCGAACAGGACCGCGCCAGCGCCACCTGCAAGTTCTGCGATACCGACTTTGTCGGCACCGACGGCACGCTGGGCGGCCGCTACGCCACCGCGGACGAACTCGCCGAAATCATCGCCGGGCAATGGATCGGTGAGAATACCAACCGCTATGTCGTCCTGACCGGCGGCGAGCCGCTGCTGCAGGTCGATCCCCCCTTCATCGATGCGCTGCATGCGCGCGGTTTTGCCATCGGCATCGAGACCAACGGGACGATCGAACCGCCCGCCGGGATGGACTGGGTCTGCGTCAGCCCGAAAGCCGGCGCCGGGCTCGTGGTGCGCCGCGGCCACGAATTGAAGCTGGTCTATCCGCAGGCCGGAGCGGCGCCGGAAGATTTTGCGGGGCTCGATTTCGAACGTTTTTCGCTGCAGCCGATGGACGGCCCCGACGTGATCGAAAACACCGCGCGCACGGTCGACTACTGCCTGCGCCATCCGCAATGGCGGCTCAGCCTGCAAACACACAAGACACTCGGCATCAGATAGGAACCAGATTTTCAAGATGTGGGAACTGACCAAATCATTTCGCTTCGAAGCCGCGCATTCGCTGAAGGGAACGACCTTCGGCGCGGCGAGCGAGGAAATTCACGGCCACTCGTTTCGCGCCGAGGTGAGCGTGCGCGGCACGCCCGATCCGGCCACCGGCATGGTGCTGGATCTCGGCCTGCTCGAACGCAGCATGGAAGAAGTCCGCAAGACGCTCGACCATAAACTGCTCAATAAAGTCGAAGCGCTGGGGACGCCGACGCTGGAAAACATTTCGCGCTACATCTTTGAGCGGCTCCAGCACGCCGGCAAGATCACCCGCGTCAGCGTTCATCGCGACAGTTGCAACGAGAGCTGCACCTATTTCGGACCACAGGGCTAAGCCGCATGGACATGTCGCTGATCGAGGATCGCAAGACGCGCGCGCGAGCCTGGTTCGAAGTCTTGCGCAACGACATCTGCGCAGCCTTCGAGCGGCTGGAAGACGATGCGCCGGCCTCGCTCTATCCCGGCGACGCCGGACGCTTCGTGCGCACGCCCTGGAACCGCACCGACCACACCGGCAAGCCCGGCGGCGGCGGCATGATGTCGATGATGCGCGGGCGGCTGTTCGAGAAGGTCGGCGTGCACTGCTCCACCGTGCACGGCGAGTTCGCGCCCGAATTCCGGGCACAGATTCCGGGCGCGGCCGACGATCCCCGGTTCTGGGCATCAGGCATTTCGCTGATCGCGCACCTGCGCAATCCACACGTGCCCGCGGTGCATATGAACACCCGTTTCGTCGTCACGACCAAGGCGTGGTTCGGCGGCGGGGCTGACCTGACGCCGGTGCTGGACCGGCGGCGCACCCAGGAGGACCCGGACACGCTGGCCTTCCATCAGGCGATGAAGCAAGCCTGCGGGGGATCGAACCATGTGGCCGACTACGACAAATACAAAAAATGGTGCGACGAATATTTCTATTTGCCGCATCGCAAGGAAGCGCGCGGCATCGGCGGCATATTCTACGACTGGCATGATTCCGGCGACTGGGACGCCGACCTCGTCTTCACGCAGGACGTCGGCCGCGCCTTCCTGAAAATCTATCCCGAACTCGTCCGGCGCAATTTCGCCCAGCCCTGGAACGCCGCCGATCGCGAGGAGCAGTTGATCCGGCGCGGGCGCTACGTCGAATTCAACCTGCTCTACGATCGCGGCACCATCTTCGGGCTGAAAACCGGCGGCAATGTGGATTCTATTCTCTCGTCGATGCCGCCGGAGGTAAAGTGGCCATGATTGGACTGTCATGATCGGCTTGTCATGACCGATCGCTAGACTGCGAGTCGCGTCATGCATTACAAGGAGCAGATCATGGATTTGAAACCAGGCGATGTCGTCATGCTGAAGTCGGGCGGCCATCCGCTTAGCGTGGTGGAAGTCAACGACGGCAATGTCGCGTGCGTGTGGATGGGCAATGAAGGCGATCTCTTTCGCGAGACGCTGCCATTGGCCGTGCTTGAACTCGCCGAGCACGATACGTCCGATGACGAAGAGGAAGACGACGAAGAAGACGATGACGACGAAGACGAAGAGGGCGAGCACGGCAGCAAGGTCGCTTAAGCGAATTTCGACGTCGCCCGGCATCCACGGCCCGGCGACGTCATTTTCTGGAATTGGACCGCGTGCGGGGGATCTGATATTCGCGGCAAGTCGACCGCAGCTTCCCGCGGTCGACAGCGCTGGAAGCGAAATGGCCGTGAAACGATGACCCACCTGCCCCGCGCCATGCTGATCGACATGGACGACACCATCTTGTCGGCCTATGGCCGCCCCGAGATCGCCTGGCACAACGTCGCCGCGGAATTCGCCGCCGAGTTCGGGCCGTTGACCTCGCAGCAGGTTGCCACCGCAGTTCTGGATTCCGCGCGCAAATTCTGGGCGGTCGCAGGCGCCGAATGGCGGCTGAAGCTGGACGAGGCGCGGCGCGTCACCGTCACAGGCGGATTTGCCGCCCTTGCCGCAGGCGGCCACACGCTATCAGAGGATCTTGCGGTACGGCTCGCCAACCGCTTCACCGCCTACCGCGAAGAGGAAATGTTCGTCTTCCCCGGCGCGCACGACGCCATCGACGAACTGAAGGTGCGCGGCGTCAAGCTAGCGCTGGTGACCAACGGCGCCGCCGGCGCCCAACGCGCCAAGGTCGAACGTTTTGCGCTGTCGCACCGTTTCGATCACATCCAGATCGAGGGCGAGCACGGTTTCGGCAAGCCGGACGAGCGCGCCTATCTGCACGCCATGCAGACACTCGGCGTCACCGCATCCGAGACCTGGATGATCGGCGACAATCTGGAATGGGAAGTCGTAGCACCGCAGCGGCTCGGCATCTACGCCATCTGGATCGACGTGCACGGCGACGGCCTGCCTCCGGACTCCACCGTGAAGCCCGATCGCATCATCCGCTCGCTGACGGAACTGCTGCCCCCCGAGCTCTGATAGAGCGATTATAGCGAAGTGGGTACCGGTTCGCGTGAAGAAAACGCGTCAAAACAAAGAATCTAGAGCTTCGGTTCTGATTTAATCAGAACCGATAATGCTCTAGTGCCGCAGCGCCGCCGCGATCATCATCGTGCCGCCGGCCATCACGGCGGCGTCGAGGATCGCGGTGTGGATGTGCACCGGCATGCGCTCGACGAAGGCTTTTGCGAGGAACGCGCCGGGAATCGCGATGGCGCCGATCAAGAGGGCAAAGGCCAGCACCTGCGCGGTAACGACGCCGGCGAGGCCGAATACCGAAATCTTGATGAGGCTGGTCACCACCGAAATCATGGCGTCGGTGGCAATCACCGCCGCTCCCTCGAGCCCCGACGCCATCAACAGCGACAGCAGGATCACGCCGGAGCCTGATGTGCCGCCGACCAGCACGCCATAGCCCACCGCGCTCGCACCGAGACCGGTATCGCCAATCCTGATCTCGCGCTTCTTGGCCAACCGGCGCAGCGGGACGCTCAGGATCAGCATGCTGCCGATCACCAGCGCCGCGCCCGCGCTGCTAAGCCGCGTGTAACCGTAGGCGCCGAGCGCGGTGGTCAGCGCGGCAGCCCCGATCACGATCAGGGCGCGGCGCCGGTCGGCGTAACGGAAATAGGCCACGAAGCGGCTGATATCGGTGATGATCGCTGATATCGCGATGATCGGCACCACGGGCTCGGCCCCGATCAGCGGCACCAGAACCAGCGGCATCAAGGCGCCGGTGCCATAGCCGGCAAGGCCGCCGACGATGGAGGCCAGCAGCGCCATGCCGCCAACCAGCACGAGTTGGCCGAGCGAAATGTCTGCGAAGCCGGCCAGAACATTCACAGCCGGTGATCGCGGGTGAAACGGGCGGCGGTCTGGTCGGCGATCGCGGCAAGCGCGGATGCATCCAGCGGAAAATCCGCGGCCAGCCAGGCGTCTTCCGCAAGCGTCAGCACGTGACCGAGCGCGGGGCCCTCGGCAATGCCGCGGGAGATGAAATCGGCCGCCTTCAGCGGAAATTTCGGCGCGCTCCAGCGCTGCGGCAAAGTCGCGAGATCGTGCCAGCGCGCGGCGCCATTCTCGACGCCGCCTTCCCGCGCCCATGCCAGCATCAGCCGGTCGCGGTAGGGATCCTCGCCGAGCCGATAGAGCAACTGCCGCGCCCGGGCGTCATCCTTGCTGGCGAGCCGCCACCAGCGATGGCCCATCGAGTCCAGCGCCTTGGTTTCCGCGTTGGAAAGGCGAAGCCGCGCCGAGACGCGCCTGGCGTCCTCGGTGACGGCCACCGTGAGCGCGGCGAGCCGGCGCACGGCGTTCGGCGGCAGCCCCAGCGCGCGTTCAACCGCGATCATCGCCGCGAACGCTCCGGTATAGGCGACGCCGCCGAAGATCGGCAGCAGCAGGCCGGCATCCGACATCGCCTGCACCGCAACCGCGGCGCCTTCCGCGATCAGCAGCTTCATCATTTCCATGCGCACGCGTTCGGCGGAAAGGCTCGAAAGTCCCGCGCGCCCGTCGATGCAGGCGAGATATCCGGCGCGGTCGGGCTCACCCGCCCCGTAGGCGGCATGCATGCGGAAGAAGCGCAGGATGCGCAAATAATCCTCGGCGATGCGCTGGCTGGCATCGCCGATGAAGCGCACGCGCTTGGCCTCGATATCGGCAAGCCCGCCGACATGGTCGTGCACGATGCCGCCGGCATCGACGGAAAGCCCGTTGATGGTGAAGTCGCGCCGTTCCGCATCGCGAACCCAGTCGCGCCCGAATGCAACCCTGGCCTTGCGGCCAAAGGTCTCGGTATCCTCGCGCAAGCTCGTAACCTCGAACGGATGCGATTCGACCACCAGCGTGACCGTGCCGTGGTCGATGCCGGTCGGCACGCATTTGATGCCCGCTACCTTGGCGCGGCGGACGACCTCGTCGGGCAGCGCCGTCGTCGCGATATCGATGTCGCCCAGGGGAATATTCAGCAACGCATTGCGCACGGCGCCGCCGACCACGCGGGCTTCCTCGCCATCGCCATTGAGCAACGCGAGCACGCGCGCGGCCGGACCGGATCTGAGCCACGGCGCGTCCGACAGCACGCGGGCCTCGCTCATTTCTCGACTCCCGGAACCAGCTTGCCGTCTTCGAGATGCGCGGGAACGTAGGTCGAATCCGGCGGCGCGCCGGAGAATTGCGCGAGCAGGACGAAGCTGATCACGACCAGCAGCAGCGATCCCAGCACCAGTTTGGCGACAAGATGCGCAGGCCACGAGGACAACACCAATACTTGGGAACGGGTAGCAATGAGAAACAGCGCATAGGCCACGAACGGGATCAGGAAAATCGCGACCTCGGTCAGAACCGGACGGATCATGCGAGATAAATCCGCTCATACAGTACGCGCAGGATTCCTGCGGTCGCGCCCCAGATGTAACGCTCGGCGAACGGCATGGCGTAATAGGAGCGCTCCATGCCGCGGAATTCCTTGGAATGGATCTGATGGTTCTCGGGATTCATCAGGAACGCCAGCGGCACCTCGAAGGCGTCGACCACCTCGCCTTCGTTGATCGTCAGCTTGAAGCCGGGCTTGACACGCGCCACCGTCGGCAGGATGCGAAACCCGAATGCGGTTCCATAGAGATCGAGATAGCCGATCGGCTCGATGAAGTCGCGCTTGAGGCCGACTTCCTCCTCCGCCTCGCGAAGTGCGGCGTCGAGCGGGGAAGCATCGGTCGCGTCGATCTTGCCGCCCGGAAAGGAAATCTGGCCGGCATGGCTGGAGAGATGCGGCGAGCGCTGCGTCAGCAATACGGTCGGCTCGCGGTGATCGACCACCGGGATCAGCACCGCCGCCGGGCGTACCGGCTGCTCGCGCGCCACGATCTCGAGCATGCGGTCGTTACCCGCGTCGCCGGTTTTAGGAACGATATCGGGATCGACCAGGCCGGGCGGCACGTCGAAGCTCAACCGCGCCTGGCTCCGCGCGAAAAATTCCGCCGAGTTGATCGGAGCCGCTTCCATCTTTTTCAGCATCGGCTCGTTCAAACCGCGTCCCTCACCTGCTTCGCATCCGCCATCGCAAAGAACTCGCCGCCGGACTCGATTCCGAACATCGGCTGACCATCGACCACCCGCTCTTCCCCCATGTCAACCAGATCGTAATAGAGCGCACGGGTTACTTTCGCCCACAGATCGGCGCGGACGTGAAGGTAGGGCGTCAACCCGCCGTCGGCGGCCATCTCGAACCGCAGGCGATGGGCAGAATCGCATGGCACCCAGTCGTCAACGTTGGTGCGAAAGCGCAATAGCCGACCGCGATCGCCGGCCTCGTTCTGCATCTCAACCGCCATGAACGGCGCATCGTCGACGCGAATGCCGACCTTCTCGACCGGGGTCACGAGAAAGTGCTTGCCGTCCTCGCGCTTGAGGATGGTCGAAAACAGCCGCACCAGCGCCGGCCGCCCGATCGGCGTGCCCATGTAGAACCACGTACCATCGCTGGCGATTCGCATGTCGAGATCGCCGCAGAACGGCGGATTCCACAGATGTACCGGAGGCAGCCCCTTGCCGGCAGGGGCCGCGTTGGCGGCTTCCCTCGCAGCGACAGTTAGTCCTTCGAGGCCCTGAGTGCCGGTTTGCCCTTGCTTCGCCATTGTTTGCCCTGAGTCTCGGCGCCTCATCTGGCACGATTGGTGCACGTATACCGAGATATGTGTTCCCGACGATTGGTGTCCGTACTAATGCGGATGGGTCGCCATATCGTGATGCCGTTCATACCCCGAAATACCGATAATGTGGGGATACTTTAATTCAGCGAATACATGGCCTTTGCACAGGTTTAGCATGAGGTTCGTGGCATGACGACGCAACCAGCGGTGTCATGAAGCGGTTATACGGTCGAAGGAGACAGACATGGCGAATGCAGACGGTGTCGAGAAACTCGAGGACGCGATCGTCCGGTCGGCGGAGCAGGTCGCCGGCCAGATTCGCGCCGCGAAGGAAGCCATCTCCACCGTCATCTTCGGCCAGGACCGGGTGATTGAAAACACCCTGGTGACGATCCTGTCCGGCGGCCATGCGCTCTTGATCGGCGTTCCCGGCCTCGCCAAGACCAAGCTCGTCGAAACACTGGGCATCACGCTCGGGCTGGACGCCAAGCGCATCCAGTTCACACCGGACCTGATGCCCTCGGATATTCTGGGCGCCGAAGTGCTGGACGAGAGCAACTCCGGCAAGCGGTCGTTCCGCTTCATCTCCGGACCGGTGTTCGCGCAGCTCCTGATGGCCGACGAAATCAACCGCGCCAGCCCGCGTACGCAATCGGCGCTGCTGCAAGCCATGCAGGAACAGCACATCACCGTTGCAGGCGCGCGGCATGACCTCCCAAAACCGTTCCACGTGCTCGCCACGCAAAACCCGCTGGAGCAGGAAGGCACCTACCCGCTGCCCGAGGCGCAGCTCGACCGCTTCCTGATGGAGATCGACGTCGATTATCCCGATCGCGATGCCGAACGCCGCATCCTGTTCGAAACGACCGGCGCGGAACAGACGCTCGCCAAGGCCTCGATGGATGCGGAAATCCTGATCGCGGCACAGCGGCTGGTGCGGCGCCTGCCGGTCGGCGACAGCGTCGTCGAGGCGATCCTGTCGCTGGTGCGCGCCGCACGTCCGAGTTCCGAAGACGGCGGCGACAAGCTGATCGCCTGGGGGCCGGGCCCGCGCGCCAGCCAGTCGCTGATGCTGGCGGTTCGCGCCCGCGCGCTGCTCGACGGCCGCCTCGCGCCCTCGATCGACGACGTGCTCGATCTCGCCGAACCCATTCTCAAGCACCGCATGGCGCTGACGTTCTCGGCGCGCGCGGAAGGCCGCACCATTCCCGACGTAATCAGACAATTGAAGACGCGGATCGGTTGATGGCCGCAGAGACCAGCCACGAGACCAGGGAGATTTTAGCAATCCGACGTGCCGATGGCGAAAGCCGAACGCTCGCCGCATCGCTGCCTCGTCTCGTGCTTGAAGCGCGCCGCATCGCTGCCAACGTCATCCATGGCCTGCATGGCAGGCGCCGCGCCGGCGCGGGCGAGAGCTTTTGGCAGTATCGCCGCTTCGTCTCCGGCGAGCCATCGCAGAACGTCGACTGGCGGCGCTCGGCGCGCGACGATCATCTCTATGTCCGCGAGCAGGAATGGGAGGCCGCCCATACCGTTTGGCTGTGGCCCGACCGTTCGCCGTCGATGGCGTTTGCTTCCAAGGGCGCGCGCGACAGCAAGCTGGAGCGTGGGCTGATCGTTACGTTTGCACTCGCCGAACTCCTGGTTTCGGGCGGCGAACGCGTCGGCATTCCAGGCCTGATGAACCCGACCGCAAGCCGCAACGTGATCGACAAGATGGCGCAGGCGATGCTGCACGACGATGCGGTGCGCGCGAGCCTGCCGCCGTCCTTTGTCCCGTCGGCGCTGGCCGAAATTGTCGTGCTGTCCGATTTGTGGTCGCCGATGAGCGAGATCAGGGTGATGCTCGCAGGGCTTTCGGCCTCCGGCGCCCATGGCTCGCTGATCCAGGTCGTCGATCCCGCCGAAGAAACCTTTCCCTATGCCGGCCGGGTCGAATTCGTCGAGCCGGAAGGTTTTGGCGTCATCACCGCCGGCCGCGCCGAGAGCTGGGCCAGCGACTATGTCGCGCGCGTCGCACTGCATCGCGACGAGATCCGCAGCGAGACCAACAAGCTCGACTGGTTGTTCTCGACCCACACCACCAGCCGTTCCGCTGCCGAACTCCTGCTGTTCCTGCATTCGGGCATGATGGCAGCCAAGGGAACCGCGCGCGGCTCAACCGTCAAAGCGGGACGCAGCGCATGATCGCGGGGCTCCCCCTCACCTTTGCGCAACCGCTGCTGCTGCTGGGCCTGTTGAGCCTGCCGGTGCTGTGGTGGCTGCTGCGCGTCATGCCGCCCCGGCCGAGGCGGATCGAGTTTCCGCCGACGCGGCTCTTGTTCGACATCAGGCCGAAGGAAGAAACCCCGTCGCGGACGCCGTGGTGGCTGACCCTGCTGCGGCTCGCCGCCGCCGCGCTGGTCATCCTTGCCGCCGCCGGCCCGATCTGGAATCCGCAGACCGGGGTCGGTGGCAGCAACGCGCCATTGGTGATCCTGCTCGACGACGGCTGGAGCGCGGCTGCAAGCTGGGACACGCGGGTCAAGGCCGCTGACGAGTTGATCGCCAACGCGGACAACGACCGCCGCGGCGTCGCACTGGTTCCGCTCTCCGAGACCGCGCGCGACATCACGCTGATGCCCGCCGGCACCGCGCGGGTCGCGCTGCGCCAGATTGCGCCAAAGCCCTATTCGATCGACCGCGTCGATACGCTCGGCGCGCTCGACCGCTTCCTGAAGGCGACCGGAGATGCCGAGATTGCATGGCTGTCCGACGGCGTCGACACCGGACGCGGCAGCGACTTTGTCGAAAATCTCGGCAAGACCATCGGCGACCGCAAGCTGACGGTGTTCGAGGGCGGCGCGGCCCCGGCGCAGGCGCTGGTCGCCGCTGAAAACGCCGCGGCGAAGATGACGGTCAAGGTGCTGCGCACCACCGGCGGCGTCGCAGCCGGCGTGGTCCGCGCGATCGACGCCAAGGGCTCGCCGATCGGCGAGGCGCGCTACGCATTTGGCATGCAGGATCGCGAGAGCGAAGCGGCGTTCGATCTGCCCGTCGAACTGCGCAACGACATTTCGCGGCTGGAAATAACGGGCGAACGATCGGCCGGCGCGGTGCAACTTCTCGACAAGCGATGGCGGCGGCGCGCCGTCGGCGTCGTCACCGGCGCAACCAGCGATACCGCCCAGCCGCTATTGGCATCGACCTTCTATCTGACCCGCGCATTGTCGCCATTCGCCGACGTGCGGCTGGGCGACCGCGGCGCGGCGCAACAGGTGATCGCGCAGTTCCTCGATCAGCGGTTGCCGATGATCGTGCTCGCCGATGTCGGCACGCTGTCGCCGGAAATCCGCGAGCGGCTGAACGCATGGATCGATCAGGGCGGCGTGCTGGTGCGTTTCGCAGGCCCCCGTCTGGCGCAGGCCGATGACGATTTGGTGCCGGTGAGACTGCGTCGCGGCGGCCGCATCCTCGGCGGCAGCCTGACCTGGGAAAAGCCGCAGCATCTGGCTTCCTTCGCCGCCGACGGTCCGTTCGCGGGCCTCACCGTGCCCAAGGACGTCACCGTGAACCGGCAGGTGCTGGCCGAGCCGGATGCGGTGCTCGCAACCAAGACCTGGGCGTCGCTGGAAGACGGCACGCCGCTGGTGACCGGCGAGCATCGCGGCAGGGGCATTATCAGCCTGTTCCATATCGGCGCCGACTCGCGCTGGTCGGACCTGCCGATGTCCGGCAGCTTCGTCGAGATGCTGCGGCGGATGGTCGACATGTCCGGCTATACCGCAAAGCCCGGTGCGGGCGTTGCAAGCGAGGCGACCAATGTCGAGACCGTGGCGCCGCTGCGCACCCTCGACGGTTTCGGCGCATTCGGACCGCCGCCCTCGGCCGCCAAGCCGATGCCGGCGGATTATCGCGACCGCGCCACGTCGGATCATCCGCCGGGCTTCTACGGCCCGGCCGATGGGCCGATCGCGGTCAATACGCTGGCCTCGGCCGATCGCATCGCGCCGCTCGATACAACTTCCCTGCGCGCGCAGCGCGCCAGCTACACCAACGCCGAACCGCGCGATTTGCGCGGCATTCTGCTCTCGTCGTCGCTGGCGCTGTTCCTGATCGATGCGGTCGTGGTCGCGATGTTGGGCGCGGGCCTTGCCGCGTTGTGGCGGCGACGCACGGCGGCTGCCAGCGTTCTGTTGGCCCTGATCCTGTCCGCGACCTCGATCGCGCCTTCGCCGACGCGCGCCCAGAGCAACGACGAATTCGCCATCAAGGCGGTGTCGCAGACGCGCCTTGCCTATGTCGTCACGGGAAATGCCGACGTCGATTCCATCGTCAAGGCCGGCATGGCCGGACTGACGCTGTTCCTGGCGCAGCGCACGGCGCTGGAGGCCGGCGATCCCGTCGGCGTCGATCCCGCGCGCGATGAACTGGCGTTCTTTCCGCTGATCTACTGGCCGGTGGTGCCGGGCGCGCCGAAGCCGCCGCAGGATGCCATCAACCGCATCGACGCTTACATGAAGCAGGGCGGCACGGTGCTGTTCGATACCCGCGACGCCGTCGAGGCGCCGCCCGGCGAGAACGGCGCATCGCAGACGCCGGGCATGCGTACCTTGCGCGAAATTCTCTCCTCCCTCGACGTGCCTGAGCTGGAGCCGGTGCCGCGCGAGCACGTGCTGACCAAGACGTTTTACCTGCTGCGCGATTTCCCCGGCCGCTTCAACACAGGCCAGACCTGGGTCGAGACCCTGCCGCGCGAGGATGACGACGACGCAGCCTCACGGCCTGCGCGCGGCGGCGACGGCGTCTCGCCCATCATCATCACCTCGAACGATCTGGCCGGCGCCTGGGCGCACCGTCCGGACGGGCAGCCGATGCTGCCGCTGACGCCCGGCGAACCGCGCCAGCGCGAATTCGCCTTCCGCTCCGGCGTCAACATCGTGATGTACACCCTGACCGGCAACTACAAGGCCGATCAGGTCCACGCGCCCGCCCTCATCGAACGGTTGGGGCAATAGGCCATGAGTTACGGCATCGCGTTCACTCCCCTCGTTCCGACGCTCGTGCTGTGGATCGCGCTCGCCGCGATCGTCGCCATCTCGGTGCTGCTGCTGCTCGGGCGGTCGCGCGGTGCTGCCGTGCGCGTCGCGGCGCTGGCGCTGATCCTGCTGGCGCTGGCCAACCCCTCCTTCACGCGCGAAGACCGCGAGCCGTTGTCCTCGGTCGCCGCCGTCGTGATCGACAAGAGCCCGAGCCAGAACTTTGGCACGCGCAACCAGGAGACGGCGAAGGCGCAAGAGGCCCTCGTCGACACGCTGAAGAAGATCAAGGGGCTGGAAGTGCGCGTCGTCGAGGCCGGACAGGCCGACGGCGAAACCGACGGCACAAAGCTGTTCGGCGCGCTGTCCTCGGCGCTGTCGGACGTTCCCGTCGACCGCGTCGCCGGCGCGTTCCTGATCACGGATGGCCGGGTGCATGACATTCCCGCCAATGCCGCCGCCCTCGGATTCCAGGCGCCGGTGCACGCGCTCGTCACCGGGCGCAAGGACGAGCGCGACCGCCGGATCGCGATTTCGGCCGCGCCGCGTTTCGGCATCGTCGGACAGCCCCAGACCATCACCTACCGGCTCGACGACCAGGGCGTTAGCGGCCAGCGCGCCAGGATCGTGGTGCGCCGCGACGGCGAGGTCATCAGCGAGCGCACGCTCTCGAGCGGCCAGACCGCCAATGTCGAGGTCGACATCAAGCATGCCGGTTCGAACATCGTTGAGATCGAAGCCTCGCCGCTCGAGAACGAGCTGACGCTGGTGAACAATCGCGCCGTGGTCGCGATCGAAGGCGTGCGCGACAAGCTGCGTGTGCTGCTGGTATCCGGCGAGCCGCATTCCGGCGAGCGCACCTGGCGCAATCTGTTGAAGTCCGACGCCAGCATCGATCTCGTGCACTTTACGATTTTGCGCCCGCCGGAGAAGCAGGACGGCACGCCGATCAACGAATTATCGCTGATCGCGTTTCCGACGCGCGAATTGTTCCAGCAGAAGATCAACGAATTCCAGCTGATCATCTTCGACCGCTACGCCCGCCAGGGCGTGCTGCCGATCGCCTATTTCGACAATATCGCGCGCTACGTCCGCGCCGGCGGCGCGGTGCTGGTGTCGGCCGGCCCCGATTACGCCTCCACGACCAGCATCTGGCGCACGCCCTTGGATACGGTGCTGCCGGCCGAGCCCGTCGGCGTCACCGAAAAACCGTTCTATGCGCATCTGAGCGACGCCGGCAAACGCCACCCGGTGACGCGCGGCCTCGAGGGCTCGGCGAGCGAACCGCCGCGCTGGAGCCGCTTCTTCCGCACCGTGGATACGCGCAACGCGATCGGCGCACCTGTCATGACCGGCGCCGACGGCAAGCCGCTGCTGCTGCTGTCGCGCTTCGGCGAAGGCCGGGTCGCGCTGCTGTTGTCGGACCACATCTGGCTGTGGGCACGCGGCTTTGAAGGCGGCGGGCCGCATCTGGATCTGCTGCGGCGGACGTCGCACTGGCTGATGAAGCAGCCTGATCTCGACGAAGAGGCGCTGCGCCTGCAAATCCAGGGCAAGGACCTCGTGGTGCTGCGCCAGACCATGGCCGACAACGTGCCACCGGTGACCGTGACGTCGCCGAGCGGCGCCACGAAAGAGCTCACGCTGACCGCAAGCGAGCCCGGCACCTGGCGCTCCACCCTTCCCGCCAGCGAACTCGGCCTGTGGCAGGCAACCGACGGCGCGCTGAAAGCCCTGATCAATGTCGGGCCGACCAACCCGAAGGAGTTTTCGGAAGTCACGTCCACGACAGAAATGCTGAAGCCGCTGGCGCAGGCGACCGGCGGCGATGCCCGCCGTGTGGTCGACGGCACGAGCGTCGACCTGCCCCGCGTGGTCCCGGTGCGCGCCTCCGGTATCTTCCACGGCGACGGCTGGATGGGCGTGAAGATGCGCGATGCCAGCGTCGTCAAGGGCGTCGGCGTGCTGCCGATGTTCGCGGGGCTTGTCGGGCTGTTGCTGCTGCTCGGCGCGTTCGCGGCGACCTGGGTGCGCGAGGGGCGGTAAGCGCTACGGTACGATCTCTGGTTAGCCAGCTCCCGACCTTGATGATAGCCTACGCGGCGAATCATAGGGGCAGAGCGAAACACACCGCATGAAGCCGCTGGGAATAGCTGTTGCCGTGATCGCGATGGCAGTGGTCTTGTACAAGCTCTCGTACCCGACATACACCTGCCGATATCGCATGACCGTCAACGTCGAGGTGGACGGCAAGCTGCGCTCGGGTTCAAGCGTCATCGAATTCCAGATCAGCAAGCAGATGAGATTTCTGCCAGACGTCAATCCGATCAAGTTCGATGCTGTAGGAGAAGCGGTTTACGTCGATCTTGGCGGGCAACGCAGCCTTGTGGCGCTCCTAAAGTCGGGAGAGAATGCGACGGAAGGCAACTTTCCTCTTCGAGTAGTGCCGGCGCATTTTAAACTCGATATGGATCGTCAATTGGCTTCATTGCCATCCTTACGTGGCAGATGGGAATTGCCTGCCAAAGACCTTCCGACTCTCGTTACGTTCTCCGACGCCAATAATTCAGCGACCTTGAGGGTCATTCGCCCGGATCAACTTGAGCAAATCTTTGGCCCTGACGTTCACTGGCGGGGTATTGTCATTGAGATGACGACAGATCCAGTAACGCATGGCCTTGAAGTGCGGCTGCCTTTTCTCGTCTCTCAAAAAGATACTTTGCGCAGAGCCTATCAGAATCCGTTCAAGTTCATTCCGGAATATTTCGCCTTTATCAGAGACTAGCCGACGGAGCGATCGCCTAGCACCATGATGCCCGGACGGGGTCTATGAATTTCACGCCGAATGGATGAGGACGGGCGCGGCGGAAGATGCCGCGGCGGCGACCTGAGCGCGTAAGAGGCGCTGAGCGGTGTTAGTCCCGAAGACCATCGCTACGCAGCCTCGTCGGCGCGCCTCCATTTCGGGAATGGATCGACAAGCCCGGACCATTCCGCGACGCGCATTCCCGGTTTCCCCGAAACAAGGCACGCATCGAGGCGCGCCGTTATCGCTTCCTGATCCATATCCGTGCCGATGAAAACGATCTCCTGCCGACGATCGCCATACACCTCGCTCCAGTTCTTCTTGAGCGATTGCCGCCAGAACGGATCGTCTGGCCAGCGATCTGCAGGCACGTTCGCCCACCAGAAGCCCAGCCCCTCGGTTCTGACGATCGCGCCCGCCTGGCTCAACTCGCCGAGCCATTGCGGACGCGTTGCGATCCAGAAATGTCCCTTGGCGCGGATGACGCCAGGCCAGCTTTCTTTCAGGAATTGATGAAATTTCGCAGGCTCGAACGGCC
This sequence comes from Bradyrhizobium sp. 170, assembly GCF_023101085.1. NCBI lineage: Bacteria > Pseudomonadati > Pseudomonadota > Alphaproteobacteria > Hyphomicrobiales > Nitrobacteraceae > Bradyrhizobium > Bradyrhizobium sp. 170. Next base: position 2,460,750 of record NZ_CP064703.1, on the reverse strand, counting down.
TTCGCGCGCGATAGACGAAGTTCTTGACGCCGTATTCTTCGGTCTCCGGCTTGTGGTCTGCAAAACCATGGAGTTCCTTGAACCACACCGGATGCTGCTGCGCCCGTTCGAAGTCGAAGCGACCGGTATTGAGAATGCGATCCAACGGTGCATTGGCGAAACTCGTCTCGACGATATCGGCCCCGGGATTAAGGGACCGGATGATCATTCGGGCGGAGTCGCGCTGTCCTGGCGAGGCGGCATCGATCTTGTTGAGCACGATCACATCGGCAAATTCGATCTGCTCTACCAGCAGATCTACCAATGTGCGCCTGTCGTCTTCGAGCGACTCGCCGCGATCCTTCAGAAAGACGGTAGACGAATAGTTTCGCAGCAGGTTGACGGCGTCGACCACCGTAACCATCGTGTCGAGCTTGGAGACGTCGGACAGGCTTTCTCCGCCTTCGGACCGGAAATCGAAAGTCGCCGCGACCGGCAGCGGCTCCGAGATGCCGGTGGATTCAATCAGCAGGTAGTCGAACCGCCCGCTCTCGGCGAGTGCGCGCACCTCTTTCAACAAATCGTCGCGCAGCGTGCAGCAGATGCAGCCGTTGGTCATCTCGACCAGCTTTTCGTCAGTCCGCGAGAGGTTCGCACCGCCATCGCGGACCAGGTCGGCGTCGATGTTGACCTCGCTCATGTCGTTCACAATCACCGCAACCTTCAGGCCGTGACGGTTGTTCAGCACATGGTTCAGCAAAGTTGTCTTCCCAGCCCCGAGGAAGCCGGACAAGACGGTGACGGGGAGTTTTCGCATGGAGATCAAAGAGCCTGTTCAGTTGACGGAGTCCCACTCGGGAACGGCGAAGCATTTGGGGGACTCCAGGATATGTTATGTTATAACATAACATTCGAGATCGAGGGGCTGTCAACCGGGAAAATCGGAGCCCTACCCAACCGGGGGCGATGGATGAACTACTCTGTAAGTCGCACGCGCAGTGTTCGGCGGCGCATGCGTCAGATGCGTTCGGCCCTTATCGATTCCGCGCGGAGTGGTCGGCTCGCGAGTCGAGACGGTGTCCAGGCGCATTCGGTCATCCGACCGAGCTAGAGAGCGTTACGCGCGGCGCGCTCGCCAAGCTTGCCCACCGTTGCACTAATCACACAGGCCGTTCGGATTGTGCCGCCACGCGGACGGGCCAAGGTTGACCGGTCCGGTGATGACTGGTGTTATATTATAACATCGAAGGGGTCAGGAGTGCTCCTGGCCCTTCGATGCGGGGCGCCCGTCGGCATGAAGTGGTTTCGGTCGAACATCAAAACTGGCTCGCGGCTGGCGCTGTTCGCGCTCGCCATCCAGTTTGCGCTGTCGTTCGGGCATTTCCACGAGGCTGCCGCGCAGCCGCCGCGACCCGGCCTGACGAGCGCCGATCTTGCCCACGCGGCGCTTGATGCGGCCAGCGAATTAGAGCCGCAACAGCCTTCCGATCACGATACCGATCAGCATACGGCGCATGCCTGCGTCATCTGCGCCGTCAATTCGCTGGCCAACAATTTCCTGTTTGCCACATCGCCCTTGCTGGAACTGCCACAGGCGATCGAGCTTCTCCACCTGGCCACCGATGCCGAATTCGCGCATCTCGGCTCGCCCCATCCCGCGTTCCAGTCCCGCGCGCCTCCGTCTCCTGACCTCGATTGATTGATGCACTTTCCGAGGGAATCGCCGGCGCCTAGCGCGTTTCCCAAGGGGAAAATCGGAATCGGCCTGTCGCACATCGACGGGATCAGGATCGGGACAATGACATTCAAGAAGAAACGAGCGTTCCATTTCGGTGGAGCAAGCTGGCTATTGCTATGCGCGATGGCCGACGGCGCGCTGGCACAGGACGCAGCGCCATCCTCATCGACACAACTACCTGAAATCACCGTGACGGCGCCGAGCCCGATTGTGCGGCGGCGAGCCGTTGTGCCTTCGCGCACGCCGGTGCGCGTCGCCCGCACCGCGCCCGGCCAAAACCGGCAACGCGCGGCAGAACCGCAAGCCGCACCTGTCGCGGCCGCACCCCAGCAGGGCGTGCTCCCCATCGTCACGGATCAATTTGCGACCGTCACTGTGGTGCCCAACGAGGAGATCCGCCGCCAAGGCACCGCCCAGCTTGGCGATCTCCTCTTTTCCAAGCCCGGCATTACCGGCTCAACCTTCGCGCCCGGTGCCGCGAGCCGGCCGATCATCCGGGGCCTCGACGTCAATCGCGTCGGCATCCTCGAGAACGGCACCAACGCTGGCGGTGCGTCCGATCTCGGCGAAGACCATTTCGTGCCAGTCGATCCACTGGCGACAAACCAGGTGGAAGTTATCCGCGGTCCGGCGGCGATGCGCTACGGATCGACATCGATCGGCGGCGTCGTCAGCGCAACCAACAATCGCATCCCGGACGCCCTGCCTTCATGTGCGGCCACACCGTTTCAGACCTACGGACTGCCGGCGAAAGCGCCGCTCGCAAACGTAGGATCACCTTCCTGCGTCACGGTCGAAACCCGAACGGCCGTCAATTCCGTCGACCGCGGTGTCGATGGCGGCATCCTGATCGATGCCGGCGGTGGCAATTTCGCTGTTCATGCCGACGCCTATGGCCGCAAGGCCAGCGATTACAGCATTCCGGGCTATCCGTATTTGTTCGACCAGACCCGCCCGGTCAACGGCCGGCAGCCGAATTCGGCGATGCAGGCGGCTGGTGCATCGATTGGCGGCTCCTACATCTTCCATGGCGGATTTATCGGCGCGGCGATCACGCAGAACGAGACGCTCTACCGCATTCCCGGAATTGAGCCCTCCGATCACCAGTCCCGGATCGACGCGCGCCAAACCAAATTCACGGCCAAGGGCGAATACCGGCCGGATGCGGCGGCGATCGACGCCATCAGGTTCTGGGCGGGCGCCACCGATTACAAGCATAACGAGATCGCGCTCGCCGATCCCGCCGACTTCTCGTCCCTTGGCGTGCGGCAGACCTTTACCAACAAGGAGCAGGAAGGGCGCGTGGAGGTGCAGATGGCGCCGTTCAACGCGCGCTTTGCCGCAGTTACGACCGCCTTCGGCCTGCAGGCCGGGCATCAGGAACTAACGGCGCCGAGTCCGGACGATCCAACCAGCCCGCTCAACGGGTTGTTTGATCCCAACAAGAATAACAGGGTCGCCGGCTACGTCTTCAACGAGTTGAAGTTCACCGACTCAACCAAGGCGCAGATCGCGGGCCGTATCGAGCATGTCAGTCTCAGCGGAACGACGCCGGCATTTATTCCGGAGTTGTTCGACCTCAATGCCAATCCCGGCGATATCGGTCCGCCGACAGCCCGCAATCTCAGCTTCACGCCGAAGAGCGCGAGCATCGGCTTGATCCAGAACCTTCCAGGCGAACTGGTTGCGAGTATCACCGCTCAATACGTCGAGCGGGCGCCCAAACCGGCGGAACTGTTTTCGCGCGGGGTGCACGAAGCAACTGTCACCTTCGACATCGGCAATCCCAATCTGGGCATGGAGACCGCCAAGTCAGTCGAGATCGGACTACGACGCGCCACCGGCCCCTTCCGATTCGAAGCAACTGCGTACTACACCAAGTTCAATGGCTTCATTTACCGTCGTCTCACCGGCAACACCTGCGAGGATGTCGCTTGCGTCGGTCCCGCCGATCCGGCCTATCCCCTTGAGCTGAACCAGGCGGTCTATTCGCAACGCGACGCCACCTTCCGTGGCGGCGAATTCCAGAGCCAGTTGGACGTGGGGCCGCTCTACGGCGGCATCTGGGGCGTCGAGAACCAGTTCGATGTGGTGCGCGCGACCTTCAACGACGGCACCAATGTTCCGCGAATTCCGCCGGTGCGAGTCGGCGGCGGCCTGTTTTGGCGCGATGCCAATTGGCTGACGCGGATCAACCTGCTGCACGCCTTCGCTCAGAACGATATCGCCCCGATCGGCGAGACGCCAACCGCAGGCTACAACCTGTTGAAGGCGGAGGTCAGCTACAAGACCAAGCTTGATCCTTCCTGGTTCGGCGCACGCGAGATGATGGTCGGCCTCGTCGGCAACAACCTTTTGAACGAGAACATCCGCAATTCGGCGTCCTTCAACAAGGACCAGGTCTTGCTGCCGGGCATCGGCGTGCGCGCGTTTGCCAATCTGAAGTTCTAGGTCAGACGCTGATGGGTGGCGTTAGCTGGTGGTACCAGCTAACGTCGGCATGGATGACGGTGGATATCGGATTCGGATATCGCACCGTCCAGGACATGCCTTGCCCGATGCGAGCTGACGAACCCGGATAGATGCCCTCGGCGATCAACATTCCCGTCTACAGCGATGCCCTCGTCCTGCTCGGCACCGCGGGCATCGTCATTCCATTGGTGCGCCGGTTCGGCTTCAATCCCGTCCTCGGCTATCTTGGAGCGGGCGCGATCCTCGGTCCCCTGGGGCTTGGTTCGTTTATCGGCGAATTCCCATTCCTGTACTGGTTTACCGTGGTTGACGCAAAGAACGTCGCCGGTTTCGCAGACCTCGGCATCGTGTTCCTGCTGTTCCTGATCGGCATGGAGCTGTCCTATGAGCGGTTGAAGACGATGCGCCGCCTGGTTTTCGGACTGGGCAGCCTGCAGATCGTGTTCTCCGCAGCCGCGATCGGTGCAGCCGTAATCCTTGCCGGCGGCAAGCCGCCGGTGCCGCTCATCGTCGGTGCCTGCCTGGCGCTGTCGTCGACCGCCATCGTCGTCGACGTGCTTTCCCGGCAGGGACGGCTGAAGACAAGCGCGGGCCGCGCCAGTTTCGCGATCCTGCTGGCACAGGACCTGGCGGTGGCGCCGCTCCTGCTGTTCATCTCCATTCTCGGCGCCGGCGAATCTGGTTCTGTTGCCGGCACTCTCCTGCTGGCGCTCACCAACGCCGCCATCGCGCTCGGCGTGATCGTCATCGTCGGCCGCGTGGTGATGCGGCCGCTGTTCCGTCTGGTCGCATCCGTGGGCATGAGCGACCTGTTCGTGGCCACCACGCTGTTCGTGATCGTCGCAACCGGGGTGGCCGCCGCCGTGGCCGGCTTCTCGATGGCGCTCGGCGCCTTCGTCGCCGGCCTGCTGCTGGCCGAGACCGAATTCCGCAAGGCGATCGAAACCGCCATCGATCCTTTCAAGGGACTCCTGCTGGGCCTGTTCTTCTTCACGGTCGGCATGAACATCGATTTCCGCGAGCTTGCCCGCGATCCCGTTTGGTTGATTGGGGCCGCCATCGGGCTCGTTGCCGTGAAATCCATCATCCTCATCGCCCTCGCCCGGCTGTTTCGCCTTTCCTGGCAAGCGGCCATCGAAACGGGTCTCCTGCTCGGCCCGGGCGGCGAGTTCGCGTTCGTCGCGATCGGCATGGCGACAACGCTCGGTCTGGTCGATGCCAAGGTGTCGAGTTTCACGGTCGCTCTGACGTCGCTGACCATGGTGCTCATTCCAGCGCTCTCCCATGCCGCGCGGCGGCTTGCGCCGATGGTACGCGAAGACAAGCCTCTCGATCCCGAACTTGCCGTCGCACCGAGCGCGGGTGCCGGTCATGCCATCGTCGTCGGACACGGCCGGGTCGGACAGGTCGTCTGCGCGATGCTCGATCGGCACCAGTTCCAATACCTTGCCGTCGACAATGACGCCGCGGCCGTGCCGGAACAGCGCAGGCTGGGGCGCACCGTGTATTACGGTGACGCGACCAATCCGGAGTTTTTGAAGAGTTGCGGCCTCATGGAGGCCGCGGCAGTCATCGTCACCATCGGCGAAGCCAAGGGCATCGACGAAATCGTCGGGCAGGTCCGCGCGCTCAGGGAAGACATGCTGGTGGTGTCGCGCGCCCGCGACGCCGAGCATGCGCGGCATCTTTATCAGATTGGCGTCACCGACGCCGTGCCCGAGACCATCGAAGCAAGCCTGTTGTTATCAGAAGCGGCCCTGATCGGCCTCGGCGTGGCAATGGGGCTGGTCGTCGCCTCCATCCACGAAAAGCGCGAGGAATTCCGGCACGAACTGCAGCAAGCGGCGGGCGGGACCCGGTCTTCGGGAGAGACGAGCGGAGTAAGGAAACCGTCTCCTTGACCCGAGCACGACGCCGAGCGGCTCAACCGTCCTGGCCGATACGCTACCGCGCCTTGCTCCAGTCCGGCCGGATATCGCCGGAGACGCCTTCGAAGGCGCCATCGACCAGCTCTGCTACCAACAGGCGGCTGTAATCGACGGGACCCGGCATGATCACGCGTCCCTTCGGCACCACCTTGAAGCCGACGCGGCTGTAATAGGGTTCGTCGCCGACCAGAATGACCAGGCGATGGCCCTTGGCCTTGGCGTCCTGCAGCGAGCGATCGAGCAGCATACGGCCGACGCCGCGCTTTCGGAACGGCGGCTCGACCGTCAACGGCCCGAGCATCAGGGCCGGCGTGTCGCCGATGCAGATCGGCAATTGCCGTACGGAGCCGACCAGCAACGTGCCGATCCGCGCCGTGAACGACAGCTCGAGCAGATGATCGACATGCTCGCGCAGGCGGTAGGCGCTCAGCACGAAACGGCCGGGACCGAACGTGCGCTCGTGCAGGCGTTCGATCGCCTGCGCGTCCTTTGGTGTTTCAGCCAGTATGGTGACGTCAAGTTCGCTCATGATGGGCGCGAGATAGCATCTGGCGGCGGCGCGGTCCATTGCCGGAGGCGGCAATCCCCGTATTGCCTTAATCCCTTTTGATGGCCGGCTGGGACAGATAGGCCAAAAGCTTCATCTCTCGACGGCCGCGCGTCACCGTATCCAGCACCAGCCCCGAAGATACCGACAGCACCGCCACGATCATCAGGCCCATCGACAGCACCGCGGTCGGCAGCCGCGGAACGAGGCCTTCCTCGAGATAGGTGATGATCACGGGGATCGCGAGGCCGATCGAGACCAGCATCAGGAAGACGCCGATGACCGTGAAGAACCGCAGCGGCTTTTCCGACCGGTACAGCTTCAGGATGGTGCCGAGAATCCGGAAACCGTCGCGCCAGGTGTTAAGCTTGCTGAACGATCCTTCGGGGCGGGCATAATAAGGCGTCTCGATTTCCACCACCGGCAGCGCCAGTTCGAGCGCGTGCACGCTGAGCTCGGTTTCGATCTCGAAACCGTCTGACAGCACCGGAAAGGATTTGACGAAGCGGCGCGAGAACACGCGGTAGCCGGAAAGGATGTCCTTGAACGCCTGGCCGAACACCGTGGAAAGGAAGCTCGTCAGCATCCAGTTGCCGGTGCGGTGGCCGGGACGGTAGGCGGCGACCGACTGGTCGACGCGAAAGCCCACCACCATATCGAGGTGGTCGTTGACCAGCGCATCGATCATGCGCGGGGCGCTCGGCGCGTCATAGGTCGCGTCGCCATCGACCAGCACATAGACGTCGGCGTCGATATCGGCGAACATGCGCCGCACCACATGCCCCTTGCCCTGACGGCGCTCGCTGCGCACGATGGCGTCGGCAGCGCGCGCCACCTCGACAGTGCGATCCCCCGAATTATTGTCGTAGACGAAAATCTCAGCCGTCGGCAGCGCCTTGCGGAAGTCGGAGACCACGGTAGCGACCGCGGCTTCCTCATTGAAGCACGGCACCAGAACCGCAACCCGCAGCGCTGGTGTCGTCATCGCACGCTCACCGAATTAAATCCGTCCATGGCGCGTCATACCGCAATCAGGCGTTGGCCGCTTGAGGGAAGGCCGCACTTTCTGCGACCCGTTCGCCGCGCAGATCGAGCGTTGCGAACAGCAAAGTCCAGAGCGAGAGCATGTCGATCGGAATGATATAATATGGCGTAAATATCGGATGGGTCATGAAGAAAATCAGGTTTACCGCGAGGTTTACGGCGACCAGAATTGCAACATGCTTTGCGCGGCCTTGATTGGCACGCCATAGCCAGGCAGTCCAGATCGCCGATATAGCCAGCAAGGTGAACTGAACGTCAACGAGATAGCTTAACAGGACGCCGGTGTTCAGATCGGGCGGCAGCGCATCGACGCCTCCATAGGTGGTCGAGAACGGACTCCCCGCATTGATTGCATTGGCAATCAGCGTCGGCACTATCCCGATCAGGAACGAGACACCAAACCAGAGCCCGTGCAGGAACGCTTCCTTGCTGCGCGCCAGCAGGAACGCGCCGGCAAGATACAGGCAATAGCCCGCCGCCAGAAACAGGTTGGGCAGTCGGAAGTTGACGGAGACGCCGATCAGCAGGCCCACCAGCGCGATCAGAAGGAGCCCGCGTCGTGGCGGCCTTGCAAGGAATCTCGCGGTGAGAAAGCCTGCGACCGCGCACACCATCATGGTCGGCGGCACCGAATAGCTCGCCTTGCTCGGGTTGATCATCAGGTAGAGCGCCGCGAAGCCGAATACCGCAGCCAGCGCGAGCGAGGCCGGGTCGCGTGCACGAAACAACGCAAGCAGCGCAAAGGCAAGGATCGTCATGTTCGCCAGCACATAGAGCGGGATCACCTGAAACCCCTCGCGAAACAGCGCCAGCGCGAATCCGGTGCCCGGCGGGTATTGCATGACATATTTGTCGGCCGCCGGAATCCAGGTGTGGCAGGGAACGCGCTTCACGTCGTTCCATTCCGCATAGCCGATCGCCTTCAGCTTGTTCTTGAGATAGTCATCGTCGTCGAAAACGATGTTGGTATCGATGCCACTGAAGCCGTATTTCTGGAACAGATGCGCCTGTCGCAGATAGCAGACGTCGTCATAGACGCCGCGGCTTTCGCTCCAGCGCGACATCGTCCAGATATTGCTCGCCAACAGCGCGAGCAGGCCGAAGCCGCAGAGGAGCCTGAAAATTTTCATCCTGCCCATGTCGAACCCTGTTTGTCCGCTTCTAGAGCCTTTTCCGTTCCGATGGAATCGGAACGGGGCTCTAGGTTTTTTATTTGAAGCGTTTTCTTGACGCGAACCGGTCGCCACTTCGCTGGAAAACGCTCTATGCGCTGCAAAGGCGCGAAGCAATCGCACCACGCGTCAGCGCCAGGTCGCAATCGGCGCCGTACCGTCGAGCACTTCGGCGATCCGGAGCCGCGTGCCCCTGGTGGTCTCCGCCGGCAACTCGCCTGCCGCATAAAACCCGCACTCCACGATCTCGTGGTTGGGCTTCGGCAGGCGGTCCTGCCGGAACTGCCTCACGACATAAACCGCGACGTGGTCGCGGCGGGAGACGTGGCCGTTGAAGAACAGGCCGTGCAGGACCGGCTCCCCGGTCAGTTCGATCCGTCCCTCCTCCACCAGCTCCCGCCGCAAGGCTTCGAGAAAGGTTTCGCCGACCTCGACCCCGCCGCCCGGCAGGTGCCAGCCGGCGACATAGCTGTGCCTGACCAGGAACACCTTGTCGTCGCCATCGAGCACGACGCCGCGGACCCCGAGCGTCATGCCGCGGGCCATCCGCCAATACAGGTGGAAGGCCCGCCGCAATTGCGGTTCGAAACGTTTTCGCAAGTGCTGCAGCGCCGTCACGCAAACCTCGGATGGACAGCTATCACGTTTGATCCTTATATCGCCGACATGATCGTGCGACGGCTCTATATCACAGGGAATACGGCAGAGCGCCAATGAGCGATACTTTCACGCTGGCGCATCTGTCCGATCCGCATCTGCCGCCGCTACCCGCGGCGCGGCTTCGCGATCTCGCGGGCAAGCGTGCGCTGGGCTATCTCAACTGGACCCGCAACCGCCACAAATATCACCGCCGCGAGGTGCTGGACGCGCTGGTCGCCGACATGCAGGCGCAGCGGCCGGACCACATCGCGGTGACCGGCGATCTCGTCAACCTGGCGCTGGAGGCCGAATTCACCCCGGCCCAGGCCTGGCTCGAAAGCGTCGGCACGCCGGAGCATGTCACCATCGTGCCCGGCAATCACGACGCCTATGTGTGGGCGACGCGGCATCATTTCGCCGGCACGTTCGACAAATATGTGCGCGGCGATGCCGAGGCGGACGAGACGCGGTTTCCATTCGTGCGGCGACGCGGCCCGCTGGCGCTGATCGGGGTGTCCTCGGCGGTGCCGACGCTACCATTGATGGCAACCGGCCGGCTCGGCCGCGCGCAGCTCGATGCGCTCGATCGCCATCTGGCGCAGATGTCCGCCGATGAGGCATTCCGGGTGCTGCTGGTTCATCATCCCCTGCAGTCGAGTTCGCGAATGAAGCGGCTCACCGATTCGAAGGCGCTCCGCGCCGTGCTGAAGCGGCGCGGCGTCGAACTCGTCCTGCACGGCCACGACCACATCCATTCGACGATGTGGCTCGAAGGCGCCGACCGCCAGATCCCCGCGGTCGGCGTGCCGTCGGCGTCGGCGCTGGCGCACCGGCATTATCCGGCCGCGGCGTATAATCTGTTTTCGATCGCGCGCGACGGCGAAAAATGGCGCTGTGTGCAGACCGTGCGCGCCATCGACGCCGACTTCCGCGTCAAGCAGATCAAGCAGGCGACGCTGCTTTAGCGGCCCGCAACGCCGCGAAGTCCTCAATCCCCGCCGCCGCAGCCGCCGCCCCCGTCGCCACCACCACCGCCGTCGCCGCCACTATCACCGCCTGCTTCGCTGCCGGTATCGCCAAACCCGTCCGAACTGCCGTCGAACGACGTATCTGCGAAATCGCCGCCGCAATGCGCGGCGCCGCTGCCGTTCTTGCGCAGCTCTTCGCAGTCGGGATGATAGACGAACCCGTTTCCAATGTTGAGCTTGCTGTCGAGCGCAAACAACAGCGGCAGCCGCGTCGGGTTGACGGGATCGATGTTCTCGTATTTGCAGCAATACCACCAGACGCGGCGCAGGCCTTCGTTGCTCTTGCGATGCTCGCTGAGGACGACGGCGGGGGTATGGTGGAGGAAACCACCGAAGGCGCGGCGGCAGAACGCGTCGTAGTCGCGCGTGTACAGGATGAATTCGTGCCAGAGGTCGTCGGCGACTTGCGAGGGCATCGAGACGTGGCGCCTGCCGCTCATCAGATAGGCGAGGAAAAATTGCCGCAAGCCTCGCGAGACCAGCGCGCTGTCCTTGCGCTCAAAGCCGGGGTGATGCTTCTCCAGCCGCTCGAGCAGGCCGCGCGGCCAGCGAAAGGTACGGATGAATTCGGCGCGGCGCAGCGTGCGCCACTTGCCGTACAGCCAGGAAGTTCCGAACAGTGCGCCGACAAGCAGGGCGAACAACGGTATGGTTGAAGCGGCTGCCACGATGCCCCCGAATGCCCGAGCCGCCGTCAGATATTCTTCAAGCTCGCATACAGCGCCAATCCGAACAGCGCCACCGCGCCCAGCAGGAAGCCGAGCACGAACATGCCGAAGCCGCGGCGGCGCGGCTTTTTCTCCACGGCCGGCTCGGCCGCCTTCGTTACCATCATCGCATGTTCGCGCTCGATCATGCGGCGCGCGACATAGCCGGTGACGGCATCGACGATGACAGGCACGTCATGCGACTCGGCGATCACGATGCGGCCGAAGCGCGTATCCTGCACGAAGCGGTAGATGCGCTTGTCGCGCCCCATCACCACATGCGCCACCACATCGATCCACAGCCGCGGCGTCTCGCCCTGGCTGACGCCGCGATCGAACAGGTCGATCTGCCCGGGCACCTCGGCGAACAGCGGATCGAGCGCCTCGTTCAGGATCTCGAGCCGGGCGACCTCGGCATCGCGCAGTTCGACCACGACGCCGGTGCGGTCGGCGGCCTCGATGCGGGCCTGGCGGAGCGCGTCGCGCAACCGCGTCGGTCGCATGTCGCGGGCCTCGTTGCCGGTGTTTTGCGCGTTTGACATCGTAAGCCGCCTTTATCCTGGGAGGGTGGGCCCGGTTAACCTATCAGTAACTATGTTGCGCGCAATGGCTGTTTGTTTGCAATGGGTTAGCGATCCACTGGGTTCTGAGTCTGCGGCGAGAGCCCCTCACCCCGGCCCTCTAGGAGCGAGCTTCGCTCGTCTCGACCCCGTGAAGGACGGGGAGAGGGAGAATCCCAAACGCAAACGGCCCCACCCGGAGATCCGGATGGGGCCGCCTGTCCTTGGGCCGTTTCCTTAAGTTTTATCAGGCCGAGACGCGGGAGGGCTCTTCGACGATCGAAAAGCGCACCCCCGCCTTGTGGCGGTTCTCTTCAGAGACCGTGCGCCAGGCATCCTCGGCCTCTTTGCGGGTCTTGAAGGGTCCCTGAACCTGGGCCGAGCCTTCCACGAGCTTGTGGAAGTTCATCGATCCGAACTCGCCGCCAATCACCCAGAAATTGCTGCCTTTGGTCATTGTCAGTCTCCTGTTGCCCGGCCCGTTAGCCGAACTGGTTCATCGTGTTGTGGGCGCCGCCCGCCTTCAGAGCGGCATCACCGGCGAAATATTCCTTGTGATCGTCGCCGATATCGGAGCCGGCCATGTTCTGATGCTTGGCGCAGGCGATACCCTGACGGATTTCCTGGCGCTGAACATTCTTCACATAGCCCAGCATGCCCTGCTCGCCGAAATACTCTCTTGCGAGATTATCAGTCGACAGAGCTGCCGTGTGATAGGTCGGCAACGTGATCAGATGGTGGAAGATGCCGGCACGCTTGGCTGAATCGGCCTGGAAGGTGCGGATGCGCTCGTCGGCTTCAATGGCCAGCGGCGTATCGTCGTATTCCGGCTTCATCAGTTCGGCCCGATTGTACTTGCTGACATCCTTGCCGGCTTCCTTCATCGCGTCATAGACCTGCCAACGGAAGTTGAGCGTCCAGTTGAACGAGGGCGAATTATTGTAGGCCAGCTTCGCGTTCGGAATGACCTCGCGAATGCGGTCAACCATCTTGGCGATCTGCTCAATATGCGGCTTCTCGGTCTCGATCCACAGCAGGTCGGCACCGTTCTGCAGCGATGTGATGGAGTCGAGCACGCAGCGATCTTCGCCCGTGCCGGCACGGAACTGGTAGAGGTTGCTGGCAAGCCGCTTCGGACGCATCATCTTGCCGTTGCGGTTGATGATGACATCGCCATTCCTGGCGTTGGCGGCTGTCACTTCCTCGCAATCCAGGAAGCTGTTGTACTGATCGCCGAGGTCGCCGGGCTTGTGGCTCACAGCGATTTGCTGCGTGAGACCGGCCCCCAGCGAGTCGGTGCGGGTCACGATGATGCCGTCTTCGACGCCCAGTTCGAGGAAGGCATGGCGGCAGGCCCGGATCTTCGCCAGGAACACCTCGTGCGGCACAGTCACCTTGCCGTCCTGGTGACCGCACTGCTTTTCGTCGGAGACCTGATTTTCGATCTGCAGAGCGCACGCACCTGCTTCAATCATCTTCTTTGCGAGCAGATAGGTCGCCTCCGCATTACCGAAACCAGCGTCGATGTCGGCGATGACGGGCACGACATGCGTCCGGAAGTTGTCGACCTTTTCGATCAATGCCTTTTCCTTCGCCTGGTCGCCTGCCTTGCGAGCGGCGTCGAGGGCGCGGAAGATATCGTTGAGCTCACGGGAGTCCGCCTGACGGAGGAAGGTGTAGAGCTCTTCGATCAGCGCCGGCACCGAGGTCTTCTCGTGCATCGACTGATCGGGAAGCGGTCCGAACTCGGAGCGCAGTGCTGCGATCATCCAGCCGGAGAGATACAGATAGCGGCGATCGGTCGTACCGAAATGCTTCTTGACCGAAATCAGCTTCTGCTGCGCGATGAAGCCATGCCAGCAACCGAGCGACTGGGTGTACTTGGTGGGATCGGCGTCATAGGCAGCCATATCGCTGCGCATCAGCGCTGCCGTGTACCGAGCGATGTCCAGGCCGGTCTTGAAGCGGTTCTGCAGACGCATCCGCGCCACGGCTTCGGCGGTGACGCCGTTCCAGGTCGGCTGGTTCTTGAGGAGCGCTTCAGCAGCTCCAATCTCGCTCAGATAGGAAGCCGGTCCCTGGATAGCCGGGTCGCTGATGCCGCGTGGCTGGTAGTTCATGTGCGTAATCCTTTCGGTGACGACAGATCTGCAGCGCTTGTCTTCGCCACTTCCCTAATCGACATTCTTGACAGTGCATTGCGAAACGTTCCGAGAGCTAAACGCTAAACTTCCCAATTCGTATAGATACCTTGATTTTGAATGGTGATGTCATGTAACATATGAACTTGTCATAGATGTCATTTTGTAATTTTTGTCACAATCAGGTCAAGGAACCTGCCATGGCCACCGATTCCGGAAAGAAGCTTTTCGTCGGGCCCCGCTTCCGGCGGATCCGCCAGCAACTTGGGCTGTCGCAGACCCAGATCGCCGAGGGACTCGGGATTTCGCCGAGCTATATCAACCTGATAGAGCGGAACCAGCGTCCGGTGACGGCGCAGATCCTGCTGCGGCTGGCTGAGACCTATGACCTCGATTTGCGCGACCTCGCCACCGCCGACGAGGATCGTTTTTTCGCCGAGCTGAACGAAATCTTCTCTGACCCCCTGTTCCGTCAGATCGACCTGCCGAAGCAGGAACTGCGCGACCTCGCCGAACTGTGCCCGGGCGTCACCCACTCCCTGCAGCGCCTCTACGCCGCCTATACCGAGGCCCGCCGCGGCGAAACGCTGGTCGCGGCGCAAATGGCCGACCGCGACGAAGGCTCCCGCTTCGAGGCCAACCCGATCGAGCGCGTGCGCGACCTGATCGAGGCCAACCGCAACTATTTTCCGGAACTGGAACAGGCCGCGGAAAACCTGCGCGACGAACTGAACGTCTCCGCCGAGGAATTGTTCGCAGCACTTTCGGCGCGGCTGCGCGAAAAGCATTCGATCGTCACCCGCATCATGCCTGTTGACGTGATGCGCGAGACGCTGCGGCGGTTCGACCGCCATCGCCGGCAGCTTTTGATTTCCGAACTGGTCGACGGCTCCGGCCGCGCCTTCCAGCTTGCGCTGCAGATTGGGCTCGCCGAATGCGGCGCCAGCATCGACGCCATCGTCAACCGCGCCGGTCCCCTCGACGATACGCCGCGGCGGCTTTATCGGATTACGCTGGCGAATTATTTCGCCGCCGCCGTGATGATGCCCTATCAGCCGTTCCATAGCGCGGCCGAGGCGCTGAACTACGACGTGCATGTGCTGGCGCAGCGATTCAATGCCGGCTTCGAGCAGGTCTGCCATCGCCTCACCACGCTGCAGCGGCCGAACGCGCGCGGCGTGCCGTTCTTCCTGTTGCGCGTCGACAATGCCGGCAACGTCTCCAAAAGATTCTCCTCCGGTACGTTTCCGTTCTCGAAGTTCGGCGGCACCTGCCCGCTGTGGAACGTGCACTCGACCTTCGACACGCCGGACCGCCTGCTCAAGCAGGTGATCGAACTGCCCGACGGCACGCGCTATTTCTCGATCGCGCAGATGGTGCGCCGGCCGATCGCCCCGCACCCGCAACCGCAGCCGCGCTTTGCGATCGGCCTTGGTTGCGAAATCCGACATGCATCGAAGCTGGTTTATGCCGCCGGCATGGACCTGGAAAAAGCCGAGGGCACGCCGATCGGCGTCAACTGCCGGCTCTGCGAGCGCGAGAACTGCGCCCAGCGCGCCGAGCCGCCGATCACGCGCACGCTGATTTTGGATGAGAACACGCGACGGGTGAGTTCGTTCGCGTTTTCGAATGCGCGGGAGTTGTGAGGGCTTAGTCGTCATTGCGGGAATGTAGGGTGGGCAAAGCGTAGCGTGCCCACCATCTGTGCCACTGGATAGATGGTGGGCACGGCGCAAGCGCGCCTTTGCCCACCCTACGGTGCTGCGTTCGCAGGGACGACGGTAGTTAATAGCCGTCATTGCGAGGAGCGAAGCGACGAAGCAATCCATTCTTCCTTTATGCGGCGCGATGGATTGCTTCGTTTCGCTCGCAATGACGCGGATAGACATGAGTTCTCGATCTCGCGACACAATGCGCCCGAGTTCTGCTGAATTCTCAGCCCCCACAAAATCAGAGGGCGCAGGGAAGGCCGGGTGCTGGCTGGCACCCGCGGTCTCGTGTGCAATAGGCGCAGAGAAAACGCACACGAGCATACAGGTATCAGCCGGGGCATCCGGCCTTCCCTGCGCAATGGTTTGACGGCTTATGCCGAGCTCTCCCCGGAGACGAATTCGTCTTGCCTCCGTCGCCGGCGAATTGGCGGCTCGCATCGCCCGGTTGAGCTTTGCAAACCTCCGCCGGCTTGACACCAGCCACGGGTGCCAGGACCACACGGTTTTGCCGTACGCAAATGCGCCGTTCGTCTGACACGCTAGAGATCGCTCACGGGAAACCGCCCTGCGATCCGCATCACGCGCCGGCGCTTTCGCGTCCACCGCATCCCCGACCCAACGTCCGTGACGATCGCGATACGCCCCTCTTGCGGGCCGGGATGGCGGGAGTTCTAGGACTGATTTGGGTTGCGCGAGAACAGGATTCTTTTTTCGCGCAGGACTGGACGGGGCAAATCAGCTTGAAAAGATTGAAGAACTTTTCCTCTACGCGCAAAGCCCGTGGGACCATAAACCCTCAGGATGAGGTCCGGCGGAAGTGCGAACGCGAAAATTTCGACGCGGAAGATGAAGGCCTGTTCATCTGCATGACAACCGAAAACGTAATCGGGGAAAAGCGGAACTTCGCCGTGAACGACACGTTTGCTTGGTTGCCTATGATAGGAGGAGACCAATGCTGAAAACATTGATAGCCGCAACCGCCGCCCTGCTGGTCGCGACCACGGCGTTTGCGCAGAGCGAAAAAATGAAATCTCCGGGTTCGTCTGAGTACTCGGCGGGACAAACGATGCAGAAGAGCAAGACGGCGGTGGCACCGGGCAAGATGAAGAAGAGCAAGACGGCGGCGGCACCGGGCAAGATGCAGAAGAGCAAAGCTTCGACCGCGCCGGCGGCGTCGGAGCCGACGACGACCGGATCGGCCGCGACCAAAAAGAAGTATTAGTTATCTGACAGAACAGCCCGGCATCGATGCCGGGCTGTTCTGCGTGCGCGTGTCCACAGGTTCGATCTTTCAAGGTCTCTCGCGTCATTGGCGCAGTGCGATGCAATGGCCCGCCTTCTCTCACCAAAAACCGCTTCTGTGTCCCGCTGGTGACGATCACATTTAAAACGTGGGTATTCCGCAATTTTGCGATGGAACGGCCAAGCCGATTCGCTAGTTTGAAAGTAAGCGATTCCCAGAACTCGCGGATGGATGCAGGGCCGATGTTGCGACGCGTCAAGCTGATGAACCCGTTCGAAATCGTCCAGGACCGGGTCAGTCAAGACCGGATTACCCAGGACCGGGTTACCCAAGACCGGCCGCAGCCGGTCGAGCGGAAGATCGTGAATCGGGCCGCCCGCTCCACGCCGGTCTGCGCCGCCTGCGGTTCCGACGACATTATCTGCCACGCCACGGCGCAATGGAGCAACGAAGCGCAGGAATGGCAGCTTGCCGACACCTTCAACCAGCCGGCACACTGCAATACCTGCCAGCACGGCGGCAACCTGGTGTGGCTGACGCTGAATTAGGGCGCGGCGACGCGGCGGCGTAGCGCCCAGAGTAGCCCGGAAGGAGCGAAGCGAAATCCGGGGGGACTATCTCTGCGGAGCGACCTGCCCCGGATTGCGCTGCGCTCCATCCGGGCTACGTCTTCATCAAATCTCCGCATACACTTCCAGCAGGTTTCCATCGGGATCCCTGAAGAACAGCGTGCGATGGCCGAAGGACTGGTTCGTCGGCGGTTCGAGCAGATCGACACCGTGCCGCACCAGCTCGTCAGCGCAGCGATCGACGTCATCAACCGCGACCTTGAAAGCAAGCTGCAGCGAAGCGCTACCCGTGGGCGTCGGCGCATCCTTCGCGGTGCGGCCCGGCCGCGACAGCGCGAGCGTGTTGCCGCCGATCTGATATTCGATCCATCCCGCCGACAGCTCGCGCGTCAGCGGAAAGCGGAGGATCTCTTCATAGAAGCGGCGCATCGCTGCCATATCGCGCACGAGGATGACGGTGTAGTCGATGGCGCGGATGGACTGGAAGGGTGAAGCGGAAGGAGGATTTTGATCGTTCACGGCTGCATCTCCACTTGGCCCGCCTTCATTGACGCGCTTATCACAGCGTTAATCGTACACAAAATAGGCTGCCCCATCGTTTGAGAACAGAGTGATGCGCCGTGGATTTGCCTGAAGGTGTTTTACGTCTCTTCGGCCTGATCTTTGGTTGGCTCTTCGGTTGGCCGCTAGCCATCTTCCGTCGCTGGCTGGATCGCCAGCCGGATCGCGATCCCTCACAGATATCGTCGCTGGAGAAGTTTGGGCGACTTATGCTTGGCGTCACCCTAACGCTCTGCGTCCTGAACCCGCTGGGTTGGCTGATCTTCAGGTGAAGACGGCAAAGGGTGGCCGCACGCGCGGCTTGTCCGCCGCGGCTCAAGGAACGTAGGCGTAAGTCCTACTTGGTTGAGCTCTTTCGTTCCAACGAACTCCTGCACACGGCTTGCGCGATCGGAATTATTAAAGCGTTGGCAAAGCTACTGCGAGCTTCGTCCAAGCGCCGACACAATACAGGACTTGTTCGGAATGCATTCGCGACCGTGTTCTCCCATCCATCGATACCTTCAAGTTTTTGAAATCTGGCGTAACTAAGCAGGCCATCTGCGACATCCAATCGGATATCGGCAAATGCAAGAACTAGTTCTCTATTTTCGTCGTCCGGAAGCAACTCTTTAGACGATTCAAAGTACGGTCGGATCCCAGGCTTCTCAATCAAGATCTTGAGATGCTCCCGCCACTCCCCTGTCATTCGTTGATAAACAGCAATGTTGGCCGATTTAGTCGCTGCGTTCCATTGAAGAAGTGCGAAATAAACGGTGACGAGACCAACAACCGAAAACAATATTTTCAAATATTCCAGGATCAGTTTTATCTCTTCGCGTCTTTCACTTCGATCGCTTATTCTCAACCGACCTCCATCGGCACAGACACCAAAGTGCAAATAGTCCAGCATGATCGCCGCGATATGCAGGAACAGAGATTCCTAGACGCTTCGCTCATCCGGGCCACGCTTGTTCAAATCCCATCGTCCGCGCCGCTCCAGACCTGCTCCTCCGTCCATCCAAGCTCCGCGAACTCCGAGGCCCGTAACGGCGCCTCCCCCACTGAGAAAAACTCGTCGAGCTGCGGCGGACTTACCGACGTGCCACTGAGCATCGCGTGAGCCTGACCGCGATGATGCACCTGATGCTGGAACAGATGCAGGAGCAAGCGGTCCATCCGCTCGCGCTGGATGGATGTGCCGCGATGCACCGAGACGATGCGCTGCAATCCGGCGGCATCGAGCGCTTCGACGACCTTGAGCAAACGCCGATCAACGGCGGCCTGGGCTTCCTTCAGCGCGGCGACCGTCGCGCAAGGTTCCTGATCCGCCCAGGCGGCGGGTCCAAGCGTGCCGCCTTCCATCGCGTCGACGTAAAAGTGGTCGATGATCAGGACGTGATTGAGCGTGGCGCGCAGGCCTGGAAAGAAGCCGGTTCGTTTTGCGGTGAATTCTTCCGGCGTCAGCCCGAGACAGGCGGTGAGCAGCCGGTGGTTTGCCCAAGCGTTGTTGTAAGCCATGGTACGATAGGGAAGGACGTCAGTCATTGGCGTTGTCAGCCGGTAGTCCGCATGAGCGCAGCGATATGCGGGGAACGATAACAAAGGTCCCGGATATCGCTTCGCTCATCCGGGCTACCGCTTGATCCACGTCGAGCGGGACTCCATCGTCATTGCCTGCGACAAACGCGAAGCGTTTGCGCAAGGGAGCGCTAGCGACGAAGCAATCCACATTTTCCATACGGCGGCCATGGATTGCTTCGCTTCGCTCGCAATGACGATGTGGTGAGATACCCGTCGAACTTACTACTCCGCCGCCTCTCGCGTCGGCGCGTCCAGCACCTCCAGCACCTTCGGCGGCGACATCGGCAGGGCGTAGAAGCGTTTGCCCAGCGCGTTGTAGATGGCGTTGGCGACCGCTGCCATCACCGGCACCAGCGGCACTTCGCCGACGCCCTTGACGCCTTGCGGGTGTTTCGGGTTCGGCACTTCGACCATGATGCAGTCGAGCATTGGCAGGTCCGAACAGACGGGCATGCGGTAGTCGAGGAAGCCGGGGTTATCGACCTTGCCTTCTTTGGTGTAGATGTATTCCTCGTTCAGCGCCCAGCCGATGCCTTGGGCGACGCCGCCCTGGAGCTGGCCCTCGACATAGCCGGGGTGAATGGCGCGGCCGACATCCTGTACGGCGGTGTAGCGGATGACGCGCGCGATGCCGAGATCGACATCGATCTCGACGTCGCAGACATGCGTGCCAAAACCGCCGTCGGCGCCCGTGGTGTTGAGCTGCACGCCGGCGCCGATCGGGCCGCCCATCGCGGGCGCTTTCTCGGCGAGCTCTTGCAGCGTCAGCGGCTCGAACTGGCCGGCGTTCGGGCTCACCGGATGCGCCGCGCCGTTCTCCCACTTCACCGCCTCGGGATCGATCTCCCAGATCTTGGCGGCGCGCTCGCGCAGCGTCTGGATGATCTTTTCGGTCGACTGCGTCACGACAATCGAAGAGGCGAACAGCACGCGGCTGCCGCCGGTCAAGTTGGAGAAACCAATCGTCTGCGTGTCGCCGATGATGACGGAGACGCGGCGGTAGTCGATGCCGAGAAGCTCGGCGCAGATGTTGGCGATGCCTGCGCGCGAACCGCCGATATCCGGATGGCCTGTCGTGACGACGACGTTGCCGTCTTCCGTGATGTTGACTTGCGCGGAGGACTCGCCGCCGGCGTTGAACCAGAAGCCGGAGGCGACGCCCCTGCCCTGAAGCTTGCCGAGCGGGGCCTTGTAGTGATCCGAGTTCTTGGCGGCTTCCACCGTCTCGATAAAGCCGATACGCGGAAACACCGGACCGTGCGCGGCTTTCGTGCCTTCCTTCGCGGCGTTCTTCAGGCGGAAGTCGAGCGGGTCCATCTTCAGGGCTTCGGCGACTTCATCCATCACGCATTCGACGGCATAGGCGCCGATCGGCGCACCCGGCGCGCGATAGGCCGCGACTTTCGAGCGGTTGGAGCAGACGTCATAACCTTCCGAGAGCAGGTTCGGAATGTCGTAGGGCGTGAAGCTGCAGCCGGCAGCGCCGCGGATCGGCGAGCCCGGGAAGGCGCCGGCCTGCAGATAGAAGGTGCCGTGCGCGGCGACGATTTTTCCATCTTTCGTAGCCCCAATCTTCACCGTGCTCTTCGAGCCTGAGGTGGGACCGGTCGCGCGCATCACTTCCTCGCGCGTCATCACCATCTTCACCGGGCGGCCGGATTTTTTCGCGAGCAAGGTCGCGAGCGGTTCGAGATAGACGATGGTCTTGCCGCCAAAGCCGCCGCCGATCTCGGCGGGGATGGCGCGGATGTCGCTCTGCGGGATGCCGGTGAGATAGGCCGTCATCGCGCGCACCATGAACTGGCCCTGGCTGGAGCTCCAGATCGTGGTCTTGCCGTCCGGCGCCACCGAGATCAGGCACGCATGCGGCTCGATATAGCCCTGATGAACGGGACGCGTGGTGAAGGTGCGCTCGATGACGATGTCGGCCTTCTTGAAGCCATCAGCGATGTCGCCCTTCTTGTGCTCGAGGCGGCCGGCGATATTCGAAGGCTTGCCGTCGAACTTGTTGAACTCGTGCAGGATGGGCGCATCGGGCAGAATCGCGTCGTCGATCTCGATCGACCACGGCAGCACCTCGTAATCGACCTCGATCAGCTTACAGGCTTCCGCTGCGATCGCTTCCGTGGTCGCGGCCACGGCGGCGATGGGGTGACCGGGGAACAGCGCCTTGTCGCGCGCCATCACGTTGCGGCACATCCAGCGCATGTCCTGGATGCCCAGCATGACCGCGCCGTTGGCGATCGGGAAATCGACGATGTCGCGCGCGGTGACGACGGCTTTTACGCCCGGCAGCTTCTCCGCCTTCGACGTGTCGATCGATCGGATGCGCGCGTGCGGATGCGGGCTGCGCAAAACCTTGCCCCAGATCTGGCCTGGCATAGTGGTGTCGGCGGCGAACTGGGCGCGGCCGGTCACCTTGTCCATGCCGTCGGGACGGATGGTGCGCTGGCCGATCCACTTGTTGTTGGTGACGAGGTTCATTGGGTTGTCTCCCGCAATTTATTGCGCGCGCATTTCGGCAGCGGTTTCCATCACCGCGCGGACGATCTTGTCATAGCCGGTGCACCGGCAGAGATTGCCGGCGAGCCAGAAGCGGACTTCCTCCTCGCTCGGATCAGGATTCTTCTTCAGCAGCGCGTCGGAGGCGACCAACATGCCTGACGTGCAGATGCCGCATTGCAGGGCCGCCATTTCCAAAAACTTCTGCTGCAGCGGATGCAGCTTGTCGCCCTGCGCCATGCCCTCGATGGTGCGGATCTCGTGGTCTTGCGCTTCAACCGCGAGCATCAGGCAGGAGCAGATCAGGCGATCGTCGAGCGTGATCGAACAGGCGCCGCAATCGCCGGAGGCGCAGCCTTCCTTGGAGCCGGTGAGCGCCAGCGGTCCGCGCAGCGCATCGAGCATGGTGTCTGATGGCTCGCACAGAAATTCCATCGGCTCGCCATTGATGGACGTGGTGACGTGAACTTTGGCCATGAAAACTATTTCCCTGTAGCGCGTTGGGCGGCGATTGCGGCGGTGCGCTTGAGCAGCACGCCGGCCACTTTTGTGCGGTAGGCGATGGTGCCGCGCTTGTCATCGATCGGACGGCAGGCGACGGAACAGGCGGCGGCCGCCTTTGCCAAGGCGACGTCGTCGAGCTTTGAGCCGATCAGCGCTTTTGCGGCGTCTTCGACCAGCAGCACCGTCGGCGCCACCGCCCCCAAGCCGACGCGGGCGGCGGTGACCGTGCCGTCCTTGATCGTCAGGCTGACGCCAACGCCGACGACGGCGATGTCCATTTCGGTTCGCGGGATCATGCGCAAGTAGGCGTCACTGGAGCCGGGCGGACGCGGCGGCAGCGCAAAACTCACAAGGATCTCGCCGGGTTTGAGATTGGTGCGGCCGGGACCGGCGGGAACGTCCTCCACCTTGATCTCGCGGCGGCCGTCCGGGCCCTGTACGGTGACGATGGCGGCGGCTGCGACCATCGCGGGCACGCTGTCGCCGGCGGGCGAGCCGTTGCAGAGATTGCCCCCCGCGGACGCCCGGCCCTGCACCTGCTTGGAACCGATCAGGTTGACGGCCTCGAGTACGCCGGGCCAGACCTTGCCGAATGTCTTGTGTTCCGCGAGCGCCATGCCGGAGACGGCGGCGCCGATGCGAAAGCTGCCGTCGGCTGCCTGCTCGATTTCCGTCATCTCGGGGATTTTCTTGATGTCGACGATCACGCCGGGCCTGAGCATCCCGGATCGCATCTGCACCAGCAAATCCGTACCGCCGGCCAGGATGCGCGCGGCGCTGCCGGCTTTCGCAAATGCGCCGATCGCTTCGTCAAGCGTGTCAGGCGCCAGATATCGGAGTTCCGTCATGGATTCCGCAATCTCCCTTTTTGTCTGCCCGCCCCATACGGGCGATGGCCTTATGCCGGCCCGGCAGTGCGGCCCGAGCCTACACGGGGATCAACGGTTGGAACAGCCTGCGAGATCAGGTTGATACGGCAGGCTCCTATGCGCGCGGCGGGGCTTGCGGGCCGAAAATTGCTCCGAGGCGGGAGGCCGTAGTCTGTAGGGTAGGCAAAGGCGCACTTGCGCCGTGCCAACCATCTTGATTGAACTGGCTACGTTGCTTTGAATACGTTGCTTTGAAATGGTGGGCATCCGCCTTCGCTCTCCAAGCTGCGGCGGACAGGCGCTTCAACCCTCCCTATCCCGAGCCGGTGATATTGATGTTGTTTCTCAGACTTTTCGTTGCTGTCACGGCCTCGCTGACTTTTTCATCCCTCGCCATCGCCCAACCTGCCCCCGCTCCCGTCCGCCCCGCGCCGGCCCGGCCGGCGGTCGCGCCGGTACCGGGTCAGCAGCCACCGGCCGCCGTGGCGCGCTCGCCCCGCGCGGCGGCCTGTCACAACGGCATGTCGTTCGACCGTTTCCTTGCCGATTTGAAACAGCAGGCGCTGGCGGAGGGCGTGTCGCAGCGCGCGCTGGCCGAGGCCGCCCCCTACCTCGTCTATGATCAAGGCATCGTCAACCGCGACCGCGGCCAGCGCGTGTTCGGCCAGGTATTCAACGAATTCGCACGAAACAGGGCGTCCGAGGGCGCGGCAAAAAATGCGCAGGCGCGAGTCCGGATGCATGCGGCGGCGTTCGCGCGCGCCGAGAAGGAATACGGCGTGCCGCCCGCGGTGATCGCTGCGTTCTGGGGGCTGGAGAGCAGTTTTGGCGCCGAGTTGGGCAAGCTGCATACGCTGCCGTCGCTGGTGTCGCTGGCCTATGACTGCCGCCGCTCGGAGATGTTCCAGAAGGAAACCATCGCCGCCTTGAAGATCATCGACCGCGGCGATCTCTCACCATCTGAGATGATCGGCTCTTGGGCCGGCGAACTCGGCCAGACGCAGTTTTTGCCGACGCACTACTTCAACTATGCGGTGGACTATGACGGCGACGGCCACCGCGACATGCTGCGCAGCGTGCCCGACGTGATCGGCTCGACCGCGAACTACATCGCCAACGGATTGAAGTGGCGGCGCGGCGAGCCGTGGCTGCAGGAAGTCCGCGCGCCGGCGAATTTCCCATGGGACCAGGCCGACCTCACCGTCAAACTGTCGCGCGCAAAATTCGCGCAGCTCGGCGTCACCTATCCCGACGGCCGCCCGCTGCCGAACGACGACATGCCGGCCTCACTGCTGCTGCCGATGGGCCGCACCGGACCGGCGTTTCTGGCCTACGCGAATTTCGCCGCCTACACCGAGTGGAACAATTCGCTGATCTATTCGACCACCGCGGGCTATCTCGCCTCCCGCATCGCCGGCGCCCCGCCGATGCGGCAGCCATCGGCACCGGTGGCGCAACTGCCGCTCAACGAACTGAAGGAGCTGCAGCAGCTGATGGTTCGCGCGGGGTTCAATGTCGGCAAGGTCGACGGCGTGATGGGGCAGTTGAGCCGCACGGCGGTGAAGGCGATGCAGATCAAATACGGCCTGTCGGCGGATTCCTGGCCGACGGCGGAATTGCTGGCACGGATGCGCGGACCCGGCGTCCAGGCGCAGCCGGCCGGCATGGTGATGCCGGCGGCGCGGTAAGCACCGTCGTAGCCCGGATGGAGCGCAGCGAAATCCGGGACGGTGCCGCGTGCACAGAAGCCCGGATTGCGCTTCGCTCCATCCGGGCTACGAATCCGGCGCCGAGCCGAAGCATTGTATTTTCCCACTCGCCGCCCCATGTCGGAAAGCGCCTCATCCTCACGAGGCGGTATTCCACATCACGAAAAGAGCATCACATGTCTTTCCACGACTTAACCGTGCCGGCCTTCCTGCAGATTCTCGGCAGCCTTTCCGGCGTGCTCACCAAGGCGGAAGCGCATTGCAAGGCGAAGAACATCCAGCCCGAAGTGCTGCTCAATGCCAGGCTTTATCCGGACATGTATCCGCTGACGCGCCAGATCCAGACCGTCTGCGATTTCGCCGCGAAAACCTGCGCGCGCCTCACCGGCAGCGAGGTGCCACAGACGCCGGACACGGAAAAGAGTTTTGAAGAGTTGCAGCAGCGGATCGCGAAAGCGATCGACTATGTGAAGTCGTTCAAGCCGGCGCAATTCGACGGCGGGGATACGCGCGAGGTGACCTTTCCGATCGGTCCGAGCAACACCATGACGATGAAGGGTCAGCAATATCTCGTCAACTTCGCGTTCCCGAACTTCTATTTCCATGCCGCCACAGCGCACGGCATTTTGCGCCACAACGGCGTCGAGATCGGCAAGCGGGATTTTCTCGGGGCGAGGTAATCACAGCCGTCGTCGCGCGCGCATCGCAAGCCGCGGCGACGGCACTATCAGCTCAACGAAGCCAGTTCGCGTGCGAGGTTCTCGCGGGCCTGTCGGTCATATCTCGCGGCAAAGCCCGCATCGGGAAAGATGACCGGCCGGCCTGCGAACTGGCTGAGCACTTTTGCGCGGCCGGCGCGATAGTCGTCCTCCGGCACATGGATGAACTCCTGCCGGATCGCCGCGGCATAGGCGTCGTATCGCGCGGGCGCCGCGCCCAGGATGCTGAGGTCGATCGAAATCAGGATGGCGCCCAGCCGATCACCGGGCTGGACGTCATGCGTCTTCGTCAGGCGGATCAGGCGGCCGACCTCCTGGCGAATATCCTCGCGAACGTGCTGCTCGGCCAGCTGCGCGCTGAGCTCTTCATTGTCCGGGCGGGTCGCGTCGTAGACGACATCGTGCCACCAGATCGCCTCGGACAGAATTTCGCGCTCGGCCGCCGAAAGATTTTCGACACGCGCGAGCGCACCGAGACAGTCTTCGATATGCGCCAGGTTGTGATAGTGGCGGTCAGGGGCCGTGTAAGCGGCAACCAACTCTTCGCGGTTCATCCGTCCTTCCCCGAAGCACCGGCCCGTAGGGTGGGCAAAGCGACTTGTCCGCCGTAGCTCGAAGAGCGAAGGCGGAAGCGTGCCCACCATTCCGCGCGACGTGCTGGATGGCGGGCACGGCGCTTCGCGCCTTTGCCCCCCTACGAAACCTTACCGCATCGTGATCGCGAGGCCGCTGAGATCCGCGTTCGCCATCAACCCTACCTGATGGCCGGTCAATTCCAGCACCGCGCCCTTCTGGTTGGTCAGCACGATTGCGCGCGCGCCGCGGCCCACCGCAAGGCCTGCGCCGGCCGCGCCGTAAA
Organism: Bradyrhizobium sp. 170; assembly: GCF_023101085.1. Taxonomy (NCBI): domain Bacteria; kingdom Pseudomonadati; phylum Pseudomonadota; class Alphaproteobacteria; order Hyphomicrobiales; family Nitrobacteraceae; genus Bradyrhizobium; species Bradyrhizobium sp. 170. The sequence continues at coordinate 2,433,985 of NZ_CP064703.1, read as the reverse complement.
CGCCGGCGACGTCGGAGGGGCGATAGATGTTGCTGACACGGCCGCGCAGTATCGTCTTCGAGCCGCCGAACACGAAGCCATAATCCAGCCCGCCGGTTGAAAGCAAGTATCGCCGTCCGCGAAAATCCAGCACGCCGCTGCCGCCGGAGCCACCGATCACCCATCCCGCCTTGTAGATCGTGAGCTGCACGAAACCTTCGTCGGCGCGCGCGGCGGAGGACAGCGTAATGCCCACGAGGGCCGCAAGCGCGAGCACGGCGGCACGGAGGGCGGATGGCATCTTCATGGATATTTTCTCCAGGGAAATTTGGCAGGCCAGCGTGCGGCGCCAATTTGAGTCGTGACGGGCTGATTGTACCTCATCGGCTGGATGGGAAAAGCGCATTGATGGCCCGCGCAGCCGGCACATGACGGCGAGCATGACACAATTTCATCAAAATCTGTCGGATGCCGATGTGGAAAACGTGCACAAGCGAACGAAACTTATCGCGCCTGTGAACTGCATTACCTTCGCCGCGACCATCTTGCGCTAGTACCTCGTCCGGGGATCTCCTCGTACCGGCACCAGGCTTTTCCAATCCTATCGGCGGGTCGCAAGCGCCGCGCCGCTGCCTTTCCAGCGAGGCAGCGGCGCGTTACGTTCAAGGCACCGAACCCGTTCATAAAGGTGTCCCATGGCCCCGATCCAGCACTTCGCGCCGCCCGCCGGCATCAAGTCCCCGCCGCTCTCCTTCGCCACGCGCACCGGCGACCTGCTGTTCATCTCGGGCATTCCGGGTTTTGACGACAAGGGCGCGTTGGCGGATGGTTTCGAGGCGCAGTTCGGCTTCGTCGTCGCCAACATCAAGCGCGTGCTCGGCGAGGCCGGCGCGACGTTTCGCGATCTCGTCAAGGTCAACGTGCTGCTGACGCGCGCATCCGACGTCGCCACGATGAACGTGCTGTATGCATCGGCGTTCGGGCCCGCGCCCTACCCCGCCCGCACCACCTGCGTGGTGCAGGCGCTGCCGGATCCGAAAATGCTGATCGAGATCGAAGCTGTTGCGTCGCTGGCGAAGGCGTAGGATGGGTGGAGCGAAGCGATACCCATCGCTTCCTCGCGAGCCGATCGATGGGTTTCGCTGCGCTCTACCCATCCTACGGACCGCTTACGGCTTCGGCATGGTTTCCTTCAGCTGATCGCCGACGAAATTCGCCGCATGGCGATAGGCGGCATCGTTGTCGCCGCGGAACGTCACCGTTCGCTGCATCAACAATTTCTCGGCTTCGAGATCGAGCAGCTGGATTTCGCCCCATTGCACCAGCGTGCTCATCTTGCGGATGCCGCCATAGACCACGAGCCGGGCGCCGGCCCGGCGCGCGGCGGCGATGAAAACCTCCTGCGACATGCTGGTGGCGGTGCAGGGATGATCGGGGCATTCGATCGGCACCACGCGATAATCGCCCTGGGCCGCCAGATTATCGCGCAGCAATTTTGCAAACGACGCCACGCGGGCGCGATGCTCCGCGCTCTGGTCCACGACCTCGCCCGAGGTGTCGAAATAATCGAAATCCGCCACCGCCACCGCGATCGGCGCGGCGGCGGGCGATCCGCCCGATGGAAACGACAATGCGGCTACCGCGCACAGCACGGTCAGCACGGCGCTTGCGCGGCTGCGCGGGCTCAACGCACGCCATGGGGTTGCTGCTTGCGTCATGCTTCGTCTCCTTCAACCCTGACATTGGCATTGGCATCGTCCCGCGGCCGGGCCTGAATCATAACAGCGGTTGAGGATTTCGCTAACCCATTCCAGCTCGCGCTTGGCGCCTTTGAACCTTCTCGCCTTGCCCGCTACTCAACCGGTAACCGGGCGCGAGAGCCCGTGTTCAAACCGGAGATTGAAGATGCGTCGTATTTTTGCCCTCTGCGCCGTTGCCGGCATCGGCTTTACCGCACTTGCCGCGTCGAGTCCGGCGCAGGCCTCGTATCATCTGATCCGCTGGCAGGATTCCGGCTTCTGCCAGATCTGGGACCAGAGCATCCCGACCGCGCCGTATCCCGGGAATTACACGGTGATCGTAGGTTCGGAAGTGCCGACCTTCGGCGACGCGCTGGTCTTCAAGGACGGCCTCTTGCGCAACGGCACCTGCTCGCTCTGATTTCTTTCGTAGCCCGGAGGGAGCCAACGGGTCGCGCGAATGCGCCCAGCGACGAGCGCAATTGCGCTCGCACTGTGATGACAGGCTCCGCGCAATCCGGGGAAGCCTGTCCGGGTAAGGCCGGTCCCCGGATTTCGCTGCGCTCCATCCGGGCTACATTACCTGCAAGCTGTAGCGTCGGTATGGTTCCGTAGGATGGGTGGGAGCGATACCCATCATTTTGCTCATCGGCACCAATCGATGGGTTTCGCTGCGCTCTACCCATCCTACGGACACGCACCACCTTGTACTAACGGACACGCTTGCTATCCTCCGCCAAAATCAAAAGCAGAGGAACGCCGCATGCCCCTTCTCCAAAATCACATCGCCGTCATCACCGGTGCAGGCTCCGGCATCGGACGCGCGATCGCGATCGGCTACGCCCGCGAGGGCGCGCGCGTGGTGCTGCTCGACAGGGATGAGAAGGCGGCGGCGGAAGCGGCGAAGGAAATCCGCGACGACGGCGGCAGCGCGGACAGCTTTCCGCTCGATGTCGCCAGGCGCGAGGACTGTGTCGCGATGGCGAAGCAAATCGCCGACAAGGTCGGACAGGTCTCGATCCTTGTCAACAATGCCGGCATCGTCCGCCGCAACGGCATGCTGGGCGCAGCCGAAGCCGTGATCAACGACTGGGAAGACATCATCGCGATCAACCTCACCGGTGTCTTCAACGTGACACATGCGTTCCTCGCGCCGTTGCGCGCCAGCAAGGGACGTATCGTCAATATCGGCTCGATCCAGTCCTTTGTGCACGTGCGCACGCCGAGCTCGCCGGCCTATACCGCGTCCAAGCACGGCGTGCTCGGCTTCACCAAGGCGCTCGCCGCCGAACTCGGCAAGGAAGGCGTCCGCGTCAACGCGATCGGCCCCGGCTTCATCGCGACACCACTGAACGCCAATGCCCGCGCCAACAATCCGGACCTGGTGAAGACCTTCATGGATCATACCCCGCTGGGCCGCGCCGGCACCGCGGAAGACATCGTCGGCCCCGCGATCTTCCTCGCTTCCGATCTTTCGGCCTATGTCTCCGGATCGATCGTGATGGTCGACGGCGGCTATCGGGCGGTGTGAGCGCAACATGTCCAATGCCCCGCATTTCGATATCGACGTATCGAGCTTCTGGGCCGATCCCTATCCCGCGCTGGCGAAGATGCGAAAGGAAGTGCCGATCGCGTTCGTGCCGCAACTCGGCTCCACCGTGTTCACCCGCCGCGACGACATCTTCACCCAGGAGAAGCGCATCGACGTGTTCTCCTCGCACCAGCCGAACGGGCTGATGAATGTGCTGATGGGCCACAACATGATGCGCAAGGATGGCGATGCGCACATGACGGAGCGGCAGGCGATGTTTCCCGCCGTATCGCCGCGCACGGTGCGCGACACCTGGGTCCGGCAGTTTCAGGCCCACGCCGACCGCATCCTCGACGAGTTGGTGCCGAAAGGCGCAGCCGATCTCTGCAAGGCGCTGGCGCTGCCGCTGTCGGCCGAATGCCTGAAGGACGTCACTGGCTTGACCAACATGCGCTATCAGGACATGGACGCGTGGTCGCAGGCGATGATCGACGGCATCGCCAACTACACCGGCAACAAGGAAGTCGAAGCGCGCTGCCATGCGGCGACATCAGCCATCGATGCCGCGATCGACGACATGATTCCGGTGGTGAAAAAACATCCGAACACCTCGATCCTGAGCGTTCTGCTGGCTTCAGGCCAGAACATGGAAAGCATCCGCGCCAACATCAAGCTTGCGATTTCGGGCGGCCAGAACGAGCCGCGCGATGCGATAGCAGGCGCGACCTGGGCATTGCTGACGCATCCCGATCAGCTCGCGCTGGTTCAGGACGGCAAGGCAAAGTGGCTCGACGCGTTCGAGGAATATGCGCGCTGGATCGCGCCGATCCAGATGTCGCCGCGCCGGGTGGCAAAGCCATGGTCATATGCCGGCATTGACTTCGAGCCGGAAGACCGCGTGTTCTTCATGTTCGGCTCGGCCAATCGCGACGAGGCCTGCTTTGCCGAGCCGGATCGGTTCGACATCACCCGCGACACCCAGAAGAGCATCGCCTTCGGCGCCGGTCCGCATTACTGCGCTGGCGCGTTTGCCTCCCGCGCCATGGTGGCCGACGTCGCGCTGCCGAGCACGTTTGCGCGGCTGAAGGGATTGCGGCTGGACGAGCGCGAACCGGTGCGGATCGGCGGCTGGGCGTTTCGCGGATTGCTCAATCTGCCGGTGAAGTGGGACGCGGGCTGATCGTGGTGAGCTTCTACTGGCGCGGACATTCCCGGTAGCCGAAGCGGTCGATGATCGTGCTGCCCGGAATGGTGTGAAACGCCAGCGTCTCCATGTAGTGATTGTCAATGAGATACTTGCGCAGTTTCGCATTGTAAGCGCTTAGCATCCGCTGCGTATGGGCCACATGGATATTGCGCTGGCGGTCGTGGCCGGCGTGGAACAACAGCGTGGCGCTGCGCTCGACGCAGACATTGCGCAGGCCCAGGAACAACGTGCAGTTCGACTGGCAGTGGCCCTTGATGCGAAACAGTTCGCCAGTGGATTGGCGCGCTCGATCTCCGGCTGGAAATCCCTGTACCAGCCGCCCCGGCCGAATCTTTCTGATGTCGCGGCAAAGGCCGTGGAGGAAATCAGGACGAATGCAAGAACGGCGAGAGCTCGCATGGCCAACCTGCCCGGCTCATCATGTATGAAGGAAATTAACAGCAGTCGACGAAGGCGTCACCGCCTCATGGCGTCTCCCGGCCGCCGCCATGATCGCCGTTGAGCAGGTGCATGTGCTGAAATACCCAGCGCATGGCGAGGTACCAGAGATAGCCTCCGATGGCCCCGCAAACGGCAAGAAGGATGATGTAGGCGGGATGATACTCGCCGCTCCACCACAACATCCCGCCGATCCAGAAGATGGTGAAGAAAACGGCGGCGAGCTTCAACCGCTTGGCCTGATCCATGGCAGTGCTCCGATGGCTAACATCCGATGCCATCATGGAAGCCACCGCCGCGCCGCACCGTGAGGCGCATCACGCCGCGCCGGAACCGGGCGGCCATGAACCCATAAATCCAAGTGGTTGGCGGACTTCCGCTTTGATGCGCATTACGGACTCACGTCGGACATCGCGTGAGGTCCGAAAAGTGCCGTCATGAACGGACATTGCTGGAAGCCGCGGTGGCCGACTCCGGACAGCAGGCCAATCGGTTCTTCGGGTGGACCAGCTGTTTCTCTCGCACGTCCGATGGCGTAGAATGTAGTTGCCGTCGAAGCGGGACGTGCCGAAATCGCCGTTCGGGGCGAACGAGCAGCAGTGGTGCCATCGGCAGGCGCACCCTCCTAAGAGACCGACCCATTTTTCGGTTTCGCAGCACCATTCACCACGAAGTGCGCGCCGCTTCTGCGGCGGCTCGTTGCGTAACCTCGGGAGAAAACGATGAACAAGATCGATCGAAGGTCAGCACTGGGAATCGGGTTGGCAGCGGCTTCGGCGGCCATGATGAAGCCCGCCGCCGCCCAAGCCACGGGCTACAAGGATACGACGCCGTGGCCCGGTGTCGTGGTGCGTGCTTACGATGGCGAGACACCATCCCTCATCCCCGGGTTCAAGACTGTCTCTATGCTCGACGTCATCATGCAGCCGGGATCGAAGACTGCCGGCCCCCCAATGATGAACGCCATGGTCTGCCATATCACTGAAGGGGAGCTTCGGATCGAGCAGGAAGGAAAGACCTTTACGGCCAAGAAAAATTTCGTTTGGACCTGCGACAAAGGTACGAATGAGCAAGCGTTCAATGACGGGAACGTGGTTGGAATTATGCGGATCACGAACCTGAAGGCTTAAGGGTTGTTTCTTCGTAAGAGACCAATTGCTGGTGGGATGGCGTATTCAACGAGGCACCATCCGAGGTATGTAGACCGCCAACGAGCTAATTGCTGGGGTTCGAAGGTGATGTGAGCACCTTACCATTCAAGGGGAAAATGCTATGGCGTCACAGCCGGAACAGGGGAAGATCGAACCGAAGACATTCTTTCGGCATGTCTACGGCGTCTATCCTTCGATGGCGATGCTGGCCGGGATGCAGCTCGACGTCTTTACCCCGCTCAAGGACGGGCCGATGAGCAGCGCAAGGCTGGCGGAAGCGTTAGATGTTCCTCAGGAGAAGCTTCGACCGCTGCTATACGCGTTGGTCAATGCCGAGTTGCTGAGGATTGAAGACGATCAGTTCGCCAACACGCCCGAGAGCGATCTCTATCTCGTGCGCGGCCGGTCGACTTATCTCGGCGGCGCGCATGAGCTGTACTCCGATCTTTGGAGTGCGGCTCTCACGGCAGGCCAGTCGATCCGCGACGGCGCACCCCACAAAAAGCATGACTTCGCAGCAATGTCGGATGCCGAGCTTGCCGCCTTCTTTCGCGGCCTCCATCCGGCGGCGCTGGCGACCGGCCGCCAGCTGGCTGCAAGCTGCAGCTTCACTGGTCTCCGACATCTTATGGACGTCGGCGGCGGCTCAGGGGGGCTGGCTATTGCTGCTTGCCAGAATTGCCGCGATCTGCGCGCGACAGTGTTTGAGCTGCCGCGGGTCGCCGAAATTGCGCGATTGTTCGTCGAGGAGGCGGGCATGACAGACCGCGTACAGGTGCGCGCGGCCGACGTGCTGGCATGCGCGCCCGAAGGGCGCTTCGATGTCGCCGTGCTGCGCAATCTGATCCAGGTGCTGGGGCCCGATGAGGCGCGCCGCGCGCTGCACAATGTTGGCGAGGCAATCGAGCCGGGCGGCCTGCTCATCATCGTTGGCCACATCCTGCAGGACAGCCGGCTCGAACCTGTCGCGGCTGTCGCAATGAACCTCATCTTCCTCAGCATTTATGACGCCGGCCAGGCCTATACGGAGCGCGAGCACCGCAGCTGGCTCGAGGACGCCGGTTTCGCAGACATCGAAGTTCAATACGGCGCCGCGCCGGCTGGAATGAGCATCGTGCTGGCGCGAAAAACTAGATGATGCGCCCCCTTAGAGGCCCAAACCCCATGGAACCGCGTCCTCAAGGCTATTGATGTTCGTTCCGGTCATTCGCGTCGCTTTGACAGTATACTGATCACTTCCGGTCTGCCCGATTAACGGACATCTTCAGAGCCGGTCGGCATGTCTCAAACGTGCCCAACAGCAGTCATGGCACGCATCCCGCGTTGGAAGCGACGGTCGCAGAGGAGAGCGCCACCGATGTTGCGTGAGCGCGGTGATAACCCCTCAAGATGAAGCTCGAAGTGAACTGAGGCGGGAGGTTCGGTCGCCATGAGTTGACCGGGTCACGTTGATCAATTTCGCCGCCGGCAATCTGGGCCGTCAGCGCGAGAGCTGTGGTCCGGCGGGAGGCGGCAGGCGAGATTCTATCTTGGCTTGCGGAGGTTTGGGCTGCGGGATCGAGGCGGCCTGCTGGGCTGGGGCCGGGGCCGAAGGAGCTGACGATATCTTCTGTCTGACGTCCTCGTGAACAGCCCGTAGTGCCGCAATGTTCTGGGCCATCTGTTCTTGCTTGGCAGCGAGTTGTTCTACGTTGCGCCGCACGACATCGAGATTGGACGCCAAGGGCGCAAGCTGCCGCATCGGGTCAGCGGAAGTTGCGGCCACGACTGGCGACTTCGTCGTCGAAACGGATAACACCCAGGCCAGCGCCGGAGCCTGGGCTATTAGCATCTCCTTTGCTGCATCACCGTAGGACTGCCAGCCAAGCGTGGCGCCGACACCGATGAGAACCGCAATAGAGAACCGGGTAAGGGTGCGGAGTATTCGCCTGCCAATCGACGGCCGGCCGCTCGCCAGCGGCCCCTCCCCGAAGCGGTAGTGATGGGGAGGATCGATCGACGGCTTCATGCGCCGCCTGCCAATGCGCGGATCGAATCGGGCGTCCGGATCGCGCGCAAGCCCGCCGGACGAAGGTTCATCGGCTGTCAGTGGTGGGCTTTGCGAGTATAACATTGGTACCTCCACCGACGGTTCTTCCAAATTCTTGAGGGAAGAGGCGATCCTGGTTTGACGGAAGGGAGGCAGGAGCACAGCAGCCCTGGGGCGTTTGTGAGATCGTCGCACGACAAGAGAATCGACTTGTTTGAAGGTCGGTCAAGCGTCAACCGTTAGGCCCGCTCATTGCACCCGCGCGTGTCGGCTGCGGCAGGGCTGGGGTGCGCTGGCCGCGGTGCAGAGGATCGATACATCCGCTGTGAGTCGACGTCCCTAGCCGAACCTCGCCCGCGAGCGCTCCCTCGCCTTCTCGGCCTCGACCTCGCGGTCGCGCGGCGCGGCGTTGGTCTGCAGCGAGGCCAGCAGGCGCCGTGCGCTGTCGGAAACTTCGGAAACCGCGCGGTTGAACGCCTCGGCGTTCGCCTGCGACGGCGAATTGAAACCGGAAAGCTTGCGGACGAATTGCAGCGCGGAAGCATGGATTTCGGCGTGGGTAGCCGGGGGATCGAAATTGAACAGGGTCTTGATGTTGCGGCACATGGTTCTCTCCTCTGCACCCGTCGTCGGTCAAGGACGAACGGCCGGTGCAAAATCCGACGGCGTGGCCTATTCTGTCATGGATCACGCGGCGCGTTCACCCCTGTCGGCACCTGCAAACAGCGAGTTCCCGATGACCCATGTGACCTACAAGATCGTCGAACATGACGGCGGCTGGGCCTACACCGTCAACGGCGTGTTTTCCGAGCCGTTTCCGAACCGCGCCGCAGCGCTGGCGGCCGCCCGGCGCGCGGCCGCCGAGCAGCGGGTGCCGGGCCGCACGGAGGTGATCGAGTACGAAACCCCGGATGGACGATGGCACTCCGAGACCGCCGCCGGCAATGACCGGCCGGAAACCGAAGTCGAGGGTTAGAGCATCGGTTCTGATCGAATCAGAACCGATGCTAGATTCTTGTTTTGACGCGTTTTCTTCACGCGAACCGGTATCCACTTCGCTCGAAAACGCTATGGGCAGCTCGCAGCGCCGCCGATCTGGTGACGGAAATAACCGGTGTGATAAGGTTCCCCGCAAGCGGTGCACAAGATCGCCGTGGCCCCTGGGGAGACCATCATGAATTTGTCGCGCGCAGCCTTGTCAGCGGCCTTCGCCTTGACATCCATCACGGCCTTCGCGGCCGACTATCCCGCACCGAAGCACGGCGAGTGGATCGCCAGGGATTTCAAATTCCACTCCGGCGAGACGATGCCGGAGCTGCGGCTGCACTACACCACGATCGGCGAGCCGACCGGACAGCCGGTGCTGGTGCTGCACGGCTCGGGCGGCTCGGCCGCCAGCATGCTGACACCGGGTTTTGGCGGCGAATTGTTCGGCCCCGGCCAGCCGCTGGATGCCGCGAAATACTACATCATCATTCCCGATAGCGTCGGCCACGGCAAATCGTCAAAACCCTCCGACGGCATGAAGACCGCATTTCCCAGATACAATTACGAGGACATGGTCGACGCGCAGTATCGCCTGGTCAAGGAAGGGCTCGGCGTAAAGCATCTGCGGCTCGTGATCGGCAATTCGATGGGCGGCATGCACACCTGGATCTGGGGCGGCAAGTATCCGCAGTTCATGGACGCGCTGGTGCCGATGGCGTCACAGCCGACCGAGATGGCGGCGCGCAACTGGATGCTGCGGCGGATGATGCTGGAGACGATCAAGAACGATCCCGACTATAATCGCGGCAACTACATTACCCAGCCGCGCATGATGAAATACGCCATCAACGCCTACGGCATCGCGACCGGCGGCGGAACGCTGGCCTATCAGGCGCTGGCGCCGACGGCCGCAAAAGCCGACAAGATGGTCGACGACCGGCTGGCCACCGCCATCACCGCCGATGCCAACGACTTCATCTACCAGTGGGAAGCCTCGCATGATTGCAATCCTGCGCCGTCGCTGGAGAAGATCGAGGCCACACTGTTGTTGATCAATGCCGCCGACGACGAGCGCAATCCGCCGGAAACCGGCGTCACGGATGCCGCGCTGAAGCGCGTCAAGAACGGCCGCCTGTTCCTGATATCAGCCTCGACCGAGACGCGGGGCCATCTCACCACGGGCAATGCGAAGTTCTACAAGAAGGAACTGCAGGAGCTGCTGCGGAGCGCGCCGCAGCGGGCGATGTAGGCTGACCAAACGTTGAAACGAGTGCGCGATGTCGTCGAACCATTTTCGCCGTGTGGCGCTCGCTCTCCCGGGAGCTGTCGAAGGATCGCATCAAGGCCATGCCGATTTCCGCATTGGAAAACGCATCTTTGCAACGCTCGGCTATCCCGATGATAAATGGGGCATGGTCAAGCTCACGTCCGAACAGCAATCGGTGCTGGTCGAGGCCGAGCCGGAAATCTTCCGTCCGGTGCCGGGCGGATGGGGCAAGCACGGCAACACCAATGTGCGGCTGGCCAAGGCCGATGCAGCGACGCTGAGGAGCGCACTCGGCATGGCCTGGAACAACGTCGCGCCGAAAGCTTCCACCAAACGGCGCGCGACAAAGCAGCCTTGATTTCGCGCCGCATCAACCTGCGGTCCCGCAGCTTGCGTTGCTAACCATCGCTCGATCCAATCGTCCGTTATCTTCGAAACTCGGGGCAGCTACCCCATGGGACGTTGCGGGCCCTATTTTTGTCGGGGGTACCACCTTTCAGCCCGGCGTGCAGAACGTTCACTGCCCGCAGCTCGTATCGGTCGGTGGCGAGGTCATGAGAAAAGATCACGTCAATGGTCGTGTACCACCATATCAGGCAAAGAACGCACGCAGGCGCGAACCGAACCTGGGGCAAGTAGTATGTGAAACGGACGCGCGAACTGGCGCGATCCCGGCGCATGTCCGGCATTTCATGGGTTTCGACATATTCCGCGCCCATGCTGCGCATAACGGCATGGGCCGAGGCCAGTTGACGATTAACGGACGGCTCGGTTCCGGCAAGTTCTCTGATATGTGAGAGAAGCTGATCATTTATGTTGCTTCTGAAAGATGCGGTCGGGCCGCGAAAGCCACTGTCCGACGGCCAAAACACTCCATTCGACAGACCAGGCCATACTGTCCAGCTTTGCGCGCCGGCCCGAGACAGGATGCGCTGGTATTCGACGTCGCTAATCGAACCGATGCTGCATTTCTCCAGCCCGATGAGTTCAGTAAAGCTGAAAGCCCAGAGCAAGACGGGGAGCGCAAACAGCAATCCCACGGGTGAAAGCAGGCCTATCGCAATCTTCGGGTTCGTGCCCAAGATGTTTCCAATCGTGGTGATGACCGTGGAGCGGCTCCTTCCACCAACCACAAGCGGCGAGACCGTAGTTTGGCAGCTTGCTGCGCCTGGTACTCACCACGAATCCACACGCAAGATCGATAGCACGTTCATGCTGCCCTTATTTCAAGGCAGCTCAGTTCGATACGACTGTTGGGCCAGCCATGGCTCGCATCAAGCCTGTGTATGGGACGGCCAGCCAGAAGTCCTGATTTCGCACCGCATCAATTTGGGAACGGCCCCATCGCTTATTATTTGAGCGCGCATCCGCAAGCGGAGTCCGGTTGAATTGTCCGCGATACGATTCGTGGGTCGCATGCTCGCGAGGAGAACGGCAACACAGCGGAGGACCGGATGCGGAGACTCGCGCAGTTCGTTTTGATCGCCTTTCTGCCGGTGCTGGCCAGCACGGCGCTCGCCGTCGACAGGGGCCAGTTCGGCCATGTGCCGCCGGATATCCGCGCCTGGTTCAAGAGCGTGATTGCGCCGAACGGCGTGCCCTGCTGCGATGAGTCGGACGGACATCGCACCAGCTACGACGTTCGCGGTGGCGCCTATTGGGTTCCGATCGAGGGTCAATGGATGCAGGTGCCCGAGCGCGCTGTCATTCGCGATCAGGGCAACCCGATCGGCGAAGCCGTGGTGTGGTACGTGCACCATCGTGGCAGCATCATCATCAGCTGCTTCGTGCCGGCGGACGCGGTTTAGATTCTCTCAGGATGACGCCCGTGCCGCAGGATGATAATCTTGGGCGAAACTGAACGGAGCCGCCCGTGACCGATTTTTCCGCCGACGACCTCGCCACGATCTATCCCGCGCCCTCGCCCCGCGTGATCGCAAAAGCACGGCCGGAGATCGACGTCCACGCGAAGAAATTCATCGGCATGTCGCCGTTCTGCGTGCTGGCCACCTCAGGCTCGGACGGCAGCGTCGATGCATCGCCGCGCGGCGGCAATCCCGGCTTCATCCATGTTGCAAGAGCGAACCTGCTGCTGATGCCGGATCGCTCGGGAAACAACCGCATCGACAGTTTTCGCAACATCATCGAGGGCTCGGGCTTCGTGCAGCTGATCTTCTTCGTCCCCGGCATCGACGAGACGCTGCGCGTCGGCGGCAAGGGCAAGGTGTCTGTCGACCCGGAGCTGATGTCCTCGATGATCGAGTTCGGCAAGCCGCCGCGCGCGGTGCTGCGCATCGACGTGAGGGAGGCCTATTTCCACTGCGGCAAGGCGCTGATGCGCTCGAAATTGTGGGGAGATGAGCGCGTCGAGCGCTCGGTGATGCCCAGCATCGGCGAAGTGATCCACGACCAGACCGGACTCGGCGAGCGCGAAAGCCAGGACGTGATCTACGAGCGCTACAAGACGCAATTGTAGGGCGATATCTTTGCTGACCCAAATCCGGTCGTCATACCCCGCGAAGGCGGGGTATCCAGTACCCCGCAGCTTTTCGATTCAGTCACTGGCGTCTCTGGAATACTGGATCACCCGCCCCAGTGCGCAATTGCGCACAAGGCGGGTGATGACAGTTGTGAGGCGGACAGTTGTGAGCGTTCCAAGAGCGTGGGCTAGTCCCCGTTCTCCAGCCCGCCGACATGCTTCTGTGTGTAGAGATCAAGCCCGATGCGCTTGATCAAATCGAGTTGGGTTTCGAGGAAATCGATGTGATGTTCCTCATCCTTCATCACGCTCTCGAACAGATCGCGCGAGACGTAATCCTTGACGCCATGGCAATAGGTCGCGGCTTCCTGATAGAGCGTGCGCGCCGTCATCTCGGTTGCAAGGTCACATTCGATGATCTCCTGAACGTTCTGCCCGATGCGGAGCGGATCGAGCACCTGCATGTTGGGAAAGCCGTCGAGGAACAGGATCCGGTCGGTGAACTTGTCGGCGTGCTCCATCTCCTCGATGGATTCCTTGCGCCAGACCTTGGCCATTTCCAAAAGGCCCCAATTGTTCAGGAGCCGGTAATGCAGCCAGTACTGGTTGATCGCGGTGAGCTCGCTGCGCAGGCCCTTGTTGAGAAAGTCGATGACTTTGGGATCGCCCTGCATGGTGCACTCCGATTTTCTCAGGCCGAACCCCGGCCTGACACTGCATTTAGAACGCTTCTAAATGAGTTTGGTGCCGAGAGCAACCGTTCCGCTAAAAAAGCGGTGGGAACACCGGAAAATCAGCGGATTCAGGTGGATTTTCAGCAGGCGGCGAGCGCGAAGGCCGGGGCTGCTTCCTGCGCGGGCTCATCGTTGGCAGCGTGGCGGCTGTGCGGACAGCCGGAGCAGCATTCCTTGGCGCAGGCGCCGAGGGCTTCGTCGATGATGGTCTTGATCGTGCGCGCGCACCGGCCGCATTCGGCGCTGCAGCCGAGGCAACCGTAAATCTGTTTCGGATTGCGCGGCAGGTCCGAGGCTGCACTTACGGCATTACGGACATCGTGGTCGCTCAAAACATTGCAGGAACAGACGATCATGAAACCGGTAAAACCCTGTGTGATGCGACCTCATCGATATTTAAGAGCGCGACGAGATGCAAAAGGAAAAGCCGCATTTTCAAGCAATTCCAAACTGATGCCGGGGAAATACTGGAATGAATCTAAAAAGGCATCGTTGCGGTAAATCACACTGGCGCTGAATCGGCGGTGTTTTCGGCGTCAATCGCCGCCACCGCCGCCGCCTCCGCTGTCTCCGCCGGAATCGCTGGACGAAGTGGAACTGTCCGACGAAGAACTGTCGCTGCCGAACCAGGAAAGCAGGCTCCCGCCATCGCCACCGGAGCTGTAGCTCGAACTTCCGCTGGAAGCGTCGCCGCCCGCGCTCTCGCGCTTGTCCTTGCGGTTTTGCACCCGGTTCATCAGCAGGTAGAAAATCAGCGACGTCCCGCCGATCGCCACCATGAATACCGCCATTCCGCTCGTCATCGTGTCTTCGTTCCCAGTGCCCGGGTCAGGATCTTAGGTATCTTTACACCGCAACCCGCCGATCCCTCCGTTTTCGTCGCCCGGGAGGCACGGCCGTTCATTGATCATTCAAACGAAATGTGGAACTTTTGCTGTGACGGACCCAACATCCCCCTGCTTCCCACGAGAAAGGTGAGGCCATGAAGAAGACATTGATGGCGCTCGGTGCCGCCGCCGCGCTGACCGTTTCCGCGGTGGCGATCCCGGCTCCCGCCCATGCGCAGCGTGGTGTCGCAGCAGGCGTCGCCGCCGGATTGATCGGCGGCGCCATCGTCGGTGGCGCGATCGCTTCGCAGAACGGCTATTATTACGGCCCGGGCCATTATGCGCCTGGCTATGGCGGCCCGGCCTATGTGGTCGATCCCGGCTACGGCGAATCCTGCATCTGGCAGCGGCAGCGGTTCTGGGATGGTTACGGCTGGCGGGTCCGCAACGTCAGGATTTGCGACTAGCAGGCCGTTCATCTTCATTAAATTGCATCCAGCAGCCCGGAACAGCGCGGCTTTTCCGGGATGCATGTCATTTCCGGCCCGAAAAAGACCGCTTTTTCCGGCCACACGTTCAGAACGTTTACTTTCGATTGACCCATGTGCGCTTTTTTAGCGAAGCGGCAGTTCGAAAACAGCGTGTGAGTCATCCCTAAACCCGGCGCTCGAAGGCGCCACCCCAGGAGAGCCCAGGACATGAAGAAGACATTTGCTGCCTTGGTCGCGGTCGCAACGATTGCCGGTTCGCTTGCCTCGACACCCGCAAGCGCGCAGCGCGGCGTTGCCGCAGGCGTGGCGGCCGGCTTGCTCGGCGGCGCGATCATCGGTGGCGCGATTGCCTCCAGCCGCCCGGCCTACGGCGGTCCGGTGTACGTGGAAGAAGCGCCCTACCCGGCGTGCCGGATGGTTCGCGAGCGCTTCTGGGACGGCTATGACTGGCGCTATCGCCGCGTCGAGGTCTGCAACTGATCTGATCGATTGGCGCGCGAGCCGCGTCTTGATCAAGAGCCCGGCCGATATCTCGGCCGGGCTTTTTCTTTGCCCGGTACCGTAGCCCGGGCGAGCGAAGCGACCCCGGGGACAGGGGCGACAAAACCACCGGCTATTCCATTTGGTTGGCACCGCTCCCGGATTTCGCTTCGCTCGTCCGGGCTACAATAATCTACGAAGCCGTCAGCGCCCCGCACTCATGGAGCGCAGCACGGCTTCGCTCGGCCAGCAATCGACCTTGAGGCCGGCGGATTTCTGATACGCGCCCAGCGCCGCGCGGGTCTGCATGCCCGCCTTGCCGTCGAGCTTGTCCTTGTAGAGGCCGATCCGCGTCAAATGACGCTGCATGGCTGCGACATCGGCGGAACGCAACTGCGTCGAGGCCGACCATGGAGTCGCAAACGGCTGCGGGCTCGTCATGCGGTCGGCGAGATGGCCGACGAACAGCACATACAAGTCGGAGAAATTATATTCCTTGATGACGAAGTAGTTCTTCGTGGTCAGGAATGCCGGGCCGTAGATGCCCTCCACCTGCAACAGCGAGGCCGGCTGCGCCTGCTCGGCTGCGCTCAATCTCTGCCCGCGCACCGGCGCAAAGCCGGCGCGCAGCCATTCGGCGATCGGCTTCGTCACCTCGGGCACGCCCGTGGTGCAATCGACATTGGCGGGCGCCTTCACCTCGTAGGCCCAGCGCACGCCGGGCTGCCAACCCTTGTTGACGAGCTGCTGCGCGGCCGCAGCCAGCGCATCTGGAACTGAATTCCAGATGTCGACTTTGCCGTCGCCGTCCAGATCGACGCCGTGCTTGTAGTACTCGGATGGCAGGAATTGCGTGAGACCGGTGGCGCCGGCCCAGGACGAACGAAAATCCCTGCGCGCCACGGCGCCCTCGCCGAGAAGCTTCAGCGCCAGAATGAACTCGCCCCGGTACTGATCCTTGCGCCGGCCGACATAAGCCTGCGTCGCAACCACGCGCAGCGTGTCATAAGGCAGCCGGTAGCGGCCAAAGTCCGTCTCGCGACCCCAGATCGCGAGCACCACGCTTGAAGGAACGCCGAAGCGCTTTTCGATCTCGGTGAGCGCCGCGCGATGCTTCTGCATCAGCTTCTGCCCCTCGGCGGCCAGCCGCGCGATGGAAGCTTCCTTCACGTAATCGGCCGGCACCTGCACGAACTCGGCCTGCGACGGCGCGCCGGTGGCGGGCCGGCCCGGCAGCAGGAGATCGGGCAATTTGTAATCGGGCTCGAGCCCCTTCGTCTCGGCATCGAACGTCGCGCGCGACACGCCGGCCGCCTGCGCCTCCGGCCACAGCGAAGCGATGAACTGGGTGAAGGCGGCGTCGGCGGCGTGAGCCGGGCGTGCCGCGCCCGGCGTCATCGCTGCCAGTATCAGAACCGCGGCTATCAACCTCTGTCGCAAACCGGAATCCTGTCGATCGACACGCCGCCCATCAATGCGAGGCGGCCTTGGCATGTTCGGTGGAAACATTCGACAACCTGTCGACATAGGCAATGCCGATCGCCGACAGAATGAAAACCGTGTGGATGATAGTCTGCCACATCACGCCGGTTTCGGTGTAGCCGCTCTTGCCCGAGGCCAATCCACCGGCCTCAATGAACGTGCGCAGCAGATGAATCGAGGAAATGCCGATGATGGCCATCGCGAGCTTGATCTTGAGCACGCTGGCGTTGACGTGGCTGAGCCATTCCGGCTGGTCGGGATGTCCTTCCAGATTGAGACGGGAGACGAACGTCTCGTAGCCGCCGACGATGACCATCACCAGCAGGTTGGAAATCATCACCACGTCGATCAGGCCCAATACCGCCAGCATGATCTGCTGCTCGCTGAAATCGAAGGCGTGGGCGAACAGATGCCACAACTCCTTCAGAAACAGCACCACATAGACGCCCTGCGCGACGATCAGGCCAAGATAGAGCGGCAGTTGCAGCCAGCGGGAGCTGAAGATCAGCAGCGGGACCGGACGCAATGCCTTCCTCTGAGCTTTGGGCGGCAAGGGTGTTTCGGGAGTAAGGGACATTCAGGAGGGCTCGCTGCAGGGGATTCGAATTGCGGAAGGAGCCCTATATCTACGCAATCTGACCGCGCTGTGAAGCGACAACTGGCCGCAGCGCATATTACGGGATCGTCACGTTAGCCGGAGATTCAAGGCAAAATGGCGGTGTTGCACGACCCCGCCTGAAAGTTTCCGCAAAGCCCGATCTCGCGATCGAGACGACCGCGTTGGAGACGATGTGGCAGCGTTCAGCGCCTGCCGAATACGACGCGGGACGGGCCAGGCGCAGCGGAAGGTGGCGATCGCATCACCGCGCCGCCGCCGGTTTCGCTGCTCCCGGGCGCATGTCCGCTGCCTCCGGGCGAATGTCCGCTCTCCCTGCGTGACAAATAAGCCATGGCTGCCATCGCCATGCAAAAGGCCGCGCAGATGAACGGCTTGATGACCATCGCCCAGTAGCCGAGCTTCGCCGGGAAGATGAACGGCGCGGGCTTGCCGCCGGGCGACATGAACCAGATGCTGCCCATGACCCACAACATCGCGCCTCCCGTCAGCAACGCGATCACGAACAGCACGATGGCGAGCGTGCCGCCAATCCGTCCAGCCATGCGTTGGCTTGGCGAACTATCGTCCGGCGGCGAGGCAACAGCCATGGCGATCAGCATCGCCAGCGCGGTGATCGCGAATAGCGGTGCGTTGAACTTCAAGATGCCCAGCGAAAAGCCGACGCCCCAATGCGCGCCGGCGACCAGGAAATAAGGCCAGTCCAGCAGAAAAAGAAACGGCGCGAGCAGCCCGACAAACCCGGGAAAGCCGAGACTGCGCATGCGCTGCCAGCACGGCGAGAGCAGCGAAATCACGAAGCCGAGAATGATAACCGGTTTCAGAAAAACGCCGGCAACGACGGCGACCGCGCCGGCGGCGCCGCCAACGCCGCGCGCACCGGTCGCGACGACCAAGCCATAGACGATGAATGGAAAGCCGATCGTCAGCGCGAGAAAAATCCCGACGCGCCAGCCGGCCTTCACGCCAAACTGCGAACCAGACATGAAACCGCCCATCTGCGTCTCCTCTTTCGGGGAGGTTGTCGGCGACAAGCACACAATTTCCGGTTAAGGAGCGGAGTTAACCGGACTCGTCGTCAATCGTTCAAACTTTGCCTGAAATCACCGCGTCTGACAGGATTCGAATTGCGGAGGGAGGTCTATATCTACGCAATCTGACCACGCTGCGAAGACGTCCGCGCGGTCGTCTCGTTACAGAGCCACTATCCCCATCAACGACTGCCCCCATCATTTGATGTCCGTGAAGAGGTCCGACGCGCCTGGAAACAAAGATATACTCTCGATCATCAGGTGAAACTATCATGACACCGAATCATCGAGAAAGATGGCGCCGCGATGTTCTTTCCGAAGATCAACGTGAAGATCGATCCGGTCCGGCGGTGGCACCGACCCGACCGGCACTTCTTCGCTAACGGCGCCTGTCAGGTGCTGGCCTTTGCGTTTCTGGAACGATATCCCGATCTCGAATTCCGCGCCCGATGGATCAAGCCGGCGGCCGGATTCAGCGGCAACCACATCTACGTCACCGACGGGATCAATGCCTTCGACTATCACGGCCTCACCACCGAACAGCGCCTGCTCGCCTTGGCCTTCAAGCGCGGCCGGCGATTCTTTCCCGGCTGGGACGCCGCGGTGGTGGGCTTGCCGGCCGATGTTCTGATTTCAGAACAGCGCTCGCGGCAGATCGAGGGACTTTGGCTGCGCGAGCCGAAGCAATTCCTTCATGACGCGCTGCCCCGCGCGCGCAGCTTTCTCGACGGATTCGGCGATATCAGGCAGAGGCTCACCGCGTCAGCTTCTTGTACTTCACGCGATGCGGAATGATGCTGTCCTGGCCGAGCCGGCGCATCTTGTCTTTCTCATAGTCCTGGAAGTTGCCTTCGAACCATTCGACATGGCTGTCGCCTTCGAAGGACAGGATGTGGGTGGCGATGCGGTCGAGGAACCAGCGATCATGGCTGATGATGACGGCGCAGCCGGCGAAGTCCTCCAGCGCCTCTTCCAGCGCACGCAGCGTATCGACGTCGAGGTCGTTGGTCGGTTCGTCGAGCAGCAGCACGTTGGCGCCGGACTTGAGCATCTTGGCCAGATGCACGCGGTTGCGCTCGCCGCCTGACAGCGCGCCGACCTTCTTCTGCTGGTCGGCGCCCTTGAAGTTGAACGAGGAGCAATAGCCGCGAGAGTTCACCTCGCGCTTGCCGAGCAGGATCAGTTCGTTGCCGCCGGAAATCTCCTCCCAAACGTTTTTCTTGCCGTCGAGATCGTCGCGCGACTGATCGACGTAACCGAGATGCACGCTCTCACCGACGGTGATCGTGCCCTGGTCCGGCTTCTCCTGCCCGGTGATCATGCGGAACAGCGTGGTCTTGCCGGCGCCGTTGGCGCCGATCACGCCGACGATGCCGCCCGGCGGCAGCTTGAAGGTGAGATTCTCGATCAGCATGCGGTCGCCGAAGCTCTTGTGGAGCCCTTCGAAGTCGACGACGTTCTGGCCAAGGCGCTCGGCGACGGGAATGGTGATCTGCGCAGTCGTGGCCTGCTTCTCGCTCGCCTGCTTCAACAGATCCTCATAGCGCTGATAGCGCGCCTTCGACTTGGCCTGGCGCGCCTTCGGCGAGGACGCGATCCACTCCTGCTCGCGGGCGAGCGTCTTCTGGTGCGCGGCATCCTCGCGGCCTTCCTGCTCGAGGCGCTTCTGCTTCTGCACCAGCCAGGACGAATAATTGCCCTCGTAGGGAATGCCCTTGCCGCGATCGAGTTCGAGGATCCATCCGGTGACATTGTCGAGGAAGTAGCGGTCGTGGGTCACGATCAGGATCGCGCCGGGATAATTGCGCAAATGGCCTTCCAGCCACGACACCGACTCGGCGTCGAGATGGTTGGTCGGCTCGTCCAGCAGCAGCAACTCCGGCTGGTCGAGCAGCAGCTTGCAGAGCGCGACGCGACGGCGCTCGCCGCCCGAAAGTTTTGTCACGTCGGAATCGTCAGGCGGGCAGCGCAGCGCGTCCATCGCCTGGTCGACCTTGCTGTCGAGATCCCAGAGGCCCGCGGCCTCGATCTCGTCCTGCAGCTTGGTCATCTCGTCGGCGGTCTCTTCCGAATAGTTCATCGCCAGTTCGTTGTAGCGATCGAGGATCGCCTTCTTCTTGGCGACGCCCAGCATGACGTTTTCGCGGACGTTGAGCGCAGGATCGAGATGCGGCTCCTGCTCGAGATAGCCGACGCGGGCGCCCTCGGCGACCCAGGCCTCGCCGTTATATTCCTTGTCGAGGCCGGCCATGATCTTGAGCAGCGTCGACTTGCCGGAGCCGTTGACGCCGAGCACGCCGATCTTGGCGTCGGGGTAGAACGAGAGATGGACGTTATCGAGCACCTTCCGGGTCGGGTAGCTCTTGGTCAAACCCTGCATGAAATAGACGAATTGGCGAGCCATCGCGATCCCTGGAAATGGTTGGATTTTACGGAGGTTTGCTGCCGCTGATGTAGCGGCGCGGCCGCCAAAGGGCAACCACGGGAACCCGTTTTCCATCCGTTCACCATGGATGAATACGGGTTGGTCACCATGTGGGCCGAGATCCAGACAATTGAAACCTTCTTTTAATAAATCAGGCGAAAAGTCGTTCTCAGCGCCGGAAAAAGGCGTTTTGCGGCCAGCCGCCGCGACTGAAAACGAAGGGCCCGCGTCATGGCTACGATCGGTTCGGCATCCCTTTCCGCCCCGGCGCATGCAAGCGCCGGACTGGCAAAACCGTTGGCAGAGCTCCGCACCTTCTTGCGCCAGTTCATCGCCAAGGCGTTCGACCCCTATCGCCCGGAACAACACTATATGCGCGGCCCGGGTCCGGCCTGGCGCGCCAAGCATCCCGGCGGTTCGAACTGAGCTATCCGGTTATTTGAGCCTGCCCTGCATTTAAGTCCGCTTGCGCCATCTCTGATTGCGCGCAACCATGGCGACCTCCCCGACGGCCGTTTCCGACCGTCATCCTCGCCACCAACGGACCTCCCATGACGCGGCTGCGCTGTGCAATCCTCGACGACTATCTCAACGTGGCGCTCTCGGTCGCCGACTGGTCCAAAGTCTCCGACCGTGTCGACGTCACGGTGTTCAACCAGCCGTTTACGAACGCGGAAACGGCAGCCAGTGCTCTGAAGGATTTCGAGATCATTTGCGCGATGCGCGAACGCACCCCGTTCCCGCGCACCATGTTCGCAGGCCTGCCCAACCTGAAGCTCCTGATCACCTCTGGGATGCGTAATGCCGCCATCGATATGGAGGCCGCCAAGGACCACAAGGTTACGCTATGCGGCACCCAATGGGGCCGCGACCCGACCGCGCCGCTGACCATGGGCCTGATCCTGGAGCTGACCCGCAATATCGGCCGCGAGAACGCCCGCATGCATGCCGGCGAGCCCTTGCAGAAATTCGTCGGCATGGAGATCGAGGGCCGGACGCTCGGGGTGATCGGCCTCGGCAAGCTCGGCACCAAGGTGTCGAAGCTGGCGCAGGCGTTCGGCATGAACGTGATCGCCTGGAGCCCGAACCTCACGCCGGAGAAGTGCAAGGAAGTCGGCGTGACCTACGCCAGCAAGGAAGAGCTGTTCTCGACCGCCGACATTGTCACCATTCATGTGGTGCTGAGCCAGCGCTCGCGCGGGCTGGTTGGAGCTGCGGAGCTGGCGCGGATGAAGCCGACCGCCTACCTCGTCAACACCGCGCGCGGGCCGATCGTCGACGAAGGCGCGCTGCTGGAAGCGCTGACGCAAAAGAAGATCGCCGGCGCCGGGGTCGACGTGTTCTCGGTCGAGCCGCTGCCGGTCGACCATCCCTTCCGCAAGCTCGACAACTTGGTGCTGACGCCGCATCTCGGCTACGTCACCGGGGACAGTTTTCGGAACCACTACCAGCAGATGGTCGAGGGCATCGACGCCTGGTTCAAGGGCGAGCCGAAGCAGCGGCTGGCGTAGGCAAGCTCAGGCCGCATGTTGCGTGGTGGCCCGGCTCGCGATCTCCGCAAAGCCCTCGCGCCACGACGGATGCGCCGGCCGCCAGCCCAGCTCCCGCCTGGCCTTGGCGTTGGAGCCTGCCCCCACCTCGGTCATCATCGAAACCAAATGCTCGCCGGCAAACAACCGGCCAAGCCAGGCCGGCACGCGTATCGGCGGCCTAGCCCCGACCAGGGTGGCAAGGGTGGGCAGCCATTCGCTGACATCAGCCGGTTCGTCGTCGACGATGTTGTAGATGTTGCCGGGCTTGCCGCACTCGATGGCCGCAACGGTGGCGGCAGCCGCATCATCGACGTGGATGAACGACCACTGTCCGGTACCGCCGCCGATCAGCGGCACGCGGCGGCGGCGCAACTGATCGATCATCGCGCGCGAGAGCATTCCGGTGTCCGGGCCGTAGAATGATCCATATCGCAGGACAATCCCTTCAGGGCTTGCCGAGGCGGTGACGGCGTCCTCCAGATGCCGGATCGCTTGCAAGGTGCCGTGCAGTTCCTCCGGCGGATCGGGATCGAGCGCATCGGCTTCCGTCTTGATCGTTTCGCCGCCGCGGCCGTAAGTCCAGCCGCAGAAGCTCTGAGCGATGAAGCGCTTCACGCCGGCCTCGCGGGCGGCCGCCAACAGGAAATCGGTACCTTCCGTGCGCAGCCGGTTGGTGGTGGCGAAGGCGCGGTCGAAATGCCTGAGATCCGTGACATCAGCCAGATCGGTCATCTGGTCGATGATGATGTCGGGCTTCGCCGCGATCACGGCGGCGCGAATGGCCGGCGCGTCGAGCCCATCGGCGATCGCAGGTTCCGCCCCCATTCGCTTGATGATCTCGGCCTTCGCCGCCGTTCGCGTCGTGCCGACAACGGAATGACCGGCTGCAATCAGCTGCGGAACGAGCTCGAGGCCGATGGCGCCAGTGGCGCCCGCAACAAGAATTCGCATGGCGTGATCCTCATATTCGTTGCGACCGCCCGGCAGGTAGTCGATGCGAATGTGGAATCAAGCGGCGAATGTGGCGGCGGCGGAAAGCTGTGCGAGTTGCGGAACTTTCGAGCCGGGGCATGGTCACCGGACGGTCGATGATTCGACCTCATCGGTCTTGAAAATGTTCCGGTGCCGATTGCACCCGATGCCCAACAAAAAGGCGCGCTCTCGGCGCGCCTCAAATGCTTTCGTGGCAGCGATCCGCTTAGCGGACCGTGACCGGGGCGGGCAGCGGCGGGACGACCGTCGGCTGGGCGCCGGGAACCGGCGCCAGTTGGGCCTGTGAAGCCGGTGCAGGGCCCGCTGCGGCGGCGGGGCCACCGGGCGGCGGAGCGGCCGACGCGCTTGCGGTGTTGGCGGGCGGCGCGCCGCCGGGCATCACCACCACGCGGGTGCCAACCTTGGCGCGCTCGAACAGGTCGGAGACGTCCTCGTTCAGCATGCCGATGCAGCCCGAGGAGACGAACTTGCCGATCGTCGAGGGCTGGTTGGTGCCGTGAATGCGATAGATGGTCGAGCCGAGATACATTGCGCGCGCGCCGAGCGGATTACCGGGGCCGCCGGCCATGAAGCGCGGCAGGTAGGGCTGGCGCTCGATCATCTCGGTCGGCGGATGCCAATCCGGCCACTCGGCCTTGCGGCTGATCTTCTGCACGCCGTTCCAGGTAAAACCGTCGCGGCCGACGCGGACGCCGTAGCGGACCGCGCGTCCGCCACCGAGCACGTAGTAGAGGTGGGTGTTGGCGGTATCGACGACGATGGTGCCCGCGGGCTCCTTGGTCGCGAAGGACACTTCCTGGCGGCGCAGGTGCGGCGGAAGCTGCGCAGGGCCCACTTCCGGCTGCTCTTCCGGCGGCAGCGCAGCGAGCTGCACCGGCCTGCCGTCGGCGCCGACGGCGGGTTGCTGCGGTTGCGGCAGTGCGCCGGTAGCACCGGGCGCCGGTGCGGCACCGATCGCTCCCGGCGGGCGCAGGCCAGCGCGGTCGTCGTTCGGATAGACGATGCCGGCGCCGGGGATGCGGCTGTCGCCGCGATCCGAATAGGTTGGCTGCTGCTGCGAACCGGGCGGGCGGTCCGCATAGATCACCGGCGGCGGACCGGCCGGGCGACCGTAACGCGGATCGTCGGGAGAAAGGATCGGACCCGTGGGCGTCGGAGCGCCACGGTCCGAATAAACGGGGGCAGCGGCCGGACGGCCATAGCGGGGGTCGCTGGGCGACATCACCGGGCCGGGCGGCGGCAGCGCGGCCGAGTTCTGACCGTTCGGCGCATCGTCATCGTCGTCCAGTGCGTCGAAATCGGGTTCGCCGGGGCGGCGGCGTTCATCCGTCGCGTAGCCACCTTGCACGTACGGTCCCGGAGCCGTCGAATAAGTCTGGCCCTGGTAGACTTGGCCCTGGGCGGGATAGCCCTGTTGCGCATGGGCTAGCGAAGTTCCCGCCATGCCAGCGGCAATGGCAGCATAAATCGTCAGAATGCGGTTATTCATCATCGCCTTTGTATAGACCCCAAGCCCCACCGGACGGTTAACGGCAGATGACGGAAGATAGCGGCACATTCAAGACAAGTCCGCGAAATTCAGCCCACGCCAGCCATTGTGATCGCAGGAGGCTGCGGCAAAGATGCCTCAGAGTGCCGTAAATCGCCATTGGCCTGACATGAGCTATTCCAAACCGTAGATTTTGTAACAAAAAGCGGCCGGGCGTTGAGATACTCTCAAATCGGCCTGATTCGCCCCGCGCTCACCCCCCGTGCGAATCCGGCCCCAGAGTGGTCACCGCGTTCCCTTGGCACCAATAACCCTCCAGACACAAGGAGGGGTGGAACTCGCGTCCATGCTTCCCGGCTTTCGTTTCTTGTTCACCGCAATCGTCCTGTCGATGTCGGTCCTGGTTTTTGGGCTTGGCGCCGCCGCCCTGTTGCGCGCTTCGCATGAGGAATTTGCCAACCTCCCCTCGCGACGGGTGATGGCCGAACCGATGTTTGCCCGCCGGAATGACGGCCCGCCGCCGACGCTGGCGCTGCTGCGCATCGATCCGCCGGTCGCAGAGAAGCCGGCGGAGAATGTCCCGGCCGCCGCCATTCCCCAGGCAACCCCCGATATCCCGGCACCGGCTGAGCAGACCCCGGACGCCGCTGCGGAGAAACTGGCCGCCGAGAGTCCGGCCGAGCCGGTGCAGGTCGAAGCGGCAAAGCCGGAAACCCCGGAGGCGATCGCGGAGATACCGGCCGCTCCGGCCCCTGCGGCCGGAACCGAAGCGCCCGTTGCCAATTCGGAAGTAAAGCTCGCCGCCATCCCGGAAACGCCGGAGCCGGCCGCTGCCACCCCGCCGGCGACGGCGACGGATACCTATTCATTCGAAGGCAACCTCGCCGCAACGCAGATTGCGACGCTCGGCGGTCCCGCCGTCATCGTCGACGAAAAGGCGGCCGCCAACGCAGCGGAAGCCAAAACGACGGAAGCGAAGCCGGACCACAGCGCCGTCAAAAAACGGGCCGCGGAGCGGGCGCAGGAACGGCGGCGGATCGCGGTACGGCGGGCGCGTCTGGCACGAGAGGCGGCGCTGGCTCAACAGCAACTGCAGGCCAACCCGTTCGCGCAATTCCCGCTCGCGCGCACGACCCGCTAGCTTCCGGATCAGCAATTCAGGCCGGGCCGGTCGCGACCGGCGGGCCGTCGGCTGCGCCCCACTCGGTCCACGAGCCGTCATAGAGCGCCGGATTCTCGACGCCGAGGCGATAGAGCGCCAGCGTCAGCACGGCGGCGCTGACGCCGGAGCCGCAACTGGTCACGATCGGCGCATCGAGCTTCGCGCCGGCGCCTGAGAACGCCGCGCGCAATTCTTCCAGCGATTTCATCGTGCCGGTCGCGGCATCGAACAGGTGGTTGTACGGCAGGCTGAGACTGCCCGGGATATGCCCGGAGCGAAGGCCCGGCCGCGGCTCGGCCACCTTGCCCTGGTAGCGTTCGTTGGCGCGGGCGTCGATCACCTGCTCGGCCCGGCTGGCGAGATTGGCGACAAGCTGCTGCATGCTGCGCGTGCGCCGCGCATCGAACGCCGCCTTGAATGTCGAAGGCTTCGGCGTCACCTCACCCTTCTCGACCTTGCGGCCCTCGGCGAACCACTTCTTCAGGCCGCCATTGAGAATACGCACGTCCTTGCCGAACGACAGGAACATCCACCACACCCGGGGTGCGGCGACCCAGCCGCCGGAATCGTAGACCACAACGGTGTCGTCATTGCCGATCCCGAGGCCGCCGACGTCGCGGCCGAATTGCTCGGCGGATGGAAACATGTGCGGCAGCGGGTTGGAATGATCGGACACCGCGTCGACGTCGAAGAACACCGCGCCGGGAATATGCGCGGCGAGATAATCGTCCTTCGGCAGCGGCAGCACGCCCGGCATCTTGAACGAGGCGTCGATCACCTTGACGGTCGGATCGTTCAGGTGCGCGGCGAGCCATTCGGTGGAGACGAGCGGGTCGACAGTGGATGACATGGATATCTCCAAGCGTTTGACTAGGTCGTCATGGCCAGGCTTGTCCCGGCCATCCACGTCTTATCTCGCTGCAAAGACGTGGATGCCCGGCACATCTCGCGCGAAGACGCGCTTCGCGCTTTTGGCCGGGCATGACGGCGATCGTCGCGGGTAACACTACCCCTTCTTCTTCGGCTCCCACTTCTCGACCGGGCCGCCGGCGTCGCGCCAGGCGGCAAAACCGCCGCCCATATGCGCGACCGGCTTCAGGCCCATGTCCTGCGCGGTCTTGGCCGCGAGCGCCGAACGCAGCCCGCCGGCGCAGTGGAAGATGAACTTCTTGTCTTCCTGGAAGATCGGCTTGGCATAGGGGCTTTGCGGATCGATCCAGAATTCCAGCATGCCGCGGGTGCAGGAGAACGCGCCGGGGATCTTGCCCTCGCGTTCGATTTCGCGGGGGTCTCTGATATCGACGATCACGACGCCCGGGTCCTGCGCGGCCTTGATGGCGTCAGCGGCGCTGACGGTCTCGATGGCCGCATTGGCTTCGTCGATCAGGGATTTGATGCCGCGGTGGATGGTCTGGGGCATTGATTGCGCCTTTCGTATTTCTTGACCGGCCGGGGGAGAACGAAACTACCGCACCAACTCCTTCATCGCGCCTTCGAGGCCTTCGATCGTGATCGGGTACATGCGCTCCGAAAACAGCCGGCGGATGATGGTGGTGGATTCCGAATAGTCCCAGTGCTTCTGCGCCACCGGATTGAGCCACACCGAATGCGGATAGGTGCGCGTGATGCGATCGAGCCAGACCGAGCCGGCCTCCTCGTTGACGTGCTCGACCGAACCGCCGGGCACCATGATCTCGTAAGGCGACATCGAGGCGTCGCCGACGAACACCACCTTGTAGTCGTGCGGGTATTTGTGCAGCACGTCCCAGGTCGGCGTGCGATCGGTGAAGCGGCGCTTGTTCTGCTTCCAGACGCCTTCATAGAGGCAGTTGTGGAAGTAGAAATACTCCATGTGCTTGAACTCGGACTTCGCCGCCGAGAATAATTCCTCGACCTGCTCGATATGGGAATCCATCGAGCCGCCGATATCGAAGAACACCAAGACCTTCACCGCGTTGCGGCGCTCGGGGCGCATGTGGACGTCGAGATAGCCGTGGTTGGCGGTTTCCCTGATCGTGGTGTCGAGATCGAGTTCATCCGGCGCGCCGGTGCGGGCGAACTTGCGCAACCTGCGCAGCGCGATCTTGATGTTGCGGATGCCGAGCTCGACGTTACCGTCGAGGTCCTTGAACTCGCGCTTGTCCCACACCTTCACGGCGCGGTTGTTGCGGTTCTTCTCCTGCCCGATGCGCACGCCCTCGGGATTATAGCCATGGGCGCCGAACGGCGAGGTGCCGGCGGTGCCGATCCACTTGTTGCCGCCCTGATGGCGGCCCTGCTGTTCCTCAAGCCGCTTGCGAAGCGTCTCCATGAGCTTGTCCCAGCCCATCGCCTCGATCTGCTTCTTCTCTTCCTCGGTGAGGTATTTTTCGGCGAGCTTCTTCAGCCATTCGGCCGGAATGTCCGCCTTCTCCATGGCGTCCAGCAGACTTTCCAGCCCCTTGAACACGGTGCCGAAGACGCGGTCGAACTTGTCGAGGTTGCGCTCGTCCTTCACCAGGGCGGCGCGCGACAGATAGTAGAAATTCTCGACCGTCTGATCGGCGAGGTCGGCGTCGAGCGCCTCCATCAGCGTCAGATATTCGCGCAGGGTCACCGGGACCTGCGCGTCGCGCAGCGATGTGAAGAATTGCAGGAACATGGGATACAGATTGCCCGCCGGACCGCGCACGTCAAGGGCCAGCACACGTCAGGGGCTGGCGCATAGCAGTCAGGCCTAGACCGGGAGGCTTTTTCAATTACAATTGAACCATAAAGGGTTTATTCCGGCAGGGGAAATTCAATGGGCATCATAGCGGCACTGATCATTGGCGGTATCGCGGGCTGGCTTGCCGGACTGATCGTGCGCGGTGCAGGGTTCGGGCTGATCGGCAACATCGTCGTCGGCATCATCGGCGCCCTGCTGGCGAGCTGGCTGTTGCCGCAACTGGGCGTCAGCCTCGGCGTGGGCTGGGTCCGCGATATCATCAACGCCACCATTGGCGCGGTGATCATCCTGGTGATCCTGTCGCTGATCAAACGCTGAGGATAAGCACATCAATTTCAATCGCGACCGCCGGACCGGCGGTCGTTTACTGTTCAGGCCGCCAGCGGCTCAAGAACGAACAACAAGGCAAACGGATAGATGAAATTTACCGGCACCAAGGACTATGTCGCCACCGACGACCTCAAGGTCGCCGTCAACGCCTCGATCGTGCTCGAGCGCCCGCTGCTGATCAAGGGCGAGCCCGGCACCGGCAAGACCGTGCTGGCGGAGGAAGTCTCCAAGGCGCTCGGCGCGCCGCTTTTGACCTGGCACATCAAGTCCACCACCAAGGCGCAGCAGGGCCTGTACGAATACGACGCGGTGTCGCGGCTGCGCGACAGCCAGCTCGGCGACAGCAGGGTTTCCGACATCTCCAACTACATCAAGCGCGGTAAATTGTGGGACGCCTTCACCCACGAGAAGCGCCCGGTGCTGCTGATCGACGAAATCGACAAGGCCGACATCGAATTCCCCAACGACCTCCTGCTCGAACTCGATCGCATGGAGTTCTTCGTCTACGAGACCGGCGAGAACATCAAGGCCAGCCTGCGCCCGATCGTGATGATCACCTCGAACAACGAAAAGGAACTGCCGGACGCGTTCCTGCGCCGCTGCTTCTTCCACTACATCAAGTTCCCCGACGCCGACACCATGGGCCGGATCGTCGACGTGCACTTCCCCGGCATCAAGAAGCGCCTGGTGGAAGAAGCCTTGCGCATCTTCTTCGAGGTGCGCGAAGTGCCGGGCCTGAAGAAGAAGCCCTCGACCTCCGAGCTGCTCGACTGGCTCAAGCTGCTGCTCAACGAGGACATCACCCCGGAAATGCTGAGGGAGCGCGACCCGCGCAAGCTGATCCCGCCGCTGCACGGCGCGCTGCTCAAGAACGAACAGGACGTGCACCTGTTCGAGCGGCTGGCCTTCCTCAGCCGCCGCGAAGTGTAATTCGCCGACGATCTACGGCGCCAGAACTTAAGGTTCTGGCGTTTCGTTCTTGAGACAACAAACAAAAAAGAACAGGGCAGATGAACGTTCAAACCCAGATCGACAAGGCGTCGCCCCGCACGACCGAGCATTTCGACGTCCTGATCGCCGGCGCCGGGATTTCGGGCGTTGGCGCTGCCTACCACCTCACCACGCAATGCCCGGGAACGAGCTTCGTCGCGCTGGAAGCCCAGAAGACTTTTGGCGGCACCTGGACCACCCACCGCTATCCGGGTATTCGCTCCGACAGCGACCTCCACACCTTCGGCTACCGCTTCAAGCCGTGGACGACAGCGCCGATCGCAAGCGCTCAGGAAATCCTCAAATACATGGGCGACGTGATCGAAGAGAACGATCTCGCGCCTCACATCCGCTACCAGCACACCATCACCTCGGCGAAATGGTCGAGCGCGGAAAACCTCTGGACCATCGAGGCCACGCGCACCGACACCGGCGAGCAGCTACGCTTCACCACCAATTTCTTCTGGATGTGCCAGGGCTATTACCGCCACACCGAGGGCTATATGCCGGAGTGGAAGGACATGGCCAGGTTCAAGGGCCGGATCGTCCATCCGCAGAAATGGCCTGAAGACCTCGACTACAAGAACAAGCGCGTGATCGTGATCGGCTCGGGCGCGACGGCGGCGACGCTGATCCCGGCGTTGGCGGGCGATTGCGCGCATGTCACGATGCTGCAGCGTTCGCCGACCTATTTCCGCACCGGGCGCAACGCGATCGAAATCGCCGAGCAGCTGCGTCAGTTGCAGGTCGACGAAGAATGGATCCACGAGATCACCCGGCGAAAAATCCTGTTCGACCAGGACGCCTTCACCCGCAAGACCTTTGAGGAGCCGGAAGCGGCCAAGAAGGATTTGCTGTCGGCGGTCGAAGCCTATCTCGGCAAGGACTACGATATCGCGACTCACTTCACGCCAAAGTACCGGCCGTGGCGGCAGCGCATCGCCTTCATCCCGGACGGCGACCTGTTCCAAGGCATCAAGTCCGGCAAGGCCTCCGTCGTCACCGACGAGATCGACCGCTTCACCGAAAAGGGCATTTTGCTGAAATCCGGCAAGGAGCTGG
This sequence comes from Bradyrhizobium sp. 170, assembly GCF_023101085.1. NCBI lineage: Bacteria > Pseudomonadati > Pseudomonadota > Alphaproteobacteria > Hyphomicrobiales > Nitrobacteraceae > Bradyrhizobium > Bradyrhizobium sp. 170. Next base: position 2,402,827 of record NZ_CP064703.1, on the reverse strand, counting down.
AAGCCGACATCATCGTCACCGCGACCGGCTTCAACCTCTGCGCCAACGGCGACATCGAATTCGCCGTCGACGGCAAGCCGCTCGACTTCGCCGATACCGTGACCTATCGCGGCATGATGTTCACCGGCGTGCCGAACCTCGTTTGGGTATTCGGCTATTTCCGCGCGAGCTGGACGCTGCGCGTCGACCTCGTCGCCGACTTCGTCTGCCGGCTTCTCACGCACATGAAAGAGACCGGCGCGAAAAAAGTGACGCCGGCGTTGCGCCCCGAAGACCACAACATGCCGTTGTTGCCCTGGATCGATCCGGAAAACTTCAATCCCGGCTACATGATGCGCGGCATGCACCTTCTGCCCAAGCGCGGCGAAAAGCCGGAGTGGCAGCACAACCAGGATTACTGGGCCGAGAAGGACGAATTCCCGGCCATCGACCTCAAGGACAAGGCTTTCGTTTACGACTAAGCCCGTCGCCTGACGCCGAGTGACGGTGATATCCCGTCACTCGGCGGGCCTCAACGAGGACACGCCTCAATCAGGTTGAAGCGGCCGGCTGAATAGGTCGTAACCAGATCGAAGCCGCTTCGGTCGAGCAATTCGCGGTACTGGCGCTCGGTGCGCTCGAGCCCTCCAGGCCCGCGCAGCATGTTCAGATCGCTCAACGCCTGCTCCCTGTCGTCATCCGACATGGTTGGCGTCTCCGGCATCAGCCGTTCCACCAGAAGCAGCTTGCCTCCGCCCGGGAGCGCCTTGCGACAGTTTTGCAGGATCGTGATGCTGCGCGCATCATCCCAGTCGTGAATGATGCTCTTGAGGATGACGGCATCTGCGATCGCCGGAACCGATTTGAAGAAATCGCCGGCGACAAATTCCACGCGGTCGCTGATGCCGATCTGCCGGAGATGTTGGCTCGCAACGTCGGCGCACCTCGGAAGATCGAAAACAGTTCCGCGCAGTTTCCGGTTTTGCTGCGCGATGGCGCCGAGCAATTCACCGGACCCGCCGCCGACGTCCATCAGGTGGCGTATCCCGCCGAAATCGTAGGAGCGAAGCACATCCGGCGTCACCAGCCGTGTGAGCTCGGTCATCGCCGCATTGAATTTCTCGACGATTTCAGGTGTTCGCCCCATCAGCTCGAAAGTGTTGGCAAGGCCCTGCAACTCCGCCGCGGTCCTGCCGGTCATCACGGATTCAAGCATTCCGCTCCAGGCCTTTGAAATCATCTCGCCTTCAAAGATCGCCCAGCTCTTGAACGATTGCTCGGCGGCGCTGTCGAGGCAGGCGCCCACTTCCGTCAATGCGTAGGAATCTTCGCCATCCCTTTCGCATATGCCGATGGTGGAGAGCGCCGTGAGCAGACGCCCAAGCGCCCGCTCGTCGGCGCCGGTTGCCTGTGCGAGCTTGCCAAGCGTCTGCGGGCCGTTTCGCAGCAACTCGGAGAGCCCGAGTCTGGCCGCGACATAGATCACCGCCGTCACACGGTGCGACTGGATCAAATCGAAAAGCCTGAGGGCCGATACTTGAGATGACATCGTGCCTCCTTTTGCCGTTGCAGATTCGAATGTGATCTCCCCGCGGGTTTGCCGAGCGCTGCCCGGAACTGGATCGGCGCAGCGGCTTTCGCCGGCCATTGCCAGTGCGAGGCGGGAGTTATTCGCTCCGACGACGCCTGCAAGCATGTCCGCGGGAGGTGCACGCTCGGCGGTGGAAGGGTGACGGCTAACCGGAGCTAGCGAAATGAGATAATTCACAATGGTAATGTATACTTTACTGGTATTTAGATACGCATATCTCGGCAGATTTGCCACTTTCTAGCAATTGCTGTATACATCCTGCACTCATCAAGGAGTGCAGCCATGCCGTCACCCTTCCCGCTCAACGCCTGGTACGCCGCCGCCTGGGATGTCGATCTCAAGCACGCGCTGTTTCCGCGCACGATCTGCGGCAAGCATGTCGTGATGTATCGCCAGTCAGATGGACGGGTGTGCGCGCTGGAGGACGCCTGCTGGCACCGGCTGGTGCCGCTGTCCAAGGGACGGCTCGACGGCGACACGGTCGTCTGCGGCTATCACGGGCTGAAATTCAACGCGCAGGGCCGCTGCACCTACATGCCCTCGCAGGACACCATCAACCCCTCGGCCTGCGTGCGTTCCTATCCGGTGGTCGAACGGCATCGCTTCATCTGGCTATGGATGGGCGATCCGGCGCTGGCTGATCCCGCGCTGGTGCCTGACATGCACTGGAATGACGATCCGGCCTGGGCCGGCGACGGCAAGACCATTCATGTGAAGTGCGACTACCGCCTCGTGGTCGACAATCTGATGGACCTGACCCACGAGGCTTTCGTGCATGGCTCCAGCATCGGCAACGACCATGTCGCCGAAGCCCCGTTCGACGTCACCCATGGCGACAAGACCGTGACCGTGACGCGCTGGATGCACGGCATCGACGCGCCGCCGTTCTGGGCGGCGCAGTTGCAGAAGCCGGGTGCGGTCGACCGCTGGCAGATCATAAATTTCCAGGCGCCCGGCACCGTCAATATCGACGTCGGCGTGGCGCCGGCCGGCACCGGCGCGCCGGACGGCGACCGCTCGCAGGGCGTCAACGGTTTTGTGCTCAACACCATGACGCCGGAGACCGAGACCACCTGCCACTATTTCTGGGCCTTCGTCCGCAATTACCGGACGACCGAGCAGAAGCTGACCACCGAAATCCGCGACGGCGTTGCCGGCATCTTCCACGAGGATGAAATCATCCTCGAAGCGCAGCAGCGCGCGATGAACGAAAATCCGGATCGCACCTTCTACAACCTCAACATCGACGCCGGTGCGATGTGGGCGCGGCGCGTGATCGACCGCATGGTCGCGCGCGAAACCGGACCGCATACCGCGCAAGCCGCGGAGTAAGATCATGAGCGAACGCGACGCCGAGCGCTCCGTCTCACAGACCGTGCGCGCGCAACTCGCGCTGCGCGACATGATCCTGTCGGGGCGGCTGCGCCCGGGCGAGCGCATCTCCGAATTGCAGGCGGTCGATATCACCGGCGTGTCGCGGACGCCGGTGCGGCTGGCGCTGGTGCGGCTGGAGGACGAAGGCCTGCTGCAGGCGATCCCCTCCGGCGGCTTCATGGTGAAGGCGTTTACCGAACGCGACATCCTGGATTCGATCGAACTGCGCGGCGCGCTGGAGGGCCTCGCGGCCCGCTTTGCGGCCGAGCGCGGCGTCAGCGCGCGCAGCCTCGAGCCATTGAAGGAATGCCTAGCCGACCTCGACCAACTGGTTCGCCAGGATCCGATTTCGGTCGAAGCCTTTTCCGCCTATGTCACCATGAACGCGCGCTTTCATGCATTACTCAATGAACTATCCGCGAGCGCACCGCTGATCCGCGAAATCGACCGCGTCTCCGCGCTGCCGTTCGCCTCGCCAAGCGCTTTCGTGATGGCGCAGTCGGCGTTGCCGGAAGCGCATCAGATCCTGCTGCTCGGGCAGGATCATCATCGCATCGTGGTCGACGCCATCGAGAACCGCGAGGGCGCGCGGGCCGAGGCCGTGATGCGCGAACATTCGCGCCTCGCCGCGCGCAATCTGCGGCTTGCGATCCGAAACCGCACGCATCTCGAACTGATGCCTGCCCTCGCTTTGCTCAAATCGTCAGCCGAATAGGAATCGCCCATGCGTTTTGCCGAGCAATGGAGCTGGTGCACCGTCGAAACCGTCCGCGACATGACGCCCACGATCCGCGAATTCAGACTGCGCCCCGAGAACGGCCATGTCGCGCCCTACCCGGCCGGCAGCCATATCGGCGTTACCGTGCTGATCGACGGACAGCCCGCGCGGCGCTCGTATTCGCTGGTGGAGAACAGCGATCCCAACACCTATCGCATTGCGGTGCGGCGGGCCCCGGATAGCCGCGGCGGCTCGCGCGGGATGTGGAGCTTGACGCCGGGCGCGCGGGTCGAGACGTCAAATCCGGCGTCCCTGCTCGAAATCGACTGGACGAGGAAGAACTATTGCCTGATCGCCGGCGGCATCGGCATCACGCCGATCACAGGTATCGCAGCCGCCCTGCGCCGCAGGAATATCGACGCCGCCCTGCACTACGCCGTCAAATCACGCGGCGACGCCGCCTTCCTTGACGAGCTAGCGACGCTGCTCGACGACCTCTTGATCGTGCACGCCTCCGATGAAGGCGCGCGGCTCGATCTGGATACCACCTTCCGCGCTTTGCCTGACGATGCCATCGCCATCATGTGCGGACCGATGCGGATGCTGGAGGCGGCGCGGCGTGCCTGGAACGACGCGGGACGCGCACCGGCCGATCTGCGCTATGAGACGTTCGGCTCGAGCGGCCTGAAGCCGACGGCCGAATTCCGCGTGCGGCTGAAGGATACCGACACCGAACTCGTCGTGCCGCAGAACAGCTCGATGCTGGACGCGCTGAACGGCGCAGGCTTCGAGGTGATATCGGATTGCCAGCGCGGTGAATGCGGCGTCTGCGCCGTCGACGTCATTGCCGTCGAGGGCGAGATCGATCATCGCGACGTGTTCTTCAGCGACCAGCAGAAGCACGACAACCGCAAGATCTGCCCCTGCGTGTCACGCGCGATTGGCGTCGTCACCATCGACACGCTGTACCGGCCGGAAGCGACGCATCGTTAAGCGAACATCGTCAGCATGCCGAATGCGCGCCCTGCGCCAGAAGCGGTCATTGAGCCGAAGTCGAATGCCTATCCAAGCCGCGTGGTTGCGTCAGCTCGCTTATCTCCAGGAGAAGGGCGTGAAATTCGACCGATGCATCGACCATCCCGCGCGGTCATCGGTCAGACGCTTACTCCTACTCAGCCCTGGTCAATAGATTCTATTCAGTCATGTTACTGACGCAATCTCTGTCTTAGTCGATGAGAACTAAGAACACCTGTGCGAGGACCACACTGGTTCCCACAACGGTTCCACTGCCAGTATTGGAACGAATCCGCAAATAATTGGCGCGAGTTAGTCAACGCATCCGCGTTCGCTTGACCATTTTTTGCGGCATCGGGAACCCAGCGTTCTAGAAAATCAATCAAGGAGTTATGATGTTGTTTCGCTCGCGCGCCGCAATTTGCGGCGCCGTACTTGCGCTTGCCTTTTCTGTTACCGTTGCTCGAAGTGAAATCGTTGCAGTTCATTCAAGCGCCGTCGTCGATGCCGCTTCTGGGGATGCGATCGTTGGCGCTGCATCCACGTACAATCCGTTCCGGCCCGGATGGCGGGAGGGTGGTCCGAACACAGCTTCCGGCGAGCGCTATGATCCCTCTGTTTGGACGGCTGCCATCAAGACGAGCTTGCGCCAGAAATTTGGCGGGGTCCGATATGGCGCGAGGCCGAAGTATGCCCTCGTTGAGGCTGTAGGCAAGAAGGTCATCGTCAAGATAAATGACGTGGGGCCACTAACGCCTGGCCGCATCATTGACCTCAATGAGCGAGCGATGCGTTATTTCGATCCGAGCCTGCAGCTCGGGGTAATTTATAGCGTAATAGTCAGGCCGCTTTCCGGCGACTATTGGGTTCCCGGACCGGTTGGCTGAACATCGCACGTGAAAGAAGCAGAGCAAGACATGAGAGTTTCGGCGAATGTCCGCTCTCCACCATGAACCGCCACTGCCGGCAACCGGATGGCGCACGCGCACGCGGTCTTCAAGCAACGGCTGATCAGCCGCAATTCCAGACCGGCCCGATCGGCGTCCGCGTCCAGCAAGGGCCGAAGCTGCCGCCATTGTAGCGACCGCCGTAAAAGCCAGGCCGGCCGAAATAGTGCCAGTCGCCATCGTACCCGTAATAACTTGGAGTTGGATCGATATACCAGGGGCGCTGGTTGCGGCGCGCCATGCGCGAGGCCGAAGCTTTCCGGGCGTAAGCTGGAAGGCTGTTATTCGGTGGCTGTTGATAGCCCGGCAGGAACCCGTATCCGTGCCAGCGTGGCGCCGGCCGTTTATGAACCGGCGCAGCCGGCGCGACGACCGGCAGCAGCGACAGGACGATAGCAATCAATGGAAACACGAGGCGCGACATAAGCGCACCATAGAGGGCCGGCTGTTGAGAGGCGATTCAAATCTGAGTGCACAGTGCAGCGCAGCTGCTTCCGGTTTGCGAAACGACCGCGTTGCGCCAGAAGCGGCCGTTCATCCCGGGGATTTCTATTTTTGCGGTCGGACAATAAAAGACAAAAGACCACGCGGGCATTACACCGCATGGCCTTTGCGAGACTGCGCCCCCAGGCCCTCCAGGGATTCCGTCTCGGGGCGCATAGTGTGCGGGTGGAGGTGCCTGTCCAGGGTGTGATGGAATTACCCACAGTTCAGGCGAACGAACACGCCCCAACCGACCCGCCCGGCTCAAACTGCGTCTTTAGCAACCTTCAGCGGTGACGCCTTGACCGACTTGCTGGCTGGCTTGGCCGCGAACTCCATAGGCTCTTTCGTGAAAGGATTCACACCGCTGCGGGCTTCAGTAGCAGGCTTGTTCACGACCGACATTTTGACGAAGCCAGGAATGACGAACTCGCCGGATTCATTCAGTTCCTTATAGCCCACCGTCGCCATCTGCTCGATGACGGCCTTTACGTCTCCTTTGGAAACCTGCGTTCCCTCTGCAATTGCATCAATCAACTGATTCTTGGTCATCTTGGCCATGATGGATTCCTTTGTGGAGGCTCGGAACAGGTTAAAGCGCATGAGCTACCGGGGGGCGGTCACTCTGCTTAAAACGCGGCAAAGCCACGCAGTTCGCTTCTCGTTCATACCAGTGGTCATGAAGTCACCGGGCTTAAAACCTATCGAGATCCAAAACGCAAGGAGTAGCTCGGCGTGTATTCTTACCTGACTGCTTTGCGCCCAGCAGCGGTCGCCCCGACAAGGGCGCGATTGACCCAATGCGGGCTCGACGTAGGGCTCTTCTTGATTTTTGCGCCGGCTAGCCGAACTAACTTCTGCTCAGGCGCCTCAACTCTCGTATCTAGTACCTAATTTCATCACACCCTAAGCCGGCACCGGAAACCTGACCGCCTCCAGCGCGGTCTTGCCGCGGATCATGTCGGAGGCCTTGTCGGCAATCATCAGCGTCGAGGCGTTGAGATTGGCCGAGATCATCCGCGGCATGATCGAGGCGTCGACCACGCGCAATCCCTGCAGCCCATGCACGCGCAACTGGTCGTCGACCACGGCCCATTTGGCGTCGGCCGGTCCCATGCGGCAGGTGCAGCCGGGGTGGAACGTGGTGGTGCCGCGTTCGGTGGCGGCGGCGAGAAATTCATCGTCGCTCTGCACCTTGGGTCCCGGAAAATCCTCATAGGCATAATACGGCGCGAGCGGCGCGGACGATAGCAGCCGGCGCGCCAGCTTCATGCCGGCGACGACGACGCGGCGATCGATCTCCTCGACGAGATAATTGGTCTGGATGATCGGCGGCGCGAACGGGTCGGCGGAGCGGATGCGGACATAGCCGCGGCTCTCGGGGCGCTGCTGCCATGAGGCAACCGTCATGCCCGGCTCGTCCTCGAGCTGGCCCTGCACGCCTTCCTTGTAGCTTGCCGGCGTGAAGGTGAGCTGCAGGTCGGAGCTTTCGGTGGTCTCGCCGGAGTGCCAGAAGCAATAGACCATGGTCGGCGACAGCGACAGCAGGCCGCGCCGTGTCGTGGCCCATTTCAGCGCCTCGACCCACAGGCTCACGCCCCGCCGCAGTTCATTGATGGTCCGGATGTTCTTGACGCGCGCGACCGAACGCGGCGCGTAGTGGTCCTGCAGGCCCTCGCCCACGCCGGGCAGCGCGTGGCGGACCTCGATGCCGTGCGATTGCAGCAATTCCGGCGAACCGACGCCGGACAGTTGCAGCACCTGCGGCGAGTTGTAGGTGCCGCCCGACAGGATGACTTCCTTGCTGGCGCGCACTTCGACGGGCACGCCGCCCTTGCCGCCTTTGAGGTAGCGCACGCCGACCGCGCGCTTGCCCTCGAAGATGATGTTGGTGACATGCGCATGCGTCCGCACATCGACATTGCCGCGCTTCCGCGCCGGATGTAGGAACGCCTTGGCCGCGCTCATGCGCAGGCCCTTCTCGATGGTGCGCTGGCAGTAGGACACGCCCTCCTGGATCGCGCCGTTATAGTCGGGGTTGCGCGGAATCCCGAGGCTCATGGCGCCTTCCATGAAGGCCTCGCACAGCGGATCGTTCCAATCCATCGTCGTGACGGTGAGACTGCCGTCGCGCCCGCGATAGGTCTCGTCGCCCTCGCCGACCCGCCGCTCCAGCCGCTTGAAATAGGGCAGTATGTCCGGATAGCCCCAGCCGCGATTGCCGAGCTGCGCCCAGGTGTCGAAATCCTGGCGCTGGCCGCGGTTGTAGATATGGCCGTTGATCGAGGACGATCCGCCCAGCGTCTTGCCGCGCGGCGCGTAGATGCTGCGGCCGCCGGTCCAAGGGCCCGGCTCTTGGCTGTAGCCCCAGTTGACGCTCTTCATGTGGAACGTCTTGATGAAGCCGGCCGGCAGATGAATGTAGGGATGCCAGTCCGTCGGCCCCGCTTCGAGCACACAGACGCGGGTTGCGGAGTCTTCGCTGAGCCGGTTGGCGAGCACGCTGCCTGCGGAGCCCGCGCCGATAATCACGTAATCGAACGTTTCCATCGTCTCGTTTCTGGCGCGGCTTGTTACCGCGACTTTTCGTTGAGTTGATAGGTGAGATGCGCCTTCACCGTCGGCCATTCGCTGGCGATGATGCTGTAAACCACGGTGTCGCGCAACGTGCCGTTTGGCGCGATCTGATGGCTGCGCAAAATACCGTCGAGCTTGGCGCCGAGGCGTTCGATGCCGCGCCGGCTCTGGTGATTGAAGAAGTGCGTGCGGAACTCTACCGCAATGCAATTCAACTTCTCGAAGGCGTGCGTCAGCAGCAGCAATTTGCACTGCGTGTTGAGCGCGCTGCGCTGCACGCGCTTGGCGTACCAGGTCGAGCCGATTTCGACGCGGCGGTTGCCGGCATCGACGTTCATATAGGTCGTCATGCCCGCGACCTTCCCGTCGGCGTCATACACCGTGAACGGCAGCATCGAGCCGGCCGCGAACAGGCCGAGGCGGCGGTCGATTTCCTTCTTCATGTTTTCGGCGGTCGGGATGGCAGTGTACCAGAGCTTCCACAGCTCGCCGTCCTTCACAGCCTCCACCAGCCCGTCGATGTGATCGTGCGACAGCGGCTCCAGCCGCGCGTGCGCGCCTTGAAGGGTAACTGGTTCAAGAAAGGCCATTCTATAACTCCGCTCTCTCCACCGTCATTGCCTGCGACAAACGCGAAGCGTTTGCGCAAGGGAGCAAAGCGACGAAGCAATCCATACTTCCTCGCGGCGACATGGATTGCTTCGCTTGGCTCGCAATGACGTGGATGGTTATCGTATTCCCGTCATTTGTTCAAAAAGTTCAGCGCCAGCCCCGGCCGCGCCCAGTCCATTGCGATCAGTTCGCCCTTGCCCGACAGCGTGATGTAGGCGGTTTTGAGCTCAGGCCCACCGAAGGCGATATTGGTGGTGACGCGGTCGCCGGTCGGCACCTGCTCGACAAGCGTGCCATCGGGCGCGATCACGGAGATGCAGCCCGAGACCAGCGTCGCCACGCAGACATTCCCGTTCGCCTCTACCGCCATCGAATCGAACATCTGGTAGCCGCCAAGGCCTGCAATCGGCTTACCGCGCTCGCCGCGATAGATCACATCGCGCGGCTTGATGGTGCCGGGCTCGGCAATTTCATAGGCCCACAACCGCGCGGTCGGCGTCTCCGCGATGTAGACCGTCTTCTCGTCCGGCGATAGGCCAATGCCGTTGGCGGGCAACACGCCGTGCACGACCTCGACGATCTCCTTCATGCCGGGCTTGAGATAGTAGAACGCGCCGACATCCATCTCGCGGGCGCGGCGCTTGCCGAGGTCCGAGAACCAGAGCCCGCCGTGCCTGTCGAACACCAGGTCGTTGGGCCCGCGCAAGGCGTGCTCGCCGCATCTATCGACGACGGTTTCGACCTTGCCGCTCTGCAGGTCGACCCGCTGGATCGAGCCGCCGAGATAATCATCGGCCTGCGGCCCCGGCATGATCATCTTGCCGGTGGGAATCCAGCTGAAGCCGCCATTGTTGCAGATATACATTTTGCCGTCGGGGCCGAGGGCCGCGCCATTGGGGCCGCCCGGAATCTGCGCGACCACCTCTTTCCGCCCATCGGGATGAACCCGCGTCAGCCGCTTGCCGCGGATTTCGACCAGCACCACCGAGCCGTCGGGCATGACGACCGGGCCTTCCGGAAACTCCAGATCGGTGGCGAGAACGCGGATATCGGCCATGAATCCTCCTGGCTTTTTCTTGGGCGCAGGCGAATTCCAGGCTCGACCCCGCACGCGCAACATTTCGTTGCGCTTGTTATGGCAAAGTCGATATGGCTTGCCAAGCAAATCACCTGAGATGATTGCGCAAGGCAGCCCGGCATTGCCGTGGCATTGTCACCGGTCGCACAGGAAAATAGGCTCAACCATGAGCTATGCAGCAAAGATCGTCTTGCAACTACCTTTATCCAACCCTGACGTGCTGGAGCCTTTCGTGGAGGCATGCATCCGTGATGGCGTCACGCTGATCGCCATCGTCGGCGAAGGATGCCGCAAGACAGAAGATATCATCGATGAACTCGTCGTGGGAGACGGCTCGGATGAGAGCCGCTTTATCTGCACCACTTCTCATCCCGGCGAGACGGCGGAGGAAGTTATCGAATTCGCATCGACATTCAACTCGTGGGAAGCCCAATCAGTCGAACTAGTGAGGCTGTAGTAGCTGTAGGATGGGTAGAGCGAAGCGAAACCCATCGATTGGTGTGCCGATGAACGAAATGATGGGTATCGCTTCGCTCCACCCATCCTACGCACTGCCTATTCCCGCACCGGAATCCAGATCTCCAGCCCGCCGTTGCCGGTGGCCGGATCGAAATTCTCGTCGTAGCGCTCGAAGCTCGGCGCGTCGGCCGCCTTCATGCCTGAAATCGGCAGCCAGTGATTCCAGATCGTGTTGACGGTGCGGCGGATGGTCGAGATGTGCTCGGCGTGGGTGAACACCGCATATTTCTGTTCGGGAATCCGCACGCGCGCGAATTCGCGCGGCAGGTCGGAGAAGTCGGCGACCTCGACGCCGGCGATGTAGTCGAAATTGCCGGCATCGTCGCCGTTGCAGCAGACGCCATAGGCGACCTTGCCGATCCGCGCGGGAATGCCGTCGACTTTCTGGTGAAACTGCTGCCACTGGTTCGGAATACCGGCGCCGCCGTTTTCATGCGTGCAACGCTCGCTGATGCCGGCGATGAGCAATGGCTTGCTGGTTTCGAAGCGCGGGGGCTTGAGATTTTCGAGCAGGGTTGAATCCATGACGATGGGCTCCTGAAGCTTGAGACGATCGAGGCACGTTGCGGCGCGGACCGCCTCGGGCGTGACGCCGAAATGGTCGCGGAACGCGCGGGTGAACGCTTCGTGAGAGCTGTAGTCCGCATCCAGCGCGAGGCTGAGGATATCAGGCGCCCCGCCAGCGAGCGCCTGTGCGGCCTTGCTGAGCCGGCGGGCACGCACATAGCGCATCACCGAAAACCCGGTGGCGGCGGCAAACGCCCGCACCAGATGGAAGCGCGAGACACCGGCAACGCCGGCGACGTCGTCGAGCGTCAGCGGTTCGGCGAGATGACTTTCGATGTACCAGAGCGCTTTCTGGGCTGGATTCATGGCTCACAGCTTTCATGCGAAGCGTCCGCATTATGCTCTGATGCTACGCGCGTCATTTGACAGTCCTTGCTCTCCGTTCCTGCCGCTGACAGTATCAGACGCGATTGGAGGGGAACCATGCTGATCACCAACGTTCGGGCGCACCACATCCGCATCCCCTATGACGCCGGGGTTGCGAGTTTCAAGCAAGGCGCTTCCGCCATATCCGCGCTGGAGATCGTCATGGTCGAGGTCTCCACCGACGCTGGCACCACCGGCTGGGGCGATGCCTTTTCATATGTCAGCCCACGAACCACCTGCACCGCCATCGAGGAAATGATCGCGCCGCAGGCGCAGGGCCTCGAGGTTCCCGACGCGGCCGGCATTCCCGCCTTCATGGAACAGATCCAGCGCAACCTGCATCTGTTCGGTCGCTACGGCATCACCATGTTCGCGATATCGGCGCTCGATATCGCCCTGTGGGACCTTGCCGCCAAAGCGAAGGGCGTGCCGCTGCATCGCTTGCTCGGCGAAGCCAAACGCACGCGGATTCCCGCCTATGCCAGCCTGCTGCGGATCGGCAAACCCGAATTGATCACAAGCGAATGCGAGACCGCGCTGCGGCTTGGCTATAAGGCTATAAAATTGCATGAGACCACAACGCCTGCGGTATTTGCCGCGCGGCAGGCGATCGGCCCCGGCATTCCGTTGATGGTCGACATGAACTGTCCACTGAATGGCGAGGCCGCGATCGCGTTCGCGCATTCCTGCCAGGACGCCGCGCCGATGTTCATCGAGGAGCCGGTCTGGCCACCGGAGGATTTTGCAACGCTCGCCGAGGTACGAACCAAAGGCGGGCTCAACATTGCGGCCGGCGAGAACGCCTGCACGGTTCATCAGTTCAGGCAGATGATGAGTGCAGGCGCGGTAAGCCATGCACAACCCTCCGTCATCAAGGTCGGCGGCATCACTGAATATCTGAAGGTCGCAGCGCTAGCCGACGAACTCGGCGTCAGGCTCGCGCCGCATTCGCCGTATTTCGGGCCGGGCTTGCTGGCGACGCTGCAGTTGATGTCGCTGCGCGACGACGCCACTTTCGTCGAGGTGTTCTACATGAAGCGTGCCGCATGCCTGTGGCGCGGCCGCATCGACGTCGATGCCAATGGCGACGTCGAAGTGCCCCAAGGGCCCGGCATCGGCTATGAACCGGACAAGGCCGTCATGGAGCAATACCGCGTGTCGTGACCGCCGGCGCTTACTTTGTGCCGTCCTTCGCCGGCGCCGCATCCTTCGCAGCCGGCGCCGTTGGCTTCTTCGCGTCCTCCGCGGTCTTCTTCTGCTCCGCCTGCATGTCGCTCACGACCTTCTGCAAGCCAATGACCGCGCCCTTCAACGCCTCGATCTGCCGGTTGGCGGCATCGATCTTCTGCAGATGGTCGGTGGTGAGCTTGTTGATCGTCTTCTGCAGGAAGTCGACATTGCTCTGCAGGCAAGAGGTGCGCCGCTCCATCGTCTTTTCGACGGTGCAGATCTCAATGCCGGGAACGTCCTGCGCGTGAACGGTCGCCGGCAGTGACGCCATCAGCAGCGCGAAGGCGACGAAGGTGATCCTGGCCATCGGAGCAATCATCAAAATCCTCGTTTCAAAAGCCTCTAGCGCATGGGGGAACATCCATCACGGCAATTTGCGCGAAGCAGGCTCCCGACCCCTGTGATACCATACTGATACCTCATTCAGGCGTTGTGCTTCACCCCGTTAACGGTGGATGCATTTTGCCGCGAACCTCAACGGGCCGCGGCAGTGGAGATTGATTGTATGGCAACGCGTGAAAAGCGGCTGGCGCAGTTCGACGGGAACGGGGCTCCGCCGACGGACCAACCGGTGGAAGTTCTTTGCGAGGATCACAGCGGAACCTATCAACTGCCCTTTGCCTGCCGCTGGATCGATGGCCAATGGCGCAATGACAGGACCGGCGGCATGGTGGAGGCCACGGTGGTCGGCTGGAGGTTGCCGCGCGCCCGCCCTGAAAGCGTCGCGGACAGAGGCTGACGAGCGGCGCATTGTGCCAGAATGCGACGGGAACGCGCGGGATGTTAATGTTCGGAACGCGGGTGGAACGAACCGCGCCCGAATCACTGATTTAGCGCCGTACTCCCTTGTTCACGGCTAGATGTCGGCCGCCATCCCAGATGACGTACAACATAGAGCATGACAGCAATCGGCCGCAGCCAGCGACCGAGGACAAGCGTTAATTCCTCCGAGGATGGACATGGCGCTCACTTCCACGGGGTCGGCGGAGGCACCTTGTCGACAGCCGGCGGCACATCGACAGTCCTGAAATCGGCCGGGCTGACGATCTCGAGATACTCCATGTCCTCCGAGTAGTCGTACAGGTAATGCGTGATGCCGGGCCGTTGGTGGACGACGTCGCCGGCCTGTACGAGCGTCGACTTGTCCTCGTACATGAAGCGCGCCCAGCCCTTGGTCATGATCACGATCTGGAATTCGCATTCATGCTTGTGCCAGCCGGTGCCTTCCTCGGGCGGCAGATCGGGGTTGGCCTTGACCAGATGGCAGATCACCTGCCCGCCGGTGGCGTCGGCGATGCCGAGATCGCGATACAGGAAGAAGTCGCGCAGACCTCCGCCCTTGAATTCGGTATCGCCGGGTTTGACGTGAGAGAATTTGCTGACGACGGCCTGCTGGTTCATTGAAGCCTCCACGGTTTTTGTTCGCGAGATCGCGACCAGGCGAAGAGCGTCCAAATTTTCGGCAGCGTCGCATCGTCGCGTTCACGGCTGCATGTTGCTATGCGAAATCCACGCCAGTCGCGCTGCAATGCAGCGAGCGGACTGGGCGAAGCGTCGAAGCATTTGTCGGGAAGCAGGAATCCGCCTTCAGCAAGGCTCAGTCGACGGCCGCGGGACCGGCGCGCGCCAACCGAAGCTGGCTGCGGCGTGAGCTATCCTGCCCGAAGCTTGAGCCCTTCAAACGGGCAGGGCCGCGCGCGGCCTGCCTAATATTCGACCTCGAGCTCCTCGATGTCGGCAGGCTCGGCCTTGGCGGCCTCGATCCATTCCTGCATCTCGGGCATCGCCATGATGGTACTGGCGTAGGCCGCGAGGCCGGGTTCGAGCTTCACATCATAGGTCATGAAGCGGGTGACCACGGGCGCGTACATCGCATCCGCCATGGTGCGCTCGCCGAACAGGAACGGGCCGCCCGATTCCGCAAGGCATTCGCGCCAGATGGTGCAGACCCGGTCGATATCGGCCTGCGCGCGCGACCAGATCTTGAAGCCCGGGAAATGGCCCTTCAGGTTGACCGGCAGCGAGGCGCGCAGCGTGGTGAAGCCCGAATGGATTTCGCCGCAGATCGACCTGCAATGCGCGCGCTGGATGCGGTCCGCCGGCAACAGGCCGGCATCCGGCATGACCTCGTTGAGGTATTCCGCGATCGCCAGCGTATCCCAGATGGTGGCGCCGTCATGGCGCAGGCACGGCACCAGGATCGACGACGACAGCAACAGGATTTCCGCCCGTGCCGACGCATCGTCGGGGGCAGTGACGACCTCCTCGAACTCCAGTCCTGAGAATTTCGCCAGCAGCCAGCCGCGCAGCGACCAGGACGAGTAATTCTTGCTGGAGATGGTCAGTGTGGTCTTCGCCATATGGCCTTCCCTCGAACCCCAAAACGCCTCCGCGCAGGCATGGGCAGCCAGCCGCGCCGCCCGCCCAATGCCTGTGCGTCAGGCATTCCAGCAGCAAGCCACGTGCCAGTTTTAGAGGCGGCCGGGCCGGCTCTGGCGTCGATATTGCATGGCATTGCTGGACGGGGGCGGACGTGAATGATGTCAATGATGTACCAAGCCTATCAGAACCACATGGACCTGACGTCGCCCTGGCGGACCGGGGCCGCGGCGGGGCTGAAATATCTCAATCTGGTGCCGCAGGGCGTCTCCGACAGGTTATTTAACCGGCTCGCCGCTTCGCTCGAATTGATCTCGCGCTCCTCCCTCACCTACGCGCGGCCTGCCTACGGCATCGACCGGGTAATGGTCGGCAATCAGGAACTGGAGGTGACCGAGGAAGTCACCTTCGCCACCCCGTTCGGGTCGCTGCTGCATTTCAAGAAAGAGAACGCCCCGGAGCAGCCGCGGCTGTTGCTGGTGGCGCCGATGTCCGGCCATTTCGCCACCCTTTTGCGCGGCACCGTGAAGACGCTGCTGCAGGACCACGACGTCTACATCACCGACTGGCATAACCCGCGCGACATTCCGCTTCATGCCGGCCGCTTCGGCCTCGAGGATTACACCGATCATTTGATCACCTTCCTCGACAAGATCGGTCCGCGCGCGCACATGGTGGCGATCTGCCAGCCGTCGGTCTCGGCGCTGGCCGCCGCCGCCGTCATGTCGGAAGACAATCATCCCGCGCGTCCGGCGACGCTGACCCTGATGGCCGGGCCGATCGACACGCGGATCCAGCCGACCAGGGTCAACGGATTCGCCAAGAGCAAGCCGATCAACTGGTTCGAAAAGAACCTGATCAATTACGTGCCGGTGCAATGCAAGGGCGCGTTCCGCAAGGTCTATCCGGGCTTCGTGCAGCTCACTGCCTTCGTTTCGATGAATCTCGAGCGCCACATCAAGCAGCACATCGACCTCGCCAATCATCTGGCGAAGGGCGAGAAGGAGAAGGCTGATCTCATCAAGACCTTCTACGACGAATATTTCGCCGTGATGGACCTGCCGGCGGAGTTTTACATCGAGACCGTGCGCGACGTGTTTCAGGAGCATCTGTTGCCGCAGGGAAAGCTGATGCATCGCGGCCGGCCGGTGAACCCGGCCTCGATCAGGCGCATGGGCCTGATGACGATCGAGGGCGAAAAGGACGACATCTGTTCGATCGGCCAGACGCTGGCGGCGCAGGACCTCTGCACCGGCGTGCGCGCCTATCGCAAGGTGCACCACATGCAGGCCGGCGTCGGCCATTACGGCGTGTTTTCGGGAAAGCGCTGGAACAACGAGATCTATCCGCTGCTGCGGGATTTCGTGCACGTGAATTCGTGAGGGGTTCGCGCCACTCCTCCCCGTCATTGCGAGCGCAGCGAAGCAATCCATTGGCTCCCCACATACGCGGAGAGATGGATTGCTTCGCTGCGCTCGCAATGACGGGGCGACAGCTCTAGCCGCTTCACCCTGCGCGCGCTAACATCCGCCCAAGGCCGACCGCTCAAGAGTCGTCCGGGGAGGAACTATCATGCGTCTTTCAATCAATTTCCGCGCCTTCGCGCTCGCCATTCTCAGCGTATCCCTGCTGACCGTCACGGCCAGCGCCGCCGAGGTGCGGGTGATGATCTCGGGCGGATTGACGGCCGCCTACAAGGCGCTGGTGCCTGAATTCGAGCGCAGCACCGGCCACAAGGTGCTGACCGCCTACGGGCCGTCGATGGGCACGACGACCAACGCCATACCCGTGCGGCTGGAGCGCGGCGAGCCTGCGGATGTCCTGATCATGGTCGGCTATGCACTCGACGATCTCGCCAAGAAGGGAAAGTCGATCGCCGACAGCAAAGTCGATCTCGTCAAATCGCCGATCGCGGTCGCCGTGAAATCGGGCACGCCAAAGCCCGACATCTCTACGCCCGATGCGCTCAAGCGCGCGCTGCTGGCCGTGAAGACCGTGGCCTATTCCGACAGCGCCAGCGGCGTCTATGTCTCCACCGAGATGTTCGGCAAGCTCGGCATTGCCGATGAAATGAAGGACAAGGCAAGGAAAATCCCGGCAACGCCCGTCGGCGAAATCGTCGCGCGCGGCGACGCCGAGATCGGCTTCCAGCAGATGAGCGAATTGAAGCCGGTGGAAGGCATAGATATCGTCGGGCCGCTGCCGGATGAGTTGCAGAAGATCACAATATTCTCCGCAGGCATCGCCAGCGTCTCGAAAGAACCCGACGCCGGCAAGGCGCTGATCAAGTTCCTCGCCTCACCCGCCGCGCGCGCCGAGATCGTCAAGAGCGGCATGGACCCGATTCCGGCGGGCGCGACGAACTAGGGCTCCGGCCAACAGCTAATGAAGCCGCGCTGACCGGGCTTTCGCGGCCTTCACCGTGTTCGCCATCAGGCAGGCGATCGTCATCGGACCGACTCCTTTTGGCACAGGCGTAACGGCGCCGGCGACCTGCACCGCTTCCTCGAAGGCGACATCGCCGCGCACGTCGTAACCGCCTTCCGGCCGCGCGACGCGCGCGGTGCCGACGTCGATGACGATGGCGCGCGGCTTGATCCAGTCTCCGCGCACAAGTCCGGGCTTGCCTACCGCGCTGACCAGGATGTCCGCGCCACGGCAGATGAACTGGGTGTCGCGCGTATGGATGTGAGCCTGCGTCACGGTCGCCCGCTCTTCCAGAAGCAGTGCCGCCATCGGCTTGCCAACAATATTGGAACTGCCGATGACGACGGCATGGCATCCGGTCAGATCGGAAACGATCGACTTGATGAGCCTCAGGCACCCCAGCGGCGTGCATGGAACGAGGCTATCCGCACCGTGGAGCAGCCGGCCGGCATTCAGGGCATGCAGGCCATCGACGTCCTTGGCCGGATCGACCGCGGCCATGATCCGCAACGTGTCGATGTGTGCGGGCAATGGGAGCTGGACGAGAATGCCGTCAATGTCGGCTTGCGCATTCAGCGTCGCGAGGATGGAAAGCAGCTCGGCCTCGGTGACGCTGTGCGGCAGGATTTTCGTCTCGCCGCGCAAGCCCAGCTTCCGCGCCATCCTGATCTTGCTTCGGACGTAGATGTGACTGGCCGGGTCGTCGCCGACCAGAACCACGGCCAGGCCCGGCGCGCGCGACAGGTGATCCAGCTCACCCGCGACAGTGTCGAGAAGGATTTGAGCGTGTTTATGCCCGTCGATGATTTCCGCAGTCATGGCACCTCCGTCGAGTGTGGTGCCCAGGCGCGCGGCAGATCATCCCTGCGCTCCCCGATGGTTCTCCATCCGAGCGCCAGTCGCGCAGAGGAGTGCGTGATAGTGGCTTGGGCCTGCGAAAGCAATGCCTGGTGGAAAAAATGCCCTGGCAAGTAGCTCGCATGAGCGAAGCGCGATGCGGGATAGCGAAGGGGAACGACCCGGATATCGCTTCGCTCATCCGGGCTACGCTAGCTGTCATCGCCCGGCTCGACCGGGCGATCCAGTACGCCGCGGCGCGCATTATGAAAACAAACTCGCTACACGGAGTACTGGATGCCCCGCCTTCGCAGGGCATGACGAAACTACCGATGCATCCCATGCTGCATGGCGAGCAGCACGATCACGGCCAGCGCCAGCACGACGGTGGTGCTTTTCCAGAACAGCAGCGGATTGCGCTCGATCAGCGGCGTCGATGATGTCGAGAGATAGTTCGCATTGGGATGACGGAGGTCGAACAGGAATTCCGAGAAGCTGTCATAGCGCTTGTAGGGATTGGGATGCACGGCCTTCTCGAGCGTGCCGTCGATCCATTGCGGCACTTCGCGGTCGCCATGCGACGCCGGGCGGTAGACCAGCCTGTTGAACTGCGATCGCGTTCGTGCGTTCGCGATCTGCGAACCGTAGGGCAGTTTTCCCGTCAGCATATGATAGGTGATGACGCCGAGCGAGAACAAGTCGGAGCGCGACGTGGCCGGCTCGCCGAGAAAGTATTCCGGTGCAGTGTATTGCTGCGTACCCAGAATGTCGTTGCGGTTGCCGGAGGGCTCGGCCTCGATGACGCCGGTGATCCTGGTCGAACCGAAATCGATGATCTTCACCGTGCCCGTGGCGTCGATCATGATGTTGTCGGGCCGGATGTCCTGGTGCAGCATCTCCTTGCGGTGGAAGGCGCGCAGCCCCTTGGCGATCTGTTCGACGATGCCGCGCACGGTTTCCAGGTTGGGCTTTGGATTGTCGATCATCCATTGCGTCAGCGTCTGCCCGTCGATGTATTCGGTCGCGACATACAGGAAATTGCGCTTGCGCTGCAGCAGGCAGGGTTTCAGCACATGCGGGCTGTCGATCCGCCGCGCCACCCACTCCTCCATCATGAACCGTTTCAGGTAGGCCGGATCGTCGCGCAGATCGATCGACGGAATCTTGATGGTGACCACCGCGTCGGTTTCGATATCGACGGCGAGATAGATGTGGCTGCGGCTGGAGCCGTGCAGCTCCCGGACGATCCGGTAGCCGTCGAAAACCGCCCGCGCCTCCAGCAGCGGCGGCAGCGGCAGCTCATGCGGCTGCGCGAACACTTCGCTTGCGGCACCATCAGGCAAATCATCGACGCGGACGATCTGGACGGTGAGATTGTCCTTGCTGCCGAGATCGAACGCCATTTCGACGATGTTCTTCGCGGCCAGATCCAGATCAGCAGCGCCGTCCTTGATCGCCCTTGCAATGATGCGCTCGCCGACATGCTCGTAAATGCCGTCGGTGACCAGCACGAAGGTGTCGCCCTTCTCGATTCTGAACGTCTGATGATCGATTTCGACCTGCGAGTTCACGCCCAGCGCGCGGCCGAGATAGCTCTGCTCGGATGAAATCACGACGCGGTGGTCGTTGGTCAACTGTTCGAGCGAATTGCCGGAGACGCGGTAGATCCGGCTGTCGCCGACATGAAAGATGTGGCCGGTGGTCGACTTGAGCACCATGGCGCTCAGCGTGCAGACATATCCCTTGTCCTTGTCATAGGAATACTGGCTGCGTCGCGTCTGGGAGTGCAGCCAGGAATTGGTCGCCTCCAGCACGCGCTGCGCTGAAGTCCGCACCGACCAGGATTCCGACGTGCAGTAATAGTCCGTGAGAAATCCCTTGACCGCCGATTCGCTGGCGACCCGGCTGACAGAGCTGCTGCTGATCCCGTCCGCGAGCACGATGGCGATGCCCTTGAGGCTCAGCAGCGGCTCGCCTGGAATCAGAACGCCGTGAAAATCCTGATTGGTCTCCTTGCGACCTTTGTCAGAATGTTGCCCAACCGATATTTTCAGTTCGCGCGGCATGTTCACGACCCGTGAGCAGGGCCTCGACTAGACGGTCGAGGCCCGCTCGAGTCAATCGCCGATCAGATTGCGGCGCGCTTCGGCGCGGTCTTGACGTGCGTGGCGTACAGCGTCAGGCCGGTGAAGGCGAGGCCGCCGACGAGGTTGCCGACCACCGTCGGGATCTCGTTCCAGAGCAGGTAATCCACGACGGTGAACTTGCCGCCGAGCAGCAGACCCGACGGGAACAGGAACATGTTCACGATCGAATGCTCGAAGGTCATGAAGAAGAACAGCATGATCGGCATCCACATCGCGATCACCTTGCCGCTGACGGTCGTCGAAATCATCGCACCGACGACGCCGGCCGAAACCATCCAGTTGCAGAGCATGCCGCGAACGAACAGCGTCAGCATGCCGCCAAAGCCATGCTCCGCGTAACCGACGGTGCGCCCCTCGCCGATCGTTCCGATCACCTGGCCGACCTTGTCGGGCGGCGAGGTGAAACCGAAGGTGAAGACGATCGCCATCATCACGGCGACCGTGAAGGCGCCGGCAAAGTTACCGATGAACACCAGCGTCCAGTTGCGCAGCACGCCGCCGAGCGTCACACCCGGACGCTTGTCGATCAAGGCCAGCGGGCAAAGCACGAACACGCCGGTCAGGAGATCGAAGCCGAACAAATACAGCATGCAGAAGCCGACCGGAAACAGCGCCGCACCGACGATCGGAACGCCGGTCGAGACGTTGACCGTCACCGCAAAGGCGGCGGCAAGCGCGAGAATGGCTCCCGCCATATAGGCGCGGATCACCGTGTCGCGCGTCGACATGAAGATTTTGGATTCTCCGGCGTCGACCATCTTGGTCACGAATTCCGAAGGCACGAGATAGGCCATTACAGTTCCCCTTGTTCGCAAAAAGCGGTTCAATCCAGCCCCGGCAACCACAGCCGCGCCGATGTAAAGTGAGCCAGGCCGTCCTCGCGCGCGTGCCGGATGCCGCCCTCGGCAGAACCAAAGAGGTCTGCCTCGGCACGGCCGATGACACGGTCACGCTCGATCAGAAACAGAGATGCACAAGCTTTCGTGGGAAATGGTCCCGATGACTGCTCCGAAGCGCCTCGGTGAGGTCGCTTGATCCCTGCGCCATCGCCAACGCTGGCTTTGGCAGTCCGTAGGACGGCAGTCGTCATTGACTGAGAAGCAATTAAGCAATCGATGTGCCAACCCCGATTTCCGGGTATTGGCTCGAAATACCTCGTGATTCTACGGGTTTAAGCCACCGTTTGTGCGCGTCAGGCACGGACCGGATGCCTTGTATTTGTGCAGTTGCACATATGTTAGCGCATGCCCGCGCCGGTCGCCGCCCCGTCATTCCGGGGCGATGCGAAGCATCGAGCTATGATGTGCAATTGCACATCAAAGTTCGCGCTACGCGCGCCCCGGAATGACGTCGTCAGACAGCTCTCGATTATTTCGTCTGCGTCCGCACCGGCCGATCCTTCAGGCCATTATTGTCATAGGCCTTGCGCAGCGTCCCATTGGAGATCGCCTCGGTCAGAAACTTCTCCGTAAACGCCAGCGACAGCGGACGATTGGGCGGCACTGCGACCGCCGTCACCGTCTGCTTGAAGGTTTCGTCCAGCACGCGGGTGCCCGGGATCTGTTTTGCCATAGCGTTGAGCTGGTCGCGCGACAGCGCGAACGCATCGATCTCGCCCGCTTTGAGCAGGCCGAAGATCTCGTCGTAGGTCTGGTAGCCCGTGACCTTGGCATTCTTCAGATGCGCGATGGCACCGCGCATCGTGGTCGTGTTGTTGACCGCGGCGATCTTGATCCCGGGCTGATCGAGCGTTGCGAAATTCGTGACCTGTGAACCCGGCTTGACGATGTAGGTCGCGTCCGCAACCTCATAGATCGGTCCGAACGACATTCTGCCCTCACGTTCCGGATCTTTCGGCAGGAAGGTGACGTCCCAGGTGCCCTTCGACGCCGCATCGACGATCTGCCCGGAATTGTTGTGCGCGACATATTCGACGGGAACGCCAAGTTGCTCCGCCATCGCCTTGCCGAGATCGACCGGCACGCCGGCATAGCCGGTTTCGGTCCTGGTCGACCAGAACGCGCCACCGGCCGGACTGATCGCAATCGCAACCCGCAGCTTGCCGGTCGATGCGATCTCGTCCTTCAAGGCATCGGCAGCAGCGGGCGCGGTCATCATCATTGTCAATCCCAGCAAGAGGCCGGCCATTCCCGGCGAGGGTTGATTGAACATTGGGCGCTCCTTCCCCAGCCGGCGGCTGGCGTCGCTCTCACCCCTGCTTGGGGTGATCAGCGCTTCTTTTTCTTTGCCGCAGCGGCGCCTTTGGGCGCTGCCGCCGCCGGCGTTGCCGGATCGGCCGTTTCAAACTTGCCGATCACAATGATCTGGACGCGCGCATTGGCAGGCGACGCCGGGCGATTGACATCCTGCAACTGTTCCTCGCCGAGACCAAGGGCCTGAAGCCGTTTCGGCGACACCTTGAAGGTGTTCACCAGCACATCCCGGATCGATTCGGCGCGCCGCTGGCTCAGGATCAGATTGTGATCGCGCCGGCCGGCGGATTCGACATGATCGACGATCAGATAACGGTAGGGCCGCAATTTCGGATCGGTCAATGCATCGGCGATGCTGCCGATCGTCTGGTAGGAGGCCGGCCGGATCAGCGAAGAATCCTGGTCGAACACGACGTCGAAACGGACTTGCGGCAGTTTCGTCAGCTGCGGCGCGATCGGCGGCCGCTTTTGCGGCTGGGCATCGGCTCTCGCCTTGATGCGGTCGGCAGCCTGCTGGCGCAGGGCCGTCAGATCGATATCCGACTCGGCCTCAACAGCAAGCTTCTCAATGATATCGCCCGTCGACGTCGCCGTTTGCGCGCGTGCGGCCGTCGGCAAGACAAACAGGGCCACGGCGCCCAGCACGAGAGCGATACCGCGCAGCTTTTCCCCCCAAAACATCAGCGATACCCCGCTGCGCTGATCGCCTTGTTGCAGTTCGGGGTCGCCTTCTTGGTCGACTCCAGCAGGCATTGCAGACCCTTGACGGGATCCTCCCGGACCTCGCCGCACAGGTGTTTCAATTCCCAATTGCACAATTTGACAAGCGAGGTGCGCGCGGTAATGCGCTGCTGGATGGCGCCGAGGGCCTGGGGAAAATCGGCCTTGCACTTCGCCGACACCACGTCCTGATTTCGGCTCAGGCACTCCCGCAGGCGCGTGGCGTCGAGATTGACACCGCGGCAGTTGTCATCGATGTCCTTGCCGCAGCTCGCGGCCAGCATGGCCCCGGCCTCCTCGAATTTCATGGACTGCTGCGCCGCCGCCAGCGAAGGCGCCAATATCGCAATTATGAACAGGAAAAGTCGGATTCGGGTCATGCGCGCACCTCACACAAGGAGGGTAGCGATGGTCAAGTGTTCTGTTTGAGATGGCTGCGTTACCCTGATCTGTTGCGCCGCAACAAATCGTCGCGGGTAGCCCGGACATCAGGCCCCGATATGCCCATGCGCCGGCCGCCGGCGCCATGACAGAATGATGACACCATGAGTTCGACAGCCGGCTGCCGAAGATCGGATGAGCTCACGGTGAGGTCTGCGCCGCCGGCACCTTGATCTCCTGCGGCAGGATGAGCGCCGCCACGATCACCAGCAGGCACAGCGCGCCGAATGCCTGCAGCATGGTGACGAAGCCGCCCTTCTCGTAAAGCCATGCCACCAGGCCGACGGACGCGCCCGCCGCGGTGAAGCCGATAAAGTAGCGCACCGAATAGGCGCGCGAGCGCCATTCCTCGCTGGTGTATTTGCCGACCATGGCGTCGTTGACGGTGACCTGGCCGAACGCGCCCATCACGATGCCGATGGAGGCGACGATCAGCGGCAGGTTCGACAGCGTCGCCGCGAAATACATGAACGGCGCCAGCAAAAACGACAGCGGCAGCATCACGGTCTTCAGCGAATAATGGTCGATCAACTTGCCGATGGTATACTGCGTCATCGCGCCGAAGACATAGACGCCGGCCGCGATGACCCCGAGCAACGCCGGGCTGCTGGTCATGCCGGCCAGCCGCTCGGCGAACAGTTTCGGCATCGCCACGGTGATGGCGTTGAACGTGGTGGATATCGCGATCACCACGATCAGCAAGGCCAGCAACACCCGCCACATGTCCTGCTTGGCCACCCTGGCCTGCGCCGCCGCCTGCCTGGTGCCCGTTCGGTCCTCGTGCACCACCATCAGCGCAAAGGCCACGCCGATCAGCATAGTGACGATGCCCGGGACGATAAAAGCCCAGCGCCAGCCGAGATATTGCCCGATCACGCCGGTGACCAGCGCCGAGGACGCCACGCCGAGATTGCCCCAGACGCCGTTCAGGCCCATCTCGCGGCCGAGCTTGTCGGCATAGGACACGATCATCGCGGTGCCGACCGGATGATAGATCGAGGCGAACAGGCCGATCGCCAGCAGCGCCGCGCCGAGCTGCAGCGGGGTCGAGACGAACCCGACCGAGATCATCGATGCGCCAATGCCAATGAAGAAGATCACCATCATATGGCGGCGGCTCCAGCGGTCGCCGAGCCAGCCGGTGATGAGCGAGCCCGCGCCGAACGCGACGAAGCCCGGGGTGGCGTATGGCAATAGTTCCGAATAGGCCATGCCGAGCGCCGGCCCCATGATGATGACGGCGGCGGCGAAAATCAGCATCGCATAATGGTCGATGAAATGGGCGGCGTTGACGAAAGTGATCACCCGGCTGGGGCTGTTCATGGTCGATTCCCGAATCCCGCAATTTTCCGAAATAGGTTATACGGGGTTGTCCTGACGGGATGTCGCCAATGAATATCGCCGAAAAGCCAATTGCCGCCATTATCGGACGCCTCACCTCGACCGGCGACGGCATCCACATGATCGCGAACAGCTACAGGAAGGGCTTCCGGATCCACACCCACATGCACCGCGAGGCGCAGCTTGTTTATGCGGCCAAGGGCACAATGCAGGTGACGACGCCGAAAGGCCGCTGGCTGGTGCCGCCGGACCGTGCGGTCTGGGTGCCCGCGCTGTCGGAACATGCGATC
Source organism: Bradyrhizobium sp. 170 (assembly GCF_023101085.1). Taxonomy (NCBI): domain Bacteria; kingdom Pseudomonadati; phylum Pseudomonadota; class Alphaproteobacteria; order Hyphomicrobiales; family Nitrobacteraceae; genus Bradyrhizobium; species Bradyrhizobium sp. 170. The sequence continues at coordinate 2,376,977 of NZ_CP064703.1, read as the reverse complement.
GACGTGCTGGCCGATATCGAGATGCGGACGCTCTATTTCGAGCTCGCCTGGCTGCAGCGCGAGGCGCGCAGCCACAGCCTGGAGGCGGAATTCGTGGTGCGGGTGTCGCCGCTCCTGCATCAGACCATACTCGCCTTGTTCGACGATCGCGGCGACCGGGAACGAACCGCGCTTCTGCTGCGGCTGGCGATGATGGAATTGGACCAGGCGGAGGATTCCGCGACCTTCGTCCCGCTGCCGCGTGAGCCGCGCTGCCGGCGTGCCGCCGACATCGTGCTGGCGGACCCGACCGCCGACCACGAGATCGAGAGCCTGGCGCGCGAGGTCGGCACCTCGGTGCGGACGCTGTCACGGCTGTTCTCGTCGGAGACGCAATTGAGCTTCAAGAGCTGGTGCCAGCGCGCCCGCATCGCGGCCGCGATCGAGAAGCTGTCGACGGACGCCGGCGTCTCGGTCAAGCAGCTTGCCTCGGATCTGGGCTATGCCAGCGTGCCCGCGTTTTCCCATGCCTTCCGGCAGGTTACCGGAAAAACGCCGACGGAATTTGCCGGGAAGGAGTGAATACCCCACATAGTGAGTGCTCCCACATAAGGCATGACATATTTCCGTACGATCCATGCGCTTGATTGTGATCGGCACCGTCCTAAATTACGTATAAGATTCCGCAGTATCAGCTGGATTCGACCCACCGCATGGCCAACGCCTTTTTCTCCGACCTTCTCTCGACGATATCAGAACGTGGCCGCACGCTGCTTCGGCGGGGCGAGCCGTCGGTCGCCCGCCAGGACGCCTCCGAACTGCTTGAACTATGCAAGGCGCTGCTGTCCGGCCGCGGCGAAGCGTCCGGCACCGCGATGGCGCGCGACGTGCTCGACCGCTACCACGACCTCGACGCCGCCGGCCGGCTCACCTTCTTCGAAACGCTGGCGAAAGAGTTTGGCCCCAACCGCGAAAAACTGTCGCAGGCGATCGAGAGCTGGCGCAGCCAGCCGAACGACAGCGATGCCAGCGACCTGCACTTTGCTTCCGAGCCGCAACGGCAGGAGCTGATCCGCCGGCTCAACCGCGCGCCGGGCGGCACCAGCGATCTGGTAGCGATGCGCGCCGACCTGCTTGCCCTGATGAAGGGCAACAAGGATCTGGCCGCGCTCGACCGCGATGTCGTGCATCTATTGTCTTCTTGGTTCAACAGGGGATTTCTCGTGCTACGCAGGATCGACTGGTCGACGCCAGCGAATATTCTGGAACAGATCATCCGTTATGAGGCCGTGCACGAAATCCACGACTGGAACGATTTGCGCCGCCGCATCGACCCGATCGACCGCCGCTGCTACGCCTTCTTCCATCCCCAGCTTACCGACGAACCGCTGATCTTCGTCGAGGTTGCGCTGACCGAAGCTATACCGACCGCGATCGCGCCGCTGCTCGCCGCCGAACGTCAGCCGGTTCCGATCGAACGCGCCCGCACCGCCGTGTTCTATTCGATCTCGAATACGCAAAAAGGCCTGGGCGGCATTTCCTTCGGCAGCTTCCTGATCAAGCAGGTGGCCGAGGAATTGCGGCGCGAATTGCCGAAGCTGGATACGTTCATCACGCTGTCGCCGGTGCCGGGCTTCATGCAATGGCTGAAACAGGCCGATGACGTGCCGGTCAGCGACGAGGAACGCGCGCTGCTGGAAAGCCTCGACAGACCGGACTGGTTCGAGGATGCCGAGCTGACCGCGCAACTGCGCGCCGTGCTGGAGCCGCTGGCTGCGCATTACTTCCTCAAAGCCCGCACGCCAAAGGGACGGCTGATCGATTCGGTGGCGCGCTTCCATATCGGCAACGGCGCGCGGCTGGAGAAGATCAACTGGCTCGGCGACCTCTCGCCCAAGGGCGTGCGCGAATCCGCAGGCGTCATGGTCAATTACCTCTATCGACTCGAAGATATCGAGAAGAACCACGAGGCCTATGCCAACCAGGGCGAGATCGCGGCTTCAAGCACAGTGAAGAAGATGCTCAAGACCGAGGGGCGGCGGTTGCTGGACATGCGGCTGTCGTAGAGCGGGCTGGAACTGGCCGGGGCTCAATTGGAAATCAGTTCGCAATGGCTTCCGATGGCGGCGTATTTCCACGGCCGATAAACCCCGGAGAACGGATCGACGCCATCGATGTGCTGCGGGGTCTCGCCCTGCTCGGCGTTGTCGCGATCAACGTGGTCAATGAATTTCGCGTCTCGATCTTCGAGCAGTTTCTTTCGCAAAAGCCCGCAGCATCGCCGATCGATAGCATCATCGAAACGATCCTGGTGCTGGCCGTCGAGATGAAGGCACTTGCGCTGTTTTCGCTGCTGTTCGGCGCAGGCCTTGCCATCCAGTTCGAGCGGCTTGCGAACAGTGAGCGCCGCACCTCGCTCCTCATACGCCGGCTAGCCGTGCTGCTGGCATTCGGGCTCATTCACCTGTGCCTGATCTGGAACGGCGATATTCTCACCGAATATGCGCTCGCTGGCCTGATCGTCCTGCCGTTTCTGTTTGGTCCGCGCTGGCTACTGGCCATCGCCGCGCTGGCGTTTCTCGGGCTCTATCTTGCGATGCAGGCCTTTCCACCGACGGGACTGTTTCCCAGCACGGCCACGATCGCGCAGCATGTCGCGGATGCCACCCGCATCTATGCGACAGGCGGTTTCCTTGATGTGCTGGCGTTCCGGCTCCGCGAGATTCCTCTTATCGTCCCACTGCACGCGTTTATCTTCCCGCGCACGATCGGGTTGTTTCTTCTCGGCGCGTTCGCTTGGCGCGTCGGCCTTCTGCAAAACGCACCCGGGCGCCTGCTCTGGATCGCCGCCCCCTGTATTGGCCTCGGCGCGGCATTGATCCTTTCCGGCGCTGAGGCACTCGGCACCATCCTGCTGGCGCTGGGCTACGCTGCCGCCATCATCGGCATCGCCAATCTCAGATGCGGAAAGAAGCTGCTTGGCTGGGCCGCGCCGCTGGGACGCATGGCGTTCACCAACTACCTCGCACAATCCCTGATCTTCGGCTGGATCTTTTATGGCTACGGTCTCGGCCTGTTCGGCCGCCTCGGCGTCACAAGCGCACTCGCCATCGGCGTCGCGGTTTACGCCGCGCAGGTCCTGTTCAGTGCGTGGTGGCTCGGCCGTTGCCGCTACGGGCCGGTCGAATGGCTGTGGCGCACGCTGATGTATGGCGAGGCGCAGCCGATGCGGCAGACGGCGTAGCGCCAGGCTCAGATCTTGTATTCATAGAGCAATCGGGCGCGAATGGTGCCCTCCAGAGACCGGATGTCCGCAAGCACACGCTGGCCGTCGGCTCCGGAGGCATCAGCGTCAAGAACCACATAGCCTACCTCGTGGTCGGTCTCGTAGTATTGAGCGGCAATGTTGACTGCGTGGCGCGCGAGCACTTCATTCAAACGCCCGAGCATGCCCGGCAGATTGCGCTGTACCTGAATAAACCGCGTCCCCGATGGCCGCGGCGGTAGCTGGACCTGGGGGAAATTGACAGCGCCCATCGTCGAACCGGAATCGCTGTAATCGACGAGCTTGCGTGCCACTTCGGCACCGATGCGTTCTTGCGCCTCTTCGGTCGAACCGCCGATGTGCGGCGTCAGGATGACGTTCTCCAGACCCTGCAGCGGCGATACGAAACGGTCCGCATTCGAACGCGGCTCGACCGGAAAAACGTCAACCGCAGCGCCACGAAGCCTGCCTTCGCGCAGTGCATCGGCCAGCGCCTCGAGGTCAACGACCGTCCCGCGACTGTTGTTGATGAAGTACGCGCCACGCTTGATCGCCGCAATCTCCTCACGCCCGATCATGCCATGCGTGGCTGATGTCTCCGGGACATGCAACGTCACGACGTCGCTTTGCGCCAGCAGCTCATGCAAGGTCGCGGTCGGCTCGGTGTTGCCATGACGAAGCCTGTCGGTGTGATCGTAGAAGATGACCCTCATTCCCAGCGCTTCCGCGAGATTCGAGAGCTGCGAGCCGATATTGCCGTAGCCAATGATGCCGAGCGTCTTGCCCCTCACCTCATAGCTGTCGCTTGCGGACTTGTCCCAGCGCCCCTCGTGGGCCGCGTTGGAACGCGCGACGATCCGGCGCAGCAGGATGACGATCTCGCCGATCACCAGTTCAGCCACGCTTCGCGTGTTGGAAAACGGGGCGTTAAACACGGGAATCCCGCTTCGGCGAGCGGCGTCAATATCCACCTGATTGGTGCCGACGCTGAAGCATCCGATCGCGATGAGCCGGTCCGCGGCCTCAAGAACGTCCGTTGTGATCTGCGTGCGTGAGCGGATGCCCAGCAGGTGCACGCCTTTGATGGCTTCCTTGAGCGCATCGCCCTCAAGCGCCTTGGACAAGCGCGTCATGCTGGAATAGCCCGCAGCCTCTATCATCTGCACGGCGCTGTCGTTGACCCCTTCGAGGAGCAAGACCCGAATCTTGTCCTTCGAGAGCGAGAGTTGGGGAAGGGAAAGTTTACTGGGCAAGATCGCGGCGTCCTTCAGAGATAGATGATCGGTAAGCTGACGGCCTGGAAATCCACTATCGGCGCCAAGCCGAATTTCCTGTCCAAGCCACTAATTATGAGATCCAGGCTCACACCGCCAGCGCCTTCATCTCCGCATAGAGATCGGATTTTCCCTCAAACCCGATGCCCGGCAAATCGGGCATGGTGATATGGCCGTTTTCGACACGAACGCCGTCCGGGAAGCCGCCATAGGGCTGGAACAGGTCGGGATAGCTCTCGTTGCCGCCCAGCCCGAGGCCCGCCGCGATATTGAGCGACATCTGGTGGCCCCCGTGGGGAATGCAGCGGCTCGGCGACCAGCCGTGCGTCCTCAGGACCGCCAGCGTGCGCTGGTATTCGCACAGGCCGTAGGACAGCGCGCAATCGAACTGCAGCCAGTCGCGATCCGGCCGCATGCCGCCATAGCGAATGAGATTCTTTGCGTCCTGATGGCTGAACAGGTTTTCGCCGGTCGCCATGGCCGCGGGATAGAATTCGGCCAACGCGGCCTGCAGCGCGAAGTCGAGGGGATCGCCGGCCTCCTCGTACCAGAACAGCGGATATTCCCGCAGCATTTTTGCATACGCGATCGCGGTCTCCAGGTCGAAGCGGCCGTTGGCGTCGACGGCGAGCTGCGCATCCTTGCCTATCTCCTTCAGCACCGCTTCGATGCGCTCGCGATCTTCCGCGATCGGCGCCCCGCCGATCTTCATCTTCACGACGTTATAGCCGCGGTCGAGATAGCCGCGCATTTCGCCGCGCAACGCCGACAGATCCTTGCCGGGATAATAGTAACCGCCGGCGGCATATACGAACACACGCGGATCGGCCTTGAGGCCGTGACGCTCGGCGAGCAAACGAAATAGCGGCTTGCCGGCGATCTTCGCCACCGCATCCCACACCGCCATATCGATGGTGCCCACCGCGACCGAGCGCTCGCCATGGCCGCCCGGCTTCTCGTTCGCCATGATGGCAGCCCAGACCTTGTCCGGATCGAGATTGCCGCCATCGGCATCGAGCAGGCTCTTGGGATCGGCCTCTTTCAGCCGCGGCGCAAAGCGTTCGCGGATCAGGCCGCCCTGCCCGTAGCGGCCGTTCGAGTTGAAGCCGTAGCCGACCACGCGCTTGCCGTCGCGCACGGCGTCAGTGACGACGGCGACAAGGCTCGTCGTCATCTTGGTGAAGTCGATATAGGCGTTGCGGATCGGCGAGGAGATCGGTTTTGTGATTTCGCAGACGTCGACGATACGGACGGACACGGTGGATGGCTTTCGTGGTGACGCTGCTTCTACACCGTCATTGCGAGCGAAGCGGAGCAATCCATAGCGCCGCAAGAGGAAGAATGGATTGCTTCGTCGCTTCGCTCCCTTGCGCAAACGCTTCGCGTTTGTCGCAGGCAATGACGACGAGAGACCGCGTCAGGATCCCGCTTTATCGCGAAAATACGGCTCGACCGGGCCGTGCACCTTGATCGTCAGCGGGTTGCCGTAGCGGTCCTTGGCGTTGCCCGCGGTGACGCGCACCCAGCCCTCGCTGATGCAATATTCCTCGACATTGGTCTTCTCGACGCCCTTGAAGCGAATGCCGACGTCGCGCGCGAGGATATCGGCATTGTAATACGGGCTGTTCGGATCGACCGAAAGACGGTCGGGGAATTCGTCGTTCATCGCTTTGTTGGTCTCGCTCACAGCAGTGCCTCGATTTCTCTTCGTAGCCCCTCGGGGGTCACGGTCGGTGCATAGCGCCCGACCACCTTGCCCGATCGGTCGACCAGGAATTTGGTGAAATTCCATTTGATCGACGAACCGAGCAGCCCCGATTTCTCATTCTTCAGATGGTTGAACAACGGATGCGCGTGGCTGCCGTTGACGTCGATCTTGGCGAACATCGGAAACGTCACGTCATATTTGCGTTCGCAGAACTCTCCGATCTGTTTGGCATCGCCCGGCTCTTGCCCGCCGAACTGGTTGCAGGGAAAGCCGAGCACCGCAAAGCCACGCGACGCCAGTTCGCGTTGCAATTGCTCGAGACCCTTGTATTGCGGCGTGAACCCGCAGGCGCTCGCGGTGTTGACGATCAGGAGCACCTGACCTTCAAACCGCTTCAGCGGCACCTCTTCGCCGGCGAGCGACTGCGCCGTAAAATCATAAATGCCTGGCATCGTGTTCTTTCGAAATTAGCCCGCCGGATCAATCGCCGCCGACGGCGTTCCGCCGGCTTCGATCGCCTCGCCGGCAGCAAGGCATAAATCCTCGCGGTAACGGCCGGAAACCAGTTGCACGCCAACAGGCACGCGTCCGACCAATCCAGTCGAGACCGTTAGCCCGGGAAGCCCCATGAAGGGAATGGCAATCTGCGGCAATTGCGCATGCCAGACGCGCGCAAACGACGCCTCGTCCTTGCGGTCGAGTTGATCGGGGAACGGCAATTCGCCCGATACCGGCATCAGCAGCACGGGATACTTTTCAAAGAACGCCAGCCATTCGCGCGTCAGCGTCGCGCGCCGCGTCAGCGCCTTCGACAGGTCGAACGGATGCACTTTTGCGCGGTTGCCGCGCAGGCAGGCCAGCGCGCCGGGATCGCCTTCGCGCTCGGCGGCTTCCAGTTGCGCCTCATAACCATCGCCGAGCCAGAGTTTCGTCTGCAGATCGGCGGCCTCGCGCAGCGGCGGCGTGTTGGCGATTTCCTCGACGATCCAGCCCGCGCGCGCCAGACGCTTGCCGGCATCGGCAACCGCGGCCTTCACCTCGGGGACGGGATCGAGGCCATCCGGGTTGAGGCACATCGCGACGCGCTTGGGCATCGCCGGGCCTTCGAGCGGCGCCGGCACCCACCAGGGATCGCGATAATCCCTTGCCGCCATCGCAGCCAGCGCGATCCTGATATCGCCGATGGTGCGGGCCAGCGGACCGGAGACCGCGCTGATCTGCGGCCCGATCGGCCGTTCGGGAAGCGCCGCGTTGAACGCCGCGATCCGTCCCATGGTCGGCCGCAGGCCATGCACGCCGCAGGCGTAAGCCGGATAGCGGATCGATCCTGCGATGTCAGTGCCGTGCGCGATATGCCCGATGCCGGCCGCGACCGCCGCCCCCGCCCCGCCAGACGAGCCGCCCGGCGTGATGCCGGGATCGCGCGGGTTTTTGGTGTCGCCATGAATGAGGTTGGTGGTGAACCAGCGATAGGAGAACGCCGGGCAATTGGTGCGTCCCAGGATGACGGCGCCGGATTTGCGCAAATTGTCGATCACGGGGCTGTTGCTCTTGGCGATGGCGTCGCGCTGCAGCTTCAGCCCGTTGGTGGTGGCAAAGCCTTCCTGGTCGATATTGACCTTCACCGTGACAGGTACGCCGCCAAGGGGACCGGTGTCTTCGCCGCGCCCGATCGCGGCATCGACGGCGAAAGCCTGCGCCAGGACATCCTCAGGCCTGTGGTCGACCACGGCGTTGATTTTGGGGTTGACCGCGTCCAGCCGCGCCAGCGCCGCGGTCGCCGCCTCCTTCGCCGAAACTTTTTTCGACCTGATCAGCGAAGCCATTTCCGCGGCCGACAGGCGCCATAGATCCTGCATGCAAAACTCCATATCGATTGGCGCCCTTTTAGAGCGTTTTCCAGCGAAGTGGAAACCGGTTCGCGCCAAGAAAACGCGTCAAATCAAAAGCCCAGCGCCGGGCGCAGGGCAACGCCAGCGGGCCCGCCGTCCGAGCGTTGCTCCCTCTCCCCGTTCTTCACGGGGAGAGGGTCGGGGTGAGGGGCTCTATCCGCGAGCACTGCCGCCAATTGGTGAGACCTGTACCCCCTCACCCGGATCGCCGATGGCGATCCGACCTCTCCCCGCAAGCGGGGCGAGGTTAAGCTAGCGCATACGGGCGATGTAATGGGCGAGATCGGATATCTGCTCTGCTGCGATCGGGGCCATCACGTCGGCCATGCTGCCATCGTAACCATGGCGGCTGTTGTCCTTGTACTCGGCAAGGGTCTTGGCGAGGTAGTCCTCGCGCTGGTTGGCGATGCGCGCGACGTTCTCCTTGCCGGAAAGATCAGGATTGTGGCAGGTGTCGCAGCGGTGCTGCTGCACCAGCGTCTGCCCCCGCTGCAGCCGCGCAGACTCGCCGGCGTCAGCCGGCGGTGCCGGCTTCGGCAGCTTGGCGATGAATTCAGAAAACACGCGAAGATCATCGTCGGTCAGCACCTTCGCCATCTCGTTCATCGGCTCGAAGGTGCGCAACTTCTCGCGGAACATGAAGAGCTGGATCAGCGTGTACGGCGCCTGCTGGCCGCCAAGCGAGGGGGTATTCTCGGTCTCGGATTGGCCCTTCTCGCCGTGACAGGCCAGGCAAGGCGCGGCGCGCTCCTCAATGGTCTCTGCACCTGCAGAGAACGTGATGGAGGCAAACATCAGCGCTATCATTATCTTACGCATAGATAAGCACTTTTCAGCTGAACTCGTTGTGCCCGCCTTAGGCCAGGCATCCATGTTTGACTGATCCAGGCAACGAAGACGTGGATAGCCGGGACATCTGCGCGAAGACGCGCTTCAGCCCGGCCATCACGAAGTGAGAGATCACTTGAGGTAGCTACTGCTTCCCCGCCACCTTCTGCTTGCCGTAGGTGATGCGGTAGACGGCGCCGTTCCAGTCGTCGGAGACCAGCACCGAGCCATCCTTCATCGGCAGCACATCGACCGGGCGGCCGATATACTTGTTGTCTTCCAGGAAGCCGGTGACGAGCGGCTCCATCGACTTCATCGTGCCGTCCTTGTTCAGCTTGGCGACGACGACGTCACCGCCGACCTTCTTGGACCTGTTCCAGGAGCCGTGCCGGGCGATGATGGCCACGTTCTTGTAGCTCTTCGGGAACATGCTGCCGGTGTAGAACCGCATGCCCAGCGCTGCGGAATGCGGGCCCAGCAGGCCAACCGGGGCAGTGTATTCGCTGCAGGATTTACCCCAGCCGAATTCGGGGTCGACGATGTTGCCCTGCAGGCAGAACGGCGCGCCGAAATGTTCGCCGACCTTGGTGATACGGTTCAGTTCGTCCTCGGGCACGTCTTCCGACATCCAGTCGCGCCCGTTGTCGGTGAAGTAGAGCTGCTTGGTCGCTGGATGCCAGTCGAAGCCGACGGTCTGGCGAACGCCCCTGGCGATCACTTCCGCATCTGAGCCGTCCAGGTTCATCCGGCGGATCTGGCCGTGATCGTCGCTATGCAGCAAATTGTTGCCGGGCTGGCCGACCGGAACGTAGAGTTTGTTGTCGGGACCGATGCCGATGAACTTCCAGCCATGGGCCTCGTCCTTTGGGAGCTTGTCATAGATCAGTGTCGGCTTCGGCGGGTTGTCGAGATTGTCTTCAACCTTCTCGATCTTGGAGACCTTCGACAGCTCGGCGATGTAGAGCGTGCCATCCTTGAAGGCGAGACCGTTCGGACGGTAGAGGCCGGAGGCCAGCACCTTGACCTCGCGCTTGCCGTCCTTGTTGACGATGGCATAGACCTTGTCGACCAGGCGGCTGCCGACAAACACCGTGCCCTTGTCGCCCATGGCGAGCGAGCGCGCGTTCGCCATGCCGGCGGCATAGACCTCGATGTTGAAGCCGGCCGGCACTTTGAGCTTCGCTGTCGGCAGCTTGTCCGGCGCCGCGGGTATCGGCGGCGGCGCATTCGGCGCGAGCTTGGCGGCGGCTTCGTTGCCGGCGGGGCGCCCGATCAACGGAGACCCCGGCGGAAGTGCGGGCGCGGCCGCAGGCGGGGCGCCGGCAGCAGGCGGTGCGGCAGGCTGTTGGGCAGCGGCGCTAAGCGTGAACGCACTGAAGAAGGCACCGGCCAGCAACAGGCTGCGCGGCGTCGACGAATGACTTATCATGGGCGTTTCTCCCCTGGGCGGAAGCCATTTCTCGACACGCGGCACATGAGGGTGCCGACGCTGGTGGCTTTCCGGACGGCAATCTCCGATATTTTTCCGTCAAAACGCAACCGGAAACATGCATCCCGGAAACTGCGTTGGCCGAATGGTCGGCCGCTACCGGTCGGCCTCATCGCATGTCAGTGCTTCGTAACCGAGGCGCCGGGGGCATCGAGGATCGCTTCCGCGAACGGAAACTCCAGCACGATCTCGCCATCGTCGTCGGTCACCTCGATGATCGCGCTCAACAGCGCGCCATCGGCGCCGTCGGTCTTGAGCAGTTCCCGGATCATGGCGCGCGCCATTTCCCAGGCGCGGTCGGGATCGACGAGCACTTCGCCGTCGGGATCGGAAATCAGCTCATCGCCGATACGGGTGTTGAAGTAATATCGCGGCATCGGCGGAAACCTGGCTCCTGTTGAGGCCCCGCAGCCGGAGGCCGTCACTAACTCACAAGTTCTTTATCCGGAGCCGGCAGCGCTCCGTCACACCCAGAATTGTCATTCGCAGCGGTGCGAACAACCGCGAAAGGCTTGATCCCACGCCGTTTTGACCGAGACCCTCCACACAACCCCGTGAAATCCCTTTGCGGCGCAGCATAAACAAATGGGGTTCCAGGCAAAAGATTTAACTGGCGAACTTTTTGATCCGCAGTACCTTACCCTGGAAGGGCGGAGTTCGCCCGGTACCAAAAGGGAGAGGCAAATGGCTTGGAAGACGCCGAAAATCGTCGAAGTATCGGTCGGCATGGAAATCAACATGTATATGTGCGCCACGCGCAAGTAAGGGTAGCGCGTTTCATATCTCACGCAGGTGGACCTCCGGGCCTGACACGTTCCGATAGCGGAACTGTGTCTGACGCCGGTGTCCACTTTGCGGCGTTTGTAATTCAGTTGTGTCTTCAAGTTTGGAATCTCCAGGAGACGGATCATGCTTCGCGTCGTCGTCCTGGGCGCCGCGGCCGGCGGCGGTGTCCCGCAGTGGAACTGCGGATGTCCGGTGTGCCGGAAGGCACGAAGCGACCGTCCTGAGCTGCGCAGTACCCAGGCCTCGATTGCGGTCAGCGCCGATGGTGCGCACTGGTATCTCATCAACGCCTCGCCTGACCTGCGCCAGCAGGTGATCGCGACGCCGCAGCTTCACCCCAAAGCCGGACAGCTCAGGCACAGCCCGATCGCCGGCGTGATCCTGACCAATGGCGAAATCGACGCGGTCGCAGGACTGTTGTCGATGCGCGAGGGTTCACCCTTCACGCTCTATGCGCATGAGCGGGTCCTTGCGATTTTGCGATCCAACAGCATCTTTAACGTGCTGGGCGAAAACAACGTGAAGCGGCGGCCGATCGAGGTCGACAGGGCGTTCGAGCCCGCCTTGCCCGACGGCCCGCCATCCGGCATGGAAATCCTTCCCTTCGCGGTTCCCGGCAAGGGCGCGTGGTATCTCGAAGGCAAGGCGCATCCGGCCGGCGGCGATGCCGCAGGCGATACGCTGGGCTTGCGGATTCTGGACAAGCGCACCGGCAAGTACTTCTATTTCCTGGCCGCCTGCGCTGATGTAACCGACGATCTCAAATCGCGCCTGGCGGGCGCCGCGCTGGTCTTCTTCGACGGCACCGTGTGGCGCGACGACGAATTGATCGTCCAGGGGCTCGGCACCAAGACGGGACATGGGATGGGCCATATTTCAATGTCGGGCGAACATGGAGCGATCGAGAGCCTTGCCGGCCTCGACATCGGCCGCAGGTTGTTCCTGCATATCAACAACTCCAACCCCGCTTTGCTCTCCGGCTCGGACGAGCGAAAGGAACTGGAACAGGCGGGCTGGCAGATTCCCGCCGATGGAACGGAGATCACGCTGTGAATGTCATGGCCAAGGCGGAAATGACCGCCCTGTCGATCGGCAAGGGTATCACGCTCAACAGCGCCGATGAACTCGAAGCGATGCTCCGCCATATCGGCGCGACGCGCTATCACAATCTGCATCCCTTTCATCGGCTGCTGCACGGCGGCAAGCTCAACAAGGGACAGGTGCAGGCCTGGGCGCTGAACCGCTATTTTTACCAGAGCACGATCCCGCTCAAGGACGCGATGGTGATCTCCCGGTTCCGCGACCGCGCCACAAGGATCGAATGGCGGCACCGGATCGAGGATCACGACGGCGATATCGGCTCGGAAGGCGGCATCGAGCGCTGGCTGAAGCTGACCGAGGGCCTCGGACTCGACAGCGCCTATGTGGAATCGACGGAAGGCATCCTGCCCGCGACGCGGTTTGCGGTGGAAGCCTATGTGCATTTCTGCCGCGACAAGACGCCGCTGGAGGCCATTGCCTCCTCGCTCACGGAACTGTTCGCGCCGAACCTGCATGAGGAGCGCATTTCCGGGATGCTGCAGCATTATGATTTCGTCAATCCTGACATCATGAGCTATTTCAGCCGCCGCCTGACGCAGGCGCCGCGCGACGCGGGTTTCGCACTGGAATACGTGAAAGCCAATGCGAAGACGCCGGCCGAGCGCGAGGCGGTCTGCAATGCGCTGATCTTCAAGACCAATGTGCTATGGGTTCAGCTCGACGCGCTGTATCATGCCTATGTCGAGGGCCACATACCGCCCGGGGCGTTCGTGCCGAGAGGAGACTAGCGATCGATGGCTGCGAGCCGCAACATCAGTGTCAGCGAGGCGAGCCGGCCGAAATTGCCGCGGCACGCCCGGCTGAAATTCGATGAGACGCGGCAGGTCTGGGTGATCCTGGCGCCGGAGCGCGTGCTGGCGCCAGACGAGATCGCGGTCGAGGTGCTGCAGCTCTGCGACGGCGTGCGCAGCGTCGGCGACATGGCCGATCAGCTCGCCGTCAAATATGCCGCGCCGCGCGAAGCGATCCTGGCCGACGTCATCGGGATGCTGCAGGATCTTGCCGACAAGGGTTTTCTGACCGAAGCGCGTGAGAAGACGTCATGAGCGACATTCTCGCCGATGGCAAAACAGCCGGCGCCGCGCCCAGTGACGGGCTTGCGGTTCTGGAATCGCAACGTTCGACCGCGGAGACGTTCGGCATTCCCCTCGCCGTGCTCGCCGAGCTGACGCACCGCTGCCCGCTGCAATGCCCCTATTGCTCCAACCCGATCGAACTCGACCGTGGCGGCAGCGAACTGACGACCGAGGAATGGAAGAAGGTTTTGAGCGAGCTCGCCGAAATCGGCGTGCTGCAAATCCATTTCTCCGGCGGCGAACCGACCGCGCGCAAGGATCTCGTGGAGCTGGTGCAGCATGCGACCGACGTCGGGCTGTACAGCAACCTCATCACATCAGCGGTGCTGCTGACCAAGGAAAAACTTTCGGCGCTGGCCGATGCCGGCCTCTGCCATGTGCAGATCAGTTTCCAGGGCAACGAGCCCATCGTGGCCGACCGCGTCGCGGGGCTGAAGAACTCCCACGAGAAGAAGATCGAAGCCGCGAAATGGACGCGCGAGCTCGATATGCCGCTAACGGTCAACGCCGTCATGCACCGCCAGAACCTGCATCAGCTCTCCGACATCATCCAGATGGCGGTCGATCTCGACGCCGACCGGCTGGAAGTGGCCAACGTGCAGTATTACGGCTGGGCGCTGAAGAACCGCGCCGCGCTGATGCCGACGCTCGAGCAGATCGAGGAGACCAGCCGGATCGTCGAGGAAGCCGCCGCGCGGCTGAAGGGCATTCTCGCCATCGACTATGTGGTGCCGGATTATTACGCGCTGCGGCCGAAGAAATGCATGGGCGGCTGGGGCCGGCAGTTCTTCAACATCTCGCCTGCCGGCAAGGTCCTGCCCTGCCACGCCGCAGAGAGCATCACCGGGCTCGAATTCTTGTCCGTGCGCTCCAATCATTCGATCGCCTGGATCTGGCAGAACTCCGAAGCCTTCAACCGCTATCGCGGCACCGGCTGGATGCCCGAGCCGTGCAAGAGCTGCGAATTCCGCGAGGTCGATTTCGGCGGCTGCCGCTGCCAGGCCTTTGCACTGACCGACGACGCAGGCAATACCGATCCTGCCTGCACGCTGTCGCCGATGCATGAGCAGATCTTCAAGCAGGCCGAGCGCGAGGCCGCTGCGCACCAGGACCGCTTCCTCTATCGCAACTTTGCCGGCGGTACGCTGGAGACAGAAGGCGAGCATGGCGCCTGACGCCGATGCCGGCAAATCCGTCAAACGCGCCGATCCGTTTGCGCCGCTGACGTCGGAGCAATTCGCGGTCAGCGACGATCACGATATCTACGTCGAAAGCGTCGGCCGGCTCGGTGGCATTGCCGCGGTCTATCTGCATGGCGGGCCCGGCAGCGGCTGCCAGCCTGATCACCGCCGGCTGTTCGATCCCGAGCGCTTCCACGCGGTGCTGTTCGACCAGCGCGGCGCCGGCCGCAGCCGCCCCAAGGGCCGGCGCGAAGCCAATACGCTGCCGCATCTGATCGCGGACATGGAAGCGATCCGCGAGAAATTCGCACTTGAACGCTGGATGGTCGTCGGGGGCTCCTGGGGCGCGACGCTGGCGTTGGCGTACGCGGAAGCGCACCCCGAGCGCGTCGCCGGCATCGTGCTGCGCGCAACGTTCCTGGGCACGATCCAGGAAATCGAGAACGGATTCCTCAACACGCTGCCGCGGTTCTATCCCGGCCTTTACGACGACTTCTTGAGCGTGCTGCCCGAAGACGAACGCGCTCAACCGATCCAAGCCTATTTTCGCCGTATCCTCGATCCCAATGCTGACATGAATATTCCTGCAGCGCGGGCCTGGGGCGAAACCGAACGCATTCTTTCCGAACACACGCCGAACCGCACACGCCTCGATCTGGCGGCGCTTGGTTCATCGCGGGGCCTGCCGGCCACGCCGTTCATGGAAGCGCACTACTTCGCCAACAACTGCTTCATGCAGCCCAACCAGTTGCTGCGTGAGGCGGGCAAGCTCAAAGGCATCCCCGGCATTATCGTGCAGGGCCGCTACGACCTGCTGTGCCCGCCCGCGACCTCGCATGCGCTCGCAGCCGTATGGCGCGAGGCCGAGATTCGTTTTGTCGAGGGCGCCGGCCACACGCTGTACGATCCCGGCGTCCGCGACGCCGTGATGAAGGCGATCGCGGACATGGCTTCCAGAACTGGCAAATAGGAATCTAGAAAAATGCCAATGGCCGGAAAAGGCATGCTGCTGACGTCGATGAACATCGACGCGGCGGATGAGGCCGAATTCAATCGCTGGTACGACCGCGAACATCTCGAAGAGCGCGTCGCGATCGACGGCTTCCTCGAAGCGCGCCGCTATGTCGCGCATGACGGTAATCCGAAATATCTCAGCCTCTACTCCACCGAAGCGTTTGAGGTGCTGGACAGCCCGGCCTATCGCGCCGCGCTTTCGAACCAGACGGCGTGGTCGAAGGCCAACATCGGCCGCTTCCAGAACATGATCCGCGCGGTTGCGCGCATCACGCTCAGCCGCGGCACCGGCCGCGGCGCGGCGCTCGGCATTGTCAGGTTGCGTCCCCCGGCTGGCGGCGAGGATAAATTGCGTGCCGCGCTGAGCGAGCAGCTCGATCCAGCACAGCTCGACGGAATCATCTCCCTGCATTTGATCGAGAGCGATCCGGCGCTGTCGAAGCCGATCACCGACGATCCCTCCGCACCCAATCCCGGCGCCGGCGACTGGTTCGTGCTGATCGATGCGACCGATGTTGGCGCGGTGCCGGCGGCAATGCTGCGCTTTGGCGGTAACATCGCATTGAAGCCGCTGACGATCTCGAGTGGAATCTACCGGCTGATGTGGGATCTGGCGAAGAGCGATATCGGCGGCTAGACGCCGCCGCTGCCGACGGTCGCGCGGAGCTTGAGCGGCCATCCGAACCTGACGGCACGGCCCGACAGGAAATCCCTGACCCAACGCTGCGCCGGCCGTTCGACATAGCGCCACACGATCCAGGCAAGCCATGTCATGGCCAAAACGATCGCCACGACCCAAAGCACTGCGTCGGCGGGCGACTGACGGGTAAACAGCACGTAGCCGAACTGCATATGCAGGAGATAGAGCGGATAGGTCAGGCCGCCGGCCGCAAGCACGAGCGCTGACGGCAGCGGAACGTGACGAATTCGCGTCGCCAGAAAGATGATGGCGACCGATGCGAGACAGATCGCCGCCACGGTCCATGCATCGAACACGCCGCCGGTATGCGGCGCCAGCTTCACGGTCTTGTGGATGGACTGAAACACCGCGGTGCCGATCGACAGCGCGAGCATGCCGTAGAGTACCGGGCCGCGGCGGCCGCGATAGAACTGATAAATCAGCAAGCCAACGGCGAAGAAGCCGCTATCGTCAGTGAGAAACAGCTTCTCAATCACAGGCGCGTCGAGCGTCAGCTCATTGGCGAAGGTGATGCCGAGCCAGATCAGGATGATGGTATCGATCCGGCGCGGGAATAACCCGGCCGCGATGAACACCGCGACCCAGGCATAGAACATCACTTCGATCACCAGCGACCAGTAGGACGTATCCATGTAGGGCTGACCGAGCGCCGGCGCCGCGATGAACAGGTTGGCGAGCCACTGCCTGAAGCTGGCGTCGAAGTGCGGCGGTCCCAGAAGCACGATCGCCAGACAAGTCAGCGTCATGCAGAAGACGAAGGTCGGATAGATACGGCTGAAGCGGGCGATGGCGAAGCCGGTCGCCGTCCGGCCCTCGGCGGAATAGGCGATCACAAAACCGCTGATGACAAAGAAGGCAGGCACGCCGAGAAAGCCATATTTGGCGATTGGCATCAGCCAGGGGAGCGCCACCTGCGGCACCCCATGCGAGGCCGGGCCCCAGAAGCCGAAATGGTAGAGAACGACGGCCAGCACCGCCACGAGACGTAGCAGATCGAGCGCTTCGACACGCGATGTTGAACTGGTTGATGACGGCATGATCGGGCGTGGGAACAAATGGCAATGCCGCGACGCTAGCCGTGACCGGTGAAGCTGCTATTAACCGGATGCCATAAACCGGGGCGTTTTCCTTTGGAAAGGATAGAGCAATCGATGCCCGACGCCGTGAATGAACGGAAGCCCGCTGGCAGTACCGCCGAGGTTTTCGTGGCCTTCCTCAAACTGGGGCTGACGTCGTTCGGCGGGCCGATCGCGCATCTTGGTTACTTCAGGGCGGAGTTCGTCGAGCGGCGGAAATGGCTCAGCGAAAGCAGCTATGCCGATATCGTCGCGCTCTGCCAGTTCTTGCCGGGGCCGGCTTCCAGCCAGGTCGGCTTCACCCTCGGCATCCTGCGCGGCAACGGCCTGCTCGGCGGGTTGGCGGCGTGGCTCGCCTTCACCATGCCGTCGGCCCTCATTCTCTTTGCCTTCGCGCTCGGTGCGACCGCCTTCACCGGCCCTGTCGCCGAAGGGATTCTCCACGGCCTGAAGCTGGTCGCGGTCGCCGTGGTCGCACAGGCGATCTGGGGCATGGCAAACAGCCTGACGCCGGATCGCGCGCGGGCGGCCATCGCGCTTGCGGCTGTTGCGATCGTGGTTTTCATCGGCGGATCGTTTGGGCAGATCGGCGCCATCGCGCTTGGGGCCATGGCAGGGCTCTGGCTGTGCCGTGGCAATGGGGCTATGCCTGCGGGCCACCTCGGCTTTTCGGTATCGCGCGGGCACAGCGCGGTCACGCTCGTGCTGTTCGCGGCCCTGTTCCTGATCACGCCGCTGGTGACGGCAAGGACCGGCTCACAAGGGCTTGCGCTGTTCGATGCGTTTTACCGTTCCGGCGCGCTGGTGTTCGGCGGCGGGCATGTCGTGCTGCCGCTGTTGCAGGCGGAAGTGGTGACGCCGGGCTGGGTCAGCAACGCGGATTTCCTCGCCGGCTACGGCATGGCGCAAGCCGTGCCTGGACCGCTGTTCACCTTTGCGGCCTATCTCGGCGCCATAGGACCCGTTCCCAACGGTCTGGCCGGTGCTGCGATTGCACTCATCGCGTTGTCTCTGCCGGGACTGCTGCTGGTCTACGGCATGCTGCCATATTGGGACGCGCTACGTATGCGTCCCGCCGCGCAGGCCGCCATGCGCGGCACAAACGCCGCCGTTGTCGGCATACTTGGCGCGGCGCTCTACAATCCGGTCTGGATCAGCGCGGTGCTCACCCCGCGCGACTTCGCCGTGGCGCTCGCGGGCTTCCTGCTGCTGACGGTTTGGAAACTGGCACCATGGATCGTCGTCGTCCTGCTGGGGACGATCGGCGCAATTCTGCGCCTGATCTGAGCACATCATCTCACCTGCATACATTCGTCCCCCGCGATGCGCTCGAACGCATCGCGCTTGCAGGTTGAATCGCTCAACCAAGCTGCACTGCACATGCTGCACTGCCGCATCGACATTGCGACGCTAAGTCCAGGCTCCCATGCAGTTGAAGGCTGGTGATCTCGCAAAATTGGCTTGTGTGCTGCGTCTGGAATGGCTCTAATAAGATAAGCCTATGATCCAATTCAAAAACCACAAGAACGCTCGTTAAGCGTTCGCAGGCAAAATAAGGCCGCGATCCCTTAGCTGGCGCGGACAAGGTAGGAATGAAACCGACTGATATCTCGGCGCCAGACTACTTTCACAAAGTGGTCGATTGCCAATGGGCCTGCCCCGCACACACTCCGGTTCCCGAGTACATCCGTTTGATTGCCGAGGGGCGTTACAGCGACGCCTATATGATCAATTGGAAATCGAATGTGTTTCCCGGAATTCTGGGACGCACCTGCGATCGTCCATGCGAACCCGCCTGCCGCCGCGGCCGCGTCGAGGAAACGCCGGTTGCGATCTGCCGCCTGAAGCGCGTTGCCGCCGACTTCAAGGACGACGTCAAGCACCGCATGCCGAAGCCGCTGGCCAAAAACGGCAAGCGCATCGCGCTGGTCGGCGGCGGTCCGGCTTCGCTGACGGTGGCGCGCGACCTCGCGCCGCTCGGCTATCACTGCACCGTGTTCGATGCCGATCCCAAGGCGGGCGGCATGATGCGGAGCCAGATTCCTAAGTTCCGCCTGCCTGACACGGTCATCGATGAGGAAACCGATTACATCCTCAACCTCGGCGTCGAATTCAAGGGCGGGCATCGCATCGACAGCCTGAAGAAGCTGCTCAGCGAAAATTACGACGCGATCTTCATAGGCTCCGGCGCCCCGCGCGGCCGCGAGCTCGAGATCCCCGGCCGCAAGGAAGCCGCCGCCAATATCCATATCGGCATCGAATGGCTGGCGTCGGTGTCGTTCGGCCATGTCGAGAAGATCGGACGCCGCGTGATCGTGCTTGGCGGCGGCAACACCGCAATGGATTGCTGCCGCACCGCGCGCCGGCTCGGCGGCAACGACGTGAAAGTCATCGTGCGCTCCGGCTTCGAGGAAATGAAGGCGAGCCCCTGGGAAAAGGAAGATGCCCTGCACGAGGATATTCCGATCCTCAATTACATGGTGCCGGTGGCATTCAAGCATGTGAGCGGCAAGCTCATCGGCGTCACCTTCCAGAAGGTGAAGGCTGAATACGACGCCAAGGGCCGTCGCAACCTGGTGCCTTCGGGCGAACCGGACCAGACCATCCCCTGCGACGACGTGCTGGTCGCGGTCGGCCAGGAGAATGCGTTTCCCTGGATCGAGCGCGACTGCGGCATCGAGTTCGACAAGTGGAACATGCCGCAGGTCGATGCAAAGACCTTTGTATCGACCAATCCAAAAGTGTTCTTCGGCGGCGACGCCGCGTTCGGCCCGAAGAACATCATCTGGGCGGTGGCGCACGGCCATGATGCCGCGCTGTCGATCCACAAGATGATCTCGGGCGAGGACATCACCGAGCGCCCGCTGCCGGAAGTGCACGTCTCCTCGCAAAAGATGGGCATCCACGAGTGGAGCTACGACAACGATATCTCGGGGGACAAGCGCTACAAGGTGCCGCATCGCGACAAGGTGATCGCGCTGAAGGACATCAGGACCGAGGTCGAACTCGGCTATGACGTCAAGCTCGCGCTCGGCGAGGCGCAGCGCTGCCTGAACTGCGACGTGCAGACCGTGTTCTCGGCGCCCGCCTGCATCGAATGCGACGCCTGCGTCGACATTTGCCCGATGGATTGCATCACCTTCACAGAGAATGGCGAGGAAGAGGATCTCAGGCAGCGATTGAAGGCGCCCTCGCCGCACCAGGACCAGGCGCTCTATGTCGCCGAAGGGCTGAAGACCGGGCGCGTCATGGTCAAGGACGAGGACGTCTGCCTGCATTGCGGGCTGTGCGCCGAGCGTTGCCCCACGGGTGCCTGGGACATGCAGAAATACCTCATCGATATGACTTACGCGGGAACAACATGCCAGTCCAAAGCCCGATCAGCAGCGTAAACGACTTCGTCGTCCGTTTCGCCAACGTCAACGGCTCCGGTTCGGCGAGCGCCAACGAGCTGTTCGCGCGCTCGATCCTGCGCCACGGGGTACCGGTCAGCCCACGCAACATCTTCCCCTCCAACATCCAGGGCCTGCCGACCTGGTACGAGGTGCGGGTGACGGAAGACGGCCATCTCGGCGCCCGCGGCGGCGTCGACCTGATGGTGGCGATGAACCCGCAGACCTGGGACAAGGACGTCGCCTCGATCGAGCCCGGCGGCTATCTGTTCTACGATTCGACCAAGCCGATGCCGACGTCGAAATTCCGCGCCGACATCAACGTGATCGGCGTGCCGCTGACCGCGATCACCAACTCGACCTATAACGATCCGCGCCAGCGCCAGCTGTTCAAGAACATCATCTATCTCGGCGCGCTCTGCGCTCTGCTCGACATGGATCCGAAGCTGGTCGAGCAACTGATCGGCGAGCAGTACAAGGGCAAGGAAAAGCTCTTGTCGTCGAACGTCCACGCGCTGCATCTCGGCCGCGACTGGGCGCTGCAGAATTTGAAATGCCCGGTCGGGCTGCGGGTGAAGAAGTCCGACAAGGTCGGCGAGCGCATCTTCATCGAAGGCAACAGCGCGGCCGCGCTCGGCGCCGTCTATGGCGGCGCCACCGTCTGCGCCTGGTATCCGATCACGCCGTCGTCGTCGGTGGCGGAGGCCTTCACGAGCCACTGCAAGAAGCTGCGGCACGACCCTGAGACCGGCAAGGCGAAATACGCGATCGTGCAAGGCGAGGACGAACTGGCTTCGATCGGCATCGTGATCGGCGCCTCCTGGAACGGCGCACGCGCCTTTACCGCGACATCCGGCCCCGGCATCTCCTTGATGACCGAATTCATCGGCCTGTCCTACTTCGCCGAAATTCCGGCCGTGATCATGAACATCCAGCGCGCCGGCCCCTCGACGGGCATGCCGACGCGCACCCAGCAATGCGACATCATCGCCTGCGCCTATGCTTCGCACGGCGACACCAAGCATGTCCTGCTGTTCCCGGAAGACCCGGCCGAAGCGTTCGAGTTCGCGGCGCAGTCGTTCGACCTCGCCGACCGGCTGCAGACCGTGATCTTCCTGATGCTCGACCTCGACATCGGCATGAACCACCGGCTGTGCCGTCCGCTGAAGTGGGACGACGCCCGGCAGTATGACCGCGGCAAGGTGATGACCGCGGCGATGCTCGATGAGCCCGGCCGCGACTTCGGCCGCTATCTCGACGTCGACGGCGACGGCATTCCCTACCGCACCTATCCCGGCACGCACCCTACCAAAGGCTCGTTCTTCACCCGAGGCACCTCGCGCGACCGCTACGCGCGCTACTCGGAAGAAGGCGCGGTCTATGCCGACAACATGCAGCGGCTGGTGCGCAAGTTCGAGACGGCGCAGGACATGGTACCGCGGCCGTTGCAGGCCAATGCCGCCAAGCCGACCAAGTACGGCGTGATCTATTTCGGCTCGACCGCGCCGGCAATGGACGAGGCGATCGGGCTGTTGGAAGCGCGCGGGCATCAGCTCGACCGCATGCGCATCCGCGCCTTCCCGTTCCACTCCAGCGTGGCGAGCTTCGTCGCCGATCATGATTTCGTTTACGTGGTCGAGCAGAACCGCGATGCCCAGTTGCGCCAGTTGATCGTCAACGAGAACGGCATCGATCCGGTCCGGCTGGTGCCGATCCTGCACTATGACGGCACGCCGATCACCGCCCGATTCATCGCCAACGCCATCGGCGACCACCAGGACCATCTCAAAGTGACCCCTCTCCGCAAGGCCGTGTCATGACCTACATTGCAAAACCGAAGTTCCACCATCCCGGCCTGCCGAAGAACGAACTCGGCTACACCCACCGGGATTACGAGGGCAAGATCTCGACGCTGTGCGCCGGCTGCGGCCACGACTCGATCACCGCCTCGATCATCGAAGCCTGCTACGAGCTTTCGATCGAGCCGCATCGGGTGGCCAAAATTTCCGGCATCGGCTGCTCGTCGAAAACGCCGGACTATTTCCTCGGCAATTCGCACGGCTTCAATTCCGTGCACGGCCGCATGCCGTCGGTGCTGACCGGCGCCAACCTCGCCAACCGCGATTTGATCTATCTCGGCGTTTCCGGCGACGGCGACAGTGCCTCGATCGGCTTCGGCCAGTTCGCGCATTCGATCCGGCGCGGCGTCAACATGACCTACATCGTCGAGAATAACGGCGTATACGGGCTGACCAAGGGCCAGTTTTCGGCCACCGCCGACCGCGGCTCGAAGTCCAAGAAGGGCGTGATTAACACCGACAACGCCATCGATCTGGTGGCGATCGCCCTGCAACTAGGCGCGAGCTTCGTGGCGCGCAGCTTCTCCGGCGACAAGAACCAGCTGGTGCCGCTGATCGCGGCCGCGATCCGGCACAAGGGCGCGTCGTTCATCGACGTTATCAGCCCCTGCATCGCCTTCAACAACCACGCCGGCTCGACCAAGAGCTTTGATTACGTCCGCGAGCATAATGACGCGGTGAATCGCCTCGACGTGCTCACCGGCCGCGACCCGATCACGGTCGATTACGCGCCGGGCACGGTGCAGGTGGTCGAGCAGCATGACGGCACCAGGCTGGCGCTGCGCAAGATCGACGCCGACTATGACGCCAACGACCGGCTGGCGGCCATGACCTTCCTGCAGAAGCACGCCGCCAAGGGCCAGGTGGTCACTGGGCTGCTCTATGTCGATCCGGATTCGGAAGACCTGCACACCCATCTCGACACGATCGAGACGCCGCTCAATACGCTGGAAGCCAAGGATCTGTGCCCCGGCACATCAGCGCTGGAAAAGATCAACGCCAGCCTGCGGTAGCCACAGCGTTTTCGAGCGAAGCATGCCCTCGGACGTGATCCGGGGGTGGACACCGGTTCGCGTCAAGAAAACGCGTCAAAACAAAAATCTAGAGCCCGGTTCTGATACAATCAGAACCGGGCTCTATGCTGCCGCGGGTAGCTACGCTGCCGCGGCGATGTTCCGCGGATTCGCGACATACTCCTTCAAGACAGTGCCGGACGCGTCGACCTCGACGAGCGACACGTCGTAGCTCCAGAGATCGGCAAGGTGCTGCAGCACGCGCTTGGTGTCAGCTTCGGTGAGCTGGGCACCCTTCACCACGGTATGGCGCAACATCAGGCGGCGATCGCCGGCAAGGTCGACATCAACGACTTCGATGTTCGGGTCGATGAAGCCGACGTCGTACTGCCGCGCCAGTTCGCGCCGCAGCCGGCGGTAGCCGCGCTCGTTGTGGATGGCGTCGACCAGGATACCGGCACGCTCCTCCGGATCGTCATGCAGATGGAACAGGCGGAATTGCCGCATCAGCCGCGGGCTCATGAACTGGCTGATGAAGCTTTCATCGCGATAATTGGCCCAGATGTCGCGCAACACGCCCATCGCATCGCCCTTGCCTGCGATATCCGGAAACCACTCGCGGTCCTCGGCGTCCGGATCGGTGACGATGCGCTCGATGTCTTGCATCATCGCAAATCCCAGCGCATAGGGGTTGAAGCCGGAATAGCGCGGGTCGTCGAACTCGGGCTGGAACACGACGTTGGTGTGCGACTGCAGGAATTCGAGGAAATTGCCGTCCGTCAGCCGTCCCTGCTGGTGCAGCCGGTTCATGATGCGGTAGTGAACGTAGGTCGCCGTGCCCTCGTTCATCACCTTGGTCTGGCTCTGCGGATAGAAATACTGCGCGATGTGCCGCACGATCCGCAGTATCTCGCGTTGCCAGGGACGCAGGCGCGGCGCCGTCTTCTCGAGAAAGTACAGCAGGTTTTCCTGCGGCAGGCCGAGCATTTGGCGGCGGCGCTCGACGTCCAGTATTGCGTCGCTCTTCACTTTGCCGGCCGGAACGGTGCGCCACAAATCGTTGAAGGCGCTCTCCTCGTGGGCACGGCGCCTGCCCGCCCGCTTTTCCTCGGCGCGCAGGTCGAGACTCTTCTTGCCGGGATAGCGATCGATGCCGTGCGACATAAGAGCGTGCGCGGCATCGAGCGTATGCTCGACCGCCAGCCGGCCGTGGCGTTCCTCACAATGCGCCACATAGCGCTTGGCGAATTCGAGATAATCGAGAATGCCGTCGGCGTCGGTCCATTGCTTGAACAGATAGTTGTTCTTGAAGAAATGATTATGACCGAAAGCGGCATGCGCGATCACGAGCGTCTGCATCGTCGCCGTATTTTCTTCCATCAGGTAGGAAATGCACGGCGATGAGTTGATGACGATCTCGTACGCCAGCCCCATCAGTCCCTTGCGATAGGATGCCTCCTGAAAGGCAAAATGCTTGCCGAACGACCAGTGCTTGTAGAACAGCGGCATGCCGACGGACGAATAGGCGTCCAGCATCTGCTCTGCCGTAATGACCTCGATCTGGTTGGGATAGACATCGAGCCCCAACTCGTCCCGCGCAACCTGCTCGCAGGCGTCGCAGATCCGCTGCAGCGTCCGGAAGTCCCAGTCCGCCCCCTCAAACAGCAACTGGTCAGTCGCGGTCATGACCCGGTCCTTTCCTGCTTGCTGCGGCGCTGGAATAGATCGTGGAATACCGGGAAAATCTCGCTGCGCTCGTTGACCTTGCGCATCGACAGCGGCGCGCCGCTCGCGCGCAGGCTCTCGTAAAGGGTCCAGAGCGACGAATTGGGCATTTCGTAGCTAAGGCCATTCTCCTGGCCGACTTCCAGATAGGCAAAGAACTGGGTGACCGGCAGGATCATGTCGGTCAGGAGCCGGCTCGTGACCTCGCCGTCCGCGTAGGAATTGTCGCCGTCGGAAGCCTGCGCGGCGTAGATGTTCCAGTCCGCCGGCCGGAACCGCGACCGCACGATGTCGTGCATCGCCTGCAACGCGCTCGATACCAGCGTGCCGCCGGAAGCCGGTCCGAAAAAGAACGTCTGCTCGTCGACCTCTTCGGCCCGGTCGGTATGCCGGATGAAAACGATCTCGACGTGGCGATAGCGCCGCTTCAGGAACACGTAGAGCAGCATATAGAAGCGCTTGGCGAGATCCTTCATATGTTCGGTCATCGAACCGGAGACGTCCATCAGGCAAAACATGACGGCCTGCGCCACGGGCTTCGGCACCGTCTCGAAACGCCGGTAGCGGATGTCGATCGGATCGATGAACGGAATGCGGCGTATCTTTACCTTCAGAGCTTCGATCTCGGCTATGAGTTCGGCGCGGCGCGCCTCGTCGCTGCAATCCTTAAGCTCCGCCTCGAGCGTCGCCAGCACCTCCGGCCTCGGCCGCCGCAGCGCGACACGCCGCGCCAGGGCACGGCTTACCGTTCGGCTCACCGAAATATTGGCGGGCGAGCCGGAGGTTGTGTAACCCGCCCGGCGAATGCCCTGGCTTTCGACCTCGGCCAGCTTTCGCTTGGCGAGATCGGGCAATTCCAGGTCGTCCAGGAACAGATCGACAAACTCATCGCGGCTGAGAACGAAGCGGAACGTGTCTTCGCTGTCGCCCTCGCCCGCACCCCTCCCCTTGCCACCGCTCGGGTTCGGCCGCGGAAGAATGTCGCCCTCGATGAACTTCTTGTTTCCAGGCAGCACCATGTCGCGCGTGCCGCCCTCGCGGCGAAAGCGCGGCTCGTCCATGCCATCGATCGGCACGCTGACCTCGCCGCCTTCCAGGACATCCTTGATATCCCGGTCCTGCGACGATTTCTTCACGGCCCCCTGAACCAGCGCCTTGGCCCGACGCAGAAAGCGCTGGCGATTCTCGAGACTCTTGCTACCCGGATTCAGGCGCCGGTCGACAATATGAATGACCACGTTTCATCCGCCTCAGCCAGCCTGTTTTACGCGCATGTACCACTCGACCAGGCGGCGGACTTGCCGCTCGGTGTAGCCGCGCTCGACCATGCGCGCGACAAAGTCGTCATGCTTCTTCTCGGTCTCGCCGTCCTTCTTCGAGCCGAAGGAAATCACGGGCAGCAGATCCTCGACCTGGGAGAATATCCGCTTCTCGATCACTTCGCGAATCTTCTCGTAGCTGGTCCATGTCGGATTCTTGCCGCCGTGCTGGGCCCGCGACCGCAGCGAGAACTTGACGACCTCGTTGCGGAAGTCCTTGGGGTTGGCGATGCCGGCCGGTTTTTCGATCTTGGTCAGCTCCTGATTGAGCAGTTCGCGATCGAGCAGTTGTCCGGTGTCGGGATCCTTGAAATCCTGATCCTCGATCCAGGCGTCGGCATAGTCGACATAGCGGTCGAACAGGTTCTGGCCGTAATCCGAATAGGATTCGAGATAGGCCTTCTGGATCTCGTGCCCGATGAATTCGGCATAGCGCGGCGCGAGTTCAGCCTTGATGAACTCAAGGTAACGCTTCTCGACTTCGTCGGGAAGCTGCTCGCGCCGGATCGCCTGCTCCAGCGTGTACATCAGATGGACCGCGTCGGCACCAACCTCGTTGGTGTCGTGATTGAACGTCGCAGCGAGGACCTTGAACGCGAAGCGGGTCGAAACGCCGTCCATGCCTTCGTCGACGCCGGCGGCATCCCTGTATTCCTGAACGCTGCGCGCCTTCGGATCGGATTCCTTGAGGCTTTCACCGTCGTAGATCCGCATCTTGGCGAACACGGTCGAATTCTCGTGCTTGCGCAACCGCGACATCACCGAGAAGCGCGCCAGCGTTTCCAGCGTGGCCGGGGCGCAGGGCGCGGTAGCCAGTTCGGAGCCCTGGATCAGCTTTTCGTAGATCTTCTGCTCTTCGGTGACACGCAGGGAGTACGGCACCTTGATGACGCAGATACGGTCGATGAAGGCTTCGTTGTTCTTGTTGGCCTTGAAGTTTTGCCATTCCGACTCGTTGGAATGCGCGAGAATGATGCCGGTGAAGGGAATCGCGCCGATATTTTCGGAGCCGATGTAGTTACCCTCCTGCGTCGCAGTCAGCAGCGGATGCAGCATCTTGATCGGCGCCTTGAACATTTCGACGAATTCGAGAATGCCCTGGTTGGCGCGATTGAGCCCGCCGGAATAGCTGTAGGCATCAGGATCGTTCTGGGCGAAGATCTCCAGCTTGCGGATATCGACCTTGCCGACGAGCGAGGAGATGTCCTGATTATTTTCGTCGCCGGGCTCGGTCTTGGCGATCGCGATCTGGCGCAGCCGCGACGGCTGGATCCTGGCGACGCGGAATTGCGAGATGTCGCCACCGAAGGCTTCGAGGCGCTTGTAGCACCACGGGCTCATCAGTCCGGTGAGGCGGCGGCGCGGAATGCCGTACTTCTCCTCGAGCATCGGTCCCAGCGCGTCCGGATCGAACAGGCTGAGCGGACTTTCGAACACGGGACTGAGTTCGTCGCCGGCCTTCAACACGTAAATGGGGTGGACTTCCATCAACGACTTGAGGCGTTCGGCGAGCGAGGATTTGCCGCCACCGACAGGCCCAAGCAGATAGAGTATCTGCTTGCGCTCTTCGAGGCCCTGCGCCGCGTGGCGGAAGAACCCGACGATGCGCTCGATCGTGTCTTCCATGCCGTAGAAGCCGGCGAAGGCCGGATAGAGCCGCATCGTGCGATTCAAAAAGATACGGCCAAGGCGAGGGTCCTTGGCCGTGTCAATCATCTGAGGCTCACCGATCGCTGCTAGCAATCGTTCGGTTGCATTGGCATATCGCATCGGATCGCTTCGACACGACTCCAGATATTCCGCCATCGACATGTCGGTCTGGCTTCTGGCTTCGAAGGACCGGGCGAAAGCATTGAACAGAGAATCGTTGTACATGATCCGTCTCTCCATGGTCACCTGTAAATGCCGGACGCACCACTAGGGTTCCAGTGTCGGAGCGTCACAGCTTCCGTTCGCGAATCACAATCAGCACATAGGTAGATTGGACACGCGAGCGACTTCACAATGCAATGCAATACTCGTGCTAACGGCCTCCTCCTCGTAAAGATACGGTGCCATTTCGCTCGAGTTGTAGCCGTGCTGCAACATTTTTTACCGGGTAAGTACTGAGCACGCTGTAAGGGATTTTTTAAGGAATCTGAGCGGTCGCGCGGCTCGAATCTGCATCCGCCTGGCAAACCCCGAACAGCCAAACGGAGCACTTCGGAGCTCTGAAACGGCCCGGACGCGCGATAACCGCGCCTTTTGTGACCTTCGGGCGGCCGGTCAGCGGCAAATAAGGCCAAGATTAACACGCGTTCATCGCGGACGGGGTGTTGAACGCACCCGGCGCCAACTGCAACTAAAGTAACATGCCGCGCGTTTAACCCGAGTCTGCCATGAAATACGCCTGCATCGTCGCCGCCGTTGCCTCCGTCATCGGAGCCCATGCCTGTCACGCCCAGGAAGGCGTCGACAAAGCCAAAGCCACCGCCTTCTATACTCAGATGTTCGGCGGCCCGCTCAGCCACAAGACCTATGCCTGCTTCGTGCGTCGTTATGACGCCAGCCATCTGGCGCAGCATCCGAAGCAGAAAGTCAGCGCGATGAAGCTGCTGGTGACAGCCGAGGACGCGCCGGAAGACATGACCGTCAATTATCCGTTCCGCCTCGGCTTCAAATATCGCCACCGCGCCGGCAATTTCGATTCCAGCGGCTACTGCAATCACATCGTCGCCGAAAACGCCGGCGGCGAAATTCGACTTGGCTGCGGCGTCGATTGCGAAGGCGGCGGCATTGACGTGGCGATGAAGGACGACAAATCCGCGCTGATCCGGCTGGAGCGGATCAGGATCCGGGAGCGCAACAAACCCGACGACGACGCCAGCAATGATCTGGTTGCCGGCGCCGACAAGATCTTCCGCGTTGATCGCGCCGATCTGCACGAATGCTCCGAGTTGGTGACGGATCGCAAGGAGCTTGCGGCACTCCGGCACAAATGAGCCATACTACATAGGTTGGTACGCCCCACTACTTAGGTCTGTGATCTACACCACTTTGGCCGGAAAGATTGCGAGCGTTTCATTCGACCTCCGCCAACCCCGATGTTTCGAAGCGCGTCGGTCAGTTCTCCAAAGCCGGTCTCGAACTCGCCGCCTGTGGCAACACCATGAAGTCCCAGAATGTCGCGCCGAAGGATTTGCTGCCGGGCTTCATCGCCGCCGAGCAGGGCGGTGTGGTGCGGATCGCCGAGCTGCAATCGCAGGGCTACCTTTATCTGCGACCCTGATGTCGTAGGCCTTCAGATGTTGCCGCTCGACGTGAACCTTTCACATCAATCGCTCATTTGGGCGATTTGGTTGCCGTAGTTTCGCCCGCTCCGCCCGGCTGAATACTTCGCGTGTTCGGGCTCAGTCGCGACGGCGCCTGCGCGCCCGCTCCCACGCTGACATGCGGGTTGAGTCCCCCTGCAATCGCCCGCGGAATGTTTTGCACATGAACCCTCAAATGCACGCCGATGCCGGCGGTTTCGGCCGTGGTCGGGCCAAACGCGACCAGGCCACACAAGAGTACGAGGCAGGTGGGGAGCGAAAAACGACGGCGCATCACGGCCTCCTTCACGACTTCGTGCTTGTGCCCGTTGGTGTCATAATTCCGGAAGCCGGTTCGACCGACCCGCTGGGATCGAGGGCTGTGAGAACAGCCATTTTCGGGATCGAACCGGTGCCAATGGCGTTATCGTCCCGGACCGTCCCATTCCATCCGGCTGCATGCCCAACCAAATGTTGACTTTCCGGCCCTGCCCCCGAAAGTGCCGGAAACCCAAGAAAACCGACCGAACAGAACAGGCACCATGAATCCCGTCAAAGCACTCGAAAACCATGGCCAGGCGATCTGGCTGGACTTCCTCGCCCGCGGCTTCGTCGCCAAGGGCGACCTCAAGGCGCTGATCGATACCGACGGTGTCAAGGGCGTCACCTCGAACCCTTCGATCTTCGAAAAGGCGATCGGCAGTTCGGACGAATATGACGGCGCGATCGGCCACGCCCTGGAGGCGGGCGACCGCCCCGTCGCCGACCTGTTCGAGGCGCTCGCCATCGAGGACATCCAGAATGCCGCCGACGTGCTGCGCCCGGTTTACGACCACTTGAACGGCGCCGACGGTTTCGTCAGCCTCGAGGTCTCGCCCTATCTGGCGATGGATACCAAGGGGACCATTGCGGAGGCCGAACGTCTCTGGAAGGACGTCAAGCGGCAGAACCTGATGGTGAAGGTGCCGGCCACGCCGGAGGGCCTACCCGCGATCGAACATCTGATCGGCGAAGGCATCAGCATCAACATCACGCTGCTGTTCTCGCAAGAGGTCTATCGCGAGGTGGCGGAGGCCTATATCGCCGGCCTGGAAAAATACGTCGCCAATGGCGGCGATCCCGCGCCTGTCGCCAGCGTCGCCTCCTTCTTCGTCAGCCGCATCGATACCGCGGTCGACAAGCAGCTCGACGACAAGATCGCAAAAGCCAATGACCCCAGCGAGAAGGAGCGGCTGAGCGCGCTGAAGGGCAAGATCGCCGTCGCCAACGCCAAGCTTGCCTATCAGGACTACAAGCGGCTGTTCGCAGGTCCCCGTTGGGAGAAGCTCGCGGCCAAGGGCGCAAAGCCACAGCGTTTGCTGTGGGCTTCCACCGGCACCAAGAACAAGGACTACAGCGATGTGCTGTATGTCGAGGAATTGATCGGCGCCAACACCGTCAACACTGTGCCGCCGGCAACGCTCGATGCATTCCGCGACCATGGCAAGCTGCGCGACAGCCTCGAGGAGAATATCGAGGACGCCAGGCGCGTGCTGGAAGAGCTCGAAAAGTCCGGCATCTCGCTCGACGCCATCACGGAAGAACTGGTCAGGGACGGCGTCAAGCTGTTTGCGGATGCCGCCGACAAGCTCTATGGCGCGGTCGCGCAGAAGCGCGCGGCTTCGCTCGGCGGCGGCATCGACCGGCAGCAGCTCGCGCTCGGCGATGGCATCAGGAAGGCCGTGGAGAAGAGCACCGAGGACTGGCGTGCATCGGCTACCATCCGCCGCCTGTGGCAGAAGGACCAATCGGTCTGGACCGATGACGACGAAAACAAATGGCTGGGCTGGCTGAACAGCCCCGCGGCCGCCGACGTCGCCGACTACGAGGATTTTTCCTGCCGCGTGAAGGGACAGAATTTCAGCGATGCCGTCGTGCTCGGCATGGGCGGATCGAGCCTCGGGCCGGAGGTGCTGGCGGAAACATTTGCCAAAAAATCCGGTTTTCCGAAGCTGCATGTGCTCGATTCCACCGATCCCGCGCAGGTGCGCGCGATAGAGGACACGGTCGATCTCGCCCATACGCTGTTCATTGTCTCCAGCAAATCCGGCGGCACCACCGAGCCGAACGTGATGAAGGATTACTTCTTCGATCGCGTCTCGAAAACCATCGGCAAGGACAAGGCCGGCCACCGCTTCATCGCCGTCACCGATCCCGGCTCGTCGCTGGAGAAGGTCGCTATCAAGCAGGGCTTTGCCCGCATCTTCCGCGGCGATCCCGCAATCGGCGGACGCTATTCCGTGCTGTCGCCGTTCGGGCTGGTGCCGGCGGCTGCCGCCGGTATCGACGTTCGCAGCCTGATCACGCACGCGCTCGCGATGGTGCGCTCGTGCGGCGCCGACGTGCCGCCGCACGAAAACCCGGGCGTGCAGCTCGGACTGGCGATGGGGCTCGCCGGCCTTGAAGGTCGCGACAAGGTGACAATAACTTCGTCGGAGAAGGTCGCCGATTTCGGCGCCTGGGCCGAACAGCTGATTGCCGAATCCACGGGGAAGGACGGCAAGGGCCTGATCCCGATCGACGGCGAACCGCTCGGCGATCCCGCGCTTTACGGCAACGACCGCTTCTTCATCGATATCCGTACCGAAGGTGAAGACGACGCCTCGCATGACGACCGGCTCAAAGCGCTCGAAGCGGCCGGGCATCCTGTGGCCCGCATCGTCATGAAATCGATCGACCATATCGGCCAGGAGTTTTTCCGGTTTGAGATGGCGACCGCCGTGGCGGGCGCGATCCTCGGGATCAATCCATTCAACCAGCCCGATGTGGAAGCAGCCAAGATCAAGACCCGCGAATTGACGACTGCGTTCGAGAAGACCGGCGCGCTTCCTGCGGAGAAGCCGGTGATTTCGACCGACGAGGCCGATCTCTATACCGACGCGCACAACGCCGCCGAGCTGCGCAAGGCCGGCGCCGACGGCACGCTCGGTTCGTGGATAAGAGCGCATCTTTCGCGTTCGGACAGCGGCGACTATGTCGCCCTGCTCGCCTATATCGCGCGAGACCCCGGCACCATCGGCTCGCTGCAGAAGATGCGGCTTGCGGTGCGCGACACGCATCACGTTGCAACCTGCGCCGAGTTCGGCCCGCGCTTCCTGCACTCCACCGGCCAGGCCTACAAAGGTGGCCCCGACAGCGGCGTGTTCCTGCAGATCACGGCCGACGATGCCGAGGATTTGCCGGTGCCCGGCCAGAAGGCGAGCTTCGGCATCATCAAGGCGGCGCAGGCGCGCGGCGATTTCGATGTGCTCACCGAACGTGGGCGGCGCGCGCTGCGGGTCCATCTCAAGGGCGATCTCGGATCGGGACTGTCCGCACTCGATGCCGCGATTGCGGAAGCGCTCAGCTAGGAAAGTCAGGATATGCAACTCGGCATGATCGGGCTCGGCCGGATGGGCGGCAACATCGTCCGCCGGCTGATGAACAACGGCCACACCGCCGTGGTCTACGACAAGGATGCGAAGGCAGTTGCCGCGCTTGCGGCGGAAGGCGCGGCGGGCGTCGATACGCTGGAAGATTTCGTGGCCAAACTCGACAAGCCGCGCACCGCCTGGGTGATGCTGCCGGCAGGCAAGATCACCGAGGCGACCATCGAGGCATTGGCAAAGCTGATGCAGCCCGGCGACGTCATCATCGATGGCGGCAACACGTTCTGGCAGGACGACGTTCGCCGTGGCGCAGCGCTGAAGGCAAAGGGCCTGCACTATCTCGACGTCGGCACCAGCGGTGGCGTCTGGGGCATCGAGCGCGGCTATTGCATGATGATCGGTGGCGACAAGGCGGTGGTTGACCGGCTCGATCCGATCTTCAAGACACTGGCTCCAGGTGTTGGCGACATCCCACGTACGCCGGGGCGTGAGGGCCGCGACCCGCGCATCGAGCAGGGCTATATCCACGCCGGTCCGTCGGGCGCCGGACACTTCGTCAAGATGATCCATAACGGTATCGAATACGGGTTGATGCAGGCCTATGCCGAGGGCTTTGATATCCTGAAGAACGCCAATATCGACGCGCTGCCGCCGGAGCACCGCTTCGACATGAACATCGCCGATATCGCAGAGGTGTGGCGGCGCGGCAGCGTGATCCCGTCCTGGCTGCTCGATCTGACATCATCCGCGCTCGCGGAAAACCAGACGCTGGAGAATTACTCCGGCTTTGTGGAGGATTCCGGCGAGGGACGCTGGACCGTCAACGCCGCCATCGACGAGGCCGTGCCGGCGGAAGTGCTGACGGCCGCGCTCTATGCACGCTTCCGTTCACGCAAGGATCACACCTTCGCGGAAAAGATCCTGTCGGCGATGCGGGCCGGTTTCGGCGGCCACAAGGAGCCGCCGAAAAAACCTGGCACGAAGGCCTGAGCGGTCATGGCGGTCGGTCAGACAGCACAGAAGAAACCCGATCCCTGCTCGTTCGTCATTTTCGGCGTGACCGGCGATCTCGCACACCGACTGGTCGTCCCTGCCCTCTATAATCTCGCCGCAAGCGATCTCCTGCCTGACAGGTTCTGCCTGGTCGGCGTCGCCCGCAAGGGCATGACGAGCGACAGGTTGCGCGACAGCCTGATGAAAGGGCTGCGCCAGTTCGCGACCCAGGGGGTGGATGAGGCGATCGCCCAACGCCTCCTGGCATGCGTGACCTGTGTCGAGGCCGATCCGAAGGAGCCTGAATCGTTCGACGCCATGAGCAAACAGCTCGACCAACTCGAAACCACGCGAGACACCGGCGGCAACCGCCTGTTCTATCTGGCGACGCCGCCCAACGCGTTCCTGCCGATCAGCCGCGAACTCGGCCGCACCGGCATGCTGGCGGAGAATGGCACATGGCGGAGGCTGGTGGTGGAAAAGCCGTTCGGCACCGACCTCGCTTCGGCAAGAGCGCTCAATAGTGAATTGCTCAAACTGGTTGAAGAGCACCAGATCTACCGGATCGATCATTACCTCGGCAAGGAGACGGTGCAGAACATCCTGGTGTTGCGCTTCGCCAATGGCATGTTCGAGCCGATCTGGAACCGCAACCATATCGATCACATCCAGATCACCGTCGATGAAAAACTCGGCGTCGGGCATCGCGGCAGCTTTTACGACGCAACTGGCGCGTTGCGCGACATGGTGCCGAACCATCTGTTCCAGCTGCTGTCGCTGGTCACAATGGAGCCGCCGGTGAAATTCGACGCCCATTCGGTGCGCTCCGAAAAGGCCGAAGTGCTTTCCGCGATCCAGACGCAGAGCGAACAAGAGGCGCTGCAAAATTCCGTGCGCGGCCAATATCGGGGCGGCAAGGTTGGCGATGCCGAAATCGACGACTATCGCAAGACCCCCGACGTCGCGCCCGGTAGCACCACCGAGACCTATGCGGCGCTGAAGCTGACCATCGACAACTGGCGCTGGGCCGGCGTGCCCTTTTACTTGCGCACTGGCAAGGCGCTCGGCGTCAAACGCACCGAAATCGCCATCAAGTTCAAGCAGGCGCCGTTCGCGATGTTCCGCGACACGCCGGTGGACCGGCTGTCGCAGAACTACCTCATCATCTCGACCGAGCCGACCGAAGGCATCGCGCTGCAGTTCAACACCAAGGTGCCGGGGCCGAATATCAACATCGACGGCGTCGAGATGAAGTTCCGCTACAAGGACTACTTCAAGGCCGAACCTTCCACTGGCTACGAGACGCTGATTTATGACTGCATGATCGGCGACAACATCCTGTTTCAGCGCGCCGACAGCGTTGAGGCCGGCTGGCAGGCGGTGCAACCGTTCCTCGATGCCTGGAAGAAGGCAGGCGGCAAGGGGTTGAAGGTTTACGAACCGGGCAGCGAAGGACCGGAGGAAGCCAACGATTTGCTTGAACGCGACGGCCGAAGCTGGCGAAAGCTCGGGTGAACAATGGCCGCGAACGACAACCGCCACGTGATCACGGTCGCCGATCCAGTGGCGATGGCGGCGACCGCCGCCGAACATTTGCTGGCCAGAACGGCCGCCAACAGCGGCCGCGTGGCGATCTGCCTGACCGGCGGATCGAGCCCGAAGCAACTCTATCAATTACTTGCGACCGACGCCTATCGAAGCCGGATCCCGTGGCAGCGCGTGCACTGGTTCATCGGCGACGAACGCTTCGTGCCGGCTGATGACCCGCTCAACAACATGGGCATGGCGCGCGAGATTTTTCTGGATAAGTGCGCGCCGGCGGCGAACATCCATCCGATTCCGACCGCGACCGCCGACCCTGCCGATCCCGACCGGGGCGCCGCGCTCTATCAACAGGAACTGCAGTCGTTTTATGGCGCAGACACGCTGGATGACGCCCGCCCCCTGTTCGATCTCGTGCTGATGGGCGTCGGTCCCGACGGCCATACCGCATCGCTGTTTCCCGGTGACGCCGCGCTCGACGAAACCGCGCGCTGGGTCGTCGGCGTCCCCCGGGCGAATGTCGAGCCGTTCGTCCCGCGGGTTACCCTCACGCTGCCCACCCTCGCCTCCTGCCGCGAAATGCTGTTCGAGGTTTCAGGCCGCGATAAGCGTGCGATCTTGACGCGCCTCTTCGCAGGCGAGAACCTGCCCGCCAACCGCGCGCGATCCACCGGCGAGACGGTCTGGCTGGTGGACCGGGCAGCGATTCCGGAGAATTTTGGTGGGCAGTAAGTTTCCTTGTGCGCTGGTGGTGATGGGCGTTTCCGGCTCGGGCAAGAGCACCATCGCCGATCATCTCGCCCGACGGCTCGGCTGGCGTTATGAGGACGGCGACAGGTTTCACCCGGCAAGCAACGTCGCGAAGATGAGCGCCGGCCACCCGCTGACCGACGAGGACCGCTGGCCGTGGCTGCAGGCGATCGCCGACGAGATCGACCGCCTCTCGACCGCCGGCGAGCGCGCCGTCATCGCCTGCTCGGCGCTGAAACGCGCCTATCGCGACATTCTCGTGCACGGCCGCAACGACGTCCGCATCGTCTTTCTCGACGGAACGCAGGATCTGATCGCCGCCCGCCTCGCTTCGCGTAAGGGGCACTTCATGCCGCCGGGCCTGCTCGCCAGCCAGTTCAAGACACTGGAGCGGCCGGGAGCAAACGAACGGCCGATCATTGTATCGATCGATGCGCCGGTCGAGCGAATCGTGGATGACATCGTCACTCAATTGAACCTGGTTCCCCAATGACCCGCATCGCGCTTGTTGTTTCCGACGTCGACGGCACGCTGTTGACGAAGGACAAGGTCCTGACCGATGGAGCAAGAGCGGCCGTACGCAAGCTGCATGCGGCCGGCATCGGCTTCACCATCGTCTCCAGCCGGCCGACCATCGGCATGGGCTTTCTGATCGAGCCGCTTTCGATCATGCTTCCCGTCGGCGCCTTTAACGGCAGCTCGATCGTTGACAACAAGCTCCGGCCGATCGAGCAGCATCTGATCGGACCGAGCGTGGCTCAGCGCAGCCTCGACGTGCTCGATGCGTTCGGCGTCGATATCTGGCTGTTCACCAACGACCGCTGGTACACACGCAATCCCGACGGCGAATACGTCCCGCACGAAAAGCGGGCGATCAAGGCTGATCCGACCATCATCCCGGATTTCGCGCCGCATCTCGGAGAAGCCTGCAAGGTCGTCGGCGCCAGCTCGGACGCGGCGCTCCTGCAGCGTTGCGAAGTGGCGATGCGGGAAGCCGTCGGGGCGGAGGCCACCGCGGTCCGCTCGCAGACCTATTATCTCGACGTCACGCCGCCCGGTCACGACAAGGGCACCTTCGTGGACGCGATGACCAGGCGGCTCGGCATTCCGGCCGCGGCGGTGGCGACCATCGGCGACATGGAGAATGATCTTCCGATGTTTGCCAGGAGCGGCGTTTCGTTTGCGATGGGCAATGCGGCGGACGGCATCAAGCAGCACGCGACGCATGTGACCGACAGCAACGAGCGCGACGGATTTGCCGCTGCGATCGAGACGGTGCTGCAGCTCGGATAGGCGCAGCGTTTTTCATCGGGAGGTCCGTAGGGTGGGCAAAGCGTAGCGTGCCCACCAT
The DNA here is from genome assembly GCF_023101085.1 of Bradyrhizobium sp. 170. Lineage (NCBI taxonomy): Bacteria > Pseudomonadati > Pseudomonadota > Alphaproteobacteria > Hyphomicrobiales > Nitrobacteraceae > Bradyrhizobium > Bradyrhizobium sp. 170. Next base: position 2,338,967 of record NZ_CP064703.1, on the reverse strand, counting down.
CGAAAAAGACGATCGGCGATAGACGGTGGGCACGTCGCTGGCGCTCCTTTGCCCACCCTACGGCCTCGAAGACGCTATGCTCCGCCGTATCAAGCCTGCGTGAAGGATAAATCGAGGAATTCTCAAAGTCTTCGCGCAGCGAATCCGTTTCTCTTGGCCGGCACGATCGGCAAGCGCGAGCCGGTGTCCGACCGCCGTCTCCTCCCATAAGGCAGGTTCATCCCAGCCCGGGCCTGCCGCGGCGAAGACGGATGCCGGCTCGCGCGACTTGCCATCGCGATGGCTTGTAGCCCGGATGAGCGCAGCGATATCCTGTACGCTGCGGCCTATCCACGTCATTGCGAGCGAAGCGAAGCAATCCATAGCGCCACACGCGGAGATATGGATTGCTTCGTCGCTTTGCTCCCTTGCGCAAACGCTTCGCATTTGTCGCAGGCAATGACCGAGAGCTACTTCGAGCGCTGCATCGCCGGCTTCTCGGTCGACTTCTTCGCCGCGCAGAGATTATGCGCGGTGTTGATCAGCGCAATGTGGGTCAGCGCCTGCGGGAAATTGCCGGTCTGGCGGCCGGCCGCCGTATCGTATTCCTCGGCCAGCAGGCCGAGATCGTTGGCGACCGCAACAACGCGGGTAAGCAGCTCCTGGGCCTTGTCAAACTCGCCCGCCAGCACATAGGCGTCCGCCAGCCATAGCGTGCAGGCGAGGAACGCGCCTTCGGCCGGTTGCTGCTCCACTTCGCGGGGATCGTGCCGCAGCACAAAACCGTCGCGCATCAGATGCCGTTCGACCGCGACCAGCGTGCCGCAGACGCGCGGATCCTCCGGCGGCAGGAATCCGACCGACGGCAGCAGCAGGATGCTGGCGTCGAGCATCTTCGAGCCGTAGGACTCGACAAAGGAATTCAGTTCGGGATCAAATCCTCTTGCGCAGACATCGAGATGAATGGCGTCGCGCAGCACACGCCACTTCTCGAGCGGCGCTTTGAAGCCGAACGTCTCGGCGCTCTTGATGCCGCGGTCGAACGCAACCCATGTCATCACCTTCGACGAGACATAATGCTTGCCTGCGCCGCGGCGCTCCCAGATGCCGTGATCGGGCTTGTCCCATTGCCCGGCGAGGTGCTGCAGCACGGCGCATTCCATCGCCCAGCTGGTTTCATCCAGTTCGAGTTTTGCCACGCGCCACTGATGAAAGGCGTCGATCAGTTCGCCGTAGACGTCGAGCTGCAGTTGCGCGTGCGCGGCGTTGCCGACCCGCACCGGCTTTGCGCCTTCGTAGCCGGGCAGCCATCTGGCCTCCCATTCCAGCAGGCGACGCTGGCCCATGATGCCGTACATGATCTGCATGTTGGCGGGAGAACCTGCCGCCGCCCGCAATAGCCAGCGGTGCCATGCCGACGCTTCCTCCGTGTAGCCGGAGTTCATCAGCGCCAGCAGTGTGAAGGTGGCGTCGCGCAGCCAGCAGAAGCGATAGTCCCAGTTTCTGGCGCCGCCGAGCTTTTCCGGCAGCGAGGTCGTTGGCGCGGCGACGATGCCGCCGGTCGGGGCGTAGGTCTGCGCCTTCAGCGTGATCAGCGAGCGCATCACGAGGTCGCGGTTCTCGCCTTCATAGGTGCAGCGGCTGGACCATTCGGTCCAGAACGTTTCGGTATCCTTCAACGCATATGAGGGGTCGATCGGCTTGGGCACGGGCAGATGCGAGGGGCCGTAGGTGAGCACGAAGGGAACGGTGTCGCCCTCGCCCACCTCGAAATCGGCGACCGTCGTCAGGTCCTCGCCGCGGGTCTCGACCGGCGTCCGCAACACCGTCATGTCCTGCCCGCAGATCGCAAGCAGCGCCGAACCGTCTTCGCTTTTCTTGACCCAGGGAATATCGGTGCCGAAACCGAAGCGGATCACCAATTGCATGTGCATCCTGACCCGGCCGCGAACGCCGCGCACCAGCCGCACCACATCGGAGGCGTTGCCGCGCGGCGGCATGAAATCGATCAGGTCGACCGCGCCGTCAGCCGTCTCGAACCGGGTCTGAAGGATCAGGGTGTCGTCCCAATAGCGGCGCGAGGTGCCGGTAATCTCCCCCACCGGTGCGATCAACCAGCGGCCGTGCTTCTCGCTGCCGAGAAGTGCGGCAAAGCAGGCGTCGGAATCGAAGGCCGGCCAGCACAGCCAGTCGATCGATCCGTTCCGGCCGACCAGCGCCGCGGTTTCGCAATCGCCGATCAGCCCATAGTCTTCGATACGGCACGGCAAGATGCTTCACCGCCTGGGTCAAATCGCGGCGCGCGACCGCTCATGGGTTGCCGCCTTGAGCGCGGCGACGTCGACCGTGGATGTCGTTTCCTCGATCGGCACCGGAAGCCGGCGCCGCCAGTTCGGATGCTCGTCGATGGTGCCGGGGATGTTGGGCTGGTCCACCACGCCGAGCAGGTCCTCCAGCGAGATCGCGAGCAGCCGCGACCTGGTGCGCGCCAGAAAATTCGCCACCGAATAGAGATCGTTGCGGCCGATGGTGTGATGGCTCAGCACGTCGTCCAGCATCGCCAGCGCATGCCAGCGCGCATCGTCGGTTTCGCCCGGATCGATGCCGAGCGAGCGCTTCAGCTTGAGATCGCCGAACGAGCGCCAGCCGGCATAGGTCGAGAGATCGTGGGTGTTGAAGGTGACGAGCGCATTGGTCAAATAGTGGTCGATGTGGCGGAACGAGCCGGCGTCGTCCCGCTCGAACATCATCACGAGATACGACCAGATGCCCCAATCGGCGATCTGGTCGCGAAAGCCTTCCGGCACGGTGCCGAGGTCTTCGCCGATCACGACGCAGCGGTTCGCAACGCTTTCCTGCGCAGTCACCGCCAGCAGCGCCTCGAACGGCATCTGGACGTAGACGCCGTCGCGTGCGCTGAAGCCTTGCGGCACCAGATAGAGCCGCTTCAGCCCGAGCACGTGGTCGAGGCGGATGGCGCCGGCGTGGCGCATCGAGGCGCGCAGCATGTCGCGGTATGGCGCAAAGGACTCAAGCTCGAGCCCGACGGCATTGAAGCCGGCGAGGCCCCAGGTCTGACCGGCGGTGTTGAGCGGATCGGGCGGCGCGCCGACGCCGAGATGGCGGGATATCGCAACCTGCTCGTTCCAGGCGTCGAACCCATCGGCCTGCACACCGACCGCGACGTCGAGATAGAGCCCGACCTTCATGCCGAGCTGCTTCGCCAGTTCGGCGGCGGCCCCCAACTGGCGATCGGCGGTCCATTGCACGAATTCGACGAACTCGATTTCGTTGGCCCCCTCGCCCTGGCGCAACGCGGCGCATCTGGCATCGTCCGGCTGCCGCCACGCTTCCGGCCATTCCCACCACGGCTTGCCGAATTTGCGCCGGAGCACCTCGAAGCAGGCAAAGTGCGACAGCAACGCGCCGCGCTCGGCGCGGAATTTGTCAAAATCCTGTTGGCGGCCCGGCTTGGCGTTGCCCTTGAAAGCGGCAAAGGCCCTGCGGAGCGCCCGCCACTTCAGGGCGGCGACGCCGACGTAATCGACGACATCGCCGGCCCGCAACGGCGCCAGCGCCTCGCTTGTTTCGGAATCGGGCTGAAATTCGGGAAGCTTTTCGACGTCGATATAGAGCGCGTTGAGAAACAACCGGCTGTTCGGCGAATACGGACTGCAATCGCCCGGACGATCGTCGAACAGGGCATGCAGCGGATTGAGGCCGATGCCGTCGGCGCCGAGATGATCGGCGAGTTCGATCAGGCTGGCGAGGTCGGTGAAGTCGCCCATGCCCCAGTTGCGCGCGGAGCGGACGCCGTAAAGCTGGACCGCGAGCAGCCAGCAACGGTCGAACTCGCCGCCAAACGCCCTTTCCGGCGCCGAGATCAGCGGCACGTCCTCGTCGGTCGCAGCGTCGCTCACCTGAAGCCGGTAGACGCCATGCGGCAGGTCCTTGGGCCAGTCGATGGCATGATCCGAGCTCTCACCCTTGGCGATAACCCCTGAGTCCGCAACGATTTTCCACGCCGCCGGAAGCCTGGCTGTAGCCGGGAGCTCGGTTCGCGACGGCCGGCCGGAGCGGACCACGACTGGATGGCCGACCAACGGTCCCGGGGCCTGCGGCGGCAGAGCATCCAGGATGATTTTGAGCGCGGCGGCGTCCGTCACACGGCGGTGACCCTGGCCGTCCAGGAACTCGGTCTGGATTCCCTGGGCTTTGGCTTGAGCAAAAAGGTCCATTCGGCACGTACTTTGCACGCAAACATCAAACGGATGTCGCGAAATTGTCTAATTACGGGAAGGAGATAGACGGTGTCTAACGCTCGGGCCCAGCAACGGTTCCAAGGGAACCAAAGCGAGTCGAGCGGCTTTCTATCTCAGTTACGTCTCCCTTTCTGCAAACGAAACGGGGACGTCATTTCCATGGCAATGGCATCACCGTGAACAAAAAAGCGCAAACCGCCGAGAGCTCCAACGCCGGCGTCTCCCTTCCTATCGACGGTGCCTATCCGCTGAATCCGGATGGCACCCTTGTCGTCGAAGCAAAGGGGATGCCAGCCACTGAGGCCGTCACCGACGAGCTCTGGTACAAGGATGCGATTATCTATCAGCTCCACGTCAAGGCCTTCGCCGACAGCAACAATGACGGCATCGGCGACTTTGCCGGGCTGACCGAGAAACTGGGGTATCTGCAGGATCTCGGCGTCACCACGCTGTGGCTGTTGCCGTTCTACCCCTCCCCCGGCCGCGACGACGGCTACGACATCGCCGATTATGGCGACATCAATCCCGATTTCGGGACGATGAAGGATTTCCGCCGCTTCATCCAGGAGGCGAAAAAGCGCGGCCTGCGGGTCATCACCGAGCTCGTCATCAACCACACGTCCGACCAGCACGACTGGTTCAAGCGCGCCCGCCGCTCGGACCCGAATTCCTCTGCCCGCAACTGGTATGTCTGGAGCGACACCGACCAGAAATATCCGGGCACGCGGATCATCTTCACCGATACCGAGAAATCGAACTGGACCTGGGATCCGGAAGCCGGCCAGTTTTACTGGCACCGCTTCTTCTCGCACCAGCCGGACCTCAATTTCGACAATCCGCGCGTGGTGAGCGCGCTGGTGCAGGTGATGAAGCGCTGGCTCGACACCGGTGTCGACGGCTTCCGCCTCGACGCCATCCCCTATCTCTGCGAGCGCGACGGCACCAACAACGAGAACCTGCCCGAGACGCATGCCGTCATCAAAGGGCTGCGTCGCGAGCTCGACAATTATGCCAAAGGCAAGGTGCTGCTGGCCGAGGCCAATCAATGGCCGGAGGACGTGCAGGAATATTTCGGCCGCGGCGACGAATGCCACATGGCCTATCATTTTCCGCTGATGCCGCGCATCTACATGGCGATCGCGCAGGAAGACCGTTTCCCGATCACCGACATCCTGCGCCAGACGCCGGATATCCCGGGCAACTGCCAGTGGGCGCTGTTCCTGCGCAACCACGACGAGCTGACGCTGGAAATGGTCACCGACGTCGAGCGCGACTATCTGTGGTCGACCTACGCCAACGATCCGCGCGCCCGCATCAATGTCGGCATCCGCCGCCGGCTGGCGCCCTTGATGGACAATGACCGGCGCAAGATCGAATTGATGAACTCGCTGCTGCTGTCGTTCCCGGGCACGCCGATCATCTATTACGGCGACGAGATCGGCATGGGCGACAATATCTATCTCGGCGACCGCAACGGTGTCCGCACGCCGATGCAGTGGACGCCGGACCGCAATGGCGGATTCTCGCGCGCCGATCCGGCGCGGCTCTACGCGCCGACCATCATGGACCCCGTCTATGGCTATGAGTCCGTCAATGTCGAGGCGCAGTCGCGCAGCCTCTCCTCGCTGCTCTCGGCCACCAAGCGGCTGATCGCGGTCCGCAAATCCACGCTCGCCTTCGGCCGCGGCACCATGACGTTCATCCGCCCGGAGAACCGCTCGGTGCTGTGCTATGTGCGCCAGTACCAGGGCGAAGTCATCCTGTGCGTCGCCAACCTGTCGCGATCGGCGCAGGCGACCGAACTCGACCTTTCCGCCTTCAAGGACCGCATCCCGCTGGAAATGCTCGGCCGTACCCGCTTCCCGCCGATCGGCGAACTGCCCTACATGATCACGCTCTCACCTTACGGCTTCTACTGGTTCGAGCTGCAGGAGCGCGACAAGTCGGCACCGGTGGTGCAGCGCGCCGTGCCCGAGTTCGAAACGCTTGTCGTGCCGCTGAACGCGACCTGGGTGTCGCTGGCGCGCGAACGCGGCGTGTTCGAGCGTGACGTGCTTCCGGGACATCTGGCGCGCAGCCGCTGGTATCCGGAACGATCGCCCAAGGCGATCCGGCCGACCCTGACTTCGGCCATTCCGTTCTGCGACATCGGCGACAACCGGCCGTGGCTCGCCTTTTTCGAAACGACGCAGCGCGGCGTCAGCACGCGCTACGTGCTGCCGATGCAGATCGAATGGGTACGCTTCGACCGCGAGCGCTACAATCCGCAGGCGCTGGCTGCCGTTCGGCAAGGCGCCCGCGAAGGCACCCTGCTCGACGTCGCCACCGACCAGATCTTCATCGCGTTGCTGTTGCGCAATCTGCAGCAATCGCTGACGGTCGACGAGAGCGAACAGGGCTTGCGGCTCGAATTCCGGCCAACCAACCGCTTCGGCGACAAGCCGATCCGGCAGCCTGAGCACATCCGCATCGTCGATTCCGAGCAGCCTCGCAGCACTGCCCTGGTCGACAACGACTATGTCGTCAAGATCTACCGGACGCTCCAGGCCGGCCCCAATCCCGAAATCGAGATGGGGCGCTTCCTGACCGACGTCGCAAACTTCCCCAACGCGCCGGCACTGCTTGGCAGCGCCGAGCTGGTCGAGGGCAACGAGAAAAGCGCGATCGGCGTCGTTCACGCCTTCGTCGCCAATCAGGGCGACCTCTGGACCCTGAGCGCGGGCTATCTCGATCGCTTCGTTGAGGAGCAGCGCCTGCTGGCGGCGAGCATGCATCCCGGCGAGCGCGAGGAAGAGATCCCCTATCTGCGTTACATGTCGCAGGCCGGGCGGCGCGTGGCGGAGTTGCACATTGCGCTTGCCGGCAACAGCGAGCTTGCCGAATTCGCACCGGAGCCGACCGGCCGCGACGACGTGCAGCGCTGGATCGACGATTTGATGCTCTGCGCCGGACGCGTTTTCGATGCGCTCCGGCTGCGGCGGGAGACGCTGAAGGAAGCCGACCGCCCGCTGGCCGACCAGCTGCTGGCATTGCAGCCGGCCCTGCCGGATTGGCTGGAAACGCTGCTGCTGCGCGAGGCCGATGCCGCCAACATCCGCTGCCATGGCGATCTCGATCTCAGTCAGTTGCTGATCGTCAAGGACGACATCTTCATCGTCGACTTCGAGGGCGCGCCGCGGCGCAGTATTGCCGAGCGCCGGCGCAAGGCGCCCGCGGCGCGGGATGTAGCCAGCCTGGTTCGATCGATCGATTATTCGGCAACCGCAGCCCTTGAGCGCGCACTCAAAGTGGCCCACGATGAGCAAGGCAAGCTCGGCGCGGCGCTTGGCGAGTGGCGCGACCGGGCGACGGCCGCATTTCTCGCCGCCTACCACGAGGCCATGACCGATCAACGGCTGTGGCCGGCCGATCCGAAGGCGGCAGACGGCTTGATGACCTTCTTCCTGCTCGAGAAGGCCTTGGACGAGATCGAACACGAACTGTCATTCCGGCCGGAATGGCTGCGCGTGCCGCTGACCGGGATCATCAGAATGTTGTCACAACCGACCTTCGAGGCCTCATGACCAAGCTGCCCGCCGAGGCCTACGCCATCATCGAAGGCAAGCATTCCGATCCGTTTCGCTATCTCGGCTTGCACAGCGAAGGCGGCCATACCGTGGTGCGCGCTTTCATCCCCGAAGCTTCCAACGTGGAGGCGATCGGCGAGCATGGCGAGACGGCGCCGCTTCAACGGATTCACGATGCCGGGCTGTTTGCAGGCGCGCTGCCGAACGGCTCCAAACGCTATCAGCTCCGCGCCCGCTTCGGCGAGAACGTCGTCGATCTCGACGATCCCTATCGTTTTCCGCCCGTGCTCAGCGACTTCGATCTTTATCTGCTGGGTGAAGGTACCCACCGGCGGATCTACGACAAGCTCGGCGCGCATCCGATGACGCTCGATGGCGTCGATGGCGTGGCGTTCGTGGTGCTGGCGCCGAACGCCAAGGCCGTCAGCGTGGTCGGCGATTTCAATTTCTGGAATGCGCGGCGGCATCCGATGCGGGTGCGCGGCGTCGGCTATTGGGAATTGTTCGTGCCCCATGCCCACGCCGGCGACCGCTACAAGTTCGACATCACCGACTCCGACGGACGGCATCTGCCACTGAAATCCGATCCGGTGGCATTTGCGGCGGAGGTCCGGCCCTCAACGGCCTCGATCGTCGTCGACGAAAGCAGAATCCCGCATCCGCGCGCCGCGCCGTCGGGCATCAACGCGGTGGGCGCGCCGATCTCGATCTACGAGGTGCATCTCGGCTCCTGGCGACGCAAGAACGGCAACGAATGGCTGAGCTATCGCGACCTCGCCGAACAGCTTCCGGCCTATGCGAAAGATATGGGCTTTACCCATATCGAGTTTCTGCCCGTCAGCGAGCATCCGTTCGATGGATCATGGGGCTATCAGCCGACCGGCCTGTACGCACCGACCAGCCGGTTTGGCACGCCGGAAGACTTTTCCGCCCTCGTCGATGCCTGCCATCGCGAGGGGGTCGGCGTATGGCTCGACTGGGTGCCCGGACATTTCCCCGACGATCCGCATGGGCTCGGCTATTTCGACGGCACCGCGCTCTATGAGCACGCCAATCCGCTGCAGGGCCGCCACCTCGACTGGGGCACGCTGATCTACAATTACGGCCGCACCGAAGTGGTGAACTTCCTGGTCTCCAATGCGCTGTTCTGGTTCGATCGCTACGGCGTCGACGGCCTGCGCGTCGATGCCGTCGCCTCGATGCTCTATCTCGACTACAGCCGGCCCGCCGGCGAGTGGATTCCGAACCGGCATGGCGGCCGGGAAAACCTCGAAGCCATCGAATTCCTGCGCCGCTTCAACATCGAACTGTTCGGACATTTTCCTGAGGCCACCACGGCCGCGGAAGAATCCACCGCATGGCCGCAGGTCTCGCAGCCGGTCGAATATGGCGGGCTCGGCTTCGGCTTCAAATGGAACATGGGCTGGATGCACGACACGCTGAAATATATCGGCAAGGATCCGGTGTACCGGAAGCACCATCACGGAGACATCCTGTTCGGCCTGCATTACGCATTTTCGGAGAATTTCATTCTGCCGCTGTCGCATGACGAAGTCGTGCACGGCAAACGCTCGATCCTCGGCCGCATGCCGGGCGATGAATGGCAGCGGTTTGCAAACCTGCGCGCCTACTACAGCTTCATGTTCGGCCATCCCGGCAAGAAGCTGTTGTTCATGGGCTGCGAGTTCGGCCAGGAGCGCGAATGGAATCACGATCATTCGCTCGACTGGCACCTCTTGGGACAACGCCGCCATAGCGGCATCCAGAACCTGATCCGCGACCTCAACCACCTCTATCGCGCCGTGCCGGCGCTGCACGAGATGGACTGCAACCAGGCGGGGTTTGAATGGGTGATCACCCATGATTCCGGCAACAACCTCTTTGCCTGGCTGCGCAAGGGTTACGACGCGCACGCGCGCTGTCTCGTGGTCGTGAATTTCTCGCCGAACGTCTATCACAATTACCGCGTCCGGGTGCCGTTCGCCGGCAAGTGGAAGGAAGCACTCAATTCCGATTCCGCCCATTATGGCGGCAGCAATGTCGGCAATGTCGGCGAAGTCCACACCCTCGAAGGCAGCATCCCCGAGCTCAGCCTGACCATCCCGCCGCTGGCCGCGATCTTTCTCGTACCGGAAAGCTGACGCATGCGATTGTCCGCGGGAAGCCCCGCCCGCCTAGGTGCAAGCTGGGACGGACGGGGCACCAACTTTGCGCTGTTCTCGGCCAATGCGGAGAAGGTCGAGCTTTGCCTGTTCGACGGTCAGGGCCGCCGCGAACTCGAGCGGATCGAACTGCCCGAGCGCAACGAGGACGTCTGGCACGGCTATCTCAACGACGTCTCGCCCGGGCAGCTTTATGGCTATCGCGTCCACGGCCCCTATGCGCCCGAGCGCGGCCACCGCTTCAACGCCAACAAGCTGCTGCTCGATCCCTATGCCAAGCGGATCGCCGGCCGGCTGGTGTGGAGCGACGCGCATTTCGGCTATCGAACGGGAAGCGCACGCGAGGATCTTTCGTTCGACCGCCGCGACAATGCCCGCGGCATGCCGAAGGCGGTCGTGGTCGACGAGACCTTCAACTGGGGCCGCCGCGAGATACGGCCGAACATCGCCTGGGAAGACACCATCATCTACGAGGCCCACGTCAAGGGCCTGACGCAAAAGCGGGGCGACGTCGCGCCGGGCTGGCGCGGCACCTATGGTGGGCTGTGCTCGCCGGCGATGATCGACCATCTGAAGCGGCTCGGCGTCACCACCATCGAATTGCTGCCGATCCACGGGCTGATCGACGACCGCGTGCTGGTCGAGCGGAAGCTTGCGAATTACTGGGGCTACAACACGCTGGCGTTCTTCGCGCCGGAGCCGCGCTATGCGCAGGACAACGCGCTCGACGCGTTCCGCACCACGGTGGCGCGGCTGCACGACGCCGGCATCGAGGTGATGCTCGATGTCGTCTATAACCACACCGCCGAGGGCAACCATCTCGGCCCGACGCTGAGTTTCCGCGGCATCGACAACGCGTCCTATTACTGGCTCAGCAAGGACAACCCGCGCTACTATGACGACTTCACCGGCTGCGGCAGCTCGGTCAACCTCGCCCATCCGCGCGTGCTGCAGATGGTGATGGACTCGCTGCGCTACTGGGTCGAGGTCTGTCACGTCGACGGTTTCCGCTTCGACCTCGCCACCACGCTGGCGCGGACGCCGAACGGCTTCGACCGCAACTCCTCGTTTCTGACCGCGGTGCGGCAGGACCCGGTGCTGGCAACCGTCAAGCTGGTCGCCGAACCATGGGATCTCGGCATGGGCGGCTATCAGGTCGGCGCGTTTCCATCGCAGTGGTCGGAATGGAATGACCGCTATCGCAGCGCGATGCGGCGTTACTGGAGCGGCGAAGGCAGCCTGATCGGCGACGTATCGCGCCGGATGACCGCCTCATCCGACCTGTTCCATCACGACAACCGCGCGACGCGCGCCGGCGTCAATCACATCACCGTCCATGACGGATTCACGCTGGCCGATCTGTTCAGCTACAACGACAAGCACAACGAAGCCAACGGCGAGGACAATCGCGACGGCTCAAACGACAACCACAGCAACAATTGCGGCCATGAGGGCCCGACCCACGACGCCGCGATCGTTGCGCTGCGCCGGCAGCTCCGCAAGAACCAGCTCGCCTGCCTGTTCCTCGCGCAAGGTACGCCCTTGCTGCTGGCTGGCGACGAGGTCGGCAATTCGCAGAACGGCAACAACAACGCCTATTGCCAGGACAACGAGACCGGCTGGGTGAATTGGGACAATCTCGGCAAGCCAGGCGACGACCTCACCGATTTCGTCGGCCACATGACGACCCTGCGCCGGCGCTTCGCGCAACTGCGCTGCCAGCGCTGGCTCTCCGGGCGCCGCAAGGATGGCTCCTACGGCGTGCTATGGCTGACGCCGGCGGCCGAGGAGATGCAGGAAGCCGACTGGAATTTTCCGGAAGGACGGTTCCTCGCCTACGTACTGGGGCCGATGGAACAAGGTCAGCCGCCGATCTTTATCGTGCTGAACGCCGCCCCCGAAGAGATCGCTTTCAAATTGCCTGCGATGCCCGAGTACAAGAACTGGCACCAAGTGCTGAACACGACTGAGGCCGTGCTGAGCCCCACCGCATTCGCTTCGGGCGCCGCGTCCAGCGCGCCGCCGCGGTCGGTGCTTGCCTTTGCGGGCATGGCATGAATGACCGGCAATTCGGCCCGTGTCTGGCAAATTACGGCACGCGGTTTCGGCTGTGGGCGCCGGCGGCCAACCGCGTCGAGGTGATGCTGGAGCAACCTCACGCGATGAAGCGCGGCGAGGACGGCTGGTTCACCGCCGACATCGCCGGCGTGAAGGCCGGCGCGCGCTACAAATTCCGCATCGATGACGAGATCGACGTGCCGGATCCGGCGTCGGCGTTTCAGCCCGATGACGTCTTTGGCCCCAGCGAAGTGATCGATCACGAAGCCTATCCATGGCGCGCTACGAACTGGCGCGGACAGCCGTGGCAGGAGGCCGTGATCGTCGAGGCCCATGTCGGCACCTTCACCAAGGAAGGCAGCTATCGCGCGATGATCGACAGGCTCGATCATCTCGTTGAAACCGGCATCACCGCGCTGGAATTGATGCCACTGGCGGACTTCGCGGGCTCCCGAAACTGGGGCTATGACGGCGTGTTGTGGTACGCGCCCGACAGCGCCTATGGACGGCCCGAAGATCTCAAGGCGCTGATCGACGAGGCGCATCTGCGCGGGCTGATGGTGATGCTCGACGTGGTCTACAACCATTTCGGCCCCGAAGGAAATTATCTTGGCCGCTATGCGCCTTCCTTCTTCACGGAGGCGCACACGCCCTGGGGCAGCGCGATCGATTATCGCGTGAAAGAAGTCCGCGCCTTCGCGATCGGGAACGCGCTGCACTGGCTGCGCGACTATCGCTTCGACGGGCTGCGGCTCGATGCCGTCAACTCTATCGTCGAGCCGGGTGGGCTGTCGCTGCTGCACGATCTCAGCGCCGCCGCCGGCCAGCTTGCCGCAGAAACCGGCCGGCACATTCACGTCGTGCTGGAGAACGGCGACAACCGCGCCAGCATTCTGGACGCCACGCAGGACCCGCCGCAGGGCAAATACCGCGCGCAGTGGAACGACGATTATCATCACGCCTGGCGCGTGCTGATGACCGGCGAAAAGCAGGGTTATTATATCGACTACCAGCGCTCGCCTAGGTCTGACATCGCGCGCTCGCTGTCATCAGGCTTCGTCTATCAGGGCGAGTTATCTACGTTCCGGCGCGGCAAGCGTGGCGAACCGAGCCGCCATCTGGCACCGATCGCCTTCATCAATTTCCTGCAGAACCACGACCAGATCGGCAATCGCGCGTTGGGTGACCGCCTCGAAGGCAATGCCGACGCGCGGATGATCGAGGCGGCGCTTCAGGTCCTGCTGATCGCACCTCACGTTCCCATGCTGTTCATGGGCGAGGAATGGGGCTCAACTGTCCCCTTCCCGTTCTTCTGCGATTTCGGCGGCGATCTCGCCGATGCCGTGCGCAAGGGCCGTCGCGTTGAACTGGCCTGGGCCTATGCGGAATATGGCGATGAGGTCCCCGACGCGCTCGCGGCTTCCACGAGGGACTCTGCGGTGCTCGACTGGGACAGGCGCGAGGCGCCCGCGGGACGAAAACGTCTGACGCTGGTGCGCGAACTGCTGCGAACTCGGAAGCAACAGATTGTACCCCGACTGGTCGGCGCCGCTTTCGGGAAGGCTCAGGTGGCAGACGATGGTTTGCTGACGGCCGATTGGCGGATGGGCGATGGCGCCACGCTTCGCCTGCTCGCCAACCTGTCGGACCAGGCCATCAGCCATGCGCCCGGTGGGCCGGCGGGAACCCTGATCTGGGGCAGCGAGTTGGGCGGCAGCGTCCCGCCATGGACGGTGCTCTGGCGCATCGGATAGGAAAAATGCCCCCGGCGATCCCGATCGCGACTTACCGCCTGCAATTGTCGGCGGATTTCGATTTCGACGCCGCCGCTTCCGTGGTGCCTTACCTGAAGGCGCTCGGCATCACCCATCTCTATGCCTCACCCTTCATGCGGGCCCGCAAGGGCAGCACGCATGGCTACGACGTCACCGACCACGCCCGGTTCAATCCGGAGCTCGGCGGCGAAACCGGCTTCGAGCGGCTGAGCGCCGTGCTGCGGCAACACGATCTCGGGCTGATCCTCGATTTCGTGCCCAACCATGTCGGCGTGCACTATGACGATAATCCATGGTGGCTCGACGTGCTGGAATGGGGTCCCGCCTCGCCGCACGCCGCATCCTTCGACATCGACTGGGAGCAGTTGCCATACCGCGCCCGCGGCGGCGTGCTGCTGCCGATCATCGGCTCGTCCTACGGCCAGGCGCTGGAAAATGGCGAGATCGAGCTTCGCTATGACGCCGGCGAAGGCAGCTTTTCGGCGTGGTATTTCGAGCATCGGTTGCCGATCGCGCCGGAGCGTTATGGCGAAATCCTGCGCATGATCGTCAAGGAGGCGGGCGCGGAGGAAAGCGTGCCCGGCAAGGCGATGCTTGCGCTGGCCTCCCGTTATCAGGGACCGCGACGCCCCAACCGCAAGGAAGCGCCTGCCTTCAAGGCCGAACTGAAAGGCATCGCGGGAGCCTCTGACATCATCGCCCGGGGGCTGGAAGCCTATCGCGCCGGAGCGGATCGCACCGCGGCAACGCTTTCGCTGCATCATCTGCTGGAGCGCCAGCACTACAAGCTCGGTCATTGGCGGCTCGCTTCCAGCGACATCAACTACCGGCGCTTCTTCGACATCAATATGCTGGCGGGCCTGCGCGTCGAGGACGCCGGGACCTTCGAGGCGATCCATCGGCTGGTCAAACGGCTGATCGCGGAGGGAAAGCTCGGGGGGTTGCGGCTCGACCACATCGATGGCCTGCGCGATCCCGTCCAGTATTTTCAGCGCCTGCGCCGGCTGGTCCGCGAGGCACAGGGTGATCGCGGCGGCCCGTTCTACCTCGTGATCGAGAAAATTCTCGGCGAGCACGAAAAACTGCCTTCGTTCAGCGGCGTTCATGGCACGACGGGTTATGAGTGGCTGAACGCAATCACCCAGGTGCTGACCGACGGAAGCGGCCTGGAGCCGCTCGACGAGATCTGGCGGCAGCTCAGCAACCAATCGCCAAAACTCGAACCGATCCTGCGGGACGCAAAACGCCGCGTGCTGGAAACGCTGCTGACCAGCGAGTTCACGGTGCTGACGCGCCTGCTGGCCCGGATTGCCAGCGGACATTACTCCACCCGCGACTATTCCGCCGACAGCCTGCGGCAGGCGCTCGAACTCTACGTGCTGCACTTCCCGGTGTATCGCACCTACCTGACATCCTCAGGGCTATCAGCGCATGATCGCCAGTTGATATCAGGGACGATCGAACGGGCGCGCGCCGACTGGTTTGCCGCCGACGACGGCATCTTCGACTTTCTCCGCGACACCCTGACGATGGACCTGATCAAGCCCGGGCGCGCGCACCACAGCGCGCCGCGCGTGAGACGTTTCGCGTTGAAGGTGCAGCAGTTCACCGGCCCCATGATGGCGAAGTCGCTGGAGGACACGACGTTCTACCGCTACCATCGCCTGCTCGCGCTCAATGAGGTCGGCGGCGATCCGGCCGCAACAGCGCTTTCGGCCGGCGAATTTCACGGGATGATGCGGGCTCGCGTCAGCGAATGGCCGCATGGCATGACGGCAACCGCGACGCATGACACCAAGCGCGGCGAGGACGCGCGGGCGCGCATCATGGCGCTGGCGGAAATTCCGGGGGAATGGACCAGCGCGGTGGCCCGATGGAAGCTGCTCAATGCGCCGCATCTTTCGGTCGATGGCGATTTGCGCGCGCCGTCGGCAACGTTCGAATACATGCTGTATCAGGCGCTGCTCGGGGCATGGCAGCCGGACGACACCTCGTTTGCGGAGCGGATGCAGGAGTATGCGCTGAAGGCCGCGCGCGAGGGCAAACAGGAAACGAGCTGGCTCAATCCCCACGCGGCCTATGAGGCGGGCGTAAAGGGTTTCATCGAAAAAATTCTCGATCCTTCGCTCTCAGGCGAATTCCTGAACTCCCTGCAAACGCTGGCGCAGCGGCTGTCGCTGCTGGGCGCACTGAACTCGCTCAGCCAGATCACGCTGAAGGCCATGATGCCGGGCGTGCCGGATTTCTATCAGGGCACGGAGCTCTGGGATTATTCACTGGTCGATCCCGACAACCGGCGGCCGGTCGACTTTGCCGAACGCGCAGGGCGGCTCGACGCGCTGGAGAAACCGGATTGGGACCGGCTGGTCGAGAAGTGGCCGAGCGGTCATCTGAAGCTGGCCTGGACACGGCATCTGCTCAAGCTTCGGACCGAACTCGCCGATGTATTCACGGACGGCGATTACGAGCCATTGGAAGTGAGCGGACCGCATCGCGATCATTTCATCGCTTTCGCCCGGCGGCGAGGCCGCGAGGCCGCGGTCACCGTGGTCACGCGCTGGTTCGCGCCGTTGACCGACAGCGGCAGGCATTGGCCTGGTCCGGAGAAATATGACGCCGCGCTGAACGTCGAAGGCTATGCGGTGGAAGGCTTTGCCGATGCCGATGCCAAACAATTGCGCCTGTCCGACCTGCTGACGCATCTACCGATCGCCGTGCTGAAAGCAAGATTCACCGGCGCGGTAAAGCCGCCGCGCAAACGTGCGCGCACCTAGCGATTCATGTTTTGATGCGTTTTCTTGACGCGAACCGGTATCCACCCCGGATCAAGTCCGAGGGCATGCTTCGCTCGAAAACGCTATGGCGACGTCAGCTTTTCTTGGTCAGCAACAGCTTGCCGCGGTTCTGGATCGCAGTCTGGGCCACCTCGGCAAAGCGCTGCAACAGCCATGGCAGCACGACTTCCACCTGCACGTGATCTTCCGCCACGTCGACATGGCCGGCCGCCGCCTGGCCTAGCGCGCGAACGCGGAAGATCATGCGGTTGTCTTCCCATCGCTCCTCATCGACGCTCAGCACCGGTACGCCGGAGGCGGCGCGCGACAGCCCGGTCTTCAGGCGGCGCATGGCTTCGTCGCGTCCGAGGCTATGCGGAATCGAAACTACCAACGGTTTGGTCATTGGCGAAAATCCTCCCCTCAACTTGAGCGTATGTAACCACACACGGTTCGAAGGGAAGAGGCGCGCCGATTATCGCGGTGCAATGAGGAACCTTGATGAATCCGATTTGTTGTTCCTGTCTCAGGGCAGAACAAACAAAAGGGCCCTACCGGGCTGAGGAGAGACTCATGTCAATCGGCACCATCATCCTGATCATTCTCATCATCGCCCTATTGGGCGGATTCAGCGGCGTTGGCGGCGGACCGTTCTATGGCACCGGCTACTACGGCGGCGGCGGGCTGGGCCTGGTGATCGTGATCCTGCTGATCCTGCTGCTGCTCGGGAAGCTTTGAGCGGAAATCGCAGGGTGGGCAAAGGCGCAGCCGTGCCCACCGTTTCATGCGCGATCAAAGATGGTGGGCATGCTTCGCTCCTACAAGCAGCAATCCAAGCAGAAGCTGTCGTCACCCGCGAAGGCGGGTGACCCAGTATTCCAGAGACAGCAGTGATTGAACCGAAACGCCGCGGCGTACTGGATACCCCGCTTTCGCGGGGTATGACAGCATAGGACTACTTCTACATCTTCCCAGCCAATTTCTTCATCGCCGGCTTGATCGAGGCCGCCGCATCGTCGTAGCCGTCCCACGCCTTGGTCTTGGCCAGCAGCGAAGGCACCGTGCGCACCGTGTACTTCTTCGGATCGAGGTCGCCGCGCACCTGTGGCCAGGTCAGCGGCATCGAGACGGTGGCTCCCTCGCGCGCACGCGGCGACAGCACAGCGACCGCGGTCGACAGCCGGTCGTTGCGGAGATAATCGAGGAAGATTTTTCCCTTGCGCAGCTTCTTCGACATGTTGAGCAGATAGCGCTCGGGATCATCATTCGCCATCCACTGGCAAATACCTTGCGCGAAGGCCTTGGCCTCCTTCCACGTGACCTTGTCCCTTGCGCCGTGGAGCAGCGGCGTCACGACGTGCAGCCCCTTGCCGCCGGTGGTTTTGCAGAAGCTTTCGAGGCCCACCGCCGTCAGGCGTTGCCGCATGTCCTTTGCCGCCTCGATCACTTCCGAAAATTCAACGTTCGGGGCTGGATCGAGATCGAACACCAGCCGCCCCGGCGTGTCGTAGTCATCAGGCGCGCAATTCCAGGGATGCAGTTCGAGTCCGCCGATCTGCGCCACCGCCGCCAATCCCTCGACCTGATCGATCTGCAAATAGGGTTTGCGGTCGCCCGCGACCTTGGCGAGTTTCAGGAGATCGGAACCGCCCTGCATGGCGTGACGCTGGAAGAATTTTTCGCCGTTGATGCCGTCGGGCGCGCGGAGGATCGAGCATGGACGGCCCTTGAGGTGGACGATCATCCACTCGCCGACCGACTCGAAATATTGTGCAAGATCGAGCTTGGTAACGCCCTCGCCGCCGCCGCCATCGGGCCACAGCGCCTTGTCGGGTTTTGAGATCGCAACACCCATCACCTCGGCGGATTTGGCCGATGATTTCGCGGACCGCGCTACCGGCTTCGCAATTTGGGTCATGGCAGGCCTCTCCGCGCGTATCTCCTTCGCCGGCTTGTCCTGACGCAGCCCCTTGAACGCGGCCTGCCTGATGTTGCCGCCATCAGTCCAGCCGGCGAACTCGACCTCGGCGACCAACTCAGGTCTCAGCCAATGCACGTCGCGGGCCTTCTTCGGCGCATCCTTGCCGCCGAACGGGCTCTTGTCCGAGGCCGCCGCCTTCAACGCCGGCGTGATGCGCCGGACGACGTCCTGCCCGAAGCCGGTGCCGACGAGGCCGACGAACACCAGATGACCGCCGCGATAGACGCCCGCCATCAGCGAACGGAATTTGCCGTTGGTCGTCTTCCAGCCACCCAGCACCACCTCCTGCCCGCCGCGGATCTTGGCCTTGGTCCAGCTCTCGGTGCGTCCCGAGCGGTAGGGCGCATCCAGTTTCTTGGAGACGATGCCTTCCAGTTCCAGTTTCTTTGCCGATTCCAGCACGGTAGGGCCGCGGTCCTCGAAATGATCGACATAGCGGATCAGTTTTTCCTTTCCGCTCCGTTGCTCCAGCAGGCGCTTCAAGCGTTCCTTGCGTTCTCGCAGCGGCAGCGCGCGTAAATCCTCACCCTTGGCAAACAGGAGATCGAACGCAAAGAAAATGAGGTTACCGGTCTTGTTGTCGGCGATCGCTGCCTGCAGCGGCGAAAAGCTGGGCACGCCGTTGTGGTCCAGCGCGACGATTTCGCCGTCAATCAGCGCATTGGGCAGCGCCTTGGCTGCTTTCGCGATGGCGCCGAACTTGTCGGTCCAGTCCAGCCCCTTGCGGGTCAACAACGCGACATCGCCATCCTCGATCCGCAGTTGCACGCGGTAGCCGTCGAACTTGACTTCATGGCACCAGCCGTCCGCGTTCGGTGGCCGCTCGACGGAGGCGCAGAGTTGCGGCGCGACGAAATCCGGCATCGCGGAAACCTTCTTCGGCTTGGCGCTTGGCGCTGGCGCGCGGGTCCTGGTCTCCGGCGTGGCGCGCAGGGCTGCTGTTTTCCTGCTGGCGCGCGCGTCAGCCGCTTGGCCCCGGTTCGAATGCCAGACTGCGTCGGCCTTTGTCTTGCCTTTGGCCAGCATGAACGGCTTTGGCGCCCTGCCCTTGCCTTCGGCAATCTGCGCCATCGATCGCCCGGAGGCGACGGAGCGATCCTCTTCCAGGATGTCGTTGGCCTCGCCTTCCTTCGCGAACTCGTCGCGGTGCTTGATCAGGAGCCAGTTGGTGCGCTTGCCGCCGTAGCGGTCACCCTTCATCCGCACCAGCACCCAGCTGCCGTGCAGCTTGTCGCCGTGCAGGGTGAACTTCAGATCGCCCTTCTTGAAGCCGCGCTCGGGATCATCGGATTCCCAAGTGCCGCGATCCCAAAGCTGAACGGTGCCGCCGCCATATTCGCTTTCGGGAATGGTGCCTTCGAAATCGCCGTAATCGAGCGGGTGATCCTCGACCTCCACCGCGAGCCGCTTGTCATGCGGATCGAGCGACGGCCCCCTGGTGACCGCCCAGGATTTGAAGACCCCGTCGAACTCCAGCCGCAGGTCGTAATGCAGCCGGGTTGCGTCATGCTTCTGGATCACGAACCGCGGCTGTTTGGCGGGTGCGACCCTGACGTCGCCGGAGGGCTCCGCGGTCTTGTCGAAATCGCGCTTCTTCCGGTAGGTGCTGAGTTTCTTCAACGCCACGGCCAACCCTCAAGCTTCAAGACCGCCCCGCTGCAATACCGGAACGAAAACCCATACTAACCGTTGAAGTTCCCAAACCCAACCATGCCGGAGACAGCAATGGCCCCCCGCGCCTATTGGAAAGGCACGCTAAAACTCTCTTTGGTGTCGTGTCCGGTCGTGCTGTATCCGGCCTCGACATCGCTCGAGAAAACCCGCTTTCACATGATCAACAGGGAGACCGGCAACAGGCTCAAGCAGCAGATGATCGACGCCGAGACCGGCGACGTCGTGGAGAGCGACCAGAAGGGCCGCGGCTATGAGTTGAAAAAGGGCCAGTATGTCGAGATCGAAAAGGAGGAACTCGAAGCCGTCCAGATCGAGAGCAACCACACCATCGAGATCGACAGTTTTGTGCCCAGCGACGAAATCGACAAGCGCTATTACAACCATCCCTACTACGTCGCCCCCGACGGCAAGGCCGCGGTCGATGCCTTCGCCGTGATCCGCGACGCCATGAAGGATGAGGAACGGGTCGCGCTGGCGCGCATCGTGCTGACCAACCGCGAGCACGTCATTGCGATCGAGCCGCTCGGCAAGGGCCTGCTCGGCACCACGCTGCGATATCCTTACGAGCTGCGCGACGAGGAGGACTATTTCGACGGCATCAAGACGCCCAAGATCACAAAGGACATGATCGAACTCGCAGGCCACATCCTGCACACCAAGGCCGCGCATTTCGATCCCTCGAAATTCAAGGATGAATACGAGGACGCGCTGAAGGCGCTGGTGCGGCGCAAGGCCTCCGGCAAGCCGATCAAGGCCGCCGAGCGCGAGGAAAAGCCTGATAACGTCATCAACCTGATGGATGCGCTGAAGGCGAGCCTGAAGGGCAAGCCGGCGGCGAAACGGCGGGCACATGCCCCGGCGTCGCGGCGGGCGCCGGCACGCCGGACGGCAAAGAAAGCGCACCGGTCCGCGGCCCGGCACCGCAAGGCGGGGTGAGACCTATCCCCTCGTCTTTGCCTGCGACAAACGCGAAGCGTTTGCGCAAGGGAGCGAAGCGACGAAGCAATCCATGTCTCCGCATGCAGCGCTATGGATTGCTTCGCGGAGCCTGTCATCGGGCGCGCATTCGCGCGACCCGTTGGCTCGCAATGACGGCAGTTGCTGCCCTACCGCTTCGACTTCTTCGCCTTCCGCTTCTTCGCTGTCTTTTTCTTCGCCGTCTTCCGCTTCTTCGCAGCCTTCTTCGGCACCTTCTTGCCCTTGGCCCTCGCCTCCGACAGCCCGATCGCAATCGCCTGTTTGCGGCTCTTGACCGTCCTGCCCGAACGGCCGCTCTTCAGCGTACCAGCCTTGCGCTTCTTCATCGCGCGCCTGACATCGGTCGACGCCTTCTTCGAGTATCTGCGTGCCATTGCTTTTCTCCGGCTTTCCTCCGTTTGGCGAAAAAGTAATCACCGGTGGCATGCAAAGTTCCTCGCACCTCATAGTCCGCTTGCATTGACCGGCGACGGAAGGCATTTTGGCCGCCGGGGGACGACTGAAACGCCGGCAGCAAGAACGGCGCCGTCCCCGGACCGGGGAGGATTTTATGACATTGACGAAGTCGCACGTCGCGGGCCCAACGACACCTGCGGTGCGGGAGATGACGTTCGGCGATCTCTTGCGCAAGGCGGCTGAGGCGGCGCCCGATCGCGTGGCCCTGATTGCGGGCGTCCCCGATCCGAAGCTGCGCCGGCAATGGACCTACGCGCAGTTTTATCGTGAAGCCCAGCGCACCGCCCGCGCGCTGCTGTCGCGCTTCAAACCGGGCGAGCGCGTTGCCGTCTGGGCGCAGAACCTCCCGGAATGGGTGATGCTCGAATTCGGCGCCGGCATGGCGGGCATGGTGCTCGTCACCGTGAACCCGGCCTTTCGCGCCAGGGAAGTCGAATATGTGCTGAAGCAGTCGCGCTCGGCCGGCGTCTTTGTCGTCAGCAGCTTTCGCGGCAACCCGATGCTGGAGACCGTGCAGGCGGTGGCGCCGAACTGCCCCGAGTTGCGCGAGATCATCTCTTTCGACGACTGGGATTCCTTCATCGCGGCAGGCGACGATGATAGCATCAAGCTGCCGGCGGTCAGTCCCGACGATCCCGTCATGATCCAGTACACGTCAGGCACCACGGGCTTTCCGAAGGGCGCCCTGCTCCGCCATCGCGGATTGCTCAACAACGGCGCCGACACCGCCGACCGGATGGGCGTCGATCCCGGCGACGTCTTCGTCACCACGATGCCGCTGTTTCATACCGGCGGCTGCGTCTGCTGCATGATCGGCGCGGTATCGAAAGCCTCGACCCAGGTGCTGGTCGAAGCCTTCGAGCCTGGACTGGTGCTGGAAATGCTCGGGACCTATCGCGGCAATGCGATGCTCGGCGTTCCCACCATGCTGGTCGCGATGCTGGAACACCCGACATTCGCGGCGACCGACCTCTCGTCGGTCAAGGCGATCTGCTCCGGCGGCTCCACGGTGCCGGCTGCGCTGGTGCGGCTATTGGAGGAAAAGCTCGGCGCACCCTTCACGATTGTGTTCGGTCAGACCGAATGCTCCCCGGTCGCGGCGCAAACCCGCACCACCGACAGCGTCGAGGACAAGGCCAATACGATCGGCCTGCCGCTGCCCAACATGGAAAGCAAGATCATCGACCCCAATACCGGCGAGACCGTTCCGGTCGGCACTGTCGGCGAATTCTGTACCCGCGGCTATCACGTGATGCTCGGTTACTTCGAAATGCCTGACGCGACCTCGGCCGCGATCGATGCGGACGGTTGGCTGCATAGCGGCGATCTCTGCGCGATGGACGCCCGCGGCTATTGCACGGTGGAAGGCCGGCTGAAGGACATGATCATCCGCGGCGGCGAGAACATCTATCCGCGCGAGCTGGAGGAGCTGTTGTTCAAGCATCCGAAGGTCGGCGAAGTCGCCGTCATCGGCGTTCCCCACGAGAAATGGGGCGAAGAGGTCGCGGCCTTTATCCGCCCGGCGCCCGGCGTAACAATCGAAAAGGAAGAACTGATCGACTACATGCGCGCCTCGCTCGCCCCGCACAAGACGCCAAAACACTGGTTCGTGGTGGACGCGTTCCCGCTGACGGGATCGGGCAAGATCCAGAAATTCAAGCTGCGGGAAGCCTGGACCAAGGGCGAGATGACGGCGATCTAGTCTGGAGCACGGTCCTCGCCCCTTCGAGGAGCCGCCCAAAGCACGGCTGAGGCCAAGTCGCGCATGCCGCTCCCCAGTTTCCAGGCCAATCGACAATTGTCCGGATGAGATCCTCGCTTGGCGATGGCTCGCGTCTTCGCGGCGCACCATATCGGCGTTGCGACCGGCTCCGGGAAAATACGGGCGTGGAAGGAATTAAGACGCGACTGCAAATTGCGTCGTCTGCCAAGCGCTTCTTTTTGACAGCTGTGCGCCTTCATGCCACGTTGCTGGGAATGGGGTGAGACAACGTCCGTCCCGGCACCTTCCAAGGCCAAAAAGAAACGTAGCCACCTCATCGAGCGTACCGCCGAACAACCATTGCAGCCGTGTGAGCTGCGGGGCACCGGCATTGCGTGAAACGAAGGGAGGAGCTGCGATGATTAAATCCACACTGATATTGGGATTCGCGGGGCTAGCCGCCTTGGCCCTCACGGCGGTGACCACAGATGCCAACGCGCAGGAAAAAGTCCGCTGGAAGATGCAGAGCGCGTTCGGCAGCCAGCTGCCACACCTCGGCACCTCGGCCGTGCGCTTCGCGAAGAATGTCGAGCGGTTGTCGGGCGGCAAGTTGGAGATCAAGTTCTACGAGCCCGGCGCGCTGATCCCGCCGCTGGAGTGCTTCGACGCAGTGTCCAAGGGCTCGATCGAATCGTGCTGGACGACGCCGGGCTACCACACCGGCAAGTACCCCGCGCTCGCCTTCTTCACCACCGTGCCGTTCGGCCCGCCCGTCGGCGAATTCCTCGGCTGGAAGTGGTTCGGTGGCGGCAACCAGTTGCGCAACGAGATCTACGCCCAGCACGGCCTGATTGCGATCGACTCCTTCGCCATCGCGCCCGAGACCTCCGGCTGGTTCCGCAACGAGATCAAGTCGGTCGAGGAGCTCAAGGGGCTGAAGATGCGGTTCTTCGGCCTTGGCGCACAGGTGATGCAGAAGCTCGGCGTCTCCACCCAGCTGCTGGCAGCGGCCGACATCTATCCTGCGCTGGAGCGCGGCGTGATCGACGCGACCGAGTTCTCGATGCCGACGATGGACACCAAGTTGGGCTTCCATCAGATCGCCAAGTACAACTATTTCCCAGGCTGGCATCAGCAGACCTCGGTGAGCGAGCTTCTGATGAACAAGGCGGCATGGGACAAGCTGTCGGATCAGAACAAGGCGATCATCGAGATCGCCCTCGGCGAATCCGTCATGCACACCTACGTCGAGAGCGACCACGCCCAGTTCGCGGCGATGGCCGAGATGCGCGACAAGCACAAGGTTCAGGTCAAGCGCTGGAGCGACCAGGACCTGGCCGCGCTGGAGAAGGCCTGGCTGGAAGTGCTGGCGGAGGAATCGGCCAAGGACCCGCTGTTCAAGAAGGTCGCTGACCACTACCTGGACTACCGCAAGAAGTTCGCGGTGTGGGGCGTGTCGCAGACGATGAAGACCACCTACCAGAAGGATTGAGCGGAGGCAGCCGGTGCAGCGCGGCTGCGCCGGCTCCCGCCGGGGGGTTGCCTCGCCGGCCGGTGATGAGATCAGCCGGCTGCGCACGGTGCGCTGCCGCGGGGTGCGCCACAGCAGGACTTGTCGCGATGAATGCATTGCTGAAGCTGGCCGAGAGTATGCGGCGGGCGCTCGAGGTTGTTGCCCTGGCGTCCGGCTGGCTGCTCGTTATCATGGCGTGCGTGACCACGTTCGATGTCGTCGCGCGCAAGTTTGGCTTGCAGCTGCCGTACACCAGGCTGCAAGAGCTGGAATGGCACTTCCACGCCGCGATCTTCTCGCTTTGGATGGGCTACTGCTACACGATCAACGCGCATCCGCGGGTCGATACATTCACCGAGATGATGTCGTATCGCCGCAGGGCATGGATCGAACTCGCCGGCTGCCTCCTGCTGGCACTGCCCTACATGGCGCTGGTCGCCTACTACAGCCTGGATTTCGTTGCGCAGTCCTATCGGCTCGGCGAGCAGTCAGACAGCACCGTCGGGCTGACCCACCGCTGGATCATCAAAGGCATCTACGCAGCCGGCCTGTGGATGGTGGTGCTCGGCATCCTCAGCGTACTGCTCCGCGTGATCGTCTTCCTGTTCGGCCAAAAGTCGGAGCGGGAAGTCAATCTGCAAATCGGACATGTGATTACCGACGTCTAATCCAACCGGGGGACCGCAACGTGCTCGACTGGCTGGCCGACAATCTCGCTCTGATCATGTTCGTGTCGATGTTTTTCTTCATTTTCATCGGCTACCCGGTCGCCTTCATCATGGGCGGACTGGCGCTCGCCTTTGCGGTCTTCGGCGCCTGGCTCGGCACCTTCAACCTGATCGGCCTGTCCGATATCGTGCTGCGCATGTGGGGCGGGGTCGCCAACGATCCGGTGCTGGCGTCGATCCCCATGTTCATCTTCATGGGCGCGATCTTGGAGCGATCGGGCTCCGCCAAGGACATGCTGGACGCAACCGAGGTCCTGCTCAAGCGGTGCCCGGGCGCGCTGGCGGTCTCCGTGATGGTGATGGGCACGATCCTGGCGGCGCCGATCGGCGTGGTCGGCGCGGCTGTCATCACGCTGTCGGTGATCGCGCTGCCGCAGATGCTGGCCGCGGGCTACGACAAGCGGCTTGCCATCGGCACCATCGCCTCGGCCGGAACGCTCGGCATCCTGATCCCGCCGGCCATCATGCTGGTGGTGATGGCCGAGATGCTGGCGACCTCGGCAGGTAATTTGTTTCTCGCCGCCATCATGCCGGGCTTTCTGCTCTCCGGCCTCTACCTCGTCTATATCGTGCTCGTCGCGATCTTCAGGCCGGGCGCCGCGCCGAAGCTGCCGCCTGGCTACGGGCCGCAGACCCGCAGTGCGTTCTGGTACGCGCTCTGGCGGGGCCTGTTCCCGATGACGGCACTGCTGGTGATCGTGCTCGGCTCGATCTTCGCTGGCTGGGCGACGCCCACGGAGAGCGGGGCTGTCGGCGTGCTCGGCTCCATGTTCATCGCCGCGCTGAACCGGCGCATGACGTTCAAGATGATGAACGAGGCGATCTATGCCTCCTGCCGCGCCAACGGCCTGGTGTTCCTGATCTTCCTCGGCGCAACCGGCTTCTCCTACGTGTTCCGCGTGCTCGGCGGCGACGACCTGATGATCTCGACGCTCACCCATTTCGGCATCGACACCAAGTGGGAAATGCTCGGCTTCGTCATGGTGCTGATCTTCTTGCTCGGCTTCCCGTTCGAGTGGATCGAGATCTGCCTGATCGTCCTGCCGGTGTTCGGGCCGATCCTGTTGAGGTACGACTTTTCCGACCACATCGGCAACAACGCTGCCCTGATGACCTGGTTCGGCACGCTGGTTGCGGTCAATCTGCAGACCGCGTTCATGACGCCGCCGTTCGGGGCGACGCTGTTCTACATGAAGGGCACGGCGCCGCCGGGCGTCACCATGAACGACGTGTTCACGGCCATGTATCCGTTCGTCGCGCTGCAGGCGCTCGGCTTGATGCTGTGCATTTATTTCCCGAGCATCAGCCTGTGGCTGCCGAGACTGGCCGGCTTCATCGAATAGCCGCCAGTTCGTTGGGGAACGGAAGTGCGGCTTCGGGAAGGGCTTGCGTCACCACGCGCAACTCGTCGTCCCGGCCTAGACTACCCGCAGGCCGAGCGATTTTGCGAACGGTTGCCGTCCCCACCCCTTGAAGGTCGGCTGCCGCGGGTGGATGCAGTCCTTGAAATCCGCAAAGCCCTTCCAGGCCGGCTCCGGCGCGTCCTGGCCGGCGATCGGCACGTAGATCGACGGTTCTATCGAACTCATCGTCGGAATATAGCGCGGACAGTTTGGGAAGATCGCGCGCGCGGTCACGCGAACGATGAGCTGCGCGCCGACGGTCTCCGATAGCAGCGGGTCGCGGTCGCTAGCGCTGGCGCTGCCGTTGACCCGCAGGCGCCGCGGCTTGTCGTGCATGGCGATGAACAGCAGGCCGACATCGGCATTGGCGACAATGTTGCCGAGACTCTTGAACATGCCGTTTCCGTCATAGTCCGGAAATGCAATCTCGGAAGGCTCGGTGATGCGCACAAAGCCCGGCGCACCGCCCTTGAACGAGCAATCGGGCCGGCCCTCGGCGTCGGCCGTCGCCAGGAAGAAGTAAGGAAGGCTTTCGATGAACTGCTTGTCGTCAGCCGAAAATTCCTTGCGCATCAGCTTCTCTTCCAGCCGGTCCGAAATCCGGCGGCTGTCGAACTGATCCTGTAATTGCCGATTGCCTTCGTGATACATGACGCTCTCAGCCATGGCCGTGCTTCCTCCTGCCTGAGTTTCCTGCGCGCGCGAGCTCAGTCTCGATCAAATCCCGCAATTGAGCATACCACTTTACGGTTGCAGCGTCTGGGGCAAGCTGACCCGCACGATGAACCGGGGACGCGACCACCTGCGCGATCTAATCAATCCGGCGCGCGCAACCGGTAGCCGATCCCGGTCTCGGTCAGCACGAATTGCGGACGCTCCGGATCGGCTTCGATCTTCTGCCGGAGCTGGCGGACATAGACGCGCAGATATTGCGCATCCGTCAGTTCGTCCCACAGCTCCTTCAGCAGGAAGCGATGGGTCAGCACCTTGCCGGCATGCTGCACCAGCACGCGCAGCAGATCATATTCCTTCGGCGACAGTTTCACCTCGCGCTCGCCGGTCTTGACGATGCGGCGCACCAGATCGACGGAGAGATCGCCGGCGCGAAACACCGGTCGCTCGCCCTGCACCTGCAACTGGTGCCGCAGCGCGGCGCGCATCCGCGCCAGCAATTCGTCCATGCCGAACGGTTTTGTCAGATAATCATCGGCGCCGAGGTCGAGCGCCTGCACCTTGCCGGCCTCGTCGCCGCGGCTCGACAGCACCACGATCGGCACGCTCTCGTTGCGGCCGCGGATCATGCGCAGCAAATCATGACCTTGGATATCAGGCAGGCCCAGATCGAGGATGATCAGCGCCGGCCCCTCGGCCAGCTTCTCCAGCGCGATCTTGCCGTTGGAGGCTTCCAGGATGTCGTAACCCTGCGTGCTCAACCCCATCCGCAACAGCTTGCGGATCGGCGGTTCGTCGTCGATGACCAGAACCTTGATCGGGGTGGCATTCATGCGGCGGTATCCAGCGCATTTGACGCCGCCGGTACAGGCAGCCGAATGGTTATCACCGCCCCGCTGCGATCGGTACGGTTGGCGGCCACGATCGTACCGTGCATCGCCTCGACAAAGCCGCGAGAAATCGCGAGCCCAAGGCCGGTACCGGGACGGACGTGATCGCCCTTCTGCGCGCGATAGAATTTATCGAACACACTTTCCAGTTCTTCGGACGGAATGCCGTTGCCTTCGTCCATGATCTGCAGCGAGACCTTTCCATGATCCCGTGCGCCCCTGATTGAAATCGTGGTGCCTGATGGCGCGTATTTGGCGGCGTTGTCCAGCAAATTGAACAGCACCTGCTCGAACAGCACGGCATCGAGCTCCAGCATCGGCAGATCGGAGCCGAGCTCCAGCGACACCTTGTGATGCACGAGAATCTTTCCGGCGCGCCGCAGCGCACTGCCGACGATCTCGCCGACGTCATGCCGCGCGGCATTCGGCACGATGGCGCCGGATTCCAGCTTGGTCATGTCGAGCAGATTGGCGATGAACCTGTTCAGCCGCTCGGATTCGTCGATCATGGTGGCGAGCAGCTCGTTCTTCTGGGCGTCGTTGAGGGCGGCGCCGAGATCGCGCAGGGTACTGGCGGCGCCGAGCACCGAGGCCAGCGGCGTCTTCAGATCGTGCGAGATCGAGGTCAGCAGCGCGCCGCGCAGGCGATCAGATTCCACCGTGCGCTTGACCCGGTCCATGTCCTCGACCAGCAGCACCCGCTCGATCGCAAGCGCGCCCTGATCGACCAGCGCATCCAGAAGGCGGCGCTGGTCCGGCGTCAGCAACGGGCCTGTGCGGTCATCGTCGATGCCGATGACGCCGATCGCGCCACGCCCGGTTCGCATCGGCAGGAACAGCCGCTTCGCTCCCGGCAGCGTGTCCGAACCGCGCCCGGCCGGACGGTCGTTGCTCCACGCCCAGTTGGCGGCGGCGAGATCGGCCTGGTCGAGTTCGTCCTCCGGCGGATAGCCGGACTTCACCGTCAACACGCCTTCTTCCGTCAACAGCAACACCACCCGCACCTTCAGCATCAGCGCGATCTGATAGGCCGTCGCCCACAGCACGTCGTCGAGCGTCGCAGTACCGGCCAGCTTGCGGCTGAAAGCGTAGAGCGATTCGGTGGTGCGCACCCGGCCGATCGCGGTATCGGCCTGCGAGCGCACCCGCGCCGCGACGTTGGAGACCAGAAGCGCGATCAGCATGAAGAAGAAGAACGCCGCGACATTGGTCGGGTCGGTGATAGTGAAGGTATAAACCGGCGGGAGAAAGAAGAAATTGTACGACAGCGACGCTGCGACGCTGGCCAGCAGGGACGGCCACAGGCCGAAGCGGGCAGCGACGGCGACCACAGCGGTCAGGAACACCAGATCGACGTTCTCGATGCCACCGAACATGGGTTGGATCAGCGTGGCGGCAGCGAGGCCGATCGCGACGAACAGCAGCGCCATCATATAGGGCCGCGGGTTGAACGGTTCCTGCCGCGCCGCGGTCTGCACCGCCGGCTTCGCCACGCCCTCTTCGTCGCCGGCAATGACGTGGACGCTGATATTTCCGGCGCGCCGCACCAGATCGTGCACGACAGAACCGCGCGTCAATTCGAACCACCACGAACGCGTCGACTTGCCGATGATGATCTGGGTTACGTTGTTGGCGTGCGCGAAATGGATGACGTCGTCGGCGATGCGGCGGCCGACGCCGGGAATGGTCAGCGCCTCGCCGCCGAGCGCTTCCGCCAGCCGCATGGTGTCGGCCTGCCGGTCGCGCTCCTCGTCGGTCAGTTGCAGGCTGCGTCTCGTCTCGATGCTGATCGCGGTCCATTGCGCGTGCAGCCGGTCGGCCAGCCGCTTGGTATAACGCACGAGCCCTGCCGCCCGCGGGTCTTCGCTGACGCAAACCAGCATGCGCTCGCCCGCAGCCCAGGGACCTGCGATGGCGTTGGCCTGCATATGGGTGAGCAATTGTTCGTCGACCCGCTCGGCGGTGCGCCGCAGCGCCAGCTCGCGCAGCGCCGTCAGGTTGCCCGGCGAGAAATAATGCTCCAGCGCGCGTTCGGCCTGTTTGGGGACGTAGACCTTGCCTTCCTTCAGCCGCTGGATCAGGTCGTCGGGCGTGAGGTCGATCAGTTCGATAGCGTCGGCGCGATCGAACACCTTGTCCGGCACGGTCTCGCGCACCCGCACATGCGTGATCTGCGCGACCACGTCGTTGAGGCTTTCGATGTGCTGGATGTTGACCGCGGTGTAGACGTCGATGCCGTGGGATAGCAATTCCTCGACGTCCAGATAGCGCTTGGGATGACGGCTGCCCGGCACGTTGGTATGGGCGAGTTCGTCGACCAAAGCTATTTGCGGCCGCCGCGCGATCAGCGCGTCGAGGTCCATCTCCTCGAGCGTCTGGTCCTTGTAGCTGATCCGCTTGCGCGGAATGACTTCAAGGCCGTGCAGCAGCGCTTCGGTCTCCACCCGGCCATGGGTCTCCACCACGCCGACGACGACATCGACGCCCGCCTTCCTCTTGGCGTGCGCGCTTTGCAACATCTCATAGGTCTTGCCGACGCCGGGGGCGGCGCCGACAAAGATCTTCAGCCGGCCGGCGGTGTCACTTTCCCGCCGGGCGGCCTCCAGCAGCGCATCCGGCGAAGGCCGCTGTTCAAGGTCGCGATTTGCCATAGGGCATTATAGTAGCCGCTTCCGGTTGAGCCTAGTCACCGTCACTTGGATGCTGCGTCCAGCGCCAGGTTGAGCGCCAGCACATTGACGCGCGGCTCGCCAAGAAACCCGGCGAAGCGGCCCCTGGTGTTCTCGATGACGAACTGGCGGACCCGATCCTCAGGCATATTGCGGGCTCTGGCCACGCGCGGGACCTGGAACAGCGCGCCCTCCGGCGAAATATCGGGATCGAGGCCGCTGGGGGATGTCGTGACGAGGTCGACGGGCACCGCCGCAGAGGGGTTTTCGGCCTTCAGCTTCTCGACGTCCTCCTTGACCCGGTCGTTCAGCGCCTTGCTGGTAGGGCCGAGGTTGGAGCCGCCGGAATTGGCCGCGTTGTAGGGTGCTGACACGGTTTTGGTCGAATCGGCAGGATCAGGCGCCAGCGTCGCCGAAGGGCGGCCGTGGAAATACTTGTCGTCCTTGAACTCCTGCCCGATCAGCGCGGAGCCGATCACCTTGCCGTCCTTCTCGATCAGGCTGCCTTGCGCCTGTTTCGGGAAGATCACGCCGGCAATCGCGGTCATGGCGAGCGGATAGGCAAGGCCTGTGATCGCGGTAAGCAGGAGCAGGATGAGGATAGCGGGACGGATTTCTCTAAGCATGGTCGTTCTCCGTAAGTTTCTCCGTCATTGCGAGCGAAGCGAAGCAATCCATGGTGCGGCAAAGGAAGAATGGATTGCTTCGTCACTTCGCTCCCTTGCGCAAACGCTTCGCGTTTGTCGCAGGCAATGACGCGTTATGCCAAACCAAGCGCCGCAACCGCGAGGTCGATGGCCTTGATGCCGATAAAGGGAACGATGATGCCGCCGAGGCCGTAGATCAGCAGGTTACGGCGCAATAGAGCCCCAGCGCCTACCGCGCGATAGGGCACGCCTTTCAGCGCCAGCGGAATCAGCGCGATGATGATGAGCGCGTTGAAGATGATCGCCGACAGGATGGCGCTCTGCGGGCTCGCCAGATGCATGACGTTGAGCACCTCAAGCTGCGGATAGAACGCCAGAAACATCGGGGGGATGATGGCGAAGTATTTCGCGACGTCGTTGGCGATCGAGAACGTGGTCAGCGCGCCACGGGTCATCAATAGCTGCTTGCCGATCTCGACCACCTCGATCAGCTTGGTCGGGTTGGAATCGAGGTCGACCATGTTGCCGGCCTCGCGTGCGGCCTGTGTGCCGGTGTTCATGGCGACGCCGACATCGGCCTGTGCGAGCGCCGGCGCGTCATTGGTGCCGTCACCACACATCGCCACCAGCTTGCCCTTGGCCTGCTCGTCGCGGATTAGCTTGAGCTTGTCTTCAGGGGTCGCCTGCGCCAGGAAGTCGTCGACGCCGGCTTCGGCGGCGATCGCAGCGGCCGTCATCGGATTGTCGCCGGTGATCATCACCGTGCGGATGCCCATGCGGCGCAGTTCGGCAAAGCGCTCGCGGATGCCGCCCTTGACGATATCCTTGAGGTGAATGACGCCGAGCAGGCGGCCATC
Organism: Bradyrhizobium sp. 170; assembly: GCF_023101085.1. Classification (NCBI taxonomy): domain Bacteria; kingdom Pseudomonadati; phylum Pseudomonadota; class Alphaproteobacteria; order Hyphomicrobiales; family Nitrobacteraceae; genus Bradyrhizobium; species Bradyrhizobium sp. 170. The sequence continues at coordinate 2,306,221 of NZ_CP064703.1, read as the reverse complement.
CTTGGCCACCGCGAGCGGCGTACCGCCGGCCTTGGCGATCTCGTCCACGATGGCCTGGAGTTCGCGGGCCGCTTCCGTGCCGACCATCGGCTGGATGGCGCGGACCGCGTTGCCGCTCGCCATGGTCTGCGCCGTGCCGCCGCCGATATAGTTGAGGATCGCATCCACCGCACCCTTGCGAACCGATGACGACCCGGCGTCGATGCCGCTCATGCGGGTTTGCGCCGTAAAGGGCACGAATGTCGCGGCAAGCTCATGCATCTCGCGGCCGCGGATGCCGTACTTCTCCTTGGCCAGCACGACGATCGAGCGGCCTTCGGGCGTTTCGTCGGCTAGCGAGGCGAGCTGGGCCGCATCGGCCAGCTCCTGCTCGGTCACACCGCGCACGGGACGGAACGCGGTGGCCTGCCGGTTGCCGAGTGTGATGGTGCCGGTCTTGTCCAGCAACAGGGTATCGACGTCGCCCGCGGCCTCGACCGCGCGGCCGGACATCGCCAGCACGTTGAAGCGCACCAGCCGGTCCATGCCGGCAATGCCGATGGCCGACAACAGCGCGCCGATCGTGGTCGGAATCAAGGTCACGAACAGCGCCACCAGCACGACCACCGAAATCGAGCCCCCGGCATACGCCGCATAGCTCGGGATCGTCACGGTCGCGAACACGAAGATGATGGTCAATCCAGCCAGCAGGATGTTGAGCGCGATCTCGTTCGGCGTTTTCTGCCGCTCTGCGCCTTCCACCAACTTGATCATGCGGTCGATGAAGGTCGAGCCCTGCGCTGCGGTGATGCGGACGCGGATCCAGTCGGACAATACCTGCGTGCCGCCGGTCACCGCCGAGCGGTCGCCGCCGGACTCACGGATCACAGGCGCGGATTCACCCGTGATCGCGGCCTCGTTGACGGAAGCGACGCCTTCGATCACCTCGCCGTCGGAGGGAATGTTGTCGCCGGCCTCGACCAGGACGATGTCACCGACCTTGAGCGCGGTGCCGGGCACCAGACGAAAGGTCTTGTCCGAACCCGTCAGCAGCTTGGCCTGGCTCTCGGTGCGGGTCTTCTTCAGCGACTCGGCCTGTGCCTTGCCGCGGCCTTCGGCGACAGCCTCGGCGAAATTGGCGAACAGCACCGTGAACCACAGCCACAGGATGATCTGGAACGTGAATCCGAGGTTTGCACCGCCGGTGACGAGGTCGCGCAGGAAGATGACCGTCGTCAGCGCCGCCACGACCTCGACCACGAACATCACGGGGCTCTTGATCATCAGGCGCGGATCGAGCTTGACGAGGGCCGATTTGATGGCAGGCACCAGGATCTTGGGGTCGAGCATCGCCGACGCCGTCACCTTTTTCTGCAGTTTCATGGCTTCCATGGACGTAACTCCGAAGAGGGATCTATCAGAACAGGGTGTTGGCGTTCATTGCGAGGTGCTCGACGATCGGCCCGAGCGCCAGCGCCGGGAAGAAGGTGAGGCCGCCGAGGATCAGGATGACGCCGACGACGAGGCCGACGAACAGGCCCCCGGTGGTCGGGAACGTGCCCATCGATGGCGGGATTGATTTCTTCTCCGCGAGCGAGCCCGCGATCGCCATGGCCGGCACGATCATGAAGAAGCGGCCGACGAACATCGCCATCGCCCCGGTCAGATTGTAGAAGGGGGTGTTGCCGGTGAGCCCCCCGAAAGCAGAACCGTTATTCGCGGTTTGGGAGCTGTAGGCGTAAAGCACCTCGGTGAAACCGTGCGGCCCGGCATTGGCCATCGACGCCACTGCCGGCGGGAATACGACCGCAACGGCCGTCCAGCCCAGGATCATCAGCGGCAGGATCAGGATCGCGAGCATCGCCATCTTGACCTCGCGCGCCTCGATCTTCTTGCCGACATATTCAGGCGTGCGGCCGACCATCAGCCCGGCGACGAAGATCGCCAGCACCACGAACAGCAGCATGCCGTACATGCCGGCGCCGACACCGCCGACGATGATCTCGCCGAGTTGCATGTTGATCAGCGGGATCATGCCGCCGAGCGCGGTGAACGAGTCATGCATGGCGTTGACCGCGCCGCAAGAGGCCGCGGTGGTGATGACCGCAAAGAGAGAGGAAGCAACGATGCCGAAGCGGACCTCCTTGCCTTCCATGTTACCGCCAGTCAGGCCCAGCGCACTCGGCGCCGAGGTACCGTTGGCCTCGGCCCAGTAGGTGATGGCGACGCCAGCGACGAACAGCACGCCCATGACAGCGAGAATCGCCCAGCCCTGGCGCTGGTTGCCGACCATGCGGCCGAATACGTTGGTGAGCGCCGCGCCGAGTGCGAAGATGGAGATCATCTGAACGAAGTTCGACAGCGCGGTGGGGTTTTCGAAGGGATGCGCGGCATTGGCATTGAAGAAGCCGCCGCCATTGGTACCGAGCATCTTGATCGCGACCTGCGACGCAACGGGGCCGACCGCAATCGTCTGCTTGGCGCCCTCCAGCGTCGTGGCTTCGACGTAGGGGCCCAGCGTCTGCGGCATGCCCTGCCAGACCAGGAACAGCGTATAGACGATGCAAATCGGCAGCAGCACGTAAAGTGTGCAACGGGTTACATCGACCCAGAAATTGCCGATGGTGCGCAGCGACGAACGGGCGAAGCCGCGGATCAGCGCCACCGCAAGTACAATACCGGTCGCGGCCGACAGGAAATTCTGGTGCGTCAGGCCGACCATCTGCGTCAGGTACGACAGCGTGCTTTCGCCGCCGTAGTTCTGCCAGTTGGTGTTGGTGATGAAGGAAATCGCGGTGTTGAAGGAAAGGTCTGCGGCGACCGCGGACTGGTCCTGCGGGTTGAACGGCAACACCGCCTGCAGCCGCATCAGCCCATAAATGATGAAGAAGCCGCCGACATGGAACAACAGCATCGCCACCGTATAGGTCAGCCAATGCTGCTCACGCCTCTCATCGACGCCGCCGATCCAGTAAAGCCCGCGCTCGACCGGGCGCAGCACCGGGGACAGAAAGGTGGACTCGCCGTTGAAGACGCGGGTCATGTACCAGCCGAGCGGATTGACCAGCGCGACCACGATCGCGCAGTACAGGAGAATTTGAATCCAGCCGATGACGGTCATTGTCGGGAATCCTTCAGAATTTTCTTGCAGGCAGCAGCAGGCGAATGAGCGCGATCAGGAGCGCCGAGGTCACGACAAACGCCAGGACGACTTCGACCAGCGTAAGCATGGCGCGCTCAGAAGCGCTCGGGCCGCAGCAGTGCGTAGGTCAGGTAGAACAGCAGGCCCAGCGAGACGAGACCGGCGAGTGAATAATCGAAGATCATGGCTCCGCTCCGTTACAGCCGTTCGCAGGCATAGGCGTAGCCAATGCCCGCCACGAAGAAACCGAGGCCGAGCGCCAGCATGACGATGTCCAACATGGGATGTTCCTGTGCGACGTGATCCGCGAACCGAATGGACGGTTTTCGCGTCTTTACCGGGCTGAGGTGCCACTGGGCGTATAGGTTTTCGAGACGGGAGGGATGGCGACGTTATAGGATTCTCATAAAGATCCCGCCGCTGACGCATCATTTCGAAGATTCGCTTCATTCGCCGAAACGGCGGAACATCGGCGGAGCCGGTACGGCAAGAATGCGTTTGGCGGCAATCAAGCGGTTCTGCCTTGGCGCGCTTCCGTTACTTTTGACAGCAGGGCTGCTTGTCGGACTGGTTGCGCTGAGAACAGCGATCTATTTCTCGCGTTTTCACTATTGATCGGCTCGACATCGTGCAGCCCGCGACGCGCTCGCGCTGCCTGGCCTGCTTGGGCCCGATACGCGTCTGCCGCTCGTGCCATTGGGCGAAGCGGCCAAGCCCCTGGTCGAGGCCGCGGTCGCCCGCCTTTGCGACGAAAACCTGGTCAACCCTCGCCGTGTTTGGCCCGCCACGCCGGTCCCGGACCGCGCATGTAGTAGGCTTCCGGACGATAGGCCCTGATCGGCTCGTTGCCGAGCAAGGTCAACAGACGGGTTAGCGCGCGCAACAGCAACGCCATGAACGGTATTGACGAGGGTTGTCGCATGTCAGAAATCCCATTTCTCGCCGAGATGCAGCGGCGGCTGCGGAAAACGGTCGCCATGCGCTTCCGGGTCGGGTTGGTGCGGGCGCGCCCACTTCGCGCGCGTTGCGGCGTGCAGCCGCAATTCGTTGCGCAGCCGCCGGATCTTTGCGGCAGCGATCGCGCGATGGATTATCTTCAGTGCGGTCCGCAGGCGGCGTACCGCGCGGCCTGCGGAAAAGCCGCCGGTCGAACCGTACCGCCGGTCATGGTGCGTGTAGAAAAGCGTCATGGTCGTCTTCCCAATGGCGGCGCGAAGCGCGCGCCTGACAAGCGAACATGCAAAGGCAGGCGTAGGATTTCGAGAGGTCCGGCGAGCCTTTCGCATAGGCACGGCATAAAGATCGACAGGTCGCACCGGCATGGTCGAAGGGGCCCTGCGGGAACATCGTCACCCCGATCGCATTGACGGCGGATTCCATGGTGCTAGCCTCATTCGAAAAACAGCGCCGCGAAGCAAGGTTCGGCAACAATCATCGAGGGTGGAAGCCATGAACGTCGCATCGTCAGGCATCATGAAAACCGAACCCGCCGTCTCCGGCGGCGTGGTCGCAGCCGGCGTCTACGTCGAGGGCCGGCGTGTCGCCAACATCGCCATCGATGAAGCCTCGAGCTGGCGCAGCAAGCCCGACCACGTGGTCTGGATCGGCCTGCACGAGCCGGATATGTCGGTGCTCAGCCGCGTGCAGCGGCAATTCGAATTGCACGATCTCGCCATCGAGGATGCCGACCACGCCCATCAGCGGCCGAAGATCGAGCAATATGGCGACGCGCTGTTCATCGTGGCGCGCACTGCGCAGCTCGACGGCGACAGCATCGCATTCGGCGAGACGCACCTGTTCGTCGGCGAAGGATATATCGTGTCGGTCCGGCACGGCGCCTCGACGTCCTACAAGCCGGTGCGCGAACGATGCGAAAGCTGTCCTCGGGCACTGGCCCGGGGCGAGGATTACATTCTCTACGCCATCCTCGACTTCATCGTCGACAACTACTCCCCCGTGCTCGAAACCATTCAGGAGGAAGTCGAGGCGATGGAGGCGCAAGTGCTCGCCAGCGCCATGACGCAGGCGCAGATCGAGCGCCTCTATTTGCTCCGGCGCGACCTGCTGCGGCTGCGCAATGCGGTTGGGCCCCTGGTGGAAGTCTGCCGCCGGCTCGAGCATGACAATCTGCCGATGGTGCGATCCACGATGCAGCCGTTGTTTCGCGACGTCACGGACCACGTCCGGACGGTGCAGGAGCAGATCGATTCGCTTCGCGAGGTGCTGGCGTTTGCCTTTGAGGCAAGCCTCCTGGTCGGCCAGGCACAGGAGACCGCAGTGTCCAAGAAACTGGCGTCATGGCTCGCCATCATCGCGGTCCCGACGGCGATCGCCGGCATCTACGGCATGAATTTCAAGCACATGCCGGAGCTGGAGTGGCAATATGGCTATTTTGGCGTAATCAGTACGATCCTGCTCGTATGCTCAGGCTTGTTCTGGCGATTCCGGCGCGTCGGCTGGCTATAAGCCTGCAAGCTGACCCACCAAAGGCCGCATTTTCTTGTCGCAAACCGGTACCCACCCTGCTCGAGACGATATAGACTATCGGCGAGCCAACGATCCGGCAGACGGGTGAATATCATGACTGCCATATCGGCGAGCCGAACGATCATCCCCATCCTGGCGTTTGTCGCCTGTGGCGCGGCGCTCGCTTTCGCCATTCAGCACGTCCGCGTACCCCCGGCTGACAGCCTGGCGGCAACGACAGCGCCGATGATCTCAAAGCCTGCATCGGACGCGCGAGAGCAAAGTCCCGCCCCGCTCGCAACGGCGAAAGCGGAAGCCAACGCCATCGTGGACGCGCTGGCCGGATCACCCCCACCGCCAGAGAACAGCGACGGCGTGCCGACGTTCGACGTTGCCCGCATCGAGCCGACAGGCGAGGCCGTGATCGCGGGTCGGGCGGCGCCAGGCGCAACGGTGGAGCTGCTGCGTAACGGCGAGGTGCACGATCGCGCGGTCGCGGATCAATCCGGACAATTCGTCATCGTCCCGCCCCGGCTTCCTTCAGGCACCTATGACCTGACGCTGCGCGCCAGGCAGCCCGACGGCAAGCAGGTCACGTCCAAACAAAGCGTGGCGGTGGCGCTTGAGCCGAAAGCGACCGACCGGCCGGTCGTGGCGCTGATCACGCCGGACAAGCCCACCGTCGTGTTGTCGCAACCAGCGGCGCCAAAACCGGCGGCCGGCGCAGTGGTCGTGGAAACGGTCGAGATGGAGCCGGGCGGCAAGTTCCATGTCAGCGGCCAGGCGCGTCCCGGCGCAGCGCTGAGGCTTTACCTCAACGATAGTTTTATTACGTCGGTAACGGCCGGCACGGATGGACGTTTTGCAGTCACCATCAATGAGGGGGTCGCAGCGGGCAGCTACCGTGTCAGGGTGGACGAGGCGTCGAGCTCCGGCACGGTGCGTGCACGCGCCGAGGTGCCGTTCAGCGTTCCCGACACAACCGCGTCCGTGACGGCGCAGGCCAAGCGCGCGGACATAGCCGCTCCGCGGCTGGCTGCCGCAGGGACTACCGTTTTGCCGGACAGCGGCTCGCCGCCCTCCACCGTGGTGGTGCCGAAGATAGCGACCACCACCGTCTCCCGCGGAGATAGCCTCTGGCGTCTCAGCCAGGTCTCGTACGGCGCGGGCACGCGCTATGCCGTCATTTACAAGGCGAACCGGGAACAGATCCGCAATCCCAACCTGATTTATCCCGGGCAGGTGTTTGTCGTTCCGGCGAAGTGAAGCGCCACCATCATCGCGATGACGCGATCTTAATTGCTGTTGTCGATTGCCTCTCGCCTACTCCGCCGCCGACTGCAATTCCACCTTTTCGGCGCGCACGGCGCAGAACTTGAATTCAGGGATCTTGCCGAACGGATCGAGCGCCGGGTTGGTCAACAGGTTGGCCGCCGCCTCCGCGTAGCAGAACGGCATGAACACCATGTTCTCCGGCACGTCGCGGTCGGAGCGCACCTTGACCTCGACGGCGCCGCGGCGGGTCTCCAGCTTAATGAAATCGCCGGGCCAGACGCTTAAGCGCCGCATGTCCTTTGGCGACATGAACGCCACCGCCTCCGGCTCGATCTGGTCGAGCACGCTGGCGCGGCGGGTCATCGAGCCGGTGTGCCAGTGTTCGAGCACACGCCCCGTGGACAGCACCATCGGATATTCGGTATCAGGCACCTCGTCCGGCGCGATCACCTTCGCCGGCACGATTTTTCCGCGGCCGCTTTCGGTCGGGAACCCCGTCGTGAAGATGATCTCGTTGCCGGGCTTGTTCGGATCGTCGACCGGATAGGTCACCGCACCCTCGCGTACCAGCCGGTCCCAGGTGATGTTGTTCAGCGACGGCATCACCTGCGTCATCTCGGTGAAGACGTCGGCCGGACCGTCATAGTTCCACGGCAAGCCCATCCGCTTGCCGATTTCCTGGATGATCCAGAGATCCTGCCGCGCATCACCCGGCGGCCGGATCACCTCGCGCGCGAGCTGCACGCGGCGGTCGGTGTTGGTGAAGGTGCCGGACTTCTCGGCAAAGGCCGAGGCCGGCAGGATCACGTCGGCGTGGAACGCGGTTTCGGTGACGAAAAGATCCTGCACGACCAGATGGTCGAGCATCGCCAGCGCCCCGCGCGCGTGCTGCAGATCGGGATCCGACATCGCGGGGTTTTCGCCCTCGATATACATGCCAGTGATTTCGCCGGCGTGGATCGCGTTCATGATCTCGACCACCGTCAAACCACGCACGGGATCGAGGTCCTGATGCCAGAGCTTCTCAAAGGGCTCGCGCAGATCGGTGCGCCCGACCGGCTGGTAATCCGGCAGGAACATCGGAATCAGGCCAGCATCGGAAGCGCCCTGCACGTTGTTCTGGCCGCGCAGCGGATGCAACCCGGTGCCGGGACGGCCGACCTGACCTGTCGTCAGCGCCAGCGCGATCAGGCAGCGCGCGTTGTCGGTGCCGTGGATATGCTGGCTGATGCCCATACCCCAGAAGATGATGGAGGACTGCGAGCGGGCATAGACCCGCGCCACTTCCTTCAGCGTCTCGGCCGGAACGCCGCAGATCGCTTCCATCTTCTCCGGCGGGAATTCCTTGATGCGCTCGGCGAGCTCATCAAAACCTTCGGTATAGCCCGCGATGTACTGCTGGTCGGTCAGCCCTTCGGTGATGATGGTGTGGAGCATCGCGTTCAGCATCGCAACGTCGCTGCCGGGCTTGAACGCCAGATGCCGCCAGGCGTGACGCGACAGTGCCTGCCTGCGCGGATCCATCACGATCAGCTTGGCGCCGCGCTTGGCCGCGTTCTTGAGATAGGTCGCCGCGACCGGATGGTTCACGGTCGGGTTGGCGCCGATCACGATGATGACTTCGGCGTCCATCGCCGCGGCAAACGGCGCCGACACGGCGCCGGAATTCAGGCCTTCCATCAGAGCTGCGACCGACGAGGCATGGCACAGCCGCGTGCAGTGATCGACATTGTTGGAGCCGAAGCCGGTGCGCACCAGTTTTTGGAACAGGTACGCCTCTTCGTTCGAGCCCTTGGCCGAGCCGAAGCCGGCGAGCGCCTTGACGCCCTTTTCGTCGCGGATTTTCACGAGCCCCTTGGCCGCGATATCGAGCGCCTCTTCCCACGAGGCTTCGCGGAAATGCGTGAACGGATTGGCCGGATCGACCTGGTCGTTGGCGTCCTTCTTCGCGTTCGGCAGCCGCACCAGCGGCTTTGTGAGACGATGTGGGTGATGGATATAGTCGAATCCAAAACGGCCCTTGACGCAGAGGCGGTTGTGGTTGGCAGGGCCGTCGCGGCCTTCGGCGTAGATGACCTTCTCATCCTTGACCTGATAGGTGACCTGACAGCCGACGCCGCAGAACGGGCACAGCGAGTCGACTTTCTTGTCGGCATAGGTGACGCGGGTCTGGTTCTCGTCCAGCATCACCGAAGGCATCAGGGCGCCGGTCGGGCAGGCCTGCACGCATTCGCCGCAGGCAACGCAGGTCGATTCACCCATCGGGTCGTCGAAATCGAACACGATCTTGGCTTCGTGGCTGCGGTAGGCCATGCCGATGACGTCGTTGACCTGCACCTCGCGGCAGGCGCGCACGCACAGCCCGCACTGGATGCAGGCGTCGAGATTGACGCTCATCGCGGGGTGGCTGCTATCGCCCCGCCAGCGCTCGGCGGCCGGGAAACGGCTCTCGGTCACCTCGACCTTTTCTGCCCAGTGCCAGAATTTCGAATCGGGATCGTGCGAGGTCTCGCGCGCCGGCTGGTCGGCGACCAGCAATTCCATCACCATCTTCTGCGCCGCGACCGCGCGCGCGCTCTCAGACTTCACCTTCATGCCGACGGTCGGCGTGCGCTTGCAGGACGCAGCCAGCACGCGCTCGCCCTCGATCTCGACCATACAGGCGCGGCAATTACCGTCGGGCCGGTAGTCCGGCTCCGGCGAATAGCAGAGATGCGGGATTTCCTTCTCGTGGCGTTTTGCCACTTGCCAGATGGTCTCGCCCGCGTTGGCCTCGACTTGCTTGCCGTCGAGTTCGAACTTGATCTTGGTCATTCCGCGGCCTCTTTCGGCACGAATTCTTCCGGAAAATATTTAATCACTGACGTCAGTGGATTCGAGGCGGCTTGTCCAAGCCCGCAGATCGACGCGTCGCGCATCGCCTGGCTCAACTGGTCGAGCAACTCGCGGTCCCAGACCGGCTTTTCCATCAGGATCGCCGCTTTCTGGGTGCCGACCCGGCACGGCGTGCACTGGCCGCAGCTCTCATCCTCGAAGAATTTCATCAGGTTCAGCGCCGCGCCTTTCACGCTGTCCTGCTCGGACAGGATGACGACGGCGGCGGAGCCGATGAAGCAGCCGTATTTTTCCAGCGTGCCGAAATCGAGCGGGATGTTGTCCATCGATGCCGGCAGGATGCCGCCCGATGCGCCGCCCGGCAGGTAAGCGTGGAAGGTGTGTCCATCAGCCATGCCGCCGCAGAACTCGTCGATCAGTTCGCGCACGGTGACACCTGATGGCGCCAGCTTCATGCCGGGATTTTTCACGCGGCCCGACACCGAATAGCTGCGCAAGCCGTGACGGTCGTTGCGGCCGTGGCTCTTCCACCAGTCGGCGCCCTTCTCGACGATGTCGCGCACCCACCACAGCGTCTCGATATTGTTGATCAGCGTCGGCAGGCCGAACAGCCCGACCTGGAATGGATAAGGCGGCTTGTGCCGGGGCAGGCCGCGCTTGCCTTCGATGCTTTCGAGCAGCGAGGATTCCTCGCCGCAGATATAGGCCCCTGCCCCGCGGCGCATGTGCAGCACCGGGCCATCAGGCGGCAGCTTTGCAATTTCGCGTTCGAGAATTTCGCGCGAGGCCGGGTATTCGTCACGCAGGTAGATATAGACGTCGGTGGCCTCAACGACGTGGGCGCCGATCAGCATGCCCTCGAGGAAGCGATGCGGATCGGTTTCGAGATAGAAGCGATCCTTGAACGTGCCGGGCTCGCCCTCGTCGCCATTGATCGCCATCAGCCGCGGTCCGGGCTCGCCGAGCACCGCGCGCCATTTGCGTCCCGTCGGGAAGCCGGCGCCGCCGAGCCCGCGCAGCGAAGCGTCGTCGAGCGACTTCAGCAGGTCTTCTTTCGTCATCGCGCCGGAGCGCAGGCGGTTCAGCAGCGCATAGCCGCCGCCGGCCACATAGGCGTCGTAGTCGACATATTTGGGCAAATGCGCGTGGGTCTCGCCGGCCTTCGCGGCGGCGAGCACATTCGTCACGGTCGCATGATCGACAAAGTGATGGCCGACTTCGGCGGCAGGCGCGGTGTCGCAGCGGCCGACGCAGGGCGCGCGCACCACGCGAATGCCGGGACCCGCGCTGTCCTGCAATTCGCGCAGCAGCTTTTCCGCGCCGAGCATTGCGCAGGTGAGCGAGTCGCAGACGCGAATGGTCAGCGGCGCGATGTCAGGCTCGCCTTCCTTTACCACGTCGAAATGGGCGTAGAACGTCGCGGTCTCGAACACTTCCGCAAATGACAGCTTCATCTCGTCGGCAAGGGCTGCTAGATGCGCCGCCGAGATCTGGTGATACTTGTCCTGGATCAGGTGCAGGTGTTCGATCAGGAGATCGCGCCGCCGCGACCGCTCGCCGAGCAGAAGTTCGATCTCATGGGCGGCGGTGGGGTCAACCTGGCGGCCCTTCGGGGTCGCCTTGGCCCGCTTCCGTCCCGCGCCGGGATGTTCGAACGAGCGGACTTTCTGTAAGTCCTGTACGTCGTGATCCATTGAAAAATCTCATCCCTGCTTATCGTCTAGCGCAAGTCGTCTAGCGCAAGCTTAGTTCGTGGCATGCCAGATGCCAAGCGAATTGTGGCGTCTTGATAAGCGTTTAAGTTGCTGCCGGTGGCGCGGCTTGGCGTTCGAGCCCTCAGCGTTCCTCGCCGGTGCCACCTTGGCTGCTGGAAGGATGAGTACTCGAAATGACCGCAAGATCAATAAAGCCATCGTATGCTGCGATTGCGAACACCTATCGATCGGCCGGTCGGAACCGAGGTCGGAAGACGCCGCGGGAGACGCTGGCTGGCGGTCCCGCGGCGTCATTGCGCTCAGAGTATCTTGACGGCGCTTTCCAGCGTCTTCCACACGCCCCAGGCCAGGGGAATGCCGACGAAGGCCCAGAACAGCGCGGCCTTGGCGTCGAGCCCGCCGAACCCGATGCCGTAGGAGCCCGACGGACCCGATGCCCCGGCGTTCGCCGTCGCCGCCTGCAACTTGGCGACCTCGGCGTCGCTCATGTGCCATTTTTTATCGACCGGCTTGATCAGATAGTTGCAGATCAGGCCCGCGATCAACATGGCACACAGGATGTACATCGTGGTGTTGTAAAGTTGGTCGCGCGGAACGCCGGCCGCAAGCTGGAATTCGCGGATGTAGTTCACAACCACGGGACCGATGATGCCCGCCGTCGACCAGGCCGTCAGCAGCCGGCCGTGGATGGCGCCGACGAACTGGGTGCCGAACATGTCGGCGAGATAGGCTGGCACGGTCGCGAAGCCGCCGCCATACATCGACAGGATGATGCCGAAGCCGAGCACGAACAAAAGCTTCGAGCCCATCGCGGCGAAGGTCGGCGCCAGCGCATAGAGCGCGATGCCCAGGATGAAGAACGTGTAGTAGGTGTTCTTGCGGCCGATCTTGTCCGACAGCGACGCCCAGAAGAAGCGGCCGCCGATGTTGAACAGCGAGAGCAGGCCGGCGAAACCGGCTGCGATGCCGGCGATCGCGGCCTTTTGCGTCGCGTCGAGCTGGTTGAAGCCGATGTCAGGCAATCCGATCAGCTTGCCGGCGAAGATTTCCTGCAACATCGGCGAAGCCATGCCGATCACGCCGATGCCCGCCGACACGTTGAGGCAGAGCACCCACCAGATCAGCCAGAACTGTGGCGTCTTGTGCGCGTCTTTCAGATGAACGTGGTTCTGCGAGATCATCGCATTGGCTTTTGCCGGAGGCGTCCAGCCCTCGGGCCGCCAGCCGGCCGGCGGAATCCGGTAACGGAAGGCGCCGATCATCATGAACACGAAGTAGATGACGCCCATCGCGACAAAGGTTTCCCAGACACCGACGGAGCTCGGCGACTTGAAATAGTTCATCAGCAGGTTCGCCAGCGGGGCGCCGATCATGGCGCCACCGCCGAAGCCCATGATGGCCATGCCGGTCGCCATGCCGCGGCGGTCAGGGAACCATTTCACCAGCGTCGACACCGGCGAGATGTAACCGAGACCAAGACCGATGCCACCGATCACGCCGGAGCCGAGCCACAGCAACCAGAGCTGATGGGTGTAGACGCCGATCGCGCCGAGGAAGAGACCGCCGCACCAGCACAGCGCCGAGACGAAGCCCGCCTTGCGGGGGCCGACGCGCTCGAGCCAACCGCCCCACACCGCGGCGGCAATGCCGAGCAGCACGAAGAACAAGGTGTACATCCAGCCCATGCTGGCGACCTTCCAGTCGCAGGTGGTGGTGAAGAGCTCCTGCACCAGCGACATGTCGGGGCATGCCTTCGGCGCGCTCAGCCCGAGCGCGCGCGACAGCGGCAACCAGAACACGCTGAAGCCATAGGCCATGCCGATGCACAGATGAATGCAAAGCGCCGCCGGCGGCACCAGCCAGCGATTGAAGCCGGCGGTTGCGATCGTTCGTTCCTTGTCGAGAAGCCCGAGCGCACCGGATGGTGCAAGTGTGGCATCGGCTGTTGTCATAGAAAAAACCTCCGGGTTCGTGGCCTTACCGGCACGTCAGTTGGAAAGTTGGAAGGTTGGATGAGGGGCCGCGAAGCGTCGACCACATGCGCAGGACCTGTGGTGCACATGCGACTGACCGGATCTCGAGGCAAAATCGTTTGGAGTGCGGCGCAAGCGCGTCAGCAAAACAGCAAGCAGCGAACGACCTCGCTCGCGCGGTCGTCCGCCTTGCGACCGAACATCCGGCCATCGCGCCCCCTCCCCACTCCAACTCTTAGGTAGGAGGAACAGCAATCCGCGTGCCAAATGGCGCGATACAGAAAATCAATCACTTAGTGGAGGAATTCCCACAGCCATGGACAAAATGTCCGGACGGGCCATGGACAAAATGTCCGATCAGCTCGCTTCCGGCAGCCATATGCGGAATGTGCTTCCCGAGCCGATCTGGCTTTCGACAGTGATCTGGCCGCGTTGGCGCTTCACCAGCGTCTGACTGATGGACAGACCAAGGCCGGTGCCTTCCCGGCGTTTCGACGTGAAGAAGGGATCGAACACCTTGTCCATGATATCCGCGCTCATGCCGATGCCGGTGTCGGCCACTTCGATTGAAATGCCCGCGTTGCCGTCGCGATCGGCGTCGAAGGAACGGAGTGTCAACGTGCCGCCGTCGGGCATGGCATGAATGGCGTTGACGATCAGATTGATCACCACCTGCTGAAGCTCGGTGCGATTCATCAGGACCAGGCGGTTCGCCCGATCTTCTCTCACAACCCTGATTTCAGTCTTGTTCAGGAGATGCTGGACCAGCGGCAAACAATCCTGAACGACGTTCCCCGGCGCATGGCGCTCGATATAGCCAGCATATTCCTCCGGTCGCGCAAACTGGAGAAGTTTCATGACGATCTGGCTGATGCGGTGAATCTGCTCGTCCAGTAGACGGAATTCGACCTTCGCCTTGTCGGCCTCGTCGCCGATCACGCTGCGGATGACGTCCAGGTTGCCCTGCATCACCGCGATCGGATTGTTGATCTCATGCGCCACGCCGGCGGTGATCTCACCGATCGCGGCGAGCTTCTCGGACATGATGAGCTGCTTGGTGGTCGCCTCCAGCTTTAGATTGGCGTGTTCGAGATCCCTGGTTCGATCGCGCACCCGCGTGTTCAATTCCTCGTTCCACTCGCGCAATTGCCGGTCGCGCTCCTGGATCTGGTCGAGCAGGGTATCGAGATGAAACGCCACGCGGCCGATCTCGTCGCTAGATGCCGGCAATTTTGTGCGGGCGGACAGGTTGCCGCTTTCCACTTCGCCGATCGTCGTCGTGACGCGTTCGAGCGGCATGAATATCGACTGCGCCCAGCGCAGGAAGATCGGCACGGTTGCTGCCGTGATCACGATGAATGCGAGCGCGATGATCAGGAGCGTCTCAAACTTCGCGTCGTTGAACGGTTTCTGCAGAAACCCGACATAGAGCATGCCGACGCGCTTGCCATAGCTGTCGACGAGCGGCTCGTAAGCCGAAATGTACCAGTCGTTGACGACGAACGCGCTGTCCAGCCAGGTGCGCCCCTCACCCATCACTGCAGAGCGGACCGCTGCCGATACCCGCGTCCCCAGCGCGCGCCGTCCCTCGAACAGGCGGACGTTGGTCGAAATCCGCACGTCGTCCAGAAACAGCGTCGCGGTTCCCTGGCTGCCCTCGGGAAGGCTCGCCGACTGATAGACGAGGTCGTTGATCGTATCGATGAACTCCAGATTCTGATTGAGCAGAATGCCCCCGACCAACGCAGCCGGCGCTCCTGCGGGGGTCGTCGCCCGGCTCGCCGCATGCACGACCATGCCGTGCGTTTCCGTGCTGCGATCGGTCGGCACCGCGTTCGGCGTCGGCACCAGGTCGAGACGCGCACGCTCGGCAAGATCAGGCGAAATCGCCGCAAGCTCGTCATTGCTGAAGATATCGATGCCGGCTGACGGCGCTTCCCCCGACAACGCCGAAGTGATGATCGGCCAGTCGCCCTTTGGCCGTCCCGGAAACGGGGGTGACGAGGCGAGGATCTTTCCGCTGGAGTCCATCAGGTAGAGAAAGTCGAGACCGATCTCCTTGCGGGAAGCTTCAAGCAGGTTGCCCACGGCGGACAGCGGATCGTGCTCTTCCACATCGCGGAAGCGTGCGGAGAGGCCGAGCGCGCGGATCTGAACGCCGGTTTTTTCCAGAATGCGGGCCAGATATTGATGCGCGATGGTAAGGTCGCCATTCACCTTCGAAATCAGCGTGGCGTCGAACCTCGCATTCCAGCGATAGATGGCAACTCCGAGCAGCAGCGGCAGGATGACCAGCATGGGCAGCAGCGCGATCGCCAGCAGCCGGAAACGAACGGAGCGCCCGCGCGCCGGCTCGTTCATGCTGCTTGCCCGCTCATACGTTCCATTGCGCGCATTTGCGATCGATGGTCTTGCGCGAGACCCCAAGTCTGCGCGCTGCTTCCTCACGGTTGCCGCCGGTCTCTTTCAGGACAGAAAGAATGTGCCGGCGCTCCAGATCGGCCAGGCTGTCAGCGGCGGCCGGCTGGCCATCGCTTCGCGGCCCGGCGAAATCGTCCGGGAACGCGCCGAGGATCAGCGTGCGTTCGATCAGATTGCGTAGCTCCCGCACATTGCCCGGCCAGTCGTAACTCGCCAAGGCGGCGCGGACCGCGCTGTCGATCGCAACCGGCGGCATGCCGAGCTGCGTCGAGAGCTTGTTCATGAAGATCGTCGCGAGTTCCTGTACGTCTTCGCCGCGATCCTTCAGCAGCGGCAGATGAATCTGCATGACGTTCAGGCGGTAGTAGAGGTCGGCCCGAAAGCGTCCCTTCTCCACGCCCTTCTGCAGATCGGCATTGGTCGCAAAGATGAGGCGAAGGTCGACCGGCACTTCACGCTCGGAGCCGACGGGACGGACGCGGCGATCCTCCAGAACGCGGAGCAGCTTGCTCTGCATCGGCAGCGGCAGTTCGCCGATTTCATCCAGGAACAGCGTGCCGCCATGCGCATAGAGGAACAGGCCCTCGCGTCCGCTGTCTGCGCCGGTGAAGGCTCCCTTGATGTGGCCGAACAGTTCGGCCTCGATCATCTCGGGCGGAATGGCTGCGCAGTTGACCGGCACGAAAGGCTTGTCGGCGCGGTCGGACAGCGAATGAATCGAGCGCGCCGCGACTTCCTTGCCGGTGCCGGATTCGCCGGTCAGCAGGATCGACGTCGGTAGGCGGGCGACGCGGGCAATGGTTTCCCGCACGCTGCGGGTCGCCGGCGACGCCCCGATCAGATTGTCGCGCAGGAACGTGCGATCGGAGGAAGCGCGCAGCGCATAGCGCAGCACATAATTCTCGCGCTGCAACCGGACCCGGTCGAGACAGCGCGCCACTGCATTCAATATCTGGTTCGAGCGGAACGGTTTCAGCACGAAATCTGCCGCGCCGGCGCGCAGCGCCTGAATTGCGGTGTCGAGATCGGCATAGGCCGTGATGAGGATGGCGTCGGCGAAGAAACCGACGGCCCGCTGCTCCGCCAGCCAGTCGACGCCATTCTTGCCCGGCATGATGTTGTCGAGGATGACGACGTCGAACCGGCTCTTGTCGAGCAGGCGCGAGGCCTCGTCCGTGTCGGCCGCCTCCGCCACATGCTTGCAGCGCGGCCCCAGCGTGCGCACGAGAAAATTGCGCATCCCGGGCTCGTCATCGACGATCAGGATCGAGGCCTGCGCGAGCGCGCCGAACTCGGGGCCGCCGGCCGATTTGCCAAGTTTTGCCGCCGGCTCATTGACCGTGGCGGGGGATGCCGCTGCGCTCGCCTTCGATGTCGGGAAGTTCATGCCGGGATTTGTAGGACCGAATGTCGCACCCGGCAATCGCTCGGTTGTCTAATCGACGAGCGAGGATTTTGCCCGCGCCCGGACCGCTCAAGCACTTGTCTGTTCCGCGGAACCATTTGATTTTTCTATCAAAAATATGATGCGGCCTTGGCTGCGCTCGGTAATCTCGACCTTGTCGCCGGTCTCGCGAATAAGGTTCGGGATATCGATCACCGACAGCGGATCCGTGCAGAGCACTTCCAGCCTGTCGCCGGGCGGCAGCGTCTTCAGCGCCTTGCGCGTCTTCAGTGCCGGCAAGGGACATTTCAGCCCGGCAAGATCGAGTTTTGTCGTCGTCATGTTCCGACCATGGCGAAGGGGGCCTGCATCGTCAACGGACATCAGTTGATGAGGCTTGCGTAGGACAGGAACCCGACCGTCTGGCCGGGCGTCACCTGTGTGATTTCTTCACCAAGCTCGACGAGGCCGTCGGTGTCCGCCAGCGAAGACAAGAGACCCGCACCTTCGCGTGGAAACTTCACCGCTTCCAGCGCGCCGTCGGCCGCTTTGCGCAAGCTGACGCGGACATATTCGCGGCGGGCAATCTTCTTCTTGTAGCTGAAGGCGGCGCGAACCGGCATCGGCATCAGCGGCTCCGGCCGCGCACCTAATAGCGCCAAAATCGTGGGGCGCACCACGTGAACGAAGGTGACAAAACTCGCCACCGGATTGCCGGGCAATCCGATGAAAGGCGTGCCGCCGATGATCCCCATCGCGACGGGACGTCCCGGCTTGATCGCCATCCGCCACAGCACCAGCCTGCCGACGCTTTCGACGCTCGCCTTGACGTGGTCCTCCTCGCCGGTCGAAACGCCGCCGGTGGTGAGGATCAGGTCATGGCTACCGGCCACCTCCTGCAGGGCGCGCGCGAGCGCTACGCGGTCGTCCCTGAGGATGCCGAGATCGCTGATCTCGCAGCCAAGCCGCGACAGCATCGCCATCAGCATGAAGCGGTTGGAATCGAACAATTGCGCTGCGGCGCGTGCGTCACCCGGCGACGCCAGTTCGTTGCCGGTGGAGAACACCGCGACGCGAATGCGCCTGACGACATCAAGTTGGGTCAGGCCGAAGGCTGCCGCGAGCGCAACGTCCTGCGGCCGCAGCCGCTGGCTGGCCTGCAGCGCCGCGAAGCCTAAGGGGATGTCTTCGCCCGCGGGCCGTACATTGGCGCCAGGCTTGAGGCCCGCGGGAAGCACGACCTTGTCGCCTTCGACCCGCACGTCTTCCTGCATGAACACGGTATCGGCGCCTTCGGGCATCGGCGCGCCGGTAAAGATGCGCACCGCCTGCCCCGGCTTGAGCGGCGCAGGCGCGGAGCTACCCGCCTGAACGCGGCCGATCACCGGAAATGCCTGTTCTTCCTTTTGCGGCAGGTCGCGGCTGGAGACCGCATAACCGTCGACGGCCGAATTGGTGAAGGGCGGCAGAGGCAGCGGCGCCAAAATGTCGTGCGCGAGAATGCGGCCGTCGGCGCGGGCGAGCGTGACTGTCTCGACATCGACGACCGGCGTCACGCGCGTCGCAATGAGACCCACGGCCTCATCGACCGACATCATCGGCCCGCCGAAGGCAAAGCAATCGTCGGACAATTGCGCCATGGCCTGATCAGCCCTCAGCTTCGCATTTCGCCAGCACGTCCTCGAGCGATATCGCCGATTTGAGCATCATCGCCGCCACCGCCTCGATATCATCGAGATGGGCGGTCGGCAGCGTGGTTTCAACCGGGGTATCGGTCGCTAGCCCGACGATCCCGGGATCGTCGGGGAACAGCAGCGGCTTTCCATTCGCGGCGCGATAAACCTCGATCTTGCGGTGCGGCTCGCGCTTGAAACCCTCGACCACGACGAGATCGACCGTCGACAGCTTTGCCAGCAGTTCCGGCAGCCGCGGCTCGGCGGCCCCGCGCAGCTCGTGCATCAGGGCCCAGCGCTGGCTGGAGGACACCAGCACTTCGGCCGCGCCGGCCTCACGATGCTTCCAGGAGTCCTTGCCGGGCACATCGACATCGAAGGCGTGATGGGCGTGCTTGATGACGGAAACGCGCAGGCCGTCTTTCAGGAAATGCGGAATCACGCGCGTCAGCAAGGTAGTCTTGCCGGCGCCGCTCCATCCCGCGAGGCCTATTACTTTCATCGCATTCTCCGCTGTCCTGGCCGGACCGGGCTAGGCATTCTCCAAAGGTGCTTTATATCGGCTGACAGCCATTGTCATGCTAACCTGCGGATATGATGAAAATCGAAAAAGCCCCCGCCCCCCTGATCGTGCCGAATCCTGAGGATCCGCGGCTGACCGAGCGTGTTGCCGGGACCGACCAGGCCGGCGCCGCCGTAGAGATCCGGGTGCCGGTGGAGCGGCCGCTGACGCTCTATTTGAACGCGCAGGAGATCGTCACCATGATGACGATCGGCGACTATCCGGAATATCTGGCGCTCGGCTACCTCCTGAACCAGAACATGCTGAAGTACGACGACGTCGTCACCGAGGTCGAATATGACGACGACCTTCAGGTGGTGGTGGTGCGCACCGAGCACCACACCAACTTTGAAGCAAAACTGAAGAAGCGCACGCAAACTTCAGGCTGCGCGCAGGGCACAGCATTTGGCGATCTGCTCGAAGCGGTCGAAAGCGTGGCGCTGCCGAAGGCGGAATTGCGCACGTCCTGGCTCTACCAGATGACGCATGCAATCAACACCATGCCCTCGCTCTATATGGAAGCCGGCGCGATCCATGGCTGCGTGCTGTGCAAGGAAGGCACGCCGGTGTGCTACACCGAGGACGTCGGTCGCCACAACGCCGTCGACAAGATCGCGGGCTGGATCTATCGCCACGGCGTCGATCCCGCCGACAAAATCCTCTACACCACCGGCCGCCTTACCTCGGAGATGGTGATCAAGACGGTGCGGATGGGAATTCCCATTCTCGTCTCACGCTCGGGCTTTACTGCGTGGGGCGTCGAACTGGCGCGGCAGGTCGGACTGACGCTGGTCGGCCGCACGCGGGGAAAACGCTTCATCGCGCTGTCGGGACAGGAGCGGATCGTGTTCGACCAGAACCTCGATTATGTCGCGGAAGAATCCGCCCGGCACAAGCGCAAGGGCGAAAGCGATGACTGACATTCCCGGCGTGCTGCTCGCCGGCGGGCTGGCGCGACGGATGGGCGGCGGCGACAAGCCGATGCGCACCATCGCCGGCCGCACCATTCTCGACCGCGTGATCGCGCGGCTGAAGCCGCAATGCGACGGTCTCATCCTGAACGCCAATGGCGACCCCGCGCGCTTTGCCGCGTTTGGGCTGCCGGTGATCCCTGATGGCGTCGCGGATTTTCCGGGACCACTCGCCGGCATTCTGGCAGCGTTGGACTGGGCTGCGGCCAACCGGCCAGATGTAAAGCTTGTTCTCAGCGCCGCAGCCGATTGCCCATTCCTGCCGCGCGACCTGGTGTCGCGGCTATACGGCGCGCTGGAAGCAGAGGAGGCCGAGCTTGCGGTTGCCGCCTCCGACGGGCAATCGCATCCGGTGATCGGGCTATGGAGCGTGCGCTTGCGCGAAGAACTTCGCCATGCGCTTGTGGTCGAAGACATCAGGAAGATCGACCGCTGGACTGCCCGCTACAAACTGGCGACCGTGACATGGCCGATTACGCCGCTCGATCCGTTCTTCAACGCCAACACCATGGACGATATTGCCGAGGCCGAACGGCTGGCGGCGCTGGACGGAGATTGACTCAACTCTCTCCGTCGTCCCCGCCTAGTGCGCAATTGCGCACTAGGCGGGGACGACGGCGGGATAGACTCAGCAAGCAATCGTCTTAACTACCCGGAGATTGAAGAATTCGATCATGATTTCAGCTTCAGATTAATGCAATTTAACATGTCTGCCCGTAGGGTTGCCGTGACGGATTTATCGCGAGGCACCGTGGCAATATTCGGACGCAGGCAGCCGCAAAGCTTTACCGAGTTCAAAGAGATCATGCGTCCGACACCGGACGCAGATGGTGTGACACGCGTTTTCCCCAAGGAACTCTGGGACGATCCAAAGATCGGAAAATTTCTGCAGGAAGTTGGCTTTGCCCCGGATGATGCGCGCAACATCCTGCCGACAGCGGAAGACTATATTGCTCTTTTCGCCGCCGCCAAGAAGCGGCTGGATGAGCGCACCGAGGCCTTCAACCGTGAAATGACAATGCGCCATGGCTATTGCCGTGCCGTGCCTTTTCTGGTCATCGACCACACGATCTGGGACGGCGAACATGGTGCGTTTTTGTATGCCCAGCTGAAGCTCATCGGATACGATGACTGGAACGTACTCATGCTGGCAGCGGATGTACGTACCAAGGAGGCCTGTGATCTGGCAGGCCATCCCGGCACCGTGCCGGCGGTTACGGAAGTCATGACCAAGCGCGTGATCGATTGGAAGCAGCGCTATGACCTTGCGCTGGAAGCATTCGGAGTTACAGCGACGGGCGGCCAAGGAATCATCCAGGGCATGACCCGTGAGCAGTTCGAGACAGAGCAGGACGATCTGCGCAGGGAGATCGTGGACAACGTCGGCTGGATGAAGCCACGGATCATCGGCGAGCTGTTGCGCATTCAGGGTTAAGAGCAACTTACGCCGCGAGCGGCACGGTCCAGGCGTCGTAGCCGTAGACCCAATCAGTATCGGTTCTCCCGCTGAGCCAGGTGTTGGCGCGCGAGGTCTGCTGGATGCGCGCCGTCCGCGCCTTGCGCGTCGCCTCGAAACGGCGAAACGCGTTCGCAACACCGTCACGTTCGACGCCGTCAAGGCAGCGGGACAATACGGCCGCGTCCTCGATCGCCATCGCCGCGCCCTGCGCCATATAGGGCGTCATCGGGTGACAGGCATCTCCAAGCAGCGTCACGTTGCGATTCCCCCATCGCTCCAGCGAGTTGCGGTCGACGATCGCCCATTTGTGCACGTCGGGGCACGCGGCCAGCACCTGCTCGACCTGTCGGTCGAAGCCGGCGAACGCCTTGCGCAAATCCCTGACGTCGCCCTTCGCCGACCAGGACTCGATCCGAAAGTCCGGCTCCGGCTGGCTGGTGACGAGGTAGATTTCGCTGCGGTCCGGCTTGACGTAATAGATGACGATGTGACGGTCCTCGCCCCACCATTTGGTGCAGTCGTCGATCTTCTCACCGCCGAGCAGCGCGGCCGGATAGGTGGTGCGATAGGCGATCCGTCCGGTAAAGGTGACCGGCGAAGCGCCGAACAGAATGTCTCTCACGAGGGAATGGATCCCGTCGGCACCAACCACGGCATCGGCTGTTGCAGTTGCGCCATTGGCAAAGGCGAGCCGGACGCCCTCGCCGCTTTCCTCCAGCCCGACCAGTTTGTGGTTGAGCCTGACGCATTCATCTGGAACGGCGCTGGCGAGCGCCGCATGAAGATCGCCGCGATGCGCCAGCAGATAGGGCGCGCCAAACTTCTGTTCGGCGCTCTCGCCGAAGATCATGTCGAACTTGACTTCGCCGGTGCGCCAGTCGCGATTATTCCAGGAGCGCGGATAGAACGATTGCGCGCGCAGCCTTGCCTCCAGCCCCAGTCCACGCAGTACCTTCATGGCGTTGCAGCCGATCTGGATGCCGGCGCCGATCCGCGCGAATTGCGTGGCCTGTTCGTAGACGGTGACGTCGATGCCGACCCGCCGCAGCGCCGCGGCGGTCGCGAGCCCACCCATGCCGGCGCCGATGATCGCAATCGATAGCGATCTTGCCATTCCCGTCCCTGCCCGAGCCGTTTCTGTTGACGGCTTGTTACATGTCGCGCGTCAGGCCGGCCGAAATCCCGCCTGCTCCAGCGCCGCGCGTCCCTCTTCCGATGCCAGCGCATCGAGGAAGGCCTGCACGGCCGGTCGTTGCTTGCGCGCCTTTACCAGAGCGAAATCATAATGCTCTTCGGCGAAGGGAATGAAACCCAGGTTTGACGCATGCGCGACCGGCGCAATGGTCATGCCCCAATCGGCGCGGTGCTGCGCGACCGCAGCCGCCACCGCATTGTGCGAGCGCGGCTGATTCCAGTAGCCGTCCGGACGCGCACCGCCGAGCAGCCGGTCGATCAGGATCCGCGTGCCCGCCCCCTGGTTGCGGTTGACCATGATGCAGGCCGGATCGGCCAGCGCCGCGCGGACCGCGTCTTCGGCATTCAGACCTTCGAAGCGCCGATCGCCCTTGCGGAAGACAATGCCCTGCATGCGACGCCAGCCCGGCACCAGTTCGAGCCCCTCGCTGAGATAGGGCGTGTTGTAGGTCTCGGTCTTCTCGTCGAACAGATGAATCGGCGCAAAATCGCACTCGCCGCGCTTGGCGGCGGAGAGCCCCCCGAGACTGCCGACGGCGATCGAGCGCACGACGAGCCCGGCATGCGCCAGCGGCGCGGTGACGAGATCGAGCCCGGTGCAATGGCTGCCGACGATGACGAGATCCGGCACCCGCACATGCGGCGTGAACAGCGTCACCTCGGCCTCGCTGCCGGCCGGCATCTGATCGGCCAGCGCATCGATGCGCAGAAAGCCGTCGGCCTGCGCGAATGATGTGATGGCGCCGGAGCCCTTGCCTGTCGGGTACGCGATCAATCCGTCCGCCCCTTCGACCAGCGACACCATGACGAATTCGGTGCGGCCGAGTTCGGACGCGATCCGCACCGGTACGCGTGCATTGACCTTGGCGTCCGAACGCGGCGGCAGGCCCGCCATCCGCCGCAGCACCGGCACGATCATGTCGTGGAAGGTGAACATGGCCGAGGTCGGAAATCCCGGCAGGATGATCACGGGCTTGCCGTCGCATACCGCAAGGCACAGCGGCTTGCCGGGCTTCAGCGCAACGCCATGCGCGATGATGCCGGGCTTGCCGAGCCGGCCGATGATGCGGTGGGACACATCGCCCGCGCCCTTCGACGTACCGCCCGACAGCACCAGCATGTCGCTGGTCTCGAGCGCCCGGCGCATGGCAGATTCGAGTGCTTCCTCGTCGTCGGGAATCGCGCCCAGAAACACCGCCTCGCCGCCGTTCTCGGAGATCGCCGCGGTGACGATGGCGCCGTTGGTGTCGTAGATCGCGGCCGGGCGCAACGGCGGGCCGGGCTGCATGAGTTCGTCGCCGGTGGAGATGACGGCGACGCGCGGAGGCCGCGCGACGGTGACGTCCGCGATGCCGCAGGCCGCCAGCATGCCGATCTCGCGCGAGCCGATGATGGTGCCGGCGCGCAGCAGCGCCTCGCCACGGGCGATATCGGAACCGGCATGGGACACGAATTGCCCTGGGGAAGCGGCGCGGCGGATTTCGATCGCGCGAGGTCCGGATGGCTGCGTATGCTCCACCATCACGACGGCGTCTGCCCCGCGCGGCACCGGACCGCCGGTCGCGATCGGCGTGGCCGTCCCCGACAATACCGGCCGCGTCGGCGCGGTACCGCAGGCGATCACCTCGTCGTTCAGCATCACGCGCACCGGTAAAGCCTCACCGGCGGAAGCAAGATCGGCCGAACGCACCGCAAAACCATCGACATTGGAGCGGTCGAACGGCGGCACGTCGATCGGCGCCACGACATCCTCGGCAAGCGCGCAGCCGAGCGCGTCGGCGAGCGGGCGCTTCTCTGCCGGCACCGCACGCGGGAACAAGGCGGCCTCGAAACGCGCCAGCGCATCCTCGCGCGACAGGATGGTCAGGAACTGATCCTGTTCGTTACTGTCGCGATCTTTCGCCGAAGGCGTATTGGTCATTCCCGAACTCATATCACTCCCGCAACATATAGGCATCGACCGGCGCGCTGGCCGCAAATCCTTCCGAGCCGCCTGATACCACGAGCCAGGCTTCGGCGCGGGCGATCGCCTCCAGCGACAATTCGCCCACCGCCAGCGTGGACCACATATCCTGCTTCCGTTCCAGCAACACGATCTCGGCGATGCCGACGTGAGATGCAATCTTGCGCGCCAGCGGCAAATTGACTGCTTTTCGCAAGGCTCGGTCCGAGAGGCGATCGAGTACGGGAAGCGCCAGCGTCCACCATGCCGCAAAAGCCTGATCCGGTGCGCCCGGCAGCACCACGACGGGCGTCTTGCCGACGCGCCCGACGGCCGAGGTACGGCCGGGCAGCAGCGCAATGCCATGGGCGAAAACTTCGCCGCGCGCAGCCAAAGCCGTCACCGCCGCGTCGGTACGGCCGACGCCGGAGCCACCGACGATCAGGAGCAGGTCGCACGCGCCATCATCGAGCGCCGCCGCAATGGATCCGGCATCGCGGCCCGCGGCGGTCGACAACACGGCGTCGGCGCCCGCGGCCCGCGCGCTTTCCGCGATCAGATCCGCTGCCAGGCTGCCGCCGGGGACATTGACGACGCGCAGCCTCGGACGGCGGACGTTCAACCGCGCCAATCCGGCCGCGCGTGCCAGCAGGAGATCGCGCGGCAGCACGCGCCGCCCGGCCTCTGCGACGAGGCTGCCCGCGGCAATATCGCTGCCGGCCCGGCGCACGCCCTGCCCCGGAATCGCCTCCGCCAGCACCTGCGGCATCGGGCCGGACACGTCGACGGAATCGGAATCGAGCACGCAGTCGCAAGCCTCCGGGACGGCCTCGCCGGCCTCGACCCAAAGCGGCAGCGCCGATAATGGCAGCGGCGAATAGGAGGATGCGCCGACGAGATCGCGTGCGCAAAAGGCGTAGCCGTCTGCAGTGGCAATGTCGCGCGGCGGATAGGCAGGAAGCGGCGGCATCTCGGCGGCGACGCAACTCAGCGCTTCCCCAAGCATTAATTCCACCGGCGCGACCGGTTCCACGCCGTTCAGCAGGGCATCGCGCGCCCTATCGAGCGGTGTCAGCGAGGTCGGCAGGCGCTGGGGCGAGGTCATGGCCCGGCTATGCCCTGAATCGGGGCGGAAATAAACAGAACCGGATACCGCTGGCAGGCCAGCCGTCCATTCGGCTACGTTGACGCCGTCCCAAAATAGTTGCAAATGAGACCAATTGGCGGATCAAACCGCCTGCGAAAACCAACGGCCAACGTGCCGATTCCAGGGAGGAGAAGACAGGATGTTCGCCAGGAACCTATCCAGGCTGGGAATACTTGCTGCCGCGATGCTGGCATCGACCGCCGCGCTCGCGCAAATTTCAGACGATGTGGTCAAGATCGGCGTGCTCACCGACATGAACGGCCCGGCGGCGACGCCGACCGGCCAGGGCTCGGTCACATCAGCGCAAATGGCGATCGACGATTTCGGCGGCAAGGTGCTGGGCAAGCCGATCACCATCATCGTCGGCGACCATCAGCTCAAGCCGGATATCGGCGGCGGCATCGCGCGGCGCTGGTACGACGTCGACCAGGTCGACCTGATCGTCGACGTTCCGGTTTCGGCGGTCGGTCTTGCGGTGCAGAACATCGCCAATGACAAGAAGAAACTGTTCATCACGCATTCGACGCTGGCCGCGGATTTCCATGGCAAATTCTGCTCGCCTTACGCGATGCAGTGGGTGATCGACACCCGTTCGCTCGCCGCAGGCACCGCGCAGGCCGTGGTGAAGCGCGGCGGCGACAGCTGGTTCTTCATCACCGACGACTATGCCTTCGGCCACTCGCTCGAACGCGACGCTTCCAGCGTCGTCACCGCCAATGGCGGCAAGGTGCTGGGTTCGGTGCGGCCGCCGCTGGCGACGCCGGACCTGTCGTCCTTCGTGCTGCAGGCGCAGGCCTCGAAAGCAAAGATCATCGGCATCGCCGCCGGTCCGCCCAACAACATGAACGAGATCAAGACCGCTGCTGAGTTCGGCGTGCTCAAGGGCGGCCAGCAGATGGCCGCGCTGCTCGCGCTGATCACCGACATCCATTCGCTGGGATTGCCGGCAGCCCAAGGCCTGTTGCTGACGACGTCGTTCTACTGGGACATGGACGACAAGACCCGCGAATGGTCAAAACGCTATTTCGCCAAGATGAACCGGATGCCGACGATGTGGCAGGCCGGCGTGTATTCCTCCGTCATGAGCTATCTCAACGCGATCAAGGAAGCCGGCACCGACGAGCCGCTGAAAGTGGCGGCGAAGATGCGCGAAAAGCCGATCGAGGATTTCTTCTCCCGCAATGGCAAGCTGCGCGAGGACAATCTGATGGTGCATGACCTGTGGCTGGTGCAGGTCAAGAAGCCGGAGGAATCGAAATATCCGTGGGACTACTATCAGATCCTCGCCAAGATCCCGGGCGACGAAGCGTTCGGCCCGCCCGATCCGGCCTGCGCGATGGCGAAGAAGTAAATCTCTCCGTCGACCCGGACAAGCGAAGCGCGATCCGGGACCCATAACCACAGGCCCGGATTGTTGCGAAGGCTGGAGCCGCCACCGATGCAACAACAAACGTCGGTGGTTATGGGTCCCTGCGTTCGCAGGGACGACGAACGGAAAGAGACGCGCCCTATTTCACCACCCCCGCCTCCTGGAAATATTTCATCACCCCGGGGTGGATCAGCGCCGCATTCGGCGCGGCCGCAACCGTGTTCGCGGCCGTGGTCTCGCAGGCCTGCGGCAGCTTCTTGCACAGCGCAGCTTCGGCCCCATGCAGCGTGCGCGCCAGCCGGTAGGCGACGTCGTCGGGCAGGCTTTCGCGCGCGAGCACAAAACTCCATGAACCGACGGAATCGATCGCCGCCGGCTGGTTCGGATAGCTGTTGGCGGGCACCGTCAGCGGCTTGAGGAACGTGTGCTTGGCGCGGACGCGCGCGATCTCGTTCGCATCGGGCGCGATGAACCGTGCGCCGCCTGGCGCCTGCGCCATCGTCGCAAAACCGGGCCAGCCGACGCCCGCGCCCCACAGCGCCGCGGCGCGGCCGTCCTGCACCATGGCGGGGCCGTCGCCGGCGCGGTCGAGATAGATCGACTTGAAATCCTCGTCCTGCTTCAGGCCGATACCGTCGAGCATATAGCGCGACAGGATCGGCAGGCCGGAGCCCTTGGCGCCGAACGCAACCGGCTGGCCGACGAGATCCCTGATCGTCTTGTAGGAACTGTCGGCGCGCACCACGAACATGCCGGGACTGGAATACATCGCGGTGAGGATTTTCAGCTTTGTTGCGGCCCGCCCGATGCCCATGAAGGCTTCGTAGGAGGGCTCGCCGGCCACCAGCGCGATGTCGAGCTGGTCGGATTCCAGCAGCGGGATGTTTTCGCTGGAGCCCTTGGTGTTGCGCGGCTCGATCGAGAGCCCCGGATCAGCCGCATTCAGGATTTCCGCGAACGCGTTTCCGTAGACCGGGAAGCCGCCGCCCGGCGTCGCGGTCCCAAGGCTTATCTGGGTGCTGATTGTGGGTTTGGTAATGGCCTTGCCTCCATCCTGCGCCGCGGCGGCGCCCGCAAAAAGAAGGAGGCTGGCGCAGGCGATCCGAGCGAGTTTCATTGTTGGCCTCAAGCGTTCGTGACGAATGACGCGAGACAGGTTGTAGGCAAGCGCGGGGGTTGATGAAAGCCTGTTCTTGGGTCCCAACCCGGCATTGCCGTATCGCTGTCATGCCTGTAAACGATGCCAGCACCGTTGCCGGCCGCCCCACCCGCGGCCGCTCGCGGCGGGGCCTGTAGCTCAATGGTTAGAGCCGGCCGCTCATAACGGTCTGGTTGCAGGTTCGAGTCCTGCCGGGCCCACCAGTGATTACAGGAGCTTACTCAATTTCTAAAGGTTGTATATTTGGAGCCGCCTCCGTTATCGCCACAGAATTGATTGCCGTTTTGTTCGCATGATGGTCTCGAGAAAGAAAGAACGCGCCGTCTTGGCCGCGCGGCACGATCCGCCGCCGGCGTCTTTGAGTAGTTCCCACCTCGAGGCCGGTTTCTTGGGGTTCGCCTCTACATAGCGTTGCCAGAAGGGTGCAGCTTGCCGGGCGTTGTCCGCACTCGCCCGCCCGAAACCGGCGACTAGGCGGCGACACCAGGGCCAAATCCAACCGAGGCGGTCAGCATGAACTATCAAGCCATTGATTTCGCGAAATGCCGCACGGTCGCCAAGGTTGAATAGAACATTGGCGCGCCATCCGCTTACCGCAGAAGTCCGGCCCTGCTTCTGATCCGAGAAGATGACTTGGTCGAGATGACGCAAGGCGTCCTCATACTTTCCGAGGCGGACATAGTGGTTGTCCAGCGTGTTGTGGGCTTCGGCAAGGTCGGGGTTCAACCGCAACGCTTCGTTGTAGTGCTCCACTGCCTGTTCATGGTCGCCGAGTAGCTCGTGACTAGAGACAAGGTTTTGTGGACTAGAGCCGCTAGCTCTGGCGAGGCAGCAAGCGCTGGGTCGACGAGCGCGGCTTCGAAGGCGCGCTTTGCTTCCTGTTCGTTACGGAGAGCATGGAAGGCGTTTCCAATCTTGTAGTGCAGATCGCCGACCTGGCGACGATCGTCGGTGAGCCTCCTCCGGAAAAAGTCGACGGCCTCCTCGATCCGCTTTGGGTAGCCCACCTGTACTGGCGCTTGTCAGATTCTGATCTTCTGACGAATGTGATATCAGCGATTCGATTACGACAGCCAACGCGCATAGGCTGAATGCCATCGCCCACGAGTACCACCGGTCTAGCAGGCTGTTGAAGAACTCAGCCTAGCTCACCAAAGTAGCCTGATGTCCATTTCGACGATGCGCCAGTGGCCGGCAAGGCCTTGGCGAAGCCGGTCCACTTGGCCATCAGCCGGCCCCCGCTATCAGCTTGGGTAGCCGTACCAGATTGTAGGCGGCGGCAGCGAAGGTAAAGGCCCATCCAACGCGATCACGACCCCGGAACCTGGACTTTTCTTGCCCGGCGATTGTCTTGATCCAGCCGAATGCCTCCTCGATGCGCTTACGGATGCGCTGGCTGACGGCATAGCCGCCGTGCCGGGTTGTTCGTCCGTCGATCGTAGAGCTGCGGCCGCTGGTGTTCTGCGCAACGTGCGGTGTCACGTTCATCGAGCGCAGTTCGTTGACGAAGTCTTCTGCGTCGTAGGCTTTATCGGCGCCAAGCGTAATCGCTGTGGGTCGATCGGCACGAGGCTCGATCATGTGCAGCGCGGCCACCCGTTCGGCATGCCCGTCAGCCAGCGTTAGGCAGGCGTCGATCAGCAGGCCGTGACGGTTCTCCATCAGCCCATGTCCAATGAAGCACAGCTTCGTCTCCTTGCCTTTACCCTTGCGGTAAAGCCTGGCGTCCGGATCGGTGGTCGAGGCATGGGTATCGTTCGAGCGTTTCTGGCCATGGAAGTTTGCTTCGGCATTGCGCCCGCCGCCTTGAGCCGGCGGCTCGCCAGAACCGTCCTTCGGCTTTACGCTCTTCATCGAGGCCCATGCCTCGATCAGTGTGCCATCGACCGAGAAGTGGTCGTTCGATAGGAGCTTCTTCGCTTTGGGCTGCGCCAGCACCGCCGTGAGGAACTTCGCCGCGATATCGCCTTCCAGCAGCCGGTCGCGGTTCTTCGAGAACACCGAATGGTCCCAGGCCGCGTCATCAACGCCGATTCCGACGAACCAGCGGAACAGCAGGTCGTATTCCAGCCGCTCCATCAGAAGCCGCTCCGAGCGGATCGAATAAAACGCCTGCAACAGCATCGCTCGCAGCAGCTTCTCCGGCGGGATCGACGGCCGCCCAATCGGCGAATAGAGCACGGCAAACTCGCGCTCCAGCGCTGCCAGCGCCTCGTTCACCATCGTCCGGATCGCTCGCAGCGGATGATCCCGCCGCACCCGCGCCTCCAGGTCAACGTAGCTGAACAGTTCGCCCGTTCGATTGTCGCCGCCGCGCATGAACCACCCCGAATCCCGTCGGAGCTAATGAATCACGGTTGCCTGTCGGCGGCGAGAGCCCTTTTTCAACAGCCTGCTAGGGACTGCGCTGGGCGAGGCCGGCGGAGCTGAAATCGGAATATACACGCCATAAAGACGGGAGGCGCACAACCACATGCCTAATGAAATCGATCGCTATGGCCCGCTGGGCTTCTATCACTTGGCCGAGGATTTTTGCCGAGCCGCGGTGCATTCTGCCGGCCTTGAGAAATCCAAGCCGCGGCTGCATTACACTCTGGTGCTCTACCATCTCCATACGCATTCGATTGAGTTGACGCTTAAGGCCTTCCTGCGCGCCAAAGGGATCGACGTGAAGGAACTCAAGAACAAATTCTCGCACGGGATGATGGGGCTGATGGCGGCGGCGAGCGAGCGCAAGCTGAAAGTCAGGAAGCCAAAACGATCATTACAGATCGTGGAACGCCTTGATCAACTCGGTAAAGTACAGACGTTCCGATACTTTGAGGCCGGCTTTCTGAGCCTACCCACGCTAGATGAGGTCCGACAGCTTAACGAACGCATGCTTTCATCGGTTCGGCCTGCCTGCGTTGCGACGCTCAAAGTAGCACCCAAGTAGTATCTCCTCCGCGCTCTGGTCCCTCCCCGCGTGCGGAGTTCCGCATTGGTATGTGCTGGCGCGTGCGGCCAGGGAGAAGTCCATGGACGAGGTATTCGATGCGGACGACGACATCCCCTTCTCCGGCTGTGATCCGGATGCTAAAGCGTGGTTTGCCAGCCTTCTGTTCTGGCGGCCCTCACGTCTGTCAGATGAGGAAATGCAGCTTCACTTCGGCCATTGGGATGGGCGATGGAGCGAGCAAACCAAGTGCGCCACGCAGCGCTTTGAAGCCAAGTGCCTCGATCTCAACGAGAACTGGGCCTTGTGCGCTCAGTACTGGATCTGTCCGGCGTGCCGCCGCCACAAAGACGATATTTTCCGCCTCTCGAAGCGAGGCATCCTGCTCGCCAAGCTAGAATTGCATCACGACCACATGCGTGATTTCGTTTGGCCTCGCATAAGGGATCTGTATGGCAAGGACTGGCTGGAGACGCGCCCCAAGTCGTCGATCATCATTCTCGACCATATCCGAGAATTGACATCACGTTTCGACGTGTGCCTCGTCTGCTCGGAATGCAACGCGGCCGATGGAAAGGCCAAGATGCGATTTCGGAACGAGATTGACTCTCGCTTCAGTTTCACCGCGCAGGAAATCGGCACATTCATCCGCCCGAATGGCGGCAAGGATCACGAAATCGACTACGAACAAGCTCTCGCCGCATGGGAAACGGAACGGAGGAGCTTCCAGGCACGCCTGGTCCTTCTCGATGAGCTTCTTGGCCATCTCGTCCATGGACGCTTGGCGCGCGATCATCAAGGCATGGCCAGCACCAGGATTATGAATGGCGCCTTTGACGCCTATTCCCTTCTCATGCGCTCGTTCGAACAAGATACTAAAAACACCGAACGAGCGCAGATGATCTGGACTCTTCGTGACGAATTTCTGGCGCGCTCGACGCGGCGCGATTCCGCGACCCTTGCATCGGTTGATCCGGCACGCCGCCTGGCGGTCGCGCCCACCGACGAAGAGTACGCAGCCTATGTTGATCCTGTCTCGTCTAAACGCTGGCTCGCTATCCCATCCGACTGGACTTGCCCGATCTGCGCGCGGAGCAAGCGCCAGCTCATGCGCAAGAGCAAGAGCGGAAGATGGTCGGGGGGCGTTCGGTCGCTCTATGAATGCACCCTGGAGCGAGATGACCTAACGATCGCAAATCGGCAAAGGCTGTTTCCGGACTTCCGGAACGATATCTTCGTGCGGGACATTTCGCAGGTTTCCGTGTGCGCGGACTGCGCGGGAGTCAGTTCTGCGCTCATGCAGAAGGACCAATCGATCCGCGATCCCTATCTAAGTAGCGAGGACCGCCGCGCTTCTATCGTGAGAAGCCAACCCCACAGCACGCATGAGATCGATTTTGACGCGGCACGGAACCGCGCGCTCGCAAACGAGTCCTACGCGGCCGCTTTGGCGGCCTTCCACGCTTTCCGGGAACGTGTACGCATTTTTGCTGGGCGGTTCGAGCGCGGGCGTCGATGGGGAAACACAGAGAAGCTACTTGACGAATTCGCCGACGATCTCCGTGTCTTTCACCACATCGAAAACTCCGCGGAAGCCATGAATCTTGTCAAATGGCTCCTGACTCAGGCTGCCAACAGCGACAGCGAGGACGAAGCCAGCTAATTGATCCGGTTGGAGCGGCTCACTTGGAGACGTCGTTGGCCGTCCGGCGTCGAGCCCGCCGCCTCCAGCACGCGCCGCTGCAGCTTCGACGCTCGTTCGGCCAACTCCGAATTTCGGCGAAAGTCGTTTGTATTCATGAGGTTAATGATGTTGCTGCGAAGCGCTATCGTGCGGTAGCATTGTCGGCCGACGCAAACGCTTTGATTGGGACGGGCCGATGTTGCTACCGTGCAGAGCGTTCACTTTATTTCTCGTATTGGCCCTTTGATTTTTTATTCGGCCCGACCAAAGGCTTTAAATGTCCGGTACTCCCCATGCTGCCAGTATCTCGGTTCGCGAAACGCTTGAGCTCCTTGACGGTCCCTTCGCAGAGATGGCTTCAGGCATCGCAGAAGATCGCTATGCGTTGTGGTTGGGATCCGGAATATCGCTAGGGAAAATCCCGGGCCTGAAGGTCCTTATCCGGAATGCTCTCGAGCACCTGCAAGGTAAGGTAGCGGTGGTGGACGCCAACTGCCGTTTCCGCGCTACGATCGCTGAGATCCTGAGCACAGCGGCCGGCCTGTCCCCCGCCGAATGCGGCACGATCGACGTACATCAACCGGTTGCGAGCTGGCCCAACATTGACGCGATCATTCAACGGCTGGCCTCAAACTATGCGCGCTTCCTCGAAATTGGCGTGGCGGGCGAACCCGACGACTACATTCTTTGGACAGGCGCGGACCTTCCCAACGCCTTTGCAGATCCCGCTTCCGAGCCTGATACCGAACACCTCTGCATCGGTCTTCTCATCCTTGAGGGAATTGCCTCACGAATCGCCAGCGCAAACTGGGATGGACTTATCGAAAAGGCCGTCGACGAACTGTCTCCGAGAGCAAATGCGCTCGTGGTATGTGTGACTGGTACGGATCTCCGTCAGCCGCAGCAACAAGCATTTTTGTACAAGTTTCACGGCTGTGCCGTGCGCGCCCGCGACGACGAAGCAAACTTCCGCGCGCGGATCATCGCGCGATTGTCCCAGATCAATGCCTGGCGCGACGATCAGGAGAACGCCGCAATGGTGGCTCGCCTCGTGGATCTTGCAGTAAGTCACGAGACATTGATGATCGGCCTTTCAGCCCAGGATTCCAACATCCAAACTGTGTTTACTGCTGCGGAAAACCAGATGGGATGGCCCTGGCCGTCACATCCCCCTGCCTACGCATTCTCGGAGGACAGGCTCGGGGTCGACCAGAGAGCATTGCTTCGGAACGTCTACAGAAGCAGTTATTCGCCGGCCAATCGGGACGCCATCTACCAATCCGCGTTGATTCGCGCTTATGCCAAACCCCTACTGACTGCACTCGTGCTCCACGCGCTGTGCGCAAAGCTGTGCCGCCTGGTCGAGCTCGCCCCCGGAGGACTGGGAACCCCCGACAGTAGCGCGATCAAGGAAGGTTTAAAGCACCTCCGAAACGCAGTTGGATCCCATCCCGACGCTGGCGCCGTCGCGTTCATCCGGATGATCGTGGCCCGAGCCAGTCGCCTCATGGCACTCTACCATACGGGCGACGCGACGGCGCCTGACCTGCCCTATTTGCCGATCACGTCGAGGCCCGTTCAGGCGATGGCTACCGACCCCATGATTGCCACAGCCGGGCTGCGCGAACTCGCAGTTGGGCTTTCACTTCTGGGGCTTGGGCACCGCGATGGCAGCTGGGCCGTGCAGCCGGCCCCGCCTGCCCGAGAGCAGGGCGCCTTGCGCATCGTCACTGCGACCAATAACCTAAAGCTGGTCTTCGCGTCGACCGCGCAGGCAGCCATACGGCTGGGTGCAAACGGCCATATCGGCCCTGACGACGACGTGATTGTAATGCATAGCCAGCAAGTATTTCCGACGATGCCGCGATCTCCTCGCGCGACGCGGGGCAGGCTCGGACGCCCCGGCCGGCGCGACGTAAGCGTCACAGAGTTGTTAGACAGCGCAGCAAACGCCAACGAGCTCCTCGACGGGTTCCGAAAGGCAGCGGGCATATGATAGCGGCGACCACACCTGTCGATGCGATTTCCGCCTTCCTTGAGCAGGCCGGATACCGGCGCCTGCCCAGTCCCCTTGAAATCGCCGGGATGAAATTCGCGGTAACGGCTGCCCTCGTCGGCACCGGGACACAACCTGATCTGATCATTGTTGCGGACACCGTTTCGGATCCCGAAGAGCGCACCCGTAGCAAGTTGGAAGCGATCGCGCGGGCGCTTGACAGCGTGAAATCTCGCCGCCCCCTGACAGCCGTGTTGGCGGGGCCTCGTCCCTCGACATCCGCATTGGATGCAATTTCCAAAATATGCCGTGTTTTGCCTGTCGGCAGCAGCGACCCTGACGAGGCCGACGCCACGATCAAAAACTGGCTGGCCGTCCTAACGCCCCTCAGCATACCGCAAGGCATCGATACGATTTCCGAACCCATGCTTGAGCTCCAGCGTGCGGTCGCCAATGACGAACCCCTGCTCGCCGAACTCGTGGCGGCCTCCGCGCAAGGTAAGGATGCTGTCGAGACGCTTCTGCATCAAAAGATTGCCGCCTCGATCGCCGAGAGCGAGGCGACGACATGACACGCAGGCGTCTTACCTCGATATCTCTCACGGACTTTAGAAGCATCCGTGGAACCGTCTATACTTCCCTGGACGCTCCGGTTGTCCTGATCCACGGCCCCAACGGGGCAGGCAAAACGAGCGTCCTATCCGGCATCGAACTGGCTCTGACCGGCAGTATTCCTTCGTTGGCGCGCGTCGAGCCGGAATATCTGAAGCACCTGGTTCACAAACAGGCCAGGCGCGCGGCCGTGAAACTCGAAACGACCGGATTTGACGTCTCGCCTGCTGCGCTGGAAGTTGACGAAAAGGGGATCCGAGGAAGACCGACCTTGGACGGCCAGCTCGCTGGCTTGTTCAGCGAGCGATGTTATCTGGCACAATCTGCTTTGGGACGGCTGCTCGAAATCTATCAGCATAAAGACGCGCGCAAGTCTGACTCGCCGCTGACTCAATTTGTGAAAGATCTGCTTGGACTTGATCGTCTGGACGGCCTGATCGACGGCTTGCACACGGCGGGCCACATTAGCCGTCTGCGCGGGCCGGTTCCTGAATTCCACGAGTTGCGAGCAGACATTGAGTCTTTGGAGAAGGATATCAATGGGCTGACTTCGCAGGCAGGGCAGATGAAAACGTATCTCCAAGAGACTGGAGACAATCTCAGCAAGCGCGCCGGCGAGATACTTCGGTCGTCGGTCGAGCTTTCAAACTTGCCGGGGATTATCGCCGAGCTACAAAAATCTCCGGAAGAAGGCCGGCTATCGGCTCTCGCCCGTATTCGCCGCGATATCGACGCCGCTATTGCCGACTGGCAATCTGTTGCCAACGATCCGATAACGGAAGATCGCGAGAGAAGCGAAAACGAAGCACACGCCGCGCAGTCGGAATTGAACGAATGGCGAGCCGGCCCGGGCGTGGCCCTCGCGAATCTCATTGCAGAGGTCGCGACGATATTTCCGGACTTGCAGCTTCCTGCATCGACAAACCCGGATCTCGCCCGGACGACAGCGCTACGTACCGCGGAAAAGGAACTCGCCCGGTGTACGAGCGTTCTTAGTGAGGATCAACGTTCGACCACGCGCATTTTGGCGATCACGCAAGAGCTGGAGCGTGGTGCGGCGCGCGTTCGTTTACTGGATCAGCAGATTCAAGGTATCAGCGCAGATACGGCTCAACTTGCCCAAAGCCTCGCTGAACTCCTGCCGCACATCCACAGTGACGATTGCCCCGTCTGCGGCCGCGATTTTAGTGAGGTGTCCCGATCACCCCTGAGCGACCGCGTCTCGGCGCGCATCGCGTCATTGACCGAAAGCGCAGGTCGTCTCGAAGCGCTGTCGAAGGAAAAAGCAAACGCAGCAGGTGCCAGCGCGCCCCTGGAGCGCGAACGGGCACAGCTCACCGCGCGTCTTATTTCTGACGATACCCGTAATGAACTGAAGAACCGGCAGGCCCGCCTGGGTGAACTCGTCGCTCAGTTGACCAGCATCGAGCCTGAAGCAACGCGCGGCATGACCTTGCTTGCGCAAGTCAATGCGACTGCAGCCCGGCTCGATCAGCTCAGGAGCCGTAATCAGCGGGTCACAAACCTGCAGCAGACAGTAACGGCTATCGCAAAGGACCTGGGTATAACCGTTGACACTGCGGTCGTGATTGGAAACGCTCTTGCTACGATGAGCGATTGGCGATCTCAGGAAGAGGCACGATTAATTGCATCTCAATCCGCCCGCAAGACTGCGCTGGAGCAAGCCCTTGAATTTCAGCGCTCGCGCGATCATCTGGCCAGTTTCAATCTGGATATCGATGGAAAGCGAACGAGGCTAGCAAAACTGATCCAAGCAAGGGAAAGCGCGGAAGAAGTCATTCACTTCGCACGCGGCTTGGCTCAGAAGGCTTCCGTGGTCCGAACCAATATCGTCAG
The DNA here is from genome assembly GCF_023101085.1 of Bradyrhizobium sp. 170. Taxonomy (NCBI): domain Bacteria; kingdom Pseudomonadati; phylum Pseudomonadota; class Alphaproteobacteria; order Hyphomicrobiales; family Nitrobacteraceae; genus Bradyrhizobium; species Bradyrhizobium sp. 170. The sequence continues at coordinate 2,268,471 of NZ_CP064703.1, read as the reverse complement.
ACGGGTGTTCAACGAATCTCTCAATTCGATCTGGCGCGACCTCTTTGTGCGACTTGCACCTGAGGAAACATTCGTACCCGCCTTCGCGCTGCCGCCGGGGCCCGGTCCCGTTGAAGCGGCTCTTGAGACAGTTCACCGATCAGGCGAAAAGGGTGGCAATCCGCGGGCGATGCTCAGCGCCGGCAATCTAAATACCGCAGCGCTCACTCTGTTTTTGTCTCTCCATTTGACTGCCAAGCTTCAGTTGCCCTGGCTGATTATTGATGACCCGGTGCAGAGTATGGACGAGCTTCATATCGGGCAGTTCGCGGTGCTCCTTCGTACGCTTTCAAAAGCGCATGGAAGACAGATCATTTTGGCCGTCCATGAACGTGCCCTGTTCGACTATTTGGCGCTTGAACTAAGCCCAGCTTTCCCGAACGACCGCCTCGTCACATTGGAGCTTGGGCGGAGCGCCGATGGGACCACGACACACAAGTGGCAAACCCACATTTACGAACCCGACAATGCGATCGCGGCGTGATTTGTGACCACCGCATCAGACTCACGCAGCGACAACTGGAAGCGAGTTTCCGCGACCGTCTTTAATCGCGGCCAAAGCGTACAAGAGTCATTCTTCCGCTTGTTCCCTATCCGGGTCGCCCGCGCACGCGCGCATCATTACGCTGGACGAGATCGACTTGAACGTTGAAATGCATCGCCTCGGCAAGGCCATTGAGAACAAGCACTGACGACAACGGCTTTCAGCGGGGGAAGCATTGCGCTACTTCATTCATGTCAGTAACCATGGCTTCGAGCCGAGCCAGGTTCTCGGCGTTTGGGAAGTTGGTGAATCCATGGCCAAACGCATCGACGTTACGGACTCAGAGCAGAACCGGGTTCCCGCCCCGCCAGGCAAGACAACGCTCGAAACCCTGCGCGGGCACAATCCCACGACTATGTTTGATGAACTCGAGCTTGAACCCGGCGTATACTACGCTGGCATGGCCCCGCCCGATCCTTGGGGAAAGCCAGGGGCGCAACTGCGATCAGAGCCTTGAGGCGCTGAGCCACCGCGCGAGCGCAAGCGGACAGCTTCACGCTCTTATCCAGCAGCTCGAGCAGATATGCCGCGTTGTTCAGCAAATGGAGGCCAACTTCAAAGCTTACGGGCACGAAATGCGGAATGTGCTCATACTCGCCTGCACGGAATTGGAGTCACAATGGAAAGCCATTCTCGGGGCTCACAAAGCGCCAGCCGAAAATACAACGCATTATGTCAAGCTGTGCTCGGCGATGAAACTGGCAGAATATGCGGTGGAGTTTCCGTACTACCCATGGATGACTGAACGCCGCCCCTTTGTTGGCTGGCGACACGGCACGAAAGACTTGCCATGGTACGGCGCGTATAATGGAGTAAAGCACAATCGGGACAGCAATTTCCCCCAAGCGTCGCTTGATGCTGCGTTCGACGCCCTGACGGCCTTCTTCATCATGCTCTGTGCGCAATATGGCTGGGACTTCGCACTCACAGGTGATGAAGCTTCTCGCGCCTTCTTCCGGCTCAAAGCTTCTCCGCAGTGGTCGCCCTCGGAATATGGCAGCACGCTAAGGGAGCGAGGGTATAAGTTTCCGGCTTGATGCAGCCCGACTGAAGTGAGACATTATTATGCCGGGCACGAGTTGACCGGGGCTTCTTCGCCAAGCGCCGATTGGCTCTTCCGAACCGAGCCGACCCGACTTTCCAGCTTCGATCCTTGCGTGCTCATAATGTGTCGCTCGCCGGAGGCACTCGGGCGAAGGTCCCGCCGTCATTTCATGCCGTCGTCGCTATCACTGCCCGTCGCCCGGGTGCCTTGTTAACCGGTCTCGCGACTGCACTCGCTCTCGTGTCCCGCCTTCGGCGTCGCTATCACTGCCCCGACAGCGGGTGCCTCTGCTTCTTTAGTCGCCAAGGGCTCGGTCATTTCTGCGAGAGCGTCGCCAGGAGCGCGCCAAATGCTCAATCTGGCTAGGGCATGTCCGGCATGGTTTCAGGCGTGAACGGGATTTTCACGGCAAATCCGCCGTCGTCGCGGTCGCCATATATAATGACGCCGCCGTCGACGACGATCTCGTCTGCCAGATCGCCCAGCGCCTCAAAGATGCTGCGATCCTTCCACGTCCCGTAATCCTCGGCGATCGCAGCACAAGTTTCTTTGAGCTTTTCAAAGTAAGGGGCGAACCAATGCCCTTCGAGCGCGGCTTTCGTCATCGGTCGATCATCGAGCGTCAAGCCCAGCCCGGTCATGTTGCCGAGATGATAGGCTGCGAATTTCATCAGTTCGCCATAGGCGCCATAAACCTCACTCGTGATCCGGCCATGGTCGGCGTGCAGACGGTAGGCTTTGATGAAATTGTTCGCGTGTTGCCGGGTCTCTGTGAGAGCGGTGATGAATGTCTCCTCGTAGTCATCGGTCGGGCGGCGCCCGAAGGGCGAGCAAATTTGCGTCACCGCATACTCGTCCCAGCACGCGTTGATGATGTCCCAGCGGTAGCGCTCATGCGCCCCGACCTTGGTTTGCAAGAGCATGCCCGGGAAGGCCGCGTTGAAGCACTCCGTGACTTCAACATGCGCGCATTCGTGCGCGAGCATGTGAAGCGCCTGCCCATAGAGCTCGTGCATTTCGTCTTCGAGCGCAAGCAGGACGCCTGCATGAAAGAGCATATGGCTTTCGACGCAGCCCTCGCGCATGACAGAAGGCGTCATGGCCACCCCATACGCAATGCCGTCCGAGGGGGTCAGTTTATGGCATGTCGCATACCCACGATCCAGGTCAAGCAGCGCCTGCGCGTAGTTGAATGCGACAGTAATCCCATCCAACGCGCTGAGGTCGATATGGCGGCTGAGCTCCCGTACATAGGTCGCAAGCAAATTGCCGAAAGCGCGAGCATGATCCTCGGTGTCGAAACCCCGCAAGCTTACGGAAATATTCTCAGGCGCGCTCGGCGGCGGCAGATCCGCCTCAGGCGCGCCAGATTGCTCTTTCTCCGTCGGGATCGAATCGCTCATCAACTGCATTATAACGCGTGAAGCGTGCGCGAATTGTCAGCCCATGTCACTTTCATTGCCCTCAGCGGCGCTAAGCTACTTCATGTCTTGATGCGCTGGTCGACAGGCGCGGCCGGTTGACGTTGCGAACATTTCCGTTTTTTCCGGCGGCAAAGTCATGCGTTCCATTGAGCATCTTGCTCGTCATCATCACGTTTGGCGGACTCAACCTGCTTGCGTATTTGCGTGTGTGCGACCGTTGCCCAGCGCCGCAGGGCTCCGATCGGATGCTCGAAGAGCGAGCGGAGCGGCTCTTCGTAAAGTGCAAAATAGGTGGTCAGCGACCCGGACCAGCCGAACGTGTGCATATTCTGCATGACGTAGCGCCGCACATCGTCACGGTCACCGAATTCGTTCAGGAGCCGCATCATAAGAGGATGGAAGCTTCGTTCGGTCCCCGGCGCACGCGAGTTCAGAACCGGCAACGTACGCGCGAGGAACGCAGACCCCCCTTCGGGATTGGCGTGCGCCCAGGAAAACAAGATATCCTCGGGGACGTGCAAAACGGCCGGCTGCTTGGTGTCGGCGAATGAAAATCCATCGCCGATTGCGTGTTCGATGCGCCATGCCGTCGCACGGTCCCGAATGATCGCGTTACCGAACACCGGCCAGACGATGGACGCAAAGTTTTTGAACATGATTGGCAGCAGCGGCTTGATCATCTTGGCCGCATCCCCGTCCGGGCTTGCCGCAAGATAGTTCGCCAGCTTGCCGGCCGCCACGCGGGCGTCGGTGTCGTCCCGTCCCTTCTTGAGGAGCCAGGCCACCACGTGCTCGAAGTGATGTGCGCTCATCTGCGAGCCGCGGCGCTTCGGCCGCTTACCGACGTGGTCAACCGCCAGCATGATCTGGGGCCGCAATTCCTCAAGCCGATCGCGATTGCCATGGACGAACATTCCCATGACGTCGAGCGCCACCGAATAGGCTACGCTGTCCATGCTCAGGAGCTGGTTGAACAAGGGCGCTGCCGAGGCGGCGTCAAGCTTGGCGAACACCCCGCCCATGCTCCAATGCGACATCGTGCCCGGCGGCAGCGTGCCCGATTTCAGGCCCTTGCATACCAGCCGAACATCGTCTGCCGTGATGCCGAGCAACAGGCACAAGAACGGCAGCGTCGGCGCGAAGACGTTCGAGTTGATGGCCTCGTTCTTGTAGGCGTCGACCGCGCCGGGGTGCTGCGCAGCGAGGCCTGAATAGTAACCGGTGACCAACCCGTAGTTCCGCTTGCCTTCGGCGGTCGCAGCATAGGCGCGCTTGATCGACTCTTCCCACGCAAGCGGGTCGCCGGCAAGCTCGCCGATGGCTTTGCCGAACGCGACTGACATTCGCTGCTCATCGCAGGACAAGGCGTCAAGCGCCGCCCGTAGCGTCTCGGGCTGCCCGAGCGCCTCTTTGGCCAAGGCGCGCACCGTGTCGGCCTGGTGCTTTTCCCGCTCATGAAATTCGAGCTTCGCATGGGCGGGATAATCCCAGGGCATCTCGGTGACGAGCAGGCGGATGCGGCCGGCGATATCTTGCGGAGAGAGAGCGGCAATGAGCTTGCGAACGCGCGCCTCTTCGTCGTTCTTGAGCGAGGCTAAGTCGTACTGCAGCACATCGCCCAGCGCGTTCAGGGCAGCAGGCCAGTACGGATGAACCGCTTGAACCTGCGCAACCCACCTCTCGACGTGGTCGATCAGGCCGCCGTCCACGTATGAGCGAAATTCCTGCGCGATCCCGTTACGCGCACTTGAGCCGAGAGCGTCGTCGCGCAAGCCGATCGCAACCAACCGGTCGACGCAGGCAATCACGTAGTCCCACGCATCCTTCCAGTATTTCGGTTGCCAGGGAGCCAGTTGCGGACGGCTGCCATGCGTTTCCGCGCCCATGATGCTTGCATGCGAGTGCATGCTGGATGCGTCCAACAATGCGTCGATCACAATCGGCATTTCCTGCGGGTCATCCCTCTGCAACAACTCGTCCAACAGGCGTAGGCGGGGCCCGGCCGGGGCGGTCGTGTTCCCCCCGAATACCGGAAACAAGGCCTTGAACTGCCCAACGGAGTTGTTACCCCACTGCTCGTTTTCGGCGACAGCGAGTTTGAGCAACAACAGCGCGGCACGCTCGAAGGCCGTGTCGATGAAAGCGATCTTCTCAAGCGCATGAACAAGGCCCCGCCGCAAGTCGCCCCGAACGTCTTCAAGTTCCTTGATGGAGAGCGGGTTCAGGATGTGTTCGAGGAGCGTCACGACCGCTTCGGCATCAATCTCCGCCAAGGCGCTGACGACGTCGCCGGCACCTTCCTGGCCGAGAGCTTCCAGCGAGGCGAAGGGGCCATCAAAACGCATCACGTGGCGCGCAACCTGCGGCGCGACCGGACCTGTGTTCAAGAGGGCGAGTTGCCACGCGGCATTCTGCCGAAGCCGTTCCGGAAGATTGCCAGCGAGAATGCCGTCCCATGTTGCTTGCCCCCATTGCCGCCATTGCCGCTCGGCAAGCGCCAGCGCGAGCGGCTTGGGTTGAAGGCTGGCAAGACGCCCGTGCTGTTGCACCACGCCGCGCCCCTGCAGGTCGGCGAACGCAGCACGGAGATCATCGACGGACCGGCCCCGCGTAAACTGTGCAACCTGCGTAAGGTCGTTCAATTCATCGGTGGTGCCGAGAAGCCGGAACGCACCCAGGAGCATTCCCGCATCCTTCAGCAGCACCGGATCGGCTGGCCTTCGACCGAGAAGAATCCGATCGATAAGCTCATCATCCGTGGCCGCCGCGATGGGCATATCGTTGAGCCATGCCTGGCCAAGCAAGGTCGCCATCTGTGGGAAACCGCGCGCAAATCTTAAGAGACGGCGATGATCCTCGCTCGGCAGGTCAGGCGCGATCTGCTTGATCATGCCCTCCACGACGGTATCGCTCGCCGGATCGACCATCAGCAACTCGTCGTCGCCCTGAATCGATGGGGGAACGTCGTGGTCGATGGTGATGAGCGACACGCGGCTGCCCGCACGCCTCACCATCGCGACGAGATCATGATGCGAGTCCAGCGGGCAGCGATCGACGACAACGATCGCGCGGAAGCCCGAGTCGACGAGGCTCTGCACGATGCTCTTGATGGCAACCGGCCCGGCCTCGGATTCCACCGAGTAAAGAACGAGGTCGGAGAACTGAACGCCCGACGCTTCTTCCTCTTCCGTGGGACCGAGCGCCTCATGCGTCAGGCGCGACTTGCCGACGCCCGAAAGGCCTACGACGCGAGCAACCCCGCGCGGCTTGCCCACCAACGAACGGAGCTTCTCGCGGAACGGAGGCAGGCGCGGATCCGGGACCCAGAACGAGCCTTCAAAGCGACCGGCCCAGTGCGTCCAGTCCTTGAAGGGCCCGACCAGGCCGGGCTGCGTCTGCTCGAGCACCCAGGTCGCAACGGGCGGCAGGATATTGACCCACGACGCGAGCTGATCGGCATCGCGGAACTGAACTTGATTGGGGCTGACCTTGAGGCCGGCTTTTGCGAGTGCTTTGCGGATGGCTTCGGCGCGCGCCTTGACAAGCTTGTTCTCGTAGGAGCGGCCGCACGCCATGACGTAGCTGCCACCCTTTTCCAAAGCGTCGCGCACCATCGACTTGACCTCGCCGGTGGGCGTCAGGACGTCCGCGCCGGCTTCCGCCGGCGAGATCGGACCAGCCTTTAGTTGGAACTGCGAGATGCGGCTCGGCAAGAACTTGGTCCGCTCGGGGCCGTTCTGCCACTCGATGCGCGCATCCTCGCCGCCGTCGGCGGCGGTGATGTTGGCAGCAACGTGGATGCCGTCCATCGGCAGGTTGCCGCTCCATGCCTCGCCGTCGAGCAGCCGCCGCATGAGCAGCACAAACTTTCTGGGGCTGAGCGCCGCGATGTGCTTGCCCGTGACCTCGAACGGCCCGGTACTATTCGCCTCCATCGGAGCGATCTTGCCGCCGGATAGCGTGATGATGGCGGAGGGGTTGGCGTCCAGCAGGCGCAGGATATTCGCCGTCGCTGACGCCGGCTTGATCGTGCCGGACTCGTATTTTGTGAAGGCGCGCGGGCCGCCCCCAAGCAGCTCGCCAGCCTCGACCTGCGACAATCCGATTTTCTCACGGATGCGGCGAATTTCGTGCGGCGTCAGCTCGTTCGGCTTAGCTTCGGTCATGTAGACCACCACAATGGTCCATAAATCCACTAGATGTACCATCGTGGTCCCTTAACGGATCAAGCTGTTATTTGCAACCCTACCTCGTACTCCATTGATTTAATTTTAGTTATTTAGATTCCCGCGTCGCCGATCATCAAGGGCATCGAGAATCAGTTGCTTGGTGCAGTCAACTGTCAGCGAACCCAACTGGAGCACCGCGCCAGGCGCGGCTAGGCCCAGCAGACCCCGGGCGTGCTGACAGGACGTTCTGTCACGGATGCTGGGCACGTTTGGCCCTGCGCGTGGAGCGGCCTCGCATCCCGCTTGAAATGCTCCATCCGGATCTCATGCAGGCCGACCAGCGCTGCCAAGCCACGTCAAAGCTGGCCGACCGCACGAGGACATGATGCGCGCTCGAGGTTGACCAAATGCCGTGCCCTTATGGAAACTGGCTGATGTAGTATGAGCAATGCGGAAGACGATCGCCGATTTGACCAGCGGGGTCTACGACCATGGCGCCCATGCTGACCTCGCCGATCATGGGTTTCGCCGCTACCATCCGTTTTCGTTTGATTTTGACTCGACGCCTTTGAGCCTTGCCGAAGCCGAGGACCATTGGGACGAGCCGGTCAAGCGAAACCATCAGGAGAACCGCGCGCAGGCGATCAAGCGGCTTGAGCAGCAATACGGCTCGGCGCACATCGACATCGTCATCAAGAATGTGACGGACCTCGGCCCGAAATCGATGTCGCTGCTGGCGTATCACAATCAATTCCACGAGCAGGCACGCCGGTCCTTTGTCGCTGGTCTCTATTACCCGGCCCTGGTCGCGGCCTGCGCGCTCGGCGAGCGCATTCTCAATCACCTCGTGCTGGACCTGCGCCACAGCTTCAAATCGTCCGTGCATTACCGGAAGGTCTATCGCAAGGACTCCTTCGACAACTGGGCGTTCGTCATCACTGTTCTGACTGACTGGGACGTCCTGGCGGACGGTGTCGGTGCGGATTTTCTCGTGCTCGGCGAGCTTCGAAACCGGTCCATTCATTTCGATCCGGACACTTACCATTCCTTGCGCGAGGACGCGCTCGCGGCGCTGCAGCGGCTGAATGCCATCATCGCAAAGCAGTTCGGCTATTTTGGCTCCCAGCCCTGGTTCATCGAGAATACGGCCGGCGCCCAGTTCGTGAAACGCGCCTACGAAACCGTTCCGTTCGTCCGTGCCTATGTCATCCCGCGGAGCGGCTTCGTCGGTCCCCTCTATGGCATGGATCTCAGCCAGGGAGGCTGGCAGCACCTTGATTACGCCGATTATGGCAATGGCGAGCTCAGCGACGAGGAATTTGCAACGCGCCATCGGGAGCGCGACCCCGAAAAAGTCGTGTCCCGCGCCATGATCGAGAGAGCGCAGCAGGAGCCCAAACGCGACGGCGGCGTTTAACTCCGTCTTCGGAGCTGACTCGGAAGCTCACCGCTTCAGGGGGCCGGACTGCGGAGTTGGTCCATAGCTACCGTCCGCCCGGAATTCATACCCAGCGAACTCGCGGGAGAATTCGTGGAATAGCTTGATCGCACGCGTCAGCCGCTCCACCGGCAGTATTTGCTTGCCAATCGATATGATATCGCAAGCCGAGCTCAGCTCGGGGCTTATCGGATCGCCGAACACGACCACGGAAGCGCTGATATCCTTATCCATGTGAATGATGAGGTCGCGCACGTCCATGATGGCTTCATTCAACGCCTCGATCCGTCGCTTGACCAAGCGGTCAATCGGAAAGCCCGGTGTGTCGCTCTTGACGCGATCGAAATAGTCGAACAGACGCCGTAAGGAAATAATGCAATCTTCGAGCTTGTTGGTGATGATGTTCATGATGGCCCGGCCGTCAGGAATCCCGAGAGTGCCAGCCTTCTGCTTGTCGATGATCGATAGCGTGGCGCTCCTCGCATCAGAATAATCGCGCACGACCTTGTCGGCCAGGCGCAGGAAATTTCGCCGATAGATAAGCATCTTTTCGGGAAACCCTGCCTCCGAACCAACGAGTTGCTTCGTCAGGAAAGAACGATCGATCGATGATGCCAAAAGACCTGAGAGGTCAGGCATCATGCAAGTGGTCGGCAACATGGCAGTCAATCCCTCCTGCCGATTACTCTTGATCCAGGAACATGCCAGTTACCCGCAACGCCGGAATGAGTTCTTCATCGGCATAGGTGCAGCCGGTAGCCTCGATCACGCGCTGCCGTTCCTTGCCACTCTCGGCGGGAGAATGGCCTCCCCCCGCGTTTAGCCGCGAAAGCATCGGTTCGTAACCGGGTTTCCAGGCTTGAGCAGAAGGAAAAATGCTACGCAGCGACGCGAGGATCGCCATGCCGGAATAGTCGAGGTCGCCCCAAAAGTAGACTGGAATATCGGCAGGCGAAAACAGCCTGCGCTCCAATTCTGCTACCGCCGGCGGCGCGCTTGCGCGTGAATAATAGGCGCTGCATCCATTAGGCTTCCGCAAGCGAGCCGCTGCACCTCGAAAGCCGCTTGAGAAGATCAGCGCCGTATCGCCGAGACTGTCTCCGCTTCTCAATCGTTCAAACGCAACATGATTCTCGATGAAGAGAAATGCTCGTGGCAGAATGGGGACATGCACGTTGAGAACAACTGGCTGTTCGGCGAAAGGACATTCATCGCTATCGAGGAGGGCTGCCACGGCATCGGCGCGGCCATCAAGGATTTTGGAAAGTCCCCAAAAGACACGCGAAGATACCTCGCGCAAGAGCAGCGGCTCGCTGGCCAAGTCCCTGATCGAGAGAAAGCGGCAAAGCACCTCCTCAATCGAGCGCGTGCTGATTTCTATGGGTGCGGATAGAATTCTGGCAAGCGACGATGCTGAAATTGGCAGGTTTTGCGCTGCAAGCCGAATGCGCCATTGGGACGCGTACGATTCTGCCTTGCGCGGCCTGTTCAATTTCTCCCGCATGAGTTCTTCGACGGCGTCCGGCCACTGGAAATCCAGGTAAGGCTCGCGCTCCTCGCGCGCGCCGTGCCGGCGATGTTTTCGGTAACCGAGCGTTGCCCAACCGGCAACTACGGTCCCATCGATCGCTGCCCAGGCCACGGCACGCGCCGAAAGGGAATCAGCCGCATGGATTTCCGGGGCCGTCTGCATATCAAGATTGATGCGGATGGAATGCGTACGCTCGGCTTGGGGCTGGGCGTCAAGGCGATCGATAACTCGCATCAGGACCCGCCGAACAAGAGGTTCGTTCAGCGCCGCTTGGGGCGCCATGACTGCAGTCGGCGCGGACGTCATGAGGTGCCGGACTGGACGGTTCGCACGGAATCCGCTGCAATGACATGGACTGGAGGTTCGTTCTCCTTGAAGGCGGCCTCGGCTTTAGCCGACACGTTCTCCCGATGCGTCTCGTAGAGCGCGCGGACACGAGCTTTGTCCAGGTCGATGACATTGACATCGGACGAGTCACCCGATGCCGTCTGGTAACGCGAGAAGTTGATCCTTGTGTCAAATTCGTCGAGCACGGCGGCCATCGACCGCGTCGGCGCGGCGCATACGATCTGCAGGCCAAGTTCCTTCAGAAAGCCAATGACCCGGCGCGTCCGTGCTTCGTCCATGGTTGAGAAGACCTCGTCCATAAAGATGGAACGGAAATGAGCCTTCTTTTGCTGCGAGAAGATCTTGAACGCTGATGCCATCACGGCGACACGAATGACATACACCGGTGTTTCTGTCTCTCCACCGGAACCCGTGCCCCAACGGGATAGCTCGACGCGGTCCTCGCCGCGGCGCCGCTCAAAATCATAGGAGCGGTAGTTACGATAGTCCGCGATGCGCCGGAGTTCGTCAACCGCTTGCTCGGTGTCGCGCTCGTCGAGCAGAAGAGCGCGAATGCGCTGCAACGTATCGCGCTCCGTTGCATTGAACTCGGCGGCGTTGAACAGATCGAGCTCGCCCTTGCGAACTTCGGCAAGTCCGCGAATTTTCCGGAATAATTCAATGTAGTCGCCGTATTCCGGCTTCAAGGGGTTGATGAGGAAGTAGCTGTCACCACCAAAATTGATCCGGCTCAGGTTGGTGTTGAGCGCGAGAATCGTGTCGTCCCGCCCTTCGACGTTGCTCAGAACCGTCGAACAGAAATCGGTCGTAAAGGACGACGTAAAGCTGCGCTCCGCGATGTCACAGTCGCGCTTGCGTTCGGGCAAGCCGGTATCTCTCTGAGCACGCATTTGCTCGCGAATTTGCCGCCACGTGTCCTCCATCCAGAACATGGCCGTATCGGCCGCAAAACTCGGATGGTACGCAAACGGCTGGACGCTCAGTTGCTGATAGTCGAGCGCATCGTGCTTGTAAGCGTTCAGTTTAAGAATGGTCTCGTTGGTCAGGTTCGTTGCGTGCGTGGCCTGGTCGTTTCGCCGATTGGTATAGGTGTCGACCGACCACGGCTCCTTGAATTCCTTCTCGAAGCGCTTCTCCCATTCCTCGCGGTCGATGAACGCGCTAGCTACCAAAGTCTGATACTGGTCTGTCTCAGCTTCGGCTTTGGGTTCCACGTCAGCAAGTTGCTCATGAAGGTCCGCAAGCTGATTGTCGATGCCGTCGACGATTGTCTGAACACCTCCCTTGTGAATGCCGAGTTTGAAGACGTCCGACCGCAATCCCTTAAGATCGCTTTCGATGTCCTGGGCCTGCTTGATCAGAGTAGCGATGGTGGAAAGATCGAGGCCGGCGAGATCGTCCGAGGCCATACGGCGAAGCGCGGCGGCTTCATCGAAAAACCGTGGGTCATCGGCCTGCAAGAGAATGGCTGACGGACCCGGGATCTCAATGGCCTTCGCCAGCAAGGTTTTGCGAACCGTCAGGGCGTCGATCTCTTTCCTGAGCTGTTCGCCCCGACGAAGCAGCGTATCGCGCTGCTTGCGGCGGATCTCTGCTCCGAATACCAGATCCTCGTCGGGACTGAGCCGCTGCTGATACCGATAGCCTTGCGTCGACCAGCCATCCTGCATGATGCCGCTGCGGGTTCTTCGCAGGGTCTCGGTGTCCCGGACCGTAAGGGTCCGGCCGTATCGAGCCTTGAGGTAGCCATCTGCCTCGGGATCTCCGGAAACCGCGAGAACATGCACAATCGAGGTCGTGTCCACGCGCGGGTGATCCTCAATCGCAAGAGACAACTGAGGTACGGAGATATTGCCGCGCCTGCCCGGATTGTCGCGTCGAAACGCCTTGGCGAGCGCAACGACCTGGGTTTCGTAGTTCCGGTCGTAAAGGATCGTGTAGCGATCCCAGCCAAGATATCCCTCGATAGCCGGTTGCCATTCGGGCTTGGTGACTTCGACGACGTCGCAAAGCACCCGCGGCTTGCATTGAGGAAGCTGAGCCTGAAGCAGCGGCAGAAAATACTCTACGGGCTCCGGATACTCAATCTGCCCGACTTTTAGTTTTTCGACACGCCGCAGAATGCTCCTCGCCTCTTCCGCCTTGGCGTCATACTGGCCTTCGATCGCACGAAAGGAACGGTTAAATGCAGTTCGCAGACCGGACTCGCCGTTGACCGCCTGCCCCCAAGTCTCACCGAGCGCGCCGTGCATCGCCGTGCATTGCTCCAGCATGACTCGAAGTGAATTCTCGCCGACACCGTCGCGGACGGCATCAATGGCACCGTGGAGTGCCGCAAGAGACACCGAAGACAGTGCCGCGCGCAGATTGGTTAGCGCGGACGTGCAGTCGCTTAACTCATCGATAGTTCGAACAACGCCTTCCATATAGGTAACATCGGCTTCCGCCGTCTTGAAGGCCTGCTCGGTGCTCTGGACGCGAGCGAGGATCGAGGCCATCTCGCGGTCTTGTTCGGCAATCAGCCGCTCAAGGTTTGTCTTGGTGGTGTTAACGTCTTCCTTGGCGATACGCGCCTGGATGTCGCCGTGCTTGCCTTCGAGCGTTTGAATTTCCTTGTTCTTTGCAAGAATGGCCGCTTCGGTTTGGCTAAGATCGTCCGCCTCTATCTGGCGCTCATCGAATTTTGCCTCCGCTTGGGCTTGAATGTCCCGGACTCTGCGAACCTCGATCAGGGCGCGCGCCATACGTTCCTGCATAAACGCGGAAAAGGCGCCGCGAAGGTCGATTTCGGCGGCTTCAAGCTGCGCGATGTTCGCCTCCATCCGCGCCGCTTCTGTTTTCAGCCGGTTGACCTCCCGGATTGTTTCCATAAGACGCTGGATCAGCGCGTCATTGTCGACCGGATCAAGAATTTCTTCGCGTATGAGCCCATCGATATCGTTCGGCTGGCGATAAGCGATCGCGCTCACGAAAGCCTTGATCGCGGCGTCCGCCTCTTCGCGCGAGACGGGGGTCGTATCGCCCTTGAGGAACGCGTATAGCATCGCGAGGTATTCGCCGCCGGTCTTGAAGTCGCGGACGGCCGATGTACCGTATTTTGCGCGCAGGGCTACGACCAGGTCATGCCCGGGCATGACGGTGCCGCCCGCACTCATCAAGTCGCCGTGCCCGACGAGATGCCCTCGGACAAGGATGCGAACCAACTCCCCGCTGAGGGATGGCGTTTTTTCCACATCACGGTCGAGAGTGGCCTCACCGCCGATGATGGCTGTGAAGGGCATGCCAAAGGGGCCGTCGCCCGCATCCTGAATCCAGGCAACGCAAACATATCCGTGCGCGCCATTCGGCCGGAGAAACCGGCCCATGCCATTGCTGCCGGTGATGTAGGATGGGATCGTCCGTTTGCTCTTCTTTGCCGAGGGCGCACTTTGCGTCTGCGCGGTATTGAACTTCGATTTGCGGCTATCGCCACCTGCCATGACAGCGACGATGGCGTCGATCAGGGATGTCTTCCCGGACCCCGTCTCTCCGGCAAGCAGGGTATGCCCGCCGAACGCGTAGTCGATGTTCGGCAGACCGCCCCAGTGCATCGTTGTCGCTTGTGCAATACGCATGAATACCGGCTGTCTCGATCAGGGGCGGCTCGTCGAGCCGCGTTCCGTTCGTTCAAGGGTTATGATTTGCGCGGAATGTGAATCATTCGGCGCCTCCGCCGCCGCCGGGGCTATATCCCCAGGAAGATCATTTGAGGAGGCCTCGAACGCCGCTTGCGCGGCACGAACGTTCTGCTCCAGCACGAGGGTAAGAATTTCGGGGCGAATCACGATGACGGCATCCTCGTCTCCAAGTGCTTCAATCCGCATGTCGAGAGCGCCGTGCTTCTTCAGCTTCATGAAGAGCGCTCTTTGCTCAGTCTTCGTTAGCGGAAGGCCCACGCCGAATGTTGTATTCATAAACAAGGCAAGTTCGGTCAGTTTGACGCTGATACGCCCCGACACGTCGATCTTCTTTTCCAGAAGCTGCTCATCGTAAAGCATACGCAAAGCGAGCAGCGAGGCGGCAAGCGCCTGCGCGACGGACTGCTTTACTTCGCGCCGCATCTCAAGGTCTTCATCGGGCTCTACCAAGCCCAGGTCGCGATGATGAGACGGAACCAGCCGAAAGTGCGGCGGCCGGAGCGTGTTGAGGAGCACGACCGGAAAGGCAAACGCAAGGTACTCGGAGAGTTCGGCTTCGCAACGCGCAGCAACGTCATAGAGCCGGGTGGAGTCGCCTCCATCGGCGCGGCTGAGAAAGCCCTTGCTGAGGAGCACGCTGCAAACCGCGCGAAAATCGTCGGGGCGGATGCCCTTCGTTTTCAGGCGTGCTTCGATATCCTTCATCGCTTAAGTCCTCTGGCTGAAGCGATAGTCGTTCGCCTCGAAGACGCCATTCGTGCGCCGTTCGCTGCCGCGCGTAACATCCAGGCGGGCGGTATCCCGGTCGGAGCGGATCGCTTCCACGGCGCAAAGTGCGAGAAGGAGGGACCGAGCATCATCGACGGGCAAATCGAGCAGATCAACTGCGCCACTCTCCTTCACCAATTCCTCGAGATGATCGACGACATCCTTCGACGAGACCGCGAATGCCTCTTCCAAAGCGCTGCGGATCGTGGATCGCAAGCGTTCGTCTCGCGTTGGATTGGTCGTGTGCACATCAACGGGCGTTTCACGGCGTTCTGCCCGCTCGGACAAGAAAACCTTGCCCGGATCCAGCAGGTCGGCCCGGAGCGGAAAGACATTGCGAAAAACCTCGCGGGTCAATCTCTGCCGGTCCTCGCCTGAAAGGGCCCGGAACAGAGTTGCAATTTCGAGAAACGAATTCCGCCCGGCCGACTGCAGTCGAATGATGCGCATGATCAGGCTGGTGAATCGGCTCGTAAATTGACCGACGGCCTGGGTCAGTTCCTCGTGCTTGGTGCGCCGCGTCGACCGAACGATGTCGCGGATGCGCTCGACGATGAAGACGTGCGGCGGCGCCCCATGCGCATCTTCGTCGATCCCCGGGTTGTCAATGGCGATCTCCTTGTCGACTTTCCCAAGGTCGTCCGGATGCATCGACTCGATCTCATGGGTCAGCCGAATAATCTCGGTCGCATGATTGTGAATGTTATCGCTGGTCAGGTATCGTTCGCCGCGGCGCTGGAAATCGTCAACCCCGTGAAAATAGTCCGCGATGGCATCCTTCGAGCCGGCGTAACTGCGCAGCAAGAGCTGCCGCTGATGCTCATGGAATAGATCAGCGACCTGGCAAACATCCTCAAAGATCGACGTCGAATACTCGTAGGCATCGACCAGGTATTCGTGGTTTTTGTCCCGCAGGAACGATTCCAATGCCGTGCGGCACGCGCGTATGCTGCGTTGGCGGCCGCTGGATGTCCGTCGCCGCGTCTCCGCGAACATCTTGGCGATCCGCTTGCCCTCGATGGTGAAGCGCCAAAGTACGGTGAGGTGGGTTGCGTCGGAAAAGGACTCGATGATGCCGAAATGGGTCAGGCGGGAGACAAGCTTGCGGGCGTAGTCGCGGTCATCAATCGATTGATCGAGGTCTTGGTCCTCATCGCCGTTCGGCTGACGCAGCTCGGCGGAATGGACAATCAAATCCCGGTTCTTGGCAATCGTTGTCGCAACGATATCGGTCAGGCGCTCACGATTGAGGACCAAGTCATAGTCCGCGGTTGCGCCGAGTATGCGGTCGTAGAGGTCGACCGTTACCTCAAAAGCAATGCCCCGATGCCGGCCGGTGAAGGGCCGGAAGATGTCCTGCTGGACACGGGAAAAGAAACGATCACCTGCCATAGCACGCCAAAGTAGACCCAAGACGGCGAGCCTGCCACAACATAAACTTTCGGCGCTTTGCGGTACTATAATACTGAGACCGAGGCGGCTTGCCGACCTGCCTTCCCTGAGCTGCATCGACATCCAGCGACGGAGGGCTCGGCATCGCCTGTTCCGATGCCTTACGGTTTCACGCGCGAGGATGACAGGCTCAACTGGGCCAGCTGCGCCTTCCGCGTAGCTCCGCGGTTCCAGTCGCAACCGATGACTACCGATTTCTGCCTGTAAAGCGATCTGCAACGAGTCTCGCGATCGAGGAAGACTGCAACGGGTCTTTGATGTTCATCTGCCCGCGTGGATTAACCGATCAACTGTCCAGCCACCCGAGATAGCGCGCGGAGCCAAGCCGCACCAGCCTCAGGAGTGTCCGTTGGTCGCACGTAGATCGCGCCGGATTATTCAACGCCGGAAGCGCCTTCCAGCGGGCAAGCGGATCACCGCCTGATTTGCAGATTGCCTCCCGCATTCGGGCGAAGGCCGTATCCTGTGTCATCAGAGCGATCTCAGCCGGCAAGAGGGATCCGTCCGCGAGATCGACGGGGCCCTCTGCACCTACGAGACCTACTCGTCTCTCAAGAGCTTCCAAGCCTCAACGCCGAGTCCTTTTGCAATGCGGGCAATGTTGTCAATCGACACGTTGCGCTCCGAACGCTCGACGCCGCTCAGGTAAGTACGGTTGATTCCACACTCGAGCGCGAGAGCCTCTTGGCTCAAGCCACGCGCAGCGCGTAGCCGGCGCATATTTCTCGCCACGATATCGCGCAATGGGCCTTTGTGCGTCCGTTTCACCGGCACACATCGTGCGGATTGACGCTTTTAAGGCGACCGCTTTTAAGTTACATAATGCACGCGATGAGGTATTTCCCCCGAGAAACGACGTCCTCGTTTGGTCAGATGAAGCACAGCACGAGTACCGTGGAACCTTTTTTAGAGGTGGCCGGCAACGCTATCGGCACAACCGGTCCGATCTCCTACCGTGCTGGATATCGCTGTGTTGAAACGGGTGAGATTATCTGCGCCATAGAGCTACCTGCATCAATTGCAGAGCCGACAATCTTCGCACATTCAAGCCTGGTGATCGTGACAACACCTGACGGACACATCGTATCAACGGTGAGAGGTGTTGCAGGTTGCGATTTGCACGAACGCCAACCGATTGTTGCCGAGCCTATTGATTCAATTATCGCTCGATCGCTCAATTCAGAGAATCTTCGGATGGAAGAAGCAACGGTCGCAGACCTAGAAAAACTGTTGAAGCGCCTCAATCATTCGGCCAGCCTCGTCAGCAAGACAATTGTCCAAATGGCAGATAGTTGCAAAGACAACTTCTAAGCTAACAACTGAAAAATCTTGATCCACCTGTCCCTGACGAGTCGGCCCCTTGCGCGCGCTCGTAACAAGCGCAGGAGGAGAAAACTTGCAACATGGCCGGTGTCCGCCTAATCTTTACGCGAACTCTCCCCACCGTGATCCTGCCCTTTGCGGGTCCAGCGATCTTCAGCAATACGGGGAGCGGCGTCGGCCGTATCCTTCACTCCACCTGCCCGGCAGGCTCGCCTGAAATCCGCATCACCATCAAGAAACGCCTCAAGCATGAACGGTATCAGCTCAGCTACTTCTTCCTTGTTGCCGTAGGTCTCCGCATAGAAGGCAGCATACTCGCGCAGCCGCTGCGCCAAGCCCGGCGTAAGCGCAACATTCATCTTCACCGGTGTCCGATCAGGCAGCTTCGCAAGCTTCATCCCTACCTGCCCTTCGCCATTGTCTGAACGTCCTGGTAGGGCTTCAGCACCAGATCGTTAGAAACAATCACCCGCAGCGGCCATCCCGGCCTGACCGTGATCGTCGGCTGCACGTCGAGCTCACGCTCCACCAGGCGCTGTCCCGCACGATTAGTCGTTTGCTGTGTGCTTTCCCGCAGCGCTTTCACGAGATCGCTCTCGTCGTTGCCGATCGATAGCTGTGTCCCCACCCCGATCAGAGTCGCCAGGGCCACACCCTTGAGCAACTGCCAGGTATGGAAGTCCACCTGGTCCTCGAGCCCGGCGTAGCCTGCAACGTCTGTAGCCGGAAGGTTTTCGATCACGATCGAATTGCCGTTCGGCAGGATGAGCCGGTTCCAGATGACCAGCGCCCGCTTCTGGCCGAAGGCGACGACGCTATCGTATTTGCCCACGATCCTTGTCCCCTGCGGGATCAAAAGATGTTCGCCAGTGACCGTATCGTAAACGTTCTCGGTGACCTGGCCGATAGTTGCTCCAGGTAAGTCCGAATTCAGCCCCGTGACGAGGCTCGCCGGGATGATCGACCCCGCCATCACCGCATAGGTGGACGGCGCTGGTTTAAGCGCATGGGCATTGGTCGTTTCCGTGTCGGCTTTCGCGCCGACGAAGGCCAGCTTTCGCGCCTGCGACGAGGGAATGATTTCGCTGGAGCGGTCGATCATCGCCTGCGCCATTTTTGCAAGTTCCGCAGCAGATGGACCGGTGTCGGGCGTTGGAGGCCGGAATGCCGATGGAGTGGTCGCTGGCGCTTCAGTCGGGCTTGCCTGCTTGCGCTTCTCCTGTTTCTCCGACAGGCGGACGAACAAGCCCGACTCCTTTGCCTGCTGAGCAACACGCGTCTGGCGGATCCGCTCGGCCCGTTCGGCATCTTCCTCCGGACTAGCCCGGAAACCACCTTCCGATGAGACCCCAGCCTTCTTCTCGTTCTCGGCAAAGGCCCGTCCGATATCCCCAGGCGACGGCGGCCCGAGCCGCGGCGTCGATGGCGGCAACTCCTCGTAGGACTTTGGCAGCTTGCTCAAGCCCTCGGCGGTCTGCTTGCGGTCGGTATTATAGAGCTCCGTCCGCTCCGACTGCTTGAAGGAGTGCGGCCGGAGCGCAATCAGTATCGCCCCGCCAACGAACAGCGCCGCGACGGCGCAGCCGGTCATGAGGGCGCGCCTGTTGAGGCGCCGAACGGGCCGCGGACGCGCTCGCAGTTCCAACGGCTCCGGATCCTGATCCAATCCCGTCGTCATGAGGCGCTCGCGGCGCTGAAGACCTGCGACACCGGTCGCGCGTCGATGCGGATGATCCGGACAATTCGCTGCGGATCTTCGCCAAGGCGAAGCTCGGCGGCGCCGAACATCCGATCAACGATGTAGTAGGAACCGCGGACGCGGTAGTTGACGAGGTTCGGCCGGCCATCGGCTCCTGCGACGAACAAGGGCGGCGCCTCACCTTGCGACAGGCCCGTTGGCATCTGGATATAGACCTTGCGACCGTCGTCAAAGGCGCGCAGCGGCCGCCACGGCGGATCGTCGCCTTCAATCCGGTAGCGGAAATTCAGGCTGTCGAGCCGGACACCACGGTCGGCGACCCGCTCTTCGCTTTCCTGGGCGACGACGTTCTGCTTGTGGAGCGCGACAAGCGTATCTGTCGGATACGTCCACGAGATGGACGCCATGTAGGTCTGCTTGGTCGAGACGAGCTCGAGGTGATAGGCCCGCCGGTCAGTCAGGACGACAAGGTTCGTCTGAATATCCGGAAGCGTCGGCTTGACCAGGATGTGCACTCGCCGGGCACTCCCCTGACCGCTCAAGGTATCACCAACCACCCAACGAACCGTGTCGCCTGTGGAGACGTCGATCAGTTCCTCGCCCGGCTGAAGCGCGATAGTCGATACCTTCTCCGGGCTTGCATAGAGCCGGTAGAGCGCACCTTCCGTCCATGGGTACACTTGGATGGCGTTGATATAGCCGGCGCGCGTCGGCTCCATCCGCGCCGCCTTGTTCGCCTTGGCTATCGCCTGCTCCGGCGGCAATTTTTCCTCTTTGCCACCCTTTGTCGGAAAGGGCTTCAGCTGGCCCGGCAACGGCAAGACCTTGGGCGTTTCGACGATTCGCACCGGCGCCGGCGGATCAGTCTCTGGAAGCGCCTTCTCAAAGGTCATCTCGTCATAAGGCGCTTCGAGATTGAGCTTGGTGGCACATCCGCCAAGCCAAAGCGACAAGGCAAGGACGCTGGCCGACGCGAGCTTGGTAAGGGCTTTGGAATTCATTTGGCGTCTCCAATGAGGTCGCGCGACCAGTTGAGGGAATGGACATAGAGGCCGAGGGGGTTCTTCCGCAGGGTTTCGGCATCCGCAGGCGGCTTGAGAACCGTGGTGACAAGACCCGTGAAGCGCTCTGTCTTTGCGATCGAGCCGTTCTCGTAGGCGTTCTCTTTCCAGCGGATTTCGAAGCTGTCGCTGGACGCACGGACCACGGATGTGACTTCGGCTGTTACCGTCTTGGAGCCGATCTTTGTGAACGGATCGGCTTCTCGCGCGTAGTCGTTCAACGCCTGCGCACCGCGGTCGGTGACAAAGTCGTAGGCACGCAGCCAGTTCGCACGGACGATGACCGGATCAATCGACAGGGAGCGAACGTTCTCGATGAACCGCGCGAGAAAGTGCGCAATCTGCGCGTCTGACGGTTGGTAGGCTTCGAGTGCCGGCCCGACTGCGCGGACTTCACCGAGCCGATCGACCTCGACCACGTAGGGAACGACACCCGAGCGAGCGATCTGGGTGAAGATCGTCAATCCGAGGACGCTGGACAGGCCGATGGCTGCCAGCGCTGCCAGCCGCCAGTTGCTGGCCTGAACACGGGCGGACCCGAGCCGCTCGTCCCAGACCTGGGCTGCCTTCTGATAGGGCGTGACCGGCTGTGGCGTCTCGCCGTAACGGACGGACACGCGCTGAAAGGGGTGACTAGCCATATACTACTCCTCCCCCAGCTTCGGGCCCGACGAATGCCCACCTTTGTCGCCCTCTTTCAGGGTGTGAGCGGCGACTTGTGCCGCTTCCCTCGTGTGCCCGCGCGCGGACGGCCCCGCGGCACGCCCCGGGCCTGACGCAGTAGCTGCGTTCGTTGCGCCGCCAGTGCCCGCGCTCGCTAGCTGATCCACCGTTGAGGCCCGGGCCGATCCGCCGGCGGCTGAAGACGCACCGGTGAGCGATGCTGCGGAGCGAACCGCAGTCATTGAACCACCCGCCGCAAGACGCAGCCCACCCGCGGCCGCCGCTCCGCCGCCGATCACGACAGCCGCCGCACCCGCCACCGTTCCCGCGGCTGCGCCGGCGCCCAGCTGGGGTGCACCCGAGACCAGGCCCGCCGCGATTCCCGGGCCAAAGATGCCAAGGCCAAACAGCGAAAGGGCCGCAAGCAACAAGCTCATGGCCGAGACGATATCGACTGGCCGGGTCAGCGTGCTTGCGAGCTGACCGAAGATGGTCGAGCCGATGCCGATGATGATCGCGAGAACCATCACCTTCACCCCCGAGGCGACCACGTTACCGAGTGTCTTTTCCGCCAGGAACGCGGTCTTTCCCCACAGCGCGAAGGGCACAAGAATGAAGCTTGCAAGCGTCGTCAGCTTGAATTCGATCAACGTAACGAAGAGCTGCACCGACAGGACGAAGAACGCAAGCACGATCAGGATCCAGCAGAACAACAGGATCAGGATCGTCGGCAGGTTAGTAAGCACGTCAAAACCCGAGAATTGCCCGGTCTCCTCCAGAAGAGGATGGGCGGCCGTAAAGCCGGCGGAAGCAACAAAACCCGGCCGCGCCAGATCGGCGGCGCTTAAGCTCCCGCCAGACGCCTTCAGTCCAATGCTGGAGAACGATGCAAAGACAATATCGGCGAGGCTCTTGAAGTTGCCGATAATGAACGCGAAGGCACCGACATAGAGCACCTTCTTGGCAAGCGTCACCAGGATATGGTCGTCGGCGCGCATGCTCCAGGCAAGGCCGGCAAGCGTGAGGTCGATGCCGATCAACGTTGAGCTCAGGAATGAGACGTCGCCGGACAGAAGACCGAACCCAGAGTCGATGTAACGCGAGAAGGTCTCTGTAAAGCGGTCAATGACGGAGAGATCAGCCATGGTGCCCTCACCTATTTGCCGCTGGTGTAGGCGTGGCCATCGCCGATGAAGCGGATAAAGCGCTCCTTCGCGGCGGCGGACGACGCTTGCTGTTCGGCCGCTCGCAACGTGTCCGCGCGCGCCTGGGTCGCCAGAAGTGCCTGGGTCTGCAACGACTGCTTGATCTGGAGACCGAGCAGTTCGTTACCGGACTGTTGGGCCTGCAGCGAGCCGACCGCAGCGGACGAATTCGCCATCAGCGTTCGAAGCGTCTGGCCATCTTGATCCAGAGAACCGACGATAGCCGACTGGATGGTGAGCGCCTGCTTCAGTCCGTCGTAGCTGTTGTCCCATCGCGACGTCGCATCCAGAACCATCTTGTCGGACGAAACGGCTGCCGCATATTGGCGGGGATAAAGCCGCTCAAAATCCTGCTGCGTCTTCTGAACATCGAATGAGAGGTTTTTCGCCTGAGCTATCAGGTTGTTCATCTGATTGATCGTCGACGTGAGCTGACCGACAACGCTTGTGGGCAGGCTCGAGAGGTTCTTGGCTTGGTTGAGCAACGACTGCGCCTGATTTTCGAGGCTCCGGATCTGATTGTTGATCTGCTCAAGCGCACGCGCGGCGGTCAGAAGATTCTGGCTGTAATTGGTGGGATCAAAAACGATATCGAACGCGCCCAGCCGTCGCGACCCATTCACCGCAATGACAAAAGATAGCAACGTCGTCATGATAAATCTTGAGGTTGTTCCCATGAACATGCGACCGGTACTTTCGAGCATGGAAGACTCCAGGGGTTGGGAGTTGGGGTTGAGGTCAGGCCTTATGGGCCTGTTCGAAGGTGCTGATGAGATTGGCGGCCCAGTTCAGACCGCGTTCGGCGAGGTAGCGCTCGGCGAAATGGTGGGCCCCAGTGCGGGCGAGAACGGTGTCAATGGCTCGCTGATCCTCTGGTGAGGAGGCTCCGACGAGCGCGAGCGCGACCGGTCCAAGGCCAAGCTCGAACAGGCGATTGCCGGCACGAGACTGCAGATAATACTCGCGCTTTGGGGATGCTTCCGCGACCAGGCGCACCTGGGTGTCGTTCAAGCCGAACCGGCGGTAGGTCTCGATCTGGGTCGGCTCCAGTGCACGTGGGTTCGGCAGGAATATTCTGCTTGGACAGGATTCGATGATCGCAGGAGCAATCTGGCTGTCGGCGACATCGGCGAGCGACTGGGTCGCAAAAATGACCGCCACGTTCTTCTTGCGCAGCGTCTTTAGCCATTCGCGAATGCGGCTTGCGAACAGTGGGTCGTCCAGAAACACCCAAGCCTCGTCTAGCACCAGCAGCGTGGGCCGGCCGTCGAAGCGGTCTTCAAGGGTGTGAAAGAGATAGGTCAGGACCGGCGCCACCAGGCCAGGCAACGTCATCAATTCTTCCATCTCGAAGGTGAGCACGTCCGCACCGGAAAGGCGGTCGGCGTCCGCGTCCAGGAAGCGGCCGTAGGGTCCTTCCAGCGTGTACGGCTGTAGCGCCTGCCTCAGCGCGTCGCGGGCAAGCAACGCCACGAGCCCAGTCATCGTCCGCTGCGAGACGGGCGCGGACCCGAGACTCCTCAGCGCCGACCAGAGCGTCTCCTTGACCTCAGGCGTTACGGTCACGCGCTCATGGGCGAGCACACCGCAGAGCCAGTCGAGCGCCCAGAGTCTCGCTCTCTCTTCCGCGACATCCTTGAGCGGCTGAAAGGCGATACCGCCCTTTGCGCCCAGCTCATACCAAGCCCCCGACAACGCGAGCGTGGTGGCCCGCGCCGACCGGCCCTTGTCAAAGGTGATGAGTTGGGCGTTTGGGTAGCGCCGGAATTGAAGGGCCAGCATCGATAGCAGGACCGACTTGCCCGCCCCCGTGGGACCGACAATGATGGTATGCCCGACGTCGCCGACGTGGAGCGACAACCGAAACGGTGTCGCTCCCTTGGTCTTGGCGATGAGAAGCGGCGGGCCATCAAGATGGTCGCACCGCTCGGGTCCAGCCCATACCGCCGACAATGGGCACATATGGGCGAGGTTCAACGTGTGAACGATGGGCTGGCGGATATTAGCATAGGCCTGCCCCGGCAGGCTGCTGAGCCAAGCCTCAACCGCATTGACGCTCTCGCGGATCGCCGTAAAGCCCCGGCTATTGATCACCCGCTCGACCGCGCGGATTTTCTCGTCCGCCTGATGCGAGTCCTCGTCGCTTACCGTGACGGTCGTGGTGATATAACCGAAGGCTACCAGATCGTCGCCAAGCTCGGAGAGTGCCGCGTCGGCGTCCAGGGCCTTGTTGCAGGCGTCGGTGTCGAGCAGCGCCGCCTGCTCGTTGAACATGACCTCTTTGAGGATCGCCGCAAGCGACTTCCGCTTGGCAAACCATTGTCGCCGATAACGCGCAAGCGTTGCGTTTGCCTGCGTACGGTCAAGGGGAATGAACCGCGTCGCCCAGCGGTAGGCAACGCCGATCCGGTTGAGTTCGTCGAGCAGGCCGGGAAAGGTAACGTGTGGAAACCCAAGGACCGTCAGGGCGCGAAGATGGCTGCGCCCAATGGCCGGGGACAATCCACCTGTCAGCGGCTCATCGCTCAGGAAGCAATCGAGATAGGCCGGAATCTTGGGAACGCTGACCGGATGGCGCTTGGTCGAGACGCAGCTATGGAGATAGGTGAGCGTCTCCGCGTCGTCGAGAGGCCAGATCTCAGGCAAGACCGACGAGAGCAGGTCGATCGCCCGGTCGGTTTCCTGGACGAATCTCTGAAGATGTTCGCGATAGCCTTTCTCATTGCTGCCAAATCTCTGCTGGTCATCAATCTCGCCGTCATTTTGCGCAGGACTTTCGATCGATTGGTCGCGACGAATGCGCTTCCCCTTTCCCCCAACGCTATGCCTCTCCTTGGGGCGCTCGAGAAATAGACCTTCGAGACGCGAGACCCTTTCGGCAGGCGGCAGATACATCAAGGTCAGATGGAGCACGCTCTCGAAATGCTGCCCACCGGGGCGGGACGGGTCCTCCCACGCCACCCCAGGGGCGCCTGAGAACGCGGCTCGTCGCTCTTCATCCACCAGCCAGGACACCGCATCAGGAAATTCCGACCGCGGATATTCGGAAGCCGGAATGCGTGTGGCATCAAAGAAGAGAGCCCAGCCTGAGCCAAAGCGTTTCAGAACGTTGTTCACGCGTGAGGTGACGCTCATCAGCTCAGCCTCGGTCGCACTGTCGAGGTCCGGTCCGCGGTAGCGTATGGTCCGCTGAAAGCTGCCATCCTTGTTCAGGATGACGCCTGGGGCGACCAGGCAGGCCCATGGTAGCCAATCAGCCAGCCGATAAGCGTTGCCGCGGAATTCTCTCAGGTTCAGCATGCGAGCCGCCCCTTGTGCTTGGTGTGACGGATAGCGACTTCGACGAAGGCCGGGTCGCGCTTGGCGAGCCAAACGGCCGCGCTGTGGCCAATGACCCAGAGCACGAGGCCTGCGAGCCAAAGGCGCAGGCCGAGCGCCAGCACGGCGGAGAGTGTCCCGATCAGAATGGCGGCGGCACGCGGGGCGCCGCCGATCAGGATGGGCTCGGTCAACGAGCGGTGGAGCACGAGTTCAAAACCTTCCGCGCGCATCAGATCAGTGCTCCGCCACCGAACGAGAAGAACGAAAGGAAGAAGGAGCTGGCGGCAAATGCGATCGACAGGCCGAAGACGACTTGGACCATCTTGCGAAACCCGCCCGAGGTGTCGCCAAAGGCGAGTGAGATGCCAGTCACAGTGATGATGATGACGGCGACGATCTTGGCGACCGGTCCCTGGATGGATTCCAGGACACGCTCGAGCGGGGCTTCCCATGGCATGCCTGAACCCGCGGCGTGTGCCGCCGAGGCGCTGAGAAGCATGCAGGCCGAGACCGCGCCGAGCTCCATCAAGGGAAGCCCGCGGATCGAGCAGAAGCCACGCAGGCGCGAACGCACGTATAGACGCAGTCGAACGGACATATTGCAGTCTCCTGGGGTTAAGGACGGTGGGCGGTATTGGGAAGTCCGGGCGGAGTTTCGAGCAGATAGTCGCCTGACGGATCGAGGCCTTTGAGCTCGGCGACGGCCTCGATGCGCCGTGCGGGACCCCGTCCCTTGATGAAGACGATCAGGTCGATTGCCTCGGCTATGAGCCGGCGTGGCACGGTTGCGACCGCCTCCTGGATAAGTTGTTCGATCCGGTAGAGAGCAGCGCGTGCCGAGTTGGCATGGACCGTGGCAATTCCGCCGGGATGGCCCGTATTCCAGGCCTTCAGCATGTCCAGGGCTTCGGCGCCTCTGACCTCACCGACGATGATGCGGTCAGGTCGTAAACGCAGCGTTGAGCGGACAAGATCGGCAAGGCTCGCCACGCCCGGCTTGGTCCGGAGCGTCACGGCATCCTTCGCATCGCAGCGCAGCTCGCGGGTGTCCTCGATGATGACCACCCGCTCTTCGAGACCGGCGATCTCCGCAAGGAGAGCATTGGCGAGCGTCGTCTTGCCCGACCCGGTGCCGCCGGCGATCAGGATGCTGCGCGCCTCGCTGACGGCGGCGGTCAGCACTTTCGCCATTAGCGGCGAGGCAATCTGCGCCTTGACGTAATCGGACAGGCGGAACGTGGTCGTTGCGGGCTTGCGGATCGCAAAGCACGGCGCGAGCGAGACCGGCGGCAAGACGCCTTCGAAGCGTTCGCCCGTTTCGGGAAGCTCCGCCGAGACGATTGGAGACGAACTGCTCGCTTCCGCCCGCACGTGACTGGCAACCAGCCGAATGATCCGCTCCGACACCTGCGGCGTCAGAACGACGCCAGTGTCCGCGCGGCCCGTCCCGTGCCGGTCAAGCCAAAGCTTCCCATCGGGATTGACCATGACCTCGACGACGTCAGGCTCTTCCAACGCGAGCGCGATCGCCGGTCCCATCGCGGTCCGCAGCATGCCGCGACGCCGTTCGCGGGTCTCTGGCGAGAGGAGATCAGACATTGCCGACCTCCTCTCGCCCTGCCGGAGAATGCTCCGGCGGCTCGCCCGCCGCGTTCTGCGCACGGGATTTTGTGTCTCCAGCTTGGGCTGTGCCTAGCGGGGCGCCCTCCTCGAGGTTCCGCATGAAGAGATCGGGCTTCGAGGCGCTGACGCGGTCCATGACGTCAGCGACAAGCCGGCCGCCGGAGGCGACGCGTTTGCCAACCTGGGCGACAAACATCTCGAACCGTTCGCGGCCCAGCGCCCGCGCTGCGTCCTGATCTTGCGAAGGCAGCGGCGGGGTGATGGTCAGGTAGTAGCGGATGAAAAGCGCAATCGTCTCCGCCAGGACGCCAACATCGCGGTCGGTCCGTTCCAGTTGCCGGCTCATCCGGTCCAGCCTTCGGATCAGTGCCGCATCGCCGCTGGCGTCCCGCTCGGGATTGAGGAAGCGATCCAGCGCTGCATCGACAATGGCTGACTTGTTGGCTCCGGGACGTTTGGCGGCGAGCTCGAGCCGCTGTGCCACGCTATCGCTGACATAGGCCGACAGTTTCGGTTTCATCGGGGAATGCTCTCAGAACGAGGGGAGAAGATCGTCGTCGTCGCGGGTGACGGCATGGGCTCGGCGTACAGTGCTGGATGCGTTTGCGGCTTGCTGCATCTGGTTGCGGTCAGCGGCGACGTCGGACTCATCATCGAGCAGCCGATCCTCCATGGGGCGAGCCTCGTTCGTCGCCGCCTCGTCGAACAATGGCAATTGCTGCTTGAGGCCGCCCTCCTCGCCGCCTGCCTGCATGAGCTCGCGATACGGCAGCGTCGCAAGGCGAAGGTCGATGGAGCGCACCTGACCCCGCCAATCGTCAGTGCGGGCCGGCGGTCGGTCTGCATATACGTCGTTCGACAGAAAAGGTGGCTTGCGCAGGCGGCTGACGAAGTTTGCGTCTTCGTAGTGCCGCAGCTTGGTAGCCCGGACCGGGGCAAGACCAGACACCAGCACGATGGCCTGGTCGGGCGGCAGCTGCATCACTTCGCCGGGCGTCAGCAATGGACGCGCGGTCTCCTGGCGGCTGACCATGACGTGGCCAAGCCAGGGAGCCAGCCGATGACCCGCATAGTTGCGCTGCGCACGCAGTTCGGTCGCTGTCCCGAGCGCGTCCGAAATCCGCTTGGCGGTACGCTCGTCATTAGCGGCAAAGGCAATGCGGACGTGGCAATTGTCCAGGATCGCGTTGTTCTCGCCATACGCCTTTGCGATCTGGTTGAGCGACTGCGCGATCAGATAGGCGCGGATGCCATAGCCGGCCATGAACGCGAGCGCGCTTTCGAAGAAGTCGAGCCGGCCGAGCGCAGGAAATTCATCCAGCATCATCAGGAGCTGGCGGTGCGTGTGGCCGGCCGCCTTGGTATTCAGCGTCTCCGTCAGCCGGCGGCCGATCTGGTTGAGGATCAGCCTGATCAACGGCTTGGTGCGGCTGATGTCCGAGGGTGGAACGACGAGATAGAGCGTGACCGGCTTGGCAGCACTCACGAGGTCGGCGATGCGCCAGTCACAACTCTCAGTGTTCCGGCTGACGACGGGATCGCGGTAGAGCCCGAGAAAGCTCACGGCGGTCGACAGAACGCCGGAACGTTCGTTTTCGGACTTGTTGAGCAGCTCTCGGGCAGTCGCAGCAACGACGGGATGCACCTTCGGCTCGGCCTCGGTGCCCAGATGATTGGTTGCCAGCATGATCCTGAGCGTCTTCTCGAAGGACTGCGCAGGATCGGCGAGGATCTCGGTGACCCGGGTAAGGGTCTTCTTCTCTTCCGCGTAAAGGACGTGGAGAATGACGCCGACCAGCAGCGAATGACTGGTCTTTTCCCAATGGGTTCGGCGTTCGAGCGCCCCCTCGGGGTCGACCAGGATGTCGGCGATGTTCTGGACGTCGCGGACCTCGGCGGCCCCCTTGCGCACCTCGAGCAGAGGATTATAGCGGGCGCTCCGCGAATCCGTGGGATTGAACAGGAGGCAATGCGAGAACGTCGAACGCCAACCGGAGGTCAATTCCCAGTTTTCGCCCTTGATGTCGTGTACCACCGCCGACGACGTCCACGAGAGCAATGTCGGCAACACCAGTCCGACGCCTTTGCCCGACCGGGTCGGCGCAAAACACATGACGTGTTCCGATCCATCGTGGCGCAGATAGTTGTTCTCGATGCGTCCTAGAAACACGCCCTTGGACGCGAACAGGCCGGCCATCTTGATTTCCTTCGGTGTCGCCCACCGTGCCGAGCCGTAAGTCGTCACCAATTGGCTTTGGCGCGCACGCCACACCGAGTTAACGATCGCAAAGAGCGCGCCCGCGATGCCGCCGCCGGCGGCGATGGCTCCGCCCTTCTCGAAGATCTCGGGCGCATAGGCTTCAAAGGCGAACCACCATTCGAACAGCCGCCAAGGCAGATAGACGCGATAGCCGACGATCAGGAACCAGGGTTCGCCGAGGCGCTGCTGATAGCCGAGAGCCGCAGCGGTCCATTGCGTCGCGCCCCAGGTCGAGACGACGACGATGCCGAGCACGACGGCGATCTGACCGACATAGATTTTTGCTGGAAACATCCCGCTCGCCCCATACTCACGCAACGTGAGCGGCGCGATGAAAACGGCGAATGCCGCGAGGCTTCAATCGAAATAAAAAGTCGCGCCTTCAGTGAGCGCGAGATTGATCAAGTCTGATCAGGCAATGGACTTGAAAATCAAGGTCAACGCAGTGTCATCGAACGCCTCAACAGCGTGTGAACACTTGGCGCAAGTAGTATCTCGTTGGCATTTCATCCACTGAACCCTGTCGTTTGGCGCTCAACACAGTAGCGACCATGCGCGAGTCGGCGCGGCCACGAAGCGCCACGATGTGATTCTGCAAGACTGAGCTGGATCTAATTGTATTCAGCGCGAAGTGTCGAATGGGTCAGTGATCAACATGCAGTTTGGCAAGCAAAAGCCAGCAAGGCGCGGACAGCCTGATCACTGCCACGATCATGTTGCGCCAGACGCAGTGTCGAGCATGATCTTTGGCGTCGACGTGATCGGCATGCCGATATGGGCATCTTCATCGGCAGCACTTGCGTGACAGAGGCGATCATGTTGACGCCGGGCCTGTGCTGCTGCTGGTCGAGATGACGTTGGAGCAGGAAACGCGAGGCAGAACTTGGCCTGCCCGTCACATGTCATTTTGGCGGAGGAGCGGGCTTGTCGGTGGACTTGTCTACCAAATCGTAATTGGCCGGATCGGAGCCGAACTCGGATACACCCTTCGCAAATTCGCTTCGGAGCAACGTCTGGAAGTCGTCGTCATAGGTTGCAATGCTGGTACGGATCGCAGCTCTCCACTGGTCACCACGATCCCATGCCTCCATGAAGACGGAAGCAAGATCGGCGTGCTGCCGGTTCTCGATCATTGATTCAATGATCGATCTGGCTTGAAGTCGATCCTTCGCGCTCTTGGCCGTCCCGTCGCGGTCTTGCTTCCGGCGCGATCCGACGATCAGCTTGTGGATGGCATATCGCTCTGGAGATGGAATGAGAACCGGCACGCCTGCACCGTGGAGCAGCACGGCACGGATGGGCTCGTAAATCAGGTAATCGAGAAAGCGCAGCGGAAATGCCGCCGCACCACCGAGCGCCGGCATCGGAACTGGCTTGCCTGCCTGATCATCGGACCACTGGTTCGGCGTCAGGAATTCCACCTTGAAGTTGTCCCTCGACACGAATTGAGTGGAGACCCTGCCGTCGGCCTGGCTCGGAACCTCGCGAAAAGTCGGATCGACATGTCGAAGTACCTCCAGGATCGGAGGCATGGAATCTTTGATTGCGACCGAGATTTCATGGAATTGCGCAAAGTCGGCATCGCCAGTCTGCATGGCCACGGCATCAAGGCGTCGGCCGAGCACGGCGGAGTAACATTGGTAGGCCACTGTTCCCACGAGCACCCCCCTCATGCGGAAAAAGCCAGCCTTCGCCAGTTGCTCCACGACTTGGCCAACCATGGGTAAGGGGCGCGGTAGATAGGCCTCGCGGGTCAGCGTGGAAACAAGGCGGCGACGTCCCTTCAGGTCGGCCTTCAGATCTTTGAATGCCTCAACCCGCTTGGTGATTTCCGGATCGTCCACTGGACCGACGTAGCGGCGATCCTGGCCGCCCCCCTCTGGCTTGGGTGTGTCGAAGTACCAGTATTTCTTGTTCTTGACCTCGACAGCCACGAATCTTCCATTCGAGGAGAATTCGGAGGTGAAGCTCTCATCGAGGCTACGCTGGGCCAATTCCGAATATAGCGTTTGATAGGTGATATCCAGGCGGGCGGAGGTCATGCATGGAACCCCAGTTATACTATTTCCGTGAAAATAGTATAGCCAACTTCGTGCAGCGGCAAGTCCGTTATACTACTTCCGCAAAAATAGTATAACTTCAGTAGCTTATGCGCTCTAAAGGCCCAATCCGCGCTTCATGCCGATCGACCAGGAAATGCCTTCCCCGCCGACCTGGCCGGTGACCAATTGCCCGCGAGCCCGCTCCAGCACCGGCCGCCAAGGCACCAGAGCAAACTCGCGGGATCGCTCGATCAGTGCGAACCGCCCGCTGTTCAGCGTCAGCATACGCCGGTAGATGCCGTCGATCTTGTCGCCCGCTTTGACATGGACATGTTCAAGGCCGGTGCGCGCGGATATGTCGGTCGCCGTCCGGGCCAGTTCGCGCGCCTCGAGCGTTTCGAGCATGTTCCGAGCGAAACGCACCTGGCCACCTTCCTCTCGCGCCAGCCCCTGCTCGATCAGCCATTGCCGTCTTGTTCGGAGCGCTGTCTCGACTTCCGCGCCAAAGCCGGTCGACGCGAGCTCATCGCGCTCCTTCCCAACGAGCTTGCGATCAAGCCAGGTTGCGCCCAGCGCCTGCGGTAGATCTTCAAGTCTTTGCCATGACAGCACCGCGACCCGCACAGGATTGCGCGATCGCTGGAGCTTCTCGTATCGAAGCGCCCGGTCCAGATAATCCTGCCCGGCGCGCCAGCTGCCATCGGCAAGGCGGCTGACCATTCCTTCGCGCCGCATCGCCTCCAGGCGCCGCACGTGGGATCCGACAAATTCGCCCGAGGCTTGCGGATCGAATTCTCGATGCAGACGGTCGCTGTAGATGCCGCCATGGCGGGCCGCGATCTCTGCAATCGTCCGATCGATTGCGCGCGGTTCAGCGGCCCGCGGTCGGAGTTCCAGGATCGTGTTGCGGACCGGGGCTTCCTCTTTGGCACTGAGGGTACCGATCTCGACATAGTGCGTCCGTCCGTCCACCCCATCGATCACGACATAGCGGCGCTCCGTCAGTTCGTCGGCAAACCCCTCGCCAACGACCCGCCCGACCAGGCGACGATCGCCTCGTTCCGGATCGAAAATCGCATAGTTGCCGGCCACCCGCGCAATTCCCGCCGCGGCCATCTCACGGTGCATGGTCTTGATGATGTCACCGCGTTCGCCCATGCGTCTGAGCTTTGGGGAGAGCTCAGGGTCGATCTGCCAACGCCCGGGTTCTGTCTCCTCTGCTAACCCCATTCGCTCCAAGGTTCGCAACCGTCCGATCCGCGCCGTTTGCCAGGCGGCCTCCCTTCCGGACAGGGCACCCGGCTCAAGCATACCGCTAGGCGCATCCCGCAGGATGCTCCGGTCGAGCCGCGTCAGCCGCTCGGCCGTGATCTCTTGCTGAAGCTTGCGCGCTACCTCGATCTCCGTTTCAGGGCCGAGCTCTCGCGTGATGAGCTCCGCTGCCCGCGACCGAAAGCCATGAGCGATATAGTCGCGTGCGATGACGAGGTCGCTTCCATCACCGTCCTTGCCGCGAAGGACGATGTGGGTATGGGGATGGCCGGTGTTGAAATGATCGGCGGCGACCCAGTCGAGCTTGGTGCCGAGATCCTGCTCCATCTGCAGCATGAGGTCGCGGACGAAGGGTTTCAGGTCCGCCAGCTCCGCGCTGTCCTCCGGCGCCACGATAAACCGGAACTGGTGGCGATCGCCGGCGCTGCGCTCCGCAAAACTCTTGCCATCGGCGCGGTCATTGCCGGCGTCGTAGAGCTCCCCCGCCTCGCCCTCGCGTGTGACGCCGTCGCGCTGGACGTACCGCAGGTGAGCCCGCACGGCACCTAGGTCACCGGACTTGATCCGCACGATCCGGGCCTTGACCACGACACGGCGTTTGCCTCGGCTTCGTCCGCGCTGTGCGAATATCGTCCCTTGCGCGCGGCCGCGGCCGATGCGGCCGCCTTTGAACGACGAACCGGCCCGCGCACTGGCGCCGGCCTTGCTCGCTTCCTGCCGAACGCGTCGAAGATAGCTGGTCGCTTTCCCAGGCCTGCGATTGCCGATCCGCCCAAGCTTCACTTCGAATTCGTCGTCGTCGATGCCGGCCATGACGCAAGTCCCCGTTGCAAGAGCGCGGATATGTGAATCCAGCCCTCGGCTGCCAAGCCGCAGACGCAATCAATGAGCGCGATCGTTGCTTTAGAACTCGCTTGGCGACATCGCGGTCAGCCGTGTCGCCAACACTTGGATGTGCAGGCAACAGCTTAAGCGCCCTCAAGCGCCAGTGCTTTTATCTTGCTCTCCCGCTTCGTTCGTTTCAACCGTTGATCTAAATGGAAGAGCTTGCTTGACCCGTGAGCTCGCGATCTGCCCGAACGGGCGGCCCGGCGGCAAGGGTGAAGAGGTGCGCGCCCGTTTTCCGACGCGCACGATCGTCGTCGTGAGCCACTTTCAAATATCCGACTTCCAAGTCCAGAGCGGGTGCGCCACGCCCAAGACATCGCAACGCAGGACCGGCCCGAAGTATCGCGAGTCGAACGAATGAGGATGCGGCTGCAGCAGGAAAAATTCCCCCTCGACCAGTCTCATGCAGCCTTCCCAGGAGGGAAGCGGCAGCCCCTCCCGGTCCTTCTCCAGTACCTCAGCGACGACCTTGCCGTTGATGGACATGGTGCCGATCGGCTCTTTCGCGCGGCAGACTTCGTCTCCACCGCTCGCTTCGACCCGCTTCAGAAGCGGTACCGGCACAGGCAAGATTCTGTGCGCGATGATCAAGAGTTCGATCGTTGGTGGCGGCTTGAAGACGGCGAGTTCGCCGCGCACTGGTAAGCGTTGCTCCAGATAATAAAACCCCAGCGGAGCGCTGCCGGATGCATTGTAAATCAAGAGCGGCACCGAGGGTGCAGAGGACATCAGAAGAGTGATGATGCCGGCGCACATGGCCGAAAGAATGCTGGCCTGCCGCCACAGTCTTGTGCGATCAATCTGCATCGGAGGTCGACCTCCGCTTGCTTGCCTGCGACCATTCGACGAGATCTTCGATGTGGTAGCGGACATAGCGTCCGTGCTTGCGGTAAGCGGGCCCTCTGCCGTTCACCCGCATCTTCTCTAGGGTGTTTTTGGTAAGCCGGAGCCAGGCGGCGGCTTCCACCGTGTTGAGGAACGGCTTTTCCGGTTCTTTGTCGTCACTTTTTGTCATCGTCCAACGTCCCCTTATCGAATCTCGCACAAGCAAGAGGTGCAAGGGGAAGCGTCGTCAGATCGGGACTGTTTTTGGAGTGGCGAAGATGGCGGACCTTGTTTCGCCATCCCACGCGAGCAAAACTCGTCAAAGCGAGAATGGCGGAATCGTCTAACTCAGGAGATCGCGATAACCGCCCTTCATCAACTCGGTGCCTTTCGCGACGAGGCGCCGCGTGCGGTCCTTCAAGAATTGACTAGGCCCCAGCCATTCTTCAGCAACTTTCTTATCTCCAAAGAGAGTAATCGCGATCTGCCGATACGTCTTGCCGTTCAGGCTTTCATCGAGCGCGATCAGGGCCTGGCGGAGGCGTTCGTCGCCTGAAAAAGTTGATCTTTGAAGGGCTGTAACATTGGTATCAGTGAACCGATGAAGACGCTTCAGGACCTCGGTCTGCCCTGAGAGGTCGTCGAGGTCATGGAGTTCAAAGATCGCAGCAAATGGCGCGGTCAGGACGGAAAGGCCTTTGATTTCGACATTGACGCGAACGCCCATGCCTTTGATCGAAACGTGCTGAACGGTATCAATCACCGCTAGTCGATCGCCATTGAAGTCGGCGAGCGCGCGCGTCATGGCACCACTGTGCTCATTCGGCATCCTAGCACTCAGCCGGACCACGCGTTTCAAGGCATTGGCATGCCAGACCACGGTTGCGTCAAGGGCGCAGCGTCTCGGATCGGCGAAGGCGTAAAGCCCCCACTTCTCCGCACGCGGAAATCGCTGCCTGAGGCGCAACAGCCGCGTGCCGTCCTTCAACGTAATGCATGGCAGGTGCCGCGGAACGGAGCTTCGCCAATCGGCGATATAGTCCTGATTTCGGCGTAAGAACTCCCACGCCCAATCGGCCCCATCGTAATCGGTGGCTCCACAGGAAAGCGCGTCGGTGCGACCACGCGAAGAACCGACGGAATGATTCAATAGCCGCCCCTGCAGATAGCTTTTTCGGCGAGGATCCTTCGGCCCAAATGGGGCAAGAGAACGGCCCTCAGGGATTGCGTTGCGGCACTGTTCTTTTGCGCCGTGCATTGCCTCCTGGAAGAGACAAGCGGTTCGGAAGCTCTAAGCGGGTGAGCGACATGTCTCAATGTCAATATTGCAAATTTGATGTTACATTTTCCGTCGTGCACGCCGATTCTCGGCCTGCACTATTTCAGATGTGAATCATGGAGGGGACATGGCTAAGAAAGCGAAGAAGACCAAAAAGACGACTGCGAAAAAAGCTAAAAAGAAGAAAAAGTAGCTGCTTTCCGTGACAACGTGCTATCATCTATCGAGGCGCTCCGGGCGGTGAGCCACCGGTGTAGTTGGTTTAACCGCTCTGACTAGATGAGCAACGAAGACACCTAAGCCGAATCGCATACGCCTTGCGCTATGCGGTTCGGCTTTTGATTTGTTGACTGCTGATTGGGCCAAACGATGGCGGTCTTCAACGCAGTGACACCATAATCACTTAGTGAAAGTCATTCATCATCGTCGGCAAGAGCTTCGATAGCAGCAGGGCAGTCGATGTCAGCGCCGAAAGGCTGACGATCGCTTGAGCGACGCAGATGCGTTTGAGCGTTGCGCCTTCATCGTGAAACGCGTTGAACGAATGCGCCATCATTCCGCTCCATGATACGATCCAGACTTTCTGTGGGCAGAGTTATAGAGCGAGTCGCGCCGATCGTTATTGACCTAATTTGCTGTTACGAGCTTGACTCTTCAGCGACTCAGACGAGCGCTCCGTGACGCGGGAATGGAGCTTCTGCGCCGAATCGTTTGCGCGAAACCTGAGTAAAGAAAAAGTTAAACGGAGGCCGGAGCGGCCGCCCGGCAAGGTCGCAATGCGATTGGAAGGCAAAGCCTGACGGGCTGACGGATCCAAGGAAGGCCCCGCCCGGAGAAGACCGGGCGGGACCTGAGAGCTTGCTCTCACTCTCCGCTCTTGCGCGGCCGCGACCAAAGGAGGGTGTAGCCTTCCCCGCTTTCCTCATCGAACAGGTTCGCGTAGATCGGGGCGTTGAACGAGGGGTCGTCGAGCTTGAGCGAGAGATAGTCACGGCCCTCCTCGGAGCGCTTCGACCAGGCCGCTCCGATCTTGGCCTTATGTGGTGCACGACATAATAGAGAGCGTTTTTAGATTGGCGGCGCGGTACCGAAGCTTCAAAGTGCGCCGCTGTGAGTGCGCCGGTAATCTAAAAACGTGTTGGACGAAGCCGCCTAGCGCGCCGGTGCCGCTATGGAAATTGGATGCTGCATCCCAGCGGATAATGCCGTCGCTGAGGCTTCGGGGACATGCTGGATGCGGTCTTGATGGCGAAACATTCTAATCGAGATATGGTCTCCCGGTCGGAAAGACCGGCGACGCCTGCGCTTGGAGGGCTCGAAGTCGGAGGCGTGACAATAGGATTCCTGCTGCCTGCCTCGGCAGACGGAAAGCACGATGATCAATGAGTTGAAAAGCCCGGCCGTCATGAAGTATCCATAAGAGGTGGGTCTTGTGACGCAACGGGCGCGAGCACCTCGATGCACACCATCTGCCCTTGACGGCAAAAGGGACATTCCCGCAGGGAAACGCCGGTCAGCTCCTCGACCTTGTCACGATAATCGCGCCCTTCCTTCGGTTTTACGGGCGTATCGGGCTGCTGCATTCCGAGCAGTTCGCGGCAGCGGGCGAGCTTTTGCTTGCGGTAGCGGTTGCCCATGAAACCATAATAACGGATGCGCTGAAATCCCTCGGGCAAGACATGGACGAGGAAACGCCGGATGAACTCCCCGGCCTTGAGCGTCATCACCTTTTGCCGGTTCTCGTTGCGATAGTCCTTCCACTGAAAGCGTACCTTGCCATCCTCGATATCGACGATCCGGTTGTTGGCGATTGCCACCCGGTGTGTGTAGCGTCCGACATATTCCAGAACCCGCTCAGCGCCCGCGAACGGTGGCTTGGCATAGACCACCCAGTTGACCCCTGGCGGGTGGGATCCAGATAGCGCCGGAATGCGACGGGATCGTGCAGCCGTTCCAATGACGAAAAGAATCGCAACTCGCCGGCATCGAATGCCTTTTGCAGACCTTCGAGAAACAGTCGCCGGAATAGTCGGGAGAGCACGGCGACTGGTAGGAAGAAGCCGGGACGGCACGCGACCCAGCGGCTCCCGTCCGGCGATAGCCCGCCGCCGGGCACGACGCAGTGGAGATGGGGATGATGGCTGAGATTCTGACCCCAGGTATGAAGTACCGCGAAAAATCCGATCTCCGCGCCGAGATGTCGCCGATCGGCAGCGATGGTGCGCAACGTCTCGGCGGCTGCGTGGAACAGGATCTTGTAGACCGTGCTGGCATTCTGGAAGGCAATCGCGGCGATCTCGTCGGGAACGGTGAAGACGACATGGAAATACTGCGTATCGAGAAGCTCTTCCCGCCGAGCTTCGATCCATTCCGCTCGGGCGAGCCACTGGCACTTGGGGCAACTGCGGGAACGGCAGCTGTTGTAAGCGATCCGTCGTTCGCCACAGCGGTCGCGCTGTTCGACATGGCCGCCGAGCGCCGAAGTTCGGCAGCGCTCGATGGCAGTCATAGCTGCGCGTCGGTCGGTCGATAGCGAGGCCCAGTGCTGCTCGCGCCAGGCAGCACCGTAGCGACGGAATATATCCGCGACCTCCAGACCTGAGCGGCCCATGAGGCTGGCCGTCAAAAATGTTCGAGCGTTGGCGGCGAGGAAGCCTTGGGGATCGGACGCGGCAGCAGTTCAAGCGGGCTCGTCGCTGCGCAGACCTTGTTGGTAGCGATCCGCAGATATTGAGCGGTCGTAGACAGGCTGCGATGGCCGAGCAGGAGCTGGATGGTACGGAGATCGGTTCCAGCTTCGAGCAGGTGCACCGCAAATGCGTGCCGCAGCGAATGCGGCGTCACCGGCTTGGTGAGTTTCGACATCCGATGTGCCTGGCGGCAGGTGGCATCTACGGCGCTTGTCGATATCGGTTCTCCAGCAACGGCGCCGGGAAACATCCATACCCCAGTGGGTCGCACGGCGCGCCAATAGGCCGTCAGCACCTCCAGCAACCTGGCCGACAGCATGACGTAGAGGTCTTTCTGTCCCTTGCCCTGCTGCAGCACCATGCGCTGGCGGTCGATAGCCTCAGGCTTCAGGCGGGTCGCCTCGGAAATACGCAGGCCGGCGGCATAGCATGTCGTCAGGATCGCCTGGTGTTTGAAGCTCTCGATGCAGCCAAGGAAGTGCCGCACCTCCTCAGGGCTGAGAATGACGGCCAGTGTCTTTGGCGCCTTTGGGCACGGAATGATCCGGTCGAAATCCAAATCGAGGCCGAGCGTGACGCGGTAGAGAAAACGAAGCGCTCTGACGGTCACTTGCACCGAACGTGGCGCCAGCTTCTTCTCGTTCGTCAAATAGACCTGGTAGGCGTGGATATCCTCCGGGCCGAGCAAAGCCGGCGATTTAGCGAAATGCCGGGCGAACTGCGAAACCTGCAGCAAATACGAATCCTGCGTGTGTCGCGACAGGTTGCGGACCTGCATGTCTTCCATCATGCGTAACCGAAGCGAGGTCATAGCGAACTCCTTGACAAGAGGGACGCTGCGCGCGGGCAGCAACACCATCTTGCCAAGGGCAAGCGCTTCTGAAATGGGGTGGATTACGTCGCTGTGCGGGTGGTGCCGGGTCACAGACGCGGGCTGGCTTCAAGGGGGATACCCCGCGCTCAACGCGGA
Source organism: Bradyrhizobium sp. 170 (assembly GCF_023101085.1). Classification (NCBI taxonomy): domain Bacteria; kingdom Pseudomonadati; phylum Pseudomonadota; class Alphaproteobacteria; order Hyphomicrobiales; family Nitrobacteraceae; genus Bradyrhizobium; species Bradyrhizobium sp. 170. Next base: position 2,228,915 of record NZ_CP064703.1, on the reverse strand, counting down.
TACCCTCCCGCGGAGCGGGTTCGTCCAGCGCGGATTATGCGGAGCGTGGCGTTATGCGGATTGGCCTGATTTGAGCGCAGGTTTTTCGGCGCGTTTGGATGGCGGCGCTCCGCATAATATCGTTGAGGAGAGCCGCGGCGCCTCGCGCGAGGCGAGACGCCGCAAGCCGAGGGTCAGCGCGACCAGACGAGCGCGTAGCCGTCATCGACCGCGACGAGGTTGGCGTAGATCGGCGCCGGGAAGGACGGGTCGTCGAGCTTCACCGAGTGATAGACGGTGTTCTCTTTCGAGGTCCGCTGCCACGCGGCGCCTATCTCAACGTTGCCGGCCGTCACGCGCAGGTCCGGCGCCTTCTCGTTGCCGGAGGGTTCGGCCAGAAGGAAGCGTACCTTGATGTTGAGCAAGAGCGTCCTGATGGTGCCGGTGTACGAGCCATCTTCGGCGCGGGTGAAGGTGCCAATCTGAGCCATGGTGATCTCCTGTTGCTGTTTCCAAGCCCGCGACCATCGCGGCCTTGATGGCGATCTGTGAGCGCCGCAACGACCGCCCCGCAGCCTTGGCCCGCAGCGTGAGCGGAGGATGGCGGGCTGAGCGATTTTGTTGCCTCGCGAGGAATGCCGCCGATTGGCGGCAGGGGAAGAAGATCGCGAACGAGCCATTGCGGGTAAAGGTCGGCGAGCGCAGCGAGCGTATTGTGGCGCGTGATCCGCCAGCAAAAGGCCGGTATGGACGTGGGCCCAAGCAGCTTCACAGGAGAGCATCGGCTCACAGGCATCACCAAGGCCAATGACGGCGTCACCGCACCAACCAGGTTCACGCGCAACAACAGCGTCCTTCTCCGGTTCCAAGATCGAACGGGCGAAGGCTCAACTTGCTGATGTGGCCGGCACGATCGTGCAGCCGCACCGAACGGACCGAAGGCGTGTCACCGTAGCATGATAATGAAGCCTCACGTCGTATCGGACGTAGATTCCAACAAAGAGGCGATCAATGCATCCGGCGCCCTGAACCGACCGCGGCGTAGCTCCGGCGGAACGACCGCTTCCACTGCCTCGAGCTTTTCCGAGGGATCCATGCGGAGATAGACCTCGGTTGTGGTGCGGATATCGGCATGCCCAAGCCACAGCGCCACCTTCCGGATATCGTGCGTCGCCTGCAGCATGATCACCGCGCAGCTATGCCGAAGCTGGTGCGGAGAGATCGAACGACTGCGCAAAGACGGGCACGCCTCGGCCGCAGCACGAACGTGCTTGTCGAGCACGTACTCGAAGCCCGCACGGGTCATCGGCTCATCCTGTGCGTTGACGAACAGCTCCGGCACGCGGACTGCTCCCCTGACGCTCAACCAGGCGCGAAGGTCGCGCGCGGTGTCCTTCCAGAGTGGCAGGCAGCGTTCCTTGCGGCCCTTGCCCCGGATCGTCACGCTCGCTCCGTGCTGGAGCGACAGGTTTTCGGTCAGAACGCCGACCAGCTCGGAGACCCGCAAGCCTCCGGCGAAGCAGAGGTGCATCATCGCCCGGTCGCGCACGCCGAATCGTGTCGCAAGATCGGGGGCGTTGAGGATCGCGCGAACCTCCTCCATCGTCAGATGGCGGATGAGCTTCTGGTCGTGGCGCTTGACCGGGATGGCATGGACGCGACCGATCTGCTCCAGGGCGGAGGGCACACGGTGCTCCACATAGCGCATGAACGTCTTGATGGCGGCGAGCCGCAGGTTGCGCGTGGCGGCGCCATTGCCGCGCTCCTGTTCGATGTGGGCCAGGAAGGCGGCGATCAGCGGCGCGTCCAGGTCTTCGATCGTCAGCCGTGACGGACGCGTGCCGAGCCGTTTCGCGGCGAAGTCGAACAGCAGCTTGAAGCTGAACGCGTAGGTCTCGCAGCTTTCCGGACTGTAGCCGCGCTGGCGGGGCATGTAGTCACGCAGGAAGCCTGTGACGAGAGGGGCGAGCTTCGTCATGAGACGCTCCCTCCAACCAGCATTTCCGCCGCCGAGGCGATATCCGCCATCATCTCCGGCGTCGCCTGGAGATACCAATAGGTGTTCCGGATGTCGACATGGCCGAGATAGGTCGACAGAGCGACGAAGTGCCGGGCGACCGCGCCACGCTCGACGCCGCATTGTTCGAGCACGCGAGTTGCGAAGGTATGGCGAAGATCGTGGATGCGAGGCTGCTGGCTTCGCTCCGGTGCAATTCCCGCTCGCCGCAAGACGCAGCGGAATGTGTAATTCACGGTCGTCGGGCACAGCGCCCCGTGCCGGACGGATGGGAACAGCCAATCGCTTTCGCCGGCGCGTTGGCGGCGGGCCTCAAGATAGCGGCCGAGCGCCTCGATGACCGTCGGATGCAGCGGCACGAGCCGGCTCTTGCGGAACTTGGTCTCGCGAATGTGCAGCACACCATCGGGCCCAATGTCGTCGAGCTTGAGCGCGATGGCCTCCGAGACACGCAGTCCCGTGGCCGCGATCAGCCCGAACAGCATGACGTAGAGTTGGCGACGCAGGGGATTGGGCTTCTGCCGCCGGAGCCTGCCGGCGGCATCGAGGACGCGGGCGATCTCGTCCGCGGTATAGATATAGGGGATCGGTCGCGTTTGCCGGCTCCGCGCGAAGTCGGCGCGCGGGATCTCATGCCGAGGATCTTCGGCATGCAGGAAGCGCGCGAACAGGATCGGGTCCGTCAGGCGCCGCTCGCGTGCGCCCGGCGTCCGGGCGACCGTCGCCAGCCAGGCGAGAGCGGATGCGGTGCGGATGTGCGCTTCGTCCCGCCCGGCGGCGAAGCGCGCGAAGGCACGAAGATGCCGCTCGGCCTTGACCAGCTTGTAACCGAGCGTGCGGCGAAGGGTGATGTAGCGGTCGGCGTCCTCGCTCAACATGGCAGCCCCCCACCCCAGGGCTGCGCGATCTCCGACAGGAGACCGATGTCCACCTTGGCATAGAGCGCTGTGACCGACGGGGAGCGGTGCCGCAGCACGGCGCCAACGCCGGCAAGGCTGGCGCCGTTGCGCAGCATGGTCGTCGCGGCGGAGTGGCGCAGAACATGAGCCCCGCGATGGATGCTCTTGACGCCGGCTCTGTCGAGGGCACGGCGCACGATGCATTTCACGGCGATGCGGCTGAGCGGCCTGACGGGCGCAGCACTCGTCAGGAAGACCCGCGTTGTCGCGACGCGCGGCCGTGCCCGCTCGATATAGGCGAGGATGGCATCGCCAATCTCCTGAGTCAGTGGCAGGCGCTCCTCGCGCCGACCCTTGCCGGCACGGGTTATTCTGCCAGCCACCCAGTCGATCTCACCGAAGGCCAGATTGGCGACTTCGCTTGCCCTGAGGCCCAAGCGGGCAAGGAGCAGGATGACGGCCCGATCGCGCAGCCGATCCTCGCCGTCACAAGCGGCAAGAAGGCGGTCGATGTCGGCTTGCCCGAGGAAGCGTGGCGTCGTCGCCAACTGCCAATTCGCGAAGCTCGGAACAGCCTGTTCCCGGCCGACCGGGCACTTTTCTCCGCGACGGACGATCAAAGAGCCTTTCTCTGGATCACCTGGCCCGTCACGAAGTGGGGCGCCGCCCTCTTCCTCTCGCCGGGCGACGCCGAAGCAGAAACAAAGATTGAAGTGGGCCGCGCGGAAACCGCCGAGCGGCCCGACGGGTGTCAACCGACCAGGTCGAGCAGCTTCTTCGCCCGGGTCTCGAGAGTGAGCCGGACATCCTGGTGCGGTTTACCGCGTGCAACGGCCGTGATGCCTTGGACAAAGTCGAACCACTTTCAGGTTTTCTACCTTCTTCGGCGAGCACCGTCTCAATGATCTTCACCGTCGCCGATTTACCAAACCCGCGCTTGCGCAGGAATTCGGTTCGATCATCGTCCGTGCGCGCAACGACGCATTCGCGCTCAGCCTTGATGCCACTAACGAAAGGCATGGGCGAAGAATTGGCGAAGCGGGTGAGCGCAGGTGCTGCTTCGTGGGCGAAGCGGGAGGCGGCGTATTTCGAGTCGCGGATGGTGATTTCCTCAAAATCCTCCACTCCCCAAAGATTGCGATTCTGGCGGACGGCCCGGAGATAAAAGCTCGCGATACCAAGCGCCTTGGCGCCCACCTCGGAATTCCAGCAATAGAAGCCGCGGAAATAAAGGTCGGGCGAGCCGTCCAGGCAACTTGCCCGCCTCGATCGGGTTGAGGTCGTCCACCAGGAACAGGAAAACGTCACGATCCGAGGCATAGAGCGTGGTGGTGTTTTTCGTGACATCGACCTGCGGGTTATAGATGCTCGTCGACCAATCGAGCACACCAGGATCTTCCAGCGTGTATCGCCGGTGCCGTTGCCAGCTATGCGCTGGACCGCGGCGACCAGTTCATGGTCGTAGATGCGACCGTAATCGGGGCCAGTGACTGCGCGCAATTCGACGCGTCCGTCTTCGACCGCGAGCGTCTTGATCAATTCGGCGCGATGCGAGGTTAGCCCATACTGGAGATTGATGGCGGCGAGAGTTGCTGGGAGCTGGCGCAAATAGGTGGACGGCGCACCAACCATAGTCGTGAGCTGACCGAAGCTCCAGTGGGTCGGCACAAGGGGCACATCGTCGCCCGGTAACATCAGCGTCAGCCGATCCGCGTCGTCGCGATTCGCTTTCACCCTGATCGCGGAGCTCGCGGCGGTCCGGGTGCGGCTTAGCTCGGCGCGGCCGCGCACGGCGGCATATAGTTCTGACAGCGACGGGTACCTCTCGTCCGCCGGCCGGGAGAACCATTCGGAGGACACGCGGCCAATCCGCTCTCCTCGTCTCACATCCACTTTGTAGCCGCCAAGCTCACCGCGAGTGGCGTCCAATACATTCAGCTGGCTCATGGGTTATCTCCATGACGGGCGGCGCGAGCTTCTCTCGCGACTTCTAACCCGTCATGGAAATCCCGGCCAACCTCTCACTCTGTGGTGGCCGGCTGATCGCTCGGACGCCGCAAGAGACTCCGCCAATACCCAATCTACATGCTCTCGTGGCGAGTCAAGCGGAGCGACTTGTGGGCGCGAACCTGCAGAAGAGGCTGCCGCAGGAGCGTCAGCATAGCGCCGTCCCTCGGTGGGACGCGGGACCGATTGCAGTCCGAGACCTGTTAAGGAACTCGCAGGAGGATCCGCGCCGCGCCGACGCGAAGCGCGGCGGGATCCGTAGCCGAGTGGCTCCGACGAGAGACACACTTAGTGCGACGCACCGAGCCACAGGCGAGACCTTGTGCGGCGCCTGCAGCAGCGTATCAAACCCCTTCGACGGGCATCCAAGCTCGTGGAAGCGATATCTCTTCTCGAGTCATGGTATGCGCATCGTAGATTCTGACCTGAAGCATTGGAAACCGCTTCTTCAGCTCTTCTGCCTCTGTCTTTGCTCCGTCTCTGGTCCTAAACTCGGCTTTCACGCGACCATCCACTTCGAGCGCGTAGCCTGACGTGGGCCGTTTGCGGGCGGCAGCAACCATCTCGCTCCTCTTCTCGCATTTTGGCTGTTGGACGATGTTGGCTTAACGTGAGTCGCTCAAATCGCGCCGGCGGCAGAATGAGTTTGTGTGAATCGTCGCGAGGCGGTAGCTAAGAGAAATTGGCCATCTGCTTCGATACATCGGGAATTCCTTGATCTCTTCGCAGAGACAAGAACGGACGGATGGCCGGCCCTGCCAACGTGATCGCGGGCACCAATTGGAATTGCACGCGGCCGATGCCGACCAAGGTCGCCCAATACGGGAAAAGCGCTTGGAGCCGGCGATGCGGCAATCAGGTTCGTATGAATGCCAGCGGTCTTCCATTCTGCTCCTCTTCAAAGGGCTTGAATCGTACGTAGCGTCATATTGTAGGATCTCCTAGATCGCGACGGTCTCTGGCAACCCGAACGGAGACCACTCCGGGTATCTGGCTATGGCACGGCCTTGCGGCCAACACTGGCTGTGACAATTCTAATGACCATATTGAGCTGTGCATTGGTAGACAGTCGTCACGGCCTATGTTTCTTGTCAGAGTGAGACAATGACGAGCAATGCCATTGATTTATGTAGATTGGCGCCATTGGCTCGATAGTCGCCCACGAGATCGCCCGAAGTGGATTTCGGGTGTTTGTTCTGAAGGCCGGACGCTCCCCCGGGCCTCGCTGGCGACTGTCCAACAGCGAGGGTTGACCTTCGTCGGAAATGCCTTTGTTTCCGGATATTTGAGCCAATCAGGAAAGTGGATGAGTGATACCCGATGAGTTTACAGGACTTCCGCTCTGCCATCCCCGGCGGCAGGGTCTTGGAAATAACTACGACGACAGGCTGTATCGTCGGACGTTCTTATTGTCCGCAGGACAAGTTTGCCGCGCGGCAAAGAGCAGTATCTCACATCAAGCATCTTTGCCTTGAAGATTTCAAGCGATGTGTGGGGCGCGTACCAGCAACTGTCGACATTAGCTTTGCCGGCTACTCGGAGCCTTGGCTCAATCCGAAGTGCACCGAAATGGTCGAGCACGCTTGCGCATGTGGCCATGGCATCCGAATTTTCAAGACACTTGTAGGAATGAACGGGCGAGATCTACGACGCTTGCAAGCGATGCGCTATAGGGTTTTCATGGTCCATGTCTTCGATGATGGCGCCTACATGAATAGCCGCCTTGTCGGGCAAGAGTATCTCGATTTGATTCGTGAACTGGTCGACGCAGATATTTCCTCGATTCGATTCGTAGCCTCGGGAGAGGTCCATCCCGATCTCGTTGAGATAATCCCTTCCGGAGCGCTAATTCGCACGCCGCCGCTGAGTAGCAGGGCCGCAAGCGTCGATCCGAAGATGGTTGAATCACGCGAGCCAGCGATTGGACCACTGACCTGTGCTGACGAACGACAGTATCGGAATGTCCTTCTCCCAAACGGGGACGTTACTTTCTGCTGCATGGATTTTGAGCGGCCTCACGTTTTGGGCAATCTTCTGCACGACGAATACGAAGATCTCTTCAAAGGGCCCATTTTTTGCGAAATCGTCGATCGCATGAACGGAATGAATGGCTTTCTGCATTGCAGGATGTGTGAAGCTGCCGAAAAAAAAGCGTCGACATGCTGACTCGGATAGCTGCGCACCGCCTTGATGGTGGGCCGGCGATTGCGCCCTGGCGGCGATATGAAGTCTCTACATGCCCGGTCGAATTTGAGATGAGAAAGCACGTGTGGGCGCGCTTGCGGGTGAGCTCGACATGCTCGTCTAAGCACCATGGTCGATCATCGCGGATTGCGCGCGAGAGCGGCCGATCGCCTCGAGAACGCTCCCCGCCGCTCCTCAGGCTGCAGATGGCCGCTGGGAATGGCACGTGCGCAAGCCCCCTTCTCCGAGCTGATCCGCAGGATTGTCCCAGCTGGCATCTCGGCCACTGTGGCTCAAACTCATCAGACAGTTGGAAAAACGTCCGTGGTTGTGAATCATTCTGACTGTTCAAGCGCTCTCGCCTTTAACGATGCTAGGCGAGGTGTGTATGCATTCGCCGCACTTTACGGACTTTCATCACTGCGATCATTGGCATTGTAGTGACGCATGCGATGGATGCGTTTCGATCAAGGCTGTCATCTAGGGCGGCCTAAGAAGCGTCGGTAGGCTTTTCTTTGAGAACGGGTAACGGCTACAGTTTCTTCATGGCAGAGCGAGTGACGGTTTTCTTCTATGGTCTGTTCATGGATCCGGAAGGCCTGGAGGCGAAACGTCTTCGGCCGCTCAACGTCAGGCAGGCCTATATCGAGCGATTTGCACTGAGGCTGGGCGATCGAGCGACGTTGCTGGCCGATCCGGATGGGCGGGTCTACGGCACAACCGCGACTCTCACCCACGCCGAGTTAGATCGGCTCTATTCAGAGCCGAGCGTCGCAGCATATCGACCTGAACCCGTTCTCGCCCAATTTTCCAATGGCACGGCCGAGCTTGCGCTTTGCTTCAATCTTCCGAGCATCGCGCAGGAAAAGACGACCGAACCGAACTACGCAGCTGAACTACGAGCAGTCGCCCGCAAGATGGGGTTGCCGGAGTCATACGTGGCTAGCATCGGAAAGAATGAGTAAGGGCTCACGGCACCGCCTCGCGATGCGGCCAGTGCCAGTTTGCAAACGGCCATCGCCGAGCTGGACGCATCGCACGCACTAACTTGCATCGGACGCATGAACCGGAATCGCCACCGCGCCGGAGGTAGCAGTCTAGCCTACGATCTTTAGCGCTTTGCGAGCTTGCGGCGAGGTGTCGGCTGCGGCTCGCCGTGGGTCAATGCCATGGCACTCCTGGCCATCATCATCAAACCGTCGACAGAAGACACTGCAGGCGAGCTGCTATGAGAAAGCTCAGCATCCTTCAGGCACTTCCTGACGCAGTTGTGGAGTCGCGCAGCCTGCAGGGGCTTGCCATGACGCGTTCGAAATCCGTCAACGGTCCCGGTGGAGAGCGCACCAACGGATCGGCCGCGGAATACTGGCCATCCGTTTTCCCGAATACGTTGCTGTAAAGGTGACAGCGCACAGTCGAGAAATTGCCATCCCAGGACGTCCAGGATCGTCGTCGAGCAGCTAGGCGATAAGATCACCGTAGCAGACGTCGTGCTCATGAAGAAACTTGATTTTCCGGCGACTTAGTTTCAGCTCAGGCAAGGTCTTGCTTGTCATCCCGATCGAAAGAAGGTGTCGGACGGATGCCTAGCCGCCGCCACGCTCCGTATCAGCGTCAGGGATCGAAGCCGCAAGGACCTCGCGGCCTCAGTCCGCGCGAGCGCGGCTGTCGGAGCGAAGGCGCCCGAGGTTGAGGCCATCTCACAACAAAAGCTGCTGAACCTTTTGTTTCAAAAGCGCATCGTCCAGACACACCGCCCATTCCAGCAGCATCTGTCTCACCGTCGTCGGCAAGATGCCGTGAAGCGCAAGTCGATTCAGAACGAGAGATCGGTCCCTGTCAACACGCGCTGCGGTGAGGTCCGAAAGCAAGCGTACGTCATATCCCCGCTCGGCCGTTTGCAGGGCGGCAATAAAGATTTCCTCTTCGAGCCAACTTCCTCCATAGAAAATGATACCGGTTTGGGCTGAAGCCAGATTGTCTGTGAACCGGCGATCCCGCCAAATGGAAAGGGGGTCGACGTCCAGCTGCATCATCGGCTGGGTGAGTTGCTGACGAACGTCAATCCCGGCCGGTTGGCATTCGCCGATAACCGTCAACGGGACGGCGAACATCTCTAAGCCTGTGTGCAGTAGTGAGAAGCTGCTGTGACGCGCGGCAAGACCGGCCGAAATTGGCGTCTTGCCGCGCGACAGATTAATCAACACCACATGACTATGTCGTGGGTCTGCGAACATTTGCGTGCCAATCACCTTTTCCGGGCTCAAGAGGCGCGTGCGGTCAGGCGGCCGCGTTGACAGGATCGGGTGAGAGAAGCACAGGACCGCTGACGGCGGCTCGTTCGTACATCCTGTGAAGCGCTTGTTCGGACGTGTCGAGAAACCCGGCAACGGCCATCGTCGATCCGACCTGCTGTGGCGCAGCGATCCGTCTCAATGGCCAGCCTGCTCGCCGGAGAATGCGCTCCATACGCGTATCGGTGACTGTCACGATGTTGTCTGCGCTCGCGCCGCGTGCCGCCTCTATCATCGCGGCGAAAAGGATAAGCGTGGCGCGGTTGAGACTATTGGCGGCCTGCTCGGTGATAAGCCTAGTGTCGACGCAAAAGCGCGAGCTTTCGAGAATTCTTTCGTCCTGCGGCGCGAGGGTCCCGCCGAGCAGGACGGGAAAGGTGTCGGCCAACATGGTCGGTCCCATGGTCGGAAGCAGACGAACCGAACCAACCGGCTCTCCGCCGTCTGACATCAGAATGAGATAAGTCGGCCCGAGCGTGTCATACACATCGAGCTCAAATTCACCTGAGACGGACACGGACCAGTCGAGCCTGTCCATGAAGACACGGCGCCGCAGCCGATACATCGCCGCGAGCAAGTCCAGATGCCGACCAAATTGAGGTGCGTGAAGTCCAAGGGCATGCATGCCAATCTCCCGAAATTATCAGGAGGCCTCAAGACCAGAAAGGAACTTTCTAATCGCCTGTTAGATTTTACAGGTGGGTCTGGTTCAGCTTGATTTCGCTAGATCTTTTTGGACAGAGTACAATAAATAATGAACGGCGTGACAACCGCGCCAGGTCTGTTTTGCATCTTGCGAAATGGGAGGGTGTGGATGATTACGACAACAAACCGCGTCGCAAGGCCTCGGCGACGCACTGGGCAATAGATGCTGCACCGAGCTTGCGGCGAGCGTTCTCAAGATGAAAAACTACCGTGCGCGGCGCAATCTGGACCAGCACCGCGATATCCGCGACGCTTTTTCCCTGTGCGGTCCATGCAAGGCATTGACGCTCGCGCTGAGTAAGTTCAGTTCCGGAACGTTTATCGGTGGAGGGTACAGCAAGTTTGCTGGAGACATGACTATGAAAATACACCCCAGCGAGTTGTACGAGGCCCTTCCAGTCGGCCACGAGCCGCTCCAGGTGAACGTCGCGGTCGTCCGTCGCCAGCGTAAATGCAGCCATCCGTCCAAATCCGCCCCTGATCGGCACAGTGACGCCTGACCTAATGCCGAAGGTCGCCGCTTCATCGAAGAAGCGGCGCTGCTCGCGATTTCCGACCGGGGCTGAGCCCCCTCCTCCCCAACTGAACAATGCGTGCTCGACACGCGCGCGGCGCACCACAGGGTCAAGCTGCTGATATCCAAGCTGGAAATAGCGGCTGGTCCAGGATTTGGGATAGGACGAAATCAACGTTGGCGCGTCGCCGGTCAGGCGCAGATAGGCAAATCGCTGAAAGCCGAGCTGCTGTGTGAGTCGTGTTGCGACACGCTCGAATTCATCCACGTTGACTGCGGTCTGGATACTATCAATGAATTCCTGGAAGATGCTTTCGACCCGGCTCATTCCGGCTCTACCATCTTGAACACACTAGCCGTACTTTCCTGAGCGCGTTCGGCAAAGGAGCTGTCCGGCAACAGGTCGCGCGATCTACCGACCGATACAGATATGTCCCACGATGCCGCGCGGCCGAGTTGGAGGCGCACCGGCGCTAGTCCTTGCTCCTAGCGCAGCTGCTTCGTCCCAGGCACACGTGTAATAAACCAGAACCATGCGCCAACCTGAACTGCAAGGTTCACTGCAAAGGCGGTCTGGTAAGCAACTTCCGGGTAATGGCCATGCTCAGGCGTCCAATGCTGAAACACGAAACCGAGAAGAGACTGGACCACAAACGCGTAACCGATGTGAAAGACGTTAAGCGCCGCATTCGCACGTCCACCAAGCTCTTTGGGGAAGAAATCGAACAGAATCGCGCCGCTAAGGACGGTTGCAGCGCCGGCAGCAGCGATGATGATCCACGGAGCGGATGATGGCAGAGGGGCTCGCAGGATTATTGCCAGTTGGGCAGCGAAAAACAGAATTGCGACCGAGCCCAAGAGCGCCTGTGGTCCTATCCCGTATCGCCGGAGCTTCTGAGCCGCAACCCCTAGCACCAGGGCGCCCGCACTCAATGCAATTGCCATGGCAAACAGATTGCGAAGCAATCCCGACCGGTCCAGGCCCTCCACATCCGAGAACCACTGGGCAGCCCACAATCCCTGTAGCGCCCAAGCGGTACCAATGCAGCTCGCAGATAGGGGCGCCAAACGCCAGAAGCGAGGATCAGCATAAATCATTCTCAGTCCAATGGTGGTCCCCTTCGCTGCCAATGAGCCCGTGGCCTCTGGCACGACAAGGAAAATTGCAAGCGCACATCCAGCCGATGCGATGGCTAAGAGTTCAAACAATCCCCGCCAGCCGACCGAAACGAGCAGGTATTCGGCCGGCAATGTCCCCGTCACGCCGCCAAGTGCAGCCAGCATGACCATAAGGCCATTGAGCATTGGGACCTGCTCGGCGGGAAACCAGAGAACGACCGCTTTCAATCCGGCCATCAATGCTGCGGAAACGCCGAGACCGATCAACGCCCTGCCGAGAAGAAGAAGCAAAACGTTGTCAGCGATGGCAAACAGCGCTGCGCCGGCGGCGGCTGCCAAAAGCACGACACTCTGGATTCGTCGTGGGCCGTATCGGTCCAACAATATCCCGATAGGAATCTGGGCCGCCGCAAAGGTCAGGAAGTAGATGGACGTCAGGAGACCAAGTTCATCGGCACCCAAACCAAACTCGAAAGTTAGCGGCCCAGCTATCGTCGCATTGATGTTACGAAAGAGAAAAGAAAGGTAGTAAGCAGCGACGAACGGCAAGAACACGCGAAAGATTAAAAGCCAATCTGCGTTGAAGGCTCGTGACCGCTGTTGCGCCGTCGCACGCCAGGGCGGCAAAGCGAACCGCGATATCGCGCCACGGATTGTTTGCTCGGCTCTTGAATCGGGTTCGTGCTCGCACCATGCCCCTCCGGCAGAATGCGGGGTTTGTGGTTTGTTGCCGGCGACAGTCGTTGCACCGGCCTTCTGTTCCGGGTGTGTTGAGCGCGTCAGCGCTTCTGGCCCCACCGGTTCTGTTGCAACATGCTCCCGCTCAGTCGAATTTACCCGCTCGATTGTCTCCTTTATAAGGGAAGTTCCTAGGTTAACCCGCCTTGTCACCTGGGTAGCAAATTCGTCGAAGCGCGCGAGCCCGAGGGTACAAGCGTTAGGTTGGTCGGCAGCTGCAAGCGGCGGCGTGACCGCGAGAAGAAATCGAGCCTGAAGCGCAACAGTCTCGCTTACCATTCGCACATCGTCATGAAGCTGTTCGAGGTTCCGGTGTATGGCGCTCAGCCGCCGATCAATTGAGGCCTCTTTGATGTTACGATCAGGGTCGAGGAAATGAGCGAGCGCAGCCTCAACGATCGCCGATTTGGTCGCCCCTGGACTTTTTGCTGCGACTGCGAGCCGCGCGGCGACCGGCTCCGAAAGATAGACACCGATGCAGGGCTTCATGGAAGCGCTCCGTCGAAAATCAATCGAGCGGCTGTAGACTTCTCATGGCTTGAGACGGACTGTTTCCGCCGATCGAGATGACCCCAGCTTCCTCGCTCTACGGAGCTGAAGAAACCTTCAACATGCGCATTGAATGCCGCAGGCTCTTCGAGGTTGATGGCATGGCCCGTATTGGGGCAGACCCAAATGCCGGCGGACGAAAACGTGGATTTGAGCATCAAGCTGGTTTCAAGACATGCCGTGTCTTCGTCGCCCACCGCGAGCAGCACCGGTAACGGTATGTTTGAAAATTGATCTCGGAAGTCGTACAAGGACGGTCGCACGGCTTGGCGCTGAACCAGAGTATTGGACATCCCGCGTGCAGAATGCTGCTTTAATCGCCCCCCAAACTGTTGCCAGCCCTTGAGGTCTTTGTGCTTCAGTCGAATGCGCGTGGAGTGGCCCGCCATTTTCTCGGCCATGGCATCGATACCTCGTGCCGTCAATGTGCGCGCCAAAACCGTCGCGCTTCTTGACCAACTTTCCCGATTCGACGCTGGAGATCCTAATCCTGCTCCGGCTGCAACGATCGCACTGGCCCCTTGGCGGTACCACAAACCAAAAAGCAGAGATGCAAAGGCACCCATGCTCGATCCAACCACGTGGGCTCGACTGATTGATAGACCGCGCATAACGGCATCAATGTCATGGACGGCGAACTCCCAACCGTACGCGGCTGGATTATCGGGAACGTCGCTCGGCGGATATCCCCGCGCATTGTAGGCGATACATCTATAGCTACGGGAAAAATAGCGGATTTGTGCTTCCCAGCTGTGCAGATCCGATTCAAACTCATGAACGAAAACGATTGGATAGCCGCGACCGTACTCTTCAAAGTAGAGCTTCATTCCACCTGACGCGATAAAAGGCATCACCACCGCCGATCTTTTGGAGCGTCGGCAAGGCATGCCGCGCATCGTGTGGCGTTATGGCCGAGCAGCGACAAAAACGGAGGTGTCGCTTATTCATGATCGGTTTTCGACACACCTGCTTTTCGTATGCCTCGAAATAAAGCTGTCCAATGATTAGGAGTTGGCTGCGGCGGAAGAATCGACCTCCGAATGGCGAGATAGTGACGTCTCAAGCCCGGCGGTGCTCTGAGATCGAAGATCGCCTTGGCATGACGTGCACCAGTGCCGCGGACCTGGCCCTTACCTTCGTGAATCGATGCAAGCTTTCGGGCTTGAATGGCCCTAAAGCTTGCAGCGCTATTTCTGGCATCCATCTCACGCTTATAGGAAGCCTGGAAAAACGTGCCCCATCGCTCCATGCTGTACTTCGCGAGAGAAGGCCCCTGAATTAGGGTATCCGTGCCGCCGCAGCAGACGAAGGTGGCATTGCTGTCCTTCTTGGTGCACATTGCCCAATATCGGCCGCCAACGCCAACGCTGAGATTCTTAGTGATGATGTAGGATGATTCCTTCCAATTGGACGCCCCCGCCAGCGTCCGCGATGATCGTAGAAAGTTGTTCTCTGGCGAAGGGAGATGGTGGTCGCGACCACTGAAATCCGTCCACGGCAGGTAAGCCGCGTCGACGCTCACGCGCCAGCGCTCAAGCAACATGGTCTCGGCGCTGAGGCCTATGCGCGGCGCGTTCCAATCGGTGTCTTGGCTGCCTATGAGCCTTCTGTCACTCGGCGTCAAGCATGGATACGGCGAGACGGTCTGCACGCATCCTACCGAGTCGGACTTCTGGCCATAATAGATCCATCTCACAAATGCGCCCACCTTGTAGGTGCTGCCGCGCAGGAAATCGTAACCGGCATCGGCCGTGTAGTACATGAATTTTCCGTTCGCCTGGCCTGATATCGTGTTGCTGTAGGCTTCGCGGTAGCCGACGCTCGAATCCTCATCGTTCATCTTTCCTTTGTTGAAGCGCCCGATGCCAACATTGCTCTTCAGGAAGCCTCCCAGGGACTGTCAAGACGTCCGAACAATTCGCCGGAAACTCCGTCCAGCCCATCATACGTGAGCCTTGAACTAGGAGTGCCGGCATCTCCAGGCATCAGGGGCGCAAGAATGTAGTCCCATTGGAATTTTCCCCGGCTGAGCCAGAGCCGTGAGCCGCCTTCGAGTGACCAATCGCATATATGCAAAAGGCGCCGCTTTGGCGGTCGCGCTTGTCGGGTACAGGAGCGCATCGGACCATTCCGGCGCCCTCGGATCCATGCCAAAACGATAGTTCAGACCGACCTTTCCGATGTGATAATTGCTAGATAAGCTGCTTGTGTTGGCTGGGACGATTGCAAAAGGCGGAACCTGCACGGTAGAAGGGGTCGCCACATCCGGCCCGCCAAACCCCATGTAGTCGTACTCAAATTTGACGGACCAAGCGGCCGTGAGCGCTTGCTCAAGGCCGACACCGACGGTCCCACCGAAACGACCGCAATCGAACTGCGTTGCCCCCGCGGGAAGCCCGCAAAGTTCCCTTCTCTAAATTCGTTGTTATTGGCGATTTCGCCGCGATTGTTTTGCCAAGCGACGCCTCCTTTGACGTAGGCCAGCGTATGGCCCTGAGGGCCAAAAGCGTAACCCGCACGAGTGGTCCCTGTGACAAAGCCGTTTGGACCTGCCGTGCAGGTCGCCATCACAACAATGGGGGAGAAGGCAAGACAGGTATTTGTACCGTCCGAGACGGCGCCACTGGCATCCAACTCAAGGCCAAAAACCCAGCGGTCCCCCTGCCAATCGTAGCCGATCTGACCTCCGGCGAGGAACACAGGCGTATCGACGACATCGCCGTAAATTGACGGACCGTAGGGATCACTGAACGAAGTCAAGCCGGAGCCCCCCGCCGACGTGGCCGCCGATATATCCTCCGGTCCAGCGCCACAGTGCCGGTCGAGCCTTTACTGCCGGCCTGAGATCCGCCGAATTGACAGCGCCGCTTACTACGACCGCAGTTGCTGCGGCCCCCCAAAAGAGAAGTTCAGATCGCATATCAACTCCCAACACACAACGCGCGCGCCACCTGGCAACGGGCCGAATGGCCGACGTTATGAGCGCCGCTTCGACGCCGCTTATGGGGTGTAGGATCTATGCCAGCGGACGCGACGCGCATTCCCTGCGGGTTTTGGGGGCGCTGTCGTCTTTGCAACAAGACCGGTGGTTGTTGAAACAAGCCGCGCGTCTGATGTCGAACACCAGGCGCATGCTGCACACCGGCACTTGAGGCGGATTGAATAGGTGAGCACTTGTGAAGAGGTTCGTCTCTTGATCCAGTCTCGCGCAATCGTTGCAATGAGATATTGCGTTGAGCGAGTAGTACTTTCGGGGAGTCGGTCAATGTATGGTTTTAGAACCGTTTCCGGAGAAGTCGCGCAATGGCTTCCACATCGTCCTTCGCTCATCCGCGGAAATCTTTCTTGGTACGTTCAGCACGTCTTTCTTTGGTACGTTAAGTACGAAAGTGATGCACCACAGACACAATGTGAAGGTCGCGCAGAAACATACTCTTAAAGCGATCTCGGGGATTACCTATTCTCTACCCTAGACAATGCACGCGGAGTCATGCCTTGAACGCGTTCAGAATACGAGTCCGACGATGATCAGCGAAGATTTGGCAGCCATGCGCACTCATCGCAACCGCATCCACTACTATCGCAGGTTACTTGAAGCTCAGCTGACCGAGCCTGAGCGCCAATATGTCGAGATGCGCCTTTCTGAAGAGCTTTGTGCTTTCGAGGATTTAAAGGCCGCTATCTTTCCCCTAGTTTTCACAATCTCAAACCCGCCTACGGTGCAACGTTGTGCGAGAGCTATATCTCTCTCTTATCCTGTTGATAACAGCGGACTTGCACCTGATCGCCCTCGACAAACAGCACAAACGCGGAAGGGCCATCACGAAGCTGATCCTTGAGTGGTCCTTCGGGGCCAAAAAGCGCAGAGCCGCACGACACGATGTCCACCGGATCCGAACACACGTACGGCATATGCAAGTGCCCGTGAAGAATGATTGAGGGCTTGTTGTCTTGGGCCAACTTCAAAACGCTATCTGCGTCCAGGCAACGCAAAAACATCCTCGCGGCGCGGCCAATACTCGCCGGAGGGATCTATGTGATGGTGCACAAGCACGAGGAGCGGTTGCGAGCTGCATCGATTTTCCGCGAGTAGTTTTCTTGCCGCGGCCAACTGGGCAGTCCCGACAAGGCCGAGCGCATTGGTGATGGGGGAGTTAGACGGCCTCTGATTGCTGTCAAGAATCAGGATGTCAACGCCCCAATTTGCGCCGCTGATGAACGCCGAAAAGCCTTATCGGGTTCGCAGACAGCCGGTTTAGATGGTTTAGCACTTCCTCATGCCGATAGGAGCTGTTGCCGAACAAGCTCTTCAATAAGAATAGCTCCGCCAGATAGGGCACGACTCCCCGAGCCTCGCGTCTCATTTTCTTGAAATGATAGTCATGATTTCAAGGGGACGCACACGAACGGCGGGTCCATCTTCTTCACTTCCGATTCCAGTCGCAACCAAGCCTCGGCGGCGCCTGTATCGGTTGCGTCGCCGCAGCACAGTATGATCCGGGGTCGAGTTCGGGTGATCGCTTCAAGCATAAAGTTCAGAGCAGGTTGCGAATCCTTGGCGCCTTGCAACGTTCCTTCGCCGGGGGCGGTCAGATGCAGGTCGGAGATCACAAGGATACCGCCAGATGCATCGGCCTGGCGGGAGCGACGGCGTTGATCGCCTATCTCTGATGAAGGAGATCAATATCCGGATGCTTAAGGACGTGCCCTAATGACCAGTTCGTAAATCATTCGCGCGCTCAACGCGAAGGCGCCCAGGGCAAATATCAGATAAAACACTGCAGCGACCACATCGCGAAGCAGTCCGGTGAAAAAGGATCGCGTATCACCCACACTTGCGCATAACAAATCACCAGCAGGTACGCCGCAACCTGCAAGGCGAACAGGCCGCAAAGAAGGCTGTATACGAGGTTAAAAATCCGCTCGGTTACCAGGCCGTAAACTCGTGCCGATGGCCTTCGATCGCATAGGGCCGCACTCGACAGAGCCAGCACCAGAGCTAGGCACGCGAGAGACAGCACCATACCGCCCGGTATTATCCATGCGGGCCTTGCGAAATCATGCTCCGAACAAAACAAGTTGCCAGCAATGACGAGTGTCGTCGGATGTAAGCAGTCGTCCCGTGGTGATCAACGAAAAGAATTGGTTCACCCCGGTCGTGATGAGGCCGATAACGACGAGCCAAATTACGAAATCGAAAAGCGACCGAAATGCTCTTAGCAAGCGCCGCAGAACTCTTATTATGGATTCGCTGACATCTCCCATCTAGGCCACCGCTGTGACATTGTAAGCACCTGACTTCTTGACATTCGTGCGGGCAGCAAGACTGCCGGAAAGGGACACTGGGCGTCCCGGATTTGTTTTGGCAAAACCCAGAAGACAACTCCGTATCGAATGCGCGTGTCTGCACGTTATTGGTACTGAAATAGTCCAGAAGCGTTCGGGATACGGTCGTCTTGCCAACCCCACCCTTGTCCGCACCTACCACAATCACAACCGGCTTTGTCATGGAATCCCCCTAAAGCACTCGCTACCGCCGACCGCGACGTGTGCAATCAGCTAATCTCTGCTTTGGATGCGAACATGGCAGAAAGAAGGGATAGTGGAATATTTGACGCCTCACCAACGCGATTGGTGTAGAGTTTCTTAGTGCGAGGCCATCAGTGACGTTGGGATACGAACGACTAGTTGCTGTGAGCGGTGTTCCACGTCAGGTTTGTGAGCATGCGAACCAGCCGTTCTCGGAAAAAAGCCGACTGCGGCGATGATCACCGCGACCACCATCAGATGATCACCGCGACCACCATCAGATGATCACCGCGACCACCATCAGAAGTACATCGCCGTTATATAGATGAGCATCAAACAGCTTGAATCTCACGTAGCGTCAGGTTGTAGGCTTGGAAGAACGATGACCAAGGCTAACCACGCAGGCATCTATGCCTCAAGTGAAAAAATCAAGTTTGATCGGCATGGCTTGCGAAGTCGAGCTTCTCGCTTGCGGATGATGACCGATTATTCAGGTATAGCTTGTGCCAGGAGGGGAAGCGCTCTCAGCGGTTATTGAAATGACACTGAAGGCGAGCAAAGTCGCAATGTGGCCTGGGGAGTCCCCGCGAGGAACGTTGAAGCGCTTCCACCCCGAGATCACCGAGATCGTCGACATGACCACGACTGCGGATCAGATGAAGATCTTCGACACACTGAACTCAGGGCTATCCGTCACCGTGATCGACGCCCGCGAAGGCTTGCTGTCCCCGGCGCTGGCATCCTTGCGCGACATCGGTTTTTTGGATGCCGCGAGGTCCGGCCAGATCACCTTTGCCGTATTCCATATCTTGGGATCCTCCATCGCTTCTCTGGATGAGATCGCTGAGACCGCCGGTTTCATGACTGGTGCAAAGTATTTTCTGGTGAAGAACTTCATCAACGACACTCAATTCTTCCAGTGGGACCAGTCGACCTACAACTCCTACTTCCACCGAATCAAGAACGCGACCGAGCTGACGATCCCGAAGCTCAACGAGATGGCCTATGAGCAGGTCGAAGTTGCTTCCGTCCCGTTCGTGAACTTTGTAGCCAATAAGGGTCGGAACGAGGATGCCGCGAACCACTCCTTCGTGCTGCGCGGCTATGTTCGGCACTGGCTCGCGAATGTCTGGCGCGAATATGATCGCATCAACTTGACCGACTTGGCCGGCGCCAAATGCCGACCATAGCTGATCCGCGACCGCGAGCGGGGTCATTCTCGTCGTCTCCTTACCATGAGAATTCCGAGCAGGCCGAACCCTCTCGCGAGCCGTAGCGGAAGTCGAGAAGGCGCTCCAGCGCACCGAGGGCTATGGCGATTTCAGCAACGGACTTACCCTCGAAGGTGAGATGCGCCTCCTAGAACAAGATGGAGGAAGTCGCTGCCCCCGTTCGCCATCGATTGCGGAACTGCGGCCGCTAGTGTTCTCTCCAACATGCGGCGACATTTCATCGACCGCAGTTCGCTAATGAAATCTCCTGCATCTTGGCTTTGACCGCGCCGAGCGTGATCGCTCGGCGGCTAGGATCGGCATCGTCCCGCCCATTGCCGGATAGATGCGGCTATCTGGGCGATTTGCTCGGCCGAATGCCGGCGCGAATTCCGTTTCGTGCGGCCGTACTCGCTTAAAAGGGCCATGTTTCTATAGCCGGCTTATTCGCCGGTGCGACCATGTAGCCCCTGCAAGTTCGTTTATGGGCGGGGAAAGCCCTATTTTCTATGAGCAAAGCGCAACCCGCCGTCAAATCTGGGCGAATCGGGGGTTCCCGCGTACCCTCCCGGGCGCCTCCCCGTCGCCAGGCCGCAACGACGACAACGCGCGAATCAGCGTCGGCGTGATTTCAAGACCAACCTTCTGCGCGCGTCCTCAAAGAGTGATGCACAGCATTCATGCCTTGCGTCGGTGCTCGTCTCCGACTCCTGCAAAGGCGCACATCGAGTACGCCATGGGAAAGTTTTTCGAAAAAACGGTTTCCCGCTGCGCAACGTCCTGCCGGACAACTAGCAGCGGCGATTGTCAGCCTTGGAACCAATGTCAGCAACTTGACGCTACACACACTTACGAAGTGCCGTCAAAAACCTGCAATTCAATTCGGCACGCCGCTTGCTTCGTTCGCGGCATCCTCACAACAGCAGTGCGGTGATCTTCAGGAGCGGACTCGCCGCAGTTTTCAATCGAGGACCTTGAACACCATGAACAAGCCTACCATGCCTCAGTCGGTTACGGCCGCACCGCAAACCGAGGCGCTCGGTGTTTTCTTCGAACAGGCCTTCGAACGGCAAATCCGACTGAGCCCGATGAGAGAGGCCGCCTTGCTGGGGCGCAAAGATCGCCAGCATCTATGGGACGAGATCGACGAACCAGCACGGGACCAAGCGGTTCGCGAGATTCGGCAGGACCTTGATCGACTGCGCGCGGACTTCGATCCGCAGACGTTGCCGGACGCGGCCAAGCTCAGCTATCGGCTATTCGAGAGTAACTGCGTGACAGCGCTAGAAGCGGACAAGTTCCGGCATTACAACTACCCGCTAAACCAAATGGGTGGCTGGCAATCGTCCATTCCGGCCTTCCTGCTCAACCATCATCCTATCGACGCTGTCGAGGATGCGGAGGCCTACATCTCTCGCCTCGAGGGCGTCCGCAGGTTGGTCGCACAACTCATCGACGGTGTCGAGCTGCGTTCTCGCAAGGGGATTTTCGCTCCCAGATTTGTTTATGAAAGGTCATCCGGGATTGTCGCAATCTTCTGAGCGGCGTGCCCTTTCATGCTTCAGGAAAGGACTCGACGTGGCTTGCGGACTTCCGCACCAAGCTCGAGGCGCTGCCAATATCTTACGCGAAGAAGCCCAAGCTTATTGAAGCAGCCATCCAAGCGATGATCAGGTTCGTCCAGCCGGCTTACGTCGATTTGATTGCGGCGGCGGGCCGGCTCGAAGCCTCGTCCAGCACGGACGACGGCGCCTGGAAGCACCCCAACGGACTTGAGTTCTACGCGCAGGCGCTCAGGCACATAACCACGACGGAGCTGTCGGCCGCACAAATCCACGAGTACGGGCTGGAGGAGATCGCCCGGATCCACGGAGAGATGGAAAAGATAAAGAACTCGCTTGGCTTTGGCGGCGAACTCGCCGCTTTTTTCGAGCACATCAAGACAAACCCCAAGTTTGTCTATCCCGATACCGAGGAGGGACGGAGCACCTACCTCCGCGAAACATCCCGCATTTTGGATGCGATGTACCGCAAGCTCGGCAATTCTTTTGGCAGGCTTCCCAAAGCTCCTTTGGTTGTCAGGCGCGTCGAGGCCTTCCGTGAGAACTCTGGGGCCCTCGCCTTCTATCAGCGCCCGCCGGCTGACGGAAGCCGGCCCGGTGTCTATTACGTCAACCTGTCCAGAATGGAAATCCTGAAGACGTTCCAGCTCGAAGCTCTCGCGTACCACGAGGGCGTGCCGGGTCATCACATGCAGAATGCGATTGCGAGAGAACTAACGGGAGTTCCCGCCTTCCAGAAGTTCGCCTCGTACACCGCCTATTCGGAAGGATGGGCGCTATATGCTGAATCGCTTGCCAAGGACATGGGTGCGTATCGCGATCCGATGTCCGATTTCGGACGGCTCGCGGCGGAGCTGTGGCGCGTTATAGCGCGACAATCTGGATGGGAAGCTGGCGACAATCAGGATGGCGAGTCGGTGTCGCGGCGAGGTGATGATCGCCGCGATGATTGTCGCGCGCAAGAGTTTTGTTGAACTCTGATTGTCGCGGAGCGTCAATCAGCGACGGTTTTGGGTGTCGCGTGCGATGTCGGGCGACCGGGACCGCGTTTTCGTTCGAGGGCGGTCCGCCTGCGATAGCTCTCGACATTCATCTCGACGATGGTGGCGTGGTGAACGAGGCGATCGATGGCGGCGAGGGTCATCGCGGGGTCGGGGAAGACCTTGTTCCATTCGCCGAATGGCTGATTGGCGGTGATCAGCATCGAGCGCCGCTCGTAGCGTGCGCTGATGAGCTCGAACAAGACGCTGGTCTCGGCCTGGTCCTTGGTGACATAAGCGAGGTCATCGAGGATCATGAGATCGAAGCGATCGAGACGATTGACGGCCGCCTCGAGGTTGAGCTCGCGGCGCGCCACCTGGAGCTTCTGCACGAGATCGGTGGTCCGGGTGAAGAGGACGCGCCATCCGTTCTCGATGAGGGCCAAGCCGATCGCTGCCGCCAAGTGGCTCTTGCCGCCGCCGGGCGGGCCGAACAGGAGCAGATTGGCGCCCTTGCCCAGCCATCCATCGCCGGCGGCGAGCGCGGTCACCTGCGCCTTGGAGACCATCGGTACGGCCTCGAAGTCGAAGTTGTCGAAGGTCTTTCCGGCGGGCAGCCGCGCCTCGACCAGGTGGCGCTCGATGCGACGGCGGCCGCGTTCGGCTATCTCGTGCTCGGCGACGCTGGCGAGGAAGCGGGCGGCCGGCCATCCTTCCTTGTCGGACTGCTCGGCAAATTGCGGCCACAGCACCTTGATGGCGGGTAGCCGCAGCTCGTTGAGCAACAGATTGAGGCGCGCTGTATCGACGGTGTTGGCCGTGCTCATGCTGCACCTCCGATCTCGGCGGTGGCACCGATGAGGCATTCATAGGTGGTGAGCGGTGCCAGATGCACGACGACGTTCGGCACGTGAGCAAGATCAGGGGCGAAGCGAGCGCGCAGCCGGTTGAGATCGGGCAGTCGGCCGGCGTCAAGATCGGCCGTGAGCTGATCGGCGAGTTCGGCCTCGCAGCCGCGCTCATGCGCAAGGGCCAGCAGATCGACCATCAGCCGGCAAGCTTTCTTGTCCGGCAACCGTTCGCGCAAGAAGTCGAAGGTTCGGCGGTACGCATCGCGCGGGAACAGCTGATCACGATAAACCAGATTGAGCAGCGCCATCGGCTTGCGCCGCAGCGAATGGATCACGTGCCGGTAATCGACGATCTGATCATGCTTGCCGCTCGGATGCGGCCGGCCGCGCGACAGGGTGAGGAGATGCGTACTACCGACGAACACGTCGAGGCGATCGTCATAGAGGCGAACCCGCAGCTGATGGCCGATCAACCGCGACGGCACGGTGTAGAACACCTTGCGCAAGGTGAAGCCGCCGGTCGACGTCACGCGGACGATCACTTCCTCGTAGTCCGAGGTGCGCAAATCCGGCAACGCCTGCAGGGCGGTGCGCTCGTGATCGATCCGCTTGGCGTTGCGCGCATTGCGGCGGCTGACGATCTCGTCAATGAAGCCGCGATAGGTGGCAAGATCGTCGAAGTCGGCGGTGCCGCGCAGCAGCAGCGCGTCGGCGATCGTCCGCTTGAGATGGCCATGCGAGCTCTCGATCGACCCGTTCTCATGGGCGATGCCGCGATTGTTGCGGGTCGGCCGCATGCCGTAATGGGCGCACAGCTCCTCGTATCGCCGCGTCAGATCGTCCTGAGCATTCCGGTCGAGATTACAGAAGGCGGCCGACAGACTGTCGGTGCGATGGTCCCGCGGCGCGCCGCCGAGCGACCACAGAGCGTTCTGCAGTCCTTCCGCCAGGGCGACGAAGCTCTCGCCGCGGAGCACAACATGGGCGTGCTCAAACCCGGAATAGGCCAGCCGGAAGTGATAGAGACGATGACCAAGCGGCACGCCCGCGATGGTGACGCCCAGTTCGCCCATGTCGGTGAAGTCGGACAGGCCGACCTGACCCACTTCGTGGGTCTGACGGAAGATGACTTCCTGCTCCTTGCCGTGGATTGCCCGCCAGGAGCGGATGCGACGCTCCAGGGTGCGACGGATGCCGGCTCCGAGTTCAGGATGGCGTCGTAACAACTCCTCGAAGATCGCAATCGGCCGCACGCCAGGGGCTGCCTTGAGCATCGGCACGACCTCAGTCTCGAACACGTCGGCCAAGGGATCCGGCCGGCGGCGGTCGCGGGCTCCCTTCCTCCGCGACGGGAGCCTTCTATCCTTCTCGAAGCGATACGCGGTCGAGGTACTGAACGACGCCTTGGCGGCGGCCACTGGCGGGGTATCTGTCTGACGGTACTTCATGTAGAGCCTCATCTGGTGATTGGTTATGTGTCGGCCTGGCAAGCGAGTGATTCCTCTTGGCGGAAGAACCACTTGCACAACCAGCCGGCCGCGATCACCAGTCGGCGCGGTCCCCTGTGGATCGCGCCGACGCCGGGCTCGTAACTCCGGTCGGGCTACGCCCTCCCTGCGTCACGAGCCCGGCGAAGCTCTCTCATCCTGATTGACGCTCCCTTGTCACCCTGATTGTCGCGCGGCAGGCGCGCCGCGCGGCTTGTGGTGGATACCGGCATCCACACTAGTCGCTGGACGCGCCAACAAGCGATCGACTACCTACGCAAGGTAACGCCGAACCCCTTGTCCGAAATCATAAGTGAGGTGGAACGCTATGTCGTCATCCCGGGTCAGGCTACTGCGTACAAGGTGGGCATGCAGCAATTGCTCGCCTTGAGGAGCAAGGCAAGTTCTCAGCTGGGCCGGGCGTTCGACACGCGCGAGTTCCACGATGTCGTCCTCGGCAGCGGTGCACTTCCCTTTGGACTCCTCAGCGAGCTCGTTGATCGCTGGATTGCAAGCAAAGGCCCCGGCGCAACTTCTCGCGGCTAGCGTGCGATGCGCGCAGATACAAGGCGGGACGATCTGATCCTGCTTCTGTCGCGTCATCTGGGCCGGACGAGAAACGAGGAGCCATCTTCCGGGTGGATTATGTGCCGACGGTCCAAATGAATCTGGTCGCCGAGGATCGAGCGGGCCGCCCGCAAAGAGGGTGAAATGGGTAGAAATTTCGATCTCCTGCCCCAGACATCTGAAAAAGGAACTGTCCACCCGTAACTTGGCCGCGGCCGAGGAAGCCGCGGCATTTTTGATTGGTTGGGCCGCGGGCGAGACGACGTGTCCTGCGCCAAATTGATCCAGGTCAATCGTGCGGTTTGGAACGCAGGGCCAAGGGCATTCCAAGCGCCGACACGAGAACAGTGGCAGCCCCTAGCCACTGTCTTGCAGTCAGGGTTTCCTGAAGGAAAACAGATGCGAAGATGGACGTAAACATCGGAACTAGCGGCAGCAACAGCGCGGCCGCGGTCGCGCTCATGCGCTCCAGCGCAAGGCCGTAGAGAAGAAATGGAATTGACATGAGCAGCAATCCGGATGCGACCACCAAAATAACATCAGTGATAGTTGGCGTGAGCGTCGGCAATGGACGAACACCAATCCATACACATCCCACTGCTGCGAACGCGACGATTTGGCTTGCTGTCGTAAGCCGCAGCGCATCGATCCGACGCGACATCAAACGGACTGTGACGCTGTAGAGTGAAGCAAATAGAACACCGCCGAGGACGACGCCGACTCCCAGTCCGCGCGTTGCGTAGGGATCGGGTTCAGAGTGTCCAGCTCAGCAAACCAACTCCGGCAAAGGCCAACAAGCAGAGCAAGCCGACGCCCCGGTTGGGGGTCTCGCCAAGGATCAGCCACGCGAGGAGTATGATCATTGGCGTTTCAACTGCGAACAGGATCGCTTCCACAGAAGCCGGTAGCATCGTCAGGCCGAAGATCGACAAACCAGACGCAAGCGCCGGCTGCAGGAGGCCCGGAAGGCCAGCACGCCAATCGCTCAAGCGTGGCGGCGCGCCTGACCAGATGGATAGTACGGTCAGGCTTGCGGCACTCACAGCCAACTGCCCTGTTAGTAGCGAGAGCGGCTCGATACAGCAGAGGGCGCGGCCTTGGACAGGACGTTGCCGATACTCCAACTAGCCATCGCAAGGGTTCCGCAAAGAAGCGGTACGAAAAGGCTAGGCTGGTTCATCGGATGGCTTTTCGCTTGCATCAGAGCGTGTGACACCCAGGTTCGTGCAATAGATCAGCAGCCGCGGATAACTCCATGGTTGGCTGACACGTCGCAATCAGCCTCCTCCAGAGATAGCGACCAAGGTTCTGGATGGTACCGGATCTGCGAGATAAAGAACCAGGGTGCTAACGTTAGGCATCGCTTGTTTGATCGTGAGGTTGATCACGATGACCGAACGGCTAACGGCCGAGTAATCCAAATCGGCCCGCATCCGTGTGACGCATCGAGCAAAGGAACCAACCTAGCCGCTCCGAGAGAGCTACTCAGCATTTTATCAAAAAGCCGGCCAAGCATCAGGAGCTGCGATCAGGCTCGGCGTCGCCATCTTTTTTGAGCGTCGGCCACTCCTCTGCGCGTCGGGCTAGCTTCTCATATTCCTCGGCGATCTTAAGGAGCCTATCTCTGGACTTGCCTTCAGCGAACGACACCGCTTTGGTCCGCGTCGCTTCCGCACGGCCTCGCCAGAATTTGGGATCGTAGAACGGATCTTTGGGTTTCATGTAGATGAGATGCACTTCGTACATGAAGAGAATGCGACACCAGCCCTCCGTATCATTACGTAGTCGCCCTCCCCGCACAATTCGCAAGGGGCGCGATTCGCTTGAGAAAGCCGAAGCGGGTGCACACGTATTGAGCTGTTGATAAAGTTGCTTTGCTTATGCCTCACACAGCTCGGTGGCAGCCGGACCCAGCAAGATACGACCCATAGGCGCCACGATCTCCTTCGAAGGCGCGCTAGGTCGAGTTTCTTCCAGGACGAACGTGTAAAGGCGGCACATCTAAAGCGCCTGCCATCTCGGGAATAAACGCTCTTCGCTTTCGAACTGCTACCGCCGCGCGCAGTTTACGCTGACAAGGATCGCAAACCTATTCAATGTTTCGATCTCTCCACTTGCCTGCTTAAAGGGATCAGCCGTGCTGGAGCTGTCGCTTACGTGCACGGCTCCGCTCGGGCTAGATGGGAATGGAACTGAGATTTGCCGTGAAAGGCCTCTCACTCTATTCGCGCCAGATGGCTCTTGGGCCTGCGAATTTTAGGTATATCCACACCAGCAGTCCTGGCGAGGGCTTGAATCGCACGTAGCGTCAGATTGTACGATCTTAAAAAACAGGTGGCGCCGCCTCTGGCCACCTCAAAGCTTCCCGCCAAGTGATGAGAATTGCTAATGCCCCACACTCGTGAGCTCACGTCGCAAAATCACGATGCTCGAGCACTTACCCGAAAGCGAACTGGTCTATCGGCCGCATCGCAAACTGGCCACGTTGCACCCGGAACAGGATGCGAATTTGGCCCGATCTGCGCAGCATGTGGGTGATAGCCCCGGCTGTTACAGACCGCTCCTGGTTCTCTCTCCTCAACCAGATGCAGCTTCGGGAGCATGTTGGAGGTCGCTCAATCCACAATTGCCCCCGAGGTATATCTTACCGCTATCGTAACTTCTTTCGTCTAGCCGGGTCGCAATCGTTGTTTCGCTCGGCGTTGGCGGCTCTGGCTCATCGGCCGTTTAGCCGCCTCGATGCGCTCGGAAATTACGGTATCTACGAATAGGCGACCGAAGCACCGCTGCGATGGGTGTGCAGATACGCGAGTACGCTTCCGCGGCCGTCAATGCTTTGAATGGTTCCGACCTGTTTCGCGGTAGACAGGTCATGCTGCGCTTCGCGCAGAAAGAACAATACCGCAGGATTTATCGACTTGAAGAGGATATCGTGAATCAAAAGCAGCGAACGTATCGGTCTTGGTTTTTCAAAGTACACCGCTGTGCAGCGACACTTGCTGTTGCTGCTGTGACGACAATGGGTCTATGCGCCGAACAGGCGGGTGCGCGAGATCGGCTGGCGACGCCGGAGGAACGAGAGGCTTGCACACCGGACGTGCTTCGCCTTTGTAGCAGCCACATACTTGATGCAGGAGCCATCACTGCCTGTCTCAGAGCCAAGTTCGTAAACCTGAGTGACCAATGTCGCTACGTGATATCGTTTCGAGACTCTGCCAAGGGAAAGGAAGGCTCGAAATGAGCCAGCGCCATAGCCCGGCGGCTTCGATTGCCCACGTTCGAGACTAGCCCCTGGGGCTGAATCCAGGAGGGTAACGCCGAATGGGGACAGATGAAAGGGCGCGGGCAATTGAGGCTGCACCAACCGCTTGCGAATGACGGAATTCTCGGCGCTGGGCACTTGCTTGGACGAACAGGCGAATGCGTAAATTACCTTTCCAAACCATTCTGATCGCCAACAGAGGCGAGATTGCCGTACGAATCATCAAGACCTTGCGAGGGCTGGGGCTTCGCTCTGCAGTTGTCTACCACGATGCGGATGCGGGGACGCCGGCTGTCGCCATGGCTGACACGGCGATTGCAATCAGCGGTCGCACGCCGATTGCCGCCTATCTCGATATCCCGCAAATCATTGCTGCTGCCCACAAGGCGAGCGCCGACGCTCTTCATCCGGGCTATGGATTTCTCTCCGAGAATGCTGAGTTCGCCAGGGCCGTCACAAAGGCGGGCATTGCTTTCATCGGGCCAGCTCCGGAAAGCATCGAGCTGATGGGCGACAAAATCAGGGCCCGCAACTTCGTTCAGCGGAACGGTTTTGCGGTTGCACCTTCGATCGAAGAAGATGATCCAGCGACATTCACATTCAGGGCGCGAACTGTTGGCGTTCCTTTGCTGGTGAAACCATCGGCTGGAGGTGGCGGCAAGGGCATGCGGATCGTGCGCGACCTCGCTAACTTGGAGGATGCGATTGCGCAGGCGCGCAGTGAGGCGCAGAGATACTTCGGCGATGGCCGGCTTTACGTCGAACGATACGTCGAAAACCCGCGGCACATCGAAGTTCAGCTGCTCGGCGACTCCTTCGGAAACGTGGTCCATCTCTTCGAGCGAGAGTGCTCGGTGCAGCGCCGGTTCCAGAAGGTCATCGAGGAGGCGCCGTCCCCCGCACTGTCGCCGGAGTTGCGCAGGCGGGTCTGCGAAGCTGCCGCGGGCATCGCGCGTGCCGCCAAGTACCAGAACGCAGGCACTGTCGAATTCATCTACGGCGGCGGAGAGTTCTATTTTCTTGAGATGAATACGCGTCTGCAAGTTGAGCATAGTGTGACCGAGATGATCACCGGCATCGATCTTGTTGCTCAACAGATCTATGTCGCCGCGGGCCGCGAACTTGGATTTTCGCAGTCCGATATTGTCTCGAAAGGACACGCGATCGAGGCTAGACTGTATGCGGAAGCCCCGGAACGCGGATATGTTCCGACGACTGGCAAGGTACTTGTTCTTGAGTATCCGGACGGCGACGGCATACGGATCGACAGTGGCGTCGTGCAAGGCCAGCAGATCACGACAGCGTTCGATCCCATGCTCGCAAAGATCATCGTGCATTCGCCGACGCGCAATGAGGCTGCGCTGAAGGCCCATCGCGCGATCGGTGAACTGGTGCTTCTCGGCTGCGAGACAAACGCACACTTTCTCACACGTATCCTCCGCGACGAGGCTTTTCTGAGCGGACACGTCCATACGGGATATCTTGAGGAAAATCCGCACATCGCATCGGGCGAAGCTGCGTCCGACTTATCGGCCTTCCTCGCCACAGCCGCCCTCCTGACGAGACCTGTCCGCGAATCGGCAGATGCCGTGCCCGAGCTTCACGCCGCGCTGGGCAGCTGGAGAAACTGACGTGAAACACTCTTTTGAAGTTGATGGCGTAGATTATCAGCTATCGCTTTCACGCTGCCAACGGGGCTATCGCCTTCGCTTGTGTAATAAAGTGATTGCCCCAGTCGCGCTCTCCCAGCAAGCCGAGGGTTGCGGCGTCCTTACCATCGCTGGCGAAAGCGAACCGGTCAGGTTCGCCATCGACGGCGAGGTCATTCACGTGCATATCCGCGGCAGGACGCGGATTTTGCACTACCGCGACCCGTTGAGAACGCTCGCTTGCGCGAATAATGAGGCGGATCATCTTCTGACCCGCGCGCCAATGCCGGGCCTCGTCGTGACGACCAGCGTTTCGCCTGGTCAATCCGTTTCCGCAGGCACGGCGCTCATGAAAATCGAGAGCATGAAGTTGGAAACCATCATACGCTCTTCACGGGACGGCGTGATTGACCGAATCCACTTCAACGAAGGCGAGAGCTTCGAGCGAGGCGCAGTGCTGGTTACGCTCTCCGATGAAGGGCGTTGAGATGCAGCGGATCGCTTCTGCAGCGGATGTCAAATCCCACGACTTTTGCCTCAACGAACTCCACAACAAACGACTTGCGGCCGAATTAAAGGAACGGCAACGTGCCGCCCGCTTCAACCGTCCCGAACGGGACCTTGAGCGCCTGCGTCGGCAAAACAAGCTGTTTGTGCGTGATCGGATTGAGGCTTTGCTCGATCCAGAAACTCCGTTCCTCGAGCTTTCGACGCTAGCCGCTAACAAGGCTTACGACGGCGAGGTGCCTGGAGCAGCGCAGGTTGTCGGCATCGGCATCGTATCGGGTCGCGAAGTCATTGTTCACGCGGATGACGCGAGCGTGAAGGGCGGCGCATGGTACCCGCTATCTGTCAAGAAGATCGTGCGCGCTTTGGATATAGCGATCGAGAACCGTCTGCCCGTGGTTCATCTGTGCGACTGTGCTGGAGGATTCCTGCCTTTGCAGGCGGAGTTCTTCGCGGATCGGTATTACGCGGGTCGAATCTTCCGCAGCCAATCCATTCTCTCAAAGATGGGAGTGCCGCAAGTCGCCATCGCAATGGGTCATTGCACCGCGGGAGGGGCGTACGTACCCGCACTTAGCGACTACAACATCATCGTGGAGGGAACGGGCGCGATTTTTCTAGGGGGCCCCCCAGTCGTGAAAGCGGCCACGGGCGAAACGGTATCCGTCGAAGAGCTTGGCGGCGCTCATATGCATACCAGCGTGTCTGGAACGAGTGATTATTTCGCACACTCCGAGATGCACGCGATTGCCATCGCGCGGGACATTGTCGCTCGTTTCAATCGTGTTACGAAAGCCTCGATCAATAGGGTCGCTCCTGAGCCGCCCGCTTACGATGCGTCTGAGTTGTACGGCATTCTTCCCAGGGATCCTCGAGTGCAGTTCGACATGCGGGAGATTATCGCCCGTCTGGTCGACGGCAGCCGATTTCACGAATACCAGCCTCGCTATGGCGAGTCTTTGGTGTGCGGCTTCGCCCGCCTCTATGGATATCAGATCGGGCTTATTGCAAACAACGGCGCGCTGCTCAGCGATAGCGCGCTGAAGGGCGCTCACTTCATCCAATTGTGCGACAAGAATCGAACGCCCCTGCTGTTTCTGCAGAATATCACGGGTTTCATGGTCGGCCGCGAATACGAACGGCGTGGCATCACCAAGGATGGCGCCAAGCTGATCATGGCCGTCTCTGGAGCGTCGGTGCCTAAATTCACGGTTATTTGCAACCGCTCCCACGGAGCGGGGACATTCGCTATGGCGGGACGAGCTTTCGATCCACGCTTTATGTTCTCCTGGCCGCAGTCTCAGATTTCAGCGATGGGTGCAGAGCAAGCGGCAGGCGTGCTTACCCATGTCAAGGCAAGACAATTGGCCCGGGCGGGTGGACGTTTATCGGAACAAGATTTGGCGGCCATTCGAGAGCCTATTGTCGAAGAGTATCGGGAACGATCGAGCGCCTACTATGCAACTTCCGAAATCTGGGACGACGGCATTCTCGATCCCGTCGACACCAGAAACGCGCTCGCAATCGTCCTGAGCGCTTCGCTCAATACTCCCATCGAGCCGCCACGTTACGGCGTCTTCAGACTGTAGCGATCGGATCAGGCGCAAAGCGAGAAGGCGCTGATCATGCCGATCCTTCGATTTGACGGCTTCCAAATCGGCGGCTGGGTCTACCTCCACACTCACGGAAAGGAAGATAAGTGGAAACGCATCACCTTCGCCGCGGCCTTCAGCCGATGAGAGCCGGATCTGAACTCAATGTGCTCCAGTATCGATACTTTCGAAGCAGCTAGAGGAGACCGGGTTCGAACCCGCTCCGGTGGCGACCACTGAGGCGCTGATGCATCAGCGAAGTTTAACGCAACACGCGCGACCGGTTTCAGAAACGTTCTGTGCCAGCACCAGGTCATCACACGAATGGGATTCATCAGCTTCCGACGCCGATATGTCCTTGAGCGAACGCGATTTGCTGTCTCAAGCACGCAGCTTGCGCTTATCGCCTTTGGGGCCCGACTAGCTTTTCGCCTCTCAAAGGATCAAATCCCGCGACCCAAGCGCCCGAAGCGACGTTCTCGTCGCCCCGAACGGACCGAAGAGCACACCTAGTGGACAAGCCCAACAAACAATCAACATTTGAAGAACACTTCGATCAAGGGCAGGCGGTAAAAGACGGGAAATGGCATCACGGCCTGAACCGCGAAGCTACTCAGCGCGCCCCTCGCAAGGTCCAAGTTCGCACATTTGTCAGAGAGGCTGCCCTCGATTCAGTCCCGATTGCGCTTCGCGCTCTGATATTGATCAACTGTGGAGCTGGGCTTGCAGTCTTGTCATCTCTCGAAGGCGTAGAAACCAGAGCCACAATCGATCTGAGCCTTATCGGCGCCCTCTCTTCAGCAGCGATGTACTTCGCGTTGGGGGCTGCGCTCGCTTTCCTTGCAATGTTCGCCGGCGCCGCTGCTGAAATGGCGGTTTCGAGGCTCAGGACTTGTGAGCCACAACGGATCCAAGAGGCGCGCCGCTTGCGCGCTGCGAACGCCGCGCACATTTGCCACGTCTGTTCGTTTATTTCCGCGCTGGCCTCGCTAGCTTTATTCACTTCTGGAATGGCCGAGGCGAGCTCCACACTGCCGATGCTTCTGCAGAGGTAAGCTGCCCAAGCGCCTTTGGACTTGACTAGAACCGAGCTCGCGAGCTGAGAACTGGCAGGAGCCCCTCGCCCATGCAGTGCCCGAAATGCAACTCCGATGATTGGTGCGAAATCGCGTCACATGATCCCTGGAGCGGCCGACCGATGATTGCCTGCAATGTCTGCGGCGAATATACTGTGCACAAGCCGGCCGAGCGCGAGGAGGCGTACGCGGTCATTGCCGGCGCCCTCACTGGCGAGCGCCAACACGATGCGCCGGCTGATGCGGGCAAGATCCTGGATGCCCTGGAGAATGCTGGTCTAATGATCGCGCGCACCTGAAAACGAATAAAAGACCGACCCGTCCATGAACCACACCGTTCTAAGCCCGCAGACCAGACGTCCCGCGGGCCGATAAAAGGGGACTATCGAGGCGGTGCGTGATCGTAATGCGAGGCTTCACGCCGCTATCACCGATCTGAAGCGGCAGGTCGAGCGAGTGGCATCGAGCCAGCACGATCAGCATTTTAGGCGACTATTTCCGTACCCCACCCTCTTGCGCCCGCACCACCTCGAGGAGACCACATTCATGAATGCTGCGTAATGGCTCGCGGCTCTGAGCCGCATGTATTGCACAGTGGAAGATACGCTCGCTCGGGGATTGGTGCGCGATCCGGTGGAGCTGCTGGGTAGTTGCGCCGAGATCTATGCAAGGTCGAGGGGCCCGGTCACGTCATTGTGCGTGTCGTTCTTGGGGCAATAACAGTCGCCGTTGTCGACACAACTTGGCTAGGTCACGGCGGGTTTCCTTTTGGATTCGTTCCTCTCATTCTTTGCGCCCCATCGTGATCTTAAGCTTCTTGGGTTCAATAATTACAGCGTCGACCGTCACGTGGTGGCGATGTCGCGCGCGGCGCAAGGAGCGGAAGCACGATTCAGGAGGCTCAGCCGCTTTGAAGTTGTCAGCCTCGACGATCCAGAAGCTAAACGACTTCCAGACACTGCCTAGCGACTGTTACGAGTTCTCGACTTCGCGCCTGCCTGTGCGGAATCCGGGCCTTTGTCGTGAACAGCCGGTAAGCGATCGCCATTGTCCGCGGATGCTCCGGATGGACGATTGCGCCCTCGAGCCCATCTGACACGACAACGCTAGGTGTCGTGACGATCTCGATGAAAAAGATCCTAGGATAACCATGTAACCTACGGGCCGTACGGCTGTTGTCGGCGATAGTCGTCCAGCCATGTTCGTCAGCCCAAGCCAGGATGAGTTCTGAAGGCTTGATCTGGCGTCCATCCCGATCGATTCGATAACCAGCATGAATGTGGGAAGTATCATGACTTGCGCGAGGACCCCTGCACTGGTGGCCGCCGCGCGCGGCCCGCTCCTCGGCCGCCAAGATTTCTCAGTCGTCCTGGTCTGCCCGGAAACACGCGCAGAACGTGTTTCCATTCAGCTAAACTGCCCTGGGAGGGCGGTTTCTCAGAGGGCGGCGGGCTGCACTTGGTCGCTTGTGTCCCCGTCACTCTGGAACGCGCGAGATTGCATATTGGGCGGCACAAACGTTTCAGCCAAGCCATTAAAAGGGATTGAACCTGACGCTGCGTCAGGTTGTAGGAATCAATTATGACCAAACCTACGCCACGCAAGCCATGGCTACCGGCTGACGCGCCCGCCGGGTCGCCGAACGCATGAATGCCAATTTGCAACTGACGCCTGTTCGAATCGACCTTCCGCTGATGAAGCCGGAAGGCTGGCAGATCATGCCGCCTGTCGATTTCGCATCCGACGAGGGCAAAGAGCTGAAAGAAGGCCCTCAACACATGTTGTGCGACAAACAGCGCGCGGCCTTTGTCACTAAGCTGGAACATGGAGGTCGGCACATCGATCAAAGAGGCTACCTTCGCCCTGGCAAAACGCTGGCAATAGCTACAACCAAGCACGTTCGAAAGCACGATGGACGCCCTCAAATCGATTATTGGCAAGCTCGCCAGTGGCGCCACGTTGACCTGCGAGGAGACGGCATCAGCTTTTCACAGCATGATGTCGGGCGAAGCCACACCCTCGCAGATGGGCGGACTTCTGATGGCGCTGCGGGTGCGCGGCGAGACGGTGGACGAAATTACCGGCGCCGCTTCCGCGATGCGGAGTAAGATGCTGCGAGTCAATGCGCCGCACGATTCCGTCGACATTGTCGGCACTGGCGGCGACGCTTTGGGCTCGGTCAACGTGTCGACCTGCGCCGCTTTCATCGTCGCTGGTGCTGGCGTACGGGTGGCCAAACATGGCAACGGCGCACTGTCCTCGCGCTCGGGCGCTGCTGACGTGTTGGCGTCGCTCGGTGTGAGGATCGACATCACCCCTGAAGACATCGCTCGCTGCGTGCGCGAAGCCGGCATCGGCTTCATGTTTGCGCCGGTCCATCATCCCGTTATGAAGCACGTCCGCCCGACCCGGCTTGAGCTTGCGACCCGCACCATCTTCAATCTGCTCGGACCGCTGTGCAATCCGGCGGGCGTCAAGCGACAGATAGTTGGGGTGTTTTCGCGGCAGTGGGTGCTGCCTTTGGCGCAAGTGTTGAAGACTCTTGGCGCTGAGTCGGTGTGGGTGGTGCACGGCTTGGACGGACTTGATGAGCTCACCTTGACCGGCCCGACCTTTGTTGCCTCGCTTGAGACCGGCGAGATCCGCACCTTCGAAGTGACCCCCGAAGAGGCCGGTCTCCCCCGCTGTGCCAGCGAGGGACTGAAGGGCGGCGATGCCGATGCCAATGCAGTGGCGCTGCAAAGCGTGCTCGACGGCACCCCAAGCCCGTATCGCGATATCGCGCTTCTCAATGCGGCCGCGGCATTGATCGTGGCCGGCCGTGCCAAAACCTTGAAGGAAGGCGTCGCTCTTGGGCAGAAATCGCTTGGTAGCGGTGCCGCGGCGGCGCGGTTGAAACACCTAATCGCAGTATCCAACGCTTAACAGCCGAGCCTAACCGATGTCCGATATCTTGACGAAGATCAAAACCTACAAGCGCGAAGAGATCGCAGCCGCCAAGCGCGCCTTGCCACTTTCAGAGGTCGAAGCGCTGGCGCGGCAGGCCTCGCCCCCGCGGGGTTTTCTCGCCGCCATCTGCAACAAGCACGCAGCAGATGAATATGCGCTGATCGCCGAGATCAAAAAGGCCTCTCCCTCCAAAGGCCTTATCCGGAGCGACTTCGATCCGCCCTCGCTAGCCAGGGCCTATGAAGGGGGCGGCGCGGCCTGTCTGTCGGTGCTGACGGACACGCACCTCTTTCAGGGGGACCCTGATTTCATGGTCGCGGCGCGCGCGGCAACATATCTTCCGGTGCTGCGCAAGGACTTCTTGTTCGACACCTATCAGGTGGCAGAAGCGCGCGCTCAGGGGGCCGACTGCATCCTGATCATCATGGCGGCGCTCGAAGACGAAGCCGCTCGTGAGATAGAGGCTGCGGCCATGGCCCATG
The DNA here is from genome assembly GCF_023101085.1 of Bradyrhizobium sp. 170. Classification (NCBI taxonomy): domain Bacteria; kingdom Pseudomonadati; phylum Pseudomonadota; class Alphaproteobacteria; order Hyphomicrobiales; family Nitrobacteraceae; genus Bradyrhizobium; species Bradyrhizobium sp. 170. The sequence goes on along the minus strand of NZ_CP064703.1, from coordinate 2,192,206 downwards.
GTATGGATGTGCTGATCGAGATCAACGACGTCGACGAGATCGATCGGGCGCTAAAACTTCGCTCGCCGATGATCGGCATCAACAACCGCAACCTGCGCACCTTCGAGACCTCTCTTACGATCAGCGAAGCGCTGGCGCCGCTCGTACCGAAGAATCGCGTGATCGTCGGCGAAAGCGGTATCCGCTCGCAGGGCGATGTTCTGCGTCTTTCGCGGCTTGGCATTTCGACCTTCCTGGTCGGAGAAAGTCTGATGCGGCAGGCTGATGTGAGGGCGGCGACCCGCGCGCTGCTCTCGCGCGAGGCGGCGGTTTCAACCGGAGCGCAGTGATGCGCGCAAAACCTCCCAGCCAAGCTCCCTTCGCTCCGAATACTGCTCGGCGTCGCCGCTGTTCGACGACGGCTATTCAGCATTCAGAAGGTTCGCGGAACTCAATCACGTCAGCCCGGAGCCGTGGTCTCCCTTGTTTTGAGAGGGCCGATAAGTGCAGCCGGTGATGGAGAGGCGAAATGCACCTTTTGAACGAAATAGCGGTGCCCTAGCCCGGGGATTTTAACGGCAGAATCATGGAAAGTTTTCAAAAATCGAGTCGGAGATTCGTCAGATGAGTGCGGTCTATGCTGTGTTCAGCTGCATCGCCAGATCAGTCAGATTATCGGTGCCACCAAACGCGAACAGCGCGGAGGCAACTTCAACGGTCGCGAACCTACGCAATCTCCGCATGCCTCAAAGGTTCGAAGTCAAACGCCACTCTGGAGCTAGCCTATGAGCTGCCAATCGCCTCCCGGGATAAGCGATATTCGGTCAATCGAGGCGATCGAGTTTCGCCAAGCCATGCGAAATCTGGCGAGCGGCGTGTCCATTGTAGCGACCGGAACGGCCCACGGACGGCGCGGCTTAACTGTCAGCTCTATTACCTCGATCTGCATGGAGCCTCCCTGCCTGCTGGTCGGCATTAATGCCAGTTCCGAAACTCACGACGCGATACTGGCCAACGGCACTTTTGGCGTGAGTCTTCTCGGCGGCAATCAGCAGGACCTCGCACTGCGTTTCGCCGGCCGGCATGGCGCAAACGGTGTCCATCGTTTCGATACAGCGCCATGGGATCAGGGCGTCCTTGACGTACCAGTACTGCAAAGCGCAGTTTGTGTGCTCGAATGCGTCTTGCATCACCACCAAATCATCGGCACTCATGGGATCTTTATCGGCCGGGTTGTCGCGACGCGAGCAGCTCAAGGCAATCCACTCATCAGCTTCCGTGGCGAGCTTCGAACGCTACTGTACGGCTGAGTGCGTGTTTTCACCGCAATTCGCTATTCGTAACGAAACTCTGCGGCTAGGCTTACGTTGAAAGCCGCAATGAAGGAGCCGAGTTTATGATCTTAGAATACTCGCCCGAGAGAGGGGTGCAACTGGCGGAGCCCTTCGATTTTTGCGGGTTTAAGCTCGTCTTGAAGGGCCCGCATGCCGCCAAGCCTTCAGACTTGAAAGGGATCACGCTCGTTGACCACGACAACGCGCTGGTGCCTATTGATTTATGCCTATCCTGCCTGGCTGCCCCAAGGACAACGAAACCTGGGAAGCAGCCTATGCCAAGATGGTCGCAAGCGCGCGCGAGCGCGGCTGGATTGACGCTAAAGCAAATGCGATTCGCGCACACATCGAAAGAAGGTTCTGATCAGAAAAATCCGAGGCAGCTCGCATCCTGAGTTAGTGCCCTGCATGCGAGTGACACTCGTCCCTAATCTGTCTCGATAGCGACTCCTTTGGCAGCTCGGCTTCTTGCCCAGAAGCGGACAGCATGATGGCGGCAAGAAGATCAGCCCTGAATGGGAACCCGCCAGGCATCAGCTGCGCCGCTCACCAAGACGGCGCCCTTAAGGCCTTGGCGCTGGCACGCTAGCCCGGCTCGGGCCAGATGAACATATGCACACGACGGCCGCCCAAAAGGACTTGAATCGCACGTGGCGTCAAATTGTAAGATCTCAAAACAGGTGGCGCCGGCTTCCGGCCGCGCCGCGCTCAATCCGAGAAGCGTGGTTTTGTTCTGTCCGCACAGCCCCCTGGGAGCTGGTATGGCGACAAGATCGCGCAAACGCATAAAAGTCGACTGGGTTGCAGAAGCTCCCAAGGAGCTGTGGCGGCAAGCTTCGCTCGCCAGGATCGGCGCGACATAGAAGAGATTTCCGAGTATCTCGGAGCGGGAATGTGAAAAGACCTGACGGCTCCAGGAAGGTCTTGCTAGTCAACCACACTGAAGGCCAATGCCGGGCCATTGTCGGCCTCAAAGATGGAGATGCCGGAGCCGCCTATATGTGTGGCGAGCCTGTACTGAGAAGATCGCGCACGAGACTCTCGTCATGGTGCGCTTATCACCATTGTCGGATGCACGCAGCCCCTGTCGGGCAAAACTGAAGTACGTGAGCAAGAGCCTACACTTTGAGTCTCCGGATTACATCCACCCTATCTGAGGCCCCATGGCTTCGTCACAAGCTGCACTCTTGCAGATACCTGACGGGAGACGCCTCATCTAAGACAATAAAGCCGTAATTGATACCTTTCGAGCGACGTTGAGGAGCTCTCATTGGCCGCTTCGGCAGGGAAAGTACTGCGCAAGCCAGGGAAAACGGAAGACTAATGATTGATCTCTGCACGCTGATTGAGCGCAACGCGGCGTTCTCTCCCGACAAGCCCGCGATCCGTTTCCAGGGCGAGACCTTGAGCTACGCGCTCTTCAATCAACGGATCGAGCAGGTCGCGCGCGCCCTAAAAAGCCAGCTCGGTGTGGAGAGAGGCGATCGCGTCGCGATCCTCAGCCTTAACCGGCCTGACCATCTGGTGCTGCTCTATGCGTGCGCGCGGCTCGGCGCAATGCTCGTGCCACTGAACTGGAGGCTTGCGCTCGCCGAGCAGCTCTTCATCCTTTCCGACGCCGCCCCCAGGGTGCTGGTGGTCGAACAAGCCTTCGAGGCACTCCTGCCGGTGCTGGCGGAGCAACTGCCGGATATCTTTGTCGTCGGCTTGGATTTTGTGCCCCTCGGCGGAAGTAAATGGGATGGCCTGCTGAACCGAGGGCGCGGCGATGGTCGCAATCCGCACACGGACCTGTCCTGCCCGCTTCTGATCGTCTATACCTCGGGCACCACAGGGCGGCCGAAAGGGGCTGTGCTGCGCCAAGAGGCGTTGCTGTGGAATGGGGTTATGAGTCAGCACATGCATGGCCTCACCTCGGCTGATCATGTCTTGACAGTGTTGCCGCTGTTCCACGTGGGTGGCCTCAATATCCAGACGACGCCAGCGTTGCATCACGGCGCGACGGTAACGATCCACACGCGGTTTACGCCAGAGGCGACGCTTGCTGCGTTCGAGCGCGAACGGCCAACTCTGACCGTGCTGGTGCCTGCCACGATTCAAGCCCTGACCGAGCATCCCCAGTGGTCGACCACCGACCTGACCTCACTCAGAGCAATTTCCACCGGCTCAACCATGGTGCCGCAGCACCTGATCGAACGCTTTGTCACACGCAGCGTACCAGTGCTGCAGGTGTATGGATCGACGGAGACCTGCCCAATTGCTGTCTATACGAGGCTCGGCGGTGATCTCTCACGTGAGGGTACGACTGGCCTGCCCGGCCTTCTCTGCGAAGCGGCAATCATCAATGATGGGCGCAACAAACTGCCGCCAGGCACCCTGGGCGAGATCGCCGTGCGCGGGCCTAATGTCTTCTGCGAATATTGGGGCAATCAAGAAGCAACGCGCGAGGCGCTGCATAACGGCTGGTATCACACTGGCGACATCGGCCGCCGCGATGCCGATGGGTATTTTTGGGTCCATGATCGTAAGAAGAATCTGATCATTTCCGGCGGGGAAAACATTTATCCGGCGGAAGTCGAGCGTGTGCTTGTGGAGCATCCCGATGTTGCAGAATGCGCTGTCGTGGGTCGGCCCGATTCGCGTTGGGATGAAGTACCAGTCGCCTATGTGATCAGGCGGTCGGGCGCGCGGATTGAAGCGGAAGCACTGAACGCGCATATGCAGTCGCAGCTCGCCCGTTTCAAAGTGCCGCGCGAAATCATTTTCACGGAAGAATTGCCGCGAACGGGGTTGGGCAAGATCCAGCACTTTATGCTGAAAGCGCTCGATGCGCGAAGCCAGCAGGGAGGCACCAAATGAATATCGCGGATTGGGTCTGGCAATATTTCCCTTGCTTCCCGCAGGCGATCTTCCGTCTCAAGCTCACTGAGCCGTTTCGATCAACTGCTCTACATTAATACGCTGCCGCACGTTAATCGTAGTGCGGCTTGCGCTTCCGTCGCAATATGCCAAGTACCACGGAGCTCGTTGATGCCGCGGATCCTAATTATGAACGCCGGTACCGCCCAAATGTCGGGTGCCGATCTGACGGCAATCCAACTTTCGCTTGCAGCCAAGTCGGCCTGGCGCTCCGTATGGTTTGCGCAAGCGGGCGACCTAATTGTCTCTCCGGTAGCGATCCCAAATGACCTGCTTCACTACGTTGGCGCGACGCTAAGGTTCGACCCATCGACTGTCCTGGTGCTCGTGCCAGAAAACGCGGACGAGACCCGAGTCCTTTGTGACTTCACTCTGCAGTCCAATACAATTGTGGAACAAATCCGCCGCCACATTCGTGAGAAAACACATTGGGAACTATGTGCTTGCTATTCTACTGAAGGCGTTGCGCGCTTGGCGGCAATGCTCGGCATACAGCAGAACGGGGAGGACTTCGCTCTGCAGCGAGGCCCTGATCTATTGAATCGTAAAAGCCACTTCCGTCAATTGGCAACAAGCGTCACGCTTCCGTTGCCCAGTGGATGCATAGCAACAAGCTCAGAAGAATTGTTCAGAGCGGTCAACTCCCTAAAGCTTGAAACCGGCAGCGTCATTGTAAAGTTAGATAATGGAGCCGGCGGGGTTGGAAATGTCATATTAACTGGCAAGGAGAGCGCTCCACTACCTGGGGCAAGGGAGACGCGGCGGGTCCTTTGGCCGTCGTTTGATCCTGATGCACTTTGGTCTGAGATGACAACCCCCTCCTGTAAAACAGTCGTCGTAGAATCATACCACTTGGCCCGTTCTCTGTTCTACCTCGAGTTTGAAATCGAGGAAAATGGTTCAATCGCATACGTCAACAGTGGAAACATACGTCTGCATCGAAGCGAAGATCGGGCCGAAAGAGCTCTCGTCTGGACTGGTCTAGAGCTTCCGAGCGACCTGAGCAATGAGCAGTACTCGACCGCTTACGCGCACGCCTATCGATTTGTGGAGCTTGTGCGGACATTGGGTTACCGCGGAATGATCAACATAGATGCCATTTTCTCGATCGACGGGCGGCTGCTGTTTAATGAAGCGAACGGTCGGTGGGGCGGAGGCTCGGTACTGCACAGCATTGCTGACCGGTTGCTAGGAGCGGACTATTCCCATTCCTACGTGATTTCATCTGTGCGGAATGTCCGACTAAACTCCCTCCGAACGGCGCTTGATTGCTTTGTCGATGAAGGATTGCTATTTGATAGCATACACAAGGAAGGCGTTATTCCGCTTGCCGCCGACCAAGAGGCAGGCACGGTGGAGTGTCTCGTGATCGCGCGCGACAGGCTGGTGGGCCGGAATTTCGAGCATCGATTATTGAGGATAGTCTGATCTGGACCACTGCCCCATGTTCCACCCTTCAAGATGCTTTGTTCGGTCCATTTATTCCAACTTGCACAACAGCCCTGTTCTCAACCATCTGCTGGAGCCCAAAGGCGCCTGATGAGATGGCAAAGCACTCTCTTCAGTGGCCGCTCGCGCCGCTGTCTTATTCTGCCATTCCAAACCCACCTTGTTCGGCGCACGAATTGTCACGCTTCTCATGAACATACCACAACCGTGCAAACGGTTTAGTTTCTGTACTCCCGACGCGCGGAGCACCAGACTTCCGGAGCGATGCAGATCGGCAGCCAACTTTGCGGTAATTGGCCCTGTTCTTCAGTTGATCAAAGTAGTTAGGCCGGCGCTGCGGCGTTTGTCGGTGCCATCTAGATTCCGCGCGCGAGTGCGACAGTATCGAGCAAGATCGTTTTCGTAAGCTTACGCTAAGTTACCAGACTACAACTAGTTCTGCTACGACATGGCATGAAGCGCGGCAGACCTGCCGACCTGACCGAAGGACGCGTCCGCGACGGCGGTGCTCGACGTGAGAGCTCTCCACGGGTTCGCGGCTCGCGATCTCTAACTGGGCACGATCAATTCGGCTCGTGTCCTTTCGCGCTTGGCGCCCAAACCCGAGACGCTCGTGCGTGATCGGTGGCGCGGGCTCCGGCGACGTTGACGGCACGCGATCACTGGGCCAGAGCGCGAGCATGCGCGCGAGCGTTGTCATTGTTGCCCATCGTCGTGCCCCGGGCTTCTCCGGCAGGAAGAGTTTGCTGGGCATACCGAACCAGCACAACCAACGAGCCCTGGGCGACAGGGCGATGGGTTGGCCAGAACAAAGTCCTTCCGTTATAGCGACGGGCGACGAAGACCACAAAGTATCTTTGTGCGCAGCTACGGGCGCATCCAGTTAGGGCATCCGGCCTGCATCAATAGACCTCATTCGCGACGCCATCACACGCCGTGCCATCTAGCTAGCCGACCGCACGCGAGCGGAATGGTCTTCGACTATCCGGCGGTTCGCACCGTCGTATTTTGAACAAAAGTAGACGAGTGACCGACGTTCCCCCGCGTGCACCTGCCTTACCTCATGCCAGAACCTACATGTTGTGATAAGCACTGTTCCTAAGTGTGGACGAAACACTTGGAGTTTACGGTCGGTTGGATACACGACGAACTCACCGCCCTCGAACTCTGTCGCGAGCTGAACTATTACAGAATACTCGAAGTCGGGGTCGCTCTCAGCATCCAAATGGATACCAACGAAGGACCGAGGCGGCATGCGATGCACTTGGCATCGACGAATCACGTACTCCGATGACGCTCCGAAGATCCTTCTAAGCGCAGAGACCCGCTCTTTTCTTTCCAGCAGTTCGATGATCTGCGCTGAAGCTGTACCATTCACGTTGCTAGGATTATGGCCGGCGTGATCTAGCCGCACTCGTTTCACAAAAACATTGTGACAATCGCCGGCATCTCCCTTCCGAACCTGTTCTTCTGGAATATCGGACTGCAGCTGATCGATCCTCGTCAACTCGTCTTTGGTGAACAGCGTATCGGGGGCAATCAGGACCGTACCTTTATCTGCCAGCTCTGCACGGTATTTCGCGATGGCATCTTCTGAAAGCAGACCAAGTTTATCACTCATTGTGCGCGCCTTTCGGATTCACTCAAATTCGACTCTTCTAATCTGCCTGCAACGAGCGGATCGCCAGATCCCAATTCTGGCCGTCGAAATCATCTATTCTTATGCTTTCGATCGTCGCTCCATCTAGGCATCGAACATTTACGCTGAATCCTGAAGGATTCGATCGCGGCCGATAGAATGGCTTGATGCCGCAAACCCGACAAAACGTATGCCGAGCGATGTTCTTATTGAACTTGTATGTAGTGAGGAGTTCTTCGCCGCATTCAATCCTGAGCTTGTCGTCGGCAACGAGCATGTGCAAAAATCCAGACATTTCGCAGATTGAGCAATTGCACTTCACTGCAGAAATCTCTGCTGGCGCTCGTACGTAGAACTTGACAGACCCACAGTGACAGCGGCCACTGTGTTCAACCTCCGGCCGACCATCTCCGTCAAGCGAATCAATTCCGACTAGATTGCGGCACCACTCTAAGCTGAGATCATACGCCCGGTCGAATTCATCCAAGAAACGGCTATTGCAGTCGGCAGGGACCAGTTCGCTAATGAGCCTGCTTGTCATGCTCTCCGTGATATTTCTCCGCAGGATCCTCGCCGCCAACATGGACCTGGAAATACTCAAGATCGTTAGATCGAGCATCAAAGGTTATGACTAAAGTGGTCCAAAGTGCCTGGATTATTTCCGCAGCATGTAGCTCAAAGGCAACCATGTAGGCGCAGCGCATTATGGGGTCTCTCGACGACAAGCCATGATATAGCGCACGCAAGTAACGGCTCGTTCTGGCGCTGTAGTTAGGTTGTATTTCTCGGCCAAGTAGGCGCCACGCATCTCGTTTAAAGAGCTTTGAGTGGAAGTTTTCTGTGTTCAGAGTGCTGGGTAACGCAGCGTTGCCGCCTTGTAGAACCCGACTATGACCTCCCGTTTCATCCCAGCAGATAAAATTTGCGACCACACTGGTCAGCTCAACGTCCCTCGGGAGGTCTCGATTGCGATGTATTGCGTCGAATATGAGATCCCTTTGCGATCCCGCCTGCAGGTACGGGAACGCTTGTGACATCGCCAAGTATTCTGGCAGCAGACTGGCAACCCGATCTTTGGACATCTCCGCAGCGAACGGATGGGGACCAAGCAGAGCCCGGGCTCGGCTAGCCAAGTGCTCGCCAACTGGTATCTCTGAAGGTTGTTGCAGCTTAGAAGGAGAAGCTTGGGATAACGTCATTCGAACCCGGGCATGCAGAGAGAGAGATAGAGAATTCAATGGCTTGGCAACGAAGCAATACGCAAGCTTAGCGAAAACACCTAAGCCAGGGGACAAGTTTCAGCGCGCCCTTTCCTTGCCGCTCGAGCCTGATTTGCCATGAGCGATAGACGCTTGCGTCGCATAGCGTTGATCTTCGCCTTTTCCACGCTACAACCTGACGCTACGTGAAATTCAAGCACTTAACTACATATCCATACCGATGATGTGCAGCTGATGGTGAAAGCAGTGATCATCACCGAGCGCCGTCGCCGCACTTCTCTTCCAAATTATTGCAAAGCTGACGTGGAGCACCATCAGTATTGTTCGCATGCATTTCGCGATACGTCGTGATGGAATGATATTAGAAAGCCCACCAATTGCTTTGGTAACGTCTCAAAGATCCGCTTGTCCCTTCTTTCTGCCACGTTTGCCTCCAAAGAAGTGTTCGAGACTTGCTGATCGCGCGCTTCGCGATCGGGGTTAGCGCTTGTGAAGGGAATTCCATGGTAAAGCCGGTTGTGATTGTGGTGGGTGCGGATAAGGGCGGGGTCGGCAAGACGACCGTGTCGCGGACGCTCCTGGATTACTTCAGCGCCAACAACGTGCCGACCCGGGCATTCGACACCGAATCACCGCGCGGCACTCTGAAGCGCTTCCATCCCGACATCACCGAAATCGTCGACATGACGACGACCTCCGACCAAATGAAGATCTTTGATACGCTGAGCTCAGGGGTATCCGTCACTGTGATCGACGTCCGCGCGGGCTTGCTGTCACCTGCGCTCGCATCACTGCGCGACATCGGCTTCTTGGATGACGCGCGGTCCGGCCAGAGCACCTTTGCCGTGTTCCATATTCTGGGATCCTCGATCGCCTCGCTGGACGAGATTGCCGAGACCTCGCGTTTCATGAGCGGAGCCAGATATTTCCTGGTGAAGAACTTCATCAACGACACCCAGTTCTTCCAGTGGGACCAGTCGACCTACAACTCCTATTTCCATCGCATCAAGCACGCTACCGACCTGACCATCCCCAAGCTCAACGAGATGGCCTATGAGCAGGTCGAGGTCGCTTCCGTCCCGTTCCTCAACTTCGTCGCCAACAAGGGCCGGCACGATGACGCCACCAACTACTCGTTCGTGCTGCGCGGCTATGTTCGGCACTGGCTCACCAATGTCTGGAGCGAATACGACCGTATCAAGCTGACGGACCTGGTCGGTGCCAAGTCGGTGACGCGCGGCGGCGAAAAATAGTCGCCTCGTTCCGTCGCATGCAGAGCTGGATTATGCACGAACTTCGCCCGATATAGCTGCGATGTCAGCAACGCCCGTCTACGTCATCTGCTCTCCTACCCCGCAGGTCGGCAAAACCCTGATCGCGCGGCTGTTGAGCGAGTTCTTGCTCTTGAAGAACGGCAAGGTGCTCTCCTTCGATATAAATCTGAGGGAGCCCTCGCTGCTCGATTACCTGCCCAATATCACCGAGACCGCAGACGTGATCGACACCTACGGCAAGATGCGGCTGATGGACCCGCTGATCGTCAATGACGGGTTGGCAAAGGTGATCGATCTCGGCTTCCACGCCTTCGACGAGTTCTTCAAAATGTGCGAGGAGATCGGCTTCATGAAGGAGGCGCTGCGTCGCCGCGTTGCGCCGGTCATCCTATTCGTCGCCGACACCAACCGCGTGTCCGCGCGCAGCTATGAGATGCTGCGGCGACACATTCCGCCACGGGCGCTGATCACCGTCCACAATGAATTCGTGCTGCGGAGCCAATCGCCAGAGGCGTTGGACCTCGGCCGCGTGCTCCATTTCAGCGCGTTGCCAGTATTTCTGAAGATCTATATCAACAGACTGAGTTTTTCCTTCACCGGCTATCTGCGCCAAGAGAGGGATTCGTCCAGCGAGCTGCATCAGTGGATCCGGCGGAACTACACCATCTTCCGCGATCTCGAATTGAGTCTGATGGAGCGATCGTCTTGAGCCGGAGCTCAATGCAGCCGGCTCCCGTCGCGCACGAGCTCATTGAAGTGCGATCGGATCGCTTTCATCCATGTCCGGTCTATGGTGCGGTTGGTTAACTGCCGGCCACGTTTCGGCGATGCGTGGCCTACTCAACCGTGCAACCTGTCGGCCGATGAGCTCCGCGCATCTGCTCACATACCAAAGCCCCATCTACCTGCTCGTCCGTTGCGGTTGCAACAGGACAGCAGCATTTTGGAAACTCACGCTCGTACACAGCGTCAGATTGTACGTTCTCAAACACAACGAGACAAACTGCCCATGTGCCCGGCCAGCGGCCGGCGACAAGGATCACAGAGTTTAGAAGAGGACTGTCATTAGCTCAGACGATACCAGTATGATCGCAGAATGACGGCCAACCCAGCACAGCTCCTATTCCACGTGCTCATCGGCTCCGTTTAACACTTTTGGGTCTCTGGCAAGGTTGTCGCTAGGCATCTTTTTCGCGTGGCGACGTCGCCATGCAGCGAGGCGACGACGGAGCGCCGGCGTACCGGACCTGTCCAAAGCCGCGTCTAAGTCGACGCTATTGCACAGACGTAGGGATGTGCGTTGCGAGGTTCGCCGATCCGGGCAAGCACAGGTTCTTTGCATTAGTGTATCCGACCTGTGTTTAGTGTGCTCGGGGCTATCATGGTTGCTAACAATGCGATCTGATTAGCGGTGGCCACCAGTGTACGCATGCGCTGGAAAGACCGGTTCCCCACGTCGTCTTCATCCTGTCCTCGACCTTGCAGGGCGATCCCCATGAATCGGCCCTTCGCTTGTTCGGAATGCAAATTGGGATTTGTGCCATGGCGCTGATTTCCAGTACATCAGGACGAAACAGTCGAGGATGCCTCGGCGCGGATCTTCAGACGCCAGGAAACACAGGCCGTTAGTGTCGGAACGTTCGGAAAGGCCAACTGCGCCGCGATATAGGTGCGGATCCCGCCCGCCGTGCTTTGAGAACGATTGCTTGAACAATGCGGGTCTTCGCCTTCTAGTCGAGCCGGCGGTACAGCTCTTGCCAACGAGAGACCGAATCCGCCAAGCTTTTCCCGATCTTCAGAAGATGCCCTGCGAAATAGAACAAATTGTTTCCGCGGCCGCTCGGCATGATCCGACGGCGCGAATGTCGCGGATGAGTCCGTCACGATAGCGCCTCGATCCGCGCAAACAACATCGCGGCTTCGGATGGTCCAAGCCCAACGACGCCTACGAAGCTTACTGGCGGCATCGGAATGTCCTGGTTGATCGGTTTCCAGAGATGGAGGCAATACCGGCTGTTATTCACGTACTGCGACTGAGGCGGATGCAGTTGCATTACACATTCCTCTTCATCCCAAAACAGGTCTTTGACGAAACACATCTCTTCCCAGTTCGGACAACGCCGCGGCGTCGAGACGGACACATGCTCCCACCCTGGGCGGACAAATCCAATGATCTTGAGTTTACATCCGCAATGCCCTTGCACAAAGAAGTGACCGCAAGGACCTGAACCCGGCGCGTTGGCAAACTGGCCATGTCGTACGCGGCCAGCCTCAAGTTTTTCCCCAATTTGCGCTCTCACTAGCCCCTCCCCACCTGGCAGGTGCCTTTGAAATCGACGTGGACCACATTGTCCTTGCAATCCTCTATCGCCTCCAGCGAGAACTGCTGCGCAATATCTGAATTCGGTCCTTCCGTTTGCATTATCATCTGGATCTTCAAAAACCCGTTGCGCAAACCATAGATGTAGATCATCTCACTTTCTCCTACCAACGCCCGTGAGCACACGCCGCCAGGCCCGTTTCCGATGTCAGTACACCCCCCGGTGCGCCGGACAGGGTTCCATCTCCTTCAGCCTCGTCTCAATGAAGGCGTCAGCTTCCGCACGTATATGCTCGATCTGGTCACAAAGAGGTTTGTCGAGCAGGGTTTTGCTTTCAGCATCGATTCTCCTTTTCGATGGCGCGCGGCAAGTTCCCATAGTGCACGGTGGGGGTCCGGAAAGGACCCGACTAGCTCAAAAGCAGCGCGCGGCGAGCTCCTTTCGCCCGCACACTCGATGGCTCAATTTGAGCGAGCCGCGTTGAACACCTCGATCATGGCGCAGTCCGGCCAGGCACCGCCCAGAGCACTGCCATGTGCTCATCGACGGCCACAAGTCATCGCGATCCAGCACCTCTGGTGCGAGATGCCCCGGATCGAACGAACTGTGCCGCGTCGGCGACCGGGGCGGGTAGATGATGATTCAGCTAACGCCTTTTCACATCGTCAAAGCTGGCTCGGGACGAGCTCTCCAATGTAATCGCAACGAGGATCTTTGCTCCGTACTCTGCGTCATGGCTGACGAAGTGCTTGGGCAGCTGGGCGAGTCATGGGGCCGGAGGCCGCGATTCTGCCGGTCTGATGCTGCATCTCGATCTAGTACTGCTCATTCTTAAGCCTTTCGCTGCTGGCCGAGCCTGAAACAGTGCCAATGCGTCATCTATGTGGCGAAACTTGATTTGCGTTGAGAGCCCGAATAGAGCTCGCACTTGGCGCCGCTGCACCACGCGGCTGCGGGCATCAGGCCGTTCAACCCGGCGGAAGGGAGTTTCGGACGCGGAGGTGCCTTTCGAGTGCGCGGGTCGGTCGCAGGTTTGAATGTCATCCGTGGGGACGCTTGGTGAACACTGGACGGATCTATCCGCATCGCCTGAGCAAATTTTGCCGAGTGGCGGCTCTTCGCGGTTTTAGGTTGGTGCAAGTCGTGAGCGCCCTCAGAGATCGTTCGCAGGCGGACGAACCCGTTTAACATCAATGGATGGCCTAAGGCGTAGCCCATTCGCAGGTGGCCCGTACCTCTCAGCGAGCACTCTCGACGTGTCGGCGAAGTCGCCTGCTTCAATGAAGCTGGGCACGATGCGCCCGGCACCCAAAGCAAAACACCGCAAGTCCGCCGCAGATGCTGGCCGTTTGGCGGCACGAGGTTCCGGCGGCATTTGCTCTTGTCGTACGAGCGCCATGTCCGGTTGACGACACGACGTGGGAAACCTGACTACAGCGGCTAAATCATTTCGCCGGTGCCGCGGCAAACACGTTGTTTTTCTCTCTTCGATGATTCTCACAGCACTTTCTCGTCCGGCACGCCGATTGCTGAGATGAAAACCGCTGCAGCTAGAGGCGGCGCACTGGTCAATGTCCCAGGAGTTTAAATTGAGATTTGGTCTACTGACCTTGATCGGCATTAAAGCCGATCCGTAACTGCACAACCGCCAGATATCGATGCGTCACGAACTTCACCGAATCGACTGAGGTCGCCGCGACGATCAAGCTGACGACCCCGGTTATGAGACAAGCTTTGAGCTTCGGCGCGGAGGGGGCAATGCAGCCGCATCTCGCAGGCGCGCCACTCCAGACGATCAGGCTTAGCAGCCTAACGACCGTGTTTCCACCAGCGTCGGGACGCTATTCGCCTGATTTGGTGGTCTTCAATACTGATCAATTAGCCCACGCAAGAATATGGTACGAACAACGCACTGGCGCAAACAAAGACTGCGCGTGATTGAAGGCGGCAGAGCCGGTATCGCATCGCGTCCTGATGCTTCGCAACCGGCAACATGGAATTTCTGGCCCCTTGTGGCGATCCTCCTTAACGCGCTGCTCTGGGCCGGCATCTACTGGGTGATCAGTGCGTTCTCATGAGCGAGACGGTTCCGGCCAGCAGTTCTGAACGTGCCGGATCTGCACGACGTTGTTGAATCTGCCGCGCTCAAGAAGATGCCCGCGATAATTTGTGTGCCCCTCATCCGACACTTTTGTTGTTGCGCACCGCTGGTCTGGGCATTGGTCTCCATCGCACCGAACCGCAGCGTGCTGGTCGAACTGGCAGCGCCACCCAGGCGACATAGCTCTGCTGGCTCAGCATGCGGGTGTTCGAAAGCGCGAGCATCTTGATCTTAGCCGATGCGTATACCCGAATTCCCGACCGCAACGCACTTCCAGAATGTTTATACTGAGACTGTTGACGTTGTCGAACGCGCGTTTTGAAGCGGATCGTTCACCCGGCGCTACCACTGCGCTAGCGCCGCCGGTCCGCTTGCCTATTGCATCGCGCCACTAGGCCGGCAGCTCGATCGACGGAGCAACGTAATCTGCACTTACAGCACGCCCGCCGAGCAACGCGACCATGAATCACGAATGAGAGCAGACTCGCGCTCTTAACAATGCCTTTAGGCAAGTGCGCGTCCTCGATCACTTTTCGCAATGGCGCACCCGGATTTCCAATGAGCTCCCGGAGCTTTCGTTTGCGTGAATTTCACTATGACACGTGGCGCGTTGAACAGTGACTCGAACCCTAGTGCGATTTGATCCATCCATCTGATATCTGCCAAACAGCAAGGAAATGCCCGACGCACCCGGGGGAACGGATGCGTCGGGCCCCAACCCGGGCTGGTTGGGACATGGGGGGATCCATGCCCAAGACTAATCATGCAAGTGATATGCCGCTAAGCTATCCATGTGCGTCCAGCCGGCGAGCCGCTGAGCGATATTGCAGCATTGAGAATTGTGCGCCCATTTCCACACGGCCAACGACAGACTGTCGGGAATCGAACAAACGTATCATCGAACGAGGAGCCAGATCCGTCTGTTTTCAACCCATCGCATCTCATGCGACTCGATGCCGGAGATCGCCAGTCATTTGGGCGCTCTCAAGAGCGCCGCATCGGTTCCGCGGCGCGTTAGGGCGGCTACGATCTACTCGACGGATTGGATCGCGACAGGCGCTCGTCGTAACGCACGCAGACGTAAAACGCTTTCTGCTGGCAAAGCCTTGTGTACAACGATCGGCGCACACGATGTACTCCGCCACGCATTGCTCTTGCACTTATCAGGAATTCCGCCGACAGCAGGCGTTGGGGTCCCTACTGCAATCTGGATCGGAAATTTTCCCGTGTTGCTGATAGTGTTCGAACCCCAATACACAATTGTTACGCCGGGAGGTCTAACTCCGTCTGTAAAACGCTGATTGTTGCGTGCGCGACAAGTGTTCCAAATCCCACAATGCAAGTAGAAATCGCGCCGCTGCGCCGATCATCCAACAATCGGCTAAATACGACTAAGACCAGGTGATGCGCCTGAGCGTCCCTCCTCCTATGCTGAAAGCCATGAAAAAGCCCGACGCACGCTGCCGGGTACGAGGTGCGTCGGGCCAGTGGGTTATCGGCGCGGTACCAGACCGTGTCGCCCACAGACCACGTATTGCAAACCACGTGCCGCCCATCAAGCTACCGAGATGACTAGCCCGACCAGCCTTTCAACGGGGCGGGGCGTTCCTATTTGCAGGCGCGCGTGCGTACGGGTACTCTGCCCCGGCCATATGCGCTATCCATCTCCCTTCCACGCTCGGGGTGCCACGGTATCCTACACGGCAGTCTCTAGACTTTTCTCCCCTACTGCTCTGGGCGTTTCAAGCGATGGATTGACTTCGGTTACCTCAGAGTAACCAGGGCTCGGACGTCGAGGACAAGCTGCTTGCATGGCCGGGCGCGACATGCGGCAGACTGGCTGATAAAAATCACCGGAAACCTTTAGCCGCTCTGAGCGTGAGCCACCTGGGACTTGTCGAGAAGCAGCGAAGCATTAAGAATGATTGGACTCTGCATCCCGGTCCTCTCTTAACGTCTGCCATTCTTCCGCTCGCCGGGCTAGCCGCTCATATTCCTTGGCGATTTTAACGAGCCTGTCTCTGGATCTGAAACAGGCGAGCGACTCCGCTTTGGTCCGCGTTGCTTCCGCCCGCTGACGCCAATGTTTCGCACCGTACAATGGGTTTTTCGATTTCATGTAGATGGTCATGCAATCGCTGGGCCAAGCAAGCGCGATCGCCTTCCGAACAGCAAGGCATCTGCAGAGAGAGAGAGAGAGAGAGAGAGAGAGAGAGAGAGAGCTACGTCTTGGGAATACCAAACGAAGCAGCGAACGCTAGCGGCAATGCCCTCGCTGCAAACAGACAATCCCTAACCGTCTTCCGACGGAAGTTGCCGTGATGTGTTGCAGCGTCACTCCTTTCGACCGACCGCCTCCCCGCGTCTGTCCACGGATCAATGTGCTTGTCGGCCCCTCCGCAAATGAGGTGAACTGCGAGTCGTATGTCAGTTTAGGCCTGACATTTGAGCCACATGCTTCTCGAGATTTACGAGTCTGGATATATTCACACGTCGTTTCTCGATGGGGCTTGAATCGTACGTAGCGTCAGATTGTACGGTCTCAAAGCAAGTGGCGACGGCCTCCGGTTGTCACGAAAATCGTCCTGACAGGTACTAAACATTGCGAATGTCTCAAACGCCCAGTGCGAAACAGACCCCACCCACGAGTCTCTTGCCAGATGGATTGCTGCCTCAGCGTCCCACTGCGCATGAGGGAACGCCCGGATAGCTAAGGGTTCAGCGTGTCTCTTAGCGGCCATCGCAACGCCGCTCCGCGGTCCTTTCCCCCTGCGTTCGTGGCGTGGGGTCTTATCGGTCGGCTGCCAGGTACAACAACACTGATAATGGACTTCGGCACAACATCGGAAGCTCAACATGTCAATTTCTCTCGCGATTCACCTGCAACTGAGCCGGTCTCTTTCGATCTTGATTTCGGTTGCGAGCGCCGCCGAGGTTGACATTACGGTGGTGGGACCGAGCGCCGCAAGCAGCACTGAGATTGGCGTGCCGGCCGGCAACAGTGCTTTTCGGCCATCGATGCTTTCAGTGGCTGCGGCCCGTTCCCGATAGGAAGAATATTGCGCATCGCGCAGAAAGGGCAATACCCCAGGATGTTCCAACTAAACGAGGATATAATGAATCAAAAGCAGCGCACGCGTGGGTCTTGGATCTACAGAGCACATTACTGGGCAGCAGTCCTTATTGTTGCTCTACTGACGACAACAGCTCTATGCATCGAACGGGCGAGTGCGCGAGATCAGTCGGCGACAGCGGAGGAGCAACAGGTTTGCACACCGGACGTGTTTCGCTTTTGTAGCAGCCGCATACCGGATCCGGACGCCATCGCAGCCTGTCTGAAGGCCAAGTTGTCAAGCTTGAGTGACCAATGTCGCTACGTGATATCAGTTCGAGATGCTGCGAAGGCAAACGCACGATCAAAATGAGTTGCCGCCAACAAGCCGGTAAGCTTTGATTGGCCCCGTCCGGACTAGTACCCAGCCTCATCTGGCGTGCGGTAACGCCGATCATGTCGCACTTCAGGTGCTCGGCGACGCGTTCGGAAACATGGGCTACTGCGACTTATTGCGAAAGCTTGCTTCCGGGAACCAGAGGCAGATCATCTCGTGGCCAGCACCCGATGCCGGGCGTCGTCGTTACGATCAGGGTTTCACTTAGTAATCGGCCTCAGCAAGCACGGCGCTGATGATAATCGAGGGTATGAAGTTGGAGACGGTCATACGTTCTCAACAGGACGGTGTCGCCGACCGAATTCACTTCAAGGACGGCGAGAGCTTCAGAACGTTGCGTTCGTTCTTAACGTCTTGTTCGTCGCTAAGATCTTCTACTTCAAGAGGTGCGCATGAAAAACTTTGTCATCAGATCCCGATAGCCATGGTTGCTGCGGGAGGGCTAGCCAGCGGAGGTCCGCCGCACGCCCGTTCCACTTTTCTCATTCCCTCGCCCAGACTGTTCTCAATTGTCCAAGCGAGACAGCCGAGGGTTCCTCAATGCCGGCCTGCATTTGGCAGGTTGTGTCCCTCTGCCAAAACACGTCTTTAGGTTGCGCGAAAGTGCATTTTGAAAATGCCGGTCGTTGCCGCCTGCCAAAGACGCTTAAGCGAGTAATCCACTGATGTCATCCTCTTCAAACAAGATCGCGCTCTTTATCGATGGCGCCAATCTTTACGCGACCGCCAAGACGCTCGGCTTCGATATTGATTACAAACGCCTGCTCCAGGAATTCCAGAGCCGCGGCACGCTGCTGCGCGCCTTCTACTACACGGCGATGGTTGAGGATCAGGAATATTCGTCGATCCGTCCCTTGATCGACTGGCTCGATTACAACGGCTACACCGTGGTCACCAAAGCGACCAAGGAGTTCATCGACGCCTCCGGCCGCCGCAAGCTCAAGGGCAACATGGACGTCGAGCTGGCGGTTGATGCTATGGAGCTCGCGGAGCACATCGACCAAATGGTGCTGTTCTCCGGCGACGGCGACTTCCGCTTCCTCGTGGAGGCGGTGCAGCGCCGCGGTGTGCGAGTCACGGTGATCTCGACCATCTCGACCCAGCCACCGATGATCGCCGACGAACTGCGCCGTCAGGCCGACGCCTTCATCGATCTTGTGGAGCTGCAGTCGAAACTGGGCCGAGATCCGTCCGACCGTCCGGCGCCGCGCGAGTCGGCTCACCTGCAGCGCGCCACGGTGGCGCCTGGAGGCGGCGATGACGACTTCGACAATCAAGACTTGCTGAGGCCACAGTGAAATAAGGTTCAGCAAGAGCACTCAAGGGCTTGAATACCACCTAGCGTCAGGTTGTAGGCTGCGAATCCGACAATGACCTATCGTAGCCTACACAACACAACCCTCGATAGGGGTCGGCTGTGGCGGCAGGCTTCCCTGCGCACGAATGGCAACTCGCCGCTATGATCGCAGTCTAGGTGCCGTGCACACGAATGCTAATGTGCAATTGATAGCTGTTCGAGTCGAACTTTCGGTAATGAAGAGGGAAGGACGCAAGCTTATGTAGGACCTAAGGGGTTCCGCATGCCGGTCCGCGGAGCAAGACCGAAGCGGGGAAAAGAGGAGATCCCAGTCTCGGCCGATGACTCGGCCTGTCCTGCTGCGGGATCGCCGTGGTCTACCGTCACCGTGGGGGAATCTAAATTATCGTCTTTAGTAGGTGGCTGCGGTCATGATTGGGGGCTTTCATGAAGCAACTGCGATTTGAGCAGATGGATACGGAGGAGCTGTGGGCTTTGCATCTTCGGGTGTTGCAGGCTTTGGATGAAAAACTGAGCGCCGAGAAGGCCGTGCTCGAGCAGCGTCTGAAGCAGCTCAGGGAAAGGTCGGCCGCACCGGCGCCGGGCGCCTCCGAAGGCAGGAAATATCCCGCGGTTTTACCGAAGTATCGTAATCCGTCAGATCCTTCGGAGACGTGGTCGGGTAGGGGCAAGACCCCGCGCTGGATAAAGGCGGCGCTGGCATCCGGCGGCAAGCTGGGAGATTACAAGATTTGAATCCCCGAGAGTTTCCATCGGCGACGTTTCGCTGTCAGGGCATAATTTCGGAGCCTGGAGGGGCGCTAATGACAGGTCTACCGGGTCGCAGAGGACATTGAGGCCGTCGCCATGGCGCATAGCATGGACGTGCTGGTCGAGATCCATAACCGCGCGGAACGCGATCGCGCCCTCACCTTCGCTCGCCCAGAATTGGCATGAACAACCGCAACCTGCGCACCTTCGAGACGAAACTTGCGACCAGTGAGACGCAGGCACCTCATTACCATAGACTGCCTGACCGTCGGCGAAATCAATTCGCACCGGCCGATCTCATGCGTCTTTCGCGATTCGCCATTCCACCTTCCTGGTTGGCCAGAGTCTGACGAGGCAGGCCAATGTGACAGGCGGAACGCGTGTGCTGCTCTCGCCCGGAGCGAGCCTTGAGACAGGGGCGCTCTTCCAGCCGAGCTGTGTTCGCTCGCAAGGTTGCTCACCGCGGGCGGCATTGAGGCGCCGCGTCGTTCGAGGACGACCACATCAGTATTCAGAAAGCCCATCAGCACCGACGCCGCGCTCTCTCGCATTCTGACGAGGCGAGCTGCGGGCGAGAGACATGGTCAGCATCGGTGGACGAAATGCACAGCTTCAACAGAAAACCGTGCATCCAACTAAGACGGCAAAGGTAAGTCATGAAAATGCTTCACAAACCGAGACGGAGCTTTGTCAGATGGAGGCGGCGCAGGCCCAGCGGCAACTCGCATGTCAGGCTAGAGGCCAACGGAAACAATTTTGTCGAGCGGATCGAGGCCAGAGCGCCGCGCGACAATGGACCGCCGCTTGGACCGCAGACGCCGGCGCTACGTGTCCGGCCGAGATCGTCGACATATCCGCCCGGATCGCTTGCACGCTTTCGCGCCAAAGGAGACACACAATGATGTCCTGGCGAATGACCATGGTACTCGGATCGATCGGAAACATCGAACGTATCCTTGGCAAATTTCGGGAACTGATCGATACAGACGATTCGATCTCACCCGAGCTGCGGGGTGCGCTGCACACTACACTGGATGGGCATCTTCTGTCCGAGAGAGAGCGCCTTCTCAAGATTGTCGGCGAGCAATAGGGCGAGGCTCATCGCGAGCCAAGCAATCTCCGCATGGCGCAAGCGTTCGAAACCAACTACCAGTCCGCAAGTGGGCTATGAGCCACCAATTGCCTCCCGATATGAACGAAACTAAGTCCATCGGCCAGATCGAGTTTCGCCAGGCGATAGGAAATCTGGCGAGCTGCGCCGCCATTGTTGGAGCCGGAAAGGCGCTGGGACGCCGCGGGTTAACGGTAACCTCTCTTACCTCGATCTTCATGGAGCTGCCTTGCTTGCTGGTCGGCATTAATGACTGCTCTGAGACTCTCACGATGCGATACTCGCCAGCGGCCGCTTTGGCGCCAGTCTTCTCGGCGGCGATCAGCGGGAGCTCGCACTGAGTTTCGCTTGCTGGGATGGTGCCGGAATGTCCGCCGCTTCGATACAGCGCCGTGAGATCTAGGCGTCCTCGACGTACCAATTCTGCAAAGGCAGTGTGCGTGCTCGAATGCGTCTTGCATCGCCCGCCATAGAATCTTTATCGGCGGCATCGAGTGACGCGACCAGGTTAAGGCAATCCACTCATCAACTTCCGGTGCGAGCTTCGAACGTTACCGCACGGCTCAGTGACGCTTCTCGCCATGCGGTCATTAGAAGCGCACTGGGGCTATCTCATCGTACGCATACGACGAAGACCGCCTGATTGACGCATGCGCACGGGCACGGCGAGTTCTATGATGGCGATGCGTGAAGGTCAGGCGGCTTGCTGATCGGTGGGGTTGTCGGCTTGGCGCAGGAGCTTCCATTCCCAGGGCAGCAGCTCGTGCAGACGCGATGCGGGAAGATCGGCGATACGGGCGAGGATGTCGGCGAGCCAGGCTTTGGGATCGACGTCGTTCAGGCGACAGGTCGTGATCATCGTCAGCATGATGGCGGCGCGGTCAGCGCCACGCAGACTGCCGGCGAAGGTCCAGTTGCGCCTTCCCAAGGCGATGCCGCGCAACGCTCTTTCGGCGGCGTTGTTGCTGAGGCAGATCCTGCCATCGTCGAGGAAGCGGGCGAAGTCGTCCCAGCGCCTGAGCATGTAATTCATAGGCTTCAGGACCTCGGAGGAGCGCGATAGGGTTTCTCGCTCGCGGAGCAGCCAGGCGTGCATGTCGTCGAGCAGCGGCTTGCTTCTCTCCTGGCGCACGGCACGCCGCTCGTCGGCACTGCGGCCGTTGATGGCGCGCTCGATCTCGAACAGGGCGTCCAGACGCCTGACCGCCTCCAGCGCGATCGGGGAGACCGGTTTGCCTTTCTGTCCGTCCCGGGCGGTTTTCTCGATATCGGCCAGCTCGAAGAAGCCCCGCCGCGCATGGGCGAAGCAAAATGCCGGCGTGATCGGCAACACCTTCTTCTGCGGGTCGAACAGCGGCTCGAAGCCATTGTAGCAGTCGGCTTGCAGGATGCCGGTGAAGGCGGCCAGATGCTTCTGCGGATGCTCACCTCGTCGGTCGCTCGAGGCGTAATAGACCGCCGCCGCCGGCGCAGGCCCACCGTAGGGCCGGTCATCCCGCACATAGGTCCAGATTCGCCCGGTCGTGCACTTGCCCTTGGCCAAGATGCGGATGGTGGTGTCGTCGCCATGAAGGCGCTCGGCCGACAGCACATGCCGCTCGATCAGTTGGAACAGCGGCATGACGGCGAAGGTCCCGTGGCCGACCTGGTCGGCCAGCGTCGATAGCGGCAAATCGATCATCTCAGCCTTAAAGCGCACGCTCTGGCGGTTGAGCGGGATATGCATGCCGAACTTGTCGAACAGGATCGTCGCCAGCAATTGCGGACCGATGAAGCCGCGCGGCGTGGCATGGAACGGTGCCGGCGGCTGGCTGATCTTCTCGCAATCGCGGCAGGTGAACTTTTCCCGTACCGTCTCGATCAGCTTGAACCGGCGCGGGATCTCCTCCAGCGTCTCGGTCACATCCTCGCCCAGCTTCGCCAGGCGCGATCCGCCGCAGCATGCACAGCTCGTCGGGGCCTCGATGACGACGCGCTCGCGTTCGATGTCGTCCGGCCACGGCTTGCGCACCGGCCGCTTGCGTGTGAAGGCGCGCACGGCCTGGGTTTTCGCCGCGGCGGTACGTGCGGCAAGCTCATCCACGCTCGCCGTGGTAACGAGTTCTTCGAGCTCCAATTCCAATTGCTCGATCAGCCGCGCCGTGCGCTCGGAGCGCTGCCCGTACAGTTCGCGCTTGAGCTTCTCGATCCGCAGCTCGAGGTGCGCGATCAGCGCCTCGTTGGCCGACAGCTCCGCCCGGGCACTGGCAGCTACCGCCTCGGCTTGCAGCCGCGCCTCACGCTCGGCCTGCAGCGCCGCCAGGGCACTCACGAGGTCCGATGGAAGGTCGTCCGGCTTCGATATCATGAAGCCATTGAATCAGATCACGTTGCAGATTCAAACAGTAAAACGGCTATCCGACCCGCGTTGGTCGCAGCGCTTCTTGAGGGTTGCGCCAATCGATTCCGGACAACAGATAGCTCATCTGCGCCGGTGAGATCGTCACTGCTTCGCCCGCAACCGATGGCCAGATGAACCTTCCTCTCTCGAGTCTTTTGGTGAACAGGCATGCCCCCTGGCCATCGTGCCAGATCACCTTCACAAGATCGCTTCGGCGACCGCGGAACACGAACAGATGACCGCTGAGCGGGTCCTTGCGCAGCACCTCCTGCACTTGGAGTGCCAACGACGGAAAGCCTCGGCGCATGTCCGTGTAGCCCGTCGCCAGCCACACTCGCGCGCCCGTCGGAACCGGGATCATCGGCGTACCAGAGCATCGAGAACGCGACGTAGCGCGTCTCCATCAACGTCGCCATCGACCCGGATGCGGTGCCCGCTACCAAGATCAATCTCGATGATGCGCTGGCTCTTCCGTCGACGCGCCGCCGTCGTCGTCAATGGCACTTCGGCCACCTCCCGCGGCGGCGCAGACGGCCCAATCTCGACCGGCACGAACGGCGCTGTACTCGCTTCACCATGCTTGCAAAGCTCTTTGCGCCACCTGAACAGCTGGCTCACATGAAGGCCGGCCATGCGAGCCACCTCGGAAACACTGGCTCCGGGCTCGAGCGATGCTGCAACAAGCCGTTCCTTCTCATCCTGCGACCACCGGCGCCGCCGCTCGACCGATGTGATAACCTCTGCCCGCGAATTCGTCATAGCGCTTCTCCTAGGATTACCCCTAGGACCTGCAGCCCTCGCGTCCCTCAAACAAGACGGCCTTTGGCGGAGGGATACATCTCATCTTCCCGAGCCACAAATATGGAGTAGCATACTCGCCCGGAAAGCGGCGTGCACTTGGCGGAGCCCTCGATTTGCAGGTCGCTTAATACCCATAAGCGAACAGCATGATTGCGGCGAGAAGATTCGCCTGAGAGAGACCCGACACCGCGTCAGCTGAACCCCTCACAAAGGCGGCACCTTAAGATCGCCCGCTAGCAACGACCGATGCTTTGAGGAATGGCGTTGCTTCCTTCAATTTTCGTATGATCGTTGCTCCTGGAGCCGACGAGTTGGGACATATTTTTCTACCAGCGCCCTAAAGGGACTTGAATCGTACGTAGCGTCAAATTGTACGGTATCAAAGTAGGCAGCACCGGTTCCACGTGTCCCAGCTCCAAGAAAGTAACGATAGTCGAAAAACAGCAGACGTGATTCCTAGTGCGCTTGCGCGAGCCGCCTGTTTCGCGCGTGTGACGGCTTGCTCCTCCGTGCCAGCACACAACCAGCTCAGGTCGAAGGCTTTTGTTATGTCCGCACAGATCACTGGGAGGTGATATGCCGACTAAACGCAGAAAGGTCGAGCTTTGGCGGCAAGCCTCGCTCGCCATGACCGGCACGACATTCCAAGAGATTGCCCGTTACTTCGGAGCGGCAACGTGAAAAAAACCCGACGGTTCTAAGAAGGTCTTGCTAGTCGATCACATTGAAGGCCAGTGCCGGGCCATTATTGGCTTCAAAAATGGAGAGCCCGGAGCCCCCTATATGTGTGGCAAGCCTGTATTGCGAGGGCCGCGCATGAAAATGTCGTCTTGGTGCTCTTATCACTACGATCAGATGCACTCAGCTCCTGTCGAGCAGTACGTGAGCAAGAGCCTATTCCCGATTCGCCCTTCCAAGCAAAAGAAACGCGCGGAGCTCAAATTGTTTGTGTCCACCCATGGCGCCTCGGCAGGCTTTGGCCGAGCCGGAGCTTAACTTAGGTCCATCATGGACGTGTAGAAATTGCGTCGCTGGCATCCGTCGTGCGTGGGTACGTCAGCTTCTCTCGCCTTTTCGCAGATCGCGCAAGCTGCCATCATTCTGGCCGGTGACTCGATGCGGCCCTCAAGGATAAGAGCACGGCGATGACGAACCCGGGCGCGATCGAACAGGCGAGCCAGCACTGGCTAGCGCAGCATGTCCCGACCGCGCTTCCCGCTGACGCGCATAGGAGCCCCGCGCCCATACAAACCCGGAATGTAACGTCGATGCTGGCGCCACACAGCGTCGCGTCATCCTTGTTCCCGTCGGCCAGTGTTCGCCTACAAGGTGTACCGCAAATATGCGGAGTGCGAGCAAGCGCACACGACTATTACTATGGTCCCAGCAGCTGGCGTGTTCGGCAGCGAGCACCAAAGTGGCCGAGCGAAACTTTCGGTGTGATCGAGAATCGCCGCCTCATGATCGCTCGCTCCTGAAACGCCACTCGACGCAATAATACCGTGGTCCAGCTCTTCCAAGGAGGTGGAGCGCCCTGCCTTGATCGCGTTGGGAGGGATTTAGTGCATTCATCGTTGGAGGATGGCAATAACATTAAATGCCCCCAGATCCCCTTCATGCGACGGTTCCTAGTCATAATTTACTCCGCGCTTGCCGAGCGCGACGACGGCCTCTCTACGCGTGACGATCTGCCTGGCTTTCCTTTAGCGATTCACGTCTATCCGGACGACGACCATGGCCGCCGTGCTGGTAAAGTCGACCTCTCCGCCTCCGGCGCGCTGTTGACGCGACTGAAGTTCTGTATCGCCTTCGAGACGAGCTGCTGACGGGTGAGAAGAAAATTTTGCGGCTGCGTATGCAGCAGCAATAGCATGTCATGCCTTTTCGCGTGCTTAAAGGATCCATCCAGCATTTTCTTGTATAGTGAGAGGCTATCCCATCTCATGAGATCGCCGCGCGACTTCACGCGGAAGATCGCTTCCGCGGCAATTCTCCCTGAGATCATTGAAACATTCCCGCCTTGGTGATCGATGGTGTCGTTGGGCTGGGCGGCATCCCCGACAACCACCCAGCCCTTGCCATAGAGCCTAGGTATGGTGTTGTAGCCGCCTTTGGAAATGAGGTGTGCGGAGTATTCTCTAATATTCGAGCCGTCGATTAGCGGTACGATCGACGGGTGACGCTTGAAACGGTCGAGTAGCTCGTAGGCTGTTTCTCCCGTGCGCTGGAACTCGGAGACTAAGCAGCCGATCCCGAGGGAGATGCTCTCTCTATTCGCGTAGATGAAACCTACGACCGTCATGCCGCGCGAGATGTTGCCGACGGCCTCGATCACAACGCCTTTGTCGCCCTTGAGATTGAGACGGGCTTCGATGGCCTCGCGCGGCAAACAGTGCATTTCTTTTACTGTCAGCGCAACCTGATCGGGCTTCGGCCTTTCGCGCAAGCCCGCACGCGTGCCGAGCAAGCCATTAACGCCCTCGGCGAGCACCACCACATCGGCGTAAATTATGCCAACCTGGCGGTCGGTACGCACACCAATGACACGGCCACGGCGGTTCTGTGACAGCTCCGTAACGTTGGTTTGGCACAGGACGGTGGCACCCGCCTCCCTTACCTTGGAGGAGAACCATTTGTCGAACGGGGCGCGGATAATGGTGTAGCGGTTGGAAGGCCCGTAGCTGAAATCGTCAAAGCGATAGCGCAGCCCCATGCGGGAGCAGTCATCCAGCATCCAGAACCGCTGCTCGGTTACATGACGCTCGAGCGGTGCATCCTTGCGGAAGTCCGGGATCAGCTCGGCCAGCATGTCGGCATTCAGGATTTCACTCTGCACATTCTTAGATCCGGAGTATTCGCCGCGCTCGAGC
The DNA here is from genome assembly GCF_023101085.1 of Bradyrhizobium sp. 170. Taxonomy (NCBI): domain Bacteria; kingdom Pseudomonadati; phylum Pseudomonadota; class Alphaproteobacteria; order Hyphomicrobiales; family Nitrobacteraceae; genus Bradyrhizobium; species Bradyrhizobium sp. 170. Next base: position 2,165,291 of record NZ_CP064703.1, on the reverse strand, counting down.
TGCAGCACCTTCAAGCCGCGCTTGGCCATGGTCAGCGCCGCAGCGTTGCCGGCCATTCCGGCGCCGACTACGATTGCATCGAACCTATCGTCGATCATGGGCGTTCTCCTTCGTTCAGTTGCGCCGTTTGGAATTCCTGCCTTCTTCCGAGCCGGTCGCGAATGCGGCGATGGCCGCGCACGCAATGCGGCTGTGAGCGACGGCCATAAACTGGCTCGCGTCGCTGGCGCTACCGATGCGTGAAGAAAGATCGGCGTGTTGTTGCCGATGATCAGGTCGGTGCCTTCGACGCCGACACGATGCTGGGTGCGCCGGAAAAAACCGGGAGGCGATATACAGACTCGGCTTGCCGTCTTGCCGGCTTGCCCTATTTGCCCGTCGTACGTGAGACGGCCCTTCTGTACCGACGGACGCGAGCGCCATATTCGGCAAGCGCTGCGCCGAGCTGGCGATTGTCCGGGGTACCCTAACCCCAAACCGCGGGGAACTAAGACGCCGGCATAGGCGAGATTGGATTCAGCGGATTCGCGGCCAGGTATAAACGATAGCATTTTGGCGACGAGGCCGGCTTTGAGCAGATCCACGGAATAGATGATAACAGTGCCAAGATCGCGCGTGACGCGCTCGGGCATTGCCATCACGCGCGGGCGTACGGTGGCCATTTGCGGTCCTATTCATTTTGTAGATCGTGCACGGCAGCGAGGTGCTGCCGGCAAGCAACGTGGCCGTCACGGAGCCGGTCAGATCGCAGCCGAACGTCGTCCGGGATGGCAGGATTGTCGGCCTGTGGGAGTTGACGGCGTCGATCAGCGCCTTCGTGTAGAACTCCTTGCGATGCTCCTGCTGCACATTATAGACCAAGTCGGCATACACCATGTCGGCGCCGTAAGAGGATGCGCGCGCGGCATTGCGCATCGCCTCGCGCTCGAGGCGGAGCGCGACGGCTGCGACATCGACCTTCAGCTTTCCCGCAAGTTTGCGGTCGGCTCCCATCAGCTCCCAGGATATGGGATGCACGTCGCCGCGCCCCTGCTCAATGCCTACCCAGAAATGGTTGTCGGCCTTGAAATGCTCCGCGTTCTTCTTGACGGCAGCGCGCCCTTCCCTAATCGACGCGGCAGCTTTTATTGCAGTGCTCATCGCTAAAACTGCTTCAGATCAGGGATCGCCGGTCAGGGCTGCAAGGTCGGCTTCAAGCCTCGGCTGGTACTTGAACATGGCGTCAATTAATGCTTCCGCCGGTTGCTCGGCAGGCTCCACCAATACGGCCTTCTCAGCGCGCGCAGTTGGCGCGAAGACCCGCTTGACGACCGTTGGCGAGCCCTTGAGACCACATTTTGAGATGTCTTCGACATCTGCGTGCTGCGCGCTCCATTTCACGATCTGGGCCCGGGCGGCACGCAATGCATCCGCCATGGCGCCGCGGCGGATCTGGTTGGTCGCCTCCAGCATGGTAATAAGACACGGCAGTCTCGTACGCAGCACCTGGACGCCGCCTTCTGAGCGCCGTTCCGCTTCAATCGTGCGTGCGGCGAGATCGAGGGCTCTGATCTTGGCGACGTAGGTGAGCTGTAGCACACGAAGCCGCTTCGCGATGCCGGGCCCAACCTGCGCGGTGTCGCCATCGATGGTCTGCTTGCCCGTAAAGATGAGGTCGGGCTGGCCGTATTCCTTGCCGATTTTGCGGATGGCAGTCGCCAGTGCGTAAGTCGTCGCCAATGTGTCGGCGCCCGCGAAGCAGCGGTCGGTGAGCAGTACGGCGCGATCGGCGCCAAAGGTCAGTGCCTTACGTAAGGATTCCTCGGCCGACGGCGGCCCCATTGTAAGGACGGTGATCTCGCCACCAAATTTATCGCGCAGCTCGAGCGCGGCTTCCAATGCAAACAGATCGTAAGGATTGATGATGGTCGGCACCCCCTGGCGCATGATCGTGTTGGTGACGGGGTGCACACGGATCTGCGCGGAGTCAGGGACCTGCTTGATGCAGACGACATTGTGCATGTGCTTCTCCAGGCGTTACGTGGGCCTGTGAACGAACAGCAAGCCTCGTACCATTGCAGCGATTTCGAAAACGGACAGCAACACAAGGGCTTGTGCGAGGCTCATGACAATGTCGGCAACGTTCCCCAGCGCCAGAATTGCGACATTCGTCGTGAATGCGACAGCTACCGCCATTGATTAACAAGAGCGCGGCCGACCCGGGATGCGCTTCCCCTCAATGCATTAGTAGATCCGCTCCCGTAGCGGAGCTGCATAGCTCACGAGCGACTGTGACCGCCTGAGCCGATTCGTACTCCATGATACTTCGAATCACAGGAGCAAATCGCCCTCTGCGTCTCACTGAGGTGAACGCATCTTTTGAGATTCGGCTCTGCATGAGCTCACGCTAGCAAACTCAAATCTCGTATGCATAGCGGACGTCGTTCAGATCACGAGGCGGCTTGTTTGACGCGCTCAGGCGAACCGCGCTATTAGAAACGCTTGATCTCGATACCGTATTTCCTCAGCGCGTATCCGATTTGACGCGGCGTCACTCCAAGCAGGCGCGCCGCCTTTGCCTGCACCCAGCCTGACCTCTCCATAGCCGCGATAACGCGCTCGCGATCGACCATGTTCGCACCGCTGACGAGAGGTGCGCCGGCAGGCGCCAGCGGAGCCTGCTCGCTGCCGCCGGGCGAGACCGCAAACGCCGCCGATGGAGCAGCCTGGAATGTGGCCGGTTTCGCGGGCACTGGTACAATTGGGCCCGGCTGCAGCGCTATCTCATCCGATGCGCTCTTCCACAGAATCGCGGAAAGGCACTGACCGTGGCAACAGGCAAAGTCGTCTCTGACAATCGATGGTCCATGGGCGAGCGTCGCTGTCCGCTGCACGCAGTTTTCGAGCTCGCGGACATTGCCAGGAAAACCGCAGTTCATCAGCACTCCAATCGCACTCGCATCGAATGTCAACGTACGGCCGTTTTCGCTGTTGAAATTCTTAAGAAACTGAGCAGCGAGGAGCGGAATATCACTGCGCCTTTCGCGCAGCGGCGGCAGCAGCAAGGGGACCACACTAATGCGATAGTAAAGGTCGGTTCGGAACTCGTTCCTTGCCACCGCCTCTTCTAGGTTCTTATTCGTCGCGGCGATCACGCGAACATCGACCTTAATGGTCTGATTACCGCCGACGCGCTCAAATTCCTGCTCCTGCAGCACGCGCAGCAGCTTTGCCTGGAACGAGGCCGAGATCTCCCCAATCTCGTCTAGAAACAGGGTCCCCTTGTCGGCGAGCTCGAATCGACCTTTACGTGTATTGAACGCGCCGGTGAAGGCGCCCTTCTCATGGCCGAACAATTCGGATTCGAGGACCGTCTCAGTGAGTGCCGCGCAATTGAGCTTTATGAACGGCCGCTTAGCGCGGGCCGATCGCTCGTGAATGGCCTTAGCGACCAGCTCCTTCCCTGTACCGGATTCGCCGCGCAACAGAACGGTGCTATTCGACTTAGCTACAACAGCGATCTTCTCCAGCATCGCGCGCAGCGCCGGACTGTCGCCAATGATCCCCTCGACACTAACCTTCTTCCCCTCCCGCACCGGGTGCTTTAGCTCGGACAACTGCTTCTGCAGCCGGTCCTTCTCCGCCATAAGTCGCTCGCGATCGCACCCGAACAGTCGATGCAGCTTTACCGTCTGACCGACCAGGTCGGCGATCATGGTAAGCAGCATGACGTCGTAATCGAGCCGGATACCTGACCTGCTGTCCAAAAGGCGGTCGATGGTCAGCGCACCTACGACTTTCGCATCGATGCGAATAGGAACCCCGATGAATGAAACCGGAATGTCGTCGGAGGCCCCAAGCACATCCAGGTCGGAAGCACTAAAGGCAGAATGCAGCGTGACGTTCTCGGCGACGAGCGGCCCCTCCGTCGCCGCGATCAGGTCGATTGCCTTCTGCGGCGGTCGCATCCGGTCGCGCTCGTCGCTGCGTTCGCTCAATCCGGCGCCAACGGTTATGTCCGCTACGCCATCATCGTCGAAAAGCGAGATGATGCTGTGCCGTACCTGCACAAGCGATTGTAGAAGATCTACGACATTGGCCAATGTGACTTCGAGGCGGCAGGGAGCAGTCAGAAGCTTCGCAATTTCGAAGATGCCGGCGAGCGCGTTCTCATGCGACGGCGCAATTGTAACCTCGAGGTCCGTTTCTGACCTTGAGTTAGGCCTTTCGCGTACAGAAGCGATATGCAGCATGACCGTGTCTCCGTTGTTCTGGCCGTCCTCCCTGTCACCTTGTTCGGATTTGCGGGTACTGTGTTGCAATGCCATCCTCGATCTCGGGCCAACTTTCACGGATGACGGCAAGAGATAACGCATTTTCATGGCACGACAGTAAACAAGGCAGTAAAATTATAGTGCCTCGATTTTGCTGCTTACTTTTCGCGACATCGACGCGCGAGTTTTCTCGGCGAACGCGAGTTCGATTGAGGTAACTCAAATCAGCTGCGAATTGACTATTCCGGGTGCGTACGATCACAGGTGTTGGCCACCGTTGATCGGAACCTCGGTGCCGGTGACATAACTCGCCGCATCCGAGCATAGGAAAAAGACGACCCGCGCGACCTCTTCTGGCGTGCCCACACGGCGCAGCGGTATGTTTGGCACGAGCCGGGCTTCCGTGTCAGGTGACAGAATGTCCGTCTTGATTTCGCCGGGCGCAATCGCATTGACGCGAATGCCATGCGGCGCATAGTCGTGCGCCATTTCGCGCGTTAGGCAGGCGAGCGCAGCTTTCGACGTCGCATAAGCACTGCCGGCAAACGGGTGCACCCGCGAACCCGCAATTGAGGTCACGTTGACAACTGATCCCGACGCAGTTTTCAGCTCGCGAAAAAGGCCTTGCGCGAGCAGAATCGGCGCCACGAGATTGAGGTGGAACACGCTCATCCAGGTGTCGACTGACGTCGACAACGACGTCAGTCGCGTGCCGCTCGAGGTCTTCGGTGAAATGCCGGCATTGTTGATCAATGCGTGCAACGGCGCGCCCGCAAGGCGCTTCTTGATCTCGGCGATGGCACCAGGCAACATCCGATGGTTGCTGAGATCGACCTGGATATGATCGTCTGCACCTGACTTCCAAGGGCATAGCCCGCCATCGAAGGCCTGGCGCGCGCAAGAAATGACGCGCCAACCCGCTTGCGAAAATAGCTTTCCGGTGGCGTGGCCGATGCCACGCGATGCCCCGGTCAACAGCACAGTCTTCTGCTCTCCCTGCGGGATGGGGCCCCTATCGGTCTGAAATGGACAGCGCACATCCGTCGCCGACGATGGATCGGCAACGGCATCGTCATTTCTCCGGTCGGAACTCAAACACGCCTCCGATTCTGTCCTTGCCCGTGAGCGACCGTGCAGGATTTGGGCCAGTTGCGATGCAGACGAACCTCTGTAGTTCTGCGGCCGAGTGTCGTGTTCGCGACAGTTTGGATCGTTCCAGACATAGGCCCGTTTGGCTTCGGACAGCAGCAATGCGCTGCGCGCACCAAGCCGAATGCGAGTGCCCGCAAACACGTCGGTGCGTGGCGCGGTGCATAGGCCCGGCGCATCCTCAAAGCGGGTACCGTGCGGCATTGGCGATGGTCGCTAGTTGCCCGCTGCTGATGCAGCCAGGTGGGGTCCGCAACCTAAGTTGGGTCGATACACAACAGCTATCGATCTCACTTAATTCGACCCTTTATGTGCGACGGATGACGTGTGGTTGCTTGACACTCCGCGCGTCCTGAGACCCAGGATAAGGTCGATATTCATTTCCAATTCATCCTCTCCCGATCGACTGGGTCCGCTTATCCCATGAAGCGAGCAGATGAACTAAGACGAACGCCTTCCCATATCAAGGCTAGGAAGTGGGAAAGTACGACACGTCGCGATTCTTACTGTCGCCCGGCAGTCGCTGGGGATTGTAATCTAACGTGGCTCACGCTTTACGTGAGGTTCGCATGCGAAGTGGCACCATTGTCGGCGGACGCTCTGCACCTTTTGGTCAACGATGCCAGCTTCTCCGGCTGAATGATGAGGCGACCAGAAGCTGAAAACAATGGATTTCTCAGACGCCCCCGCCCTCACGATCACAAGCATGCTGGTCTGCGAAGGAGTCCGCCCCCGCGGAGTGCGCCCCCCGGGCACTCGTCGATGCTCCCCCTGTTGTCGAACGCTAATCCTTGCAGAGGAAACAACATCGTCGACAGGACCGAGGGGCTATAGGGGCAATGCTAAGGGGCGATATGATCCACGACAATGCTGGTTATGATCTGCACCCAACCGAGATAACAGCGGACGATTTTTCATTCCAGATCAAACGACTGAAATCATTCAAGTCGAACCCAATGACTCGGGGCACGAAAAGGCTCGCATAGCGCGTGAAGGCGCTAGTCGGCGGAAAACGGATCACGGTATCGCAACGCCCAAGAAGATACATATCGATGAGAGCGGAAACACCGCGATCGGCCCCGAGGGCTGCACTATGTAATGGCCCAGTCTGATGCGCCTGGAAACGTTTTTCGATAGTAAATAGATCGGGAAACACACCCGACACCCGATCAAGGACCTGCGCACTGTCCGTGCACAAGAACACCCTTATAGGTCTTTGATGCGGTAACCCTTTGGCCTTACGAATCGCAGTGCATACCTGCCCGTAAGGGGAGCTCTGGATCGGCCCAGTACGGCGCGTGCTCCATAACATCTTCGCCGTTGCCGTGTCGAATATGAACCCCGACAACGGTGTAGTCCTTGAAGTGTTCCTGATAGATCGCATCAATTCGAGCGTGGATTTCAGATCGCGGTGTGATGCTCTGAAATATATGTCGTTCCACATCCTCATCGCAACGCGACATCAGACAAGCATCACACACCACGGTGTTAGCTTCACTATGCTGTAGGGTTTCGAATAGATGGCTGAGCTCGTCACGTTCTCGGAAGATTTGTTCATCTGGCCGGTAAACGCTGTCGATCGATGGCCTATTCCACCAGTCGGGGAAAAACGGACCCGGGAATGAGAACTGATTAATCTGGTCATCGCAGATGACGCGTACGCCAGCGATGTCTTGAATTGGTTCGAAAAAGACTGGAAAGGCGTTGGTGAAGGGTTCGTCCAAATAACAGGAGCCACGCCAATCGATGGCTAGGGTCCGCCCCGTCCGCTGCGCATAACGCCAAGCTGCCGCGAGCGACCACAGACAATCGCCAAAACCAGTACGTCGTCGAGAAACCACGAACCGATCGTTCATCGAGCCTCCAACGAGCATTTGCGTCGGCCCGCTGCAGGATACCGCATGGATATGAACATTATTGAAGATCTCCTATTCTGGCCGCTGTTATGCTTCGTCTGGCATTTGATCGCGGTCTCGATGCACCCGAGCGGCATATGGTGGATGTACTCGAACGAGGCGCAGCTCCCACAACTCCCGAAGTTCCTTGACGAGAACCTCACGCCTAGCCTGATCGAACGTAGTTTTCTCGAGGAGATCCCCGAGCAGGGCTTCGCCCTCGATCCCCATCAGCAGATCGAACAAATCATGGGAAATACGCACAGCGCCACGGCTGGACGAGCTCACACGGATGCCGCACAAAGTCTCCTGGCGATCTCGGGCTGTGTAAGCGCGGACGCGATGAAGGGATGCATAAGCCGGCAACGAAACCGCGAGTGAGCTCCAGTCCTTTAACGTTGTCGCCCGTTTTTTGACGAGGAAGGGCCCGACCACAAGTCCATCTAGCTCTGTGGTCAGAAATGTGGCAATGGCGTCTGCAACCGAATCCACGATTGGCTCGGCATTGTTGTTAAAGGACGTATTGAGCAGAACCGGAATTCCTGTCCGCTTCTTAAACTCACTGATAAGCTCCCAGTAGGCCGGATTCGCTTTGCGCGACACTGTTTGCAGCCGCGCCGTACCGTCAACATGCGTGATGGCGCTGAGCAAGTCACGCTTGGCGCGGTGCACGCGAACGACGAAGTTCATAAAGGGCAATTCGTGCGTGCCATCAGGCAGGTCGAAAAATTCGCGCGCATCCTCCTCAAGCACTGATGGCGCGAACGGTCGATAGCCCTCGCGCTTTTTGACCATCGCGTTGATCCGGTCCTTGTTTGCGGCAGGCCGAGGATCGGCAAGAATGCTGCGGTTGCCAAGTGCACGTGGCCCGAACTCCGAACGACCCTGCACCCAGCCGATCACCGCTCCATTAGCCATCCAGTCGGCTGCACTCCGTGCCACGTTATCACTACGTTCAACGTCGAGGTGGCCGGCCCATGAATTTAGCTCCTGCTCCACGGTGCGGTCGCTCCCGAGATCAGGACCCCAATAGACTTCCTGCAGTCGCTCGCGCGGCGCCGGTTGGCCGAACTCGTTAGAAATCATTAGTGCAGCGCCTAACGCGCAGCCAGCATCGTGAGACGCGGGTTGCACAAAGATGTCTTCGAAGAGCCCGGAATACAGCAGCTTACCATTCAAGCTGCAGTTGTGGGCTACCCCTCCAGCTAGGCATAACCGCTTCATACCGGTGGCCCCGCGGTGATGCCTGAGGATATGAAACACGATCCGCTCCAGCGCTTCCTGCAATGAAGCACTTACGTCTCGATGCTGCTGCGTGAATGGCATTCCCTTTCGTCGAACCTCGATGTTGCGGAGCAACGTCGGACCGATGCGGTCCAGGTGGACCCGGTAACGTCCATTGTCGGAGAGTTCGTAGAACTGCTTGAAAAGCTCGCGGTGGGGCGCGGGATCCCCGTAAGGTGCAAGCCCCATGACCTTGTATTCGTCGAATAATCCATAGCCGAGATACCGGATCGTCTCGAGATAAAATAGCCCCAGAGAATTGCTCTCCGGGAACGTTTCGACTTGCGTAGCTTCGGTTCCAGAACCTCGTGCCAAGAGCCCAGAGAGGAAATCACCACCGCCATCAATCGCGAAAATCAAGCTTTGGTCGAATCCCGACATCGCAAACGCGCTGACGGCATGCGCCATATGGTGGCTTACGAATGAGACACGCGAAGCATCGACCTCAGTGCCGAACTCCTGCTCCAGCATTTTCCGCAGCAACAGTTTGGCATCCAATGGAATGGAGACGTCTGGGTTGGAAATGACCAGACGTTCGAGCATGGCATTCGAATAGGCCTCGGTAGCGTAGAACGCGATACGATCGATATCACTGAGCTGAACTCCCGCAGCCGAAAGGCAGTATTGAATCGAACTACTCGGGAATTTGTTAGAGTGCTTGATCCGATTGAGGCGCTCTTCTTCGACCGCCGCAATAACGCGTCCGTTCCGGACGAGCACTGCCGCGCCATCGTGCAGAAATGTATTCCCAAGCTCGAGTGGGTTTTCATATACTTTATCCAACCCGCCGCTCAGTCCCAGACACAGCATCTTGCTCTCCATTCCTCGTGACAGGAGGCCCTATTGGCCTGATTTCAGCATCGTTCCACTAAGCTGCACTGTCGCTCGCGGCTGCGAACGCCATTCAGACATCACCAGCATCCAAGGATTCTTACGTGGTGCCCGGCTTACTCAACGATATGAGCTCAGCCATTGTGGCGCCCGCGTTCCATACTGCTGACAAATTCACTGGATCGCCTTCGCTCACAGGTTGACATCCATGCGCGCGATTTCGCGCTTCAGTTGCGGCACAGAGGCCGCGCCCACTGGGGTGCTTGCAGCAGAGGGCAGGCAGTCGACAAAGATAGCGCGCTGAGCACCAGTCATGTCGTCCTTCCAAAACGGCACCGTACATGTGACTGCCGTATGCTGCGCCGTCTCGAGCTGTCGCGGCACAATTGGCGGTACAACATCGTGTGTCTCCATCGCTTCTGCGGAACGTCGCATTAACGCATGAGGCGCCGGCGAAACAGCGCCGTCGACAGGAAAAACGGTATCACCGCGTATATGCAAAGCGCACTGATACGGAAGGCTGCACTGCCAGCCGGGCGCCTCAGCATCGCGGGCCGGATGAGGTCGACCGAATGTGCCAGCGGCAGTACGCCCGCCACGCTTTGAAAGATGCTGGGCAGCTGGGCTACCGGAACGACTGCGCCGCAGAGGAAGATCATCGGCGTGATGAAGAGCGTCTGGTAAAAGACGAAATACTCGTAACTGGGCGCAAGCGATATGACGACCATCGCAAGGCTCGCGAAGACGAGACCAGTGAGAGCGATTGCTGGCAGCACATAAAGAATTGACGGCCATTCGGCATAGCCCAATGTGGCGGCAACAATCGCGATTACAGTTCCGGCCAGAACGGCCTTTGTCGCTGCCCACGCCAGTTCACCGAGGACGATGTCGCCTAGCGTGAGCTGCGTGTACAAAATTGCTTCCCAAGTTCGCTTGGCATCCATGCGGGCGAACGTCGCGTACATCGCTTCGAAGCTCGCGGAGATCATCGCACTCGTCGCCACCATGCCAGCCGCTACAAACGCGATGTATGAAGCGCCGTCAACGCGCCCCACAATATTTCCGAGGCCAAAGTCGAGACCAAAGAGATTTGTCATGGGATCGACGAGCTTCCCCAGAAGCGATGCAAGCGCGACCTTCCTTCATGCCAGAAAATTCCGACGCCATACCGAGACCCAGTTATATGCGTTCGCAGGCATGGCCGCCATGTAGCCTTCACCCACGATTCATTTCTCCATCTCGCGCCCGGTTAGCCGCAAAAAGACATCCTCTAGATTCGGAGGACGCTGCAGAATGCGTAGACCCGCGCGCCCGCGCAGCCGCACGCGGACCTGCTCCGGATCTGGCGCATAGCAAAAGAGCGTCTCGTCACTGACTTCGATGCGGCGCGCGTAAGGTTTGATCAGCGCCAACAACTCATGCGGATTGCCGCCATAGATCTCGATAACGTCGCATCCGATCTGCTCATCGATCAGCGTATGAGGCTTGCCTGCCTTCGGAGATCTTGCGACCATTCTCGAGCACACACAGCCGATCGCACAACCGCTCGGCCTCTTCCATAAAGTGAGTGGTCAAAAGAATCGTCTTGCCGCGGGCCAGAAGTAATCGCAGGCGTTCCCAGATGGCGTCCATGCGGATCGAGGCCAGTGGTCGGCTCGTCCATTATCAGCAAATGCGGGTCGTTGATCAGCGCACGCGCCAGCGTCAACCGCCGCTTCATGCCGCCGGATAGGCCGGCGACGCGCGCATCCGTCTTGCTTTCGAGGCGGGCGAACTCAAGCAGTGACGGCACGATCGCTTCGATTTCGCGTGCGCTCATTCTGAAGTAGCGCCCAAATACGAGCAGGTTCTCGCGTACGGTGAACTCGAGTTCAAGGTCGTCGAACTGCGGCACCACGCCGATACGCACGCGTGCCAAGGTTGCGGGTACGGGGACCGGCTCGCCGAGCACTGTGATTTTGCCCGCATCAGGCCGTACCATGCCGAGGACCATACGCGCGATCGTGCTCTTGCCCGCGCCGTTCGGCCCCAGCAGGCCGAAGCACTCTCCCGGCGCAACGGCGAACGACAGCCCGTTGACGGCAATCTTGTCGCCATTATGACTTCCCTACGGCCGGTAAAGTCGATTGCTGCGGTGGACATACGTTGATCCTAGACTGAAAGAAGTCGTTCGGCCGGCGATCGCTCACTTACAACGGTTTTGGTCCACAGCAGGCCGTCGCACCAGACGTGTTCAACGCCTCCCCACTGGTAGGCCGCTGCGGCATCCGGAAAAAACCCGCGTCCATGGTGGTTGGCACTCGTATTGCAAAGTAGCGGAATGCCGGTGAGTTTTTCATATTCGACGAGAAGCTCGGCCACTTTGTGCTGAGAGGTTCTTGGAATGGTCTGCAATCGCGCAGATCCGTCGAGGTGTAGAACAGCAGGAATTTTGTCCCACCATTCTGCCCGTATCTGGTGATCGAAAAGCATGTAAGGATCAGGCGTTCCGGGGCTGAAAATTTCCGGCGCACGGTCCTCCAGGCATATCGGCGCCACTGGCCGGAAGACCTCACGAAGCTTGATGTCGTTGAGATGGTCCTTCATTCCCGCCGATGTCGCGGCTGCGAGAATGCTTCTGCCGCCCAATGCCCGTGGTCCAAGTTCGGCGCGGCCGGCCAGGAACACCACGGGCTTTTTGCTCGCGAGGATGGTAGCGAGTTCACGCATACTGCATGGCGCAGCGTCCCATTCGGACGAGGCGTTGCTGCTGGGTGCCAGAGCCGGGCCGCTGTAAACCGACCATTGCAGCGCAACGAAGCCTTTCTCCGCCGCCATTGCGGAGCAAGCGGCACCGATTGCCGAGCCGCTGTCGTTCGGAAAGGGCGGCACCCAGACATCATCGAACAGTCCGGTAGCACGAAGTGCACTATTCCATTTGATATTGAGACCGCAACCACCGGCTATGCATAAATTGCGCGGTCCCGGACGTGAATGTCGCTGCAAAGCAACAGCAATTTCCCGGACGAGGAGACGCTCGAGGAAACTATGAAACGATGCAAGTACATCTTCGGGCAGCTTGGCTTTCAACCGAAGCGCGCTCGCGTCGAAAAAGTCGTGCATAGCCTCAAGTGAGGACTCCGCGCTGTTGATCTCGGCACGGTAGCGTCGAGCATGCTCCGTGTCGGCCGCAAAGCGCTCCTCGTAGAGCTCCTTAAACAACGCAACGGTGTCTTCATCAACAGACCCGAGCGCGATGTAGGCCATCAGCTTGCCGGCAACACCTAGGTCCCAGCTGGTACGGCTCGCCCGTTTATAAGGTCCGAAGTGATGGCCCGCGACAGCATAAGCATGGCCTATGATCGGAAACAAGCATTCGAGGAAGCGCGCGCCGCCGGGTTCTACGTAGTAGAGACGTGGAAGGATGGACCCATCCCATACCAGGCAGAAGGCGGGTTGTCCGGTTTTGGCAAAAGGACTCGTGCAGTATGCGGAGGCCACATGGCCTGTGACGTGCGGATAGCTTCTATAAGGGAAGACCCTGCCGTCAAGCATCAGGCTAGAACCGTCGCGCGAAGTGAGAAGGCCTTCGGCATGGCGCTCAACATACGGCGCCCCTTTGAGAGTGATAGGTGTCGCCCCACTGAGGACCTGGAATTGCGACTCGACCTCCCCGTCCCAGCCGTCGATGACGAACTGATCTACATCCTGCGGATCCAGACCATGCTCGGCCAAAGCGACAACAACCGCATCAAGATTGTCGATGGATTGATACCGCGGATTATTGTCACGTTTCTCCTGCTCGACGCAAAAGACCAGCCGCCCGTCCTCCACAAGAGCGATAGCCCCGTCATGCGTCAGCTTGATGCCGCAGATGCGCATAGTGCCTCCCTATTAAAGTTGGCGATTCGATTGAATTGAAGATCGAAACGGACGCCGAAAGCAGGCGATCAAGCAGTCTTCATTATCCGACACACCCTGGCACTGCACGCGCTCGACCTCGACCAAGGTTTCGTTCAACATGGCGATGACCGTTTCGGCACCAGCAGCGTGACCCCAGCGCCGGCAGTTGGCATCTCGGGCTGATCCGAAAATCAGATGCCCGTCCGGCGCGAGCATACCCACCAGCTTGTCAATGGCCGTGCGCATCTCGGCCACGTCACGGAGGTAATACAAAACTTCCGCCACGACGATCAGATCGAACCGCTCGGCGGTCGAGAACTGTTGAATATCGGAGACTGTCCACGCAATATGCGACCACCGCTTCGTCCGTGCGGACGCGCGACCAATCGCTCGCGGCACGACATCAATCACCGTGAGCCGTTGGCAGTGAGGTGCTAGCTTTTCCGTGAATGCGCCGGCCGCGCACCCGACTTCGAGACCATTTCTGATGACCCCTTGGGAAATTGATAGCCGGAGCATCTGCGTGTGACGCTCCCGCTCGAACGGACTACCGTCGAGCCGCCACGGATCGTCGGCGGCCAATTCCCGTTCTAACAATTCATACTTCTCGTTCAAGCGCACAGATCGTCCACCTCGGTTGAAGAATCACTGGCCGCTGCAAACGCCGTCAGAGGTCGCCAACCTCGACGAGCCGCGCGAAAGATCCGTCCTGCGAATTGACCCAGAAACTCCCGAAGCTCCTGTAGCGTTTGGTCCAGCGCTCGATTTTCGTATGACGACCTGCTGTTCACCCTTGTTCGGTACGCTGGCAGCCTTCCGTGACAGCCAATCGCTGTTGCTCAAGGTACACAACGCGTAGGCTTTCACGGGAAGTAAGAGAAAGAGATTGATGAGTGTGTGCAGAGAAAAGCCGAGAAATCGCACTTGGCGAGCACGAAAAGCTGCCACGCTACAGCGGACCGCGGTCATTGCTGCGATCATGATACACGTCCACCACGGCACTGTGGCTGTGAGTGCGAGTTGCGCGAGTCCCGTTAGTAGTGACAGGGCGAGCAATAGCGGACCGAGATTCTGCCCGATAACGTCTAGGGTAAGATAGCGATCGAGACCGGAGAGCAGGCGCAATCCAAGCAGCGTGTCCCGGAAAGTGCTTCGTGCCCAGCGGAGTTGTTGGCGAAGATACGGCTTTAGGCTATCCGGGACGACCGTTGCCGCGATGGCGTCAGGAACGTACTCGGTTCGAAACCCTGCTTTCAGCATGAGTATCGTGAGATGACGATCCTCACCAAAGTCGCTCGGCTTTCCCCGAAAAAATTGCGTCTCGTACTGATCTAGCAGTAAAAGAAGCGCGGACCGGCGGTACATAGCACAGGGGCCGCAGCAGCACATAACGGCACCGAAGCGAGCCTGTGCCGCGCGCTCTTCGTTGCAAGCCAGCCAGTACTCCATATCAATCAATCGGGTGAGCCAGGTGTCGCTCCGGTTGCTGGCTGTCAACTGCCCCATGGCCGCGCCGATCGCCGGATTTTGCATCTTTCGGGTAAGCTTCGTAACCACATCGGGGGCGAGTACCGTGTCCGAGTCGACGTTGAGCACCAAGTCTCCAGATGAGCGCCGTATTGCGGCGATCTGCGCCTTGCGCTTTCCTACATTCTCTCGCAGCATAACAAACTTAAACCTCGGATCGTCCGTGTAGGTCTCGTGGACGGGCGCCACATCGTCGAGGTTTCCAGAACCGTCATCAACAACATAGACCTGCAGTTTTCCTGCGTAGTCTTGACTTGCGATGGACTCTAGGCACGCCGAGAGCGTACGCGGGCCCTCGTTGAAGCAGGGGACGATGACATCCACGCTCGGCAGAGCTTCGGTGTCGATAGCATTGTCCAGCGATGAGACGTCTGTCGGCAGAGCATAAAGCGTCTGCACGCTCTTATAGACAGTCGAGAGCAACGCATAAGACAAGACAGCGACAGTGCTGGTTGTGGCAAGCAGGTTCATAGGGGCGTGTCTGTTCAGTGAGATTGAGGAAGCGAGCGGATTGCAAATCCACGGCCGCGGATTGCTGGAATGAGGCGAGAGAGCGCCTTCAGGGTCTGGTCGCGCAGACCAGCGTGAGTGCCCCGTCCCAACTCGTCGGGAGGACATCCGTCGTGCAGGAGCACAATTGCACCTGGCCGGAGAGAGGCCAGCACCATCGCGACAATTGCGTCCACGCCAGGACGAGACCAGTCTCGCGGGTCGACCGACCAGTGCAGAGCAGCCAGTCCAGCCCTCGCTGACGAAGCGAGCACTTGTTCGGTCCACATGCCATACGGCGCACGGATGTGTCGCACCAAGGCCTGGGGGCACGCCATTCTGATGACGCTGCTCGCCGCTAGTATTTCAAATTGCACTTCGGCCGGTTCGCACCTGGATAGGTCCGGATGATTCATCGTGTGGTTTGCGACCTCGTGCCCTTCTGCGATCATTCGTTGGACTAGTTTCGGCTGGTCTGCTGCGTACGCGCCGATAACAAAGAACGTCGCCGGCACCCGCTGTTCCGCCAGCACGTCGAGGACATCCGATGTGCAAAGCGGATTAGGACCGTCGTCAAACGTCAAATAGACGCTGCGATCCCCGGCGGCCTCAGCGCACTCGCTACGCACTGCGGGACAAGCAGTCGAGATATCTCACAGCTCTGGCCCGTTCCGATCAATCAACGTACCAGTCGGCCACTCGCTGATCGGCCGTCCAATTGGCAAAACCACAACGAGCACGTCTTCCGTGCGCGTGGGCGACAAGTTAGGATATACATCTGGGAGGGTTGACCGCACGCGAACGCCCGAGAGTACGGTGGCCAGACCGGGCCGCTCGAGCAGCTTTGTAAGATGTTCCTTCAGCACATGCCGAACCGCGCCGAAGCCGAATGGCACGCCAAGCTGCTGGAGTACTGAATACATCACGCGCATTGAGTGGCTGATTCCGAGTCCCTCAAGATCCGGACGTACACCGTACAATCCCAATTCGGCCACCAGTAGGTCGACCTCTCCGACTTTGATGAAGCGCCGCAGTGCCCCGATGTGAGCAGCTACGCCGCGCGTGTCATAGCCAATGACACGGACCTCAGGCCTCGCGCCGGCCCAACTTCGACCGCCTTCGAACAGATTTGCATTAAACTCGCCGATCGGTCCGTAGGTCTCTCGAAAGAACTCGGACAGTTCGATGTGGTCGGCGAGTCGTAACTCATTTTCCCAGCACACCCTCCACTGCACCTGAGAGCGCATTGAGAGACCTCTCGCTGAACTGGAGAGGACTATGTTCATGGCTGCCCCTGCGCACTGTCCGGTGTCTGAGAGTGGGGTTGTTGATGCATGCGAGCAGTTCGCGCTCGCTGAATGGCCTGCTCAGGTAACGGGACACGCTGGCACGTAGCGCGCGCGGCCGGTCGTCCCCAGGACGGTCCGTGAGCAGAATGGTTGGGATCGCTCTTCCAGATGCGACCAGATGCTCGCGTCGCTCGATCGCGAGCATCCCCGTCTAACTGCATCTCCGCGATCAAGAAGGACGCTCTTAGAAAGCGACTGCATTTTTGGAACTTATCTGCGCTCTGGACCGGTTCTGGGATGTAACCCAGCGAAAAGAGCATGTCCGTCAACTCATCACGGAAAGATCGATAAGCACTTGTGACGGAGATTAGGTCCAGCGCCCTTGGCACTCGTACCAAACCTACGAGGGACTTTCCCTGCAGTTTTGGCACAATTTGACTGCGAGGGATGCGCCATCCATTTGGCCGAAGCGCAGACGTATTTGACGCCTGTATTCGACTCCGGTGTCTTCGAGAAGCTAAGACGGAGTCGAGCGCCGGTTCAGCAGCACGGAGGTAAGCTGCCGATATACTCAGAGTTGGAAAGACTATACGAAGGTTTATCGGCAGTCGGCGGCCATGCGAACTACGCGGCGCTTGTCGCATCGACCCATGGTGATGCGGCTTACGCATTCCGCCGAATCTCGCGGCAATGGCAGGGTTAAGTTGATGCTCAGCAAACACTTGAGTTCTCTTGGAGCCAGGGCAAAGTTCGTTAATCAGCCTGGTTGCCTGAATTCGATTTGACTGACGTTTTTGCTATCCGTCATTCCACAAAATTGGTAAAATCGATTGTTTTTATGTAACCCATTCACAGCATGGATAGCTCAAGATCATGCGTTTCAAAGGCCTCGACTTGAATCTCCTCGTCGCGCTCGACGCTCTGATGACCGAGCGTAATCTCACCGCTGCAGCGCGCAGCATCAACCTGAGCCAGCCAGCCATGAGCGCGGCAGTCGCCCGGCTCCGCGCCTATTTTCGTGATGAACTATTTACGATGAGGGGCCGCGAACTTGTCCCAACACCGGGTGCGGAAGGGCTTGCCGTCCCAATTCGGGAGGCTCTGCTGCACATCCAGCTGTCGATTATTTCGCGGGATACGTTCAATCCAGCGCGATCGGATCGCCGCTTCAGGATCAACCTTTCCGATTTCATGACAGTCGTGTTCTTCCGAAAGATCGTGGACCGTGTCGCGCGGGACGCTCCCGCCGTCCGCTTCGAATTCCTGCCTCTCTCGGACGACCCCGATCAGGCTCTTCGGCGCGGCGAGGTCGATTTTCTTATCTTACCAGAGTTGTTCATGTCGACCGTCCACCCTAAAGCGGCACTGTTCGAGGAGACGCTCGTGTGCGTGGGTTGCCGCACGAACAAGCAGCTATCACGGCAGCTTACATTCGAGAGATACATGTCGATAGGGCACGTCGCGGCCAAGTTCGGGTCGACGCAAAGGCCCTCCATCGAGGAATGGTTTTTGCTCGAACACGGTGTCAAGAGACGCATTGAGGTCGTTGTGCAGGGCTTTAGCATGATCCCGCCTATACTATTGAACACCGGCCGTGTAGCAACGATGCCCGGAAGGCTTGCCAAGCATTTCGCAAAGACCACGCCTCTGCAGATAGTCGATCTTCCGCTGCCACTTCCCGCATTCACGGAGGCCCTCCAATGGCCTGCCCTTCACAATACTGATCCGGCAAGCATATGGATGCGGCAGATAATATTGGAGGAGGCGTCCCGCATGGCTTCTCCCCAAGAGGCCACGCGACGTCGCAGGCACTGCTAGTTTGCTCGCCGCGTCTGACCACCCGCTCTTCGCCAATCGAGATATATCTTTAGGGGCTTCAAGAGCAGCCGGCCCAGATAAGCTCCCTGCCTGCCAATCCCTCGGATGGCTAGCCCTGCAAGAGGACACGAACGCCCTCTATTGCACGAATGGGATTGCACAGTCGAACAGCCGCAGCCCGCGCCGAATTGCCATCAAGAAATCGATGCCAGGTACCGACTCTGTCGTGTGGTCAAGCGATACAATCCTCCTCCTGAACGCCGGGACCTTGAGCGTTCCGGCAACAGCCGTGAAGCGAAATGTTCTCAGAACTGGCCCAACGCGAACGAGATGATCATCGGCGAGCGCGGCAGTCGGCATTTGGCATACCAGCATCATCGCAACTAATGCATTTCAATCAAGAGAAGACGCCCGCCTGCCAGGACACGATACCTAAACGACAAATCGCTTGAATCGCACGCTGCGTCAGGTTGTAAGCAGGGCTGGAGTTTCGACCATGAGTCCAGCAACATCACGTAGCCGGCGATTGGCCATTGCAAAAGCGCTGAAGCCACCGGCGTAGCGGCAAGCGCTAGCGTCGCTGTGATCGTGGAGGGTTTCCGAGCGAATGTTACCGTGATGGCGTACTTCAAAACTACGAGCGATTTCCACGCCCGGTCAGCTCTCCTTCGCGCGGACCGACGTGCTTCCGATCGAATACGAGATCTGGGGCGCTATAATTTTGGGAATGGCTGGGCGCGATAGCGATCCCCGATGGCCAGCAGATTCCGTTGCGGACCTCGGGTCTTGGCGAGGAGAGTGAAACTGTCACAGGACTCGCCGCCGCCTTCAACAGAGTAACAGACATGCGTTTTGAAGGCCTTGATCTAAATCTTCTCGTCGCGCTCGATGCTTTGATGACCGAGCGCAACCTTACCGCGGCGGCACGCAGCATCAACTTGAGCCAGCCGGCCATGAGCGCGGCCGTCGCCCGACTGCGCGCCTATTTCCGCGATGAGCTATTTACGATGAGGGGCCGCGAACTTGTCCCAACAGTGCGTGCGGAAGAGCTGGCCGCCCCAATTCGCGAGGCTCTCTTGCACATCCGGCGCTCCATTATTTCGCGGGATACGTTCAACCCAGCGCGTTCGAATCGCCGTTTCAGGATCATCCTTTCCGACTTCATGACAGTCGTGTTTTTTCCGAGAATCGTGAACCGTACCGCCCGGGAAGCTCCCGGCGTCAGTTTCGAACTGCTGCCACTGGCCGATGAGCCGGACGAGCCTCTCCGGCGCGGTGAAGTCGATTTTCTTATCTTACCAAAATTGTTCATGTCGAACGAGCATCCTAAAGCGACACTGTTCGAGGAGACACTTGTGTGTGTAGGCTGCTGTTCCAACAAGCAGCTGCCAAGGCAGCTTACATTCGAGAGATACATGTCGATGGGGCACGTTGCGGTCCGGTTCGGGCTGACGCGAAAGTCCTCGATCGAGGAATGTTTCTTGCTCGAACATGGTCTCAAGAGACGTATCGAGGTCGTTGTGCAGGGCTTTAGCATGATCCCGCCTATGCTATTAGACACCGGCCGCATAGGGACAATGCCACGAAGGCTGGTTGAGCATTTCGAAGAAACGATGCATCTGCGGATCATTCAACTTCCACTGTCACTTCCCGCATTCACTGAGGCCGTACAATGGCCTGCCTTTCACAACAGCGATCCGGCAAGCATCTGGATGCGCGAGATATTATTGCAGGAGGCTTCCCGAATGGCTTCTGCGCGTAAGACCACGCAAATGTCCACCCGTTCTTGAAATTTAGGCAGAACGTCTCATCACCTGCTCTTCACATCAATCAGGATCTAGATCCTTAGTGCGAACTGGCCCTCATTTTTCGTAAGCGCGACCCACTAAGTACGTTTACGTGACGGCTTTCTCGCTTCACCTGAATGGGCGACAATTTGCGGCGCGCGCACGGATCCCCCGCCCAAGCGGTTCGCAATGTTATCAATTCAATGATAGCAGCATTGGTCCTTTGTCAACACGCTGCGTCCTGGATAGCGTATTAAGATACTCGGCGACTCTACACGGGCGACGATGAGCCAGCATCGCATCGGTCTATTAGTGGCGCTGCGAGGATGATCGCCTGCTGGCGGGTCACTCCCGCGGGTCGCGATGCGCATCGTTATCGCTATAATTTATACTTCGAGGACTTCGAGTAGCGCATCACCTGTAACGCGAGCATGTCGGACAGCCCGTCGCCACTCGATCGCTTACCCTATCGTCGTTCTTCTCAGCCTCGGCTGCCGATCAACACACGCATTCGGCTTTCCGCATTTCTTGCAACCATCCCTCAGGATCTGCGTCCCTGCGAATGTGAGACTTCGTACTCTTCACCCGGCCAATCCGCCTGCATATAGAGACCACTTGGCTGGGCTATTCTTTAGAGAAAGTGGTCCGATATCGCCTCTGCGATTCAAGTCAAAGCACAGCGCGACCGTGTTGCAAAACTGCATCACTTGAATGCGAATTGCATTTCGTCGATGTACGTCGCCGGTTTGTCTCCATTTGACTCTACCGCACCAAACAAACTGGACGATGTGCGCCCACTTGGCGCGATGATAAATAAGGAGCCGATGTTGCAGCAATACAGTGGCGTCTACGATCCGGAAGAACTCTCGGCCTTGGGAAAGATTCTTGATGAAGCATTCGCGGCGTTACCGGCATCCATGCAAACACCAGAGAATCGAACGGAACTCGCCAAGCTTGTTCTCGCTCGTGAAGCCACAAGCGAGAGCGACTTGGCAACCCTGAGGAATTTGATGGACGCCGTTGCATCTGCCGCTTGATCAATTGGCACTCTGGGGAGAGTCACGTTGCTTGCGGCGGCAATGGACGTCGGTTCACTAGACCCTTGAAATGTCTTGACTCGTACGCGACGTCAGGTTGTAGCCTCGCAGCCCGAGAAACAGGACCAAAGCTACATCACGAACGCGTCGACGCGCATTGGCGAACTTGCAGAGGCTGCCGGCATAACGGTACGCATCCTGCATCACTGCAAGCACACAGGCCAGTAGGTGCGTCGGAGCGGACCAACGGCGCTCAGCGGATGTACGACCGTGAGGGCGTAGAACGAGTATATCAAATTCGATCGCTGCATGAGCTTGGCTTCGCCCTTCACTAGCGGAGCCAAAACGTTGCGGCGATGCAGTGGTTTGTACGAGCGGAAGAGCCTCTCGATCTTAGGAAACATTCTGATGAAATATTCGCGACGTTACCGGTCTTGATACGAATGAGCGAAGAATGGTACGGCACTCGCCAACATCGAGCGCAGCAGCCAGCGAAGCCTAATTGACGTTCCTGATGATCTTGATAGTCACCATCGCATCACCGCTTAATCAATCGGCGATATGAGCAAAGTCACCTTGCTTGCGCTCGAATGGAAGACGGTTCAGCTAGATCATTCAATAGCTTAAATCTCACGCGATGTCAGGTTGTAGGCTTGGAAACTGAGAAACATGACCAAAGCTACACCACGAAGGCGTCGATGGCGCATTGGCGAACTTGCAGAGGCTACCGGCGTAACGGTACGCACTCTGCATCACTACGAGCACATAGGGCTATTAAGTGCGGCGGAGCGCACTGATGGTGGCCACCGAATGTACGACCGCGACAGTGTACAACGAGTGAACCAAATTCTAGCACTGCGTGCGCTTGGCTTCTCACTTGAGGAGATCCGCGGAGCCATGGAAGGCAGCTCTTCGCTTACCGACCTGTTGCGCAACCACTTGGAGCGCATCGAAGTTCAAGTCGAACGTACGACCCTGTTGCGAGATCGTTTACGTAACATGACCACGGATGACGAAGTACATGTCAGTGTGGATGAGCTACCTGCGACCTTAGATGCAATGTCGCGGGTTGAGAAACGCGCTCAAACGCCCCGATGCAGATGCGCCTCAGACCCAAATCGAGAGGAGCGGTGGCAACGGATCCACGAGGAGTTGCGCGATTGTATGATTAGAGGCGAGCATCCTTGCAGCGAACGGGTCACTGCTGTGGCCCTTCAAGCGCGCTCGCTAATCACCGAAGTCGCAGGAGCGGAATCAACAGCTTCAACGATACTGAAAGTTCTTGCGCGATTGAGCGCACCTCGCAATTTGGCTGGCTGGGATCCCGGACTAATGCAGTATCTCGATCTTGCACTTGCCGCCTTACAGTGATTAGCCGTGCTGGCACTCGCGCCTAATCCGTGCGCGGCTGCCGTTTGCGTTCAGCCAGCGCGCTTCGGAACCCGTCGGTTCTCAATCAAGCAGCCGATTTAGATCTCGATTAGCCGGTCATGCGCTTCGAGCCACGAGCGGCCTTTAAGGCAAATGTAGAACCAACGTCCGATCTACACAGCAATCTGACAGGCCCCTATGGCGGCGCCGGTCGGCTTGCAAGTACCTCCGGCGTCTGAAGTCTGATGCTCGAAGCCGTCGTCCCAAGCGATTCCCAAGCCAATGGCGCGAGCAGCACCAAGAGCGGAGAGTGAAATGTACCTTGTGACCAGGCACGATCCTGTCTCGGGGGTGAGACGTCCTGACCACTGGTGAGCCCGAGCAGCTTGCTCAACACCTGACCGCTCGGACTTGGCAACTCGAAACGAGCCTGGGTCGGTGTTCCGAGTTGAAAGATCCTTCTGCATACATCTTTCGTAATTCCGAGCGAAATCTCCAACGGTGGCGAGCGAACGTCCCTTCTGGTTCGTGCCAGATGCTTTGAGGCATGCGCTGCATTTTCTCAAGTTTTCCTCGTCTGCTTCTGGGGCCTGCCCGTTTGGCCATATTCATCGAAGAGCCTTTGAGGGGGCTTGAATCGCACGCAGCGTCAAGTTGTACGATCTCAAAGTAGGTGGCGCGGTCTCTTGGCAGAACGGTCAGAGACTACTCCGGCTATCCGTGGAGGATCGCCTGGACCTGCAGTACGTGATGGACTTCTGGGCGAGAGCTCTCGGCGTCTACGTGGCCGAAATGGATGATAATCATGGTGTTACATGAGTTTGATCAGCGCGAGCCCGGCTCGCGACTAAGCGACACCTCAGAAGGTCAGGCGCACAGCACGACTGACCGCAAACTCCGGCCATATCGGGAGCTCCGAATGTCAATTTATCGTGTCAGTTCAGCCGCGAGTGCAGCCATCCTTGCTTGTGCTTTGGTTTCGACTGCGCCCGCTGCAGACATTAATATTGCCGTCGCCGGACCGATGACCGGAAGCACTGCTGCGATTGGTGTGCAGCTGCGCGAGGGTGCTGCCGCGGCCGTTGATGCTTTGAATGCCTCGGGCCTACTTCCCGGTACAAAGGTCATATTGAGCGTCGCCGACGACGCGTGCGATCCCAAGCAGGCTGTCGCAGTAGCGAATCGGCTGACGGCGGATCGGGTCAAGTTGGTCGTTGGCCACCTTTGTTCTTCTTCCTCGATCCCAGCTTCCGACATTTACGCTGAAGCGCAAGTTATTCAAATTTCGCCCGGCACAACTAATCCGCAGCTGACAGAGCGTGGTCTCAAGACGGTATTTCGAATCTGCGGCCGCGATGACCAACAAGGCGTCGTGGCAGCCCAATACATCCTGCGACACTACCCGAACAACAAAATTGCCGTACTTGACGACAAGAGCACCGCTGGCAAGGGTATTGCCGATGTCGTCGAGTCGCGTCTTCGGGAAGCGGGCAAAAACGTCATTCGGCAAAGCTATGCAGCCGGCGAAAAGGACTACACGGCCCTGGTCTCAAGGATGAAGAGGGACGGAATTCAGATCGCCTATATTGGCGGCTATTACACCGAGATCGGGTTGATTGTGCGCCAGGCGGCAGACGCAGGCGCAGCTTTGACGATCATGGCGAACGATCCGTTGATGACTTACGAATTCTGGGCCATCACGAGCAGAGCCGGAAACGGCACCCTGTTCACCTTCATGCCCGATGCCACCAAGAATTCCCAAGCCGCGGACGTCGTGGCTAGACTCAAGGCTTCCAAACTGTCTGCGGAAGGCTATACGCTCTACGCCTATGCGGCCGTCCAAGCTTGGGCGGACGCGGTGAAGCGGGCCGGCTCCCTCAACGCCACCCGGGTGGCAGCGGCGCTTCGTTCGCAGCCGATCGAAACAGTAGTCGGGACGATCCGATTTGATACCAAAGGAGACAACGCGTCTCCCGGCTTCGTAGTTTACCGCTGGCACGACAGTATTGTCGAACCCGTCGAGTAGAACTGATCGTCGCGACGGCCCCGCATATTCAGCCAATGAAGGAAATCATGAAACCTCCGCAACAGCGCAAATGGCGAGCTACTCGCGTTGCTTCTCGCGCTCTCCGCGATGCTTGCGGTCCTACCCTACCCCGGATGCGTCTTCCGGAAGGCGACGAGGGCGCGGCATTAGTTTTGCCTGGCACCTGGACTAATGCTGGAATGTCATTCTGGCCAACTCAAGAATGACAGCCAATCCCATTCCAGCATTGAGCCGCCAGATCGCGCAAAACTTCGACCGCCGACGATTATCTTCGGCTTCGCTGGGGTTGGCACGTAGCGGCAGGTTCACCAACCTCTAAGAAACTCGGCAGTTCGAGCTGCCGCCCCCAGCAAGATTTGGATGGCTGCCGTCTTGTTATCCCAATGAGGCATCCAGCTCTGCCATCGCCGGCGCAACGGGTCGGCATGCTGACAATCCGAATCGCCTCGGCGGCTTAAAGGAGAACGATGTGTCTGATGCAAAATTGCAAGGTGTGCTCTCTTCTCTTTCGCAGGCAGCGAGACAATTAGATGCTGTGCCGTCCGGCCGGCCCGCACCGGATGCTAGCTACGTGAAGCTAAACACGAATGAGAACCCATTTCCACTACCAACAATGGTGTGGCAAAGTGCGATGGCGGCTCTCGAGCGGCAATATCTATATCCGGAAGATGACAATATTGGCTTGAGGAAAGCAGCCGCCGATGCTTACGGCCTATCGAAAGATCATGTAATCGCCGGTAACGGATCGTCTGAGCTTCTCGGGCTAATCTACAGAGCTTTTCTTGCCCCGGGCGACAGCCTGGCAATGATCTCGCCGGGCTTTTCGTTCAACCGAAAACTTGCCATGTTGCAGGGCGCTCGATTGCTCGAAATCAAATCGCGCGATGCTGATTCTTTGCCTATGGAGCAATTGCTTCTTGGTCCCGCGAAAGATGCCAAGTTCATTGTGTTAGCTAACCCGAACAATCCGACCGGATCCTTCGTTCGGATATCCGATATCGAGTGCCTCGTGGCAAACTCGAACCGGTTAATCGTTTTGGACGAGGCCTATGTAGACTTCGCACCCGATAACGGTATGCGCCTCGTCAGTCGCTATTCGAATCTTCTTCTCCTCAGAACATTCTCGAAAAGCTATGCTGCCGCTGGCATTCGCGTCGGCTTCGGTTTCGGCCACCCCGAGCTCATTGGGAGGCTACGTAATATCCAGAACGTCTTCAACATGAATGTGGTCGCGCATGCGATGGGCATCAGCGTCCTGGCGCATCGCGCCGCTTACGAGGAGAACCATAGACATATCAGGCACGAAAGACAGCGAGTTACGACCGCTCTGTCGCAACTTGGCTTTTCTGTAACACCCTCCCATGCAAACTTCTTGCTAGCCGGAGTGCCGGAGGGCAAAGACGGTAGATGGTGGCAGGCAGCCTTGGAAACGCAAAAGATACTCGTTGCCTTCTTTCCTGATGAAGACCTGGAAAATTGTATCCGGGTTAGCATTGGCACGAGATCGCAAATGGACGCGTTTCTCGCAGCAGTCGGTTACATATCTGAGTTCTTAAGAACTGGAAGACCGCCCGCTTCGCGCAGTTAATGTCTCCTTTTGCGTTACCTCGGCGATCGTACCAGGTCACAAAAGATGAGTGCGATTTACGCCAAGGGCAGAGGTCAGTTCTGGCTAAACGACGAACAGTGGCCACGGGTCGACCCTTACTCTCTGATGGTCGTTAAAGCCGTCGAGGCGGAAGAACAATCGTGGGCGGCATGAACGTCGCAACGACCACAACACAGGAGACGGAAAGTGCCACCAAAGTAGGAGCCGTCCGTCTTTGACCGCTCGATGCCCGGAATTGAGCGGACCAACTTGCACGTGGAGATAATCGAATGAGAGACGTCTTCCCTCCAAAAATAACTTGCGGCATCTTCGATCACCTGGATGCGGACAGCCGTGATATCGCTCGACAATACGCAGATCGCCTCATACTAGCGGAGGCGTACGATCGCCTCGGTTTCTATGCGTATCATGTGGCAGAGCACCACTGTACGCCTCACGGGAGATGCCCGTCACCGAATCTGTTCTTATCGAGCGTCGCACAGCGGACAAGGCAACTTCGTGTGGGCCCATTGGTAATGCTGCTTAATCTTTATCATCCGCTACGCGCGTTCGAGGAGATCTGCATGCTCGACCAATTGAGCGGTGGCAGGCTCGAGCTGGGTATCGGGCGCGGCTCTCTACCGATCGAATGGGGCTACTTCGGGATCAGCGCGGACGCGGCGCCAGGACGTTATGAGGAAGCCAGCGAGATCCTTATTAAGGCGATGAAAGGCGGCACTCTATGCTATCAGGGCGACCATTTTGAGCTAAACGACGTTCCTTTGACGCTAGGACCTCATCAGCGCCCGTGGCCGCCGATATGGATTACCACCAATCGACCAGAGTCCGCAGGTTGGGCCGCCGCGAATGGTGCAAATCTCGCGTGCGTAGGCCCCTCCTCTAGTGTTCGCAAAATTACCGATACCTTCCGCGCTCACCTAGACCGCAACCGTGACGCTGATGATCATGCGCCGTTCGTCGGGTTGCTGCGTATGATCGTTATTGCGCGTTCTGAGAAAGATGCCCATTCGCTCGCGACCTCTGCTTACGAACGATGGCTCAAGAGCTTTAGATTCCTATACGAGCTCAATGCCATTCCGCTACCACCAAACCTCCCACTAACCTTCGATGCGGCACTCGCAGGTGAACTGTGTGTAGTCGGAACTCCAGCTTCTGTACGAAAGGCTCTGCTTTGCCAGCTGGAAGAGGCAGGTGCCAACTATCTCCTTTGTCAACTCGCATTTGGGAATCTGCCGTTGGATGCTTCCCTATTTGCCGCAACCACGATTCAATCCGAAATCATCCCTGGAATTGGCTGACCATGATTCGCTCCGACTGTGGAAATCCAAATTGTTGTCCAGCACTCCTTCACACCCGAATACAGCGGCGTGGACTGACAGTAAGCTCCCAGGAGTTGCGTCGAAACACCTCGCGATGGCGTTCGAAACTGAACAAATGCTCGAACGATTCGTTTCAATATACCGAAGGACTCTGGGGTAAGACGCTGGAATGCCAATCCCAACACTGCTGATGATGAGGAGGACGATTAAAATGTCTGAGTAGCGAATGATTGCGGCATGCGGGTCGATACCGGGGCTCGATCATATGTTTCAGGCGTTTCGGCATGTGATCGCCTGACAACTCAACTTCTCCCCGCCTTCGGGAGCGGTGCACACGGTGCTAGACGCGACTCTTCTTCTCGCGAAGGCACGACTTCTTGACCGCATCACGCAACAAGAGGCGCGACGCGATGAACGTTAGCGCGGCTATTTCAGGTGCTGCGGCGCTCGGCACGGCCAAGGCGCCGCGTTCACCCAGCGCCTCAGCGAGAAGCCGAACAGGATCGCAAACAAGAGCACCTGCAGGATATCCCCGTCCGCCAGCGCGCCGATGACGCTTTCGGGAATGAAGTTAAGGATGAAATCGACGGTTCTTGAGGCCTGGTCCAGTTTCACACAGTTGGCAAGTTCCGCGGCGCCGGGCTTGGCGGCAAAGCCACGGCCGATCTGGAACAGACTGCCCACAACCAAGGCCGAGCACCAGGGCAAAAGTGGAGACGTGTTCGAAACAGATAAGCGCTTTAACGCCGACCGGGCCTACTTTCTAATATGGGCAATCCCGGACACGACAGTGCAGAAGATGATCGGCGCCGTCAACATTGTGGTAAGCTTGATGAGCGTCGCCAAGGCCTTGACCAAATCGTTGGTCGCAAGCGACGGCCACAGCCAGCCGAACGACGACGCCAATCAGATCGCAATCAGCACCTGAACGTAAAGGATCTTGTACAAGGATCGAGACGTCCGCGCGGACTTTGCAGTTGCGATTGTCGCCATGACGCTCTGCCCTCACACTCACGCAGGTATCTGAGCCGCTCCGGCTGAAGTGGCGTCGTGTCCCGACCCACCAAGGCCAATTGTATCAGCGGAGTCAGAACTGTTTGCAGTTCTCGGTACCTGCCTATTCCGCAGGCATGACTGATTGGGACATTCGCGCGGGCGGGACGCTTCCAGATCATGCTCCACTTAACCAGACGAGATTCGGACAACCGCTTCGCGCATACCATCGGCGGAACGCGCATAGGAGAAGCGCATGAACTTCTGCCCTGCAAGGGATCGAAGTTAACGCCGGGCGTTGCAGGGACACATGGTCCTGGCAAAGGCGAAGTCGGAGGTGAAGTCGGAGACATCAGCATAGAGATAGAAGGCGCCGTTCGCGGGCCGGAATTGGTGAGGCCTGCCGCGGCAGTCTTCGATCGGAATCTGTCGGTTCTCAACATAGCCGCGCTTAACCACCTCTATCTGCAAAGGCGGCTACAGTCCCAATTGCGAAAGCGACGGCACGGAGATTGCGAGACTCTGCGGCACCCGCTCAATCGCGCGCAGCTGCTACTGTGGCACGAGAGCCGACGCGCCGGCCGGCGATGCAGAAGTATTTCGACATCGAAAACCACGAGCGCAGCTCTAGTTCTTCGCCAGCAATGCTAGCCGTGTTCAGCCAATGATGTCGCATTCACTGCGGACCTTTCATGATGAGTCCAAAATACACAGAAGCATTTGCAACTTTTTCTGAAACCTTCCCTTGGAACGAATTCTCCATGGGGTCCCCGGCAGCTGATCCTGATAAACCTGTGATTGCTTAGACACGCGACAGTCCTTCCACCCTTGAGTTACAGAACGCTGCTGTCTTCAGCACACCTTGAGATCAGCCAATCATCGCGCCCTCCTCCCGGCGAGCAACACGGCCAACCGTAACCTCTCCAGCCGCTTGCAGCGCCTGATGCATATCCGCGATCAGGTCGCTCGCTCTCTCCATGCCCGCATGGATGCGAATCAACGGCCCCTCGAAGGCGAGCGGCGTTTCCGTTCGTTTCGGTGGGTCAACCAGGAGAACGAGGCTTTCATACCCGCCCCAGGATGCACCGATGCCAAAAAGCTGCAGGCTATTGAAGAGAACCGAAAGTTGAGGCCGAGACATCGGTTTCAGGACGACTCCAAATAGTCCGCTTGCGCCCAAAAAGTCGCGTTTCCAGATTGCATAGCCGGGATCATTGGGAAGCGCTGGGTGCAAGACCTTGTCGACAGCCGGATGCGACTGCAGGCTTTCCGCCAGCTTGAGGCCATTGTCCCAATGCTGCTTCATGCGGACCGCTAGCGTACGAAGTCCCCGCAGGGCCAAATAGATATCGTCTGGCCCAGCTATCTCTCCGAAATGATGGGCGCTCGACTGCAACGTGGGCCAGGCGGCCTCATTCGCAGTCGCAATGCCAAGTAAGGCATCGGAATGACCAACGATATACTTGGTCGCGGCATGGATGGAGATGTCGACACCGTGGTCAAACGCCTTGAAAAAAAGAGGCGTCGCCCAAGTGTTATCCATGATCACGAGCGCATCAGATCGATGCGCGATCGCAGCGAGTGCGGGGACATCCTGAACCTCAAAGGTCATGGATCCGGGCGACTCCAGATAGACGGCCCGGGTGTTTGCTTTGATTTTTGTTGAGAGCTCCGAACCTTGCGTTGGACGGAAATACTGCACTTCAATGCGAAGCCTTGCGAGGACTTGGTCCGCGAAAACTCTCACAGGTTGATAAACGCTATCGCTGATTAACAGATGGTCGCCCGCCTTCAAAACCCCAAGAAGCGAGTGCGTGCAAGCAGATAATCCCGATGGGAATAGGATGGAACGGTGGCCGCCCTCCAATTCGCAAATGGCAGCCTCAAATGCGCGAGACAACGGCGATCCGAAGCGTCCGTAGCTGGGTATCGGATTGCGTCTCCGCGACTCCCATTCTTCCAGGGTCTCCGAAAGAATTGTAGAGCCGCGATAGATGGGCACATTGACCATCCCGGCGTGTTTACTGGGCTCTCGACCGACATGACAGAGTTGCGTCTCGGTATGTCGTGGATTGTTGCCGTCGTTCAGGTACTTCATAACTCTTCTATCGGGATGTCTTTGCCCTGCCAAACAACAGCAACGGTCGCGAGCTGCTCTGATTCAACCAAAGCGCTATTGTGACCTCAGGATACCGAGCGGCGTTCAGCGGCCTCTTTCATTTTGCGGTGCAGAAGCTAGAGCCACGTTTGATTACAGCACAATCTCTCGTTGCGTTAACCTCATCGACAGTAGTGTCTATTAATGGAGAAACCGCGAAGAGCGCGCTGCTTCCAGGACGTTTATAAGAATCGCTTGATGATCAACTAGTCGTGTTCGCATTTCATCGCCTCTTGTGACGCCTCGCCAAAGCCATTGCGCAGCCATTGGTGCAAGAGCCGGGCCAAATGCGAATGGCCGTGCGCGGGTCGGAAGGATCCCGATAACTCGCAAATCACATCGGCGTCCCTGTATGCTTCTGTCCAAAGCAAACGCGTCATGTTTCGAACCCGCCAAGCCGTTCGGGACCACGATAGTGAGCTAACACAGGGACTCCCAACGGTCGGCGGATCTCCACACCTGGGACGCTGACCGGGCAGCAAACAGCCGCAGAGAAGGCCTGCAGCCGCCCATGGGAACTCTTCGGCTATCCAGCGAAGACCTGACGGCTTTCCGATTTAATCGCCTTCCTTCCCAAGGCCGTTGTGGCTCGCTTCGCAGCACCCCGCCACACGAATCTTCTCGGAAACATCGGTCGACACGATCCCGAGCCGCGCGTCAAAGTTCAGCCAGCTCTCTCCGGCAGGATCAAACGATCCATGCAGATCTCACTGCCCGCGCAAAGGTCGGCCACGACCGGAACACGATGACGCTCCGACTGCAGAAGACGCTCATCGGCCGCATTCGACGAGAACGTTCGGCGTATCGAAAGAGCATAGTACAGAGTATGCATGCTTACGCCTGCGCAGCCGGATCGTGCAAAGCGTTCGCATGCAGCGAAACGGGCTCGCGGCGTGGTTCTAAGTAAACGCCTGCGAGGGTCGAGCGGAATGAACACGTCATCATAGTGCGTTAGCATGACACGATAGCGGCCGCCTTGTTCGAGCGCGGCTTTCGAAGAGTGCGCACATACCCAGGTACGCCTCTTGAGCCGTCCGCTAGCGCCGATTGCGCCGGGATTGTGGCGGCCACATCCAGTGTCCAGCATGAGCAACGGCATGTTTTTTCGAGCGGCCACAGCACGCTTGGCAGGACGAGCATAGAAAGCCGGCACACAACTTGACAGAGCTCAAGCCGCCTCTTCGCCTCGCCTGCCAGGCTCCGTCCGGTGCCTTCAGAAATCAAGTTGGACATGGTGTTCAACGAAGGGAATGATCGGTAATCGCCTGAAGTGACTTTGAGAATCGGCGCGAGCGTGCGGCTTGGCGCCAACTTTTCGAAGCACGACAGCGTGATCGATCGTGACAGGCTCAGATGAGCATCGATGCGACGCTGTTTTCGTTGGAGTGGAGACGAGCGACCATCTGAAAGCGAGCTCCCTACCGAATTAGAGAATGATAGCGGCATACACCTCGCGTCTAACTGATTGGACACCAACAGGCTGTTTTCGCAAAACAGAAGATATCGTCGCGCCGCTTCTCAGTTGCTTCCCGTACTTGTCAGCAATTGAGAGTGGCCTCGATCTCCCGGTCCTTCGCTTCATTTTGATTGGCGTTCAAGAGTCTTTGAACCGCATCGCGATCTTCCGGCCCGCTCGTCGCGACACGAGTTACAACGTGAGCTTCGTTATCACTGGACCCAGAACGCTTCCAAAAGTCCTATCCGAGCGCACAATCTTCCGGTGACGACAGACAGCCAAAAAGGACCGTGTGAGTAAGCCCTATGCTTCGGCCGGATTCGTCTTGCTCCGCCTTAGAGAGCGCCTTCTGCTCGCTTACATTCTGTGAAGAGGTGCGCGTGATTAAGTTGATGGTCGACGTTGCCGCTGTGACCAAGCCGAAGTCCAAGCTCCGCCTTTACTAGCCGCAGAATTGAACATGAGTCAGATAAACTATTCGACGCCATGCATCGCTGACCTCGCAACAATGCTCGCCTTTTATCAGCGAGCTTTGATTCTAGCCCTCAACGCGCGCCCTCGGATCGGATATGCTATCGATGTTTGTTGCGGAAATTTGGTCACGACTTCCAATTCTACAACCTCACGCAACGTGAGCTTCAAGCCATTTCGTCGAAGTCAGTGTTGCGCTGTGGCTACAGCAATTCGCGATAACGTTGCTAAGACGCGGGTGGCCTGGGAGCTAACAAAACGGAATGAAACTGGAATGAAGAACTTGTTGCTTGTGACTGCAAGCATTGTCGCGTTTGGCGCGGCGGTGCCCGCATTCGGCGCGGATCTCGCTGCGCAGCCCGTCTACACCAAGGCGCCGCCGCCGCAATCGGTAGCTGCTCCGATCTACGCCTGGAGCGGTTACTATCTCGGTATGAACGGCGGTTTGGGCACAGCCCATAACTCCTGGGATTTTGCGGGCGTCACGCCTGAGGGCTCCCATGACGCGATCGGCGGGACCATCGGTGGCCAGATCGGCTATCGCTGGCAGTCGGGGCCGGTGGTGTTCGGTGTCGAGGGCCAGGGCAACTGGGCTGACTTCAGCGGTTCCAATGTCAGCCTCGCCTTCCCAGCCAGCACCAACCGCACCAAGACCGATGCGTTCGGCTTGATCACTGGCCAGATCGGCTACGCCTTCAACAACGTACTGCTTTACGCCAAGGGCGGTGCCGCGGTGACCAGCAACACCTATCAAATCAACTCGGCCGGCGCGCTGCTGGCGAGCTCAGACAGCGCGCGTTGGGGCGGCACGGTCGGCGTTGGCGTGGAAGTCGGTTTCGCACCCAATTGGTCGCTCGGCGTCGAGTACAACCACCTCTTTAGACAAGAAGGTACTGTGGCCTTCACTGGTGCGACTGGTTCACTAGGCAACGATCGCATCAGTCAGGATTTCGATATCCTGGCCGCGCGGATCAATTACAAGTTTGCCCCGATTATTCTCAACTACTGATCTCTTCGCGTTCAAACGGCGGATCGAAAGCCCTGGCCCATGGCCAGGGCTCTTTTTTGTTATTTATCGCCGTGCAATCTCGCTTTCTATTTCCTAGAGTGCCGCCTCTAGTATATGCAGTTCGCTCCCGGCGGCGAGCCGCAATCTCTTGACCCATCTTCGGCGTGACTACTGCTCAACGCGACGGGCAAAAATGGGAACGGCGCGTTTGGGCGACGGCGCCGGTACAATGGTGATGCACGCAGCCGGTAAGAACACCAGCCCGGTTCAACCGCGTCTCCCATGCTTCCGCGGACTTTCGGTTCAACACCGCGCAATCCCGCTACAATGAAAAACCGTGCTATCTGCCTAAAGAGGGTGTCGGCGTCCCGGCGGAACGCGTTGGCAATATTGGATACTCGATCTTAGGCAGCTGCCCGGTCAGCGAATTCAGAAACGCCACAATATCGTTCTCTTCCTTATCGCTAAGCTTGGTGCCGAGCTGGATTTTAGCCATCACGCCGACCGCTTGCTTAAGGCTCCAAACCTGACCCGAATGGAAGTATGGGGCTCGCAAAGCGACGTTGCGCAACGGCGCGGCTCGAAAAACGTACTCATCGCTGGCCGCCTTAGTGACCGCGAACCGACCCTTGTCTGCAGTCGGAAGCAGGCTTGCGGCCGGCCTTTCGATCACGCCAAACGGGAAATAATCCTGTCCACCAACGTTGATGCCGTTGTGACAAGAGTGGCATCCCTTTTCCATGAATAGCTTCAATCCTGCCTTCTGCTGATCATCGAGAGCGTTCGGATTGCCTTCGAGGTATTGATCGAAGGGGGCGGCCGGCGTAATCAGCGTCGCTTCAAAAGCCTCGACCGCCTTCGCGAAATTATCAAAGGTGACCGGCGGTTCCTCGTTCGGGAACGCCTTCTTGAACTTGATGACATAGTTGCTCATCGAATTGAGCGTATTGATCACGTGATCTGCGGTCGCATTCATTTCGACACTCGCCTGCACGGGTCCCTTGGCTTGCGCCTTGAGGTCTACGGCGCGTCCATCCCAAAACTGCGCTATATTAAATACCGCGTTATAGACGGTTGGCGCCCGACGTGGCCCCTGCTGCCATCCGTGACCGACCGAGGTCGGACCGGCATCAACTCCGCCTGTCCCAAGGTTATGGCAGGAGTTGCAGCTAATGATCTCACTGGCCGATATGCGTGGATCAAAGAATAGCATCTTGCCGAGTTCGACCTTCTCGTGGGTGACCGGGTTGTCCTTCACCACAGGCAGTACCGAGGGGATTGCCTTGAAAATCTGCCTGGCAGCTGTCATCAACTCATCATTGGCGCTAACTTGTGATGAGGCCAGGATCGCGACGGCCACAATCGATAAATTATTCACAAGGTGAAGCACCCATCTCGCTGATTTCATCATAATAGGTCTCATCGGCACGTTCTCATTGATGCTTTAAGGACACTGATGGAAGACATGACCCGCGGCAGGCGCCCGCATCAAGTTGGCAACCCTGGAGCCGCCGAGAACTCAATGAGATTGAGTCGAACCGCCTTCACGATGGCCTGGGTCCGGCTCGTCGTACCGAGTTTTCGCATGGCGTTCTTAAAATGAAAATTGACTGTATTCTCGCTGATCTTCAGTATCATCCCGATTGCCCATGACGATTTCCCTTCTGCCCCCCACCGCAGGCAATCTTTTTCGCGATCCGACAGCGGAACTTTCCTGATGCAGCTGCTAGCCGAGGGCCGCGCGATTTCCGCAAGTGCGAGGTGAAAGTGCCAGGCCAGTACATAGAGATGACTGATGCGATACTGAGGATCGGCATCGTCGACGGGGGATGCAAACGATGCCACAGAGATTTGGCCCGAGGGCCCAAATAACGGCACGCTCATGGCACACTTCAAACCCGCCTCTCTGGCCTCGTCCAGTACGCGCTGCTCGCCTGATTGCAGTTGATATTGCTTGGCGAGTTCGTCCCACAGAAACGGCCCCGAAATCATTGGTGTTCGCCGGACCACCGGGTCGATGACATGGTAGTTGCGCTCAAAATAACGGTGGCACCAGTCAGGCGGGAAGTTCACGGTCACTGCGGGCGGCAGATACTCCGGTAGACGAGGCGGCTCTGCGCAGGTGAGTGCTCCGTAAGCGACTTCACTGAAGCCCTCCTCGCTCGCACAGCTCACAAGAAGATCGAACAGTTCCTTGATGGATTGCGTCCGCTTCGCGCATTCGATGAAGCTGAAAAGGTCCATGTGGCGCCTCACGAGACCGGCAAAAACGGCCGGCGTTTGCGTTCAATTGAGCGTGTCTTACCCAGCACCTAGTCCCGTTTTGCTCACCTGAGCCTTGGGCTCCGCTCCTCATACAGCTGAACACTCGCTAGCTATGACAAACGCTATTCTCGAATTCGTGGACTTTCGTGCATGCGCCCAAAAAGAACAGGTGAACCCAAACTGCGGGTACGCCGATCAAGCCGGCAGATGCAGCGGCCACCTACACTCGAACAGCACACCATAAACGTCGCTCGGATATCTCACCTTTTGTCGGTGGATGGGTAGCCCACGGCGCGGTAGATGCCGCATTCGATGCAGCCGTCTAGCTCCACCTTGCAATTGTTGTTCCTCGTGGCAACCCGGGGCTTGCTTTCGCAAGAGAAACAGCTGCGGCGACGGCGTTGTGCGTACCCACGCTGACATCGCGACGGCCGAGATCGACGAGATCGCGCTAGTCGAACAGCTCCTCCCCGAGGTACCGTAACGGTTCGGCATTCATGGTTCAGCCTTGGTAGCCGGTGGTAACCACGATCAGAGCTCAATGCTGTGGTCCCCTGTTTAGGTGCGAACTTTCCGAATGCCGGCCACCTTTCCGGATCGTGCGCGGTCGTACTAGGCGCGCGCGAATACTGACAACACTCCGGCCCCAGCCTATTCATGCCGCACTTGGCTATAATTGCTGCGACGACATTGCCGGCCATCCCCGAGCCGACCGAGATGCCCTCGAATTTTACATCGATCGTGACAACCTCCTCAAACTCGCGATCAAGTTGCGCGAATGAAGCGGTTGACCCGCACCAAACGCGGCTATCAACGCTGTGATTGGCGCTGACGGTCTTGGGTAAGGACTCACCGGCATCCGGAGGCCGCCGAACTCGTCGCTTAGCACCGGAACTGCTCGCAGCGCGGGCGGATTGTAGAGGTTGAAAATAGTATGCCTTCCTCTGGCTTACGTAGTTATTGGCCACCGGGCGCGCGCAGATCTGCGCGAAGTCGAAACCCTGCCTGACGCAGACGACACCGTACATGCAGTACTCCACAAGTTCCGAGAACCTAGGATGAGAACAGCAAGCATCGTACCAGTTGCGGCGCTCGCAAAAATCAGGCATGAGGACAAACGCTTGAGAGAATTGGCGCTCGATTGCATCGCGTTAACGATCGAAGCAATTGCGACATAGTCGGAAACGCGACAAGCCGTTGCAGCAGTCGCGACATTAGTTGATATACATCAAGAAAGAGCGCGGCCTAAAGCGCGATGCGTTTTTCTCCCCCTCATCTGCGGGCCAGAGCGCTGCGCGCAACGAAAGTGAGCAGCCACAGCGTCACGAAACCGAAACCCCTGACCCGAATTCCCCTGGACAATGCTTCTCACCGCCATGAGCAAGTCGAGATCTCGGATCGTCTCGACATCGAGCAGAGCGAGAGCTGCTGAGTCGAGGACGTTTTCCGACTGTCAAACCGGGGTCGCTTTTTTTCACCTCCGCTCGCTCCGGTCGAACACCTTGCGACTGACAGAGCTTACTCCGGGCTCGCGCGACATCCTGTATGCGATAGGCAACAACTTGCAGCCCGGTCAACTACCAACACTTAGTGTTTTGATCTAGATGACAGATGCATGTCACCTATCAGTTGAGCTACGGGATTGCACGAGCGGCTTGCCTCGATCAAGAACCGGGCGACGCACTGCCTGAATGTCCGGCCAGTCAAACGCGCTCGCAAGGAGTCGGCATGCAAAAAGATCAATCACGCTCTCTTCTCGCCAACGGCCTTGATCGATGTTCTGCCTCACACTTGCCGAAATGCTGCGCGCTGAGATCTGCTCCAACCGCGACCTCTCCTTATGAAGGCTCGTGATGCACTCTCCGGCGCCATCGCCAAGCGCAGCCTTCAAAGGCCTCTGAGCGTCGGGCCTGTCAATTAATCACTTGGCTATCGCGAT
Organism: Bradyrhizobium sp. 170; assembly: GCF_023101085.1. Lineage (NCBI taxonomy): Bacteria > Pseudomonadati > Pseudomonadota > Alphaproteobacteria > Hyphomicrobiales > Nitrobacteraceae > Bradyrhizobium > Bradyrhizobium sp. 170. Next base: position 2,127,413 of record NZ_CP064703.1, on the reverse strand, counting down.
GCCAAAGAAGCTTCATAGAGCCAAACCGTCCGCATGGTCGAGCGCATCGTCGACTCGACCGAGCTGCCGTGCTCGACGGCGGAGGAAACCGTAGTAGATCGAAAGCTCTTCGCGCGCCTGGAGCGGACCGGTGCCTGCTGCTGACTGCGCCGAATGCTTAGCCGGACCTCACGCCGAGTGGGTCAAGGCGCTCCGCAGCATCAGGATGAGGGTTTATGGAACCTAGGGCATCCGCGCTGCCGCAAGGAGTCCTTGCCGGATCACCGCTGGCACGAAGCTCCTTTGCTCGTAGCATCCGATCTTTGCGATCTCCGCTCGAGCTCCATGATCATCACGTCAACAAGGTTCATCACGTCACCGCCATCAATCGTCTCGCCGAGAACCTCGGCGAAAACGAAGAGGCTGCGGGAGGTCGCCACTGATTGGATAACTTGAGGACCGCCGTCTGGGTCGATGGTGTCTGAGAAATCGGCGTCAAGGCCTTCACCGACTTTGGAATCGAGAACCTGATCGAGCTGATCAGGTTCGACAAGGAAAACCGCACTGCTGAGACGCTGATTGCTCCGCGTGCGGACTACGCCTGACGGAATGCGAGATCTACGCATAGAAGGATGAACGAAAACGAGAGACGGCCGGCATCGAAGACTTGAAGTCTGGCGGCGAACCAGGTCTCAATTGCGCGGCAAAAGCTGAAGTAGAACGAACCTCTAGCTACCATACTCTTGTGAAGGTATCGGCACCCTTGAGCTTTTTCGGTTGGCCATTTCCGTCGACATAAAACAATGTCCAGGACGTTGGCATTTGAGAACCATTGGTCCTTCCGACCCAGCGCGTGAAGGAATTGCATTGGGAAAATGTTACAACGAAATACAGACCGGTTGGTTTAACGGCGCCGGATGCAGGATATGGAATGCCCTGGCATTGGAAGCCCTGAGCATGATTTGTAAAAGTGCCTTGTATCCTCCCGTTGTTGGAGGACCATACAAACAATTCCGAGCCACGCTCATTCTTCCAATACGACGGAGCCGGAAGTCCCTGGGCCAAGACCTCTCCGGAGAGCAACAAGAACTGAGCGGTCAGGAAAAGTCCCAGAAGTTTTTTCATGATGAGAACCCCAATAAATAAGCTCGCTTAAAGGTAGTAGCCTATATTACATTCTCGGTCTCTACAATGACTTATGCAATGCAAATTGATCATTCTTAGTAGGCGCGGTAGGCGCCCTTTCAAGATGGGGGCTTTGCGTCGATAAACCTACTGCAGCGGCCAGCATATAGCAGAACTGAAGGAGAACCGCGGCAAACCTATTTCGTTCTGACGAATAGGCTATGGGAGGAGTACATCGCAGCCGAGCCGAACAATCACGGCAAAGACCGGTTCTACGAACTCTACCGCGCTTGGGAAAGCCTCCTACCGGTGACGGTGAGCCAGTCCAACGCCGCTAGAGGTTGCGGATGACTAGGACAACAAACCACGTCGCAGGGCCTCCGCGACGCACTGGGCAATAGATGCTGCGCCAAGCTTGCGGCGGGCGTTCTCTAGGTGAAAGACTACAGTTCGCGGCGCAATCTGGACCAACACCGCGATATCCGCCGCAGTTTTTCCCTGTGCGATCCATGCAAGACATTGGCGCTCGCGCTGAGTGAGTTCGCTTCCGGCAAGTTTATCGGTGGAGGGTACGTCAAGCCTGGCGGCCACATGACTATGAAAATACAATCCGACGAGATGTACGAGATCCTTCCAGTCTGCCACGAGCCGTTCTGTTTGAACGTCACGGTCGTCCGTTGCTAGTGTAAATGCGGCCATCCGGCCAAATCCGCCACGGATCGGCACAGTGACGCCTGACCTTATGCCGAAGGTCGCCGCTTCATCGAAGAACCGGCGCTGCTCGCGGTTTCCGACCGGTGCTGAGCCCCCTCCTCCCCAACTGAACAATGCGTGCTCGACCCGCGCGCGGCGCACCACGGGATCGAGCTGCTGATACCCAAGCTGGAAATAACGGCTGGTCCAGGATTTGGGATAGGACGAAATCAAAGTCGGCGTGTCTCCGGTCAGGCGCAGATAGGCAAATCGCTGAAAGCCGAGCCTCTCTGTGAGACGCGTTGCGACCCGCTCGAATTCAACCGCTTCGCTTGCGGTTTGGATACTATCAATGAATTCCTGAAAAATGCTTTCGACCGGGTTCATTCAGGCTTCCACCCTTTTTGAACGCAATAACCGTGCTTCCTAATGACCTCACTGCGCATTTCGCGAACAAGATGTCTGGCCTGGTAGGCCGAGCGACCTCTCGACAAGAGTAGAATTCCGCAACGCCGCGCGCGCACAGGACGACCCTGCCCGTCCGCCAACGCATCTATGGAAAGCCATGCCTCTATCCTTTAGGCCGGAACTGGTTTCTGGCCGCATATTCTTGGGAAGAAATAGGCCGGTGACAATGTGAGGGACCGTTTTGATTTGGCAAAGGACTTGTTCGAAAGGCTTCGCAGGTGCTTGGGTGCCAGGTAGTGGGCGTTACTTAATCAAGACGCGCGAAATCTTTGCGCCCCCGATACGATATCGGCTGAACCTGGAACCAAAGAATTATTTCTGTACGTAACGTACGCAACGTTTCTTGATTTCGTCGCTGTAATCGAAATGCTTCACTTTCGTCCGAAGCGTACCAACAATTTCCGTCTGTTCCCTGCGGCGGCATAGTTCCTGTTTTCAGCTTGCTAGGCGGAAACAAGCCAAGAATGGAAACCCTGACATACGATGCCGTTGGGTTTGCCTAGGCCAGCAAGAGCGGTCGGCAGTCGCTCTCTTGAGTGTCAGGAGGTGGGCCGGCAATTCATGTGGGAGATCAGATTCATCAATGTGTGTCTGGAGGAACTTCGCCAGCTCTAGGCCAATGTAATGGCATCACCGGGCCGCAGGGGCTGATCTTGATGGCCTTGGCCTTGGCAGACCTGGACAGAGAAAACGGCTCCTGTCAACGTGGTGTCAAATTGATGCGCTGACTCTTCATTCGTCACGACCCAATCAAAGCTGTTAGACAAAAAAGGGTCTGCGGCGCACGTCCTCCACAAGCGATGCTGGGGTCGTACAGATGTCGCTGACGGACAAGACTTTAAAAGCATCTCGCGAGCCTCGCTGCACAACAGGGAGCGCTCCATGAATTCGTTTTTGGTGGAATTCGCTGTTCGCGAATTGACCGAATTCGCTAAGAGGCTCACTGCACACAGCCATCGGCTAGAGAAAGCTCGGTTGAAGGTCGCTCTGGATTTCTGAGGACCAAAACGCACAATCTCCGAAATGGCGCGCTGCCTAGGTCGCGTTAACTCCGAGCCGAGCGCGGCCTGGTCAACTACCAACAATAGCGATTTGATTTGGATGACAGCAGCATGTCACCTAGCGGTTGAGCTATGGCATTCCCGAGCGGCTGAGATCGATGGAGACGCACGCGCTGAATGACCGGCCTGTCAATGGCGCGCAAGGAGTCGGCATGCAAGATCAACCACAATCTTTTCTCGCCAACGGCCTTGATCGATCTGCAGACTCCTCATTTGCAGAAATGCTACGCGCAGAGATCTGCTCCAATCCCGACCTCTCCTTTCTCATGGAGGCTCATATGCACTCTCCGGCGCCATCGCCAAGCAGGCAGGATTCAAGGGTCTCTGGGCCTCGGGCCTGTCAATTGCCTGCTCTCTCGGCTACCGCGATGCCAACGAAGCTTCATGGAGCCAAATCGTCGACGTGGTCGAGCGCATCGTCGATTCGACCGAGCTGCCGGTGCTCGTTGATGGCGATGGCGGCTTCGGGAATTTCAACAATGCCCGCATCTTGGCGCGCAGACTCCGTCAGCGGGGCGCTGCCGGGGTTGCGCTGGAGGACAGCTGTTTTCCGAAGATGAACTCGTTCGTTGGCGATCGGCATCCGCTCGCCGATATCGATGAATTTTCCGGCCGGCTGCGAGCCGTGAAAGATACCGTTCGCAGACGACTTGGTCCTCGTGGCCCGGATCGAGGCGCTGATCGCCGGCCATGGAATAGACGAAGCACTCCTGCGTGCTAGCGCTTACGCCGCTGCGGGAGCTGACGCTATCCTCATTCACTCGCGTAAGAGCACGGCTGACGAGATCCTCTCGTTCGCGAGTTCCTGGCAAAACTGCCGGCCCGTCGTAATCGTTCCAACGAAATACTATCGGACACCGGCCTCTACATACCGTGATGCCGGCATCTCCACAGTGATCTGGGCCAACCACTCGATGCGAGCAGCTATAGCGGCAATGCGGCAGGTCTGCGGCCGCATTATCGCTGAGGAAGGCATTGCCGGCATTGAGCCACATATTGCAACGCTCGACGAGGTATTCGATTTGTTTAGATACGACGAACTGGCCCGTGCGGAAGCGCGATATCTCCACCCCGCTTGAACTACGACAACAAGCCTCTCATCCACACAACAACATATTCGTTCTCGATGGACGCCTGTCATGCACCATCTTCCCTGCCGTCACGCTCAAGTAAACTCTCACGACGCATTTGTTTGGCCGAAACCGGAACGTCCACGAGCTGCTTTCTCTTTCCGAGACCGACCGATGAGGGCCATGATTTGTCTCTTCTGACTCGTGGGGTCGCATTTCCAAGGACTCGGACCGGCACCACGCCGCTGGAAAGCTTGGGATTGCTCGTCGAGGTCTCAACGCCTGGAACCAAATCGCGATAAGGGAAATGAAATGGCTAGCAATGCTCCCAGGAGAGCCGTCATTCTCGCGGCCGGCTTGGGCTCCCGTCTGCGTCCGCTGACCGATTTACGACCGAAGCCGCTGGTCACGGTCAATGGAACTCCTATCATTCACAACGCTCTGCGCAATCTGGAGTCCGTCGGCGTTGAGGAGGTGACGATTGTCGTCGGTTACCGGAAGGACGCCATTCAATACGCCTGTGGCAGCCGCTTTGGCGAGCTTGAAATCAAGTATGTCGAGTCGACCGTCTTTGACCGTACCGGCAGCGCCCATTCCCTATGGCTGGCGCGGGACACCCTTCTTTCGGGGGACTGCTTTCTACTCGAGGGCGACGTCTTTTTCGAGGAGGATGCGTTGCGCTACCTGCTGTTCGGAGAGGCGACTGATGTGGCTGCAGTCGCCCCCTTCAACGCGTTGATGCAAGGGTCGGCGGTTCTATTGTCGGATAGAGGCTTCATCTCTGCTTTCCGCATGAAGCAAACCTCAGCAACGCTTAATGCGGACGGTCCAAGACTATTCAAGACGTTGAATGTGCTACGATTGTCGGCGACGACCCTCAGGGCAATGATCGTTCCAGCTCTTGATGATATCATCGGCTCCGGAGCTACGCAGGCCTACACCGAGGAGCTTTTCGCGTATTTGGTGGAAAAGCGTGGCCTACAGCTCGCCACGGCGCGCTGCGACGATCTCAGATGGTATGAAATCGACAGCGCCGAAGATCTGCGCATCGCGGAGCGCATTTTCGCAGGGGCGAAAGCTTTCGGCGTGCCGTACGGGCTGCAGACCAGGTGAGGTTCCAATGCCAGCACCATCGCCGGGTGATTGTCCGAATGGCTCGATTGGCGTTCCGAAGACGGCGATCGCTTCATGCCGCAACTAATGCCGCGCCGTTTGAACCGCGGGATCCGAGCGAACACGAAATCACGATCGCGGTCGACGCGTTGTCGATGCCATTGTTGACGACATCCTTCGTCAACTCAGAACGTGCCTTCATGACCCGCATTGCGCTTGTTGTATCCGATGTCGACGGCACGCTGCTCACCGAAGAGAAGATCTTGAGCGACGGTCCCAGGGATGCCGCGCGCAATCTGCATGCCGCGGGCATTAGCTCCGCTATCGCTTCCAGCCGGCCGAGGATCGGCATGGACTTGCTGATCGAGCCTTTGGGGATCACGCTGCCGGTCGGCGCCTCAACGAAGCTGCATTGTCGATTCGCGGCTGAAAACTATCGAGCAACACTTCATCCCAGCGGCAACGGTGCAACGCAGCCTCGACGTGCTCTGCGGATTCGGCGTTGACATCTGGATGTTCAACCGCAATCAATGGTTGATGTGCAGCCCAGATGGCGAAGGTGTCGCGCAAGCGACGCACATCATTAGGGACGAGCCGACCATTGTTGCGGACTTTGCACCCTATCTGGCTCAGACCTGCAAGATCGTCGCCGCCTCGTCCGATGCGCCACTGCTCGGGCGCTGCGAAGCTGCGATGCATGAAGCCGTCGGTAGCGTCGCGATCACGGTCCGTTCGGACAATTACTATCTCGATCTCACGGCGCCTGGCTACAACAAGGGCACGTTTGTCATAGCGACCGCAAGACGACTCGGCGTCGCGACCGAGGGCGTTGCGACCATCGGCGATATGCAGAACGATCTATCGATGTTCGCAACGAGCGGCATCTCATTCGCGATGGGCAATGCAAGCGATGCCGTCAAGCAGCACGCGAAATATGTTACCGCCATCAACAGAACGACGGTTTTGCTAAGGCGGTCGAGATGATCCTGAAGCACAGTGAGTAGAGCATGATCCGGAAACATGGGTACTGGGTTCCAAACCGATCACGCTCTAGGAGAAAATCGGGCAGGATGGCGATTTTGAGAAGATTATTCCCCGCTCTACCTCTATTTCGAATCCAGCGAACGCCCGGTGGCGTCTCTTTTCACTCCGCAAGGCTACTTGCGCGCTCTTGCCGATGCACCTGACCTGGCCGTGGCGGCGCTCCTTTCTACTCTCCATTCAACGATCTCGACGGGGTTGCTGGAGTCCGCTCGCTGCGGCGAACGGAACCGTTGTTCTGAGCGAACTCCCTATTGCACGAGACCGATATCGGCTCTGAACGGAGCGCGTCGATGAAGAAACTCCCCGGACATTGAACGTCGAAGGCCGTTGCTGGAGCTACGTCGCGACTTGCTCATCGATGCAACGTAAGGCCGCTATCGACTGACCCCGGTCAAATGCGAAATGACGGCGCGCCGGCTTCCATATCGGCCCCACAATATCGCGGCTACTACCCTCGTAGCGGACGCTGTGTCGGAGCTCGACCCTGGATTGATCGGCCATCAATCATGATCTGCAGCCACCAATCCTACATTTGATGATGAGATACGATAGAAATCACAACGCTGACCGGATGTTACAAAGACTTCGGAACCGTTGTCGAGCAAGCGGCGCATTGCGCGATCATGATCTCACAGAACAATGGTTGCTCCGCGGATAGGCCCGAGAGCGCAACATTCGTAAACCATGAATGGAGATGAGAACTGGCGACCGAGAAGCCAAGTCTGGCTGGCGAACCGTCGGACCGGATTTCCGGTTCAACAGAACTGGTCCCTGCCCCTTCGCAGGCGTCCAAATACGCGCGCTGGACTGCAAAGGCTCGGTGATGCAGTGCGACAAGTTGTGGGGCGGTATTGAGACTAAGAGAACGCGTTCTGAATTTCCGCCAGGAACGATCAAGCATCGTGTGTGGCGGTAGTAGCATCTGCTGCGTTAATCTCTATTGAGGACATGCAGCTGGCGCCGCCGTCAACTACCAACGTTAGTAATTGGTCTAGGTGACAGAAGCATGTCACTGTCGATTGATGAACGTCGGGCTGTCAACCACACCAGCAAGGATTTAGGCATGCACCATCAACCACCGACCGTTCTCGCCGACGGGCCCTATCAATGCGCGCACTCCTTACATGCAGAAATGCTGCGCGTTGAGATCTGCTCCACCCGCGACGTCTCCTTTCGCATCGAAGCGCAGGATGGATCCTGCGACCCGATCGTCAGCGCATAGTGACGTGCTTTTCGAACATGCGCGTCGCTATCTTTCCGTCGGGGTAACGCCGCTAAACTTATGGCGGGCGCTCCTTGTCGACAATGCAAGGGCCGGTCGCATTCCTTGCAGACAGCGGATTAGTTCCGGCTTTCGTACGAAACATACAGCCGCGAATTTTAGCGAGAACGGTCCGAGGCTGTTCAACACAATGCACCTGTTGCAGTGCGCCGCTCCGACAATCAGGTTTACGATTTCCCGCCCTGAACAACATCATCGGGCCCGGTTCGACACAAGCCTACACAGAGGAGCTCCTCGTGACCCATGAGAGGTGATGGCTCCAACTCGCCGCCGCGCGCTGCGACGGTATCAGCTGGTACAATTGACAGTGAGGACAATGCGCGGAGCGAATATTCATGAGACAGAACCCCATCGGGGCTGCCATATCGGTGGCAAGAGGAGACGACTGATGCTGAAGTATCTTTGGGATCCGGCAAATGCCATAACAGCAAGCGGCATTCTTTTCTCCTCCGTCAGCCTCTTCTTCGCTGTTTCTGGACGCCTCGAGCTCGCCGTGGCGGCGGCGCTTTGGGCTGTGCTCTCAGACCACCTTGATGGAGTTGTTGCGATGCGCACTAAGAATCGGGACCCAAACGTTGCGAAAATGGGGCAGAGCCTCGATGGTTTCGGCGACATAATCTACGGAGCAGTACTGCCGGCCGTAATCGTGATTCAGGTTAGCCATGCCACGCTTGTTGGTCTGACGACTGCGACTGCTGTGATCATCGCAGGTGCCATTCGGCTTAGCTACTTTGCGAATTTCGGCAAATCCGCCGATGGGCGCTTCCTAGGATGCCGTTATCATACGACGTTCCTGCAATGGCAGTTGCCGTTATGGCCCGACCATTAGTGCCGGATCAGCTTTTCGTAACGTTTACGCTCAGCATATTTCTTGTGCTCGCAGGACTACACGTTGCACCCATTCGGGTGTCGTCGCCGAATACGGCTATGTACGTTGCAATCTCACTTTTCGCCATCGTCGCTTCGACGACACTAGCATTAAGGGCTCTGAACTAGACGAGTTTGAAGCCCGGTATCGGCGAATGCGCCTTCGGCCATCGGCAATGGTCAATTTGTGAGTTCCGGAGCGAGGATGTGGAGCGCCGCATGTTGGCAAGTACCATTTCTGAGGGAGCGGCGTTATTAAGCTCGGTATCAGCCGGAGTACCCACACGAACTGTTCAAATCGCTTCGCGCCCATCTCGCTCTGACACGTGAAAGCCGGTTACTTGATCTCGGGTGTGGTATGGGGCGAATCGGACTTGGGTTTTCGCCCATCATTGGCCACGTTGACTGCGTCGATCCAAATCGGGGAATGCTGGATGAGTCCGGCCGACTTTCCGCTGAACGAGGTCTCAAGAATGTTTCACTTTTCGAAAGCACGGCCGAGGAGATGGGGTCAGGCTTAGTTGGGTATCAAGGAGCAACCATTGCTAGTGCCTTTCACTGGGTGGACCGCTCGCTCGTTATGGAGACACTTGATCGTCGCCCTGCTATCGTCCGGGAAGGTCTCGATCGTCACAAGAATTCGAGACGAAGCCGGCCCCAGTGATTGGTGGAATAGGGTTTGGGATTTTGTACACACGTGGTGGGGCGGATATTTCCCTGCTGGACGTGCGGATAAGCGCCGCGATTTGTCGACGAGTAACGAAGATATTTTGCGTCGGTCGAAGTTTCCTCACATCACAAGAGACAAGGCGCCCTATTCGGTATCATGGACTGCTGATGCGCTCGTCCAATATACATACTCCACGTCGAAGGCTTGTCCGGGCGTATTAGCTGAATGAAGGGATGATTTCGAAGAACGGTTGCGTCTCTACTTGGTGAACTGTCTCCTGCGGGACGTTCATCGAGAGAAGCCAGTTCGACATCCTTTACGCCGCACGCCAGTAAAGGGAAGACGGAAACGATCGGGCGCCGGTGCATAACTGTTGTCGGGATAGGGTCAATCCTGCTGAGAAGAACCAGGACGATGCCTTTTCTCGCAGCTTCGATCATGGGAAGCGCGACGCTCTGGTCATCGGCGCCCCTCGCACATTAGCTAAGCGGGCGGGCTTGCAATGGCCGGTTTGTACTGTGCTGGAACAGCGTCGATGACGGGATCGTTGTTACCCCTCACCTTTAGGATAGGACGAAATAAGCATCGGCGTGTCGCCGGTCAGGCGCAGTTAGGCAAATCGCTGGAAGCCAAGATTTTGTTTGAGACGTGTTGCGATACGTTCGAATTCAGTCAGGTCGGCCGCGGTTTGGTTACTATCAATGAATTCCTGAAAAATGCTGTCGACCGGGTTCATTCAGGCATTCACCATCTCGAACGCAATAGCCGCACTTCCTAATGACCTCATTGCGCATTGGACGAACAAGCTGTCCGGCCTGGTAGGTCGCGCGACCTCTCGACAAGAGTAGAATTTTGCAACGCCGTGCGGCCGAGCTAGACGCGCACGGGAAGACCCCGTCCGTCCGCCAACGCACCTATGGCAATCCATGTCTCTATCCTTTAGTTTGCAGCCTGATATTGTGGCGGTTGACAATTGAGGGACCATTTTGATGTGGCGATGGACTTGTTCGAACGGCACCGCATGGGTGTCACGTGGCGGCCATTAAGACGCGCGAAATCTTAGCGCCTGACGATAACGGCTGAGCCTGGAACCAAGAAACTCATTTCTGTACGTAACGTACGCATAGCGTCCTTGATTCCGTCGCTGTAATCGAAATGCTCCACTTTTGTCCGAAGCGTACCGACAATTTTCCTGGGCAGCATTGTCCCTGTTTTCAGTTTGCGCTAAGCGGAAACAAGCCAAGGATGGAAACCCTGACATACGATGCCGTCGGATTTGCCTAACCGGCCAAGAGTGGTCGACAATCCTTCTGCTGAGAGTCAGGAGTTGGCGCGGCAATTCATGTGGGACATCAGATCCATCAATGTATGTCTGGAGGAACTTCGCCAGTTCCAGGCCAATGTACTTGGCATCACTGGGCCACAGTGGATGATCTTGATGGCCTTGGCAGACTTGGACAGAGAAAACGGTGTTCCTGTTAACGTGGTGTCAAGATTGATGCACGTTGACTCATCATTCGTCACGACCCAATCAAAGCTGCTAGAGAAAAAGGGTTTTCTGCGGCGTAAGCCCTCCACAAGCGACGCTAGAGTCGTACAGATGTCGTTGACCGACAAGACTTACAAGCATCTCGCGAGCCTTGCAGCACAACAGGACGCGCTCGATGAATTCGTTTTTGGTGAATTCGGTGTTCGCGAATTGGCCGAGTTCGCCAACAGGCTCACTGCACTCAGGCATCGGCTAGAGAAAGCTCGGTTGAAAGTCGTTCTGGATTCCTGAGGACCGAAACGCACAATCCCCAGAGTGGCGCTCTGTCCAGGTCGCGTTCACTCCGAATCGAAATACATTGCAGTTAAGGTAAAGGATGCCCAGGAGCGTTCGTTGCGGGCCTCCGCCAGCGGTTACTGGTTCAACGGGCGTCGCCCTCTGGGTTCTGAGAAAGTCTTGATCGGATATGTCGGCTGCCCTTGCGAAGTGTTTCTTCGAAGCCCGCGCAATTGTGCCGATTGTCTCTCCTGCGGCAGGGGTCAGCGTCGCTTCGACCGAGTAAACCCTGCATCGATCAGGGTGCTTCAGCAAGCGCTGAACGCTAGCCACTCCTCTAACGTCTCCGGACAGAAATGGCTTACGGGCGGGCCGTTTCTCGAAGCATCGCGTAGCTTTAAGCTTTTGGGGGAAGCGAGCGCCGCGCGCGAGCTTTTTGGTTAGCTCGGATCTCTTGAGCCGAAAGGCGCAAGCGATACGGCGCGCTCAGCAGCAATAGAAAAAGCGCCCTGTTGGCTTCATAGCTGGCAGCCGATCGGTTGATTCGCGAACCCGTCATTACCAACGTGCCTTCGCTTGTATAGACGGACCACAACCATCTTCGCCCGCGCTGAGTCAAGAAAACCTCGAAGACAAGAAATCGATCAGACATGGCATCAACCCTCAACCCATAGTCTGCATTTCCTGCATCCACAGTGCAACTTACGCCAGTGCTGATCTGCTTGTTGCGCTCCGAAACCCGTAGAGGGCAGCAGACGTGTCGCCGAGGCTCAGCCCTCGGGCCTCCTTGTCTGTGACGAGCTTCGCAAGCCACCCCAGGGTGTGCGCATAGGACGGCGTATAGGCGTGGGCGATTGTCAGGTGCGGGCACTCCGCCTCCCACAGCAGCTGTTCCGGACCGAGTCCCTCCAGCATCCTGCCGACCGCTACCTGACCCCAACCTTCTTGGACGCGTCCGCCCCCACCCCACAACTTCGCCCACACTTCGACGCCCTGGGCGAGCGCCAGGAGCCGCTCCAGACGCGAATGGCGCTATCCGCTTAACAATGCTTTTGCTCGTCTTACTCTCGTAGAGCACTACCGATCTTCATACCGGTCCGCGATTGACGTTGATGCACAAGCTGCCCTGTGAAGTTATCGAAACCTATGAGCCAGCAAGGAACAGGTCTGTACGTAACGTACAGAAGCCGTCTTGAATTCCTGTGATCGTGACGCTTCGCTTTTGGCCGTCTTTCCATCAACGGCCGGCTGCGGGATGAACTGTTGAACGAGACGCTGTTTACCGCGCTGGCCCAGGCCCGCGTCGCGCTCGGATGCTGGTGCGCCGATTACAACGATGCACGCCCCACTCGCGGCTCGGATGGAAGACGCCGTCCGAGTTCGCCTTCACCTGCCATCCGCGCCGGGATCTGGCGCTGCGCTATGCCGAGGGCTCCGCGCCAGCTCCCGTCGCTACCACCGCCCAACCGGGCAAATCCAATAGGCGGGCGAACTCAGGACTGGATAAAACTTGGGGCAAGGTCAACGGAAGTAGCTCGCCCGGCAAGGCCGCGCCAACTAACCGGCGAGCAGCACTAGCGCAATTTGCCGATGCCACCTGCCGAACACGGCAAACCGCGAGGTGATGAGACCTCAGCGCTCCCGAGGCTCCTCAGCGCCGTTGACGTTATCCGGGCGCGAGTTCCTCAATGTCGCACATCCGCGTAGCGCGCCGCTACACAGCTTTCAGGCGGCAGCCAATCGATCTATCGGCAGAGCTCAGGTTTACGCCATGCCCGGTGGGCTCGCCATGCCTGACCGGAGATGATGCGTTGCGGCACAACATAGCGGCTATCAATCTTGGTAGTTTCAAAGTTCGACGCCCTATGTAGTTTGAGCCATACGGCTCGGCCCGTGAGAAGACATTTGAGAGATCAAGAATGGACTCCAATGTCCGCTCCGCTGGCCAATGCTCCTAAGCAAACTTTCACTGGACCCACTATTACTTGATGTCGTCGAAGGTGATATCCATGTCGTGGCGAGGATCGCGGTAGGGATGCCCATTGCTGAGCACCCCCCGCACAGATCCGGACAAGCCCGATTCGAGCATCCGGCTCTTACCTCGAGTGTTTAACGGCGAAGCGCTGGTCGGGCCAGGGATGAAGGATGCGCGGCGCGGGGAGCCAGTCGGCGGCCAGCTTCGTCATCCGGTCCCACGTGAAGCCGTCCTTCTGACTACGCCGCCGAAGCGTGCGACGCCAGAGGTCAGCTACGTAATGCCGGAACGCTAAGAGCGCCCGACTATTTGTGGGCACGGCATAATAAGCGAAGTGTCCTGTAACGACTTGTCTCAGCCAGTGTCCCTGAGACGGGATAGGCTGGTGCATTCTTTGCCGCAGCTCCGCCTTGATTTCCTGCAGCTTCGCCCGCATGCGGTCCCGCCGGGTCTTCCGTTGTAATTGGAAGACGCCTCGTCGAGATTTTCCGCAGATGAAGGTGAAACCAAGAAAGCGAAGGTCTCCGGTTTACCGATGCCGCGCCTCTTGCGATCGGCTGCCGCGTGGCGGCCGAACTCAAGCAAGCGTGTCTTGCCCGGATGGAGCGACAGCGAGAATGCCCCGAACCGCTCACGCAATGCATCGAGGAATCGACGGGCGTCGTCCTCATGCTCGAAGCCTGCAACCAGATCATCTGCGTAGCGCACGACGATCATGTCGCCGCGAGCCTCTTGCCGTCGCCAGCGTTCGGCCCACAGGTCGAACACGTAGTGCAAGTAGATGTTGGCGAGGAGTGGTGAGATCACCGAACCCTGGCCAGTTCCACTCTCAGCTACGGATACGATCCCGTCTTCGAGGATGCCCGCCTTGAGCCATTTACGGATCAGACGGATGATGCGCTTGTCGCCGATCCGGTGTTCGAGGAAGCGGATCAACCAGTCGTGGTTGACGCTGCCAAAGAAGTCCCGGATGTCGGCGTCAAGTATGTGGTTCACCTTCCGGCGGGTGATCGCCACCGCCAAAGCATCCAACGCATCGTGCGGCCCTCGTCCGGGTCGGAACCCGTACGACAACCCGAGGAAATCCTCTTCGTAGATCGCGTTGAGCACCATGACGCATGCGCCCTGGACGATCTTGTCTTAGCGCCGCGATTGCCAGCGGCCGTTGTCGACTATCCGCCTTCGGTATGTACGTCCGGCGCGATGGATGAGGCCGATACGCTCCCCGGTGGACTCTTCCGCGGAGATCCTCGAGATTGCACTCCAGGTTCACTTCGTAGTCCTGCCAGCTCACCCCGTCGACTCCCGCGGCAGCTTTGCGTTTGAGCGCGTAGTAGGCTGCCCGGAGCGTGTCGACGTTGACATGGTGGAGAAGCGCGGTGAACCGCTCCTTCTTCCTTTGCCTTGCGGCGTGCCGTACGCGGTTCAGCGCCTGGGTCACGCGCGCCCGGGTCTGCGTCCGGTGCGTGCTTTGCTGATCCGCGTTCCTCTTGGTCCCTGCCCTTGGCTCCGCCACCTCCGCCGCCGGTGGCCCGGCTTTGTTCGGCGACTTCGCAGCTACTACGGCAGAGTCTGACTTCTCCGGATCGTGCATCGGCGGCTACGGCTCCTCGCCTTCCCGCCGCGGACCGTCCGCCCAGTGGAGCTTCCGGCCGACCCGGAGACCTCCCGCTTCCCGTGCAAGGAGCGTGCGTGCATGCCAGGGTCTTCGACCACGCCGGGTCACCCAAGCGCTTGCGATGACGCTCTTGGACATGTTGCCTTCCGCTACACAGACAGCGTCGGCACCCGGAATCAGTTTTCTATCGCGTCTCAATGGCTGGCCTGCACGTCCCCCTGCCGACGCTTCGCCGGTATCCTCACGGAGGCCTGCGCACGGCTCGGGGTCGATGCGGTTCGCTATTCCTTCATCGTAGTGGACTTGCACCACCTGCTCCTTGCCGGTCTCCCGGCGCACCCGTGTACTCAACGCGGTGGCATGATGTACAGCAGTTGGTGTCCGCTTCCTTCCTAAGCGCCGCGATCGCTGCGCAATAGTAAATTGAGCGCGGTGGGAAGAGACTTATGCGGCGCCGGAATTGTCGACGGATGCTTGTGTTCGGCTGACGTTGCCGAGCAATTCGAGTGCAGGGCGTTCATCTCAGATCGCAAGTTCGTGCGAGGTCGATTCGTTGGATTTGGCGTAAGCTCTTGCTATAGTTTGTACGCGAAGAGAAGAGAAATGCCGGACATCATCGTAACTGACATAATCGCTTCTTCTGTCATCAAGGCAATCGAGGGAGGTCTTGAGGATTTCAATGATATTACCATAGGGAGTAGCGCTAGCCGTCCGCTTGCTGTGGTCTTAAGGGATCCCGAAACCCAGCGTGTTTTGGGCGGTGCGATGGGTGTTCATCGCTGGAATTGTTGTTCCTCGACTTAATCTTTTTGCCAGAGAAATTTCGCAGAATGGGCTGGGGAACAAAGATTCTGACGCAGTTTGAAGACGAAGGTCGACGCCGTGGCTGCCGGTCGGCTTTCCTCTACACAATCGCTTCTCAAGCACCAGATTTCTACGCTCGAAACGGATGGAGGGCCTCCGGCCGAATACCTTGCGACCCACCCGGAACATTCCATTTTTTTTCTAAGAACTTAGAGGCTTCCTCCTAGGTCTTCCCTTCAAAGGCATCTTTCCGATCAATTGTATACCGTTGCCAGTATTTGGAGTACGCCGCGTCCGGCGTGTAAGCGCCCGACGACCTACAACTAAGGCGCCACAATAGAATTAACGTACACGAGTACATGCTCTGTTCGCAACGCAACCAGGGTACCGGAATGGGCGTTTGTCGCGCCATTCGCAAACATAAAAGACTTTGTTTCTCATAGAGAGAGGGCCAAGGAGTCTCCAGTAAGGATGCTGCCTAGAAGGCGAGATGGCGTTCCACTGAGTGGGCGCAACGACCCGGCGCCTGAGTGTGGGAGCTGCCGTCGCAACCTGCCTTCGCGCGTGAAGAGAAAACCTATTCAGACCTGCACAGACGTGGAAGGTTTACTATCCCAGGTGGTGCACGTGAAAGGTTACCAGCCTTACACGGCCGCCTCGCACGATAACTGTAAGCGCGACAGTT
Source organism: Bradyrhizobium sp. 170 (assembly GCF_023101085.1). Lineage (NCBI taxonomy): Bacteria > Pseudomonadati > Pseudomonadota > Alphaproteobacteria > Hyphomicrobiales > Nitrobacteraceae > Bradyrhizobium > Bradyrhizobium sp. 170. Next base: position 2,111,194 of record NZ_CP064703.1, on the reverse strand, counting down.
TGAAGAGGACCGTCGGCTAACCATCGTTCCTCCGTGAATTGCGCACGATAGGCAACTGCGCGCTTCGGAAAGCAGCCGCCATCTCCGTCTTTTTGCTAACATCTGCAGGTAATCAGCGACTCACTCGATTCCTGCTTAGCGATTCACACACAGGACCAGGCCCGCGAGCTAAAGAGACCAACCCGCGATGGTATCCGAGATAGCAGGACGCGGGCGCCTGACCGTACGATCCGAGGAACCCATCGATGCTATGCGCGTCCTGGTGAGGACTCCTCCCTGTCATCCTCAAGCAAGCGTTCAAACTCGATACGAGAGACGACCGGCATCATCTTCCTCCGTCTTCGTTGCGCCATCCACGTGCGATTGACGACTCAGATGTCGGAAAGCCGACAAGAGCGGCACGCGGCCATTCACAAGGGCGTGGCAGGCGCGCGCTTTTGCTGAAGAAGGCGTGCATTAGATCCGCAGTGGCACGCCGATTGCTGGGATGAGAAAGAGAAAGTCACCAGCAAAGAGGTCGGTTTCATGCGGGGTTGCCGATGAAGCTTTCCCGGCTGATCCTCATAAATGGGTTGACGATGTTTGTGCTTAGCGACCAAGCGACGAACATCGATGTCGCGGTTGCCGAGAACCTCACCGAACCGGACCAGCAGATTGCTGCAGCTTTCGAGCAGCAAACCGGCCATGAGACGGTGCTGAGCTCAAGCGAGCGGACGGTTTTACAGCCAGATCACGGGCGCGCCGCTCCAGATATTTCCACTTCGGCTGAAGACCTCCGGATGGAACTTTGGTCAAGGATGGTTTCGTGCTTCCCGGAAAGCCGCATCACGTACACGATCGGCAGCTTGAGCTATGCGGAAAGGCCGCGAATGAAGATCGTCAAACCCCTTTCGTGCACCCCCGCAGCGCCGACCGTCTTGGTTGGCAGGAATCGACGCGGCAACTGGGTTGCACGCGAACGAAACGGCTTTTTTGGCGGCCTGTTCGTGAACCGAACCCACGCGTTGAAGTACGCGCTGTTCGAGAATGGCCATCATCCGGAAACCATCGTCGAGGTGTCGCGCGAAATCGAACTCGATATTTTCGCAAATCCGCAGACCGCCGGCACGAGGCGCGTGACCTAACAGTCGACGCAATTTGAACAGGTCGAGTGGTTGCGCTTTGTCCGCGTTCATGAGGAGCAGATCGTCAATACTGTTCCCCTCACGCAGCGTCCAGTTTGAATGTGTGAGCATGACGGGCGGAAAACATGGGCTATGTCTCGCCAAGAGGACGCTTGAGGCGCGACGCCTGCGACACGCCCTTTTCCGGAGGGCGCCGCCGAGTATCAAAAAGACGAAGGAGAAGAGAGTGACCACTCAAGAACCGCCCTCCAAAATCCGCGCACCCGAACATCCCGCAGACCTGATATTCGTCAACCGCTGGTCGCCGCGTAGCTTCAGTGAGCATCATATCCCGGAAGGAGTTCTATACACATTCTTCGAGGCCGCTCGGTGGGCGCCGTCGGCTTTCAATGCCCAGCCATGGCGCTTTCTGTATGCGTTACGTGGTCAGTCAGAATTCGACGCCTTTCTTGCCCCTTTGATCGCGTTCAACCAGGGTTGGGCGCGACACGCGGCGGCGCTGATCTATCTGCTGTCGAGGAAGGACTTCACACCACCCGGAGAGACCGAGCCGCAATTCTCGCGTACGCATTCCTTCGACAGCGGCGCTGCCTGGGCCAACTTTGCCAACCAGGCAACGGCCGCAGGTTGGGTTGCACACGGCATGAGTGGATTTGATGTGGAGAAGGCGCGTACCGTGCTCAAGCTCCCCGAGGGTTTTGCGGTCGAGATCGCGATCGCCGTTGGGCGCAAGGGCGACGGCGCACACTTGCCGCCTGGCCTGTTGCAGCGTGAACGGCCGAGCGGCCGTTCACCAGTCGGTGACTTGGCCGCCCGCGGCTTATTTCCCGAACGTTTTAGGAGGTGACGGATGGGCGCATGTCAGAATTGAAACCCACAAGGTGCCTCCCTCAGGTGCTTCCGGCTAGAGCAGATTTCGATCAAGTTGACCCGTGTCTCAGCAACGCAATAGTTCGCGCAGTCCTCTGTTGTAAATGCGTGGAAGGCGTAGCGATTGCGGCCTGAGGTCCTCGACGATTCCGGCGGCGGCGTTGCGCTGTTTTAGTTTGGCAGAAGTATTCTTGATCGAGTTGAAATCAAGCGAATAGGGCGGCAACGGAGCAAGAATGGCGAGCCTCAATCGCTGTTCGGATGGCAGCAGTTTTGTGTACCGGCACGTCATAGGAGGCAATAAGAGGCGCGGCCACTGTGATGAGCGTCTGGCGACGCCAACTTTCGACGGACTTGTCGATTGCGCTGAAGCCCACGAATCTGCCCAGCGGTCTCAACTTGGATCGTGCCGCTAAGCGGCTCGTTGACGGGCTTGGCGATCCGGATACATGTGGATAACAAAAGTACCATCGCCAACCAGCAGAGCTTTGCCGGTTTCTAGCACCGGCAGTAGATCACCAAACCCACCGAAGCTGTCGGGCAGCAGACGGCGCACCATCGTCTGATTCGTCACCATTGGTCAGTCGCATGGCAATCAAATTATTGCGCTGACTGACGCCTGTACGATTCACCTCGGCAGGCACCGCTGGCTAATCACGACTAGGCCGGCACCGTATTTTCGGCCCTCCTTAGCGATGCGCTCAAAGGTCGCGATCCCATTTTCGGCAGCACCGGAGGTGGCGTCTTGGCGATTATTGGGATGCGCCTCGTCGCAGAACAGCGCCGCCCCGCTGGCACGCCCCTCCGCGCTCCACTGCTGCACATAAAAGACCGCGCGCGCAACTGTGCCAACGATCAGCGGCAGGATGTCCGAGGGGACTTCTGAAAAGTTGATCACCTTCACTCCACCGTGGGCGCCCTTGAAGGCTCGTCCGCGCAACATCACGGCTTCATCGAGGCATTTGTAGCTCTCCGCGACGCCTGCGACCAGAAACAGGAATCTGAGCCGGCGGTCCGTGCGTTTGCCTTCGAGGCGCTGAATCAGGCGGCTGGGCTTGCCGTGAAAGTCGCCCTGCTTCTCAGTTCTGGCGCCTGGCATCATTTAAGTGTTGAGGCGACTGAGTTCCCCAAGCACCGACTCCATCGAGAACGGAACGGGGCTGTTCATCGTGAAATTGGCGAGCCATCGTTATAACCTAGGGGGTAAGGAAGCTGGGTCTTCGCCTTGACGATGGCATCAGCGGCATTCCGCACCATGATCCGTAAATACCGAAGCTCGTCTTGAGCGGCTCTCACTTGAATTTAAAATCGGGACCGGTGATGACTGCGGCTCGGCAACAGGCAATCGGACTCGGACGCAGCGTCAGAGACGCGCCTATCTCAACACTAATGGTGCCCAAGCTAAAGCAAGACAGATGACAAACTCGTCCAGGTGACTCGCCATCATTAGCGCGCCGATCGCCCAAGTTACCAGCATGTTGCGAGGAGCCGCCGAAACAGACGAGACTCGCGCTCTCAACTGAGAAGGTAATGAGATCCCTCAACACCGTAAGAATGACTTTTTGAGTCGTTCCCGCATTTGTTGATGATGAGCTAGTGAAACGTAGCATCAACTGTCCAGAGTGTGCACCGACAGAGATAGATGGATATCGGGCCGAGAAGAAGACTTAGGGCGGAGACCCACTAACTTAGGATTCCCTCCTTCGGTCGCTTTTTCCCTCGCGCTCGACGGAATGATCGCTCAAGTACTCATCGTCGCGTTCGTATGATTGCTGAGATCGGGGATCGGCGCCGCTCCCAACGTCTCGCACCTTTATCAATGCGACCTATTTGGCGATCATTGATGACTGGCTCGGAAACCTACGCTAGCGTCGCTGCGGCCTGGACCTATTTGCGGACCGAGGGCGATGAACGCAATGTAAGGAAAGTGCAATGTTACTTCTTCGAAAACGCAGCAATGGTCTATGGTGAGCTCCCGAGTGCCTGCGCTACCAGGGCCTTTATCATCCTGTAATAGTAGGTGCGAATGCCTCCCGGGATCTGCGCCATAAAAACAACCGCTAATTCCTCCTTTGGATCGATCCAGAAGAACGTTCCACCGTGGCCAGCCCACATGTATTCGCCTTCAGAACCCGGCACGCCTGCCAGCCCAGGCCCTTGGCGGACCGTAAAGCCCAATCCAAAAGTATAACCATCCACGCCCATCAGAGCGTTACCAGGTAATTCAGGCACCCCGGGGAGATCGCCGAGGTGATCCGAAGTCATCAGTTTAACAGTGGTCGGGCTCACATACCGACGGCCGTCGAGCGCGCCGCCGTTTAGCATCATCTGGCAAAAACGCAGGTAGTCGGCGCTTGTCGACACGCCTCCCACTCCGGCAAGCTCATTCAACGGGTCGATCTTCACGTCGAGAAAGTGCCTCTTCCTACGCAGCGGCTCGGCAATTCGGCTCCAATTTGCCTCAGGAACCTTGAACCCCGTATCGAACATGTTGAGCGGGCGGAAGAGTCGCTCGTCAAGAAACGCCGAAAGGCGCTGGCCCGAGACCGCCTCGATGACGCGGCCGAGCACATCTACAGCCAAGCTGTATTCGAAGGCGGTCCCCGGCTCACGCACCAGAGGCGCTTTAGCAATACCCGCGGTGAATTGTTCGGGCGTGATCAAGCGAGACGGCTCCGTGAGAAGGTTTGCTTCGGCGTAAGCCGCTCTGATCTCCGGAACATAGGAGAACTCTCCGTAAGTAAGGCCCGCCGTATGTCGGAAAAGATCGTGGACTGTTATCCGACGTTTGGCCCGCTCGCGGGTAGTCTTGCCGTCCTTACCGGTGGCTATGACTTCCATGTTGATCAAGTCGGGCAGGAACTTAGAGACTGAATCGTTGAGCTGGATCTTGCCTTCCTCGACCAGCATCATAGCGCCAACCGAGGCGAGTGGCTTTGTCATGGAATAGATGCGGAAGATCCCATCCTTGGTCATCGGCTTGCCCGCCGCCTTGTCTTGAAAACCAATAGCTTCGGAGTAGATTAACTGACCTCGCCGAGCAATCATAACGACGGCACCCGGCATGCGCTCCGAATCGACCTCCTTTTGCAGCACCGTGCGGATTCGGGCGAGGCGCTCTGACGACACATCGACGGTTTCGGGCTTGGCGGTTGGTATGCCGTGCGCGAAGGCCGCGGCCACGCGCCTTAAGCGCACCGGGAAAATAAGCGACTTCAGCCCAGCTTTCATCGATTGCCCCCCGAGCTACCGCAGCATTTCCTGTGCGACAAACTGCAAATGGCGACCGGATGCGTGACAGTGCATCGAATACTCACTTGATCCAAGTCTCCGGTGGTTCGAACCTTCGATCTCCGATAAGCCGAAGCTGCCCGACGCACGACTAAGAGGAGACTCAGGCAGCACCTGATTGACGCATCGACGCACCCTCCGGGCCCTGTCCATGCCCAACATGCGTCCTGCAATTGATGTGCCGCCCGGAGCCTGTCGATTGATACGCGTCCATTGGGTTGTGAGCGGCCCGGCCGAGCGATACTGAAGTGGCGAACAGAGGCCAACGTACCGCAGATATGCACGGCCATCTCTTTGATTTTCCGGGTCCAGAACTTAACGGCCAATTGGCGCGGCGCACGTTCGATTATGACTGCAAAGTCGGGACGTCCAACCGTGTGCGACCTGAGGCGATCCGCCTTGACGCTGCCTCCGCAGGGCTCACCTCTCTCATCCGCAGCTGGGTCAGGTAACTGCAGCCCTTCAGTGTCGCACTAACGATCTCTCCAATTCAGGCCTTGATCTAGCATTTCAAGCTCAATCGTGACCGCAGGCAAGACGTTTGAGATAGTTCTCTAGCTTCCATCGTTCGATATCGTCTCTACTCAAATGTCTTGCGCGTCGTAACCCCTGCGATTTCGACCACTCGGCAATCAAACCCGCCGCCTTGCCCCGCCCCTGGAGCCGCGCGCTCGAAAGGAGCATGAGCGGACGTTTGAGCTTGCGGCTTCCAAAGACCGCATTGCGCGGCTCGCCATCTACCCAAGGCTGTCTCCTCCGCAAGTGGTTCGATGACCGGAGCATGCGCGATCGAGGCGTCACTTACCCTGAACGACGGCTGTCTCCTGAATGGCTCCTTACCTGAAAATCGGGAACAACGAACCTACCAACTCTGCGAATCTTCTCAGTTCACCGTCGCGCAAAACCTACCGTATGAGCGCGCACGCCGTCGATTTTGGAAGACTGAAACGCCTTTCAATGTGTCGGTGAGCAGTTCCCGAGCGGATCGGAGCGATCCCCGCATCCGCGCCGCGTCTCCGGATTGAAAGATGTCGCGGCAGGCCGGTCTCGGCGAGCTGGCCGGGAAAACGCAACCATTCGACCGGTCAGCGTTGGCTCCCTCCTATTCCCTGTTTTTCCTCTCCCTCTACTTCCTCTACCGACCGATGCGCTTCGAGGTGAGGGAACCGTCAGCAAATGATAAGGTACCGGACGGAAGTCCCACCTCGAGAACCTCTGTCACACGCCATCACGCGACCATTCTGTTGACCCGGTTGAAGATAATCGCAATAGAGCTCTGCTCGGGAGCGAGCACCATCGAGCTTTCCGCTGAACTAACACGCGGCAAAAGCTGTCAGCGGAAGTAAGAGAAATGATGCGCACTTGGAGAGAAGATCCCTTGTCCTGCTCCGTAGCGACATAGCATGGGTGAAGGACCATCCAGGACGATGGTGGCGATGATCAGGTTCGCGGCACTATAAGCCTTTCAAGCACCAAAAGGTCGTAATTCCTTCCGCTGCCGGAAAAGATCTCTGGAAGGCATCCAGTGACCGAAAATCCACATTTTCTTTCTGCGAAGGAAACGCTGTCGGGCATATCTTTAAACAACATTGCGAAAATGCAGTGCACATTAAGGAGGCTCGCTCGATTTAAAAGAGTGTATGCAAGGGCAGAGCCAGCTCCCTTACAACGAAATGATTTTTGAACATAGAGCGACATCTCGGCTGTGTGCTTAACATCCTCCCTGACGCGATATCGAGTGAGTGCTGCCCAGCCGACCACAGAGCCATTGTTCACGCACGTGTAGGACTCAAATGACGGCGACGCGAATAGAAATTCTTCCATTTCCTTTACGCTCCAGGGGCGCGTTCCTTGTGTTGATTCTCTTGCATGGCATGCGGCGTTATAAATCTCTGTCACGCTCGGCAGGTCATCTGTTCGCAACGGACTCACTTGGCACCACATTAGACCTACTCCAATCTCGTGTCTCATCTGGACGTGACGCAACTCGACGGTCCAGTAGAACGTAAGTGAGCAGAAATGGACCAACAGTTGAGGCCGTTGTTGCGAAAGCAAATCCAACGTTCTGATGGTCAAATTCAGCAAATCAACTGATCAGCGGCCAAACAAAATCCTTCCGTTGCATCGGTTCTCTGGCAGGCCAAGCTGAGCGCACCTTGCGAATGATGCCTGCACGCCTTACGTGTTGGTTCGTGTAGAGCGCGATTTGCCTAAGTTGCGCAGCGCCGTGGGGGTGCTCTGCAGGCAGCCGAGGCAGACGTCTTACTGAGATGTTCTGCAATGGCGCAATGCTGAACGGGCGGGTTTCGAAAACAGCTGTCTGATAGTGCTTTGTCTCCGCAGCTTGCGGCAACCCACCAAAGCTGATGGCTTGTGTGTACAATCTGACTGTGGTTTGTTGGATTCTCCATACTCGACGTGATGAACGCCAACCTCAGCGCAGAGGGCGCCGAGTTACCGGCCCCGTAAGCAGACCTCGGTGTACACTAAGGCGCATCGCGCGCGGGAGCACCGCGCACTCCAAGAATGGGTGAGTTCGACCAATGTTTCGACGCGCAACCTATGCCGATGCCGACGACATCGCAAGGATCTACAATCAGGCGATGAAGCCCGGCATCTTTGCCGTCAGTCAAATCGCTCCAGATACTCAAAACGAACGCGTCGCCTGGATTAGTGAACATAAAGATCCTTATCCTGCGTTCGTCCATGAGATTGAGAATGGTACAGTGATCGGCTGGTGCTCATTGAACAGGTTTTCCTTGCGTCCTGATTATGCGGACGTCGCCGAAACATCGCGCTACATTGACGAGAATCATCGAGGGAAGGGACTTGGCGAGCTGATGATGGCACACTTGATAGAAACCGCCACCACTTTGGGATTACGACTATTAGTATCACGGGCATATGAAAGGAATATCCCCAGTATAAAAAGCGGTATCGGATTTCAGCGCGTCGCAGTGCTGCACGAAGCGGCACGCATTAACGGTGAATGGCAGAGTGACGTATTCTTCTGGCAAAAATTGCGATGAACCCCAATGGGCAAACCTGCACAAGCGATGGGATCCTGCGGACGTCGCGCAGCATGTCCCCTTGCACTCACCAGCACGCGGAGAGTTGCTGCCATAGCCTGCCCCATCCCAATGAATTCACCAAGACCGGACCTTTGGATCAGCATAAAGCAAACGGCCCATAGTTCCCGAAATAGGCAATCGAGTCGTCTTCAAGTTCATCGGCAGACCACAATTATAATTCTCGTCGCCGAGGCAGGCAAACTCTCGCCTCAGCTAATAGTGTCTGTAATGACCTCGGTATGCTGCAATCTATTTCTCTTCTAATTTAGCGCGGCCGCAGATCTTCCGGGTCACGCCAATGTGGAACGACGCCGCGAGCAGATCGGGGCACGCACGGCCGTCATAACGGCTCTGACACCCCTGATTGGAATGGGCGCGGGCGTCCAGGGTTGCCGGAAGCAACACTAAAGATCGGTCAAATGTTGGGAAATGCTGCAATGAAAGTTTCACCTTACAGCCGAGATGCTCAACCTTCTGCGTGCCCCATCCACTCTGACGAGACCATGCACAGTCGTGCTCTAGCGACGCAGGGGCCGATATGACTGCGCGACCCAGGTCGGAAACGTTCGGCGCCGACGGACTCACCGCTCCTTTGCGCTTTCCGGCCTTCCGGCGCATCTGGCTTACGAGCCTGCTCGCCTGTCTCGGCATTCTGATCCAGGGGGTTGGCGCGGGCTGGGCCATGACGCAGATGACGTCGTCCGCTGACCTGGTTGCGCTGGTGCAGACGGCGCTCATGCTGCCTACCATGCTAATTTCGATGCCGGCCGGCGCCATTGCCGACATGCATGACCGGCGGATCGTGGCGCTGGTAGCGCTCTCGATTGAACTTTTCGGCGCCATCGCGCTCACGGTGCTGGATTGGCTGGGTCTCACCACTCCGAATGTGTTGTTGGTGCTTTGCTTTGTGGTCGGCAGCGGCATGGCATTAATTGGCCCGGCTTGGCAAGCCTTTGTCAGTGAGCAGGTGCGAGCAGAAATGCTGCCGGCAGCGGTTGCGCTCAATGGCATCAGCTACAACATCGCTCGCAGCTTCGGCCCCGCGATAGGCGGCATCGTGGTTGCGACAGGTGGCGCAGTAGCAGCTTTTGCGCTTAATGTGTTGCTTTTTCTGCCGCTGATGGCGGTGCTGTTCCTCTGGAAAGGTGTTGCCGAGCCGTCGCCGCTGCCGCGCGAGCAGCTCAGCCGCGCCATTATCGCGGGCGTGAGCTACATCACGAATTCACCATCTATCAAATTTGTGCTGACACGCACCATGGTAAGCGGCTTCATCGGCGGTTCTGTTTTGGCGCTAATGCCGCTTGTCGCGCGTGATGTCTTGCATGGTAGTGCGCAGACTTACGGCATAATACTTGGTGCCTTTGGTCTTGGCGCCGTTGTCGGGGGACTCTTTGTCGACGACGTGCGCAAACGGATGAGCGGCGAGGCCGCGATGCGGGCCTGCGCCTTGCTGATGGGCGGTGCTACTGCTGCGGTCGCGCTGAGCCGCGAGTTGGCTCTGACCGCGACCGCATTGGTCGTGGCCGGCGCGGTTTGGACGATCGCGATGACGCTATTCAATATTGGCGTTCAGCTCTCCGCGCCCCGTTGGGTCGCGGGCCGTTCGGTCGCGGCCTACCAGGCTGCGATTTCCGGCAGCGTCGGCATTGGCAGTTGGGGCTGGGGACGTCTCAGCGATGCCGCCGGTGTCGAGATCGCGCTGCTCGTCTCGGGCGTGCTCATGCTGCTCTCGCCGCTGCTTGGCCTGTGGCCCGCGCATCAGCGCGCGCGGTGAAGACGCCGAGACGCTTGCAAATCCCGGGGTGCGGCTCGTACTCACCGGACGCAGTGGGCCGCTTGTGGTTGAAATCGAGTATCGCGAGGCGCAAGAGAATGCGAAGGCGTTTCACAATGTGATGCAGGACGTGCACTTGGCGCGCCAAAGAAACGGTGCCTATGGCTGGTCGGTTGCGCGTGACATCGCCTATCGCGAATTGTGGACCGAGCGGTATCATAGTCCGACATGGCTGAAATACTTGCGCCAACGCAACCGCGCGACGCAAACGGAGCGCGAGCTGGATCAGCAAGCGGTCGCTTTCCATATCGGCCCTGAGCCCGTGCGCATCCGCCGTAAGCTGGAGCGCCGTTCAGTTCCGCGCGCTGGAAGACAGACGTACCAGACCGCGCTGCGAACGAAATCCATGCCGTTGATTGTGAGCCGGCGGGAAGCAGTAGTAGCCATCGTTAAGAACCAGGAGATTGAACCGGTAGTGTCGCGCATGCAAGCTTGCGGCGAGGGCCAAGTGCTTCACCGCGCCCGGTGATGGAAGCTCAACGCCGGATGGCCTTCGCATCACCGAGGACCGCGCCCGTCAGAAGCAATTTCCGAGAAACCATAGATTATTGATCCCGAGCTGACCAAGGCGAAATCTTCATCGGCAGCTACTGGGACCGGGCGGCACGATCCTCTCGAGTGCGACAGCTTCTACGAGGACGCACCGCAGTTCGGCTAGCTTGTCATCTTGAAGAGATCGCGCGGTGAGCTCAAATTCGAAGGCTGGAAGCGGACAAATGCCCATCGACTACCGCACTGGTGTGCGCCGCTCCCACCATGCCGCAGAATCGCATCTTCGTATGGCCGGGTCGCAGAACCTGAGTGTGTCCTGTCTTGTATCAGTACCAACTTGATCGCGTTGAACGGACTGACGGAGTCCTGAGACGGGCCATTCCCAGGAAGCGGCTTAATTCAGGGGAGGAAACGTCCAAAGGGGACTTCTGTGACCAAGTCGCAGCCTGTTCGATCGTTGAAATGCAAGCCGAGCCCCTCCCTCTAGAGGCCTGCACCCAAATGTGAATTTGAGCGCGGCTCATAATGGCTAGTAGACGGGAGTGAAACCAAATGGCAGCGTGGCCTTGTTTCAGGTGCGTGGCTTGACCGTGAGCTTCCTGGCACATTGGCAACGCCGCAGTGTGGCGCCGCCAACCTCGATCAGCGTGCGTCGTCGACGAAGCATTCGTCATTTTCGATAGCTAATCCGCGATCACGGACCGTTTGAGCATCGAGCTCAACATGCCGCGGTTGATAAGTATGGCGCGCTCACGCTGGGAACTAACGCCGCTTCAATTACAACGTCGGCCGAGAATACCTCCTCCTCAACGGAGTCAAACCCATCCACGCTGATGAACACGGATCGCGCCCCGCCAGACCTATTTCTGCGGCGCATGAGATCCGCGCGCAAGCGCCTCTAGCCGGAGGCGGTTTAACAGTGAATGACTTACCAGTACACATGCCTTTGCCGATGCACCACCTCTGGCGCGTGCACTGAACGGGGCTTCGTTCCGCGCTGGTGTTGCTTCATCGCTGCTCGATCCACGCGCTGTTCAGTTCAACCGCCCGATAGCCACTGCGGTTGCTTGAGGGGCGAAGAAAACCCCGCGGCCGGCCACTTGCGCCTAGGTGAGATGCGCGAGGATCCTTTTTCACCTCGCACAACCGAAAACCTTGAGTAGCGCTCAAGGCAAGCACGCTCATGTATTCGATCGTCTTGACAAAGTGAAACGGCCCCCGGACGTGACCGGCTGGAGCACGTTGCCATAGGCGCATGCGGCCTGCACGACGTCTCACTAACGCCAGACGCGCCCTCCTGTCAGGCGGAGGGCGTTGGCTGACATAAAAGCAGCTTTCAACCGGGACTGCATGGCGGCAGGGTGCAGCCAGTCACGGTTGCTCATTTCGTGCCTGTCAATGAAAATCGCACAGGACAAGCGCCTGTTGATAGCAGCCAACATGACATCATGACATCGACCGCGATCCGCTCGGAGCGGCGGCACACTGATAGAGCGGCTGAAATACGATCTGCTATTCCGCTGGTCTATCGGAGCACCCGTTAAGGACTAAAGCTGCGACCGTTCCGTGTTTTCGAACTACAACCGGCCGAAGGCGACGTGGCGGCCGAGTTCTGGTGTTGATGCTGCCCAGCCCGAGTGAACAAGTTTCTGTCGAGCGATTGCTTCTCGGTCCATGGCACACTGATCAACGGGCTCGACGAACAGCTTCAAGCTCAAGGGGCGGCTCCGGCGACCCGGCAGCACAAGGCGGCGCAAATCCAGCTTCCGAAATCAGGGATCGGTACGAAACTCGGCGAGGTGCACTCGCAGGGCTGTCGAGGAATTTCAAGGCGCGCCCGATTCCGGCCAAGAGTCGGCCGGAGCGATTATGGCAGCAAGCGTTCGGTGCGCTCGGGCAGCAGTCGATGGAACACCTCAACTACAATCTTCTGTTCCGTTGGTTTGTCGGGCAGCGGCGGATCCACCCGGCGATGGACCGCAAGAACCGGGATCGGCTGCTCAAGCCGATATTGCGGACAAGTTCTTTGCGACGTGCAGAATCCGCCCCCGGTCAAAGCCTGCTCTCGCTTCTCGGTCGACGGCACGATGATTGAGGTGTGCCCGGCATGGAGGGATGGCAGAGCCATGCTCTCTGCCAGGCAGAAGGTCATTCCTGTCGTCATCGTGAGGTGCCGGAGAGCGCCGGCGAAGACGATCAGCTTTTCGGCCGATGGCAAGCCGCACCGATCGATCTGTGAGACGGGTATGGGGGAGCTATATGCGAGCTCTCGCAAGCCGAACACCGGAACAGCGCGGACCTCCTTCGGAAAGCGACGCCACAATATAGCTATCGGCAATTGCGAATACGCGAATGCATGGCAGCTAAAGCACCGAGTTAAACGAAATGCCGAGAGGTTATAAATCGGCAGATTTAGCTCGCCTGTTCAACGACACGTTTGTTCGATGTCCGACATGTCTGGTCAATAGTCGACAGTCTGAGAACCGACGCACTATCTCGTGGATCAATCCCGAGGAAATGTTACCGCTTGCTGTTTCATGACGCGCATTCGCACTCACTACGACGGCATAAAAAGGCGCAAGTAACGCAGGCACTCGGCGACTGATCCAGGATCATTGCTTGAAGCAGCCCGCGACCCAGACATAGGGTTCGTTGCTTATTTTTGAGTTTTGGCCAGAGTCGGTCGCCAGTTCGCTTAGGCGACGAGCACCCGCGCAAGGGCTCTCAAATTTCCCGGTATTTTGCTAGCTGATACGGTACTGGCACCGAGATTGCAAAGAAAGAACATCGGAAGCGAGGCTCAGAAGGCGTGACACAAACATCTGACCATAGCCAGTTCGTTTCGAGGCTGAAAACGCGATTAGATAGAAGAGACTGGGCAACATGCCGACCGTTCGTTTCTACTCTGGTGAATGTGAATATGAGATAGAGGTTCCCTCCGGTACCACTGTAATGCGGGCGGCCGTCGACAATGGCGTGCCCGGGATCGATGGCGACTGCAACGGGGAGTGTGCATGCGCGACCTGCCACATTTACGTTGACCCTGCTTGGCTGTCGAAGACCGGCGAGCGGCCGTCGACCGAAGAGGAACTTTTGAACTTCGCGTCGGCGGCAGAACCAAATTCGAGGCTTGCCTGCCAAATCCAGATAACCCACGCGCTGGACGGCCTCCGGGTGCGGATACCGGACAGCCAGCACTGAGATAGCAAGCGGAGACGACTATGAATACCTTATTGGCAGAGCGACTACGCAACGACGCTTACGATATCCCGCTGGACCGTCTAGATGTGAGCGAGGCCGGGCGTTTCCGGGATGATACCATTTGGCCGTACTTCGAGCGGTTGCGAAGGGAAGATCCCGTTCACTACTGTAAGGACAGCCTATACGGCCCATACTGGTCAGTAACGAAATATCGCGACATTATGGCCGTCGACACGAACCATAAAATGTTCTCGTCGGAATCAGCTGCAGCTGTCAGCATAGTCGATATGCCCGAGGAGTGTCGACTCCCGAGTTTTATTCAGATGGATCCTCCCAAACACGGCGAGCGGCGGAAAGCTGTCAGTCCGATAGTGGCACCGGCAAATCTCGCCAAGCTTGAAGGTTTAATTCGCAGCCGCGTCAAAACGATTCTCGACGGCTTGCCGCGCAATGAATCCTTCAACTGGGTCGATAAAGTTTCGATCGAGTTGACGACACAGATGCTGGCCACGCTGCTTGATTTTCCGTTTGAGGATCGGCGACTGCTGACCTATTGGTCGGACGTGGCCACCACCGTTCCGCAAATTGGCCACGAGATCGACAGCTGGGACAAGCGAAGATCAATTCTGTCCGAGTGCTTGGCCTATTTCAAACGGCTTTGGAACGATCGGTTAGATGGGGAACCGCGGGACGATCTGATTTCGTTTATGGCGCATTCGCCGGCGACTCGGAATATGGATTCGAGCGAGTTACTCGGGACTCTCATTCTCCTGATCGTGGGCGGGAACGACACCACGCGTAATTCAATCAGCGGTGGCATCTGGTTCATGAACCAGAACCCGAGCGAGTTGCGAAAGCTGCGCGGTAATCCCGCCTTGGTGTCGAGCGCGGTGTGCGAGATTATCCGCTACCAGACGCCCATCGCGCACATACGCCGCAACGCCCTGGCCGATATCACGATAGGCACCAAAACAATTAGGAAAGGCGACAAGGTCATCATGTGGTATATCTCCGGTAACCGAGACGACGAGGTCATCGAGAACGCAAAGAGCTTCATCATCGATCGCAAAAATGTACGGCAACATCTCTCGTTCGGATTCGGAATCCATCGCTGCCTTGGGAATCGTCTTGCTGAGTTGCAGCTGAAGATCTTGTGGGAAGAGATAC
Organism: Bradyrhizobium sp. 170; assembly: GCF_023101085.1. NCBI lineage: Bacteria > Pseudomonadati > Pseudomonadota > Alphaproteobacteria > Hyphomicrobiales > Nitrobacteraceae > Bradyrhizobium > Bradyrhizobium sp. 170. The sequence continues at coordinate 2,096,144 of NZ_CP064703.1, read as the reverse complement.
TGACCAGCGGTCTGGACGTAAAGGTCGTCGGGGAGCCGGAGCGAGTCGCGTCGAACTTCGTGCACGGTTACTCCGTCCTGCCAGTGCGGATCGTCGCCTAGAGCGTGGAGGTGCACAGCCAAATCGAGGACAACGCTTGAAAAACTGACCTCAGCCAATAGCTAGTAACAGTCAAGCCGTTGCGAGCACATAGTCCAACTCCCGGAGAGTAAGCCGGCTGAGGCCAGAGCCGCGGAGGAGGCGCCGCCTTCACGAACCCAAACCGAAGCGCATCGACTCGAAGGCGACGAAGAGCGGGAGGACGCCAGCGCCACCGAAGAGCGAGAGGGTGTCAGAAAGAATGTGTAAGCAGGTTTCTGTGAGTTTACCTTACCGAGGAGACTCACATGACGACCGACACGACGATTACACCTGAACTACTGGATCAACTGCTTGCTAACTATGAGAAGCCTGAAGACCTGACAGGAGCGGACGGGCTTTTCAAGCAGCTGAAGAAGGCGCTGATTGAGCGGGCGCTTGGTGCGGAGCTGAGCGATCATCTTGGCTACGAGAAGGGGGACCCGGCCGGCCGCGGCAGCGGCAGTAGCCGCAACGGGACCAGCGCGAAGACGATCCTGACCGAGGACGGCGAGATCGACAGCTGTGCCACGCGACCGGGCCGGCAGCTTCGCGCCGCTATTGATCGCCAAGGGCCAGACCCGGTTCGAGGGCTTCGACGACAAAATCCTGAGCCTCTACGCGCGCGGCATGACGGTGCGCGAGATCCAAGGGCATTTATCTGAACTTTATGGGGCCGAGGTCTCGCCGGATTTGATCAGCCGGGTGACCGACGCGGTTCTCGACGAAGTCCGGGAATGGCAAAGCCGTCCGCTCGAGCCGGTCTATCCGGTGGTGTTTTTCGACGCGCTGCGGGTCAAGATTCGCGATGAAGGCATGGTCAAAACAAGGCCGTCTATGTCGCGCTGGCGCTCAATCCGGACGGCGAGAAGGAGGTTCTGGGCCTGTGCATTGAGCAAACCGAAGGCGCCAAATTCTGGCTCAAGGTCATCAACGACCTAAAGACGCGCGGCGTCAACGATATCCCTGATCGCGGTGGTCGACGGGCTCAAGGGCTTTCCCGAGGCGATCGCCTCGGTCTATCCGCAGACCGTGGTGCAGACCTGCATCGTGCACCTGATCCGCAACAGCCTGGCGTTTGTCGCCTGGAAGGATCGCAAGGCGATCCTGCCTGCCATCAACGCAATCTACCGGGCCGAGAATGCCGACATGGCGCTGGTCCGGCTCGAGGAGTTCGAGGACGAATGGGGCACGCGCTATCCGGCGATCGGCCAGGCCTGGCGCCGCGCCTGGGAACAGGTCGTGCCGTTCTTCGCCTTCGCTCCTGGCGTCCGCAAGATGATCTACACCACCAACGCGGTCGAGGCGCTGCACCGTAGCTTGCGCAAGATCATCAAGACCCGCGGCAGCTTTCCAAACGACGACGCGGCGTTGAAGCTGCTTTATCTCGCCATCAAGAACGCCGGATTGAGGTGGCGGCGAGGCGTCGAGTGGACTGCCGCCATGGGCCAGTTCGCCATTCAGTTCGGCTCGCGTTTTCCGGGATCAGCGCGATGACCGAAGTGTCGATCAGCCCCCTTATCCGGCGGCCCAAGTTTGGCCGATCAGCAAGCTCTGTAAAGGCGGGCCTGCGGCCCCGCCTGCGGCGGCTGCGGCCTTGACAGAGCTTGCTGCCCGGCCTCTGTTAGCCACCATGGGATCGATGACAATGTCCGGCTGATGCAAGAAAAACTGCAATTCAACCTTCACAGAAGCCTCTTACACAAAATATCTGACATTCCCAAGAGCGAGTCCGACAACGAGGCTCAATGAAACTCAACGAACCGGGCAGCCTCGTCCTAAAACACCAGGTCGGCTATATCCAACCTACAACGCAAACCGAGATTGATGCGACAGCTCAGATCTATTCGCGCACACTCTCAACGACAAGGGCAGCGATCAGGCAGTTTGCGCCTTGATCGATCCCTAAGGCCAACTCAAAAGCAATCCGGAAAAACACTCAGCGGACACCCGCTACCGTGCGCCCGCCGATCTACGCACGCGCGGCCGGGCAGCGGATCAACGGGTACATTCTGACTGAGCGGCAAACGCACGGAGCCACCTCCGTCACCCACCAAGCGGGCGCGCTCAAGCCAAAGTTCCTCGCCCGCATGAGTGCCGAGCGGAGGCGGCCGCGGGCATCGCAGCCGTTATGGATTCGCAAGCAGCTGCCCGAACCGGAGTTCGTTCACGTCACATCATCCCTGGGCAGTGCCAGGCTACATCATTTACTAGCCTGCTCCGCACTTGCTTGGACAAGAACCGCCATGTTTCCAGGCTGGTGCTGGTTCCTCCACATTTTGCAGTGTGCACGGGGAATTTCAGCCCAAGCGAAGACTTCGGACAGGCAGGGATCTATGCGCCGTTCAACAACAAGCCGATTCGCCTCCCACGCTTGATAAGGATTCGCGAAGTGGCTGCCCTGGACTCTCTTCTGCCGCATCCAAATAAAACGCGCATCCATCGTCAAGTTGTAGCCTGAGGTCCCACCACAGAACACAACCATTCCACCTCGCTTCACGACTAAGCAGCTGACTGGAAATGTCGCTTCTCCCGGGTGCTCGACGACAATGTCGACGTCATTGCCCTTTCCTGTTATCTCCCAAATGGCTCTGCCAAACCGGCGCGCTTCCTTTATGTAGTCGCCATAAATAGCAGTGTTTTCGATGTCAGGAAGCCGCCCCCAACACTCGAACTCATTCCGGTTTATCACGCCTTTGGCTCCCAATGAGTTCACATAATCACGCTTCGACACGTCCGAAACGACACCAATCGCGTTAGCCCCCGTCAAGGTGACAAGTTGAACTGCCATCGAGCCAAGCCCACCAGCCGCACCCCACACTAATACGTTTTGACCTGGTCGGAGGGCATGTGGGCGATAACCAAACAACATCCTGTATGCAGTGGCCAGCGTGCCCATATAGCAGGCGCTCTTCTCCCAGGTGAGGTGCATTGGCCGAGGTAGTAGTTGACGCGATTGAACGCGTGCGAATTGCGCAAAGGAGCCATCCGGAGTTTCATATCCCCAAATCCGCTGAGAAGGCGAGAACATGGGGTCGCCGCCATTGCACTCGACATCGTCGCCATCGTCCTGATGGCAATGGAGGACTACCTGGTCACCAACTTTCCATTTCTTAACGCGATCTCCAACCGCCCACACCAGTCCGGCAGCATCTGAACCGGCGATGTGATGAGATTTCCCATGGATGTCGAACGGCGAGACCGGCTGCCCGAGAGCTGCCCAAACACCATTATAATTTACGCCAGCAGCCATCACCATGACCAAGGCGTCATCGGGCCCTATCGTGGGCGTATCAACTACCTCCATGCGCATCGCAGACTCCGGGTCGCCATGGCGCTCCCGCCGTATCACCCAGGCATACATGTGCTTCGGTACATGACCCATTGGCGGAATTTCGCCAATCTCGTAAAGATCCTTTGGGGCCATCCCGACGCACTCCGCCACGACGCGATTGGAACCGCTTTGTTGATTGATTTCGCTCATGTGTTCTTCAATCCAACAAAAGTGAACAAGAGTACGGACGAGTCCAGCCAGTCAGGCCCGATTCGTCGCCCCTAAGCCATGCGACCGCCTCCGGGTTACATGATTTCTTGAATTGTTGCATATGACTAGCGGCAGCTCGATGTCGAGATCATTTCCTAAGCTCCGCATGCTCGGTTTTAAGACGATCTGTGATTGCGCTTAACGACTCGAACGTGACCACTCCTTCGGATATCTCCATCCTGAACATCCATCCTCTGAGTTACCATCGAATCGCATCTTTAATGAGCATTGAAATGCCCTCCCACCGGAGAAGAATAGAGCAAGATTGAACGGAGCTGTCCTCCCATTTCTGGTAGAACGCGTAAATTGCTCTCGCGTCCTATATTCCTCTGGCAGCTCACGAGTCATTAGATTTGAAAACTGGGTAAACGGCTCCTCCCGAGAAAAATTGCTTTCGTCGTTTCGGCTAGTGTGACGAACTGATGTGTCGAAGTGTACCGCCAATAGGAGCGCAGACCATTGCGCGCTGCGACAATTGATTGCCGCTCGTATAGCCATCGAGAAGCACCGCCGCCATTTTCCGCAGGTGGGCGCAGAAAGCGATGTCAATGCCCCGGGTGGTAATCGCGGCAAATGCCCTGCCCGCTTGCGCCTGTCGACGAGCATTCAGCTGGCCGTATTGCAAGCATTGAGAATCTCTTGCGCCGACACGTCGCGCATCGAACAAAAGTGTCTCCGTCGGCCCTTCCCGTGATCACATTGAGGCTACGCTACGACCTGCCCTGCGTCAGGCAACTGCGCTGGCCGTCGTGATCGGCCGGTTACTGCTCAAGCACATCTACCGCCTGTCCGACGAGGGCGCGTGCAAGTGCTGGGTCTGACCACCGCATTTCTCAGCAATTTACTAGTGGAGAAGCTTTGCCGGATCTCCATAGGAGCGCTCCGACCATTGCCGCAGGAAGCAACTGGCCAAAAGCCTGCCAGTCACGCATGCTGCCGGAAGCCGCGGGCGCGAGGTCGAGCGGGTGATGGTCAACAGCTGCCAAGTGCGCGCGAAATCTTCTATGAAGTGACCGCTGCAGCCCTACGTAGGCAGTGTTGGCGGCCAGTTCTCCTTGGTGAGCGGCGCGGAAACCAACAAGCAGACCGGTGATGAGCTTCCAAAGTGTCTTTCTTCCTTTTCGAGATCGCACTGTGTTGCATGCATCACCGCGGGATAGTTCTGCTTCTCGCGTTATTAGCTAAATGCTGTTGTCGCGTGTAGCGCAAGAGACGAGGCCTTCAGCGAGCTGGCACGATAGGTGCCGATTGGAAATGTCCGTCCATAACCTCTAGTTCGCTCACTCCTGCCATGTGGAAAAGCAGCCGATCGTCCGTTGGGGTGAGGTGGGCCGGCATAGGCCGGGCGGGGGTCAGGTATTTCAACGACGAGCGAGGTCGCCAGACATTGTAGTCGGCGACCCAAGCCGCGATCTTGGCGCACGCATCATCCAGATCGAAGAACAGGGTCTCGTTGAGCCGTTCATCGCGCGTCGGGCCGTGAAACTCTCGATGAAGCCATTCTGCATTGGCTTTCCGGCGCGATAAAGTGTCAATCGATGACTATCTCCTTGCTCCAGCGAGCATGGTGTTGCAAGTGAACTCGGTGCCATGGTCGGACACGATCATTCCTGGCTTGCCACGTCGCTTGACGATTGCCGTGAGTTCGCGGACCACGCGCCGTCCCGAGATCGACAGCTCCGGAATGGCGCCCAGGCATTCGTCGACGATGTCTAGGATGCGTAAGCGCCAGCCGTTGGCGAACTGGTCGTGCACAAACTCCAGCGACTAGCGCGCCTTGGGCCTCGTCTCGACGAAGATCGAGGCGCGGTCCCCACCGCCTTCGGGCAAGCCCGCCGCCGCTTGCGGATCGTGAGCCCTTCCTCCAGATAAAGCCGGTAGATCCAGTTGATCCTTATGGCTCGCCCTCCCGCCGCAGCAAGACGAACAGCCGGCGGTAGCCGAAACGCCGCCGCTCGAGGCAAGATCGCGCAACCGGCCGCGCAGAACCGCGTCCGCACGGCGGCTGGAGCGATAAGGGATCATCTTCCGATCCGTGCCCACGATCGAGCAGGCCCGCCGTTCCGACAGGCTGATGATGGCCTGTAGATGCGAGACCGCAGCGCGCTTGGCGGCGGGCCCCGCCATTCCCTTAGAGCAGCTCGCGAAGGCGGCCGCATCGAGCATCTGCTCGACCAAACTTCTTCAGCTTCGCATTGTCCTCTTCAAGGCCCTCAGCCGCTTCGCTGTCCATGCCGCCGGATTTGGCTTCCAATTGTAGAACGTCGCTTCGGAGATCCCATGCTTGCGAGCCAGCCCAGCCGTCTTCGCCCCAGCCTCATGCTCCTTCAATATCGCGATAATCTGCTCTTCCGTGAAGCCCTTGCTCTCTTCATCCGTCCGTCCTTCTTCGGGGCGGACTCTAAATCCATCTGGAGGAAACACGCAGTGGCAGGTTAGGACAAGCAAAACTTCGCCTCACGTTCGGATCGATCGTATCGATCTTGCTGGTGATAGCGAGATGTTTCGGATATCGGACTATAAGATCGGGCTCAAGCAGCGCGACGCATTGTCTTTGACCAACAGGAACGCCAGTGCGTGCCGTACGAGATGCAGGAGCGTCAGCTGCTATCGAATGCTACCACAGTCATTTCGCGGTTGATCTATTTCGACGGCAGCTCAAGGCCATTTCAGCCGAAAGCGGAGGCCCGAGACGGCACGGTCTGTCCTGGCCCGGAAGCGCAAGATCGCTAAAGCGACTTGCGGCTCGCGCTTTCCACTAAGGCCGCGATTTAGCGTCGCTGTGGAGCAAACCATGAAATTGGCGTACGAAACGCGGCGGCGAGTATTGACCGACCTCGGCGCGACCTTGCTCGTGGAGCTGCGGCCGGCAGTTGGATACCCACCAAAAATGAAGACCAAGATCGCCTAACCGGCTGATCGCTGAGACTCCGCCACGAGGGATCTTCGCTTCGGCACGTCTAGGGAAATTTGCAACGGCATTGAAACTCTTTATGTATTCCGCTGTCTCAGATCGTGAGCCTCACGTTGTAATCACTCAGGAAGTCTTGCAGGGTCAGGATATGCTGTACCCACGTGACGTTCTTGGTCGTGTTGAGCAAGGCGCGAGAGCCTTCGACGGACAGCAGTGGTGCCACTGACGCATTGCGATCATTCAGCAGCGTGGTGAAGCGGGTGCGGAGCATTCTGTAGTACGTCGGATCCTGGATAGACGGGTACATGCTCTTAACCCGCTGCACCACGGACGTCGGCAGGAGGTCCGCGGTGGCGGCCCGCAGCAGGCTCTTCTCGCGCCCGTCGAAGGTCTTATGCGCCCATGGGCTGCCGAATACGTACTCAACAAGGCGGTGATCGCAGTAGGGAACCCGCACCTCGAGACCCAAAGCCATGCTCAGCCGGTCCTTGCGGTTGAGCAGCCTCGGCAGGTAGCGCGTGAGGAAGAGATAGCAGACCTCGCGCATGCGACGCTCTTGTGGATCGGCCGAGGCCGGGCCGGTCAGCGCGGGTACTTCAGCAAGTGCCCCGCGGTACTGCCCGTCGAGGTAGCCCGGGAGGTCGAGCTTCTGGGCGAGGTCGGGGTCTAGGGACTGCCAGGCGATATCGACGCTGCTGGACCAGGGAAACGTGTCGGCCTGAATGCGCGCTGGATCGTGGAACCACGAGTAACCGCCAAAAAGCTCGTCCGCTGCCTCTCCGGAGAGGACCACCGTCGAGTGTTGTCGGATGGCTCGAAACAGCAGATAAAGTGAGCTGTCGATGTCGCCCATCGTGAACGGTAGGTCGTGGGCGTGGAGGATACTGCTCCGTACGTTAGAGTCCATGAGTTCGTCCGCGGACAACGTGATGTCCGCGTGGTCGGTATCAGCCAGGTTCGCGACCTCCTGCGCGTACGGACCGTCAGGTGTGGCGCACATTGGGCCAGGTGTAAAGTTGTCGCTGTAGCCGACGAAATCCACGGCGAAAGACCGGACCCGTACGTCGCTGAAGCGCGCGGCCAGTGCGGTCAAGGCCGAGGAGTCGAGCCCGCCCGATAACAGCGTGCACAGCGGTACGTCCGCGATGAGCTGCCGCTGGATCGTGTCCTCGAGCAGATCGCGGACCCGCCGAACCGTGGTAGGCACGTCGTCGGTGTGCCCGCTGTCGGTGAGCTGCCAGTAGCGCATCTGTTGAATGCCGTTGCGAGTGACGCGGACAATGTGGCCGGGTCTTACCTCACGCATGCCGCGGAATGCAGTGATGTCCGGGTTGCCGACAGAGCACAGAGTGTGACGGAGCCCCTCAGCGTCCATGACCCGTTCCGCGAGACCATGGGCGAGGATCGCCTTCGGCTCGGAGCCGAATAATATTCCGCGCTGGGTGGGGTAGTAATAAAGCGGCTTGATGCCTAGCCGGTCGCGTATGAGAAGCAGCTCGCGTTTGGCGATGTCCCAAAGTGCGTAGGCGAACATCCCGTTGAGCTCGCTCACGGCGGTGCGGGGGTCCCGGTGGCCCCACTCGCGGTGGGCGTGCAGCACCACCTCAGTATCACTGCTCGTGTCGAACCGATGACCCATGGCAAGAAGCCGTTGACGCAGGTCGCGGTAGTTGTAAGTCTCGCCGGTGTAGACCAACACCAACGCGGGTCGGCCATCCTCCTGGAGCGTCATCGGCTGACGACCGCCTTGGACGTCGATGATCGCTAGGCGGCGGTGTCCCAGCGCCACGGGGCCGTCGATCCAAGTCCCCTCATCATCCGGACCGCGGGTGGCCATGGTGGCCGTCATGGCGGCAAGCTCCCATTGCGCGTCGGAAACTCTAAGGTCGCGATCAAAGTCAATCCATCCACAGATGCCGCACATACTTTGGCTCCTAGCCTTTGGGTGCCTGTCGGCAACTTCGGATCCGCCGGTACCGCCACCCGCAAACACCATCCTTCTGGCCGCCTCATCAGCTCAACACTCAAGTAAACTCGATAAACGTGACGGTTCATTCCCACATGCGAAATGGCCTAGCACACCAGCATGCAACGCGCACCGACCCCTTCTGGTGGTCGCGTCAATTGGTGTGAAGTTTGCTTCAAAGAGAGGGAGCACGCGACGCCCAAACTTTAGGCCGGCTATTCGAACTGTGTAAAACAGGTGTACCAGCCCGTAGCCAGCATTCATGGCGGCTCCCCGCGGGCGTGGCATTAGACGGCGAGCTACGGGCTAGTGTTCCGTTACTGACACACAGGATTCACGACGGTCGCGAACCTGCGATCTGCGCCGATAAAGGATCGAGCAGATTGCGATCGGCTGGCTGCATCGCTACAATTGGCGTCGCCCCATGGCAGTCTAGATCAAACCACCGATCAGCAGGCTCGGTCTAGCGGCCCCCCCTTGAAGCTCTCTACAACTAGAGCGCACGACCGGCCATATCTACGCATCCTGTTACATCTCCGCACCGCCAGGTGAACGTTCTGAGCCCATCGCGGAGTTCGCATCTCCGGGCGATTTGAACGTGCGTGTCAGGCGACCTGCACCGACTTAGGCGTCGAACATAAGGAGCCGCTGGCATCCCTGGTCAAATACGCTACGTTGCCGCCATGAAAATATCGCGCGTCGATTGTTCGAGCGTGACCTTTGTTACATCAGGCTATGTTGTGGCGTTGTGTGGTCCAAGACACATCTTTGTTCACAAACCGACACGCTGTAGTACACAAGTACTTGGTCGGCGGGATGCGTGCCGCGGATAGCGGCCGTACTGCAGGAGAAAGGCCCCGAAACGCTTCTCTGCGAAGACGACAAAGGACTGTTCGCCACACGTGAGCGATTTATGCCACCTGATCCACACGTCCGCCCATCCGGATTCGCCTTCGATTTGGCTAACGGATTCAGGGCGAGTGCCGCTTATCCCACGTTCCGGCCACGCTTAAGTTGGCCGGAGTGCCTTATACAGCCCGCTTGGGAATGCACTGGCGCTTGACAAGGCGATCGCCAAGACGCTGATACGCGGTCGCGGCCTGCCGACACAGAATTTCGCGTGATGCGACCGCATGCGCCCCGAGCTGAAGCAAGCGATAGGAGCGATCGCCGTGCAGTATTCGCAGAATGCTGGTGAAAGAATACGTATAGGGACGAGACCTCTACGTCGGCTTGCTGGGGAACGAGGAGCTTGAGACCCTTCCACGTGTGGAGCGGGGCCTCGGCAGCCGCGAAATGCGTCTCGTCACTCATGAAGACAAAGCGGGAAAGGCGCTCGCGGCAATTTGCTGGCGCAAGTCAATAGCAAGCTTTCGACCCTGCTGCGTGATATTTCAGTCGCGAGCTTCCGTGCCTGGCAGTGTCGCGACTGTGCCCGCGTCGACATCTGGATCCATCACTCCGTGCAGCCATTTATCCTGGAGATCCAAGTCGACCGGGGCTACGCAGCATTTATGTTAAGGCCGTCACGACCGCCAAATATAGCTTCTCAAGCTGAATTAATCGCATCCTCGATATCGCCCAAAGGCGGCATTTTGGGGTCGGTTGTCCCCAGTCGGAACGCGCGTCGACTCGCGACGGAAGTGCTCCGCATCAGCAGCATGTTGGGCTCTCGCTCTGCCGCTTGCGTACATTTGATGCTTCGGCATTCACTGATCTTGAGTCCAGCCGACACCTTTTGCGATAAGACGTTTCGCTCGATATCCCATGCGGATCAAAGTCCGGCGTGTGTCAGCGGGATGCCACCAGCGCTGCAAGCGCACGATGAGTTCGTCAAAGCCGCGCCCGAATAGGTCGGCGAGCAGTCGTCTGAAACGAAGTCTGATGCGGAAGCGATTGGTGAAGCCGCACAACGGCTCATGTTTGGTTAGGGATGAAGACTGAGGAGCAACAGCCGGCAGCTATCGTGTTGCGTGCGTATTCCGACGACCAGTGTAATGGTGCCGTCATGTGCATTTTCTGGTCTCAGTCTTTGGCTCACGTCAAGCGCGGTGGAGGCCGACCCGTAGTTAACAGGAGGGACCCGCACGCTGCGAGGTGCCCCCAGGGCCGAGGCAGCAGCGCGCGGGTCCCTCCTGTTGACTTACGTGACGGCCGTGGGCTGACGATGCGCTTCAGTCTTTTGCTCCCTTGGACGCGTGGGCGATTGGCTGCGTTGTGGCCGCGGCCGGTGACAGCTGCTCCTCGCGGCTTCGAGCTTGCGTATGACGGGCCGTCGAACTTTGTCCGATAAGCGTTGTGGAGAATGCGATCTAGGATGGTGTCGCCGACAGATCAGGATGGAGCCGCGACCCTGGCACCATAGCGGCCCTCGACGGCCCCCGTGAGATAGCGCCGCTGGCTGGCTGAGAGGCGGCCGGTCACAAATCGTCCAGTACAAGCGAATCCATCCGGAACAGTCGCGGGAAGCGGCGGTCGGCGTGAGCGAGATCGAGATCAGCGAACGAGCGCGGCACGCGCGCGCAGTGGATCGTGAGCCGTCGCGACAAACCTTCTGCGGGAGCGCGCAAGCTAACCACCACTTGCCGGTTGCACAGGGACCGCTGACCAGCAGGTCGCGGGCTCGGATATCCGGCGGGTGGTGGCCAATTGCTGGAACAGCGACTCGTCGAGCCGGCGTGGCGTGCGATTGTAGATGTCCTTAATCATGGATTGGCTGTGCCGTATGGCACGCAGTCGGGTTTGGAAGCGGAGCAGCAGAGCCAGCCATTCGGCATGCGCGAGATCGCGGGCCTCCTCTTGAAACTCAAGCTCGATGAAGGCTTGCGCCATGCCGTCGAGCTCGAGCGCTCGGATCTGGTCCAGGGCGGGATGTGAGAGCATCATCGTCATCTCCTCAATGGAAGTAGGTTAGGGCCATGGATGTTGTAGTGCGTTATTGCCGGCCCGTCTGTGGGGCCTCGCGTCGAGATGTTCTTGAGGATTGAGCTGACTGAACTGTAGGAGCGCGCGCCAATCTCGAGCGCGCGGCCGCACGCGGCTTTGAGTTTTTCGCGACCAGATGTCTCGGCAAGCCCAGGATGCCGACACGTGGTCGAGCGCCGCCCGCGATCTCACACGCGTAGTGATGAAGTTCTACGAGGGGACTTGCGCTTTTGCCGACGTGCGAGTTTGCCGACTCGGCCTACCTCGTTTGACGTTTTGTGTCGAGTCCGTCCGGTTGAAGACGTTTATGTTCGGAATCCGACTACTAAGGCGCAGGTATTCCGCTGACGCGGCACGAACCGCATCCTTTTCCCGCCTCCCTTGCACCTCCTCTGTTGGCACGCTAATTGCCGGAGGCCCAACAGTCTTGCGACCCATAGCGGTCTCGCCGTCTCCGGCCGAGGGGGTCATATGAAGCTTGCTATAACGATCGAAGTCATTGCGATAGACGCTGCACTTGCCCAGCAGCGGCTTTGGTCCCCTGGTCGTGTCTGGAGGCCGGCAGCGAAGCTGCACTTCGGATGGAGCTTAGGTTACGTGGCTAGCTGGGCGAGTAAGTGGTGCACTCACGATGGGCGGCGTTGGTCGCGCGCCATGACGTGCAGGCCGGCTGCATCTTGCCAATCGACAAATATCTTGGGTCCGCATGTTCGTTGGAGCAAATCCGCTCGCCACACTTGGCCGGCCCAATCGGCGGGCGCGCAGCATCCAGATGCGTTGTTCCCCTCAATGAACAAGATCTGAGCAAATGAAGTTACCAGTTGGCAAACATCCAGGGAGTAGCTCATGCGGGTAGCAGTCGTATGGAATAAGCACCTCGAGACCAATCCATCCGGTCAGTCTGGTCCGGGGTGGTATGGCCCCTCCGTTCAGAGCGTGGTGACGGCGCTGCAACAGACCGGCCACGAGACGCTGCTGTGCGAGAGCGATAAAGGACTGCTCGCTACGCTCGAGCGATTCATGCCACCCGATCCGCAAGCCCGCCCCTCCGGAATAGTATTCATCATGGGAGGCGGAAGTATGGGCGAGTGGCGTTCCAGCCAGATTCCGGCCATGCTTGAGATGGCTGGCATTCCGTACACCGGAGCGAGTCCGCTCGGGGCTGCGCTGGGTCTCGACAAGGTCATCACCAAAAAGCTCATCCGCGATGACGGCCTCCCGACTCCGAACTTTCGGGTGATGCGTCGCGGCACCGAGAGCACCGGCGACCTGCGATTCCCACTGATAGTGAAGCCACGCTGCGGATACAGCAGCTTGGGATTACAATTGGTGCATGAACCTAGCTGTCTGAGGCGAGCCGTAGAAATGATCATCACGCGGTATGCGCAGGATGCACTCGTGGAAGAATACATCGAAGGGCGGGAAATCAGCGTCGCCCTGCTGGGAAACGAAGAGCTCGAGGTGTTGCCGCCGGTGGAGCACGACTTCGGCGACCGCGAAACATGTGTTATCACCTGGGAAGACAAGAATCATATGGCAGCCGCGGAGCCGCAGAAGATCTGCCCGGCGCGGATCACGAGTGAGCTTGCGACGATGCTGCGGGATATTTCGGTTGCGACCTTCCGTGCCTGTCTAGGCAGGGACTACGCCCGCGTGGACTTCCGGATTGACCGCTCCGGCCGGCCTTTTGTCCTCGAGATCAACTCCGGCCCGTCACTCAATAATAGAGACTCTTACTTCCGGGCTGCGACGACCGGCGGATACAGCTTCTCGAATTTGGTCAATCGCATGCTCGATGTCGCACACAGGCGGTATTTCGGGATCGGTATGCCCGAGGCCGGACACACGTTCAATCGCGGTGGGCTGCAACCGTGAAACCGTCAAGCCCTCGTGCTCATACGGCGCACCGATTCGCTATGGACGAGCAAAGGGTATCGTGGTGGAAAGCGCAGGCGATACTAGGATGCGTACCAGCACCTCGCTTCGGATGTAAAATTTGACACGGCAAAGTTTTCACACCTTGAGAGGACAACATGGCGTTTGCAGTCGAAGCGACCAGTCCCCGTACAAATGCAGCCGACCTCGGTCCGCCGAGTAAGGTTCTCCGCACGCGGGAAGAACTCGACGCCTGTGACGTGACTTCCGAAAGTTGGCAACAGGCCTTGCAGCGTCGCTACAAGACGCATCAAGACATGAAAAGCATTCTCAATCACGTTGAGGAAGTCGACATGTCGATCTATGACCATTTCGACATGCGCGTGACACCGTATCTGGCACAGTTGATGGATCGCGACGATCCGAACTGCCCGATTCGCAAGCAGTACATGCCGTTTCAGGGAGAGCTAAATGTCCGACCGTATGAAGTCGTTGACAGTCTAGCGGAAGACCATGATATGCAGGACGGTAGCACTGTTGTGCATCGGTACCCTAACCGCGTACTCTTTCTCGTTACAACGAACTGTGGAACGTATTGTCGCTACTGCACTCGTAAAAGATTTGTTTCTCACGGAAAAAGCGCCGTCAATAAGCAACAACTTGAGAGCGGATTTCGGTACTTAGAATCTCATCCAGAGATCGACGATTGTCTTGTATCGGGCGGAGACCCACTATTCCTCAACGACCGGCAACTAGAAGACATACTTAGCCAGATCAGGGCCAGAGCACCGCACGTTAAATTTCTGCGTATCGGAAGTCGCCTGCCTGTTCAGCTACCAACCCGAATTACTCCTGAACTCTGTGCGATTATCGAGCGATATGACGTGCAAATGGTCAATGTTCACATCAACCACCCGAAAGAAATAACCCCGCTCTTTGCCGAGCGCATTAAGATGCTGCGCAAGACTGGCACGATGATCGGCAATCAATCGGTACTATTGAAGGGCGTGAACGATGACGTTGCTATTTTGCGTGATCTGTGCATGAGCCTTGTCTCTTGTGGCATTCGTCCATACTATTGCTATTCATGTGACGTTGCGGAGGGAAATCATGCGTATCAGCTTACGCTTGACCGCATCTTGGAGCTATATCACGGCTTGCGAGGCTTCATTAGTGGTCCTGCGGTGCCTACTTTCGTGGTCGATGGTACGGGTGGTCTGGGCAAGATGCCAATAATCCCCGACTACGTGCGTGAGTTTGCCAATGGTGAGATTTGGGCGACCAATTTCGAAGGTAAAGTTCACCGCATGATTAATCTCGAAGCAAGGACACTTGATCAGTGAAGTGGCTGCCGTGGAGGCGCAAATGGAAATGCGAGTCGACGCAAGATCCTGGGATGTAACCGGCGTAAAGCGGCCGCCGAGCTATCACCTTGGATCGAGCGGGCTCTCCCAGTCTCGTTGCTTCATTCGCGCGCTGCGTTACGAATAATGAAGCGGCGGTTCGGGCGGCGATTACTCGCCTTGGTCGAACCGACAGACCGGCAAACCACCGCTTCAAGCTCGTAAGCGCCAAATTTACGGCGGAAGGAAAATCGATCTGCTCCAAGCCAGACTAATCGGCGCGCAGCATGATCAAAGCTGCACCAAAAATCGCGTCAGAGCTGATTTTGCGTGCCAAATGACAACAACTGGCATCACCCGCACGGCAGCCTAGTGGACCACATCAACACTTCGATTCGCTTGGGGACTCCCACCGCGACTCGCTATGCGAGTCTGGGGGATGCACGAGCGAACGAATATCCAATTGAGTCGAGCCGACCGTAGTAAGCTGGGGCCGTGGTCGCCAAGCGCAACAGCCCGCAAGAGCACGCTCGCTGGCAAAGACCGACCTTCTGACCACTGATGATCGTGGCCGGCTAATATCATGCAAGCCATCGGCAGGCCAAGACAGTGATCTGGCGTTGGCAGCAACTTTTCCGCGACGAAGGAGCCGCTGGGCTTTGGCGGGACAAGACATGGCGATCGCGCATTCCGTCGCTGGGCCCTGAGGTGACTAAACGTGTGGTCGCGCTGACATTGGCAGGCCCACCGCCGGCCAGTGACCGGACTGATTCGGCGACGGCGAAGCCGGCCGGGATCAGCGTAAGCTCGGTACAGCGGATCTGGCGCGCTCACGTCCTCCAGCCGCACCGGGCGCGCCAGTTCAAGCTGTCCAACGATCCGCAGTTTGTGGCCAAACTGCATAAGATCGGCCGGCCTCTACGTCGACCGCCCGACCACGCCATTAGTCTTGTCGGTCGATGAGAAGAGCCAAATTGGACGTACCTCACCGGGCGACTGGCACCATGACTTATGATTACAAGCGCCATGTGCGGATTCGGGTCGATGTCGCCCAGGATTCCGAGATGAGGAGTACATCGCCGCCGAGCCCGGCGGATATCGGTACTCGCGCTTCTGTGAGCTTTACCGCGCCTGGGAGGGCCGCCTGTCGGTGACGATGCGCCAGGCGCACGCAGCCGGCGACAAGCTGTTCGTCGACTATGCCGGCGACGGCGTGCCGGTGGTGGTCGATTGCCTCACCGGGGAGCGCAGAATGGCGCAGATCTTCGTCGCGGTGCTCGGCGCCTCGAGCTTCACCTACGCGCAGGCGACGTGGACGCAGGGGCTCGCCGACTGGATCAGCGCCCATGTTGGCGCCTTCGCAGCGATCGGCGGCAGACCGGCGCTGCTGGTGCCTGACAACACCAAGGTCGCGGTTATCAAGGCGTGCCTCTACGACCCGCAGATCAATCGCACCTAGGCGGAAATGGCGGCGCATTACGGCATCGCCATATTGCCGGCGCGGCCGCGCAAGCCGCGCGACAAGGCCAAGGTCGAGCAAGCCGTCCTCGTCGTCCAGCGCTGGCTCCTCGGTCGCCTGCGCCATCGTATCTTCTACAGCCTCGCCGAGGTCAACGCAGCGATTGGCGAACTGCTCACCAGGCTCAACGAGGAGCGGCCGATCCGGCGGCTCGGCATGACGCGCCGCCGGCTGCTTGAGGAGGTCGACCGGCCGGCGCTCAAGCCATTGCCGGCAAGCCCCTACGTACTCGGGGAGTGGCGGATCCGCCGCGTCAGCCTCGATTACCACGTCGAGGTGGAGAAGCATACTACAGCGTCCCGCATCGCTTTGTGCGCGCCGAGGTCGAGGTGCGGTTCACTGCCCGCACCGCAGAGATCTTCCACAAGGGCGAGCGGATCGCCGCGCATCAGCGCATGAGCGGCAATCACAAACACACCACGGTGCCAGAGCACATGGCATCCAGCCATCGGCGCTACGCCGGCTGGACCATCGCGCGTATCCGACAGGACGCTGCCGCGATCGGGCCGGCGACCAGCGCGTTATGCGACCTCATTCTCGACGAGCGCTCGCACCCCGAGCAAGGCTTCCGCGCCTGCCTCGGCATCCTCAGGCTCGCCGCCTCCTATGGGCGCGGACGGCTGGACGCCGCGGCTGCGCGGGCGATCGACATCGGCGCGCGCACCTACGGCTCGGTCAAGTCGATCCTCGCCAACAATCTCGATCGGCGTCCCGCTCATCAGCGCTCCGCGGACGATGCGCCGATCCTGCATGCCAACATCCGCGGACCGCGCTACTACAATTAGGAGACCATCCCTTGCTCACCCATCCGACCCTCGACCGCCTCAACGCCCTCGGCCTCCACGGGATGGCCAAGGCCTTCGTCGATATCGAAGCAACCGGCGAGGCCGCAAGCCTCGGTCACGCCGAATGGCTCGCTCTGCTGCTCGAACGTGAAGCCTCGCTGCGCCACGACAAGCGGCTCGCCACCCGCCTGCGCTACGCGAAGCTGCGCCAGCAAGCGTGCGTCGAGGACATCGACTACCGCACCCGCGCGGCCTCGACCGGCCGCTGTTCGCCAAGCTTGTCGAGGGCCGCTGGATCGACGACCATGCCAACCTGCTGATCTGCGGCCCGGCCGGCGTCGGCAAGAGCTGGCTCGCATCGGCGCTCGGCCACAAGGCCTGCCGCGATAATCGCTCCGTGCTCTATCAACGTGCTCCGCGGCTGTTCGATGAGCTCGCTCTCGCGCGCGGCGACGGCCGCCATCTACGCCTATTGCGCGGCCTCGGCCGTGTCGATCTGCTGATCCTCGATGATTGGGGGCTTGAGCCGCTCGACGCCGGCGCCCGTCACGACCTCCTGGAAATCCTCGAAGATCGATACGGTCATCGTTCCACCATCGTCACCAGCCGGCTCCCCGTGGACCAGTGGCATGTGCTCATTGGAGATCCCACCTATGCCGACGCCGTGCTCGATCGCCTCGTCCACAATGCCCATCGGCTCGACCTCACCGGCGAGAGCCTGCGCCGAACCCGGCAATCCGCCCGAAAGGCCTGAGCCCGTGACGCTGTGGACATGCCGCTGCGCTTGGACAACGCCAAGGCGTTGCCCACATGCCCACAGCAACCGCAACAGAAAACACAACAGGTTCAAGCCGCGATTCCAGTTGACCGCGCGGCTCGCCCAGTGCCAGAGAACCTAGGCAGCCAGAACGCCTCGCCCCCGGGCGAGATCAAATCGGAAAGGTAGGCGACATCGTCTCGGAATCCCCGGGCGACTTCATATCGGTACACCCGGGCGACTTCGTCGGAATCCGCAGCCATGGCGTCACCACCTTGTTCGCGGCGCTCAACGTCCTTGAGCAAGGTGATCGGCCAGTGCATGACGCGCCATCCCCATCAGGAGTTCATCCGGTTTCTCAAAGTCATCTAGGCCAGGGTGTCTAAGAAGAAGACGATCCACGTCATCGTCGAAAACTGGGCCACCCACGAGCATCCCGACGGATCCAGTGGCATCAACGGTTTGTCTTCCACTTCACCCCGACATCCGATTCCTGGCTCAACGCCGCGAGGGCTTCTTTGCCCAGCTCACAATAACCGTCTCAAGCGCGGCGTATTCCGATCACTGCGGGAACTCAAAGATGCCATCCACCGCTTTCCTCGATCGCACCAACGCGAATCCAAAACCCTTTAGTTGGACCAGGGACCCAATCAAAATGATCGACGCTGGCAGACGAGGGCATCAGTTTAGAACGATCCACTAGCCTTCAAACCACCATCAGCGCCTCGCCCGCCCGCGGGACGACTTATTGTCGGCCGTAAACCCAGTCTGGGGTCCTTCCAATAGTCAAGCGTAGTTCATTCCGGGTTACGGAGACTGGAGCAAGACGCCAACCAACTCGCAAAAGAACATTACCTTCGCCGAATTGCCAACCGTGCAGCATGCGTTTTGAATCCAGACCTCAGACGATCGGGTTGGTTCCTCCGCTCTTGTTACGAAGACGACGTCGGCCAAGAAAAAATCGCGCAATGCGCAGCGCTTTCGCTGGCCTAGAACTTGCACAGCTAGGGGCGTGGAAACGGCGCCAACCGCAGCTTCCTTGCGAGGTGGCGACGCGCGTTTTGTCGTGAGGTGATATGCGATCTGAACTGCTTTTTTGGGCTGCCGCAACAGCTGCGCTCGTTGCGACCGATACCGTCAATGCGGCGAATTTTGAGCCGGCAGTAAAGGTGCCGCCCGTAGTGTGGAGCTGGACCGGAGGACATGTCGGCGGGGGCTACGGCCGGACGTCATTCAGTGATCCCTATGGCCCGTCGGTTTATGGTGACCTCGTCGACAGTCCTGCGTTCCTGGCAGGAGGGCAGATCGGATACAATTGGCAGAGGGACAGCTGGGTTCTTGAGCTGTCGTCCTTCTCGTGGCCTTCGGAGTTACAGTATAACGGCATCGCTGGCGATTGCCGCGATTCTCCTGTTGCGCTGCACTGATGCAGGTGAGACCTGGAATTCGATCGACGCTTCAATCCTCGTCCTGATTTTTGCCATGCTGATCATCGGCAAAGGTCTTGAAGAGGCTGAAGTCATCGAACTTGTGATCGAGCGTCGCCCCGTGGCTTGCTGGATCGCCTCCATGGACCCTGCTTGTTGCCATCCGGTCGAAGGGGCGGTCGATTGAATTCAAAAAGGGCTTGATCGAGGACGCGCAATCGGACAACGGCGTCTGCCCCTATACACGGGCGCCATCAAGCTCCCGGACCGGTAGGCCTCCTCACCGGCAAGCCGGCGCTGCAGGTCTCGTTTTCCGGAACTTTGGTGTTTTTTGTGGGCAATTCCGAAGATACCGCGGATCAGGGCAGTCATGAAGACCAAGAAGACTCCTAAGCGTCAATCAGGACCATTGGAGCGATATACACAGGTTTTGGAAGCGATCGCCGGGTCGGTCGATGGGCTTACCGGCCGTGAGATCGAGGCTGTGCTGGACCTACCAAAGACGACGGTAAATCGGCTTGTAAACGCTCTGGAAAGCAGTGATTTGGTCTCCAGCAGCGGGCGAGGGGGCCAGTACAAGCTTGGGTGGAGACTCCGTCGGATTTTGGAATCGGACACATCTTGGATCGTTGGCGCAAGCAAGCGCCGGCTTAAGGCGTTGGCCGAACAGACTGGTGAAACCTGCTTCGTCGCTCGTCTGTCCGGCTCCTCCGTCCACTCCGTGGTGATGGAATCGCCGGACGCAAGTGCCGGAGTTTATGTCGCGCCGGGGCATGTGCTGCCTCCCCATGCGACCGCTTCGGGGAAGGTTCTGACGGCGATGCAGCACCCAAGATTGCGCCAGGCGATGCTGGATACCGAACTCCGCAAGTTGACGGACAGGACGATCAGCGATCGCCAGGATCTCGAGCGTGAACTTGCGAAGATTCGTAAGCAGGGCTACGCGATCGAGAACGGGGAACACATTCAAGGGCTTTACACGCTTGCCTGTCCGGTGCTTTCTTTACCGGAAACACCGCCGATCTACGCCTTGGGGCTCACCGGCCCGGCTGAGCGCGTACGCCCGCGGGCAGTCCCGGAGTTTCTTGAGCGCCTCAAGTCCACGGCCGCCGAAATTGCAAACTCTTTCATGCCGGGTGCCTACATCGCAGGCCGTTGGTGGGCGCCGTGAGGCCTTTGTTGCGCCAAGCCCCTGTCATGGTGCTCAGGCCAGGCCGCAAGGTCGAGAAAGGCGAAACTCGTCAGATCCTCGATGCGTTGCTTTTCGCCCCCGGAGCGTTCGTCGGTATCCGTCCGAGCTAAGCCGCGGATAGTGGATCAGCGATTTCATCGATTGAGGAGCCCGGATTTGTGCATCCTGATGAGCTCCATCAGACTTTCGATGCCGAACTCGGTGAACTCCATAACACCGTTCTCACCGAGACCGAACCCATATAAGGCCGTCCTCCAGATCCATGCCATTGGCGACGTCCCCTAGCCCGTTCTCGTCTTCGCCAAGATTCTTTGCGAGCCGACAGATGGTGGTGACGGAATAAACCTCGTTGACGTTTGCATAATTAGGAGACTGCCGACGTGGGAGGCGTCCGGTTCCAGGGCAACACTCGTGCAGTCGGCTTTGCCGCGCGTCGGCGATGCGTGCGAGGACGAGCCAAGCTTTCGGGTCGATGTAGTTGAGACGCGCCGTCATGATGAGCGTCGCCATCAGGGCCCGCAGCGCCGCGCGACCGGATCCGGCCAACAACCATGCATTGCCTCCCAGCGCAAAAGCACGTAGCGCTTGCTCCGCAGCATTGTTGGTCAGGCAAATCCTTCCGTCGTGGACAAAGCGGGCAAAGCCATCCGATAGTTAATCGGTTTGATCAACGCTGGACGAACGCGAGAGCTTTGCGAGATGACTGGGAAGATTCCCGTTATGGCTGCGGACTTGGAAATGGGGCTGTGGAAAGAGTACATTGCAGAGCATCTGGGTACGGGTATAGCCGTTATGTTGCGGCCGGATTTATGTTGTTGTAAGAGCTATATTTGCGGGGATAGTGAAGACTGCGGCATTGTTCACACAACGTAATCTGATGGCTGGGTAGCGAAACTTTGAGCAAGGAGGTTCGCTATGAATCAGACAACCTGTGCCACCCGGTTGACCGTGCTCCCAGGTGACAACGCGAGCCATTCGCCGACGATCGGTGCCGATACCTTCGCCACTCTGCAGAGGGGGCTATGCGACTCCAGCTTCTCTCAAACTCGAGCGCATGTGGATTGCCGTCGACGGGTGGTACGTTGAGGCCAAGCTCTTCCCTCATAGCGGCGAGAAGTATCGCGACCGAGTATGGATTGGGCGGTATCGCCGGGCAGCAACCCTTGCTTAACGAACAGGACGAGCGAGATGATGAAGAGCATCGTGTCTAAGACGATCTGCCGGTGTTGATCTGGCCATGACGAAGCCGTAAGGACTAGGGGGCTTTTCTGAGCGCGTCGTTGGCGCCTTCCGAGCTCGCATCAGCGTAGATGCGTAGTTCACCCGGCAATCGCGCCGATATCTTCAGCTTCGAACTATCCAGTCCGACGAACGTTTCGCTAGCCTCCTGCATGGTCTACCCTCGCTTAAGCCTGGGGCTCGGCCCGGCCCTTCCGAAGCAACCACCGTCTTCAGCTTCCCCTGGGGCCGGGCCACGTCGAATGAACGATCATACGGTCCAGGCGTGGTGATGCGGGGGCGGCAGAACAGTCGCTCGGCGCGAAACGCCTGATGGCGCCCATCAACGGCCTGCGATGTAGGCACCCGGCATGAAAGAGTTTGGTACTCGTCCGAGGACGGCCGTCTTGCGAGTTTATCCGGTCTGTAGCTGACTGTCGGTATGGACATCCTTACTGATAGTCGCCAAGTGCGTCGCCTTGAAATTGTGGAGACTGGTCGGCGTCGGCGCTGGTCGGCTGCCGAGAAGCTGCGGATTGTCGAGGAAAGTTTTTCGGGTCCGCGGCTGGTGTCGGCGACAGCACGGCATCATGGGCTTTCGAAACAGCTTCTGTTTTCGTGGCGCAAGGCCTATCGCGAAGGACAGCTTGGCGGCTGTCAGGTAGGTGGATTTGTGCCGGCCCGGATTGTGTCGGAGGTCCAGTCGACGACGGAGCGTGCGGCACCGGCGGCGACTGGCACTCTGGAAGTCGTGACCGCGAATGGCCGACGCGTGATCGTGGATCGCAACGTCGATGTCGCGGTTTTGCTACGGATCATGCGAGGGCTGGAGACACTACGGTGATCCCGATCCCGACGGGCGTGCGAGTGTGGCTGGCGACGGGCCATACCGACATGCGGTGTGGCTTTCCGAGCCTGGCTCTGCGCGTGCAGGAAGTGCTCAAGCGCGACGCCATGGGCGGCGGTCTTTTCTGCTTCAGGGGCAAACGCGGCGATCTTTTGAAGGTCATTTGGCACGATGGCCAGGGAGCATGCCTGTTTACCAAAAGACTCGAGAGAGGAAGGTTTATCTGGCCATCGGTTGCCGGTGAATCGGTAACGATCTCTCCGGCGCAATTGAGCTATCTGTTGTCCGGGATCGATTGGCGCAACCCTCAAGAAACCCAGCGTCCGACGCGGGTCGGATAGCCGCTTTTACGGTTTGAATCTGCTGCTTGATCTGATTCAATGGCTTCATGATATCGAAGCCGGACGATCTTCCATCGGACCTTGTGAGTGCCCTGGCGGCGCTGCAGGCCGAGCGTGAGGCGCGGCTGCGAGCCGAGGCGGTGGCTGCCAGTGCACGGGCGGAGCTGTCGGACAACGAGGCGCTGATCGCGCATCTCGAGCTGCGGATCGAGAAGCTCAAACGCGAACTGTACGGGCAGCGCTCCGAGCGCACGGCACGGCTGCTCGAGCAGCTGGAGTTGGAGCTCGAAGAACTCGTCACCACGGCGAGCGAGGATGAGCTTGCCGCGCAGGCCGCAGCGGCGAAGACGCAGAACGTCCTGCCGCGCGACAATCAGGGTGACAAGGGAGCGTCAATCAGGATGAGAGAGCTTCGCCGGGCTCGTGACGCAGGGAGGGCGTAGCCCGACCGGAGTTACGAGCCGGGCGTCGGCGCGATCCACAGGGGACCGCGCCGACTGGTGATCGCGGCCGGCTGGTTGTGCAAGTGGTTCTTCCGCCAAGAGGAATCACTCGCTTGCCAGGCCGACACATAACCAATCACCAGATGAGGCTCTACATGAAGTACCGTCAGACAGATACCCCGCCAGTGGCCGCCGCCAAGGCGTCGTTCAGTACCTCGACCGCGTATCGCTTCGAGAAGGATAGAAGGCTCCCGTCGCGGAGGAAGGGAGCCCGCGACCGCCGCCGGCCGGATCCCTTGGCCGACGTGTTCGAG
This sequence comes from Bradyrhizobium sp. 170, assembly GCF_023101085.1. Taxonomy (NCBI): domain Bacteria; kingdom Pseudomonadati; phylum Pseudomonadota; class Alphaproteobacteria; order Hyphomicrobiales; family Nitrobacteraceae; genus Bradyrhizobium; species Bradyrhizobium sp. 170. The sequence continues at coordinate 2,072,617 of NZ_CP064703.1, read as the reverse complement.
ACTGAGGTCGTGCCGATGCTCAAGGCAGCCCCTGGCGTGCGGCCGATTGCGATCTTCGAGGAGTTGTTACGACGCCATCCTGAACTCGGAGCCGGCATCCGTCGCACCCTGGAGCGTCGCATCCGCTCCTGGCGGGCAATCCACGGCAAGGAGCAGGAAGTCATCTTCCGTCAGACCCACGAAGTGGGTCAGGTCGGCCTGTCCGACTTCACCGACATGGGCGAACTGGGCGTCACCATCGCGGGCGTGCCGCTTGGTCATCGTCTCTATCACTTCCGGCTGGCCTATTCCGGGTTTGAGCACGCCCATGTTGTGCTCCGCGGCGAGAGCTTCGTCGCCCTGGCGGAAGGACTGCAGAACGCTCTGTGGTCGCTCGGCGGCGCGCCGCGGGACCATCGCACCGACAGTCTGTCGGCCGCCTTCTGTAATCTCGACCGGAATGCTCAGGACGATCTGACGCGGCGATACGAGGAGCTGTGCGCCCATTACGGCATGCGGCCGACCCGCAACAATCGCGGCATCGCCCATGAGAACGGGTCGATCGAGAGCTCGCATGGCCATCTCAAGCGGACGATCGCCGACGCGCTGCTGCTGCGCGGCACCGCCGACTTCGACGATCTTGCCACCTATCGCGGCTTCATTGACGAGATCGTCAGCCGCCGCAATGCGCGCAACGCCAAGCGGATCGATCACGAGCGCACCGCCCTGCAGGCGTTGCCGGATTTGCGCACCTCGGACTACGAGGAAGTGATCGTCCGCGTGACGTCGACCGGCGGCTTCACCTTGCGCAAGGTGTTCTACACCGTGCCGTCGCGGTTGATCGGCCATCAGCTGCGGGTTCGCCTCTATGACGATCGCCTCGACGTGTTCGTCGGTAGTACGCATCTCCTCACCCTGTCGCGCGGCCGGCCGCATCCGAGCGGCAAGCATGATCAGATCGTCGATTACCGGCACGTGATCCATTCGCTGCGGCGCAAGCCGATGGCGCTGCTCAATCTGGTTTATCGTGATCAGCTGTTCCCGCGCGATGCGTACCGCCGAACCTTCGACTTCTTGCGCGAACGGTTGCCGGACAAGAAAGCTTGCCGGCTGATGGTCGATCTGCTGGCCCTTGCGCATGAGCGCGGCTGCGAGGCCGAACTCGCCGATCAGCTCACGGCCGATCTTGACGCCGGCCGACTGCCCGATCTCAACCGGCTGCGCGCTCGCTTCGCCCCTGATCTTGCTCACGTGCCGAACGTCGTCGTGCATCTGGCACCGCTCACCACCTATGAATGCCTCATCGGTGCCACCGCCGAGATCGGAGGTGCAGCATGAGCACGGCCAACACCGTCGATACAGCGCGCCTCAATCTGTTGCTCAACGAGCTGCGGCTACCCGCCATCAAGGTGCTGTGGCCGCAATTTGCCGAGCAGTCCGACAAGGAAGGATGGCCGGCCGCCCGCTTCCTCGCCAGCGTCGCCGAGCACGAGATAGCCGAACGCGGCCGCCGTCGCATCGAGCGCCACCTGGTCGAGGCGCGGCTGCCCGCCGGAAAGACCTTCGACAACTTCGACTTCGAGGCCGTACCGATGGTCTCCAAGGCGCAGGTGACCGCGCTCGCCGCCGGCGATGGATGGCTGGGCAAGGGCGCCAATCTGCTCCTGTTCGGCCCGCCCGGCGGCGGCAAGAGCCACTTGGCGGCAGCGATCGGCTTGGCCCTCATCGAGAACGGATGGCGCGTCCTCTTCACCCGGACCACCGATCTCGTGCAGAAGCTCCAGGTGGCGCGGCGCGAGCTCAACCTCGAGGCGGCCGTCAATCGTCTCGATCGCTTCGATCTCATGATCCTCGATGACCTCGCTTATGTCACCAAGGACCAGGCCGAGACCAGCGTCTTGTTCGAGCTCATCAGCGCACGCTACGAGCGGCGCTCGATGCTGATCACCGCCAATCAGCCATTCGGCGAATGGAACAAGGTCTTCCCCGACCCCGCGATGACCCTCGCCGCCATCGATCGCCTCGTTCACCACGCCACCATCGTCGAGATGAATGTCGAGAGCTATCGCAGGCGGACCGCCCTCGAACGAAAACGCGGTCCCGGTCGCCCGACATCGCACGCGACACCCAAAACCGTCGCTGATTGACGCTCCGCGACAATCAGAGTTCAACAAAACTCTTGCGCGCGACAATCATCGCGGCGATCATCACCTCGCCGCGACACCGACTCGCCATCCTGATTGTCGCCAGCTTCCCACCCAGATTGTCGCGCTATAACGTCCGCCCCTTCATGCGCAAGCGGCCGGTGCGCAAGCCATGGCCGGATGACATCGAACGCGAGCGCGTCGTCATTGAGGCTCTAACGACCTGCGCCTGCTGCGGTGGATCGCGGCTGGCGAAGATCGGTGAGGATGTGACCAAGACGCTGGAGGAGATCCCGCGCCGCTTCAAGCTGATCGAGACGGTACGCGAGAAGTTCACCTGCCGCGATTGCGAGAAGATCAGCCAGCCGCCCGCGCCGTTCCATGCCACGCCGCGCGGCTTCATCGGCCCACAATTGCTGGCGACGATCCTGTTCGACAAGTTCGGCATGCATATCCCGCTCAACCGCCAGAGTGCGCGCTTCAAGTGCGAGGGGATCGACCTTCCGTTGTCGACGCTGGCCGACCAGGTCGGCCACGTGACCTTCGCCGTCATGCCGCTCTTCCACTTGATCGAACGCCATGTGCTCGCGGCCGAGCGCCTTCATGGCGATGACACCACCATCCGTATCCTGGCGAAGGGCAAGTGCACGACCGGGCGGATCTGGACTTATGTGCGGGATGACCGGCCCTTCGCCGGGCCTGCGCCGCCGGCGGCGGTCTATTACGCCTCGAGCGACCGACGAGGCGAGCATCCCCAGAAGCATCTGGCCGCCTTCGCCGGTATCCTGCAAGCCGATTGCTACAACGGCTTCGAGCCGCTGTTCGACCCGCAGAGGAAGGTGCTGCCAATTACGCCGGCGTTTTGCTTTGCCCATGCGCGGCGGGGCTTCTTCGAGCTGGCTGACATCGAGAAAAATGCTCGGGAAGGTAAGAAGGGCAAACCGGTCTCTCCGATCGCGCTGGAGGCGGTCAGACGCCTCGATGCGTTGTTCGAGATCGAGCGCGCCATCAACGGCCGCGGCGCCGACGAGCGGCGCGCCGTGCGCCAGGAAAAGAGCAAGCCGCTTCTCGAGGACATGCACGTCTGGTTGCTGCGTGAGCGCGAAAACCTCTCGCGCTCTTCCGAGGTCCTGAAACCGATCAACTACATGCTCAGGCGCTGGGACGACTTCGCCCGCTTCCTCGACGATGGCAGGATCTGCTTGACCAACAATTGTGCTGAGCGCGCATTGAGAGGCATCGCATTGGGAAGGCGCAACTGGACCTTCGCCGGCAGCCAGCGTGGCGCCGACCGTGCCGCCATCATGCTGACGATGATCACGACCTGTCGCCTCAACGACGTCGATCCCAAGGCCTGGCTCGCCGACGTTCTCGCCCGTATCGCCGATCTTCCCGCTTCGCACCTGCACGAACTGCTGCCCTGGGAATGGAAGCTCCTGCGCCAAGCCGACAAGCCCGCCGATCAGCAGGCTGCCTGACCTTCACGCAACGCCATCATAGAGCTCGCCGCGCCCGCGCGCATGCGTCAATCAGGCGGTCTTCGTCGTATGCGTACAGAGTTTGCAATTTCGGCGGCCGTGGACTTGAGGCGCTCAAGAAACTCCGGGACTGCCCGCGGGCGTACGCGCTCAGCCGGGCCGGTGAGCCCCAAGGCGTAGATCGGCGGTGTTTCCGGTAAAGAAAGCACCGGACAGGCAAGCGTGTAAAGCCCTTGAATGTGTTCCCCGTTCTCGATCGCGTAGCCCTGCTTACGAATCTTCGCAAGTTCACGCTCGAGATCCTGGCGATCGCTGATCGTCCTGTCCGTCAACTTGCGGAGTTCGGTATCCAGCATCGCCTGGCGCAACCTTGGGTGCTGCATCGCCGTCAGAACCTTCCCCGAAGCGGTCGCATGGGGAGGCAGCACATGCCCCGGCGCGACATAAACTCCGACACTTGCGTCCGGCGATTCCATCACCACGGAGTGGACGGAGGAGCCGGACAGACGAGCGACGAAGCAGGTTTCACCAGTCTGTTCGGCCAACGCCTTAAGCCGGCGCTTGCTTGCGCCAACGATCCAAGATGTGTCCGATTCCAAAATCCGACGGAGTCTCCACCCAAGCTTGTACTGGCCCCCTCGCCCGCTGCTGGAGACCAAATCACTGCTTTCCAGAGCGTTTACAAGCCGATTTACCGTCGTCTTTGGTAGGTCCAGCACAGCCTCGATCTCACGGCCGGTAAGCCCATCGACCGACCCGGCGATCGCTTCCAAAACCTGTGTATATCGCTCCAATGGTCCTGATTGACGCTTAGGAGTCTTCTTGGTCTTCATGACTGCCCTGAATCCGCGGCATCTTCGGAATTGCCAATATACACTCGAAAGTTCCGGAAAACGAGACCTGCGGCCCCGGCGTGCCGGCAGTTGCGATATTTAGGGCCTGTGCAGGAGCTCTGGCGCCTGTGTATAGGGCAGATGCCGTTGTCTTTTCTATTCGGGGTGTGGAGGTCAAGCACTCCTGACTATGCATACCTCTACTGATGGGTCGCAATTATCTCGCTTCTCTCCGGGATCGGTCTGCGTGGCCCTCCCAACTGGAACAGAAGAATGGGATGGCATAGTCTAATCGGCGACCCGCGATGAGCGATAGAGCGAACCCCGCAAAGTCCCCATCCGGTGTCCTGCGAAGGACGTCTTTCCGCCGGAGGCAGAATCTCTTGTCTTCGGTTCTCGTGCTAAATAGGCAGCAAGAGGCAAGCTCTCTCCTGTCCAGCAGAATTCGGTTCCGTCACTCCACATGCGATCCATAATTACCGCCCGCGGCCGGCCTTGAGCCGCTTTTGAATGCCGCGGCGCTTCGCGATATTCATCCCAAGCCTTTTAGGCATGACCATTTCTTCACATTTGCAGCAAGACTTGCGCTACGTCATAAAGCAGGAACGTAATCATCGGAGCGGAAAAGATAGGGGCCTTCCGACCCTCAGCGGCATATTCTCCAGCTGCGGGCTGGAAGCGGTCACGGGCTGCATTCGAGCAATCCCTTGCCCTGGCCACTTGTGCAGCTGATTGATGCTCGGCTTCTGAGATTTCCACCCTCCGCGTGGTGATCCTTGCCTCGACCGGCTGGCGAGCGAAGCGATGCGACACTGAGAGGTCGTGGTCGATATCGGCGTGGTAATTGATGGGATTGCCGGTAAGCAGAACCAGGCTCGTGCTTCATGTTGATGATCTGGTCGAGCCGCGCCCGGAACAGATCGTTCGATTCTATGCTTCTTCGGCCGCATCGTCCCCTCTGATGCAACACAGAATCATGTGTCCGCAGCGAAAGGGAATTCACAAAAGAAATTGCAAGGTTGGGCTTCTCAAGCTCCCAATCCCTGCAATCTCAAACGACTCCTCGTCCGAAAAACAGCCTCCTGCTCAATCGCTTAGAGGCTTGTCCACGGACCACTCGCGAATTTTTTGAATGCTGGTTTTATGAAAGCGGTGAAATCGCAATCAGAGACGGGCAGGTCATTGGCGTGCGGAAGGAGCGCCGGGCGGGGATTAAGACGGCGGATTGTGCCGCCATGTAATCACGGAGCCAACTGTCCAAAGCTAGTGAAGCCGGTACGCCGGCATGGATGTTCGGACCTTCTTGGCATCGAATGCGCTCTCGCTGTCGGCCGAGATCGACACGTGATCAGACAGATATCGCAACCTCAGAAACGTAAGGTTGTACCATTGTCCGCCGTCAGCTCAGCTCTTCGCGACATAGGCTAAGCCAGCGATGGCGGACGACGCTTGTGCCAGTCGGTCCCCTGTTGATACGCATCAGCTAACTTGAGAATGTCTGCCTCAGCGAATGGGCGGCCGGTAAAGGAGAGGCCGATCGGCAACCCGTTTGAATCGAAGCCGCAATTCACGCTGATTGTCGGAAGGCCCAAGTAGTTGAAGACCTTGGTGTTGGCCGAAATCGCCCTAGCCTTGGCTTCGGCATCGGCTCCCCGCCTCTCTATGTCGGTTTCCGCCAGAGTCGGGAGGCAGATCGGGATAGTGGGCGTCGCAAGCACGTCGACGCGGCCGAACACCTCTTTTGCAAACTCCTTCAGGATCGGTCCGCGCCGGGACAAGGCCTCCAAATAGTGTGTTGCAGGGATAGCATAGCCCGCGTAGATCCACGAAATATCCGGGGCATAGTCCTGCGGGCGCTTGCGCATCCACTCGGCATGCCTGGCGGCCGCTTCGACCTGCACGAGGATATGTGCATACGCCAAGATCGCGTCGATCAAGGGCGCTGGGATGCGCTTGATCTTGGCGCCAAGGCTGATCAGCATCCCGACTGCCTCGTCAAACGCGAGGGCCACCGGCTGATCCGTGTTGTCCAGGAAATACGTGGTAGGGACGCCGACCTTGAGGCCGTCGGCCTTGCCGTTGAGTGCCTCCTCATACTGGGGCACATCCTCGGTTGAGCTGGTTGGGTCTAAGGGATCATGCCCTGCGATCACTGACAGAATGCGCGCGCAATCCCGGGCCGTTCGAGCAAGGGGGCCGACATTGTCAAGCGAGAACGCGAGCGGCATTACGCCGGCGCGGCTGACTCGCGTCTGGGTCGGCTTGATGCCCGTAACGCCGCAGGCCGCCGCCGGCAGCCGGATTGAGCCGCCGGTATCGGATCCAAGAGCCGCATAAGTCATGCGCGTGGCCACCGCCGCACCTGAGCCCGAGGAAGACCCGCCGGCGACGTAGGGAAGGTTCCACGGGTTGTGACAATCGCCGAATTCCTTATTGTGCCCAGTTCCGCCCGCAGCGAACTCGGCCATGTTAAGCCCGCCGAAGCTGTAGGCACCAGCCATATCCATACGGGCGAGCACAGAGGCTGTCACCTCGGGCACAAAGTCCTTACGGATTGGCGAGCCGCAGGTGCAAGGCTTACCCTTTCGATAAAACATGTCTTTATGTGCCATAGGTACCCCATGCAGAAGGCCGAGCTTGCCGCCTCGCTTCATGGCGTCGTCGGCATTCCGGGCGGATTGGACAGCGCCTTCGTAGTCTAACCAGATCGTTGCGTTGAGCTGCTTGTCCGCGCGCTCGATATTTGCAAAACATGCATCGAGAAGTTCTAGCGAGGAGATTTTCCGTTTGCGGATAGCGTCCGCAGCCTCGGTCAAGGTGAGATCGGAGGGATCGCTCGTCACGCCTTTTCCTTCGCCTTGAGCACCGCGTCGAAGCTCGCCGGCTCGCCCTCAAAATGCAAGTTTCCACGCATGCTCTCGACCTTGTGAATCGTCTGAGCAAGCCGTACGACGGCACGCTTTGCATGTTCGTTCGGCGCTGAGATGGTGTGCCAAGTGATGATCCACGATTCAACCCGATCAATAAATTCGCTCATCCCTTCCCTCCTAACGGCCCTTGGCCCGCCCGCCGACGCCAGGTGAATACGTCCATCTCGGCGAGCCACGCCGCAGACAGTCTCCCCAGCTTGCAGTGTCTCTTCGACTAGGCGAACCTTCTCGCGTAATTCCAGCGCCGCCGACGCTCGACTGGCAAAGTTGCCCCCCGTCTTCGCGCATGTGCGTGACAATCCCTGACGGCGCGCTGGATCCAACGATCGCCACCACCTTGCCTCGCCTGATGTCGAGCGACGCGTTCTTGACTGCATAATAGCCGCCATACTGGACATTGATCTCCTTGATGCGGACGATGTACTCTGCCTCGGGCCTGGCTACTGCCTTTTCCTTGAGCTAGTGCGCTGTCTCGGATTTTCGGTGATCTTCGATTTCCTTTTCGGTATCGCGGACGCTTGCCGTCGTGCTTGAGCGTTCAGCGGGAACATTTCTTTCCCAGGTGGGCGACAAGATTTCGGTGCCCGGTATCGATACGGGAGCGCCGTGGAGTACCCAGTCCGTCACAATCGTCCCTATGACGGGCGCAAGCTGAATGCCGTAGCCTCCGGCACCGGCGGCCGTGATCAGGTTCGGTTCGGATGGATCGATGGCGCCGACGAACGGCCGATGGTCAGCGGTGACTGGATAAAGTCCTGCCCAACCGCGACCGAGACGAGCGCCAGGCAGTTCCGGAACACGCTCAAGAAGCAGCTCCGCCAGCTTGACTTTCGATTCCTCGTCGCATTGGTCGTTATAGTTGTCAGGATCCTCCGGAAACGGAGAGCTGACTTTGTGGATTTCGGCAATCAACTCGTTCCGCTTCTCATGACGGAAGTTGAGGCCAGTGCCCTCCCCGTTCACGAGATCCATCACCATCGGCATCGTATAGTCGAGCGGCTCGTCGAGGTGGACTGTCACCGCCTCGTGCCGCTCTGGACAGATGTGCAGCGTTTGTCCGAAAATTTCGGCGACTGCTGGGGCCCACGCGCCAGCCGCATTTATTACAAAGTCGCAGTCGATCCCGCCCTTGCTGGTATCCAATCTGTAATCGCCGTTTCGTCGCGTTACGTCGACAAGTTCACAGAACTGAAAAATGTTGCCGCGGCGCGTGCGTACCTTTTCGGCCAGGAAGGTACACATCTCATGAGGGTCAAGAAATCCATCGTCGGGTCCGAACAGCCCTCCTTCGAGCCCGTCAGGGTTGATATGCGGAACGAGCTGTTGCAGCTCGCGTGCTTCATAGAGGCGAGACCTGAAGCCCGCCTCCTCCTGTATCCTTACCGATCGTGCGAACAGCTCCATCTGTTCGGCAGTGCGGGCGAGTCGGAGGTAGCCTATATGGTTGAAGCTAAGTCCGAGATTTTCCCAGTCGCGGAACTGCCGCACCGAATGGGTACGCAGCAGGATATCGAACGGGTCCGTAAGCTGCGTTCCCACTACGCCTACCGAGCGGCCGCTCGACCCAGAAGCTATGGATTGAGCATCAAGAACCGTGACACGGACTCCATGCTCAGCCAGGCTGAATGCCGAGCACATTCCGAGCGTACCCGCCCCGATCACGACGACATGAGGAGAAGGTCTCAATTGTCATCCATTGCGTTTTTGGGTGATCCGGCGGTTACGTCCGCCGCGCCGGACCGAGCGACAAGGCCATGGTCGGAATTTCCTGAGATCTCACCCAGCGTCTCGTCAATGGCGCCGAGAATCGCGCGCGCGTCATCCTCAGTCATTGCAGTCGAGAGCGCGAACAAGCCGTAGCTCGCCGACAGGACTCCACGGTTGAGAAGACCTTTGTGGAAGGCGTCGAGTCTCTCGCGTTCGGCCGGCCCTGGATAGACCGAGCGATAGTCGGTGACGGGCAGAGCTGTGAAATGTACCTTGAGTAGCGAGCCCAGCCCGACGCACCGGCCGGCGAGCCTGTGCAGGTCTAGCGAACCTGTAATGCCCTCGCGCAGCAGGCTGCCTAGATGGTCGAGATGGGCGAAGCTCTCCGGCGTCAGTGCCTGCATGGCGGCGAGACCGGCGCACATCGTCACCGGGTTGGCGGTGAAGGTCCCAGCGTGCGGGAGCGCCGGCTTGCCGCGGGTCGGGTCGAACACGGCCATGACCTCAGCCCGTCCACCAACCGCGCCGATGGGAAAGCCGCCGCCGATGATTTTTCCGAGCGCCGTCAGATCGGGCGAAATTCCCCACAGCCCTTGCGCCCCGGAATGACCGAGGCGGAATGAGATCACCTCGTCGAAGATGACCAGTGCGCCGGCGGCATGCGCGATCTCAATCATCGCCTCCAAATAGTCCTTACGCGCTGGAATCAGTCCGGCGCGGTTCGGCATTGGATCGATCAGCACACCGGCGATGGTGTCACCATGCGCGGCGAAGACTGCGCGCAACGCTTCTATGTCGTTAAAGGGAACCGCGATCACGTTGTCCAGCACGCTGCGCGGCGTGCCGCGCGCGTAGGGAGTGGAAGCGGGCATGTCGCCCCAGTTAGTGGGCGAGCTGTCAAGGCTGACTTCAGCGAAGTCGTATGACCCGTGATACGCACCCTCGATCTTGACGATCTTCGGCCGTTCGGTGAAGGCGCGGGCAGCCTTGATCGCCATCATCACGCCCTCTGTGCCCGAATTGGCGAAGCGGATCTGTTGGACCGACGGCAGGCGCTCGACGAGCAATTCCGCCAATTCGATCTCGCTTCTCGTCGGGGCTCCGAAGGCGGTGCCATGTGCCATCTGGTCGATCACGGCCGCCGTCACGTTCGGGTGGCCATAGCCGTGGATCATGGCGGTGAAGTTATTGATGCAGTCGTAGTAGGCGTTACCGTCCACGTCCCAGACCCGGCAGCCCTCCCCGCGTGCGGCGTAGATGGGAAAAGGGTCGATGAAGACCGTGGTGCGCGTGTTGCCGCCGGGCATGACCCTGCGGCCACGCTCGAACAGGCGGCGGGATGTAGGCATTGCGTCGGGATAGCGCGGCATGATCACGGAAATCAGATAAAAGGACAGGAACGGAGGGCGGCGAAGCGGTCACCGCCCTTCAACAATCAGTTCGTCATGATCGTGTGGCTTTGCTCGCGCATGTACTGCGGGAGGAACCATGCGCCGAGACCACCCTTGCCGCTGACCCCCGTGCCTTTCCAGCCACAGAAGGGCTGCGCGCCCGGCCACGCGCCGGTCGTCGCGCCACTGGCGCGGTTGGCATAGAGAACACCTGCTTCTGCCGTGTCGAGGAAGTATTGCAATTCATTTTGGTCGCGGGTGAAGATGCCTGCCGATAGCCCATAGGCGATGTCGTTGCCTTCGGCGATCGCGGCCTCGAGGCCGTCGACGCCGCGAACAACAACGAATGGCATGAACAGCTCTTCGCGGGTGAGCTTGTCCGGCCCGTCGAGTTCGACCACGGTCGGCAGGACATAATTGTCGGCAAAGCCGTGGCCCAGCGCCGCGCCGCCGAAATGGACCTTGCCTTTGCCATTCACCGCGGAAAGAGCGGCTCTGAAACGCTTTACAGTTGCGTTCCCATAGACAGGGCCCATAAAAGTCTCGGCCCTTCGCGGATCACCCACGACCAGCTTGGATGAAAAGTCCACGAGCTTGCCGATGAACTCGTGCTTGACCACGTTGTCGACGTAAACGACCGAGCAGGCGGAGCATTTCTGCCCTTGCAATCCGAACGCCGATCGCGCCACCCCTTGCGCGGCGCGCTCCAGATCGGCGCTTCGCGTAACATAGGCGGGGTTCTTGCCGCCCATCTCGGCGATCACCGGCTTCATGTGCGGCAGCGCCGCCATATGGCGGAAGATGCTCATTCCTGTCTTGTGCGAGCCGGTGAACGCAACGCCGTCGATACCGTCGTCCGTGGCGAGCAGACGTCCGACCTCACCATCGCCAAGGACGATGTTGAACACTCCGTCCGGCAAGCCGGCCTTGCGCAATGTTTCCGCTATCAGCAGGCCGGTCAACGAGCATCCCGGGGAAGGCTTGAAGACGACCGAACTGCCCGTCAGCAGAGCGCCCGACACCATGCCAATGGACAGCGCGAGCGGGAAATTGAACGGGGCAATCACCGCGAAGACTCCGTAGGGCTTCATTACGCTTCTGGCGATCTCATTCGCAACCAGTTCGTTCATCGAGCGCGTATAGCCGTTGTTCGCCTTCAACTCCGACGAGTAGTACTCCACCATATCGAGGCATTCTTCCGCCTCGCCGACTGCCTCAATGCGGGATTTGCCAGTTTCGTAAAGCGCCGCAAGGCCAAGCTCATACTTCTGCGCCGCGAGGGCTGCCTGCCAACGCTCGGCGAAGGCAAGCCGCTCCTCGAGAGACGCACGACTCCAAATGTTAGCCCCCGCGCGCGCCGAGGCGATCGCAGCCTTGGCGTCGGCAGCCGTGGAGATCGGAAATCGCCCCAAAGAAAGGTCAGGACTGATCGGGCTGGCGATCTCCTTCAGCGGTCCTGTCGAAAACGGCGTCGACCACTCCCTACCAAGAAAAGCCTTCTCAAAACTGGGAATGATTTTGTCCAGATGCGCATGCACCGGTGAAAAATCGACTCCAATGTTGGAGTAGGTCACACGCGGGAGATCAAGAACCATAGCCACCTCCGAAAATCGAGACTAAATCCTGATAATCAGGATTTACTCACAAGTCAACCGTAAGGACTAGAAATTGAGATTTGATCCCACTTTTTAGGACCTAGAAAGCCTCGATGGGGGTCCCCGGGCTGTCTAGGGGATCTTGATCCCTTCGCTCTGCTAGCAGATGGGTGGTGCTCACATCGCAAGCATCGATCGCGTCGACCGTGCCAGAGGTAAGCGCGTTGGTGCGGGCGACGACGTCCTGCACCACCAGAGTCTCGGCGGAATCGAAATTGCCATGGCCTAGACGCCACTAGTTCGGGTAGGGCTGGAGGGTCGCGCGGACGCCTGCATCGAAGGATGAAATGGTGTAGCCGCCCGTGCCGACCATCTGCGATGTAACGATACGATCGCCGTCGACGGCGAAGATCAGCAGGCGATAGTCCGACAGGATTAGGGGAAGTTTTGGGAGCGGACAGAGTGAGGACGACAGTGCTCCGGCCGATTCGCAGGACGCCTTTGTTACATGTGGCCGGGTCCTAGGTGTCCGTCGTGAAGTCGCCAGATGAGCCGATACGGAAGTGGCCGCCCGTTTTCGGAGATTGAACGAAGTTGGCAGCCGGCAGCTACAATGCAGCTGTGAGAAGCAACGCGGATGCCGCTAAGAGCGCCGGTCGAGCCGCCCATGGCGCCAATCCATATCGGCCGTGCCCGTTTCTCATGTGATCCCGATTGCTTGCGATATGCAAGTCTTGAATCTTCTTCATGGTTCTGCCTTCTTAAAGTCCACGTACTTGCAGTTTCAGGGGCGGCTCTATCGCGGAGAAATCTAACTGCGCTAGGTCGCGTGTGATAACGACCAGTCCGTCCTCCCGCTCCACCCCGTCGGCGATCTCGCGCGGCGGGTCAAATGTCCCGCCAACTCCCTGAATAAGGATTCGACGCCCTTCAATCCGCACGAACCCCTTCGTCCGCAGCAAGCGATCACCGCAGTACCCCACCAGATTCTCGATCCACTCGATGAGTTGCTCCCATTTTGGCGAATCAAATTTGATGAGAAAGACTTTCATCCTTGTATGCTGGAAGTTGTGCGGCTCCTGGCGCGCCACAATGGGAAAACTCGATGGAAGTGGCCTTTGATTACGGGCAAAGGCAAGCCGGGCTCGTCGCGTGCGGTCGCATTCGTTCACGATCGCCGCCAGCGGATTCAGATACGCGGCGGCTTCGCTGGCTCTCTTCAGGGCGAGCTCATCGACGCGATCAACCTTTGTAACGACTATCGTCTGCGCGGCAGCGAGCTGGGCGACGGCTTCTTCGAAGCGGGCTGTCGTGTCGGGCCCCTGTTCGCTATCGTAGGTCGACAATACGGTCGTGCGCAGTGGCATCCTGATATCGAGGAGCGATCTCAGAATGGGAGAAGGCTTCGACAGGCCACTTGTTTCGACAATTATGCGTTCCAACGGTTGCCCTCCCACGGCCTCCCTTTCCGCAAGCAGAGCCAGGATGGCGTGAGGCAGATCGCTATTGAGCGAACAGCATACGCAGCCGTTATCGAGTGTCGCGAGGGGGAGCCCGGTGCGCCCGGTCGTGATGAGCGCACCATCCACGTCGATCTGACCGACCTCGTTGACAATGACACCGGTGTTGGCGGTCTTCGGGTCTTGCAAGTGGTCGAGGATAAGCGAAGTTTTTCCGCTTCCGAGAAAGCCCGTCAGCAGAAAGACTTGCGGATAAAATTGCTGCACATTGACGCTCATACGTTGTCTTGGCCGAGCAAGGTATCGATGTTCGCGCCAGCCCAGCTGCGCGCCACGATCTCGCGCACATCCGCTAACAGTTCAGCCGTATCGTAGACCACCCCGTTGCGGATTGTGTATTGTAAGCCGCGCCGCCATTCTGGCTGACCTATCGCGTCATTGAGGCGCAGCGCGCCCGTTCCGTAGAGGAATTTCAGATCCTCGAGTGGGTTTTCTTGGTGAACAAGCAGGTCGGCGCACTTTCCTACCTCGACCGTGCCGATATCGTCGGCCAGTCCCATCAGCTCTGCGGCGGAAAGGGTCGCTGCGCGGATAATTTCCAGAGGGTGAAAACCGGCTTCCTGGAACCATTCGAGATCGCGGATGAAGCAGAAGCCATAGATTTGGTAAAGATACCCTGCGTCACTGGCCGGGCAAACGCGGCCGCCTCTTTTCATATAGTCGTACACGAACGCAGACCATCGCCGGAAATGTTCCTTCCATTCGACCTCATTTCTTGTCGACCATTGAAACCAGTATGATCCGTGGTTGCCGCGCTGCGGCTCAAAAAAATCCCATAGGTTCTTGTGCGTATATTTGTCGTGCCAATCGGCGCGCCTCGCCCGCATCAAGTCCCTGTTGGCCTCCAAGATGGCAAGGGTGGGGACGAACGTATGATCGAGTTCGAGGAAACGATCGAGCGTTTCGTTCCATTTCGCGCTGCCAGGCTCAGCCGCGTGCATGAAGTTCTGGCTGCTACTGTTGTAGCGCAGATATTCGTCCATGAAATCATAGTTGGCGGGGTATGGCTGAATGCTGGATCGCTCGAACATGGCTTCAGGGACACCGTAAAAATGTTCCGTACTCGTAAGCCCCCAGCTGGCCGTGGTCAGCGCGTTCAACCTGGAAAGCGCCATTTGTGGGTGATGACAGCCACTGCGAAGGCCAAGCGCCGTCGATTCTTCAAGGGCGGCTTTGAAAATCGCCGGCGAGGCCCCGTAGAACTTAACCCCGTCCGCGCCTCGTTCCGCGATGGCTCGCAACCAGGCGCGCGCTTCTCCCGGCGTGTGAATGATGTTCAGGCTCTCATTGACTGATGGAAAGCCGGCATAGGCCATGATCCGGGGCGCGGTGATCTCATTGGCTTCGGATGCGGCTTTCTGCTGAAGCGTCCAGCCCAGCCCGTTTCCCGACCACATCTCCCGGACGGTCGTGATGCCGTGCGCCAACCAGAGTTTGTAGACGTATTCGACTGGCGCCCGCTCGCCGTTCGCCGCGTGACCATAAGCCCCGATGTGCACGTGGGAATCGATGAATCCGGGAGTTACCCATTTCCCGTGGCAGTCGATCTCTAAGTCGCCCTTAGGTGGGCGGCGTTCGGGGTTGATCGGCATCTTGGGGAAGCCCACGCTCACGAACTGAGTTATGCGGTCGTTCTCAACCACGATGTCAATCGGCCCCATTGGAGGAGCTCCGGTTCCGTCGATCACCGTGGCTCCGCGAAGGACAGTTCGCGGAAATGGTCCCACGCCACGGTCGCGACGACGGGCCGGCGCGAGCGAGGGCATTCCACGAGAGGCCGCGATTACCGCCCCTTCGTCGCCAGCCGGGGTTCCGGGTGGCGGAAGAATTGCATTGGACATCGGCAGAACTCCTACCGTTTTTCGGCTATTATAACCAGTTTCCGGATTTATTATGGCAGCTGCGCGGGAGTCAAGGGGTCCGGTGCTACCACAGCGGGTCCCTTGCGAGCCTCGATCGCGCTGATTTGGATTTGGCATTTCATTGCCGAGCCTCGTCGCAGCGTCCAGGCGAGCGCATCCCGATCGGAATTGGTTCGGATCTGCCCGAAGAAGGCTTCCGCAAGCCTCTGGTCGGAAGACCGAGCGAGTCGCGTCAGAGCCGGCGGGAAGTCATGTTCGCTCGCCCGCTTGGCTGAAGGTCCAGACGCAGGTGCTTGTCGGACGTTCGGCGAAATGCCCGCGCAGCCCCATAAGTAGCCGACGAAATCCGCCGGCTGGTGCGAATGAGTTGGTATCTATCCAGTTCTCGTGAGTGTCGACAGCGAGTGCTCTGACGAGACGCAGGCAGCTCTCGCGTTAGAGAAGATGCGCTCGGCACAGGTGCGCGCCTGATCTCTTCGTTGAGGAGCTCCAGCATGTTGATGCTCTTCAGGTGCTTATGGTACGGAAGAAGGTGAGCGTCGCTCGATGTTCTCCTCGACCCAGGCACTCAGCCGGGGATAGTGGGCGCAGGCGCCCAATAGCCCAAGGTGATCGCGCGCCTTCCTGAGGAACTTGTAGGGACTTGATCGAACAGTCGGCGGATCGGTCAGCTGCTACCGCCGAGACCAGCGTCCCCGGTTGCGGCCAGTCCAAGGTGAAGGACGCGCCGGCGCGCGAGGGATGCAATCCCTCGATCGGCGTGCGCTCTGGGCGTAGGCCGCGGCTGGCGGGCTACGGGCGCCCGAACTCCGCGGGAAGAGGCCGGCCGGTGCGCTCCAGGTGATCAACGAGCAGCCGCTTGATGGCTACTCGCCGGTCGCCTGCACCGACCAAAGTTGAAGCGGCAAAAAAGTCCGATGTGAGCGATGGCTGAGGCTTTCATCTGCGACTATGTGCGAACGCCGATAGTCCGTTTTTGCAGCGCGCTCTTCTCGGTCCGCGCCGAGGATCTCAGCGCTATCCCGCTGAAGGCGCTCATGTTGCGCAATGCATCCGTGGACTGGTCGATGTTGTGCTCAGGTGAAGACAATCGGAACATCGCGCCCAGGTCGCTGCTACTGGTCGGACTGCCAAAGGAAATTCCGGGCTAGACTGTGAACTGGTTGTGCGGCGCGGCCTCGATGCGCTCAACATTGCCGCCGCTCCATCAACTGCGGCGAGGTCGAACTGATGATCGCCAGCGGCGCGGAGTCGATGTGCCGGGTTCCTTCTGTGCTGCAAGGCTGACACCGCCTTCTTGGGAATGCTGAGACCTACGATACCACCACCGGCTGGTGCTTCATCAACCCACTCGTGAAGAAGCAGTACGGCGTGGGGAATCTACCCACGTCATGCAGAAAGGAACGTTTGTGGTATTGTGACTGCCGGCAACGCGGCGTGAAATGATGGGGCGGCCGCGCTGCTCGTGGCATCAGAGGCAGCGGCAAATGATACAATCTCAATCAGATCGCACGGATTCTCGCCGGGACCGCTACCGGCGGCGCGCCTCGCATCACGTGTATCCGGCAACTTCAACACGGCAGCTTTGTGCGCGCCTTAGTACAAAAAAACCGACCTCGACGTGGTCTAGCTCAGCGAGGTCTTCGGCGCCAGGCCGTTGCCGTCCTACGGGAACTCAGCATTCCTTTGACCCGTATTTTGTAAGCCCCAATGGTGGTGAGATCGCGCAGGTCATCCGCTCGGGATATCAGGCGCACGCATTGCTGGAAATGTCGCCCTTGAACTCTCACTCACAACAGACGGCGCGCTCTCGCAACCGTGTTCATCGGCGTCGGGCAAGGCATCGCGATAGCAATCGAGAAGGCCTAAAATAGCTAGAATTAGTCGTTGAACGGAGAACGCTGGCAATGAAGGCTTCTGGTGTTGGGAGCATGGCCGTTATCGGCAACGGGGTGATCGGACATGGAATCGCGGAGGTATTTGCGAAGGCGGGCTGGGAGGTCTGTCTCATTGGTCGTAGCCAGAAGAGTCTCGAAAGCGCGCTCCAGCGGATTGGCGCAAGCCTCAACGAATTCGTCCAGGCTGAGGTGATGAGCGTTTCATCTGCGAAAGCCGCGATCGCGAAGATCCGAACCTCAACCGAGTTGAAGGCAGCGGCAGCGGCGGAATTCGTGATCGAAGCCGTTCCGGAGGACATGGAGCTCAAGGTTGGCATATTCTCCAAACTCGACGGAATTTGTCGTTACGATGCCGTACTCGCGACTTCCAGCGGCCATCCGGCCAGTGCCGTCGATAAACGCGTCGAACATAAGGAGCGGGTCATCGCCGCGCATTTTTGGTATCCGCCCCAACTGCTTCCGCTCGTCGAGGTTTGTGGCAGCGGTGCCACGAGCAACGCAGTGGTCGAGCGTACATGCGCTATTCTTGGCGGTATCGGCAAGACGCCCGTGATCATCGATCGCGAAGTGCCTGGATTCATCGGGAACCGCATCCAATTTGCGGCACTTCGTGAGGCTTGGGCGCTTTGGGCCGCGGGTGTTGCTTCAGCCGAAGCCATCGACTCGGTGGTCCGGCATTCGATCGGACGACGGCTTGCTGTGACCGGACCGATCGAATCAGCGGACCTTGGCGGTCTTGACACGATGTATCATTTTGCTCGTTTCCTGGTACCGAGCCTCGACACTTCTTCTGAACCACCCGAACAGGTGGCGGCTTTAGTCCGTGGTGGGCATTGCGGATTCCCCAGTGGCAAAGGCGTCTACGATTGGACCCAACGAGACGGCTCTGCACTGCTGTCAGCCCGGCGTCGTGAACTGATGCGATGGCTCCAAGTGGACGAGCAAGGGTCGGGAGTCCGATAGGGCCGCCCGCACTCGCGCAGCCAACTAAGTGAAAGGCTCCCGCCAGGGAAGCAGAACCTGCCGGCCTGAGCGCGACCGCATCTTTTCAACCCCAGGTTTTGTCGCGGATGCGGCTGTGCGCGAGGTCAGGAGGAGGATGCGGTCCCTTGCTCGCCTGCGGCGGAAGCGTCACAATCGCTCGCTCGAACAAAGTAATGCGCGATAAAATAAGTCAAATGAGTCGCGGGCACGGCTCAAGATAGATAAACAAAAGATCTACTGCCGGCTCCATAGTTCTTCGGGTCGTCTCTATGCAGGAGCGCCACATGATGGCTTTCAAGAAATGCGGGCATCTCGATGTGAAGAGCGGGTGCGTAATGCCCGCAGGGACGACTTCGAGATTACCAACACATTCGTCCCGGCAGAGACGCTTGTTCTGCCGAAGGCGAATCTGGGTTGGTTTAAGACTGGCTAGCAGGTCTCTCCGCCCCCTTTACGGCAACTTCCCGGTGCCATTCCATACGTAATTACGGAAAGCCAGCGCTGAGTTGCCAAAGCCAATTGGAAAACCTGTTTGAAAACGATCCGCTCAACATTGCCGGCATATGCCAAGTGTTAGCGATGGTCTCCGAATTAGTGGGCACGTAACCTTCGAATGTCACTCCGCCGGTCTGGTCCAAAAACGCAAATGCTCGTTCTTCCATCGAGACGTCCAAATTAACGTACTGTTTCATAGAGCTGCTCCGTTTCGTAATCTGCTGAGGCCAACCCTACTGAACCTCCTGTCTTCCAGAAGCCGTCAGGCGCGATACGTTAGTAGTCGCGGGTGCGATCGCGGGAACGATCCTGTAAAGATAGTCTCGCACCGGCAGAAGAGTCACCATTCCGTATGACCATACGATCGCCCCGACTAGCAATAGCTAGGGCTGCTTGCCGCCGAAGCCGGTCAGGAACGCGGCGAGGTTGTCACCGAGCGCGTCGCAAAGATAGCCGCCTTCCTGCACGATCACCGTAGGCAGGCCGAGCCCGGCAATAGCTTCGCCGATACGCGAGAAGCCAAGCGTCGTCACCGACAGGCCGCCGAACGGATCGCCCTCGAAGGCGTCGAGACCGAGCGCCACTACCAGCGCTTCGGGCGCGAAGGCGCGGATGCGCCGGAAGGCTGTTGCGAGCCCTTCCAGAAATGCCGCGTCGCCGGATTTTAGTGGCAGCGGCAGGTTGAGGTTGTAGCCGAGGCCGGCGCCTTCGCCGCGCTCGTCGGCGTGGCCCCAGAAAAAGGGATAGAACCGCATCGGATCGACATGCAGTGAGACGGTGAGCACGTCCGGCCTCGCGTAGAAGATGCCTTGCGTGCCGTTGCCATGGTGCAGGTCGACATCGAGAATCACCACGCGCGCAGCACTGCTGCGCAACGCCTGCGCCGCCACCGCCGCATTGTTGATGAAGCAGAAGCCGCCAGCGACGTCGGCGAAGGCATGGTGGCCCGGCGGCCTGCAAAGCGCGTAAGCCGAAGGCGCACCCGCCATCACGGCTTCGGCGGCTTCGACTGCGCTCCAGGCGCTCCAGAGCGCGCTGCTCCAGGTCTCGGTCGAGATTGGGCAGGCAGCGTCGGCCATGTGGTAGCCAGCCTGGCCGACCACCGAGGCAGGATATGGGCCTTTGCGGGCGATTGGATGGATGTTCGGGATGACTTCTGCCGAGGCGCCTTCGAGGCGCTGCCAGCGCGCGAAAACGTGCTCGAGGAAGTCGAGATATTCGGGTGTGTGCACAGCGGTGATCGGGCCAAGGCCACGATCCTTTGACCGTTCAACACTCAAACCGGCTGATAATGCGCCGGCTAACAATCTCTCGACCCGTGCCGGCTTTTCAGGGTGGGGCTTGGCTATGCCCCTGGAGAGGACGGCTTTCGGATCATGACGTTTCTGTTCCTCGGCATAGAAGGCCTTCATCATTTTTTCTCCGTTGAGTCGGCGAAGACAAAGAAAGCGTCGCCGACGATCTTTTGCACCTGCTCGTGGCTTGAGCATCCGATGCCGAGCCTTCCATAGAATGCTTTTGCTATCTCGTTGTCGGTGTGAATGGAAAGGCGAAGATAGACCCCGCCAGCCGCGCGGCACTCCCTGGCCACGCGCCGCAGCAGTTTCTCGCCAATACGCCGGCCGCGAAAGCGGTTCTCGACATAAAGATCCTGCACATAGACGCCCGGACGGCCCATCCAGGTCGAGAAGATGGGGAAATGCAGGCAGAGCCCGGCGAATTCGCGATCGACCTCGGCAATTAAGGTCGAGAAGGTGGGATTCTCGCCGAAGCCGTAGCGGCGAAGATCGTCGGCCGTCGATTTGATGTCCTGACGTGCGCCTATATGGATGGCGAGCTTGAGCAGAGCGGCATGAATGGTTTCGACGTCCTCGAGCCGGCCGGGTCGGAGCGTGACGGCCTGGGAAGCCATCGAAATGCCACTAGGTCGCCGCCCTTCAACGCCAGCATTTCGCGCGCTTCGGCAGACGTTGCGACCTCCAACGACAGGATCTTGAATTCGCGGATGCACCGTACCTGGTCGGGATTGGACTTCGCCAGTTAATGTCCATTCCTCCAGCCCGACAGGGACATTGCCACGCATTGTGGCGGCGATCGGCATCAGCGATATCTGGTGGCGATCGGCGGTGAGCACCGAGAACTGATAGCTGTCGTCAAACAGCTTGTCGACGATGTGCTTCATGTGGATGAGATTGTCGGGATCGGCGCCGATAACGCCGATGAGGCCGAGCACGAACTGCAGGAACAGCGGCCCCAACATCAGGCCCCGCTCGCGCAAATGTAGCAGCGAGTAGAGATGGCCGACGTCGTAGTATTCGAACTCGAAGCGCGTGCCGGAACCTTTGCCGTGCTCCTCCGAGATAGTCTGTAAGTCAGCGGAGGGTTTCCTGAAGATCGCGTTGCGCGTGGCCTTGAGCAGTTTCAGCTCCCAATCGTGCTGCCATTCGCGCGGCCGCTCGAGCACCGGAAAGGACGCTAAAATCATCGAGCCCATATTGAGCGAGCAGATTTCGGGCCGAGCCCGCAAGCGTGCTGCCAGCCGCGGGTCTAGCCTCATCAGCGATGGGCCGCCGATGGTAATATTGATCACCGTGTCGGTCGCCTGCTTAATACGCGGCAGAAACTGCATGAAAACGTCCGGATCGACCGTCGGCCGTCCGTCATTCGTGGCGCGGGCGTGCAGATGCCGGATAGAGGCGCCGGCCTCCGCGGCGGCAATGGCATCGGTCGCGATCTGGTCCGGTGTTACCAGCAGATGGGGCGACATCGGTGGCGTATGCACGGAGCGGGTGACGGTGCAGGTGGTGATGACTTTCCTCGGTGCCATCGTCTCGTCCCCTCAACCCTCGACCGGCAGGTCGAGTTCGGCGGCAAGTGCCTCCAGCGAATCGCCAATGATGGCGATCATCTCGCCAATCTGCTCGCGCGTGATGATCATCGGCGGTGCCACCATGAAATTGTCACCGTCAACGCCACCCTTGACCTTGCGGCCATAGATAATTAGGCCGCGCGCATATGCGAGGTCGAGCAGGCGCTGCGTCCCCTTGCGAGCCGGGTCGATCGGCCTCATCGTTTCCGGATTGGCGACCATTTCGGCGCCGAGAAGCAGGCCCTTGCCGCGCGTGTCGGCGATAAAGGGGAAGCGCTTTTGCAGCGCCTTCAATTCGCCCATCAGCACATCTCCCATCGAGGCGGCGTTGGCGGTGAGGTCGAGCCTGTCCATCTCGTCGAGCACGGCAAGACCCGCCGCACAGGCAAGCGGATTGCCGGCATAAGTGTGGCCGTGCTGGAAACCGCCGGAGGCAAGCAGCGGCTCGACCAGCCGCATCGGCGCGGCCAGCGCGCCGAGCGGCGCGTAGCCTGAGCCAAGTCCTTTCGACAGTGCGACAATGTCGGGCTTGCAGTTCCAGTGGTCGCCGCCGAGGAATTTGCCGGTGCGGCCGGCGCCGCTCATCACCTCATCATGGATGAGAAGGATGCCGTAGCGGTCGCAGATCTCGCGGACGCGCGGATAGTAGCTGTCGGGCGCGACAAGGGCCGCTGTAGCGGCACCGCCGACCGGTTCCATGATGAACGCGAGCACGCTTTCCGGTCCCTCGGCGAGGATCTTTTCCTCGAGTATGTCGGCATAACGAAGCCCGCGCTGTTCCATCGAAAGATTATCGCGGTCGCGCCAGGCGGTTGGCGCCGGCACGGTCGGCATCACCCGCATGATCGGGGCAAAAGTTTCGGCGAGTGCATCGTCGCCGGTGACGGAAAGCGAGCCAAGCGTGCCTCCGTGATAGGACGGGAAACGAGTGATCACTTTCCAGCGCTTGGCCTGGCCAGTGGCGACCGCCCACTGCCGCGCAAGCTTGATGCAGGATTCGGTTGCTTCCGAGCCGCCGGACACCAAGAAGATGCGGTCCATGCCCTCGGGAAGTTTGCGTGCCAATTTCCGCGCCAGTTCTTCCGCCGGCTCGTTCTCGAAATGCAGCCGGTAAGCGAAGGTGGTCTTGTCCATCTGCCGCTTCATGGCGTCGAGCACGTTGCTGTTGGAATGGCCGATATTGGCGACCATCGGTCCGCTTGACCCATCGATGAAGCGGCGGCCATCCCTGGTCCAAAAATAGATGCCTTTGGCACGGTCGACGAGTGGCCGGCGCTGGCTGGAGAGATAGAACAAATGCGATGGCGGCCGCGCTTCGGCGTCGGGTGAAGGCTGCACATCCAGTTGCGGCATGTCATGGCTTTCCGAGATAACGTGCCGTCCCAGGGATGTGGATAGTTCTCTTGGCGCCAATGCGCTCGGCGTCGGGTGGCATCGAGCCGATATCGCCGCGGGGCCGGCGCCAATTGTAGCTGTGACGCCATCTCGGCAGTTCAGCCGCCCTCTCATTTGCGGTGTTGTAAGTGCGAGCACAGGCCCATTCGCGTAGGCTGGTTTGGATGAAGCGCTCTGCCCTGCCATTCGTCTTCGGGTTATAGGACTTGGTGCAAATGTGCGTGAGACCGAGGCGCTTGGAGGCTTTGCGGAAACCAAAGGATTTGTAACAAGACCCGTTGTCGATCATCACGCGCCCGACCGTGACGCCGCGAGCGCGCAGCTGCTCTGCCCGTTCGATCACCCGTGATGCGATGGCCAATACGGTTGATTTTTCCAAGCTTCTTGATGTCGATGTGGACCCGGGATGTTCGCGCTCATAGCACCGCACCGGCTCGGCCATTTTCAGGTCGCGCAGCCGATTCAATCCCAGCCTTCGCAAGATACGGCTGACGGTCGCCGGCGAGATGCCAACCTCGGTTGCGATCTGCTTGCGCGTGTGGCGCTGCCGGCGCAACACCTCGACTTCGGCGCAAGTGGCAGACGGGGTTTGGCTCAGCAATGAAAGGGGTCGTGAGGAGCGATCAGGCAACCCACCGACAGCTTCCGCGCGAAAACGTTTGACCCACATGATAATGCCTTATGTTGTTGACTTGCAGTTCACTCTTGGTAACGACGAGCGTCCCTTGGATGATTTTCATGACTTGCCTCTAGGAATTGCTGCACCTCGCTCCTGTTCGATGATCTAACTTTTAACCGACACGGCGGGCTACTTACGAATGGTACAGCATCAACAATGGACGGAAACCTACCTACTCTCGGCGGTCCTCAATGTTTCAACGATCAACCCTGCTCCTTCGAGTCCTGTTATCCTGAGGGGCATTACGGCACCTTGACACTAAAGGACGCGGACCGATGTCGCTCCTGGCTGTGCGCCGGTGCATCGGCTCGAACTGGCGAGGCGTGCTCGAAAGGATCTGGATGATCTCGTCAGGACGCAGAGCGACGGCGGAGATCGCGGCGAACTCCGGGGTGTCGACATGGTTGGCAATATCAGCAGCAGGCAGATCCACATGAGCGGGCTCATCGACCCTGCCGGCCACGATCGCGGCGACGTTCCAACATGGGGAGACTGGTGGCAGCGGATCGACGCCATCGCTCAAGCTCGGTAAGCGGCATCGCGGCGGCGGCCCATCGACGACATCCTTTATGGCGACCAGGACTCATGCGGCAGCCTGTCCGGCGCACTCGCGGGCCGCCTCCCAGTTCCGGGCGAGCAGCTTGTGCAGCTGGTGCTCTCGGTTCGCGGACACGATACGTTCCAGTACGTTAGTATCCGCAGGTCACCATCAATCATGCAACGCGCCTGACCTACTTTGATTTGCGGACTGAATCACTGGACGCCCCATTCATTTCGGGCCGGCGTTGAGATGTCATTGCTGCGCTCCGAAGAGGTTGTGCCCGCCTGCAGCTCCAAGCTTAAAGAGGTGGTGGTGTCGAAGTCGCGCTGCTGCCGACCTTCCTCATGCAGCCAGAGCTGGCGAGCGGCAAACTCGTTCGGAGCCGTTACTCTGCCAATCGAAAGCCACGAGAGATACTATGTAGTGTGGCCGCCCGGGCATCGAGCCCCCTCCCCTTATCCAATTTCGACACTGGCTGCTCGCGGAAAGCGCCGCAGCCAATAAACAATCTAGTTCTATTTTAGAGACCCACGCCCTCGCCATTTCAATGCAATCTTATGAATGCGACCGTGCCGCGCTCGCGCAAAGCACGACTGGAACCTGCTATTGCTCGAAGTACAAATGCGTGCAATCACTGAGGAGCACCATCACTCTGCCGGCGCTCTCGATCACGAGCGGTCGTAAATCGAGCGATCCCCCGTCAACCAACTCTGTCGATCTCGGCGGAATGACGCGACGAAGCGGGCGCTCGAAGGCATCAAAGCACGGCACTGTGGCGGTCGGATTACGAGACATCGAAGCCGCGATACCTGCAGTGCAAAGGAGAGTCGTATCGCGCTCGCATTGCCGGTAACGATATAGTGCATGATCTGCGTGGGCGAGGGACTTCGCCAGCGAGGTACGCCGATCTCACGATGCGTGAACGCTCGCAGCGTGGCCAGAACTGCTGACAAATGTTTCGCAGAACGCCCCCCGACGGTCACGCCGGGGGTCGTAAGCAAGCGTGGATCGGGCGCGTGATCAGAAGTTGCGCTGAGCACGCAGCAGCAATGAGACGGTGCCCTGGTCCTTGATCTCGTAGACGGCGGGCGGCTTGGCTGCAGTCGTAGAGCCTGGGAAATTAACTGAGCCTGCGTAATTCTGGTTAAGCCGCGAATAGTTAACCTCGCCAGAGAAGGTAAGACCAGCAACCGGAGTCCAGCCTGTCCTGGTGCCGATGACCCAGAGGTCGAAGTCCGGGTTACAAGTTGAACCCGCGGTCAAGAGCGCCCCCATAGCGGCGTTGCCGCAGATATAACCCTTGGCTGTGCCGTTGTAGCGGACCGCGCCCCATGCACCGTAGAGCGACGTAGTCCAGTTCGGATCCCAATTATGGTTATAACCAGCGTTCATACCGTATGTCGTGGTCAGCTCCATGCCGGACCCGGCAATGAAGACAGCATCAGACAAACCAGCGAAGCCGATGCTTCCATAAGCGCCGGCCAAGCCAGTGCCACCGAACATCGAGTAGGTGCTATTGGTAAACTCCTGGAAGTTGTATCGGCTTGCGCCCTTGCTATACACGCCCTGGATGTTAATCGAGTCGCCAGCACCAGTCGGAAGGTTCTTGATCGACAACGCCAATAGGCCCGCCCAGCCCCACTTGTCGGCCGGATGGCCGGAGGTTTCGTATTGGCCGTAGTAGCCGGCATGATTGTTGTGTGCCGCCAGCGACGCCTGGAACATGCCCCAGGCCTGATCGGCGCGGAACATGCCGACGAAATCTGGAGCCCTTGTGCCACCGAAGTCGTTGGCACCGTAAAAACCACCAACGATGCCGGCACTTGTGATCGCGCTCACATTCCAGAGGTTGCTCTGGTAATTCTGAACCGGGCTCTGCACCGACAGAGCGAGCGACATGCCGTTGCCGAGGGGTGCCGTATAGGTGAACTGATTGACACCGACGACCGTGCCGCCGCCGCCAGGCAGACCATCGAAGTTGTTCGCCGGATAGTTGACCCAAGGTGTGGAGAATTGCGAAATCGCACGCCCGAACGTGAAGCCGGCCCATTGCATAAATACGGTGTAGACGCCAAGCCCGCCGGCCGCGACGTTGCCATCAGCCTGTGCTCCAGGCGCCCCCGCGGTTGCGTAGGTCGTGGCACCACCGGTGAGACCGGAACCGGCACCGTTGTAGCCGCGGTCCGTCCAGCTGAACACCGTTTCGGCAAAGGTACGCAGCACGCCATATTCGGTGACGGTCCGGGTGTCGACCCTGAGTGCCAATCGGGACCGGGTGTACCAATAGTCGCTCAAGCGATTGTTCGCCGCGTTTGTACCACTGTGATAGGCGGTAAAGTCGAAGGCGTGCCCCGTGAAGTCGGCGCGCAGATATCCACCCAGCTTGATGCAGGTGTCGGTGCCCGGAATGTAATAGAAGCCCGCTCCGTACAGTGAGCAAACTTTCACGTACTCAACCGCCTTCGCTTTGACGGGAAGATCGGCAGCCTGGGCCCCGGCGCCCGCAAACATTGCCGCAGAACAGAAAATAAGACTCTTTGTCAGTTTCATCGATGAACCTCCAAGTTGTGTCGTCCCGTCTTTCAAGGATCCGCCGCTACTGGCCCGCCTGAGGGCGAGTGCTTGACGGAACGACTTCGAGGCGCCCTCGCGCCGTCGATCAAAGCCTATAATTTCCAAAATCAATTTCTGCAATTAATTATTAGACAGAACTTTTCTTTGCCCTTAGAGCGTGGCGATTGAGCAACATACCGGCAAACGCAGGCAATCTCGGTCAGTAAGTCGGAAAAAAGCCTCCGGGGGGCATCCCGGAGGCTCTACTTGGAGATTTTAACATGACCGGTCACGTCAAAACGTTCAACGGTCAGCGCATCAGTATCATACGTCAATTGCATTCGTCAATTGTTTTTGCATGCCCGCTTTGTCAAGGAGCCCTTTCCCGGCTGGCCCAAAACGGATACGTGCTTGCTGCGAGAAGCCGTGTGCCCTAACGACGACAGCGAGATCGAGCGGAAGATCGACATGGCCGAGAAAGAACAACTTGATAGAGCCGTCAGTGACTTCATCTGGAATATTGTCGACATCCACTCCCAACTCGAGGAAATACATAAGAGTTGGGCCCAGATGCTGGGAATAACCGAACCACAGTGGTTAATTCTAATGGCCATCGAGGAGCTCAACCAAGGTCGGGGCGTTTCGGGCATAGCGGTTGCGAATAAACTCCGAATCCATCCCGCCTTCGTTACTAACCAAACTAAGAAACTCGAACAGTTAGAGCTCTTGGCCCGGGTAACATCGACCGATGACGCAAGATTCCTGCAGATGTCGCTAACCGAAAAGGCGCGGGTAGAAATCACGAAACTGTCGAACAGAAGAGAAGCTCTCAGCTCGACAATGTTTAGCGAGGTGGATAAGGAATCTCTTGACTACCTAAACAAGCGACTAGCCTCGATTGCCAAGAATAGCCGACTGGCATCTCAAAAACTGAGCATAGGCATACTGTAGGCCCGAATCCGACAGTGACCCGCCCTGCCCTGCGCCTTCCCTCAAACGGAGTTAGAGTTCGGCTTGAAGTTGAAGCGAGACCGAACTTTGGACCGGCCAGAACTAGAGTTTTACGCCTCTGAACAGTCGGCCGGCGGTTTTGCGGAAAATTGGCGAACTGTTGCCGATTGCGCAATGAGGACATTCTTCGTCGCAGTATCTGCGCCAATTTTCCACCTTTTCTTGGGCGTCCGCAAGGCTGAGGAACCAGTGGGCGTTGAGGCGGCGGCGATCAAAAGGTTCAATCGCCTTTGGAGAGCACGGTCAGCGGCTGCGGCAATCGAATCGGCGTATTCCAAGCGGGCGGCGATGAAGGCGGGACGCTATGCCCACGTCCAACATTCCAAACGTCATCGACAATTGATTCTGCGCGTACGCGGCTGGGCCGCCTTATCCGCGAGACCCGTCGCAAGATCTCAGTCCAGCCAGAGCTTGAGGCTATATTCAAACGGCCGCTTTGGCGCATCGCGCAGAGCCGCTCCCAAGAGCATCGCCTGCGCGAAACAAGCTCTATTCCTTTCACGCGTCCGAGGAGGGCATCGGCAAGGCAAGGCCTCGGCGCCTTATGAGTTTGGCCTCAAGGACTCGATCGTCACCACCAACACCCGCGCGCGGGCGGCCACTTCGTGCTGATGCCGGGGAATCCGTATACGGCGACACGGTTGGCGAAGTCATTTGATGCGACCGAGAAGTTCACCCGCTGCACAATCGAGCGCGCTTGTGTGGATAAGGGCTATCGCGGCCACACAACGGCCAACCCACGACGCGTCTTCATCTCCGGCCAGAAGCGCGGGGTCTTCGGGGTGATCAAACGCGAGCTCCTCCGCTGATCAGTCATCGAACCCGTGGTCGGTCACATGAATACCGATGGCCATCTCGGCATCGTCACTCAAAACGCCGCGGCGGGGATGCTCCCAACGTGGTCCTCTCCGCCTTCCACAACTTCCGCCTCGTCCCGCCCGGTTGAGATGCTGTTGCGCCTAATCCTGATCGCCCTTCGGCCCTGCCCATCGTCCAAACGGAAATCAGATTGGCTTCTTATCGGCGGACTATTCGCCGATTAGACCCCTTGACCGACGATCATAAATGGATTTGATCTAACCAGTCTCGATGTTTCGCTGAACTCCCTTGCCGTACCTGCCTCTGAAAAGCGCTTTCAGATAAAAGATTGATGAAATTGTACTTGGGTATGGGACAGAATCATCCGCTCCAATGTCGACGAGATGCACTGCTGCCTGGCCGATACGGTTACGGAGCTGAAGTGCGACCGAGCTTCTGCGCTAACCATCCGAAGATGCAATCATCGGAGGTCACGAAGTTTTCTATCTCGCCCCCGGGGGTCCGGACCATCCGCGGTATGGCCAATTCCACATCCATGTGCGCCGCCCTGCAATCAGCTTGTAGTTCGATCGCCTCCGAAGCGCTGACGATGCTGCGTCCACCGGCGACCACAAGAACTGGACATCTCAACTGTCGTATCAGGTGCGAGCGACGCGCCGACAATATGTCTTGGTCCACCACATCTGCGGCCTTCGTCATCCACGCCACGGACGCCAGAGTCCGCACCCAATTCCAAAGGCCACCATCGCAAACCGCCGCAGCAAGCCGGCGATCAGACGCTGCGAAATCAGTAGCTAGAATAGCCGACAATCCTTCTCCATAGATGCCGATCCTAGACGCATCAACTTCACGCCGAGCAGATAAAAAATCCAGACAACACGACAAGACTTCCCATCTGACAGGCGAGTGATTTGAGACGTCCTCGTACGAGACAACAAGAATCGACATGCCCCGAGCAAATACGGTGGGCAAGAGCCTTCCGAGCAGCATCGCTCCTGTCTCTTGTTCCCTGCTGATGCAAATGACTGCCGCGCAACGCGAATCGGGATGACCAGCGGGCAAGTAGTGGCCCGAAAATTGGGTCTGATCGCCGCATGCAATTTGTACCCGGGCTACCCTTTGGTCCGGAGCCAGAGCGAACCTCTGAACGGCGGCCTCGATCTTGGCCGAAATGTCTCCATTCTGTCGATCGTCTTCATCAACTAGCCGCCTGGCAACTTCAAAGGCCGTTAGCGCGCAAAGCCAAGCCTCGGCCGCCTCATTGCAAGCTCCTTTTTTTATAATCGAGTCACCAAGAAAGCAGTGAGCATCTCCGTTTTTTATCCACCTTGCCACCCAGTTCTGTGCACCTTTCGGTTCGTAAGTGTCCTTGACGGGTGGATATTCAAGAAACATCGCAGCGCTTCGCCGTGTAGACGCAAGATGCCCCTTCACGTGAGGCCAGGCGGCGCATTCCATCCGATTCCTCCATCGTGCAGATCCCCTGTGCGCTCAGGATGTGCCGGGGAACGCCGTCGCTCGCATGGAGATAACCAGGACTGGCCTCGTCTCCATCTTTTGTCTAAATGTTATGATCTCCCGAGAGCTGAAGTTCCCCAGTTTCCGCCTTGCAGTTCCGAAATCCTGCGCAAGATGGAGAGAATTTGCAGTTTTTCACAATGTTGCTCTCTGGTGCAAGCGCTGAAGCGTCGGCCAGGCGCATGTAAGGGACCGTCCTCGCGAAGAATCAGGTCTCGATCGCGCCGCCTCATTCATCTGCCGCCCAAGTTCCCGTGACTCTGAAGCAGAGCGTCGTCATCTTGGGCGATTGGACGGGCTGCAATCACGATTGTGAGCAGCTTCTACCTCATCGGACAGCCGCAGTTCGTCAGAGGAACCAGGACCAAAAGAGGGTGTATGAGCAGTTCAAGCCGCGTAGCTCCACGTTGCGATGGATTCCAGTCAAGAGCGGTTTCGCCTTGCCATCGGCGCAACATCTCCAATTGTGCCTTTTTGGCTGGCGGGGCGGCGATCGTCGGGTCCATAACGTTACGCAAAATTCCACTTTTCAGCGGGGCGTCTGGATAGTCCACCAAAAGCGACGTGATGACGACCTCGTCGAAGGAGTGGATGAAGGCGAAAACGGCGTCGGCGATAGCGCCGGGCCGGATCACTGGTAGCGTCACCCTATTGGTCCATGATCGTCAGTCAAAACGTGCGGCGCGGCAAATCGGTCAAGCGATCGGGACCGAATACCCCATCTCTTCCGAAGCGCCGGCGCTTCATGCGAACTTCAAACTGGATTAAGCCCCTGGGCCGAGGTCAAAATCCTCAGCTATGATCTCCTGCTTGCGCCCGGCGAAAAGACATCGTCAAACGCGAAGCAGCGAAAGTGAACTATGGACCGGTAAGTGACGGAATTGCCACCAGCGCTTATGTTCGCAATCTGATAAATCCCGCGCGCAGCCTGCCAAGAACATCGTTCCGTAAGGCCCGCGCCGAATTGTTCGATTGCAAAGGACACAATACCGGTCAGGACCTTTGACGATTTCCTATGTGTCTCGGACTGGCGTGAAGTTCCTCTTTGAGGGCCCCAAGCCGCGCGAATATCCGGTGCAATTCGCATCGGACGTCTGAGCAATATTCGGGCTCCTAATGCGACAATCCTGCTTGGGTGTCCGCCCCCCGTTCGAATGGTACGCTTTTTTGGCGCGGACCCAGCATTGCCGTGTTCAGCGGCGAGATTTCGGGGCGGCTACGATTGCCGCAAGCTGCTTTATCCTATTGATCGCAGCATCGGAACGGCTGCTGATCCCGCTCGCGGGTCTAGTAGTGGGGTTCGGGAGCGCACGCCGGCTCCCCCAGTTTCGACCGTAACGACGTGAGATACAGGGCGATCAGCCAGAACATAGGCAGAAGCGACAGCAGCGACGCCACTGCGGCGATCGTCGGGTCCATCTCGTTGCGCATGTTATCCCACATTTTCAGCGGCAACGTCCGGATCGCCCCCCCGACCAGCGACGAGATGACGACCTCGTCGAAGGAGTGGATGAACGCGAATACGGCGCCGGCGATGACGCCGGGCCGGATCAGCGGCAGCCTTACCCTCATGAAAGCTTGCAGCGGCCCAGCCCGCATGCTCTTCGCCGCTTTTTCCAGCCGCTGGTCGAAATTCGCCAAGGTCGTCACGACAATGACGACGACAAAGGTGATGGAGCCGATGCTATGCGCGAGGGCGAGACCGATCTTCGAGCCGAGCAGCCCCAAATTGACTAGGCCAAGATAGGTCGCGATGCCAACCACAATGACTGGAATGGTGATCGGCGTCAGGATCAGCATGGTCAGAAAGCTGCGCAGGCGCGGAAAGGTGCGGCTGAGGCCGTAGGCCGCAAGCGTCCCGACGATGGTCGACAGGATGGCGACTGCGACCCCGAGCTGAATGCTCGTCCAGGCGGCGTCAATCCACCAGGGATTGTCGAAGAAGGAACGGTACCACTGCAGCGAAAGACTCGAGGGCGGGAATTCCAGAACCGTCCCAGCGCCGAATGACATAATGATGATCACGAGGCTCGGAAACAGCAGGTAGAACATGACAAGCACCACGAACACCGTGCCGACGGTGTCCCAGCAGCGGCTCTCATCCCCCGCCTGGTACAGCTTGGACGTCCAGCGCTTCGATCGATAGGGAGTGGCAAGCTCATTGAGATGTCGGGTGAGTCTGCCGACCGAGGGCAGCCGGGTCGACCCGGACTTACTCGCTGTTTTCGCCGTGCCCTGCTTGCCGGAAATATCCAACCCCAACGTTGAAAGCATGACAGCGGCGACGCCCAGGAGGATGAAGGCCGAGGCAGCAATAGACCCCAAGTTGAAGGCGGTCGCGACTTGAGCCGCGATGAAGGTCGACAGCATGGCGTCGCGCAACCCGCCGAGCGCTTGTGGCGTGACGTAGAAGCCGAGGCAGACCACAAAGACCAGCAGCGCGCCGCTGCGGACGCCCGGCAGGGTGAGCGGGAGGAACACGCGCCAAAAAGCGGCAAGGGGCCGCGCACCCATGCTGCGAGCGGCAGCCATCAAAGACTTGTCGATGTCCTGCATGACGCTGATGAGCGGCAACATCATCATCGGCAGCATGATGTGTACCATGCCGATATAAACGGCCACGCGGTTATAGATTAGCTCCAGCGGCCTTGAGATCAGCCCAAGGTCGAGCAATACACTGTTGATCAGGCCGCGGTCGCCCAGAATCACGATCCAAGCGTAGGTGCGCGCCAATCCGCTGGTCAGATAGGGGATCAAAACAAACACGATCAGCGCAGTGCGCAATCGCTTCGAGGCTGCCACGATCAGATAGGCCGTCGGATAGCCGATGATCAGGCAGATCGCCGTGGCCACGACGCTCACCTCGACCGTCTGAAAGAGGACGCGGACATTCGACTGTTCGCCGAAAAACGCCTGATAGTTGGCGAACGAAAAGGCCGGCGCATTAAGACTGGTCAGGAAGAGCTGAATGATCGGCACGCCGAACACGACCAGCAAAACCGCGAAGGCCGGCATGGTCAACACGATGGGCAGTCGCCCGAGCTTCTGAAGCGGTCCCATTCGCCTCACCCCTTTCAGTACCCTAAGTCGCAACGAAGCGTACGTCAGAGCGCAGCCAGTCGAGCCGCACCTCTTCGCCAGGCTGGAAGATCTTCTGCCCCGCGGCAACATGCTCGCGCACGATGATTATGCTGCTCCCGACGCGCACATGGTATTTCCGCAACGGTCCAGCATAGATCATCTCGCCCACCGTTCCGGTGACCGATTGGCGCTGGTCCGCATCAGCGCGCTGCCGCGCCTCGGCAGCGGCAATATAGATGCGCTCCGGCCGGATCATGGCCACGGTGCCAGTAGGCTGCGCTGCAGCGGATTCGACCTTGAAATCGGAATTTTCAAGAAAGTTGGCCTCGCCCAGAAAATTCGCCACGAAGCGAGTCACCGGCCGGTCGTAGATGACCTCCGGCGTGTCGGTCTGCTGGATCCGCCCGGCGCTCATGACGACGATGCGATCCGACAGCGTGAGCGCCTCCTCCTGATTGTGCGTTACGCATATGGTGGTCTTACCGAACTCCTTGTGCAGGCTCTTGAGCTCGACTTGCATCTGCTCACGAAGGTTGCGGTCGAGCGCGCCGAGCGGCTCATCGAGCAGGAGGATTGGCGGATCGGCGATCAGCGCACGGGCAAGCGCCACTCGCTGCTGCTGGCCGCCACTCAGTTGTGACGGCATGCGTTCGCTAAAGTCCTTGAGGTGCACGCGCTCAAGCATGCGGTCGACCCGCGCTGCTCTCTCGGCAGCCTTCACGCCCCGCATTTCGAGCGGAAACTCTAAATTCCGGCGCACCGTAAGGTGCGGAAACAATGCATAGCTTTGGAAGACGATGCCTTGGTCGCGCCGGTAGGAAGGCACAGCGGTGACGGATCTTCCGGCGATCACGATGTCGCCCTTAGTGGGCGGTATGAACCCGGCCAGCAGCATCAGCGTAGTGGTCTTGCCTGAACCGCTTGGACCGAGGATAGTTAGAAACTCGCCGCGACGGACGGTGAGTGATAAATCTTTGACTGCTGGGTTCACATCATACATCTTGGTGACGCCACGAAATTCGACTTCCGCAGAACCTAACACCGTCTCACCCTGGTCAGATGCGGCAGGCGGAGTGGGACTCTCGACATAAACAGTCACCATTCATGCTCCAAAACACTTCTATGCACGACCGACCGAATGCGACGCGCCGGCCGCCCGCGGCGGGCGCTCCCACATGGCTGGTCTCATCAAGATGCCCCACAAAGCTTTCGCGGCCCGCGGTTTAGGACAGACTCCATCTGTTCCAGCGGTGAGCTAGCCGCTGACTGTTAGACAGGCCATCCGACCCAATCTGAGCGTACCGCTTCATATCGATCAGAATGCCGCTCGCCATGTAGTCAGGATGGCTGGCAAGCCTGCGGGCCACGGCGTCCGGGATCAGCTTGTATGCATTGCGGTTGGTGGCGCCGATGGGAAAGAGCCGGGCGAACGTCGCCTGGCGCTCGGCGCGGGTGGCGAATTCGATGAACTTCTGCGCGTTCCGCGCATTCGGGCTGCCCTTCGGGATCACCCAGTAGTCCGAAATCAGCTTGGCCTGGTTCCGATTGATTTCGATCGGCGCGCCCTGGTCCATCGACAGAATCGCACGACCATCATAGGAATTCAGGATGTCGGCTGCTTTCTCCTGCATGATTTGCTGGATTTCGGCTCCGTTATGCCACCATTTACGAACATGCGGCTTGATCTTGTCCAGGCTGCCGAAAATACGGTCGATGTCCATCGGGTAGAGCTTGTCCGCTGGTACACCGTCCGCCAGCAGCGCCTCCTCCCATGGACCTTGAATTCCCAATCGACCGTCCGTGAGTACGCGAACGCCCGGAAACTTCTTGACGTCCCAGAACTCGGCCCAAGTGTTCGGGCGCGGCTTGCCAGCTGGGAACCTGACGGTGTTATACACCATGACAATGGAATAGATATTGGAGCCGACGCCGAAGGGATGCTTCGCGAAATCGATGATGCCGTCCAGCTCATCCTTCTTGTAGATGGAGTAGTCGATCTGCTCGAGATGGCCTTTCTCGGCTGCGGCAAGCGCCGAGCCTTGAGTGATTTGAGCCACGTCGAAGGTAACGGTTTTCGTGGTCACCATCAGCTCAATCTGCGCCGGGTTAGTCTGGTCGGTGATCGGCGTCACCTTGATTCCGGTCTCCGCCTGGAACGGTTTCACTAAAACTTCAATGACGGCATTACCAAAAGCGCCGCCACTGCCCGTACGTATCGTTAACTCGCCTGGGGATTGCACCGAAGCCCGGCTCCCGACGGAAGGCAGCGTTCCGGCCACGATAGCGGCCGACGTTGTCTGCATGAATTGTCTGCGATCCATCCGAAAGCTCTTTACTTTTTCCCTAACGATCGATTTTGCGGGCTTGATCAGCGAACGTCATTTCGAGGAGGCAATCTGAGGTCGGCCGTCCAGACGCGACGTCTTGCTGGCAACGACGATAGCGCCCACTGAACTCGGTGTTTAGCCTGCCCCCGCCGGCGTTGAGATCATGGGCGAGACTCCTAACGACCTATCGGCAATCGCCAGCCGAGCGCCTGCAATCTCAAAACACCCGTTCAAGCGCTTGGGCATCTTTCACGAACGACTGCTTACACTTGCCTGCACGTGAACTGATTAAGGGGCCGCTCGAGACCAAGGTTCTCTCTTAATGTTTGCCCGGAGTATCGGGATCTGAATTTCCCGCGTCGCCGCAATTCGGGGACGACGAGCTCGATAAAATCCTTGAGCCCGTCTGGAAAGGTCGCCGGTAACACATTGAAACCGTCAGCCGCATGTTGATCAAATGCATCCACCATGACGTCAGCAATTTCGTCCGGTGTTCCAACAACCATGAGATGTCCAAGGCTGTCCGACGCCATGCGGATCAGTTGTCTCCAGGTCAATTTGTGGCTTGCCGCGAGGTCCAGGAGCAGGTTCTGACGACTCTTGGTGAAATTCGTCTCCGGCAATGTCTCGGGGACCAGTGAGTCGAGATTCACTGAACGCAGATCGGTGACAGACCCCAGCAACCGATTGGCCGTCCCAATTTGCACGTCGATGTGGGTATAGGACTGAAGCTTCTTAAGCTTCTCAGATGCTTCCTGCTTGGTCCTCCCAACGATCGGGACAATGCCCGGCATGACCAGCACCTGATCGTCCCGCCCAAGCGCGCGCGACTTCTCTTTGACAGTTGCGTAGTATCGTTTGCCGAGCTCCAAAGAAGGTGCGGCGGTGAACACGACTTCGGCCACTTCGGCAGCAAACCTTATTCCGGTATCAGATGCGCCAGCCTGAACCAACACGGGATACCCTTGCGGCGGCCTTGCGATGTTGAGTGGACCTCTAACTGATAAGCAGTCCCCTCGGTGATTGAGCACATGGAGCTTCGTTGTGTCAGCGAAAATGCCAGTTTGCTTGTCGCGAATGAAAGCATCGTCTTCCCACGTATCCCAAAGACCCTTGACAACTTCTACGAATTCTCTCGCCCGGGCATAGCGCGATCCATGATCTGGAAGTTCCTTGTCGCCGAAATTTGCAGCTTCGGACTTAAATCCCGAGGTGACGATGTTCCAGGCCGCACGTCCCCGCGATAGGTGATCAAGTGAGGCGAACATGCGTGCAAGATGATATGGCTGGTGATACGTTGTCGTCGCCGTTCCGACAAGGCCGATGTGTTGTGTCCTCGATGAAAGCGCCGACAATAGCGTGATTGGCTCCAACACTGCGCTACGGCTTACACGGGCAATAGTTGCGTAATCTTCATGTATGACGCTTGGACTATCGGGGACAAATACGAAGTGAAATGCCGCCGCTTCGGCTAGTGCTGCCAGATGAGCGTAATAATCGATATCAGCTCCGCCATTCGCTGGCACGCTCGGATCGAGCCATGCACCCTCGTGATATCCCAGCGACCAGAGCATCACTCCGAGCTTCATTTTACCATTGCGCCGCATGTCGTACCTTCCTTTGAATTATCCTCGCGCACCGCGGTCAGCCGGTGGGGTCGCGTCTTTTTGACCCTCACAGAACACTGTCCCTCAACGCTAGACTTTTCGTAGCCACCAGCGATTTTAACGAGTGCGCGTTCCGACAAAGTCGCTCCGATACACATTCTCTGAAACCAGTGTTAAAGGAGGACTGCGATCAAAGATTGTTAAACATTCACACCTCGCTTTTGGTCGAGGTCTGAGAGAGACTGACGCCGGAAGCCACCGTCTTGCTGCGCTCCAGAGAGCCCTCATGCGCTTAAAAGAGAAAGTACAGGCTGCGTTTGGCGCAGGCCGAAAGCGCGATTTCCGCCAGGTGACCGGCGAGCGCATCGATTGGAGCCATTCGCAGAACACAATGTAGTCGATACTGCATGCCGAACTCTTCCGTGTGAGGTTTGACCGGTCGGACGGTTGTCTCGTGTGTAGGTGACATGTTCTGTTATCTAGATCAATTACTAGTGTTGGTGGTTGACCGTCCTAGGATTGTTGCTCCTTCCGGTGGACCGGCAAAGTCCTCCAACGCCCGCATATCGGTGGCGGCGCCGAGCGCATCCGACACAAGCCTTGCGGTCCGCTCGTTGTCGATCTCAAAGCTCACACGGACATGACATCTGTTGAGGATCGCGTTGATACCCCGTAAACTGTCCGATCTGGTTCAGAGCAACTGCGCAAGCAGAAACGCCTTGATGCCAACACCTGGGCATGAAGGGAAGCTGGGATTGGAATGACGCCAATGTATGCGCCTTCCACAAGACGCGTGCACGTAATCATCGTACATGAACCACCGCCAAGAAAAGCGCGGGTGGAGAGAGACGGGTAAGTAGGAGAGTCTCAGGGCTGGCGCTACTCTGGTGATCAGCAAGTCGCGAGCTATCCATTCAGTCACCCTCCAGATTGCGACCAGGACAATCACTTGCTGCCGAAGCTTCACTCGATTTAGCAGCTAGCCTTGGCCAGCCGGTTACATGCTAGAGCGTTAGCCCATCTGACTGAATCGCTGCGGATTCACAAATCAGCGTTTTGGTGATTCAAGCTACCCGCCGGGACAGGAGGCCGGCGGGTATGGCGAAACCGCTGTCGATGTTCGTGAACGGGTGCTTGCCACCATTGCGGGCGGCGCATCCGGCCGGCAAGCGGCCGAGCGGTTTGGCGTCAGCGCCGCGAGCGTCAGCCGGTGGCGGATGCGCGAGCGAGAGCAAGGGGATGCCCAGCCAAGAGCTCAGGGCGGAGATCGCAAGTCCCACCGGATCGATGCCCATCAGGCGACGATCCTGCCTTGCTCAAGGCAAACCCCGATATCACCATCGAGGAATTGCGCCATAGCCTGAGCAAAGAAGGTCTTTCCTTCGGCTACGGGACGATCCGTCGCTTCTTCGAGCGCCACAACATCACGCGCAAAAAAAGACCGCCCATGCCACAGAGCAGGATCGCCCGGATGTCTTGAAGCGGCGGGAAGCCTGGCGTGAGAGCCAAGGCAAGCTCGATCGGGATCGGCTCGTCTTCATTGATGAGACCTGGGCATCGACCAACATGGCGCGAACTCATGGCCGCTGCCAGCGCGGCGAGCGTCTGCGAGCCGCCGTTCCGCACGGCCACTGGAAAACAACAACCTGCGTGGCCGCTCTAACCACCCGCGGCATCATCGCGCCCTGGGTGCTCGATGGCCCTATCAACCGCGATGCCTTCGAGACCTATGTGGAAAAGGTGCTCGTGCCCGAGCTTCCTAAAGACGCGTTCATCATGGACAACCTCTCCAGCCACAAAGGACCGCGCATACGCGAGATGATCGAAGCTGCCGGCGCAACGCTCCTCTATCTTCCGCCCTACAGCCCCGACTTCAATCCCATCGAGAACGCCTTCGCCAAACTCAAAGCAAATCTCCGGAAGGCCGCCGAACGCACCGTCAATGGTCTCTGGGATGCCATTGGCCGCATCGTCGACACTTACTCGCCCGCAGAATCCACAAACTACTTCGCCGCCGCAGGATATTTGCAACCTGATCGGCTAACGCTCTAGCGCAGTCTTTTAGCTCGCGCGACCACGGGACGAGCTGAAAACCGAAGCCATTTGTCCATCACGGCGAAGCAGTCAGACGCAATTTCAGGTCCACCAGAGAACAAGATGCGGCCGCGCAAACCCAAAGAAGCTATTCAGCAGAACGCGACGCTTTCCGTTGCTTGATTGTCGCGTGACCCCGTGAATGAAACCGCCATCGATCAGGGCAATATCCCCCGCCTTAAGTTGAAAATCGTGAGAAGGAAAGGGCTCGAGGTAAGCTGTCGAATAGGGATAGCCTGTTCTCTCCACACTTTGCGACTTTCGATCGCTAGCTGTAGGCTTATGGCTCCAGATTCGCAGATCGCCACCTTCCTCAGGCATGCTGGTATACACGTTAAGCGCTACAACGGTGTTGTTCGCCACTGCGCGAAGCTCGTAATCATTCCCGGCACATAGAACTTGAGCGACGTCGTCGTGAGGCTCCAAAGCATACATGCCCGTCCCAGACCAACAGAAAGCGCGACAAATATTGGCCTGACCGTGCTCCGACCGGGCCAGCCGCAATTCGATGCCTTGATTGTGAAGCTCGCGCTTCAATGCGTCGAACAACCCGCGGACCGGATCAACCAAATCGCCAAAAAGGCCGTCGACGAACGGTCGCGCATTTTCTGACGCTGCGAAATAAGTGGCTGCATCCTTGCTATAGTGAGATGCTCCGATATATTCTCCAGGAACGCCATCCTTCCGCTCCTTGCGACCGGCATTGCGAATAAAATTCGTGGTGATCTCCTCGGCTACTTCGGTACTGAAGGCTCGCCTGATGTGCAGGGCAGTGACGTCACCTTTCAAGACTGAGATGATCTCCGCAATTCTGATTGCGCCGGTTCGTTCTTCGATCACAAGAGGTGAGACAGCGGGCGCGTGCGATCCTTGATCAGTTACCATTGGCTTGCTCCTCTAGTGCGTGATTGAGAATGGCGGTGCCATGATCAAGTTCGTCATCGGTGATTGTTATCGGTGGAAGAACTTTGATTACATCGCGATTTGGCCCTGAAGATTCGATAAGCAGTCCGTTTTCGAACGCAGAATCATGCACACGGCCCACAAACGTCTGTGAACGGCACTTGAGGCCAGCCATTAGGCCGCGGCCGCGCTTCTGTTCGATGCACGTGGGAAACTTCGCAACGAGGCGATCAAGGTGTCCTTGCAGTTTGAGAGCCGTCCGCTCGACGCCTGCAATAAATTGCCTGTCGGACCACATTTTGCACACGGCCCCTGCAGTAACGAACGCGAGATTGTTGCCTCTGAACGTGCCGCTATGTTCTCCGGGTTTCCATATGTCTATGTCAGGGCGAATCAGAACAATTGAGAACGGATTACCTGAACCGCTTAGGGACTTCGAAAGGCATACGATATCGGGTTCGATTTTCGCGAACTCGAACGAGAAGAAGTCGCCCGTTCGCCCCGAACCTGCCTGAATGTCGTCGACAATAAAAACAACACCGTGCTTACGGCAAATACGCTGAATCTCTGTGAGCCAAGCCGCGGATGCGGTGTTCATGCCGCCTTCTGCCTGGATGGTCTCCAGAATGATTGCGGCTGGCTTTTCTATGCCGCTGCCTGGATCGCACAAAAGATAGTCGATGTAACTCGCAGAATCGAAAGCTCGGTTCTGATAGCCATCGTAGGGGACACGGATCACGTCGTGGCGAGCAACGCCGCCTAGCTCTCTTGTGGATGCCGCGCCCGACACCGCCAGGGAGCCAAGTGACATGCCGTGGAATGCATTTGTGAAGGCCATGACGCTCGAGCGGCCGGTATATTTTCGGGCAAGCGCCAGTGCCGCTTCGTTGGCGTTTGTGCCAGTCGGCCCAGGAAACTGTATCTTATAAGAAAGGCCCCTTGGTTTCAGGATTGAATGGACGAACGCTTCGATGAATTCACGCTTTGCCGCCGTATACATATCGAGCGACAAAAGAATATTCCCACCCTCGAGATATTCAATTGCCTGGGCAATAATATCAGGGTTGTTGTGTCCGTAGTTGAGCGCGCCAGACCCCACAAAGAAGTCAATATAAGCCTTGCCCGTCTCGTCTCGGATTGTTGCCCCGTGGGCCTTCGTAAAGATGGTGGGAAACGAACGCCCATAGCGACGAACGTTAGACTCATGAGCGGCAAAGGTATCAGTATTCATTTTAGGTTCCACGCACGTAAGCACCGCATTCAAAAAGCTCCGCTCACATATCTGAGAAACGCGATCAACGAACCTACCGATGCTGATAGTCCTGTGAGATGTGGCTCCGGAAATCTGGATGGGGCGATAAGTGAAGTTTCTGCCGAACGGCGGGCTAAATTGTTCGGCGAATCAGGACAGACGATGAGCAGAGGAGCCCGCCGGTACCACGCACCGGCATTCAACGCCAAGGTAGCGTTAGCCCCGTGACTCTGGCCCAACTGGCTGAGCATTTCGACGCGCAACCGAACCAGATCACGGAGTGGAATTCCCAGCTTCTGGAAGCAGCGGTCGAGGTACTTGATACTGGCGACGGCAACAGTACGAGCGATCCCATGGTGGACGTGAAAACGTTTCACGTCAAGATCGGGGAGCTGAAGAACGATTCTTCAGAAGGCGCGAGACAACGTATTCGTCGAGCCGCTGTGCCTGATACCTCGACTTTTGCAATGGGTAGCGTCCACACTGGAGCCTTGACCGCAGCCCCCGGATCAAGCTTACGTCAACCCTGCCGTTCCTGGCAGCAGCCTAACTCTGGCAGAAGCTCCACTTATCGACGCGGAATTGCTGTTTCAGACTTCGATGAAGCGGAAGCTCATGTCCGGGTTCCGGCAAAGTCGCGATCGGCTTCTTAACAGCCGGATTGATGTCTTCCGGAATGGCCTGCAACACCTGGCGATTTGGCCGTCCGTTGGAGGTTGGCAAGGACGCGGCTGACACGGGCATAACCGCTTCGATGAGCCGCCAAGGCCGATCTCTACGACATTGCACCAATGGAAAGCTTGTTCCACACCTTGAAGACCGCGCTCGTCCATCATCGCAACTACAAGACTCGCGCCGAG
Organism: Bradyrhizobium sp. 170; assembly: GCF_023101085.1. Classification (NCBI taxonomy): domain Bacteria; kingdom Pseudomonadati; phylum Pseudomonadota; class Alphaproteobacteria; order Hyphomicrobiales; family Nitrobacteraceae; genus Bradyrhizobium; species Bradyrhizobium sp. 170. Next base: position 2,030,292 of record NZ_CP064703.1, on the reverse strand, counting down.
GCCCAGCGCGACATCTTCACCTTCATCGAGGGCTTCTACCACCGAACCCGGCTTCATTCCGCCATCGGATATATCTCCCCGATAGAGACGGAGCTAAAAGCCTGCTTAAACCCGTCCAGTTTTGCGGCAGAAGATCAGATGCGAACAAGAAACCTCCCAAGGATTGAAGTGTTTTGTCATACGTCTGCATCCTACCTTTGCAGGCGCGGCTACGCTGCGACAGCGGATGGAGCTCAATTCGCGCCCGGTCAACTATCAACGCTAGTGATTGATCTAGATAGCAGAAGCACACCCATCATTGATCAGGCAGGCCGCTCAATCGAACGATGAAGCAAGTAACTCTTCTGGCTTGCTTCGAATTCAACAAAACAGCTCGTGGAAAACTAACATGGCTACCATTGGCCAATTCCGCTTTGAGGACGTTTCTGAAAGACGTTCAGCCTCTGCCTTCAGCTCGCTGGACCTTGGGATTGCCACCTTCGATAACATTCGAAAGCGAGCTTTGACAACTTCGAACGCTTTGGTAGGAGCAACTCAACGCAGCTCTAGAGGATGTATGTCGGAGCGACATTATCGGGAGGCACACCCGCCAAGATCTCTGGCAACTGCGAAAAGTCAACTTATGGCGCCAGGGAACACACCACCAGCTGAGCGCGGTGCGTGAGGATGGTCGATCTTAAAACGGAGGCTCGGCGTGCGGCGTGATGATAAAATGAAGCTCGGAGTGTTCCTCCTACAGGCGGGATATCACTAAGGTGCATGGCGCGATCCGAGCGCGCCAGCGAATGGCGGAGCTGATATCGACTATTACGCTCATCTGGCAGCACTAGCCGAAGGGGCGGCATTTCGCTTCGTATTTGTCCCCGATAGCCCAAGCGTCATACATGAAGATTACGCAGCTATTGCTCGTGTAAGCCGCAGCGCAGTGTTGGAGCCAATCACGCTGTTGTCGGCGCTTTCATCGAGGACACAACGAGCTCGTCGTCCCCGAACTGCGGCGACGCGGTAAATTCGGATCACGATACTCCGGGCAAACATTAAGAGAGAACCTCGGTCTCGAGCGGCCACTGAACCGATTCACGTAGGCCGCTGTAAGCGGTCCTCCGTGAAAAACGCCGAATGCAGTCTTCTGCGACGGTGAGTTTTGAGATTGCAAGCTTTGAGGGAGCTGGGGGCTCGCAAGCTTGCAGTTTCATTTTCGAGGATTGATCGTTTTTCCGACATCGCCCCTCCCACACCACCGGACATACGGTTCCGTACCACGGCGGTTCGACCGAGTTATGCTTTGGCGGGCACGTAATGTGTATCCCTCCGGTGGCGGCCGTCTTGTTCGGTTCGACGAGCTGCCTGAGGGTGTGACCTTAAGTCTAGCCTTAAGGTCATGTGGCGAATGCAGGTGAAGGTATTGGGCGTCGAACGTCGGCGTCGCTGGAGTTACGACGAGAAGGTTCGCCTCGTCGAGGAGACCGTGCAGGCCGGGGAGACTGTTTGTGGGGTAGCGCGGCGGCACGGCGTGGCACCGAGCCTGTTGTTCACCTGGCGTCGGCAGGCGCGCCAAGGCCGCTTGGGCGGTGATGCCGTGCCAGCTCTTGTTCCTGTCGAGATCACACCGGCGTCGGCACCGGTATCGATCAGCACGCCGCAACCGGCGTCTTCACCCCCTGCGCAGCGCGCAAGGGCCGGAATCATCGAGATCGAGCTTGGCGGTGGCTGTCGTGTTCGCGTTGACCGGGACGTCGACGGCGAGGCGCTGCAGCGGGTTCTTGAGCTCCTGCGACGACGATGATCCCTATTCCGAGCGGCATCAGGGTCTGGATCGCCACTGGCCACACCGACATGCGTCGTGGCATGCAAAGCCTGGCTCTTACGGTTCAGGAGAGCTTGAAGCGCGATCCCCATGCCGGCGATCTCTACATCTTCCGAGGTCGCCGTGGTGACCTGGTCAAGATTCTTTGGCACGATGGGCTGGGCATGTCGCTCTACGCTAAGCGCCTTGACCGTGGGAAGTTCATCTGGCCCGCGGCGTCGGCCGGCGCGGTATCGATCTCAGCGGCGCAGATGGCCTATATGCTCGAGGGCATCGACTGGCGGAATCCGCAACTGAGTTGGCGACCGCAAAGCGCGGGCTGAGCTAAGAAATCTGCGGTTGCCGCCATTTTGGGGAGTCACATCGCGTCTAATCTGTGATTCACTGCGTCACATGGATGCCGACCGCGACGCTGTTCCGGATGACGTTGCCGCCCTGAAGAAGGCGCTGGCAGTCGAGCGCGCCAAGGGTTTGGAGATCGCGGCTGAACTCGCGGTCGCCCGCGCGAAAGCGTCGGAAGACGAGGCGCTGATTGCACAGCAGAAGCTGCAGATCGCCAAGCTGAAGCATCAGATTTACGGCCAACGGTCAGAGCGTTCGGCGCGGCTGATCGAGCAGTTGGCATTGGCACTCGAAGAGCTGGAAGCCGACGCCACCGAGGACGAGCTTGCGGCGGAACGGGCCGTGGCCAAGACGACGACGGTGCGGGGATTTACACGCAAGCGCGCCGATCGCCAGACTTTCCCCGAGCACCTTCCCCGGGAGCGGGTGGTGATCGATGGGCCTACGGCTTGCGAATGCTGCGGCAGCAGTCGCCTGCGCAAGCTCGGCGAGGACGTGACGCAGACGCTGGAAGTGGTGCCGCGCCAGTGGAAAGTGATCGAGACGGTCCGGGAGAAGTTCTCCTGTCGCGACTGCGAGAAGATCAGCCAAGCGCCGGCACCGTTCCATGCCATTCCCCGGGGATGGGCTGGCCCGAACCTCCTGGCCATGATCATGTTCGAGAAGTTCGGCCAGCATCAGCCGCTAAACCGCCAGGCCGAGCGCTACGCGCTGGAAGGCGTGCCGATCGCACTGTCGACCATGGCAGATGCCGTTGGGGCGGTCTGTGCCTCGCTGGATCCCCTGCTGCGCCTGGTGGAAGCCCATGTGATGGCGGCCGAGCGCCTTCATGCCGATGATACGACCGTGCCGGTACTGGCCAAGGGAAAGACCGATACGGGCCGGTGCTGGATCTACGTCCGGGATGACCGGCCGTTTGGGGGCCCGGACCCGCCAGCGGCGATGTTCTATTACTCACGCGACCGCAAGGGAGAGCATCCCCAGGGGCATCTGGCCCGATATGCCGGCATCCTGCAGGCCGACGCCTATGACGGGTACAACCAGCTCTATCTGCCCGGGCGCCAGCCCGGACCGATCCGGGAGGCTGCCTGCTGGTCGCATGGAAGGCGCCCGTTCTTTGCTATGGCCGACATCGAAGAGAATGCGCGGCGCAAGGGCGCCGGAAAAAAGGAAATCTCGCTCTCTCCGATCGCGATCGAGGTCGTGCGGCGGATCGATGCGCTGTTCGAGATCGAACGCTCCATCAATGGCAGGAGCCCCGAAGGGCGTCTGGAGGTGCGACAGACGCTGAGCCGGCCTCTGGTCGAGGACCTTCAGGTCTACATGCGCGAACAGCTCGCCAAACTGTCTCGCGGTCACGACCTGGCCAAGGCGTTCAACTACATCCTGAAGCGATGGGCGAGCTTCACGCTGTTCCTGGAAGATGGACGCGTGTGCCTCTCCAACAATGCTGCCGAACGGGGCTTGCGAGGCATCGCTCTTGGACGGAAGTCCTGGCTGTTCTGCGGATCTGATCGCGGAGGGCGGCGCGCCGCAGCTATGTACAGCCTCATCGTCACGGCGAAAATGAACGGTATCGACCCGCAGGCGTGGCTTACGGATATCCTCGCCCGGATCGCCGCCCATCCGGCTCATCGGCTGGACGAACTTCTGCCCTGGAATTGGACGCCAGCATCAGCGATCTCCGCTCGAGCGGCATGACCACCCACGTCAACAAGATCCATCACGTCACCACCATCACCAAGGTCGCGACGGACCTCGGCGAAGATGAAGATTGGCTGCGCGACGTCGCCAATGAAATGGAGATCGAGGACGGCGCCATATGGGTCTATGGCGTTGGCGAAGACGGTGTCCAGGCGTTCACCGACTTCGGCATCGAACGCCTCATCGAGCTCATCCAAATTTACAAAGAAAATCCCGAGTTGCTTAAGCGCTGGCCGTCAGAATAATCCAACCGAGCCCGCGGCCTACGCCGGATGCTTACCGTAATGTCGGTGCAGCCGGAGTTGATCGAACGCGTGGAACGGAGGGCGTTTGGATCACCGTGCGTCCCGACATGCGCAAGGAGCCTGTCCATGAACAGGTGGCAGTCGCTGCTTCGATCTTTGACACGCTACGACAGCGCAGTTCTTGCGTGATTGTGCCCGTTCGCCACTGCCGTCCATATCTACGCAATCTTCGGCGAATCCATGCTTCACGTTTGGGAGCGCTAGGGGCTGGCGGAAGCCGAATGATGCGCGCCCATCTGATGAGGTACGGCCGTAAAGACCAACCGCGAAAGACTCACCGCTCGTCCGGCGGCTAATGTCGCGAATCCGCGCCGAGTGCATCTGACGGCCTATGGTGCGTGCGCGTCTCGCCCCGCGTTCGAGACGCTGGATCCCAGGACCTGCGCGCCTCGGGGCGCGCCACCACACTTTTCGCCTCGTTGACTTCAGCCACAGCGTGCGGGTCGGAACCGGCCTGACGAGGTCATGCCCGTTCACCGGCGCGCTAGCTGCAACAAGATCCTGGAGCCATGAGAGTAACGGCAGAAACGGAGACCGCGTCTGGCCAGCACATTTGGTCACCACCACGTGGTTAATTCAACCGGGAGCGAGCAACCGAGCGAGGGTCTTCCTCCGGCCGGACCAAATCATCTCCATTCATTCGCGCCTTGAGGCCCGGACGAGTTTAAAACGCGTTTTGTCGGTAACCATTTTGGCGACGCGCCCCATCACGCCTTGTTTCCTTGCACACGTATACAGGCAATATAGAGATTCCTCGAGCGCACACCTCCTCCATCGCAGGTTCTGCAATGGCGGGGCTTTCTGGGTTTGTCTTCGCGGCGAGTCGTTGGATCGTTTCGCATCCACTGGCACGCACCCCTTGTCATCGGATGTCAAGGCCAGCTTTGAAAGCGCGAGGGGGATCGGAACACGTCGATTGGGGTTGCTGGAAGGTGACGCAGCATAACCTAGGCGTCGCGATAGGATTGTATAGCGAACCTCTACACCGTTCGAAAGGGCGGAGTAGAGCAACCGTCGGACGTTCGGCATGACGTGGCGCTCGGGACGATTGACGTAGTCCGGATATTTGCGCTGCCCACTCTCGGAGATCTCACAATTTTTCAAATCTACAATCAGTAGGGCAGTCCCTTTCGGATTGACGGTCGTCTTGCCTTTTTGTTGATCAGGGTCGTTTTATGATCTCAGATGTAAGCGCATCGATTGCTTGCCGGTGCACCAAGTGCGACCTCCAAACAACCATCCTCTGGACTTTGCGGGTAGAAGTACAGTTGGAGGGTCGAATTGGGGCCCAACTCGGAATCAGCGTCAGCTGGTCGATGCATGAACAATCAGGAATCGTTGCGCCCTATGTCCCAGGCGAATTCGAGCGCGACTTAGGCGTGCCGATCACCCAATGTACGCTCCCGGAACGCGTCTTGTGAGCCGGGAATTATCACGGAGGCGTTCCCTACCTCAGCCAATGTCGCGGAGAGCGCAAAGATCTTTACGGCCCCCTCCTAGCCGACTAATCTCGATGGCTGCTCGCATTGCAACTCCCCTAGCCGCAGGGGCCAAGCCCGGTTGGCAATCGATAATGATGACTTGATCGCGGGCCCTGACATCAAAGTCGGCCCCTGGCTCGCAAAAAAAGCCACCGGGCCTGGTGTGATGCCCAGACGACCGAGACTCCCGCAATTTCTGCTGCGATTGATATGCGGCGATTACAGCCTCAGCGCGCCCTGGCGGCGCGCTCGGATTCCACATCGACACGCTGCGCCGACGCGCTCAGCTCGACGAGCTCCGCTTCCGTGCGCTGACAGCGGATGTCGGCTCCCTTTGACAGGCGGCGCAGCGGCGTCCGCTCGACATCACAGCGCCCGGGGATGCGCACCGCGCAGCGCTCGAAGAAGCTGCAGGTCTCCCCCCGGCCCGGCCGGGCAACGCCAGCCGAGGCTTCTTTCAATACCGTCTCGCTGATGCCGTCGAGCCAGCCCTGGCGCAACTCTGGCACGGAGGAGATGAGGAGATCCGAATAAGGATGCAGGGGGCGCTGGTGCAGCGCGCCGCGGCTGCCGTGCTCCATCATCTGACCCGCGTAGAGGATCATCACCTCGTCGCACACAGCCTTGACCATCGACAGGTCGTGGCTGATGAAAAGGTAGGCAACGCCCAGCGCGCGCTGCAACTCGGCGAGAAGATCGAGGATCGCGGCGCCGACCACCGTGTCGAGCGCGGACGTGACCTCATCGCACAGGATGAGCGAAGGCTCGGCGGCGAGCGCCCGGGCGAGGTTGACGCGCTGCTTCTGGCCGCCAGAGAGCTCGCTCGGATAGCGTTCGGCCATGGTCGCCGGCAGGCGCACCATGTCGAGGAGTTCGGCGACGCGGCGCCGGCGCTGGTCGCCGCCAAGCCCGTGATAGAACTCGAGAGGGCGGCCGAGAATGCGGCCGATCGGACGCGCCGGATTAAGCGCGGTGTCCGCCATCTGGAACACGATCTGGATGCGGCGCAATTGGTCGCGCGTGCGCTCGGCTGCCTTGCGCGGCAAGGGAACGCCATCGAGCAGCACCTCGCCCCGGGCCGCCGGCAGAAGGCCCGCGATCACGCGGGCGAGCGTGCTCTTGCCGCAGCCGGATTCACCGATGACGCCGAGGGTCGTGCCCGGCTTGATGGTGAGGCCGACATCGCGCAGCACGGACAAAGCCGGAATTCCGTCGCGATCGACGGCGCCATAGCCGGCAACGACGCTCTTCACCTGGAGGACCGGAGGCGCGGCCGTCGCCTGCCCCGCTTCGGCAGCTGCCGCCCGCACCTGCGGCTCGGCGGCGGCAAGCAGGCTCTTGGTGTACTCGTTCTTCGGCTCCGAGAGGATGCGGCCGGTCGCGTCAACCTCGCGGATCACGCCGTCGCGCAGCACGACGATGCGATCAGCCATCTGTGCGACCACAGCCAGGTCGTGCGAGACGTAGATCGCCGTCGTGCCGCGCTGCTTGATCGCCTTCTTGAAGACGCGCAGCACCTCGATCTGCGTCGTCACGTCGAGCGCCGTGGTCGGCTCATCGAAGATGACGAGCTTCGGATCGGTGACGAGCGCCATCGCTGCGAGCAGGCGCTGCAGCTGGCCGCCGGAGACCTGATGCGGATAGCGCTCGCCGACCCGTTCGGGGTCGGGAAGGACGAGTTCCCGGAACAGTGCGACCGCTTTCGCCTCGGCCTCCGCCTGCGGCATGACGTGGTGGATCTGCGAGCTCTCGATCACTTGCTTGAGGAGCAAGCGCGCCGGGTTGAACGAGGCGGCGGCGCTCTGCGGCACATAGGCGATGTCGTGGCCGCGGAGCGAGGACAGCTCGCGCGAGCTCATGTCGAGCACGCTCCGCTCGTCGAAGGCGATGCTGCCGCCGGCGATGCGGGCGCCCGAGCGGGCATAACCCATCAGCGACAGGGCGATGGTGGTCTTGCCAGAACCAGATTCGCCAATGAGGGCGACAACCTCGCCCGGTTGCACCTCGAAGCTGACATCCTTGACGATGATGTTCTGCCGACCGCGCTCGTCGCGCGCGGTCACCCGCAGGTTTTCGACTTTGACGAGGGGCGCCATGTCAGTGCTCCCCAGTCGAGGACCAGCGGCCCGGCAGGTTGTCGATCAGCAGGTTGACGCCGATCGTCAGCGTCGCGATCGCGACCGCCGGCATCACCACGGCGAGCGCGCCGTCGGCAAGCCCATTGATGTTCTCGCGCACGAGCGAGCCCCAGTCGGCATTCGGCGGCTGCACGCCGAGACCGAGGAAGGAGAGGCCCGACAGGAGGAGGATGGCGAACACAAAGCGCAGGCCGAAATCGGTCAGCACCGGGCCGGCGATGTTCGGCAGGATCTCCTCGCGGATGAGATAGCCGGTCCCCTCCCCGCGGGCGCGCGCCACCTCGACAAAATCGAGCGCGTTCACGTTGACCGCGAGCGCGCGCCAGATGCGGAAGGTGCCGGGCGTGTAGATCACCGCAACCGTGCCGATCAGCACGGGGATCGAGGAGCCGAGCGCGGCGATCACGACGAGCGCCGACATCTTGCTCGGAATCGAGATAAGCGCGTCGACGAAGCGGCTGAGCGCCATGTCGACCGCGCCGCGCGAGACCGCGGCGAGCATGCCGAGGGTGCCGCCCATGAGGATGGCGAGGAAAGTCGCCGCCGCCGCAACCCCGATCGAATAGCGCGCACCGACAAGGATGCGGCTAAACACGTCGCGGCCGAGATAGTCGCTGCCGAGCGGCAGCGCCCAGCGCATCCGTCCGAACAGATCGTCGTCGACCAGCGCGCCCACGTCGTGCGGGGCGATGTACGGTCCGATGATCGCCATCAACACCCAGAAGGCGACGATGACGACACCGATCATGCCGGCGATGGGCAAGCGGAGGCCGCGGCGCGGCGGGGCCGGCGCTTCGACGGCGGCGATCGTTTGATCAGTGCTCATCGATGTCGAAGCCTCGGGTTGGACAGGATGCCGGCGATATCAGCGAGCATCACGAGGAAGAGATAGGCCGAGCAGAAGATCATCACGCAGGCTTGGAGGAGCGGCATGTCGCGCGTCGACACCGCGTCAACGAGTAGCCGCGCGAGGCCTGGGTAGTTGAAAACGATCTCGACGATGATGGCGCCGCCGAGAAGGTGCGAGAGGCTGAGTGCGACGGCATTGGCGATCGGGCCGATCGTGTTCGGCAAAGCATGCGTCAGAACGACTCGCATCGGCCGCGCGCCCTTCAGCACCGCCATCTCGACATAGGACGAGCGCAAGGTGTCGATCACCGCTGCGCGCGTCATGCGCATCATCCAGGCGATCATGACGCAGCTCAGCGTGAAGACCGGCAGCCCGAACAGACGGAAGAACTGGCCGAGCGACCCAATTTCCGTCGAGTAGGACAGCGCCGGGAACCAGCGCAGGTTCACCGCGAACACGATCACAGCGAGCGTCGCGATCAGGAACTCCGGCATCGCGACGATCGACATGGTAAGAAAACTCGTCACGCGGTCGTAGATGCTGCCGCGCCAGATCGCCGAGGTGATCCCCAGCATCAGCGCGATCGGCACGCACACGACTGCCGTGACTGCGGCGAGCATCAGCGAGTTCGGCAGCCGGCTCGCGATCAGCCCTGCGACCGGCAGGCCATTCACCAGCGAGCGGCCCGGATCGCCCGACAGCAGCCCCCCGAGCCACAGGAAGTAGCGGGTATAGGCAGGCAGATCGAGATGGAGGGCCTGGCGCAGGCCCGCGACCGCCTCAGGCGTCGCGCTTTGTCCGAGCAGAGCCTCGGCGACGTCGCCCGGCAGGATCTCCGTGCCGAGGAACACCACTACCGAGACGAAACCGAGCGTCAGAATCGCGATCGCGATCCTGACGAGCACGAGACGGGCCACGTTCATGACCGTCCTACCCGTGGCGACGCCCTGACGCGCGCCCGCTCCGAGGATGCCGCAACGACGCTCACTGCTCAAGCCAAATGTGTTCAGCGAAGTTGAAGCCCATCAGGTTGCCGGCCGGGATGGACCTTAGTCCCTTCAGCCGGTTGCTGTGCGCATCTAGAACGATCGCGAAGACCGGGAGGCAAACGCCGGACCCCTCATGGATCAGGCGCTGCATCTCCGCATACATCGGACGGCGCTTGGCATCGTCCGTCTCCGCGCGCGCCTCCAGCAGGAGCCGGTCGAAGCGTTCATTGCGCCAGGCGCTCGCGTTGTAGGGCGCGTCCGACTTGAAGAGGTAGCTGAACTGGATATCGGCAGTCGGTTGGGCGTTGGCGGCCCCAAAGCCGATCGGATGCTTCATATAATGGTTCGTCCAATATCCGTCAGCGGGCACGCGCTGCAGCTGGAAGTTCAGGCCGATCTGCTGGCCGGTCTGTTGCAGGAGTTGCGCCATCTCCTCGGAGTTCGAGGCCGCGGGCGAGACGACGATCGGGAAGGTCTGATTGACGAATCCCGAGCGCTGCAGGTAGAAGCGCGCCTTGTCGGGATCGTAGGAGCGCTGCGGCAGACTCGGATCGTAGAATCGGTTTGTGGGGTCGATCGGGTGGTCGTTGGCGATGACTGCGTAGTTGCGATAGACCGCACGGCGGATCTGCTCGCGGTTGAACATGTGCTTGACCGCCAGCACGAAGTCGGGGTTCGAACCGGGCGCTTGGTCGAGGCGGATGACGAGATCGACGTAGGCGCCGCTCTTCGTCTCAAAGAGGGCAAGGTTTGGGTCCGAGGTGATGCGCTGCGCCGAACGCGGGTTAACGGAGCCGACCAAGTGAACGTCGCCCGAGAGCAGAGCGTTTACGCGCGCCGGCTCGTCCGGGATGCCGAAAAGCTCGATCTCGTCAAGATAAGGCTTGCCCGGCTTGAAGTACTCCTCGTTGCGCACGGCAATCGAGCGCACGCCTGGCTTAAATTCAGCGCATTTATAGGGTCCGGTGCCATTCGCGATGCGGAAATCGGTGGCGCCGTCCTTGACGATCTGGAAGTGCGAGACGCCGAAGACGGCTGGCAAGTCGGCATTGGGTTCGGAAAGCCGGATGCGCACCTCGTGCGGCCCGGTCGCGGTGATCTCCTGCATCGGCTGGGCGAGCATGCGCGCGACCGAGCCAACTGCCGGATCCTTGTGGCGCCGCAGAGAGTAAACGACATCAGCAGAGGTCAGCGGGGAGCCGTCGTGGAAGCGCACGTCCCGACGCAGCTTGATGTTCCAAACCGTTGCGCGCTCGCTCGGCGCGATCTCATCGGCGAGAGCGAGCTGTGGCGTCAGGTTCTCATCGAGCACGGTCAACCCGTTATAGAACATGCTGCCGCGCGAATAGTCAGTCTGACCCAAGCCCCTCGGCGGGTCGAGCTTCTCGGCGTTGGAGCTCTGACTGGTCGCAACCTTAATCCTGCCGCCGCGGCGCGGGGTTTGTGCATGCGCGGTCTCAGCGAAGGTCGCAACGGCGCCGGCGGCGGCGACCGACATGCCGGCGGCGATCAGGAGGTTCATCACGTCGCGGCGCGTCGCCCCGCGTTGGAAGGCCTCGCTAAAACGCAAGCGCATAGGTGCCGGCCTTTCGATATTCATTATCTTCCTCCCCCTTTTTCGTCTGTTGCACAATGTTACTGCGTCTATAAGGTGGAATTTCCCTAATTTAGAGCGTCCTACGCCGAAATTCTGCGCCTGATCAGGAAAGCTCGGAATTCCATGCCACGAGGTGTCGAGCCTTGGGTCGACACGGGCGAACCCGTGTGGTCAACGTCCTCCGGGGTGGCATGTGGTTGAGAATTTCGATGACGAACACTTTCAGATGCGAACCAGAGCTATCGTCAGGACCAAAGGCAGCCTCCCACGCCGTTTGATAGATCACCGACAGCGCGATCCCCCGGTTTAGACCTAGCTCGAAGTCACGCAGCTAGCCTTTGGTTGCCGGCTATTGAAATGGACATCCTGTTCCTGCTTGGAGGTGAGGTCGCCCTTCTCGGTCACGCGCAGGACCAGGAACTCGCGGTGCAGGTTGAGCTTGATAGATTGGCAGAGCTGTGCGGGCCTCCACGGAGTAGAAAAACACCCATCGGAGCGTTGAGCCGTCAGTGCCCGTGCGGCTCATCGAGGCCTTGGGCCTTCATCAGAACCAGCTGCGGGACAAAGGCCTGCGCCGTATATTGGCTTCCGCCGACGCCCTTCTAATTTGATCTCTTTTAGCGGCTGGAGTGATCAAGGCGAACACTTGCGAGCGATATAGCGTTTGAGACATAGGACGGCCTCGAGCTTGGAATGGTCCCTAGCCATGCGCTTGGCTGGTAAGCCTTGCTTCGCAGGTCGATCCGAAGCCTCTTGATGGCGATGATATGCTGAGCGCTGTTGGTGGCCCGGTCGCCTGCTCAATTAAGGCGATGACGGCTTGGCTTTCCGGCGAACCTGGGACCGAGCTGACCGCAGAGCGCGGCAAAACAGCCCTGGAGTGCAAGCGTTCATGTCCCCGGCGGTCGGGAGCAGTTGTGCGGCGCCCCCATGAGAGATTGAGTTGCGAGCCATGAGATTAGAGCGAGCTCACGACGATCGCGCCAAATTTAGCATCCAGTGGGCACCCTCATCGTGCAGTTCAAGATAGCGGCACGACATTAGGCTGATCCTGATTCGATAGACGGATTGCACGCTGCGGTAGTCGGTCAGATCAGGCCCCCACGTTGCCCGGGGCCTGACGAGCTGCATATGAAACATCCAGCGCAGAGCCTCCCATAATCCGTCCGGTGCGCAGATGATGGTGTTTTGGAACATCTGCAATGCATCGCCTGCCACCGCTGTCTTGCGGCAGGCCTTGAGGACACGTGGGCTTCGATCATGCCTTCCCGCTTCTGCTGTGACGGTGCGTTTGCCGACAAAGGCAGCATGCGAAGCGTTCTGAGCGTTGAGATCGTCGTCCTTTCCACGCTGCGGCGATCATGCTGACCCGGGATTGTGACCTCAGAACTTCGGCACCAGCGTTCTGAGAGTCCAGGAGCCCAGTCCACAGGTTCCGGTAGACTCGATGCGGATGCGCAGCAAGGTGCAGAAGGGCATCCGCTACCGCTGTGCCAGTTATCGCACCGATGACACCTACGCCATTGCCGCAGCGGGTGACCGATCGGGCTCGCGCATTGGGCATCGCGATGTCGGCCTTGTGCGTACGTACCTTGCAGCGCGAGACTTGAAACGATGGACCAGCGCCTCGCGCGTATCGAGTTAAAGCAAGTCGCACAAGGTCAGCGTATTCGCGCCCGGCCCGCGAGCTTCAGCGCCGCCACGCGGCCGGTCCCGCAACTCGCGGCGGCACGACCAGCATCGTCTCCTCGGTTGCTCAAGAGGAAGGTGGCACGGTCCCGGGTTGAGGGTCGATGGGCAGAAGCTCATGCAGGCCCATCAGGCTTTCGTAGAGCGAAGCGGCTTGCAACAAGGCGGCTTCTCCGCGCGGCTTGCCGACCAGTTGCAGGCCAACCGGCCGGCCGTATCGATCGAACCCGCAGGGCACAGCGATGGCGGGACTGGCCGCCACGGTGATCGCCGACAGGGCCTTCGAGCCGGCCAAGTAGTTCTCAAGCGTCCTGCCCGCGATGGTGGGGGGCGTGCGCAGATTGATGTCGAACGCCCCCGTCGGCATACCTGGCGTCACAAGCAGGTCGTATTCCTGGAAGAACGCGACCATGCGTCGGAACAGCGCCGCGCGTTCGCGCTCGGCCCACGCAAGACGGCTCGCAGTCTGCTTAAGGCCAAGCTCGGTGTTCCAGAGGATCTCGGGCTTGATCTTTTCGCGGTGCTCCCGGATATGCAGCTCGCTGTCGACGACGAATTGTTGGCTGCGCCGCGCCATGAACACCTCGTCCACTGGTCCGAAATTCGGAGATGCTTCCACCACGGTCACGCCCAGCTCCTCGAAGCGTCGCACAGCCTTCGTGCAGATCTTTCGAATGTCGGCATCGAGTTGTTTGCCGCCCAAGTCGGCTGTGAAGGCGATCCGCTTCGGCGCGATGGGATGAGCAACGGCGGCACTGAACGACACGGCTGGCGCGTCGAGCGTCATAGGATCGTGCGGACACATTCCTGCCATCGTGTCGAGAAACAGCGCCAGATCGGCGACGGTCCGCGCCATCGGACCCTGGACCCACTGCGGCGAATAGAGACTGTTGGTGGCTCCACGCGTCACCCTTCCCGGCGAGGGTCTGAGGCCAACGACGGAACAATAGGTGCCGGGACCGCGCAGCGAGCCGCCATGATCAGAGCCGTGTGCCAGCCACACCTCGCCCGTTGCGACCGAGACCGCGCCGCCGCCGGTCGAGCCGCCGCAGGTGAGCGAGGTATTCCAGGGATTGCCGGTGCGGCCAAACACTTCGTTGAACGTGCTGCCGCCAGCACCGAATTCGGGCGTGTTGGATTTCGCGACCACGATGCCGCCCTTGCGCTCGATGCGCTCGACGAGTGGATGAGACCGGGTCGGCACATGATGAGCAAAAAGTGGCGAGCCGTAGGTGGTGCGCACGCCAGCCACATCCATGAGATCCTTGATCGAGACCGGGAGGCCGCCGAGCCAGCCCGGCTCGTCCCTCGCCCGGCAAGCGGCATCGGCCATTATGCGTTTGGCGTGATCGCGCGCACGATCGAAGCAGAGGGTGGGCAAAGCATTGACGGCCGGCTCGACCTCCGCGATGCGCTTCGCCGAGGCCTCGAGCAGATCGAGCGGCGTGATCTCGCGCTTTTTGAGCCGTGTAATTGCCTCGACGGCTGTCAGCCGCCAAAGATCGTCACCCATTTTCGGCCTCCGTCATCTGACTGTGCGCAACGGCGGCCCTTCATCTTGCCTACAAACTGTCACGTCAGCCGCAAGCGGCTTTGCCGCCGTGCAACGGCGGGGCCATACGATACATTCCATGACGGTCACCCGTAAAAGCAAATGCTCGCTCGATGTATCCTCCGATCCAAAGAGGCTTGGCTGTCCGGGGTCGCCGCCTTTGCCTGGTGCAACCTCAAACACGACATGCCATAGGTCCTCGATCGATCCGGCGTGGGCGGGTGTGCAAGCTTGGCTGGAGCTAGCTGTTCGCCACGATGGACCGCACCAAATTTCGGTTTGATCGCAACCTCACCGCAGGAGCCTGCCGCCTTGATGATTGAGCCAACAGTCTCAGACCCAATTACGTCGGGCAACGCGCCAGCTCCGATCGCGGCTGCCGAGCCGCTTGACGCACCTCGCGGCGTGCATTGCGGATTGATAGGATTGCGAGTCACGCTCGACGTGCCGCCACCCAGCTCGACGGCAACCAACTTGCCCAGCATCTCCGCACCGGTGTCACGCGAGGCCTATCCGCAGGCAGAAGCGCCATAGCCTTGTCCGTTTCACGCAATCTCTTCCTTCCTCGGAAGATCGCGCGTCATGACAGGGTCCTTAATGCCCACGGGCACGCCATCGATCGATGATCTTGGCTTATCTGCGCGGTAGCGTCCTGTAGATTCGGCGGTGGCTTGGCGGGCGCATTCGCTATCAACTGGCATGCCTTCGCTACCAGCTTGCGCTCGGCAAGAGCCTTGGGGCAGCCTTCGAGGTAACCTGAAGGAGAATTGCAACCTATCGAGAACTTTTTGCCGCTGATCGCAGAATATTGGCGCTGTAAACGTTCGCGGGTCGAATGAAACTGCGTTATCCGGCATAACGGCCTCACTTCATCGATCACTGCAGACGGCCGCACGTCTAGTTGCAGTCACTTCGCTGTGGCAAGCGGCGGTCGACCATCTGATGGGAGATACCAAGATAAGGTTTGGCGCGGAAAACCGTCGCCAAGCACTTCCACGAACGTTGAAGATAACACGTTCGCCAGCGTCTGCTTGTCGCCAGTAGCCGAGTTTCCCATACTGTTGCCCCACGGGCTGTGCCCTGAAGGATGATGCAACCGAAGGCTGCGCGACAGGAGAGTTCAGGAATCACCGAAAAGCGCCTCAAGCTGAGGCTTGCCCGGCCCGCTTCGGTCCAAGATAGCCACACGCCTTCATACAAAACTCAGATCGTGGTCCTTCATTTCGCGCACAAATTGAACGATCAGGTTGACCGTCGCGGCCGCGTCACGGAGGTCGATCATCTCGTGTGGTGAGAACGAATAGCGCCGCGGTATGCCCACGCTAATCGTGGGAATTCCGCCGTTGCTGACGTGGATAGCGGCGGCTTCTGAGCTGCCTCGATTATTCGAGACCGTGAATTGCAATGGCAGTTTCCTGCTGACCGCCGCGGCTAGCAAATGGCGTTTCATCGCGGGGTGCGCAATGTTACCCCGGACGATCACCTCTCCACTTGACATCGTCAGGTTCACCGAGGGGCCTTTACCCATAATGGGAGAGGCTTCTCTGGTCACGCCGAAATCGGGGTGTCGTTCGATGGAGATCCATCAATGGCGATCGCATAGTCCGGCTTGCTGCGATGAACCACCATAACGGCGCCGCGAAGGCCGACCTGCTCCTGCACGGTAGCAACGGCGTGAACTGTTCCGAAAGGAGTCTCACCTTTGAGTTCAGCCAACGCCTGGATCATGATCGCAAGCCCGGCGCGGTCGTCCATACCCTTGGCACAAACGCGATGTCCTCCGGTGAATTCCTCGAATTCACTGATGAAGCTGACAGGGTCGCCAACGTTAACACCCAGTTCGGCTACTTCGTGCGCGCTCGACGCGCCAACATCGATATAGAGCTCGGCAATGGGGATGATTTGCTTTAGCCCGGCCGCCACGCGGGAGCGCTCGGAAAGAGAGCCGATCAGGCCGAAATGGCCATTGACGTTGACCCTACGGCAACCGAGCAGTGCGTCACTGACGCCGCCTAGGCGCTCAAAGCGCAAAAAGCCGTTCGGCTCGATACCTTTTATGATAAAGCCAATCTCGTCGATGTGGGCGCTGAGCATGAGCAGCGGCGCCGCCTTGCGGCCGCGCTTCACGGCTGTGACGTTGCCGTAACTATCTGTCTCGACCTCGTCGACAAGTGGTTCGAAGCGCTGCTGAACATAACGAACTACCGCCTGTTCGAAACCGGATACGCTGTGCAAGCCCGAAGATCGCGCAGAGTCTGCTTCAGACCTTCCTTGAGGTGCTGGTCGTTAACATTCTCACTCATTTATGTCTCCTCGCTTCTCTCGAAAACCCGCGGTCGCCATGCGGCTCGTCGTCCTTAGAAGGCGCCATTGATCCAGGATTGCGTCCATAAGCCGGCAACTCGCGGACAAGCAGCCCGCCTGCTTCCGGTGCTCGCGCCACGGCGCTTAATAGCCGCGTCGCAGATCCACCAAATCCTTCAACGGCTGCCCTTTCAGTTAGCGCTCAATGTTTTCTGCAATGATTTCAAATGCTCGCTCCATACAGTTTGTGGGGATTCCGGAAGTATGGGGCGTTACAATCACGTTTGGCATATCCCACAGCGGGCTGTCCTGCGGAAGCGGTTCGCGCTCGAACACGTCTAACATCGCGCCCGCGATTGCACCCGTCTGCAAGGCGCTGATCAGTTCGGACTCCGCGACGACGCTGCCCCGGGCGATATTGATCAAAAATGCATCACGCCGCATGCATGCGATCTCGGCCGCGCCGATGAGACCGACCGTCTCCGGCGTGGCCGACACGGCCAGGACCACGAAATCGCAGAGCGGCAGCAAATCTTTCAGCTCAGCGGAGCCGAACAAGCGGTCTACACCTTCAACCGGAACCGAAATGTCCCGCTTCGAGCCCACAACCTTCATCCCCGCGCTCTTCGCGCGCCGAGCAATAGTCGCCCGATCGAGCCTAACCCGACCACGCCAAGCGCTTTGTCGGCCAATGGCGTCACGCCGCGGAAGTTCCATTGCCGCTCAGCCTGCTCGCGCAGAAACTTACGGAAATCCCAATTCAGCATCGTCACGCCGGCCATCACGTAATCCGCTATGAGGCCGCCATGCATGCCGCGAACATGTCGCGGATGGGGAACATGGAATCAACACCGGCGCCAATGGACTGAAACCAACGCAGCTTCTTCGCCCGATCGAACACTTCAACGGGAAATCGGAAGGCAAACAACGCGTCCGCCTCATCTATGTATCGCTCAAGCCGATCAGCGTCCGGAGCCACTATGGCGCGAACTTCCGGACAACGCCCCCCAAAAGTCTTGCAAGAAGTTCGGCCTTGGGGTGATTGATGACAATGGTGAAGGCTGGGCTTTCAGTGGACATGCTTACCTCTATGGTTGTGCTTAGGCCGGCCCTCGTCGATGACAACAAGGCTCGAGACCGAGATTTAGCCGAACATCATATCATACGGAGAAGGAAACGATGCACTTGCCGAACAGGCGCGCCGATAGAAGTATGGACTAGACACCCAATTGGGCACCGAACGCTTAGGT
This sequence comes from Bradyrhizobium sp. 170, assembly GCF_023101085.1. Lineage (NCBI taxonomy): Bacteria > Pseudomonadati > Pseudomonadota > Alphaproteobacteria > Hyphomicrobiales > Nitrobacteraceae > Bradyrhizobium > Bradyrhizobium sp. 170. The sequence goes on along the minus strand of NZ_CP064703.1, from coordinate 2,012,284 downwards.
CCGAAATTCTTTAATGTGGCGCCGCTTATGCCGAAATTCCGCGCCTACGCGCTGATTCCGCTGGAATGCACTTAACGTTCGAACAATGAATCACCGAGCATTCCGAAATTGAAATCGCATGCGATTCCATCATGAAATCGCGAGCTCGGAATGCTGGATCGGACGGGTCCCTTGCTTTCGATTTTGGCAAGAAGTGGATCGAATGCCGATGGACGGCTTGCGACGCGCCATGGATACATGACCAGTTCCAACGCGCAGCACTTTCGTGTGCTGAGCATCGCCGACGACGTGACCTGCGAATGCCTGGTAGCGATCCGAGATATGCCAATCTCCGGCCGCCCCGACAGGCCCCCAGCTCCGCTTGTTTTCCATCATGCTGTCATCTAACGTCACACGTTGGCCATTAAGTCGCGGCTCACCTCGCCAACCTAGGGGCATCGAGCTCTTGGGATGGGCACCATCACCCATCAGATGCGTGCTGGTTTTTGTTGGCCACCGCAATTGCGACGACCATAGTCGGCGCCGGTCAAGCAGACCATCGATTTAGCCGCCGCCGAGAATATGCCCGTGCCACGGACACATTCTGCGAGTCCGATGATTGGCAAGGTGTCAGAGACAGGACTCTTTTGGCTCTGTTGTGGCATCTACGTACACCCGGTGGAGTTCTCACCAGACGTTACGGACCTACTCGCTCCTTGCCTTAGGTCGAGCCTCGTCGTGCCAAGCCAAGCGGCGAATTTTTTCATTCTTGACCCGTCTTCGCGCGCGAGTGCCCTGCAAACCGCCCCCCCATTGTCCAGTCCCAGAAACCCCGATATTGGATAGACCATCGCTGCCGCGAAAGGTGCCCATCGGCGCCGCGGTCGGATGATCATTACCGGCGGGCTTTGGCACATCCGCTCAACGAGATATCTTGCGGCCTGAAAATCAAGCATAGCGATCTGGGAATGCAGCAAACTCGCATGTACCCACTGGCCCCTCCCCGACCTCTCACGTTCGAAGAGGGATGTGAGAACACCGAGAGCGGCGTAAAGGCCAGTACTGGAATCGGCCACAGCAATGCCTGCCCTGCGGGGGCCCACTCTCGGGCGTTCCCGTCACGGACATTAGCCCGCCCATTCCTTGAATTATCCTGGACGTTTCGCGTACGGTCCATCCTGTCCGTAACCAGATGTGCTGGCAAGAATGACTCTTGGATTGAGACAGCTCAGCGCCCGATAATCTAAGCCAAGACGCACCTTAACATCCGGCCTCCAGTTCTCCACCACTATCTCGCTCGTCTTCATAAGTTCACACAGTATCTTAAGCCGTCCGCCGTCTTGAGATTAAGAGATAAGCCACGTTTGTTGCGGTTCAGATTCTGGAAGTCGCCGCCGCGCCGCTTCTCAGCAAACATCGTGTCGTTCGGATCAACACCGAGGGGCGGTTCAATACGGATTACGTCCGCCCCAAAATCCGCAAGCATCCGTACACAAGTTGGACCGGCTCGGACACGGGATAGATCGAGCACGCGAAAGCTGGAAAGCGCACCAGGCACATGATTCACAGTTTCTCTCCTCGCGGCCAACGAAAGCGGCTGCACGCTCCTCTCACACCGGGCAGCGATAAAGACGCGCGGGTCCCCCGATCGTGGCTCGCAGATGATACGAGGGTCTAAGAGCCGTTTTCCCTAAATTGCGCGCTCACTTCGCTCATTTGTCGCAGCGGGTCGCGTCCTTGCGAATATTTTACTATAGCGCGACAATCTGGGTGGGGCGCCGTATTGCCGCATGTAGCGATGTTCCCGATAGACCTATTGTTGCCTCATCTATTTTGCTCCCTAGCCAGGGAGCGAAGGAAGCCGGTCGTGCAACTGGTGGGTATTTCGAGCGCGCCGATGTCGCGCTCGGTCCTCGACCGAGCGCTTGCAAAGCCAACAGACCGGTGATCGGGCGTGGTCAAGGCCGCCAGCCGCCGAAGGCGGTGGCGCAACGCGCCAGCCTTGAGCACGGTCGATCACCGGTCTATTTCACACCGCCGTTCCTTCATCCAGCAGCGGCGGGCTTTCCGGTGATGTGACGATCACGTCGCTTTGTGCCGCGTTTTCCCAGAGCTAAACACCAGTGCGCTTGCTTGCTCGCTGCGCCACAATTTGAGACGACGTTGAAGAGTTCGGAGTACTTTGCGCGGGTAGACCCCGGGGTTTTCTGCCTGAAGCTTGGACAGGAGTTCACTGCTGGTCCGCCACGGCTCGGCCTCGAACCATTCGCGCAGCTGTGGCGTAGCCTTGACGAGCGGATCAGGGCGTCGCCGCTCTCGCTTCGGCTTCGCAATTGGCCTGTCCGTCGGGCGTCCCGCTCCGTCTTTCCACGCGATTCGCAAGCTCGACAAGAACTGTTCGATCGGCGGCATCGCAGTTGGATGGCTTGCTGGGGCGACGTCGGTGAGATTGGCCAACTGCTCCTGCACGGCTCGGATATCGCGCAGTAAGGCGACCGGATCCAGGCCGGCATAGATTTCATTGACGCGGGCGCGGACGGCATCAGGTGTTCTTGCTTCGGCAACCAGCCGCTGATGTGGGGTCGCGGGGGCGCTGTACGTTTTGTGGACACGCGCTCCGTCGCGTTCCTTTCGTATCAATTTGAACGATGGCTGGAAAAAGTTCACGAACAAGCGGGCCGAACGGTAAAGCTGAGCCAGCAAAGCGGCCGCTTCGAGTCCCTCGAATCGACGGTAGCCGACCATTCGGCGGACCACCGCGCCGTTCTTCTGCTCGACAAAGGCCTGATCGTTCTTGCGGTAAGGGCGACAGCGCGTGAAGACGATGTCAGCCTGTTCGCAATATTCTTTCAAGGTCTCATTCATGAACACAGAGTCGTTGTCGGTGTCCAGCCCCAGGAGCGCAAACGGTAGCTGTTTACGAAGTTCGGTCAGAACCGTGCTCAACAACCTCTGTTCGCGCACCAGAAGTGGCGCGCATTCAGTCCAACCGGTCGCGATGTCCGTGAGAACGAGCGTCTGGACGAAGCTACCCCGCGCCGAAGGACCGCTGTGAGCAACAAGATCGGCCTCGACGAAACCGGGCGCAGGATCTCCCCAATCCGCTGAAGTAGGAACAGGGATGCTGCGTCGCAGAGCACTTGCTACAGAGCGACGGCGCTGCCGGCCGCTTTGCTCACGAACGCTTCGAAGCGCCCGGTCGATTGTCGCCGCACTCATCGACAACAATTTGGCCCGAACCTCTGGCGTCAGGTCGATATGGCCGTGACGCTCCATCGATTCAATCAAGATCGGCAGCAGGGCCTTCAGACGCTTGCCGCACACCCGGTCTGCGGCCTCCCAAAGCAGTATCAACACATTTCTCTCGGCGTCTTGGTAGATCCGCGCACGATTGCGACGCCCCGCTGTCTGGCCGACAGGGTCGCAGCGCAGCAGCCGCATCGCATGCTTCCGATGCAGGCAGTAATCGCGACGAACTCGTCGAGAATACGGCCCTTTTCGACGCGGCTCGATACCCTGTAGCGCCGCGCCAAAGCAGACTTCAATTCCTTGCGCGTCGCCATACTCAATCGCCTCATCGTTGCCCCTGCGCTCCCTTGCCATTGGGGAGCAATTTACGTGAGGCAACAACTCAGCATTCAGGAACATTTCTGGCGACGCAATGCGCCGTCCCAAGGGATGGTGACGATGTCGCCACTTTGGATTCTTAAGTGCCCGTAGCAGAAGATCGTTGGTCATTACTCAACTAGCAGGTCTCTGCCATTCTATGAGCAAACTAGGGCCGCGTCGATACTACTCAGCCAGTTCGACAGCGGCGATCGGCATTGGCCCGGAAAGGTAGCGCGCACCAAACCCTGATCAAGTAATAGACGATGTCTGGCGCTGTGCGGGATCTTCTGTTGATTGGGCTGGGGACCTCGCGTGATCTCACGACGATCGCGAGCGCAGCTATTCTTCCACAAAGCACGAGACACCGCCGTCGCCGTCTATTGGATTGTGGTGCGGATAGCTTCACTGCGCCTTTGCCGCCACGGCGAGTTGCGACAAAGCTTCGTCCAGCGAGCTCTGCTCCGCCTGGGCATAGAGCGCGAACTCATCGGCAATTTTTGCGCCCAAGGCGTCTTCGAATGCTTCCTGGTTAGCGCGCTCGGCATAGTTCTGCTGCTCGTCCGTACCGAGATTCGATTGGAAAATGCCCGCAGCGCTGACTGGGAGGAAATCCTCATATACGATCGGATCAAACCGCAAATGGCCGCGCGCCAGGAGTTCGTCGATTCCAGGCGAGACCTTGTCCCGTCTGGCAGCGGCCAGACCTTCAACCGTCGGCGAACAGCGGAAATAGGCGAGCCGCTGGTCCCGCAGTTCCGCCCAGCTGTCAGGAAAGGCCCGGAATCCTTCCGCCAATTCGCGTTCGTACTCCCCGGCATGAGCGCCGGTTGCGTCAACGCGAACATCGCTGCGGACCGAAGCCAGCAGTTTGTCGTAGAGCTTGCGGCCCTTTGGGGTAAGCGCAACGCCGCGCTGCTCGATCTCACCGAAGCGGGCCGTGTGAGCGCCCTCGACCTTCCCGCCGTCTCCGCCTCTGAACTCGATGCGCTCCTGAAGCGCCTTGAAGCTGGTCTGTCGAAGCAGGATAGGACACTTACGACGAGGCGGCCCCTCGATGACTGCCTTGGGCGTAATGCCGCGTTGCGGCATCACAGCCTGGACGGCGTCGATGTCGAGGGTGCGCGGCGTCAGGTGATTGATGTGCGGACCGCGGAAACTGACCACGTCGGCGATTAGGCGGTGAGCATTGTGCATCTTGGTGTAAGTCTCAAGCGTCACTGTAGCGTCGCTGTGCCAGCGGAACGTCTCCAGTACTTCGCGCACGAACTCCTCGGCCTGCGTCTGGTCGAGACCGCCTTCGGCCTCGAACGCCCTGACCAGTTCTAGGACACGCGAGGTAAAGATCCGCCGTTCCGATAGGATCCGCGCCACCTCTTTGCGAAGCGTCTCGTCCTCGATGAGTTCGAGGCGAAGAAGTGAAGCGAAAACGCGAAACGGATTGCGGCGCAACGCCTCGTTGGCAACGGGCCGGAAAACCGTGGAATGCACCGGCACGCCAGCGACAGAAAGATCATAGTATCCGACAGGATGCATGCCGAGCACCGCGAAGACGCGGCGGATGTTGAACAGCTCTTCCCGCGTGCCGAGCCGGACGGCCCCGTGGCGTTCGACGCCGAGGCGAGCAATCTCGTCATTCCGACGCAAAGCCTGCTCCAGTTCCGGATCATTCGCAAGTGTCTGTGCATTCACGTGGGCGACGAGTTCGACGAGGCTGCCGTATTGCGGCACCTCGGCGCGATACATCTGTGACATCGCATGCGAAAACAGAGACCGAGTTTCGTCAGGGTGGACTTTCGACGACAAAATTCCGAGGGAGGTTACTTGAGCATGCATAGTCATCGGGAGTTCCTGACATATCGGCGGGACGAAGTGACAATTAACTGCGCAGCAAGAACATCTGAGAACCGCGCAAATGCTCGAGGCTGCACTCAATTTCGATGTTATACGTATCATAATCGCAGCTGCTGGCCAGCACGAGCCTAAGGTGCCGTCAGGCCCGGGCAACGACGCCGCGACAGTCGCCAGTCGGCAGCAAGGCGGTTGCGGCTGGCGAGAGTACCGCGCGTGAACCTCTTCACCGATGTCGCGAGCTACGTGAGCTGTCCGTCCTCGTGGGCATCTTTGAGGAACTTCGGGAAGTCACGGCCGCGGCGTGCAGAAAGGAAGGCGACGAGCTATGGGCTTTTACTGTGGTGCCGCCCTCCTCTTCACCCGCTTGATCGTGCCGGAGAAGGTGCACAGTGTCCGCTCTCCGGCCGTCAGTTGACCTCGTACGAAGATCAACGAGCCGCCGGCGCGGGTGATTTCGCCTGTGCCCACGATCAGATCGCCTTCGCGGCTGGCATCGATAAACTCACCGGCGAAATTGACGGTCACGCCGGGTCCTTGCAGCACTGGCGAGACGATCGCGAACAAGCAATAGTCGGCGAACGTCATCAGGCAGCCGCCATGGACGTCGCGGGAGCCATTGAGGTGCTTTTTCCTGACTCGGAAGGCGCATCGGATGCTGCCGTCTGGCTCCTGCCGATGCCAGAAGGGGCCGGCATGAGTTTCAAAACTATCATGGCTCGAGGTTCGCCAACCCGCGAACTCGCCCTCGGCGCCAACATGCTGGTCGGGGCGGTTAGAAGCCGCCGTTTTCGTGGTGTCGTGCAAGGAACCAAGACTTCAATTGTTAATGCTTCGCTTCAATTGCTAATGCTTCGCTTCGCTTTGCCCTTGCCGCCCAATCAGCCGCGCGGAGGAGGTACGCTCTCTTGTGGGGGGCTTTTGGCGCATTCTCAAGGACCTCCATCTCATTGACGATTGGCGCTCAGACCCAACATGCGCGCAGTGTTCAGGCACTCACCTCAAAGAAAATGGCGTCCGCATCGAAGACGATCTTTCCAGCGGCGCCAACTCGGACAGCTTCCGTGGAAGCATCTGAGCCAAATCAGCAGGGGGTTCGCGGGAAGATGATGTTACTCTCCCATAAACCCTATCCAAATATCGCGCAGCGTTTCGCTAGCTTTTCCGCTTCAGCGCAGAATTTCAGCGTGTATCCTTTCTATGAGCAGCTTCACCGTGCGATGATGGGCGCGGGCCATCTCACGCGTAGCATCGTCAGACTTAAGTGCGGTCCCGATACGCCACGTTGTACCAAATGAAGTACCTGATGCGAGATCGCCTTTGTCAGTTGAACATTGTCGACGCTTCGCAGGTGACGCTTGTCGTCACCTGATCTTTCTATTGAAGTTCAATTCTAGAAATTCAGTTGGCTCGCAAAGTCTGGAGAGCACTCGATCCGCCAACTCATTGTTGCGGATACCGCCGTCCTGCTGCAGCTCCGCTAGGATCCTCAGATCGATGCCATCCATCGGACCTGCCACACCAACACGATCTATACCATTCGGCGAAGAAGTCCTCGAGAAAAGGCCTCTAATGATGCCCTTTAGGCGGAAGGTACTCCCCGTTCGGCCCATTACCATTCAAGCGTGCGGCATCGCGCTGGCCTGTACTTTTGTCATTAGAGCCTTCGTCGCGACTTGCACCATCTCTATGAGCCCAAGCTGAACGATCAATCGATGCGAGCGGAATTTTATCGCGGAGACCAGCTCCTTCCGAAGGACGGGATGCCTAGAGATCCAAAGCGACGGAACCTAGGAACGATCCCGTTACCCAGAGAAAGATGCGGTTCAGTCTGGCGCATACTACCTGATAACCTCCCAATAGAGGTGCGATCGGGTGCCGCCTTGGTGCACGATGCCAGACTCTGTCCAAGCGGGGGGACGCATCACAGACCACTGAAGTTTGTGACACCGTAGCCGATGTGCAAGCTCGCAAACAATCAATACGTATTGAGCTGCCTCCTGCGCGCCTACACAGATTTTCCCAAGCCGTTCAGGAGAGCCGCTCCGGTGCGTATCCCCTTCAGGAAGCAGTCGATTTGAATGTTCTCGTTCGGAGCGTGATTGGCTTGGTCGAAATTCGCGTACGGGGTCACGAAGGAAGGCATCCCGAGAATCTGCGTGAAGACGTAGTCCGGCAGAGTGCCGCTGGCCTTAGGATAAATGAGCGGCTCGAGACCTTGTCCGGTGTGCACTGCCTGCTGAACGATAGCCGAAAACGGCGAATCGATTGGCGTCTTCGACGGCGGCGTGGACTCTAAGCGGACGAGCTCGACGTCCGGCGCGTACTTTTTGACATGAGCCTCTATCTTTGTGAGGACGTCATCAGAATCTTGTCCGTCAACGAGGCGAGCGTCGCACTTAACGAAAGCCTCATGCGGCAGCACCGTTTTCAACCCCGGACCGCCATATCCGCTGTGGAAACCGTTAATGGTCAGCGTTGGATGGAACATGAGCCTATCCGCCACCGTCCGATCTACTGGATTATCCAACCTTGCAAGCCCGAGGGATTGCTTAAGATCCGCAGCATCTAAAGGGAGCTCTGCTGCAATGGCACGCTCAAGATCGCTTGGCGCCAAAACACCATCATGAAAGCCATCTATTGTAATCTCCCCATTTGCATTCTTCATTGTCGCTAACAGGTGCACGAGCGTCCAAATGGGGTTTGGAACGACACCACCGAAAAGGCCAGAGTGAACATCGCGATTTGCAGCACGAGCCCGCAGCTCGAATCCAGCGATGCCACGGACCCCGTATTTAATAACCGGGCGGCCGGACTCGTGCAGGGAACCATCAGCTGTTACGACCAAATCTGCTTTGAGAAGGTCGCGGTTAGCCTGAATGAATCCTGCAAGGCTTGGACTTCCGATCTCCTCCTCCCCTTCGAGTAGAATCAGGACGTTGCATGGCAGGCGGCCGTGTACTGCCAAATACGATTCCACGGCGAGGATCTGAGCGAGGTGCTGGCTCTTGCTGTCTCCGGCTCCGCGCGCATAAATACGTCCCTCCCGAATCGTCGGTTCAAATGGCGGACTAATCCAGGCTTCGAGTGGGTCCGGCGGCATCACGTCATAATGACCGTAGAGCAGGACCGTCGGCACTCCACGTTCTCGCTCCCAACGCGCCGCTACCATCGGGTGCCCGGACGTGGCAATCGCCCGCGCTTCGAAGCCCAGGCGGCTCAGCATGCTCGCGAGAAGTTCAGCGACCTCGCCGATTCCACTCTTGTCGGAGCTGATACTTGGGTGGCGCAGGTAGTCGAGCAAACGGCTGACGAACTGATCTTTGTTCGCATCAATGTGCGCGAACACCTTCGATAATTCCGCACCGACGGCGATCTGGCTAACCTTCGGATTCATGCGAGATAATCCGCGTTTGTTGGAGATCAGATTTAGACCTTGCGTAATGCAATGATGCGCCAGCAGGAGGTTCTTGAGCTTAGCTGGGGCAATCACTTTCGTCTGGCCTGCCTCCACCTATTCGCCGAAGTTCCACTACCCGATCACCTGGGGTTTGTGCGCTTGATTTGCGTAGGAGACATAGCCTTCACTTGCAATTTCCCTTCTTGGACAAACTCTTCTAATCGGAAGAGCGCCACAAGATTGCGCAGCTAATCGCCAAGCGGCGCAGCAATTCAGCGACTTTCAGCCGATCACGCAGTATTCCCTACGATGTCGCGGAAAGCTCTTTGGAACGATCTCGTCACGTCGGACCAACCTGCGGATCGCCAGAGGTCCCTTTTGAGAGACTAGAGCGTTAGCCGATCAGGTTGCAAATATCCTGCGGCGGCGAAGTAGTTTGTGGATCTGCGGGCGAGTAAGTGTCGACGATGCGGCCAATGGCATCCCAGAGACCATTGACGGTGCGTTCGGCGGCCTTCCGGAGATTTGCTTTGAGTTTGGCGAAGGCGTTCTCGATGGGATTGAAGTCGGCACCCAGGGCGCGATGATGCCGCGGGTGGTTAGAGCGGCCACGCAGGTTGTTGTTTTCCAGTGGCCGTGCGGAACGGCGGCTCGCAGACGCTCGCCGCGCTGGCAGCGGCCATGAGTTCGCGCCATGTTGGTCGATGCCCAGGTCTCATCAATGAAGACGAGCCGATCCCGATCGAGCTTGCCTTGGCTCTCACGCCAGGCTTCCCGCCGCTTCAAGACATCCGGGCGATCCTGCTCTGTGGCATGGGCGGTCTTTTTTTGCGCGTGATGTTGTGGCGCTCGAAGAAGCGACGGATCGTCCCGTAGCCGAAGGAAAGACCTTCTTTGCTCAGGCTATGGCGCAATTCCTCGATGGTGATATCGGGGTTTGCCTTGAGCAAGGCAGGATCGTCGCCTGATGGACATCGATCCGGTGGGACTTGCGATCTCCGCCCTGAGCTCTTGGCTGGGCATCCCCTTGCTCTCGCTCGCGCATCCGCCACCGGCTGACGCTCGCGGCGCTGACGCCAAACCGCTCGGCCGCTTGCCGGCCGGATGCGCCGCCCGCAATGGTGGCAAGCACCCGTTCACGAACATCGACAGCGGTTTCGCCATACCCGCCGGCCTCCTGTCCCGGCGGGTAGCTTGAATCACCAAAACGCTGATTTGTGAATCCGCAGCGATTCAGTCAGATGGGCTAACGCTCTAGTGGTCGTCACATCGTGGACCGGCAGCCTGTCGTCCGTGCAACTGCGGGTGACGCCAACGGCAATCCCGTGCATTCGAAGAGGAATGCGCCGAGGTCGTCATGCACGGACTGGAGCCGCTCCAAGCAGGCCACACATCCGTCTCGATGTCAGATGCGTCGGTGCGGGCGGCGGACCAGCTTTTCGTGGCGCCACATGATACCGCTTGCCACGCGCCGACGACGACAGCGCGATCGACCGAATTTGTGATGCCCAGCATCGCATCGTCCACGCGCGTCGAGTCCGCTACAGGACCACGTGCTTCACGGAGCGTCGTAATGCAATAGTGACGGCAGAGGAGCAGGCTCAATGTCGCAGCCGGAGCATCGACTGCCGCTGCGCTGGCGTGCTGGTACTGACGACATATCCGCAGGACGAGTGAGTGCGACACCGCCGCGGTCGATGAGTCGCTTGGCGGCTTGGATGTGCATCGGCTGGACTGCCGGACCGCCGCGCCAGACCCTTTCCACCCAAGCCTCCGACAATCTGGTAGATGACACGAAATCAAGCGCGGAGGGGATCGAGCATCCACTCAGAAACAAGCTTCGCAGGTGGCGTCTCGCGAGGAAACCGCGCTCGGGTCCTCAGCACGGCGAGCGCGCCTGGCATTTTGATGTCTTATGCGATGGACCCCAGTGTTAACTTGCACAGCGCCGGAGGATCGTAGACCGGCAGGCCGGTGCGGTGGCGGATCTTGGAGGAGACCACAGGAAAGAGCCCGCATTCGAACAGGATCGCCGCGATCTCCGGATGCGCGCCACGCGCTCGGGCGACGCAGCCCGTGACATCGTCTTCGACGGCGGTGATATCGACCGGCGGCGGCGGAACCATCCGCTCGTCGTGCCAAACCTTGCCGCCCTCGATCCCGCCGACGACGAGCCGGGCGCGCTCGGCCGGGTCATCGACGCACAATAGGTCTTCGCCGAGGGCCGTTGAGTCGTAGGTGATGACGGCGACCTTTGCAGGAGCGGGAAATTGGCGCAGCAAGGCTGGCAACAGCAGCAAGCTGGAAGTCGCTACGGGCACCTTGACCGCCGCGGCGATCGCCTGCTGGTATCGAATGGCGAAGCCGCAGGTCGAGTGGATCGCGATGGCTCCGCGATCGACTAGGCGCCGGGCCGCTGCGACATATGCCTGCTCGAGAGCGGGATCGCCGCGAACCACGCGTTCCACCTGGGCGCCTTCGACGGTTTCCCAAATGACCGGGAAAGTGAAGACAGCCGGGTCCAGAACCGTTCCGGGAAGCACCGGCGGCGGGGCGCCAGTCGGCTGCCCGCGTTCAAGTGCAAGGAGTCCGAAGGACCGGGAGGTTTCTGATGTCATCTGCACTGATTCCTGTCAGATCTCGAAGGTTTTCGTGGCGCCCGGGTGAGAGCTTCCGCACCGGCATCTGTCACGCGAATCGCTTGGCTGATGACGTAGCTGAATCTTCGTCGATCCAGTTGCCCAGCATCAGATGGAAAGTCATGTTCGGCTTTAGCTCCGTTATATCGCCATCCGGAGGCCCGCACTCGGCTCCGCCCGATCGATGGCCATGAATTAGCTTCAGTGCGAATCCGTCTCAAAGTCCATACTTTTAACGTGCGACAGAAGGCGTTGGTAACGTCGCTGCATGTGCGTCCGGGCCGGACCGTGTACAGAGCGCCCTTGAGACTCGCAACCTCTAACTTCATGTAGGCGGCGCAGGCGGTCGGAGGGCGCCAATTGAGAACGTACGCATAATCCAGCAGCGTAGCCATGACGGTGGCCGCCGAATTCGAGGTTGATCGACGAACCATCGCGAAAGACGTCCTCGCTCCATTGAGGTGTACCCGTCCGCAGCGACGAACACATCAAGATCGTCGGAATTTGGCCGGCCTCATCTGCCTTAGGCGCTCCACGCTTGCCTGCTATTACGGCGTTTCGGTCGGGATCCTCCAGGCCAAGGGCGAGATGCAGTTGCTGCGCACGTTGGGCTTCTGCACGTCCCGCGATGCACTTAGACAGAGCGGCGATTCCCAAGTTGGCCGCCGAGTAGTTCGCCTCGGCCGAAGCTACCAACCAGCTGCTAAGTCGAAGTACTATGGATGTAGCAGCCGCTTTCCCTGAAGCGCGTCGCGGCGGCGCGGCTTACGTAGAAGCTGCCGTACAGTCGCACCTTACGTTCGCTACGGATTGCGCGGGCCGACGGAGGTGAACCGGGGGACTTGGCGGCGGCGCGGTATCACTTTCGAGCGAAGCTGCACCTTATGTGTGAACTTCGGCCGCTGCGCGCGAGACGCTGCCATGGCGTGCGGCCGACTCGAACGCCATGAGGTTGATATGATGGGCAGGAGAGAATGGTGCAACATTAGGTTGCGGCGGGCGCATGACTTGGCTTCACCAGGTAGTCCTTGTAAGGACCGCGATGCATGACGGCCACGGCGCACACCCGGAAGTTAGTTGCTCGTGGACGTCCGAGCTGCGAATCAAGCGGAAATCACGTGCCGTTGCGCCTGCGCCCAGGGCATAGGAAACGATCAGCTCGTCGATAAAGGCCGTGGTGAGGTCCTCGCCGCGCCCGTCCACGAGAACGATCTCACCGGCCTCGGCCAGATCCAGCACCTTGTCGATCGACAAGTCGCCGGTCACTCTTCACCTGATCATGAGCTGCGGATCCACGCGCCGTTATGCATCGTTCGCAGGCACGGACGGATGTCGGTAAATGCCGCGATATAGCGCTCCCCACTTCGCGCCGCCGCTTTCTTGACCTGAGAGATATGTTAATCAACGTTCAGTGAGGAAGTAGGAATTCGGAACTCAGCTGATCGAGCGCAGTGACGCCCAACATGGCCATGTTGCGCGACACCTCTAGCTCCAGCAGTTCGATGCACCTGAGCACGCCGGCCTCGCCCGCGATGGCCGCGGCGAAGCTGAATGGCCGCCCGACGAATACGAACTTCGCACCGAGGGCCAGCGCCTTCAGCACGTCGCTACCGCGGCGAATGCCGCTATCGAGCATCACCGGCACGCTCGGACAGGCTTCCACGACGCGCGGCAGCACGCGCATGGGCGTCGCCGCGCCGTCGAGCTGCCGGCCGCCGTGGTTGGAGACAATCACGCCATCGGCGCCCGCGCTCACTGCCGTCTTCGCGTCGCAGGCGTCGAGCACGCCCTTGATGACGAGGTGGCCTGGCCACAGGCGCCTGATCATATCGAAATGCTTCCAATTCAGGTGCGCGCGGTCGGAGAAGTCGCGCAGTACGTTGGGTGACAGGATGGGCGCACCGCGGGTCGCGTAGTTGTTCTCGAAATGCGGCATTCCGTGTCGCGTCAGGGTGCGCATGAAAGTGCCGAACAGCCAGCGGGGATGCGAGACGCCCTGCCACGCAAGCCTAGCGGATGGCCGCAACGGGGTCGAGAAGCCCGCGCGCACGTTGTTCTCGCGGTTGGCGGCGATCGCCGTGTCGACGGTCACCACCAAGGTTCGATAGCTGGCCGCCTCCACCCGCTCTAGCAGCGCCACGATCTGTTCCTCTTTGCCCGGCAGATAGGCTTGGAACCACGCGTCGGGATTGACCTTCGTGATTTCCTCCAAGGGGATCAGCGATGAGCCGCTCATCACGAAAGGCACGTTTTCACGCGCAGCGGCCTGCGCCAGCACAATGTCGCCACGAAACGCGGACAGCGCCTGCAGACCCATGGGCGCGATACCAAAAGGCACCTTGTAGCGGTGGCCGAACAGGCCGACTGATGTGCTGCGCTGGCTGACGTTCACCAGCACGCGCGGCACGAACGACCACTGCTGGAATACCGCGCGGTTCTCGCGGAACGATTGGTTAGTTTCCACGGCGCCGGAGACGTACGCGAAGACCTGCGCGGGCAGATGCTTGCACGCCGCCGTTTCGAAATCGTCCAGGCAAAGGATGTTTGCGTGCCGGGCGGCGAGCCGCGGCGCCTCGCACGCGGGCTTACAAATTGATGAAGGTGTGATTCCTAAGACGAGCTTGGCCTTCTCGAACGCACTGAGGGATTTTGTGCCTGTCACGCTCGTGATCTCCTTTTCAGGCCAACTGCGCGGACACTGTTTGTCAAAGCGCGACAGCGTTTTCAGCAAATCAGCATCCAATTCGTCCGTTTTTCTGCATTCAGCTCGGCTGGCGTGCTGGAGGGCAGCGAGCCGTCGCTGCCAGCATACAGTTATGCGGTCCCCGGCCTCGCTCCCGGCCCCACGCGCGGCCCTGCCCCTCAGTTATCTCACAGTCGCTCTCGACCAACCCGATGCAGTCCGGATAAACACAATCATCAGAAGACTTGTTGAATCGCGCGCAGGCAGTAGAAGACTCCGCATAGGAGAAGACGCGGAGCGACTCGTACCTAGCCCGAGGACATGGCAATCAATGGGTCGGGTCCGTCGCACTCGTCCTCGATCCCGATCGGGCACGAAGGGACCCCCACGCCGCGGCCGAGCTGCAGCAGGCGCTCGGCTTCGATCCGGCCGACTACCTTCAAAGCCACGCTGGAACGTATCTCGGCCACGCGCCCGAGATGCACGCATCGTGGTGCCCGCCGCCGCTTGTGGCAACGAACCGGCGGCACCGCTCGGTAAGAGAGTGCGTTGGGATGGGAGTCGTTGGTGCGCCCAGCGCAACGCCGTGCGCAGGTCGTTTGACTTCTCAGCCAGTGCGAGCCAAGTAGAAGCTCAGCAATCGTTTCGTGACTGGGTCACCGGCAGCGGCGGGGCTGCTGCCTTGCGGCGGAAACGCTCGGGTGCACTTGCATGAGTCGTTCACCGCCAGCCTATCCATTGCGAGACTAGGCTGGCGGTAAGCGAGGCGCGCCAGCTTACCGGCCCGTAAACTTGGGCTTGCGCTTTTCCATGAACGCACGCCGGCCCTCGCGATAGTCTTCGCTCGCGAAGCAGCGCTCCACTACGTCGCGGCACAATTGCTTGTCGCGCTCCGATTCATCCTTCAGCGCCTGCGCCACCAAGGTCTTGATCGATGCCACCGTCAGCGGAGCGTTGCTCGCGATCGTCGCTGCATAGGCGCGTACGTATGACTCGAGCCCTTCGACGGCCACGACGCAGTTCACCAATCCCATAGCGGCCGCTTCGTCGGCGCTGAACTGCCGCGCCGTGTAGAAGATTTCGCGCGCGAAGGAAGGGCCCACCACGTCAACCAACCTGCGTACGCCTTCGAAGGCGTAGCCCAGTCCCAGCTTCGCCGCAGGCACCGCAAAGCTTGATCCCTCCGCCGCAATGCGCAGGTCGCAGGACAGCGCCACTGACACGCCACCGCCCACACAATAGCCACGAATCATCGCGATCGTCGGCTTATTCACGTTCGCGAGCGCGTCGGTCGCGCGACGCGCCACCTCGTTATAGGCGGTCACCGTCTCCTGGCTCGAACGGTTCTCCTCGAATTCGGAGATGTCGGCGCCCGATATGAAGGCCTTCTCGCCCGCGCCCTTGAGAGCGATCAAGCGCACCTCGTCGTCCGCAGCGAACGCAATGATGGCGTCGTATAGACCCTTCCACATAGAGAGTGACACCGCGTTATAGCGCGCCGGATTGTTGAATGTGATCCAGCCGATCGCGCCTTCTTTGCGCGCTGTCATCTTGTCGGTTGCGAGCTTCATGCGGTCACCACGCTTTCTTTAACGACGCTCTCCTTCACCACGCCACGCTCGAATAGCGCGGCGATGTCGGAGCCGAGATAGCCCACCTGCTGCAGCACCTCGCGCGTGTGCTGGCCATGCAGCGGCGCTGGCTTGCGGATTTTTGTGAGCTCTCCGTTGGACTTGAGCGGCAGCCCGAGCGTCTTCATCGGACCGATTCTCGGGTGATCGATGTCGTAGACCATCTGTCGGTGCAGAACTTGCGGGTTGGCCAGTGCCTGGTCGTACGTGTACACGGGCCCGCCCGGCACTCCGGCGGCATCGAGCTTCGTTACCCAGTATGCTGTCGGCTGCGCGGTGAAGATCGATTCGACCAGCTTCTGTAAAGCCTCCACATTCTTCACGCGTAGCGGGTTGCGCGCGAAGCGCTCGTCCTCCAGCCATTGTGGCTGCTCGACCACCTGCTCGCAAAAGATTTTCCAGAGCTTGTCGCCGCTCGCGCCGACGGTCACGTAGCCGTCCTTTGAGCGGAACGCCTGGTACGGCGCAGAGCGGCGATGTCGAGTGCCGGTGGCGTTGGGCATCTCGCCGCCGCCGAAATACGCGCCGAATTCCCAGATGCTCCACGCCAAGCCCGCTTCGAGCAGCGAGGTTTCGAGGTATTGCCCGGTGCAGTAACGCAGCTTCGAGATGAACGCACCGAGGATGCCATAGAGAGCCGTCACACCGCAGGCTATGTCGTTCATCGCGATGCCCACCTTAGCCGGCCGCCCGCCAGGGAAGCCGGTCATCATCATGATTCCGGACATACCCTGCGCGATGATATCAAATCCGCCTTTTTTGCTCCACGGGCCGGTCTGCCCGAAGCCCGACATCGATGCATAGATGATGTCGGGCTTGACTTTACACAAGCTCTCGTAATCGATGCCGAGCCTCTTCACGACGCCAGGGCGAAAATTTTCGATCACGATATCGCTTTGCGCCGCGATACGCATGACGACGTCCCTGCCTTCGGGCGCCTTCATGTCGACGGCGATGCTCTTCTTGTTGCGATTGAGCACCGCGAAGCAGTACGATTCGTTGTTGATCTGCGGTTCAAACGTGCGCGTGCTGTCGCCTTCTGGACTTTCCACCTTGATGACCTCGGCGCCGAGATCACCCAAGACCATCGTGCAATAGGGGCCGGCCATCACATTGGTGAGGTCGAGGACGCGCACACCCTCCATTGGCAAAGGCATTCCGTTTTCCTTCTTCTGTCCACAAGTGTGATGTGCGAGCGTCCAGCGCCGCATAAATCCTAAGCCCGACTCGAAAGCCCTGACGGGCGGGCGCTAACCTACGATAGATCCATTCGCTCATAGCCTCGGGTCAAAGCTGGAAAAGCTTCCGTGGCGCTTGCGTCAAGACTTCTACACCGGTGTCCGTAACGCAAATCGATTCGCTAATGACGTAGCCGAAATCCTCGTCGAGCCAGTTACCCAGCATCAGATGGAAAGTCATGTTCGGCTTCAACTCTGTCATGTCTCCATCTGCGAGGCTCGCCGTTGGCTCCATCCAATCGATGCCAATGGCGTAGCCACAGCGCGACTCCTTCTTGAAGCCGTGCTTTTCAAGCGTACGATAGAACGCGTTGGCAACATCGCTGCAGGTACGTCCGGGCCGGACCGCGTTCAGCGCGGCATCCATAGCGGAAACTTCTGCTTCATGGAGACGATGCAGACGATCCGAAGGCACGCCAATTGAGAACGTGCGCATGATTGGGGCAACGTAGTTGTGGCGGTGACCGCTAAGTTCGATGTTGATCTGTGAACCTTCCCGGAAGACATCCTCGCTCCACAGAATGTGAGGCGTACCCGTGCGTGGGGACGAGCACATCAAGAATGGTTTCAGATTCGTTCCCGCCGGTCCGCCGTTGGGGCCGCGTATCTGCGCGGCCGTGATCTCGGCTACGGCATCAGCTTCGCGCACGCCAGGGCGGATGACTTCTGCCGCACGCGCGATTGCCGCATCCGCGATGGAGGCAGCCTCCCTCATTACTGCTATCTCGAGATCGGACTTGATCCCCCGGATCCAGTCTATAGTTTTGGTACAATCGATGATCTTAGCTTCCGGCAGTCGCCTTCTGAACTTCTCTGCCGCGGGCGCCGGCAAGTTGCCCAGCTCGAGTCCTAAGCCACGGCTGGCAACACCGAGATCATAGATGGCATCAATCACCGCGTCGAACCCGTTCTTGTCAGGTTTGCCGATGAGGCTTTCGGGGTATCCAATCACCTTGCCGCGATCAAGGAACGTCTGGTGAATGCAGCCCGGCGCGTCCATGCCACGGACGACCAATGTTGGCTCCTCTTCATGAAGTGAAACCACGAGCCCGTGCAAGGAATGCATTCGGGTCACATTACCCGTAAGATATGTGATATTTGCCCAACTCGTCACGACAAACGCATCGACTTCGCGGCGCGCCATCTCTGATTTAACTGTAGCGAGCCTGCGCAGGTATTCTGCCCTCGGGAAAGCCTGCGGACCTTTCATGATTGCCATGTCTTACCTCCTTAACAGTTCATTTCACTGCACCAGGCGAAAGTCCGATTCGCTTGGAAATTTGGTGACTCTCGCATGCCGGCCCGCATCTCCCAGTTCTGCCCACGCGAAGGAGAACATGCGAATCCTTGTGCTCTGGGCGTCGACGACAGGGGGCTCGGCGGCGGGGATTATTCGATCGCTGCTGGGAACGACGACACGCTCCGCCGAAGAAGGGAGCCCCCACTTTGTCTGCAAAGAGCAAATCGAACCCAATCGGCTGTGACCTCTCTGTGCGGTCGCAAGCAATAGTGGTGGACCACGGCTTTCGACCATCCAATTCAACTTCAAAACGGAATGCGACGGCGGCAAAGCTCATCGCTTCTTCCAAGCGGCCTTCCGTGACACCCACCGACGCCCTCAGGCGACGGAGGCCAATAGCACTCGGCAGACGCTCGTGATGTCGTAGATGGGAAGCCCTGTGATCCGGCGGATCGCCGGCGCGACAAACGGAAACGCACCGCACTCGAACACGATCGCGGCAATTTCCGGATGCGCGGCACGCAGTCGCGTGGCACAGGTGGCGAGATCTGCCTCGATCGCGGCAACATCGAACGACGCTGGCGGACGCTTCTGCTCGTCATGCCAGAACTTTCCGCCTTCGATGCCGCCAACCACGATTCGCGCTCGGTCGACCGGATCATTGATCCCGAGCAGGTCGTCGCTTAAGCAAGTCGAGTCATAGGTTAAAACGGCGATCTTAGCCAGCGGCGGCAGCTGGCGGAGCAATGTCGGGAGCAGTAGCAGGCTCGACATCGCCACGGGCACATTCACCGACGCGGCCACCGCTGCCTGATACCGGACAGAGAAGCCGCAAGTCGAGCTTATCGCGACGGCACCTCTATCAACCAGTCGCTGGGCAGCTGCGACGTAGGCCGGCTCGAGTGCCGGATCGCCTCGGATGATGTTCGACACCCAAGCCCCCGAGACGGTTTCCGAGAGTACAGGGAAGTCAAAGGTGGCCGGATTTCGAATGGAGCCTGGCATGGGCTGGGGCTGCGCGCCTGGCGCAAGTCCGCGTTCGAGGCACAGAATTCCGAGAGCCCGTGGGGTCTGCAGTGTCATTCGCGATTCCGGCTCACCAATAGGCTAAAAGTATTTGTAGCCAGGTGCGCCGACGAATTCCATTGATGTGGCCCCGCTCCGTACTGCAATTCTGCATTATGAGAACGATTACGCGCATTTCATGTCATTCGGCTCGCAATATTGCCCACCTAAGCAGGGGGGCTGTGTCCAAAATTGATCTCCATACATTGGGCTGTTGGGCTGCCTGCTTTGGAATGAAGCAGATGATTGGGGATGCCGATCGGGGAGACGATTGCCCGGATACGCCGCGAGCACTTCATCAGGTGGAAGCCGCCTGTGCCGAAGCGCTCGATCACGGCGTGCATTAAGCAGATGTTGTTCGCAACGTCCCGGCCCGCCAGCGAGATCCCGCGCCACCAGCCACCCCGGCTGCGCTGATCTTGCGCCATGCGCCGGTCGCATGGCGACCGCCGTCAAGCGTCAGCACGAACCCCAGCCCATTGTCGGCGACCTACTCAACGCCGAGATCAACGAGAAGCAGGCTCGTTCGATCGATTACCAGCTCCCAAAGCTGCCGCTTGCCAAGGAGGAGTTCCAGTTCTGACCGCACTCCGATCAACCAGACGCTCTTCTACGATCTCACCGGCGGCGGCTTCATCGCCCAGGAACACAACTCGTGCTGGTCGGCACCGGCACCGGCAAGGCCCATCCGGCCATAGCCACCGCGAGAATCTGCATTCGATCGGTGACCTTAGCCGCTTCTGCAACGTGGCCGAACCTCGTCAACGGCCTCGAGATCGAGACCCGCAACGGACGGCAGGGCTGGCTTGCAGAGCATCTGCCCCCCGGATGGACTTCATCGTCCTGGACGAACTCGGATGCCGCGCGACAATCAGGGTGACAAGGGAGCGTCAATCAGGATGAGAGAGCTTCGCCGGGCTCGTGACGCAGGGAGGGCGTAGCCCGACCGGAGTTACGAGCCGGGCGTCGGCGCGATCCACAGGGGACCGCGCCGACTGGTGATCGCGGCCGGCTGGTTGTGCAAGTGGTTCTTCCGCCAAGAGGAATCACTCGCTTGCCAGGCCGACACATAACCAATCACCAGATGAGGCTCTACATGAAGTACCGTCAGACAGATACCCCGCCAGTGGCCGCCGCCAAGGCGTCGTTCAGTACCTCGACCGCGTATCGCTTCGAGAAGGATCGAAGGCTCCCGTCGCAGAGGAAGGGAGCCCGCGACCGCCGCCGGCCGGATCCCTTGGCCGACGTGTTCGAGACTGAGGTCGTGCCGATGCTCAAGGCAGCCCCTGGCGTGCGGCCGATTGCGATCTTCGAGGAGTTGTTACGACGCCATCCTGAACTCGGAGCCGGCATCCGTCGCACCCTGGAGCGTCGCATCCGCTCCTGGCGGGCAATCCACGGCAAGGAGCAGGAAGTCATCTTCCGTCAGACCCACGAAGTGGGTCAGGTCGGCCTGTCCGACTTCACCGACATGGGCGAACTGGGCGTCACCATCGCGGGCGTGCCGCTTGGTCATCGTCTCTATCACTTCCGGCTGGCCTATTCCGGGTTTGAGCACGCCCATGTTGTGCTCCGCGGCGAGAGCTTCGTCGCCCTGGCGGAAGGACTGCAGAACGCTCTGTGGTCGCTCGGCGGCGCGCCGCGGGACCATCGCACCGACAGTCTGTCGGCCGCCTTCTGTAATCTCGACCGGAATGCTCAGGACGATCTGACGCGGCGATACGAGGAGCTGTGCGCCCATTACGGCATGCGGCCGACCCGCAACAATCGCGGCATCGCCCATGAGAACGGGTCGATCGAGAGCTCGCATGGCCATCTCAAGCGGACGATCGCCGACGCGCTGCTGCTGCGCGGCACCGCCGACTTCGACGATCTTGCCACCTATCGCGGCTTCATTGACGAGATCGTCAGCCGCCGCAATGCGCGCAACGCCAAGCGGATCGATCACGAGCGCACCGCCCTGCAGGCGTTGCCGGATTTGCGCACCTCGGACTACGAGGAAGTGATCGTCCGCGTGACGTCGACCGGCGGCTTCACCTTGCGCAAGGTGTTCTACACCGTGCCGTCGCGGTTGATCGGCCATCAGCTGCGGGTTCGCCTCTATGACGATCGCCTCGACGTGTTCGTCGGTAGTACGCATCTCCTCACCCTGTCGCGCGGCCGGCCGCATCCGAGCGGCAAGCATGATCAGATCGTCGATTACCGGCACGTGATCCATTCGCTGCGGCGCAAGCCGATGGCGCTGCTCAATCTGGTTTATCGTGATCAGCTGTTCCCGCGCGATGCGTACCGCCGAACCTTCGACTTCTTGCGCGAACGGTTGCCGGACAAGAAAGCTTGCCGGCTGATGGTCGATCTGCTGGCCCTTGCGCATGAGCGCGGCTGCGAGGCCGAACTCGCCGATCAGCTCACGGCCGATCTTGACGCCGGCCGACTGCCCGATCTCAACCGGCTGCGCGCTCGCTTCGCCCCTGATCTTGCTCACGTGCCGAACGTCGTCGTGCATCTGGCACCGCTCACCACCTATGAATGCCTCATCGGTGCCACCGCCGAGATCGGAGGTGCAGCATGAGCACGGCCAACACCGTCGATACAGCGCGCCTCAATCTGTTGCTCAACGAGCTGCGGCTACCCGCCATCAAGGTGCTGTGGCCGCAATTTGCCGAGCAGTCCGACAAGGAAGGATGGCCGGCCGCCCGCTTCCTCGCCAGCGTCGCCGAGCACGAGATAGCCGAACGCGGCCGCCGTCGCATCGAGCGCCACCTGGTCGAGGCGCGGCTGCCCGCCGGAAAGACCTTCGACAACTTCGACTTCGAGGCCGTACCGATGGTCTCCAAGGCGCAGGTGACCGCGCTCGCCGCCGGCGATGGATGGCTGGGCAAGGGCGCCAATCTGCTCCTGTTCGGCCCGCCCGGCGGCGGCAAGAGCCACTTGGCGGCAGCGATCGGCTTGGCCCTCATCGAGAACGGATGGCGCGTCCTCTTCACCCGGACCACCGATCTCGTGCAGAAGCTCCAGGTGGCGCGGCGCGAGCTCAACCTCGAGGCGGCCGTCAATCGTCTCGATCGCTTCGATCTCATGATCCTCGATGACCTCGCTTATGTCACCAAGGACCAGGCCGAGACCAGCGTCTTGTTCGAGCTCATCAGCGCACGCTACGAGCGGCGCTCGATGCTGATCACCGCCAATCAGCCATTCGGCGAATGGAACAAGGTCTTCCCCGACCCCGCGATGACCCTCGCCGCCATCGATCGCCTCGTTCACCACGCCACCATCGTCGAGATGAATGTCGAGAGCTATCGCAGGCGGACCGCCCTCGAACGAAAACGCGGTCCCGGTCGCCCGACATCGCACGCGACACCCAAAACCGTCGCTGATTGACGCTCCGCGACAGTCAGAGTTCAACAAAACTCTTGCGCGCGACAATCATCGCGGCGATCATCACCTCGCCGCGACACCGACTCGCCATCCTGATTGTCGCCAGCTTCCCACCCAGATTGTCGCGCTATACTCGGATATCCGCCCCCTGCCCCCTCCGGCGGCCAGCTCCTGTTCGATCTCGTCAGCCGGCCATACGAGCGCCCCGTCATCGTCGTCACCCAATCGCCTTCAGTAATGGCCCAGCGTGTTCAGCGGCGCCAAGATGACCACTGCGCTGCTCCACCGGTTGACCCCGAACTGCGACATCGTCGAGACCGGTGACAGCTGCCGGTTCAAAAACCGCGACGACGATCAAGCAACCCGCGCCCGTCTCGTCTGCGTAATCCCGGGCAGCTCCGACGAGCCGAGCGCAATAGCAAGCCGGGCGGCGCGAAGAGTCAAATAGACGCGATGTGGGTCACATTTGCAGGCCGATTGACACCACGTGAGTGCTTAGGTTCAGTTGGATGCAGCTTCGCTGAATAGGCGAAAGTAGGTGTTGTCGATGCTGGCGCCAAAGTTGTCGAGGGAGCAGAGCATCCTCAGGTTTCCTACGTGGACTCGCTGCCCCTCAAGGCGTGACCGAGAAGCTGGCGCGGCCACCGTGGCAAAGCGTTAGCCAGCTCCTTTATGTGGCGATGATCGTGGACGTCCTGATACTGAGCTCGAGTTCGGCCGCAGACATTCCGCCGCATTCTACAACGCACTTGAAGACCCTCATAAGACGCCAGTCCATGTGGCTCGGCTGACCGAGCACCGCTCTGTCACGCCAGTCTTCAGGTTCATAGAATTACAACCAAAGAGCGATTGATTGTCATTTTGCGGAGGCTTGCATCAACAATCGGCCATTTATCTCTGGGAGCGCGTTAGCGTATGCCTCGAAGCCGAGGCTTCTATGCAAAGCGCGCGCCTCCTTTCCAGCCCCGCCGACATAGGCCGCCGATCTGGCGCACGTGTGACGTTCAATTTGGTCAAATACTGAAGGAGCACCGCAACGAGCTCGCACAAGGCAATTAAGTTCAATCGGCCGTGCGCTGCCCGTAGGAACTCAAAAACTCCTTCCGCAACGCCTCAGAATGGGCTCCTCGAGCGGGAACAGGTTTAAATGCCAAATCATTTTCCTCATCAAAGATCGGGGCCGGCGCGATCACGTGAACATCGCCTGCGGGCGTGGATACCGGTACCCGGCGCAGATGAGGGTGCTGTGATAGATCCTCTATCTGGTTGAGCCTTCCATACGCAAGCCCGGCCGCCTCCAACTCACGCATTGCTTCATCGCTCGAGAGCTGCGCAAACCGATCAATGACGATTTCATCCAAATTGACCCTATTGCTTATTCGCGCCATGTTATCGCCGAAACCGGGACGGCGGATGAGTTCCGACCGCTTGAGGAATTTGGTGCAGAAGTTCACCCATTCCCGGTCATTTTGAACGGAGAAGATGATGTCTTTGCCGTCCGCACAACGGTATGCTCCATAAGGAGCCAGCGAGGGATGGTTCAGGCCCACTCGCGCGGTGTGGTAGCCGCTGTAATCGAACTGAAGCACCGGAACGTTCATCCAGTCCGCAACGGCATCAAAAAGCGATACTTGAATATACGTTCCTTCGCCGGTGCGCTCACGCAAGAGCAGCGCCTGCAAGATGGCGTTAAGGGCAGTCATACCAGCTGAGATGTCACACACAGACACGCCGACCCGCGCCGGGCCATGCGCCGTCCCGGTGATGGCGCAAAGACCGGTCTCGGCTTGCACGATCAAATCATACGCTTTCAAATGCGACAGGATACCGCCGTCGCCGAACCCGGAGATGTCACAGGTTATCAGGCGCGGGAAGCGCTTACGAAGATCTAAGCAACCGAAGCCGAGCTTGCCGATGCTGCCAGGTTTTAAATTTTGAATGAAGATATCCGCCTGGGCAATCATCGCGTCGAGAACGGCACGGTCTTGCTCGACCGTCAGGTCAAGGCAGATCGATTCTTTCCCGCGATTTAACCAGACGAAGTAAGCACTCTGGCCCCGAACGAACTTGTCGTAATTTCGCGCGAAGTCACCCTCGGGCCGTTCGACTTTGATGACACGTGCACCAGCATCCGCAAGGCGGGAAGAGGCATAGGGCGCAGCCACCGCCTGCTCGACCGCAACGACCGTAATACCTTCAAGGGCCTTTCTCATGCCGACGCTGCATCAACAGTTCGCATAGAGTTTTTGGAACGTCGGTACTTGAGAATGGAGAGCAATCTGCTCTGCTCATTCCCTACAATGGAAATGCCCTCGTCGACGCCCATCCCAGGTTTTGCTAGTATCATGTCGGCCTGCGTAGCGACGGCGATATTGACCGCGGCCCTCGCGGACAAGTCCGTTTCGGTGCAGCTTCCGCCAACATACGCACCGATCCCATTTTCCTTGCAGATCAACACAGCCCTGGCACTGTCGGCGATCGAACCTACATCAGGCATTTTGATCTGAATTAGATGAGCCGCTTTTGCCTTGGCGAAGAGCTGGATATCCTCCAAGGTATTGCATTGCTCGTCTGCTACAATCCGGGCTTCTGTGCCGCGTGCGTCGAGAAACTCGACGATCTTGGCGTACTTTTCTAGTTGAGCTTCCGTTGACCCAAAATCTGCCGGGCATTCAATATGAAGCCGGTAACCCGGGACCTCATCCGCAAGCCGCCCGATGAAATCGGCAATTTTTTCGGGTTGCATGCCGATCTCGAGACCAATCCAACCGTAGACGTCGAAATGCAGGATAGGATGATATCCGGGCTGTCCAATTTCTCTCGTGCGCTTGGCGACCCACCTGACGAAATTACGAAACGTCTCGCCCGAAGGGCCGAACTTTTCGCGAGAGTTGATCAATCCATGCGGAAGAACATCAACAGACTTGAGGACCATCTTGTCGACGTTGAGTTCTCGCGAATCTCCACTCTGAGCGTAGATTGGAATTGGCCGCTCCGGCAATGGCAACGAAAATTCAGAGCAGATCACCTCAGCTGGTGTAGTCCGCGCAACATGCGCAACAGCGCCAAGCAACGCTTGGCTCACGCCATATTCGATTGCCAAGGGTAGGCGCTTGTCCTCGTGGTAAGCGAAGACATGTTTACAAGCATTGAGGAAGTTAGACACGTCGGCAGCGAGCAGCCGCGGTATGACCACAGATCTGGTAAGGGCTTCGATTGCGTCGACCTGAAACACTGGATCGCGGCCGCCGGCGCCTGAATATTGGACGCTCATCATGTCGCCCCAGACGATAACATCGTCCGACAACACAAGGCCGATGCTCAGCGAGCGCGCCGGCATGCGGATGCTAGTAAACCCAGGTGTCAGAGGAGCGCCGACATAGAGGAAACCGTCATGAGCGGCGCCGGTCCTTATTGCAGCTTGATCGTCATAGAAGAAACTACCGTTCCCAGGAGCCAAGATTACATCTTTTACGTTTGGAGAGTTTCTCATTGCGCACTCAATCTACGTTCGTTGCCATCTGCCGCTCTGCATTCGCCTAATCGATAGCCAGAACATTGGCTGAGTTAACGAGCTTTAGGTTTTGGAAACTCCTCACCCCTTCCACTCCGCCTTCGTAGCCGTAACCGCTCTGTTTGA
Organism: Bradyrhizobium sp. 170; assembly: GCF_023101085.1. Classification (NCBI taxonomy): domain Bacteria; kingdom Pseudomonadati; phylum Pseudomonadota; class Alphaproteobacteria; order Hyphomicrobiales; family Nitrobacteraceae; genus Bradyrhizobium; species Bradyrhizobium sp. 170. The sequence continues at coordinate 1,985,934 of NZ_CP064703.1, read as the reverse complement.
TGCCACCGAGGGGGGCATCCGCGGACACGCCCTTGAGATAGTTCACGCTGACAGTACCCGTCGAAAGGCTACGGACCATTCTTTTCTGAATGTCAGGGGAGTCGCTGAAGATATAGGATGCTAGCCCGTATTCAGTCGAATTGGCTACCTCAATGGCATCTTCAACCGTACCGAAGGGCTCAACAGTGAGGACCGGTCCAAAAGGTTCTTCGTGAAGCACCTGTGATTCGGGATGAACGTTGCTGAGAATTGTAGGCGCCCAATAGAAGCCCGGTCGATCGAGACGTTTACCGCCTGTTTCGACCCTTGCTCCGCGATTGATCGCGTCCTTCGTCAGGCGTTCCATTGCCTCAATGCGTCTCGCGTTCGCCATCGGCCCCATGTCCGTCTCTGGGTCGTCAGGCAGACCGACCCTGATCCTTTCTGACGCGTGAACAAGTTTTGCCAGGAAGTCCTCATAAATCGATTGCGCGACTAGAATGCGGCTGGGAGCGTTGCAGCTCTGACCCGCGCACTCAAACTTGTATTCGGATATTGCGGAAACCGCCTTCGGAACGTCTGTATCTTCAAAGACTACGACAGGGCAGTGGCCGCCGAGCTCCAGAACACATCGCTGCAGATTGGTTGCTGCAATCTTCGCCAGCTGCTTGCCAACCGGCGTTGAGCCGGTGAAGGACAGAACTCGGACGACAGGCGAACCGAGCAGGTGTTCGGAAATCGTTGGCGGATGGCCGAAAACCAGACCCACTACGCCGGCTGGAATCCCTGCTTCCTCCAAGGCCTCCATTATGTAGACGCCAGCGCTTGCAGTCTCTTCCGCCGCTTTAAGGATTACCGGGCAGCCCGCTGCGATAGGAGCGGCAAGTTTCCGAGCGTTGAGAACGGCTGGGTAGTTCCAGGGTGTAAATGCAGCAACCACACCAATCGCTTCCGGTACGATCATCCTTTTCTGATCGATCGAAAATCGAGCCGACAATTCCTGCGCGTGAATACCATTCCATTCAAGGGTTTCGACCGCACGCGCATACTCGCCTTTCGCTTCGGCTACAGTCTTCCCTTGCTCTCTGGAAAGTGCTGATGCCGCAGGTTCGATCTTTCCTTTCAGTATTTGTGCGGCGCGCACGAGAAGCGCTCCGCGTTCATGGGCCGGTGTGTTGGACCAGCGCAGCAGACTGTCTTCTGCAGACTTCAAAGCATCATCTAGATCGGACGCGGAAGCAACGGCGACATGCCCAAATTTCTGCCCAGTGGCAGGATTGATGAGCGCTAGATCGGTGCCGTTACCGCCTGAGCGCCACGTTCCATTGATAAAAAGATTGTAGTTTCCGCTATCGGACATAGTCCGTCGCCGCCCTGCTGTTGACCACTGTTTACGAACGCCCACGATTATCCTGCCGCTTGTCCATGTCTGAGGGTCACTGTCCCGGTACTTGGCTCAACCATCAGCGTCAGCCTCGGCCGGATCGTGGTACCCGCGACACCGATGTCATCCCGCGATGTCAAACCAAAGAGACAGCGCCATCGCAACGAATGGAGATCGTTGGCAGTAGGCTCCGGGAGATCGCAGCCGAAGGCCTACGGCCGCCATTCGCTAGATCTTTTCACCGCTACGGACGAGCTCGTCCATGACGGAGCGAATGGCTTTTTCGGTGATAGAGATGATCTCATCGATTTCAGGCTTGGTGGTCACGAGCGGCGGAGCGAAACCGAGAATGTCGCCATGGGGCATGGGGCGCGCGATTAGGCCGCGGTCGCGGGCTGCCTTGGAAACGCGAGCACCAACTTTGAGGGATGGATCGAAACGCTTCTTGCTATCGCGGTCGCTGACGAACTCGATAGCGCCCATCAACCCGACCCCGCGCACTTCACCAACGATCGGCAGCTGCGCGAACTTCGTCTTGAGCTGAGCTTGGAAATAGGCACCCACTTCGCGGGCGTTGCCAGGAAGGTTCTCTTTCTCGACGATGTCGAGAACGGCATTTGCCGTAGCGGCGCCGATTGGGTGACCCGAATAAGTGTAGCCGTGCGAAAATGGGCCAACCCTGTCAGAACTGTCTTCCAAGACTTTGCAGACCTTTTCGCCGATGATCGCGGCGGAAAGGGGGAAATAACCGGAGGTCAGGCCCTTGGCGACCGTGATCAGGTCGGGTTCGATTCCGTAGTGCTGAGAACCGAACATTGACCCAGTGCGGCCGAAGCCGGTGATAACCTCGTCGGCGATCAGCAGAACGTCGTGCTTCTTGAGCACAGCCTGGATTGCCTTCCAGTATCCTTCCGGAGGCGGCGTGATACCGCCCGTGCCGAGCACCGGTTCGGCGATGAAGGCGCCCACATTGTCCGGTCCGATGCGCTCGATGAGTTGGTCGAGTTCAATCGCACGACGTGCAGAGAATTCGTGCTCGGTTTCTTCAGGGTTGGCGCCCCAATAGTGATGCGGAACACCGGTCCGCATAACGTGGTGCAGCGGAAGATCCATGTAGTCGTGGTAAAAGCTCATACCCGTCATCGAACCGGAAACGACGCTGCAGCCGTGATAGCCGCGTTCGCGCGAGATGATCTTCTTCTTGTTCGGCTCACCTCGAAGGTTGTTATAGTACCAGACGAGCTTTGCCTGCGTCTCGTTGGCATCCGAGCCGGACATGCCGTAGAAGACTTTGCTCATCTTTCCTGGCGCCATCCTGACGAGACGATCGGAGAGGGTCGCGAGCTCGTCCGTCGTGTGCGCTGCGTAGCAGTGATAGTAGGCGAGACGATAAGCCTGCCGCGAGATTGCTTCAGCCACTTCGGTACGCCCATAACCAACATTGACGCAGTACATACCGGCGAAACCGTCAATCAGCTGATTACCGTGAGCGTCCTGAATTCGGATACCCTTACCGGTTTCGATGATCGTTGGCTCCCCGAGCTTGCCGGTCGCAAAATCCTTGAGATGCGTGAAAGGATGCAGAACGGAGCTTCTGTCCTTTTTGCTAATTTCTTCGATATTTGTGGTCACGGCACTCCCTCTCAATCGCAACGTGGACATGTTTGGCTTCTGGATTCGGAGAAACCGCGCTTCGAGCCTTCATTCAGCGACGCTGTAATGTCTTCATTCGCTGAAAGCGATAGCGCCGGTAAACTGGGCATTGACCGCCACCACGCCGCATTCAAGCCGGCCCGCGAGTCGCATGGTGCGATTGGGCTTGCACGTATAGACATAGGCACCGCGCCTCCGTTCCAAATTGTTGCAGCGCGCTGGGACTTCCTTCTCATCGTCATGCGGCAAGAATCCTGCAACCCGCCAAAGGCCTCTTCCTTGGCGATCAGCAGGCCGTCGGCCTCATCTGCGAGCACCGCAGCTTTCATGAAGTTTCTTTCTAGCGTGCTTGCCGTTTGCTGTGATCCTGCCATCGGCTGCCGAATGGTTCGGAGATCATTTGCGAGTCCGAAGCGGCCATTTGTTGAAATGCCTATGCATTGAGGATAATGATGTTGCGAACATATTTGCGTCGTATGTGCTGCGGTTCGGAGGATTTCCTGCACCGGTCTGCCATTTGGCGCTGCGATTCACCTGAAAGCTGGAGCCGATTATGCCCTATGATCGAACAGACGCCCGCATCCTCGAGATCGTGCAAAAGAACAACCGCCTAACTTCCGAGGTGATCGGCGAAATGGCGGGGCTTTCCGCTACCGCATGTCAACGACGACTGAAGAGGCTCCGCACCGAGGGCATCATCGAGGCTGATGTCTCGATCGTTTCGCCAAAGGCGGTAGGAAGATCTATTCAAATGCTCGTGCTGGTGAGCCTAGAGCGGGAGCGTTCAGATATAATCGACAGGTTCAAGAAGGCCATCAAGTCGTCAGCTGACGTCGTCAATGGATTCTACGTCACTGGCGACGCTGACTTTGTCCTGTACATTACCGCGCATAGCATGGAGGATTATGAGCAGTTCACGCGACGGTTCTTCTATGAGAACCCAAACATTAAGGGCTTCAAGACGATGGTCATAGTAGATCGCGTGAAGGTGAGCTTTGCTATTCCGATTGAAGCTCCGCCGGAGGATTAAACAAACTCTGGCGTCGGCCTGATTCGATCCGTAGGTTCGTGACTGTGCACTTTTTCTTAGCCAACACTCATAGAAAAAGCCCCTCACCGTCCCTTCTCTATCCTATGCTGCACGCACTTGAGCTGAGGATTCTTTTCAGATCGATGTTCAGAAGAGATCAAGGCCACCAATATCGCGTCTCATTCGGTTGCATCATCCATCCACTGATGACTCTACTCAAAGCATAGGAACTCGGCAGTTTGAGAGCGATCATTTAGCGACCTCGCCTTGAACGGCCGTGACGTCATGCCATGTCCACGCGTTATGCCAGCGGCAGTAATTTCGAAGTCAATACCGCGTTGCGCGCGCGAAGAGGCGATTGCGGATCAACAGGGATGCGTCAGGCCGTCGGCGGGCCTCGTGAAGTCCTTGAATTCAAAATATGCAAGTTAGACGAGGGTGAAAAAGCGCTTAGTCAGGCGCTAGCGGCCAAGTTTTCCGGACCGTCCTCGATTTGGTCCAGAATCATGCCTTTGAAGGCGAGGCAGGAGCCGAGATGATCGACGATTTGGTCAAGCCACGGACATTCACCGCCGATGGGATCACCGCTCCACTGCGCCACACCACTTTCCGGCGCATCTGGCTGGCGAGCCTGCTCTCCAATCTTGGCGCCTTAATTCGGGGCGTTGGCGCGGCTTGGGCTATGATGCAGATGACACAGTCGGCTGACAAGGTCGCGATGGTTCAGACCGCGCTGATGCTGCCGGTTATGCTGGTCTCGATTCCGGCCGGTGCCATTGCCGACATGTATGACCGGCGCATCGTGGCGCTGGTCTCACTTGGTATCGTGCTCGCCGGCGCGACAGCACTGGCGATGTTCACCTGGCTTGGCATAGTCACGCCAAACTGGTTGTTGGCTTTGTGCTTCGTAGTCGGCATCGGCGCGGCGCTAATGGATCCGGCCTGGCAATCCTCGGTCGGTGAGCAGGTGCCATTGGAAACGCTTCCCGCGGCCGTGACGCTGAACAGCATCAGCTACAATATCGCGCGTAGCGCGGGCCCGGCGATCGGCGGCATTGTCGTTGCGACCGCCGGCGCAGTGGCTGCGTTCGCGCTCAACGCGCTGCTTTATCTGCCGCTATTGCTTGCGCTGTTTCTGTGGAAACGCATTTCCGAACCCTCGCGTTTGCCGCCTGAGAAGCTCAACCGTGCCATCGTTTCGGGCCTGCGCTATATCGCCCATTCACCCTCGATCAAGATTGTTCTAACTCGTTCCATGGTCACCGGTGTGATCGGCGGCGCGATCATTGCCCTAATGCCGCTAGTTGCGCGCGATCTCCTGCATGGCGATGCCCAGACCTATGGTATCCTGCTCAGCGCCTTTGGTCTCGGCGCGGTCATCGGTGCGCTGAATGTCACTGAAGTCCGCAAGCACATGAATGGTGAGGCCGCGATCCGCGCCTGCGCGCTTTCCATGGCCGGGGCGATTGCCGCAGTGGCATTGAGTGGCGAGCCAGTATTGACGGCCGCCGCGCTTGTTCTCGCGGGGGCCGTGTGGATGATGGCGTGGGCGCTGTTCAACATTGGCGTGCAGCTGTCTGCGCCGCGCTGGGTAGCGGGGCGCTCGCTGGCAGCCTATCAAGCGGCGAGCTCAGGCGGGATTGCAATCGGTAGCTGGGCCTGGGGCCATCTGACCGATGCCGCCGGGGTCGAAACTGCGCTCTTGGTCTCTGCCGCTCTGATGTTGGTCTCGCCGCTTTTGGGGCTCTGGCTGCCTATTCCGCGCATCGGTGCGCGGGGCGAAGAGGCCGAGGTGCTTGCGGATCCCGAGGTACGGCTGGCGCTGACCGGACGCAGCGGGCCGTTGGTGGTCGAGATCGAATACCGAGTTGCGCTGGAAAATGCGCGGGCCTTCCACAATGTGATGCAGGACGTACAGCTGTTCCGTCAACGCAACGGCGCCTATGGCTGGTCGATTGCGCGCGACATCGCCGATCCCGAATTGTGGACCGAGCGCTATCACTGCCCAACATGGCTCGATTACTTGCGCCAGCGCAACCGCTCGACGCGGTCGGAGCGCGCGATTGAACAGCAGGCGATTGCTTTCCACCTCGGCCCTGGGCCCGTGCGTGTCCGCCGGATGCTGGAGCGCCCATTCGGATCGGTGCGCTGGAAGGAAGACGTGCCCGACCACGCCGCGAATGAAGTTCTGCCCCACCATTACAAGCACGGCGGCAGCCAATAGTCGCGCTCTAGCAATCGAGAAATCCGCGTTCCTGATTGAAGCGAAGGGTGTGCATGCGGCTCGGCCAGTTGATGCCTTCCCCAGAGCCTGAAGACGACGCCCGCAGAAGCAAGTTACGAAAGGATTCGCTGCAACATGGAGCCTCCGCTGCCAATGAGTCGGCCAATGTACCCGCCACCGAACGCAGCACATCTCAGCCGGTGGTCTAGCTTTCATATCGCCAAGACGCAACTGTGCGTCGTCCGGACAACTGCTCGACTTCATCCTCGGGCTCCAAGTGCTTCAGATTGCAGTAACGTGTAAATTCCTCCAAAAAAAATGGCCACTCCGAAGGAGTGGCCAAGTCAGGGAGGAAAACGTCCCTGTGGGGGACCTCTGGGATCAGCCCGCAGCTTGTTAGATCGGTGAAATTGGCAGGCCGAGACTCTCGGCTACAGCCTTATAGGTTAGGCGGCCCCGATAGACATTGAGGCCTGCGCGCAGATGCGGATTTTCGAGCACCGCGGAAAAACCCTTGTTGGCGAGAGCCAGACCAAAGGGCAGCGTGGCGTTATTCAGTGCCTGACTTGAAGTCAGCGGGACAGCTCCGGCATATTAGCTACGCAGTAATGAATGACGCCGTCCACCTCGTAAGTTGGATCAGCATGAGTGGTTGGACGCGACGTCTCGAAGCAGCCCCCTGATCGATAGCAACATCCACGATCACGTAGCCTTTGCGCATCGAGCTAAACATTCTACGGCTGACTAGCTTCGGCGTGCTCGCTCCGGGCATAAGCACAGCACCGATTACGACGTCTGCCGCAGACACCTCCTCCTCGACGCTGTGAATCGTCGAGAATCGAGTAAATGTAGCGAATTCCACGACTTGAACTTGCGACGTTGAACGATCACGGACGCGTCTGACAAGGGCCCTTTGCAACGGCGTGCTTGATATCCTGATCGTCACTGGATTGCTGCCCCTATTGGACAGCAAAACCATATTGTTGTGGAGTGAGCGTGTTCTCGTTGTGTTACCCAATGAACATCCGCTCACTGCGCGCGCCCCCCGTTTACTGGACGTGCCTGCGCGGCGAGACGGTGCTGCTAAGCCTTACGATCCCGGGCGGGAGTTTGAAGACCTTCTGGTTTCGAAGCTCGTCTCACCTGAAGATCGTCCCAAGATCGTGTAGCGCGACACTCTGGATGCGAGAACCTTCCGCATTGCGTCGCCCGAAATATTCCCGGCGGAATTGTTGCCTCACGTAAATTGCTCCCCAATCGCAGATGAGCGCAGGGGCAATGATGAGGCGATTGAGCATGGCGACGCGCAAGGAACTGATCGGGAGCGGCTGGCCGCCCTCAACTCGACGCTTAAATCAACTTCGATTGATTCCGGGGGCACTTTGCTAGCCCCGGCACTGTTTTGCTGGAAATCACGGACACGACTAGGCATAAGCGTCTGAAATTAGTTTGTAACACCCACATGCCGTTTGCTCGAGGCCCTTGCGTCCATCGATCTGCAAGACGCCGCGCATCTTGCGAATCAAGCCTTGTTTTTCGAATCGGGTCAAGGTCTCGGTTACCCCAGCGCGGCGCAGCCCCAAGGCAGACGAAAGGCAGTCATGGGTGACTGGAAGCACCTGAGCGCCAAGAGCATCACTGGCCAAACAAAGCCAGCTCGCGAGCCGCTTTTCGCGATCGTGCCGAACCCCGCATAATCCGGTGTGAGCGCAATGCAAGGTCAGCGCTTGAACGTACTGAAAGAGCTGTTTTCGGATTTCAGGATACTCGGTCATCACCCGACACAAATCTTCGACACGGATCCTGTGCGCACTTCCAGGAAAGAGCACAACAGATTGATGCGTTGAAAGATGCGCTCCCACAAGGAGCGAAGCGCCGACCGCTCCCCGATGTCCTATCACCGCCGTTTCGAGGAAGCTGCCCGACGCGACAATTCTTAGCGAGACGAGGCCCGACTCGATAAAATAGACATGATCAGGATGCCTTTTCGGCTCTTGCAGCACCATGCGTTCTTTCAGGACGATCGGCTCAAGGAATTCCCCTATTGCCGCGAGGTCTTGACGAGAAATTCTCCTCAGGATTACGTTCTTGACAAAGGACCACGTATTAGGACGCACCGTGCTAGGCCGGTTGAAGCATCTGCTATGCGCCGGACGCTCGCTTGAGAGCTGTATCTCCGGAGCTATCAATCGGGCGCATGGTCGGTCGTGGTGTGCTCCGTCTCCTGGCATGCGGATTTTGTTCCGGGTCAACACCGCTGACGAAATATTGATTACCGACTGTAACGCCGTTTCAATCTTGATTAATGCAATGAACCTCGCACCGACGCTCAAATGCCGCTTTCGAGTGACCCCTTTTGACGGATTCCGACTGGCCGAGCCAGCGGTTGCATGTACCGACCCTTGCTTGGAGCATCAGCGCCACCAACTTGCCTTTGCCCAGTCAAAGCGCGACAATCTCATTTGCGCCTTCTGCTTGACATACATGGTCACTATGGGGCTGGGACTGGCTCGTCGCCTGCCTAGGCCAACCTGAGGTTCTTGGATTCCTCAGAAAACGGGCCAAGCTTGCCGACAGGTCGCCAGTCCCGAATCTCCAAACTCCATCGGCTTGCGGAGGCGACTTCCATAGGCATGGATATCTGAAGCAGCGCGTCGGTGAGCGCCGGTATAGCCGGAATCACGAGATCTCGGAACTCTTTGGAGCGAGAGCGCCGGGAGTTCACGCGTGCGAACGAAGGATACGAACAACCCGCAAGCTGTCAAATCTCGCCTGAGAGGCGTCCTCCGAATGTGCCTTATCTTGGATTCCGATCCACCGATTGACCCGCATCAGTGGAGAGCTTCCTAAGAAAGATGGCAGAAAAGGGGAAACACAAACCTACCCTTTCAGAAATCAGAGACAGACACATCGAGATGGTCCGATAGTTGCTCTTCATCAATTACGAACTTCCCAGCCGCAAACTCGTCATGAGGAGCGACTTTGGATCGGGTTGGCGTACTCCACATGAGAGTTACGCAACCGAAGCGTGCCTTCCAGTTAGCGCATCGGCAGCATCCCTGATGCCACCATAGATTTCATCAAGATCGGCCGCCGTGACACAATACGGCGGCATAACGTAGATCGTATTGCCGAGCGGCCGCAACAGTAGATTTCGGTCCTTGAAAAACGCCTGAAGCTTCGGACCGATGCTCGCGAGATAGCCCGCTCCCTTTGCTGTCAAATCGAGTGCCGTAATCGTGCCTGTCCGACGGACGTTTTCGAAACGTGGGTCGGCGCGGAATGGCTCAATTGTCTGTTCTTGCATTGTGGCAACCGACGCCACATGCTGGCGACATTCCTGATCTTGCCAGAGATCCAGGTTGGCCTTTGCGGCGGCGCAGGCCACTGGATTTGCAGTATATGAACTCGAATGAAAGAACGTACGCGTACGATCTTTGGAATAATGCGCGTCGAAAATATCCGCGCGGCAGAGTGTCACCGCAAGGGGAAGCGCCCCTCCCGTGAGACCTTTCGAGTAGCAGGCAATATCGGGCGTGACATTGGCCTGCTCGCAAGCGAATAGTGTTCCGGTGCGGCCCCAGCCCGTCATGACCTCGTCGGCAATGAACAGGACGTCCGAGGCCTCGCAGATCCGCTTCATCTCTCTTAGCACCCAGGCTGGGTACATCAGCATCCCGCCCGCCCCCAATATCAGAGGCTCCACAATAAAGGCGGCTGGCATTTCGTTTCGACATGCAGATTCGAGCGCATCGAGCGTTGCCTGTTCATGCCCTCTAGCGGGAAACGGGATTGAGGTAACGTCGAACAGCAGAGGCCCGTACGCCGCGTTGAACACACCTCTAGCACCGACCGACATCGCCCCGACCGTATCGCCGTGGTAGGAATGTTGCATCACGACAATTCGTATTCGCTGTTTGCCGATATTGTGCCAATAGCCGAGTGCCATTTTTAAGGCGACTTCCACACTGGCTGAGCCGCTGTCGGAGAAAAAGACATAGTCGAGGCCGCGGGGAGCGAGTTTCAAAAGTTGTGCAGCAAGCTCCTCAGCCGGTTCGTGGGTATGGCCGGCAAAGATAATCTGGTTAAGCTTTTCTGCCTGTTTCTGAATCGCGCTCACGATGTGTGGATGGCAATGTCCATGCGTCACGACCCACCAGGATGAGATTGCATCGATGATACGGCGACCATCGGCTGTGTGGAGATAAGCACCATCACCTCGCACAACCCTTGTTATCTCGTCTTGAAGCGCGTGTTGCGTGAACGGATGCCAGATCGGCGACTTTTTCTTTGGCATCATGGCTGGAAATCGTCAGCACGGAACGAGGCGTTGAACGCGGCCTGCAGCGCGTCTGCCGTGAGAGGAGAAAGCCAGGGCAATCGCCCCAACCAACGCACCCGCCCGATCTCGCAAATTGCGCTCTCATTCTCCGAGTTTCTTTCGCCAATGAAGGCAATCCCAAGAATGCCGATCTGGCGCTTTCGCAGAGCCTCTATCGACAGCAGCGAGTGATTGATCGTACCCAGCGCTGTGCTTGCGCAAAGCACGACTGGAAGCTGCCATCGCTCGAAGATGTCAGCATAAAGTGTGGCGCCCCTCAGCGGCACCATTACCCCGCCGGCGCCCTCGATCACTAGCGGTCGCTCCCCGGCGTCCGGAATATCGAGCGCATCTACGTCTATGCGAACTCCTTCAATTTCGGCGGAATGATGCGGCGAAGCGGGCGTTCGAAGGCGGTAGCGCTCCGGCACGATGCGATCGGGTGAGAGACTGCCCAGCCTTGCGGCGACCTGGGTGTCGGTCTCTCCGTCGAGACCCGCCTGAATCGGCTTCCAATAGTTCGCGCCGAGGAGATCGGCGAGCCCCGCGGAAAACACCGTTTTTCCGATTCCGGTATCCGTACCGGTCACCACGATCCGCTGGCTCATCGCGGCCAGCCCCCCGTCTCCTCAACGAGCGCATCGAGCATTGCACGCACGTCATCCTCCCCAACGTTGAGTGTCAGTGAAATCCGCAAACGGGCCGTGCCCGCCGGCACAGTTGGCGGCCGGATTCCGCGGATATCGAAGCCGCGAGCCTGCAGTGCAGAGGCGAGCCGCATCGCACGTGAATTGTCGCCGACGATATAAGGCACGATCTGCGAGTCCGAAGGACTTCGCCTAACGCGTTCACTGATCTGCTGATGCGTGAACGCGACCAGCTTGGCCAGACGCTGCTGGCGCTCAGGCTCCTCCTGCAGGATTAAGAGAGCCTCCCGCACGGCGACGGCCATCAACGGTGACGGCGCGGTGGCGAAGATAAACGGACGGCAGCGATTGACCATGAAGTCGCGCAGTGCACTGGAAGCAGTGACAAGTGCGCCGGCAGCACCCAGCGCCTTGCCGCAGGTATGAACGACTAAGAGATTTTCGCGCCCCTCATAGGGTGCGGTGAGCCCCCGTCCCTGCTCGCCGTAGACGCCTGTGGCATGGGCTTCGTCCACGATCAGGAACGCGTCGTACCGATCCGCAATCGCGACCAGGTCTTCAAGCGGTGCGAAGTCGCCATCCATGCTGTAGAGACTTTCGACCACGATCCAGACGCGGCCGGTTCGGCCTTTCGCGCGCCAGTCGCGAATTGTGCTTTCGACCGACTGGGGGTCGTTATGGGTGCTTATCCGAAAATCGGCCCTGCCAGCTCGTGCGCCTTCATGAATACTCGCGTGCACCAGGGAATCGAGAACAAGCAAATCGCCCCGCTGCGGCAGCGTTGTTAGGAGAGCAAAATTTGCGACATAACCGCCGCCAAAGAACAGCGCCGTCTCCGCTCCAAAGAACCTGGCAGCTTCTGCTTCGAGGCTCTCGTGCTCCTCACAATTGCCGCGCAGAAGCCGCGAGCCGCCGGCTCCGATCGGCGTGCCGGCCTCGAGCGCGGCGCAGACAGCCATTTTCATACGTGGAGCGCTCGCCAGCGCGAGATAATCGTTCGATGCGAAATCGACGCCTGCGCGCGGTTTGAGGCTGCGCAGCCGGTTGTCCTCTTTCAGAGCATCCAAATGTGCGACGTAATCGGCAACTTTGACCGAATGGATTGAGTTCATTCTTCACTTCCAGCGTAGGCATCGATCGCGCCAGAGTTCTGATGTCGTCAAGCACAAAGGCTCCAACATCACCTGATACTTTCAACTTGGTAGCATGCGGTTTTCTGGGTCAACCAGCACAACACGGGGTCTAAAGAGCTTGGCTTCCGCCTCATCAAAGGAGGCATATGCAACGATAGCAATTTTGTCTCCGGGCATGGCAAGTCGCGCAGCTGCACCATTCAAGTCTATGGTGCCCGACCGCGGGGGCGCTGCGGTGACATAGGTGGCGAAGCGCACTCCGGTTTCGGTGTTGTAGATTTCGACGCGTTCGTTGATCAGGAAACCTGCCGCGTCGAGCAGCGCGCGATCAATTGATATCGAGCCCTCAGAGTGCAGATCGGCTTCGGTCACCGAGGCACGATCGATCTTTCCTTTCATCAACGTAATCTGCATTTGTCCCCTACACTGGAGTTTGCGTACAGCGTGCTCGCTGCCTGTTTCACTTGAGGCAAGGTGCGGACGTGATGCCGAGCCGACCCAGCAAATTCGCGTCGCGGTCGGCTTTCGGGTTTTTGGTGGTCAACAGCACATCGCCGATGAAGATCGAATTCGCGCCGGCCAAGAAGCACAGAGCCTGCAGTGCATCGCTCATGTACTGCCGTCCGGCAGACAACCGCACGACGCTCTTCGGCATCATGATCCGGGCGGTCGCGACCAGTCGCGCCACCGCGATCGGATCGGGACGCTCCGCGGTGTCGTTGACTGGCACGCCCTTGACCTGGTTCCACAGGTTGATCGGCACGCTTTCGGGAGGCTTTCGAAGATTGGCGAGCAGCACCAGCATGGCGAGCCGGTCCTCGAGGCGCTCGTCCATGCCGATAATGCCGCCACTGCACACCTTGATGCCGGCCTCGCGCACATGTGCAAGTGTGTCGATGCGGTCCTGCAGGGTGCGCGTGGTGATGATCTTGCCGTAGAACTCGGGCGAGGATTCGACATTGTGATTGTAGAAGTCGAGCCCGGCTTCAAAGAGCCGTGTGGCCTGCTTGCGCGTCAACATGCCGAGCGTGACGCAAGTCTCCATCCCGAGGCCTTTGACAGCGCTGATCATGTCGCAGATCTGATCGAGATCACGGTCCTTTGGACTGCGCCAGGCCGCGGCCATGCAGAAGCGCCTCGCGCCTGCGTCCTTCGCGCGCTTTGCGGCGGCGACCACATCGGCGCAATCCATCAGGCGGGTGGCTTTCAGCCCGGTGTCGTAATGGGCGCTCTGCGAGCAGTAGGCGCAGTCTTCCGGACAGCCGCCGGTCTTGATGCTGAGCAGGCTCGCGGCCTCAAGGTGGTTTGGATCGAAGTTGTCCCGATGAACGTTCTGCGCCTGAAATATCAGGTCGGCAAACGGCCGGCCATAGAGCGCTTCGACCTCGGCGCGCTCCCAGCCACTGCGGAGCGGCGCTCTGTCGCCGCCGTCGTTCCGCTCCACTCCTATAGCAGCAGCCATTGCACTTGCCTTCTTACCCGCGTCAATCATAGATACCAGCGCCGATTATCGATAGTCGAGCGATCGATGCCAGTAAATTGCCTTAGGAACCGCTGGGAGATGATTATCGCCGCCCAAAGCCAGCCTTTCCGAAAAAGATGTAAAGCTAATCGATGCGCAAAGACCGCAAAAACTGCTCAAACCCGGCGAAATCCTGCAACATCGGGCGAATCAAGGTTCGATGTCGAATCATCTCGGGCCGGTCGCCGAACGGGGCACAATATATCCGCTCAGTTGTGATAGATAATCTATGATCACAGACGAGAACACCACAATTGCCCAGCACATTGCGGGCTCAATTGGTGAGCGCATCATTAGCGGCGCTCTGCCGCCTGACGCCCCGCTCCGGCAGGATCATGTCGCGCGAGAGTTCAATTCCAGCCATGTCCCCGTGCGCGAGGCGTTTCGCCAACTGGAGGCTCAACATCTCGTTGTCGCTGTGCCCCGTCGTGGCGTGAGGGTCGCTCCACTCGATACCAATTCCGTGAAGGAGATCGCCGAGATGCGTGGAGCTCTCGAGGTGGTCGCCCTGCGCAATGCGGCTCCAAAGCTCACCTCTAGCCATTTGGCACGGATCAAGCTCGCCCTGGTTGAAGGAGAGAATGCCCAGACCATTCAGGATTTTGAGATGGCCAACCGCGCCTTTCACCACGCGCTGGCGGCGCCGTGTGCGATGCCGCGCCTGCTCGCCAGTCTCGACGGACTACAGCTTGCAAACTCTCGATTGGTGTTCGCGATGGCGGTTGGCGACCGCGATCCAATCAGGATCACCGCCTGATTCTGCAGGCATTGCGAGCGCGCAACGTCGACCAAGCCTGTAACCTGCTCGCGCGCCACATTCAATCGATTGAGCGCCTTGCCCTTCCTGCGTCCTGACCGGCAATTCTGGCGAGTTCCGTTGCAGACCACGGTCCTGGCAAGACTGCGGCAGCAGCGACCATCTTGCCGGGCGAGCGCGGGATGTGGTGCTAGCGTTGCAGCCGGTTCAATCCCACGATAGTTATGCGACCTACTCATTACTCCTCAGGCTATCCATGATACGTCACATCGTCCTGTTCACAGCTAAGGATAAGGCCCACATCGATAAAATGATCGAAGGCCTCTCGGTTCTCACCAAAATCCCGCATGCCCGCCGGCTCGAGGTTGCCCGCAACCGCAAGACCGACCAGCTCGGCAACGACATTGACGTTGTGGTTTATGGTGAGTTCGACAACGAGGCGGATCTCGCAGCTTTCAAAGCGCATGATCTATACCAGGAATCGATCAGTCGGGTACGACCACTCCGGGAACTGCGGTTCGCGGCCGACTACAACGCATCAACAGATGTGCGTATTGCTTAAATAGCAGCGATAATCAATTTTGGTCCGCGCACCGTACCATCGACGGGGGTTAACCTGATAACCGATCTCAAGAGTTTGCTGATCATGGACGAGCGTCGCTCTCGTTTAGGTGAGAATCACAATCGGAGCACGCCTCACAGCACTCTAGCCCTCAGTGACTGACAACCCCATGCACGTCCGAGAATTGCAGTGGATTGAGCCTGTCACAGCGATGCGAATTCTCGCGCATCGAGCGCACCTTACGTTTCTCGATAGCGCGGCAAGACACGAGTTGGTTGGACGCTACTCATATCTGAGCTGCGACCCATTTAGCACCTATATGGTCGCGGACGGACAGGCGAGTTGCAATGGAGAGGCTCTCGAGGGCGATCCATGGGAAGTTCTTCGCACCCTGCTTGCCATGTATCCGCAAGAGCATCGCCTCGATCTCCCGCCGTTCCAGGGAGGCGTGGCCGGCTTTCTTGCTTACGATCTGAACAGGACACTGGAGCAATTGCCGGCGCCCGTAATTCCTGGTCTGGGTTTGCCCCAATCCGTTTTACACTTCTATGATGTGGTAATCAGCTACGATCACAGTGACCACAGGTGCCGGATCGTTTCTACCGGATGGCCGGAACAAGATGCCGTACGTCGGAGCGAGCGTGCACGCGGTCGAGCCGATGAGTTTGCAGCTCTCCTTGCTAACCCAAAGTCGCCGCGGAATGATTCCCTGGGCACACCCGGCGTACGGCATTCGAACTTCAGCCGTGACGGCTACATTACGGCGGTACAGCGCGTCATCGACTTGATTCTGGCCGGAGACGTCTTCCAGGCCAACATTGCGCAGCGCTTCTGTGCCCGGTTGTCACCCTCATTCGATCCGCTTGCCTTCTACTGCCAGCTGCGCTCATTGAACCCGGCGCCCTTTGCGGCCCTCTTGCGCTACGGCAAGCTCACCATCGCATCGAGTTCCCCCGAACGGTTCCTAAAGCTTGACGGACAAGAGGTCGAGACGCGCCCCATCAAGGGCACGATCGCGCGTTCCGCCGATTTCGAGGAAGACCGGCGTCGCGCTGAAGTCCTAGTTGCGTCCGAAAAGGACCGTGCCGAGAACATTATGATCGTCGACCTCCTGCGTAACGATTTGTCGCGCGTATGCACTCCGCATTCGGTCGAGGTTCCAGTGCTGTGCGACCTCCAATCCTATGCCTCAGTGCATCACCTCGTGTCGATCGTAAGGGGGGAGCTCGCAGGAGACCAAGACGCAGTCACCCTACTGCGAGCCTGCTTTCCCGGCGGCTCTGTTACGGGGGCGCCAAAGGTGCGATCAATGGAGATTATTGCCGAAATCGAGCGTGTGGCGCGAGATGTTTATTGCGGGGCGATCGGTTTCATCGGCTTCAACGGTCATATGGATACGAATATTGCGATCCGCACTGTAACGATCGACGATGGCTTGGCCGTGTTTCATGCAGGTGGCGGGATAACGGCGATGTCTGATCCAGAGGCCGAATACGAGGAGACGCTCGCCAAGGCGCAGCGAATCTTCCACGCATTGCGTGCTGAAACAGCTGGCGCATCTTGATACTTATCGTCGACAACTACGATTCATTCGTCTTCAACATTGCCCGTTATCTCCGGAAACTTGGCGCAGCAACGGTGGTGATCCGGAATGACGCGCTGACCGTCAGCAATCTTGTTGGCCTCAAGCCGCGCGCAGTGATTATCTCGCCTGGCCCCTGCACTCCACTCGAGGCCGGAATATCTACGGCCATCGTCCGCGAACTTTCAGGTCGCTTGCCCATTCTCGGCATCTGCCTCGGGCATCAGTGTATTGGGAGCGTGTTCGGCGGACGCGTAGTGCGTGCACGTCGGCCCATGCACGGGCGGTCTTCGCATATTGCCCATGACGGCCAGGGGCTATTCACTGGACTCTCATCGCCACTTTGCGTGGGCCGCTACCATTCTCTTGTTGTTGAGCTCGATGAGACATGCGCCCCGCATCTCAAGGTGACAGCGCGTTCCGAGGAGGGCGAGATCATGGCCCTCGCGCATCGGTATCAACCAACTTATGGCGTACAGTTTCATCCCGAATCCATACTTACCCCACAAGGGGACCTACTGCTTTCAAACTTCTTGCGAATAGCAGAACCTTCGTTAACCTGAGGATCGAACAGCATGGCCAACGTCCGACGTCGGAAGAGGCGTGCTGCGCAACGTGAGAGTGAGCTGGCTCCCTCCTGAGCAAACGAATTCCATCCAAGATGCCAGCAGAAGCTGCGGTAGCCGCACTCAATTAACAGAACTCCGCTGCGAAAGAGCATGACTTTATTCGATGAGGTTGATGCACTCTCATGGTTGGGATCATCTCATTTGCGTTATGCCGCTTCGGAATTGGATCTGAAGACCTTCGGACAGATCACGTTGCGCAAGACGAGGCCGAGAAAAACGAGGGGTAGGCTTAGGCTACCCTCACGCAGAGCTCCGCGCCAACTTTGATTGGCAACGTTAAACGCAGAAAGCCGTTTGCTGGATCCCTGACAAACTCGAGAAAATCGGGCTCAGCGTTCTCGTTCATCACATAGCCCCCAATCCGCACTTGCGGTGCGACAATCTCTATAACTTGTCGGGCCAAAGAGGGACCCTCATTCACAAACCAGCCATCCATCAGAACAAAATCTACGGGTCCACCGAGATCACGCAGAGTTCTCCGGGCGTCCCCTTCCCTAATCTCGGCGTAATCCGAAAGACCTACATGGCGCAGATTGCGACGCGCTGCTGCTGCCTTCGCGGAGACGAGTTCCGATCCAATCACGATCCCACCGCCATTGTCACGCATTGCGGCGGCGAGATAGAGCGTTGACATCCCGGTAGACGTCGCAAATTCCGCAACGCGCTTTGTGCCCAGCCACCGACAGAGCAGATATATCAGTTCGCCTTGCTCCGGCGCAATGCCGAGACCGTACTCCACGTAATCGAAGGGATTGCGGCTCGCTTTGGGATTGTTACGTGGTCCACCGTCAAGGGGATACTGCTCCGATAGCAGGCGTGCAGTTACCGCATGAAAATTCTCATCCTGAATGAAACTAGGGGCAACGGCATTCATGCTTGATTTCTCCGTTCGAGTGGATTGCATCTCAGTTCAAGGTACAAGACGACCACAGATCGCTACTCCTCGGTCATTTGGCGGTCCGCGCTGTCCGCTCTGGCACTCATGTGATACTTAGAGTTTCGTGGGAGCTCCCGTGCTACAGACCCTAAAAACCAATGATGCGAGTACCGCCCCCTTAGATCTCGACAGCTCACGGCCTGCTCGATCGCATCGGATCCAGTGGAGTGGCAAAGATATATGAGCATGTCGCATCTCATGTCGTGCGGCTCATCGGCAGGGCCTTCAACTGTTCATTCCACAGCTGAAGTGAACTATATTGCAGCCCAGCGGTTTCGAAGCTGTTTCATATTCAACCTTACGATGCTTCTTGCCAGAGGCCTTATAGCACAACTACCAGCAGCAATGGTTCATTTCAAATTTGTGTCGTGCAAGTGGAGTTCAAGCATCTGTGAAGTCGATCCAGCCCATGAGGACGAGAAGATAAACTCTTCGACTTGGCCCATTTTCAGAAGGATTTGTGCAGAAGAATACGAGGAACGATTTTCTCATCTTGAGAGACTCCGTGTCACATCACGTTGCGTCAAACTGGCGCGTATCTGGCCTCCTCTGCCGGCCGCCGCTCTTGCAATGATGGAGCTGCTAAGTCGCACACGAAGAGCTTGGTGAACTGGTAAGATGTCACTGAGGAAGGTAGCTTACGCAAATGGAACGCCTAAACGCCCCGCTTCAGACAGCAACGACAGTCCAAATTTCTGCTTGATCTTCCTCAATCCGGAACCAGCGGGGCGTGCTCCCGCGCAACGGCTTTTCCTCCCTGTGCGTCAAGACAGCGGCGCCAGGACCCCGAGAAGGAGTGGCTGCATAGAACAGCGGAAGCCATCAGCGATCCGCGCGCGAGTACAAGGACGGAGACTCCCGAGCCGATGTGTGTGAGGCGATACCAGTCGTGCGGACAATGGTGCTCGGGCTCTAAGACCAACGACCGACCCGCGTGATCGCAACAAGACGAACTTCGCTATAGCGATACCGAGGTCACGCTGTTCGATTGCAGAAGTGAACCGAGAAGATCAGGGAGCTCGCGTCGGGTGTCGCTCAATACCATTCCGTAGGCGCGTTGGAGAAGATGCCGCTGTCCCAGTAAACTCACCGTCGACACGAACCAGCTGAAACGCTGGTTAGGGCTCCCAAAGCGATGTTGCGCCTGATGTCGACCTTCGAAACAATGCGTCTGGCTGGAGCTCATGTGCGAGGGCCCACCGTGAGGTGAAGGCCTTCCATTATTGATCAGATCGAAGTTCGCGAGCGATGCAGCCCGGGTACTTCCGCCGGTACGCCGATAAGAAAGCTTCGTCGCGCAGAAGCACCGTCCGACGTATCTTTCGCCTTGTGCGGCAACTAGGGACCTCGCGCCATATCACGCTGCTCCGATGTCCATCTGCATCGGTTGCATCTTGGCTTCAATCTAGATCTTTTTGCGACTGCGCGGGATCAATATCATGAGGTGGTTGCTAGCCTTCTGTACATGGCAAATCCACGGCATCACCTCGAGCGAATCGCATTCCACCTTTCGAGCATTCTGGACAATCAGCGTCCTTTCGCGGTTCGACTAAGTGCAGCTTCCCGGTCAGGGCATTGATGTGCTGGTAATGCAAGGAGCGATCAGCGCGTAGACTGAGATAATCCATCAGAAAATCATTCACGGCGTGCCCCGCGGAGACCGCGTTGAGAGTGATAACGCTGGGGTTCGGCTCCTCAACGCCATAAGCCTGCGCCTTTCGCTCCGCATCAGTCTTGGCCTCTTTGGCCAAGAGATTAGGATCGATCAGCTGATTGCACCAAAGGCAACCCGCACCTGGACGAATGGGCCGAATGGCACTGAACGCATCGATCACCCGCCCCTGCTCATCAGCGCGGATTTTCGAGCCCAGCTGAACGGCTGGAATAAGATATTGATGAACCATCGCGTTCACTACTAAGCGTGCCCGCATTGAGTCCGCCGCAAGAAAGATGTAATCGCAGCCTTTGAGCCGGTCCGCCACTGAAGCTTTAGCCACATCCGCATTGAAGTGCTCGATGTGCGCGGATGGATTGGCCTGCTGGATGAGGCGCCGTGCCAACTGAACTTTGGGCGTGCGATTTTCAACGTCGGACTGCGATGCTCCGATAAGTCGTGCAAGATTGGACGCCTCAACCGCGTCGTCATCAACGAGCGTGAAGTGGCCGACACCCAATCGGGCCAGATACTCCACAACCAGACTACCGATCCCGCCTAGCCCGATCACCGCAACATGGGCGCGCGATAAGGTTTGCTGGCCCACTCGACCGAACATACGAATCTGGCGGTCATATTGGTCGTCCATCGAGCTCAGATTTCTCGATAGTTGAGGGGCAAGACGCTCAATCTTCATGCCAATTACGCTCGCCTGATCGAGTTCGCAACGGCTGCCATCTGGCATCCAGAGATCTGCCTGCATGGCCCGCCGCCCCAATACCAGAGCACCAACCGGCATGCCTTTGGCGATTTGCAACAGAGCGGGATAGCCGCGCTCATGAGACCGGATATCGATATCGCTGAATCCGACTTGCCGATCGCTACCGTGATTGTGAACGGCCAAATAGACGAGCCGCTCGTCGCGAGCGCGTGTAACCAGCCGATGAATGAATTGCGGCGTTAGGGCGCGGTGACCAATTTTGCCTGCTACATAGTCGATTCCGTCCTTAGCCAGATGCACTTCCCGAACAGTGAGGAGTGGAATCGTGCCTAGTTCGGACAGCCCCGCGAGTAAGATGGCTCCGTGCTCATCACAATCCTCCTGATAGAGATGATGCCAGAGTAACTCGTAGTCCGAACGGGCAATGCGGAGCCTGCACTTGGACATCACGACGATCTTTCCAAAAAATCCAGAACCTTGAGAACCTTGGCACAAACTTTTTGCTTACCGTTCTGGGCCGTGCTGTTGCGGCGGGAAATTTGCAGAGCCGGCCTTCCTTCAAACGCATGTCCTGCAGTGACCGGCGGCGTAAAGCCCTGACCGTCGGCGCGCCGGACCTCCCCACCGATGAACATGGGATAGATATCGGCATAGGGATATTGCGCGGTGATGTGGAAGCCCACCCAGGTCTTGTTCGGAACGAACCGGTCGCTAAGCGCGACCGGTTCGACCGTAAGATAGACGCCGCCCTGCCCATCGTCCCGCGTGTTGACGGAGGCAGAGGGGAATTGCTTCTTCAAATCTTCGATGGCGGCAGAAACTTCCACTTTCATGGCAATTTCTGCCTAGGAGTTGTCGTCTGGCGCGATCGCCGTGAACCGAAGATGTTCGCGCAGATGAACGACGTCATTGTCGCCGACGATACGGCTGGTGCCATTAGGCAGCTCTTCCTGCAGCACGAAATTGGGCTGGATCGCTACACCTTGAGCAATGGCGGCGGCTTTGATCTCTGTGCCGGTGGCGGAGTGGCCTTTGAGGTTCACCGGCTGTTCGTTGACAGTGATGATGACGATGTGTTCAGGCTTGTGCGCCACGAACACCATTTGATCGCGAAGCTCTACCGGCTCATGATCTTCGATGTGACGATGGGTACCATCGGGGAGGACTTCGTCCAGCAGGTAGTCCTTGCCGATCTCAACGTCCTGCTCGATCGCAGCGATCTTGATCTGCTCGCCAGTTTCACGCGGGCCCAGCAGCTTTAGCGGGCGCTCATTCACTTTCACAGTGACCAAGTGGTCGTGTCGGAGGCCTTCCGCCTCAAGGATATCCGTGCGTTCGGTAGTCATACGCTTTCCCCTTGCGATTCCGAAGTCAAATTGCTATCAAGCAATAGATAGAGGACCCGAAATAGAAAGTCAATTGCTAAATGGCAATTTCTGAGAACGCAAGAAACGCTAACGATACCAAAGGCTTTGACGGAGATGCCTTCTACCGGGCGCTGGAAACAACGGTTCAAACTCGCGACGTCACCTGGAAAGAGGTGTCAGAAGCAACCGGCGTTAGCGCTTCGACCCTGACGCGCATGGCGCAGGGCCGGCGTCCAGACGCGGCCAGTTTGGCCGCGCTTTCTGCCTGGGCCGGACTTAATCCGTCGGATTTTGTCAACGCGCCCTATCGCGCCAGCCAGCCAGAGCCCATGGTGCAAATTTCTAGCCTTTTGCGGGCTGATCCGGCCTTGGACGCTGAGGCCGCAGAAGCGGTGGAAGCAATCGTACGCGCGGCTTATGAGCGCCTGAAGAAGCCCCTCAAGTAAGCCGCTGCACCTCTCAGCATTTTAGCTGCCATTGACGGCTTTCAGCCGCCTGCAAACGCCTCTCCTCCACGGCTTTGACGATGTCGGGGATCACGTGCTCGTTCATCTCACTGAGGAACTCCTGCAAAAGCTTGGCATCGACCGGCGCAAGCCCTTGAAGCATTTCAGGTCTTTCATTTGTCTTGTCTTGTGCATCGTCAGCCATCGGTGATCTCCCTGAAGTCTTGAATGCGCTTCGGCGCGTGTCGATAGCGCTATTTCGTCTGAGTTGGTCGCAAATTGCAATCGATCCGCGAGAATCCTCCATGACCGGCATTGGCAAGTTTCAGGCCACCCATGCCGGAAGCGATTTGGCCCACCTGCTTCCGATCGAAAATCAAGGCATCGGTGCGGCTGTGGAACAGCCAGAGGGGCATCTGCTCGCGTAAGCTGGCCGTGGCGTCGATCACCGCACGCGCCTCAACCCTTCCGTTAGCCCACTGTTCCTCCGTCGAAAACTCGACCACCCAGATAAACTGGGCGTACGGCAGTGTCATGATGTACTGCAGGAGTTTCGGATCAAATTCGGATGCATGCTCTCGCGCAAAACGGCGATAAGACGAGCCGGTGGTGATGAAGTAGCGGATAATGGTCTCGTCCTTGGGCGGGAGCCCGATCGCGCGACCAAGCGTGAACAAGGCAGGAGCCAACCGATCAACGGCATCAGCTGGATAATAGACCTTTTCAGGAAGCGCTACGATAAAGGCGTCAATCGCCTCCGCCGCATAGGCACTTCCGCTCGACTTCGGAATGGACAAGTACGGCAGGTGATTGTCGTCGACAACAGCAAGCGTTTCGACTTCGTCCCAAGCATGCCGGAGACCGCAGTGACCTTTCACCGGTTGACGCCATTCATAGCCCACGAGCGCAACCGCATGGCGCCGCGAATGCATCGCGGCGAACAGAGGGAAGCCCGATTCTATATAGGCAATCAGTTGCCTATAGAACGGATGGTCCTGAGTACCTGTCGTGGTGTTGCGCGCGATATGGATAGGGAAAGTGTTCGCTTCTTGAAACACGCGTTCGGCATGAGCGATCTGCAAGCCCTTAGACGGCACCAAACCACCCGGATTGAACTCGTGCGCCATCATCGTGATCTCATGGACCAAATATTCTCGATGAACGTTGTAGCGCTCGCTATAGTGACGCAAGATGGACCAACAAGCAGCATGTGCGCAAACCGAAATATCGACATGCTGATCCATGGAAGGAAAGCCGCGTATTGCCAGCTTATAGCCGAGCAGATGCACTTTATGATCAGCAGTAATGATGAAACGTCCAGCGCCCTTGCGGATGTCCGGAGAGAGCACAGTCCTGCCGATGGTAGCAATGCCAGTCGGCCGCAATACCATGTAGCCGAAGTAATGATACTTGAGCTTCTCGCGATCGGGACAAATTAGCGCAGCATTGGCGTCATCTAACTTCACAGTCTGGTCAAAAAAATGCAGCCGGACGCAGTCGCTGCGATAATACTGCCCCTTCTTCGAATAGAAACTATAGTACGTGCTGCGATAGTCCTTATCGATGTAGTTGTACTCGATTAGGACGCCCTTCACCGCATCCGAGATCCCCTGGCTCAAAATCTTTGCGATCCGGTCCGGGTTGTACTCGGAGGTGATGTGATTGGACAGCTGCGCGAGATCCGCGCTCGTCGCCAAAGAAATCCACTTATACATTAAAATTTACCGTGGTCAGAAGCGATGCGCATATGCATCGTAAAAGTTGCCATTAGAAATCCTTGATCAAAAAATAGGCGATTCCCTCCTACCGCCGGCTAGACGGAGGTGTAAGCCACCGGCTGACCTTGGTCAAATCTGGAGGATGAGGCGTGCTAGACCGGCTGACTGGTGAAGGTCACTTGAAACCTAATAACCGCAGACCAACCGCGCTGCGCCGCACAACATGATGAAACGTGACACCCCTACCCGATGGGGAATTTTTCAGACAATCTGAACCAGCTCGGGCGAATACTGCAAGGGCGCTGATCGATGGTTATCTCACTGCGGGGCACCTAGGATCTTACCATCTGTCCGAGCGCACGTCGCTGGAAATGCCAGTGGACATAGCCGGACGTGCCATGGTCCGGGTGCGCCCACGCGACGCTGCCAACACAGACAAGCGGAAACGGACAACAGATTCCTTTTCCTAGGTTTTCGCTCATCAATGCTCGCGTTCAACATGAACCGAATGGATTGGCACATGCTCGTGGCTGGCGCCGAGTTCGTGAAGCCTGTGATGCAGGCGATGATGTGCAAGCTCCAGAGTAGCCCGCAGCCGCGCGTGCCGCGCTTCATCGGCCCGGGGGGCCAGCGTATCAACGTAGGCGATCGATCCCTCGATCTGCGCGAGGACCGACATCGCGTCTGCGATCGCAAAGATGGGTTTTTCCCCGACTCCGACATACACTGCACTGGTGTGGGCCGCGATGTCGGCCTCGCGCCCGGCGACACTGCCTCGAACACGGATCGCGACCCAGCAAGACTCGGTGACGCGTAGGGGGAAATGGCCGTTGCATGACAGGTGACTGCATCGCACTTCGTCGACTGCGGTGCCATTGCGAATCAACTCGACTCGCGTTGGCCGGACGCTGACCGATTCTATCCGCCAGTTGACGGCGACGGTTCCGCCTGAAACAGGAAGCGCGATCTTGCTCCCTGGACGGCGTCCTTCCACCGTCATATCCACGAGCGGCCCGACTGTGATGAACGTATCGCCGTTGCGCACGGCATCCATCCAGTTGCGGTACGTAAAATCGCGCGCGCCCAGCACGGGGTCGTTGAACTTCGGATCGTTGGACGCGAGTTGCACTCGCATGTCCTTCCAGTTCGCGCCGAGTTCTTCGGCGACGATCTGCGCCATCGTGGATGTAATATGCTGGCCCATGTCGGCCTTGCCGCAGGTGACGGTGACGAGGCCGTCGGGCGCGATCGAGTACCAGACCGAAGGTTCGAAGTTGAATGGCGCCGCGAGCGCCTGATCAATGCCGGGGACCGCCGCATAGCCGAGCACGACACCGGTGGCTGCCGAGCCGACCAGGAACGAGCGGCGGCTGAGATCGGCCGGCGCGCTATCGGTGACTTTGATGTGCTTATTCATGTGGCCCTCCGCTCGGTGCCGGCGTTGGAGGCGGTACGCATTCGGACGCGGCGCGCATGATCGCCTTCTGAATGCGCGAATAGGTCATGCAGCGACACAGATTGCCGTCCATATGCGCGACTACTTCATCCTTGGTCGGATTCGAATTCTTGGAAAGCAGCGCGGCCGCCTGCATGATCTGGCCGGACTGGCAGTAGCCGCATTGCGGCACCTGCTCGGCGATCCAGGCCTTCTGCAAGGGATGATCGCCCTTGGCGGAAAGCCCCTCGATGGTGGTGATCTTTTTCCGGACGGCGTCGCTGACCATGGTCTGGCAGGAACGGACGGCTTCGCCATTGACGTGAACCGTGCAGGCGCCGCAGAGACCTGCGCCGCAGCCGAACTTCGTACCGGTCATCTGTAATTGCTCGCGGATGACCCAGAGCAGCGGCGTATCGTGTGCCGCATCCACGGAGAGATCTCTGCCGTTGATGTTTAACTTTGCCATTTGCCAAAAACCTCCTTACGGGGCGAATTCGAGGCGATTGAACTTGACTAGATTCCGGTGAAAACGAGTGGCAGCATCGCAAAGCTGCTCCAACTCGCAAAGTTACGGCAGCCGCCCGCAGCTGACCTGCACCGGGCCGATCAGGCAACAGGCGAAATACCTCAAACGAAGCCTACACTCCGGGATACCGACTGCGGCTGGCACAGGCGTACATGTTGATTTCCATGCCGACCGGCAGTTCTACGATCTTCGGCGCGTTCCACCTCATCTCTTTTTTCCTGGAGAGGCTGAGCTTGGCCTGCGCATCGAGCACACGCCCTCTTGCATCCTCGGCAACTCTCCAAGCCGATGACGCAAGTTGAAGAAGTGGAAACCACAATGTACCGGCTCGGCAGAGGAGCCCTATTGCATCTCCCGGGTAATCCGAACATACGTCCGATCAACGAAGTCCCTCACGTCTCGGCCGGCTCGCCTGAACAAGTTGCGCTCGACGGTGAGCAACCGGTCGGGCAGTGACTTTCTGCATGTCTCGCGGATGAAAACATTCACGTTATCGCGGTTGATCTCCTTTAGAGTAGAGAACCGGTGAGCCGAATAGTTCTGATGATGATGAAGCCAATTGCGCGGCTCCTTGTCGACATTGAGCAGCCGTTCCTGAGTGACCTCATCCGCGGCACAGACCTGCGCTGCAGCCATCATGCCTCCCGCGGCGATTGCAACCGCAAGCAGCCGCGCTCGCGTCGATATTCTTACGCGATCTGACAATCGCTCCATGAGTAGTGCCCTCCTTTGGTATGGTTATGGTTGATCGAATGTCCGGCAAGCGTCCGTGCGTTCGGCTGAGAAGCCTTATCCAGCGGGCTCACCGGTCCACTGTCTGAGATCAGGGCGTTCGTGAAACCTGCACCTCCGTTTCTTTTGTTCCGGCTTTCTGGAAAACGACGGCGCATGTGAACGTCTCGCCGTCGATAAGTTTCTGCCGCGTCTGGAGCAGCATAACATGGTATCCATCCCGCCTGAGCTCGAGCGTCTCGTTCTCCGGAATCGGAATGGACCTGATCGCACGCATGGCGGGAGCGCCCTCGCCGCGATCGACAGTGTGCTTTTCCGAAAAATTTGCGAATGGACAGCGGACGCGCAAAATGGCGTCAGCTTCGGCTGCGTCGTTTTTGATTGTCATCAAAAGCGGCAGATCGATACCGATCTGATCGGATGCGGAAACCCGAGCATTCGTCACCTTCAGCCCGTCGCCTGCCGCGGCGAACCCGGGCGTCAGCGTCAGCCCAAGTCCGAAAATCAGAAGTCGGATCGCAAAGAGCCGCAATCCGCCACCACCGCAGACAATCCGCTTGCCGCGAGCGATGTCGGTGCGGCCGCTAAGTTCGTAGCGATCGGCGTCCATGAAAAACGGAATCGTCAGCAGGCCGACATTATACAAGTTGGCAAAGAGCTGCTGTGGAATGACCAGCAGCGGTGCGCCGGTCGGCGCGACGGCACGCGCTCTCGCAATTCCAATGCAGATCGCAACCGGCGCACGGAGCCCAAGAAGGACGCAGCCAACACGAAGACCCCACACGATCGCGCCCCCCAACTGTTAGATGTGGTTCGATATCCCGACGCGCCGACGGGTGTCTCCACCGTACCAGGCGAGAGGCGCGACACGACCATCCGCACCAGCGCATGCAAAGTGCACCGCCGACCGGAACGGCAAGATTCGGGTAGACCATCGAGATCGGCAGTGACCACGCAGTCTCCGTCCCAATTAGCGAGAGCATTTCGCCGCCGTAGAGGACGAAGACGATGCCCAGTCCGATCATCGCGAGGTCGGTAATGTCCCGCACCGCGCCATGTGTGATCATGGGCAGACGGTCCGCCGGTGCCTTGACCTCAGGATGGACCCGAAGTTCACGCCAAATGTTTCATGCTGCCGCTCCCCCTCCGTGCTTTTTTGATACACGACGATAGACTTCGATTGAGCGAAAGTATTGGCGAACAGAGCGCAACGCGTTAGGACGCATTTCCGAATTTCTTGTACTTTCTTACGTGACATCGGCATCTGGATAGCTGCGCCGATCCATTCGCCGCCTTCGGCGGTGACAAGTGCGGTGCCCTTCTGCGAGCCCCCAGCGCGCGGTTGCCGAAAAGTCCAAGCATTCGCACAAAGTGTCCTAACCCCGGCACGGGGTCGCTTCTACCATTTGGACGAGTAAGCCCACACGTCCACGGCAGCCGAAGCTTACTTCCAGGTTCGCAGAGGTCGAGACGATCAGAAGCGGCAGCTCGAAAGATCAATCCCAACATCATGGCTAAGCGACCTAACATGAACTGTTATGCCATCGGCGATATCGCCGACGTCGCGAAGACCGTGACCGAATATGACGTATATGCATGCGCAGACATTGTCGGCGACTTCTGCGGCCTGCACCTCGATGAGGAGTACGTCAAGAATACGCGCTTCAAAAAACGGATCGCGCAGGGAGCGCTCTCGGTCGGCCTTCTCTCCACCGTGATGGGATATATGGTAGCAAAGGCTCCGGAAGCGCAGTGCCCTACCGATATGGCGTCACCTTCGATGCCACGGTCTATTTCGGGGACACCATCACCGCAAAGCTGGTGGTGCGTGAGAAGGACGAGGAGCGCAACACCTGCATCTTTACTCCGAGGTCACGAACCAGAGAGCGGCACTATCGTGGCCTCGGGCAATAACTACCTAAAGGTCCTTTGATGCAAACAGCTGACGATGACAGCCTAGTGCTGATGGAGCAGCTTGGCGCAGTGCGCGTGCTCACCATCAATCGCGCCGACAAGATGAACGCGTTCACGCCGGCGTTGATGCACGAGCTGGACCACATGCTTGACGATGCTGCGCGGGATAACGCGACCCGCGTCGTCATAATCACGGGGGCCGGACAAAAGGCCTTTGTGGCTGGCAACGACATCGACGGCCTTATCGAGATGAATGGCGTGGAGGCCTATCGCGACATGCAAAGGGGTCAGCGCGTCCTGTTCAGGCTATATGAATTCGCAAAGCCGACTATCGCCATGGTGAATGGCTATGCATTGGGCGGCGGCTTCGAGCTCGCGCTGGCGTGCGACTTCATCGTCGCGTCCGATACGGCGCGATTTGGCTTTCCGGAGATTACACTCAATACCATCCCGGGTTGGGGCGGAACGCAGCTCGCGGTCAGAAAGATGGGGTTGGCGCGCGCCAAGCAAATGGTGTTGACCGGGCGCCACTATACGACCGCGGAATGCCGGGAGTTTGGTTTCATTCATGTTTTCGCTTCCGCGCCAGAGCTGAAGTCGGCGGCGCTGGCCTTTGCCGAACAGCTCGCAACACACGATTCGTTCGCCATGGAAATGGCCAAGCGCACTGTCAACCGCGCCGCCGAAATCCCGCTGAATGCGGGACTGGATCTGGAGGCCGCGAACTACGCCGTCAACTTCGACACCACTGCCGCCCGCGAGGGTTTGCGCGCCTTTGCCGCGCGCCGCAAGCCCAAAAAAGCGCTCACCGACAGTTCGACTTCCGAGAAATCCAAGTGATCCCATGAGCATGCCCCATTTTCTGAACGATCAGCACATGATGATCCCCAATTCCGTTCGGCGTTTCGCGAAACGCCAGGTCGCATCCTACTCCCAGCAGTTGTGGGAAGAAGAAGCATTTTTGTACGAAATAAGGCTTGCAGGCTCGGCCTTGCCGGCCTGCCCTACTGTGCGGCGCGGGCCATCGTCCATGAACGATAGGGAATCCTGATTTTATCTCCGCAACGATACGATTGTTCGCTTTGTAAGTTGCGCGATTTTGGCAGCGGGCGTCTTCGCCTGCGAGTGCGCTCGCAGTTCCTTACGTCTGCCTGCGTGTATTCACGACGGATCACCGGCGGACGTACGCAACCGTGACCCGTCATTACCCTGCTTCGAATGGACTCCTTTTTAGCGTCCGACAATTTTGAGGCCTTCATCGTCTCCCGCTTCTCCCAGCCGAGGGGATTCGGCAGCGCAACACTCACCAAAAACGCTCCAGTTTGCCGACCTCATCTCACGGAGGTGATGGCCCTACCGTTTCTTGGAGGAGAATGCGGGGCTCAGGACAGTTAGAAGCTACTCGAGGCTGGTATCCATGGAACGGGCCTCCTCTATGAGGCTAGCAAGAAGGAGCCTATGCTAAGCGATAGCCACTTTGCCAACGTAAGGACATTGTCAGCCTTGCTGGATCGGACAAGAAGCGAGCTATCGCATGGGCGGCCGTGGCGCTTGCCCGGAAATGCCGATTAGATCGTCATGCACATAGCGGGCGAGGTCTTGCCCAAAGTAAGCACATACAGGTTCTACCAGACCCAACAACACGGGTCCGTTCGTCGTCATTTCAAGCATCTTAGGGGATAACTAAGGAAATAAGGAGATCGGTTTCTCTGGCGTGCAGAACTTACCGACCGGTCGTCTGATCGATGAACTTTTGCCCGCCAGAACCTCGACACGACCGAAATGAGCTATGCGCAGGGGAGCGATATGATCGTCGAGGCCACCGAGCTCGAAGCGTTGACTACCCTCTACGTCTTCAGTCCAGAAGAAGGCTGGGGCAGATATCCTCGTGTGTCATATGGCCTGACTACGGGGCGCTGCGATGTGGTGCTCGCTCGGCCAAGTCCCTGGATCACTGCGACGATCTTATCAACTGGTGTATCGAGGCGGCGGCGAGAGACTCGCGACGATATCATCATCCCTTATCAGGCTGGTCCAAATGCCAACCCGGAAGATGCTCGCTTCATTCTCGGTGCCAGCCCCGGCGGCCATGGAATCTACGGAACAAGCAGCTTGGATCGGGTGCCTACCGAGGAAGCAATTGAGTCCCAAGCGGTCGCCTTGAAGACGATCTGCTGCCAAACAGCCTGACTGCAGAATGGAGAGGAACACTATGTCGGTTTTCAGAAGCGGAGAACGGTCGTCGGATTGGTGCGAACTCACGGGTTTCGAGTTTGTCGAACTCACTGGGCAGCTTCGCCCGATAGGGGTCAATGCCAAAAAACAGCGTCTACTCGTCACACGCGGATCTTGCCGGTTGACGAGCCGAGAGGGCGCGCAAGTGCTCTGTGAAGGTCAGTTCTGTGACGTCGATGAGGCCAACGGTCCTTTTGCTGCGGATGCCGGCGATCTCACGGCGCAAGTCCTCATCTTTTCCGGTAGATGGGGCACTGAGTTGGGCGGATGCGGCATTTTCAAGTTTAGTCCGAGCACTCCAGCTTGGGCAAAGGGAGACCCAGTTAGCTATCCCAAGTCGACCAATTTCGACTCTCACTATCACGACTGTGACGAATACTGGGTCATCATGGAGGGGGCTGGCACCGTCCTGGTCGGATCGCGCAGCTTCGAAGTCGAGGCGGGTGATTGCGTCGCCATTGGCATGGGCCACCATCACGATCTCCCTCAGGTTCGGGCCGACATAACGGCCGCCTATTTCGAGACAACACTCGAAGGCAAGAAGCGATTTGGGCACCTCTGGGAGCACAAGCACGGTCCGGCTGACATTCGCGCGGAGCGGGTGTGACTCGGTTCAAGTCCCACCCCATTTGAAGGAAAGATTCATGACCTATAAGGTCCTGCATATTGGAGCCGGCGGCTTTGGAGAGCGCTGGTGCGATACGTTCCTGCCGCCATACGTGACAGACGGGACGATCGAGGTGGTCGGCCTGGTGGACATCGACACCGAAGCCATGGAAAAGGGCCGGAGGCACCTCAGTTTGAAGACGGAGCAGTGCTTCACCTCGGCACAAGAAGGCTTCCGGGCGGTAAAAGCCGATTTCTGTACTATCGTGATCCCGCCCGCTCTGCACGAGTCCATCGTCGATCTAGCCCTTGCTCGAGGAATGCATATTCTGTCAGAGAAACCGATTGCCGACACAATGGAAGCTTCTGTCCGGATCGCTGACAAAGTGAAAGCTGCTGGTCGCAAGATGGGAGTAACCATGAGCCACCGGTTCGATCAGGATAAATCGACACTGAGAGAACTCATCAGTGCGGACGCTCTCGGCCGGGTCAATACGGTATCGTGTCGGTTCGCTGGCGACTACCGCGTTCATGATTCGTGGAGACGTTTTCGCCACGAAATGGCTCATCCCATGCTAATCGAGGGCGCAGTGCATCACCTCGATATCATGGCCGATCTGGCGGGGGCACCCTGCACGTCAATTTTTGCCCGTTGTTGGAAGCCGGAATGGGCGGAATACAACGGCGACACAGACGTCATAGTGTTGATGGACTTCGCCAACGGCGCGCATGGAGTATACGAAGGGTCCTCAGCACAATCGACGGGACTCAACGACTGGACGTGCGAATATTTTCGAGTCGAAACGGCATCCGGGACGGCTATCCTCGATCATCGCGAGGTTGAGGTGTTCCATCGAGACCCGAAGCGGATGTATCAAAAGAGCCAGCAAGGGAAAGGGCAGCATGTGTCGCCGCTCGCTGGGAAGAAGTGGCACAATTCACTGTTGATTGAGCAATTCTGCCATTGGCTTGACGGCGGCCCGGCGATGGCTACCAACGTCGAGGACAACCTACAGTCTGTGGCGATGGTGTTCTCCGCCATTGAAAGTGCACAGCTCGGCCAGCCTGTCAAAGTACAGGAATTTCTGCAATCCTTTCGAGAGGGGCTCCAATCGCACCACAGTGAGGTGTTGGGCTTATCTCACAATGGCTGATTTTTCATTCAGGGCAACGAGCCCTCCTGCAATGTTCGCTCCCATGCAAGGTGTCGCAACCTTAGCTAGCCACCACTACTTTCGTGATCGCTGTTATTCGGCACGAGGTTGGCCGTCCAAGCTGCTTTGCAGGGCGTTGCCGCTCGGGAGTAGGAATGGCAACTCTCGCCTATGTTCGAACAGCGGGTGCCTTGAGTGCGATCAGCGTCATCTACCGAATTAGAAAAGCTGACGCCGTACTTATCGTCACCCCCCATACCGCGAGACCTGAGGGACCTTTGCCAATGTGATCCAATCCGTTCGCACCGAAAGCAGCTGTGAGTATCTCGGCCTTCCGTAAAAGAAACACGAGACACGAAAATATCTCACCTGAAACGCGAACTCCCCTCCACGAAGCATCTTACGACCACAGAATCACGCATCGAATTTGCAACGAATCCCTCTCGCAAACCCTCATTTTCCGGCAAAATCGTTCAGTCAATCGCCGTCGTTCTCGATTCCACATCAGTGCGTTGGACATTCTTCACGGACGACTTCCTCAGCAGTCCGCTCATGCACTTGTCGAGGCCGGAGCGAACGTCTCGTTCTTTTCATGAACGTTGCAGCACGAGCGGCTCAGGGCGATTCAGCTTTGAGGTTCGCGCTTAGTTTATTACTCCAGAAAACCCAGTTCCAAGCTATACGCAGACCCAGGTTACGAACTTGGTGTTGGAATATCCTATCCCTCGATCGCCTCCGGCCTCCGGCGCCATAGCCGGAATCCCTGATTTCGCCGAATGGCACCTCAGTAAGTGCAACGGGTGATCCATGCCCTTTCGATGTTCTCCCGTTCGCAGCCGCGTTGTCGATCGGGGTATAAGGCAGGTGAGTCCATTAGGAAGACGATTGGCCTCGGAGACAACCTCGTCACACCTTCTGAAGCGCGCAATCAGCGCCACAGAGCCACGTGGTAGGACGCTTTTCCGATTTCTTCTGCCTTCTCGCGGACAACAGCATCTCTGTATGCGCCGGCCTCGGTTCGCTGCAGCGCACAATTCATTCCGCAGTAAGCAGTGCTCTGTTGTGAACGCACAGCGGACGGTTGCCGAAAAGTACAAGCATTCGCACGAACTGTCCTAACGCGGGCACTGAACGGCTTCTACCATTTGGATTACCAGATATCTGACTATGCCGTCGCCGCAAAGCTGGTGTTGCTGAGAAGGACGAGGAGCGCAACGCCTGCATTTTATTACGAGGTCACGAACCAGAGAGCGGCACGATCGCGGCGTCGGGCAGCAACTACCTGAAGGTCCTTTGATGCAAACAGCTGACGGCGACAACCTGGTGGTGGCGGAGCAGCTTGGCGCCGTGCGCGTGCTCACCATCAATCGTTCCGACAAGATGAACGCGTTCACGCCGGCGTTGATGCACGAGCTGGACCACATGCCTGACGATGCTGCGTGGGATAGCGCGACCCGCGTCGTCATGATCACAGGAGCGGGTCAAAAGGCCTTTGTGGCTGGCAGCGACATCGACGGCCTTATCGAGATGAATAGCGTCGAAGCCTATCGCGACATGCAAAGCGGTCAGCGCGTCCTGTTCAGGCTCGATCAACGGAACTGCCAAGTGCCCGCCGACCATCTTCTGGAGCAAGCTTCGGCAGCCATCCATGACCAACCTGTTCTCGACGGAAGGAGCGATGGAGGCGGCGCATCAGGCGCTCCAGATCCATGGCATCTACGACATCAAGAGCGCGTTTGCGATCGTGCGTGGCTTTGGGGATGCCAAGGTGCTGAAAATCGTGGAAAGCGCATGCGAAATGGAGCGCACGATCATCTGGCGCGAACTACTCGCGCAATGAAAGCAAAGCGTGTGCGCTGACGTTTGAGAACAACTGCTGAGTCCAGCCTGAGGTTTCCATGCTCAAGGGCATTAAGGTTTTGAGTTTCACGCACTTTCTGCAGGGGCCTGCGGCCGTGCAGATGCTGGCTGACGCCGGGGCGGACGTAATCAAGATCGAGCCTCCTGGAGGCGCATTTGAGCGCGGCTGGTCCGGCTTCGATGCCTTCAAGGAAGGCGTGAGCATTTTCTTTCTGCTCGGCAATCGCAATCAGCGGAGCCTCTCGCTAGATCTTCGCAATGAAAAGGCGAAGGACATCGTGATGCACATGGTGCGCGAAGCCGACGTGCTGGTTGAAAACTACCGCCCGGGTGTCCTGGAGCGGCTTGGCTTCGGCTATGAAGACATGAAGGCCGTCAACCCCCGCCTCGTATATTGCTCCTGCTCGGGCTATGGATCGTCCGGCCCCTACTTGAAACGGCCGGGCCAAGACATGTTGCTGCAGGCGATGAGCGGCATGACCATGCTCTCGGGCGGGGCCGACGCGCCGCCTACCCCGGTTGGCTCCGCAATTGTCGATCAGCACGCCGCCGTGCTTGCAGCGTTCGGCGTCGTTTCGGCGCTGCTTTCGCGTCAGCGCACCGGACGCGGTGCCCTGGTGGAGAGCAACCTTCTCAATGCAGCCCTCGATATGCAGATTGAGCCGTTTACCTATTACCTCAACAAGGGCCGGCTCTGGGCGCGCACGGACCCGCCACTGGGCAGCCGCTTCCACCCCGCTCCGTACGGGATCTATCGCACGGCGGACGGCTGGATCGCGATTTCGCTAACGCCTATATCGCAGATGGCCGCGGCGCTCGACTATCCGAAGCTGGCAGCTTTCAACGACCCTAAGGATCCGATGCGTCGGCGCGACGAGATCCATCACATCGTCTATGAGCGCGTGCAGACCCGCAAGACGGCGGAGTGGATGGAGATCTTCGATGCCCACAACATCTGGTACGCGCCGGTGAATGACTATGAAGAGGTCGAAAGCGATCCGCAGGTCGCACATAACAAGATGATCATGACGATCGAGCACCCTCAAGCCGGCGAGGTGCGGCTCTTGGCGCATCCGGTCCGCTACGATGGCGAGGCGCCACCGCTACGGCGATTGCCGCCGCGGCAAGGCGAACATACCAGGGAAATCTTGGCCGAGCTTGGCTATGCAGCGGACGAAATCGACGCATTGTCTGACGGCGGAATAGCCATCACCAATAAGGCCGCCTCGTGATCATCGCAACCAAGCCGGAATCCTGGCGACTACCAAGCTTCAGCAAGTTCGAGATTGGCCGAACGCATGCGGTGACCCGCACGTTCACCGAAACGGAAGTGGACACATTCGGCTATCTCTCCGGAGATCTCAACCCACTGCACATGGATGACGAGTTCGCCTCGCGTTCCCCGTTCGGCAGGCGGGTTGTGCACGGCCTGCTCACCGCCGCCGTGGTGTCGCGGACGTATACCCAACTGACGGGACCCGGGTTCGCCTATGTCGGACAAGAACTGCGGTTCCTGAAGCCGGTTTTCATCGGCGACAAGATCACGGCCAAGGTCACTATCGTCGGCAAGAAGGAAACCAAGCGGATTCTGATCCTGGATACGATGGTCCGCAAACAGACGGGCGAGGCAGTCCTCAGCGGACTTTCGGCTTACAAGTATCTGCGTTTCCGATAGGGCCTTCGTTCCTGCAGCAGAAATTCGCCAGACGGCGGATCCTTAAAGAAGACGGGGCTGGCATATTACCGCGACCGATGCTATAAAATGACTGAAATCGTTTTCAGAATTCAACGATCACCGACCATGGCGTCCTCAGAGCCGATGGATGACGTAGAAGGATCAGTTCCGGCGAGACTGGGCCAACGACCGGCGGCAGTCCGCTCCTTCTTTTCACGAGGCCAGCCAGCGCACCGGCAACCGTGTTGTTCACTGCCGGTCGTGAAGATTGAGCACTACGATTACGGCTCCGAGATCAAGTCGCTCAACATCCATTTTGCACCGCTGGAGAAGATGAAATCGACGCTGCCCTACCCGCATCGGCACGACTTCTATCATATCGTCTGGGTGACCCGCGGCACCGGCTGCCACATCATCGACTCCGTCAAATATGAAGTGCGGCCGAACAGCCTGTTCTTCATGGCCCCAGGGCAGATCCACGATTTCACGCTCTCGGAAGACGCGATCGGGCACACCATCAGCTTCAGCCCGGAATTCTTCGCTTTCAGAGTCCACAACCGGCATTCGCTCACCGAAATTCCGATCTACAGTTTCGAAAATCTCAACAATGCGCTTTATCTGGACGAGATGCAGGCCGAGAGCCTCCGCCAGATCACGGACGCCATGATCGAAGAATACACGGCGGAGAAGACCGGACATGAGGATGTGATCTGGTCCTATTTGCGGATCTTCCTTATGAAGACGTCGCGTATAGCCGTACCTTCCGCCATCGTCGACTTGTCGTCCCGAAGTCTGCTCCTGTCACGCCGCTTCAAGAGCGCGCTGGAGAAGAATTTCGGCACCATCAACGAGACGGCGGAATATGCCAGGCTTTTGAAGGTAACCGAGCGCGCGCTCAACGAAGCCACTCGCCAAGCCCTTGGCTCAACTGCGGCCCAGCTCATTCGCGAGCGGATCATGTTAGAGGCCAAGCGGCTGCTGCTGCACTCCGATATCAGCGTGGCCGAGATCGCCGATCGTCTCGGCTTTGAGGACCCCGCCTATTTCAGCCGCTGTTTCAAGAAGCACACCAGCCGATCGCCGATCGAATTCCGCCAAAGCCTCGCCACGCTAAATCTCTGATCCGATCGCCGAAACCAAAATGGCTGCCCTCCAACCCGTCGGGCGGTCGCCACGAAGATCTCACCTAACCTATGTTTTCTCGGAAAGAAGCATGCCGGACACCGCCAACAATTCGATCGAGCTCACTGCCGCGCAGCGGCGACTGTTCACCGAGGTCCTGGACGTCATGGCCCGCAAAGTGGCCGAAGACGAGCCGACATTGGGCGTCGAATTTCCGCATGTCACGGCACCGGACGGCTCCTGGATCAAGCTGCCGGCTTCGCTGTCTGCTGGCTATAACGGCGAAGCTTGGAGCCACGGCAATTGGCTGTGCGGCTTCTGGGTGGGCCTGTTGTTGACCTGTTATCTGCATACCAATGAGACGAAATACCTGATCTGGGCGCGCGAACGCATGCGGCTAGTGGCACAGCGCGCGGACGACCCCAACACCCATGATATCGGCTTCATATTTGACAGCAGCGCTATTCCCGCGCACGTGATCACTGGCGATCGCTGGTATGCGGAAATCGCTATGAGGGCGGCCGACAAGCTGCGGGCACGGATTATCACCACGCGAAGCGGCGCGTATCTCGCCTCCTGGGGTCCGCTGGACGACCCCCGCGGGCAATGCAGTTCAGCGATCGACACCATGGCTAATCTCTCGCTGCTGTATTGGGCAACCAATTATAGCGGCGATCGCAGCTATCGTCTGGCCGCCGAAGCGCATGCCGACATGACGGCAAAGGCTTTCATTCGCCCCGATCACTCCACCTATCATGCGGTGGAGTACGACGTGGTGAGCGGCGCGCGGAAGCGCGGCTATACGTTCCAGGGAGCAGGCAGTGAATCCGCCTGGACCCGCGGTCAGAGCTGGGCCATCTACGGCTATGTCAACTCCGCGCGAGAGACCGGGCAGCGCCGATATCTGGACCTCGCAGAACAGCTTGCAAATTACCATATGAAGCGGCTCGCTGGACGTCAGGTCCCGCCGTGGGACTTCGATGCGGCGGAGGCCGACGCCGACATTAAGGACACGGCAGCAGCGGCCGTGATTTCATCCGCGTTGCTCGAACTGGGGCGGCTGCATCCCGATGACACCGCAGCTTCAGCGTGGACCGACCAGGGATTGGCGATGCTGGAAGCGCTGTGCCGGAATGAGTTCGCGCGAGAGGGGTCGCATCGCGGCTTGTTGAAGAATTCCTGCTACTCGAAGCCGCACAATGAGGGTGTGCGCAGCGCGACCATGTTCGGCGACTTCTTCTTCACCGAGGCGCTGTGCCGCGTCATGCTGCCCGGTCAATTCCGACCTCTGATGGCGGTGCCGACACTCGCGTGAGGTGAACTGGCGTTGCCGACCTGATCTGCCCGGCACGCGCGACTTCCGGGAATCTCGGTCGATGTCGCCTGAACGTCGGGCTTTCGCCACGTCAGGGGATCGTGTGCCGCATTCCAACGTTTCTCGTGAATGATTGTCTCTGTCGAATGCCGGGTCCGCTCGTAAGCTGCGTTCAATAAGCTGCTTGATCCGCTTTCGCGCAGAGCGTGATATTTTCGTGTGCGAATTCTTCTTCGCTCAACGAATTCCGCGGCACCGCCGGACATGAGCCATCTTCCGTCTAATGGCGAAAGAAGAAGCGTTTACACATGTTAGCGACCAGGTGCACCGGCGTGCCGCAAATCGCGCATATATGCCGTGGCTGCCCCTTCTTCATTGCCTCCCGCATGGCGACGCGCGCTTGAACCAATTCGCTGTAGCTGTGTACCGCGCGTCGGGAAGTTGTCGATGCGCGCCTGGCCCGGTCGGCCGATGCGGCCCCACTCCCCGAATGAGTGACCAGCAGCCGAACAGGTCCGGCTGTACGTCGAGCTTATAATAGCGACGCATCTTCTTGCCGGCGTCGATGCGGACCAGAATGATTGCGGCATGGTCTCAGGCTTTCTTTCGTCGCTATAGCGAAACCGCGCCTGTCCGGGCTAGGAGCATCGGTCCGCCGAGGCGCCACGCCCTTGATGCAGCCCCTTTGGCCGACAGGACCTCTCACCGGTTGTGTGAGCAATGCGCTTCGCCCCGATTCCCCTCGCCTTCACTTAACTTATTGATTTAACTAACGAAAAATGACATTGACACGCTTCTACCACTTCCATACATTTTGGGAGCGAATAGCTTGCGGGCGTTTTGGGAACGGCTTATATTGTCATGCGTGTCATTGCGAAAGGAACGCTGCGCGACTTCTGGTGCCGATACCCCGAGGCGGAGGAGCCGCTGCTTGCTTGGTATCGCGAAGCCGAAGCAGCCGATTGGGATCAACCGTCGGCCGTTAAAACTCAGTACCGGAATAGCAGCATTCTGAAGAACAGCAGAGTCGTCTTCAACATCAAAGGGAACGAATTCCGGTTAGTCGTTAGCATCAATTATCCCTATCGGGTCATCTATATCCGCTTTGTGGGGACACATGCGGAGTACGACGGGATTGATGCGGAGGAGGTGTGAGATGAATGTGAAGCCGATTAGAACCAAGGCTGACTATGAAGCGGCTTTAGATCGCATTTCCGAGCTGATGGAAGCGCGCGCCGGTACGCCCGAAGGCACCGAATTGGATGTGCTCGCTGATCTTGTTGAGCTGTACGAATCCAAGAATATTCCTATGGGCTTTCCGAGCCCCGTCGCTGCTATTGAATTTCGTATGGAGCAGTCGGGACTTTCGGCGCGGGACTTAGTGCCGTTTATCGGCAGTCGCGCGAAAGTCTCTGAAGTGCTTTCCGGGAAGCGCCAAATTACTATGACGATGGCGCGCGCTCTTCACGAGCATCTAGGTATTCCGAGCGATGTCCTGCTCAAGGGAAGATCTGTTGGAAACATTGAAGATTCTGAGATCGATTGGGCCAAATTTCCCGTCGCCGAAATGATGAAGCTCAAATGGCTCCCGAAGCGCCCGAAGGTAACTCATTATGCTGAGGAAATAATGCGCGACCTCATGCATCGAGCCGGGCGAACAAGTCTAGTTGTCGAAGCCATGTACAGAAAGAATGATCATGCACGCGCAAATGCAAAGTCCGATCCGTTTGCTCTGAATGCATGGTGCTTGCAGCTACTAGCGTTAGCCTCAGAGAAAAAGCTACCCAAGGAATATAGGCCGGGAACAGTTACTCCGGATTTCCTTAGGATGGTTGCGAAATTGAGCTGGTCTGAGAATGGGCCACTTTTGGCAAAGGAGTTTCTTGAAAAGAACGGCATTCATCTGATCATCTTAGAGCATCTTTCCAAGACGCACCTGGATGGAGCCGCTCTAAAGTTGGCGGATGGCACGCCCGTTGTTGGACTAACGCTGCGTTATGATCGGATTGATAATTTCTGGTTCTGCTTACTTCATGAGCTGGCCCACGTCGGTAGACACCTTGAGAATGCAGCAGACGTTGGCTTTGTTGATGATCTCACTTTGCGTGATAGTGCTGGAGCGAATCGCGATTCTAGAGAAGATGAAGCAGACCAATGGGCCGAAGAAGCATGCATCCCCAGATCCATTTGGGAGAATACTGATGTGCGGTTTCACCCCACTCCAACCGGCGTGATCAATCTCGCTAACGCACTTCAGATTCATCCGGCTATTGTCGCTGGGAAAGTTAGACATCAGTTTCGGAATTATCGGTTGCTATCTCATTTTGTGGGTACAGGGGAGGTGCGAAAGCACTTCAAGAGTTACGAAATGTCTCACTAGAACACGAAAGCGAGAATGAGCATCGTACGTACTACCCCAGAACCCCGTTACCAAACTGCTAACCAAGGGCGCTCCATGCCCGACGGACCATAAAGGCTGTCAAGCAACGCTAGTCGCTTGCTGTGGCGAATTAGTCCGTACGCATCCGGCCAGCACCCCAGGCGGGCGCGATGGTCATCCGCGAAGCGCTCAGGCAGCAACGGCGGGCTTTGACCGTTGGTTCGCCTTCCAATTCCACGGAAGCAATTCGTCGACTTTGTTGGCTGGGTGGTCTGGAAGCCTGGCCAGCACGTCAGCGAGCCAGGCTTGCGGATCGACGTCGTTCATCTTGCAAGTTTCGATCAAGGTATAGACAGCGGCAGCCCGATGGCCGCCCGCGTCCGAACCGGCAAAGGTCCAGTTTCTTCTTCCAACCGCCACACCCCGCAACGCTCGTTCGGCGGCGTTGTTCGTAAGACAGACGCGGCCGTCGTCGAGGAAGCGCGTGAACGCTGCCCAGCGGTTGAGCAGGTAGTTGATCGCCTTTGCGGTATCGTTCTTGGTGGAGAGCAACGCTCGCTGCTGGCGCATCCAGATTTCAAGCTCGGCAATGAGTGGCCGTGATCGTTCGCGGCGCACGGCAAGCCGCTGCTCCGGCGTTTTGCCGTTGATGGTGCGCTCGATCTCGAAGAGGATATCGATGCGCCGCACAGCCTCGCTGGCGATCGGCGCTTCTCCCTGTTTCACCAAGTCGACAAACTTCCTCCGGCCGTGGCTCCAGCAGGCTGCTTCAAGGATCGGCGCCGGCTTCCTTTGAGCCTTGTAGAGCTGGTTGTACCCATCAAAGGCATCGGCCTGCATCAGGCCCACATAGCCGGCAAGATGGCCTTGTGGATGTTCCCCGGCACGACTGCGCGAGTAATGGAACGCTGCCGCCGGTGGGTCTTTGCCGCCAAACGGCCGGTCATCGCGAACGTAGGTCCAGATCCGGCCGATGACAGTCTTCAGTTTCGCCAGTACGGGCACCGTCGTGTCATCGGCGTGGATGCGTTCCGCGCTCATGACGTGAGTTCGGATCGCCTCAATAATGGGGTCGAGCGCCACCACGCAGGCGCCGACCCGATCCGCTAGCGTCGAGACATCGATCTCGATCCCTTCCCGAGCATAGGTCTTGCTCTGGCGGTTCAACGGCTGATGCAGCAGGAACTTGTTGACCAGCACCATCGCCAGCAAACTCGGCCCGGCAAAGCCGCGCGGGATCGGATGTGAGGGCGCCGGCGCCTCGGTGATCGCCTCGCAATCCCGGCAGGAGAACTTCTCGCGGACGTGCTCGATGATCTTCCAGCGCCGCGGCTCGCATTCAAGGGTCTTCGACACCACCTCGCCAAGCTTGTGCAGCCGCTCGCTGCCACACTTGCCACACGCGCAAGGTGCGGGTTCGACGATACGTTCGACAGGCAGATTGTCCGGCAGGGGACGTCGAGGCAGCCGCGGATTTTGCGCACGCTTCTGTTTGGCGGCTTCTGGTGCTGCGATCTCGGCCCTGGTTTCCTGCTCAGCCTGGGTTTCTTCAAGATCCTCGATGGCCAGCTCGAGCTGCTCGACCAGCAGCTTGCCGCGTTCAGAAGATTGCCCGAACTGTTCGCGCCGTGCTTTGGCCAGCATCAGCTTCAGCCGCTCGATTTCCAGGCGGCCCACGGTCACTTCGCTCTTTGCCAGCATCAGCAATTCGCGCTGCGCAAGGATCATTGCGTGCGCAGCAGCAAGGTCGGCGGGAAGCGGATCGGAGGGCGTCGTCACGACGACAATCCAACATATTCGCCACTAAAAATCCCGCTAGATTTCCGTCGTGAGTCAAAAAGCCACAGCTTATCCGGAAGCCTGCGGACGCCAGGTTGCCTGCGGCATTCGCCAGTCAATTCCGGACAGGAGATAGGATAGTTGTGCAACACTGATCGTGACAACGCCGTCCGCCACCGATGGCCACAAAAATCGGCCGCGCTCCAGTCTTTTCGTGAACAGACACGCGCCCTGGCCGTCATGCCAAATGATTTTGATCAGGTCGCCGCGACGACCCCTAAAAACGTAGAGATCACCAGCGTGCGGATCACGCTTCAAGCTCTCCTGAACCAGACGCGCCAGGCTCGGGAATCCGCGGCGCATATCGGTATGGCCGGTCGCAAGCCACACCCGCACATTGCCTGGTATGGCGATCATCGGCGCTCAAGCACGTCGAGGACCCGCGCCAGCGCCTCGGGGTCAACCTGTGCATCCACCCGGATGCGTCGCCGGTTGCCAAGATCGATCTCGATCAATCCGTTCCGGGCGGCCGGCACGGGCTGCAACCGCCGGTCATCCTTGGATAGCGGCTTCGCTTCTTCCGCGCTCGGCTCCACCGCCAAGGCAATCTGCACCGGCGCAAAACACGTCCCGACCTTCTCGACCGTCCGGGCCTGGCGGCGCCAGGTGAACACGACGCTGGCCGCGACACCGTTGCGGCGCGCAACATCTGTCACCTTGGCGCCCGGTACCAGCGTTTCCTCGACGATCCGCGCCTTGTCATCCTGCGACCAGCGCCGCCGCCTCTCCAACCCGCCTAAAACCTCGACCCGCATCGCCTGATGACCTTAAAGCTAGACTTAAGGTCACACGCTTCGCGAAATACTACGCGTCAGGCAAGACGGCGCTCGTCGGATGCGTACATTAGTCCCCATGGATTGATGTTGAAACAAAATGGGAACAGTGAGGTGGGAGTGTCAACTCCGTCACTGCGCTGGGAGCATTATTCGCCAACGGGCTATGGGCGGCGCGGGCTTGCGGACGGCTCCTGTAAAGTGCTCTCTAGGGAGCAACGGCGCCACCCAAGAACACAAAAGCAGATCGCCGAACCTAAAAGTACAACCAAATCAATGTCCAATAGGATCGCAGCGTCAGTTCAATCCTGTCCGCCTCGGCTGACGAGGCCAGCCGTCGTTCCACAATTCACGCTTGTCGTAACACCACACGGCCTAAGCTCGGCCGCCGAGTGGGTTCTCCAGCGGGACCTCAAACCGCTGGCCGCCCTACGCCTCGCTGGTCACCAGCACGCGATAGAAGCCATTGGTAAAGTGAAGCCGGTTTTGACTCTGTCCAAAACGACCATACTTTCAAAGCGCTTTATGTCTGGGTTTTCGTGTACTAGACACCGAGTGAAGTGTTCGTACTCTTCCATATTATTTGCTGTTACGAGGAGAACGAAGTCGGTCTGTCCGGTAACGTAGAATCCGCTCATCACCTCAGGCATTTTGCGGATTGCCCGCTTAAAGCGATCGATTATGTCGCTCCGATCACGCTCAAACGAAATGTGAACCAGCAGTGTCACGTTTCGTCCGACTGCTTTTGGGGAGACGATTGAAACGTCTCCTTCTATGATGCGCTCCGATCGTAGGCGTTTCAGTCGACGCTGAACTCCGGATGCAGACAAACCGACCTTCGCGCCGAGTTCTTCACTGCTCAAACGATTGTTCCGCTGCACGAGGTCAAGAAGACGAGCATCGATTTTGTCGAGTTGCATGGCTGTGACCATGTTTAAGAGATCGAAATTCGGGAAACCTGATGAGCAGT
The DNA here is from genome assembly GCF_023101085.1 of Bradyrhizobium sp. 170. Classification (NCBI taxonomy): domain Bacteria; kingdom Pseudomonadati; phylum Pseudomonadota; class Alphaproteobacteria; order Hyphomicrobiales; family Nitrobacteraceae; genus Bradyrhizobium; species Bradyrhizobium sp. 170. Next base: position 1,941,129 of record NZ_CP064703.1, on the reverse strand, counting down.
TCGCGATCGGATGAGGCAGTAGAGTAAACGTTGGAAGCGCCTATGCGCGCTTGGTGCGGAATCAGATTACAGATATCTTCGCGCAGCCAAGTTTTTCATCAATGCGGTCAAGCCGAAAGTCCAGTGCTCGCATTCGTCGCTCGGACGCATCCGGTTGACGAGTGTTCCAAGCTCTGACGATTTGATGGTGACGATATCGTCGCGCTTGTGGGTAAAGCCTTGGCCAGCAATATCGCGGTCCTTTACCGGCGCGAACATCGTACCAAGAAACAACACGAAACCGTCAGGGCACTGATGCGCGGGCTCGAGGGTCTGCGCAACTAGATCCTCAGGGTCTCTGCTGATCTTGCACATCGATGAATGCGCCTCGAGAATGAACCCATCGTTGCCGGTGACGGTCATTGCAATGTCCATCTTGCGGATATCGTCGAGCGAAAAGGCCCGGTCGAACACCCGCAGCAGCAGTCCAATGGCGCAGGATGCATTGTTGTCCTTGGCCTTCGACAGCAACAGTACCGAACGCCCCTCGAAATCGCGCAAGTTGACGTCATTGCCAAGTGCAGCGCCGACAATCTTGCCGCGGCTGGAGACCGCGAGCACGACCTCCGGTTCCGGGTTATTCCAGGTCGATTTGGGATGAAGCCCCGCGTCCATTCCCGTTCCGACGGAGGACAGCACCGGCGCCTTCGTGAAAACCTCAGCGTCACGCCCGATTCCGACCTCGAGATACTGGCTCCAGGCCTGCTGTTCGATCAGTACCTCCTTCAATCGCATCGCCTGTGGTGAGCTAGGCTTGAGTTTGGAAAGATCATCGCCGACCAGGCGGGCCACCTCAGCGCGAATTTTCGCGGCCGCCGAGGGGTTCCCGAGCGCCCGCTCCTCGATCATCCGCTCCAGCATTGAGACTGCGAAAGTCACGCCTGCGGCCTTCAACACCTGGAGATCGATCGGCGGCAGAAGCCAAGGCTTGCCTAAGTCGCGGCTATCCGGAGGCGTGTTCCTTAGGATGCTATCAAGATCCGAGATCCGGGTGACGGGCACCTCGCGAATCGCGCGAACCGGATCAGCCTCCTCGGCCAGCATGCTCATGGTCGGAAACCGCGCGGTTAAGTCGTAGACGCCGTTCTCCCGAACAGCCACCACCGCAGGCCCGCCCGCAGAAGGCAGCCAGACCCGGCCGACCAGTGTCCCGGCGGTGCCGTCATCTGGCAGAACTGATGCGGCGTTCAGCGATATCATGTGCAATCCTCAGGATTTCATCGGTATCTTCGACCTTCGCGTCGGAACTGCAAGCCGCGTCCCGTCGTCAGCGTCCCCAGTGCAACGCCAGAGGATTTGCTTCCTGCGCAAGCTCGATCAGCCCGGCCCTTGTATCCGGATGAATCTGCTCGAGCGGATGGCGCACCGCCTCGCATTTGATGACCTTGCCTTCCGCCATCACACTCTTGGCGGCACGCAAACCGCATTGCCGGTTCTCGAAGTTGATCAAAGGCAGGACGCGGGCGTACGCGGCCGCGGCGTCTGCGCGACGTCTCGCCTTCTGATTATCGATAACATCGCGCAACAGATCCGGAAGCAGCGCGCTCGACATGGTGCCGGTGGCGCCGGCATCGAGATCGGCCATCATGGTAATCGCCTCCTCCCCGTCAAATGGGCCAATGATGGACTCGCCACCGGCCTCGATCAGCGAGCGGAGTTTTGCCGCGGCAAAAGGTACTTCGATCTTGAAATAGCTGACGAGCGGCACCGCACGCGCTAAACGCGCCAGAAACGGCACCGTCAGCGTCACGCCGCTTAGCGGCGCATCCTGAACCATGATTGGAATCTTCGCAGCCTCGGCAACACGATCGAAATGCTGCAACATGCCCGCTTCATCCGCCCGCAGGCCCATGCCATGGTAGGGCGGCATCAGCATCAACAGGCTCGCACCACGCTCGGTCGCATAGCGCGCCCGCTCCTCCGCGATCCGGGTGCTGAAATGGCTGCATGTCACCATCACCGGCTTGCGGCCGGCGACATGCGACAGGCAGAGATCGACCAGCGTGTCGCGCTCCTTGTCCGACAACAGGAACTGCTCGGAATAATTAGCCAGAATGCAGATGCCATCGACACCCTGATCGATCATGCAGTCAAGCACACGCTTCTGCCCTTCGAGGTCGAGGTCACCGTTTTCCGTGAACGGGGTGGGAGCGACCGGGAACAGGCCACTGTAGACCGGAGAATCTGCTCTTGTCATGACATGCTTCCCACGTATCGGGAGAGGTGAGTTCGGTCGAATGTCTAGATCTTTTCCGCCTCGATCAAACCATCCAGAACGTTCAGCGACTCCAGCAGATAATAGGAGCCGAAGATCGTCTCAGCATTGGCCGCGGAGTCCCGCGCGCGGGCGTCGCGCCGCTTGTTGAAGCAGGCGCCGACCAGCATGCCCTGCGGACGGTTCTCCCCTGCGGCGACAGGCGTAAGATAGCCGTCGATCAGAGCCCTAGCTGTGCGCTCGCCTGCGTCTTGATATTTCGCGCGGAGATCGGCGGACGGCGCAAGCCGCCCCAGCTTGAGCAGCGCCGAGCAAGCGATTGCAGTAGCCGCCGTATCGGTCTCCGTACTGGGGATCGCAGGATCGTCGAAATCCCAGAACGCCACGAGGTTGGGAGGTACATGCGACAACCACCAGTCGGCGCCCGCGATCAACTGGTCCATCCAACGCTTTTCCTGAGGAAGATGGGCAAGCGCGACTGCGGCATAGACGAGGCCCCAGGCCTGCGCCCTTCCCCAAACGCTGCTGTCGCTAAAGCCCTTGTGAGTAAACTGTCGGACGATCTCGCCGTTCGCCGGATTGAGCTCGCTCGACTGCACAATCGAGCCATCGGGCCGCATGTGAATATCCAGCACCCGCGTCGTATGTCGCGCAGCGACGTCGGCGAATGACGCTTCCCCTGTCTTGTCCGCTGCCCAGAACAGGAGCGGAACCGCCTGCAAGGAATCGATACTGCTGAAGGAATTGCCGACGTCCTCCGACTCCTCCGCGTCGCTGCCGAGCGGAATGAGGTCCAGCCTCGGGTCATACTGGCTCTTCAGCGATTTGGCAGCATCCAGCGCCAATGCCGCGGCATCCTTGTCCGCGCACAGGAGGTCGCCAAGTGCAACGCCGTAATAGAAACCAAAGCCCTTGAACGCAGTTTGCAGGTGCGCCCGCGGTTTGAGCCGGCCGCTCCACAGCGCGGCAGCATCCTGATATCTGTAGCTTCCTGTTCGCCGCGCAAACCACCACAACATGCCCGGCCACGCGCCGCCGGTCCAGTCGCCGTCGACAGTCGTCGTCCATTTTCCCGTCGCGGCCTCGGCCCAATGCGGGAACTCCGATTGTAGGCTCTCGAGCGTCTGATCGACTCGGCAGCGCATTCGTTCGATCGCCTCTCCCCATCGGGGCCCTGCTGTGCTCACTATTTCCTCCAGTTTTTTTCCGACCGCCTCTTCCCTCTACATACATCTGCGATCGCCTTCTCCAGGGGACCGCCTAGGACGCAGGCCTGTTCGTCGCGTTGCGCGTCCATTTGAGGTGATGCTTGCCTACGGCGACGAGTTCGCCACGCTGATTGGTGACGTCCACATTGGCGAGCGTGCGGCGGCGCTCCTCGTCGATTTTGCTGATGGTATAGGTCACTGTCACCGTGTCGTTGATGTAGACGGGTTTTAGAAACCGCACGCCATCGTAGCCAAGCGACACGGGCGTCGAATCGACACCCTTCCTCAGGCTTTCCTCAATCATTCGGGTCGAGGCCGTGGATATGAATCCGACCATCAACGCGCCATGGGCAATGCGCTTGCCATAAATCGAATGGCTCATGAATTCGTCGTCTACGTGATTTTGCGAAAGATCTCCGGTCAGACCTGCAAAGAGATAGATATCGGACTCTCCGACTGTCTTTGAGAATCGAACGCTATCACCAACCTTCGTCTGCATCTCAGTCATTGTTCTTGCCCTTCCGCTATTAGCTATCTCAACGTGCATGGTGCGCACGTTATCGCCTTTCCGTTTTCATGATCGAAGAACTGCAGCGCCTTGCCATCCACCCACATCTGCACCCTGGCATGAGGGCTTACCTCGGTCTCCGGCGAAATGCGCGACACCATGATCGTGCTGTCCGCAACGTTGAGAGCGATCACCAGTTCCGAGCCGAGTTGCTCGGTGACGGTGACGACCCCGCTGAAAGATGAACCCGTATTGCCGGAAGGCATGCCTAGATGGATCTGCTCGGGCCGGATACCCAGAGTCACCGTTTTGGCGCTATGCTTGCGTAGGACTGCCGCCTGTTCATCCGGCAGCTCGACTTTGAAATCCTTCGCCTGCGCCGACACGACGCCGTGTTCTTCGACAAGCTCGACTTCCATAAAATTCATGGCAGGCGCCCCGATGAAGCTCGCGACGAACCGGTTGGCCGGCCGATTGTAGATCTCCAGCGGCGTGCCGATCTGCTGAATCCAACCGTCCTTCATGACTACGACCCGGTCACCAAGCGTCATCGCCTCGACCTGATCATGGGTGACATAGACGGAAGTGGTAGGCACGCGCTCGCGCAGCGCCTTGATCTCGATCCGCATCTGCGCACGCAGCTTGGCATCCAGGTTCGAGAGCGGCTCGTCGAATAGGAAGACTTGTGGCCGCCTTACGATACACCGTCCGAGAGCCACACGCTGCTGCTGCCCGCCGGAAAGTTGAAACGGCTTGCGAGCGAGGAGAGGCTCCAGACCAAGCATTTGCGTTGCGCGGGTGACCTCGCTCCTGATTTCCATCTCAGGGACTTTCCTGTTTCGCAACCCGAATGCCAAGTTGTCGAACACCGTCATGTGCTGATAAAGCGCATAGTTCTGAAACACCATCGCGATGTCCCGATCTTTTGGCGGCACGTCATTGACGACTTTGTTGCCGATTCGGAGAGTCCCCGCGCTGATGCTCTCAAGACCCGCAATCATGCGAAGCGTCGTCGACTTGCCACATCCGGATGGACCGACGAGCACCACGAATTCACCATCTGCGATATTGAGGTTGACCTCGTGAACAACCTGAAAGGTGCCGTACTTCTTTACGACATCATGTAGAACGATCTGTGCCATAACCTTCCTCTGAGTCGCGCCGGCTACATGCGTAGCCCGCGAATGACGTATTTCTGACCGAAGATGGTCACCAGCAGCGCCGGCAGCATCGCAAGCACGGCCGTCGCGCTCATCAAATTCCATTCCGTTCCGGTCTCGGTGACGAATTGCGCCATAGTTGACGTAATTAGGGGCGTGCGTTTGCCAGAGAGGATCAGGGCGAACAAAAACTCATTCCACGTCGAGAGCCAGCAAAGGATCGCCAGCGCGGCTATCCCAGGCATAGCGGCGGGAAGCGCGACTCGACAGAACGCACCCCATCGCGTGCAGCCGTCGATCAGGGCCGCATACTCCATCGACGGGTTGACGCCGTCGAAAAAGCCCTTCATCAGCCATGAGAAGAAGCAGACGTGCACCGCGATGTGCGGCAGTAACAGACCGAGATAGCTGTCGTAAATCCCAAGGCGGGTATTGACCAGATAAAGCGGCAGCACCCAGGAAATGTAGGGAACGGTACGGAAGACGTAGATGGTCGCAAACCAGCTGCGCTGGATCCAGCCGCCGAAGCGCGACAGCATATAACCGCTTCCGACCGTGATGCCGAGCGAGAGGATGGTCGCCAATGTTGAAAGCACGAAGCTGTTCCACATCGCTTCCAGCACCTGGGACTGATGCAGCACCTCGACGAAGTTGTTGAGCGTGAAATTGGTGCCGCGCCAGATGTAGAATGCGCCAGACGCGGGACGGACCGACGTCACGCCCAAGATCATAATGGGACCGACGAACAGAACGAATATAGCAACGATGCTGATCGCAAAGATAGCACGCCGCAGACCATCAAGAGCGAGCGCAATCATCGCGATACTTCCACGCTTCGGTTGACGAGCTTATAGAGGACGCCGCCAACAAATAGCATGATGATCGCGCCGACCCCGGCGGCGGCCGCGCCACGTCCGATGTCCAGATCAACGAAAGCCAGAACATAGGTGTAGACGCTGAATACTTCCGTTGATCGAGCAGGCCCGCCGCCGGTCAGGATCCAGACCTGGTCGAAAGTGCGAAACGCGTCAATTGCGCGGATCAGGACACAAACGATGATCACCGGACGCAGCATTGGCATCGTGATGCGCCTGAAGATACACCATGGCGTTGCGGCATCGATCCGCGCGGCCTCGAACGGTTCGGGCGGCAGGCCCTGCAATGCGGCTAGCAGGATGATGGTGAACCACGGTGTCCAGATCCAGATGTCAGTCATGATGACGAGCGCAAAGCTCGGCCAGCGGTCGGATAGCCAGCCGATATCGGCAAGACCGAGATACGAGAGGAAGTTAGTAATTACGCCGAACTGATCATTGAAAGACCACCTTATCATAGTCGCGGTGATAACAGGCGCGATCGTCAGCGGCAGCAAGATGATGGTCCGCACAACTGCCCTGCCAAAGAACGGACGGTTGAGCAATGATGCCAGAGCGAGGCCGAATGCAAGCGACAGGCCAACCGATGCGGTCATCAGGAGAAACGTATTGGGCAGAACGATCTTCAAGAAGACAGGGTCGGTGAAGACGGCGACGTACTGCTTCAGTCCGACCCAGGTCCTTTGCGGGTTGACAAGCGACCAGTCGCGGAAGCTCGCATTCATTCCGATCAAGATCGGAATGATCTCGAAGCAAGCGAGAACGATCGCAGCCGGCGCAATGAGAAAGAGCATGAAGCGCTCTTTCTCATCGAGTCCTAATTTCGTGGAACGAACAATCATCAGTCGTTAGCCACAGCGCCGGCACGAATGGCATCGGAACTAGCCTTAAGGGTAGCAGCAATGTCCTCACGCTTGCCCTTCATTGCGCGGATCAGCGTGTCCGAATAGACCTTGTGCACGGTCGCCCAGTTGCGGAAATAGTAGGCAGCATGGACATGATCAGGCTTGAAAAGGATCATGCGGAGCCTGCGCCAGGTCAGGTCGTTCTTTTCGAGCGTGGGCCAGACGTCGGTGTTTGGCGGCGGGGCCCCGGTCTGCTTCCACTGCTCGATCTGACCGTCGGAATCGCCAAGCATCGCGCCAAGCAGCTTTTTGGCCGCAGTCTTGCGATCACTTGGAAGGGTTTTTGGGATTGACCAGCCCCAGACGTCGATCCAGGTGCGGACGCCGTCGCTCATCGGGCCGACCGGAAACGGCGCAATGCCGACCTTTCCTGCGACCGATGACCTCTCGGGGTTATTGAAGGTGCCGAGGAACGTGGTGTCGGCCACCGTAAATGCGGCATCACCAGCCTGGAAGATCGCATTCGCCTCATCGCGCGAATAGGTCGTCATGCCAAGCGGGCTTATTTTCTTGCTATTGAGAGCATCCCACCAAAACTCCGCAGTCTGCACCTGGCACGGAGAGTAAATCATCGGCTTCCAACCGTCGGCTGCAAGCTTCTTGTTGTCGCGCTCATACGCGGGTGCATAGATGTCGCAATTGTTGTTCCAGAGCGTCCACCAAAAGCTGAAGAAGGTGTTGGTGTAACTCATGCCGCCGACATAACCCCACTTCACCTTCTTTTCGGACTGCAGGGTCTGACTGATCTTGACGAGATCGTCCCATGTCTTGGGCAGTTCCGCCTCGGGAATGAGGTCGGTGCGATAGAACAGAATGCCGGCCGTGGTCGTCATCGACACCGCCGTCGTCTTTCCGTCGGCAGTATGGAATGGCTCAAGCTGCCCCACCTCGACCTTGCGGGCATTCGGAACGTCATCAAGCCGTTCAAGATAGTGGGCGAGATCCTGTCCCCAGTCATCATTGTTCCAGATGATGTCGCATTGGTCGTTCGTCCCGGAGGTCAGCATCTGGGTGATCTTCGGCAAATAGACGGTGTAGGACGTTACCGTCTTAGTCAGCTTGACGCCTTGCTTGATTGCCCATTTCTGCAGGATCGCGACGTTTGCGACTTGCACCGGATGATTGATGTAACAGATGCTCAGCGCTGTTTCCGCTTGCGCCGCCGTCGAAGAGCAAACGGCACCGAAGGCGCCACCGATAAGAAGCGCGCGCGCGAGCTTATTTTCCATTCCCATGGTTTCCTCCTCTTAGAAAAAGCGTGCTTCTGGAGAAGCTTGTTCTTGTTCAGTTGAGAGACTCAGAGCCGACGGCGCCCTTGCCGTAGAACTGACGTCGATGAGCGGCGAAAGTATTGGCGAACAGAGCGCAACGCGTTAGGACGCCTTTCCGAATTTCTTGTACTTTCTTGCGTTACATCGGCATCTGGATAGTGCGATCCATTCGCTGCGACGCACAAATTGCTTTGCGGTGACAAGTGCGCGCGCTTCTGCGAGCGCCCTGCGCGCGATCGCCGAAAAGTCCAAATATTCGCACTGTGTGCTAACGCTGGCAGCGCGTCCTTCCACCATTTGGAAGAGTATGCCCACACGTCCGCGGCAGCAAAGCCTGCTTCAAGGGGTTAGCGGATGTCCGGCAGCTTGAAAGATCAAATCCAACATCATGGCCAAGCGACCTGACATGACTGCGATCGGCGATACCGACCAACGTCGCAAAGACCGTGACAGAATATGATGTATATGCATTCGCCCGGCATCGTGGCGATTTGTATGGCGTCCACCTCAACGAGGAATATGCCAAGTACCACGCGTTTCAAAAAAGCGGATCGTGCAGGAAACACTGTCGGTCGGCTTTCTGTCCGCCGTTATGGAACACATGTCAGCAAAGGCACGCCCCTGCTCATCATCAATCGTCCCGACAAGCTGAACGCGTTCACGCCGGCGCTGATGCGCGAGCTGGACGATGCCCGGCATGATATTGACGGTAATCTCCGGAAAGCCGAACCGCGCCGTCTCGGAGGCGACGATGAAGTCCTAACTTTAAGCAAGGCCGAGCAGACGATTGCGGTGCCCACCGTATCGGTCTGCGTATTGGGATCGCCAGATCCTGGAGGTCCCAGAACGCCACCATGCCAGCCGGCACATGCGACAGCTACCAGCCGGCGCCCACGATCAACTGCTGCATCCAGCGCGTTTCCTGCTGACGATGGACGAGCGCGACGTCGGCATAGAGGAGACCCAAGGGCTGCGCGCCCTCAAACGCTGCCTTCGCTAAAGCCCTTTTGAGTAAAGAGATGTCAGAGAGCCGACGGCGCCTCTGTCGTAGAGATCCTTCAATTGCCGAGCGTCGTAGCCGAGCTCCTTTAGGATTTCTTCTGTCTGCGCCCCGAGCTTCTGCGGCGGCAAACGTACTTCCGGCACCTCGCCGTCGTAACACACGGGATGGCTGACGAGGGTAATCGGCGCCCCCGTCGCCCCTTTCACGACCTGGAAGCTTTTATTGTGAACGACCTGCGGGTCGACGACGACGTCGCAATAGTCATTGATGCGGGCGTGCCAGATTCCGCCAGCCTCAAGCAGCGCAAGGCACTCCGATGTCGTGCGTTCGGCGATGTTGGCCGCAATAGCTGCCGATGCCTGGTCGCGCCGCCGATAAGCTTCCGTGTCGGGAACGCGCTGATCGGCGGGAAGCGAAAGCACATCCGCCAGCACGTCGAGCGATCCGAGCGAAATCGCGATGTGTCCGTCACGGGTGGCATAGATGCCGTAAGGTGCGTCATAATACCATCCTGCGATCGGCCCCGGCTGGCGGACATCGTCCGGTCTCTGCCCGTTGAGATAGCACGTGAAGGACTCCATCTGCAGGTCGAGGGCTGCTGACAGCAGGCTGACATCGACCCGACACCCCTGCCCAGTGCGCGCTTTCCTCACCAATGCGGCCAGGATGCCAGCCGCAAAGAGAACGGCGCCGTGATGATCAACTGCCGAAACACCCACAGCGCGCGGGCCGTGTTCGCGGCTTCCGGTGATGGTAGCAAGGCCCGCCAACGCTTGAACCAAGAGGTCCTGGCCAGGTCGATTGACGTACGGCCCGTCCGCGCCATATCCGGACGCAGCGGCATAGATGATATCGGGCTTGATGTTCCTGGCGTCCTCATAGCCAAGCCCAAGCTTGTTGAGCACGCCAGGCCGGAAATTCTCGGTGATGACGTCCGATGTTGCGATCAGCTTTTTCGCAACGGCAACCGCGTCCGGCTTCTTGAGATCGAGCGTCAGACTACGCTTGTTGCGATTGCCGGTCAGAAGCAGCATGGATTGGCCATCTACCTGCTTGTCCGCCCCGCCCCATTTCCGCTGGAAGGCGCCGTCCGGCGGCTCCACAGCGATCACGTCCGCGCCGAGATCGGCGAGAAATTGCACGCCCATCGGGCCCATCAGGAAGTGGTTGAAGCTGAGGACCCGAACGCCCTTGAGAAGATCGACCATACGTTCTTGCTTGGCTCTCTCTGACGATCTCGCGGAGATGTCGCTGAACTCCCGCCTCTCTGAAATCGTTTTCATGATTTCTAGTCACCCCGACCAGCGGAGTCAAGGGCGTTAAGCGCCGCACGGTCGGAGCATGGCCGCCGGCGCGCTCTGCTTGCTGTGGCTTGGGCGCGCGCATACTGTTCAATGAAAAAGCACCGATCTCGTGCACACTGCGCTTGAGATAGCAACGCTTCAGGTGGTTTAACTCGAACGGATGTTAACAGCCCGTTATGGGACAATCCGAGCAGATCAGATGGACAAGAAATCGATCGCTGATCCCAAAGGCCGGTCGCAGCCAAGGGTGAAGATCGAGGACGTCGCGAGAAAGGCGAACGTGTCGCCGGCGACGGTGTCGCGGGTTCTAAATCATCCAGAAATTGTCAGGCCCGAACTGCGCGATAAAGTGATGCGATACATCACCGATCTATCCTATACGCCGGACAGCGCGGCCCGGGCGCTGAAATCGGGACGCATGCGGACGATCGGCGCGATTGTTCCGACGCTAGGCCTTGGCATCTTTGCCGAAGGCGTGGAGGCCCTGCAGAACCGACTAAGCGAAAGCGGCTACACGTTATTCATCGCCAATTCGCAGTATGATCAACGCCGCGAGTTGCAGGAGATGCAGAGCCTCATCGAGCGCGGCATAGACGGCATTGTGCTAGTGGGAGGCTCGCACGGTCGGGAGTTACGAGCTCTGGTAGAGCAAACTGGCGTGCCCGTCATTACGACTTATGTCTCCAAGGCGGGCGGCGGCATTCCTGCCATTGGCATCGACAACGAACGCGCCACTCGCGAGATGACCGAATTTCTTCTCGGCCTGGGACACGTTCGTTTCGGTGCAATTGCCAACATTCGGCCGTCAAATGACCGTTCGCGCGCGCGACTCGATGGCATCCAGCGCGCTCTCGCTGAAGTCGATATCCGACTCCAGCCGACTCAAGTCATCAAGGCCGACCACTCGCTCGCGCAAGGACGAAGCGCGCTTCGCCAACTGCTCACTGACCATCCCGACACGACCGCCGTGATCTGCACCACCGACACGCTGGCCATCGGCGCCATTACGGAAGCCCGCAAGATGGGTTTGAGCGTGCCGCGGGCGCTTTCGATTACCGGTTTCGACGACGTGGAACTGTCGGCACAGATGGATCCGCCGCTTACGACGATCAGTATTCCCGCCGCTGAAATAGGCCGCGGCGCAGCCGACTATCTCATCAATGCGATCGCGGGAAGGCCCGTCCCCAAGAGCGTCCTGTTGCCCTATCGCCTGGTGATGCGGTCGTCCACCGCGTCACCACGGACCGCCGACCGCCTGCCAAGGCGGCCGCGATGAAGGGCCGCAGCCCCGGCTGGCATGCAGGACGGCTGTTCGCGAATGCTATTTCAGTGTAAATGGCGCTTATCCGTAATTTGCAAAGGTGCTGCGTTGAACGCCAAGCCTGACCTCATTCTTTGGACGTCTCCCTTGCCGCATGTGGTGCTCTTGACATTGAATAGGGCATCCAAACGAAACGCGCTGAGCAATGATCTGATCGCGGAACTCGCGGCCGCCCTTTGCAAGGCCACGCTGGATGATGACGTCCGCTGCGTCGTTCTTCGTGGCAGCGATGCGTTCTTTTCCGCCGGTGCCGATATCAAGGAAATGCGGCAACGAGGGTTCGAAGCCGTCGACAATTCCGCGCGACGTTCTGCCTGGCGGGATATCGCTAATTTCCCCAAGCCACTTATTGCCGCGGTTGAGGGGATTTGCTTTGGCGGTGGTCACGAGCTCGCGCTGCTGGCCGACATCGTGATCGCCGGTGAAGGCGCCGCCTTCGGGCAGCCGGAGATCAATATCGGGATATTGCCGGGAGACGGAGCAACCCAGCGATTGACCCGCGTGGCCGGCAAATCACTCGCGATGCTCATGATCCTGACCGGACAATCCATCTCTGCGCGCGCAGCCCATCAAGCTGGGCTTGTTGCCGAGGTCACGGCAGACGGCAAGGCGCAGAGCCGCGCTCTCGAAGTTGCCGAAATTATTGCGCACAAGCCGCCGCGTTCCATAGAACTGGCTAAAGCGGCTGTACTCGCCGCCTACCAAACCACGCTTGATGCCGGTCTAGAATTTGAACGACAAGCCATCAGGCACGCATTCACGACGTCCGACCAGCAAGAGGGAATGAACGCCTTTTTTGAGAAGAGGTCGCCTAGCTATCGGGGAAATTAGAATCGGTCAACTGGAGGGACGACAGAAGATCATCAGAGCCCTGCGCCGGCAAAGCTCAATCTATCGCGACCGGATTACCTGGCTTGCCACAGCGGGAAAAACATTCGATTTCCGCAGCCGAAAACGTGCTCCGGAGGATTTCCATCAACTCGTCGACCATCGGCGGAGTGTCGTTGTACTCCTCGAGCCGGCGAATGACCGCGGAGGATATCCCCACTTCGCCCGGCCAGCTGCTTGACCGACCATTTCAGAATGCCGCCGGGCGCCCGCAGTTGCGTCCCAGTGAGCCTCGATGAGCCATTGTGGCGGCCAGAAAGTTTGTCGTGGTGCACATCCATCCAAAGCTGAGCAATTCCCGAACGCTACCGCCCCGATTCCTGAGCGGCACGGCCGTGCACCGGTACCAGCGGAAAGCGCCGTCTGGCTGTCGCAGCCAATATTCGAGGCTGTTAGCCTGCCCCTTCTCGACTGAGACCGCACACTCTATGAGAGCTACATCGCGGTCCTGTTCATTGGAGCAGATCCATCCACTCTCTGACAATAGACTGATGTTCTTCGGGTAGGAACGCGGGTTTCACAGACAGACGGTTATGAACGTGGTGCCAGGGGGTCGGCTTGCGACATCGGCGGGATCGATGGCGAGCGCCTCAACGGCATCGATCATCTGCACCTGGCCTGCCCTCTCCTTTCGATCCCACCGTCTCGAAACCGGAGCGCACGTTGCGCCTACTGGGGAGAGTAGGCCGATCCTGCAGCCGTCATCGACCAAGCCACCGGGCTTTCGCGACGGTCAGGTGCATGTTCTTCTTGCGGTTGGTCGCGCTATCCGCACTTACGCGCACCGCATATGGTGCACCGGGAGCCAATGATCTTGTAACAATTACCGGCGACACTGCATGCGGGCGATCTGGATGACTCTAGCGCCGCGCCGACTGCGGACGTTCAATTCGCGACGCCTATTTGCGTAAAACGCGTCGCGCCTCAGCCAACATGTCGTAGATCCAACAGCTCGGATCGCGGCCGTTTGATCAAAACTCCCGTATTTCCGGAGCCGTCGCGATCTGCCGGCGTGAGCCGTGCCACCTAAGACGCTGGCACGCTCCTTGCTGAAAGGGGAGCAGAACGACGTGCTTCGCACCGCGCCGGCGGAATACATCGCCTTAGTGTCGGATTCGGGCGCGGAGTCTTGGTTGAACACGACACACGCAGTTTGTCGAATGACGACGATAACAATCGTCATCTTTTCTTTGAAGGATAATAGCATGTCCGGCGTTGCTGGTGTTTTTCTGTTGCCTTCAAGTCATTCACAGGAGACCGTTTATGATCGGCTCCAGCACATGCTTCCGAAACTTGCACTTCGTGGACAGGCGGGGTTCGGTCTTGCCGTCTTCATGCATGAAAAACGTGTTCAGTATACAAAGTCGTCTCAGCCGGCACGCGAATTAACAACAAATGACTATAATGAACAGTATGCGAATTTCAGGCCCCGCGTAGCGATTGCACACATTCGTAGTCCGTCTAACAGGGAGCGCGACGAGAGCGACGTTCAGCCTGTTCACAACCATAAAGACGGTTTCCGCCATTTGACGATTTCCCTAGACGGGGCCTTGGTCAACGCTGATGAACTTAGAGAGGAATTGCTCGTCCAAGGGCACAGCTTTGACGGCAAAACTGATGCCGAACTCTTGCTCAAGCTGATTGAGCGTACCTGTCAAAGTGATTATTGGCAGCATGGTCTGCCGGTGAATCACGAAAACCTCTTTCGGGAGATAGATGACCGTGTCGATGGCGCCGTCAGCGCACTCTTGTTGGATGGTGAAGGAAATCTCATTGCTTTCCGCAACCGATATGGTTTGCGACCTTTGGAATTCATGCAAACCGACGACGGCTTTCTGCTTTTTGCTTCGGAAAACTGTGCCTTTTCCGGACTACAAGGCAAGGCAGACGAAATTTTACCAGGCCACATCAAGTATGTGAACGGAAAAACGGGAGTATGCCTTGATCGATCTGTGGGCGATGCTCGACATAAAACCAAGCTGTGCGCCTACGAGACGCTTTACCTAGGAAGCCCCAACACGTCGAAACGCCAATCTCATCTCGAAACCCGTTACAATATCGGAGTGGCTCTTGGTAAACTTATTGCGCCGAGACTGGCAGTAGAAGTGGGGTCCGCCCCTTTTATCGTTTCTTCCATGCCGCGAACCGGAGGGCCGTATGCTGATGGTCTGTTTGCATCACTCGCCGAAGACGGTGCCATCGTCCGACGTCACGAAGTCGTCGCAACACAGTTTTCTCAGCGGACGCTTGTAGGTATCATTAGCGAGCGAAGATCTCTTATTGACCAGAAATACCGTGTCGCAGAGGAGGACGTTGCTGACAGCACCATAATCATGGTCGATGAAGCCCTCATTCGCGGCGATACGAGTCGGGCTGTCACGAATATGCTCCTTTCCGCCGGGGCAAAGGCTGTGCATTGGGTAATCGGTTCACCACCTATAGTGGCGCCAAATTACTACGGCATGGGTATCGACACGATGGATGAGTTGGTGTTCTGGCAAATATGGAAAGCTCTGCCATCCGAACAGCGGAAGCAAAGCCTGCGTTTTCATAACATCGAACCGCAAATGCTCAGGATCATCGAAAGCACAATTGCCGTATCCATCGATGCTGCGACTATCACTTATCTACCCTTCCAAGTTCTCGTATCCTTGCTTCCGCAGGGGCATGATGGAATCGATTTGTCGCCGTTTACGTTCGAGATGCCAACCCCAGCGGGGCAAAAACGCGCGAACAAGAATTTGAACAAGTTAATCGCCGATCTTCCCTTCCCGGAATCAGCCGTTGCCTGAGGTCATCATGAAACCTACTCTAGTATTTGATTGGAATGGCACGCTGCTCGACGACGCCGATGCGTTGCTGAAAACGATCAATCTCATTCTAGGGCGCTTCGGTCGCCCTGATATCGATATGCCAACTTTTCGGCAACAGTGCGAGCTCCCGCTTTCTGTTCTTTACCGCAGTGTCGGAATGTCGGAAGGTGAAGCCGCAATCGTGGATAGCGATGGCAGCGCTATTTTTCACGACACCTACGAACCGCTGGCGCGCAAGGCCGATCTGCGCAAAGGCGCGCGCTGCATTTTAGAAGCGGCACGTCGACAGGCGGTCTCAACGATCGTTCTCAGCAGCTATATAGTCGATCCTCTTCGTTCCCAAATCCGCAGGCTTGGAATCGACGATTGCGTCAACGAGGTTCTAGCCTTCGAAAGCCGCGCCACTCAATTCAAAAGCATGAGCAAAGGCGAACGGCTTCGCCTGTATATGCAAGCAAATAATCTGAAGCCAGAGTCAACCTTCATCATCGGCGATATGCCGGTTGAAACGGAAATTGCACGCGACCTCGGGCTTATCAGCATATCCATTACCGGCGGATTTGTTTCCGAGTCGCGTTTGCAGGCTGCGCAGCCGGATTACATCATTCATGACCATCATGAGCTGCTGCCAATTTTGCAAAGGCACGGCTTTTTTCGGAACGCATAGGACCATGACTGAAACTCCGCTGACAACCGCCCTCCTACGGCGGCGGGACAAAGGATCGGCCTTCGGCGCAGGACGCATGGGAACTGACAATGGATCGACGTGGAAGCCTGTGAACGGGCTTTCGTTGCTGAATTGGCGCGCATGTAGATGCTGTCGTTTTGTCATCGCCTTCAAGCCGCGGGTTGAGGCAGCAGTCTGCCTCGGGCAACACGGATCGTTCGCCCGTTTGCCCGACGAAGCTTGGTCCTTGACCGCACAACATCCTATCCTGCTTCAATGCACTCCTGACCGAACAGATCCAAAAGTACGGTTTAAACGTTCTAGATGCCCCGTAACGTGAAGCCCGGAGCATGCAGAACAGGGCTTTCTAAACGCCCTTGTTGGATAGATTTCCGTGTGGCCGCCGGTGTTCTCGTTGCGTCAGAGATTTGTTGACCTCAAGCCGCTCGCAGTGGTGATTTCTCCTGGCCCCTGCACCCCAAGTGAGGCCAGGATATCTACGGCGATGTCCGCGAACCTTCAGGTGCCTCCCCATTCTTGGCATCTGCCTCGGACACCAGTGTATTGGGATCGTTTTCGGTAGACGGGTGGCGCCGGTGCGGCTTGCCGCACGCGCCCAAGCCCTCTTTTGTGACGGCTGCTTCTGACAGAACAGGCGAATCACCTGGGCCATGCGTGCTAAGACGACAGCGCAGCCGAACTCCCGGGCCCCTGCAGGTTTTCAAACGGCCTTCAAATGCCCTTCAAAGCTCCTTTAAAAGCATCCACGATCGAAAAGCCGCGCGTGGTTGACGACCGGCAGAAAACCGGCGACAAAAAGAAATCCCTCCGCATAGCCGTTCTCTAAGTTCTAAATGGAGAATTGCGCGATGCGTGAGCCAAGGCTCGAAGTCAGTCTGTGGGGATTCAGGATTAATGCGGTCGGCGCGCTGGCGGTTTGTGCGGCAGTGTTGATCTTTTTTTGCGGCTCTGGCGGCATGGCGGTTCTAGCTCGTACATGATGCAGAGCACGTAAAGCACCAAAGGTGTTGCATGCCGAAGATCGAGAGCGGGAAGCCGCTGCATTGCATCGAGCTTGTTACCGGTGAAAACCTCACGGGAACGGTGCTGGTCTCGGATGAAGAGATTCGCGCCCGGATCTATAGCTACGCGGACTTCTTTCACATCAAGGGGGAGCAGCCGGTCTTTTTGCAAACCGAGACGAATGAAATCGTCTCGCTGCATTCCAACGTCACGACGATCGCAGGAACGAGTTCGCGCAACATCGCGCCGCAACGGGAGACGCACCGGCAAGAAATTCTTTCAAACGTTGCTGTCGTTGGCCACGATCCGTGGAGAGCCGAGGACAGAGTCAAGAGGGTCTCCTTCCACGTGAAGCATACGAATGGACTGATGCGCCATGACCGTAAAGTCAAAGCGATCGGCCGCAACCGGTTCCCAACGGAAGAGCACCTCATCATCTTCAACGATACTGCCCAGGGCTTGACGGTTCGAGCTTGGTATAGCGCGACCTATGGCGGGGAGTTTGAGGGGCCGAAAGAGCTCTGGCCAACCTTCGAAATCGAATTCGAAGAGCCGCCAAGCCTACGGGACTACATCGAGCACGTCTCGGATTACGTGAATTTCCTGTCGTTTTGCTTCGGTGTGCAGCTTAAGCCATCGGCAATCCGGATCGACCGCCTTTCCTTCGCGCAGATGATGGAAGCCGCCGAACAGCACGAATATCCCGGCGAGCATGAAGTGCACTATATCTGGCCCGAGGCTGAGGTCGACAATCGCGATCTCTGGGTCGGCGGCTCGCCGGTACGATGCTGGGACGACAAGGAGCTGGCCTCTTTCCGGGAATGCCTTGTTGCCTGGATGAACCGGGCGGCGGCATGGCGGCGACCCAACGCACTCATGATGGCAAGCTTCGGCTTGAAGAATGTGGTCTCTTCGGAACGGCTGCTCAACGCTTGCCGCTGGCTTGAGGACATCCCTATCGCGAAAGCGCAACCCATGCTCTCCGGTTCCGATATCGATGCAATCTTGGCCGTGGCGGCGGCGAAAGCGCAAGAGCTCGGCCATGACGTTGCCATTGGCGAGCGGATTGCGGGCGCTATCCGCTGGATCAGGGCGGAAACTGCCGAGCAGCAGTTCAAGCGGCTCGTTGGCATGGTCGAAGCACGCTTCGGCAAAGGCGTTCTGCCCGACGAGGCAGTCTACCACCTCAAGCGCGCGATCAGCTTTCGCGGCAAGAGCGCCCATGGCCACTTCAATCCGGAGAGCGACGCCCAATTCCGCGGCTTCTCGAAATCGACGCGGGCGATGGAGGCGCTTTGCTACCTTCTGACCGCTCTCGAGCTACCTATCCCTGAAGAAGGAATACCGCGAGCTGGGTCCAATCCCGTGCTCCGGGATTATCGGCTTGCCTGCGACTAGAAGCAGGCGGGACCCCGCGGAGAGAGAAACGCGATGTATGCAAAGAACCTTGCTCGTATCCTCGGCTTACTGAACCAGAATAGCGACGTATCATATAGCTCGCCGCAGGAAATGGATCAGCGATTTGAGTCAATCCGTCGATACGGCCGACTTCCTCGCGGAAGGGAGCGGCGCGAGGAGAAGCTATCCGGCCATCAGATAGCAGCTGCCATCTTCGGGCTCGTGACGACGCATCCCGGCTGGGCCGGGCATGTGGCGACGGTGCTTGAAGGGTTGCGCCCGGTTGGGGGCGCCGACGCGTCCTTCTTCATGGCGGAGACGATCAGCGACGTTGTCACCGTCCTTCTGGCAAACAAGATAGCCCGGGCGAGTTTCGTTCGCATGAAGCTGACCATCGCCGAAACGGGCGTGAATAGCCATGGCGGGGCCGAGGTTGTCTATATGCGCGATGGAGAAAAGCGGCGAGCCTACTTCGTACCGAAGGGATCCGTTGCGCTGCTCGCGAAGTGAAGCGAAATCGGTTTCGATCCTGACTGCGGCCGGATGAACGCGCCCGCGATGCGCGAGATGTCGTTTACCCAGGAATTCTTTCGGCGGCTGGCGCGGGAATGTGAGCTTGCCGAGCGCTTTCCGGCACCACCCGAAGGCGATGGCTCGGAGTACGATGCCGAAGAGGCCCAGCAGGAACGCTACCGGAAGCTCGGCGTACGCAATGGCTCGCGCTTTCTCCATGTCGGCGTGGATAACCAGGTCACGTGGCCGAAGGAGGAAAAGCTCATCACCTTCGATCAATACCAGCTTGTGCTTATGCCCAAGACCAAGGACCACGTGCAATCGGTTCACATCGATCTGACGGCCAACCGCGTTGACGAGTCGACCGCCATGACGGTCATCAACCGCTTTCTTAGCGTGATGGCATGGTGCGACGACAATTTCGCGATCGCGGAATATGGATGGTCGGGAAATCCTGTGCCGGTTCCGTTGTCAAAGCGCGATCTCGCCTTCACAATGGCGCATGACTACATTTTTGACCGGAAGATACCGAATTCCGAGGAGGTCCGGCGCGCGCTTGCGCTTTACCGAGAAGCGCGCAATGCACAGCAAAACGGATTCATCAGCTATGCCGTGCTGAACTATTACAAGATCATCGAGATCCGGCATCCCGGCAAAGAGGCCGCGCGGACATGGTTTCGCACTCATTTTGAGGCGTTGCAGATTGAGCCCAAGGAAGACGACGACATCAACCGCTTCCTGGCCTTATGCGGTAACGACCCGCCGCACAAATACATCCACGATTCATGCCGCATCGCGGTAGCTCATGCAGGTAAGCACTCGAAATCCGATCCCGACGACGCCCACGAGGTCGTTCGTCTGCACACGGCGGCCCGTGTCATGCACAAATTGGCGCGTCGCTTCATCGAGCAGGAGTTTGCCGTTTCGGACGTGATGTACTCCGGCGATTGAGCCAGGAGTAAGACTTGCTTTGCAGACCGCATTAGCCGGCTCTTGACGCGAAGCGCCGCCGGCACGCGCAAGGGATCGGGGTTAGGCCTTCACGACTGATCTGGATCGGCTATGTTCGGCGGTACGTTCGTTCTGCCAGCACGTGACATGAAATCGGAAAGTGAGATTAAGGCCTATTTGCAGACGCCCGCGGGCAGGCTCGCGCGATATCGCATGCGGCGGCGCAAGCAGGTCCTGCTCATAGTCGAAGGCGTGGAGCCTCGGTCGAAGAAGATGTCCGAGGCCGAGAGGGCGGCGTTCCAGTTCCAGGTTGCGGAGCAGCTTGAGGAGACGAAGCGAACGGCGCTTCGCGGCCCGATTAGCGCTGCGGATTCGGCTTGCGACCACGCACAAGACGCCACACAGGTGCATTCCATCGTCAAGAACCTGCTTGATCTTCTTGGCCGACAGGGATCGGCAGACGAGGATTGGCAGAAGAAACGCTTCTATAAGGATGACTCGCAAATTCAGGCGCTCTCGGTGTCATGCGTTCACGGTGAGACCCGGCCATCCATCACCATTGCAGCGCGCCGGCTTTCGACCATGATCGATGATATCGAGCTTGCGGCTCACGCGACCCGCGGCCTGGACGAGAAGGACTCAGATCACCCGCATCATGAGGAGCGGGATCAGGAATGCATCACGAGTTTCAGGCAACTGATCGATCGGGAAGCTGGCCTAGGCGCGTCAGAGGCGAGATCGTGGCCAACCCTGACCGAATTGTCGGAGGCAATCTCCGGGACGGAGCGATGATCCAGGCGCGCCAGAACTTTCGCGTCAGCGTGACACGCGCGAAGATCCGTACGACGATCCTCACACCAAAAGATGATATATGCGTATTGCTGACGCGTCCGGACTGCCAGCCGGTGCGGCTGACGGAGCAAGCTTTACAGGTGGATATGGCAACTCATGACGGCCGAGGGCTGTTCAACAAATTGGCTTTCCGGCTTGCAGAGAGCAACTGGGAAGGAATGAGCATTTTGGTAGTTCGGGGCACGTTACGAAGAGGCGGTCGGAAGATCCACAGAGACAGCCAAGGCCATAATCCGTGGCGCTGTGCCGTGAGGGTAACGTGGTCGTCCGTGAAGAAGGCGTAAGCCACTGATCTGGAATCTCGATTTGAACTAAGGGACGTTTCCAGATTGCAAGGTTTTGATGCTTTGGGCGTCGGAACCTTGCGATTTCGTTTTCGGGATTCCCTCGAAGCGGGAAGCATGATTCCTTGTCTGCATCGGGGGGGGGACGATGCGGCCGAAGAAGCATCAGACGACTGGATCGAACGATCTGTTCCGGGCTCGGCTCGACCAGATCATCAATCTGAAGCACGAACTGGTTTTGCTAGCCGGCAAGATCGACTGGGACTGGATCGACGGCGAGATTGCGCCGCTCTACAGCGAGCACGGCCGGCCGGGGATCGCGACCCGCTTCATGATCGGGCTTCTGCTGCTCAAGCACATTTACGGGCTATCCGACGAGGGGGTGTGCGAGCGCTGGGTCCACGACCCGTATTTCCAGTACTTCACCGGCGAGTAACGTAATGTAGTGGCACCGCGCGTAGAAGCGTAGCCACTCCGGAAGCATTCGCGATCGCAATCGAGTAATCGCGGATAGCAGAGTCAGACTGTGCTGTCAGCTCTTATCAATGAGCTCGGACCTGATCAGCCGAAAAATCTCAGCCTGGTACAGCGCGTCGCGCAGCGCATCATGCGTCCCGGCCAAAGCTGGTTTGAGCTTTTCAGCAATCCTGCTCGAACGCGTATCACTCCAGCGGCAGCCCGTCGCACCCATGTAGAGCGCCTTGATATCGAGCGCCGTGAAGCCGAATGGATTGCTGCCCGTAAACCGATGGAAATAGTAGTTCACGAAGGACCAGTCGAACGGCGCGTTAAAACCGACGAATACGAGGGTTTCATTCCGACGCGCCAAGGTCAAGAGCCAGTGCGAAAAGGTTCGCATGGCATTGGAGGGCATAAGTCCTGTTCGCGCGAGCTCGTCTAGAGAGAGCCCGCTCACCTCCAAAGCCTTGGGATCGAAGTTCGCGTTGATCGGCTTCAGCTCGCACGCGAATGTCTTCTCTGGCTCGTAGATGGAGCAGGCACCGATAGACAATAGACTGAATTCGCCGGGGATCGGACCGGCGGTTTCCACGTCGACCGAGACGAAAACTTCGCGCTTGTCGCTCATGAGATCAACGGCTCCGCTGGAACGAGTGAGGGGCGGTTGCGGATCGCCTGCCAGTGCTCTCGGAACGCGCGCCGCCTGTCGTCCACAGTGCCGGACGTTTTCCAATGAAGCCCAGAAAATGTCGTAATGTCGAAAGGCAAGCTCGCGCCTTCAAGCACCATTACCATCGTCGGCAGGCCGCGGCCCAGAGCGTATCCAAGCTCAAGAAAGCAGTTTGGCCGCGCGCCTGTGATGTCAGCTAGCACCACGCTGCTGCGATGGAGCTTCGCGAATATCTCTTGGTCAATTCGGGAATACTCATAAGCTTGGCGGCCGTCGATAACGACGAGGTGATACCCAAGCTCACCTTCGACCACGGGCTGAACCACCGTATCGAAGAAATTCTGGACGTCAGCATAGTCGGGCAGATCAGGGTTCAGTAGTCGGACGGCGAAGGCTTTGGGCCTCTCAAGTGACTCAAGCAGCTCGACCAGTACAGAAACGCGATCCGCGATCGACTGCCGCTGCGGGAAGCGAATTCTGTTGACCCAGTCATGCGCATCACCGTCGTCGGCAATCTGAAACAGGCGGCGGGTCTGGCTGCTAGCCAGCCCGAAATTATAGAGGCATCGCGCACCGGTTGTTTCGGGACAGAGGGCAAGATTGAGCGGAATAATCGGCTTGCCGGCATCATGATAGAGGTTTGCAAGATAGAGCACGCCCTCGGTGCCTCCCAGTGCAATGAGGATATCGCCAAATCGAGCCTGAGCCTCCATCCGCTTGCTGTTCATGTTCCAGTGCGCCGCGCTCTCGATTTTGATTAGCTGTGAGGCGCGCAGCTCGTCCCAGAGACCTACATAGTCCTCCGGAATCTGATCTTCAGTCTTTTGATGTTGCACCGCGACCGCGAGGGGACCCGGCACGTTCGCCGGTCGCAGCGCCAAACTGTCCTTGATTGTCTTCCAGATCAGCCAATCGAAGCAGATCGGTAAAGCGTCGACCTTGCGCAGCGGCTCAGCATCCACAGGGACCACGAAGTTGGCGCCACGCTTGATCAGCTCTTTTGCCAGCCCAGCGATCAGCTCCCTCGCCCCGTGGACCTCGCTTGCTGGCGCGACTGTTGTATCATCCACAACGCTCCCAGAAATGTGAATGCGCCGGCCGTAGAGAGGGGACCGCGGCATTACCTATCCTCCATCACCGGCGAGGAATGAAGCGCCGCGGCGACTGACTTTAAATGCTCGAACCGGAGCGGCTGCTGCGGATAGGCTTTCGCTAAGGCGGCGGGGTAAAGACGCGTGCGAATATCCGAATATGTCCAAGCCGGATTGCTGCCGCGGGCACCAGTGACCGCCACAAGATCGGAGATCTGCGTCTCCGGAAGGTTCAGACCGGCGAGATCCATCTGAAAGAGCTGGCGGCGTTCTTCGTCCGAGGGCCGCTTGAACTCCTCAATGATTGCTGCGCGCCGACGCAATGCGGCATCGAGCACCGAGAGCCGATTGGTGCAGAGGATGACGACGATGCGGCCGCCATACTGCCGAAGATCGTCGACGCCCTGGATCAGAGTGTTCACCGCCACCTTATCCTCGTGATGGCTGTGTTCCTGCGCGCGGGACGCGCCAAGGCTGTCTCCCTCGTCGATGATCAGGATGGCACGCCGGCTCTTGCCAGCCGACTGGATCACCTTGCGAAAGGCTTCAGCAATCAGCGTTCCCATCTCGCCGACCATGCCGCTGCCGCGCACGCGGTTCGACAGCTTGAAAAGGATCGAGTCTTCGCTCCTCGCCTCGGCGACGAGCTTGTTGGCGATGCATTCGGCCATCGCCGTCTTGCCGGTCCCAACGTCGCCATGAAAGATCACGAGCGGGTACTGCTCGGCGACAAGTTCGCAGATCGCGAGCTTGCCGCCATGGTGCTTTCGGTTCCATTCGCCGAGACCACCGACATTCAGCAGCAACCGAAGCTGGTCATGGATACGGGCATAACGCGCAGCAAATCGTAGCAACGTCTTTTCCCGCTTGGCGAGCGCCTCGCTAGGCAGTGGGGTTTCGCTATCGAAGATGCTCGGCTGACTCACTTCACCCAATCCTTTCTCTGCATGCCATAGGCGTTGCTGACGTAGTTGCGGCCGCCTGAAGACGTCAAGTTGGCGTGACTGGTATCCTCGTATGACGTAACCCAGCCGATTTTCAGCTTTCCTTTCACCGCCTCGCGCGCCGCGCTCGTGTACGCTTCGGTGTAGCTGAGGATGACACGCAGATATGCACCCGCGACCTTCGGCCAGCGCACCCCGCCAGGGCGGCTCGTGGTGAGCGAACCCGCTTCCGTGTCGACCTCAAACCTGACGGCTTTGAGCTCGAGGCCATTACTGAGAAGCGTGACGTCAACCCACGAGGGGTAGCCTGCTTTTGCGAGAACCTCGATGTCATGAGCATACAGCGCCGCCTCTGCAGCAGTCCAGGCGCCAGTGCTGTCGGCGATCATGATGAGATCGGCTTTCACGCGCCGAACTACATTCTCGATGTCGACGACCGTGTAGGTGGCAGTGGCAGTGGCGGTTCTGGTCTGGCTCATTTCAGTCCTCCGTCTTGAAGCGAGGGCCGAAGATCTCCTTCCAGACCTCATTGTCATTTTCGGCCGATGCAAAATTCGCGGTCTCCCACGCCGCCTCCGCCGCTGCGACGATCTCCTTGCGCTCGGCTTCCGAAATCCGGCCTGTCACGTTGTTCAGGCTGTAAACAGGGTCGAGGATGACAACGGGATCGGTGAAGGTCCCGAACGGCGCCGTATTCTCGGGGAAGCTAATCTGCTCTTTCAGACCCGATTGGGCGATGTAGAGAAGGAAATTCCGGAAGCGCTGCTCGATGCTCCCGAAATTACCCTGCCTCGCCAGCAGATGGGCCATGATGAGCTCGATCGCGAAGGATTTGAGCGGCTTGATATCGGCATGGTTGCGCCACTTCTTCGCCAAGCGCACCAGCGTGCGGAAATCGCTGTCCCGGTTCTTGCGATCCCGGACGAACTTGATCTGACAGGGAGCGCAGGTCTGGATTTTCGACCCGTCATGGATATCAAACTGCCAGCCATAGCCTGGCCGGTTCTCGTCCTGTATCACCGGGACAATGTCGACGCTCAGCCCCGTGCCGACAAAGGTCACGGTCGCAGCCTTGCGCTGGATCTCGAAATCTTCGACCGATTTGTTGGGATACTGCTTGATCAGCAGGTCGTAGATGGTGTTGTTCAGACTATCGAGCGTCTCCTTATCGGCATCACGCCCGGAAATATAGAATACCACGTCGACATCAACCGGATCGACGCTCGTCTTTCGTAAGATGGTATATTTGGCGAAGGAGCCAGCCTTTACTACCTTTGTGATCTTGATCTCGGTCTTGTCGCGGACGGTCTTGCACAGTTCGGCGATCAGGCGATCCACCTGTTCATGATATTCCGTCCGCTTGTCGTCAGGGAGGCGCAGGACATTGCTGTCGTAGTAGCGCAGTTCCGTGTTGCTCAACGCCATCATCACCCCTTCTTTCTCGTTCGGCGTCTACCCAGCGCCAACCCCGAATGGGTGGAAGCCGCGGTAGCCGGTCTCCTTGGCGGTTTACAAAACCGGGAGGCGAGCGCTCCGACCGACGGCGCTATCTCCACCAGCCCCACGCTTTCGTGTCGCCGGACAGCTGACTGGATGTTCTCTGGGAGAGCTGCCCGACTTGATCTGCGAGAGGACAATCAAACTGCGTTGAGGGGAATCGTAGCCTCCGAAAAAAGGGGCCACTCCGAAGGAGTGGCCCAAGTAAGGGAGGAAACGCCCTTGAGGGCCTCTGGGATCAGGCCGCAGCCTGTTCGATCGGTGAAAATGGCAAGCCGAGACTCTCGGCCACCGCCTTGTAAGTCAGCCGCCCCCGATAGACATTGAGGCCTGCCCGCAGATGTGGATTTTCGAGGACGGCTGCAAATCCCTTGTTAGCGAGAGCCAAACCAAAAGGCAGAGTTGCGTTATTCAGTGCTTGGCTAGAGGTCAGCGGGACAGCTCCCGGCATATTGGCCACACAGTAGTGAATGACGCCGTCCACCTCGAAAATTGGATCAGCGTGCGTCGTCGGACGCGATGTCTCGAAGCATCCGCCCTGATCAATAGCTACATCCACGATGACGGAGCCTTTGCGCATCGAGCTCAACATGCTCCGGCTGACAAGTTTCGGTGCACTCGCGCCGGGAACCAGTACGGCGCCGATCACAACGTCCGCTGCAAATACTTCCTCCTCAACAGCTTCTATCGTTGAGAACCTAGTACGAACGCGCCCTTCGAATAGTTCATCCAGTTCACGAAGCCGGGGAAGCGAACGGTCAAGGATTGTGACCTCGGCACCCAAGCCTGCCGCCATTCGTGCCGCGTGCATGCCGACAACGCCACCTCCGATGACGACAATACGAGCCGGCTGGACACCCGGCACGCCGCCAATCAACAGCCCGCGCCCGCCCCCATACCGCTTCAGGGCGCTACCTGCCGCCTCGATCGCAAGCCTGCCCGCAACCTCGCTCATCGGCGCAAGGAGCGGAAGACCGCCATGCGCGTCAGTCACAGTTTCGTAGGCGATTGCTGTACAGCCAGACTTCATGAGGCCCTTGGCCTGCTCGGGGTCCGGGGCCAAATGAAGATAAGTGAAGAGGATCTGATTTTCTCGCAGCTGAGTCCACTCGGACGGCTGTGGCTCCTTGACCTTTACGATCATCTCGCTCGACGCGAACACCTCGCGAGCAGATTCCAGAATGGTTGCGCCAGCCTTGCGATAATTGTCATCCGTAGCGCCTATACCAGCACCGGCATTGGTCTCGAGCAGCACGCTGTGGCCTGCGGCCACATATTCGCGGACCGCTCCAGGGGTCAGGCCCACGCGGTATTCGTGCGTCTTGATTTCCTTGGGAACGCCGACCTTCAATTGCAATCTCCTAACTTGGATCACCGATATATAATCGAAAGAGCGGTGCAGACCTGAGACGCGGGCGGCCAAGTGGCGCCGAAATTCAGCGATTCTTAGCAACGTCGCGCAGTATTCCACCGAGTGACGTTCCATCGCCGAACTCAGCACCAGCGCGCGGATCGATTCGAATGCAATTATCCGTCATCACAATCGCGCGTCGGCAGAGGCATTGGAGACGAAAGGATATGACACCTAATATCTGGGCGATGCTTAACCTGAACCGGTTCGGCCTCAACACTACCGTGCTGGTTGAATTAACGTCCGACAGTCAAAGAAACGAGGCTCTGAATTTGTTCGAAACCGGCATCGTCAAATGCCCATCAGCGAGTCGCTGCTTTTGATGTCGGCGATGACGATCTTCTCATAGTTCCGGCTCGCGATATCGAGGTGGTTTCGGGAGAATGGGCGCCTATAGCAAGCTGCAGATGGATTTAGAGGCAGCGGCGAGCCGGACTAAGAGTGCGGCCCATGGCGTCAGGCGCTCTTTTGATTTCAGGTTAGAATGCTCGCCTCCTGGGCCTTTGGGTAGGGCGAACGCAAGGGGCGTCGCGCTCCCGCTTCCCATGGGAGAGCCATGCGCTCACGGCGTAAACTGTGCCGAACATAGCGAAAGAGATGGACAGCAGAATAACAATTAGCATAGGCGGCACACTTAGTTTCGTTGGGCAACACGAGTCTTGTCGGATTTCCTGTCGGACACCACAAGCCCCTGTTCGCTACCTTGATGAGGCTCTCTACACCCTGACGTTACGTAAGGTTCAAGCCGGCTCAAACAGATTCATGCGAAGCGCCTGCAGAATCTGACATTTTTCATATCGGCAGATTGCTTGCTTATTCACGCAGCATCATCGATTCGCCCATCACGTAGGGATGGACTCCGCGCGACCGCGGCCGACGTTGGGTCTACTCCGCACATCTCTCTGCCGCCAATCGGCAGGAGGAGCGATATGAAACCGCACGCTCGGACAGCTGCGGTCGCGTTGGTCATATCTCGATTGTCATATCGTCGGATTCTATGAGCTCGAAAAGATGGGCGTATTGCGAGATCGACTTGTTCCGCGGCGAGCTAGCGGATACGACTATGTCAGCCACCGCTACGTTGCTGCGGGTTATTAATGTCCAGTGAAAAGACGAACTTAACACTCGCACCGAATGGCTTGAGAGTACAGGTGCTTTGACCACTCCAAGTGGTCCGACTTCTTAATGAAAGTAACTCGAGGTGAACCGCACATTTTCGCATACAGCGTTTGATTGTGGATTGCAGGTGACGTGCCGCCTTCCTACGTGAGTGGCTGAGTATGGACGTTTGAACGCATTGGCATTCGATGAAAATCTATCAAGCATTCGCCCTGATAGGCTGTTCCATCAACTGGCGAGTAGTCCTGCGGATCAAAGCGATTCCGGCCTTCACGTGGTTATTCGTGCAGCTGGCCCAGATCTCGAGCGGCCCTCCACCGGCACAAGCCGGCGTCCCGCCAAGCGGAGCTCCCGTCAATCCGGCCACGCCTGGTGACCTGGATGCGGATTACAAGTCAGTTAACGCTCGCTCACTCCCGGCCGGGCATTGTCGCGTCAAGGATTCGGAGCTCAGCAACGTTCGGCTTGGCTCAAACTACGCAGACGTTGTTTACCTGTTCGGCTGCGCAGGCACCATTACTTCTCGTGAGACCGTCCAAGGAATACAGTTTCACGTGCTTGCTTGGAATGATGGGCAGATCTTAGCCCTATTCGTTAATGGAAAGCTCTCGATCACATCGCCGTCCGCCCTTCGGTAGATCCGGAGCAATGCACCGATCCCGCCCGGCGTACGGGAGGACGAGCCCGTGGGCACCAGTCCGCTCAATGCGAGGAGCGCGAACCGTTTTCCCATTAAAGTGCAGATCGCAGATATGCGTAACGTTGCCAGACGCGGGTTGTCTGATCGCATCCTGCTCAGCAGAGGTTAGAGGGCTTAAGATCATGGAGCTTCAGCTCGGCCAAATCTCTCAACCTCGCCTGTTTATTGAGGAGCCACGTGGCCATGCCAACAATGCCGATCACGGTGGTTGTGATAGCAGCTGACTGGCAAACATATTCGTAGCGGTTCGCTCCTCTTCGCTTCCGGTTCAGGCGACGATGACAAAAGTTCCCCATCATACCATCCAGCAGTTCAGCAGAGCAGCCAAACAGCTCCCGAAACCCTAGTAAGGACATTGACCCTTTTTGGCGAAAAGTTGGGCTGAACATCTTTTTAGCTTCACCAGCCGCAACGGGGGAGCGGGATTGGCGTGCGCGGCCAGATGGATCGAACCAAAGACGGTCCTTGTTAGGCCCATCGCAGCTGCCCAATCGTCACCGAAACTTGAATAGCCGCCGTAGCCGCCGTGTGGCTGACTCCAGCTGGCGGGGCTCGCCGGTGACCCGAGAGGGCCACATTCGATGCGACCGTCAGCGGTAGTCTCGGCACGGCCTTGGTGTTCGACTCGTAGCGGCGTGGCAACAGCTTTCAGCAGGAGCGACTAACTGCACTGACGGGCTCTCGTGAGGCCGCCCTTGATGTAGGCAGGTCGGATGTCGGCCAAATAACGGCTATGGGACAGCTTGTCCTTAACGCGCACCGAATGTCACCTCACGACACAAAGGTCAATTGGGTGGTCCCGGCGTTGTGGCTGATGGCGCGGCGCCTGGCTGTACCGCCGGTGGCGGCTGCGTCGTGGCCGATGGCGCGGTGGTTGGCTGGGCTGCGGCCTGCGGGGAGCGGCCGACAATGACGGTGAGCAGGCCCTGGCCCCACAGCCGCCGCGCGACCTTCCTGGCATCCTCCAGCGTCACCGCGTCGACGAGGGCATTGCGCTTCTCGATATAGTCGATCGGCAGCTTGTCGAGCTGATACTGCAGCAGCGCCTGTGCGAGATTTGACGACGTATCGAGCGCGAGCATCTGCGAGCCCTTCAGATACGACTTGGCCTCGTCGAACTCCTGCTGGGTCGGGCCTTCCTCGGCCATCCGGCGGACCTGCTTCTCGATCTCTTCCACCGTCTCGCCGGCGCGATCGGCGCGGGTGCCGGTATTGCCGACGAACAGGGCGGCATGATCCATCCACAAGAGCGTCTCATAGACGGAATAAGCAAGCCCGCGCTTCTCGCGGACTTCGCGGTAGAGCCGCGATGACAGATCGCCGCCGCCAAGAATCTGGTTGACGACGTAGGCCGCCATGAAATCCGGCTCGCTGCGGCGGACGCCGGGACCGCCGAAGGTCACGACCGTCTGCGGCACGTCGAGCGGAATGCAGACGCGCTGCGGCGGCTTTGCCGCGAGCACGTCGGGCACCTCTGTCAACTGCGCCTTGGCCGGCAGGCTGCCAAAGGTCTTGTCAAGCAGCTTGCCGAGGGTCTCGGGATCGACGTCACCGACCACCGCAATCTTGAGCGTGTCCTTCGCGATCACGCGGCGGACATAGTCCTTGAGATCGGCGATCTCGATTCTCGGCACGCTGTCCAGCGTGCCCTGGGATTGCCGTCCGTAAGGATGGCCGTTGAAGGCGACTTCGAGGAACTTGCGATTGGCGAGCGAACTCGGGTTGGTGGACTCACGCCGCAAGCTCGAGAGCACCTGCGCGCGGATGCGTACGACGTCGGGCGCATCGAAACGCGGCGAGGTCAGCGCCATCCGCAGGAGGTCAAAGGCCTCATCCTTGTTGTCCTTGAGCATGCGCAAGGAACCGCGGAATTGGTCGCGGGTCGAGGTAAAGCTCAGCTCGATGGCGCGGCGATCGAGCCGCTCGTGATAGGTCTTCGAGTCGAGGTCGCCGGAGCCTTCGTCGAGCAGGCTGGCCGTCAAGTGGCCAACGCCGGGCTTGTCGGTGGGGTCCTGGGTCGCTCCGCCGCCGAAGGCATATTTCATCGCGATCAGCGGGACGGTGGCGTCCTGCACGAACCAGGCTTCGATGCCGCCGGGCGAGACCAGGCGCTGGATCTTGGTGGCGGCCTGCGAAGGTGCCGAGGCGAGCATCGCGATTGCAAGCGAAGCTCCGCCGATGAGGGCCGCACGCCGTGTGAAGGAATAGGTCATGAGCGCTTCTCCTCGCGTTTGGGCGCGGCATCCTTGATCAGATAGCCGGTCACTGAGCGTTTCTTGTCGAGCCATTTCTGTGCGGCGTCACGGACCTGCTCGGCGGTAACGGCACGAATCCGGTCCGGCCAGCTCCGGATATCGTCGATGGAAAGTCCCGTGGTAAGCGCGCCGCCATACCAGCGCGCCAGCGTGGCCTGGTTGTCCTGGGCGTAGATCGCTTCCGCAATCAACTGGGTCTTGACCCGCTCGAGATCCTCGGCGCGCGCGGGATTTTGCGCGAGGTCGGCGATCACCTTGTCGATGGCATCCTCGATCTGCGTGAACTCGACGCCGGGCTTCGGCGTGGCGGAGATCATGAACTGCGAGGGATCGAGCGAGGTGCCCTGGTAGCTTGCGCCGGCGCTGATCGCGAGCTGACGGTCGATTACCAGCGCGCGATAGAGATAGGAGTTGGAGCCGCCGCCCATCAGTTGCGCGAGCACGTCAAGCGCAGGACTCTCGCCCGCGGCCGCGGTGTGAGCCGACGGCACCAGATAGTAGCGGCGCAAAGCCGGCTGCTCGACGCGCGGATCGGACAGGGTCACGGTGCGCGGCGCCGCCGGCGTCGGCTCCTGTGGCCGCAGGCGTTTTGCAGGGATCGAGGGCTGCGCGGGGATGTCGCCAAAGTTCTTCTCCACCATCGGGCGGATTTCCTTGGGATCGACGTCGCCCGCGATGATCAGGATCGCATTGTTGGGCGCGTAGAAGCGCTTGTAGAACGCGAGCCCATCTTCGCGGTCGAGCTTTTCGATCTCCTGCCGCCAGCCGATAATGGGGCGGCCGTAGGGGTGGTTGAGGTAAAGCGCCGCCATCATCTGCTCGGTGAGCCGCGCATCGGGATTGTTGGCGACGCGCATGTTGAACTCTTCGAGCACGACGTCGCGCTCGGACAGCACGTTCTCATCTTGGAGAATGAGACCGGTCATCCGGTCAGCCTCGAGTTCCATCATCTTCGTCAGCTGTTCGCGCGGCACACGCTGGAAATAGCTGGTGTAGTCCATCGAGGTGAAGGCGTTCTGGTTGCCGCCGACGCGCAGAACGGTCTGGGAGAATTCGCCGGGCGGATGCTTGGCGGTGCCCTTGAACATCAGGTGTTCGAGGAAATGCGCAAGCCCCGATTTGCCGGGCGTCTCGTCGGCGGAGCCCACCTTGTACCAGATCATCTGCGTCACGACGGGTGTGCGGTGATCCGGGATCACCACCACCTGCATCCCGTTCTGAAGCGTGAAGCTTGCCGGTCGTTCCGAGGTGAGCGTGGTCTGGGCAAGGACGATCCTGTTTTCAGGAACGTACCGCAGGCTAGCATTGCTGCTATTATCCATGTTGTATTCGTTCGCCAGCGCGGTGCGCGTCATCAAGACCATTGCAACAGTGGCCGTGCTTAGCACCTTGGTCGTCACGGAACTCCAATTCTTCATGGCATCACCTTTGGTCGCATAGAGATCCTCATTCTGCAGCGGACGATCCCGACAAAGCAGGGGAGCCGCATGCCGTGGCAAGCAGGGGAGCAAAAGCCGGGCCAATCGCCTGATGCTCCCGCGCATGGACCGCTGCGCGGGCAACTGAACGCAAAACGAAGCGTGGCGCGTGCTTTCTCTTCCTAAAGCCAACCCGCACTCGTCTGGTATCCGCCAACATGTTGCGAACACGACGTTGCACACGAAACGCACGACAACTCGCCGCCTCGCGCTGGCCTAAATCCTGCGACGCCACATACCGCATGGAGATTTGATCTCGCGCCAGAGGCACTGCTCCGCCGCTTCGCGGCCGCGCCGGCATCCGCCAGGAAACATCCAAAGCTCGTCGCCGCGCCACCGCACCAGCAGTACCCGGCCACCCTTCGAGCCTGCCACCAGCATGTCCAAGCGATCATCCCTTCGACCGTTCAATATGCCGATAAAGCGTTTGGCAACCGAGACTATTTCCTAAATAGGCCTCCCGGTTTCAAGGGCCGGAGCGGCCAAATCCCGAGGACGGCGTCATCTGGGTCTGTGGCGCCGGCGAACACGGCGTCATGGCATTCACCGACTTCGGAAACGAAAACCTGATCGAGCTCGTCCGGATGCACAAAGAACATCCGACTTGGCTCAAGCGCTGGCCGACTAATCCAATCGGCCTGTGGCCTACGCCGGATGCGTACTCAGCAGAAGTGAACGACACAATTATTCCTCGCGGAACCCACTGATCCGCAGAGTGAGACGAACACATGCTTTGCAACGGCGCCATCTGATTCCAAATTGCACGAAATCTTAGTGGGCTTGAAGGCCGAATCGGTCATCTCAGCTTCACCAAACGTCCTTATTAGTTTTGTCGGTGCATCGAGAGTGCTCTCAACAAACTGAAGGACTTCAGGTGCGCTAAAGCGTTATGGCAATCTACTTGCAACGCGTGGCATCTGTTTGGCGGGAGCGCTTGTATGCTGGATCTGATAAGGCTTGGTCTTTGCCAAAATGCGGGCCGGCCGGTCGACATCCCCACTTTCGACCGGGCGGGTTGTGTATCCCCCTATGAGGATGTCACTCTGGAGTTCTTAATCATGGACCACACTTCATCCGCGCGGCACCAAGCCTCTGAGGACGACCTCGTGAGCGCCGCATTTGAGAAGTCATGGCGCTTTGTCGAGACGGATCCATTGCTTGTGCATAATGCTAAGGAATTGCTGCGCGATCGATTACGAGCTAATCTGGAACTCTCACTGAGAAATGGCGAGCAGGACATACTGCATATTGCAAACAGCGCGATTTGGACGCTTCGCACTGAACTAGGACGACCGTGGGACCAATAGTATGGCAGCCCCGCCTCGGCTAAACTAAGGGAGAATCCCTGTCACGCGCACGCTAAGTGCGATCGCGACTCGTTTTGCATCAGATAAATTCGGTATCTAAAGGTTCCGACCTATGGATCAGCGCGCTGTTCCAATGAAACCGCCGGGTCGCACAAGCACGGTGACCCAGGAGCCCAACGAAAGCGTGCGCCAACTGCTCGTCTCTTATGACATTATTCAGAGCCCGAATGAGCGAGCGGCCCGCACGCTTCTTGGGCTTCGCATCGTATCCGCTTGTGTACATCTCGACAGCCTAGTTTCGGCTTGCGATATTCTCACTCCTGAGCTGGGGATCCCAGTCCAAAAGCCGACTCCAAGTTTGCAGACCGGTTGACAGAAGAACATCAGAGGGACCTTGACTTCGTCTCATACGGACAGCAGCAACGAAATCTCAGTGCTCGCGAAGGTCCTGCCCGGCGTTAACACCTCCATATCCACGACGTGCATCGATGCACGTCGATCTTCATAAATGTACCGCACGCGCCAGAGCGGCCCCAACTCCGGTGTGACGCTGAAATCGCCAGAGTCAAGCGCCCTTGCGATCATTCGGACAGCGTCACTGTTGCTTATTGGCAAGGAGAACGCCGCATCAATAAGTACCGCCAAGCTCACGCCGTCTGCGAGCAACGTACGTGCAATGTTGTCGCCGTGAACACGCCGCAAAGTTGAGACGATTGCCGCTACGGCAGCTGGATCATTCAAAGGCACTCTGGGCTAGTCCTCTTTGAGCCACGCACATGCTCCTGGTCCAGCGCCAGATGAAAGATAACTGAAGCGGATCTGGTTCTCTCGCACCTTCGCCTCCTCCGGCTTTGCGATGGTTGTAGTCCTTTGCGACCAAACCCCGGCGTCGGCGTCGGTCTCGCTTATCACCCAGCCACCACATATTCGCAGCTGGCTAGAGGCGTAAGGTCAACGCGGTACGCGTGCCCCCTTACTTCCTTGGTAACATTGCCCCTCATTCGCAACTCTCCTTACGAAGACGACCTTCTATAGTCGGAAGAGCAGCGCAAACTTGCGAAGCTAGCTGCGAAATAGCGCAGAGATCCGGCGATTATTGACCTATGACGCATTACTCCGGACAGACGGACTTCCTCGCCGAGCTCAGCGCGGATCAGCCAGACCAGACACTCGAATTAACGGCACGAACGCGTGATCGCGCGTCGCGCGTTAGTCGTGTTCGCGCCGTCTTTCGACATCAATGGCGGTGCCATGCGGCAGAGGGCACCCGCACACTGACTGGGAGCGCAGAATCGGCGAACGAGATGCCATATACCGATCCAGCGATGAACGTGAGGGATTCGGCACGACCCGAACCTGAGCTCGCAAATGATTCAAACGCGCCTCCTTCAACGGATGGTCGGAAGCCTACCGGGGTCTTTTAATCCTCCAGCAAGCGGGGATTTGGGCGGCGGTCTTGCCGATGGTGGAATCCTCCAACTCAACCGTAATGGTGTGCTCAATGAGTCTAGCTCAGTGTTGTTGACGTCTCAAAAGCAACGGCCGTGCCAACGGCGTTCAAATGCAGCACCGCACCAGCGGCCATGCTTTTCCTGCGCGCGACCTGTTACGGACTGACTGTTGCACGTCACCATTTCGTTCCTGTATGTCGCTCTTTGCGACGACATCTGCGGCAGCGCAAGATGCGCAAATCAAGGTAACGTGGTCGCCGCCTTGCATGAGGTCTCGTGGTGGCTTTGATGTTTGTTTCGGCCGACTTGGTGCTGAATGGTCGGCCTCTGCTTCGCATCGCTGCGGACCTGGACGATCTCAATCGCCACATTTCTGGGGATGATCATTATTAAACGATGGCGCAACCAGGCGCTGCGCAAAGCGACTCAAGCCATTGCTGCAGAATGCATAAACCGGAGACTGAAGTCCGTTAACAACCGTCTCCAGCCGGGAAGAGCCGTCCTTATGATCTTGCGCGCAGATTGCGGGTACCCATGGTCGGTCTCCGCTGTCTCAGCAAGATTAACACGGCATGCGTCAGCGGCTTCTCGCTGACGTCACTTCACGGCGAGCCGCGGAAATGGAGCGGCCGTTCACAAGAACGACTGCATGGTTGGAAGAACACTAGCGCATCGTCGAATTCTGTTCAGCTACCAGAATCGAGAAGCCCCTGCTCCACGTCGAGTAGCTTCCGCGCGATTCCTTCTTCAAGAAACGCTCATTGTCGTGTTAGAGACAAGCCAATCGCCTATGGCGTTGAGCGAATGATTTCGCTATTTGTCGGCGCCTCACTGCGTGCGGCAAGTTTGGGTTTAGCGGAGCCGATCATGGCACAAATCCCTCAGGAGGCGTCCAGAACCGCCTTCTCAAGAATTGTCAATTTTCTCTACGTATCGGTCGCGGACATCGCTTTCTTTATCGCAATTCTGTTTGCTGTCGGTTTCGTTCTCCTCGCGCCGATTGACAAGGTTCCCTACACATGCGCGGAAGCGCTTGCCGAAGACAGCGCTGATAGCTCTGTTTGCCAATCAACACAGCGTCATGGCTCGCAAGCGCTTCAAAGATTGTTGGAGACAGTATCTGCTGAAGTGCATTGAACGAGAAACTTATGCGCTGCTAGCGAGTCTCAGTCGCGCTCGTGCCTGAGCTTCCGCTGCCGCGGCATCGAGCCGCTCGCTCGGCGCGCAGCATCGCCTTCAGGGTGGTCACATCGCTGGCCACGCGCTTTAACCGTGATCTCGGAATGGGAGGCGCTGATCGGGAACGCCATCAAGCCTCTTATGCTGATAAACCTATACCGCAACCCCGACTGACTATACGAGGGTGTTCACCTCAGGGTAGACGCGGCAGACGAGCCGATTGTCAACGAATTTGCGAGGAGCTTCGCGGTCGGAGCCGGTCATCGGCCACTTTAAGTCCGAGCGTCGACTGGGTCGCAACTACTTTTGTGCCGGGAGGGCAACGTCACCAAGGCCATCCACGACCACAAGTTCCGACGTCTTAGGTAGCTCAGCCTGTTGTTGTGACAAATCCCGGCCAGCTTCTTCGCCAGACAACACCTAATCAATCTGATTCAAAATCAGGTATTTCACGGGACGACCACTTGCGAGTGGCCGCCAGAGAAGTGGGGGGAATGGACCAGAAAGCACAATTCCGATTACCATCCCTTTTTTCATTTTTTTCTCCTCCGGCGCCTGCGCTTTGGCACTTCAGGAGACTTGTTTTGCGGAGCCGAACAGAAATTCCCGTAACAAACCTTTTCACCCTTGTAGTTGGCCAGGGCCTGAAGCAACCGCGGCGCGAAGCGCTGTTTCACTTCTTCGTGGATAGGCTCCGGATGGTCCAACGACTTCAGCGCAAGCTCGATCAACTCGATCGCGCGATCCTTGTTGCCGCTCTCGTAATAATATTGAGCGATCGCTCCATAGGACTTGAACTTATCGCCCTCGCCGCGTTGCGGAGGATTCAGCGTCAGCATGTGTTCGGCCAGCTCCTTGCCCATCGCAAAGCGCTCGGCAGGCGGAACGTAGGAGTTGTCCTTCACCGGATCGAAGAGTTCGCCCATAACTCCGGCCATCCACACCTCCGATCTTTGGCCGATCGCGTCTCGAATCAATCGGCGCATGGCCGGCAAGCCCGTCCGCATGTCGTGCATCTTGTGAAGTAAAAGATCTACATGAATCAGGCGGAAGCTGATGTCGTCCGGTATCACGGCGACGGCCTCTTCGGCTGCCGAAAGCGCCGTCACCCAATCCTCGGCCTTTATCGCGGGCGTAAGTTTGGCAAGTATCGACTTACGCAACGCTAGTGTTTCGCGCAGGCGCTGAGCTTCGCCGATTCGCTTCGTATCGGCGGCTTTGGCTTCATCGCTGGTGCGCCAGATGCCATTGAGAACCTTCGGCAAGACGTTATCGAGTTGCGTCGGATGACCGATAAAGGCGATGTGGCCGTCACGGTCGACGACGAACGAGGTAGGAATCCCGAGTGAAGAACTGGGCTCCATCCAAAGCTTGTTCATTTCTCCTGAATAGTCGAGCGCGATTGAATAGCCCAGCTTCGGGAATTTTTCGGTCAACCACGCGTCCAACTTGGTTCGAGCCTCGTCCAGCGTTGGCCCTTCTTCGTTAGCTGCGACTCCGACGACCTCAAGTCCCCTGTCTCTGTATTCCTCTTGGAGTCGCACCAAATGGGGCATCGCCTTCACACATGGCTCGCACCAAGTTGCCCAAAATTCGATGATGTAGACCTTTTCTCGTTGCAAGCTCCTCAGGGGCTGGCCACGCAACCAGCTCTGCACCTTTATGGGAGGAGCCTCGGATTCCATGCGCAGTACCATTTTGCTCTCCAAGGTTATTGCCAGAAGCTGCGCGGCTTTATGCGCGAGCTTGTCTCTGTAGGAAACGGGGGCGCGCGGGTTCAAGGAAGGAGAACATCGCCTATCTT
Organism: Bradyrhizobium sp. 170; assembly: GCF_023101085.1. NCBI lineage: Bacteria > Pseudomonadati > Pseudomonadota > Alphaproteobacteria > Hyphomicrobiales > Nitrobacteraceae > Bradyrhizobium > Bradyrhizobium sp. 170. The sequence continues at coordinate 1,902,566 of NZ_CP064703.1, read as the reverse complement.
GCGCGTCTGCGTGCCTTCAGCCCTCACTTCGTGTTGAGGCATCTCAATAGCAACGCTCATGCCAGCGCCGTCAGCGCACTTAAGCGCCTGACTACGGTTTCAAAGCCTCCACGGCGGCGCAAGCCGCGGTGTTTTGGACCCGACGTGCTTTTGCGCCGTTGTCAGAAATTGAACACGGGTTGTTCGGTTGGCAACGCCAGAGCAGCGTGGTTAGCATTGTGGATCCTCGAGCTAACCTATCACGTCAACCAGAATTAGATGAGAGCGACGATGCAGATCACGAGTCGAGCGATAGAGCCGCGGAGCAGTGACGCGCGTTCTGAAGACGATCATGAAATCATTCGCAGGCATGCAGCTTGTGCTGTATGAAAGCCGAGATCCATGAGTTGTCGAATCGAACGGGCCTATGACAAACCAGCCAAGGTCTTTAACCCGCACGCGCTTGGTGACATTGGCGATTAGTCCCGACACTGCCTTCACCATTCTGAAGCAATCTTCAAGCTTGGACGAGAGGCGATCGGCATCACGTCTGCCCCTCCATCTTGTAATGCCAGTCCGTGTGCGGTTGACGACGTCGATGTCCGACATCCGACGACGGGTGTCGCCATTCCAGAAGGCAAGCTGACGTCTATGCGTGCTTCACTCTTCTCAAGCAAGGCACGCATCAAATTCTGCGAGCGGCACGCCGATTGCTAGGATCGAGCAGCGAAGAGCCGCTGTGACCAGAAAGCAGTGGCACCGTTTCCGTCCCTAGGAGCTGTCCGGTGACACTTGCCCGATTAATCCTGATCAATGCAACTCTGATTCTGCTTATGCTCGGAAATGCGGAGGCGGCGAACACCAATGTGGCGCTCGCCGCGATTCGCGAGCCCGCGAAGGAGACTGCAGCTTCGTTCGAGCAGAAGACCTGGGACGAGGCCGTGGTTGGGGCGAGTGGACAGTTGTACAGCCAGATCACCCAAGGCGCCTCATTTCAGATGTTCCTCTCGGCCAACGGCGCCAGTGGTTCGCGTTGTCTGGTGCCGAAGAAGCTTTATATCCCCATCCCGCAGGGCCCCATGTTGGTCAAGATTTGCGCCGACAGCAACGTGATACGCGCCTTCGTCAATTTTCTCGAAACACCGGAAACCCACTCCGTCGTCGCGCGCGATGGCTACGGGTTCGACGACCGGAGTAGACGTGCATGGGGCGCTTTTCGACAGAAATCTGGCAATCGCTCGGGCTCACGATCGAGCTCGCGAGCCTGACGGCCCTGATCCTGCTAATCGTTGGTATGCCGCTCGCGTGGTGGCTAGCACGGTCAAAGAGCTTTTGGGCTGAGGCGGTGGCCGCGCTCATCGCGCTGCCGCTGGTGCTACCGCCAACGGTAATCGGTTTTTATCTGTTGGTCTTGCTCGGCCCGAGCGGCCCTGGCGGCCTTCTCGCCTCTCTCTGGGGCGGACGCACGTTCGCTTTCACTTTTGCGGGACTCGTGGTAGGAACGGTGTTGTGGGCGCTGCCTTTCGTGGTCCAGCCCATCCGCAACTCCTTCGTTACCATCGGCAACCGTCCGCTGGAAGTTGCGGCCACTTTGCGCGCCTCTCCATTGTATGCGTTCTTTACCGTCGCCCTGCCCCTGGCGCGACCGGGTTTTCTCACAGCCGCGGTGCTTGGTTTTTCGCATACAATCGGCGCATTCGGCCTCGTACTGATTATCGGCGGCAACATTCCTGGACGCACCAAGGTGGTGTCGGCCCTTCTCTTCGACTATGTCCAAGCGTCGCGCTGGCGCGAAGCAAATCAGCTTGCCGGCGGCATGGTGATGTTCGCCTTTGCGGTAATCATCCTTTTAACGTTGATCGAGAAATGCTGCGGAACGAGGCGCACGTGAGAACAGCCACACCAGGCCGGATCGAAATCGCCTTCAAGAGGCAGTTGGGTAGCTTTCCACTCGACGCGCAGTTCAGCGTACCGGCTAAAGGTGTGGCAGCGATTTTCGGACCGCCAGGCTGCGGCAAAACCACGATCGCGCGCTGCATCGCCGGTCTCGAGCATTTGCCCGACGCTTTCTGTGGCATCGATGGTGAGTTGTGGCAGGATGAGACCATGTTCCGCCCACCGCATTTGCGCCCCATCGGTTATGTGTTCCAGGAGGAAACCCTTTTTCCCCATTTGACGGTCCAGAGAAACCTGCTCTACGGCAAGCCCAAAGGCGAACCGATGCTGATCGTCTTTGAGAAGGTACTCGCATTTCTGGGTATCGCGCCGCTGCTCGACCGCTCGCCAGCGCACCTCGCCGGCGGCGAGCGGCAGCGCGTTGTAATCGGCCGGGCGCTGTTATCCCAGCCAAAGTTGCTTGTAATGGACGAGCCGCTTGCCGCTCTTGACCGCTGCGCCAAGAGAGAGATTCTGTCGTTGCTCGAGTGCCTGCAGAAACAGTTCGCGCTGCCGATGATCTATATCAGCCATGACATGGCCGATATTGAACGCCTTGCCGATCATCTCGTTATCACCGATCATGGCACGGTGACTGCGGCTGGGCCGTTACATGTCTTGCAGACCGATCCTGCGCTGCCGCTTGCGGCAAGCCGCGAGGCTGCTGTCAGCCTTGATGCCGTGACCGCCGGCTATGACAGACGCTATGGCCTACTCATCCTCTCCGTCAAAGGTGCGCGCTTGCTGGTGCCGGCGGCGCCCCTTCCACCCGGCGTGCACCAGCGGCTGCGCATCGCAGCCAGCGACGTCAGCCTTGCACGCGAAGCGCCGCTCGCAAACTCCATCCTCAATGTCTTTCCGGCGCGGATAAAGGCCTGTTTGCCGCTCTGCCCGGGTGAGCTCACGCTGCTGCTTGGGCTCGGCAGCGGAGGCTCTGGCGCGGAGATTTTGGCGCGCATTACGCGTTTCTCCTTTGATACGCTAGGGCTCGAGAATGGAATGGACGTATTTGCCCAGATCGAGGGCGTCTCACTGCTCACGGTGTCTGGACCTCCGCTGCCGGCTATAACGGCTTCCACGCCAGCGGAAGATGCTGGACAGGAAAGCGCCGCGGCCTGATACCAGCGGAAAGAGGACCAAGGCCATCTTCACTAACTTCTCCTAGATTGATCCCAACCGCGTCATGACAATCCTCTACCGGCCCAGGACAGGAAGTCGATATGCTGCTCGCCGACTTAACCCAGGATCTCGCGCGGCAACGCGCGCGCGTCGGCAGCATCGTCCAGCGAAACTTCAGGACGCAATGAGCACGAAGACCATGGTCCCGCTCGAAATGACGGGCACGAGATTTCGATCTGCCAGCCACCCGGCACCGGTGCCATTTGGTGTAAGCTCTAGGCTAACGAGCCTGGCAGCGCCACAGTTATCCCTTCCTGCGCGATGAACGAAGGATGTCGATCTGCTCGTGTTCAATAAATTCTCCAAGCAGGAGGCGTCCCGGCAAGATCTGCGCGACGAACTTGCCGATGCGATCATATCTGGCGTGCCGCTCCTCACCGGCGTTCCCGAAAAATGCCTTGCCGCCTCCGGACTTTCACCGGAGATTTCGGCACGACACCTTGCGAGCACCAAGTCGTGGGGGAATGATGGCGCGACATCACAGGGCGCCTGCCGCGCGTCCGGGCGCATTCCAGTTCGGCTAGAGCTACTTACCGATCATCATATCCGACGACTTGATCACGGCCGACATGGCATCGCCAACCTTGAGCCCGTCATCGTCCACGGCCTGATGACCATCGATGAAAACCGCCCGGTACCCGCCCACTCTTTTGAGCGTTCGTGGTGCCCTCAAGCACGGCGATCACGAGGCTTGTCAGGACATTGCGTGCGCTGAGCCTTCATCTTGTCCAGTCCCGACATTGCTTCGCCGTCGTAACTTAACCGTGGCTGGGCAACTCTTTCAACGGCTGCAACCTGCCGCCTGCACACGCCATGAGGAAGCAGTGAAGCATTCAGCCGAAACGATGGCGTTCAAATGCCTGCATGCCCAAGCATCCGATTGTCGCATTCCGGCAACCGAGGATTTTGAGGACGAATGGCATATAGTTTGCTTCGCTGTTGCCGGAATGTCGCTCTCCGCGCAAAAGCAACCTTGTGAGGACAATATGCTTGGAATAGGAAGTAAGTTGCCGTCGTTCGAAATCACAGGCGTGAAGCCCGGCTTTCACCTGCAGTACGAGGAGGGGCAGAGCGCATTCGAGACGTTGACTGAAGATAGCTTCTCCGGAAAATGGAAAATCATCTTCTTTTACCCAAAAGATTTCACCTTCGTCTGCCCGACCGAGATCGCCGAGTTCGCGCGCCTGTCCAGCGATTTCGCCGATCGTGATGCAGTCGTGCTGGGTGGCTCGACCGACAACGAGTTCTGCAAGCTCGCCTGGCGGCGCGAGCACAAGGATCTGCATCATCTGCCGATCTGGCAATTTGCCGACACCAATGGCGCGCTGGTCGATGGCCTGGGTGTGCGATCACCTGAGGGCGTCGCCTATCGCTATACATTCATCGTCGATCCCGACAACACCATCCAGCACGTTTATGCGACCAACCTGAATGTCGGCCGCAGCCCGAAGGACACGCTGCGAGTATTGGACGCGCTGCAGACCGACGAGCTGTGCCCCTGCAACCGCGAGATCGGCGGCGAAACTCTGAAAGTAGCCTGAGGTATCATGTCTATCGAGCAATTAAAGGACCAGATTCCAGATTTCGCCAAGGACGTCAGACTCAATCTGGCGTCGATGGTGGCTGATGAGACGCTGTCACCGCAGAGCAAATACGGGCTATTGCTGGCGACCGCCATCGCGACCCGCGCCCCGGTAGTGATCGCCGCAATGGAATCCGCGGCGGCTGCCGTGATGACGCCGGCGGCGGTTGCGGCTGCGAAATCCGCAGCTTGCGTGATGGCGATGAACAACGTCTATTACCGTTTCGTTCACCTCGCTTCCAATCCGGAATACAAGAGCATGCCGGCGCGGTTGCGCATGAACGTGATCGCCAATCCTGGGGTTGACAAGGCCGATTTCGAGCTGTGGTCGCTGGCGGTTTCCGCCATCAATGGCTGCGGTGCCTGCGTGGATGCCCATGAAAAGGCGCTGCAGGAAGCCGGCGTCGGTTCCGCCGCGATCCAGACTGCGGTGCGCCTTGCCGCGATCGTGCAATCGGTTGCGGTTGCGATCGAGGCGGCCGGGCACGGCGTGGTCCAGGCGGAGGAGTGATGCATCCGCCCTTTTGCTGTGGGAGAGGGTCAGGGTTAGAGCGATATCTACGAACCTGAGTTCGCGGAGGTGCCCGAGCTTTGCTCTGATTTCGGCCTCTCCGCGCAAGCGGATCGAGGCGACCTGCCAGGCGTTCCGCTGATTGCAAGGAAGACTAACGCCGCGCTGAGTCTGGCCCGACAAGGACCGTGACGCGAACACTCTGATCGTCAAGCTGATGCGTACCAATGTGGCACGCGTTTGCACTCGGCACTCGGTCGTGTTCCAGCGATCACGAATTCTATGCCTCAGCGCACAAACGTCGATCTCAGAACTTGCAGGAGATTGAGAGCCGCCACCCTACCCTTTCCGGGGCGGCTGCATTACGGCACCAAAAGTGCTGCCGTTCGAAATTATCGCCGAGATCGAGCGTGTGACGCGAGAGGTCTATTGCGGGCCGATCGGTTTCAACGGGCACATCGACACGAAGATTGCGATCCGCACCGCAACGATGGACGATGACCTGCCGAGTTCATGAGGCGGGATAAGGGCGGTGTCGAAACCAGAGACCGAATACGGGAAACGCTCGCCAAAGGCACAACAATCTTTGACGCATTTCGTGCTGTAATACCTAGTGCATCTGCGTCATCGAAAGCTACCACCACTTTTTCGTCTTCAACATTGTTCGATTTTTCCGTAAGCTTGGTAGAGCAACGCAAGTTACCCAAACGACATGGTCAGAGACCGGATGCGATCAACCTAAGTTGGCCAGATCGGGGCTCAGCAGCAGAATAGGACCAGTCCAACAAAAGCGAGATTGACAAACAAGCCGATCAAGGCCCACGCGCGAATGGCCACGGGCGAGAGTCCCTCATCATCGCGCGAAGTCGAAATCCATAGTGACTGCATCTACGTCACCCTCCAAGAGCCCTCGCGGTACTACAATCGCATTCACAAACAGCATCTCTCGTCGTTGTATGGGATGCCGCGACCACATTTCGGCTTCCATGCGCCGCATCGTCACCGGCGATCTCGGCGCGGACAGGGCCGATTCGAGTTATGGGTCGCTGGCAGTAAGTGCCATCAACGGCAGCGGCGCCTGCATGGACGCCCATGAGAAGACGTTGCGGGAAGCCGGCGTTGGTTCCGCCGGCGGATACCGGACCGATGATGATCATGCCGGATCAACTTGCCGAACTCTAGCCGCCCCTCAGAAGACGTTCGCAATCTCGCGCTCTTGTGCTCAATGCCTTGGCCAACCGTCCGATGACGGCATTGTCTAATCCTTCCTCTAGCGCTCGCGCGCGAATGTCAGTCACGAGGTCGGGAATCTGCTCAGCCATTGAGATCAGACTGGCAATAAGTTCGTCCGTATCAATGCGCGTTTCGCGGGCAAACTTTTGCCACTGGCGCAAGCCGATTAAGTCCAGCTTGTATTCACCTCCAACTTTCATTGCGAGCTTGATCTTGCGCATGTCCACATCGTCGTAGGGAAGAATGCTGGCGACATCGTAGAGCGGCGCAAGACGTACATGGGGACCGCCCGCCAGAAGCAACGAGTAGTTCTTGGCGTGCGCATCAGGCCCCCCGATGAGCCAATTAAAGCCGAGGGCGCTAACGAAGGTCTGAACGTCGGCCGCGCGGTCGGTCGAGTTGGTACGCAGGATGTCGATCACATTGGCTGGCGTCGGTCCACCTTCGTTCTGATATTTCTTCGTCGGCGGGATGCCCATTGCTTGGCAGACATCTTCCTGGTGGATTCGGATGATGTCGTTTCCGCTGAGTTGCCGATCATAGCGCTCGACCACAATGGCAACTTCGTTTTCAAACCGCATCACTTTGGTGTCTGCGACCGGGAGGCCCAGATTGCGCGCGAGCAATAGGCAAACGTGCTCATTTTCGGCGTGTCCGTCGAAATGGCCTGTCGGCGGTTTCAGGATATGCGTGGTCGGAACGCGCCCAGACGGAATACCCCATTGGCCCTTTTTCAAAAGAAGAGCCGTTTTCGGCTGGGCGCCCGCGAGACTGAATTGGCCGGTGTCCCGCGGCAAACGCCAGGCAGCGTGATCCTCTCGCAAGGCCTGGAGCCGTTTGGCGATTTCCGGCGGGCCGAGCCATTCGATCTTGTCGTTTTCGCCTGTTCTCAAGGCTTCCAACCGATCGGGCGTGACGAACTGGATCGCACCGGCGCAATCCACCCCTACGTGAGAGATGAGGGCAAAGGCGTTGCGGGCGGAGACCTGGAATTTCTTGGCCCAACGATCAAGCACACGCTCATTGTCGGGCAGAAGTCCCCACAGGAAGGCCTGAACGGACGCGGGACCATGTTGCTCGGCGGCAAGCGGCATCGAGAGTGATAGGGGATAAGCTCCCTGCGTGCCGCGCCAGTTGCTATCATAGATAAAGGTCAGCCGGCCGCGCGCATCGCTGCGCACGCGGCCAACTTCCTTGCCATCCAAGAGCACGACAAGTTCGTTCGTCATGCTTTGCCCTTTTTGGCTTTGGCGACGATGGCGTTGATATCGACGGCGGATGGTGCCGAGACGCGACTAGTACTAGTACTGGACTCGCTGCTTGCATCCAAAAGGATGCCAAGAGCGTCAAGGGCGCGGAGCACGAGAGCCAATTCGGCGCGCGGGTGACCATGCTCGATATCGATCACCCATTGACGGCTGACGCCAATGCGTTTGGCCAGTGTCGACTGATCGAGCTTGAGACGCTTGCGTCTGTCGCGAATAACGGCGCCTAGGTCGGCAGGTGTGCGTATGAGCATGGGCGATCCAAATGTCAGCGTTCGCCTACAATAGCAGATGTCACCGTTCGCTTACAATAAGAAAAGTTACCGTTCGGCGACATCTGCGAATGTCGTCGATCGCCGACATTATTGTAAAATGACCATCTTTTCAATAAGATAGGTGCGACTTCGCACGGCTTCACGGAAGAAAAGCTCGCGAGCCTAAGCTGGATCAGGCCGCCTCATTCGGCGGTTTCCCCGTTTGGTGATGTCCGTGAGAAGTATCCGCCGAATTACAGCGATGAGTTCGCGGAGAGTCCCCCTCACCCAGAGTTCGAGCTTTGCTCCAATCTCAGTCTCGCAAGCGGTGCGAGGCGAAACTGTATCCGCCGCGAGATCGTCTCAATCCATGGCGAGCACACGCCGCCTGTCGTACAGCCTTCACCCAAACTTGAATAACACCCCATATCCCCCACGCGGGTAACTCCATTCGATGTCACCGGTGGGCTCTCCGATAACGCGGCAGGTGCCGCACTCGATGCACCCGTCGACGGTGACCTCGACCTGGCCCTTGTCGTTGAGCTCATAGCAGCGCGCGGGGCAAGCTTTCAAAAGCGCAAGTAGCTGCGGCGATGGCTCGGTGTGCGAGCGTACCTTGATGTGGGGACGACCAACGTCGACAAGATATCGGTTGTAGAACAACTTATCCTCAACGCGAACGGAGGGCTCGACAGTCATGTTTCAGCTCCTTGGGTTCGGCATCGAATTTGGCTGATCAGCGCCAGGCGCGAGCGAGGCGGAATGCATCGCCGAACAAACCTATCCAGGACCGCGCATTAACGAAGGATTTCAACGTCACCTTCTCTTTCTCAGTCTTTGGCGTGCCGTCGACGCGCACAAAGTTCTGCATCGCCCTAGAGACGAGCTGCGGATAGGTGAGAAAAAAGTTTTGCGAATTGGTGTGCATCAGCGTCGGCATATCCTTGTATTTCTTCAGATCCTTGATCACGAAGGAGTCGTCCAGCATCCTCTTGTAGAGCGCGAGATTCTCAGCGCTCATGGGAGCCCGGCGCGACCGCACCTGCGAGATTGCTTCGGCCGCGATGCGGCCCGAGGTCATCGCGAGGTTAGAGCCCTCGCGATGAATGGCATTGTTGAGCTGCGCCGCATCGCCCACCACCACCCAGCCCTCACCATAAAGCTGCGGGATCGCCTTGTAGCCGCCCTCAGGGATCAGATGCGCGGAATATTCCTTCACCTCGGAACCCTTGATCAGCCGCCCCACGGACGGATGCCGCTTGAAGCGATCGAGCAGTCCATAGGGCGTCTCGCCCGTGCGCTGGAAGTCGGCGACGAGACAGCCGATGCCGAGCGAGATGCACTCCTTGTTAGCATAGATGAAGCCCATCCCAGTCATGCCGCGGGAAATGGTGCCGGCCGCCTCGATCACGACGCCCTCGTCGCCTTCAAGATTGAACCGTTCCTCGATGGTCTCGCGCGGCAAGAAGTGCATTTCCTTCACCGCGAGTGCCACCTTATCAGGCTTGGGACGCTCGCGCAGACCCGCACGCGTGCCGAGCAGGCCGTTGACGCCCTCGGCCAGCACCACGACATCCGCATGGACTTCGCCGTCGCCGCGATCCGTGCGCACCCCGACGACCTTGCCATTGGCATCCTGCGCGAGCTCGGTCACCGTGGTCTCGCACAGCACCGTCGCGCCGGCCTCGCGTACCTTCGAGGAGAACCATTTGTCAAACTGCGCGCGGATGATGGTGTAGCGGTTCGGCCGCTGCTCATTGAACTCGTCGGAGCAGTAGTGCAGGCCGACATGGGAGCGATCGTCCATCATCCAAAACCGCTGCTCGACCAGATGGCGCTCGAGCGGCGCGTCCTCGCGAAAGTCCGGGATTAGCTTTTCCAGCATGTCGGCATAGAGGATCGCGCCCTGCACGTTCTTCGATCCCGAATATTCGCCGCGCTCGAGCTGCAGCACCTTCATGCCCCGCTTGGCCATGGCCAGCGCCGCGGCATTGCCCGCCATGCCCGCGCCGACCACGATGGCGTCGAAACGTTCTTCGATCATGAGCCTCTCCTTCTCACTAGTGGCGCTAGCTCGCAATGCGGTCGCGCGAATGCGGCGACAGCCGTGCACGAAATGCGGCCGTGAGCGCCGGCAGCAGATGAATCGCATCGGTCACGATGCCGATATGGGCGAAGTCGAAAATCGGAGCGTTCTTGTCAGTGTTGATGGCGACAATCAGGTCCGCGCCCTCGACGCCGACGCGGTGCTGGATCGCACCGGAAATGCCGGCAGCGATGTAGAGCTTTGGCCGTATGGTCTTGCCGGTTTGTCCGATCTGCCGGTCGGAGGCGACCCAGCCCTTCTGTACCAGTGGTCGCGAGCAGCCAAATTCGGCTCCAATCATGGCGGCGAGCTGCCGCACCAACTGAAGATTCTCGAGCGATCCCAGGCCCAAGCCGCCGGCGACAACGACATCGGCATAAGCGAGGTTGGATTTTGCGGAATCCCGATCCGGGATGAACGATAGGACCTTGGTGACGATTTCGTCTTCGACGAGGGCAAGCGGATGAATGATGATACGGGCGGCATCGCGTGCGACGCGCTCGGGCATCGGCATGACGCGTGGGCGAACGGTTGCCATTTGCGGCCGGTAATTCAAGGTGTAGATCGTGCAAAGTAGCGTGCCACCAAAGGTCGGACGCGTGGCCGCAAGCGAACCATCCGCGTCGACGTCGAGTCCGGTGCAGTCGGCGGTGAGACCCGTCAGTAGCGTTGTCGCGACCGAGCCCGCGAGATCGCGACCGAGCGTGGTGGCGCCCAACAGCAGGATCTCGGGCTTATAGGTGTTGACGAGATCGGTCAGCGCCTTGGTGTACGACTCGTTGCGATACTCCGATAGCACATTGTCGGCCACGAGATATACAAGATCAGCGCCGTAGCAGAAGGATTCGAGGGCGGCGCTGCGCGTCGCCTCGCCCTCCGGGCCGATTACAACCGCGGCGAGATCGACTTTCAGCTTGTCGGCGAGCTTGCGGCCCGTACCTAAGAGTTCCCAGGAGACGGGATGCACCTGACCGCGCTCCTGCTCGATGAAGACCCAGATATGCTTGTAGGCCTTGAAGTGCTCCGGCAATTCTTTCTTCGCTGCTGCGCGGCCGCCGGCGGCAGGCGTGGGACCTTTGATGACGCTACTCATGGCTCAAACTCCTCACAATCAGCGCACCAGCGCCGCAAGATAGGCTTCGGATTTCGGTTTGCGCTCGAAGATGCGTTCGGTCAGCGGCTCCGCCGGCTGCTTGGCAGCTTCCACCAGCACCGCCTTGGCGGCGCGCGGCTAGGCGCAAAGACCCACTTGACGATGGTCGGTGAGCCGCGCAGGCACCGCATTTCGAGACGTCCTCGAAGCCGGCTTGCTGCGCGCTCGATTTCACCACCGGCGCCCGTGCCGCGCACGGGGGTCGACCATCGAGGCCGCCGCAAATCTGGTTCGTCAATTCCAGCCTAGTGATCAGGCAGGGCAGGTTTGTGTGCACCCCCTGCACGCCGTCGGCGCGCGGCTCCGCGTCGACGGGGCGGGAGGTGAGCTCGAGCCCGGCGATTTTGGCGACATAGGTGAGCTGCAACAGACCGAGCCGCCTAGCCATGTCAGGCCCTACCTGAGCGGTGTGGCCGTCGATGGTCTGCTTGCCGGTGAAGATGATATCGGGCGTGCTAAACCAATCACCGATTTTCCGGATCGCGGTCGCGAACGCGTAAGTCGTGGCCAGCGTGTCGGCGCCGGCAAAGAAGTGGTCGGTCAGCAGCACTGGACGATCGGCACCGAAAGTGCGCCTTGCGCAGGGAGTTCTCAGTCGATGGCGGCCCCATTGTGAGCATGATGATCTCGTCGCCAAATCGGTCACGCTATTCGAGCGCGGCTTCCATCGCGAACAGGTCGTAGGGGTTGATGATGGTCGGCCCTCTTGGCGCATGGGGGTGTTGGTCACGGGGTGCACGCGGACCTCCGCAGAGTCCGGGATCTCCTTGACCCAAACGATACTGCTCCAGAGGTACCGTGGACGCGCGAGTTACCCATTGGCGGCCATCTCCCGCTCAATCCCGGCCTCAATGGCGTTAAAGGCAATTTCTAACGGCATTATCGCGAACGTGACCCACAAGATCATCCCGGCGCGAGTAGCGAGCATTAACAACAACATCATTGGTCTTGCTCCGAATCTCATCTCGGACAGCCGATAATTCGGTCAACTCGGCGTCAATGGCGGACTTAGTCGGAGAACAGCAAGTGTTGTACCAGTTGCGGCGCCATCGAAAACTTGGTGTGAAACCAATGCGTTGCGAGAAGTTGATAAACTGACTGTCGAAATCGCCTGCAGTTCAAGTCCGACATAGTCGGGAATGCGACAACGCCACTTCGCGCGTTGCTGCATGGAGTTGATCTCCATTAAGAGCAAGACGGGTTAACGCGCCGATCCGACATGGTTAGTTGCTAACCGTCACTGAAGTGATGCGCGGGGTTACTTCAGCGCACTCAATGGCACGAAGGCCGCCGGCTTCTTGGGCTCCGCGACCGCATCCTGCAACACCTTGAACACCCGCTGTTCGATCGGTGATGACGCTACGAAATCGGCATAGGCCTGCTCCAGTACCGCCTTGCACCGCGCCGTCACCTCTGCCTCCGCGGCACCGGCGAATTGTTCCTTGGCGAGATATTGCCCCATGCGCCTTAAGATATGCAGGCGCGCGACGTTGACGATTTTGGGGTCGTAGTCGACGCCGAGAAGGGCAAAAAAATCCTCCGCCGAGCAGGCCTTGTTGAGTTGATAGAGGATGCCGGCAGCCGATTGTGTGTCGCTCATCGAATATCTCCCTGGGTTAGGTCGCCGACCCCTGCTCGGGACCCGGAATAGGCTGGTCGCCTCGCGGCAGCCCCGCCTCGCGCAGGCGACGCTGCGTATGGCCAATCGCGCCTCCAGAAACTCGAAATGGGTCGAACAGGACGGCGATCGCGTCGCCGGAAACAGCATCAGATGACGGTCGAGGTCGAAATCGCCGATAAAGCAGCGATGGCTCCGCTGCGACCGCACGCGCGTGCCGGGATGCCGACCACGGTGACGTCGGACGGCTCTCGATGATAAGTGAATTGTCGCTCGGATGCGCGCGCCGCATCCGACCGTGATCGGACCCATGGTCTTTTTTGCTGGCGTCGACCATCACGCAGTCCTCTAGGGTAGGCTGGCGCTTACACCGCGACCAAGACACGCCACCAAGGCTGATGCGGTAATAGAGCATTAAATTCCTAGCCACTTCGGCACTCGCCGATCACGACACAGCCGTCACGTCGATGAAGAAGAGGTCGACGGTCGCGCCAGGATGGATGTCGGTATGAGCCAGGAAGCGGCCGAACCGGAACAACGGCCGCTCCGGAATTCGCCAGCCGGCTGTCCAGAGAGGGCTCGTGGTGCAACAGCAGATCACGGTAAGGATGAGCGCGATAGGTCAGCAACTTCGCGAGCTGATTGTGCGCCGAGCGACCGCGCAGAGACACATAACCAATGTCACCGCGAATCAGCGCGCGCAGCGAGCGCTTTCGCCCTGGAGAGATAGCTGCAACTGGATCGGTGGTAACGATGCTGGACATGGCCCTCACGCGCAGTCGGTCAACGATCGTTCGCAGACGTCGCGCCAGATCGCCACCACGGTCTCGCGCGGCACCGGCCCCTTGTGCTCGACGGCATGTTGGCGCACCCGCGACAAGATCCGCCTCGCCTCCTCTGCGTTGACGGCGAGCTGCAACTCCTTAAACAGCGAGGTGATTGCCGAAAGCCCGGAATGCTTGCCGATCACGATGCGGTTGGAGCGGCCGAGCAATTGCGGGTCGAGCGACTGATAGGTGCGTTGATCCTTCAACAAGCCATCGACATGAATGCCGGATTCATGAGTGAACACATGCCCACCCACGATCGCCTTGTTCAGAGGAGTCGCACATGTAGCCGCGGCTGCGACGACTGCGGCTACCTTCTCGAGCTCCGGCAGCACGATGCCGGTTTCGCGCCCGTAGAGCCGTTTGAGCGCGACCGTGACTTCCTCCAGCGGCGCATTTCCCGCCCGCTCGCCCAGTCCGATTACAGTCACCGAGGCGTGGCTCGCGCCGCCCTTGATGGCGGCAAGCGTATTTGCGGTCGCGAGCCCAAGATCGTCATGGCCGTGAAATTCGAGGTCGAGATCGGTTGTCGCGCGCAGACGCCCGATCAGTGCGAAGGCGGAGTCGAGATCGAGCACGCTGAGCGTATCGGCAATGCGGAAGCGCCGCGCGCCGGCGGCCTTTGCAGTTGCGATCAGCGTGATGAGGAAGTTGACGTCGGCGCGGGAGGAGTCCTCGCCACCGACAGCGACCTCAAGCTCCTGCTCGCGGGCATAACCGACCACCCGCTTCACCTGCTCCAGTGCCAGCTCGCGGTCACCGCCAAGCTTGGCGGCAATCTGCACGTCAGAGGCCGGGATCGACACATTGACCATGGACAGCTTGGCCTCGATCGCTGCGTCGATATCGGCTTCACGCATCCGGCACCTACCAATGGTAGTGAGCGGCAGGTCGGCTTCGACAATGGCGCGGATGGCGGCGATCTCCACTGCTCATGGCGGGTGTCCCCGCCTCGATCTCAGTGACTCCGGCCCGTGCCAGCGCCTGCGCGATCGCTACCTTTTCGGCCGTGGTAAAGGCGACGCCCGGGGCCTGCTCGCCATCGCGCAGCGTCGTGTCGGTGAGCACGATCGGCTTGGTCCGAGCCGTGTCGGACCATGGAGATTTCGCAGCGGCGGCGGCGGTCATGGGGGCTCCTTGTTGCTCTTGCCAAAGAAGGTTTCAGCAACCCGCATGCCAAGTCAGCATTCGACTTAATTCACTGAGAAAGCGCCAATTTTCACGGCAGCCCGGCTGTTGCAAACGCGACAGCGTCGCAAAACCGACGGGCCGGCTTACCTTCGGCGCGATACTTCGATCAACTCGGCTTGCGGCGCAGATGAATGATCAGATCGACGCGGGAAACTTCGTGGCCCGGCGGCGCCTCAGGCGCGTTTGCAAATAGGAGATCGGCTTCGGGAATGTTGAGCAGGATATGCTCTCCCTGCAGATAATAATGCGGATGCGGCGTGGTGTCGGTGTCGAAAAACCATCGTACCCCGTCGGGACCAATCCGGCGCAACAAACCCGCTTCCGTGAACTGGTTCAATGTGTTGTAGGCGGTAGACTGCGAGACCGGAAAGCCGGCGCCGCGCGCCTCGGCAAACAGCATCTCTGCGGTAACATGCCGGTTGCCCCCTGGTAAACAACAACTCGCTTATGATCACGCGCTGGCGCGTCGTCCGTAGCCCGACCTTGAGCAACAGATCCTTGCAGCCGGCCTCGGGGCCTAGCCCGCTAAAATCGGCCTCAGCCGCGTCCACCTGTACGTCGTCGAATCCCCCAGGACCGGCGCGGTTTTCGACAGGAAGGCTCGCCAACAGACGATCCGTTCGGCGCGCCTCAGCTAGGGCATCCGCCGGCAACAGAGCGTCTCGCCGCCGCTCTGCCATCCGGCTCTCGCCGCTCTCATCGCCAAAGCAGAGGTTGAAGTCGTTACATTGCGTGCACACCGTCGTCGTGCACATCACGAGGCCATCGTCCTTGCATAGGGTTCGATAGAAGAAGCGCTTCCAGCGCATATTGTTGATATTGCGCGCGGCGAGCGGCGCGAAATGACGGCTTAACAGGCGGGAGAGTTCGTCACGATCGCGCAATCCGAGATCTTCCCATAAGTGATTTGGCTCGAGGGCGCGACGCGCGATCATTGCAGTCAGCCAGCGGCCGGTCTCCCCCTTGGTCGACCGTTGCGCGAGCAGGAGATCACGCAACGTTGCGACCTCATCGTTCTCATCGCGTTTGAAATCCAACAGCTGCTGCTCGGCATTGATCCGAATCGACGGAAAGTGCTGCTCCAGCAATGCCGCCAGCTCTTCGCTGGACAGGCCGGCCTTGTCGGAAATCCACCCGCGCTCCATCGCGGCGGCGGCCAGAATGGACGCCAGCACGTGGCGATCGAAATCGGTGTCGCTATTGATGTCGGCCTTTGCGGGATGGCAGCCTGTGAGCAGCTGATAGGTCGCAATTGCGGTATGTGGCTCGCCACTCTCGTCAGGCACTCTGGTGAAACTCATCGGAACGATTGTACTTCGAACATCGCTTTACGAATCCACTACGGTCAAGCATGCTTCGGCGAATCCGGTGCTGGCGCCAAATCTTCGCCAGAACGCCGGCCTCCCAGAGCCAAGATCGAGGAGGCCGGCATTCATTCGCGCGCTCTCTTTACGAGGCGGCGAGTTCGGCGGCGGTCTTGCCGACGATGGACTCGTTGACCGGCTTCATGATGCCGTGCTCCATCAACATGTCCTCGAGCTCGTCCATGGAGATCGGGGTCGGGATGATGCCCTTGCCCCCATTGTTGTGTATCCTAGTCGCGAGATTGCGATAGTGATCGGCCTGCTGGGAGTCCGACGCATATTCCAGCACGGTCATGCGGCGCAGTTCCGCGTGCTGCACGACGTTGTCGCGCGGCACGAAATAGATCAGCTGGGTGCCGAGCTTCTTGGCCAGCGCCTCCGCCAGCTCAAGCTCCTTGTCGGTCTGCCGCTCGTTGCAGATCAGGCCGCCGAGCCGCACGCCGCCGGAGTTGGCATATTTCAGGATGCCTTTGGAGATGTTGTTGGCGGCATACATTGCCATCATCTCACCGGACATCACAATGTAGATCTCCTGCGCCTTGTTCTCGCGGATGGGCATCGCAAAGCCGCCGCAGACGACGTCGCCGAGCACGTCGTAGGAGACGTAGTCGATGTCCTCATAGGCGCCATTCTCTTCCAGGAAGTTGATCGAGGTGATGACGCCGCGGCCGGCGCACCCCACACCCGGCTCCGGGCCACCCGACTCCACACAGCGGATGTCCTTGTAGCCGACCCTCATCACGTCCTCGATTTCGAGGTCCTCGACGCTGCCGGCGTTCGCCGCCAGGCTCAGAATAGTGTCCTGGGCCTTGGCGTGCAGGATCAGACGGGTCGAGTCTGCCTTGGGATCGCAGCCGACGATCAGGATCTTGTGGCCCATCTCGGCCAGCGCCGCCAGCGTGTTCTGTGAGGTGGTCGACTTGCCTATGCCACCCTTGCCGTAGAATGCGATTTGTCTCAGTGAAGCCATGTTGCTCTCCATCAACCGATTGCCAAAGATTGCGCGATTTGCGCGCGAGCTTGTTTCTTCTTAGAAACAGGGCACACGGGTTCAGGGAAGGAGAGCATCGCTAGTCTTTGCGCGTCGGCGTGCACTCAGCCCTCAGTCAGTGTTGCGGCAACCTACTAGCAACCGCCATGCCAGCGCTGTTCTTGCTGTTTAAGCTTCTGATTTCGCTTTCAAAAACATAGCCCAGCTTCAGGCGACAGCTGTTTTGAAGGTGACAGCAGCTCTGCCGTTGTCAGTAAGCGAACAACGATTACAGCGCTCCAACCGGCAGGAGACTCGCGCCGTAGGCCATTTCGGTATGCCCGTGTGCGGAAGGAAACTTGCTAACCGACTTAAGCCGCAGGCCGCGGGCCACAAGGTGATTGCCAAGGATCTCGTGGAGGAGCCGTGGTGCGTGAGGCGCTGCGCCGCTTCTTCGGCGAGCCAAGGCATCCTCCAGCGTCTCGACGCTGAAGACTGCTTCCATGGTGATCGACAGCCGCCACGACAGAACACGACGTGTTGCCCAGTCCAGCACCACGGCGAGATAGACGAAGCCACTCGCCATCGGGATGTAGGTGATGTCCATCGCCCAGACTTGGTTCGGTCGCGTGATCTCAATGCCGCGCAGCAGGTATGGATCTTGTGGCCGGGCTCGGGTCTGGTGGTGCGCGGACGGCGATAGAGCGCCTCTATCCCATCCGCCGCATCGGTGTCTTCACATGCCGGCGGCCGATCTTGCACCCCTCGGCAGCCAGCAGGCGTCTCAGCATTTGCGAACCGGCGAAGGGAAACTCCAGATGCAGCCGGTCGAGACGCCGCATGATCGCGAAATCGGCGTCCGGCACCGGCCGCGGCAGGTAATAAAAGCTGCCGCGGGCTGATCTGCAAAACTCCCACCTGCCTGGTGATCGACAGATCATGCTCGCGGTCGATCATCGCTTTGCGCTCAGCAATCTCACCTTGGTGAGCGCTCCTTCTAAAAAAAAACTATGCGCGGCGCTGCGCTCCCCCTGTGGCATAGAAACGGGCCGGCGCTAGATTGCCGACCGGAAGGGAGCGGCCGATACGATTTTGGTGGCACGTGACCCCGTTAAAAAAAAACCTGGTCCATGGGTTGTTGCGCACTTGAGAGTGGTGACGCCATCCGGCGATCCCGTTTAGGAATCTGACCAATAGCGCAGCCCAGCCCTTCCGCCGCCGTCAGCAGGAGGATTGGAGATGAACCCCAAAAGATCGAAGTCGAGGAACGGTGGTAAGATGCCGATGGTGCACCCGAACGCGGCTGCCATCGACGTCGGAGCGACTATGCATATGGCTGCCGTGAGGGCAGATCGCGCACCGGAGCCAGTCCGCAGCTTCGGTACCTTCACGGCCGATCTGCATCGGCTGGTCGACTGGTTTACTGAATGCGGCGTCAAGACCGTCGTCATGGAATCAACCAGCGTCTACTGGATTCCGATTTTCGAGCTTCTCGATGCCCGGGGATTTACCGTGTTTCTTGTCAACGCGCGCGATGCCAAACACGTGCCGGGGCGCAAGACCGATGTCAGCGATGCGCAATGGCTGCAGCGGCTCCATTCATTCGGGTTGCTGCGGGCCAGCTTTCGGCCCAAAGGGCAGATTGCCGAGCTGCGAGCCTACGTGCGTCAGCGCGAGCGTCTGCTGGAGTACGCGGCCTCACACATCAAGCATATGCAGAAGGCCTTGACGGAGATGAATCTTCAGCTGCACCACGTCGTCGCCGACATCACCGGCGCGACCGGCCTGCGTATCATACGCGCGATCCTTGCCGGCGAGCGCGATCCTGAGGCGCTGGCGTGCTTGCGCCATTACAGTTGCCACTCCAGCGCCGAGACGATCGCGAAGGCGCTCACCGGAAGCTACCGCGCCGAGCATCTGTTTGCGCTCGAGCAGGCACTTGCGCTTTACGACGCCTACCACGAGAAGGCATCTGCCTGCGACGCCCGGATCGAAGCCGTGTTGAAGGAACTCAGCATCCATCGCGGTCATGGCCATGGATCAGCGCCGCGGGCCTCGCGGCGTCGGAATCGAACCGATCAGGCGAACGCTCTAGCTTTCGACGTCCGCGAGGCGCTGTTCGCGTTGCTCGGAAAGGACATCACCACGATCGACGGCCTCGGTCCTTACCTCTCGCTGAAGCTGATCGCTGAATGCGGCGACGACCTCTCCTCGTGGCCAAGTGCAAAGCATTTTACCTCCTGGCTGGGACTGGCGCCGAGCAACAAGGTCTCCGGCGGCAAAATGCTCTCGTCCCGAACGCGCCGATCCGGCGGCCGGGCGGCGGCACTTCTACGCCTTGCTGCCGTGACCGTGGGTCGTACAGACACCGCGCTCGGCGCCTTTTATAGACGGCTCTCAGCGCGTATCGGCAAGGCCAAGGCCGTGACCGCCACGGCCCGCAAGATCGCAGTTCTGTTCTACAATGCTGTGCGATACGGAATGGACTATGTCGATCCCGGGGCCTCGTCCTACGAGACACGTTACCGGACGCGAGTGGTCAACAATTTGCATCGGCGTGCCAAGGCATTCGGCTTTGTTCTCCAGACCTTGGAGCCGAAAGTAGGTGCTGCCGTTTCTTAGGAATCATTCTCCAGCGTCAGCTCCCCGGTCTTGGCATGCAGCGACTTCACATCGGTCGCAGGCGTGGCCGGCACAGCGCTCCTACGTCCAAAAACTCCGGAAGCGCCACCCTCCAGCTGCGCCTTCCACGCCGTAATCTGATTGGGGTGCACTCGAACTGCTCGGCAAGCTGGGCTATCGTCTGCCGCCCTTGACGGCGGCAAGCGCCACCTTCGTCTTGAAGGCCGGTGAGTGGTTCCGGCGCGCGCTCGTCTGCTCATCGTCGCTCCTGATTCGCAGGCACTAGCGTGCCCGCTGCCAGGCAGAAACTCCACTCATCGACCTGTTCAAATTTGCGGACCCGGCTCTGTTGGTTGTGTCTGGGGTAGTCGAGCGCCGGATTAGGCCATTCGATTCGGATGTGGTTGGTCCGGGCCAAGAACCCGCAATCGAGATCGTGTAGGCCGCTTAACGAACAAGCCTCCTGTGAGCCTGCAAACGAGGGGTGTCTTACTTTTCTGAGGATTAGGCCCTTCACCGTTGTGGACCTCGACCACAATGCGTCCCTCTGACCCTCGGTACGTCAAGTCCTTAACTGCTTGACCGACCGAGCGCTTCCTTCCATGCGATGGTAGTGCTTGGCAGTTCCTCGCCAGCGTCGTCTCTAAGGATGCCACTGGCATCGTGGAAATCGAAATAAAACCTTACATCAGCCGATCCACTTCAGAGCGGCCAGACAATGAACGTATTTGGAGGTCCGTCTGTCAATTGGCCGACCAAGAACACGAACTAAGATGCCGAAAAACCCGACACGAATGCCGGGCTGATCGCAAATATACTTCGAGGATCGATAATGCGGATAGCAGACCAGCATCTGCTCGCGCCGTCTTCGCACCTATGAGGGCGAGATCATAAATCCACTGTGTACCGGTGGGCCAGAGGAAGCGGCAATCGGTGATCCACTAGAAACCACGACTCAAAGTCAGCGCGGCCACAATGAGATTGGAACAGGATCGATGCGTGTGACAAGTAAGCTTAGCCAAAATGATAAGATTACCCGACAGCAGCATCGTCTTCCGAATCGAACGGGAAGGCGGAGCGAACCCTTAAGTAGCCTCGCGTTACTGGATTCTCGCTCGCCAATAACTGTGATTTACGGATCAAGTGACGGCTCTGAGGGCAAGCCCGCTCGCCAGCAGTTGGAAACGCAGGACGAGGAGCCCCGCGTAGATGGCTGTCCCGATTGACAAGCCAATCCAGATACCAATCGCGCCAAGCCCGATCTTCAGACCAAGCACGTAGCCAAGTGAGAAGCCGATCAGCCAATAAGCAATACCGACGAACAGAAGCGGCACCCGAGTGTCCTTCAGTCCCCGCAGACCACCCGCCGCAATGCTCTGCGCGGCATCAGTGACAAAAAAGCTCGCGGCGACCATAAGGAGCTTTGTAGTCAGTCCGATCGTCGCGTCGGCATCTCCGGCCGATTTGTCCAGAAATACCTCGGCGATCTCAAAACGCGCGGCGATCACCGCAACCGTCAGCAATGCAGCGATTACGATACCGAGCAGCATCGCGACCAGGCCTGCCCGCTTGATGCCGGGACCGTCGTTGCGGCCGACTGCATGGCCAACGCGCACGGCCGCCGCCATGCTGATGCCGAAAGAGATCATGGATATAATCACGGTGATCTGAAGCGCGATTTGATGAGCAGCGAGTGCGCTTGTGCTGATCAGGCCTGCCAGGAGCGCGGCAGCCGACAAAACTCCGTACTGCATCAGGGAGGCGATTGAAATCGGAGTTCCGATCACGATCAGCTGTCGAAAGAAGGGCCAATCGAATTGCCAGAGATCTGCAAGCACGTGGTAGTCACGGAACGGGCGACGCATTGTGGCGAACCACAAACCGGCCAGGAACATCGCACAGTTCACCAGCGTGCTCGCAAGCGCCGCCCCGAACAGCTCAAGTCGCGGCAGCCCGAGCTTCCCATAGACCAGCAGATACACGAGAAGGGCGTTGAGGGGGATGGCCGCCACCGTGATCCACAAGATCGGCTCCGGCCGGTTGACCGCGCCCATGAAGTTACGGATGACCTGAAGCCATAGCGCCGGCACCACGCCCAAGGCCAGTCCGAACAGATATTGCTGGGCGAGTCGCGCCGCGTCTGGGGCCTGACCGAAAGCGAGCAGTATTTGCTCTCCGCGAAACGCAAACGCTATGATCGGGAACGATAGCATCAGCGCCGCCCACAGCCCCGTGCGCACCGCGCGCCGTACCATAGCAAGCTTCGCGGCCCCATACGCCTGCGCCGCCAAAGGTGCGATCGGCGCCAGCAGGCCCGCGCCGAAGGTGAAGCTGACGAGATAGAGCGTGATGGCCAGCGCGGCCGCGGCGAGCGCCTCAGGCCCGATGTGCCCGATAAAGGCAAGATCTGTCGTCATCATCGCGACCTGCGCAAGCTGGGTCAACACCATCGGCCACGCGAGCTTCGCAGTTTCGCTGAGCTCGATAGTGAGGTGATGGCCAGCCGCCCGTCTCGTCATTCCGTGCCGCAAAGCTGATACCGGTTTTGTTTCGGCTATTTTGTCCATGGAAATCATGCTGTTCGGTTTGCCTCGGCCGCAAACGACGTTTTGTTCCACCGAGAAGACGCTCTTCCCCGCCCTGAATTCGCGATAGCCTGCCGATGCGGACTCACGCGCACCCCTTGGGCAGCTCCGCGTCACAGACAAGGCGCGCCATCGGCTTGGATTGCCGTTGACCTTGGGGTCTGGCGGCCTGCTCGCCCGCTGATGAGGCCTTGATCAGTGCCTCCGCCAGCGCATCGACTTTTTGGCGCGTGTTGGCGCAAAGAAGACGCGGCAGGTAGCTGGCCCGCCGAAACGGTCGGTCATCGGCATCGCGCGATCGGTGCCGGCGCGAACCGCGATCGCGTCGTGGTCGATCACAGTGGCGAAATCGTGCGCGAGCGCGCACTGAGACGGATAGTGGCGCTGGGGCAGCCGAATTCGTACGCGACGCATACGTGAACTGAGAGGCGACAATCTTATGAGCCATCAACTGCGATTCCTTCAGCATCCGATGCTGGGTGACATCTCCTTTTCAAGGCTTGTGCCAGCTGCGAGAGCTTGATTTGTAAAGGCTATTTGCTCAATCGGACGTGTCCTGGGCCCGACGGCATGTCGCAAATCCCACAGTCGGCGTCAGAGACGCGCCCAAAGCGCGCAGAAATTCGGCATTTTGCACCGCAAGAATCCCAACAGACGGACGTCGACAAGATCGATATGACATCCTCCCCGAGCTCACCAACGCAGAATCAGCTAAACTGAACTTTCGCATCGAATGGCATTGAAATAGGTACTGCCATCCGGCTCCTGCAGCGCGCTCGACCGTGCTGAGAACATTATGATTGTCGACCTCCTGCGTAACGATCTCTCACGCGTTTGCGCTCCGCATTCGGTCGAGGTTCCAGCGTTGTGCCACCTCGTATCCTATGCCTCAGTGCACCACCTCGTCTCGATCGTTGCGAGTGACCTTGCAGGAGACAAGTCATCGTTACCTTACTTCGAGGATGATTTCCCGGCGGCTCCAGTACGGGTTTGCCAAAGGTGCGATGAAAATTATTATGGAAATCGACAATGTGTGCCACTGACTAAGAACTCAAAAGACCACAGATGAGCACGTCAGCAATTTCGAAAGAGATCTCCGCGACCTTGTCATCGCGGCCGACGACGAAGCTTTGGATGAGGGAGCGGCTCCCAATCAGCGCGGCCTGCGGAGTCACCTCCAAGGTGATGAAGAACCTCGGCTACGATGGATATGTCCTATTCGGTAGCGGCGCTCATCCGATGGTCGCCGAAATCCTTTCCGTCCACTCCTCCAAGTATCGCCAGAAGGATCTAGGGATGGGCGGGGTGCACGGCGGCATCTTTATGTTCCGTGATGTATTCGCCCGTATCTACATTCCGTTTGCGTACGGAACGGTGAAGCTTGATCCGTTCACCCTGACCGACTTAACGAAAAACCAGCTCGCGTGGTTGGCTATCAGACCCGCTGACTATCAGAGCTTTTTGGATCAGTTTTCGGACACCATGGATTTTGCTGGGACACCTCGCAGCTATAAACGTCCACCCGACACAGCACTTGAGCTCTTCTGGCTTGCGGCCGTCCAACTCCAGGCTGCCGCCGCTACCTTGAGCGCCGCCTTCGACTTTAGAGGCGCAATCCAATCAGCCTTAATCGGAGCCGAACGTTCAATTAAAGGCGGTCTCTTGGCTGACGGTGCCACGGAAAAGGAATATAGGCGACGCGGACACGACCTCGGAGCGGCGGCGAGCCAATTCAAGGAGCAGCATAGCGCGTTCGATAGCGACCGCGTCTCGCAAATGATTGCGACCCTTCCCCGCTACGTTGAGAATCGTATTCCGCCGACCAGCCTGGACGAGTTGAAACCGGCCACATTGTGATGGGCTGTCAGTACATTGCCGGCGAAGTAATGCTACAGGTCACCGGATACACGATTCGTAGTGCATGGCCGGAGCAATTGCCCCGCGCGTACTCTCCGCGGGCTTGATGAATCCGTCCATCCCGTCAATTCCCATGTAGGGAAATGCAGTAGTTGTTTGTGCGACAACTATTCGCGTGCGACGTCTCGCCGCCTGGCGGCTGACCGTAAAACAGCAGCGATTTGTCCAGGAATTTCTCCTGGATTTGAATGCCACTCAGGCGGCGATATTTGGGAAGGCACATATCCCTCTGCGCTCGGCAAGGTGCAGCGAACAACAACTAGCTGCAGGCATTGTTGGGAAAAGACGTCGATGACCCTATGCCGCGGGATGTTTTTCAGCAGCTGAGCAACGAACAGCATCCCCACCTTTCTGAGTACAACATGCTGGTCGAGGGAAAGACCGCACTGAAGGGCACATTTCAAGACGAGACGAAGAGCCATTCAACTCCCCACCAAACTCCCAAGCAGTCTCTCCTCCATTTTCCAACACTTAATGAAGATCCGGAGGGTTACCTGAGGGAGCTGCGCAACCGTTCACTTTCGTTTGTAAAAGCGGCATTTTCCAGAAAGGCTAAAATAACGCAGTGTGAAAGCCGATTGATAGGAGCAGATATGGAATGGATGGTGTCCTGGGCCTCGTCAGATGATAGGTATGGTCGCTGTAGAATTGCTCCACGAAAGGCGCTTTTCTGGTCTTGGTCAGACAGCGAATGTCATTTTTGCGAATTGAGCCTTCTGGGCAATGCGCCGCCATATCGGCAGCGGCTGGAATCAGCAGCTTTGCATTTCCACTGTTGTCGCCCTGGCATCTTCTTTGTCCGACTTTCGCCGGGATCGTTCTGATTATCGCGGCGCGATCGACGATGGCGGGTGTACGAATGGGCGATTGCTTCCCGCTTCTATTTTCGCGAGAAATTCGTCGGCCAGTAACTTTCGAGGTTTGCAACACAATCCGCCCGGGACCGGACACGTTCAGCGCAGTCGCGACGCGTCCGCTACTTGCCACTAACAGTACCGCTAGGTCGACCTGGAGCCCGTTCGCCTTCAAGAACCGAATTAGGAAGATGTTCAAAGTAATCGGGATAGACAATCTTGGGATCACGCCGTGCGAAGGCTTCACGAGATTCGACCTCAAACGCCGGCAGCAATTTCGCCATAGACGTGAAAATGATCAGACGACATACCGACGTGAGCGCTTGCTGGTACCGGCCCTAGGTCAGGTAGGCCCGCTCGTCATCATCACTGCCGGCTACGCCGTATTCCAGACCGCCAACAACACAGTCGTCATGGCCGATATCCGCGCCAAAGAAAGAGGTGTGATTTCAGGGATGCTTTACCTGTCCCGGCGTCGGCGGCATCACGCTGGTCGACGACGAGGAGCTGGACGAAACGAATCGCAACCGCTTCGTCGGCGCAAGACATGACGATCCTGTGCCTGGCAGTCCGATAATCGAACTGGCCGCGCGTCTCATGCGCGAGATCGATCCCACCATTCGCGTCACGCCGGTGAGGGCAAGCCTGATTAGCAAGGAAGCGTTCGCTGCCGTGAGTCAGGCCGATTGGGTGTTTGGCTGCTTTGATGAGGATGGCCCGCGATCAATCCTGAACGAGCTCTGCGCGGCCTTTGCAAAGGACTATGTCGATATCGCATCAGACGTGCCGGAAGCAGGCGTATACGGCGGGCGCATCTGCGTCGCTTGGCAGGGCGGCGGGTGCTGCACTGCCTCGACGTGCTCGATCCTCGCGATGTCGAGGCATATCTGAGCACGGACACCGAGAAGGCGGGCCGCGCCGCGATCTATGGCGTGCCGATAGATGCGCTGCGCGAGACCGGGCCTTCAGTGTCCCCCATCAATGGCGTCGTCGCCGCGCTCGCCGCAACCGAGTTCATGGTCGCAGTCACCGGTATGAGAGAGCCGCAGCGCCTTATCAACTACTACGGCCACGTACCCAAACTCACTACGGCGAAGCCGAAGCCGGACTGCTATTATTGCACCGCCATTCGCGGCAAGCCGGAAGATGCCGATGCCGGCGTTTCCTGCGCATGCCGCAGCTTCGTGAGCAGCGGCTGAAGAAGCTGCGGTAGTGCAGCTCTGTGGGCCTCGCCCACGCGGGCGCAAGATGATGATATTCAGCGCGACTTATGCGGAGAATAGCGCCATATTCGCCGCATCATATGCGGAGAATGCCAAAGCGGCCAATTATCCGGCCAATATCAGGTCCATAAAAAGGTCTGGAACGCGGCGTAAGTTGCTGCTATCGTTGTAAAAATGAGCGGCATAAAACAGGGCAAAGAACCGGCCAAATCAGCGGTCCCAGATCGGGGCGAGAGCACCGGCCTGATGGAACCAATGCTGGTATCGGAGAGTTCCAGCCGCCGGACCCAGCTCGCAGACTTGACGGTAGAGCTGGCGGCAAAGTCAGCCGCTTTCAAGCACAGCCTGCCGAACGGCGTCATCACCTCGCTGGCCAAGTTGGTGCGCTCGATGAATTGCTACTACAGCAACCTGATCGAGGGCCACGATACGCATCCGGTCGACATCGAACGCGCCCTCAACAACGACTATAGCGCCGACCCCAAGAAACGCGACCTGCAGAAGGAAGCTATCGCCCATATCGCTGTGCAGGAGTGGATCGATGAAGGAGGCCTGAACGGGCGCGCCACAACGCAGGAAGGCATCATCGAAGTTCACCGCCGCTTCTGCGAGCTGCTTCCCGAAGAACTGCTCTGGGTTGAAAATCCAGACACCAAGGAACGCATCCAGGTCATCGCCGGCAAACTGCGCGACCGCGACGTGGCGGTAGGCCGCCATGTGCCGGTCAGTCCTGGCGCGCTCCCACGCTTCCTGACGCGCTGCGAAGAAGCCTACGCAAAGCTCGGCAAGACCGACGCGATCATTGCCTCGGCCTGCGCTCACCACCGCCTGCTCTGGATTCACCCGTTCCTTGACGGCAATGGCCGTGTCGCCCGGCTCATGTCCTATGCCATGCAGCGGGAAACGCTCGATACCGGCGGCATATGGTCGATTGCGCGCGGCCTTGCCCGCAACGAGGCGGCCTACAAGCAACACCTTACTGCGTGCGACATGCAGCGCCGCAATGATCTCGACGGACGCGGCACGCTGAGTGAAGAAGCGTTGGCGGAATTCGCGATCTTCTTCCTGCAGACCTGCATCGATCAGGTAGCCTTCATGCAAGGCCTCGTACAGCCTGATCAGCTGCGCAACCGCATCCTGATCTGGGCCGAAGAAAAAACGCGCGCCAACCTCCTGCCCCAAAAATCCGGTGCGGTGCTGGAAGCGCTTTTATTCCGGGGTGAGTTGCCACGCGGCGATGTCACAACGCTGCTGCAAACAAGCGAGCGCAGTGCCCGCAGGGTCACATCGGCCTTGCTTGATGCCGAAGTGCTGACCTCCGAAAGCCCGCGCGCGCCGCTCTATCTTGCCTTCCCTGCTCGCCTCGCGTCCCGCTGGATGCCGGGGCTATTTCCGGGATAAGCGTTAAGTTAAAGCGACATGACGAAGGATTTTTTTGCATAGATACGTAGAGAACGGAAAAAGATACTTGCCAAACATGATGGCGCAATCTGCTTTTTGCGGAAAATTGGCGACCGAAATTGAGCAGCTCTCTTTGCTGGAGAAGATTGCTCATGACTTTGCAACGGCAGAGCCCGACGAGCGCGACTACGCCATAGCAAGCGCATACTCGTTGCTCATCGGCGAAAAGAAACGGCAGCAACTCTCAGCTTATTTCACACCTCCTGTTCTGTCGCAGGCTGTGATGGAAGCCAGCGCACACATACTGGGTCGATTTGACCATCCAATAGTATTGGACCCAGCCTGCGGCGGTGGGTCGTTTATCACACCTATCGTACGCCATCTGGTTAGTAAGAGTATTGAGCGTGGTTGTTCGGTGGAAAACGCCTGCAAAGCGCACTCAAGAGCGTGCATGGAATTGAGATCGATGCAGGTCTCGCGACGTTGTCGCACGCATTGCTTCGCAAAATGCTGGCTCGCGAATACGGGTTCAAGATTAGAGGGCGGCTAGGCGTAGTGCATTGTGGGACGCGCTGAATGAAATCCCCAATAATCGTTTTATCTGTAGCGCAGCTTGATGCGGTTGCCTCACAACATCTCTCCTATCTCGTGACCGAGTTCGGCAAGGCGCACACGGCAAACGGCTTTGGCAACAAGTTCAAGGACTAGTGCCGTCAGGCCGATCTGCCCCACTGCTCGGCACATGATCTGCGCAAGGCGGCGCCTGCCGTCTTGCCGAACGCGGCGCAACCGCGCACGAGATCATGGCGATCACTGGCCACCAGAGTCTTGAAAAGGTCGAGCGCTACACACGCGCCGCGCAGCGCCGCAGGCTCGCCGACTCCGGAATGGAAAAGCTCAGAAAGTGAACATCATTATCCCCCCAACGGCGAGTGGGACAATTTCCGGCGAATTCTTCAGGAAAATCAGATCAGATTTTGAAGGATGGCGCTCGCTAGGAACTTATAACCTCATAGATTCACGGCGTACTCACGCGAATGTTTGGGTTTCTCCGGGACCGGGCACCTAGCGAAAACTTCCAGGCGGCCGATTTCACCTTCCAATCGCTGTCTTCGCTTCTGGCCATCGACAAGCCGAATTCGTCGGGCGCATCTGCGATCGCGCCCTGAGCAGCGAGTCGAATCCGCAGCGGAAGATCGGCGTCGCGAGCCATGTCCAGGAGTGAAAGCGCGTCCTCGCGGGCGACGCTGATATGCCGAAGAAAATCCGCTAGGCCGTCGACACGTCTGCGTGAACGTGCACGTCTGGCGGCCTTCACCACTACCTAGGGGGCGATGGCCTGGAGAGCATCTTCGATATCGCAAGCTCATGAATGGACTGAGCTCGCCAGCGAGCAGTTGATCGACGACTCCGCGCGTACCCTCGCGCTCGCCTTGCGTCATCTGGAAATCGCGCCGAATCGGCTACTGGTTTAGAAGTGAGTCTAAAGTCCGGCCTCCGGCAATAAGCGAGAATCGAACCTCCTTGGCTGCGTTTCCCGCGGGCACGCAATTTTTCCCGTGGATTGCGGAGGCATTTGCTTGAGTTGTGACAACCGCGGGTCCACAAGCGGGTCGTCTCGATTTTGCCGACTGGTGTGAGTGCAGCGACGGGCAAAGTTGGTCACCTACAAGTTGGTCCCCTAATCGGGGCAAAGTGGGTCCCCTACTCGGCGCCTCCGGCGCCGAGGTGTTCAGACAGAGACAAAAACAGAGAAGGATCAGGTGTCATGGGTAAACCGCCCCATCCAACCCACCCGGAGCACCCGCAGCATCCGGACGTGCCTCCGGGCCCTCCCAGCGAAACACCAGGCAAGGGCCCGCCGCGCCCCACCACGCCGCCTGATCATCGTCCTGTGGGCTAATAGTTGGCCAAGCACAAAGAACCCCGCGCAGACCACGATTGGTGGACGCTCTGGCCGACGGTTCTCAACGACGAACTAGCGGCCTTCGCACGTCTGGGGATTACTCCCCGCACGATCCATAAACGGAATGGGGTGCTGATTCTCGAAGCGGACTGGCCGGTGCAAGGCCTGTCCGCTTCGATGTTGTTGCGGATCGGATATTCCCCGCTCCACCCCTTTTTCCGCCCAGCGGTGGCCGCTCCAAACGCGAATTTCGACCGTCATCAAAATCCGTTGACGCGCGAGTTGTGCCTGCTCACGCAGGAAGCGGGTCAATGGAATTCGAACCAGCTTGTGGCCGATTTCATTCAGGAGCGGCTGGACCAGCTTCTGCGCACCCTTGCAGCAAGAAATGAAGGGCGTTGGGATGATGCGGCCAAGCTCGAGGAGCAGGTTGCCGACCCGCTAATGCCTTACTTCACAGGCCTCGCCGAAGATGACTCGGTTATCCTCTTTGACGGACAGGCCACGCTGCCGGCTGCGCGGCACGGTCTAATGGAGGTCGTCTACACTGGTCGCGAAACCTGGAGGAACCCCGCTGCGTTCGAAGGTGTGGTGCGACAGCTGAAGGACAGCCAGGGCGCGTCTATTGGCAAACGGTTCGGATTTCCGAACGAACCGAAAGACGCGCAGGTGATTACTGGACGGTGGGTCAAGTTCACGCCGTCACCGATCACGGACGCCGGAGAATTGCTGCGCTTGGCCGAGGAAGAGCTTGGACGCCACGCGGTGCTGCAGCCCGGCAGCGTGCAAAAACTCAACGAAACGAAGCAAGGCCCGTTCTCGATCACGGGCATCGCGTTTCCAGACGAAGCCGAATACGGCTCGCAGAAAAACGGCGCGGGGTGGTTGTTTCTGGTGACAAGGCGCGGTCCCACGGGAGACGCGGAAACTAGGTTGATTCTCGGGGAGCGGGCCGGGAAGAACGATGTGTTTTCGCGGCTCCCCGTCGCGAGATCTCTTCTCACGAAGAAGGTGCTCGTCGTCGGTTGCGGTGCCATCGGCGGTTTCGCTGGCCTCGAACTGGCCCGCGCTGGGGTCGGGGAAATTGAGATCCTCGACTTCGACACCGTTCAGCCCGGCAACAGCCTGCGCTGGCCTCTAGGCCGTTCCGCTTGGGGAAGCGCGAAATCAATCGCTCTCGCCAACTTCATCGCCGCAAACTATCCGTGGACAAAGGCCATTGCCGTCGGCACCAAAATCGGAGCGGCTGAAACCGATCCGGACCGCCTCCCCGGCGACCAGAAAGGCCATGTTCTGGCGCCGATATTCGATCTACTGCGTGCCGCCCATGTCGTAGTCGACGCCTCGGCCTCACCGGAGGTCCACCTTGCGCTGTCGCACTACTGCCGGCGGTTCCGTGTACCGTATGTGATGGGCTACGCCACACTCGGCCTGGCGGGCGGTATCGTTGCCCGCCACGTTCCCGATTCCGAAGGTTGCTTTGTGTGTCTCCAAGAACACTTGAAGGACAACCAGGAAATACCAAGGCCCCGCGTCGATGATGCAGGTATCGTAATCCCAGTCGGATGCAATGCACCGACGTTCACCGGGGGCGGCTTCGACCTGCAGGAGATCTCGCTGGAAATTGTGCGCACCGCAGTCGGGCTGCTCTCGGATGGGACCTACGATCCTGGCGGTTGGGAGGTAGCCGTACTGACGCTGAAGGGCGATGGAGGCGTGCGAATGCTGCCTCACTGGGAAGGCTACCAGTGCCCGGCACATCCGAGATGCTGCGGAGCCACTCTGTGATCGTCTGGCTCTCTTCACATGTTTTGCAGTCGATGTGCAGATACGCGCGAGATCTGTCCCCACTTGAGAACGGCGGGATCCTTCTGGGGTGGCGGTCAGGCGAGGACCGCATCGTTGCGGATATGCGCGGCCCCGGGCCGCACGCGCTCCATGGCAGGCATTGCTTTGTTCCGGATCACGGCTGGCAAGTAGCGGAAATCAACCGTGCGTTCCATGCGAGCCGCGGCGATCTCGATTATCTCGGTGATTGGCACTCGCATCCGGACGGCGTCGCCGAAATGAGCGATCTCGATTCGGCAACGCTCCTTCGGATAGCCCGACGGGTGAGTGCACCGCTGATGCTCATCGTGGCCGGGAACGAAACGGAGTGGACCCCGCAATGCTGGAAGGGACAGGTCGTCCGTCCGTTAATTCGGCAACGATTGATTGCGACGCCGCAGGAGCTCAAAATTTTTGATCCTCCCTCCGTATAGCCGCGGTCGTGACCACGACTGCCGTCCCTGGATCTGCCTCCTACCGTTTCAGCTCATAGATGCCGTCCAGCCAGCCTTGGAGCAATTCCTCGACCACCGCCGACACGCTCGTCTTTTCCCGGATCACCCTGACTTTAGCGTCTTCGATCGTCTTCTCGGCTACGAGGACCTGCAACGGAGCCTTGCCCTCGGGTGCGCGAGGTCCGCTCCTGACGCGCAAATACCAGAGCAATGGCGGTCCCGGCATAGTGAAGCTCCTCGACCTGCTCAAAGGCAGCGACACGCCCGGCGAAGATCAGGCCATGCTGCTGAAAGCCCAAATTTTCTTCTGGCTGATTGGTGCAACCGATGGCCACGCAAAGAACTTCAGCATCTTCCTGGCGCCCGGCGGACGCTATCACTTGACGCCGCTCTACGACGTACTCACCGCGCAGCCCAGTCTCGACACCGGCCAAATTCAGCGCAAGCAGATGGAACTCGCAATGTCGGTCGGAACAAACAACCACTACCGGATTGCCGAAGTGCAAGGCAGGCATTTCGTGCAGACGGGGGAAGCGGCAGGCGTACCGAAAAAGCTGGTACAGGAGTCAATCGAAGCTGTCGCCGCTACCGCTGAAGCTGCCCTCGTCAAAATAGAAAACGAATTGCCAATGGGTTTTCCCGAGGCCATTCACACGTCAGTCCAAACTGCCGCTATGCAGCGCCTGCGTTCATTGAAATTCCAGTAGCGGCAGATCAAGGATGCTGGAGGCCCGGCAGCATCAGTCGCAAGGCTGGCCGCTAATCGCTCGACGAGTCAAAGACATTCGCGAACCGGGCTCTCCTGTTATCGACCGTGTTCCCCTTTTTTGCCGTGCGCTCGTTCTCCAGCGTGATAGCCTGGCGCAGCCGCTGATGCGCAACACGTCCTTCCGCTATCCGTTCAGGGCGACCGGGGGGTGTGCAATGATCCACCGGCCTCGTTGCCTTGATCGGGCGGTCCTTCGTCATTGCGTGGAGGTGGCACGCGCGCAGAGCTAAGGGCGATGCGGTGCACCCAAAAAGTCTGCCTCGCCGTGGCAACCTCGCAGAGTAAAGTCAGGCACCGCACTTGCAGGTGCCAAAAGCGCGTTGTGCCGATCATGAATCGTCCTACCACGGATTACGCTTCTTTCGCGCGGGAAGTGTTGTGTTCAAAGTCAAAGTCGGGAAACCTTGTAACAAGCGCGGTCTTCAAAAACTTGATGTGCCCGATCGTCACTCCTAGCTCGTTCAATCGCCGCTGCCCTTCTGCGATCTCAGTGCCGAGCAAATTCTGATAATGATTGTCCTGCGGGTCGCGCGTTAGGTACTCATCGGAATCATTGCCCAACGTTACTGCGGCGCGGGCTAAGGCATCATCGATACGTGATTTCAGGCCAGCTTGCTCAGCCTTTGCCCCCTCCAGCGCATCCCCTATCGACCGAAAAATGCGTGTAGCGCGAGCGCGATCAGTTTTGCAGTCTCGGCCTGCCGACCGCACCTTGAAGTAGTGATTAGCACGCACATTTAAGGATGATTGAAACATCTTCAAGTATGATTGAAACATCTTCGCACTTCTCCAGGGTGGTTAGCGGGATCGATAACGCCGATCTCTCACTTCGGATCCCCGGAGCGGCCATTTGGCTGTGAGTGATTTTTGTCAGAATTGGGCGCGATGCAGCGGCGACAAAAGATTACCCTGGGGGAAATGCGTCATTAGTGCGTCAGTCCGGCCTCACTGGGTCCTAGTCTATTACGGTGACTACGGTGGTGCCTCAGCTCGAATTTGTCGCCCCTTCCGGGCCTCAGCGTCTTCGGCCATTTGCAGCCAGTCACCCGCAACCTTTGTCTTTTGGGTGGGCCGCCTTCTTGGAATGCTGGCGACAATTTGCTGGGGTCGTTTAGACACTCGCTGGATCGGTGGAATGGCCCTGCACTTCAGCCGCATTGCTCCCGTGACAGAGGAGCTAGAGATTTGGAGCGCGTGCGAGCGCGACTTCTCATTCGTCATCAGCAATGAGAGTAGGAGCGGTCCTGGCCTCCACGGACAGCCGGGCTTTGTAGCTTCTTGGCGCCTCATCAACCTCAACAGGCCGGCCAGCAGGGTGGGCGGATCACCCTTTAAGACGTTCGCCGAAGCCGAGCAGGCCTGTGAGGCCATGCTGGTGCACCTGACCAACTAGATAGAGACAAGGCCAGCTGAGATTCGCGACCACCTCGGACCAGAGCCTGTTGGCTCTTCCGCGTGGACCACCCTCACAATCAGCTGATCTCTGCTGTGGGTCTTGGTTGTATGAAAACGCCCTGATTACCCGCGATTTCAGCTGTCAATCGGCGTCCAAAATTGCATTTCGATCCCAATCGATGGCTTTCACGTCGCGCGCGGTTTCATCTTTCATCACGAAGCCAAGGCTCGCCTCCAAGATAGGGCCATGATCATCGCGAACTTCAACTGCCATGCGGTGCTGCGGCCCGCCTCTGACCCATTCGCGGGCCATCTCCGAGAGCGCAGTGGTCGCCTCTTGCCGCGCAGACTCGATGTTCGGCAGCTCCACACCTTCATCATCGTGGATGAATTGGCTGCCGTCGCGGATATCAAAATAGTACCTCTTCATCGAGCACGCTGTCGAACAGTTCTTGCAGCTCCAGGTCGATCTTGTTGCCGCCCTTGAGGTGCTGCTGCATGGCCCACCGCCTCAAATCGAAATAGCCAGCGGCGGTCTCGTTCCCGGCGTGCCCTGAAGTGGTCCAGGCGCTTCTTGAAGCACAGCGCCGCCCGCCATGAGTAGTACCTGATCGGGCCAAACTTTCCGCCACATGCGGCGCAGCTTATCGCTGCTGGGCGACACTCAAACCGTTTGCGGCAATCGTACATCTTCATCTTCTTTGGGCCCACCCTGGGAGTGGAACTCCGGAGTCGCTGACTCACTGTGCGTACACAGGTGAACTTCGGCTCCAGGATCGTAGTGATCCGCCAATCTTACCGCAGGTAAGGGCGGCGGGCGCAGAGTTAGACTCTCATGTGCAGCATCCCGAGCAACGTCGCGCTCGCATCCGACAG
This sequence comes from Bradyrhizobium sp. 170, assembly GCF_023101085.1. Lineage (NCBI taxonomy): Bacteria > Pseudomonadati > Pseudomonadota > Alphaproteobacteria > Hyphomicrobiales > Nitrobacteraceae > Bradyrhizobium > Bradyrhizobium sp. 170. The sequence goes on along the minus strand of NZ_CP064703.1, from coordinate 1,867,589 downwards.
AAAGCTGTTGAGAAAGCTGTTGCTGCGTGCGCTCGCTTGAGCCTTCATCCGGCCGACCGGACCCGGGCTCTCGACCGGGTACCGCGCACAAATAAAAACTTACCTCGTCATAAAAGAAGAAAACTAGCCAACTTCTGCTTGGTACCGCATATATCGGGCGAATTTTCTTACTTCGAGCTGAAATTCTTCGAAGAAATCGAGATTGGCTCGGCCTCGGGGCAAGCCGACGTGCAACCAGTGAGTCGAGCTGAGGCCAGCCGGTCTGAGTGAGGGACAAGAACAAATTCGCCGACGAGAACCGAACTTCAGGAGATGAAGATGACCCGCCTGCTTTTCGCCATTGCATAGGCTAGCCTAATTTTAGTGTTGGCGGCTTCGAGCTCGCCTGCGACCGCACGGCAGTATCGCCATAGCGACGTCTCCCCGAGCGGACCGTATGATCGCTACTGCTTGCAGAGACGGATCTGGGGCTACCCAGGCAATTGCCAATTCGCTACCCGCGGACAGTGCGTGGCAAGTGCTTCAGGTACTGACGCCTATTGCGGCATCAACCCGGCCTACGCCTTCGCGCGGCGACCGCGCCTGTCGCGATGAATGGTCTCCGTACTAGCATTACAGTTGCCTTCTTGATTTGAAGTGGGCGCGTTGAGCGGCAGCCTGGTGAGCTCTGCGCCAGAAAGACCATGCGATGATGTGTGCGGGTTGAATCCGCTTTCGAGCAAGTCTGATAGCAATGCGGCGGATTTCCTGGATTGACCAACGGATCAGTGGTGGGGTGGTTATGCTTTGGCTTTTGCCGGGGGGCGCCGTTTCGTTTTTTTGGGCGGTGGCGGATTAGCGCGATGTCGGATCGCGGCCATCATGGCGAAGGCGAGCATCACCAAGGACACATGACGGTGCCAGCCATGCCAGGATCTGCTCTCGTTGTGATCGAGCCCGAACTCGTTTTTCGCGGTCTCGAAGCTGTCCTCGATCGCCCATCGATGGCCTTCGACCGCGACCAGCGTTTCAATGGCTGTTCCCGCTGGGCACCAGGTGGTGAAGAAGGCGAGGTCATCATCGGCGATGCGACGACGGATCAGTAGACCGCGTGTCCACAAACCGTCATTTGCACCGTTGAACTGCTCGGCCTCGAGATCGGCCAATTCGAGATAACACCAATCGTGCAGCCGCGGTCCTTTGGTTCCGGCTCCCGCCGACAGGCGCTTCCAGTCGGATGAGCGCCGCGTCCGGGCGAGGTCCGCAGCCGTACCGGCGACCGGCGGTCGCTTGCCCCAGGATCGAAACACATGAGCGCTGCTGACCCCGAGCACGTAGCCTTTGCCTGCCCGACGTAGTTGCTGTTCGATGTTGCCAACACCGTAGACGGTATCACCGGCAACCCACTTGAATGGTACAGACGCGGCTATCGCGCGTGCGATCATTCGCGTCGCAAGCTTTGGTTTGGTCGCAAAGCCGACATCGGCAGGCACATATGCGGCTTCCAGCCGATCTGGATCGTCGGTCCATTCCTTCGGAAGATACAACGCGCGATCGATGAACGCGTGGCCATGACGCGAAACATAGGTGGCGAAGACGCCGATCTGGCAGTTCGTGATCTTTCCTGCCGAACCGGTGTATTGCCGTGCCACGCCGCATGACGCTTTGCCCTGTTTGAGAAAGCCGGTCTCGTCGATCACCAGCACCGCATCGTCATCCGCCAAATGCTCGATGACATAGTCGCGCACGATGTCGCGCAGGGCATCAGCGTCCCAATCCCCACGACCAAGAATTGCCTGCTGTCGCCATGGGCCAGGATCGCCAGCCGCCTCCGCACGCATCCAGCCGGTCTTGCGCTGCTCATCTCCGAGCAGACCTTCCAGGAACATGCCTGCATTCGTCGCAACACGCTCTTGCGTGAACAGCGGACGTATCCGTTTCTTGATCTCTCGAAGCGACGCCGCCCACAACGCAAGCGTCTCCTCAACCGACGCGGCCCGCGTCCACGACATCCGAATCATGGCTGCCCATGGATTCAGAAGCCCGCAAAAATAGCAACTGTAATGCTAGGGTCTGTTGAGATTCAGGATTCACAGATTGGAATGTCCGTGATTCAAGCTCCGAAAGGAGCTTGGCATGCACCGATTCGTTTTGACGGACGCCCAGTGGGCGAAGATGGAGTCGCTTTGTTTGGGCAAGGCCACGAACCCCGGCCGCACAGGGGGTGACAACCGTTTGTTTCTCGAAGCTGTGCTTTGGATCGCGCGCACGGGCAGCCCATGGAGGGATCTGCCGCCGAGGTTCGGCAACTGGAATACGGGTGTTCAAGCGCTATCGTGATTGGGTGAAGGCCGGCGTTTTCAAGCGGATTTTCGATGCTGTATCGGATGATCCAGACATGGAGTTTGCGATGGTCGACGCGACAATCGTCAAAGTTCATCGTCAAGCGCAGGGAGCAAAAGAGGGACCAAAAATCAGGCCATCGGCAAATCGAAGGGCGGCTGGACCACCAAAATCCTCGCGCTGACCGACGCGCTTGGGAACTTGGTGCGGTTCATCCTGCTCCCTGGCCATCGCTTTGACACAGTCGGCGTCGCGCCTCTGATCAAAGACATCGAATTCGGCGGCTTGATCGCCGACAAGGCTTTTGATTCCAACTGGATCATCGAAGACCTGAACGCACGCAAGGCCAAGATTGTCATCTCGCAGCATCAAAGGCGCGCCCAGCCTCTCAACATCGACAAGGACATTTACAAATGGCGCCACCTGATCGAGAATTTCTTCGGCAAGCTGAAGGAATTCAAACGCATAGCGATGCGATGCGACAAGACAGACGGCAGCTTCGAAGCGATGATCTACCTCGCTACCGCCGTCATCCATTCCAGGTGAATCTCAACAGACCCTAGCATTACAGTTGCCTTCTTGATTTGAAGTGGGCGCGTTGAGCGGCAGCCTGGTGAGCTCTGCGCCAGAAAGACCATGCGATGATGTGTGCGGGTTGAATCCGCTTTCGAGCAAGTCTGATAGCAATGCGGCGGATTTCCTGGATTGACCAACGGATCAGTGGTGGGGTGGTTATGCTTTGGCTTTTGCCGGGGGGCGCCGTTTCGTTTTTTTGGGCGGTGGCGGATTAGCGCGATGTCGGATCGCGGCCATCATGGCGAAGGCGAGCATCACCAAGGACACATGACGGTGCCAGCCATGCCAGGATCTGCTCTCGTTGTGATCGAGCCCGAACTCGTTTTTCGCGGTCTCGAAGCTGTCCTCGATCGCCCATCGATGGCCTTCGACCGCGACCAGCGTTTCAATGGCTGTTCCCGCTGGGCACCAGGTGGTGAAGAAGGCGAGGTCATCATCGGCGATGCGACGACGGATCAGTAGACCGCGTGTCCACAAACCGTCATTTGCACCGTTGAACTGCTCGGCCTCGAGATCGGCCAATTCGAGATAACACCAATCGTGCAGCCGCGGTCCTTTGGTTCCGGCTCCCGCCGACAGGCGCTTCCAGTCGGATGAGCGCCGCGTCCGGGCGAGGTCCGCAGCCGTACCGGCGACCGGCGGTCGCTTGCCCCAGGATCGAAACACATGAGCGCTGCTGACCCCGAGCACGTAGCCTTTGCCTGCCCGACGTAGTTGCTGTTCGATGTTGCCAACACCGTAGACGGTATCACCGGCAACCCACTTGAATGGTACAGACGCGGCTATCGCGCGTGCGATCATTCGCGTCGCAAGCTTTGGTTTGGTCGCAAAGCCGACATCGGCAGGCACATATGCGGCTTCCAGCCGATCTGGATCGTCGGTCCATTCCTTCGGAAGATACAACGCGCGATCGATGAACGCGTGGCCATGACGCGAAACATAGGTGGCGAAGACGCCGATCTGGCAGTTCGTGATCTTTCCTGCCGAACCGGTGTATTGCCGTGCCACGCCGCATGACGCTTTGCCCTGTTTGAGAAAGCCGGTCTCGTCGATCACCAGCACCGCATCGTCATCCGCCAAATGCTCGATGACATAGTCGCGCACGATGTCGCGCAGGGCATCAGCGTCCCAATCCCCACGACCAAGAATTGCCTGCTGTCGCCATGGGCCAGGATCGCCAGCCGCCTCCGCACGCATCCAGCCGGTCTTGCGCTGCTCATCTCCGAGCAGACCTTCCAGGAACATGCCTGCATTCGTCGCAACACGCTCTTGCGTGAACAGCGGACGTATCCGTTTCTTGATCTCTCGAAGCGACGCCGCCCACAACGCAAGCGTCTCCTCAACCGACGCGGCCCGCGTCCACGACATCCGAATCATGGCTGCCCATGGATTCAGAAGCCCGCAAAAATAGCAACTGTAATGCTAGGCTGCGGGATCTGGCGCAGACCAGATGGGAGATGTGCGCGCATTGAGAGCCCGCCGGTCGGACCGGCGGGCTTGAACTCATCCGACCCTTAGATTTTCCGCAGACGTTTTGCCCCGGGTGCTCATTTCTTCGTAGCTCACCTTGGCGCCCTCATTAAGGTTGCTCAGGCCCGCTTTTTCAACGGCCGAGATGTGCACGAAGACATCCTTGCCGCCGTTGTCAGGTTGAATAAACCCATATCCCTTAGTCGCGTTGAACCACTTTACCGTACCTGTCGCCACTATCCGTTCTCCCGTGAAGTAAGAGCCGCATCCTACAGCGGTAACGCAATCCCCGGCAAGGCAAACCCGCCGGCGCGAACCGGCGGGCTTGTCTCCTTCAACCCAGGCCCGCCTGATGGTAGTCTTGCGGACCGACTGCTCGGTGAGGTCGTCATAGTCGCCGATGCCGGACTCCGCATAGTCTTGCTCAGCGTCGGGCCGGCCACCCGCAGCCCATTGCTTCGCGTTGTCGTGCTGGTCGAGGCTGCCACTCGTCGTCGGCTCTGTCATAAAAGCGATTCCTATCGCTGAGTTCGGCTCCGCGCGGTCTCCAACATTGCCGTTGTGGGAATCGGCCGCTTGAACGATCCGGATGATCCGGCACACAATTCGAGGAATCGATCGAAGGGTCCGCGCGAGATGCACGGACAATCCTGGTGAAATAAAAGATTGCGACCTGACAGTTCTTCTTAGCGGAGCGCATGATCATGAGATAATGCCCGTTAATCCGGATGAATCATGATGTCCATGGTATCGTCACTATCCTCGAACGGATCGGGAAACGGATTTTCCTCTACCAGCTTCACACCGCACAGGCAGACGTCGCCGCCGATCACGGCCAGCGCGACCGGCTCAAGGGCTTTCCCATTGCAGGGGCCATCGATGCAAAACCCGCTGCCGATCTCGAAGGTCGCCCCGTGCCGGCCACATCTGAGAAAGGAGCGGTCCGGCGAGAACAACTTGCCGGAGCCGATGTGAGCCAGACGCCGTCATGCGGGCAGCGGTTGACATAACCGAGATAGTCGTTGCCGAAGGTCCGCACCACGACAATCGGAAACGGCCGGCTCTCGCCGCTGTCATCGATCCGCGACAGGCTGAAACCCTTAGCGTCACCCCGCTCAATGGCCTCGGCGGGACAGACGGCGAAGACCACGATCTCTTGGCTGGCCATATCGCGGATAGTTTCTTTGGTCATGCTATCGTCGCGAATGTATGGATTGCGACCCGGGTCAGCCGAGACACGCCGTGATCATTAGATAGCGGCCGATAGGCATCGCCTGCGCTTTCGCTGACAAAATCATGCCGATGGTACGGCAACAGCTCTGCCGGGCTCCGGCCGGAAGCTCGACCACTCCCGTTCGAAGAACAATGATTTGTTAGGGATCCTTGTGCCTTCCCACCCGCTAAGGTCAAGCTTGAAAAAACCCGAGCCGAAGCCCCAAGAGCTCAATGATCATGTTTCCTGATCCGAGCACCTTGCAGGGCCGGCGTGCCGAAACTTAGAGCCAACGTCCACGATCGTTGAGCTTTCTCATTCTCTTTGCGCGGGTTCCCTTGCGGCCTTGCTGGACCAAGAATGGCAGGAGTCCGAATTTGGCCTGTCCTTGCATGACTGTTGAAGGGCAATCTCGGGGCCCAGCGCCGCCGCCAAGAGTGACGTGGCCTCAATGGCCTCGATCATTTTGCCATACGGCAAGATTCTGACTTTCGACATTCGCTCCTCCTTTTGCGCGTAATGAGGGCGCCGGGGCTCTAATAGATGGCTGCGCCCGCGCCGATATTGATGGACGCGTCCTTCATCGTCTCCACAATGAACTCGATCTGGTTGTCGGTGAGATGGGTGTGAAACGGCAGCGCCACGGCACGATCGGCGATCTTTTCCGTGACCAGTAAATCGCCATATCGATAGCCAATCTCAAAATAGTGACGCTGCAAATGCATCGGATGGCAATAGGCAGCGGCCTCGACATGCCCAATGCGCAGATCATCGACAATGGCGTCACGGCTGGAGCGCGTGAAGCGCGTTCCAAGATGGACGAGATAGAGGAACCAGTTCACCTCGGTCACATCGGGACCGATATAGGGCGGCTTGATGCCCTCGAATGATTGGATATGTGCATTGTAGAGCTGCTCGATGAGCCGGCGCCGCTCCAGGATTTCATCGAGGCGCTTCAGCTGCGCAAGGCCCAACGCGGCTGTAAGATCGCTCATGCCGGCCTGGTAAGGCGCTGCGCTACTGACGACGACGGAGGAGCGGTTATCCAGCCGATGCGCGCGATGGCGAAGCAAGCCAACGGCAATGTCGATATCGTCGGTCACCACCATGCCGCCCTCGCCGCAGGTCAGGGCCAGAGGCTGGGCAAAGTCGAACACGGCGATATCGCCAAAGCGGCCGACGAGTTCGCCCTTGTATCTCGATCCGATCGCCTCGGTGGAATCCTCCAGTAGCATCAGCTGATGGCGCTGCGCGATCGCGCGCAGCTCCGACCATGGCGCCGGATGGCCATTGGGATTGCCGGCAACAATCGCCCGTGTGTTGGCCGTGATCCGCTCTTCGACCTTCGCCGGAACCAATGCTCCCGACCAATAGTCGACGTCGGCAAATACGGTGCGCGCGCCCGTGAGACTGATAGCATGCACCGTCTCGCGAAACGAATACGGTGAGGCGATCACATCCTGCCCCGGCCCGATGCCGAGGGCCTTTAGCGCAAGCAGAAGCCCGATGGTGCCGCTCGGGACGGCAACGGCGTATTTCCGGCCGAGATAGGCGGCAAAGGCTTTCTCGAAGGTCTCAGTCACCGGCCCGTTCGAGACCCGCGGCGAACACAGCAGCGTTTCCACGGCAGAGAGCTCGGCGAAGGTGACATCCGGATCGGACATCCGAATGAAAGATACGTCCGCGTTGACCACGTTCGCATCGTGATCCTTTGCGAGAGCAACGCTAGTCATCATCAAGTACTCCTTGCCGCCAGCACGATGCCAGTCGCGCGCGCTGGATCGGCGGTGATCTGCACACAATGAGCGGAGCCATCGATCAGATGCAGGTCGAATCGTGGAAAACTGCGGAACGGCGGCTCCGTCATGTCGGACGCGTCACAGCGCGTGCAGGCGAGCTGTGGAAAGCGGCGCCGCACCTCGGCGAACGCGCTTGCATCGGCATCAGCTGCCGCAAGCAGCCGTTCGATTTCGATAAGTTCGTCGGTGCCGAGCGCCATCGCGACTCCTATATGATTAGTTCCAAAAGCAACGTTATTGCCAGAACACCCGCTCCGGATCTGTGTTCAATTCGTCGATCGCTGCGGTCAGCCGCTGGTAGATGCTGTAAAACTCCCAAAGCCCCCGCGCGTGATCTTTACGAAACAGCTTCCATGTCGCGCTCCTCGAGTCATGATGGATCAGCGCTACTTCAATCAAGCCGCCATCTTTGTCGATATTGCCCGAGCAGCAGGGACTCTCGATGAGATAGCCACTCCGTACCGGTTTCACATTCGGCGAGACATAACGATAGCGTTTGCGCGAGCTCAAGCCACGCTCGATCCGCTTGCGATCGAGCTCGTTCGGATGAGCGATAAGTCCGTTCACTACCTTTCTCATCACCGCGGCGTTCATCGCGAAAGCCCCCTCAAAGCATTGTGATCTCTTCTTCAAGACAACCGACGACCAGCCGCTCACCAAACTCGACAACATAAATCGGCAAGTTCGCTTCGGTTTGCATGCCGACCTTCACGATCTCGCCGATGCCGCCGGCGCCCACCAAGAGCCCGTTAGCCGGCGCATCGGGAAAGGAGCCATCGTTAACAAGGTCGACAGCGGCTTTAACTCGCTGGCCCCATTGATATTTCGGGAGGCGCGGCTCGATCATGACGCGATCTCTTCCGGCAACGGCAGGTCGTCGGGTTCGTCGCGCGCTTCCACCAGATCGAGCTCCTTGCGCTTCATGCCGACGCGGTGGCCGCTTTCAAGAAACTCGACGCCATAGATATAGAATTGCTGCAGGAAAGTCCCGATGGAGACGACGTAACCCACCTCGCCTTTCTTGGCCAGGATATCGCCGATCTCCTTGCCGGCATAGGTGCCGTCGTTGCGAATGGTGCGCTTGGCCCGTACCTTTTCGCCAAGGTTGAAGAACGGTGGCCCAGTTAGCTCGACTACATCACTGTCGCGGACGATGTTGCTCATTATCACCTCCTTGCGGACTTGCAGGCCAGACGGCCACGCGCGACCTCCTGCACCATACTGTCCTCATTTTCGGTGAGACGTGCCAACTCAAAAGCCGCAATGCGGGTCACCACTTCCCGGCGGACACGCCAATCGGGATCGCACCGCAGAGCGGCAGGAACTTCGGCGACAGTCGCTGCGCGGCGAGCCACGATCTGGCGGACGCAATAGTTCTGGTCCGACAGCATCGGCACCAATTCCTCACCATCGAGCAGAGTCGCGACCAGTATCTTTACCTCGCGATGCGAATCGTTGCGCAGCGTCAGGATGTTGCTCTTGAGCAGTCGCCACGCTGCATTCGCGCGCACGGTTTCTTCGGCGTCATTTGGCAGCGGTAGCAATAGAAAGAGATTGACGTGCTTGGCCGCGATGGCCCGCACCTCGAAATGCGGATGCGCAGTGTAGGCATTGGCGAGCGCGGGACTCCAGTTGAAAAAACGGTCGTTGTGCTGGGCATAATGGTCGTTGACACAGGCATGCATCAGCCGGCAGCCGCCCGTTTTCTTCAGCGACAGATGAGTGCAGGCGCTGCAATTGACCTCATGGCCCTGGCAGTCGCGGGCCTCGTCGATGTCATCCGTCATCGTTGCCCTATCCGCTTCAGCACGTCCAGAAGGAGCCTGACACCGATCTTGTCGGTCGGGTCGAGTTCGAGCAGCTTTTTCGTGGCCACGCGCCCTTCGTCCAGATTGCCGAGGCGCATCTGCAAGTAGGCATAGCCCGTTCAGCGAAAACAGATAGAAGCGCGGCAGGATGCTTTCGTAGCTGCCGAACGCGGCATCGGCCGCTTTGACCTGCCTCCAATCGTACGCGAGTCCGTTTTCAAGCGCGGCCTGGGTGATGCAACGCCTGGCGATCTCCAACGCCTCCGACAATCGGCCCTTGTAGAAATAGAAACGGTAGAGGCCGATCAGGACGGCGGCGTGGCCCCGTGCCAGCGCCTGCGCTTGGTGCAGGTGCTTTTCTGCGATCGCGTCCAGGTGATAGGAGAGCCCGGCCTGCCACGGCAGGCCTTTGCCGAGAAGCGTGTGCGCGATCAGTGACCTCGCGCTCCCGGAAAGCGGATTGCCTGCTACGTCCAGGTCCATCGGCAGCTTTCCTCTTCGAGTGGGCGGCCTTTGTGGCCTTGCTCGAGCAGCACACCTGCTTCGGGGAAGATCAGGCCGGTCTGCGCAGCGGTATCGGTTAAGACGATGGTCACACCGCCGACCAGCGGCCTGCCCTCGGCATAGAGAGAGTTTAGGTCGTTGCGTTCGCCGACTTGCTCACCGGACCCCGATGCCCGCGCAACACCGATATCGACCGACAATCCCGAGCAACTGCCGGCCGTAACGGCGAGCCGGAAGCCGGTTTCAGCGGCGCAATGGGCGCGCACCTCAAAACTCATGAATTTTTCCGCAGCCGGCGTCAGCGTGGAATTCACGATCCCTTACTCCCTTATGCCCGCGCGTGATAGCGCGGCAATGAGGGATCGAGCACACAGGTATTGTCGACCGGACAGACCGCCACGCATTGCGGCTCGTCGAAATGGCCGATGCATTCGGTGCATTTCTTAGGATCAATCACGAACGTCCCGCCCTTCTCCGAGATTGCAACATTCGGGCATTCGAGTTCGCAAGCCGAGCAGCCCGTGCATTGTGAGGCGATGATCTTGAACGGCATCGATATGTCCTTACGCCGCCGAAATCAGCGCGCCCTGCCGAATCGCCGCGTTGCCGCGTTCGACATGCTGGATCTCACCGCTTTGCACCTTGTCGAGATAACGCTTGAACCAGGCGATCGCTGATTTCTCGATGAACTCGTGCGCGTATTGATCAAGCGGCTCGATGCCGGCCTTGATCAGCTCGCTCTTCGGGCACCCGCCGATCTTGGCCACGAACACCGCATGGCAGTCATCGATGGCGCGGATGATGGTCACAAGGCTGCCCTCCTCAGCATAACCGCCCTGGCAGTAGGGATCGGCGCGACGGTGGCCGACGAATTTGGCGCCCGATGTCGAGAGTTCGTACACCTGGAACTCCTTGGCATGTCCAAAATGCTCGTTGATCAGGCCCGAGCCCTTGGTTGCTACCGCGACCAGGAGATTGATATCACTCGTCTCGCCCGCGAGGTCGGCCAGTTTCTGCTGTGTGGCCGCGACCTTGGCCACGCGCTCCTCCTCAACTTTGGCCTGATAGGCTTTACGCGTCTCGAGGTCGTACTTGACATCCACCGCCATGATCTTCTCCGTGGTGAACTCCGCGCCGCGATCCTCGCCGAGCAGGCCGACAGCATCGGCGCGACACTGCCGGCAATGCCGCATCATGTTCATCTCGCCTTCACAAGCGTCCTGCAGCGCCTTCAATTCCTGCGCCGCCGGGCCGCGCTGACCGTTGAGACCGAACACGGTGCCGTGCTGGGGCGCGGAGATCAGCGGCATGATGTTGTGCAGGAACGCGCCGCGCGACTTGACGGCCTTGTTAACGTCGACCAGGTGCTGGTCGTTGATGCCCGGGATCATGACCGAATTGATCTTGCACAAAATCTCGCGCTCCGCGAGCATCTCAAGGCCTTGCAGCTGTCGATTGATCAGAATCTTTGCGGCTTTGACGCCGGTGTAGCGCCTGTGGCCATAGAAAATCCACGGATAGATCTTGGCACCTATTTCGGGATCGACCATGTTGATGGTGATGGTGACGTGGTCGACGTTCAAGCGGGCGATGGTGTCGACGTGATCGGGCAAGGCCAGCCCGTTGGTCGACAGGCACAGCTTGATGTCCGGCGCGGCTTTGGCTACCAGCTCGAACGTCTTGAATGTTTTTTCCGGATTGGCCAGGGGATCGCCGGGGCCGGCGATGCCAAGCACGGTCATCTGCGGAATAGTGGAAGCAACGGCGAGCACTTTCTTCGCCGCCTGCTCAGGGGTGAGCTTCTCACTTACCACACCCGGGCGCGATTCATTGGCGCAGTCATATTTGCGATTGCAGTAATTGCACTGGATATTGCACGCCGGCGCGACCGCGACATGCATGCGGGCGTAATGGTGATGCGCCTCTTCGCTGTAGCAGGGATGGTTCTTCACCTTTTCCCAGATCGCGGGTGGCAGATCGCCTTGGCGGGCCTGCGATCCGCAGCTCGCCTTGTCCCTGCCGCCAAAGGTGCCGCAGCCCTTATGCCGGGTGTGGGCTTGCTTGATCTCGCCGAGACCAGCGGCGCCGCCAAAAGAGCTTGCCTCATTACATTCCGACACATCCATTTGCCATTCTCTCTGCAGGCGGAAACTTCAATTGAGAGTTAGCAACTCGCGTGCCATTAACGGCGCCTCGGAAATTTCTGTCCGATGTCAGGATGTTAGCGATGCCCTCTCGCACGCGACAGATCTTTCGCGGTTGTTGCAAACGTGACAGAAGGCGCAGTGTCGACACTGGAATCCGATCAGGCGCATATCAACGCGTCAAACGACGCTCGCGTTTTACGCTATCCAAGCTCCGCTGAAGGCAAGATCCCATCAGGCAGAGATCAAGATCTCGACCGCGCGCGGAAGCGCAATCGCGAGCGGCGTCAGGGACTGCTCGGCCAGGAAGCGCAGCTCGTTGCGCGAGAGCGCGTCCGGCTCCACAATTGCGTAATGGCTATTGGCTGAGCGTTTGCTGATCTGCCGCGCATAGGTGCGCAACAGCTGGTCGTTGAACTGACAGCCGATGAAGAGGAAGCTTCGCCCGGTCCTCCGCTCCTTGACGATTTCGGGAATCGGCGTCTGGATGTCGATCTCGGTCAGCACCTCGACATAATCTGCGTCGGAGACCAGGAAGTTCTCGGCGGGCAGCGCGCCGCCGTGCGGTTTGTAGAGGACTGTCGTCCAATTGCCAGCCGCAGCGCGATCGATCTCGTTGCCTTCTGCATCATAGAAGCGATACCAGCGGTTTTCGCCGATGCTTGCGCGGGTGATGCCCTGCACCTCGCCCCATCCCTCGTGCTTGCAAAGCGCAGCACGCATTGCGCCGTCATACCAAGCGTCGACGACGACAGGCAGGGATAGTGAGGCGAGATGATGATGCAGCGGCGTCGGATCGACCGGCGCGGCGAAGGCCTGCGCCATCAATGCCGTCACGGTGGAGCGATGCTTATTGCTCTCGATGTGCTGCGCCGACGCCCAGGGATTGCCCTTGACCCGGCGCGGCAGCGCGACCTTGCTGGCGAAAAAGGCGGCTAGCGCCTCCGGCGTCATCGGGACATCCGGCTTGGACAACTCGGCGACGTCAGGTCCGAGATAGGGAACAATGCTGCCGGCACGCAGCCTAGCTGCGACGTCAGTGAGAATCGCCTCAGCATCGGCCGCGTTTACAAAATCGATTTGTCGGATCGCCTTCATCGCTCGTCCCCGTTCTCGCCACGCTTCCTGGCATTGATGGTAATCGGCAGCGGCGTGTCGCTCGCCATGTCGGGCAGATCGAGCACCCAGCCATTGGCTATTCTGATCCAACCGCCCCACAGCGTCTCGTGCTCGGAGTCCACGATCGGCTCTTCAAGATCCTTTTTCGGCACGTAAATCGATAGGCCCGCCTCCGGAGAGCGGCGGATCATGATTTTCATGAGATCAACTCCGTGAATGGGCCGGATCGCTGATGGGATTGGCGTGCTCCCGTGACATGGCGCGCAGGTGAGCTACGATGTCGGACAGAGTGCGGATGACCAGATCTATTTCTTCGACAGTGGTTTCACGCGACAGCGAAAAGCGCACCGCGCCACGTAGGCTCCTCGCCGGCAGGTTCATGGCGCTCAGCACATGAGATGGCTCCATCGAGCCGGAGCTGCACGCTGATCCGAGCGAAGCGGCAATGCCGGCGCGATTGAGATGGTGGACGATCGCTTCGCCTTCGAGATGCTCGAAGGCGATATTAGCCGTGTTCGGCAGCCGGCAGCTGACATCGCCGAGGACCATGCAGTGGCCGTTCTGTAACATCGCTTGTTCCAGGCGATCGCGCAACGCACCAACGCGAACGCGTTCCGGCTCGAGGCGCTCTGCCGCAAGTTTTGCAGCTTTTCCAAGACCGACGATGCCGGGAACGTTCTCGGTTCCGCCGCGGCGCCGTCGCTCCTGTGCTCCGCCCCAAATCAGCGGCCTGAATTTTGTGCCTTTGCGCAAATAGAGCGCGCCAACTCCCTTGGGTCCGTGCAGCTTGTGCGCGGACATCGACAGCATGTCGATATCACTAACCTTTAGGTCAATCGGCACCCTGCCTATGGCCTGCACCGCATCGGTGTGAAACAGCGCGCCGGACGCGCGCGCCATCCTGGCCAGATCTTCAACCGGGAAAATGTTTCCGGTTTCGTTGTTGGCCCACATGACAGACGCTACCGCCGTGCGTGGTCCAAGCGCCCAGCGAAAAGCCTCGACATCAAGCCTGCCGCGCGAATCGACCGGGATCAGATGGGTCTTGACACCCCTTGTCGCCAACTCTTTGACTAGCGCCAGGATCGCCTGGTGCTCGACGGAGGTGGTGACGATCTCGTCCCGCCCCTCCTGGGTCACAAGCGCGGAGAGAATGGCGGCGTTGTTGGATTCGGTGCCGCCGGATGTGAAGACGATCTCATGATCGTAGGCAACCCCTAACAAGGCCTTCAGGCTGCGGCGCGCCTGCTTCACGGCGCCCGCGACCTTGTTCCCGAAGGCATGAGCGGAGGAGGCATTGCCAAACTGCTCGGTGAAGAACGGCAACATGGCTTCGACAACGCAGGGATCCGTCCGCGTTGTCGCATTGTTGTCGAGATAAACCGACACAAACGCCTCGTTCAATGCCGCGCTTTGGCGGCGCCGGCGACCGGGATCAGGCGAACGAATTCGCCGAGCCTTTCGACCAGTCGCGTCTGAATACCTTCCAGCGTAAAGCTTGAAAGCTTGCAGAACACGCAGGCACCGGTCAGCTTGACCATAATTTTGTTGCCGTCGATCTCGACAAGCTGACAGTCGCCGCCGTCGCGCTGCAGATTGGGACGGATCTCCTCGATCACAGCGCGAATGATTTGCGCCCGATCGGTCTCAGTCACCGGCGGTTGCTTCAGTTGTTTGGACTCGACCAGCATGCTTCTAGTTCTCTTGTCATCAGCCGAAGGATTTGCCACAGGAGCAGCTCGACCTTGCGTTCGGATTGTCGAACCTGAAACCCGAACCCTCCAGCGCCACCACGAAATCGATGGTCGTGCCGGCGAGGTGCTCATGGCTTTTATTGTCGACGAACAACTTGACCCCATCGTGCTCGATCACGGTGTCGTCGGGCTTCGGCTCGTCGGCCAGGCCCATCATGTATTTGAATCCGGCGCAGCCGCCGGCCTCGACCGTAATGCGCAGGCCGCTCGCCGGCTGCGGCGACGTTGAAATCGCGCCCTTGACCGCATTCACTGCGCTATTCGTCAGATTAATCATGGATCACCCTTGATTTGCCTTGGTCAGTTGCCTGCGAATTGGCAAGTCGCATGCCAGCGAGCACGCAGTTGAAAATGCTCGCCTTTTCGAATCGCGCCTGTTGGCCTTGCGACGCTTGTCCGGTTCCTGACAATGGTCTTCCTAGGATCGCGGCGCGCTTGCCTGTTTTCTTTATGGATTCGGCCGATAAAGCGTGGCGTACGCGGCGGCAAACAACTTGCATTGCGTGTCGCGCCGGCCGAGGTGTCCGGCGATTGTCTTAGATCGAGGAATGATTTTTCATGACAGCAATTGAGAACACCGCGCTCGGCCGGTTGGCGAAGGAGGGGCGCCTGCTCAATGCCGTATTCAAGGGCGCGACCATCAGGCCGGGCCGGTTCGGCTTTCGCGGCGATATCGCGCTGAGATTCCAGGCCCAGGTCGCGGACGAGAAACGGCCGCCCGACTATTCGATCGAGCAGGTGCTGACGGTCGCCGAGGAAGGCGAAAGCACCATTCCGGTGCTGGCCGGCTACCTGCACTCCTTCGCCTATCTCGCTGATGTCGCCAAGGTTCTTGACGGCGCGCTAAGCCCTGACGGCAGCTACTTCATTTTCTGCAACAACATAGACCTGTTGGCGAAATACCGAACCAAGCTCGGCGATATCACCTTCCACGTGCTGCCCTGCGATCAATCCACCGTCTGGAAGGAAATGATGTACCTGGTCGGCGTCGACAAGAACGATATCAAGAGGCTCGATGCGGGTGGCAGGCTCGATTATCTAATCGACGCGGCCAAGCATGTCGATGCGTCCTTTGACGATGTCTCTTACGAATACGGGCTGAAGAGGATGGAGCCTGTGAAAAACCGCAACGAGAACCGGCCGGTCTGAGCGCTGGCTTCAGCTCTTGCCGGAGGGGTCCTCGTCCTCGAGGAGCCGCACGCCGGTGACGCAGATGTCGCCTTCCAACACCGTCAACGTGATGGCCGTAAGTCCGCTACCCTTGCACGGGCCATCAACGCAGCGGCCGGTGCCGAGCTCGAAGGCCGAGCCGTGCTTGCCGCACATCAGTCGGATGCCGCTGGGATCGAGGAACTGGTTGCGATCCCAGTCGAGATTGACGCCTTTGTGCGGGCATCTGTTGAGATAGCCAAACACCTGCTTACCCCAGCGCACGACAATAATGGGCCACGGCCTGTGGCTGCCGTCTTCGTCTAGTATTACGAGGTGGAAGCCCATGGCGCGCCGACTTGGAATGTCGTTGAAGCCGCAGATCGCATAGGCGGAATTCGGCGGCATCCGTTGCTCGTTCATGACAAGACCCCTGTCATTGATCACCCTGCGATCAGCCCTGCAAAAATCGCGCAAGTGGCGGATCTCCTCACCTTTTGGGGAACCCGATGCGCGACGTCGACCTCATTTCGATGAGCGAGATATTTGATCTGAGGCCGCGTCGACCGCAGCTCCTTCATGTTGCTGTCCAGGACTGACCATTTTGTCGCATCTTGCAGGCGCGACAGAGGCCGCTTCGATGCCTACTACACGGCCTTGCGCCGGCAGCTTCCGGCGTTGCGTGCTAACCAGGCATTGGCGCGGCTCTGGAATCAGGGCGGCTAGCCAGTATGCGGACCAATATTTGGATCACCCGATGGCGACGCTGATCAAGACCACACTGGACGGACACAAGCTCGAGGTTATTGGGCTTGCCATCTGTCTCGACGACAAGCTCGAAGCAATTGAATTGATCGTGATGCTAGCGCACCCGAATCGGCGCGCCATCCTGGCCGCTGTCCCGCAGGCCACCGATATGTCCGGCGGCGTGCTGTTGACGCGAGAGGGGCGGACATCGCGTTCGCCTCCTTAAGCAAGCCGAAGCGACGACGCTGGCCAATCCCGGCGCCAGCAACGAACGTTTCCGCATCGCCGCGATGTGGAAGGCGCGCGCGCGAACAGAGGATCGAGTGATCCTCCCTCCCCCTCCGCGGAGGGTCGGGCGAGGGGCTCATCCGCGAGCGCAGCGCATGGAGAGTCCCCTCGCCCGATGCTTGGTGTCGACCTCGCTCCGCTCCATAGGAGAAGTAAACAGAGGCGTCGCTAAGCCGCTTCCGCCGAGGCGGGCGCGTGAGTCTGGCAGTCGGTCGGACAGACCCGGGCGCAGGCGCCGCAGCCGATGCAGGCGCCCTGATCATTCATCACCATAATCTTCTTCTCGATCTCATCATCGTCATCATCGAGATCGACAAGCTCGCCCTCCTCGTTGATCCCCTTCAACGTCATGACGTTCCGACCGCAGACCTTGAAGCAGCGGCCACAGCCGATGCAGTGGTTGGGATCGATCGAGATCAGGTAATCCGGCGTCCAGTTGCGACCATCGCGCGTTGCAAATGACATGCTGGGATCCCCCTTACGTCTTTCCCAGTGCCTTCAGATCCTCGCGCTTTCGCTCGAGTTCGGCAAAGGCATCGTGCGCCTTCTGAGCCACCGCCATGATCGACGTCCAGTTGGCGGGCAATTCCTCCGAAAGGTCGTGCAGATCCATCTTGGCCTGTGTGGCCTTGGTCGACAGCTTTTTTATTTCTACTTTCAGCGTCTCAAGATCGCTCATGAGCTGCCCCTCAATAGTTCGTCACGTCGGGATATTTCTGGATCATCTTGATGCCGCTTCTGACATATTTGCCACCCTCGGCAGCCAGCTTTGAGAGACTGTCGAAGCCGAATCGATGCACATCGCGCAGCTGCTTGCTTAATACGATCAGCCGGCCGCCGATCAGCACCATGCGGCCAAAGCCTTCATGGTGCATCTTCAGCATCGGCTGGATCATCACACCCGTCGCCTTCTCGATCGAGAGGGCAACTGCATTGAAGAACAGCTCCAGCCGCCAGACCGTATCCGGATCGGGATCGCCGACGATAGGCAACGCGCGCCGCTTCTCCCTGTCGAGTATGTAGGGCTCGAGCAGATCGAGATCGCTCTTGTCTTCCCAGGCGCCATGCATGTCCTGAGCGCGCCAGATCTTGACCAGCTCTTTGACGAACGGCGCATCGAGAGCGACGCTCGTGGCTTGCAGTATTCCTACTGTCTCAATCATATCACCCTCACTTTTCGAAATCGAACGTGCGCTCCTGTCCCCTTGCCAGTGCCTTGCGCAGCCAGGGAGGTGGCGTACCCTTCAGCACGCGTTGTAGCTTTTCGAGCAGGTCAAGTATGCTCTCGGGCTTGTTCACCTTGATGGGATGTATACCGTTCGCCACCACTCGCGCGGCGGCAGATCCGCCGATGGCAACGACATAGAGGATGGCGCAATCCTTGATCGCCTCGAGCTTGGGCGCAAGCTTGTCCTCGTTGCCGTCTTCCTTGACATCGCCGTCGAACTGGAAGGCTTTCAGAAACACGTGCCCGTCTGGCCAGACATCATAGATGGCAATGTTCTTGGCCCAGCCGAAATGCGCATCAACGCGCCTCAAGTCCTGGGTAGCAAATGCGACCTTCATGCAATCGACCTCTCTGTCGCGTCAATAAAGCTGTGGCGGCCGGACCTGCAGGCTGGCGTTGGTGATCGCCAGGTATCGGGCGTCGGCTGGTGATTTTCCTCGCGGTCGGCGATAATGAGATTGGCGATATCGAAGATCAGATCGCGCGTGCCGCGGTAACCGACGGATAGCTGGTGTCCCGCGCCGATCCGATCGAACATTGGAAATCCCGCGCGATAGAACGGAATGTTTAGCCGTGCGGCGGCTTGGCGACCATGCGAATGGGTGATCAAAAGATCGCATGCGCGCGCCTTCGCGAGTTCCTCCAGATCTTCGAGATCGCCGATCAGCACCTCGTTCGTCTTAACGCGCTCGAGCACTGGCGATTGCGTCGTAGTCACGGCCGCAGTGACCTGCGCGCCCATCTCGTGCAGCATGCTGGAGACATCGAACAACAAATCGGGCTCCGCGCCGATCGCGAGCCTCCGGCCAGCGATGTGGAAATGCGCATCGAGCATGGCATCGGCGAGCTGGCCTCGCTGCCGCCGGTATTTTGATGGTATCGGGCGTTCGCTGATCTCGCTCAGGAACGCGATGAATTGATCGTTGGGGATAAGTCCGCAAAGCCGCTCGAACAGGCGGAACGGCACCCCCGCCTTGGCCTGCATGTTTTCCGCTGCCCGCCGCATCTGCGCACCGATGGCAATGGTCCAGCCGGCCCGGCCCATGCTCACGACTTCGTCGACCCCGATGCCGCCGATGGTCGTCGGTGTGAACTCGTCGGGGATATGACCGTCCAGCGATCCCGCCAGATCAGGCAGGAAGGATGGCTTGAGGCCGAAATCCTCCAAAATGGTCCTGAGTTCGTCGAGATCACCCGGCGTTAGGTGACATCCGGGCAGGACATTCACTTGCGCGGGATCGCGCTCAGTCTCGACCGCCGGCGCCTCCACCAGCACCTCGACCATGCGAGCCACTGTCTTCTCCCAACCGTCTTGGAACGCGTCCTTGAAATCGGGCGTCGAGACATAGACCAGAGGAAACTTGGCGAGCTGCGGATGCCTGTCGCGAATCAGCTTGATGTAGGCGTTGACATCATCGCCATTCGTTTCGGTCACCCCGGTCGAGCAGATCCCGATGATCTCCGGCTTGGTCCGGTTGTAGATGTTGAGTATAGACTGCTCGACATTTTCATAGCCGCCGAGCACGGTCGTCACCTCGCTCATCGCAGTGGTCTGCAGCGGCACCGCCTCCTTGAAATGCCGCACGAACAGTGTGAGCCCGAAGGATGTGCAGCCCTGCGAACCGTGCAGAATCGGCATCGCCCCACGCAGCCCTAAGAAGGCAAATGCGCCGCCGATCGGCTGGCTCACCTTCAGCGGGTTGACCGCACAGGCCTTCTTCGGCGCGGTGACGATGGCCATGACGACATCCTACTCCGCGGCCTGCAGCAAGGCAGGCGGCGAGGAGACCGGCATGGCCGCCAAGATGTCTTCGATCCGCCTCTTGCAGCAGCCACCGACCGCGTCGGTGTGCTGTCTGACTGCCTCGACGCTGGTGAGGCCACGCGAGCGGATCGCATCCTCGATTGTACCGAAATCGACTGCCTTGCAAAGGCAGATCTTGTTCGCGCGGCGGGTCGTCTCGGCAAGTGCGTGATCGAGAGCGATTTCGGCGGCGTGCGGGTCCGTCGGCGCAATGGCCTTGAGGTGCCGAATATTGCCTTTATCGTCCCACGGCGCCGTGCGGCGCAACTGCTCCCACATCGGGTTGAACAGTGCTTTGTCGATCTCCTCGACCAGCTTCACCATCCCGAGGTAGCCCATGTAGGCGTGGTAGCGCTCCTGGTTGATGTCGAGCCAGGGCATCGCCGCCTTGAGCGCGACGAATTGCGACTTGCCGCCCGAGAGCATGATGTCCGCTTTCGCGTCCTTCAGCATCCTATATATTTCGCGCGGCATCATGTCCTCGATCATGTGGGCGTGCTCGCCCATCAGCTCCTTGATCCGCTCCTTGTCCTCCTTGGTGGATTTCTTGACGCTGGTGCCGATCAGGTCGAGTCCGGCCTCCTGCAGGGCCGCCACCACGGACCAGGATTTGACGCCGCCGGTGATCAGCAACGCCCTCTTGCCCGCAAAGCGAGGCTTATAGGGTTCGATCGCGGCCCAGGCCCGCGCCTCCTCGCGCGCGATCACCGCCTCGGTGCGCTCGATCAGATCTTCCGGCGCCCCGCGCTCGACTAAAAGTCGCGCAATCTCGCGCAGTGAATCGCTAGAGTCCTGGATGCCGTAGAACGAGCCTTCGAAGAACGGAATGCCGTAACGCTTCTCCATCTTGCGCGCGACATTGATCATCGCCTTCGAACATACCATCATGGCGGCGCGCGCCCGGTGCGACGAGGCGACTTCGCGATATTTGCCATCGCCCGAGATGCAGGAGAGGATGCGGATACCGAGCTCGTCGAACAGCGGCTTGATCTGCCAAAGCTCGCCCGACAGGTTGTATTCACCGATCAGGTTGATGTCGTAGGGCGTGGTGTGGTCTGGCTCTTCGGTGCCGATGACGTGCTCAAGCAAGGCCTCCCCGGCAAGCTTGCAGCCGAGGCTTTTTGGACCTACGAAGCCGGGCGAATTGACCGGAATCACCGGCTTGCCGAATTTCCGAGAAGCAGCCTTGCAGACCGCGTTGATATCGTCGCCGATCATGGCCGGAACGCAGGTCTGATAGACAAAGATCGCCGCCGGATTGTACTTTTCTAAGATCTCCCTGATTGCGTTGTAAAGTCGCTTCTCACCGCCAAACACGATGTCGGTTTCGCTCATGTCGGTCGTCAAGCCCGTGCGCCAGATGCTGGGACCAGATGAAGCTGCACCGCGGTTGTCCCAGGAATTACCCTCACAGGCGATCGGCCCGTGCACCAGATGGGCGACGTCGGTAAACGGTTGCAGCGCGATCTTTGCACCGTCGAAGGCGCAGCCGCCCGCGGCGCTTCCCGGCTGCAGCTGCTTGGTGCAGCCCTTCTTGCGCTCGGCCTCCGACTTGTTGGCGTTCTTGGCGCAGCCCGGCTCCTTAAAGATATTCTGAATGGTGGCTGAAAGCGAACCCATCTCTCTCCCCTTAACTGAGGTTTTCGTGCGCAGCCCTTCGGTCGCCGGGCCCATCGCCGGGCGAGGCTTTCGTCCGCCGGCGATGGCGCATGTCGTCGTCATTAACGAATGATATCGAAGCTGTAGTCAGTCTTGCCGGCAATGTTGGTGTTCTTGTCGATTTCCTCGAAGATCTTATCGAGAATCTTCACCAGCACGTTCATGCCGCCCTGATAGCCCCACACTGGATAGCGGTGATGGTGATGCCGATCAAAAATCGGGAAGCCGATTCGGATCAGCGGAGTGCCAGTGTCGCGCTCCAGATACTTGCCATAAGTGTTACCGATCAGGAAATCGACGGGCTCGGTGAACAGCAACGAGCGCATGTGCCAGAGGTCTCGCCCCCGATAGGCGTGGCAGTTCTGCCCAAACGACGAGCCCGCAAACAGCGCCCGGATTTTCTCCTCCCAGGCCTTGTTGCCGTTGGTGGCGAGCACATGGATCGGTTCGGCGCCAAGTTCTAGCAGGAAGGCAGCTAGCCCATAGCAGAGATCTGGATCGCCATAGATCGCGAATTTCTTGCCATGGATATGCGCGTTGGAGTCAGCCATCGCGTCGACCAGGCGGCCGCGCTCTCGCGTCAGTTCCTCTGGGATATCTTTGCCGCTGATGCGCGACAACGCCATCAGGAACTCATCCGTTGCGGACACGCCCACCGGATAGTTGAAAGCCACGACCTCATGGCCATGATCGGAAATGAACGGGAGCGTCTTTTCCGTGCACCACTGCTGCATTGAGATTGTCGCCTTGGCGTGAACCGCGTTCGCGGCGTCTTCCAGCGTAGTGCCGCCGTCATACATCCGGAATTCGCCGTCAGTCGGCGTATCGAACACATCGGAGTTGTCCGCGAGGATGGTGTACTGGATGCCCATCAGTTCGAAGATGCGCTTGATCTCGCGGAGATTACCGACGGTGTACCCGTCAAAGCCGCCGATGAAGTTGATCTTCTCGTTGGGGGCGCGCTCGAGTTTCGGCGCTGTTCCAGCCTTGCCGTCCCAGAAATGCTCCAGTATGCCCTTAAGCGCATTGTCGTAACCGGTGACGTGGCTACCCACAAAGGCTGGCGTGTGCGCGAAAGGCACATCGAACTCCGCCGGAACCGAGCCTTTCTCCTTGGACGTTTTGATAAAGGCGTTGAGGTCGTCACCGATGACCTCAGCCATGCAGGTGGTGGAGACCGCGATCATCCGGGGCTTGTACATGTTGTAGCTGTTGGCGAGCCCATCGATCATGTTGTTCAAACCGCCGAATACCGCAGCATCTTCCGTCATCGACGAGGAGACACAGGAGCTCGGCTCCTTGAAGTGCCGCGACAGATGGCTGCGATAGTAGGCCACGCAGCCCTGCGAGCCGTGTACGAACGGCAGCGTGCCTTCGAAGCCAACGGAGGCGAACACCGCGCCGAGCGGCTGGCAGGCCTTGGCAGGGTTCACCGTCAGCGCTTCCCGCGCAAAGTTTT
Source organism: Bradyrhizobium sp. 170 (assembly GCF_023101085.1). Taxonomy (NCBI): domain Bacteria; kingdom Pseudomonadati; phylum Pseudomonadota; class Alphaproteobacteria; order Hyphomicrobiales; family Nitrobacteraceae; genus Bradyrhizobium; species Bradyrhizobium sp. 170. Next base: position 1,844,546 of record NZ_CP064703.1, on the reverse strand, counting down.
TTTCACGATATTCGGACGTCTTAGTCCATTCGCGGATGCGTTCGACCTCTGCGGGATCGCGGGGGTTTTCGAACATCTTTTTCTTGTTGGCCAGCATCTGCTGGTATTCCGGACCGCGGAACAGCTCGAAGTGATCGAGCACGTGTTCTGCATTCTGCGCCATGGTGTCCCTTTCGAATAATCGTGATCAATGTTGGCTTCGGCCTCACGCCGAGAGTCTGACAGGCAGGTTATTCCGCAGCCAGAAGCTTCGGCTTGGCGACGTCCTTCCAGGGCGCCTTGGTCTTCCTCCAGATCGGTGAGTTGATGGCTATGTCCATGTCACGCGCGAAGATCGCAAACCCGTCATAGCCGTGATACGGACCCGAATAGTCCCAGGAGTGCATCTGCCGGAACGGCACACCCATCTTCTGGAACACATATTTTTCCTTGATGCCGGAGCCGACAAGGTCGGGCTGCATCTTCTCGACGAAATGCTCGAACTCGTATCCGGTGACGTCGTCATAGATCAGCGTTCCGTCTTTCACATAATGCTGGGCGGTGCGCTGATAGTCGTCATTGTGCCCGAATTCGTAGCCGGTGCCGACGACCTCCATTCCGAGGTCCTCATAAGCGCCGATCACATGACGCGGACGAAGACCACCCACGAACAGCATCACGGTCTTGCCTTCCAGGCGCGGGCGATATTTTGCGATCACTGCGTCCACCAGTGGCTGATATTTCGCAATCACCCGCTCGGCGCCCTCTTTGATTTTGTCATCGAAATAGTCGGCGATCTTGCGCAGCGACTCCGCGATCTTTGAGGGCCCGAAGAAGTTATATTCGCACCACGGAATTCCGAACTTCTCCTCCATGTGGCGCGAGATGTAGTTCATCGACCGATAGCAGTGCAGCACATTGAGCTTCGCCTTCGGCGTTGCCTCGAGCTCGGCCAGCGACCCGTCGCCGGACCACTGCGCGATCACGCGCAGGCCCATTTCTTCAAGTAGGATGCGGGAAGACCAGGCGTCACCGCCGATGTTATAGTCGCCGATGATCGCGACGTCGTAGGGCGTCGACTCAAACTTTGACTTGCTCTCGGGCGCGACCTTGTCGAACACCCAATCCCGCACAGCGTCGTTCGCGATGTGATGCCCGAGCGACTGCGACACACCGCGAAAACCCTCGCAGCGAACCGGCACGATGGTCTTACCGCCATACTCCTTCGACTTCACCCTGGACACCGCCTCGATATCATCGCCGATCAGGCCGATCGGGCATTCCGACTGGATGGTGATGCCGTTGTTGAGCGGGAACAGCTCCTGGAGCTCGTCGATGATCTTGGCGAGCTTCTTGTCGCCGCCGAACACGATATCCTTTTCCTGGAAATCGGAAGTGAACTGCAACGTCACGAAAGTATCGATGCCCGTCGTGCCGACGTAATAGTTGCGCCGCGATCCCCACGAGTACTGGCCACAGCCAACCGGACCGTGGCTGATGTGGATCATGTCCTTGATCGGCCCCCAGACCACGCCCTTCGAACCTGCGTAAGCGCAGCCGCGGATCGTCATCACGCCCGGGATGGATTTGAGGTTGGACTTGACGCCACAATCGGACTTGCCGTCCTCGAGCACGTTGAGGTGCTTGGCGCGCCTTTTCGCGGTCTTCTCGGGATAGACCTTGAGCACTTCCTCGATAATCTTTTTATTGCGGGCCTTGATTTCTGCGACACTCCTCGTCGTGACGAGACTCATGCTGATATCCTTCAAAGGTTTCCTGTTTCGAGACGGCTCGGCCAAGAGTTTTGCAACGAGCATGCCAGGAGCATGCCAGCAGGGCCTGAACGCAAAACTCATCGCGTTTAGAAGTAGATAGTGCGTTCGCACGGCGAGCTCGACTGTTGTTGCAAACCCGACATCGAAGGGACCTAGAGACGTTCTGGTTTGTTCCTGTTTCAAACAAAACAACGGTGGCTAGGTGGCTTTGCACCTCCGAAGCCGCCGAGGGGTGCGGTACGCGGCGGGCCTGCTGGCGCAAGCCGCATGTAACCGGGCGAATTTAATGCAGGGCTGCGCCATCCAGGTCCGGCCCGCCACCATCATTCATCGCGAGAAGGCCGATCGGTGCTCACCCTCATCGGCGACGGTGCACATTGTGCGTGCCTCGTCGCCATCCTGATCCTAATGCTATCTGGCCAGCCAGCCCACCGCGATGGTCACAGCCGACCCCCCAAGCTGCTGCTCGAGGAGCTCAGCTTGCGCCACGCCGGCCTTCTGCAATTCCTTATGCAAGGTGGTGACAACGGAGACCGAATCGAACACGGCGTCGACGGGCGATCTTGCGCTGCCCTGACGGCTCTTCCGGGCCGGTGCGACCACTTCTGGGATCGCCACCTCACGCACGGGGCTGCCGAGCTTCTCGTAGGTCTTGAGATTTCCTGATCAATTTCATCGATCGAAGACTCTTCGGCAGCCGCGTCGGACTCAATAAACGTCTCGAACCGTATCGATACTGGTCGACGTCGATCCGCTGGACTGGTCGGGACCGTCTCTTGTACATGCAACCCAGAGCTCGAGGGAGCATAGTCCCGGTTGCCGATGAGGGCTACTGTGTGCCGGCTCTGCCGCATTCCCTCCCATTATTCTACCCGCCGCTCCGGGCCGGCGACCACGCCAATCAAGCAACCGGATCAGAAAGTCCGAAGTCTCGATCTTGTCCCGCGTCGCAAGGCCCACTCACCGGCCGCGCCTCTATGCAGGCACGCAGGTATCGGATATCGGACAGACGGCAGCGCATTGCGGTGTGTCGAAATGCTCATCGCATTCCGTGCACTTCTTCGGATCGATCATGTACGTGTCGTTCTTGAGCGTGATTGCAGCATTGGGACATTCGAACTCACATGCGCCACAGACGCTGCACTGGGAGACCATAATCTTGTAAGCCATCACTACGATTCCTTGAGGAGGCGAGCCGGACGTCTTCCTCCCTTTCAAGGCGCGTGCCAAAACTTCGGAACTTGATTTATCTCGGACTTTTTCCTTTGCGTTGTCGTGGGCGCGGCGACATGTCGTAACTCCGACAGTCCGCAGCTCAGCGTGAAGCGCCTCCGCTTTTCGGAAGAGTAGGCCATCGGATTTTTGAGGAGCAGAGCTGGGCGTTTCGGTCGCCAATCGGTGCCGAAAGCGCAGCAAGAACCCGCTCTCTACAACCAGCCAGACCAAGCGCTGATGAAGAGGTCTGACGAGTGGTCATAACGTGCTTCTCTGAGAACACATGGATTCCAATTTGAGGTTGGACTCAGGCTGGGGAGAGACCTTCTCCCTTCAGGCTTCATACTCGGCACACGAAAAAAGGGCCGCTTGAATGAACAAGCGGCCCAAGTCTAGGGAGGAAACGCCCAAAGAGGGCAGCGATAGCGCACGGCGCTACCGCTACGCACCAATATGCATTGGCAGTGCACAATGCAAGAGGTTGACGTGCGGATCGACGTCGGAGCACGTCTCTTACCCAGCTTTGTTCACAACCATTCGAACAATTTACAGAGCAAATTCGGGCCGGGAGCCCGCATTGACCAAGCACTTGGTGTTGCTGTTGGGCAAACCAATTTCGTTAATCGCGAAACGGCGCGAGTGAGCGCTGATTGAAAAACTACAAAACTTATGCGTATCCACCGTCACCTTACCAGTGGCATCTCTCAAGAGATAAATTGCGCGCTTGACTGAAAAAGCAGAAGTCCGGCCGACCGATGAGAGTGAACAGCGCTCTTGTAAGCCGAGAGTTAAGCATATTTTATTCGGGATCTTAGAGGGGTTTGAATCGTACGTAACGTCAGGCTGTACGACCTTCCTAGCAAAATCGGCGCCCCCGATGGCGCCACAGTGTGTTTGGGAAGAAGCAAGCGCCCGCAACCTGAGATGTCCCGATGCCCCCATTCCTCATTCTGCTTTCAGTCTACTTTGCTTGCGTCGCGGTGTGTTGCGCCGCGCTCGTAGGGCGTTCTAATAGGCGGCGTGAGCGCTGTCGTCCGCACGCGCCTTACGTTCAGACAAGTTCCTGTTCCGAAGAACGCCCCATTCAATTACCAGCGGCGGGCATTCTATGAACCTTGGGAATAGAGTTGGTGTTTCCATGAGGAGAGTTACCAGCGGGGCCCTCTAGGGCCCCTCTATGCTTTGAACTACCGAATTGGCGCCGTGTTCGATATCCGTAACCACAACGACGATACGGCGCTCAGCCAATGCCGGGCGGTAGCTGCTCTGCGCTGTCCGATCTTCCTTGTCTGGCGCACAACGATTAGCATCAGTTGCGGCATGCTGTTTGCCTTTTCGTCCCGTGGCCCGCGAACCACGGCCGGATGGCATCAACGCTCTGTTTGCTCCGAACCAGTTCGATCGCCGCAGTCTTGGGCCCTCACCTGGTCGAGCGATTTCGCGATTTGGGCGAGATTGCTACACCTTGTTGCCACTCGTTCGGCGTTCGTCCGTCGCGGGCAACGCAAATACTAGAATCAGAAGCGACTTGCGAAGAAACGTCAGCGCAGCCGTTGAGCTTGCCCTGACTTCTATCGATTCCCGTGAATTCGTTTGATTGCAGGGTAAACCGATTCAAGTCCGTTACCAGGGCGGTCTCGAGATCGGTTGGATCGATCTGCTTCTTGAGGTTGGCCGTAAGCTTCTCTCGATCGAGTTCACCTTCCCACCAGGCGACGACCACGCAGGCGACGCCATTTCCGCAGAGATTAGTGAGCGCGCGGCATTCGCTCATAAACTTGTCGATGCCGAGCACGATCGCCATGCCCGGCACCAGCCGCGGATCGACTACGGCGAGCGTCGCCGCCAGCGTAACGAAGCCCGCGCCGGTGATGCCGGAGGCGCCCTTTGAGGTCAGCATGGCAACGAACAGGATGGTCAGTTGCTGGCCAAAGGAAATATTGACGCCGAGCGCCTGCGCAATGAACAGCGTCGCCAGCGTCATGTAGATGTTGGTGCCGTCGAGGTTGAACGAATATCCCGTCGGCACGACGAGCCCGACCACCGATTTGGAGCAACCGAGACGCTCAAGCTTCTCCATCAGGGACGGCAGCGCGCTTTCCGAGGAGGAGGTCCCGAGCACGATCAGCAGTTCATCCTTGATATAGGCCAGGAACTTGAAGATCGAGAAGCCGGCTATCCGTGCGATAATGCCGAGCACGACGAACACGAACAGCGCTGCCGTGACATAGAACGTCGCGATCAGCCCGATCAGGTTGAGGATCGCACCGGAGCCGAATTTTCCGATGGTGTAGGCCATGGCGCCGAACGCGCCGATCGGCGCCGCGTGCATCACAATCGAGATCACGCCGAACACGCCATGCGCGGCGTCGTCGATGAAAGAGCGGATGGTTTGACCGCGCTCGCCAAGGCCCATTAGCGCGAAGCCGAACAGGATTGAGAACAACAGCACCTGCAGGATCTCGCCCTGCGCGAACGCGCCGACCACGGTGTCGGGAATGATATGCAGGATGAAGTCGACGGTCTTCTGCGCCTCCGCCTGCTTCGCGTAGTTGGCCACTGCTTGTGCGTTCGCCGCGGCGCTGCCAAATCCTGCGCCGGGCCGCACCAGATTGCCGACGATGAGGCCGATCACCAGAGTGAAAGTGGATACAATCTCGAAATAAACCAGCGCCTTAATGCCGATGCGTCCGACCTTTTTGGCGTCCTGGATGTGCGCTATGCCCGAAACCACCGTGCAGAAGATGATCGGCGCAATCACCATCTTGATCAGCTTGATGAAGCCATCGCCGAGCGCCTTGATCCAGTCATTGGTAGCTAGATTTGGCCAGAGCCAGCCAACGAGGGCACCGAGCATGATCGCGATCAGCACCTGAACGTAGAGGATGCGGTACCACGGTTTAGATGCGGCGGGCGCAGTCGGCGCCTTCTCCATCGCAATCGTTGCCGCCATGACGTTTACTCCCTCTTGTTTTTTTCATGCATTGCCGCTTAGGCGTTGCGCAGCCTATGCGGTGATATGGACCTTCCAAATCTCGCGCTATTGCGCCTTTCACGGCGATGGGTCGATGCAAACAACCCTTCAGTCCATATTACCTTTCACGCCGCAGCGAAGCCGTCGACCGAACCCATTCACCATCGACGCGACCGCGGTGTAGTTTTGATCAGGATTGCATGCTACAACCTGACGCTACGTGAGGTTCAAGGCATTTCAATAGTCCGCTTAACGATATTCTATTCTTGCCCGTCCTCGGCTCTGCGCCATCATACCGATCGCGCCACAATTCGAACTTAGGTTGATCGGCATGAAGATGCCACGACGTCAATTTCTTGACGGGAATTTTGCGCGGCATTGATCTGCTACCCTGATTGATCTCGGCTGGTGGGATTATGGAAACAGCCGTCCGCAAAGAGGGCTGGAGGATAGCGCCTGGATACGATCCAGTCGTTCGTCTGCCTCGGCCTGCTCCCGGAAATTGGGCTCGGCTGCTCGGCCAAACCGGCAAGCTCCGGATCGACTTCCGAATGAGATCTTTGTTCCGGCGAACTATTTCCGAAGCGCCAAATGAGTAACGCAAGCGGCGTGGATGCGGCGGCATTGAGCTCGGCGTCGCTCAACTGGTCCACCAGACCGAGCACGTGATGCCAGACATACCAGTCGACAAAAAGGAAACGACCCCGCTATGTCTGAGCTTGATCGACCCTAACCACGGCGCCCAGCATCGCCGCGGTCGCGGCAAACACTGAACGCGTACAAACCCCGTTGTCCCAAGCCGGCCTAGTCTCTATTCAGGATCACCGGGTGGACCCAATGTGCGACGCTCCCCACGAATACTCCACTCTCACTCTGCTGCTGGCGGTCTGCGTGTCCTCCGCGGTCCGGCACCTCCACATGTCCGCGACCGCCGTCGGCGTGACGCTCGGGATGTATGGTCTCGCGGCTACGCGGGTGATGCAGCGGCTCGCCTTCGGCATCGTGATCGACTCGAGCCAGTGACGGGATTCATCTCTCCAGCCGTGATGGCGCTGACCACCATCGTGCCGACGCCGCTCCTCGCGGGGGCCTCAGCTTCTTCCTGCTCAGCGCGGGCGGGATCCGATGGGTGATCTCGCGACGACGCTGCGGCAATCGGTGACGCCGCCTGCTCGGCCGCATCTTCGCGATCACTGATGAGCTATGGCGGCCGCCAGCTCGGCTCCGCGTTAGGAGCCATCGACGGCAGGCTGATGGGACGGAGACTTGCCTCTATCTGGCGGGCCGCGATCTTCGCCGCGCAGGCGCTGCTCATCCTACTGTCGCCCGCGGTCTCGCTGGCGCGGCAGCCGACATGGTGGGCGCGCCTGCCTGTTGTTGGTGGGCTCGCCCGCCAAACCTCATCGTTATTACGAGCCAACGGTCGCAATGACGGGCTGAGTGCGACGCATTATAGGAAACAGCTCACTACGGCCGCATGAACATAAAATCGGTGGCGGGGTCGCAATTGTCGGCCACAAAGCGCAGCTCCGACTGAACGTCAGCAACGGGCCGGCTCTCGAGATATTTTGTGACCAGCAGACCGAGCAGCGCTCGACAAACGCTGTCAGTCGCGTGGCCGGCGCCTGTACCATCCGCAATAGCGGCAGAGAAATGGCGTGCTGCGATTTCAGTTGCTGACATTCCGTGGCTCCAAATGACCAGATCACCCATTATAATCAGAAAAACCTGCAGCGCCATTGATCTTGGTCAACATGGATGGCGCCGTTCGTCCGTCGTGGTACTGAAGGCGGTCTGCTGCTGGCCATTTGCGCCCTACACGCGACGGCCACCGTCACATCTTTGGAGATATTTGAATGCAGGGAGAGACCTTCCTTTGGCTGGTCCGGCATGTGGTTGTCGACTGCCCTGGAGGCACGATTCACCCTTCCGATGCTCCGGCCGATCTTGGTGATCGGACGCATTTGGAAGCCGTGCGTAGGTGCTTGCCGCAGAACGCCCTCAGCTATGCTAGTCCGTCTCAACGAACTCTCGATACAGCGCGTGCCCTCCGGTTTGATCCGATCTCGGTGCCTGAGTTCATGGAGCAGAGTTTCGGAGATTGGACCGGCCGACGTCACGACGATCTCGCCGCTTGCGGAGGAGAAAGCTACACGCAGTTCTGGAAGGATGCCGCTCGCTCAAGGCCACCCGGCGGCGAAAGCTTCGAAGATCAAATTGCCAGGGTTCGGCACGGGCTTCGCAAGGTAGCTCCCGGTCTGGCAACGCTCGTCGTTCATTCTGGCACCATTCGCGCTGCACTCTGCACCGCGCTCGACATCGCACCGCAAGCAGCCTTGCGCTTCGTTATCCATCCGCTGTCCATTACGCGAATTGATCGGCTGCGGGACGATTGGCGGGTTGTGTCGGTAAATCAGAATGTCACCTTATGAGCGGTTCGGAACCTTGGCCTGCGCGAAGGTCGTCATGCCGTTGTGCAGGGCGCATGCAAGCCGCAGGATCGGCAATGCGAGCGCGGCGCCCGATCCCTCGCCGAGCCGAAGATCCAGATTGAATAGTGGCTGAACATCTGGTGCGGCCTGGAGAGGTAATCCCTGGCGATGCAAAGCTTGTGATCCTGCCGGGCTCGAAGTCGACACGCGGGGATCTCGCATTCCTGCGCGCCCAAGGCTGGGACATCGATCTTCTTGCGCATCATCGTCGCGGCGGCCATGTGCTCGGCGTCTGCGGCGGTTACCAGATGCTCGGACGCCGTGTGACGGATCCGGAGGGAATCGATGGACCGGCCGGAGAAACTCCAGGCCTCGGACTCATCGACGTAACGACGGTGATGACGCCAAGCAAGACTCTAACCCGCGTCAAGGCGGTCCACGCGGCGACGAACCGGCCGATCGAGGCTTACGAGATTCACATCGGGCATACCGACGGGCCGGATCGTGCACGGCCCTTTGCCTTGCTTGGCGGAGCGCCGGAAGGCGCGGTATCCAGCGACGGCCGCGTGTACGGCAGCTATCTGCACGGCCTGTTCGCTTCCGACAGTTTTCGCAAGGCATTTCTGGCGCAACTGAACATTCCGGCCGCCGATCAGCAGTACCGCGCCAGGGTGGATAGCGCGCTCGATTCGCTTGCCGATTACATCGATACCCATCTTGATGTCGAAGGCCTACTTTCGCTTGCCCGCTGAGGAACGGCGATCAAAGCGAGACTGTGGCAGCAAACCGCGCCCATTCCGTCTCGTTACCCGGCAAGCCAAGCCGCAGCCATCCCGGCCTTTGCCCAAATATTCGCGACCATATCTGGCGGCGCGCGAGCTTCTGCTGCGCCGCTCGTGCGTCACCAGTTTCATACAGCCGGAACAGCGGCGTGCCGCCGGCCAATGTCCAGCCCTGCGATTGCACTTGAGCATCCAGGCGGAGGCAATCGCGCGCCAGACGCGTCGAGGTCGCGTTTGCCCAATCGCGATCCAGCAAGGCTCGCCGTCCGATCACAATCGCTGCACCCGAAATGGGCCACGGGCCGACCATGGCCCCCAACGCAGCGACATCGGCCTCACTGCCGAGCGCAAAACCGAGGCGCAGTCCCGCAAGCCCGTAGAATTTTCCAAACGAGCGCAGGACTAACAGCCCCGGGCGTCCCGCCTCAGGGGCCAACGACAAGCCGGAAACGGCATCAGTGAAGCTCTCGTCGACGACGAGTCGACCGACGCGCGGCAAGAGCGCCAGCAGTTCGCTTGGATCAAAGCATCGGCCGTCTGGATTGTTGGGATTGACAATCACGGCGATATCCGCTCCTAGCAGCCCCTCGAGATCAAAGACCTCGACCACGTCCCAGGCTGCAGCGGAAAGAACCCCCGCATATTCGTTATAAGTCGGCGCAAGAATCCGTGCCTGACCGCGCGATGAAAGACTTGGCAACAACTGGATGGCCGCTTGTACACCACCAAGCGCCACGATTGGTGCCTTGGTGACGTAGGCCTCTCGCGCGGCCTGATGGAGGGATTCGATATCGGATCGCGAAGGCAGCGCGCTCCAGGACCTGGGCTCCACCTCACCCACCGGATAGGGCCGCCGATTGATTCCGGTTGAGAGGTCGATCCAGTCCTGCGTGCGCCCGCCGAAGCGGTGCAAGGCAAGATCGAGATTTCCTCCATGCTCGAGCATTGACTTCTCCGTCATGCGAAAGCCAAAATCGCAAGCGCACCGGCCAATAGAACCATGGCGCGGACATAGAGCATCAGCCCTTGCCGGATGTCTGCGGCGAGCGGATCGTGTGCGCCCTCGTTGAGCCAGGATTCGTCGGCGATGCTTCCGTGATAGACTCGCGGCCCACTGAGCCGCACGCCCAGCGCGCCGGCCATCGCTGCTTCCGGCCAGCCGGCATTGATCGAGCGGTGACGGTTCGCATCACGCGCCATGCAAGACAACGAGTTCGAAGGGCGCGCCGCCAGCAGCACAAACAGCAAGCCGGTAAGACGCGCTGGTATGAAATTTGCGAGATCGTCGATGCGCGCGGCAGCCCAACCGAAATCTTCGTGGCGCATCGTGCGATGGCCGATCATGGAATCGAGTGTATTGATCGCCTTGTAACCGACGATGCCTGGCAGCCCGAACAACGCCCCCCAGAACACGGGCGCCACAATGCCGTCGGAAGCGTTCTCGGCGAGGCTCTCGATGGCAGCGCGCGCAATGCCCGATTCATCGAGAGCTGCGGGATCGCGTCCGACGATCTGCGCGACCGCCGAGCGTGCGGCTGCGATATCACCGTATTGCAAGGTGTGAGCAACAGCGGCCACATGATCATAGAGAGAACGCAGCGCAACCAAGGGCCATGCGAGAATTCCCAGGAACACAACGCGGCTCCAATCAAAGACAAGCGCAAGTTGGATTGCCCATCCAATGCCGGCCGAAACTCCAATCACGAAAGTCGCTACGGCTGCGCCAGCAATGCGCCGGACTCCAGAAGGGTCGATGGTCCTGTTAAGGCTAATATCGAGGATGTTGATCAGCCTGCCGAGCCAGGTGACGGGATGACCGACGCGCGCGAACAGTCCATTGGGCCAGCCCAACAAGGCGTCCACCATCATTGCCATCGCCATCGCTCCCGCAAAGCCCATTCGTCGTCTCCCGTCTGGGTCCTGATGCACAAGAATTCTGGATCAAGGCAAGCCCATTTCGCCTGATTCGTCTTTGTGTTTGTCAGAGATTGGTGATTAGTGCTGGCCTTAAACGGAGGACGTCATGGCTATCATACTCATCACGGGCGGCGCCCGATCCGGTAAAAGCCGACGCGCAGAAGTCCGCGTCTGCGCCTTTTCGGGGCAACCCTTCTATATTGCCACGGCAGAGGCGCTCGACAAAGAAATGGGCGAGCGAATAGCAAGGCATAGGGCGCGGCGAGGAAAGGAATGGACCGAGCGCGAGGTTCCGCTCGATCTCGTGCAGGCGCTGGTCGAAACAGATGGCCGCGGTGCAAGGCTGGTCGATTGTCTCACGCTCTGGCTGTCGAACCTGCTCCACGCGGAGCGGAACTGGTTGCAAGAGGCTTCGCTGCTCGCTGACGTGCTCGCCCGGCAACGCAGCCCGGTCATCATGGTTACGAACGAGGTTGGGCTCGGCATCGTACCAGACAATGCGTTGGCGCGCGCATTCCGGGACGCGGCAGGTATCCTGAACCAGACGATTGCCTCCGTTGCGGACGAAGTCGAACTCGTGGTCGCAGGATTGCCGATGAAGCTAAAGTAGCTCCGCTAGTTTCTGGGTACAGGGCTGAAGACACATGTATCATTTCAAGCTTCTCAGGGGCATCGTCACTGACCTGAGAAATGCCATCTCGTTCTCCACGATCCTGCCTTTCGGGCCGGCGAAGCCGGTTAGCGATGGCGATGTTGCCCGCGCGGGCTGGGCGTTGCCGATGGCCGGACTGCTGGTGGGTATTACAGGAGCTGCGGTCTATTGGATCGCGCGCGAGGTCGGTTTGACATCTGGGCCCGCCGCCATGCTGGCGCTGGCGGCCACGGTCCTTTTAACCGGCGCAATGCACGAGGACGGTTTTGCCGATACCGCCGACGGCTTCGGCGGCGGCCGGACGCGCGAGAGAAAGCTCGAGATCATGCGGGATAGCCGGATCGGCACTTACGGCGCGTGCGCGCTGATTGGATCCCTTACCTTGCGATGGAGCGCGCTGGAAGCGATCGGCTAAAATCGATTGCGGCTGCGCTTTCGGTTGCACATGCGGCGGCACGCGCCGGCTTGCCCGCTTTCATGTGGCTGATCCCGCCGGCGCGATCGGACGGGCTTTCGGCCGGAGCCGGACGACCGCCGGGGCGAAGTGCGGCCCTTGCATTTGCTCTTGGGGCTCTTTGCCTGATCTTCGGTTTCGGGCCGAGCAAGGCGATGATCGGAGTGATTTTGCTGTCACTGGTCGGGCTGATGCTGGCGTGGCTTGCCACAAGACAGGTCGGAGGACAGACAGGTGATATACTAGGTGCGTTTGAGCAGATTGGCGAGATCGCGATTTTGCTGATGGCGGCCGCCCTGCCCCACACGAAACTGCGACCCTGATGGTCTCATTCGACGAAACTTTTCGCCGGCAACTGCACGAGCTCTTTGTGTGGCGCCGCGATGTGCGGCGCTTTCGTCACGATCCTCTGCCGAGCGGTGCCATGGAGTGGCTCATTGAGATCGCCTGCCTTTCTCCTTCGGTCGGCCTGAGTCAGCCTTGGCGCTTCATCATCATCGAAGACAAGGCGAGGCGCAGCGCTGTAGTCGAGGACTTCAAGACCTGCAACGCCGATGCGCTGCATTCTTATTCAAGCGAACGCGGCGCGCAGTACACTACCCTGAAGCTCGCCGGCCTCGAAGAGGCGCCGGGTCATCTGGCCGTTTTCGCGGACAAGGCAAGCGATCTCGGTCATGGCCTCGGGCGTGCAACGATGCCGGAAACTATCGAATATTCCGTTGCCGCAGCCATCTGCTGCATGTGGCTCGCTGCACGCGCAGAAGGCATCGGACTAGGCTGGGTGTCGATCCTGAATCCGGATCGCATCTACGAGATTCTTGAAGTGCCGGAGTCCTGGAAATTCATTGGCTATCTCTGCGTGGGCTATCCCCAGCTGGAGTTTGATCGACCCGAACTTGAACGCGCCAACTGGGAACATCGCCGAACGTCGAAGGAGTTTACGATTAGACGCTAACCCATCGCGGGCGCAATTACCGCGGCTTTGTGCTCCGAGGATTCGGACGTCTCCTTTGAGAGAGCCTCCACGCAGAAATGGACCAATGACTTGTCGCGCGACGCGAACTTTTACGCGACTTTCCTAACCACTGGACGACAACGAGATCCATGAATGCCGCTATGACCGTGAGAGCGACCATCATGGCCTCTACGGCGACCATCGTATGCCGCTCTATGACGGGCTCAAAATACTGTCTGACTTTATTCAAGTCAGTCGGAGCGTACATTACAGAGAACCCACCATAGACACCAGCAGCTTTGTTCTTATAGCGAGGTTCATCAAGCAAAAGAATGCCCGCGTTGGGGCGTGCTCCAGTTTAAGCCGCTGGGATTTTCTGTTATCTGCGCAGATTGGCCGTCTGGACTGAGTGAGCGCTGGATTGAAACCTTATTATAGAAGCGAGCATCAAAATTGTACTTCAGGTTGAGAGCTGGCGTCGGCGCCGGATTGTTGCTCATGTCTGCTTGGTAAAGGATGTTCGACGAGGGTCCAAAAACGTTTACTCCTGCGTTCCCTCCGACCACTGTGCCTGCGAACTCATTTTGATTTCTGAGGTAACCCATTTTGAGTTCGAGTTTCCTGCCGAAAAACGTCTGATAGTAGGCAATTGTGTTGATTCCTACTCTATCTGGCCCGCCGGGCTTCCATGTCCAGTATTGCTGCTCGGCTCCTACGATGATCTGACCATCGGGAATTCCAAAGCGGCTTGAACCCGGGCAAGGATGTGAAATCCTTGATGATCATCACGTCTTCGCGGACGCGTGCGCCCCGGCAAGCCTTCGAGGAACGAAGCCGGTCTTCCAGGCGTCGCCGACCAAGAGAGCATTTCAGCCCGCGGCACCCCTGCGTCGCAAGTGCAAGTCCCAGGGATTCCTTTTGCACGGCAAGATTTTCTCTTTCTTTCCATGTCAGACCCGGGATGGCCCGGGCGCGGTTCTCCGAAAACCGCGCCAGCCTTGCGGCCAGGTTGGGATCGCGCGCCGTCAATGCGTCCACCGCGGCCGCGAATGTCTTCGGCGGCAGCAATCCGCCGATGCCGAGGATGCGACGAAGGGGGCCCTGAGTCTTGCGGGAACCAGGCCGACAAGTTCTTCAATGGAAGGGGCCGTTCCAATCTCTGCAACTCGGTCATGTTGAGCCGGGCCAACCCGGTCCCCGCCGACATGCCCTTTCGGCCGTCGGCGATGTGCGTGATCGCGCCGTCGCGAAGCACGCCAGCACGACCAACGTGTTGCTACCGCAGGAAAAGCTCGGCACGGGTTCGGCGACGTACCGCGTGGCCTCGTGCCGGTTTTCTTCGGCGTAGCTCAGAATAATGTCACGCCGGCCCTCCGGAACATGGAGGACGTAAGCGGTTGCGGCAGGCATGAGAGTGGTCCTTCAGCCGGAAATTCGACCGGTGGCGCAATCCGCAAAGGTAAGTTCCATAGGACGCGGTTGTAAGGGGAGCCCGCCACAATTGGCTGGGCTGCAGCCCAGATCCGCATTTGGCTCTGCGTTTAAGGAGCAGAAATAAGAACACTTGCCCCAAGGCGAGACGCTGGCTATGCGGCCGGGCAACATTTCAAGTGCGTTCCCCAATGCCAGAAAGGCAAAAATAGCCGAATTTCTTTGCATTCAGACCGGGATCCTGAATCTTTATTGAAGTTTTTAGAAATAACCTTGAATATGGATAGGCATAGAGCTTTCTTACCCAAGGTTTTCCATGAATCGCGACCATCTCAGCCATGCCATCCGGGAGCGACTGAAACGGCTACCGTCGCCGTTCGACTCCCATTACGGGGTCGTTCCACTGCCACCGCCCGAGGAGGGGATTGCGGTGGGTCCGGTCCTCGCACGGCTTAAGCCGGCAGACGCGGCCCTTGTCAGAATTGAGACACTCGCGGCGGAACTCAAGGACCCCTATCTCATCAGCCGCATATTGCCCCGGCGCGAGGCTGTAAGCAGTTCGTCGATCGAAGGGACGAACAGCACACTCGACGAACTGCTGTCAGTTGAGGAAAGCGAAGATTCCCCGCAGGGCGAAGCCGCCGCGCAAGTGCGCGACTACGCACTCGCACTCGATAATTTTCTACCCCGCGCGCGCAAAGAAAAGCTGAAATTGTTCACGACCGCTCTGACTCAGGATCTGCATCGTGCCGTTATGCGTGGCGATGCTGACTATAAGGACAAGCCCGGAGATTTCCGAGAGCGGGTGGTGTGGATCGGCGGCAGAGGCGACATCGCGTATTCGACCTATAATCCAACGCCACCTGCCGATATCGCGGCCTGCCTCGAAGACACCGTGAAATACATGCGCTGCGAGGGGATGCAGGCGATGTACCAGAGCTTCATCGTGCGCATGTCAGTGGCGCATGCGCATTTCGAGGCGGTCCATCCATTCCGCGACGGCAACGGCCGCGTTGGACGTCTGCTGTTACCGCTGATGATGGCGGCAGAGGGAATGATGCCGCTTTATCTCTCGCCCTACATCGAGGCCCACAAGACGGCTTATTACGACTCCCTCAAGGCAGCGCAGCAACGGCTGGAATGGCACGAAGCGGTGGGGTTCATGGCAGATGCAGTGGTCGGCACGACCGATGAGCTACTCAAGACGCGCGAGGCCTTGGCCACACTTGGCGCTATGTGGCGCGAACGTCGGAAATTCCGGCAGGGCTCTGCCAGCCTTCGCGCACTCGATGTATTACCCCATTATCCAGTTCTAACCGTGAAGCGCCTGGCTAAGCTTCTCGACATCACTGTGCAGGCAGCTTCCCAAGCAGTGGAGCAGCTTGTCGAGCGCAAGATTCTCGTGGAGCGGACTGGCTATGCCCGCAACCGCGTATTCACTGCGCCTGATGCGCTGTCGATTATCAACCGCCCGTTCGGCGAAGACCCGATTCTTCCCGGCCCACCTTCATGACGATTCTCAGTCCATGGTCTGATGGTTCGTTCATACCAGACAGTGTAGCACAAACCTTCGCATGGTATTGTCCACATACCATTGCTGAGCCAGGGCGAATATGAGCGATTTCTCGAATTTCCGCGCCGTCTATAACGAGCTGACCGACGCTGTAACAAGCGCAAAATATCAATTCTTCAAAGACCATTTGGAGAATTTCCACCGTAACATCGACGACACGCCAAGAGCGCACCGCGTCGTTTCCGACCTGGAGAAGCGCGTCGATTTTCCGACATGGTACGCGGAGTGCAAGGAGACGATTGGATCGATGGTCGGGAGCGGGACGCTCGCATGGCCGAAGGACAAGACCGACAGACTGGCCATGCACGTCGCCCTGCTCCGGGCGCTCGGCAATGCGAGCTGGATATGTATGACTTCTGTGCCGCCTTCCTGTACACGGCTAACGATTACAATACTATGTCTATGATATATCCCGGCAACTCTTCCTGCCGACGACGCGCGAGTTGATACGCTACATTGAACGGCATTTCGATGCTGCCGACATTCCAGCATCCGACCGCATCGTCACTATCAATCACAACAGCAAGGAATATACCGATGCCGACGGGGCGATGGCGGAACTTGAAACAGCCATCCGCGAAGCCAACGACTTTGACGATCCGGCAGAGAGGGAGCAGCGCGAGGCGGAAATCTCCGCCGCGCGGCGCCTCATAAGATCGGCTCGGGTTCGCGTCGATCTGCTCGTGGATCTGATTAAACCAACTGTCGTGCAGTATGCGACAAAAGTGAAGGACGGTATCGTCGCCAACGCAGCCAACGCGACCGTCACCGCATTGGGCGTGTTGCTCGGGTACGCGTTCAAGGCGCTACTCGGCCTGTAGCGTTATAATCAACAGCTCGCCGTTCGCCACAGACCAAAAAGTGCCTGACGGCAACATCAACCCGCACGGTCATCGTTGAATCTGCTTCGTCAACGTCGCAGTAAATCAGGTCTCCAGTAGTCGGCTTGGCGCGTTAAGAGGCCCTTTAAGCCGCCTCCGTTTGAAGCAGTTTTGACGGAAGCTGAGAATGGGGATCGCTTCTCCAAACAGCAGCAGAGCTGACCGACCCTCAATCGCCTCGGAATTCTCATGTTTGTCTTTTCCAGGAGGGCAATTCAACAGCGCCTTCATGACCTACGAAGTGCTCGACCATGATCAGTGCGACAAAACTGCCGCTCGCCTTAACAAGCCAGGTAGCGACCGACTGGCAGCGATGTGGGAGATAATTTTCCTCTATGCTTTTGGCAAAATAGGAAAGCTCACGTCTGAGCAGGCGCTCGCAACCGGCAAGAAGCCCGATATCAGCTTTAGCTTTCTGGGTGAAGCTGCAGTGGGGTTGATCGCCGACATCACTGCTGTTTCGGATGACGGCCTCGATAAGGATAATCCGATACAACAACTCTCCGCGGAGATTGCGCGCGAGGCCAAGAAGGCCGGACTACCCCCGGGAGGCATCGAGGCGGCAGATTTATCTAAGCCCTTCCATTGCGAGCCGCAGCGACTTCGGGATGCGCTGCGCCTTTCCGGCTGAAATAAACGCCACGCGTACACGCGCCGTGACTATGAGATCGTCTCCGCGCCTGCATTCCTGCAGCAAGGCAATCGACGCTCCCTCACCTCTTGCGGGACTGTCACGACATCAAGCAGGTCATCCAAGACCGCCGGTTTTAGAAAATCGATCGTCATGGAGCGGACAACGAAGGCAAAGCCGGGCGCATCGTTCTTGGCTTCTTTGAGTAGCGCTTGCTGAGTGGTTCCGAGCAGGCGCAAGTAGTTCGTTCTACCGCGTTCCATGAAGCGCAAAAAATTTGCGTGATAAACAATCTGACCGGAGTCAGTATCTTCGAAATAGACGCGGACCTGCATATGATGGCCGCCGTCGCGAAGTTCGCCATCAAGAGAAGCTGTCACAATGCGGTTCCCTTACTGCCCTTCTGGGACGAATTGTCTTGCACAGACGCGCGTTTCCGCAGCAAGTGCCAATGGGCTTGGTGCGTGCAGGTGGAGGCTCCCGGCGCAAGGCCGCTCGGAGACCGGTTGCTGTTGCGAGAAGCCGGAACCCCCTATCCAGATTTCGGGCAAGTCCCGCATGCACGGATGGTTTGCAGAGCTCTTATCGCTGCTCAGCAATCCCTGAGGACCGAAGTCGCCCCACCGGCAAGTGCCTTGATCTCCGCGTAATCTGCGCTTCGCAGGCCAAAGTTGGGATTGCCCGGCAGTGCGGATTGTTCAGCAAGCAGTCCTGTTCCGCGGAATCCTACCATTCATAGCAGTTGTTAAACTCCGGCCGGTCAGCCATCGCGGCTGGATATTCCAGGTGAGATGGTCATGGAGATCGATGAAACCGGGCAGAATGATCCACGGCACTTTGACTGGAGAGTCGGCCGCGCCGACGCGCTGCGGCCGGGCCTCGTCGCTCGGTACGACGCGCACCGCGCCTGGGAAGTCCGCGCCGAGCGCCGCCACGAGATCGAAGCCGCTCCGTGGCCACCCCGCCGCAAGAAAGCGACGAGTTCATTTGCATATCCGTCACGTGCCGGGACGCTGCCTTTATCAGCCGAGCGATTCGGTCGTAAGGTCGCCGTTGGAGCAGATGTTCGAGTTCGGCATGAGAGGCCGCCATCGTCATTCAACATTCCGCGTTGTCGTGTTCAGCCGTGTCCGGCTGAAGACGTTAATGTCTGGGGCCAGACACTGAGGCGCGAGTATTCCGTCGGTGGACGCGAAGCACATGGTTCTGCCCTCTTCAAGCGAGGCTCGCAAATGTCTTTTGTGGCACGTGGATTGCTGGGACACCGTAAAGGATCCGCACGACCATGACGGTCTCGCATTCGCCGGCCCAGGAGTTCAAATGAAACTTGCTCGATTGATCCAAATCAATGCCATGGACGCTGCGCTGTTGAGTGCGGTCCCGCCTAAGGCTTTGCCGCGTCCCTCGCGGTTGCCGCTGTCGTTCTTCGCGTTGGATAACTCTCAAGACCACCAGACGCGACTAGCATTCAGCGCGCTTAGTCCCGAGCAAATCCAAACCAGTGTGACACGTTTGGGCGGCTGTGTGGCGAATGCATGCAGCGGCATGCGAATGTCGGCGTCGGATCGGAAGGAAACCAAATCAAGCTTGGTCTCGGGCAATGGCCGCCTCCTTTCGAAAGAGGGGAGCGGACCGAAGTTGTTCAATGGCACGCTGGAGCAGATCGAGCTCGGCGCCCGACTCGGCGCTGGTCACACTCGGAGGTGGAGCACCACGAGCAGTATTCGCACTCCTCGGCGCCTGAAGCCTTCCTCGGTGCCGTTTCGCAACGCCGAAGGACATTCGGCCTCGGCCACGGCATCTGTCTTCCTCGCGGAACCATAATCATCCCGCGCGTGTCGCCGAGCGGATGGCGACACTCGTTCTGATCTACGGTGGTTACCTCGAGTGGGAGCCGACAAATCCGCGCCTTTGATCGAAATGCACGACTTCGGTATCGAGCCCGAGCTGAAGAGCGCGATGTGACACGAGGAACGGAGCTGCCATCGCGGCTTGCCTTCACACGAAAGCTAGAGGAGTTTAGAAAAATGCGCGCGCCGACCTATTCCGAGGCCTTGGAATTCGCGATCGACCGCTCGTACGACATCAACCTTGACATGTTGAGGTCACGGAATTTGCACCTTGATACGCACAACGATTATCTTGTCGGCACATATCCGCCTCTCAAGGCAATGGGCGACCTGAACGCCGAAAAGTTGTTGCTCCAGGTTACATCGTCAATTGATCTCTATTTTCACATCCCCTTCTGTGATCAGTATTGCACCTTTTGCCACTTCGCCAAGGAAATCAATCCATCTTCCGGGCGAGTGGAGCGCTATCTGGCGGCTTTAGATAAAGAGATGAGTTGGTCGGACGCGGCGCTGGCTGGCAGAGCTGTTGAGACTGCTTTTTTTGGAGGCGGCACTCCCTCGTTCTTGACCAACCGTCAACTCGAAACGCTATTTGGTATGATTAGCCGGCGCTTTGATTTGTCTAAGTCGGAGGTGAGTTTCGAATTGCATCCCTCTCTTGCAAAGGAAGTGGACGCTGCAGATCGCATATCCACACTGCTTAGAGCCGGCGTAAACCGCTTCGTATTGGGCGTTCAGAGTCTAGATCCTAGCATTTTACGCATATTGAACCGCGGGCACCACGTGGACGAAGTAGTACAACTCGTAAAGTTACTGAATGAGATGGGCGTTGAGAATCTGTCGCTTGACCTCATGTATGGGTTGCCGCAGCAAACGCTCCGGAGCTGGTACGACTCACTTATCGGCTTACTGGATATGGGAATAGAGAAGTTCAATGTATTCCCATTGATGTTTAAATCCACAGACCCCGTAGCCCGCCATTTGGCTCGGGGACGATATCAATTTGCCGGGGCTAAGGAGCGCATTATCATGCATTTTATGGCCGAGCACATCCTCACGAAACTCGGCTATCGCCATGGGCCGATTTTCTATTGGAGTAAGCAGCCGCAGCCACACTCGGTTCAACAGAGCCGCAAATACGATTCCTGGAACGACAATAATCTGGTCCCGTTTGGGGTTGCCGGATTTGGTTACATGAGCCAGTGCCAGTTCTATAACGAGGCAGATTTGGATCGCTACCTGTATAGGGTTGAGGCGGGCGAGAAGCCAGTGTGGAAGGGTGTTGTCCTGTCGCAAGATGATCTCATGCGCAGAACGGTAATGTTTGCCCTGCGAAGCAGCGGGGTGTTGCTCTCCCGCTTCGAGCGGGAGTTTGGGGTGTCCATCGAGAAATGCTTTGGCCGCGAGCTTGAACTCTTGAATGAGGCAGGACTCATCTGCATTTCAAACGATGGCCTGCTTTCGTTAACCGCCGCCGGCACCATCAATTCGGGCGCCGTATCGCTGCTATTTTTCTCGAACAGTATACTTGAGCGGGTCGCGTACAACGACAGTAGGATAGTAGACAAACGAACTGATCTGCTCGAAAAACATGATTACTCACCGGCCGGACGATACGGGTCAAGTGCCGAAATGCAAGTTGCTTTTCGATGAAGTCGCGGGCGCCGCAAGGGTCGCCCTGCCAGGCGGAGGACATATTTTCGCATCTGACCGATAGCATTGATCGCCGGCAGCGAGAACGCCCGCTTGGGCCGGTCAGCAATTTTGTCGCCGATCAACTGCCGCACTGCATTGCGGAGATCAAATGCAGTGAACGACCAGATGAAGCGGTTAAGGCTCTTGGGCGTAGCATCAACGCGATGATTGCGGAGACGGACTATGATGCGCAGCTGCTCAGTCTGCCGCAGCCGGACTTCGAGATCGCTAAGACAGACATCCAATATCTCGTAAATTGTGCTTATCAGATGTCTGCGTTTGCCGGCCTTCATCCCGTGGACGCCGAGCTGACGGTGGGAGAGGCACTGAGCCGCCTTGCGCGCTCAAGTTGTCAACGGCAGCCTGGCATTGAGGTCCTCTCCTATGAAGATATGATCCTTACGAATCCATTGCAGAACGATCCACGCGTATACTGCCTCGGCGCGGCCGGGGTCGAGGAGCGAGATTTTTGCTTGGGCCATCAGATCATCGAGAGCGAATTGCAGTCAGCAATGGACGCTCTGCTTAAGTTGCGTGATGTGGCCGACGTGGATGCGGGGCAATGTCTCGCGCTATGCCTGGAGCGCCTTGAGTCAGCAAACTATGTTCTGACGCGCTTTTATGAACATATGTCGCCGGACTTATTTGGCCAATTTCGTGTGTTTTACGGAAAGAATCCTTACAAGAATACGCTTGGTCCAAGCGGCCGCTTCTCGGCCCGTATCGTGGCGGTCTCGGTGCTACTGGTCGGTGAAGAACTCTTCCACCAGAAACCGCAATTTTATAGGGATCTGTATCGGCTGTCCGAATATTATCCGCAGAGATGCATTCACGAGGTATTCCGCTGGCTGTCGTCAGGCAAAGGGAGTGCACCGCTCAAGCCGAGTTGGCTAAAGGGGAAAGCGGACTTTCCCAGGGTTGCGACCATTTCGCCAGTCATGGAGCATCACGGCGGCGAAATCGGAACGCTGCGCACGTCCTGTGTTTGTGCACTAGATCGGTTTACCCGGATGCACCGTAGTACGGCCTTAAAATATACGGTTGAGCCGGGTCGTCCAGTTGTCGGAGTTGAGGTATCGGAAAGTGTTGAGGCTGTCCTTTCTCAGCGGCTGTTGACAGAGGCGCGCCGGTAAGCTGACGGTGGTCTCTGCGTGGCGAAAAGCAGACAACGATGCCAGAGGCGCAGGCGTCCGACACCGGTCGAGAGGTGATAGTCGATGTCTCAAGACGAACTGATCCTTCGTCGGTTCGAGTCTGGGGATAGCGATGATGTATGGCATCTGCACAGAAGCGCATCGCAGGATGTTGGTGTGTGTGGCCCGGAAGGGGCCTGGGAGGATGATTTACGCAATATCGGGGAAGTATACATCGCCTCGGGCGGAGACTTCGTAGTTGCGCATATTGGTCCCCGACTCGCTGCCATGGGTGGGCTGAACCCTTTTGATGATGATGTCGCAGAACTTAAACGTATGCGGGTCGACCCCGTCTTTCAGCGACGAGGGTTTGGAAGGAGGGTTCTTCGTGAATTGGAGTCGCGAGCTCTTGCTCTCGGTTTCAAATGGATAATGCTCGACACAACAACGATCCAAGTAGGGGCCCAAAGACTTTATGAGAGCTCTGGCTATGTTCGCCGCAGGGAAGGGATGTTGCACGGATATGCAGTGATCTTTTACGAGAAGCGGCTCATTGGCCAGGATGACCCCGCATGAGCAAATGAGGTTGTGAGACCGGATAATCCAGTGAAGCTCTACGGACGCGCAACGAGCACAAATTCAATCACTGCCCCTGACTAGCCCAAACGCCCAAACTCGCTCCTTGGGAATGATGTCGAATGCGCTCAGATAAAACCGTAACATCCGCGAGGACTTTCTCGTTGAGTCCCGCGAGATCTGCGATCGGAATGAATCGTGTCACTGTAGCTGACAAGGACGTGAAGGTTTTGCGACCGATAGGCGTCGAACGCACGCACAAACTCACGCCTGGCCGAACCAGCGTTGAATTCAAAACGAGAGCTGACACGGTGCGCCAGCGGCGGATAGGCGAAGACGCTCTGGAGCGTCGTGGGCTCGCGACGTGAGCGGATGGCGCGAAGCGTCGAAAGTCAGCGGAAGTCGGGGCCGCCTGTTCAGACGGACGGTCGCAACCTGCATAGCGTGGGACAGACTTAAAGCGTCCCCCGTGAAGATGCGATAGCCCAGCCGCTTGAAATGCCTGGACACCGGTGCATGTGCCGGCGAACGGATCGTAGAGCGAGTGGCCCCGGCGCCATGCGCGCGGCAAAACTCTCCAGCCAGGGCAGCGTCGCGGTCTTCGAGACGATATAGCGCATCAGGTCTACCGCCTTGTCCGAACCGCGTCGTCGACCTCGAATGCCTCAACTGCACGCGGCAACAAACGCAACAGATTTCATGCATATGCGCCATCACGACAGCCGACCGCTCCGACCGAGAGTCGTCCCAATCCAATCATGAGACGCGCTGCATCAGTCTCTGTGATAGGCCTATCGTTCATCGCTCGCCAAACCAGCGTCCGCTCCAGCTTCAGCTCACTGGCAAGCTGCGCAGCACTCCAGCCGAAGTTCTGCGATAACTCGCGCAAGCCCCTGGCTGTGTCCCGATCTGGCTTGCCAGCCGGCAACCGCGTTTGCCCAGGACGATGCCGAGGCCGCTAAAATGCAGTGGCGCAAGGTCTCCGACCAGCTCCGTCCCAAGCTGCCCAAGCTTGCCGGCTTCCTCGACGAGGCCGAGACCGACGTGCTCGCCTACATGACGTTCCCACCGCAGCACCGGACCAAGCTGCACTCGACGGATGAGATGAACAAGCGATTTCTTCAAGACCGAGACGACGATTGCGGACCGCTGTAAGTTCATTCTTTTGTTCGGTCGCGCTGCGGGTCATTCTTCCGTCCCGGCCACCGATCACTCAGCCGCCGCGCGCAGGGGCGGTCAAGGCTGGCCGCGTTTGCGGCCACCGCAAGGCTTGGCCTTGACCGGCCCGAGCACGGCGGCATGCTGGTGTGGAACGGGATTGCATTCCTGGCTGGCACTTGCCGTCAGCGGCGATTATGGTTGTCGGGCGCGGGCGACCTCGTGGCGAAGCGCATCGGCTGCAAGCGTCACCGGACTGCCTATTTTGTCCTGCCGAGCTGAGGCGCCCGCGCCCCGGATTTTGGCCGCCGCGGTTTCCATTGTGACACGAACCGTTCGTAGCTTTGCTCTGCCTGGGCGGCAATCAACATCTCGCGGTCGCGCAGCGACTTGATGTTGTAGGCATAGGCTGGTCCACGCCGGTTGCCTTTCTGTTGCGGATGTCCGGCTTGAAGTTGCATCGCGCGGGTCTTGTTGGCGACCAGTGCTGGGCGCGCCCACAGGTAATCTTCGCCCCTCGTCAACAAATGCCAGCAGAGCACAGTGAGCTTGCGAGCCACGGCCACCGCGGCGATCTGATGGCCGCGCCGGGCGCGGATGCGCACGAAAAACGCATGCAGTGGACCGGGCGCCTTGGCCGCGGCCCAGGCCGCCTCGACCAGCATGGCGCGCGCGTGAGAACGGCCGATCTTGCTGATGCGACCGTGATGGGCGACTCCCAGTCCCGACTGCCGCACCCGCGGGTTCAGCCCGAAATAGCTCACCAGCTTCTGCGGGCTGCTGAACCGGCTGATGTCGCCGATCGCCGCCACGATCCCGGCGGCGACTGCCAGATTCACGCCGGTGATCGTCATCAATCTGTTGACCGGGGGATCGTCGATGGCGTCCTGTGCGATCTCGCGGTCGAGCAGGGCCAAGTCTTCGGCCAGCCGGTCAAGCTCACGAACGTGCCGATCGATCGCTGCGCGCTCATCGTCCGGCAACTGTTGAGCGGCCAGCCACGCCCGGCCGCGGGCGTTGAAAAGATAGGCGTGCGGGCACTTTGGGATCAGGTGCGCATGCAGGATCGAATGCACTTCATTCTTGAGCCGCGTGCGATGCCGCACGACCTGGTAGCGCCGCGCCACCAGCCTGCGCTTGCGTTCGGTCGCCGCATCAGGCGTCCAGATCTGCGGCAGGTAGCCCGCTGCCTGCAGGCTGGCGAGTGTACCGGCGTCGATCTTGTCAGTCTTGACGTGCGCCTGAGCGATCGCCTTCACCTGCAACGGATTGGCGATAATCACCCGCGCCACGAATGGCGCCAGCACCCGCGACACCGCCATGCTATTTCCGGTCGCCTCGATCACCACGTCATCGGTCGACCGCAGACTCTTGCCCATTCCTTCAAGCGCGGTCCGGGTCATGTCGACCCGACCGGCATGTCGAAGGATGCCGTCTTCCCAGATTACCACCTCGCCGAAGGTTCGGTGAACATCAATACCAATCACGCGTCGCATCTGCGCGTCCTCCCTTCTGTTGGTTATAGCGGGAGCGGCGGGCGACACGACAACTACGGATTCGCGCTCACGGCGCAACCGGGCGAGTCGCAGAGGCGGCCAGCTACTAACACGAGCTCTCGGCTCATCGTGTGTATCGGCCTGCCCGCACTTCGTGCTCCCGGTGCCTCTGTCCCGATGGTCGCACCATACGCCACGATGTAGAACACCGCAGCGGAACGTTAGCACCGAGAAATCTCATACCGGTTACCAATCCGATCGAGCGGCTCAACGGTGAGATCAAGCGGCGCACCGAGGTGATCGGCATCTTCCCCAATGAGGACGCCATCGTCCGCCTCATCGGCGCGATCCTGCTCGAGCAGAACGACGAATGGGCCGTCCAGCGCGCCCGCTACATGACACTGGAAACTATCGCTCCGTTGAGCGATGATCCAATCGTCAGCCTCCCGGCTATCGCCAGCTGACCAGTCCGGCTCTTGCCGGCGAACGCGGTGTCCCACCGCCAGTTACACCACGCTTAGGGACACGATCCGGTTCGACTAATGGCCGGACACACGTCCGCCTTGCGAGGAGCGATTCATCTGCAGGGTTTGCAATAAGCGCGGCACCATTCTAAGGGAGCGAAGTGACCCAACCATGCCCATGAGAAAGCGTACGGACTAAGAACTGCAACTCATCTCCACATCGTGTACGCGTCTGTAGCGCATCACTGCGCGCTCAGTAGCTAACCTGGTTCTGGCCCAGGCTGTGTGAAAAGGCTCTGTTTCCTGTGATTCGCGCGGTAAGATTCTCGGCGATTTTGCGGGGCATCCGATGAAGCGCTTTGTTGAAGGATTGGATCGCGGGCAGAGCACACTGTTTCCGGCATCGCTCGACGACTATGTGACCGAGGATAACCCGGTGCGGGCGGTCGACGTGTTTGTCGACGGTCTCGATCTCGACAAGCTCGGATTTGTCGGTGTCCAGCCACTCGACAAGGGGCGACCCGGCTATCACCCCGGCATGATGCTCAAGCTCTACATCTACGGCTACCTCAATCGCGTGCCGTCGAGCCGACGCCTGGAGCGGGAATGCCAGCGCAATATCGAGATGATCTGGCTGACGGGGCAGTTGGTGCCAGACTTCAAGACCATCGCAGATTTCCGCAAGGACAATGGCAAGGCCATTCGTGAGGTCTGCCGCGAGTTCGTCGCGCTGTGCCGCAAGCTTGATCTGCTTGTTGCAGCGAGCGTCGCCATCGATGGATCGAAGTTCAAGGCCGTCAATGCGCTGGACAACTTCACTGAGGCGAAGATGAAGCGGCGCCTTGAGCGGATAGACGAGAGCATCGCCCGCTATCTCTCGCAGCTCGAGACTGCCGCGCGACAATCAGGGTGACAAGGGAGCGTCAATCAGGATGAGAGAGCTTCGCCGGGCTCGTGACGCAGGGAGGGCGTAGCCCGACCGGAGTTACGAGCCCGGCGTCGGCGCGATCCACAGGGGACCGCGCCGACTGGTGATCGCGGCCGGCTGGTTGTGCAAGTGGTTCTTCCGCCAAGAGGAATCACTCGCTTGCCAGGCCGACACATAACCAATCACCAGATGAGGCTCTACATGAAGTACCGTCAGACAGATACCCCGCCAGTGGCCGCCGCCAAGGCGTCGTTCAGTACCTCGACCGCGTATCGCTTCGAGAAGGATAGAAGGCTCCCGTCGCGGAGGAAGGGAGCCCGCGACCGCCGCCGGCCGGATCCCTTGGCCGACGTGTTCGAGACTGAGGTCGTGCCGATGCTCAAGGCAGCCCCTGGCGTGCGGCCGATTGCGATCTTCGAGGAGTTGTTACGACGCCATCCTGAACTCGGAGCCGGCATCCGTCGCACCCTGGAGCGTCGCATCCGCTCCTGGCGGGCAATCCACGGCAAGGAGCAGGAAGTCATCTTCCGTCAGACCCACGAAGTGGGTCAGGTCGGCCTGTCCGACTTCACCGACATGGGCGAACTGGGCGTCACCATCGCGGGCGTGCCGCTTGGTCATCGTCTCTATCACTTCCGGCTGGCCTATTCCGGGTTTGAGCACGCCCATGTTGTGCTCCGCGGCGAGAGCTTCGTCGCCCTGGCGGAAGGACTGCAGAACGCTCTGTGGTCGCTCGGCGGCGCGCCGCGGGACCATCGCACCGACAGTCTGTCGGCCGCCTTCTGTAATCTCGACCGGAATGCTCAGGACGATCTGACGCGGCGATACGAGGAGCTGTGCGCCCATTACGGCATGCGGCCGACCCGCAACAATCGCGGCATCGCCCATGAGAACGGGTCGATCGAGAGCTCGCATGGCCATCTCAAGCGGACGATCGCCGACGCGCTGCTGCTGCGCGGCACCGCCGACTTCGACGATCTTGCCACCTATCGCGGCTTCATTGACGAGATCGTCAGCCGCCGCAATGCGCGCAACGCCAAGCGGATCGATCACGAGCGCACCGCCCTGCAGGCGTTGCCGGATTTGCGCACCTCGGACTACGAGGAAGTGATCGTCCGCGTGACGTCGACCGGCGGCTTCACCTTGCGCAAGGTGTTCTACACCGTGCCGTCGCGGTTGATCGGCCATCAGCTGCGGGTTCGCCTCTATGACGATCGCCTCGACGTGTTCGTCGGTAGTACGCATCTCCTCACCCTGTCGCGCGGCCGGCCGCATCCGAGCGGCAAGCATGATCAGATCGTCGATTACCGGCACGTGATCCATTCGCTGCGGCGCAAGCCGATGGCGCTGCTCAATCTGGTTTATCGTGATCAGCTGTTCCCGCGCGATGCGTACCGCCGAACCTTCGACTTCTTGCGCGAACGGTTGCCGGACAAGAAAGCTTGCCGGCTGATGGTCGATCTGCTGGCCCTTGCGCATGAGCGCGGCTGCGAGGCCGAACTCGCCGATCAGCTCACGGCCGATCTTGACGCCGGCCGACTGCCCGATCTCAACCGGCTGCGCGCTCGCTTCGCCCCTGATCTTGCTCACGTGCCGAACGTCGTCGTGCATCTGGCACCGCTCACCACCTATGAATGCCTCATCGGTGCCACCGCCGAGATCGGAGGTGCAGCATGAGCACGGCCAACACCGTCGATACAGCGCGCCTCAATCTGTTGCTCAACGAGCTGCGGCTACCCGCCATCAAGGTGCTGTGGCCGCAATTTGCCGAGCAGTCCGACAAGGAAGGATGGCCGGCCGCCCGCTTCCTCGCCAGCGTCGCCGAGCACGAGATAGCCGAACGCGGCCGCCGTCGCATCGAGCGCCACCTGGTCGAGGCGCGGCTGCCCGCCGGAAAGACCTTCGACAACTTCGACTTCGAGGCCGTACCGATGGTCTCCAAGGCGCAGGTGACCGCGCTCGCCGCCGGCGATGGATGGCTGGGCAAGGGCGCCAATCTGCTCCTGTTCGGCCCGCCCGGCGGCGGCAAGAGCCACTTGGCGGCAGCGATCGGCTTGGCCCTCATCGAGAACGGATGGCGCGTCCTCTTCACCCGGACCACCGATCTCGTGCAGAAGCTCCAGGTGGCGCGGCGCGAGCTCAACCTCGAGGCGGCCGTCAATCGTCTCGATCGCTTCGATCTCATGATCCTCGATGACCTCGCTTATGTCACCAAGGACCAGGCCGAGACCAGCGTCTTGTTCGAGCTCATCAGCGCACGCTACGAGCGGCGCTCGATGCTGATCACCGCCAATCAGCCATTCGGCGAATGGAACAAGGTCTTCCCCGACCCCGCGATGACCCTCGCCGCCATCGATCGCCTCGTTCACCACGCCACCATCGTCGAGATGAATGTCGAGAGCTATCGCAGGCGGACCGCCCTCGAACGAAAACGCGGTCCCGGTCGCCCGACATCGCACGCGACACCCAAAACCGTCGCTGATTGACGCTCCGCGACAATCAGAGTTCAACAAAACTCTTGCGCGCGACAATCATCGCGGCGATCATCACCTCGCCGCGACACCGACTCGCCATCCTGATTGTCGCCAGCTTCCCATCCAGATTGTCGCGCTATACGAGACCGCCGATCGGCACGGCGATGCAGTGCCAGAGGCGAAGGTTGAGCGGTTGAAGGGTAAGATCGAGAAGCTCAAGGAGGAGACGGTCCGGCTCAATGCGATCAATGCGGAGATGATGAAGAGCGAGGACAAGCAGATCTCGCTGACCGATCCTGACGCGCGCTCGATGGCGACAAGTGGCAAGGACACCGGCATCGTTGGCTACAACGTTCAGATTGCAGTTGATACGCAGCATCATCTCATCGTGGCTCACGAAGTGACCAACGTGGGCACCGATCGCCACCAACTCGTCAACATGGCCGGACAGGCTCGCGCCGAGATGGCTGTCGAGACGCTCGAAGACGTGGCAGACCGCGGCTATTACGATGGAGAGGAGATCAAGGCCTGCGAGGAAGCCGCCATCACGGTGACGCTGCCGAAGCCGATGACTTCGGGCGCCAAAGCTGCTGGCCGCTTCGGCAAACAGGACTTCGTCTATGTTGCTGCCGACGATGTCTATCGCTGTCCCGCCGGCGAGCGGCTAACTTATCACTATATGAACATAGAGGACGGAAAGACACTGCGCCGCTATTGGACAAGCACCTGCAAAACCTGCGCGCTAAAAGCTCAGTGCACGACAGGCCCCGAGCGCCGCATCTCGCGCTGGGAGCACGAAGCTGTTCTGGAGAGAGTTCAAAATCGGCTCGACCAAAACCCCGATGCAATGGGTGGCCGCCGTCAGACAGTGGAGCATCCGTTCGGCACGATGAAGTGTTGGATGGGAGCAACACACTTTCTCACGAAAAGGCTGCCAAAGGTGGCCACCGAGATGGCGCTCAACGTCCTCGCCTACAACATGAAGCGCGTGATGATGATCGTGGGCGTGGGCGGATTGCTGGAGGCGATGCGGGCGTGAGGCCGGCCTTCTGAGCGATCAAATCAACGCCTACATGAAGCTCCTGGTTGCCACTGAGATGACGGGAGGTCGATTCCACCGAATTAGAAGCTCGGCGGCCGCGAAATGCCCCGGAGCGCCCCAAGTTGCGCGATTTTCACACAGCCTGGGCCATTAATTGAGCTTTCCATCGGGTGCCGACTTCGAGACTCTTCCAAGCGATATCGCTACTAAGGCCGATCTCGTGGTTTCTCATCTGTCGCAGACCTTATCGAGCACCGCCCGCACCCGCGGCGTTGTCTCGGCTTCGAACGTCGGGCGAGTCCCGAGAAAGAATGGATGTCAAATCGACTAGGCTTGCAGAATTCGAAAGGTTAAGGCCACCGCACAAACCTGTCCATCGGCTGCGAGATACCAGATGCCGGTGTTTCCAAGTCCCTTAAGCATCAACGCCTGCTCGGCGAACATCCGCTTTGCGCAATCGGGTTGAAAACTCGAGCTTGCGAACAGCCGAAAGCGCGGATTCACTCAAGTATAGAAGCCTGGGATGAAGCAATGATTGGGCGAACAGCAAGCGCATCAAGCGACCCATCGTAGGCATGAAGGCAGATCTCTGGAAGAGCGCGGACTACCAATCGCCGGGCCTGAAGCACTTCCGGAGAAGCGCACCGCTTTGGGACCAGCAAAAAGTAGCCGATCATCGGCGCCAGGCAGATATCAGCTAGCCAACTCATTGCCGTCTGCTCGATCAGAGACAAGCCACGATCGAAGCTTCTCTTGCGCGCGAGGTGCCGCTCTGTCACGTTTCAAACGCATTCACCGTGTGTTCGCCGTCACGATGGGCGCCAAGAGCACGACGAGGCACATGAGCCCGGCTAGGACCCCAAATGCGGCCGGCAGTCCCACGTACTTGGCCAGTAACCCTATACCAGCCGGTCCAATGAGAATTCCGGCATAACCAACCGTCATGATCGCGGCAATCGCCGGACCAACGGGCATCGCCTCCTGCGT
The DNA here is from genome assembly GCF_023101085.1 of Bradyrhizobium sp. 170. Classification (NCBI taxonomy): domain Bacteria; kingdom Pseudomonadati; phylum Pseudomonadota; class Alphaproteobacteria; order Hyphomicrobiales; family Nitrobacteraceae; genus Bradyrhizobium; species Bradyrhizobium sp. 170. The sequence goes on along the minus strand of NZ_CP064703.1, from coordinate 1,813,092 downwards.
GCCGGCGCGCCGGAACAGAATCGGGGCGACATTCGATAGGCCAAGACCAATGAGCAGCAAGCCGGCCATGGCGATGACGGCTACCGGTGCGGCCAGCAGAGCTCCGAAACCGGCCAAGGCCAGTAGACTTCCGAACATAAGTGTCGCGCGGTCCCCCGCGCGTTCGACGACGGCGTCGCCAGCAAGGCGTCCCACCGTCATGGCTATGGAGAACAGTACATACGCTAAGCCGCCCTGCGTCTTTGGAGCAAGACCAGCGCCGACGACCAACAAGGCAGCCCAATCGAGCATCGCGCCTTCGATAAGGAAGGCGATCGCCGCAATCGCGGCTAGAAGGAGCACGATGGAACGCGGCAGAACGAACGACGGTCCCTGGTCCGCCTGCGCCGTTGGTACCAATCGCGGCCACGCCAGCATGATCGCGATCACTATCAATCCCGAGCAGACCACAGTCGAAACAAATGCGTCAATCTGCAGCGAGAGAAAAGCGGTCATGGCTGCAGACCCCACAAGTCCCCCGATGCTGAATTGAGCGTGGAAGCTGGACATCAGCGGGCACTCCGCCGTGCGCTCCACCTCGATCGCATGAATGTTCGCGGCCACGCTAATCGAGCCTATCGAGGCGCCTAAGGCGAATAGCGCGACGCCGAGCGACAACTTGCTGGCTGTCGTGAGGCACGGCAGGACGATCGCGAGACTAAGCCCACCCACAAGAATGATCAGCCTGACGCCGTAGCGGGCGCTCAAAACACTGGTCAGAAGCATCGCGATGATGGATCCAGCACCCAGGCAGAGCAGTAGTAGGCCAAGCACGCCATCATCCACCGCCAGCCGGTCTTTCGCAAATGGTACGAGCGGGGCCCAGGCCCCGAAGCCGACCCCGGGAACGAAGAATGCAAGACGCGTTGCTAACCGAGAGGATGGTTGACCAGCAGACGCCATGACAGGGACCTTATTGATAGACGACCCGCGGGCGCTGTACCAGCGACGGACTCCCGAGCGACAGAGAGTGCGCAGGTTCGGCGGTCGAGAGGACATCGTTTGTTGGCGCAATCGCCATGCCGGACGGTTCAGCGCGTGATATCGGATCGCGTCGATCGTCACTCTTCTAGTTCGATCCGCGACGACATCTTTGATTGCAAATACGATGCCACCGCGAAAACGCACGTGACGTCTCGATCCGAACTCGATACGATCGGCAACTGTGCCGGCTAGGCATGGAGCGTTGGGGGCTCTCAACAAGCTTGTTACTTGCTGATTGATGAGTGCGGTCGCGCACTGAAGGAGCACGAAGCACCCGAGTGCGCCTCGAGACCGCGCATTGCGATTCCGTGGCGCCCTTCAGCGCGCCAACGCGGCCTCGCCTTCCGTAGTCATATCCGCGACAAATCAATATGGCTCAGTCGCAAAGCTGACAACGAGATGAAATTCCATCTTGCCGATCGCAATCGGTCTCAATGCGAGGCGATGGGCTTGCAACCCGGTTACTCTGGGCTTGCGTAGCCTGCCAAAGCTTGTGGCAACCGACATCGCGGTGTAGACGCCGACATAAACACTTTGATCATGGAAGCCACGCAGAGGCTTATGTGCCTGCTAGACTCATGGTCTTGGTCAGCGCCCCCGCCACGGCTCGCGATTGACGACTTCTTCATCGAATTGGCTGTGCACATGGACCGGCATTGATGCTTCTCCTTGTGAGGGATGCGCGGCTCGTTGCCCCAACGTCCATCGAGAAACTGCCCCGCCGAGATCGCGATCCGCTCCTGCGTAAACAGCGGACGAATCCGTTGCTTGGCCTGCCGCAACAAAGAAGCCCAGAGCGTCGCGTATCTTCGACCGACGCTCCACCAATCATCAAATCCCGAATCATGGTCGCCCATAGATTCAGAACCACCCGAAAATTGCAACTGTAGTGCTAGACACGGTCGCCAAATGCATCGAACTCCGTCCGGATCGCTTGTCGGACTTCGGTTACGCGCATATTCCCTCCTTCAAGAAGCATCAGTGCAAGATCGGCGAATACGCCCTGCCCCAGAAGTCGTGCGTCATCTTCAGTCGGAATTGCGGAAGCCCTGGTCGACGCGGGCTACGTGCGCATTAGTTCGACCACTTCGCCCTACCCGGCGACAATCTTGCCGCGGCGAAGCGCGAGGGGCGGGCTGCGTCGGAACTTCCAGGGTTACACCGACGACGCCGGCGAAACGGATAAAAAGAACACAGTTTATCAATTTTTGGTTCTGAATTGCGCTACAGATTTGGCAACGCCAGCAGTACGTTATCGATCAGCCGGGTCGAACCGACGTAGGCTGCGGCACAGAGCGCCGCCGGAAGCCGCAGCGGACTCTCGGCACGCTTGAGCGTATCACCATCGACAAGTTCAAGGTATTGCAGCCGATCAACTGTCTCAAGATGCCGCTCGGCGATCGCAATCAGCTTATCCACCTCGCGCACTCCTGAGCGGAACTCATCCGCCGCGGCGAACAGCCCACGACTGATGGCAACGGCTCGCCGACGTTCTTCCTCGCTGAGATATCGATTGCGACTGCTCATCGCGAGCCCGTCCGGTTCCCGAACGGTTGGCACGGTGACGATCTCGATGGGAAGATTGAGATCAGTTGCCATGCGACGAACGACCGCGCATTGCTGAAAATCCTTTTGCCCGAAAAACACGACGTCCGGATGCACCATGTTGAACAGCTTGCATACGACGGTTGCGACGCCGCGAAAATGCCCACGCCTGAAAGCCCCGCATAGTGGCTTCGCCAATTCGCCCGGTTCGACGAAGGTCTCGAATTGAGCCGGATAGACTTCCTGTGCACCCGGCGCGAAGACAATCGCAACACCGGCATCGCGGCACAATTTTTCATCGCGCAGGAAATCGCGAGGATAGCTGCTGAGATCCTCGTTTGGTCCGAACTGAGTCGGATTGACAAAGATGCTAACGACGGTGACGTCGCATTGCGCTCGGCTCGTCTTGACCAGGGCCAGATGGCCATCGTGCAAATAGCCCATTGTCGGCACGAGCCCGACGCGTTTGCCCGCGCTGCAAGCCTTCGCGAGCTCACGACGAAGCTCAGCGACCGTGGTAATCGTCTGCATCGTAGCACCTTACATCAGGTTGGGTTTGGAGGAGCCCAGTTTGCGATGATGTTACCCAGGCTTTCAGGAAGCCGATAGGACTCTTGCGGCGCCGGGAACGCTCCACTGCGGACATCGGTAGCCCAGCGCGACAGCGCCTCCTGCAACAGCTGAAAACCATCAGCATAGGCGCGAACGAATTTGGGCCGATGACCTTCGGTCAGCCCCAGCACGTCATGGAATACGAGCACTTGGCCCGAGCACCCGGGACCCGCGCCGATTCCAATAGTTGGTATCGACAGCGATTCGGTCGCTCGCTGGGCTAGCTCGGCCGGAATGCCTTCAAGCACCAACGCGAAGCATCCGGCCTCCTGCAAACGGTGAGCGTCATCAAGCAGCCGCAAAGCGTCATCGGCTTTCCGGCCCTGCACCTTGAATCCGCCCATGATATTGACGCTCTGCGGGGTGAGGCCGAGATGGCCCATGACGGGAATTTCGCAATCGACCAGGGCACGCACCATCTCCACGCGCTTGGCTCCGCCCTCGAGTTTCACTGCATCTGCGCCTCGCTGCAGGAACCCTCCGGCGTTGCGTATCGTCTCCTCCGGACTAAGGTGAAAGCTAAGAAACGGCATATCGGCCACGAGCAGGGCACGGGGCCTTGTGCGCGCAACAGCTTCGAGATGATGATTCATCATCGCCATGCTGACTGGCAACGTGTTGTCGAATCCGAGGCAGACATTGCCAACACTGTCGCCGACAAGAATGATGTCGACGATGGGGTCAGCGATGCCTGCCGTAACCGCATCGTAGGCGGTGGTCATGGCGACACGCCGCCGCTCCTGCTTCCACCGCTGCAGGATTGGAATCGTGATCCGCTCAACTGACACTTCCGAAGCGTGGCTCATTTTCGATCCGTTCCGTCAGATGGCCTCAGGTCGATTTCGCAGCTCGAAGCGATACTGATTTGATCTCACCTGGTCGCCTACGATTTTGAAGCCACGGCCCTCCGCACCGAATAAGCTAGGCGAACGGTAATCCGATTCTTGCGACCGAAGCCGTTGAGTATTGCGCGCATCCCCGGGGGACCACCCTTTTTCTATGGCGGACGAGTGAAAACTGTCAACCATGAAAGGGAAACATACGTCTCCAAAGTAGCAGGCGCGTGCATAAAAAATCCAATGGTCGCCCGACCATCAAGCAAGAAACTCCCCAGATTCAAATTGTCATTTGGAAGCGCCTTGCGTCACGCTGGGCCTCAGGGCGCGCCGATCCGATCATTCTGACGCAATTTGCGTGCGGCGTTGTCTTAACCGCATCTCCTGCATGTCGGACTGGCTGGCTCTGCCCCGGAGGCAATACTCTACCCGAGCGAGTTCGTTTCCGAGCCTCATCAAGTTCAACTGCAGCCAGAGGATTTGTTGCCGCTCACACCTGCTGCGCTGAATTAACGCTCCGGCATACTTCCCCATACGGAGCTGATAGAAATTGCGTACCATGCCCTGCTCCAATCCCTTCTCCAGGATACTTGGCATTTTCCAGCTCCCGAAACAGGCCTCGCGCTCACCCTCTGTTGTAGCGGCATATCGCGATCGATTGGTTCGATGAACCCCTGCCTGTCGGCCGAAAATTGCGTTTGGGCGTAATTCCGCGATGAAATCCTTCAAACGAGCTCGGAGTGACCGCCCCCGCCTTCGTCAAATGCAAGCATGGGAGTGCTTTCCAGCGCAGCAGACCGTGAAAGCTATGCAGACGCGCGTCTGCCGCCGCTAATTCGATGGCGTGTGGATAACCCGGGCGTACAGACTTGTCAGGCGAGCCGCTTAGAGGCGTCGCTGACCTGAGGCACCGGTGCGCTTGCCGTCCGCTTGCTGCTCAATTCGCAGCAGCCATGGCAGCCCAAGCGTCAGGCCATCGAAGAGTCGACGGTTTGACACGGCCAGCCAAGTCATGCGATGCAAAAAGGGCTAAGCGGGGTTAAGGCGCAGTAGTGCGGTCGCAACCTAACGGCGGCCGCCATTGCGGGGTCAGCAGCTTCTGCTGCACACGTTCAAAGACCACTACTATTCGTCGAAGACACGATTTTTCGTAACAACACTCCGCATTCCCCTTGTGCGTCTTTTCGTGGCGTCTTGTACTGGTTGTCAGCGCGATCGTTCTACCCGCCGCGCTAATGCGTAGGTCAGGTCGATACCGCAATAGGCGTCCGTGCCCGATGCAGTGGCCATGCACTGACAAAATGACGAGAACTGGCAGTTGCCAGGATGCCCCAGATACGGTCTTTGCAGACAATGAGCGTCCTGCCAAGCGGGTCGTAGGACGTACACTCGAAGGCGAGACAAAGCCAACTAGCATGGGAAGTGCTAGCAGCGACAAACAGCAGATTGCGCATGACTTGCCTCCGCTAGGCTTTGCTTAAGGATAGACCATCGAATTATATCTATTGATGTTGATCAAGCAAATGGCAGCCGCGCTTCCCTGGGCGATCGCATCCACCGATGTACTAGCGCGTTGGGCTCTCACGCGCACGCAAGCAACGCGGTTCAAGTGAAGGCAGTCTAAGAGTGCTCGATCAGAACCGCGGCACCTGGGGCGGCCATTTTGCCAAAACTTCGGCGAAGGCGGAGCAGCATTTCAGCGACTTTCCGGAAGGGAGCGCAGCCTTCCGGTGCGATGCAGCTGCGCGCTGAAAGCGCCTCCAGGCAAGCATGTGCACCAGGTACTACCTTTCTTCGTTGCTTCGCGACGAGCAGCGCCGAAACGATAAGCTCCTCCCAGGCGCCATGTATGGCTGAGACTATCGCCACGTTCCGCGATGAAAGAGTTTCACGATCGATCTCTCTGCGGTGATCAGCCGAAGAGCGGATTCAACCTTGAAGTCACGTGTCGATGTCAACGCTTCGGGGGCTGGCGGCGGCCTTCCCCTTCTGTTTTATGACCCAGCCTGTATTCAACGAAAGAGCGCATTTTGCTGCAGTTCTTATGCGGCGATCCTGCAAGTGAGACCGTTTCATGCACGAGATCCGCGCGAAGCTAATGACCGTCGACGGAAGCATCTACTGAAAGTTGTCCTAGCGACTGATGATCAGGCGGTTCCTTACTTCGATGCAGAAATTCGTCTCAGAGATTGTCTACCTTGCGTAATAGCGGACGAAGAATCGAGCTAAACACCCGCCAGCGCGATCGTGCAGGGAGCCTGCCGTGCAGTGGCATCTGAGCGGCTGCCCGAGCCTTGCAGACTTTGCGATGAGGCTTCTGTCGCTTTGGGCGAAGTCAAACCGCAATGACCGACGGTCATCTATGGTTCGACACATCGTATTCTTCACCGCAAAAGATAAGGCGCATGTCGACAAAATAGTCGACGGCCTTTCCGTTCTCGCCAAAATCCCGCACGCACGCCGGCTTGAGGTCGCTCGTAACCGCAAGAGTGACCGGCTTGGCAACGAAATTGACGTGATCGTCTACGGTGAATTCGACGACGAAGTCGAACTCGAAGCCTATAAAGCGCACGAGCTTTATCAGGAGTCGATCCGGCAGGTCAGACCGCTCCGAGAGCTACGTCTCGCGGCCGATTACAGCATGTCAACAGATGCGGAGCCATTTGGCAGGCCCTACCCGCGGGCGCAATTAACCTGGCAGGCGCGTAGGGGTTTTTGGGTGCCCGTGAGGCTCGCCTTCGCCGGGCGGGATTACAATCAGCCATGTATCGCTGAGCGACAGACTAATGCATGTATTGGAACTGCAGTGGATTGAGCCCGTCACAGCCATGCGACGCCTCTCGCATCGGAGGCACCTCACGTTCCTGGATAGCGCATCGAGACACGCGGTGCTCGGGCAGTACTCGTATGTGACGTGCGATCCCTTCAGCACTTATATAATCGCGGACGGGAGAGGTATTTGCAACGGAGAGTCCATTGTGGGCGATCCGTGGGCGGCACTTCGCGCTCTGCTAGCCAACTATCCGCAAATGCATCGCGCCGATCTCCCGGCATTCCAGGGCGGCGCCGCCGGCTTTTTTGGGTACGAGCTGAACAGGACGCTGGAGCGATTGCCGGTGCCGACCATCGGGGGGCATCGCTTGCCTCAGGCCCTCCTACATCTTTACGACGTCGTGATAAGCTTCGATCACCGCCATGACAGATGCTGGGTCCTTTCTACCGGGTGGCCGGAGCAGGATCCGGTTCGCCGGCGTGAGAGAGCTCGCCGAAGAGCCGAAGAATTTGTTGGGCTGGTTACAGTCTCAGCCCCCCTCCTGATTTTACACCAGGCCAGGCCGGCTCATGGCATTCAAACTTCAGTCGCCAGGGATACATCGCGGCGGTACAACGCGTGATTGATCTCATTCTGTCGGGTGACGCCTTCCAGGTCAACATTGCGCAGCGCTTCAGCGCTCGCCTGGCGAACTCGTTCGATCCGATAGCCTTCTATTGTCAGCTGCGGAAAATGAATCCGGCTCCCTTTGCCGCCCTTCTTCGGTATGGCAAGCTCACCATTGCATCGAGCTCGCCCGAGCGTTTCCTAAAGCTTGACGGGCGACAGGTCGAAACGCGACCTATCAAAGGGACGGTGGCGCGTTCTGCCGATTGCGAGGAAGACCGGCGTCGCGCTGAGACGCTGGTAGATTCGGAGAAAGACCGCGCCGAGAACACCATGATCGTCGACCTCCTGCGCAATGATCTCTCGCGCGTTTGCACGCCTGAATCAGTCCACGTCCCGTCCTTATGCAATCTCGAGTCCTATGCCTCGGTGCACCATCTCGTGTCCGTCGTTACGGGTGAGCTAGCACACGGAGAGGATGCCGTGGGCCTACTTAGGGCCTGCTTTCCCGGCGGCTCAGTTACCGGAGCTCCCAAGGTACGCTCGATGGAAATTATCCTGGATATCGAGCGTGTGGCGCGAGAGGTGTATTGCGGGGCCATAGGCTACATAGGATTCAATGGACATATGGATGTAAATATTGCCATTCGCACCGTAACGATCGACGACGGCCAGGCCGTCTTCCATGCAGGCGCCGGGATAACGGCAATGTCCGATCCGGCCGCCGAATATGAGGAGAGCCTTGCAAAAGCAGAGCGCATTTTTCGCGCATTCATTGCTGAAGACTCCGGTGCATCTTGATTGTCATTATCGACAACTACGACTCTTTCGTCTTCAACATTGCGCGATATTTTCGGAAGCTTGGTGCAGCAACACGTGTCGTCCGGAACGACGCGATGGATGTGAGCGAACTTGCTGACCTCAGGCCCCGCGCGGTTGTCATCTCCCCCGGTCCGTGCACTCCAATTGAGGCTGGAATATCGACAGCCGTCGTTCGTGAACTTTCGGGTCAGGTGCCAATTCTCGGCATTTGTCTCGGACACCAGTGCATTGGGACCGTGTTCGGCGCACGCGTAACGCGCGCACGTCATCCTATGCACGGTCGACCCTCGTATGTCACACATGAAGGCGGCGGGCTGTTCAAAGAACTACCGTCTCCACTTTGCGTGGGGCGCTACCATTCGCTTATCGTCGAATTGGATCCGTCATCTGCCCGTCACCTGACGGTGACAGCACTCTCGGATGATGGGGAACTCATGGCCCTCGCCCATCGCGATCAACCAACATATGGCGTGCAGTTCCATCCGGAGTCGATACTCACCCCACAAGGGGACGTACTGTTCGCAAACTTCCTACGGCTTGCAGAGCTTTCTTAAGGCGGCCGTAGAGGACTGGTGCAGCCATAGCGTGGCGCTTCCGGTCGATCGCTGGCCCGACGACATGCGGCTGTCGGACATCGAGCCGCGGTTCGTTTGAGGCGTCTGTGGCCGGCTCGGCGCCGAGGTTCGGAAATTTCCATTTGAATGTCGAAGGGTCCATCGGCGGCATGGGCCATCGGTAGCCTTAAAGACGGCCCCCGCTGGGGGCTTTTGGGGTCGTGGAGGCCGGGGCCGCTGGAGGCGCTTGAACCTTAGAAGGCCAAGCGAGCGCGAGCTTACTCACAGCTCAAAGATCGTGTCCCGGGGCGTGGTGTAGCTCGGTAGAGCAAAGCCGCCCGTACGCGCGCCCCCAAATAGCGCCGTAGCGGGCGGGCGGCTTTGCGGTGGTCACCGGCGATTCTCCGGTAGGATCGGGTTGCGAGACGCCAACGCAACCGAGGAACCACCGATGACCGACGAGATGATGAACCTGCGAACGCTCGTGGAGAAGACCCCCGATGCGGATTTGTTGCGCGAGATGATCGGCTTTGCGGCCCAGCGCCTGATGGAGCTGGAAGTCGAAAGCCAGACCGGGGGTGCGACACGAACCGTTGCAAACCGGTGGATCGGAAGCCCTGCACGGTTCGTTCCCGTTTCGCAGCGGCACATGCGAATGCTCAACGCGATCGTCAGCCCCTTGTGCCAGCGATGCTCGACTTGCGGCATCTGGGTCTTTGCCGCGCCCGCAATTTGTCGGTGGTCATGCGCCTGGGCCCGCAGCCCCGCTTCTTCAGCAACCGGGTCGGCAGGCGCTTGGCAGCCTTGGCCTTGCGGGCAGTTGGACGATCTCGTCGAGCACATAGGATGTGCTCGAGGTACCCGAGCGCGAGGTTGGTTGGCATAACCTGCTGCGGATAAGCCGGAGCTCGCTCAAACCACCACCTATCAGGGCAGCGAATTAGACCTTTTCCGCTTTGGGAATCTCAAGTGAGTCAGCCAACAAGCTCGTTGGTATTGGAGGCTGGCTGAGTGGCGGCCGCCTCGCCGCGAAGATAGGCGTGCAGCGCCTTCACGCAGGGATCCGCATTCTTTTTGTCTTGTTTGCGGGGCGGCACGAACGTGATATCGGCTTGTGCATAAAGCGGCGTGCGCTCGCGCATCAGTCGGCTGATTGTCTGATCCCGGTCGGGGCCTTGCAGCAGCGGGCGGTTGATACCTTTCCTAAGACGATGTTGGATCACGTCGAAGTCGGTGTTGAGCCAGATCGAGACGGCTTTCTCCCCGACGAGACGCCGGGTCGACTCATGCATGATCGAGCCGCCACCAGTCGCGATCACCGCGGGCCCTTCATTGAGCACACGCGCGATCACCCTCGCTTCGAGCTCCCTGAACCACTCCTCGCCATGGGTATCGAAAATCTGCGGTATCTTTTTACCGGCCTCTTTTTGGATCTTTTGGTCGGTATCGATGAAGGGCAACCGCAGTCGCTCGGCGATGGCCGGGCCAATGGTGGATTTTCCGGCGCTCGGCATGCCGACAAGCACGATCGGCCGCACGCCGAGGGCGGCGATAATCTCGCTTGCCTCCGTTGACCTGGCGATCTCGGGCATTCTTGATTGTTCGAAAGCTCGCAATCCAAATGCCGCAGCGGCGCCGCCCTTACGATCTCCTTCGGCTCCCCAGTGGTGTATGCCCAGGGCGCCGTCGGGGATCGCAATCTGTGTGCAGACCTCTCTCGTCCGCTGCACCAGTTTCTCGGCCTTAGCTTGCTCCAAAGCATCCTCGCTTGATTGCCGCCGCAGCCTGCCGAGAATTTTATAGGTGTCGTGATTGGCAAGCTTGGCTTGATAGCTGCCTGGCGTGTGGAACTCCACTTCGAAGCGATAAGCTTCCGCCGTGGTGAGCACTGTCTTGATGCCGACGAAAGTCGGACTGCGCATTCTGAACCAGTTGGTTGTCTGGCGTTCGGTGTAGTCCCGCTCCTCAAAGGCCAGCATGGCTTTCTTGAAGGCACGTGTAAAATCCTTGTCAGGAATTTCTAAGACGTGGCGTACGGCGTTGCTGAAGAGCTGTGGGGCGCTGCCGGGCGGGATGCTCATGCCGGTGAGCTGATCTGTCATGGAGCAATGCGATTTCAAGCGGCGCTCCAGATGGGGCATCTTCACCTCAATGCCGGCTTCCGCAAGGATTCCGGCAATCTCGCGTGCCGCTGCGGTGATTTTCCTCTCTTCGGCTATAGCTCGGTCAGCCTCATTTTGGGCGCGTTCTGAGGCCTCCTCGCGGGTCAGCGTGATCATGTCAGCATCGTCGGCGGCGGGCCGGAGGCCGGAGGGTTTGCGCAAAATGCCCTGCTCCGCAGCGAGTTTGATCGAGGTCTCCATGATTGAAGCCGCCAGAGTGGGGTTGTCCCTCAGATCCTCCAAGGTCGCATCGACATCAAACCTTCCGTGGGCGAGGGTCGCCGCCACGCCCTTGACGTAGGGCACGGACTTCAAGCCCGGCGTCTCGTAGAGGAGCCGCTGAAGGTGACTGCTCTTCTGGAAAAAGAGGTTGGCGCCAGTATCGGATTTATAGGCATCAGTGCCGACCTTGATGCCGAGGCTCAGCAAGTTGTTTGCGCTTTTTACGAGGTCGTCCGCATTGTAACCATCCGGGCGGGGATCGATGCGGGGAGGATAGTGGTCGAGTAAAAGCTGGATGCGGTCTCGTGGCTGAGGCGTTGCCGGATAGGTCTCCGCCAGATCCGGGAAAAGATTGCAGAGCCTTGCGCTGAGGCTCGGGTTTGCGGCGTTCGAGCTTTCGATTGTTTCGGGCAGGGGTTGCTCATTCGGCTTCACTGCCCATGCCGCTAGGTCGTCGACGAGCAACTCGGCCATTTCGCGAGCAACCAGATGTTTGGCGACCTCAATCTCGCTCCTCGCTCTCGCAAACGTGTTCTGGATATCCTGGCTACTCACCTCTTCCTGGCCCAGCAGCTGACGGATCTCTCGCCTGAGCTCGTGGTGAACGCCCTCATAGGTGCCAAAGACAGCACGCTCGGCAAACCAGCGTTGTGCTTCATGGGATTGAGCCAGAAAGTTTCGCTGCAGGCAGCTATAGGTTTCCAGGACATCCTGCGTGGCGGCGAGGATCTGGCGGGCGCGACCGAACTGGTAATTGTCGCCCTCAAGCGCCGGGGTATGCGACTTTGGCGGCTTCAGCGACGGAAGTCCGAGAGCTTGCTCCTTGCGATCGAACTGGCGCACATGCTCATAAAGCTGCGGCCGGTCGCCGACGATGACGACGGTGTCCCCGTCGAAGTCCCCGTCAAGTTTTTTCTGTTCACCGATCGGGACGGCAACCAACGAGCCCGGAGCGAACACCTCGGTAGCCTGCAGGATGCCGACGCACTCGAGCGGCGTGTCCACCTTGGCGCGGTCCTTGCTCGAGGTCCAGCTCGAATGGCATTTGACGTCCTCGGCAGACATCACCAGCCCACGGTCGGCGTAGCCGGCCGGCCACATCTTATCCGGCACAACCATCAGAATGCCTTTGGCAAAAAAAGTCGGATCGTCGCCCGCCAGTTCCTTCCCCGACTTCTGGGCGACATTGAAGCTGTATTGGATGGCTGTGCAGTTTTCGAGGAACACAGCGGTCGGGTCCCCCTTAACGGCCGACTTGACTCGCTCGGCGGCAAACGGGCGCAGATTGGGCTTGTCGTAGGGCGAGCGCCCGATCAGCACGCCGCTCGCCCCCATCAACGTCTCGCTCTTGAGCGTCGGCACATGGAGACAGTCATCGCTGGACGGTACGGCAACCGCGCCGGGACCGTCGATGTGTCCGGCCGTCACGGTGCGAAACAACTCTTCAGACGTCAACTCTCGCCCTTGTCTGCTCTCGAGCCAGGTTTTGGCCTTCTCCCGCGCCTCATCGGTCACCGGCTCGCTTCGGGGATAGTGTTGCAGCGCCGATGCGGGAACGGACATTCTTCTTCCCTCACCAAAGGCAGGCACCCGATCAGGACCTTCCTGTCGGCGGGCGCGATTTACAGCTGGCATACGGTTGGCCAGCGAGGCCTTGATGAAACCGCAACCATCATGCGGCCGCAAGGCGATCGGGCCTTCTGGCCCAGCCAGCTTGAAGGGATGCTCCTCGCCGGCAGGACGGTCCGGCAGCAGCGACAGTTTGAAGGCGCCCTCCAGCGCGTAGTCCCGAGGACCTAGGTCCTTGATTGCCGGCGGCGCGGCAAAACCCCTGCGCTGAGTGTAATAGTATGCCTCTTTGAAAGGGGCCCAGGCACGCGACAGCTGCTCGAACGCTGTGCCCGGCGCCGTTTCGGCATACGGAATCGCCAGCAGCTTTCCCCCGGAAGACTCTGCCCTCGCCCCACCTGGAAGGCGGGCGGCGATCTGCGACACGGGCTTTTTGGGCGGCTTTAACTTGCTTCCGCCGAACAGGTCCATGCGGTATGGCACACCCTCGACGGTGACCGTACGCGCCAGCATGAACGCGCTCGGCTTTCCTGGCAGCTGGACCGCGACGACGGGCAAAACCCCCGAGGTCAGGCGATGAAAAATCGAATAGCGTGTCTCGGGCTCCGTGGCCACTGGCCGGCCCTGCATGTCCACCACTGACAACTGCATAAGTCCCGCGTCGCCCTGCGGAGGTCTGGGCTCGTGGGCCATGGTTCGCAACACTTGATGGACGTCGAACACGGACGCTGGATGTTGGGCCTGGACCGTCGCCGCATTCTGCGCCAAGAACGTGTCCAGCGCATCGACCGGACTCTCCGCCGCGATCTCCGCCATCAGGTTCCAGCTCATGTTGGAAAGATCGCCTTCGACGAGGCCGCCCGTTTTGTCCAAAATCTCCTTAGTCTTGCGCTGCAGCTCTTCCTGCCTCACCCGCAAATCGGACTTCTTGCCTTCGACATAGGGCCGGCGGAACAATGCCGCCAAAACCGCACGGGCCTTGAGCGTTTGATAGATCGACAAGGCGGGGCCACGGCTCGAGTACGGCCCTCGGGCTCGCTCGGCATCGCTTGCTTTGAGATGCCCCTCGATCTTGTGCTCGACGATCGGTTGAATGTCGTTCAGCAAGTTTAAAGCCCGCCTCCGGTGCCAGCGCAGGTGCGGGCTGCGCGCCAGCGGCAGCAGAGCGATGCAGAGAGTACCCATGATTTCGAGGTCGTTCTCAGCGGCAAAACCAGGGGCACGATGCAGTTCCGTCAGCCGGTCTAACCCCGTGCGTGCGAGCAAACCGAGATCGTCAAACAATTGAGCCTTAGCCAGCGCTTTGAAAATCATGGCGATGTTCAGAACCTGGGCCTGCTCCAGGCGATCACTGGCATAGTGAAGGTAGTGGGCCAGATCGTGCAGCCGATTCTTCAGCAGAGCGGTCTCTATGATCTCTCCAGTGCCCTCTCCCCTCGTGACACCTCGCCCCAGAGCATTGGCTATCATGCTGAGCTGAGTTGTGGTGAACGCTCCGAATCGGAGGTCTCCCGAGCCGAGTTTGCCCGCTATGTCGATTATCGCCCCATGGCACACCGCCTCTTCCGGCCACTTGCTAAAGCCGTTCACCAGGATCGCCAGTTCCCGCGGAGTAAACTCAAAGAGCCGGTTGTCACGGCGAGAGACCTCGTTGGCAATCGCGACTGTGGCTTGGCGAGTGTCCTGCTCTTGCAGCCACTTGCTGAAACCGTTCACCAGGTTCGCTAGACCCTGCGGAGTGAAATCAGACAGCCGGTCGGCGCGAAGGACCTCATCGGCGATTACAACGGTGGCGTGACGTGAGTTCTCCTCTTGTGGGCACTTGCTAAAGCCGTTCACCAGATTCGCTAGGTGCTGAGAGGTAAAATCGGAGAGCCGGTCGGCGCGGCGAAGCACCTCACCGGCGATCACAGCGATGGCGTGACGTGAGTTCTCCTCTTGTGGCCACTTGCTGAAACCGTTCACCAGGTTCGCCAGACCCTGCGGATCAAACCCAGAAAGCCGGTCGGCGCGGCGACGGACCTCATCGGCGATCGCCAGCATGGCGTCGCCACAGCCCGTCTCGTCAGGCCACTTGCTGAAACCGTTCACCAGGTTCGCCAGACCCTGCGGATCAAACCCAGAAAGTCGGTCGGCGCGGCGACAGACCTCACCGGCGATCGCCAGCGTGGCGTCGCCACAGCCCGTCTCGTCAGGCCACTTGCTGAAACCGTTCACCAGGTTCGCCAGACCCTGCGGATCAAACCCAGACAGCCGGTCGGCGCGGCGACGGACCTCGTCGGCTATTTCAACTATAGCGCTGCGGCAGTCTGTTCTTTCCGGCCACCTGCTGAAGCCGTTCACCAAGCTCGACAAGTGCTGGGGAGTAAAACTGGAGAGCCGGTCCGCTCGGCCAGCGCGGCGACGAACCTCGTCGGCGATTGCAAGTATAGCGTCGTTGCACTTCGCCCCCTCGGGCCACCTGCTGAAGCCGTTCACGAGGTTCGACAAGTGCTGGGGAGTAAAATTGGAGAGCCGGTCGCCGCGGTGATGGACCTCGTCGGCGATTTGAACTATAGCGTCTCGGCAGTCCTGCGGCCACTTGCTGAAGCCGTTTACCAAGTTCGCCAACGCCTGTGGATCAAAATCAGAGAGCCCGACATCGCGGCGGCCCGCGCGGTAACGCACCTCGACGGCGATTTGAACTATAGCGTCTCGGCAGTCCTGCGGCCACTTGCTGAAGCCGTTCACCAGGTTCGCCAACGCCTGTGGATCAAAATCAGCGAGGCAGACATCGCGGCGACCCGCGCGGCGACGGACCTCGACGGCGATTGCCCTCATCGCACCGCGACACTCCGCCTCTTCCGGCCACTTGCTTAAACCGTTCACCACGGTAGCCAGGTTCTGCGGACCAAAGTCAGAGAGCCAGACATCGCGGCGGCCCGCGCGGTGACGGACCTCGCTGGCGATTGCCCTTATAGCACCGCGACACTCCGCCTCTTCCGGCCACTTGCTCAAACCGTTCATCACGATGGCCAGGCTCTGCGGACCAAAATCAGAGAGCCCGGGAGCGCGGCGGCGAATCTCAGCGGCAACTGCTATTGTGGCCTCACGAGAGTTCTCCTGTTCCGGCCACTTGCTGAAGCCGTTGACCAGCAGGGCGAGACTTTGAGCGTTGAGCTCCGAAAGCGCTCCGCGTTGCTCACGAAAAAACCTGGCGATTCGGATCATTCCATTGCGACATTCCGCCACCCGGGGATATCGACTGAACGACAATACGAATAGGGAAAGCGTTTTGCTTTCGACGTCGTTTAGCGCATTGCCGAGGCTCGACACCTGAGCTGCCATGGCCCTGCAAGCTTCCACGCCTGCCTGACCTCCAGCCTCCCGGCTCATCGTGTTGCATGAGGTGGCGTACCCCCATGTATTCCGGGCGCGGATATCTTGTTCCCATCTTGGGACAAATTCGCGTTTGAACTCGGAAGCGGCCTTTTGCAGGAATGTTGCGTGGTCCGCTCGACCCTGCAGCTTCCTGTCATACTCCACCACAGCGCATGAGAATTTAGTGATGTCGCCAGCGAAAGAAATGTCATGTAAAGCGTTATTAAGTAGGTTTTCCGAGTATCCACGCTTGAAGCTCTGTTCGGCTACATGGACGAAACGCCGCCTTCCCGGTCCTGCACCCGGGTCGGACTCCGTTTGCCTATGGGGTGGCACCGTGTCTGGTTGCGAGCTTCTGGATCCTTGATTGCCGAGCCAGGGTTTGTCATCAGAACCTAAAGAGGTTTCTTCTCGACCTGGCGCTCCACCCTCCGGCACTGGGGGAAAACCGCACCGTCGCGCAGTGGCTTCACGTGGCGCAGCGCCCAGGATCCGATGTGCGCCAACGGAGGGTCCCGAAGATCTGTCGCCAAGGGCATCATCAGCACCGCGCGCAATGCGAGCGAAGGACGTCCTTCTATCTTGAGGCCCAGAGTGCATCCGCTCCAGGACGGAATCGAACGATTGGCTGCCTTCCCCAGGGGCAAGACTTGATTCCGAGTTCGCCGCCTTCGCCAGTCCCTGCGCCTCGGACAACATCATCTTGAGCCGGACTGTTTTCTCGTGCACTTCGTGCACATGCGCAAGCGTGAGCAGGCCGCGTCGACGAGGCTCTTCCAGCGCGTCCAGACAGGCCTGCATCTCGGCGGCCTGCGTCTGCAGGCGCTCGACCACGATGCCCACTACGTGATCGGCGTCCTCGGGCTTCATCTGGCGCGCTTGCGAGACGGTCCTTTGCTGACCAGCCAGATCGAACTGCAAAAGTTCGTCCAACCGCTTGACCAGTGGCGCCAACGCCTCCGTCGACGCCGGGGCCTGCCAGACCGCCGAGTGTGCCGCCGCCGACGACGCACTTGCATGCGCCTCCTTGGCGCTCACAAGCTTCTTCGTACCTAGATCCGAGCGCACGAGAACCTTGTCCGCTGGCGCCGTGTCGCTCTCGCCCGCGGCGACTTGCGGCTCGGGCCGCCCGGCCGAACTCGCCGCGTCAGCAGCCGGCTTGCGGTTGCCTTTCCCCTCCCTGCGCGCTGCGGTGCCTTTGGCCACCGCTGCCTTGCCGGCAGTGTCGGCCGGTATCGTAGCGCCAGCGTCGGCCGGCGGTGCAATGATGGCTGACGTTTTCAGCTGCAGTGCCAGGAAGTGCATGACCTCGTGCGCAGTGATCCGTGCGTCGTCCACGATCTGGCCCAACAGTTCCAATGGGAGGCTGGCACCTGTTCGGTTATCGCTTAGCTTGGCAAGGATGTCGTCGTGCAACGCCAACGCAAATTCCGAAAGCCGTTCCATGACTCCTTCCAGAACGGTGCAGTGCTCTGCGTCGAGTGCCGCTCCGTCCTTGTACAGAACGGCTTCCTCCGTCGAGAGGAATGCCGGAAAAACATGCTCGACAAAGGTTCCGAGCAGACGCACCCCCCCGTTCTCACCCATGAGGGCGTCCCTCACGGCTGGTTCAAACGTGCTCGCCTGAGACTCAATCATAAGTTGCGCGAGCGCAATCCGCGATTGCAGACGCATGTACCTCGCATGAAGTACCAAGCCGGTATTCAGGCGTAGTGCGGCCTCTTCGGGCTTCCGCATCTCGGGCGTCGTGCTTGGCAAGTTGGCGGTGGCCTCGCAGACGGACACCATCCGTTCCGAGCGCAACAGCTTCTTTCCCCACCACTCCATGCAAGCCACATGCTCCTTCGCCACACTGGAAGCCACTCGGCTCAGCTGGTCGGGGGTAGCGTTGGATTCGAAAATCCGCTGGAACAGGGCTGCCGAATTCTTTCTGCGCTCTTGCAAGGCGGGGATAGTCGATGAGGCCAGTGCGTTGCATTGGTGGGCCGCATCGAGCACGGCATAGCGGTATCGACGGGCCTCAGCGTCGGACAGAATGCTCCGCGCCACGGCCGGGCGCAGGCTCGCGTAGTAGTCCAGAACTGCTGAGCCTGCTTTGACGAACCGATCGGTCAGCTCTTGCGCCTCCTCCGAGTTCTGGGCGTGCATGGCCGCATTACGGCAAGCGTCAAGTTCCTCAACCAGGCGATCCATGTGTCGCTTTGTTGCGTTGATTTCTTCCTCTGATGAGGAAATGGAGACCGCCACACCCGAAGTTGGCGGCTGGCTGGCGACCGGCGTCGTGTCTCCACCCTCCGACACTGAGGGAAAGCCGCGCCGCCGCGCAGTGACTGCACGTGGCGCAGCGGCTGCACGTGGCGCAGCGCCTAGGATTCGATCTGGGCCAACGGAGGGACCGGAAGACCTGTCGCCAAGGGCATCGTCGGCACCGCGCGCCATGCTAGCGGAGGGCGTCCCTCTATCTTGAGGCCCAGAGCGCATCCGCTCCACGACGGAATCGAACGATTGACTGCCTTCCCCAGGGACTAGACTTGAGTGCGAGCGTGAACTGCTCGATCCGGCTCCAGCATCCCCAATGCGCGATCTGCCAGATCGGCCAATGCCCGTCATATTCCATCTCTGATAAAGGCGAGAATCGCTGCTTATGATGTTGCGGGCTGATGTCGCTCAGCCATGGTGTATCAAGGCTTTGGCCCATAAGTGCAATCGCCCAGATGGCGCAGGGCATGAGGTCTGAGGAACCTGCGGCATGTTTTCGTCAACCGTCATGGTCAGCCCGGACCCAAGACGGCGTGGCCTACATCCTGGCCAAAGTACACGCCAGCAGCCCAAGATCGGCCGAGACTGGCACGCGATCGCATCACGCCGCACTCGCTATCCTCAGTTTTTCAGAGACAGAGTGGAGGTTTGATTGCGCGCTGCCATTCACCGGGACCGTTCTTCGTCCACCTACGCGAAGATGAATTGCCGGTAGAACCACTCCGGCTAAATGCATCCGGGCAAACATGTTCGCGAATCTTTGGCTTCCTACATCCGTTTGCCCGGTGGCTCCCGACTGATTCGCTTCATCAGCTTCGCCACTGTAGTGGACATCGAACGAGGCACCAATTCGACCATACATGATGATTCGCACTCCTGCGTTTGCATTGGGTTCAGGCTGATGAGGCGCGGCAGGCCTAGATAGACCGCCTGGCTGACGATTGGCTGACGAAGGCGTTCTCCCGGACCGATAAAGAAAATCCGAGACCTGGCTCAAGCGTTAATGAATCGGGCTGCGGCCTACACCGGCCGGCGAAGGCCGCAGGTCAGGCCGCCTGGGCCTGCGATCGGGCGCTGTCACCTTATCTGAGGAGCGTCTTGAGCTGGCTGGGACGAAGAGATTACGGAAGGTTGAGAATCGCCGGACATGCCGGCCTCGTTGCCACCGAGTTCTCCTATCGCAAGGACGAGGAGATCTATGGCGAGGACGAGCCCGCCGAATATGTCTATCAGGTCGTCTCCGGCGCGGTGCGCAGCTACAAGCTGCTCTCCGACGGCCGCCGTCAGATCGGCGCGTTCCATCTTCCCGGTGACGTGTTCGGCCTCGAACCCGGCCAGACGCATCGCCTTGCGGCCGAAGCGATTATCGCCACCAGCGTACGCCTCGTGGAGCGAGCCAGCCTCGAAAGGTCCGCCAGCACCGACGTACAGGTCGCGCGCAAGCTCTGGGTCATGACGGCGGGCGAGCTGCGTCACGCCGAAGATCACATGTTGCTGCTGGGGCGCAAGACGGCGATGGAGCGTGTTGCAACCTTCCTGCTCGAAATGGATCGCCGCCTCGCCGTCGCCGGCATGATGGCACTGCCGATGTGTCGGCGCGATATCGGCGACTATCTCGGCCTCACGCTCGAGACCGTGTCGCGCGCGCTCTCGCAGCTTCACGCAAAGCGCATACTCGGCTTCTCCGGCGCCCGCCAGATCGTACTGCGCAACCGCCAGCGCCTGCACAATCTCGATGCCTGATCGCTTTCACCCGGCCGCGTTTCTCCTCTCCGACTTGGCCCGCCGAACGCATTTCGGCGGCCCTTTCTTGCCGCAATCAAGCCGCGGGCTGCGTTTCCGGCCAAGAGGATCAGAGTTGCCAAAACGTGTGCCAACTGCTGCGGCGGAGTTGAAGCCCAAAACGACCAAACCGGTTCGACCTCTCCCATCAGGTTGTGGCCTAGCAGCCGGCCTGACGTTACGGTGCGCGCAGGCGAATGCGGCGCTGGATGTTGACGTCCTCTAGATCATCCTGATTTTCGCGGTACTGGGCCTGCTGGCAGCTCTCGCACCAGTGACGCTGGTCTGGATCTCAGTCCGGGTCCTTCAATGCCGAATCCTGAAGACAACTTTGTCGAGCCCGCCGCAATCTCCCCTATGAGGCCGACTGGACGAGAGATGGGACCCTCGGCTTGGACCGACTTTCCGCCGCAAGACGCTACGGGCGTCCGATCAAGTAGCCTTGCATCTCATCAGAGCCCTCCTGGACAAGGAGCGACATTTGGACCTTCGTTTCGATCCCTTCAGCAAGCACCGGCACGCCAAGACCCTGAGCGAGCCGATGACAGCGCGAATGATGGCCAACGATCGCTCGTTCTGTCCAAGCGAGCCAACGAATGCCCGATAGATCTTGATCCAGTCGAGAGGGAAGGCCTCGATGGTAGGACAACGAGGAATACCCGGTCCCGAAGTCGTCCAGCGCGATCAGGATGCCGAGGCTCTTGAGCGATTGCATCGTCTTCTTCGCGCGCAAGACATCCTCGATCAGCACGCCTTCGGTGATCTCGAGCTCGAGGCCGGCCAGCGACAGCCCGCTTTCGCCCAGCGCCTTTCGGACTTGCGCATCGAGGTTCTCCCTGCGGAATTGCGCGGCCGAGACGTTGACGGCGATCCTCAAGAGTCGGTTCCACGACGCGGCCTCACGGCAAGCCTCCATCAGCACCCCGTCGTCAATCTGGGCAATCGAACAGCCTCAGAGCGCTGCTCACGCCGCTTAAGCGCGATCAGCCTACCGCCAAAAAGGCCTTGCCGGGGCCGTCTGATCGGGCATGTCGAGGGGATATCGCATGACAGAACTGTCGGGTGGGACGCGCTTTTTGAAGCCAAGCGACCGGGGCGGAAAGTTCCGGCAGGCGGTCGCCCATGGAAACAAAGCCATTACGGATCGGTCCGCCACTTGGGGCTTCGCGGAGAGAGCCGATCCGCTCACCATCCCTCCAAAGGTGAACGCGAGCGAGCGTTTCGCCCAGAACAAGGCGAGAGGGCCGCTCGGCGGAGCACAACCAGGACACAGAAAGCGAGGCCGTTGGAGGTGGTACCAGGGGGTAGCGCGATGAATATCGCAACCGCCCGGCCAAGGTCTTCGGCGGGATAGCGACGCTGTGGCCCTGCCGGCAATCGTCAAAACACCCAGAAGCCCGCAAGGCAACCCCGGTGAACTTACCGAGACAACTGGTCTTCACGAGGTCCTAACTGGTTCTGCACGATATGACCAGTGTTGAATGTCGCTCGCAACCGAGACTAACCTGGAATCTGCACCGGCAGTGCGGAATAACCGTGCACAAAATTGGATTGAACTCGCTCCGGTTCGCCGACCACCTTTACCTCCAGAGATCGCTTCAGCATCTCCTGCCACAGGATTTTCAGCTGCAGCTCTGCAAGATGCCTACCCACGCAACGATGAATCCCAAAGCCAAAAGAGAGATGTTGCCGTACATGTTCTCGATCGATGATGAAGCTGTTGGGGCTAGCAATAACCTCGTCGTCTCGGTTGCCAGAGATGTACCACATCACAACTTTATCGCCTCGCCTGATTTGCTTGTGCCCTATCGTGAAATCGTCCACAGCGGTCCGGCGCATATGCGCGATAGGCGTTTGGTATCGTATAATCTCGGATACCGCCCCGGGCACTAGCGAAGCATCATCGCGGAGTTTTCGCAGTTCGGACGGATTTTGACTCATGAACAATACGCCACCGGTAATTGAGTTGCGCGTAGTATCGTTACCTCCAACAATCAGCAGAATGAGGTTGCCCAGGAACTCACATGGCTCCATGTTTCGGGTCGCCGGTGAATGCGCCATCATAGAGATTAGGTCAGCGCGCGGCTCGGATTTTGCCCGTTCGCTCCAAAGACGTGTGAAATAGTCCAAGCACTCGGACAGCACCGCCTTTCGCTTTTCCCAGCCGTCGATCTGGTGGCCCATTTGTGGACTCAAGGCGGCTACGTCCGACCAGTAGGTCAGCAGCCGTCGATCTTGAAATGGAAAGTCGAACAGCGTGGCCAGCATTTGGGTCGTCAACTCGATCGAGACTCTATCGACCCAGTTGAAGGTATCATTGCGTGGCAAACCGTCCAAGATCTTCTGAACCCGCGAGCGGATCAAGCCTTCAAGCTTCGCCAGGTTCTCCGATGCCGCGATCGGACTGACAGTCTTACGCTGCTGAGCATGGACAGGAGGACTCATCTTAATAAAACTGGGAGTCCAATACTTCTGCGGCGGGTCCACAATTGTGACGCTTCGCTCTGACGAGAATATTGTGTGATTTGAATCCACGGCTACGATGTCGCGGTATTTTGTTATCGACCAATATGGACCGTACGGGCTGTCTTCACAATAATGGACGGGATCTTCCCTTCGCAGCCGCTCGAAACAAGGCCAAACGGTATCATCTTCAAAGCGCTTGGGCTCGCTTACATCAAGGCGGCTCAGCGGGATGTCAGCCTCCTCGCAAGCGTTCTCTGCCGATAAGTCTGTCATGATTGTCTCGCGGACATTGGCGCGCAATTTTTGAAAGCTCGGCTCATGCGCTATTTGCACTCGCATGGAAGCTCAGTCGAAACACAACGAGCTGGGCCCTACAGTACAATGTGTGACGCATGTCCATGGCTGGGCTTCGCGAGAGCTCGCACAATCGTCAGAACTCTGAAATTATCTTACGGCCGAAGTTACTTGGGAATTTGGTTCGGCCCCGGTCGATGAAGAATAGTGGAAAGGCGAGCGAAGCTCCCCTATCAAGATTGGGGAGGCGCGCGAACTCGCTTTTGTGGTAGTCAACATCAGGACGCAAGCACTCGCCGCGATGGCACCCAGCGGCACGCCCGGTTGCCACTCGACTACTTATATTGCGCGCGCAGATGGGACCCTAATCACGGTAGGGACTAAGAAGAGAGCGCGGTGTGCCAAGGAGACTCGTTTTTCCTTCACTCGCGATGCGGGCTTTCGTAGAATGAATGAACAGGAGACCAAACGGCGGTGCGCGAGCCGGACGAAGAGTAAACTAACCTGACGTCACAACTGGCACTAAAGTATCTTCCATGCGCTGGAATAGAAGAGAATTGGCACAGCTGGAAAAGCTCTGGGCCGCGGGACAGAGTGCCGCGCAGATCGCGCGTCATCTCGAGTGCAGTCGCAACGCAGTTTGCGGCAGGCTAGCTCGGTTAGGCCTGACTCGAGGTCACAAACCACCAACAGCAAAACCCAAGATTAGACCCGCCCCTAAGCGAGGGCCGACGGTGATGGCGGCCGGTCGCGACTGCATTGGAAAGAAGCTGTCGCAAAAGGCGCTAGATAGCTCAGGAAATGAGCAAGCGGCACCTTTACGCGATGCTAGCTGAGGCAGTCAGGAATACCGCGTAGAACTATCAGGCGCGCCGCGATCTCCCGGGCTATGCGCCGTACTTGGTCCATCCGGACGATTTGCTTGTTGGTTTGCGCGCTTTGTGGCTATCCAACGAACAGTGCCCTCGAGTAGAATGTTCGCGGCGGAGGGCTCGATCGTAGGTCAAGTCATCCAATCTCAAGAGGCTGGATGCACTGAATTAGAAGAAGAATGCGTTCTGGTTCTTGAGCCTCGTTTTCGGCTATGCGTTTTCGGGGAAGCGCCCGGCGTCCTGGTTTGCGCCGGTATTTGGAAGTTTCTGCACACGCCGTGCCGACGAAGTACACGAGCTCGGGTGAAGCCGCTTGACCGTGAGCCTGTCCCGATGGAACCTCCGAAGGTACCGCCCCGGCGTCGGTGACAAGTGAGCCGGTCCCGATTGTCTGAACAGAATCTCCGCATCGATAAGTGGAGCCTCTGCCGGGGTTAGGCTGCCGTGCGGAGCGGCAGCGAGGTGAAGTAGGCTTGATCCGGTGTGCTGCCGTCAAGGCTCGAATGTGGACGGCGGCCATTGTACAACAAGGTTTGAGAACGCCCACAGGACCGTTCTTCGCGAGGTTCTTTATCGGCATCATCCTTGGTTTGGTCGCCGAGTTTGCGTTCATGGGGCCGTCGACAAGGCCGGTGATATCGTTTTTCGCTGCACGCTGGACGGGTCGCAAGCAGATCGTTGGCTTGAAGTACCGGCATGGATGTTCGACCGGACGGCATGCCCTGACGCCGAGCTTTTGACAGCTCAGCCGTTTGTTAGCATCGATGCACTCGCCGCGCTTTCTGCACTTATCGATCTGGCGTTGAAGGATCGAACGCCATCAGCTGCCCTGCTTTCTGGTGCATCCAGAGGCTCTCACGACCAGAACCGGGGAGCGACTCATGTCACGCCAGACGGCAATGCCAGGGAGCGGATACCGACACACTCAACAGCCGCGGTCGCCGCAGCAGATGGATCTGTTCGGGAGCGTCCCGTTGAACGGCGCGATCGGCGCGCCGGCATGGCCGGAGCTGCCGGCGGAAGCACGGGCGGCCCTGACGAGTCTGATGACGCAGTTGATCCTCGACCACGCTGCGGCGATGACAACGCCGCGCGCGAAGGAGGTCGGTCATGATCTCTGACAGAGTCAGGCCTCATCATCTCGCGCGCAAGGCGATTCTTTACGTGCGTCAATCCTCAGCGCATCAAGTGTTGCACAGTCGCGAGAGCAGCGCGCTGCAATACGCCATGCGGGACCGGCTGACGGCGCTCGGGTGGTCAGAGATCGAAGTGATCGATGATGATCTCGGTCGTTCGGCCGCCGGTGGGGTACAACGCGCCGGCTTCGAGCGGATGGTAGCGGAGGTTTGCCTTGGTAAGGTTGGTGCGGTTTGCGCCCGCGAGGTCTCGCGCTTCGCTCGCAACAGCCGGGATTGGCAGCAACTCATCGAGATGTGCCGTGTGGTCGATACCGTTCTGGTCGATCAGGAGACTATCTATGCGCCGAGGCACGGTAACGATCGCCTCTTGCTCGGGCTCAAGGGCAGCCTCAACGAGTATGAATTGGATCTGTTGCGCCAGCGCTCGCTCTCGGCCCGCTACGAAAAGGCGCGCCGCGGCGAGTTGGTTGTAGCGGCGCCCGTCGGCTTCATGAAGGCCGGCGACCGTTATGAGAAAGACCCGGATCGGCGTGTCCAGGAAGCGATCAAGCTGGTGTTCGACAAGGTCGAAGAACTGGGCAGCGCGCGACAGGCGCTCTGCTGGCTCCACGAGTACAATCTCGATCTGCCGGTGAAGCAGAACAACGGCGACACGGCCTGGCGGCGACCGAGCTACTCTGCCATCCACCGGATCATTGAGAACCCGGTCTACGGCGGCGCCTATGCCTGTGGTAAGACGGTGGTTGCGGCGGGATACAGCGCCGAGGGCGTGAGCGTGAAGGTCCGCCGCAAGGCGCGCAACGAATGGCTAGCGCTGAAGCCCAACACCCACGACGGGTACGTGAGCTGGGAGAGGTTCGAGGCGATCCGCACCATGGTCAGCAGCAATGTTCCCACTGGTCGGCATCACGGCGCGCCCAAGCATGGAGACGCGCTGCTGGCCGGTCTGATCCGGTGCAAGCGCTGCGGCCGCAAGCTCATACTCCGCTACTCCGGCATGAAGCACCATATCCCGCGCTACAGCTGCAACCGCGCCTGGATGGACAATGGCGGCCCTCACTGCATCGCCTTCGGCGGATTGCGCGTTGATGATGCAACCGAGGACGCACTGCTTGGCGTCGTCGGTCCGGGCGCTATCGCCGCTGCAACCGCTGCGCCAAGGGAGCCATGGAACGGCGGGATCAGGTGCGCGAGGCTCTCAGTCGCGACCTCGAAGCGGCGCGCTATGCCGCCGACCGGGCCTTCCGCCAATACGATGCCGCTGACCCCGCGAACCGGCTGGTGGCGGGCGAGCTTGAAGCGCGCTGGAACAGGGCGCTCGCTCACGTGGCGGAGGTCGAGGGCAAGATCGCCATGCATGATGCGGCGACGCCCGCGCCGATTGCCGATCCAGCTTCGCTCGGCGTTCTGGCCTCAAACCTCAAAACGGTCTGGGATGCGCCGACGACGGATGCTCGCCTCAAGAAGCGCGTTGTGCGCACCCTCATCCATGAGGTCGTCGCCGATATAGACGATGCCGCGTCCGAGATCGTCCTCATCGTCCACTGGGTCGGCGGCGTTCACAGCGAGATACGCCTGCCCAAGCGCCGGCGTGGACAGCGCAACAGCACCTCTGCCGATATCATCCATGCCGTCCGTCAGCTGGTGCTGATCGCCAGCGACGATCTGATTGCCGGCCTCCTCAACCGCAACGGCCTCAAGACGGGCAACGGCAATCGCTGGACCCGCGAGCGCGTCACCTCAATGCGCTCGAACTACCACATCCCGGTGTTCAAGCCCGCCGAGGACGGGATCGAGCCCTGGCTCAACCTCGGCAACGCGGCAAAGCTTCTAAAGATTGCGCCCAAGACGCTCCGGCTAGCCGCCGAAGCCGGCGAGATCGAAGCCATCCATCCGCTATCGGACGGCCCGTGGATCTTCGCCCGCGCCTCGCTGATAACAAGTGCCGCTCAATCTATCGCCGAACGAGCGCGACAGAACCCAAGATACCCCACGGGATCGCATCCCGATCAGCAAACTCTCTTCTCTTCAACAACATAGACAGATGGGTGTTCTGATGCGCGGTTGTAGAAGTCGAGGTATCGGCCGATCGAGGCACGAGCTTCGCTGACGTTCTCGTAGGCCCGCAGATAAACCTCCTCGTACTTGACGCTGCGCCACAGCCGCTCGACGAACACGTTGTCCCGCCAGGCGCCCCGGCCGTCCATACTGATGGCGATGCCGTTGTCGGTGAGCACGCCGGTGAACGCCGCGCCGGTGAACTGCGAGCCTTGGTCGGTGTTGAAGATCTCCGGCTTGCCGTGACGGGCCAGGGCATCTTCCAGTGTCGCGACGCAGAATGCAGCCTCCATGGTGATCGACAGCCGCCACGACAGAACCCGGCGGGTCGCCCAGTCCAGCACCACGGCGAGATAGACGAAGCCTCGCGCCATCGGGATGTAGGTGATGTCCATCGCCCAGACCTGGTTCGGACGCGTGATCTCCATACCGCGCAGCAGATACGGATAGATCTTGTGGCCGGGCTCGGGTTGGGTGGTGCGCGGACGGCGGTAGAGCGCCTCTATCCCCATCCGCCGCATTAGCGTTTTGACATGCCGGCGGCCGATCTTGCACCCCTCGGCAGCCAGCAGGTCTCTCAGCATTTGCGAACCGGCGAAGGGAAACTCCAGATGCAGCCGATCGAGACGCCGCATCAGCGCGAGGTCTTTGGGCGGCACTGGACGCGGCAGATAGTAGACGCTGCCGCGGCTGATGTTCAGAGCTTCCGCCTGCTTGCTGATCGGCAGATCGTGTTCACGGTCGATCATCGCTTTGCGCTCAGCAATCCCGCCTTGGTGAGCGCTCCTTCTAAAAAACAACTATGCGCGGCGCTGCGCTCCCCCTGTGGCATAGAAACGGGCCGGCGCTAGATTGCCGACCGGAAGGGAGCGGCCGATACGATTTTGGTGGCACGTGACCCCGTTAAAAAACCTGGTCCATGGGTTGTTGCGCACTTGAGAGTGGTGACGCCATCCGGCGATCCCGTTTAGGAATCTGACCAATAGCGCAGCCCAGCCCTTCCGCGGCCGTCAGCAGGAGGATTGGAGATGAACCCCAAAAGATCGAAGTCGAGGAACGGTGGTAAGATGCCGATGGTGCACCCGAACGCGACTGCCATCGACGTCGGAGCGACTATGCATATGGCTGCCGTGAGGGCAGATCGCGCACCGGAGCCAGTCCGCAGCTTCGGTACCTTCACGGCCGATCTGCATCGGCTGGTCGACTGGTTTACTGAATGCGGCGTCAAGACCGTCGTCATGGAATCAACCAGCGTCTACTGGATTCCGATTTTCGAGCTTCTCGATGCCCGGGGATTTACCGTGTTTCTTGTCAACGCGCGCGATGCCAAACACGTGCCGGGGCGCAAGACCGATGTCAGCGATGCGCAATGGCTGCAGCGGCTCCATTCATTCGGGTTGCTGCGGGCCAGCTTTCGGCCCAAAGGGCAGATTGCCGAGCTGCGAGCCTACGTGCGTCAGCGCGAGCGTCTGCTGGAGTACGCGGCCTCACACATCAAGCATATGCAGAAGGCCTTGACGGAGATGAATCTTCAGCTGCACCACGTCGTCGCCGACATCACCGGCGCGACCGGCCTGCGTATCATACGCGCGATCCTTGCCGGCGAGCGCGATCCTGAGGCGCTGGCGTGCTTGCGCCATTACAGTTGCCACTCCAGCGCCGAGACGATCGCGAAGGCGCTCACCGGAAGCTACCGCGCCGAGCATCTGTTTGCGCTCGAGCAGGCACTTGCGCTTTACGACGCCTACCACGAGAAGGCATCTGCCTGCGACGCCCGGATCGAAGCCGTGTTGAAGGAACTCAGCATCCATCGCGGTCATGGCCATGGATCAGCGCCGCGGGCCTCGCGGCGTCGGAATCGAACCGATCAGGCGAACGCTCTAGCTTTCGACGTCCGCGAGGCGCTGTTCGCGTTGCTCGGAAAGGACATCACCACGATCGACGGCCTCGGTCCTTACCTCTCGCTGAAGCTGATCGCTGAATGCGGCGACGACCTCTCCTCGTGGCCAAGTGCAAAGCATTTTACCTCCTGGCTGGGACTGGCGCCGAGCAACAAGGTCTCCGGCGGCAAAATGCTCTCGTCCCGAACGCGCCGATCCGGCGGCCGGGCGGCGGCACTTCTGCGCCTTGCTGCCGTGACCGTGGGTCGTACAGACACCGCGCTCGGCGCCTTTTATAGACGGCTCTCAGCGCGCATCGGCAAGGCCAAGGCCGTGACCGCCACGGCCCGCAAGATCGCAGTTCTGTTCTACAATGCTGTGCGATACGGAATGGACTATGTCGATCCCGGGGCCTCGTCCTACGAGACGCGTTACCGGACGCGAGTGGTCAACAATTTGCATCGGCGTGCCAAGGCATTCGGCTTTGTTCTCCAGCCCTTGGAGCCGAAAGTAGGTGCTGCCGTTTCTTAGGAATCGTTCTCCAGCGTCAACTCGCCGATCTTGGCGTGCAGCGACTTCACGTCGACGGTGGGTTCGGCGATCCGACTCCCGCCGCCCGGACCGAAAACATCGGCAGCGCTGCCTTCGAGCTGGGCCTTCCACGATGTGATCTGATTGGGGTGAACGTCGAACTGCTCCGCTAGTTGCGCCAGCGTGCGGTCACCCTTGACGGCGGCAAGCGCCACCTTCGCCTTGAAAGCCGGAGTGTGGTTCCGCCGTGCTCGTCTGCTCATCGTCTCTCCTGATTCGCGGGTCAATCTTGCCCGCCGTCAGGCAGAAACTCCACTTATCGCACTGTTCAGATTTGCGGGACCAGCTCAAAGCTCAGCCTTGGAGCAACTTCACGGGCCGCCGAGCTCTCGAGATCTTGTCTGACGTCGGTTAAAAAATAGACTCCTGCAGTGCCCAGACACACGAAGACGACCACCACCCACCAAAGGTGCATTGACGATCTGTGCAAAACCGGTGGCAAGTCTGAAACGGCTGTTCAATTGCATCGATCACTTCTCGCTCGCCTACGCGGCTCATTGCTTTTTCCATACCAACTCGAGAACACACTCACGCCAACAGCCGTTGCGCCGCGCGACACCAACGACCCTCGCATTGGTGAAGTTCGACTACGTACCGGGATGTCCCCGAGCCGGCGCAGGATCCCTCGGTGAATGGGGAATACGCCAGGCAGAAGTCAACTACCAACCTTGTCAGTTGATGGAGACTGCGGGTACGTATCAATCTTGGTCTATGAACCTCGCACGAGTCAGGTCGTGGAGCAGTTCGAGCTCTAGCAGCGTCAACGGGCCTGGTCGATGTCTCGTTGGCGAAGGTCGGAGATTGGCGAACCGGAGTTGGATCTGGGGCCCCGTCGTGGCCGTGTTGATTCGAGTATCTCGCTGCAGCAATTGTTCTCTGTCTTCGAGAGGAACGGCTTGCTAGCCCACACCGTGTTTCGTCAGCAGATCGGCCGTCACGCAAGCTCCCAATTCTCCAGCGACATTCCGGAGTACTGTCGGCAAAAAGGAATGCAAAAGACTTCGCTTGCGACCACAAATTTCGTAAACATAGGATAACAATCGTTGCAGACCTCGGTCCTGGAAAAATATTGCGATGCCCGCCTTCCTTGGTACACCATCTATCCAACTGTAGCCCAGTTCTCCACGGTGGTCGGCGCCGAAGCCTCTGAGAAATGGCTGCAGCGCCTGCCGGTTAATGAGTCCGTATCGCTCTATTTCCACGTTCCGTTCTGTCGATCGATTTGCTGGTATTGCGGCTTCGCTCGAAGCATCACTCGCCGGGATTCACCCATCCTAGAATTTTTGGCGGTTCTTCGCAGGGAGATCGAGTTGGTCGCGGCGCAGGTGCCGCAACGGCTGCCTGTGAGCGACGTGCACTTCGGCGGTGGAACGCCGACCCTCATCGAGCCCGCGCAGTTCGGAGCACTGATGGAACTTCTGCGCCGCAGCTTTGCGGTTTCGAAAACGGCCGCCATCGCTGTTGAGATCGACCCGCGCACGTTCACGCTAGCCACATCCGAAGCGTTAGCGGCTGCCGGCGTGAACCGCGCGAGCTTGGGCGTCCAGAGCTTCGATCCAATTGTTCAAAAGGCCATTAACCGGGTTCAGAGTGAGGCACAAATAGAGCGCGCTGTCGAAACGCTGCGGCAGCATGGAATAATCCGCATCAACTTCGACCTCATCTACGGTCTGCCAAATCAGACGGTGCAGTCCTGCGTTCAGACCGCGACTACGGCGGTGGCCATGCGACCAGACCGGCTTGCGGTATTCGGCTACGCGCACGTTCCTTCCTTTAAGAAGAATCAGCGCCTGATCGACGAGGCAGCGCTGCCAGACACTCCTGCCCGTGCGGAACAGGCGGCGGCGATGGCCAATACACTGATTGCTGCGGGCTACCGCCAAATCGGACTCGACCATTTCGCCTTGCCGGACGATGAGCTCGCGCTGGCGCGGAAAACCGGTCGCCTGCGGCGGAACTCACTGGGTTACTCGGCCGACACCTGCCATAAAGTCATCGGCTTCGGCCCGTCGGCCATCGGCCGCCTTGGCGACGGTTACGTCCAGAACGAAGTTGCAGCGGGTTCTTACAGCGACCAAATCAATGCCGGCCGTCTGGCGACGTCAAAGGGCTACTGTCTCAGCCTCGAAGACCGCGTCCGGGCCGCAATCATCGAGCGGCTGATGTGCGATTTCGAGGTCGACGTTGCGGCAATTTGCATTACTCATGGATTTGACCCGGTCCCTTTCCTCGGTTCACCCGAACGCTTGGCAATGCTCGCCGAGGATGGGATCGTGGAGGTGGAAAAGGGATTCATCCGCGTGAGGCAGGAGCATCGTTTTCTAACTCGCGCTGTGGCGTCCGCATTCGATGCATATCTTGGCACGCCGCTCTGTTAAGACCAGCCAAGGAGCGGTGATCGTATGAATGCATTATCTTCCGTTACGCGCCAGAAGCCCGGGTAACGAGTTTCGCTCACCTGGTGCACTCACGTACAGCGCCAAATTCGTAAAGGACGCCGTGCGCAGCTGCGCGACGAGAGCCGCCCCGGCCCTAGCCGCGAAGACGGCTGGGCGAGTTGCTGCCGGGAATTGGACGCCCCCAACTGCAACGCAGTCCGCTCAAGCGGCGTGACCGACAAAGTTCATCACATCACCACCATTGCCCGTATGGCCGCGGACTTCGACCAGGATGACGACTGGCTGCGGGACGTCGCCAACAAAATGGCGATCGAGGACGGCTTCATCTGGGTCTACCGCGTCGGAGAAGATGAGATCTAGGCGTTCAGCGACTTCGGTATCGAAAACCTGATCGAGCTCGTCCGGATGTACGAAGATATTCGAGCTGACTCAAGCGCTGGCGGCCCGGGATACCGCAATCAGCCCGCGGTCTACGCTGGATACGAACTCCCAGCAAAGCGGAGCGCTTCGTGGTGATGCACGACGGATCCTATTGATGTGCATGGTCGCCGCTCGAGCGGGATCGCCACGGACCGCCGCGTGCAATCCAGAGCAGCAACTCGTCGACGCGATGAGCGCTAGACCAAAGAGCACAAAAGGACCAGCGCCGGCGCGACACGGCGCCAACGGTAATCCAGCACGAAAGTTAGAACCGGATCCCGCGGGATCACGGCCTCGAAACAATCATTTCCCGTAAGAGCCTCGCGCAACCGGAACCGAAGCGACCTTCCAGAATGGCGCCCCTCGATGCTGCCATACCGGAGTTCGTCCCTGACGCCGGGACGGTCTCGCGCCGAGCGGCACGATACCTGCGATTCGCGCAGCGAGGCCGACGTCCCGCGCCCGGTCAACCTACCAAACCTAGCAATTGATGGAGATGACGGACACATGCCAGTCAGTGCCGGTGAAACTCGCTCGGGCCACATCAAGGACGAAGTCGCGATGCGATATAGATCCGGTAAATCCAATCGAGCTGATGGATGTTCTGTCTCGTCCCGCAGCTATCAAAACGCCTCCAATCGCGCTCTCCATCTTCCCATGAGAGCCAATCAAGGCCTCATGCCGGCCTCAGCGAGCTTACGGACGTCAAACAATGTTAGCCCCTTCTGCCCGCCTGTGCTTCATCCCATGGACCGAGCTGCGGGCGGCGTTTCTAGGGTCTGGCGTGTTGTTATGCGAGCTCAGCTACTGGCCTACTGGCGCGGCTCTGTGTTGAAGAACATCCTCGTGGCAGCGGATTTGTCGCGAGAATCCCTGGGCTCCGTGCGCTGGCCGCCAATCTGTTGCTAGCGAACGCTCACATCGAGCAGGCCACTCTCCGTGTCGACACGGTGCAGCAGATGCTTGCATTCGATTAGCGATGGAGCGGCTGGGTTGCGTCGCGCTGGGTACCCGCCACGTTGGCCAGCAGTGGTGATAGCGCGGAAGGCTGAGCGGGTCTCGTTGGCATAGAGATGCCGCCTGGCCTCAAGCGTCACCTAGACCGCCTTGAGCCCAAAGGATCGAGAACCGCTCTAGGCCGTCAGGTGGAAGTGCACCTTATTCAAATCACGGACGTGGAAATCACGATGCATTGTTGCGGAATAGCGCCAGTATCCATGCGGGCATACTCGGCTGGCGTAGTTGCTTTCATCTCTCGACCAAGTGCGAAGCCAAGAGGGCGTATTCTCCTTTCCCTGATAGCTAGTCTTGCCGGCAGTTCGGCGGCGGCACAACCTGGCGATGTCTCTGGCCCTAGAAGTCAGAGCCCCGATGAGCTAGCCAAGGCAAGAAGCCAAACAATTTCGAATCCGGCCATAACCTTCCGAAGCGGCCGGCCCAAAGGAGCAGCGCGCCTTGCTGGGAACTCGCTGCCAAAAGCAGCTAGGTCTACCACAAAGCGCGATAGTGCGGAGGACATCGCCAAGAGCAGGGGTCAAAAGCAGATTGACCCATTCGCAAAATTCGAGAATCTCCGCGAAAAAGGTGCGGCGTTCACTGGGCCTGGTCCTGCGGACACGATAGATCAGGATACAGCTTCTGTCAGATCCGAGCTTTCGGATCTCGGGATTGGATTCGCTGGCTGGACCCTAAACACGTTTGTCAACAATCAACTCGGTAATGCCGCCAGAAGCACCATCGCCAATCAACAATATGTCGGCCAGAATCCGACATTTAGTACGGTCAACTCTATGATCGTGACCTATGACCTCGCTCGGTTTGGAATTCCCGACGGTCAGATCGTCGTGGGAGCCGAGCATCAATATTGGACATGGAAGAGCGCCGGGCCAGACCGACTGGGAATCAATGCAGTTTCTTACTATCAAACGTTCTTCGACAGGAAGATCGAACTCAAAGTGGGTTACCTCAGAAACCAACATGAGTTTGCGGGTGCCGGAGAAAAAGTTTTTGGACCCTCGTCGAAGATGCTGTTCCAAGCGGGCATGAGCAACAATTGGGCGCCAACGCCGGCTCTTAATCTGAAATACAATTTTGACGATCGCTTATATAACAAGCTCTCAATCCAGCGCTCGCTCAGTCCAGCCGGTCAATATACGCATGTAAGTGAAAATCCCACTGGCTTGAACTGGAGCACGCGCGACGCGGGCATTCTTTTACTTGATGAAGTTTGCTATAAGAACAAGCCTACTCCCGGGGTACCCGAGACTTGGCTGCGGGCTGGCGCGGGCTTTAACAACAGCAGCTACACGGACCTACAGCATCCGACGCAACCGACAGCCAAGGCGAACAGCGTCTACTATGTAGCTGCGGACAGGCAATTCTGGCAGTCTGCCGTCCACGGCTCGGCATCTCGCGGAATCTATGGCGGGTTCTCTGCGATGTACGCTCCGCCTGACCTAAATAGGGCTAGTCAGTACTACGAGCTTCGCCTGTATGCGAAGGGCCTGTTTGACAGCCGGCCCACTGATCAGATGAGTCTTGTTGTCAACAACACCATCTGGAGCCATTTCGCGGTGGACGCTGCACTGGGGAAAGAGCAGCTGGCGCACCGGGACAGCACAGCAATTTCGGGACTGTATACGGCGCATCTGGCGCCCGGGATATATACAACCGTAGGACTGACGTACATCAATCACCCGACAAGCATTACCTACACGCCGCAAACAGGACACGCCCTGAATATATTGGTATCTACGTCGGTATTCTTCTAGGCTCTCAGGACTGCGCGTGAATTCACCGTCATGTAGTCGATATGACAATCGCCCTTTTCAACGGCTTGGGCCACGCATCACGGCGATTTTGGTATCCGCTGTGCTCCTGACGCGAAGCCGGATACCGCGTAAATTGAGCCGTGATATCCAACGTAGCATGCTGTTGGGAATGGTAGGTTGGAGCCTTTGCTGCTTCGGTCTACGAGCGATAGGCCGACGTCGTACTTGCGCAAGAGCTATACCCTCCGGCCGCGGAATGATCTCCGATGCTCATTTGTTTAATCGAGTGCTAAGCTTGCGGCAGCGACATTGCTTTTGGATGGTTGCCCGTGCTGCTCGTCAGACTCGCGTCCGAGCTCGTACTCTGCCATGACAAGCCGAAATCGTGCCCTCGGAGCTTAGTTCACCGCGAAGAGGTGTGGTAAGCGGAACCGCGACACAGATGCCAAAGCTAGCCAACTACGGCAATCGCTATATCTGTCCGACGGTCGTGGCGCTGGCCGAAAGGCGATGCGCAAGGTCGGCGGAAACGTGCCCCCCCTTCCGCGGCAAATCGACCGGACGCGGCCGGATGACTTGCGCCACTCGAATGCTGACTCATTTTCGCCGGGTCGAGATGAGCTTTAGCATCTTGCTTCAGCAAGGAGGTCGCCTCCCGAGTCTGCGGCGCGTTAGCCCTCCCATCCAATTGCGCGTGGCGTTCTGCTGGGTTCACTTCTCTTCTCAAACATCTATTCGCGCGAAGATAAGAGCAGTGCATTATCGGTGAATCTGCCGAGCCTTGCTAGGCAACCTTCGTGGACGGGTGCTTCGTCGTCTTGAGGCGCGTTACACTGCATCGACCGTCGACGCTGACGGGCGCGTCACCATCGATTGTGGCACGATGAACGACGCGATGCTGGTCACCGTAATCGTTGACAGCATAATGCTGCGTTGCGCGGTTATCCCAGATCGCGACATCGCCTTCTTTCCAGCTCCAGCGTACGGTGTTTTCGGGTGCCGTGATATGAGACTGGAATAGATCAAACAGCTTCTGACCGTCGCGTTTTGGGATATCAATAAACCTTTGCACCAGATCGCCGAGCACCAGCGCGCGCTCGCTGGTCTCGGGATGTACACGGACCACCGGGTGCTCCGTCTCATAGATCGTTTTCGTAAAGACCTCATCAAAATGCTTCTGGTCGATTTCGCGAACACGGCAGGTCCCGGCGTAGTCAAAGGCGTTGCTGTGAACGGTCCAGAGTTCGTCGGCAAGCCGTTGGAGCGGCCGCGGCAGATCCAGATAGGCGGCCACAGCGTTCGACCAAATCGTATCGCCACCGGACGATGGGACCACAATGGCTCGCAGCACCGCAAGTCTAGGATACGCCGCGAGAAAGGTTCCATCGGCGTGCCATACATCAGCCCGGCTACCTCCGCGCGCGGAATCAAGCTCGATGATCGAGGTCGTTCCATTGATCGTACCGAGTGTCGGATGCGGCACCAGCCTTCCCAAACAGGCAGCAAAACGCTCCTGCTCCGCGTCATCAAGATGCCCCTGATCGCGGAAGAAGATCACCTTGTGTTCGAGCAGCAACCTGTTGATCCCAGCGATGGTTTGGCTCGGTAAATCACCCGAGAGCTTGATATTTCTAATTTCAACACCGATGCGCGCTGCGCGCTTGACGACGTCGGTCAGTGGAATGACACTCTCGGTCGAAGCCGTTTGTTTCATTGCGAATTTTTCCAAGTTTTGCGGATTCTTCAAGCGGACAAGGGCGCGTGTCACTCGGTTTCGAAGGCGAGCCTCGCGCTACGGGTACTCTCGAGCAAGCACCATGCCAGTCGGAAAGCCGAGCTGTGAACGTCCGTCAGGTACCGGATCGGATTTGAGTCGAACAGTTTGCCAGGAACTCGATGCCACCTCCCATCCTCTTTCCAACGCCACCCGGGGTCGGCGGCGAAAGGCATAGGGCGCATAATCGACAGGAAATGTACCGCTCGGCACCCGAAGAGAAAGGCCATACGGTCCTCGTGCAACGTCGAGTAGCCAGCTGTGCGTGCTGTTCTCGTCCAGTATGCGCCCTCCGCTTAACAGTTTGCGGCAATCGGCCAGTCTCGAGCCGCCTCTGCAAACGGGCCATCACCGGCTCTCAAGGTGTTCGGGACCTGCCCTGGCCGTGATCACTGCCGAAACATCATCGACTGGAAATGGAAGAGGAATAGATGACCTTGGAAGAGCTCCAAACGATTGAACACGGCATTATCCAGGCGAAAGCCATTGATCCGCGGCACTGGGATCGCGATGTTCTCGATGCACCGACGTCCGAGCACGGTGAGGCAGATGTTCTGCACGGTCCCGCTGGGTTTGCCCAAGAAGCCAAAGATATGTCCACTACCAGTCTTTATAGGTGTTTCAATGTTGTCAAAGTAGTTGCCCTCGATCAGTGCTTGCACAGATGGTCCAGCATCCACTGCATGGAAGAATCCGCCGCTCTGTTGCGCATGCGTGTTGTGGAAGTAATTGTTAAGGAGATGAATAATAGCCTGCGCACCGTCAATGTGCGGCGCCCGCCCTGAGATCTCATGGAAATAGTTATTTGCGATGGTGATCGTCTGCAGGACACCAAGAAACAGGAGATTCCAATAGTGCTCCCCGTTACAATAGAAGGAATAGGTATCGCTGCCATCGAAGTCGTTCCAGGAAATCGTAATATTCGTCGTAGGGCCAGAGCCGCCGGCAATCATCTGCCGCCCGCTATTATGAAATCGGTTGTGACCGATCCAAACCAGGTCGGCTCGTGCAATTGCAATAGCATCGCCGGCAAATATCACGCCTTGATTGATATCACTGATGGTCAGGTTGCGAATAACGACGTTGCTGACCCCATTTAGGCGCAGCCCCTTCCCTTTGATTGTAGCGCTCGGGCCAACGCCGATCACCGTCTTGTTTGAGCCAATCTCCGGGCGCGGCCCTGTCGAAGCCGACCAATGTCTTCTCCTTGCCATCGCAATGCGCATCGTTGCCATCCATAAGGAGAAGGGACTCACGGTTGTAAGGTGCCGAACAAGCACGGCCGTATTGGCAACCCTGCCCCTCGCCTTTGCCCTTTCGTACCGGTAAAGTCTATGGTTCCGGCTACCTGGATCTCGCGCGGACTATTGTCATTGCAGTGCCGAAGCTGTACGAACGACACAACTCATACTTCAGAGCTTTGGTTGATCTGACCTGAACTACCTCGCCTCCACGGCCGCCCGTCGCTGCAGAGCTAAAGCCCTTGAGGGCTTCCGATCGCACATTGTTCGATCCGAGCACGGAAGAGACGCCGACGACGACAGCAAGTCCACCGAGCACGCGCAACGACCGCTTGATGTGCTTCATCGTTTCCTTCATAGGCATGTGCTCTCTCTTACCCAGAAAATCCGCACGAGGACTTGAACTCTCGAACTCAAATGCTGAACTGAAATAGGCCATCAGCATGCGGCGTTAACGCCATCAGATCGTCCTCAATAAGGCAGGATCGGAATATCGGAACCATGCTACGCAACAGCCGAAGTGTGCAGCCGCAGGCTCCGCATCAGCTGTGATGGATCTGGGTAGCCATTGAGCCAATCACGGCCGATGAAAGCAGCGCTCGATGCTTCGAGACCCCGTCAGAGGAATACTGTAGGGTGCAACACGTCTGGCCTGGGCGGATTGGCCGTCCCTCCTGACGTTTTGCTGGACCGGCGGGAGGGCGCTCGAGCTCTTCGGCATTTTCGACCAGCACCAGAACGCGTGGTGCATGATAATTCGCATCCCGCGGGAAACAGATACGCGGCGCGGCTGGGATCCTCGTCTTCCTGGATTGCACGTCGGATGTCAGGCCCCTTCTTCTGCGATATAGATGGGCGAGATTGGGCCCGTATGTCGCGTGCCAGACACATCACACGGACGGACGCCTCCTATCGACTTCATGACCGGCAATCATCACGCCGCCGGAATGGCTACGATTTCCTTGTTTTTGATATGTCCGTCCAGTGCCGGGGCGGATCTAGCACAGCCAGTCACCGCCAACCTGCGACTCGCGGCGCGGCGAGCTGATGCGGCAAGGGCTCAGCCACAATTCTGGTCGTCCCACTCATAGCCCTAAGGTGAAGCTGCTCATGTGCTGCAGTCATCGCCACGAAGAGCGGAATTCGTCTGCAAGCGGCGCGTGGAAGGCAACGGCTGGCCAGCGTGCAAACGCACCCTCCGATCTGCACCTTCGACGCATCATAGGTTTACCGCCCCCAGGGGCCTACCGCGCGCGGAGGAATGAAACTACCCACCAAAACTGATTGTTTTTGTGATCCAGCATGAGGCGTACCCCAGTCCGAATCATGAGTCGCCCGGCTTTCCGTCGGGCTGCCGGGGAGCTCCGCCGATGTACACGCCGCCCTCCTTCCAAGTTGTCGATATCACCGACGTTCATCGGACGATGCGCGAGGCACGCTCGGCGACACTGATCACCGCTACTCACGAAGGGCTTGTTGGAACGATGCTGCCCGTAGTACTCGACGAGAGCGAAGGCTCCATGGGCACGATTTACGCCCACGTGGCGCGTGCGAATCCGCAGTGGAAGCTGACACCGACTGGCGAGGCGATGGCCATTTTCGCTGGGGCGGAGGCCTATGTCAGGCCCTCCTGGTACGTGACCAAGCACGAGAGAGGCGAGGCCGTACCGACGTGGAACTATGTCGCTGTGCATGCCTACGGGCCGGTCGAATTCTTCGATGATGCCGATCGGCTGCGAAAGGTGGTCACGCGACTGACCGATGTGCATGAGCGCTCGGGCAAAGACCGCTGGGCGGTGTCTGACGCCCCTGCCGATTTCATCAAAACGGAGCTTAAGGGGATTGTCGGTCTGCGATTGCAAATTACACGGCTCAATGGCACGCGGAAGATGAGCCAGAACCGCAACGCGGCGGATCGCGCCGGTGTCATCGAGGGGCTATCGAAGAGCGACCGTGACGAAGACCGTCGTGTGGCTCACCTCATTGCGAAAGGATGACGAACCCGAACGACGTATTGTGAACGACGCGGTATCACCGGATTTTCTCCATATCCTCGACTGCTCTCCTTCTGGACAGCGATGCGCCGGCGGCGGTCGGTTCCTGCTCGCGTCAGGTGCTTTTACAGAGCACAGAAAACCATACACGACGCCTCGCCTGTGCGTCACCTATTGCGAGCGGCAGCAGCGGCGCGAGGCCCCGAGGCCAGTCCGGAGAAGAAGAGCGGTACACCGGTTGCAATCCGGGGGCTGCTTCGGGGCGCATTACAGGAATGCTCTGCATTGAGATCGGATTCAAGGGGGCTGCGCCGGCTCCACTGTTGTCAAAGCAAACCAGTTTAGCATGGAATCTTGCGACTGGCGCTAACTGATCCGCCACACTGAAACTCTGCGCAGCCACAAGCGAAGGTTGCATGCAATTAAAGTAAATCTCCGCATTGATATCGCCCTTCCGACTCAAACAAAGATGCTTTGGAAGGCGATTGCCGTCATTCTCTCGAACACTGCGTATGCGCAGCCGGCATGCTGAACTGAAAGACGGCCCCGCGAGGATCATTGGCGCCCGCCCACATCCGGCCCCCGTGCGCCTCAATAATAGAATGGCAAATGGCCAGCCCCATGCCCATGCCTTCGGACTTGGTGGTGTAAAACGCCTCGAACACGCGGTCAGCACTGTTTGGATCGAGTCCTGGACCCGTATCCCGAAAAGTAACCAATACGTTATTCGAGCCATCTGTCCGCGCACTGATCAGTAACTCGCGGTCACCTTCGTTGATCTCGCTCATGGCCTCGATGGCGTTCGTGATCAAATTGAGAAGCACCTGCCGGACCTGGACGCGATCTGCCCAGACAAGCGGCAACGCCTCAGGCCGTCGCGTTTGCACCCATACATCATTTTTTGCAAGTTCCGCGCGAACTAGGGCCAGCACCTCTAAGATCAATTCGTCAATTGCGAGAAGCTCCGTTTGCATAGGAGCCTTATTCATAAGAGCGCGGATCCGACGGATCACGTTCCCTGCGCGCATACTGTCACGGATAATCAAACCGAAGGTCTGCCGAACTTCTTCCAGATTTGGCGGTTGAGCACCGAGCCAATTTAGCCCCGCCCCCGCATTACTGCTGATGGCGGCAATCGGCTGGTTGACCTCATGGGCGATTGAGGCGGCCAGCTGTCCCATTGTCGTGAGCCGATTGGCGTGTGCCAGCCCCATCAGAGTCTCGCGATACCGTCGTTCGCTTTCACGGGCTTCCGCTTCCGCTCTCTTTCGCTCTGTCAGGTCGAGGACGAAGCCAACACCTTGGTCGTCTCGCGCATCGAATACGGCGAGGCCAATTAACACCGGCACGCGGCTGCCATCCTTGCGGACATACTCTTTCTCGAACTGCTGAACAGCTCCGGTCCGTTTTGCTTCTGTTCCAGCATCCAGTGTGCGCTCGCGCCATTCTGGCGGTGTCAGGTCGAGACCGTTCACTCGCCCCGCGACGAGATCCTCTCGGTCGTATCCAACCATCGTGAGGAAGGTTTGATTTGCCTCGATGATCTCGCCTCCTTCGCGAATGATAAATATTCCGATGATGTTAGCGTCGAATAAGCGCCGGATTTTCGACTCCCGTTGCTGAACTTCGCTGTACAACCGGCTGTTTTCCAGCGCTGTTGCAGCTTGCGAGGCAAGCATTTTCAGCACCGAGTTGCGGGCAGCCGAGAATATGCGCGCGGCGAGATTATTCTCCAGATAAAGTACGCCGATCAGCTTGCCCTGTGTGATCAGTGGCAGGCAAAGAATAGAACGCGCTTTGCGCTCGCGGATATACGGATCTTCCGCAAATGAAGGCTCGGCGGCAGCATCATCGAGAATGACGTTTTCGCGGACACGTAGGACGAAATGCAGCACGGACTCGGGAAGCGCCCTCGGAGTTACGGGCTGTTCATTCACCTTTACAAGCAGCGCATCCGCTACCGTTGTGGCTTCCGCCTCGATCCGTGGCTCGCCTCCATGCAGCAGAATTAACAAACCTCGTTCGGCGCCGGCCTGCTCAATGGCAGTCCGCATAAGCGTGTCGATTAGTTTTTGAAGAACAATCTCGCCGGAAATCGCCTGGGACACTTTTGTCACCGTCGCGAGGTCAAGATGCTCAACCGGAGCTCCGATCCTCATTCCATTCACGGCAGGAGTGGTCTCCTCATGGCTGAGATGGGGATTCAGCTCGTCGAGCTGACGCACTTTGCCATCTGCTCCCCAACGAAGGTAGCCGCGCCGCGCGTCCTGCAGGTAAACCCGGGAGATTCTGTCAAAACCGCGCGCAGCATAAAAGCGCGCTGCAAGTTCGCAAGCGATTCCCTCGTGGTGGGCGAAACCGTTACGTGCTGCGGTCTGGATTGAGTGTTCATACAGTCGCATTGCGTCTGCATCCCGGTATTCCCGCCTTGCAATTTCAGCGCCGACCAAGGCAACCCGATTCTCAAAATTTTCGGGGCAATTCGTCGCCCATATCTGCAGCTGTCTGTAATGGGCATCAATGATATCCCGATGTTGCTGTTGTTCGCTTTCGCCTGGCTTGTCGCAATAACATGAGTGAGACAGCGCACCATAGAAGTGAAACTCCGCGATCAAGGACTCTGTCGGCATGGTCCATAATTTGGGCACCGCCTTGGAGCGAGCATCAACAGCCGCAGCATAATCGCCGGCTAGAAATCGCGCCTGAAGTTTGCGGATCCAGTAGACGGTTTCGCTAGGTGACAGCTCCGGACTCCGAGCCAACGATCGCTCGACGTCTAGCTCGTCAAATTGTTGGTCATCGAAGCAACCGAATGAGCGCGTGAGGCCGCGCATGCTTCTAATGATTGCGAGCTGAGCGGCTACGGCATCAGCAGCAAACTGAACCTTTCTATTCCGAATCGTAGCAAGGCTTTTCTCTATCTCGTTCTGCACCTCTTTCAGGGGATCTCCGGCCATCATCATATTTGAGGTTAGATGAAGCAAGCTGTACGCTTCATAGATGACATCGCCGCTGCTGACCGCAGCTGCGAGCGCTCGCCGGATCAAAACTCGGCCACCTCTTAGGGGCTTCGTCCACGGGATCACGTTGCATCCGAAGGCCAAATAGACGGGAGCCCGAAAACGGGAGAACTCACCGCGATCAACCAGGTCGCAAGCAAGACGACCAAATTTATCAGCTGCTTGGTAGTCACCGAAGCGCCCGGCCAAGATTCGGCCTAGCCATGCGTAATGGGCGCAAGAAGCATCAGTGTTGCCGTATTCGAGGCTGATGATGACAGCTCTGCAGATGACCAAAGCGGATAAATTGGCGTCCGTGAAACCTGCGGGCGGAAGAATCCGCGTCAAGACGGCAAGCGTGGCAAGCGAGGTCTGATCTGTCATTCCAGGCAAACTAGCAAGATCCTCGATTGCG
The DNA here is from genome assembly GCF_023101085.1 of Bradyrhizobium sp. 170. Lineage (NCBI taxonomy): Bacteria > Pseudomonadati > Pseudomonadota > Alphaproteobacteria > Hyphomicrobiales > Nitrobacteraceae > Bradyrhizobium > Bradyrhizobium sp. 170. Next base: position 1,769,654 of record NZ_CP064703.1, on the reverse strand, counting down.
TCGGGCAGCTGTGACCACATCCGCCGATATTCGGCTAATGTTTCCTGGTCCGTCGGATGCTGCGACCACTCGATCCCGACATCGTGAAGATATTCGAGGCCTGTGAGAACTGCCCGCCCGTGCTGACCGAGCGTCAAGTAAAGATCGACCCGCAAACATGCGACCGTTGCTCGTTGGGGCGCGTTCAAGGCGCGCTTCGACAGTGCGGACAGGAGGCTCTCTGCAATCTCCAGCTGGCCTACCAAGAATTCGCATTCGGCCCTGCTTGTCTCCAGTGCGAACGCGAGTTCGTGGCGCCTTCGCCAAGAGTGCTCCGTGAGCAGCGCAGCACCGACGGTGAAATATGTGAGTGCCGAGGCGTAGGCCGCCGACGCCCTGGCCCGCTGCCCTGCGACCAAATTCAGCTCTGCGAGCTGCTCACGCTCCTGACCGGAGGCAATTAGCGCGACACCTCGATTGAGTTGACTGACGACGTCGAAGATAGCCTCTCCGCGTTTGTGCGCAGGGATGTGTGCGGCGAGCATCCGACCGATCCGCAGATGGGCAGGAGCGCGCGAGGATTCCGGCACCAGAAAGTAGGCCGCCTCTTGAACGCGATCGTGGAGGAAGCGGTAGGCTGTTCCGTGGCGCGCGATCATTTCCTGCCGGATCGCCGGCCACAGGGTCGCATGCACCTGCTCCTGCGAAATTTCGAGCACGATCGCAAGCTCCGCCGTCCCGGCGATGTTGCCGAAACAGGCCAGCTGCTGCAGCGCGTCCTGCGTTTCCTCGGGCAGGCGGATGAGCTTGCCGAGCATTAGATCCACGACGTTCTCGGTGTATGCTTTTGCGTGAATGCGCTCGAGATCCCATCGCCAGCGCGCCGGCTCGTGATCGAACGTCAACAGCTGCTCTTCGGCCAGTTCAGAAAGGAATTGAATGGCGAAGAACGGATTACCCATCGTCTTCTGATGCACCAACTTTGCAAGCGGGGCAGCGCGTTTTGGTCCGCAGCGAAGGGTATCCGCGACCAACTGCGCGACATCGTCTGCAGTGAGCGGCGAGAGCGTGATCTCCTCGAAATTTACGTCGGCTCTCCTGATGGAGTCGAGCTTGCGTTTGAGTGGATGGCCTGCATCAAGTTCGTTGCTGCGGTAAGCTCCAATGAGCAGCAGGTGCAGATCCGACTGGGTCAGGAGATCCTCGATCAAGTCGAGCGTTGCGGCATCATGCCACTGCAAATCGTCGAGGAAGAGCACCAATGGATGGGTTCGCCGGGCGAACACACCAATAAAGCGGCGAAGCACCAGCTGGAAACGGATTTGCGCTTGCCGGGCTGGAAGCTCAGCAACCGCGGGCTGCTCGCCAATGATCACGCTCAGATCGGGGATCAATTCGACCATCAGTCGTCCATTCGCGCCGAGCGCCTCCCGGAGCGCTTGCCGCCAGGTGGCGAGTTCGCCCTCACTTTTGCTGAGAAGAGGACGGACAAGACTCTGAAACGTCTGCACTAGCGTCGCATAGGGAACGTCCCGCTTCAGTTGGTCGAATTTGCCTGACACCAACTGCCCGCGCGAGGGCACCAGTACTTTGTGTAGCTCCTGGACAAGCGAAGACTTACCGACACCGGAGTAACCGGCGACGAGCACCAACCTCGGCGCGCCGCTCCTCACCGCGCGATCGAAAGAGGCAAGCAAAGTCTCGATCTGAAGGGCTCTGCCATAGAGCTTCTCGGGGATGAGCAACCGATCAGGTGTGTCCTCTGTGCCGAGCTCAAACGGGTCGATGCGACCGTGGTTGGCCCATGCTGCGAGACAGTGTTGCAGATCGTGCTCAAGGCCAGCGGCAGTCTGGTAGCGTTCCTCGGCGGTTTTCGCGAGGAGTTTCATCACAATCTGAGAGATTGGCTCCGGGAGTTTTTGCGATTTCTCGACGGGCGGTATTGCTTTTCTTGCAATATGACAATGAATCCACTCCAAGGGATCAGAGCCCGTGAACGGCAGCGCGCCGGTCAGCATCTGGTAGAATGTCACGCCAAGTGAATAGAGATCACTGCGACAATCGACCGAGCGATTCATTCGTCCGGTCTGTTCGGGCGCCATGTAGGGCAGCGAGCCGGCGATGAACTCGGCAGGCTCAGGCGGCACGCGCTCGCGGGAAAGACGGGAGGCCAGACCAAACCCAGTGAGTCGCACCTGTTCGTCAGGACAATTGACCAGAATGTGAGCGGGTTTCAGGTCCTTGTGGACCAAGCCGTGCCGGTGAAGCTTGCCCACGGCCCTCGCGATACCAACAGCGAGGCGCAGGAAGCGCTTGGGCTCCATGCGGATCCCGAGTAAATTTAGCAGTGGCTCGCCGCATGGATCCTCCAGGACCAGCATAGTCCGACCAGCTTCCCGGACGAGTTCCAACGGCCGCACCGCCCATGCCTCGTCTAGCTCCTCCCTCAGCTCACACTCATGGGCGAGGCGGTCGAGCGTCGCTGGGTGTTCCGCGATGGGCCGCACGACAAGCACGACAGCCCTGCTGCCGTGGATTTGCCGGCGCCACGCACGGCAGAACGCGCGATCACCGTCCTCCCACAGGGGCTGGATGTCACTGTCGACATTTGAGCCGAACAGAGTTCGGCTGAGGGGGTCCCGCGGCATTTGCCCGCCCGGTCAATAAGGACTGAGCCAAACCTGACACATATGGGGCGAGCTTGTGAAGGGACTTCGCAAAACGGCGCGAGTACCGATCCAGGCCGCCAAAGAGTGGACCGCGGCACGCCAAGATGCGACTTACACACCCAATACGTCACAGCCCGATCGATCCAGCCCACTCCTGCGCGCCGGCCGGGCCTGCACAGCATCGGCGGCGGCGCTCCCGACTAGCTCAGTGTGTGGACGAAGGAATTGTATTTGATAGAGCGGCTCGTGGCCAGTTACCCGACCACCAGCGGCCCACTGCCCGACGTGCAGCAGGGCCCAGATTGCTGCTACCGCTCAAGCAGACAATGACATGTGAAAGCTGATCGGTTTGCCCATGATCGGCACAACGCGCGAGGCCATTGGAACGCCGGCTTCTGACGACTGCATCGGCCTGAGCGTCCGGGGCGCGATGCGCAATGCCATCCCATGAGCCAATTGCGAGATCTCCTGGCGCGAACTGAAGCCCCGAGGGCCACAACTTGCTTCGCACAACGTCGTCCGAGTATGTCTTTCGAGCAAGCGACCATACCATCGACGCGCTCAGTCTTCAGCACCAAACTAACATGGCATGTTGGGCCGAGAAAAGTGTCTAGTTTCGAAGCCGTCCCGGCGCGCACTGTCAGGGCCTTAGCGTGCGCCCGGTCCGTCCCGGCGTTATCTGTGAAATGTTGATCATGCTGTCCCCGTGAAGCAAGCAGCGCGGCGACACTGATGTCGCCGTACCGAGCTAAGGAAGCACAGAGCCTGTGTATCCGACACGATATTGAAGGAGCTCGCCCTACACAATTTTGCAGTTGAGCTCGAACGAAACGAATCCAATGATGCGGCGGCGCGTTTGGATATTGACCGATCAATAACCACAACGCGTGATCGAGCGACTTGAGCCAAAGAACTGAAGCAGCTTCTTGGTAAGGATGAGCTCCTCGAAATCGGATGTACTAAGGCTCGGAGCGAGCGGTCCATTGCAGCAAATCGAACAGCTGGACCTTTCCGCCGCTTCGATGGCTACCCCCGCGGACATAAGCGCGGCCAATATTGCTTTTTCGAGCTGAAACCGCACTGGCGCAGTATTAGCTCAGCCTGTTCCCTTTGAGGCCTGCACCAAGCTGTCGATCTCCGGGCAGGCCCTACATCTGAGGTCGATGCCGGCCGAGGAATACCGAACGGCGGGGCACGATGCCTCTTCACGCTGACCGGCGGAAATGTCGCTTCCCTGGTTGACTATGGTGCGAACCGCTCTGAATGCGATCAGACGATCAGTGAGCTCGGCGATCGCCTTGCTGATATCTGGCATGTCGAACGACCCTTTCTCACAGAAGCCGGTCCCGAGAATTCGCCCACCGTTAACAGCACGGCCGCCAAAGAAGCTTGCTCCACAATCAGCCATGAAGGCGTGCTTCTAAGGCCCGAGGAGAAGCAAGATGCTCGGTCGAGTCGCTGAACATAAACGCCGCAAGGGCGCTCAGGCTAGAAATCCCGCTGACACGCGCGGTGCTGTTTTCGAGATCGACGTTCACTCCTGGCTCCATTGTTGGAAGGCGCCATGCAGTCATCGACTCTGAACCACAGCATCAAGGACAGATCTGCGAGCCACTGTGAGCGAAACCGCGCCTAGAACTATTCTCTTCATTCCTGCTCCCATTGATGGAGCAACTGACCCGCGACAAAGGCACCCCTGATGCTCACCGAGCGCCCGTACAGGCCCTCGCTGATCGGAATGCCGCTCGCTGCGGTTCGCAGGAGAGCCATTGCCGGCCATGCGAAGCCGATAGATCCGAGAGAGTTCTCGCTGCTTGAACCGCTGTTCAAGCAAGGCGTAAGCTACCCCAAACTGGTGAAGAGAATTGCAATTAAAATGAAGAACAGCGGAACGCCTTCTTTGCCAATTTTGCCAATTCGATAGATCTACACCGGCATCGTACAACCTGACGCTACGAACGATTCAAGCCCTTCCTGGCCGGTGCGAAGTAGCAGGGAGTCACTACCTACTCTGCCTTGCTGAGCGAGCCTCAGTTTTGCCGCGCTGGTTGTTCATTGGAGGCAGCGTCACCACGGATGTACTAGCGATGTGGGGCGAACCCGACGCACTTTCTGCTCAACGGAGTGCGTCGGGCCGTCTATAACGACCCCACCTGGACCGTAGGCCCTTAGCGGATCGATGAGCTACTGGCAGGTCTGACAACAGCTTCAGGTTGACCGCTCGGGGCGCGTTTTGTCGTTCCTATGTAGGTCAAAGAGCGAACCTTCAAGGTGCCGGCACGGACCTATGATGTCCGCCAATTCTGGTAGGAGAATGATTCTTTCGCTGGATCAGCGGTTGTTTGGCTGATGCAGGAGAGCAAATGCAACTGCCTTTTGGCGAACTGGTCCGCACCTGGACACCGAATGGAGTGTGTCCTGCCTCTCCATTCAGATTACGCCGCCTCATCTTGGGGTGCGAGCCTCGTGAAGGAAGCAACGACACGAACGCACGTGAGCGCCCCTGCAGCAGCTCGAGTTCGAGCATCTTTCCTACAAACTTGACGGAAAGGACTTGAATCGCACCTTGCGTCAGGTTGTACGAAGTCGGTGCAAGGTGCTTTCCCCACCCTCGCAAAGAGCAACTCAAAGGCGCTCTGAGGACGGAAAAGAAGAGTTCATGTGCTGATGCCGCTGCTACTCGTTCTGATATCTATTTTCCTTAGTACGGGTGCGATAGTCTACGCCGCTTGCCGATCTCAACGCCGGCGGGATCGGCGCATGCACAGGCACAATCGCGCCAATTCGCTCAGCTCGCGGCCCCGCGTTCAACTACCAAGGCGACGGGCATTCTGATCCTTCAGCCGCATAATGGGTCGTCCGCTGCAGCCTCACTCGCGAAGGCCGGGCGACACGCGACGCCATGCTAAAGCGAGCGCCTCAAGTTCTGGATTCGGTGCTTCTCGATCGGCTGCTGATCGATTTGATCGATGCCGCGGGGCCGATCCAACGCGACGGCGGACAGACGCGAAAGGCAGTTCTCGACCAGTCGGACGGTTTTTGCTAGACTTTCCAGTAATGCGTCACGCTGGCGCGAATGGCTGACCCGTCACATACCTGGAAAATCTCAAACTTTGCACTGCGCAAAGTACTCGAAAGGCTACGCGATCAATCAAAGGTCGTAGTGAGGCGATGATTCTACTGTAAATCGTACAAGTGAGGCTCTTATCGTGACCAAGCGCTCTGAACCGCGGAAGGAAGCCGCAAATGTCGTAGGGCCGGAGGTGAGGCCGAGCGTCTTCCTCGTGGACGATGACCTCTCAATGCGCGAATCGCTGGTCAACCTATTTCGTTCGATCGGTCTAGATGTCGTTGCTTACGGATCGGCCCGGGAAATGCTCCAGAGCGAGCTCCCTGATGTTCCTAGCTGCCTTGTGCTTGACATCAGGCTGCCGGGATTGAGCGGCCTTGAGCTCCAGAGTGAGTTAGCCAAACTGAAGATTCACATTCCTGTTATTTTCATCACCGCTCATGGCGATATTCCGATGACCGTCAAAGCCATGAAGAGTGGAGCAATCGATTTTCTCAGCAAGCCGTTTCGCGATCAGGAACTACTCGATGGCGTAGTCGCAGCTATCGAACAGGATCGGAAGAGACGAGGTGTAGATAAGGTGGTCGGGAGGCTGCAGTCCTTGTTTGAGGCCCTAAGTCCACGAGAGCAGGATGTATTGAAACTGGTCGCCGCCGGCCTATTGAACAAACAGGTAGCCGCGGAACTCGGGCTCGCCGAGATTACAGTCAAAATCTATCGCGGTCACGTGATGAAGAAGATGGGAGCTCGATCGCTAGCCGATTTGATCAGGATGACTGAGAGGCTGGGAATTGGGACCGGCCGTTTCAGGGTATAAACCTAGGTATGATTTTACAATTTCGTCGTACACGCGCATCCTTCTGCTGGCCGTCATGCTTCGGCCAGCGCCTTCGCCCAACTAAGAACGGGTCGTCTTGTCTAGGTATTCAACTGTTTGCGTTGTCGACGACGATCCTTCGATTCGTGCCGCACTGAACAACCTTTTGAAATCGCAGGGCCACATCGTTCGTACGTTTGCATCGGCTAAGGAATTCTTGCGGTCGTCTCAATTGAATGATACGTCCTGTGTCATTGCAGACGTGCAGATACCCATGATGAGCGGCTTTGAACTTTTGGAACAGATGCGGGCCCAGGGCCACGCTGCGCCATTCATCCTGATGACTGCCTTCGCAGATGACCGCACGCGAGCCCGCGCGTTGAGCGCCGGCGTAATCGGCTTTTTTGCCAAACCCTTTGCCGGTCTGGAGTTGATCGCCTGCGTCGATGAAGCGCTTCGCGAGCATCGTGGTGGAACGAACGCGTGAAAGATGGGGAAGCAGTCTGGACCAAGCCGCACCCGCGCGGCGCTTACGATGTCAATCAATGCGCGATTGCTCGTGCTTACCGCGTGCCAGTGGCGATCCTCGCCTTTGGATCTTGCCGCATTCCTGTCGTTGTTGTTGCACTTTCGGCATCTGATTGAAGCACTTGCAACGTCGCGCTCCTGACAAGGCGCCCCTGGTATGATCGCGCAATCAGACGAGGCGAGGCCCTCCTCGCTTTAACGAAGGAGCGCCCTACCTTCAGTGCCACGATCCTTGCTGAGCTTAGCGCGAAAGTGCCACGGCAGCGGCTTGCCGGCAGGACCTCGTTAGGACAAAGAATTCACCTGAAACTTGTGCGACCGCTCCAGATTGGTCGGGCACCGAAGTTTTTGGGAGGAAAGACGCGGCGATCGCGGCCAAAATCACGCAGTCGGTCGAGACGATCGCTGCGGAATTCACAAAAGCCACAAAGACCGCATTATGGCGATGTTGGGCTTTCTAAGGATCGAGTGGTGTACGCCAAACTCGCCAACTTGCGTTCGCTCCCAGCAACCCTTCGGCGGGCCGAAGCGCCCGAAACCTACGCATCCGTTGCAAGGCAACACAAATGCCACTGGTCGAAGCGATCTCAAGCCACGCCTTTGCTGCCGAACGCATCCACGCCGACCACTCTCCGCGCCGGTCCCGGCCAAACGCAAGGCCCAAAGCGGTGGCTCTGGACGCGCGATAAGCCCGCGCGCCGGGCCAGATCCGCGGCGGCCGTGTCCCTTCTACTCGCCGTGAGCGTGAGCATCCAAGTCCGGCTGGCGGGCTCCGCCGTCGCCGGGAGCGCATCGGCCCCTCTGGTCGCGATGAACTTTCGGCCCACATACTTCCCCGTTTCCAAGCTAACCGCGCAGTATGCGCAAATTCTTCGATCGCGCGCGGCTAAGCAAACCTGCCCGCGAAAGACGACTTGGCCGGGGGCCGTCGCTGGATGGGGACGAAACTACTAGACATAGTAGCTTTGTTCCGCCTGGTTCTCAGGTAAGCCGTTGGAGCTGATTTTCAGACGCGCTACGCATAGCCCAAAGGACGCCGAGAGGCGCCGGAACCGCGCGCTCATGGTCTGCCAATCCTGTACGATGTTGGCCGCGCGCTTGTTCGTCGGGCAGATTTTCTTGTCGAGGAGACGAGATGCGTCGGGCTGAGTGGGAGACTGAGCGCGACAGTCTTCCTCCCAGAACCGCGTCTGCAAGTAGTATGCCGTGCCCGTACTGCTACACCAATATCTCAAATTAGATATCTGCTCTGCCACAAAGTTCCGCGAGGCATTCAGAGACGCTCGGCCAGCTCCATCTTCAAGGCCTAACAAGCTGAGCTTATTCCCGTTCCAAAAACTCCCGCCATCACCTTTCGTTTGGATCAAAAATGAGGCAGAAGAAGCGGACAACGGGCCGCCGGCTCATCAACAACAGATATCTAGATGTTTGATACATTGGTACGCGTGACTGGAACGATCGCCCCGAGCTCGCGCACGACAGAGGCAAACGATCGAGATCGAAGCTTAGATTTCGCGAAAGGTGCGCTCATTGTTTTGGTGATCGTTGGGCACCTGATTCAGTATGTCATCTACCGAGACGACGGGTTTTGGTATTCGCCGTACTACAAATCGATCTATATGTTTCACATGCCACTCTTTATGGCGATAAGCGGATATCTTTCTTCTCGATCGCTGCTGCAAAAGTCGTTCACTCGAGCCGCCAGCGACCGTGCGAAGCAGCTCTTGCTGCCGATGCTGTTTTGGTGGACGTTCATGGAGACAGCTAAGCTGGCGGCATTGTGGCGCGCGACCAGCCTAACGAGCGGACTTTTGGAATTTGTAGACGATTTCGCTGGCACATACTGGTTCATCTGGGCGACGTTTGTTTCCTATCTTCTCATCAAGATTTCTACCAAGCTCAACCACCAATCGTGGGTCATATCTGGCTTAGCCATACTGGTCGCACTCGCGCCTCTGACATTGTCCATATCACCCCTGATCAGATTCACTTACCCGTTCTTCTGCTTCGGCTTCTTGCTTGCTCAATCGAGAGAACGATGGACGAGTACATCGCGACATCACAAGCCGCTCCTGATTTTATTTCTCTCGATAGTGACTTGCGTATGCTTTCTAGCTTGGGACAAGGACACCTATGTCTACAATAATCTTGGGGTAATTCACGATTTTCGGTCGGCTAAAAACGTGCTTCTGATGTTTGTTGGCTCTGCAGCTGCCTCAGCAATCGCTATCGAACTCCTGCTGCAATGCTGGAGCGTTGGCCGTTCAAATCGAATGGCCCGCTTTATCGCTGTGGAGTTGGGCCAGACCACGCTGCTGCTCTACCTGGTCCAGGGTACCGTGTTCCGTCTCATGGATTTCGTACAGTTCGGAGAACTTTGGGATCTCACGACCCGGTTGATCATCGCGGGAATGCTCGGGGCCGCGATTATTGCGATCGCGCTAACGGTGCGCTCGATTGTTCGCGGCGTTCCATATCTGTCGCAGCTCGTCCTTGGAATGCCGCCACGCTCAGGTCTTCCGCAAGCCAAACCTGCAATGAACTAGCTGTATGCATTTGATTGTTTGAGTCGGCAGGGTATTGCGATAGCATCGACTTGTGACGCCGCGGGAATAGCGTTCGAACCCAGATCCGGCGGCGACGGCGTGCCGCCGGTCGAGCCGGTGATCGGCATAAGAGTAACCCCATAGAAGCGTGTATTGCTCAGGGTTTGCATGGCACCGGCGAACTCAGCCCATTGCGTCTATCCAAATAAGATCGACTGTCGTAAGATTAGCTTCGCTGCACCAGTCGTCTAGCCGCCGGGTTTCGACCCAGATCTGGCGATCGAACCTAATCCAATCACACTCGGCGAGATGTTTCTTCGAGTGCCGTACTGAACCCGAGACGTCCCAGTCGTTCGAATCTCCGTCTCGGCCCGCAGCTGCCCGAAGTAAAAGGCCCTCGGCAACGAACAAGCCGTTCTTGTTCGATGAGATGGCGATGCGATTGCTCATCGCGAGCCTGTTGTGCTCAGAGATTCAGTCGCTCGCGCGGCGAGCTCGGCCGGGATGCCTTCGAGGACAAGAGCAAAGCATCCGGCCTGCTGTAGCTGGTGCGCATCGTGAGCAGACGTAGGGCATCGTCCGCGTTCCGACCTTGTACCTTGAAGCCGCCCATCGCGTTGACGCTTTGTGGCGTGAGACCAAGATGACCCATCACGGAAATTTCGCAATTCACCAAGGCTCGGATCATCTCGACACGCTTACCCCCTCCCTCAAGCTTGACGGCGTCTGCGCCACGCTGCAGGACGCCTCCAGCGTTGCGATCGTGTCGTCGGGACTGAGATGAAAGCTGAGAAACGGCATGTCAGCTACAAGCAGGGGGCCAGGCCTTGTTCGCGCGACCACGTCCAGGTAGTGATTCATCTTCGCCATGCTGACCGGTAAAGTGGTCATCAAACCCAAGGCATACGTTGCCGACGCTATCGACGACAAGAATGACGTCGACGACAGGATCGGCGATACGTGCCGTTACCGCATCATAAGCCGTGGTCATGACGATGACGCGCCTTTCCTCCTTGCATCGTTGCAGAACTGGAATCGTGACGCGTTCAACCGACAGCTGCGAAATGTGGCTCATGTCGATCTGATCCGGCCCCGCATGTCTCTGGAAATGGCCTTCCCCTTGGAAGAGCGAAAGGTATCTGTCAATAGGGAGGCCGAAAAGGCGCGTCACTGAGAAGTCGGAAGCACAAAGTTTCCAATGATTGGGCGGTCAGCAAATAAGAGCTTTCAAGATGTCCTCTGCGCGGTGGTTCTGGGACTGACCATCCAAACATTCTGCGCGTCAAAACGGCGGCCTGGAGACGACGCACGCGAGCGGCGACGGTGGATGTGCTTATGAGGCTGCGATCTACGTGTCAAAGCCGCTGTCAGCCCCTTAAGGCGGCATGTCCATTACCTCTCGCTGCTGACAAGGATGGGCTTATGGCGCTTAAAGCCGCGGCTTCGGCGGACTGCAGGCTCCGCAAACGACCGGGACCCAGGCGAGGGAAATAGGAAAGATGCACCAGCGCTCGCACGGCTGCCGCAAACTCCGGGTTGCGGATGACGTGTCCAGCATCTTCGCGTTCGTAGACGCATGATAAGACCTGCCGTCCAGGCAATCTCTTTTAATCGAAATAACGGCGGAACTTCCGCAACAGGCCATCACCAATGGACGCATAACTTCATGACTTTGTACCAAATTCGCCCAGGCATCCACACATGAACACGCAACCAATCGCGGTGACGCGATCGGACTGAAACCGAACGCGCGATGACACTGTGGACCGGCCCGGCGAAGCCCGCGATCTCGCCCGGCCGGCAACACCCACATTGCAGATGCGAGGTCACAATCGTCCACTTCCTAGGTCTATGGCAAGGCTCTCTCAAGTCGTTCGGGAAGCCGACGACAGCTCAGGATCCTTGATCTTGCGCTGCCGCGCGCGTCTTCAGGCCAGCGCATCGGCAGCGTCACAGATGCCTGCCTATATTTCGTCCAGGTCACCTGCTGTTACACAATATGGCGGCATCACATAAATCGTATTACCTAGTGGGCGCAGCAAGAGATTACGGTCTTTAAAGAAGGCGTGAAGCCTCGGGCCGATGCCTGCGAGATAGCGGGTATCTCTCGTCTTCAGATCGAGTGCTGTGATGGTGCCGCTACGGCGAACGTTTGCAAAGCGCGGATCGGCGCGGAATGCTTCAATTGCCTGCTCTTGCATGGTTGCGACCGCAGCGATGCGCCGGTGACATTCCTGGTCTTTCCACAGATCCAGGTTAGCCTTGGCGGCGGCACAGGCCACCGGATTTGCCGTAACGAACTCGAGTGAAAGAATGTGCGCGTACGGTCTTTTGAATAATGGGCATCGAAAATCTCTGCCCGGCAGAGTGTCACCGCGAGCGGCAGCGCCCCTCCCATGAGACCCTTCGAATAGCACGCTATATCTGGCACAACATTGGCCTGCTCACAGGCGAAGATTGTTCCGGTGCGGCCCCAGCCCGTCATGACCTCATCGCCAATGAACAGGACGTCCGACGCCTCGCAGATCCGCTTCATCTCTCTTAGCACCCAAGCTGAGTACATCAGCATTCCGCCTGCCCCTAACACCAGAGGCTCGACAATAAAGGCTGCGGGATTTTCGTTCCGACATGCTGACTCAAGCGCATCAAGCGTCGCCCGCTCACGACCGCTCGCAGGGAACGGGATTGAGGTCACGTCGAACAGGAGAGGTCCGTACGCCACGTTGAAGACACCGCGGGCACCAACTGACATCGCACCGAACGTGTCCCCGTGATAGGAGTGCTGCATGACAACGATGCGTGTTCGCTGTTCGCCTATATTGTGCCAATAGCCTTTGCGCGCGATCATGAGTATAAACGTCATGGCACGCTCAGCCTGTTGGCTGGGATCGATCTACTCACCGGGAAGGTCCACGCGCTCGTGAGGGACCGCCACCGCAGCCGCGAGTTCATCGAATTCCTCAAGCTGCTCGATGCCGCCTATCCGGCCGGCACCGCGATCAAGTTGATCCTCGACAATCATTCCGCGCACATATCGAGAGAAACCAGAACCTGGCTCGACACACAGCGACCCGGGCGCTTCGAGCTTACGTTCACGCCCAAACACGGCTCTTGGCTCAACCTCATCGAGGGCTTCTTCTCCAAGTTCGCCCGGTCTGTCTTGCGCCACATCCGCGTAAGCTCAAAACACGAGCTCAAGGAGCGCATCATGGCCGGCATCGATGACGTCAATCGGTATCCGGTTGTCCACACCTGGTCCTACAAACTCGCCGAGGCTACCTGATATGATTCGAACCACGAAAACGCTGACCTAGCCTACGCGTACGGTATTTTCGCCCCGTAGGAGCCTCTCCTGATACAAATGTATTTGGCCGCGCGCCGTGTATAACGGATCGACGGATCTGCTCACCTGGCCGATTCCTCGATGGTGTGGTTATGCGCGTCACATTCCGCACAATAAACGGTGGCCCGGACGAGCCGACTCTGCGAGCGTTGCCTCTCGCCGCCTTCAGAAGCGCAGCGGGTTGGGCTCTGGGGCGCAGAGTAGCGGCCCGCGCGCCCTTGGCGGGCCTGTGGCCACCTAGGCTCGCTCGCCGCTGCGCTCGTCGCCCCTGGCTGTGGTGAGCAACTCCGCTGGACTCTCGATCACGTCGCCGCCGCCCGACTTGGCATCGACGCGGCGAGATCCGCTAAGACGTCGCACTCATCTGCGCAAACAGAATTGCCGCTTCAGACGGCCCGAGCCCGACGATGCCCACGAAGGCTGCCGGAGGCATCGGAATGACCTGACGGGTCGGCCTCCAGAGATGCAGGCAGTAGCGACTATTGTTCACATACTGCGAATGAGGAGGATGCAGCTGCATCACGCATTCCTCTTCATCCCAAAACATATCTTTGGCGAGGCACATCTCCTCCCAGTTTGGAGATCGCCGTGGCGTCGACACAGAGACATGCTCCCATCCGGGACGGACGAAGCCGACGATCTTGAGTTGGCAGCCACAAGGCCCCTGCACGAAGAAGAGACCGGAAGGACCAGACCCCGGTGCGGTGGCGAATCGGCCATCGCGGACGCGCCCCGCTTCGAGTCTTTCTACACTTTGCTTCCTCATGCGTCCTCCTTCTTCTTTTGGCCGATAGAGTTGCATCCGGCACCACTCGTGTTGTCCGACTCGTACATCGAACGGCTGGTACCCTGGCATGGGCAGCCCCAACTACTGCTGATCATCTGCACCGAACTTACTTGGATGAAGAACATCGGTTCTGTCCGCATCGTTCACCGGGGAGTTCTCTTGGGTTTGTCTTTCGACATCTGATCTCTCTTCAATTTTCTCGTCATTCGCGCCTTCGTTGCGAACTTGGCCTCATGCAGACAATCTGCGCAGACATCTACGATGGCTTGTCTTAGCAAGCCGTGCCAGCAGGAGCTTCTGCTCGCCTCTTCGCCTAAACAAGTCCGCAACGTATGGCGTTGAGCTAACCGTGCTTGGTGCAAGATGCCGGAATTCGACTGAAACGCCTCACAGCCAAAATGGCGGCGGAAGCCAATTCGCGTGGCATGATCCGGCGAACCGGCTACTTTGTCACCTAAACAAACGTCGCTGGCTTCAGCACATGATGCAAAGCGACGCCAATGCCTCGCCAGTTCATCGAGCGAGAGGCTTTTAATTCGACGATCTGACGGTGGGCTTTCATCTCATTCCTTCTCATGTCTAGCGGTTAGCCGGCTTGCCGCCTGAGACACCGTCAATGCGTCATCTATGTGGCCGGCCACAGTGACTCAGAATGGATTCATGGTCAGAGGCTCGGACGCGCGGACCGCACTCGTTCAGCAGCCTCGCTCATTGGGCTTACCGCATGACGCAGTTTCGCAGTTCAGCCCTAGCGGGCTGTGAGCTCCAACGGAGAGACACCCGCGCCGCGGTCACAACGCGTTGACGATCGGTGCAGCCGTCCGCTCCGGTGGCGATCAGAACTGCCCGTCAACCTCATTTCTTTGCCGCCCCTCCGCGAGGCGAGCCAGTTTATCATATTCCTCAGCGACCTTGAGGAGCCTGCATCTGGATGTGTCGTCCTCGAGCGACTCCGCTTTTCTTCGCGTCGCTTCAGCACGGCCTCGCCAATGTTTGGCGTCTGATAACAGCTTTTTTTGCTTCATGCGGAAGACGATGCAATTTTTAGATCAAGAAAATGCGACACATGCCCTACGTAAGATCCCGTAGGCTGGCTTTCGCAAAAGCACCTCATTTGCCCCGTTATCTGCCGACCGCTCTGTTAATGTCTGAGATGCGACAAGCCGCTCGCAGCAAGCGCGGCGAGGCGCGCGAAATGCGCGACTCTCGACATTAGGGCTTGAATCGTACGTAGCGTCAGATTGTAGAGTCTTCTTACAGCTGGCGAGCGTGCTTGGCCGTACAACAGCTTCCGGGCGACACAATTTTGAGTGTGTCATTTGGCGCCCAGATTGCAGAACGCCCGCGTAGTCCCGGGACGCCGGAGTGAGGCCGCCTCGGCGAATCATTGCAGCGTGTTGCGATGAAGCCAGGCTGCAGGAGAACCGGATGCTAAGATCGGAGCAGCATCGTCGCGTGGCGATTGCCCGATTTGACAGATTGCTCACGCAGAGGTCGCCGTCCGGAGATCGGGGCCTCGCAGCTCAGAGTAGAATGGAAGTTGGAGGCCATACTCATCTTACGTAGCCGTGATGCGGCCGCGGCGAACCTGCAATAGCTTGCTCACGCCGAAACAGGTAGCTGTAGGCATACACGGTTGCGAGCATTCTCGCCAGAGATGCGTCAACTGGTCGCTCATGCCGGAGCCCCCTTCGGGTGCCTGGATTGCCTCCGTCGCCGCCTCCATCATGTTTTTCGTATCCAAAGACGGGCAACACGGCCTCCGGAGTAGCAATGACTTCTGCAGCTTTGGCTACCAAGCAGTCGTTCAACTGATGGCCATGGAGCGCGCGAGGTCAGACCACAAGGAAATCTCGATCTATGCTCTGTCCGAAATGTCACACAGATAACTGGTGCGAGATTGCAATGCGCGATCCCTGGAGCGGCCGACCAGTGATCAACTGCAATACTTGCGGTGAGTATGCCGACTACGATTGCCTCCAGCGCAAAACAGCGCACGCGATCATCGCAGCTACCTTGGCCTGTAACGTGAGCATAGAGGACGAGCGCGATCCGCGGGCGGTTGCTGACAGGATTTTGGATGCGCTGGAGAATGCCGGCCTAACAATCGCTCGCGCCTCAAGATGAATGGGAGCAACGCCGATCGGCGCCGCTACGAGGCCCCGCCCGCCCATCAGAGAGCATGGCCAGCTGCGCCGCTCGTTCCAACAGCCATTTGATTGCCTGCAAAACCGCCGTCTTTCCCCCGGCCGATCTGGAGTTGCAGTCGCCATAGCAACTCTTTGATACCAACAACGATTGTAGCAAACGCGCCAATCTGGACCCAAGCCGCGATGCTCTCAACGGGACCAGGGCTGAGTACCGCTTAGGCGCGGGCTTCCAACGTATGACGCCCGGCAGATCTTCCCACAAGTATCGAACCCGCGATGATCAACCCGGCGTGGCCTGCACCTGACGGCGCCTTTCGAGGTCCATAGTTCAAAGTTATCTAGAACGGCGAAGTCACTGTTGGGTGCCTTGACGGGAGTTTGGCTCATTGACCAGATTAACGCGCTGCCGATTGATCTCGTTTCCTATTCTGCTCAGCCGCCGCGGCACCGACAACTCCCGGGAAGCAGCCCCATTGTGATGGTGACAGCGGGAGAGCTCGGCTGGATAGACAAAGCCAATTCGCACAGACTCGAGAGAGCATTCCAGCCATGGACGATTGATTCAGGCGCCGAGGCAGCTCCTAGCCACACATTTCAAGTAAACTTGATTGATTCGCTTGGTCACTCGTGGCCAGCGACGAACAGCCTCACAGCTGGGCGTAGCTATGCCAGCACACTCGAGCGGACCCGAGCTGCGCGTTCCGCAGACGACGAATACCGAAAGCCAACTGCCTTGGTGAAGCGCCTCCCGCCCTCCTCGCCTTGCGGCTGGCTCCTGGCGAACGAATACGAGTTCGACATATTCACGCGATAAGCCTGCAGGGGGGATTGAACCGTACGTAGCGTCAGATTGTAGAGTGCCCAGCTAGGGAGAACCACTGTTCGGTCGCTTCAGAATTCCTGTGCTAAAGCGGAGCAGGACGATCGCTTGCGATGAGAGGTCTTCTGCCAAAGCGGCTGAGGATCGCGCTCACTGCGAAGAACGCTGTTTCTGTCCTGTGCACGCAGATCGCCGAGCCGTATGAAGACAAGATCGCCCGCATGTAAGAAGGACCAATCCAGCCTTGGAGGCTTCGAAATACGTTTGCGGGCACTGAGTGCCCAACCAGCCGCCGCGAGATTGATGCGGTATCCCGGAGCGGTCATGTGAGAGGACCCGATGGATCCAACAAGGTCTTGCTCGTCGATCACTGTGAGGGCCAATGCCGGGCCATTGTTGGCTTTAAGAATGGCGATCCTGGAACCGCCAGATGCTTTTCGTTACTGAATTCGTCGTCCGGGGCACATGACGACACTGATCGTCGCGATAATCCCCTTGAGGTCCCATATAGCACTGGCCTCATTCATGCAGCGTTTTTCTGTGAACTCAAACAGCACAGTGTCAATATGCGCGCCTTCACTTTTGCTTGCCAGATCACCAAACTTGATTGTCCGAAATGGATCGATGATGATAAGTACTGCGCGACAGAGAACGAATTTCAATGCTTTGTTTGCCCGGCTTGCTCGCGGTTGCACTGGATGAACAGCAAGACTGGAAAGCTCTTTGAGGGAAACTCGCTGGCTCAACGCGCGAGTTGACCACGCAGGGACTGCGGAACGCTTCTCGGCCAAATGGGTCTGCTTACCTCCCATCCGCGCCGCAATTTCATTGGTCGCACCACGCAATAGAGAAACGCCTGACGAAGGCCGAACGAAATCTTCCGGACTACAAACTTTCGTATAGTCCTTCAAAACCCTTTCGATGTGGAAGGTTTACCTCCGTACAGTTGAGCGATCGATGCAATGCCTATACAGAGTCCAGAACTCGGCAGTTCGAGAGCGTGACGCTTCCGCACTCGAAGAGGCCAGACGCGATTGACGTCGTCGATCGGGGACCGACATTAGCCTGCGCAGAGCAACGATTTGTCAAACCAAGAGAGCAAACGGCGGGTCGCTCTAATCACCGGCGTGACTGGACAGGACGGCGCCTATCTCGCCGAACATCTGCTGTCGCTCGGCTATGTCGTGCACGGCATCAAGCGGCGCTCGTCCTCGTTCAACACTGCGCGGGTCGACCATCTCTACCAGGACCCGCATCTCGGGGACGTGCCGTTCCTGATGCACTACGGCGACATGACGGACTCGACCAATCTGATCCGCCTGGTGCAGCAGATCCGGCCGACCGAGATCTACAATCTCGCCGCCCAGAGCCATGTCGCCGTCAGTTTCGAGAGCCCCGAATACACCGCCAATGCCGATGGGATCGGCGTACTGCGGCTGCTCGAGGCGATCCGCATCCTCGGCATGGAGAAGGAGACCCGGTTCTACCAGGCCTCGACCTCCGAGCTCTACGGCCTCGTTCAGGAGATCCCGCAGAAGGAGACCACGCCGTTCTATCCGCGCTCGCCTTATGGCGTGGCGAAGCTCTACGGCTACTGGATCACGGTGAACTACCGCGAAGCCTACGGCATGTTCGCCAGTAACGGCATCCTGTTCAACCATGAGAGCCCGATCCGCGGCGAGACCTTCGTCACCCGCAAGATCACGCGCGGCGTTGCGCGTATCGAGGTCGGCCTCGAACAGACGCTCTATCTCGGCAACCTCTCGGCCAGGCGCGACTGGGGCCATGCCAGGGACTATGTCGAGGGCATGCACATGATCCTCCAGGCCGACAAGCCCGACGACTTCGTGCTGGCGACCGGCGAGATGCGCTCGGTGCGCGAGATGGTCGAGCTGTCCTTTGCGCAGGTTGGCCGCCGCATCGAATGGCGCGGCGCCGGCGTCGACGAGATCGGCATCGATGCCAAGAGCGGCAAGACGGTGGTGAAGATCGACCCGACCTATTTCCGTCCGACTGAGGTCGATCTCCTCGTCGGCGACGCCAGCAAGGCGCATCAGGAGCTCGGCTGGAAGCCGAAGCGAACCTTTGCCCAGCTCGTCGAGGAGATGATGGCAAGCGATCTGGCGGAAGCAAAACGGGAGGCGGCCCATGGCAAGCGCACCGTTTGAGCTGAAGGGCAAAAGCGTATACGTCGCAGGTCATCGCGGCATGGTCGGCAGCGCGATTGCGCGCCGGCTCGCGCGGGAGGACGTGCAGCTCGTCACGGTCGACCGGCGCGAGGTCGATCTCTGCAACCAGGCCGCCGTGTTCGACTGGTTCGCGAAAATGCGGCCGCAGGTGATCTTCCTCGCCGCCGCAAAAGTCGGCGGCATCGTCGCCAACGACACGCTGCGCGCCGAGTTCATCTACGACAACATCGCGATTGCCGCGAACGTGATCCAGGCCGCGCATCAAAATGGCGCCGAAAAGCTGATGTTTTTGGGCTCGTCCTGCATCTATCCGAAGCTGGCCCCACAGCCGCTGCGCGAGGATTCGGTGCTATCAGGCCCGCTCGAGCCGACCAACGAGCCCTATGCGATCGCCAAGATCGCCGGCATCAAGATGGCGGAAGCTTATCGCAGCCAGTACGGTAGCGACTTCATCAGCGTGATGCCGACCAATCTCTATGGCCGCGGCGACAATTATCATCCCCAATTGAGCCATGTCGTTGCCGCGCTGATCCGCCGCTTCCACGAGGCGAAGGTCGCGGGCGCAAAGAGTGTCGCCGTGTGGGGCACCGGCACGCCGCGGCGCGAGTTCCTCTATGTCGACGACATGGCGGATGCCTGCGTGCACCTGATGAAGACCTATTCGGGACCGGAGCTGATCAATATCGGCACCGGCGACGACATCACCATCGCCGAGTTCGCGCGGGTCGTGGCAGAGGTCGTCGGTTACGGCGGCGAGATCACTTTCGACACCTCGCGCCCCGACGGCACGCCGCGCAAGCTGCTCGACGTCAGCCGTCTCGCAAGCCTCGGCTGGCGCGCGAGGACATGGCTTGTAGATGGAATGCGGCAGACCTACCAGGCCTTCTTGGCGGTATCGGGTACATCGGACAAAATGAGAGACTCATGCAGCTGCTAACTGCTGACGGCGCTCATTGTGCGATTGCCAGAAAGTTGCTTTAGGATCTTCTGGCGAATTCGACAGGGCTCCACGTGTTGCTTGGAGCTCGCGCACCTCCGGGTGCCGCGTGCCCGATGGAGGGCAGGCACGGCTAGACTGGCCCATAACTATAGCGAGCGAATTGGTCAGGCGCGCCTTGCGGGACGCTCTGTTTTGAACTTGAGGTAAACTGATTAGCATGTGCGGAATTGTCGGCATCTTGGGGCGCGGTCCGGTCGCGGATCGTCTCATCGATTCACTGAAGCGACTGGAATATCGCGGCTACGACTCAGCGGGCATCGGAACGCTCAAAGGAAACCAAATCGAGCTTCGACGCGCCGAGGGCAAGCTGAGGAATCTTGAGACACGCGTTCGCTGCCATCCGCTCTCAGGCCATGTCGGGATTGGGCACACGCGCTGGGCTACTCATGGCAAGCCGACGGAGCACAATGCTCATCCGCATGCAACGGACAATGTTGCAGTCGTCCATAACGGCATAATCGAGAATTTCCGCGAGCTGCGCGCGGAGCTAAAACAGCATGGCGCCTGTTTCGCCTCTGAAACAGACACCGAGGTGGTGACGCATCTCATCGACTTTTATCTGAAAAATGGCTGCTCGCCGCAGGAGGCAGTAAAAGCGTCGCTGCCGCGGCTAGTCGGCGCGTTTGCGCTTGCAATCCTGTTCAAGGGTCAACACGACCTCATGATCGGTGCGCGCAAGGGCTCACCACTCGCGATCGGGCATGGCGAAGGCGAAATGTATCTCGGATCGGATGCTATCGCGCTCGCGCCCCTTACCGGCTTGATCACCTACCTTGAGGACGGCGATTGGGCTGTGCTCAACCGCAACTTCAGCGTGGTCTACGACGCACAAGGCACAGTTGTCCGCCGGGAGGTGGTGAATTCTGGCGCGTCGTCGGTTCTCGTCGACAAAGCAAACTACCGCCACTTCATGGCGAAGGAAATCCACGAACAGCCAGAGGTGATCGGGCAGACGCTGGCGCATTACGTCGATATCGCCACCGAGAGCGTGGCACTGCCGCAGGAGCTTCCGTTCGACTTCAACGAGATCGGACATATCTCGATCACGGCTTGCGGTACGGCAGGCTACGCCGGCCATATCGGCAAATACTGGTTCGAGCGGCTGGCTCGTATTCCGGTCGAGCTCGATGTCGCCTCCGAATTTCGGTATCGTGAGGCGCCGATGCGCAAGGGAGATCTTGCTATCTTCATCTCGCAGTCCGGCGAGACGGCCGATACGCTGGCCGCGCTCCGCTATGCCAAATCGCAAGGCCTGCATACCTTCTCGATCGTGAACGTACTGAGTTCGACCATTGCGCGCGAAAGCGGGACAGTGTTGCAGACACTCGCCGGTCCTGAAATCGGCGTTGCCTCGACCAAGGCGTTCACATGCCAGCTGGTCGTCCTGGCGGCGCTTGCGGTCGCTGCTGGCAAGGCGCGCGGTGAATTGCCGGAGAGCGACGAGGTCGATCTCGTGCGAGCGCTGATCGAAATTCCCCGGCTAGTTACAGCGGCGCTTGCCAGCGAGCCGCAGATCGAGAAGCTCGCACGCGACATCGCCAAATCGCGTGACGTGCTATATCTTGGTCGCGGCACGTCGTTTCCACTGGCCCTGGAGGGGGCACTGAAGCTGAAGGAGATCTCCTATATTCACGCCGAGGGCTATGCGGCCGGAGAGCTCAAGCACGGCCCGATCGCCTTGATCGACGAGAGCGTTCCCGTAATCGTCATTGCTCCCTGCGACCGGGTGTTCGAAAAGACCATCTCGAACATGCAGGAGGTCGCTGCACGCGGCGGCAAGATTATTTTGATAACGGACGCTCGGGGAGCCGCAGAGGTATCCATGGATTCACTCGCGACGATTGTGCTGCCGGAGATGGGTACGACATTTACGTCGATTGTCTATGCGATTCCGGTGCAGCTTCTGGCCTACCACACGGCCATCCTGATGGGCACGGACGTCGACCAACCCCGAAATCTCGCGAAATCGGTAACCGTCGAATAAGGCAAGGTGACGCGACCTGGAATTGTCGTGGTCAGATTCCGAATGCGCACAAGCCTCGGTCAGATCGAATTACGATGTGCCGCCCGGCTCCTGGCGCGATGCCACCGCATGGTTTGTGCCGGTTCATAGCCCTTGCTTACGGAGGCTGAGACTCATGTGCAAAATCTACGGCCAATCAGGTTGCGAGGCTAGCGTGGCGTTGCCTCCGGCAAGCAAGCAGTCGCGTATGGCTCATCACCGCATTCCGATTGCTTGGACCTGGTCATAATTCGTGACAAACATCCAGGTTTTTCATACGGCGTGGAAGCCAGATGAACCTGTTCGATTGATCCAAACGAATGCCCGTTATCGCTGAGGAGGCCCGCTATGTTCCTCCCCCTCAGCGCGGGTTTTGGACCGCATTAGGACCGCAGCGCCCCTCGAAGTACGACGCGCGTCTCGCTTCGAAGGACAACGTGGCACTTGCCGAGCATGGCGATCCGCGCTATCGGACGGGCTCGATCGCCAGCACGCTCACCAAGTCTTTTCCGTCAAATCTCAGGTTACTTGAGCAATATCGAGGCCAAATCGCTGGACATGGGGTGAGATGCTAACGCAGCTCGGCCCCAATCGCAGGCTCGCGAGCTGCTCTAGCACGACATCTCACGGAGCTCTTCCCTGCCGCTCGTATGCCATGCATCTCGTCCTTCCTTTTTATTGCATGTCAGTGCGCTCGATGAGAATTCGGCCACGCCACAGACAACAACCTTGTCACCGAGAATTGCCGGAAGTTTCAGTAGCTTGAGAGTCACTCCTGCGGCGCGAGCGGAATAACGCCCGAAAAACTATGCGAGTTTGCGGCAATTGCCGAAAATATGCCGGAAACGTCAGGCGCTTACGGGTTGGTCGATAGTGCCCTGATGGCAGATTCGCGGCCATGAAACTGCACTCGGCTGGCGTGAGATTTTCTCCGGAACCGGCCATTTCAAACCGAGAGGAAACTCGCCATGTCACCAGCGTCCATCGCGCACGCGTCAAATGCCAAATCGCGCATTGGCGCCATCTTACGCGCGACGAGCGGCAACTTCCTCGAGCAGTTCGACTTCTTCTTGTTCGGGTTCTACGCCAGTGCCATCGGAAACGCGTTCTTTCCATCAGGAAGCGAAACCGCTTCACTGCTTAACACCTTCGGTGTGTTCTGGCTGGGGGCCTTGATGCGACCTGTTGGCGCGATTGTGCTTGGAGCCTATATTGACCAGATTGGCCGTCGGCAAGGCCTGATCATCACGCTTTCGATCATGGCTATTGGCACCGTCATCATCGCCTTTTGTCCCGGCTATGCAACGATCGGCATTGCCGCACCCGCGATCGTGCTGTTCGGACGGCTGTTGCAGGGCTTTTCTGCCGGCGTTGAGGTTGGCGGCGTTTCCGTCTACCTCTCCGAGATTGCCACTCCGGGCAACCGCGGTTTTTACACATCGTTTCAGTCCTCGAGCCAGCAGGTTGCGATCTTTGTCGCGGCTCTTATCGGATATTGTTTGAGCGAAGCACTTCCGGCCGAAATGGTTGCCGCCTGGGGCTGGCGGATCCCATTCTTCCTTGGCTGCTTGATCGTTCCGCTTATCTTCTTCCTGCGCCGGACGCTGGAGGAAACTCCGGAGTTTCTGGTCATGAAGACCCACCCAACGGCCCGCGAAGTCTTTGCCTCCACAGTTGCGAACTGGCGGATTATCATTCTCGGCATGATGATCGCGATGCTGACGACCACGACCTTCTATTTCGTCACGGTGTACACGCCTACGTTCGGCAAGCACGTGTTGCAGCTGTCCTCGCAGAACACGCTCTTGGTGACGCTTTTGGTCGCCGTGACGAACTTCATCTGGAACCCAATTGGCGGCGCGATTTCTGACAGAATCGGTCGGAAGCCGGTCTTGCTGACCATTGCCGGCCTTGCCTTGGTGACTGTATATCCGGCGTTGTCTTGGCTTGTGACCGACCCAAGCTTTGGCAAGATGCTGGTAGTGGAGATGATGTTCTCGTTCTACTTTGGCACCTATAGCGGCGCCATGTTGGGCGCTTTGGTCGAAATCGTGCCGAAGCACGTTCGCACAACCTGCTTTTCTTTGGCCTTCGCACTCGCCGCAGCTCTCTTTGGCACCTTTACGCCGCTCGCATCGACTTGGCTGATCGATCGGACCGACGACAAGGCTTCGCCGGGTTTCTGGTTGATGTTTGCGGCTTTGCTCGGCATTATCGCCGCACTCACCATTTATCCAGGAAACACCAAGAGAGTTGCGAAGCTGTCGCGACCTGAGCGGCCTAACCGGGCCGTAAGCGCGCAATTTACCACGCATTAGCAGCGCGCCCACGGGGACCTTCACGTCCAAGACTGAACTGAACGGGGTGCGTGGCGGTCCTTGCGGTGATCTCACGGTGTTCCGCGTGCCACTCTGCGGGTCACGGTTCTTCCTATGCGATATCGAGCAGTATCGGGACAAGCCGTCGCTGATGTCGACCGGGAATGGCTGAGCACTATCGCCACGCTCGATTCGTTCTGTGGTCGAGCGGCGCGATGATAATGCTCGCACTTTGCGGTTACGTGAAACACGGCAGATCTCGCTCGAGGGAGATACATCCCGCGAGCTCCACGTACGCTGCCAAGCACACTTTGGTATGTTGATCCGAAACCGGCCTCTCGGCGCTCAGATAGGCAAGTTGAATGCTCACCCTCCGAGAGCGGTCGAAAAGCTTGAATCGTGCCTGGTGCACCGAGCGACGGGCCAATGCATGACCACGGACCCAGGCGATCGCTGGCTCCGCTCGATCAGCCGCGACTTCACGCACCGCTCGTTTGCGCGGATGAGGTACCGCGCGCAAGCTGTGCGAGCTCCGTCTCGAGCGTAGGGTTGCGCTTGAACATGGCGTGGATCAACGCTTGCGCCGGCTGCTCGGCCGCTTCCACCCACGTCGCCTTCTCCGCTCGTGCGGAGGGCGCGAAGACACGCTTGACGACGGTCGGCGACCCCCTCAGACCGCATTTGGCCATGTCATCCACGCCGGCAGTTTGAGCGCTCCATTTTACGATTGAGGCACGGGCCGCACGCAAGGCATCGATCATTGCACCGCGGCGAATTTGATTGCTTGCCTCTAACATGCTGACGAGACAAGGAAGCTTGGAACGCAGCACCTGGACTCCTCCTTCGCAGCGCCGTTCCGCATCGATCGTGCGTACTTTGAAGTCCAACGCTTGATTGTGTAAACATAAGTAAGCTGCTGGACCCCGAGCCTCTTTGCAATGCCAGGTCCCACCTGCGCCGTATCGCCGTCGATAGTCTGCTTGCCAGTGAATATGACGTCTGGTGGGCCATATTCCTTCCCGATATTGCGAATCGCGCACGCCAGCGCGTAACTCGTCGCCAGCGTATCGGAGCCCGCGAAACTACGATCAGTGAGCAGGACAGCACGATCGGCACCAAATGTCAGCGCCTTTCGGAGAGATTCTTCGGCCGACGGCGGCCCCATTGTCAGAACATTGATTTCGCCGCCGAACTTGTCTCGTAGCTCGAGCGCAGCTTCCAGTGCGAAGAGATCATATGGGTTGATGATTGTCGGCACGCCCTGACGCATGATCGTATTCGTGACAGGATGCACGCGGATTTGTGCGGAGTCGGGGACCTGTTTGATGCAGACGATGCTGTGCATATGCTTCTCCTAAGATGTTGAGCAGGCTCCCCACGAATAGCAACTGTCATACCACCCCAGGCATTTCGCCGGTGAGGGACGAATGCGATGGCTGGCGACTGACGGTGAGACCGTTGTCGGGACTGCGACGGGCTGCGCAAAGCGGACGTGATCTCTCTCTGATCTGAGTCGCGGCAGAAACGGCGCGGCCGCGATCTTGCGCTAGTTCGACACCTAATCATTTCTCATAGGGCGAATACATTGCAAGCAGACGATGACCAGCACCCGGCTGACGCGAAGAGGGCTTACGCTTCCCGGCATTGCCACCCCCAAGCAGAGCACATCGGTTTAGTATCCGCTTCATGGACCAGAGTGCGCACGCTCTCCTACCGCGCCCGGGCGAGCGAGAGAGACGCGAGCCCGACTTTTTATTCAGAAGCGCTTGATCTCGAGACCGTGCCTTCTCAAGGCATAGCCAATCTGGCGCGGCGTCAGTCCAAGCAGGCGCGCCGCCTTGGCCTGGACCCACCCGGACCTTTCCATCGCCGCGATTACGCCCTCGCGATTTGTGACCTTGGCGGCACCTATGATAGGTCGGCCGGGCGGCTCTAGCGGCGTCAGTTCGCTACCGACCGGCTGAACGTGTGCCACAGCTTGTGTTGGCGGCATGCTCAGCCTCGCGGGGAATGAGATTATCGGGCTCGGCTGTCGCGCCACTTGCTCCGGCCCGCACTTCCATAGCGTGGCCGATAGGCATTGCCCGTGGCAGCAGGCAAAATCGTCTCTTACGATCGACGATCCATGCGCCAGGGTCGCGGTCCGCTGCACACAGTTCTCCAGCTCGCGGACATTACCGGGAAATCCACAATTCATGAGGACGTCAATCGCACTTGAATCGAAGACCAAAGCACGGCCGTTCTCATTGTTGAAGTTCTTCAAAAATCGAGCGGCGAGAAGCGGAATATCAGTGCGTCTTTCGCGCAGCGGCGGCAGTAGCAGAGGAACCACGCTGATGCGATAATAGAGATCGGCACGAAACTCCTTCCTTGCCACCGCCTCTTCAAGATTCTTATTCGTGGCTGCAATCACGCGGACGTCGACTTTGATCGTCTGATTGCCGCCGACCCGCTCGAACTCCTGCTCCTGAAGCACGCGCAGGAGCTTCGCCTGGAACGACGCCGAGATCTCTCCAATCTCGTCCAGAAACAACGTTCCCTTGTCGGCGAGCTCGAAGCGACCCTTGCGCGCGTTGAATGCGCCCGTAAACGCCCCTTCTCGTGACCGAACAATTCGGATTCCAGCACCGTCTCGGTGAGGGCTGCGCAATTCAGCTTGATAAAGGGGCGTTTGGCGCGCGCTGAATGCTCGTGAATAGCCTTCGCGACCAGCTCTTTGCCCGTACCCGATTCGCCGCGCACCAGAACGGTGCTATTCGATTTTGCGATCAGCTCGATCTTCTCAAGCAACGCGCGCAGCGCCGGGCTGTCGCCGATAATTCCCTCGATTTGGACCTTCTTACGCTCCCGCCCATGAGGCTTGAGCTCGGACAGCTGCTTCTGCGGCCGGAAGTCCTCGTCCATAAGCCGCCCGCGATCGCGCGCAAAAACGCAATGCAGCTTCGCCGTCTGGCCCAGAAGGCTTGCGACCATCGTCAGCAGGCGGAGGTCGTCCTCGAGCTGCGCATGCGTCCCGTTGTCGGCGATGCGGTCGATGCTCAGCGTACCCACAACTTTCTCGTCAATGTCTATGGGAACGCCGATGAACGCAACACGCGTATGACCGGCGGCATCTAGCATCTCGACGTCCGAAGAACTGAAGATCGAATGCAGCGCTACGTTCTCGACGATGAGCGGCCGCCCCGTCGCCACAATTTGATCAGTTGCTCCTTGCAAGCGCACCCCGCAACGCGCGTCGCGCCCTTCGCTCCGACCGTCGTCTACGATGATCTCGGCCACCCCGTCATGATCGAACAGACATAGGATGCCGCTCCGCATCTGCACGAGCGATGGCAGACGCTCGATGACGCTCGCCAGCTTGGCTTCGAGCCGGCATAGGCCGGTGAGCGTGTGCGCTATTTCAAAGATCGTGCTTAGCGATTTCTCTTGCGACCGCAGAATACAAGCGGAAGGGTCCGCGTCGGAGGTTGAGTTTGGTTTTTCGCGCAGGGAAACGCTGTCCAGCATAATGACTTCTTCGTTCCTTTCTTGATCCTCCCCATCACCTCGATCGGACTTGTTGGACTCGTGTTGCATGCCTGCCTCGATCTGACATCCAGTTCTCAGGGCGGGGCGAGAGATGACGCCTCTTCATGGCACGTCGGCAGCACTTACGGTGACTAGATTTGCCGCTTTATTCTTTCCAACTCGCTGCGCGGATTCGCCCCGGCCAACATGGCTTCCATCGATGAAGCTCAGATTAGCCGGGTTCGCCACGGACGGATTCACTCACAAGTGTTGCCCGCCATTGATCGGCACTTCGGCGCCAGTGACATAACTTGCCGCATCTGAATATAGGAAGAAAATGACGTTGGCGACCTCTTCGGGTGTACCCATCCGGCGAACTGGGATCTTGGGCACAAGATGCGCTTCCGTGTCAGGCGACAAAATGTCCGTCTTGATTTCGCCGGGCGCGATCGCATTGACGCGAATGCCATGTGAGGCGTAATCGTGCGCCATTTCGCGCGTGAGACAAGCGCAGCTGAAGCCGCTTTTAGCTCACCGAACAGATCTTGAGCGAGCAGGATCGGCGCCACCGCCGGCCGCGCGGTTCATCACACCTCCGTCCGAAAGGACTCTGCGAGCGGCGCATGAACAAGGCCGTCGTCTAGAAAACGAGCTGACCGCAAAAGGATTCCCAGCAAAGGCGATCCATCTACCGGACGCGCTTCCTTGCTGCTGGGACATTCTGACGTGACTGTTTGTTACGTCAGATTTCCTCGGCGACCCGGACCGCCATTGCCGTGCTTTTCACCGTCTGGCCAGCGATGGCGGATTTGGCCGGATGATGACAGGACCATAACCTTTCCGCGCGACTCGACTTACACATGAGGGCCCGAAGCATTGCGGGGCAAGGCCGCCGGCGCCCGCCGGCATTGGCCTACGCCTCGCAGGCGTTCGCCCTCCCACCCGCACCGCATCCGTGGTCGTGCGCCGGTCAGCCGTCGCTTGCGGACGGAAGTCGCCATCCACCGTTCCTGCGAGACGTTGCGAAACGCGATGGTGTCGAAGCCAGCAGTATCAGGCTGATGATCTAGCCCGCCATTGCTCAGGCTCAGATTCTGGCGCTTCATGAAGCCGCGAAATGCTCGTATGGGTTATCGATCATGGTCAAGTGCTCCGGATTTCTCTGGTCGAATTCAATAATCCGTGGCACGAGCAGACGGGCATAGCGCGTGAAGGCGCTGGTGGGGGGAAAGCGGATCACAGTAGCGCATCGCGCAAGAAGATACATGTCGATGAGAGCGGAAGCTCCACCTTCAATTCCCATTTCCGCACTATGCAACGGCCCTGCCCGATCGGCCTGGAAACGTTTTGGTACGGCGAAGACATCGGGAAACAGACCCGATACGCGATCGAGCACCTGTGCACTGTCCGTGCACAGGAAGACCTTTACAGGCTTTGGATATGGCAAAGCCTTGGCTTTACGGATTGCCATGCAGACCTGA
Organism: Bradyrhizobium sp. 170; assembly: GCF_023101085.1. NCBI lineage: Bacteria > Pseudomonadati > Pseudomonadota > Alphaproteobacteria > Hyphomicrobiales > Nitrobacteraceae > Bradyrhizobium > Bradyrhizobium sp. 170. The sequence goes on along the minus strand of NZ_CP064703.1, from coordinate 1,740,448 downwards.
CGAAGGGCGAGCTCCGAATCGGCCCAGTACGGCGCATGCTCCATGATATCTTCGCCATTGCCGTGCCGAACATGAACGCCAATGATGCTATGGCCGCCAAAGTGTTCCTCATACAAGGCGTCGATCCGCGCTTGAATCTCAGACCTGAGCTTGATGTTCCGAAAGATCAGTCGTTCGGCTTCCTCGCCACAACGCCACATCAGGCAAGCGTCACAGACAATGGTGTTGGCTTCGTTATCTTCTCTTGCCTGGAATAGCTCGGTCAGTTCGTCACGTTCACGGAAGATCTGCTCATCCGGACGATTGATGCAGTCGATCGATGGCCTATTCCACCACCGCGGGAAGAACGGTCCGGGAAACGAGAGCTGGTTGACCCGGTCATCGCAAATCACCGGCACTCCAGCGATGTCCTCAAGCGGCTCGAAGAACACCGGAAAGGCATTGCTGAACGGTTGGTCGATGTAGCAGGAACCGCGCCAGTCAACGACGAGCGTCCGCCCGGTCCGCTGCGCGTACGACCAGGCTGACGCCAGCGACCAGAGGCAATCACCAAAGCCGGTACGCCTCCGAGAAATAACAAAGCGTTCCTTCGTCAAGTTATCAAACCCTTCTCGTTGCGCAAGATCAGTTTTGTGTGGCGCACCTACTCATCTGCGATTCCGATCCACGCCAATGGACGGCTGGTCACCTGGACGCAAGGCGATCAACCCGCAAGCCCTCCTCCACGGCACCGCGATTGGCAGGTCATGCAAGAGGCGTCCAAGGAGCGCTCTTCCGCATTGCTCACCTTTTACGACCGCGCAGTCTGTGACGGATGCAGCCGAATACGGCGCAGATCCCAGAGCCCGCGCAGTTCGTTCACGAGAGCTTCTCGCCTAGTCCTGTCAGAGGTGACCCTGGCGAGAAGATCGGCAAGAACAGCTTCCTTCTCAATTTGCATCAGCATGTCGAACAGGTCATGCGAGACGCGCACGCTGTCCTGGCTGGAGTGACCCATGCGGATCTCGCAGACTGTCTCCTGGCGTTCTCGGCCCGCATGAGCGCGAACCCGGTAAAGAGATACATGGGGCGGCAGTGATACAGCGAGTGCAGTCCAGCTTTCGAGCGTTGTTGCCCGCTTCTTGACGAGGAATGACCCGACCACAAGGCCATCCAGCTCGGTCGACAAAAACGCCGTAATCGCATCGGCAACGGAATCTACGATCGGTTCGGCATTGTTGTTGAAGGACGTATTAAGCAGAATCGGGACGCCTGTCCGGCTCTTGAAGGCATTGATGAGTTCCCAATAGGCGGCATTGCTCGTGCGGGAAACCGTTTGCAGCCGAGCCGTACCATCGATATGCGTGATCGCGCCCAGCAAAGCACGCTTGGATTCGCGCACGCGAACGACGAAATTCATGAAGGGATATTCTGCGCAACCATCCGGCAACTCAAAGAACGCGCCCGCATCCTCCTCCAGAACCGATGGCGCAAATGGTCGATAACTCTCGCGCTTCTTGACCATCGCGTTGATCCGGTCCTTGTTCGCCGCGGGCCTCGGGTCCGCAAGAATACTGCGGTTACCGAGCGCACGAGGGCCGAACTCCGATCGGCCCCGTACCCACCCGATCACGGCGCCATCAGCGATCCACTCGGCTGCTCTGGTCGCCACGTCAGCGGTTCGTTCAATCTCCAGGTGTCCGGCCCATCCCTTCAGTTCCTGTTCAATGCTGTCGTCGCTGCCGACATCTGGCCCCCAATAAACCGCCTGTAGCCGCTCGCGGGGCGCAGGCTGCCCGGCCTCGTTCGACACCATCAGTGCCGCGCCCAATGCGCATCCGGCGTCATGCGCAGCCGGCTGCACGAAGATGTCTTCGAACAGGCCTGAATACAGGAGTTTTCCGTTCAGCGTGCAGTTGTGGGCCACCCCGCCAGCCAGGCACAACCGTTTCATTCCGGTCGACTCACGGTAATGCCGCAGAATGTGAAACACGATCCGCTCCAGCGCCTCCTGCAACGATGCGCTCACATCTCGATGCTGTTGCGTGAACGGCATTCCCTTTCGCCGGACCTCGATGTTGCGCAGCAATGCCGGGCCGATACGTTCGAGGTGAACGCGGTAGCCACCGTTTGCGGAGAGCTCATAGAATTGGGAAAAGAGCTCGCGATAGCGTGCGGGATCTCCGTAAGGAGCCAGTCCCATAACCTTATACTCGTCGAACAGGCCGTAGCCGAGATATCGAATCGTCTCCAGATAGAACAGTCCGAGAGAGTTATTCTCTGGAAACGTCATAAGTTCGATCATTTCGGTGCCCGACCCGACCGCCAAGAGACCCGACAGGAAGTCGCCACAACCGTCGATCGCGAGGACCAGGCTTTCTTCAAAACCCGACATCGCCAGAGCGCTCACGGCGTGGGCCTGATGGTGGCCTACGAATGACACCCGCGAAGGATCAACTTGGGTACCGAACTCCGTGGCTAGAAGGTGCCGTAACAGCAGATTCGCATCTAGCGGAATTGAGATTTCCGGTTGTGAGATGAACAACCGTTCGAGCATTGCATTGCAATAGGCTTCAGTAGCGTAGAACGCAATACGATCGACGTCGCGAAGCTCCACGCCCGCGGCTGCAAGACAGTATTCAATCGCACTGCTCGGGAGCTTGTTTGAATGTTTGATCCGGTTGAGGCGCTCCTCTTCCACGGCAGCGATCACGCGCCCGTCCTTGACAAGTACCGCGGCGCCGTCGTGCAGAAACGTGTTCGGTAGTCCAAGGGGGTTTTCATAGACTCTGTCGAGGCCGCCACTCAATCCTAGACACAGCATCTTGTTCTCCGTTAATCCTGAGAGGCCTGTTGGCCTATTTCGTATCGCTTGCTTTGGGAGTAGGCCGCACGTCGCCGCGGGGCCGATCAGGCATCGCTAGCGTGACGAGACTCACATAAGCGTCGCACGCGATCGGAAGTTCGTTACGCCCGATATCTCATCTCGCACACGCGATGCTTCGCTTTAGGTCTTGTTCCTCTCACCGCATCAGGCGCTGCCGAAGCAGCACGGCCGAGACGAGGAAGGGAAATGCTGCGTAGATGCAAAGTGCGCCCACATGCAATCCGACGCTGTCGACCGGCCGACCGAGCATTGCTGGACGAATGAGATCGACCGAATGAGTCAGCGGCAATAAGGCCGCGATGCGTTGAAATGAACCGGGCAACTGGCTCATTGGGAAGATCGCCCCGCTCAAATACATCATGGGCGTGAGAATGAGCGACTGGTAGAAGATGAAATAGTCGTGGCTTGGTGCAAGTGCTGAAACGACCATTGCGAGGCTCGCGAAAGTAACGCCAGTGAGGGCGATGGCTGGTAACGCATAGGGGATGGATGACCACTCTGCGTAACCCAGCGCGACGGCGACAATCGTGATCGCCGTCCCGGCGAGCAAGGCCTTACTCGCTGCCCATGCCACTTCACCGAGAACAATGTCGCCGAGCGTAAGGGGCGTACAGAGCATTGCCTCCCACGTGCAATTTGTCTGCATGCGAGCGTAAGCCGCATAGATCGTTTCGAAGGTTGCGGAGACCATCGCGCTTGTGGCGACCATGCCAGCCGCCAGAAACGAGATGTATGAGGTCCCCTCAACACCACCTATGATCATTCCAAGGCCAAAACCGAGACCGAACAGAGAGCTCATCGGCTCGGCCAGATTCCCAAGAATCGATGCCAGAGCGACTTTCCGCCAGACCAGAAAATTGCGGCGCCATACCGCGATCCAGTTCCATGGATTAGCAGGGAGCGCCGGCGCAAAACGTTGCCACATCGTTCAGTCCTTTATCTCTCGCCCGGTTAGCCGCAAGAAGACATCCTCCAGATTTGGAGGACGCTGCAGAAAGCGGAGATCCGTGCGGTTGGCAAGCCGGAGGCGCACCTGCTCTGGATCCGTGACATAGCAGAAGAGCGTCTCCCCGCTCACCTCAGCGCGCTGCACTTGGGGTCTGACCAGCGGCAGCAGTTCATGCGGATTACCACCGTAAATCTCGATCACTTGGCAGCCGATCTGCTGCTCGATCAGCGCGTGAGGCTGACCTTCGGCGATCTTACGGCCGTGCTCGAGCACACACAGGCGGTCGCACAATCGCTCCGCCTCTTCCATGAAGTGGGTGGTGAGAAGGATCGTTTTGCCGCGCGCTAATAGCGAGCGCAAGCGTTCCCAGATCAGGTGACGGCCGTGCGGATCAAGGCCGGTCGTCGGCTCATCAAGCACTAAGAGCTGCGGGTCGCTAATGAGGGCCCGTGCCAACGTCAGGCGTCGCTTCATGCCGCCGGACAGTTCGGCGACGCGGGCATCCGCCTTGTTCTCCAGGCGCGCGAATTCGAGCAGTGACGGCGTGACCGCTTTCACCTCAGCCGCGCTCATGGCGAAGTAGCGCCCGAAAACGAGCAAGTTTTCGCGCACCGTGAGCTGAAGATCAAGGTTATCGAACTGTGGGACAACCCCGATCCCCCGCCGCGCCAAGCGCGCCCGTGCCGGCACTGGCTCGCCGAGCACGCATATCTTACCTGCGTCGGGCGATGCTACACCCAGGATCAAACGCGCAAGCGTGCTTTTGCCCGCGCCGTTTGGTCCCAGCAGACCGAAGCACTCTCCCGGCGAGACGGTAAACGAAAGAGCGTCCACGACGACCCTGTCATCGTAGAACTTGCTCACCTGGAAAAGGTCGACTGCCGCGGTTGACATTTGCTTACGCCATCGCGACGGACGTTGTTCGCGCCGCTTCCTCGCTCGCGCGCTTTCTTGTGTAAAGCAGGCCGTTACACCATACGTGATCGACGCGTCCCCACTGGCACGCGGCGGCAGCATCCGGGAAAAAGCCGCGTCCATGCAGATTGGCGCTGGTATTGCAAAGCAGCGGAATGGCTGTGAGTTTCTCGTATTCGACGAGAAGCTCGGCCACTTTATGCTGAGAGGTTCTGGAAACGGTCTGTAGACGAGCAGATCCATCGAGATGCACGACGGCGGGAATTTTGTCCCGCCATTCCGGTCGCGTCTGGTGATCGAACAGCATGTACGGATCGGGTATTCCAGGGCTAAAAATCTCCGCCGCACGATCCTCCAGGCATATCGGCGCTACCGGCCTGAAATGCTCACGAAGTTTGATGTCGTTGAGATGATCTTTCATTCCTTCCCAGCTCGCAGCCGCGAGAATGCTTCTGCCACCCAAGGCTCGTGGTCCGAGCTCGGCACGCCCGGCAAGGAAGACCACGGGCTTGTCGCAAGCGAGGATTGCCGCAAGTTCGCCCATAGTGCAGGGCGCGCCCTCCCATTCGGGCGGCACTTCGCTGGGACGAACGGCCGGTCCACTGTAGACCGACCATTCCAGAGCTCTAAAGCCTTGCTGTGCCGCCAGTGCAGAGCAAGCAGTACCAATGGCTGAGCCGCTGTCGTTCGGAAAGGGCGGCACCCACACGACATCGAACAGGCCGGTCGCACGAAATGCACTATTCCACTTAATATTCAGGCCACAGCCGCCGGCTATGCAGAGGTTACGCGCCCCCGCAAGATCCGAATGCCGCTCCACAACATCAGCAATGGTGCGAACCAGCAGACGCTCTAGAAAGACGTGAAATGACGCAAGGACGTCTTCGGCTTGCTTTTCCTTCAATCGCATTGCGCACGCATCGAAGAAGTCGTGCAAAGCTTCAAGTGGCGATTGTGAGCTGTTGACCTCTTCAAGCTCAGGACAAGCGCCCTCAGCATCCGTGGCAAAGTGCGCCTCATAAAGTTCATGAAACGTCTTAATACTGTCCTCGTCGGGCGATCCCAGCGCGATATAGGCCATCAGCTTGCCGGCAATACCGAGATCCCAGCTGGTCCGGTCTGCCCGCCTGTAAGGTCCAAAGTGATGTCCTGCCGTCGCATAGGCGTGACCTATCATCGGAAACAGGCACTCGATGAACCGGATGCCGTGGGGCTCGACATAGTAGAGGCGTGGAAACATGCAGCCGTCCCACACCAAGCAGAAAGCAGATTGTGCGGATTTGGCAAACGAGCTGGCGCAGTATGCGGATGCTACGTGCCCGGTGACATGGGGATAGCTTTGATAGGGATATAGCTTCCCATCAAGCATGAGGCCGATGCGATCGCGGGGCGTCAGGGGGCTATCGCCTTGCCGTTCGACATACGGCGCGCCCTTGAGCTTGATGGTCGTCGTCCCACTAAGGACTTCAAACTGCGACTCGAACTCTCCATCCCAGCCATCAATGACGAACTGATCAACATCGCTCGGATCCAGCCCGTGCTCCGCCAAGGCGCCAACAACGGCATCCAAATTGTCAATGGTTTGATAACGCGGATTGTTGTTCAGCTTCTCCTGTTCGACACAAAACACCACCCGGCCGTCCTCGATCAGAGCGACTGCCCCGTCATGCGTCAACTTGATACCGCAGATACGCATAGTGGCTCCTTTCAAGCTCGACCGTTAGGACGGATCGAAGATCGCTCCGGATTGCGAAAACGGACCAACAAGCAGTCTTCGTCAGCCGACTGCCCCTGGCACTGCACGCGTTCGACCTCAATGAGCGCTTCAGTCAAAATCGTGATGACTGTCTCGGCGCCAGCGACATGCCCCCATCGCCTGCAGGTGGCATCACGTGCAGATCCGAAGACCAGATGCCCACGTGGAGCAAGCATGTTCACCATCTTGTCGATTGCGGTACGCATCCGTGTCATGTCTTCGAGGTAGTAGAGAACTTCGGCGACCACGATCAGATCGAACAGCTCTTCGGTCGAGAACTGCAGAATATCGGTCGCCGCCCAGCTGATATGCGACCACCTCTTGGTCCGCTGGACCGCTCGACCGATCGCTCGCGGCATAACATCGATGACCGTGAGCCGTTTGCAGTGAGGAGCAAGCTTCTCTGTGAATGCACCGGCAGCGCACCCGACCTCGAGGCCGGTTGAGACGGCGCCGTTCGACAGCGATAGCCGTAGCAATTGGGTGTGACGCTCACGTTCGAACGGATTGTCGTCAAGCCGCCACGGGTCATCGTTAGTCAGCTCCCGTTGCAACGATTGATATGTCTTGTCCACGCTCACCACTAAATCCCCCTACAAAGCTGTCAGTCAGTCTCGGCCGCAATGCCATCAGACGCGATCAGCTGCCAGGGAGCGCGCGAAAGACCTGCCCGCGAATTGAGCCAGGCGTTTCCGATGCCGGGTTAAGGCTTGGTCCAGTTGTTGCGTCTTCGATCGAGGCCTTCGATTCATCGACGTCTGATGATTTCGCTACTTTGCGCGAGAGCCAGTCGCTGTTGCTCAAGGTACAGAGCGCGTAGGCTTTCATCGGGAGCAGGAGGAAGATGTTGATCGGGGTGTGCAGCGAGAAGCCGAGAAATCGAAACTCGCCCGCACGAAGGGCCGCTACGCTGCATCGAATCATGGTCATCGCGACGATGGTCAGACCGGTCCACCAGGGCACGGTGCCGGTGAGCGCGAGCTGAGCGAGCGCGGCAATCGATGAGATGGCGAGCAGCAGCGGCCCGAGGTTCTGTCCGAGCACGTCGAGCGTAAGGTACCGGTCCAGGCCGGGCAACAGGTGCAAACCCAGCAGCGTGTCGCGGTAAGTGCTCCGCGCCCAGCGGAGCTGTTGCCGCAGATACGGCAAGAGCCTGTCCGGGACCACCGTGGCGGCGATGGCGTCCGGAACGTACTCGGTTCGAAACCCTGCCTTGAGCATGAGGATCGTCAGATGACGGTCCTCACCGAAGTCGCTCGGCTTTCCCCGGAAGAACTGCGTCTCGTACTGGTCCAGCAGCAACAGCAGCGCGGAACGGCGGTACATGGCACACGGCCCGCAGCAGCACATGACGGCACCAAAGCGCGTCTGCGCCGCGCGCTCTTCGTTGCAAGCCAGCCAGTACTCCATGTCGATCAATCGGGTCAGCCAGCTGTCGTTCCGGTTGCTGGCCGTCAATTGCCCCATGGCCGCGCCGACGGCTGGATCCTGCATCTTGCGTACGAGCTTGCTGACCACGTCGCTGGCGATTTCCGTGTCGGAATCGACGTTGAGCACGAGATCGCCGAACGACCGGCGTATCGCTGCGATCTGCGCCTTGCGCTTTCCAACGTTGCTTGGCAGCAGAATGACGTTGAACCTCGGGTCATATGCGTAGCTCCCATGGACCGGAGCCACTGCACCGACATTTGCAGAGCCGTCATCGACCACATAGACCTGCAATCGCCCTGGGTAGTCCTGGCTTGCGAGAGACTTCAGGCAGGCCGCCAGCGTGCGCGGGTCCTCGTTGAAGCAGGGCACGATGACATCCACGCTGGGCAGAGCACCGTTGTCGATCGGGTCGTACGGCGGCAGTGAGGCGTCGGTTTGCAGCGCATAAAGCGCCTGCGCACTCTTATGGACGCTGGAGAGCAACGCGTAGGAGGCAGCAGCAACGGTGCTGATGGTGGCAAGCAGGCTCATGGGGATTGATCTATTCAGTGAGTTTGAGGAAGCGACCGGATTGCAAATCCACGGTCACGCAGTGCTGGAATGAGCTGGGCGAGCGCCGTCACAGTCTGGTCGCGCCGACCAGAGTGAGGGCGGCGTTCCAACTCGTCGGGAGGGCACCCGTCGTGCAGGAGCACGATTGCCCCCGGCCGGACCGAGGCCATCACCGCGGCAACAATCGCCTCGGCGCCAGGACGAGACCAGTCTTGCGGGTCGACTGACCAGTGCAGGGCTGCCAGTTCGGCCTTCGCCGACGCGGCAAGGGCCTCCTTGGTCCAAGTCCCATACGGCGCACGCATGTGCCGCACAGAGGCTCGGGGGCAGGCCATTCCGATGACCTTGTTCGTCGTGAGGATCTCGTATTCCACCTCATCCGGCATGCATTTGGATAAATCCGGGTGCGTCATTGTGTGGTTTGCGATTTCGTGCCCTTCTGCAATGATGCGCTGGATCAGCTCCGGCTGACCCGCTGCATATGCACCGATCACGCAGAAGGTCGCGGAGGCGCGATGCTGCGCCAGCACATCCAGGATAGCCGGCGTGCAATGCGGGTTGGGACCATCATCAAATGTCAGATAGACGCAGTGCTCTCCGCCGGCGTCGGCGTAGTCGCTCCGCGCTTCAGCCTCGTCGTCTGCGGACGTCACAGTTCTGGCCCGTTCCGTTCAATCATCTCACCGGCCGGCCATTCGCTCATTGGCCTCGCAATCGGCAGAACAAGGACGACCACGTCCTCCACGCGCGTCGGAGGCACAGTGAGATAGATATCCGGACGAGTGGACCGGACACGGAGCCCTGGCAGAACAGTCGCCAATCCCTGTCGCCCGAGCAGCCTGGTAATATGTTTCTGAAGGGCAGATCGGACCGTGCCAAAGCCGAACGGCACCCCAAGATCTTGCAATACGGGATACATCACGCGGATGGAGTGACTGATGCCGAGCCCCTCGAGATCTGGGCGTACCCCGTACAATCCGAGTTCAGCCACAAGCAGATCGACCTCACCAACTTTTATGAAGCGGCGCAGTGCGCCGATGTGAATCGCGACGCCACGATCATCGTAGCCGATTGCCCGAATCTCAGGCCTTGCGCCGGCCCAGCTTCGATGACCTTCAAAGGGCTTTGCATTGAATGCCCCGGTTGGACCATAGGTCTTCCGGAAGAAGTCGGACAAGTCAATATGGTCAGCAAGTTGAAGCTCATTTTCCCAGCACAGCCTCCAACGAACTGGAGGGCGCGCCGAAACACCTCGTGTGGATCCGGGCGCGATCATTTTCATAGAGAGTAATTCCTATTCATTATCTGGCTCCTGACGCAGGCCAGCAGTTCGCTACGCTCGAAAGGCTTGCTCAAGAACTGGAGTCCAGCTTGCAGGACTCGCCTCATATCGTCTTCGGAGTTGTCTGTGAGAAGAACGGTGGGAATCGCGCCTCCGGATGCAGCCAGATGATGGAAAAGCTCAAAGCCACTCATCCCGCTCGACTGCGTATCCGCGATCAAGCACGACGTGATCAAACGGCGGCCCGATTTTAAGAACTCGTCTGCGCTCTCGAAGGGTTCGGGTACGTAACCCGCGGAAAACACCATATCCGTCAGAGCTTCACGCACTGACCGATCTGCATTCACAATGGATACGACGTCGATCGTGTGCGCAACTCGCATCAGATTCGCCCAGGACGCCTTCGCTTGCATGTTCCGCACGATTTCCCCGCAGCAAGGACGCAATCGGATGCCACCAAAACACATTTGGCACCCGCAACCGGAGGGGTCCAACTGGACGGAGATCTACGGCCAGGTTGAGCGTTCGCTCAATTCTACGGCGGTATACGGCCGATATAGAATGGGTTGGCGAAGCCATACGAAGGTTTTCTCGTCCTATACGCCCACCCACATTTGCGGATTCCCACCGTGCTAGGTCGCCGAGATATGACCTGCGCAACACGCGCGAAACTGCGACCGCACGGTCCAGATGTCTTGATCGATCCCTGGCGCTGGGCTGAGACGCGCAACGATTTGTAACCATTCTGATAGATCTGACATCTCGCTAAACTATCCTTTGCTACCCTCATTCGGTACAAATGGTAAAATCGATTGTATCGATAGAACACATTCATAACATGGATCACTCAGGATTATGCGTTTCAAGGGCCTCGATCTGAATCTCCTCGTCGCGTTCGACGCCCTGGTGACGCAAGGCAATCTCACTGCGGCGGCAAGAAGCATCAACCTCAGTCAACCTGCCATGAGTGCTGCCGTCGCGCGGCTTCGCACTTACTTTCGCGATGAGCTATTCACGATGAGGGGCCGGAAGCTTGTCCCAACGCCGCGGGCTGAAGCGCTCGCAGTCCCGATTCGCGAGGCTCTCGCTCACATTCAGCTCTCCATCATTTCTCCGGACGGCTTCAATCCGTCTCAATCGAATCGGCGATTCAGGATCATCCTGTCCGACTTCATGACTGTCGTGTTTCTTCGACGAATCGTGGACCGCGTCGCGCGGGAAGCTCCAACAATCAATTTCGAGTTGCTGCCGCCCGTAGAGGAACCCGATGAACTTCTCCGGCGCTGCGAAGTCGATTTTCTCATGTATCCGGAGATGTTCATGTCGAGTGCGCATCCCAAGGCGGCACTGTTCGAGGACACTTTCGTTTGCGTGGGCTGCCCCATGAACAAGCAGCTGGCGCCGCGACTTACGTTCGAGAAGTACATGTCCATCGGGCACGTGGAAGCCCAGTTCGGGCGCTCCCTGAGGCCCTCCTTCCACGAATGGCTCTTGCTCGAGCATGGTTTCAAGATACGCACCGAGGTCGCCGTGCAGGGTTTTGGTATGATTCCGCCTATGTTATTGGGCACCAACCGTATAGCGAGCATGCCCTCAAGACTGGTCAGCCATTTCGCAAACACGATGCCCCTGCGGGTCATCGAACCTCCGCTGCGACTTCTCACATTCACCGAGGCCGTCCAATGGCCGGCCATTCATAATACTGATCCTGCAAGCATTTGGATGCGCAACATATTCTTGCAAGAGGCATCCATGATGGTCTCTCCGTCCGAGACCAACCAATGTCACGGCCCGTTCTAGGATTGTTCGGCCGTTTGCGACCTACTCTCCGTTAACCAGATCTACGCCAGGCTCGAAGCTCCGGTCCTCGCTGGTGTTCGGATTGGCGCGCTTGGGCGTAGTTTGATCGGGTCGGCGGCGCTATTGATCTCGCGCTGGCGTGACGATCTTGCGCGTCATACAGCTCGTTCGGCGGCGCTCCGCAACGACTTTCCGCTGATCCGACGGGCTGCATCGCACTGTTCTACATGAGCTGAGCTCAGAGCTCGCGAAATGATCGGCCAGTCAGTTGAACGATATCCGGCCTCGGCACTAAAATCCCTTGAATCGTACACCGCGTCAGGTTGTAGACCAAGACCTGCGATCGAGGCTGCAAACGTGGTCACTGGTAGCGCAGCCGCACCGCTCTTCGCCTGCCGGTGGGCATTCTCCTTGCCGTCTACTGTCCCGGCGATCGCAGTAATGCCGAAGCACGCCAGTAGCTAGACGTCTCTTGGCGGGCCGCCCCCACAGGGTCGATGCCGGCTCGTTCGCGTCGAACCAACTTGTTCTGCCGAACGCCAACGCTGTCCACAGTCGCGCCCGGAAAGCCCAACGCGAGCTGACGTAACTCGGGAGAGCGGAACCTGGAAGTGAGAGGTATTGCGCAAGGCTGGCATGGAGGTTGGGACACCTCATCTCAGCGGCGTTTGTCTTACTCTTATTGTACTTGATCCCGCATGACGGAGCGCAATGGCAAACTCGCTGGCCGCAGGATCAACCTGGATCCACCCGCCATGAGCTCGCGGCATTGTCCCGCTGCGCGCGTGCTTCGGTGATGAGTATTTATGATGAGAGGACGGCAACTGTGCCAATGTCCCGCGCGCGGAAGGGCTCGCCGCTCCCATTCGCCAAGCCCTGCTCCACCTCCAGCTTTTGATCATTTCGGGCAACATGGTCAATCCAGTCATATCGGATCGTGGGTGCAGGGTCATCCTTTCGGATCTCGCGACAGTCGTCTTATTTTCGAAAGTATTGTGGCGCGTGGCGCGCGATGTCGCCGCCGTCAGTCCCGAGTTGCAGCCCCTTACCGCTGACCCCGAAGAGCTACTTCGGTGCGGTAACATGATTTGCCTATCTTACCCAAAGCATCTATGTCCAGCGCTCGCACACCAAAGCGATACTGTTCGAGGATGAAAGTGAGTGAGCTTCCGGACGAGCAAGCCATTACCCGCAACAGCTGGACTGTGCTGCGCAACACTGATCCGGCTCACGTCCACGTGAAGCCAACTCCGACCCGACTCATGGTGCCTGCGTTCTTGGCGATTTGCTCGATCAGACGTTCAACTCTTACTCGTCTAATCAAATCGAGGTTGCGCCTAGCACCTGGCGGAATTCTGCATAAGGCGTAGGTTAGATCACGCGATCGGGAGAACCGGCGGTCCTTTCGAGATCGCCCAGCGATTGGTATACAGGCAGCCTGCTTTTCCTAACAGTTTCGTCTCGTCAGCAGGCAGGCCGCGGGACAGGTGGCAGGACCACTTCTCCGGCATCGTCAAGTCAAGAACCGTGTATTCAAGCCCTCGGTCTCAGAGGACGAGTACGGTACCCCTTGCACTAATGCGACCGCCTGCCGGCCGCCGCGGCGCGCAAATAGTCCAGGTCCTAACGGCACTTCGAGTGCGCCGCGAGACGGCTAGTCTCGTCCACGTTTCAGCTGCGACCGAAAGTCTTCTCCGTTGCCCGCGGCGGGCGGGGCAATGCCGCCCAGAGAAGCGCAGCACTCTGACCAAACCACAGGTATCGGCCATCACGAATGTCGTTTTCCTGCAACGATCACGGCGTGGGCCACTCCGCGGATCTGCATACTATGCCTGGCTCCACGCACACTGCTGCTGCAGGCCACCTCAAGTGGGAGGGAGCAGCTTGCGGCGCGGCAATCAGGATGGAAGTGCGTCCCATCCAGATTGTCGCGCTATAGTAGCCGAAGGGATTTGAATCGTACGTAGCGTCACGTTGTAGGAACCAGGCATCCGCCGCCTCGCGCCGACCAACTAGTCAACGACCGATGGCGGGAGTGTGACGTAACACATCAAAGCAATCCTCCGGTTTAGACATCGAGATGACGACACCGCTTCTTTTTCTCACTATGATCTTCTTCGGCGGCTTTGGATTAGGATACGCTATGCGCAGCTGGCGTTCCCGCAAGCGACGTGAGCACGCCCGGCTCTATGGCGCTTACTTTCATTCCGGCACTTCTGCTCCGCCGCCGCTCCGAGTTCCCGCACGCCGTGGTTCCTAACGCTGCATTCGGCCTTGCTCGAGCAAGGAAATTGCCGATCTGCCACACGAGGGCGAACGCCCACCGTCGTCAGTTCGCGAGCACAGAATCGCAAGGCAGCGTGGAGACCACGCGCGTGCTCGCGTGGAGTCAGTCCCAACAGCGCGGTGTAACGTGTGACTGATCGCCGATTTGACCCGAGACACTGACGGTGAAGACTGCGAGTTGGCCGTTCACGGACGATCGGGTCGACGGCGGTGGATTCACAACCGGCCCCGGACCTTGCAACGTACATTTGTGTGACCTTAGCATGCGCGGAAGCCATTGCCGGACCGAATTCCAATCAGCGCTGGTGCGCATCGCGGAGAAGATATGTCTGGCACGCGAGCTAACGCTTGAACTAAATGCGACGGCGAGCACGATTGCGGCAGCACCGACAAGGAGCACCTTTCACTCTCCTCCGGCATCTACACCGCTTCGATGCCCGTGGCCATCTGCACTGGGCGAGAAGAGAGATCCAGAGCCATCGCACGACTTCGAATTTCGTCTCGCGCAGGATCAGCGCCGCATTGACCGTGAATGCTTCCTGGCCGAGTTCGATTCGCTGAACTCGCCTACCCCTTGCGGTGCGCTTCATCCGCTGAGATCAGCAGCCCGCTTTTCGTCCACGCCTACGCAATCTACGTTCGCACGCGAAGGAGCATTGCGAGGCAGTTGAAGATGATCCGCAACGCCGCAACCTGACGCAGGGTTCGGTTCAAGCATTCCTTTCGGCGCAAATGTTGCGATGCAGTTACAGCAATTCGCGCGGATGTTGTTAAGACGCGCAAGGCTCGGGGCACTCAAGACATGAGAGTAGAAATGAAGAACTTGTTGCTTGTGACTGTAAGCATTGTGGCGCTAGGCGCGGTGGCGCCCGCATTCGGCGCGGATCTGGCTGCGCAGCCGGTCCAGCCCCTCTATGCCAAAGCTCCGCAACGTGTCGCGGCTGCGATCTACGACTGGAGCGGCTACTACGTCGGTATGAACGGCGGCTTGGGCTCAAGCTCGAATTGCTGGGACTTTAATGGCGGCACGCCTGAGGGCTGCCATGATGCGACCGGCGGTACTGTGGGTGGCCAGATCGGCTATCGAAGGCAGATGGGCCAGATCGTGCTTGGTGTTGAAGGCCAGGGGAACTGGGCTGATTTGACTGGCTCGAATGACAGCGTCGCGTTTGCGGATATCAACCAGACCAAGATTGATGCGTTTGGCGTGGTAACGGGGCAGATCGGTTACGCCGTGGACGACGTACTATTTTACGCCAAAGGTGGTGCCGCAGTGACGAGCAATACCTATCAGATTAGCTCGACCCTCACGGGCGCGCAGCTTGGGAAGAGCGACCACATTCTTTGGGGTGGTGCATTGGGAGCTGGGATTGAGTACGGTTTCGCGCCGAGCTGGTCGGTCAGCCTCGAGTACGACCACCTATTCATGCAGCCCGCACCTGTGCACTTCGCCGCGCCCGCAGGCGGAACCGATCGCATCCGCCAGGATTTCGATCTTGTGACTGCACGGCTCAACTATAAGTTCGGCGGCCCGTTTCTTCTGAAATATTGATCCGCAGTACGAACGGCGGATCGAAAGCCCCGGCCCATGGCCGGGGCTTGTTTTTGCGAGGGCGGGCTTGCTGCATCAGGCAATACTGTTATCCCAGGCGACTGGGTCGTCGCAATCCAAACCGAAAAACCGCTCCCATATTGGACGAGTGGCGCTTGCGCTGAAGATCACTGTCATCGCACGCGCGTCAGCAATGCGGCGAATGGTTTCCCGTCATGGCCAGTCAACGTCGGATTTAGGCAATCGTGCGAACCTCTCCCGCATCGAAAACACGACCAACCCTCGGCGGGATGCGCATCTATGCTCCCGAAGATCGAGATGACAGGCTTCTCAGCTATTCGCGGCAACAGCATCTTTTGCACCTTGGGCTGAACGTGTCCTCGCTGCTATTGTCATATTGTCACGCTGGTCAGATCGCTCGCTCGTGACTTCGGCATAGGTCAATACGCGGCAGCGGCGCCAAAACGTCAGATAAGACCGAGGCGAATCGCCTTGGCAACGCAATGGTACGGCTGTTCGTCTCTAGCTTTCGCATTGCGTTCTTCAGGTGAAAGTTCACCGTATTCTCGCTGACTCTCAGGATGACTCCGATTTCCCAGGATGATTTCCCCTCTTCCACCCAGCGGAGGCAATCCTTTTCTCGTTCGGATAGGGCCACTTGCATATGGCATCTGCCCTCCGATGACGGCGCGATCTCTGCAAATGCATGATGAAACTGCCAAGCCAATGCGTTGAGACGACTGAGGCGATACTCAGGGTCGGCATCGTCGAACCTGGATGCAAAGGATGCGACAGATAGCTGTCCAAATGGTCCGAACAGTGGTACGGTTACGCCATGCTTCAGACCGGCCTCTTTGGCCTCGTTCAAACACACGCAGTTCGCCGGGCTGCAATTGATATTTGTGAGCGAGTTGATCCCATAGAAACGGCGCCGACTGCATCGTCGTACGCCGAACCACGGGATCGATGGCATTGTATCGGCGTTCAGCATAGCGCTCGCACCACGCGGAAGGAAAGTTCACTGTCACCGCGGCTGGCAGATACTCTGGTCGGCGGGTCGGCTCCGCGTCCGTCAGCGCCCCGTAAGCGACTTGACTGAAGCCCTGTTCGCTCGAACAGCTCACAAGCAGATCGAACAACACCTCGGGAGATCGACTCTGTTTTGCACATTCGATGAAGCAAAATAGGTCCATTTGGTGCCTCCCCCCACCGACTTAGGCAAACCGGTGCTGCGTCTTTCGAGTGGATCGATTTGGGCAGGAGCCCTGCG
The DNA here is from genome assembly GCF_023101085.1 of Bradyrhizobium sp. 170. NCBI lineage: Bacteria > Pseudomonadati > Pseudomonadota > Alphaproteobacteria > Hyphomicrobiales > Nitrobacteraceae > Bradyrhizobium > Bradyrhizobium sp. 170. The sequence goes on along the minus strand of NZ_CP064703.1, from coordinate 1,723,789 downwards.
CCACTTCAGCCTCCTCTTGCTTGCGAAGTGCTCGACCGAAACGCGACAAGCATACTTCTCGTCATGAGCTGCAATCGAGTTGCCTCAGATCGGATAGTTGCTCGACAGAGAACAGTGTGCATGCGCTTCTTCGGGAGGAGGCGGACCTGAAGCGTCCAGCAAATGTCGTACCAGCTGAGGCGCTAGGAGCAGTGCCGCAAAAGCACGAGTGCTGGAGAACTGGGGACGCAACGTTCACTGCTAGAATTCGGACATTCGTCGCAAGAGAGACAACCTTGTTGGCGCTGCTAGCTGAAGAAAATATCTTGCATCGGCAAGTACGCGAACGATCGTTTACGCGTTGGTCAGCCTCCCGCCTCTGCCCCCGGGGCCAGCCGAGCTAGCGTAGACCCAGCGCCCGCGTCAAAGGGTACAGAGGCAATGACGCAGAAATGGCATGCATCCGCTGCGATACCCGTTTGCCATGGCGGTCGCGCCGTACCGAACGGAACGCCGGAGATCCCGGTTGCGCGATCGCGTATTGCCAAGCGCTCGTGTTCAAAAGCACCCGGACATGTTTGGGCGAGCGAATCATCCGAATACGGCAAGGGCACCTGCGGCTTAAATGACCTCCAACTGACCGCACATGATGGGCGTTGTGCTCACGCACATTGACAGACAGAAGCCGTGCGCATAGTCGTCCTGCACGGGGCTGGTGCTCCACCTCGGAGATGCACGGCCATAAATCCGCTTTACAAACAGTAGATCATCGGTCCGTGTCAGCCAACATGCCCAGCAATCGCGGCGCCTACTGATCTCTGCTCGGGTTCCAGGTGCCGCGTTTCGGGCGGAGACGACATATTACAGTTCGGGCGTGATCTCGCGACGATAGTGGCTCGTTGTGCGGTAGGCATAGCGCCCCCAAGCGTCGCTTTTCATCGGTCTCCTCCGCGCCATCAATACTGCCCTTGAAATCACCCGTCTCTGCTCTCATCCTGGTAAGCATCGTCGCTCACGGAGTGTTCGCAGGCGGCTTGCAGCGCCTGATGCATGTCCGCAATGAGATCACTCGGCCCCTCGATGCCGGCGTGAATACGAATCAACGGTCCATCAAATGAAACTATTGCTTCCGTTCGTTGAGGATCATCGACAGGCAGCACAAGGCTTTCGTACCCACCCCACGACAATCCGATTCCGAAAAGGCGCAGTTTCTGGAAGAAAACCGAAAGCTGGGCCTTGGACATAGGCTTCAGAACGACGCCGAACAGGCCGCTTGCACCCAAGAAATCCCGCTTCCAAATATTGTAGCCCGGGTGGCTTGGGAGCGCAGGGTGTAGAACCCGGCCCACTGCCGGGTGGTCTTCCAGGCTTTGAGCCAGCTTGAGGCCATTTTCGTAATGCTGCCTCATGCGAACGGCTAGTGTGCGCAGTCCACGAAGAGCTAAATAGATGTCATCTGGCCCAGCAATCTCCCCGAAATGATGAGCGCTTGGCTGCAGGAGCGGCCACGCTTCCTTGTTAGCGGTAGCAATGCCCAGAAGGGCGTCGGAATGACCAACGATATATTTGGTCGCGGCATGGATCGAGATGTCGACGTCATGGAGAAAGGGTTTGAAATAGAGCGGCGTCGCCCAAGTATTGTCCATGAGCACGAGCGCCCCCGATTGATGTGCGATCGCGCACAGCGCGGGCAGATCCTGTACCTCAAACGTCATGGACCCCGGGGACTCGAGGTACACAGCTCGCGTTTTTGTCCCAATCTTCGCGAGTAGATCCGAAGGCTGTGTGGGATGGAAGTACTCCACCTTGACCTCAAATCTAGTTAGAACCTGGTTCGCGAACATCCTCACCGGTTCATAGACGTTATCGCAGATCAAAACATGATCCCCGGCCTTCAGGATCCCTAGAAGCGCGTGGGAGCACGCAGAAAGCCCCGAAGGGAACAAGATCGAACGATACCCGCCCTCCAATTCACAAATGGCGGCCTCGAGAGCGCGAGACAGCGGTGAGCCGAATCGTCCGTAGTTCGTCACTGGATTCTGCTTGCGCCTATCCCACTCTTCGAGGTTTTCCGAAACGATCGTGGAACCTCGATAGACAGGAACATTGACCATCCCGGCGTGTTCAGCCGGCGCGCGACCGAGATGAGACAATTGCGTGTTGGGCTCTGGCAAGCGTTTATCCCAAGCGATGCGATCCATACCTCTCCTATCTGGGATCCCGTCGCTCAAATGCGCGGCGAATGCCCACTACTATCAATCTGCAACTCGTCTCCGGCGCGACGACTCGAGAACTCTGCATCGACGGCCTCTTTCGTCATCATATCCCAACCTTAGAGCAGCTCTCCTCCCAGATCGAAAGCGCGGTCGACCGCACAGTGAGACCGTGCCGGACCGCGCCCCTGAAAGTCGGTGGTCTTCTTCATGCAGATCTACAGTGGGTCCATCACTACAGCAAAGCCTGGGCCAGACGCGCGGGCTGCGCGCTGCAGGCGGATTAACCGGACTGGTCGGATGCCTCGGCACCAGGCGGATTTCTTGTCGGACAAAAGACGCTGCATGTCGGCTCCTCGCCAAATCGGTTAAATCGGGACGATCTTGAGTGGGTCGACAATTGCACTTCTTATGAACTCGCGCGTTGGCGTTGTTTTTGCAGCTTCCCAATGAAGGCCTAGTAGCTCTGCACAGTGATTATGACTCTTTGGAAGCGGCGGGATAGGCGCGGGCCATTTTGGCGCGCGCCTTATCTGTTGTGAACATCCATTTGATGCGTGAGCGGGCGGCATTTCGCTTCCGTTCCCAGGCAGCGATTTCGCGGCGCAGCCGCTTGGGATCATCGATCCTGCGATCCAGGCACTGGCCCGCAGGACGCCGATTTCGATTTCAACCATGTTGAGCCAGCTTGCGTGCTTGGGGGTGTAGTGGAACTCGAGCCGTCGCAAAATCTGCCTGGCTTCGGCGGGCGGGAACGCCTGATACAGGGCGCCGGCCGAGTGGGTCGATAAATTATCCTGAACGACCCGGATGTTCTCGGCATCGGGGTAATGGATGTTGACGAGATCGCGCATGCATTGAGCATAGTCTTCTGCGGCTCGCCGCTCAGTGACTTTGACCTTGCGCCAGGGACGATGCACGTCGAGGAGGACGAAGAGATTGATCGTGCCATTGCGACGATACTCGTAATCGTAACGTTCGAGCTGGCCCGGCCTTGCCGGGATGGGCTGACGGACCTCTCCGATGAGTTGCACCGGGCTTTCGTCGAAGCACACCACCGGCCGCTTGGGGTCGGAAGCCTCGGCGTAGAGGTCGAGGACATCCTCCATACGGGCAACGTATTCGCCATCGACCTGCGGAATGCACCACATGTCTTTGCGCCAGGGTTTGAGGCCATTTTCGGCCAAACGCCGCCGAACCGTCTCGTGCGACAGGCTCTTGTGTTCGCTGAGCTTGACCATCGCACCTGCCAGCAGCTCGAGCGTCCAGCGGGCACGGCCTTCTGGGGGGCTGGCGCAGGCCGTCGCCACCAGCAAGGCTTCTTCCTTGCCCGTGAGTTTGCGGTCCGCCCCGGGACGCGGCTCCTCGCTCAGCGCCCGTTCCAGATTGCCTTCCACGAAGCGTCGCTTGGTCCGGTACACGGTCGAGCCGCCCACGCCGACGCTCCTGGCGATCTCCTCGTCGCTGGCCCCGGCGTCGGCGGCCAGCAAAATCTGTGCTCGTTTGAGCTTGCGCGACGCATGTTTACCGCCGCCGAGCAGCGCTTTGAGTTCGATGCGCTCGACTTGGCTGAGTTCGACCCGATAGCGTACGTTCATGCCTGCCTCCTTGAATGAGGCACGCACGAACAACTGAATCGGATGGCCGGTGTGAGTCCTTCGGCAAAAACCTTCACGCCCAAACAGGGGCATTTATCCACCTCTATACGCGGCTGCACCGCAGGCCTCCGGCGGAAACCGACATGCAGGAATATTTCCGTGTCAGCCCGCCCTCGGTTCACCAGATGGTGCTGACGCTGGAACGAGCCGGCCTCATCACAAGGCAGCCAAGGACGCCGCAGCATCGAGGTCCTCGTTGATCCGAAACACCTGCCAGAGCTAATCTGACCGCCCGACGCAATCTATCAAATTCACTGTGCAGAGCCACTAGGTGACAAGACAAGCGTCCGCGAGCTGCGCTTCCGCGTCCGTCCGATTTGCACGCTACAGCACTCTGGACTTGGCGGCGGCATAAGGGGACTCTTTGTTTGGTATCGTAGTCCATTTAGATCGATGCATCTCGGGCAATTGGGGTACGCGCAGATGGCGCCGAAACGGGTCAGCAGGAACCTCGTCAGCGGCCACAACGGCAGGCCTTCTGGCGAGCCCGCATCGACAGCGTCGCGCCATGGATATGCGCATCTCACTCAGCGGGGTTTTGATCCGATTGGGGGGGGAGATCATCGAAGCGCATGCAGGGACCCATGGTTGACAATGATAACAACAACCGGCGCCGGCTCGTCGAGTTCAAGGACGGTTGCCGCTATGGCAAATTCGGAAAGACTAAGGCTTATGAGCTGATCGCCCACGAGAGGACCAGGGCCTACAAGATGGGGGCAAGACCATGATCGATCTCGACAGCGTGGATGAATATCGCGCTTCGCTGCCGAGGGTCGAAACAAGAGCAAGCTAGGCCGCCGATCTGCGCAGCGAGACGGCGGACGCACCTTCGCGCAGGCTGACAAGACGATCAGACAAGGCTGCACAAACACACGCATTCGGCATAATAGGCCGCACCGTTATAGCTACCTGGGATCTTGTTTTTGTCACCCTTGCCAAACTGGTCCGGCGTCGCGAGGGACTTTCTCCACGTCGTGGCGAGTTGAGCTTCCACATCGTTGGTAAACACGCCCTTCTCGTTGAGCAAGGTTGACGCGGTCGAGCGGAAGCCGAGCGCGCAGTGGTCGCTGCTGGCGCCAGCATCGCCGCAGCCCTCTCAGTATGTTGTTGGACATTAGTAGACCGTCGGCCATCGGCATTGGACGTCCAGTAGATCGCGGACAGCGCCGCGCGATCAGCGGTTCGGCGCCGGTCTTGTGCGAAGCGCAACCCTGTCGACCCCACGAAGCCAATACGAGGTAGTTGTCTCACTCGGCATGGTGGGCTCAATGGATCGGGTCGCCAATACCGGCCCTTGACCTCGCGATAGCATGTTAGGTCGGGCCGCCAGGAACTCGAGTCAAAGCAGGGTTCGATTCCAGTTAGGGCGATTGGTGAGACCGGAACGGGATGGGCCATGCCGTTGCCGGCATTTATTTTTGCCGGCGAATACCGCGCGTCATCTTGCTGGTATTTCTGTTGGTACCGACAAAAGCAGACGACGAAATGTATTGCAAATTCAGGTTACGCACTCGAAATCGATGGGCGACTCACGACTGAATTTGCGATCAATAGGACTCGGCGACGACTTCCCAGAACTGGAGTCCATCGAATGAAAACACCCTCATCGCCGCACTTCACGCCCGTGGATCTGAAGCCATATTTCAATGCCAGGCGCCGGGAGCTGGACGAGCGGCTCGGCAAGCGCGCGGGCGACACCGGCTGGATCGACTCATTGCGGGGGCCGCAGACGCATCGCGGCATCCCGTTTCTGAGGTAACCCTGTAGACCACGCCACCAGCACCCGGCCACAGGGGCTCCGTCGGGCGAACCATGGCGGCATGGGCGGTGTACAGCATAGCCCATACCTGCACACGTCCATATGCTGCCGTCGATGTAGCCTTTGAGTATGTGTGTGCGTTCTGCGCACCTTACCGGTGGGAGGGTCGAGCGTGGATGATGCGGTGACCAAATCATCCGGACGCACATGGATTCGAGCAGCCGCCGCACGTAAGCGTTGGCGACCGCCTCCACCTGAGAGTCGCCCAGCTGGGCCAAGGCTCAGTAGAGCAGGCTTGTCGCCTAGAGCGAGTCGCTGCTGCTCTCGGCAGCCCCAACCGCACTGGCCTCTTCGACCTTGCCGCCGGGAGTGCAACTTCCCGTGCGGCTTCATCTCTGAGGAGGATGCTTCCGAGTGCGGCACGGTGATAGAAGCCGAAGCCCTAGAACGCTGCCCAGTGTAGGGAGCGCGGCAGCATCCGGCGCAGCGCGGCATGCGCGTCGGCGATTGGGAACCGCTCTGGATCAGCGATAGCTGCGAACGCCCATTCTCCGTCCCCAATGCGCGCCCAGTGCGGCCGCCCTGAGTTGTAGCGCCTCGGGTCTGCGGAATATGCGCCAGCATACTCGCGCGCTCGGATAGATATTCGCTTCTCGACAAGGTTTGGCTCCAACAAAATTCCTCTGCTCGCCTTGGCGCGGCGCGCGGAGTAGGCAGACAGACGGGGTTCAGTTGCCGATGTAGACGCGGCCGCGCTTCTTGGCGATGCGATAGACCACTACGCTCAGCAGCGCTATCAATGATCCGTAGACGGGGAATATCCAGGTCATGTGCTCGCGTTGCAGCCACACCATAATATCCCGCGGCAAAGGGAAGGAACACGCAAGAGATGATCCGCCAGCTCCAGCGCCGGTTGACCGGCTTCTCGCCTGATATCTGCCCAGCGGCATCGCTGCGCGTGTTTCTCGGAGCGCGGCCACTGGCTTTAGCAAAAGGCGTTTGGCACCTGTCGAAAGTTGATATTGCTGCCGCCCTCCTCGGCGACAGCACACGCTTCTGAGTTTTCACCTACGACGGCCACACAGTGGGGTTCTTCTTCAACTGGCGCTCGTGGAACGGGGCGTGACGCTCCGCCGCCCATTTCAGACCCGGATCGGCTGGAATTTCCCGAGCGACCAATTGTCTCCGGCAGCAAGGGCAGGCCAAACCGTACGCGACGATCGACCTGCTCGGCAAAAGCCTTGAAGCGCTCGAGCCCGAGCACGCACGCCTCGTCCTGCTTGGATGGCGGCATCGGCGGCGTAATCGTGAGGTGGTATCGCGCATGGAGAGCCACTATTTCCGCGATCATCGCGATGTCGGTCCGCAGACTGAGCACCTGCTCATTCGTTCGCTCGATGGCCTCGTAAACGGCTTCATTCCGACTTGAGCTCGGTTCTTCCCGGCGCTCGCCGCTAATCTGCATACTCCAGCTTCCTTCTCTCTGCGTCTGCACACCGCCCGCGCTTGCACGCGCGTGGTCTGGATGTTCGGTCGAAACGGATGAATCGCCCTGCGATGACGCACGACAAAAGGGCCGAGACCGCATGCCGCTTCAACCGCGGGGACATTCTGGTCGTAGTCTGGCGTACCGAAAGAAAGAAACGGCGGACTCCTAAAGACCAGCGCCAGACGTCTCGTAGCCTCTTGTCCCTCTAGACAGTCAGGTCGCCGACAGACGAGCGATTTCGCGGACGGTGCGTGCACCCTTACTTGAAATCGACAAAGTTACCGATCCTGAAAAGAGGCGCAGGCGCAATCTAGATGGCGCCCTCGCGCCGCGACGTCGCGAACGACCCCTGCGGACGCACCGGCGTTATTCCTGTGGGGGTGATGCGCCTCATAAGAAGCGCACCAGCTCATGCGCGCGCGACCGAATACACCTGCGCCTCACCGATTTCCGGCATGCATCACCAGCGTGCGATAGGATTAACAACCGTTCGCGTGCCGCGCGTCGAGCCCGGCTCACGGCCCTTGAAACGTATCTGCTGGCCCCGGTGCGACCACTCACTTGTCGAGAGGCCTCAGGGGAACTGTCGGCCGCACTGGCAGGCGGCTGGATCGCGCAGCGGGTCCCCCTTGCTATGGCTGCAGACGTAGCGCTCGTTGTGCCCGTCCTCGCGATCCAGGAGATTCATCGGTCCCCCCGCACTCCGGGCATCGCTTCCGGATCCGATGGAGGACTGCCATGTGAATTGCCCCTGCCGACGGCGAGCTTACTTGCGCCAGATCGGCTGCTACAGGCTCGTCCCAGAACATTCCGCGAAAGGCCCACCCTGCTCGCCCGCCTTGACGTCGGAGCCGTCGATGTACTTAAGTGCAATCCTGGTAGCGTTGAGTGGGGGCACATCATGGATGTCGAGTTCGACAGGACCTTTGCACAGCGGGCCCGCGATCTGGCCGATAAGGCCGACCCGTTCACGCGAAAGCGGCTTCTGGTGCTGGCCGAGAAATACGATGCCAAGCTCGGCAAGCCTTCGCCGGCCAGCCGCAATGTTCAACGCACGCTGCCGCTGCCCCGCACCGTGCCAGCCGTGAGCGCCATCTCCGATGCTGGCGAGGCTTGACGAAGAGCGCCGGCAGCGAGGTCGACTGCGACGCCTGCAGCGGCAGCAAGCATCACACCTCCAACGCGCTGGATTTTCTAGGTACGATTCACGAACTACACCGGGAAAGGATGCGCACTCAAACCGGAGTGAGCATGCCGGATGTCACCCGTCGACCGCCCTCACCGCACTTCGGAAGCACTGCGGTCGCCGAGCAGCTTGCCGGTGGAGGCATTCACGAAATGGACCGAGGAGCATGCCGGACAAACGACCGGCAGATGAGTGTCGGGACCGATCTGCTCCAGTCCTGTCAGCAGGTGCTGCACGTTCATGCCCGTGCGCGGGCACCTGAAAAGTACTGATTGCTCCATCCGGCCAGCATAGGCCTGGATACTGCGCCCTGAAACTGCGGTTGTTTACTGAGAGCGTGCGGGCGCCTCCCGGAGCACCGTGCGGCGGCAGTTATGAATCTTCATCGCGTCTGGAGGCTGGGCCGAGGACAGTTTTGCGTATTCTTTGGCCCAGTGCTCAAGCCGCGCGGCTGGGTCCGGATCGTTGAGCGCAAGCGTGGGCACCTTCTCGGCGAGTAATCTGGTTTTATCGTCCTCCGTGGAATTCCTAACCCGAATCGGAGCTCGTGTTGCGCAGGATGCTGGATGCCCTTGCATGGAGATCACCGTAGCTTGAGTGCGCGTTCACCTTCAGTCGCCAGCTTCCCCGGCGAGGATCGCCTGGACCTGATCTCCCCGCCGTTGGGCGCCACTCGGAAAGACCTGCCGTGACGAGCCGTCTCGAGCTGACGATGTGGCCTCCCGATATGAGCGTATCCTCATCGAGGCAACATCCAGATCTCGAGGCGGGGCGCTGCAAGGATGGGCGATGCGGCGGTCAGCGCAACAGTTCGAACACCTGAAGCGAACTTGCCGCTGCAGTGACGCGGTGCGCTGTAGGTTGAAGGCCATTGGCGAGGCTCCGCAGCTGGGCATTTCTCCAATAGAGAATCGGTCCGGATCATGCGAGCGGCCCGCATGGCCCTGCTGCAAACTAGCTCTTTCTCTTTGCGCATGTGAATCTCGGACGATTACCTGTATCTCCGGCCGTTCGGGTCGAAGCCGGGATGCGCCAGTCTCCGGCCCGGGCGGGGAGGACCATTAACTCTCAAGCGGACCCGCAGCACGGTCCTCGCGGTGAAGGCCGGTAGTCGCCACGCTCCTGGGAGGAACAATCCGTTCATGGACGTGCGAAGAAGGTGTCCGGTCGATCAGGAGGCTGATCAGTTCAGGGCGACTGTAGTGACCGCTTGCATCCATCACTCTCTTGCGCCCGTCGATTTCGATGAAGTCGAGATCGGCAATAACCTCTCCTTCACCTTCCTTCAGGGGTTCGCCTATCAATTGACCATCGGGGGCAACGATAGCCGTGAAGCAACCGCCCGAAATCGGAGCGATAGCAGCGCCCGTGTCGTTGGCAATTTGGGCTTGTTGGTCGGCGTTGAGCCATGCGGTTGCGCTGACGACGAAGCAGGCCGATTCAAGGGCATGCTGTCGGGTGCTCACTTCCGTTTGCTGGGAGAAAAGGGGGCCGAAGATCGAGCCGGGGTACATCGCGGAGTGGATCTGCTCGCCATCGGCAATCAAGGCGTATCTGGCCAGCGGGAGATAATGTTCCCAGCACGCAAGCTGGCCGATACGGCCAACGGCGCTGTCTACGGCGCGAAGGCCGGCACCGTCGCCTTGGCCCCAGACCATCCGCTCATGATAGGTAGGGGTGATCTTGCGGCGACGCTGGATCAGCGTGCCGTCCGCATCGAACAGGAGCTGAGTGTTGTAGATCGATCCTCCATCCCGCTCGTTGGCGCCGACGGAAACGACCATTTGGGCGTCCTTGGCTGCATCGCCGATCGCATGCGTCTCCGCAGAGGGAACCATAAGGGATTGCTCAAGCAGCCTTTGATGCTCCTTGGCAAGCGTGAAGGGCGGCTGCACGAACGAGAAATACGGGTAGTAGGGAATGATGGTCTCGGGAAACGTGGCGAAACGCACCCCCTTCTTGCCTAATTCGCGAATCTTTTTGGTGATCTTCTCGACTGTCCCCTCTCGGCTGTACAATACGGGGCTGATCTGTACGGCGGCTGCCTTGACGATGTTTCTCATTCTCTTCTTCTGCTCATTGTGAGTGTCGAGCGTTGCACTGGAACTGGTGTAGAGGACGACGGATGACTCTCACCGAGGGCTCTTCGAGCACATCGGCAGGGCCTGTTGGACTCAGGGCCGTGTGCGTCCGCCGTCTCTCAGGCGTTGCCTGATTGCAATCTGACGTAAACGGATAACGTCGCATCAGTTTGCTGAAGGGCAGTGCACGTTCTCGCATTTTTCGACAGGATGTTCGCACAGTAAGACCGTACAACGTGGATTGCTAACACAGAGGACCTGCGATGCAACTCGCAAAAACTGGTAGGGCAACCATTGAGAAGACCTTCCAGAACTCTGGAGAGGCTTCCGCTTGCTCAAGCAAGCAGCGTTACTCCATTGAGCGGCAGCTCGGATGGAGGCCGGACCTCGTCTCAACTCGCTTCAGATTTCAGCATTCATGTCATGCGGCCTGCTACCCCTCAGATATCTGCCGTCGGTCCCGATCTAACGAGCTCGCTCCGTTCGATTTGGCCCTATCGTTGTTTGCGGCCGAAATGTACTCGGCGCGAGCACCCTCGCAAATTTCCCTTGTAGTCCTGCATCGTCCGCCCGCTCCGGCGGTTGTTGAATTACTCTGGAATTGCGGCGTTCGAATCGAAGCTCACCTCTTTCAGAACGCTTGATCCGCTGGAAAGCCTTCGGCCAAGCGCTTCAACGAATCGATCATAACGTTCGGCGCCTTTGGCGCGAGCGGCTGGACTGGATTGTTCTGGTAATGCCGGCACCGATGTTAACCAGAAGCGAATGAACAGGGCGAGCGTCTCGAGCGTGATGCTGTCATTGCGTTCGAGACGCTCGAGCAGCCGTGCGATCCGATCCAGCCGCTTGGCAATAGCCGCCTCGCGTCGGTCGGAATCGTCAGGCGAAAGAAATGACGCGATCGCGGCCTCTGCGACCAGCGACTTGGGCTGGCCACGACGCTCCGCGAAGACATCAAGGGTTCTGAATGTCTGCGGATCAAGATAGACACTGAGCTGAATCTTTTTCACCGATTTGTCCCACTCAGAGGTCCATGCCATCGTCAGGGTCGAGGCTGGTCGCGCGCGCTAATCCCTGCATTGCGCGGCTTAGCGCTTGTGCCTGGACCGCATCTGCGTCGGGCTCATCGGGACCAGCATCGAACTCATATTCCGCGAGCGGTGCCTTGATTTCGATCTCCTCGTGCTGCGGCAATTCTGGCTCGCGCCGCAGCCCCCCATTCGGATCGCCACGCTTTCGCTGCCTAGGCGCAAGCAGTTCGATCGAGGGCGCAGGGGTTGGGTGCCCCGACCAGTCCTCATCCGGGCGCGAGGACAAGAGAATTGTTCCTGTTCTAGCGGGCTTGAAGATTCGCTTCTGAAGTGCGGGTCCTCATAGTAACGAACCTTGGTGGCACGCAGCGGGTGAAGGCCCGACACCATCACAATCGCCTCTTTCGATGAGAGCTGCATGATTTCGCCAGGCGTCAGTAGCGGACGGGACGTCTCTTGGCGGCTCACCATCAGCTGGCTCTCGAAAAAATCGAGGCGGCCAAGGGCTGCAAACTCGTCGAGCATCAGGAGGAGCTTTTGACGGCGCCGGTCGGGATCCAGGCTCTCGTTCAGGCGCCGCCCGATCTGGTTGAGGATGAGCCGCATCAGGGGTTTTGTGCGGACGACGTCGGATGGCGGCACGACGAGATAGAGTGAAACGGGCTGTGGTCTGTCAAGGAAGTAACCGACCTCAACGCTTCGGCCGGCATCTCTACAGAAAGTTTCTGGCGAAGCTCGCCTCCGACTACCGCAAGCCGAACGGCCAGTACGTCATCACGCCGGAAATGGGCCCGGCGTTCGTCGAAAATTTGCCGGTTGGCAAGTTTCACGGCATCGGGCCGGCGACCAGCGCCAAGATGAACTCCCTCGGTCTCCACACCGGCCTCGACATGCGTAACCGGTCGCTCGAGTTTATGCAGACCAATTTCGGCAAGGCCGGAAGCTATTACTATTGGATATCGAGGGGTGTCGACAACCGCGAGGTCAGAGCCGATCGTGTGCGGAAAGGTGCGCCGGTCGTCCCGACTGATCGGCCGCGACGCTTAGCGCCTCGCGGCGGTCGGCGACCGGAAGGTGGAGAAAGGCGTCAGCCATGCGCAGCCTTTCCCACACTGCGCGCCAGCCAGGTCGGAAGCTGCGGCGCTGCCGCGACCAGTTCGCTGAAGGTGGACGGCGGGAGCTTCCGCTTCAGCATTTTCAATGCGGCTTCTGCCTTCTCCGGCCCGAGCCAGGCCAGCGCCCGCACTGCCTCGCCAGCCGGCTTATGAGCCAGAGCGAGTTGCCAGCGCGGAGCATGACGAAGTTCAACAACCTGCTTGCCGAGATTCATCGTTCGGCTGCGGCCGGAGGTCAGATAGACCGACCGAACCGGCACCTGGGTCGTCAGGCCAAGGGTGTTGGCCGCCGCCGCCCCGCTCGGGACGATGACTTCGCCGCGCTGGTTGGCGAGCGCCTCGACCGCCTGCTGGACTGATGGAGCCCTCGTACCGAACCGGCTCGTGATGGGACGGAGATAAATGCCCCGACCGGCCCGGATCAGGTGGCCCCGCTCGGTCAGCCGCGACAAGACCTGATCCACCGCGGCGCGATTACCGAGGTGAAGCAAGCCCTTAGCCGCCAAGGGCGTGCCTTCCGGCAGTCCTTCGGCATGCGCAAGAATCTGTTCGGTTAACCGTTGCATGGCCATTCTCCTGTCAGAAATATACGCGGTTTTCTGACAGTTTTCAAGCCCGAGGTATCCCCTCGGACGCGTCCGTTGCTGCTAGATCAGGGGCGCGCCCTTATCGAGCAGACCGTCGAGGAAGTCCTCCCGCGAGCCGATCGGTCCCGCGAGCGTCGCAAGGATCAGCGCCTCGACGACCTCTCGGGCCAATGACCGCGCCATCACCCGCTCTTTCGTTGAAATGGCCGTCATGGCGCGCCCGTGCAGGAATGCGCTCCGCATGTTGAAGAGTTGCTCATATTGGTCGGCGGAGCGTCGATCGCCCAGCAGGCCGGCCACCCGTCCCCGCATTCTATTTGTGGCGCGCATCCCTTTGTGGCGGTCAGGCGCGATGCGAAAGTTCTTCTGATAGTCCGCGCGCAAGCCGAGCGCTGCTTCGATCGTCGTGATGTGCGCAAGGAATTCGTCCACGCCCTCGGCCAGGAACGCGCGGACGAGGAAGTGGGCGATCGGCGTCTCGAACAAAACCGATCCCTTCGCCTGCTCGACGGTCGCCCACCGGCTCTGGTCCCACACTGTCAGTTCGGTCTTCGCCTCCTCCTCCAAGTGCAGCTCGACCGGACGCTCTTCCTCGTATTTCCCGCCATAGCCATCATCGTAGACCCGGTCCTCCCAACTCAGCGTGTCGGGGGACAGCGGCGAACGGGGACGAACGAAGATGTCACTGTCGATCGTGTAGACCCATGGCACACGGAAGCCGCGCCAATCGACTTCCTGCATGGTCGACCAGCTCTCCCAGGGGGCCAGCAGGAGGAAGAACAGCGCTTCCTCGAAGGCAGTCGGGAACCGCCCCTTATGCGGTTCGATCCGCCCCAGGTCCTGGCTCAGGTCCATGAACAGGACCGGGACCGCGCGCTCCTCCGGCTCCTGCTCGAGCACCACGGTCTCCTCGACGATCAGCCAGTGGAATTCGGAAAAGCGCTCGGCATCGAAGTCCTGACGCGGATAAAGCCGCCTCAGCCGGAGCGAATCGGCTACGCCGCGCAGCTTGTCCGCGCTCATCCGGCACACCCTGGCCGGACCGAATGCGAGCGGCGGCAGTTCGGCGGCAAGATCGAGCGGAGCAAGGTGAATGCGCCTGGCATGGGTGGCGCGCAGCGCTGCGTCCAGTCCCTTCGCCGCTTCCTTGATCGTGCGGTTCATGCGCTCGACCTGGCCATTGGTCCAGGGATGCTTGATCTTGGTCAGCCGATGTTCGATGCCATTCTCTTGGCAGCGCATATCGAACATATGTGTCACGTATCGTGCCGTCGGGCCATCCGCGTAGCGCGGCGGGAAAGTGAACTGGATCCCATTGTCGGTGAGAACCGTGTGGGTCTTGTAGGGAACAGCCGCGATCAGAGCTTCGAGGAAGGCCGAGGCGGAGGTCCTTCCCGTCTTCCTGACCAGTTGCACGAAGGCGAACTTGCTGGTGCGATCGATGGCGACGTAGAGGTAGAGCTTGCCTTCAGCGGTCTGGAGCTCAGCAATGTCGATGTGGAAGTAGCCGATCGGGTAAGCCTTGAACTTTTTCTTCGGAGGCTTGCTGCCTTCGACCTCCGGCAATCGGCTGATGCCGTGGCGCTGGAGACAGCGATGCAGGGATGATCGCGTCAGATGCGGGATGGTCGGCTGGAGCGCATAGAGGCAATCGTCGAGCGGCAATAGCGTATGCCGCCGGAAAGCGACGATGATCGCCTCCTCCTCGATGGAAAGCACTGTCGACTTGGCATCCCTGGGGCCTGTCGGGATATCGGCGACAGTCTCGCGCTCCTTCCACTTCGCGACAGTCTTCTGGTTGATCCCGTAGCGCTTGGCGAGCGCCCTCAGGCTCTCTTGACTATTTTGTATTGCTCGACGGACTGCCTCCGTCGTGGTGGCGCAGCCGTGTAAAACTTGTCCCATAGCGCATCCTTCGAATCGTGCGATAAGAATGCACCATCAAAGCCTGGGACTAAACACCTAGTCGTCCTGCCGATCTCACCAGAGAATATGATTGCTTTGCACTGCCCGACAATTGTGAAGCGCTATGAGTTCGCTCAACAGGCGGGTCTCGAGGCAGATCAGAAGGAGCGAGTGTTCCGATACCGAGACGGCCTCAGGTCTGGCAATCCGATCGATATTGATGAAGAGGCGGTCCTATTCCTCAATCATCAGCAAACGGTTCATAGTGCGCGGTACCTCTACGCGGCCAACGACACGTTTGATCGCGCGCGCGAAGCGTTGGAAGAGCAACCTCACCTTCGGTCCGTCACGGCACACCTGACGTTAGGCGACATGGGACGGCCGTCTAAACGACATTCAGGGATGCAATCGGGAACACACCTCGTAGTACACGGTCCTGCTGATCACAGGATACTCACAATCGAGGAAATCGATCCTTCCGGAGAAGGGATCACCGCTCGGAACGGCCAGATCGCATTATTAGCCCAAATGGCATCGGATCAGGGCATGCTCCGTGCCGAACTCTATGTCGATGGACGCCCCATTCGCACCTTGGGCGCTGCCATGATCGAGCCTTTCGGAAACACGGCCGATGGCTGGTTTCGCGTAGTTCACCGTGATGCCAGTTTGAGAGAGTTAGGCAAGCGTCTCGATCGCAACCGCCTGTTGCCTTCCTTTTCTGGCCAGCAGGCCGCCGACATTGAACGTCGAGCAGTTGGCAGCAAAGATCGCAAACCTTACGCAGCGAGGCGCATCTCTTCTTCTACCGTGGCGCTTTCGCCGGCGGCCTGGAGTAGGAATCGCGATCGAGAGAGTAGGCGGTCTGTTTAAACTCGATCCCATCGAGCAGCCCTTGGATATATCCGTAGTGGATTGAGATCACTCCTCCTCGGAAACTTCTCTCAATTTCAGAGTTCACGTCGCGCCGCCTCCGATCGAGCCCGGGCTAGCGAGTTTTCATCAGGTTGAAGAGGTGCGCAAACAGGACTCGAACCTTATTGCGAATTGCCGTCGCCGTCTCTTCGGTAGCTAGTGGTCGTTGGCTTGAGGAGATCGAACGATAAGTTATTGATTTCGTTCGCACAGTTGGGTGGGCTCGAACCGCCGACCTCCTGTTCCACAGTTTGTGGTGCTAGGTCTCATTAGCGCTTTCGATCCGTCCGATTTGTACGCTACGGCGCGCAGGAGTTAGCGGCGACATCAGGGAGCCTTTGTTTGGTGCCGTAGGCGATGTAGCTAAACGCAAGCTGAGCAATTGGGCTATGCGCAGATGGCGTGGAAACAAGTCAGCAGTAAAAGCTGCACCTTCCTGGCAAGCCAGCTCAGGCACCAGGGAAATACCCATCTCGCTCAGCGTTGCTTGATCCGATTATGGCGGAGATCATCGAAACTCGTGCAGGAACCATGTTTGACAATGATAGCAACAAGCGGCGCCGGCTCGTCGAGTTCAAGGAGGGTTGCCGCTATGGCAAATTTGGAAAGACCAAGGCTTATGAACTGATCGCCCACGAGAGGATCAGGGCGTACAAGATGGGCGGCAAGACGCTGATCGACCTCGACAGTGTGGATGAATATCACGCTTCGCTGCCAAGAGTCGAAACGAGAGCGAGCTAGTCCGCCTATCTCCGCAGTGAGACGGCGGGCGCACTGCCGCAAGGCTGTCGAGGCGATCCGACCAATGCTACATTAAATGCACGCACTCGGCCCAATAGGCCGCAAGGTTATAGATGCCGCGAGGCTTGTCCTTGTCGCCCTAGCGCCTCACCACCTCGTCGCGCCGCTGGCGCTTATTTCTCCGTGTCGTGAGCGAGTTGGACTTCCATTACAGCGCTGTCGAACACGCCTTCCTCGTTGAGCAGGGTCGACGCGGTCGAGCGGAAGCCGTGCGCGCAGTGGTCGCCGCCGGGGCCAGTATCGCTGCCCAAGAGCTGCAGCGGCTTGTTTAGTGTGTTGCCGGACTTTTGGCACGAGGTTCAGCATATCGCGGATCAGCGTCGCGCGATCAGCGCTTTTCGACGTCAGTCTCGTGCCAAGCGCCACCGAGTTGACCGCCGAAGTCGTCTATTATGAGGTAAGTGTCTCGCTCGACATCGTCGGGGCTAATGGATGGGTACGTATGACAAGACCCGCCCTTGACCTCCCGATATTGGGTTAGGTCGATCCCGCAGCAATTTCGATCCGAGCCGGGTTCGATTCCAGTTGGGACGATTGTGGAGACCGGAGCGGCATGGGGCGTCCCCTGCTGCAAGGAGCCTGCTGTTTTATTTTGCCAGCTATACGGCGCATCAGCTTGTTGGTATTTCTGTTGGTATCGGCAACAATCGAAGACAAAAATTTCTACAAATTCAAATGGTTATGGCACTAGGCGGTATCGGCCAGGGGCAGATCGCGGCAATGAAAGCGCAAGAGAATTCCAGCAGCTGGTTCGCGACTAGTGCGATCGGAATCGAACCGCCGGCGCCCGCGGGAATTGAATTGCAATGCCTGGCGGCGAGCGCCCACCGTCCGAACCGCGAATTGCCATCCGCACCAGAAATGACCTCACTGAAACGCAACAAACGCGATCGAACGCGGACGAAACCGCAGCAAAATCAGCGAAGCTGATCGGTAGTCTGCCGCTCATAACGGTCTGGTTGCAGATTCGATTCCTACTCGCTCCACCAGGAATGAGAACCCATACCCAATAGCGCAAGCCAAAAAAGCGCCGCCACAGTGATCGCCGTCGTGGCGATAGCGTGTTGTCTAGTGGATCATCCGAGCACCATTAATACAGAAAGCCCCTCCTCCCATGCGATTTAGGTTCTGGGCCGCTATTGCTGAACAATGCCGCGAAGATGCGCCGTGCAACAGGCTGGAAAGAGAAGCCCGAGGGACTCTGCTTTTCCTGGAATTTGTGAATAGCCTATGGTCAGGCTCGATGATGAGATTGTCATCGCAATCGTGATATTACCGCGGCCTGAGGCCAAACACATACCAGGCAGGTGTCGATGATGAATGGAAGAGTGGTTCCCGGCTCGTGAAAACTCTCGATCGCAAAACTCGACGGGTGGCTCGCGACATCCGGAGCTCACAATCTGTGTTAGCTTGCTGAAGAGAGGACTTCCCGGCCGTATCGGCACCTCATCGGCAGATAGGCCCAGTCCGTTGTGGTGCTTTCTGGTGGGCAACTTTGTGCCGATGCCGCCACCGGCCTGCTTTGCCGTGCTGGCCTGGATATAGATCTCAAGGCCATTTTAGCAGCAAGAAGTCAGCACGTGGCGTCGCTGCGATCGATCGCCCAGCCTCACGCGACGTCCTCTTTGCGCGTCATAGATTCCGACTCGCAGCATGGGAAATCGCTTCTTCAGCTCGCGCGCGCCGGTTTTGACCCCGCCTCTCGTCGCAAATTCAGTCGTGAGTCGCCCATCGATTTCGAGTGCGTAACCTGAAACCGGCAATTCACGGACGATAGCAACCATCTTTTTCCTTTAGCGACAGTAAGAAGACGATGTGGACTGCGTAGCCCGGGTCGCGCAAATCGCGCCAGCTCACTCCTATGTTGGGTAGCGTTTTCAACTGATGAAACTCGCAATTTGCTGCATGAAGGTGAAGGGACTTTGCATTCTCGACTGGGGCCAAGGGCACTCACAATCGGAACTTCGCGGGTCGATGCCGACCACGTTGATCATGATGACGTGGCGCTCGGGGCGGCGGCTACACCGTCACATTTCATAAGAAAGCTGCCATTCAACTCATTTTCGAGAGAGCTTGAATCGTACGTAGCGTCATATTGTACGCTATCGATCGCGTAGAGTTGCGCTTCGGTTGGGCATTTGGGACGACATTTATCGCGGACGTGTCGAGTTATGGACAGTACCGCCAATGGCATGAGTGATGCTTGTTGGAATAAACGAGACGTTAGACCAATCCCATCGACGCATGTGCATTCGGCAGCCGTCCAATCCTGCTGGACTAGGGCGCTAAGGGGAGAGAGCCGTGGCGCTTTCTTCATCTGTCGCGACCGCGCTTGCGACCGTGCCGTGTCGCGCTGATGGGCGACGAATCGAGAATGATGCATGAGCGAACCGGCATGAGATGCAAATCGACGGTCCCCTCAAGGTGTCTTTGTTCAAACGCGGAGCGCGGAAGTGGACAATATAGAATCGATGACTCTACAGGAGCTGCGTTCCGCAATCAGTGGCGGCAGGATCTTGGAGATAACTACGACAACGGACTGTGTCGTCGGATGTTCTTATTGCCCGCAGGACAAGTTTGCCGAACGGCAAAGAGCGATATCCGACGTGAAGCATCTTTCTCTCCAAGATTTCAAGCGATGTCTGGCGCGCGTACCAGCAGCTGTCGAGATCAGCTTTTCCGGGTATTCGGAGCCTTGGCTCAATCCGGCTTGCACCGAAATGGTTGAGCATGCCTATGCGTGTGGCCATGGAATCCGAATTTTCACAACCCTGGTAGGAATGAACGGGCGGGATCTAAGACGCTTGCGTGCGCTGCAGTTCCGCGTTTTCCTGGTGCATGTTTTTGATGACGGCACGCACATGGATAGTGGTCTCGTCAGGCGCAACTATGTCGATTTGATGCGCCAACTTGTCGATGCCGACATTTCATCGTTGCTCTTCATAGTCATGGGCGAGGTGCATCCCGAACTTGTCGGCATAATTCCTGACGAAGCGCTGGTTCGCTCGCGTCCGCCGCGCAGCAGGGCTGGCAACGGCGAGAAGATGGTTGGAGCGCGGCAGCCAATCGTTGGAGCACTGACATGCCCTGACGAACGGCAATATCGTAATGTTCTTCTCCCAAATGGCGACGTTACTTTCTGCTGCATGGATTTTGAGCGACGACACGTTTTGGGCAACCTCCTCCGCGACAGGTACAAGGATCTCTTTGAAGGGGCAGCTTTTTGCAACATTGCCGATCGCATGAACGGAACGGAGGGCTTTCTGCTTTGTCGATCGTGTGAATTCGCCGAACCAATAACGTCGGAATGCTGATCTTGAGAAGTTGACCCATGCTCGAAGCGAATCGCGAGCCCTGGCAAGGACGGCCTTCCAGCTCATCACCACATCAGTCGCGGCGACGACCCTGCCATGAACGGAGGGTCGCCATGGCCTGGAGCATTTTGTTAGTCGCCGGCCTGCTGGAGGTCGCCTGGGCAATCGGCCTCAAATACACCGAGGGCTTTACCAAGCTCGCTCCGTCCGTGCTCACGCTCGCGGCCATGGCCGGCAGCGTGATCCTGCTCGGCCTTGCTCTAAAGACGCTGCCCATTGGAACTGCTTATGCGGTCTGGACCGGCATCGGTGCGGTCGGCACCGCAGCGCTCGGCATCATCTTCTTCGGAGAACCGGCCGCCGCGTTTCGCCTTGCCAGCATCGGACTGATCGTCGCCGGCATTGTCGGGCTGAAGCTCGTGTCCTAACGAAAACATCGAAAGCATTGACCCCCACCAGGTCAGCGCCGCAACGATCGCCGAGGCCGGCACGTGATTCTCCAGGCATAGTCGATCGAGCTGGCCACGTTCCAGCGCACCGCCGAGGGGCGCGGCGCCGACAATGGCGAGGAAAGTCGCCAAGAACAAGATGCCGATGCAATGCCTCTGGGCCGAGACCGTCTGGCCGCCCTCAGTGTCGTGACGCGAAAGCCCTAGTGCGGACGATACGTCAGTCGCCCATCAGGGTCCCACCGCCATCGCGTCTGGCACAATAGCACCACCCAGAACGGCACGACCAATTCGCTGCCGAGATCGCCGTGCGAATAGAACAGCAATGAAAGCCAGCTATGCGGCTGATCTCCGGACGACGGCCAAGAAAGATCGCTTGCCGGAGTTATACGATGCCTGATCTCCGGAGCAGCAGGGGAGAAGATGCAGATTGGCAGATCGTGTTCGTTTGCTCCGAACTGCTTCCGACCGTCCCGCGTCGGCACCATCAGGGACTGCCGACCAGTTCAACTCTTAGATCGCAGTCAGGTGAGCTTGCGATCTCTGACTGAGCTCAGCTCCGCGCCTCGAATTACCGGTGCAACTTCATTGTGTGGTTGCAAAGAAATCGATCACCTAATCTCTTTCGCAGGAGCGTTCACTGAAATCATCGAACTGGCGGTGCCGGCGCACGGCATTCGATTCGTGTTCGACCTCAGACCCGCGGCTTGTTTGAACAACGACCGCTATTGTCCCGTAGACGACATCGCGATCGAAAAACGCCGGGAGCTTGCATCGTGCCCGTCAGCACAGAGTCTGCACACCACGAGGGCACGGGAGCGACGCTGCGAGTTCAGTGGCTCACGCTTCGTTCTTGAAGGCGCGCACTTCGTGTTCGGGAGGTGATATGCGATCTGACGTTCTTGTTCGGGCTGCCGCAGCAGTTGCGCTCGTCGCATGCGGTGTTGCTCATTCAGCGGATCTCCAGCCAGTCATCAGCGAGCCATGCTGTTTCCAACCGAACGAACAGCTGCGTTGTCTTCTGTGGCATTGTTGTGATAGGCGCCTGCAAGGCAGGTCCACACGTCTTTGTCACCGAAACCGCACGTGTGGTGTTAGGCTTCTTACCCGCCCGGTCAAATGCTGGCCTATGTCGGAGCAGCCGTGGCTTGAAAAGGCAATCGCGGCCATATCGCCAACAGCAGCGAAGTCCGGGAAGGGACCTATGCGGCGTTCCCGCGGCAAAGCGCGCAATTCGACTACCGTCGTTTCGATGGGCCCCTCGGATCCGGCGTTGAGCAAGCGCTCACATCTGCTTGGTCCATCAGATTTGAGTGCGAGCGTATGAGTTTGGCGGGACAGCATCTGGCGACCTCTGGGAATCAAGCTGCGAGCTCTGGGCATATCAAAACCTGAAAGTTAGAGCCGAATGGAGTGGAGGTAGGCTGCATCCCAAGCCACATTCGTGTTGCCTACCTTGCCCAGTGGTGCCTTGAACGCCACTGGCCTTCTTTCTTCCGCTCAACCTGTACCCGGCGGAATCTGATTGTTGTTCCGTGCCACGCCTTTGTCTTGTTTAGGCTCCGGAGAGCCCGCCATTCTTCTGAGGTAAATGCGGCTCTCTCTCGAACTCAAAAGGCGCCGCCTTGGCATGACCGCGAGTCCATGGTTGCGAAGAATTACGCCGAGAACGATGGCGTTCCTGCGGAGCTTGCAATTTTCTGTCTTGCGACTTTCGCGCTTACGAGAGGTTGAGACCATCTTACTCCTTTGAGCATGGTTGGGCGGCAGTGGTAAGCTTGCTCACTCCCGGTCGACGCCAGCTCGCTCGTGACTGTCACCTTGTGCGGAACCGACTGTAGTATATATTCTGGTGTGGGGAATACGAGTCAAGGGTGTGCATTCGCGTCGTCAGAACAGCTGGCTGGTCGACCACCTAACCGAATGCACGCTCGATATAGCCAAGGTACGGCAAAGCTGCCCGCCCACAAGCCCAGTCCGGCACGATCGGCCGAGCGTTGCGCAGCGTGGTATCGTCTCCTGGAGTATTGCGCCCAATCGAGCACGAGACCGTTACGCACCAACCATTCTCCGAGATCGATGCCATCAGCTGAACAGGTCGCTATCGTCCGTCCACACTCATCCTTCAGGACTGACAGACAACTGACTTCGCGCTCTGCAATGAAGCTTTCAAGATCGCTCGCGGCCCTGAGGCCACATCGATATGGATTAACGTTGATATCTCGGCACATTTGAGTCTTGTCCGGCGCGTCGATGCCCCAGAGCCGAACGCGTGTCCCGTGAATTTCTAGGGTGTCGCTGCTGATGACCTTTGCCGGCCCCGTCAATTCGCCGGCAAACACGATGCTGCACAGTGCAAGCATGGTCAACACCACGATCAATCCATACATGGCAATCTTCTTTGTCGAACTGCGAACATTCCGGCCGAGTGCAGCAGAGCTTGGGAAACCGCCGAACGGCGCTCCATCGCGGCTGTGCTTAGGAGGGTGCTAATGTTGCATGGGTAAGCTCGTTCGACGGATGACTCCCCGTGTAGCAGCAGCGCAAGACGCCCCTCGTGTCCAACCTCGCCCCCGATGCTCTGCGACCAGGCTGGTGCGCTGACCGCATCCCACCATTCCTCCACGTCGTTGAGGCAGTTCGCCTTGGCCGCATCACGCACCAGCAGGTCGAACTCGGGAGTGCGCGTCCGCTCACTAGCGACCGGGCCGGCGCAGACGGCCGGCCGCAAGCCGGCGAGATATGATTTCCTGGTCGCCTTGTGCGGAATGAGCATAAGCTCGGCCCCCTCGCTGCCACGGATAGCAGCGAGCGCGCGTCGTCCGGGATCGCTGCAGCCGGCTGCTATCGGGGAAAGCGTACGCATCGCTTGAGCAAAACGGGCGACATGACGGCCATCGTTGCTATCAACAGCAACATGCCTTCTAGGAGCGGTGGGCGACAGATCCCCTCGCACTCACGCCGCCCAATTTGTTTCGCGAGCGCCAGCACGGCCAGATCAGCCACCGGCTCGACCAAGGCCACGACTGCATAGGAAACTGCGAACGATGCGACGTTAGCGAGGTTGGCGGCGCCGAAGCCCGCGCCATAGAGCGCCCAAAACGCGACCCAGACAACGATAGAAGATTGATACGCAGTCGAGAGCGCAAGCGCCTTACTGTACTGCAGATCGCGATAGGCGGCCTTTGATGGATGAGCCGCTTGGCGAGCGCCTGGATCGCAAACAGCGGCACTAGAAGCGTCGTGACATTCATACCATATTGCGGCAGGTCGGTCGGAACGAAGAGGACGCCTTGCAGCAAGAGGCCGAGCGCAAGACCAAAGGCAGCCGGCGCCGCGCCGAACAACAGGAACAGCGTCGAGCCCAGGACGAAGTGCACTTCGGAGACCCCAACCGCAAAGTGCGGCAGGATTTCGAAGAACGTGAACACAAGGCGCATCGCGGCGATGGCTTGCATAGTAAATGACAGAGCGCCCGGCTCGCGTATGGTCTCGACCACAAGCTCGGCGACGACGCAGCCCGTCGCAATGCCTGTCGCGTAGCTCAACACGAGCTTGGCGCCTGTTACTATTCCCGGTTCGATATGCACGCTCAAGTCCTTTCTGCCGTTGTACTCGGGCCTTGGCTCAAGAATTTGCCGGGACGGTCGTGTGGCTGACGGTTGGAAACGGCACTTCACCTTCGCCACCCTCGGTCCACTGGTCACGTCCTGTTTTCGCCAGATCGGACCGGGTGTGCACTCACCCTTCGCTCGGTCTTTGCGACATTTCATAGCAACAGCTATGCCAGCGCCGCTGCCGCGGTTAAGGCTCTAATTGCGCTTTGAAAAGTTCCGCGGCGCGCAAGATTCGCCGTGTTCTGTAGCCGACATGCTCTGGAGGAAATTGAACACACATCGCTGCCAGTCTTTGGTCAGCCTGTGCCGTTTCAAACGATCATTTTCGCTCGTCCGTTGAAGCGGAAATCCTGACGCCGCTGGCGCGAAGACACCGGTTCGGCATCAATCTTGCTCGACCTTGTTCGAGGACGGCGCCTACGGCGCAGCCAAATGTTTGGCGGCCCGGGTGTCGAATTCCTCCAAGAGCTTGCTGGGTCGTTCGATTGACCTTGCGGCCAAGCATGCACGAACATGGAAATGGCGACGCACCCATCCAAACTTGGAGCCGGCATTTTCTGGATCGCACCATCATCTCTCAGCGACGCGCCCGGCAAATTCCGCTGCACCATCTGCGACGAAGTTCTGGACGTGTTTGACGGTCCCGGGGGAACGCTATCGTGTCGCAGTCAAACCGGATGCTAAAGTGAACATGGATCAACTTACGCCCGGCAAGCCTGCCGTCTCCGAACAGACGGCGGCCGCCTCGATGCTGAGCATTCGCGCAGTCATGCTGGGCGATCGCATCGACCCGTCGGCTCTCGAAATCGGAACGCTGGTGTCATCGACGCCGGTCGCTTTCCGCATTCATGCGGGCCTTGTCGTGATCTTCCGCTATGGCGTTGTAGTGCTCATCGGGTTGTCGCCCTCGGAAGAAACCGCTCTGATCGAAACCCTGATATCGCGGGTCATCGGTGAACTCAGCTCCTATGAGGAGGAGAGCGCGCAGGCGCAGCTCTGCAACGACCAGAGCGCCGAGGTCATCCTGCCGGGCGGGCGGATTTGTCTCAGAGAATTTAGCGACGATCGGCTGCTGCTGATCGCTGATACGCTAGCCAAGAGCACGGCGCTGGAGCGAGATGAGCGCCGTGTCGCCGCGGTGTTCGACGTGATCGAACCCTTTGCATGCGAACTAGCCGAGCGCGGCCGGACGCCGCGGGGCCGCAAGGGCATTCTCCAACTGATCGGCAATGCGCTCCTGGTCCAGCAGCGCGTCGCGGGCCGCGTCGCCATTGCCGAAAAGCCCGACGCACTCTGGGAGAAGCCGGAACTCGAGCGGCTCTATTCGCGTCTGAAAGACGAATACGAACTGAAGGAGCGTCTTGAGATGCTTGAGCGCAAGCTGTCGGCCATCTCCGGAACGGCTAACGCACTGACGGACATCATCGACACACGGCGCTCGCTGCGTCTTGAGTGGGTTATAGTCGTGCTGATCGTGATGGAAGTTGCGATCGGATGCTTTCAGATTATTACAGCAGCTCACTGAGTGCGGCTGGCCCCAGCGCGTGAGGCGCCTTCGTGGGGTTTGAGCGGGCCTACTGACCGACCTGGCCGGCATTGACGTGGGACGCGCCGTTCGGCCGCACTCAGCTGCGGATTTCGGCTATGTCTTCGCCGTGCTCGTGGACGCGAGGTTCGGCGAAATCCTGGTGCGGCTCGCGAACACAGCGAATAGCCGAGGCGAGTTCGTTTCCCCGGCGATCGAGCAAGGATAGGGGGTGTATGGCAGACGCGCGGCGGAGCGTTCATGTCGACGATCCAGCGCCACCCAAGAAGGCGCCTTTGCCCAATTGCAGCGGGCCGCCACTCAGCTTGTCTGCAATTCTCGACTAGGTCGCGGAATACTTGCCAGGCCTTCCCCGCCGTCCGCCAGGGCGCAGCCAGCGACTACCGAAACAAGGACGGTCGATTTCACCAGGGCGCCTCACTGAGTTGAGCGACCGCCTTTCGCCGCTTTGCCACATCGCCGCGGCTCGGTCGATGTGTCCTGCCGTGATTTCCCTTGCTTGGCTGTTAGCGAACGGTTCCATGATCCGCCAGCGCGCGAACGCGCGCTGCAACTGAACATGAAAGCTCAGAACTGCGGATCTCGTCCTCGCTAACGCGAAGGTCGCCGAGCTTGACGCGGCCGGGGACTGCGACCGGGCGTGCATAGCGGCTCCGCGTCAGCGATAAACGCTAAACGGATGACAAAGGAACTAAGCCGCAAATTTCGACGCGGTTTTGACCTCGCAAGCAGGCGCCGAGATTTTCTGACGTCCCCATTCGCTGTGGACATTCCATCTGCAGGAGTGTCCCTCAAAGTGCCCCGGACACTCACGCGCCCTCGGCAGCTCCGCTCAAATCCGCTTCCGAACCGATCCCGGCATGGCGATCCTTCGCCGGCTCGTTCAGGAGCCCGGCGAGCCTGAGGCCTTCAAGGACTCCTTCGAGCCGCTGTTCGCGAATGATTGCGGCCAGCAGCGAAACGGCCTCCTCCCGATCGACGGTGAAGCAGACGTCAGGCGCTCGCTCAACCAACAGGTCCAGCAAGGTCGGAAGGTCAGCAACGTGGTGGCGTAAGGTCGAGACCACATCATTCGCGAGATAGGTCGCCAAATCAGCATTCGGCGGCGGATCAAAGTCCAAGTCGACCTCGGCGCGCTTCTCGATCGCATGTCGTATCAACTCGCCCTGCCGTCTTGCATTCATCGAGAGCATGAACACCGCATCCGCGAGGTTCTCGCGCGGCAAGCTTCTCAGTTCGGCTATGCGGGCCTGGATGTCGCCGACCGAACTCTCACGGCGTGCCTCTGCTCGCCGCGCGTTAGCGGCTGCCCTGCTCTTTTGTAATCGAACCATTGTCATGCTCTCTGGCCGACCATATATCCCGGCGATACAGGCGAATGAAAGTGCAAACTTGTGTGCTGCATGCGCGCAGCCCGCCTGACGAACGCGCAACCGGCGGTCGCGCGAAGGAGTCACAAATCGCTAATCTCGTGATCCGCTCGTGCTTGTCTGTCTATAAGGCGCTCGATGGCACGTTCGTCGGGTCGGCGGTGGCGAAGCGAAGTCCTGCTTACAGGGTTCCGTTTGTAGGTGATAGGCAGCGTCGCGAGGCAGTGGCGGCAGGCGGATCGCCGCGAACTCCAAAGGACGAAACCGGCCAGATATTGGGGAAGAGAACCAGCATCGGTCGACAGATCCGAGATGGACGACCTAATCCCGCCAATGCGTTGCGCCCTGTTTCGGATCCGCTCGCTTTGGCTATCTTCGGGCATATTATAGCGGAACCTGGCAAGGGCCCGGCCCGGTAGATGGAAAGGTTGGGACTCGATTGAATCAGGTGAAATGTCAATTTCGCGCGTGATCTCGTTGTATCGCGAGAACGCCGCAGCCTGCCAATCAGCCCCTACCCCGAAGCTTTAACCAAATTTGAATAGCACACCGTAACCGCCACGTGGGTAGCTCCACTCGATATCACCACTTTCTTCGCAGATCACCCGGCAGGTGCCGCACTCGATACACCCGTCGACTGTCACCTCAACATGACCTTTATCGCTGAGCTCGTAGCACCGTGCAGGGCAGGCCTTCAGCATCGATAAGAGCCGCGAGGATGGTGTGGTGTGCGGCCGCACCTTGATATGGGCGCGGCCGGAATCAACGAGATAGCGGTTGTAGAATAGTTTGTCCTCGACACGTCGGGATGGCTCGCTCGGCATTGTTTCTGGCTCCGTCGTTCGTCGTTGTCTTTGGTTTGTGATCACCGCCAGGCCCGGGCAATGCGCAGGGCATCGCTGAACAGTCCACTCCACGACCGCGCCTTGATGAACGAGCTCAGCATCAGCTTGTCTTTCTCGAGCTTTGGTGTGCCGTCGACGCGCATAATCCTGCATTGCCTTGGAGAAGAGCTGCGGATATGTGAGAAAGAAGTTCTGCGAGTGGGTATGCATCAGTGCCGGCATATCCTTGTACTTCTTCAGGTCCTTGATCACGAAGGAATCATTCAGCAGTTTTTTGTAAAGCGAAAGATTGTTGGCCGTCATCGGATCATTTCGCGATTTGATAAGGCAGATCGCTTCGGCGGCGATACGGCCCGACGTCATCGCCAGATTGGACCCCTCGCGATGAATGGCGTTGTTGAGCTGGGCGGCGTCTCCGACAACGACCCAACCCTCACCACAAAGCTGCAGGATCGCCTTGTATCCACCTTCGGGGATCAAATGCGCGGAAATATTCCTTTACTTCCGAACCCTCGATCAACGGCGGGACGGACGGGTGACGCTTGAAGCTCTCGAGCAGGCCGTAAGGCGTCTCGCCGGTACGCTGGAAGTCGGCAACAAGACAGCCGATACCGAGCGAGATGCATTCCTTGTTGGAATAGATGAAGCCCATACCGGTCATGCCGCGGGAGATGGTTCCGGCGGCTTCGATGACGAGCCCCTCGTCGCCTTTGAGATTGAAGCGAGCATCGATTGTCTCGCGCGACAGGAAATGCATCTCCTTGACCGCGAGTGCGACCTTGTCCGGTTTCGGCCGCCCTCTTAAGCCCGCACCCGTCCCGAGCACTCCGTTCACCCCCTCGGCCAGCACGACGACATCTGCATGGATTTCACCCCCATCTCGGTCTGTGCGCACCCCGACGACCCTCCCATGGGAATCCTGGAGGAGCTCGGTCACCGTGGTCTCGCACAGCACCGTGGCGCCGGCCTCGCGGACCTTCTGCGAGGACCATTTATCGAACTGGGCGCGGATGATGGTGTAGCGGTTCAGCTTCTCCTCGTTGAAATCATCGGAGCGATAGTGAATCCCCGTGCGCGAACGCTCGTCCACGATCCAGAAGCGTTGCTCGACGAGATGCCGCTCAAGCGGTGCATCTTCTCGGAAATCCGGGATCAGCTTCTCCAGCATATCGGCACGAGGATGGCGCCTTGCACGTTCTTCGACCCCGAATACTCGCCGCGCTCCAGCTGCAGCACTTTTAGGCCCCGCTCGGCCATGGTAAGCGCTGCCGCATTCCCGCCCATGCCAGCACCGACGACGATCGCGTCGAATCTTTCCTCGATCACAACAAGCTCCCCTAGCCAGCGATGCGGTCGTTCGAGTGCGGCGACAGCTGCGCGCGGAATGCGGAGGTCAATGCGGGCAACAGTCGAATGGCGTCGGTGACGATGCCGATGTGGGCGAAGTCGAAGATCGGAGCGTTCTTGTCGGTGTTGATGGCAACGATGAGGTCGCCCCCCTCCACGCCAACGCGATGCTGGATCGCGCCGGAAATACCGGCCGCGATATAGAGCTTTGGCCGAATGGTTTTCCCGGTCTGGCCGATTTGTCGGTCCGAGGTGACCCAGCCCTTCTGGACCAGCGGCCGCGAGCAGCCATATTCGGCGCCAAGCACGTCCGCGAGCTGCTGTACCAGTTGGAAGTTCTCAGGCGATCCCAGACCGAGCCCTCCGGCGACGACCACGTCGGCATAGGCAAGGTTGGACTTTGTAGAATCGCGGTCCAGCAGGAACGACAGCACTTTTGTGACGATATCTTCTTCTACAAGCCCGAGCGGATGCGAGATGACGCGCCAGACGGCGCCGGTCACGCGCTCGGGCATCGGCATCACGCGCGGACGGACGGTTGCCATCTGTGGACGATAGTTCAGTGTGTAGATCGTGCACAATAGTGAGCCGCCAAACGTCGGCCGGGTCGCTGCAAGCGAGCCGTCGGCATCGACATCGAGCTCGGTGCAGTCGGCAGTTAGGCCGGTGAGCAGTGTGGTGGCCACTGAGCCGGCGAGATCGCGGCCCAGTGTAGTTGCCCCTAGGAGTAGGATTTCCGGCTTGTACGTATTGACCAGCTCTGACAGGGCCTTGGTGTAGGATTCATTGCGATAATCGGCCAACAGATCATCCGCGACGATATAGGCGAGGTCGGCGCCGTAGCAGAAGGATTCGGCGACCGCCTGCTGCGTTGTCTCCCCGACCGGGCCGATGACAACCGCGGCGAGGTCAACGTTGAGCTTGTCGGCGAGCCGGCGGCCGGCACCCATCAGCTCCCAGGAGACGGGGTGCACTATCCCGCGTTCCTGCTCGATGAAGACCCAGACGTGCTTATACGCCTTGAATCGTTCGGGCAGCTCCCTCTTGGTCGCCGCGCGACCACCACCCGCGGCCGGAGCTGCGCTTTTGGGTGCGGTGCTCATCATCTGTACTCCCATCCGTGTTCAGTAGCGGCTCGCCAGCGAAGCGTGCTCCGCCTACAGCTTTGAATTCGCGCGTGAAGATTGCTTCAGTTAAAAGTTCGGCCGCGTGCCCGCCGCCATTTTTTCAACACCGCCTGGCAGCAGCGCGGGGCCGAGACACCCATTGCTGGACCTTTGTCGACGAGCCGGAAGCACGAGCTTCGGGTTCTTTCCGGGTTTGGCATTCTGGGGGCACCATTTGGCAATGGAACTAGTGAGGCACCCAACCGCGCCGGTCACGCGAGCCGATCGATTGGTCCCCCCTCATCTTCGAGATGCAACCGAGTTGGAACAGATCGAGGACCTGCCAGAGGCTCGGCCGGTGCCATTGTCGGCCGCGAGCTTGCCGGTGAAAACGCGATCCATTACTCTGAATGCCCTCGCAATCTTGCCGATTGCAGCGACACGCGCGCAACTCTCTTGGCGAGGGCACGAGGGCCGGCGGTGAAGCCGCCCGTCAACGGCGCCGCGCGGCCGGCGCTGGAGAGCAAGGGCTCCCCCCGGGAAACCTCGGCCATAGATCGGCCAACGGGAGTGATTTCGTCGACGAATCTTTGGCGCGGATCAAGCGCAGCTTTCAGCTCAGCCAGGCCGGAATATGCAACCATCGCTTTGGCGTCGCGACGCATCATGGTGCCGACAGGCAGCGCGCGCGAACTGCGCGGCGTCAAAAACAAACTCGATGCGGACCAAGATGTGCATTCGCTTCTCCAGACTAGCTGACCATGTGTCAGCAATTGTCGTACCAATTGCGCAGACGATGAAAATTGACCGCCAATACCGAATCTTACTGAAGGAAATCGGATTGGCAGCCTCTCACGAGGATCGGAACATTCGATAACCGTGCTGGATCCGCGTCCGGAATGCGACAGAAGACAGTCATCCGAATCTTGGTGCGCTTTCCTCGCCAAATATGCGCACCCCGCTGCCGGCGTACCATTGCAGGAGATAGGCGCACCATGGGCACCAGCTTGAAACGACGGAAATATCAGGGCTGAGCCGTGATTGGCCCTTAAGGAGCCGAGTGTCCAAGCTGCGGACCGCGAGGCCGTAACTGCAACTTCCGTTTGAATTCGACGCCCTGGGTCGTTGGCAGGTTCTCCGAACCTTCACGCTCCAGAGCACGAGATATAAACTCAATTCACTCCAAGGAACCGAGCTGCACCAATGCTGGATGCTTGTTCGGTTGTGGTGCGGCCGCATCCTTCAGGACCTTGAACACGCGCTGTTCG
The DNA here is from genome assembly GCF_023101085.1 of Bradyrhizobium sp. 170. Lineage (NCBI taxonomy): Bacteria > Pseudomonadati > Pseudomonadota > Alphaproteobacteria > Hyphomicrobiales > Nitrobacteraceae > Bradyrhizobium > Bradyrhizobium sp. 170. The sequence goes on along the minus strand of NZ_CP064703.1, from coordinate 1,692,211 downwards.
ATCGGGGAGGACGTGACGAAGTCGGCATAGGCGCGCTCAAGCGTGGCCTTGCAACGCGAGGCGAGTCAGGATCGGATGCACAGGTAAACTCCTCGCCCGCGAGATATTGACCCATGCGACGCAGGATATGAAGCCGCGCCACGTCGATGATTTTCGCATCGTACTCGACGCCGAGCAGTGCAAAAAACTCCTCTGCCGCGGAGGCCTTGTTCAATTGCGAAAGGATCCCATCCGTCGTCATTCTCAACCTCCATCTAGATCCGCCCAGAAACCGTCCTGGCTCGAATGTTCCAACCTGATCGCGCGACGCGCATGGCTGACCGCCCGATCGCCCTCGGTTGACCGATCTCTCGTGAATGTCGCGCCAGATCGCCACCACCGTTTCCTGGGAAACCGGGCCTTTGTGCTCGATGGCATGCTTGCGAACGCGCGCGAGAATGGTTTCGGTTTGCTCGGCGCTGACCGAAAGCTGCAACTCGGACAAGAGCGAAGTGATAGCGGCAAGCCCTGAATGCTTGCCGGTCACAATGCGGTGGGAGCGGCCGAGCAACCCCGGGTCCAGCGCTTGGTAGGTGGGCCGGTCTTTTAAGAGCCCATCGACGTGGATGCCGGATTCATGGGTCAAGACATGCTCGCCGACCATCGCCTTGTTGAGCGGAATGGTGGGGCACGCTGCGGCTGCAGCGGCGGCCGCGACTTTTCCAGTTCGGATAGCAGCACGCCGGTATCACGGCCGTAGAGCTGCCTGAGTGCGACGGCAACTTCCTCCAGCGACGCATTGCCGGCTCGCTCGCCAAGTCCAATGACCGTCACAGAGGCGTGCGTCGCACCGGCCTTGATCGCCGCCAGCGTATTAGCCGTCGCCAGCCCAAGATCGTCATCGCCGTGGAATTCGAACTCGAGATCGGTGCTGGCGCGCAGTGCGGCCATGAGCGCGAAGGACGCGTCAGGATTGAGCACGCTCAGCGTATCTGCGACACGAAAGCGCCGCGCGCCGGCCGCCTTGGCGGTTGCGATCAGGTCGATCAGGAAGTTGACATCGGCACGCGAGGAGTCTTCGCCACCCACCGCGACATCCAGTCCCCTGTCGCGAGCATAGGCCACGACGCGCTTCACCCGCTCCAGCGCGGCCAAACGGCCGCCACCGAGTTTCGCCGCAATCTGCACGTCGGACGATGGAATCGATAGCTTGACCATCGAAACACCGGCCTCGATCGCCGCATCGACGTCCGCGGGTTTCATCCGGCACCAGCCGATGATCGTGGCCGCAAGGCCCGCTTCGGCGACCGCTCGGATCGCGGCAATCTCTTCCTGACCCATCGCCGGCGTGCCGGCCTCGATCTCCTTGACTCCGGCCGCGGCCAGCGCACGCGCGATCGAGACGTTTTCCGGTGTCGTGGAGGCCACGCCGGGTGTCTGTTCGCCGTCGCGCAACGTGGTGTCATTAAGGACTATGGACCTCGACCGATCTTTGTCGGGCCCGATGATTGCGGCAGCGAACGCCATCAGCGGCTCCGTATGTTTATTCCAGAAGCTGTTCAGCAACTGCTGTGCCAACCCGCTCGAATTCCCAAGAACCTGTGAATGACGTCGAATTTCAGATTAGCCGGGTGTGTCGCAAATCCGACAGGGTGGAAACGGCGGAGCGCCAGGTTCGGTGCGCTTGCGACCGAGCTGAAGGCAGGAAGCCGGGCTTGGAAGCTTGCTAGCCGGGCAACGGTTCGGACCTCACCTCAAGCTGCAGCACTTCGGGGAAGGCGCGTGCATTCAGGCATGCTTATCGAAGAAGAATTTTGAGCCATCGGGTTCGGTCCAACCCCAGGGTCGGCGTTCGTAAACAAGTTCAGCGGGCGCGATCGAGAGGCCAGATGTTGGCGTCGATCGCGCGTCAACATAGAACATCTCGGCGGTAAATGTGACGGTCGCCTCCGCCAATTATCAAGCCGCGATCATCAGGCGCCGCCGCATCCGCCTTAGGCCGGCTGCGCGCAGTTGTTTACCCCGGTGTCTTTTCAAATCCTCATTCTCCTCATGTGACAGCTGGCCGAAAGCTCGTCCGATACACCGGGACTCGCGCCGAGGAGGGGGCATCCATTATGAGCTCAGTCTTGCGAACTTGGGATGGCTTGGACGGAGTCATCGACACGACGCAGATGATCCCGCCGGCGTCCGGCCATCCGGCTCTCCCCGCTCTCCTCGCCGAAGCAAAGATCAAAATCATTGCATTCCGTGCAGACCGGCGTGGTACACATCACCAGACCGTCATCTTCGCATAGCGTGCGATAGAAGAAGCGCTTCCAGCGCATGTTCTTGGTGTTGCGAGCCGCCAGCGGCCCGAAATGGCGCATTAGGAGGCGGGACAATTCGTCCCGCTTCCGCAGACCGAGATCTTCCCACAAGTGATTAGGCTCCATGGCGCGCCGCGCGATCATCGTCGCGAGCCAGCCGCCGACCTCGCCATGGGTGGAACGTTGCGTAAGCAGGAGGTCGCGCACCATAATCGTCTCGTCAGGAGCCGGTAACGCGGGCTGTTCGCGCCAGGTACAACTCCTGACCGGGGTGGATGGGAAGTATTGCACCAAGAGCGCATCGAGCTCCTGGTTAGTCAAGCCAGCCCGTTCGGGAAGTTGGCCGCCATCCATAGCGGATGCGGCGAGAACGCAAGCGAGCACATGGCGATCGAAATCGTCATCGTCGCTGATGTCGACTTCTGTTGGATGGCGCCCGGTCAGAAGCCCGTAGAGCTCACTTGCATCGCGCTGCTCGGCGATGTGAGCTGCTGATACAGGAGATGACATCGTATCGGCCAATTTGCTTTGTGTGCCAATCATGAAGGTCCCCCAGCTTCTGAGCTGGACGACGTCGGCCTTCCCCGGTCGAGAAGGCCGACAACATGAACTATGCCGAAACAGCGGCGAGCTCGGCGGCAGTCTTGCCGACCAGGCTCTCGTCGACGGGCTTGATGATGCCGTGCTCCATGAGCATATCCTCGAGCTCGTCCATGCTGATTGGCGTCGGGATGGCGCCTTGTCCAGCATTATTGTGGATCTTGGTCGCGAGATTGCGATAGTGATCCGCCTGCTTGGACTCTGGCGCGTATTCCAGCACAGTCATGCGGCGCAGCTCCGCGTGCTGCACGACATTGTCGCGCGGCACGAAGTAGATCAGCCGGCTGCCGAGCTTCTTGGCAAGAGCATCTGCAAGCTCCAGCTCCTTGTCGGTCTGCCGCTCGTTGCAGATCAGGCCGCCGAGGCGCACGCCGCCGGAATTCGCATACTTCAGAATACCCTTGGAGATGTTGTTGGCGGCATACATCGCCATCATCTCGCCGGACATCACGATGTAGATTTCCTGTGCCTTATTCTCGCGGATAGGCATAGCGAAACCGCCGCAGACGACGTCGCCGAGCACGTCGTAAGAGACGTAGTCGATGTCCTCATAGGCGCCATTCTCCTCCAGAAAGTTGATCGAAGTGATCACGCCTCTTCCGGCGCACCCGACCCCCGGCTCTGGACCGCCGGACTCGACGCATCGAATGTCCTTGTAGCCGAGCTTGATGACGTCCTCGATTTCGAGGTCCTCAACGCTGCCGGCATTTGCCGCCAGACTCAGAATGGTGTCCTGCGCTTTGGCGTGCAGGATGAGGCGAGTCGAGTCCGCTTTGGGATCGCAGCCGACGATGAGAATCCTTTGGCCCAGCTCAGCAAGAGCCGCCAGCGTATTTTGCGACGTTGTCGATTTACCGATGCCACCCTTGCCATAAAACGCGATTTGTCTCAGCGAAGACATGTTGCTCTCCATCAACCGATTGCCAATTTTTCGCGCCGAACGCGCGAGGCTGTTTCTCTCTCAGAAACGTGGGCACACGGGTTTCGGGAAGGAGGCCATCGCTCGCCATCGGCGTCGGCGTGCCCTCAGCCCTTACTCGTTGTTGCTGCATCCAGTTAGCAACTGGCGTGCCATTCGTTCGCACGCGCGTTAAGCATCTGACTAGGCTCGACTAATAGCGCAGCGTCCGAGACCGGATGCTGTGGCGGACCCGACAGCGGCAAGGGTTCTGAGAGAAACCCGACAAAGCCCGGCGCGTGGATTCCACTACGAGTGTCGGGCGAAAGAGCGCGGAACGGGGAATGCCGGGCCGTAAGCCCGAGACAATTGAGGAGACCACACGGTGCAGATGGGGTTCGAGGACACCGCCATCATCAAAGGCGAATGTTCCACGACCGGCATGATGGGTACTTGCCGTCAGATCGGGTGGCATATCGCTTGCTTTGCCAGTCGCGGAACGCTGTTTCCGTGTGACGCGATGTTGTGAGGACAATATGCCTGGAATTGGAAGTAAGTTGCCGCCCTTCGACATCACAGGCGTGAAGCCCGGCTTTCACCTGCAAGAGGAGAACGGGCAGAGCGCCTTCGAGACGCTGACTGAGAGGAGTTTCCCCGGAAAATGGAAAGTCATCTTCTTTTACCCGAAGGATTTCACATTCGTCTGCCCGACCGAAATCGCTGAGTTTGCTCGCCTGTCCAAGCATTTCGCCGATCGCGATGCAATCGTGCTTGGTGGCTCGACCGATAACGAGTTCTGCAAGCTCGCCTGGCGGCGTGAGCACAAGGATCTGCACCGTCTATCGATCTGGCAGTTTGCCGACACCAAGGGCGCACTGGTCGATGGCCTTGGAGTGCGATCGCGTGATGGCATCGCGCATCGCTACACCTTCATCGTCGATCCTGAGAACACGATCCAGCATGTCTATGCGACAAGCCTCAATGTCGGCCGCAGCCCGACGGACACGTTACGCGTTCTGGATGCGATACAGACTGATGAGCTCTGCCCTTGCAACCGCGAAATCGGCGGCGACACGCTTAAAATTGCCTGAGGCAACATATCGAAAGTGCAGCAAGGAGCAGCTCCCGCATTCGAAGGACGTCAGATTCAATCGTTTGTCGGATACCAGATGAGACGATCTTACCGCAAATGCGGCCTGCTGCTAGCGAGTGCGGCCCGCAATTCAATTCTCATTGCCGCCATGGAGTCTGCCGCGGCCGCCGCGCTGTCCGCGCGCGGCAGTCGCGACGGCGAAATCGACGGCCTCGATGATGACGATGAACAATGTTCAGTACCGCTTTGCTCACCTCACAACAAATCCCGCATACAAGAGGATGCCGGCGCGGCTCCGCATGAACATACAAAATACTTGTACGCTTCTGCGCCTGCTGGACGCACATCTCCTGCCGGAGTACCTTTATATTGTCGCCGTAGGCCGGACCGCGGCTATTCCCTTCCGCCTTGCCGGCCGGCAGCATCATCAGAGCGATCTGCGTCAGCCGCAGGCCGCTAATGCTGTAGGCCGACGATGCCGGCGCCCACGGACTCGGAAAAAATGGTGCCAAGCTCCCTCTTCGGGGCAACTAGATTCCAGTCGCCGCGCCTCGAGAAGGGTGGAGGCAGAGGGAGATGGCTCAGCGCCGAATGACGTCTACCGGCCGAGATGATGATCCGCCGGCACGCTCGCGGACCGTATTTCCGGGCTCGGTAAATCTATATTCACCGATATAAGCCGCACTTGAGACGAACGAGTCGGGTTTATTAGCCCCTGATTGAAACCATGACACTCGACGAGGTTTAGGCCAAGTGAGCCGGTCTATCGGGAAATCGGTCAGCTCGTTCATCGCGCGAGCTGTGCCTCGGGCGCAGGGACCTGAAACGATCAGGTGGCCCGGCGGTCGTAAGCCGCCTGGCCGTCTCGATCATCACGCCGGTCGATTTCCGAACATTGACGCGTATCTCAGCGCTGGTGACCCAAGCCAATCCCCAAGGTACGTGCTTTCTGTCTTAGAGAGCCCTCGGATCGCTTCATAAGCTTTGAAACCCTAGCTACAGGGGTGCGGGCCTTTGAGTGCGCTTTGAGCAGCTTGACGTCATCCTTACTATACTCTTTGCGCTTGGTGCTTTTTGCCACGTGTTCTCCGATTTCGCTTTGCACATCTGCCTGTAGCGTCTTGTTTTTGGCGAAGACGCAACTGCTTCCCATTACCATATCAATGGTCATCGACAACTATTCAAGCGGATTTTTCTCTTCGAGATAAGAACTGGAACTACACGCGAATTTGTCCTCTGTCCTCTGGATCTTTATCCGTGTGACAAACCCGATTTTCGACGCGCACGTCAGCCCCTTCAACATGGAAGCAAGCCATAGAGTCGTCCTGCATCTGAGACCCGAGGCCAGGATGCCGATATCGCGGCGGCGCCCGATGTTCTGGCGCTCGCGCCGCCCATTCCCAACAAATCCAACCGCGTCGTCATCCATCGCTTCAACAAACGCGCCTACAAAGGCCGAAATGTCATCGAGCGCTGCTTTTGCAGGCTCAAAGACTTCCGCCGTATCGCCACCCGATACGACAAGCTCGCCCGGAATTTCTTGGCCGCTGTTCATCTCGCCGCTCTCGTCGCATATTGGCTCAATTGAATCTGGACCCTAGAAGTTGCTCCAGGTCGCGGATCGCGCGGCCGACCCGCCCATGCCACAGACGCCACTTCACGGCTCTGATGTCCCTGTCGATGGTTGGAAGCGCTTCAAAGGGGCCTGATCGGGATCGTACGATGTGATCGGCGATCTGCTGAATGGGCTGGATCTTCATGGCAATATGAAACCAGTCGATGATGTGGGTCGTTGGTTTCGGCATGGCGCGGGGCAGCCGCTTTAGGATTTCGGCCCCGTCCGAGATCACCGTCACATCCCCAAAGCCGCGATATCCGACTTCCTGGAGAGAGTGAAGAGCACGATCGCGGATTGCCTGCTGGTCGGTGCTGCCGGTGACGAAATAGCGACCGCCCCTTTCTCCCCGTCCCCCGCGGCCGCATCTGGCCACGACGAGCTCGAAATTTCGCGCCGAATGTTGATCAGCGCTACGAACGTGCGCCGTATCAATGCTGATGACGAACTCTTTGCGCCGATCTCCGGGAAGCTGCATCTCAAGCTGGCATCGGTCATCCGTTTGGGACCTCGCGCGCCAAGTTTCCTGCATGACCTGGTTGTCGAGCCGCTTGCCGATCCTGATGGTACGCTTGCGCACGGTCGCATGCGTCTCAGTCGGTTCAGTGGGCAGGAAATCGGCCAGCACCTTCGCCGCCTGGCGGTAGGGCAGCATGCTTCCTAGCCGCGCCGTCAGTTCCATCAGCTCCCGCTCGATCGGGACAAATTTCCTTCAGCGGCGCGAAGGCACCGACCATCCCTGGATGGCATTCCCGGCACAGCATCCATCGGGGATTGCGAACCTCAACGGTGCCGAAGACGGTTCGGATCCGGCGTGTCGTGTAGTCCTTGACCGGTCGGAACGTATGGCAATCCGGGCAAACCCGGCGAAGAAGGGCATACGTCTCCGCCTCATGATTCACGACCGCGTTCTGCAGCGCTGCCATGATCTTCTTGCTATCGCCGATCGACAAGCCGATGTCGCCGTCGAACAGGCTCTCCCAGCTCTTGTCTATGCGGACCTCCTTCCGGCATGTGTCGCCAAATTCGTTCCGGCCCTCGATCGTAACCGTCCATTCCACCGCCATCGCTTTGTCTCAAACGATGCTGATGGACTGCTCGAGCCTAACAACCCGTGTTTGACCCAGAGAAGTTACCGGTCTCCTCACGACCGACCGCGCATGACTCGGGGTCAATGTGGATCGCTACTCCTTCATTGCAATGGACTTGCACCATCTACTCCTTGCCGGTCTCCCGGCGCACCTTGTTCCGACCCCTTCAGGGGCTCAGCTCGTTCGGCGCGGCCGATCACCCCGATCAAAGCATCGACATAGGCGTCGAATGCGGCTTCACTCTCGGCTGTCCAGTCGGTCATGGCGGGGCGCTTCCCTGATCACGAAGCAGCACCCTAACAAATCCGCGACCAGCGCGAATCCCCCCGCATCCGCGACTTTCTGATTCAGTAAGACTAGGCGCCCGCCGCCGCCGGCATCAACCGGCGGGCAGATGCGCCGAGGGCAACAAGCGCGCCTGACGCAACGCCGCTAGATCAGCCGAGCCGGTGCAGAAGCAGGCGACGGCCAACTGGCGGATGACGATCTCGAAATGCGCGACAACCGCCTCGGTGGACACCGTAGCCGCGCGCAGCACGCCGGCCGCCTGCCCCGGCGATGTCCGCGCCCAGGCGGATGGCCTTGGCCACGTCGACGCCGTCGCGGATCCCGCTCGACGCGATCAGCTTCACCGTTGGCAGCGCCCGACGTACCGCCTGCACGCTGGCCGGGGTCGGAATCCCCCAATCGGCGAACGCCATCGCCACTGCACGGTCGGCGGCATCGCGGGCGCGCTCGCCCTCCACCGCGGCCCGACTGGTGCCGCCGGCGCCGGCGACATCGATCACCGCCACGCCCGCCTCGACGAGCGCACAGGCCACCGAGGCGGACAGGCCCGACCCCACTTCCTTGGCCACGATCGGCACGCCCACGCTACGCGCTGCGCGAGCGATCTGCGCCAGGACGCCGCGCCAGTCGCGGTCGCCCTCCGGCTGTACCGCTTCCTGCAGCGGATTGAGATGGACGATGAGTCCATCGGCCTCCAGCGCATCCACCGCCCGGCGCGCCAGGTCCAGGCCGTCGGCCTCGCGCAGTTGCGCGGCGCCGATATTGGCCAGCAAGGGAATGTCTGGGGCCAGGCGGCGCAGCGCGCGCGTCAGCCCCTGGGAGTTGCGGGATTGCAGGCTCACGCGCTGCGAACCGACGCACATGGCGATCCCCAAGGCTTGCGCTGCCTCGCTCAGATGCCGGTTGATGGCCTCGGCGCGTGGCATGCCGCCGGTCATGGAGCTGATCAGCAGCGGCGCGCGCATGGTCTTGCCCAGCAGCGAGGCGCGCAGGTCGATCTGCGTCAGGTCCAACTCGGGCAATGCGCAGTGTTCGAAACGGATGGACTCCCAGCCGGCGGCGACCGTGGCCGGCGCCGTTCGCCGATCCAGCACGATGTCCAGATGGTCGTCCTTGCGCCGGCTCAGGGCGGTGTCGCTCATGCTCGCTCCATCCGTCGCATCGGGCGACGGCGTTGCGTCGGATCGGACCGACGGCAGCGCGCGCACGCCGCCGCCTCCCGCGCGTTCAGGCCGGCGCACGCTGGCCTCCCCCCGCAGCGTCGCTGCGGTAGCGGCTGGTCGAGGTCTGGTAGTACTGCGCGCGGATGGCCGCCATGGCCTCGATCAACGGTCCCCACGGCGCGGGAAAGCGTTCTTCCGCCATCACCCGGTGCAGCATGCGCGTATGGCCGGCCAGCTCGTCGTTGAGGAACTCCACCACAGGCATAGCCGGATAGCGCTGCAGCAGCAGGATCGCCGCGTTGTCGGCCTCGCCGGCCGACCTGTCCTTGTCGCGTCCATGCAGATCGTTCTGCAGGCGCCCTATCGCGGAGATGAGCCGCAGGACCTGGCGAAACGCCGGACGCGCGCGCAAGGTCGCCATGTCCAGCCCCCACAGCAACGACAGGCAACAGAACACGTTCGTGTAGGCGATCGAATCGATGCCGTTGTGCAGGTACTCGGCGTAGGACCAGCGTTCCGCCCCTGCCGCCTGCGCGTGCCCGGCGCGCAGCGCCGCGCAGTAGCACCGGGTATCGTCGAGAAGCTGAGCATAGTCGCGACGATCGTAGGCGAGCGCGGCCAGCGAAGCGCGCAGCACAGCGCAGCCCTCGAATCCGGGGAGCGCGCACGGCACGCCCTGCCCCAGCGCCTGCTCCACCGCGGCGAGCTGCTCCGGCGCGATCAGGCCAAGGTCGTTGCAATCGTCGAGCCAGAACAGCAGCGCCAGTTCGCGATAGAACGCCACGATCAGCGTTTCGTCCTGCGGATCGCGGCCGTTGCGGACGCTGGTGTCGCGCAGGCTCGGGTGGATGCGCTGCAGGATGTACTGGCCGCCCCTGACCGCTTCCATGGCATGCTCGTCGGCGAACCCGGTCAGGGAACGCCCCCACTCCAGCACCTGCTGCAGCGCGCGTTCGGTCTGGATCATGGTGCTCCTGCTCCCTCGGCCAGGACGCGCCGCCCCCAATGAAGCGCCAGCCACAACCCGGCGAGTTCGGCCACGCGCACGACCCGGGTGGGGCAATACAGTTCCTTGCCGATCCACAGCGGCGTCTGCGGCAATGCACGCGCCGCATGGCGGGCGAGCATCCACTCCAGCGCACGCGCCACCGCCTGCGCGATGCGCCGGCGCCCTGTCGGCTCTTCGCTCCCGTCCATCACGTACAACGCGAACAGCGCATAGGCGGTTTCCTCGAATGTGGACGCGCGACCGGCGCCCCAGCCGCCGTCGTCGCGCTGCGCCTGCAGCAGCGCCGCCAGCGCGCGCTCGTCGCGCCACTGGGGCTTGCCTTGCGCCAGCGCAGCAACCGCATGCGCGGTGGGATACAGCCACGAAACGTGCCATTTTTCGTTGTCCCATAGACCGTGCGGGTTGCGATTGGCCTCGACGTAGGCGCTGGTGCCGGCGGCGGGCTTTCCCAACAGTCGCAACGCATGCAGGGCATGGATGTTGGTCGACACCGAGGCATTGCGCTCGCCGGGGAAGGTGACGAACAGCTCGCCGATTTCGAAATGGCGCAACGCATCGACCGCCGGGTCGCGGCCTGCAAGGCGCAGGACGCACAACGCAACGGCGGTGTCGTCCGCATCGGCCGCGAAGTGCAAGGCCGGGCCCAGACCGCGCACGCCCAGGCGGGCGTCGAGCTGCGCGACGATCACGCGCACCGCCTCGGCGAGCGCGGGATGCGCGAACAGCCCGGCCAGATGCAGGGTGTACAGCGACCAGCATGGCTCGAACACATTGATCGGCCAGACGTTGGGAACGACACCTTCGATGCCGCTGCGCGTCGCCCGCGATGCCGCCTGCAGATACGCGTCGGCGCGCCCGACCTGCGGCGTGCTCCCCTGTGTCACGGCGTGCGCACGACACGCGGCGGTGGCCGCCGGACTGATGCCGATGCTGCCGTCGTCATCCGGGCATGCGGTGGTCGGCGACGTCCCCCAGGCTTCCCAGGAGTGCAGCAACGGATGGCCGCTCGGCAACGTCGCCACCGCCCCCAGCTTGACCAGGCACGCTTGCCGCAACGGCAACAGCGCCGGGTGGCGCGGAAACGCCACGCCGCCCAGCAAGGATGCGGCCTCGCCGCACAACTGCGGCAGGATCAGCTCCGCGCCGATCGGCGCGTCTTCCGGCACCGCATGCGCGTAGGGATCGGGCTGGCGCTCGAGGAACCGGGTTGCAGCCTGGACTGCGTCGGCAGCGCCGGGAAGAGGATCGGCACGCTGCAATGCCAGCAACGCCGCCCACGTGGGCGCATGGCGGAACAGCGGGAAGTCGGCGCTTCCCCATCCGCCATCGGCCTGTTGCTGCGCGATGAGCCACGCGTATGCGTCCTGCCGACCGGTGACGTTGCCGTGGAACTGCAGAGCTCGCGCCGTGTCGTAGACGGACGGACCGACGCTGCCGCCGTCGCTCATCTCGCTCAGCAGGTGGCGCAATTCGGAAAGGATCTGTTCGGACAGCGCGTTCACGCGGGATGTTCCTTCTGCAGACGGTTGACGAGAACCAGGATCGGGCAGACGCCGCGCACGTCGCCGCAGGCCCGTCGCGGCCCGGCGCATGGGCAGCGCCGGACGGCCGCCCTGCTCCGGCGCGGCGACGCGCCCCGATGCTGGCGCCGGTCCGCCGCATAGGCTTGCGCGCAGCGCGCCGCGTGCGCCGCGGCCGTGCTGGGCAACCGCTGCGATCGGCGCCGCGGACTCGGACACAGTGCAGCATGCACTGCTGCCGCCGGCCGATCGCAGCGGCACAGGGGCGACTCCATGCGGACGGGCGCGCTCATGCGCATGGCGCGTGCTTGAACAGATACGCGTTGGCCCGCTGCAGCATCTGCGCCAACCGTTCCGCACGTGGCCCCAGCGGGGCGATGGCCTCCCCGGCGTCGCGCAACAAATCCAGCGCGAACTGGCGCGCTGCCTGCAGCCCCATGATCGACGCGCAGGTCGGCTTCTGCGCCGCCGCGTCCTTGCCGGGGGTCTTGCCCAGCGTCGCGGTATCCGCTGTCGCGTCGATAATGTCGTCGACCACCTGCAACGCCAGGCCGAAACAGGCGGTGTAGCGATCGAGCGCACAGTACAGCGCAGCGTGCGCGGCATCCTCCGCGATGGCGCATAGCGCGCCCATGCGAACGGACGCGCGCACTAGCGCTCCGCTCTTCATCCGGTGCATCGCCACGATCCTGTCCAGCTCGACGTGCTTTCCGACCAGCGACAGATCCATGGCCTGCCCGCCTGCGGCACCCTCGGCGGACACCGCCTGCGCCAGTTCGCGCACGAGCGCGATACGGTTGTCGCCCGGCACATCCAGGCTCGCCAGGGTCAGGAAGGCGTGCGCCTGCAGCGCATCGCCGACCAGGATCGCAGTGGCTTCGCCGAACTTGACGTGCACGGTCGGAAGGCCGCGGCGAAGCACGTCGTCGTCCATCGCGGGCAGGTCGTCGTGGACCAGGGTACAGGCGTGCATCATCTCGATGGCGGCGCCGACGTTGTCGAGCATGTGCGCCGGCGTGTCGGCCAGTGCGCCGGCAGCCAGACAGAGCAAGGCGCGGGTGCGCTTCCCGCCATGCAAGGTGGCGTAGCGCATCGCCGCCATCAGCTCGGTCTCACCGTCGTCTTCGGCGCAGAGAAGACGCGCCAGCGCCTGTTCGACCCGCTTTGCGCCGTCCTGCATCCAGATCTCCGGCAGCAGCCTGCCGGATGCGCCGCGCGCCTGCGCGCCCAATCCGCCGAGCGCGGAAACGCCAGTTCGGTCGTCGTGTAGCGTGGAACCGGTCTGCATGTTGTTCATGTCCTTGTATCTGACACGGCCACGGCGAGCGCCGAGCCGCCGCGGTGTTGCCGGCGTCGCACCGAGCGCGCGCGCCGAGTGCAGCAATGCCGCGCGTCACCGGCGCCGCTGCCTCGCCACACGGGGCACGCGAGCCAGCTCATGAGAATCCGATGCGGATTGTCATGGACGGATGTGCGGTCGGGTAATAGCGTCGGCCTTTTTCGATGCCGCTCAGCAACCGCGGCCGCACCCCGGCCTTGTGCATGGTCAGCGCCAAGGCGATGCAGAACTGCACCAGTTCCAGCCATACCAAGTGGTAGCCGATGCAGACGTGTGGTCCGGTACCGAACTGCAGCATGTCCACCGGCCGGATCGGCTCCGTGCGTTGCAGCCACCGCGCCAGGCGGAACTGATCAGGCGCCTCGTGCAGCAGCGCCGAGGTCGAGAAATGCAGCAGCGGAATGCACAGATGGGTGCCCGCGGGAATGCGCCGTTGGCCGAGTTGCAATTCCTGCAGCGCGCGACGCGGCAGGAGCGTGGTCGCCGGATGCACGCGCAGCGTCTCGCGGAACAGCGCCTCGGCGACTGGACACTGCGCAAGGTCCGCGTGCCGGGTCGGCACCGCGCCCACGCGTTGCGCCTCCTCGACCAGGGCGTCCCACAGCACAGGCTGCCGCGCCAGCTCGATCACCATCCAGGCCATCGTCGAGGCAGTGGTGTCGTGACCGGCAAGCAGCAGCAAGCGGATATTGGCGACCAGGACGTCATCGGAGAGCGCATCGTCGCTGCGATTGAAGGCGCTCACCATGTCGTTGATCAACCCGGTGCGCGCGGCATGCGCGCGCGCGTCGCGGACGAACTGGCGCAACTGCGCGTCGATCCAGTCGCGGGCGGCGCGGCCGCGCCGCAAGGGCAGTCCGGGCAGGTCGACCGGGGGCGCGACGATCAACTGCAGCAGTTGCCGGTACTTGCGATGCCATCCCGGCAGGTCCTGCGCGGGGATTCCCAGGAGGCTGAAGATGAGCTTGAGCATCAGGTCGCCGGTTTCGCGCAGGATGGTTACCTCGCCGCGGTCGCGCCACGCCTGCACCCGCGCCCGGATGACGGGCACGAACAGGTCGCCGATGCCGGCCTGGGTCAGCCCCTTGGGCAGGAACGCCTCCTTGATCGCATCGCGCGCCTGCCGGTGCGCGCCGCCGTCCCGGGCAACCAACGTTCCGCCAAGCAATTCGGGCGCGATCTCTTCGATCAGCGCCGAGGACACGTCCTTGTGCCGGAGCAGTGCGAACGCATCCGGATCCACGCAGGTCATCAGGTGTCCGGCAGGGCCGAAATCCAGCCAGAAGTGGCTGCCCAGCGTCCGTTCCGCGCGCCGCAGCAGGCGCGGCAGGTCGCAGACGATGGCGGGAAGATGCCCGACCAGGGGGAAAGCGCCGGGCACGACCGGGATGTCGTACCGCAGCCGGTGCCGACGGTCCAGCGGGTTGAGCAGCATGTCCATCAGCAGCGCGGCGCCGCGGCCGCTTCGGCAGTGTCGCCGGCAGGCCGCGCGGCGCGGCTGTTGCCACCGTCGGCGTACGTCGGCACATGCGCCAGCATGCCGCCGTCGATGCACACGACCTGGCCGGTGATGAACGCAGCATCGTCGGAGAGCAGGAACGCCACCAGCGCGGCCACGTCCTCGGGGCGGCCGACGCGCGGCAGGAGCTGGTGCCGGCGCAGATGCCGTTGCATGCACTCGTCCAGCTTGGCGAGGAGACGCTCGGTCATGACGAGACCCGGCGCAACCGCGTTGCAGCGGATCTGCGCATGACCGTACTGGGTGGCGAGCGAGGCCGACAGCATGTTCATCGCCGCCTTCGACGCGGCGTAGGACGTCTGCGCGGTGTCACCGCTGAGCCCCTGGCACGACGACATGTTGACGATCGCGCCACCGCCGCGGACGATCATCCGTGGGATGGCCTGCCGGCAGCAGAGCAGCGTGCCGCGCAGATTGGTCGCCATGGTCTGATCCCAGACCGCCAGGTCCAGGTCGAGGAGCGCGCGGTCGCGCGGGGTCAGATGCATGGCGCTCGCGTTGTTCACCAGCAGGTCGACCCCACCGAAGTGCCGCTCCGCCGTCTCGAACAGCGCTGCCACCGCCTGCGCATCGGCGATGTCCATGGCCAGGGCCAGCGCGTGGCCCGCTTCGGCCGCGATCTGCGCGGTGCAGGCGATGGCCGCCGAGCCATCAATGTCGGCCACCACCACTCTGCCGCCCTCGCGTGCGATGGCGACGGCGCATGCCTTGCCGATGCCGGCGCCGGCGCCGGTCACCACGGCCACCTTGCCTTCAAACCGTGCCATCGTGTCCTCCTGGATTGCGTTGCTCGGCCTCCGCCGGAGAAGGCGCAGGGTCGGCGCTGGCGCGCTCGTCATCGCCAGCGTCGCTTTCGATGACCCGAATGGCGGCGACTGGACACTGGCTTGCCGCGAGCCGCACGGCGGCGTGCAGCGCCTGCGGGACCGTCGCCACGCACACTTCGGCCACGCCGTCCGGTTCGCGCTGGCGAAAGGTGCCCGGCAGCGTCAGCACGCACTGCCCGGTGGTTCCGCACAGATCCTGGTCGACCACGACGCGCATCTCAGCCCCCCTGCGCATGCAGCCGCACCGGCAGCGCGCGGAACGTCCTAAGGAACGCGGAGGGCTCCCGGGTCGGCGGCTCGGCCAATGCCAGCGTGGGGAAGCGCACCTGGATCCGCGGCAGGCTCTCGGCCAACTGCACCCGGGCCAGTTGCGCACCGAGGCAGAAGTGGATGCCGTGGCCGAAGCTCAGCATGATCTTCCCGTCGGTCGACATGCCAGGACTGGTGCCGTAGAACCGCGCGGGATCGAAGCGGTCGGGATGGGCGAAGGCGTCCGGGTCGCGATTGCCGGCCGCGATCAGCACGCGCACGTCCGCGTTCTTCGGGATCACCACGCCGCCCAGTTCGATGTCGCGCTGGGCGATACGCGGAATGGAGCTGAACATGGCGGGCGCGTCGCAGCGCAGGACTTCTTCGACGAATGCCTCCACCCCCACGGCGTCTCCCTGCAGCCAGTGCCGCTGTTCGGGATACGCCAGCATCGCCACGACCGCATGGTCAATGGTCGCAGCAGTGGTTGCGAAGCCGCCCAGCAGCATGCCCCACAGCATGCTGATCAACTCCGCATCCGACAGCGTGTCGGCATCGTCGTCGTGTGCGCCGACCAGCATCGACACGATGTCGTGGCGGGGATCGGTGCGCTTGCGCTGAATGAGGTCGCCGAAGTAGGCCTGCACCCTGGCGCTGGCCGCGTCCGCCGCGGCGAGCTGGGGATCGTTGGCGTGCGGGCCCAGGCCTTCCAGAATGGCGCCGATGCCGGCGGCGAGCCCGAACATGTCGTCCTGGGGCATGCCGAACAGTTCGGCGAAAACCAGCATGGGCAAGGCCAGCGCGAATTCCCGATGCAGGTCCACCGGATCCCCGCGCTCCAGCGCGGGCGCCATGCCGTCCAGGCGCGCTGCGACGATGCGCGCGATGCTCGGCCGCAGGTTGTCGATCTGGCGCATGGTGAAATCGCGCGAGATCAGCCGGCGCAGACGCGTATGCGTCGGTGGTTCCTTCATCGCTAGCGTGGACGCCAGCAGATTGAGTGACAGGCTGGTCGCCGCACGCGGGAAATAGCGCGCCAGTTCGCCCGGCGCCGGTCCCCGAAACGCATCGCCCGTGGCCTTGAGCGCCCAGTAGATGTCGGCGTGGCGGCTCAACAGAAAGAGGCCCGACGCCGCGCGATGCACCGGATCGTGCTCGCGCAACCACCGCATGAACGGATACGGGTCGTGGATGCACGCTGGCGACGCCAGTTCGGCGAAGGCGTCCCGGCATGCTGCCGTGGTTTCTTGCACGTCCATCTGGTTACCTGTTGGCTGGCTGATCTGACCGGCGCGCGCCAGGCGCGCCGGCAAACTGCGGAGAACATCGCGATTCCCGGCGGCGTCCGAGCATCACCAGAGCACTGGGAACTCCTCGAACCCGCCAGTGATGATCTCCTTGCGCAACTTCAGTTCTTCGGGCGCCACGGCCAGGCGCAGCGCGGGAAAGCGCTGGAAGATCGAACCGAACACCACCTTGAGTTCCAGCCTGGCCAGCGCCACGCCGATGCAGTAGTGCGGCCCGTAGGAGAACGCCAGGTGCGGATTTTCGTCGCGTCCGATGTCGAAGATTTCCGGGTCGTCGAAATGGCGCGGATCGAACGACGTCGCCGGCAGGCCGACCAGCACCTTGCTCTCCGCGGGAATATGCACTCCCGCGATGGTCACGTCGGTCCTCGGATAGCGCATGATGCCGTCCCAGCCCGCGCCCGGCGAGTACATGCGCAGGATTTCCTCCACCGCCTTGTCCGCCAGGGATGGATCGCCGACCAGGCGTTCGCGCTGTTGCGGATGGCGGAACATGGCCAGCAGGCCGAATTCGATCTGCGCGACGGTGCTCTCGTGCCCCGCCACCAGCATGCCCGCCGCCAGGCCGATCGCCTCTTCCTCGGTCGCCTTGCCCTGGTCGACCGCCGCGAGCAGATCCGTCAGCAGGTTGTCGCCCGGATCCTGGCGCTTGTCCCGCATCTTGCCGCGAATGTAGGCGCGCAGTTCTTCCCAGGCCAGGCGCGACGCGCTGCGCGGGCCGCTTTCATGCTGGTGCGTCATCACCTCGTCGGACAGCCCGGCGAAAAAGGCGTGATCCTCGTAGAGCACGCCCAGCAGCGCGCTGATGACCATGGCCGGAAGCGGAAAGGAGAGGTGGCGCCGCAGGTCGGCGGGCTGGGGCTGGGCCGCCAGCGTCTCGAACAACTGCGCGGCGATCGCCTCGACCTGCTGCGCGAGCAGCTTCATCCTGCGGTTGCTGAAGGCCGCCGCCACGATCGTGCGTAACCGGGCATGCTCGCCCCCCTCGTGCGAGACCAGCCACCCCGGCGAACCGAGAATCACCGAATCCGGGGTGAATGCCGTCGGCGGCATTCCCGCGGGCCGGAACGCCGCGTCGGACAGCGCCGCCTTGGCCTCGTCGTAGCCTGTCACCCACCAGCCTTCGTGCCCGGACGGGAAGCGCACGCGGTGGATCGGACCGTTGGCGCGTAGCGCCAACATCTCGGGCGAGGGCTCGATGTGATCGACGCGCCACATCGGCAGCGTCGGCAAGGGTTGTTCGGACATCGTGGCACTTCACTCTCTAAGCGATGGAAGGGCGGAAGGTGACCGGCAGGCGCTGCGGGCAGCGAATGACGTAAGACGGCATGTAGACGACGTCCTCCGCGGCGTAGCCCGACTCGATTATCAAGATCGGCCAACGTGTAACTGTCTAGGCATACCGCGCGGCGAGATGCAGAACTTTATCCTGCGCCTTGTTCAGGATAAGGCGAGTGTGGTGGGCCTTTGAGTCGCAGCCGGCCATCAAGATTTCCTGCGCAAGGGTCGACAAGGGCGGCGAGCCTGTTTGGTAGGGGGCGGTTTCGCCGAGGCCCCTTCCCATAGAATGCTATCTGATGCGGATTTGACATTTTGCTTTTCTTTCTTCGTTCCATCGATCGCGGTGTCATCCACGAAATGAGGATGCAGTTGCTACAGCCGCTTTTGCCGCTAGGTTCTTTGCTCATCATCCCAGCAATCCGCGTGCCACGTCGAATACCGTGCTCGCCCGCATAGCGAGACTGAAACACGCATGCGCGCCAACATGTCCGCTGGAATGGTCGCAACATTTTGTCAGGTTCGCGACATCGATGCGTATCCATCTGTGACCTGCATAGAGAGGTCGAAGCCCCACATTTAAATCAACATCGAACTCTGATTAAGATGAGCAAGCACTACGATCTCGCATCGAGGTTCACAATTACGACCATCTACAAATAACCCAGGCAAAAGTGCTGGGGATCGACAAGAGTGACTTGGGTGGTACTGACCTGCCCCGGGTACGTTCCGGGGACCTGATCTTCGCTCGAAAAACTGGACAGGAGTTAATCCATGTGCCTCGCCACTCTCAAGCGTCCGGTCAAGCCGGTGAAGACCGCGTAGCGGTCACTCAGGCAGCTTTTTCGGCTCGCTTGTTTCGGTCACGCCAATTCCACGGAAGCAGTTCGTCGAGCTTTTGGGCTGGATGTGCGGCGATGCGCGCCAGGACGTCGGCGAGCCAGGCTTGAGGGTCTACGTCCTTCATCTTCGAGGTTTATGCCGACTGCCGAACTATGCCGAACGAGCTTGTTTTCCCCGAGATTCACTGTGAGCGGCGTGTAATTGGCTCGGCATAGTTTGTCTTGTGCCTCCGCTTTCAAATGCGGAGGCCAGCATATGATTGCAGAAGAGTATTTGCGCGGCAGCCACTATTTCGGCGCCTGAAGAGTGGACCCCACGGACGGCTCGTCGAACTCTACGCGGCGCTTCTCGTGAAGACGAACTCGCTGGCCACGGCACATGGCGATGCCTGAACTTGGTCTGCGGTCTCTTCAGCTGGATTAAAAGATCTGGCGTCTACGAGCACCACATGCGACCCGCTTCCAGCCGAGTGACCGCCGCTCACCTTCCTTGAGGCGCTGTAAGACGCCAGACTATGCCGAATGGAACCGGAACCACGACCGCTCGACTACCCGCAATTACGCGCAGACAACGGGCTCTTCCCAAAACCCTTCGGCATAGTTCGGCAGTCGGCATAAACAGCTTTGGACGAACCCGCTCCGCGGGAGGGTATCCTTGTTGAGCACGGCGTATCCCCTTGAAGTCAGCCCGTGTCTCTGACCCCCGGCACCACCCGCACAGCGACGCAATCCACCCCAAACCGGAAGCGCTTGCCCCTGGCAAGATGGTGTTGCTGCCCGCGCGCAGCGTCCCTCTTGTCAAGGAGATCGCTATGACCTCGCTTCGGTTACGCATGATGGAAGACATGCAGGTCCGCAACCTGTCGCGACACACGCAGGATTCATATTTGCTGCAGGTTTCGCAGTTCGCCGGCATTTCGCTAAATCGCCGGCTTTGCTCGGCCTGGAGGATATCCACGCCTACCAGGTCTATTTGACGAACGAGAAGAAACTGGCGCCACGTTCGGTGCACGTGACCGTCAGAGCGCTTCGTTTTCTCTACCGCGTCACGCTCGGCCTCGATTGGGATTTCGACCGGATCATTCCGTGCCCAAAGGCGCCAAAGACACTGGCCGTCATTCTCAGCCCTGAGGAGGTGCGGCACTTCCTTGGCTGCATCGAGAGCTTCAAACACCACGCGATCCTGACGACATGCTATGCCGCCGGCCTGCGTATTTCCGAGGCGACCCGCCTGAAGCCTGAGGCTATCGACCGCCAGCGCATGGTGCTGCAGCAGGGCAAGGGACAGAAAGACCGCTACGTCATGCTGTCGGCCAGGTTGCTGGAGGTGCTGACGGCCTATTGGCGCGCCGTGCGACCCACCGGAGCATGGATGTTTCCCGGCGCCGTTGCTGGAGAACCGATATCGACAAGCGCCGTGGATGCCACCTGCCGCCAGGCACATCGGGTGTCGAAACTCACCAAGCCGGTGACGCCGCATTCGCTGCGGCACGCATTTGCGGTGCACCTGCTCGAAGCCGGAACCGATCTCCGCACCATCCAGCTCCTGCTCGGCCATCGCAGCCTGTCTACGACCGCTCAATATCTGCGGATCGCTACCAACAAGATCTGCGCAGCGACGAGCCCGCTTGAACTGCTGCCGCGTCCGATCCCCAAGGCTTCCTCGCCGCCAGCGCTCGAACATTTTTGACGGCCAGCCTCATGGGCCGCTCGGGTCCGGAGGTGGCGGTTATATTCCGTCGCTACGGTGCTGCCTGGCGAGAGCAGCACTGGGCCTCGCTATCGACCGAACGACGCGCAGCGATGATTGCCATCGAGCGCTGCCGAACGTCGGCGCTCGGCGGCCATGTCGAACAGTGCGACCGCTGTGGCGAACGACGGATATACAACAGCTGCCGTTCCCGCAGTTGCCCCAAGTGCCAGTGGCTCGCCCGAGCGGAATGGATCGAGGCTCGGCGGGAAAAGCTTCTCGATACGCAGTATTTCCATGTCGTCTTCACCGTTCCCGACAAGGTCGCCGCGATTGCCTTCCAGAATGCCAGCACGGTCTACAAGATCCTGTTCCACGCAGCCGCCCGAGACGTTGCGCACCATCGCTGCCGATCGGAGACATCTCGGCGCGGAGATCGGATTTTTCGCGGTGCTTCACACCTGGGGTCAGAATCTCAGCCATCACCCCCATCTCCACTGCGTCGTGCCCGGCGGCGGGCTATCGCCGTACGGGAGCCGTTGGATCGCGTGCTGTCCCGGCTTCTTCCTAACAGTCGCCGTGCTCTCCCGACTGTTCCGGCGATTGTTTCTCGAAGGCCTGCAAAAGGCATTCGATGGCGCGAGTTGCGATTCTTTTCGTCATTGGAACGGCTGCACGATCCCGTCGCATTCCGGCGCTATCTGGATCCCGCCCGCCAGCTCAACTGGGTGGTCTATGCCAAGCCACCCTTCGCGGGCGCTGAGCGGGTTCTGGAATATGTCGGACGCTACACACACCGGGTGGCAATCGCCAACAACCGGATCGTCGATATCGAGG
Organism: Bradyrhizobium sp. 170; assembly: GCF_023101085.1. Lineage (NCBI taxonomy): Bacteria > Pseudomonadati > Pseudomonadota > Alphaproteobacteria > Hyphomicrobiales > Nitrobacteraceae > Bradyrhizobium > Bradyrhizobium sp. 170. Next base: position 1,670,758 of record NZ_CP064703.1, on the reverse strand, counting down.
ATGGCAAGGTACGCTTCCGGTGGAAGGACTATCGCAACGCGAACCGGCAAAAGGTAATGACGCTCGACGCCGGGGAGTTCATCCGGCGTTTCCTCGTCCATGTCTTGCCCGAGAGATTTCAGCGCATCCGTTATTATGGTTTCATGGGCAACCGCTACCGCAAGCAAAAGCTCGCCCGCTGCCGCGAACTGCTCGGAATGCAGCAGTCCGATACGCCGCTAAAACCGAAGGAAGGGCGCGATTATCGTGACAAGGTTGAGGAGCTGACCGGCGTTTCCCTGCGGGAATGTCCCTTTTGCCGTCAAGGGCAGATGGTGTGCATCGAGCTGCTCGCGCCCGTCGCATCCAAGGCCCACCTTTTCTGGACACTTCATGACGGTCGGGATTTGCCAATCATTGATCATCGTTCTTTCTATCTGCCAAGGTAGACAGCAGGAATCCTATTGTCGCGCTTCCGACATCAAGCCCTCCAAGCGCAGGCGTCGCCGGTCTTTCCGATCGGGAGAACATATCTCGATTAGAATGTTTCGCCATCAAGACCGCATCCAGCATGTTCCCGAAGCTCAGCGACGGCCCTGTGCGCTGGGATGCAGCATCCAATTTCCATAGCGGCACCGGCGCGCTAGGCGGCTTCGTCCAACACGTTTTTAGATTACCGGCGCAATCACAGCGGCGCACTTTGAAGCTTCGGTACCGCGCCGCCAATCTAAAAACGCTCTTATGCCGCGCGCGGCATAAGGCGGTGACGATCAGGCTGTACATCGTCGCGGCACGGTCGGAGCGGCAGAACAGCCACGACTTCCGACCCAGGGCGATGCCGCATAGGGCTCGTTCGGCGTTGTTCGACAGGCAGATGCGGCCGTCGTCGAGGAAGCGGGTGAACGCACTCCAGCGCTTGAGCATATAGTCCATCGCCTTGGCGACATCGTTGCGCCGCGAGAGCCTGGCGCGTTGATCACGCATTCAGGTTTCCAAACCGGCGAACCAGGGGCGCGCTGAGCTCCTGGCGGCCGGCCCGGCGCTGTTCGGGCGTATCGCCGTTAATGCCTCGCTCGATCTCGAACAAGGCGTCGATCCGGCGGACTGCTTCCAGAGCCAGAGGCGACATCACCGCGGGCTTTTTGCCCTGCATTTTGCGGCGCGCATTCTCCGCCAGATCAGCCATCACGAAGAACAGCCGTCTGGCATGGACCCAGCATGCGGCTTCCAGGATCGGACCCGCGTTGCGGCCCGGGTTGCAGAGCTTGCCATAGCCGCCATAGGCGTGGGCCTGGAAGATGCCGCTGTAGCCGGCCAGACGGGCCTGGGGATGCTCGCCGGCACGATCGCGTGAGTAATAAAACACTGTCCCCGGTTCGGCCTGCCTGCCAAAACGCTTATCGTCGCGCACATAGACCCAGATTCGGCCGGTTGAGCTCTTGCCTTTGGTCAGGACCGGCACGCGCAAGGATCACCCCGTATCGAGATGGCGCTCAAACTTGCTCGCTTCCCGTTCGTTCGCGATCTGTCGGGCTTCGACTTCTCGGTCCAGCCCTCGCTGGATCCCAAGCAGATACGCGAGCTTGCGAGCGCCCGCTGGATCGCTAATGGCGAGAACGTGTTACTGCTTGGGCCGCCCGAGTCAGATTCATACTGCCCATCTCGCTACGCCCTTAGAGTTGAAGCTCTTTTTGACCCGGATCGCCAGACGATGGCCGCCGGAACCGGCGCGCATGCGCCGCGCGCTTGACATCGGGATGTTCCAGATCAACCGCTTTGATCATCCACGGTGCGCCTTTGCACAGCTGCTGCGCAGGCAAGCTCTGTTCTTCGATCAGACGGCGAACCGTCGAAGGACTGACTTTCAACGCAGTTGCAGCTTCGTCCAAAGTGACATCTCCACGCTCGGCGCGCTCGCCCTCTCGGTAGGCCGCGATGGCGTGTTGGTTGCGCAGGCTGCGAACGCGGACACGGGTCCAACTGTTGCCCCGCCCCGTCGACTTACTGGCGCGGTTGAGAACCGCGGCGATGGTGCTGTCGGGCATCCGACGCGCGGGCCGAGCCATAATGAATGGCGCGGGCGAGCAGCTCCTTGCCGGTGCCGGCCCCCCGGTGATCAGCACGGAGATATCGTAGTCGGCGGCGCGTCTGCCGAGCTCGATCACGTCATGCATCGGACTATGGGGCGAATGCACGACACGGTTGAAGTCGTAAAGCTGCTTTGCGGCGCCGCGCTTGACCGACACGACCTTCTTGACGTGCCCGGGCGTCGCCTTGACGTCGACCCCCGCCGTTTCCGTTTCCTTCTGAAGCCGGTAGAGCTGAACTGCTTTCTTCACGATGTCGACCAACCGGTCCGGCTGCCATGGCTTCGTGATGTATTGATAGATGCCGACCTCGTTGAGGCCGGCGATGATGTCTTCGCAGTCAGAATAGCCGGAGATGATCATCCGCACCGGATCCGGCCATATGTCGCGGACCCGCTTCAGGAAGCTGACGCCCGATTCGTGCGGCATCCGCTGGTCGCAGAGAATGGCGTGGACGATATCGCCTTCCAGGAGCTTCTCCGCATCGGCCGCATTGCCGGCGCACAATACCTCGAATCCTGGTCGAGGACGCGCCGCAGAGCCTCCTGCGAGCGAATCTCGTCGTCGACGACGAGAATGGTTCCTTGGACGTTTCCTGGCACGTTTCCTGCAAGTTTCCTGGCATGCTCATGATCGCACCGCCATGCAGGTAGGTCGTGCGCGCTCACGCCGCGACCGGTAATTAGCGATGGTCAGCGGCGTACGCGACTTCGGGACCTTGTGAATGAAATTGTAACGTGCCACGTGGTAGCTCGGATCGAAGCCGTAGAAGTTGAGCCGCATGCGGCGCAGCTCCTCGTTGCGGTACGCGTCGAGTGGCTTCTCGGCTTCGTCGGCGGCGCGGCGCCTTTGCTTGTCGACAAGGCGCGCGGCATAGTCGGGATCCGATGCAAGCGCGGCGGCGAGCTTCACGAGATCGTCCGTTGCCGCGCCCCTGGCCGTCAGCACGCGATCGACGATGCCGAGGCGTCCGGCCTCAGCCACGCCCATCGGCAGCCGGCATTGAGTGATCATGGCCGCATTCGCGGCACCCGCGCGCCGCGGCAGAAGATAGGTCCAGTATTCCGAACCGTAGAGATTGCCCATGTCCTTGTAATGCGGATTGAGCACGATCCGATCGCTGGCCCAGACCTCGTCGGCGGCGAGGCTGAGGAACACGCCGCCTGCGCCGGCATTGCCGCGAACGACGGAAACCACCAGCCGATCGGTGGTCTCGATGATGGCCCGCGCGAGATCGTCGATCGCGTTGATGTTGCGCCAGGACTCATCCGCCGCGCTGTCGGCGGCCTCGATCTCGCCAAGATGAATGCCGTTCGACCAATAATCACGGCCGCCGGTCAGCAGCAGCACCTTGGTTGCGCGCGCAAGCGCGGTTCGATAGGCGCTGAGCAGTGCATTGCAGTCGTCGGAGCTCATGGCGCCGTTGTAGAAGTTGAATTGCAACTCGCCAACCTCGCAATGCTCGCGATATTCGATCGGACCGTAGCCGCATCCTGGCCTGTGCGGCAGATGCGCGGCTTCCGACGCGAAGATCTTCGTCGCCGGAAGCTTCAAGCTCTTCGGCCCGACACTCCGGACGTGGCCGATCCAGACCGCGCCGTCGACGGTCGCCCGGGCCAGCGCACCGTCGCACTGCGCCACCACGGTGCCGGGTACGCCGGAAATGCCATGGGCCTCATGCGCATCGAACAGCCGGACGTCCTGCCAGAACAGACTGTCGGTCAGGCCGGGCACGCCGTCGGCGCTGTCGATCTTGCGAAGCACCTCGACGGTTGTGTCGTGGTGCCAGTCGATCGCGCGATCCGCTTGCCGGCAGGGCCCCCGCACGCGAATGCGCGGATCGTCGCTCGCCATTGACGCGGGCGCCTCGTGCCCGGCCTCGATCGCGGCAATGGCCTCGAGCACCGCCTCCACCGCGCAGGAGGTGACCTCGTTGCGGTAGATGCTGGACTTCGCGGCACGCCGCATCGGGAACGTGCGATGGACCCAGATCGGACCGGCGTCGAACTCGCCATCCGCCTGCAGCACCGTGACACCCCACTCCGCGACGCCCTCGAGAATGGCCCAGTCGAGAGCCGCAGGACCGCGGTCACCGGGCGGGCCGGGGTGCACGACGAGGCAACGCACGTCACGCCAGACATCGTCGGGGATCGCCCGTTTCAAGAACGGCGCGATAACGAGGTCGGGCCGATACAGCGCAACACTTTCGCGGGTCACGTCGGGATGGATATCGAGCTCGACCGAGATCTCATGGCTACGCTCGCAGAGTTCGACATGCAGCCGCTGCGTCAGGTTGTTGAAGGAATGCGACAAAAGCAGAATGCGCATCCTGAGCCTCAACAGATCCGGGGTAATTGTTCGCCCGACAGCCAGTCGACGATCCGTCCGCCGCCAAAGCTCGTCGCCATCTGCACGAAATGGTGGTCGTCCGCCACGGCCTCGCCGATCTCGGCGGCATCACGGCCGAGCGGATGCATCCACATCGCCGCAAGCACGGCTGCTGCAACCTCGGGCGCCACGATCGCTGCCAGCTTGCCTTCGTTGGCGACGTAGAGCGGATCGAGCCCGAGCAGTTCGCAGGCCGCAGCAACACCGGGCTTCACCGGGATCGCCGCCTCCTGAAGTCGGAAGCCGAGGCCGGACTGCTGGGCGATCTCGTTCAGCGTCGCGGCGAGCCCACCGCGGGTGGGATCGCGCATCAAACGGATGCCCTTGCCGCCGGCCGCCAGCATGCTCGCCACGAAATCATGCAACGACGCGGAATCCGAGACGATCTCGGTCTCAAAAGCGAGGTTCTGGCGTTTGGACATGATGGCGACGCCATGGTCACCGAGCGTTCCAGAGATCAGGACACGATCGCCGACGCGGGCATTCCCGGCAGAGAGGTCGAGCCCGGCAGGCACGACACCGACCCCGGCTGTCGAGATGAACAGGCCGTCGGCCTTGCCGCGCTCGACGACCTTCGTGTCACCGGTGATGATGTAGACGCCCGCGGCTCGCGCGGCCTCGCCCATGGAATCCGCAATCATCTTCAGGTCGGAGAAACGAAAACCTTCCTCGATGATGAAGCTCGCCGAGAGATAGAGGGGCCGCGCGCCGGCCATGGCGATGTCGTTGACCGTGCCATGCACGGCGAGCGAGCCGATATTGCCGCCCGGAAAGAACAGCGGCGAGACCACATAGCCGTCGGTCGTCATCACCATGCGCCCGGCGCCGACATCGAACGCAGACTGGTCGTTGCCGCACGCCAGCCATTCATTGCCGAAGGCCTCGTGGAACAGGCCCGAGATCAGTTGCGACATCGCGCGGCCACCGGATCCGTGGGACAGGTCGACGCAGCCGTTCCTTATGTCGAGCTTGCGCTGATGGGCTTTCATGACGCCCGCCGTTGCTGATGATCGCGGAAGCGGCCGTAAGTCCAGTGTGCCGCACATGCACCCTCGGACGAGACCATGCAGGACCCCATCGGCGTCTCCGGCGTGCACACCGTGCCGAACAGCTTGCAGTCAACCGGCTTCTTCACGCCGCGCAGGATGGCGCCGCATTCACAGGCCGGATTGTCGGCAACGCGAAGCTCGTTCATGTCGAAGCGGACCTCGGCGTCGTATTTGGCGTAGGCCCGCTTCAGCTTGAGCCCGCTATAAGGCACTAGGCCGAGACCGCGCCACTCGAACTGGTCGCGCAGCTCGAAGATGTCGGAGACCTCCTCCTTGGCGCGCAGATTGCCGTCACGGGTCACTGCGCGGCTATACTGGTTCTCCACCTCATGTCGGTGCTCGTTGACCTGCCGCACCAGCATCAGGATCGCCTGCATCATGTCGAGCGGCTCGAAGCCCGCGATCACCACCGGCTTGCCGAATTCTTCGGCAAAGAACTCGTAAGGCTCGGTGCCGATGATGGTCGAGACATGGGCCGGCCCGACGAAGCCGTCGATCTCGACGCGGCCGATATTGCGGATATCGGGGCTTTCCAGGATGTTCTGCATCGCCGGCGGCGTCAGCACATGATTGCAGAACACGCTGAAGTTCTTGAGCTGCTTCTTCTCGGCGAGCCGGATCATCACGGCGGTCGGCGGCGTCGTGGTCTCGAAGCCGATGGCGAAGAACACGACCGCGCGGCCGGGAATTTCTTCCGCAACACGGATTGCATCAATCGTGGAATAAACCATACGGACGTCGGCGCCGCGCGCCTTCGCCTTCAGCAGCGAGGCACTCTGCGAGCCCGGCACCCGCATCAGGTCGCCGTAGACGCAAAGGATCACGTCCGGCCGCTCGGCGAGCCGGATCGCCATGTCGATGCGTCCCGCTGGCAAGACGCAGACAGGGCAGCCGGGGCCGTGGATCATCCGCACGTTCTTCGGCAGCATGTCCTCCAGCCCGTAGCGGGAGATTGCATGCGTGTGGCCGCCGCAAAATTCCATGAAACGATAGGATTTTTCCGGATCGGCCTCCGAGCGAATCGCCTTCGCCAATCCCAGTGCGATCTCCTTGTCGCGAAACTCGTCGGCATATTTCATTGCGCGGCCTCCCGGCTTTCGGCGCCGATTTCACGCAACAGCTCCAGCGTCCGCTGCGCCTCCTCGGGATCGATCTTGGTCAGGGCGTAGCCCACATGGATGATCACGTAGTCGCCGACGGCGAGGTTTTCGATCAGCGCCACCGAGATCTCCTTGCTGACGCCATCGATCGAGACGACGGCCATGTCGTCGGGCAGGAGCTTTGTGACCTCAGCAGGTATCGCGAGACACATCAGGCGTTTCCTTCCGGGCCTTGCTGTTCGAGGAGTTGGAGCGCGGCGACCCAGGCCTGCCCGAGGCTGAGGCCGCCGTCATTGGACGGCACCTGGCGAGGCAGCAACGGCGAGAGCCCGCTGGCGATGCAGCCGCGCCCGATCTCGTCTGCGAGGATCGCGTTGAGGAAGCAGCCACCGCTCAGGATGACGGTCGTGACGCTGGTCTCCAGTGCCGCGCGCGCGATCCAGTCGATGCAGGCGGCGGCGAAGGTGCCATGGAAGAGCTCGGCCCCATCGACCGGATCGACCGCAAGGCGCTCGAGCAAGGGGAAAAGAGACAGCACGCCATTCTCGATCGTCCAGCCGTCCTCCGCGAGGCGCGGTGTGCGGACACGCGCTTCCAGCTTCATTGCGGCTTCGCCCTCGTAACTCTGCACCGGACAGAGACCAAGCAGCCCCGCCGCCGCGTCAAACAGCCGGCCGGCGCTGGTCGTCGTCGCCACGCCGGGCTGGTCGAGCATAGCGCAGAGACGCGCAGCCTGCGGCTGCATCGCAAAGCGCTTCGCAATCGCGTCGCCGCGCCGCAAGGCGTGCAGCACGCTCGCGGCCATGCGCCACGGCTCGCGCGTCGCGCGATCGCCACCCGGCATCTTCATCGGCGCCAGATGTCCGAGCCGCCGGAAGCGTGCACCATCGCACGAGAGCAACTCGCCGCCCCAATTGCCACCGTCGCTGCCATAGCCGAAGCCGTCGAGCACCAGCGCCAACGCTGGCCCTGCGACGCCATGTTCCGCCATCACGGATGCCGCATGGGCATGGTGATGCTGGACCGCGATCAGCCGCCTCCCGCTGGCTTCGGCGAAACGGGTCGAGGCCATGTTCGGATGCAGGTCGTGGGCGATGACGACCGGCTCGATGTCCAGCGTCGAGAGCAGGTGATCCACCGTCTCCTCGAAAAAGCGAATGCCTTCCGCGGTGTCGAGATCGCCGATGTGCTGGGAGACGAAGGCTTCGTTGCCGCGGATGACGGTGACCGTCGACTTCAGCGCGCCGCCGACCGCAAGCACCGACGGGACGGACTTCGCGAGCCTAATCGGCTCGGGAATATAGCCGCGGGCGCGGCGGATGAACTGCGCCCGGCCCGCGACCACCGACACGACAGAGTCGTCCGCGCGGGTGACGATGTCGCGGTCATGCGTGACGATCAGGTCGGCGATGCCGGCAAGCCGCCGTTTGGCTTCGGCATTGACGATCACCAGCGGCTCGCCGCCAGGATTGGCGCTGGTTGCCACGATCGCCCAACTTGCGCCGTCCGCTCGCGGATGCGCCGAATTGAGCGCCTTCAGCACCAGATGATGCAGCGGCGCGACGGGCAGCATGACGCCGATCCGCGACAGCTCCGGCGCAATCGCGGGCGGGAGCATATCGCGGGATCTCATCAGCACGATGGGCCGCGGCGAGGATTCCAGCAGCGCGAGCCCGACCGCATCGATTTCAGCGATCTCGCCGACCACATCCGTCGAGCCGACCATCACGGCGAACGGCTTCTGATTGCGATGCTTCCGGTGCCGCAGACGCCACACGGCCGCATCTTCACGGGCATTGCACAGCAATTGATATCCGCCGAGCCCCTTGATCGCGACGATCCTTCCGTCGGCGATCGCAGTGGCGATCTGCTTGGTACCATGACTGATCCTTGGCCCACATCGCGGGCAGGCAATTGCTTCGGCGTGGAAGCGACGGCTCGCCGGATCGGCATAGTCTGCTGCGCAGGCCGTGCACATCGCGAAGCGCCTCATCGCGGTGGTACGGCGGTCATAGGGCAGCCGCTCGGCGATGGTGTAGCGCGGGCCGCAATGGGTGCAGTTGACGAAAGGATAGAGATGGAAGCGGCTCGCCGGATCAAACAGCTCGCTCAGACACTGCGGACAGGTCGCGGCATCGGCGGCGATCCGGGTCGAGACCTTGCCCTGCTCACTGGCGCGGATGTGGAACTCGTCGCTTTCGGTGATGCCGACCGGTTGCACGGAAATCTCGTCTATCCGAGCCAGTGGCGGTTTTTCCAGCGGCAGCGCATCGACAAAATCGGCGGCGCGGTCGCCCTCGACCTCGATCACCACGCCATCGGGATCATTGGCAACGAAGCCGCCGAGCCGATAGCGCGCGGCGAGGCCGTAGACGTAGGGACGAAAGCCCACGCCCTGCACGGCGCCGCGCACATGCAGGCGCAGCCGTCTTCGGTCTCGCGCCATGGCCTCGCCTCTCATGCTCATCCCGACACGGCCATCTCGGTCGGCTTCATCTGTGCAACCCGCTTGCGAATCCAGGCATAGAATGCCGCAAAACCCTCACCGGTGCACGCCGACACCGTCAAAACCTCAATCTTCGGACTGACCCGGCGCGCATATTCGATCGTCCTTGCAAGATCGAAGTCGAGTACGGGCGCAAGATCGATCTTGTTGATCAGCATCAGAGAGGAGGCTGCGAACATGTCCGGATATTTCAGCGGCTTGTCCTCGCCTTCCGTGGTCGAGAACACCACGATCTTGCAGGCCTCGCCGAGATCGAACGCCGCGGGACAGACGAGATTACCGACGTTCTCGATGAAGAGGATGCCGCCGTTAAGCCAGGACAAGCGGTCATAGGCTTCGCCGACCATGGCGGCATCGAGATGGCAGCCCTTGCCGGTATTGACCTGGATCGCCGGCACGCCGGTCGAGCGGATCCGTTCGGCATCGTTGGAGGTCTGTTGATCGCCTTCGATCACGCCAATCGGAAAGCTGTCCTTCAGCTCGGACACGGCGCGAACCAGAAGCGAGGTTTTTCCGGCGCCGGGGCTCGAGACCAGGTTGAAGACGAGCACGTCGTCGGTGCGGAAGCGCGCGCGGTTGTCGGCGGCAAGCCGATTATTCTTGCCGAGAATGTCGCGCTCGACCTGGATGATGCGGTCGCTGCTCATGCCGGCGATCTGCTGGCCTGCCGGGTTGGCGCTGCAATCGACCAGCCCGCCATCGCCGGGCGCGTGATCATGATGATGGTGATGGTCGTGGCTGTGCCCATGATGATGCGAATGATCGTGCCCATGGGAATGATCATGGGAATGATCATGGGTGTGTTCGATGGACGCTTTGGCATCGCTGCAACCGCATACCGTGCACATCAGTCGACCTCCAGCTCCCTCACGCGCATCTCTTCGCCGCCGGTCACCTGCAATTGATAGCTGCCGCAGGACGGACACGGCTCATAGCGCTGCTTGATCTCGACGCCTTTGGAGCAGGCCATGCACCAGGCCGCTCCCGGCGTCTCGACGATCTCGAGCCTTGCTCCTTGCGCAATGGTGCGCGCGGCGACGGCCTCGAAGCAGAACTTCATCGCCTCAGGCGCAACATGGCTGAGCGCACCGATCTCCAGGCACACGACGTTCACCCTAGCGAAGGCGTGCTTGCGCGACTCCTCCTGGATAATCTCGATGATTCCCTCGCACAGCGCCATCTCATGCATGGCCGATCTCGCGGAAGCTGAGGCTGAAGCCGACGCACGGATCGAACGAGCCGACGAGCGTGCGGACCGCATCCAGCCCCTGCCGGCCCCCGGCGAGAACGGAGCCCTGGAGGCTGCGAACCAACGGCCCGCGGGCATGGAAATTCCACTCCGTCGGCGCCAAGAATTCGAAGCGGACGATGCGGTCTTCATCGTCGAGCTCGACGGCATGATAGAGCCGGCCCCGCGCGCATTCGACGGCACCCGCGCCTCTGCCGGTCCCCACCCGGTAGCTCTGGAGGACACCGTCCTCGACTGTCCCATCGTCCGCCTCGAGGAAGGCGCAGAGCCGCGCCACTTCCGCGATTCGCGCCTTCAGACGCTCGGCGGGTCCCGCGCCCGGCGGCAGGATCGGCTCACGCCCAACCCGCCGCGCCCAGACGCCGGTCTCCGGAATCCGGCCATGGAGATCAGGCGCATCGGAGAATATCGCGCCATCGGCAAGCAGCCGCATGACGATTTCGAGATCGTCGGCTGCCGACAGGAATGACTGTTCGACCACCGGCGGCAGCAAGGCATCGCCATCGAAATTCGCAAGATGTACCGCCAGCGCGCTGCCGGCCCCGGGGGTTTGCTCCTCGCTCGCGATCCCGAGCGCGGCGAGCGATGCCCTGATCTTCGCCACCGCCTCGCGGCGCGAGACCGCCTCCCCGCGCTCGGGGATGCTGCCACCCAGAACGGCCGTGGCCTCCATCATGGCACGAACGGCTGCGGCGCCGGCGCCGTCAAGCGTGAGACGGCCAACGAACAGGCCGCGTAACAATTCGGTCAGGCGTTCGGCGACGACAGCGACGACGCGACCGTGCTCGATCTCGAGACTGGCATCCTCGCCCCGCGCCGCCTCGACCGCGGACAGGAAAGCTACCTGATGCGCCATCGAGCACAGGGAGAACAGACGCGGCAGCACCGACGGCAGTGACGAGGCCGGCTTTCCCGCGAACAAGCGCGTCAACGGCGGCCGGCTGCGCGGCCGGATCGCGACGTCGGCGATCGTGCCGCCGGCGAGCCACACCGTGATGTCGATCTCGTTGCGGAAGGCCAGGCTCATCCGCACCGCTCCGTTAGAACACCGCGCAGGAAGTTACGCCGATCGATCGGGCTTGTTGCGGGCTCGCGACGACGGACCGCCTCCTCGCTGTCGGCCGGCAGCATCAGCTCGGCGAGGGTCGCTTCGGCCGTCGCCCGCGCGGCGACCATGTCCGCGAACTGGAACATCGGCGAGAACAGCGAGCAGCTCGCGATCAGGCCCATTTGTCCGACCTCGCTGAGGGTGAATTCGATATCGCCCGCAGGGAAGCGGATTCGCAGGCTCGAGCCCGACGTATCCCGCGCGATCGCGCTCGCCGGCATCACCACGTTCATGAACCAGGGCGTGACCATGATGCCGATGGTCGTGCCGTTGAACCAGCGGAAACCGACCGCTTCGACGCCGAGCGCGTCGTTGTAGATCGGCAGATCGCGCATCGCGCGCTCGCCGATCTCCCGATGGCTTCCTGCCAAGAGCTCGCCCCACGCTTCGGCGTCGGCGTCGCTGGCAGGAATTTGCGCATCAGCCGTCATGACTCGATCGCCGTGAACTTGGATTTTGGAGAGTCGCAGTTCGGGCAGCGCCAGTCTTCCGGCAACGCCGCGAACGAAGTGCCGGGCGCGATCTGTGCCACCCCGTCGCCATCGGTGGGATCATAGACCGTCCAGCAGATGCTGCATTCCAGCCGCGTGACATCGGCGACGTCCTGGCGCACGCCAAAATTCTCGAACCCGCTCATTTGAAATAGGCCTCGATGATCTCCTGAAGCCGCTCAGCCGAGTCGTCGAAGTCCTCGTCAGCCGCAATCGCCACCGTCGGCACGCCGCCGACCTCCAGCGTATCGAGGATGATGGTGTCCATGGCGTTGAAGAACTGCACCGACCAGACATTGCGGATGCCCGTGGAGAGCACCCGGCAGGTACCATAGCCGCGAGAAACCAGTTGGATCGGCCCGTTCTTGATCGTGTCCTGGAGAAAGCTCATGTCGACCGGGCTCATCGGCAGCAGCGTGAAATTGATGATCTGCGAGCGGATGCCCGGCCGCCATGCGAGCGCCCGCTCGCGGATTTCCGCAAGCACCGGCAGCACGTTCATGGCACCTTCGGGGGCCTGCCCGATCTCGAAATCCGCAGCCGTGAGATCGGCAGCGGCGCGCTTCACGATCTCCGGGATCGGCCCGACCTCAAGATATTCGTGATTGGCGTCGCTCTCGAGCCGCACGCGCCAGATCCCGGCCAGCACAGATTCCTGGATCTGCGCGAACGATCCATCGGGCAGCGCAACGACGGCGGCCACTTCGCCCTCGCCCATCACGTCGACAATCAGCTTGCGCTCGAGATCGTTGAGATTGCCAAGCCGGAACAGTTGCGTTGGCATGCCGGCCTTCTGGCTCGCGATCGCTGCGGCCACCTTCGACAACAGCTCGATGGCGTTCGGGCAGATCCTGGCGAGTTCCGCGCTGTCGAGCGTGGCAAGCTTGGCCAAGGCACCGGCCGCGGTCAGGCTGCCGCTCGTCGCGTTCAGGCTCTCATCGCCGATCGGAAACACTTTGATCGGCTGCTCCGCGCCCTCGGGCGCAGTCCAGAAACCCGCTTTCATAGTTCGACACCTTGGCGGTGCTGGGGAACGATGGTTGTCATGACAACGGCGCTCGTGCCGCGCGGACGGTCGATCAGCTTGGTGATGCGGTCGACATAGATCGACCAGTCCTGGATCTTCGCGATCAGCCCGAGTGTCTCGCCCTTGGCGACGAAGATCAGCGTCGGCTGCACGCGCACGCCAAAACGCTGGCCGAGTTCGCTCTCGGCACCGCGGGCGATCACCGCGGCACGCAACCGACCCTTGAATGCCTCGATCAGCTCCGGCAGCACGACCGCGACGTCGATCGCCTCCGGAAAACGCGCGGGGTCTCCCGCCGACAGCAACACGGCGATGGCGTCGGCCTCGTCGGTCGTATTCAGAAAACGATCGACCGTCGCAGCATCCACCTCCGGCAAGCCACGCCGGGCCAGATCCTGCCTTCCCTGCTGGAATTTCATCAGACCTCCCCTGACAAGCTTATGATTCTGCTGGGAATAGGGATCAGCAAGGTACGTGCCAAGGACGGTTATCACCTTCCTGATTTATCCAGTTGATTTGAATCATATATTTCCACGACAGGAGATGCATCAATCCCAAGACGGAAAGCTAATTTCCATATCGGATGAAAATGAACTTAGCAGATAGAAATTTATCCTCCAGCGAGGACGCGGGCTCTCGCGGAGCGGGCTGCCGCCCTAATCAAGCCGGAGATGCTCGGGCAGTTGCGGCTCGCGGTCAATGAGGTCGGCGAAGAAGCGATCGCAATCCTCGCCATTGATCGCTGCGCCCAGACCGTCGATCGCGGCGCCGATCAGGCGCGCCTCGGCCTCATGCAGAAGCCGAACCGCGGTGTCGATAAAGACCAGCACCCTGGCACCGGCCGGCGGGTTCGAGAGCAGCAGCATCGAAACGCGCCGCTGCTCGCCTCGGAACTCGCACAGCGCCGATATCCCGTCAGTCTCAACGATCGTCATCGGCAAGCCGAGGCACATGGCGGATCTCCGACGGTGCAGCCGGTCAGGCCGGCCGCCCCCTCACCTCGTAATGCTGATGATCGATGTCGTTGGCGAGCAGCCGCTCCGATTCTGTCAACGGCGCGGTGCGCGGCATCACCTCGGCGCCCCATTCGGCCAGGATCTCGCAACCAAGCTCGAGCGCCGGCGCGATCTGATCGCGCACCGGCTTCGTCAGCGGCCCACCCCAATCCTCGAGGTCGAGCGGCTGGCAGCCGATCAATACGAGATGTCGCGGACAACGGCCAAGCAGGTCGGCCGCGCTGATGACCTCCTGGAAGCCGGTCTGGTGCAAGCTCATCTTCTTGGCGCCGGTGAAACGCGGCACCTCGTCGTCGCGAACGAGCTTCAACTGCCCGGGCTCGAGCCCATAGTCGATCGCGTCGAACACGATCAAACGATCCGCATCCTCCAGGTAGTTCACGAGGTAGAGCCCCTGCGTGCCGCCGTCGAGAATGGTGACGTTGTCGGGCACGGCGTAGCGGCGGTGGAATTCCTCCACCGCGCGCACGCCAAAGCCTTCGTCGGCCCACAGGATGTTGCCGATGCCGAGCACCAGGATGCGGTTTGCTTGCGAAGATGTCGGCATCGGTATCATTCCAGTTTCTCAGTCGCGGAATGCCGCTCGCCGGAGATCATCGAGGAGATGATGCTCTGGCGCGACATGATGTCCTCACGGACCGCGGCGTAGATGTGCACCATCACGAACGCGACCAGCGCCCACATGCCGAGATGATGCCAGGTGTGAACGTCCTGGCTGTTCGGCCAGATCGCGAACACCCAGCCGAACAGCTTGTGCTGCCAACTGTCGATGCCCGCACCTTCCGAATAGAGCGCAAAGCCGGTAACAATCATGAACGCCACGAACAGCGTGAAGCCCGTGAACATCGCGGTCCGCGCCAGCGGGTTGTGGCCGACATACATCTTCGGCTCGTGCTCCAGGAACGCATACCAGCGGATTTCATGCAGCACTTCCTTCCAGAAGTGCTTGCGATGCACCGGCAGATAGAAAATCTGCCGGGAATGCTGATTTCCGACGAAGGCCCACAGAATGCGGGCAAGGAAGAACACCGCCAGCACCTGCCCCGCCGCGAAATGGGCAAAGCGGATATAGCCCATCACGAAGTTCGCCGAGGCCTCGCCCTGGACCGACGGCAATGGCGTTCCGATCAGATAACCGGTCACCATCAGCACGATGATCGAGAACGCGTTCACCCAATGGCAGATCCGCACCGGCGCTTCGTAGACATAGACGGCGGGACGGCCGACCCCGTGTTCGCCGGCCGCATCGGCCGCTATCGCGGAGAGGTCCGGCTCGGCTTCCGCCGGACGTGCAGCTACATCCATCATGGCGTTTCCCCCTGCTTCACCTGATCTTGACGCTGGCCATTTCCTGGCCGTCCGGACTCATGACATGCGTGGAGCAGGCCAGGCACGGATCGAAGGAATGGATCGTGCGCAGGATCTCCAAAGGCTGCTCGGGATTGACCATCGGGGTGTTCATCAGCGAGGCCTCGAATGCACCGATGTTCCCTTGCCGATCGCGCGGTGAGCCGTTCCAGGTGGTCGGCACCACGCACTGGTAGTTGTCGATCTTGGTTTCCTTGATCTTGATCCAGTGCGCGAGCGCGCCGCGCGGCGCCTCGGTGAAGCCAAACCCCTTGGCCTCCTTCGGCCAGCTCTCCGGCTTCCACTTGTCGACGTTCGCGGTCGAGCTGTCGCCGGCCTTGATGTTGGCGACGAGCTTGTCCTGGAAGTAGCGCATTTGTCGTCCGGCCCAGACCGACTCCAGCGCGCGCGCCGTCGTGCGACCGAGCGTCGAGAATAGCGCCGACAGCGGAAGGTTCATATCCTTCAGGAACTTGTCGACAGGATCCTTGAACTCGGCCTTGTTCTGCGCATAGCCCACCACCCAACGCGCCAGCGGGCCGACCTCCATGGCGTGACCCCGCCAGCGCGGCGCCTTGATCCATGAATATTTTCCGCCCTCATCGAGCTGCTCGATCGCGGTCTTGGTGCCTTTCGCATTGGGCCCCAGCACGTAGTTCGGCTCGGTCACGCCGTCCCAGGGATGCAGTCCCTTGGTTTCGTCGGGATATTTGTACCAGGAGTGAACCACGAACTCCTGGATCTCATCGGGGTTGGCATGATCGACGGGAAGCACCTCCGAGAGATTGCCGTTTATGATGGCGCCCCGCGGCAGCTTCAGGCTCTTGGAGGAGTAGTCGTTGGCGTGTTCCGGCACGTCGCCATAAGAGAGTACGCTCTTGCCGGAAAGACCGCCGCCGTAGAGCCAGTCCTTGTAGAACGAACCGATCGCCGCCACGTCGGGCAGGTAGACCTGCTCGTTGAACTCGATCAGGCGATCGATGATCGACGAGATCAGGTTCAGGCGCTCGATGTTGATGGCACCGACCGCGCCCGTGCCGTCGACGTTGATCGGACAGGGCACGCCGCCCACGAGCCAGTTCGGATGCGGATTCTTGCCGCCGAAGATGGTGTGGATCTTGACGATCTCCTTCTGGAAATCGAGCGCCTCCAGATAGTGCGCGACCGCCATCAGATTGGCCTCAGGCGGCAGCTTGTAGGCCTTGCTGCCCCAATAGCCGTTTTTGAAGGGCCCCAACTGCCCCGACTCGAAGAACTTCTTGAGACGGGTTTGCAGGTCCTTGAAGTAACCTGGCGACGACAGCGGCCAGCTCGAGATCGACTGCGCGAGCGTCGAGGTTGCCCGCGGGTCGGCCGAAAGCGCGGAGACCAAATCGACCCAATCCAGCGCGTGCAGGTGATAGAAGTGAACGACGTGGTCGTGCACCTGCAAGGCAAGCTGCATCAGATTGCGGATCGAATTGGCGTTCTCCGGAATGGTGATCCCGAGCGCGTTCTCGACCGCGCGCACCGACGTCAGCGCGTGCGTGCCGGTGCAGACGCCGCAGATCCGTTCCGTGAACGCCCAGGCGTCGCGGGGATCGCGGTTCTTCAGGATCACCTCGATCCCGCGCCACATCGTGCCGGTGGAGACTGCGTTTCGGATGACGTTGTCGGCGTCGACATTGACCTCGACCCGCATGTGACCTTCGATACGGGTCACCGGATCGACGACGATGCGCTTGCCGGAATTGTCGAGATTGAAGCCGTTGGGAGCCTGGATACCCATGATTTTCTTACCCTTGGATCTCTTTGGCGCTTAGCTGGTGTGGTGCGCGTCTTCGCGCTTGCCGGCGAGCCGCTTCACCGCGGTCACCGCTGCATGCGCGGCGACTGCCGCACCGACGGCTCCGGCCGCCACCATGCCGATCTGGTCGGCGTTCTTCTCGATGCCGAACTGCTTGATGTTGGTGAGACGGTCGTAGAACGAACCCTTGTCCCAGAATCCGTCTTCCGAGCAGCCGATGCAGCCATGACCCGACTGGATCGGGAAGGAGACGCCGCCATTCCAGCGCACGGTTGAGCAGGCGTTGTAGGTGGTCGGGCCCTTGCAGCCCATCTTGTAGAGACAATAGCCCTTGCGCGCCGCCTCGTCGTCCCACTCCTCGACGAATTGGCCGGCGTCGAAATGCGGCCGCCGGTAGCACTTGTCGTGGATGCGCTGCGAGTAAAACATCTTCGGCCGGCCCTGACGGTCGAGCTCGGGCAATTTGCCGAAAGTGATGATGAAGGTGACGACGCCGGTCATCACTTCGGCGATCGGGGGGCATCCCGGCACTTTGATGATCGGCTTGTTGGCGATGACCTTGTCGATGGGCGTCGCCTGCGTCGGATTGGGCTTGGCCGCCTGCACGCAGCCCCACGAGGCGCAAGCGCCCCAGGCGATGATCGCCATCGCATCCTCCGCCATCATCTTCAGCTTCTCGACGAACGGCTTGCCGCCGTCGATGCAGAACATGCCGCCTTCGTTCAGCGGCGGATTGCCTTCCACCGCGAGAATGTATTGCCCTTTGTGCTTGGCGCGGGTCTCTTCGAGGATCGCCTCCGCCTGGTGGCCTGCGGCCGCCATGATGGTGTCGTCATAGTCGAGCGAGATCATCGAGAGCACGGCATCCTTCACCAGCGGGTGCGCGGAACGAATGAAGCTCTCGGAACAGCAGGTGCATTCGAGGCCGTGCATCCAGATCACCGGCACGCGGGGCTTGGTCTCGAGCGCGTTCGCGATGCGGCTCGCCGCCAGCGGCCCGAGGCCGAGACTCGTCGCAGTCAGGCTGCAAAATTTGTGAAAGCTCCGACGCGTGATACCTTGACGCCTGATCACGCTGTAAAACGTTTCCGTCGCCGCGCCCATGAATCCTCCCGCCTCGGCTTGGACTTGTCTATGACGCCAAGGAAAGCAAGAAGCAGGCCAAGCACTGGGAGCGTAAGGAAAGTAGAGTGATACCAAATTGTTGCAGATTTGAATTGCTCGAATTGCGGTGCGCGCATGCCCCGACCGAGAAAAGCGGAAACAATTCGATTTCAGGCGACAACGAAGTTTCCCCCCCCCCCCCGCGCGACAGACCACTCAATGCGCGGTGCACACCATCCAGGGATCGAACGAGCGCACGACGTGCTGGATGGCGACCGAGCGTGCGCCGGCGTCGCGGACGTCGGTGCCGATCAGCGCCTGCTCCAGCGGGCCGCCGACATCCGCCGGTTGGAAGGCCAGACTAAGCGGCCATTTCCCGGCGAAGATACCCATGGGTTCGAGCAGCCGCGCCCGCGCCGGCAAGACATCGCGTGCCGCAGTGCCGCGCGTCGCTGCGAAACGGTCCCGTGCCTCTCTCATGCCAGGCGTGCGCGGCACGGCCTCGCGAGCGAAGTCCGGCATGAAGAAGATGTAGAAGTGCGTGAGATGATCTGCGGCATTCTCCGCCGCATGCGCGAGATTGGTGGCGAGAATCCCGTTCGGCGCGACCTCGGCCGCCATCGCATCGCGAAGAGCGGCTGCCGCGGCGACCGACTGCGAGACCGAGCAGATGCCGCAGATCCGCGGCGCCAGCGCCAGCGCCTCGAGGGGCGGACGCCCCACCAGGATCTGCTCGAAGCCGCGATACAGCGGCGCCGTCACCTCCGCGCGCATGACCCGCCCACTCTCGACATCGAGGCCAACTTCGAGATCGTCCTCGACGCGTTGAGCGGACCGATCGTGATGCGCGTCATGGCGTGCGCTTGGCCGTCGGACGGCCGGGCGGCACGACCACGCGGTCCGCGGTCGCATTCAGCCGCACCCGCCGCAGCGTCGCCGACTTCGACAGGGCCGCGAGCGCCACGAACCAGGTCTTGGGCATGTCGGTCGGAAGTCCGACGGGAATGCCGGCAAGCTTTGCGGATGTCTCTCTTCACAGTGAAACGCGAAGCGACTTGCTCCCGCGCGACCTCCCTCGGCGCGACAGATCATCTTCAAGGGAGCCACGTGACCGGGCTGGCTTATCGGCCCGATATGTGCAGTTTTCGCCTCGCTGGCGAGCACGCCTGAATTCCAACAGCGCAAAGCGACGGCGACTCCGAACAGACACGTGGACAAACGTTGGAATGGCTCATCGACCACCTGGATGAATTCCAAGCAGCGGTGGCCGCCGGCGCGATTCGTTTCCGGTTCGCACGCCACGCCCGTGCTGCCGTCCGCAAGCCCTGCCCCGACGCCTCAGTGATCGAACAGAGCGCGGCGGCTATGCTCTACACACGAGAGGCGGCGAGCCGTTTTCGAGCGGACGCTAACGAATAAACAGGCAAAGGGGCGGCACCTTAAGCTCATAAGAAGTTGGAACGCGGCCTTGGGCCTCAGCGGGATCGGCCTAGATCTTGTGATCTGCGGCAGCCGCTTCATCGGCAAGGTCCTCGCGAACCGACGCATCTATGTCGCCACCGGGCAGTGTCTAGCGCACCCTCAACGCGCCCTTGGCCGGCACATATCGCCGGCGGCTTGGCCCAGAGTATAGTATGCACAGACGTGGCTTGCCCCATCAGTAGAGACCGTTCGGGCCTCGGCTGATCCGAACTCCTCTTCAATCGCGGGACACACCAACTGCACGTCCGGCTCGAAGACGAAGCCGCGTAGCACAGGCGTCACTTCAGCTTGATCTGGACGTCACCACGGCAGAATGCCTTCGGCAATGCCGAAGCCGCACGACTTTCCGGTCGCGTCAATGTCGAGATCGCCCAGCAATGATCAGAACAAAATTTAGCTGTCTGTGAAGCTCCACTGTCACATTCAACGGGTCCTAGTCATTGTATTCGTTTTGGGCACAGCTGAGCCACTGACTGCCACCTCAAAACGAAACATCGTTATCAAACGTTTTGATGGACCATCAGGAGGCTGGGACATGCTGGGCCCTCATCGTTAGATTCTAAGTTTTCAGGATTTTGCGCCATGTCATATCCACCCCCTCAAACCAAGCTGCATGCTGTGCTGAGAGGTGCTCTGGAGGATGCTGTCCGGATGGTGCCTGAAGCAAAGCGGACGTCTTCATTGAAGGCTTGCCTCGCCGAGAAGGTTCTAACTCTGGCCGCGCGGGGTGAGAGCAATCCAACGATCCTAACTCGTCTCGCCGTGCTGACAGTGCAGAAATCCTGTCATGGCTGTTACGGATGTGAAAGGTGGTAGTCGCACGGAGGAGCCCGCGAAGCGCGAATTGATTAATTTGAACTGGAAGGTCGGGCTTTCTGGCGTCACAGTAGCACGGTTGGCGATAGCTTTTCGCTGACGTGATGGAGATTCGTTCACTATGTCATGGCGTCCGCGTGACCACCCACGCCGAGGCCAAACTTATCGCATATAAAATAGGACAGAACTTCCTTCGATCTGTAAACCGCCGCCACTGCCTCGCTTCGGGAATGTCGTTTTCGCGACACACAAGCGTGCATTGAAACACGACCGCGTCGGAATCGAACACAACACACATTTGCCGAATACCGGAATGCACATGCAGGGAGGACCAGACTTTGATGACGGAAACGATTGCCTTGATCACGCAGGCGAATACTACCAAGAACCTAAGTACTGTTCGCTCGAAACGTCGGCTGGTTCTGCGACGTGATATCCGCGAAGATCCGCAGCATCCCGCACAATGGCGCTCGCGTCGGTGTAAATGGGCTGCGTCGCAGAGATGGACCCGCGAGGGCCATCGCCGCAATCCTTCAGTCGAGCTCCGCTGGGATCGCTCCAACCGCGCGCGTATTGTCATTACCACTAAAACTGTGATGCCGTGCGACATCCGCGTCGAAGGACTAGCCTTGCATCTCACGTCGCGTCAGGTTGTAGAAACTTACGAGAGACGGCGCTTCACCGCGGATGCCATACCCACGGTGCGCCTAAATGCCAGGACTGGAGGTAGTGAACTGCAATCACAGCAAGAGCGAAGACAAAGTGGCGGGCTGGAAAGCCCTCGCTCTCGGCTCCAGACGATGATCCATATTGGTGATTGGAACAGATCGAAAGCGCGCGGGCGCTGAGATTTATCAAGCGGCAGAATTACAAGACCTTGCAGACGTTTGGCGGAGCGGCATTCGAGCGGGAGCGGGACGCGCTGGCCTCGATTTACGATCGATCAGACAGTATATATTAGCCGCCGTGGCGGCTATCTCTACAATTTCTGGAAGGACGCCAACAATCCACGCGGCCTCTGGCGACGAACCACTCTGGACGAATTTCGAACGCCGCGTTGTGGGAAGTTCTGCTCGACATCGACCAGCTCGCTATCAGCGAGGGTGAAGACTGGCTTCTGAATGCGACGGCCTCGCTGCCCGGGGCTCATGGACGCACGATGCTGAGCCTCTCGCGGCGCGGCAGCGATGCTGTCACCTTGCGTGAGTTCGACATCGACGCGAAAGCGTTTGCTCGCGATAGCTTCGTGTTGCGGAAGCCAAGCGCGACACTGAATGGATTGATCCCGATACGCTGGTGCTGTCGAGCTCTTATGGGCGGGATATGGCGGCGACATCTGGCTATGCGCGCACGGTGCGGCTGTGGCGGCGCGGCACGGGGGCAGATCAAGCTCCGGTGATCTTTGACATTGCAGCCGATCATGGCAGCGCCCACTGCAATGTCGATCATACCGTTGCGACGGCGCGGATGTGGTTCGTCGATCAGGTCAGCGCGCGTCCGGGGAGCTTTGCTCTACCGAGCTACACCACCATCGGGGACACGACCTTGCGCCATATCGCGGACAACGTGATTTGGTCACGCGAGATCGGGATATACCCCGCGCTGTCGCGATTGCTTGTATTGCGGTTGTGGCTCACCAAGCGTCCCACGTTGTTGAGGTTAACGCATTTGTCTTCGCATATAGGTCACAGGTTCAGGCAGACGTTGACGAGCACCTCAATGCGAGCGCTTTCGCATCGACACGCAAGACCGATCCGCTGCATTCATCTTCTTTTCTGCTTCAGCGCGTCGTGCAAAGCTCCTGGTCAGGAGTCCGGCCAATCGCGCACTCAATGCGTTCGCGCATAGCTGGATCGATATCTTTGGCACCGAGCAACTTTGGCGCCGGCGTCTCCTGCATTTGAAGAGCTGGTTTATCCCAGCTAGCGCAACTGCAGAGCCCCAGAGTGGCGAAGAGAGCCGAGCACGAAAGCAGACAAAATGAACCCAAGCGCCACCGCGCTGCCTTCCGACGTGAATTCATGCGGTCCTTCTTAGATTGACTGTTGCGACTGTGAATCGGCTGCAAGGCGCGTGTTGCGGAGTTCCTCGGACGGGGCGTTGTCGTCCTTTGCAGCTGCGAGTGTAATGGATCCAACAGGCTGGATTGTGAAGTCCGAGGCAAGGTCCTGATAGGATAGAACAGCAAGATCGATCCCATTACGGGTGAGAAAGCCGCGGACAAAGCGTCGTATATCCATCGAAGCAAGGATAACGGGCTTGATCTGCCCCCGAACTACGTTCGAATGTATCTGACGCATTTTTGAGAGCAGCGCCTCGCTTTGCTCGTCGCTCAAAACCAGGTAGGGTCCTTTGGCAGTCTCTCGAACCGCGCTGCGCACGATATCCTCGGTTTGACGTTCGATGATAAAGACGGGCACGACGCGGTGTGCGTTGGCATACCGGTGGCAGATTTGCCGTCTCAGACCGGAGCGAACATGTTCCGTGAGCAAGACGACGTTTTGTTCACGTCCGCTCCATTCGGCCAATGCTTCCAAGACCAGTCGTGTGTTCCGGATCGGAATACCCTCCTCCAGGAGGCGCCGCAAGACGTCGGCTACTTTAGGGATCGGCGTCGTACGCAACACCTCCTTGACCAGATCGGAATATTCCGTCTCCATGCGGGCCAGCAACTGGCGCGTCTCCTGGATACCCACCAAGCACTGTGCATAGCGGGTCAACGCCGAATGGACGCGCAAGGCCAGGATTTCAATGGGACGGTGGTGCCCGATGCCGGCTGCTTTGAGAGCCGGTGCATTGCTCTGTTCAATCCAGATTTGATCCGTCTCCCGGTCATGCCGAAACGGGATGCCACTCAATTCAATGTTGGCCGGATCGTCGTGGAGTGCGAGCTGGGTTGGATCAATTAACTCCTGCTCGACGGGCACGCCCTCGACATCCACCCTGTACTGCAAGTCTGGCAAGCGCTCGTCGACCTCGATGGGGATGCGCGGAATTGTGATGCCGAGATCAGACGAGATCAGTCCCGAAACGCGTGCAATGTGCTGTTGCAATTCTTCTTTGTCGATCGCCCGTGTCAGACTTGACGCAAGGAACAACGCGATGGGAAGCGCCTCCGCAGGCACGATTTCCTTGTTAGACTGTGTGGGAGCCGGGCGAGAGACATCAGCGCTTTTCTTGCCGCTTTGGGTCCCACCGTCGGCAAAGCTCGCTGCCGCAAAGACTGCAGCCAAGACGAGAAAGACAGGGAGCGGAAAACCCGGAATAGCCCCCATTACAATGAGGACGCAGGCAGACAGCCGCAATGCGTGCGAGTTTGCTGTGAGCTGGTTAACGATGTCGGTCCCAAGATTGAGCCTTACGACCCCATTTACACGAGTGATGATTGTCGCAGCTGTAATCGAGAGCAGCAGCGAGGGAATTTGTGAGATTAACGCATCACCTATGGTCAGCAGGGTATATTGATGCAGCGCCGCCTGGAAAGACATGCCCTTGGAGAGCAGGCCGATGGTGATCCCGCCCAGCATGTTGACGCAGATAACCACCAATCCTGCGATGGCGTCGCCCTTCACGAATTTCATGGCGCCATCCATAGCCCCGTAAAGCTGGCTTTCTTTCTCCAATGTAGCGCGCCGGCTGCGGGCTTCGTTCTGATCGATATGGCCATTGCGCAATTCCGCATCGATTCCCATCTGCTTGCCTGGCAGAGCATCGAGCGTGAACCGCGCCGCCACCTCCGCCACGCGTTCAGCCCCCTTGGCAACGACGATGAACTGCACCATGGTCACGACTAAAAATATGACAATGCCGACGACGATATTCCCCGATATGACGAAATCACCGAACGTGCGAATGATGCTGCCCGCATCCCCCTCAGCCAAGATCAGCCGCGTCGTTGATACGGTGAGCGCCAGACGGAATACCGTGGAAATCAGAATGACGCCTGGCAAGGACGAGAAATCAAGTGGAGTGCTAATATAGAGAGCGACCATCAGCAGCAATATGGCGAAGCCCAGATTGAAGCCGACGAGCGTATCGATCGCCACTATCGGGATCGGCATGATCATCATGCCGACCGTCAGAAGCAGCATCAACGCGACCATCAAATCGGAGCTGGCCGACGCGCGCGCAATGATCTTACGCAGGACGCTGGTCATGGGGACCTTCCGATCGTTGATTGATCAGGCCAGTGCCGTCACGCAACGAGACATAGCGTTGGAATGCGGCGAGCGCCTCGTCTATGAGGCCGGCCCGCCGCAGGGCGTGGCTACGCAACAGCATCAAAGAGATACGCGCCGAGGGTTCGTCATCAAGTGTGCTCAGTCTATCTATGACCTGCAACGCCTCACCTCCGAGACCTTCCAAGATGAGGGCATAGGCGAGAATCCGTAATAGATCGACATCTCGCGAGTCCTTGCCGACGATGAGTCGCAAGAGAGCAACGCATTCTGCGCTCTGCCCACATGCAAGGTGAAGATAGGAAAGTGTACAGAGCAAATCGCGCTCCTGCCCTGAACGCAGTGAGACGTTATCGGATTCGGAAACGTTGGTCGTCCGTTGCGCTCTATCGGAGTTGAACATTGTTAGGCTTCGATCAAGCTATTCCGATTCTGGCGGAGCAGCGCTAGCCAGTGCAGTCCCTGCCGTAGGACCACGATACCGTCCCCAGCTATTGGATCCGCAGGCGCTGCCGCCAGCTTATGGACGAGACCTTCCAGAACAATGCTATACCGCTCTGCCCGCAGCATGTCTGGATGACGAAGGCTTGGCATGACGAAGGAGAGTAGATCGTGCGCGATATCGCGCCCGTAGAGCGATGCCACCCCAGCGCGTTGCTCGAGCTCATAAATGCGAGTGCGCATCTCGTTGAGACTGACACGCCCGACTGCATCAATATCTTTGGCCCCCGATGCGGCTTCGATCGCTACATCCAGCGGCATATAACGCGTGTTCAGCTCGCCCCAGATCGACGCCAGCTCCTTCTCGCCGTTTGCACGAGCACCGTCCGCCTCACCTTTATTGGGTTGGATGGTCGGCCCTATCGCTGGTTGATGATGGTGCTCGCTGAGTCTCTGCAAAGCAGCGCCAGGCCCGACATCGTAGCGGGACACCTTTGACATGACGATCTCCTTATCCTTCCTTCGGGCCCGGAAAGCCTAATACGGAACGGCAACAACGCGGCCATTGCGGCTTAGCAACACACGCCCATCCTCGATTCGAGTGACCGCCCATCCGTCGGTCAAGAGAGCGCCGACGAAATACTTCTGCCCACCGACAAGCAGATAGGGCTGGGGTCCGCGCGAAACAGCTTCGATCGCGATTGAGGATGGCTGCTTTTCCTCCTTGACGATCACTCCGTTCACAAGTGTCACCGCGCCGTATGTACGACCATCGAACCATTGCTGGAGCTCCTGCCATTTCGCAGCGGTTGCAGGCGTGACTTTTCCCTCAGCGCTAACAAAACCCGGCCCCGAACCAACCCTGATATCGAGCAGGCCCGCCTTATCAATTTCCTGTTTCAGCACTTCGGCCGCAGCCTGAGCTCGCCGATCGTCAGGCCGGTTCATACCCAGCTTGGGTACAAGCTCTGCGGCAGGCGGAGCAATGCCGGTCGGTGCACTTCCGCTGGCTTTGAAGAAAATCGTCGAGAGACTGCCTACGCCAAGAAAGCTGAGGAGCACGAGGGCGAGAGCTGAGATCCAAACGCGCGAGAGGCTGATCGACCGAGCCTCAATCGCATTCTGCATCGACCAGCGAATAGACATGGCGCCCGCACGAATGACGGCGGGAAGAAAAAGAACAACACGCTCACCTGCGGCGATATCCCCTTCGCCCTCTGGGGTGCTTACGGTCGCAAGAGCCTCAAGCTCGATTGAATTGCCAACGAGGGTGATACGTAGGTGATGCGGCTCAAGCCCTTGTTCGACGAAAACCATATCCGCGTCGAGGCCGCTACCGATAAGACTCGTTCCGACAGCCGCCTTCCCGCTTAGCCCAGCATAAGGTCCCGACAGTACCTCGAAATGTAAGGAGGCGGCCTCATTCACGGACAATTCTCCGAACTATGAGGAGCACGGCAGGGCGATTGGTCGCACGACTCATTCCTAGGCCGCACCACTCACATCACCCCGACGACGGGAACGGCGGGGCGAGATTCGCCCCGCCTTTCACCGTTATCCGTTGACGCGCTCGCTGGCCGCCTTCCTCTCACTCGAGAGCTCGGTCGTCAGTGCACGCAACTTTATGTCCTGCACCATGGCCTGCTGGTTAACCGCCTTCAATTCGTCGATCAGTTTCTCGAAAGTACCCGTCCCACCAACGTTATCGGTCGCCGAGTTACCGACGCCGGGACCCGCGGACTTGGTATCAGTCTTGCTAGCAGTCTTGCCATCAGTCTTGCTATCATGGGAGTCGTGGACACCACCAGTAGAAGGGCTAGTAGAGCTTGTTTTGGTCATATCGCTTCACCTTCCGTTTTTTTGCTGCCATCAATGGCAACACTCCACTGACGTCGAAGAACCGGCGTCAGGTATCCTCTTCTGTTTCAGCTATAGCTTCGCGAAGATTTGACATGTTTCGCTCCATCGCCTGCATCGCGACGTTGGCAAGAACCGAACCGAACGCCGATTCGAACTTCTGACGATCAGCTACCGACTGCGAGCTGCCAGTGTCAGAATTGGTATGGATCACGCCTTCGATTGCCCCGGCCATCTGGTGCCTCTCACTTCAGTTCCGCCAAAACGGTGGTATCACCACCGAGCGATTCACATTGCTCACGCTACTGGGACTAGCTGTCGAGAAGCTGACGAGAATGAGAACAACCTCACTATCGTCAAGTGAACCCAGCTGAGAGCGCGCATTCGCAGGTACATGCCGCGACTGCCACCGCGCGAATTTCTCGGCCCCACTTTCAATCTCTACATAATGCCGACGAGCGCCAGATCGCGGCGCCGGCCCAACGCACCTCATCACATTGCTCGATCAGCAATGGTGTGATGGCAAGTCAGAGGCAAAACCGCGCGCAGTTGGAAATGCTACCGCGGGAATCGGTGGTGATGTTGTTTCGTGGCCCCACAGCGATCGTCACTCGGGACTGACGACCGCAGGCACCTGCTTTGCGAAAGCGTCAGAGCAGCGTCGTGCCTGCACATGCTCTGAGCCGGAGATGAGTTTCATGAGCACGATGACGCCTCTCCGGGATGTTAAGACGACCGACATTGGCTCGTCCTGCTCCGTCTAAAAGTCGTCAGCTTCTCGAAAGCTCGCCCCCTTAACGTGAAAGCCTCGATCTTACGATGTCGATGCCAAGTATTTACCGCAATGGAATGGAAATGAACCTAATGCAGCTCAACAGCGTTTCGCTGCCCGCCAGTGCAGATCCAGCTCTGTTCGGGCTTGTTCCGGGGGCTTCGTCGGCCTTGGGATCATCCGCGCAGACCCCCGGCCAGATTCGGGAAGGCGAACCTTCGATGTTCGAGGCGATGGTGTCCATCTGCTCGCGGGAAGAGAAATCCGACGTTCCCTCCACGCCACCGGATCTGCTGCAATCAGAGCGACAGATCCCGCAGGATTCGCTGGACCAGTTGTCAGCGCACTCGAAGGCGGCGATCGAGGCGGTGATGAAGGATCCGGTTTTTTCTTCCTCAGTCGATTCCTCCTCGGTCGATTCCTCTTCGGTCGATTCCTCTTCGGTCGACACCCCTGGTGCAGACGCATCGTCGACGGCTGCTCCATCGCCTGACGTACCGAGCACTCCAATGCCAAGCTCTAGGATCACGTGGAACGGCGGCACGCTCACCAATGCCGAGTTGCAGATCGTGGCAGTGCTGAACCGGCACAAGGACCAATGCCCACTCAGCTGGGACTCGCTGGCAGCCAAGGCCAGCGATCCATCGACGCCCCCGGATCTGAAGGAGGCGATCGAAGGATTGCGACGCGATCCAGAGCTCTTCTATGCGATTGGCTCCCAAGGGGACGGCCGCTGCGGCGGCAAGATCAAGGCCAAGGATCTGTCAGAGTTTTCCGCCAGCCATTCGCAGGTTGCTACATTCCAGGAGCAGCAAGCGCAAAGCTACGAGCAGAACTATATTCCATCCGACGGCACCTCGAATGGACAAGCATCGGTCATGACGTTGAATGATGCATTGCGCGAGCTTTACAAGTATTCTGACTACCTGCCCAAGAATTTGAGCCTGGACGATTTCAAGCGGATCGTCGACGGCAAAGCCGACATCGGTAAGTGTCCGCCTCAGCTGATCGCGGCGGCTCAACACTTCCTCGAGCACCCGGACGCCTGGAAGCAGTTGTGCGGTGGTGCGACTGATAAAATCCACAAGGAAGACTTCTTGCAAGTCGCCTCCTCGTCGATGAATTCCACGCAAAGCGAGCTGAACACGCTCGACACGATCAACAAGAATCAGAACGCCTTCTTCGGGGACGGTGACCTGACACGACACAAGTTGGCGAGTATGGTCGAGGACAAGACTCTCGACCCGAAGATACGAGAAGCGGCATCGCAACTGCTCTCGGACCCGATCTTGTTCCGTTTGCTAAACAATTCGATTACGGGCTACAAGACCCATCAGGAGTTCTTCGATTTAGGCGGCGGGCATACGGTCGACTCCGGTAATATCAGCAACAACGACTTCAGGCACTTCTATAGCAACATGTCACCTGCGAACCATACCGTTCAGCAGATCAAGACCGATGTCCCCAAGACCGCCGCTGAACAAAATGCAGTCACAGACATGTTGATGGGGGTATCCGACCAACCCGATGTCGCGTCTCCGAAGAAGAATGGCGGGGTCCTCATGCATGCGGTCGATGACGTAGCCAAGGTGGGCTCGAAGGTGCTCGACTGGGAGGCCACGGCAGTAGGCCTGCTCGGCGTCATTCCGGGACTGGGCGAGTTGGCCGATGGCATATCGATGGTGCTCGAGCTCGAGTCGCAAGCATTGAGCCTTCTGCATACGGGCATTAGCGGAGGTGATATGAAACAGGCTCTGAAAGAGGTTGGCCTTAATCTTGCGGGGCAGGCCATTAGCTTTGTTGCTGGGCCCGAGGTCAAATTCGCGCTGCGCGAGGGCCTCGCAAAGGAGATGCTCGAACAGACCGTGCAGTTCGGCCTCGATACGGCGATCTCGAAAGTGCAGTCCTATGCCGAGGACCATTTGGACGACCTGAAGGCACGCCTTACCGAGCCCATGCAGGCCGCAGGCGTTCCGAGTCAGGTCGCTACGCCGCCGTCGTCTCAGAAGGTGGCCTGAAAGGCCAGTTGCGGGTAAGGTGCGATTCGTATCTACCTTTTCAGGGACGGACGCTTGCAACTTCTGCGCCGCTCGACAGTACGGCCTCGAGAAAGTCGGTATGTGCCACGTCATCAGGGCGAAGCCGCCGCTCGGCGAGCGGCGGAAGAACGCGCGCTGCACTCGAGGCGCACCCCACGCGCGATGAAAGTCGCCTGTAAAAGCCGCCGAGCGCGGTGTCTGTACGGCCCACGGTTACGGCAGCAAGGCGCAGAATTGCCGCCGCCCTACCGCCGGATCCGCGCGTTCGGGACGAGAGCATTCTGCCGCCGGAGACCTTGTCGTTCGGCGCCAGTCCCAGCCAGGAGGTAAAATGCTTTGCACTTCGCCACGAGGAGAGGTCGTCGCCCCATTCAGCGATCAGCTTCAGCGAGAGGTAAGGACCGAGGCCGTCGAGCGTGGTGATGTCCTTTCCGAGCAACGGAACAGCGCCACGCGGACGTTCGTAAGCTAGAGCGTTCGCCTGATCGGTTCGATTCCGACGCGCCTTCAACACGGCTTCGATCCGGGGCGTCGCAGACAGATGCTTTCTCGTGGTAGGCGTCCTAAAGCGCAAGTGCCTGCTCGAGCGCAAACAGACGCTCGGCGCGATAGCTTCCGGTGAGCGCGTTCACGATCGTCTCCGCGCTAGCGTGGCAACTGTAATGGCGCAAGCACGCCAGCGCCTCAGGATCGCGCGGATGAGGCGCAGCCGGTGGCGCCGGTGATGTCGGCGAGACCTGGTGGAGTTGAAGATTATCTCCGTCAAGGCCTTGTGCATATGCTTGATGTGGGAGGCCGCGTACCCAATCAGACGCTCGCGCTGGCGCACGTAGGCTCGCAGCTCCGCAATCTGTCCTTTGGGCCGAAAGCTGGCTCGCGACAGCCCAAACGAATGGAGCCGCTGCAGCCACTGCGCATCGGTGATATCGGGCTGCCTCGAGCATCGGCACCACTTCTGACTCAAAACACATCGGCCAACCGGTCCGGCCGGCGAGGGCCGCGCCACCCTTCTTCTGCGATGGTAGGCGGGGTTGTTCTGGGTCCGATACGCGGTTGACGGACTAAACGACGCCTTGGCGGCGGCCACTGGCGGGCTGACGGTACTTCGTGTAGAGCCTTCTGTCGTTGCCGCCCGTGATGCAAGAAGTTTCTGACCCGTTCGGCGTGTGGACGATGCGCTCTTCTGTCAGGCCTTCCTTTACGGCGTCCTCAGAAGCCGCTGGCCGGTATGGTGATCCGCGGATCAAGTCCAATTCTCATCTCCGAGCACCTCGGCTCTTCAGCTCTAACTGGTTTTCCTGATCCAGATCTGTTCGATCGTTCCGCCCATTAGGGTCGTCCCCTTCTCACACCCTTCACCAACGTCAGGCTATTTCGTGCTGCATTCATCATGATGCCGTCACCTCCTGCGCTGGGTTCCGATAATCCACCTTCCGGGTGGCCATGGCCCAAATCGTCCGAGCCATCTTGGTCGCGAAGGCGATCGCCACGAGCAGTGCGCGGCTTCCGCGAGAGCGCTTCGGCGAGCACAAGAGCTGCGTTTGCGCTCAGGTAATCTACCACTTCGCCGGCGGCCAGACCGTCGTCCGCCACTGATCCAGCAGAGCTGGCTCGAGACCGGAAGACGAGCCGCGGGCGTGGTAGTCGATGGCTCAGCTCCGGCTGCCTGTCTTCTCGACTCGGCTTCGGAAGGCGGAGCTTCCATGAGTTCGAGCACGGCGCGCCCCTTCCTACGCCAACCGCCGATCAGGCGCTCGTCGAACGGCAGTGCCACGTAGCAGGTGACGTCATCCGGAGTCACTCTCGCGATCGCGTTGCGCGCCACGCGCCCACCCGAATATCCGGTCGACACTGCGTGCAGTTCGCTGCCTCGGACTGGGAGTGCCACCAGGTCGAGCAAGCCATCCAGCGCACGAGACGCTCGGGTGGTGGAAGTCGCTTTCCTCGCGGCGCGCTCGACGCCTCGGCGGGTCCGAGTGTCCCGCATCGTGTTCCCCTTGCGACGCGCCGCTTGCACCAGTCCAGCACCTCCTCGCCTCGTTCTGGGTGGATAACGTGGAAGCCTGCATCGCGCAACGCCTCGACGATACGCGGTCGAGCTGCCCAAAGGCGTGGCGGGATTTTCCCTTTATGCGCTGGCGTCAGCTTACGGACAGCTAAGCTGTCTATCAAGCGGGTAAGGTCTAACGACCCGAAACAATGCAAGATGTATGATCCAGGTACAGTCGTCATGTACGGTCGAGTTAACAATTGGCCCGATATTCCGGCCGAAGAACGATATCATCGGGCAGCCAACGCTGAGGAAGCGGGTGCCGAAAGCCAGGGCTTCGCCGATGCGTTCGCTAGAACGCGATTGCAGGAGTCTGCTGGCAGCTCATCTTCGCAACCGAGTTATTCCCTCGTTCGGAAACCTCCTGTGGTCGAGATCGACAGAGCTACGTTCAGGACAGAAGTGAGGACCTTTCATGGCGACGCAATCAACCGCATCGCCAACAATCCACACGAGTACTCGGAATTTGTATCCGCAAGAGCTAAGCGCACAGCAGAGGTCGCTAAGGAATACGGTATCAGAAGAGATTCAGAAGACGCCCGATATTACAGCTACCAATTAGGAAATGTGAGCGTCGGCCTCCAAAGAACGGAGGCCGGATTCAACATGACTGAGTTCGAAAGCGATAAGTGGCGAGAACAGTTCCCTGGACGAAGTGAAGTCACCTCAATTGTGGATTTTCAGGTTGCTCATCCGCTTGTCGCAAACGCCGGCGATATTCTGCTCGAACATCAACTTCGGCAAGACGGCGAACGACCATTGGTGAACTGGCGTCCTGCTAATGCAGAAGCGAAGGCCCGCGCAGAGACAATGGGCTTCGTTGAAGTGGATGAGGACGACATGGTACTTGACCCCACTCAGTCCGCCCAGTGGACAAAAAACAGCCTTGGTGAATGGCAGCGCGCGACTAAATCTCAGCTTTATCTCTCCAAGGTCGACAGTGATACTGAGGTTGCAGCAGATTCCGAAGAGGATGGTGACTTTATGTAATGTGAGATCCGCAGGCATTCATGTTTGGGCAGGCGGTGGAGCAAGGAGCGCAGGCAACCGACAGCTGCGGCAAAGGTCAAGCCTCAGCCGACCGAAACCGACAATTCGACTGGATCCGCGAGGTGCTTTGTAACAACGGCACCAATGTTCACCATCAGGCCGTTCCGAGGTGGTTTCGCCGTTCGATCCTGACGGAGCTCATCAGGATGCACAAGGAAGACCCCGAACTCCTCAAGGGTGGAATCGGTGAGCACCTGTCCGCGGCCTAGCTCGGATGGATACGTTGGTGGTGACGATCGAGGCCGAGGCCTTGATGCCGAACTCGTAAGGCGCTGCCGCCTTGCCTTTGCGATGTACTCGACCTCGGGCGCATGGAAGGAATAGAGTTTCCTGCGCTGCCGCTGCTGTTGCGATCCGCGCATCAACGTCAGTACGGCGTCGTTCTTTCTTCCTGCTCATTTTCTGAACCTCCGTTTGAGAGGCCGCCGCGGCCCGTCACGGGTTCCGAAGCCGGGGAATTCAGGGGGCCGGCGCATCCTTAGGCCGAAACGAAATGAAGGGCGGCCAAGCCGCGCTGCGCCGGCCACCGGCCCCGCAGACCAACAGCGGGATGGGGGCACTTGGCGATCGTTTTGGGCCTCGTATATTGAACCCGCAGGCTGCGTCGGCCTTGCTCCGCCCTCGACCACGCTTCGCACCATCGCCTCTCGACCTTTGGGCATCAAAGGCGCATTCTTGAGGACGTTCATCTGGTCTCTCCTTGGAATACTGAAGCTTCGCAACCTCAGCCTCCTCGGTTCAGACCAGATGGACAACCTCCTGAGGAACCAAAGCTAGCGGAGCGCTTCGGCAAGCGCGTCCTGTCGCTCGATGACGACATTGTTCGATTTCCGGCGGGGTAAAGCGGCGCGCGGCCATGCTCGAATGTGATCGACTCGATGCTCGCCGCGACCGCGAGAGGCCGGTCCTCTGAGGGATGGCCCCTGAACGGCGAATCGAAAAATCGGGCGAGGCCGAAGCCTGGCCCGGTGCGGCTCAACGGAACGCCTCTATCTGCAGCTCGGCCGGCATGCGATCCACGGTCTGGCCCGGATTTCGACCGGACGCCTCGAAATCAATGGTCGTGCTGAAGCCTTCGCCGTGTTGGGTCTGGGGCCAGCACCGGGAAAGCCGCGCAGGCCAGGCTCATCGACTTCGCCGGGGTCTCGGATCAGGGGAAAGGTGCGGGATGGGTCACCAGGAAGCCTGAGAGATCCCGTTGGTGTCCACATGGAAAGCCCGCGCGGAGCACCGGCTTTAACAACGCTCCAGGCCCGATGTCCGGTTTATGGCGCGTCAATCAACGTGAGACAAGGCGGCCGAGTTAGGAGATAATTCACGCTGGCCGCCGGCTTGGCAAGCGCTGATTGACGCTGCGCGACAATCAAGCGGTATGCCGTATGCCTCATGGAGGAATGTTCCCGAAGACGCGATCGTTGCCTCATTTATTTTGCTCCCGAGAAGACGGACGGTCGGTACCTCGGAGGCCGGTCGTGGAGCTGGCCGGGGTTGCGCAACGACCGGCCTCCCCGTAGCGACCGTGGGCGCTGTCACCGCGCAACCGGTGCCTCGTCGAACCGCTCTGCATGATCTGCCGATCCAAACAGCAGCGCGCTTGCCTGCTCGTTGCGCCAGGATTTGAGGCGGCGCTGAAGCGTTCGCAGCAACTTATCCGGATACACGCCCGGATATTCCGCCTGTAGCCTTGTCAGGAGCTCGGCGCCCTTTCGTCACGGCTCGGCCTTGAACCACTCCTGCAGCTGTGGGGTCGCCTGAACGAGCGGATCAGGGGGACGACGACCTCGCTTCGCTTTGAGGATCGGACGGTCCGTCCGTCGAGATGCGCCCTCTTTCCAAGCCGTTCGCAAGCTGGCGAGGAACAAGTCGATCGGCGGGGCCGCAGTAATCGAATCGCCCGCCGACTTCGCGTCGGCAAGGTCGGCCAGACGTTGCTGGGCAGACCGAATGTCACGCAGCAACGCGACCGGGTCCAAGCTGACGCAGATTTCCTGCAGTCGGGCCCGAACCGCATCGGGGGTATCTGGATCGGCTGCCAGCCGCTGATGCGGCGTCGTCGGCGCACTATGCGCCATCGCGCTGTTTTCCGATCAGCTTGAACGACGGCTGCAAGAAGTTCACGAACAGGCGCACTGAGCGATAGAGTTCTGCGAGCAACGCAGCCGCCTCGAGCACTTCAAACCGCCGATAACCAACGATCCGTCGGACCACGGCTCCGTTCTTCTGTTCGACAAACGCCTGGTCGTTCTTGCGGTAGGGTCGGCAACGCGTGAATTCGATGTTCGTCTGCTCACATGCCCTGCAGCGAGAGCGGCAGCTGTCGGCGAACTTCTGTCATCACGGTGCTCAGGAGCGTTTGCTCGCGCACCAGCAACGGCGCACGCTTCGTCCAACAGGGTCGCAATATCCGTGAGCACCAGCGTCTGTATAAAACTGGCGCGCGCCGAGGGCCCACTGTGAGCGACCAGATCGGCTTCGACTAAGCCCGGCGCCGGATCCTTCCAGCCGGCGGACGTCCGTACCGGGATTCCGTCGTAATGCGCTCGCCACCGGGCGGCGCCGCTGGCGTCCACCTTCCTCTCGGATCTTGCCCAGCGCCCCATCGATCGTCGACGCGCTCCCCGCCAGCAGCTTCGCACGGATTTCAGGCGCCAGGCCCATGTGACCGTTCCGTTCCATCGACTCGATCAGGAGCGGCAGCAGCGCTTTCAGCCTCTTGCCGCAGATCCGGCCAAAGCACTACCAGCGCATTTCGTTCAGCTTCCTCGTAAATCCGGCGACGGGTGCGCCGAACCGAGGATTGCCTCATCTCGCCTCGGAGCAGGCGCATCGCATGCTTTCGATGCAAGCCTGTCACAACCACAAACTCGTCCAGAATTCGCGTCTTCTCAGCGCGGCTCGCCTCTCTGTAGCGCTGCCCCACAGCGGCCGTCAGCTCTCTCCGAATATGCTCAGTTGCCTTATTATCGCGCCCGCGGTCCCATCCCACTGGGGAGCAAATTACGTGAGGCAGGCACAGCACAGCATTCAGGAACATTTCAACTGACTTCTTGCCATCCTCGTATGGCTTCCGACCGGGACGATCGCCCATGATGCCCTGCACGCTTGAGGCCGATCCGTGTGCCACATCCAGGCGCACCGCTCTCGAGCGCTTCCTAAGCGACGGTCGCATCAAGCTCGATTCCAACATCGTCGAGCGCGCAATCCGGCCACCAACGACGAACGAGTCATTATGCGGCCTTTCTTCAAGTATCTGTAAACATTGGAATTTGATTTTCCAATTCAAGGTGACACGGGCCACCTTTACGCCCCATCGCTTGAACAACGCGCTCGCTTTGAAGGTCGACGGCTCGGATCTGGTAGGGGGCGCCTCGGACGACTTGCTCTGCTGGCAGAACACCGGCCTTGATCAGCTTGCGGATTCGATGCCTCGTGACGCCGCACTGCTGCGCGGCCTCTCGCAGCGTCAGCCAAACGCCATCCTTCTCAGCCGAAAGATACGCGTGGATACCTCTCACGCGCCGGATCGATCCGAGACGGTGCGCGGTCCAGGTCTTGTCCTGGCCGGTGGGCAATCTCATGCGGTTGAGGGTGGCGGCGATGTTCTCATCGGACCAACGGCCCGCCATGCTGCGGATGACGGCCAGGGCATCGTCAGGGGTTTTACAGTCGTGACCGCCCGACTGTGGCTTGTGGAGCCGGAGTTCGGAATGTTGGCCGCCCTTCCAGTGGATGACGAGAATAATCTCGCGCGCCTCATCATCGACGTCGGCGGTGATCTCGTTCACCAGCGTTCGCAGCAGCTGCTGGCGAGTGCGCATCGTGACGCCGGGCGCCTTCCACGCGGCGTCGAGGTCCTCAGCCAGGCCCGCAAAATCCGGGGTTGGCGTCGCGGCGATGGCCTCCGCCATTGCGGCCAACCTCGTCTCGCAGTCCTGAACGCGGCGTAGGGTCGCCTCCCAATTCTTCTCCAGGGTCGCTGCGATGAGGCGGTTAGCAGGGTCGCAGGCGGCGTAGCGGCGTTCGGCGAGCGAAGCGTCGTACCGGGCCTGTGCAGCTCGAGCTCGATAATCCGCCGCTGTTCCGCTTGACGTTCCATAAGCTTCCGTTCCGCCGCGATGGACGCCTCGATCGCCATCGGTTCAACAGCGCGAATGAGCTCTCGAACAACGGCTTTATCGACGCGAAGTCCTCCGAACATCATACACCGGCGCTGACCCAGCATAATGCTGCCGCGGTCGCAGCGATAGACAGGCTGGGAGGTGTGGCGGGACGCATGCGACGTGTAGTTCACCGTCTTTCAATTACCCACAAATTCTCCTCCGACCATGGCGCCCAGCGCGATGTCGGTGAGGCGTGACAGCCCGCGCCACATAACGGTATTGCCGGGCGGCGGATCGCTGGCGCGGGCGAGATAACCGCCGAGCCGGGCGATCTTGATGAGATAGTGCGAGAGCGTTTTCTGTCTTGCTTTTGGTTTGTCGTTGACGAGGCGATCGAGCACGCCGATTTCAGTCGCAGTCAACGCGAGGGTTGGTGGCGCGTTTGGGGCGGAACGGTTGAGCATCGTCATCCAGAAGACCCGCCAACTCAGGATGCAAAAGAGCGAGATCAGGTTGGTCAGACGCTGGGCGGTCCTCAGCTTCGACTCCTCAGCCTTGCAGCCCGATTTGAGGATCTTGTGGAACACCTCGATCTTCCATCTCAAACCATACCATTCGAGCTTCTCAATGGCGTCGGTGCGGGAACCAACAGGCAGGTCGGTGATCAGCTTCCAATCGATCTTCTTTCTGTTTTTCGGCGTCCCGCGCTCTTCGGCATGGATCACCGTCAGGGTCAGAGCGGGATAGCGCTTCTGCTTTCCGATCGGCGGCAGGACGCGAATCTTGCGATACCTGATCTCAAGAACGGCCTGGTCGGGATCGCCGTTGCTGTCTCTGACTTCGATGCGCTGGAGCCCTTTGACGGCGACCTGGTCCATTTCGTCGGCGATCGTGTGATCCCCGTCTCCAGCCAAGCGGTCGACGCAGGTCCTGATCAGGAAATGAGTTCCGATCTCCTGTGCTGCGCAGAAAAGCTCGTAAATGTCACTCTCGCGATCACCAATATGGATGCATCGTCCCGGATGATCCAACAGCTGCGTAGACTGCTTGAGATTTTCCAACCACCGGACGCTTTCCTTTTTCTCGATGGGAATCCGGGTCGGATTGATCTTCTTTTTAAGCGCTGCCGTCCCCTTGAATTTCTTCCGGGTCCAGAACTTAACGGCCGCCAACCCCAGCGGCACCCCTTCGATTGTAACCGCGAGGCTCGAATGCATCAGGATGCCGCAAACTGTGTGCGATCTGAGGCGACCCGCCTTATCCCGTCCACTGTTTATGCTCTTGGTGATGCCGATCGCTTCTGACTTCTCGCGTTGATAGCTGAACTCGGTTGTATCGTGCAGCACAAGAACGAGACCTTCAGTGGCGGCGGCACGATCACGTGTCGATTGGAAATGGCCGGCCAGAATGTCCGCTTCGCTGACCCGGTCATTAGAGAAGAAGCGGTAGGCTGCCTTGGTATTCGTCCAATCCTGGCAGACGAGCGGAATGCTTTGTCCCATGGCGCTTCCAATCTGCGTGAGCAGTTTGCGGAATCTGTCGCCGAGCCGCGCGTCCCTAAACTCGCATCCACTACTCTCTCGATCAATCCAACATTCACCTTCCGAGGACCGCAAACAGCCTTTTGCCGATCGATCCCTTAATGTCAGCCCCATAGAGCACCCCCTCGCGAATCAGGTGCTCAGAAAGGAATCACAAGTGATTCTTTCGATTCAAGATTTCGCCGATCAGCGGATCAGCCCGAGTGGTCAAAGTTATGGGTAATTGAAAGGTTCACCGTAAGCCGACGGCCGCAACGGCCACAGACGATAAGCCCGACGAGAAGGGCTCGGCCGCCACGACCGGACTTGGCGCCGTCTCGGCAGCGATAGGCGTTGGCGGCGAGTTGCTTCTGGTTGGGCTCAAACTCCGTCCAGTCAATGTACCCCTCGTGGTGTC
Organism: Bradyrhizobium sp. 170; assembly: GCF_023101085.1. Classification (NCBI taxonomy): domain Bacteria; kingdom Pseudomonadati; phylum Pseudomonadota; class Alphaproteobacteria; order Hyphomicrobiales; family Nitrobacteraceae; genus Bradyrhizobium; species Bradyrhizobium sp. 170. Next base: position 1,631,798 of record NZ_CP064703.1, on the reverse strand, counting down.
CTCTCAGGAGAATCTCGCAGTCCTCCAGCCGGCGATAGTGGCCATAGGTCTTGCGGGCGCCGCCATCGACGATCTCGGCGCGATGCTCGCTCTTACCGTAGGCGTACGCGCCTGCGTAGAACGGGTTCTTCAAGATCGAGATGACGTTGCGATAGCGGATCGGCACCCACTCAAAGGACGTCATCTTCTTGCCGTCCGACGGACGCGGAAAATGGATGCCCTCGGCCTTAAGTGAGAGGTGCGCCTGCCGAGCGCTTCCGAGCTGGCGAAATCGGCTGAAGATCAGCTGTGTCGCTTCCTGGACCCTGGCGTCTGGATCGAGACCCAAGCCGATCTCCCGATGCCAGATGTAGCCGATGGGCACTGAAATCCGTCGTTCGCCCCGCCGGGGCCTTCGAACGGGCGGCGTCGAGCATGCGCGCGCGCAGGACGCCGAGTTCGAACTCGCTGATGCTGCCCTTCATGCCGAGAAGAAGTCGGTCATTGGGCCGACAGGGATTATAGACGCCGTCGAGATCGATGACCCGGGCCTCTACGAGCCCGCAGAGCTCGAGCAGGTGGTGCCAATCCCGACCGTTCCTGGCCAGGCGAGAGGGTCGAAACCGAAGACGGCTCCCACGTCGCCGGCGCACAGCCATGCGACAAGCTTCTCAAACCCCGGCCTGGCCACTGCGCCGCTCGCCGAGCGGCCAGGGTCGTCATCGATGACCTCGACATCCCGAAATCCACGTCGTCGGGCCTCATCGACAAGCTCGTACTGGCGCCGCTGGCTCTCGAGGTTGACCTGCACTTGGACCTGGGTGGACTGGCGGATGTAGACGACGGCCTTTCTCTTCAGGAGCGCCGGGGGAAGGATCTCACCGTCCATCATCGGCCCCTCCTCGACTCCGGCCGCTTCCATCAGCAGGCAAGAGCACGGCGCTTCGCTCCGGAACGCTGAGCCCGTTCATCTGCACAGCCTCCAGCGCTATGGTCAGTTGGCGTGGTAACCTCACCTCGGTGACCGGCAGTAATGCGTTCTTCATTGCTTGCCTCCGCGATGACATCTTGGTCATCGGAGGACCCTCGCCTGAGTCTATGTTCCAACAAAAGCCGGCCGAGATCACACAGAGCGGGGACAGCGACTTGGGGCTCACCGACGGTCAGCGCCGCGCACGCGGCGGGATCCAGCATCCACGCCGCGACGACTATGCCGGCGCCATGCTCCCTCAACGAGGACGACATCAGCCCCACCGCGCTTCTCCGAATAGAATAGCCTGACGGGATGACCATAGAGAGCGTGCCACCGGTAGTAGATGGTCACCTCCTGGTCGACACGGGTAGAATATCCTTGCGATGACCATCACGAGAAAAAACGCGCTCTTCGCGGGCAGCCATGGTGGCCGGACCTGGGCCACCATCGCCACGCTGCTGCAGATCAACGAAGATGAACGACGTCGACCCGCACTGTCGGCTCACGCAGACTCTCGAACGGATCGCGCGGCGCTGACCGATCTCTCAGATCGACGCTCTCATGCCCTGGAACTTCCAAGCCTGAACGGCCAAAACTTCGCGCTTACGCCGCTGCCAACACGTCTTTGGTATTCATCGGCGGCGGCGCCTCGCTCAATTAAGGTGCTTGAAAGCGGGGGTAGATCACCAAGCTGCGAGGATTTGCCGCATCGTGAAACGGGTATGAAAGCCAATCAGGCTCGACGCGACAGCGATGGGGGCTTGAAGTCTACGTAGCGTCAGGTTGTACAGTCTGAATCATACATGCGACCTTCTCTGAAGCTTCATGATCCCTCGGAGAGGCTCGGTTGGTTGTAGCGAATGTGAGGACGTTGAACTGAAGAACTGATGAGGAAGCAGAGCTGCAGTGCAAGTATCGAAACCCGGACGCCTTCCAACAGCAATGGGGCGGCCCAATTTCGATCGCGATGGGCCTGATGCCATCTTGCCCTGAAGGAGGGCGGCAACACCGTGGGTTTTTGGATCGTGCGAGTATTTGGGTTTCGTTTTTCCTGGATTGTTTTGAGGTTTGGCTAGCGGTCACCTGTTGCCCGAGAGCCGGGGCGCTCTTCTGCAGCAGCCAAGGCTGGGCAGGGTGAGTAATGCACGAGCTCGGAGCGGCGCTAACGGTCCCTTTTTGTTCAATTTGGCCAATCTTGACGATCCGGCTTTTTGAATCCGGAGTCTCTGTGGTCAGCGCACCGGAGTGTGGCTGCGGGGCAGCTATGAAGAGTCATCTGATCTAGGGAGAGTCGTGTGGAACCCGTCTATAACAATCCGGACGATTGGATGCGCTGGTACGCCGAGCTGCAGCGGCAACAGACCGACGTTGACCCTGCGGATCAAGCTGGCTTCGAGCAGCAATTGGGCGAGCTGCAACTCCGCTCTCCTGAGGAGAGTTCCGAGGTTAGTTCCCCCGACACTCCAGCCGCACGGTCGCATGAAAACATCCAGCGTACGGACGTTGGTGGTTCGATGCGAATGCGGCCAAGGTCCAACCTGCGGGACAATTCGTTCAGCAGCACGCGTCACAGTGTCGATGTTCCGCACGCTGATCTTGGCTCGGCTGCAAATAATTACCGGTCTGACTTGCGGGACAGGCCATTCAGCAGCATGCGTTACGCAGCGCCCTCGAAGGAACAACCTACGGCGCGGACGAAGGACAACAAGCCGCGTGGACTGTTCTCTCGGGTCAAATCAGGGTTAAGCAAAGTCTTTGGAGGAAACCACCGTGAGAAGTGGTCCGGCGGCCCAGCGTCTGATGACGTCTACTCGGAGCTTCGCATCGACTTTGCAAAGCGCAGTCGCCCGTCCGAAGCAGACCTGGAGCTGATTGAAGAGTTCAAGACGGCATTGGGCAGCGCGAACCGTAAGACGAAGACGATCGAGAATTATGTGATGGCTCTTCGAATGTTCAGCGAATTCCTCCAACCCAAAGGCGTCACTCTGAACGACCTGCTTGGCAATGCTGATCTGCTGACAGCCTATAAAGATGAATTTAAGAAGGTGGCGAGCGCCAATAGCAGGAACTATGTGGGTGGAGCCTTGGATACACTCCAGAATTTCCAGGCTGGAAATCCCATATCCGCTCCAGCTGGGGTGGGTACGCGAGAGCAGCCGATGCATCCCCAAGACGAGCGGATGATCCGCCAGTTCGTGGAAAACGTCAAAGACTACAGAGTTGCTCCCGATGGTACTAGAGGCCGCGGGACTGGTAAGGTCCCGCTTGCTACGATCAAGGGCAATGTGCAGGCGCTCAACGCGTTTGCTCGTTGGCTCCGAGCGCAGAACAAGGAGCCCCTGGCTCCTCGGGCATTTAACGAGCCAATGTCGCTCGCCGACGACATCGAGCAGTACTTCGTAGCTGGCGGCGATGATCGTGACCGCCTCAGCGCGGCATTGTCTCATCTCCGCAGGATCGGCGCTGACGGGCTCCAAGCTGTCGGTGCCGGGCCCCGCCTGATGGGGCGCGAAACATTGTCGGCTCATCCGGGGGACGTCTCCATCATCAATGACTTTTTGACGGACGCTCTATCCAAGCTTGGCTCCGACGCGACTCGCAAGGAGAAAGGCGGCGCTTCGGCGATGGTTTCCAGGCTACGCTCCTTTAGTGATTGGCTTCAAAGAGAGGGCAGGCCGAGCATCATGGACCGTATCAACGGCAATGCTGAGCAGCAGTCGTCATTGAGCGCAGATTATGCGGCGTTCAGCATAGCCACAAAGCGGACAGCCCCACTCGATCTCCTTCGACAATACCTGGGTCTGGAGCCCCAACAAGGACTTCGTGCTTATGACGATGACGCCAGCCTGATCGAGAGGCTGGCCAAGGAAGAGCTGAGAAACCTCGACCCAGCTTCCGAACCGAGAAGAAAAACAATTCGTAATACTGCTTCGGCCCAACGCAAGTTCAGTGATTGGCTCCGCACACAGGGTAGGGAGAGCATCGCGAGCCGAATCAACGGCAATAGTGAGCAGCGACGCTCGCTGGACGCAGACCACCGGGCTTTCACGGAAGCCAAAGGAAAACTTGGCCTGAGTCTCAAGAAACTCAGGCAGTATCTGCAACTCGTTGAGGCAAACCGAGCGCTGGGTGTGACCGTCCCTCAGCAGAGGGCTAGCTCGAACTCAACCTCAACCTGGGTGCGAGATTTGCCGACTCCGCCGTCCGAAAGTGAGTGGCCGCCGCTGCTAGGTCCGTTTGGGCAGGCCGGCTTGCAGGAACCGACTAGGTCGAGCTCCACCTGGTCTCCGCGCGTGCCGTTCGACTTTGATCCAAGTCAGTGGCCGGCGCCGCAAGGCCCGGTTGGACCGGCCGGTTGGCAGGACCTGGCCGGTTCGAGCTTAACCTGGTCTCCACGAGTGCCGTCCGACTTCGAGTGGCCAACTCCGGAGGGCGTGCCAGCTCGGTCCTCAGACATCTACCGCGATCTAACTTCTTTCGCTGATCTGCCGTCCACACCCCAGGAAATGCGTGACGATGCGCAGTCAAGGCCCGTGCTCAGCCCCGCCGGCAGACCGCCGTTCTTCATCGATCCATCAGGCAAGCCGCAAGAGCTCGAGGATATCGGATATCTCGTCGGCGAGGATTGGCGGCATGGCTCACAGGCGGTGCCGGAGTTCCTGCTCGATGTACTGGACAATAAAATGCTGTTGCCGAGTTCGCAAATGGCTCCCCAGCCGGTCTCTATCAACGGTGAGACCTACTCCATCGCATTGGGGCCGCGAGGACGCCGCGACGCCCAACTGATCCATCACCCTGGCCCATCCTCAGTTCCTGATGCCCGGATCGGCGCTTCAAGGGCGAGTGTCTCTGCCGGCGACCGCAGCGGACGGGTGCTCGGAGCCGACGAATGGCTGGGTGATGCGCATATCCAGCGGGACTACGAGCTGCTGTCGCAGGAGTTGCAGCAAAACAATCCAAACCTCGCCGCCCGGACCCGGTTCGTCGATCCTCTCATCGCCTTTCAGGTGGGCCATGGTACGGACGGCGACGCCCTGAACGCATTCCATCGCATTGTCAACGATCGGAATGGCAACGATACGGCCGACTTCCTGTTCCTGCCGGTGAGTGATGCGAGTGCTACGGACCTCCGTCGCCGCGGCTCCCATTGGTCGTTGCTGCTGGTAGATCGCCGCGATCGCGACAGGCCGGTTGCCTATCATTACGACTCCTTCAAGCCATACAATGCCGGACCTGCAGCAATGCTCGCATCGCGGGTGGGAGCCCATTTGCAAGATGCCAACATACGCAGGCAGAGCAACGGCCATGATTGCGGAGTCTTTGTGGTCGACGGTACCCGGGCGCTGGTCAGACGGCTCGCGGGAAGACGACGGGCAGACCTGAGCCTCCTCTACCTCGTCGTCGATCGGCAGGCACTGCAAAACCGGCTAAGTGGGTGATGTCGGCTTCAACTGAATAGCGCGTGCAGCTGGTTGAGTATCCATCCGAGATAAGCTGCGGACAGTGGATTGCGCGTTCGCGGGATCGTGAGCACGGATTTCAGCGCATCGTGAGCAACGATTTCAGAGGATCGTGAGCAGCGATTTCAGGCATCGTGAGCAACGTTTGGCGGTGCCGGACGCTTCGACCGAAAACTCAACCGGGCTACGGATTCCTCATTCAACCAATGAGGAAGCCTGATGCCTACCGAGAGATTGTCGATGCGCCGGATCAGAGAAGTTCTACGTTTGAGGCACCAGGGCCTGACCGAGCGCGTCATCGCGCGGACGTTGGGAGTGAGCAATGGGGTCGTACACGGTTATGTGCGTCGCGCCCGCCTTGCGGGCCGATCTGGCCGCTGCCGGAGGGCCTGGACGACGAGAGCCTTGAACTGCTGCTGTTTCCAGCGGGCGAAAGTCTGCTGTCCGGCGCTCAGGTGACGGAGGTAGCGCGCAAGCACGGAGCGACGCGCTGGCAAATTTACGATTGGCGACGACGCTTCCGACATCCGCTGGCTTCTACGCGGTGTGGACTTCGACAACGACAGCACGTTCATGAACGAGGTCGTCGCGCCGCGGTGCGCCAGCCGAAGCTCGGGGGGACGCGCTCGCGTGCCTACAAGAAGAACGGTCAGGCGTTCGTCGAGCAGAAGAATGGTGCCGTTGTGCGTCGCTTGATGGGCTGCGGCCGTTCGATGGCCTCGACACGGCGCACGTGATGGGCCGCCTCTATTCGGCGGCAACTCTACGTCAATTTCTTTCAGCCGTCGTTCAAGCTCAAAGAGAAGCGCCGAGAAGGGGCCAAGGTGATCAAGCGTTATCATGCTCCTTTGACACCCTATGGCAGGGAAGATCAGCATGCGCGCAAAGCGCGAGATCACATCAGCGCTGGCCGAGCGTTATCGGGCGAGCGGGCGGCTCGAGAAGGGCCGGATCCTGGACGAGCTATGCGCCGTTGCGGGATGGCATCGCAAGCACGCGATCCGAGCACTGTCAGTGGACGGGGCATCGGGATCGGCCGTGCCGCGGCGGCGGGGCCGGACCTACGGAGCTTCCATTCGCATTGCACTGATTGTGCTATGGGACGCCTCTGACCGGCTCTGCAGTAAGCGGCTCGTCGCGATGATCCCGTTCTTGCTCCCGGCACTTGAACGGCACGGCAGATTGAAGCTTTCTGCCGATGAGCGGTCGAAGGTTTTGAGGGTGAGCGCGGCGACGATCGACCGCCTGCTGAGCGACGTAAAAATCGCAGCAGCCGGAGGACGCCGTCGGCGGGCGGGCTTTTCCAGTGCCGTACGGCGGCAGGTCCCGGTGCGCACATTCAATGACTGGGGATCACCTCCGCCGGGGTACTGCGAAGCGGATCTGGTTGCGCACGGCGGCATGTCCGTATCCGGCGCCTTCATTCAGACGCTAACAATGGTGGATATCGCAACGGGGTGGACCGAATGCTTTCCGCTCGTCGTGCGTGAAGCAGCTCTTGTGGTCGAGGCTCTCGAGCGCGCGCAGAACCTATTTCCCTGGCCCGTTCCCGGGCTCGATTTTGACAACGACAGCGCCTTCATGAACGACACGGTCGTGTCGTGCCGCTCTCACGATGTTGAAGTCAGTCGTTCCAGGGCCTACAAGAAGAACGATCAGGCATTCGTTGAACAAAAGAACGGAGCTATCGTTCGCCGCCTGGTGGGCTACGGGCGGTTTGAAGGCCTTGATGCCGCTCGCTCGTTAGCTCGCCTGTTTGCGGCGGCACGGCTGCACATCAATTTCTTCCAGCCATCGTTTAAGCCGAAGGAGAAGCACCGCGAAGGTGCCAAGGTGATCAAACGCTATCTTCCTCCCGCTACGCCGTACGAAAGAGCATTGGTCCACCCGAGTCTCAATGATGCATTTAAACGTAGGCTGCGGGAGATTTACCGCATGCTTGATCCGGTGGCATTGCTGGCACAGATGCGGGACGCTCAAAATGAGCTGGGCAAGCGCGTTGATCAGCGGGCTGGAAAGCCAGCGATGACTATCGCGCCGGTGCAAAGCGACTTGGCGGCCTTTGCCCGAGAGCTCGGCGATGGTTGGAAAGAGGGTGAGCAGCGGGGCATTCATCGGCGCCGTCATGTGCGGCGCAAGCCTGTGCCACGTCGGCCATCGATGCTCGACCCCTACATCCCCATCATCGAGGAATGGCTCGCCGCGGCTCCGCACTTGTCCGCGGTCGATCTTCTCTCCCGGCTCGAAGCGCATGCGCCCGGTCGGTTCAGCGGCCATCAGCGGCGTACGGTGCAGCGATTGGTGAAGAATTGGCGATCAAAGGCCGCTCGACAACTCATCAGCAGCACAGAAATCACACTATCGGTTCAACCTACGTGTCTTAGTATCTAATCCCGACAGGTTCTTTCGCCGAATCACCGCAAGCCGCTCGCTCGCTACGGCGCTCTGGAGGGCGCGCTTCGCGAGCGGCTTGCTCGGACTCGCGGCAGCTGATTCGGGAGACAGTAGGGTGCGTTTCGGTAACATTGTCATCTGAGGCAATATGAGGGGGCAGTTTTCCATGGCGCGCGACAACTGACAGAAACCGCTGAGTCTGACGGGACGATTTAAGCCGCTTTATGATCCGCTCGCGTCGCCGGGTCGGCGGGTGAGAATTCTCAGCGCGGTGGTTGAGAGCTTTGTGGTGGCGATGGTCCGTCGGTGTGAAAGCCCATCTTCGCCCTTGCAGCGCCGTACGAACGGGGTTTGTACGTGATCATGACGCGCGGCGGCGTGCCGCCGAATTTCAAGGGCTTCTTGACAAGCCGCTGCGCAGCGCGCGAGTCTCTTCGGCGCTGGAGACCTCGAGAACGAGGCCATTCTGGTCGACAGCGCGCCAGAGCCAATGTTGTTCGGCCGCGTCGAGATAGCGATTTCGTTCAGATGCCATTTGTCGCCGCGCGCGGAGCGCGCTGGCGGATCCAAAAGGAGAACGCCTTTGCCGAATTTGGTTCCCCACTGGCGCACGGTTTAATAGGTCAGGACGATGCCGCGCGCCGCCAGCATTTCCTCGACCATGCGCAAGCTTAAGGAAACGGGAAAATACATCCAAACGGCATAGCAGAGTTCCGGTGGGAAACCATGACGGCGAGAAAGAACCCCGGGCGGTTGGCATGCCGCTCGTCTGCCCGCTCGGCCGCTCCAATTCGTTAACTTGACCGTGGCTTCCGCACCCTCAACCCTCGGCTGCTCCGTCCTGTCAACGCCATGCAGCTGAAACACTACACTCTTCACGTATCCGAACCGATGCGAACAATTGTTCTCACGGGCGTCTCCTTGCTTTGAGGTCAGCGACGCCCCCTCATCTTGCCCCCAGAGTAGCGGAAAGGGCCACTCCCCCCAGCACGAGAGCCCGGTGCGGCTGGCCCGGACGCGTTTGGCCCTTTAAACCGGATTCTGGCGCTCCAGGCCGGAAGCCCTATCTTTGTGGGGCGCTACGCACGGCGCCACCGACACTTACCGAAGCGGTCGGCGACGGGGTCTCGAACACAAACGCGCAAAACTGCTTCATTCACGATCTGAAGCATAGCTGGTCCTAGGCTAATCGGACCCGGCCATCGCAAGCGCGGCGACAAGCGCCGCGATGCTGTTTTTCAAGCCAAAGGAAGTTGTGGTCTCGACGCTCCCGATCGAATTTCAGTCGGACCCGTTGTCGATCTGTTCGAGGAGCCCGCGCCGGCTTCGAGTTCATCGAGGATTTCCTCTCGGTGATAACGGTCTGCTTGATGGTGTCACCACAGCGACGCTCTGGCGTGAGACACTCAGGTAACTACATCCTGAGGCGCGCGAACTGCATCGACGCATGCTCCGCCTCGCGAAGGGAGTAGCATGGGACGATGCTCAACAACGACTTACAGAACGCAGGCGTGAGCTTGCCGCGGTGGATCACGACGTTCTCGTGCCCCGTGGCGGCTCGAGCGCTCTGCCATTGCCGATTGTAGCCGCGCTGTTCATTGGACTTCACGTGGCAAGCGGCGAAGTCGGCGCCGCCCAGCGTGGCCAACTGCCAGGCATGTACCGGCAGCTTGGTATGGATGTGCACCCACATCGGATTTGGCATCCTACCACTGCGCAGCGCCTTGGGCTGCAGCTTGATCTCGAACAGCGTCGCTGGCTCGCTCTTCAAGGCGCGGGGTGGATACACAGACGCAAGTTCTTCGGCCGCCTGCAACTGTTCAAGGTACTTCTGCGACGGAAACGCGTATGTCTTCATGCAATCGATCGTGATCGCCGCCTTTCGTGCGTTCAATGAGTTTGCCTGTCCCTGAACCTGGGATAACATCGCCTTAAGCTGGACTATTTTTCCGTGCACTTCAGGCACTTGCGCATGCGTGAGTAGGCCATGGCGGAGGGGCTCCTCCAGCGCGGCTACACAGCCCTTAATCTCGACTTCTTGCGTCTGCAGGCGCTTAAGGACGAGATCCACGACGTGGTCGGCGTCCTCAGGCTTCATCTGGCGCGCTTGCGAGATGGCGCTTTGCTGAGCCGGCAGATCGAACTGCAGCAGCTCGTCCAATCGCTTGAGTAATCCCGTCAGTGCGTTCCTGGAGGGCGGAGCCTGCCACATCGCCAGGTGCCCGGTCGCCGATGATGACGCCCTCGCGCGTGCCTCCTCCGCACTCGCGAGTTTCTTCGTACCCATATCCGAGAGTACGATAACCTTGGCAGTAGAGGCTGTGGCAGCGTCGGGCCTAGCGAGCTGCGGCTCGCGCAGCCCGGCCGTTGAACTCCCCTCGCCTGCGGCCGGTGCGCGCTTGCCTTTCCCCTTCCTGCGCGCCGCGTGGCTCTCAGCCGCTAAGTCGGTCTTTTCCGATATCGCAGTCTGGGCAGGCCGCTCCACTTGCCTCTTTGGCTGCACTGCCAAAAGTCGCGTGACTTGATGCGCGGTGACCCATGCACCTTCCACGATCTGGTCCAACTGTTCCAATGGAAGGTCGGCATCCGTTCCAGCATCCCTTAGCCTGGCAACGATGCGTTCCACCCCTGAGGCCAATTCCGAATGCCGTTCCATGACTCCTTCCAGAACGGTGCAGTGCTCTGCGTCGAGGGGCTCTCCGTCCTGGTTCAGAACGGCTTTGTACGTCGAGAGGAATGCCGGAAAAGCATCCTGGATATAGGTCCCGAGCAGACGCACCCGCCCGTTCTCATCCATGAGGGCGTCCCTCACGGCTGGTTCAAACGTGCTCGCCTGAGACTCAATCAGAAGCTTCGCGAGCGCGATCCGCGATTCCAGATACAAGCACCCATCATAAAGTGCCGAGCCGGTATGCAGGCGTAGTGCGGCTTCGTTGGCCTTCCGCATCTCGGGCGTCGTGCTTGGCAAGTTGGCAGTGGCCTCGCAGGCGGACTGCATCCGTTCCGAGCGCAACAGCTTCTTTCCCCACCACTCGATGACAGGCACATGGTCCTTCACCATACTGGAAGCCACTCGGCTCAGCTGGTCGGGGGTAGCGTTGGATTCGAAAATCCGCTGGAACAGGTCTGCCGATTTCTTTCTGCGCTCTTCCAAGGCGAGGATAATCGCCGAGCCCACAATCTTGCCTTGATTCCCCGCATCGAGCACGGCATAGCAGTATTGACGGGCCTCAGCGTCGGACAGAATGCTCCGCGCCACGGCCGGGCGCACGCTCGCGTAGTACTCCAGAACTGCCGAGCCTGCTTTGACGAATCGATCGATCAGCTCTTGCGCCTCCTCCGAGTTCTGGGCGTGCATGGCCGCATTACGGCAAGCGTCAAGTTCCTCAACCAGGCGATCCATGTGTCGCCTTGTTGCGTTGATTTCTTCCTCTGACGAGGAAATGGGGACTGCCACACCGGAAGTTGGCGGCTGGCTGGCGACCGGCGCCGTGTCTCCACCCTCCGACACTGAGGGAAAGCCGCGCCGCCGCGCAGTGACTGCACGTGGCGCAGCGGCTGCACGTGCCGCAGCGCCTAGGATTCGATCTGGGCCAACGGAGGGACCGGAAGACCTGTCGCCAAGGGCATCGTCGGCACCGCGCGCCGTGCTAGCGGAGGGCGTCCCTCTATCTTGGGGCCCAGAGCGCATCCGCTCCACGACGGAATCGAACGATTGACTGCCTTCCCCAGGGGCTAGACTTGAGTGCGAGCGTGAACTGCTCGATCCGGCTCCAGCATCTCCAGTGCGCGATCTTCCAGATCGGCCAATGCCCGTCATATTCCATCTCCAATCAAGTCGAGAATGCGCAGCCTGTCTGGATAGACAGGCTGGCTGACGAGTAGCTGACGAAGGGCGTTTTTCCGGTTGCACAGGAAACCCACATCGCCGTGGATCGTGGTCGAGTAGCTCGGCCATTTGCTTTGCCCTCACAGATCCGGGCAGACGGCTTTGGCGAGTAGGCCGGCGGAATCTCACCGCCGGCCTCTCAAGGATCCCAGCGTGAGACTCTCGCGTCACTAGGCTCCCATCAGGCGAACGAGCCGCGTATGCCGATCTTCCATTGCGCGAACAACCCGGGACGTTCGCGAGATAGTCGTTCGAGAACGCGGCCGGTCTTGGCCTTGCGACCCCATAAAGCGTTTGAACTTCCGCACCATCCAAGCCTCGATTGTCTGATTGACGTATCGAAGGATTGACCCAGAGGCGCCGGCCTGAATCGACCGTAATACACAATCCCCCCGCAGGAGGGGATTGAGCTGCCGAGCGATGTCAGCCATTGACACATGGGTCCGTTTTCGGAGGTTCAAATCCCGGATTGCCGCCCGCATAAACTTCAGCGCCGAAGCGCTGAGCCGAGGCAGAAAACTGCAAAACACCGAGGCGTTTTGTGAGTTCTTTGCCCGTCGCGGCCCGAAGCAGTAGCCGAGGAAGTCAAACTTGACGTTCGAAACCGGGCATATGTCACGCGCGAGGAGCACGATCCGGCGCGAGCGCTTCCTTCAAGTTCACTTCTGAACCGGCCCCTGCAATAGCGAAATACCAGTCCGCCCCAGCCCGCTCTCATCATTCCGAATCGTCTTGTCCCCCAGCCAATCTTCGAACAGCGCGCTCCAGGTAATACGAGGGATCATCGTCACACGAATCCGTCTCGCAGCTCTCTTGACTATCGCTATCCTCGACTTTGGAAAGATACTTTGTAGGCCTGACTACTCGGTGCCACTGGTCGTTCTCGTTCTTCGTCCACACTTTGGGATGCTGTTGAGGATCAAGCACCCAGTTATTGCGACCCACGTGAACAAAATCCATTTCCGCTAGACGGGGTTCCATACCTCCTACGCCAGGACGTGATAAGACCAACGGATGATCGCCGTCCATTCGCAGTTCATGCTCCAGCAGGATATCGCCCGCGTTCTCGGCGAGCGGATAAGTAACGCGTAGATCTACCACGGACGTGATATCGTTACGCCCGAACTGTTGGCGAAAATGGTCTCCCCCTGATCCTGACCGAGCCTCCGGCTCCTAAAAGCCCTATAGTTTCGTCACCCAACCTGATATCTGAAAAATCGCGCGTGCTTACCCGGATCATCGTAAGTACTGGAATAGCCTCCACCCACCGACAGTTGCAGCCCGCTCGGCTTTCTCCGAACAAAATCCGAGTACTCCTGCGGGTTACTGGCGATGTGCATGATTTCACTGGACAAGAATCTCTTCACTTTGCGCATGAAAGATTCTCAGTCGACGATCTTGATAATGGGCGGATTGGAACGCAGGAAGTATGGCGTCGCGCCCGCCGACAACGACCCACCTCGCTCCAGGCCGGCAACCGCTTCCGCAAAACGGAGCCACCGATTCTGCCATACATCAGATCGCTCCCGATCGGCAAGATGCACGCGATTGAGCTCGTGCCGCGACAAGCTTTGCCGAGGAGGATACACAACCTAGCTGACCACAACCTGACCAAAGCATCTGTCCGCACTCCGATGCGACTGCCAAGCACTCTGCGGAAGACTTATTGGCCGTCAAGCTCTCTAGGATCGGGGCGCTTCGGCTCAGACGGAACAACTTGCTGACGCGCGGTCATGCACCATGCGAATTCCGGAGCAAGTCGCCCACCGATTCCGAGATGATGCACCATTCTGATCAGACGTAGAATGTCGATCACAACAACATTTTTTCCCACGTCCGGATGGAGCAGAACCGACATTGCTGGGCGAGTGACCATAACCTGGGTTTTGCTAGTCCAGAAGAGTCGGCGCCCAATGTGAGCCTTGCAGGACGACGCCGCCATGCAAATCACCAAAATTATCGCTCGCCCCACCAGAGCTGCCAGCGACAGATTGCGTTCGGTCATCAGAGCATCAGGTGCGACTAGGAGACTGAGACACAGACCTCAGACGTGTTGTCACTATCCAGGATGCGAATGCAATCCATCCAAAGAATTGATTTCACACTTCATGTGCTGCCGGGTAGGGAAAGCGTCGTGCATCACGCAACATGGTAGGTTTACTGTCGGAAAAGCTGCGATGAGTACTTGATCATGGACGCCGCGATCGGATTGTAGGCACGGTTTTGCCGGGTGCAGCCAACTTCATGTCACCCCCGTCTTTGGATTGTGCGGCCGTTGAGCAGTTCATTCCACAGCGTCTCGGTGATTTTATAAAAGTTAGAAAAAGGAAGGCGCGGCAGGACGGCCTCGTTATGGCGTTCTCCAGCTGAGCGTAGCCGCGCTTGGCCATCACTGTCGCTCCGGTGATCGGAGCACGAAGGAGGCTCACCTTCCAGGCCGAATGAGGAGTTCGTTGCTCAAGCACGGAACGTCTGCCGGCGTGTGAGGCTTTGCAAATTGAGGGCCGCGATGCAAATCGCCTATCATCGCTGCTCCTCCATCAAACCCGCGGCCGTGCGGCTGCGCTCGCCATCGGGAGCATCGATCGTGATGAGGAGATTTAGATCCAGACCATGGAACGGCATTGTCACTGATCCGCCATGTGAATGCATCGATCCAAACCATGGATTTCACCAATCAATGTGTTCTCGGCAATCATCTCGACCTCAGGATGTCGGCGACAACTACCGGGATTGTTCCGGCGCTGAGCGGGGTGGTGCCCGCCTATCGATGCATTTGATTGATTGCCGCCCATGTCCCGGTGGCAAGAGCACCTTCGACGTCACCAAGATGCATGCGCGCCACGTAAGACAGTGAACAACGCCAGTCGAGCTTACCATGGAATCCCGATCCAGTATGCGAGTCGCCAGCACCGCTGCTCTTCGTCTATTCCGGATTCCAACGCTTACGCGGAGGCCGGACTGTTCAATTCCGCGCATGCTCGAACCTGACGTGGTGGGTGTCTTGGCGTGACTTGATAGGAGGTCGTGGAATGCGAACGCTACTCGTTGATCATGAGACGGACCCAGCGCGCGTTGTACAAGATGCGCTCTCCGATTGCGGTTTTGCCGTTGACGTAGCGTGCACCCTGGACGAGGCGGCCGCCGCTTTTTGTTGCGCCAGCTATGACATTCTCTTGCTCGAGTTGGTTCTACCGGATGGAGACGGCTTGGATTGGCTGAAGCAGTTGAGACGTGACGGACATTCGATGCCTGCCGTGATGATGAGTAACTTCAACGAGCTCGGTAGGCGGATAGCGCTATTTAATGGCGGTGCGGACGACTTCCTGCCCAAGCCCGTATCTACTGATGAACTCATCGCACGGATGCGCGCTACTCTGCGCCGATCAACGCAAATGACGGCCCCCATCGTTACCTTTGGCAATCTACGATTCGATTCGATCGGTCGGCAAGCGTCGGTCAATGGTCGACCGCTGAAGATTGCCCGCCGCGAGGTGTGCATTCTCGAACATCTGCTCAGCCGCGCCGGCCGCACCGTGGCTCGCGCGTCATTGCAGGATAGCCTCTATGCATTTGACGACGAGGTCTCCACCAATGCGCTTGAGGTCGGAATCTATCGTTTGCGCGGTCATTTGAGTCAGTCCGATGCGACGCTACGGATCAAAACCGCGCGCGGGATCGGCTACGTCCTTGAATTGAAATGCGCGGCATCGACCGCGTAGTCAATCGAACTTGAAAGAAAAGACCATCTTGAGCATCATTCTTGACAAGCATGCCGGCGTCACTCGAGGATCGATCGCCGCCAACGGCCTTTCGTCCACCTTTCTTCCTTGTCTTTCGCAGCTTTTGTGCGTGGTCGTCCTGCTATTCCCGGCTGCTGCCGTAGCTCAGATCAAGCGGGATGATGGAGGTGGGCCGCAGCGTATGGCTGCCGACGGCATTAGCGGAACGCTGACCCTTTCCTCTTCGCTGGGTAAGACGATTCATCTGCCAGCGCCAGCTGCGAGCATCTTTATCGCAGATCCTACGGTCGCGGACTATCAGGCACCTTCGAACAAGACCATCTTCGTTTTCGGCAAAAAATCTGGGCGGACCAGCTTGTTCGCACTGAACGAGGGCGGGGAGGCTCTCGCTGAACTGCGTGTTGTCGTCACACAGCCGATCGAGGATCTGCGCGCCACGCTGAAAGCCCAGGTCGGCGACTATCCCATCCAGGTAAGCTACACCCCGCGCGGGGCCATCCTTAGCGGTACGGCGCCCAATGCGGAGATCGTCGACATAGCGATGAAAGTGACCGAGCAGTTTCTTGGGTCTGGTGCGCTCGTCGTCAACAAGATTCAGGTGGCTGGGTCATTGCAGGTGAATCTGAGCGTGCGGGTGGCGGAGGTCTCCCGGAGCGCCATGAAGGAGCTCGGCGTCAACCTCTCCGCTTCCGGTCAAGCTGGCCCTTTCACTCTCGGCTTGGTCAGTGGCAGTGGTGGTGGATACGGCGCGGCGCAGGGCGGCGGTACGGCGAAGATGGGAGTCAACACTGGCCATGTGAACGTCAGCGCTATGCTCGATGCACTGGCTCACGAGCGGCTCGCTTCCGTACTTGCTGAACCGAACCTCACCGCAATGTCAGGCGAATCCGCCAGCTTCCTCGCCGGCGGCGAATTTCCCATTCCGGTGTTGCAGGACAATCGGCAGGTCTCTGTCGAGTTCCGTCACTTCGGCATCAGCCTGGAGTTTGTGCCGACCGTTCTCAGTAACAATCAGATCAATATCCGCGTGAAGCCTGAAGTCAGCGAACTATCGTCACAAGGTGCTGTCAACATCAACGGCATCTCCGTGCCGGCTCTCTCCACCCGGCGTGCGAACACGGTCGTCGAGCTCGCCAGCGGCCAGAGCTTTGCAATTGGTGGGCTTATCCGGCGCAACTTCAGCACAGAGATCACGACTTTCCCCTGGCTCGGCGACGTTCCGATTCTTGGTGCGCTATTTCGCTCATCGTCATTTCAACAGGAGGAGACGGAACTCGTGATCATCGTCACGCCTTACGTCGTGCGGCCAAGATCGAACTCGAAGCAATTGAGTGCGCCCACCGACCGCATCGCTCCGCCCTCAGACCTCGCGCGCAGTCTGACGAACACATTGGCAACCCGCTCGCCTGTTCGCAGTGCTCCCCCGATAAGCGTACCAGGCGCGACAAGGGGCACCGGCCACATCATCGAATGAGGATCGACCAATGAGATTACGATTCGTGCGCCCCCTCATCGGTCTGACGGCCAGTCTAGGTGGCTGCGCTAGCACCGCGCCGACTTACCTCGAGCCGACCGCGCAAGCGATCCTGGTTGAACAGGAGAAGAACGTCTTACTGTTACAGACCCTTGGAGGGCCCGAACGGCAGCGTCTGCGTTATTTCATAGCGAGTACCAGTCGCGGTCGGTATGACGCGCTCCATCTTGATATCGTCGGCTCACGTCGGCTCGGGGCGCAGATAGCAGCTGAGGCCCGCGCAGTGGGCGTCGACGCTCTCAACATCCGCCTGTACGGTCCATTCATCGATAGGCGTGATGGCTCTGCCGCCCGAATCGAGGCGATTACGTACGAGGCGCGCCCTCCCGTTTGTCCGTCGATTGCGATCGTCGGCCCTTCAGTGAACGACAATTCTTTCGATCCGACGCTTGGCTGCTCGATCCGCAACAACTTGGCCGGCATGGTCAACGATCCGCGCGACTTGATTGACAATCAGGCCGTTGTGCCGAGTGATGGCAATCGTGCGGCCATTCCCGTTGCCACATACAAAGCCTTCGCGACCGGCAATAACAGCAACTTGGGTATAGCTAACAACAAGCCGCCATCAGATCCCACGTCTGTCGGCACCCAGACCGTGCAGCCGTCTCGATAGCGAGAACATCAGTCATTCGATGCGACCTCATTCACAACACGAACTAGACTTGGCCGGCCGCAAAGAGTGCTTTTGCGACAGCCTCGAAATGCTGGACAGGAATGGAATTGCCAAGGCTAGTGTTGCGGATTAGCTCACGGACCAGGACGTGATCATCGACGATACTGAGACGAAGGCGCCTCGCTTCATCAAGGAGCCGTGAAGCCGCCTCCCCATCGCCGCGGCAAACCAGGACCGGGACGCCCGTTTCGCCACGGATGTAGCGTACCCCGACCAGCAGCTCGCGCCCAGTCAAGATCAATGTCGCGCGACGCACGCCGAGTGGAGACTCGCTCGCCTGCTCCCGCCGAAGGCGTCGGTGTTCGCGTTTCACCTCCGGACTGCCTTGCTGCTCCTTGTCCTCGCGCTTCATATCGCTCTTAGTCATGCGCATGCCGCGCAAAAACAACCAGCGCTGGACGAGGAGATCGACCAATCCGCCGATCAGAAATGCACCACTTGCAATCCCGATCAACAGTTTCACTTGAATGAACACGAACTCGAAGCAGCCCGTGCCGCAAACCGGCAGATAGACCAGTGTCTTCCACGCGCCGACAACGACGAGGAGAAAGATCGCGCCGAGGCAGAAGACCTTGAACAAGGTCTTGCCAAGCTCGATGAGGGAACGCAAAGAGGCGATGCGCTTCAGTCCGTTGATGGGATCAATGTTCTCGAATTTCGGCGTCATCGGCTCCGAGGAGAACACTAATCCACCATTGGCCAGGACCGTCGTCAGAATTGCGCAGGTGACCATACTCCCAAGAAGCGGGCCAACAATTCTCAGTGCAACTTCGGGCAAGACGCCGAGCGCAAGATCGACCGCAATATTGAACGGCTTATCAAGCAGCTTGTCAGTCAGCATGAGCGCTTCACGACATTTGTCGTAGATGGAACTCGCTTCTAACCAGAGATAGCCGAGACCGGCGCAAGCGCTGAGGGCTCTGACTAGATCCGTGCTATGCGGAACCACGCCTTTCTTGCGCGAATCGCTTAGCTTCTTTTCAGTGGGGGCGAGCGTTTTCTCTTCGCTCGTGTCGCTCACTTCAGTTTCCTTTCAAGCCTCTCCAGCTCTCGGCTCGACTGCATGATTTCCGATTGCATGTATTCGATGAGATAGATCGTATAAGTGACCATGACGATCGCAAAGCCTATATTCTTGATCGTCAAAGATAGGTCCCGCGGGTTGAATTGCGGCGCAAAGCGACCGAGCAGGAGCGCGGATATGTCGGCCAGCAAGAGGAACGCTACCACAGGTCCAGAGACCAGGACGGCGGTACGTATGATGCTGTCGAGCACGCCCCACAACTCCAGTGTCCCTTGCATGCTCAGCGTGGGTCCAAGCTGATAAGCCGGCCAAACCAGATAGCTGCCGTAAAGCCCGCTGATCATGGTTTGCAGCCCCCCCGTTACGACGAAGATCGTGATCGCGGTGGTACCGATAAGCAGTCCCGTCGCCGAAGCCTGACTGCGTGTCGCGGGATCGGCGGGAGTGACTACGCTGCTGATGCCCCGTTGCGCGTCGATGAACTCGCCGACGGCCTGAAGACTCCAGAGGGGAATACTGAGCAGGGCGCCGATCAGCAGGCCGACACACGTCTCCTTAAGACCGAGTAGCGGGATCTTGAGCAGACGGGTGTCCGGATCTAGCTCCTTCAGGCCATCGGCGATGTGCGCCAAGTATGGTAGTTCGAGTGCAACGGCCAGGCAACCGCGGATCAGGCCGCCGATCTGCGGACGCGTAAATACCGGAAGCACCAGCATAATGCCCACGGGGCGGGCCGCACCAAGGCCGGCAGCAACGACGAGTTCGATGGTTGCCTGGATCAGACTTTGCGTGTTGGTGGTTGACAGATCATACATGACGGGCGGCTGCTAGTAGCCCGTCGTGAGCGCGGGAAAATCAGTGAAGATCTGCTTAGCTTGTTCGATGAGCGGGGCGCTCAGCACCGGAGCAAACAAACCTATAATCCCAACAATGACCAAAAGCTTCACAGTCAGTGGCAATGTCTGATCCTGGATCTGCGTTGCCGCCTGGATGATGCCGATGACGGTTTCGGCGACCGCCGCTGCAATGAGCGGCGGCAGAACCCAGGTCATGAAAAGCACCAGTGATCGGCTCATATAAGGGAGAATAGTGGCCTCATCCATGCTCACCCTCCAGGTGTTGTATAGCTCAGCACTAGCCCGTGCATAAGCCGCGACCAGCCGTCAATCGCCACGAATAGGAACAGCTTGAAAGGAACTGAGATCACTGTCGGAGACACCATTGACATGCCCATGGCCATCAGAATGGTCGTTACGATCAGATCGATAGTGATAAACGGAAGGTATAGCAAAAACCCGATTTCGAAGGCACGCTTGAGTTCTGAGATTAGAAAAGATGGGACTAGAATGACAAAATCATCGGCTGTGGCTCTGCCGCGCATCTCTTCCGGCCAGACACGTTCGGTCGAGGACAGGAAGAAGCCTCGCTGTTCTTCATTGGTGAAGTTCTTGAGATAGGCTCGCAGCGGCTCCTGCCCCTCTTTCGCAGCGGCTACCCAATCCTCGAGCGTTTGATAGCGGAGCTGCAGATCGGCGACTCGATTGTAGCTCTGCTCAAAGACGGGGGCGCTCGTGAAAGCGGTGAGCATCAATGCCGCGCCGTATAGAACGATGTTCGGTGGAATCGACTGGGTCCCAAGCGCATTGCGAACGAGGAAGAGAACGACAGATACCTTTACGAACGCCGTGGTCGTGACGACAGCGAAGACCAACAAGCCGAGCGCGGCCGTGACCGCAAGAAGCGGCAGTATTGCTGGTTCAATGTTAGTCATTGCCCGCTAACCCGCCACGCAGTCTAACGCCGAGCTCGTCCCCAATACGTACTATGTCGCCACTCCCGATACGTACGCCGTTTGCAAGGATATCGACCGGGCCATCGACCGGCCGGCCAAGTTCGAATACATATCCTTCGCTGATGCTTCTCAAGGCTCCCAGCGTGATGGGCCAGCGGCCGCATTCAAAGACAAGCGAAATCTCAATATCGTCGAGATCGGCTTCCGAAGGCGGCTGCTGTGAACCGGGTAGTGTCGTCATATGCGCATACTCCAGAGGGCGCGGCCGCAAGCGAAACGGTCCGTGCAGGATCAGGCGGTTGCCAGTGACATCTGCCGCGGTCCATAACCGGCCCGCAGTGAGGATGATCTGACCGCGGGCGAATGGCATTACATCCGGCAACAAAGCGTCGCCCTTACGCGTTTTGCGAAGAAGCGAGGCTGACGCCCGGAGGGAACCGATCTCTCCTGCAACTGTAACGGGTAACTGTGCGGAGACCTCACACAACTGTCGCGGCAATTGGCCGAGCAGCTCGCCTAAGGCGCGGAACGCCGGCGGTATCGGTCCATCAAGAGGCGAGAAAAGAAATAGGCGACCTTTGCCACTGACCGGACCGTAGATGATGTCGAGTTCGATATAAGGCCCGTTCTTCTCGGCCTTTCCAACATGAAGGAGTCGCAGTTGCTGCTCTGTCTCAGTCTCCAGGCGCGCGAGCAACGGTTCAAGTGCAAGTTCGAGAACCAGCGAACAACTTGGCTCGGAAAGTAAAGCTAGGCCACTCTGTACTGTCGAGATCAAGGCCTCGGCAAGCGCATGCGGCATCGACAACACGAGCGCATCATCGCCGAGGCCCCAAACGCAATCGAGCATCGACAGAGCCGGAGGCTCCTCCTGCCACACAACTCGTTCCAGTCGCACCGATAGCGGCTTGTCACAAAGATTACTTCGCAAAGAGGCGGAGGGCCGCACGTTTCTGTTAAGCCACGAGACGAGACTCTGCGTTAGACTCTGGCCCGGCTCGTACCTCACGTATGCGTCCGCGCGGGTTGCAGGAGGCGGCTGTACAGGGCAGCGCATTTGCTTCCCAACTGGACTAGCGGTCATCAAATTGAACCGCCCGCCACCGGCGTGGGCAAACCCCTCCCATGGCGAAGCAAGACTTCATCATCAGCCTCTAGCTCGGCTGTCACTTCCGAATGGGTATCGGCCGCACGCCGGACGTCGGTCTCGATTTGTCGCCATTTATGAGTCGCTGCGGAACGCTTCGCCCAGTGCGCACGCCTCTCGGATGCCGCTGTCTCGGCCTGCTTTTGAGCGATACGCGCCTCCTCAAGTGTGCGGCGTTTCGAGGTGATCTCAATCGCGAGCCTCTCAAGGGTGAGCTGGCAATGATCGAGTTCAACGACGGACAAGGTACCGACCGACATCAATTGTTGGTAAACCTCCGCCTGGGCCTGTGTATGATGCTTTTCAGCAATTGCAAGTTCCTGCCATGCGTGCTCCGCGGCCGAGGTCGCGATATGACGCTTGGCTTCCATATTGGACAACTCACTACGAGCACTACGCTCGCGCATATCCTTCACTTGCCGCAAGCTCGAAACGTGTATGCAACTCATGCGGTCAGACGGCACATCCATGTGACGGTTTCCTCAAAAGTGGACGCATCGTTTTCACCTTGGCGTAAAAACTCGCGCAGATCATCGATCGAAGCGACAGCTCGGTCCGTCAGCGGATCGCTGCCTTGCTTGTATTCGCCAACCTTGATCAAAAATTCCGCCTCTGCATGACGGGAGATAAGATCACGGAAGAGGGATGCTGCCTTGCGATGCGGTGCAGATACGACGGCATCCATGACGCGGCTGCGGCTCGACAGTACATCGATGGCGGGAAAATGCGCCCGCGCCGCGAGAGAGCGTGAAAGAACGATATGACCATCGAGAATGCCACGCGTTTCCTCGGCGATTGGATCGCCCGTGCCGTCACCTTCCACAAGCACGGTATAGAAGGCCGTGATTGAGCCACGCTCACTCATACCAGCGCGCTCCAGCAAACCTGGCAACATTGCAAAGACAGAGGGAGGAAAGCCCCGGCGGGTCGGTGGCTCACCGGCAGCAAGCCCGATCTCGCGCATAGCGCGGCTAAATCGCGTCAATGAATCCATCATTAGAACGACGCGCAGCCCTTGTTCGCGAAAATATTCGGCGAGCGCGGTTGCCGTATAAGCACATTGCGCCCGCTCCGTCGCTGAGCGATCGGAGGTCTCAACGACGACGACCGTGCGGCGGAGGGCTGTCTCCCCAAGATGCCGCTCGATGAATTCACGCACTTCGCGTCCACGCTCGCCTATCAGCGCAACCACGATCACGTCAGCGACCGCGCCTTTTACGATCTGCGACAATAACGTCGACTTGCCGCCACCAGGCTCTCCATAAATGCCGATGCGCTGGCCTTCGCCGCATGTCAGAAGACCATCCAAGGCGCGAACACCGAGTGGCAGAGGGCGATCGATGATGCACCTCGTCATTGGATTTGGCGCTTTGCCGCGCAGCGGACGCGTCTCCACGGCTTTGACTGCGCCCTTGCCATCGAGGGGACGGCCGAAGCTGTCGATCACCCGGCCAAGCAAATTGGGGCCGACCGGCACTTCGTGCATTCGGCCAGTGGCAACGACTTCTGCGCGGCCGGACATGCCTTGCAGGTCACCGATCGGCGTCAGCAACACGCCGTCCTGCAAGAGACCGATCACCTCGGCCTCAAGCGACCATCCCGTGCGCGGATCCTTGAGCACACAAACTTCTCCAATACGAGCATCCGGCAAAACTGCATGGATCAACGTGCCGATCGCCCGCGTGATCCGCCCGCGTACGACACGCGTGTCCACATGCCTGGCCGTAGTTCGCAGACGAGCCAGCGCCGCGTGCAGAGTCCCATCTCCATCAGGACAGCTATGGTCTGGTCTCGGCGCCGTCACTATTCGCCTGCCTCATGATCTAACCCAAAGCCCAAACGCAGTGCGCGGAGCTGCGCGTCAAGTCCGAGATGGATATTGCCAAATTCGCTCCACAGCACGCATTCGTTCGCTGACAGCGCCGGATCCGGAATAATTCGGACCGCGGGCCGGTCCTCCCGTCCGTCGCACGCAGCAAATTCGCGCGTAAGCACATCAGCATCCATGGGGGACGCATGAAGGGACAGTTTCGCCCCGCCATATCTGTGCGAAATCGTGTGACGAACCGTCCTCACCAACATCTCGCCGGGATCGAAATCGCCCAATAGATCAGTTACGATGTCCATCACGAGCGCTGACAGTTCCTGCTCCAAAAGGGCCCTTCGTCGTGCCACTTCCGAGGCAGCCTGCGCGACCAGCTGTGCCATTTCCTCGGCGCCGGCCCTCACCCCCTCGGCATGGCCGCGCGCACGCTCCTTCTGATAAGCTCTGCGCGCCCAGCCGCGAACCCGCTTCAGATTGCGCTCGGCTACGGCACGCGCCTCGAGGGCGCTCTGCCAAATCTCGAGATCCCTCGCCGCTATGAGTGGCCCAAGCGGGCGGATGTGCGGAGCGACGGGCGGCACAGTTTCGTCGGCTGTCATCCCGCTGGGGCCTCCCTCGCCAATTGGGCCAACACCGGCGAAAACACTTGGCCCGCGGCATCGCGGTGTTCAGTCGCAGGATTGTCGGCGGCCGTTCCGACAGCTAGGCGTAGAAGCACGCGGCGGCAATCAAGCGTTGACGCTTCATCGAGCCAAGCGCCGAGGCAGGCATGTCCATCGTCTTCAATCCCTAGCGCGAGTTGTTGAGGATCAGCAATTAATCTGGTCGAAACCGCATGCGCTGCATGTCGGATCCCGAAAGCCTGCACCTCGGTACCGACGTGCTCGACCAGAACGGCGACATCGTGCTTTGAAATCAGCCTTGTCAGCGAACGGGCATGCCAAATGCCGCCGGCGAGCAGGGCAGCCCTGCTCGGATCATGCCCGAGGAGAAGGTCTGGCCCGAAGTCACTTCCGTTCAAGCCCATTTCATCTTCAAGCAGCAACGCTTGCAGTCTTATCTGCAGCCTAGGACTCTTCTGCAGTCGCGCCAACGTCGCGGCCGAGAGGTTCGCGTCAAGTCGCGCGGCAAGGCGGGTCGGATGAATCGTGGCAGCAAGCTTACGAATACCTACAGAGGCTAATTTCAGCGGATCATGCCGCTCGGCAGACGGATTCGGTCTCGTCATGTCGGATACCACACTACGCCGCATTAGGCTTAGTCGCTTTGCGAATCATCTCGATAGCAGAGACACCCGAGCGCCCACCAACAGCGCTAACTTTCTGAGATGATTGCCTGCGCTGACGCCCACGAGCGCTCAGCAAGACGCAGGATAGCACGCCGAATACAGACCCGCCGAGCCCCATGCCAACCGCAACCAATGGCGTTGAAATGACTCCAGATGCTTGGGCGAAACCAGCCGCAGCCGCCGGTCGCGGCTCTAGTGCGGGCCGCTCGACTGAGACGAAAACAACAGCCACCTTGTCATAGGATAAGCCCTCGATGCTGTTGGCGACGAGCATTTTAATCTGCGGCAGCAAAATTGAGAGATTTGCCCTCGAGTCATGCCGGATGAAAACCGACGCCGAAGATGGCGTGGTGTCACGTCGCAACAGGTCGTTCTTTGGCAGAACAACGTGGACGCGCGCCGAGAGGACACCATCGATATCACTGATCGTGCGAGATAATTCCTCGCTCAGCGCATAGACGTAACGGGCGCGCTCCTCGATTGGCGAAGCAATCAGACCCGCCGCGCTGAACACTTCGCCGAGACTCTTGAAAGCGTGGCGCGGCAACCCTTCGCCATTCAGCAGGTCGATTGCGGAAGCAATCTGAGTCTGCTCGACCTGGATCGTGATAGTCCCGTCCTTAGCGGCAACGCGGAGCGCATCGACCCCGTTTTTGAGGAGGACCGCAAGCATCTCATTGGCCTCACGCTCCTGAACTTTCGTGTAGAGATCGGCTTTGCAACCAACCAGGGCAAGCAGGAGCGGCAGCAGAGCCAGAAGTTGAACCCGCTTGCGGAATGGGCGCGCCTGACCGCTTTCGCGATAGATTAAACCAATCATTCGCCCCACTCAGCCCGCCGATATCAGCTTGTTCAGAGATGAACCGAGGCTACCGATGCCATTTGAAATGAGTGTTACCTGGATGGCGCTGTCAGAAACATCCTTCAAATTCGCCAACATCGCCTCGAAGTCACCCGCGCCACTGGGGGTGCCCGGCACACCTGCTTCCGCTTTGCCCGGTTGCAGCAAAAGGGGCTCCGACGCCGGCCCGGCCTCCGCACCTTTTGGAACTGCATTGACCGGATACATCGCAGAAAGATTTTGGAGGATGCGATCGCCCAGCGGGCTCGCCTGTGTTGTTGCACGCGATACCTCGGATGTCGGCGGAACGGCCGCCGCTGCCGTTACTGAAGGCGCAAGGTCTTGAACCGAAGCCGCTTGCAAGAGACTCTGCTGAAACTGGACCTGCGCGTCGACCACTGTTGCCGACGAGGCCTTGGACAGGCCTTCTAGATTGTGAGAAATCGGCGCAGCGCCTAACATCATCATGGAAAGACTCGCTCTCATCGAGATGTGATACGACCAGCCGTTCAAGCCGATTAGCGGCTTAATGTCCTAGACAGGCCAGCTGACGACAAGCTGACGAGTTCGCCCGCACATCGCCATCTAAAGATCACGTTTCGCGTTCACGTACCAAACGTACTCCTGTTAGTTTAAAGTCAAAGAGAACCATGAATGCTCATCCGATCCATAATCCCGCACGTTTTGAACGGAGTTCTGTGTGTCGCCGTTTTCGTTTCCGGCGGAATACAGATCGCGCGCGGCGCTCCCCTGTCGCTGCCCTCGACCCCTTACCGGTATACGGTTCTGGATCAGGAGCTTTCTGCCGCGCTGCAGGAATTCGGCAACAACCTCAATATTAAAGTCACCATCAGCGCCGAGGTGAAGGGTCGGATTCGCGGGCACATGCCGGACCTGCCACCGCGCGAGTTCCTTGACCATCTGACTCAGCTCTACAATCTTCAATGGTATTACGATGGGCTCGTGCTTTACGTCTCTACCGCAAAGGAAGCGCAAACTCGTCTGCTTCTCCTAACATCAATCAGCT
This sequence comes from Bradyrhizobium sp. 170, assembly GCF_023101085.1. Taxonomy (NCBI): domain Bacteria; kingdom Pseudomonadati; phylum Pseudomonadota; class Alphaproteobacteria; order Hyphomicrobiales; family Nitrobacteraceae; genus Bradyrhizobium; species Bradyrhizobium sp. 170. The sequence goes on along the minus strand of NZ_CP064703.1, from coordinate 1,605,209 downwards.
GCGACGCGCTCAAGGCAACCCTCGATGCGCTCGCCATTTCCGACGAACGCTACATCATGAGATCGGCTCCGGGAAATGGCCTAGTCCTTGCGTCCGGTCCACCACGCTTCATCGCACTCGTGGATCAGACGCTCAATGGTCTTGTGGCGGAGGCGCAGGCGCGACCTCGCTCCGTCGAGATGCCGTCCCGGGAATCTGTGCTGATGTTATATCGCGGCGCCTCCGCGACGGTCGTTCGGGATGGGCGAACTGAAGGCCCGTACTCTTCAGACATGCCGCGCCAGGAGGGTGCCTTGCCTGCGCGAGGGCCGGCCCCAAGATGATACTGAGACGAGCTTGTTTTCGAATTCCTGTTAGCCGCGCTCCTCAATGAGTCCGTTGCGCGGGTTGTGCAGGGAGCCTGGACCGATCGTCCGATCAGACGCCGTACAAGCATGCGAGACGTGCGTCTCGTAAATCGACTCCAGACCCACAAGAATTGCCGTTGCACCACCTTGTGTTCCAGTATGGGGATGGCCGGTCGCCGTCCGTATTGAAGAAAGCGGTATTCTTGTTTCTCGTATTCACGTTCGCGCGGAAAAGGTGGATGCTTTTTCGCAATGGTCTGACCGGTTTGGCATTCCCTTCATTATGTTATCACGAGACAAGGCGAGCGCATCGAGACAGCGCCTTGATGCACTGCATGAACTCGCACACGTTTTACTTCATCGGAAGGTGACACAAGAGTATCTAAACAACCGCACGACTTATAAGATCTTGGAGAAGCATGCTGACCAGTTTGCAAGTTTTATGCTGCTTCCTGAGCGTGACTTCCTAGACGAGCTATACGCCCCAACATTGGATGGCATGCTCAGTCTTAAGGAGAGATGGGGCGTTTCGGTCAGTGCAATGATAATGCGCTGCAAGTCGCTCGACATCTTGGATGATTTGTCGGCCAAGCGCTTATGGATGATTACGCACGGCGCCGATGGCGCAAAGGTGAACCATTTGACGGTAAAATGGAAATAGAATCGCCTCACCTCATTCGGCGCTGCTTCGAAATGTTGTGTGAAGCTAATGTCCAATCCATTACCGACATCAAAAACGCTCTGCCATTCCCTCTGGAGGACTTAGAGGAATTGGCAGACCTTGAACCGCCGGCATCTGCCTCGGACATCAGTGTATTGGGAGCGTTTTCGGCGGACGCGTCGTGCGCGCAGGTCTGCATGGACGGGCCTCGCATATTAGCCATGACGGCCGGGGGCTTTTCACAGGACTCCCGTCCCCACTTTGCGTCGGCCGCTACCATTCTCTTGTCGTCGAGTTCGACGAGGTCTTCTCGCGGGATCTCATGGTGACAGCGCGTTCGGAAGAGGGCGAGGTCATGGCTCTCGCACATCGTTATCAACCAACTTACGGCCTGCCGTTTCACCCCGAATTCATACTTACGCAACGATGGCACGTGCTGCTCACAGACTTCTTACGGCTCGCAGAGACTTCCTGCCGATAAAACTCTCAGATCATTGCGCAGATGCGCATTTAAATTTGCGGAGGCGGACGCGAGCACGAAAAGGGCCTCCGCGAGAAGCGCGCGATCGAAGTCGTCGAGGGTGGTGCTCGCAGGTACAGCTGGTTATGATCGGCGGAAACAGTTGCTGTGCAACGCTCCGGCAGCAGCCGTCACCTGTAGCGGGCAAGATCAACGCATGAACAGCACCTCTTCTTCACCAGTCAATGCGATCGCAGCCGAGCTCGCCGGCCTCGATCCCGCATACGCGCCGACGCCACTCCTGAACCTTCCGGCGCTGGCGGAGCGGCTCGGAGTGGCGCAGGTGCTAGCGAAAGACGAGGGCCGCCGCATGCTCGGCAGCTTCAAGTCGCTTGGTGGCACCTATGCCGGGTTGCGTGCGCTCGCCCGGGCCTCGCGCATGCAGGTGGCCGACCTTCTCGCGGCCCGACCTAAGGGGCAGCCGACCCTGGTCTGCGCCAGTGACGGTAATCACGGGCTCGCGGTAGCTGCCGCCGCGCGCTTTGCCGGGGCGCCCGCCCGCGTGTTCCTGCACGAGGGCGTGCCGAACGCGCGCGCGCGCCGCATCGAGAATCAGAGTGCCGAGATCGTGTGGGTGCCGGGCACCTACGACAATGCAGTTGATGCGGCCGCAGCCGCGGCCTGCCAAGGCGCCGGCATTCTTGTCGCCGACACGACCGACGATCCGAACGACCCCATCGTTTGCGACGTCATGGCGGGATACGGCGTCACGGCGGCGGAAATCCGCGATCAAGTAGACTTCGCCGGCCATGGGCGTCCGACACACGTCTTTATACAAGCTGGTGTCGGCGGACTCGCCGCTGCCATCGCCGAGGGCCTCTCGGGCTGGCTGGCACCTCCGGAATGCATCGTGACGGTCGAGCCGGAAACCGCCGCGTGTCTTGCGCCCGCGCTCGCGGCCGGTCGCCCGATTCGGGTGATAGGCGATCTTCGAACATCCGCGGAGATGCTCTCCTGCGGCCAGGCGAGTGCGCCCGCCGTTGCGGTGCTCAGGCGTCACGGCGCTCGGGCCATTACCGTGCCCGAGGCGGAATTGGTGGATGCTGTTCGCGTACTCTCCGCCCATGATGGCCTCGCCACCACGCCGTCCGGTGCAGCGGGCCTGGCGGGTGCCATGGCTGCTCTCGCAGACCCGAGCCATACAAGCGATCTCGGACTCGACCGGTCGAGCCGCATTCTCGTCCTCCTCACCGAACGCGACTGGGAGGACCAAACGTGAGCAGCGCGATCTTCGCTCTTAGTTCGACTTGCATCCTCTCAGTGACGCCATGTCTGGCAGGCTCGAGGCTTCATGATTGGATCATCGGCGGTCCGTCTCCGGCTCGGGAACCAGCGGTGCGCCCCCGACGGAAACCGGCCCTTCTGGTTTAGGCGGGCGAGTGGCTCTTGTAGTCGGCTTTGAAGCGGCCTGGGCTGCTGGCGGACGAATATCTGCAGGAAGAGGCGCAGCAATGTTCTGCAGAGACTCAATTCTTGAGGTCAGGGCTGCGATTTGATCTAACATCCGTTTCAAATCGGCTTGCTGCGCATCGATGTTGCGGTTAAGCGCTGAAATCTCCTCGCTCACCTCCTGTTGCCCCGACCGAATCTCCGAAAGGGCCGCCTTGTCTTCAGGTGACAACGCCGGCATTGGGACGACTTCACGTGCCGCTGACGCCTCGATCATTCGGTCGATATGGGGCCAGTAAAATGCACCCCCAACGCATAGCCCGATGAAGACGGCGACAAATCCAAAAACCCACGGAAGGCGTCTTGATGACTTCTGCAAGACGGGCGGCAATTCCGAACCGTTCGCTTGATCAATCGCATCCATCATTCTTTCTCTCGATCTATAATGGCTCTCGTTGCCGCGATAGTAGATGACGGTCAAGAGCGTCCATGCGAAAGTACTTGGTCATGCGCAGAAAGATATCGGGAAAGATCATGCCGCTTCAGCGTCCAACACGACTCTCGTTCAACGAATCGATGTTTTACCGCGCCAACAGGCACTCGGCGCATTAACGCTGCACAGGCAATGAAAAAACGCACGATACGATCGCGGCCATAGCTCTAAGTACACTCGCGATGGCGCGGGCTCCTCCGCACTGGCGGCAATCTGCGGGGCGCACTGTCGAAAGATAAACAAGCACGCTCGCAGAAGGCCAGAAGGCGGGCTCAGCTAGCTTTTCAGATCAACTCTGCGCCCGAATGGATGGCTTTAGGCAAAGTTAAGCTAGCCGATTGAGAGATGACGAATCGCGAGCTATAAGAACGGGCGTTATCTGCGCGAGTCTAACAGCGAGCCATTTGACCAGGATCATGAGCCAGGAGCCACGGCTCCCTATGCCGGAATTTACCGGTGCATGGGCTGGCATCGCGAGATCGGCATCGCAGCGGGCCACGTCTTACCGCCACAAGGACATCATACGCACGCGGTGCATTTTTCAAGCTGACCACCCGATAGTTCGCAGACTTACTCGGAAATACAAGGAATATTGATTTTTGACGACTGAGTGGGCTTATCTTTTCGACTTTGCAAGCCTAACAGCCTGCATTGAACGCGGCGGCAATTTCGCGGCGAGCTTAGAGCAAGCGCATCAGGTGTCAGCCGTTTCATAATTGCGATGGAGTTGGCGGGGAATTCTTCGGAATGCGTGGACTTCTGATCGTTTTTGTGGCGCTTACAATAGTGTTGGCAGCACGCGGCCGGCACCAAGATAGCTTCGTGCCGCGGCTGACCGCGTCCCTGCCGCCAGTCAACGTGCCCTAGTCTTATGATCGTGGTCGAGTAGCTCGGCCATTCGGCTTTGCCCTCACAGATCCGGGCGGGCGGCTTTCCCGCACCCGGCTGTTCCCGGGGGTAACCCGCGTCATATCCGCGCCTGTGCCCAAGTGCGAGTGATGCGTGGAACGAGCAGACGGAAGCGTGCCGTCAGGGTGTCGAACTCGGACCAGCCCATGCGCCGACTTTTCTGGCTCCGCCGTCTCAGACAACGCAGCCAGGTCCGACGTACTTCGCGGTAGAAGCCGTTGAGCGCTTCGGCCGCCGGCGTATGTCAGGGTGAGCACGAACACCTGTGCCCTTCGCCGCGCGCGCATTTAGGACAGCCTTTGGTATGTCGGACGGTGCGCTCCAGCTACGAACCGCGCAGCAACTCGCCGGTGGCCGGCAGCTTGCCGACGAGCTTGTCGCGCGCTTTAACGGTTCGCTCACTAATGATCCATAAGAATGAATCAATGGCAGCCTAACCAGTCAAGCGCCGATCCGTTCGACCTTGCAGTTTTCCGCCGACCGGCCGACTCTGAATTCAGACTGCGTCCACCTAATTTGCGCTGGGAAGTAGTCTAGCGCCTTCAAGTGCCTTCGGAGTTTGGGCTCAACCTTTGTTGCGGTGTGCTCGTCTTTGAGGACGGCACACAGGCCGGAGCGGTATTCATCGTGTGGAGTTAAGAGTCGACAGTGGCTCGTCCGCCCGAGCGCTTGCGGAAATCAGCGTGAGACACGAGTCACTTCCAAAAAAGAGATTCTGGCCAATCTGTGAACTCCAATTCGAAGCTACGTAGGCCAGTGAGTTTGGTGGTGAATTTAAGGGTCTTCCCTGAAAGGGCTGCCAATGAGCCAGATGCGAACTTGAATACTGTCGTGCCGGAAGTTGCGACCGCAATGCCTTGCTCGCCTTCCATGCTAGAGAAGCCGGTCACCTCGGAGAGTTGCCCAATTGCAACTCCCTCCAGCGCGCGGTGAAATTCCAGGGACGCTAAGTATGTTCCTTTATCAGCAGCCCACTCGCTGACGGACACTGCTGTAATCCCCGCGTCACTCAAGAGACCATCCGCGATCCGGCAGCCATATTGAACCGTGAGAATGACCCGCTCGTCCCGAACTCCGACCGGCTCTCTATCGGCGGCAGTGATCGTGCACGCGTACCGCCTTGTGTCCGCAACCGCGCCCGTGCTTAGCCCGAGCAACTCGAGAGCGGAACATAATACAAAAGCGATAACGGGTCTTCTCATTCGGCTACACCTAGTCTGGAGTATCGTTCGCCTGCTCTGTACAATCTGACGCTACGGCCGATTCAAGCTTCTTCGATCGCTCTGTCGGATGAAAGCTACTCATGTGACCGCGGTGTCGCAGAAACGGGGCAATCGGTATCCCCCCCAGCGGTGGGCCTGGATGGGCGGCCCGAACGGTTTCATTATCGGCGCTCACGGTGCGCCGCGGGCCAGCACATCGGTGAACCAAGGCTGAGGGCCGACGCATTCAGCTCGGCGGCGGCCATGACGGGCGCGACGGCCCGCGGCGACGGAGCGCTACGTTCCTGACGCAGGCGCATGCGTTCTATGAGCGGACACCATTTTCCGCGCCAATGACCCGCGGCACAGGTCCCGAATTTTGCTTCACAGTGTCCATGTAAAAGGAAACGTGGTCGCTAGGAGCCGTTCAAAGGCAGATTGCCGCTCAAGCAGGCGCTCTTCGAGAACCTTACGCTCGAGATCACTTAGCTCGCTTTGAAGTCTTCTTCGACAGCGCCAAATATCATTCCGCACGTATCTGATCTCATTCAAGCGATCGTCAATCGAAGCCATCACGGACACCATATCTAGCTTGAAACAGCCATGGACACTGCGGACATGATGTAACGATCTCCTCCCAGCATGTCCTCTTGTATCGAAGTCTTTCAACGCAAGAGCACGAAGTGACCGTCGCTACCGCAGAAGTTCAGCGATTTTTGCCATCAGCGCGCAGGATTTCAAAAGCTGCCACTCGCCCGTGAGTGAGTCGAAATCGTTATCTTATTCCAACCAACACGCGGCCCGATCAGGTGTCAGGCCGGCCACTTAAGCTGGTGTCGAATGGGAGTATCTGAGTAATCGGACGGTCGTACCGTCAAACTGTGGGTAACAGATTTGAGATCGGCAATTGCCATGCCAGCGAACCCCAGGTGGGGTTCAAGACAAGCCATGTTCAGGCTTGGGGGCTCGTCTGTTACAAGCGAGTGGGATTTCGGCGGCGGCGCGCGAAGAGCCGGCCCGGATATGAGGTCGGAGAGCCTTCAGTCGGCAGGGCGAGGCGAAATCGTGAGCGATGCGCAGCGCCGGGCGCCTCGGCTCAGTGTCTCGCCGTAGGCCAGCGTAGATCTTATTACCGCCGTCCCACGTGCGGCCGGCAAGCTGGCAATTGGATCTCATCACAAAAGTTTCTGCGATGATGTCTAGCCGGGACTGGCGCTTGTCGCATCTGTGACACTGTATGTATTCATCAAGCCAAGACATCCGACGTTGTTCGGTAGCCCGGACTCGTTCTGTAACTTAATCAGCAGCTTGCATGTCAGATGCAACTGGCATGGGGGTTGCTATTGTCCAGCCGCACCGTGAGCGCTAGCGCGACCAGCGGTGTAAGACAGATACGATCAACTTCGCTGGAGCGTATTGCCCACCCAATCGCTTAATGGAGAACCGATGCGGCCACCGGACAGATTATCCTTTTTCGGCACGCTTGTTGTTGTCAGATCGGCCATCATGCCGAAGGTTGAGGCGCTAGTCTGATCTACCAATAGGAAGGTCGTGATCTAAGCTCAAAGCGAACTCGCGAATCAAATAACGGTCTGACGCCTCGTGGGCGAACGCCGGCAGCGAGCACCTCGAAATCGAACATTTGATGCAGCCTCGCTTGAAAGGATCCGGTGCATGCTGCGCCGGCCCGTTGTGGGAACGGGGTGTGGCATCGCTTTCGACTGTTTCCTTGATTAACAATCAGAACTGATGAGGCGGGTGTATGAACAAATCGATCCGGGAGCTTCGGCTTGTGGCTGAAGCATCTGTTTTGGCGATTGGGTTGCTGATGTCGTCAGGAGCTAGCGCGGACGATGATCTGATGAGAACCGCCAGGCAGATCTTCCATCCGATCCCCTCAGTCATTCCTGCGGTAAAGGACAATCCAGTCACGCATGAAAAGGTCGAGCTTGGCAAGATTCTGTTCTTCGATCCGCGGCTATCGGCAAGCGAGATCATTAGCTGCAATACGTGCCACAACCTCGGCAGCGGCGGAGTCGATGCCGGTCCGACCTCCGTCGGTCACGGCTGGAAGGTCGGCCTACGTCGAGCTCCAACCGTCTACAACGCAGTGTTCAATGCGGCGCAATTCTGGGACGGACGCGCCGCGGACCTCAAGGCGCAAGCAACTGGCCCTGTGCAGGCGAGTGCCGAAATGAATGCGACTCCGGATCGTGTGCTCGACACCTTGAACTCAATGACCAGCTATGTCGTCTTGTTCAAAAACGCTTTCCCGAACGAAGCGAGACCGGTCAGCTTTGAAAACTTTGCGAAGGCAATCGAGGCTTTTGAAGCGACTCTCATTACACCTGCGGCCCCGTTCGATCAGTATTTGGAGGGCAATACACATGCTCTCGATGATCAGCAGAAGTCAGGGTTGGCGCTGTTTATGGAGAAGGGATGCTCCTCTTGCCACAATGGAATCAATGTCGGTGGACAGGCCTACTTCCCGTTCGGCGTGATGAAGACGCCGGATGCAACCCTGCTTCCGGAAGGCGATAAGGGCCGATTCGCGGTCACCAAGGCGGTCGGCGACGAATATGTCTTCCGCGCGGCGCCGTTGCGGAACGTCGCGTTGCGAGCCCCTTACTTCCATTCGGGCCAGGTTTGGAGCCTGAAGCAAGCTGTCGCCCTGATGAGTGAAATCCAGCTCGGCGCCAAGCTTAGTGATGGGGAAGAAAACGACATTGTCGCGTTTCTGAATTCGCTAACCGGGCGCCTACCTAAGATCGAGTATCCGATACTACCCACCCGTACCAACACGACGCCAAAGCCTTCAATAGACAGATAGGATTAACAGCACCAGCTTCATGCCTTGCCGAATAGTAACAGATGCGACGCAAGAACCCGGCGTCCCGCACACGTCCTCAGCGGCTTGTCGGCAACCTTGCGTTTGATCGCGCCGCCCGGATCTGGCCAGAAGCTGTAGCCCAGGAACTTGCGACCGAACACACTGGCCACTGCGCTTTTGGTCTCGTTGACCGTCAAGCGCAGCTTGCCGTAGAGCCGCCGAAGCAGCCCATCACCCGGTCCGCCCGGCGGCTGCGAACGTAGACGTTCGCATCGTCGGCGTAACACACGAAGCAATGGCCCCGATGTTGCAGCGCCTTGTCCACTTCATCGAGCAGGACATTGGCCAGCAGCGGCGATAGCGGCCCGCCTTGCGGCGTCCCCATCGTACGCGTCTGGACCACGCCATCGTCCATGATTCCGCTGTTCAGATACGCCCGGATCAGCCGGATGACTCCGGTGTCCCCGATCCGTTTCTGAAAGCGGTCGATGAGGATGTCGTGATTGACCGGGTCAAAGAACTTTTCCAGGTCCACATCCACCACGATCCGGCGACCCGATTGCACGTATGACTGCGCCGCGAGGACGGCATCATGCGCGCTTCGACCGGGCCGGAAGCCGTAGCTGTGCTCGCGAAGGTCGGATCAAAAATGGGCTGCAGCACCTGCAGCAGCGCCTGCTGGATCCAACGATCCGTCACCGTCCGAATGCCAAGCTCGCGCTCGCCACCGTCAGGCTTGGGGATCGTCACCCGTCGTACCGGACTGGGCCGGTATGTCCCCGACAATAGGTGCTCGCGGATCGCCCGCCACGCCGTACGCAGATGTGCGACGGTCTGGTCAATGTGCAGACCGTCCCCACCAGCTGCGCCTTTGTTGGCCCGCACCCGCTTGATCGCGCAGCCCGCAGCTTCGCTCCACGCCCACACTCGGTCACCCTCGTGCAGTTGCGCTTCGCTTCGCTCGTTGTGATCAACTCGCGACGGGACTTTCACCCATAAGAGTGCGCCCATGCTGGGCGCACCACAAAAAACGCCCGGCCTCCTCGGGAGGCCGGGCGAAAGTCACGCAGGAACAACGCTGTTTTACGCATCGCACCAGCTTTCGTCGGTAGGGAGGACTACCGGCGATCGATTTACGGCGAGGGCATTCGCCGTCAAACAACGAGAAGCGGATATCACTCCGCGCGAAATCTGGAGCCGCTTGCCTTCCGCTCCTGTCGGAAACTTCGCGCCTTGTCCACCACTCGCCCGCTGTCCGGTTGGCAGGGCAGTGCCTTGATTGAGCTGGGATCCTTTGCGCAAGCGGTTTGGCTGCCGTGCCCTGAAACACAAGCGACAGTTTGCCGTCGCGCAGCAGCATTTGGCACCCCCAAACACCAACAACGCTCGATTATCTTCCGGAAGAGCGTGCCAAGGCGCCAATTTCGTATGACATTCCGTAAGGGCGGTAAAATAGATTGTTGTGATGGGACGCATCCACGCGATGGATAAATGAAAAATAGCGCTGTGCTTCGCGTCGAGCGTTAATGACTTCGGAATATGTGACCGGATCGGGCATCGCCGGCACGCTGTCCGCCGTCGGATCGAAAACCGAGCTTGTCGCCGGCTGTATGCGACCGCCTCCGCCGGCGCCGGCCGGCATTCCCAGGCGCTGGGAACTTTGGGAGCTCGCAAGGACATCGTAAGCCCCCAAAGCGCGTGCATCTTATTCACAAACGCGTTGGCGAAACGCTCCGCACCATCATGGCTCAGCCCGCAACTCGCGCGCGGCGGCCACCATATTGATGAGCGCGGGACGCACCTCCTCCCATCTTCGAGTTTTCAGTCCGCAGTCGGGATTGATCCAGAGCTGCCGATCGGAAACTCGCTGCCGCGCCAACACAATCAGCTGCTTGATTTCCGCCGCTGCGGGAATGCGCGGTGAATGAATGTCATAGACGCCGGGCCCGATCTCATTGGGATATTTTGTAGCTCTTGAAGGCCTCGAGCAATTCCATCTTAGAACGCGACGTCTCGATTGAAATGACGTCAGCATCCATTGCTGCGATCGCATCGATGATTTCGTTGAACTCGGAATAACACATGTGGATATGGATCTGAGTTCCGTCGGCGACAGCGGAGGAGCAAACGCGGGAGCTGTCCACTGCCCAATCGAGATAGTTCCTCCACTGCGATTTGCGTAGCGGCAATCCCTCCCGCAACGCAGCCTCGTCGATCTGGATCATGGTCGCTCCAGCCGCCTCAAGGTCGATGACCTCATCTCGGATCGCAAGAGCGATCTGACGGCATGTCTCGCTCCGCGAGATGTCGTCGCGGACAAACGACCAGTTCAGGATCGTCACCGGTCCGGTCAGCATAGCCTTGACGGGTTTCTTGGTCAGAGACTGCGCATAGCGCCACCATTCAACGGTCATCGGCTTCGGCCGGGAAACATCTCCGAACAGGATAGCCGGGCGAACGTACCGCGACCCATAAGACTGAACCCAGCCGTGCTTGGTGAAAGCGAATCCTAACAGCTGCTCGGCAAAGTATTGAACCATGTCATTGCGCTCGAACTCACCGTGTACGAGCACGTCCAGGCCGATATCTTCCTGCCACTGCACGGTACGGGCTGTCTCCGCTTTCAGAAGCTGCTCGTACTGCGCGTCATTCAGCGCTCCCCGCGCATGAGCCGCACGCGCATTCCGAACGTCGACCGTTTGCGGGAAGGATCCGATGGTTGTCGTTGGAAACATGGGCAATGCGACGCGACGCGCTGGACGTCGGCACGCTGGGTGAACGCACTGCGACGGCGACGCATGCTATCGTCGATCACGGCCATTCGTCCGGCGACATTCGCATTGTGGATCTCGGGCGATGTTTCGCGGGTCACGGCTGCGTCCTCCGAAAGCGCAAGTTCATCGGCCACCTCGGCAGCATGGCCGGCCAGCGCTTTGCCCAATATCGAAAGTTCCTTGATCTTCTGAACTGAGAACGCCAGCCACGTCTTCAGATTGGGATCGAGATCGGTCTCTAGCTCAATGTCGATCGGAACATGAAGCAGCGAGCAGGAAGGAGCAATCTGAACACGGTCCCTGCCCAGCTTTTTGACCATAGGGGCAAGTTGGTCGAGCAGCGCCGCAAGATTGGAGCGCCAGACGTTGCGACCATCAACGACGCCTAGCGAGACCACGAGATCTCTGCGGGCTGTGGCGACAATTGCGTCCAACTGGTCGGGTGCCCGAACCAGATCGACATGAAGCCCGGCAACGGGCAAGGCCAAGGCTGTTTCAAGATTGTCGCCGATAGCGCCGAAATAAGTGGCCAGCATGATTTTAAGGGCCGGCACAACCTCTGCGAAATGAGCATAGGCCCGGCGGACAGCCGCCCGCGACGCTTCGTCGACGTCCGTCACTAGGCATGGCTCATCGAGCTGAACCCATTCAGCACCGCGCGAGGCTAGTTCGCGGAGGACATCGACATAGACTGGGAGGAGCCGGTCAAGCAGCGACAGCGGATTGAATGCGGGATCTGCGCTTTTGCCGAGCTTCAGGAAAGTGACTGGGCCAACTAGGACGGGGCGCGTTTGGTAGCCGAGGCTTTTTGCCTCCTCATATTCCTCGATCGGCTTTCGAGAGGAATACTTAAAGATCTGATCCTGGTGAAATTCCGGCACCATGTAGTGGTAGTTGGTATCGAACCACTTCGTCATTTCCTGTGCGGCTACGCCAGGCCCATGCTGAGCGTGACCACCGTCCTGAGCGCCACGCGCCATGGTGACGTAGGTCTTGAGCGACACAGGATCTTCGGTCCAGCCGTAGACGTCGGGAATGGCGCCGACCATTACGCTGGTATCGAGCACATGGTCGTAAAACGAGAAGTCATTCGAAGGAATGACGGTCGCACCGCGGGATTTCTGCCGTGCCCAATTAGCGGCACGAAGTTTACACCCCGCCTCGAGGAGCTCGGCTTCGCTGGAGTTTCCCGCCAAGTAGCTCTCGAGCGCGAATTTGAGTCCGCGTCGTGGGCCGATGCGTGACATCCCCAGTGTGGCAACGGGAAGCGAAAGAATAGACATAGCTCAGACGCCATGATTGGGGCAAAGGCCATGGCGGACGCATGCAGCGAATATCGCGTGAGCGATAGCTGCTTGGCGCACACCGGGACACCCCGCCCGTGGACGATATATTGTCGAGGCAGGTCTCCTGGCTCGCGGGTCGTCGCTGCTGTCCGGCCTTCCCGAAGCCGCATGGCTTCAGTGACTTCGTTGGACAGCGGCTCGCCGCTTACAGTTGCGGGGGCAGCGCCGGTATTGCACCGGCTTCCCTCTTAGCTCCGGATCAAACGAAATCCGGAGACCACGACGGCTGGCATTATGCGCACGAGGATCGATCCGTCAACCTACTGGAGTGTCGCTGCGATATTGCCCAAGCGATTGCGAGCTGTACTAGGTGGGCTACAACGGTCTTACTCCCGGCCTGGTGAAAACGCGTGGATCTGTGGAGGCTCCGCTTGTGAATGCGTCCGCTCAACACCCTGTTCGCGTAGTCGGATGAGCTCCGCGAGCAGAACGAACGCGCCGGGCGCTTCGACATCTGCGTGATCGCGACAAAGCCTGGACTTTTCCGTCAGCAGCTTCTCGAACTCGTCCGTAAGGAAGTTGCGATCATCCTCGGCCGGCATCCGTTTGATCACAGTGCCATGAGGCTCTGAGGAATTGCAAAGGCTGGATTACTCCAGGATCGAACGGATGATCAGGTCGGACTGCCTGTGTTCGGCTGCCCCCGCGACGAGCCGCGAGCTCGATCGCCTCCGTGGCGTTGGTCAAGATGATCTCCTCGGTGCGCCAGGCACTCACGTGCTGAGCGACTTTGGCGCGCGCCTTCGTTGTTTCCGTCGCCGCTTGGGGAGTAGTGCAGCCTGGACCTTGGCCTGCGCGACATCGCAGGAACAGTTCCGGACCTCAGGATGCACGCTGACTTGCGAAACTGGAGTAAGCGGCGAGAGGGCGGGCGGCGGGATCGTGCTATGACTTTACGCTCCATGCACTCGTGCACGGAAGCGGATGCCGAGCTTCTCGTACGTCTTCAGGATCTCCGGACCGATCTCGTCGCGCCAGGAGACCGTCTCTTCGGCTTCGGCCGTGACGTCGCTTTAGATATCCTGCAAATCGATCTTGTGATATTTGACGCCCCGTCCACCTCGCCTTGGCTCGTCAGCCAGCGACGATAAGCCTCGACGCGGCGACTGGAGCATCGAGGCGGCCTCGTCCTTATTCGAGACAAATTTGACGGTGTCCTCTGACAGAGCCCTTCGAGGGCTTCTCGGAGAAGATCAGCGCCTTAAGTCATAACGATGTTGATCGACCTCGATGCGCCCCATGCGGTCGGCGGCCTCCTCAAGCTCGACATCTACTACTTCGTTCGCGAAATCGAGCGGTGAAGCCTTCTGGACGCGGGCTGCTTATGCTGTTTTAGACGGGATACAGGTGTCAGGCACCGGACAGACGACCGCGCATTGCGGCGTGTCGCAATGGCCCGCGCACTCCGTACACTTTTTGGCATCGATAACGTAAATGTCACGCTTGAGGCTGATCGCCGCGTTGGGACACTCGAACTCGCATGCCCCACAAACGGTGCATTGCGAAGCGACGATCTTGTAAGCCATGCCTTCCGACTCCTTAGGCGAGCGATGCCATTGGCGATCCCTTTCAAATGCCGTGCCAAACACAGACGCGCTCAATGATGGGCAATTTGCGAGCCCTCGGGCCCTACTCCGAGAGCCAGTCGCGCTGCGAGCTTCCGTCGGTTTGTCTGGCACGGCAGCGCGGAGCCAAGCGACGCTCGACGATTCCGAAACCGGGGCGCGACTAAAAGCCGCGAGCCGACGCACGTCTACGCCGGATCTCGGCAAAGCTCCGGTCACACGCCCTGACTGGAGGTTTTGTGCAAGCCTTCACGGCTACAACGTTAACTCCGCGGATTGACTCGCTGGAGGCTTGCCAAAACGGGTTTGTGCTACAACAAGCTTCGGCGTCGCTTCGGAGGGAAATGAAGTTCCGCCGGGAGGAGCGATACTGGCTTTGCAAAGTGACCGATTTAATTGCAGTCAGCCGCATGCCTGGTGCCGAGTAGGCATGGCGGCGCGGGCGAGCGCTGGTACGCTTTGCCTGGCTGTGCTCAGCCACTCCTCATGCAACTATTTTGGACGAAGTGGAACAGGGCTGAAAGATGACTGTGCAAATTGCTTCAGCGGCATGGCCTTTCCGAACAGATGGCCCTGCGCAAGGTCGAAGCCGAGTTCGGTCACAGCGATAAGGTCGGCGTGGCTCTCCACACCTGCGGCGACGGTGCGCACACTGTACTCTTTGGCTAGATCGACGATATGGCGGCACACCGTTCGCTTCAGGGGCCCATTTCCGCAACCGGCGACGTACTGCCGGTCCACTTTTAATTTCATGAACGGGAATTTTTCCACCCCCATCAGCTGCGGCCAATTGGCGCCGACATTGTCGATTGCAAGGCCAATGTTGTGAAAGCGAACCTCACGCGCGACCTCGATCAGGAGATCTAGGTTCTCGATCGCTTCCTCGCTCTCGATTTCAATCGTCAAGCCGCCGAAAGCGGGGTGCGACGGCATGCGCTGACAGAGATCGCGTACCGCCTGCGGGTCAATCAGGAATGCTGCCGGGAGATTGATGGAGAGATCGATTGAAGTTTGCTGCTCCAGAAGATACTGCCAATCCTTGATCGCGCGGTCGATCACGAACTGCGACAACTCCCTAAAATGCGGATCGTGAGCCTCCGGGATGAAATAGGCCGGTGGAACAACGCCCCAGGTCGGGTGCCGCATTCGCACAAGCGCCTCGGCGCCGCGGCGGCTGAGGGTACACGCGTCAAACTTCGGCTCATACCAGAGCTCAAGCCAGCCAGCGTGTAAGGCTTCCCCGACATGGACCGCGGGACGGGGCGCCGGCTCTCTGGGCAAGAGCATGGCGACCCGATCGCGCAGCGTCTCGGCTGCAAACGGCGTCCTCAGCGGCGGCAGCATAGCAAGTCCATATTCGCCCCCGACCTGCTGCACTGCCGTCATGATGATCGACTCGCGGGCGCCGAACGCCAGCACTCCGCCTGCAAATCCTTCGCGTACGAGTATCTCGAGCAATCGTCCAGGCTCGATCCGATCGGAGCCAATGCCGAGCAGGATCAGATCAGGGAAGTCCGTGCAGAGTACGTGCGGCAGCTCGTCAGCAGTCCCGCATTCGCTGATAACAAACCCCATATCCTCCAGCACATCCCGTAGAAAGGCGCGCAGATGCCGCTTGCCGACGGCCACGCACGCTCGCGGCCGCACCTTACGCTGGCCGAAGATTGCAGGTTTCCCTCCGACCAGTTCGGCCTGCCCATGCTCCATCGCAACCACTCCCGTTCCGTGACGGTCCCTTAAACGAGGAGCGAAGGTCCAAACAAGCAGTGCTTGCCATTATCTTTCGATTCTTCGAGGTAAGCTTAAGATAGTGCATTAGCGTGCAAAATCTTTCGCGATGTTGTTCAGACGATTTTGTCGGGCGCACGCGTATGATACCTGTCCCGCTTCGCGCAACTTTGCACGAGTGAAGCACGCGAGTTTGGGAATCTCACCTTCAGACGCGCCGAACTGATGCGCCCTATGGCACGGCGATTATCATGCTGCAAGATCTACTGAATCGAATCGCTCGTGAGTGACGATCGGCAATCACTCTTACGAAATGTTTGATCGGCATGGCCGGCCTGCGCGCGAATGTGCGGTCTCGTGGATTTCCTTTCTAATCGAAGGAAGTCCATCATGAGTTCGCAGCAGGTCAAGCCGCAGTCGATTCTGCGAACGGCAACAGCTTGCACTTACCTCACCTCTGTTGCTTATAGCGAGGGCGGACGTCCTATTCCCTATCGAGCTTGATAGTTGCTCTCAGTTGCGTTTTCTGTATCCTTTTGAACATGGATATCCTCAAGAAGGACTGGAGGGACTAACGTGACGGGTGTTCGTGTTGGCGCTGAAGCGCAAGGCCTGCCCCACGGGGGCGCGGCTTTGCGCAAAGGCGTGCCAGGAGATGAGAACGCGATCGCAGAAGCCGTCGGAAAGCTACTTTCTGAATTAGGTGGCCCCGGACCAGAGTTCAGCCTTGAAGGCGCGAAGCAGGCTGCTTTGCGCCTGATTCAGGATCCCGAAGAGGGCTTCATTTTTGTCATCGAAGAACAAGCCACGGGGCGGATTGTAGGGGTCGCTGCCATCTCGGCCGTACAGGCCGTGAGAGCAGCCGGAGCGTACGGTGTGCTTCAGGAGCTATGGATTTCTTGCGACTTCCGAAGCTCTGACCACGGTCGGCATCTGCTCGAGGCGGTACATTCGGAGGCGAAGCGCCGAGGCTGGCAGATGATTGAGGTTGCGTTGCCCCGGATGGCTATCCGGCCTTAGAACGGGTACGCCGTTTCTACGAGGAGAGGGGATATCGGGTTGGAGGATTGCGCGCGCGCAAGAGGCTATGACAGTACTGCGACCTCTGCTCCACACAGTTAAAAGCGCTCCTGGGCCTATCAGTAAAGACTTTCAAAGCAGCAAACCCTGCTGCTTGTTGGTTCTCAAAACGAACGCTCCAACGCGTGCGTCGCGGTTGCTCGAGGATGATCGGAGAACCTCGACGCTGATGCGGTGCTTACTCCCACTGCGAGCGGTTACCTCTTCGACCTTCTTGGCGGGAACGTTCAAGATATCAGCCATCAAATCGTTTCATGGTGCGAAGCGATACGATGGTCTTCTCAAGGCTCGTGGACCGCGAGCCGAAACCTGCCCGGCTAAAAGGCGCGAAGCCAGGTCGGCGGCGGCCCGTTGCGGGCGAAGCCCGACCGAGCCTTACGAACGATAGCCCAGTCGTACTTTCGCGCTTTCCACACAGTGCTGCTTACTGACTCCAGTTTCGGATCACCGCACACAAATGCGATCCATTCGTCGCCAAGTACAATGCCTTGGCAACTAGCAAGCCAATCATCTACCGGGCTCCTTCCTGCATCTTGATTCGGTGGACCGTCGCGTGAAGGATTCGGTACCACCTTGTCACTCCTGCTGGCGAACGTTCAAGGAAGGTGAGCGAGATCAGCCATCAACACTGATCCGGTAGAGGATTCCGTAATGAGCAATGTGCCGTTTGCCGCCTCCAATACGAGGTTCGTGCAGGTCGCCCCAGCGCAGGACTTGATGCGGGCGATCGTTTCGCCGTTCGGCGCCATGACGAAGACGTGGCCGAGGGAGGCATGCGCGACAAAGAGCCGCCCTTTTTGATCCACCGTCAGCCCGTCAGGACCGCTGGTCCCGAAGAACAAGCTGAACCGTCCCACCTTCGCAACCCCGCCGTCACGCATCAGCGGCACGCGCCAGATGCTGTTGTCGCGCGTCATTGCAACGAACAACACGGCCTCGTCGGGACTGAGCACCAGCCCGTTCGGGCTAGGCCCGTTCGAAATCAGGCAATCGAGCCGGCCGTCAGGGCACAGTCGGAACACCCGGCCTGTCGGATCGTGCAATCCAGTTTGCCCCTGATCGGTGAAATAGATGCCGCCGTTGGTCGCGATATGCAGGTCGTTGCAGCCTCTGAAGGACTCGGAATTGCGGTGCCCCAGAAGCGGCCTGATAGTACCCCGCTGCGGATCGAGCTCCATGAGGCCGTTCATGTAGTCGGCCACCAGCACCCGGCCATCAGGTGCGATCTTCAGACCATTCGGCCAGCCGTCATATTCGATTATCAGAGACCAGATGCCGTCGGGCGAAATCCGGAAAATGCGGCCGAAGGGGATATCGACGACGTAGAGATTCCCGGACTTGTCGAACGACGGCCCCTCGATGAAACAATCCACCGGATGGCCCCCGCGGTTGGCATCCGCCCATTTCGAGGAAACACCCGGGCGACGAAATTCCGCCGGCATCGACGAGAACACGCGGGTCTCAACCAGCTGAGGCGACTTGTCGAGATACATCATGACGCGCCTCCCAGCGTGCGGCGCGGCTGGCCCTCATATTTGTAGCCAAACTGCTTGGGCATCGGTCCCTTGTTACGATCCTTGCGCCTGGTCTGTTCCCAGGCGTGGGCCAGGATTCCGACGGCGCGCGACAGGCAGAAGACGCCGCGCGCCAGCGAAGGCGCGAAGCCGAGCTCTCCGTAAATGACCGCGGTCGCGCCATCAATGTTCATTGGGATGAGTTTGCCCTTGCGCTGCTGCATCACGCGCTCGATCGCGCGGGCGGCCTTGGCATAGTCGCCGCTGACACTGCCCTCAGCACCTGCGCCATCCACCAGCGCCAATAGCGGTGCCGCGCGCGGGTCGACCGGATGAAACCGGTGGCCGAAGCCGGGCAGATATTTGCCGCGCCTTGCGGTGAAATGGTCGATTGCGGCGGCCGCGGCCTCGCCGATCTCTAGGCCATCGCGCCTCCGCAGCACATCTTCGTAGAGTTCGACCGCCTGCTCCCCTGCTCCGCCGTGCACGTCATCGAGTGTATTGATTGCGGAGGCCATCGCACCGTTCAGGGGCAGCCCGCAGCTCACCGCCATCTGCGCAATTGCGATGGAGGGCGCGTGCGGACCGTGGTCAACGGACGCGACCAGCGCAGCTTGCAGCAGCCGCTCCTGCGCTGGCGTCGGCAGATCGTCGCGCAACATCAGCCAGATCATGGCGGGAAAGGAAATCCGGCCGATCAAATCTTCGATTGGATAACCCCGATAGGCGATGCGACCGGGCGCGATATCGCAGATGGAGGTTCGCCACCAACGGGCCGCTTGCTGTCGCAATTCTTCTTCGCTCATTTCCGGTTCCGCCCCTCCAACCTGCCGATTGCCAACCGCCGCAAGCCGTCGAATATCATGATATTGGTCCGTCCGCGGCTACGCGGACGGGCAGGAAATCAGCCTCTCCTTGCTTTGGCGTCCCGACGGCCCGGCTTGAGACCAGTTGCTCGACCTCCGCATACGAATAGCCGAGCCGCTGCAGCCATCGCTCGGTGTCTGCTCCGAGCGTCGCAGGTGGTGAAGGCACCGAAAACTCCTCATCCAGCCGGAAGCCCGGCCGCGTGATTCGTAACGGCTGCGCACCGTGTTGTTCTGGAGCCAAAGTCTCGACGAATCCGCGCTCGAGGAGCTGTGGCTGCTGCAAAACTTGCGAGACCGTCAGCACGCAGCCTGCGGGGACTCCAGCCAGATTCATTTGGACCTCCCATTCGTCAGCGCGCTTGCAACTCAACGCCTTGTTCAACTCCGTGTTCAGCGCTGCGCGATTGACCTTGCGCATCTCGCGCCCAGCAAAGCGTGGATCGGTCTTCAGGTCCGGTCGGTCAATCAAGTCGCATAGGGCTTGGTACTGCTTCTGCTCGTTGGCGGAAATGTTCAGCGGGCCTGTTGCGGTGCGGAACGTGCCGGAGGGAGCCGCGGTGAAGTTCTCGTTGCCGATGGGCTGCGGCTCGACACCAGCGTTCAGGTGGTTGGAGACGACCCATCCCATCGCTGCAACGGTGGCTTCGAGCAGGGACACGTCAATGAACCGACCGCGGCCGCTATGCCGCTGTTCGACCAGAGCCGCGGCGATGGCAAAGGCAGCAGTCAGTCCCGCAATCGTGTCCGAGATCGGAAAGCCCGTGCGCAGGGGAGCCGAGGCCGTATCGCCAGTGACGCTCATAGCACCAGACAGACCTTGAACGATCTGGTCATAGGCTGGACGGGCGGACCACGGCCCGCTCTGCCCAAAGCCGGAGATCGCGCAGTAGACGAGACGTGGGTTCTGCCTGCTGAGCACATCAAAGCCCAGGCTAAGCCGTTCCATCACCTTCGGCCGGAAGTTTTCGAGCACCACATCGGCTTCCTTGACGAGTCGCAAGAATACCTCGCGGCCCGATTCCGACTTCAAGTCCAGCGCCACGGATTGCTTGCCGGCGTTCACCGCGACAAAAGAGAGGCCCTGCAGGCGCTCTGCCCTTTTCGGATCGGCGCCGAGGCGCCGCGCGAGGTCGCCGCCGTTCGGATTTTCGACTTTGATGACCTCCGCGCCAAGACGCGCGAGATGATAACCGCAGAACGGACCGGCCAACACGTTCGACAGGTCCAGGACGCGGATGCCGGTGAGCGGCAGAGACATCTGAAGACGCCTTCCTTTAGGTGATCCGATGGTGAGGGCTTGGCCTGCGGGCAGCTATTTCAGTTGTTGTGCGGCGCGTTCCGCGAAGCGATTGGTGAAGGTTTTGTTCAGGTCGATCTTTGCGGCAGCGATTTTTGGATCAAAGTCGCTCAGGACAGCCAGCGGGACCTTGGCCGCCTCAATGTCCATCTGCCCGGTTGGCGAGAAGAGCGCTTTCGATGCGTTCATGATTTCGATATTCACCTCGCGATTGTCAGTCTTGTAACCAGGAGGAATCGCATCGACGAGCTGCTCCGTCGGCGTTGCGTTGATCCAGCGGTGAGTTTTGAGCAAGGCGTTGACCAGGCGCTGGACCGTTTCTGGATTTTTGTCGAGGAAAGACTGCTGAAGATAGAGACACGCGGTCGGATAGGATCCGCCGAAGGCCTGCTTTGAGCCTTCGATCGTGCGCGCATCGAACAGCGCTGTCGCGCTCTTCTTGCGCGCGAGAACCGTCGCGATGGGATCGAAATAGACCAGGGCATCAACGTTCATGGCCTCAAGCGCCACCATGCCCCGTGCGCCGCTGCCGACGGCAATGATGTTGACATCGCGTGGACCCAATCCTGATTTCTTGATGTAGTAACGCGCCATAGTCTCCGTCGATGACCCCGGCGCTGTGATCCCGAGCCTGAGACCCTTCAGGTCGGCGCCGGTTCTGACCTTGTCGGCGAGGTCGCTGCGGACACCGAGCAGGACGCCGGGAATGTCATTCAGCAGGAACACGCAGGAAATTTGCTTACCCTGCGCCTGCATCTGAATGGTGTGGTCGTAAAAGCCGATAGTCCCGTCGACGGAGCCGCCGATCAGGGCCTGCAGAGCCTTTGAACCACCGGCCTGGAAATTCTCGACGGTAACGTCAAGGCCTTCTTCCTTAAAGGAGCCAAGCTTCACTCCAAGTTCGACAGGCATATAGTTGAGGATCTGTGACCCCACGGCGATCTTCAATTTTGTTTTCTCGGGCTCGGTGGCATGCGCCAAAATGACCGAGAATGCGGCCAGCGCCACGACCGGCGTCAGTCTTATGGAAACGTGCATGCGAACCTCCATGATTGATGGGAGAGCGTACGATCAGCTTTCGTGCGCAGGCGCCGGCCGCCAGACCAGGAGCCGCTTTTCCGCGCAGTCGACGATGGCATCGAGGACAACGACGAAGGCGGAGAGAACGATAATTCCTGCGAACACTCCGGTCGCATCGAGGACGCCCTCGGCCTGCGCAATTAAGTGCCCCAATCCTGCGGACGAGCCGAGATATTCGGCGACCACGGCTCCCATCACGGCCATGCCGACGGACACCCGCAGGCTCGACAGAATCCAGGTCGTGGCGGACGGCAGGTAGACGTGCCGTAGCAGGGACGACTTCGATGCACGCAGCAGGCGGGCATTCGCCAGCACGACCGGATTGACCTCGCGGACGCCCTGGAACGTGTTAAAGAATGCGACGAATAGAACCAGCGTGACGCCGAGCGCAACCTTGGAGGTGAGGCCCAATCCGAACCAGATGACGAAAATGGGTCCAAGCAAGATCCGCGGGATTGCATTGAACATCTTGATAAAGGGCTGAACGACTTCGGCAGCGAACGGGCTTAAGCCCAGCCAGATACCAAGTGCTGTGCCGATCCCGATGCCAGCCAGGAACGACAGGACCGTCTCCAGCAATGTTATGCCAATATCGGTCCAAAAGTCCGCCGTCGACATCCACTCCCCGATCCTTGCGACAAGTGTCGAAGGTGCCGGAAAGAAGAAGGAATCGATCAGTCCCGCCCACACGCCCAATTCCCAGATCAGGATCAGGCCAAGGACGATGGCGAACTGCGTGAGAGCGACCCTACCCCTGCGTGACATAGCTTTTCTCCACTTCGGCGCCGAGCAGCGACCAGATTTCACGATAGAGCGCGACGAATTCGTCGGTGGTCTGCAGCGCAGAAACATCGCGCGGACGAGGCAGCGTGATCCTGACGTCGGCAACCATGCGGCTGGCGGGACCGGCAGACATCACAACGACGCGGTCCGCCAGGGTGATGGCCTCATCGAGATCATGGGTGATGAAGACGAGCGAGCGCCGGTCCGCCTGCCAGAGGTCGAGCAGGATGCGGTGCATGAGCCGGCGTGTGTGAACGTCCAGCGCGGAGAACGGCTCATCCATGAGAACGATTTTGGGCTCCATGATCAGGGTTTGTGCCATCGCAACGCGCTTGCGCTGGCCGCCGGACAATTGATGCGGATAGCGCTCCTCGAATCCCTTCAATCCGACCTTGGCGAGCCAGGGCCGTGCCTGCTCGCGCGCTTTCGCGATCGAGCTGCCCTGAAAGACGAGCCCGAGGCCGACATTGTCCTGGGCGGTCTTCCAGGGCAGCAGCCCTTCCTGTTGAAGCATGTAGCCGGACTGACCGTTCAGGCCCGTAAGAGACTTGCCGAAAATGCGAACGTCGCCGGCGGCGGGCTTCAGCAGTCCGGTGACAGTGTTGAGAATGGTCGATTTTCCGCAGCCGGTCGGCCCCACCACTGCAACGAATTCAGTCTCGGCTACCTGGAGGTTCATGCTTTTGACGGCCGTGAAGTCGCCGAAGCGAATCATCACGTCGCGCAAGTCCACGGCAAGTCCCGGCCGCCCCATTGTTTCGCTCCATAGAACTTGTTCTGGCGTCTGGAACCGAGTAGCTCGCGTCTCACGAGGAGTCAATCGTATTCTGATGTGCAGAATGGCCCTCGTGCTAGCTGGCTGGACTCCTGGCGTCATTCTGACTATTGGTTCTGCACAGCAGAACCAGAGGTATCGATGGTAAGAACAGGGGTTGATGCGGTCGCGCGGGCACTGGCAATCCTTAAGGCGTTCGACCCGGAGCGCGCCGCGATGACGCTGACGGAGATTGCGGATGCGACTGACCTCTACAAGAGCACAGTCCTTCGCCTTGCCGCATCTCTGGAGGCGGATGGCTTCCTGGTGCGGGGTACGGACCGGCTATTTCGACCCGGGCCGGAGCTATGGCGCCTTGGGGCGCTCTATCAGCGCGGGCTCGACCTCGGTGACCTGATCAGACCCTCGCTCCATCGTCTGGTCGAGGCAACCGGAGAGACCGCATCCTTCTACATCGCGGAGGGCGACGAGCGCATCTGCCTTTATCGCGTCAATTCTCCGCGTTCGGTCCGGCATCACCTCGAAGAGGGTCAGCGATTGCCGATTGACCGCGGCGCTGCCGGCCGTGTTCTTACCGCCTACCGCGATTCTGCATCAGCCGATGGAAAGAAGGTCAGAGATCGTGGCTTCTACGTCTCGATCGGCGAACGGGATCCTGAGGTCGCGGCCGCAGCTGTGCCTGTGATCGACGTTCATGGCCAATTGCGCGGCGCCCTCTCGGTCTCCGCCATTCGGACTCGCTTTGATGCAGATGCTCGGAAGGCTGCGATTGTAGTTCTGAAGTCCGAGGCTAAAGCGCTGATCGGTCTGCTGCCTGCAAGCGAGCGCTGAGCTACAATGGCAGCGTTCCGTTTATGACGCACAGCTCAGCGGGTGCCGCAAGGGCCTCTCCTGAGCGCAGGGTGCATTTCTCACATTGTTGAGGCGCATCGGGGCGCGAATCGGCGAGGCGTTCTTTTGCGACAAGAATTTTGTGGTGGTTCAAGGAATGCCCTGATAACGACAGAGCGTAGTGCAGATCAGTCTGGAGTGGTGGGACGCCCCTGAAGCTGTTCCTGGAGTCGCCCAAGTGATCCCGCCGCAGATCATCCTCGATCTCGACGCCACCCACCCGTATACGGGCATCAGGAGGGAGGCTTCTTCAAAGGCTATTACGCTGCTCGATATATGTGCTGGTGTTCTGGAGCCGGCATATGCTGAGGGCCAAGCTGCGGCGCGCCGACATCGATGCAAGCGCGGCCAGAACGTTGCGCAGATTGTGCGGTCGTTCGACCCATTCGGCCACCATCTTCGGCGTGGTGTTGAACTGGCGCGCGGCGGCGTGCATTGCTCAGTCCCGCTTCCACACACCGCACCCTGGCCTCTCGACCTTTCGGCGTCAGTGGAGCATTCTTGTGGCTGTTCATCTGGTCTTTCCGTGGAACACTGAAGCTTCGCAACCTCAGCTTCCTCGGTTCGGACCAGATGGACAACCTCCTGAAAGACCACATCTAGCTCATGCACCGGCGTGGTCTTCGCACGCCTGATGATGTCGAGCGCCACGGTCTGATTGGTGTCGCACCCCAGGCACCGAACTTCCAAGTAAAAATAACCGGCATTGATCGCGTCGCCGATCGTAGGTGACGGCGGGGTCGGTCCCTTGTAACCAAGCATCCGAAAATTCCACGCCTCACAAGTCAGCTTGTCTTCTTGCTTGCGCGCCTCCTTTGCACGCTCGGCCGACATTCTGATTTGGGTGCCGAACAGATACTCGCGGGATTTCGTGGACATGGCGCTACAGAGAAGCGCAGTAAGACCATCAACGCAAACAATCAAGTAGTGGGGGCACGAGCGGGGCCGTGAAGTTCGGGTCGGTGCTCTCACACCAGGACTTGCGAGCCGCGGGGTCAATCTTGTGGCTGCACAGGAACCGCCAGACATATTGGACGTCAACGTCGCCCAGCGCCTCGGTCAGCAGAGGGCCTGTCCAGCGCGCAAACCCTTGCGGGGGCAGCTTATCCAGCAGCTTCAGAATCCGCTTGTAGGTCGTCCTCGTATAAATCGGCTGCTTGCCAGGCCGCGGCTTGTCTTGCGGCCCTTCAAGGCCATGGTCGGCATAGCGATGCCGCCAAAGGCTGACAATCCGCGGCTGGACCCCCAACTTCCTTGGCGATCGACCGGGTGCTGCGCCCATCCGCCGCCAACAGAACGATCCGCGCCGCTTCAAATCGCGCTGCAACGTCATTGGCGAGCGACAACACGCCTCAAGCGCCTTGCGATCTTTCCTCGAAAGGTGGACTTCTCTTGCTTCAAGGATCATCCATATCTTGAATCACGACTCACGACCAAGAAAGTGGGTACTGGTCTCGTTCATGGCGTATCGCTCTCCTTGAGATAGGCTCGACACCCGCCTCGATACGCCGCCTATCTCAGTCCGTCATCACCCAGCTTAGTCAGAGATCGAAGTGATCGATGATGATCTCGGTCGTTCAGCCGCCGGCGCCGTACAACGCGCCGGCTTCGAGCGAATGGTAGCGGAGGTTTGCCTTGGTAAGGTTGGTGCGGTTTGCGCCCGCGAGGTCTCGCGCTTCGCTCGCAGCAGTCGGGATTGGCAGCAACTCATCGAGATGTGCCGCGTGGTCGATACCGGTTCTGGTCGATCAGGAGACCATCTACGCGCCGAGGCATGGCAGCGACCGCCTGCTGCTCGGGCTCAAGGGCAGCCTCAACGAGTACGAACCGGATCTGTTGCGCCAGCGCTCGCTCTCGGCACGCTATGAGAAGGCGCGTCGGGGCGAGTTGGTTGTGGCAGCGTGTCCAGGAAGCGATCAAGATGGTGTTCGACAAGGTCGAGGAACTGGGCGGCGCGCGACAGGCGCTTTGCTGGCTCAATGAGTACAATCTCGATCTGCCGGTGAAGCAGACCAACGGGGACACGGCCCGGCGGCGACCACACTACTCCGCCATCGGCAGGCTTAAACACCGGGATGTGGTAGTTCGTGCGGCGCGGCATCAGGATGGAAGTCAGCACCAGTTGGCGCACGGCTGGATGATGTCGGCGGAGAGCATCACGCACCTGATCCCGCCGTTCCTTAGCTCTCTGCAGCCGCGATTGCAGCGGCGATCGCCCCGGGACCGATGACGCCAAGCAGCGCTTCCTCGATCACCGCGCTGAACGATGCGGAGTTGAATGCCCTACATTAACGCGCGCCCCGCGTATTGAGGGGCGATGGGACAACTGTTCGAAGCGCAACGTCCTGTCGGACGATAGCAGCGCAGACTGTCAGTCTTGAGACAAATGTCAGCAACTTGACGCTACACACCTTACGGAGTGCCTGCAGAGCCTCGAACTCTCTTCGGCACGAGGTTTGCTTTGTTCACGTCATCATCACCAATCGCAGTGCGATGGTCTTCGGGACGACTCGGCGCGCATCGCCGTTAGCGTCTGGTCCGCCCCGACGGTTTGCTGCGGGGATAACTTAAGGGCGCTCGGTTGTGGACCGAGAAAATGCACGGAAGTATTGGATACGATCTGGAGTTCTTCTTTCGGGAGCCACAACAATTGCGCTCATCGCAAGCGGTGCAGCCAATGCGGCGGACCTTGAGCCAGAAGTGAAACTGTCACCCGCGGTGTGGAGCTGGTCCGGAGGCTATATTGGCGGGCACGTCGGCGGTGGGTACGGCCGAACCTCCTTCAGCAATCCCGACGGTCCGTCAATCTATGGCGGCGTCGTCAATACCCCAGTGTTCCTCGCAGGAGGCCAGATCGGCTACAATTGGCAGAAGAACGGCTGGGTGTTTGGCGTCGAACTAGATGCCAGCCGTGCTGTCTCCGATGGCACAAATACTTGCCTGGCCGCCTCGGGCTTTGTGTGAGCGCAAACTGCACGGCAGGTCCAAACCTCTTTGCCACCGGGACCGGCCGCGTCGGTTACGCGTTCGGCGCTCTCGGCCATACGCTGGCCTATCTCAAGGGAGGCGTGGCTTGGCAATACAATCAGGGCAACGTGCTCAATAACAACGAATATAATGGCCTGCAGCCACAGGAGAACACTCATCTCGACTATGGTCAGGTCGGTGGCGTATCGGGCTGGGCGTCGAGCAAGCGCTTACGCCTGCATGGTCGGTCAAAGTAGAGTATGACTATCTGCATTTCGGTGGGCCAAGTGTCGCAACGCCTTCGACGGTGCAGTTTCCGCCGTTCGCAATTCTTCCGGCGAACATGACGAGCCTGTCCAGCAACTATCACATCGGAAAGATGGGATTGAAATACCATTTCGGCGCGGACCCATGGGCGGCGCAATGGTCCGATGCGCCGCTGTACGCGAAAGCACCTGCCGGCGCGCCGCCGATTGCTTACAAGGCCGGTTGGTCGTTCGAAGGCGGATCGCGGCTCTGGCTCAGCCGGGGACGATTCCAATGGGACGCCAGCGCTATTCCCGATGAGATCGCTACTGGAGATCCTAACATTCTTATATCAAGCTCACCTACCACGGCCTCGACGGACTTTCCGGGGAATTATTTGGCCGTCTTGACAGCGCGTGGGGAGTGTTCCTGAAGAGCAACGTTGGCATCGGGCGCTTCGATAAAGGAAAGCTCAACGATGAAGATTGGGGCATCCATCGCAGGCTCTCTTATAGCAACACGATATCGGGCCAGGCAAACGGGAGGTTCACGTACTACACGGCCGACGTAGGTTACGATTTTTCGCGTGGCGCCAACTACAAGGTCGGCGGATTTATCGGCTGGACCTATTACGCCCAGAACTCCGACACGATGGGATGCATGCAGATTGCCAACCCCATGTCTCCATGCACGGCGTCCGCTGATCAAATCGTTGGCAGCCAGGATACGCACTGGAATGCACCTCGCGTCGGCCTGAGCGCCGAAACCATGCTTACCGAGCGTTGGCGTTTAAGCACCGATGTCGCTTACCTGCCTTGGACCGATTTCGCTGGTCGCGACCACCATCTCTTGCGCCCGACGACTACCTTCGCTGATCAACGCGGGAACGGAGGCGGGGGTGTACAGGTCGAAGGCGTGTTGTCCTACTTCATCACCAATAATCTCAGCATCGGCGTCGGCGGGCGCTATTGGGCAATGTGGACCCAAAAGGACAACGAAACGATATGCACAGGCTGTTATCCGGGAACCACTGCGACTGAGTTTTCGAAGTTTAGCATGGAGCGCTGGGGTACGTTCTTTCAGGCCTCTTATAAGGTCAATTGAAAAGGCCCCACCGTAGTCAAGCTCCAGACTCCAGCCTTCCTGGACGAGCATCCTGAAGCCGTACGCGTTTCCCTAGCAGAAGTACCTTGAACCGTCCGAGACGTTTTCGAAGGTGGAAGTCATTACCGGCGTGGCCCGCCGGCGGCGGGTTTACGGTGGATTCCGCCGCCAAATAGTAGTCAGATACTGTCGAGCAGCTGATGGAAACGTGGAAGCGGCGCCAGGCTGGAATCGGCAACTTCAACAAGCCCCGCAAAGATTTGCCCTTGTAGGACGATTCACGAAGTGTGACGGGTGAAAACAAGGTTCAATTCCTTTGAAATGACGCACAGGCTGCTAGTGCTGCGATCGACGGGCGATTCGTAAGACGCACGCACTCATTCACTAGTAAAAAAGGGGCCGCCGCGTGAACTTCGGCGGCGACCCACCTGGGCCTACGGTGCAGAAAGTCCGGTCTGTTATCGGCCCGACATATCGAACTGACAACAAAGACATTCAGCGAGATCACACTACTAGGGAAACAGTCCGCGTGTTTCTTTTGCTCCGCGAACGCGCTCGACACCTATCGCCATGGCTGCCGTGCGATTGAACAGTTTTTCACGTTTGCTTCGCGCCAGGACGCGCTCGAAAGTACGGTCCAAAAGTTGATACTCCCTACGCGTGACTTCCTCCTCCTCCCAGAACAGTCGCTGGAGGTCCTGCACCCATTCAAAGTAGCTGACCACGACACCGCCCGAGTTGCAGAGAAGATCGGGGATGAGGAAGATCTCCTCCTGATGGCCTTCCTGCTGGCTATTTCGGCGTCGATGACCCGTTCCAGGGCAGCCGGAACAAGCACGTCACACGGGATCGTCAGCAACTCGCCTGGGTCTAGAGCAAGCTCGCTGGAGTAGCCATCCAGGCTACCTTGCGAGGCAGCATGTCCGACCAGCTGTGGTATATCGAGCCCCCGAGGTCGATAAAGCGCGCCCGTGTGATCGCTGACCGCGATCACTTTCGCTCCCATGTTGTGTAGCTCGAGTGCGGTCATCGAACCGACATTTCCAAAGCCTTGAACAACGGCTGTTGGCGCCATTGAGTGGGATTTTGAGCTCGTCCGCTGCGCGGCGAACCAAATGAGCCACACCCCGGCCTGTGGCTTCACGACGACCGAGCGTTCCACCAGCGCTGACAGGTTTGCCAGTCACGATCTCGGTGACGGTTTGGCCCTGATACATCGAGTAGGTATCCATGAACCACGTCATGATCTGCTCGTTTGTTCCAAGATCGGGAGCTATGACATCAGTGTGCGGCCCAACAAACGGGATCATTTCCTGCATATACCGGCGCGACAGAGTCTCAAGCTCACGGTTCGACAAGCTAGAAGGGTCGACGTTAATTCCGCCCTTGACGCCGCCATATGGCAATCCGACCAGGGCACACTTCCAGCTCATCCAGATCGCGAGCGCTGCAACCTCGCCAAGGTCGACGGTTGGCCCGAACTGGTGCCCCCTTTTGTAGGGCCAAGTGTAAGGTGATGCTGCACCCGATAGCCTTCAAAAGCCGCCGTTGTGCCGTCATCAAGGTGAATTGGGCACGACACCGTGACAGATCGCTTCGGCAGCAGCTGGCGGGGTCTTACGTCGTCTGGTATCCCCAGATAATCGCGATCACGTCGAATTGCTTTACGGCCATCTCAAACACTGGCCCAGTGTAGACAGTCACGATAGCTCCTGAGGCTGGATATGAAACATCGGAATGCTTGTGCTTCAGAGCACCGAGCTCCCTGGTGCGTGTTGCGCGTTTCAGATGTGGGCGAGACAACTAGTCCAATCAGCAAGATTGCGTCTCGCGGTCACGCCAAAAATATGACCAATGCGATGAAAGCGAGATTGACCGAGGCGGCCACGACGGCCCAACAGCGAATCGCGGCAGGCGAAAATTCAAGAGCGTCCTGCGAAGTGTCGGCCCAAAGCGGCGGCATTCAAGTTAGGTCCAAAGACCCGGGTTAAGAGACAAACCTGCATAAGCGCAGAAACCACCCACTCTGCTAAAGCCGAGCCTTTCGACCGCCGCGTAGAGCCCTTGCCGCCCCGCCAACCGCGCTCGCAAAAAGGCACCCCCGGCTGGCCGCGTCGAGCCTGACAACAGATGTGGTAGACCGACTCAATATCATTCCCCGATGCGGCATCTGGATCCGGCAGGCCGGCTGCTGTTTTGCCGCTCACGTTCGATCTCCTGATTGACCACAGAATAGCACTCCGCAGGTACCGATGCTCGGCGTTACGCCCGGCAATCTTCCAATTTCTTGGTGAAACTCATCGCAGAAGCTCTGGTTTGCGAGGTATTTCTACAAGCATGGCCGAAACGAAAGTCGAATCGATCCACCGCGGCAGACGATTCGGGCAACTTTGTTAAACGACCGGGGAATGGCAACAGCTCGCTTTCCTTTTTGACGCATGCTGCAAACTCGGAAGAGGCAAGGCAGGAGAACGCAGTGCCCTTTCTCCTGCCGAAAATTAGCCGGTCAGTGTGAGATTGAGTTTCAGCCTGCGCGGCAGCGATCGACCACCGTTCATGACGATTGATTGCCCGGTCACAGCAGAAAACTCCGTTCTGCGGCTCTTAAGTCAGAACAACGAGGAGCCTGATTGAGGTGTTCGTGGGTAGCCACCCAGGTTCTGCCAGTCATATTGTGCCGTTCTGCCCTTTTGTTGGCTTCTCGTCGATTGCGTTCACTTCTGTTTCTTCGATGATGATCGGCGGGGGAACGCGGCCGGCACCCTAGGGCCTCAAGTTGGCTTCTGCATCTACCGGATCTTGTAGTAGACGCTCCATCATCTGCATGGCACAGGCAATGAACGTGCCCAGAACCACTGTTGCGGTTCGGCGACGATCTCGTGCAAGCGCTCCATGATCTCAGGTTCCTCATCGCGATCGAGACGAACGGCAGCCTGCCGGTCCCGGCCGGCGTGGTGACTGGATTTGCGTCAGCAAATCGCGCCGCGTGGCCATCACTCGCGGACACGAACTCAAAATTCGTGTAGCCGCAGCCGGAAGCTCTGCCGGACCGGTTCGATGAGAGGGGGCTCGGACAATTTGACGCCGTCGACCACATGCGGCACGCCGTCGCGTAATGTCTGCTCATTGGAAATGGCGACTCAGCGTGCAATCCCACAAACATCCCGGCATCAGATGAAGATATCCCAGGTATTTAAGTTCGAGGCAGCGCACCGACTTCCAAATGTCCCGCAGACACATCGCTGTCATCGGATGCACGGTCATTCCTATCGGGTCGAGGTCGTGCTGAACGGGCCCGTCGATCCGCACACCGGGTTCGTAATGGATTTCTTCAACATGGAAGAAGCGTTCGGTCTTCTTCTAAAGAACCTCGATCACCGTTGCCTGAACGAAGTCCCGGGACTGGAAAATCCGACGGCGGAAAATATCGCCATCTGGATCTGGAAGCACGCGAAACCGCGCCTTGCGCAACTCTCGAGCGTGAGGGTGTACGAGACGACCGATTGTTGGGCGGAATATGACGGGCCCGATGGCTGAATTCAGCGCTCATTTGGGACTGTGTCGATGCGGCACGCCTGTCCTTCTTCGGCTCCGAAGCCGACTTGCTCGATCTGCACTTCGGCTCCTCGTCGGCCGGGTCCGCGGGCAGATTCCCGTGCTCGCGGAAGGCCCGTGGATCTCGCGGGAGGTCAGAGGACCGCGCCCGGCTTGGCCATGAGGACCCCCTAGCACGTGACCGCATTCGGCCAGACGATCCGGAATCCCGCGTTGTGCTAACCGCCGGAACTGTCTGGGGGGATTCGTTGGAGCGAATTCGATGCTGATTGTACCGGAGAGAGGACCCTCGATCCCGGACGCTCGCGGCTGGGCGATCTCGGTGCTGCAGCAGGTCGGCGCTAGCCGCGAATGCGAGGAGCACGGGTGGATGCGAGCGTGCCATAGAGATCGCCATCAATATCCGCCGTTCGACACTTCGGCGGGCGAAGCCTCTAGTGAAGTTGGCAAGGTGCTGGACTCGAGCGTCCCCGCTGGCTGGTCGCGGATGCCGTTTCGCCCGACTGGTTATTTCCACCCAGCCGATAGCTGCGGACGTAAACCGGCGAATAGCTGTCCACAGGCACCGATGCCTCGCCCGAGCGCATCCGGTAGAGTGCAGTCAGGTGCACACGGAGCGCGGTTTCATCTGTTGACCAAGAAAATGACCGATCCCGTAACCCTGGCCGAAATGGCGGCCGCGACGGCTCTCACCGGGATTACGACGAGATGGTCAATGGCCACAACCTTGACCCGAATCACGTTGCCGCCTTCGCGGCAGATGCCGTTGTCGTCATCATTGCGCACAATGCCGCTTTCGATCGCACGTTCATGGAGCGTTACTGTCCGTCGTTTGAGCATCAAGCTTGGGCGTGTTCGGTCAGTGAGATTGAATGGCGCAGTCATGGCTTCGAAGGCTCACGGCTGCCGTATCTGCTGATGAAGGCGGGCCTGTTTCATGAGGCTCATCGCGCTGTCGATGACTGCCTCGCGCTCCTCGAGATCCAACCCTTGCAGCTCCCCGATCACAATCGGACCGTTCTTTCCGCACTGCTGGAACGTGCGCGGCGCAAAACCACTGGGATCTGGGCCGAAGATTCGCCGTTCGAGCCGAAGGATGAACTCAAGACGCGTGGATATCGCTGGAGTGACGGTATCGATGGACGGCCAAAGTCTTGGTACATCGATATCGACGAAAGCGATCGAGACGCGGATATCGTGTTCTTGCAAAGGACGATCTATCAGCGCGAAGTGGAGCTCCGCATTCAGAGCCTGACAGCTTTCAACCGCTTTTCGTCAGGATCTAGAAGGAGACGGGTGCTGCTCGATCCGGAAAATCTACACGAAATCCGCAACAGGCATTAAGACGATTGTAGACGCCAGACCAAACGCCGGGGTCGAGCCGATTCATGCTTCCTGCGCCGTTTCCCGCGACGACGTGATGTATGTGCCTACATGCATGATGATCAGGACCTTTACGCGAGAAGCGGCCTTTGGCGGACGACCGAGTTTGACGGGAATCTGGGTCGAGAGGCCCTCATCATAGGCACGTTCGGCTTCGGTAGGTTCCCATTCCACGCCAGGCTCGTCGAGCGCCTGACGCGCCACGCCGGCCAAGCCATCTGGCGTCAGCCGCGAGGGACTGCACGGCCATAGGGCGTAGCCGAGCCGTACGAGACGGCCCTTCCCCAGAAGGGTACGAAGCGCGGCAAGACCTGATCTTCGCCGAGCTCGTGAACTCACGCGATAGGAAGACAGCCTCATCCTTCTTCCGCTCGATCTTCTGTTCGATCTTTTCAAGCGAGGTCTGATGCTTTGGCATCGCGGTCTCCGTTCCCGCAAAACATGGACGCATAAACCCGACAACATTCAACAAAATCGGAAAAAACATAATTTACACCACTCCGACGCACCGGGGCGGCTATGTTAACGCCTCGACGGAGCCGGGATTCCCGTTGCGGGCTGGCTGATTCCTCGTGGAAAACGGCGAACCGTATCTGCCCAACCCGATCTTGGCCGAGACGGCAGACTCGGCGTGCTCTTCCCACCACAGGCCAGCGGGTCGCGTATCTCGCCAGGGCTGGTGAGGCGCCACGGGGCATGATCGACGGTGTCTCGCCAGCCGACATGGAGGAATCCGTGAGGGTCCAGACGCCGGACGGGACCTGGGCGCCGCAATCCAGAAAGCGCCACAACATAGTCAAAAAGCCAGAGCTGCGGATCGTTCCGCAAGTGCTCTGGAATCGAGCGCAGGAGGTTCGTAGCGCGCGCAAGCCGCGGCGTCGCGCCGTGATCCCGCGCAACAATGAGCACCCGCTTGCCGGTGTGCTCCGGTGCGGCGTCTGCAATGGCCACATGCGAATCGCTCAATCCTCGCGTAACGCTGCACCGCGCGCGGCATGCGCGAGCGCGCATCAGCGGGGCACCTGCGAGCACACCCGTAGCTTCGACATGGACGTTCTGCTCGAGGATGCCTCCGACAAAATCAAACTGAAATTGCTTTCGCCGAAAGCCATTGAAGAGGCGATGTGCGCCTGGAAGGAGGAGCGCAAAAACGATCGGAACAAGGGCAGCGAACACGCTAAGCTAGAGCGTCGACGCCGCGTATTGACTACCGAGATCGAACGCCTGTCATATGCCATCGCAAATAGCCGTCGGAAGCCGGACGAGTTGCTGAAGCGGATCGATGAGTGCGACCTGGAGCGGGAAAGCGTTGAAGAGCGCTTGCGGCTGCTGGGCGGTGGCGGCGAAAATGTCATTGGCTTCGATCACCCGAAATTCAGTGACCGATACCGTTCGGAGATTAGAAGGCTGGTGACCGCGCTGAAGACCAATCCGAAGGCGATCGAAACTCGCGTCGCGTTCCGCAGCTTGATTGAATGCATAGTAGTGCATCCGGTTCGCACGGATGCCCTACCAATATACGCCCTACCTGAACAGCTCCGCGTTTTACGGCAAGAACCTTTTCCCCGAAAACCGCAGCAAGGAGCGAGAAATCAGCACGTTTGCCTACTACGACAATGGCAAGTCAGGGAATCCGGTCGCGATGTACTGACGGACATTCCGACGAACCCCGTTCTCGTCGTGGCCCCGGACATGTCGAAAGGGGTGTGAATCGCTGCCCAGATTTCGGGGATTTCTTGCCCGATAGCCATCTTCGTCCCTACTGGTCGTATTCAGCACGCAGACGCCTGCGGAGGAACACACGAAAGTCGAATGCGCCAATGTAAAGATTCACTCGGAGATCGCGAAAGCTGGTCGCGCGAGAGATTGCGAGCGCGTGCGTGCACTTATGAAGGCACATATGGAGGAAGCTTCGGAATACGTGAAGCGTTTAGACGGCCGTCTCGATGGCCGACTGATCCTCGACTCGGAAATGGCGCCGCGCCCGCGGGCTCTGTCGTGACGAGATGGTAGCGACAGAATACCTACAGTTTTTTCGCGCAGGCTTCCGGGAGGACGACTACGCTCAGTGCGATCGATTGGAATTTGCTATGGGTCCGCGCGGGTCAGAGGCTCGTGCTTGAGGCGATCCGTCGACATCGCCGGCAATTCGCATCGCTCCTGCCTGTTGCGATTTCTGCAGAAGACCTTGTTATCGCAACGATCCCATCACATTGTCGAGAGAAGGCTCTTCGGCCAACCTGCAAAAACACCGGTTGAAAAAGCGTTTTAGATCGGTCTTCTCAAACGGCTTCTCTCCCTAAGTCCTTGAAAGGCTTGCTGGGCTCACCAGGGCTCGAACCTGGGACCCGCTGATTAGGGGTCCACAAAATCAACAGTTGGCCGCCAGGCGGAAACGAGGCGGAAGTGCCGGCCAAGCTTATGAGCTTCCCCTTCCCAGCGGCGACTACGCCCAACGCATTCCTTTAGTACGATATGCTACGTTTTTGCGCGATCTCGCTACTGTCGCGGTTTCAGGCATCGGCGGCAATCTGCATGATGCATTGGTACCATACGACTGGAAGCCGATTTCGGCAGCTCAAGCTTAGATGGGTTGCGATGCCACGTTTTGCCGTAATTCCTGCTGGTTCTTGGCTACGTCGTATGCCAGCCGCAGTCGCAGCGGGCTATTGCGGAGAGCCGACTGTCGAAGCCTTTCTCAAACGAGTCGGGACGGAGTATCCTCGACCACGTGTGAAGGAAGAGAGGAGTCAGCTGTGGTTGAGAGACGATCTGGACCGAGCTATTGCCCCGGACATGGTGCCGGGCGACCTCGCCGAGGATTTGTGACGTTGGAGCGCCCGCTTCCACGCTTTGTGGAGGTGCGTCGGCTTGCCCGCGGTTCGGTCGCGTTCTATTTCCGGATCCCGACCTATTACCGCAAGCTCGCTGCGAGATGGCGAATGAGCCACTTGGGACGAGAAGCTGCATGCGGCGATGACGGAAAAGACGGACGCGCCGCCACACTCAATGCCTTGTTCGATGAATGGAACGACCAGCGCAGAGGAGAGCCGGGCGAGCAGGGAAAGATTGCGCGCTATGGCACAATCGATTGACTGTTCCGGCAATACAAGACGGAGAAGGCCTATACCGAGAAAGTCTCTCCCAGGTCACGGCCTGACTACGAGCGGATCATGCAGATGATCTGCGATACCGTCGGTAAGAGCGGACGGCGGATCGGCGAACGGCAGATCAGGAAGTCACGCCACGGGCCGCTGACAAAATCTATGACAAGATCATCAACGGGCCGAACGGACTCAGGCTGCGGCAGGGCGAGAAAGTGGTCGGCCTCTGTCGCAAGGTCTGGCGCATCATTCGTCGGCTGCACCCGGAGCTGTTCGACAAGCAACACCCGAACCCCTGGGACGACTTCACCCTCAAGAGCCGCACCAAGACCACGTGGAGAATTTACAGCGTAAGCCATTCAGTTAATTGATCTATTTTGTCTCCGGTCGACCCTATAAGTTGAACCGACTGAGGAAATCAGCGCGACCAAGCTTCCGCACCTTGGATTTTCTAGGGTCATACATGACCCGATTGGAAGGGAAAAATCACCCGGATGCGTTCTCAGTGCACACATAGTGCACACGACGGCCCGAGTGCACACGTCCTCACCTTAGATTGCGCCGGCGAGGATATTCGTGACGTCGCCGCTGATGCTACCGCAACGGCCTCGATCGGACTCTATATTGGGCTCACGACGACGTTCAAGGAGCCGGCTTGTCCTGAACAGAGTCGTCATCGGCAATCGCTCGCCACCCCGCTCCTTCAAGATCGTTGTATTGGCCGTTCCTGAGCGACCAGAGAAACCCCACCAGGCCGAGCAGGCCGAGCACCAGCGCCAGCGGAACGAGGAATACCAGGACTTCCATCAGCTCAACTCCCTGACACCACGATGCGCGCGAAGGGCGTTCAAGATCACCAGCAGCGACGAGCCCGACATGGCAGCAGCGGCCACCAGCGGCGTCGCCAAACCAGCAATTGCCAAGGGCACAGCCAGCAGATTGTAGACAGCGGCCAACCATAGATTCTGTCGCATTAGCCGCAGCGCTTTCCGCGAGAAGCCGATGGCAGCCACCACGGGTGTCAGGCGGTCGCCGAGAAAGACCAGATCGGCGGTCGCCTGGCTCAAATGGGTGGCGGTCGCCGGCGACATCGAAACATGCGCGGCCGCCAGCGCAGGCGCGTCGTTCATGCCGTCACCGACCATCATGACCTTGACGCCATGTCGCTTCAGCTCATCGATCCGCGCAATTTTGTCGGCAGGGGTTACGCCTGCCCGCCATTCGTGAATTCCGAGCGACTGCGCGGCGTGACGTACCGCTGGCTTGCGATCGCCGGACAGTATCTCGACTCCGATGCCACATTGTTGAAGTGCGGCGACAGCTCTGGCTGCATCTGGACGCAGCCGCTGCCGTACCGCAAAGACGTGGCACGTTTCGCCATGACGGAAGGCAACGACCGACGCTTCGGGATCCCTGCACAAGATATCATTGGCCAGATAATCCGCGCCGCAGAATGACGGCCTGCCCAATCTGACTTCAAGTCCGTCGACGAATCCATGCACACCCTGACCGGTAATCTCTTCGACCCCAGCCAGCGGCGTTTTTGCTTTGGCCGCGCGGGCTACCGCGGACGCGACCGGGTGATGGCTGGCAAGCGCAAGCCGGCCGGCCAGTTCGAACATTTTGGCCGGAATGCTCGCAGCGTTGGCGACATCAAGTTCGGGCAAGGTCAGTGTCCCCGTCTTGTCGAACACGGCCCTGTCGACGTCGGCCAGCCGCTCGATGGCATCGCCGGAATTGAGCAGCACGCCGTTCCGGAACATGGCGCCCGATACGACGGTTTGCACCGCCGGTATGGCGAGGCCGAGCGCGCATGGGCAGGTAATGATCAGAACCGCGATCGCCATGACGATGGCATCATGCCAGGACGCGCCGAACGCGACCCAACCCAGCATGGTCAGAAGGGCTGCGGCGTGGACCACGGGCGCATAGAGCCGGGCCGCGCGATCCGCCAATTGCACATAACGGGTGCGCGCCTGCACCGCGTTGTCGAGCAACCGGCCGATTTCGGACAGCAGCGTGCCTTCAGACGCCGCCGACACCCGCACGCGCAATGCACCGGAGAGATTGAGCGTTCCCGCATAGACGGCGGTCCCCGGTCCCGCCTTCACCGGCAGGGTCTCGCCGGTGATCAGGCTTTGATCGATCTTGGACCGGCCCTCGATCACGGAGCCGTCGACGGCCGACCGTTCACCGGGCCGCAGCAACACGATATCGCCGGCCTGCACCGCGGCGATCGGCACTTCGGATATCTCGTCAACGCCAACGAACTTCGTTGCCGTCTCGCCCCTGAGGGCGGCCAGGTTTCCCGCGACGGCGCGAGTCCGCCGGCGCATGCTCTGATCGAGATAGCGGCCGGCCACCAGAAAGGTGATCAGCATCAGCGCCGCATCGAAATAAGCGTGTTCAGCGTGGTGAATGGTTTCGACCACCGACATCGCGAGCGCCAGCACGATGCCGATGCTGATGGGAACGTCCATGTTGGTGCTGCGCGCCCGCAGTGCGCGGAACGCAGACCTGAAGAACGGCTGTCCCGAATAGGCTGCCGCGGGCAAAGCAATCAAGGCAGACAGCCAGTGGAAAAAATCACGCTGCTCCGGGATCATGTCGGTGACGTTGCCGGACCATACCGGCACCGACAGCATCATCACGTTCATCGCGCCAAACGCCGCAACGCCGAGGCAGCGCAACAGGAAGCTCGCCTGCTCAGTCTCGAGCGCTTCGGCACGGACCGGCTCGAACGGATAGGCCTTGTAACCTAGTTCGGCCAACCGGTCGATGAAGCGGGTTGGATCGTGCGCCCCTTGCTTCCATTCCAGCGCCACTCGACGGTCAGTCAAATTGACACGAGCCAGCGTGACATCCGGAAGCGCGGAAAGGGCGCGTTCGATCTTGGACATGCAGCCGGCACAACTGACGCCTTCGACCGCAAGATCGATATGCGACACCCCGGAACCGAGGTCCCTGACATAATGTGAAAAGTCCCGCGCCGCCTGCATGATATGCCCTTCCTAGTTCAACAGCACACGGTTCTTCGACAGAAACAACCGTTGCCCGGCCGAAGCTCCTTCGAGCACGAGGTCCCATTGACCCGGCGCGATCGCGAGGGCGCTTCCCTGATAGATGCCGATCCCCACTTCGGCGAGGGGCACCGGCAAATCGGCGCGCCGGTCGGTCGGCCGCTCGAACCGGCCGTGAAACTTTAGGCCCGATATCGGCCGGCCGCTGCTGTCGCGCGCCTCGATCTGCAGCGTCGCGCCGCCCTGCCCGCTGCGCTCGACATGCGCATCGACCTTCCAGTTTCGCGCGTTCTGATCGCGGGCCGCCGTGATTTGCTTCTCATAGGCGAGGCTTGCGCTATAGGCGCTGTCGACCTCGGTCCCGGGCAGCGTCTGGATAGCAAACCGCATCATGACGAGGTTGACTCCGATCACGACGCCAAAGAACGCGATCAGCATTGCCAACACCTTGCGGCCGGTGATGGGTTTTGGCGCCTGCGATCCCGTCATGTGGTGGCTCCTGCCGCTTACGGCGTGACGAAATTATCGGTGGCGGATGCCACCTCGCCGAGGCCGATATCGGTGATGCGGAAATGCACCGGAACCGACTTCTCTGGATTGTTTGCGGCAGGCGCAGTCACCAGCACCCGCAGCTCGGTGGTCTGGTCGCGCCCCAGAATGATCATCGGCCGCTCCGGGGTGACGGAATCGACGCCGACGACATGGACCGTTGCGTTGACCGGACCGTCGATATCGATCGCGATGACCCGGTCGAAGCCCCGCTTGTTCAACAAGCGAACCGTATAGGCATTGCGGATCGACCCGTCGCTCAACTTCACCGCGACCGGATTGCGGTCGTGGAGTACATTGACATCGAGCAGCGTCCGCGTCAGTAGCGCATAGAGCATGAGCGCGCCGACGCAGGCGATCATGGCGAAGTAGACGACGGTGCGCGGCCGCACAATGCGGTAGATCGGCGGCTTGCCGGCCTGACGGCGGTGAATATTGATATCGTTGTCATACCCGATCAGACGGGTTTCCCGGCCGATCTTGGTCATTACGGTGTCGCAGGCATCGATGCACAGTCCGCACTGGATGCAATCGAGCTGCGCGCCGTCACGGATATCGATCCCGGTTGGGCACACGGCGACGCATTGGTAGCAATCGATGCAATCACCGACCGACTCGCCGAGGGCCCGCAACTCGTTCGCCTTCTTCAGCGACGTGCGCTTTTCACCATGATCGTATTTGTAGGTGACGTTGAGCGCCCATTCATCGGTGAGTGCCGCCTGAATACGGGGCCACGGACACATATAGACGCAGACCTGTTCGCGCATGAAGCCGGCGAGCAGATAGGTCGTTGCTGTCAGTATCGCAATCCAGATATAGGCCAGCATCGGCGCCTGGAACGTCACCAACTGCTTCACCAGTGTCGGCGCGTCGTTGAAATAGAGCACCCAGGCGCCGCCGGTCCACCACGCGATCATCAGCCAGATCGAATGCTTCAGAAGGAGCTCGGAAAAGCGCTGCAGCTTCATGGTGCCGCGCGCGGCATTCTTGCGCATGCGCTCGCGGCGATCGCCCTCGATCAGGCGTTCGACGGCATAGAACAGATCCGTCCACACGGTTTGCGGGCAGAGGTATCCGCACCAGATACGGCCGCCCAGCGAGTTCATCAGGAACAGCGTGATCGCGGCGACGATCAACAGGCCGGTGAAGTAGTAAACCTCCTGCGGCCACAGCTCGATGAAGAAGAAATAGAAACGGCTGTTCGGCAGGTCGACCAGCACCGCCTGGTCAGGCGCGCCGAGGCCGCGATTCCAGCGCACGAACGGCAGCAGATAGTAGACCCCGAGGCAGAACGCCATCAGGCCCCATTTGATCCGGCGGAAGGTCCCCGACACGCTCTGCGGATAGACCTTCTTCTGGGCCACATAGAGCGGCCCGTCGTCTTCAAGCTGCAGATCGATTGGATTCACGGGCTTGTTCATCGAGGTTGATCTCAGGTCCGGCGTGGACTTTAGGCACGCCCCCGCAACCGCGATTGATCCACCTCAAACAATGCGCAAGTTCCGGTGCCCGCCCGTTATTTGCCCCCGCCGAGCGAGTGGACATAGACGGCCAGCGCCTTGATCGTGGGAGGATCGAGACGACCGACCCAGGTCGGCATGACGCCGGCGCGACCATTGCTGATCGTTTCGATCAGCGTCGCCTCGTCCGAGCCGTAGAGCCAGATCTTGTCGGTCAGGTCGGGCGCTCCGAGTTCCTGATTGCCCTTGGCATTGTCGCCATGGCACGCCGCGCAATTATCCGCAAAGATTTTCGCACCGGCCGATTTGTTGTAGCCCGGGCTGGTCGATAGACCCGAGAGCGACCGGACGTAGTTGGCAACGGTGACGATCTGATCCTTCTTCAAAACGCCATCCTTGCCAAAGGCCAGCATGGCGTTTTCGTGGGCCTTTGGATGCCCGGAACGGACACCGAACTGGATCGTCTGCATGATCTGATCGAGCGAACCACCCCAAAGCCATTCGTCATCGTTCAGGTTGGGATATCCCTTGGCACCGGCGCCGCCGCTGCCGTGGCACGGCGCGCAGTTGTCGCCGAATACCGTCTTGCCGCGGGCGCGGGCCAGCGCCAGCAATGCCGGATCCTTCTCGATTTCCGCCAGCGGCGCCGCGCCGAGTGCGACCATCTTGTCGCCGCGAATTTTTTCGAGGTTTGCGAGCTCAACGGCAACGTCCGCGCGCGACGAGTAATTCAGCACGCCGGTGGTATGGCTCCACAGCAGCGGCCACGCCGGATACACGATCCAGTAGCCGATCGCCCACACGATGGTCAGGTAAAACGTGATCACCCACCAGCGCGGCAGCGGCGTGTTCAATTCCTTGATGCCGTCCCACTCGTGGCCGGTGGTCGTCTTGCCGGAGACTTGGTCGAAATCGCTGTGCTCAGTCATGATCCGTCACTCCTCCCGCAGCGGCATCTGCGCGGCTTCGTCGAACGCGGCCTTGCTCCGCGGCCAGTACGCGTAAGCTACGATCGCCAGGAAGATTCCCACGAAGATGGGCGTCCAGAACGTGGTGACGAAATCGGATGTAAAATTCTGGACTGTCAGGATGGCTTTCATCGTTCTGCTTGCTCGACGGAGATGTGCTCAGCGAAGATTGGCTTTTTTGTTGTAGAGCTTGAAATCGACCAGCGTGCCGAGCATCTGCAAGTACGCGACTAGCGCGTCCATCTCGGTGGGCATGCCCGGCTTGCCGTCGAAGTTTCTGGCAACCGCTTTGGGATAGCGTTTGGCGAAAGCGTCGACACCGGCGTTATCCGGGTCAGCCTGCGCCTTGAGATCGGCCACGGAGTTGGCAATCTGGTCGTCCGAATAGGGCACACCGACCGCGCGGCTGGTGCGAAGATGGCTGGCCATGCCAGAGACATCGACTTCCGTTTCCGACAGGAACGCATATCCCGGCATTACAGATTGCGGCACGATCGCGCGCGGATTGGTTAGGTGCGTGACATGCCATTCATCGGAATATTTGGCGCCGACGCGCGCCAGATCCGGACCGGTGCGCTTCGATCCCCACTGAAACGGGTGGTCATACATGCTCTCGGCCGCGAGCGAGTAATGGCCGTAGCGCTCGACTTCATCCCGCAATGGCCGGACCATCTGCGAGTGGCAGAGATAGCAGCCCTCGCGGACATAGACGTTGCGACCGGCGAGCTCGAGCGGCGTATACGGCCTGACGCCGTCGACGGCTTCGATGGTCGACTTGAGATAAAACATCGGCGTGATCTCGACGAGACCGCCGATGGCAATGACCGTGAGAATTCCGCCGATCAGGACGATCGAGTTCTTCTCGAATATCTGGTGTCTGCTCCAGAAAGACAACTAGTCGCTCCTCATTCCGCCGGCTGAAGAGCGACAGGCGATTGCGCTTCCGCTTCGCCGACACGCACCGTCATCCAGAGATTATAGGCCATGATCAACGCACCGATCAGGAATAGCGCGCCGCCCGCTGCGCGGATCGCATAGAAGGGATGCATCGCCTCGACGGACTCGATGAAGGAATATTCGAGGAAGCCGAGCGAAGTGTAGGCGCGCCACATCAGGCCCTGCAGGATCCCTGAAACCCACATCGCGGAGATGTAGAGCACGATGCCGATGGTCGCGATCCAGAAGTGCCAGTTGACGAGCTTGAGGCTGTAAAGGCCCTTACGATCCCACAACCAGGGGATCAGGCAGTACAGTGCGCCGAACGAGACGAAGCCGACCCAGCCGAGCGCGCCGGAATGAACGTGACCGACCGTCCAATCGGTGTAATGGCTGAGCGAATTCACCACCTTGATCGACATCAGCGGGCCTTCGAATGTGGCCATGCCGTAGAATGCGACCGACACCACGAGCATTCGGAGCACGGGGTCGGTGCGCAATTTGTCCCAGGCCCCTGACAGGGTCATGAGGCCGTTGATCATGCCGCCCCAGGACGGCATCCACAGCATGATGGAGAACGTCATGCCGAGCGTCTGCGCCCAGTCCGGCAACGCCGTATAGTGAAGATGATGCGGCCCGGCCCAGATGTAGAGGAAGATGATCGCCCAGAAGTGGATGATCGACAGCCGATAGGAATAGACCGGCCGCTCGGCGCGCTTCGGAATGAAATAGTACATGATGGCAAGGAAGCCGGCGGTCAGGAAGAAGCCCACCGCGTTATGGCCGTACCACCACTGGAAC
Source organism: Bradyrhizobium sp. 170 (assembly GCF_023101085.1). Taxonomy (NCBI): domain Bacteria; kingdom Pseudomonadati; phylum Pseudomonadota; class Alphaproteobacteria; order Hyphomicrobiales; family Nitrobacteraceae; genus Bradyrhizobium; species Bradyrhizobium sp. 170. Next base: position 1,561,063 of record NZ_CP064703.1, on the reverse strand, counting down.
ATGGCATCCTGCACGCCGCCCCAGGCAATGTAGGATTTCGAGCCCCAGACGGATACTGGCAGCGCGGGATTGTTGCCGAGATGCAGCACGGCGATGGTGACGATGAAGGCGAGATAGAACCAGTTCGCGACAAAGATATGCGGTTCCTTGCGCTTGATAATGGTCATCAGGAACACCAGCAGATAGGCCACCCAGACGATCGTCAGCCACAGATCGGCGTACCATTCCGGTTCGGCATATTCCTTGGATTGGGTGACGCCGAGCAAATAGCCGGTGCCCGCGATCAGGATGAAGAAGTTGTAGCCGATCACGACGAACCACGGCGCGAGATCGCCGGCGAGGCGCACGCGGCAGGTCTTCTGCACGACATAGAACGACGTTGCGATTAACACATTGCCGCCAAACGCAAAGATCACTGCCGATGTGTGAAGCGGACGCAGGCGGCCAAAGCTGGTCCATGGCAAGTCGAAATTGAGCGCAGGCCAGGCAAGCTGCGACGCGATCAGCAACCCGACCGCAAATCCAGCGATGCCCCAGAACATCGCCATCACAGCCGAAAATTTGACGGGACCCATATTGTAATTGGGCCGGCCATTGATTTCCCGGAGGGGGAGCGCCGCGGGCCGGTCATAATACCGGTTCACGATCGCAAAGACCGCCCACAAACTAGCCGCGCACGCCAGAGACGCGTGAAAGGCGAACGCCGTATCCAGCGCCTTGGCGGTGGCGAACAGGCATAGAAACGCCGACGCGGCAAAAACTATTGCGAGGCCGGCTTCGCCGTGCGTCATCGATTTTGCGGATTGAGACTGGTTCATGCGCGGGCTTCTCTTCTGCAAAGGTCAGTCCCGAATGATCACACCTGGGGCGTCATCGAATTGATCAAGGTCAAACTCCGGCGAATTTGCGAGAGCGCTGGGGAAAAAGCTGTCAAAACGTCAGCAACACGGAGCGATCGGGACGGACATCCGTAGGGCTGCACGATGCTTCCGTTCGATCTTACGCAGTCGCTTCGCAAGCTGCGGAGATGCCTCGAGTTCCGCTGCCAGGCATTCATCCAGCGCGTCAGCGGAGACCCGACACCCCGTCAAAAGCCCGTAAAGCTCCGGGGGCGACAGATTCAGATCTCGCGCAATCTGCTCGAACTCGGCGCGGTCCATGCCGCGCAGCTCGTTCGCGCGGGAAAAACTGGCGGCGACGGACTTTGCCCATGCGGTCAGAACACTGAATCCGCGCAACTTGCCTGTTTGGCCGAAAGCATTCGTCATGGGAGGTCTCCAGGATGATGATCCCGCAGCAATGCTAGTTCGGACGGGGATTGCCTTGATCGAAGTCAAGCCGGCTGCGCGGGTCACGCCGCCTTGCTGAAACGCGCCGCATCCGTGCGCGTGTGCGGATCGAATACTGCCGCGATGACCCGTACCACCTGACGGCCGGTATCGGTCGCCGTCACGACGCGGCCTTCAATGCGTACCAAGCCGTCGTCTACCAAAGGCCGCAGCGAGGCAATTTCTTCCGTAAATTCCATTGCCGGCGCGGTGACGTCGAGGTCGGCCCGAAACGCGCACATCAGGCTTTCGATTGTATTGGCGCGCTGCTTTTCGGCGGCATCGACCCGACAACCGCGCGCCGCCGCCAGGCGGCCATCCGCAATGACACGAACATAGCTTGGAACGTCGGAGATATTCTGGACATATCCGTCCCTGAACCGCGAAATCGAAGACGCGCCGAAGCCGATCAGGGTTTCCCTGCTGTCGTCGGTATAGCCCTGGAAATTGCGATGCAGCCGTCCCGACGCCGCGGCCCGCGCCAGCGCATCACCCGGTTTTGCAAAATGATCGATGCCGATCTTCAGAAAGCCGTGGCGCTGGAATTCCTCGGCGATGGCCTCGGCCTGGTCGATACGCTCCTCCGCACCGGGAAGCATCTTCTCATCGATAAGCCGCTGATTGGCCTTGAGACGCGGCATGTGGGCGTAGCCGTAGCAGGCGATGCGATCCGGCGAGAGCATCGCGACGATCTCGCAGGTCTTGCGGAGCGAGGCGACGGTCTGCAGCGGCAATCCGTAGATCAAATTCAGATTGCCGATGCCGGCAGCCCACAGCCGCAAAACGGCCGCGGTGACATCCTGCATCGGCTGCCACCGGCCGATCGCCGCCTGCACCATTGGATTGACGTCCTGCACGCCCAGACTGACGCGGTTGATACCAAGCTCATTCAGGCTGCCCGCCAGCAACGACGTCACACAGCGGGGATCGAGCTCGATGGCGTGCTCGAGACAGGGTTCAAGAACGAAATGCCGGCGCAGGACTGCCATCACGGATGCGAGACCCTCGGCCCCCAGAATGCTGGGCGTTCCCCCACCCCAGTGCAGTCGCGCAATGTGAACCGACGCTGTCAGATTGTCGCTGACCAGCACAATCTCGTGCTCCAGCGCCGCGCGATAGGCGCCGCCGACGTCCTCGCGCAGCGCCTTCTTGGTATTGCAACCGCAATAGAGGCAGAGTTCGCGGCAATACGGCACATGCAGATAGACCGAGACGGCCTCGGCCATATCCAGATCGCGCAACCAGCGTTGCTGGTCCGCGGACGCCACCGCCGGCGTGAATTCGGCCGCCGTCGGGTAGGGCGTATATCGCGGCACCTGCAATCGGGCATAACGGCGTACAATATCGTTCACGGCAGGGCTCTCTTCGCCAGACTACTTGACCGGATGCCTCGGGTCAGAAAGGCCGGCGCCTGGCGTCAGTCTGTTGGGCCAATTGCTTGGGGCGGGTCTGAAAATCGCCCCACGCCAGAACGGCAGCAAAGACGACGAACATCAGGACAACGCCTGCGGCAACGAGCATGGAATCAGCGGGCATAGGTGATCTCCTTGTGATGGAGGAACAATGCCTGCTTCACGCAAATCGTCTTTGCGCTGAATCAAATAGATGGGTTACCGCTTAAGATGGTTTCACGCCGCGGCCATCGCCTCGGCACGTGGGCAATCGAGCAGGCGCACGCCTCCGCTGACGATAACAAGCATCTTTTCGCGCTCGAATCGGGTCAACGTCCGGCTCACCGTCTCGATCGTCAGCCCGAGATAGTCCGCGATATCCTGCCGACTCATAGGCAAGGAAACAGTTTGCCGCTCGTCGCCGATATGGGCCAGCCGCGCCCGCCAGCCGACCAGGAAGGCTGCGACCTTCTCCTCCGCCGTGCGCCGCCCCAACAGCAGCATCTGTTGCTGCGCCAGCATCAGTTCGCGTGACGCGAATTCGTTGATCCGGAGCAGAAAGTGTGGCCGCTGCTCGATAAAATGTTTAAAGGCATCCACGGGGAAGCGACACGCCGAAACACGCTTAATCGCGTCCGCCGAATAGCTGTAGCGAATAGATGGCATGGTGCCGAGAAAATCTCCCGGCAGTGCAAATCCGATTACCTGCCGCCGCCCATCTGGCAGCAGCTTGTACAGACGCGCAACACCCGCGGTCAGATTGTGAACCGAGCTGGCAACCTGGCCCGCAGAGAACAGCGCTTCGCTGGGCGCCAAATGAACCTGGCGGGCTATTCGCTCGAATTCGACAAGATCTGTCTCGTCAAGCGCGCCGCAGATGCTGAGCGACCGTACAGCGCAGGCCGTGCAACGACCGAAATTGGCGCGTAATGGCGAGATAGTTCGGATCATGTTCTCTGTCCATTCGACCGACCGGCAATTGCATCCCGCGGTCATAGGCCGGCTACTCAACGACCGCTGAGACGCGTTCCATTTTAAAGGATCCACGGCAGGCCAGTTGATCGAGATCAATTGGGTTCTCGAATAAACCTGCACTGTGCCGTCGATGTCTGGAAACCCGCCAGAGTGGACGCTGCAATGATCGAACGAATTTTGAGGCCTATCGCTTTTGCGTTCATCGCGTTGACGCCGGCCCTCGCCGCTTCACCTGACGAACAGCGCGGCAAGACATTTGCACTCAATAATTGTGCACGATGTCACGCCGTCGACCGCGTGGGCCAAAGCCCGCTAAAGATAGCGCCTCCGTTCCGGATATTGCACAAGCGCTATCCGATAGAGAATTTGGCTGAGTCGCTCGCCGAGGGCATCCAGACCGGGCATCCGACCATGCCGGAGTTCCAGCTCGATCCCGACCAGATTCACGACCTGTTGTCGTATCTGAAGACGCTGGAATAGCTTTCTACAAAGCCGCCACCGTCCAGGCGATCACGTTCTTCGCAATCCGGCCGAATGCATCGCTGAACGCAGCGGCGGCTTCTGGCGGCTCTACCTGGTCGAACTTCTCACTTTCCTCGAACAGGCGTGCCGCGACGACCTTACCGCTCTTGTATGATCCTCGCCGACAAAGCGGTTCGGCTGAAGGCTTCGCATCGACCACAGTACGGAACCGGCGGACGTCGATCACAAGCTGGAATTTGGTTTGGCCTATGTCCGCCATGCACAGCGGCGCATGCGCGAGGTCGTAGTTCTCAAAGCTCTCGATCAGCCTTGCCTGCAACAGTTTTGGACGCGAATCGGCCCACATCGCTTCGGCAAACCCTGGATGGTCCTGTGCCGGCGAGAAAAGAAATCGCTGGGTCTGCGACCGCCGTGGGCTCCGGGATCGCCCATTGCACGTTCACCGTCTTGCCCGCCGGTCCCTGATTTTGCAGGGCGCGCAAATCATAGGTGATCTTTACCGGCGGCGCGGTCACGCCGGTCATACGTTCGAGGCCGGCGACGATGCCGTCGAGCTTGCCGGCGTTGCGGGCAAGGCCTTCCGAAAACACTTGAAATTGGCGATGGTGTCCTTCAGCGCGCCGGAATTCTCCGTCAGCACCGAATCCACCTTGCGCAGCGCGTCACGGGCAGCCTGCGACATGCCCTGCCCGGCACCGGGGTCGGCAATAAGCGTCGGCACCTTGCCGGTATTGGCAACCAGCATACCGCCTTCCAGCGTGATAACGGGAACGCCAGTCAGGCCCTGGAATTCCAGACCGACCTTGGTGTCGGCGCGTACCGCTACCGTCGAAGCCACCGAAATGGTCGCATTGACGCCGCGCGGTTTACCCGGCGCGAGACCGAGCTCGGAGACTTCGCCGACGCGGATGCCGTTGAACAGCACCGCAGCGCCAACCAACAGCCCGGGCACCGAGCCTTCGAACTGGACGTGGTAGGTCGCGCGCGGACCGAGACCACCGGCATTGTGCAGCGAGTAGATGAAGCCAAATACGGCGGCGATCGCCGCCAGCACGAAGGCGCCGACAACGACGAAGGGAGCGCGGGTTTCCATGGTCTAGCTCGCTTTGGATTGCAGCATCTGGGAACGCTTGCCCTGGAAATAGGCCCGCACCCACGGATGCGGATTGGAGCAGTTCGCGCATCGGCTCGATGGCGACGATCTTGCCGTCGGCGAGTGCCACGACGCGGTCGCAAACGGTATTCAGACTGGCAAGATCATGGGTGATCATGAACACCGTCAGCCCTAGTGTTTTCTGCAATGTCTTAATCAGGGCATCGAAATCGCCCGCCGCAATCGGATCGAGGCCCGAAGTCGGCTCGTCGAGAAACACGATCGCGGGATCGAGTGCGAGCGCACGCGCCAGCGCCACCCGCTTGGTCATGCCTCCGGATAATTCGGACGGAAACTTGTCGCCGTCCTCCGGCTGAGCCCGACCATTTCGAGCTTGGCGGTGGCGATCTCGTCCATCAGTTCATCCGACAGCATGAGATTTTCGCGCAACGGAAACTGGATGTTTTGCCGCACGGTAAGCGAGGAAAACAGCGCGCCTTGCTGAAATAGGATGCCCCATCGCCCGGCGGCGCTTCGCGAGGTGCGGTCATGGTTGCCACCAATTGTCGCCCCCATCACCTCGATCTCGCCTTCCTGCCGCGGAATGAGGCCGATGATGGTGCGCATCAGCACCGACTTGCCGCCGCCGGAAGCGCCGACCAGGCCGAGGATCTCCCCCGGCGCACATCGAGATCAAGATGATCGATCACGACATGGCGACGGAAGCCGACCACAAGGTCATGCACGCGTATCGCAAACTGTCCGTCCGCTTCCTGCATCGCTACATTCCGATCGATGCAAAGAACACCGCAAACAACCCATCGAGCACGATCACCAGGAAGATCGACTGAACCACCGAGGTGTTGGTCTGCTTACCGAGCGACTCGGCACTCCCCTTCACCCGCAAACCCTCGCTACAGGCGACGATGCCGATCACCAGCGCCATGAACGGCGCCTTGATGATGCCCACCTCGAAATGCGTGACGGATATGGCCTCGTGCAATCGCGCAATGAAGATCGCCGGCCCCATGCCGCCATAGAACCACGCGATCAGGTCGCCGCCATAAAGTGCGGCCATCGAGCCGATGAAACTAAGGATCGGCAGCGCGCAGGCAAGCGCGATGATCCGGGGCAGCATCAGGAGCTCGATCGGATCCAGCCCCATGGTCGACAACGCGTCGAACTCCTCGCGCATTTTCATCGAGCCGAGCTCGGCGGTGTAGGCGCTGCCGGAACGGCCAGCACTTTATGAGTTAGCTAGGTGACCTTTGGTTCCATCCGGATAGTCGCTTGCATGGATGGTCCTTGGCAGGAAGCACACTTAGAGAGCGCGTTGCACCTTGCCGCCGACACTTCGCTGCAACGCCCGCATCACGTCTTCGCGAGAGATGATGCCCGCAAGCCGCTGATCACCGTCGATCACCGGCATGCTGCGGATGCGATGATCGACCATGAGCTGAAGCACCCTGGTCAGCCCGGTATCCGTCCCGACATAGATGAAATCCGAGGTCATGATATCGTTGACCGTCCGCTTCATCAGATCGTCGTAACGCGGCATCATGCGGGCCGGAGTAAAGACAAAGCAGGCAAGATGGTCGAACTTCGAGACAAGCCCTACGACCTGCCCGTTTTCCTCAACCGGGTAGGTATTGAAGTCTTCTCGTTCAAAGAGATCGCCGAGTTCGCGCAGTGTAAGGCCGCGCACGACCGTCGTGACTTTGCCCGTCATATGGTCTGCAACAACCTGATCGATGAAACTATCCAAGATGCGATCCTCAATCGAAATTCTGTGCGATTCAATCAGACCGTCAGCCGGCGGTATTGATTGAAATCAAGTTCAGTGTGACAGCAGGGAGCAGCGGTTCGATGGGTTGGTGAGATGTCGCGTCACGCCCCCGAGAATCCACTCGCTGAACCGTGAGTGGCCATACGCACCGGCAATGACAACGCTAGCGCCGACGTCAGCCGCAATCCTATCAAGCTGTTCCGTCACCCCGGCTGCTGACTCCGGAACCACGGTGCTCGCAACGATACCGTGGCCAAGCAGCCACGCCGCCACGTCCGCAACATGTAACAACGCATCGGCGCGATGGGCGCCCTGATTTCTGCAACCGTAATGTCTTTTGCAGTGGCAAGAATCGGCAGCGCATCGAGTATTGCCCGGTGCGCCTCCCTCACATCCTTCCAGGCCACCAGCACGCTTCTGAAATCGAACCATTCCACCGCAGGAGGCACGACGATGATCGGACGGCCGGCCTTGATCAAAAGTGCGCTGGGATCCGCAGCAGCGCAGGGGTCGACAATGGCCTCGCTGCGCGCACCTACCACGAGGATGTCCGCGGCCCTGGCCTGGTGCACGACGTAAGGGACTGGCATCGCCTGGACGGAACGCCACTCCACCGACTTGGCGCGCTTCCCGACCGCAGTACGGAATTGCGCCTCAAGCTCCGACAACCGCCTTCGAACGGCCGTGGCCTCATCGAGGAATTTCTGCGCCTAGCCGCCATCTGCAAAATACAATGGCGCCTTGACGTCCGAGGCCGCAATGCCGATCATTCGCGCCCCGAATCGCTCGGCCAGATCCCCTACCACCGCGAGACAGGCATCATTGGGACGGTCCAGCGCCAGACTGACCATGACGGTTTTGTAGTTCATATCCTGCTCCACCCTTTGGGTCGAAATGCCGAATGGGCGTGCTGCCCACAGAGCTGCACCTTAGAAAACGATTCCAGATCGAACCTGACCTAGATCAAGACGGAGAGCTTTCGCCGTTACGAGCAAACCCGGCTTTGCGATACCCGGGGAGCAATACAGCTCGTGGATATTGCCTTTTCTCTCAATAAGATAAACGCTAGTGATAATTCGCCGCGTTCCCAATAATCGGACACGATTTCCGGCGTGCATGGAATGGTTCGAGGCAAGGCATGATAGACGTCGACCGACCCTTTCGCAGTCAGGATCCGCTCGACCAGAACGTGCGCAGCGGGGCCGAGGGATCCGGCGTCGGCACCTGGGATTTTGAGTTTTCGACCCGGGAATTGACCTGGTCCAACACCACAAGGAAGCTTTTCGGCGTCGCACCTGACATGCCGATCGATTACGACAATTTCCTCTCCCTGCTTGATTTGCAGGATCGCGATCGCACCGCGAAGGCGATGCAGCAATCGATCGAAACCGGGTGCAATTTCGATATTCAATACAGGGTGCACCGGCATGCGGATGCGGGTCATTGGGTGCGCGCGCTCGGCGCCATCTTAGCCGGCCCGGATGGTGCCCCTGCCCGGCTCAGCGGTGTGATGATCGACATCGATCGTGAGAAGCGTTTCGAGGATGAGTTAAGGATACGCGAGCGGCACTTCCGTTCGATCCTGGACACGGTCCCCGATGCCATGATCGTGATTGACGAGCACGGCATCATGCAGTTTTTCTCGAGCGCCGCCGAACGGCAATTTGGCTACACCGAACCTGAAGCGATCGGGAAAAATATCAGCCAGCTGATGCCGGAGCCGGATCGCAGCCGCCATGACGGCTATCTCGCCCGCTATTTGAAGACAGGTGAACGCCGCATCATCGGCATCGGCCGCATCGTGACCGGGATGCGCAAGGACGGCACCACATTTCCCATGCATCTCACCATCGGCGAGATGCAATCGGCCGGGAAACCTTACTTCACAGGCTTTGTGCGCGACCTCACCGAGCAGCAGCAGACCCAGGCAAGGCTGCAGGAACTGCAAGCCGAACTGGTTCACGTGTCGCGCTTGAGCGCGATGGGAGAGATGGCGTCCGCGCTGGCCCACGAACTCAATCAGCCGCTTTCAGCTATCAGCAACTACATGAAGGGATTACGCCGCCTGCTCGCGGACAGCACCGACGTCAACGCGCCGAAGATCGAGGCCGCGCTCGACCGTGCCGCGGAACAGGCCATCCGGGCCGGTGACATCATCCGGCGACTGCGCACCTTCGTCGGGCGCGAGGCATCGGAGAAGCGCGTCGAGAGCCTTTCGAAGCTGACCGAGGAAGCCGGCGCGCTCGGGCTTACCGGTGCTCGCGAACAGGGGGTATTGCTGCGCTTCAACCTCGACCCGGCCTGCGACCTGGTGCTTGCCGACAGGGTCCAGATCCAGCAGGTCCTGGTCAACCTCTTCCGCAATGCGCTGGAAGCGATGGCCAATTCGATCCACCGCGAGCTGATCGCTTCCAACGCCAAGGTAGCGGACGATATGATTGAAATTGCCATATCGGACACCGGACATGGATTCGGCAGCGACACCCATGTGAACCTGTTTCAGCCGTTTTTCACCACCAAGGAGACAGGCATGGGCGTCGGCCTTTCGATCAGCCGGACAATCATAGAGACCCATGGCGGCCGGATGTGGGCCGAAACAAATCAAGCCGGCGGTGCAACATTTCGTTTCACGCTGCCCGCCGGTGCTGCCAAGGATGTGACTGATGGGCGGTAAGGTTTATGTCATCGATGACGATGCGGCGATGCGCGACTCGCTGGATTTCCTGCTCGGCTCGGCCGGCTACAGCGTGCGCCTGTTCGATTCCGCGCAGGTTTTTCTGAGCGAGCATCCGAAGCTGGAGGCCGGGTGCGTGGTCACGGATATAAGGATGCCGGGCATGGACGGCATGGAATTGCTGCGTCAACTCAATGGAGCCTCCAGCGTCCGAAAGCTTCCGATCATCGTCATGACCGGCCATGGCGACGTGCCGCTCGCCGTCGAAGCCATGAAGCTTGGCGCGCTCGACTTTCTCGAAAAGCCGTTCGAGGATGACCGGCTGATCGGGATGATCGAGACCGCGCTCTCGCAGAATGAAGGCGGCGCGAAGAGCGAAGCGCTGACGGCCGACATGGCCGCACGAGTCGCGTCCCTCACCCAGCGGGAGCGGCAGGTGATGCAGGGCCTGGTGAGCGGCCAATCGAACAAGGTGATTGCCAGGGAATACGATATCAGCCCTCGCACGGTGGAGGTCTATCGGGCCAACGTCATGACCAAGATGCAGGCGGCTAACCTTTCGGAATTGGTCAGGTTTGCGATCCGGGCCGGGATCGTCGACGATTGAGCCAAGTCAATATGGGCGTGGGCGGACTGGCTATCCTGCACTGATGCAGCATACCCATCACACATTCGGCCGTTCCGAGACTGGCCCGTCCCCCAAAAAATCGCTGATTTACGTCGTCGACGATGACCACGACGTCCTGAAGTCGCTGCGGTTTTTGCTGGAGACCGAGGGCTTCGAGGTCCGCACCTTCCGCAGCGGGTCCGCGTTGCTGGAATCTTCGATCCCGCAGGGCGCGGATTGCCTCGTCGTGGATTACAAGATGGCAGGGATCGACGGTTTGGAACTTGCCCAGCGACTGCGCGGCCTCGACATCAGCACGCCGATCGTCATGATTACGGGTTATCCACACGGGAGCATTTCGGCGAAGGCCAGCTCTGCCGGGGTGCTTCAGGTCCTCCTCAAGCCCAATCTCGAAGACAATTTGGTGGAATGTATTCGAAACGCCATCAATCCGGGCTCCGCGACGGGCCAGTCCTGAATAATCAGGCGAGACGCGGCACCCGTAAAACCCCGTAAGTAGACCCCCTTAGGATATCGTCCGAAATATCGCCGAACAGATCTCCTCGATAAACCAAGCCATCCCGCATCGAGGAGATGGCGACATGCATACCCAGACGATCACCGCGCCGGCAGCCCACGTTCTCAACGCCCCGCGCAGCCCGGTACCTCCGTCGGCCGACCAGTTCAGCGTCATCGCCAGTTGCTCGGGTGTGGTCGCGACCGAATTCTCCTACCGCAAGGACGAGGAAATCTACGGCGAAGGCGAACTTGCCGAGTACGTCTATCAGGTAATCCGGGGTGCGGTTCGTACTTACAAGCTGCTGAACGACGGACGGCGCCAGATCGGCGCATTCCATCTGGCCGGCGACGTCTTCGGCCTCGATCCCGGCACCTCCCATCGCCTGACGGCGGAAGCCATCTCCGATACCACCGTCCGCCTGGTGAAGCGCCGCAGCCTGGAAGCCGCCGCGGGATCCAACGTCAGGGTCGCCCACAATCTCTGGATCATGACCGCAAGCGATCTCAGGCACGCGGAAGATCATATGCTGTTGCTCGGCCGCAAGACCGCGATGGAGAAGGTTGCGACGTTCCTCCTGGAAATGGACCGCCGGCTCGCCAAGACCGGTATGATGGCGCTGCCGATGTGCCGCCGCGATATCGGCGATTATCTCGGCCTGACGCTGGAAACCGTGTCGCGCGCGCTGTCGCAGCTCAACGATCAGGGCGTCCTGGTGTTTTCGAGTGCCCGTCAAATCGTGCTGCGCAACCGCCAACGTCTGGCAGACATGGACGCCTGAGGCAGGCCGCCTGCCTATGTCTCCATCTGTACGCGACAATGCGCAACGCACACGGCTAGGAGTCGAGAATGAACAATTATCGCGTCTCGTTCTATAAGGATATCCTGAATTCGGACGGCCACAGCTTCAAGTGCCTGCAGCGCCAAGTCGATGTCCAATCGAATGGTCCGTCGCAGGCGATGGTGCTGGCTGAACGGCTGGTTGACAATGAACGCCTGAACGCCAACTGCATCGAGGTGAAAAGGTAAATCGCGCCGGCCCAGCGCAGGGTTTCGTAAGCGAACAGGATTGTTGAGGATCAGCGATCCCGCACCAAGCCCGACCGCGATGCCGAGCAGCGCCAGTCCCAGCGCGACGCCAAGGACGGCGGAGAATCCGGCGAGGCAGCCCCGGCTCGCACCGAGCACGGCGAGATAGGCCATGTTCGGCCCCCGCGTCATTTCGATGATGAGCGATGTCAGGACAAGGGCAATGACGGGCGATTGAAATGCCGCGGAATAGAAGGCGGCAAGTTCTAGGAAACGGTGCATGTCATGGCGCGCTCGTCAGGAGGCGCGGCTCCAGGTGTGTTTGCAGGGAGCGGACGATGGATCCGACGTGTTGCTCGAATTCATGATGGCCGCTTGCGCCCCTGGGCATTTCCCTGCCGCAAGCGCGAGGCCATGTGGTTCAACGTCTGGGCCGACCAGCCCGTGCTGATTCATCCGACGCACTGGCGCGTATGGCGTCAATAAGGAATTGAGAGGAGGCAAGCGTACACACCTTCATGCCATTTGATCTACCGCAACGACTCAGCGCGGCCATACGTTCATGCTCGGCCGGTTTCAGCACGTTAGGGAGCGCGCCATGACAACCGAGATCAAGACATACCCGATCGTCGAAAACGTCATTAATCTGTTCGGCGACTGGCTCCAGCATCAGCGCGAGATGCGTGAACTTCGCGATATGAATAGCGGGGATTTCGCACGTATTGCGCGGGACCTTTGTGTGAGTCCTGCCGAGCTCGATGCCGTTGTCCGGCAGGGACCACATGCGAGCGATGAGTTGCCGAGGCTCCTGAAAGTCCTGGGCATCGACGAAGCGACCCTGTCGCGGACCCAGCCTGTCCTGCAACGTGACATGGTCCGCGTCTGCTCTGCATGCGAGCGGAAGGCCCTGTGCAACCACGACCTCGACGCCGGCACCCTCGCCCAACGGTATGACGAGTACTGCCCCAACACGGCGGCAATCGACGAACTGGGTCAGAAGGCGTGATGCATTCGTCAGCTTCGGCCCGTGAGCAACGGGCCGAATTTGGCTAGATACCGAGGAAATTCGCTGCGACGGCCTCGATTCCGAGGCGCGGCAAAACGCCCCCGATTTCGCACTGCGGAAACGGCGAACTCGGGCCGGATTGATCTAGATCAAAGCAGCGAGCGATACTTCTTCTAGCGTTGACGCGGGCAGCGGCACCGATGCCGCCAATGATCCAGCCATCAAATCGCAAACGAGATTCAGCATGTCGGCCGCAAGCGACGACAGGAGGCGGAAGGCCGCGCCGCAGGCGCATGGAAAAATTCGCGTCTCTATTTCTGACTGCCGTGCTTTTGCCGGCCTTTGCGGTCGCGACCGTCGGCAGCTACGCCCTCGCCGTTTGGATCTACCAGATGATGGCCGGGCCCCCCGGCCCTCCCACGCGGTAGTTGCAGCTCTTCAGGGAGAAAAACGTGCCAGACCTCATAGCGCGGATCGATCGTCGGGCCCTTGTTACGGGCCGTCTGCTCAATCCGGATCGCGTGGTGGCGCCGCCCGGCGGCGAGATCGCCAGCATTCTGGTGCAGGCCCGCCCGGAGCGCCTCGCAGACGTGGAAGCTGCAATCCTGACCCTGGAGGGATGCGAAATCTACGGCCGCGATCCCAAGGGCAAGCTCGTCGTCGTGGTCGATTCGCCGGATGCCGGCGCGCTCGGCACCACGCTCAACCAGCTCGCGCTGTTGCCCGACGTCTATTCCGCTTCGCTTGTTTTCCACGCCATCGACGCGACCACCTGACTTCGGGAGAATTGCCATGACCGAACCCACGCTCGATCGCCGTCAGGTTCTCAAGCTCGAGGCGGCCACAATGGCGGCACTCGCCGGCGGAATGCCGTCGATCGCCGGCGCCGCCGTGGCCTACGTCCTCGATGACGTGCAGCTTGCCGTCGCGATCGCCAGGTCGAAGGACCCGTCTGCCTATATCATCAGCGACAAAACTTTTTCAAAGGCCGAACCCTATAGGACCATGCTGCGTAAGGACGACGCAGCCTTCAAGGCAGTGGCAGATCGTACGACTGCGGAGCTTTACCGCAGCCCGGAGATCGAGGCGCTCTACAAAAAGTGGCTCGAATCGCCGGTCCCGCCGAACGGGCTCAACTTCAATACGCTCATGTCGGCGGTTCTGCGGCAAGGCATTTGCAAATCCGTCGGACAGCCCGGATCCCGCAAGCTACGAGCGCTGATGATAGGCGGCCGCCACCGGTGCTTGCGTCCCTTCGGCTTTGCCCGTGGCTTCACACGGCCCAGCTCTGCGTCGGCGCCCGGCCACCGCCGTCAGCGATCAGCACCGCTCCGGTGATGAAAGAGGCTTCGTTGGATGCTAGAAACAGACAGCAGGATGCGATCTCCGATGGCTCGGCAATCCTGCGCAATGCGATTCGCTCCCTTAACACCCTGAATTCGTCTTCTGGTGTACTGCCTTTTTTTTCCGCGAGAAGCCGCATTTCATGCTCGCTCATCGGCGTCCGCACCCATCCCGGAGCAACGGCATTGGCGCGAATTCCGTCGCCACCGTGGGCAAAGGCGAGCGAGCGCGTGTAGGACACGACCGCCGCCTTGCTCGTCGCATAGCTCACGCTGTCCGGGCTCGAATTGAACGCCGCAACGGAGGCGATGTTCACGATCGCTCCGCCCCGCTGCCTGAGCAGCGGAAGGGTAGCGCGGCAGACTCTCATCGTTCCCGTCAGCTTGACGTCGAACATTGTCGTCCAGGTCTCGTCCATCACGGTTTCCGGTTCATCCGGAATGATCAAGCCGGCGGCGTTGAGCACGATATCAAGTCTTTCGCCGCACGTTCCGATGGCCGCGGCAATATCCGCTTCGTTCGTCACATCGCCATGTACGGCAGTTCCACCGGCCGCACTGGCGGCATCATCCAGCGCCGGACCGCCCAGGCCAAACAGAACAATGCGGGCACCTTCGCGTGCAAACAATTCGGCCGATGCGCGTCCGATTCCGGTCGCAGCACCCGTGATCAGGGCGATGCGCCCTGCAAGACGACTGCTCATTCGATCCCCCATTGCTGCTCGACGGCAAATCCGGTTTCCGGCAGCGTCGAGCCGCCATCGACGAGGATCGTCTGGCCTGTCACATATTTCGCCTGTTCCGACGCGAGATAGACCATGGCGTAGGCGATGTCGTCGGCCTCGCCCATCGATCCGACCGGAATAAACCGTCCGATCCGCGCCATGTTCTCCGGCGTGCTCAGGGTACCGCGGCCGGGCTTTGCGATGAAGCCGGCTTCGACGCCGTTCACGGTGATGCCATCTCGGGCGTGCTCAAATGCCGCGCCGCGAATGAACGCGTTCACGCCGGCCTTCGCGGCCGAGTAATGGGTGCCGCCTCCCATCGCGACCCGGGCCGAAACCGACGACGTCACCAGGATTCTCCCGAACCGTTCGCCCGCATGTGCGGAATGGCGGCCTGCGCCAGCCAGAAGCATGCATTGAGATTGAGTGCCAGGGTCGCATCGAGCTTTTCCTCGTCAAGCTCTTCGAGCGACGACCACAGGCATCCTCCCGCGTTGTGGACCACGATGTCGAGGCGGCCGTGCCGGCTTGCGGCCTGACCCACCAGTGCATGCAGGCCTGCCCGATCCAGCCCGTCGAAGGGAACGTCATGCACACGGAGGTTGCACGCCTCGAGTTGCCTGACCAGTTCCGCAGCAGCAACATCCCTCGTGCGGTTCGCGATCACCATCGTCGCTCCGGCCTCGGCGAAGCGGGTGACGATAGCGGCGCCAATGCCGCGTCCCGCCACCGGTCACCAGCGCTACTCTTCCCGACAGGTCGAAAGGGGCTGATGTCATGAGCATCGAGCCATTGCAACTCCGCCTTCAGGCCAGACCGGCCTCGCGCAAGAGGACGATGAAGCGTTCAAACACCCTTGTATGCTTCTCGATATCGTCAGGCGTCGTCGCCGGACACATCAACAACATGGTGTGGAACGGCGTCACCAGAATGCCTTCGTTCATGTAGAAGGCGTGAAGCAGCGTTTCGAGATCGCTGTTTCGATGAGCAATCACGTCGGCACCGTTTCGCGGCGGCTCCGGCACGAACATGATCTCGGCGCGGGCGCCGATCTGGGTGACATGCCAAAGCAGACGCTGGTTGGCGATGAGGCTGCGGACTGCCCGGCAAGCCGCGTCGCGTTGGCAATCATGCGCTGGTAGTTTTCCGCCGTCAGTACGCTCTCGAGCACCGCGCGCATGGTTGCGACCGTAAGCGCATTGCCGGCCAGCGTGCCGCCGATGCCGAGATGGGCGGACTGGCGTTGTCGCGGGTTGGCAAGGGGTATGAGTTTCCACATTCGTTCGGCGATCTCGGCGTTGAGGCCGAAAATGCCCGCGGGAATGCCGCCGGCAATCGCCTTGCCGGCGGCGAGAATGTCGGGCTCCAGGCCGTGAAGCTGCGTAAAACCGCCGGGCCCACAGGACAATGTATGGGTCTCGTCGATGATCAGGACGGTGCCGGTACGGCGTGTGATATCGCGCAGCGCTTCGTGGAAGCCGGGCGCGACCGGGATCATCCCGAAGTTCGTCATCAGGGGATCGGCCAATACGACGTCACCGTGCGACAGCGCCCTCTCCAGGCCCTCGACATCGTTGAATTCGACGATCCGGCTGACAGCGGCGTGGTCGACGCCGTTCGGATGGATCGAGTTGCGCATGCCGACGCGGCCGTCGCGGATCTCGATATGGGCCTCCTCGATGCCGCCGTGATAGCAGCCGGAGAACACCAGGACTTTCGGCCGCCCCGTGATCATTCGCGCGATGCGGATCGCGCCGCGGTTGGCGTCGGTCGCCGACGTCGTCAGCGTCCAGTACCGCGGGCCGAAGCGGCGGGAGAGTTCGGCGCCGACCCAGAGGCTGTCTTCGGTCGGCAACATCATTGTCGCGCCGCGGCTTAGCTGGCGCAGTGCGGCCCGGGTGACGGCCTCGGGGGCATGACCGCACATGCCGCCGGTGTCGCCGAGGCAAAAGTCCACATAGTCATGCCCGTCGATATCGCGGATATGCGCGCCATTGGCTTCCTCAACATAGCAGGGAAACCCGCCGGCCCAGCGCCGCATCCAGTGCGAGGGGCCGCCATAAAGAAAATGCTGCTTGCCCTCCTCCCACGCCCTGGCCGAGCGCGGATGCAGCTTCAGGAAACGTTCCTGTTCGCGCGCGATCAGCATGTCCAGCTTTGCGGCGTTCATCACAGCGCAATCCAGGCGGTCTTGAGGTCGCAATATTCGTCGAGCGCGTGCAACGACTTGTCCCGTCCGAATCCCGATTGCTTGAAGCCGCCGAGCGGCACGGTGATGTCGGCACCGCCATAGGTGTTGACGTGCACGACGCCCGCGTTGATGGCGCGCACCATGCGGTGCGCAGTCGACAGGCTGCCGGTCCACACCGCCGACGCCAGCCCATAGCTGGTGGAATTCGCAAGCCGCACGGCCTCGTCCTCGCTGTCAAACCGCGTGACCGCAAGCACCGGTCCAAACACCTCCTCGCGCGACCACGTCATTTCAGGCGAGACGTCGGCAAAGATCGCCGGCGACACGAAGGTCCCGCCGGTGTCGCGAAGAATCCGCTCATCGCCGGTCAGCCGCTTCGCACCCTCACGCTCGGCAAGCTCCACTGCACCGAGGCTGCGTTGCAACTGGGCTTCGCTCGCCACCGCGCCGATGTCAGGACGCAAGCGCAGGGGATCGCCAACCCGGAGCGAAGTGGTCACGCTCAACAACTCGTCCATGAAGCGGTCGTGGATCGAGGATTGCACGATCAGCCGCGATCCGGCGACGCAGACCTGTCCCGAATTACGGAAGATGCCGTTGGCGGACACCTTGGCCGCCTGCTTGAGATCGGGCACATCGGCAAAGACTATGTTGGGCGACTAGCCGCCGAGCTCGAGATAGACGCGCTTGAGGTTCGACCGCGCGGAGTATTCGAGCAACCGCCTGCCGACCGCGCCCGACCCGGTGAAGGCAATGGCATCGACGTCGCCGTGAAGCGCAAGCGCCTCGCCGGCCGTTGTCCCCCGGCCGGTGACAACATTCAGCACGCCATCCGGAAGACCGGCTTCGCTGGCAAGCTCGGCCAGCCGAAGCAGCGTCAGCGAAGCGAGCTCGGGCGGTTTGACCACGACCGAGTTGCCGGTCGCAAGCGCCGGCGCGATCTTCCAGGCGCCGATCATCAACGGGAAATTCCAGGGTACGATAACGCCGATCACGCCGAGCGGTTCGCGATGGATCAGGCCAAGAACATCCCGCCCGGTCGGCGCGATCTCGCCATAGACCTTGTCGACCGCCTCGGCGTAGAAGCGCATCGTTCCGGCCGCTGATATCGGTTCGGCCTTGTAGGCCATGTTGATCTCGGTGCCGTTGTCGCGGACCCCCAGCACGGCGAGTTCGAGCGCATGGCCTTCAGTCAATTCCGCCAGCCGCAGCAGGATCTTCTTGCGGTGAGAGGGTGCCGCCTTCGACCACGCGCCCTGCTCGTAAAACCTGCCGGGCGCCGAGCACCGCCCGGTCGATATCGTCGGGGCCACCGTCGGCGATGCTGGTGAACGTCCGCCCGACGATCGGAGAAACGACGTCGAGCCGTCCGCCTCGCAGGCTGCGAACGTGCGTGCCCGCGATGAAGAGCTCCCTTGGCGTTATCGCAACGTCTCTCAGCCGATCGATCTGCTCCTGCTGCATGCTTCACTTGCCTCGTGAAGACGGCTTGCGCACCCCCACGTCCTCTCGCCAAGAGACCTTTTTGCAACGGGAATAGGCGCTCGCGGCCCGTTCCGTCGCAATCAACCGATAGGTGGATGCTGCAACGACCGCCCCAAGGCCGGCAAACTTGAAAGCCACCAGTTTTCGACCTACCACTTTTGCTGTGCCGCAGCCTGAGCGGCCGTTCGGATGCGCGGCTCCCGGCCGGCGCGCAACCGAGGAAAATTTTGGAGCATCCATCGACCATGACCAAACTCGCGCATCCCCGAATCCTGGTCATTGGGACAGGCGACACCAAGGCGGATGAACTGCGCTTCATCGGAGACTGCATCGCGGCAGCCGGCGGCGAAGCCATCATGATGGATGTCAGCGTGCTCGGCGATCCCCCCTACTCGCCGCATCACGACAAGCACGCAGTGGCGCAGGCAGCCGAGACCACGATCGACAAGATCGCCGAAAGCGGCGACGAGAATTCGGCGATGTCGCTGATGGCGCTCGGGGCGAAGCGGTTGGCACGGCGTTTATACGATAGCGGCGACTTCGACGGCATGCTCGCGATCGGCGGCACCATGGGGACGGATATCGCGCTCGATGTCGCGCAGGCGCTGCCGATCGGCGTACCGAAATTCGTGATCTCGACCATTGCCTACTCGCATCTGGTGCCGCCGGAGCGCATCGCGGCCGACCTGATGATGATCCTGTGGGCCGGCGGTCTCTATGGGCTCAACAGCACCTGCAAATCCGTGCTGTCGCAAGGCTGCGGGGCAGTCGTGGGCGCTGCGAGAAGCGCGATGAAACCGCGGTCGGACCGGCCCGTCGTCGCCATGACGTCGCTTGGAAAAAGCTGCCTCAGCTACATGGTCGAACTCAAGCCTGCGCTGGAACAGCGCGGCTGCGAGGTCGTGGTGTTTCACACCACCGGCATGGGCGGCCGCGCGATGGAATCGATCGCCGCGAAGGAGGGCTTTGCTGCCATTCTCGATCTCAGCCTGCAGGAGGTCGCCAACCAATTGACCGGCTCGGTCGTGAATTCCGGCGCCGATCGGCTGGAGAACGCCGGCAAGGCCGGAATAGCGCAGATCGTGGCGCCGGGCGCCATCGATATGGTGGATTTTCCGGCCTGGCTGCCAACGCCGAAGGAACTGCTCGAACGCCCCTACCATGCACACAACCGGCTGCTGGCCTCGGCGACATCGCGCCCGGACGATCGGCGCAGGATCGCGCGCGCAATTGCAGACAAGCTTGCTTCAGCTCAGGCGCCGGTGGCGTTTGTCCTGCCGACCGGCGGTATCCAGCAATGGGACCGCGAAGGCGAAGCACTGCACGATCCGGAAGGACTGGCCGCCTTCGTCGGCGAGATGCGTTCGGCCATCAAGCCGCCGGTCGAGCTTCACGAGATCAATGACCACATCAATAGCGCGGCATTCAACGCCACCGTGCTCGGCATATTCGATCGTTGGGTCAAGGCCGGCATCGTGCCGGCCGGCCGGGCATCGGTCGCGGCGTGAGTTTTCCGCGCGCCAAAGCCCTCGTGCTCGATTTCGGCGGCGTCATCTCGAAGACGCTGTTCGAAACCCACGGACTGACCGAAGCCGCCCTTGGCCTTTCCCCGAGCACCTTGCGCTGGCGCGGACCCTTCGCGATCGAAACCGACCCGCTTTGGGCATCGATGCAACGCGGCGAAATTTCGGAACGTGACTATTTGGTCACGCGCAGCCGCGAGGTGGGACGTCTGGTCGGCGAAGACTGGAACGACATGGCGACCTTCGTCAAACGGGCGCGTGGCGCCGACCCGGAAGCCGTGATCAGGCCCGAAGCCAAGCGGGCGATCGAACTGGTTGCGGACACCGGCTTCAAACTAGCGATCCTATCGAATGAGCTCGACTTGTTCTACGGCACGGAATTTCGTGGAAGATTGCCGTTGTTGCAGCGCTTGCGGCAATCATTGATGCCACCTACACAAAGCTATTGAAACCCGATCCGCGCGCCTATCAGATGGTGCTCGACGCGTTGTCCCTCGACGCCGGGGCTTGCGTGTTCGTGGACGACCAGCGGCGCAACATCGATGGGGCCGAAGCGTGCGGAATGCACACTGTCCTGTTCGACGTCCGCGATCCCCGCTCCGGCTACGTCGCCGCGCTCCGACCCTTCGGCCTCGAACTCACTTGAAGAAATGGCAGGCAGATCATGCGCGACACCAATTTCCTGATCGAGAACAACGCCAAATCGATATGGCATCCGATGGCGCATCCGGCGGAAATGCGCGCCCATCCGCCAAGGATCATCATGAAGGGCGAAGGCGTCCACGTCACCGACGTGAGCGGGCGCACCCTGCTCGACGCCGTTGGCGGGTTGTGGAACGTCAACCTCGGCTATAGCTGCGACCCGATCAAGAAGGCGATCGCCGACCAGCTCGATGCGCTCCCCTATTATTCCGGGTTTCGCGGCACCTCGAACGGCCCTTCGATCGAACTCGCCTACGAGCTGACCGAATGGTTCAAGCCGGAAGCGATGGTGCGCGCCTTCTTCACATCGGGCGGCTCCGATTCCGTCGAGTCGGCGCTGCGGCTTGCGCGGCAGTACTGGAAGATCAAGGGACAATCGGACCGCACTAAATTCCTTGCACTGAAGAAGGGCTATCACGGCACGCATTTCGGCGGCGCCTCGGTCAACGGCAATGCCAACTTCCGACGCAATTGCGAGCCGCTGCTGCCCGGCGTGTTCCACATCCCGGCGCCCTGGACCTATCGCAATCCGTTTAATGAGACCGATCCGGCCAGGCTGGCGCAGCTCTGTGCGGCCGCCATGGAGGACGAGATCGCGTTCCAGGGCGCGGATACGATCGCCGCCTTCATCATGGAGCCCGTGCTCGGCGCCGGAGGGGTGATCGTGCCTCCTGACAACTTCATGAAGCTTGTGCGCGAAATCTGTGACCGCCACGGCATCCTGATGATCTCGGACGAGGTGGTGACCGGCTTTGGCCGCACCGGCGCCTGGTCGGGCGCGCGGCTTTTCGGCGTGGAGCCGGACATGATGACGATCGCCAAGGCGATCACTTCGGGTTATTTCCCGCTCGGCGCCACCCTGATCAATGACAAGATCGCCGAGACTTTTGAATCCGATCAAACCACTTTCGGTTCGATCGGCCACGGCTACACCTATTCGGGGCACCCCGTTGGCTGCGCCGCGGGGATCGCGGCGCTCGCTGAAACCAAGCGGCTCAAGCTCGACGAGAATGCCGTTGCGCGCGGCAAGGAGCTGGGACAGGCGCTGGAACAGCTCAAGGCGCGGCACGCCGTCGTCGGCGATGTCCGTTACAAGGGGCTGATGGCCGGCATCGAACTCGTCTCCGATCGCGACAGCAAGAAGGCGGCCGACAAGAAGACGATGGCGGCGGTGGCGGACGGCGCCTACGAGGCCGGCGTGATGCTTCGCGTCTCGGGCAATAACCTCATCCTGTCGCCGCCGCTGATCCTGACGTCGGCGGACGTTGCAAAAATCGCCGAGGGCATCGACGCCGGGCTAGAGGCGGTCAAGTAGTTCAAAAACCCAGCGCCAGCCCGTCCTTGCGGTGATCGGACGCGCCGAGGAGACCGCCGCGTTCGTGGTCGATGCGGATCGCCTGGCAGCCGCCGATCGGCTCCTCTGACCAGCGGACATTGTGCCCGCGCGCGGCGAGATCGTCCTTGGCTGAGGCCGATATCGTTGTTTCCAGCGAGAGCACGCCGTCAAACGAGAACGATCGCGGCGCCTCCGCGGCGGCTGGATGTCCAGGCCGAGGTCGAGGATGTTCGAGATCAGGTTGGCGTGGCCCGTGGCCTGATAGTGCCCGCCCATCACCCCGAACGGCATCACCGCGCGTCCGTTCTGCATCATCATGCCGGGAATGATGGTGTGCATCGGCCGCTTGCGCGGCCCGAGCGAATTGGGATGCCCCGGCCGGGCGCGAAAGCTCCAGCCGCGGTTATGCAGCAGCACGCCGGACTTCGGCGCATAGATGCCGCTGCCGAACGGATAGAACAGCGAGTTGATCAGCGAAATCGCATTGAGGTCGCGGTCGACAACCGTGACATAAACGGTATCGCGGTGCTCGATATCCTCCCACGCCTCGATGGTTGAGGCGCGTTTCATGTCGATCTTTTTGCGGATTGCGCCGATATAGTCGTCGGAAAGGAACGAGGCGCTGTCGATATTGCTGGTGGCGGGATCGCAGAAGAAGGAGTCGCGCGCCCGGTAGGCCGCCTTGGTCGCTTCCGCCAGCAGATGGCGTAAAGCACGACGACGCGGTCGACATTCTCGGCGACGACACCGAGGTCGTGCGAGATGAAGATCATCGCCGAACCGAGCTCGTCCTTCAGCTCCCAAGCAGATGGAGGATCTGGGCCTGCACCGTGACATCGAGGGCCGTCGTCGGCTCGTCGGCGATCAGGAGCGCCGGCTGGCAGATCAGCGCGATTGCGATCATCACGCGCTGGCGCATGCCGCCGGAAAGCTGATGCGGGTATTCGTCGAACCGCCGTTCGGCGGCGGGCAGCTTGACCTTGCGCAGCAGTTCGATCGAGTGTTCGCGCGCCTCGCGCCGGTCGCAGCCGCGATGCCGTATCAGCCCCTCTGCGATCTGATAGCCGACGGTGAGCGCTGGATTGAGGCTCGTCATCGGATCCTGAAAAATCATTGCGAGGCGGTCCCCGCGAAGATCGCGCATGGCGGCCGGCGCCAATTTCAGGAGATCGGCGCTCTCGAACTCGACGTGCCGCGATACCGACATGCCGACTGGCAAAAGGCCCATCAAAGCGAGTGACGTCAGCGATTTTCCGCAGCCGGACTCGCCAACGATGGCCAACGTTTCGCCGCGGTTGAGTGTAAAGGAAAGGCCATCGACCAGCGGATAGCCAGCGTTGCTGGTTACGCGCAGGTCGCGTACGTCCAGCAAGAGTTGCGGTGCGCCCTCGGACTGCCACGCCGTCGATTTGCTGGAAACCGCGCGTGGCGCTGCGCGTCCGGCATTTTGCGCAAACAGGAACGCTTTCCCGTTCTTCGAACGAAGCGGTCCTCTCGCAAGCGGATGGATGCTGTCCAACACATACGGTGACATCGCTAGAATGACGCCGGCCCCTGAAACACCAGGGGAACCGTGATCCGGCAACCATGCCGGATCAATCAACCGAACGGTGGATGATCGATCATGAAGGGCGCCATCGCTTCGCGACGGCGCGCAAGCCTATCAGTGCAGTCTCGACATCAGCGCGACCACCGCCGAGCGCGTCTCCACACCGAGCTTCTCGAAGATGTGGATGAGATGCGTCTTGACGGTCGCGTGGCCTATCCCAAGGCACTCGCTGATCTCTCGGTTGGTCCGTCCGCAGCAGACGAGCTCGATCACGTCGAGTTCGCGCGAGGTCAGGCCATAGCGCGCGGCCTGTTCACTCGCCGACGGCGTGCAACCGACCAGGTTGAACTCGAGATAATCGTGAATCTTCTCAGCGATATTTGTAGCCTCGTCGGGAATCTTGCATCCAGGCATCCAGATGACGCTCATGCCGGCGACGATCTTATCACCTCGACGGAAGAAAAACTCCATCATGTCGGCGATTCCGAACTGGTCGGTAAATGACCGGTATGCTGCCGTTTCCGCATTCGAGTATTGCGTTGACATGACGCTGAGCCACGCAAATGGCTTTCCGGCGGCGCGTTTGGGATGAAGCGGGTCGAACTGCCCCATCCGCTCAACATATTCGCGATGAAAATCGAGCGGAATTCCGCTCAAGAGAAATCGATTGTGGTTAAGACCATCATCGACGGCGTAAAACGCCATCGCTGATGCATCGAACATCCCTCTCGCAAATTGAACGGCCTGACTGGCTGCCGGATCAGAGCGACTCGCGATCATGTACATGGCCACCCTCCCAATTTGCTTCCTCTGAAAGTCGGACATCGAGCGCATCCGTCTCGCGCACGGGGCAGACGCACCTTTCAGTCAAGCAAAATGCGGGCCAACCCCTTAAAAACGCGATCAAAAAAGGACATACTGCCCGGCGCGGGCGGCGGACAGCGACAACTCATATCCACCGTCCGGTGGATTGCTGCGACACCCGCCGCCGCGATGATCCCGCCAGGCTCGTCTCCCAGAGATGCTTGGCGCTCAAGGTACCATGTCGATTGTCCGGCTGACGAAGGTCAGATCACGCTCGCCAACTGGCGCCAGCATCCGCAGATGGAATGGAGCTATCGGAATGTTCGCGAAGTGCTTCCCACCGCGAACATTGCGCGATCGAGCACGCCAGTAGCGCTGCCGCGGTCGCCCCGCTATCTCGACGAGATCCCCTTCGCGGACCTGAAGGGCGAAAAGAGGACGGTCGCTGACGCGTTGCGCTCAACCCACGTCGACGGCTTTTTGGTGCTCCATCGCGGCCGGACCGTCACGGAGTGGTATGCGCACGGTCTCGCGCCCGATGCGCAGCACCTGATATTTTCGGTCAGCAAATCCATAGCCGGCACGGTCGGCGGCATCCTGACCGGGCAAGGCCGGCTCGATCCCGAAGCGCCGGTCGTCCGCTATCTTCCCGAGTTGAAGGCTTCGGTATACGGCGGCTGCACCGTCCGCCACCTTCTCGACATGAGCGTCTCTGAAGCGGATTAATCCTGCTGTTCGCACGATCGCCGTGGAGCCGGCCGGCTCGATCGTCTGATGAATGCAGCCGCGCCGGAGAGATCCGCGCTAAACATCGAGGGTTCGAGCTCGGCGGTGCTGGCAGTAAAGAAACGCGCGTGTCGCGGCGAACTTTAGAGTTGCTGAGTGTTCTCAGCGAAACGAGGAAGATCAGACTTCTCGAGCATCTTTACGGACCACTTTCCCAAGCACGGAGTATCTCACGCGTCGCCAGCCAATAACTATGCCAGTTATTGCGAACAGCAGTCCACACATGCAGAGGCCGACTATCAAAGTGCTCCGGACGCGAGGACGAATCACAAGGATTGGAAAATCCAGCGTGTGTAATGCGCTGTAAAGCCAGCGATACGCGCGGCGCGACGAGTCCAATCTTTGCAAGATGTTCCCGCTCGCGCCGTCAATGTCATACCACACGTTGCCGCATACCGAACGGTAGACAGGCGCACCCGGTATCGTGGAGGACGCCATGTAGTTGTCATCTGCCGCAAGGATTGCTGGAAAGCCGCAACCAAATGCCAAGCGGTGGGTCAACGCTTGGACCTCGCGCGAGTCCAGGAACCCTGATTGATCGTCCGATCTCGGGCTCCCCGCTCGAACTAGCGTTTGCCTCCCGAGATCGATCCGGTCGCGTCGATAGCGGTCCCCATTGAAGGCGAACCATTCGATCTCTCGGGCAGACGGCGATATTGACCCCCAGTCTGTAGACGGAAGCCTGTTCCAGGCTGGTGGGGACGCGGCGGCGTTAGCCTCGGTGTCGGTCAATTGCCCACGCGAGAACAACCGCCCGTGATCCATGGATAGCCAGCCGCTGAAGATCCACGTCAGGACGAAAACTGTCGCTATTAAGCCAATGACGTGATGCAGCGCATGCCAGCCATGATAGGGCGAAACGGCAGTCCCCTGCTGAATCCTGATCCGCGCGCCCCCAAGCACCGCGCCGAGCGCCGCTCCGATCAAGGCAAGCAGCGACAGCGTCCATACCACGCGATCCCAGAGCGACCAATTGCTTCGGAGCATCATGGGATAGATCCAGTGCAGCACGCTGCCCGCAAGATTCCACCACCTCTCGCTGCGCGTCGTGTCCAATACGATCTCGCCGGTGACCGAGGACACATAGACTGCTGTATCGGCCGCATCGTTGAGCGCCACGCGAAACAAGGGACGGTGACGATCGAAGCCGTTCGGCACGCTCCATTGATCATAATCTGCGAGCTCAACGATTGACGCGCGCGAGATATCCATGCCGCGCCGCCTTGCATGATCCCTCGCCGCAGCGAGGGCAATGTCGGGAGATTTCTTCAATGCGGCACCCGTCGCATCTGATGCACGGATCGTCCGCAATTGCGACGACCCCGAAACGACGTACACCGGCCCGTCGGTCCGCTGGATCAGCCGAACGCGCGCGGCGTCCTCGATGCCGCTTGCCTCGACAGCTGTCGACGGATCGATGGTCACACGAGCGCTGTCCACGGCGGCAAGTCCGGCAAAGCGTTCCGCTTCCGTGAGCGACGGAAACGGAACGAAGTGCATGACAATGCCGGTCGCAAACCACATTGCGAACAGGAGGCAGAACGCGACCCCGAGCCATCGGTGCAGCAGGACCAGTCCGTCCATCATACGGCAATCACCTCACCATTTGAGGGCGGCGGAGATCTCATAGGTGCGCGGGGCTCCCAGCAGGATCTGGTCGGGATAGAACGGATCGCCCCAGATCGCGTAGCGCTTGTCGGTCACATTCCGCACCCGGAAAGTCAGCCGCGTTTGCTCGACGGCATTGAAGACGGATTTGGGGATGTCGACGAAGGCATAGAGATCGGCCACCGTGCAGGCGTTCATCGTCACCGTGACGGTGTTGTAGCGATCGCCGACATGGCGGCCGATCACCCCGAGCTCGACCGGCCACGGCGTGAAGAACCGGTAGGACGCGCCGGCGTTCGCGACGACGCGCGGCACGTTCGGCGGCGTATTCCCGGAAAACGAGCCACCAGCAAAATTGTAGTCGGCATAGCGCGCGTCGACATAGGCGATGTTGCCCCACACACGCCAGGCTTCCGTCAGGCGCATGGAGGCTGCGAGCTCCACGCCCTTCGATTCCTGCCGTCCGGCGAAGTTGAGCTGCATGCCGCCGGCCGCCGCATAGACATTCTTGCGCAGGATATCGAAGGCTGAGAACGACCACTCCGCCCGGTTGTCCCAGAACAGATGCTTCACGCCGGTTTCATAGGTCCGCGATGTTGTCAGGTCGAGCGGCTGGAGCGGCCCGAGCAGAAAAATGTTATTGGCCGACACGTCTGCACCCGTTGCGTATTGGCTGAAGAACGTCAGGCCGGGAACGGCCTCCCAAGTGTAGCCGATGCGGCCCGTCACCGGCATCCAGGATTTCGAGAAGGGAAAGCCCGTCTTCACCACGCCGTTCGCGTCGGTCGAATTCCGATCGAGCCCGATATGCTCCATGCGCAGGCCACCGACCAGAGCAAATGTCCGTGTGATCTTAAGGCGATCCTCGAACGACAGGGACTCATTGTCGATTCGAGCGGTCTGTCGCTGCGTCGTCAGCAGGCCGTAGTATCCGCGCGCGGGATCGACCAGCGTGACCAGGTCGTGGGGGAAGTTGGCGGCACCCGGGCGGACGAAATCGAGGCCGCTCGCCGCAACCGTCGTCACGAGGCGGTTATCCATACCGACGATGTTCGCATCCCAGGTCAAGTCGGTGATGTTGCCTGCGAGCTTCTGGCGATGCGCCACGTAGAAGCGCTCGCGATCGACCAGGTTCGAATTGGCGTTGAACGCCTCAACTTCGTTGTTGAGCCACTCGCGCTCGGCGCCATAGCCATAGGCCTGGCTCTTCAGGGTCAGACCGGGTGCGAGCCTGAGCTCGAAGCCGCCGCGAAGCCATACCTCCTTCGCCACGTTACGATTATCGAGAACGTTGTAGTTGGTGTTGAAGGTGCGGTCGTCGATCGTGACGGGCCCCAGGTTCGATCCGTTGTAGTTCGAGACGTAGCTCCCGGAGACAATGCCGGCTGTGGCATGGGATCCGCTGAAGGCGACCGGAACGAGCGGCACGCCCCAATAGGCCCTCGAACGGTCCTCCTTGTATTCGATGGCGCCCCAGACCTTGAGATTGTCGGATATGCGGTAATTCAGTTGGCCCGATACGTCGAGCGTCTTCGTGTTGGTGTCGTCGGCAAAACCGTTGAGTGAGGAGCGGCTGATGTCGAACCGGTAGTCCAGGCTCTGGATGTTGGTGCTGCCGCCGGAGCCGTAGTAGCTCCGGAACGAATTCAGCGAGTCATAGGAGAAGTACGCCTCGTTCCGGATCGGCCCGATGTGCGGCTGCTTGGTCAAGAAATTGACCGCACCGCCTGCGGCACCCTCGCCCGACAACAGTGAGGCTGGTCCCTTCAGAAACTCCACTGCCTTGAGATTGGCCGCATCCATGATACGCGACGTCATGTTCTGCGGACCGATCTTGATGCCGTTGTAGAGCACGTTGATCTGGCTGTTGGTGAAGCCGCGCATCGAGAAGGCCGAGGGCTCGGCCGGATTGTCACCGGACGTCACGCCGACCGCGCCTTGCGCGACTTCCGACACCGTCCGATAGCCTTGCTCACGGATCGTCTCAGCTGAAATCACCTCGACGGTTGCCGGAATCTCGCGCACGGTCAGGCCAAGACGCGAAGCGCCCTTGGCGACAGCGTTCGTGTTCGGCGGCGTCTGCATTGCTTGCTCATCAGGCTTCGGTGCTGTCGCGGCGGACGTGGCTCTGCTTGCCGCCGTATGGCGCGCGCCGCGTTCGTCGCGACCGGCCGGCTTTGCCGGTCTGCGCTTCTGATCGGCACCCGGATAAATCTCGACGGGTGGCAATTGCTCACGGGAGCTCGCCTGTTGCGCCCAGGCTACGGAGATGTCGAGGGAAGCAAAATAAGAGAGAACGCCGGATGCGAGCAAGAATTTGCCCGACCGGGCGGCACGAAGAGACGACATGGTTGATACCTCGGTATGACGTCAGTGGCACGTCACAGCGACCCAGGTCTCAACCTCCAGCTTGCTAAGCCTCGGGTGAAGCCGAATGTCTGTACTCCCCGACCGACATCTTCGCGTGTGACCACGGCTGACGGCAGGTCTCCTGGCTTGCGGGTCGTTACCTTGCGTCGCCTTCCCGGGACCGAGATGCCCAGTGGCTCGTGACGCAACATTCTCCGCTCACAGTTGCGGGGGCAGCTACGGCATTGAGGAAACCTCCTCGCACCGCATTCCCTTTTCACCCCCGTAAGGGGAAACCGTCGCGTGCATCTAGGATTAAGACGAGCGCGGAGTCAATGTGCAGTCTGGGTGTCCTTGTCGCAGCGATCTCTACATTGACAATTGCTTACCGGAGCGTGCTATCGCGTTACTGCTCTGACGTAGGTGGAGACGTTGAATGGAAGGGGACACCTTCCTCTGGCTGGTCCGGCATGCCGTCGTCAATGGCGTCGCAGGGACGATCCATGCCTCGGACGCCCCCGCGGATCTCAACGACCGGACGCAACTTGAAGCGCTGAGACGGCATCTGCCGCAGGACGCCACAAGCTACGCAAGCCCGTCGCGACGGACCGTCGACACGGCGCGTGCGCTGGGGCGTGACCCGATCCTGGTGCCCGAATTCCGCGAGCAGGATTTTGGCGACTGGACCGGGCAGCGCCACGACGATCTCGCCGCTGCCGGCCGCGAAGGCTACGCAAAGTTCTGGAGCGATCCGGCTCACTCCCGGCCGCCGGGCGGCGAAAGCTTTGAGGATCAGATTGTCAGGGTTCGGCAGGGCCTCGATCAGATCGGGACCGGACCGGCAATCCTTGTCGTCCATTCCGGCACCATCCGCGCTGCGCTGTGCATCGCACTTGACCTCACCCCGCAGGCTGCCCTCCGCTTCGTCATCGACCCGCTCTTCCTCACTCGCATCGATCGGCTGTCGAATGGCTGGCGGGTGCTATCGGTCAATCAGCGCGCTGCTTGAAGCGCCGTCATCAGGCCGGCCGATCCGGCACGTTGGCTTGCGCAAAGGTCGCCATGCCGTTGTGCAGGGCGCATGCGAGCCGCACCAGCGGCAGTACGATCGCGGCACCAGATCCCTCGCCGAGCCTCAGGTCCAGGCTGACCAGAGGATGGATGTTGAGCGCGCGAAGAATCAGGCGATGTCCCTGCTCCGCCGATTGGTGCGAGGGCAAGAGATATGGCTGACACGACGGATTGAGACGCACCGCCGCGAGCGCTCCAGCTGACACGATGAAGCCGTCGATCAGGACCGGAATGCGCCCCTGCGCGGCTGCGATGATCGCACCGCAGATGGCGGCGATCTCGAGACCCCCAACTGCACACAAGATCTTTTCGGCAGAAGCCCCCGCAAGCCTGTGCAGGGCCAGCGCGGCATCAACCAGCCGCGCCTTGCGGGCCCGGCCGGCGGTATCGACACCGGTTCCGCTACCTGCGATCTCTTCGGCGCTCACGCCGAGCAGGGCCGAAGCGATTGCTGCCGAGGTCGTGGTGTTGCCGATCCCCATTTCTCCGAAGATGAGTAGATCAGGATGCCCGGCCTCTGCGCGCAGCACCGCGCGCCGGCCGCATTCAAAGGCGAACGCCAGCTCGCTCGGGTTAAGCGCCGCCTCCACACTGAAATCGCGGCTGCCACAGCGCGGCTTGTCGGTGACGACACCCGCCAGCGGCGCTCCCGCCAACGTGCCGGCGTCGACGACTTCGAGACCCAAACCCAATTCGCGTGCCAAGACCGATATCGCAGCGCCGCCCGCGGCGAAATTCGCCATCATCGCGATCGTCACCTCCTGCGGATAGGCCGACACGCCCTGCGCGACGATGCCGTGATCGCCGGCAAAGATGATGATCGGCACGCGCGCCGCGCGAGGTTTTTCCGTCTGCTGCAAACCGGCAAGCTCGACCGCAATGTGCTCGAGCCGGCCGAGCGCACCGGTCGGCTTTGTCAGTTGCCCCTGCCGCGCGAGCGCCGCCTCGCGATGGACGGCCGAGACATCAGGGCAGTTCTGGGAGACCCACTCGGGAAGCATGTTGTTCTGCCTCTGCATGCAGCCGCCTCACGGCCTGCGCTTGAGAATGTAGCTGTCCATGATCCAGCCATGCCGTTCGCGCGCCTCTTGCCGCGTCGCGACGATGCGAGGGCCAACCTCGGCAAGCTCACCGGACATGATGATTTGATCGGACATGCCGAGATAGGCGCCCCACCAGATGTGCAGGCCTTTCGGCTCCAGCGATTGAAAGGCGGTGCCGCCATCAAGCATCACGACCACGGTGTCGGTGCCGTCAGGCCAGCCGGCTTCGCGCAGCCGCCGCCCCGTCGTAACGAGAAAGGGCTCGCCGATGTCGTTGAGCGGCAGCGCATGCGCCGCGCACAGCGCCTGGATCGACGTAATGCCCGGGATCACCTCGATCGCCGGCAACGGGTCCAGCCTTCGCGCGATGCGCAGGCTGGAATCGTAGAGCGACGGGTCGCCCCAGATCAGCAGGGCCACGCGGCCGTCGCTGCCAAGGTGGCTCGCGACCTCCTGTAACCAAGTTGCAGCGACAGCGTCGTGCCAATCGTCAACGCCCCGGCGGTAGTCCGCCTCGCCGGCATCGCGCACGGGCAGATCGAATTCCACGATACGCGCCTTGTCGCTCGTGAGCACATCGGCGCAAATCGCCCGCCGCAGTTCGGCGAGATCGGACTTCGCCGCGCCCTTGCGCGGGATGAGGACGAGATCGGCAGCGTTGATCGCGCGGATCGCAGCGAGCGTGAGCTGCTCGGGATCGCCGCAGCCGATACCTATCAGGGAGAGCGTCAGCATAACCTGTGCGAAGGGCGGCCGTGGCAGCCGCCCCTCACGTTATCTCTACACGGCGTTGTGCAGGCGCGGGGTGACGAAGCCGTAGGCCGTAACGCCACGCAGCGATTTTGCCAGCGCGAGCACGGCAAGATCCGCCAGCGGCTCGATCACAATGACCAGCGCATAGGATCCTGCAAACATCGCGATGTTGGCGAGATTCGTCGCGCCAAAGCCCGCACCGTAGAGCGCCCAGAATGCAACCCACGCGACGATGGCGGACTGGTACGTCGTCGAAAGCGCCAACGCCTGGCGATATTGCAGGTCAACATAGGCGGTGTTGCGGGGAATGATGCGCTGGGACAGCGCGTGGATCGCGAACAGCGGCACCACCAGCGTCGTCAAGTTCATGCCGTATTGCGGCAGGTCCGTCGGCACGAAGAACAGGCCTTGCAGCAGAAGACCCAATGCGAGTCCGAACGCGGCGGGTGCGGCACCGAACAGCAGGAACAATGTGGAACCGAGGATGAAGTGCACCTCGGAGACTCCGACGCGGAAGTGCGGCAGGATCTCGAAGAATGAGAACACCAGCGCTGTCGTCGCAACCGTGCGCACGGCAAATGAAACGATGCCTTGCTCGCGCACGCTATCCGCCGCTAGCTTGAGAGCGACGCCGCCTGCGGCAATTCCGGTAGCATAGCTCAGCACGAGTTTTGCACCCGTCACAATTCCCGGTTCGATATGCATGGCCTCAAGTCCTTCCTGCCGTCACACCGACGGCTTTGGCGTCAAAATTGACTCTTTCGAAGAGCACGCGTCAAGCGGCGAGCGAGGGTCGGCGACGGTGTCATCTCACGTCATCTCCGCCAACGCGCCGAACAGGATCACGGCGGCGGTCTTCGCCGCTCCGCCTCGCGCGAGCTGTTCGGCGAGCTCCTCGATCGTGGTGCGGACCAGCCGCTCGTCGGTGCGGCCCAAGGATTCGGCAAACAGCGCCGGCGTGCTCGGCGCGAGGCCATGCTCGATCAGCTTCGCGGCCAGGACCGGGAACGTGCGCCGGCCCATATAGACGACGGTCGTCGCCTCCGGATCGGCCAGCGCCGCCCAGTTCAGGTTCGCGGGCAATTCACCGGTGACATCGGCGCCGGTCACGAACTGGACCCGGCGCGACGTATGCCGTCGGGTCAGGGGAATGCCGGTCTGCGCCGCCGCGACGCAGGCCGCGGTGACGCCTGGGACGATCTCGTAGCCGATCCCTGCCGCGCGGAGTGTCTCGAGCTCCTCTTCCAGACGACCGAAGATGCCCGCATCGCCCGATTTCAGCCGCACCACGCGCGCGCCCGTTCCCGCGTAATCGACCAGCAACCGGTTGACATGCTGCTGCTTGGTCGAGGGGCGACCGGCGCGTTTTCCCACCGCGACGAGATTGGCGGCTGGACCGGCCAGATCGAGGATCGCCCCCGATGCGAGGTCATCATAGAGCACCACGTCGGCTTCGCGCAGCCGCGCCGCCCCTTTCAGCGTCAGGAGCTCGGGATCGCCGGGGCCGGCGGAAATGAAGGAGACGAAGCCGCTCACCGGTCCTCCGCAATCAGATGGAAGAAGGTACCGGAGGTGTTATCGCGCCGCGAGCCGGTCTCCGCAACCACGGCGCCCGTCGCATCGCACACGACCGCGAGCGGCGTGTCAGGCTGCGCGACGATCATCGAATAATGAAACTCATGGCCCCTTAGCCGTGCGCCGGCCTTGTGTCCGGGTATCGGTGCAGCAAGCTCCGCCAGGCGATAACCCAGATGCATGCGACGCCTGGCATAGCTCGTCTCCAGGCCAAGCAAGCCGACCATCTGGTGGCGTGCGCCCTCGGCGTCGGTCAAGGCCGTACCGAGCACCATATAGCCTCCGCATTCGCCATGCACGGGGCGCGTCTCGGCGAAGGCGCGCAATGCGCCACCAAACCGCGTGTTGCCTGCAAGCCGGCCCGCGTGCAGTTCCGGATAGCCGCCGGGCAACCAGCACACGTCGGCGCTCGCGTCAGGCCCTTCATCGGCAAGCGGCGAGAAGGGCGATATCTCGGCGCCGGCGGCGCGCCAGGCTTCGAGCATGTGCGGATAGATGAAGGAGAACGCCGCATCGCGCGCCAGCGCAATCCGCTGCCCGGGTGGCGTGACGGTGAGATCGCCCGGGGCCGATGGCGGCAGCCAGGCAGAGGCCGATTGCAGCACGGAGTCGAGATCGACATGCTCGGTGACGAAGCGTGCAGCCTTCGCAATCAGTTCGCCGATCTCTGCCTGCTCCTCGGCCTGCACCAGTCCAAGATGCCGCTTCGGCAAGGCGATCTCGGCATGGCGCGGCAGCGCACCGAATACGGCAATGCCGGCGTCTGCCATGGCGCGGCGCACCAGATCCTCGTGCCGCGGGCTCGCGACGCGATTGAGAACGACGCCTGCAAGCCGGACGCCCGCGCGGAAATCGCGCAGTCCGGCGGCAACCGCCGCGGCCGTCTGCGCCTGGCCGGATGGATCGATCACCAGCAGAACCGGCCAGCCCATCATCTCCGCGATGTCGGCGGTCGCGCCGGTGCCCGCCACGCCGCGCGCAGCGACGCCGTCGAACAGGCCCATCGAGCCCTCCGCGAGCACGAGATCGGCGTCCGCGCCGCGGCCGACCAGCTGCGCGATCGTCTCGCGATCCATGGCCCAGCTATCGATATTGACCGAGGCATGTCCCGTCGCGGCCGCGTGGAAGGCGGGATCGATATAGTCGGGTCCGCTCTTGAAGCACTGCACGGTCAGCCCGCGATTGCGATAGGCGCGCGCGAGCGCCAGCGTCAGCGTCGTCTTGCCAATGCCGGAGGCCGGCGCCGAGATGACGAGGCCTGTCGCCATCACGACGCCTCCGGAAAACGCGGTGCCTGCCCGACCGGGCGGTAACGGCGATTATAGTCGGCAGCGTAAAGGCGGCTCTCGGCGAACTCCTCCGAGCCCAGCGTCTTGCCGACCAGAATGAGCGCGGTCCGCTCGAGCTCGACACCGACTGCGGCATCGAGCGTGGCAAGCGTGGCGCGCACGATGCGCTGGTCCGGCCAACTTGCGCGCCAAACAATCGCGACCGGACAATCCGTGCCGTAATGCGGCGTCAACTCGGCAATCACCTTGTCCAGGAGATGGATCGACAGGTGGATGGCGAGCACCGCACCGGTCGCGGCGAAAGCGGCGAGCTTCTCGCCGCCCGGCATCGCGCTCGCCCGGCCGGGCGTACGCGTCAACACCACGGACTGGGCAAGGCCCGGCAGCGTCAGCTCGGCCTCGAGCGCCGCGGCGGCGGCGGAGAAGGACGGCACGCCGGGCGTGATCGAATAGGGAATCTTCAGCGCGCGCAGCCGCCGTAGCTGCTCGCCCATCGCTGACCAAATCGAGAGATCACCCGAATGCAGCCGCGCGACGTCCTTGCCTTCCACGTGCGCGGCGGCGATCTCCGCAATGATCTCGTCGAGCGACAGCGGCGCGGTGTTGACGATCCGCGCGCCCGGCGGGCAATGCCCGAGTACGCCTTCCGGCACGAGCGAGCCGGCATAGAGGCAGACCGGCGAGGCGGCGATCAGATCGCGCCCGCGCAAGGTCAAGAGATCTGCAGCGCCGGGGCCGGCGCCAATGAAATGCACGGTCATTCGCCGTCTCCTTCGGCAATCGCCGCCGTTACGGTGCGGTCTTGTGAAACCGCGCGCGTCGCAATCAGGCGCGCGCGACGACCGGCCGCCACCAGTGCGGCGGCTTCCGCGACCGACCCCGTGCCAAATTTTTCCCGGATGAGTTTTGACTGGGTCAGCGTCGCGGCGCCGGCCAGCACATTGGCTGGAACAGCCTTGATCGGCACGTTGAGCTCGCGCGCCAACGATATCAGAGCGGCCGTCTCCGCCTTGTCGCTGACCGTGGCGACCGCCGCGAGGCCTTCGCAGCCGCCGGCCGCGATCAGCGCTTCGCGCAGCGAGGCAAGCGTCGCGGTACGCCTGAAGCCCAAACCTGCGACCTTCATTTGACCGCACTCCATTGCACGACCGGCCGCACCGACTCCCAGGATCGGTACCGGCCCAGCGGGGCGGCATGAGCGATCTCGATCCGCATCAATTCCCCACCATGGCGCTGATGCAGGTCCGCGAGAAACGCCTCCGTTTCTAGCGTCACGGCATGTGCGACCAATCGCGTGCCCGCTTCAAGACACAGCCAGACGGGATCGAACAACGTGGCATTGAGCCCCCCGCCGACGAATACGGCACCGGGCGCCTTCAGGCCCGCGAGAGCATCGGGCGCGGTTCCTTCAACGACGGTGATCCGATGTGTCAGACCGAACGCCGCAACATTGCGGCGGATGTTCGCAGCGCGTTCCTCGCGAGCCTCAACCGCAATGGCCGTCCCCCCCGCCAAAGCCCATTCAACGGAGATCGAGCCTGAGCCCGCGCCAATATCCCACAATCTTTCGCCGGGCCGCGGCGAAAGGGCTGACAGCGCCAGCGCGCGCACCGGCCGCTTGGTGATCTGGCCGTCATGCACAAAGAGATCGTCCGGAAGACCCGAGCTGCGCGCGATGCCCTGCGATCCCCTCGCCTCCAGCGCCAGCGCGACGAGATTGTCGCGAGGCTCGGCCGAGTAGCTGTCGGCACGATGTTGTCTGATGCGTTCGCCGGGGCCACCAAGGGCCGCAAGGCTCCAGATCAACGACCCGCCCCAGCCACGTTCCGTGAGCCATTTTGCGAGATCGCCGCCTGCCTTGCCGTCGCGCACCAGGCAAATGATCCGCGCGCCCTGCGCCAGATGCGGGACCAAGCGCTCGAAAGGCGCGGCGTGGAGCCCGAGACAGACGACAGATTCGAGGCGCCAGCCCAATCGCGCCGCGGCGAGCGAGAAGGTCGAAGGCGCGGAGTGGACAACCCACTCGCCTGCCTCGAGCTTCTCAGCAAGGCTTCCGCCGACGCCATGCCAGAACGGATCGCCCGAGGCAAGCACCGCCGTCGGGCGGCCGCGCCGGCTCAGCACAATGTCCGCATCGAACGGTACCGGCCACGGACGGCCGCGGTTGCCAACCTCCGCGAGCGCGAGATGGCGTTCGCCGCCAAAGACAGTTTCCGCCCGGGCAATCGCCTTTCGGCTTGCCTCGGAGAGGCCGGCAAGGCCATCTTCGCCGATGCCAATAATGGTCAACCAGGGATCAGCCATGATGCGCGCCCTCATTCTGGGCGGAACGGCCGACGCCAATCTGCTTGCAGAGAGCATCGCGCGCGCGGGACTCGACGCGATCTATTCCTACGGCGGGCGCACCCGTGCGCCCGCCAACCAGCCGCTGCCGACTCGTATCGGCGGCTTCGGCGGCGTGAGCGGTCTTGCCGAACACATTCGTCGGGAAGGCATCACGCATGTGGTTGACGCAACGCATCCCTTCGCGGCCGAAATGAGCCGCAACGCGGTTGCGGCGTGCGTGGAAACCGGCACGCCGCTGATGGCTCTGGAACGCGCCCCCTGGGCCAGAACGCCCGGCGACAACTGGATCGAGGTGGCCAATATCGCCTCCGCTGTTGCGGCCTTGCCGGAAAGCCGCACCCGGGTGTTTCTTGCGATCGGCCGGCAGCATATCGCGCCCTTCGCCAGCAGGCCGCAGCACGCCTACACGCTGAGATTCGTCGACGCGCCCGAGGACGCCTTGCCATTCGATGCCGACGTCATCTTGTCGCGCGGCCCGTTCACGCTCAATGGTGAACTGGAGATGATGCGCGCGCGTCGCATCGAATGGATTGTCGCCCGCAATTCCGGCGGAGACGGCGCGCGCGCCAAGATTGACGCTGCGCGCGCGCTGGGTCTTCCCGTGATCATGCTGTCGCGACCAGCACTTCCGGACCGGTTGCGGGTGGAAAGCGTCGCCGAGGTCATGCAATGGCTCGGTCATCGTACCTGCCTCGGTGCATAGACCCAGCGGCCGATCCGGCGCGTCGTCGAATTGCTGACGATCACGAGCGTCCGCATGTCGGCCATTTCGGGCTTCGCCTCGCATAGCCTGAGCGCCTCAATCCGCTCATCGGGTGTGCTGACCGCCCGCGCAAAGATGACAATGCGCTCGCCGCACCCCGCCTCGCTCAGGACGTCCAGCGCGTGTCCAAAGCCCTCGGGCCGGTTCGCCGAGCGCGGATTGTACATCGCGATCGCGAAATCAGCTTCGGCGGCGAGCCGCAGGCGCTTCTCGATCACCGGCCACGGCTTCAGATTGTCGGAGAGATTGATCACGCAAAAATCATGTCCGAGCGGTGCGCCGGCGCGCGCGGCGGCTGCCAACATCGCCGTCACGCCAGGTAACACGCGGATGGGAAGCCCCTGCCATTGCGGCCGGTCCTCAAGCGCCTCGAACACGGTAGAGGCCATCGCAAAGACGCCGGGATCGCCGGAGGACACCACGACAACCTGATGGCCTTCTGATGCGAGCCGCAAGGCTTCGTTCGCGCGCTGCAACTCGACGCGGTTGTCGGAGGGGTGCAACGTGAGGCCTTCGCGCGGAGCCACGCGCGCAACATAGGGCGCATAGCCCACGACGTCGGTCGCGGCCGCGAGTGCGGCGGAGACTTCCGGCGTGACCAGTGCGTCGTCGCCCGGCCCAAGTCCCGCGATGGTCAGCGTGCCCGTCATTCGACCGACACCAGGCGTCGCCCCTGCCCGTGGACTAGCACGATCGCGAAATAAGGACAGTCGGCTTCCTCGACATCGATCAGCCGAGCGACACGCTCACTCGGCATGGTCCCGCGCTCGACCAGCCACGCGTCAGCCAGTCGGCCGGCGGACACAAGCGCGCGGCGCACTTTTGTCAGATTGCGGCCGGTCTTCATGATGACGAGCGCGTCGGAATTGCGCATCCGACGCTCCAGCTCGTCCTCCGCGAGCGTGCCCATCAAAACCGTCGTCACGTCGTCGCCGAGCGCGATCGGCCGGCCGACAGAGTTCCAGCAGCCGGCCATTCCGGGGATGCCTGCGATCACCTCGATCCCGACCCGCCGGTGCAAGCGCGCGTGCAGGTGCATGAAGGAACCGTAGAAGTAGGGATCGCCCTCACAGAGCACGACGACGTCGACCGCCCGCACAAGCCGCGTCAGGCGCTCCGCCCATTCGTCATAGAATCCGGTGAGCAGACGGACATACTCCGGACTGTCGAAGGCGATCTCGGTCGTGACGGGATATTCCATTGGATATTCCGAGACGTCCGCCGCCAGCATCCCCTCGACGATCCGCCGCGCCTGGCCGGGACGTCCCTTCTTGCGGAAATAGGCGACGTGCTTCGCCGCGCGCACTTCACGGTCAGCACGCACGCTCATCAAATTCGGATCGCCTGGCCCGAGGCCGCAGCAGATGATACGCCCCATCCCTATTCGCTCCGGCTTGCCAGCGCATTCACGGCGGCAACGGTGATTGCGGAGCCGCCAAGGCGCCCCTCGACCGTCAGCGCCGGCGCGGGTGAATCGGCCATCAATGCGGCCTTGGATTCAGCCGCGCCGACGAAACCGACGGGGCAGCCAATGATCGCCGCCGGCCTTGGGCAATCACAGTCCTCCAGCATGTTGAGCAGATGAAACAGCGCGGTCGGTGCATTACCGATCGCGACAATGGCGCCCTCAAGATGCGGCCGCCACAGCTCGAGCGCGGCCGCCGAGCGCGTATTGCGCATGGACTGCGCGAGCGCGGGAACGGCGGGGTCGCTGAGCGTGCAGATGACGGCGTTGCCGGCCGGCAGGCGCGCGCGCGTGATTCCCTCCGAGACCATGCGCGCGTCGCAGAGAATGGGCGCGCCCTTCTGCAGCGCGGCGCGCGCGATCGCCGCCATGCCGGGTGTGAAGCGGATATGGGCCTCGAGACCCACCATGCCCGCAGCATGAATCATGCGCACGACCACCGGTTCCTCGTCAGGCGCGAACCGGCCGAGGTCGGCCTCGGTCCGGATGGTGGCAAAGGATCGCCGGTAGATCGCCGCGCCATCGGTTTCGTAGATGTGCTGCATCAGCATGCTCCCACCAGGATAGAGGGATGCTTGACGAGGCTTGCGCCGCTCAGGCCGCGCCTGACAGGCCTATCCCGTGTCGAACCGTCACGAACGAGATCAAACCCGTCACCGGTCCCAACCAATGTGATCGACGCAGGGCCGGAATGGGCGCAGCCCTTGGCGCAGCCGGATACGTGAAGCCGCGCGCCAGCCGCAACGTGCGGCGCGAGCGCAGCCGCCAGCCCACGTGTATCGGCGTGCGCCTCACGGCAGCGCGGCGCGCCGCTGCACGCAATCACACGGAGCGCGGGATCGTCGGCCCGTGTGATGAGATCCGGCGTTCGGGGCAGCTCATGTAGCCCCTCCGCCAGCATCATGCGCCACGGCGTCGTGCGCAGTGCCGGCGCGCAACCGGCGAGATGGCGGAGCGCCGAATGGGATAGTTGCCCGAACGCCGCGCCGATCAACGCGCCATGCGGATCGAGGCCCGGAGCCGGTGCAGCCATGCCGCGTGCAGGCTCGGCATCCCCCCGCAACCCTTCGGGCAGCCGCGCGCCGGCGCGGACATGGGCCGCCATGCGCCCTCGCCCGTCTCTGGCTCCGCCTGATGCCAGGAACCATTCGGCGAGCGAGAGTGCGACGCTCACCGCTTCGCTTCGTGCAACAGAGCGGCCTAACTCGGCTCCGTCGGCGCGCACGATCAGTGTGCCCGAAGGATCGCGCTCGAAGCGCACGTCCGCCGACGCCGCGGCGAACATGCGCTCCTTCCCGTCATCGACTGCAAAGCCAAACTTGGTCGGAAGATCGAGAGAGCTATGGACCAGCGCATGCTCAAGTTCGGTAGCAAGCGAACACGTGTCATCGCCAGCGCTCCAGAACGGCGTGACCAGAATGTTGCGCCGTCTCTCGCTCTCCGCATCGGGGTCGACCAATCCAAACTGCGCGAGCCCGTCGAGCAGAGCCGGATGTCCTTCATCACTGACGCCACGGATCTGAAGATTGGCGCGGCTGGTGAGGTCGATCAAACCATTGCCGTAACGTTCGGCGAGGTCCGCTATTCCTGCCGCCTGCCTCGCATCAAGCCGCCCTCCATACGGACGAACGCGCACGACCAGCCCGTCGCCTGACAGCATCGGCCGCAGCGCGCCCGGGCACCAGCCCTTGATCGCGATCGCGCTCATGAGGCCTCTCGCAGCGCCGCCGCAATCGAATTGCGGCGCGTCTTCCACAGCGAGGCCTCATGCAATCGGGTAAAGCAGGTTTCCATTGCAGCGAGCGCCGCGGGATTTTCGTACGCCATGAAGCCGCGGACGTCGTCATTGCCGAGCGTTGCGTCGTAGTAGAGATCGAACAGATGCGCCGGCACGGCATCCGCAAGATGAGCGAAGGCGGCCATCTGCTCCAGCGTCGCGGCGATTTCCGCCGCGCCGCGAAAGCCGTGCCGCTTCATCCCGGCGATCCACTCAGGATTTGCAGCACGCGTGCGGACCACGCGTGAAATTTCCTCCGTCAGCTCGCGGGCGCGTGGTTGATCGGGCCGCGTGGTGTCGAGGTGATAGAGCGAGGGGATGCTCGTGCCCAATCGCGCCGCTGCGGCCGCGACACCCGCCTCATGGGCGGCATAGTCCGCGGCGAGCAGCAGGTCTGTCTCAGGCAGGTCCTGAGTATGGACGAAGGCGTCGGCGGCAGCGAGCTTCGCCTCGATGCCTGCGCGGTCGGGCTTCATCGCACCATCGGACGAAAACGCCCAGGACGATGCCGACAACCACGCCTCGCCGACTGCCTCCCGCGATTGCGGCGTGAAGACATCGGGTAGCGACGCCAAGCCGACGCCATATTGTCCGGGACGCGGCCCGAACACGCGCGATGCGCGATGACAATAGGGATTTTCCTCGCCTTCGCCTTCGCGCTCGGCGAGCGCTTCGGCTGCTGCCTCGAACAATTGAGCGAGACCGGAGAACACGTCGCGAAACAGCCCGGACACGCGAAGCGTGACGTCGATGCGCGGCCTGCCAAGCTCGGCCAGCGCGATGATGTCGTAACCGGTCACCCGGCCCGATCCGTGATCCCAGCGCGGCGCGATGCCGGCAAGATGCAGGGCCATCGCAAAATCCTCGCCAGCCGTGCGCATGGTCGATGAGCCCCAGAGATCGACGACGAGCCCCCTCGGCCAGTCACCGTGATCCT
Source organism: Bradyrhizobium sp. 170 (assembly GCF_023101085.1). NCBI lineage: Bacteria > Pseudomonadati > Pseudomonadota > Alphaproteobacteria > Hyphomicrobiales > Nitrobacteraceae > Bradyrhizobium > Bradyrhizobium sp. 170. Next base: position 1,518,754 of record NZ_CP064703.1, on the reverse strand, counting down.
GAAGGTGACGGCGCAGCAATTCCTCCGCGAACTTGATACCTTGCGCATGCGCCGCCGGCGTTGGCACGGCGCGGGGATCGACGGCAAACAGGTTGCGTCCCGTGGGCAATACGTCCTGACGCCCGCGATAGGGCGAGCCCGCCGGCCCCGGCGCAACGCGCCGGCCGGCGAGCGCATCAAGCAGCGCGCTCTTCTCCGCCTCGCCGCAAGCGCCGCGGCCGAAGACATGCAGGCCGTCGCCGAACTGGCTTTCCTTGAGATCGCATACGAAGCGATCGATCCGCGGAATAGCCTCGGCCGGCGCGGCCGATGCGGCAAGGCCCAGATCGCCTTCAAGCCCTGCGGCCCGGGCCTCATCGCGGATTGCCGCAATCAGGCGCTGGCGGCGCGCGGGATCGAGGCCGTCGGCCGTCGAATATTCGTCGAGCAGTCGCTCGAGCCGGCGTAGGCCCTCGGGCACCACGGCCTTCGCCAACGGCGGCGGCAGATGCCCGATGGTGACGGCGCCGATCCGCCGCTTGGCCTGCGCCGCTTCGCCGGGATCGTTGACGATGAAAGGATAGATCACGGGCCGGTCGCCAATCAGCGCTTCCGGCCAGCAGGAGGACGACAGCGCAACGGACTTACCGGGCAGCCATTCGAGCGTGCCATGCGCGCCCATGTGGATGACAGCGTCGATCGCCTCGCGCCGGAGCCACAGATAGAAGGCAACATAGGCGTGGCGCGGCGTGCGTGTGAGATCGTGATAGTCCACATCACGATGCCCAACCTCACCTCGTTCCGGCTGCACTGCGATGATGGCCTTACCGCATCGAATAGCAGAGAAATGAAGTTCGCCGGATTTGCAATTCGGATCATCTTCCGGCGCGCCCCAGGCGCGCGCGAGGTCATCCTGCAACTGGCGTGGAAGACGGGATAGCTCCACGCGATATTCGGCGACGCTCCACGTCAGTTGCTCCCGCATCAGAACATCGCCAAGCGACGTGGGCATCCCGACATCAAAACCAGCTCGACCAAGATCGGACAGCAACGCTTCGATCGAGGCGAGCGCGTCTAGCCCAACCGCATGCGCGATCTGGTGCGGACGGCCCGGATAATTCGAGAGCACGATTGCCAGCCGCTTCTCGCCGGCCGGCTTGTCAGCAAGTTGTCGCCAGGCCGCGACCCGCGCGGCAACAGCGCCCACGCGCTCGTCGTCGGCTCTATGCGCAAGATGGGCGAATTGCAGATAGGGATCGCGCTCGCTCGCCGACTTGAAACTCACCACGCCCGCGAACAGCCGGCCGTCAACCTCGGGCAATACCACATGCATTGCGAGGTCTCCCGGCGAGAGACCGCGTAGCGACTCCGCCCAGTCGTCGCGCCGCGCCGTGGACAGCGCGATCTGAAACACGGGGCACGACGCAGCATCGAACGGCGTCGCGCCGTCCTCGCCGACCGCAGAAAACGCAGTCGCATTGACGATGGCGGCCGGCGCGTGCTGCGCGAAATGCGCCCGCAGCCAGTCCGCAACTCCCGGCGCCTTCAGCGAGGTGACGAACACGCCGAAGGCATCAAAGCTCTTCCGCAACGCTACGATCAGAGCGTCGACCGGATCCGTGTCGGCCGCCGTAAGATAGGACCGATAGAACGTAACCAGCGCGCTGGGCCGCCCATCGGAGGTCGGCGCAGCCACGACACCACGCGCGGGGTCATAGAACCCGATCTCGGGAATATCGATCGCCCCGACAACAGGTCCCGCATAGAGTCCGGATGCGAGCGCGAGCTGCGCGATCGCAGCCTGCGCCGCAACCGGCCCCCCCTTGTCGCAGAGCACCTTGAGCCGCCGGAGCGTCGAAACCGGCAATGTGGAGAACGCGTCCAGTCGCAGATCGTCACGACCGTCCGCCGGCAGCACGGCCAGCGCGATGCCGCGATCCCTGGCGAGCTGATGCAGCACCGTGAGCCCATACGACCAGTAGGACTCGCCGCCGATCAGGCGCACGAGGATGCCGCGTGCTTGCGACAGCGTTCGCTCGACATAGGTGTCGACCGACAGCGGATGACGCAGCTCGGCAAGACTGGCGAGCCTCAGCGACGGCAGGCTGGCCCGCCCTCGCCGCCAGCCCGACGCGAAGGCGGCAAGATCGCTGTCCGAAAACGAAAGCACCACGAGATCGGCCGGATCCTGGCCGATGTCCCGTGGCGTCGCGGTCTCCTCCAGCCCGCGGCTCTCGCGGAAGACGACGTGCATCAGATGCCAAGTCCTGTCCTGATCGCGGCCTCATCGATATCGCCGTGCTCACCGATCACGACCAGCTTTGACTGTCGTGGCTTAGCGCCCCAGGGCCTGTCGAACTGATGCCGCACGCGCTCGCCGACCGATTGCAGCAAGAGCCGCATCGGCTTGCCTTCAACGGCGACATAGCCCTTGGCGCGCAGCACATTCTGCTCGCGCGCCAACCGCTGGATCGATGCGATGAGCGCATCGACATCGGTGACTTCCGGAAGCTCGATGACGACAGAGGTAAAGTCATTGTGCTCGTGCTCGCCGTCATGATGCGACGGGCGCGCGGCGAGATCATCTTCCGCCGCCGCTTCAAGACCCAGGATCACGCGCGCATCGACCGCGCCGTCCACGACGGGCAGCATCGGCACGCGGCGTGGCATCTCGGCTTCGATCGCAGCCCGCGCTGCTTCAAGCCCTACCGATCCGGCAAGGTCCGCCTTGGTCAACAGCACGATGTCGGCGCAGGCGATCTGGTCCTCGAACACTTCTGACAGCGGCGTCTCGTGATCGAGATTGTCGTCGGCCGCACGCTGCGCTTCCACCGCATCCGGATCCGGCGCGAAGCGACCGGCCGCGACGGCCTCCGCATCGGCCAGCGCGATCACGCCATCAACCGTGATCCGGGAACGAATCTCCGGCCAGTCGAATGCCTTGAGCAAGGGCTTCGGCAGGGCCAATCCAGATGTCTCGATCAGGATATGGTCGGGCTTCACGTTGCGTGCGAGCAATTGCTCCATGGCCGGAATGAAATCGTCGGCCACGGTGCAGCAGATGCAGCCATTGGCAAGCTCGACGATGTTTTCGGCCGGACAATTGGCATCGGCGCAAGATTTCAGGATGTCCCCATCCACGCCTTCGCTGCCAAACTCGTTGACGAGCACGGCAAGCTTCTTTCCATTGGCATTGGTGATCAAATGCTGGATCAGCGTCGTCTTGCCCGATCCAAGAAAGCCGGTGACGACCGTGACGGGGACTTTTGCGAGCGAGTTCATTCGGCGGCCTCCGGCACGACGGCAATAGGTGGAATGCGGGCGCGCGATTGCTTGCGAAAGATCTCCGGACGGCTGCGCCACGGCACGATGCCGTCGGACGCAGCCGCATAGGCTGACGCGCCGGCGATCACATCGCGCGCATTGGTTTCCGACAGACGGCCGTAGACATAGCACCACCGTCCCGGCGCGCTGAGCGCGACCGAGCAGCCCTGACTGCACGCGGACAGGCATTCGACCGGAACCACACCGACGCCATCAGGCACACCGGCCTCGAGAATGGCGGCATGCAGGCGCTTGCCGGGCGTGGTCTCGCCCTCGCCGAGCGTCTGGCCGGCACGGCAGGTGATGCAGACGTGAAGTGTGACAGTCATCGCCCCTTCCAGGATAAACAGCGGGAGCGATGAGGTGCGCGAATCCATCCGAAGGAAGGCTCGCTTCCCCGTCGCGGAACACCCCGTCCGCCGGTCTCAAACGTTGCGCTGGCAGGTCTCCCGGCTTGCGGAGCAGGATTTTGTCCTTCGATGTCCGCCTTCCCGACCCCGTTCGGGGCAGTGGCTTCGGGCATCTCTCCGGTCACGGTCGCGGGGGCGGCTGCTTTTCGAACCCAAACCTCTCGATTTGAGCCCTATCGCATTCCCTCTTCGCCTGTCATAGGACAGGAACCAACGCAGGCCCACCATTTGCCCAAGCTAGCTACTTGTCAAGCCGAAGGACCACGTCAGATGATGACTGAACAGGATGCCGCCGAGGACGAGGACGTCGTGGCCTCCGAGGCTTCGAGTGGTGCCCGCCATGCGGCGAAAATGGCAAAGAAAAAGCTCGCCCGCGACAAGATCATGGCGACCAAGAGCAGTGAGAAGGGACTGATCATCGTGCATACCGGCGCGGGAAAGGGAAAATCGTCCTCCGCCTTCGGCATGATCGTCCGCTGTGTCGCGCATGGCTTTCCCTGTGCGGTCGTGCAGTTCATCAAGGGCGCCTGGGATACCGGCGAGCGACGCCTGCTCACCGGGCATTTCGGCGATCTCTGCCAGTTCCATGCGATGGGAGAAGGCTTTACCTGGGAAACCCAGGACCGCGCCCGCGATATCGCCGCCGCAAAGGCAGGCTGGGACAAGGCGAAGCAACTGATCCTGGATTCCCGCTTGCGCATGGTCGTGCTCGACGAGATCAACATCGCGCTTCGATATGACTACCTGGACATAGCTGAGGTCGTCGACTTCCTGAAGACCTCGAAGCCGCCGATGACGCATGTCGTTCTCACCGGACGCAATGCCAAGGAGGAGTTGATCGAGATCGCCGATCTCGTCACCGAGATGACGCTGGTGAAACATCCGTTCCGTTCTGGCGTCAAGGCCCAGCCGGGCGTCGAGTTCTAATTCGATGGCGCGCGCATTGATGATCCAGGGAGCCGGCTCGGACGTGGGTAAATCGCTCATCGTCGCGGGTCTCGCGCGTGCCGCCAAGCGACGCGGCTATCGCGTGCTCCCATTCAAGCCGCAGAACATGTCGAACAATGCAGCCGTGACTGTCGATGGCGGCGAGATCGGCCGCGCGCAGGCGTTGCAGGCGTTGGCTGCCGGCGTCGAGCCGCATACCGATATGAACCCGGTCCTCTTGAAGCCGGAAACTGATGTCGGCGCCCAGATCATCGTGCATGGCAAGCGCATCGCCACGGCCCGCGCGCGCGAATACGCATCCCTGAAACCTTCGCTGATGGGCGCGGTGCTCGAGAGCTTTGCGCGGCTGAAAGATCGCGCCGATTTCGTGCTCGTCGAAGGCGCCGGCAGCCCGGCCGAAGTGAACTTGCGCAAATCAGACATCGCCAATATGGGCTTTGCCCGGAGAGCCGACGTTCCCGTGGTGCTGATTGGCGATATCGACCGCGGCGGCGTCATCGCGCAGCTCGTCGGCATCAAGACCGTGATCAATGCGGACGATGCCGCGATGGTCCAGGGTTTTCTGATCAACAAATTCCGCGGCGATCCCACACTGTTTGACGACGGCTATCGGCTGATCGAAGCCCGGACATCCTGGCGCGGCTTTGGGGTGCTGCCCTACTTCACCCGGGCCGGCGAACTGCCGGCCGAAGATGCGCTGGGGCTCGGTGAGGCGCGAAAACCTGGTCAATGCAAGATCGCGTTTCTCGCGCTGTCGCGGATCGCCAATTTCGATGATCTCGATCCGCTCAAGCTCGAGCCCGGCGTCGACCTCGTGATGGTCCGCCCGGGAGAGGCCATTCCCGGCGACGTCAGGCTCGTGATCATTCCCGGCTCGAAATCGACGCGCGGCGATCTCGCCTTCCTGCGCGCGCAGGGCTGGGACATCGATCTGCTCGCGCATCACCGCCGTGGCGGTCATGTGCTCGGCGTCTGCGGCGGCTACCAGATGCTCGGGCGGAGCGTGGCCGATCCCGAAGGGATCGAGGGCCCGGCTGGCGAAACGCCCGGTCTCGGCCTTCTGAACGTGACGACGGTGATGACGGAGCAGAAGACGCTCACCCGCGTGACCGCGCAGCACGCGGAAACGAGGCACCCGATCGACGCCTACGAGATTCATATCGGTCAGACGGACGGGCCGGACCGTGCGCGTCCATTCGCTCTGCTTCATGGCGCGCCGGAAGGCGCGGTCTCAAGCGACGGACGTGTCTGCGGCAGCTATCTGCACGGCCTATTTACGTCCGACAGTTTCCGCAGCTCGTTTCTCAGGCAATTGGACATTCCGGTTGCCAACCAGCGGTATCATGGGCGGGTGGAGAGCGCGCTCGATGCGCTGGCCGATCACATCGAGGCCCATCTCGATGTCGAAGGGCTGCTCGCGCTCGCACGTTGAGCGCCAAACGTCAGCTCGAGAGAGCCTCGGCCAGCCGCGTCCATTCCGATTCATCGCCTGGCAACCCCAGCCGCAACCAGCCCGGCCTTTGCTCGAAGATCCGTGACCAGATGCGCGCACCGGCCAGCCGCGCCTGCGCGGCACGCCCGTCGCCGGTCTCGTAGAGACGGAACAGCGGCGTGCCGCCGATAAGGCGCCACCCCTGCGATTTCACGGCGGCATCGAGCCGCAGGCAATCGGCTTCCAGACGGGCCGCGGTCGCACTGGCCCAAGCGCGATCGCGCAAGGCGCGCCATCCGACCGCAATCGCGGCACCGGATACCGGCCACGGGCCCGCCATCGCCGATAGCGCGGCGATGTCTTCTTCCGCGCCGAGCACAAAGCCAAGGCGCAACCCCGCGAGGCCATAGAACTTTCCGAACGAGCGCAGAATCAGGAGACCGGGTCGTCCCGCCTCCGCCGCCAGCGATAGCTCTGGCCTGGCGTCGGCAAAGCTTTCGTCGATGACGAGACGACCGACGCGCGGCAAGAGCGCGAGCAACTCAGCCTTGTCATAGCGTCGCCTGTCGGGATTGACGGCCACAGCAAGATCGGCGCGCGCCAACGCGTCAAGACTGGCGACTTCTGCAACATGCCAGCCGGCGGCCGACAAGACAGCGGCGTATTCATTGTACGTCGGCGCGAGTACGCGCGCCCGGCCGCACGGCGCAAGTCGCGGCAGGAGCTGGATCGCGGCCTGCGCGCCGCCCATCGCCAGAATCGGCGCCTTGGTCGCATAGGCCTGCCGTGCGGCTTCATGTAGCGATTCAAGATCTGATCGCGATGGCAGGGCGTTCCAGAAATGCGGCTCGATCTCGCCGATCGGATAGGGCTGACGATTGATGCCGGTCGACAGATCAATCCAGTCCTGCATGCGTCCACCGAAGCGCTGGACGGCCTGATCGAGATTGCCACCATGCTCGCGCATCGCCGCCCTCGTCATGCCAACGCCAGTGCGACGAGCAACCCGCCGAGGAGCAGCATCGCGCGGATGTAGAGCATCAAGCCTTGCCGGACGTCGGCAGCGAGCGGATCGCGCGCGCCGTCGTTCAGCCAGGGCTCATTGGTCGCGCCGCCATGATAGCTGCGCGGCCCGCTCAGACGGACGCCGAGCGCGCCCGCCATCGCGGCTTCCGGCCAGCCGGCATTGACCGAACGATGGCGGTTCGCGTCCCGTACCATGCATGACAGCGCATCCGTGACGCGCAAGGAGACCAGCGCGAATAGGAAGCCGGTGAGACGCGCCGGAATGAAGTTGGCGATATCGTCGATTCGCGCGGCCGCCCAGCCAAAATACAGATGACGCTCGGAACGATGGCCGATCATGGAGTCGAGCGTGTTGACGGCCTTGTAGCCGACGATGCCGGGCAGGCCGAACAGTGCGCCCCAGAACACCGGCGCCACGATGCCGTCAGATGTATTTTCGGCAAGACTCTCGATGGCTGCCCGCGCGATCCCCGCGTCATCAAGCGTTGCGGGATCGCGCCCCACGATCTGCGCGACCGCCAGTCGTGCAGCATCGATGTCGCCCGATTGCAGCGGCCGCGCCACCGCGGTGACATGGTCATAAAGCGAGCGCAGCGCGATCATCGGCCATGCGAGAATGCCGATGAGTACAACGCCGCTCCAGCCCGGCCCCAACATAACCTGCACGATCCAGGCACCTCCGGCGCAAAGCCCGATCACCAACAGTGCAGCGGCGACGCCTGCAATGCGGCGGATCGACGGGGCGTCGACGGACCGGTTCCAGCTGCGATCAAGCAGGCTGATCAATTTACCGATCCAGGTCACGGGATGGCCGATGCGCGCGAACAGTGCGCCGGGCCACCCCAACACGGCGTCCACCGTCATCGCTACCGCTATTGCCCCGGCAAAGTCCACGCATTGTCTCCTGTTACCCGCCTGATGCGCAAGAATTCCAGCGAAGCGCAAGCCCCCCGAGAGGAGAATTCGGCTTTGTCTTTGCCGGCGATTGATGGTTAGTGCGGGTCTGAACGGAGAATTCAATGGCGATCGTGTTGATCACGGGAGGCGCCCGTTCCGGCAAAAGCCGGCGCGCCGAGGCGCGTGCGCAAGCCTATCCTGGCCGCCCCATCTACATTGCGACCGCCGAAGCGCTCGATACGGAGATGGAAGAGCGGATCGCCCGCCACCGCGCGCGCCGAGGCAATGACTGGATCGAGCGAGAGGCCCCGCTCGATCTGGTGCAGGCACTGACTGAAACGGACCATAGCGGTGCCCGGCTCGTCGATTGCCTGACGCTGTGGCTGTCCAACCTCCTCCATGCCGAGCGCAACTGGTCGGACGAAGCCGCCCTGCTCACCGCTGCGCTCGGCCGACAACGCAGCCCCGTGATCCTTGTGACCAACGAGGTCGGCCTCGGGATTGTGCCGGATAACGCGCTTGCGCGTGCCTTTCGCGATGCCGCTGGCCTGTTGAACCAAAATGTGGCCGCGGTAGCCGACGAGGTCGAGTTCGTGGTGGCGGGATTGCCGATGAAGGTCAAGTGATGCCTGGGGTCGAGCAGCTCCGAACCATCATCACCGACTTGAGGATCGGTGTTTCGTTCGCCACGATTCTTCCTTTCGGCCCGTCCACGGCCGTGGACGATGGCGAAGTCACGCGCGCAACCTGGTCGCTTCCGGTCACGGGCTTGCTGGTGGGGCTCGTTGGATCTGCTGTCTACGGCGTCGCCTACGCGGTTGGCCTGACATCGGGGCCGGCCGCGATGCTGGCGCTTGCAAGTACGGTCATCGTAACCGGCGCGCTGCACGAGGACGGACTTGCCGACGCTGTGGACGGATTGGGCGGCGGCCGGACGCGCGAGCGCAAGCTCGAGATCATGCGCGACAGCCGGATCGGCACGTATGGGGCCTGCGCGCTCTTCATCTCGCTGATCCTGCGCTGGAGCGCGCTGGCGGCGATCGCCGCGCCGCGATCGGTCATGATCGCACTCCTGCTTGCACATGCCGCTGCGCGCGCGGGCGTGCCTACCTTCATGGCGTTTGTGCCGCCGGCACGGCCGGACGGACTTTCGGCTCGCGCCGGACAGCCGACGCCTCAAGGCGCCGCCATTGCGCTTGGCTTGGGCGCCCTGATCCTCGCCCTCGGCTTCGGGACGGGCAAGGCGATCCTGGCCGTGGCCCTGCTCGCCTTGATCGGGCTGATGACGGCTCGCCTGGCGATCAAGCAGATCGGCGGGCAGACCGGCGATATATTGGGCGCATTCGAACAGCTTGGCGAAACCGCCATCCTGCTGATAGCGACCTCCCTCTTTCACTCCAGCCTGCCACTCTGATGGTCGCTTTCGACGATCAATTCCGCCGCCAGTTGCGCGAGCTCTTCATCTGGCGGCGCGACGTGCGGCGCTTCAGGACCGATCTGCTGCCCGAAGGCGCGCTGGAGCGGTTGATAGACATCGCTTGCCTGTCCCCGTCGGTCGGGCTGAGCCAGCCCTGGCGGTTCGTCATCGTCGAGGACGGGGCAAGACGCCGAGCCGTGATCGACGACTTCAAGACCTGCAATGCCGATGCCCTGGCGTCCTATTCGGGCGAACGCGCAGCGCGATATGCAGCGCTCAAGCTCTCGGGTCTCGAGGAGGCACCGGGTCACCTGGCCGTCTTCGCGGACAAGGCCAGCGATATCGGCCACGGCCTTGGACGCGCCACGATGCCGGAAACGATCGAATATTCCGTCGTTGCGGCGATCTGCGCGATGTGGCTTGCCGCGCGCGCGGAAGGCATTGGGCTCGGCTGGGTGTCGATACTGACGCCAGCCCGCATCTACGAGAGCCTCGACGTTCCCCAATCCTGGAAATTCATCGGTTACTTCTGCGTTGGGTATCCCCAGGCAGAGTTCGATCGCCCCGCACTTGAGAGAGCTAACTGGGAATATCGGCGGGCGTCGAAGGAATTTACGATTCGACGCTAGCCGTTGCGCCGAAGCGATCGGTCAAGACGAGAGCTTTCAGGGATTGATGGAGGGACGTAGTACCCGGGAAGCGACTCGGACCATCATTCGGATTCTTTGCGTACGCTCAACCAGCAGATCACTCCCCTAAAGGCGTTTTCCATTCCGAAGAGCGGATTCAGCTTTTTGGATCGCGCCAGTGCTCCGCTCTAGTCAAGCCTATCCGCCCGCGTGGCCAAAAGTTACGCCGACGTCCTCGTCACACCTTCGAACAACTGCTCAGATTTGCCATCAATCGATTTTTCTTGATCTCCCGGTGCACACGTCATGCACACTCCGTCTTCTAACCAATTGAAAAACTTGAACTCTCGCTCCAATCCATCATTGGGCCGCAACGCGCGGATAATCCGAGAATTCCTCGGGAGCGACGATGGAAATGGCATTGATTACAAAAATATGATCGCATCGCTCTAACTGCGCCAAGCCATACGAAATGAATCCCACTTTGCTGACCTGGGGTTATGAGGTCGCAACTTTCTACTGCTTGCAATTGATCGACGAGCAAAAAGGCGTTTGAGTTGATTCATAAAAATCGACAATCGCAAAGCCGCACCGATTTTCAGCCGGGAATCGCTGGGCAATGTGATAGGGGCCCCTGAGCAAACACGGCGCCTCGCGCAAACGCATTCGCGGAACGTTACGCACAGGCCGCTTGCTCGCTTGAATCATTTGTGAGATGACCCTTGCGCAAACCAGCGCTAACATCCGAGAATGTAGGACCCGATACACCGCTGAGGCTGTCCGTGGCAGCTGCAATCGCCTTTCCGGATCAGAGCATTTCGGAAAGCAGCCTGAGACGAGAAGCCAAGCGGGGGCGGCTTACAGTCGAGATTATTGCAGGCAAAGCGTTTACGACTCTCAATGAAATTGAAAGGATGCGTGGCCGATGCCGCGTAGAAGTAAGGGTGCCCGACTCCACCTCAGACCAGCCCGCTACAGGGCCGGAAAACTCACCCATCAAGCCACTTGGGTCATCCGGGACGGCACGGGATATTTCGCCACTGGATGCGCTGAACGCGAAGTTGCAGGAGCTGAGCAAGTCCTCAAGGACTATATTGCAAAAAAATACGCGCCGACGCGCAAGGAAAAAGACCTAGAGAAAATTCCCGTCGCCGATGTGCTTTCGATTTTCATTGACGACCGCCCCGACCTTTACGTCGAGAACTCCGACGCTCAGAAGTATCTCAATCGGATCGGGCGCCTCAAAGAGTTTTGGGGAAAGCTCATGTTGTCGGAGGTGACCCGGACCAAGTGCCGTGAGTACCAACAACACCGCGGCAATAAGGGCGGTGCACGCCGAGATCTTGAGGACCTCAGGGCTGCCATCGCCAACCATGCGGCGGAAGGGCTGCACCGTGGCATCGTGAAGGTCACGCTTCCCAAGAAGGGCCCTGCCCGCGATCGATGGCTGACTCGCGATGAAGCCGCCCACCTAATCTGGACGTGTTGGCGCGCCCGCGAGATACAGACTATGCATCGCGGCCCCAATAAAGGGCAGCAGATCGAAACGAGCAAGCGGCCCCTCCGCCATCTCGCCCGGTTCATCCTTATCGGGATCTATAGCGGGACGCGCGCGGGCGCCATTGCGTCAGCATCGCCGACCGCGGCCATCGGGCGGTCCTTTGTTGACCTTGAACGTGGCGTCTACTACCGACGCGCCCAGGGAAAGCGGGAGACTAACAAACGGCAGCCGCCGATGCCGATCCCACCGCGCCTCCTGGCACACCTGCGACGTTGGAAGGAGCGCAAGATTATTGCGCGGCACTTTGTCGAGTTCAACGGCGAAGGTGTATCTTCCGTGAAGACCGCGTTCAAACATGCGGTGGCGCTGGCCAAGCTCGGGCCTGGCGTTTCGCCGCATACACTACGGCACACCGCCGCAACGTGGCTGATGCAGAACGGTACCGACCCATGGCAAGCCGCCGGCTACCTCGGCATGAGCGTCGAAACGTTATTGCGTGTGTACGGGCATCACCACCCAGACCACCTGAAGGATGCCGTTGCCAAGATGACGGCCAAGCCTACCGCCTCAGCTTCGCCTCAGAAACGAACTGAAAAGAAGAAAACGAACGTCGTCAAAATTCAATGAAAATGGGCACTTCTAGTGGCAATACAGCGAGTTTCCACCGCTCATAACGGTCTGGTTGCAGGTTCGAGTCCTGCCGGGCCCACCACGCTCCGCCCTTCGGGCTACGCGTGGCGCAGCCGCGCGGAGACCGAAGGGCGAAGCGTGGTGCCCGGCGTAGCTTGATCAAAGCGAAAGCGAAGACGGACTGGAGCGGCGAAGGGCGGACCGCGCTGCACTCCCAACTAAAATATCGAAAACAACCCCATGCAAAGTAGCAGGTGGTCGCGGGCATGGATGCCTTGAGCGAATCCTGCGAAAACATTTTGACACGTCGGGCAAATCAGCAGCATGATTGCATCGTCACGCAATTCGTTAAACGCCCATGGCCCCACCCAGCAGCAGGCTCTTCGGCGCGATTGCAGGCAAAACCTGTACAAACGTGCATGATCTCGATCAAGAACCGCTGATTTTGCTTGGTTTCCCCGACAGAGCTCGCTGCCGGACTTGATGCATTGGTTGCGGGCAAGCCGTCACTTGCCTCTTGAGCGGCCTCTATCACCGTCTGGCGATCGGCCGGCGCGCTACGAACAAGCGTCAGCCCACCGTGCCGCTGCCGGATCGACTGCTGGTCCATATGCGTCGCTGGTACGACAAGAAGATCATCGCCAACCACTTCGTCGAGTGGCAGGGCACGGGCGTGAAGTCGGTGAAGAACGGCTTCGCGCGGGCGGTGGAGGTGGCGAAGCTCGACCTCTCTGACGGAAACGTCACTCCCCACACGCTACGCCATACGGCAGCGACCTGGCTCATGCAGCTGGGCACTGACCCATGGGAAGCGGCTGGTTATCTCGGCATGTCGGTGAAGGTTCTGATCGACACCTACGGTCATCACCATCCCGATTACATGAAGGAGGCGTCCGGGGCGATCACTCGCAAGAGGGAGACGACCAAGCGCGTCGTCGGCACCACCCAGGCGGCCAAGCCAGCCGTCCGCACTCGCAGCATTCGAGCAATCTAGGCCGTGAAACTATAAATCTGCCGGGCGGACGGCTTGCCAAAGTCCGCTATGCCCGGATAGCGACCAAGTTCCGCAGCGCAGCGAAATGACGCGATGGGCCAACAGCGAAAATGATCATCGTCGTCAGGCGGCCCGGTGTTGATACCCTAGTGGATGACTGCCACGGTGGTTACGGCAATGAGAATGATAGTTACGAGCGCACCTGAAACATAGAGAACGGTTCTGATGCTGCCGCCTTTGGCGGCGTTGCCTCCGCGCAAATAGACCGCAACGTGGGTCAGACGAATTGCGATATAGATCCATACGAGCGTTGCAAGCGTAGCGGGTCTTACCCCCATCAATATAGCCAGAACAGACGGGACGACAAAAGGAGTCAGCGCCTCCACCGCGTTCATGTGAACGCGATCGATCCGGTACAGCAGATTGTCTTCATCGGCTGGAAGGACAGGTCCGGAGAGTGCCCCGGACCTGCCTTTGGACGCTCCTGAAAAGACCGCCAGTCCAATTGACAGGAGGCAAAGGAAAAGCACGCCGACAATGCTAAGCGAGTAGGCTGCCATACAGACCTCCGCCGATCACGATCATGCCGCAAGGGACGCGAGCATCATGCCTCGCCGACAATCCGTTCGGCGAACCGTTTCAGATAAAGCGGCCAGCCCTGATCGCCCTCGACTCCATCCCGGACGCTTTCCCAACCCTCGCCATGGCGTTCAAAGTGACGGTGCTCAAGCTCCAACCGAGTCCGGCTTGGCGACTCGGCAATGAATCGCACCTCCCATTCACTCGTCTTGTCGGGATCAGTTTCGATTTGCCAGCGCGGGCTGATGTCCCAGCTTAGAAGGACGCGATTCGGCGGCTCAAAAGCCAACACACGCGCCCAGCGGCATTCGCTTCCATCGACACCTCGATCATAAACGTGACCCCCGACCCGCGGTTCGAACACAGTCTCTGCGATCGGGACGGAGAGCAGATTGTGCTCGCGTGGCTTGAAGCTGCCGAAGTCTTCAGTGAAGACCTTGAACGCGCGATCGATAGGCGCCTCGACCACGACAGATTGTTTGATGGGCGCTGCCGATACACGTTTAGTCATTGCTGGTCCTCCACTGATTTTTCGACGGCCACTTTGTAGGCTGCCAGTGTGCTGCTCCAGAACCGGTCAAGCCAGGCGCGCATCTGGCCGAGCCCCGCTGGATCGATGTGATAAATGTTGCTGGCGCCCTTTGGCTCGGCACGAACCAAACGAGATTCGCGAAGCACCTTCAGATGCTGGGAGACGGCTGACTGGGAGACCGTCAGCTCTCGAGTGAGTTCAACGACAGTGCGAGGCCGCGCGCCCACCAGCTCGAAAATTCGTCTGCGAGTGGAATCGCCCAGCGCAGCCAATTGCGCGCTGTCTTTAGCCATGGAAGGTCGACGTCCGATTGTTGGGGTCATTAGTCATGGCTAATGATTAGCGTAGACTGATGGTTTCGTCAAATGGAGATGTGGCCCAACTTTCGCCGACGGATCACAACCTGGTCATGATCCAGAACTTCGCCACCCCCGCGCTGTAGCAGCAACGACCGCGAGCGTGGCCTTGGCGCCGTCCGCCTCGCCCTTCTCGAAGTCGCCCTCGCTCTGCGCCATCGAGTTCGTCACGTGCGCGAAGCACACGATCGAGTTGTTGCTCGTCGTGCCGAAGGCGTAGAGGGCCGCGAGCATCCCCAGATCGCGCGCCCGCGCGATCGCCGCTGCGGTCTCGCGATAGGGAGCATCCGTCGTCCAAGTCGAGCCGCGATGCAGCTTCTCGGGCAGCGATCGGCCCTCCCGCTCGACGAGGTCCAAGAGAGACATGTTGGGGGCTTCGGCGAAGGTCGAGCCCGGGAGGTAGTGATAGCTTGTCCCCTCGTCGCGCAGCGCGCGGTCGATCAGGACGAAGTAGGGCGTCGGTCCGATGGGATTGATCTGGCCCGCTGAAGTAACGCTGACGAGCAGCCGGCAGCCCGATGCGAAGAGCTGCTCGGCGACCAGGACGGCGAAGGGTGCCCCGACCGCGCAGCCGACGATCCCGACCTCGCCGATGCCGTCGAGATCGAAGGCAAGAAGCTCGGTGTGGTAGCAGGCCCAACCTTCATGGATGCGGCCGGCGCCAGTCCGCTTGAGGTGGCGGACTACGTCACCGTCCGGATCGAGCACGCAGATTTCGGGCACAGCGACGAGCGGCAACTGCCTCTGCCGGCGCGCCTCCCTCAACAGGGATTCAGGCCGGAACACCGAGGGCGCCTTGTGATCCTTCACGCCAACGATCGGCCACGCGGGTTCCGCGCAATGAGGCTTATCATCCATGATGCACCTGACGACCTGTCTCAAGCCACGGATTCGACCGGCAGGCCGGCGGCTTTCCATTCCGGGTAACCGTCCTCAAGACGGCGAACGCGATAACCGCGCGCCCTCAGTGCCGACACGGCTTCGAACGAAAGAACGCAATAGGGACCGCGACAGTACGCAATCACTTCACGGCCTTTCGGCAACTCACCCAAGCGTCGTTCCAATTCGGCGAGAGGAATATTGAACGCCCCCGGTAGATGGCCAAGCGCGAACTCATCCTCGGGCCGCACATCAAGCAACGTAACCAGATCGTCCCGCAATCGCGCGACCAGGTCGTCACGCGAGACGGGCTCAAGCGCATCACGGGCCTGAAAGTAGTCGGCCACCACACGACCGATCTCGGCGACATTCCGTTCACCGACGCGACCCAATGCTTTGATCAGCGTGACCACTTCGGTTTCGCCGGCCAGTCGATAAAGAATGTGCTTGCCGCGACGCTCGGTCTCCACGAGGCGCGCACGCCTGAGGATCTGAAGGTGGCGCGACGTGTTGGCGAACGTCAGACGCGCCCGAGCCGACAGCTCCTCGACGGTGCGTATCCCCTGCGCAAGGTGTTCCAGGAGTTCAAGCCGGTGAGCATGGCCGAGCGCCTGCGCTACTTGGGCAAGATTCTCATAGATCGCTTGTTTCGGTCCCGAGCTTGACACGGCGCCTCTTCAATATATCATTCAGCAGATCGATTGAATGTATCTAGCGTTTCTCACAAGGGAGTGCAAGTCCATGATTCTCCGCCAGTTCTTGCATAGCGATCCAGTCGGTATCTCCTACCTCTTCGGCTGCGGCGGCAAAGCCACCGGAGCGGTCGTTGATCCGGTCGGCGATATTCAGCCCTACCTGCAGGCCGCCGACAATGCCGGCATGCGGATCCACTTCGTCATCGACACCCATGTCCATGCCGATCACCTGTCAGCAGGCCGGGCGCTTGCAGCCGCAGCGGGGGCTGAGTACGTGCTCTCGGCCGAGGCTGGCGTATCGTTTCCCTACAAAGGCGTGCGCGACGGCGATGTACTTCCGCTAGGCAACGTCTCCGCCACCGTGCTGCACACGCCCGGTCACACGCCCGAGCACATCTGCATCCTTGTGACGGACCGAACGCGCGCCAACGAGCCCTGGTTCGTCTTCACTGGTCACACGCTCATGGTCGGCGATCTCGGCCGCACCGAACTTGCCGTGAGCGCGGAGGAAGGCGCCAGGCAGTTATTTCGGAGTGTGCGCAGGCTGAAGGAGCTTCCTGACTACGTCGAGGTGCTGCCGGGCGCCTATGCGGGCTCGGTCTGCGGTCGCCGCCTGAGCGGCAAGCCATCGTCCGCGATCGGCTTCGAGAAGCGGCACAATCATGCGTTCACGATCGAGGACGAGGCCGAGTTTGTCCGGTTCATGATCGCCGAGATTCCGCCGGCACCACCGGAAGCCGCGAAGATCAGGGCGGCAAACTCAGGCACGGCGGCGGTCGCGGCCTGATATCATGACCGAAGCTGTAACCGGTCCACGGACTGCCTCGTCTGTCCGACTGGGGCTCAAAGAGAACTGGCCGCAGTTCGCCTTGCTCGTCCTGATCAACGCCTTCGTCGGCGGGATGGTCGGAATCGAGCGGACGGTCGTGCCGCTGATCGGCTCCGAGGAGTTCAAAATCAGTTCGACGACGCTCGTCGTTTCCTTCATCGTCAGCTTCGGCGTCGTGAAGGCGTGCGCCAACCTGGTCTCCGGCCAGCTCGCCGACGCCTGGGGACGCAAACGTGTTCTGATCCTCGGCTGGCTCGTCGGCCTGCCCGTGCCGTTCATGATCATGTGGGCGCCGAGCTGGGGATGGGTCATCGCAGCGAACGCCCTTCTCGGCATCAACCAGGGTCTTGCCTGGTCGATGACGGTGATCATGAAAATCGATCTCGTCGGGCCGAAGTCGCGAGGACTTGCCGTGGGCCTAAACGAGTTCGCCGGCTATCTTGCGGTGGGTGTGACCGCCTTCCTCACCGGGTATCTTGCCTCGAAGTACGGTCTGCGGCCGGCGCCGATCTACCTAGGCGTTGCCTATGCGATTCTTGGCACGGCGCTCTCGATCCTGCTGGTGCAGGATACACGGGAGCACGTCCGAGTGGAAACGGCGGCCCATACGCAGCAATCGGTGCCGATCAGCTTCCGCGAGATATTCCTTCTCACCTCGTTCCGGGATCGCAACCTGTTTGCCGCATCGCAGGCCGGGCTCGTCAATAATCTTAATGATGGGATGAGCTGGGGAATCTTTCCCCTGTTCTTCGCTTCGTTCGGCCTCCATGTCGACCGGATCGGTATCTTGAAGGCCGTCTATCCGGTGACCTGGGGCATCCTGCAGATCGCCACGGGCCCTCTTTCCGATCGTTGGGGCCGCAAGGGACTGATAGTGGCTGGCATGTGGGTGCAGGCCGTAGGCTTGTTTCTGACTGCAGCAACAAGTCATTTCGAATGGTGGCTTGTCGGCAGCCTACTGCTCGGGCTTGGCACGGCCATGGTGTATCCCAGCCTGATCGCCGCCGTCTCCGACGCCTCGCATCCGAGCTGGCGCGCACGATCGCTCAGTGTCTACCGCTTCTGGCGCGATCTCGGTTACGCGATCGGTGCGCTGTCGGCCGGCCTGATCGCCGACCTCTTCGGCATGGGTTGGGCGATCGGAACGATTGGCGCGCTCACCTTCCTGTCGGGGGCGATCGTATTCATCGCCATGGAGTCCAGACCCGGAGCGCGACAATGACCGAGGCCTTTTCAGGACGCTGCCTCTGCGGGGCGGTGCGTTTCGAGGCGCGAGGCCGGCCGAAAGGGATCTTCTGGTGTCACTGCGATAGCTGCCGCCGCCATTCTGGTGCGCCGGTCAGCGTCTTCGTCGGGTTCGAAAACGACGCTGTCACGCTGACCGAGGGCACCATAACCACGTTCAAATCATCGCCGGGCACCATGCGGGGCTTCTGTTCCCGCTGCGGCTCCACGCTGACCTGCGCTACCGTGCATTTTCCGACGGAAACGCACTATCACGTCGGCGCCTTCGACCGGGCGACGGAGCTGCAACCGAGCAAGCACTTCTTCACCGATGAGAAACTGCCGTGGCTGCGGCTTAATCACGACGAGCAAGGCAAGTGACTGCGACGATGCCGCCAATCTGTCTCGACTACAACGCAAGCACGCCGGTGGATCCTGCAGTCTCGGCGGCCATGCGGCCATTGCTGGAGGAGGCCTTCGGCAACCCATCGAGCGGGCATTGGGCGAGCACGCCGGCCAAGGCCGCCCTGGAGCGCGCCCGCGGCCAGGTCGCCGCGCTGATCGGCGCTGCACCAGAGGAGATCGTGTTCACCAGCGGCGGCAGCGAAGCAGACAACCTCGCAATCAAGGGCACGTTCTTCGCGCCCAACCGCCACGGGGCGCACATCATCACCTCAGCAATCGAGCATCCGGCTGTTCTCGCTCCCTGCCGATTTCTCCAAGGGTTCGGCGCCTCGGTTACTCATCTCCCGGTGGATCGGACAGCTTGATCGATCCAGAGGACGTGCGGCGCGCCATTACTCCGCAGACGGTGCTGATCAGCATCATGCACGCCAACAACGAAGTTGGCACCATACAGCCGATCGCGGAAATCGGCGCGATCGCGCGGCAGCACGGGATCCGTTTTCACACCGATGCGGCGCAATCAGTCGGAAAAATCCCGACCAGGGTGAACGAACTCGGCGTCGATATGCTTACGGTCGCCGGTCACAAGCTTTACGCCCCGAAAGGCGTCGGTGCGCTGTACGTCAGGCGAGGACTTGAACTTGAGCCTCTGATCCACGGCGCCGGGCACGAATCGGGCCGACGCGCCGGAACCGAGAGCGCTCTGCTCGCTGTTGGGCTCGGGGCTGCCTGTGCGATGGCTGCGGACCTTGCACCGATGAACCACATTCAGGTCTTGCGCGATCGCTTGGGGCAGGCCCTGCAAAACAGGTTCGGCCAACGCATTGCACTCAACGGCCATCTCAAGCGTCGATTGCCTAACACGCTCAACGTGTCGTTCGTCGGCAGAATAGGCGCGGACATCCTAGCCCAGCTACGCGATGTCGCTGCATCGACAGGTTCGGCGTGCCATTCGGGCCGGATCGAACTCTCACCGGTTCTCGCGGCCATGAGCGTGCCCGAGAGGATCGGAATGGGGGCGATCCGTTTCAGCTTGGGAAGGTACACCACAGCCGACGAGATCGAGGACGTGGTCGCACGTTTGGCCACGATCGCGGCCGTCTGATCGCTCAGTTCAAGGCTACCGCTTTGTCGCCAGCACAAGAGCAGGTTCGTTTGCGTCATGTCCCACAATATGGACGTCCATACCCGCTCGTTCGAGAGCAGCCGATACGTCGTTCAGCGCCGGAAAGCGATAGATTTCCGGTGGAAACGATGCCATGGCTTTCAGGTCAGCGTTCGTTCGGAACAGCAACCCAAGACGGCCACCCGGCTTTAATACACGCGCGATCTCGCGCAGCGACATGTCGATATCTTTCCAGAAATAGAGCACGTGGACGCACTGTGCTTTGTCGAAGACATTGTCGGGAAAGGGCAGCGATTCAACACTCGAAAGGACGACGTTCATGCGAGAGGCTTCGACGAGCGGCCGGTTTCGTTGCGCCGCGATCTGGACCATCAGCTTAGAGGGGTCCACCCCGAAGATGCGTCCCCGAGGAGCCCGCGCGGCCAATTCCGTCAGGCTGCGGCCGTGGCCACATCCAACATCGAGGATGTGATCGCCCTGCTCGATGCCGAGCGCATTCATTGCGCGCAGATTCTGGCTCCAGGTTTCGCGCGCCATGATGAAGGCGATCAGCCGGCCTAAAAGGCCGCGCGCATTGCGTGCATGTTCGGCAATGAACTGAGGACGACGCATCTGGCTTCCCGTGGTTGAACAACCTCATAGTAGAGTGCCTTAACTCCGCAGAACCGGCTCGCCGAAAATGAAATGCGTATCGCCATTTTTGAAAACACCGCCACAGAACACTAGGTTGGACGGACCGGCTGCCGAAGGGTGCCCCTGCGAGCGGGGCCGGCGACAGGGAAGCGCTTAGTCAGCCAGAAGATGGTGGGTGTTTGGGCCAGTGCCAGGTCAGAACCGGACAGTAGATTCAGGGTATTGGCGGTAAGTAGGCATGGCGGGTTGATCTCATATGGCGGAATCAGCCGTTCTCCTTTGTTCTTCGGGTCCTGTCGGGGTCCCGGTTGGGTCCCGCATGAACGTGAACGAACGCAGAAGATCGCAAATTATCGACATAAAAAAACCCGAGAAAACAAGGGCGTTCTGCTGATCCGGACCGCTCATAACGGTCTGGTTGCAGGTTCGAGTCCTGCCGGGCCCACCAGCTTTCGCTGGCTGCGCCAGCTTCGGCTGGGCAAGCCATTTCGTAGCGAAGGCTGCCGCGCCGAAGCCCGCAGGGCGAAGGCGGGCCGCGCGCCGGCAAGCCACCCCGCGATTGTCTCAGGAAAGGCAGCCGCAAGGCCGACGCGGCTCGCGCTTCCAACTAAAATATCGAAAACAACCCCATGCAAAGTAGCATGGTGGTCGCTGGCATGGATTCTCTACCCGCGAAACATTTTGACACGTCGGGCAAATCAGCGGCACAATTCCATCCTCGCGCAATTGGTACGATCGCCCATGGCGCTACCATCGGGCTCTCGGCGCGATTACAGACCCAAACTCCGACGACTGAAATTGTACCGGCTCCTGCGCGGCTAAACCTCGCCCTGCGCCTCCTTCACCGAACGGCCCGTCAACGGTCGACCATGTTTCGCGACAGACCGCCTTGCGCCAGGAGCGGGCGTTCCACGACCACGCATTCCGCGAACAACCGGCCCTTGCCCTTGACTGATAAGCTTCACGCTCAAGGAACCTTCGGTTGCCATCTCCACATCTGTGAAGCGGTATGATGGAACGTTCACCTTTGTGCAGGGTTACCGGTCCATTGCAAAGGAAGATGGACCAGGATTGTGGCTTTTCACGTCAGTCTTGTTGGTCGAACTGACCTCAGTGGCGAGATCTACCGCCAGATCCGGCAAGCAATTCTGGACCGGCGCCTTCGACCTGGAGAGCGCTTGCCACCCACGCGAGAACTGGCCACCGCGCTGAGGGTCTCACGATCGACTGTGACGGTCGCGTATGAACGCCTTCTCGCAGAAGGATTTGCGACATCCCATACCGGCTCCGGAACGTTCGTCAGCCATCATCTTGAGACGAAACGACCGGCATCGAAGACTAGGCGATCGACGGCCCGCGCGATTCAAGTGCGTGGAGTTTGGAACACGATACCGCTGCCGCCACACTTTCTCCGCGTGGCGCCTTTCGACTTCAGGCCCGGGCTTCCGGACGCTTCGCTATTTCCACATCGAACCTGGCGGCGGGTCGTCGCCCGTGCGCTGCGCTCGCGGGAGATGGCGGCAGGTGTCTACGAGAATCCCGCGGGCAATTGGGACCTGCGCGCGGCGATCGCTCGCCACATCGGCGTCTCACGCAGCGTTTCCGGATCGCCCGACGACGTCCTCGTGACGAATGGCACCCAACAGGCGCTCGACATCATCGCTCGCGTGCTTCTCGATCCCGGCGATGTCGTAGCCGTGGAGAAACCGGGCTATTTGCCTCCAAAACAATTGTTCAGGGCGTTAGGTGCACGCGTGATCGGCGTGCCGGTCGATAGCGAAGGTTTGGTCGTGGAGGCATTGCCCGCCGAAGCCAGGGTAGTCTACGTGACGCCCTCGCATCAGTTTCCCCTCGGCGTGGCCATGAGCCTGTCGCGCCGACGGGCGCTGCTTGCCTGGGCCGAGCGCCACAACGCGGTTGTCGTCGAGGACGACTATGACAGCGAGTTTCGCTTCGGCGGGCGTCCGCTCGAGCCGCTTCAGACCATCGATTCGACCGGTCGCGTTGTGTATGTCGGCACGTTTTCAAAGACGTTGCTGCCGGCTCTCCGGCTGGCCTTCATGGTCGTGCCGCCGTCACTGCGGGAGGCGGCGCACAAGGCGAAGTACGTTACCGATTGGCACACAGCGACGATCGCGCAGAGCGCGCTGGCGCAGTTCATCGACGAGGGCACGTTTGCGCGCCACATTCGCAGGGTGGGCCGCTCCTATGGAGAACGGCATGAGATGCTGACCTCGGAGATCAAGAGAAACTTCGGCGATTATCTCGACCTTGTTCCATCGAGCACCGGGCTGCATGTCGCCGCCTACGCGAGAAGAGCGTCGGTTGATGATATCGATGCGATTGCATCTCGAGCCTTTGATCTCGGCGTTGTCATTCGCTCCTTCCCGCTGGAGGGAGAGCCTCGGGCTGGCGTCATGCTGGGATATGGGGCGATCGAGACGGCGCGGATCGCCGAAGGGCTGGGACGGCTACGCAGATGCTTCGATGAGCGCATGTCTCGACGCGCGAAAGCGGCATGAGCGATGTCGCGTGAGGTGACGGCGCACCGTGAACCGCCGCCTGGATTGGACTGATCGATCATACGCGGATTGGACCTTCCTTCATATCGCTTCGGTTGTAATGTTGGGGCGCTGACAAGGTCGACGGCGCGCGTTGCCGCAGCTCGAATCAGCAAAAATGCAGAGCGCGGCCGTCTTCCTTGCAGCGCGACTTCGGGACCGGCCAAGTGCGGCCAGATTCGGCGGCAGCACGAGCGCCAGACACCTGCAACGTCACCAAGGAGAGCAACATGGGCGCTCCATCACCGAAACTCTGCAACCCTGGTGAACATTGGGTGACGTCATGGATCTCATTTTCGACCTGTCGGCTCCGGAATTGAGCGCGCTTCTGTGCGCGATCTCTCTCGCTCTGATTCCGCTAATGATATGGGCCTTTTGGGACATCGACCGACGACGCCAAGCACAGTTGACGCGAAGACGCCTGCAGCGGCTATCCGTGGCGCGAGGCCGGGGACCGCTGATCGCCCGCGTCAGCCGCGGCGTCGCCAGCAAAAATTCTCGCAGCTTCAAGCAAAATCCCGCCTTCGTCATTCGTTCGGACGATGTTCGGGCATCGTCAAGGTAGCCTTTGAGGAGAACGGCTCATGGAAAGCATTCAAACCCGCCTCGCGCTGGCATCGCAGCGGGCGGCCGGCCAGCGATCGTTTCAGATTCTAGGCGATCACGATCTGCCTAGGCTCGAGGCGTTTTTCCTGTCTTTTGATTTTGATCAGCGGCGCGGATACTTTGGCGGGGGCATCTCCAGCCAGTCGATCCGCAAGTTCTGCCGCTCCATCGATTGGAATGTCACCACGATCATCGCCCGAAGCGGCC
Organism: Bradyrhizobium sp. 170; assembly: GCF_023101085.1. Lineage (NCBI taxonomy): Bacteria > Pseudomonadati > Pseudomonadota > Alphaproteobacteria > Hyphomicrobiales > Nitrobacteraceae > Bradyrhizobium > Bradyrhizobium sp. 170. The sequence continues at coordinate 1,494,935 of NZ_CP064703.1, read as the reverse complement.
CTTGCTGCCTCGAAGCGATCGCAACGCTGGTCTCGCTGCCTCCGGATTACACGGCCGTCGAACTTTCGATCGCCTGCCCGCTCGCCTGCGAGCAGCAGCCCATCATCGCCGAGCTTTTCGAACTCGCGATCGGCGCGCTCGGAAATCGAAAGGTCATTGTCAGCCGTGAGCTCGCGCATCCCGACCTGATGGCGCTGGTTCGATCCAGCGGTCTTGGGCGCTTCGAGAGCGATCATGTCGAGATCGATCTGGTCGCCGCCGCCCGGACAAAGCGCGGTGCCTTAACAGCGTTGCTTCGCGAAGAAGACCTGACGTGGTGATTTACGCGAGCGACTTGGGCGATCTCCGCGCCTGACGCTCGCCCGCCGAGGCGACCAGGCGAACTAAACAGCTCGTCGCATCCCATAAATACCTCAACGTCGCATCTTCGACGTCGCTCGTGAACGACGTTGTTGATGTTGATCAAAAAATGCGGGAGTACGTCATGTCGTAGGCAGCAACAAAGCCAGGTACGACCCGCGTTTACCAGCCGCGACGCGAGGGCTCCACGAGCCACAGCAGGCTTGCTGCAAACACGGTTCTGATTGAGCGAGGGGCCTCGGACGAGACGGCATCGGCGGGGAAGCTGCAGGTGCTGCTGTTGATGGGCAGCGGCGTCGTTGCCGCCGCCCAAATCGGCAAGGCCATCATTGCGGTTCCGATGATCCGCGGCGGCCTGGCCGCCACGGTGCCCCCGGAGGATATGTGCCCGCCATCGGCGCCGCCTTGCGAGCACGCGGCGACGCATAATCCAGTAATTGGAATTGGTCCGACGGAAGTACAAGAATTCGGCACCTCGACCGGTCCTGCTGCGCCCTGCGCTGCCTCAGCGTAGGGCCTTAGGTGTCACCATGCCAACCGGAATTGGACTGGCCAGGAATCCATGAATTGGCACTTCTATCGGTCCTATAGTCTCCCTACCGTTGCCTCGGCGGAAAGCGAAGGAGCGCCAAGGGAAGGAGCGCATGGCTGGAAATGGGAGACTGAAATGCCTCGAGCGGAAATTCGCGTCTATCACTCGACTACGTGGATTTGTGCCGAAGATCACCGCGCGGCTCAAGAGCTGCGAATTAACCGTCAACACCTGAGGAGAGCACGATGCCCAATCATCAGCGCGCTGCTGTGCACAGGACAACGCTTGCCCGCCAGCCCGGTTCGATCTCGGGCGAGACAAGGCTGCGCGCGGCCGATCAACCGATCGTCACCACGCAGGAGCTTCCTTCCGCCGTCCCGCTAATGGCACTTTCGACCGGCTTCTGGGCTTTCAAGACCCTGGCCGGAGCACACGAGGAGGGCCTGTTCAGTCACCTTGCAGGCGGCGCCGGCACCACGGTTGCGGAGCTGGCGGAAGCGCTCGGGCTGCATCCACGCCCGGCCGAGATGCTGTTGACCGGCTGCGCTGCACTCGGGCTTCTGGAGAAAACGGACGGCCGCTATCGCAATACGCCCTTAAGCGAAGCCTATCTCGTGCGCGGGAAGCCATATTACTTCGGTGGCTTCGTGCAGATGGCCGACAAGCGGCTCTACGCGGGCTGGGGCAAGCTTACCGAAGCGCTGCGCACGAACCGGCCAACCACGTGGGACCCGGCAGTGCAATCCTCGATGTTCGAGGGCGAGGATCCGACGATGCTGGCACTCTTCTGGGAGGCGATGCATTCGCTCTCCACGATGACCGCGCGCAAGCTCGGCGAAGCCGTGGATCTCAATCGTTTCCGCCGCCTTCTGGACATCGGCGGCGGATCGGGCGCGTACGACATCGAGCTTTGCAAACTGTATGGGGAGCTGCGCGCGACCGTATTTGATCTGCCGCATGTGGCCGCGATCGCCGCTGGAAAAATTACCGAGGCCGGCTTGACCGACCGCATCGAAACCGCCGGCGGCAACTTCTTCGAACAGCTTCCCGAGCATCACGACGTGCATCTCCTGTCGATGATCCTGCACGATTGGGATGAAGCGAAGAACCGCGCGCTGCTGCGCCGGTCCTTCGAGGCTTTGCCGAGCGGCGGCGCAGTCGTCATCAGCGAGCTTCTCGTCAATGACGAAAAGACCGGGCCGGCGCCGGCCGCGCTGATGAGCCTCAACATGCTGATCGAGACGGAAGGACGAAACTACACGCCGATCGAATATTCGGCGTGGCTCGAGGAAGCCGGCTTCCGGCACATCGAGACGGTCTGGTTCGACGCACCCGCCGCGAACGGCGCCGTGATCGGCCGCAAACCATAAGGCGCAAAGCTGAGTGGAACAGGCGCACCGCAGTTCAAGCCAGGGAGGCAAATCATGTTGCGGATTTCAGTTCGTCTTGCATTCGTGACCGCGTTAGTTATCGCGCTTCCAGCGTTCGCGGCCATAGCTGACGATTCACAGATCACGCGCGGCAAATATCTCGTCACGCTCGGCGGCTGCAACGACTGCCACACGCCGGGATACTTCTTCGGGAATCCCGACATGTCGCGCTTTCTCGGCGGCTCGGATGTGGGCTTCGAGATTCCGGGTGAAGGTGTCTTTGTGGGCCCAAACATCACACCCGACAGAAAGACCGGCATCGGTAGTTGGACCCCAGAGCAGATCGTGAAGGCGATACAGGTCGGTGAACGGCCGGACGGCCGCATCCTGGCGCCGATCATGCCTTGGCACGCTTTTGCGACACTCACGGCGGATGACGCCATGGCGATCGCGGCTTTTCTCCAAAGCTTGAACCCGGTCAGCAACCAGATTCCCGGTCCGTTCAAACCCGGGGAAAAGGTTTCGACCTTCATGTTCCGGATTGTGCCACCGGGCGAAACCGCAGCGGCTGCGGCCAAGTAGTCTGGGTCTGATCCAAACAATACTCCGCATTTGTTTAGCGTAAGCGGACGTCGCGGGTTCGTGCGCCAATGTCTGAGAATGACGCCGCACCAGTTTCGCACCAGAAACAATCTCATCGGAACGCAACGAACGCGATCCAAATCGAACAAAAACGCGGCAAAATCAACGAAGCTGATCGATACTCTGCCGCTCATAACGGTCTGGTTGCAGGTTCGAGTCCTGCCGGGCCCACCAGCCTTCCCTCGCGAAACGAGCGAAGGCTGCCACGCCGAAGCTCAGCCCGCGAGCTACGGCCTGGCAATCAGATCATTCTCTCGTCACTGTCGCGTCCAAGCTTACTCAGCCGCTCAATGAACTTTGCCTTTTTCTCATGACGCGCGCGGATCGAGCTGAGGCGACGATCAAAATCGTCTTGGTTGCCCTCTTCTACAGCCAGCGCCTGAAGATCCGAAAGCAGACTTATGGCGCTATCATAGCCAGTCGGGTTGCGGCGTTCGATTCCTTCCTCGATCTCCCGCCACACACTGCTGGCGCCGCGCTGCTTGAGAATCATAAGTCGAGTGCGGCGTGCTTTTTCCGCCTCAGCTGCTTGGCGGCGCCGTTCTGCTTCATGGCACTCGGCCTCGGCGCGCTCCCGCGCCTCCCTGATCTCCTGCGCCCGCGTTCGCAGTGCACCGACGGTGCGGTGTGTAGCAGGTGCAGGGTTCTTCTTGCGAACTCTACTCCTGAGCTCGGCGGCTACATGGGTGTCACCATCGACGACGCGCAGTAGCAGCTCAGCTTTCTCACGTTCAGGAATGACCGCTACTGCTTTGCGCAGCCCGTCTTTGGACATGGCCGTGTCATCTGCACTCAATTCGGCAGCCGCCATTACGAGATCGGAATCGATGCCGAAAAACTCCGCAAAACCTTCGAGCGCACCAGTCAACGGAGCTATGCCTGGCAGCGGCTCGACTTCATCTTCAGGGATGAACTCGTCCTGTACCGCTGTCAGCCACAGCAGGTAAAACAACCGAAGGTCTCCCGACAGCACATCGGTCCGCAGCGGCGCGAGCGCAGCAAGCCGACTGGAGCCATCATCCCAGTCGTCGTAGCCCCCATCTTCGTGATGTTGAATATCAATGATCAAGTTATCGCCAGAGGTCCACACCTCGACCCAATCGATCTCGCGAAGAAAGCGATCTATGTCCGCTTGGTTCACGAAGCGCTTCGGCACCTTGATCATCAGGCGCCGCGTGCCCCAATTCGCGAGATAAAGGTGGAGGTCGAACCAGCGCTCCATGAACTTGCGCGGGTCGCCCTTGAGATCTCCCCATTCGTAATGGTTGGTGAAGCTCGTCGCGGTGATCCACGCCCGTGATGAAATCGTTCGTAATGCGTCCTGCGCTGCTCGGTCGAGGGGACGATCGATCGCCTGAAATTCGTAGTATTGGTATTCGCTCATGCGCGGGTTCGGTCCTACGGATGGGAATGCTAGACAGCGCGTCGCCCGCCTGCGCGTGCCGAGGGGCCCACCAGCGATGCCGCTCCTCGAACCTATGTTTGCTGGACAAGCGAATGCAACGCCCTAACGGCGGCCTCCCGGTTCTCCACAGGGACAAACAGACTGACCGAATGCGGCGATAACACGTATTTGTCGGGGACAATCCCGTGCTGTCCGAGAACCTGCAACGCCCTTAACGGCAATTCCGACGAAACGCCGCCAAAGCAGGTGAGACTCACCGAGCTTGAAGCGTCGCGCTGCTTGCGCAGATCCGTGCTTCGCTCCAGCGTGCGCAACAGGGCGTCGAGCCACTCCGAATCACAGGCCACCGTCATGCTGGTTTTTCCCGCGATGAAGCTCGAGGCGAGGAGCTGCGGCCAGGACAGGCTGTTTTGCTTGAGATGCTGCGCGAATTTCTCGAAACCGTGATTGAGATCTTCGGAATCGATTTCCACATGCTCAATGCGAGCCATCGAGTTGACGGCCAGAACCTTTCCGTTTTCCATGCCTGCAACCTCTTTCATCACTTGCGTGCTGCGTTTAACGCCACCCCACTGCTTGAGAACCAGAGGCACATCCTGACTTTGCGCCAGCTCTACGCTGCGAAAATGCAGGACCTTTGCTCCCCAGAAGCACATTTCGGACAGGGATGCGAAGTCCACTCGCCGCAGGGGCTTTGCGTCAGGCACGATACGCGGATCGGCCGAACAAATTCCGTCGACCTCTTTGATGATTTCACAGCGTTCGGCCTTCAGCGCCGCGGCCATCGCAACGGCCGTGGTGTCGCTGCCGCCCCGGCCGAGCGTGGTGATTTCCCTGGTCACCGGGTTCACGCCCTGAAATCCTGCCAGCACCACAACGCGCCCACGATCAAGTTCCTCACGCACGCGAATGGGCCGTACATCCAGAATGCGCGCGGAGGAATGGGAGTCGTCGGTCATCACGCCGGCCTGGCTGCCGGTGAAGCTGATCGCGGGCACGCCGAGATCGGAAAGCGCCATGCTCATCAGGGACATGCTGATGCGCTCACCGGTCGTTAGCAGCATATCGAGTTCACGGCGATTGGGTGTCGGGCTTACCTGATAAGCCATCTGGATCAATTGGTCGGTGGTCTTGCCCATGGCGGAGACGATCGCCACCACACGATGACCACGGCCATGCAGGGCGGCGAGACTGCGCGCAACCGCGCGAATTTTCGCCGGTGTTTCAAGACAGACACCGCCATATTTTTGCACGATGATGGGATGGTTGCGCATCTAACCTCGATGAGAAGCCTCGCCCATCGAACCGGCACCGCCTATCCACGTGCCGACGATTTCAAAGTTCGGATTGAAGGCGACAAGGTCCGCGCGGTATCCTGGCGCGATCCGTCCAAGCTCGGACTCAAGGCCCAGAAATGCCGCTGATGTCCGGGAGGCCATGATGAGGGCATCGACAAGGGAGATTCCGAGCAGCGCAACAGCGTTGCGCACCGCCTCGATCATGGTGAGGTGAGCGCCCGCGAGTGTGCCATCGGGGCCGGTCAGGCGATTTTCGTGCAACGTGATCGGCCTTCCCTGCAGCATGAATTGCCGGTCGTTCGTGCCCGCCAATGGCATGGCATCGGTGACCAGCATCAATCGATCGCGTCCCTTGCAGCGGAAGGCAACACGCAAACCGGCGCTGTCAACGTGGATGCCGTCGCAGATGATCCCTGCAAACAGCCGGTCATCCCCCAGCGCGGCGCCCACCAGGCCTGGCTCCCGGGCGTTCAACTGCGACATGGCATTGAACAGATGGGTCACCCCCGAGACACCGCGATCGACCGCCTGCCCGATTTCGGCTGCGGTGGCGTCGCTGTGGCCGGCCGCGATACGCAATCCGGCGCCGATCAATTCATCGATCATGGACGCGGGCACGCATTCCGGCGCCAAGGTCACCATGGAGCGGCCGCGGCCCCCAAAACTTTTGATCGCGGCGAGATCGCGCTGATCGGGCACGCGTATCTCGGCTTCCGGATGAATGCCCTTGCGAGACCTGTTGAGGGCTGGTCCTTCCAGATGAAAGCCGAGAACGCCGGGAATCTTCAGACAATCCTGGGCGACCGCAGCCAATCGCTCGATGACCTCGCTGCGATCGGTGATGAGGGTCGGCAAGCAGCCCGTGGTCCCCTCCTTGCGGTGCGTCTCAACGATGCGTCGAACGCCGACCTCCGTCGGCTCGTCGTTGAGAAGAACGCCCCCGCCTCCGTTCACCTGGATGTCGATGAATCCGGGTGCAAGGATCGCGTCTGCGGGAAGGTGGATTGAGTCGCGCGCCTCCGCCTCGCCGAAGGTGATGCTTTCAATCCGCCCCTGCGAGATCCTGACCGACCCCGGCCCGCGCATATCGGCACCGTCAAAAATGTGCTGCGCGGCAATCGTGAGGGAGGAAGAACCAGCGTCGCCCATCAGTATTGATCCGAGAATACCAGTCACGGACTCGTGAGGCGAGTCACCTACAAGACTTCATATGTACACCAAGGAGCTTTGGGAGGACCCCGAGCGAAACCTTCGCGTTAACTTTCCATGGGAACAAAAGGTACCACGTATCTCGGCATTGATGGCGGCGGAACTCGCTGCCGTGCCCGGATTGAGGACGAAAACGGCACGGTACTCGGTGCAGCGAGCTCGGGGCCCGCCACGACGCGGATTGGCTTCGAGAAGGCCTGGCGGTCCATCATGGAGGCCACTGAAGCGGCAGCCGCACAGGCCGGACTGACGGGCGAGGATTTCGCGCGGATGCACGCCGGAATTGGCCTGGCCGGTCTTGGTCGCCGGGGCGCGGAAGCGGCGCTCAACAAGATCGCGCATCCCTTTGCGTCCGTCATCTTCATCAGCGACGGCCTGGCGGCCTGTCTCGGCGCCCATAGCGGCGCGAACGGGGCCATCGTGGTTGCCGGCACAGGCTCGGTGGGTGTCGGCCTGATCGACGGCCGCGAAATCCGTCTCGCCGGATACGGCTTTCCCGTGTCGGACGAAGGCAGCGGTGCCGACATCGGCCTGCAGGTTGTTCGACTGGCGCTACGGGCCGCGGATCGCCGTGGCGAGCTGACCCCATTGCTTTCAGAGGTGCTGGGCGCATTCGATCATGATCCTTATCAGGCGGTGGCCTGGTCTGAAGAAGCCAGGGCCACAGACTATGCTGCGTTCGCGCCGATCGTGATGCGGCACGCCAATCAGGGCGATCCGGTCGGCCGTCGCATTGTCGAACGCGCGGCCGATGCCATTGGCGATCTGCTTGATCTGTTCCTGGCGAGAGGAATTGACCGGCTCTCGCTGGTAGGCGGGCTCGCGGATGCCATTACGCCCTGGCTGACGCCTGACCTGCGCGCCCGCCTGAGGTGTCCTGACGCCGACGCGGCCGCCGGGGCGTTACTGGTGGCGCGAGGGCGGCTTGAGCTGCCCAAGAAAGAATTGCCCAACAGAGAAACTGACCATGAACAGGCTTCGAAGTTCCGCGTTTGATGGCGCATGGATCAACCATACAGCCACCGAAGAAGTCGATCCCCGCTTTGCCGATCTCGATGCATGGTCGCTGACGTCAGCGATGGAAGCGATGTGGGAGGGCCAGCTTGCGGCAGTCGCGGCGATCGGCCATGCCCTTCCCGCGATCACTGCGGCGACCGAAGCGGCCAAAGCGGCGCTGGGTGATCACGGACGCATTGTGTATGTCGGCGCCGGCACCTCGGCCCGCGTGGCGGTCCAGGACGGCGCCGAGCTGATGCCGACCTTCGCCTGGCCCAGCGAGCGCGTCCGCTTCATCGTCGCCGGCGGAGACAGCGCGTTCGTCACCAGCATCGAGGGCGCGGAGGATGATGTCGATGATGCGGTCACGCAGATCGATGCCGCACGGCTCACACAACACGACGTGGTGATCGCCGTTGCCGCCAGCGGGACAACGCCATTCACGGTCGCGGCGCTGCAGCAGGCGGGCTCGTTCGGTGCGGTGACGATCGGTGTTGCCAACAATCCCGGCACCGCACTGCTGGCGTCGGCAAAGTTTCCGATCTTGATCGAGACCGGCCGCGAGCTGATCGCCGGCTCCACGCGGATGAAGGCAGGCACCGCGCAGAAGGTTGTGCTCAACCTGATCTCCTCAGGGATCATGCTGCGCCTTGGCCGGGTGTACCGCGGCATGATGGTGAACATGCAGCCGACCAATGCCAAGTTGAAGCGGCGGGCCGAGGCCATGGTGGCCCAAATCGCGCACTGTGATCCGTCGCACGCGGCACGCTGGCTTGAGCAGGCCGAGGGAGACATCAAGACGGCAGGCCTTCTGGCGCTGGGTTTCGACAGGGTTGATGCCGAGACCATTCTGAAAAACTGTGACGGTAACCTTCGGCGCGTGTTTGCCGAACTCGTCAAGGATCGTGACCGGCATCCCAAGGGAGCGACGGCGCGCAAGCAAGGCGGAGCGGTTGAGCCGTGACGACATCCGCAATGGCGAGCGAAATCGGGGAAAGTGCGGATGTTGTCGCCAAAATTGTTCGTAACCGTCTCGCCACGCGCGACATCGCGCAGCGAATTGGGATTGGCTCCGCTCCCCTGTGCGTCGTGTGCGGTCGGGGAAGCTCCGGACATGCCGGGGTTTTCTTAAGATACCTTGTCGAGACGCGGCTTCGCCTTCCCGTTTCAGCCAGCGCGCCTTCGGTGATCACGGCATTTCGCACGCCGTTGATGCTGCGCCATGCGCTTTTCATCGTGATCTCGCAATCCGGGCGCAGCCCGGATCTTGTCGCGGCGACCAGGTCGGCGCGCGCCGCGGGCGCCCGCACCATCGCCATCGTCAATGCGACGTCGTCGCCGGTGGCTGACGAAGCGGAATTCGTCGTTCCGATCGAAGCCGGCAGAGAGCACTCCGTAGCGGCGACCAAGACCGTGATCGGCTCGATGGCCGCTGGCGTCGGACTTGTTGCCGAGCTGGCGCAAAATCGTGCGTTGCGGTCAGCCCTCGACAGGCTGCCCGAACGCCTGCACCGCGCGCTGGCGCTGGACTGGTCCGAGGTTGCCGATGATCTCACCAAAGCGTCAGCTGTGTTTGTGGCGGCGCGGGGCCTCGGCCTGGGCTCGGCGCGGGAGATTGCGCTCAAACTTTCGGAAATCCTGCGCCTGCCTTCCATCGGTCTGAGCGCCGCCGAGCTGCAGCATGGGCCGCGCGCCGCGTTATCGTCGCGCACGCCGGTTGTCATGATGCGCCTCATGGATGAAACGGCGGCCACGGTGGACGCGTTGGCAGAAGAATTGCGCGAGCAAAAGATCGCGCTGCATCTATGCGGCGGACCGCGTGGCTCGTTGCCCTGGTTGGCCGAGGATGACCCTGCCACCGACCCGATCACCATGCTCGTTCCGGCCTATCGGATGATCGAGCAGACGGCGCGCGCCTGCGGATTTGACCCGGATCGTCCCCCTCGCCTGAGCAAGATTACCGAGACGTTTTGACGGCTGCTGTTCGCTGGCCGGCGGCCGAAAGCTGGAACACCGCCGCACCAGATGCGTACGCTTCTCGTTCGCCGCGTTCGCGCATGGCGATCTTCTCGACGGCGTCAGAAAGATACGGGCAGCGGAAGCGCCCTTCCAAATGACGCAATGGGGAAGGCGGTTAGACGAGCAATATCAATTGGCTGGGGGCGAGAGCGAGGGTTCTGCTTTCTCCGCGCGCCATCGGTCTTTCGCAGGTTCAAGCAGAGGGACTGGTTGCCAGTTCGCTGTGGATGCCCATACCATCAAGCTATTGGCGCGATTTGAGATTGGGCAGAATCATCGTGCGGAACAAATTGGCGGTTCTGATTACTTTGGCAAAACGCCCCGAGGGGCGAGCGACGCTCGATGAGCTCGTAGACGAAGTCGCGCTGCTCATTGCAGCGACAGATGAAAAGATCGGAAATAGCGAACAGCTCTCCGCACTCGACCATATCGACATTTTTCAGTCCGGGCTCTTGGCATCCGAGGACGACAGCTTGCGGATCACCGAGAATGGCCGGTCACTCCTCCGTACCCTGGGAATCTCGGCGCAAGAGTTTCCATCAGGAACTTTTCGGCCTGACGACCCCCGAATGCCTGCTGGAAGCAAGGATCATCCGATGGATACAGATCGTCCAGCCGCGACAAGCAACGAAGCATCCGCACATCATAGTTATCGTGAGATCGCCTCGGATGCTCCCGCTTTCCTGATCCGCAAATTCGGCTCTGGGCTCCGAGGTGCAAGCTCCAATTCTTTGAGTAATCTAATGAAGCGCATGCGGCAGGGGATCGGCATCTGGCGCCGCCATCTCCAGCAGGATCAGCCACCGAAAGAGACCCGGCGCTCGGGCGCAAATATGGAACGCGGACTGTTCGCGCTGCTGAGCCTGCTCGTAATCGTGAGCTGCGCTGGCGCGGCCGCCGCCCTCATACAAATCAAAACCTTGAAGTCAGAACTAGCCGCCCTGCAACGCGAACTGCTTCCGCTCAAGCTGAGAGTAGCCAGGCTCGATCAGATCGAAAAGAGCAAGGAAACACCAGACAAGGTGAGCGATCAAAAAAATCAGTCGCCGCGAGAAAGTCGCGCTGAAGAAGCCCCCCTTCTTCTCTCTCGCGAAGAGATTCAGCTCATTCGCGACTATATTAAGCCGGCCCCCGTCGTGGGCTCCTCGACGGCACCTGTCAGCGTCGGTGATCCTGTCACCGGGCCGACAATCCCCTTCCCGTCTCCTGTCACGGAGAAGGTGCCCAAATTGCTCGGCGCGAGGTTTGCGATCAAAAACAGCACGATCATCATCGTCAGGAAAGACAGTCGTCAGGCTGACGCTGTGCTTGGACCGAACTAGATCCCGTTCCTGTCCCACGGCGGACCGCAGCGGCCGGTCAGGGATTTTGTACGCGCGGTAATTCGTCCAGCCAGCTCGAAGAAGCCATGCGGTTGTTGCGATGAGACGAGCTTGGCCATAGCCGACTTACCAGAACTCTTATTTCCTTTCGCACCGCGCGGAAATAGAGCAGGTGCGTGATCGCAAAGGACAGAAGGCAAGTCCCTAAAATGGTCGCCATCACATACAGGCCAGCACCCGACGGGACCGCAATGGGTCCAAGCGATGCCTGCGTGGTGGTGGGTACGCCGGCCTGCCAGGAGAGGACCAAGAAGCCCGCATAGGCAACGCTCGAGTGAGTTGCGACCGTGAACGGGAGCCTGGACCTGGTTGTGAGCCCAAAGCAGGCCAACAGGAAGATCGGAAGCGCAAGCCCGAAGAACTGAAACCCATCGATCGCGACGAACTCGCTCAACATTGCATTGCTTCGCTGAAAGATGCCGAAAATCCTGAGATTGATGAACCAGAGAAGTTCAGAGCTCGGGGCATATTGAAGGGCACGCGCCGCCAGTTCAGCGCAAAGCGCGGCGACAAAAAGCGCGAATGGTCCCAGGAATTGCAGTTTGCAAAGACGGTTCATGAGACGGCAAGCCATACGTCAAAAAACGTTCAGCTAGGCTTACGTCAAAAACGTTTAGCTGGTCTTAAGGGTTTCCCCCGGCGCAAATGCGCGCCTTCCAGCGCATATTAAAGTATCAATGGGAAACAAAATATAACGGGCAGCTATTCTGCCTATGGCTGATTATTTGGCGGCCTTTCAATGAACCGCCGGCTGCCATTGAGAAGCTCGAGGTTATTGGCGATCACCGGGTTGCCCGGATCGAGCGAATAAGCCTTCTCAAACTTTCGCCGCGCCGCAGCCAGATTGCCGCGCAGCATGTACGAGTATCCCTGATCATTCAGAACTTGAACTGTTTCTCCCCCTAGCCGGACCGCCTGCGCATAAGCCTGATCGGCAAGATCAAATCGACGCAACCGATCGTAGCTCGCTGCGAGCCCGATCCAGGCCGTTACGTCCTTCGGCGATTTCTCGACCGCGTCCTTGAAATAGCGCTGGGCGATCCCGTAAGCGCCGCGGTTGAAGTGCTCCAGTCCCAACCGCACGGGCTCGTCCGAAGGGTAGTATTTGACGTCGGTCGGTTCCTGCACGGGGTCCCCGCCCGGCGGATCCACGGGGGCCACGATTGCGGCCTCCCTCAATGTGTGGTCACACGCCGCAAGGCCGGTCGCCAGCCAGCAACAGGTCAGCATTAGAATGAGACGCCGCATAACCCCTCGTCCCCCGCGCGGCCCAGCGGCCTCATTGCACTGTTCGAGAATATCATCGCCAAAAATACCGCCCTCAATGTCGCCAGAACGACCAAAAGAATTATCGAAGAAGAAGTCCCAAGGCGGCAAATGCGCTCTCGCTTTGCGGCTGCGACCCTTGGGCTCCTTTACCTATCCCCTGCCCCGCCGACCCCACCGACCGGCACCGATACGCCAGAAGTCGATCCAGCCCCCAATCCTTCTACGTTGATGTTCTGGGTTGGGGTAGTCCGCACGCCCATCTGTTTCGTCGCATCGCCAATGTCGGGAAGCTGATCCACCGGCTGTTTCGTGTTGCCATAGCGCGTCACGGCGGCACCCACGCGCCGGGCGTCGTACGCGATCCTGCGATTACCGACGTTTCGCGGCCACGGATGGATTGTATGGGTGACGGCGTTTACCTGTTTGGCATCGCCAGCGGTCATTGTGATGGTGTCGGAACGCTGGAAATACCGGTCTACTTCGTCGTGACCGTGAAGTCCGTAGCAGCCGCTCAACAGGAGCGGAGAGAGCATAGCCAGGTATCTAACCGTCATCTCTCTCTCTCCCTCAGTTCAACGTCTTGATAGCTGGCTGACCCGAAACGGCGGCTGGTACCGGCTGCCTGAGCTCGGGAGCGATGATGTGGCCATAGGGTCCTTTGACGTCGCCTCCGGAATTTACGTAGTCGTTGTAACGCTTGCGCACTTCCATCTGACCGTTGAGGAAGAAGTCGACATCGTTGGCCGGTAGCCGCGAGTCGAGCGGCGACGCCAGCGCCTGCCCCGGCACCGCCGGCGCGACCAGGCGCGGCGTGATGATGATGACGAGGTCCGTTTCCTCCTGCTGGTAGGACCTGCTGCTGAACAAGGTTCCAAGCACGGGCACCGAGCCGATCCAGGGCAATTGCGAAACGTCCTGCCGGTTGCGAGTCTGGAGCAGGCCGGCGATGGCAAAACTCTGGCCGTCGCGCAATTCGACCGTGGTGCGCGCGTCGCGGCGGGTCAAAGCAGGAACTGTAGTCCCCTGAATCGTCACCGCATTGGTGAAATCAAGCTCGCTCACCGACGGCTCAACCCGAAGATTGATCACGCCCCGCGAGAGAACGGTGGGCACAAAGGCCAGCTCAACACCGAACTTCTTGTAATCGATGGTGATGGTGGGAAAACCGGTCGTCGTCGTGTTCGGGATCGGCACTGGAAATTCACCGCCGGCCAGGAAGCGGGCGGCATCCCCGGAAAGCGTGGTCAAATTCGGCTCCGCCAGCCGGCGAACCAATCCTTTCGTTTCCAATGCAGAGATCAGCAAGTCTACCGAACCGCCGTTGCTGGTTCGAACAAGACTGGTCAACAAGCTTCCGAACGGGATCGGGGCGACGCCGCCTGCGGTGCCGACGAGCGTTCCCACAGTTCCGAGTAACGGAAGGCTGCCCGTCGGAGGACTTCCAACAGGACTGCCGCCAGCACCAAGGGGGCCAGGGGCCGTATTAATACCACCGATCGGTGTTCGACCGGCGGCCGCAGTGCCCAGCCCGGTATTACCGACATTAGTGCCATTGGCGTTAGCGGCGTACAGGTTCACGCCGAGGTTACGTCCAGCCTCCCGGTTGACCTCGAGAAAGCGCACCTCCAGCATCACCTGCTGTGGTGCCGCGACGCTCATCGCGTTGACGACGACTCCGCCTTTTGCAACTGAGCCGGTGGCGATCGCCATGGCCCGCTCAGCCGCAACTGCGTCAGTGGCGGTTCCGCTGAGCACCACCTGCCCCTCGGAGGCCGAGACGCGAATACCCTGCATGCCGGTGCCGGACCGGATGTTCTGCTGCAAACTGCCGGTATCGATCACGACCTCAACGTCGAGGATCCCGATCTGCTTCATCGAGCTGTCGAACAGGATGACGTTGGTGGTGCCGGTCTGCTTGCCCTGGATGTAGATCAGATGATCGCTCAGCGACTTCACGTCGACGATGTCAGGCGAACCCGCGACGATCGTCGAAAACGCCGTATCGACCCTGAAGGTGCGTGACTTGTTGAGGGTCACCTTGACCCGCTGGACGTCGCTCATTTCGCTGACGAAGACACCGCTGGAAGAGCCCCGCCGATCTGCCGCCCCCGCGCGGTCAGCGGAACCAAACGCAACGCCAAGAGCTATCACGCTGAAGGCGAAAAGCCTCCCTCGCGCGCCACCAAAAACACGACCGCCCCTCATTCGATTCCCCTCGCCGCGATCCACTTCCGTCCCCGTAAATTTACGGCCTCGGCGTCCTAAAACTCTCCCCGCACACCAGGTCGTAGAGCTTACAAGCTGTTCCAATACAAATCGTTACGTTCGAATTCCTTGTCGTTACGCACACCAGCGCAAACTCAGCGCCGCCTCACAGAGGCCAAGTGTTCGCCGCGAATGCGTCACTGAATCATCATCCCCTCATCTGCATCGTTGGCAAGGAGAGACCTCTATTGGGCAGTGCAACATCGGAGAAAACTTTTGAATGTTGCCAAGGCACCACTGCTATGCCCGCTTTCGTGCATTGCGCTACTCTAACGTCCTACCTTTCGGCGCTCGGCAGCTACCGGTTCCCCGACCGATGCGGCACAGCCGTTCAGACAATCCGGACAAATTCCTCCACCGCTTACCGCAGCGCACTCCAAAACGATGCCGATTAGAAGGGGATGGTTGTGGACGCGCTCGGCGCGTTCAATGCTGTGCCCCATATCGGCATCAGCATGTTGAAACTCGGTTCCGATGCCGTAACAGTAAGTGCGGAGGCTCCCGCAGTCGTGTTCAGCGTGGGGGAGAGACCGCCAGCAAATAGCATTGGGGCAACGGCTTTCTTGTCCGCATCCGATGGCAGGGGGTCACCGCTGCACGTTGGTGGAATTCTCTTGATTGCGCTATTGACGTAGCAGTCGTTGATCATCCAGGTCCGAGCACCAGCATTCGCGAGCGCGCGCAATGACTGCATGGTGATTGCGTAGCGCCCCAGATCGAAGATGGCGAACATCAAAATGAAAAGCGGCACCGCGACAAGGCAAAATTCCATCGCCCCGATGCCGCGCTGATCGAGCTTTCTCATCACTGCACCAACTGGACATACTGGCTGCTAGTCAGCTTCGTTTCCTTTGGGCACCCTGTGGTGTCAAAGGTGGCATTACCGTTGAACTCGACTGACTTGGCGATCAACTCGCCACACTTTCCGCCGGTTATGTTGACCGTCGGATCGCCCTGAAACGTCACATTCGCGCTTGGCAGGTACATGACCCCTTTCAAATTGATACCGGAATTTCCGCCAAATGTTACGTCGTTCGGGCCGTTCTTGCTCGTATCAGGATCAGGGATCTTGTAGATCGCCATATTGGCGAACAGGCTGGCATGGGACTGAAGTTCGGGCGGAAGCCACGAGGTTTGTACGGCCGGGTTGCCAGTGATATTGATCGAACTCCCGCCAGTTGCTTTGAGACTCGCACCGGGCAACAGGATGAACAGTGCCGACGTTCCCGAGATCGACACGCCGCCATTGAGGCGCAGCGAGCCAGAGATGAAGTAGACCCCACCATTTGGATCCAACGTAATGGAACTGGACAATTTGTTACCGTTATTGTTTGTGCACCGATTCGCTGCGATCGTTGGACTGTACGCGAATAGCTTGGTTTTATCGCTGCAATCCGGGAGCGTCGGTAAAGTAACCCCGTCAAGCACGGAGAAGGGATTGGGGATCGGAGCCGGCATGTAAGTTAGCGCGGTGTTACAGAACGATGCGCCACCCGTGCAGCCGCCGACAGTCGATAACGAGCCGAGATTCATGCTCATCCCGCCGCCGGTGAAGTTGATTGCATCCTTGGCCGTACTGTTCGAGGCCATGCCGCAATTAGGCGCATCGATGTTCGGGCTGCCCTGGAAACTGATAGAGCCGGTCAATGACAAGACGCATGGCGGCGCCGTCAGGCTTTGTACTTTGGCCACGGCTGTCGCCGGTATGTTGACAGTGGTCAAACCAAGCACTCTCGCCAGGTATGCCGGCTGTTGCTGGGTGACAGTGGCCTGAACGTAGGTTCCGGCCGCTCCCTTCCACGACGTGAGCGAGGCAACCTGGACGGTCTGCGAGATTCCTGACGGAAGGCTAGTGCCACACTGGGAGCCGGGATAGGAGGTGGCACCCGCGTTGCAGAACGCGTTCTGTGCCGCGGATTGCTTGGCGCGATAGTCCACTGTTTGTGTAACCGCGCACGGTGGGTTCGATAAGCACAACTGCTGCACGGCACCCGAATAGGCTGCCGCATCGGCGGCATTCTGCGCGTGCTGCCTGGTGACGTACCACGATCCCGCCTCGCCCCCGAGTGCGACCACTCCTATCAGCGGCACCAGGGCGATGACGGTTGCGAAGGCGACGGAACCACGACGAGAGTGAAGCAAGCCACGCATGGACCACTCCTATTGAAACCGTTCTGCGTAAGGCAGTGTGAACGAACAAGGATCGGCGTTACCACTCCGACAGATCACCGATCTCAGCACGATTGGCGCCACGGTGACGGTCGTCGTGTATGTATAGTGCTTGGGCGAAAGAAAGTTGGTTGCGGAGCAGGCAGCCATTGAATCGGAGCAAACGACCTGGAGATTGTTGATGGGATAACCCGAAACCGAAGTGGGGAGCGCTGACTTCCAGCCTGCCCAATCGGTCACGTCAGGTGGCGGGTTGTACTGGATCCTTTGCCCGAAGGCGCGCAATGCCTCCCACGCGGCTACAAACCGAAAGCCAGCGGCGGCAACGTCGGCAAGCGGCAGAAGCAGGCTCACCCCCAGGAAAAGGAAAACGAACAGCATTTCAAACGCGGCAGCACCGCGCTGATCCGCGATGAAAGACTTTCGATGGCTCGCGCGCCCGCCTCGGACACTTACCACGCCCGGATGCCGACCCCGAGCACGAGCAATTTGAACGATGTCCACGACAATTCGGCCACGCATATCCGCTCACCAAACATAAGGGACCAATCTCCAACGCGATGCTTCGTAGCTGGAATACTCGGGGCAAGTGCGCCGAAGCAGGTCTTCTTCGTAAAGAATTCGGCATACCTGGACGCCGATATGCAGGACCAGTATGAGCACCGTTACCGGTGTCAGGTATTGCAGCACTACACCCAGGATTACGATTTCTTCTGCGAAATAGAGCGGGTGCTTGATCCATCGATAGGGACCGGTTTGCACCACTGAACGCGCCTGTGGCACCAGGCTGAACGACCGCCCCAGGTGTCGGATGGTGACAAGCATCATGATCATGCCGATCAGCACGCAAGCGGTGGACAGCAAGTTTGGCAACGCTTGGTCGGTTTTGCCGAAGAAGGAGATCGTCCATGGCATATAGCTGCCGACGAATGCAGCTATTCTAGGCAGCAGCCCATCCGCATGCGCCTTTGCCGGGGACCTGGTCATGATCAACACCGCCAGGAGCATGTAAAAGACGGCAAGGCAAAAACTGGACAGAAGCGATGGCCAGGGATCGGTGAATGACCCAATTCTGATGGCGACGCAGAGTCCCAGCAACATGAACCACATGCTGCCGAGCAGCTGCATCATCCACTCGTAAGACCGGTTTTTCGACAGGGTCACCGTGCTCATGGCTTACTTCACCCCGATGCTCGAGAATGTACGCACGAGGTGCAGAAACGGACTTCCACCCAAAATGATGAACATGGCTGGAAGCATGAACAACACCATCGGAATAGTCAGCTTGGCGCCCAGCTTGTGCGCTCTTTCCTCCAGGTTAGTAATACGTTCCCGCCGGAGGTCGATGGCGATACTGCGCAGAGCCTGACTCAACGGCGTTCCGTATTGCATGCTTTGGCTGACCATGGTGCCGAACCGGCGAAGCCCTTCCGACGTAGATCCCAATTTCTCGAATGCCTCGCTGCGATTTGGCAATATCCGGAGATCATCAAGAAGGCCGTACAAAACCCGGGCCATCGCAGGATTGGTCTGGTTCATTTCTTGCGCTACTCGTTCCAGCGCGCTCTCCAGACCCATTCCCGCTTCGCTGCAGACAACAAGCAAGTCGATCATATCCGGCGTGCCTTGCCGAATGCCGGCATTGAATCGCCGTCTCAGCACCAACAGGATCAACCGCGGCCCCATAATTCCGGTCACCACGCCAATGAGACCGAAGATCAGCACATCGGTCAGCGGCTTCCCAAGAAGCTGCGCAACCAACAGGGCCATGATCGGGAATAAGACCATGCTGACAGTTTTGACACCGATCCAGATCGACAAGGTTCGATGAGGATTCAAACCTGACGATTGAACGATCGTTCGGAGCTGGTCCAGATTTTCCGCAGAGTAAAAGCGCCGATACCGCGTGCCGAGCGACGAAAGCCAACCGGTCATGTCCTGGAGCGGCGCTGATCGGCCAGGAACGCCCAACACCGCATTTGACACCCGTACGTTCAACGCACGAATGTGTAGTTCGTGGATGATCAACACGAAGGTCGCAGTAGCAAGTGCTATGGCGAGGGCCACCAAACTGAGACCAAAGGTCATAGCTCTGTTTCCCTTCTGACCATCCAACGTATCACAAGGGTCCCGATAATCACCGAGGCTGCTGCGTAAGCCAGGAGCTTGTTTCCCGTCGGATCATAGATCAGCAGATCGACTGTTAGCGGATTGATCAAGTATAGTAACCCACCGACAATGACGGGCGACACTGAAAGCGCGCGTGAGGAAAAGATTACCTCTCCGGCCAGAGCCTTCGCGCGAGCAGCCAGCGCAACACGCTGCCTCACAGTATCTCCCAGTGTTTGTAAGGTTTCGGTCAAACTGCCACCTGACTTCAGCTGGACGGCAAGTGTGACGGCAAAGATCCCGTACTCTGTCACTTGCGTTCGCCGATAGACAGCTTCGACAGCCTCCTCTGGAGGTCTCCCCATACTTACTTCGCTGCATACGATGGCAAACTGCCCAGCTGTTGGTTGCGGCATCTCGCGCGCAATGGTGCGAAACGCTTCGGTCACGGGTAGCCCAGATCGAACAGTACTTGTCACCAGCTGAATCGTGTCGGGTAGCTGTCGAAAAAGTTGACTGGCGAGACGCTGTCGCTGCCATCCGAACAGACCTCGCACCGTCACAATGGCTACGATTGCAGCCGCCGGATACGCGTAGAAGTTGGAAAATTTCAGCACGCTATTGGCATAAAGGATTGCGGCTGCTGCGATCACACCGGCAAATAGCACATACGCGGGGTGCCAAGCGTAAGCTATCCCGGCCTTGTAACTGACCATGCGGAAGAGAAACTGCCAGCGGGACCCGGCCTCCAACCGACGAATGGAGGGCAGGTTCGCCGACTCTGAAATTGGCAGAGCTATCGCTACCTGACGATCGATGCGTCGTTGTCGTGCGTCGAGCCACAGCGTCGTGGCTGCTGCGCATATCAGCAGCACCAGGTCAATGGTGGTCAAAAACTCCGGCATTATAGCTGCCTCATAGCTTCAGCCCAGGCTCGATCAAGCCCATAATAGGCAAGACGGCTCTTGAATTTTGGGACTGCGTTGGTGGACCTGTAGGTGCCCGATATCCGCCCGTGAACATCCTCGTGTTCGTACTCGAACGCCGCGATGTCATTGGTGGTGATCACCTCGCCTTCCAGCCCGATCACCTCGCAAATCTGGATAACGCGACGCTGTCCATCCCGCATGCGCTCTACTTGCACAATGAGATCCAGCGCAGCGACGATCTGAGACCTGATCGCCCGCAGCGGCAGATTTGGCTGTCCCATCTGCACCATGTTTTCAATACGGGTCATTGCGTCGCGGGCGCTATTGGCATGCACCGTGGAGATCGAACCATCATGGCCGGTGTTCATCGCCTGCAGCATGTCAAACGCTTCAGCGCCGCGCACCTCGCCTACGACGATCCGGTCAGGACGCATCCGCAGCGCATTCCACACCAGATCGCGTTGTGTCACCTGCCCCGTGCCTTCGAGGCTGGGAGGACGGGTCTCCAGGCTGATCACGTGCGGCTGTTGAAGCTGTAACTCTGCTGCGTCCTCGATGGTGACAATGCGCTCACTGTGATCGATGAATTGGCTCATGGCGTTCAACAGCGTCGTCTTGCCGGAACCAGTACCGCCAGAGACCAGAACATTGAGCCGGGATCGGGCGGCAATCTCCAGCAATCCTCCCATGGCCGCAGTCACCGAGCCGTTCTGGATCATCCCGGCCATGTCCAGACGGCGACTTGGAAATTTTCGGATGGATATGCAGGGGCTGTGGATCGCCAGCGGCGGGAAGATGATGTTGACCCGGCTGCCGTCCGGCAAGCGGCAATCCACCATCGGACTGGATTCGTCAACTCGGCGCCCGACTTGCGCGGCAATTTTCTGCGCCACCGATGCGATGTGATCATTGTCGCGGAATCGTACCGCGATCCGTTCCAGCTTGCCGCTTCGCTCGACGTAAACGTTACTCGGTCCATTGACCATGATGTCGTTGATCGATTGATCCAGCAGAAGCGGGCGGAGCGGCCCGTAGCCGGTCATGTCGTCCGCTATCTCGTCCGCTAACTGAAACTGCTCGCGGCCTGACAGTTCCAGCCGTTCCTCGTTGGCGATTCCGTGGATGATTTCCTCGATCTGCCGCCGAAGAACATCGCGCGAAACAGTTGCGGCCACCGACGGCTCGATCTGCTCGATGACCCGTTCGCGCAGCGAAGCTGGCATCACTGGCCGCTGGGTAGAAGGTTCGTCGCGCCTTGTAGATGCAGGCAAGCTTGGCGTAGATGCCAGCAAGCTCGGCGTCGACGCAGGCAAGCTTGGCGTCAATGCAGGCAAACGAGCTGGCGTGTCGTCTTCGCGCCTACCAAACTTTTTCATAGCCCGAGCAGCCTCCTGAGCCGTCCCTTCCGCTCGGCGCCGACACCCGTGATCTCGCGTACAATCGGAGCGAGGTGACGCCGCAGTCCTGATACGTGCTTTAGAGCTGGAATTCCGAGATTGACCGCCTGGGTCATCCCCTTCCCGAGATCGGGAATCACCATGTCTGGTTCTGCGCCCAGGGCCTTGACAATCGTTGCCCTGGGAAGTCCCCCGGCACGATTGGCACGGTTGAGCAAGGTGAAGACGCGATCTTTGCCGGCGATGTTGGTGACGGCGGTGCGCAGTGCATGGGCATTGCGAAGTCCGGTCACCTCGGCTTCCAGCAGCACCAGCACGTGACGAGAGAGCGTGATCACCGGATGGATCGATGGCGGAAACGGGACCGGTACATCGACAACGATGTAATTGAATCGTTGACGGAGCAGCCCCAGCACGTGTCTCACTCCCGCTTCAGTGATGTCCAGCTGCGCATCCAGCTCCTCATCGGCGGAGATCAGGCAAACCCGCTCGTTGACCTCAATTGCCGCGCGCTCGAGGAACAGCGTGTCCGCCCGCATGGGGTTTTCCAGAGCGATGCGCAAGCCTGGCCCCGGCTGAACCCCCAACATCACTGCCGTTTCACCGCCTTGCAGATGGAGGTCGAGCAGTGCAACCTTGGCTTTGGTGGTTTCGGCCAGTTGCAGTGCGATATTGATGGCGATACTCGTTGCTCCGGCGCCCCCCTGCGCACCGCAGATCGAGATTACATGTCCGCCACGATCGATTTGACCGGGCGCTACGTCGCCGAGTAGCTTCGGTCGCAGCTGGTCCAGCACCATATCCCGCGTGAGCGGCCTCGGCAGGTACTCGGTCAAGCCGAGTTCCATGAGCTCGCGGTAGAAGGTGATCTCTCTGCTCTCACCAATCAGAGCCACCCGGACATCGGGTGGGCAGACGCCGGCCAACCTTTCCAGTTCGGTAAATGGATCCTCGACTCCGCTGATGTCCGCCACCAACGCGGATAGATCGGTGTCGGTTTCGAGCATCCGTATGGCATTGCGGATCGTGCCACGCCCGATCGACAAGTTGCTGCCGTCGAGGCCCTTGCGCAGAGCGGCAGCACTAAGCTCGTCATTCACGAAACAGACGATTCGGTTGCGCGTTACAACAGATGCAGGTTCTTCAGCCGGACTGACTACTGCTATGTTAGCGATCACCACTGCCTCCCTTACCGACGTGACGATACGGCCGAAGCGACCGGCGTTGACGGGGCAATTCCCGGCGACACATCGCCGCTCAAAAGCGTGCGCGTGTTCCCCGTATCGTCTCGCTTGACTGAGTATTTCGTGCCGCTATTGCGTGCATAGACCACCACCGTCGCGTCCGTGTCCTCCATGTCCTGTCGATCGACCGCTGACCGTACGGCCAAGGAGACCTTTCCGAGCTGTGCTGCGACTGTGACTTTCTTGACCTGCTCTGGCGCGAGCTGCAACGAAACAGTGCGCGCTACCTTACCGGCCGTGGCGTTGCTGGCCGAGCCACCTTGCACAATCTCCTGGTCGATCGCGACAATTCGAACATTATGAGCAACGGTTTCGCTCAGCGTGCCGTGCTGGTGATCTGGATTCTTCTTCTCGCCTGCTGTCGTCGACTCCTGGGTCAACACGACATCCACATAGTCACCTGGCCAGATCAGGCCCGAGACACCAGACGCGGCGTCAACGTTGATGCTGATGGCTCGGCTATCCGGTGCCAAGACGCTGGCGAGGAAACCCCGTTCTCGCGGACGCAATATGTCCTTCGATGTGACGTGACTGCCAGTATCGAGGAAGTTGCGAACCAGAGATCCGCGAAGTCCGATCTTGGCGCCGGGCGTATCAAGGATCGCCCCTGCTGGAACACGTTCCGGCGGCACCGAGCGTACCTCGAAATCTTCATCGCGGGCCAGTGTCCCTCTCGGTAGCGGGTGTACCGCGACGAAGTACCCGACAGTGGGAGGCGCCGGCGCCGGAGTGTTCTCCGTGACCTGTGCTACCGGGACCTGCTTCGGCAGGTTCATGTTGTAGGCGATAAGCCCGAGCGCAACGGTCGCGAGCAAAAACACCATGATGATCGAGAGGCGCAAAGCGGATGACATGTCAAAGTCCTTTGCTGAGAACGGTCCAGATACCACCGCACGCTATGGCAACCCCGTAAGGTAGCGGCGCGTGTCGCAAATGGCGCCAACGCTCTATCGCGTAGACACGGCGTACGAGCGACGATCCGGCGGGCGCTAGTCTGGGATATGGCAGGAGGCGCATCATCAGATGCACCAGGGCAAGAACGCCGCCGGCCAGCGCGGTTATGGTCAACAACAGAACCACGCCTGTCAGCGGGAGACCAATCGCCAAAGCAACCAGCAACTTGACGTCGCCGCCGCCAATCAGCCTCCGCTGGTAGATGACCAACAGCAGCAGCAGGAGGATCGTCGCCGCGATCAGCGATTGGGCAACTTGCATCGGGTTGGCCAACTGGCCGGCAATCCCGAGGAGCGCCAGCGCCAGACAGATCTCATTTCGGATCAATCTTGTCGCGACATCGATCGTTGCGACATAGAGCAACAATAGGATTTCGAGAAACGAGGTTATGGGAACAATCCAACTCATCAAACGCACGCCTTAAAAAGAGTGGTGACAGATCTCCCGTGCCTCCATGAGCCCAGACGGCTGTATTAGCTTCCGACGGCAGTGCTGATAGCGGCGCTGATCGTGCTGATCCCGCTCGTCAGCACGGTCGCGACAGTTCCACCAGCGCTAGTACCGAAAGCAGCAGTCACTGCGCCGACGATGCAAGCCGCCACCATCACGTATTCGAACGACACCACGCCATCCTTGTCCGTGCGCAGACGCTTCAACGCGTCCGCGGACTTAACCCGATACCTCAACATAGGAGGAATCCTTCCTTGGGCCGAAGGCAGGACTTTCAGAAACGAGGCTTTGGCAGCAATCCAATAAAGTGGGGGGCAGATTCCTATGCCCCCCTCTGGGGCGAGATGCCTGTATTACACGGCCGCAGTGAAAGCGGCGGTGATAGCGGTGATCCCGCCAGTCAGCGCCGTCGCGATCGCACCACCGGCTCCAGTACCGAACGCAGCAGTCACTGCGCCGATGATGCAAGCCGCGACAATAATGTACTCGAACGACACCACGCCGTCGTTGTCCGCGCGCAGGCGCTTCAGAGATTCCGTGGTCTTGACGTAGTATTTCAACATAGGAGCAATCCCTTTCTTTCACGATGAATTTGCAGAACGGGCACGCATTTTCAGAAACGTTGGCAGAAGAAGTCGTTGCCAACTTTTCCCATCTTAGTATCAAGCAAAAATGCTTGTCACCTGATAATCCTTCTTTAACCATATTCTGGGCAGCGCTTTCCCGTAGTTGCACGGGCGAAGTGCTTGGAAATTTCGAGTTACCTCCCGGAGATTCGAGCAGCACTACGCTCGTAAATTGGCGGGTCATGTTGTTTTTCGGGCCAGATCGAGCTGGCCGACGCGCACTGAATGTCACCACGACCGCGTCGACGCGGGAACGGTCACCGGATTGTCAGGATCGATAGCGTTGAGCGAAATATCGCACCACCCGTTCAATAGCCTGCGATTTGCGTTCGCGTTGATTACCAAAATTTCCCGTCGCATCGATGAACTCAGATGAGGATCGTAGTCCACCGTTGCGCTGATCATCGTGTAGCGCGCGACAAGCCAAGGCGAGAGTGGAGCCGCCGTTTTGCTGGTGTATGCGAGACTCTCTCGCCAATTCCCGGATCAAAGCGCAAAGCGTCGAAAACCGAAGCATCAATCGCTACGGCAATGCCCAGCGTGCTTCAAATGAACCGTCTACACTCGCAGGAATTGTCGTCGAACCTCTTGCCGTTTCTCGCCGGAGAAATAAACGGCGCGACTGTCGTCCGCGGGATCATCGAGCGTGACCGGAAAATCGACTCGACCTTCTTCGCTGTGGACATAGGCCACGGCTTTGCAGGTGAAATCGAGCCCGGCAATCTTCAGCGTCGTGCACCTGCCCGACATCTCCGCCAGCAGATCAACAAGAATGCGCTCATCGTTCTCGATGATCCGTCGGCGGCCCGCGACGAACGGTTCTGGACCCAGGTCTGCAACGCCCGCGTCAGCGACCGCATCGGCGACATCCCATTGGCCGGCCTCACCGGCTTCGTCGCAGGGCTCGCGCGCTCGGTTGCCGAGCACAATGTGACGATCAACAACCTGTTGCCCGGCACCTTTGACACCGACCGGTTGAAATCGAATCTGGCAGCATTAGCGAGGAATTCCGCGCGCGACATCGGCGCGGTCACCGAGGAAATAAGGATCGCAAACCCAACCAGGCGGTTCGGGCATCCGGACGAATTCGGCGCGACGTGCGCGTTCCTGTGCTCGGCACAGGCCGGCTACATCACCGGGCAAAACATCCTGATCGATGGCGGGGCCTATCCGGCACATTCTGATCGCGGCTCCACTGGCCGGGCAATGGCGTGGAGAGCGGAGCAGCCACCCTCGCCGGCATGCTGGCCGCAGGTCCGACGCGCGCCTTCGCCGTCCGCGGCGCTGTGACGATATCGGCCATTCACCGCAAAGGCAGCGGGTGCCGCCGGACCCGCCGGGTGCGTCAAGACCCGATCGGGCAAGCACCTGAACGCGAAGAACGATTCGCTCGCGCGCCGCTTCAGCGCCGGGTCATGGCGCACGCACCCTGCCATCGCGAATCTGGGAAAAAGCTTCAGAAACATGGAGATGGCTCGTTGGCACGGCTGTTGCGATGAACAACCTCGGTAAGACAGCCTCGGTAAGTCGATAACCGAAAGGGCCTCCGATGTGTCCGCGCAGGACGATGAAGCCGACATCGAGACGCAGCTCCGCCAATACATCCGGGCCAATCCGGGCGCGGGCGATACGGCGATCGGTATCGTCTCGTTCTGGCTTTTCCTGCCGCCGACGCCGCAAAACATCACCCGGGTCGAGCGGGTTCTCGTTCGACTTGAAGCAGAAGGATTGGTGCGCTCGCGCGACGTTGCAGGCACCACATACTGGTTCGTTGCAGATAACCCCTAAGGGGGCGGCGGCATGATCACCGCGCTGCGCGCCACCAGTCAGACGCTCGCCGCCGTTCTCCGCGCCCGCTTCCTTGCGGAACCGTCGCTTGCCCCCCTGTTCGGTGCCGGCGGGGCGACCGTTTCTCTCGCCACCCCGGACGAAATGGTGCGACGGCGCGAAATCGGGCTGTCGATCTGGCTCTATCGTGTGATCCGGGACGACCTGACGCTCAACCGGCAGGAAGAACGCTCCGGCTTCGACACATTCCGTCGCGTGCCGCTGCCGCTTCGCCTGCATTATCTGCTGACGCCGATGCTTTCCTCAAGCGCCGATCAGGCTCCCGAAACCGAGCAGCACATTCTCGGTGCGGTGCTGCAGACCTTCCACGATCATCAGTCGCTCGCAGGGGCCGACCTCGCCGGCGATTTCGCGGGAACGTCGACCGAGCTGCACGTGCATCTCGAAAGCCTCGCGCTCGACGAGATCACGCGCATCTGGGATTCGCTCGAACGCTCCTATCAGCTTTCGGTGTCTTACGAGGTGAGCCTGGTCGAGGTCTCCTCGCGGCGGCCGGATCTCGGGGATCGTGTGGTGATGACGCCGCGCGCACGCAGCGGCCTCGCGCGGGCGGGAGGCGCGTCATGACGACGCTCCTCATCAATTCCGGCGCGCTGAACTGGACCGTCGTGCTCGACAACCGGGCGACACCGGCAGCCGATCTGCTTCAGGCGCTCATCGCGGGCCGCGCCCTCGATGAAGCGGATGCGCGGCCTGTCGACGGGCTGATGCTGCTTTCCATCGACCGGCCGACGCTGGCGCCATCGGTGGATGGCGACGGCATGTTCGGCTGGAGCGGTGTTCCGCGCGCCGTGTGGGGCGGCAATGCGGCTATTGCCCTCGCGTGCCGCGGTTCGGTCGAGGCGCCGGGCTTCCTGCCGCGCCGGCTCGACCTCACCCTGCCGGCCCAGCCCGGCTACCCCGATGTGATCCAGGCGCTCAATCTCGGCGGTGTCGAGCTGCATCGCGTTCCAGTCGGGCTCAGGGGACGGGCGGTTGCGGCGAATGGCGCGCCGCGCCCGTTCGCGCAGATCGACGTGTCCGGCCTCTGGCATCGCAGCTTTGACTACGTCGACGAAACATCGCCGTCGACGATCGACACGATCGCTGCCGTAGCACCAGGTTTGGCGCGCTTCCGCGACGGCGCCGGGCTGCAGGCACGGGTCTGGCAGCTCCAGTTGCAGCCGCAACGCTCGGCGCTGCTGGACGACGCGCTGCCCGGCGCGCGGCGGATCCGCGTTTCGGCCGGCGTGCCCTTTGCGCCTGGTTCTGCAACCGACGTGATCGCCATCGCCGGGCTCGGTGACACCACGGAAATTCTCCATGTCGATGCCATTGCATCGCCGGTGACGCCGGACGAAGTGCTGGTCGATCTGCGCCACCCGCTGGCGGAAGCGCATGTGCGGGGCGGTGAAGTGCGCAACGCCCAGCTCGCGGGCGCCAGCGCATGGTCGCCGATCCAGCATGGCGTTCACGCCGGCGACCGAAGCGTCTGTCTTGCCAATGGCGGCGTGCTCGCAACGGCCGGCGATCTCATCGAGATCGACGGCGGCGGCGTGCCGTCCGAAATCGCGACACTCACGCGTGTCACGGCGATCGCCGACGCGGGCGGATTCTACAGCCTGCCGCCCCTGCACCGCGCGTCGCTGATCCGCCTTCGGGCGCAGCACGCGGCCGAGTTACAGCCTGCCGAAGCCACTTTTGTTCTCGAACCCTCGCTCGCCGCCATGCGCGGCGACGTCGTCTTCCCGATCTGAACCGACCATCCGAAGGAGAGCGTTGATGGGCGAATATCTTTCACCGGGCGTCTACTCGGAATTCATCGAGCCGATCGCTCCGATTGAGCCAGTGAGCACGTCCACCGCGGCGATGATCGGGGTCAGCGAGCGCGGACCGGAAAACGTGCCTATCCTGGTCGGGGCACCCGGCGAATTCGAGCGCTGGTTCGGTTCGATCCTGCCGATCGACGACTACCGCGATCCGTTCGATGCGCGCCGCGCGCATTGCTATCTGCCCCATGCCGTCCAGGGATTCTTCGCCAATGGCGGCAAGCGGCTGTATGCACTGCGCGTGATGCCACCTGGCGCCACGCGCGCCGCGATGACGCTTTTCGCCCGCGATCCGCTGGGCGCCGAGAGCGGCCTCGCGCTGATGACCCGCGCTGCAGCCGGCGATACGCAAGCGCTGATCGCGGTCGGCGGCGCGTTGCCGACGGTCGGCCAATCGGTCCGGATCGGCGACGGCTCGGCGGCGGAATACCGGCCGATCACCGCCGTCCATCCGGCGGCGGTCGGGACCAACGGCTTCCACGTCGCGATCGAAACGCCGCTCGCGCACGACCACGCTGGCGGTGCAGCCGTCGCGGTGTTCGCCCCGGTGCCGGGCTCGGCTACCGCCTTGACCGGCCCGGTCACGGCGGCGGACGCGATCGTTACCGTGAATTCTGCGGTGAATCTGACCACCGTGCCCGCACCGGGCGTGCAGCGACTCGCACTGTCCGGCGGCGGCGTCACGACCATTGCCACCGTCAACGCGGTGGCGGCGGGCGGCGCGCCAAACGAATACGACCTCACGCTCGCCGGCCCGGTCGGCCAAGGCTATGCCGCGACCGACAGCGCGGAGGTCTACACAACCGATCCCGGCCCGTACGCACTCGCCATCGGCGCCGTCACCGGTTCGTCTATCCTTGCCACCGACGTTGCCGTTGCAGCGGGATCGATCGTCGAGCTTGGCGTGGCGCCGAACCTCGACGCCCGCCGCAGCATGCTTGCGGCCTATCTCCCGCTCGCCGTCGACCTCCCGGCCGGCGTGGCGACGGGCGCTGTGGTCGAGCACGTGACGCTGACACCGACGGCGACACCAGCGACCACGCTCACGGCGGAAATTGCCGGACGCGCTCTCGCGCTTGCGGCGCGAACCGATATCGCGCCGGGCTCCATCCTGCTGCTGACCGACGGCCCGGTTCAGGAATACGCCGTCGTCGCCTCATTGTTCGGGCCGGAAGCACCGGCGCCCGATCCGGGAACGGTGATGCTGGTTCAGGCTCCGACGCATGTATTCCCGGCGGGCTCCGGCGCGCAGATCGTCAGCCTGGGAGTGCCGGTGCCGCAGCATGCCGCAACGCAGGTCGTGGCTCCAGCGCATGCCGGCGACAACCGCGTCGCGGTCCTCCGCGCCGACGGCTGGGGCGCCGGCGAAAACCTCTCGGTCCAATCGAGCACCGGCGTGAGCTATCATCTGGTCTCCGCCGCACCAGTGCCGCTCATCTCAGCGCGGATCGAATTCGCTAGCCTCGATGCCGAGCACGCCGCCGGATCCGAGATCGCGATCCGCACCCCGCTGCTCGACGTCACCGCACTCGATCGCGGCCGCTGGGGCAACCGGCTCCGCATTTCGGTCGAGGACGAAGCCTCAGGGCTGGCGTCGAATGCCGCGATCACCGGATTGATCACGGCCGTCGAACTTCAGCTTTCGACCATCAGCGGGCTGCAGCCGGGCAGCAACATCGAGGTCACCAACCCCGCAAGCGGCGCCAGCATCATCCTGAAGGTGCGCAGCACCGACCCGGCAACGACGCGGATTCGTCTCGAGACGCCGGGACTCGACGCGGCAGCGCTGGCCATTCTCGGACCGGTCGCCCCGCCGCAGACCTACATGCTGCGTTCACGCGAATTCCGCCTGACGATTGCGCTGCTGCGCCGGCCCGATCCTGCCGAGCCTTCGCGCAACGAAGAGGTGATATCGAACGAGGTGTTCAGGAATCTCAGCCTCGACCCCCGTCACGCCCGCTATGCCCCCCGCATCCTGGGCGACGTGAACGGAGCGCTGCGGCGCGAGGATCGCCGGCCCGAGGGAGAATCCGTCTATATCCGACTGAGCGATCGCGCCGCCACGGCTGCCGTTCTGCGCAGCATCCGGCTCGGCCCGGAAACGCTGATCGATCACTTGCCGAACGGGCGAACTGCACCAGCGCGCCATCCGCTCACCGGCGGCGTCGACGACATGGCCGGCATGGTCGACAATGTCTATGTCGGCGCCGACAATGCCGACGCCGAGCTGCGCACCGGCCTCTATGCCTTGTGCAACGTGCCGGACGTCAGCCTTGTGGCGATCCCGGGCCAGGGCAGCGCGCGTCTGCAGGCCGAAGCGATCAGCCATTGCGAATTGATGCGCTATCGCGTCGCGATACTTGATGCGGCCTATTCCGACTCGAGCATCGCTGAAGTCCAGAACCAGCGCCAGCAATTCGATACGCACAACGCGGCCCTCTACTATCCGTGGCTCCAGATTCCGGATCCGACGCCGGTGAACCTCGCCAATATCGGCTCGTTTTCGCTGCCGCCCTCCGGACACATGCTCGGCATCATCGCGCGCTCCGACGAGGAGGGCGTACATGTGCCGCCCGGCAACATGGTGGTGCGCGGGATCACCGGGATCTCCCGCCTCGTCACCAAGACCGAGCATGATGTGCTCAATCCCTCACCGACCAACATCAACGTGATCCGCGATTTCACCGATGAAGGACGCGGCTACCGCGTCTACGGCGCGCGGACCATCACGTCGGATACGTCGCGGAAATATCTCAACGTCAACCGGCTGATCTTCTTCGTCCAGAAGTCGCTCGAGGTCGGGCTGCAATGGGCCGTGCTGCGGCCGAACTCCGCGCCGCTGTGGGCGGCGGTGCGGCAATCCGTGACATTCTTCCTGCACGACGTCTGGCGCTCCGGCGCGCTGTTGGGCGGGCGACCGGAAGAGGCCTTCATCGTCGCCTGCGACGAGACCACGATGTCGCCGAGCGATCTCGATAACGGCAGGCTGATCTGCATCGCCGGCATCGCGCCCGTGAAACCTGCGGAGTTCGTCATCCTCCGCCTCGGCTTCCTCACCAGAACCGCTACGCAGGAGTGACATCATGGCGACCGCGCAACGGAAGGATCCCTTCCGCACATTCAACTTCCTGGTCGAGGCGGACGGCCGCCCGCTGGGATCGTTCTCGGAGGTCTCGGGCCTCAATGCCGACGGCGACTCCGTCGATTATCGCGCCGGCGACGCGCCTACCAACCTGGTCGACAAGCTTCCGGGGCTTCGGAAGATCTCGAACATCACGTTGAAACGCGGCATGACGCAGAACCGCTACCTGTTCTCGTTGTGGGCCGACACGGCGAGCGGCAACACGCGCCGGCTCAACATCACGATCACGCTGCGCGATGAAAAGCGCAAGAACGTCCTCTCCTGGAGTTGCCGCAACTGCTGGGTCAACGCCATCGAGGGGCCGAGCCTGCGCGCCACCGACAACCAGGTCGCCGTCGAAAGCGTGACGATCTGCCACGAAGGCATCGACTTCAAGATCGAGTGACGCCATGCTCACCCTGCCCGCCACCCCCGGCATCTATCTGCAGCGCTCCGATCCCGGACGCGACGATACCGCCGTGCTCAGAACCGACATCGTCGGCTTTGCCGGGTTCGCGGAGCGGGGACCGATCGGTACGGCGGTCAGCCTCGACACGATGCGGCAGTTCACCGCCGTCTACGGCGGCTATCTTGCGGGTGCCGAGCTCGCCTATGCGGTGCGTGCGTTCTTCGAGAATGGCGGGCGCCGCTGCCGTGTCGTCCGTGTCGCCAGCGAAGCGGCGCTCGCCGGAGCGGCGCCGGCGACGCTCGACATTATCGACAGCAAGGGAAGCATCGGCTTCACGCTTGCCGCGTCCAGTCCCGGCGCCTGGGGCAACCGGCTCGATGTCTCGGTTCGCGCGATGACGCGCGGCGACACGCTGATTCCTGCGCCGGGCGCGCCGGAACGAAGCGTGGCGATCGATGTCGGCCTGTTCCTGCCGGGCGATCTCGTGCGGCTGAGCCAGCCGGGCTCGCCAGATGCGTACCGGCTGGTTGCGAGCGTCGACCGCGAGGCCGGCGCAATGGTCTGGACCTTGCCCGACCTGCGCGCGCGGCGGCCATGGGAAAAACCGCTCACCGGTTTTGATTCCTCCCGGCCGATCCGCCTGGAGCGTATCGTTCACGAGATCGTCGTGCGCGAAAGCGGCCGCGTGGTCGCGATCTATGGCGATCTCGGCCTCCATCCCGCCTCAAGGCGGTTCATCGGCGACGTGCTGCGCCCGGTCGACTTCGAGGCCGGCGGGCTGGAGGTCGTCGCGCCGATCGAAGTCATTCTGCCGGAGCGTCCCGCCGCCTTCGTGCCCGCGCCGGTGGCCGACGATGCGGCCGCCTACCATGCGATGCAGGGCGGACGCGACGGGCTGACGGCGGTCACGGTCACCGACATGATCGGCCGCGATTTCGATGACCGCAGGCAATTGCGCGGCTTCTTCAGCCTCCGCTGGGCGCGAGACCTCTCGATACTGGCAGCGCCTGACATCGTCGGCCGCCGCAACCCGCCGCCGGAATATGGCATGGCCGATCCGGCCGATCCCTGCGTGCCGTGCTTCATCGATCGCCCGACCGCGACACGCCCGCGCCCGCCCACCGGCGAGCAGCCGCCGCGCTTTACGCTTGCCGAGATCGCGCGGATGCAGGGCGCGCTGATCGAGATCTGTGAGGCAAAGGCCGATCGGATCGCATTGCTCGATCCGCCCTGGGAAACGGCGAGCGGCTCGCCGCTCGGTCTTGCACCGATTGCCGACTGGCGCCGGCGTTTCGAGACCAGCTACGCCGCGCTTGTCTTCCCATGGTGCATCGTTCCGGATCCGATAATGCGCGCCGCCACGCGCGCGGTGCCGCCCTGCGGCCACGTCGCCGGCCGCATCGCTGCAGAAGATAACGCGCGCGGCGTGCCCGGCACTGGCGCCAACGCGCCGATCGACTGGATCACCGACACCTCGATCGTCATCGATCGCGCGGCCCATGGCCGGTTGAACGAGACCGGCATCAACGCGCTCTGCGTCACGCACGGCCGCGCGCCGCGCCTGATGGGTGCGCGCATGCTGAGCTCGGCATCCGCGTGGCGCTTCGTGACTACGCGGCGGATCGTCTGCGCCATCCGCCGCCAGCTCGTAGCCGCCCTGCAATGGGCCGTGTTCGCGCCGAACGACGCGGTGACGCGGATAATGATCGTCCGCCAAGCCTGCGACTATCTCGAAATGCTGCGGCGGCGCGGCGCACTCGCCGGAGCGGTGCCGGAAGAGGCGTATTACGCGCGCTGTGACGACACCACGACCACGCAATCGGATCGCGACAATGGCCGGCTGATCACCGAGATCGGCATCGCACCCAGCGCGCCGTTCGAATTCATCGTGCTCAAGCTCGGAAAATCGGCGGACCAGTTCGAGATCGCCGATCAGGGCGCCGGCCTGCAGCCGCTGTTCTCGGAGGCCGCGCCATGACCAAGCGCCGCGACCCGTTGATGAGCTTCAACTTCACCGTCTCGCTGCTGCCGAGCCCGGACAGCGGCAATGGCGCCGCGGTCGGCACGATGGTGCTCACGACCTCCGGCATCCGCGCGACCGCCGGGTTCAGCGAGGCCAGCGGGCTCGAGATGCGGATGCAGGTCGAGGAATACTCCGCCGGCGGGCTCAACGGCACGGTGCTCAAATTTCCCGGCCGGGTGAGTTGGTCGAACATCGTGCTGAAGCGCGGCGTGGTCGCAAGGCTCGATCCGCTCGACAAGAGCGACCTGTGGACCTGGTTCAAGGGCTATCTCGACGGCAAGGGCCAGCGCCGCGACGGCGTCATCACGCTCAATGACAATTCCCATCAGGCCAGGCGCGCCTGGGCGTTCCGGCGCGGCCTGCCGCTGCGCTGGGTCGGCCCGAGCTTCGACGCGACGCGCAATGCGGTCGCGGTGGAGACGCTTGAAATCGCCCATGAGGGCATCACCGACATCAGCGCCGGCACCAGCATCGGCGGCGCGGTCGCCGACGTGCTCGGCAAGATATTCTGAAAGGCGTGGTCATGGACGTTGTCATCGACGAGGTCGTCGCCCGCATCAAGGTCGCGGATCGCTCCGCGGTTCTCGACGAGGCGACGGTAGCGAACCTGGTGCGCGCGGTCATGGCCGGGCTCGACGAGCGCGACATCCGCCAGCGCCGCCGCGCGGCGGACACCCAGATCACGGACGACGGACGTGGCGGCATCGCCGGACGTTCGGCGGACATGTGAGGGCACGATGCAAGTACCTCCGGGACAGGCTTCGCTGACGATCAACTGGCACAACGAGAGTGCGACAGTTCCGTGCCAGTTCAATCCGACGGAACTGCAGATCGAAAAATCAGCGCAACTGGCCGAGATCGGCATTCCCGGCCTTGCTGCGCCGATCCAGCAATTCGTGCGCGGTCAAGCGGCTGTCCTCACCGCGGACCTCTTCTTCGATACTTCCGACCAGGGCACGGGCCAGAAGAGCACGGCGGTGACGACGCTGACGGACCCGATATTTGCCGCCTTGCTCATCGACCCGGAACTGCACGTGCCACCGACCGTAATCTTCCGCTGGGGCAAAGGCTTCCCGACCAGCAGCGTTCCCTCCCAGGTCAAGGGCCAGGCGCGGAATTCATTTCGCGGAGTCGTGGTCAGCGTCCGGCAGAATTTTACGTTCTTCTCGCGCTTCGGCGTGCCGCTGCGGGCCAAGCTGCACCTGACCTTGCGCGAGTATTTTCCGCTGCGCGACCAGCTTCGCGACCTCAAGCTCGCTTCCCCCGACCGCACCCACGGCCACGTTCTCAGGCGTGACGAAACGCTTGCCCGGCTCGCAGTCACGCAATACGGCAAGTCGAGCGAATGGCGCCGCATCGCCGACGCCAACCGGATCGGCGATCCGCGACGGCTGCAGCCCGGCAAACGTCTCGTGCTGCCCTCGGTCCCGGTTTCGGGAGGCGCATCATGAGTGCGTTCACCCCACTGGCCGATGTTGCCGACAGCCGTGGCTATGGCGACATGTTCGCCCCGGCCTTCGAGATCCGCGTCGAAGGCGTCGGCCTGCCGCATGACGTCGTTCGCGACGTGGTCGAGGTGACCTATACCGACAGCCTGACGGAGATCGATCGCTTCGACGTCACGGTCTCGAACTGGGACGACAACAAACGTCAGTTCAAGTTTCACGGCTCGGAAAGCGAAGCGGACGCCGCCGATCCAAATGCCTCTCGCCATCTGTTCACGATTTTCGAGCCGAGCGCCAAGACCGCCGAACTTTATCTCGGCTATGCCGGCAAGCTTCGCCAGATGATGCGCGGGCGATTTGCCACCGTCGAACCGATCTTCCCATCCTCGGGCAAGCCGACGCTGACGGCGTCGGCGCTCAACGTTCTGCAGCGGCTGCGCCGCAAGCCCTATTCGAGCGCGTGGCCCAACAAGAAGCCAAGCGAGATCGCGGCCGGCATCGCCGAACTTCGCGACGGCAATGCCAAGCGCTTCCCGCTTCCCGTCGATGTCGATCCCGGCGCGGCCTCGAACGAGGACCCGATCCCCTATATCGCGCAGGCCGCGCAACACGACATCGACTTCCTGCTCAATCTCGCCCGCCAGTATGGCTACGAGGTCGAACTGCGGCTCAAGGAAAAGCCGGACGGATCGACCGAAGAGCGGCTCTGGTTTGGACGGCCTGCGCGTGCGCCCGAGCCGGTCGATATCTCGCTGCGCTGGGGCGCGACGCTGGTCGATTTCAAGCCGGCCCTCACCACCGCAAACCAGATCAAATCGGTCACGGTGCGCGGCTGGGACCGCAAGCGGCAGAAGGCGATCGAGGAAAAGATCGCCTTCGATTCTCCCAAGCTCAAGGCGCAGAATCCGGACCTTGCCAAGGTGATCGAGCGGATCGAGCCGCGCGAGGACATCGTCGTCGACCTGCCGGTGGCGTCTCCCGCCGAAGCGCGGGAACGCGCGATCGCGATCATGCGCGATCGCAACGCCAACATGATCAAGGCGCGCGGTACGACGATCGGCATGCCCGATCTTCGGGCCGGGCGGCGGATTGAGATCACAGGCCTCGGCGGCCGGTTCTCCGGTCAGTATCTCCTGACCAGGACCGACCACACGCTCGGAGAGGGCGGTTACCTCACCCGTTTCGAGTGCCGGCGCGAGCATTTTCCGGCGGGAGTATCGTGATGCGTCCCGGAGACATGCAAGGCATTGCCATTGGCATCGTCGAGGAAGTCGGCAAGGACGAGAACGCAGGCTATGTGAAGCTGCGCTTTCCATGGCTCGAAGCCAGCTACATCACCGAATGGGTTTCGTTCCTGCAGAACGGCGCCGGGCCGAACCGCGGCGTGTTCTTCATGCCGGAGAGAGACGACGAAGTCATCGTCGGCTTCCTGCACGGCGAGTTCAGCCGGCCGATGGTGCTCGGCGCCGCCTACAATCCGCGTCATCTCGCGCCGGCCACCGACCCGAGGCAGCGGATGATGCAATCGCTCAACGGGCACAGCATCAGCTTCGTCGATTCGACGGTGAACGGCGGCGACAAGGGCGCGCTGATCATCCAGGACGGCCACGGCAACAAGATCACGATGTCGAACGGATATGTGCGGATCGAATCGACCGCCGTGCTCGAACTCTCCGCGCCGCAGATCGTGCTGAGCGGCCCGGGCTGGACCAGGCCCGTCATCCAGTACAAGCAACCGGTTTGAGGACGTCATGGCCAACATCGACGTCCCCCTCCCCGAAAGCATCACCAAGGCCCTCGCGGCGCCCAAATGCCTCGACATGCAGTTGCCTTCCGCCAAGAAGGTGCAGCTCCGCCTGCCGCTCGGCGGTACCATCAAGCCGATCCCCGACATCACCAAGGGCCTGCCGAGCACCTGCTCGCTGACCTTCAACCTTGCGCTGCAGATCGCGCCGATCATGGCCTCGATCGAATGCCTGATGAACGTGCTGAAGTTCATCGGCGCGATCATCGACGCGATCAAGTCATTCAAGGACAATCCGCTGTCGGTGCCGTCGAGCATCGACAAGCTGCTCGATGCCGCGAAGGACGTCGCAGGCTGCATCGCAAAGGTCACGACACCGCCGCTCGGCATCCTTCCCTTCATCAAGGATCTGCTGCTGATGATCGCGCGGATCCTGCGCTGCATCGTCGAGGCGCTGAAAAGCATCGTCGAGATCATGGACGGGCTCGAGCTGCAGCTCGCGACCGCGCGCCAGAACGGCAACGACGAGCTGCTGGCCCAGCTCAACTGCGCCAAGGAGAACGCCGAACTCGCTGCCGCCGGTCAGATGCAGGCGATCGAACCGATCCAAGTCCTGCTCGACCTCGCGAAGCCGTTCTTCATTATCGGCGGCATTCCGGAAATCGCATTGCCCGCCATCGGCTCGGATACGGATATCGACGCGCTGAAGCAGGTGCTCGAGACGCTGGACACGGTGCTGGGCGCCATCGAAACCGCGGCGGAGGCTATCCCGGTATGAGCCTCCTCGCGCGCCCGCTCCCGCCCGCCCGCGCCTATCTCGGCAAGGGTTTGGCTTTTCCGCTCGCCATCGGGGCCAATGGCCGTCTGGCGCGCGCCTCGGGCGAGGCCAAGGTCGAGCAGTCGATTGCGCTGATCCTGTCGACCGCGCCGGGCGAGCGGGTGATGCGGCAGGATCTCGGCTGCGCCATCCACGACATGGTGTTCGCGCCGAACGACCCGTCGAACGTCGTTCGTATCACCGAGGCGGTGCACCACGCGCTCGCCGATCAGGAACCGAGGATCGTCGTGCTCGACGTCAATGCCGAGCAGGACATTTCCCATCCTTCGCTGGTCGTGATCCGGGTCGATTACCGCGTGCATGGCAACAACACGATCGCCAATCTCGTCTATCCGTTCTTCATCCGGGAGGGAATCTGATCATGCCTCTCGCGGATTATGTGCCAAGGCTCGACAACCGAAATTTCGACGACCTCGTCGAGGAAGCCCGCGCCCGCGTACCGCGCTATACGTCCGAACTGACCGATTTCAACCCGGGCGATCCGGCGTTCGCGCTGATCGAACTCAACGCCTGGATGACCGATCTGTTGCTCTACCGGCTCGGACGGGTGAGCGAACTGCACTATCTGAAATTCCTTGAACTCGTCGGCATCGAGCTGAAGCCGGCACTACCGGCTTCGACGGTCATCGTCATTCCGGTGCAGGCGACCTTCGGCGGCCAGAGCGTGATCGTGCCGGCACGAACCGCGGTGTCGAGCGCCGAGCCCGACGACAAGGGTCCGATCGTCTTCGAGACCAGCCGCGCGTTCACCGCGATCAATGCGCGGCTTGCGGCGCTGCAGGTCAATGACGGCTTCTCGATCTTCGATCGCACCCCGGTCAACATGCCCTCAGGCGCGGGGTTTGCGCCGTTCGGCGACCTCGCCGCGGAAGGCGCAAGCCTGATGTTCGGGCTCGACAGCAATGTTGCGCTACCGGGAGATGCCGAACTGAGCATCGGCGTGTTCGCGGCGGCATCCGCGACCGGCGGCGTCACGCAATGCGGCGACAGCACGATTTATCGTCCCGGCAAAATCGCCTTCGAAGCCTGGTCCGGCCTGTCCTGGCTGCCGATGACGACATTGTCCGACGACACCAACGGGTTCACCCGCACAGGCACTATCCGCGTGCGCCTGCCGAAGGCCGGATCGATGCCGCGCGCGGCGTTCGGATCGGTGACCACAAAACTCTTCTACACTCGCGCGCGTCTTGTACTCGCCGATTATGACCAGCCGCCGCGGCTCACCTATGTCGCGCTCAACGCGGTGCCGGCGTTGCAGGCGGAGACGCTGGAATATGAAATCCTCGGCGGCAGCGACGGTTCGCCCGATCAGGTTTTCCGTCTGGCGAATGTGCCGGTTCTCGAAGGCTCTCTCGTGATCGAGGTCGATGAAGGCGACGATGCGGGTTTCACCGCCTGGACCGAGGTCGAGGATTTCTATGGCGTCGATGCCCGAGCCAAGGTCTACGTGCTGGACCGCGCCAATGGCGAGGTGCGGTTCGGCTCCGAACAGGCGCTGATCGGCGGGCGCATCCCGGCCGCCAACCGCCTGCTTGCACGCGCCAACATAAGGGCAAGGATTTATCGCTTCGGCGGCGGCCAGCGCGGAAATCTCCCCGCAGGCCAGATCTCCGTGCTGATGAACGTGCTGCCGGGACTCGATGCCGGCGCGGTCACCAATCCGGTGGCTTCGGCCGGCGGCGCCGATGAAGAAACCATCGACGAGATCATCGAGCGTGCCCCGCGCTCGCTCAAGGCGCGCGATCGCGCCGTGACGTCAGAGGATTTCGAGCAATTCGCAAAGGACGCAGGCCCGGTCCGGCGCGCCAAGACATTTGCGCTCGCCCATCCGCAATTCCCGGGAATTGAAGTTCCGGGCGTGGTCACGCTGGTGATCGTGCCGGACAGCGATGCGCCCGCGCCGCGGCCGAGCGAAGCCCTGCGCCTCGCGGTGTGCGCCAATCTGCAGAAGTATCGCCTGATCGGTACCGAGCTCTACGTCACCGGTCCTGATTACGCCAGGCTCGCGCTCGCGATCACAGCCGTGGCCGAACCGAGCGCCGACCCGGCGGAAGTCAAGCAGGCGATCGAGAACGCCGCGCGGGCCTTCCTGCACCCGCTGACCGGCGGCGTGCGCAGCACCGGCTGGCCGTTCGGCGGACCGGTGCATTACGGCGAACTGTATCAGGCCATCGCCGTTCCCGGCGTCCAGCGTCTCGACGACATTGCCTTGACGCTGGAAGGAATCGAAATCGAGCCGTGCAAGTCCGCGACGATCGGCCCGACCTCGCTGATCGAGCTCGTCGACATCACGGTCGAAGTCACGAATGAAGCCGACGCGGGAGATGGGCCATGAACAGCCTCGCGCCCTTCCTGCCGCGTCCGGTCGAGCCTCCTAACGATGCGCGCTTCACCGCGCTTGGCGCGCCTAACCGATGGAACGCACTGCTCGCCGACAAGATCGATGCCGGCGCCGCAAACGGCATTCTCACGCTCGCCGCGAAGCCGGGAGGCGCAGATTTGGGCGCGGCCGATGGCAGCCTTGGCGGCCTCATTCCGCCGAAGACGTTCACGCCGGCACCGGATCTGCGGCATGTGCTGCTCGATAGCACCGCGAAACAGATCCTCATATTCGAGCCCTGCCTTTGTGCTTTTGCCGCCGTGCCGTGCCTGCCCTCAAACCGGCTGGCGCTTGCCGCGCCGATTGCCGTGCTGATCGCCGGAACGCGGCTTTATATCAGCAATGCCGGCGCCGATCCCGCCGTTCTCGTCTATGCGCCGGCCGGGCTCGTGTTGCGCGCGCAATGGCGCCTGCCGAAGGGCGTTGCGGCAAATCCCTGGCAGCCGGGATTGATGGCGCAAAGCTGCGGCCGGCTCTGGGTTGCGGACGCGGCAAATAGCGCGGTCCATCTGTTCGCGCTGACCGGCGTCTATCTCGGCACCATTCCCGCCATCGGTCCGCTGGCGGCGATGGCTGCCGACCGCGATGGCGCGGTCTGGTTCGTCCGCCAAGGCGAGAGCGTGGCCCACCGGATCGAGCCCGACGGCAGCATCATTGAGACGATCGCACGGGTGGAAGAACTCGCAGCGCGTTTCGACCCGAGCCCGGTGCGGGTTCTGAAGGATGGCAGCCTGCTGCTGGCGGACTGCGATCCCCCGGGCCGTTTCGCTCCGAACGGAACGCGGCTGCCGGCGCCATCGGCCGAACTCCTCACGCCGTCTTTCGAAAGCGAGGGGACTTTCGTCTCGCCGGCGATCGACAGCCACATCGAATCCTGCCTCTGGCATCGCATCGTTCCTGATATCACTCTGCCCTCCGGCACGCGGATCGATCTGTCGTGCCTGACCGCCGATGCGCCGCTCAGCGATGCCACCGTCCTCGCGATGCCTGCGAATGCGTGGACGCGGCTGCCGCCGCCGAATTCGCCAGGCAGCGACATCCTCATATCGGCGCAACCCGGCCGTTATCTATGGCTGCGTCTCGTGCTGCACGGGCCCGGCAACGCCACGCCGCGGATCGGCCGGGTCGAGATCGAATTTCCGCGCGTCAGCCTTGCACGCATGTTGCCGGCGGCATTTCGTCAGGATCCCGTTTCGGCGGACCTCACCGATCGCTTCGTCGCCATCATGGACCGCCCGCTGCGCGACATCGAACGCAAGGTCGACCACAACGCCGCGCTCTATGACCCCGAAGCGGCTCCGGCCATGCCGGGCGCGGACATGCTGAGCTTCATCGCCGGCTGGATCGGACTGAGATTCGAAAGCCGCTGGCCGATCGAGCGGCGGCGCCGGATGCTCAAGGCGATGGCGCGCCTGCTTTATCTGCGCGGCACGGCGGAAGGACTGCGACAGGCGATGATCGCCTATTTCGGCTGGCGCGAGCAGGCAGGATACGAAAAGCGGATCGTGCCGTGCGGTTGTCATCCGCGCTGCGGACTTCCGCCGGCGCCCGTATCCGCCCAGCCGATGATGATCCTCGAGCACTGGCGACTGCGGCGCTGGCTGTTTCTCGGCGCAGGCCGGCTTGGCGACGCGGCGGTGCTTTGGGGCTCGGGCATCCTGGACAAGGTCGAACTGGATCGCGGCGCGCGTGTCGGCGCGAGCCGGCTCGATTCCGTCCACGATTCCCTGCGCGATCCGTTTTACGTCACCGCCTGGAAGTTCAGCCTGTTCCTGCCGGCCCGCTATGGCCGCGAGCCGGCCGAGCGCGGCGCGATCCTGCGGTTCGTCGACCAGTTTCGACCGGCCCACGCCGCCGCGCGGATCGTCTATGTCGCGCCGCGGATGCGGATCGGGATTCAGGCCGCGATCGGCTTCGACGCCGTCATCGCCCGCTATCCGTCCGCGACAACCAGGCTCGGCGAGATGCGGCTCGGGCGCGGCACCGTCACGCCGGTTCCTCGCCGTGACGAGCCCCGCCGTCTCGGCAGCGATTCCTTTCTCGGTGCGCCCAGCATTTCCCGTCGTACGACAGACGAGGGT
The DNA here is from genome assembly GCF_023101085.1 of Bradyrhizobium sp. 170. Classification (NCBI taxonomy): domain Bacteria; kingdom Pseudomonadati; phylum Pseudomonadota; class Alphaproteobacteria; order Hyphomicrobiales; family Nitrobacteraceae; genus Bradyrhizobium; species Bradyrhizobium sp. 170. The sequence goes on along the minus strand of NZ_CP064703.1, from coordinate 1,452,613 downwards.
CGATCATGAATTATCATCACAAAGGCCAGCACGATTCCTCCGGCAAGGCTTCGTTCTGCTGCGACGATTGCGAGCCGCGCCATCCGGTGCGCAATCACTACTTCACCGGAAAGCTGCTGGTGGAGCGCGACTTCACCGACGAGCAGGCCTATATCCGCCAGAAACTTCGGCTGCATCACCAGCGGCTGCATGGCGCAGGCATCGTCTGCGGGCTCGATCTCGTGCAGCATCCGAACCCGGCCTGCCGCGACCGCCTGATGGTGCTGGAGCCTGGCAGCGCGATCGATTGCTGCGGCCAGGACATTCTCGTGGTCGAACCCGAAGTGATCGCGCTGGCGGATTTCCCCGCGATCCAGGCGCTGATCGACAAGCCGGATGGCAAACCCCACAATCTGCGCTTCTGCCTCACCTATCGCGAATGTCCGATCGAGGACGTTCCCGTCCTGTTCGACGATTGCGGCTGCGACGACACGGCTTGCGCGCCGAACCGCATCCTCGAGAGCTTTGGGCTCGAGGTCGAGATCGACCCGACCGATCCGGTCAGCACCCCGCCGCATGCGAGTCTCGACTGGAAAACCACGGCGCTGATCGCCCATGCGCGCCATGTCGCGCATGACAAGGCCAAGCGGCGACTGTTCGTCGCCAACGCGGACAATCCCGGCACGCTCTACCAGCTCGATTCGGACACGCTGTCGCTTGGTCCCGCCACGGGCCTTGGCGGCGCGGCGGTGGCGCTAGCCATCGCGCCTGACGGCAGCGCCGTCTATGTCGTCGTCAACAGCGGCGGGGGCAGTTTGAAGCTCGCGATCTTCGATCCGAACGGCGCCAACGGCATCGCGGATCCGCCGCGCCTTGTGAACCTCGCGAACACCGCCGGCGGCGGCGCGGCCTTGCGCGTTGCCGCGGATGGACGCGTCGCGGTGATGGGGCTGGCGAAAGGAGCGCTCGCCGTCTACCCGGCCGGCGTGCCGGCGCCGCCGACCACGATCGATACGCGCCTTGCCAACGCCGCGCGGCTCGGCCTCGCCTGGGCCAGCGACGGCGCAAGCCTTCTGACCGCTTCTCCGGGCGGCGCCGACGTCCATCGGATCGAGATCGGCAATCAACCTGGCGACACGACCAAGACCATAGCTGGTGCTGTCATCGACGGCTTCGACATCGTCCCGGCCGTCGCCAGCGAGCGGCTCGTCGCGATCGACAAGGCGGCAAAGCGGTTGCGGCTGATCGATCCCGATGCCGGCACGATCGTGGCCGAGCTGACGCTTGCCGCCGCACCGGTTGCGGTTTCCGTAGCGGCCGGCTCTGCCTACGCATTGGTCGCGCTGGACACCGGCGAATTGCAACTGATCGACCTCGTCGCGCTCGGTCACGGCACGCCGGGCGCCGCCGGCACGCCGATCATGATCGGCGACGATCTCGCCTTGCCATTACATCCAGCGACGGCGGCACGGTGTTTGCGCCATTCGCCGGCGATCCCGCGGTGCCGGCCTCGGGCGGCGTCGCCATCCTCGATCTCATCGGAACCGATTGTTCGGCGCTGCTTCTCGGCGGCGATTGTCCGGGCTGCAAGACCAACGATTGTCTGGTGCTTGCCGAGATCAACAACTGGAAGCCGGGCTTCGCGCTGACCGACATGCCGGAGCCGGCGCCGGATCCGACTGCCGACGCGACGGCGAAGATCGCGCGCATTGACAATTCGGTCCGCACGATCCTGCCGAGCGTAAAGAACGTGGCCGACGCGCTGCTGTGCCTGATGCACAAATCGGGCACCGGCTCCGGCGGCCCGGGCGACAAGGGTCCTCCCGGCGACAAGGGCCCGGTCGGCGACAAAGGACTTCCTGGCGACAAGGGCCTGCCCGGCGACAAAGGTCAACCTGGCGACAAGGGGCCGCCCGGTGACAAAGGTCAACCCGGTGACAAGGGCCTACCAGGCGACAAGGGCCTGCCTGGTGACAAGGGTCAACCCGGCGACAAAGGCCCGCCCGGCGATCCGTTCACGCAGGACCTCACCCATATCTGTGCGATCAACTGGCCGCATGAGGACATCCTGAAGCTGCCAAAACCGGCGGGCATCGCGACCGTCCAGCTCGAGCTGCGCATCCTGTTCGACCGGCAGGTCGAACTGATCCACGTCAACGAGCAAACCTTGCACGTCATGATCGAACAGATCGAGGATGTCATCGGTCCGAACAACGAACCGGTCGGCATCAAAAAGCGCTGCTGGTGCGATCTGATCGGTGAAATCTCCGCCCATCGCGCCGAAAATCGCTGCGAACCGAAGACCAAGCTCACGAAGGCCAGCGGCGCAAACCTGATGGGCGATGTCGCGCGCTTCGTCACCAACGTTCCGATCGCCGTGATCCGCGACGGCGTTGCGATCCGCGTCGAGCTGCAATGCGATCTCGTCGTCGATGAAAAGGGCCTCGGCGTCGATGGCAATCACCTGCCGCCATGGCTCCCGGCTCGCAAGACCGGCGACCAGATCGAAGGCGGATTGTTTGCGAGCTGGTTCACGCTGCAAGTTTCCTGATTGGCGAGGTTACGATCATGGCTTCCGACACGAAATGGACCATCAACACCGACACGTCAGCCTGGCGCGGCGTGTCCTGGGGCGACGCCACCGGAGCTGCGACGACATCGAAGACAAAGACCGACCCGTGCTGCGATCCCTGCCCCGATTGCGGCGGGCTCGAATGCTACTGCCGGCCGCGCTTCTTCGCAGGGCAACTCCTGACCGAAAAGGAGTTGAACGGTCTGCAGGACTACGTGATCGCCAAGAACAAGCTGCATAATCGCTATCTGGTCGGCGCCGGCATCGTCTGCGGATTGGAGGCGCAATGCGATCCATGCGGCGACAGGGTTCGCGTCACGACGGGCTACGCAATCTCCCCGTGCGGCGAGGACATCGTGGTCTGCAAGCCCGACTCGGTCGATATCTGCGCGCTGATCGCGAAATGCCGGGAAACGGACGAACCCGATTGCAGGCCCTACGCGCCGGGAAAAGACGATTGCGCCGAGGTTATCGAGGACTGGGTTCTCACCATTCGTTATGCCGAAGCGCCCTCCCGTGCCGAACCGCCTGCAAGCGCGAAGGGTTCCTGCGGCTGTGGCGGTTCGGGATCGAAGGGCGGGTGCGGCTGCGGCGGCTCCGGTTCGAAAGGCGGTTGCGGCTGCGGATGTTCGGCGACGCCGGCAAAGGCGGTGACGAATGTTGCGAATTCCGCCGAGCCGGTGCTCCGGCGCGGTGCGCCGCCGGCCTGCGTGCCGCAATACACCTGCGAATCATACCGCTACGACGTCTTCCGCTTGCCCGACGAAAAGCCGAAAGATCCGCAGCGCGATCCCGCGCATCTGATCAGCGGCGGGCTTGACGGGTTGGAAGGGCCTTTCATCGAGCGGCTGCGATGTTGTCTGCGCGAGATCGAGGACGCCATACCGCCTCTCCCCTCCGGATCGGCGAATGAAGCCGCCTTCCGGCAGCAGGCCGTCCGCTGGTTCTGCGACGTACGCAACAACCTGAAACGCCTGTTGATGCGCCGTGGCGGTCACGATTGCTCGCTGATCGACCGGCTGATGGCTATTCCCATTCCGCCGACCGACAATCAGCAGACCTTCGAGCAGACCAGCAAGATCGCCGTACAGGAACTGATCATCATCATGTTCGAGATGATGCTCGATTGCCTGTGCTCGGCCATGCTGCCGTCCTGCCCGGAAGCGGAGGACCCGCGCATTCCGATCGCGGTCGTCAAGGTCCGGCGTGGCAATTGCGAGATCATCTCGGTCTGCAACTGGACGCCGCTGCGGCGCCAGCTCGTGACATGGCCGGCCATGAACTACTGGCTCGGCTGGCTGCCTCAAATCGCTGTCATCCGCGAATACATCCATCTGATGTGCTGCGAGGCCTTCGGCCTGTTCGACAATGTCGACAAACACGGCGCCAAAACGAGCGATGCTGTCTCGGGCGAGGAAGGCGCTGTGCCAAAGGCCGCCGCAGCGAGCCCCGAAATGGCAAAGGCGAAAACCATGGATACAGATCCTCAAGGCATGAGTGCCGGCACGACCTTCATGGCCCGCTCGCTGGCGAGCGTGATGGCAAAGCGCGCCGGCGGGATACCGGTCTTTGAAGCCGGCCCTGGCGCCGTCTCTGACAATGACCTGATGGCGGTGCTGGCGGGGCCGCGCGGCGCGCAGACGACCGGGCCGCGCCTCGATGCGGCAAACCGGGTTTTCGCCGGACTGGTTCGACCGTTGCGCGAAGCGGCGCCGGTCGATGCGATGATGGCGCCGCTGGGAATCCGGTTACCCGGCGCGGCCGCGCAGAGCAGCAGCGACCTCGGCGCCGAGATCGCCGCGCTCCGCAAGACAATCGCCGAGCAGAACGACCGGATTGCGGTGCTGGAAACCGCCGCACCGAAGCAAGCCGCCGCCAAGCCCCGGCGGAAATAGGGAGAGACACCGATGTCAGCCTCGAACCCCGATCGCCCGATCTATTTCGAAGGCCAGACGCTCGGCGCCGCGGACCTGACCGCCGCGATCGATTTCGCGCGCGATCTTTCGCGCATTGCAGCCCTCGGTCCGCATTCCTGGGGCGTGCATGCCGGCTGCGAAGTCGTGGCGACCGCAAGCGGTGGCGAGGTGCAGTATTTCGTGACGCCTGGGGTTGCGACCGATCTCTACGGACGGATGCTCGTCGTCGCCGCGCCAATGGCGGTGCCCGCAGGCCGGCTGTCGCGGCTTGCTTCCGGCGTCTATCCGGTCTGGCTGCGCTTCGATGCGCGGGCCTGGCGCGCCAATCGCGTCACCTTCGAAGGCTGTTCGGACGCAAACGAAGCCTATGCCAGGCTCCGCGAGACTGTGGCCATCGAAGTGGGCGCGAAGATCCAGCCGAAGGATCGCTCCGCCGGAGTGGTCATCGCGGGCACGCCTGAGGAGGATCCGCGCCGCTTCCTGCTGACGCTCGACCCGCAAGCACCGATCGTGCTCGACGAATCCGCACCGCACCAGTTTTTCCCGGATGACACCGCGTTCGCACTGGTTCCGGTCGGCGCCGTGGTCTGGCAGGCCGGTGTGCCCGGGCAGTTCGTCGAGCCGGACGAACCGACGATGCGCCTGTCGCGCACGCTGCGACGCAACGTCGGCGTGATCGCCGAGCAGGTTCTTGCCGCCGACGGCGTGATCCGGCTGATGGACCGCCGCGCCGAACTCGCCGCCGGACAATCCATCGACGACCTGGCGCAGAAGACGGCGATTTCGGTCGACGACCTCGCCGCGGTCGGCCAGCGCTTCGTCGGCAAGGAGCTTGTCTGGATCGAGGGCCACACGCGCGCCCGCGGCGACGTGCGGCTATGGGGAACCAGGCTCGAGCTGCGCGACATAACCGGCGCCGAAAAAAACAACGCGCCGCTCTGGCTGCGCCGATTCACATCCGCGAAGAATGCCGCCAATGGCGAGGATCTCCAGACCGCGATCGGGGCCGCGCCTGATGGTGCGAACCGTTTCACGGTCGGGCCGTTCGACGCCGGCACGGCCGATCTCGACCCGCGCTTCATCGTCGACAGCAAGGGACGCGCCGGCATCGGGCCCGGCCTGCCCGGCAATCTCGACAACAACAACCTGCTCGTGACCTCGGACGACGAAGCGCGTGTCGCCATCGCCAGCGCCGCGCATAAATCCTCCCGCCTGGTCTTCACCGAGCAGCCGCCGACCAATACCGACGGGCGGATCGAGTACGAGAAAGCGAAGCGCAAGCTGCACTTCGAGCATGGCGGCGATCCCGTCCAGAACCAGCCCTTCTGGATGACGCTGACCGATACCGGCCATCTCGGCCTCCGGACGATGGAGCCCGAGACTTATGACGGAACCGGCAACGACCTCGTCGTGGCGAGTGCGGCCAATTCCGGCATCACCCTCAAATGCGACCCCGGCTTCGATTCCAATCTCTATTTCGCCACCGGCGCGGCAACCGCGGCCGAAAGGAAGGCCGGCTGGGTGACCTATCACCACATTTCGTCGAGCCTTGATTTCGGCACCGCGCAGGCGACGCGGATGACGATCACCAGCCAGGGCAATGTCGGCATCGGCACGACCGCGCCGGCCTCCAAGGTGACGATCACCGATCCCGCCTCCGGCGAGGAGCTCCGATTGGACCCCGGCGAGATCGCCGCACGAACCGGCGGCGCGGCCTCTGATCTCGATCTGCAGCGGACCGGCGGCGCGGTCGTCGTTCATGCCGGCATGAGCGAAACCAGCCGTGTCGTGGTCGATGCATCGGGAAGGGTCGGCGTTGGCATCGCCGCTCCGGCGGTCCCTTTTCACATGCAGGCATCGAGCCCCGAGCTGCGCATCGATACCACAGCAGGCGTTGGTTCACCGAGGGTCTCGCTCCTGGCAGACGGCGCGCAGCGAATGGCGATGTCATGGGAACGCGGAGAAGACCGCGGCTATCTCTGGAACGAAGGCGCGCGCACCGTCACGTTCGACAACGGCAATGTCGGGATCGGCATCGGCGCACAATCGCCGATCGCACGTTTCCATGTCGCGGACTCGATCTCGGGCGCCGCTGCCAGCATCGCTAGCCATGTTGCGTTGATCGAGAACACCAATGGTTCTGACAATGCCGACGTGCTGGCCCTCAGGATCGCAGCCGGCGTCGCAACGGAAAACAACAATTTCGTGACGTTCTTTAACGGCAACACGGCGATCGGCGGCATCGAAGGCACCAGCGGCGCTGCCAACAAGGTGACCCTCAACACGAGCTCGGCGGATTTCGCCGAATGCCTGCCGCGCAAATCAGGCCAGGCGCCGATCGGTGCGTGCCGCATCGTCGGACTGCGGCACGGCCATGTGTCGCTGCAGACGGATGGCGCCGAAGCCCTGTTCGCGACCAGCGAAGCTCCGGCGGTTCTCGGCAACTGGCGGCCAGACATCGCAGGCTTCGAGAAGATCGCACTCGTCGGACAGGTGCCGCTCGCACTCGACGGCCCGATCGCCCCGGGCGATCTGATCGAGCCATCCGGTCGCGGCGATGGTATCGGCCGCCGCTTCGACGAGACCGCGGGCGATCTTGCGCCCCTGATCGTCGGCCGGGCCTTGGGCTCGGTATCAGCCGGAACGCGCGAGACCGTCGCGGTTGCCGTCGGACTACATGCGGCAGATGTCGGCCGTCTCGTCGCCCGGGCCGTCAAGGCGCAGTCGAACGAGATTGCCGATTTGCGCCGCGAACTCGCGCAGCTCGCAGCCAGGATCGGAGACTGACATGACGCAGCTTGCGATCGGCCGTCTCTCGCTCGAGATCGCCGCCGCCGGCGTGAGGGATCCCGCTGCCTTGCGGGACAGGATTGCGGATGCGGCGCGGCGCGATCTCAAGCGGGGGCTGGCGCTGGCGCCGGGGATGGAAGGACACGAGGCCGTCCATATAAGGCGCCTGGAAGTCGACCTCACGGCGATCGGCGACATTCCGCCCGAACGTATCGGCCTCGAACTCGGCCGCAGGATTGGCGTGGCGATCGATGCGCTGGTGCGGACGCCGGATGAACGAACGATCGTCTTCGAAAGCCGCGCCGCGCGGCTTGCGGCCTATCTGGCTGCGCTGATCGAGGGCGCCCCCGTCGATCGCTGGTGGTTTGCGCCGTTCGAAAATCTGTCCGTGCTCGCGCGATCGCGCGCCATCGCCACGGTGCTCGAACGCGACATCGAGGAAGCGCACGCGGCGCTGCGATGTCTTGCCGAGCCCGTGCGCCTCAGGCTTCCGCATGTTCTGGGCGTTGCCGAAGCGCAGCGCCTCCTCGGGACGATCGCGTCGCCGGCCGACACCGCGGCCGAAGCAGCGCTGTTGCAACTCGCCGCACTGCCCCACATCGCGCGAGATGAGCCCGCCCTCGTGGCGTTGACGCTCATGATGGAAGCATGCGGGCGCGATCTCGACATGCCGCTTGGTGCCGTCGCAACCGCCGCCAACCTTGTCGCAGGTGCACTCGCCACAGCGAAGACGCGTAACGCGCAGCGGACCAGACGACCGAAAGCTTCGGTCGCAGCGGAGGCGATTGTCGCAGCTCCCCTTCCGCAAGCCGCCCGGGCGCTCTACACCCGGCTCGGCGTGGCGGGGCGCGAGGCCGTTGCGAAACTTGTCGGTGCCGATGCGGTGGCGCCGACGTCACCGCGCCGCAAGCAGGATGGTTCGCATTTCACGCCCTTTGCCAATCTCGCGCTGCTCTGGCCGTTCGTCGACGAACTGCCGCTGGATCGAATGCATCGCGGCGCGGCGCCGAAGGGCGCTGATCCGGACCAATTGCTGACACTGCTGTTGCTCGCGACCGTCGCCGGTCCGGACGGCGCCGCGCAGATCTGGCGCGACCCGGTCTGGCAGATGCTGTTCGATCTTCCGAGCGGACTGACGCTTGGCCAGGTCAAACGCGCTTTACGAAAGGCGCCGCCGCCGTTGCGGATTCGCAGCCGGCAAATCTGGCGGCGCGCGCGTGCGACTGAAACGGCATGGCTCATCGGGGGCGCCGCTGCGCTGGTCGGACCGGATCTCGCGCAGCGCCTGGTCCGTCCGGCGCTTCTCGCACTACGGGCATTTGCCGGACGCCTGCCCGGCTTCGACGGATCGAGCGCGCCGTTCCTTTGGAGCAATCTGCTTCGCGCGGAAGGAAGCGTGCGAATCGCCGGCAAGCGGATCGAGATCGAACTGGCGCGACCACCGCTCGATATCCTGCTTGCCATCACGCGCATCGGTGACCGCGAAATCTGGCTGCGCGATGACCGGCAGTTGGTTCTTCGCCGCGGGAGTGTGGAATGAGATTCCTCGTGCCAGAGATTCTCGACCGCCGGATCAGGCAGGAGGCGGCAAGCCTTGCGGCAAGGTTCGGCGGACGGCCGGCATCGGCGAACGCGCCGTGCGACCTCGTGGAGGCGCTCCTTGCCATGGATGAGCCGGCCTCGATCGCCGATTTCACGGTCCATGATCTGCCCCCGATGTGGTGCACCGTCGTGGCCCATTTCGGGCTTCAGCAAGCGGAAGCGTTTGCGTTGGTGGCGGCGGCAGCACCCGATCTCGATCCGCGCTATGCCAGTCTCTATGCCTTGCTGCATGACGATGCGACGCTGAATTGGTTCTCCGCGCATCTTGGATTGCGGCTCGGCGGCGCGGACGTTCAGTGTGCCGCGGCGCCGGATGGACGGCTCTGCCGCGAACGGTTGATGTTGCAGGTGCAGGAGGCCGGCGGGACGCGGTGCCGTGATCGCAACGGCCTGCGCGTTCATCCCTATCTTGCGAGCTTCCTGCGGGACGAAGCACTCCCCGCCGACATCACCATCGTGCCCCGGAACGAGGTTCAGTCGGAACGCAACGCGCTCGCCGATCTCGATGTCGTCATGGCCACACCTTCCGCACGGCCAATCGTCCTGATGTCCGGCACCGACCGGATCGGGCAGCGCGAAGCGATCCTCGATCTGCTGGCGCGGCTTGGACGGGGCCTCGTGATCGCGACGATGCCGCAAGCTGGAAAGACATGGTCCGCCGATACCCTTGCCGATCTGGTGATGCTCGCGCGGCTGCATCGCGCGGGATTGCTGCTGGTCACTGAGGCGGGAACCGCGCATGGCGACGTCGCGCGGCTGGCGCACGGGCATGTTCCGGTATTCGTCTCCGCACCCGATGAGGCCGCCTGGCTCACCGCTTTTGGCGCGGACGCCGCGCCGCTCGTGATCCGCGATCGCGAACACTGCCGCGAAACGCGTCAGCATCGCTGGCGCGAGGCGCTCGCGAGCGCCGGGCTCGACGCGCGGCAGGCCGATCTTGACCGCGTCGCCCGTCGTCACCGGCTTGGGCCGGCGGAAATCGGCCGGGCGGTCCGCTCGCTCAGCCTGCAGGCCATGCGCGGACAGGCCGAGCATGTCGTCGACGGCGAAGCGCTGATGGATGCGGCGGGACAGATCAACCGCGCTGCGTTCGGTCCACTCGCCACGCGGCTCGATCGAAACGCCGACTGGGACAGCCTGGTGCTGCCACCGACCACCCATGATTCCTTGCGCGATTTCGCCGGCGCCATGGCCAATAGCGCCCGGATTTTCGAGGACTGGGGTTTTGCAAGCGTAGGCCGCGGGCGGCGTGGCGGGGTGACGGCGCTGTTCACCGGTCCGTCCGGCACGGGCAAGACGATGGCGGCGGGAATCATCTCACGACACGCCGGCTACGAGATCTGGCGGATCGACCTGTCGGGACTCGTCAGCAAATATATTGGCGAGACGGAGAAGAACCTCGAACGCGTCTTCAGCGCCGCGCGCGCCTCCGACGTCGCGATCCTGTTTGACGAAGCCGACGCCATCTTCGGCACAAGGAGCGAGGTCAAGGACGCGCATGACCGTTACGCCAATATCGAAACAGCCTATCTGCTGCAGCGCCTGGAAGATCATGACGGCCCGGTGATCCTGGCTTCCAACATCGCCGCCAATATCGACCAGGCCTTCCTGCGCCGGCTCGATTTCGTGATCGAATTTCCGGTCCCCGACGCGTCGCTGCGCACCGAAATCTGGCGGCGTTCGCTGCCATCAGAAGCTCCGCTCGGTGACGACATCGACATCGCCTTCCTCGCGCGCCAGTTCACCTTCACCGGCGGCGATATCCGCTCCGTCACTCTCGATGCCGCGTTCCGCGCCGCACGGCTTGGCACAGCGATCGATATGGCGCTGCTGCTGCGTTCGGTGTCGCGGCAACTCGCGAAACATGGCCGCGTGCCTGCCCTCGCCGAGTTCGGCCGCTATCGCGCGCTGATGGATCAACCGGTTGCACGCGAGGCGGCAGAATGAGCGCCGCCGCCGGAGCCGAGGGGTCATCCCGCCGCAAGGTCAGGGCTCCGGCCGCGCCGGTGACGCACGATACCGAGACGATGTCCCGCGCCGCGGAGCGACAGGGACCAGGCGAAGCGCTTCCCACACACTTGCGCGCACCTGCCGAGCAATCGCTCGGACTTCCGCTCGACGATGTCAGGCTGCACCGCGATTCCGGCGCCGGCGCGTTTACCCGATTCACCAACGCGCGCGCTGCACAGTGGCAAAACCACATTTTCGTTCGCCCGGATCTCTACGCGCCGGATGAGGGCAGTGGCCGCGATCTTCTCGGGCACGAACTGGTCCATGCCGGCCAATATGCCGCCTTTGGCGCGGGCGCGGCGCCGGTGAGCGGAGGCCATGAAGCATCCGAAGCCGAGGCACGGACGCTGGCGCCGAAAGTGCTCGGCGGCGAGCCCGATGCCGCAGCGCCGCGCACCGCGCCGGCAGCAAGTGTCAACCGCGAAGGTCCGCCCGGGACCGATCAAGTCTCAAGCGAAGCGCCTCTGGTCTGCGATCCCGATAGCATGCCTGAAGGCGACGCCCAGACGTCTAGTTCCGAAGCGGAGGCACCAGCCGAACCTGTGTCCGACGGGTTGGACTTCACACAGGATCCGACAACCATCGACGTCCAATCGATGACCAATGGGGAGCTGATCGCGCAAGCGCGCGAGACCACAAGGATCATTGCCCGTTTCAAAGTGTCGAGCCCGGAGACAGCTGCCTGGGACCAGCTCAAGCTCGAAATTGAGGACGAACGGAAGCGGCGCATCGGGCGCGGATTCATCTTCCTGGCCGACAAGACAGACGAAACGCCGATGGCGTTCTTCACGCTGCAGGCCGGGGCGCGTTCGCGCGACTGGCTCATCCTCAAAGCGGATATCACGGTTGCCTACGGCCCGGCTGACGTCACCCTGACCGGCCCGATCATGAACGGGCGGCAGATCAACGCGTATATCGATACGCTGGGCTACCAGCGCGTCACGGGCACCGTCGCCAATCTGGTGCTGGCGAATTCCGATGCGATCATGCCGGTGTTCGACAATGCGTTCATGCCAGGCCTGCCGGGGCTTGGTGGTTCGCCCTTGGTGACCACGGGGATGGGCTGGGGCACGCATGAAGACGATTGGACCCGTCCCGGCACGTTGCCGCAATATGGCGGGCTCGGCCGCTATGGGATGCTCGACACGACGCTCGGCGGCCGCTCGTCGTCGCTGCTAGACTTGGCGATTCCGCGCAAGCAAGGCAACTTCCCTGTCCAGCTCGCCGACCAGAACTTCCGCGGCGCCGTCGGCGAACTCAGTGTCCAGTCCGATTGGCGCACCGGATGGGGCATGGGCGTCGAGGACATGAATACCCGCGGTTGGACGGACCGCAACGGAGTCTACCATCCGCCGTCACAGCACAATTTTCCGGTGGTCGATTTCGGGCCAAGATCCACCGTTCCGCAGATCCTCGGCATCAACCTGATCTCGGTGACGACGAGCGGGGCGGCGACATACGACGACCGCAAGAAGCAGTATTTCAACAAGCTCGATATCCTGCTCGACACCCAAGGGCGGCGCCCCAGCGCGGCGCCGAACGCCAACCTGATCCTGAACCATCTCCAGACGGCGTCCGGCAAGCCACTGACCCCTGGGACGCCGGATTATGCGGCCGCCGAGGCGCGCTTTCTCTCAGATACGATGTTCGCGGTACCGGAAGGCGATCTCGCCGCCATGCGCAGTGCAATCGCCGACCCGAACGCCGCACCTACGGGCGGCACGAACAGGATGGTAACGCGGGCGGGCTTCAAGGATCTCTATGACGCCTCGCTCCGTTCATCCCCGATCGAGGTCACCCTCAAGGACGGCAGCAAGGTGTCCATCACCTCGCTGCAGGATCTTGCGACACGCGCACCGCGCGCCGACAGCCTGCCTGAATCCATGCGCGGATCAGGCAGCATGGCGGGTGGGCAGCAGCGGATGGACGCGGCCCAGTTCGACCAGGCTATGAGAGAGCTTGGCAAGACAGCCTCCAGCCGGGTGATCAGCGTTGACGCGGCCGCCGACTTCGCCGCCGCTGCCGATGCCGCGCGGGGCGGCGGCACGGGAACGACGCCCGCGACCCGCGTGCTTGAAATCGGCAGCTCGCACACGGGGTACGTCGGTGCACGCATCGGAGAGGGAATTGCCGATCCGCGTTCTCCGGGAGCTCCCGGCAGCGGCACCATGCGCTGGACCACCGCGGTGGATTCCGACCCGATGCTCGCCGCGTTGCGCAATCTTTCCGGCGACCATACGCTCACGCGCAACTCGCCCGGCTTTGCCGCGGTACGGGCGCAATACCTCGCCAACGCCCAGCTCGCCTTCAATGCGGACGACGTGGCGGCGTTTCGTTCCGAGCTGAGGGGCGCCAATGTCGACGCGACCGGCAAACCGCAGGCCTGGTCCGGAAAGATGCGCGAGCGTTTTGGCGCCGTGCTGCAAGACAGCCCGATCGTGCTGAAAGGGACCGGGGGCAGCCTGATCGCGATCAACTCGCCCGATGCACTCGACAATGCATTTCACTCGGGTCAGATCACCCCCGAGCAATACAGCGCCGCGCAGTCCGGTGTGCAGGAGCACCTCGCTGGCCGCGTTCTGCGCACCAACGTCACGACGGAAGGCCTCGCAGGTCTTGAAGGACTTGCCGATACCGCGCGCACGAAGCTGCCGGGCGCTCCGGGCGAGGCGGTCACGCCGGCGACGGCGGCCGAAGCGCGGCTCGGCTCCGGCAAGGCCACGGCTTCCGCCGCCAAGCGCGGCGCCGGGACAGGCTTTGTCGTCGGCGTTGCGACGACGTTGGGCATGATGTGGATCGACGAGCGCGAGCATCCCGATTGGCAGATCGAACTGGCCAAGGCCGGCGCGCGCGACACGCTGATCGGTGGAACGCAATCTGCCATCGAGCATCGCGTCGAGGCGATGATCGTCAACCGCGCGACGTCCCAGGGCCTCGCCGCATCGCCCTGGGCGAAATTCGGCGGACGCGCCGGCGTCGGCGGCACCTTTGCCGTCGTGACCGAGGGTATCAGCATCGCCACCGAGGACCGCGAGCATAGCGAGGGCGAAGTCCCGACACGCCTCGCCCGTGCAGCCGGCATTGCCATCCTGTCCACCGAGATTGGCGCCGCGGTCGGCTCGATCGTCCCGGGCCCCGGGACGGCGGTAGGCGCGGTCGCTGGATTCCTAGTCGGCGCGGCCGCCGGCATCGGCGCCGCTATCCTGATGGACAGCGCCCTTCCCATGGGAAAGGAGGATTGGGACAAGATTGCCGCAGAGAAACAAGCCCGCAAGGAAGCGGAGGCCCGCCGGCAGGCCGAAGAGGCGTTCAAGGCGCGCATCGTCGGCAATTTCGGCGACAATCGAACGCTGACGCCGACAATGTCCTCGCCCGACATTACGACTGAAGAGCAGGAGGCGATCGCGACATGGGTGAACCTGATGCGGATCGCGCAGCCGTCAATGCCGTCCGATCTCGTGGCGCAGTGATCACCGGTAGGTCAGATGATCGATCCCGAGCTGACGCAGCTTGCGACCCATATGCCTGCGCTCCGTGGAGGCTTTCTTCGCAGCCGCTGAAATATTCCCCTTGGTCTGGTGAAGCAGCCAACGCAGATAATTCTCTTCGACCTTGCGCAACTCGCGTTGACAGATCTCACGCATGCTTCCCGAATAGACAGGGGTGCTGTCGCAATCATCTTGTCCGCCCGCGGCCAAGCCCGCGCGCTGCACATGCTCGGGCAGAGCGAACTGATTACCCTCCGCGAGCACGATTCCCCGCAAGACAACGTTTTCGAGCTCGCGGATATTGCCCGGCCAGGCATAGGCCGTCAGCGCGGTCCGCGTGGCAACGCCGACAACGATCTCCCGGCTGCCGCGCGCATCGCGATACCGCTCGACGAAGAAATCGGTGAGGAACGGAATGTCCACGCGTCGCTCGCGCAAGGGAGGCAGTTCGATGGTCAGCGCGTTGAGCCGAAAATAGAGGTCTTCCCGGAACGAACGAGCCCGCACCGCGGCTTCGAGATCGGCATTGCTCGCCGCCACCACCCTGACATCGGCCGTCCTTAGCGCGACCGAACCGACGGGCCGGAACTGCGCATCCTGCAGGAAACGAAGCAGCGCGGCCTGCCCCTTGAGCGACAGCGCGTCGACCTCGTCGAGAAACAGCGTGCCGCGATTGGCGGCCGCGACAAGCCCCGTTCGGGCGCTGCCGGCATTGGTAAAGGCACCTTTTTCATGCCCGAAGAGTTCGCTCTCGAACAGCGTGTCTGGAATCCCGGCACAATTGACCGGCACGAACGGCCCCGATTTTCGCGGGCCCGAATAATGGATTGTCCGCGCAGCCAGCTCCTTGCCGGTGCCCGTTTCGCCTCGAACAAGGACATTCGCTGAACAAGCTGCAATCTTTTGAATAAGAGAGTTCACTCGCAAAAACGCTTCCGAACGGCCGATAAAATGAGAGCAAATCGGCTCCATCGCCCCGCTCCTTTCATTCTGCCAGCCGGAGCCAAAAGCTCGCGGCTATCAGTCAGTCCAAAATCTCCATGTCGTGGTTTCTTACTTGGGCTGCGACCAAGCAGCGCACCCTAGCCGATCATAAGCAGTCTCAAGCAACCCTCAGGCGATTGCTATTCAAAGTGGAAAGATCGCGGAACATTGAGGCTCTTTCGTGAAGGAGCAAACTAACATCGTCGGCACAGCGCGGCTGTGAAGTCATTCACGTTTGGACATACGCGACGTCGAAAACGACCGCGCACCACATCGGTCGCATTCCCTGGTATGGCAGATCGTTCGCCAATCCCGTGATCGCTGCGGCAGTCGACGGCCGAACGCTTTCAACGGCGCAGGCGGCCGCCCGGATCGCCATTGCCCGACAAGACCTGAGCTGCGCCGCCAATGCCGCGTCGGAAGGCTTCATCGAACGTGACGCCGCGATCCTGCCAACTGTGCTTCCGGTCGCCCCAGTCCATCCGCCACTGTGTGGCCCAGCCGAGCTCCCGGTCGTTCCAGACCAATCGCCCGACCAAAACGACTTCTCCACCCGCCTCGGCCGCTACCGGCGCCAGCGCCGGGAACGGCGCCGTCCTGAGGTCAGCACCGGTGATATTCGATTTCGCCAGCGCCGCCGTGCCCGGCAGCACAATGCTCATGCCACGCTTGTCCGCCGCGGCGAGCAGCGACTCACGCTGCAAATCTGACTGGGGTCCATCCGTTGTCACGAGATAGTTCCTCGGGCCTTGTTCCATCTCGACAAAGACGGCAAGGCGCGGACGATGTGAAAGCCAGGGCTTGAGGCCAAACGCCCTGAGAATGTCGTCGATCTTGCTGTCCTCGAACGCCACGGTGAGGTCGTAGGGCCGGTCGCGGGTGCCCTGCTCGTCCCGAATGGGCTTGCCCGAAAACTGATCGCGATAGCTGAATGCCGTGACGAGATCTTTTGCCTTCGACTTGTAGGCGGCCAGTCGCCGGTCGCCGGCGAGTTTCTGTGCGCCGGATACCTTGATGAGGACGTCCTCCAAACACGCAGCAAAGCCAGTGATGCGGTTCGCCTCGCCCTGGCCCGTCACGGTGACCTTCCCACGATAAAGATCGGCTCCCGCGGCGGCCATGGTGCCGGCGCACAAGGTCAGGGCGGCTGCCACGAATATCCGGATCATCGCGCGGTCCGCACCACGGCCTATCAGGATGGACCGGCGTCTCGTCCTATGCAGATCGGCCATGATGATGTCTCTCCGGTTCCGCTCGCGCTTCTCGCGAGGGCATTAAACTGGCACTTCAACCGGCGCTCCGGTCGCAGGTTCGAGTCCTGCGGCACCCGTCAGTGAACTCAGGGACTTATTGCTTCGTCCCTGTAGCCCACAATCCTGAATCACCGATCCTAAATCACCGCAAATCTCGTCGCGGCGCAGCATGCAAAATGAGACTACCTGTCAAGTTGCGGCAGGTGAAGTTGCGCGCATCGGCCCAGTCATCAGCTAGCTTTCGCCCGGCGATCCGGAATGCATCCCGGCTCACGACGGCAACCAGCCATCAACGGCCTGGCGATTTTGGAACGACTTAAAAACTGGCGATACAAGGGAGGGGTTCGATGTATAGAAGCTGTGCGGGACTGGTCGCGCTGAGCAGCCTGCTGCTTTCCGGCGCTGCCTTAGCTCAAGAGAAGATCAAGGTCGGCGTCACTGCGACACTCGAGGGCACCTATACGGTGCTCGGCGAGGACGGAATACGCGGACACCAGACGGCGCTCAATGCGCTTGGCAAGAAGATCGGCGACAAGGAAATCGAATTCATCATCGCCTCCACGGATGCCACGCCCGACTCCGCCATTCGTGCCGTGCGCAAGCTGATCGAACAGGACAAGGTCCAGATCCTGCTCTCGCCGCTGTCCGGCGACGAAGGCATTGCGGTCAAGAATTTTGCCAAGACGCGCCCCGAGCTGACCTTCGTCAACGCGGCTTCCGGCGCCCAGGAAACCACTTATGTCGACCCGGCGCCGAACTTCTACCGCTACAACATGGACGGCGCCCAGTGGCAGGTCGGCCTTGGCAAATACGCTTACGAAACCAAGGGCTACCGAAAGATCGCAACCGTAGGCGACGACTATTCGTTCATCTACACCCAGGTGTTCGGGCTTGTGCTGGAGTTCTGCGGCGCAGGCGGACAGGTCACCAATCGGCAATGGGTGCCGCTCGGCACCAAGGACTTCGCCTCCGTTATTGCCGCCCTGCCCGACGACGTCGATGCGATCTATCTCGGCCTCGGCGGCGCCGATGCCGTCAACTTCCTGAACCAGTATCAACAGGCCGGCGGCAAGGCCAAGCTCATGGGTGGCTCGATCATGGTCGACCAAACCATCCTCTCCGCAAAAGGCAACGCCAAGAATGCGCTGATCGGCACCCTCGCGGCGAGTGGCCAGGCCGATACCTGGGAGGATCCAGGCTGGCAGAAATTCGTGAAGGCCTATCAGGATGCTTTCCCGCCGAACAAGCGGTTCCCGAGCCCGTCGCTGCTCGCCACCAACTACTACAACTCGACGATGGCGCTGATCCTCGCACTGCGTCAGGCCAACGGCGATCTCAGCAACAACCAGGCAAAGCTGAGGGAAGCCCTCGCCAAGATCGAGCTCGACGCGCCCAACGGCAAGATCAAGCTCGACTCCAACCGCCAGGCCATCGGAACCAACTTCGTCACCGAAGTGGTGGATGACGGCAAGGGCGCGTTGTTCAGCAAGGTCGTGAAGGTGATCCCGAACGTGAACCAGACCTTGGGTTACGACCCCGCGGTATTCTCCAAGATCGGGGTGCCGAGCCGAACGGTTCCCGAGTGCAAGAAGTATTGAGTTCTTCGCATTTGCGAATGGGCCCCGGTCGCGCGCCGGGGTCCACTCGGGCCCGGGCGAAATGTGATCTTCCCTTGCATTCTCGCGGTGGATGTTGAACGCTGACTGAAAAAGACAAGAACATCCCCGCGGGAGGGAAGGCATGAGCAAGGCTCTCGCCGTCTTCCACGGCCGGTTCGGTCGCGCGACGGTCTATCAATTGAACCGCCCCTTCAACATGCACGCGCATCGCGAAGGGCACCTGATTTTTCATGTCGGTGGAACGCCCGCCCGCATTGATGTGTGCGATGAGCGATGGCTTCTCACAGAAGACTCCATTGTTGCCATCAACCCTTGGGAACCACACAATTTTGTCCCCACCGATGTAGAGAACGGGGCAATCTTCTTCGTCCTTTACGTCAACGCCGAATGGTTCGCTCCCGATGCGGCGCGCGCCCACAGCCTGCGGTTCGGCCGCACCTGCTTCAAGCGGACGGTCACCCTCGACAGGCATATTCGGCGAGCCGCAGCGCTGGTCTGCGGCGCGCCTTCGTTAAGCAGCCTCGATAGCGAACTGAGGCAGTTGATCGACAGTTGCTATGACGAGAGCTGGCAGGTATCCGAGCCGGTGCAGGAGACGCGCACCGCCGCCGCCGTCACCGACTTTCGCGTCCGCAAATCCATCAAGCTGATGTCCGAAAGCCCGGGCGCCGAGATCGAACTGGATTCGATCGCGCGGGAGTCGGGGCTATCGCGTCCGCACTTCTACCGGTTGTTCCGCACCCAGACCGGCGTCACCCCGAACCTCTATCTCAATACACTCATCATGGAACAGGCGCTGGACGCCCTGGTCGCGACCGAGGTGCCGATCGCCGATATCGGCTTCGATCTCGGCTTCTCCTCCCAGAGCGGTTTCACGCGCTTCTTCGCGGCCAATGTCGGGATGGCGCCGACCGAATACCGCCGCGCCGCCAAAGTCTTGCGGCCCTGAGCGCACCGGGCGCGAAAAGATACTGACAATCAAGTGCAGGGTTTGCGGCGCCGTTAGGATGCCCCGAAACGCGAGCCGAAACGGCCGCGGCGTCTGGGAGGACGGCATGGCGACGGCCGGGCCAAAACCGTGACAGGATTCATCGAACGCCATCCGGCATGGGCGCTGATCCTTTTGATCGCGGTCGCGGTGATGCTGTGGCTGATCCTTGCCGTGTGGCCACCCGGCCTCGAAGAGGCGATCGGCCGAAAGCGGGTCTTCCTCAACGCCGTCTTCAACGGCATCACGCTTGGCAGCCTCTACTTCCTGGTGGCAAGCGGGTTCACCCTGATTTTCGGCCTGATGCGCAACGTCAATCTCGCGCACGGCTCGCTCTATCTGTTCGGCGGCTACATCGGCTACGCCATCAGCATCTGGACCGGCTCATGGGTGCTCGGCTTCATCGTCGCGTTCATCGGCGTGGCGCTGGTCGGGGTAGTCCTGCAAATCGTCGTCTTCCGCCGCATGGAAGGGCAGGATTTGCGCCAGACCATGGTCACGATCGGGCTTTCGATCGTGTTTGCGGATCTGATGCTGTGGGTATTCGGCGGCGATTTCTATCAGATCCAGACCCCGAACTGGCTGGTTGGCCCGATCGAATTGCCGCTGGTCACCGCGGTCAAATCGTCGGGCGAGGCAGTCTATCTGCGCTACCCGATGGTGCGGCTCGTGATCTTCGTCGCTGCAGTGGTGATCGGCATCGCGATGTGGCTGGCGCTCAATCGGACCCGCGTCGGAATGATGGTGCGCGCCGGCGTCGATGACCGCGATATGCTCGCCGCCACCGGGGTGCCGATCCAGCTCGTCTTCGTTGTCGTATTCGCGCTCGGCGCCGGGCTTGCCGGCATCGCCGGCGTGGTCGGCGGAACCTTTCAATCGATTTCGCCCGGCGAAGATACCCGCTTTCTGCTCGCCTCTCTGGTGGTCGTCATCGTCGGCGGCATGGGATCGATCCCGGGCGCGGCGCTGGGCGCCGTCATCATCGGCCTCGCCGAGCAGCTTGGCTCCGTCTACATCCCGACCTACGCGATCGTCGTGACCTTCCTCATCATGGTGTTGGTGCTGGCTCTGCGGCCGCAGGGCCTGTTGGCGAGGCGCTGACATGTCGTTGGTCCAGGGCGCGCAACAAGAGACCAGTCGGCCGGCATCAGCGCGGGCGGCGTTGCTGGCGTGGCCGGAGTTCAACCAGCCGGCCGTCTGGCTGGTGGCGGCGATCCTCCTGATCATGCCGTTCATTGCCAGCGGCTTCTTCCTGATCGAGATCTTCGCCACGACGCTGATCCTGGGGACCATCGCGCTCAGCCTGATGTTCCTGGCGGGCTATGGCGGCATGGTCAGCCTGATGCAGCTCACCATCGCGGGCTTTGCCGCTTACATGGTTGCGGTGTTCGGCATGAGCGCCAACACCAATATCAGCCTGGGCTGGCCGTGGTGGCTTGCCACGCCGATGGCGCTGGTGCTCGCGACCATCTTCGGCACGCTCGGCGGCACACTCGCGGTGCGCACCGAGGGCATCTACACCATCATGATCACGCTCGCGATCGGTGCCGCCTTCTACTATTTCACCAATCAGAACTGGGCGATCTTCGGCGGCCACACCGGTATCAACACCATCGCCACGCCGAAATTCTGGGGCGTCGACTGGCGTTCCGACGTCCCCTATTATTACGTCACGCTGGGCGTCGCGGCGTTCTGCTATTTCGCCGTTCAATATGTCTCGCGCGCCCCGTTCGGCCTCGCGCTGCAGGGCGTGCGCGACAATCCCCGCCGCATGGCGGCGCTCGGTTTCAATGTCAACGCGCACCGCGTGGCGGCCTACGCCTTCGCATCCTTTATCGCCGCGCTCGGTGGCGTGCTGCAGGTCTGGAACTACCGGCAGATATCACCCGGCTCGGTTAGCGTCGGAGCCTGTATCGATATCCTGATCATCGCCGTGGTCGGCGGTATCACCCGTCCCGTTGGTCCGTTCATCGGCGCCTTCATCTTCGTCATCCTGCGCACCTTCGCGCTCGATCTGCTGGTCAAGTTCGGGCTCGACGGCAATCGCTTCCGCCTTCTGATCGGCCTCGGATTCCTCGCCATCGTGTTCTGGTCATCAGACGGCGTGATCGGGCTCTGGGAGCGATGGCGCCGCCGCGCGACCGCTCCAGAAAAACGTGCGGGCGGAGGCCACGGCCATGGATAACGCCGCGCCACGCTTTTCAGCGGTCGGTTCCGGCGCCGCGCTGGAGCTGCGCGGCGTGACACGGCTGTTCGGCGCGCTCGCGGCGCTGACTGACGTCACCATCACGGTTCGCCCGGGGGAACGCCGCGCCGTGCTCGGCTCCAACGGCGCCGGCAAGACCACGCTGTTCAATTGCGTGACCGGCGACTTTCCGCCGTCATCCGGCACCATCCGCTTCTTCGGCGAGGACATCACCCATTTCCCGCCCTATGAGCGTATCAGGCGCGGCCTGCGCCGCACCTACCAGATCTCGGCGCTGTTCCCCGGCCTGACGGTGAGGGACAATGTCTACCTCGCCTGCCGCGGCGTATCCCGCGGTCGATTTTCTCCGCTGCGTCCGGGCGCGAACGACGCCCTCATGCATGCGGCTGAGGCGCTGATCCAGGCGGTACATCTGACACCGGTCAGGGAACAACTGGTCGCGGAACTCGCGCATGGCCAGCAGCGACAGCTCGAGATCGCGCTCGCGCTCGCCGGCGCCCCGCGCTTCATCCTGTTCGACGAACCGGCTGCGGGCCTCTCCCCCACCGAGCGGCGCGAACTGATCGAGATCCTGACGTCGCTGCCCGCCCATATCGGTTACATCATCATCGAGCACGACATGGATGTCGCGCTTCGTGTCGTCGAAAGCGTCACGATGATGCACAACGGCCGCGTCTTCAAGGAAGGCCTGCCGCACGAGATCGAAGCCGATCCCGAGGTCCAGGAATTGTATCTGGGGGCCGGCCATGAGTGAGGTCCGCCGCGCCGCACCCGCCCTCGAAGTCCGAGGCCTCGACGTCTATTACGGCCATTCCCATGCCCTGCAGGGCGTCGACCTGACCTTGGACTCAGGCGTGTTCTCGGTGGTCGGCCGCAACGGCATGGGCAAGACCACGCTGTGCAAGACCATCATGGGTCTGTTGCGGGCGAGCGGCGGTTCAGTCCGCGTTCGCGGCGAGGAAATCACCCGCTTAAGCCCGGCGCGGATCGCGCGGCTCGGCGTCGGCTATGTTCCGCAAGGCAGACGGCTGTGGCGCTCGCTCAGCGTCGACGAGCATTTGCGGCTGGCCGCCAGCATGCGCCGCGGCGCCTGGACCATCGATCGCATCTACGAGACGTTTCCGCGCCTTGCCGAACGCAAGGACCATGGCGGCGGCCAGCTCTCGGGCGGCGAACAGCAGATGCTGGCGATCTCGCGCGCACTTCTGACCAACCCGCATCTGCTCATCATGGACGAGCCGACCGAAGGCCTTGCGCCTGTCATCGTCGCCCAGGTCGAGGAAATGCTGGTAAGTCTCGGCGAAGATGGCGATATGTCGGTACTCGTGATCGAGCAAAATATCGGCGTCGCCACCGCGATCTCGAAGAATGTCGCGATCATGGTCAATGGCCGCGTCAATCGCATCATCGACTCCGCGCGCCTGGCGGCCGACCGGGAACTGCAACAACGTCTGCTTGGTGTTGGAGTCGTTGGCGTCCACGCCGGGCCCGAAACGGATATCGAAGCCACCGATGCAAGCGCAGGCGCCGAGGCGCGTCCCGCGCCGCTCCGCGCGCCGAGCACGGCGCCAGTCCGGATCTACATCTCCAATCCCACGCTGCCGACGCGCTGGTCGCAGCCGGTACCAATTTCGCGCATCGAGGCCGCAGCACGGACGCTTTCGACGGGCGTTACGCGTATCGAAGACGCTGCCCGGCAAAAGCGCCAGCCCGGCGCGGCCGTACCAAGCGCATCGGGGCCACCCGTCGTCCTCGTCGCCGGCACGCTCGATACCAAGGGCGAGGAATTGCGTTTCATTCGCGACGTGATCGCCGGACAGGGCTTGCGGACGCGCCTGGTCGACGTCTCAACCAGCGGCAAGCTCTCCACCTGCGACGTCTCCGCCCAGGAAATCGCGCTGAACCACGGCCGCGGCGGATCTGTTGTGTTCGGGTCCGACCGCGGCGCGTCGGTGACGGCGATGGCGGACGCCTTCGCCAACTGGCTGCGCCGCCAGGGCAATGTCGCAGGCATCATTTCGGCGGGCGGCTCCGGCGGTGCTTCGCTGGTCGCGCCCGCCATGCGCACCCTCCCCGTCGGCGTACCAAAGCTCATCATCTCTTCCGTCGCGTCGGGAGATGTCGGCCCCTATGTCGGGCCTGCCGATATCACGATGATGTATTCGGTCACCGATGTGCAGGGCCTCAACTCGATCTCGCGCGCCGTGCTCGCCAACGGCGCCAACGCCATCGCCGGCATGGTGAAAGCGCGCCTGGACAATCAGGCCAGACCCGAACGCAACGTGCCAGCCGATTTGCCGGCGGTCGGCATTACCATGTTCGGCGTGACGACCCCGGCCGTGCAGAAGATCGCGGCCGAGCTGCGCAACGATTTCGAATGTCTGGTTTTTCACGCCACCGGCGTCGGCGGCCGCTCGATGGAAAAGCTGGTCGATTCCGGAATGCTGGCGGCCGTTATCGATCTCACGACGACGGAAGTCTGCGATCTCCTGATGGGCGGCGTGTTTCCGGCGACCGATGATCGCTTCGGCGCGATCATCCGCAGCCGCCTGCCCTTCATCGGCTCCGCCGGCGCGCTGGACATGGTCAACTTCGGCGCGCCCGACACGATCCCTGAGCGCTATCGCCAGCGCAAATTCCACGTTCACAATCCGCAGGTGACCCTGATGCGCACCACGCCGGAGGAGAACGAGCGCATCGGGCGCTGGATCGGCGACAAGCTCAACCGGATGGATGGGCCGCTGCGCTTCTTCCTGCCGGAAGGCGGCGTCTCCGCGCTCGACGCGCCCGGCCAGCCGTTCTGGGATCCGGAAGCGGACGCCGCGCTGTTTACCGCGCTGGATTGCAGCGTGCGCCAGACCAGCAATCGCCAGCTCATCCGCGTCAAGCGCCACATCAACGAACCCGAATTTGCATCCGCCATCGTCAACGCGCTCCGCCCTCTGGTCGGACGCCCGGGGACCCGTCGGAAAGTCGCGAGGTGACCATGGCGAAGTTCGAACGTTCAGCCATCCTGAAGAAGTTTCGCACCATGGCCGCCAGGGGCGAGCCGATCGTCGGCGGCGGCGCCGGTACTGGATTGTCCGCCAAATGCGAGGAAGCCGGCGGCGTCGACCTGATCGTCATCTATAATTCCGGCCGCTATCGCATGGCCGGGCGCGGCTCGCTTGCCGGAATGATGCCGTATGGCGATGCCAACGCCATCGTCGTGGAAATGGCCGGCGAAGTGCTGCCGGTGGTGACCAGGACTCCGGTGCTGGCCGGCGTCAACGGCACCGACCCGTTCCGCGACATGGACCTTTTCCTCGACCAGTTGAAGGCGCTGGGTTTTGCCGGCGTGCAGAACTTTCCGACGGTCGGACTGATCGACGGAGTGTTCCGCGCCAATCTCGAGGAAACCGGAATGTCCTACGCGCTGGAGATCGACATGATCGCCAAGGCGCGGGACAAGGACATGCTGACGACGCCCTATGTGTTCAGCGAAAGCCAGGCGACGGCGATGGCGATTGCCGGCGCCGACATCATCGTCTGCCATCTCGGCCTGACCACCGGCGGCGCGATCGGCGCGCACACCGCATTAAAACTCGAAGACTGCCCGGAACAGATCGACACCTGGGCAGAAGCGGCGCTCAGCGTCAATCCGGACATACTGGTGCTGGCCCATGGCGGTCCGATCGCCGAGCCTGATGATGCCGACTTCATCATGAAACACACGCGCAAGTGCCACGGCTTCTACGGCGCCTCCTCGATGGAGCGCCTGCCTGTGGAGCGGGCGCTCACGGAACAGGTACGTAAATTCAAGGCGATCGGCGCGCGGTAACGCCGGGAGCAAAGGGAGGAAAAGATGTCGGGGACTCTGGTTGGCGAATTGATCCTCTGGCTGATCGTTGCGATCGTCGTGATCGCTATCGTCGTCTACATCGTGAACTGGCTCTACCACCGTTCGTCGAAGGAAGTGTCCTTTGTGCGAACCGGTCTGCTCGGCGAACGCGTCGTGATCAACGGCGGCGCCTTCGTGCTGCCGTTCATTCACGACTACACGCCCGTCAACATGAACGTGCTGCCGATGGGCATCGTGCGGGCCAAGCATGACGCGGTGATCACCCGCGACCGCATGCGTATCGACATCGAGGCCGATTTTTACGTCCGCGTTCAGGCGACGCGCGAGGCAGTCGCCATCGCCGCCGCCACGCTCGGCCGGCGCACGCTCGAACCCGAGCAGTTGCACGCCCTGCTCTCCGGCAAGTTCGTCTCCGCCATCCGGTCGGTCGCCGCCGAAATGACCATGGAGCAGATGCACGAGCAGCGCGGCGAATACGTAACGCGGCTCAAGGCCGCCGCCGCCGAGGCGCTTGCCCAGAACGGGCTTGAGCTGGAATCTGTCGCCATCACCGATCTTGATCAGACCGACCTGGAGTATTTCAATCCGTCGAACCGGTTCGACGCCGAGGGCCTGACCCGCCTGATGGAAGACATCGAGGCCAAGCGCAAGCTGCGCAACGACATCGAACAGGATTCGATGATCAGGATCCGCACCCGCAACCTCGATGCCGAGCGCCAGGCGCTGGAGATCGAGCGCGAGAGCGAGACCGCCCGCCTTGAACAGGAACGTGACATCGAGATGCGCCGGGCGCTGCAGCGCACCGAGGTGGCGCGCGAACGCGCGTTGCGCGAGACCGAGGCCGAGCAGGCTCAGATTTCCGCCCGCGAGACAATTGAGAAGGCGCGCATCGCCAACGAACAGTCGATCGCCGAAGCCCGCATCTCCTCTGAACGCGAGACCCGTCACCGCGAGATCGAGCGCACGCGCGCGGTCGAGGAAAAGGAATTGCTGGCGCGCGAGGATATCGAAAAGGCCAAGATCGCCAATCAGCGCGCGGTCGATACCGCCCGCATCGCCTCAGAGCGCGAAGTTCGCCAACGCGACATCGAGCGCACGCGGTCGGTCGAGGAAGCCGAGATCACGGCCCGCGAAGCGGTCGAGAAGGCGCGCATCCAGCAGGATCGCTCGATCACGGACGCGCGGATCGCCAACGAGGAAGAAACCCGCAGGCGGGAGATCGAACGGACCCGCGCGGTCGAGGAAGCCGAGATCGCGGCGCGCGAGGCGACCGAAAAGGCTCGCATCGCCCAGACCACGATCGTCAACCTCGAACGTATCGCCTCCGACGAGCGCACCCGCTCGCTGGAGATCGCGCAGGTCCGCACTATTCAGGAAGCGGAGATCGAGGCGCAAAAGGCGGTGGAAGCAGCAAGGATTGCGCGGGAGCGGACGCTCGCAGCCGAGCGGATCGGCGCCGAGCACGCTACGCGCAAGCTGGAAATCGAGCGCAACCAGGCGCTCGAAGTCGCAGGGATCACCGCGCGCGAGGCGACCGAATCCTCCCGCATCGCCCAGGAAGAGCGCGTTCGCTCGCTCGAAATCGCGCGCAACCGCGCCATCGAGGAAGCCGACATCGCCGCGCGCGAAGCGATTGAGGCCGCGCGCATCGCCCAGGAGAAGGTGATCGCCGCCCAGCGTATCCGGGCGGAGAAGGAAACCCGGGGGCTCGAGATCGATCGCACTGAATCGATCGAGGCCGCCGAACTCAAGCGCCGCGATGCGATCGAACGGCGGCGTGTCGAGGTCGATCTGGCGCTGGAAGCCGAGCGCATCGCCTCGTCGAAGACCCGCGAGGTGCTCAACATCGACCAGAAGAAGGCGGTCGAGATCGCCGATGAGGAGCGTGTCATCGCGCTCGCCGCCAAGCGGTCCGAGCGCATCGATGCCGATCGCCTGGTCAAGCAGGCCGAGATCATCGCGCGCAAGGAAGTCGAGACGTCAGATGTCTCCCGCGAACAGGCGCTCGAGACGGTACGGCTCGCCCGCCGGCGTGCGATCGAGCAGCTTGAAGTCGCCCGCGTCCAGGCGCTGCAGGAAGCCGAGATCGCCTCCCGCGAGGAAGTCGAGCGGGCGCGCATCGCCTCCGACCGCGGCCTCGACGAAGCGCGGATCGGCCGCGAGCGCGATCTGCGCAAGCTCGAAGTCAATCGCGAGAAGGACGTCGAAACGGCGCTGATGGACAAGGCCATCGCCCTCTATCAGAAGTCTCTCGAGGAATCGGCCGCCAAGGTGGCGGCCGAGGATGCGCGCGTGGGGGCGACCGAAGCGGCCGAGCGCGTCGTCACCGCCCGCGACAGCGAAATCGCCAGGCGCCAGAAGACCATCGAGGTGCTGCTGGCGGAGAAGCGAGCCGAGGAAACGAAGATCGGGGCCGATGCCGAGCGCGTCCGCGCCGCCGTCGAAGCCGAGGCGCAGCGGCTGCTCAACGAAGCCGAGAACGTGCTTACCGACCAGGCGCGCTACTCGCTGTTCCGCCGCAAGCTGCTCGACCGCATCGAGGGCATCGTGCGCGAGAGCGTCAAGCCGATGGAGAAGATCGAGGGCATCCGCATCCTTCAGGTCGACGGCCTCAACGGCGGCGGCGGTGGCAATGGCGGCCGCAGCGCCACCGACGAGGTGATCGACTCGGCGCTGCGCTACCGGGTGCAGGCGCCGCTGATCGACTCGATCCTCGCCGATATCGGCGTCGAGGGCGGCAGCCTTTCCAAGATGCCCGGCCTGATCCGCGAGGCGCGCGACATGCAGGGCATCAAGGAAGCGGAAGCCCGCAAGGTCGGTCCAGGCAAACCCGACGCGCCGCCTGCCCCCGACACCCCCAGCGCGCCCGCCGCCGAACGCGGACCGCGCAAGAAAGGTTAAGAGCACGCCATGGCCCGGGTCTACGTCTCCACCGTCGTCAACGCCCGCAACGACCGCGTCTGGGCGCGCGTGCGCGACTTCAACGGAATGCCGAACTGGCATCCTGCCATCGCGGAGAGCCGCATCGAGGGCGGTGAGCCCGCGGACAAGATCGGATGCGTGCGCGACTTTCGCCTGCGCAACGGCGACCGCATCCGCGAAAAGCTGCTCGGCCTCTCCGACTACGAGATGTTCTGCACCTATTCGATCCTGGAGTCGCCGATGGGAGTGGAGAACTACGTCGCGACCCTGCGGCTGACACCGGTGACCGACGGCGACCAGACCTTTCTCGAATGGACCGCCGAGTTCGACTGCGCACCCGAGCGGGAAAACGAACTCGTCAACAATATCGGAACTGGCGTGTTTCAGGGCGGCTTCGACGCGCTCAAGCGCGCCTTCGGAGGCTAGCGTGCCGCATATCGTCAAAAGCACCATCCTCAACGCGCCGACCGGCGCGGTCTGGAATGTGCTGCGCGATTTCAACGGCCACGACCGCTGGCACCCGGCGGTCGCGACCAGCACCATCGAGCGGGCGCAGGCCCCCGACAAGATCGGCTGTATCAGACGCTTCAAGCTGCAAGACGGCTCGGAGCTGCGCGAGCAACTGCTCGCGCTGTCGGACCTCGAACAGACCTTCAGCTATTGCCTGCTCGATACGCCGATCCCTATGTTCAACTATGTGGCCCATGTCCGGTTGCTGCCGGTCACCGACGGCGACCGCACCTTCTGGCATTGGGAATCCCGCTTCACCACGCGGCCCGCGGATGCCGAACGGCTGACGCAGATGGTCGCCGAACAGATCTATCAAGCCGGCTTCGAAGCCATTCGCCGGCACCTGAGGGAGGCCGCATGAACGCGGAGGCAAAACCATGCCCGTCACGGTGAAGACATTCGCGAGTTTTGGCGAAGCGGCGTCGGCGCTGTCGTCCGACCGCGGCGCGCGCTATCTCGGCGGCGGCACGCTTGTGATGCGCGCGCTCAACGAAGGCGATGTCTCGATCTCGACCGTCGTGCACGCGACCGACCAGGCGCTGTCCCGCATCGATATCGCGAGTTCACGCATCACGATCGGCGCCGGCGTCACATTTGCAAAAATTCTGGCCGAGCGCGATCTTGCCTTTCTGCACGCACCCGCCCGCTCGATCGGCGGACCGGCGGTGCGCAACATGGGCACGGTGGGAGGTAATCTGTTTGCACCCAGCCCCTACGGCGATTTCACCGTCGCGCTGCTGGCGCTCGACGCGACCGTCTCTGTCCAGGGCGGCCTCGGCGCACGCAACATGGCAATCGAGGAATTTTTGCAATCTCGCGAACGCCAGAGCGGCGCGCTGGTGCTGGCGGTCTCCTGTGCGCGACCCGCAAGCGCCGACGCCTTCCGCTATCGCAAGATCGCCCGCATAAAGCCCAAGGGGGGCTCGGTGATTACGCTGGCCGCGCATCTGCCTTCGAGCGGTGGCCGCATATCGGGGGCGCGCATCGCACTCGGCTCGATGGCCGCGACGCAGCTTCGCGCAAGGGCCGCCGAGCGCGCGCTGGAGGGCCGCTCGCTGGACGACGCGGCGATCAGCGCCGCGGCTGCGGCCGCAACGGAGGGCGTATCGCCGGCCGACAACGCCCTTGGCAGCGCCTGGTATCGCCGCGAGATCGTCGGCGTCCATCTTCGCCGCCTGCTGTCAGGCCTGGAGTAAGCATTCATGACCAAGACCCCGCTCCAGTTTCGTCACAACGGCCGCGACGTCGCTTTGTTCGTCGACGGCGGCGTCAATCTGCTGGTTGCGCTGCGCGAATCGATCGGCGACATGACGCCGAAGTTCGGCTGCGGCCAGGGCGGCTGCGGCGCCTGCAGCGTGCTGATCGACGGCGAACTCCATCTCTCCTGCCTGACGCTGGCGGAAACCGTGAACGGCCGCTCGATCGAGACGCTCGACGGGATGAAGGACGGACCCAATCTGCATCCGCTGCAGCGCGCCTTCATGGAGCAATTCGCGGCCCAGTGCGGCTACTGCACGCCGGGCATGCTGATGGCGGCGAAGGCGCTGCTCGATCGCAACCCCTCGCCGACCCGCGCCGAGGTCGTCGAGGCGATCTCGGGCAACATCTGCCGCTGCACCGGCTACGAGCCGATCATCAACGCCGTCCTCGCCGCCGCCACGAGCGGACGCGCCCGCGCCTGAAGGGAACGACCATGCTGGAATTGCGCAAGGACATCTTCGCCGACGAGCGCGACGATAATTTGAAAGAGATCGGAAAGGGCACGCAGCGCCAGGACATGCTCGGCCATGTCACGGGCACCTCGACCTACTTTGACGATCACAAGCTGCAGGGCATGCTCCATCTCAAGGTACTGCGCAGCCCGCACGCCCACGCCCGCCTGCGCCGCATCGATACGATGGAAGCGGAACGCGCGCCCGGCGTGCGGCGCATCATCCGCGGCGCCGACGTGCCGGTCAATCTCAACACCCTGCTCAGCCTGATCAACTTCGGCAAGGACGACGAGCCTTCGCTGGCGGTCGACAAGGTCCGCTACAAGGGCGAACCGATCGTCGCTGTCGTCGCCGACAGCCCAAGAGAAGCCTTCGAAGCGCTCGCAAAAGTGCGGGTCGACTACGAGCCGCTGCCCGCGGTGTTCGACGTCGAGGACGCGCTGAAGCCAGGCGCGCCGGTCGTCAACGAGACCTACCCCAAGAACACCTTCATTTATCACGACGTCTACGACCATCAAAAGCTGCGCTTCGGCGATGTCGAGCGCGGGTTCGCCGAGGCCGATCATGTCCTCGAACAGCGCTACCAGATGTCGCCGATCGAGCACGCGCCGACCGAAACCAATGGCTCGATCGCCGCCCCCGACACCAACGGACGCTATGTCGTCTACACCTCGACGCAGGCGCTGTTCTTCTCGCTCGACACCTGCGCAAAAATCCTCGACGTCCCCTCCAACACCTTCCACTTCATCGGCGGGACCGTCGGCGGCGGCTTTGGCGGCAAGGTGGACACGCTCACCGAACCGCTCGCGATTCTCGGCGCCATGCTGACCGGGCGTCCGGTGCGCTATCAGCTCGGCCGCGAAGAGGAGATGCAGTTCGGTTCGCCGCGCGGCGCCGAGCGCATCTACATCAAGGACGGCGTGATGCGCGACGGCCGCATCGTCGCTCGCAAGATCCGCGCCTATTTCGACAGCGGCGCCTATACCCGGCTTTCCAGCTACGCCGTGGTCAAATGCGCGGCTCACCTGCCCGGCCCCTATACGATCCCCAACGTCTCCGGCGACATCTACTGCGTGTTCACCAACCGTACTCCGGCGACCGCGATGCGCGGCTTCGGCGTCACGGCGATGGACTTTGCGCTCGAATGCCAGATGGACAAGCTCGCCCATCTCGTCGGCATCGACCCGATGGAGTTTCGGATCCTCAACGCCTATCGCGACGGCGACATGAAGGCGCACCGGCGCGAGGCGAAAAACACCGCGCTGATCGAATGCGTCCAGGTCGCCGCTGAAAAGGCCAAGTGGCCGCTACGCGAAGAGGCCAGGCGCATGTCATCGCGAAAGGATGGCGGCGGCAATCGGGCGGCGATTTCGCCGACGCCGCTTGAACCTGTTCCGCAGCGCGCCGCGGCGTCGCAGCAGCGAACCACCTACGATCGTGCGCCGGCTGCAACCACCCAGCCGCCGGCGCCCGCGCCGGCGCCTCCTCCTCCGAGGCCGCAAACTCCATCGCCATCGCATGGCGCCGCCCGTTTCTCTTCCGTCTTCGGCACCAGGAGGCGCTGACCATGGCCAGGCATCGCGGACGCGGCATCGCCTCAATCAACTATCCCATCGGCATGAATCTCGGCGGCGATCCCAGCCAGGCGCTGGTTCATTCCAACCCCAGCGGCAAGTTCACGGTGTCGCTGTCATCGATCGATCTCGGCCAGGGCATGAAATCGGTGACGCGGCAGATCTGCGCGGAGACGCTCGGCGTGCCGGTCGAAGACGTCTATGTCGACACCGCGGATTCCGACACGGGTCCGCATTGCATGGGCTCGTTCGCCTCGCGCGGCACCCATCGCGTCGGCAACGCCGTCATGGCGGCGGCCAAAGAGGCGCGCGGCGTCATGATGGAAGCCGCCGCCGAGGAACTGGAAGTCAACGCCGCCGACCTCGATACCGACGGGCGCGGCAACATCCACGTCAAGGGCGCGCCGCACCGCTCAATCTCCACCAAGGACGTCGCCATCGCTGCGCAGTTCAAGCAGGGCAAGACGATATCGGGGCGCGGCATCTTTCTGGTGCCGCTCTCCGAGGTCAATCCCGAGACCGGCGAGATGTCGCCCGCCACCTGCTACGCGCATGCCTGCCTGGTCGCCGAGGTCGAGGTCGATGACGAGACTGGCGAGGTCGCGATGGTGCGGATGGACAGTGCCTATGAACTGGGCCGCGCGCTCAATCCGCGCCTGGTGGAGCAGCAGCTCGTCGGCGGCGCGTGGATGGGGATCAGTCACGCGCTGTTTGAAACGCCCGAGCCCTATTATCCCGACCCGGCGCATGGCCCGCGCGACTTCGTCGAATATCTGATGCCCGGCCCCGGCGACATCTGCCCGCATGATATCGCCGTGCTGGAGCGCCCCGCAGCCGACGGACCGTTCGGCGCCAAGGGGCCCGGAGAAATGTGCGCCAATCCCGTGCTGCCCGCGGTGGCCAACGCCATCTTCAACGCCGTCGGCGTGCGGATGGATGAATTGCCGATCACGCCGGAAAAAGTCCTGCGGGCGATCAAGGCGCAGGGCGGCGCGCGGCCGCAGGCGAGGCGCTGAGGCAGAACATGGCGGTTCGCGGCAACATCGTCGGCATCGACAGCCCCGAGGCGCTCGAACGGGCGTTGCGCACGGCCTATTACCTTGCCGACGACGGCCTCGCGACGGCAGCCTATCTTGGGCTGGCGCTCGGAAAGCCGCTGCTCTTGGAAGGTGCGCCGGGGGTCGGCAAGACCGAAGCCGCAAAAGCCATCGCTGCCGTGCTCGGCCGCCGCCTGATCCGCCTGCAATGCTATGAGGGCATCGACGCATCAGCCGCGCTCTATGAGTGGAACTATCCGCGCCAGATGCTCGCCATCCGGCAGGCGGGCGAAGAGAGCATCGACATCTATGGCGAGACTTTTCTGATCGAACGGCCGATGCTCGCGTCGCTGCGTGCGCCCGACTCCACCGTGCTGCTGATCGATGAAATCGATCGCGCCGACCAGGAGTTCGAGGCGTTCCTGCTCGAATTCCTCTCCGACTTCCAGATTTCGATCCCCGAGCGCGGCACGGTCCGCGCGGCGGAACGCCCCGTCGTCGTACTGACGTCGAACCGCACCCGCGACCTGCACGAGGCGTTGCGCCGCCGCTGTGTCTATCACTGGATCGACTATCCGACGGCCGAGCGCGAGGCGCGCATCGTGATGATGCGGGCGTCGAGCGTCGCCGAAGCAACCGCGCGCGCCGTGGTCGCCGCCGTCGGCCGGCTGCGGCGCGAACCGCTGAGCAAGGCGCCGGGCATCGCCGAGGCGGTGGACTGGGCGGAAGCGGCCACGCTATTGCACGAGCGCGGCGCGCGCTGGCCCGATGCCTTCAAGCGCTCGATAGGCGTTGCGCTGAAGGACGAGGAGGATCTCACCTTCATCTCCGGCCGGCTCGATGCCCTCATTGCGGAGGCTGCCGCGTGATCGACGAACTTCAGCTACCTCACGCGGCGCGCGTGTTCGTATCCTTTGTCGCGCTGCTGCGCGTCAACGGTTTTGCCGTGGCACCGGAACAGACAACGGCATTCCTCGCGGCGATAGAGCTGCTGGGCCCGCGCAGCCTCGACGCCATTCGGCAGGCCGGCTTGGCAACACTCGCCCCGCCGCCCGAGCGGCGCGCGACCTACGACCGCCTGTTCGACATTCATTTCCTCGGCAGCGAAGCGGTGGATCGCGCAGGCGCAGAAGATGAGGAAGTGGTTCGCCTGCAGGAGGAAGGACGCGGCGAGGACGAAACGCTGCTGGCCGACGAAGCCAATGAGTCCGGACTTGCCGCGGCCCGCGCCGAGGCGCTGGTCGAACGCCGCTTCGCGCCGAGCCAAACCGGTGACGCCTTGCGAAAGCTGTCACGAGAGGCCCCCGCGCGGCTGCCGCGGCGGCGCGGCCATCGCCGGATGCGCGCCCGCCGCGGCCCTTGGGCCGATCTGCGCCGCACCCTGCGCGAGAGCGTGCGCAATGACGGCGAGGTGCTGCGGCTCGGACGGCTGAAGCGTCGTGCCCGGCCGCGCAAGGTGTTGTTGCTGATCGACGTCTCTGGCTCGATGAAGGGGCGTACCGACGACAATATGAAGCTCGCGCATGCGCTGTCGCACGCAGCTCCCAATGTCGAAGTGTTCACCTTCGGCACCCGCCTCACCCGCGTCACCCGTGCGCTCCGTCTCAAGCGCCGCGAGCAGGCGCTGTCGGCGGCCGCACATCTGGTCAGCGATTGGGACGGCGGCACCCGCATCGGCGACGCGCTGCAGGCGTTCCTGGCGGTGCCAAGATTCGGCAGCTATGCGCGCGGCGCCGCCGTCTTCATCGTCTCCGACGGCCTTGAGCGCGGCGATCCATCTGCGTTGCGCGATGCCGTCGCAAAGTTGTCGCGACGCGCCTGGCGCCTGAGCTGGCTGACGCCGCTCGCCGCCGGTCCCGGTTTTCAGCCGCAGACTGAAGCGCTGATCGCGATCCGGCGCTTCGTGGATGATCTGGTCGACGGCGGGTCCACCGCCGCCATCGTTTCGCATGTGCTCTCGCTCGGACAAAGGAAGGCCGCGTGACCGAACTCGTCGATGCCCATCACCATATCTGGCGTCAGGCCGACCTGCCCTGGCTGAGCGGCCCGATGCAGCCGCGCATCTTCGGCCCCTACGAGCCGATCCGGCGCGACTATCCGATTCAGGAATATCTCGATGATCTCGCCGGCTCCGGCGTGACGCGCTCGGTCTATGTACAGACCAACTGGGCCAATGGTCGCTTCGAGGACGAAACCGCCTGGGTGCAGCAAACCGCGAAGGACCACGGCTGGCCGCACGCCATCGTCTCCTACGCTGATTTCAACGTCGATGACGTCCGCCCACAGCTCGATCGTCTCGCGCGCTATCCGCTGGTGCGCGGCGTGCGCATGCAACTGCACTGGCACGACAACCCGCTCTATCGATTTGCCGCGCGTCCGGACCTCTGCGCCGACCCTAAGATCCGGCGCAACATCGCGCGGCTCGCCGAGTATGGTTTCAGCTTCGACCTGCAGGTATTCGCGCCGCAGATGGCGGATGCCGCCGAGCTCGCGCAAGCCTGTCCTGACGTGACCTTCATCCTGCAGCATGCCGGCATGCTGGAAGACCTCTCGCCACAGGGCCGAGCCGCCTGGCGCGGTGGCATGACGCGGCTCGCCGCCTGTCCGAATATCGTCTCAAAACTTTCCGGCCTCGGCACATTCATTCACCACAATGATCCGGCGCATGTATTCGATGTCCTCACCGAGACGGTGGCGATGTTCGGCGCCGAGCGATGTCTGTTCGGCTCCAATTTTCCGATCGAGAAACTTTGGACCAGCTATCGCGAACTGGTGGACGCCTATCTCGCCGCGACAGCGCATCTTCGCGCGGAGCAGCGCGATGCCGTCTTGAGAACAACGGCCCTGCGCGTTTATCGGCTGGGAACATAAACGAATAAGAGGATTCGGGGAGAGAGACAAATGCCGCTTGAAATCAAGATTTTGGACTATGGGGATATCGAACTGGAATCGAGCTTTCTCGTGCTCGGCCGTGATTGCGGCCGGACCCGCCGTGTCCTGACGCTCGGCTTTTTGATCGTCGGCGGTCCCTATCCGGTGGTGGTCGATACCGGCTATCGCTCCAACCAGATCATGGAAACGCTCGGCATGCGCGGGCTTCAGTTCCACGAGAACATGATCGAGAACCAGCTCGCGCGCCACGGCGTGCGCATGGGCGACGTCCGCTACGTCTGCCACACCCATTTGCACATCGACCACGCCGGCAAGGACGATCTGTTTCCGATGAACACGACGGTCGTGCTCAACCGCAAGGAGCTGGAATATTCCGTCTCCGGATTGATGCATCCGCAATATCCGGCGCCCGATATCAAGCACCTGATCGACCGCCTGCACACCAAAAGCGCGCTGCGCTTCCTCGATCTTGAAGTGACCGGTCCGATCGAACTGATGCCGGGCGTCTATTGCGACGCCGCCAACGCCCACACCGAAGGCTCGATGAACATCCACGTTCATACCGCTGACGGTATCGCCACCATCTGCGGCGACGTGATCTACGATTTCAACGATCAGATCGTCACCCCCTTCAACGAGATCCACGATGCCGAGCCGCGCACGACCGGCAATCACGGCACCAGCAAGCGTGCGGAGAAGGCGGCGATCAAAAAACTCCTGAGCAACTCGCGCTATTTGCTTCCGGTCCACGACCGACCGGCCAAGATCGAAGGCGGCGTGGTGGTCGGCCGGCTGCACGACCAGGTGCCCGGCCCGGTGGTTCAGAGCCTGCCGCAGCGCAACTGGTTCCCGGCCTGAGCGCTGAAAGGACGGACCGATGACGCATGTCACGCTGCGCCCGGAATTCGAAACCCTGATCGACCCCTACGCGCCCGTCGGCCAGGTCGGGACGGGCTTTGACTTCACGGAAGGCCCGATCTGGCATCCGGTCCATCACTATCTGCTGTTCTCGGATATGCCCGGCGATGTGCGGCGGCGGTGGGACGCCAAGCGCGGCGTGGTCGAGGTCAAGCGCCCGTCGAACAAATGCAACGGCATGACCTATGACGCCGAGCTCAATTTGATCGTCTGCGAGCATGCCACCTCGTCATTGATCCGCGAGCGCCCCGACGGAAGGCGCGAGGTGATCGCCTCGCATTTCGAGAATCAGGAGCTCAACAGCCCGAACGATGTCTGTGTGCATTCGAGCGGCGCCATCTATTTCAGCGATCCCTGGTATGGCCGCATGCCGGTCTATGGCGTCGAGCGACCGCGCCAGCTCGGCTTCCAGGGCGTCTATCGGGTCCCGCCCGGCGGCGGTCCGCCAAAACTCGTGGTCGACCGCCATCTGTTCGACCAGCCGAACGGGCTCTGCTTCTCGCCCGACGAGCGCCTGCTTTATGTCAACGACACCACACAGGCGTTGATCCGCGTCTTCGACGTCGAGGCCGACGGCTCGCTCGCCAATGCGCGAATCTTCGCCAGCAGCATTCGCTCGGAGCTCGAACCCGGCCTGCCCGACGGCATGAAGTGCGACCAGCGCGGCAATGTCTGGGTCACGGCACCCGGCGGCGTCTGGGTCTATTCGTCCGCCGGCGAGTTGCTCGGCAAGGTCCGCGTGCCCGAACTCGTCGCCAATCTCGCCTGGGGCGGCGCTGATTTTCGCACGCTCTATTTGGCCGCGACGCATTCGGTCTACGCGATCCCGGTCAAGGCCGGGCCGCGCCACGAACCCTATATGAGCGGCCGCGCCTCGACCGGTCCCGATGCAGCCTCCTCCCCGCCCGCCGCAGCTCAATTGGCCAGCGGCGACATGCAGCTCGATCCCCGGCGCTGCGCGATGATCATTCAGGATTTGCAGAACGACGTCATCATGGAAGGTGGCGCGTTTGCCGATTCCGGCTCGCCTGCGCACGCGCGCCAGCAGCGGGTGGTCGACAATGTCCGCCGCCTCGCCGAAGCGGCGCGGGCGCGCGGCGTCGTCATCATCCACGTCTGGTTCATCGTCGAGCCGGGCGCGCCCGGCGTCACGCTCAACGCGCCGCTGTTCGAGGGACTGGTCGATAGCGGCGCGATGGTGCGCGGCAGCTGGGGCGCAGCGCCGGTTCCGGGGCTGGAGCCGCGCGCCGGCGATTTCATCGTCGAGAAAATGCGCATGAGTGCCTGGGAAGGCACGCGGCTGGAGACCATCCTCAAGGCGACCGGCCGCGACATGATCATCAACACCGGCGCCTGGACCAACATGTCGATCGAGCACACCGCCCGCACCGGCGCCGACAAGGGCTACTTCATGATCGTCCCTGAAGACTGCTGCTCGACCATGAACGCGGATTGGCACAACGCCTCGATCAACTTTGCGATGCAGAACGTCGCCGTCGTCACCAACGCCGATGCGGTCATCAGAGGATTGGGATGAACAGAGTGCGGCCATGCCAAAACTCTTTCACCTGAGCTGCTCGCCGCGCGCAGACTCGGAATCCTCCGCCGGCGCAAAGGTCTTCATTGACCGCTTCCGCCAGGCAGGGCCGGACTGGGACATCGACGTGATGAACCTGTGGCGGGATCACCTGCCGGAATTCGAGGGTTATGTCCTGGAGGCGAAATATGCCCGCATCGGCGGGCGGCCGTTCACGGATTCGCAGCGCGATGCGTTTGCGGTCACCGAGCGCATCGCGCTCCGCTTCGCGCTCGCCGACCGCGTGCTGATTTCGACGCCGATGTGGAATTTTGGCATTCCCTACAAGCTGAAACAATGGATCGACGTCATCACGCAACCCGGGCTGGCGTTCCGCTACGATCCGGCGCAAGGCTATCTGCCGCTGTTTAAGGACCGGCCGACGATCGTGATCCTGGCAAGCGGCAGCGACTTCATCACCGGCATGAATCGCGGCCGCATCGACATGGCGACCCCCTATCTGCGCGAGGCGCTGCGCTTCATCGGCGTAACCGACGTCCGTTTCGTGCCGATCGGACCGACCACCGGGCCGCTCGAACCGATCCGCACCGCACGCGAAGGCGCACATCGGCGGCTGGCCGAAATGGCCGCGCGATTCTGATCCATAGGCTTGGCGGAACCGGAACATTTGCGGCTATATTGCGCTTAGCCGACTGCGCCGAAGGAGAACTCCATTGAAGTGCTACGAGCTACAGGGACCGAGCGGAATCGATGGACTTGCCCTCGTCGACAAGCCCGTGCCGGAGCCCGGCGAGGGCGAGGTGCTGGTTCGGCTCAAGGCGGCAACGCTGAACTATCGCGATCTTCTCACCGTCAAGGGCGGTTACGGCTCGCGTCAGAAATTTCCGCTTGTGCCGGTTTCGGACGGTGCGGGCGTGATCGAGCGGGTCGGCCCGGGCGTGCGGGAATTCGCAGCCGGCGACCGCGTCGTCGGCAGTTTCTTCGAAAGCTGGATCGGTGGCGAGCCCAGCGAAGCAAAGATGCGCGCAAACCTCGGCGGCTCGGTGGACGGCGTCCTGACGGAATATCGGATCTTTCCAAAGCACGCGCTGGTCAGGACGCCGGAGCACCTCAGTGACGTCGAAGCCGCCACGCTACCCTGCGCCGGGCTCACGGCCTGGAGCGCGGTCGTCAAGCTCGGCGGCGTGAAGCCCGGCCAGACCGTTCTGACGCAGGGTACCGGCGGGGTATCTCTCTTCGCACTTCAGTTTGCCAAAATGTGCGGCGCGCGCGTCATGGCGACCTCGTCGAGCGATGCGAAGATCAAACGTCTCAAGCATCTCGGCGCCGACTTCACGTTGAACTACAAGGCGACACCCGACTGGGGAAAGAAAGCCCGCGAGTGGAGCGGCCAGGGCGTCGACCTGGTCGTCGAGGTGGGCGGGGTCGGCACGCTGAACGAATCGATCAGGGCGACCAGGATCGGCGGCACGATCGCGTTCATCGGCGTGCTCGCCGGCCCGCCGCCGTCCGACTCGCGGCTCCCATTGATGGTGATGCAGCAGCAGCGGCTGCAGGGCGTCACCGTCGGATCAATTGAGGACCTCCAGGCGATGGCGAATGCCATCGCGGTTCACCGGATGAAGCCCGTGGTCGACAAGACCTTTTCGTTCGACCAGGTGAAACAGGCGTTTGCCCATATGGAGAGCGGCGCGCATTTCGGGAAGGTGGCGATCGAGATCGGCTGAACGCGACATTTCGCCATCGACAGCCAATTCCTGCGACTGGTTCCACCGCAAGATTTTGCCGAGTTTTGAGCGTATTTGGCGATCGACAGGCCTCTCACCGAAGGATCCTCGATGCTCCTGGCCACAACTGGCAGCACAGCGCGCACAACTCTTGCTGGTTTCGGGAATTGCCTCCGCCGCCATTAGGCTTTAAATTCCTGCCACTCGCCTCGTCGAAAAACGGGCGCCGCCCGGCGCTCGCGAGAGCTCAACGGGATTGCAACCGAGCTGGGGTCGCGGCCTTACGGAAAGCTTGAGGCCTGCCCCCTTCTATGGCGAGACATGTGAACCGGCTGTGAGCGAGACCACCAGCGCGAGAAATGATGCCGCCCGCGCGGAAGTTGCAGCGAGCAGCCGGATGGAAATGAATGATGGCCGAAGACAAGAGCAAATTGCTGAGATCGCTGACGATCGATCGCAGCACCAACAAGGCGGAGCGACCTGGTCGCCGCTGGCTGCCGATTTCGGCGGCGATTGTCGCCTGCGTCGTCGCGTTCGCCGCCTTTGCCGCGTTCGAGTTCCGCAAGCAGGATTCCCCCAAGGAGACTGCGTCGCAGACCGCACAGCAGCCCGCCGCGCAGCCGCAGACACCTCAGCAGCCGACAACGAATAACAAGGCGGCCGGCAATCTGGCGGCCTCCGGCTATGTGGTGGCGCGTCGCAAGGCAACCGTTGCGGCCGAGATCACCGGCAAGGTCGTCGAGGTCTTCATCGACGAAGGCATGACGGTGACCGAGGGTCAGATCGTGGCGCGGCTCGACAGCGTGCTTGCCGAAAGGGATTATGAGTTGGCCCGCTCCCGCGTCGAGACGGCCGATGCCGCGGTCGCCGCGATTACCGCTGATCTCGAAGACGCGACCCGGATCATGTCGCGTGTCCAAACACTGTCGCAAAAGAATTTCGCGACCGAGGCCGACCTGACCAAGGCACAGGCCCGGGTCGGCGTGCTCAGTGCGCAATTGCGCCAGGCGCAGTCGCAATTCGAGACCGCCAGGATCGACGCCAAGCGCAGCGCCTCGATGCTCGACAAGCATCAAATCCGCGCGCCGTTCGCCGGCGTCGTCATCGACCGCAGCGCACAGCCTGGCGAAATGATTTCGCCGATGTCGGTTGGTGGCTACACGCGCACCGGCATCTGCACCATCGTCGACATGGATTCGATCGAAATCGAGGTCGACGTCAACGAAGCCTTCATCGGCCGGGTTGCCCCCGGAGGCGCCGTCAACGCAATGCTGGATGCCTATCCGGACTGGACCATTCCCGCCTCTGTCATCGCCATCGTGCCGACTGCGAATCGCGAAAAGGCCACGGTGAAGGTGCGCATCCGCTTCGAAAAGAAAGACCCGCGCATCCTGCCCGACATGGCGGTGAAGGTGAACTTCCTAGGCGACGCCAAGACAAAGGGCGGCGCCGAGACCACCGCCGCGAACTAGCCTCCAGCCGGAATCCTCGAGAGGAGACAAGCGTGACAGCCGAACATCCGATGGTTCGCCTTACCGGCGTAGCTAAGCGTTTCACCAAGGGCAAGGAGACGATCTCGATCTTCGATCATCTCGACCTTGCTATACCCCGCGGCGATTTCATCGCCGTCATGGGACCCTCCGGCTCAGGCAAGACGACGCTGCTCAATCTGCTCGGCGGCATCGACCGCGCCGACGCCGGTGAGATTGCGGTTGCAGACCACCGCATCGACGGCCTCTCCGAGGGCGAACTCGCCGCCTGGCGGGCCGTCAACATCGGCTTCATCTTCCAGTTCTATAATCTGATGCCGATGCTGACGGCAGCTCAGAACGTCGAACTGCCGCTGTTGCTCACCCGATTGAACCGCAAGGAGCGCGCCGAGCGCGTTCACACCGCGCTTTCCGTGGTCGGGCTCGCCGATCGCATCAAGCACCGTCCGCGCGAAATGTCGGGCGGTCAGCAGCAGCGCGTGGCGATTGCGCGCGCCATCGTCTCGGATCCGAACTTGCTGCTGTGCGACGAACCGACCGGCGATCTCGACCGGCAATCCGCCGACGAGATTCTTTCGATCCTGCAACTGCTCAATGGCGAACTCGGCAAGACCATCGTGATGGTGACGCATGACCCTGCGGCGGCAAACTATGCCAAGCGTGTCCTGCATCTCGACAAGGGCCGCTTCGTCGAACGGGAGCTTGCCGCGTGAACGACTTCGACCTGGTCCGGAAAAACCTGTTCCGCCGCAAATTGCGCGCCAGCCTGATGATCGTGTCGATCCTGATCGCGTTCATGATCTTCGGCGTGCTCGCCGGATTCTACCGCGCCTTCACCGCCGGCGAGGATGCCGCCGCCGCGGACCGGATGATCACCGTCAACAAGATCAACTTCACCCAGCCGATGCCGATCGCCTACTACAATCGCGTGCGCGCGATCGAAGGTGTCCGGCAGGTGACCTTCGCCAACTGGTTCGGCGGCTATTATCAGGACCCGAAAAACTTCATCATGGCGCTCACGATCGAGCCGAACACCTATTTCGACGTTTACCGCAGCGAGTTCGAAGTTCCGCCCGAGCAGCTTCAAGCCTTCATGCGTGACCGTGGCAGCGCGGTGGTCGGTGAAAGCCTGGCGCAGAAGTGGGGCTGGAAGATCGGCGATCGCATCCCTCTTAATAGTAACATCTTCAGCCAGAAGAGCGGCGGCCACACCTGGGACCTCACCATTGCCGGCATCGTCAAGGGCAAGGCCGAGCACGTCGACACCAACTTCCTGCTGTTCCAGTACGCCTATTTCGACGAAACCCGCTCGTTCGGCAAGGACACCATCGGCTGGATGATCCTGCAAACCGCCTCGCCGGAGAACAACGATCGCGTGGCGAAAGCGATCGACGCGATGTTCGCCAATTCCACCGCCGAGACCTCGACCGACACTGAAAAGGCGTTCGGCAAGGCGTTCGCCGCGCAGTTCGGCAACATCGCGCTGATCGTATTGCTGGTGGTTGGCGCGGCCTTCGTCACCATCCTGATGATCGTCGGCAATACCATGGCGCTGTCGATCCGGGAGCGCACCCGCGAGATC
Source organism: Bradyrhizobium sp. 170 (assembly GCF_023101085.1). Classification (NCBI taxonomy): domain Bacteria; kingdom Pseudomonadati; phylum Pseudomonadota; class Alphaproteobacteria; order Hyphomicrobiales; family Nitrobacteraceae; genus Bradyrhizobium; species Bradyrhizobium sp. 170. The sequence goes on along the minus strand of NZ_CP064703.1, from coordinate 1,409,464 downwards.
GGCGTGCTGAAGACGCTCGGGTTCTCAGGTCCGCGGATCCTTAAAATGGTGCTTGGCGAATCCGTGCTGCTGGCGCTGCTCGGCGGCATTCCCGGGCTGGCGATCGCGGCGCTGATCGCAGCGGCGCTGCGCAACAGCCTCGCCAGCATCGCGCCCGCTTTTGCGGTATCGCCGACGATCATCCTGCAAGGCCTGGCGTTGATGGTCGCGCTTGGGCTGATCACGGGCATCATTCCGGCGCTCAACGCCATGCGGCTCAAAATTGCAACCGCGCTCGGACGGGGATAGGCATGCGTTCGCTCTGGCTTCAAGTCGCGGCGGTGACCGCCATCAATCTCAGGAGCATCGCGCAGCGGCGCTGGCTCTCGCTCTCGACGGTGATCGCGATCGCGCTTGTGGTGATCGTCCTGCTCGCATTCCTGGCAATGGCCAACGGCTTCCAGCGCACCATAGCGGGATCCGGCGCCGATGACATCGCGATCGTGCTGCGGGCCGGCTCGCAGGCCGAAATCAACAGCACGGTGAGCCGCGATCAGGTGCGGCTGATCGAGGACGGTCCCGGCATCGCCCGCGGCAGCGATGGCAAGCCGCTGATCTCGCCGGAACTCTATCTCGTGGTCGACGGCATCAAGCGCTCGACCAAGACCAAGGCCAACCTGCCGCTGCGCGGGATCGGCGAACAGGGCAGCACGCTGCGCAAGGACATCGTCATCACCGCAGGCCGCATGTTCAGCCGCGGCAGCAACGAGGTCGTGGTCGGCAAGGCACTGCTGCGGGAATTCGAAGGATTCGACCTCGGCTCTACCGTGTCGTTCGGCGCCACGCGCTGGACCGTCGTCGGCGTGTTCGAGGCCGGCGGCAGCGTGTTCGAATCCGAGATCTGGGCCGATCTCAACGTGGTGCAGAGCCTGTTCAACCGCAACAACATCGTCCAGACCGTGCGCGTGCGCCTCACCGGACCGGCCGCGCTCAATGAGCTCAAAAGCTACAGCGACAACGATCCGCGGCTGAAGCTCGACGTCAAATCCGAAGCGGCCTACTTCGCCGAGCAGGCGTCGCAGACCTCCGATCTGATTCAGAAACTTGGCTGGCCCTTGGCGATCGCGATGGCGCTGGGGGCGGTCGCCGGCGCGCTCAACACGATGTATTCGTCGGTCGCCGCCCGCGCAACGGAAATCGCAACGCTGCGCGCCATCGGCTTCGGCGGCTTCCCTGCGTTCGTCGGGACGCTCGCGGAATCGCTGTTGCTTGCCGCCATCGGCGGCCTGTTAGGCGCCGCCGCCACCTATTTGATTTTCGACGGCGTCACGGCCTCGACCCTTGGCGGCAACTTCACGCAGGTGGTGTTCGACTTCAAGCTCAGTCCCTGGCTGATTGCCGAGGGTGTTGCGCTGGCGCTGATCGTGGGCCTGATCGGCGGATTGTTTCCGGCCCTGCGGGCTGCGCGATTGCCGATCGTCGAGGGCCTGTACGCGAACTGAATCTTATTCCCCCTTGAGCCCTGCCGCGCGGATCACCTCGCCCCATTTGCGCGTCTCGTCGTCGATGAACTTGCCGAACTCGCCCGCCGTGCCGGGACGCGTTTCCAGTCCCTGGGCGAGCAGCTTCTGCTTCACCTCGGGATCGGCCAGGACGCGAATAATTTCTGCCTGCAGGCGATCGACGATAGCGCCCGGCGTCGCCGCCGGCGCCATGAAGCCGTACCAACCGGACGCGACCACGTTGGAAAGGCCCTGCTCGCGCAAGGTGAAAGCCTCGGGGTAAATCGGGCTGCGCGCTGCCGACGCCACACCCAGCACACGCAACTGACCGCTCTGGATATGCGGCAAGGCGGTACTGAGCGCGGTTAACGTGGCGTCGAGACGGCTCGCCAGCAGTTCCGTGTAGGCCATGTTGTCGCCGCGGAAGGGCACGATGAGGCCCTTGACGCCAGCATCGCGAAACAGCAACTCGGCGGCCAGATGGGGCTGCGAGCCTGCGCCCGGAGAACCAAAGGTCAGGCCTTCGGGCTTCGACCTGCCGTAGTCGATCATTTTCCTGAAGGGTCCTGAAGGGCGCCTGCGCGTTCACCACCAGGAACAGCGGCGCCATCATGGCCATCGCCACCGGCTGCAAATCCTTGCGGTTGTAGTTCAGTTTCTCGAACAAGGCCTCGGCCGTCGCAAACGGCGCGGCCGCATAGAGGAAGGTGTATCCATCCGGCACTGCGCGCGAGACCAGCTCGTTGGCGACGCGAGTGCCCGCGCCCGGCTTGTTCTCGACGATGAACTGCTGGTTGAGGCTGCGCCCGAACTGCTCGGCCAGGATACGCAACGAGATGTCGCTGGCCCCGCCCGCCCCATAGGGCGACACCAGCCGCACGATCCGCGACGGCCAATCGCCTTCGGCAAACGCCTGATGGTGCGGACCTGCGGCGAAGCCGGCGGCGATGGTCCCCAACAGGGTTCGGCGTGTGACTTTCATGAATGCCTCCTGGGAAGAAGAGCCGCCTGGAGTAGCGGCGCGTCCGTCCCGTTTTCATCGGGCCGCGTTTGGCGCGATCGCATTGCTGGATCGCCGGGCCTGGCGCGGCGCGTGCTCTCAAACCTGGACGAGGCGCTCGACAATTTGACCAATCTCAAGGAGCTTCGCCGCGGGCTGGTGCGTGTAGCTGCTCCCGAAACGCTATCCTGCACGCTGCTGCCTGAACTGATCGCCGGATACAACAACAGCCATCCGGGCGTGGACGTCCGCTTCGACGACGTGCCGATACAGGAGGTGCTGGCGGGCCTGCAGAACGGCTCTACCGACATCGGCTTCGGCCCGGCCGGCGTCGTTCCGGACCAATCGGTCGAAGTGCATATGATCTGCGCCGATCCACTCTGGGTGGCGTTGCGCAGCGATGACCCGCTGACAAAAGCCAAGTCGGTCAGTTGGAAGGATTTGCGCGAGCGGCCGCTGCTCAACTACATGCCCAACATCGCCATCAACGTGTTGAGCAACGTCCCGTCCCGGCATCATCCAAAAGAATTGGTGCCGGTGCACCGGGTAAACACCGCGCTGTCGATGCTGCGGGTCAGGCAAGGCGCCGTGATCTGCCCCTCGATGGCGGAGCCGCTGGTACGCGGCTTCGGACTGACGTTCCTGCCGCTGCTGCAGCCGGCCGTCAAATGGAAGATCGCGATGTTCGTAAGAAACAGCGCATCGCTCTCGCCCGCCGTGGAGAGTTTTCGCGACTTCACGCTGGATTTCAGCCCGAACTGGGCGACAAGCGGTGTCGATCGCCGCCGCACCAGCGAACGGCGCAAACGCATATAGCGAACGAGCAATCCAGTAGGATGGGTAGAGCGAAGCGAAACCCATCGAGCGAACCCGCCTCACGATTGATGGGTATCGCTTCGCTCCACCCATCCTACGATTTGTCATGCCCCGCGCAGAGCATGGCGGGTAAGTCGCTGCTTCACACGAAGAAATTCGCCAAATCATGAACCTGGAGCCTCGCACATCGCATCTGCCCGAAACATCCACCGATTGCATTTGTCTTGATGACAAACTGAACACGCGGCAGTAGCCTACCTCAAAATATAAAACGCACGGGAGGAGTGGCATGCCAGACGCAGCGGTCGCAGCACGTTCTTCTGAATCGGCAAACAGCGGCACGACGCAACAGGTCGATGTCGCCGTTGTCGGCGCCGGATTTGCCGGCCTCTATCTCCTGCATCGCCTGCGCAAGGCCGGCTTCTCGGCCGTCGTGATCGAGGAGGCCGGCGACGTCGGCGGCACCTGGTACTGGAACCGCTATCCCGGCGCACGCTGCGACATCCAGACCATCGACTACAGCTACACGTTCGATCCCGAACTGGAGAGCGCGTGGCAATGGTCGGAGAAATACGCCACCCAGCCCGAAATCCTGCGCTATCTCGGCTTCGTCGCCGACCGATACGAGCTGCGGCGCGACATCCGCTTTGGCACGAAGGTCACCGCAGCGAATTGGGATCAGACCGCTGAGCGTTGGTTGCTCACCACCGACAACGGCGCTGGTGTTTCCTGCCGCCACTACATCATGGCCACCGGCTGCCTCTCCGCGCCAAAACCGCCGGAGATCGATGGCGTCAAGGATTTTAAAGGCGAGATCTATTTCACCGGCCGCTGGCCGCATGAAGAGGTCAAGCTCGCCGGCAAGCGCATCGCCGTCATCGGCACGGGATCATCGGGCATCCAGTCGATCCCGCTGCTCGCGGAGCAGGCGGCGCAACTCACCGTCTTCCAGCGCACTCCGAACTTCGCCTTGCCCGCGCATAACGGCTCTGCGCCGGCGGACCGCCGCGCCATGCTGGAAGGCGACCGCGCCGCCTACCGCGAGCAGGCGCGCTGGTCACTCGCGGGCGTTCCCTATCCGCAACAGACGGCCGTGAGCTGGCAATTGAGCGACGCCGAACGCCGCGAACGCTTCGAGCAGGCGTGGGCCGCCGGCGATCTCGTCTACATCCTGACCCAGCTTTGGGCCGACCAGGGCGTCGACCTCGGCGGCAATACGCTGCTCGCCGACCTGGTCCGCGAGAAGATCCGCGACATCGTCAAGGACCCGGAGATAGCCGAAGCCTTGACCCCGCACGACCATCCGTTCGGTGCCAAGCGTCCCTGCCTCGATACCAACTATTACGCCACCTACAACCGCCCCAACGTCACGCTGGTGAACCTGCGGCAGGAGCCGATCACAGAGATCACAGCCACCGGCATCACGACCGGCAAGCGAACGTTCGACGTCGACGTGATCGTGTTCGCCACCGGCTTCGACGCCATGACCGGCGCCATCAAGGCGGTGCATCCGATCACCGGCCGCGATGGAAAATCGCTGTCCGACGTCTGGGCTAACGGCCCGCAGTCCTATCTCGGGCTCACAGTCTCCGGCTTCCCGAACCTGTTCCTGATCACCGGCCCGGGCAGCCCGTCGGTGCTTTCGAACATGGCGGTTTCGATCGAGCAGCATGTCGACTGGGTGGTCGACCGGCTGGCGGCGATGCGCGAGGCCGGCTTCACGACCATCGACGCGACCGAAACGGCGCAGGCCGGCTGGGCGCAGCACATGGCCGATTGCTCGATGATGACGCTCCATCGGCTGGCCAACACCTGGTACACGGGCGCCAACGTTCCCGGCAAGGCGCAGGGCGTGATGCCCTATACCGGCGGCGTCGGCCCCTACCGCAGCATCTGCAATGAGGTCGTCGGCCGCGGCATGCTCGGCTTCAAGCTGTCGGGCCCGGATGTTGCCGAGCAATGCAACGACGGCGAGGTGGTTCGCCTGCAGCCGGACGTGCGGCTGGTGCTGGGCATGCTGGCCGAGATGAACCTGCCGCAAATCGAACAGCTTGGCGCGCAGGGTGCGCGCGACTTTGCCTCCGAATTCAACAAGGGCCGCCCTGCCGGGAGGCCGGTCGGCGAAGTCGGCAGCGGCGCGCTGCAAGGCGCCGACGGTCCGCTGCCCTATCGTCTCTACCGACCGGCAACATCAGGGCCGCATCCGATCGTGGTCTATTTCCACGGCGGCGGCTGGGTATTCGGTGACGAGCAATCCGACGATCCGTTCTGCCGCGACATCTGCCGCCGCAGCGGAATGATCGTCGTCAGCGTCGGGTACCGTCATGCGCCCGAGCATCGCTTCCCGGCGGCGGCTGAGGATGGCTATGCGGCGACGCGCTGGATCGCCGAACATGCGGCCGAACTCGGCGGCAAACCGGGACCGGTGCTGGTCGCAGGCTGGAGCGCCGGCGCCAATATCGCCGCCGTCACCTGCCAGCTCGCGCGCGACCGCGGCGGCCCGTCCATTGCGGGCCAGTTGCTCGTGTGCCCGGTCACCGATTGCAGGTTCGACCGCCCGTCCTACACCGACAACGCGGTCGGTTATTTCCTGACGCGATCGCTGATGTTCTGGTTCTGGGACATCTATTGTTCGCCCGCCGACCGCACCGATCCGCGCGTCTCACCGCTGCGCGGCAATCTGGCCGGCCTGCCCCCAGCGTTCGTGACGACCTGCGAGTTCGATCCGCTGCGTGACGAGGGCATCGAATATGCCGAGGCGCTCGCTGCCGCAGGCGTCCCGGTCGAGCAGCTTCAGGCGCGTGGCCACATCCACACATCCCTGATGATGGTGGATGTCGTGATCACCGGCGTCAGCGGACGTGCAAAGATGGCGGAAGCGCTGCGCGGCTTTGCCGGGCTGCCCCGGAAGCTGGAAGCGAGCGGCGAGGATGCCTCGCCGATCGCGGTGAACGCTGCTGCGGGATAGCGCGCAAGGCAATGGATGGCTGGGAACCTGATCTGAGTATCTCTCAGCTCTGGTTGCTCACGAGCGCTTGTGTTGCCTTGACGCGTTGGGCTGCTTCGGCGCCGGCCGCTTCGCCGCAACCCGGTGTGCCGCCGCCAACGCAGCTTGCGCCCACGCGATGAGTTCATCGGGTTCGTCGAACAGCCGATCTGGCACGCGCCAGAACGCGAGGTCTATGGTCTGGCCCTTCTTCGCGTAGTTGAGCGGCGGAAACGCCTCGGCTTCCCTGAACGTCTCCCGGTTATCATCATCAACCCGGAAATAGAGCGTGTTCTCCGTCACCACGCCCAGCATAACCCCGTCGCAGAACACGCCGGTCTTGCCGAACATACGCCGCAGGGTGATATGGCCGAGCGAGGCGAGCTGCTCGCGCAGAAACTCGGCATAGGTTTCGCTGGCAACCATCCTCAATCCCGCTTGCGTTTCATTCTCCGCCACCGATGACAGGGGCCCGGCAGGTTGTCATGCAATAGATTTTCTACGTCAATCGCTCAATGAATTTCGCTTATAATCGCCGTGACATCAGCACTATCCTGCCAGATTCGCTCAAGATCTCCCAGTAAACCGAAAGCATCGGAAGTTCATATCTCATGACCGGTACAGACGATACAAAAGGCATCGAAAGCGTGATCCAGTCCTACCTCGACGGTCTCCACGAGGGCGACGCCGTCAAGATTGCGAGTGCCTTTCATCCGACCAGCGCGCTGACCAGCATCTCGGAGGCGGGCGAACTGACGATCACGCCGCGCGACGTCTGGCTGGACAACGTCCGGAACAGGCCGTCGCCAAAGCAGCGAGGCCTGTCGCGCCACGATCAGGTGCTGTCGATCGATCTCGTCGGTCCGACGATGGCCTACGTCAAGCTCAAATGCGCGATTCCGCCGCGCTTCTTTACCGATCAACTGTCGCTGTTGAAGATCGACGGCCGCTGGCAGATCGCGCAAAAGGTCTTCATGACCGAGCTGCGGGAATAGTCTGCCGCAGGCGCGCCGCAGCATGAAAGGAAGCCCGCGATGAACGTACTCGACGATTACATGGTCGATCCGCGCCTGTCGCTGCTGGACAAGACGCGGATCCAGGCCCAGGTCCTGGTGCCCGTGCTGCGGGCGTTGCGCGCTGAACTGGGCAAGGAAAGGGCCGATGCGATCGTAAAGGACGCGCTGCGCGACTGGTCGAAGCAACTATTCGCCGCCGTGGGCGAAAGCGTTCAGGGCAGCGCGCGGCGCAAATGGGCGGCGATGCATACGGCGCTAGCCGAAGTCACCGAACGGGAAGTGACGGTGGATATGCGCCGTCACGATGAGGAAGCGCTGGAATTCGACGTCACGCATTGCCGCTTCGCGGAATTCTTTCGCGCGCTCGGCGAGCCGGAACTCGGCGCGCTGCTGGTCTGCGCCACCGATTTCGATATCGTCGCGGCCGGTGGCAGTGAGGTCGGCCTCACGCGCGACCAGACCCTGATGCAGGGCGCACCGAGCTGCACGTTCCGCTACAGGTTCGCGCCGCGAACGTAATTGCCTCGTGAAAAACGCTCTCAATCGAATATGATGTCCCCCAACAAGCCCGGCTTGACCGGGCTCGCAAGGGAGAGCGCCGATGGCAGCGACAGCGGAGCAAGCGTCACCCTGGCTCAAGGGACGATCATTCGCCTCCTTAAGGGAAGAGTTCGACCGCAGCGGTTACCTGATCTTCGAACGCGTTCTTACGCCCGATCGCGTCGCTGAAATCCGCGCGGCGCTGGCCCCGCATCTGGCGCGCGATCTGCTCGGCCGCAACGATTTTGAAGGCACCAGAACCAACCGGATCTATGCCCTGCTGGCGAAATCGCCGGTCTTTGCGGAACTCGCGATCCATCCGCTCGCCATGGCCTTTGTCGAGGCTGAACTCGGCGAGAGCTGCCTGCTGTCCGCCATGCTCGCGATCAATCTGCATCCCGGCGAGACGGTGCAGCCTTGGCACTTCGACGACGGCGGCGTCAAGATCCCGCGGCCTCGCCCTGCCCTTGGCATCTCTACGTTCTGGGCGATCGACGACACGACCGAACAAAATGGCGCGACCGAAATCATCCCGGGAAGCCATCTGTGGGACGGGGAGTATATCGCGGGCGCGCTGCAGCCTGCTCATTTCACCAACGAAGCCGATCACGATGAGGGCAACAGGGCGGACGCCGTCAAGCTCATCATGCCGTCGGGATCGCTGGCGATCACCAAGGGAACGCTGTGGCACCGCGGCGGCGCCAACAGGTCAGACCGGCCGCGCCTGATCGTCACGCCGCAATACTGCGTGGGCTGGGTGCGGCAACTCGAGAACATGGCGCTCGCCGTCCCCGCCGAAGTGGCGAGCCAATTGCCGGAGCGCGCCCGCGAACTGATCGGCTATTCGATCCATCCGCCGTTCATGGGATATGTCGACGGCGTTCATCCCCGGCGCCTGCTGCGGACGCATTGACTGGTGCAAGGGCGCCGCGGCCTCACCGCACGCCCTACTCTGCAGCGGTCGCAGACCTCACTGAGACCCGCGCGTCCGCATCGAACACGATGCCCTCATAGCCCTTCTGCGCAACGTCGGTGATGGCGGCGACATATTTCGGCGTGCCGCCATTATAGACGAGGTAGCGCGTCTTGCCGTGCTCGTGGCCGGGGATGTTGGAATTGTAGCCGGTGAACCATGACTTGGCTTTGCGCATCAGCATGATGGCGTACATCTTCGTCACATGCGCGGTCCAGCGCGCCTGCGCTTCGGCCGTTGGCTCCGCCCGCGTGTAGCCGCGGCTCGATATGTGCTCGAGCAGGCCCATGCACCAGCCGACGCCGTTCTCGATGCCGCGCGGAAAGTTGGTGGAGGCCGAACCGCTTTGCGGCCCGGTCGGCATCAGCAGGTTCGGAAAACCATGGGCCATCATGCCGAGAAAGGTCGAGGGTCCGTCGCGCCATTGGTCGGCCAGTTTCACCCCGCCCGTGCCGGTGATGTCGATCGCATCGAATGAGCCGGTGATGGCGTCGAAGCCGGTGGAATAGACGAGGATATCGAGTTCGTAATCGCGCGCGCTGGTGCGCAGGCCGGCCTCGGTCACCCGCTCGATCGGGGTCTCGCTGATGTCGACGAGGTGCACGTTGTCGCGGTTATAGGCCTCGAAGTAATTGGTCTCCAGCGGCACCCGCTGCACGCCAAAGCCATGATCTTTCGGAATCAGCTTTTCCGCCGTCACCGGGTCCTTCACGCGCCGACGGATGCGGTCGGCGATGTAGGCGGAAAATTCGGCGTTGGCCGCCTCATCGGTAAAAATCTCGCGAAAGTTGCTCAGCCAGATGCCGAAGCCGGGCTCGTCATAGAGCTTGTCCCACAGCGCCAGCCGCTCCTCGCGCGTGGCCTCATAGAAGCCGCGCCGGTCCGGCTCGTGCTCGAAGCCGCCGGGCGTGCGCTTGCAGGCGGCAAAGATTTCGTCGTAGCGCGAACGGATGTCGGCCATCTCCTCGTCCGAGATCGGGCTGTTGTTGAGCGGCGCGCTCCAGTTCGGACGACGCTGAAACACCGTGAGTTCGTCGACCATGTCTGCGATTTCGCCGATCACCTGGATAGCGGTCGCGCCGGTGCCGATGATGCCGACCTTCTTGCCGGCCAGCTCGACCGGTTCGTGCGGCCAATGAAACGTGTGGAACGAACGCCCCTTGAACGTCTCCATGCCTTGCAGCCGCGGCAGCGTCGGCGTCGACAGCAACCCGATCGTTAGAATCACGAACCGGCAGGTCAGCTCAAAGCCGTCGTTGAGCCGGAGCCGCCACAGATGATTTGCCTCGTCGAAGGCCGCCGACTCTACCTTAAGATTGAACCGCATATATTTGCGGAGATCGAACTTGTCGGCGACGTAGTTGAGGTAGCGCAGGTTCTCCGGCTGCGCCGAAAATCGCTCCTTCCAGTGCCACTCGTTGAGCAGCTCTTTCGAAAAGGAATAGCCGTAGGTGTAGCTCTCGGAATCGAAACGCGCGCCCGGGTAACGGTTCCAGTACCAGGTGCCGCCGAGATCGGGAGCGGCATCCAGCACGAGGGCGTCCACTCCGAGATCGGCCAACCGCTTGATCTGGTAAATGCCCGACACCCCCGCGCCAACGACGACGACCTCGTAATACGACTTGATGTCCCCGGTCATGCGCGGCTTCCCCGTTGTTGTTTCTTGGACGATTTGGCGCAGTCGCGTTGGACTATACTCAATAATTCGCGTCGTGCACTTGGGTCAGGATGCCGGGTTGCATTGCAAAAACGGCCCGCTCAAACATTGTTTGAAAGCGGAGCACGGTGTCGCCTCTCGACGGGTGTGTCACATTCCCGGCGTGGCGCCGATCTCGGCGTGGAGTTGCGCGACATACGGATCCTCGATCCCCAGCGCTTCCAGCTGCGTCGCCAGTTGCACGAGATATTCCCTGTTGGTGCCGAGGATGCCCTTCCCGCTCGCGATCAGGCGCGTGGTCTCGCCGAGCGGCAGCTCGCCGACATAGCTCGGGTGCAAAGGGTTCGAGACGAACGCAAGCGCCTCGATCGGACCCTGCGGCGTCTGCATCGGCACCAGCGCCGGCGCATAGCCGCCGCGCAGCATCTCGCGGCGCCACAGGATCGCGGTCTCTGTATGGACGGAGGAGGCCGCGATGCGGAACGCCAGCCCGCGGCAACATCCTTCCTGCGGCTCCAGCGAAAGCATCAGCGCCGGATGGTCATGCGAGCCCCGGCCAAGGTTGATCTTCAGCGTGAAGCGGCGCTGATAGTTTTCGACGTCGGCAAGCCGGACTTCGGCGAAATGGAATCCGGGGTCCCACATCAGCGAGCCGTAGCAATAGATCCAGAGGTCAGAGCCGGCCTTGTGATCGCCGAGCACCGCAAGCCGTGACGCTTCGATCACCTCGTCTGACAGCCGCCAGTCCGCTGGCCATCCCGCTTCCCGCACACGCTGCTCCCACATCGCAAACATCTTGGGCGTCAGGCGCAGCCGCGATTTTTCCGGATGCGTCACCCGGGTCCGAAGTTCGGGCAAATGAATGAATGCGTCCGCGGTCAAGCCGGCATGCTCCTCTGGTGATGCGGCAATTCTTCGCAATGTGCCATTGTCGCCCCGCCAGCGCCAACCTTGAAGACGAACGAATGTGGTCCCCTTGCATGTTATTCTGTCATGGCTCGCCCAGGATTTTTAGGGTGTAATGAAGCTCACCCCGACCACGCCCGCCACCCGCAAACTTTCACCCGATATCGAAGGCCATCCGATGCGCGACCAGTTCTCCAATACGCAAGCGATCCGCAAACCTGCGGTCACCTCCAAAGGCGGCATCGTCGCGGCGCAATCCAGCAAGGCTGCGCACGTCGGCGCCGAGGTGCTGGCCGCGGGCGGCGACTGCGTCGACGCCGTGATTGCGACCACCTTTGCGCTGGGCGTGCTGGAGCCCTGGATGAGCGGGCTCGGCGGCGGCGGCGCGATGGTGCTCTACCGGGCGCGCGAAGACCGCTATGAGGTGATCGACTACGGCATGCGCGCGCCGGCGAGCCTCAACCCTGCGGATTATCCGCTGACCGGCGGTGGCGCGGCGTCCGATATTTTCCCCTGGCCGCGCGTGAAGGACGACCGCAACCTTCATGGCCCCGGCTCGATCGCCGTGCCCGGCGTGGTGGCCGGCATGGAGGAAGCGCATCGCCGCCACGCAAAACTGCCGTGGAAGGAATTGCTGGCGCCGAGCGTCAAGCTCGCCGGCGAAGGCCTCTTGGTCGACTGGTGGACCACGCTGATGATTTCGAGTGTGGCTGCGGATTTGCGGCGTTACCCCGCGAGCGCCGCCGCCTATCTGCTGGACGGGCTGCCGCCGAATCCGCTATGGGGCATCAAGTCGGAAGTCCGCATGCCGCAGGACCGGCTCCAGGCCACGATGGCGCAGCTCGCCAGCGCCGGCCCGCGTGATTTCTACGAGGGCGACCTGGCGAACAGCCTCGCTGCCGACATCCAGGCCGCCGACGGCGCGCTGTCGGTCGAAGACCTCAAGCCGTTCCGCGCCCATCTGCGCGAGCCGCTGGCCATTCCCTATCGCGGCGGCAAGGTGTTCGCGACATCAGAACTCACCGCCGGACCGACGCTGTCGCGCACGCTCGGCCTGCTGCAGCACGATCTCAAGCCCGCGCGCGGCGGACCGGATGCAGCAGCCTACGTCGCCTATGCCTCGGCGCTGCAGGCGGCCTATCGCGAGCGGCTGAAGGACATGGGCGATGAAGACGGCAGGCGTTCGCTCGGCGCGGAAGCGCTAGCGCCGGCCTGCACCACGCATTTCTCGGCGGTCGATCGCGACGGCAACATGGCCGCGGTGACGCAGACGCTGCTGTCGACCTTCGGCTCCAAATTCGTATCTGGCCAGACCGGCATCACCATGAACAACGGCATCATGTGGTTCGATCCGACGCCGGGCACGCCGAATTCGCTGGCGCCGGGCAAGCGCTGCCTGACCAATTACACGCCGGTGCTGGCGCAGGCGGGTGATGGCCGCCGCGCTGCCATCGGCGCTTCCGGCGGGCGGCGCATCCTGCCGGCGGTGAGCCAGCTTCTGTCCTTTGTGATGGATTACAGCATGGATCTCGATGCGGCGATTCACCAGCCGCGCATCGACGCCAGCGAGGGCGCCGTGGTGATCGGCGATGTTCGCCTGCCGCAGGCCGCGCGCGAGGCACTTGGCGCGCGCTTCGACTACGAGGAAGCCCGCATCCAGACCCTGCCGATGAAATTCGCCTGCCCCAGCATCGTGCTGCGCGACGGCGACACCAACAGCGGCGCGACCGAGGTGTTCCAGCCGTGGAGCGAGGCGGTGGCGGAAAGCTGAAGCGAGCAGCACCACGTCGCGCGAACAAAGAAAGTGCGGCACTGATGCCGCACTTCTCTTGCTCAGCGATGGTCAGCGCGTCCGCTTGCCTACCGAGGCTGCGGCTCGATCGTCACCATGCAATCGGCGCCGCTCTGACCTGACACCACGATCTGTCCGTCCCCAGCACCCAGCGCAATCGGCGCGGTCGAGGCTCCACCGGGGACGCGGACCGTGACGCTGATGGCTTCCTGCTGTGCCGCCGAACCGACGGTCTGCGGCGTGAGTTCGGTGACATTGCCGGCGGTGTCGCGCCGCATGATGCGGCACGGCGAAGCACCACCGGCGGCGGCCATCGAGCTGGTGTATCCGGCTGTACCGCTCGTGCTCCCAGTGTCGCTTGCGCCGCCGGCGGCGCGAATACGGGAGGCGTCACGCGGGACCTGGCTGACGATCCGCTTGGTGCGCGGCTCGACGATGACGATGTCGTCATCGGTCGTGAAGTACTCGTAATCACGGTACTCCGGTTCGATCGAGACGATCTCCCGAGGCAGCCGATGGAACCGCACATGGCGCGGCACAGGTTCGCCGATCCGGATCGCGATGTTGAGGTTGCGCTGCGGCGGCGCCAGACGCTCGCGGGTCAGTGTCTGGGAAATCCGTACCTGCTTTTCAGTCGAGATATTCGACTGCTGACCGGCCTGCGTCTGGCCGGTCTGGCTCTGGGTGGTTTGGCTAGCGGGAGCGCCCTGCGCACTGGTGGGAGGCTGCGTCCGCGTTGTGTCCGTCGCGGTAGATGGCCGGCCCGCATCCTTATCCTGCTCCGCAGCACCCTTCGAGCCGTCGCGCTGATCACGGCCGGATTCCTTCTGTGTCGTAGTCGTTCCCTCGCGCTCCTTCTGAGTGGCCGTGGTTCCATCCTTCGACTTTTCCTGCTCCGCCGTGGACTTGCCGCGCGCTTTATCGCGATCCATCTCGGCGCTGCCTTTGCTGTCCTTGGCGTCCTTGCCTTCACGGGCTGTTTGTGCGTCGCGGCCGCCCTGGCGGGAATCCTGCGCGCGCTCACGGGATTTTGCATCCTCGCCGCGTCCGCGCTTGTCATCGCTTGCGGTTGCCGGACGCTCGCTTGATGGCGCGGCCTTGCCCCTTTACTCGGTCTGTCGGGAACCGGCTCCCCTTTCTTCGCGACCAGCCGCCCCTTGCGTCCCTTGTTCCGCGCCCCGCCCGCGCTCCTGCGCCCGCTCTGCACCGCGTTCCTGCGATGCAGCACCACCTTTGCCGGTATCGCTTGGGCGCATCTGCTTCTGCTCTTCGCCTCTTGCTCCCGGCGCCTGGCCGTAGGAAACAGCCGGGGCCAGCATCAGGCAGATAATTCCTGTCGACAACAATAGCTGCTTGCGCATGTTGACCTCCTCCACATCGGCGTTACGCAAGCGAACGTGCACCGGTGATGGATGTTCCCCACCCCAGCCGACTCTGATGTCGCAATTTCGGGCGACGAAGCGCTAGATCCCGAGCCGGTCCCGCACCCGCCCCGTGACAACAGCGGCGGTGACGCCGAGCGGCCAGAACGCGTGCAGCGCCATCGGCTTGATACCGCTGATGGGCATGTCGATCTCGGCATTCTTCCCTCCAGCAAGGCGACGCGCGAGCTGCGCGCCCATCGCGGTCGACAGCGCGACGCCGCGACCGTTGCAGCCGAGCGAGATCAGGAGGTTCTCCGCGGGCTCGTGCACATGCGGATAATGATCGGGCGTGATCGCGAGCCGGCTGTTCCAGCCGTGCGTCCAGGTGGCGCCCTTCACGCCCGGCCACAGCCGCTCCGCATAGCGGATGAGATAGGCGACGTCGGCTGGCTTGCTGATCCAGCGCATCGGCCCGCGGCCGCCGATCAACAAGCGATTGTGCGCATCGATGCGGTAATAGACGGTGATGTGGCCGCTCTCGTACAGAACAGAACGCGTCGGCATGATCGCGCGCGCCACCTCCTCGGGCAAAGGTGCGGTGGCGGCGATCGAGGAGAACACCGGAACGATGGTCCGGCGCAGGCCCGGCCACAGATCATCGGTGAAGCCATTGGTCGCCAGCAGCACCTTTTCGGCGCGCACGATTCCACGCGGCGTCTCGATCCGCCAGCCGGCACCTTCACGCGACAGCGAGAGCGCCGGCGTTTCGCCATGGACGGCAGCGCCTGCCGCGATCGCCGCGCGCGCCAGACCGCGCGCGTAACTCAGCGGATGCAGGTCGCCGCCGCGATTGTCCAGCATGGCGCAGAGATAGCGGTCGGCGCCGGTCATCTCCCGCATCTGTTCGCGGTTCAGCAGTGTCACCGGCATGCCGCGGCGAATGCACTGCTCGGCGGTCGTCTTGATCGCGGCTGCGCTTGCCTCATTATACGCGGCGCGCAGTGTGCCGTTCTGCCGCGCCTCGCAGGGAATCTGGTAACGGCGGATCAGGTCGAACGTGAAGTTGGTAGTGCCGTAGGAAAACGCGATCATGCGGCCGCCGAGGTCGGTACCGAAATCGGCCTCGATCTTGTCAGGGTCGTGCTTGAGCCCCGGATTGACCTGGCCGCCATTGTTGCCCGATGCACCCCAGCCGGGCTGTTGCGCCTCCAGCACCGTCACGTCGACACCCTGCTCAGCCAGATGCAGCGCCGTGGATAGCCCGGTAAAACCGCCGCCGATGATCGCGACCGAAGCTTTTTTGTCAGCATCGAGCGGCGGCGTCGGTGTCGGCGCCACGGCCGTATCGGCATAGAGGCTTGGTGGCAACGGCAGCGAGACAGGCGAATTCATGACGATGACCGAAGTTTAGAGCGGATGCAGCACGCGCCGCAAAAAGTCTTGTGTGCGCGCATGCTGCGGCTGGTTGAGAACGGTTTTCGCCGCTCCCTGTTCGACGATCACGCCGCCGTCGATGAACAGCACGCGATCGGCGACGTCCTTTGCAAATGCCATTTCATGGGTGACGACGACCATGGTCATGCCGTCGTCGGCAAGCTTGCGCATCACGCCCAGCACATCGCCGACCAGTTCGGGATCGAGCGCCGAGGTCGGCTCGTCGAACAGGATCGCCTTGGGCTGCATCGCAAGCGCCCGCGCTATCGCGACGCGCTGCTGCTGTCCGCCGGACAGTTGCGGCGCATGGACATCGGCCTTCTCAGCCAGTCCCACCCGCGCCAGCAGCGCGCGGCCACGCTCCAGCGCCTCGGCGCGCGGCTCCTTCTTCACATAGACCGGCCCCTCGATGACGTTCTCCAGCGCCGTGCGATGAGGAAACAAGTTGAAGCGCTGGAACACCATCGAGACTTGCGTCCGGACCGAAACGATCGACGGCGCATCGCGATCAACTCTCGCGCCTTCGACAAGGATGTCGCCGCTGTCATAGCTTTCGAGCCCGTTAATGCAGCGCAGGATGGTGGATTTTCCCGAACCGGAGGGGCCGATGATGCAGACCACCTCGCCCTTCTCGACCGACGCCGTGATGCCCTTCAGCACCTCGACTTTGCCAAAGCTCTTGTGAACGTTGGACAGCTCGATCATTTCTGTCCCGCGCGTTTTTCGAAGTGACGGACCAGCAGGATGAGCGGGATGCTCATGGTGAGATACATCAGCGCAACAAGCGTGAACACGCTGGTGTTCTTGAAAGTGGAGGACGCGATCAGCTTGCCTTGCAGAGCGAGTTCGGCGACCGTGATGGTCGAGGCCTGCGAAGAGTCCTTCAGCATCATGATCATGACGTTGCCGTAGGGCGGCAGCACGATTTTCACCGCCTGTGGCAGCACCACGCGGCGCATGGTCTGCCACCAGCCCATGCCGATCGCCTGCGCCGCTTCGATCTGCCCTTTATCGATGGCCTCGATGCCGGCGCGAAAATTCTCGGCCTGGTAGGCCGAATAGGCGATGCCGAGGCCGAGGATCGCGGCCTGCAGCGCGCTCAGCGTGACGCCGAATTCGGGCATCACGAAGTAGAGATAGAACAGCAGCACGATGATCGGGATGCCGCGGATCACATTGATCAGTCCGGCGCTGAATCCCGTGAGGACGCCGATGCCGGATACCCGCATCAACGCCCAGATCAGGCCGAGCGCGGTTGACAGCAACAGCGATCCGATCGTGACGATGATCGTCAGCGCCACGCCGCTCATCAGGATCGGCAGGAACTCGGTCGTATCGCGCCAGAAGGCCTGCATCAGGAAGCCTGCGCCTTCAGGCCCCATTTATCGAGAATTTTTTCCACCGTCCCGTTCGCCTTCAGCTTCGCCAGCGATGCATTGATCTTGGCGAGCAGTTCGGTATCGCCCTTGCGCACGCCGATGCCGACCGAGCCGATGGTGGCAGGCTTGTAGCTCTCGACGATGCGCGCCTCGGGAAAACCGCCCTGCTTCAGATTGTAGGCGAGGATCGGATAATCGGCGAAGCCGGCCTTCAATCGTCCGGCGTTCACATCGCGCAGAATATCCGGGATCGTGTCGTAGGCCTTCACCTCGCTGAACAGGCCCGACTTCTTCAGCGCGTCGACGAAAGCCGTCCCGACCTGCGCGCCGACCACTTCGCCCTTCAGATCGTCCTGCCTGGTGTAGGTCTTGCTGTCGCCCTTCGGCACCAGCAAGCCTTCACCGTAGCTGTAGAACGGTTCGGAGAAATCAATCACTTCCTTGCGCGCCGGCGTAACGAACATCGCCGCCGAGATGATGTCGATCTTGTTCGACGTGAGCGAGGCGATCAGCGTCGAGAACTGCATCGGCTCGATCTGGACCTGGAAGCCGGCATCCTTGCCGATCTCGGTGATGAGATCGACCATGATGCCCTGAATGCTGTTGGTCTTGGTGTCGAGGAAGGTGAAGGGCACGCCGGTCGGCGTCGAACCCACCTTCAGCACCTTTTGCGCGGATGCCGGCATCGCGGCGGTAAGAACAACGGCCGCCATCGCGGCCTGGACGAGACGTTTGAGAGCCATGGCACCACCTCCTGGATCGAACACCGCCGCCCGCGTTAGACCAAAGAGTTGCGGGAAACGCCGTTCCGGCCTATTTTCACCA
Source organism: Bradyrhizobium sp. 170 (assembly GCF_023101085.1). NCBI lineage: Bacteria > Pseudomonadati > Pseudomonadota > Alphaproteobacteria > Hyphomicrobiales > Nitrobacteraceae > Bradyrhizobium > Bradyrhizobium sp. 170. Next base: position 1,391,295 of record NZ_CP064703.1, on the reverse strand, counting down.
TTATGAAATTGTGGTCACACTTGCCGCGGCATTGCAAGCGATTTTCATGCACATGAAGGAAGCAGGCTGACGTGAGCGGAGGCAGGAGAATCAAGAAGCCGGCGCCCAAGGCCAAGGCAAGGGCCGCGGCAAAGGCGGCGCGCAGGCCGAAGGCGAAGGCTGCCGCGAGGCCGGCCGAACCCGCGATGGACCTCGCCGTCGGCCGGCGCATTCGCGACCTCCGCCGTGAACACAAACTGTCGCTGGAGACGATTGCGGCGCGCACCGATCTGTCGATCGGCTTCCTCAGCCAGATCGAGCGCGGCCTGTCGTCGCCTTCGCTTCGCGTGCTCGCGACACTGGCGGACGTGCTCGGCGTCGGCATCGCCGCGCTGTTCGGCTCGCGGCCGAGCGACGATCCCGCTTCCGGCGGGGTGGTAACGCGCCAGTTGCAGCGCGCCGAACTGAAGCTGTGGCGCACCGGCATATCAAAACAATTGCTGAGCCCGGCGGGAACGGAAAACCGCCTCAACCTGTTTCTCGTGCACCTGGAGCCCGGCGGCAACACCGGCGACGAGCTCTACACGCATGACGGCGAAGAGGCAGGCCTGGTTCTGGAGGGTGAGATGACGCTCACGGTGGACGCCGAGACCTGGTCGCTAAAGACCGGCGACAGTTTTCGCTTCGCCAGCCGCCGCCCCCACCGCTTTTCAAACCCCGCCGATGATGCGAAAGCTGTAGTGCTGTGGGTGAATTGCGTGACGGCGGCGTCATGAACGAGCGTCTGGAACAAGGAATGGATCAGGCCCGAGAGGATTGGAGCCCGCACAGCGCGCATTGGGGCGCGTTTTCCGCGCGATGGAACGGCGCGACGCTGGATATCAAGCCTTACGAGGAGGATCCTGCGCCCTCACCGATATTGGCGAACTTTGCCACCGCGATGCGCCACAAGGCCCGCATCCTGCGGCCGATGGTCCGCAAGGCATGGCTGAACCGGAGCACACGCAGCGAGCGTACCTTCGACCAGAAATTCGTCGCGTGCCCGTGGGACGAAGTTCTCGACCTGCTCGCAAATGAATTGTCGCGGGTCCAAACCGAACATGGCGCTGCCGCGGTGTTCGGCGGCTCCTATGGCTGGTCCAGCGCCGGACGTTTCCACCACGCGCAGAGCCAGGTGCATCGCTTCCTGAACACGGCGTTCGGCGGCTATGTACGTTCGGTGAACAGCTACAGCGCCGGCGCCTCGACCGTGATCCTGCCGCATGTCCTAGGGGCTTACGAAGACATCTCGCGCCGAAACGTGACATGGGATCAGGTCGCCGAACATACCGATACGGTGCTGGCCTTCGGCGGCATGGCGCTAAAGAATTCAGACGTCGCAAGTGGCGGCATCAGCCGGCACATCGAGCGCGGCGCGATGCAGAAGGCTGCGCGCCGCGGCGCCGTATTCTACGGCATCGCGCCCTTGCGCGACGACATGCCGGAGGAAGCCGGCGGACGGTGGCTGCCGATCCGGGTCGGCACCGACGTGGCGCTGATGCTGGCGCTCGCGCACACGCTGCTCGTCGAAAATCTGTGGGACAGCGCCTTTGTCGCGCGCTATTGCACCGGCTTCGACATCTTTGAACGCTATCTGCTCGGCCGCGACGACAACACGCCAAAGGACGCGGCGTGGGCGGCCGATATCACCGGCATTCCCGCGACTACAATCGTCAGCCTCGCGCGCCTTCTGCCGCGCGGACGCACCCTGATCACGGTCTCGCATTCTCTGCAGCGGGCGCAATATGGCGAGCAGCCGGTGTGGATGGGCGCGGTGCTCGCGGCCATGCTCGGCCAGATCGGCCTGCCCGGCGGCGGATACAATTATGCGCTCGGCGCGCTCGGCCACACCGGCCGCCGGTTCAATGCGGTTCCGATTCCGACGCTATCGCAAGGCAAGAATAGCGTCAGCGACTTCATCCCGGTTGCACGCGTCGCCGACATGCTGCTCCATCCGGGCGAGAGGTTCGAATACAACGGCCGGTCGATGCAATACCCTGATATCAAGCTGGTCTATTGGGCGGGCGGCAACCCCTTCCACCATCACCAGGATATCAACCGGCTGCGGCGCGCCTTCAACGTCCCGCAAACCATTGTCGTGCACGAAAGCGCCTGGACGCCGATGGCGAAGTTTGCCGACATCGTGCTGCCGGCGACCATGACGCTGGAGCGCGACGATATCGGCGCCGCCGCTACCGATCAGAGACTGATCGCGATGCGCAGGGCTGTGGAGCCGGTTGGCGAAGCGCGCGACGATTTCGATATTTTTGCCGCGCTGTCGCGGCGATTGGGCGTCGGACAGGCCTTCACGGAAGGACGCGACGTCAGGCAATGGCTGGCCCATCTTTACGAGCCGACGCGGCGCGCGCTTGCCGATGCCGGTTGGGATGCGCCTGACTTCGATGAATTCTGGCGGCGCGGCGAACTCGCGCTGCCGTCAGCCCCCGATGATGGCGGCTTTCTGCGCGCCTTCCGCAACGATCCCCTCAACAACAAGCTGCCGACGCCAAGCGGCAAGATCGAGATCTATTCGAAAACCATCGCGGGCTTCGGTTACGACGATTGCTTAGCCCACCCGGCATGGCTGCCCTCGACCGAACCGCCAAATTCGCGCCACCCGTTGACGCTGATCGCCAACCAGCCGGCGACGAGGCTGCACAGCCAGCTCGACTTCGGTGCCTACAGCCAGTCGAAAAAAATTGCCGGCCGCGAACCCGTCCGTCTCAACCCCATCGATGCCGCGCGCCGCAGCATCGCCGATGGCGACATCGTCCGCCTGTTCAACGATCGGGGCGCGTGCCTGGCCGCCGCTGCGATCACAGATGACGTCATGCCCGGCGTGGTGCAATTGTCCACCGGCGCCTGGTACGATCCGCAAATCGGCGTGGCCGAACGTCCGCTCTGCGTTCACGGCAATCCGAACGTGCTCACGCGCGACATCGGTACATCGCAGCTCGCGCAAGGCTGCTGTGGTCAGGTGACCGTGGTCGAGTGCGAGAAATACCTGGGATCGCTGCCCGCCATCCGCGCCTTCGATCCTCCCGATCAGGATTGATGCAGAGGCAATGACAACCCCATCGCCGTCATTGCCTGCGACAAACGCGAAGCGTTTGCGCAAGGGAGCGAAGCGACGAAGCAATCCATCTATCGGCGCGCTGTGGCATGGATTGCTTCGCTGCGCTCGCAATGACGGCTTCCGTTCTCGTCTCCCTCTCGCCGTCCTTCATGGACGTCCGCCTACCGGGGGAACATCGTGAAAGAATTTAGACATACCCGAATGAAATCGAAAATCCGAACTTAGGATTGTCGATTCAGACGCCGTCAATCCCTGCGGCCTAAGCTTCCCTGAGTTCGTATGGGTACATTAGGAGCCGAGCATGCCGAACCGAGGGAAACACGGGAAAGCACGAGCCGCTGCCGCCGAGGCCCGAGAAGATATCATGAGCTCGGCTGCCCTAAGCGCCATGAGCGCAGGCGCCGTAAATGCCATGGCGGCAGTAGGCGCCGCCGTCATCAAGCTCCACAAGGAGACGGTGGACAAAAAGCCGGAGTGGTTCTGGAACCTGTTCGCGAAGTGCGAGGCCAAGGCCGCACGTCTCGCCGAGCAGGCCGCGCACACACCGCGCTCCAATGGCGACGCCACCTTCATTGAGGTCTACGCCAGGACCTTGCCGGAGCTGGTGAAGAAGGCGCTAAGCGCTCGCGAGCAGGCGCTGCACTGAGGGAAACTCGGCGCGTCTCGCGCCTCTTGCCAATTGCGGTCGCACTTGCAGTGAGTCGGACGACGATCGAAATGACGAAGCGGACGTCGTCTGGCCCTCACCCGAACCGGTGATCGTACCGGCTCACGCTTAGTTCGCTCACGTCGATATCCGGCTTCCGTCCCGACATCAGGTCCGCCAGCACCCTCCCCGACCCGCAGGCCATGGTCCAACCGAGCGTGCCGTGGCCGGTGTTGAGATGCAAATTGCTGTAGCGCGTGGCGCCGATGACAGGCGGCCCGTCCGGTGTCATCGGGCGCAGGCCGCACCAGAATGTTGCCTTGCTCAAGTCACCGCCGCGCGGGAACATGTCGGTCAGGGAATGATCGAGCGTCGCCCGCCGCGCCGCGTCGAGCGAATCGGAATAGCCCGAAATTTCCGCGGTGCCGCCGACGCGGATGCGATCACCCAGCCGCGTGATCGCGACCTTGTAGCTTTCGTCCATCACGGTCGATGCCGGTGCATTATCGGGATCGGTGACGGGGACCGTGATCGAATAGCCTTTTACGGGATAGACCGGAACAGAAATACCAATGGGTTTCAGCAGCCGCGTCGACCAGCTCCCGAGCGCTGCGACATAGGCGTCGGCCTGCAACAGCCCGGCGCTGGTAACGACACCAGTGATCTTGCCGCCATCGGCGACCAGCCGCTCGATGCCGGTATTGAATTTGAACTGCACGCCGAGCTTTGCTGCTTCCTTGGCGAGCGCCTGCGTGAACATGTGGCAATCGCCGGTCTCGTCCTGCGGCAGCCGAAGCCCGCCGACGAACTTGACCTTCGCAGTGGCGAGCGCCGGCTCCGCGGCAATGCAGCCGGCCGGATCGAGCACTTCGTAAGGCACGCCATATTGCTTGAGCACCGCGATATCGTCGCCGGTGCCGTCAAGCTGCTTCTGCTTGCGGAAGAGCTGCAGCGTGCCTTGGCTGCGCTCGTCATACTTGATCCCGGTCTCGGCGCGCAGCGCGCGCAAGCAATCGCGGCTGTATTCGGCGATCGGAATCATCCGGCTCTTGTTGATGGCGTAGCGCTCTGCCGTGCAGTTACGCAGCATCTTCAGCCCCCAGATCCACATCACAGGATCGAGCTTGGGCCAGATCACCAGCGGCCCGTGGCGCATCAACAGCCATTTGATGGCTTTCACCGGCACGCCCGGCCCAGCCCAAGGCGAGGAATAGCCGGGCGACACTTCGCCGGCGTTGGCGAAAGAGGTTTCTTGCGCTGGCTGAGCCTGACGGTCGACGACCGTTACCTCATGGCCGGCGCGCGCCAGATAATAGGCGGTGGAGACGCCGATGACGCCACTGCCGAGAACGATGATTTTCACGACCCCTCACGCATCCGCCGCGGCGTCGCACGCCGCGGCCGCTCTATTTTCTTACGAGCAAGGATCAGGCCACGCGCTTGATGGCGTCGCCGAGGATCGAGACGATGTCGTCGATATGGCTCTTCTCGACGATCAGGGGCGGCGACAACGCAAAGGAATCGCCGCTCATGCGCAGGTAAAGCCCGCGATTGAAGCAGTCCACCATCACATCATAGCCGCGCGCGCCGACGCCCTCGCTACGCGGCGCGACTTCGACCGCGCCCATCAGGCCGCAATTGCGGATGTCGACGACGTTCGGCAGACCTTTCAGCGAATGCAGCGCATCACGCCAGTATTCTGCCATTGACGCGCCGCGCGTGAGCAGCCCCTCGTCCTTGTAGATGTCGAGCGTCGCAAGGCCCGCCGCGCAGGCGACCGGATGCGCGGAATAAGTGTAGCCGTGGAACAGCTCGATGGTGCCCTCGGGGCCGTTCATCAGCGCGTCGTGGATCTTGCGGCTGGCGAACACCGCGCCGCAGGGAACGGTGCCGTTGGTGATGCCCTTGGCCGTCGTCATCAGGTCCGGTGTGACGCCGAAATAATCCGCGGCGAACGGCGCGCCGAGGCGGCCGAAGCCGGTGATCACCTCGTCGAAGATCAGCAGGATGCCATGCTTCTCGGAGATTTCGCGCAGGCGCTTCAGGTAACCCTTCGGCGGCGGCAGCACCGCGGTCGAGCCCGGCACCGGCTCGACGATGACGGCGGCGATGGTGTCGGCGCCATGCAGCGCCACCATCCGCTCGAGATCGTCGGCGAGCTCGGCGCCATGGTCAGGCTGATCCTTCGCAAACGCATTGCGCGCGAGATCATGGGCGTGACGGATGTGGTCGACGCCGGGCAGATGGGTCGCGAACGCACGGCGGTTCGCCACCATGCCGCCGACCGACATGCCGCCAAAACCGACGCCGTGATAGCCGCGCTCGCGGCCGATCAGGCGCGTCCGCGTGCCCTGTCCGATGGCGCGCTGATAGGCCAGCGCGATCTTCAGGGCGGTGTCGACCGATTCAGAGCCAGAGTTGGTGAAGAAGATACGGTCGATCCCCTTCGGCGCGATCTCGGCGAGGCGCTCGGCGAAATCGAACGCCAGCGGATGGCCCATGTTGAACGAGGGCGCGAAGTCGAGGTTCGTCAGCTGCCGTTCGACGGCGGTTGCGATCTGGCGGCGGCCGTGGCCGGCATTGACGCACCAGAGGCCGGCCGAGCCGTCGATCACCTTGCGACCGTCGACGGTGGTGTAGTGCATGCCCTCGGCGGAAGCGAACAGCCGCGGCGCTTTCTTGAACTGCCGGTTGGCCGTGAACGGCATCCAGAACGAATCGGTTTGCAGGGTGTTCGGCTTCTGATGAAGGGTCACGGGTAGCTCCTGTGCTGGCAGCTCAAGGTACCACCGGGCCACGCTCGGGAAGGCACAACAAGTCCTTTTCTTCGCTCCTGCAACCCATTGATTTTGCTAGCCACGTCAGGGCATATTTGTTCGATCCGAAACACTTGCAACAGGGATTTCCGATGAGCGTCGATATCGGTGGGCGACTCCGCTTCGTTCGCGCCCGTCACAAGCTGTCGCAGCGCGAGCTGGCAAAACGCTCCGGCGTGACCAATTCGACGATCTCGCTGATCGAATCGAACCAGATGAACCCTAGCGTCGGCGCGCTCAAGCGCATCCTCGACGGGCTGCCGATGGGGCTCGCCGAGTTCTTTGCGATCGAACCGGAGCGGCCGCGCAAGGCTTTCTACCGGGCCGACGAACTGACCGAGATCGGCAAGAAGCCGATCTCCTTCCGCCAGGTCGGCGACAATCTGTTCGGCCGCAGCTTGCAAATTCTCAAAGAACGCTACGAGCCGGGCAGCGACACCGGGCGGGTGCCGCTGACCCATGACGGCGAGGAAGGCGGCATCGTGGTCTCGGGCCGGCTCGAGGTCACCGTCGATGACGAGCGCCGCATTCTCGACCCCGGCGACGCCTATTATTTCGAAAGCCGCAGGCCGCATCGCTTTCGCTGCGTCGGCGGCAAGGCGTGCGAGGTGATAAGTGCCTGCACGCCGCCGACGTTTTGAGCAGCGGGCGCATACTCAAATCCGCTGTAGCGCTGTCATCGTCGCGATCTTCGTCTTTGACTTGGAAGCGGACGTCGGTAACTTACTCCAGAGCCGCGGCCTTGCGATGCAACCACTCTTCGAGATTCGTGTAACCATTTCCATCGTCATCGCCGCCTGGATTCGCAGGCAAAGTATGAGTAATACGATTCACACGCATTGACGGCCATCCGCCACCGTTCTTTTGGCAACGGTCGCTGCCATCCGCGCTAACGCAGTTGATGATCGTGCCTGCTCTGTTCTTGATCTCGTTGATGACGCGGATATCAACCGAATCGCGATCTTTCGGGCACGCACCGCCATGGACGAGAACAAAATCGTGGGCCTGACCTGGCGAAACCGCCACGATACCTTGTGGGATCGTGCCTGATGGCGCTGAGTAACTCGCCTGGCTCTCCTTCAAGTCGGAATTCCACGCCACCATTGACATCGGATCGCTTGACTGACGAAAGCCGCCATTGTCAGACACGTAGACCTTGGTTGCGCTGTTCGGATTGGACACTTCAATCGGCAGGCGCTCCAACTCGGTATCGGGACCAGTGATATACATGTTACCAATGACCGAACTGTTCGTCGCGGGTGGCGCAATAGCCAATTCCTCTTCACCCGTCATGCGGGTTGCGTACCAGGTCCAATTGTAGACGGTGTTGTTCAGCATCGCGAAGTACTTCGCGCGCGAGTTTGGACTGCGATCCACGTTGTGCGCCATGATGTTGTACAACATGGAAATAGACCCCGGGGCATATCCAAAGAGCACGCCAAAACCATGCGGGCCTTTTGGGTGGAGAGATCGGTCAAGCGGTTGAGCGAAGATGTTGTTTGATAGCGTGATCTGGTCCGTGTACCACCAGGCTGACATCACTTCATCGATAGATCAGCTAAACGAGCAGTGATCGACGACGATGTTCTTGATTGGATTCGATTCGCTGCCGCTATGACCGTCGATGGTCAGGGCATCGCGGTCTTCGGGATCAGAACCAGCGTCATCGCCCACACGAACACGAATGTGTTGAACCAAAACGTCAGACGTCGCGATGACCAGATTGCCACCGCGACGTGTGATCCCGGGAGACGGAGCCGTTTGACCGGCGATTGTCAGATAAGGGTTAAAAATCGACAGTTCTGGAGAAATATCGATGTAACCAGAAACTTCGAAAATACAAACGCGCGGCCCCGAAGCGGCAGCACAGGCGCGAAAAGAACCAGCCCCGCTCGAGTTGTTGTTCGTCACGCGGTAGACCGTACCGCCACGACCTGCCCTCGTTGACATGCCGAAACCACGGCCTCCCGGGATAACCGGAAGGTAGCTGACCGGGTCCTGCGGAACAGGGCTAAAGGTAGTGCCAGGAGCCGGTGCCTGCGCTGGAGCCGGTACGGACGATGGCGCGGGAGCTTGGGCTCGCGTCGTGCCAGCCGAGACCATAGTCAGTGTCAGAAGCGAAAAACTGGAGAATAAAAGAAGTGTCATGACTCGCATGTAACTCCTCCAGGTGACCTCCCCATCAATACTCGATTTACCGTCCCGAAGCCGACGAAGGTGAAGCATAGCATCCGCCAGAACCCCAAGGTGGGTCTGCTTGGCCCAAAAAATCGGATACGCTCGTCTCTGAGTACACGCCTCATAGATGGCAGAACCGATTTTTCAGGAGAGTAATGGCATGCGCAAGGTCTGGATCGAGGCGGCGTTGAACGGCTCGTGGAGCCGCGCGCTCCAACCCGGCATTCCCGATACCGTTGAGACCATCATCGCCGAGGGCGTCGCCTGCGCGCGTGCCGGCGCCACCATCGTTCACGTCCATGCGTATGATGGCGGCGGCCCGCAGACCTATGACTGGCAGGTCTATGCCCGCATCATCGAGGGTATTCGTAACCAGGTCGATGTGCCGGTCTATCCCTCCTATCCGGCTTTCATAACCACAGGCAGCGACAGCAGCCCGCTCGCCGACGTCGCGGCCCGATTTGCCGACATCGAAGAACTTGCTGCGCGCGGCCTGCTGGATTTTGCCGTCATCGACCCCGGTAGCGTCAATTTGAGCCTGACAAAAATCACGGCGGCCACGCAGCCTGGCGGCACCTACATGAATCCTGAATCCCAGATCCGGTATGCGCTCGATTTCGCAGCACGCCACGGCCTGCATACCGATTTTGCCATCTACGAGCCCGGCTTCGCGCGTGCCGGCGCAGCGCTTTCGCGCGCGGCCGGCGTCAAGGTGCCGATCTATCGTCTCATGTTCTGCAATCTGATCGCGGTCGGCTTTCCGCCAAAACCATATGCGCTCGCTGCCTACCATGCGCTGTTGGAGGAGGAAGCGCCCGGTGCGCCCTGGATGATTGCGGGTGTCAGCGCCGATCTTCGCCCGCTGTTCGCGGAGACGATCGCGCGCGGCGGCCATATTCGCGTCGGCCTCGAGGATGCGCCGCTGGGAACAAAGGCGACCAATCTCGAACTGGTCGAAGAGGCGGTAAGAATGGTGCGCGAGCACGGCGCCAAACCGACCTCTCCGACCGAGATGCGGCAGGCGCTCGCCGCGTCGGCGTGAACGGCGGCGCTACTTCGCCAGCGCGCCCGAAAGCACCAGCTCCAACTCCTGCCTGACATCTTCGAGCGGCTGGACGCTGCGCGCGGCGCGGCACATGGCGACAGTGCCTTCCAGCGACGCGATAACGAGTGCCGCAAGCCGCCGGGCGCGCGCGGCTGTAACGCCCTCGCGCCGCATCGCCGCGATCATGATTCCCTGCCAGTCGGCGAACACGCCTTCGGCCAGATCGAGCAGGCGCTTTTGCGCGGCTTCGTCCGGCGCGCCGTCTTTCTCGGTCGCATCGTTGACATACTGCTCGACCGCTACCGCGAGCACCGGACAGCCGGCCTGGAATTTTGATCGCTCCAGCGTTTGACGCCACAGCGCGATGAAGGCGCGGAGCCCGCTGATCGCACCATGCTCCTGCGTTAGATGCCCGAGCGGTCCGCTGACCTGTCTGCCTGCAAAGACAAGCGCGTCCTCGATCAGTTGCTGCTTGCCGCGCGGAAAATGATGGCCGATCGAGCCGCGCGGCGTGCCGGTATGGCGGACCACATCGCGCATGCTGGTGGCATTGACGCCACGCCGGCTCATCAGGTCGGCGGCGCCTGCCACCATCTTGGCGCGGGTATTGGACGACATCGGAACTCCGCTTCGAGTCGCGCCATTGTAGAATATGACGCTTGACATAGCCAGCCCGATCTGGACTATGCCACCCGTCATAGTCGCCAGCCGGCAGGGAGGATGCACGATGACCGTTATCCATGTGATGATCCCGCAAGGGCGCTTGAACGCCGATCAGCGGCGCGTATTGGCGAAGACACTGACCGATGCCGTGCTGGTTCCGGAGGTCGGCAAGCTCGCGCCCGAGGCGCGCCGCGGCTATCAGGTGCATTTTACCGAGCGGCCGCTCGACATGATCGCGCACGGCGGAGAACTGCTTTCGGACAAGCCAAGCGACGTCATGGTGCTCGATGTCGTCGCGATGGACTGCTGCTGGACGCGCGAGGATCGCGCCACGGTGATCCGCAACATCCATGCGGCGCTCGCTGACGCCTGCGGCATGAAGGCGCCCTCGCCGGCCTGGTGGATCAATTTCCGTATCATCGAGGAAGGCAGCTGGGGTTCGCGCGGCGGCGTGCTGTCGTTCCTCGACCTGCTCGACCACGGCGCATCGCACTTTTCGCCGGAGCGCGCCGCGGCGATCCGCACCGCGCTTGCCGTCAAGTACGAGCGATAGCTTTCCGCGCGCAATCGCACCGACATTCGAGACATCCAGGATAAAGGAAACGAACATCATGAGCGCCGAAGGAAAAATCCGCACCGAAACCCATGATCGCGTGTTCAAGATCATCATCGACAACCCGGCGAAGAAGAACGCGTTCTCGCCCGCAATGATGGAGCAGTTGTCGGACGCGCTGACCGAGCTCCACGACAACGAGAGCCTTTGGGTCGGCGTCATCTGCGCCGAGGGAAAGGATTTCACGGCCGGCCTCGACATGCCGAAATTCTTCGGCCCCACCGCCGAGAAGCGCAGTATCAGGGAAGGCAATGTCGATGTGTTCGGCCTCGGCAAGCGCTGCAGGAAGCCGATCGTCACCGCCGTGCAAGGCATCGTCTTCACCATCGGCATCGAGCTGATGCTGGCGGGCGATATCGTCGTCGCCGCCGATGATAGCCGCTTCTGCCAGATGGAAGCCAAACGCGGCATTGCCCCGTTCGGCGGCGCGCATTTCCGCTTCCTGTCGCGCACCGGCTGGGGCAACGCGATGTATCATTTGTTCCTGTGCGATGAATTCACCGCACCGCGCGCCCGCGAGATCGGCCTGGTGCAGGAGGTGGTGCCGGCGGGCCAGCAGGTCGAGCGCGCGATGGCGCTCGCCACGATCATTGCGCAAAATGCACCGCTCGGCATTCAGGTCACCAAGGAAGCGGCCCTGAAATATGTCGAGCATGGCGAGAAGGCGGCGATCGCCTATATTCCAACCGTGCGCGAACGCGTGCTGAACAGCGCCGACGCGCGCGAGGGCATTCAATCCTTCATCGAGCGCCGCGCCGCGGTGTTTCGGGGGCGGTGAGGCCGACATGAAGAAAATTTCCGGAAAGCAGGAAGAACTGGCGGACCTGCTCGTCCGCGCCCGCCGCAATGCCTGTCAATTGTCCGCCCTGCCCGATGATCTGGTGCCGGCAAACGCCGCCGACGCCTACGCCGTGAACCAGATCGTTGCGGAGCGGCTCGGCTGGGAGCCGCTGGGCTGGAAGATTGCGGGAACGACGGAGGGAGTGAAAAGCAAGCTGCGGCTGGACGGGCCGATCTATGGCAGGACGTTTCGTCGCTTTGCCTGCACGTCTCCCGCGCGCTTCAAGGCCGGCGAGTTGCTCGATCCCCTGATCGAATGCGAATTCTTCGTAACACTCGCGCGCGATCTGCCGCCGCGAGAAAAACCCTGGACGTTGCCTGAAACCATCGAGGCAATCGGCGAGGTTCACGCCGGGATCGAAGTGGCGGAGTGCCGCTATGCGAGAAAAGCCCTGCCGCCGATGCCTGCCATTCTCGCCGACGGTAGCGCGTCGGGACGTTATGTCTTCGGCGACAAGATCGAGAACTGGCGCGAGAGACTTGCGTCGACGCCGGTTCGGGTCGAATTCGATGGCGTGCTGCGCCGCGAGGGCGTGGGCGCCGACGTCATGGGCGATCCGCTGCGGCCGCTGTGGTGGCTGGCCGAACAGCGCCGGCAATGGGGCGACGGACTTCGCGCCGGAGAGACGATCAGTACCGGCTCGATGACCGGCATGCTGCCGGTGCGCGGCGGTCAGCACGTACGCGCACGCTTCGGCGACGTGGCGACCATCGAGATCACGATTGATCTGTGACGGCGGCTTCTTACCAGGACGGCACCTGAACCAAACGTCAGGGCATGCGACTTAAACGCCGGGGACCGCATTTCACCCCGCCCGAGGGGTCGGGCGGATCGATCCGCCAGGCGCGGCGCGCTCCTTGAACCTCATCCGGTCAAAATCGATTTCAGCGCATCGCGCTGCTCGATGATGTAATCGAAGAACGCGGCAACGCGCGGCACGCGGCGGCTATCGGGATGCGTCAGCAGGCGCCAGCTTCGCGTCAGCTCCGGAATAGGGCCGAGCACGCGGACCAGATTCGGCTCGGCGTCGCCGAGCGCGGTCGGCAGCGGCCCCAATCCGGAGCCGGATTTCACGGCGGATACGAGTCCGAGCACGCTGTTGTTGCGGACCGGCATCCTGGCGTCGGGTGCGACCTCCTTCAGCCATTTCGCCGCGCGGTGACCAGCCAGCGTCTCGTCGAAGCCTATGAGAAGGTGCTGTGACAAATCCTCGACGCGGTCGGGCTTGCCGTGACGCTCGATATAGTCACGGCTGGCATAGACGGCCCAGAACGAATCCGCGATCTTGCGGCCGATCAGCTCGTCGTCGGTATCGCCCGAGCGGAAGGCGATGTCCACCTCCCCCTTCGACAGGTCGAGATAGCGGTCGCTGGTGATGAATTCGACGCGCAGATGCGGATGGCGAGCGTGAAACCGCTCGATCAGGCCCGACTGCGTCATGCGGATGACGATCGGCTCCGGACAGGTCACGCGGATCGTGCCCTTCATGTCCTGTTCGGCATCGCCTGCCCGCCGCTGGAAATCCCCGACCGCGGCCTCGATGCGTTCGGCAAAGGGTAACAGCGTGGTGCCGTATTCGGTCAGGCGATAGCCGCTCGCAGCCCGTGTCACCAGCGCCTGCCCGATCCGGCGTTCGAGCTCTTCGAGCCGGCGGTGCACGGTCGACTGGCTGGTGCCGAGCGCCTTGCCAGCAGCAATCGTGCTGCCATGGCGCGCAACGGCTAGAAAGTATTTCAGGTCGTTCCAGTCGAACATGCACCCATTATGCACTTTTGGAGCGGGGCCTAGCAATCTTGTGGCTCCCGCGGTGCCGCCATGCCGCCTTAAGCTTTTGCGCCGAAACAACGCGGCGATTGACGCACAAAGGAGCTTTGCATGCGCAGCCATCTCATTCCGGGCATCGCCCTGCTCGCCGGCCTCGGCTTTAGCAATCCAGCACTGGCGCAACAGCACGGCGCAGCAGCACCCAATATCGCCAAGCCCAACATGGTGCTGCAGCAGGTTGTCGAAGGACTGCCCACCGATGACAAGCAGACCGTGCGGGTCATGACGGCGACGTTGAAGCCGGGCGACAAGACCGTCTATCACACCCACCGCTTTCCGGTGACGGTCTACGTGCTGGAAGGCACCTTTACCCTCGAGCTCGACGGCCGCCCGCCGCTCACGGTCAAGGCCGGCGAAGCGCTGGTCGAGCCGCCCAAGGTGCCGATGACCGGCTATAACCGCAGCGCCACCGAGACGACCAAGGTCGTCATTTTCTACGTCAGCGCCAACGACACGCCGTTCCTCGACATGATGTCGCACTAGGAGAGGACCGCGCTCCGGCTCGCGTGCGGAGCGCCGCGAGCCGTGATTTGCGCGCCCTTTCCGGCAGGTGTAACTTTTGCTTCCGCCGCACCAGCGCGACCAACGGGAGCATTTCCATGCGCGCCGTCGTCCTGCTTCTTGCTTTTTTGCTCGGCCTCGCTGCTCCAGCCACGGCCGACGACGTCGCCGCTGCACAAAGCATTATCCGCGCGCAGGAGCAGGCGTTCAGCCGTAACGATGCCGCGGCGGCCTATTCGCATGCCGCGCCCGAGATCAAACAGCTCTTTCCGCAGGCCGACATCTTCATGCAGATGGTCGAGCAGGCCTACGCGCCGGTCTATCGCCACAAGAGTTTCGAATTCGGCGAGGCGCGCTCCGCCAATGGCCGGATCGCCCAGCGCGTCCACATCGTCGACGACAATGGCGAAGCCTGGGAGGCGATGTATACGCTGGAGCAGCAACCGGATGGCAGTTTGAAGATCACCGGGTGCTCATTGTTGAAGGCCGGGCAGTCGGCCTAATCTCCATCGCGCTAGAAGAATTCGCCCAGGAACTCCGCGGCCTGGTCCGAGATGCCGACGATCTTGTTCGTTGCCTGACGATAGAATTTGAAGCTGAGTTCGGTCTGGGGTTGACCGTCATTCCAGTCGCTGAATCGTTTGAGTTCGCTCCGCCCGAGCGGCCGCTTCGCGAGTGCAGTGCGTCTGATGGCGATGCTCACACGCGGTGTTTGCCTGACGACGCCGCGCCTCTTTGCAATCGCCTGGGCTGAGGTGACAATGCCGCGCGCGATGAGGCCTTGCCCGCCCTCGTTCTCGCTTGCGAACATAAAGACCGTGTCGCCTTTGGCGATATGTTTGCCGCCATA
Source organism: Bradyrhizobium sp. 170 (assembly GCF_023101085.1). Lineage (NCBI taxonomy): Bacteria > Pseudomonadati > Pseudomonadota > Alphaproteobacteria > Hyphomicrobiales > Nitrobacteraceae > Bradyrhizobium > Bradyrhizobium sp. 170. The sequence continues at coordinate 1,376,224 of NZ_CP064703.1, read as the reverse complement.
CATCGTCTTTTGCGCGACGAACGAGAACGACTTGGCGCGCGGATCGTGGATTTCGGCTTTGATCGCGAACGGCATGATTTCCCTGCCAAGTTCCGGGATCGGCCTTACGCCATCGCCAGCCGTTGTCGCGCGCGCATCAACAGCAGCAGCATGATGCCGATATTCAGCGCGTTCCACGCCAGCCCGTTGGCGAAGGCCGCGCCGTAGGAGCCGTAGGCGTCAAAGATCGCGCCCGAGATCCAGCCGCCGAACGACATGCCCAACACGGAGGCGAAGATCACGATGCCTACGCGGGTCGCGGCCTCGGAGGCCGGCATCGCCTCGCGCACGATGATGGCGTAGCTCGGCACGATGCCGCCCTGGAACAGGCCGAACATCGCGGAGATGATGTAGAGCGAGGTCAGGCCGTCGAAGAACAAATAGAACAGCAGCGCGGTGCCCTGCGCCACCGAGCCGATCAGCAGCGTGCGTATGCCGCCGATCTTGTCGGCGAGGAAGCCCGAGCCGATGCGGCTGATGATGCCGAACCCCAGCATCAGCGACAGCATTTCGGCGCCGCGCGCCACGCCATAGCCGAGATCGCCGCAATAGGCCACGATATGAACCTGCGGCATCGCCATTGCCACGCAGCAAGCAATGCCGGCGAGCCCCAGGATCGCGGTCAACGCATTGGTGGAAAGGCGCAGGTCGACGCGCGGCGGGGACGCATTCTCGTGGTCGCGCTGCGCGCCGGCCCCCATCAGCATCCGCAAGGCGATCAGCGCCAGGGCCATCGCCACCGCCGTGAAGATGCCGATCGCGATGTGGGTGGCGCGCCACTGGTAGGTCTGGATGCCCCAGTTCACCAGCGGCGGCCAGATCGCGCCGCCGATGTAATTGCCGCTGGCGGCGATGGCGACCGCGAGACCGCGGTAGCGGTCGAACCAGTGCGAGGCCTCCGCCATCAGTGGGCCGAAGGTGGCCGAGGAGGAAAGCCCGATCGCGAAATGCACCAGGATGAATTGCCAGATCGAGGATGACATTCCCGCGACGACATAGCCTAAGCCCAAAATGCCGATGCCGAGCCCGATCGCGGTGACGATGCCGTAGCGGTCGGTGATCTTGCCGGTCAGCACCCCGCCGGAACCGAATCCGAGCATGATCATCGTGAACGCCAGCGAGGCGGTGCCGCGGCTCGCGGCGAACTCGGTCTGCACCACGGGAAGTGCGACCACCACCGACCACATGCCGACGCTGCCGAGCGAGCCGATCAGCACGGCGACGGCAAGCCGGATCCATGCCCGGCGCGAGTCGGGAACGAACAGGTCGGAATCTCGGGTGAAGTCGGAAGAAATTACCACGGCGCACGCAACTTCGTAGGCTATTCGCCTAACGTCAAGCCACAATGGCGCGATATTGGGCATGCAGATGTGATGGGGCAGCGCCCTCAGTGCCTTGGCGGAATCGGCTAACGGCATTAGTTTGCCGGTATGTTCGTTCGCTTGACGAGGCCGGTGCGCGCCAAGGCGGGGTGGTTTGTCGCCCTGATCTATCTGTTTTGCGTACTCGCGCCCGGCGTCGCGCTGGCGGTTGGCGATGCCGCGTCGTGCCTCGCGCATCAGTCCGGGATGGCGGCCGCCGCGCATGTGCATGACGGTGTTCAGCCGCAGCACCCGGCCTCGCACCAGCATCATGCGATGCAAGCGGATGAGCATGAGATGCATCGCGCCGATACCGGCAACGCCACGCAAGAGCACACGAAGCATCAGCACGACGGCAAGGGTTCGCCGGGACCGTGCTGCGCGATGCTCTGCCTTTCCGCGATCGCGGCCGATCTGCCCGCCATCGCAAAACCCTCGCCGCCGATCTCGCGCTGCGTCTTTGGGAATTTTCAGCACCTGCCGGGCAAGGCGCCCCCTCTGCTCTACCGCCCTCCCATCGCCTGACCTGACGTAACGAGACGGGCAGCCGCGGCTTGCGACAGCGCGCGCATGCCCGTGTCCGTCAGAGAGTTCAATCATGTCTGCGCAGTTGCGGCGTCTCGCGCCAATGCGCAGCGCATTCGAAAAAACACGAGAAGGAACATCGGATGAAAATCATTGTGACAATCCTGCTGGCGCTGTCAGCGCTTTCAGCCCTGCCGCGTCCAGCGCACAGCCATGAGCAGCACGCCCACCAAAGCCATGCGGCGGGCGAGCCCGGCGATCCCAAACAGCCTTCCCGCACCATCGAGGTCGGGATGAGCGAGATGGCCTACGCGCCCGCCCGCATCGAGGTGAAGCGCGGCGAACAGATCCGCTTTGTGGTCCGCAACACCGGCGCCGACGACCACGAATTCCTGCTCGCCACCACGGCAGAAAATCTAAAGCACGCCAAGGCGATGATGGAGAACCCGCATATGGCACATGACGAACCGAACGGCGTTCGGCTGGCGCCGAAGAAATCGGCCGAGATCCTCTGGAAGTTCACTCACGCCGGCACGTTCGAATATGCGTGCCTGATCCCCGGCCATCGCGAGGCCGGCATGGTCGGCCAGGTTCTGGTGAAATAAGTCCTGGTAAAATAAGTCCTGGTGAAATAGGTCCCGGTGAAATGAGTCATAGGTAAAGCGAAGGCGGCAAGCTGCGCAAAAGTACCTGTTTTCGTCACCCCTGATCCACTACAACCGGGCCCAATCCGAAAGCTGGGAAAGCGAGACCGCCGTGCAAAGGATCGAACACCAGGGTTTCCTGCTGCTGCTTGTCGCCGTCACGCTGGCGTTTGGCTGGGTGCTGTACCCGTTCTATGGCGCCGTTCTCTGGGCGATTGTCGTGGCGGTGCTTTTTGCACCGGTCTATCGCAGGCTGCTGCAATCGATGCAGGGCAGACCAAGCCTTTCGGCCGCCGTCACCGTTCTGATCATCATCGCCATGGTCATCCTGCCGCTGACAATGATCGCGGCTTCGCTGGCGCAGGAAGCGTCAAGCCTTTTCGCGAAGATCCAGTCAGGCGAGTACGATTTCGGCAGCTACCTGCAGCGGATATTCGACGCCCTGCCGGCCTGGGCCACCGGATTGCTCGAGCGGGCCAACCTCGCCGATTTTTCGGCGCTGCGCGAAAAGCTCGCTTCCGGCCTCATGAAGGGCGGGCAGGTTCTCGCCCCGCAGGCGCTGAGCATCGGCATGAACACGTTCGATTTCGTGATCCGCCTCGGCATCATGCTTTATCTGCTGTTCTTCCTGCTGCGTGACGGCCGGGCGTTGGCCGAACGGATCAGGGACGCCATTCCGCTGCGCGGCGAGCAGAAGGCGGCGCTGTTCGCCCGGTTCGCCGACGTCGTTCGCGCCACCGTGAAGGGCGGCATCCTCGTCGCGATGGTGCAAGGCACGCTCGGCGGCATCGCATTCTGGTTTCTCGGAATCCACGCCGCGCTGCTATGGGCCGTGCTGATGGCGTTCCTGTCGCTGATCCCTGCGATCGGCGCCACGCTGGTCTGGCTTCCGGTTGCGATCTACTTCCTGGCGACCGGCGCCATCTGGCAGGGCATCGGATTGATCCTGTATGGCGTGCTCGTCATCGGACTGGTGGACAATCTGCTGCGTCCGTTCCTGGTCGGCAAAGGCTCCAAGCTGCCGGACTATATCGTGCTGATCTCGACGCTCGGCGGCATCGAAGTGTTCGGCCTGAACGGCTTTGTCATCGGCCCGTTGATCGCGGCGATGTTCATGGTGAGTTGGGAAATCTTCGCCGTATCGCGGCAGGCGCCAGCGGATGACGCCGCCGGCAACGCAGCCCCGTAGGATGGGTAGAGCGAAGCGAAACCCATCAATAGGCTGCCAACGGCAATGATGGGTTTCGCTGCGCTCTACCCATCCTAGACACACTCCTGTGTACACTAGTGGACTGACTTCCCATCCAGGGAGGTCTAAACTCAACCATCACCGCACCGCCCCGTGGCAGCTATCGGTGAGGAGAACGCTAGCCGCGCTCCCGCCTTCTCACATGGAGTAGCGCCGTGCAGAAACGACGCCGCGTAAAACAAACCTCGCCCCTGGATCAACGCCTGATCGATCAAGCGCAACGCCTGCGAAAAGAGGCGCGAGGCACCCCGCCTGGCATTGAGCGCGAGCGGCTGCTCCGCAGAGCGCGACAGGCTGAAACGGCTGTCCACATGGAGCAATGGCTTACGCCGTCCGGTCCGCGAGCGCCGAACTGAGAATTTCTCTCGGCGGCGTTTGGTCCCGTGCTGCCTCCTGCAGGCACCGCTTCATCGGGATGCGATCCGCAGCAAAAGTGCTTTCTCGGGCGGACCTTCCGATTTCAATCCAGGCGTTCCCAGCGCAAACGCGGTCACGAGCAGCAGAATGCTCGCGCAGATGATATGCAGACAGAAGCGATCCATCGGCGTTAACAAGCGAGTGTGCTGCCCGTTCCGTGGGAACCAGTGATTGTGCCAGTGATTGTGCAGGTGTCCTGATTATCGCGGGAACCTACCCCAGTTCAAAACTGGTAACGCCGAACACCCGCTCCAGCCGCAGCGGCGGGATCGCGCCGGTATACATGCGGGCCGTCTCGAACACCGGCGCTAATCCAAAATCCTGCGCCAGCGCGGTCGCCTCGCGGTTGATGCCGGGCACGTCGAGAAAAATCTCGCCGCCGCCGACCTTGGCGAGCAAGGCGGTCAGGACCGCTTCGGCGATGGCGCGGCCGTCGGCCACCAGCGGGCCGATCTTAAAACCCTTCCGGCACGGACGGATCACACCCCAGCCGGCAAGCCGGCCATCCCGCACGAGCGCGCAACCGGCGTGACCGGGCGAACCGATCCAGGCGCGCAGAAACGCAGATCGCGGCGCGGGAAACACGGTAGCGTCGTCCGCCTCGACAGCCGCGAACGGAACATCGGACAGCGCAATGATTTCAGCCCGCGGCGCGGCGGGGGCCGCAACCGTGCCGCCGTAACGGATGTTGGCGTAAGCGAGCGCGAACCCGGACTTTCGATAATTGTCCTGCTGCGCCGTCACGCCATCGAGCCCGATCACGCGCGCGCCGGCGTGCGCGATCGCCGCATTCCATATCCGCAAGCCGAAACCCCTGCCGCGCAAATCCGCTCGCACGATGTAAAAGCCGAGAAAGGAAAACCTCGCACCGTAATTGACGCAGGAGACCATCGCCGCAGGCGCGCCATCGAGTTCGCCGATGAAAAAGCCTTCCGGATCGACGGAAGCAAAGCACGCGTCGTCGGCAAAGCCCGGATTCCAGCCCTCTGTCGCGGCCCAGTCCACGGCCAACGAGATTTCGTCCGGCCGCATCGTTCGAATGGTGAAGGCGTTCATGGCGGGCGGTCCTCCCGGATGCGTGTCTTCAGCCGTCAAGAGTAAAGCGACGACTTGTCCGCCGTAGCTCGCCAGAGCGAAGGTGGAAGCAGCCTGCGGAAATTACAATTGTGGGACGGGTGTAGTTGATTGCGCTCCGTCAGCGTCCTCGCGATGCAGATGTGCACAGTCCAGAAATGGCACACTTCTTCGCGAAGAATATCATTGCGCCCTGCGAATTGTTTAGCGAAAATTAATCATATGCTGGCTGGCGGGGCTGCATTGTTGGAGGCGACACACATGTACCGATCATCGCTCACGCTGGCCTTTGTTGTGCTGTACTCGGCGGCCGGCGCGGCAAGCGACCTGTCATCCGTCTACGTGGCGCCGGGCGGAATCTACGCACCTTCCGCAAACGTCTATGTGCGTCCGGGACCAGCCCATCGGCAATCGCCCTACGCGGAACCCGGTTACGGTTACGGATATCGGGCCCCTGCATACCGCGCACCGGCGGCGGTCTATGGCGAGTACGGACCCGCCTACGCCGCGCAGCCGGTCTATGTCGACCGCGCGCCCGCTTATCCCGAGCGCTACTACGCTCCCGAGCGTCACTACGCTCGCGAGCGTTACTCCGCGCAGGAATACGACTATGCGCCGGAATATGCACCGCGGCCGCCGCTGCCCGTGCCCTACCGTGCGCGGGCACGATGCGACGACGGCTATGGCAGGTGGGCCTACTGCGAATAAGGCCGCCGTCACCGCGCGGGATCAGGACCGCAGGGCGGATGAGCGATAGCGTAATCCGCCGTCCAACCGGCAAAAGGTGGATTACGCTGTCGCTAATCCACGCTAGGGACTGCGAGCAATCCTTGATCAGTAAGTAGGATCGGTGGAGCGGCTTGTCCGCCGTAGCTCAAAGAGCGAAGGCGGAAGCGATACCCATCACCCTTCCGCGCACGCGATTGATGGGTTTCGCTTTCGCTCTACCCATCCTGCGGGACTGCCCAGCAGCCGAAAGCGATTTGAGCGCATTTCCAAAATGGAACTCACCTGAAGGTGCGCTGGTTAAGCGTTGGAGCTGTTGGACAATAACGCTTATCCAGGGAGACGCGACATGGCGGTCCATTTCAACCACACCATCCTGTCGGCACGCGACAGCAAGGCCTCGGCGAAATTCCTCACCGAGATGTTGAACCTTCCGGCCGCGAAGCACTGGGGGCCATTCGAGATGGTCATCACCGAGAACGGGGCCTATCTCGATTACATGGACACCGACGAAATCGCACCACAGCATTACGCGTTTCTGGTCAGCGAACCCGAATTCGATGAGATTTTCGGTCGGGTCCGGGAACGCAATCTTGCGTACTGGGCCGATCCGGCGCGGAAGCAGCCGGGCGAGATCAATCGCCACGATGGCGGACGCGGTGTCTACTTCGAGGACCTCAACGGTCACCTCCTTGAAGTCATCACCCGCCCCTATGGCAGCGGCGGATGGAATCCGTGAAGCCGGCGGCCAGGCACGCCGCTTGAGCCGCCAAGCTCCGCTGGTTTCGAACAAGGCAGCCATCGGCTACCGTAAGGGATCAGGCGGGGAGTGCATCGTGAATCCCGACGCTTTCGCGAGTGACACAGTACGATTTGGCTCGCTTTGGGCGATTGGCATGGCAGCCCTGAGCCTGTCTGCGGTTCGACGACAGCAACATATCCTGCCACCATCGGGCCAGGCCGCGGCCGCGCATTTGACCTTGGTGGCCCGGCTCCCTCAACAAGCGACCTCCGGGATCGACGAGATCCTGGCAGACCTCAGGCGGCGCGATCCTTCACACCACTATTACCCCACCGATGCCATTCATGTGACGATTCGAAATTTCGACAGCATGAACGACGTCGATCGCTCGCAGTTACGCGCGCAACTCCGGCATTGCATCGGTTCGCTCCGTCCCTTCACCTTGCGGGCACGAGGCCTGGGTGTTTCCCCCAATTCAGTTTTTGTGCAGCTCTTTCCTGAAGATCGCTCACTGTGGGAATTGAGACGCAAGCTTGCATTGCCGACCCGGGACAGTTTTCACGCACGGGCAATGGACTCGAGCCGGGTTCGCGACCTTCTGTTTCGCAGGCTCGCATTTGCGAATCTGATCCGCTTTTCGGGCCCGATATCTCTTCCGTTCATTCGCGAAATCGCACGCCATCGTACGACCAGCTTCGGCGGCTTATGCGTGGAAGCCCTCGAACTTGTGCAAACGGACAGGCTGTTCTCCGCAGCCGGCACGACAACGATCGATCGGATGCCGTTGGCTAGGTAGCAACTCAGGCGGGCATGAAAGTCTTCGGCCTGAGCGATTTTGTCATCGCCCGCCGATCGCGAAGATGTTCATGGTGAGCTGGGTGATAGTCGACCCGGCTCTTCATCTTCGACATTTGCCACTTTATCCCGAAACTACCATATGTTATGGTAAGCGGCTCGCACCGGGTGTATCCTCCAAGGTCCAGGAGGCGAAATATTTGCAATTGATTGTAACCTGGGGCGCCGCTGGATCATAGGATCGGCGGCCTTTCGCTAGGCTGAAGAGCCATGACACATCACGATGTCCCCTTCGTGGTCTCGCTAATCTGGCTGGTCGCGCTCAGCGGCGGACTGATCGCCCTGCTTTTTGAGTGAATGTAGCCCGGGGAAGTTACCAGGCCTCATGGCGCGTTTACGCCAGCAAGGCTGGCCTGCTTATCAGCGCTCGCATCGCACATCGCTGCTTCAAATTGTCATCGAACGCGGCGTCGTTCAGACGCGTCCCGCAGAATTGCGGTGACCTTGCGGTCCAGGACTTCAAGACGGCTGCGAAGCTCCAGCTGTTCGTCCGATATGACGCGCTTAACGGTGACTTCAACGATAATAGACAACACGTAACAGACGAATGCTGCCGCAAGAATCGAGGAGATTAGCGGTCGAAAGTCAGGAGCCACGTTCCAAACAACAAGACCCGTGACGGCGGCCGCCATCCAGATGACGACCTTGAAAAATGTTTTCATTAAAGTGCTCCGGCAGAAGCCCGTGCCGTCCACTTCCAATTGCCACTTCCAATTTCCCTGCCTCCAATAAGGCAGCACAGGAACAATCGATTTTCAGGGCCGCAGTTCCCTTAACTAAAGCAGCGCTCCGCTGGAACAAATTGGGCAAGGGCCGACAGAAACGACTGCGGTAGCACGCTTGCACGCAAGACCATTTCTGGATGCGTTTTTCTGCGGTGCGCAGAGCCAACTCCTTCGATCCTCCGGCCTTTGCACTTATTCCCAGCGGATCGCCATCTCGCTCGTCGGGCCCCATCCGAGGCTCTCGTAAAGCGGACGGCCCTGCCGCGTCGAATGAAGGAGCGCATAGCCAACGCCGAGTTCGCGAGCTCTCTCTTCGGCCAGCGCCATCAACCGCCTGGCCAATCCCCTGCGGCGGTGCTCAGGCTCCACGAAGACGTTGAGGATGTAGGCGCGGCGATGGTCGGCCGGATGGCTCGGATGCGGCGGCCAGTCGATCACCATCATGCCGAGACCCGCGATCACGACCCCGGCGTCTTCGAGCATCCAGCCAAAATAGCTGCCGTCATCGAGCAGCGGTGAAAGCCACCGCTCGAAGGCCACAGTCATCGGCCGCAAGGCTTCGCGCGTGCGGCCGGACTCGGCGAACATTCGCTCGCGATGCTCGCAAATCAGTTTGAGATCATGCTTCGCAACAGCTCTTGCCGTGATGGTCATGAGCGCAGTCCCCAAGTAGCGCGCAGGATCGGCGGAGCGAAACCCGCCAACACCATGCGCAGGCGCATTGATGGGTATCGCTTCGCTCCACCCATCCTTCGGGCTGCCGTTACGCAGTCTTAGGCCGCCTCGGATGCATGAACCAACGCCCCCAACGATGCCAAGGTAGCCCGAATGTTATCTCTCCGCGACCTGAGGCTCCGCGCCAACACCGGGTACGTTGGGTCAGACAAGTCGCGAACACCCGCGCGCGTCTCTTCGTGCTCGATGTCAACGGCGAGTAGCTCGATCGATCGCAACAGGTTTTCGATCAGTGTCGCGATTTGAAACCTGTTCGCCGCTGCGGTTTCCCGGAGCGTTTCAATTTGAGATGAGTTTGCCATCGGTAGCCTCCGCCGGTCAGTTTCAGGACGCGCTCACGCACATTCGTGTGTAGAGCAAGGAGGGTGCCAGTAAGCGACGAGACCCCCCGTAGTTTTCCGGCCCGGACATCGTTCCAGTTCAAACACTGTTGCTGTGAGTTCGGCAGCGGCGGCGGCTTTAAGCCGAGGAACGCGACAACGAAAGCGGCTCAACAGCTCGCAGGATGGGTGGAGTACCCACCCTCTATTCCATTCAACAAGTCTGATGGGTTTCGCTTCGCTCTACCCATCCTACAAACTGACGCTTGATGGCCTGAGAGTTCGCCAAAGAGGCAATCGTCGCTCCCAACAAGGTACGATGATTCCGACGGTCGCGCCGATCGTCGCGAACCTTGTTCAGTTTGCAATTCGCGACTCTCGATTTGGAGGTTCAACTACGTGCCCGGCGGGCGCGGCCCTTGAAATTGGATTCCGCACTTCTTGGCGATAGAGGCTTGCTCAACGGCCACCATTTGCCCCTTCATCTGGGACAGTTCCGCTGCCGTCTGTTTGTCACCGCCGACGAAGAAAGCTGCCGGCCAAAAGATCACGATGGCGGCCGCGGTGGCGAAGACGCGCAGCCCGCCAGCGCGGCGCCTAGCACCACGATTCCCAGATTTCGCATTCTTGAACCCCAGCCCGGCTGCCATCCAAGCGCAACCAACGGTAGAGAGCAAGCCCGTAGCTATACGGGCGTTCCCTGAGAGGAGATGGATTTCAGCGCCAGTGGATAGTTGTCGGCGAAGTGCTTCCAGTAACGTCTGGCCGATCATCGGAGATGCGCCAAGCTGCCACTCCGACGCATACGGTAAGCGTCAGCGCCGTCACGAGAAGGAACATAAAAGAAAACTGGCTCATGCCTTGGCCCCGCAAACCAAGCTGAATTTTGGATAAGCGATCATGGTTCACCGAGTCGGAAAATGCAGCCGGGCTGACCTAAAGCGGTTTTGCGGTGGACAATGATCGGGGACGAGCCGAGCCCGGCAGGGCGATGCGCGATGAGACGAATATCTTGAACCCGATCAACGTGATTTGCCCGGTCCACTCCTCGCCGCAAAAATATACTTCTTCTCGCCTCCCCCAAATCAGCCCTACAACTCCGCCCGTTCCGGCCCGCCAAGAGGGGCGTATCGCGATCGTCACGGACGTGGGTCGGAATGCGGTGGACGCGGCAGCGCCCGCTGCGCTGATAAGATCGCAGGGCGGGCTTTAGCTCGTGAGCGATCGGCGGCGCGGCAGACGAACGACGCTGAAGCGTACGGCAAAACCGTGTGGTCCTGGCGCCCGTGGCTGGCGTCAAGTCGGCGGAGGTGTTGCGAGCCCGACCGGGCTTGCCAACACCGTCAATTCGCCGATGACGGAGGCAAAAGGAATTCGTCTCCGGGGAGAGCTCGGCATAAGCCGTAAAACCATTGCGCAGGGGATGCCGGAGTGCTCCGGCTGTACCTGTATGCTCGTGTGCGCCTCTACCTCCATCTCTTGCACACGAGACCGCGGGTGCAGCAAGCACCCGGCATTCCCTGCGCCCTCTCGTTTGGGCGAAACGGTTGGCAAAGCCCGGGCGAAACGCGCCGCGGGAATGCGGAGGTGTGTTCTCTCCCCGTCATTGCGAGCGCAGCGAAGCAATCCACCTCTCCGCGTGGGGATAGATGGATTGCTTCGTCGCTTCGCTCCTCGCAATGACGGCTCTGGCGGCGGGGGCATGCGGGTGAGACTGACAGCGGCCCGAAATACGGCCCGCACCACCCCCCGTTAACCCTTTGCTAACCATACACCCGGCAAGAATTGCCGAGTGAAGTCGAGTGTCGTCGGCCGCGTAGAACGGGAGGAACCCCGTGGACGCCAGTGCGGTGCCTCACTTTCGGACCGGCGGCCCTTCGGCCGCCGCGCAGACGTTTGGCGCCCGCGGGCGTCAATCGCGGGGGGAAGCGGCTACCATGGTCGATGTCACGGCGGGTCAGGGCGGCGCAGGCGAAAGCGGCAAGTTTCCGAGCCTCGGCGAAATCGGAGATATCTTAAAGCGCGGCGATCTGGCGCTGGCGTTCGGCGTCCTCACCATCCTGGTGGTGCTGATCCTGCCGCTGCCGGCGATCGTCCTCGATCTGTTTCTGGCGATCTCGATCACGGTGTCGATCCTGATCCTGATGACGGCGCTGTTCATCCAGGCGCCGCTGGAATTCTCGGCGTTTCCGACCGTGCTGCTGATCTCGACCATGCTGCGGCTGTCGCTCAACATGGCCTCGACCCGCCTGATCCTGTCGCACGGCCATGAGGGCACGGCGGCGGCCGGCCACGTCATCGAAGCCTTCGGCAATTTCGTGATGAGCGGTAATTTCGTGATCGGAATTATCGTGTTCGCGATTCTCGTGATCGTGAACTTCGTCGTCATCACCAAGGGTTCGGGCCGCATCGCCGAAGTCGCCGCGCGGTTTCAATTGGACTCGATGCCCGGCAAGCAGATGGCGATCGACGCTGATCTGTCCGCCGGCCTGATCGACGAGGCGACCGCGAAAGCACGCCGCAAGGCGCTGGAAGACGAAAGCGGCTTCTTCGGCGCGATGGACGGCGCCTCGAAATTCGTCCGCGGCGACGCCATCGCAGGGCTCCTGATCGTCTTCATCAACGTCATCGGCGGCATCATCATCGGCGTCGCCCAGCAGGGCATGAGCTTTGGCGACGCCGCCCGCACCTACACCATCCTGACGGTCGGCGACGGCCTGGTAACGCAGGTGCCGGCGCTGATCGTCTCGACCGCGGCGGGCCTCCTTGTGTCGAAGGCCGGCATCACCGGTTCGGCCGACAAGGCGATGATGAAGCAGCTCTCCGGTTACCCGCAGGCGCTCGGCATGTCGGCCGGCGTGATGCTGGTGCTGGCGCTGCTGCCGGGCATTCCGATGCTGCCCTTCCTCGCGCTCGGCGGCGGTGCCGCGGCGCTGGCCTGGAAGGCGCGGAAACGCAACGGCGCCGTCAGGGAAGCGGAAGCGGCCGCAGCGGCAGCGCCCGAACTCGCCGCCGCAGCCGCCCAGGCCGCGGCCGAAGAGCCGATCGCCACCGCGCTCAAGATCGACGACCTCAAGATCGAACTCGGCTATGCGCTGCTGCCGCTGGTCAACGGTCCCGACGGCACCGACCGCCTGACCGAGCAGATCAAGGCGCTGCGCCGGTCGCTCGCCATCGAAATGGGCTTTGTGATGCCGGCGGTGCGCATCCTCGACAACGTCCAGCTCGAGGCCAACACCTACGTCATCAAGATCAAGGAAGTGGACGCCGGCTCCGGCAAGATCTGGCCGAACCAGTTCATGGTCATGGACCCCGCCGGCAACCAGGTCGGCGTGCCCGGCATCCATACCGTCGAGCCGACGTTTGGACTGCCGGCGACCTGGGTCGACGCCGCGCTGAAGGAAGAGGCGTCGCTGAAGGGCTACACGGTGGTCGACGCCGCCACCGTGCTGTCGACACATCTGACCGAGCTGCTCAAGAACAACATGAGCGATCTTTTGTCCTATGGCGAGGTGCAGAAGCTCTTGAAGGACCTGCCGAAGGAACAAGGCGAGCTGGTCAAGGATATCGTGCCGAGTTCGGTCACGGTCTCGGGCATCCAGCGCGTGCTGCAGTTGCTCTTGGCCGAACGGATCTCGATCCGCGATCTCTCCACCATTCTCGAAGGCATCGCCGACGCGCTCGCCTTCTCGCGGCACCCCGCCACCATGGTCGAGCACGTCCGCGCCCGGCTGGCGCGGCAGATCTGCGCGCAGAACACCACCTACAACGGCTACCTGCCGCTGATCGCGCTGTCGGCGCGCTGGGAGATGGCGTTTGCGGAATCGATCGTGGGCACCGGCGAGGAACGCAGCCTCGCCATGCAGCCCTCAAAGCTGTCGGAGTTCATGACCTCGGTCCGCAACGCCTTCGAGCAGGCCGCCCGCGAAGGCGAAGCGCCGGTGCTGGTCACGTCGGCGGCGATCCGGCCGTTCGTCCGCTCGCTGGTCGAGCGCTTCCGCTCGCAGACCACCGTGCTGTCGCAGGCCGAGATCCACCCGCGCGCGCGGCTGAAGACGGTGGGAAGCGTCTAGGCGGAACGCAAGTCGCCCAGGCAAATCAGCGGCGAAAAGGCGAAGCTTTTTCGCCACATGCAAATGGTTTGTCGAAAATGGCCGATCCGGCACCATTCGGCATCGAGAAGTGCGAAGTCCATTTAAGCTATTATAGAAGCTGAATATTTATTCATTTCCGGCGATCGGCACGGCGATTCCAATCGCGGCCGTTCAAGTCTTTTCACCGCCTTGTGATTGCCACTTGGGAACTATTCCCGGGATTCCTACGTTTGCTGACGCGAGACGTTGAACCGCCCTGTGAATGGCATCGACGAATTTGCAGGACGGAAGGCGGCAGGAGACTTCCATGAACCACTCGATCTACAGCGCAGATCGCACGACCCATCTCAAGATCGTGGTCGTGGCTTTGGTTGCAGGTATCGTGGTCGCCGGTTTCAGCATCTCCGCGCGCACGACCTCGGATGAAGGTCTGACCCAGACCGCGAGCACGCGCGTCATGAAGGCCGGTAAGCCGGTCGTGATTACGAGTTCAGGCAACTCTGTCGTACGCTAAAGGAGAATTCACGGAATTCACGTGGCTCTTACAGCCCCCCAAAGTCGCCACGTGGATAATTAAGACCCCAACTACCCCCAAGTTGACTACGAAAACGCCCGCTCCCCACGGGCGTTTTCTTTTTGTCGGACTAGTGTCCGGTGTGCCCATCACCGCCCGTCGAACCGTCGCCGCCTGTCCACGGCTCGCTTGAATCTCCGCTCCGTGTGACCTTCGTGCCTTGGCGAAATGCGTATCCGATAAATCCCGCCAGGAGGATGAGAACGAGAAGCGGCCCGAGCCAGTTCGGCATGGTGAACTCCGTTCAGACCGCCTCAGCGCGGCGCGGCGGCCGGCACCGTCTCGATCAGCTTGCCGGTATAGATCGGCGTCGAGGTCGGCTTGCCGCTCGGCGATCCACCGGCCTGCTCGACGGTCACCGCGTAGGTCGCGGCATTGATCGTACCGGCGTCGTAGTCGGCGAGCACCGGGCGGGCGGTGAAATCGCTGCCGCCGATCACGCCGAGCGAACGCGGCTGCGGCAGCTTGTCGGAGATCAACCAGAGCTCAAAGCTCTTGCCGGGCTCGGCATCGGTGCCAACTTTGCGGACGGTGAAATTTTTGGTGGCGGCGTCGACCGTCAAGATGAAGGCGGGCGAGCCCGCGTCGCGCTGCAGCAGCGCAACGTATTGCGCCGAGGGCACGGGCGATGGCGCCGGCGTCTTGACCTCGACCGTCTGGATGCGCGGCTTCGGCCGCAGCGCGTCCGGCAGCAGTTCCGGCCGATAGACCTGCACCGCCAGCATCCCGACCAGGGCTGCGGCAAGCGCGGTGGCAATCGACGCGACGCTGCGCAAGCGCCGGACCCGGCCCGTCAACTGAATGACGTTCGAATTATCTACGGCGGTCGGAGGCGCGGCAGCCGGCGGCGCTTCGACGGCCGCTGGTGTCTCGACGGCTGGCGGCGCCTGGGCCACCACAGGCTCGGCCACGGGTTCAGTCGGCGGCGGGGACGGCGGCGGCGCCTCGTGCAGCGCCAGCGGCGCCTGCTGCCCGGTGGAATGGCCGATCGCGGCCTTGATGTTTTCCCACACGATCGGTCGCGGCTCGACGGAGCCGACCATCTGGTTCAGCACGCCGAGCCGGTATTCCCAGGCGTGCACGATCGCGGTGAATTCGGTATCGACGGCCATCATGGTCTCGACCTGCGCGCGTTCGTCGGCATCGAGGGTGCCGAGCGCATATTCCGCGGCGAGCGCGATATGGTCTTCGCTATAGGCCATCGTTCAAGATCCGGACCCCGAAAGCCCGAGACACTCCCTTATGTCCATCATGCTGCGGCGCAGCCACGTCTTCACCGTATTCACTGGCGCCTCGAACTTGGCGGCAAGCTGTTCGCGGCTCCAGCCGTTGTAATAGGCCAGCAGCACGAGCTTCTGCCGATCCGGCTCGAGGCGGCCGACGCATTCCAGCAACCGCTTCAACTCTTCCGTCATCTCGCGCCGCGCCAGCGGATCGGGTGAATCGGCCGCGACTTCCATCGCGGCAGGCTCCTCCTCGATCGAGCTTTCGCTCTTCTTGCGCACCACGTCGATCGCCCGGTTGCGCGCGATCGACACCATCCATGTAATCGGCGAAGCGAGCGCCGGGTTGAACTGGCCGGCGCTGTTCCAGATCTTGACGTAAGCCTCCTGAATGACCTCCTCCGCGAGGTCCTGACGGCGCAAGATACGGAGCACGACGCCGAAGAGTTTCGCACGCGTGGCGGCGTAAAGGCGCTCAAAAGCGGCCTGATCCCCCTTCGCCACCGCGGCAATCAGCCATACCAGCTCCGCTGGCGTCAGCATTCAACGTCCCCCAAAACCTCGATCCTCCACCCGCGTCTTACGCCGGAGCCGTCGAGAAGTTTCGTAGCATACCCTGCGCCAAAGGGGCCACCAAGTCGCCGGTTTCGGGGAATCTGGACAAGAAAAACCCGGGCCTTGTGGCCCGGGTTTTCGATCATTCAACCGATGAGTGTGAGAGAAGCGTCAGGCGACGCCAAGCCGGGCGCGCATCAGGCCAATGGAGTCCATGTCGGCCTGCTCCCGGGCGCTCTCCTCGGCGCGCTCGCGCGCCTGATCGCGCTCGTCGAGCAGTTCGACCTTCTTCAGTTCCTCGAACGCTTCGCTCAGCAGGCTCTTGGCATCCTCAAGCTGGATGCGCAGTTCGTCGGCGGAACGGGTCAGGTTCTCCCGGCGCTGGATCGCGGCCTTGGCGTAGGTCGGGTAGGCGAAATGGGAGGGGTCGTTGATCCCGGCCCGCTCCTGTTCGGTCTGGATTTCGCGCTCGAGATCGACCGACATGCGCTGGAAGTCGGCGATCATGCCTTCGATCTGGGTAACCCTTCGGCGCTTTTCATCGACCTGAAATTTCTTCAGGCGGATCAGCGTTTCGCGTGACTTCATCGACTCATACTCCCCAGAAGTCCCAATCTGAACGCGGGACGGAGGCCGGCTCCCCCGGGGGGCCCCACCGGCGTCATTAATCATGTGCCGGGGATGATGGCCTGACAAAGTTAGCGTTCCGTTTCCAAATTGGTGAGGATTTGCGCCAATAGGCGATAGCCGTCATCCAGGCCTGATTTTTCGTCCTTGGCCTGGCGAAGGAAGGCCTCCAGCGGCTCGTGCAGCCGGATCGCCTCGTCGACTTCGGGGCTCGAACCCGCCCGGTAGGCGCCAAGACGAATGAGTTCCTCCATGTCGGCGTAGGTCGCCATCACCTGGCGGCCCCGCATGATGACGGGCAGATAGTCCGGATTGGCCGATCTCGGCATGGTGCGGGAGACCGATTTGAGGATATTGATCGCGGGAAACCGCCCGCGCTCCGCAATCGAGCGTTGCATCACGACGTGGCCGTCCAGAATACCGCGGACCGCGTCGGCGATGGGCTCGTTATGGTCGTCGCCGTCGACCAGCACCGTGAAAATGCCGGTGATGGTGCCAATGCCGGTGCCCGGCCCTGCCCGCTCCAAGAGTTTCGGCAATTCGGTGAACACGGTCGGCGTATAGCCCTTGGCGGTCGGCGGCTCGCCGGCCGACAACCCGATCTCGCGTTGCGCCATCGCAAAGCGCGTGACCGAGTCCATCAGGCACAGCACGTCCTTGTCCTCATCGCGGAAATACTCCGCGATCGCCAGCGTCAGATAAGCCGCCTGCCGCCGCATCAAGGCGGGCTCATCCGATGTCGCCACCACCACGACCGAGCGCGCAAGACCCTCGTCGCCGAGATCCTCCTGCAGAAATTCCTGCACCTCGCGGCCACGTTCGCCGATCAGGCCGATGACAGTAATGTCGGCATCGACGTTGCGCGCCAGCATCGACAGCAGCACCGATTTGCCGACGCCGGAACCTGCGAAGATGCCGAGCCGCTGACCACGGCAGCAGGTCAGGAACGTGTTGAGCGCACGGACGCCGAGATCGAGCGGGGCGCCTACGCGCTTGCGCGAATGCGCCGGCGGCGGCGAGTTGCGATAGGGCATCGGCGACGGCCCCTGCGCCAGCGGCCCCTTGCCGTCGATCGGTTCCCCCATGGCGTTGATGACGCGGCCGAGCCAGGCCGGTGACGGCCGCACCTGACTGGCCGCCGTTGCAATGACCGCGCGGCAACCGCGCCTGACACCGTCGAGCCCACCGAATGGCATGACCACAGCATTGCTGCCGGAAAAACCGATCACCTCGGCCGGGATGAAGCGGTTGCCGCCGGTATCGATGACGATCCTGGCGCCGACCGACATCGCATGAATGGGCCCCGCGATCTCGACCATCAGCCCGCGCACGCCCACAACACGGCCATATATATTGACGCCGTCGATATCGCCGATCTGCTCCGCGAGCGCCTTCATTGCGAAAACCTTAAGTTTCCGCGTTTTAGCGAACGGCGCTTAACCTCGTGTTTACCCGCATCATTAATCATTGCGTCACTGTCTTTGGTGACTGAGAGCGCTCGCCCGTCAGAAGAAGGACGAATCGCGGGAGTCGGTTAGGCCCGTCTCTTCATGTGGAGCCTGAGTACGCACGGTAGGAAAAAACTGCTTCGACGCAACATCTTAGGGCGATTCGATAAAAATTGCACTTAAAGACCTTGCGAACCGGAATCAGAGTTTGTTAACCATGTGTTGTCAGGATCCGAATCAGTTGTTCAAAGGCGTTTTGAGTGCCGCAAGTGCGGCCGACCTGACGCCCGGAGCGGCGGACTAAAGGGGACTGGCATGCGCGTTTTGCTGATAGAAGATGACAGCGCCGTCGCGCAGTCGATCGAGCTGATGCTCAAATCCGAGAGTTTCAACGTCTATACGACGGATCTCGGAGAGGAAGGCGTCGACCTCGGTAAGCTTTACGATTACGACATTATCCTTCTCGACCTCAACCTGCCCGACATGTCCGGCTACGACGTGCTCAAGCAGCTCCGGGTTTCGAAGATCAAGACCCCCATTCTGATCCTCTCCGGCCTCGCCGGCATCGAGGATAAGGTCAAGGGCCTCGGCGTCGGCGCCGATGACTACATGACCAAGCCCTTCCACAAGGACGAACTGGTTGCCCGCATCCATGCGATCGTGCGCCGTTCCAAGGGTCACGCCCAGTCGGTCATCCAGACCGGCGATCTCGTCGTCAATCTCGACACCAAGACGGTCGAAGTCGGCGGCCAGCGCGTGCACCTGACGGGCAAGGAATACCAGATGCTGGAGCTGCTCTCGCTCCGCAAGGGAACCACCCTCACCAAGGAAATGTTCCTCAACCATCTCTACGGCGGCATGGACGAGCCCGAGCTGAAGATCATCGACGTCTTCATCTGCAAGCTGCGCAAGAAGCTGGCGAACGCCTCCGATGGCCGCAATTTCATCGAAACCGTGTGGGGCCGCGGCTACGTGTTGCGCGAGCCGCACGAGGCGGACGAGCGCATTCCCGCCTGACACCCAGGGTTTACGGCGAGCTGCAAGGCTCACTGCTCCCGACTGGACCCCGCCCGAAATGGCGGGGTTTTTGTTTGGGAATGACTTAATTCACGTCCCCCGATTGAAACCCGATTCCCGCTGTCCCGTAGCTGACGGAATTGTCCGCAAACGATGGGGGAAGTCATGAAAAACGTCAGGCTGGTTGCCGCTGTCGCGCTCGGATCGGCATCGGGCGCGCTCATCGGCTATTCGGCGCTCGCCGGCGGCGACAAGGTCGCCTTCCCGGAGTATTTCGACAAGGGCACGCTCTACGCCACGGTCGATCGTTACGACAACAAGCAGTATCGCGAACTCTATGCGACGCCGGCGGCAGTCGATGCGGTACGCAAGGGGCAGCCGATCCCGAGCGGCACGGTGCTGACGCTGGTCCAGTACAAGGCGCAGCTCGATGCGGCCGGCGAGCCCCTCAAGGATGCCAACGGCCGTTTCCAGAAGGGCGACCTCGTCGCCTACACGGTGATGGAAAAGCGCGACGGCTGGGGCACCGAGTACAAGGATGACATTCGGAACGGCGAATGGGAGTATCAGGCGTTTGGCCCGGACAAGAAGGTCAATGACAAGGCCAATTTGACGGCCTGCTTTTCCTGCCACAAGCCGCATGCCGGGCAGGATTTTGT
This sequence comes from Bradyrhizobium sp. 170, assembly GCF_023101085.1. Taxonomy (NCBI): domain Bacteria; kingdom Pseudomonadati; phylum Pseudomonadota; class Alphaproteobacteria; order Hyphomicrobiales; family Nitrobacteraceae; genus Bradyrhizobium; species Bradyrhizobium sp. 170. The sequence continues at coordinate 1,356,615 of NZ_CP064703.1, read as the reverse complement.
TATCTCACTAGCGGGCCTGAAGGGCACGCCCGAAGGCGCCATGGCAAAGCCCACGCCGGGCCCTGGCGTGGTCTCGATCTCCGACTTCAAGTTCGGCCCGGAGACCGTCGTGGTCAGCAAGGGCCAGACCATCACCTGGCACAACACCGATTCCTCGCCGCACCAGGTGACGATCACCGGCCCCAAGGCGCAGCGCTCGTCGATCGCGCTGAAGGGCAAGACCACCCAGCTGATCCTCGCCGATGCCGGAAACTACGATTACATCTGCGGCCTGCACCCGGCAATGAAGGGCAAGATCGAGGTCAGGGAATAACCGACTGCGTCAAGGCCGCGGTAGAAGATTTGCCAGCCCCGCCCGAAATAGCGAAGTTTTTGTTTATAGCGTTTTCCAGCGAAGCGGACACCGGTTCGCGTCAAGAAAACGCGTCAAAACAAGCATCTAGTGCACGGTTCTGATCCAATCAGAACCGGGCTCCAGGCAGAGTTTTTATTGGGATTGAACCGCCCGCGTCTATGCGCCGACTGACAGATCGTGCGAACCTTATCGAACGCACGAGTCGGGGCGAATTCAATGGTTCTGCAATCCCTTGCCGGGCTGCCGGCGTTCCTGGTCTATTTCTGCACGGCAATTGTCGCCGTGGTGGCCTACCTCTTCGTCTATACCCGCGTCACGGCGCACAATGAGTTCGACCTGATCCGGGCCAACGAGCCGGCAGCCGCCATTGCGCTGGGCCTGAGCCTGCTCGGCTTCGTGCTGCCGCTGGTCAGTGCCATCGCCCATTCCGCCAATGTCTGGGATTGCATGATCTGGGCCGCGATCGCCCTGATCGTGCAGATAACAGTCTATTTCCTCGTCAGGGTTCCGGTGCCGAACCTGTCGAAGCGGATCGCTTCCGGCGAACTCGCCGCCGCGATCTGGCTCGGGCTGTCCTCGCTGGCTGCCGGCGCACTGAACGCCGCCTGCATGATCTACTGACCATGGCCAACAAATCAGAGCACGAATTCGGCAAGCGCAAACCGGTCTCGGTGCCGGCATCGCCGCGTCCCGCTCAGCCGCCGGCCAAGCGTTCGGGCCATGTTGCGCTGCTGCTGATGGGTACGTTTGCAGTCGGCAGCGCCGCCTACACGCTGATGCCGCACCGCAATTGCGAGCCATCGCCGAATGCGGCCTCGCCGTCGTACCAGCAAAACAATACCGAATGCTCGTCGCGCAGCTCTTCATCCAGTGGCGGCTCCGGCGGCAGCTCGTCGCGCAGCAGCTACTACTCGAGCGATTCGTCCTCGAACCATTCATCCTCGGGCACTTCCGATTCCGGCTCGCACAGCGCGCAGCGCGGCGGCTTCGGCTCGTTCGGGCACGCTGTCGGCTTCTCTGGCGGCTGAATTTCATGCAGCGCATCCCCTGCCCCGAACGCGACGACTGGCGTGCCACCGCCGAAAGCGTGGGATTCACTTTTCACACCATCGACGGCGAGCGCTATTGGGACGAACGGGCCTATTACGCGTTCACGCTGAACGAGATCGAACGGCGGATCGAAGGGCCCACCGCCGAGATCGATGCGATGTGCCTCGAACTGGTCGGCCGCGCGATCAACGACGAAAAATATCTGCGCCGGTTGAAAATACCCGAAGCCTTCTGGCCGCTGCTGTCCGAAAGCTGGCGCCGCCGCGACGCCAGTCTCTATGGCCGGCTGGACCTGAGCTACGACGGCTGGAGCCCGGCGAAACTCTTGGAGTACAACGCGGACACGCCGACCTCGATCTTCGAAGCGGCGGTCTTTCAGTGGACCTGGCTCGAACAGGCGATGGAGCGCAACATCATCCCGAAGCGCGCCGACCAGTTCAATTCAATCCATGAGCGCCTGATCGACGCCTGGAAGAAACACGGCGGCGCGAAGCATCTTCATCTCGCCGGCATGACCGGGAATACCGAGGACGCCGGCACGCTGGCCTATCTGCAGGACACCGCGAGCCAGGCCGGATTGAAGACCACGCTGATGGACATCAAGGACGTCGGACTGGGCGGTGATGGCCGCTTCGTCGATCTCGACGATCGCGCAATTGGGCTCGCCTTCAAGCTCTACCCCTGGGAATGGATGTTTCAGGACGCGTTCGGCGCGAAGCTCGCGAGTGCGCCGACACGCTGGATCGAGCCGCCCTGGAAAGCGATCCTTTCCAACAAGGGTATTCTACCACTGCTATGGGAGATGTTTCCGAAGCACCCCAATTTGCTGCCGGCCTATTTCGAGGACGATCCGAAGGCGTCGATGCTCGGCTCCTCGTTCGTGCGCAAGCCGCTTTATTCGCGCGAAGGCGCCAATGTCGCGCTCGTCAGCGCCGGCACCACGCTGATGGAACAGCGAGGCCCGTACGGGGCGGAAGGATTCATTCGGCAGGCCTTAGCGCCGCTGCCGAGCTTCACCGACCAATACCCGGTGCTTGGAAGCTGGCTGGTCGATCACACGCCATGCGGCCTGTCGATCCGCGAGGACGAGAACCCGATCACCGGCAACACGTCCCGCTTCCTGCCGCACGCGATCGTATAGCGCGGCATGGCAGGCGGACGAGTCGAAGACCAGGCTCAGCGCGCCGCGGCGACGGCCCGCAGGGTTTGCGGCACCAGGGTCGACGCCCCCACCCGTATCACCGGCGCGATGTTCGGACGGTAAAGTCCGCGGCGCTCCGGATAGGGCTTGAAGGTGTTGGTAATGCCGACCACGGATTCGGCCGCGCCCAGCGCCAGCACGCCGTCGGGCTCCAGCATCCGGGAGAGCCGCTCGAAGATACTGGTCTTGGTATTCTGATCGAAATAGATCAGCACGTTGCGGCAGAAGACGATGTCGAACACGCCGAGATGGGAGAAGTCCTGCAGCAGGTTGAGCTGACGATGCTGCACCATGCTGCGAATCTCGGCATTGATCTGCCAAAGCTCGCCGTTCTGGGTGAAGTACTTCACCAGCAACCCGATCGGCAATCCGCGCTGCACCTCGAACTGGCTGAAGATTCCGGCCTTCGATTTTTCCAGCACCGCCTGCGACAGGTCGGTCGCGACGATCTCGGTACGCCAGCCCGACAGCAGGGAACCTGCTTCCTTCAGGCACATCGCGATCGAGTACGGCTCCTGCCCGGTGGAGGACGCCGCGCACCAGATGCGCAGGGAACGACGGGCCGCGCGCGCCTGCGCCATCGCCGGGATGATCGTATCCCGCAAATGGTCGAACGGAATCTTGTCGCGGAAGAAGAACGTCTCGTTGGTGGTCATCGCCTCGACCACCTCCGCCGTCATCGCTTCCGCCCCGCTCCTCATCTTCGCGACGAGCTCGGGAATTCCCGGCAGGCTGGACTTGCGCGCCAGCGGCAACAGCCGGCTTTCGACCAGATATTGCTTGTCGGCGGAAAGATCGAGCCCGGAGCGCTCTTTCAGAAGCTTACGCAGATACTCATAGTCTGAAGGCGTCACGAACGATCTCCTGAAAACAACCGAACCAGTTTTGGCGCGATCTGATTGAGCGGCAGAACCGCCGCGCAAATACCTGCGTTGGTGGCCGCGCCCGGCATACCCCACACCACGCTGGTCGCTTCGTCCTGGGCAATCACGCTGCCGCCGGCGGCGACGATGTCCTTGCCGCCGCGCATGCCGTCGGAGCCCATGCCGGTCAGAATCACCGACATGATGCCGCCCTGCCAGACGTCGATGGCGGAGTTGAACAGCGGGTCCACCGCGGGTTTGCAGAAATTCACCGGCGGCCCGTCGTCGAGCGCGATCGCAGTCTCGGCGCCGTGGCGCACCACGCGCATGTGGCGGCCGCCCGGCGCCAGATAGATCCGGCCGGGCTTGACGATCTCGCCATCGACGGCTTCATGCGCCGGCCGGCGGCTCGCGCGCGCCAGATGCTCGGCGAGAATCGTGGTGAAGGTCGGCGGCATGTGCTGGGTGATCAGCACCGGAAAGCGATCGATCACCGGGCCGATGTCGGCAACCAGCGTCATCAGGGCCTGCGGGCCACCGGTCGACGAACCGATCAGAAGCACCCGCGGCGCCAGCATGCTGAAGGGCCGGCGCGCCAGCGGCAGTTGCGCAACCGGATGATGGACCGGTAAGTCGCGTGCCCGCTCGGGGGCCGGCGCCATGGATGGGCTCGCGGCCGGCGACGCACGCCGGCGGGCCCGGGCGCCCAGATGACGAATCTTCTGAATCAGATCGTGGTGGAAGGTCTCGGCCGCGGTGGCCTCGCGCGTGCTCTCCGGCTTTGGAATGTAGTCGGAGGCGCCGAGCGAAAGCGCCTTGAAGCTGATCTCCGCATTGCGGCGGGTCAGCGTCGACGCCATGATGATGACGAGGTCGCGCTTTTTCGCCAGGAGTTGCGGCAGCGCCGAAATGCCGTCGAGCTCCGGCATTTCGATATCGAGCACGGCAACATCGGGCTTGATGCGCTCGATCTGGTTGACGGCGTCGAGACCGGTACGCAAGGAGGCCGAGACCTCCATGTCCGGCTCGGCGCCGATCCAGCGCGAGATCATCCCGCGGATCACGACGGAGTCGTCGACCACCATCACGCGCAGCTTGTCTTGCCGTGTCGAGATTGGCGGTGGAGACTTCGTTAACGCAACACTCATTACTTCACCCGACCCAACTCAAGCGGCACACTTACAAAAACAACGCCGAAGGCCGTTGAGCCGCCGGGATCACCTGCCCGAGATCAGAGCAGGCCGACTTCCTGGAACTTCGCGGTGACGATGTCCTTGTCGAACGGCTTCATGATGTACTCATTGGCGCCGGCATGCAGCGCTCGCGCAATGTGTGCGACGTCATTTTCGGTGGTGCAGAACACCACCTTGGGCGCGTCGCCGCCGGGCATGCGGCGCAGATTGCCGAGGAATTCGTAGCCGTCCATGACCGGCATGTTCCAGTCGAGCAGAACCGCTTCGGGCATGGCGCGCTTGCAGACTTCAAGCGCCTTTTGGCCGTCCTCGGCTTCGACGATCTGAAAGTCGAGACCTTCGAGGATGCGGCGTGCGACTTTTCGGATGACGCTCGAGTCATCGACGACCAGACATGTTTTCATTTTAGGTCTCCAACTATATTAAATCCCAAGAGGGATGTTTTCATTCCAGCTTCGGTCTTCATGCCGCCATCAGGTCCGGCACGATTTCGAGAACGCGATCGACGTCGAGGACGACCATGAGCTGGCCGTCGAGACGGTGAACGCCGCCGGCGAGCTTGGCCATGCGGGGATCGAGATTGACGGGGTTTTCCTCGCGGCCATCGTCGCGGAGTTTCAGGACCTCGCCGATCTGATCGATCAGAAGGCCGTAGGACTCGCCGCGCAGATCGACGCCGACCGCCATCGGCGGCTTGCCGTCGTCGTTCTTGGGCAGGCCGAGCCGGGCGCGCATGTCGACCACGGTGACGATGCGGCCGCGCAGGTTGAGCACGCCGGCGATCTCGGCCGACGACAACGGCACCCGCGTCAGCCGTTCCGGCATGAACACGTCCTGCACCCGCGAGATCGGCAGGCCGAACAATTGCCCGCCGATCACGGCGGTGACGTATTCGGCGACAGTGCCCTCGATGGTCTCGGTCTTGGTTGTCATGTGCTTGTTTCCTTACGCCGTCCGGCTGAACTTGTTCATGCCGCTCTGCTGGTCTCGGCGGTCTGTTCCTTCAGCGCCGCGATCAGGCCGGGACGGTCGAACTTGGCGACATAATCGTGGAAGCCGGCCTGCCGCCCGCGCTCGATCGCCGCCGGCGACACCAGCGAGGACAAAGCGATGATCGGCATCGTGCTCAGATTGTTGTCGGCGCGGATGGTTTCGGCGAACTCGAAGCCGTTCATGTCCGGCATTTCGATGTCGGTCAGCACCACGTCGAAGGTGAGGCCCGAGCGCAGCGCGGACAGCCCCTCCTGCGCGTTGACGGCGACCCGCACCTTGTAGCCGGCGGCTTTCAAGACCGGCGCCAGCATGTTGCGGAAGAACGCTGAGTCGTCGACCAGCAGCACCGATTGCGCCGTTGATGAAGCCCGCATCTCCTTGCGCGAGAACCAGTCGGCAAACGCCATCGGCAGGAAGTGGCCGACGTCGATCACTTCGGTGGCCTGGCCCTTGATCACGGCGGAACCGAGAATGCCCTCCTGCTGGCCGGCGACCTCGATGTGCAGCCGCTCCTCGACGATGTCGATGATCTCGTCGACCACGAGCCCCATCGAGCGGCCGTCGTCGGCGAACACCAGGATCGGCTGCGAGCCCGTGGTCTGGACGGTGACCCCATTCATCTGCACCAGCGGCATCAGCTGCTCGCGGTACTGCACCATGTAGCGGCCGTTACTGAGCTCGATCTTGTCGGTGGCGATCTCCTCCAGCCGGGTGACGAGGCCGAGCGGGACCGCCTTGGGCTGGCTCGATCCGGCGCGGAACACCAAAAGCGAGGTAAGCTGTTCTCCGCCGATCGCATGCGCGGCCGACGCCTCGTCGGCCATCTCATGGGCCGAGGAGCCGGAGGCGCCGAGCGCCTTGGCAATGCCGTTGGGGTCGATGATCATGATCACGGCGCCATCGCCGAGAATGGTGTTGCCGGAGAACATGTCGATGTGCCGCAGTTTTGTGGACATCGGCTTGACCACGATTTCTTCGGTGTGGAACACGCCGTCGACCACGATGCCAAAGGTCTGGCTGCCGACCTGCGTCACCACGATGAAGCCGTTCTCGGGATCGGAGGAAGAGCCGTCGTCGATCTTCAATAGCTTCTTCAGGTGCATCAGCGGCAACAGCTTGTTGCGCAACCTGAGGACAGCGGTGTCCTTGATGCGCTCGATGCGGTGTTCGGAGTTGGCGCGGGCGCGGACCAGCTCGACCACGGACAGTTGCGGGATGGCAAAGCGGTCGCCGGCGGCCTCCACGATCAGGGCCGAGACGATGGCAAGCGTCAGCGGGATCTTGATGGTGACAGAAGAGCCCTCACCGGCTACCGACTTGATGTCGATGGTGCCGCCGATCTGGTCGATATTGGTGCGCACCACGTCCATGCCGACGCCGCGGCCGGAGACCGAGGTGACGGTGGCCGCGGTCGAGAAGCCCGGCGCGAAGATGAACTTGTGGATCTGGGCTTCGGTCATCTTCTCCAGTTCGGCCTCGGTGACGAGACCGTTGGAGACTGCCTTGGCCTTGATCCGCTCGGTGTTGAGCCCGCGGCCATTGTCGGCGATGCAGATGATGATGTGGCCGCCCTCGTGATAGGCCGAGAGGCGGATGGTGCCCTGCTCGCCCTTGCCTGAAGCCAGCCGCTCGGCCGGGGTCTCCAGGCCGTGGTCGGCGGAGTTGCGCACCATGTGCGTCAACGGATCCTTGATCAGGTCGAGCACCTGGCGGTCGAGTTCGGTGTCGGCGCCGTGCATCTCGAGCTCGATCTGCTTGCCGAGTTCGCCGGAGAGGTCGCGGACGATCCGCGGCAGCTTCTGCCAGGCATTGCCGATCGGCTGCATCCGCGTCTTCATGACGCCTTCCTGCAGTTCGGCGGTGACGTTCGACAAACGCTGCAGCGGCACCTTGAACTCGGTGTCCTCGTTGCGGCGGGAGATTTCCAAAAGCTGGTTGCGGGTCAACACCAGCTCGGAGACCATGGTCATCAGATGTTCGAGCGTGTCGACGTTGACGCGGATCGACTGGTTGGCGATCTTGTCGGCTTCCTGGACGTCGGTGTCGGCGACAGCGGCGCGCTTGGCAGGTTTTGCCTTTACTTCCTTTGCAACCTGCGGCTCGGGGGCGGCTTCCGGCGCGGCCGGCTTGGCGGCGGGCTTCGGCGCGGGCGCGACTTCGGTCGCGGTCTCGCGGAAGGCGCGCTCGAGGTCGTCGAGCGAGACTTCGCCGGGACGCAAGGGGCGTTCCAGCACCTGCTCGATCAACGTGCCTGATGTCACCGCCGGCTGAACGGGCGGTGCGGCAACGACGGGGACTGGCGCGGGCTCAGCCGCAGCTTCCGCATGGTGGCCGCCCTCGGCCATCGCGTGCAGCTTCTCGATCAGATCTTCGTCGGTGCCCTCGGGCTCGGTTTCGGTGGCCTCAAGGCCGGCGAGAATTTCCTTGATGCGGTCGATGCTGCTCAGGATCAGCGTCACGGCCTCGGCCTTGACCGGCATGCCGTCGCGGAATTTGCCCATCAGCGTCTCGCCGGCATGGGCCAGCGCTTCCAGCCGCGGCAGACCTAAGAAGCCGCAGGTGCCCTTGATGGTGTGGACCAGCCGGAAGATGTTATCCAGGATCTTCGCGTCGCTCGGGTCCTGCTCGAACCGCACCAACTGATTGTCGACCGTATCCAGGCTCTCGCTGGTTTCGGTCAAAAACTCCCGCAACAAATCATCCATGAAACTGGCCTTCGTACGCACCGGCACGCGACATCGACGTGCCTTACGGAACTAGGCCAGCTTCTATGCAAAGCGTTTAATATTGGTTGCTCAAATGGAAAAGAACGGGATCAACAAAGAGATAAGACGGCAGAAATGAATTCTGCCGCCTGTTTTCAACACTTGGTTAACCATGTTTGCGCGCAGGCCGCGCTTCAGGCCGCGGTAACGACCACCTTTTCGCCATCGGGCGCAAGCGTCACGCTCAGCCCGCAGGCCTGCGCCAACAGCCGCGTATAGTAAGGCTGCACCGCGTGCGCATCGACGGACGCCGTCGAATTCACGCTCAGGAGATCGGCGATGTTCTGCGGCAGGCGGGCGTTCAGGCCGGCCGACGTCACGCGAAAACTCATCGTCTCGCCGTCACCGATCGGATCGATCGTCAACGTACCGCCGCGCGGGATCGTCTGCTGCGCAATGATCAGCATGTTCAACAGCAGCTTGACGCGGTTCTTCGGCAGCAACAGCCGCGGCAGATTCCAGGTGATGGTGATCTTGCCGTCCTCGATGTGGCCGCGCGCCATGGTCTGGGCATCGCCGAGATCGATCTGCGCGCCCGCCGATCCCGCCGCGCCAAACGCCAGGCGGCAGAACTGCAATCGTGCGGAGGCGGTCTTGGCGCTCTTGCGGATCAGATCGAGCGCGAAATCGCGGTCTTCGGGCTTCGGGTTGTCGTCAAGCACCTCAAGCCCATTGACGATGGCGCCAACCGGGCTGATGAGATCGTGACAGACTCGCGAACACAACAGCGCCGCGAGTTCGAGGGCATCGGGAGCCGGACCGGGAGACGAAGTGCCAGACATCATGGGTTCCTGGAAAGCCGCCTGGTCGCAAATTGCTGGCGGGCGTTTACGAATCACGCGTGCTTATCGGTTTGATACACTGCGCAGCCCCCTGCTGCCAGCATGGGGCGGCAATGGTAAGGCAGGACGAACAGCAAATAGGCCCAGCTCATGAATGAGGCTCGTCCACACGACCGCGATACCGCCGCGGCGCTGATCGAACCGCTGACCGACATCGTGATCCGGGCGGGTGCGGCCATCCTCGCCGTCAACCGTTCCGCCATGAAGGTCGACGGCAAGACCGACGGCTCGCCGGTAACGGAGGCCGATCTGGCGGCGGACCGAATCATCGCCGAGGGCCTGGCCCAGGTGGCGCCCGACATACCTTCGCTGTCGGAAGAGCGCGCCGAGCCGGCCGCGCTGCCCCACAAGGAAAGCTTCTTCCTGATCGACCCGCTGGACGGCACCAAGGAATTCGTCGCCGGCCGCAACGAATTCACGGTCAATCTGGCGCTGGTAACCCACGGGACGCCGCTGCTCGGCATCATCAGCGCGCCCGCGCTCGGGCTGATCTGGCGCGGCATTGTCGGACGCGGCGCGGAACGGCTGACGCTTGGCAAGGGTAAACCGCTGATCGAGCCGATTCGCACCCGTCCCTGCCCGCCGCGCGGCCAGCCGTGGACGGTCGCGGTCAGCCGCTCGCATGGCGATGCCAGGACCGAAGCCTTCATTGCGGCAAGGCCGGGCGCAATACGATACGAACTCGGCTCGGCGGTCAAACTCGGCCGGGTGGCCGAGGGCGGGGTCGATATCTATCCCCGGCTGTCGCCGGTCTCCGAATGGGACGTGGCTGCGGGCCATGCGGTCGTTACGGCCGCCGGCGGCAGGATCACGGATTCAAACGGTGCGGCGCTGGTTTTTGGCTCCGGGCGGAAGGACTTCATCGTTCCGGAATTCATCGCCTGGGGCGATCCCAAGGCGGCGGTGTGAGTTTCGTAGCCCGAGCGAGCGAAGCGACCCCGGGACAGTGGCAACAAAACCAACGGATATTCGATGTGGCCGGCACCGCCCCGGGGTCGCTGCGCTCGCCCGGGCTACGGCAGCTCGCTACTGCGCAAGCCCTCGCTCCAGGGCCGGCCAGCGCGCGCGCGCGTCTTTCACGAAACGCGCCGGCTCGGCGGCGAACGCATCGCGGTTTTCCTCGCGGCCGAACAGATAGAGCCGCTGGCCCGCGACCACCCAGAAGCGCGGGTTGCCCGCATAGGTTACGCCTCGTACCAGATCGACCGGGTCATAGCCGCCGAACTGGGGCCCGTAGATCTCCGGATGCGCCACGAAAGAGGCGCGATTGCCCTGGTTGCGGAAACGCCAGACGGCGCCGGATTCGCGGGCCTCGAAGTCGGGCAACCCCTGGGCTGCCATGGATTCCGTGAAATAGGCGACGGGATCGAAGCCCTCGATGGCGAGCCCGGAATAGCGGTTCACCACCACGCGCTCGGTGGTCGCGGCCCACGCGGCGAAATCAAGGCTGAGCGCAGCAAAAAAGCCTGCCAATAAGGCAAAAAGGGCTATTCCGGGGCGCGAACCGTATCTTTCCTGCCGTTGTGCCGTCATAGTTGGTGCCGATAACATGCGAGTCGAGGGGACACTGGGCGCAACCTAGAGCCATGCTTGTTGGCGTCAGGTTAAGGCGGCGGCCAGAATTTCGATGCCAGGGGTTCTTTCATGACGTTTGCTACACGCCTTGCCGCGGTGACGTTTGCCGCGCTGATGTGCTGGACCGTGCAGGCTTCCGCACAGCAGCCGCAGCAGGCACCATATCCGCAGCAGCAGCCGGCGCCCTATCCGCCGCCGCAACGCCAGGCGGGGCCCGAGACCTTTGGACCGGACGAACTGGTTTCGGCCGGGCACAAGTTCTTCGGCAACGTCTCGCGCGGGCTGGCCTCGGTCATCGAGCGCGCGGTCAGCCAATGGGGCCTTCCCAACGGCTATGTGCTCGGCGAGGAAGGCTCAGGCGCTTTTGTGGCAGGCCTGCGGTATGGCGAAGGCACGCTCTACACCAAGAACGCCGGCGATCTGCGGGTCTACTGGCAGGGGCCGTCGGTCGGCTTCGACTGGGGCGGCGACGGCGCGCGCACCATGACGCTGGTCTACAACCTGCCCGCCACCAACGCGATCTATCAGCGCTTCGTCGGCATCGACGGCTCCGCCTATATCGTCGGCGGCTTCGGCATGACCGCGCTGACCGCCAATAACATCGTGCTGGTGCCGATCCGCTCCGGCATCGGACTGCGGCTTGGCGCCAATGTCGGCTATCTCAAATATACCCCGCGCGCGACCTGGAACCCGTTCTGAGCCCGTTCGTCGGGATATCCACACGCGTCTCGTCCTGCCGATTCAGGTTAACGCGGCAATGGGCTGGCCTTTGGCCGGCCGGGCGTGGCAATGTGATTAACGAATCCTTGTCTGTGTGGAGTGACCATCCATGATCGAGCCGATCATGTATCTGGCGATCGGTTTTCTGGTCTCCATGCTGTTCGGTCTGATGATCGTGCCGCTGGTGCATAACCGTGCGGTGCGGCTGACGACGCGGCGGCTCGAGGCGGCAACGCCGCTGTCGATGGCCGAGATCCAGGCCGACAAGGACCAGTTGCGCGCGGAATTCGCGATGTCGGCGCGACGACTCGAAATGAACGTCGAGCAGCTCAAGAACAAGACCACGAGCCAGCTCGCCGAACTCGGCAAGAAGAGCGACGCGATCAACCGCATGAAGATCGAGCTCGGCGAAAAGAACGCCGCGATCTTCTCGCTCGAAGCGCGCGAGAAGGCGGTGAAGGAGCAGTTGCGCGCCACCGAAGAGGAATTCGCGGCGAAGACCGAACTGTTGCGCAACGCCGAAGCGGCGCTGACCGACAAGCAGGCCGAGCTCGCCAGGATCAATCACGAATTGAACGATCGTTCGATGACGGCGGACAGCCGCCAGGTCGAGCTGGTCGCGGTGCGCACGCAGATCGAGGAATTGAAGGGCCGCGTCGGCGACGCCGAAAAGGAATTTTCGACGACGCAGGCTCGCCTCGCCCAGGAGCGCGCCGACTCCGACCGCGCGACGCAGGAACTGAGCGAAGCGCGCAGCCGCGTCGAAAATTTGAGCCAGCGCGTCACCGATCTCGACCGGCAATTGATCGTCCAGGTCAAGGAGGCCGAGATGCTCGGCAACCGCGTCAACGACCTCGAAGCGCGGCTGGCGACGCAAGGCAAGATCCTCGCCGAGCGCGAATACGAAAACAACCAGCTCAGGCAGACCACTACGGTCGCCGAGCGCGTCATGACGGATTTGCGCAACGAGGTCGCGACGCTGTCCGGCGGCGGCAGTTCGGCGGCGATCGAGAAATTGCGCAGCGAGAAAGCGGCTGTCGAGGAACAGCTTCGTATCGCCCGCGACGAACGCGCCAAACTGCAGCGCGACATCAACGCGATCCAGCAACAGGCCGAAAGCTCCTGGCAGACCGAGAGGATGGAAAACGCGCTGCTCCGCGAGCGCATCAACGACATCGCCGCCGAGGTCGCCAAGCTCGCCATGCAGCTCGAGGGCCCGAATTCGGCGATCGAGGCGATGCTGGCCGCGGAACCGGCCGTGCCGAAAACCCCGGCCAAGCCCGCCAACGACGTCGCCGGCGCCGCCCCCGTCTCCGAAGGCGGCGGGACGCTGGCCGAACGCATCCGCGCGCTGCAGTCGCACGCCTCCCGCGCCCGCCAGCAGGGGGCGTAATTCTCCCGACTTCGCGCGAAAACGCGGCATTACGGCCCGACTGATCGCTTGACACTATGGGCCCGTACTTCGTAAATCGCGGGCTCTGACGGGGCTCATGGTTCGCCCCAAATTCCCGGACGCATAGCTCAGCGGGAGAGCGTTCCCTTCACACGGGAGAGGTCCAAGGTTCGATCCCTTGTGCGTCCACCATTCAAAGCCCCGCAAGACGGGGCTTTTTGCATTTTTGGAACAGGGCTTATTCGGCAGTTGCCGGCACATTTAGGCAAAGCCAGGCAGCAACAGGCGGGGGAAAATCCGGGAATTTTGTTCAGGAAATGTTTTTTCGTTTCGCCCCCTCTGCGCCGAGGAGACCGCCGCATCCCGTTCCCAACTACTTGCTTGGGCCAGCCATTTCCATTTCAACTTCGTCTTCGAACGCTCTCATGTTCATGGCGACGAAGCGCCGCAATACGTCTAGCGGAGCCACGATCCGTTACCCGCGATGGGAGATATGAAGTCCCTGTGCAGGCAAGTTGATCTTTTGGCGCCATCGAACAGCACGGTGACGCCGGTGGTACGGGGACTGACGTCGACAATAACGCCAGTCTGGCCAGCCAGCTTTGGGCATCGATCGGCTCCAAGCTCACTCACCTTAAAGCGAGTGCCGACAACAATTCTGTCGATTTCCTGAACCATCATCAAAACTTTTCAATAAGGGCAAACAATCGTTTCGCTTAAAGCCCGAGAAAAATGTGAGGGACGTCCTGCGTTGCGGCATTTGATCCCCGCATGACTTTTGCCATCAGATGCCGCACTGCGAAACCCCCGACGAGTACGGGAATCTGGAAGACCCTGCCTGGCCCAACCGCGATGCCGGAAGGCAACGCTCCGACCGAAAGTGATTTCTGGCCCAATAATCTCGTTGGTTTTTCCCGGCACCTGGCGAATCATTCCCGGCAGCCACTTTTGGGGGGCGATCATGGATTTATTCCTCGCTGAGAAAGTCGCCGTTTTGGAAAGCGAGACGACGCACAAGACCTGCCGTTCCTGTGGTGAAAGATTGAGGCTGATTCGAACGATGGTTAACTCGCGCACGGGCTCCATCCTCCACATGTTCGAATGCCGGTGCGGGGAGCGCACGTGGGACGACTAGAGACCAGGCCTTGTGCGTCCACCACTAAAACCCCTTTAAAATAAAGGCTTTCTTGCATTTTCGCCCGTCGCCGGTCTCGGCAGATTTGGGGGAATTTCACGCTTTTTCACGCTTCAATGCGTGAAAAATCCGCGAAGTCGGAAAGCGCCCCGCCCGGCCGAGGCCACTAAACGAGCCGGCATACTCGCCGAGGCCGGGCACGATGGTGCGCAGTCTATATCGAGGCCCACCGCGCGGCCCATGGGGATAACCACACGTTTTGATTGTTACCGGTCGTGAGATTGCGGAACATCAGACCATGTCTTTTTCGGGACAAGGAGATGATCTCACAAATGGCCGACAATTCAGAGAGGCGCGTTGAAATAAAGGACCTCGCTGTCGTTGTGCCTCTGATCGCTAGCTCAGTTGCCATGAGCTACGAGGTCGGCCGGTTCCTCATATTTGGTGGATTTTATTATTTCAGCATTTCGGAGCACTTACTTTTCGCTCTCTCAAGTCTGCCTCTCGCACTGTTCGGCACGATCTTTCTCGCGCTTATTTTTGTTCCAATTAGCTACTTCGCAAACAGAACCCATGAATGGAAATTCGGCCCTCGAATAAGAACCTATATTGCCTTGCTCACCATCGCGCTTCTAATCCTGTTCGTGGTCTTCATGGAGAGTAACTTTGTTCCAGAATTGCTTCGAGAATTTCGAGCGACGCTAACTTTGTTGCTGGTGATAGGAGGCGCCATCTTAGCGAACGGATTTCATTACCGGCAAGGATTGACTAGCCCCGTCGTCATTCTCTTCGTTTTGGGAATGTCGATCACGTTCGCAGTGACGGTCGCGATGGACATTTCCAACGCAAACATATCTCGCGTCCGAACAGGCCGATTTCTTTCGGAGATTGTCACGAAATCGGCAACCCAGAAGGCATTCGTCGTCATGGGTGGTGAGCGCGGCTTGTTACTCTATCATCCTGACAGCAAGCGCGTGAGTTTTCAGCGAGCCGACGAAATCCAAAAAATCGAATGGCAATTATGGGGCCGCCCCGAATGATGGGCACCCCTCATCATCGCCGCTAGCCTCGGCTTCCTCGTCGGCCTCGCGTGCCTTTGACGTTCTGGCGCTCGACGGCGACGATTTGCGGAAACTGCCCTTGCACCTTCGAAAGAACAACCTCGCCCGGCTACTGGCGCGGCGGATCGCCGGCATTTTCGTCAGCACCTTTGAGCAAGGCGAGATCGGGCCGGACCTGTTTCGCCACGCCTGCAAGTTCAACCTTGAGGGTTTGGTTTCGAAGCACCGCGAGCGGCCCTATCGCGCCGGGCCGTCGCCGTATTGGGTCAAAGTGAAAAACCCGCAGCATCCGGCGATGCAGCGGGCTAAAGAGGCGTTCGAGTAGCGCGCGCCTGGGCTGGCGCCCTACGCCTTCCGACGAGGCGCACCGCTATCTTGCTCGGTTTCGGATCGACGGCGATTGCTTTTTTTCAAAGCCTCGATGAGATCGATCACGTTTCCGCCGGCAGGAAGGGTGAGCCTCGGCTGCTCCTGCGCAAGTCCACCATAGACCTCAATAAAATCAGTACTTTGATTGACCAACTAATGTGACCTAGCTCTCATGTTCGGCACGAAGTGTGTGAACAAAACATGCGTGCAATAACGGTGCATCCATCTGTCGTGCTAAAAATAGCAGAAGCGCCTTTTGGTTTTAGCCAAAAAGAGATAACTGGCGTGAGAACGCTTTACCGATTTTCGGTAATCCGCTTTTGCCGATTTGCGTAAAGAGAAATGATCGACCCCCGGATCAAGTTGACAGAGCGCAGGTACGAGCCCGCGCCCTAACTGATGAGACTCACGGATTTTGGGGTTCAATTTCGACTTGGACTTGCCAGTATGGATTGAACTGATCCTTTGATCCCGCTCGGTGTATTTTTAGTGGTTGTCGATTTTCAATAGCGATACCGATGTATTCTGATCTCCACTGCGCATTTTCGTATTGAGATTTCGAAACGATTGCCTTTCCTAAGCTTTCGCATTTTGCAATTCGTTGCGAAATCTGTCCGACCCGTTGCTTTGTGTCATCATCACCATGCTCCCGCCATCTACAGTAAAATTGGTAAGCGGGCGTAACGAAGCAAGCCTCGGCGTCTGGCAACGCGACTCTCGAAAAGGATTCGCCGCTGTTCTGGGATGCGCCTCCACGAAGAACCGCAAATCCAGTTGGCGCCGCATCAAGAATCTCAGCCAACGCCAAGCAATCGTCTAGCAATTGTACGGTTTCAAACGATGCTGCGCATTCAGCTCTTCGTTTCTTGTAAATTGCCAAGTACTGCCTCATGGCAATTGTAACGTTTTCGTACGCTACGTACTCAGCGCGACTTTTCTGATAGGCGGAAGCCCATAGGTTGATCGTTGCATCGTAATGCGACACAACGTCAGCACAATCATTGTATTTGTTCAAAAAGAGAAGGGTCGCATGTACGGAAGCTGACTCAAGATCGAGTTGCGCCGGCGAGAGTCGCGTGGCGAAGCGGTACGCCTTGTCAGTTCTTCCTATTTCTTTGAGCTTGGCTTCCAGTTCCTTCTGAACGCGGTCGACGTTCCCTTGGTATGATTGATTAGTTGCTAGTCCATGAGTCGCAAACGAATACAAAGTTACGTCCTTCGTACGACGAACGGCTGACGACCAAGCTAGTTCCGCAGCAGAATAATTTCGTTCAGCATCATTGATTTGCGCGAGAGCCGTCCAAATTCCATCGTCCAAGCGTGTTTCGACGCGGGTCGCAAGTTCGACGGCTCGAAGTGCGAGACTCCTTTGTTTGACTCCAAGCAGATTACGATAATCCGCTTGGGTCTGTAAGTTAAGCGTCGCCATCTTTTCGGCGCCAGCATAATATTGGTCAATGAGTTTGCCTACACCATCAACGTAGGACTCCCTAGTGTCCGTCCATGTATGAACTAACGCAAATGTTCCAGTGACCACTGAAAATATGAAAGCCGCCGTAGACAGCATTCGAGTGGGGTCGCGAAGAAACGGCTTTGGTAATTTTTCGGGAAGGCCAGTCACAACAACAGGGATCGGAGTCCTTTCTGACGTTTCTGCCTCATCTGACATTTCAAATACCTCATAGGAGAGAAGAAAATCTTTGGTGGGTGCAATTGCCGAATGCCAATTATAAATCTTTCGATGGGAGGGGCTCTTTTCAGGTTTGGACACAAACCGCACGAGCCAGCTTTTGTCGGCCACATGATTGCCGCCCGCCCCAGGGTAGAGCAATCATTTCTCAACCTGAATGCGAGCACAAGCAATTTTCCGACGCGGATTGCAGGGTGAGTTGCCAGCAACCCAGCCGCTGCCGGAACGGCATTGCAGCGTAGGAAAAGTACCGCCTTCCGGCGTTTTACAATCTGGCATAGCAATCTTAGAAGAGCCGATTCAGCGTATTGCCCGGCTGCGGCAAGGCCGCTGTAATGACCAGCCATGGGCACTGGACACGCGAGGCGGCCTGGATACGTTCTGCCCGAGATTGTGCCGGTCGCGGAAATCGCACCCGATGCGAACGAACCAATTTGGAGGCCGGTATCGGCCTGCGCGGCGAGACGATGATTGAGGCTGGATACTCGACAATAAAATATCCGTGCTTGCAGAACCAAATAACGCCGCGGTTCGACGGTGGTGCTCGGCCTTTTGATCGGGCGCAAGGCAGGCCTACTCGTGACCGGTGGCAAGCGGGTTGCGCAGAGATAACGAAAACGATCGCCGGGGCATGATCGCTTCCGACAACCCATTCCACTTTTGCGCTGGCGCTGCCCTCCGGATCGGGATCACGACCGGATTGCCGCAGTCGGTGGGACCCACGCGCTCCAGCCTGTTAGCAAAATGAATGCGCTGCAACATGTGATTGAGCAGTTGACACACCTCGCGCGACCCGTTGCTATGCTGAAGTGTTTAGTAAAAGGGTAGGGAAACTTCATGAAATACGCGTTCTTCAGCAGGTTTTTGCCGTTAGTTGCCGTCACAGCTTTTTCGTTGTCGGCCCTGCCGGCCTCGGCCAGCATATATAACTCGCTCGTTGTCTTTGGCGACAGCCTGTCGGACGTTGGTAACAACGCCGTCGTGATCGGCACCAATGCCGGACAGACCATTTCAGGCAACACCTACGTTCCCAGTCAGCCCTACGGCTCCGGGGTTTACAGCAATGGACCCGTTTGGGCATCGAACGCCGCATCGCAACTCGGCGTAACGCTGCAACCTTCGCTGCTTGGCGGAACGGGTTACGCGTATGGGGGCGCGACCACGGGTCCAGCCGGCAACGGCTTTCCTTTCAGCCTGCTCACCCAGGCCAACCAGTACCTGGCCACCAACACCGTCTCCGCCAATGCGCTTTACGTCATCGCCGGCGGTGGCAACGATGCCCGAGCAGCGCTTGGCGCAATCGCAGCGTGCCCGGCGTGCGCGGGACCAACCGTGGCGGCAACGGCAGCTCAATACGCAGCCAACGTCGGTTCGATTGTGAACGCGCTTCAAGCTGCAGGTGCGCAGCACATCATCGTCTGGAACACGCCCAATCTCGGGCTAGCGCCTGCTGTTGCGGCGGCAGGCGCTTCCGGATTGGGGACGTTCCTCGCTGCCAGCATGAACACCGCGCTCGCCGCGCAGTTGACGGGCGAGTCCGGCGTAACGACTTTCGACATTTTCGGTCTGGGCACGTCGATCGCACTCAATCCAGCAGCGTTTGGTTTTACCGACGTGACCAATGCCTGCGGGGCAGTTGTCGCTGCGAACTGTAACACCTACGCATATTGGGACGGCATTCATCCGACAGCTGCGGCGCACGCAGTGATCGCCGACGCCTTCCTCGTGGTTGCCGGCGTTCCCGAACCCTCCACCTGGGTCATGATGTTCGTCGGCTTTGCTTGCGTTGGCTTCGTGGCCTACCGCCGACGCCCACAGCCAGCCGCGCTTGGCGCTGCCTGATCGCCAGCCCGATCAGAATGCAGAGACCGCCTTCGGGCGGTCTTTTGCTTGGCACGAGGATGCCTCTTATTCATCCACTGTTGTTGATTGACTTCTGAAACCCGGTGGGCTCAAGTCACTTTTTAAGCTTGTTTTTGCATGCCATTGGCACGTCTGAAGAGAAATATTTTACGGGCGTTGCTGGGCCCCGCATCGCTGGAATCGGCCTCCGTCGCTCAGGAGATTATTTGCCCAAGCGAACGAGTTGCGCATCCGCGTCCGATTTACATGAACGATCAAATCGACCGGATCGTCGCTTCTATCCCTGAATCTACCGTGCCTGCACAAATCCGCGCCGTGACCGGTGTCGAAACTGTTCACGATGCTACAATCGCCTACCACATAGCTGATGCCACGATAATCGACGGAACAATTTACTCTGGAACGCTTCGCTATTTCATTTCCAGCCAACAGTCGCGGACGCCCCCTCGAAGTCTCGAATGCGCGTCGCTAATTTCATCAATGGTCACTCAAAAATACTTTGCGCACTGGCTTGCTGACGGCTGCGTGCAATACTTGCTGCCAGCGCAAGCAAGGATAAACGTCGGCCCGATCCCTTATCCCGACGCAACAGCTTACGCAGAACTCTTCGGCCAGGACTGGAAGTCCATCGTCGTCGATAGTGCTACGGTCAAGAACCTAATCATCACCGCTGATTACGCGCAGAATAGCTCAAAGCGCAGGCGCTACGAAATTCTGCACTCAAGGATCGTGAACACCTTTGGCCCAAAGGAGAAAACATCTCTCGTTTATCTCCGACGAGGGAACACGGGCGCGGCCCGTCTTATCGACAATGAAGCCAGTTTAATCGAAGCGCTCGTCGGCGCGGATTTGAGGTACTGGAAATAGACGCTGGCGTAGACCGCATTAGCACATCCTTGCTTTCGGCTAAGCTGCTCGTGTCAATCGAAGGAAGCCATTGCAGTCACGCAGCAGTGTCAATGCAACCCGGCAGCGGAATCATTATGCTTCAGCCGCCTGACAGATTCACAGCATTCCACAAGGGATGGGCCGATTGTCGCTCCGTTAGATTTGGATTTGTCGTCGGACTTCCGCGACCTGCCGGCTCCTTCTTTCCAATCGTCGACGTCCTGCGGACAATCGACTTGATGTTGGATGCTCTTTGACTCCACGTCAGGGAATCCACTGGAGGGAAACCAGTATTGGGGCAGCCCGGAAGGCTCAATCTGAGGCGATGGGCCTGCCCTGCCCCAAGTCAAGACCTTGGGTCATTTTCAGGTCGGGGGCCGAGGGCGCGAACCGATTTATGCAGAGCCAAATGACCGCTCAGAACCTCGTCATTACCATCACCACCCTCGCCGGCGGCGCGGTACCCTCGCCGGCGGCGCGGTCGAACTGCAGATCGGATACAAGGCAGTACTGCTCGTGACCGGCGGCAAGCAGGTCGTCCAGAGAAAAGCTTAAGTCAGATCCCAAACACCCAGATCGCGACGATGGTGCCCAGCGTCGCTAGCCCGCTGATGGTCCATCCGGTCGCGTAGGAGATTTCGTCGTCGCCGGTGCCGCGCATCGCGTCGGGGCCGGTACTTGCTGACCGCCACTGCATGGCATTGCTCCAGAAAGCCTGCCTGCAGAGATAACGTCGGCCCGGGTTCCCGGTTCCGCTCTATTTTGGCGGCCAGTCAGCAGAGGCCGCCAGATCGGTCTTCACACGCCGGTCGTCACACGAAGGAAAGCCGGCGCGCATCGGCCGGTGCGATTTCATTTTCGTCGCCGACGATGATGGTGACTTTCCACCCCTCGCTGGCCCAGACCCTCGCTTTGGCAACCGCCACCAGCATGCTGCTTCGGTCCATCCTGACGGTCTCGTCCCTGCGTTCCGCCACGATCCTGTACGCCATGCCACACCCCCTACACACGTAGAACTACTGGGGAACCATGTTCGGTTACCGCTTTGTCCGCAATTGGCCGACAATTTGTCCAATCGGGGGCATGGTTAACGGCGGGTTAACGAGGCAAACGCGACTTTGAGGGCCCTTTTGGCCCCTATTTGGCGGCTTTTCGCACGGCGAGCGCCGGTTTTGTTACCTCGTCGAGCCCGGTCAGGATCAGGACGGTCAACAGCGCATTCTGCGGGCCGTACCAGGCGTTAACCGGCTTGTACCACTCGTTGCGCGAGTGCCAGTTGCCGCCCTCCCCGCCGCCGCCGATGGTGACGGCCGGAATGCCGAGCGACATCGCGATGTTGGAATCGGTGGAAGAGCCGGCAAAGGTCGGCCGCGGGCCGCGGGTGACGGCCGAAACCGCGCGCTGGGTCGCCTGCACGATCGGCGAATCCATCGCGACGATGCCCGCCGGCCGGTCGCCGATCAGTTTTGCCTCCACCGTCATCTTGTCGGATTTCCAGCGCGCGTTTTCATCCGCCACCGCCTCCTTGACGAGGTCGAGCAGCCGCGCCTCGAGCTTGAGCAGTTCGTCGGTCGAGTTCGAGCGCATGTCGACAGCCATACGCGCTTCGGCGGCGATGGCGTTGACCGAGGTGCCGCCGTTGACGGTGCCGACGGTGAACGTGGTCTTGGGATCGGATGGCGGCTGCAACTCCGAGATTTTCGCAATCGCCCGGCCCATAGCATGGATCGCGCTCGGCAATCCGAACTCCTGGAACGAATGCCCGCCGGGGCCCTTGAAGGTGAACTCGTAGCGATGGCTGCCGGTCGCCTGGTTGACCACGCGGGTGATGCCGAGCCCGTCGATCGAGATGAAGCCGTCGATATCGGTATGATCGCGGAACAGCGCCTTCACGCCGCGGAGATTGCCCAGCTCCTCCTCGCCGACCGTGCCGACGAACATGATGTCGCCGACGGTCGCGATCTGATTTTCGTTCATCACCTTGATCAGCGACAGCAATACCGCAAGCCCGCGCGAATCGTCGCCGATGCCCGGAGCTACGATGGCGCCGTCCTTCTCCTTGACGGTGACGTCGGTGCCTTCGGGAAACACCGTGTCGAGATGCGCCGACACCACGAGCTTCGGCCGGCCGCCGCCACTGCCCTTGCGCAGCGCGATCACATTGCCTTCGCTGTCGATGGCCGCATCCTTGAAGCCGAGCTCCTGCATCCGCTTCTGATAATATTCGGCGCGGACCTTTTCCTTGAACGGCGGCGCCGGAATTTCGGTGATGCGCTTCTGTTCAGCGAAGGTCCGCTCGTCATCGGCCTTGATGTCGTCGAGCGTCTTGACGATTTTGGGATGGGCGAGGATGGCCTCCAGGTCGGGCGCGGGAGCCGCCTGCGCCAGAGCCTCGTGCACCAGCGCGTGCTGCGCGAGAGCGACAAGGGCGATTGCCAGGATCGATCGAGTGAGTGTCATCAGTAAATCTCCGTTCGCTATCCTGCGCTCAAGCCCGCATCCTTCAGCCGCGCCGCGAACCAGATGGACAAAGCCTGGTCGTGAACGCCGCTGGTATAGACTTCCGACATCGTGACTTGAGTCTTGCCCAGCGTCAGCAGCACGCCGATCCAGTAGGCGAACCACAAATGCGGATCGGTCAGCGCCCGCAGCTTGTGCTGGTCATGGTCGAGCGGCTGATGATTGGCCGACTTCCGCACCTCGACGGCGAGCAGGTTATTGGGAATGGCGCGCTGGTGCACCACGATATCGGGATAGATCGATTTGGCGAGGTGATCGTCGGTCGAGACGATCGTTCCGTGCGGCAGCCGCAGCGTGCGATCGCCCAGCCGGTCGTATTCGCAATCGATCTCCCAGCCCGGGAACTGCTTTTCGAACTGAACGGCCAGCCGGTGCGTCAGCGCGCGCTCGCCGGCCTCCTTTTCGAGCAGAAAGGCTTCGCACGCATAGAACTCGTGAAGTGCGGTGATGACCTTGTTCAGTTCGGTCTGCATGACGCCTCCCACGAAGGCTAGAGCATGATCCGGAAAAGTGGGCACCGGTTTTCCGAAAAGATCATGCTCAAATCAAAAACATAGCCGTCGCCTTACATCTGCACTTCGATCAGCCGCGGTCCCGGTTCGGCGATGGCTTCCGCCAGCGCCTTGACGAAATCGTCGGCATTGGCGACCGCGCGGCCCGGCACACCCATGCCCTTGGCGAGGGCTACGAAGTCGAGGTCCGGGCGGTCGATCTTGAGCATGTCGAGCGCCCGCTGGCCCGGCTCGCCGGCGCCGACGCCGTCGAACTCGCCACGCAATATCTGGTAGATCTTGTTTGCAAATACAATCGTGACGACGTTGAGGCCTTCGCGCGCCTGTGTCCACAGCGATTGCAGCGTGTACATCGCGCTGCCGTCGCCGACCATGCAGATCACCTTGCGGTCCGGGCACGCTACCGCAGCACCCGTCGCGACCGGGGTCGAGAAGCCGATCGAGCCGCCCATGTTCTGCAGCCAGTCGTGCGGGGCGGCGGCCGCCGTCGGCGGAAAGAAGCCGCGGCCGGTGGTGACGGATTCATCGACCATGATGGCGTTTTCCGGGATCGCCATCGCGATCGCCTGCGCGATCGAGGCATGCGTCAGCGCGCCGGTCGGTTTTGCCAGTTCGACCAGCTTCTGCGGCTGCCGGTCGGCCGGCTGCGCGTGAAGCGCGCCAGCCAGCGCTTCCAGCGCAGCGACGGAATTTTCAGCGCCCGAGGTCATGCGGTGCACCTCGCAGCCCTGGGGTTTGAGCATGCTCGGCTTGTTCGGATAGGCGAAGAACGCGACGGGATCGTTGGCCTCGATCAGCACGATGTTCTTGAAATCCTTCAGGATCGGCAGGGCCTGCTCGATCACGTAAGGGATGCGGTCGATCGCGAACCGGCCCTTGCCGCGCGCCATGCGCGGATTGTAGGTCTGGCCCATCACCTTGCAGCCGGTCTTGCCCGCGATCTGGGCGGCCAGCGCCAGCCCGTGTTCGGTGAGCGCGCTGCCGGTCATCAGCAGCAGCGTCGACGCGCCGCCGTTGCGCAACACCTTGGCGGCATGGTCGACGGCCTGCGCGGAATAATTGGCGCGCTGGCTTTCGGCCGGAACCTGCGCGATGCCATCGGCCTCGTTCCAGGCGGTATCGGCCGGCAGGATCAGGGTTGCGATCTGTGCCGGCGCGCTTCTGGCCGCCGCGATCGCGGCAGCGCCATCGGCGGAAACGGATTTTGCATCCGGCGAGGTCCGCACCCAGGAGGACATCGGCCGCGCCAGCCCCTCGATGTCGGAGGTCAGCGGGGCGTTGTAGCCGATGTGATAGGTCGCGTGCTGGCCGACGATATTGACGATGCCGGAATTGGCCTTCTTGGCGTTGTGCAGGTTGGCGAGACCGTTGGCGAGGCCGGGGCCGAGATGCAGCAGCGTCGAAGCCGGCGTGCCCTTCATGCGGTAATAGCCGTCGGCGGCGCCCGTCACCACGCCCTCGAACAGGCCGAGCACGCAGCGCATCCCCTCGACCCGATCCAGCGCGGCGACGAAATGCATCTCCGAGGTGCCGGGATTGGTGAAGCAGACATCCACGCCGCCCGCGACCAATGTCCGCACCAGACTTTCCGCACCGTTCATGGTCTCGTTCCCCTTCGCGCTTCGTTCTATGAGCC
The DNA here is from genome assembly GCF_023101085.1 of Bradyrhizobium sp. 170. Lineage (NCBI taxonomy): Bacteria > Pseudomonadati > Pseudomonadota > Alphaproteobacteria > Hyphomicrobiales > Nitrobacteraceae > Bradyrhizobium > Bradyrhizobium sp. 170. The sequence continues at coordinate 1,331,991 of NZ_CP064703.1, read as the reverse complement.
GCTGACGATCAATCATTGTTCACACGTTTCGTCAAAGGTTTAGGGAACAATGCAGCCATCGCTTGGGGGATGTTGTCTTTTTTAACCGCGGTGCTTGAAAATGGCTGTAGTCACGGCCTCGTTGCTTGCACGATCGCCGCAATTATGGCCTGTCTCCAGCATATTGAGATTTTTTCACGAGGAAGAAAATGACCCGGGCTTTTGCTTTTCTGTTTGCGGCGGTGGTGGTGCTGGCGGGAGCCGGCCACGCACAGGCCCAGCAATTCTTCTTCTTTGACGACTCCCGCGACATCATGGGCGGCGGCCCCGGTTTCTTCCGACCCGGCATGCCCAGCGGATCGAGCCCGATCCCGCGCACGACCGTGATGTTTAACGGCGATTACGCGCCCGGCACGATTTACATCAGCACCGCCGAGCGCAGGCTCTATCTCGTGCTCGGTAACGGCCAGGCAATTCGCTATGGCATCGGTGTCGGCCGGGACGGCTTCCGCTGGGGTGGAACCCACCGCATTTCCGCGAAGAAGGAATGGCCGAGCTGGACGCCGCCCGCCCAGATGCTGCGGCGGCGGCCGGATCTGCCGCGCCACATGGGCGGCGGCATCGACAATCCGCTCGGCGCGCGGGCGATGTATCTGGGATCGACGCTCTACCGCATCCACGGCTCCAACGAGCCCGAGACGATCGGACAAGCAGTGTCGTCCGGATGCTTCCGCATGACCAATGAGGACGTGACCGATCTCTACAGCCGCGTCCGCATCGGCACGCCGGTCATCGTCAGGAATTAGGCCGGAACCGGCGTGACCATGCACGCAGGCGCGTGATCGAGGCTTTCAACCCTTGCACGCACGCGCTGATTGCTGCAGCGTCATTTCAATGCGCACAGCTCGCCGATCCCTGTACTTGCGGATGCTCGCGGCCGCCCTCTGCGCCGTTGCGCTCAGCGAAATCTTCCTGCCGTGCACGGCCTTCGCGGACATTCCCGCCATCGCGCAGCGCCAGCGCACCGAGAAAAAGAACTTCACCGACAGCGAGATCGTCGAGGGCTTTCTGAAGACCGCGTTCGGCGCCGAATATCATCTCGCCGGCCGCGTCGACCGCATCCGCAAATATGACGGGCCGGTGCGGGTGTTTGCCGACGGCAACCGGGCCGACCGCAAGGCGCAGCTCGCGAAAATCGTAGCCGACATCGCCGCGCGCGTTCAGCACCTCGACATCGCGATGGCCGAAACCATCGAAGACGCCAATGTGCAGGTCAAGCTGGTGCGCGACCGCGATCTCCAGCGCACCATTGCGACCTTCTACGGCAGCGAACGGGCGAAAGAGATTAAATCTTCGCTCGACCCGCAATGCCTGTCGGGCTTTCGCAAGAACGAGAAGTTCGAAATCGAGCATTCCGACGTGATCCTCACCGTCGACAATGGCGACTTCGTCTTCTTCGACTGCGCCTATGAAGAATTGCTGCAATCGCTGGGACCGATCAACGATACATCGAGCGTGCCCTGGACCATGTTCAACGACAATGTGTCGATGGGCTATTTCGACATTTACGACCAGTATCTCCTGAACCTTCTCTATGATCCCCGGATCAAGCCCGGCATGACCGTGCAGGAGGTCAAGGCGTTGCTGCCGGATGTGCTGGGCGACGTGCGCGCATGGGTGCGCAAGGTCAACAACCTGCCGTGAGTGGCGGGCCTCGTGGTGCGGGGTCGAGCGGGCGTGCGCTAGCCGCCGGCCTCACCCGTCATTGCGAGCGAAGCGAAGCAATCCATTGTCGCCTCGTCATCGGGCGCGCATTCGCGCGACCCGTTGGCTCGCAATGACGGCGGAGAATTCACGGCTGGTCAGGAAATTCCCCGCCGTCGGGCAGCCCTGGCGAAAACCTTCGTTACGCGCCGCGAGCGCCCCTTTTGTGACAGTAGAAGGTCCGGCGCTTCGCGCTATCCACCGCTTTTTTCAACGACAACGCAGAGTTTTATTTGCGAAACATTGTGACTTCCGGGAGCAAATCCTATTTAATGAGGTCTATGGGCGCTTCCTATAAGTTTTTCAAATGAACGATCTGCCACGCATCCAGGCCTTGCGCTGTTTCATCACGGTGGCCCGCGAAGGCACGGTTTCGCGCGCGGCCACCTTGCTGCACCTGACCCAGCCTGCCGTCAGCCTGCAACTGAAGGGGCTGGAGGAGAACACCGGCCTGCAGCTCTTCAACCGCACGCCGGGCGGATTTACCCTGACCGAAGCGGGCGCCGCCCTGCTGCCGCTGGCACACCGGACGGTATCGGCCTCGGCGGATTTCAGGACGGCGGCAGATTCCTTGCGCGAGTCGCTGCGGGTAACGCTGCGCGTTGGCACGATCCTGGATCCGGAGTCGATCCGGCTGGGCCCGTTCGTGCGAAGCCTCGCCACTTCCTCGAAGAAGACCGAAGTCTTCCTCCGCTACGGCACGAGCGACGACGTGCTGGCGCAGATCGGCAAAGGCGAGCTCGACGTCGGATACTATATCGATGCCACGCCGCCTGACTGCCTCGCGTCGGGGATGCTGCCCGAACGCACCATCGACGATGGCAAGTTCCGGCTCACGCCACTGACGCGCTACGACTACCGAGTGATCGCTCCTCGCGAATGGAGCGACAAGGTGCTGGGAAAGGATTGGGCCGATCTTGCCGACCTGCCCTGGATTGCGACGCCGCATGCCTCGGCGCATCGGCGGCTGATCGACGACGTCTTCCGGCCGATGGGCTCATTGCCGAAACGCATCGCCTTCGCCGAGCAGGAAGACGCCATGATCGAGTTCGTCGAAACCGGCAATGGCCTCAGCCTCGCCCGCGATTGCGTGCTCGACCGCATCACGCGCAAACGGAATTTCGTGATTGCCGACAAGCTGGCGCTGACCTGCGACCTCAGTTTCACCTGCCTGACGTCGCGGCGTCACGAGCCGATCATCTCGCAGGCCTTCTCGGCCATGCAGGCGGTATGGGACCTGAAGCCGGGCGGCGCAGCACCTGCGCCGATCGAAGCGGCGAGATCGCGAAAAAGCGCCCGGAGGTAGTCCGATCGGCTCAAATTTTGGCCGGGTCAGACTTGGCCGGGCCAGGCTTGCCCGGCTCAGGCTTGCCCGGCTCAGACTTGCCATCGCAGATCGATTTCAGCGAGCGCCATTCCTCTGATGTCAGCAGTGGCCGCCCGCCGGGCTGCCGGTCCTCCCGGCTCATCCGCGCCAGCCGGTCCTCGCTCAGGGGATGGGTGGAGATGATGGAGAGCCCCTTGCTCTCCTTGCCGGTGACCCGAAGCAGCAATTCCCCGGTCGGCTTCGCCGGCCGGCCGAGCCGGTGCATGACGTCGATAGCAAAATCGTCGGCATTGGTCTCGGCCTCGCGCGAATGCGACGAGGTCACCAGCGTGCGCGAGCCGAAGATCAGCGCGCTGGAGCCGGTGATGTCGCCGAACAGCAATCCGATCAGGAACGACGTGCTGCCGTCGCGGATCAGCCCGCGCATGCTGTCGCGATGCTTGAGGTGGCCGAGTTCATGGGCCAGCACGCCCGCGATTTCGTCGGCGTTCTCGGCCTTCGCCAGCAAGCCGTCGAACAGATAGACCTTGCCGCCCGGCAGCGCGAAGGCATTGGGAATCGAACTCGACAGCACGGCCGACTGCACCGAGGTGTCGAGGCCGGCGGATTCGCGAATTGAAGTGACGAGCTTGCCGAAGGCCTTCTGTCCGGCGGCATTGTCGCAAACCTTGGCATTGAACATCGTCTTGATCTGGCTGTCGGCGACCTCGCCGAGCCGCCGTTCGAACGCTTCGGGCACCAGCGGCGTGAGACGATCGGCGATCAGCGGAAGTCCGAACAGCACCACGGCAACAATCGAAGCCGCGGCTGCGAGCGACCAGCCGACAATGACGGCAACGCCGCGGCGGCCGGGCGTGTTTTCATCCAATTTGGCGCAGCGTGCGACCAGCTCGGTCGCAAGCGCGTCGTCGCGAACCTCCAGCCGCGCCAGCGCAGCCGCGCTCAGGCAGCCGAGGCGCAGCATGCCCGAAGGGCTGTCGGCGCGGCAGATGTCGGCATAGTCCCACGCCGCCAAAACCTGTTCGTGTTCGCTGATTTCGAGCCGGTCGGAAAAATGGAGGGTAACCGCGCGGCGCCGGCTCGACGCCCCGTCGAAATAGGTCGCTGCATTGGCCGGCGGTGTTTTCGAAATCTCTGGCGCGTCGCTATCCATGGTCATCACGCTCTAGAATCCGCCGACATCGAGACCGTCGGCAAACCCTTCGCCGAGCGCGTTGGCCAGATCGCCCCGCGCCGCGACGTTGGCGGCAGCCTCGAGGCCGCTGATGTTGACCGAGCCTAGCACAATCACCCAGAGATCGCGCGTCAGATAGACCCGCATCACGACGTTGAGCGAAAGCGCCAGCACCAGATAGCCCAGACCGGTCAGCACCAGCAGCGGAATGCTCCTCATCAATTCCGGTGTCTTGAAAAACTCCGTCAATCCCGCGCCGCTCATGCTGCCGACCAGCACCGCGCAGAGGGCCAGATAGACCGCGAAGACAAGCCCGAGCAGGGCCATCCAGCCGATCACTTTCCAGTACAGCCCGATCAAGGCGCTCTTCGGCAACGACGATTCCAGGCGCACGCCGCCGAACCGGACGCCGGACAGCCACCAGCGCCATTCGATGGCCTTGTAGCCGGCGTAAACGAAGGGGGCGATCGGGTATATAGAGATTGCGATCGGCGTGAGCAGCCACAGCCACCAGCCGCGCTTGAAGAACTCCCAGCCGCGCCCCTCGAAACTGCCCTGCAGGTCGCCGTAATGGGAATGGCGCATCTTGTAGCGTTCGAGCGCCGCAGCCCGCCATGGCAGGATCAGCCCGAGTGTGAGGATCATCAGCAAGCCCCACAGCGAGGCCTGCAAGGCATAGATCCAGCCCGAGCCGGTCATCCAGAAGCGCACGCCGCGCCACACCGTGCGCGTCATGCGATAGCGCCGCGCGCGGAAAATCGCGAACTGCCCGAACAGATAGAAGAAGGCGATCAGCGGAATGCTGGCGAACGCCTGATAATGCTCGGCCTCGAGACCGATGAGAAAATAACCGAGATAGATCGGCACCAGGATCGCGAGCGCGACCAGGAATCCGATCAGCAACTCCTTGCCGCGGCCGGTATATTCGGCGGCATCGCCATCGACCAATGTGTTGGACCAGAGATGGCGGCGGATGTCGGTGAGGAGCCAGAATCGATAGAAGCCGAGGGTCACGAGCTCCAGCGCGGCACCGCGCTTGGCCAGATCAAAGAATTCGCCGCGGTTACCTGAAAACGCCACCGGCATCGGCGGCGGCACAGGCGAAGGCGGCGGTGGCGGCACCTGCGGGGGCCAGCTCATCTCGTTCATGGTTCAACTCCAACGCGACGGTGGCGGATCAAACCACGAAATTGCCGGCCGTTGTGTGACCCAAGTCCCACAACTACATCCTAATAGTCCGCGGAAACGGACAAGAATTGACAGGCGCCGCTTCGCCCGCACAGGACCTCGAAGAGACGCAGTTCAGTCAACAAGGTAAGAAAATTACTACTCCCGGACCGGTTTTTGTCTGTGCGCAATCAACAAAAAGGTAGCCCTACGCAGCTAGACTGGCCGCTCATGACAGAGACCATTGAAGACAGCGACCGAGTCGGGCGTCGATGGAATCCTGTCGTCGCAACGGTTACGCTTCTATTGCTGGCTCCGTTAGCTCTCATTCTGCCCGTAGTCATTGTAGTGGCCGGATTATTCGTTCATTCGGCCATCGTGCCAGCGCATTCAGCCAGCACGACGATTCCTGACTTGGAAACGGACCTTACACTCCGCTTCTATTCCACATGGGGTGACACTGACTCCGGTCGCTACCTATACGTCAATACGCCGCGTGGCAGGATCAGGATCTACATGACCGCGTTCGATTGGGCTCACTATGGTCGGACAAGCATCTATCTTACCCCTGAACGCAAGATCGCCGTCCTTGGTCCGTCGGGCGACGACTATCTGGTATCGCTTGATCCGCTGACGACCAAAATTGCTACTGGCGCATCCGAGAATTGGACCTATTTGGGAGCATTTGATTTCCAATTTATGGAAGGAGGCGGGCGATCTCTTCGTTTCATTGGCGCGGCAGAGCAACTGCAGCCACCTCGACCAGCCGCGAAGTAAGTAGCTCGTTTTTCGAAAGCGACCGCTCGCTTTGGGGCATTGCGGCGTTCTTAACGCGCTCGCAAAATCTCCTCCTCACGCCGTTTTTTCAAACAGCTCCCGGCCGATCAGCATGCGGCGGATTTCGCTGGTGCCGGCGCCGATCTCGTAGAGTTTGGCGTCGCGCAAGAGACGCCCGGTCGGATAGTCGTTGATGTAGCCGTTGCCGCCCAAGAGCTGAATGGCGTCGAGCGCGCATTGGGTGGCTTTTTCCGCCGCGTAGAGAATAGCCCCCGCCGCGTCCTCGCGCGTGGTCTCGCCGCGGTCGCAGGCTTTTGCCACCGCATACACATAGGCGCGCGAGGCATTCATGGTCGTGTACATGTCGGCGATCTTGCCCTGCACCAGTTGGAAGCTGCCGATCGGCTCGCCGAATTGCTTGCGCTCGTGCACGTAAGGCAGCACCACGTCCATGCAGGCCTGCATGATGCCGATCGGGCCCGCCGCCAATACCGCGCGCTCATAGTCGAGGCCCGACATCAACACGTTGACGCCGCGGCCGACCTCGCTCAGCACGTTCTCCTCCGGGACCTCGCAATCCTCGAATACCAGTTCGCAGGTGTCGGAGCCGCGCATGCCGAGCTTGTCGAGCTTCTGCGCGGTGGAAAATCCCTTCATGCCCTTTTCGATGATGAAGGCGGTCATGCCGCGCGGGCCGGCCTCGGGATTGGTCTTGGCGTAGACCACCAGCGTATCGGCCTCGGGGCCGTTGGTGATCCACATCTTGTTGCCGTTGAGCACAAAGCGATCGCCCTTCTTGTCGGCGCGGGTCTTCATCGAGACCACGTCAGAGCCGGCGCCGGGCTCCGACATCGCCAGCGAACCGACATGCTCGCCCGAGATCAGCTTCGGCAGGTATTTCCGCTTCTGTGTTTCATTGCCGTTGCGGCGGATCTGGTTGACGCAGAGGTTGGAATGCGCGCCGTAGGACAGGCCGACCGAGGCCGAGGCGCGCGACATCTCCTCGAGTGCGATGCAATGCTCGAGATAGCCGAGGCCGCTGCCGCCATATTCTTCCTCAACGGTGATGCCGTGCAGGCCGAGCGCGCCGATCTTGGGCCAGAGATCCCTGGGGAATTGATTGCTGCGGTCGATTTCGGCCGCGCGCGGCGCGATTTCGTTCTGAGAAAACGCATGCACCGTCTCGCGGATCGCATCCGCGGTCTCGCCGAGATCGAAGTTGAACATCCGATGGGCGTTGGAAATCATGGTCGCCTCCCCGGCGAATTAAACGTTGTTTCAAACAGACATATAGCGTTTTCGAGCGAAGTGGACACCGGTTCGCGCCAGGAAAACGCGTCAAAACAAGAATCTAGAGCCCGGTTCTGATTGAATTAGAACCGGGCTCTAGTCTTAGCAAATGCGCTTGTCACGGGGCGAAATGCACCGGCTGGCCCAAGGCCGGGCGGCGGTATCGATGCGGCCAAATGCACCCAACTCGCCCTTGCGCCGGCGCACGGCTAGGGATGTAATAGGGTAAAACATCGCCCGGCCAGCTTCGGTGCGGGAAACAGTCAGGGAGGGCGTCCATGCACGGAACCATCGATCTCGCCGGAGATTCCCATCTGCGCGCCGCGCGCGACAGGGCTCAGTCGATTCCGCTCGGTGATTTCGACGTCAGCCATCCCGAGCTGTTCAAGACCGACTCGTTCTGGCCGTATTTCGACCGGCTGCGCCGGGAAGACCCGGTGCATTATTGCAAGGACAGCATGTTCGGGCCGTATTGGTCGGTGACCAAATACAACGACATCATGGACATCGAGACCAACCACGCGGTGTTCTCGTCGGCGGCTTCCCTCGGCGGCATCACCATCCGGGACGTCGCGCCGGACCTGCGCCGCGAAAGTTTTATCGCCATGGACCAGCCGCGCCATTCCGCGCAGCGCAAGACGGTGGCGCCGATGTTCACGCCGACCCATCTCGATCAGCTCGCGATCAACATCCGCAAGCGCTCCGCCGAATGCCTCGACAACCTTCCGAAGAACGACGTGTTCGACTGGGTCGACCAGGTCTCGATCGAGCTCACCACGCAGATGCTCGCCGTGCTGTTCGACTTCCCCTGGGAAGACCGCCGCAAGCTGACGCGCTGGTCCGACATCGCCACCACCCTTCCCGGCCCCGGCGGCCTCGTGGCCACCGAGGACGAACGCCAGGCCGAGCTGATGGAATGCGCGACCTATTTCGCCCGCCTCTGGAACGAGCGCATCAGCCAGCCGCCGAAGAGCGACCTCTTGTCGATGATGGCGCATAGCGATGCCACCCGCGACATGGACCCGAAGAACTTCCTCGGCAACCTGATCCTGCTGATCGTGGGCGGCAACGACACCACCCGCAACACGCTGTCGGGCAGCATCTACGCGCTGAACAAGAATCCCGATCAATACCGCAAGCTGCGCGACAATCACGAGCTGATCGACAGTTTCGTGCCGGAGGTGATCCGCTGGCAGACACCGCTGGCGCATATGCGCCGCACCGCACTCGAAGATATCGAGTTCCGCGGCAAACAGATCAAGAAGGGTGACAAGGTCGTGATGTGGTACGTTTCGGGCAACCGCGACGAGGACGTGATCGAACGTCCCTACGACTTCATCATCGACCGCGCCCGGCCGCGCACCCACGTTTCCTTCGGTTTCGGCATCCACCGTTGCGTCGGAATCCGGCTGGCCGAGCTACAACTAAAGATTATATGGGAAGAAATCCTCAAGCGATTCGAGAATATTGAGGTGGTCGGCGAACCCAAGCGGGTGTATTCGAGTTTTGTCAAAGGCTACGAGACCCTGCCGGTCCGGATCGCCGGCTAAAGCCCCTATCACTTGGGATAATCGACCATGAACGTCCAGACCGCCATCAGAGCCGACAAGAAAGAGCTTCTGCGCGCCGCGCGCGAAGAGGCCTATTCGACGCCGCTGAAGGACTTTCATCCCGGTGCGCCAAAACTGTTCCAGAACGACACGCTGTGGCCGTGGTTCGAGCGGCTGCGCAAGGAAGAGCCGGTGCATTACTGCACCAACTCGCCGATCGAGCCCTATTGGTCGGTCACCAAGTACAACGACATCATGCATGTCGATACCAACCACGGCATGTTCTCCTCCGACTCGACCCTCGGTGGCATCTCGATCCGTGACGTGCCGCCCGGCTATGACTATCCGAGCTTCATCGCAATGGATCAGCCGCGGCACTCGGCGCAGCGCAAGACGGTGTCGCCGATGTTCACGCCGACGCATCTGGATGAGCTGGCAAAACTGATCCGCGAGCGTTCGCAAAAGGTGCTGGACGACCTACCGCGCAACGAGACCTTCAACTTCGTCGAGCGCGTCTCGATCGAACTGACCACGCAGATGCTGGCGACGTTGTTCGATTTCCCGTGGGAGGAACGGCGCAAGCTGACGCGCTGGTCCGACGTCTCGACCGCGCTGCCCAAGAGCGGCGTCGTGGAATCGCCCGAGCAGCGGCGCCAGGAGATGGACGAATGCTACGCCTATTTCTCAAAACTCTGGAACGAGCGCGTCAACGCGCCGCCGCGCAACGATTTGCTGTCGATGATGGCGCATAGCGACGCGACGCGACACATGGATCCCGACAATCTGATGGGCAACATCATCCTCTTGATCGTCGGCGGCAACGACACCACCCGCAACACCATGAGCGGTTCGGTGCTGGCGCTGAACGAGCACCCGGATCAATACCAGAAGCTGCGCGAGAACCCTGCGCTGATCGATTCCATGGTGCCGGAAGTGATCCGCTGGCAGACGCCGCTCGCCCATATGCGCCGCACCGCTTTGGTCGATACCGAGATCGGCGGCAAGAAGATCAAGAAGGGTGACCGCGTCGTGATGTGGTACGTCTCGGGCAACCGCGACGAGGAAGGCATCGAGCGTCCCGACGAATTCATCATCGACCGCGCCCGCCCCCGCACCCATCTGTCGTTCGGCTTCGGCATCCACCGCTGCGTCGGCATGCGGCTCGCCGAGTTGCAGCTGAAAATCGTCTGGCAGGAAATGCTGAAACGCTTCGACCGCATCGAAGTGGTCGGCGAGCCGAAGCGGGTTTACTCCAGCTTCGTGCGCGGCATCGAGCAGCTCCCGGTGCGCATTCCCGGATGACGGGCACTGAGCTAAATCCGCCCGAGCTTGCGGAAGCCATCAACGCCAGGGGCTTTATGGCCGCGGCGGGCTTCCGCATCGTCGCCATCAAGCCCGGGCATGCCGAAATCGCCCTTGCGCGTCGCGACGACCTCCTGCAGTTCTTCGGGCATTTTCACGGCGGCATCATTTCAGCCCTGGCCGATCACGCCGCCGGGATCGCTATCACTTCCGGTCTCCCCAAAGGCAAGATCGGCGTCACCGTCGAGATCAAGGTCAACTTCCTCAGCCCCGCCGACGGCATCGAACTCATCGCCCGCGCCAAAACCCTGAAGATGTCGGGGTCGATCGGCGTTGCCACCGTCGAGGTCTTTTCCAGAAGCGAGACGTCCGAGACGCTGTGCGCATTCGGCACCTCCACGATGCGCGCCATGGATTTACCGGGCGAGTTGCTGCAGCTCCGGGCGTGAACCCGCAAATCCTGGATGGCGTGAGGTGGTCAAAATTTGCGGCAGCGAGTTTCTGTGCAGAGCAAAATTAGATGGGTGAATTCGTACTACGAATAATCGTCGAGCTATTTGGCGAATTTCTTTTCTGGTCGGCCGCGTACCTCACAGCCAGCTGGCTCCTCCCAATCCTCTCCTTCGGGCTTCTTCGCGTGCTCCCGATAGGTGCATCTCAAACCCTCGGGGCATCATGGTCATTCACGCGCCTGTCAACGTTTCGCGTTGGTGTCGGCCCGAGTCTGGCATGTGCTATCGGGATAGCTCTCTGGCTCCTGATCGGAGCAATCACGGCATACGCGATCCGGGGTTGAGGTCCGCCCTACCCCATCGACTGCATCATCAGATCGGTTCGACAGGTCGGTTTCGGGCCAGAGGGCAGCACCGCAAAACCATTTCCGTAACTCTCAGCTCTACCGCGGAAATAACCGGAACGCAGAACACCAATCTCCCCACACTGATATGTAGCGCGCAAGGGGCTTGCTTCAAGACCCCGGGCATCCCGTACAACGCCGGCCGAAGCAATTGCTACGGACGGACGAAATGGGTGCGGCAAAGACCAGGCGCGCGGTGGCGATCGTCGGCGGAGGTCCGACGGGACTGATGTTGGCAGGCGAGTTGGCGTTGGCGGGCGTCGACGTCGCCATTGTCGAACGGCGCGCCAGCCAGGAGCTCGCTGGCTCGCGCGCGGGTGGTCTGCACGCGCGCACGATCGAGGTGCTCGATCAGCGTGGCATCGCCGATCGGTTCCTCTCGGAGGGACAGGTGGCGCAGGTGGCTGCGTTCGCCGGGATCGCTTTGGACATCAGCGACTTTCCCACCAGGCACAATTACGGGCTCGGGCTGTGGCAGAACCATATCGAGCGCATCCTGGCCGGTTGGGTCGGGGAGCTGGTGGTCACGATCCATCGCGGAATTGAGGTGACCGGGATCGCGCAGGACGATACCGGCGTGGATGTCGAGCTGTCCGACGGCCAGTCGCTGCGGGCGGAGTATGTTGTCGGTTGCGACGGAGGACGCAGCCTGATCCGCAAGGCAGCCGGCATCGAGTTCCCGGGATGGGATCCGACCGTCAGCAACCTGATCGCCGAGGTCGAACTGGCCGAGGAGCCGAAATGGGGCATCCACCGCAATGCCTTTGGCGTCCATGGCTTCGGCCGGGTGGAGTACGAGATCCGCGGCGGCGAAGTGGTCTACATGGATCGAGGCCCGGTACGGGTCATGGTGACCGAACGGCACGTCGGGCCCGCCGGCGAACCCACTTTGCGCGATCTCAGCGAGGCGCTCATCGCCGTCTACGGGACCGATTACGGGATCCACAGTCCGACCTGGATTTCGAGATTCACCGATATGGCTCGGCAGGCAGCTTCCTACCGCAAAGAACGCGTGCTGCTGGCCGGCGACGCCGCACACGTGCATTACCCGGCGGGCGGACAGGGCCTCAACCTCGGTGTGCAGGATGCGGTGAATCTGGGGTGGAAGCTCGCCCAGGTCGTCAGGAAGACCTCGCCGGCAAGCCTCCTCGATACGTACCATGCCGAGCGGCACCCGATCGCCGCCCGCGTGCTGCGCAACACGATGGCGCAAGTCGCGCTGCTCCGCACAGATGACCGCACCAACGCCCTGCGCGAGACCATCTCCGAGCTGCTGCCCATGGACGAGCCTCGCAAACGGTTAGCCGCTGACATGTCCGGCCTCGACATTCATTACGACCTCGGCGAGGGACATCCGCTGCTCGGACGCCGCGTGCCCGATCTCGACCTCGTCACCGCCAATGGCCCGCTGCGGGTCTTCACCCTGCTGCACGATGCCCGGCCGGTGCTGCTCAACCTCGGTGAGCCCGGCGCCCTCGACATCACGCCACGGGCGGATCGGGTTAAGCTGATCGACGCCAAATACGCTGGTGCGTGGGAGGTTCCGGTGTTTGGCACGGTCACTGCTCCCGGCGCGGTGCTGATCCGGCCCGATGGATATGTGGCTTGGGTGGGTGATTCAGCCCAGTTGGGACTCGCTGACGCGCTAACCACCTGGTTCGGACCGCCTGCCGCGGCGTAGCCGCGCAGGTTTTCACGCGCAGCTTAACATGCAGTCAAATTACTGCATGTTATTTGGCGTGGACGACGACCAGCTCGACAATGTCTTCAAGGCGCTCGGTGATCCCTTGCGCCGGCGCATCCTTGATCGCCTGGCGAAGCGTCCCGGGCAGTCGTTGTTTGAGATCTGCGCTTCGTCGTTTGCAGAGGATGGCAGAAGCCTGTCGCGACAAACGATCTCGCAGCACCTCGACATGCTGGAGAAGGCTGGACTTGTCCAGACGCATTGGAGCGGGCGCACCAAAATGCACACCTTCGACAATGCGCCCCTGCGAAAGGCAGCCGCTGCCTGGCTCAACAAGCATCTGAAAAAAGGGAGTGCGACATGAGGATCTATGTCATGAGCGTTTTGGTTGACGATCAGGCCAAAGCCTTGAGTTTCTACACGGAGAAGCTGGGCTTCATCGTCAAGCACGATATCCCGATGGGCGCGCATCGCTGGTTGACCGTCGTGTCGAAGGAGGCACCGGAAGGAACCGAGCTCCTGCTCGAGCCGAGCGAGCACCCTGCCGCCGGGCCATTCAAATCTGCGCTCGTGAACGATGGGATTCCTGCCGTGTCCTTCAAAGTGGATGACCTCAAGAAGGAGTTCGAGAGATTGCGCCAGCTTGGTGTCGAATTCACAGTCGAGCCGATGGACGCAGGCACGGTCAGAATGGCCGTCTTTGATGATACATGCGGCAATCTCATTCAGCTCGTCGAAATGATCGAAGGAAAGTAAGAGCTCCAATCGTTGGAGGCGTCGATGCGCATGCGTTATGTCAGGGTGCTCGTGACCGAGCTGGCAGCCGCCAGGAAGTTCTACGCTCAAATTCTAGGATTGGATATACTGTGGGAGCACGAGAACAAGGCGATCGGATTTGATCTCGGTCCCGTGTTGATTGTCGAAGACGTGTCTTCAGAGGAAGACCGTAAGGAGCGAGACCTTGCAGGCCGCTACGTGGGGTGTTCGATAGAAGTCGAGGATATTCAAGCCACGTATTCCGAACTTGTGGCGAAGGGCGTGCACTTTACTGCTCCACCTGAAAAGCAGGAATGGGGTGGCACGCTCGCGCATTTCGAAGACGCTGCCGGAAACCTTTTGACCCTGGTTGGCTGAAGGTGGGTCTGCCTCCTTTATCAGGACCGGTTTGTTGAACACCGAGGTCAAGATCGCTTCGATATGCGCAAGCAGATTGCGGCGGACTCCCGTTGACGTCGCCGAGCGGAGACACGACATATCCTGTACCGTCGATCCAGGTCACCGCCCGGGAGCAAGATATGAACGCGCCGCCAAACATCGATCCCGTCCCTGCGCATTCCGACGGCGACCTTGTGCACTGGCTGACAAATGACACACGCGATGAGCGCTTCATTGACAATATTTTCGCCGAGCTGTGTCTCCGGCTCCAGCGAGCCGGCATTCCCGTCAAGCGGGCGACGCTTCATCTCCTGATCCATCATCCGCAATGGCTCGGCGCCCGGATCATGTGGGCCGACGGGATGCGCGAGGCCGAGCTTGCGCGAGTTGACTACGATGTCAGGGAGCGATCCGAATTCATCGGTAGTCCCGCCAACGAAATCCATGACGGTGCCACCGAGGTGCGCGAGAATCTCGAACGCGATCCATCGCTGGGCCGCAAGCACGCCATCTATGACGAGATGCGGGCGAAAGGCCTGACCGACTATGTGGCGTGGCCGCTGTACCATACGCTCGGCAAGCGGCATATCGTGACTTTTGCAACCGACCGGCCGGGAGGTTTCGACAACGCGCACATCGCCCGCCTGTTGAAGCTGTTGCCGGTTCTGGCGCTGGTCAGCGAAATCCGTATGAAGAATCGCCTGGCGCGAACGCTGCTGGAAACCTATGTCGGGTCGCATGCCGGCGAACTCATTCTGGCCGGCGCCACCAGGCGCGGAAGCGGGACGACGGTACGCGCCGCCATCATGATCTGCGATCTCCGTGATTTCACCAAGATTTCCGACAACTGGCCGCGCGATGACGTCATTGATCTTCTCAACGGCTATTTCGACGCGATGTCGGAGCCGATTGCGCGACATGGCGGGGAAATTCTGAAATTCATCGGCGACGGCCTGCTCGCCATTTTTCCGCTCAGCCAGCCTCAAGCCTGCGCAAATCTGCTGCATGCCGTGGCCGAGGCCCGTCAGGCCATGGTTGCCCTGAACGAAAAGAACGGCGAAACCGGTCGTGCGCCGCTGAATTACGGCATCGGCGTCCACGTCGGAGACGTCATGTACGGCAATATCGGGTCGCGCAGCCGGCTCGACTTCACCGTCATCGGCCCTGCTGTCAACATGGCTTCGCGTCTCGAAACCCTCACCAAACAACTGGGCAGAACGGTGCTGCTGTCCCGCGCGTTTGCCGACTTCGTCGAACGCGATTTCGATCTCGAACACGTCGGCGAACATCCGGTCCGCGGCTTCAACGACCCAATCGAGCTGTTTGCGTATCACGGCTGAATGCCGATCCTGTCGCCGGTCGTTCAATCGTGGGTCGAACGAACACGGAGTCCCGTGTCGTGTCACGCTTCCGCGCGGCTCATGTCCCGGCCTGGCGTTTCTGGTCGCATCGCGATGAGACCAGCCGCAATGTCCTTGAGCAGGCCTAAGGTCCCCTCCAGGCCGCGCGTGTCATTTTCTGCTGCCTTGGCGACCGCAGCCGCCCATTCGCGCCGGACGATCATATAATTGCGGCGTCCGGCCTCCGTGAGGCGGACCGTGACGCCGCGCCGATCGCCTTCCGACATGGTGCGCTCGATCAGACCCCTCCTCTCGAGGCCGGCCATGAGCGTCGAAAGATTGCTGCGCTGGAGTCCAACGGCTGCGGCGATCTGCTTGGGGGCGGCGATCGGATGGTCCTGCATGTACCGCATGACCATCCCCTCGGTTGCGGTGAGTGACACCGCCCGCGGGTCCTTGTAGCCGCGAAACTGGATTTCGCGCGCGATGACGAGCATACAGTCGGCCAGCTCTGCCCACCGTTGCGCATCACCCTTCACTGGTTTCTTCGGTCGGCCATTCCTCATCCGCGCACCCATGCGCGCATGGTTATGCCGGATCGGATGGAATGTATATAGCCATAATAATTATACTATCATAACCACATGTCGCAGCGCGGCCCAAACAAAGCTCGCGGCTCCTGCCGCCGCAGCGTCCACAGCGATGCCGTTGCCGGCAGAGCGGCAGGTTCCGCGGCTCAATGAAACGGGTCGCCACCATGATTGAGAGGAACGTTCCATGGCAGAACAGACATCTCGCCCGACCCTCGATCGCTTGTTCGACGCAGCACGCGACTCAGGCCGTGTGCAGCCAACCGATCAGGCTGGCGGCGTAAACGTCACACGCCGCCTTTTTCTGGCAGCGAGTTGCCTTTGCACGGCTTGTTTCATGCCGGCACGCACCGTCATTCGCAGCCGTGCCGATGGTCAGACGTCAGGCGCCTGCGTTCTATCGGCTGATGCTCGGCGATTTCGAAGTGACAGTGCTCTCGGATGGCAGCAACAGGCTCCCGGCAACCAGGTTGCTGCGTGGCGATGCCGCTCAAATCGAAGCCGCACTGAAGCGCGGCTATCTCGCCGATGTCGTCGAGACGTCCCACAATTCTTTTTTGGTGAATACCGGCAGCAAGCTGATCTTGATCGATGCCGGCGCCGGATCATTGCTCGGACCGGGCGCAGGCCACCTTGCAAGCAACCTCCGCGCGGCCGGTTATCAGCCGGAGCAGGTCGACGAAGTCTATCTCACGCATTTGCATGCCGACCACATCGGCGGCCTGATGACGGGACAGGAACTCACATTTCCGAACGCGGTCGTGCGCGTCAACAGACGGGATACCGATTACTGGCTGAGCGAATCCAATATGCAAGCGGCCCCCGCCGACGCGAAGCGGTTCTTTCAGGCTGCCATCGCATCGCTCACCCCGTACATGCGCACCAGCAAGCTCGCCGTATTCGACGGCGATACCGATCTCGTCGCCGGCGTGCGGGCGCGCGCCGCCTATGGCCACACGCCCGGACACACCATGTATATGGTCGAGAGCAAGGGACAGCGACTGCTGCTCTGGGGCGACATCGTCCATGTGGCCGCGGTGCAGTTCGACAGCCCTGCCGTTACGATCGGCTATGACGTGGACGTCGCCGACGCCGAACGAGAGCACTGGCGCCAATTCGCTGATGCGGCAGACCAAGGCTACCTGATCGGCGGAGCGCATATCTCGTTTCCGGGTCTCGGCCAAGTGCGCCGCGACGGCGAGAGAACATACACCTATGTGCCGCTCAACTACTCGGCCGGAATGGGCTAACCGCAACTTGACGGGCGGCACCGTGACAGCGGCGGCGATCGATCAAAGCCGCACGGGGCGCATCTCCTCCTTGGGTCATTCGCGCGGCTGATGCAAACGTAGCCCTCGCGTAGGAACAATTAGTGAACTCGTCCGTTTTCAGCGCGAGGAGACAGCCATGAGTAACAAGGAAAGCGCTGCCAACATTCGTAAGTCCCCCGACGATTGGGTGTCAGGGGACGGGCCGATGACCGACGCCCAAGCGTCTTACCTGCAGACCCTGTCAGAACAGGCACAACAGCCTCTTACCTTCAGAAAGGACCTCACCAAGGCGGAGGCGTCCAAGCTCATTGACGAGATGCGCAAAAAGGCTGGTGTCGAATAGGAACTGCAGGAGGAAGTCTCGCCGCCGGCAGTTCAACGCGCCAGGTTGGTCAAGGGCAGTTCGAACTCGCAACGCCGTGCGGCGTGAAGGAGGAAAAAATGGCGACATGCGAAACCTGCGGCAATGACTACGACAAGGCGTTTCAGGTTGTGATGAACGGCAAAACGCACACGTTCGATAGTTTCGAGTGCGCAATTCACGCCTTGGCGCCGGCGTGCGAGCATTGTGGAACGCGCATTGTCGGACACGGCCTGGAAAAGAATGGCACCTATTATTGCTGCGACCACTGCGCTCAAAAAGAAGGTGTGACCGATCTTCGCGATCGCTCGTGAAGCAGCGGAGGAAACCTTTCGCGGCGGCTATCACGCCGAGGCGGTGCGGAGTCGTCGAGTCAAGCTTGCAGTCGGGTTGAACCGGGATGACTAGCCGAAAAGTGACTGTCTTTGGCGGTACCGGCTTTTTGGGCCGGCGCGTCGTACAACACCTTTTGGACCACGGTTTCGAGGTCAGGGTTGCGTCACGGCATCCAGAGCGGGGAGCTCAGGTCTTTCGCGATAGGTCATCGAGACTGGAGGTTGTTAAAGCCGATGTCGGCTACGATGGATCGGTGATTAGCGCTGTCGCTGGCGCTTTCGCTGTCGTCAACGCCGTAAGCCTCTATGTCGAGCGCGGCAGCGACACGTTTCGTTCCGTGCACGTCGAAGCTGCTGCGAGAGTGGCAAAATATTCACGAGGATCAGGCGTGCAGCGCCTGGCCCACGTTTCCGGAATTGGCGCCGATGCGCAGTCACACTCGTCCTACATTCGAAGCCGGGGCGAGGGCGAGTCCGCGGTACGGGCTGCGTTCTCCGGGGCGACGATTATCCGTCCTTCAGCAATGTTTGGGCCGGATGATGCATTTCTAATCCCGCTCATGAAGATGCTACGGATGTTTCCCGTCTTTCCGATGTTCGGACGCGGTCAGACTGCGCTTCAGCCCGCGTATGTGGAAGACGTTGGGGAGGCGATTGCGCGCTGTTTCAACGCCGCCGAGCCGGCAATGATTTACGAGTTAGCCGGTCCCAACACCTACACCTACAGGGAATTGCTTCAGGCGATCTGCAATTACCTGAATATCCGGCGCGTCCTCGCGCCAATGCCCATTACCGTGTGGAAGATGCTCGCTTTTGCCGGTGAATTCTTACCTGCTACTCCCGTCACATCGAACCAGGTCGAGCTTATGACCCAGGACAACGTCGCCTCTGGCAGGCATCCCGGTTTTGACGCTCTCGGCATTGAGCCGAGGGACATAGAGATTGTGCTGGCTTCTGCCAGACAGGGGTGATTGAGCCGGAGAACGAATTCTATAGCTGTATTGTTAGGTAGAAATTAGAGATCGAATTAGAACCCAAGAGAATCCCCGGCGTAAAAACCGGAGGCTCTCGATTGTCACGCCCCTGCAACGCACGGCCGCGGGACCGAAATCGGATTTCAGAATTACTTTGCTAGGAACGACCCTTTAGCGGCGGAGTTAAGTGGACAAAACCAACTAATGAGGGAGATAGCCATGGCCCGCGCAACAGCCCATCCGGATCATCAATGCATCTCAAGCGAAGACATTCATGGAACCGAGGTTTATGAAGCAGGTGGAAAGAATATCGGTGAGATTGATCACCTCATTATCGACAAGGTGTCGGGTCGGGTGGCCTATGCCGTCATGAGCTTTGGCGGATTTGTTGGGTTAGGCCACAGCCATTACCCGATCCCCTGGGGCGCTCTGACATATGATACGTCGCTTGGTGGTTTTCGAACCAGTATCACCGAGCAACAGCTCAAGGATGCGCCTGAGTTCAGTGATGACTCCTGGCAGGATAGAGACTGGGAAGCGCGCACCCATCAGTATTATGGGACGCCTACGTACTGGGACGCGCAACGCGGCCTATAGCGCCAGGCAGCGCATCTGAAATTTTCGATCGTCAGTGCCAGTTCAGTCAATGAAGAACTGGTCGACCAGCCTTGGGGTCGGTGTGAGGTGGCCGACAGGTCGCGCACACCAGACCTCAATGTCCACGACGGGCCATTCGTAACTCAACCTTGCGCCCGATGTCCGGTTACCCCTGCCAGGGACCGGATAACAGACATCGCGTATCGGCAGCTTCGAGCCCACAGCCATCGTTCCGGCGAGCCTGCCCCGCCCTATACAATTGCGGCATGACTGCTGTAGCCAGATGAGAATGCCGGGCTGGACCGTTTTGTTCTAAGCCAATCCTTAAGGCCCTCACATCGGCTCAGGCGAGCTTGATGTCCCAGAGGCCCTCTTCGCGGCAGGCGGTCAGTTCGCTGCGGAGCAGCTCGCTCACGAGCGTGATCGCAGTCGAGCCGGGATGGTCGATGGGAGAAGCAAGGGTCAGTTCGCGCATCGGCGACGGTTTTGATATCGCAGCCGTTTCCAGCCGGCCGGAGGCTACTTCGTGGCGCACCGAAGAAGGCGGCAGCAGCGTGTATCCCAACCCCTCCTCGACGAGGCTGGTCAGCACCCGAAACGAATCCGCTTCCAGCTTAACGTCGAGTTTCAGTTTCTTCTTCGCCGCCGCCTGCTCGATCAGCGCCCGGAGGCCGTGCGAATGACTGGGCAGCACCAGGCGTTGGCGCAGCAGCCAGCCGATCTCGACCTGCTTCTTCTGCGACAGCCCGCTGCCGCGCGGCCCCACGGCGACGATGGGATCGCGGCCGAGGCTCTGCACGGTCAGATGCAGGTCGCTCGACGGCCCGTAGATCAGCGCCAGATCCATTTCGCCGCGGTGCAGCCATTCCATCAGATGGCCGCTGTAGCTTTCGACGATGCAGAGCGAAATGCCCGGATATCTGTCGACGGTGCGCCGGGCGAGCCGCGCCGAAATCACGCAGCTCACCGTCGGCACCAGCCCGAGCACGACGCGGCCCGAGGGCGGGCCGCCCGAGGACTGGATCTCGTCGCGCACCTGGTCGATCTGCCGGACGATGCCGGCGGTTCGCGCCAGCAGCAGCCGGCCGGCATCGGTCAGCACCATGCCGCGGCCGTTCCGCGTAAACAGCTCGGCCCGCAGTTCATGCTCGAGCAGCTTGATCTGGCGGCTCAGCGCCGGCTGCGCCACCCGCAGCGTGTCGGAGGCCTTGCTGAGGCTGCCGAGCTCCGCCACGCAACTGAAGGTCCTGAGCTGCCTGATATCCATCGCTTGCCAATCTTCGAAGGCAGGTTCATACGCTATAACAATTCAGCATAGGAGACCGGCGCTGGTTTCACAACCGACCGTCAGGCAATTGACATCAACCCCTATCCATCGCCAGAAAATCAAATGACCGCACAAGAACAACAAGACGAATTCCACGACATCCGCGACGCCGTCGCAAAGCTTTGCGCCCAGTTCCCCGGCGAATACTGGCGCAAGCTGGACCGCCAGATGGCGTACCCGAAGGAGTTCGTCGACGCGCTGACGGAGGCCGGTTACCTCTCGGTCTTGATCCCCGAGGAGTATGGCGGCTCCGGGCTGAAGCTCTCGGCCGCGGCCGCGATCCTGGAGGAGATCCAGCGCGCGGGCTGCAACGGCGGCGGCTGCCACGCCCAGATGTACACCATGGGCACCGTGCTGCGGCACGGCAACGATGCCCAGAAGGCAAAGTATCTGCCCGGGATCGCCAGCGGCAAATTGCGGCTGCAGGCCTTTGGCGTCACCGAGCCGACCAGCGGCACCGATACGTCCTCACTGAAGACGGTCGCCAAGCGCGACGGCGACCACTACATCGTCAACGGCCAGAAGATCTGGACCAGCCGTGCCGAGCATTCCGACCTGATGATCCTCCTCGCGCGCACCACGCCGAAGGAACAGGCGAAGAAGCGTACCGATGGTTTGTCCGTGTTCATCGTCGACATGCGCGAGGCCAAGGGCAACGGCCTCGAAATCCGCCCGATCCGCACCATGATGAACCACGCCACCACCGAAGTGTTCTTCACCGACATGCGGGTGCCGGCCGAAAACCTGATCGGCGATGAAGGCAAGGGCTTTCGCTACATCCTGTCAGGCATGAACGCCGAGCGCATCCTCATTGCGGCCGAATGCATCGGCGACGCCAAATGGTTCATCGCAAAGGCCACCAACTATGCCAAGGAGCGCGCCGTGTTCGGCCGCCCGATCGGCCAGAACCAAGGCATCCAGTTCCCGATCGCAAAGGCCTACGCCGCGATGCGCGCGGCCGAGCTGATGGTCAAGGAAGCCACCCGAAAATACGAAGCCGGGCTCGATTGCGGCGCCGAGGCCAACATGGCCAAGATGCTGGCGGCTGACGCCTCCTGGGAAGCGGCCAATGCCTGCGTGCAGACCCATGGCGGCTTCGGCTTTGCGGAAGAATACGACGTCGAGCGCAAGTTCCGCGAAACGCGGCTGTATCAAGTTGCGCCGATCTCGACCAATCTGATCTTGTCCTACGTCGCCGAGCATGTGCTCGGCCTGCCCCGCTCCTACTGAGAACATCAGATGTTGCCGTTAGAGGGATTGATCGTCGTCTCCGTCGAACAGGCGGTCGCAGCACCGTTCTGCAGCTCCAGGCTTGCCGATGCCGGCGCGCATGTCGTCAAGGTCGAGCGGCCCGAAGGCGATTTCGCCCGCGGCTATGATGCGGCAGCCAAGGGCCAGAGCAGCTATTTCGTCTGGCTCAACCGCGGCAAGAATTCCGTGGTGATCGATCTCGCCACCAAAGAGGGCCGCGCCGCGCTGGAAGAGCTGATCGCGAGCGCGGACGTGCTGCTGCAGAACCTCAAGCCGGGCTCGATGGACAAGCTCGGCTTCTCGCTGGAGCGCCTGCGAAAAGATTATCCGGCGCTGATCTGTTGCACCATTTCGGGCTATGGCGATGACGGTCCTTATGCCGATCGCAAGGCCTACGATCTCTTGATCCAGGCCGAGAGCGGGCTGGCCTCGATCACCGGCGGGCCGGAAGGGCCGTCGCGGGTCGGCATCTCCGTCGTCGATATCGCGACCGGCGCCACCGCGCATGCATCCATCCTGGAAGCGCTGATCGCGCGCGGACGCACCGGTAAGGGCGCGGACATCAGGATCTCGATGTTCGACGTGATGGCCGACTGGATGGCGGTGCCGCTGATCAATTCGGAAGCCGGCAATCCGCCGAAGCGGATGGCGCTGGCCCATCCCTCGATCGCGCCCTACGGCGTGTTCAATTCCAGGGATGGCAAGGGCATCTTGATCTCGATCCAGAGCGAGCGCGAATGGAAGAAGCTCTGCGCCGAGGTGCTGGATCAACCCGACCTTCCCAATGATCCCCGCTTCGCCAACATGGTCGAGCGCGTGCGCAACCGTTCACTCACCGACAAGACGGTGGCCGACAGTTTTGCCTCGATGACGCGGGTCGATCTGCTCAAGCGCCTGGACGCCGCTGATATTGCGTTTGCCGAGGTGAACACCATGGCCGATCTCGCCGTGCATCCGCATCTGCGCCGCATCGAAGTTGATACGCCGAAGGGCAAGGTAAGTTACGCCGCGCCGGCCGCGATCTTCGTCGGTGAGGACAGGCACTATGGCGCCGTGCCCGGGATCGGCGACCACGTTGAACTTCCCAAAGCTCCTCATGTCCAGAGCCACCAGTCATGACAGAAGCTCTAAACCTCGATCATCTGCGCCAATGGATCGGCCGCAGCACCGAAGCGACCGACATCGTCACCGCGCAGCTCGTGAAGGGCCTGCGCGCCACGCTGTTCCAGGACATCGGCGAACCCACGACAGGCGACCCCGCGCCGTGGACCACGCATTGGTGCCTGGCGCAGCCGGTATTTCCGATGTCGCAGCTCGGCCCCGACGGCCACCCCACCCGCGGCGGCTTCCTGCCGCCGGTGCCGCTGCCGCGCCGGATGTGGGCCGGCGGCGAAATCGAATTCATCGAGCCCCTGCGCGTCGGCGACGAGACGACGCGCACCTCGCGGATATCAGACGTGACGATGAAGACCGGCTCGACCGGCGTGCTGTGCTTCGTCTCCGTCGAACACACGATTACGACGCCGCGCGGCACAGCGATCCGCGAACGGCAGGACATCGTCTATCGCGACATGGGTGGCGCGGCGCCAGCCGCATCAGCCAAGGCCCCTCCACCGCCGCCGCCCGTCGCAAAGCATCGCGAAAGCCACGTCAGCGATCCCGTACTGCTGTTTCGCTACTCGGCGCTGACCTTCAACGGCCACCGCATCCATTACGACCGAGACTACGTCACCAAGGTCGAGGGTTATCCGGGCCTGATCTTCCACGGCCCGCTGCAGGCGGCGCTGATCGTCGAGTTCGCCGCAAAGCTTCACGGTGACTCGGCGCCGAAAAAGTTCAGCTATCGCGGCGTGCAGCCCTTGTTCGAAGGCGGCGAGTTCTCGATCAACGCCAACGAAACCAGCGCCGGCATGGAACTGTGGATCGCCAATGCCGAGGGCCAGCCGACGATGAAGGGCACGGCGACGTGGTGAGGGCTGCACTGTCCGCTTTGCGCGCAAGGCGGCGATGCGCGCCGGTTACCCCAAACTATCGCCTTTGACCCGGAGTGCACTTGGCGCCCCCGGCAGCTATGCAGGAAGGATCGACGCGGCGATGAAGTATCGCCGCCGCTATCCGGCCTTGACGTATTTCCGCCAGTTGTGCGCCTCCCTGAATCCCAGCACCTCGCGCGCCTTCCGGTTCGAGAGCGGCGCGTCGTAATCGCCGAGCTCGCGGGTGAGCGGGACGTTGGGACAATAGGTTCTCAGTACCTCGCGGGTCGGAATGTTGGCGGTGACGGTGTCGTTGACAGCATTGAAGACCTGAAAGCCGAGCCCGTCCTTCTGGATCGCCAGATGCACGATCTCACCGAGGTCGCGGGCGTCGATATAGCCCCAGGCATTGCGTTTTCGCGACGGCAGATTGGCCAGGAAGCCGGGAAACATGTCGTATTCATGCGGCTCGATGACGTTCGCGATCCGCAGCGCATAGACGTCGATGCCGTAGCGCATGGCGAAGGCGCGCGCGGTCTTTTCATTGACGACCTTGGATAGCCCGTAAGAGTCCATGGGATCGGTGTCGTAGTCTTCCTCGAGCGGGAAACTTCTGAAATCCTTGTCGCCTTCGGCAAAACAGACACCGTAGGTGGTCTCGCTGGAGGCGATCACGATCTTGCGGACGCCGAGCTTTGCCGCGGCCTCGATGACATTGTAGGTGCTGATCGTGTTGACGCGAAACGTCTCGTTATCCGGCTCGATCAGTACCCGCGGTATTGCGGCAAAATGCACGACGGCGTCAGGCGCTACCGGCGGCTTGCCGGCTTCGAAACGGTCGAAGCCGAAATGCGTGGTCAGGGCGTTGAAGGCCTGGCCGCTGTCCGTCAGATCGGCGATCAGGGTGCCGATGCCGGGGTGATCGAACGGCTTGAGATCGACATTGAGAAGGTCGTAACCCTTGCTCTTCAGGTGCGGCAGCACGTGCCTGCCGGCCTTGCCGGTTCCCCCGGTAAATACCACACGCTTGCCTGTCATCTGCGTTTCTTTCGTGCGTCGTTGATCGAATGGTGGAGAGCTGCGGCCACGCCAGCGGCGTTCATTCCGACGACCGGTAATTCCGCAGCCGGTCGAAGGTCACCGCAATGATGATGAACGAGCCGATAAAGGTGCCCTGCCAGAATGCGCTGACCCCCAACAGCCCGAGACTGTTGCGGATCACCTCGATCAGCGCCGAACCGATCAGGGCGCCGAAGGCAGTGCCAATTCCGCCGGCGAGATTGGCACCGCCGATCACCGCCGCCGCGATCACCTGCAGTTCCATGCCCGATCCGAGATTGGTGGTGACGGCCCCGAGCCAACCGGTTTGGATTATGCCGGCAATGCCGGCCGAGAGCGCGGATATCATGTAGACGGCGAGCTTGGTGCGCCGCACCGGCACGCCGGTCACGATGGCGGCGTGCTCGTTGCCGCCGATCGCGAATACGTAGCGGCCAAATCGAGTGTAGTGCAGCACAAAACCGGTCAGCAGCGCCAGCGCGAGCATGAAGAGCACGGGGTTGGCGATCCCGAACAGCCAGGCGCCGCCGCCGAGGAACAGCAGCTTGTCGTGATCCGGACCGAACTGGAACACCACGGTGTTGTTGGAGGCGACCATCGCCAGACTGCGCGCGATCGACAGCATGCCCAGCGTGACCACAAACGGCGGAATACCCAGATAGGCGATCAGCACACCGTTGATCGCACCGATCACCAGCGCGGTGGCAAGCGAGGCGGCGATGCCGACCTCGATGCTGTAACCGGCATGCATCACGACCGCGAGTATCATGCTGCACAGGCACAGCACCGAACCGACCGAAAGATCGATGCCGCCGGTGATGATCACGATCGTCATCCCGAGCGCGATGATCGCAACGAAGGTGAAGTTGCGGGTTACGTTGAAGATGTTGTTCGAGGTCGCAAACGAGTTGGTCGCGAACGACAGAAAAATACAGGCCAGGATGACCGCGACCGAGACCCAGAAGGCCTGTCGCGAGGTCACCCAGGTGAGCAGCGGGAACCTGGCGCGCTTGATGTTGTCGTCGAACTGAATTTCCATCCCTGAAACTTTCGATGTCCAGCGAGCGTCGAGAGGCTTCGCTACGCGTATTCGATGGCTCCGGTGATCAGTCCCGTCACTTCCTCTGGCGAACTGGCGGCGACGTCCTTGTCGGCGACCTTGCGGCCGCGGCGCAATACTACGACGCGATCGGCAATGCTGAATACATCCGGCATGCGATGGCTGATGAACACGATCGCGATGCCGCGATCGCGCAGCCGTCGCATCAGATTAAGGACCTCGGCGACCTGCCGCACCGAAATGGCCGCGGTCGGTTCGTCCATCAAAACGACCTTGGCGTCGGCAATCCGGGTTCGGGCAATGGCTACCGCTTGTCGCTGTCCGCCGGACATCTGCCTGACCAGATCGCGCGGCCGTGTCTCGGATCGCAGCTCGGCGAAGATCTGTCCGGCCCGGCGATACATCGCGGCATAGTCGAGAATTTTGAACGGGCCGCCGCCTTTGCGGATTTCGCGGCCGAGGAAGACATTGGCGGCTGCGCTGAGATTGTCGCAGAGCGCCAGATCCTGATGCACGATCTCGATGCCATGCCGGCGGGCTTCGATCGGCCGGTGCATGGACAAATCCTGGCCTTCCATCTGCATCGTTCCATGCGTGGGGCGAAAATTTCCGGCGATGATCTTGACGAGTGTCGATTTACCGGCCCCGTTGTCGCCCATCAGTCCCACGATCCGGCCGGGCTCGAGCGACAGCGAAACGTCGTTGAGGGCATGGATGGCGCCAAAATGCTTCGAAACATTTTTCAGTTCGAGAAGGGCCATACCGGATTTACCTGGCGCAGAACCGTTGCCGCGTTGCGTGTCTATGTTCTGGAGAAACCTGAACAGGCATTGAATTACAGGGCCTGTGGTCAGTCAATGATCCCGGCGGGAATCAACGCCGCACCCTCGCGAAAGGATCTTTTGCATGATGTGGTGCAACGCACCAAACAGAGCCTCGTCATATTTCTGCACACATATCCGTTGACTCATCAGGCGTCCGAATTATTCTTATCAATCGCTGATTGTGGCTATCATGACTGGACCCTGTCGTCACTGCGGATCACATTCGAGGACAAGCTCGAAATAGTGCGGATGCTAGGGACCTGATAGCCACCCCCTCACATCAAGCCGTTTCCTTGCCCTCGTGAAGTTTTGAACCAGACGAACTTCGGCAAAACGGGCGAATAAACGTCCGCTGCCATACGTGGGAGGGACAAATGAACAAGGCACTATTGGTATTGGTCGCTGCGGCGCTCAGCCTGTCGGCCGGATCGGCGATGGCTCAGAAGAAGCAGCTCGTCATCGTCGTCAAAGGCCTCGACAATCCGTTCTTTGAGGCCATTAATCAGGGCTGCCAGAAGTGGAATAAGGAAAACGCCAGTTCCCCCTATCGTTGCTTCTACACGGGGCCTGCCTCAACCTCGGACGAGGCGGGCGAGGCCCAGATCGTCCAGGACATGTTCGGCAAGCCCGACACGGCCGCGATGGCGATCTCTCCGTCGAACGCGCCATTGATCGCCAACGCGATCAAGGCCGCCAAGCCCAAAATACCGGTCATGACGCTCGACGCCGACCTCAAGAAGGAAGACGCCGGGTTGCGCAAAACCTATCTCGGCACCGACAATTACCTGATGGGCTTCCGGCTCGGCGAATATCTCAAAAAGGCAAAGCCGAACGGCGGCACGCTCTGCCTGATCCTGGGTAACGTCGCTGCCGACAACATTCTGCGTCGCGCCTCCGGAACGCGGGATGCCTTGTCCGGCAAGAAGGATGTGGACCGATTGAAGGGCGAAGGCGGCTGGACCGAGATATCGGGCTGCCCGGTCTTCACCAATGATGACGGGCCGAAAGGCGTGCAGGCGATGTCGGACATCCTCACCGCCAATCCGAAACTCGATGCGTTCGTGATCGAGGGCGGCTGGCCGCTGTTCGGCGCACCGCAGCCCTATCGTCAGCTCACCGACCAGTACAAGGCCCAGATCGCCAGCAAGCAGCTGGTGATCGTCGCCGCCGACACCATCGGCGAGGAAGTCGCGCTCGCCAAGGAAGGTCGCGTCGAAGCGTTGGTCGGTCAGCGGCCGTTCGAGATGGGTTACAAGGCGCCGTCGGTCATGATCGATCTGATTGAGGGCAAGAAGGTGGATGACCCGGTATTTACCGGCCTCGACGAATGCACCAGGGAGACCGCCGATACCTGCATTCAGAAATAGCCGCGCATCCCGGCAGGGATCGAGCACGGTCGCGGGTTCGCAGGAAGGAAATAGGGAGGCGCGTGGCGCCTCCCTATTTGTTTTCGCGGGCCAGCTTGACTTCATAAAGCAATCCATCGAGAGGTGGATCGCTTCCGCCTTCGTTCAAGCGCCGGCGCGGAACGCAAGAAAATCCTGATGGGAGCCACCTCATGTCGTCCCGCAAACCAGCCAAGCCTGCGACCGCCTCGCTCACCGTCAAGGATGCCACCTTCGGCCTGCTCCGCGCGTTCGGCATCAAGCGCGTGTTCGGCAATCCCGGCTCGACCGAGCTGCCGTTCCTCAGCGACTGGCCCGACGACATCGATTACGTGCTCGGCCTGCAGGAGGCTAGCGTCGTCGGCATGGCCGACGGTTACGCGCAGGCGACCCGCAATGCCGGCTTCGTCAATTTGCATTCCGGCGCCGGCGTCGGCAATGCGCTCGGCAATATCTATACCGCCCACCGCAACCAGACGCCGCTGGTGATCACCGCCGGCCAGCAGGCGCGCTCGATCCTGCCGTTGCAGGCCTTTCTCTATGCCGAGCGCGCCTCGGAATTTCCGCGGCCCTATGTCAAATACAGCGTCGAGCCGGCGCGCGCCGAGGACGTGCCGGCGGCGATCGCGCGCGCCTATTACGTCGCGATGCAGCCACCCTGCGGGCCGACCTTCGTCTCGATCCCGATCGACGACTGGACGCGCCCTACGCAGCCGATCGAGGCCCGCCGCGTCAGCCGCGAACTCGGCCCCGATCTGGAGGCGATGAAGGCGCTGGTTGCCGCGCTGTCGGCGAGCAAGCGCCCTGCCCTCGTCGTCGGGCCCGGCGTCGACCGCGCCGGGGCTGTCGACCTGATGGTGCAGGTGGCGGAAAAGACAAAGGCCGCGGTATGGGTCAGCCCGTTCTCGGCCCGCTGCTCGTTCCCGGAACGTCACCCGCAATTCGCAGGCTTCCTGCACGCTTCGCCGGGCCAGCTATCGGACGCGCTGCGCGATCATGACCTCGTGGTGGTGATCGGCGCGCCGGTGTTCACCTTCCATGTCGAGGGCCATGCCGCGATCTTCGACGGCGCGACCACGATCTTCCAGATCACCGATGATCCGGACGCCGCCGCCGTCACGCCGTCGGGCGCCAGCATCATCGCGACCATGAAGCCGGCGCTGGCAATGCTGCTGGAACTGTTGCCCGAAACGAAGCGCGCGATGCCGGCCGGCCGCACGCTGCCGCCCGCGCCGTCAGCCGCCGATCCGCTGCCGGTCGAATTTCTGCTGCACGCGCTGTCCGAAGCCATGCCCGCCAATGCGGCGCTGGTGGAGGAAGCGCCCTCGCACCGCCCGGCGATGCAAAAGTTCATGCCGATGCGCGGCCAGGACAGTTTTTACACCATGTCGAGCGGCGGTCTCGGCTACAGCCTGCCTGCCGCCGTCGGCATGGCGCTGGGACGACCGGCGACGCGCACGGTCTGCCTGATCGGCGACGGCTCGGCGATGTATTCGATCCAGGCGCTGTGGACCGCGGCGCGACGCAAGCTGCCGTTGACGGTGGTGGTGATCAACAATGCCGGCTACGGCGCGATGCGCTCGTTCAGCCAGGTGATGCAGGTGCGCAACGTGCCGGGCCTCGAACTGCCCGGCATCGATTTCGTGAAACTCGCCGAAGGCATGGGCTGCCACGCCGTGCGGGTGACGAAATCATCCGAGCTCGCGGGCGCGCTCAGGGATGGGCTCGGACATGACGGCACCAGCCTGATCGAGGTGATGGTGGATTCCGCCGTCCCGCTGCTCTACGCGCAGAAGAGTTGAAACGCGATTCTATCCACGTCATTGCGAGCGAAGCGAAGCAATCCATGCCTCCGCTTGCTGCACTATGGATTGCTTCGCTTCGCTCGCAATGACGATGAGAGACCGCGCTCTACGCGAAAGAGCTAGCCCCGACGCCCGGCCCGCGCCGCGGCGATTTCGTCCGCAAGCCGGCCATAGTCCGCCCAGACCAGATACAGGAACAGCGGCGGCTCCTGCTGCGTCTGCAACAGTTGCGCGTAGCGCTCCCCGGCGCCCTTCATCTCCCACCATTTCTGCGCCGACATCGCAACTCTGCGGAAATGGTTGAGCGTCCCCGAAAATGTCTTGCGGTCGGCTCCGGCAAGGCCAGCGCAATAAGTGAGCCAGTTGAATCCGGCAATGACGGCAATCGCCAGATCGCTCATCGTGTTGCCGGTGAATTCGATCACCGTTTCATCGTGCGGCAACTGGCGAAGATACGCCTCCAGTATCGCCGCTTGTGAATCCGGCTCGACGAGCAGCTTGAATTCACCCCTGGGCACCATCAGCAGATAGCGGAAGGCTTCCAGCCGCGTGTGGTTGCAGACGGAGTCCTTGTCGGCGCCGGCATCCGGCGCGGTCCGCTTGCAGGCCGGATAGACCCATTTCCCGTTGTCCGCCTCGTCGAGATATTGCCTGCCCCGCTTCTCGATATCCGCCAGCAGCGCATGCGGCGCATCCGGCAGCGTCGCCGGAGCTTTTCCAAATGGCCAGCCACGCCAGCTCATGAAACCTCTTCTTGATTCAAAGGCCCGACAATTCGTCTGCAAGTTCCGTACGCGGCACTACTTGACGGACCTCTACGCTCGCACGAGAGTTCAGCATGGGGCAACCCTGGAGTGAAAGTCATGAAACAGCCAAGCCTTGAAAAAGCTGCCTTGGGAAAAGCTGCCCTCGCCGTCTCCGTCTTCACATGCGCGACCATGCTCTCGTTTGACTGGAGCGAACAGAAGGGCGCCTCGCTGTCGATCGAGCGCGCGCAGGCACAGGTGGCTGATCCCTACACCCCGGGCGTTGTCCGGCGGCAGGCGCGGCGGGCCGCGGCCGGTGCCGCCGCGGTGGGCGCCGGTGTCGTCGCAGCCGGAGCGACTGCGGCCTACTACGGCGGCGGCCCCTACGCCTATTACGGCGGCGACGGCGGCGGCGCCTATGGCTATTACGGCCAGGGCGCATGGAGCCAGGACTACGCGGCACGCAACGGCATCATCTGCCAGCCCGGCACAATGGTCCGCCTCGAAGACGGCCTGATGCACCGCTGTCAGTAAGAGAGATTGTCGGGAACGGCGGCAGAGGGGCCGCCCTTCTCGCTCACAACCCTATTTAGAAAATTCGTAGCCCGGATGGAGCGCAGCGCAATCCGGGATCAGTCCATCCGCCCGGCAGCCTCGGATTTCGCGGAGCCTGTCATCGGGCGCGCATTCGCGCGACCCGTTGGCTGCATCCGGGCTATGTTCTCACTTCCCGTAACTCTCCCGCATCTTCGCCTGGATCTTCGCCATGCCCGAGATCCAGCGGTCGTAATTCTCGGTCTTCTTGCGCATGTAGCCCAGCACTTGCGGGTGCGGCAGGATCACAAAGGTTTCCTCTTCCAGTCCCTTCAGCACGTCCTGCGCCACCTGCTCCGGCGAAAGGTCGCCGTCGCCGGATTGCGGGCCCTTGGGGATCGAGCGCAGCATGTTGGTGTCGACGCCCTGCGGGCAGAGGATCGACACCTTGATGTTGTCGGCCTTGTGCGAGATCGCGAGGTTTTCGGCAAAGCCGACCGCGGCGTGCTTGGTGGTCGAATAGGCCGGGCTGCCGACCTGGGACAGCAACCCCGCCGCCGAAATCGTGTTGAGGAAGTAGCCGCCGCCGCGCGCCTTCATGCGTGGAATCAGGTGCCGCGCCGCATAGACATGCGCCATGACATGAACGGCCCAGCTTCGCTGCCACGGCTCGTCGGAGTTTCCGCCGGCATTCACCGACAGTGGATCGAAACCGCCGCCGATGCCGGCATTGGAGCAGAACAGCGCAATCGGGCCGAATTGATGCTCGGTCTCCTCGATGACGTGATGGACGTCCTTCTCCTTTCCGACATCGCATTTGAAGGCCGCCCCACCGATCGGCGTGGCGACGGTTCGCGCGCCATCGGGATCGATATCGGCGACAACGACCTTGGCTGCGCCTGCGCGATGAAAGGCCTCGCACATCGCCTTCCCGATGCCGTTGCCGCCACCGGTGACAACCACGACTTTGCCGGTCACCTGCATGGCCGCTCTCCCCTCGGATATCGTTACGTCAGGATCATCATATCGAGAATAGCCGTATAATGGCAGGCGGCGCCGAGCAAGACGAAGCCGTGCCAGATCGCGTTCTGGAAGCGTAGCCGCTGCCAGGCATGGAAGATCACGCCGAGGCTATAGAGCACGCCGCCCGCCACCACGAAGCCCAGCGCCAGCGGCGGCACCGCCTTCACCACCGAATCGTAAATCATGACGCCGCTCCAGCCCAGCGCGAGATAGAGTCCCACGGCCAAGCGATCGTATCGCCCCGGGCGCGCCAGCTTCAGCACCACACCGGCGATCGCGACGCACCACACCCCACCCAGCAGCGTAAGCGCCAGATAGC
Organism: Bradyrhizobium sp. 170; assembly: GCF_023101085.1. Classification (NCBI taxonomy): domain Bacteria; kingdom Pseudomonadati; phylum Pseudomonadota; class Alphaproteobacteria; order Hyphomicrobiales; family Nitrobacteraceae; genus Bradyrhizobium; species Bradyrhizobium sp. 170. Next base: position 1,299,192 of record NZ_CP064703.1, on the reverse strand, counting down.
TCTCCTTCAGCGCCACGATGAACGGCGTATAGGTGGCCGCGATCAGGAGATAGATCGCGGAATGATCGAAGCGGCGCAGCACCCATTTGGCGCGCGATACCGGCCAGAGATTATAGACCGCCGAAAATGTCAGCATCGCCAGCAGGCCCGCGACGTAGACCGACACCACCGCAATTTCGAACGCACTGGCATAGACCGCGGTCAACACGATCAACGCCGTGGCGGCGACAAGCCCCAGACAGACGCCGACGATATGCACGACGCCGTCGGCGATCAGCTCGGCGCGGTCGTAGTTCCAGTGCATGGCGTCGGCCGCCGCATGGAACGATGTCGAGGCGAGTTGTTTCAGTCTGAAGATGGTCATGCGGATCCACAGCAGCTGGTGAGAGGGCGATCAGGACAATGGTCTTCCCGGTACTCCACAGCCGTGGCATTTTCGTGCTGCCGGTCACAAGCCGATATCCATAGAAGCCCGTGGCCAGCCTATCACAGACGCTTGATTTTGGCCGGCCAATCGCCACTTTTCCGGTAATCGCCCACCAACGCCCCTCCGACATCGAGCCTCCCACGCCCGCATGGCCCCCAGTTTTTCAGATATCGTCGAGGAAGCGCGCCTGTCGGCGCGGGCGCTTCTGGACTACGGCGACAGCTTCTTCAATCCCACCGTGCGGCTCGGCGTCACAGGCCTGTCGCGCGCCGGCAAGACCGTGTTCATCACCGCGCTCGTCCACGGCCTGACCCGCGGCGGAAGGTTTCCGGTGTTCGAACCCTATGCCACTGGCCGGATTGCCCGCGCCCGGCTCGAGCCGCAGCCGGACGATGCGGTGCCACGCTTCGACTATGAGAACCACGTCCGCACCCTGATCGAGGAGCGGCGCTGGCCAAGCTCCACCGTCGACATCAGCGAACTGCGCCTCGTCATCGACTACCAGCGGCAGAATGGCGCCGACCGCACGCTCACCATCGACATCGTCGATTACCCCGGCGAATGGCTGCTGGATCTTCCGCTGCTCGACAAAAGCTACGAGCAATGGTCGACGGAGAGCCTGGCATTGTCGCGCGAGGGACCGCGCCAAAAGCTCGCCGCGCCGTGGCACGAACATCTGAAGACGCTTCACCCCGAGGGCCGTGAGGACGAACAGGCGACGCGCATGGCGGCAAGGCTGTTCACGGATTATCTGCGCGCCTGCCGCGACGAGCGTTTTGCGATGAGCCTGCTGCCGCCCGGGCGTTTCCTGATGCCGGGCAATCTGGCGGATACACCGGCGCTCACCTTTGCGCCGCTCGATGTCGCGGCCGACGGCAGCGCGCCCGATGGTTCGCTGTGGGCGATGATGCGACGGCGTTACGAGGCCTACAAGGATGTCGTGGTGCGTCCGTTCTTCCGCGATCATTTTGCCCGCCTCGACCGGCAGATCGTGCTGGTCGATGCGCTCGCCGCCTTCAATGCCGGGCCGGAAGCGCTGCACGATCTCGAAGCCGCATTGACAGGCATTCTCGATTGCTTCCGCATCGGCCGCAGCACGATATTGAGCACCCTCTTTCGTCCCCGGATCAATCGCATTCTGTTTGCCGCCACCAAGGCCGATCATCTGCACCATCAGAGCCACGACCGGCTGGAAGCCGTGCTGCGGCGCGCGGTCGCCAAGGCGGCCAACCGCGCCGAGTATGCGGGTGCGACAATCGACGTGGTCGCGCTATCGGCGGTGCGCGCCACGCGCGAGGCACAGGTCGCGCGCGGCCGCGAGAAGCTGCCGTCCATTATCGGCACGCCCGCGCCCGGCGAGACCGCCAATGGCGATACCTTCGATGGCGAGACCGAAGTGGCGACCTTTCCGGGCGACCTGCCCGCGGACCCTGAGGAACTGTTCAACGGCGGCTTTCGCGGCCTTTCCAGCACGGCTTCCGAACAGGCCGATTTCCGCTTCCTGCGCTTCCGGCCGCCGCTCCTGGAGCGCACGGCCAACGACGAGCCCGCGCTGCCTCACATCCGCCTCGACCGCGCCCTCCAGTTCCTGATCGGAGACCGATTGCAATGAGCGAGAAAACGCCGCATCGGCGGCCGGCGACGTTCAAGCTCGGCGATCCCGGCGTGGTCGTGATGGGTCCGGATGAAACCGGACGCCCGGCCCGCGGCACCGTGCACATCACGCCCGAAGCCGATCCCGCCACCCTGCCGGTGCCGATCGATGCGCCGCGTGTCCCGGCACGCCGCCGCTTTCGCTGGGGCACGCTGTTCTGGTCCGCCGTCGGCGGGCTGGTGCTGCTCGGCCTCGGGCTCGGCGTCGTCAACCTGATCGAGGACCTGTTCGCGCGTAGCCAGACATTGGGCTACGTCGCGCTGGCATTCGCTGCCGCCGCCGCGCTGGCGCTGGCGGTCGTCATCGGGCGCGAAGCCTTCGGGCTGGCGCGGCTGGCGGCGATCGAAAAACTGCATCAGCGCGCCACTGAAGTGCTGCGCAGCGACGACCGCGCCGCCAGCCGCGCCGTCGTCAACGATTTGCTCAAGCTCGCCCATCAAAACCCGCAACTGGCCCGCGCCCGCGCCACGCTGGTCGGCCATGCCGACGACATCATCGACGGTGCCGACATGATCAAGCTGGCCGAGCGCGAATTGATGGCGCCGCTGGATGAAGAGGCGCGCCGGCTGGTTTCCACAGCCGCGCAACGCGTCTCGGTGGTGACAGCCGTTAGCCCGCGCGCCCTGATCGACGTGCTGTTCGTGTTCGTCGCCGCGATGCGGCTGATCCGGCAACTGGCGCGGCTCTATGGCGGCCGGCCCGGCACGCTCGGCATGATCAGCCTGCTCCGCCACGTCATCGGCCATCTCGCCATCACCGGCGGCATGGCGGTCGGCGACAGCCTGGTGCAGCAGATGCTCGGCCACGGCATCGCGGCAAAGCTCTCGCAGCGGCTTGGCGAGGGCGTACTCAACGGCCTCCTCACCGCGCGGCTCGGGTTAGCCGCGATCGATGTGACACGCCCGCTGCCGTTTACGGCGCTGCCGCGACCGGCGCTAGGCGATCTCGCCAAGGACTTGCTGAGCAAGCGCGACGGCGAAGCGTGAGGTTCGATTTCGCTAGGGAGCGCCACTGAATCGAACCGACGAAAAAAAATACGAAATTGAAGATAGTTGTCCGGCAGTTCTTGATCGGTGTTGCACGCTTGGTTGTCCATCAAGGAGGCGAATATGCTCGGTATCCGAACGGCATTCGCTGTCGCTTTAGTCGTGCCATTCTTTGAAGCCTTGTTATCGGCAGAAGCAGCAATGGTAGATCAAAGGGCCGCACGTGCTGAATGCTTCAGGCAGGCCCAAGCCGCTGTAAACCATCGGCTTTAGTCCGACTACTGCCGACAAGAACGCTATCGGAATGGACGCCTATCGTCAGTGCTGCTTCAAAGCAGGCATACGGCCGTAGATACTCGGTCGTCTTCTGAAAGACCGCCGTCAGGCGATCATTCAGCCTGCAATTGACCCCTGACCGGGGGATCGGCGTCCAAAATTTGGACGCCGATCCCCCGGTTTGGGTCCAGGCTGTGTGAAAACCCCGTCGATGCTATGATTCTCTTGCTGAATCGGCGGGGGAAGTGATGCGGGGTTTCGTTCAAGGGGCGGATCGCCAGCAGACGACGCTGTTGCCGGAATGCCTCGATGATTGGGTCGACGAGAGCAATTCTATTCGCGCGGTCGATGTATTCGTGGATGCATTGGAACTGCGCGACCTCGGGTTCGATGGCGTTGATCCTGCGGCGACCGGCCGGCCGGCGTACCATCCTTCGCCGATGCTCAAGCTCTACATTTACGGCTATCTCAACCGGGTGCAATCGAGCCGGCGGCTGGAGCGCGAGGCTGGCCGCAATCTTGAGGTGATGTGGCTGACCGGACGGCTCGCGCCGGATCACAAAACCATCGCCGACTTCCGCAAGGACAATGGCGCAGCGATCAAAAAGGTTTGCGCGCAATTCGTCGAGTTGTGCCGCAAGATGGGCCTGCTGACGAAGGCCAGCGTTGCCATCGACGGCAGCAAGTTCAAGGCCGTGAACAGTCGCGACAACAACTTCACGCAAGGCAAGATCCAGCGCCGCCAGAAGCAGATCGAAGAGAGCGTGGCGCGCTACATGAGCCAACTGGACACCGCCGACCGCCAGACGGCCGCAGGAGAAGAGCCGTCGGAAACGGTGCTGATGACCAAGACGCGGCTTAGGGAAAAGCTGGCGAAGCTCGAAGAAGAAGTGAAACGACTGGCCGCGATTGAAAAGGCATTGCTCGCCTCGCCCGACAAGCAGATATCGCTGACCGATCCCGATTGCCGCTCGATGGCAACGAGCGGGCGCGGCTCAGGCATGGTCGCCTACAACGTACAAAGTGCGGTCGACACCACGAACCATCTGATTGTCGCGCACGAGGTCACCAACGTCGGCACCGATAGATCGCAACTGGCGACGATGGCGCAGGCGGCGAAAGCCGTGCTGCGCAGCGATAACTTGGACGTCGTTGCGGATCGGGGCTACTTTAAAGGTGAGGAAATCCTGGCATGCGAACAGGCCGGGGTCGCGGTCACGCTACCCAAGCCGCAAACTTCGGGAGCCAAGTCGGCAGGCCGCTTTGGGAAACCTGATTTTGTCTATTTGGCCAAGGATGACGTCTATCGCTGTCCGGCCGGCGAGAAGCTGGCGCACCACTTCACCGCTGATGAAGATGGCCAGAAAATGCGGATTTACTTGACGAAGGCGTGCCGCACATGCCCGTTCAAGGATCAGTGCACAACGTCCAACGAGCGCCGCATCAAACGCTGGGAACACGAACACGTCGTCGAGGCCGCGCAGACGCGGCTCGATCAGAACCCGCAAGCCATGCGTGTGCGCCGCGAAACCGTCGAGCATCCGTTCGCCACACTGAAGATGCGGATGGGTGCGACACACTTTCTAATGAAGCGGTTGCCCAATGTCGCGACCGAAATGGCGCTGAACGTACTCGCCTACAACCTCACGCGCGTAGTGAACATCGTCGGCATCAAGCCGCTCCTGGTGGCAATCCGGGCGTGAAGAGCTCGTGCTGTTATGCGCATCGTGTAACCGCTCAGGTCGCTCAGCGTGGCCCGAGGTTGCGCCCGGATTGACTCCAGACTCGATACAGCAAAAATACGCTCAGACCGTCGTGTCGACGCGGATCGTCCCCGGTTGCGTGCAGTTTTTGGGGGCGGAAAAACGTTTTTACACAGTCTGGGTCACCAGCAGACCTGACGGCTCGGCTGCGGGATGTCCGCTTTACCCACAATGGCCGACGTTAGCGACCGCGAGTTGTCCGTTTAGTGCCAAGTGCAGGCATTGGAGGCCGTCGACGCATGAGATGCTGAATGATACCATTCAAGTGGCATGGGATCGGAGGTTCAGCATTGACCCAGGCTCACACCGCGGCACCAAAGGGGTATGTGTTCGGCGCCACTGAAGGCGAAACATCTCCTTCATTTTCGCGACGGCGGCAAGATCTGCATCAAGGTCGGCCCCGCCATAGGCTCCGACAATCTCACCTTGGGGTCCCAGTAGATGCCGGTCGGTGCGGGCATTCCGATCCACTGACACTTGCGGATGGACGAAGCCTTCTATGTTTTGGAAGGCAGCGGAATTTTCACACACTGAACGATGCTAGACACCCTTTTGAGAAGGGCGGGACGATATTCATTCCGAAGAATGCTTGGGACCAGCCGGTCGCTGCCCTTGCGGTGAGCTATGTGCACCCCATACTCCTGCTACCCATCGCGCTCTATCTGATACGACCCCGCGCCTAAGAAATGTCAACACTGGCCGTCGTCCTCCGTATCGTCGCCCTCCTCGCCTTTGCGGGACTCATGTTGTTGTCAGTCAGCTGGTGTCGCGGACATGCCAAGACGCGAGCACGTCAGGATCGTGGCGACCGAGCACCGCTGGTGGCGAACTTCACCGCTCTCGGCCTGTTCTTCCTTTCGCTTCTGATCTTTCCCAGCAGCCCCGCCGGTTTCACGGCACTGCTGCTGGCGCTGTCAGGGTCCCTTCTTGCGCTAGCGGGCGCCGCCCTCGTCGTCAGATCCCGGGCCGAGCTTGGTGCCGCCTGGAGCTACGCGCCCATAGCAGATCAGAGCACCGGCCTCATCACAACCGGCCCTTATCGCCTCGTGCGACACCCCATCTATCTGGGCCTTGCAGTGCTCGTCATAGGCGAAGCGCTCGCCTTCGGCAGTTGGCCGGCTCTCTTTATTGCGCTGTCGGGGATCGTCCCGACCTTCGCCTGGCGCGCCCGCGCGGAGGAGAAACTGCTCAGCCGTACATTTGGCGAGCGCTTCGAGGTCTATCGACAGCGAACCAAGATGATCATCCCGCACCTTCTCTAGACCCTGCCCACGACGTGTCGACTAACCGTTACGCGATGCGGCAAAGAACAATCGCGAACCTCGGCCCGCTACCTTCTGCCTGACCTCCGGGACGCGCCAGGAGCCGCGTCGGAGACAACAATCCAAGAGGGACAGACCCAATAAACCAATTCGGTGTCATCAGCGGATGTGAAGAATCCTAACCGCGCCAAAGGCGATCAATAACCGAAACCCTGGCCCAGGTTGCAAGGCGCGACCCGAGCCCAACTCCCATCTTAGTATCTAAAGTCCGGGTGCGATCATCTCCGGAGCCATCCACAAATATCTTTCGAGCTTTCAAGAATTCCCAAATGAACGGATTCCGCTTCTGAAAGACCTTCTGAACTTCGTGATGCAAACATCCCGACAGGACATCGGGCGGGGAAGCAAATACCTCCGGCAATGTCGAGGACAAACCAACATCGGTTAGAATATTCCATCGTGAGTTACCGCCCATTACCGGCGATCGTAGGCCGAACATCACTCTGCCGATCCTGCTTTCCCGGATGGCGTAAGAACACATCGCGCAGGGCTCGATAGTTGAATAGATCGTGCACTCATGAAGGCTCGTGGACCCTAACTTTTTCTGAGCTGAAGAAATTGCGACCATCTCGGCGTGCCGCGTAACGTCTCGGTCATTTCTGACCATATTGAGCGATTCGCAAATGAATTCGCCTCGTCGTCCGATGACAGCAGCAAACGGGTATTCCCTCCTTGAACCCGCGGATTGCGCCAGAGCAACGCAGCGGCGCATCATTGCCATATCGGATGATTCTGAATCATGCTTGATCATGGTGCTGACTTTCGCGGCACGGCAGACCGTTAAGATGATTTCGGGATTTTCCCCCGTCGCAAACAATAATAACTGGTCACGGCATTAATCATGTTCGGTCCCGGTCATTTCGACGGCCTCCGCTCGACGTCGATGGTCGCTACGAGCCGTTCAATCTCGCCGTAATCGCGGATCAGCCGCAGACTCGCACCCGGCGGACCCGCCAGCCATGGCCGTCCCAGAAACGCTGGTTCACCCATTCGCAACTGCCAAAATCGTCGTATGGCCCGCGACTTGCTCCGTAAGGGGCGGGTACATAATAGCGGCCCGGAGCCGCGACGCCCGCGGCGACGCCACGCTGTGCGCTTACGGGCGTCGCGGCGAGCGAACCAACGATCGTAGCCACCGCGACGAAGGCAGCAAATGTCTTCTTCATTCCAGGGCCCTCCTGCAGATGACGCCTTCGGTCAGCGCCCGGTGGATGCACGGGAAGTTGCTCGTCGCGCAGACCATGGCCGCCGCCATCAACTTTCAGATTCTGTCCCTCGACGAAACTGAACACGCGAAGCTCGTCGAAAAAAGCTAAGATAGGCGATGCTGCGATTTTCAGCGAGGGGCTCATTACGTCGAGGCGATAGATGCGACCCGCCTCCTGTGCGTGGATGGCGCGCGGCCACGCGACCGCCGCACCACCCAAGACACCAAGAAATTCCCGCTGGCTGCATGTAAACCCCCAGTGGGCCATCGTATCAGGTCAACTGAGTGCATTGATAGGGGCTGGCTTCGAGTTGCTTGTTGCAAAGTCCTGATGTCCGTTGTGGGTCATTCGCGGGTGCTAGTACGACTCCGAACAATGCCCGCTTTACGCCCCGGCCAACGGACATCGCCGACCACGAGCACGAGGTCCCAAAAGTGCCAACAGGCAGTTCGCGCTTGGTGTAATATAAGAGAGGACGCCAACTCAGACGGTCTTAAACCATGTGGGACGGGATCAAAACGAGCGTTGCTAGTGATGGGCTCAATTGCAGCAATGATCGTTGTCGGGCTGGCAACCTATTTCCTCGTTGCTTATCCCAGCCTCATATCATTCGCCGGCTTCTTCGCGGTCGTGCCCGTATTCCTGATTATCGGGCTAGGCTTTTTCACGATCGCCCGGAAAGGGGCCGCCAACTGAAGCGGCCTTGCTCTGAGGACATCGCGGGAATCCCTGCCCCTGTTGCACAGTTTGTTGCACACAAACTGCTGCAAGAAGTTCAGGAAGACATGAAGCCGAAGATGAAGTCGCGCCGCTAGGGGACGTTGGGGGCTCGTAGGGCGGGCAAAGGCGCGCTTGCGCCGTGCCCACCATCCATCGCCGGGCGCACGTCTTGATGGTGGGCACGCTTCCGCCTTCGCTCGTTGAGCTACGGCGAGACAAGTCGCCTTGCCCACCCTACGGACTACGGACAAAGCGATCGGGGCAAGCGTTGAAGATCGCCGTGATCACACATTATTGGTGTCGCGCTGCAGGAACTCCGGCAGGTTATTTCGCAACTCGCGCGGGGGCGGCCGCTCGGACGGGTCGCGGCCAATCTTGGATTTCAACTCCATCAGGTCAGTAAAGACGTCGGCCTGGCGCCGCAATTCGTCGGCGATCAACGGCGGTTGAATCGAAATCGTCGAAACGACGGTCACCCGGACCCCACGACGCTGCAACGCCTCGACCAGGGAGCGGAAATCGCCATCACCGGAGAACAGCACGATCTGGTCGACATGTTCGGCGAGCTCCAGGGCATCGACCGCGAGTTCGATATCCATGTTGCCCCTCACCTTGCGGCGGCCGCTGGCGTCGATGTATTCCTTGGTCGCCTTGGTGACCACGGTGTAGCCATTATAATCGAGCCAGTCGATCAAGGGCCGGATCGACGAATATTCCTGATCCTCGATGATCGCGGTGTAATAAATCGCACGAAGCAGCATGCCTCTGCTCTGGAATTCCTTGAGCAGCCGCCTGTAATCGATATCGAAACCAAGCGTCTTGCTGGTCGCATAGAGATTGGCGCCATCGATCAGGACCGCGATCTTGCCGAGGGAGGATGACATTCAGGCAATGACCCCAAAATTGGATAGCAGGAAACAAGGACGTCACTTCAGGTTACTGGATGCGCGGCACAACAAACTCGCCTGCGGACATCTCAGACCGCACTCACCGTTAACTCGTAGAAGAGAGCAGGACTCGTCGCCGTGGACAGCTCAAATATTGTTGCTGTACTCGATCGCTTTTGGCCGTGAAATTTTTTCCGCGACAGCCGAACCCGATCGCAGTGACGCTAAGGCGCGCGACATGAGTCGCTCAATTGTCCGTAGGTAAGCGGCGCAGATACAAACGGATGCCGCCGCTATACGAAGGTTTATGATCGTTGTCTTCGATGTAAATTCCCTCGGTGAGCACCGCGACCTGGATGAAACGGAACGGAATATCTCGTAGGGTGGGCAAAGGCGCGTTAGCGACGTGCCCACGATGTATCATCGAGCGCGCTTCTTGATGGTGGGCACGCGGAGCCTGTCATCGGGCGCGCGTTCGCGCGACCCGGTGGCTTTGCCCACCCCACGGATTGCGAACTGATTTGCTTCGCGCGCAAGCGCAATCTCGACGCGAGACTGCGACAAGACAACACGACGGGCAAATCAGTCAAAAGCTGTCCAGTGCCCTTTGCAAAAATATTCCGCTTAACTTGCGGGGCAAATCATCGGCATAACTCCGCCCGTCTCACGGCGGATGAGGGGCGTTGGCCATCGTCACGAACGCGCGGTGAGATGCGATGGACGCGAGAGCTGCGACTGACGTGTGCAGCTTGAACGTACGGCGAAGTCGTGTGGTCCTGACGCCGCGGTGCTGGCGTCAAGTTCGCGAGAGGCACGCCTCTCACGGGCGACGGTGGCAAGAAAGCCGTTACCGGGGAGAGCTCGAAGTAAGCCGTAAAGCCATTGCGCAGGGAAGGCCGGAATGCTCCCGCTGCCCTGTACGCAAATCGCACGCGAGACCGCGGGTGTAGCAAGCACCCGGTCTTCCCTGCGCCCTCTGATTTAGAGGGCGGGAAGTTATCAAGCAAACCTCGGGCGAATTGCGCCGCGAGATCGCCGCCTCACATTCAGTTGTCATCGTCCGCGAAGGCGGACGATCCAGTATTCCAGAGACAGCAGTGATTGAACCGATAAGCCGCGGCGTACTGGATCCCCCGCCTTCGCGGGGGATGACGACCTGTTTTGTGGCGGCGCCCCGCGGGCTACGAAGCGGCCTCAGACCTCAAAACCCCCGCCAGCACGCGCCAGCGGAACAGCGGCGAATCCGGCGGCGGGGAAAGCTCGGGAGTCCAGCCGGTGAGCTTTTCCAGCGCGTAGGTATCCATCACCACCCCGCGCCAGACGCGTTCGACCCGCTCAAGCGGCTGCCGCTTGGCGGTCGTGAGATCCCACAGCGGCAGGCGATGGTCCGGCTCGCGCGCGACATAGAGGCCGGGATGATCCTTGATCGCCTTCATGCCGGGATCGCCAAACCCCTGGAACCTGCCGCGTTCGTTGATCTGGATGACCGGCACCTGGCCGTTGAAATGCCAGCGCAGCATCGCGTAGGTGCGATAATCCGACGTCGCGATCCAGGTCGCGCCGGTCGCTCGCAACTGCTCGCGCGCGCGCGCCGCGACCTGTTCATAGCCGGCCTCGCCGCCGACGGGATCGGTCCTGCCGATCAAATTCCAGGGCGCTGCGACGTAATAGAAGAACACGCCGACCACGAAGGCGATGCCGGAGATGACCGCCACCCTCGCCCACCAGAAGGTCGATTTCACGATCCGGTCCGAAAAACCCTCGCGCGGCAGCATCACGAGATTGATGGCGGTCGCGGCAAAGCCGGCGGGCCACAGGAACATCGGCCAGGTGTCGCCGACGCGCAGCGTCAGCGACTTCCAGAGAAAATAGAGGAAGGGTACCAGCACCGCGGTCGACAGCAGGATCGCGACCGGCTCGCGGCTGCGATAGCCGCGCCACGCGGTCAGCGTCACGCCGGACAGCACCACCGGCAGCAGCACGAAGCCGACGAGACCGAATTGAAGCCCGATGAATTCGCCGACGGTGCGGAACGAAAACGGATGGGTCGCGACCGCGCGCACGAACTGGAAGCGGAACGACGCCCAGTCGTGTTCTGCATTCCAGATCAGCACCGGCGAAAACACCACGACCGCGATCAGCGCCGCCAGCCACGGCCAGGGGCTGAACAGCCAGCGCCGCCGCCAGTCCGGCACCAGTGCGAACGCGAGCACCGCCGGCAGCAGCATGATCGCGGTGAATTTCGACAGCAGCGCCAGCCCTGCGAACAGCCCCGCGGCCAGCCACCAGCGCGGATTGCCGCTCTCGTGCAGCCGCACCAGCGACCACAGCATCGCAACCCCAAACGGGATCACCGCGGTGTCGGGCGCGACCTTCGCCATCAACAGCCCGTAATACAGCGCCGCTTCCGGCAACAGCACCGCGAGGATGACGGCGCGAACATCATGCGTCACGCGCCGGACGATGTCGGCGAGCAAAAGCTGCGTGACCAGCATCGCGACGATGCCGCCGAACCGCACGCCGAGACTCGTATCGCCGAAGATCGCGGTGCCGAACCGGATCAGCCAGGCGATGCCGGGCGGATGATCGAGGAAGGAAAGCGCGCTCTCCTTCGACCAGGTCCAGTAATAGGCCTCGTCGGTGCGCAGATCGAGCACGCCGGCATAGACCAGCCGCATCGCCGTCAGTGCGGCGATCAGCAGCGCAACCCAAAGACAGGACGCTGCAAACCATGGCGGCGCGGCAGAGCGGTCCGGTTTGGACTGGCTGATATCGGGCGGGGCGATCGTCACGGCGCTTTCTCCTCGACTGGGCCGGGAGTGTCAACGAGCCGCGGCGGAAAAAACTTCATCGTCGTCCCTGCGTTCGCAGGGACGACAGGCTGTAGTATTCACAGATGGAATTAGGCATTAGTATCGCCCAATATTGACCCTGTGGATCGCATGGCCATCTCATCCCGAGAACAGATCACGACCTTCATCCGCGGCATCAGCCTCCGGCAGGTCCGCCTTGTCAGCGGCGTCGTGCTGTTCGCCTATCTGGTCAGCCATTTCCTCAACCATGCGCTCGGCAACATCTCGCTGGAGGCGCTGGCCGGTGGCGTCTATCTGCACACCGCATTCTGGCAATTCCTTCCCGTCACGATCCTGTTCTACACCGCGTGCCTGGTGCATACCGCGCTCGGCATCTGGGCGCTCTACGAACGCCGGCAATTCCGCTGGAAGGCGATCGAGCCGCTGCAGCTTGCACTCGGCCTCAGCATACCGATGCTGATCATCGCGCATATTATCGGCGTCCGGCTCGGCCAGACGCTGTTCGGCCATGAGAAGCTCTATCCGCAGATACTCTTCCTGTACTGGATCTGGGCGCCATACCGGATCTGGATGATGCTCGCGGTCATGATCATCGCCTGGGTCCATGGCTGCATCGGGCTTTATTTCTGGCTGCGGATGCGCTCGTTCTACAAACGCGCCGCGCCGTTCCTGCTCGCCGCGGCGGTGCTGGTTCCGACGCTGGCCATGCTGGGCTTCTATCAGGGCGGGCGCATGGTCATCGATAATGACAGCGAGGAATGGCGCGCGGAGACCCAGTCGCAGCGCCTGATCGGCACCCGCACTGAGGCGCAGGCGCTCGACCGCATCACGAACTACTTCCTGTTCGGATATTTCGGCCTGATCGGCATCGCGCTGCTGGCGCGCGGCGCTCGCGCCATCAACGAGCGCCGCCGCGGCATGATCAATCTCTCTTACGGCAACGGCCGCACCGTGCGCGTCCCCCGCGGCCTCAGCGTGCTGGAAGCCAGCCTGCGCAACAACGTGCCGCACGCCAGCGTCTGCGGCGGGCGGGCGCGCTGCTCGACCTGCCGCATCCGCATCATCGGCGATTGCGGCGACCTGCCCCAACCGTCGCAGCGCGAGGCATTCGTGCTTGGCCGGGTCGGCACGTCGGATCCGTCCATCCGCCTTGCGTGCCAGTTGCGGCCGGCGACCGATCTATCGTTTTTCCAGCTGTTCCTGCCGCACACGATGTCCGCCGACGGCCACGAGTCCAATCCGACGCGTATCGGGCAGGAGCGCTATCTCGTCAGCCTGTTCGTGGACATGCGCGGCTCGACCAAGCTGGCGGAAAAGCGCCTGCCGTTCGACACGGTGTTCATCGTCAACCGTTTCCTCGGCGCGGTGTCGCAGGCGGTGATCGAGAGCGGCGGCCGGCCGAACCAGTTCGTCGGCGACGGCATGCTGGCGCTGTTCGGGCTCGCCTGCAGCCGGCAGGAGGCGTGCCGTCAGGTGTTGAGGGCGGCAGCCCTGATCGCCGTCAATGTCGACGAGCTGAACAAGTTTCTCGAACACGATCTGCGCGAGCCGATCCGCTTCGGCATCGGCATCAATGGCGGCGAAGTCATCGTCGGCGACATCGGCTATCGCGATCACATGGTGTTCACCGCGCTCGGCGATCCCGTCAATGTCGCGGCACGATTGCAGGACATGACCAAGATTCTTGCATGCGAGGTTGTCATCTCGGATGAAGTTCGCGCAACGGCAGGATTGGCGGAAGATGCGCTGCCGGCGCAGGAAGTCGAGATCCGCGGACGCAACGAGCCGATGATCGTGCGCACGGTTGCGGATGCGCGGATGCTGCCGGCGCTGGTTAACGAAGAGCAAAGCGCCGCAGCCTGAAACCGCTGCAGCGATAGCGGTTCGAAACGTATGTGATGTTTTTCACACCTGAATAATCGTTCAGAAAATTGTCCGCGAACGAAGCGCCGTTTCCTCGAACCCGCGCGGTGAGGGACGCGACAGATTGGCGATGGGTAAGACTGAAACTTAAAACCCGCGCCAAGACAAAAACGTCGAACGCGCACACTTCAAGGAGAACGACCATGCTTCGCAAAGTGACTCTCGCTCTAGTTGCCGCCGCTTCGCTCGGCGTGATGGCGCTGGCGCCCACCTCCGCTTCGGCGGGCGGGTTCTGGCCGCATCACCATCACCACCACCACTGGGGTCATGGTCATGGCCATGGCTTCAGGATCGGCTTCGTCGGTGGCGGCTATGACGGCTGCTATGTGACCCGCCGCGTGCTGACGCCGTATGGCTTCCGCTGGCGGACGGTGAACGTCTGCTACTGATCCGGCCGCAGACGTTCCGTTCCGAAGCCCCGGTCGCTCACGCGGCCGGGGTTTTCCGTATGCGATATGCCAGGCCAAAGGCCCGCCGCCCGCAAGCGGTGGAATGACGTCAACCGGCGGCAGTCGAACCAATTGCCCAATTTTCGAATCACCGCCGCCGGCCGCGTCAAATGAGCGCGAAACCGGGAAAATGGCGGAAATCGGCATGGAATGGGCGCTTTTTTGCCGAAACGGGCATTCCGTTTGCGCTACCCAGCCTGCCCCAACCCGCGTATCCTGATGGCTCGGGCATGCCGGTTAGTGCGGGGACCGACGGCTCGTTTACTTTTTTTGATTCCGCGGAGACGACGTGAATGGCTAAAGGTACGGTGAAGTGGTTCAATCCAACCAAGGGTTACGGGTTCATCCAACCCTCGAGCGGCGGCAAGGACGTGTTCGTTCATATTTCGGCAGTTGAGAAAGCTGGTCTTTCGACACTCAATGAAGGGCAGACCGTCGAATACGAAGAGATCGCCAACCGGGGCAAGACTTCGGCCGAGAACCTCAAGGTTTAGCGCGAACGCGCGATCGGCAACGGCGCGCTCTCGGACTAAAACTCCGGGAGTTGGGCTAAAAAAACTTCTCAAAAACTGTGAGCGTTCGGCGGAGCGGGCACCGCTTCTGCACGTGCGATGGCTAAATCGTGCGCAAGAACCGGCCGCTCAATCTTCCGTAACCCATTTCTGGACCGTCATCACGTCGGGTGGCTGCAGATAGCCGCGCGGCCAGAGATCGACGACCCACTCGACCTTGGTGGCGCGATCGACCAGCACCGCGGTGTTGTGCGGCGTCTGCAGCACCAGCGTATTGCCGCGATATTTCGGATCGCCGATCGCGTGATGCTTCAGCAGGCCCCACTCCCGTAGCACCAGCAACAGGCTGGTCGTGTTCCGCGTCGTGTCCCAGCAATCGTAATTGTGCTTGTCGTCGAAGTAGCGGAAATCCGCCTTCGCCACGCGCTTGCTGGTGCCGAGGATCGGCCCCATGCGGCGATCGAACCACATCACCGCCTTCTGCACCGCGGCGCGTTCAGCCGCGGCCGAGGCGCGCCCCGCCGCCATGATCTGGGTCAGCGCGCTGCGGTCGCCGGCCGTGAAATCGAGGATCTCGCGGCGCCGGCAGACGAAGCCGTAGCAGACCGTCATGGAGTTGGCCGACGGCGGATAGATCGAAACCGAGCTGTAGAGGTTGGCGACCTCAGCGCTCATCTCGACGGCCTTCGCCGCGGAGACGCCAAGCAGCGTCGCGAGGCAAGCGCCGAACACGGCGACTCCCGCGCGCATCTGCCTTCCCCGTATCGGCTGTCCTGCGTCTCTCATGATCCCTGCTGTTCCCATGCGACGAGCCTGACGATTAGCGCGGCTCCTTCACGCTGCCAACAAGCAAGCCCGCAAATATGTGGATCACGCCGCGGAAATTCCGTCTGCTGTGTTTTCCGTGCGCCAGTTGGCTCCGGCCCCGCATCGCGCGGGACTAGCCGACCGGCAGCGGCGCGTCGCGCTTGACCTCCTCCATCACGGCGTAAGTCCGCGTCTCGCGCACGCCCGGCAGCGCCAGCAGGGTTTCGCCGAGGAACCGCCGGTAGGCCGTCATGTCGGCGACCCGGGCTTTGACCAGATAATCAAAGCCGCCCGCCACCATGTGGCACTCCAGCACCTCGGGCGCGGCCTGCACGGCCTTGGCGAACCGCTCGAAGACGTCGGGCGTGGTCTTGTCGAGCATCACCTCGACGAACACGAGCAAGCCCAGGCCGAGCCGGTGCGGATTGAGCCGGGCGCCGTAGCCTTCGACAAAGCCGTCGCGCTGCAGCCGTTTCAGCCGCTCGCCGATCGACGTCGGTGACAGCCCGATCCGCTCGGCCAGCTCGACATTGGCGATACGGCCATCTGCTTGCAAAATTGAGAGGATTTTGCGGTCTATTTTGTCAATTTCCATCATTTATCTGGCTACTGTTCAATTACACCTGATTTTCTAAGTCAAAACTCCATATTTGTCTATCGAACTGCGGTTCGACCGGCAGTAAGCTGGTAGCCACGAACCAAGAGAATCGCATGCCGGCCGATCCGCCATCCCCTCCGCGCTTCAGCGCGCCTTACGCGCCCGATGAACATGCAATGGCTATCCGCCTGCTCCGGGCCGCGCGGCTGGATGCGGCGCCGGAAGAGCGCATCGATCGCACGGCGACGCGGCTGATCGAGGCGATCAGGGCCAATGACGATCCGCTCGGCGGCGTCGAGGACATGCTGCGCGAGTTCGCGCTGTCGACCAAGGAAGGGCTGGCGCTGATGGTGCTGGCGGAAGCGCTGCTGCGCGTGCCGGACGCCCGCACCGCCGACCAGTTCATCGAGGACAAGCTCGCCCAGGGCGACTTCATCCATCACGAAACCAGGTCGAGCGCGTTCCTGGTCAATGCGTCGGCCTGGGCGCTCGGAATGTCGGCCCGCGTGATCCAGCCCGGCGAAACGCCACAAGGGACCATCGGACGGCTAACCAAGCGGCTGGGCGCACCCGCCGTGCGGGCCGCGACGCGGCAGGCGATGCGGCTGATGGGCAACCATTTCGTGCTCGGCGAGACCATCGAAGCCGCGCTGTCGCGGGCGCAGCCGCATTCCTCGCGCCATCAACGCTACTCCTTCGACATGCTCGGCGAAGCCGCGCGCACGGCCGATGACGCCGCGCGCTATTCCAACTCCTATGCCAGCGCGATCGAGGCGATCGGACGCACAGCTGGTGAGCGCCCCCTGCCCGACCGGCCCGGTATCTCCGTCAAGCTCTCGGCACTGCATCCGCGCTTCGAGGCCGTGAGCCGCGCGCGGGTGATGAGCGAACTGGTCCCGCGCCTGATTGATCTCGCCCGGCAAGCCAAATCCCATGACCTCAATTTCACCGTCGATGCCGAGGAAGCGGACCGGCTGGAATTGTCGCTCGACGTGATAGCGGCGGCGCTCGGCGATTCATCGTTTGCAGGCTGGGACGGCTTTGGCCTGGCGATCCAGGCGTACCAGAAGCGCGCCGCCGACGTGATCGATTACGTCGACCATCTCGCACGCAGCCTCGACCGCAAAATGATGGTACGGCTGGTGAAGGGCGCCTATTGGGATACCGAGATCAAGCGCGCGCAGGAACGCGGGCTCGACGGCTATCCGGTATTCACCCGCAAGGCGATGACGGATCTGAACTACCTCGCCTGCGCGCGGCAATTGCTGGCGTTGCGGCCGCGGATCTTTCCGCAGTTCGCCACCCATAATGCGCTGACGGTCGCGACCATCCTCGAACTGGCAACGGACCAAAGCGGTTTCGAATTCCAGCGGCTGCACGGCATGGGCGAGGCGCTCTATGCGAAGCTCGGTGAAGACCGCCCCGACATCGCCTATCGCACCTACGCGCCGGTCGGCAGCCACCGCGATCTGCTGGCCTATCTGGTGCGGCGATTGCTGGAGAACGGCGCCAATTCATCCTTTGTCGCGCTCGCCGCCGACGAGGCGGTGCCGGTATCGCAATTGCTGCGGCGTCCGGCCGATATCATCGGCAGTGCCAACAACGCCGCGCATCCCAACATCCCGCTGCCTCGCGACCTCTACGGACCCAAACGAAAAAATTCCCGCGGAGTTGAATTCGGCGAGCGCGCGGCGCTGGAGCAACTCGCCTCAGACATCGCCGCCGTACCATTGCCCGCACCGGGGAGCATCATCGACGCACCCGAGAGCGAGGCCAATGCGGCAATACTGGCAGCGCGCGACGGCTTCAAGCACTGGTCCAGAATGCCGGCCGAGACGCGCGCCGCGACGCTGGAGAAAGCCGCCGATCTGCTGGAACAGCGCGCGGCGCATTCCCTCGCGCTGCTGCAACGCGAGGGCGGCAAGACATTGGACGACGCGATCTCGGAAGTCCGCGAAGCCGTGGATTTCTGCCGCTACTATGCCGCGCAGGGACGCGAGTTGTTCGGCGAAGGCACGGCAATGCCGGGACCGACGGGCGAGAGCAACATGCTCTGCCTGCGCGGCCGTGGCGTCTTCGTCGCAATCTCGCCGTGGAATTTTCCGCTGGCGATCTTTCTGGGTCAGGTCGCGGCGGCCTTGATGGCGGGCAACGCGGTCGTTGCGAAGCCGGCCGAACAGACGCCGCTGATTGCGGCTGAAGCGATCCGCCTGCTGCATGAAGCCGGCGTGCCGGCGTCCGCGCTGCATCTGGTGGCGGGCGACGGCCGGATCGGTGGCGCGCTGGTGGCGCATCCAGATATCGCCGGCGTTGTTTTCACCGGCTCGACCGAAGTCGCGCGAACGATCAACCGCGCGCTCGCCGCCAAGGATGGACCGATCGTGCCGCTGATCGCCGAGACCGGCGGCATCAATGCGATGATCGTCGATGCTACCGCGCTGCCCGAACAGGTCGCCGACGACGTCGTGACGTCGGCGTTCCGCTCCGCCGGCCAGCGCTGCTCGGCGCTGCGATTGTTGTTCCTGCAGGACGACGTCGCCGACCGCATGATCGAGATGATTGCGGGCGCGGCGCGCGAACTCGTCATCGGCGATCCCTCCGATCCCGCCACGCATATCGGCCCGGTGATCGACACTGAGGCCAAGCAGCGGCTGGACACGCATATCGAACGCATGAAGAAAGAGGCCCGGGTGCACTTTGCGGGTAGCGCACCACAAGGCAATTATGTCGCGCCGCATATCTTCGAATTGTCCGATGCCGGCCGGCTCACGGAAGAAGTATTCGGCCCGGTGCTGCATGTGGTGCGCTATCGCGCCGACCGCTTCGACCAGGTGCTGCAATCGGTCGAGCGCTCGGGCTACGGGCTCACCCTCGGTATCCATTCCCGGATCGACGATACGGTGGAGGACGCGATCGAGCGCCTCCAGGTCGGCAACATCTATGTCAACCGCAACATGATCGGCGCGGTCGTCGGCGTGCAGCCGTTCGGCGGCCATGGGTTATCCGGCACCGGGCCCAAGGCCGGCGGGCCGCATTATCTGGTTCGTTTCGCGACCGAGCAGACGGTGACCATCAATACTGCCGCAGCCGGCGGAAATGCAGCGCTGATGTCCGGCGGGGAGTAGTTGCATCACTTTCCAAGATGGGCCAAATGACGTTTGAACCTGATCGCTCATAGCGATAATTCAGCAGGAACGACAAACGTCACGGAGCGGCGCCACGATGGAAAAGGGTATTTTCGAAGGCCTCAAGGTTCTGGACTGCGCGAGTTTCATCGCAGCGCCTGCGGCCGCCACCGTGCTGTCGGATTTCGGCGCCGACGTCATCAAGATCGAGCCGCCCGGCGCCGGCGATCCCTATCGCAACCTGCCGAATTTGCCGGGCTACCCGCATAGCAAGCATAATTTCGCGTGGATGCTGGAAGCCCGCAACAAGAAAAGCCTCGCACTCGATCTCTCGAAGGCCGAGGGTCAGGCGGTGCTGCACCGGCTGGCCGCACAGGCCGACGTCTTCATCACCAATTATCCGCCGCAGGTGCGCGAGCGGCTCGGCATCACCCACAACCATCTGGCGCCCCTCAACGAACGCCTGATCTACGCCTCCTTCACCGGTTACGGCGAAAAGGGCGAGGAAGCCAACAAGCCCGGCTTCGACTCCAACGCCTACTGGGCGCGCTCGGGCCTGATGGACCTGGTGCGGGCGGATGAACACACGACGCCGGCGCGATCGATCGCGGGCATGGGCGACCACCCCTGCGCGATGGCGTTTTACGGCGCGATCGTCACCGCGCTCTACAAGCGCGAGCGCACCGGCAAGGGCTCGCATGTCAGCTCCAACCTGATGGCCAATGGCGTCTGGGCCGCCTCGGTGCTGGCGCAGGCCAAACTGGTTGGCGCGAAGTTCGGCGAACGCCGCCCGCGCGAACGCGCGCTCAACGCGGTCACCAATCACTACCAGTGCAAAGACGGACGCTGGCTGATCCTGTCGCTGCTCAACGAGGACCGGCAATGGCCGACGCTGGCGCGCTGCCTCGGCCGCGAGGATCTCGTCACCGATTCGAGATTCGAAACCAAGAAAGAGCGCCATGCGCGATCGGTGGAGTTGATCAAGATCTTCGACGAGACCTTTGCGACCAGGGACCTTGCCGAGTGGCGCAAGATCCTCGACGGCAACGGCCTGGTGTTCGGCGTGGTCGGCATCCTCGACGATATTCCGAACGACAAGCAGATGATCGAGAACGAGGTGCTGGTGCCGTTCGAGAACGACACCACGCTGACGATCTCCAGCCCGATCTGGGTCGATGGCAGCAAGAAGGTTCAGCCGCGCAAGCCGCCCGGCATCGGCGAGCACAGCGACGAGATCCTGCGCAACGCGGGCTATGACGAAGCCGCGATCGGCAAGCTGCGCGCGTCCGGCGCGGTGGCGTGAGGCAGTAAGCCATGCCCAGCTATCGCCTGCATTACTTCCCGGAGTCGGGAAACAGCTACAAGATCGCGCTGATGCTGACGCTGTGCGGGCAGAGCTTCGAGCCGGTCTGGACCGATTTCGGCGGCGGCGTCACGCGCACGCCGGAATGGCGGCGCAACGTCAACGCGATGGGGGAAATTCCGGTGCTCGAGGTGGACGGCGAGCGCCTGACACAGACCGCGCCGATCCTTCTCATGCTGGCAAAGCAATTCGGCCGGTTCGGCGGCGAGACTGAACAGGAGCAGTTCGAACTGCTGCGCTGGCTGTTCTGGGACAACCACAAGCTCACCGGCTACATGGCAACCTACCGCTATTTTCGGACCTTCACACCGTCGCCGGACGAGCATGTGCTGAAGCATTTCCGCAGACGCCTCGATGATTTCCTCTCCATCCTCGAGCAGCACATGCAGAAAAATGCATTCGCGATCGGCGAACGGCCGACGGTGGCCGACATTTCGATGATGGCCTATCTGCATTACCCCGCCGACGAGACCGGCTATGACCTGGCGACGAGCCATCCCGCGATCAATGCCTGGCTCGGGCGCATGGCGCAAATTCCGGGCTGGAAATCGGCCTATGATCTGCTGCCCGGCAAGCGCCTGACGCACTACGCCAAGTAAACTTGCACCAAGTGACCGTTCGTATCGCTAACGGCTTTTGACGAAGCACATGCCGATGCGCGAGATCTTGCCCGCGGCCTGACAGCTCAGGCCCTCGGCGCAGGTCCAGTCGCGGAAACTTCCGTCATTGCTTGCGGCTGGCTTGCCTTGCACATAGCAATGCGCGCCCCAGCCGTCGTAATAATTGGTGCCGGCGAGTTCGGTGCTGCCGCGCAATTGCGGACGGCTGGCGAACCCGCGCGAGTAGTCGGGCGGCCTGCCATCGCGCAGGCTTGCGAGAATATCACGGCGGCGAATCTGGTCGCCGAAGAAATGCGGCGACGCCGGCACGACGGTCGAATTCGACGGCTTGTCCGCCATCCAGTCGACGCCAGGAAAGTGAAAGCCGCCGATGCCGCGCGTCTGGTGGCAGCCGGAACAGGTCACGTCGTTGAGCCGACGCTCGAACCCGGCAGGCGAGCGGATATTCTGCAGCTTCACGCCACCTTCCGTGGCCTTCTTTAGCGCAGCCACGACGTCAGCCTCGCCGAACACCGCGCCCTCGCCTTGCACCAGTCCGAATTCGGGCTCCAGGTCCGACGGATCGAACCCGACCGGCGTTGGCGCAATCGCGCCGCTGGCGAGGAATTTTTCCGGGATCAGCACGGTGCCGCGATCGAACGCCGCGAGATTGGCGGGGTCGAGCAGCCATGCCCTGAACTCGCGCTTGAGGCCATCGTCCGCCAGAAGGCGCGCGCGGTCGATCTGGTTTTCCATCGGCGCTTCCGCAAATACGCGCGCGTCCCGATCGTGGCGAAACACCTTCAACAGATAGTCGGTGCGGAAATCGCGCACCGAAGATTTTGGCGCGTGCGCGATCTGCAGATTGGTCTCGATGCGGTCGATATTTTCATGACCGATCAGGTCGAGCGGGCCACCCTTTGCCGCCGGTGTCCCACCGAGCGGCGCGGCGAGCCAGCGATTGGCGATGTCGGAGCAGGTGATCGCGGAGCCTTCGCCTCTCGCTTTCAGCACGAGGTTCAGCGTCATCGGCAGCCGCGGCGGCGAAGCGTCGTCGCCGGCCGCCCTGTTCATCCGCGTCAGGCGGTAGATCAGGCGGATCTCGCCGCAGCTTGCTTCCGCAGCGTAAGTGCGATCCATGCGGTTGACGATGCCGGCCAGCACGAACCGCGTCTCTGCCGAATAAAGCAGCGCGCGGTCGAACAATTGGAAATCAAAGTCCTCACCGACGCCGATCGTCTCCTTCGGCAGGCTCGCTCCGTGCCGTGCGACATAGCGATCGAACTCGCCATCGATCGCCTGCCGGACCAGGATCATCGACGGCAAGGCGAATAGCGCGCGGTTGGCCAGCGGAATATCAGCCGACCGCTCCGGCAGCAGCATGCGATCGAGGCGGAATTTTCCGCCATCGAGTTCGCGCAGCGTCGCGGGATCGGTGATGGCTGTGCCGCGCTCCAGCGCGGCATCCTGTGCCGCACGCGCCGGCAAAGCGCCGCACAGCAGAGCAAATACGATAGCAAGAATTCCTGGCGCGCGGCTCATGCTCCAACTAACACCGCGCAATGAGACCTATTCAAGAAAAAAGGCGCTTCACATCGCCGTGAAGCGCCTTCCTAATCGTAGGTCGTCGCGCTAGCGCGCGACGATCAGGCCCTTGCTGGTCACGACCACCCAGCGGCCGTCCTGCTTGCGAATGGCATCAACACGGCCGAGGCCCGGAATGGGATCGCCGGCATAGACCTCGTACATGCCGCGGCGGCTCTCGATCAGGGCGCTGCCATTGGCGACGTCCCGCAACACCCAGCCTTCGACGGTCGGCAGCCGGGCAACCTCGGGCTTCGGCGGCGCCGCAGACGCTGGCGGGGCCGCAGGCGCGGCTGCGGCGGCAGCTTGCTGCGGTATCGTGCCCGTCACATCCTTCGCGGGAGCTGGCGCGGCGGCAGCCGTCGTCGTCGTGGACGCCTGGGCGGCGCGGAGCTTGTCGACGGTCTCGCTGAGCTTGGCGAGTTTCGCGGCAGGTTCGGCCTGTGCCTTCTCGACCTTGTCGAGGCGGTCGCTGGCCTTGTTGAGCTGGCCCGTCGTCGTCTTGGAATTATGCTCCAGGCTCGATTTCAGCGCGACGATCTCGGCATCGATTCGCGCCACCGAGGCTTCAAGCGCGCTGTCCTTTGCCGACGCCTGGACCGATGCTTGAGCCGATTCCTGGGCCGAATCTCCGGCCATCAGCTTTCCAACGCCTGCGGTTGCCAGCGCGCCACCAAGCGCACCCGCCACCGTCGCCAGCGCCACCACGGCAGCCATCGCCCCGAACCGGCGCTTGCCGGACGATCCATCCGCCGGCGCAGCCTTCGCATCGGCGCCAACGCGGTCGCCGGGCGACATAATCGTCACGTTGCCGGGGAAGCGCGGCGCTTCCGGCTTCACGGCGTCGATCTTGGGAGGCTCAGCCTTTGACGCCTCGACCTTCGGCGCTTCCATCTTGACGGCGTCCACCTTGGGGGCGTCCTTGGCCGCATCGGGCTTCGGCGAGGTCTCTTCCTGCTCGGGCGCGAGTTTTGCCGCCTCGACCTCCGCCGCGGCCGTTACCGACTCATTCGGTGCAGGCATGTCAGGCGCGGCCGGCCCGGCGCCAAGAGTTCCGGTCTCACCGCTGGCGGGCTGGGGGTGCTGATCGCTCACGTTGGATTCTCCAGAATTGGTTGACCATTTGGTAACTTTTAATGCTTGCCAAATCCTTACCAGCGGCGGCCTTACCGAAGTTTTAGGAACTCATCCGGCCCGGTTTTGGGCCGCAAATGTCGGCCGGCCCGGTCCCGAGCCCCTAATGCTGCCCTGCGGCATCCTTGCTGGTTCCGTTTGCGCCGGTCTGTTTCCCGAATAACATGGAACGACCGACCAGCCAGAAAGGCAGGTTGCCACCATGACCATCGAGAAATGCATCAACGAGTTTGATGTAGATGACGTCATTTTTGAGGAAGGCTCGACCGGGCGGGAACTGTTCGTGGTGCTCGACGGCCAGGTCGAGATCGCCAAGATGAACGGCGCCAGCAAGACGGTGATCGTCACGCTCGGCAAGGGTGAGTTCTTCGGTGAGATGGCTGTCATCGACGGTTCGTCCCGTTCGGCAACCGCCATTGCGGCCGCCCCAAACACCCGCGTGATGCGGATCAACCACGCCCGCTTCGTCTACCTGGTGAGCCAGCAGCCGGCCTTTGCGCTGATGATCATGGATGCGCTCAGCAAACGCTTGCGGGCCTCCAACACGGTCGCCTTCAGAGCCGCGGCCCCTTCATGAGCGAGCGCCGACCAAGCCCGTTCAAAACACTGCTCGACAGCGACGTCTATACGCTGATCGAGGCGGCCGAAGACGTCTATCAGATACGCTTCAAGAACCGCGCCGCGAACGCCTATCTGGTGCGCGGCCGCTCGCGCACCATCATGATCGATGTTGGGTTATCCTCGAATTATCCGCACCTGCTGACGTCCCTCGACCATATCGGCGTGAAGCCCGACGATATCGACATGGTGGTGCTGAGCCACGAGCATCTCGACCATATCGGCGCGGCCTATCACTTCCATGGCCGTGCCTTCATCGCCGCGCATCGGCTCGCCGCCAACAAGATCATGCTGCGCGACGACTTCTCGATGCTGCGCAAGATGTTCAACGAGCCGAACGTACCGATCAACATCGACCTCTGGCTGGAAGAAGGCAACCTGATCGACCTCGGCAATTTCCGCCTCAGCGTGATGTACACGCCCGGCCACACCTCGGCCTGCATCACCCTGTTTGAGCCGGATAAGGGATTGTTGTTCGCCTCCGACACCTTGATGCCCGGCGGGGTGATGGGCGGCGTGTTCGGCTCGGGCAGCATCGCCGATTACATCCAGTCGCTGGAGCGGCTGAAGGGTCTGAACTCGAAAATCCTGCTGTCGGGGCATGGGCGACTATCCGACACGCCGCAAGAGGACGTGCGGATCGCGATCCAGCGCTCGCACGGATTGTTGTCGGACACGGCGCAATTGTTCGACGCGCTGGATGCGCGGGCGAATTTCGAGCCGATCATGCAGTCGGTGCGTGACCTCAACAAGCTCGACGACAGCTAGGTCAGCCGGTCTGCAACATATTCCGCAGCGCCGAATGTGTGATCCGTCCATTTGACAAATGGCACGGCGGACTGTTCAACGGTGCCCAACAACACTGCATAAAAAACATCGGGAGAGACAGCATCATGAAGTTTTACGACTCGGTTGGGCCGAACCCTCGCGTGGTCCGCATGTTCATGGCGGAAAAGGGCATCGAGGTGCCGAAGCAGACGGTCGATCTGCGCAAGGGCGAGAACCGCGAGGCCGAACATTTGAAGCGCAATCCGCATGGGCAGATGCCGACGCTCGAACTCGACAACGGCAGCTATCTCTCCGAGATCACCGCGATCTGCGAATATCTCGAAGAGAAGCATCCGGCACCTGCGATGATCGGGACGACGCCGGAAGAGCGCGCCGAATGCCGGATGTGGACCCGCCGCGTCGACCTCAACATCTGCGAGCATATGGGGAACGGCTTTCGCTTCGGCGAAGGTCTCAAATTTTTCGAGAAGCGGATTCCCTGCGCCCCCGAGGCCTCACCCGGGCTGAAGATGATTGCCGCCAACCGCCTGCAATGGCTCAACGGCCAGATGGCCGACGGCCGCGACTATCTCTGCGGCAAACGCTTCACGCTGGCCGACATCCTGCTCTATGGCTGGCTTGATTTCGCCGGCCAGGTCGGCCAGCCGCTCGATACGGCCAACGCCAATATCGTGACGTGGATGGCGCGCGTGGGCGAGCGACCTTCGGCGAAGGCGTGAGCCACCACAGTTGTAGAACGGGCGACAAGACGTAAGTGCGTCTGCGGGGGTCACCGGGATAGTGGCGCAACTCGATCGCGCCAGTTGACGTCACGAATCGTACAATGTCGGGAAGTTCAGTTCGCTGCTCACTCAAGAGAAAGGCCGGCGGGCGTTACGCCGCCGACCTCGTCTTGCAACTGCCGGCTCGTGGTCCGGTTCCGTTGCTTTGCATTCCGGTTACTGCAACTGATTTAATCCGTAGCACCCAGTGCCGGCTGACGCCATTGCGCGTAGGTATAGCCGAACCGTACCGAGGTCGGCTCACACTATCGAAACGGATGGAGCCGATTATCCATTGGTTTAGGGTGGTGGTGAACTACATCACCACCGGCGCATCCGGCAATTCGTTCCGCCCTGCTCCCTGCGCCGGAAAGTGCGTCGCCAACTCGCGCGACACCGCCTCGATTCCTCTGATCACGCCTCCTTCAAAATTTCCGGCCCTGAACTGCGTCTCCATCTCGACGCAGATTTTTTCCCAGCCGGCGCGGCCGACCCTGGCGTCTATGCCGCGGTCGGCAACGATCTCGAAGTCGTGGTCGGCCAGCAGCAGGTAGATCAGGACGCCGTTGTTGTGCGCAGTGTCCCAGATCCGCAATTGCGAAAAAATATCCAGCGCCCGCTCCCGCGCGGGCTGATTGCGAAACAGCGGCGCGCCGTCGAGTGCGCCTTCGACCACGAAACGCACCTGTCCGGAATGGGTGGCTTCGCCTGACTTGATCGCCTGCTCGATCCTCGCCAGCGCCTGCGGCGGAAAGATACGCCGCAGCCGCCAGCGGTGTTCGAGGAGATGCCTGCCGATGCGCCTGATGCTCATGCTACCAGCTCCCCGATGCACCGCCGCCGCCAAAGCTGCCGCCCCCGCCACTGAAGCCGCCGCCCGAACTGCCGCTGCTGCTACTGCTGCTCCAATCGCTGCTGCCGCCACTCGACCAGCCGCCGCGTGTGCCGCGGCTTCCACCGGAGGGTATCAGATCGATGAACGCAGAAATGAGAAAGACGAGCACACCGATGAGCGCAGCCGCCCCGAGGCTGCCGACGAGGAGCCACGCCAAAACTCCGACGAAGCCGCCGGTCGCAGCCGACCCGACCAGCCGGCCAAGCGACGCCCTTAGCGCGCCGCCGACAATGAACACAAAGGCGAGGACGAAGGGATTGAACGGGTCGATCGTGTTGAACAGGCCGGGACTTTGCCAATGCGGTGGCTCCGGCTCGGGCAATTTTTCGCCATCGACGACCCGGATTATCCGGTTGATCCCGGCAGAAACTCCGCCGGCGAAATCGCCGGCCTTGAACTTCGGCGTGATGTCTTCGTCGATGATACGCTTGGTGGTGACATCGGTCAGCGCGCCTTCGAGGCCATAGCCGACCTCGATACGCAGGCGGCGATCGTTCCTGGCGATGACGAGCAGCGCGCCATCGTCGATTTTCTTGCGGCCAATCTTCCAGGCTTCCGCGACCCGGAGCGAAAATTGCTCGATCGCCTCGCCGTCCGTCGTCGGCACGATCAGCACCGCGATCTGGCTGCCCTTTCGCGTCTCGAGATCTTTCAGCGTCTCGGTCAGCGACGCGATGTCAGCGGCTGCGAGCGTGCCGGTCTGATCGACCACCCGTCCGCTCAGCGGCGGCACCGCGACGAGCGCCAGCGCCGAACATGCCCAGCACAGCAGCAGCGCAAGAAGGGAGGCTCTTGCAGCGGTCATCGCGTTTGTCTTTTCAGCCGCTACTTGGCGGGCGCCGGTGTCGGGTTGAAGTCCACCTTCGGCGCCGTGGAGATTGCCTTCTCGTTTTCGACCGTGAAGTTCGGCTTCTCCTTGTAGCCGAAGGCCATCGCCGTCATGTTGTTTGGAAAGGTACGAATGCCGACGTTATAATCCTGCACTGCCTTGATGTAGCGGTTGCGCGCCACGGTGATGCGGTTTTCGGTGCCTTCGAGCTGCGCCATCAAATCGCGAAACAGCGCGTCCGATTTGAGCTGCGGATAGTTTTCGGTCACGACCAGCAGCCGCGACAGCGCGCTCGAGAGTTCGCCCTGGGCGGCCTGGAATTTCTGGAATGCGGCGGGATCGTTGAGCACCTCCGGCGTCGCCTGGATGCTGCCGACCTTGGCGCGCGCATTGGTGACCCCGAGCAGCACATCCTTTTCCTGTTGCGCGAAGCCCTTCACCGAATTGACGAGGTTGGGCACGAGATCGGCGCGGCGCTGGTACTGGTTGACCACTTCCGACCAGCCCGACTTCACCTGCTCGTCGTTGGTCTGGATCGCGTTGTAGCCGCAATTGGTCAGGCTCAGCGTCGCCAGCGCCGCCAGCACGGTCCAAAATCTGCGCATTGGGCTCTCCCGCTGTTTTTTCCGGCGCACGGCATCAGAATGGCCGCATCAAATAAGCGCCCAAAGCCGTTCCCGTTCCATTTCGCAGCCGATGGCCCTTGCGTATCATTTGCCGAAATAACAACATGGCCTGATAACAATAAGGGAAACGCGAGGGCGTCATGGAGTTCGAGACCATCGTCGTGGAGCGGCCGGAGCCACGCATCGCGCGGATCGTGATGAACCGGCCCGAGGCGCGCAACGCGCAGAACCTGCAGATGACCTACGATCTCAATGCCGCCTTCGACCAGGCGGTGCAGGACGACGCTATCAAGGTCATCATCCTCGCCGGCAACGGCCCGCATTTTTCGTCAGGGCATGATTTGCGCCCCGGGACTAAGAACACCGCTGGCGTGGATTTTCCGCCGGTCGGAAATTGGGGCGGCTTCGCCGAACCCAACGCCCATGGCCGCTTTGCGCGCGAGCAGGAGATCTATCTGCAGATCACACGGCGCTGGCGCAACCTTGCAAAACCTACGATCGCGGAAGTGCATGGCAAGTGCATCGCCGGCGGCCTGATGCTGGCCTGGGCCTGCGACCTCATCGTCGCGAGCGCCGATGCGGAGTTCTGCGATCCTGTCGTCACCATGGGCGTCTGCGGCGTCGAATGGTTCGTGCATCCCTGGGAGCTCGGTCCGCGCAAGGCCAAGGAATTGCTGTTTACTGCGGACGTCTGGAATGCGGAGGAAGCGCACCGGCTTGGCATGGTCAACCATGTCGTGCCACGGGACGAACTTTCCTCCTTCGTGATGAAGCTCGCTGAAAGGATCGCGGCGAAGCCGTCGTTCGCGCTGAAGCTGACAAAAGAGGCCGTTAATCGCTCGGTCGACGTGATGGGGCAGCCCGCGGCGATCGAGCAGGCGTTCGCGCTGCATCAGCTCTGCCACGCGCATAACCTTCAGGAATTCGGAATGGTGGTGGATCCCGCAGGCCTGCACCCCTCCGTCAGAAAACCGGCACAAGCAAAATAGAACAAGCAAAGCAGATCAGATGGACCTTACCCCAAGTGACGAGCAGCGGTTGCTGCGCGAAAGTGCCGATCGCTTCGTCAGCGAGACCTACACCGCCGATCACCGCCGCAAAGTCGCCAACGAACCACTCGGCTTCAGCGCCACTATCTGGAAGCAGTTCGCCGATCTCGGCTGGCTGGCGCTGCCGATCGCCGAGGCCCATGGCGGGCTCGGCGGCGGCGCCATTGAGATCGGCATCCTGATGGAAGCGTTCGGCCGCGGCCTCGTCTCCGAGCCCTATCTCTCCACGGTCGTGATCGGCGCATCGTTGATATCTGAATGCGGCACGGAGGCGCAGAAGCAGGCGCTGCTGCCGAAAATCGCCGATGGATCGCTGTATCTGGCGTTCGCGCATTCAGAACGTCAGGCGCGCTACGATCTCGCCGACATCAGGACCACGGCGAAAAAGACGCCTGACGGCTGGCGCCTCGACGGACACAAGACTGCCGTGCTCGACGGCAGCGCCGCCGGACAGATCATCGTCTCGGCCCGCGTCGATGACGGCAATGGCAAGCTGGGAAAGCTCTGCCTGTTCCTGGTGCCGCAAGGTACGCGCGGCCTCGCCTTGCGCGATTTCCCGCGGCTTGGTGGCGGGCGGGCCTGCAATCTCGATCTCCGGGATGTACTGCTTCCTGCCGACGCCCTGCTCGGCGATGGCGGCGATGTCTTACCCGCGATCGAAGCCGCGATCGACCGCGCCATGGCAGCGCTTGGGGCCGAGGCCGTCGGCATCATGCAGACGCTGCTCGACCAGACGCTCGAATATACCAAGATACGAAAACAGTTCGGACGACCGCTGTCCGCCAACCAGGTGATCCGTCATCGCCTCGCCGATATGGCGATGCAATGCGACGAGGCGCGCTCGATGGCGTTACGCGCAGCGCTGATGGCGGACGCCGAGCCGATCGCACGTAGTCGCGCAGCGTCAGGGGCGAAAGCCAAGATTGGCAAGTGCGCGCGCTTTGTCGCCG
Source organism: Bradyrhizobium sp. 170 (assembly GCF_023101085.1). Classification (NCBI taxonomy): domain Bacteria; kingdom Pseudomonadati; phylum Pseudomonadota; class Alphaproteobacteria; order Hyphomicrobiales; family Nitrobacteraceae; genus Bradyrhizobium; species Bradyrhizobium sp. 170. Next base: position 1,268,525 of record NZ_CP064703.1, on the reverse strand, counting down.
AACAATCGGTCCAGCTTCACGGCGCGATGGGTGTCACCGAAGAGCTCGACATCGGGGCCTACTTCAAGCGGCTGCTCGCCTTCGATACGCTGTTCGGCGGCAGTGCCCATCACTATCGCCGTCACGCCGCCCTCGGCGGCCGTGCCGTTCTGGCCTGAAAGGAGCGCACCATGGATCTCGCCTTCAATGCCGAAGAGCACGCTTTCGAGAAGGAAGTCCGCGGCTTCATCGCGGCAAACCTCACACCGGAAATGAAACGCGCCACCGCACTGACACCCTCCGTATTTTCTGACCCCGACATCGGCATGGCTTGGCAGCGCGCGCTGCACAAGAAAGGCTGGGGCGCGCCGGGCTGGCCGGTGGACCATGGCGGGCCGGACTGGACGCCGGCGCAGCGCTGGATTTTTGAAGCCGAATGCGCCCGCGCCGGCGTGCCCAATGTGAATGTGATGGGCGTCAAGATGGTCGGCCCCGTCATCATCGGCTTCGGCTCGGCGGAGCAGAAGAACTTTTATCTGCCGCGAATTCTCTCCGGCGAGGACTACTGGTGCCAGGGCTATTCCGAGCCGGGCTCCGGCTCAGATCTCTCGTCGCTGAAAACCCGCGCGGTGCGCGATGGCGACGACTACATCATCAACGGCACCAAGATCTGGACCACGCATGCCCATCACGCCAACCGCATGTTCGCGCTGGTGCGCACCAACGAGAGCGAGCGGCAGCAGGACGGCATCTCCTTCATCCTGATCGACATGAAGAGCCCGGGCATCACCACGCGGCCGATCCTGACCATCGGCGGCGACCACGAGGTCAACCAGGTGTTCTTCGATGACGTCCGCGTGCCCGTCGCCAACCGCGTCGGCGAGGAAGGCAAGGGCTGGACCTACGGAAAATATCTGCTCGAGTTCGAGCGCGGCGCCGGCATCGCCTCGGCCAAATTGCGCGACGCGCTGAAGACGATTCTGGACCTTGCCGAATCCGACGCGACCGGCCGCGCCATCGACGATCCCGATATCGCGGTGCGGATGTCCGAGATCGAGGTCGATATTGATACGCTCGAGATGACCGAACTGCGCGTGCTGTCGGCGCTGCAGACCGGACAGAATCCCGGCGCGGTGTCGTCGCTCTTAAAACTACGCGTCAGCGAGATCCGCCAGGCCGTGACGCGGCTCGGCGTCGAGGTGATTGGCAATGATGGCCTCTATGTCGAGCCGGTGCGGCCGCTCTACCGGCTCAACGAGGCGCCGGGAATCCCGGAGGAGATGCTTCCCGTCGTGCCGGAATATCTCAACGGCCGCGCGTATACGATCTTCGGCGGCTCGTCGGAGATCCAGCGGGAGATCGTCGCGAAGATGGTGTTGGGGTTGTAGGCCTCCGCCTCCGTCATTCCGGGGCGCGCGCAGCGCGAGCCCGGAATCCATTTCGAGACGGACATGCTGCCTGATGGATTCCGGGCCTGCGCCTTGCGGCGCATCCCGGAATGACGAGTTGAGAGCGCGCGTCTACTTACGCTTCCGCCCGCGCATCCCGGATCGCCTGCCATACCTTCGCCGGCGTCAGCGGCGTGTTGAGCTGCCTGATGCCCAGTTCGCTCAAGGCGTCCATCACGCCATTGGTGACGCAGGGCGGGCCGCCGATCGCACCGGACTCGCCGCAGCCCTTGGCACCGAGCGGATTGGTGCGGCACGGCGCGGAATCATCGAGCGTCACGGCGATCGGCGGAATGTCGTCGGCGCGCGGCACGCAGTAGTCCTGGTAGCTCGCGGTCAATAGCTGGCCTTCCTCGCTATAGGCCACGCCCTCATACAGGGCCTGCCCGATGCCTTGCGCGACGCCGCCATGCACCTGGCCGGTTACCAGCATCGGGTTGACGGCGACGCCGACGTCGTCGACCGTGGTGTAGCGCACCACCTTGCTGACGCCGGTTTCGGGATCGATCTCGACCTCGCAGATATGCGTGCCGTTCGGCCAGCTCGGGCCGTCGACCTCGCCCTCACTGTCGACCGAGAGCCGCGCGCCGTCTTCCTTCTTCGCGATCTCGAACAGGCTGATGCGCTTGTCGGTGCCCACCACCGTCAACCAGCCGTCGCGATACTCGATGTCCCCGACGGACGTCTCCAGCACGTTCGAGGCTTTTTCGCGCGCCTTCTGGATCATATCGTTGCTTGAGACCGCGACCGCCGTGCCGCCGACGAACAGCGAGCGTGAGCCGACGCTGCCGAAGCCGGTCGCCAGATCCGTATCGCCTTGCACCACGTCGATCTTGTCCATGGCAATGCCAAGCGTATCGGATACCATTTGCGTGTAGGTGGTCTGCAGGCCCTGCCCCATCGCCATGGTGCCGGAATGCAGGATGAGACGGCCTTCTGCAGTGGCATGCAGGCTGACCTTTTCGGTGTGCGCGCGCCCGCCGGTCCATTCGATGTAGCTGGTGAGGCCGCGGCCGTAGAGCAGGCCCTTCTTCTTCGCCGCCTTCTTGCGCGCGGCAAAGCCGTCCCAGTCCGAAAGCTCCGAGGCGCGCGACAGCATGTGCGCAAAGGCGCCGGAATCGTACACCTGGCCAACCGCATTGGTGTAAGGCAATTGTGCGGGCTTGATGTAGTTGACCTTGCGGATGGTGCGTGGGTCCATGCCGATCTGCCGCGCGGCGGCGTCCATCAGCCGCTCGACGATGAACACGGCTTCGGGACGGCCGGCGCCGCGATAGGCGCCGACCGGCGCGGTATTGGTCATTACCGACTTCACTTCGAAATGCACCAGCGGCAGGTCATAGACGCCGGTCTGCACGAACGGACCGAGCACCAGCGGGATGATGTTGGCGGTCCCCGACGAGTACGCTCCGGTGCCGCCGATCGAGCGCACCCGATAGGCGAGCACGCGGCCTTTGGTGTCGAGCGCGAATTCACCGGTCGAAGTGAGATCGCGGCCATGGGTGCCGCCGACGAATTCGTCGGTGCGGTCGCCGCGCCAGCGGATCTTCTTGTTCAGTTTGGTGGCGGCGTAAGCGACGATGCCGTCTTCGGGATAGAGGCTCGTCTTCTGGCCAAAGCCGCCGCCGATATCGCCGACCAGCACGCGCACGCTGTCCTTCGGCCGCTTCAGAATGGATTCCGCGAGCAGGTCACGGGTCGAGCCGGGGGTTTGCGACTGCACGTGCAGGATCAACCGGCCGGTCTTCTTCTCGATCTCGGCAATCGTCGAACGGGGCTCCATCGCCGAGGGCACCAGCCGCTGGCTGACCAGATCGAGCGAGACTTTATGCGCCGCGTTTGCAAACGCCTCCTCGACCTTGGCGGCGTCGCCATAGCTCATGGCGGCCACGATGTTGTCGGGCGCCTCGGGCCACACCACGGGTGCGCCTGATTTCACCGCCTCGACAGGATCGACCACCGACGGCAACACCTCGTAGTCGATTTCGATCGCCTCGGCCGCGGTCTGCGCCTGCACCCGCGACGTCGCGACCACAGCAGCCACTGCCTCGCCGGCATAACGCACGACGTCATGAGCAAGCAAACGCCGCGGCGGCACCGTCATCGGCTTGCCGTCCGGCCGCTTGAAGATCGCGAGAGTCGGCAGGGTGCCGATGTCGTCCTTCACCAGATCGGCACCGGTATAGACGGCCTCCACCCCGGCCATATCAAGCGCGGCCTTGGTGTCGATCGACTTGATCCTGGCGTGGGCATGGGGCGAGCGCAGCACATAGAGCCACAGCGCGCCTTCTTCGGGTTTGTCGTCGATGAACAGCCCCTTCCCGGTGAGCAGTCTCTGGTCTTCCAAACGCTTGACCGGCTGGCCCGCACCGAAACGCATATTGCCGGGAAGAATGTTCATCAATTTGTCCTTCGAGCTCTTGTCGGATTGGGCGGGGTTTTAGCGGTTTTTCCGCCTGAGACAACTCATTCAATTCGCTGCAATAAATGCGCCAAGGTCCGCGGCGGCAATCGCCACGGGCGGGTATGATCCTGCCGTCAAAAAGGGGGGATCAGCTGCGGCCGATGTCCACGATGTCAATGTTGATATCGCGCGTCTGCGAGCCCCGTTTCAAGCTGATGCGGATGCTCTTGCCGGCGCCGACCTGCTCGATCTGGTCGGTCAGGTCGGAGAGCCGGTGCACCGGCTTGCCGTCGGCCTGGACAATGACGTCGCCGAGTGCGCCCGAGCCGAAATCGACACCGCGGATGCCGGCGCGCTCGGCAGGGCTTCCGGGCGCGGTGCGCACGATGATCACCCCTTCGACACCTAACCTGGTCGAAACGGCCTCGCTGGCGGCGACAATGCCGATCCCCGGCGTCGGCACGCGACCGTTATTGATGAGTTCGGGGACCACGCGATTGACGATATCGACCGGGACCGCGAATCCGATACCGGCGCTGGAGCCCGAGGGCGAGATGATAGCGGTGTTGACGCCGATCAACCGCCCCGCCGAATCCAGCAGCGGGCCGCCTGAATTGCCGGGATTGATCGCCGTATCGGTCTGGATCACGTTGGTGATCTCACGGCCACTGCTGGTCGGCAGCCGGCGTTTGAGCGCGCTGATGATGCCGCTGGTCAACGACTGGTCGAGACCGAAAGGGTTGCCGATCGCAAACGCAATTTGACCGACCTTGAGATCGTTCGAACTGCCAAGCGCTACCGGCGGTGGCAGTTGGCGGGGATTCCTGATCCGCAGCACCGCGAGGTCGTAGTTCGGCGCCACGCCGACGATTGAAGCTTGGGCCACCTCGCCTGAGGCGAAGCGAACGGCAACCTCGCGGCCATTTTGGACGACGTGATTGTTGGTGACGACGTGGCCGTTATTGTCCCAGACAAAACCGGTCCCCGAGGCCGCCGCGCCGGCTTCCGCGCCTTCGTCCTCGGCGAATGGATTGGTGACAGCGGATCGTGCCGCGACCTGCACCACCGACGGCGAGACGCGCTCGAAAAGCTCGATGTTGGCGCGCTCAGCCTCGGACAGCGGTCCCCGCTGATCGACGGTCCGGGCGGTCGAGTTGGTCCATGGGCCGTAGCGAATATTGATATTGGAGACGGTCAGCGCCGCCAACACGCCCGCGATAATGGCTGCGAAAAGCACGAAGCGACGGTTCATCGATCCCTCACCTGGCAATGCCGCTCGCGTGCGAATGGCAATGGGAAGCAGCGGGCTGTTCAGCCGTTTGAAGTGCCAGCACACCAAACGCCCACACCGGCCGAAAGTTTCCGGTTTTCAGAGACTTGCTGGCACGCTGGAATCGGCTTTCCAGCAATGATTTAAGTAGCGCGATTTGCCCCGCAAGCCGCGTCCATTGAAACCAAACCTCCCCGTTCCCATTGTCATGGAGGCGCAATCCATGTCTCGCCGCAGGTCCCTTTGGATCAGGCGAGTGCCCCGACCCGGCTTCCCGTGAGGATCTGCGACCGGAGTTCGATCATGAACAACAAAATGCGTTTCAATGTCGGCTATGCGATCGCCGCGATCTTTGCCGTTTTTGTGATTCAGTATTTCATTTCCGCGGCCAGCCAGATCGCCATCATTCCCTACAGCGAATACCAGCAGTTGTTGAAGCAGGGAAAGGTCGCGACCGTCGGTATCTCCGACCGCACGGTGCAGGGCACCTTGAAGGAGCCGCTGTCCGGCGGACAAAAGCAGTTCGTCACCACACGTGTCGATCAGGAGACCGCGCAGGAGCTCGAGAAGTATAACGTCCGCTTCACCGGCTAGATCGAGAGCACGTTCCTGCGTGACCTGCTGTCATGGGTGATGCCGGTGCTGCTGTTCTTCGGCCTGTGGTGGTACATCGCCAGACGCGCCGCAGAAGGTGGCGGCCTTGGCGGCGGCCTGATGGCGATCGGCAAGAGCAAGGCCAAGATCTATGTCGAGGCCGATACCGGCGTGAACTTTTCCGATGTTGCCGGCGTCGACGAAGCCAAGGACGAACTGCGCGAGGTCGTCGACTTCCTGAAAAACCCAACCGACTACGGGCGGCTTGGGGGACGCATGCCCAAGGGCGTGTTGCTGGTCGGTCCGCCCGGCACCGGCAAGACCCTGCTGGCCAAAGCTGTCGCCGGCGAAGCCAAGGTCCCATTCTTCTCGATATCCGGTTCGGAGTTCGTCGAGATGTTCGTCGGCGTCGGCGCGGCGCGGGTGCGCGACCTGTTTCAACAGGCGCACCAGAAGGCCCCGGCGATCATCTTCATCGACGAGCTCGACGCGCTCGGCCGCGCCCGCGGCATCGGGCCCTTTGCCGGCGGGCACGACGAGAAGGAGCAGACGCTCAACCAGTTGCTGGTCGAACTCGACGGCTTCGACTCGCGTTCTGGCCTCGTCATTCTTGCCGCCACCAACCGGCCGGAAATCCTCGATCCGGCGCTGCTGCGTGCCGGCCGCTTCGACCGCCAGGTGCTGGTCGACCGCCCCGACAAGAAGGGGCGCATCGAGATCCTCAAGGTGCACATGAAAAAGGTGCAGCTTGATTCCGACGTTGAGCCCGAGGCCGTTGCAGCGCTCACACCGGGCTTCACCGGAGCGGATCTTGCGAACCTGGTCAATGAAGCCGCGCTGCTTGCGACACGCCGCGGCGCCAAGTCCGTCGCCATGACCGATTTCAACAATGCGGTCGAGCGCATGGTCGCGGGGCTGGAAAAGCGAAATCGGCTGCTCAATCCGAAGGAGCGCGAGATCGTCGCCTATCACGAGATGGGCCACGCATTGATCGCGCTTTCGCTGCCCGGCGTTGATCCCGTGCACAAGGTGTCGATCATTCCCAGGGGCGTCGGTGCACTCGGCTACACCATTCAGCGCCCGATCGAAGATCGCTTCCTGATGACCAAGGAAGAGCTGGAGAACAAGATGGCGGTGCTGCTCGGCGGGCGCGCGGCGGAATTGATCGTGTTCAATCATCTGTCCACCGGCGCCGCCGACGACCTGCGCCGCGTCACCGACATCGCCCGCAGCATGGTGACGCGCTACGGCATGTCCGAAAGGCTCGGCGGCGTCGCCTACGAGCGCGATCCCGGCAATTTCCTGGCGGGCGCCGATCGGCCATTCCCGGTACGCGAGCGCGAATACGCCGACGAGACCGCCGCTGCCGTCGACGAAGAGGTCCGCGCGATCGTCGATCGTGTGTTCGAACGCGCGCAGGGCATCCTGAAGGCCCGCCGCACGATATTGGACCGAGCGGCGCACAAGCTGCTCCAGAAGGAAACCCTGGAGCAAAGCGATCTCGAAGCGCTGATACGCGAAACGCCGAAAGAAGCGCTGCGAGCGATCTAGGCCTGGCCGAGGTCCCGCAGCGCCGCCTCGACGACCTTGCGCTGATCTGCCGTCAGCGCAGCCTGCGGCGGGACCGGGTCGCCGACCGCATAACCCTGAATGTCGAGGCCGGCCTTGATGCAAGCGGCCAAGTTGAACCGCGCGAAGGCTTCGTTGATGCGCCATAGCTTGCGTTGCAGCGCCATCGCCTCATCCCAGCGCGCCGCCTTGCAGAGATTATAGAGCTGGACGCTTTGCCGCGGGATGATGCAGGCCGGACCGGCCATCCAGCCCAGCCCGCCGATCAGCATCACCGCTGCCGGGATGTGGGCGGAAGCCGAGAACACTTTGATGCTGTCGCCGCAGCGGTTCATGATCGACAGCAGCCGGCCGGTATTGGTCGAGGCATCCTTGATGTAGCCGATACGCGGATGGGTCGCGAGCCGCGCGATGACGTCGAGCGTGAGATCGGATCGCTGGAATTGCGGGTTGGTGTAGATCACGACGGGAATATCGACGGCGTCGGCAATGGCGCGGAAATAAGCTTCGACCTGCGCGTCGGCGACCGGGAAATACGCCTCCATGATCGCCAGGATGCCATCGGCGCCGAGTTTTTGATGCGCCTTTGCCTGCGCCACCGCGTCCGCCGTCGACGTCGAGGCGACGCCGGCGATCACGGGCACGCGGCCATCAGCGGCTTCGATCGTGGCTTGTGCGACGGTCGCGCGCTGCGCCTGGTCGAGATAGGCGAACTCGCCGGTCGAACCGAGCGGCGTCAGCCCATGCACGCCCGCCTTGATGAGGTCGTCGCACAACCGGCCCAGCACCTCCGTGCGAATTTCGCCCGAAGCGTCGACCGGTGACACCAAATAGGGAAAGACGCCGTGGAAATCAGCCATGGAAAGAAAATGCCTCAAACTTGCCCGGCGTCGCGTCGAAAGGGAAAAACCGGCTCGGCGCGCACGGCTCCTGAAACAACAAACATCAGCGCGAGCATTGCGCCGACACATCGCGCCAAGGGTGCCATCTCGGTAGGCTTCACGCCAAGCTCCTATGTCAGCCGGCACAACGAGGTGCCGGACCATATAGCTGCATCGCTTGCCGGGAAACAGCCGGGAGACGCGGCGTTTCGCAACATCCGTTTGCCGCACAATGGCCCAAAGATGTCCACAGATGTACACAGGTTCTAACAATTTAACTCACGATAATTTCACGACTTTCTTCGCAATCTCGCTGCCCCGACCAAGCGCGAGAGAAATTTTATGGCTCTGCAGAAAGTCGCTGACGCATCCTCTTTCCGAACTTCCGAGTTCGATGCACGCGACTCTGCTCAGGCGGCGGCAACTCCCGGCTTTCGTCATTTCCTCGGCACGCCTGCTCCATCGCAGCGCTTCCGCGCCTTCGGTGTCGATCCGCTCGGCTCGCCGTCACACCATGCGGAGCTCCGCGGACTGATGCAGCGCCTGTCGCGGCGAATGGATGCTGCAATCAAATGGCCGCCACACCAGGCTCGATCGGCAGAATACTGGGAAAATCCCTTCATCCCCTCGGGCTATACCTATCTGCTGCAGTTCGTTGCGCACGACCTGGTGCATTCGGCGATCCCGCTTTCGGTCGCCGGCGGTCTCGGCGGAGGGACCACGAACGCGCGCCGCACGCCGCTTCGGCTGGAGACGCTGTACGGCAGCGGTCCTGTCGGATCGCCGCACATCTACGCGCTCGATGCGCCGAATGACGACCGCCGCACCAAGCTGCGGCTCGGGCGAATGCGCTGGAAGGGGAACGAGCCGGCGACCGGGTGCCCGTTCCGCGACATCGCGCGGACCCCGGCCGAGAACGTGACCGGGATCGACCGCAGCATTGCAGGTGTCCGCGTTGCCCTCACCGAGGCGCTGGTCGCCGATCCGCGCAATGACGATCACGCCGTGATGTCGCAGCTCACGGCGCTGTTCGCGCTGCTGCACAACGGGCTCATCGATATCATTCGCCGCCATGAAGGCAACGCGGGGCCAAACGGTCAGTTCGGCGCCGCATACAGGCGCTTCCTGTGCGCCCGCAGCGCACTGACGGCCATCTATCACAACATCGTCCGCGACGACCTGATGCGGCGGGTGATCCATCCGGCGGTCTATGCGGTCTATCACGGACCGAACCCGGATTTCATCGATCGCCCCCATTCGACCGAAGGCTTTGCCACCGGCGACTGGGAAGTCCCCTTCGAGTTCTCGCACGGCGCGTTTCGCTTCGGCCATGCCATGGTGCGGCATGAATACCAGATCAACGACCTGTCGCTACACGACCTCAACAACACGCTCGAAAAGAGCTCGGTAAACGATCCGGCCAACATGCCGCTCGACGAGACCTGGATGGTGCAATGGTCGCGCTTCTTCGAGATCAACGGATCGACGCCGAATTTGAGCCGCCGGATCGGACCACATCTCAGCGATGGGCTGGGCAACGACCAGATCTTTCCGGCGTTCGACGAAACCGAACGAGTCGGCCTGCTCTATCGCGACCTGCTCGGCGCGGGGCTCGCCGGCATGTGGTCGATGGATGCATTGATTGCCGAGATCGGCCGCAGGCGGCCACACTTCGTCGCCATGTCGCGCCTGCTTTCCGACCGCGCCTATCGTGCCGATCAACTTCGCGAATGGCTGACCGCCGCCCCTGCGTATGGCGCGCTGACGGCCGACGACATCGATACGCTTTCGAACGAGCCGCCGCTGCCATTCTTCATCCTGTTCGAAGCGATGCGGCAACCGCACGCTGAGGGCCTGCACCTGGGTCCGCTCGGTTCGCTCATCGTTTCGGAAGTCATTTTTGGCGCGCTCGCCGGCGACCCGCGTTGCGCAGACGGCGGCTCGCTTGCCGAGCAATTGGCGGCCATTTCCCGCGAATTTTATCCGGCAAACGTACTTCAGGACATTCCCGATATCTCAAGCATGGCGCAGCTAGTGGAATTCACCACCGAAACTGCCGAGCTGCAGCAAGCCGTGCCGGCATTTTTGTGATGCGGAATCCACCGCTTCACGCAACTGGGAGAGCGAAACTATGGCAATCGAAAGAATGCAAGTGACCAACCATGAGCGCTGGGGCAATCTGGTGAAGACCTGGTCCACCGGCAAGAACTATCTCGACGACGACAACGAATATCCGATCCCAACCACCGTCGACGAATTCAAGGAGCAGCTTGCCAAGGCCCAGGTGTTCATGACGGTGCCTGAACGCTTCAAGAAGGTAAAGTTCGTCGAGCAGGAGATGGACACGATCGTTGTGCGCCTGCCGCCCGCCGTGATGATCGCGGATTCCGAAGAAAGCCTCAAAAAGCCGGGCGCGACCTATCCGCTTCCGCCGTTCTACAAGCGCCTGTTCAACGGCCTGGATCCGGTAATTCCGGAGAGCGACAAGTTCCGCGTGCATGCCGAACGTGTCGGCGACTACACCATCAGCTACTGTGCATGACGATCTAGCTGCGCGTTAGGTGAGTGATGCCATCGACTGGAAGCCCTCCGCCACGCAAACTTTGGCGCAGGGCTTCCCAGCGCTCCTTCACGCTGATTGGATGCGCTTGCATGACCCAGCGCGCCGCCGCCTCGTCCGTCGGCGTGGACGATCCGACCCAGAATGAACGCAGACCGTTCACAAAGCGCTGGATTTCCTGCTGCGCCTGCACGCGTTCTCCGAGCTGGAACAGCGCAGCCGCGCGCCACGCCGGGAGGATCTTGTTGATGCCCTGCGCGCGATCGCACGCCTCGATGGTGCCTTCATAGTCTCCGCAAAAGAACCGCACAGTGCCGTGATACGCCCACTCGAGATAGGATGGCGCAGGTGAAAGCGCGAGCGACCGCTCGGCGCGAACGCGGGCATCTTCGATCGATCCGCAGATCGCCGAGTAGTGAGCGCTGGACAGCAGCGTCCATGGGTCATTGTCGTTGAGCTCACATGCCAGCTCCATGTGCGGCGCTGCTTCCGCCTCGCGGAGCGCCATCACATAAGACCAGCCGCAGCACAGATGCGCCCTGGAATCGACCGGGTCCAGTTGAACGGCTGTCTTCGCCAGCTCGAGGGTCGCCTTGGCCTTGTCGAACTCGCGAAAGACCCCGGGATGCACCAGATGCTCGATGTTGTTCATCTGCACGAGGCTGCTGTAGCAAGGCGAGAAACCCGGATTGTCGCGGATCGCATCGCGGAAAATCGCCACCGCCCGCCGCCAGCTTTCCGGATCGAATTTCGACATGAGATTCTGTCCGCGCAGCCAACGGTCGTGCAGTTCGAGCGATACGTCAGGCTCGCCCGCCAGCCGCATCAGCCGCTCGGTCGACAATTGAACGTTGAGCGAGGTCGCGATCCGGCGAATGATGCGCTGCTGCGTTTCGAACCAGTTGCCGAGGCCGAGCCGGAAGCTTTCGCTCCAGACGTAAATCCCGGTGGTATCGTCCCGCAGCACCATCACGATATTGATTTCGGCGCCCGCCTGGTAGGCGGTGGTTTCGATGCAGTATTGCGACGCCGTGCCCGAGTCGGGAAGCACGACGGCCGCGGGAGGACGATCGACCACGCTCCATTCGCGGAAGCGGACGAGACAGGCGGCGAGATGCTGGGAGAACCCCTGCACCAGATGGCTGTGATCCTCGTCGACGCCATGCATCGCAAAGGGCCGCAGCACCAGGCGCGTCCTGGCCGATGCATTGACCGATGGCGACATCGGGGCCACCGGCTGGACAGCAGTCCCCCTGACCATCCTGACGGCGAATTCGTCATTCGCTACCGAGGCGGACCGTTCGGCCGGCGTACGCTCCAGAATGCCGAGCTTGATGTTCGCGACGAGTTCTTCCGTGGCCGATGACGGCTCCATCGCGTAGTCGCGGTCCAGGAGATCCCACAACGCCTTGTAAATGCGCAGCGCACCGGCGACATCGCCCTCTTCGGCATGCGCCCGCATCAGATAGCGGCAGGCATATTCATGGGTCGGATCGAGATTGACGATCGCGGCCGCGATCCTCTTTTTGGCGTCGGCGGGAACGCGCGCGGAGGTCAAGCCTTCGTCGAGATTTCGCATCAGCCGTTCATGGATGGTCTGCCGCTTGGCGAGCACCCAGACCCGGAACGACGGGTCGAGATCGTCCATTCCTTCGAGCAGCCGCCCGTCGAGCTGCGGGGTATCGAGCAGCAGCGGGTGAACGCGTCCGCCTTCGGCGAGTTGGATCACGCTTTCGATATCGACTTCGATTCGTCCGACGTCGATGCCGATCATCAGCCGCTCCGCGACGAAGCCGTCATATCCGGCCTCCTCGAGCATCGACCGCAGTTCGCGAACGACCTGGCGCAGCGAGGCGCGTGCCCTTTCCTCGTCCGAACGGCTCCAGAGCAGGCCGACCAGCCGTTCGCGGCTCTCCTGCTTCGCCTCCAACAGCGCAAGGTAACTAAGGACCGCGCCGGCCTTGCGGGTTCGCAGTTCGATCGGCCGGCCGTTGAACCGCACGCCGAGCCGTCCGACCAGCGACACCGAAAGGCGCGGGGCGCTTTCGGGCGCCGCCGTGGCCTTGTCTGCTGTCATGGCGTTTGTGCTGGCCGGCATGCAGGGTTTCCGGAACCGGTTGGTTAATTCCAGCCAGTCTATATCAAAGAGACGCCTCCGGTATAGGTTGCGCCGCCTCCGGTTCGCGCAATCGCATCCCGCAGCCTGGCCGTGACGATTTCGGATGGCTCGAGTTGCAGGCCTGGAGCAATCACGCGGACCACCGGAACGGCGAAGCGCTGGCGCGTCAGATCAAGGCAGAATGTCTCGATTCCCACTTTTTCCAAACGCTGTACGATCAGTTCAAATATGACGCTCGCTTCAGTTGCGCGAACGGGCAGATGGGCCGCGTACTCCGCGACCGGCTGCAACAGTCCGCACTGATCGGCATCGATCGCCGCGCGCTGCAGGTGGATGCGATCCTGGGTATTGAGCGCGTCATCGCCGCGCTCACGGCGTTTGGTTGCGACGACGGCGTCGGCCAGTTCGAGCTGACACATTTCGAGAATAGCCGAGCGGACCGCGGCCTCGAGCGCCGGCCGCGCGGCTAGGCCGAACGCAAAACCGGAACCGTCCACCCGGCAGGAGACGGCCGCGACGCAGGGCACGCCGATATCCGTCGTGATATCGAGCAGCCATGTCCGGCGCTGCACCGATGCGCCGTGCCGGAGCTGCCGCAACAAACCTTCCGCCACGATGCCGGCTTCATGCTGCGGCGGAATCGATCGGGGCAGCTGACCGCCTCGCCACCACAGGCTGGCGGCATCGCGCTCGATCAATTCCAGCAGGCCGTGCAGTGCTGCGGCATCCCGTGACGGACCGGCGGCCGATCCGATGCTCAAGGGGAATGGCGGCGCGATGTCGCGCTGCGCCGGCGGACGCCGCAGGCAGATGTCGGCCGGAAGCCACACTTCGCCGCCGTCGGTCAGCCTCGTTGTACGACACCAGGAAAGCGCTCGCTCTGGTTGCAATCGGCGTTCCGAAAGAGCGGCGACCAGCTCCAGCGCTTTCGGACCGAGTTTTCCGGCCCAGTCGTCGACGCCGGGTTTGAGCAACACGTCGCTCCCGGCCTGCAATTGAGAGAGATACTCGACTCCCTCGCCGATGCAGCCCTGAAATGCATCCCGCAACGTCAGACCGACGCCTGAAACGCCGACCATCGGGCTTCCGTCGTGCAAGGGATCGGCAAGCGCTGGATCGAATTGCGCACCAAAGCTGATGAGGCTGGGCGCATCGGGCGAGGTCAGTTCGAACACCCGCGCGAATCGGGAAGCAGCGTTAAGCAAATGGGCGCGATTCGCGGTCTCCGGATCAATCCGGCTGCCGGATTCGGAGGCATATTCCAGCAATTGCAGGATGCGTCTGGCATCGCGATCGCCGGCGGCGTCCACTTCGTTGCCGAGAAGCAACGCTGCTGCGCGTGCAAACAATTGCTGCATCGAATTTTCGGTACCGCTCACGGTGACCTCACGACTTGACGGGCAGACTCCGGACGAGAGGCCAGCCCGCCCTCGCCCTGGAGGAACTTATGCTCGCGAAAGCCTTAGTCATAGCCATGGCAGCAGATATTGCCCGTTCAGACTATGCCAAGCCGACCTTGATTCGTAGCCGTAGCCGCGAGTGGCTGATCGCCTGCCGTTGGGGACCGGAGGGCGAATATCTCTCGATCGCGACGGCTGGCCCGATCACGGAGCCTCTCGCACTGGTTGCACCGCAGGTGATTGCGCCGATCCACAGCCTGGTCGGCGTACTGGTTGCCGAATCGGAATCGCAATCCACCAGCACGTTCCTGTTGGTGCGGCAGTTGCCTGGTGCGATCGAACTTGCCGGTACATTTTTTCCGGCCGACGGCTACGTGCTGCTGCAGGACCACGGCGACATCCATCTCGTCTGCAAGGCGCGCTACTCGCACAGCTGCGGCTGGCTCGACGGCAAGGAGATCCGCAAGGACATTCCCGATCCGGCGCCCTATTCGGCCGAGGCAATGTCCTGGCATATCGAAGCGACGCGCCGTGACTGGATCGGCGAGTTCATTCCCGGCGTGAGGCCGCCGGAGCGCCTTGCGATTCGCGCGTCCGGCTGACGCCCCAACCGGATTGCGGGGGCGGCACAAGATTGCCGCTCGTCTTCCTGCGGAAGACTATCCTCGCGAGGGAAACTTCCGCCGCTCACCACGATCGACAGCATTGAACATTGCGACCGTGGCTTTCACTCCGGGAGTTCGACTGGCGATGCTTTCAACCAGCTTCGCGATGCAAAGCCGCACACGCGGACTGGTCGTTCGCGCATAGGCCTTGAGAACGCGCAAGGCCCCCGGCTCGGCAAGCAAGCGAACCGGCGACTTCAAGCCGGGAGATCCGGCCCCGGAAGATTCGAACAGCTCGCCGACCGAAACACCCAGCACAGAAGCGATTTGCGACAACCGGCTCGCACCGACCCGGTTTGCGCCCCGCTCGTATTTCTGCACCTGTTGAAAGGTAACGCCGATCCGTTCCGCCAGCATGGCCTGGCTCATGCCGCGGCTAACCCGCAACATACTAATCCTGGCACCCACCATCGCATCGAGCGGGCCAGATTTCCTCGTCGCCATGGGCAGGCTCCCAACCGTTCAAGTTGGAACCTTAGCACAACCTCAGAGGGCCTAGGGCACTAATTTGCGATCACAGGAAGCATTTTGACGCGCTGCTCGACATTGGCGTGGTCAATCGTCAACCGGCCTTTCGGGTCGATCGCCGCCTTCATGGCCGGTGGGTGACCGGTTTCGAGGAAGTGCAGCAGCACCGCACGGCTCTCGTCCGAAAGCGCAAACAGCCCACGCATCAATTCAAAGAATCCCGGCTCTTCCGCTACATAGAGCAGTTCACGCAGTTCCGCGCCGGTATAGTGCCCCAATGCCGTCAAAAGCCATTCGGTTTGGTCATTCGGATCGCTCTCAGGCACTCGATTCAGATAATAGACGACCGATTCCGCACTCATTTCATCCCCCGGTACCTCGTGATAGCTTACAGGCCCCCCGCTCCCGGACGGCTTTTTCTGGCAGCTAGCTCCCGAGGTTAACACTGCGTGGAGCTTCGTGATTTCAGCGTGATCGCAAGCGCGGCGGGCGCCCGAAACTCAGTTCCACTGTTCCCGCCTGGTCGGGAGTGTGCCGAACCGGTGCAACTGGGCGCAGCCTGGCGCAACATCCTTCCGTCGTGCGAAGAGCGGCCGGGATTTCCCGTTGCCCCAACCGCCTCACCACGAAATCAGAAGGCCTTCGCGATGGCGCGCTGAGCGTCCTGCTGAATCGTCTTCAAATGGTTCTGGTCTCGGAAACTCTCGGCGTAGATCTTGTAGACGTCTTCGGTGCCCGATGGCCGCGCGGCAAACCATCCCGCCTCGGATTCGACCTTGATGCCGCCGAAGGATTGATCGTTACCCGGCGCCCGGGTCCGAATCGCGCTGACCGGCTCACCGGCAAGCTGGCGCATATCGAGTTGCTCCGGCCCGAGCGCCTTCAGCGCGCTCTTCTGCTTCGGCGTCGCCGGCACGTCGATCCGCTCGTAGTAGGGCACGCCGAGTTCGGCCGCGAGAGTGGCAAACAACTGGCTCGGGTCGCGGCCGGTGCGGCCGAGGATTTCGGCGGCGAGCAGCCCCATCACAATACCGTCCTTGTCGGTCGTCCAGACCGAGCCGTCGCGCTTGAGGAACGATGCGCCGGCGCTTTCCTCGCCGGCGAATCCGAACGCACCGCTGCCGAGGCCTTCGACGAACCATTTGAAGCCGACCGGGGTTTCGACCAGCTTGCGGTTCAGCTTAGCCGCGACACGGTCGATGATCGAACTGGAGACGATGGTCTTGCCGATCGCGGCCTCGCTGCCCCATTGCGGCCGATGCTCGAACAGATAGGCGATTGCAGCCGCAAGAAAATGGTTCGGGTTCATCAGGCCGCCCGTGCGCGTCACGATGCCGTGCCGGTCGGCGTCGGTGTCATTGGCAAAGGCGACATCGAACCTGTCGCGCATCGCAATCAGGCTCGCCATCGCGAACGGCGAGGAACAATCCATGCGGATTTTTCCATCCCAGTCCGCCGTCATGAAACGGAACGTCGGGTCGACGACGTCGTTCACGACAGTCGCATTGATTCCGTAATGCTCGATCAGCGGCTGCCAGTAATGAACGGCGGCGCCGCCCAGCGGATCAATCCCGATTTTCACGCCCGATGATTTGATCAGCGCCATGTCCACGGCATTGCCGAGATCGGCGACATAGGGACGGATATAGTCGTGCGGATGCGTCGAAGACGCCTTGCGGGCGCGCTCATACGGCACCCGCGCAACGCCCTTCATGTCGGCTTCCATATAGGCGTTGGCGGCCTTTTCGACCTTGGCCGTCACGTCCGTGTCGGCCGGGCCGCCATGCGGCGGATTGTATTTGTACCCGCCATCTTCAGGCGGATTATGCGACGGCGAGATGACGACACCATCGGCAAGTCCGCTCGTTCGGCCTTTATTGTAGCTCAGGATCGCATGCGAGATGACGGGCGTCGGCGTGTAGCCGCTGCGCTCGTCGATCATGATGTCGACGCCGTTGGCGGCAAACACTTCCACCGCGCTCGCCAGCGCCGGCTCGGCGAGCGCATGGGTATCGATGCCGATGAACAGCGGGCCGGTCAGCCCGGTTTCGCGGCGGTGGTCGCAGATCGCCTGCGTCGTCGCCAGGATATGGTTTTCGTTGAAGGAATTTTTCAGCGACGTCCCGCGATGACCCGAGGTTCCGAAGGCAACGCGCTGGGTGGGATCAGAGGGATCCGGTTTCGACGCAAAATAGGCCGTTACCAACCGCGGCACGTTGACAAGGGAGGCGGAATCGACCGGTTTGCCGGCAGCGGGATTGGGGGCAGTCACATGACCTCACGGAATGGGTGGTTTCGCCGGACTATACGTAGAAGCGATGGCGTGGGCAAAGTTGGGCATTGCTCCTCCGAAGCGGGCCGATGCAGCTGCCTCCAGACTAGTAAACGCCGCGCTGCCGAGACGGTTTCCTGTCGCCGCCCTGCGTGAAATACGGGTTGTTCAGGCACTGCGCCGCGCGGCCCGATGCGGACGCCGCGCACTGCGCCAGCGAAGTAAAGCTGCAGTCGATATAGCCGCCGCCAATGGCGTAGGTTTGCAGGCAGACAGGGAAGTTCGGGTCATAGGTCTGGGCGCGCGCGGGCGCGGCGACCAGCATCATCCCGATCGTCAGAATCGTGCAAGCCAATACGCGCATTGGGGCTCCTTCAGGACAGGTAGATAAGACAATGGGGGAGAGCTTGGCTACTTCCTGTCCACAACAGATAGGAAGCAATAGGATATCAGCCACCTCAAAGGCGCCGCTCGCTTGGCGCTCTACGACAGATGCGGCCGGGCAGATCGGAAGTCCCCGTCCGTATCGGTGGCTCCTCGTAAGCGGTACGCGCTCCGGGTGTTCAGCTTGGGGACAGCCGTTACGCTGGCAGGTTGCTCGGCCCGTATCTCAGGCTTGTTGAAGCAGGGGTGGCCGAGCCGCCGCAACGCGCCTGGTAAGTCTTCAACGCGAGACGCATGTCGTCCGGCAACGCAATCGATTTGTGATCCACCAGCGACGTCGTCACGGTCACGAAGGTGGCGCGTACGCACTCGGCGCCATCCTTGAACGCGTGAACCGTGAGCTTCACCGAGGTGCGTCCGATATCGCGCACGATGACCGCGACGTCGAGGACGTCGCCGATGCTGCTGGGCTTGGCGAAATCCGCCGAGACGTGCGCATAGCCGAGGCCGGTCCGCCGCGTTCCGACCAGCTCATGATAAGGAAGCCCCAGCGCATCGCCGTACCAGTCCTCGATCACACCGTTGAACAGGTTGAGATACTCCGGCGTGTAGACGATTCCGGCCGGATCGCAGGAGCCGAAGCGTACCCGAAGGCGCGTGCGCCAGATGCCGCCCGGCAGTTCGGAGAGTATCATGGATTCAAAACGGGCCATGCAAGGCGCTCATTTTAGTTTAGGCATAAAGTATTATTCTATAACCGGGGCGACGCGCAAAGTCGAGCGTTGAAGTCTCCGTACGCCGTGCCCCCCGCTCAATCGGCGGTCCGGCGTGGAGGCGCAGAGGCGTCAATTTTCGAAGAAATTCAGGTTGTTTCCTGCATGGGTGGGCCCGCCACGCTTGCCCAGCCACGATACCCTCCGCTACGGTCGAGGTGCAGGAGGCAACCGAATCCGGGGAGCGAGGTCGTTCACGCCTCTTGCGTGCCGAGAACTTGATTTGGTCCTAAAGGATATACACGTTCGCTTCAGAACCTTTTTGGTGCCGATCCGCTCGGCTGCACAGGGAATGTCGGGAGGCATGGGTTGATGGCCGGCAAGGAGATCGCGCTGATCGACGAAGAGAACATGACCGGAGCAGACACCGACAACCGCGCCCAGGTCAGGGTATGGCTTCGCCTCCTTGCCTGCACGTCCCTGATCGGCGCCGAGCTTCGCCGTCAGTTCCGCGAAGAGTTCGACTTCACGATGCCGCGCTTTGACGTGCTGGCGCAGCTCGATCGCGAGCCTGTCGGACTGGTGCTGGGCGAGCTGCCAAAGCGGTTGATGGTCACGGCCGGGAATCTGACCCCGATCGTGGATCGCCTGGTCGAAGACGGCTTCATCACGCGGTCGCCGTCGCCGCTCGACCGCCGTGTGCAGATCGTCTGCATGACGTCCGCGGGCAGGAAGGCGTTCAGGCGGATGGCAAAGAAGCACGGCCTGTGGCTGGCTTCGCTGTTGGCCGAGGTTCCGAAAGGAAGGCTCGACGGATTGGTTAGCGAACTCGACGACCTGAAGAACGCCGTGAAGCGCGCGACGGAGCAAGCCCGCGCCTGATCTGCGCCGCAAGGCTAGCGGCGCAGTCTGTACCCCGCCGCATCACGATCCCAGATGTCGGGCGTTTTTCCGGCCTCGCGCAGCGTGACCTTTCGGATCTTGCCGTTTTCGGTCAGCGGCATTTCGGTGACGATCCGGACAAAGCGCGGCACCGCGAAATAAGCCATCTTGCCCTCGCAGTGCCGGACGGCATCGATCGGCTCCAGCGCATGGCCGGGTTCGAGCTGGACGGCCGCCGCAACCTCGTCCTCGCCGAGCTCGGACGGCAGCGGATAGACGGCGCAGGCAGCGATTGCCGGATGCTTCAACAGCACCTGCTCCACCTCCCAGGATGAAACATTCTCGCCGCGCCGGCGGATGGAATCCTTCATCCGGTCGACGAAGCGGTAGTGGCCGTCCGCATCGCGCACGACGCGGTCGCCGGTGTGAAACCAGAGATTTCGCCACGCTTCGGCCGTCTTGTCCGGCATTTCGAAATAGCCCGTCGAGAATGCGAGCGGATCGCGCGCGCGTAGCAGCAGCTCTCCGGCCTCACCGTCAGGGAGAGGCACATCGTCGGGACCGGCGATGCAGGCCTCCACGCCCTCGACGAGATGGCCCATGGTGCCGGGGCGATCGGACGGGATCGTGCTTGCGAACACGAAATTCGTTTCGGTCGAACCGTAACCGTCGAGCAGCGGCACGCCGAAGCGTTCGAGAAACGGGCCGTGAAACTCGCCGGGGACACCGCCGCCGAGCGCGACCCGCAGGAAGTGCGCGGTGTCGTCGGCGGATTTCGGCTGCGCCAGCAGCATCACGGCCATCGCGCCGAGGAGATAGCCGATTGTTGCCTGATGCCGTCGCGCCGCGGCCCAGAAACCGGAGGCGGAGAATTTCGGCTCCAGCGCGTAGGTGCAGCCGTTCAGCAGCGCCTGATAGAACGCATTCAGCGCATTGGTGTGGAACAGCGGCAGCGTCGTGAACAGCACGTCGCCCTCGCGGATGCCGAGCGCACGCGCCGAGTAGACGCCCCACCAGAACATCTGCGCCTGCGGGCAGCAGACCCCCTTGGAAGGACCTGTAGTGCCGGACGTATAGAGGATCGCGACCATGTCGTCCGGCCGCACCGGCGCGGGCGATGCTCCCTCGCCGAGCGAAGGCAGCGGCGTGATCGATCCCGATACCGCCGGAGGCACAGCACCTTCTCCGATCATCCAGATAAGATCCGGCAGCGCGACATCACGATCCAACGTTTCGATGGCTGGCAGAAAGCCGGACTCGATCACCAGCAGCTTCGGCATGGAGTTGCGCAGGATGTGGCTGAGCTGGATGCCGCGCAGCGCGGTGTTGATCGGCACGGTCACGGCGCCCATCCAGGCGCAGCCGAGATAGACTTCCAAAAATTCCGGCCGGTTCGAGCACATCAGCGCGACGCGGTCGCCGGCCTGAATTCCGGCGCGCATCAGGCGGGCCGCGGATGCGGCGGCGATTGCGGCCGTCTCGGCATAGCTCCATCGTGTTTCGCCGAAGACGAACAGCGTGCGGTCGCGGTATTGCGCGGCTTGCCGCGTCAGGATGGTCGAGAGAACCCGGTCTACCGGCGGGAAGCGCTCGACCGCCTGCGACCAGATCGGCGCATCTGACCGCTGCCTGGCCGCGCCGCTATCACCTGCCTGCACACGCACTTCCCAAAGGTTTCGCCGGGCTGGTCTGCGATAGATCGCTCTTGGCCGGCAAGATAGTTTAGGCTTAAAGTATTCACGAAAGCTGCCGCCGCAGCAAGGGGCTGCGCGCGGGTTCCGGCTGCCGTCCCTTGCGGCGGCTGGAGGCACGAACAGGAGCGACGTCCGCAATGAGCCTCGACACTTCGTATCGATCGCCATCCGATGCTTTCGCGGCCACGGCCAAAAGGCGGCCGAATGCGCCATTCCTGCTGGCGCCTGCAAGCGCGGGACTGCCCTACGCACCGGAAGGATTCAAGATCGAATACGGCGCGTTCAAGACCGAGGTGGATCGGCTGCGCGCGGAATACGCGGCGGCCGGCTATGGACGCGGGGCGCGAGTTGCCTTGCTGCTCGAAAATCGCCCGGTCTTCTTCCTGCACTGGCTCGCGCTCAATGCGCTCGGGGTTTCGATCGTTCCGATCAACCCGGACGTCCGGCCCGACGAATTGTCCTTCCAGCTTGAGCTGTCGCAGGCTGACCTGCTGGTAGCGACGCCGGATCGCATGCAGGTGACGAAGGGAGCGGCGCTCGGGCGCGCCCGCCTGATCGATACCGACAGCCGAATTCCCCAATGCCAGACGGACATCGTCGCGCAGAATGCCGAGTTCAACGGCGAATGCGCGCTGCTGTTTACGTCAGGCAGCACCGGCAAGCCAAAGGGCTGCATGCTCTCGAATCGCTATTTCCTGCAGGTCGCCGACTGGTATCTCGCGCAGGGCGGCGTGGCCGCGCTGCAGCCGGACCGTGAGATCAACCTGACGCCGCTGCCGATGTTTCACATGAACGCACTCGGCTGCAGCGCCGTCGGCATGATGGTGCTCGGTGGCGCCGTGGTTCCGTTGGACCGCTTTCACGCCAACCGCTGGTGGCAGTGCGTGGCCGATAGCGGCGCGACCGTCGTGCACTGTCTCGGCGTCATCCCCGCCATTCTGCTCCAATTGCCCGTGACAGAAGTGGAACGGCAGCACCACGTGCGCTTCGCCTTTGCGCCCGGCGTCGATGTCCGCCACCGCGCTACCTTTGAGGAGCGCTACCGCATCCCGATCGTCGAGGCCTGGGCGATGACGGAGACCGGCGGCGCGGCGGCCACGACCACGTCGCGCGAACCGGCAGGCTTTGGCGCGCGCTGCGTCGGCCGGCCATCTGAAGGCATGGAGTATCGCCTCGTTGACGATCTTGGCGCCGATGTCGCGCCCGGAAAACCCGGCGAACTGCTGGTCCGCGCCAAGGGCGACGATATCAGGGCCGGCTTCTTCAGCGGCTATCTGAAGGACGAGGAAGCGACCGAGGCGGCCTGGCAAGGTGGCTGGTTCCACACCGGAGACCTCGTCTTCGCCGACGAAGACGGGCTGATGTATTTCTTCGATCGCAAAAAGACCATCGTGCGGCGCAGCGGCGAGAACATCGGCGTGCTCGAGGTCGAAAGCGCGCTCTACATGGATACGCGCATCGGCGGCTGCGCGGTGACGCCCGTTCCCGACGACATCCGCGGCGAGGAAGTTTTCGCCTTCATCGTGCCGAGTGAAAAGATCGATGACGCAGATGCGCTCGCGGCCTCGATCGTCAAGACCTGCGCCGAGCGGCTCGCCTATCACAAGGTGCCCGGCTATATCGCCATCGTCGACGAACTTCCCTTGTCGTCAACGCGCAAGCTCGCCCGGGGCGAGATCAAGACGCTCGCGGCTGCGGCCGTCAGTGCCAACCGCGCGATCGACATGCGCGCGCTCAAGGCGAAGCTGCGCCACGCCTAAGCCATCGGCCGCCGGCTGCCGGCTGCCGTCACGGCAGCAGCTTGTACTTCCCGTTTTCGATCTGGACCAGGATCCGCGCACGGCTGTCAACGCCGTGGCGGTCGGCCGGCGTGTAGGTGTAGATGCCGTGCGCGCCCACGACATCCTTGGTCGTGAACAGCGCCTCGCGTAGCGCGTTGCGGAAAGCCGGCGTGCCGGGCGCAGCGCCCGTCGCCTTTGCGCGCTTGGCCGCATCCATGAACACCAGCCAGCCATCGAAGGCATAGGGCGAGAACGCGTCGGCCGGCGCCTCGCCATTGGCCTTCTCATAGGCCGCACGGAAGGCGAGAACCACCTTGCGGATCGGATTGCTCTCGGGAAGCTGTTCGCCCGCCGTCACCGGCCCGGTCGGGCAGATGATGCCCTCGGCGGACTTGCCGGCGAGCCGCAGAAAATCCGCACTGATCATGCCGTGATTGCCGTAGAGCGGACCCTTGTAGCCACGTTCGGCCAGCGCGATCACCGGCAGCGCGCCGGGCGTTCCGGTTCCGCCCAGCATGATCGCATCGGGACGCAAGGAGACCGCACGCAGCACCTGCGCCGTGACCGAGTTGTCGGAACGCGCATAGCGTTCGTTCGCGATCACCTTGATCTCGGCCTTCTCAGCGGCTTGCAGCAGCGAATTGTACATCAGGTCGCCAAAAGCGTCGGAGAAGCCGACGAACGCCACCGTCCTCACGTTGCGGCTCTTCATGTGATCGACGATGCCCTGAACGAGAAGCGGCGTCGGCTGCGGCGTTTGCACCACCCACGGCCCTCCCTCCCCGGCCGGCACCGGCGCGATCGGCGAGACCGCCACCATCGGCACCTTCATCTCGATGGCTGCGGTAGCCATCGCCAGCGTTTGCGGTGCGCCTGAGGTGCCGATCAGGAAGTCGACCTTTTCCTGCTCGACCAGCTTGCGGGCGTTGCGCGTCGACGCGGCCGGGTCCGAACCGTCGTCGAGCTGGATGACGCGAACTTTCTCGCCGTCGATCTCACCGATATAGGCCTGGCCCGCCGCAAGCCCCTTGGCGTTCGGCACGCCAATCGAGGACACCGGTCCGCTCAGGCCGGTGACGAAACCGACGAGGATTTCGGCGCGCACCGGCGTGATCGCGCCGAGCAGGAGCGCGGCGCCGATCAACAAAGTCTTTTTGTTTTTCATGATCTCACTCGATGTGGACGAATGGGCTCAACCCTGCCCTGGTACCAGCGCAAGGACGCGCAGCGGACTGCCGGAGCCGTTTTGGATCTTGAGCGGCGCGGCCACGATCACCGCACCGGTCGGCGGAAGCTGATCGAGATTACACAGGCATTGCAGGCCGTAACGCCCGCCGCCGTGCAGGAAATGGTGCGCCGGATAAGGCGGATCGAGATGACCGGCCTGGCCGGCATCTGTCCCGATCGTCTCGGTGCCAAGGCCGATGATGCCGCGCTCCTCGACCAGCCAGCGCATCACCGCGGCATCCGGTCCGGGCGTGTGGGCGCCGTCGTCCTTCAAATTGGCGTAGTCGCGCCAGCCTTTCTTCGACCAGTCGGTGCGCAGCAGCACCCAATGCCGTTCCGGAATCCGCCCGTGGCTTTTTTCCCAGGCCTCAATGACCGGTATCGTCAAAAGAAAATCCGCATCCTGTGCAGCCTGCGCCGAGCAATCGATCACGCAGGCCGGCGCGATCATGTCGCGCACCGGCAGCGTGTCGACCGAATTGTTCGGCAAGTCCTTGCCGGTGAACCAGTGGATCGGCGCATCGAAATGCGTGCCGGTGTGCTCGCCAAAAGTCAGGTTGTTCCAGTACCAGGCAGGACCACTCGCGTCGTAGCGCGAAATCTGCTGGATGCGCACGGGCGCGGCCTGACCAAACTCGGGCGGCAGCACGATGACCGGGAAATCTGGACTGAGCGTAAACGTCAGATCGACGACGCGCACCGCGCCGGATGCCACCGCGCCGGCAAATTGCATGAGACCATTGCTGTCCATTGCGCTTCTCCCGTTTCTAGCAAAGCCGCCTACGCCCCGAGTTCACGCTCGACCGCCTTGGGGTTGGCCGCAAGGCGCTGGCGAATGTCCTCGGCGACATCACCCACGAACACATCTTCCAGGCCGCGCTTGAGCGCCGACACGATTGACGACGCAACCACACGCGGAGCGACCTTCGGCGGCGGCACCGTCTGGAACCATTCGATATCGAGCGGCCCCGTGAACACGTTCACCACCTTGACGCCGCCCGGGCGAAGCTCCGCCCGCAGGCAGTGCGACAATGAGAGACAAGCTGCCTGCGACGCCGAATACGCGCCAAACATCGGCCAGTTCGCCAGTGCATAGACCGACAGGATATTGACCCAGGCGGCGGCGCTGTTGACGCCATCGGAGCCCCGCATCCGCATCGCCGGCCCGAACGCCTGCGCCAGATGCACGAAACCGAGATAGCTCTGGTCGATCTCGTCGCGCACAACGCTGGTGCCTTGCCGATCGAGCAGCCCGCCGGCGCGGACATGTTCGGTGGTGTTCACGAGGATATCGACCTTGCCGCCGATGTCGGCCGCGAGATCCGCGACGGACTTCTCGTCGCCGATATCGAGCGGCACGATCTGAACGCCCTCGAGCGCCCGCAGCGCATCCTCGCCGGGGAACGGTTTCCACGGTTCGGCGACGCCGACGAATACGATCGATGCACCGGCCGCCTTCAGCACGGCCACCGCTTCCTGACCGACGATGCTCCGCCCGTTCGTCACCAGAACGCGCCGGAATTTCGGATCAGCCGTCATCTCACGCCATTGCCTGTCGTCCGCCATGTTGGAGGTCTCCCGTTCGGGATGCGCGAAGGCTACCGCCTGCCCGCTTTTGTCCAGTTGAAACGACATCACGACCGGCTGCCCTTCTTCGCAATCGGCGTGCAGGTGCGCGACCAGCCTAGGTCCGCATTCCATTGCGACCAGGCCGACGCGCCACGGCGCACGCTCGCGGAAATGCACGTCGGCCGGAATGTGCAGCGTGGTTTCCGACAGCAGCGTGCCACGCCGCGGTGCGTCCGCGAAGACGAGATCGGCGGAAAGGCACGTAGGGCACGCATCGCGCGCCGGATAGCAGAACGTCCCGCAGGCGCCGCAGCGCTGCAGCATGAAGCGGCCCTCGGCGGCGGCCCGTGTAAAACCGTGCGACGCGCGGCTGCGCGCGCGTGGCGGCGACGTCGGCAGCCGCGTCCGTTGCAGCGGATTCTTCCGGCGCGGTTTTACGATCGGTTCGATCATGCGCCTGGTCCCGCGAGGATCGCCGCGCCTGAAGCGAGGCCGCGATCATAGTTGATCATTCCAAAGCCCGACGCCAACCCGATCCGCGCATCCCTGACCTGGGTCGGACCGGCCTGCCCGAGCACCTGGCGCAGCGCCTCGACCACCCCGAGATAGGCGCCGCCCGCGCCGGCCTGGCCGACCGAGAGCTGCCCGCCCGAGGTGTTGTGCGGGAAGCTGCCGTCGATCGTGAGATCATGCTGCCGCACGAAGTCCGGCCCCTCGCCCTTGCGGCAGAAGCCGAGATCCTCGAACTGCATCATCGAGATGACGGGGTAATCGTCGTAGGTCTGGACGAAGTCGAGATCATCGGGCTTGACGCCGGCCATCGCGTAGAGCTCGTCGACATCGATCGCCCACCCGCCCCGCACCTGAACGGGATCGTCGCCGAACGCATTGTGGCGCTCGATCGTTGAGAGAATTTTGGCGGCAGGCAGCTTCAGCGAAGCGGCGACGTCCTCGCTCATCACCAGGAACGCCTCCGCGCCGGCGCAAGGCATCACGCAGTCGAACAAATGGATCGGGGCGGCGATCGCCCGCGCCGATATGTATTGCTCGATTGTCAACGGCGCTTTCATCAGGGCATGGGGATTGCGAAGCGCGTTGCTGCGCTGCGCCACCGCGATCTTGCCAAAGTCCTCGCGCCGCGCGCCGAACGTTCGCATGTAGTTGCGCGCGATCAGCGCAAAGCTCGCATTGGCGCCGCCGGCGCCATAGGGATAGACGGCATCCTGGTTGAAGCGCGAGAAATTTTCGAGCGTGTAGCGGAAGGAATCGACGTGGTTGGTATCACCGGCGACGCAAGCCACGATGCGCGCATCGCCCGCCTGCACCGCCCGCGCGGCGCGGCGGAGCGCGGCAATCGCGCTCGCGCCCCCGAGCGGAATGGTGTCGATCCATCGCACGCACAGGCCAAAATGCTGGGTCAGGCTGATCCCGCTATCGAGCCCCGCCGTAAAACTCGAAACACAGAGCCCGTCGATATCTCGCGGCGTGATCCCGGCCCCATCGACCAGCGATTTCAGCGCGCGGCCGATCCACCACTGCGCGCTCTCGATCGAGTAGCGCGTGTAGGGAATCGTCACAGGGACCGCCATCACGACCCGATCATAAGGTGTTCGGACGGAGCTCTGCATCGGACTACCGGGTTCCTGTGAGCGGTTCAGAGCACGGTCAGTTTGACGTCGATATTGCCGCGCGTTGCGTTGGAATAAGGGCAGCGCTCGTGGGCGCCGGCAACGACTTCCTCGGCGACGGATTTCTCCAGTCCGGGGAGCAGCACCTTGAGTTCGACGGTGAGCGCGTAGCCGACCGCGATCGGTCCCATGCCGACCTTGGCGGTAACGGTCGGTTCTGCCGACGACGTGATCTTGCGGGTGCGCGCGACAAGTTTTACCGCGCCGAGGAAGCACGCCGCATAACCGGCAGCAAAAAGCTGCTCCGGATTGGTTCCCGGTCCGCCCGGCCCGCCCAGTGATTTCGGCAGCGACAGCGACACCGACAAAAGACCGTCGTCGCTTCCGGCCTTGCCGTCGCGCCCGCCGGTCGCAGTCACTTCGGCTTCATACAAAATCTTGTCTGGCTGCAGCATGTCTTGTCCTCAGGGGCTCTTTGATTTGTCGGCTTGCGTGGGTTTGTCGGCTTGCGTGCGCGCCACGGTGGCGCGGAAGTCCTGGAGGGCGCGCTCATTGGCCAGCGCAAAGCTCGGCCCCCGGCTCGGCTCGGTGCCGTTGAGGCGCCGCAACTGCACCCACATCTCGGCACTCTTCAGCGCCACTGCCGCACAGTTGACCACGGGCGCATGACCGATCTTGAAGCCATGCTCGCTCGCAATGAGAAGGCCGGGCAACACACCCGCCGGAATGATGACGTCAGCGCCGCGATCGACCAGCGGCTGTGCGCAGGCCGCGAAGTCGGTCAGCATGCGCGCCTTCGCCGCCGCGTCGCCCGCGAACGCGGCGCTAAAATCCTCCGGACGGCAACCCATCCCGGTGACATGCACCACGCGGCCGGAAAGCCCGTAACGATCCGCCTGTTCGTAATGCCAGACCTCGAAAGCTGAATCGAGTGTGACAAGGCCGAGCCGCCGGCCGAGCTGCGAGGCCGCGAGCAGCGTCGCCTCGCCCGTCCCGATCACCGGAATTGTGAGCGCCGAGCGCAGTTCGTACAATCCCGGATCCTGGAAGTGACCCATGACATAGGCGTCGAAGCCGCTCTCCTGCGCCGCGAGGCCGTTGTCGACCGCCTGGATCGCGCAACGAAATTCGCTGAGACGGCCGAAGTCGCGATCGGCAGGCGTGATGCCCTCGACATGGACGCTGGTGCCGGGCGCCGCGATCTCGTTCAGATAGGCCGCAAGCTGCGCCATGTAGGACGCGCTCGTAGCCTGGTCGACGAAGCTCTGCCAGAAGATGCGCACAGCGGATATCCTGTTTTCACGGGCTAAGCGTGTCGGTCCTCGAACCTCCGCAGCCTTTGGAGGGCTGACGACACGCACATGCCGGTCGCTGCGAAAGCGCGCCACAGCGCAGCGCCATTCCATCGACCGAAATATTTCAACCACAAAATAATTTTGGCGTCAATTGAACCGCGTGCCGATGCTCTCCGCGCGCGACAATATTGAGTGCCGAAAGGACAGGCAGGTAGCGCCTCACCCTTTTGCACAGGCGAATTCAGCCTTCGCGCCCGCACGCGCCGCCGCAAACTTTTTCCTCGCGGCACGAATCTGGCGTATTGACCTTCGGCCGAGAAATACTTTAGGCTTTAAACAATTGGCAGGCAGCGGCGCTTGGGCGGGCGCACGTCGCATTGGTAGTTGCGTTGATAAAGGCTCATCACTCGTGGCTGAGATCATCAACCTCGGAACAGAAGGCGCTACGGGCGGATTCCCATTCGTCGCGGTTCAGCGGAGCGTTTCAGTTTCCGGATCTCTGGGCGGCAACGAAATCGCGGACGAGGCCGGCGAAAGCCTCCGGCATCTGATCGGGAAGCGGCACCATGCCTCCTGAGAGCTCGCGCAAGACGCTGCCCTCGATAGCTCCAGCGACCTTCGGAGCCACCGGATGAACGTGCGGATCGCCCGTCGGAGCAATGACCAGCGTGGGGCAGTGGATCTGCCCCAGACGGTCTTCCATCCGATAGCGATTCACCACCCGGTGCCCTTCCGCCGCCATCTCGCCGGCCCGCAGGGCGTCGATCATGAAGCGCTGCAGCAGATCAATATCATCAACAGGATAGAACGGCTGCCGGCGCGCCCAGAGCTCAGCGAGATGGGCACCATCGGTACGCGCTTCCACATCATCGATGACGCGCATGCCCTCGTGTTTGGCCCGGCGCGCCGCATCGACGAAAGGACAGGCCGAGAGTACCAGGGCGCTGACGCGCGCTGGCACAGAGGCAGCCATTTCGACCGCGATCACCGCGCCGGTATGATGGCCCACGATCGCGGCGCGCGGTTCTTCCAAAGCATCGAGCAGCGCGAACACGCCCTCTGCCCACAGTTCGATCGAGGGGTCGCCGGCAGGCGAAGCGGAATCGCCGAAGCCGAGCGTGTCCATCGCGATCGCGCGGAAATCGCGGCCGAGCAGCGGCAGCACATCGCGGTACTCGTCCCACGAGCGCGGCGTCTGATGCAGCAGGAGAACGGGAAAGCCGGCTCCCGCCATGGCGACGTGGATACGGCCAAGACGCGTCGTGACGAAGCGACGCTCGACGTTGGAACCGGTTCTGCTAGCGCTCATTTCATAACTCCCGTGCCGACGCGGCGATCATGCCTGCGCCGGGTTTCGACGACAACTGCGGCATCGATCGTGCTGGTCCGACCTCGATCCATGCTGACATCTCGCTCAGGTCGCGGCTGTTTTCAACCAAGGGGAATGCAATGCGCAAGATGTTGAGTTTGACTGCACTCATCGGCGGCCTCGTCGCGGCCTCGACCGCACAGGCCGACATCACGATCGGATTCGTGACGTCGCTCAGTGGACCCGGCGCCTCGATCGGAATCCCGTATGGGCGCGGCATCCAGGCGGCCATGGAATACAAGAGCGAGGTCAACGGCGAGAAGATCAAGCTGATCCAGCTCGACGACGGCTCGGATCCCTCTGCCGCCACCCGCAACGCGCGCAAGCTCATTGAGGAAGAAAAGGTCGATCTCCTGATCGGCACCGCAACGGCACCTTCGACCATCGCGATGATGGCGGTCGCGACCGAACTGAAGGTGCCGATGATCGCGGTCTCCCCGGTGATCGGACAGCCCAACCCCGCGGACCAATGGGGCATTTCCGTTCCGCAGCCCGCCTCGCTGCTGGTCAAGGTCGTCGCCGATCGCATGAAGCGCGATGCCATGAAGAACATCGGCTATATCGGCTTCTCCGACGCCTGGGGCGATCTCGTCTATAACGGCGCCAAGGCGGTTGAAACCGAGGACGGCATCAAGGTGCTGACGAACGAGCGCTACGCGCGCGTCGATACGTCGGTCACCGGCCAGATCCTTAAAGTTCTCGCGGTGCGTCCGGATGCCGTGCTGATCGGCGGCTCGGGCACGCAGGGCGCGCTGCCGCTGCTGGCGCTCGGCGAACGCGGCTTCAAGGGCAAGACCTACGGCACGGTCGCGCTGGTCAACCCCGATTTCGTGCGCGTCGGCGGCAAGGCTGCGGAAGGCATTCAGGTATCCGCCGGTCCGGTCATCGTCGCCGAGCAGCTTCCCGACAACCATTTCGCCAAGAAGCTCGCGCTCGACTTCCGCGCCGCCTTCCTGAAGGCCAACAACGTCCCGACCACGGACGGGTTCTCGGCCTACTCCTTCGACGGCTGGAGGATCTTCACCTCCGCCGCCGAGCGTGCGCTGAAGACCGCAAAACCCGGCACCGTCGAATTCCGCAAGGCCATGCGCGACGAGATCCTCAACACCAAGGAGCTCTCAGGCGTGCACGCGGTCTACAATTTCAAGGCCGGCGCCTACCACGGCGTGGACGAGCGCGCGCTGGTGATCGTCCGCCTGAACAACGGCGCCTGGACCTACGAGCCTTGAGCGATACCGACTGATAACACGGAAGGACGGCCGACAGCATGACGGCAGACATCGCAGCGATCCTTGCGATCGACGGAATAGCCACCGGGGCGGTCTACGCCCTGGTGGCGATCGGAACCGTGCTGATCTTCACCGTAACGCGGGTGATCTTCATTCCGTTCGGCGACATCGCGGCCTTCACGGCGCTGACGCTGGCAGCGCTCGACGCCAGGCAGCTTCCCGGAACAGTCGGGCTTGTCGTCGTGCTGGCGTGCATGGCCTGCGCGATGGAGGTCGTCTCGCTGGCGCGCGCCGGCGAGTTTCGCGCGGTGCCGAAGGCCGTCCTCGGCTATCTCGTGTTGCCGTTGATTGTCGTCGGGATCGTCTGGCTGACGATGCGCTTCAATCCGCCGATGCCGGTGCGGATCGTTCTGGCGCTGCTCTTGATCATGCCGATCTCGCCGCTTTTGGACCGGATTGTGTTCCGTCCGATCGCCGACGCCTCGGTTCTGTTATTGCTGACGGTCTCGGTCGCGCTGCATTTCGCGCTGGTCGGACTTGGCTTGCTGTTCTTCGGACCTGAAGGCGTCCGGACCGAACCGCTGACGTCGATGGCGATCGAGATCGCCGGCGTGCACGTTTCCGGACAGACGGTGCTGATCCTGGCGGCGGCGCTGGTGTTCAGCGGCCTGCTGTTTCTGTTTTTCGACTTCACGCTGGTCGGCAAGGCGCTGCGCGCGACCGCGCTCAACCGCACGGGTGCCCGGCTGATGGGAATCAGGCCTGCGCGCGCGGGCACCATCGCCTACCTGCTGGGATCGCTGATGGCGGGCGTCTCCGGCATCCTGATCGCGCCTGTGAACACCATCTTCTACGATTCCGGATTCCTGCTCGGCCTGAAAGCCTTTGTCGGCGCCATCGTCGGCGGCATGGCCAGCTATCCAGGCGCCGCGCTCGGCGCATTCGGCGTCGGCATTATCGAGAGCTTCGCTTCGTTCCAGAGCAGCACCTTGAAGGACGTCATCGTCTTCTCGCTGCTGATACCTGTCCTGCTCTGGCGCTCGCTCGCCTCGCAGCATTCCGAAGAGGAAGTCGAGGAATGACCCTGCAGCAGATCCGCCTCATCATTGCCGCGGCGATCGCCTGCCTCGTGGCGGCGCCCTTCGTGCTCAATCCGTTCAGCATCACACTGCTGAACTACATCGGCATCTACGCGCTTGCCGCCATCGGGCTCGCGCTGCTGACCGGCGTCGGCGGCATTGTCTCGTTCGGCCAGGCGGCCTTCGTCGGCGTCGCAGCCTACTCGACCGCCTGGGTCACGGCGGTGAACGGCTATTCGCCCTGGCTCGGGCTGGTGCTGGCTGTCGTCCTGACCTGCAGCATCGCCGCGATCCTGGGCTTCGTGACGTTGCGCCTGGGCGGCCACTTCCTGTCGCTGAGCACGGTTGCCTGGGGACTGGCGATCGCGTTCCTGTTCGGCAACATCGATGGCCTCGGTCAACATAACGGCATCTCGGGCATTCCGCCGATCTCGATCGGCCCGGTCGCACTGGTCGAGAGCCGGCAGATCTATTTCCTGATCTGGGCGATCGTCGTGGCGGTTCTTTTCGTCTGCTACAATCTGCTCGACTCCCGCATCGGCCGCGCCATGCGCGCGCTCCGCGGCGGCAATACGCTGGTCGAGAGCCTCGGCATCAGCGCATTCCAGATCAAGCTGGTGACGTTCGTCATCGCCGCGTTCCTTGGCGCGCTGTCCGGATGGCTCTATGCCCATCTCGGTCGTTTCGTCAGCCCCGGACCGTTCGACGCAGCCATGGGCATCGAATATCTGATGATGGCGATGGTCGGCGGCGCCGGCAGCATCTTGGGCGGCGTGGTGGGTGCGGCGATCGTCACGCTGTTGAAGAACAGCGTGCAGGACTATCTGCCGCTGATCGCCAAGGGCGCCTCCGGCCAGCTCGAGATCGTGGCGTTCTCGGCGCTGTTCATCCTGTTCCTGCAACGCGCCCGGCAGGGCATCGTCCCGTTCCTCGCAGGTTTTCTCCCAGACCTGAAGCAGTCCCGTCCGCAAGCGGCGACGGCGTTGCCGCGCCGCGAGCAGCCGGCGCCCGGCACGCTGCTTCTTAAAGTGAGCGACGCGCAGCGGCGATTTGGCGGTCTCGTCGCCGTCAACAATGTCAGCTTCGACGTGAGGTCCGGCGAAATTCTTGGGCTGATCGGGCCGAACGGCGCCGGCAAGACCACGATGTTCAACCTGCTCACGGGGGCGCTGCGCGCCAACAGCGGCGAGATCGCGTTCGCTGGCCGCTCGATCACCCACGACCAGCAGTTCCACATCGCACGCGGCGGAATCTCCCGCACCTTCCAGCACGTCAAGCTGCGCCCGCGGATGACGCTGCTCGACAACGTGCTGCTCGGCACCTATTCGCGCACCAAAACCGGCCTGCTCGCCGGTGCCCTGCGCCTGAACCAGGCGGAAGAGGCCAGCGCGCGCTACGAAGCGCTGCAGCAGCTCGAACGGGTCGGGCTCGGCGACAAGCCGTTCGAACTCGCCGGCAATTTACCGCTCGGCAATCAACGCGTGCTCGAGATCGCCCGCGCGCTCGCGGCCGATCCGACCCTGCTCGTCCTTGACGAGCCGGCGGCCGGCCTGCGCCGCCAGGAGAAGCTCAAGCTCGCCGAACTGCTGCGGTCGCTGCGCGCGGACCACCTGACCATCCTTCTGGTCGAGCACGACATGGAGTTCGTCATGTCGCTGGTCGACCGCATCGTCGTACTCGATTTCGGCTCAAAGCTCTGCGAGGGCGAACCGGCGGCGATCCGCAGCGACGCCCGCGTCCAGGAAGCCTATCTCGGAGGTGTCGCGTGACACAGATGTTCTCGATCGAGGATGTGTCGGTCGGCTACGGCAAGGTGGAAGCCGTGCGCAATGTCTCGCTGTCGGTCGAAGAAGGGCAGATCGTGACCGTGATCGGCCCGAACGGCGCCGGCAAGACTACCCTTCTGATGGCCGCCATCGGTCTGCTGAAGTCCACGGGGCGGATGGTGTTCCAAGGCACTGATCTGGCGCGGATCGATGTCGAGGGCCGCGTCGAGCGCGGCCTTTGCCTTGTGCCCGAGAAGCGCGAACTGTTCGCCGACATGTCGGTCGCCGACAACCTGCTGCTCGGCACCTACAGCCTGCGCGATCGCTCGACGACGCGCAGAAGCCTCGACGACGTGTTCGACCGTTTTCCACGATTGAAGGAGCGCAGCAAGCAGGCTGCAGGTACGCTGTCAGGCGGCGAGCGGCAGATGCTGGCGCTCGGCCGTGCACTGATGGCCAAGCCGAAACTCCTCGTCCTTGATGAACCCAGCCTCGGGCTTGCGCCGCTCATCGTCCGCGAAATCTTCCGCACCATCGCCTCGCTGCGGAGCCTCGGCGTGTCGGTCCTGCTGGTCGAGCAGAACGCCCGCGCCGCGCTGGAGACAGCGGACTACGGCTATGTGCTGGAAACCGGCGAGATCATCCAGTCCGGTCCGGCGGATACGCTGATCCACGATCCGAAGCTGATCGCAGCCTATCTGGGCGGCCACTGACGCGAGGCGCGCGGCTCCTGCATCACACGACAGGTTCGCGCGCCAGCCCCATGGCCCGCAGCGCCGCAGCAAAGGCCGCAAGACGCTTCTCACGATAGGCGGCCTGATCGACGCCTTCGTAGTTCATGAATCCCTGCCCGGTCTTCATGCCGATCCGTCCTTCGCGCATATTCGTCGCGATGATGTCAGGTGCGGCGTAACGGCTGTCGCCCAACGCCTCGACGAGATAGCGGCTGGCATGATGCAGGATATCGCCGCCGCCCCAGTCGATGAACTCGAGCAGGCCGAGCACGGCGAAGCGGAATCCGAAGCCATAGATGACCGCCTTGTCGATATCCTCCGCCGAGGCGACGCCCTCCTCCACCATGCGGGCGGCCTCGTTCATCGCCAGCGACTGGATTCTGGGAACGATGAAGCCCGGCCGCGCCGCGCAGACGACCGGCACCTTGCCGATGCCTTCGAGCAGCGCCTTCATCTGCGTTGTCGTCTCCGGCGCGGTGAGCCGTCCCGGCGACAATTCGATCAGCGGCACCAGATAGGCCGGATTGAGCCAGTGCGCATTGAGGAAACGGCCGGGATATTCGATCGATCCCGCGAGATCGTCGACCAGGATCGTCGACGTGGTCGAGGCGATGATCGGGCCCTCGCCCGCCAGCCGCGAAGCTTCGGCCAGCGCTTCCTGCTTCAGGCTGAGGATTTCCGGCATACCTTCAAAGATGACATCGCAGCGCGGCAGCGCCGCACCTGCCTCCTGCCGAGGCACGATCGTGATCCGATCGGCAATCGTGGACACAAGCTCTGGCGGGAGCAGATCGATGCGCGAGAGGATTTCGAGCGTCGAGCGGATTTCCGCCCTGGCTTCGGCTGCCAGCGCCTCAAATGCTGAAGCCTCCCGTTCCTTGAAGTCGACGACGACGACCTGATGGCCGGCGAAAGCGAACACGACCGCGATCCCGCGCCCCATTCGGCCGGCACCGAGGCATCCGATGACCGGCCTCATCGAAAGCCCCCGGCGAGAAGATTTTGCAGCGCGGCCCGGTCGAGATCGCCGAGGCCGAGCGAAGACAAGCTCCGGCCCGTCACCGCAAAATCCTGCTCCGTGATGGCGGAGCCGATCGCCAGGAATGCCTTCACGAGCGGCGTTTGCACGCCTGCGAGGCCCGCCACTGATGCGAGGAACGACAGGCCGAGACGCAGATCCTCCAGCATGTAACGGTGCTCGACAAGAATGAGGCGCTCGGACCAATCGCCGGAATCCGTGAGCTGGTCGTGCGCGTCGCGCGCATACATCCAGGGTTCGCCGTCCTTGGAATAATGGTCGGCAAGCGGGAAATGCGGCCCGCCGTAACCAAGCGCCTCGCGGATGGCGATGCGTTCGGCATCCAGTGCATCCGTCACGCGGCGGATGGCCGGCTGCGTTCCCTCCTTGTGGATGTCCCACTTCTCGAAATGTTCGATCGGGCCAGCGTTCATGGTGATCAGCGGCGGATGGATGATCGGGCCGGCGTTCATCAGTGCGCCAGAGAGCGCATCGCCGCATGGTTCGATGGCATTTGGAAACGCAGCCTCGATCACTTCCAGCGCGTGTTTGGCGAGGCGCAATGGAAACACGCCGGTCGGCAACCGCGCGCCCCGGCCCGAGATGCGGACCGCATAAGGACCCTGCTTGCGCGCCAGCCACGGCAGGGTTCCGGTCTCCGCGGTTGCGATCTCGGCGCGGTTGCCCGCGTCTTTTGCCGCGCGGGCAAAGATGTAGGAGCCGAACGTGCCGGGCGGCAGAAACACGACCTGGCCATCGCGCAAATGCGGCGCGGCCAACTCGGCGATTGCGGGCTGCGCGAAAGCCGGCGCCGGACACAGGATGAGATCGGCAGCTTCGATGGCTTCCGCGATCGACGACGTGATCATGGCCAGCCGGATATCACGTCGCCCCGCCCGATCGATAACCGTTATCGTGCCGCCCTGCGCACGATGCGCCTCGACATCTCCAGGATTTCGCCGCCACAGCCGGACTTCGTGACTGGCCAAGGCGAAGTCGCCGGCTGCCGCGAACGAACCATTGCCTCCACCCAACACTGCAATCTTCAAGATGTCCTCCGCTTCCGATCCCGCTACGCAGGCTCCGCCTTGTTCTTTTCCTGCCACGCCGCCCAGGTCGGCCGGTCGATCTGAAACAGATCGGTGGAGCGCGCATACCAGCCGCTGCCGTGCATGCGGGCGATCAGACGCAGCGCCTGGGTGTCGATGTGACAGCGCTCCTTGTCCAGGATCACGGCATCATCGACATGGGCGCGGACCACGCGACCGATGACGGCGGTCTGCCGTGGCCCCGTCACCAGCGACGTGAGGACCCGACATTCGAACGAGACCGGCGATTCCGCAATGCGCGGCGGACGCACCGCCTGCGAGGCTGCCGGCGTCAGTCCAGCCAGCGTCAGTTCGTCGATCTCGGGCGGCGCGTCGATGCAGGTAATGTTCATGGCTTCCGCGTTGGCTTCGCCAACGAGGTTCACGACGAACTCGCCGGTATCGAGGATATTGGCCGCCGTGTCCTTGAAGCGCTCCGACCCTGCCAAAAGACCGATCGCGACGGTGGGCGGCTCATGCCCCATCACGTTGAAGAAGCTGAACGGCGCGGCATTGACCACGCCGCTGGCGGAGAGCGTGGTGATCCAGGCGATCGGCCGCGGCGTCACCGTGGCCGTCAGGATCTTGTAGCGGTTCTGCGCCTCCAGCGTCTCCATGTCGAAGATCATGCCGGCCTCTCAGATCGCCACCACCGGGTGGCGCAGCCGGCCGATGCCCGTCACTTCCGCTTCCACCACGTCGCCCGGCCACAGCCATTCCTGCGGGGAGCGGCCGGCGCCGACGCCCTCGGGCGTCCCCGTCGCGATGATGTCTCCGGGTTCCAGCGTCATCGCCGCCGAGATGTCCGCGATCAGGAGCGGCACCTTGAACAGCATGTGGCGCGTGTTGGAGCGCTGCTTCTCGACGCCGTTCACCGTCAGCCAGAGATCGAGCGCGTGCGGATCGGTGATTTCGTCTGCGGTAACGATGCACGGCCCGAACGGCGCGTAGGTGTCCTGTCCCTTGGAGTAGATCCATTGGCCGGCGCGGCGATTGTCGCGGGCGCTGATGTCGATCATCACGCTGTAGCCGAACACAAAGCCGAGCGCCTCGGCTTCCGGCACCCGCCGTGCGGTCCTTCCCATCACGACGGCAAGCTCGACTTCCCAGTCGAGCTGCTGCGTGATCGCCTTGTTGTGATGGATGGCTTCGTCTGGCCCGATGACGCTGGTCGGCGGCTTCGAGAAGATGATGGGCTGCTTCGGCAGGTCCTTTGCCGTATCGAGCGCGCGCGACGATTCCGCGACGTGCTCGACATAATTGAGGCCGATACCGAAGATGTTCTTACGCGGACGCGGGATCGGCGCCAGCAGCCTGACATTCGCGAGCGGCAATGCGGCGCCGACGGGCCAATGGTCCTTGCCCTCGTTCAGTATTCTCTTGAGCGCTGCCAGCGCGGGCGGCCCAAGATCAATAAAGTCGAGCATCGATGACGGAAGGGAAGCCCCGGCATGGTGGCCGGCCTCCTCGACGTCCACGACGAGATCGTCGACAACCGCTCCAAGACGGGCGGCAGCTTCGACCGTGCTGCGAAAGGTAACTAGACGCACTGTTGGTCTCCTAAGCTACGAGGGGCTGCCGGCCGCCATTGTCGCCAAAGGCTTCCTCACGGTAGAGCCCGAGCGCGTGCATGACCGGCAGGTCGTTGAAGGTGAACAGGCAGGCGTCCTCGCTGGCGGAGGCGTTCACATGTTCGTGCCAGGCCCAGGACGGAACGCAGAAGATGTCGCGCTCCTTCCAGTCGAAGCGCTTGCCATCGATGATCGAGTGACCGCGCCCCTTGGCGACCTGATAGATGAAACTGCCGGTGTGACGATGCGCGCGCGTGCTCTCGCCCGGCCGCAGCATCTGCATCGATGCGCCGATCGTCTGCATCACCGGCCCGCCGGTCACCGGATTCACGTAGTTCATGAGAATACCGTCATACGGCGAACCGTCGGTGGCCTTGCCATAGCGCTGCAGTGCCTCGTAGGTCGGGCCCCACTCATATTTCAATAGCGGCGAATATCCCTTGGACCATTCGGCGCCCGCCGGACGCAAGCCGGGACTGCCCCAGGTGTGCGTCATGTCGTCGACGGGATAGCCGACGCTCTGCTGCAGGTCGGGATGAACCACGTAGAAATTAGCTTCGAGCGTATTGACCAGGGGAATGTCTAGGCCATCCTGCCAGATGCAGGGCGTGCCGTCGCTGGAGACGCCGTGTTCGTGCCAGGTACCGTTCGGCGTCAGCACGAAGTCGTTGGCGCCGAGCGTCATCTTGTGACCGTCGACGATGGTGTAGGCGCCCTCGCCTTCCATGATGAAGCGAAGCGCGGACGCCGAATGGGCGTGGGCGGACGCGACCTCGCCCGGATGCATGACCTGCAGGCCGGAATACAGCCAGCCGACCGCGGCGGCGTGGTCGCGCCTACCGGGATTGTTCAGATAGATGACGCGCCGCCCGGCCTTCTCCGGCGACACCAGTTCGACGGAGCGCAGCACATGCGCGCGCAGGTCCTCATAACGCCACAACACCGGAACGGAGGACGATTTGGGCTGCCAGGGCTCGATCTTGTTCGCGACCGTCCAGAGCGCGCCCGCCTCAAGCTTTTCGAGCTGGTCATAGTAGGCGAGCAATTCAGGCGTATCCTCGACATTGGCCCGTCCGGCCACGTCTTCCCGGTGGTTCTCACGAGCTTTCGTTGCCATGTCGCCCTCCTGTGAGTTGGCGCCGTATCCGGCGTCGCGTTGTCAGTTCATCTGGTCCGGTATCATCGCAATCGCCTGGATTTCGACCTTGGCGCGATCCTCGATCAGCCCCGATACCTGCAGCGCCGTCATGGCCGGAAAGTTCCGGCCCATGACGCCGCGATAGGCCGCGCCGATTTCCTTCAGGCGCGCCGAATACTCCTTACGATCGAGCAGGAACCACGTCATCGACACGATATGCTCGGGCCCGGCGCCGCCGGCACGCACAACTGCATCGACGTTCTTCAAGGTCTGGCCGATCTGCTCTACCAAATCGTCGGACTCGAACTTGCACTGTTCGTTCCAGCCAATCTGGCCTGCGACGAAGATCATCTTGCCGCGGGCGGCGATGCCGTTCGCGTAACCGCTCGGCTTGGCCCAACCGGGCGGCTGCAAGAACTCGAACATTTCTTAACTCCCGTAGCAGGACGCGACTGGACACCCGCGCGGGCTAGCCCACCTTCAGGACGTCGCGTCCGATAATGAGTTTCTGGACTTCGGTCGCGCCTTCATAGATGCGCAACGCGCGAATCTCGCGGTAGAGCTGCTCGACGATCTCGCCGGAGCGCACACCTCGGCCGCCGAACATCTGCACGGCGCGGTCGATTACGGTCTGTGCGGTTTCAGTCGCGACCATCTTCGCCATCGCCGCCTGACGCGTTGTTGGCAATTTCTGCACGTCGCGCCGCCAGGCCGCCCGATAGGTGAGGAGCGCGCTGGCATCGACATCCGCGGCCATGTCGCCGAGGGCCGCCTGCGTCAACTGCTGGTCGGCGAGCACGCCGCCGAACATCCGCCGTGACAGCGCATGCGCCACTGCCTCGTCGAGCGCACGGCGGGCAAAACCAAGTGCGGCTGCTGCGACCGAGGCGCGGAAGATATCGAGGGTGCGCATCGCGATCTTGAAACCTTCGCCCGGCGAACCCAACAGCCGCGCCGCCGGAATCCGGCAGGCGTCGAAACGCAGCGTCGCCAGTGGATGCGGCGCCATCACATCGATGCGGTCGGCAATCGAGAATCCAGGATCGTCCGGAAGCACCACGAAGGCCGAAATGCCCCGCGCGCCCGGTGCCTCGCCGGTTCGCGCAAACAGCGTATAGACGTCGGCGATGCCGCCGTTGGAAATCCAGGTCTTCTCGCCATCCAGGATGTAGTGGTCGCCCTCGCGCCGCGCGCTGCAGGCCATCGCGGCAACGTCGGAACCCGCTTCCTTCTCCGACAGGGCAAAGGCGGCGACCCAGTCGCCGCGCCGTGCCTTCGGCAGCACCATTGCGCGCAATTCAGGGGAGCCTGCAATCGCCACCGCCCCGGTGCCAAGTCCCTGCATCGCAAAAGCGAAATCGGCGAGCCCGCTGTGCCAGGCCAGCGTCTCGCGGGCCAGACAAATCTGCCGGGAATCGATCACCGCATCGGGCCGATCGCCCGCGACCGATGCCTCCAGCAGCCCCGCAGCGCCTAGCTGGCGCACGAGCGAACGGCAGGTCTCGTCGACGTCACCGCCGTGCGTATCGCCAAGACCGGCTGCAAATGCATCAAGCGCCGCAGCGTAATCGCTGTGGCGGGAATCGAAGAACGGCCACGCGAGATGTTCGCGAGACGGCCCGCGCAACTGCGAAACCGGGGTCATGTCAATCTCCCGCAAAGGCCGCCTTGGCGTACGCCGTCAGGCGCGACGCGCTTCAATAATGTTTCATGGCTAAAATATCCTGTCAAGCGAGCCGATCCGGCGCTGGCGCCGGCCGGCTGTGCATGAAGCTCACGAAATAGGCTACAAAATCGCAGATAGATGCACATACGCTGTTTTGCCTTACGCAAACCCGCAAGTCCGATTGACATCATTTTTGTTTGATGTCTAAAATTATATTCGGTCATCCGGAGTTCCCCGCAAGGCCGAGGAGGCGAGCATGGCAGAACGCTCTTTCGCGCGCGAGGTGGAAGACCTGAAGCTGGGTGCCGGCCAGGAGTTTCGCGGCGAAGGTATCCTCGCCATTACCAAGGCCCTGCTCGAATGCGGCGTCAGCTATGTCGCCGGCTACCAGGGCGCGCCGATCTCGCATCTGATGGACGTGCTGTCGGACGCGCAGGATATCCTTTCCGACCTCGGTGTGCATTTTGAATCGAGCGCCAGCGAGGCCACCGCAGCCGCGACGCTGGCTGCCTCCGTGATGTATCCGATCCGTGGCGCGGTCACGTTCAAGGCGCCGGTCGGCATCAACGTCGCGTCCGACGCGCTCGCCAACCTGTCCTCAGGCGGCGTCACCGGCGGCGCGCTCATCATCATCGGCGAGGATTACGGCGAAGGCTCCTCCATCATGCAGGAGCGTTCGCATGCCTTTGCGATGAAGTCGCAGCTCTGGCTGGTCGATCCGCGGCCCAACGTGGCGTCCATCGTCAAGGCCGTGCACGATTCCTTCGAGCTATCCGAGGCGTCGAATACGCCTGTCATGCTGGAGGTGCGGATCCGCGCCTGCCATGTGCACGGCCGCTTCGCTACCCGCGACAACGTCCGCCCTTCCTTTCCGCTTTCCCGCGCGCTCGATGCGCCGTCGCGCGACACGAACCGCATCGTGCTGCCGCCGGCCTCGTTCCTGCACGAGAAGGAGAAGATCGAGCACCGCTGGCCCGCAGCGGTCGAATTCATCCACGCGCGCGGCATGAACGAGACCTTCGACGGCGATATCGACGACATCGGCATCATCATGCAGGGCGGCATGTACAACGGCGTCATCACGGCGCTGCGCGAGGCCGGCCTTGCCGATATCTGGGGCGAGACGCGGGTGCCGCTCTATGTAATGAACGTGACCTACCCGATCGTGGACCGCGAGGTAATCGACTTCTGCCGGGCTAAGAAGGCCGTGCTGATGGTCGAGGAGGGCCAGCCCGAATTCATCGAGCAGGCGCTGCACAAGATCCTGCGCAACGCCGACATTCCGGCCAAGCTGCACGGCAAGGACCTGTTCCTGATGGCCGGCGAATACACCGCCCAGGTCATGGGCGCGGCGATCGGCGCTTTCATCCGCCGCTGGCGCGCGGATGCGCTTCCCGATGCCGCACGCGCGCCGAACATCGACCGTGTCGAGGTCGACGACAAGATCCGCGCGCTGGCCGACGTCGTGCCGCCGCGGCCGCCGGGCTTCTGCACCGGCTGCCCGGAGCGGCCGATCTTTTCCGCAATGAAGCTGGTCGAGAAGGAACTCGGCCCGCACCACATCGCCGCCGATATCGGCTGCCATTTGTTTTCGATCCTGCCGCCGTTCAATATCGGCGCCACCACCATGGGCTACGGGCTCGGCCCGGCCTCGGCCTCCGCCTTCAACGTCGCGGCGAGCAAGCGCTCGATCTCGATGATGGGCGACGGCGGCTTCTGGCATAACGGGTTGACCAGCGGCGTCGGCAACGCCGTCTTCAACCAGCATGACGGCGTGATCGTCGTGGTCGACAATTATTATTCCGCCGCGACCGGCGGCCAGGACATCCCCTCCTCGCGCGCCGACAACCGTTCGCGTTCGACCAAGCATCCGATCGTCGAGGCGGTGAAGGGCGTCGGCGCCAAATGGGTGCGCCAGATCGACCGCACCTATGACGTCACGCGCATGCGCGACACCCTGCGCGAGGCGCTGACGACGGAGGAAAAGGGCCCGAAGATCATCGTCGCCTCGTCGGAATGCATGCTGAACAAGCAGCGGCGCGTGAAGCCGCTGGTGGCCGCAGCCGCCAAGCGCGGCGAGCGCGTCGTGCGCGAGCGCTTCGGTGTCGACGAGGACACCTGTTCCGGCGACCACGCCTGTATCCGCCTGTCCGGCTGCCCGTCGCTGTCGGTGAAGCCGACAACCGATCCGTTGAAGGACAATCCGGTCGCCGCCGTCGACAATACTTGCGTCGGGTGCGGCCATTGCGGCGAGGTCGCGGACGCCGCCGTCTTGTGTCCCTCCTTCTACCGTGCCGACATCGTTTCCAATCCGAGCGCCTTCGAAGCACGGCTCGACCGCATCTGGCGGGGTGTGATCGGCGCCCTGCAGCGCTGGCGGGCGGGACGGCGGATCATGTTCCAACAGGAGGCGGTATGAACGTCTCCGTAGCGCCCTCCTCCATCGCGCTCAGTCAGGCTCGGCCCATCACCATCGCGGTGCTCGCAATGGGCGGCCAGGGCGGCGGCGTGCTGGTCGACTGGATTGTCGCGCTTTCCGAGCGGCGCGGCTGGTTCGCGCAATCGACCTCGGTGCCCGGCGTCGCCCAGCGCACCGGCGCTACCATCTACTACATCGAGATGATCGCACCTGACGCCGGCAAGCCGGACCGTCAC
Source organism: Bradyrhizobium sp. 170 (assembly GCF_023101085.1). NCBI lineage: Bacteria > Pseudomonadati > Pseudomonadota > Alphaproteobacteria > Hyphomicrobiales > Nitrobacteraceae > Bradyrhizobium > Bradyrhizobium sp. 170. The sequence goes on along the minus strand of NZ_CP064703.1, from coordinate 1,224,410 downwards.
CCCGTGCTGTCGCTGATGCCGGCGCCCGGCAAGGTCGACATCGTGATCGGCGCCGAACTGATGGAGGCCGGCCGCGCCATCCTGCGCGGACTGGTTTCGCCCGACCGTACGCTTTTGATCGGCTCCTCGCACCGCTCGCTGGCCGTGAGCGAGAAGACCGCGCCCGGTGACGGCACCGCCGACGCGTCGCAGGTCTATGAGGCGGCCAATGTCGCGGCCAACCGCTTCATCGCGTTCGACATGGCCGAGATCGCCGATGCCACCGGCAGCGTCGTCTCCTCGGTGCTGTTCGGTGCGCTCGCGGGCTCGGGCGCCCTGCCCTTCACGACCGAGGATTTCGAGGCCACGATCAGGGCGGCCGGCGTCGGCGTCGATGCCAGCCTGCGCGCCTTCACCGCCGGCCGCGAGCGCGCCGTCGCCACGCTCAAGCAGGATCCCAAGATCAAGCCGACGGCAAAGCCGCCGCTCGCCAAACGCTTTCCGCGTCTCGAGCCGATCGGCCACGCCGATTATGACGCGCTTGTCGCGCGGGCGCGGCAATTGCCGGCAGAGCTGCACGGCATCGTCGCAGCCGGCCTGCAGCGCGTGGTCGATTATCAGGACGTCGCCTATGGCCGCGAATATCTCGACCGGCTGGAAGCGATGCCGCGCGACGCGATCGGGCTGATGCAGGCTTTTGCCAAATATCTCGCCGTCGCGATGGCCTATGACGACGTGATCCGCGTGGCGGATTTGAAGACGCGCGCCGGGCGATTCGATCGGGTGCGCCGCGAGGCGCGGGCCGGTGACGACCAACTTCTCGCCATCACCGAATTCTTCCATCCGCGGATCGAGGAGATGGCAGGGCTCTTGCCACCGCGGCTCGGCGAGAAGGTCGAACGCAGCGAACGGCTCGGCAAGCTCATCGATCGTGGACGAAAATTGCGCACGACCTCGCCCTCGGCGTTCCTGATGCTGTACTGCGTGGCAGGCCTGCGGCGATTTCGTCGTCGCACGCTGCGCCATGCCCGCGAGATGCGCCATCTCGACCAATGGACGCAGCGCGTCCGGAAATTCGCCGCGAGTGATACAGCGCTCGCGACCGCCGTGTGCGAGGCGCGCCGTCTCGTCGGTGGCTACTCGGACACGCATTCCCGCGGTGAATCGAAATTCGACAAGGTCATGCAGGCGTCCGACCGCTTGGCCGGCCGGCCCGATGCTGCCGAATGGGTACAGCGGCTGACCAAGGTCGCGCTGAAGGACGCCGATGGCGCTGAGCTCGACGGCGCATTACGCACCGTCGAGACACTGTTCGAGGACGCCTGAGGATGGATCAATTCGAAGTCGTGGTGTCGAAGGCCGAGGCGCTCACGCCGCGCATTCGCGAATTCGTGCTTGCGCGCGCTAACGGCGCCCCGATGCCGGGCTGGGCCGCGGGCGCGCATATCGACGTCCATCTGCCCGATGTCGGCCGACGCTCCTATTCGCTGATCGAGACGATTTCGCCGCGCGCGGCCGCCGAACATCCGACTGCCTATCGCATCGCCGTGCTGCAGGAAAACAAGAGCCGCGGCGGCTCCAGCTTTATGCACGGTCTCAAGACCGGCGATCGCCTGACGATCTCGCCGCCGGCGAACAATTTTCCGCTCCAAGCGGGCGCGGGCGAAGTCGCGCTGGTCGCAGGCGGCATCGGCGTGACGCCGCTGCTTACGATGGCCTGCGAATTGAGCGCGGCAAAGCGGCCATTCTCGTTCTATTACGCCGGCCGCAGCCGCAGCGAACTCCCTTTTCTCGGCGACATCGAGCGGCTGGCCAGCGCTAGCGCGACCATCCACGCCGACGACGAGGCCGGCCGCTTCTTCGATCTAGAGGGCCTGATGAGCCGGCTGGCGCCCGACGTACCGCTTTATCTCTGCGGACCGCTGCCGATGATCGAGGCCGCGATCGCGCTGGCCAGGCAGATGAACTGGCCGCAGGGACAGCTGCATTTCGAAATCTTCACCGCGCCCGAGGAGAAATCCGGCGATACCAGTTTCGAGGTCGAACTCAAGGGCAGCGGCCGCGTCTATGAAATTCCCGCCGGCAAGACCATTCTCGATGTGCTGCTCGAGGCCGGCGAGGACCCGATACATGACTGCAAGCGCGGCGATTGCGGGATCTGCCAGACGACTGTCATCGAGGGCATTCCCGATCATCGCGATTACATCCTGAGCGAAAGCGAGAAGGCATCGAACAAGGTGATGCAGATCTGCATTTCGCGCGCGAAAACCAAAAGACTTGTGCTCGACCTGTGAAGGAGGAACGCATGACCCGATATGCCGGCAACGCCGAGGCGCTTCGCGCGCTGGTCCGCGAGCAGGAAGTTCACCGCGACGTCTATGTGAGCGAAGAGGTGTTCCAGCTCGAAATGGAGCATATGTTCCCGAACAGCTGGGTCTATGTCGGTCACGACAGCCAGGTCCCCAATCCCGGCGATTATTTCGGCACCACGATCGGCACGCAGCCGGTCCTGCTCGTGCGCCACACCGATGGCAAGGTGCACGTGTTGCACAACCGTTGTCCCCACAAAGGCACGCGCATCACGTCCGAGACCTGCGGCAACACCGGAAAATTCTTCCGCTGCCCCTACCACGCCTGGAGCTTCAAGACCGACGGCTCGCTGCTCGCAATCCCCTTGAAGAAGGGCTACGAGAACACCGGCTTCGAACAGAGCCACGCCGCGCCCGGAATGGCGCCGGTGCGCCATGTCCGCAACTACCGCGGCTTTGTGTTCGCCAAGATCAACGACGGCGGCCTCGACTTCGAGGAGTTCTTCGGCGAAAGCCTGTCGAGCTTCGACAACATGGTCGACCGTTCGCCGGCCGGCCAGCTCAAGGTCGCCGGCGGCGTGCTGCGCTACATGCACAATTGCAATTGGAAGATGCTGGTCGAAAACCAGACCGACACCTGTCATCCGATGGTGGCGCACGAATCCTCGGCCGGGACCGTGGTCGAAGTCTGGAAGAAGGCGCCGCCCGGCACCAGGAAGCCGATGGCGGTCGAGATCATCGCTCCCTTCATGAGCCCGTACGAGTTCTTCGAGAACATGGGCATCCGGATCTGGGACAACGGCCACGGCCACACCGGCGTGCATCATTCGATCCATTCCGACTATTCGGCGGTGCCTGGCTATTTCGAGAAGATGAAAGCCGCCTATGGCGAGGAACGCGCCAAGGCGATCCTGGACGAAAACAGACATAACACGGTCTATTTCCCCAACATCATGATCAAAGGTCCAATCCAGCTGTTGCGGCACTTCAAGCCGATCGCGGCCAACAAGACGCTGGTGGAATCCTGGACCTTCCAGCTCGTCGATGCGCCGGACATGTTGCTCGAGCGCACGCTGATGTACAACCGCCTCATCAATGCGCCGACTTCCATCGTCGGCCATGACGACCTCGAAATGTATGAGCGGGCGCAGGAAGGCCTGCACTCGAACGGCAACGAGTGGGTGAACCTCCAGCGCCTCTACAGCCCCGACGAAGCCGAACAGACCAACGTGGCGGTCAACGGGACCAGCGAGTGGCCGATGCGCCATCAGTTCCGGGCCTGGAGCAAGTTCATGACGGTGGGGATGTGACATGAGCATGCTCGCCGAGGCTCCCCTCAAGAATGCGGTTCCTACGGACCAGGAATTGATCGACTTCGTCGTCCGCGAGGCGCGGCTGATCGACCAGCAGCGTTTCGACGAATGGCTCGATATGTACGCCGACGACGCCTTCTACTGGATGCCGCTGGAATGGAATCAAACCGATCCGCGGCTGACCTGCTCGCTGATGTACGAGGACAAGCTGTTGCTCTCGATCCGGGTCGAACGGCTCAAGGGCGCGCGGACTTTTAGCCAGAAGCCGAAGAGCCGCTGTCATCACGTGCTGCAGACGCCGCAGGTCGATTCGCGCGACACCGCTGCCAACAGCTATGTCACCTGGACGGCGATGCATTATGTGGAGACGCGCCTGGAAGAGCAGACACTCTATGCGGCCTGGGCGACGCATCATCTGAGCGTCGAGAACGGCAGGCTGAAGATCAAGCTCAAGCGCGTCGACCTGATCAATTGCGATGCTGCCTTCGGCAACATCCAGCTCTTTATGTGACGGAGAATGAGCGTGGTCCACCACACGGCGATCGTGAGCGGCGGCAATACCGGCATCGGCGCGGCGATCGCCCGCGGCCTCCTGGCCGAGGGCTATGACGTGATCTCGCTGTCGCGGCGCAAGCCCGACTGGAGCCATCCAAAACTCTCCTCGCGCGAGGTCGACCTGCTCGATGCGACGGCGACGCGGCAGGCCGCGGACGAGATCGCTGCAAAGGTCGCGATCACGCATGTCGTGCACAATGCCGGCGCGATCCGCGCCAAGCCGCTGGAAGAGGTCGCTGACGAGGACGTCGGCGCATTGGCGCAGCTGCATTTCGGCGCCGCGATTGCGCTGGCGCAGGCGGCGCTGCCGGGCATGAAGCAGGCCCGCTTCGGCCGTATCGTGCTGCTGTCGTCCCGCGCCGCGCTGGGAGCCGCCACGCGCACGGTCTATTCGGCGACCAAGGCCGGCATCATCGGCATGGCGCGGACCTGGGCGCTGGAGCTTGCCCCCTTTGGCATTACCGTCAATGTCGTCGCACCCGGCCCGATCGGAGATACCGAGATGTTCGAGAGCGTGATGTCGCCGGAATCCGAACGCGCGAAAAAGCTGGCGCAGTCGATTCCGCTCGGCCGCCTCGGCAAATCCGCCGACGTCGCGCGCGCAGTCAGTTTCTTCAGTTCACCGGATGCCGACTTCATCACCGGACAGACGCTTTATGTCTGCGGCGGAGCCAGCATCGGATCGATTTCCATCTAGCCCGGTGAGATCACAGCCATGGATGCCACAGTCAAACGAAAGCCCAGATCAGCGAAGGGCGCGCGCGGGCAAGCGTTGCGGCCGGTCGAGCCGGCGCACGAATCCGACGGCGCGCATCTGGAATTGCGCATCTGGCTGCGGCTGCTCTCCTGCGCCACCCGGATCGAGAAGGCGCTGAACGCCCGGCTGCGCAAGGAGTTCAACACCACGCTGGCCCGCTTCGACCTGTTGGCGCAGCTCACGCGCAAGCCTGAAGGCGCGACCATGTCTGAAGTTTCCCAACTTCTGATGGTTTCGAACGGCGCGATCACCGCGCTGGTGCAGAAGCTGGAGGCCGATGGCTTCATCCATCGCGAGGTCGATTCCGAGGACCGCCGCACTTTTCGTCTGCGGCTGTCGCAGGAGGGTGCCAGGGAATTCGGCCGGATGGCGCGCCGGCATGAGGAATGGGTGATTGCCCTGATCGGCGAACTGTCGCCCGTCGCGCAGTCGGATCTGCTGCAGCATCTGACGCTGCTGAAGCGGCGCCTCGACAAGCATACCTGACCCAGACGCTAGGCCGCATCACCGCAACACAAGCAATCGCGCAGTCAGTTCCGGACTCATTTGAGTCTTTGCTCGAAGAACGCCAGGATCTCGTCGCGGGCCGCGATCGTCGGCTGGCCCGCTTCGTCGATCAGGTGCGCGGTAACGACACTGTGCGGGGTCGTGACGTGGCGCGCGAAGAACGGCGCAAGATCGGTGTTCGCCGCGCTGTCCGGAAGCACCCGCCCGATAAAGCGATCACCGAGCGCGCCCCTATAGGCCGCGAAGCGTTGCGCCATGCAGAACTTGTCGCCCGCGAAGCGATAGGCCATGACAGTCAGATCTTCCCGCTCGAGCCGTTCGCGGACGGCCTTGACTTCGTCGGGTGCGATTTCAATGCCTGCCGGATTGTTCAACGGCAGCGATGGCTGCGAGAGCACCGGTGCCAGCATCGACGGCTCGAGCATCATGGTCAACGCAAAATTTCCCGTAAAACACATGCCGATGGCGCCGACGCCGGGGCCGCCGCACTCGCCATGCGCAAACCGCGCCAGCGAGCGGAGCCACTTTGTTACGGGGCTGGACTCGTTTGAGGCCAGGGCGCGAAACTCGGCGCTTACGCAGGCGCGCTGAAAGATCGTGGCGCCCTCCTCCGCGCCTGGAACGGCGCCGTCGCGGCCGAACAGCGACGGCATATAGACGGTGAAGCCGGCGTCGCGAACCCAACGGGCAAACCGCGCGACATGCGGACTGATGCCCGGCATCTCCGTCATCACGATGACGGCAGGCCCTGTGCCCGCCACGTAGACGACCTTGCTGACGCCATCGAGCGTGATGTCGCGGCGCGTAAAATCCTCAAGCGGATCGTCCTGCTTCATGGACCGTTTTGGCATCGGCGCAATTCCTTGTTGGTCGATGGATACCCGGACGAGGGCCGCAGCGCAGCGGCCGGAGATGCCTGCGGCCAAGGCTCTCCGGGCGATGTCTCCACAGATATCATTGCGATTTCGAGGCCGGCCGGCTAGTGTCAAAATTGACATTAATCGGGTATTTTTTGACATGACCAAAGTCGCGGTTCTCGAGATCGAGGGGTGCATGGCCTCGAGCGCGGCCATCACCCACGACGTGATGGCAACGGCCAACCGGATCAGCGCTGTGAAGCGCGTTCCGCCCTTCAAGGTTACGACGGTGCGTTGCGGATCCCGCCGTAACAATGTCGACCTGCGCGGAATCGAACTCGTCATCGTCCCCGGTCTTGGAACGCCGACGGCGGAGGCACTCGACGCGAAGTTGAAGGGCCCGGCGTGCCGGCGTGCGGGCGACATGCTGAGGCGAGCGCACGGACGCGGTGCCATGCTGGCCGCGTCCTGCGCGAGCACTTTTCTGCTGGCTGAGACGGGCTTGCTCGACGGCCGGCGGGCGACCACGACATGGTGGTTCGCGCCGTTGTTCCGGCGGCGCTATCCCGCCGTCGAACTGCTGACAGAGCAGATGGTCGTTGCCGATTGGCCGATCGCAACCGGTGGCGCGGCCATGGCGCAGATGGACCTGATGCTCGCGGTCGTCGGCCGGTTCGCTGGACCAAGCCTGGCGAAGGCCTGCGCCAACTATCTCCTGCTCGATGAACGGCGCTCGCAGGCGCCATTCATGGCGATCAACTATCTGGCGAGCCAGGATCCCAGGATTGCCACGGCCGAGAAATGGGTGCGCGACAACATCGCGCGCGACTTTGCGATAGAGGAACTGGCCGAAGCCGTCGCGCTGGCGCCACGGACATTTGCCCGGCGAGTCGCAGCGACATGCGGCGTTTCACCGATTCAGTTCGTGCAGCGGATCAGGCTGGAGACCGCGCGGTTGCTGCTTGAGACCACGCGCCTGTCGGTCGACGAGATCGCGCGGCGGGTCGGTTATGCGGAGCCTTCCACGCTTCGCCGGCTGATCCGGCGCGATACGAAACATCCGCCCGGACATTTCCGTCCCACCGCTTGAGCGTCTCCTTCGCTCGCGATGCGCCAGCCTCAGTAGCCCAGCATGGCCTTCACCTCGAGATATTCTTCAAACCCGAACACCCCGAACTCACGCCCATTGCCGGACTGCTTGTAGCCCCCGAACGGAAGGCTGCGGTCGAAAGGAGCCCCGTTGAGATAGACGCGCCCCGCGCGGATGCGGTTGGCGACGGCGCGGGCACGGTCAATGTCCCTGGACTGCACGAAGCCCGCCAGTCCGAACGGCGTGTCATTGGCGATCTCGATCGCCTCGTCCTCTGTGTCATAGCTCATGATCGACAGCACGGGACCAAAAATCTCCTCACGCGCAATCTTCATTTGCGGCGTCACATCACCGAAGACGGTCGGGCGAACATAGTATCCACGGTTGACGTCGGATGGCCGCCCCGTTCCGCCAGCTACCAGCGTCGCGCCCTCATCAACGCCGGACTGGATGAGATCCTGCACTTTCTCAAACTGCGCCTGGCTGACCAGCGGGCCCATGGTGGACGCCGGATCGAGCGGGTCTCCCAGTCGAATCGTGCCGACAGCCTCGCGCGCTGCCGCGAATGCCGCATCCCGCTGCGCGCGAGGGATGAGCATGCGCGTGGGAGACTGGCAGTTTTGGCCGGCGTTTGTGTAACAGGCGTGAACGCCCTGGATCACGGCGGCTTTCAGGTCGGCATCGGCAAGGATGATGTTGGCGGATTTGCCGCCCAGTTCCTGCGCGACGCGCTTGACCGTATCTGCCGCAAGCTTGGCCACTCTTACACCAGCCGCCGTCGATCCAGTGAACGACACCATGTCGATCTCGGGGTGGGCGGCGATCGCCTCGCCCACCGTGGGTCCGTCGCCGTTGACGAGATTGAAGACGCCCGCCGGAATACCCGCGTCGTCGACGATCTCCGCAAACAACATCGCGCTGAGCGGCGCGATCTCGCTGGGTTTCAGGACGACGGTGCAGCCTGTGGCGAGCGCCGGCGCGACCTTGGAGGCAACCTGGTTCAGCGGCCAGTTCCACGGCGTGATCAGTCCGCAGACACCGATCGGCTCGCGGCGGACGATCCCGTTCCCCATCCGCTCCTCGAACTTGTAATTCGCAAGCACGCGCGCCGCTTCCTCGAAATGAAACAGCGCGACGGTTGCTTGACGCTCGGTCGCAAACGTGATCGGCGCGCCCATCTCCAAGGTCATCATCCGCGCCAGTTCCGGCAGACGCGCCCTAAAGCCCTCGATGATCCTCTGGAGCCAGCGCAGACGCTCCTCGACGCTCGTTACGGAATAGGTCGCGAAAGCGCGGCGCGCTGCCTTGGCGGCCTGGTCCACATCGGACTTCGAGCCGAGGCTGATCTGCGCGAATGTCTCCTCCGTCGCGGGGTTTACTATTCCAAGCGTTGATAGCGCGGCGGGATCTACCCAGGCGCCGTCGATATAGAATTTCAATTTTTCCATTGTTTCCCGTCCACGACGTTACACCGCGCTACCGTTTGCGGCGTGTTTCTAGAGGTGCCTGCCCTCATCCACCGGCACCACAATTCCCGTCGAACTGGTCAGGTTGACGATGCAGGCGACCGCCGCCCTCGCGACATCGTCGGGCGTAGTGACGTGGGCGAGCGGCAGTCTCTCCGCGGTTTTCTGAAGCTGCTCGCGGGTCCGGCCGGCGACAAAATCCGTGTCCACGCCGGCTGGCGAGACGGAGAACACGCGGATTTTCGGCGCAAGCACTTTTGCAAGCGCGATCGTGAGCGCGTCGAGGCCCGCCTTTGCAGCCAGATAAGCCAGGCTGCTGCCCAAGCCCGTGCGCGCCGCAATCGACGAAATGTTCACGATGGCAGCGCCACTGCCGCGTTCCAGCAGCGGACGGAAGGCACGAACCATGGCGAATGGACCGCGCAGATTGAGCGAAACGGTGCGGTCGAAGATATCGTCCGTCAATCCGTCGAAATCATTAGCGGGTACTGGGGTCGTGGCGCCTCCGCAGTTGACCAGCACATCGAGCCGCCCGTGCAGCTGGTCCACGGCCGTCGCGGCCTCAGAGATGGAAGACGGATCGTCGATCGCGATGCGCATCGCGAGATGCCCGTGGCCTTGCAAGGCCCCGACCACCTCTTCGGCCTGCGCGCGGCGACTATTGTAGCCGACCACGACAGCGGAACCCATGGCGGCAAGGCGCGCCGCCGTCGCCTTGCCGATGCCACTGTTGCCGCCCGTAACGAGCGCAACTTTCGGAATCGACAGCGCAGGAATTTCAATACCAGTCATTCTTTCAGCGGCCTCACATCGCGATCTTTGCGGCCTCGATCACGGGACGCCATTTGGCGCGTTCGCCGTCGATGAACGCCTTGAGGTCATCAGGAGAGCCGCCAACGCCTTGCAGCGAGTTTTGTTCGAGGATGGTCTTGCCCTTGTCGCTCTTCAGGAAAGCGTTCACCGCGTTGTTCACCTTGCTCACGATGTCCTGCGGCGTACCGGTAGGAGCTACGATCGCGTACCACGCGGTCGCCTCGAAACCCTTGAATCCCGCTTCCTGCACGGTCGGCACATCGGGCAGTTGCGCGACGCGCTGGCTCGTCGTCACGGCAAGCGCGCGGACCTTGCCGGTAGCCACCAGCGGCAGATAGGTCGGCATGAAATCCATGGCGACATTGACCTGTCCGCCCAGCAGGTCCGTGATCAGCGGCGCCGAGCCGCGATAAGGCACATGCGTCATCTCCACGCCGGCAAACTGCTGGATCAGCGCCGAGGTAATGTGTCCGAGCGTGCCGTTGCCGGGATGGCCGACATTGACCTTGCCCGGATTCTGTTTGGCATAGGCGATCAGGTCGGGAAGCGTCTTCGCCGGAAAGTCGGATGTCGCCGTGATGATCAATGGAGACTTGGCGACAAGCACGACCGGCGTGAAATCCCGCTCGGAATCGTAAGCCAGGCCCTTGTACATGAACTTGTTGAGCGCGATCGGCGCCGGCGTTCCGAACAGCCACGTATGGCCGTCGGCTGCCGCCTTGGCGACCGCCGTCCCGCCGAGATTGCCGCCCGCGCCCGCACGGTTTTCGACGATGAACTGCTTACCGAAATCTTCGCTCAGCGCGTGCGCAACGGCGCGCGCCAGCGTGTCAACGGCAGCGCCGGCCGGGAACGGCACCACCATGGTGACCGGCCGGTTCGGCCACTCCTGCGCGACGGCGTGGTGACATGGCGCAACGGCAAGTGCGAGGCCGAGCAGGCCGAAACAGAGCACGCGCATGCTTCCTCCGAGTTATGTGCGGGGCTCGCGTTGGAGCCGGCGCTTATTCTGCAGCAAACTTGTCCAGGCCCTTGCGGCCCAGCCATTTGGATAGTTCGTCGGCAACGGCTTCGTTATTGAGATCCGCAAAAGCGATGTGCGTGTTGCCGCGCAGGCCCGCATCGGGAAGCAGCAGGACCTCGCAATCGCCGCCGTGACGATTGACGATATCGCAGAAGGTGCGCGCCACCTTGACCGAGGCGGCCCAGATCGGACGCGTGTCGGTGTAGTCGCCGAACACCATCTGGATCGGAAACTTTGTCAGCTTCTTGAACTCGGCCAGCGGCACGGCATTGGGACCGTACGGCGCATCCGGCTTGGGCTCGGGCCCCTCGCCCTCCGGGAAAACGAAGCCCGGGGTTTCGTAGGCAACGATGCCCTTCATGTTGTCGCTCTTTGCCTTCAGCGCCGACAACAGCGCGCGCCAGCCGCCCGCGGAATTGGTGACGGCAATGACGGGGCCGATCTTGTCGATGGCCTGGCCGCCGGCCTCCGCCTGCAGCAATGCATTCTCGAGGGTATCGAACTCGTCGTAACGGGCGCGCGTCGCCTGGTTCCAGGCTTCCTTGTCGGCCGTCGGAAACTGCAGGCCCGGATGCCAGTTGAGATAGGTCAGGCCGAAACGCCAGGCGGCAAAGTTGCGCTGATCGAAATAATCAGGCGTGTAGGTGATCGGCTCGCAGCTCCAGTTCGCGCGGCCGACGCGCGGGCCGTCCCACAGGTAAACGGGATATCCCTTGCGCAGGAAAATGCTCTTGTAACCTTCGCCGCCGTCCCAGCGGTTTTCCCACACCTTGGTGCTGGAGCTGTGCCACATGATCAGGCCGACGCTGCGCCTTTTCGCGGGGATGAAGTATTCGACGTAGCCATGGTCGCAGGAGAGAGTTTGGCTGGGGTCGCCGGACTTGGCGACGACCTTGCCGCCAACCTCATACGCGCCCGTCGACTCCAGGATGATCGGCGGCTTCGTCGGCTTGCGCCCCTCTTCGGCGAAGGCTGCATTGCCAAGTCCGGCAAGCAACAATGCCGCGGCAAACGGCTGCAACTGCTTCCAGCCTTTCAAATGGCTTCTACCGCAATTCATTATCAGCCTCCTCCCCAAATAATGCGCGCCGCTTTTCGCGGTCTTTGCGCTCGTCTTGCTAGGCGGCGTTCTGCGCGGCCGACCGGCTCACCGGAAGATTCAGGAACCGCGCGGCGTTGTCGCTGATGAGCTTCCTGATGGCGGGGCGCGGCATCTGCAGGTCGAGCAGGATCTGCGTGATGCTGCGGAAGCCATCGACCGGACGCTGCGAGCCCTGCAGCCCGAGGTCGGACGACAGGATCGTGTTGTCGACGCCGGCCACCTCGATCAGGTGCGCGAGATCATCCGGGCTGTACTTTAAGGATTTGCCTTCGATGAACATGCAGATCGAGTGTTCCATCTTGACGCCAATCGCGACCAGTTGCCGGATATCGGTGTCGTTGCAGCCGACGATGTAGGTCGGATGATTGACCATCATCTTCTTGACGCCGCGCCGCGCCGCCTCGTCGAACAGGATGTGCAGTTCGCTGGCCGGCAGATGACCGCCGGCCAGGATGATGTCCGCCTCGGCAATGAGATCGATGACTTCCCTGGTGTCGTCCGTGAGCTTGCCGTTGGCGTCGAGCGCGGAAAGCGGAATCGGATCGAGCATCTTCTGCGAGGTCTTTGGAAAGGTCGAAATTCCGCTCGCCATGGCCTTGATATGGTTCGCCGCCGATAGCGTCGGCATCCAGACGATCTTGCCGCCGAGCTTGATCGCGTGGTCGACGGCGTGGGGGTTGATGCCACCCGACGCATTGTTCAACACAATGCCCGAGAACAATTTTACATTGGTTTCTGGGAATAACTTCTCCAGCAGGATCGCATGCGCCATGCCGGCATAGAAGTGATCCTTGTAGAGCACGGCACGGAATTTCGCGGCCGCCGCATCGAGCAGTTCCTCGTGATGATCGAGAATCCGCGGCATCGCCGCCGGACCGCTATGGCAGTGCAGATCGATCGCGCCAACCAGAAGCTCAGCGACTTCCGCGGCTCGCGACAGCGGCGGCAGCGGCACGGTGGTCGGGTAAGACACTTGCTTGTCGGCCATGGTCGGGGGCCCTTTCAGTTGAGCACGTATCAGCCAGCGGATTTGCCGGCGGGGTTTTGCGCGGGCATCGGATAATCGTCTTCGTTCAGCACCCAGCCCGGCTTGGCCGAAAAATCCATGCGCGGCGGGCAGAAGATGTCGACGAGAACGTTGAGCTTGGGATCGACGGCCTGCGAGGTGTGAATGGAGGGCGGCGGGATCACGGCGACGGAAGGCGATCCGCAGCTCTCGTGATCGTCGTTGCGCCACTGGGCCATGTCGGTCGTCCAGGGCCAGCGCAGGTGATGAATGAAGGTGCCCGCCAGCGCCAGCGAGCATTGCTCGAAATCGTCATGGTGATGCGGCGACATCTTGCCCGGATCGCGCGGACCGTTCTTCGGCTCGAGGAAGTTCACCATGAAGGTCGAGCAGCGGAAGATCCGCCCGAACCGGCCCGGCGTTGCCGCGACGTCGAGACTGTAGGTGCGGATCTTCGCACCCGCGGCCGCCTCCGGCCACGGCTCGAACGGCGGCAGATTGGGATGCGGCGTCGCGTAGGACGCAGCATTTGAGCACAGTCTTGCGAGATCTACCGATCGCGTCGTCATCATGCGCACCACCTTGGCGGCGCCCTTTAGCGCGACAGAGCTAGCGCCCGCCGGCACGAAAGTGATGGAGTGACCGTTGACGACCTTGCGCTCATTGCCCCACACGATTTCGGCGCCCGCCCCCGGATCGGGAAGCAGCACGACATATTCGTCGGGCTGCTCGGCCCGGCTCAGCACCGCGCCCTTGTCGGCGTCGCTATAGGCGATGATGAAATTCTGGCCGCGGGCGTACCAGGTACGCGCGCCGTTCTGATTCTCGGCCGGCGGCGTTTCGTAGAATTTCGCATACTCGGCGCCTGCAAAATGAGTGGCGGCGGGTTTAGTGCCGACCGGAGCAGCGGCGAGCGCCGCGCGGGGATCAGAGCTGTGATACATGTGAGCCATCCGTGGTTTGCACGAGGTTTTTGAAATCGGTGAGCGTTTGCGCCGCGGCCCGGCGCATCTGACCCTGATCGGACGAGATGATGAAGGCGCTGGCGCCGAGGCCGGCGAAATCCTTGGCTTCCGCTGCGCTCGCGACCATCACGCAGACCGGCTTGACGGCTTTCTTCGCCGCCGCAATGATCCTGATAACCGCATCCTTCACGGACGCATCGGCCGACGATTTGGCGCCGAGGGCGACGGTGAGATCGCCACGGCCGATGAAGAACCCATGGATTCCGTCAACGGCGGCGATGGCGTCGATGTGATCGAGCGCTTCGGGATCCTCGATCATCGCGATCGCGCAGACCGATGCATCCTGTTCATCGACGAGGGCCCACATCGGCGTGCCGCCATAGGCGCCGGCGCGGGCCGAGCCGGAATAGCCCCGTCGCCCGCCGCGGTATCGCGCGGCAGCCGCAACCGCGCGCGCCTTCTCGACGGTCGCGACATGGGGCACCAGCACGCCGGTTGCGCCGCAGTCGAGGCAGGACAGCATCTTGGCCGGATCATCCGACGACACCCGCACGATGCCGGCGAGGTTGCTGGCGCGCGCGGCCAGCAGCATGACATCGGTCATCGCGCGATCGATCGGCGCGTGCTCCTCATCGATCACGACGAAATCATAGCCGAGCGCGCCAAAAATCTCGGTCGCGTGCGTGGTCGGCGTCTTGATGAACGAGCCGACGACGTGCTGCCGCGCGGAGAAGCGGCGGCGGAATGATGAAAAATGCGGCCTGACGACGTCTCCGGACACGGCTGTTCCTCCCGGCCATCTGCACGGGCCGCCTTCAGATGACGGGCTCCGGCGTGGCGCTTGGCGAAAACCATTGCAGGGAGGGCGCCGGTCGGCCATAGCTATTCCGCCGCGTTCCACCAGGTGGAATTCCATATGCCGCTCAAAACCAACACCGTCGAAGCCGCCTCGCGCTCGCTCCTGCTGCTGGAGGAACTCAATCGCCACCGCGTCACCTCGATCGATCGCCTGCACAAGGCGACGGGGCTGCCGAAATCGACGGTGGTGCGGTTGATGAAGTCGCTGTGCGCGATGGGCTATGCCGCCAACGACCGGCGGCAGGGCGGCTACGCGGTCGCCTCGCGGGTCAAATCGCTGAGCAACGGCTTTCACGGCGATCCGCTGGTGGTGGAGGCCGCACGCCCGTGGGCGCTCGCCTTCACCCGGCAATATCACTGGCCGATCGCCATCGCCGTCCTCGACAGGAGTTCTGTCGTGGTCCGCTTCAGCACTATTCCCGACAGCCCGGTCTCGCCGTTTCACGGCACCCTCAACACGCACCTCAGCCTGCTCGGGCGGGCGCTGGGGCGCGCCTATCTGGCCTTCTGCCCTATGAGCGAACGCTTGATGCTGCTCGACATGCTGACCCGGTCGCAGGAGAGCGAAGACAAGCTCGCCACCGAGCGCAAACGAGCGTTGGCTTTGCTGGCTACGATCCGCAAGCAAGGTTTTGCCGAACGCGACCCGATGGTCGAGCCGCGCTCGTCCGGCACGATAGCCGTTCCCATCATCGTCAACCACCGCGTGCTCGCAACCGTCGGCATGACCTACTTCACGTCGGCGCTCGACCGCGCGGACGTCGTCGAGCGCTACGTGCCTCTTGTGAAAGCCCTGGCGGACAACATTGCGGCGAGCGTCTCGTCGTTGCAGCAGTAGGGGCTAGGCTTGACCGTGTCCGCCGCGAGCTTGGCCTTGACGGCCCTGAGCAATTCCGAAACCCTGCCTCCTTCTGGGGACTGATTTCGGTGGTCCGCTTCCGCCCACGGCCAGGATCGATAGGCTCTTTCCGGAAGCGGACGGTTATCGGAAGTGGCACCTCTATTGCTTGTGGGCAATAGGCGTGCGAGGGGAAGGACACAGTATGATCCGCGTGTTTCTTGATCGAGTCTATCTGTTCTCCGGCTATCTCGCCGGACTTTTCCTGATTGCGATTTTTGTGCTGATGATGCTGCTGTCGGCCGGCCGGCCGCTCGGCATCAATATTCCAGCGGGCGACGATTTCATCTCCTGGTGCATGGCGGCGACGGCCTTCCTCGGGCTCGCGCATACGTTCAAACACGGCGAGATGATCCGCGTCGGCCTTCTGATCGACCGCCTCAACGACAACGTCCGCCACTATGTCGAGATCGCAGCCCTCCTCGTCGGCGTTGGCTTCATCGGCTTTTTCGCGTGGCATGCCGCGGTCATGACCTGGCAGTCGTGGAAGTTTTCCGACATTTCGCAGGGCGTCATCGCGGTGCCGCTGTGGATTCCGCAGCTCGGCTACAGTGGCGGCCTTGTGATTCTCTTCATCGCTTTCGTGGATGAACTGGTCCATGTCGCACGCGGCTTCGCGCCGCGCTACGAATTCCCGAAGCCGACGAGCGCCGAGGAGATCGTCGAGCGCGCCATGCAGAGCGGGGTCTGACATGGAGCTTCTCTCCATCGCCGCTATCCTGCTCGGATTTCTTGCGCTGCTGCTCGGTGCCGGCGTCTGGATCGGCGTCGCCTTGATGGCAACGGGATGGGCCGGCATGCAATTCGCCGGCGGCAGCATTCCAGCGGGCAGCGTGCTTGCGACAACGGTGTGGGGCAACAGCGCATCGTGGTCGCTCGCGGCCTTGCCACTCTTCATCTGGATGGGCGAAATTCTGTTCCGCACGCGCCTGTCGGAGGAAATGTTTCGCGGATTTGCGCCCTGGCTGAACTGGCTGCCGGGCCGGCTCATGCACGTCAATGTGCTCGCCTGCGGCGTATTCGGTTCGGTGTCAGGATCGTCAGCCGCGACCTGCGCCACGGTTGCCAAGATTGCGCTACCGGAATTGAAGAAGCGCGGCTATGACGAAAACCTGAGCCTCGGCTCTCTGGCCGGAGCGGGCACGCTCGGCATTCTGATCCCGCCGTCGATCACCATGGTGGTCTACGCGGTGCAGGCGAACGTCTCCATCATTCAGGTTTTCCTCGCCGGATTTCTGCCGGGCCTGTTGGTAATGACGCTCTATTCCGGCTACATCGCGATCTGGTCGCTCGCCAATCCGACGCGCACGCCGCCGGCCGATCCGCCGATGAGCCTTCGCAGGCGCATTGCAGAGTCGCTCAATCTCATTCCTTGCCTGCTGCTGATCGTTTTCGTCTTTCTGTCGCTGCTGATGGGCTGGGCGACGGCGACGGAATGCGCGGCCTGGGGCGTGTTGGGCTCGCTCGCCATTGCATGGTGGCAAGGCGCGCTGACCTGGGAGTCCTTCTGGGCGAGCGTCATGGGGGCGAC
Source organism: Bradyrhizobium sp. 170 (assembly GCF_023101085.1). Classification (NCBI taxonomy): domain Bacteria; kingdom Pseudomonadati; phylum Pseudomonadota; class Alphaproteobacteria; order Hyphomicrobiales; family Nitrobacteraceae; genus Bradyrhizobium; species Bradyrhizobium sp. 170. The sequence goes on along the minus strand of NZ_CP064703.1, from coordinate 1,207,380 downwards.
GCGGGTCAATTGCATGATCCTGCTGATCCTGGCGGGCGCTTCCTACATGGGCACGTCGATGGCCTATACCGGCATCCCGCTGGCGCTCGCGAACTGGGTGAACAGCCTCCAGCTCAGCCCCTTTGCGCTGATCGCGGCGCTGACCGTCATGTACATCGTGCTCGGCACGGCGCTCGACGGCATTTCCATGATCGTGCTGACCACCGCCATCGTGATTCCGATGGTGAAGCAGGCCGGCTTCGATCTGATCTGGTTCGGTATTTTCCTGGTGCTGGTGGTGGAAATGGCCGAAGTCTCCCCGCCCGTCGGCTTTAATCTGTTCGTCCTGCAGACCATGAGCGGCAAGGATTCCAACACGGTCGCCAGGGCCGCCCTGCCGTTCTTCTTTTTGCTCGTTCTGGCGGTTGCCATCATCACGGTCTTTCCTGCTATCGTGATGCTGCTGCCGCGGATAGCGTTCCCTGGCTAGAGAAAGGTATTGTCATGTTCAGGCTTATCAAGACGTGCGCCATGGCCGCCTGCGTCGCGGCGCTTGCCGCTCCCGCACTTGTCGTTCCAGCAGTGGCGCAGACCAAATGGAATCTTCCAGCCGCCTATCCGGCGGACAATCCGCATTCGGTGAACCTGATCGCGTTTGCCAAGGACGTCGGCGATGCCACCGGCGGCAAGCTGCAAATCACCGTGCATGCCGCCGCCTCGCTGTTCAAGGCGCCGGAAATCAAGCGCGCGGTCGCCACCGGACAGGCGCAGGCGGGTGAGGTCCTGATCTCGCTGCATGAGAACGAAGATCCGATGTTCGGCATCGACGTTATCCCGTTCCTGTCGACGAGCTATCCGGCAGCCAAGAAGCTGTGGCTGGCGTCGAAACCTGCGATCGAAAAGAAGCTCGCATCGCAGGGTTTGATGCTTCTCTTCGCGGTGCCGTGGGGGCCGCAGGGCATTTATGCCAAGAAAGACCTTGCCACCGTTGAGGACATGAAAGGCTTGAAGTGGCGCGCCTATAATGTCGGCACCTCGCGCATCGCCGAGCTTGTCGGCGCGCAGCCTGTCACCATCCAGGCGGCGGAACTGCCGCAGGCACTGGCCACCGGCGTTGTGAACGCGTTCATGACCTCAGGCTCGACCGGCTACGACAGCAAGGCCTGGGAAACCATGACGCATTTCTATGATACGCAGGCCTGGATTCCGAAGAACGTGACCTTCGTCAACAAGGCCGCTTTTGATGCGCTCGACAAGTCGACCCAGGAAGCGATCCTCAAGGCGGCGGCGGTCGCCGAAGAACGCGGCTGGAAACTCGCGGAAGAAAAGGCGAAGTGGTATCTCGAACAGCTTCAGGCCAACAAGATGAAGGTGCTGCCGCCACCTCCGGCTCTGAAGACGGGCCTTGAGAAGATCGGGGAGCAGTTGACGGCCGACTGGCTCAAGAAGGCCGGCCCCGATGGTGAAGCCGTGATCGCCGCCTATAAGAAGTAAGACGATCGTTATTGCGCTCCAGTCGCGTCCGGCATTCGATTGCCGGACACGACAGTTTCGCAAGGGGGAGGCGATCGGCCCCCTCGCCTCACCCGGCTTCGATGCACGTTCCCATGATCCCATCGATCTCGGCGGCCGAGAGAACCCCGATCTCGGCAATGAACACGATCCGTGCCCGCGGCGCCCCGGCCGCCAGCGGCTCGCCCGGAGCCAACGTCGCGCGCCCGCCGGCGAGCTGAAACACCGTCAACCGTCCCGGCTGCTCCACCGTCTCGAACAACCCCTTCGCCCGCGCGAGCTTCGGCGCCAGCCGGCCAATCGCCTGCTGCAACCTTTGGAGCGACACCGGCCGTTCCGATGTCCAGCTCAGCGTCTCGAACCGGTCGGCCGCCGGCCGTCGCGGCCCCACCTCGCGCGGCGCCGGCACGCGGTCCACGTCCGCGGGGAACAGCAACACGGCCGGGACTTCGCCATGCAGGGCATCGACCACCACCGCTGACGGACGCAGCGCCCGGACGGCATCGCACAGCTGCGCGCGACCCGCCGCGTCTACCAGGTCCACTTTGCTCAGCGCTACCACGTCGGCCGCCCGCAGCTGGGACCGCAGCAGCGCGTCGTTCAACGCTTCTTCCGTTGTCGTCGCGTCCACCACGCACAGCACCGTTTCCAGCGGCGCCTCCCGCCAGATCAGGGGATCCATCAGGTTGCGCACGATGTCCGAGGGATCGGCGACCCCGCTGGTTTCGATCACGATGAACTCCGGCCGCGGATCGCGCCGCAGCAGGGCGGCTAGCGTGCGCAAGAGATCGCCTTCCAGCGAACAGCAGATGCAGCCGTTGCTCAGGCTGACCACCCCATCGCTGGCGCCCGCGATCAGCTCCGCATCGATGTTGATGGCGCCGAAATCGTTGACCACGGCGGCGATCCGCCGCCCCTCCGCATGCGCCAGCAGGTGGTTCACGACCGTGGTCTTGCCCGCCCCGAGGAAGCCGGTCACCAGCAGGATCGGGACCGGCACAATCAACGCTCGGCAACGGGCCGGCGCACCGGCCGCCCGGGCCTCGCCGCCACATCCAGCACGCCATCTGATATCAGCGGCTCGCCGCTGACCACCAGATGCCGCACGCCCTCTGCGGGACGGTTCATCGCCGAGAACGTCGCCCGGTCGGTCAGCGCATCGAAATCGAACACGACAATGTCGGCATCCGCGCCTGGCTGCAGCCTTCCCTTGGCGCGCATCGCGGGCGTGCTGTGGGAAAGGATCTCCGCCGGGATCAGGGCGCATTTGCGGATGCCTTCAAGGAGCGACAGCTTCTTGCGCTCACGCACCCATTCGCGGATGAAACGAGTGAAGCAACCCGCCGAACGCGGATGCGAGGTGGCGTCATCAGGCAGCGGCCAGGCGTCGCCGGTGTAAGGGCTGCCGTCCGACAGCGTCCAGGGCATCGCGTCGGACGCGATCGCGCCGCCGGGATAGAGCACCGAGATGTCCAGGAGGTCACGATGGTGCGGATTGTTCTCGGTATCCAGGATATGCCACAGCACCAGCGTGGAGGGCTCCTCCGCCTGCGCCGCCAGCAATTCCTTGCGGTCGCGGAAGCGCCGCCCGTCGGTCACGCGCTGCACCGAATCGTAGCCTAGTCCATTGCGCGCCTCGAACTCCGGATCGCTGAAGAAGGCCGCCGCCAGCACCGTCGAACCGGTGCCGTACGGATAAGCCTCCACCGTGATCGGCAGGCCCTGCGCCTGCGCCTTGGCCACCAGCACAGCGCAACGCTCGACGTCGGTCTTGCTGGAAGAGTTGAAGTGGCAGATGTGCATGTGCGCGCCGGTGGCGCCGGCATAGCCGATCAGGCGGATATAGGCCTCCGCGGCGCTTTCCGGGTCGATGCGGGACATGTAGGCGACGTGGGTGAAGGTCGCCACATCATGCGCCGCCGCCAGTTGGCACACCGCGGTCAGCTCCTGTACGCCGGCGCCCGGGGCATAGGCGTTGAGAATGCCGATGCCGATGCCGCCCTCGTTCAGTCCGATTGCAAGGCGGTCGAGGATGCCGGCGACCTCCGTGTCGCTGGCCACGTTGTCGATCCAGCGGCGATCGCGCATCGCATTGCCGAACGCCTCCAGCGAGCTTTCGGCGTTGGAGCCGGTCATCGCGCCGATCCGCGCAAACGCCCAGTTGGCGGCGGCGCCGTAGTTCAGCACGCGTCCCTTGGCGGCCTGGCGCCGATACCAGGATGCAACCGGCAATACGCCCGCCTCGAGGTCGAGCGTCGTCGTCACCCCGTCGAACGCCTGCATGCGGTCGGCCGGGATCGACTGGCCGTGGGCGTGCAGGTCGATGAAGCCGGGCGCCACCACGAGGCCAGTGGCGTCGATCACCCGCTCGGCGCTGCCGAGCCCGGTGCCGACAGCGGTGATCCGGCCGTCCACAACAGCCACATCGCCAATGGCGTCCATCCCGCTCGCCGGATCCACCACCCGGCCGCCACTGATCACCAAGGCACTCATATTACGACTCCCACGCAAAAACTTTAGGCAAGGCCGGCAGCAGCGCCGCAGGCACCTGGAGCGCCCACGCACGGGCGGTCTCGGCTCCAATAGAGACAGATTTTCGAACCGGCGACCACCACCACCGATGCTGATTCATCAAAACAACCCCATGCAAAGTAGCAGGGGGCTGCGGCATGAATGCTTCGAAAAACAATTTGACACGTCGGGCAAATCAGCGGCATTCCTTCATCATCCCGCAACCTTGTAAATCCCCGTCGCCCCGCAACAGCGGGCGCGTCGGTGCGATTGCGGCTCAAATCCTCACCCACATTGAAATTGCACCCGCGTCGCCGCGGCGAACGATCGCCTGCGCGTGGCCGAACCGCGCGCGCGGCCCGCGCGCGGCCTTAAGGAATCCCGACATGAACACCGCTCCGGACCTCACGACGTCAACGGCGATCGCGGCAACTGATCAGACCAAAGCTGCCGCAGCCCCGCGGATCAAGCTTCAGTCGCACGGATTCTCCATCGACCATCCAGATCCCGAAATCGGCGAACAGCTCATGGCTGATACACTGGGGGTCGCCGACCGCGAAGCGATGCATGGCATTATCAGACAATTGGTAAAGGCCAGCGTGAGCGGCGAGAGTCCCGACGAGGTCAGCCTCGCCTTCATGATTTCGATGGTGAAGAGCATCAAGCCCCGGGATTCCATCGAGGCCATGCTGGTGGCGCAGATGGTTTCGGTTCATGTGATGGCGATGCGATGCGCCCATCACCTAGCGAATGCGGACGACCTCGCCCAGCATGACAGCGCCGCGCGCGCATTGGGCAGGCTCGCCCGCACGTTCCCCGCCCAGATCGAGGCGCTCAACCGCTACCGCAGCCAGGGCGAGCCCGCCATCACCGTGCAGAACGTGTCGGTGGGCGACGGCGGCAAGGCCATTGTCGGCAACGTCACGCAGCATGCGCGCGTGATCGTTTCCGACAAGAGCCCGGCATCCGCGGCGCGGAATGCGCCGAAGGGCTCGGGCTCCAGGCGAAAGCGCGATTCCGCTGAGGCCAAGCGGGCAGCACCGGCATGAGCGATCACATCAGAAATACCGGCCCGATGCTGGCAAGCCCGCGTTGTGGCGCCAGAATCCGTTCCGGCGGCGCCTGCCGTTCGCCGGCGGTGCACGGCAGGAAGCGCTGCCGCATGCACGGCGGCGCACCGGGATCCGGCGCGCCAAGGGCAAACCGGAACGCGCGCAAGCACGGCCTGTTCACCGGGGATGCAATCGCCGAGCGAAGGCAGATTCAGGCGTTGTTGGGTGAAGCGCGGAAGCTGCTGGAAGAGATGAAGTGATTGGCTTCGCAAGCGGCGCTCCGAGCCTGCCCGTCCGCCCGTCGGCCATCTCTTTGAGTTTTTAATATCCCGATCAAAGTCGCCTGATCGGGCTGCACCGGGAACTACGGAAAGGCAGGGAAGTTAACCGACATGAAGATGGCCAAGGCAATCCGCCAGCAGGCAGCCACCGCAGAGCGGGTGGCGGTGAATACGGCTGACACGTACGTAGCCGACCAGATGAGAACACTGGCGCAGGCTTTCAAAATCCAGGCCGAGATCATCAAGAAGAACAAGAAAAAGAAGAAAAAATGAGCTTCTCGATAAGAGCGATGTGCCAACACGGTGATCTGGTCCACCGCAGGAAGACGGCCGAAGCTGCCCTCAAGAAGGCCCGGGAGATGTCGCGAGCCGGATGCTATGACATTTACATCACGACGCCCGAAGGGCGGGACTACCATTCTTCTGAGTTCGCAGATTTGCCTCGTACCCCCGCCGCCGGGCGAGCGCAGCTGAAAACTCACCCTCCCGATAAGCTAATTCGGAGTTCGCGTACGGTGAGATAGCGCCGCGATCCTACTCGCAAACAGGAACGAAGCGCGACCTATTCGATTACCACTTGTTGATCAGGAAGCTCCCCATGGCCGATGACATGCCCACCCCACCGCTTGTGTATGAAGGCCTGGATCCCAGTCCAGCACCAAAGTCTACGATTGAAGACGTTTCCGATGCTGTCAGGGGTGCCGCCAGTCGCGTCGGCGACGCGATCGAGAAAGGTAGAAAGCCCGGCATGCCGCTCAGCATCCTGAGCAACATTGCGCGGGAAGCGCCGCTCGGCTCCCTGCTGGTCGCCTTCTTGCTGGGTGTCGCTGTAGCCCGGCGTCGCTGAGGCGGAAGATGGTGTTTTCACGGGTGTGCGCAGGGAATCCGCGCGCAAGGGCGAACCAGAACGCGCGCAAAGCACGGCCTGTTCAACTGGGATGCGCTCGACCAGCGACGGCAGATTCAGACATTGCTGAGTGACGCGCGGAAGCTGCTGGAAGAGATGAAGTGAGTGGGCTGGAAAACGAGCCGGGTCGAGCGCATACTTGGGTCATGGAAAACGTACACAAATGCACCTCTGTTCTAGGGCCGCTAATCGCGGAGGCCAAGACGAACGGCATCCCTCTGGCAGAGAATGCCATTAACGAACTGGTGGCTGTGACGCCCGTGCCACTTCAAAGAGATGCGTTGGAAAGCGTTCGGTCGGTAGTGAAAGCGCACCGAGATGCAGCCGGATCATCCAGTTCTCAGTGCGACTTTGCTGATACCATTAATGACTACATTGAGAGGCTGGTGAGAAGTCTCGTATGACTCCCAAGCCTGAGTCTATGCGCAGTCCGTGTTTCGACTCCTATCGTTCCTCCTCCGGGTGAACCCACTTGGATTACGGTGACAGTGCACTCAAACGCCGGGTAAGAGTTTTATGCACTGTCACCGTAATTCCTGTTCCAGCCCCATTGGCGTCCGAGCTTAGCGGCATTGACAGCCACGCGTCCCCTCGGGCTGGGAGCGCAACCAAGTTAGCGCCTCCAGGTCATCGAGGAGCATTCACTCCAATACCGGCCGGCAGTCCGGCTCTTCATGCAGTATCTCGCACAACGTGCGGCGGACTGCGCGCCGATGTGCGGGAGGTGTCGGTCGAACGCGCATCAGCATTCTCAGGATGTTCTCAGGGACTGCTTTCTCGCCCCCCGTCGTCGGCGCGATGCGCAGGATTGTCGCCCATGTGGCACCGGGCCGCCGCTATGACCCCACGATTTCGCCATACGCATCGTGTTGTTAGCCCGCACGACCCTTCCCGTCAGGCTAGCCTTCGGAAACATGGACATGGGCGGTGATTTCATTGGCCGCTGGCGTGCGGGTAGCGGCAGGAGAACGGCACGGCAAGCGAAACCCGGACAGTACAGCGCGAAGGTGCTTGCTTGCGGCTCATTGCTGCTCTCGTGTGTCATCGTCGCTGGCATGGCGACGCAAACGGCATTGGCGGAAATAGCCGCGCCGGCCGCGACGCGCGTCGCTGATAACGAAAAAGCGCAGGGTGGGCCTGGCGTCGCGCAAGCATCCCACACGCAGAAGTCGGAACCCGAAACAGTCCTGCGACAGCCTGAGGTGCAGAAGCCAGCACCTGAGGTGCAGAAGCCAGCGCCGGAAGCTGCCGTTCAAATGCCGGAAGCACGGAAATCGAGCCACGAGGCCAAGGATTTAGCAAAGGATTTACCTGTACCACAGCTCGTCTTGCCGGGCGATCTGGCGAAGCAGATCGGCCAGAAGATCTGGCTGAATGAAACAGGCGGAAAAATTGATGCGATCACGTCATGGAGTGCGAACGAGGAATTCGCTTCCTTAGGCATCGGTCATTTCATCTGGTTTCCTGTCGGCAAATGGCTGCCTTTCGAGGAGAGCTTTCCGGCCCTGCTCGAATTCATGCGCAAGAAGAACGTGCGTTTGCCGGCCTGGCTGGACCAGACGCAAATTCCGGCCAACCCGTGGACAAGCCGGGCCGAGTTCAGGAAGAACGCCAACTCACCGCAGATGAAAGAGTTGAGGCAGTTTCTGCTCGACACCGTGGCGGAGCAGACGCAGTTCATGGTGGCGCGGGCGCAAGGTGCGATGGAGAAGATCCTCAAGACGACGCCCGACGGCACGGAGCGCGAACATATCGTCATCCAGTTCACGCGCGTCATTCGCGCCTCCGAGAATTTTTATCCGCTGATCGACTACATCAACTTCAAGGGCGAGGGCACCAACCCGAACGAAGCCGCCATGAACAGCGAGACCGGGCGGCGGCAGGGTTGGGGTCTCAAGCAGGTGCTGCTCAAGATGAACGGCGTGACCGGCGATCCGAAGGCCGTGCGCGCCGAATTCGCCGATGCGGCGCAGTTCGTCCTGCAGCAGAGGGTTCGCAACCTTCCATCCAACCGTGTCTTCGAGGTCGGCTGGCTGCGCCGCATCGCGACCTACCACCGCCCGATCGCGGATCCGGAATCGAGCCCCAAACCGGCTCTGAGGAAATCGTTGCGAGTGACGGCGGCTCAATAGCTTTCCTATGAAGAGGACCGTTGCCGTTTTTGCGTATGCGTGAGGCTGCTTGTCCCGCGACGTTCGTCAGGCAATCGCGGGCCGCGCCTCGCTGACGTCAGCCTTTGGCCCTCTTCGCCATCACCTTCTCACAGGCTGCCTGTTCGCCTAACCAACTAGTGAAGACTTTGCGGTTCGGAGTTTTGGTCCGGTTTGGGCTCGGGCTCCGCTTCCGGCTGAACTCCTATTGTCGCGTTTTCGACTTCAATCGAAGTGGTCTGAACGATTAGGGGTTGCCCAAACACTTCTTCAAAGGCTTCCGAAAATTTCGGGTTCGTTCGCATCCCCCGAAAAACGGGCCAAGTTCGGTAGTCGTCAGCACTCGGGTATCCGTGAGAACCGATTCGTTTCATTAAGCGGACGATTTCATCCACATAGCCGCGAACCGCAGCAACACTGATCTGAAATTCCTCAAGGACTGCGGTCCAATCTTCCTTATCGAGCACCTTGAGTGCCTCTGACTCGCGGTCTTGGAGCCGGATAGCATTTGCATGATTGACGATCATCATGCGCCGAGTCCTGTCCGCCTCTGCCCACTGCGAGGCAAACGAAAGAATCGCCTCCGCCGTGCCGTAGTTGCGTCGAACGATAAGGTCATAGCAGAACTGGTTCAGAGCATTGTCCGCATCACTGCGCTTGTCTTTCGCGAATTTTCGCCACAGCACGTAGCACAGCTTTATACCTATTTCGCAAATAACATTCACCGCTTCGCGGTAGTAGGCCGCATCTACGGTCAGATGATCCCCAACCTTGGCATCTCTCAGGTCAACGCCGAACTCCCTGCAATTGTTGATGTACTGAGAGGAGACGAGCCCTCCGGTGTGAGTGAAAAGATTCCTCCTCTCGCATAGTTCGACAAATTTCGTAAACGCCGGAAGGTCGCTTCGCAGACTAAGTTTGAATTTCTTCTCCATCCACTCGAAATGTGCGTGATGGCTGTCTCGAAGAACCGACTCGATCTCTTTCTCAATCAATGAACGACGCGCAGCATCAATGGATTCGTACTCCGACAGCTCGGACAATTTGATAGTCTTTTCGCTGCTTAGCACTAGGTCCGGAACCCGAGTAAACACGACCCTGAGCAATTTTCCTAGGAAGGCATCGTAGGCGCTAATTAGTCCAATCAACATCACCTCTGGCAGATGCTTCGCCCCCCGGAGCCCGGCTTCAATTTCTTCTTGATGAGCCGTGAGGCGACGGAGTGAACTCGCATCTATTTCGAACACCGTGCGGTCCGGCGTTGAGAGGTCCTCTCGCTTTTGTCCATTGCTTTGTGCGAATTGGGTAATCGTCCTTTCGGCGAGTATGGATGACGCCAGCGGCGCTAGGGTAATGATGAAGTCTAAGAAATTCCGATACGTGTCGATGGTAGCGCGGAACCAAGCGAATACGTCCTCAAAGCTATTTGCGTCCTCTGGAGGGCTGGGATTCTCCGGGGGCCTTCTTTCGGGAGCGGGGGGAGGGTTGTTCAGGTATTCCAATTTTTTTGTAACGACGTAACCCGAAAACCCGCCGTCCTTGCGATCAAGCGCAAGGAAATATTTCGATTTCTCAGCCATTTGCCCCCCAATTTGAAAGTTCGGACGGCTCTACTTCCGATTTAGTTCAGTTGCAAGATCGCTTTGAGGCCGACGCGGCGCGCGGGGGCTGGGCCGACGCGCACAATGCAGACGACAGTTTGAACCCGTTTACCGAATCGGCAGGTAGCGGAGTAAAATCGTCAGGCTCTCCTCGCGCTGTGCCTGTTTTGGAACGGCGGCGGCCGTCGCTTCTCTGGCCGCAGCCAAACAACGGGGCTTATTCCACAGCCGCAATGTGCAGTGGTTCGTGTGCACTGCGATTCGCCGAGGGATTGATCATTTGCAAGCCGAATTGCGCGCGTGCCTTTTCATGCGCTATGTCCGAACTGATCCGCCCGCCGCTACCCGAACCACATTCGCATGGGCCGCCGCTGATGCGAGACACACGCGCCTGGGCAGGCTTCGCAACGGCGCATTCTGATCGACCGAGTGTTAGTATCGCAAACGAGAGAGAGACAGTATCTTCCATGCTTGAGCCTTGGTTTCACCCGAGCTACGAAACCCTAAAAGCCATCAACGGAATTGTGTATCCATGGGCCGTGGTCGCAACCATGGCAGTAGTTAGCCTCCGCCGTCGGCTCACGAAGGCCGAGGCGCGGATAAGGGAACTCGAAATCCAACAGGCGACGACCGAACTTGATCGTCGTGATCCCGCTCACCTTCCTGCACAACACCATTGACGGCAGCATGAGGAGCAAGAAGGTGCTGGGGAACGATTTTGCGGGATGGGTAAAGGCCGCCGGGCTTCCGGACAAATGCAGGATTCACAGCCTCAAGAAGGGCGGTATGAGGCGCGGGGCCGAAGCGCGGTTGACCACGCGCGAGTTGATGGCGAAGTCCGGCCACAAGAGTTACGCCGAAGTGCAGCGCTACACCGATGCGGCTGACCAGTTGTTGCTTGCGGACAGCGGCGCGAAAAAGGAGCGCGAGGCGCGCGAGAAGCGGCCGAAGCTGATCACGGCAAGAACGGAAGCCGATCAGAAGATCCAGACTTACAAACACGGCCTTAAGTGATTGAAAGCACTGGAGGCAAAGAACCGATGTGGCGCTCCCTAGGGGAATCGAACCCCTGTTTCAGCCTTGAGAGGGCCGCGTCCTAACCGCTAGACGAAGGGAGCGTACGGGAGAGGGAATAGCCGCGAAATCGGCTTGCTGCAAGGCGGAAGCTTCTATTCGTCATGCCCGGGCCTGTCCCGGGCATCCACGTCTGGGCTGCCAAATGAAGAAAGACGTGGATGGCCGGGTCAAGCCCGGCCATGACGGTGAGAGGGTCAGGGTTCGTTGACAAATCTGAGCTTTCCCGCCGGTTTCAGCGTCTTGGCATCAAAAGTGCGGATTTCGGTGACCCCGCTTATATCCAGCGTCAGCACCAGCCGCTCGCCGGCCACCGCCGTCGCGACGATGCGGGCGCCCTTGGGCAGGGTTGCGATAATGTCCGTGGCGGCTGCCGCGGGGCTTCCCTCGCCACGGTAAAGACGGTACCCGACGGCGGTCAGCACCACGGCCACCGCCAGCGCCGAGGTCAGGCCCGCGATCAGCATCATCCGCCGCACCCGCGCCATCAGCGCGGCCTGCTCGGGGGTCGGTTCGGGCGCAACGGTATCGGTCATGCAAGGCTCTGCTTTGGAACAAGGCTCATCTAACGGCGGTCAAAGGCTGGAGGTCACCGTCGGCGGCGACGAGGGGTCGCCCCGTCTCGACCGCGTGCTCGCGGTGCTTCGCCCGGAACTGTCGCGCTCGCGGCTGAAGGCGCTGATTCTGGCCGGTTCCGTCACCGCGAAGGGCGCCCCCATCCGCGACCCCGCTTATCATGTCATTGCCGGAGATACGATCACAATCGACGTCCCCGAAGCGGTGGCGCCGGAGCCCAAGGGCGAAGATATCGCGCTCGACATTATCTATGAGGACGACGACATCATCGTCATCGACAAGCCGAAGGGGCTCGTCGTGCATCCGGCCGCCGGCCATGAGAACGGTACGCTGGTCAACGCGCTGATCGCCCATTGCGGCGCGAGCCTTTCCGGCATCGGCGGCGTGCGCCGGCCGGGCATCGTGCACCGGCTGGACAAGGACACGACCGGGCTGATGGTGGTTGCCAAGAACGACCAGGCGCATCAATCGCTGACCGCGCAATTCGCCGATCACGGCCGCACCGGGCCGATGCAGCGGGGCTACATGGCCTTCATCTGGGGCGTGCCCAACCGCCAGCGCGGCACGGTCGACGCGCCGATCGATCGGCATCCTTATGCCCGCGAGAAAATGGCGGTACGCCAGAGCGGCCGCGAGGCCATCACCCATTGGGAATTGCAGGCGGCGTATCAGGGGCGCGACGGCAAGCCGGTCGCCTCGTTTCTCGCCTGCCAGCTCGAGACCGGGCGAACCCATCAGATCCGGGTGCACCTCGCCCATATCGGCCACCCCCTGATGGGCGATGCCGTCTATGGCCCGCACTTCAAGACCAAGGCCGGGCAGCTCGGACCCCAAGGTAAGGATGCACTCACCGCCCTCGGCCGGCAGGCCCTGCACGCCTATCTGCTCGCCCTGGAACACCCCCGAACCGGAGAACTTTTGCACTGGGAGGCGGCTCTGCCGGAGGATCTGCTCCTCCTGCAACGGGCGCTGGAAGCGGCCCTATGACGCAGCCCTTTCAGAAAAGATAAGTTATGCCAACAGGTTATGGCTGCCACACGGGGACGTGACGTCAGCATTCCTTCCCTATTTGTTCGTTTTCCGCTATGTTGCACCTGCGCTGAATATCCAGCGCGGAACATCGCAGCCTGGTCGGCTTTAACACAGCGATCACCTGCCGGGCCCGCCGCTATCGGGGGCCTGAACCACTGGAGGGCGCTCAATGGCCCGTACAGCTACGTTGCCGGTTCTCAATGGAGAATCCGGCCTTTCCAGATACCTCGCCGAGATCCGCAAATTTCCGATGCTGGAACCCCAGCAGGAATACATGTTCGCCAAGCGTTGGCGCGAACATGACGATCGCGACGCGGCACATCACCTTGTCACCAGCCATCTCCGGCTCGTGGCCAAGATCGCCATGGGCTATCGCGGCTACGGCTTGCCGATCTCCGAGGTCGTCTCGGAAGGCAATGTCGGCCTGATGCAGGCGGTCAAGCGGTTCGAGCCCGAGAAGGGTTTTCGTCTCGCCACCTACGCCATGTGGTGGATCAAGGCGTCGATACAAGAGTACATCCTGCGTTCCTGGTCGCTCGTGAAAATGGGAACCACCGCGAACCAGAAGAAGCTGTTCTTCAACCTGCGCAAGGCGAAGAGCAAGATCTCCGCGCTGGACGAGGGCGATCTTCGCCCCGACCAGGTAGCGATCATTGCCAAGCGCCTCGGCGTGACTACTCAGGACGTTGTCGACATGAACCGCCGCCTCGGTGGCGACGCGTCGCTCAACGCACCGATCCGCGACGACGGTGAAGCCGGCGAATGGCAGGACTGGCTGGTCGACAATTCGCCCAACCAGGAAGCCGTGATGGCCGAGCACGAGGAGTTCGATCATCGCCGGCAGGCGCTGAACGGCGCCATCGGTGTGCTCAACCCGCGCGAACGCCGCATCTTCGAGGCGCGGCGCCTGGCGGAAGAGCCGATGACGCTGGAAGACCTCGCCGCCGAATTCGGCGTGTCGCGCGAACGCGTGCGGCAGATCGAGGTCCGCGCTTTCGAAAAGGTGCAGTCGGCCGTCAAGAGCACGATTGCCCGGCAGGAAGCGGAAGCGCTCGAAGCCGCGTACTGATCGCGCGATCGCGGTAACAGTTGACGAAAGCCGGCGGCAACGCCGGCTTTTTGTTTTTGGGGGCGTTGTTTCCGCAAGCGCGTCGTCGTCCCTGCGAAAGCAGGGACCCATACGCCGCGGCGGTAATGATTTTACACGCCGGTAGTTGTCTTTCTTCTCCAACTACAACAGCCGCGGCGTATGGGTCCCCGCGTTCGCGGGGACGACGCGTTGAGAGTGCTCGCGCTCTATGCCATCAATAATACGTCCGCGCCCTACTCGCCCCACTCCCGCGCCATCTTTGCAAGCACGCAGCCTTCGCAATAGCGCGCATCCTTGTAGTCGATCCAGTTATGCGCATAGACCCGATCGAGCGGAATGCCGTAACGCGCGCGCAGGACCTTCACCAGAATTCGCCATGCCGCGACCTGCGCCTCGGTCGGCCCGCGCGTCACGTCGGGAAAATTGCCGGCGAATTCGACGCCGACCGAATTGTCGCCGATCACCTTCCGATAGGTCGGCCCGTTGTCGATGTACTTGTTGTCGTTGCGGTTGGCGCCGTCGCCATGGGTCGGGATCAGATGTTCGGCGACCGCCCAGTACACCGTGCCGTCGGTTTCGACCCAGACCATGACGCCGCGCCGCGTCGGGTTCTTCGACTGCGCCTGCGCGCCGCCGCGCGCGGAGCCTGCCGGTCCTTCGGTCTGGTGCACGATGATGTTGCGCCAGGGATGGGCTTTCGCAACGTCGCCCCACGGCGCGAGCCAGACCATCTTCAACCCGGGAATATCAGGGGTGCCCGACGCGCGCGCGATCGCGGCGAGGTCGGGCGTTTGCGCGGCGGCGCAAGCGGGAAACAGGAGGGTGAACAGCGCGGCCGCGACGAGACGAAAATTCATGATCGAGGTCCAGTGACGGACCTGAGTAGCACGTCTCAGGCCCGCTCGCGCAGGCCCATAACCGATAGCTCCCGCGTTGCGGGTTCGGGCGCCAGCGGCGGCGCCGGGTCGTAGGTCGCAAAGCCGTTGCGGCCGGCCTTCTTGGCGTCGTACAGCGCGTGATCGGCGGCCGCAATCAGGCGGTCGGGATAGCCGCCCATCTCGCGGGCCCATTGCGCGACGCCGATCGACACCGCGATCGGAATGTCGTTGCCGGTGCATTGTTCGGCGTCCGCCCGGCAGACCTCCAGCACGCGGCGCGCGATCATGGCGCCTTCGCGCAGCGTCGAGGACGGCAGCACGATGCAGAATTCGTCGCCGCCGGTCCGCGCCAGCATGTCGCCGGGCCGCAGCCGGGTCTGCGCCATCAGGGTGAAATGCTGCAGGCAGGCGTCGCCGGCGGCATGACCATGGGTGTCGTTGATGGCCTTGAAGCTGTCGAGATCGATCACCAGCAGCGCGAAGGGCTGACCTGAGCGTTCGGAGCGCGCGCATTCTTCCGTCAGGCGCTGCACCAGATAGCGGCGATTGCCTACGCCGGTGAGGTCGTCGAGCAGCGCAAGGTCTGCGACCTCGTTGCGCAGGCGGTCCATCGCCATCAACAGGAAGCCGAAATTCAGCGACATCGACAGGAACACCAGCACCAGGATGACGACCGATTGCGCCGGGCTGAATTGCATATAGGAGAACCCGCCGCCCATGGTGGTCACCGCGCCGATCCACCTGGCGACGAAAATGGCCATGATGAGAATGGTGACGATGCCGGCCAGCCGCGCGCCCGGATTGACGCGACCCTCATGCCGGCCGAGCAACAGTTTCAGGCTCAGCACCATCGGCAGCGCCTGGGCGATCGTGAAGACGGTCATGCGCGCGGGCACGCTGTCGTAGGCGAAAGTGAAAAAGCACAGGCCGGCCGCGCCAAGCCCGGTAACCAGCAAGGTGTCGCGCCAGGAAACGGGCTGACTGAAAAACTTCCGGATCCCCATCGCAGCCAGGCAGATCGCCAGGATCAATGCGGTGCCGCCAAACAGCAGCGGTACCAGCGAATCCGGGAAAGCCACGCGCAGCATCGCCATCGAAGCACCAGCCGCCGCAACGAATGCCGAACCGGTCCAGAACCGCGCGGCTTCGAACGACGGATAGCTGCGCATGACGTAGGCCCAGATCAGGCCCAGCGCGAGAAAATTGATGACGAACACCGTCCAAAGCGTCGGAACGCTCAGCATCGCGACCCCGGGACGCGCACGTCCCGTCTCCCCAGTTGTCTAACGACCGCTCAAGACTTCCGCCTCGGGCTTTCTCCCACGACGCTTCTTGTTGTCTTGCCCCGTCGTCTTGCGGGACAAGGTGCATCCGCGCCGCTTAACGGACCCTGACTGCCGCCGGCCAATCCAAACCGTGGTTTTGAATTGATGAAGATCGTCGACATTGGGACAACGTTAAGCATGACGCGCGCGATGCGAACGGCGGTGACGCGGCGCGTTTCGGCAAAAAATCGCATCAAAATGCATAACAACTGTGGATAACGTGATGACAACGCCATGACGGCACGCGGCATGGGCCTGCGAATCTGCTGGGATTGTCATCGAGGATGTTGCGAGGCTGGCCCTCCGCCAAGCATGCCTCGGTGTCGCGTTTCAATCCATGAAAACCTTGAGAGGATACTATGGCTAAGAAAGCGAAGAAGGCGAAAAAGGCCAAGGCGAAGAAGGCCAAGAAGTCGAAGAAGAAGTGAATTTTGGCCCGGGTGGAGTGCTCAGCTCCGCCCGGGCTCCCAACTCCGGGTGCAATTTTTGGAGAATGGCGGGCCTTGGGGTCCGCCTTTTTCATTTTGATACGCACGAGCATGTAGCCCGGAGGGAGCCAACGGGTCGCGCGAATGCGCGCCCGGCGACGAGCGCAATTGCGCTCGCACAGTGATGACAGGCTCCGCGAAATCCGGGGTTTGCCGCCGCGGAATGATTGTCCCGGATTGCGCTTCGCTCCATCCGGGCTACGGGAAAATTTCAGCGCTCCGCAAACGCCAGCTTGGCGCCGAGCGCGGCAAATCCCGCCGCAAAACTCCGGCGCAGCCAGGCCATCGCCCTCGGGCGGGTGATGACGCGGTCGCGCAGCGAGGCTGCGAACAGGCCGTAAACCGCGAACACGGCAAACGTCATCGCCATGAAGGCTGTGCTCAATTCCAGCATCCGCGCCAGCGGATGCGCCTCGTCGACGGCCACGAACTGCGGCAGGAAGGCCAGGAAGAAGATCGACAGTTTCGGATTGAGGATGTTGATCAGGATCGCCGTCACGATGACGCGCCGGCTGGAGCGCACTGAGGCCGCGGGGCGCGTGTCGACCGAAAGCGCGCCCGTCTCGCGCAATGCCTGCCAGGCCATGTAGAGCAGATACACGACGCCGCACCATTTCAGCACGGCGAACGCCAAGGCACTCGTGTGCAGCACGGCGGCCAATCCCAGCATGGCGGCCAGCATATGCGGCACGATGCCCAGCGTGCAGCCAAAGGCCGCTGCAACGCTCGGCCGCGCGCCTGATGTCAGCGCCACCGCGAGCGTATAGAGCACGCCGGTGCCGGGGGAAGCGACCACGATCAGCGAGGTCAACAAGAACGACAGCGTCATGGTCAGCCATTACCACGCCAACCTCGGACGTGGAAGCGTGGCGCCGCCCTCCACCAACGCCGCGCGCGGTCAGCGTTCGTGGTGATGCCGCCTTTCATACACCATCCGTTCCGCTTCGCGGATCACGTCGAGCGGCGCCCACGGCTTGGCCCAGAACTGGACGCCATCGGGCAATTCCTGATGCAGCGGCCTGCCCGAGGTAACGATCACCCCCATCTCGGGATTGTACTTCCTGGCGATGTGCGCGAGCTCGACGCCGTCCATGTTGCCGGCAAGCTGCACGTCGGTCATCATCAAGACCAGACTGTCGGCGGCGCGCTCCAGCACCAGTTCCGCGGCCTCCGCGCTTTCGCATTCGATGACATCGACATCGCTCTCTTCCAATAGCAGGCAGATCATGTCGCGCTGCATCGGGTCGTCTTCGACGATGAGGGCCGTCGCGCGAAGGGGTTTTGATTGTCCCATATGAGCCTCCTCTGGATTCGCGCCGGTTTGGCGATGCCCCTTCTGTCGGGTAGTCGACGTTAAGGCCCGAACCGCTTTATTGTTCAGTTCCAATTTGCGAAAGTTGCGGAACCCGCCTTCTTTCTCGATCCTTAACCCGCCTTCTTTCTCGATCCTTATGGAGCCCACCCCAATGACTGCGATATCCGGAAGCGCGGCCGCCGTGACCGGCGCCGCCAGCGGCATCGGCCGCGCGCTCGCGCTGGAGCTGGCCGCGCGCGGCTGCGACCTGGCGCTCGCCGACCGCGACGAGGCCGGGCTGCAACAGTTGGCCGCCGAGATCGGCAACGCCGGCACGCGCAAGGTCACGACCCACCGCGTCGACGTCGGCGAGCCCGCCCAGATCCAGGAATTCGCGAACGCGGCCATTGCCGCCCACCCCTCGCTGAACATCGTCATCAACAATGCCGGCGTCGCGCTCCTTGGTGCCTTCAACGAGGTCGACCAGGCGCAGATGGAATGGCTGATCAACATCAATTTCTGGGGTGTGGTGCACGGCACGCGCGCCTTCCTGCCGCATCTTTCGCAACAGCGCGAAGCCCATATCGTCAACCTCTCCTCGATCTTCGGCATCATCGCCCCGCCCGGCCAGACGGCGTATTGCGCGGCGAAGTTTGCAGTGCGCGGCTTTTCGGAAAGCCTGCGGCATGAACTGGCAATGGCGAACAGTCCGGTGAAATTGTCGGTGGTGCATCCCGGCGGCGTGCTGACCAACATCGTGCGCAACTCCCGCACCGGTGCCGGCATCACCGACAATGCGCGCCGCGCGCAATCGATCGATCGTTTCGATGCGATCGCCAAGACCACGCCGCCGGTCGCGGCACAGCGCATCATTCTCGGCATCGAGAAAAACCAGCCGCGGATTCTGATCGGCAACGATGCGCGGTTCATGGATCTGTTGCAACGGTTTCGCCCGGCGACATATTGGTCGGTGCTGGCGAAGCGGATTGGGAAGGCGGAGGAGAAGGGGAAGTGAGAGACGTTGTTGTAAGGCACTGCAAGTCGGGAGGTGCGTTCGCGCGGTGATGGTGTGCGCAGGAGCCCGCACAACAGGTTGTCATCCCCCGCGCAGGCGGGGGATCCAGTACGCTGCGGCTTATCGCTTCAATCACAACCGTCTCTGGAATACTGGATCACCCGCCTGCGCGGGTGATGACAGCTGAATATGAGACGACGATCTCGCGGCGCATTGCGCGCGAAGCAAATCAGTTCGCAGTCCATATGGTGGGCAAAGCGAAGCGTGCCCACCATTCAAGGATGATGTCGCGGATAGATGGTGGGCACGCTGCGCTTTGCCCACCCTACGAAGTTACGAAGCGACGAGGCTCTTACCGCCCCACCAGCCTGTCGGCAAAATACCCGATCGTCTTGCGATAGATCGTCGCCCTGTTCCACTCGCGCATGGCTTCGAAATTCGAAGTGCCCTCGCCGTAGGGCGCGCCGCCCTTGAAGCCGCTCGTGTGCAGCAGGTTCGCGGTGGAGGCGAGCACGTCGGGCACGCTGTGGCGCAAATCGACGTGGCCGTTGCCGTCGAAATCGACGCCGTATTTGATGTAGGACGACGGCAGAAATTGCGTCTGGCCGATTTCGCCGGCGAAGGCGCCGATCAGGTCGCGCAACGGGAGATCGCCGCGCTGCACGATCTTGAGCGCCGCGAGCAGTTCGCCCTGGAACAGTTCGGTGCGGCGGCAATCATGCGCCATGGTGGCGAGCGTGCGGATCACCGGCATCTTGCCGATGTCGCCCTTGCCGTAATCGGACTCCAATCCCCAGATCGCGACGATGATTTCCGGCGGCACGCCGAACTTCTGCTCGATCCTCGCCAGCAATGACCCGTGCCGCTGCAGCATCTGCCGGCCGACGTTGATGCGCCCGGGACCGACGCGGGTGGAGACATATTGCTCGAACGTCTTGTTGAAGGTGCCGCGCTGGCGGCGGTCGAAGGCCAGCACCGCCGGATCCTGCGTGACGCCCGAAAGCGCCTGGCTGATCACGGCCTGCGAAACGCCAGCCGCGGTGGCTTCCTGCGACATCGCCGCCACGAAGGTGTTGAAATCGCCGCCGCAGCGGGCGGCATAGCTGGGAGTGGAGCAGATGACGGCGCCGAGGAAAATGGCCCAACGAAGTATGCGCATGTGAATCCCTTGTTCATTCTGGGGCCGATCATGCCATGGGAAAACGGCGCGCGAAACCTCGTCGTCCCTGAGCTGGCGGACGATAGCGGCCTGTACGCGAGCAGTGAGGCCATGGCGGCCGTGGACCAGCGCACCATCGTGCTGCCTGCGCGGGCACAGCGGGCCGAGCGGGTCGTGCCTCTCGAACTGCGCTTCGGCGCGGTGAACCTGGCCCGGCCACAAAGCAAGTTCCTGCGCCATCTGCCAGAAAGCCTGCCGCTGACCCTGGTCGATGTGCGTGAGGTTGATCCTCAAGCCGGTACCGAGCCGCTGCACTGGCGGCTTCTCACCACCCATTCGGTGACGAATGCAGAACAGGCCTGGCGTATCGTCGATTGGTACAAGCAGCGCTGGCTGATCGAGCAGTTCTTCCGCGTCCTCAAGACCCAAGGCTTCAAGCTCGAAGACAGCCAGCTCTCCACCGCCGATCGGCTCCTCAAGCTGGTCGCCATCGCGGCCAAAGCCGCGGTCATTACCATCCAACTCTTGCAGGCGCGCGATGGCCGCGGCCAACAGCCGATCCATCTCGCCTTCAAAGCGAACGAGGTCGCGGCGCTCACTGCCCTCAATCAAGATATCGAAGCCAAAAGCAAACGGCTCAACAATCCGTATCCGCCCGACAGCCTTGCCTGGGCTGCCTGGATCATCGGCCGTCTCGGCGGCTGGGACGGCTATCCCTCGTCCAAGCCGCCCGGTCCAATCACCATGAAACACGGTCTCGAGTACTTCCACGCCGTCGCGGTCGGATGGAGCCTCAGAAATGTGTGCATGCCCTAGTGCTTTCGCAGGGACGACGACCTGTTGGCTTGACGATAACTGTCGGACGCAAAGCGCGAGCCCCCTACTCGCCGCCGTCGATCTGGCGGCCCATCAGCGCTATCGCCTTCTGATAGACGCCTGCGGCATTCCAGGCCTGGATGGCGGCAAAGTTCGGCTCGCCCGGCTGGTAGCCCGCGCCCGTGCGCCAGCCATGGGCTTTCAGAAAATTCGCGGTCGAGGTCAGCGCATTGGCCGCGTTTTCGAGATTGCCGGTGCCGTAGGCCAGAATGGCCTTGGGCATGAACTGGGTCTGGCCGACTTCGCCATGCATCGAGCCGCGCTGCGTCGGCGACAGCGCGCCGCGGTCGATCAATTGCAGCGCCGCGTAAAGATGCTCGGTGAAATAGGCCGAGCGCCGGCAGTCATAGGCCAGCGTCGCGATCGAGGCGAGCATGTTCTGGTTGCCGCGCTGGGTGCCGAACCCCGTCTCCATCCCCCAGATGGCGAGCAGCGGCCCCGGCGGCACGCCGTAGCGCTCCCGAATGGAAGCGAACAGCGTACCCTGCGACGCCTTGAGCTGCCGTCCCTTCGCGACGATCGTCGTCGCCCCGCGCTTGGCGAGAAACTGATCGAGCGAGAGAGAAAAACTGCGCTGGCCGCGATCGGCATTGATGGTCGCCTGCGCGTAGTTGGTCGCCATCAGGGCCTGGATGGTCGAGGCGCTGACGCCCTTGGCGCGGGCTTCGCCGGAAAATTCCTGCTTCCAGGCGGTGTAGCCGGCGGACGAGCTGCCGCATTGGGCAGCGTCAGCCGGGGAGTTGAAGCATGCGAACATGGCCAGGGTGGCGCTGAAAGCAAAGGCGATGCGGAGCATGGAAAAGCCATTCCTGAGTGAGCACTGCAAATAAGCATCGGCTTCTAGCATGTCCCGGGGCGCGCTTCGAGGGTTGCGGCAAACGCGCGGGGGCAGAATCTCCCCGAAAACGGCCATGATTGCGGCTCATTTGAACCGGGTGATCCCCGGTCGCGACCTTTACGTGTCGTACTTCGTTCCGCCCCCTCCGCCATCGATCGTTTCTCGAACAAATGGATTTCCCATGACCTCACCGCACAGATTGTTCAGACCGATCCTCCTGCTGCTCGCCTTATCGCTTGGCGCGATGACGAACGCTTCCGCGCAGACGCGCGACGTAGCTGGCGCAAGGGATTATCCCGGCATCGGCCGCTTCGGCGGCAGCGTCATCACGGGTTATCAGGTGAAGGACTTTGACGCGGCCCGGATGCAAGGGGCCGCCTTCAAGGACGGCCAGCCCACCGACGCACGGCGGCTGGAGGGGCGCATCACGCGCATCGCCTATCGCACCAATCCCGGCCCCTCGATCCTGGAGGTGTCGCGCAATTTCGAGACCCAACTGGCGAAGGCCGGATTCGAAACGCTGCTTGCCTGCGATGTTGACGCCTGCGGCGGCATTCCCTTCTCGGAAGCGATCGACGCGCTGCCGATCCCGCAGATGTGGGTGGACGGTTTCAACTACCGCTATTTTGCGGGGCGCAAGACCGACGGCGGGCGCGAGACCTATGCCAGCCTCATCGTCAGCGAGAACAACCGCGACATCTATGCGCAGCTCGTCGTCGCCGAACTTGGCGCGATCGAGAACAAGATGGTGGATGCGGCTGTCATGGCCAAGGGCCTCCGCGAGACCGGCCGCATCGCGCTCTACGGGATCTATTTCGATACCGACAGGGCCGAGGTGAAGCCCGAAAGCCGGCCCACCCTCGAGCAGATCGCGAAGCTGCTGACCGCCCAGGTCGGACTGAGCGTCTTCATCGTCGGCCACACCGACAACCAGGGGCCATTCGCCTACAATCTTGATCTGTCGCGACGCCGCGCCGAGGCGATCGCCGCCGAGCTGGTGAAGAACTACGGCATCGGCGCGCCGCGGCTGCGCACCGCGGGTGTCGGACTGCTGGCGCCGGCCGGCTCCAATGCCACCGATGCCGGCCGCGCGCTGAACCGGCGGGTGGAGTTGGTGGCGCCGTAGCATCAACGCGTGGGCCTAGGCCCGCTTTGGCTGCCAAGGACAATGGCTATGACCAGGTCCAGTGGTTTCAAAGTCGGAATGGGAATTGTGGTTGCCGCGCTGGCGGGAAGCCAGAACGCGACCGCGCGGGCGCCAACGCTTTCCTTAGACCCTTCACGATTGCCGCGTCTCGGCACCATCGACGAGCGCTTTCAATCGTACAACGTCGAGATGGTCGAGGTCACCGGCGGACGGTTCTGGAAGCCGTACAGGACGAGTGCCTCAGCGCCGGCAACTCGCGGCGCTGATAACGCCGGGAATATCCCGGCGGGCGGCAATCCCGACCTCTTCGCGTATCGGGAGCCTATCGACCTGTCGAATCCCCGACTACGTAGATTGGCTGCCGCCCTCGCCCCGGCCTACCTGCGCGTCAGCGGCACCTGGGCCAATAGCACCTACTTTGCTGAAAGCGATGAGGCGCCCGCCACGCCGCCCAGCGGCTTCAGCGCGGTGCTTAGCCGCAAACGCTGGAAAGATGTCATCGACTTTGCCCGCGCCGCCAGCGCAGAGATCGTGACTTCGATGGCCACAAGCCCAGGAGCCCGGGACGCAACGGGTCTATGGCGGAGCGATCAGGCGCGTCGCTTGTTCGCCTACACCAAATCCGTCGGCGGCAGAATTGCCGCCGCCGAGTTCATGAACGAGCCGACGCTGGCCGCCATGGGCGGTGCACCGAAAGGATACGATGCGGCAGCTTACGGGCGGGACTTCAAAGCCTTTGCTGCGTTCATCAGGGACAGTGAACCGGATGTGATGGTTCTGGGCCCCGGCTCGATTGGCGAGACGGCAGCGCCGCAGTCATCGAGGCCATCCAGCTCCGAATTCATCAGCACGCGGGACTTGCTTGCAGCATCCGGATCCAGCATCGACGCTTTTTCCTATCATCACTACGGCGCGGTCTCGCAACGATGCTCTCCGGGTCAGACCACGCCTGAAGCCGCGCTTTCGGAAGCGTGGCTGGCGAGCACGAGCCAGACGCTCGCGTTTTACCGATCGCTCAGGGACGAGTTTGCACCTGGCAAGCCGATGTGGCTTACCGAAACCGCCGAGGCAGCTTGCGGCGGCAATCCCTGGGCTTCCACTTTCCTCGATACGTTTCGATATCTCGACCAGCTTGGCCGGCTTGCCAGGGCCGGCGTCCAGATGGTTGCGCACAACACGCTGGCCGCAAGCGATTACGGCCTGCTTGACGAGAAGACGTTGCGGCCGCGGCCAAACTATTGGGCGGCGCTGCTGTGGCGCAGGCTGATGGGCACAATCGTTCTCGACACCGGCACGCACCATGGGATGCACCTCTACGCGCACTGCCGGCGAGGCGTGCGTGGGGCCGTCACGCTGCTCGTCATCAATACGGACCGGACGAACGCCGCAAGCTTGCGATTGCCCGTGTCCAGTGAGCGTTACACGCTGTCGGCGGATCATCTGCAAGGCGCCGAGGTGAAGCTGAATGGAGCGGCTTTGGATCTCGGTCCCAATGACGATCTTCCGCCGTTTGCCGCCATGACGTCGCCACCAGGTTCGATCGAGATCGGACCGGCCACGATCACTTTCCTTAACGTCGAGGATGCAAAAAATCCGGCATGTAATTGAATCTTTTCCGGACACCGGCCGCACGCTCATCCCCGCGCTTCTCCCGTGGCGCATTGACCAGGCTCACCAGCGTGTAGCTGATGATCAGCAGCAGGAACCAGGAGCCGAACTTGCCGAAAGAAACCATCGACCAGCCGTGCTGCTGCGATGGATAGAGCCAGATTTTGGTGAAGGTGCCGATGTTTTCCGAGAGCCAGATGAAGAGCGACACCAGCGCGAGCCCGAGCAATAGCGGCATCGAACGGCTGATATGCCAAACCCTGAAATAGACGCGGGTGCGGAAGAACAGCCAGCCGGCAAGAGCGAACAGCAGCCAGCGCAGGTCCGGCATGAAGTGGTGGCTGAAGAAATTGACGTAGATCGCGACGCTGAGCGCGGCCAGGCCGAGCCGCCGCGGATGATCGGAGAATTTTAGATCGAACAGCCGCCACGCGCGGCAGAGATAGCTGCCGATGCAGGCATACATGAAGCCAGAGAACAGCGGCACGCCGCCGATCCGAAAGAAATTCGGCTCTGGATAAATCCAGGAGCCGACTTGCGTCTTGAAGATCTCCATCACGGTGCCGACGAAATGATAGATCAGGATCACCTTCGCCTCGTCAGGTGTCTCCAGCCTGCCCGCAAGCAGCACGACCTGAACCGCGATCATGCAGAGAAACAGGAAGTCGTAGCGCGGAAGCCACGCGCTCGCCGGATAGAACCACCAGGTGGCGATCATCAGGAAGACAGCGATCCCGCCGAACAGGCAGGCCCAGGCCTGCTTGACGCCGAAGCGGAGGAATTCGTAAAGCGCTGATGTCGAGCGGCGCCGGGCCATGAAGCGGCCGAGCCGATATTCGCCGGCGATGAAAGGCCGTAGCGGCGGCCAGATGCCGGCGGCGCTGGCGCCGGGAGGCGGGGAAATCGCAGGCTGGTTCGGGGCGTGATGCACGCTGCGGAACGTGGCGGGGCATCGCGGTCGAAGCTGGGCGGAGATTTGCAGATTTCGCTGAGTTTTAATGCGCGCGTCGGCTATTCACGCCGCTGCCGATCAAGAGCATCAGCGGGCTGATACAATCCCAATAGCCACGACTGTCGCAATCACAGGCTCTCGGCTTGAATTATTCAAACCGCACGCCAACGCGGTATTCTCTTCGCCATACAACGCTGCACAAAATCTTCAATCGCTCTTCCGGCATGATCAGCGTGAATTGATCGGGAATGAGAATTCGATCGGAGAACTCCAGTGCGGCGCCGGTGCTGGATATGTCGCGAACCACGCAAGGATACTTGTCGCCGCCATAATCGATTTTGGCAGCCTTCATAATGCGAACCCGTGGAGCAATCCGAGTTTCGACCACCGCAGTATTCCTAATCGCGAAATACGTTCCAGGATATCGACCGCGAGTTAAAGGTTGCTAAGCGCGCGAAACTTTTTCGTAAGCTACGGGGGTCGGCAGAGTGGGATTAACCTGTTGTTAGTGCATTGAGGTTGTTGCCCAGCGATGCTTGTCGTGATGCAAACCAGTGTATTCAACTACAAATTGCTTGGCGGAACTGGGGTGTAGCGACGGTGGCCGCGCGCTCAATCGTCGCTTCAAATTGGCCGCAAGAAACCGGCCATGCGCGTCCGAGTGGTACAGCGGAGGACTTGGTTGACAGTGGCGCCCTGATCGACCACAAGCCGCCCATGGCGAAGAAACCTGGAACCAATCCCAAAGGCGAGTTCGCCTTTTTCAATGTCGTCTATGAAGACGATTCCCAGCGCTCCAACCGGCGCGTGCCTTCCGAGCTGCTCGGCGGGCTCGACGGCGACGAGCCGGCGCGCGGATACATCATGGAACAGGACCGCGAAATCGCCGAGAAATCCGGCCGCACGCCGCTGGCGATCAAGAGCATCAGCCGGGTCGGGGCGAAGAAGAAGTGAGCCGCCTCGAGTGATGACCGAGCTACGTCCGCACAAGTTGGGCACTGATCGCTCGAAGGCGCGCTGAGTACCCCTGCCTCGTGCTCTTCCTCCGGCAGCATATACCCGCTCTCATAACGTAGAATAGTACGCATCGGACAATGCCGTTGCATGGACTTTCCTAAGATTACCGACTGCTGTCGGTGCAAGACCAGGATTTCCAAGGAGAGAAAGCAGCATCAGAAATTTAGAATGAGATATTCCGTTCGGTTGAGAGGTATTATTTGCGAGCATGAAATTCTTGATCGCTGTGTACCCGACTGTTCCGACTGCAAGATCTTTATGAAATTGCAATACTGGAATAGACGAAGCGCTCGCAGCCCGCTGGATAATGGCTTCAAACTTAGCGCGGAGCGGTGATTTCAAGAACCTGGGAAAAGTACCTGCGACCAGTCGGGATAAGTGCTCATGCGTGCCCCAAAGAGAAACGGTTGTTTCGATGAGCTTCATGAGTTCATTTTCGGTTCCGTACTTGGAGAGAATCCATATCTTGGCATAAAAGCCCCAATTCGTCGTATGATCAAGTGCATACAGAATCTTGATAATCTCTCCGGCAACAAGCGCATTCTTTGGAAGCCGAGCGGCAACCAATGCAACGGCAACATCCATTCGCGCCGCGTCATCGACCAAGCCACCGTCTAGGAGCAACAACGAAATCAGGTGAAGCTTCGCTTCCGGAGTCGCACTACTTTGCCACCAAGTAAGCACCACTTGGCGCAAGGCGGGCCAGTTAGTAAGAAAATCATAGAAAATAGAGTCATCAACGTTTGCGCGTACCTGCCGAGAAAAATTGATCAACCGCTTAAGAATCTTCCCACCGTTACCGTCTACGAATGTTCCTCGCCGCAAGCCTGCGCGTATCGCTAGTTCAACCTTTCGCCTTTCGCTCGTGGGCGGCAACTTGGCCGCTAACTTGTTTTGGATTCGGTCCGAGAGTTTATCAAGCAGCGCGTTTTCGCGAATTTTGAAATGTTCGTAGGCTTGATACTCAGTCAAGATTCTAGTCTTACCAGAATTGAGTCTAATTTGCCGCGTCTGAAGGGCAAGATCCAAATCACGAAGCGCTTTGCGAGCGTCGGGGATGGTATCAACACCAATGTCTATGTCGTCCATATATCGCGCAAAATCGATTCCTGCAGTGTGAGAAAGTAATTCGTCGATCTCAAACAGGAAGCTGTGAGCCAAGAGTCTTGGAGCGTCCAAATGAGCTTGCGGCAAACCAATAGGAATACGGGGCATATAGTCCGGCTGCCAAAGCATGCACGACAGCGTATAAATCAACAGGTCGAGAGCATGTTCTCGAACCGAAGCGTAATCGGCCAAGATATTTCGAAGATGATCGTATGATATAGAATCATAGTAATTGGCGATGTCGGTAACGACGATATACTTCTTACTCTTCGCAAAACCAAAGATGGTTTCTTGGAACGCCAGCCAAGCGTTGATTGGCCCATACTCCGATGAATGCCCTTTCACCACCTTCGAAAATTGGTGATCATCCGGAGCATAGAAGGATTTTGCGGTGGGTGCTTTCTTTCGAATCTCAGCCCACAGTGCATCGGAGAGCGTTTGCAAGATGAGGGAGTCTTTTACCGAGGGTATAACTAATTGTCGGCACAAACCTTTTGATTTTTCCGCAAGGAAGCGAATTGGACTGCGAGGAATGTACGCCGCAGAGACAACCTCCGCTTCAATCGCCGTACAAATAGCATCGATGCGTATGTGAAAATCCAAGTGTTCTAGAGGGTCAGGTACCGGCTGCCGCCGCATTGCCTCTCTAACCTTGTTCTTCCAGGTGAGCTTGAGGCGCGGCTCGTTAATTACGTCGCGCAACTTCTTTGCTTTGAGTGGAAATTTTGGAGAATGCATCCGGGCCCAATACACAATTTAAAATTGCTCTTTGCAACCAGAGCCTGATGAGCAAAAATAATCAAGGTGGCTAAACGGTGTACGACAAAGAAAAGGCGGGCTTTCGGCCCGCCACTTCGTATTCGATGATGCCCGGGTCGATCCCGGCAATGACAATAATCAGTTATCGAGGAACGACCGCAGCTTCCTTGACCGGCTTGGATGCTTCAGCTTGCGCAGCGCCTTCGCCTCGATCTGGCGGATACGTTCGCGCGTCACCGAAAACTGCTGGCCGACTTCTTCCAGCGTATGATCCGTGTTCATGCCGATGCCGAAGCGCATGCGCAGCACGCGTTCTTCGCGCGGCGTCAGCGAGGCCAGAACCCGCGTGGTGGTTTCGCGCAGGTTGGACTGGATCGCCGCATCGATCGGCAGGATCGCGTTCTTGTCCTCGATGAAATCGCCGAGGTGTGAATCTTCTTCATCACCGACGGGGGTTTCGAGCGAGAGCGGCTCTTTCGCGATCTTGAGGACCTTGCGGACCTTCTCCAAGGGCATGCCGAGCTTTTCGGCGAGCTCTTCGGGCGTCGGCTCGCGGCCGATCTCGTTGAGCATCTGGCGGCTCGTGCGCACGATCTTGTTGATGGTTTCGATCATGTGCACGGGGATGCGGATGGTGCGGGCCTGGTCGGCGATCGAGCGCGTGATCGCCTGCCGGATCCACCACGTGGCGTAGGTCGAGAACTTGTAGCCGCGGCGGTACTCGAACTTGTCGACCGCCTTCATCAAGCCGATGTTGCCTTCCTGGATCAGGTCGAGGAATTGCAGGCCGCGGTTGGTGTATTTCTTGGCGATCGAAATCACGAGACGCAGATTGGCCTCGACCATTTCCTTCTTGGCCTGGCGCGCCTCGCGCTCGCCCTTCTGCACGCCGTGCACGATCTTGCGGAATTCGCCGATCTCGAGCCCGGTCAAAGCGGCCAGCGACTGGATCTCGTGGCGCAGCTCCTTGATGCGGTCCTTTTCGTGATGGACGAAATTCTTCCAGCCTTTGGCGGAGAGTTTCGAGACACGGTTGAGCCATCGCGGATCGAGCTCCGAGCCTTGATAATTGCGCAGGAAGTCTTCGCGCGCGACGCCGTGGCTGTCACCCAAACGAAGCAGGCGGCCTTCGAACGAGACCAGCTTCTTGTTGATGTCGTAGAGCTGCTCGACGAGCGAATCGATACGGGCCTGGTTCAGCCGCAGCGACTTCACCTCGACGATGATCTCGTCCTTCAGCTTCTTGTACTTGCGCTCCTGCGAGGGCGATAGCGACTCGCTCTGCAGCTGATTGGCAATGTCCTGCTCCTGCAGGCGGCGCAGCTTCTTGTATTCGGAGGCGATCTTGTCAAAGGTTTCGACCACCTTCGGCTTCAGCTCGGCCTCGATGGCGGCAAGCGACATCTGGTTTTCGAACTCGTCGTCATCCATGTCGCCTTCGGCGGCGGACTCGGCCGGATCCTTTTCCACGGTGTCGCCACCGGGTGCAGCCGCGGGCGCGGCGCGGAACGGAGTCGGCGACGGCGGTGCAGCGGGAGGTGCGACATGCGCGGGCGCAGCCTCGCCGTTAGCCGCCTGACCGTCGGCGGGCGCACCGATCAACGCCGGGTTCATGTTGTTCTTGGCGTCGGGGCCGGCATAGGTCGCTTCGAGATCGATGATGTCGCGGAGGAAGATCTTTCCTTCGTTGAGTTCATCGCGCCAGATGATGATGGCCTGGAAGGTCAGCGGGCTTTCGCACAGGCCCGCGATCATCGCCTCGCGGCCGGCCTCGATGCGCTTGGCGATCGCGATTTCGCCTTCGCGCGACAGCAATTCCACCGTGCCCATCTCGCGCAGATACATGCGGACGGGATCGTCGGTGCGCTCGCCGGGCTCGGACTTCTTGACTTCCGTGACGGCCTTCTGCGTGACCTCGACAAGCTCGTTGTCGGTGTCGTCGGCCTCGTCTTCCTTTTCCTCGTCGGCGTCGGCCTCTTCGGCCTCGGACACGTTGATGCCCATGTCTGACAGCATCGACATGATGTCCTCGATCTGTTCGGGCGAGGTGGTGTCGGAGGGCAGCACTTCGTTGAGCTGATCGAAGGTCACGAAGCCGCGCTTCTTGGCCTGCTTGATCATCTTCTTGACCGCGGCATCGGAGAGGTCGAGCAACGGCGACGGCGCGTCGGGCGAGTCCTTCTCAGGGGCGTCCGCTGCCTTGTCGTCTTTTTCCTTGTCCTTAACCTGCAGCGTCTTTGCCTTGGTGGCCATTCATCAAGCTCCCGAAACGCGCTCGTGCGGGATGGCGCGCAACGCCACCCGCCTCTGAATTACTGAAGTCGTCAGCAGGATGTCTTTTGTTCGAAAAGCCAACCCGCCAGATCCTTGCTTTGCGCGTGATCGTTTCGGAAAACCGGATATCCATTTTTCCGGATCACGCTCGTGCCCCTGAGTATTCCGCATGCACACGACGCGGAAGGGGCGGCGCAGACGTCGCCACCCCTTTTAACCCGCCATCGCCGGTGTTATGCCAATAGCCCTTCGGCGCCGTTAAAGTAACCTTCGGACTATTAAGCTTCGCTTAACCCTGTTTTTGCCGCCAAACCATGGATTTGGCGAGTCTTTTTGCGGGCACGGCCGCCGCCGTCCGCATCATTTTTTTATCACACGCTCTTCCGGAACCGGCCCGAAAGCTCGCCAAAACCCTCGATCAGGGCCTCCGTGCCGTCGAGCGACTCCAGCCGGATGCTCACGTCCTTCAGCCATGCCATGTTGGCGTCAGTGGGCTCATCGCCCAACGCCAGTTCGGCATCTTTCTTCTCCCTAAGTAGGGCGTGCGTTTTCTGATGCAAGACAACGAGTTGTTGCCAGGTGGCCAAAACATCCTCCCGGGCGGCGCCGGGCTTGCTGCCCCACACCGCCGAGGTCGTGATCGCCCGCTCAACCCTTTGAAGAACCTCGTTTAATCCGCGGGCCTCGAGATCGGCCCGCATTTTCTCGGCCTGCTCCTCGACGTCAGGGGAATGGTGATGGTCGTTGGCGAAGGCCGTAATAATGCCGGCGCGGAGCTTGGTGGCCTCGGGATGGGCCAGTTCCAGCATCGCCACTTCCTCCAGATGGTCGTGCAGCAGCCAGGGGTGGTTAATCAGGGATTGCAGGATCAGTGCCTCGCGGCGGGACATCGCGCTGCGCTGGCCGCGCATGATCGGGCTGGTCGCGAGTTGGGGGCTGGCCGCCTGGTAGGGGCCCGAGGCGATCGCGGGGCTTGTGCCCGCCCCCGGTCCGCGCCCACCCCGGGGGGCGAATCGGCCGGTTTGGCCTGCTCCGCGCGGGGCAAACGCGCGGGGTGATTCGCCCTGCCCGGTCCGGAAATTACCCCGGCCATAGCCGCCGCCCCCACCTTGCGGCGCAAAGGCGCGCCGCAGGCGATCGGCGAGATCGTCGCGATAATGGCGACGCACCACCTCATCGCGGATGCCCTTGGAGAGTTCGTTGATGCGTGCCTCCAGCGCGGCGCGCCGCTCAGGCGTAGCAAAGCTGCCGCCCTCGATCTCGCGCGACCAGAGCATGTCGACGAGCGGACGCGCGGCTGAAATCACTTCCTCGATCGCGACGCGGCCGCCGGAGCGCGCGAGGTCGTCAGGATCCTGCCCTTCGGGCAGCAGCGCAAAGCGCAGGCTCTTTCCCGGCAGCAGCGCAGGCAGCGCCAGATCGGCGGCGCGATACGCCGCCTTCTGGCCGGCGCGGTCGCCGTCGAAACAGAGGATCGGCTCGTCCGCCATCTTCCACAGCAGCGCGAGCTGGTTTTCCGTCAAAGCCGTGCCAAGCGGCGCCACCGCGCCAGCAAAGCCTGCGGTGACCATGGCGATGACGTCGACATAGCCTTCGACCACGATCAGCGGCGAGCCGTTATGCGTCGCCTGCCGCGCGGTCGAGAGATTGTAGAGATTGTCGCCCTTGTGAAACAGCGGCGTTTCCGGCGAGTTCAAATATTTTGCCGGCACGTCCTTTTCCAGCGCGCGGCCGCCAAAGGCGATGACGCGGCCTCTGGAATCCGTGATCGGAAACATCACGCGATCCTTGAACCGATCGAACGGAACGGGCTTGTCCTCGCCCGCCACGAGCAGCCCGGCTTCCACCATGTCCTCGGTCGAAATGCCCTGCGCGCCGAGATGCTCCTTCAGCGCGAAGCGATCCGGTGGCGCATAACCCAAGCGAAACTGCAGCTGCGTCGCCGGCGAAATGCCGCGGTCGCCGAGATAGCCGCGCGCCTTGGCGCCGTTGCGCGAGGCCAGCGTGTCGGCAAAGAATTTGGCGGCGAGTTCCATCACGTCGTGCAGCGTCTTGCGGCGCTGCTCGTGCCGCGCGGCATCCGGCGTCGCCGCCGGCAGCGCCATGCCGGCCATGGAAGCCAGCCGCTCGACGGCTTCCGTGAAGCCGACACCCTCGGTCTCCATCAAAAACGAGATGATGTCGCCGTGCTTGCCGGAGGAGAAGTCGTGGTAAAAGCCCTTCTGGTCGTTGACCGTGAACGAGGGCGACTTTTCCTGCTGGAACGGCGACAGCCCCTTAAACTCCCTCCCTGCCTTCTTGAGCTTGACGCGGCGGCCCACGACTTCCGAGACCGGAAGCCGGGCGCGCAGCTCTTCGAGGAATTGGGGCGTGAAGCGCATGGGTGATTTGGGCCTGAGTCGTGAGGCGAACCGATCATGGATATAGGGATGCCGGCTCCGAAAGCGATGTTTATCAGGCTTCTCGCCGCTATTCACAGGGGCCGTCATTCCCCGGTGCGCAATTGCGCACCTGTGGGCGTCCGAAGGACGAGCCCGGAATCCATCTATCCGTCGACTGCGCGGCCCAATGGATTCTCTGATGTGCAAGTGCACATCAAAGCTCGCGCTCCGCGCGCCCTCAGGTGCGCCATTGCGCACCGGGGAATGGCGACGGAGAAGCCTTGAACCCCGACCGGTTCCGGGCTTCCATATCCGCATGTTCACGATTTTCAGAGGCGGCCGGAGCGGGGCATGGCGGGTGACGCGGTTCGGGCCGGTCAGGGGCGCGTCGCTGGCGCCGACGCCGACGCTGTCGGTCGTGCATTCGCTGTCGATCGCGCTGCCGATCATGCCCTCGCCGACCTCCTGGCGGCTGGCCGGCGTCGCCAGCCACCTGCGCTATACCGAGCGCGACGAAAAGAAGCGGCTTGATGCCGATCCAGCCGAGATCGGCCGACCCGAGGCAACCTATGCCGCGCTGATCCCGATCAAGAAATCGGCGACGTGGTGGGAGCTAACGCAGGAAGAGCGGCGGCAGATTTTTGAGGACCGATCGCACCACATTGCGGCGAGCCTGAAATACCTGCCGGCGGTCGCCCGGCAGCTCTATCACAGCCGCGATCTCGGCGAGCCCTTCGACTTCCTGACCTGGTTCGAATACGCGCCCGCCGATGCTGATGCGTTCGAGGAACTGGTCCGCACGCTGCGCGCCACCGAGGAGTGGCGCTATGTCGAGCGCGAGGTGGATATCCGCATGGAGCGCGAGCGGCTGGACGCGGGGTGACCAATTCTCATGCCCCGGATGCTGCGCAGCGCGAAAGCGATGCGCTGCTAAGCCGGGCCTACACTTGTGCGACATCACGGGCATGGGTCCCGGCTCTGCGGCGCAGCGCCACCGGACGATGCTACGCATCGCCTAGGCTGCACCGCGTCCGGGACACGAGAGCTAGTTCTCCAGAAACTTCCCCGAGGC
This sequence comes from Bradyrhizobium sp. 170, assembly GCF_023101085.1. Classification (NCBI taxonomy): domain Bacteria; kingdom Pseudomonadati; phylum Pseudomonadota; class Alphaproteobacteria; order Hyphomicrobiales; family Nitrobacteraceae; genus Bradyrhizobium; species Bradyrhizobium sp. 170. The sequence goes on along the minus strand of NZ_CP064703.1, from coordinate 1,173,425 downwards.
GATCTGCGGCAGGCCGGTGACCGGCCAGTTGTAGACGTAGGTCCACGCCTCGCCGGCCGCGCCGTCTTCATGCGTTACCTGCAGCATGCGGCGGATGTATTCGGTCGGTTCCGGAAAGCCGGCGCCGCAGGCCTCATACATGTCGAACTCGCCGAGCAGGGCGTCGCGGTCACGCAGGCGGTACAGTTCGCCGAATACGATGTCGGCGGGATCGTCCGAGAGCACCAGCCCCGGATAATGCTTGATGAGGTAGAGCCGGCCACGGCAGGTGGCTGCGCCCAGAAAATCCGCGCTGCGCGACAAAAGCTGCGCCATCGGATGGTCGAAGCCGCGCATCAGCGTGCCGTAGACGAACAGACGATCTGAAATCATGGGCTTTCTATGTCATTGCGAGCGCAGCGAAGCAATCCATAGGGCCCGCACGAAAAGATGGATTGCTTCGCTGCGCTCGCAATGACGGGGAGAGAGCCACCTCAAGCCGGCACGACTTCGTCGCTGATGACGAAAAACTTCACCAGATCCATCCGCCCGAAACTCGTGGTCAGCGCGACGTCGGCGGCGTCGCGGCCGGTGCCCATCAGGATGCGGCCGGCCCTCGGGACATTGTGGCGCGCGTCGAACGTGTACCACTGGCCGGACAGATAGGCCTGGAACCAGCCCGAAAAGTCCATCGGCGCGGGATCGCGCGGCACGCCGATGTCGCCGAGATAGCCGGTGCAGTAGCGCGCCGGGATATTCATGCAGCGGCAGAAGGTCAGCGCCAGATGCGCAAAATCGCGACAGACGCCGGCGCCCTGCTCGTAGACGTCATGCGCCGACTTCATGTGATGCGCATGCTCGTAGCCGAAGCTGACGTGGTGATGCACGAAATCGACGATGGCCTGCACCCGCGCCCACCCCTGCGGTGTGTTGGAGAATAACGACCAGGCGATGTCGGTGAGCTTGTCGGTCTCGCAATAGCGGCTCGGCATCAGGTATTGCAGCAATTCGTCGGGCAATTGGTCGATCGGCAATTGCTGCGCGGTCGGCACCACCGCATCAGGCAGGCCGGAATCGCGCACCAGCGCATCGCCCCGCAGTGTGACGCCGCCGGCGGGCGCGACCAGCCGTCCGCAGACATTGCCAAAGCTGTCGCGGTAGAAGCCGATCGGCACGTCAGGCCCGGCTGTGATCCGCTCGGTGCCGACGATATCGGCAAAGCGCGACGGATGGATCGAGAGCATGATCACCATCGGCGTCGGCTGGGCGGCCGCATACGAAATCTCGAAGCCGACCTTGATCTCCATGCTCAGACCTTCTCCGCCTGCGGCGCTTCGTGCGGCTCGTCGCCGACCGAAACTACCCTGATGTGGACCTCCATCCCCGCAAAGGCGTCGGGCGAACCCAGATAGGCGCCGTGCAGCGGGATAGCCTGACGCGGATCGCGCGCCACCGCCACCCGAATGAGATCGCGGGTGCCGATGATGCCGTTGGTCGGATCGAACTCGATCCAGCCGGCGCTCGGCAGATAGACCTGCACCCATGCATGGGTCGAGCCGCCGCCGACATAGCCATGCGCGCGGTCGCCGGGAATGAAGAGATAGCCGGACACAAAACGCGCGGCGATGCCGAGCCGGCGCAGAGCCTCGATCATGAACAGCGCATAGTCGCGGCAGGTGCCGGAACCCGTCTGCAGCGTGTCGAGCGGATGCTGGGTGCCCTGCTCGTGGCGCTTGCGATAGCGGAACGCCTCGCGGATACCATGGGTCATGCCGCTCAGGATATTGAAGGTCGGCGTCGGCCCGTCGGTGTCGAGAAATTGCCGCGCCCAGCCCGACAGCTCGCCGTTCGGATCGCCATACTGCGGCGTGATGAACTGCAGGAGGTCGGGAAGCTCCTCGTCGTCGTAGAGGAACGGATAGAAATAAGCGGGATCGTCCGCGGTCAGCGCGAACTCTTCGGCCGGACTGTGCTCCACCGTCGCGGTCGATGTGAACGACAAGGTGTCGGCGCGCTCGTCGAAGGTTGCGATCGCGACGCTGTTGCCGAACACGTCGTGGATCCAGCGCAGCCGCATCGGCTGCGGCTCGATCTCGAGGCTGCCGGACAGCACCCGCAGATCATGGCCGTCGCGCGGCCGTAGCATGATGCGGTGCTCGCCGAACGCGACCGGGCGGCTGTAGCGATAAACGGTCTTGTGGTTGATGGTCAGGAGCGGCATCGTCAAACAATCATCGATTCTGGTACATCTAATCTAGGCCGAATCCTGCTCAATTGTAGATCGGGGTGCTGCTTCGATAGGCACCGCTTTAAGGAAAACGCTTTGGACGACGCCGCCGACACAACCCTGCTCCTCAGCTCCGAAGATGTTCCTCCGGTCCGCGAATTCAACGCCGGTGGACGCTCGCCGTTCCTGTTGACCTGCGACCACTATGGAAGGCTGATTCCGCGCGGGCTCGGTGACCTCGGCCTGCCCGAGAGCGAGCTGACGCGCCATATTGCCTGGGACGTCGGCATTGCCGGCGTCGCGGAGGCGCTGTCAAAACATCTCGACGCCCATCTGATCGTGCAGCGCTATTCGCGGCTCGTCATCGACTGCAACCGCCCGCCCCATGTCGCAAGCTCGATCCCGCGCATCAGCGAGGCCACGACGATTTCAGGCAACGAGGGCATTTCGCGCGAGGCAGCCCTGATGCGGCGCGCGCAAATCTTCGATCCCTATCACCGGCGCATCGGCGAGATCATCGACCAGCGCGGCAGCGCCGATATGCCGACGGTATTGGTGTCGCTGCACAGCTTTACGTCTGTTTATGCCGGCATCGCGCGGCCCTGGCATATCGGCACGCTCTATCACCGCGACACGCATCTGCCGCCGCTGCTGCTGAAACTGCTGCGCGCCGAAGGCGATCTCGTGGTCGGCGACAACGAGCCCTATGCGGTCAGCGACGAGACCGACTACACCATCCCCGTGCACGGCGAAGCACGCGGGTTGATGAACACAGGAATCGAGATCCGTCAGGATTTGATCTCGGATCCCGCGGGCGAGATAGCGTGGGCGGAGCGGCTGGCGCGGATTCTAGGTGAGGTTGACGTGGTGTTGCGGGCGCAGCGGTTGATTTAGCCACGATTGCTTCGACTATTTGTGCGGCGGCGACAGTCCGTAGGGGGGCAAAGCGACTTGTCCGCCGTAGCTCAACGAGCGAAGGCGGAAGCGTGCCCACCATCATGAGCGGAATGCTTGATGGTGGGCACGGCGCTAACGCGCCTTTGCCCACCCTACGAAGCTGACTGCCCTTGCGGCGCGCTTACGTATTTCGCAAGTGATCTTAGCCATGCACCGCGGCGTAATACGCCACGCCCCATATCGCCACGGCTGCCAACCACAGCACCCACACAAAACCCGTGCGCGGTTCAAGCGTCGCCTCCGAAGGATTCCCGGGGTTGACCCAGACCTTCACGGTGGCACCGTTCTGGTAATCGGTCGTGGACTTGCGCACCAGCCAGCGCGATGTCGAGGCGACGCTGCTGGCGAGGCGGGCGTGGGTACTGGTGTAGGAAATATTGTTGTAGGTGTAGGCATAGGACACCTTGCGCTGATACATGATCTGACCGCGCGACGATCCGTCCCTCGGCGCGGCGCGGTATTGCTCGATATCGGAAAGTTCGATGGTGCCTGTTACAACAGGCCATTTGCTCGCCAGCGATGCCTGCCGGTGCACAAGCAGCGCGAACAGTGCCACCGCGGTGCCGAAAGCGGCGAAGGCAACGGCCGCTGCGGAATTTTCCGAATGCGGAAGCCGCGACGAAACGAACTCGGTGATCCGGTGCAGGCCGATCGCCGAGCCGAACAGGATCGCCAGCACGATCCCCGTGCCGATCCCAAGACAGCCCCACATGCCCTTCGGCAGGTCGCGCTCCAGCACCGCCTGGTCCGGATGCCGCGGGTTGTAATAGACGGTGACGACGGCGCCGACCGAATATTTGGCGATGGTTTCGGCGACCTGGAAATTTCCAAGGTCCTCGCCGATGCTGACGCGATTGCAGCGCAGCTTCCTGCCCGCAACCGAATATTCGTAGACGATGTCGGCGAAGTTGCGCTCCTCGAAGCGATGCCCCTCCTCCCGATCGCCGTCGATCACCTTGACCTTGCGCACCTCGGCTTTCGAGACCACCACCTTACCCGCAGCCGACGGCCATTCGCGCGCGGCGCGCACCTGCAGCGATTTGTAGGTGGCGGCGGCAAGGATCAGCCCAAGCGGGGCGAGCAGCATCGCATAGACGAACCACGGCAGGTCAGGCAGCACGGCTTGTTCCCCAGAGGCGGCTTGCGGTTAGACGCGCCGCCGCCGCCGCGGGTTCAACGGCGGCCATAGCGTTTTCAAGCGAAGCCTGCCCCGGACTTGATCCGGGGTGGATGCCGGTTCGCGTAAAGAAAACGCGTCAAGACAAGAATCCAGAGCTTCGGTTCTGATTCCTTCAGAACCGAAGCTCCGGATTTACTTTGCCCGCGTCAGCGCCAGCCAGATGCCGCCGCCGATCATGAAGCCGCCGGAGATGCGCGACACCAGCCTCGTGCGCTGCTTGGAGAAGAACAATCGCGCCCGGCCGGCCAGCAGCGCGTAGACGGCATCGGTCGAGGCGGCAATCACCATGAAGGTGATGCCGAGCAGCGCCACCTGCGGGAGGTGGTCCTTTTCCATGTCCATGAACTGCGGAATGAACGCCCCGAAGAACACCAGCACCTTCGGGTTAGAGAGCAGCACCAGAAAGCCCTGCAGGAAGAAGCCGCCGCGCGGCGGAGGCGGCGGGTCATCGGCGTTGACGCCTTCGACCGGCGAACGGATCAGCTTGATGCCGAGCCAGATTAGATAGGCCGCACCGGCAAAGCGCACCCAGTCGAACCAGTAGCCCATGGTCGCCATCAGCGAAGTCAGGCCGACCGCGACGATGCCGATCACGATGGCGAGGCCGGTTTGCGCGCCGGCGCAATTGATCAGCGCCGCGCGGGTGCCGTGCCGCAGGCCGTTGGCGATCAGAAGCGTCACCACCGGACCCGGCAACAGCGCCAGCGCGATGCAGGCGGCGACAAAAGCGAGATAGGCTTGAAGGGACATGGGAGATTCCGGTGAGAGGGCGGTTACGTCATTATGCATGCGCAAGCCAGAGATGGAAAGAAGGCAGCAAGCTACCGCCCTTCCATCGCAGCCGTCATCCAGCGCGTCATTTCGCGGGTCGCCAGAAAGTCCAGCGCCGCGCGCCGCATCTCGGGCGCGTCACCCCTGCCGCGCGCGACCGCAACCAGGAGATCGCAGCGGCGCGAAACCGCGACGCCGACGGCAATGTGCGGTGAACCGTCAGGCATTTTGAGATCATAGGCCCTGGTCCGACCGGGCATATCCGCGAGCCGGACCATTTGGCCCGGCGCGAGCGGCGCAAAATGCGCGCTCATCAGGTCCAGATCGGCGACGCGATCGACCTCATCGTCGTCGGCGACGCCACGGTCGCAATTGCAGAACCCCATCTTCGGCCGCACGTAAAGCTCCACCTCGCCGCCACACGCAGGGGTGCCGCAGCGGAAGGCCTTGCCCGCGGGCCAACCATCGCGGGGAAACGGCCAGGCGATCTCCTGCCACTCGCCATTCCGTTCGTCTTTCCATTCATCCTGGCGCTCTGCTGTGTGTTGATAGGCCGCAGCGCCCGACAGCGCACCAAGCGCCACAATGGCTGACGCAATGAACGGCCAACGCGACATCGCTGGCGTCCTCACGGAAGACCGGCGACAGCGCGCGCCGGCCCGGTCATTTCCAGAATGTGCAGGCCGGTATTGGCGCGGTCGACGATGTAGAGGTAACCGCGCTCGTCGGTTTCGACATTGTTGGTCTGGATCGCGACCTTGCAGCGATCCTTGCCGTCGATCTTGACGCAGCGCTTGTCGGTCGCCGCCGTGATCGCCGGAATGAAATAGCCGACCTCGGTTGGATGATAGGGATCGCGAATGTCGAGCGCGCGCACGCCCGCATTGAAGAAGGATATGAACACCATCTTCTTGTAGAAAACCTGTGCCATGCTCTCGTTGGAGGAATGCGCGCCGAACCGCCCTCCCCGCTCGCAGAACGACCCGCTCGCTTCCGGCACCGTATAGTTCGAAATCATCATCGGCCGGTTCTCGATCGTGATATCGGCGAACCACACCATTTGCCGCGGCTCGTTGCATTCGTTCAAGATCGCCTCATCGACAATCATCACGATGTCGCGGGTCTTGCCGTCCTTGTCTTTGGCAAATTCCGCAATCGGCATCCCCAACATCGGGAACGTCGTGTGGGCGCCGTTGAATGCCGACATCGTCAGCCGCGCAATTTCCGGCAAACGCAGATTGTCCGCGGTCGGCTCCCTGGGTCCGTTGAGCAGCTTCTCGCGATCGACGATCTGCAATACCCCGCCCTTGTTGGTGCCGTAGCCGAAATAGACCCGGTTGCCGGAGGGGCCCGTCGAGATCGGCCCGTGCAGTTCGGTCGGCACCGCGCCGGTCGAGCCGGGCTCCTGGCCGGGAAGGCCGAAATCGCGGATCTTCTGCGGGTGCGCGGGATCGGAGAGATCATAGACTTGCGTCATGCGGCGCGTGCGCCAGTCCGGCGCGCCCGACACCAGGAAGGCTATGCCGGTATCGCATTCCCACCAGTTCTTGTGCGTGTCCTTTAATCCGGCGATCCGCGTGATAAGCACGGGATTGGCGGGATCGGCGACGTTCCAGATCTCATGCGCCTCGCCACCGAACGTCCGCAGCATGTAGACCGCGTTGCGATCGCCCGTTGGCAAGGCCTTGCCGTCACAGATCCGCACCATTTGCGCGCCGCCCGCTTCATACTTGCCTTCCTGGCCCGGGAGGTGGCGCAGATATCTGGGCTGCGAGGGATCGGTGACATCGACGATCGACGTGCCGTTCGGCTCGGCCTTGCCGGTCTGCGGATTGACCGGCGCCGGGATCTCGTCGCTGCCGCCGTGATGGCCGATATAGGCGATCCAGCGGTCGCCCTGATGATGGATGGTCGGCTGATAGGCGCTGCGCGCCTGCAGGTCGCTGGTTCCAACCAGCTTCATGTTGTGAGCTTCGGGCGGCGCGCCGATCACCTGCTGCTGCGCGCAAGCGATGCCTGGGCCTGCGAGAAAAAGGATCGAGAACGAGGCTGCGAGTTTAAGGCGACCGCTCATGTTCCACCCCGACTGTTCAAGGCCAATCTGCGCTGGCTGAGCGCACGATAACACAGCGGCGGGTAGTGCCCAAAACACGCCCTTGACATGCAACCTTTTGGTTGCCTATTATCCTGCCCATGGATGAGGTCTTCAAGGCGCTTGCCGATGCGTCGCGGCGTTCGCTGCTGGACAGGCTTCACGCCAAGAACGGACAGACGCTGAACGAACTCTGCGACGGCCTCGCCATGACGCGGCAGGCGGTCACAAAACACCTTGGGATTCTCGAGGCGGCCAACCTCGTCACCACGCTCCGGCATGGCCGCGAGAAGCTGCACTACATCAATCCGGTTCCGATCCACCAGATCGGCGAACGCTGGATCAGGAAATTCGAGCGCGGGAAACTTGCCGCCCTCAGCGAGTTGAAACGACAGTTGGAGAAGCGTGATGAGTAAGCCGGAATTCGTCTATGTCACCTATATCGAGACCACGCCGGGGAAATTGTGGGAGGCGCTGACATCAAGCGAATTCTCCAAACGCTACTGGTTCGGCACCGAGCTGAAATCCGACTGGAAGATCGGCTCACCGCTGGCGCTGGTCATGAACGGCACCACGACCGATACCGGGGAGATTCTCGAGGCCGACCGGCCGCGGCGGCTCTCCTACACTTTCAAGCATGTGACCAATGAGGCGTACCGCAACGAGAAGCCTTCGAAGGTCGTTTTCAATATCGAGCAGCACGGCAGATTCGTGAAGCTGACGCTCACGCATGAGGGTTTCGCAGAGGGCAGCAAGTTGCTGGACGGCATCTCCAAGGGATGGCCGGCCATCATGTCCAGCCTCAAGAGCCTGCTGGAATCCGGAACCGCGCTGGAAATTCCGGTTTCCGCGCTCGGCATCGAGGGCGCGTCATGAACATCAGGAATTTCAAGCCGGCCATTGTCTACACCATCTACATCGCTTCCACGCCGGAGAAGGTGTGGGAGGCGCTGACCAGCGCCGAGTTCAGCCGACAATATTTTTCCGGCCATGCGGTTGAAGTCGATCAGAGGATCGGCGGCGCCTTCATCATTCGCACGCCGGACGGCGCCTTGCATATTTCGGGTGAGGTGATCGAGTGCGAACGCCCGAGGAAGCTCACCGTTACCTTCAACGTGAACTGGCCGGCGCTGGTGGAAAAGCTCGGCCCAACGCCCGTGACCTACGAGATCGAGCCCGCGGGCGGTGTGGTCAAGCTGACCATGCTGCAGTCGCATGACCGCGACATCAGCGACGACATCCTGTCCGGCGGCCGTGCCGGCTGGCCCGCGATCCTCTCCAGCCTGAAGAGCCTGCTGGAGACCGGCCAGGCGCTGGCGATCGAGATGCAGCCGCCGGAACGGATGCTGGCCGCGCTGAAGGAAATGGGCATCGGGACGCCGTAGCGCCCGCTGTCGTCCCTGCGAAAGCAGGGACCCATACTCCGCAGCCGTTGTTGTTGGAAAAGATAGGACAACGACCGGCGTGCATGACAATTGCGGCCGGTGGTTGTGGGTCCCTGCTTTCGCAGGGACGACGATGCCGCGCTCACTAGCCGTTCTTCGCGAGTGGACTTAGCTCTGCCTAAGGGATATTCCAGCACGAGCATTTCGAACACGCTGCACGCACGCTGATTTCGCTGATCCAAGAACGACGCACCGATGAGCCTGCGCACCCGGCTATTGATTCTGGTTATCACCGCGATGCTGGTGCCGGCCATCCTGGTGGGACTGCGCTTCGTCCAGAATCGTACGAGCGAGATCGACGCCGCGCTGTCCAGCCTGTCGGCGACCGCCAACGACATCTTGAGCGATCTCGACGAGAAAATTCAGGGCACGGCCCAGCTTCACTATGGCCTCGCCCGCGCCCGCGATCTCGACACACGCGACAAGGCGGCCTGTTCGGCGTTCCTGTCCGCCGTGCGCGAAGAATACCCGCAGTTTACGGGCATACTGACCATCAATCCGGACGGCAGCCTGTTCTGCGACTCGCTGCGAACCAGCCGGACCCTCGATCTCAGGGATCGCGCATACTTCAAGCAGGCCCTGGTTACGCACGGCGCCGTCACGCTCGAGCCCGTATTCGGCCGGCTGACGGGGACCTCGGTGTTGCAGATCGCCTATCCCGTTCGCGCCGAATCCGGGGAGCTGAAATTCATCCTGCTCGCCTCGTTCAATCTCCAGAAATTTGCCGAGTATCACGTCAAGCGGCTCTCGAACGAAACCGAGATCCTGCTGGTTGACAAGAAGGGCACCGTCCTTGTTGCGCCCCAGGGCAAAGCCTGGACTGAACCGGCCGGTGCATCGATCGCGAACTCGGAGCTGTTCCGCTTTGCGGCCTCCCAGAACCGCGAGCCATTCCGCGAACTGACAGATCGAGACGGACGAAACCATGTCTGGGCTGTCACCCGCTCGCCTTCGGTCCGCGATGCCGGACTCTACATCATGGTCGGACGATCCAAGGATGGTCTGGTCGCCGCCACCAACCGCCGCCTGTACGAGGATCTGGCGATGCTCGCGGTGGCCTCGCTGCTGCTGTTCGCAGGTGTATGGATTCTCGTCACCGTGAGCGTCGGCCGACAGGTCGGACGGCTGGCGGCGATGGCGACGAAACTGGGACTCGGCGATCTCAGCGCGCGGATTGCCCCGCCCCATCCCCGCGGCGAACTCGGCGGGCTGATGACGCTGCTCAACGGCACCGCCGAATCGCTCGAGCGCCAGCGAGCCGCGATCGATGAGCTCAACCAGAAACTCACCCAATCCCAGAAAATGGAGGCGATGGGTCAGCTCACCGGCGGCGTCGCGCATGATTTCAACAATCTGCTGACCGTCATCCTCGGCAATGCCGAGCACCTCGCCGAGAAGCTGGCGGCGCACAAGGAACTGCACGGCATCGCCGAGAGCATCGCGACCGCCGCCGAACGCGGATCGGACCTGACGCGGAGCCTGCTCGCGTTCGCGCGCAAGCAGCCATTGATGCCGAGAGACATCGACATCGGCCAGAAAATCGTCGGCATGGAGCAATTGCTGCGCCGGACGCTCGGCGAACATATCGAGTGCGAATTCCGGCTTGATCAAAACCTGTGGCAGGCCAGCGTCGATCCCGGCCAACTGGCCTCCGCCCTGCTCAACCTGGTGCTCAACGCGCGCGACGCCATGCCATCAGGCGGCACGCTGACGGTCGAGGTGCAAAATACCTCGCTCGGTGAGTCCGATGTGGACGTCAACGGCGAGGCGCGGCCCGGCGATTATGTCATGGTCGCCGTGACCGATACCGGCACCGGCATGACGGCGGAGGTCGCCGGCCGCGCCTTCGAGCCGTTCTTCACCACCAAGGAGGTAGGTAAAGGCACGGGCCTCGGGCTGAGCATGGTTTACGGATTCGCCCAGCAATCCGGCGGGTCGATGCAGATCCACTCCGAGCCGGGACACGGCACCGCCGTCAAGCTGTTCTTCCCCCGCGTCGGCATGCCCCTGGCGAGCGCCGCGCCATCAGCCGGTCTTCCGGCCACGCCCACCGGCAGCGAAACCATTCTCGTCGTCGAGGACGACGACATGGTGCGCGGCTATGTCGAAGGTGAATTGAGGGCACTCGGCTATCGCGTCATCGCGACGCCCAGCGGACCCGCGGCCCTCGCAATACTGCGCGGCCCCGAGAAGATCCACCTTCTGTTCACGGACGTCGTGATGCCCGGCGGCATGTTCGGGACCGAGCTTGCGAAGGAGGCCGCCCGCCTGCAGCCACACTTAAAGATCCTCCTGACGTCAGGCTATACCGAGCATCCCGTCGACGCGATCGACGGCGGCGGCCGCGAGGTGCGGATCCTGCACAAACCCTACCGCCGGCACGATCTGGCGTCGACGCTGCGTTCGGTGCTGAAGGCGAGTTGATCGGGGCCAGGCACACTCCCCCAGCAGGTCGTCCCTGCGAACGCAGGGACCCATACTCCGCGGCCATAATTATCGGAAAGAAAGCGGATAACTACTAGCGCGCAGACAATTGCCGCCGGTGGTTATGGGTCCCTGCTCCCGTGCGCAATTGCGCACTAGAGCGGGATGGGTCTAGTTTGAATCGATTGAGGATTCCCAAATCGGAAGGCTTCTGATTCAACATGCTGGCTGGGAAGGAGGCCAGCATGGATGGGAAAACCCTATTCGAACGACCTTCGTGAGCGGGTGGTGAAGGCTGTCATCAAAGGCGGCCTGTCGAGGCATCAGGCGGCCGCCCAATTTGGGGTGGGCATCAGCACGGCGATCAACTGGGTACAGCGCTTCCACGAGACCGGCAGCGTCAAGCCGGACCAGATCGGCGGCTATAGGCCAAAGAAGATTGCGGGGCCGCACCGCGAATGGCTGATGCAACGGTGCCGGAAGGATTTTACCGTGCGCGGGCTGGTGGCCGAACTCGCTGTGCGTGGGCTCAAGGTCGATTACCGCACGATGTGGGAGTTCCTCCACGCTGAGAAGCTCAGTTACAAAAAAAGACGCTGATTGCCGCCGAGCAGGATCGTCCCGATGTTGCCCGTCGGCGGATGCAGTGGACCAAGTATCAGAATCGGATCGATCCCACTCGGCTGGTGTTCATCGACGAGACCTGGACCAAAACCAATATGGCGCCGCTACGGGGCTGGGCGCCGCGTGGTCAACGTCTCAAAGCCAAGGTGCCGCACGGCCGCTGGCACACCATGACCTTCATGGCCGCTTTGCGCCACGATCGCATCACCGCTCCCTGGTTCATCGAGGGGCCAATCAACGGCGAAGCCTTCCTTCTCTACATCGAGAAGGTTTTGGTTCCGACCCTGCGGCCCGGCGACATCGTGGTCATGGACAATCTTGGCTCGCACAAGGCCCGCGCCGTGCGTCGCGCCATCCGTGCCGCCGGCGCAAGACTCTTCTACCTGCCGAAATACTCGCCAGATCTCAACCCAATCGAGCAGTTCTTTGCCAAGTTCAAACACTGGCTGCGCAAAGCCGCGCAGCGAACCACCGAGGCCGTCTACGATGCTATCGCTCCAATCCTCGACACCGTATCACCGGCCGAATGCGCCAATTACTTCGCCAACGCCGGTTATGACCAAACCTAGACTCATCACGCTCTAGGCAGGGACGACGGTGAGAGTTTGCGACGACGGTAAGCTGTGCGCCCCGGCCCAGCGCCCTGCTCTACAGCAGCCGGCACGCGGGACTGCGCTTGTCAGGAACGGAACACGAGCAGGGCGACCACGACAAGGTTCCCCACGAACAGCACCGCATCAATGACAAAGATCCGCAGCATCGGCCCCTTCAACACGGGCCAATAGGCCACCCCGACGCGTCCACCGCGCATCAGGACCGGAAGGTTATAGGCGAACTGGCTGAAGTGACACGCTGCGAAGAACAGGAACAACGCGAGCTGCGCGTCGTACACCTGAAAGAAGGGCGGCCGGAACACCAGGAGATACAACGACAGGAGACCGATCGGCAGATTGATCGCGCCCAGAAATGCCACGCTGGCCGACAAGGTCGGGGCGATTGGATTGCTGCGCTCCTCCCGGGGTACCAGTATCTTCAGCGTATTGCCCTGCGTAATGCTGAACTGAACGAACGCGCCACCGAACCAGAGTGCATTGAGGATCAGAACGAAATCCGGAAATCGCATATCTACTTTCCGTAATGGCTACTTTCCGTAGAAGGCCTCGCTACGCACCACACGGCCGGCGCCGTCGAAGTGCATGAACTCGCTGGCGCGCGTGTCGCCCAACTGCCAGCAGACCGTCAGGCGCGCGATCGCGTCGTCCCAGCTCCAGTTCAGGATTTTCAGGTCTGCGCTCTTGATGCCGCCGTAAGCCCTCTGCCAGTAGGCGCGGATGTTCTCGGCGCCCTCGACTACCGGGGACTCCATCAATTTGAGCGCCAAGGGGCTACGCATCTCGGCGTTTTCGGCGAAGTGCGAAACGACCGCGTCGATATCGACCTTGCACCAGTTCGCGCACCACGCCTCGACAAAGCGTCCGGCCGCTGCCCGATCCATTGTCTGTTCGCTCATGCTCGCGCCCTCCCTCGGTGCAACTGCCGGGAAGAGATGACACAGGGCGGGTTTAACGTCAATCAGATTGACCTGAGAGAATTGTCAGTTGTTGTCGGCAATGACCCCCATGACGGCCATCCAGGCGGCCGCGCCGGGCGGGCCGACACGATCGAAAGCCTCGCGCAGAACCTTGCGCTCATGGCCCGATGCCCGTTGCTCAATGCGTTTTCCTGCTTCCGTCAGCCTCAGCAATTTGGAGCGATGCTGCTCGGGCGACCGCTTCGATGTCAGGAGTTTACGCTGCAGCAACAGGCCAAGCGGCCGGTTCACGGCTTGCTTGGAAATACCGAGGACCTCGATCAGCGCGCCGATCGAGATGTCGGGCTGTCGCGCGACCACGTAGAGAATGCGATGGTGCGGCCGCGACAGGCCAAGCGTGGCGAGGTACTGGTCGGCCGAGAGCGTCATCCCGCGCCAGCCGTAATACATGAGCTCCAGCGCCGCGTCCAAATCGTGGAGCTTCGTGAGCGAAGCGCGGTGCAGGCCCGCGGCGTGAGAAGCATTTTTTTGCATGTACCTACCGTGTCGAATTGACCGAAGAGACTTACCCCAGCGCCCGCAGCTCGCGTCGCAGCACCTTGCCCGTCGCGGTCATCGGCAGCGTGTCGGCGAACTGCACGAAGCGCGGGTATTCGTGGGCGGCGAGTTGCACCTTGACGAACTCCTGGATTTCGCGCGCCAGTTCATCGCTCGCCGCAAAGCCCGGGCGCAGCACGATCCACGCCTTGATCGACTCGGTGCGGATCGGATCGGGAATACCGACCACCGCCGACATCGCCACCGCCGGATGCTTCATCAGCGTGTGCTCGATCTCGGAGGGACCGACGCGATAACCGGCGGTGGTGATGACGTCGTCTTCGCGGCTGACGTACCAGAAATAGCCATCCTCATCCTGAACGCCGAGATCGCCGGTGAGGAGAAACTCGCCGGCATATTTTTTCGCCGTCGCTTCCGGGTTCTTCCAGTATTCGATCATGGTGCACGGGCATGGCTGGCGCACGCCGATGATGCCGCGCTCACCCTTCGGCAATTCCTCGCCCTTGTCATTGACGATGCGCACATCGAAGCCCGGCGTCGCCTTGCCCATCGCACCGGGCCGGATCGGAAGCAGGTTGGAGTTGCTGCCGATCACGAGGTTGCACTCGGTCTGCCCGAACACTTCATGCGCATCGATGCCAAAAGTTTCGCGCACCCACCCTAGCAGCTCGCCGCCGAGCGATTCACCGCCGGTGAAGATGCTGCGCAGTTTCACGCCGGGATTTTTCACGCCAGCCTGCCGCATCAGCTTCAATGCGGTTGGCGGCAGGAAAGTGTTGCGGATGGAAAGTTCGGCCATCATCGCCATCGCCGCCTGCGGTTCGAATTTGCGTGCGCGGTGGCCGACCAGGGGAATGCCGTGATACCAGAACGCGAACAGGGCGTTGATCAGCCCGCCGATCCAGGCCCAGTCGGCCGGCGTCCACATCAGGTCGCCCGGCTTGGGGAGGAAGTTGTGGCACATCTCGACATTGGGCAGATGGCCAAGCACCACGCGGTGCGCGTGCAGCGCGCCCTTTGGATTTCCCGTGGTGCCCGAAGTGTAGATGATCAGGGCGGGATCGTCGGCCGAGGTATCGACGGTCGTAAATTCTTCGGACGCGGTTTCGATCGACGTCCAGAACGGCTTAGCGCCGGCGTGAACGGCGCCGCTCGTGACGTAGATGTCTTGCAGGTAGGGCAACCGATCGCGGATCTTTGTAAGCTTTTCCCAACCGCTCTCGTCGGTGACGATGGCCCTCGCTTCCGAATTCGACAGACGGAATTCCAGCGCGTCCTCGCCGAACAGCGCGAACAACGGAATGGAGATCATTCCGGAACGAAACGCCGCCAGATGCGCGATCGGCAGTTCAAGCGACTGCGACAGGAACACCGCGACGCGGTCGCCGCGCGACAGGCCGTCGGCCTTCAGCACGTTGGCGAAACGGCGCGACATCTCGGCGACGTCGTCGAACGAGGTACGCGTGGTCGCACCATCCTCGTCGACATAGACCAGCGCCAGCCGGCCAGAACCGTCCGCATAACGGTCGCAACAGGCGGTCGCCATGTTGAAGCGTGAGGGAATGGCCCAGCGGAAATTGCGGTAGAGTTCGTCGTAGGTTGAGGCTTCGGTGAGCATGGCCCTGGTCGTCATCCCTGACTTTTTCGTCATGGCCGGGCTTGTCCCCGGCCATCCACGTCTTGCTTGCGGTCAATCTTAAAGACGTGGATGCCCGGGACAAGCCCGGGCATAACGAGGAGAGACGTTTTTTGTCGCCCTGACTCAAGGCGCCCGCGCCTTCTCCATCGCAAGCTCGGCCTGGAGACTTGCGATGTCGCGATAGATTGAGGCAACCGCGAGCACGCGGCCACGGCGCTTGTACTGCAGCAGGCAGTCCTTGCCGGCGATGTCGCCGTCCACGGTGATTTCGTCCCATTTCTCGGCGTGGCCGACATAATTGATCGGCACATCGTAGTGCTGGCTCCAGAAGAACGGCACCGCATGAAACGGCTCGCGCTGCCCCAGCATGTTTCGCGCGGCGGTCTGGCCCTGACGCTCGGCCACCACCCAATGTTCGACGCGAATGGTCTCGAGGGAATGCGGATCGGGCCAGCGCGCGATGTCGCCCGCGGCATAGATGCCTGCGACGCTGGTCTCCAGATAGGCGTTGACGGTGACGCCGCGATCGATCGCAAGCCCGGCCTTTTCGGCCAAAGCCAGACGCGGCCGCACGCCGACGCCGACCACCACGATATCGGCCTCGATCGCGCCGCCGCTTTTCAGCATCGCGCGTTTGCCGTCGATCGCGGTGACGGTGTCGCCGAGATGAAAGATGACGCCGTGCTCTTCATGCAAGGAACGGACGAAGTCGCCCATCTCGGGCCCCAGCACGCGCTCCATCGGCCGCTGCTCCAGCCCGACGACGTGGACCTCGATATTTCTGGCGCGCAACGACGCCGCGGCTTCGAGCCCGATAAAGCTCGCGCCGATCACGACCGCCCGCCGCGCGCCATCGGCCAACCCAATGATGGCGCGGGAATCGGCCAGCGAGCGCAGCACGCGCACATGGGGCTGGTCCGCGCCCGGGATCGGCAGGCGGACCGGCTCCGCGCCGGTCGCCAGCAGCAAACGGTCGTAGGGGATGGTCTCGCCGCCTGATGTGACGACATGGCGTGCGTTGACATCAATTGACGTCACCTCGGTGTTGAGCCGCAGATCGATCTTCGCCTCGGCGTAGAAATCATCCGGCCGCAGCGGCAGCCAATCCTCCGGTGCGCTGCCGGCGAGATAGTCTTTTGACAGGTTCGGCCGGTCGACCGGCGCCGCAGCCTCGTTGCTCAGCATCGCGATGCTGCCGCGATAATCCTGCCGCCGCAGCATCTCGGCTGTGGCAAAGCCCGCCGCGCCGCCGCCGATAATCACGATTTGGCCGGGCGCGTCGGTGGCGCCCTTCACCTGCGACTTGGGTTGCTCGCGCTTTTCCCGAACGAAGACACGGCCATCTTCAAGCTCGACCTTCCAGACTGCGATCGGACTGAGCGCCGGCGCCCGGGTGGCTTCGCCGGTGCGCAAGTCGAAACAGGCGTGATGCCAGGGACACCGGATGCCCTCACCGGTCACGAGACCCTCGGCGAGCGGCCCATGATAATGAGTGCAATGGGCGCCGATCGCAAAGATCTCCGATCCCGAACGCACCAGCACCACTTCATCGTCGCCGACATGGCCAAGCAAGGTCTCGCCAGCGAATTCGGACATGGGCACTCCCTTTGACAGATCGGGACCGGCGGGCGGCGCTTGCTGATCGGCCATCTCGTCCTCCGCTGCGCTGCGTCGCCATTCCCAAAAATTCCTGACGGGTCAGCGCGTTGTCGCGAAAGCAGCCCAGCATGCGGCTGGTCACGAGATCAGTGTCCGGCTTGTGCACGCCGCGCGTCGTCATGCAGTAATGCGACGCCTTGATAATAACGCCGACGCCCTGCGGTTCCAGAACGTCGTTGATGGTGTTGGCGATCTGCGCCGTCATCTTTTCCTGGATCTGCAGACGCCTGGCATAGACGTCGACGACGCGCGCCAGCTTGCTGATACCGACCACGCGGCCGTTTGGAATGTAGGCCACCCAGGCCTGTCCAATGATCGGCGCCATGTGGTGTTCGCAATGGCTCTCGAAACGAATGCCGCGCAGCACGATCATCTCGTCATAGCCCTCGATCTCCTCGAAGGTCTTCTCCAGGATTTCGACCGGGTCCTGACCATAGCCCGCGAAGAATTCCTCGAACGAGCGCGTTACACGCGCCGGCGTCTCGCGCAGGCCGTCCCGTTCGGGATCTTCGCCGGTCCACCGGATGATGGTGCGCACGGCCGACTCGACCTCGGCCCTGCTCGGCCTCTGGATCTCGGACAGCGACGCTCTTGCGCGATCCAGCGCATGTACGTTCGGATTCATTGCGATGCCTTTCCACGACGATTGCCAGGGAGTTTGAACCCATTGGATGTCGCGTCGGCGAAAAGGTTCCCGATGGCGGGCGGTCCTCCCGCTTCAGCCGCGGCAATGTGTGCCGAGAGGTCAGCTTACCGGCCAGGTACAGGCATGGTATCAAGGCTTGCTGGAGGACCGCCTGAACGCATTTGCGGTCATTCGCTGGACGCCGTGTTTCGCTTAAACGGCTGATCGGTCGAATCCTCCCGTTGCGCTCAAGCGGTCGACGCGAATCGTGGGCCGACGGGAGCCCAATCATGAAGACCATGCTGCTGCTGGTGCTTTCCATGGTTACCGCCGCGCGCGATGCGACAGCACGGGACGAACAATGCGTCCGCGAACGCGCCGCCATGGTCGAAACCATCAAGGACTACGCCCGGTCCCGCGCCGTTGTTTCGGGACAGCGGGGTTTTTCGGAGCGGGTCCTTGAGGCCATGGGGCAAACCAAACGCCATCTGTTCATTCCCGAACGATCGTGCACGATCGCATACGCGGACATGCCGCTTCCGATCGGCCGCGGCCAGACCATATCGCAGCCGTTCATCGTGGCCTTGATGACAGAGTTGGCCGAGGTTGCGCCCGATCATGTCGTGCTCGAAATCGGTACGGGTTCGGGCTACCAGGCCGCCATCCTCGCGCGCCTGGCGCGAAAGGTCTGCACCATCGAGATTGTCCCTGCATTGGCCGAGGCCGCTGCGAAAACACTCAAAGATCTTGCGTATGACAATGTGAGCGTCAGGCTTGGCGATGGCTATGCCGGCTGGCCCGAATGCGGTCCTTTTGACGCCATCGTGGTGACCGCCGCGCTCGGGCAGGTACCGCCGCCGCTGATCGAGCAGCTTAAAGTGGGGGGCCGGCTCGTCATGCCGGTGGGAGCCGAGTACGGCGCTCAGCACCTTACGGTCGTTGAGAAACTCGCCCCTGACAAGACGACAACGCGCGCCGTTGCCCCCGTGCGCTTCGTGCCCTTCACGCGTTCACCGAGCCGGTAACGGTCCCGTTCTTCGCGGAACAGGCCAGACTTGTCGCCCATGGAACCCTCGGTGTTCGTGCCCGTTGAACCTCCAAATCAAGCCAGGGAGGACCCCACATGATGAAGATCGCTCTTGCCGTGGCGGCAGCCGCAGCTGTGCTGACGTCTGCCCCGCTCGTTACTCCGGCCAAGGCCCAAGACGTCAAGCAAGGCGTCAAGATGGCCCAAGTCGGCGTCGATGTTCAGGTCGGGCGGGACCGCGACGACCGCTATTATAGGGACCGTCGCCGGTATGACTCCGACACTACAGTTGGCGTTGGCCCAGGTGGTATTACCGTCGGCCCGCGACAACGCTGCCGCACGGAGACTACCACGATTGAACGGGACGACGGCCGCAGGATCACGCGCAGGGAGCGCGTCTGCGACTAAAACTGCGAGCAACAAAAAGATAGCGCCGTAGCCCGGATGGAGCGAAGCGCAATCCGGGGCTCTTGATCCTACTCGCAGATCCCCGGATTTCGTTTCGCTCCATCCGGGCTACCGAAGCAAGATCACGACGTCAGCGCCGCCTTCACCATGCCGCTGGCTTTTCCAAAATCCATCTGGCCGGCGAACTTTGCGCGCAGCTCGCCGATCACCTTGCCCATGTCCTTCATGCCGGCGGCGCCGGTCTCGGCGATCGCGGCCGATATCGCGGCCTTCATCTCGTCCTCCGACATCTGCTTGGGCAGATAGGCCGAGATGATCGCGATCTCCTCGCGCTCCTGCGCGGCAAGCTCGGCGCGGCCGCCCTTGTCGTAGAGCTCGACCGATTCCTGGCGCTGTTTGATCATTTTCTGAAACACGCCAAGCAGATCGGCGTCTGTCAACGGCGGCTTGCCATCCCCGCGCGCGGCGATGTCGGCGTTCTTGATGGTCGAATTGACCATGCGCAGCGTGGAGAGCTTGCGCTCGTCCTTGGCCTTCATCGCGTCCTTGACCGCGTTGTTGATGTCGTCGCGCAGCATGGTTGCCTCACTAAAATGGTGCCGCCGGAAGGGCTCTTGGTCTATCGGAAGATTCCGCTTCTATATAGGGGCTACGCGCGTCACGCCACCGGCATCACGCGGCGAATCGGGCGGGCCGACGAGGCTGGGAATGGGGGCATCGGCCGCGGAATTGGTTAAGCCGGGCCGCCCGATTCGGGCCGATTTGGCCAAAAAACGCTGACGCGGCGGAACCGGCTGGCAAATATGCGGCAAACGCATGTGAATCCACGTCTTCCGGCTTTGACGGGCGGGGGCGCTTGCGACTATGAAGTGCGCTCATGACAACATCTGAAAACGCCTCAGCCTGGCCGGACCACAAACCGACCGCGCTCCTCGTGCTTGCCGACGGTACCGTGCTGGAGGGTTTTGGCCTCGGCGCGGAAGGCCACGCCGTCGGCGAGGTCTGCTTCAACACCGCGATGACCGGCTATGAGGAGATCCTCACCGATCCGTCCTATGCCGGGCAGCTCATCACCTTCACCTTCCCGCATATCGGCAATGTCGGCACCAACGACGAAGACATCGAGACGGTGAACATGGCGGCGACGCCGGGCGCGCGCGGCGTGATCCTGCGCACGGCCATCACCGATCCCTCGAACTACCGCGCCACGAAACATCTCGACCAGTGGCTGCGCGCCCGCGGCATCATCGGCCTCTCCGGCATCGACACCCGCGCGCTGACCGCGCTGATCCGCACCAAGGGCATGCCCAATGCCGTGATCGCGCACGCCAAGAATGGCGAGTTCGACCTGCACGGGATGAAGGAAGAAGCCCGCGAATGGCCCGGCCTCGAAGGCATGGACCTGGTACCGATGGTCACATCAGCCCAGCGTTTCACCTGGGACGAGACGCCATGGGCCTGGGAAAAGGGTTTTGGCCGGCAAAGCGAGCCGGAGTTCAACGTGGTCGCGATCGACTACGGCATCAAGCGCAACATTTTGCGGCTCTTGGCCGGTGAAGGCTGCAAGGTCACGGTAGTGCCGGCGACGACATCGGCCGAAGACATTCTGGCGATGAAGCCGGACGGCGTGTTCCTCTCGAACGGCCCGGGCGACCCGGCCGCGACAGGCAAATACGCGGTGCCGGTCATCCAGCAGGTGATTCAATCAGGCACGCCGACCTTCGGCATCTGCCTCGGCCACCAGATGCTGGGGCTCGCCGTCGGCGCCAAGACCATGAAGATGCACCAGGGCCATCACGGCGCCAACCATCCGGTAAAGGACGAGACCACCGGCAAGGTGGAGATCACCTCCATGAACCACGGCTTTGCCGTGGATCAGGCGACGCTGCCGGAGGGCGCGACGCAGACCCATATCTCGCTGTTCGACGGCTCCAATTGCGGCATCGAGCTCAAGGGCAAGCCGGTATTCTCCGTGCAGTACCACCCCGAGGCCTCGCCGGGCCCGCGCGACTCGCACTACCTGTTCAAGCGGTTCGCGGATCTGATGCGGGCGAACAAGCGGGCGTAAGGCTACACGCACCGCCGTCATTGCGAGCGAAGCGAAGCAATCCATCCTTGCTTTGCAGCGCGATGGATTGCTTCGCGGAGCCTGTCATCGGGCGGGCATTCGCGCGACCCGTTGGCTCGCAATGACGCACGGGTCAACCAATGGGAATTGCCATGGACGCCAAGCCCGCCGCCCCCAAGGTCGAATACGGCGTGACGCCGACACACGTCATGGCGTCGATGTCAGGCCTCGATTTCGTCCGCGCGATCTTTGACGGCAGATTGCCGGCGCCGCCGATCATGCAGAACGTGGAGCCGTTCGATTCCACCGCCGAGGCCGGCCATGTCGTGTTTCACAGCGTGCCCGGCTTCCGGCATTACAATCCGATCGGATCGGTGCATGGCGGCTATGCCGCGATCCTGCTGGATTCGGCGATGGGGCTTGCGGTGCACAGCGCGCTGCCTGCCGGCACCGGCTACACCACGCTCGAATTCAAGATTTCCTTCATCAAGGGCATGACCAAGGATACCGGCCCTGTCCGCACCGAGGGCAAGACGCTCAGTGTCGGCCGCCGCGCCGCCACCGCCGAGGCGCGCATCACCGACGCAAAGGGCCGATTGCTCGCGCATGCGACGACGACGTGTCTGGTTTTCGAGATTCCGAAGGGAACGTGAGCGAAAGACAACGGTTTGATCTTGTAGGGTGGGCAAAGCGAAGCGTGCCCACCATTGCTTGCGAAGTGCTTGTGGTGGGCACGCTTCGCTTTGCCCACCCTACGATTTCGGAGGAAGCCCATGTCCGTCGTCAGCGCCGATATCGAGCCCCTCTCCTTCATCTTCGAGGATGACGGCCTCGTGCCCAACAATCCCCTGCCGTTCCTGGTCTACAAGGGTGCGGTGGATGTTACGAACGATCATCCGGAAAAGACCATCGAGGGGTTGTTCGACGCCAACGGCTGGGGCGCGATGTGGCGCAACGGCGTCTATGATTATCTGCACTACCATTCGACCGTGCATGAGGCACTCGGCGTCGCCCGCGGGCATGCGCGCGTGCAGTTCGGTGGTGACCACGGCGAGGCACTCGATATCTCTGCCGGCGACGTTGCGATCCTGCCCGCGGGGACCGGGCATCAGTTGATCTCGGCCAGCGAAGACTTTTGCGTGGTCGGCGCCTATCCACCGGGACCGCCGATGCAGATCACGCGGCCGACGCCTGAAAACCATGCGAAGGCGTTGAAGACGATTCCGGAAGTGAAGCTGCCGAAGACCGACCCGGTGCGGGGCGAACACGGCCCGCTGGTCCGGCGGTGGAAGCGCAGCGCTGCTTAGACGACTGCGCCCGTCACTTGGGGGGCTGCAATTCGCCTTTGATCCATCCAACAGCGTTAGATTCCAGCGGATCGAACGCCATCGTCCTGGTTTCGGTGTGGCCGCATTTTGCGCATTCGAACGTGCGTTGCTCCAAACCTTCCGGCCCGTCCGAAACGGCCGTCGTGATCATCCGCGCCTCGCAATCAGGGCAACGCGGCCGCATCGGCAGAAGCTCTGGAGGGGGTCTTTCCGGGGCTAGCATGACACTCACCCAGCGTTGAGTTGAACCTAATCGGCGCTTACAAGTCGCGCGCGCCGACAACCTTCACAAAGGCCTAATCTAACCAGTGAAAACGCCCTTCGATCCGTCCAATACCCGACACTTGACATAGTAGTGATAAATATATCCGCCGAACTGTCCGATACCCGACTATCCGCCGAGAATTAATTAGCTATTGCCAGTAGTTGCGCCCATTGTGGGTCTATCGCCGGCTTCAGCCCTTAGGCATCGGCGACAGAGAGAGTTGAAGCTCCCGCCTATGTTGCGCAGGAGCTCTCGTGGCCGCTGAAAATCACATTCTGAGCTTGCTGGATGCTACAGCGCTGGCCCTGCTGAAGCCCCACATGCGGACGATTGCTGTCGAACATGGCGAGTTGCTCCACAACTCATCGTCGGAAATCGAGTTCGCCTTTTTCCCGCGCTCCTGCATCATTTCCGTTCTCGCCAGCACCGACCAGGGCGCGACCGCCGAGACCTCCATCGTCGGCCGCGAAGGCATGATCGGATCGTCCACCATCCACGGCATCACGACGTCGTTCGCGGATTCGATCGTGCAGGTCGCCGGCGAAGCTGTCCGCATTCCTGCCGGGGAAGTTCATCGGGCCGGACGGGAGAGCGAAAGCTTTCGAAAGACTGTTGCTTTGTTCGATCTCTCCTTGCTCGCGCAGTCGCAGCAATCGACCGCCTGCCAGGCGCTGCACCAGGTGGAAAACCGGGCGGCGCGCTGGCTCATGCAGTGCAGGAAACGGCTGGGCAGCAACGACATCCGCCTGACCCAGGAGTTCTTCGGACAGATGCTCGGGGTTCAACGCACCACCATCAATCTGGTCGAGCGCACCCTGCAGAATGCCGGTCTCATTCAAATCGGCCGGGGCCGCATTTCCATCCTCGACGCCAAGGGGCTGGAGGCTGTCTCATGCGACTGTTACGAGCGCATAGAGAAGCGGTACGAGGAGCTATTGGGCCCGCTCGAGTAAATTTTTCCTGCCGCCGGAACGAATCGGCCAAGACCGTGTCGGATACCCGACACTCTAAGGCACTTTGCCCCTGCCAGCCACAGACGCCGGTCCCTGATGCAGCCCAGCGCTCGCAAGCGACCTGTTGTGCTTATTGTCGAGGACGAATTTCTGGTCCGGATCGGTACCAGAGCCGCCATCGAGATGGCGGGATTTGACGTTCTCGAGGCTGGCGATGCGGACGAGGCCGTCAGCATTCTCGCGACCCGCAGCGATATTCATCTTATCTTTACCGACATACACATGCCCGGTTCGATGGACGGGTTGAAGCTCGCTTATTTCGTCAGGGACCGCTGGCCGCCGGTCAAGATCGTGGCGACGTCAGGTCGTGCCCGGATCAATGATAGCGACCTCCCCGAGGGTGGACGCTTCCTGCCTAAGCCCTACTCCGCTGCGGAAATCACCACGACGCTTCGCGAACTCATCCAAGGCTAGTTCGCAAGGCTAGTTCGCCAGCGTCGGGTGCTGACCTGCTTCGACCCCTAGTGGTCTAGTTTGGGTTTAGTCGGGTATCGGACAGACGGAAAACCCAAACTGATTTTAAAATTTTTGGCCCGTTCAACCTATCGGCTGGGAGGACAGCGTCATGGCAGAGAGGCGGCGCATCAAACACGAGGCGACCTTTGAAGAGAGGCTGGCGGAAGAGGCGATTAAATTTAAGGAAGCAGCTGAAAAACAACCTCCAGGAAGCACTGCCAGGGAATTGCTTTTGCGGCGCGCCCGACAGGCCGAAACGGTATCACACATCAACGATTGGCTTCGATCTCCCGGCCTGCAGCCGCCCAAGGCGCTAGAAAATTTGGTTTCAGATCAGAAGAAGTAAGCCGCACCCGGTGTCCTAAACTGGCAGGGGGACCGCAAGTGAAAGACTATCAGGCTTCTCTCGAGAAGCTTAGGAGCGATGCGGCTGAAGCGGCGCTGATCCGGGATCTTGCAACGGATATGGCTAAACGCGAAATGTTCGACCGGCTGGCCAAGCATCTGGATCAACTGGCTGACGACGTTGAGCAGGCCATGAACGCGCAAAAAGCCGGCTAAGAGTGGGCCGCCTCAGGTGGCGGCATTATCTTCATCGTCGCCTGTTTGGCGCGTTGTCAGCCGCGCCCGGCGATCGAAAGATTCGGCTCCTCCGGCGCCTGCTCGCTGGAAGACAGCCGCATCGCGGCGACCCGCGCGACGAAAAGCCCGATAACGAGATTTGCCCGTTCAGTCTCCAGCCTGTCGCGGATCGGCCCGGTCGGCTCGGTCGCGCACATGGTCTTGATGCAATCGAGGGTGCGGGACAAGGATTCGACCACTGCCAGGATCGGCTCAATGGATGGCGGCGCCGCCGGCGGCTCGGACGCGGGCTCAGGCTTCGGGCCACGAAATTCAATTACTTTCTGCATCGCTCAATTCCAAATCAGAAGTAACGTACGGACCGATTGCACCCGCATCATCCTGCACGGGCTCACCGGGCGGCTTTCATCATAGCGAAGCCTCCCACAGGCTCGCTTAAATTGATTATCGGAATCTTGCAGCACAATCTAAAGACGCGCGCTTTTTTCGCGCATTTTGACCGCCACGGCGCCGATCCGTTTCATCGGCGAGAACGGACCGCTGGCCAAACTAAGGAAACGCGGCTGACCGTTTTGCCAACACATGGCATCCCAAGGCGCGCGAAACAATTCAAAAGCGCACGAAATTTTAGCGACAATCAATCCATCCGCGAGCACTCGGTGCGACGGGAAAATAATGCAACTCACTGGACTTTGTGCTAGCGTGTTCTAGTGGAGGTAGCCCGCAAGCCGCTCTTCTGCAATTGACTCGATAGCCTCTCATTTCAGCACCTTTGTCTCCATTCTGCAGACGCCATGCGGCGTTTTATGCAGCCGGCTTTGTGCGTCCTCTTGCATGCGCGACCTCCCGATCGCGAAGTCGGGAGGCATCAACAGTGAGGAAGACCAAACCAGCCACAAATCACGACAGCCACATCAGTAGAGGAGTATTCGACATGTTTCGACGGATTCTGACGCTGACCTTGTCCCTTTGCCTTGGCGCGGCGGCTGCGCCCGCGGTGCAGGCTCAGTCCGCACCGGCAATCACCGAACAGGAGGCACACGCCATCGCGGTGGATGCCTACGTCTATTTCTATCCCATCATGTCGATGGACGTGTCCCGCAAGCAATTTACAAACGTCGAACAAGGCAAGGATTCCTTCAAGGGCCCGATGAACACGTTCGTCAACGTGCCCGAATATCCGCCGGCAGACTTCAAGGGTGTCGTGCGCTCCAACTTCGATACGCTGTATTCCGCCTCGTGGCTGGATATGACCAAGGAGCCCGTCGTCATCTCGGCGCCGGACACCGATGGACGCTATTATCTGCTGCCGATGCTCGACATGTGGACCGATGTTTTTGCATCGCCGGGCTGGCGCACGACGGGCACCAAGGCCGGGACGTTTCTGGTGACACCCCCAGGCTGGCGGCCGGATCTGCGCGACAGATTCGCCGAGGAGTTCAAGCTTCCGAAAGACACCCAGCGCATCAACGCGCCAACACCCTACGTCTGGCTGATCGGCCGGACCAAGACCGACGGCCCGCCGGATTATCCTGCGGTTCACAAGATCCAGGCCGGCTACAAAGTCACGCTTCTTTCCGAGTATGGCAAGACGCCAAAGCCGGTCGAATTCAAGCCCGACCCAAGCGTCGATATGAAGACGCCGCCAAAGACCCAGGTCGATACTATGTCGGCCGGCGTCTATTTCGCCAATGCCGCCGAGTTGCTCAAGCTTCATCCGCCCCATATTACCGACGAGCCGATCCTCGCGCAGATGAAGAAAATCGGCATCGAGGTTGGCAAGAGCTTTGACATCGGCAAGCTCGATCCCACCGTGCAGAGGGCAGTGGAAACGGCACCACAGGACGCGCAGAAGCTGATGGCCTGGAAGCTGCCGACGCTGGCGCGGGTTGCCAACGGCTGGGGGATGAACACCGACACGGTGGGCGTGTATGGCAACTATTACCTGAAGCGGGCCATTCTCTCGCAGCAAGGCCTGGGCGCGAACGTGGTGGAGGACGCCATCTATCCGCTCAATCTCGCCGACGAATCCGGCAAGCCGCTCGATGGCGCGAACAAATACACCATCACCTTCGAGAAGGGCGCCACCCCGCCGGTCAATGCGTTCTGGTCGATCACGCTCTACGATCAGGACGGCTTCCAGGTCGGCAACACGCTGAACCGTTTTGCGGTGAGCAGCTGGATGCCGTTCAAATACAACGCCGATGGTTCGCTCGACCTCTATTTCCAGAACGCGAGCCCGGGCAAGGAGCTCGAAGCCAACTGGCTTCCCGCGCCGAAGGCGCCATTCAATCTGACGATGCGCCTGTACGCGCCGAAGTCGGAAGCGCTGACCGGCAAATGGAACCCTCCGCCGGTTGTGAAGTCGCAAACAACGGTGGGAATCTCGGCCCAATAAAAGTTGACGGCCCGCCGGCGCTTCGGCGCCGGCGACCGACCCCCGCGAACACAATCTTCCCCAAAGAGGAGCCGGTACCATGTTGACGAAACGCGACCTTCTTCGTTCCGCCGCACTTGCTGCACTCATTGTCACGACAACGACGCCTGTCCCGGCGAACGCGCAGGCCAAGACCGAATGGCCTGACATCCGCGAGGCCAAGGCCATCGCCGAGGAAGGCTTCATCTATGGGCTGCCGATCGTGATGAACTACGCTGTCATGTATGAGTTCTCCGTGGACGCGAAGAACAGCCAGTTCAAGGCACCGTTCAATCAGATCAAAAACCTGGCGTATGTCGCGACGTACAAAGATACCGCTGTCGTGACGCCCAACAGCGACACTCCATATTCCACCTTATGGTTTGATCTGCGCGCCGAACCAATGGTTGTTTCTGTGCCGGCCGTGGAAAAGACTCGCTATTACACAGTGCAGCTGATCGACGGCAACACGTTCAATTTTGGTTATATCGGGAGCCGCGCGACCGGTAGCGACGCCGGAGATTACATGGTCGTTGGGCCGAACTGGCAGGGAGCCACTCCGCCCGGAATCCAGAAGGTCTTTCAGTCTTCGACGCAGTTTGCCTTCGCGGCCATTCGCACCCAGCTCTTCAATCCGGAGGATATGCCCAATGTCGTAAAGGTTCAGGCCGGCTACAAGGCGCAGCCCCTGTCGGCCTATATCAAGCAGCCAGCAACGACCGGTGCAGCAGCGATCGACTTTCCCAAGGCCGATGCTGAGTTGGTGAAGAAGAACTTCTTCGAATACCTCGATTTCGCTCTGCAGTTTGCGCCAGCAGGGCCGGAAGAACGCGCCATTCGCGAAAAGCTCGCGCGCATCGGCGTCGGCGCGGGCAAGACATTCGAGTTCAAGGATCTTCCGCTGACCCACAAGATTGAAATCGGACTGGGGATGAAAGACGGCGAAGAAAAGGTCGAGAAGTATCTCGCCAGCGGCCAGAAGGACGTAAACGGATGGAAAATCGGATCGCTGTTCGGAGACCGGCTGTTCTACAGCGGTGATTGGCTGAAGCGCGCTGCCGCCGCCAAAGGCGGCATTTACGGCAATGACGCCGCGGAAGCCGTCTATCCAATGACCAAAACGCTCGCCGACGGCGAAGCGCTCGATGCCTCCAAACACAAATACACCATCACTTTCCCCGCCGGACAGTATCCGCCGGTGGAAGCCTTCTGGTCGGTGACAATGTATGACGGCAAGAGCCAGCTGCTGATCGAGAATCCGATCAATCGATACCTGATCAATTCACCGATGCTGCCCGACATGAAGAAGAATCCGGACGGTTCTCTCACGCTGCATCTCCAGAAAGACTCACCCGGCGCCGACAAGGAATCCAACTGGTTGCCGGCGCCGAACGGCGAAATGTACCTCGTGATGCGGCTCTACTGGCCGAAGACCGAAGCGCCGTCCGTCTTACCTGCAGGCAATGGCTCCTGGAAGCCACCGGCGATCGTGGCGGCGAAGTAACGGAACGGCCGCCGTCATCAAGGCGGGGACGGCGGCCACAGGGGTCATTTCATCTGGCCCACTGACCCATCTGGAGGCATGTCAGCAAGCTGACGTAACTTGGCGTGCCACCGATGCTCTCTTGCGAGACGCAGCTTGCCCGGCTTGGCGCGGGGAATTTCGACCATTGGCCTGCGAGCTGCCGCTTCGCTTTCTGCTCATCGTTCACGCAGCTCTTTATCGACTGGTCAACGGAGAGGCCGGTGGTGGCGGCGACGTCGAGCTTGCAACTCCGCGCAACATCGAAGTTCGGCACGCCGTCTGCCACCGCAACGATCAACTGCGAGTTCAAAACGATCATCGAGAAAGAGATAGGCATCTCCCGCCTCCTTCGGATCGCAGCAAAAACTTCGGGCCGCCGCTTCTGTTCGAAGCAGCGCCAGCCTATCGCAAAACCGGCCGGGACGCGATGGGAATGTCCATCAGGAGACAGGCGCCGCAGAACGCAGGGATGGCAAAGCCGACCCTGCGCGTCTGCGGATCGCACGCAAAGCTCACGCCGCGTTGGCGCCTTCCTGGCGGCTGGCCTCGAACAGGAACCAGGTGCGGCGCTCGGTCTCGTCGATGAACAATTCGAGCAACTGGGCGGTGCCCGTGTCCTCATTGTCATCGCAAAGCTTGTGCGCTTTGCGCATCGCCGCCGCCATGTGCTTGTTGTCTTCCATCAGCTCGCGCAGCATTTCGCGCGGCGGCACATAGGCCTCGTTGTTGTCCTGAATGGTCTGCAGCTTGGCGATGTGTCCGATCGAGCGCAGCGTAATGCCGCCGAGCTTGCGCACCCGTTCGGCGAGCTGGTCGGTGGTGGCGAAGATCGCTTCGGATTGCTCGTCCAGCATCAGATGATAGTCGCGGAAATGCCGGCCGCTGACATGCCAGTGGAAGTTCTTGGTCTTCAGGTAAAGCGCGAAGGCGTCCGCCAGCAGCGCGTTGAGGGATGTCGAAATCTTCTCGACGGCGGCCGGCGCCAGGTCGGTCGGCGTGTCGAGATCGGGGGATACCTTGCCGGATTTGTTGTTGGTTTTGCTCACGTTGCACCTTCCTGTTAGGAACCGGACTCTGGCGGCGGTGGACATTGGCCGTCGGACGACCTAACGCATCACCTTCAGGCTGGTTCCGGTGCCGGAACCCGCTGCTTCACCGGACGCGCGCGCAATGGATGAATGGATCGACTATTACGATTCCACGCATACGATTTATGCGAGCAAGCTGCATCGCGACCTGCATTTCCAGATCATCGCGCGCGACATCATCGGCTACATCTCCTCGCCCGACTCCGTCGTGCTGGACTATGCCTGCGGCGAGGCGCTGTCCGCCGCCAGGGTGGCCGATGCCTGTGGCAAGCTCTATCTGGCCGAGCCGGCGCCAGGCGTCCGCGGCCGGCTGATCGCGCGCTTTGCGCCGAACACCAAGATCCGCGTTCGCTCGCTCGAGGATCTCAGCCGAATGGCGGAAAACTCGGTCGATCTCGTCGTCATGAATTCGGTCGCGCAATACATGACGCCGGAAGAGCTGGATTCGGCGTTTGCCGTCGTACGCCGGCTATTGAAGCCCAACGGTCGCCTGGTGCTGGGCGACATCCTGCGGCCCGAAGTCGGCATGGCCAGGGACGTGCTGGCGCTGTTGAAATTCGCAAGCAGGCACGGTTTCCTGAAAGACGCCCTTTACGGCCTCGCCAGCACCGCGCTGTCGGACTACCGGCAGCTGCGCACCCGCGTCGGGCTGCAGCGCTACCGCGAAGACGAGATGATCGAGAAACTCGCCGCCGCCGGCTTCGCCGCCTCACGCGCCCATCTCAACATCGGCCACAACCCGTGGCGGATGACGTTCGTGGCGCGCCACGCTTTCCAGCGCCCCTGAGTTCTAATCGCGCGCTAAGGTTGTTAACCCTAAAGCGCGGTAAGGGGTGGTTCACCGCGCCGTGATAAGCAATGATTGCCGCGGCCCGGTGGCGGAAGCGACGACGCGGGAGCAGTGCAATGCTCTTTATCCTGGTTCAAATCCAGGCCGGGCCTCCACGCTTCGCCCTGACGGCTACGCGTGGCGCAGCCACGCCGGAGACCGGCGGGGCAAAGCGTGTCCGGCGTAGCTTGAGCAAAGCGAAAGCGTAGACGGACTGGGGCCGCGCGGCGGACCAAATCCCATGAAATTGCCGGTTGATGGCCCGTTTTTGGGGGTTTCGCGGGTGCGGAATCTGGTCTAAAGACCACCCGCGCGCGAGGGTGACCCGCGCTCTTGGCTTAGGGGACGCGCAGCATGCGCGCCCTTTTTTTGTGCCTAAAATCCAGTCTGAGAGCTGATGCCCAAAAGAACAGATATCTCCACCATCCTGATCATCGGCGCCGGTCCCATCGTGATCGGCCAGGCCTGCGAATTCGACTATTCCGGCACCCAGGCGGTGAAGACGCTGAAGGAAGAGGGCTACCGCATCGTCCTCGTCAATTCCAATCCGGCCACCATCATGACCGACCCGGAACTGGCGGACGCCACCTATATCGAGCCGATCACCCCCGAAATCGTCGCCAAGATCATCGAGGCGGAACGCCACGTCATTCCGGGCGGCTTTGCGCTGCTGCCGACCATGGGCGGCCAGACCGCGCTGAACTGCGCGCTGTCGCTGCGCCGTCAGGGCACGCTCGACAAATTCGACGTCGAGATGATCGGCGCCACTGCCGACGCGATCGACAAGGCGGAAGACCGCCAGCTTTTCCGCAACGCCATGGAAAAGATCGGCCTGCAGACGCCGAAATCGCGGCTCGCCAACGCCTCGGCGCTGAAGAAGTCCTATCGCGACAAATACCAGACCGAACGCGAGAAGCTGTCCGGCGCCGCGCTGGAAGAGTGCGAACGGCAATGGACGCTCGGCGAGAACGAGCGCCGCAAGCGCTACCAGGAGCACGCGCTCGGTGAAGCGCTGATGGCGCTGTCCGAAATCGGGCTGCCCGCGATCATCCGCCCCTCCTTCACCATGGGCGGCACCGGCGGCGGCATCGCCTACAACAAGGAAGAGTTCCTCGACATCATCGAACGCGGCCTCGACGCCTCCCCGACCAACGAAGTCTTGATCGAGGAATCCGTGCTCGGCTGGAAAGAGTTCGAGATGGAGGTGGTGCGCGACAAGAAGGATAATTGCATCATCGTCTGCTCGATCGAGAACCTCGATCCGATGGGCGTGCACACCGGCGATTCCATCACGGTGGCGCCGGCGCTGACGCTGACCGACAAGGAATACCAGATCATGCGCGACGCCTCGCTGGCGGTGCTGCGCGAGATCGGGGTGGAGACCGGCGGCTCCAACGTGCAGTTCGGCGTCAACCCCGACGACGGCCGCATGGTGGTGATCGAGATGAACCCGCGCGTGTCGCGCTCCTCGGCGCTCGCTTCCAAGGCCACCGGCTTTCCGATCGCAAAGGTCGCCGCCAAGCTCGCGGTCGGCTACACACTCGACGAAATCGCCAACGACATCACCGGCGGCGCGACGCCTGCCTCGTTCGAACCGACGATCGATTACGTCGTGACCAAGGTTCCACGGTTTGCGTTCGAGAAATTCCCCGGCGCCTCCACCACGCTGACGACCTCGATGAAGTCGGTCGGCGAAGTGATGGCGATCGGCCGCACCTTCCAGGAGAGCCTGCAGAAGGCGCTGCGCGGGCTCGAGACCGGTTTGACCGGGCTCGACGAGATCGAGATCGAGGGGCTTGGCCAACACGACGACAAGAACGCCGTCCGCGCAGCCCTGGGCACGCCGACGCCGAACCGTATCCTGCAGGTGGCGCAGGCGATGCGGCTAGGCTGGTCGAACGAAGAGATCTTCAATTCCTGCAAGATCGATCCGTGGTTCCTGAGCGAGATGCGCGGCATCGTCGACATGGAAGCAAAGGTCAAGGCGAACGGCCTGCCGCCGAACGGCTACGGCATGCGCATGCTGAAGGCGATGGGTTTTTCGGACGCGCGGCTGGCCGTGCTGTCTGAGTCCACCGAGGCCGAGATCACCGCAAAACGTCACGCGCTCGGCGTCCGCCCGGTGTTCAAGCGCATCGACACCTGTGCCGCGGAATTCGCCTCCCCCACCGCCTACATGTATTCGACCTATGAGGCGCCGTTCGCAGGCAAGCTCGCCGATGAGAGCGCGCCGTCGGACAAGAAGAAGGTCGTCATCCTCGGCGGCGGCCCGAACCGGATCGGCCAGGGCATCGAGTTCGACTATTGCTGCTGTCATGCCTGCTTCGCGCTATCCGACGCCGGCTATGAGACCATCATGATCAACTGCAATCCGGAGACGGTGTCGACCGACTACGACACCGCCGACCGGCTCTATTTCGAGCCGCTCACCGCCGAGGATGTGCTGGAAATCATCGCCACTGAACGGCAGAACGGCACGCTGCACGGCGTGATCGTGCAGTTCGGCGGCCAGACCCCGCTCAAGCTGGCGCGCGCGCTGGAAGCCGCCGATGTGCCGATCCTCGGCACCTCGCCCGACGCCATCGACCTCGCCGAGGACCGCGACCGCTTCAAGCGCGTGCTCGACAAGCTGCGCCTCAAGCAGCCGAAGAACGGCATCGCCTATTCGGTCGAGCAGGCGCGGCTGGTGTCGGCCGATCTCGGCCTGCCGCTGGTGGTGCGCCCGTCCTATGTGCTGGGCGGCCGCGCGATGCAGATCATCCGCGAAGAGAACCAGCTCAACGATTATCTGCTCGGCACCCTGCCCGAACTGGTCCCCGGCGACGTCAAGGCGCGCTACCCGAACGACAAGACCGGCCAGATCAATACGGTGCTCGGCACCAATCCGCTGCTGTTCGACCGCTATCTCTCCGACGCCACCGAGATCGACGTCGACTGCCTATGCGACGGCAAGGACACCTTCATCGTCGGCATCATGGAGCATATCGAGGAAGCCGGCATTCACTCCGGCGATTCCGCCTGCTCGCTGCCGCCGCATTCGCTTGATGCGAAGATGATCGAGGAGCTCGAGCGGCAGACCCGAGAGCTGGCGCTCGGCCTCGACGTCGTCGGGCTGATGAACGTGCAATATGCGATCAAGGACGGCGAGATCCACGTGCTCGAGGTCAATCCGCGGGCGTCGCGCACAGTGCCGTTCGTCGCCAAGGTCGTCGGCACGCCGGTGGCGAAGATCGCGGCACGGATCATGGCCGGCGAGAAGCTTGCTGATTTCAAGCTGAAGAAGAAGCAGCTCGGCCATGTCGGCGTGAAAGAGTCCGTCTTCCCCTTCGCACGCTTCCCCGGCGTCGACACCGTGCTCGGTCCGGAGATGCGCTCGACCGGCGAGGTCATGGGCATCGACCGCTCCTTCGAGGTGGCGTTCGCAAAGAGCCAGCTCGGCGGCGGCACCCGCGTGCCGCGCAAGGGGACCGTATTCGTCTCGGTGCGCGAGACCGACAAGAACCGCATCACCGAAGCGGTGCGCCTCTTGCACTCGCTCGGCTTCAAGGTGATGGGCACATCAGGCACCCAGCGCTTCCTGACCGACAACGGCATTCCGACCGAGAAGGTTAACAAGGTGCTGGAGGGACGGCCGCACATCGTCGACGCCATCACCAATGGCGACATTCAGCTCGTTTTCAACACCACCGAGGGGCCGCAGGCGCTGGCGGACAGCCGTTCGCTGCGGCGGGCTGCCCTCTTGCATAAAGTGCCGTATTACACCACTCTTTCAGGTGCTGTCGCGGCCGCCCAAGGCATTCGCGCCTATCTGGGCGGGGACCTTGAGGTCCGCACCCTGCAGAGTTACTTTTCCGAAAACTGATCGTTAGAGGGGCAAAATGCCCGCTAAACGGTTGGCAATAAAGCCGTATGGCAGGAACTCACCGCTCGTTTGAATGTTGAATCGGCCCTTGACCGGGCCGAAAATTAATAGGCTCGCAGGGCTCGTATGGGGCCATGAAAGCCCGAATCGAAATCTAAAAAATGCCTCGTGCGCGCAACGCCCTGGGCGGCTCGCACGATGGAAGGACGGAAGACATGATGGAAAAGGTACCGATGACCGCTGGCGGCTATGCTGCCCTCGAGATCGAGTTGAAGAAGCGCCAGTCGGAGGATCGTCCGCGCATCATCGAGCATATCGCCGAGGCGCGCTCGCATGGAGACCTTTCGGAAAACGCGGAATATCACGCCGCCAAGGAAGAGCAGTCGCACAATGAAGGCCGCATCGCCGAGCTCGAAGACAAGCTCGCGCGTGCCGACATTATCGACATCTCCAAGCTCTCAGGCGACACCGTCAAGTTCGGCGCCACCGTCACGCTGGTCGACGAAGACACCGAGAAGAAAACGGTGTGGCAGATCGTGGGCGAGCCGGAAGCCGACGCCAAGAAGGGCCGTATCTCGATCACCTCGCCGCTGGCGCGCGCCCTGATCGGCAAGAAAAAAGGCTCGACTGTGGAAGTCGTGGCGCCGGGCGGCGCCAAGGCCTACGAGATCACCAAGGTCGAGTGGCGATAGTCACCTGCAAGTTACTGTTGCGACAAAGCCGCGTTTCGACGCGGCTTTTTGTTGGCGCACGACAATGCCGTCGCTGACAGGATTGTGAGTGGCGACGCAGCGGATTCCATAATATCCGACTCCGGATAATGCTTATAATCCATAACTAAATCGACGAGCGGCGCGCGGCAGGCTCCGCTGCTCCGGACGGCATCTTGCTGCGCTGCAATCGCGACAATATCGCGAAGCGATGAGTTGCGAGGGGAATGATTCAATTTCAGGGGTGTTGTGTCGGCATCACACGCAATCGCGCCAACACCGTGTAATGTTGTGAAGCTAAGTTCTGGCGTATCAAACAAGGGGGACGACATGGACCAAATCGACAGGATGCTCGCGAAATGGCAGCCGACGGCGCTGAGCTTGTTTCGCTTCATCACCGGCTTGCTGCTGTTTCAATTCGGCGTCGCGAAGATTCTGAAGTTTCCGACAATTCCGGATGGCAACGCTGCCGCCTTCCTCAACAAGGTGCAATTGATGTCGCTACCGGGAGCCGCCGGTGCGATTGAGCTGATTCTGGGCGCGCTTTTGCTGCTCGGACTGTTCACACGACCCGTCGCCTTCATTCTTGCCGGCGAGATGGCCTTTGCCTATTTCATCGGTCATGCGCCGCGGAATTTTTTTCCGATCATCAACGGCGGCACGCTCGCGATCCTGTTCTGCTTCGCCTGCCTTTATCTTTCGACCGCAGGCGGCGGGCCGTACAGCCTCGACGCCATGATGCGGAAGAAGACGTAAAGGCGTTCTGATCCGTCGTTGCGAGCGAAGACTCGTAGGGTGGGCAAAGGCGCCCTTCGCGCCGTGCCCACCATCACGACATTGCTCTGAATGGTGGGCACGCGGAGCCTGTCATCGGGCGCGCATTCGCGCGACCCGGTAGCTTTGCCCACCCTACAAACTCCGGTGGCTTTGCCCACCCTACAAATTACGGCTGGTTCGTCATTGCGAGCCAAGCGAAGCAATCCATCTCTCCGCAGAGGAAAGAATGGATTGCTTCGTCGCTTCAGCGCAAAATTGCTTTGCAATTTTGTCGCGAGCTCCCTTACGCAAACGCTTCGCGTTTGTCGCAGGCAATGACGGCGGCGAGAGCGTTCAGCCCGCCACCTTCACATCGAGCGGCACTGCCGCTTCATATTTCGAATTGTGCAGCACCAGCGACGTCCGGACGTTGCGCACGTGGGGTGCTGCCGTCAGGTGCGTGACGAAATCCTGAAACGTCGCCATGTCGGGCGCGACGCATTTGAGGATGAAATCCACCTCGCCCGACAGCATCCAGCATTCCCGCACCAGGGGCTCGGCGCGGACGAAATCCTCGAACGCGCGCAAATCCGCATCCGCCTGGCTGGACAGGTGGACGGAGGCAAACACCGTGACGTCGAAGCCGAGCCGGCGTGGATCCAGCAGGCCCCGATAGCCCTTGATGTACCCTTCCTCCTCCAGCGTGCGGACCCGGCGCAGGCAGGGCGGCGGCGAAATACCGACGCGTTTGGCCAGTTCCACGTTGGTGATTCGGCCGTCGGCCTGGATTTCGGCGAGGATTTTGAGGTCGATTTCGTCAAGATTCTTCGACACGCGCGTCGGGTTCCCTAATTCTGCTGCGCCTGGGCAGGTCTTACTGGTAACTCTCTTAGCGCAGGCCGTGCGGCTTGCGCAATTTTATTGCGCGTGCATCGCCATATTTCGCGATTGTGAAATCAGTTCCGGGGAAAATTCGCTGGGATGAATTGCAATTCTTGCATAGCTACCCAGATATTCTAGACTTGGATTTGACACTTTCGGCGCCCCGCGACGTCCTTCCGGGCGCTTTCTGCTCAGTCAACAAAAACCCCCGAATAAGAGAGGGATCCGCCGATGCCTGCGCCTATCCATGCCAAGGTCGTCATTATCGGTTCCGGCCCCGCCGGTTACACCGCGGCGATCTACGCGGCGCGCGCGATGCTGGAGCCGGTGCTGATCCAGGGCATCCAGCCCGGCGGGCAGCTCACCATCACCACCGACGTGGAAAACTATCCGGGCTTCGCCGACGTCATCCAGGGCCCCTGGCTGATGGAGCAGATGGAGAAGCAGGCGGCGCATGTCGGCACCAAGATCGTCACTGATTTCGTCAACAAGCTCGAACTGGCGCAGCGGCCGTTCCGGCTGACCTGCGACAGCGGCGACGTCTATCTGGCGGAAACCGTGATCCTCGCCACCGGCGCGCAGGCGCGCTGGCTCGGCATCGCTTCCGAAGAAAAATTCAAGGGCTTTGGCGTCTCGGCCTGCGCGACCTGCGACGGCTTCTTCTACCGCGGCAAGGAAGTGATCGTGGTCGGCGGCGGCAATACCGCGGTCGAGGAAGCGCTGTTCCTCACTAACTTCGCCTCGCAGGTAACGATCGTGCATCGCCGCGATCATTTCCGTGCCGAGCGCATCCTGCAGGATCGCCTGTTCAAGAACCCCAAGATCAAGGTGGTCTGGGATTCCGCGATCGACGAGATCTGCGGCACCGAAAACCCGGGCAAGGTCACCCATGTGCGCCTGAAGAACGTCAAGACCGGCAGGCTTACGGATGTGCCGGCCGACGGCGTCTTCATCGCCATCGGCCACGCGCCCGCAACCGACCTCGTCAAAGGCCAGATCAAGCTGAAATCCTCCGGCTATGTCGAGGTGGCGCCAAACTCGACCGCCACGTCTATTCCCGGCCTGTTCGCCGCCGGCGACGTGGCGGACGAAACCTATCGGCAGGCGGTCACGGCGGCCGGCCTCGGCTGCATGGCGGCCCTCGAGGCTGAACGCTTCCTGGCTTTGCGCGCGAGCGATCGCGCGGCGGCGGAGTAATCATGCCTAGAACACGGGACGGATCATCGGACATGGATTGGGACAAGCTGAAAGTCT
Organism: Bradyrhizobium sp. 170; assembly: GCF_023101085.1. NCBI lineage: Bacteria > Pseudomonadati > Pseudomonadota > Alphaproteobacteria > Hyphomicrobiales > Nitrobacteraceae > Bradyrhizobium > Bradyrhizobium sp. 170. The sequence continues at coordinate 1,135,245 of NZ_CP064703.1, read as the reverse complement.
TTCACGCGGCTGCAGAGGCGGGAAGCTTTACCCACGCCGGCGAACAGCTCGGGCTTTCGCAATCGGCGGTATCGCGGCAGGTCAGCGCGCTGGAGCAGGAGCTCGCGGTGTCGCTGTTCCACCGCCACGCGCGCGGACTGATCCTCACCGAACAGGGCGACCTGCTGTTTCGTACCGCGCATGACGTGTTCATGCAGCTGCAGGCGGCGCGCGCCAAGCTCACCGACAGCCGCGAGCGGCCGAGCGGCGACCTCAAGATCACCACGCCGCCGGCGCTCGGTATCAACTGGCTGATCCCGCGGCTCGACGAATTCACCGCGCTCTATCCGGATATCCGGATCTCCATGATCGTGACCGACGAAGATCTCGATCTGTCGATGCGCGAGGCCGACGTCGCGATCCGCACCCGCAAGCCGACCCAGCCGGACCTGATCCAGCGCAAGCTGTTCTCGATCGGCTTCCACGCCTATTGCTCGCCGGAATACATCAAGCGCTTCGGCACGCCACGCACGCTGGACGACCTGGACTCGCATCGCATCATCATGCTGAGCGATGCGCAGGTTCCGACGCATCTGCAGAACCGCTCCTGGCTGATCGACGCCGGCCGTAACGGCTCGGGTCCGCGCGAGGCCTACTTCAAGGTCAACAATATCCTGGGGCTGGTCCGCGCCTGTCAGCAGGGGCTCGGCATCGCCGCCCTGCCCGACTATCTGGTCGAGGAGAACAACCGCCTGGTGCAGTTGTTCGGCGAGACCGACTCGATCCAGATCGACACGTATTTTGTCTATCCCGAAGAGTTGAAGACGGTGGCGCGGGTGCAGGTGTTCCGCGACTTCGTGGTGAGCAAGGCGCAGCGCTGGCCCTCCTAGAGCGCGATCCGGACCCGCAGGGCCGCGTTAGCGCAAAAGTGGAGACCGGTTTTCCCTCGGGACAAACGCGAAGCGTTTGCCCGGAGATCATGCTCCATAAGCTGGACGCGGGTGGCGTTTCGTCGTCCCCGCTTTGCGGATTAGCCTATTTAATAGAGGGCCCGCTCACCGCATGACTGACATGCGGCTCGGACGGTTGCCGCACAGCACTGATGAGGATCATAGTGCTTAAACGCTGAGCGGTCGCGTCGCGCATATGTCCCCCTCCTCCAGTGGCGCGGCGGTTCAGTAATCCCTCTTGGAAGGTGATTGTGTCGGCCTCACGTGGCCAATACCTCAAGCCGGGCTCTCTTGGGCCCGGCTTTTTTTTCGTCTGCAAGTCTTCACCGACGAGCCATATCGTTGCGCCGATTGACATTGGGGTCCGCTGCCACCATCATCCGCACATGATCACGCGTTCGTGCGCAGCTTTATCGTCGAAAAAAGATCCCCACCTGGGGACCCGAGATCGACGCGCGCGCTAGACACTGCCACAACCCGCGATCCCGAAAGCCCCGCCGTCTGGACGGGGTTTTTTTATTGGTCCCGTCTCCGGCTCACCCCATGAGGAGATGGAACGATGACTGCCCCTTCGACTGACGATCTAACAAGCCGCCTGCAGGGCCTGTGGCTGCCGCTCATTACGCCGTTTCGCGACGGCGAACTCGACGAGGCGTCGTTACGCCGGCTCGTCAGGCACTATGCGGCCGGCCCGGTCGACGGCTTCATTCTGGCGGCGACGTCGGGCGAAGGCATGTCGCTCCGCGCGGACGAGCTCGAGCGGCTGGTGACGGTGACGCGCAGCGAACTATCCGGCGGCGGTCGCCACCTGCCGATCCTGCTGGGCCTGTCCGGCGCCTCTACCGCGAAGCTTCTGGATGCGCTGGATGAGACGGCGACCTGGCCGATCGACGGCTATCTGATCGCGAGCCCCTATTACATCCGCCCCTCGCAACGCGGCCTGGTGCAGCATTTCACCGCGCTCGCCGACCACGCCTCGTGGCCGATCGTGCTCTACAACATCCCCTACCGGACCGGCGTCAGCCTCACCAACGAGACGCTGCTGCAGCTCGCCCTGCATCCGAACATCGCCGGCATGAAGGATTGCGGCGCCGACCGCGCGCAGTCGATCGACTTCTTAAGCCGGCGACCACCGAACTTTGGCGTACTGACCGGCGAGGACGCGCTGTATCACGAAGCGCTCGCCGACGGCGCCGACGGGGCGATCCTGCTGTCGGCGCATCTGGAGACCGACGCCTTCGCATCGGTGCAGACACTGTTGAAGCAGGGCGATCGCGACGCCGCGCGCGCATGCTGGAAGGCCATTTCCGCGCTGACCCGGCTGTTGTTCGCCGAACCGAGCCCGGCGCCTGCGAAGTATTGGCTGGCGCGCAGCGGGCTGATCGACAGCGCCGAGGTCCGCCTTCCGATGGTGGAGGTGAGCGCGGAGCTCGCAGCGTTGCTGGACGAGGAAATCGAGCGACGCAGGCCACAGCTGTTGCGCCGGGCCTGAACGTCGCGCCAGGAGAGATGGCCGGCACCGCTCGCCTTGGATGGCGAGCGGAAGCAATGCGCTTTAGCTGACCAGCAAGCGATAGGTCAGCACCGGCGCGAAGCCGAGCACCATCGCCCAGATGGCGAACGACGACACCAGCAGAACGTCATGCGCCCGCTGGGCGAGTTCGCCGGTCGGATATTTCCTGTCGTGTGCGATCATTGTCATTCCCCGGTGATGTTCCTTGAGGAGAAATACCTACAGATAAAATTTTAATGTCGCGGCCGGGCCTTCGCTTGAAGTTGCGGCTTCGCACTCACCAGCCATTAACCAGGATATCACGGTGGTTAATCGGCGGTAGCACTTGCGGTCAAATGCAAGTGAAATCGGAACCGGGTTTTTAAAACCGCCCGCGTATCAAGATAGCAGGAGCCAACAAAAACGCGGGGGCGCGTCGTGCACTTTGAAAACAACACCATCCCTCAACAGGGCTTTTCCACCGAGGACATTGTGTGGGCCGTCGGCATCTGGTCGGTGATCCTGACGCTGTCGCCGGTCGTCGTGTTCTACGTGCTGATGGTGGCGTAAGCCGCACTCTCACGTCCGTCATTGCGAGCCAACGGGTCGCGCGAATGCGCGCCCGTTGACAGGCTCCGCGAAAGCAATCCATTCTTTCTTCGTGCGTCGCGATGGATTGCTTCGCTGCGCTCGCAATGACGGCGATAGGGCTTTTGCCACACCCGCAAAAGAAAAACGCGCGGAGCGCCGCGCGTCTTTGTCAGTCCAGAAAGATCAGTCCGAGAGGAGAAAGCGGCGTTGTTACGCCGCCTGCTTGTGCATGGCGCCAGATCCGGACGCGGTTCCGCGGATCGCCTTGATCGAACGTTCGATCGCGCCCCACAGCCTGGTGATCTCGGCCGCGGCCCGGCCTTCCGCGTAATATTCGCGGGCGCCTTCGCCCTGGCTCAGCGCCATGATCAGATCGGCGCGGTTGGTGATCTGGCCGCTCCACACCGGCGCGCGGAATTTCGCCAGCGCTTCACGCGCGATGGTGACGATGCGGCTCTCGACGCCGTCGCGTTCGGCGGGGGCGCCGTTGACCACGACTGCGTAGGGCTTGCGCGCCGAACGGCAGGTCTGAATCGTTTCCTGCACGGCGTTGACGTCGAACACGCCCGGCCGCGCCGGAATGATCACCATCGTCGCGTTGCGGATCGCGTCGTCGACAACGGCCGAAAGATTCGGCGGCGTGTCGATGAACACCCATTCGACGCCGTCGCGCTTGGCGGCAGCGACGATGCCGCTGACGGAATTCACCGCGGCCTTGATCGGCGGTTCGTTGGTGCCGCGCAATTTGTGCCAGAGCGTAAGCGATCCCTGTGGGTCGGCATCGACCAGAAGGATGGGCTTCGTTGCCTTGTGAACATGGGCAGCGAGGTGAGCAGCCAGGGTACTCTTTCCCGAGCCCCCCTTACGTGATGCAAATACTATTACGTTCATACCTTGGCCTCCAAGTTGACCCCAGAAGCTGAAAATGAATCAGCGGGCTGATTCGCGAAAGAAAAATTTAAGGGATGTCGCGATGAAGCCACGTAATTGCCAACAAGGCTGGTTTTTGAGTCACAGGTGCGTGCAGGCCCGCAACCGGAAACGGAACGGTTGAAAGCCTTGCAGAGTGCCTTGATCGCTCATTGCGCGGTTTTTGCGCGCTCGCGTTCGAGCTTTGCACGCTGGCGTTCGAGCCATTTGCGCTCGATCCATCCGAGCCCCTGCGCCATCGGCTTCTGCAGCGGCGGCACGTCCTGCGCGAACAAAAGGAGTCCGAGCGGAAGCATCCAGAGTCCGAGCACTGGCAGGAAGCTGAGAAAGCCGCCGACGACCAAGAGAAACGCGAGCGGAATCCGGACATAGATCGACGACGGCTTGCGTACCCAGCCGACGAATTTCGCCGGCCCAGGCGGCAGCTTTTTCTCAAACCAGGCAAAATGCCGGTCGAGCTCCTTTTGATGTGCGCTCAATGAACCCTCTCCTCTTGCCCAAAGGAGATGTTCATTGCAGATGGCGCAAACAAGGCGTCAGCCTGGCGCACCAGGGATTCTTAAAATGATGTAATGCCGTCAGGTCGCCCGCGCCGTCAGGTCGCGGGTTTCGCCGGCTTTTTGGTCTTGCGCGGCTTGACGCTCACCGCCTTGCGCGGCGTTGCCGGCCGGATCACGGTCGGCCGGCCGGCCGGCCTGACCGCAGCCTCGCGGGGCTCGGGATCCGGCCTGAACTGGGCGCGGCAGGGCGGCGAGAGCTGGGATTTTTTGGCAACCATGCAAGCCGTCACGCGGCCGACATCGGGAATTTCCGAACTGCAGAGCCGGAACGCATCGCTGGTGCAGGCCTGCTCCTGTTCGGGAGTATAGGTTTGGCCGGCGGCGGGAGAGATCGAAACCGACAGCGCCACGGCCAGCAGCCATCCAAGCTGGAAATTCCCTGCGCGAAAAATCGTCATCCATCCCCCCAGCCCAAAGTTTGGCGGAATTGTGGGTGAACGGATCAGGATTCGCAAGCACGGGTGGACGACACGCCACAGCACAAGTGTCGCGGCACGTTGGGCGGCAATTCAGGTTCAAGCGGCAATTCAGCAGCGTGAAGGCTGGTACAGTTGGGTGGGCTCGAACCACCGACCTCCTGTTCCACAGACAGGCGCTCTAACCAACTGAGCTACAACTGCATACCTCACGCGAGGTCCCAAAAAGGGGGTCGCGAATGGGCCGGAAACTAGGTGCAACGCCTCGCTTTGGCAAGGCCGCGAAGCATCTGATTGTAGTCGTCCCGAGGGCATTTTGCGTTCAATTGACGGGCCCCTCGGCCAGGCCCCCGGCAGCCTGCCAAAATCATCCCGCGCAGCAAAAAGCCCGGGCCGCTTGGCCCGGGCTTTTCGTGATCGATACCGGAAGCGGTCAGGCGGCCGGCTTGTAGAGCTTCGAGGCCGAGGCCTTGATCGGCTCGACGGTCTCGGTCGCTACCTTCTGGCCGAGCTCGGCGAGCTCCTTGGCTTGCGCGGTGAGGGTCTCGTACTGCTTGCGGGCATGCGAGGTCCACAGCTCCATCGCCGCCGCCGGCGTCTTCACGCCGAACAGCTCCTGCGCAAAATCGAGTTCGGCGGAAGTGTTGGCCTTGAAGAACTCGATCACCTTGGCGTTGTACGCGCTGGCGCCCTTGCTGGCCGAGGTGAACACAGCCTCGATGGTGCCGTTATGGGTTTCGGCGGCATCCTTGAACTTGGCGTAGCTGTCGCGAGCCTGCGAGACGCCCTTTTCGGCAAGCGCGCGCATCTGCTCGGGGACTTCGAAGGGGATGATGGAGGCAGAGAAGGGATCGGTGGAGCTGGTCACGGCTTGCATCCTTCACAATGGGGTTAAACGATGTTCCCCCTCGCGGGACGCCGGGGCAGGTAATCGGCCGGGACGCCGGAGGGATCACGCATACACACGCACTCACGGAAAGTGCCCATCCACGGGCTCGCCCAATAAGCACCCATATCATGTCAAATTTGTGCAGCGCACTGCAATTTCTGGTGCGTCGCCGCAAATTTAACCCGGCATGCGGGTTCCAGCAGGCGATCCAGCGGCAGCTTCCCGCCAATGCGGGCAGGTCAGGCTTTCGGCCGGGCCGCGTCCATGGCGGCCTTGCCGACGACCTGGCCCATTTCGCTGGCCTGCTCCGCCAGCGCGCGCATTTGCGCCTGCACATACTCGCTGTGCAACCGCATCACCTCGGGCAGATCCTTGGCCTTCAGCAATGACTGCGCGTGATCGAGCGAGCCCTGCACATTCTTCTCGGCATAGGCCATAGCCTTGCTGCCGACGTCCTTTACGCCGGCGCGAACCGTGGCGTTGCGCTCCTCGATGGAGCCGGCGGCGGTCTGTGCGGCGGCGACGAATTTCTCGAAGGCGTTGCGGGCCTGCTCCAGGCTAGCTTCCGCCATCGATCGCATTTCCTTGGGTATCTCGAATCGGTCTCGCACTTCGTCACTCATGGTGCGTTCCTTTTCAGTGGCAGGGATTGCGTCCGGATACCGTCGGGGGCCGCATCCTGGACGGATGCAGCGCCGGGGAGGTTCCCCGTTGAACCCTTGACGGCCGTCAGCAACCCACCCAACGCAGCGGCCGGCCAAAGGGTCCAGCCCGGATTAAGGTTATCCGTGGGTTAAATTAGCGCCGGCCGGCCGGGCCGTGGACCTGCCGCTGCGGCCTTGCGATAGTAACCGTGCCTTAACGCTGTCGGCGTTTTGGCGGTCGATTTTGACGCCGGACGGTCATGTAGCTGCGATGCAGGATGCGGAATTTCAGTGGCTGGCGCGGAGCGATCCGCGATTGGCGGCCTACGCGGCGAGCCCCCTGCCGGCCTGGCTGTGGACCGCCGACGGCAAGCGGATCCTGTGGGCCAATCCGGCCGGCGCCCGCGTGTTCGGTGAAGCCAGTGCCGCAGCCCTTGCCGAAAGAACCTTCGGACCGGCCGACCGGCACCGGCGGCAGATTGCGCGGCTCGCAGGCCGGTTGCTCGCCAACGGTGCCATCCGGCTGGAGCGCTTGCAGGGATTTGGCGCGGCGCCCGGCGGGCTTGCGACGTGCGGCGCTTCGCGGCTCGACTTTCCCAATGGCAGCCACGGCGTTCTGATCGCCGCCGGCAACATCGCGCTGATCGCGCCGCGACCGGCGCAGACACAGCCCGACAACGAGATGCAGCCAGAAACCGCATCATCAGAGCCGACCTTGTCAGAGCCGGTCTTGTCAGAGCCGGCCTTGTCAGAGCCAGCCTTGCAGCCGAGCGCACCGGTCATGGAGCAAGCGGTCGTGCCGCAACCGGCTCCCGACCACCCGCAGCCAGCACCATCGGGCGAAGCGCCCGCCGGGTTTGCGTTGTTCGATGCGTTTGCCGAACCTGCCGCCGCGGACGAGCCGCCCGCCGCCGAAACCATTGCGCGCGCGCCATCACCTGGCATCGAAGCGTTTGCCGGCCAGCCGCAGACGCGCCGCCGGCCGCTGCGCTTCACCTGGCAGATGGATCGGGAAGGCCGATTCACGCTCGGCACCGACGAATTCGCCGGCCTGATCGGCCCGCGCACCACGGCCGCTTTCGGCCGGCCATGGCGCGAGATCGCCGAGACCTTTGGGTTCGATCCCACCGGCCGGATGATGCAAGCCTTTGCGACGGGCGCCACCTGGAGCGGCATCGCGCTGAACTGGCCAGTCGATGGCGGTGACACGCTGCCCGTCGAAATGTCCGGCCTGCCGGTCTTCGATGGGGCGCGGAATTTCATCGGCTATCGCGGCTTCGGCGTCTGCCGCGATTTCGATGCGCTGGCGCGGCTCGCCGCCCGGCGCCTGGCGGAATTGTCCGGCGAGATGGTAACGCCGCAAGACGTGCCCGCTGCGCCATCCGCCGAGCCGGCCAGCGTCGCATCGCCTTCATCGGACGAATTGCCTGAACCGATTGCTGCCGAAACTTCTGCTGCAGAGACTTCAACTGCAGAGACTTCTGCTGCAGAGACTTCACATCAAAAAGATTTGGAAACGCCCGTGGAACCTCCGAAGGAAGCCTTAGAGGAAAGCGTCCAAGAAAGCGTCCGGGAAATCGCCAAGGACGCGCTGACGGAAACCGCAGCGGAGTTGCCGGCAGACGCCGCTGCAAACGTCTTGCCGTTCCGCGCCCCGGGCGAAGCGAAGCAGCCAGCGCTGACGCCGGTTGAAAACAGCGCCTTCGACGAACTCGCGCGACAATTGTCGGCGCGGCTCGACACCGAGAACGGCAACGAGGCGTTGGATGCCGCCGGCGAATCCATCTTCGAACCGCTGGCCGCGCGCGAAGCGGCTCCCGCGCCGCCCGAATGGCTGGCGCCGCCCGAGCCTCCGGCGCGAGGCGAAGCGGCGCGCGACAAGGCGCTGCTCGATTTGCTGCCGGTCGGCATCCTGATCTACCGGCTCGACCGGCTGCTCTATGCCAACCCCGCCTTCCTGACGCAGATGGGCTATCCAGGCCTGCACGCGCTGGAAGATGCCGGCGGCCTCGACGCACTCTATGTCGAACCCGGCGTATCAAACGCCTCCTCGACATCGGACACCGGCAAGCCGGTGACGATCTCGGCAAGCCAGCCCGCGGACGCGGATACGCCGGCAGCGGCGGCCGACGCGCGCCTCTACACCATCTCGTGGGACGGCGATTCGGCGCTGGCCTTGATCTTCTCGGGCACGCGCCATGAGGGCACGGCGATCGCGGCCGCCATCGCGCGAGCCGAGCCGGTATCGGAGTTCGAACCGGCGGTATCGGAGGCCGAACCGGCGGTATCGGAGCCTGACGTCTTCGGCTCCGAACCGGAGGCATCCGAACCTGACGTTTTTGAACCGTCGGATGTCGGGCATGCCAACGCCGAAGACCTCGCCGCCATCCTCGACACCACGGCCGAGGGCATCCTGATGTTCGACGCCGAGGGCAACATCCACGCGGCCAACCGCAGCGCCGAAGCGCTGTTCGGCCATAACGGCGACGAACTCGCGCGACGCAATCTCGCCGATCTGTTCGCGCCCGAAAGCCGGCACGGCGTGTTCGAATATCTCGCCGGCATCAAGGCTTCCGGCGTCGCCAGCCTGCTCGACCACGGCCGCGAGGTGCTGGGCCGCGAAAGCAAAGGCGGCATCATCGCGCTGTCGATGACCATGGGCCGCACCCGCCCTGACGGCCCGAATTTCTTCGCGGTGTTCCGCGATCTGTCGCAAGCCAAGCACACCGAGAGCGAATTGCGCGAGGCGCGGCGGCTGGCCGAACGCGCCGCCAGCGCCAAGGCTGACGTGCTGGCGCGGATCAGCCACGAGGTGCGGACGCCGCTGAACGCCATCATCGGCTTTTCCGAAGTGATGATCGGCGAGCGTTTCGGCGCGCTCGGCAACGAACGCTACCTCGAATACATGAAGGACATCCGCGCCTCCGGCGAACGCGTGATCGCCATCGTCAACGACCTGCTCGATCTCTCAAGGATCGAAACCGGCAAGCTCGATCTCGCTTTCACCAACCAGAACCTCAACGAACTGGTCGAGAGCTGCGTCGCGGTCTTGCAGCCGCAGGCCAATCGCGAGCGCATCATCATCCGCACGTCACTCGCGCGCATGTTGCCGCCTGTGATTGCGGATGCGCGGGCCTTGCGCCAGATCACGCTGAACCTGATCGGCAATTCGATCCATCTCGCCAATGCCGGCGGCCAGGTCATCGTCTCGACCGCGCTGTCCGATTTCGGCGAGGTGATGCTGCGGGTCCGCGACACCGGCAACGGGCTCAATGACAATGAGGTTGCCGCAGCCCTCCAGCCGTTCCGAACCCAGGCGCCATCGGATCGGGCCGAGAGTTCGGCCGTCAGCCTGTCGCTGACCAAAGCCCTCGTCGAAGCCAACCGCGCCAAATTCCAGATCAAGACCGGCGGCCGTTCCGGCACGCTGATCGAGATCGTGTTCCCGCACGCGGTCGCACAGGTCTGACCGGAGACAGGCGCGCGTATCCGCGATGTCGATCACGTCGCCTTTGACGGAAGAAACGCTGGAACGCCGAGGCCCTGGCCGCGCAAGTAGTCGGCCATCGGTCCGACGACCTTGCTGACCGCCGGTCTTGCCGTCATGCGCTGCCGCCATTGCAGAAGCTTCGGCGTTTCGCTGGTCATGTCGGCGCCCCAGCGCGCGCCGAAGAGCTGGGCCATATAGAACGCGATATCGGCAAAGGAATACGCGCCGCCGAGAAACTCGCGGTCATCAAGCACACGCTCCATTGTTCGATAATAATCGGCAGCGCCCGCGCGCGCGAGCTCCGCGGCGGAATCGAGCGGCGTCTTCCCGAGCTGCATCAATTTGATGATATGGGGGAAATAGATCTCATCCGATTCATGCTCCAGCCGGCGAGACCAGGCCCGTGCTGCAGGAGCCGCAGGCCACAGCGCAGGATGCGGCTTGATGTCTTCGAGATATTCGAAGATCTGGGTGGAATCGAAGATCTCGAGGTCACCGTCGATCAGCACCGGGACCTGCCGCTTTGGATTGATGCGCAGGACTTCCGGATGCTTTGGCGCGTAACCCTCCTTCATGGTGAAGGAGACCATGACCAGTTCGAAATCGATGTTCTTTTCGTGCGCGGCGATCTGGACCTTTGCGCCGAACATGCTCAGAGGGCCGGAGAACAGCCGCATTTTGCGATTGCCGCTTCGATGCGCCTCTCCGCCGGATTGAACGTTCTCGGGCATCGATTTCCCTCCTCAATCATCACCATGGACGGGATCTTAGCGAAAACTTCCGGATCCCGTTCGGACACGTAAAGGTCCTTCTGGACAGCGGCGCCTTTTCCGGTTGATATGCGACCAATTGACACACAGCCGCGCTGTGTGAGCCTGGAGGAAATCCCATGATGCCGTTTCATACGCGCCTGTTCGGCGCGGTCGTTGCGTTGACGCTTGCAGCCAGCGCGCCTGCCCTCTCGCAGCAGCTCGAGCTCAAGATCATGGCGCCCGCAGCCCCCGGCGGCGGATGGGATCAGACCGCCCGCTCGATGCAGCAGGCGCTGGTCGCCGCCAAGATCGCCCGCAGCGTCCAGGTTACCAACGTGGCCGGCGCCGGTGGCAGCGTCGGCATCGCGCAGTTCGTCAACGGCGCCAAGGGCGACGGCAACCAGATGATGGTGAACGGCTTCGTCATGGTCGGCGCGCTCGCCATGAACAAATCGCCGGTGACGCTCGAACAGGTAACGCCGATCGCGCGCCTCACCGAGGAGATCCAGGTGATCGTGGTGCCGGCGAATTCGCCGATCAAGACGGCGCAGGATCTTGCCGCCGCCGTGAAGGCCGACATCGCCAAGGTCACGTTTGCCGGCGGCTCGGCCGGGGGCGTCGACCATGTGATGGCGGCGCTGTTTGCGGGAACGATCGGCGCCGACGCCAAGAAGGTCAACTACATCCCGTTTTCCGGAGGCGGCGAGTCGCTGGCGGCCATTCTCGGCGGCAAGGTCACCGCGGGCATTTCGGGAATGAGCGAATACGAAGGCCAGATCAAGTCCGGCAAGCTGCGCGCGCTCGGCGTGACGTCGGAGAAGCGCATCGCCGGCAGCGACATTCCGACCTTCAAGGAACAGGGCATCGACCTCGTGCTGGCCAACTGGCGCTCGGTGGTAGCACCTCCCGGCATCACGCCGGAACAGCGCAAGACGCTGAGCGCCGCGGTGGAGAACATGGTCAAGTCGGACGCCTGGAAGGACATCCTCAAGCAGAAGGGCTGGGATGACGCCTATCTCGGCGGCGATGCGTTCGCCGACTTCCTGAAGAAGGAAACCGCGCGCGTCACCGACGTCTTGAAGTCGGTCGGCCTCGTCAAATCATGACGGACCTTCCGCAGGGGCCGGCGTCGCGGCGCGTCGATCGCGCCGGTGTCGTCATTGCGCTGGCGCTCGCAGCCCTTGCCGTGGTGCTGGTATGGGACTCGCGTCAACTGCCGGCCACCACGATGTACGGCATGGGGCCCGAGGTGATGCCGGTCGTCATCGCCATCGGGCTCGGCCTACTCGCGATCGGCAATCTGATCGACGCGCTGCGCGGCAACCTGCCGCCGCGCGAGAGCGCCGATCCCAAGGCCGTGCTGCTGATCCTCGGGGGCCTGGCGCTGCTTATCGCCATCATCGGCCTCGGCGGCGGCTTCATCCTTGCGACGTCAACGCTGTTTGTCGCCACCTCGGCGGCGTTCGGACGGCGTGCCATTCTCGCCGACTCCGCCATCGCGCTCGTGATGAGCACCCTGATCTATCTCGCTTTCGATCGGCTGCTGACGCTGAGCCTCCCCGCCGGCCCTCTGGAAAGATTGCTGTAATGGAAACTTTCGCCGCGCTCGCGCATGGCATGGCTGTCGCCGTGCAGCCGATGAACCTGCTCTACGCACTGATCGGCGTGTTCCTCGGCACTGCAGTGGGCGTGCTGCCCGGCATCGGTCCGGCGCTGACGGTCGCGTTGCTGCTGCCGGTAACCTACAAGCTCGATCCCGGCGGCTCGCTGATCATGTTCGCCGGCATCTATTACGGCGGCATGTATGGCGGATCGACCACCGCCATTCTCATCAACACGCCTGGTGAGAGCGCATCGATGGCGACGGCGCTCGAAGGCAACAAGATGGCCAAGGCCGGCCGCGGCGGTCCGGCGCTGGCAACGGCTGCGATCGGCTCGTTCGTCGCGGGCACCATCGCCACCATCGGCCTGGCCTTTCTGGCGCCGTGGCTGGTCGATTTCGCCGTGCGTTTCGGGCCCGAGGATTATTTCGCGCTGATGTGCGTGGCCTTTGTCACGGTGTCCGCCACCTTCGGGGATTCGCCGATCCGCGGACTGACCAGCCTGTTCATCGGGCTGACGCTCGGGCTTGTTGGCATCGACAAACTCACCGGCCAGGCCCGGCTCGCGTTCGGCATTCCCGAACTGCTCGACGGCGTCGAGGTGACGACGCTTGCGGTCGGCCTGTTCGCCCTCGGCGAAGCGCTTTACGTCGCCTCGCGCCGCCATCACGCCGAGGAGAAGATCGAGCCGGTGCGCGGCTCGCTGTGGATGACGAAACTGGACTGGAAGCGGTCGTGGAAACCGTGGCTGCGCGGGACGATGTTCGGCTTTCCGATCGGCGCGCTGCCTGCCGGCGGCGCCGAGATTCCGACCTTCCTGTCCTATTCCACTGAGAAGAGGCTGTCGAAACATCCGGAGGAATTCGGCAAGGGCGCGATCGAGGGCGTCGCCGGGCCGGAAGCCGCCAACAATGCCTCCGCCGCCGGCACGCTGGTGCCTTTGCTGACGCTCGGCCTTCCGACCTCGGCAACGGCTGCGATGATGCTGGCGGGCTTTCAGCAATACGGCCTGAACCCGGGACCGCTGCTGTTCGCGGAGCGGCCCGACCTGGTGTGGGGCCTGATCGCCAGCCTGTTCATTGCCAACGTCATGCTGCTGGTTCTCAACCTGCCGCTGGTCGGCCTGTGGGTGAAACTGCTCGCGATCCCGCAGCCGTGGCTCTACGCCGGCATTCTCGTGTTCGCGACCATGGGCACCATCGCGGCAAAACCATCGGTCGTCGAACTGTCGATGCTGGCAGGCTTTGGCGTGCTGGGCTTTCTGATGCGCCGGTTCGATTTTCCGATCGCGCCTGTCGTCGTCGGTCTTATCCTGGGCCCGATCGCTGAAAGCCAGTTGCGCCGCGCGCTCGCCATCAGCCTCGGCGATCCGCTGGTGCTGTTGCAGAGCCCGATGTCGGCCACGCTGCTCGGCATCGCGCTGATCGCGCTACTGGCGCCGTTCGTACTGAAGGGGATGAACCGGTTCAAGGCGAGCGAGGACTAGCGCGTGGACTCGTTAACGCGCAGCCAAATTCGGATTGACGCGAGTTTGATGAAGGCCAGATAGTTGGCTGCGAGCTTGTCGTATCGGGTAGCGACACGCCGACACTGACCTAGAGCGGACATTAGCGACGTCGAAGATCAGCTAGTGGGAAAGTATGCATACCTCATACACCGCGGGAGCCGAGCTATTAAAAGGCTTTGCGCTGGCCGCCCGATTGAAGCGGCGGCACTCAACGCTGTCCGACTATTTCGGTGGGTCCGTCTACAAAAACTGCTGGCTCGAGCGGCCTTCGGTTTATGGACAAGGAGAAGATGTCCGGCCGTGAGTAATGGCCGCAGACGTCGAGTGAGCGTCGCGCGCGACCGGCTGCCTCGGTGTCGATCTCAGCGTAGAGGATGCCCTTCACGCGGTTCAGGGGGCCCGATCCGACGCTGCCGCTCGGCTTGATCACTATCGCATCGCCATTGTTGATCCATTCCTCCGGCTTGAAGAGCCTGTCACGGTCCGGGAAATCCTCCGGCACGTCGCTGCCCTGCATTGCGGTTGCGGTTGCAACCACCCAGCAGCCTCCCTCGCGGGCGATGTGGCGGAGCGTGGCGAGGTACACCTCGCCATTATCCCAGGTTGGATTGACTAGGATGTCGATGCCTTGTGCGTAGAGCGCGTAGCGTGCCAGCGGCATATAGCTCTCCCAGCAGATCAGGCAACCGAGCCTGCCGGCCGGCGTATCGACGACTCTCAGGCCGCTCGCATCGCCCATTCCCCAGACCATGCGCTCGGGATTGGTCGGCATCAGCTTGCGATGACGGTTGAGCACCATGCCGTCGGGGCCGATCACCACCACGGTGTTGAAAAGCGTGGTGCCCGAGAAGCGGCTGTCGATCTCATGCAGTCCGACGACGACCGTCACTTCGCGCCGGCGGGCCGCGTCCTGCAGCGGCTGCAAATCTCCACGCTCGATACCGACTGCGTTTTGGCGCAACCGGGCATGAAGTTCGTCCGACAGCGCCATGTCGGCGCCCGGCTTCAGGCGCCAGACCCAGGTTGGATAGCCGGGAATCCACGCTTCTGGAAATACTAGCAGCGAGGCGCCGGCATCGGCGGCTTCGTCGATTGCCTCGATGGCCTTAGCGATGGTGCCGTCCCGGTCGAGCAGCACCGGCGGCTTCTGGATGACAGCGATTCTTGCAGGCATGTCGATCTCCTTCTCACTGCCTATTTGACGCCGACGGCGACGACCATCTCGCAGGGGCCTTCGAAACCAGCCTTCCCCTCGAAGGCGCCAAGTTCCTGCTCGATCTCGCGCCACGCCGCTTCGCGCCCGGCTTCGTCGAGGCCGGCGAGCATCTGATGCAGCGCGCCGAACGATTCCTTCTCAAAGCGTACGCATTCGGCGGCGGTCTTCGTGCGAACTGGCGCCGGGATGGTCCTGCTGTGAACATCGCGGAAGCCGGCCTTGCGGAAAGATTCCTCCAGCATGCCGGGGCCGCCGAGGCTGAAGGGGCCGGGTTGTCCCGGAAGAGGCGGAGGCAGATTGGCGCGACGGCGGATAATCGAAACCGGAATCGAGAAGAATTTGTTGTTTTCGGCTGTGCTGTAGACGATGGCGGCGATGCGGCCGCCAGGCTTCAGCGCACGTTTCATGCCGGCCAAGGCCTTTTGCTGATCCGGAAAGTAGATCAGACCAACGCGCGAGATGACCGCGTCGAATGCGCCTTCCGGTACGTCCAGCTCCTCGCCGTCCAGCACCTTGGTTTCGACATTGCCAAGCCCGGCATTGCGTGCGTTCGCTTCGGCGAAGGCCAGGATATTCGGAGAAATGTCGGTGGCAAGCACACGGCCGGCGGGTCCAACGCGTGTCGCGGTCTGCAACGTCTGGTCGCCCGCGCCAGCTGCCACGTCGAGTACCCGGTGGCCAGGTTCGATCGCGGCCATGTCGAGCATGATCTCGGTTGCCGGACCGAGCCAGGCACGCAGCAGCGGCCCCCAGTCGTTCCAGGCCTGGGCGGCGGACTGCCATTGCTCGCGGGTGGTCTCCTTATACTTGACGGGATCGAACGGTTTTGCAGCGATCGTGGTTGTCATGACGAATGTCTCCTTAAGTTTTCGGGTGTTGAGGGGGCGTGACGTGCTCACCGGGGCTTCATAGTGGCCCCACCAATGCCTTCGAGCGTCGATCTGGCCGATTTCGTGGTTTCGTAGTGAACCGCTAGGATGGCCCTTGTCCGTGGGAGCGCGCGTGGGAACCGGCATGGGAGCTGCGCGAGACAGCGATCGAGGTCCGAGGAGCATGAAAGACCAAAGCCCGCCCGGAATACGCCTGCTCGGCGAGCTGCAACTCGTTGGCTGCGATGGGCGTTCCGTGGCGTTGCCGGCCTCGCGCAAGACGCGCGCGCTACTCGGCTATCTGATCGCCACCGGACAGCCGCATCGCCGCGAACGTCTATGCGATCTGCTCTGGGATGGGCCCGACGATCCGCGCGCCGAGCTGCGCTGGAGCCTGAGCAAGATTCGGGCAGTACTCGACGACAAGAAAGGAATGCGACTGAAAGCGGACCGCGAGCGGGTCGGCGTCGAACTCGGCAATGCTGTCATTGATATCCAGCGGGTACGGTCGCTGCTTGGTGATGATGTCTCCGCCGCACCCATCGCCGCATTGAAAGAGGCAGCCTCTCTGTTCGGTGTTGGCGAATTTCTCGACGGCCTCGATTTGCCGCTCTGCTATCGCTACCAGGAATGGTGCATGGCAGAGCGCGAAGCCGTGAGCCGCCTGCACCTCGCGCTGCTCACCAGTCTCGTCGAACGGCTTCAAGGCCATCCTGCGGACGCGCTGGCCTATGCGCGCGCCCTTACGGCGGCCGACCCGCTGTCCGAGTCAGGTCACGCGGCGGTTGTCCGGCTGCTGGTCCGCGAGGGCAGGAACAAGGAGGCGCTTGGTCACTACGAACATGCAAGCCGGGTTCTCGAAGCCGAGCTCGGCGTCCGTCCTTCGGCCGAACTGGAAGAGGCCCGGCAAACTCTGCGCCCCACTGCGTCAGCCAGCGTCGCCGCGAAACGGCCCGCGCGCGCTTCGGGTATCCCTCCAGCGCCAACGCCTCCGCCCTCCTCCGCCTTTGTCGGCCGCGAAGCCGAGCGGGCGCTGATCGATCAGATCGTGGCGATGCGGACTGACAGGCCGGATGTGTTGCTGGTGACCGGCGAGCCGGGTATCGGCAAGAGCCGCGTTCTTGCTCATATTGGCGAGTGCCTCACCTCTGCCGGGGGGCGCGCCTTTGCAGCGCGCGCCTATGAAGCCGAAGCGGCGCGACCCTATGGCGTATGGATCGATGTTATCCGTGAGATCCTGCGCGAAAGCCCGCGCGACGGGCTGCCGGCTGATCTGGGCTTGCTGCTTCCCGAAATGGGCACGGTGGCGGAATCCGGAGATCGAACCCGGCTGCTCGACGCGGTCCTCGGCCTGCTGCGGCAGGTTGTGTCAATGCGACCTGCGGCCGTCATCCTCGACGATCTGCAATGGGCCGACGAGGGCTCGTCCTCGCTCCTTCACTACGTCGCGCGCCATATCGATACCACCCCCGGCCTGCTGATTGTGTGTGCGGCGCGAGCGGGAGAGATCGAAGACAATAGCGCCGCGTCGCGCGTATTGCGCTCGCTGGCCCGCGACGGGCGGCTGAGAGAGATCGAGCTTGCGGCCATGAGCGAAGCGGAAACGGCGCAGCTCATCCGGCAGGTCGACCCGTCACTCGACGCGGCCAAGATCTTTGCCGAAAGCGGCGGCAACCCGCTGTTCAGTCTGGAGCTCGCCCATGCGCACCGCCGTGGGGACGCGGGCCCCGGTCGGACCGTCGAAGCCCTGATCGCCGGCCAACTCGCGCCGCTTGCGGAAGGAATACGCGAGACGCTGGTCTGGGCGGCAGCCCATGGCCGCGCCTTCACGCCGGACGACCTTGCGCGATCTGCGCGTCTCGATGATACCGAGCTTCTCACGGCCCTTGGCGAATTGGAGCGGCGCGGGCTGATCCGGCCGGTCGGCGGCGATGCTTACGACTTCACGCACGATCTCGTCCGCCAGACGGC
Source organism: Bradyrhizobium sp. 170 (assembly GCF_023101085.1). NCBI lineage: Bacteria > Pseudomonadati > Pseudomonadota > Alphaproteobacteria > Hyphomicrobiales > Nitrobacteraceae > Bradyrhizobium > Bradyrhizobium sp. 170. The sequence goes on along the minus strand of NZ_CP064703.1, from coordinate 1,117,388 downwards.
CTATCGTGCGCTCTCGCAGCCGCGGCGAAAGCTACTGCATCGGCGAATTGCACGCGCCCTGGATGCCGTCATCGGGCGCGACGGCGCCTTCGCAGCGGACATTGCTCATCATGCCGCGCTTGCTGAGGATGACGATATGGCAGCGCACGCGTGCAGACTTGCAGGTGAACGCGCGCTGCGGCTGTTCGCCAATGCGGAAGCGGCCAGCTTCGCCGAACGGGGTCTCCGTCATGCCGAGCGGCTTGCGGAGGGTCCAGCCAGGCTGGAGCTCCGCATCGCCATGCTCAAGATACGTGTGCTTGGCGCGACCGGTCCTGGCCTTCGGCCGCTCCCGCCGCTGGCGGACACGATTGCCGAGGCAACAAGCGACGCCGAAGCGCTCGGCCTTCAAACCGCGGCCGCGACCGGCCACTACCTGCTTTCCGTGCTGCATCAGGAAGCCGGCGACGTTCAGCAGGCGGAGACAAGTACGCTGCGCGCCGCCGAAGCCGGCCGCGCCGCCGACGATACGACGCGAGCGCGTCAGCTCGCGAACACCGCCCGTTGCCTGCTCGAACTGGAGACTGAGATCGGGCGTTCGCGCGCGCTGATCGCCGAGGCCAGCGCGATCGCCGGGCCCATCAGTCTTGAGCTGTGCGAACTGTACTGGGCCCGCGGTCTCCTGGAGCGATGGGACGGCAATGAGGATCACGCCGTCTCTTCGCTGGGGCGTGCACTTGATCTGGCGCGCCGGGACAAGGATCGCTGGCGCGAATACAAATGCCTGACCTGGCTCGCGATGCTCGAGCGGGAGCGGGGCCGATATGCCGACATGCACGCCCATTGCGCGGAGCTGGAAACGGTCGCGGCGCGGCTGGGCGACGATGAAACGCCATTCGTCAAGACGTTGAGGGCGCTGGCCGGATTGGCCACAGAGGAGGCTTCTGCCGACGATGCGCTGGCCAGCGCGCTAACGCGGCTCCGTGCGGTGGATGATAAATCTTACTTGGCTTACGCGCTCAATAGCGCGGCGCACCTCTACCGCCAGGCGGGACGCACCAGCCAGGCGCGTCTCTGCGCCAGCGAAGCTTTGACGGTTGCCTCGGTCATGCGGAGGCATAGCGAGATTGCAATTGCGCGGGCATTGCTCGCTCCGGCCGGTGAAACGGCTTCGGCACAGGACATCGAGGCGGCGTCAGGCCGGGATGACCTCAGCGTCAGGGCGCGCGCGGCGTTACTCGCATCGCAAGCCCGTCCGCGCGATTCCAACGGCGGTTCCCACGCCAAGCCGGCAGGTTGAATTCGAACAACAGGAGAAAACCCATGCCCCGCGTTATTGTTGAGCGGAATTTCGAAACGCCGTTCACCCAGGAGGAATTGAGTGCGGTCGAGGCTCGAATGGGGCCCTGCCTCGACCTCTACAACGTCCGTTGGATCCGCAGCTACTGGTCCGCCAACCGGCTGCGTATGGTCTGCGAATACGATGCGGCGGACGTGGCGAGCGTGCGCAATGTCCAGCGGGAGGCTAACGCCAAGTTCGACCGGGCTTGGGCCGCCGACGTGCTTGGCGAGCAATGAGGCCATGGTGTTCTGTCAATGTCCAAGCCGTATACTCCCGGCGCACGTTAGAGGAGAAATCCCATTCCCGGTATGGCTCTTAGCTCTCGCACGTGTGTGAAGCGTTGCGGCCCTCTTGTTGGCAGTTGGGACAAGTCATCGGCGCATATCGGACATCGAGTAGCCATCAAGCTCAATTTATGGGTACGCGCCCTGGTCCTTCCAGCGGGGCGATAGGCCCGTTTGAAGTCCCGACCGGCACAATTCTTGCTCGAATCCGCTATGCCTGAATGCATCCGCCTGCGGATCGCCCGTTTCCTGGGCATTTTTGGATTTGAATCATTATGCGCTGCCTTGTCGTTGCCGATTTGCATTATTCATTGCCGCAGTTCGACTGGCTGCTGGCGGCGGCCCCTGAGTTCGACGTCGTCATCTTCGCTGGCGACGCGCTCGACATCGGATCGTTCGTCGATTTCCGCGCGCAGATTCTGGTGGTGAAAAAATACCTGTCGCTGCTGTCAGGCATGACGCGCGTCATTCTCTGCTCGGGCAATCACGACCTCGACGAACGCAGCGCGGAAGGCGAGAAGATCGCGCGCTGGATAGGCGATGTCAGAGAACTCGGCATCGCCTGCGACGGCGACAGCCTCACCATCGGGGGCACGCGCTTCACGGTGTGTCCGTGGTGGGACGGGCCACTGGTCAAGAGCCGCATTGAAGCCCAGCTTCGCGATGCCGCGCTCGAGCGGGCGCAACGCTGGATCTGGGTCCATCACGCGCCGCCGGCGAATTCGCCGACAAGTTGGGGCGGCAAGCGGTTCTTCGGCGACGTCGAACTGGTGCAATGGATCGCGCAGTATCAGCCGTCGATGGTGATCTCGGGCCATGTGCATCAGTCGCCCTTCATTCCCGACGGCTCGTGGTTCGACCGGCTCGGCACCACCTGGATCTTCAACACCGGCCTGCAGCACGGCCGCCCGCCGGTCTATATCGTGCTCGACCTCGATGAGGACACAGCTTTCTGGCTCTCGGCCGGCGAAGCGCAACGCATCGACCTGCGCGCGCCCTTGGCTCGGCCGGCGGCGGAAATCGAGAACCCGCCGCCCTGGCTCATATCCTTGGGTCGGATTGCCGATCCGAGCCTGGCGAAACCTGCGTCGGCGGCAGGTTGATCATGCTCTGCAGGAGTTCGCCGACCATCGAGAGATGGTTACCCTGACCGGCATATTGATGCATCAGGTCGGCCAAATAGGTGTTGGCGACGTTGAGGCGCTGCGCCAGCAAGCGCGCGATCAACAGCGCCACCGCCGGCTGGTCGCGCAGGAAAGCCGCGGCGTCGTCGAACTCGTAGACGACGGAATCGGCGGCGGCGCGCACGGTCGCGGTGTGGGGCTGCTCGAGCAGCACCGACATTTCGCCCAGCATCGCCCCCGGTTCGGTCAGAACGGCGACGACGCTATCGCCCTTGATGACCTCCAGCCGTCCTTCGAGCAGCACGAACAGATGTCCGGTCTTGCCGCCCTCATGGAGCACGAGCGTACCCGCCGGCACGGCCCGCTGAATTCCTCCGGTGCAATAATCCAGAACCGCGCGCATCCAGCATGATCTCCCTGTCGGCCAAGACTAGGCACTGACGATGCCAAGGTCGAACGGATAAGGTGCGCTTCGCTGCTCAAAATGTCGGCATGGCAAGTCCGGCGGCCGCACGCTAGGCCGAACTTCAGATCTTCGCGAGCATTGCCGTTTTCAGCTTCGCGATGCGCGCTTCATCGCGCTTGTAGAACGTCCACTGCTTGACGCGCTTGGCGCTCAACAGCCCGGCTTGCGACAGTATCTTCAAGTGCTCGCTGACGGTCGGCTGACTGACGCCGAGCTTTTCGGCGATCAACGCCCCGCAGACCCCGTCCTTGACCAGGTCGCCGTCGACTTGCTCGCGAAAATGCGCCCGGGGGCGTTTCAGCCATTCCAGGATCAGGAGCCGCCGATCGCTGGCGAGCGCGCGAAAAGCAGACTCGACGTCGTCTTCCAATGAAGGCATATTGCTAATTAGCTAAATGACTAATTCCTGTCAACACGCCCAGGAGTGCTTTGGAAGGAGTGCTTTGGAATGAACGCGCCGGTGGATGCAGTAACTTCGGAAACGATCGCCCAATGCGAGAGGCTCATTCGGCCCTTCATCCGGCGAACGCCGGTCGTCGACGTCGATGCGGCCGAGTTCGGCCTTCCCGGCCATACGCTGACGCTCAAGCTGGAGCTGCTTCAGTACTCCGGCTCGTTCAAGGCGCGCGGCGCGTTCGCCAATTTGCTGACCCGCGAGGTACCGAAGGCCGGCGTGGTCGCAGCGTCGGGCGGCAACCATGGTGCGGCGGTCGCCTATGCCGCGATGAAGCTTGGCAAGCCGGCCAAGATTTTCGTGCCAAACATCTCTTCGCCGGCGAAGCTGCAGCGGATCCGCGACTATGGCGCCGACCTCGCGATCGAGGGCGACCGCTATGCCGATGCGCTCGCGGCAAGCGAAGTATGGGCGCAGCAAACCGGCGCACTGCAAGTGCCGGCCTTCGATCAGAACGAAACCATCATGGGACAGGGAACGCTCGGCCTCGAGCTCGCTGGCCAGGCGTCGGATATCGATACGCTGCTGGTATCGGTGGGCGGCGGCGGGCTGATCGCAGGAATCGCCGCCTGGTACGCCGGCCGTATCAAGGTGATTGGCGTCGAACCGCTGGCATCGCCGACGCTGACCAGAGCCTTTGAAGCCGGCCGGCCGGTCGATGCGGAGGCCGGCGGTCTGGCGGCGGATTCGCTGGCGCCGCGGCGGGTCGGCGAACAGGTCTTTCCGATCGTACAAAAATACGCGCGGCAAACCGCGCTGGTTTCCGACGCCGCAATCGCCGAGGCGCAGGCGACGCTTTGGCGTGCCTTGCGCATCGTGGCAGAACCGGGTGGCGCTGCGGCATTCTCGGCGATCCTGTCGGGCGCCTACAGGCCCGTCGCGGGCGAGCGCGTTGCCGTCATCATCAGCGGCGGCAACACTGCCGCCGTCAATTTCGACCTCAGCCATTGAGCGCCGGTGGTTGCGTCCCCGCGCATGGCGGCACGTCCACTTTGGAATCACTCTAAATCACAACGCTGGAATCCTTCTAAATCGACCCGTTCGCGACATCCAGTCGCTGACGGCATGGCAGTCGCTGCGCTACTGAGACCGGCATCTTCACCACTATTGCCGGGCAGCTCTCATGATCAACCTTCGCGCTACCGCCGCAACCGCAGCGTTGCTTTGTTTCACCGCTTTCGGAGCCTCGCCGGCGTCCGCCGACGGCGAGGTCAACGTCTACACCTATCGGGAAACCAAGCTGATCCAGCCGCTGTTCGACGCTTTCACCAAGGACACCGGCATCAAGGTCAACGTCGTCTCGGCAAGCTCTGGCCTCGAGCAGCGCATGAAGGCGGAAGGCGCCAACAGCCCCGCCGACGTGCTCTTGACGGTCGACATCGGCCGCATGGACGAGGCCGTGAAGGCCGAGGTCACGCAGCCGATCAAGTCCGTGGTGATCGACGAAATCGTGCCGGCGCAATACCGCGATCCTGATGGACACTGGGCCGGCATCTCCATGCGAGCGCGCGTGATCTACGCCTCGAAGGATCGCGTCAAGCAGGACAAGATCACCTACGAAGAGCTCGCCGATCCCAAGTGGAAGGGCAAGATCTGCATCCGCTCCGGCCAGCACATCTACAACAATGGCCTGTTCGCGGCCTACACGGCGAAGTACGGCGAGGCCAAGGCCGAGGAATGGCTGAAAGGCCTGAAGGCCAATCTGGCGCAGAAGCCCTCGGGCGGCGACCGCGAAGCGGCGCGCGACGTCGCGGCCGGCAAGTGCGACATCGGCATCGGCAACACCTATTACTGGGCGCTGATGATGAACAACGATCCCGAGAAGAAGCCGTGGGCGGAAGCCACCAAGGTGGTCCTGCCGACCTTCGAGGGCGGCGGCACCCACGTCAATCTGTCGGGCGTCCTGTTGGCGAAGAACGCGCCCAACAAGGCCAATGGCGTCAAGCTGATCGAGTGGCTCGTCGGCGACAAGGCGCAGCAGATCTACGCGGATTCCAACTACGAGTACCCGGTTCGTGCCGGCGTCGCCGTCAACCCGACGATTGCGGGTTACGGCAAGCTCACCGCCGATCCGCTCCCGATCGCCAAGATCGCCGCCAACCGCAAGGCAGCCTCGACGCTGGTGGACAAGGTCGGGTTTGATAATTGATCGCACCAAGTCGCGACAGTAATTCCGCCAACATGCCCTCTCCCTCCCCGGGAGAGGGCATAATGCTGCATGGGCTTGCGGCTTCTTGCCGATGTGAGCCGGCGTGACCCGGACCACGCGCTCGGGCCGGATCGCCGCCGTGATCGCGGTCGCGACCGCCATCCTGGTGGCCGCGCCCGTTATCTCGATCATCGCGCTGGCGCTGCAGCCGGCGCCTGACGTCTGGCAGCCTCTCATCGAATACGTGCTGCCGCGGAGCCTTCTCGACACCGCGCTCCTGCTCTTCGGCGTCGCCGCCCTGTCGCTCGCGATCGGCACCGGCGCGGCGTGGATGATCTCGCTGCATGAATTCCGCGGCCGGAAAATGCTGCTCTGGCTGGTGCCGCTGCCGCTCGCGATCCCCACCTACCTCGCGGCTTATGTCTATGTCGATTTGTTCGAGCCGCTCGGCCTGATCCACAAGACGCTCGCACTCTGGCTGCCGCTGCAGGACGCGGTGCGCGTGCTTCCCAATTTGCGCTCGCTGCCCGGCGCCATCATCGTGATCGCGCTGGTGCTCTACCCCTACGTCTATCTTTCGGCCCGCACGATGTTCCAGTTCCAGAGCGCGGAGTTCGCCGAGGCCGCGAAGACGCTCGGCGCCGGGCGCTGGACCACCTTCTGGCGCATCTCGCTGCCGATGGCGCGTCCCGCGCTGGCCGTCGGCACAGCACTGGTATCGCTGGAAACGCTGAACGACATCGGCGCCAGCGAATATCTCGGCGTCCGCACGCTCACGGTCTCGGTGTTCACGACCTGGCTCAACCGCGGCAGCCTTGCCGGCGCGGCGCAGTTGTCGTGTTTCATGCTGGCGATCGTGGCCGGACTTATCGCAATTGAACGCTACGGACGGCGCAACGTCACGACGGAATTTTCCGCCGAAAGCCCGCGGCTGACGCAACGGACGCCGCTTGCCGGCATCAAGGGCGGTTTGGCATTCGCCGCCTGCCTGCTGCCGGTCTGCCTCGGATTCCTGGTGCCGCTATTGTATCTCGCGCATCAGAGTTTCAAGCGTGGGCTGTTTGCGAATTTCGATATGGCGCTGTGGCGCGATGCCTTCAACTCGATAGCGTTCGCGAGCCTCGCTACGCTCGCCGCACTGCTGCTCGGCTTTGCGACCATTCTGGCCTGGCGCTGGCGGCCGACCAGGCTGCGCTTCGTCGCGATGAACATCGCGCAACTGGGTTACACGCTGCCGGGGCTCGTGCTGGCGCTCGGGCTGCTGGCGCCGCTGCTCGCCATCGACAACGCGGTCAACGCGCTCGCCGCATCGCTCGGACAATCGCTGCCGGGACTGATCGTGATCGGCTCCGGCGCCGCCGTTGTCATCGCCTATGTGATCCGCTTTCTGGCGGTGCCGACCGGATTCATCAAGGCAGGGTTCGAGCGGATCCCGCGCGATTACGACGACAGCGCGCGCGCCGTCGGCGCCGGCCAGGCCACGACGATGCGGCTGATCCATCTGCCGCTGCTGCGCCCTGCCATGCTCGGCGCTGTCATCGTGGTGTTCGTGGATTGCCTGAAGGAGTTGCCGGCGACGCTGTTGCTGCGGCCGCTGAACGTCGAAACGCTGGCGACCTCGATCTACCAATACGCCAGCCGCGGCAGTTTTGAGGAAGGCGCGCTGGCGGCGCTATTGATCGTCGCCGCCAGCATCGGTCCCGTGGCATGGCTGACGCGGTTTTCGGACATTCCGTCAGGGCCGGCGTAACGCTGACCTCGTAGGGTGGGCAGAGCGAAGCGTGCCCACCATTCAGGATGATGATCGAGGATGGATGGTGGGCACGGCGCAAGTGCGCCTTTGCCCACCCTACGCAACTAGATCGCGCGCGTGAAGCGCCGGAAGCCCGGCGAACCTGTGATCGCCTCGAATTCGGAAGCGCGCTTCTCTTCGGCGAATGCAAAGCCAGCCTTGGCATAGCACCGCTCCGCCGCTTCGTTGCCGATCAGGAACGAGATCGATGCCTGCTTGAATCCTGAAGCCCTTCCGGCCGCGAGCGCGTGATCGATCAGCGCCTGCACCAGTCCGCGCCCGCGATACGCAGGGAGCGTGGCGACATGTTCGATCAGCCAGTCGCCCTCACCGCCTTGCACCCAGCAATTCCTGGTGTAGGCGCCACGCTGGAAGATCGCCTCCACCTCCGATGCTTCGAGGCCGGATTCGCCGGCAGCCGCTTCGATCGCCGCTTTCGCGGCAGGGCCGGTGCCGGAGGCGGGCAACGCGCACAGCGAGGCCGCCGGTTTGCCGTCGACTTCGGCGATGATGAATTGCGAGACGTGCCACCAGGATGGCGTTGGCGCGACAGCGATCCGCTCGACGAAGTCAAGGCATTGCGGCTCGCCCCAGCCGAGCGCGATGTCGAACCAGCCGCGCGGCAGCGGGCCGCGCTGCGAGGCCAGGATGTTGCGGGCAATGAAGCTTGCGTCGTCAGTGCGCGCGGGACGGATCGCAGGCCGCGACCGCCCCGCCACCACGTCAGGCGTTCTTCAGCGCGACACGAAACTCGGCTTCGGTCTTGGCCTTCACCTCGTCGAGCGTGACGCCGTCGGCGAGCTCGATCAGCGCCATGCCGTCCTTGCCGTGCTTGTCGATGGTGAAGACGGCCAGATCCGTCACCACCATGTCGACGACCTTCTCGCCGGTCAGCGGCAGATTGCACGTCTTCAAAAGCTTCGGGCCGTCCTTGGCGGAATGCTCCATCACCACCACGACGCGCTTGACGCCGGCGACGAGGTCCATCGCGCCGCCCATGCCTTTCACCATCTTGCCGGGGATCATCCAGTTGGCGAGGTCGCCGTTCTGCGCCACCTGCATCGCCCCTAGGATCGACAGATCGATATGCCCGCCGCGCACCATGCCGAAGGAATCGGCCGAGGAGAAATAGCTGGTCGACGGCAGTTCGCTCACCGTCTGCTTGCCGGCGTTGATGAGGTCGGCGTCTTCCTCGCCCTCGTAAGGAAACGGTCCCATGCCGAGCATGCCGTTCTCGCTCTGCAGGTTCACGTCGATGCCGTCGGGGATGTAGTTCGAGACCAGCGTCGGAATGCCGATGCCGAGATTGACGTAATAGCCGTCGCGCAACTCTTTTGCGGCGCGCGCAGCCATCTGTTCACGGGTCCAGGCCATGAGGCTCTCCTGAAGAGTTGGGTTTAAGCGGCGGGCCGCGGGCGGGTGTTGCGGAACTCGATCCGCTTCTTGCCCGTGCCGACCTCGATGATGCGTTTGACGAAAATACCGGGCGTATGAATGTGGTCGGGATTGAGTTCGCCGGCCGGCACGAGTTGCTCGACCTCGGCCACCGTGATCTTCGCAGCGGTGGCCATCATCGGGTTAAAGTTGCGCGCGGTCTTGCGGTAGATCAGGTTACCGGCGGTGTCGCCCTTCCAGGCGTGGACGATGGCGAGGTCAGCGAACAGGCCGCGCTCCATGATGTATTTCTCGCCGTCGAATTCCTTCACTTCCTTGCCTTCGGCGATCAGCGTGCCGACGCCGGTCTTGGTGTAGAAGGCCGGGATCCCGGCGCCGCCGGCGCGGATGCGCTCGGCCAGCGTACCCTGCGGGTTGAATTCGAGTTCCAGCTCACCGGCGAGGTATTGCTGCGCGAACAGCTTGTTCTCGCCGACATAGGACGAGATCATCTTTTTGATCTGCCGCGTCTCCAGCAGCCTGGAGAGCCCGATGCCGTCGACGCCCGCATTGTTGGAGATAACCGTCAAACCCTTGACGCCGGAATCGCGGATCGCATCCGACAGGGTTTCGGCGATACCGCACAGACCGAAGCCGCCGGACATGATCATCATGCCGTCCTTGAGAACGCCATCGAGTGCCGATTTGGCGTCGGGATAGACCTTGTTCATGGAATATGACCTGATGGAGGGGAACGGCCGTAAGCCGGCATTATGTCCGGATTATTAGGCGAATTCTTCGCGGTGCGTCAATGACGGGTGGATTATGCCCCCGAACCGCCCGCCGGGCGCCACCTCGGCCTTGAAAGCGTCAAGAAAACCCTTCAAGTTGTGTGGGTTGGCACGGGCTTACCGATACGGCGCCTGCCCTGATCAAGATAGACCCTTAATCAACAAGTCCCCGTAGCATCAACCCGAGTTCGGTTTAGCCAGATCCGGATATGTCATTGACGATGGCCCAAGGAATGAAGCGCCTCGGGATGCCGATTGCGGCGCTGTTCGGCGTGGCCGTGCTCGCCCTGATCGGAACCTCCTGGTTCCTCAACCGCGACGCGCTGCGGCAGGCGGTCGAGGCGCAGATCCGCGATGTCACAGGGCTCGATCTGGTCGTCGCCGGCGCGATCGACGTTTCGGTATTTCCGGGAAGCTACGTCTCCTTTCACAATGTCGGGCTGAAGGGCGGCGGCACCATGGACCCCGCGCTGCAGGTCGATGTGCTGACCGCGAACCTGCGCCTGCTGCCATTGCTGCTGCGCCGCTTCGAAATCGCAGATGTCATGATGTTGCGGCCGCATATCCGCGTCATCAGGGAAGCGGGCGGCGAGAGCAACTGGACGCCGTTCGTCGAGCGGATCGCGCGCACGATGAAGCCCGGCGCCGAGAACCAGGTGTCGTTTTCCGAAATCAGGATCCAGGACGGCGTGCTCAAATACGAGGACGCCGCCAACAACGTCAAGGAACAGCTCAGCGACATCGATCTCTCGCTGGCCTGGCCGTCGATCTCGCGCTCGTTCGCGGCGACCGGGCAATTCGACTGGCGCGGCGAACGCGTCGACGGCTCGATCTCGGCCAGCGACTTCGTCGCGATGCTGTCGGGCGACCGCTCGGGCCTGAAGGCGCGCATCGTCAGCGCGCCGCTGAAACTGGCCTTCGACGGCTCGGTCGCCAACCGCACCAGCCTGATGATGGAAGGCACGGTGACCGTCGACAGCCTGTCGCTGCGCAACGCGATGCGCTGGATGGGACAGCCGGTGCCCGGCAGCGGCGGGTTCGGCCGCTTCGCGCTGAAAGCCCGCGCCAATGTCGTCGGCGCCTCGGTTGCGCTTACCAACGTCAATGTCGAACTCGACGGCAATGTCGCCGAGGGCGTGATGACGGTGGCCAATAACGGCCGTCAGACGCTGCAGGCCACGCTCGCCGCCGGCAATCTGGATTTCACGCCCTACATCTCGACCGTGCGCCTGCTGGCGAGCGGCGCGCGCGACTGGAACCGGCAGTTGTTCGACCTCACCTCGTTGTCCGCCACCGATCTCGACATGCGCCTGTCGGCGGCGCGGGTGACGGTCGGCCCGACAAAACTCGGCCGCACCGCATTCGGCGCCAATTTGCGCGGCGGCGCGCTGGCGCTCTCGATCGGCGAAGCGCAGATGTATGGCGGCATCGCCAAGGGCTCGATCGGGATCGCGCGTTCGGATGCGATCGCCGACGTCAAGGCGCAATTCCAGTTTACCGATGTCGATCTGCAGGCGTGCGCCGGCGAATTGTTCGGGATCACAAAACTCTCCGGCCGCGGCAATCTCGGGGTTTCGCTGACGGCCTCCGGCTCGAGCCCGTTCGGACTCGCTTCCTCGCTCGACGGCACCGCGACGATGATCGGCCATGACGGCGCGATCGCCGGCTTCAATGTCGAACAACTGCTGAAGCGGCTGGAGCGCCGGCCGCTATCCGGCGGCGGCAATCTGCGCAGCGGTTCGACGCCCTACGACAATCTCACGGTTTCGGTGCGCTTCAACGACGGCATAGCCACCGTCGAGGACGTCCGCGTCGACGGGCCGACGACGCGCCTGACGCTAACCGGCACCGCTTCCGTGCCGGCCCGCGAATACGACCTCAAGGGCGTCGCCAGCCTGACGCCTGCGGCAGCCGGCGGCGACAAGGGATTTGAACTCCCCTTCGTGGTGCAGGGCCCATGGGACGATCCGCTGGTGTTTCCCGATCCCGAAAGCCTGATCCGCCGCTCGCCCGGCGCAGCGCCACTGCTCGATGCCGTGAAGGACCGCAAGACGCGCGATGCGGTACGCTCGGTGATCGAGCGGTTTACGGGTGGTGGGCAGAAGCCAGCGGCGCCGGAGACGGCGGACGGGGCGAAGGCGAATTAGCTTTCTGTCTCGGTCGGATGCGTAGCCCGGATGAGCGTTAGCGACATCCGGGGTCTTGTTCTCCCGCATATCGCTGCGCTCATGCGGGCTACTTGCTGTCGGGGCCCCGCGCCCGCTATGCAACGTGAAGTTCCAAACCCGCGCGCTTCTGAAGATAACCGAGAACGCTAAAGAGATTCTTGGCCTGCGGATTACCGCGCGGACCGAACATCCGGATAAGACTCTTGGGCTGGGTCCCGGTCGCTTCGCCAAGCTTTTCAAATCCGACGGTTGCCTTGATATAGTCGCGCAGGATCGTCTTGCCGGTTTCGACATCCCCGCTCAGCATCGCATCGATGCCTTCACGAAGAAGCGCTTCGGCAAACTTCTTGTCGTTCTTGGCGCGGGTCTGCACCAATTCCTTGAAGCTTCCTGTCTTCGCCGCCATCTGTCTCTCCACTCTCCTCAACGCCGTCCGCGCTTGCTCAGTGCGTAGCCCGGATAAGCGGAGCGACATCCGGGACCTTACTCTGCCACAAGAGATAGGATCTGACCCGACTGCACTAACTCTTCGGCGGCTCGTTCCATGTGAGCTCTTGTTACAGACGGCACAATCACCAGGTTTGGCTCAAAGAATATTTGGCCACGCTCGAACTCACCTTCAACCGTTTGGGTAAAACGCGCTAAATCATAGAAGTTGATCTGGTACCGCCTTTCCGTCACGACGATCCGTGCCTCGGAAAACCACCCCTTGGACTCCAACGTCCATTCGTAATCCTCAAAGTCCGTGGGCAACTCAAGAGAGAAACTGGACACGGCGAACTCCATTTCTGGATTACTTCGCACAAACCATGCTGCTTCACAATTTGATGAATCGCTTCGTCAGCCGTAGCCCGGATGAGCGGAGCGACATCCGGGGTCTCATCTGCGATCCCGCATATCGCTACGCTCATGCGGGCTACGAACATGACCCTTCAGGGAACGTCATTGCTCCGGCCACCACCAACCCCATACGGCTTGTTGAGAAAATAACTCCGGTTACCCAACGCCGCTTCGGCATATTGATCGATCGCAACGATGATCGCCTGCACATGCGCGTGGCACCAGCCTTCGCGCGTCGCCTGGATGCGAACCTCCGCCAGGGCTTTTATCCATGGCGGATTATCCGCGTTATGGTCGTACCATCTGAGCGGTCCTGACATCGCTGGCCCCTGTTGATGAAGTCTTCCAGCTCCGCCCGCTTGCGCGAGAGCAAAAGCTGCGCCCGCGCATTGTCGAGGCCGGATTGATCGAGCCGGCGCGCAAGCTGGTCCAGTTCGCCAATCCGCCGGCGCAGGGCTTGAATCGGATCATCGCTCACGGCGGCCTCGAGCCTTTTCCGTTCCGGTTGCATCGGAACGAGGCTCTGGCTTCTTGATTGGACGCGTCTTCGTGACGCGAGCCGCTCCCCACCCCGGACCAACTCCGGGGCCGGCTTTCGCCGGAAAACGCACTGGCGCCCCGTTCGAGGATTTTCTGCTGGCTGCGCGGACATCCAGCTTCAGCCGCTCGTCGACATTGAGCAGCCGCTCTTCGCCGCCGAGCCGATTCCGCTCGCCGATCAGGCCGAGCATGACGACCCGCATGGACATCAGGTGAACGGCGGCCTCCGAGCAGTCCTCATCCCGGTTGACCCGTTTGCGGATATTATCCTCCGCACTCAGCATCTCCGCCCGCAAGAACCTGATTTTTCTACGAATTTCGTTCAATTTGTTGTCCATGGGCCACCTCGCAAGGGTTGAACCCTATAAGAACAAATAAAGAACAAATTTCAAGTTAAGAGTCGAGCCCAGATTAAAGATTCTTTGGAGTTACCCGATGCCCCGCCTCCCCGGCCAGGTCGACGCGCCGATGACGCCGCGCCAACTGGCGACGCTCCGCACCCTCAGCGCCGAGGCGTATCAGCCGAAGTTGTTCGAGAAGGGTCTGACGGCAAGGGAAGCCGAGCGACGGATCGCGGCGCTGAAGGCGGAGATCGAGCTGGCGAATTCGTTCTGAGCGATCGGCTGCTGCTTCAACAAGATAAGCCCTTGAAAGGATCTCGGGGACATCCATATGCCATCCATACAGATGGCGTATGGAGGGTATGATTATGGCAACCAATGTCCGGGAACTTCGACCCAAGCCGCCTGAAACAGAGAAAATCACGATCAATCTTGGTTATGTCGACCTTGGTCACGTCGATCTGATGGTTCAGGAAGGGTTCTACTCGAACCGCACCGATTTCATTCGAACAGCGATCCGGAACCAACTCGAACGTCATGCCGACGTCGTAAAGCAGTCAACGGTCCGAAAAAGTCTGGACCTCGGACTCCGGAACTACAGCCGCGAGGATCTCGAAGCGGTGCAGCAAGCCGGCGAGATGCTGCACATCAATGTTCTGGGCCTTGCCAGCATCGCCCAAGACGTCACGCCTGAGCTTGCTCGCGCCACCATTGCCTCGGTCTCCGTGCTGGGCGCATTGCATGCCAGTCCAGCCGTGAAGGCCGCCCTCGCCGACAGGACACGGTGAAGGCGATGCTGAACCAGGACATCATTCGGGAGGCGACACGCCTCACGCGCGCGGGCCAACTCGTTGAGGCCACCGCGCTCCTTCAGCGCATGCTTCGCGGCGAGAATGCGCCAGACGCGCCATCGCATGCCAGAGGTCGCATCGCTCTTGCAGGGCCGCTCATTATTGATGCCAAGGCCAATGTTGAGGAGACGGATAGTCATCCGCAATCAGAGCCAGCCACATCCGCACAACCGCGCATGCTCCGGGCGTTACTGGATCGCAAAGAGGGGCGCTCTGAAATCGGACTGCGAGGCATAATCAAGCGCGCCCCGCCGTCAACATCAGACATCGTACCGCAGGGCGCCCGGTTCATCGAAAGCACGTTCAGCAGTGCGGTGGGAAGCCGTACCTACAGGCTCTTCATTCCGAGCCGCTATCAGGAACAACCGCTTCCTTTGGTCGTCATGCTTCACGGCTGTACCCAGTCGCCGGACGATTTCGCCGCCGGTACGCGAATGAACTTTATCGCAGAAGAACAGAATTGCTTCGTGGCCTATCCTGCACAGCCCCGCGAGGCAAACCGGGCGAAATGCTGGAACTGGTTTCGCACTGCCGACCAGCAGCGAGGCAGAGGCGAACCCTCGCTGATCGCGGGTATCACTCGCCAGATCATGCGCGACTATTTGGTTGATCCAAAGCGCGTCTACGTTGGTGGACTGTCGGCCGGAGCGGCTGCCGCCGCTATCATGGGAGCAACATACAACGATCTGTACGCGGCAATCGGCATACACTCTGGCCTCGCGTGTGGGGTTGCCACGGACCTTCCCTCCGCGTTTGTCGCCATGCGACAAGGTGGCGGGTCCGATCACAGGCTAATTTCAGGTGACCGGCCACCTGTCCCGACCATTGTTTTTCACGGCGATCGCGACACTACCGTACATCCAAATAACGGCGGTCAAATCCTTGAGCAGTCTGTGAGAACGATGAGCACACAAAGGAAGGTGCATCGCGGGCAGATACAGGGAGGGCATGCCTATACAAGAACGATCCTGAGTGACGCGAGTGGACGGGGAATGTTGGAGCACTGGAATATCCACGGAGCAGGACACGCATGGTCCGGAGGCAGCCCTGCGGGCTCCTACACGGATCCGCGAGGACCGGACGCAACGAGGGAAATGCTTCGTTTTTTCCTCGAGCATTCGCTCCCGGAGGAGTAGGACATCACATGACAATCCCGTTCGAAAAGTTGAAGGCCCGACTGCTCGCCAACCCCAAGGTCAAGGCCGAATATGACGCGCTCGCTCCGGAGTTCGAGATCGCCTGATCCCGCATATCGCTGTGCTCATGCGAGCTACTTGCCGCTTGCTAGGGCGACCGTCGAGTAGACCAGAGGATAGCGTTGGTGAGGATTCGCTGGTAGCGGGCGTCCTGCCAGACTGACGGCTCGTGGCCCAGCGCCGTATAGAATACGCGTCCGTCGCCGTAAGTTCGCGTCCATGCGAGCGGCCAACCATAGAATCGTCGATGCACGCCGCTCTTGCCAAGGTCCACCGAGCCTGGGTCGAGGCGCAGGAGCACGCGTGATCCACGATAGTCGAAGTCGCTGATTTGGTAGATCTCGTCCTCGACTTGCAATGAATTCCCGAGAAAAGCCACCAGGGGATCGCGGGAATCGACCACCTCGATCGTCACGGCCTGATGCCAGGGATGACCATTAAAGTAGCCGCCGACCAGATCGAGATAGTCCGGCCAAGTGTAGAATGTGTCCGTCGCCGAATGAACGCCGAGGAACCCGCGGCCTGAGCGCACAAAATTGAGAAGCGCCGTCTTTTGCGCGTCGCTCATCGGAAGTTCGCCTGACGTGTAGAACATCACCGCGGCGTAGCGCTCGAGGTTTTCGGGGGAAAATTCAGACGTGTCTTCCGTTGCAGTGACTTCAAAGACACCCGAATTGCTTCCAAGCTGGGCCAGGATTGCCTTGGAAAGCGGTATGACATCATGCCGGTAGCCGGCCGAATATGTGAAATAGAGGATCCGCTCTGGCGGGCGCTGCGCATGCGCGCTGACTGATCGCATTGCCGCCGCGCTGCCGAGGAGCGCGATGAACTCACGTCGCCTCACAATCCTCTCCGCGCCTCTCCGCGACCAACCATGTTGAAAGAAGCTTAGCACAGATCAGGCCTTGCGGCATCGCCCTCTGCCGTCCTATGCAACGCCGCCCACGTCCATGGCTTCGGCCTGGCGGCATTCGCTGACGGCCACTCAGCCAGCAAGTGGATCCCGCATATCGCTCTGCTCATGCGGGCTACTTGCTACGGCAACGAAGCCGAACTGACGCTTTCGTCTTGCGGGCGCGCGCTTCCTCTTCAGATCATTTACGCGCGACGAATGCCCACGTCGCGCCACTCGCCGACAACCTTCGTTCGCATCACCGGTGGCAAGGCTTCTGATGGGCAAAGCTGTTGGGGATGAAGTCGGCGCATCCGGTCAAAAGCTTGAGATCATCTTGATCTCGTCGCGCGTCCCGCACCGGGCGCAGCCGATGTTCGGAATGGCCGCCTTGCGCCAGAAGCGGTCGTCGCCGCGAGGTCAGCCTTTGACCGTCTACCCGAATTCAGCGCATGATTGCCGACCTGACGGGAGGACCATCCATGCCCAATTGCATCGTTGTCGTTCAGTTCGATTTGCCAAAGCGCTCCGAGGAGCTGGCGGTGAAAGGCGGCACTTCGACCGCGCCGACCTATCGCGGCCTCGCCAGGAGAGGATTGATCCGAAAGGACTACCTGAATGGCGAAAGCGGCACCGGCGGCGTTTATCTCTGGGACAGCCGTGAATCGGCGGAAGCCTGGTTTACAGAAGCGCGCATCGCGGATTTGACCGAGCGCTTTGGGGTCCGGCCTCGCCTCACCTGGTACGACACATACGTGACGGTCGACAATTTGAAGGGCGAGACCCGCGTCAACGGCAAGGCGATTGAGGCCGTGGCCTGATCAACCTGACCGCGGCGCAAGGAAACTGATCAAGGAAACTGATCCGATGACGATTATCGACTCCCAGGTCCACGCCTATGAGGCCAACACGCCGAAGCGACCTTGGCACAGCGTGCCGAACTGGCCGGATCACGTCACGGGTGACGAGATGGTGGCGGCGATGGACAAGGTCGGCGTAGACGGCGCGATCTTCATCTCCGCCTTTTCCTTGTACCGCTACGACGCCAGCTACGCCGTCGAAGTGCAGCGGGCCCATCCCGGCCGGCTCGCCATCGTCAAGCCGGTCGACCCTGATGATCCAGATGTGGCCGATGTCGTCGCCGACTGGAAGAAGACGCCGGGCGCGGTCGGAATCCGCACCATGCTGAGGAAAGAGGAGAAGCGCGCGACCGATGATCCCGGCCTTGACCGGATTGCGCGCGCGGCCGTTCGTTACGACTTTCCACTCAACATCCTGTGCTGGGACAATCTGGACGCGGGCATCGCGCTGATCGATCGCCATCCCGACACGCGGTTCATCGTCGACCATCTCGGCATCCTGCAGCCACGCGTGCCGCCTGCACCTCCCCAACCCTGGGCCGACCTCCCGAAGGTGCTTGCACTCGCCAGGCGCCCGAACGCCGTGATCAAGGTCAGCGGCGCCTGCACGCTCTCGCGGGAGCCGTATCCCTTCCCGGACATTTGGGACCCGCTTGCCCGCGTATTTGATGCCTGGGGTTTCGATCGCTGCCTGTGGGGCACGGACTGGACGCGCGCGTTCGCCGTCGTCAACTACGAACAGGCCGTCGAACCATTCATGAGGACAGACCGCCTGAGCGACACCGAGCGGGCCATGCTGATGGGTGGCGCCTGCGCCAAGGCCTATGGCTGGTCACCGAAAAAAGGTTAGCACCGGCTAATTGAGGTCGCATTCGCTATGCTGGTGTTGCCTGACCGCAAAGACCGACCATGAGCGACGTGACCGAAAGCTTGCTCCAGAACCGATGGACAGAGTACCAGCGGCTGCTCGAGGTCTGCGCATCTTATGCCGCACTCGTCCGACTCGCCGAAATGGATAATATCCTGAGCCAAGAAGGTGCGACGTGGCCGATTTCACACGAGTGGGCATTGATCGTTCAGAAAGAGGCGATATCCGATGAGATGTATAGGAAGGCCCTCGCTGAGGCGGAGCAAAATGTCTCGCGTTTGAAGCGGATGCTGAGTGTCGGGACCAACTTCACCTACGAGGAGATGCTGCTCGCGATTACCGTCCGCGTTGAACTTCAGTTGTTGGCTGAACTTTTATTGAAAAGACGCGGGGCAATCGAGTTTACTCCCGATTTGGCAGACGAGGATCTGCGAGAAATTTCTGGATATTCTCAGAATGTCTCCGCATTCCGTTCAGCCAAGGCGGCAGCAAGGAGAAACTGGGGTATTCCGATCCGGTCTTCTTGGTTTGAATAAACGAATCAAACCAATCGATTCTCCCGATCAACGACGAGTGGTGGTGACCCTTGGTTTGCCGAGATCGAACTGGCGTTGCGGCGAGCAAAGTACATCACATGACCATCCAGTTTTGAAAAGCTAAAGGCCCGCCTGCTCGCCAAGCCGAAGGTCAAGGCCGAGTATGCCGGAGTTCGAGATTGCCGCAGAGTTACCCAGGGCTTGTTTGCGCGCGGGGCTGTCGCAGGCCGAGCTTGCGGCCCGGATGAACGCGGCAACATCCGGCGCCTTCGCTATCTGGTTCCCCGCATATCGCTAACGCTCATGCGGGCTACTTGCAGCGTTTTCGACCACAGGCCCGTTGCGCCAAAACACTAATTTCCTGAACCAAATCAACCCGATTTTACCCGTCCAGCCCTCGCCCCAAAAATATTCCCCTTCCCGTTTCCCCCAAATCACCCCCATAACTCGCGCACCTCATCCCCTTGAACGAGGGACGTATCGCGATCGTCACGAAACGTTGGGATGGGGCGCGATGGACGCGGCAGCGTTGGGCGCGCAGGCATGTTCGCAGGGCGGTTTTCCGTGAGCGATCGACAGCGTGTAGACGAACGGCGCTAAAACGCCTCCGCCAGAACTTCGGCCGGTCGCAAATGGCCGGTCGGATGGTTTGGTGAAGGAAGCTGCGTACGGCAAAACCGTGTGGTCCTGGCACCCGTGGCTGGTGTCAAATCGGCGGAGGTTTTCGCGAGCCCAACCGGGTCTCGCAAAACCGCTAATTCGCCGATGACGGAGGCAAGAGGAATTCGTCTCCGGGGAGAGCGCGGCATAAGCCGTAAAGCCATTGCGCAGGGAAGGCCGGATGCTCTCCGCTGGACCTGTATGCTCGTGTGCGCACTTCCTTGTGCACATTGCACACGAGACCGCGGGTGCAGCGCGCACCCGGTCTTCCCTGCGCCCTCATTGGGCGAGAGCTTCGGTCAAGCCTCGGGCGCATCGCGCCGCGAGATCGCGAAACTGTATCCACCGTCATTGCGAGCGAAGCAAAGCAATCCATTGTCACCTCTTGCACGGAAAGATGGATTGCTTCGCTTTGCTCGCAATGACGCCACAAACATCGGCTCCCCCTACGCAAGTCTGGGATTTGCCATCTGGATAACGCCGCATGGTTGCGCTATCATTATCCAACCGGTTAAAAAGCCGGGATTTTGAGGGAGAACAACGTGATATCCAAGAAATTAGGTGGGCTTTCACTCGCGGTCGCAGCCGTCGGGCTGTTTTACGCCACTGCACCCGCGCTGGCCCAGCAAAAAACCATCACCGTCTGGTTCGGCAAGGGCTTTTACAAATCCGAGGACGACGCCCTCCTGGAAGCGATCAAGAAATTCGAGGCCAAGACCGGCATCAAGGTCGAACTGTCGCAATACGCCATCCAGGACATGATCCCGAAGACAGTGGCGGCGCTGGATTCCGGAACCGTGCCCGACGTCGCCTATTCCGACAGCTATGACGTGCAGGCGCAGGGCAAATGGGCGTTCGAGGGCAAGCTCGAGGATCTCGGCGACATCCTGACGCCGATGAAATCGGCATTCGCGCCGAACACGCTGGAAACCGCGCTGCTCTATAACGACGTCGCCAAGAAGAAGGCCTATTACGGCTTCCCGCTGAAGCAACAGAGCATGCACGTCCAGATCTGGCAGGACATGCTGGAGCAGGCCGGCTTCAAGCAAAGCGACATCCCGACCAAGTGGGAAGATTACTGGTCGTTCTGGTGCGACAAGGTGCAGCCGGCGATCCGCAAGGCCACCGGTCAGCGCGTCTACGCCGTCGGCCAGCCGATGGGCGTGGAATCAACCGACTCGTTCCAGTCGTTCTACACCTTCATGGACGCCTACAACGTCAAGCTGGTCGATGACGACGGCAAGCTTACGGTCGACGATCCCAAGGTGCGGGAAAACCTGATCAAGGCGATGAAGGATTACACCGATACCTACACCAGGACCTGCTCGCCGCCCTCCTCCACCACCTGGAAGGATCCGGACAACAACGTCGCCTTCCACAACAAGACGATCGTGATGACGCATAACTTCACGATCTCGATCGCGGCGAAATGGCTCGACGACGCCAACAACCCGGCGCTGACGCCGGAACAGCGCGCGCTCGGCAAGAAGAACTATGACGAGACCATCATCACCGCCTCGTTCCCGAACAAGCCGGACGGTACGCCGATCAAGTACCGCTCCGACGTCAAGACCGGGCTGATGTTCACGGTCGCCAAGAACAAGGCCGAGGGCAAGGAGTTCATCAAGTTCCTGCTGCAGGAAGAGAACGTCCGGCCCTATATCGAAGGCGCGCTCGGCCGCTGGTTCCCGGTGACGACGGCCAGCCAGCAGAGCCCGTTCTGGCAGGCTGACCGCCATCGCAAGGCCGTGTACAACCAGTTCGCCGGCGGCACCACGCCGTTCGACTTCACCAAGAACTGGAAGTTCACGATTTTGAACAACGAGAACGTCTGGGCCAAGGCGATGAACCGCGTGGTGAGCGAGAAGGTGCCGGTCGAAAAGGCCGTCGACGAACTGATCGCCCGCATCAAGCAGGTCGCGGGCTAAGGCAAGCGATGCCGGCCGCTGCGAACGTATGTTGTCTGTCGTCCCTGCGAAAGCAGGGACCCATACGCCGCGGCGGCCGTTTTGAAGGATGCTGGTCGACGACCTTGCACAACAACAACGGCCTGTGGTTATGGGTCCCTGCGTTCGCAGGGACGACGGCGTAGCGACGGCCCGCATCTCGTTCCAAGAGTAGACGTATGGCAATCACGCTTTCGGGCGATCACGCACTACCCAGCCCGCCATTATCAGCCCGGCTCACCACCCCGCAGGTCTGGGGCATCGTGCTGCTGGCGCCCTATATCCTCGTGTTCCTGGCGTTCGTGGTCTATCCGGTCGGCTACGGGCTGTGGCTGGCGCGGCATCCGGCGAGCTATGTCGCGCTCTGGCACGACCCGATCTTCGCGCGCGCCGCCGTCAACACGCTGATCTTCCTCGTGGTCGGCATCAACATCAAAATGGCGATCGCGCTGTTTTTGTCCGGCTTCTTCGCGCAGCAGCGCACCTGGATCAAATGGCTGTCGGTGCTGTTCATCCTGCCCTGGGCGGTGCCGTCGATTCCGACCATTCTCTCCGTGCGCTTCATGTTCAATCCGGAATGGGGCGTGGTCAACCAGCTGATCTTCAAGTTCACCGGCGAGGACGGCCCGAACTGGCTGAACGACCCGACGGTGGCGCTTTCGATGGCAATCGGCGTGCACATCTGGAAATCGCTGCCGTTCTGGACGCTGATCCTGATGACGGGACGCCTCGCGATCTCGCATGATCTGTATGAAGCCGCCGAGGTCGACGGCGCGAGCTGGTGGCAGAAGTTCCGCTTCATCACCTGGCCGTCGATGCAGACGCTTTACATCACCTGCACGCTGCTCTCGATGATCTGGACGCTCGGTGACTTCAACAGCGTCTACCTCTTGACCGGCGGCGGCCCCGCCGACCTCACCCACGTGCTGGCCACGCTCGGCATCCGCTATCTCCGGCTCGATCAGCTCTCGCTGGCGATGGCCTCGATCGTCTGCGCGCTGCCGTTCGTGCTGCCGCTGGTCTATTTCATGATGAAACGGTTGTCGCGATGAAGCTGCCAACACTCCGCGAAATCGGCACCGAAGCCAAACTGCTGCTGATCGGCATCCCCGTGTTCATCTGGACCATGGTGCCGATCTATCACATGTTCCTGTTCGCGATCTCGCCAAAGGAGGACGCGTTTTCAGGCAAGCTGTGGCCTACGCATCCGACGCTGAATAATTTCAACATCGTGTTCCACCAGCAGCATTACTTCCTGCGCGATTTCTGGATCCAGTTTCTCAATTCGGTGGTGATCGCGCTTTCGGCGGGCGCGCTGACCTTGATGATCGCGACCGCGGCCGCATTCTCGATCTCGCGGCTGCGCGTCCCCGGCGGGCGCTGGGTGATGAATCTGGCGCTGTTCACCTATTTCATTCCGGCGGCGTTCCTCGCCGTTCCGATGTACCGAACCATGGGCACTTACGGCCTGTTGAACAATCACTGGTCGCTGATTCTTGCCATGGTGACGATCGCCTCGCCTTACGCGATCTGGGTGCTGAAGCAGGCGTCCGACAAACTGCCGGTCGAACTCGACGAAGCCGCCACCATGGACGGCGCCACCACGCTGCAATTGTTCCGGCTGGTCTATGTACCGCTGATGATGCCGTCGCTGGTCGCGATCGGCACCTACGCGATCCTGCTCGCCTGGAACGAATATCTCTACGCCTTTCTGCTGCTCTCCAAGGACACCGAGATCACGCTGCCCGTGGCCCTCGGCAACTTCCTGGCCGCGGACGACTCGCCGTGGGAATTGCTGATGACCACCGGCTTCATCTACGCGCTGCCGCCGGCCGCGATCTATTACGCGTTCAAGCGCTACATGGTGGGGGGACTGACCGCGGGCGCCGTGAAGTCGTGATGCGGCTATAGCGTTTCCGAGCGAAGTGGATGCCGGTTCGCGTGAAGAAAACGCGTCAAAACAAGAATCTACGGCTTCGCATTGAGACGGAAGCGAAATCGCTTGACGATCGATCCCTCGCCTTCGAAGTGCCGCCAGTATTTCAGTGCGATCTCGCCGCTGCCGGCCTTCTTCGCCCTGAAATCGAACGTGACATGACCGGCAGAGCCTATGGCGCCACCGGGATAGGTCTGCTCCGACCCGGCCGGCTCGACGACGGCCTGATCGAGACGATCGACCGCCCACCGGTAGCCGGTGGTCGCGTTCTCCGGCAGGCTGACGCGCACGCTCTCGCCGACGCGCAAGTCGACCGTCCGGTCGTTGTCCGCCTCTGTCAGCGACTGCATGATTCGTGTCCCGGTTTCGGCAGCGACCGCGCCGGTGGCGTGCAACAGGATTGCACCCAACAGCGCGGCAACGCGCACCCGGACGGGAAGGTTCCATCGGCTCAAGGGGTCGTCAATCTCCTGCGGTCAAATCGTCACGCCATAGCTCTCGTTAAAGAACCCTGCATTGATATAGGCCTCGCTGGCATAGGCAAAGCCCTTGTCGCCCCAAGCCGTACCCCAGCTGTTGCGGAGGATGAAGCGGCGGTCGGCGGTATATCCAACACAGCAGACGGCATGGCCGCCGCGAGCGGTCGCCGGCATGAACGTATCAAGCTTGCCACGCGTCGCAGTCGCGTTGTCCCAGGTCTGGTCGACACTGAGCGCCACCAGGATCGGACCATTGCTTGCCAGCCACGACCGCCAGCTCGCCAGATTGCGCTGCATGTTGACATAGGAGGCGATCTTGCGCGTCGCCGCGGTGGCGTAGAACGTGTTCTCATTGCCCAGATACATGTTGGTCTGGATGTGGAAGGGCATCAGCGTCTCCGGCACTGCGCCGTATTTCCGCAAGATCTCCACCGCGGCCTTCAGGCTGGTGCCGGCGCCTTCGATCATCGTTTCCGGCCTGGAGGTGAATTCGTCGGTTTCCTTCGACCCCATCCAGGTAAACCGCGGCGAAAGCTTTGCGTTCTGGGCGAGCCTATTGGCCTTGACGAAATGATAGCGGGCGACGCCATCGGTCGAACCCCAGCCGACGCAGGAGCCGGTCGATTCCTGATTGCCGATATCCCACCAAGGCTGGCGAAGATCGACGCTGGCCGGCGGCGCGGCGAGCGGTGCCGCTGCAGCACCGGCCGCGATGGCATCTTCCGCCGCCCAGTCGGTTTCGGTATTGCGCGAGGGCACCACATTGCAAATGCGATGCGACTCCGGTCTCGAACTCGACGACTTGTCGAGGACTTTCTTGGACTTGGCCATGATGAATTCTCCTGGTGACATGAGGAACCACGCGAAAAAATCGCGGAAGGCCGACAAGAATTTTGGAAACGATTTCCCAGCAAATCCAAACGCCATCACTTTTGCGTTGCAACGAAAGCGAAGGAGTATGAACTGGCGCACGTTCAGATAGAAAATTGTCCGCACGATTCCGTGATGGGCGCGCGGCGGGGCTTCAGACCCGAGGCGTCAGCGCTTTGCGAAACAGGCGGTGGCTCTTACAGCGGCGCCGCGCTCTTGGCCTGCGAGCTCGACAGTTTCGAGGCGAGCGAAGCGATCACGATGACCACCGCGATCAGCGCGATCACCATGGTGCAGATCGCGTTGATCTCGGGCTTTACCCCGAGCCGCACCTCGGAATAGATCCGGATCGGCAGCGTCGC
The DNA here is from genome assembly GCF_023101085.1 of Bradyrhizobium sp. 170. NCBI lineage: Bacteria > Pseudomonadati > Pseudomonadota > Alphaproteobacteria > Hyphomicrobiales > Nitrobacteraceae > Bradyrhizobium > Bradyrhizobium sp. 170. The sequence goes on along the minus strand of NZ_CP064703.1, from coordinate 1,092,288 downwards.
CGAGCCTGGACCGGTGGTGAAACTCGCGATCACGACGTCGTCGAGCGAGAGCGTGAAGGCCAGCATCCAGCCGGCGGCAATCGCCGGAATAATCAGCGGCAAGGTCACGCGAAGAAAGGCCTGCACCGGATCGCAGCCGAGATCCATCGCGGCCTCTTCGAGGCTGCGGTCGAGCGAGGCGAGGCGCGACTGCACCACCACGGTCACGAAGCACATGGTCAGCGTGGTGTGGGCGATCGTCACCGTCCAGAAGCCGCGCTCGGCGTTCAGCGCCACGAACAGCAACAGCAGCGAAAGTCCCGAGATCACCTCCGGCATCACCAGCGGCGCATAAAGCATGCCGGAAAACAGCGACCGTCCCTTGAAGCGCTCGCCGCGGACCAGCCCGACAGCAGCCAGCGTACCGAGCAGCGTTGCGATCGTGGCCGATACCGCGGCGACACGAAGGCTCATCCATGCCGCATCCAGCATCGCGCGATCGTTGAAGAACTCATGGTACCAGCGCAGCGACCAGCCGCCCCACACCGTGACCAGCCGCGAGGCGTTAAAGGAATAAATGATGAGGATTACGATCGGCAGGTACAGAAACGCCATCCCGAGCGTGAGCGCGGTGATGTTGAATGGCGACAGCCTGTTGACCTTGCCGGCCATCAGTTCGTCCCTCCGAGCTGACGGCGCTGCAGCCGGTCGTAGAGCAATAGCGGCGGCACCAGCAGCACCAGCAGCGCGACCGCGGCCGCGGCGGCGACCGGCCAGTCCTTGTTGGTGAAGAATTCCAGCCACAGCGTCTGGCCGATCATCATCGACCCGGAGCCGGCCAGGAGGTCAGGGATCACGAACTCGCCGACGATCGGGATGAAGCACAACAACGCGCCGGCGCCGACCCCCGGCAAGGACAGCGGAAATGTCACCAGCCAGAACGCTCTCCCCGGCGACGCGCCAAGGTCGCTTGCGGCTTCCAGCAGCGATGGATCCATCTTGGCGAGCGTCGCATAGAGCGGCAGGATCATGAACGGCAGGTAGGAATAGACGATACCGATATACATCGCGGTGTCGGTCGAGAGCCACACCACTGGCGCCGAGACCAGATGCAGCGCGAGCAGAATTTTGTTCAGCAGGCCATCGTGCTGCAGGATATTTATCCAGGCGTAGATGCGGATCAGGAACGAGGTCCAAAACGGCACGATCACCAGCATCATCGCAATCGCCTGCCAGCGTTGCGGCAGCCGCGCCATGCCATAGGCGATGGGATAGCCGATCAACAGCAGGATCAATGTCGACGTCACGGCGACGACGAGGCTGCGAAGATAGGAGCTGATATAGAGATTGTCCGAGACCAGCAGCCTGAAATTATCCAGCGAGAGCTGCGCGAAGGCCGCCCTGATCGCCGCCCATCCTTCGGTGAAGTCGAACAAGGGCACATAGGGCGGCTGCGCGATCGCGGTCTGCGACAGGCTGATCTTCAGCACGAAGCCGAACGGCACCAGGAAGAACAGCACCATCCAAACATAGGGCGCGATGGCGGCATAGCGCGCCGGCTGTGCGAAGATGCGGCGCGCGCTCATTGCTCCAGCACCACGCAATCATCGGGCGTGAACCACGCCACCACGCGTTGGCCCGCGCTAAGGGTATCGATATCGAGCCGCGCGGTATTGGCCATCGACGCGCGCACCACCGCGCCGGAATCGAGCTTGATCTTGTAGACGGTCGAGCCACCGAGATAGCCGACATCGGTGACGACGCCTTCGAGCCGGTTGATCGCCTGCGAATTGACCGCGTCCGACGCCGGGCCACGGCGCGACAGTTTTACCTTTTCGGGGCGGATCGCGACCGTGACGACAGGCTTGGTGATGGGCTGACGCGGCTCCGCGACCACGATGGCGCCGCCATCCCGGGTCGCAACCGTCAGGCGATGATGCTCGTGCGAGGAGACCTCGCCGTCGAACAAATTGACGTCGCCGACGAACTCGGCGACCCAGCGCGAGGCCGGCGCTTCGTAAAGGTCGCGCGGGGTCGCGACCTGTTGGAGCCGGCCGGCATCCATCACGCCGATTCTGTTGGCCATCGTCATCGCCTCCTCCTGGTCGTGGGTGACGATGATGAAGGTCATGCCGAGCCGGCGCTGCAGCTCCATCAATTCCAGCTGCGTGCTCTCGCGCAGCTTCTTGTCGAGCGCGGCCAACGGCTCGTCGAGCAACAGAACCTTGGGCCGCCGCGCCAGCGAGCGCGCCAGCGCCACGCGCTGCTTCTGGCCGCCGGAAAGCTGATCGGGCTTGCGCTTCTCCATGCCCCCGAGCTTGACCAGCGCCACCATCTCGGCGACGCGGGTGTCGATGGCGGCGCGCGGCATGCCGGCGCGCTTCAGCCCGAACGCAATATTGTCCCGTACGTTGAGATGCGGAAACAGCGCGTAGTTCTGGAACATCATGTTGACGGGCCGCTCATGCGGCAGCACCGGCGCGATGTCGCGGCCGCCGAGCAGGATGCGGCCCTCGTCGGGCGTCTCGAAGCCGGCAAGCATGCGCAGCAGCGTGGTCTTGCCGCAACCGCTCGGGCCCAATAGTGCAAAAAATTCACCCGCCCTGATCTCGAGCGAGAGCTGGTCCACCGCACGGAAACTGCCGAAATTCTTGGAGACCCCCTCGATCCGAAGCAAGGGCATGTCGTCCGCCGCCGCGGCCGGCGGCGCGGGACTGGCCGGCGTCGCAGGCATTTCGGTTTTCGGCGTGTCGATCTCGGGCGATTCCTCGGTCATGCCACCTGCCAGCCTCGTGTGGCTCGCACGCTAGCGGCGGATCGGCATTCGCTCAACCGGCCGGGAACAAGCAGCCACAATATTATGGATGCGGGTCACGGCTCTGGTAAGGTTCGGAGCTCACAGAAAGCCAACTCTTGCTCGCGGTACGATAGAGATGATCGTGGAGGATTATGATGACCGCTCGGATTCTGCTGGCTGCGGCCGCGTTTTCTACCCTGCTTGCCGGCGCAGCCGCCGCCCAGGAAGCCATCGTGAGCTACAAATCGTTGAGTCCCGAACTGGCGCAAGATCTGGCCAAAGCGACGCTGGCGGATTGCCGGAAGCGCGGCTTTCAGGTGACGGTCGCCGTCGTCGATCGCTTCGGCGTCACGCAAGTGCTGCTGCGCGACCGCTTTGCAGGCCCTCACACGGTGTCGACCGCTTCAGGCAAGGCATGGACCGCGGTCAGCTTTCGCACCAGCACGACCGAGCTCAACGCCATCAGCCAGCCCGGGATGATGCAGGCCGGAATCCGCAGCCTGCCCGGCGCCGTCATCATCGGCGGCGGCTTGACGGTTGAGGCGGCAGGCTCGCTGCTGGGCGCCATTGGCGTCTCCGGGGCTCCCGGCGGCGACGCAGACGAAGCCTGCGCCAAGGCGGGCATCGACGCCGTGCGTGACAAGCTCGATTTCTAGGCTCGTGCCGCGCCGCTCAGCCCTCGCGGCTGAGCCGGTCGTACAGCTTCGCGGCGTTATCCCAATTGATGGCCTCCATGAAGGCATCGACATACGCAGCAGCCTTGGCGCCATAGTCCATGTGATAGGCGTGCTCGTACATGTCGAGCGCAATCACCGGCCGGCCGCCGGCGACGGCATTGGTGTGATCGGCAGCCCATTGATTGACCAGTCGCCTGTCGTGAGGCGAATAAGACAGCAGCACCCAACCGGAACCGCCACCTTCCGCCTTGCCCATCGCGGAGAATTCCGCGCGCCAGCGATCGACGCTGCCGAAATCGCGCGCAATCGCGTCTCCCAGCGAGCCTCGGGCCGCGCCGCCGCCACCGAGACTGTCGAAATACGCCTCGTGCAGAATCATTGAGTTCATCGCAACCAGTTCTTCGCGCTTGAGGCCATTGATCAGAAAATTCGGCGCCTTGGCAAAGTCAAGTTCCGCCAGTTGGACCGCGATGGCGTTCAAACGCTTCACCGCGCCGACATAGTTGTTCTCATAGTGGCTCACGAGAATTTTCTCGGAAATTCCCTTCACCGACTTCGGATCGAGCGAGAACGGCTTGATCTCATAGGCCATGCGCTTTGCTCCTGGCTGCGCGGTCTCTGCATTCGCGGATCGTTGACCGAGCGTCGAGGCCGCCGCGATCCCGGCGACCAGCCCGGCGCTCTTGATGAAATCCCGACGTTCCATGTTTTCTGCCATCGTTCACTCTCCGGGTTTGCCCTGCCCCAGATTCGTCGCGGCGCCCATCGCGGCTCGGACGCGCCATGGGCGCATCGTGGTCACGACGGAGCGAGAAAAAGCGTGAAATGAGATTGGATTAGCGGCTGACACACTGCGTCCCTGGATGGTTTTCAAAACCGGACGCGATTCTTCGGCATGTCGCCTCGTGGGGAGATCGCTTCCCCATGGCAAGGATGACACCAGCAGGGACCTGCCCTGTCAATCTCACGCGCTGTAACAATCAGGCGACGGAACCCTGAACTAGTATCTCGGCCGATGATCGACCACCCATTGGCGCGCGTGTTCGACGGGCCTTCCGACGTGAGGCATCACCATCGCGCGCACGGCAACGACGCTCGGTAACGCCTCCATGGCCGCACGCCACGCAGCGATGCGTGGTTTGCTGCGCAGCATCTGCTGTCCTTCCGGCGTGAGGCTGAGGCTCGTCATCGTCGGCAACATGAAGAAGTCGGCGAGCGTTGGCCGGTCATTGACCAGGAATTTCCGGCCGGGATCGAGGTCATTTTCCATGACGTCGAGGCCGATCGCGATCTTCGGCAGCGCGGCGGCGACGACCTTTTCATCCGGCGCGATGCCGAGAGCCGGGTAGATCAAACGCTCATGGCTGAGATGATAGGCAATGTAGGGATAATAATAGTTGTTCAACGCGCTGATCCACCGGTTCATCCGCGCCCGCTCTCGCGCGTCGTCGGGCTGAAGCCGCGGTCCATCGAACGCCTGATCGACATAGGCTGCAATTGCGGAGGTTTCGTAGGTCACGAACCCGTCATGGTCGAGAATCGGGACGCGGTTGAACGGATGCAGCGCGAGATGGCGTGGGCTGCCCATCTCCTGCTCCAGATCGCAGAACGTGAACGGCACGCCTTTCTCGGTCAGCACGAGCCGGACGATGTTCACGAAGGTGCTGACCGGAAAGCCGTAAACAGTGACGTTGCCCATAGAACGCTCCCTCAACACCAGAACGGCTTTTCCGCTTCGCGCAATGCCTCCTCCCGGGACACACCGATGTCCTTGAGAAGATAGTCGTTCAACTCGGCCAATTCGCCGAGTTGCTTTCGTTGGCGGCTCCGGTCGATCCAGAATCCCAGCGTGCGCAACCAGCCGCCAGCCGAACTTGATGAGACAGATAGTTGACGAAAGGTCCGCATGCCGGCGGCTTCGCGCGGCAGGGCCAATCCCTGCCGAGAGTAATTTGACATGACAAAGGCTCCAGAATGCGCCGAAGCATTTCGGGCTCCGGCGAGAAGCTGGACAAATAGAGCCACGCAAGGCTTGCGCGCAAAGCATCGTTTCTCTAGCCTGACCGAGTTTTTCTCATGAAGGTCGGGTCATGCTTCGCCGCCTGCCGCCGCTGAATGCGCTCAAGGCCTTCGAGGCCGCCGCGCGGCATGAAAGCTTCACCCGCGCTGCCGAAGAACTATGCGTCACGCAGGGCGCGGTCAGCCATCAGGTCAAGGCGCTGGAAGCGGAGCTCGGCATCAAGCTGTTCAACCGCGAACGCCAGCGACTGGTCATCACCGGAGCCGGCCGCGACTACCTCAATGTCGTGCGCGATGCACTGGACCGTATCGCCGTTGGCACGGAGCGCTTGATGCAGCGCCAGAGTTCGGGTGTTCTGACGGTCAGCACTTCGCCTGACTTCGCGGCCAAGTGGCTGGTGCACAGGCTGGGTCGTTTTTCCGAATCCCATCCCGAAATCGATCTGCGAATTTCGGCGACCATGCACCATGTCGACTTCGCGCGAGAGGATGTCGATCTTGCGGTCCGGCACGGCGACGGCAGCTGGCCCGGGCACGATGTGATACGGCTGTCTCCCGAGCAATTATTCGTTGTCTGTAGTCCCAAACTCCTTGCGGGGCGTCACCGTCTGGTCCGGCCTTCGGATGTTCTGAAATTTCCCCTGCTCCACCTTGACGATCGCAAGGCGTGGACAAGGTGGCTCGAAGTTGCCGGCGTTCCCAACGCAGAGCCTTCGCAAGGGCCGGTGTTAAACCGCGCCAGCATGGTTATCGATGCCGCGGTCGACGGCCAGGGAATAGCACTCGCGCGCACCACGCTTGCAGCGTGGGATCTCATCTCTGGGCGCCTCGTTCGGCCGTTCAAGGATGCAAGCCGGCTTTCCAGGACATACTGGATCGTGTGCCCGAAGGCCACGTCCGACCTTCCCAAGATCAAGCTGTTTCAGGATTGGTTGCTGGCCGAAGCGGCGCATGACCGTCGGCATTTGCAAAAGCTCGGAACGAAAGCAGCCTAGCTGTCGCACCAGATACCTGCCCTCGCTGCCCAAGGACAAGAACAATGAACCGGGACAGATACGATCTTCCGCTGACGACCGCCTCGGACCGCGCCGCGGCGCATTACCGCGACGGCGTGGACTGCATGCTGTCGGCCTGGCACGGCGCCGAGGATGCCTTCGACCAGGCGATCGCGGAAGATCCGGGCTTTGCGCTGGCGCATATCGGGCGCGCCCGGCTGCATCAGCTCAACATGGAGGGCGGCAAGGCGCGCGCCATGGCGGCGCGGGCCCGTGAACTGGCGGCCGGCGCGAACCAGCGCGAAAAAAGCCATGTCGAGATCATGGCCGCCGTGATCGAGAGCAAGCCGAAAGTCGCCGTGACCGGCGCCGAGGCGCATCTCGAAGAATATCCGCGCGATGCGCAGGTGCTGTCGATCCTGCTCGGCGCATTCGGCCTCTACGCGTTCTCGGGCCGTCCCGACCACGATGCCGCCAAGCTCGCGATCTGCGAACGCCACGCGCGGCATTATGGCGAGGACTGGTGGTTCGTCAGTTACCTCGGCTGGTCGCACACCGAGGCGGGAAATCTCTCCACCGGCCGGACACTGTCCGAGCGCGCCATGGCGCTGCGTGCGGAGAACGCCAACGCCGCGCATGGCCTCTCGCACGCGATGTTCGAGCAAGGCGACATGGCGGTGGGCCGCAAATTTCTCGCGCAATGGATGCCTTCGCATGGTCGCAAGAGTTTTCTGCATGGGCATCTTGCCTGGCACGTCGCGCTGACCAACCTCGACGAAGGCGATCTCGATGGTGCGCTTGCGATTTATGAACAGCATATCAAGCCGGCAGGCCGGCCCTACCCACCGCTGAACATCTTCACCGACGGCGCCTCGCTGCTGTGGCGGTTGTCGCTGGCCGGCCAAACCGGGCTGGAGCCGCATTGGCGGGACGTTGCGGCCTATGGCGAGAAATATTTTCCACAGGCCGGGGCGCATTTCGCCGACGTGCATTTTGCACTGGCCGCGGCAATGGCAGGCGGCGATGCGCTGGACGCGCGATTGGCCCAACTGGAAGCGCGCGCGGCCGACGGCAAGCTGGCGCCGGGCGGCTGCGCGATCGACCTCTGTCGCGGCATCCGGGCATTTGCCGAAGGCGACAATGACGGTGCGGTACGCCTGCTCGAGCTAGCGATTTCCGAACTGACGCGGATCGGCGGCAGCCACGCCCAGCGTCAGCTATGGGAAGACACGCTGATCGTCGCCTATATGCGCGCCGGTCACGGCGACAAGGCCGCCCGGCGCATCTCGACGCGGCTCGACTGCAGGCCTTCGGCGCGCGACGAGGCCTGGTCGCGGCAGGCGCAGCGAAACTGAAGCCATCCGGGAGATCAGCTATGAGATCAGCTACGGCGATCAACGGCAAATACCTCGATAGCGGCCGCGCGACCCCGCAAGCGGACCTCCCCAAGTGCTTCCACGGCGAAAGCCGGCTTGGGCTTCATGCGGCCCAACAGGTCCGCCGACACCAGCAAATTCCGGCCAACCTCCTTGCAGTGCTCCTGCAGCCGCGCCGTCACGTTCACGGTATCGCCGAAATAGGCAAGCTGGCGGCGTGAGCTGCCGCACTCGCTAATCACCACGTGACCGGCATGCAGGCCGGCGCGGAAATTCGGCACCATGCCGAACTCCTTACGGTACGAGTCCGCCCGTTCCGCGATGCTGTCGGCAATCGCGAAGAAGCAGTCGATGCAGCGTCCCCCCGACATCCGCTCGTCGAGCGGCCACGTCACGATGACCTCATCGCCGACATAGGCGTGAACCTCGCCGCCATGCGCAACGATCGCGCCGTCGATGTCGAAGAAGAACCGGGTAAGCAGGCTTTGCACGCGCAATTCTCCCATCGACTCGGCGAGCGATGTCGAACCTGCCAGGTCGAGAAACATCAGCACGCGCGCTTCCCGCACTGGGCTTCGGTATCGCCCGAGCACTATATTGAACAACACACGACTGCCGACCAGTCGTGTCAGTTCGAAGGTTGACAGGACCAGCAGGGACGCGAAGAAGCTAAATGCAACGGCAATGGGAAACTTCTCAATCAGCCACTTCGTCTCGATCCATTCCCAGTACAGTGTCACCTGCAACACCAGCGCCGCGCTCGCGACGACGATAGCCATGGTCGCGGAGCGCACCGCCAGATCCATCAGCAGCGGCCATTTGCTGATCCACGCACTTCGTCGCGACGTGAAGTAGAGATGAACACCCCAGGCGGCCAGTGTTATGCCCATCCCATGCAAGCTGCTCCGGAGATAGTACGGCAGCGTTGCTTCGATCGGATCGTCAATGAAGTAGCGATAGGCTATGCCCCCGAGCAAACCGATAATGGCCAGGAAAACAGTTGGCCTGATCACACGCCGCATGTCCGATCCATTCTTCACACGGGCGCCGCCATCAACGCAGCCAGCGCCTCGCGATCCGAAGGATGCATGGTCAGGCCGAGCTTGGTGCGCCGCCACAGGATGTCATCAGGAAATCGGGCCCATTCCTTTTGCATGAGATAGCGTACTTCGGCGCCCGTCAATTCCGGTCCGAAGGCAGGGCCGAGGTCGCTCCGCGCTTTGGCGTCGCCGAGGATAACCTTGGCGTTCGACCCGTAGGCGGCGACCAGACGCCTCGCCTGGTCCTCGCCGAGAAACCGCCAGCGGTCGCGCACTTCGTCGACCTCGTTATCGAAGCGGTCCCACGCAAAATCGCCGCCGGGCAGCGCCGCCTTCGCGGTCCAGCGCGCCGACATCGGATAGAATGGCGTCAGCTTGGAGACCGCCCTTTCCGCGCGCAGCCGCGAGGTGGTGACGTCGCCGCCGAAAACCGTGATCAGCGGCGCCTTGCCGCGTCCGTAGTCGAGCGCCATCGCCCCGTCGCCGCTGCTCGCAGGATTCCGCACCATGTTGGCGCCGGAAAGCGTGCGCACCACGTCGACCGTCTCGATCCGCTCGCGGAAATAGCGGTTCGCCGCATCGCAGAGATAGGCGACGTCGCCTGCCGCCATCGCAACGATGGCGGGATCGCCCTTGAAGGCATGGCTGACGGTGCCGATCAGGGTAAAATCGCGCTGATAGGGACTTGCGAAGATCAGCCGTCCGTCGCTGTTCTGGAATACATAGACGTTGTCGCTGTCGAACAGGCGGCGGACGACGATCTGGTCCATCTGTACAGCGGCCACCCTCGGCGGCGGCACGCGCAACACCGTCTCGGCGACGGACGGCGTCCAGGCGCCGGTGGCGTTGGCGACCGCCCGTGCCGTGATCACCTGGCGAAAGCCGCGATCTTTCGTCACCAGCCGCCACTCCTTGCCGCGTTCGGCCCGGGTGCAGCGTGCGCCGGTGCGAATCACCGCGCCGCGCGCCGCGGCATCGACGGCGGTGAGAACCACCAGCCGAGAATCGTCCACGACGCAGTCGGAATATTCGAAGGCGGTGCCGAACGGGCGCTTCAGCGCGTTGCCCACGGGATGGTGGGTGACGTCGACGGTCGCCGAGGCCGGCAGGCCGTTGCGCGAGGCCAGCCGGTCGTACAACAGCAGCCATGAGCGCAACTGCCAGGCCGGACGCTCGTCCGAATGCGCAGGGATGGCAAACCGCATCGGGCGCACCAGATGCGGCGCTATCCTGAGCCAGACGTCGCGCTCGGCAAGCGCCGAACGGACGCGAAGAAAATGTCGGCGCTCCAGCCCGGCGAGATCGCCATGGATCAGCCGCGGCGAGGCCGAGGAGGCGCCCGCGCCGAGATCGCCCTGCTCCACCAGGATCACGCGCAAGCCCCGTCCGGCGGCGTCGCGCGCGATGCTGACGCCGTTCAATCCGCCGCCAATGATCGCGAGATCGTAGTCCGCCATACGCAAGGGCTACTGGTGAGAATCTGACCTCACTACACTAGGGCATGATGGCCAAAAGTGGATGTCGCTCCCGGAAATGAATCAGTCCGGACAAGAACCGGCAACCGCCGCTTTAGCTCGTTGCACCGATCGATGCGAAGAAGCGCTCCGGTCCTTCCAGTTCCACCAGCCTCTTCCTTTCGATCAGCCAGAACCGGCTTCCCACCGTTCGTACGAAGTTGCGGTCGTGTGAAACCAGCACGCAGCTTGCCTGATGCTCCAGTAATTCGTCTTCCAGCGCTTCCTGCCCCTCGATATCCAGGTGGTTGGTAGGCTCATCGAGCAGATAGAAGTTTGGCTCGGCGAGCCGCAGCAAAAGCATACCGAGACGCGCCTTCTGTCCGCCGGAAAGCCGGCCGATCGGACGGGTTTGCATCGCAACCGACAGGCCGGAGCCGGCGAGCAACGCGCGCGCACGCTGATCGCCAACCTCGAAACGGCTGACGATCGTGTGCATCGGCGTGTCAGCATCGGCAAGATCGGCAAGATTCTGTTCACAATAGCCGAGGGCGAGCGACTGCGAGACCTTGATGCCGGCCTGCGTGGCTTCCGGGTTTTCGATCGCTTGACGCAGCATCGCCACGAACCGGGTCTTGCCTGCCCCGTTCGGCCCCAGCAGCACGATCCGGTCTCCCTTGCAGATGAACTGCTTGCCGGTCTTGAACAGCAACCTGCCGTCGGGGGTAGCGACGGCGGCATCGTCCAGCGCAATCAGAACCTTGGCGTGCGTTCCGCGGTTGGCGAGCTTGATCGTCCCGGCGGATCGCTCGAGGTGGGCGGGCTTTGCCGCATCTTCCAGCTTCTCGGCCCGCTGCTTCAGCTGCTTCGTCTTCTGCAACAGAAGATCGCTGCCGGAATTGACGCCGATATTGTTGAGCTTTGCAGCGTGCTGACGAAGCTGCCCGGCAGCCTTCAGGTCACGCCGGTAACGCCGCTCATCCGAGGCATCCACCTCGCCCAGCGCAGCGCGAGCCTGCGTATAGGGCAACGAAAATATCTGCGACCGCCCGGGTCGCAAAAATACCGTGCGGTTCGTGGTTGCGTCGAGAAAGGCGCGGTCATGGCTCGATATGACGACCGGCATTTCCCGTGGCAGCGCGTTCAGCCAGGCTTCAAGCTGACAAATCCTGGCGAGGTCCAAATGGTTGGTCGGCTCGTCGAGCAGCAATACGTCGGCGTCGGCCACCACGATGCGGGCAAGCATGGCAAACCGCTGCCAGCCGCCGCTCAGCTGCTTCAGCGGCCTCTGTCGCAGCGCCTCGGGCACCTCAAGCGATTCCAGGGCAACGTCGACCCTCCAGCTTTCACTTGCCCGTCGTTCGACGGGAAGCATGTCGAGCACCGCCGCATAAAACGGCATATCCGCGAGCGCGGACGGTACATCCTGCTCGACATAGCCGATGGTCAGCCCGCGCGACCGGGTGATCTCGCCATCGCTCGGCTCCGCCATGCCTGCAATACAGCGCAGCAGCGTGGTCTTGCCGCGTCCATTGGCTGCGACGAGCCCGATGCGGTCACCGGGATTGACGGAAAGGTCCAGTCGGGAAAACAGCGGCGCGTTCAGCGTCACGCCAAGATTGCGAATATTGATAAGGGTCATGATCGTTTCCGGGTCTTGCCGGCCAAACACGGCGTCCGGGGCATGCAGCCGTCATCGGATGTTCGTGTTGGAGCGCGGCGAGCTACAAAATGCGGTCGCGAACGATCAGACGTTCGACGCCGCATTGCCACGGGGCAGACCAGGAAGAGATTCTCGGAAAAGTCTCTGGTCAGCCCTGCAAACTCATTTGCAGGGCGTTGACAGGGCCGAGCTGGCGATAGTGCCGCAAAAATGTCGTCACCGCGCAGCCCTCCCTATCTCGATCAGCTATCGAGCCAAAATAGCCGGGCCCTCGAGGGAAGGCAAGCCAAGGTCCCGTCGAAATCAAATCGCGAAGAGCTCGAGGTCAGGCATGCCTTCGCATCTCCGGGCCTTGCATCCGATGCAGCGCAACGCGCTTTCGCGAAATCAGGCGCTGGCGAGCTTGCGCGCCGTTTCGACGTCGTTTGCGGCACTGCGGCCGACCAGCGCGTCGTATTGCCCGATCGGCAGGGGCTTGCCGAGGAAATAGCCCTGCACCGCGTCGCATCCCTCTTCCGACAGGAAGCTGAGCTGTTCCTGGGTCTCGACGCCCTCGGCAACAATCGACATTTCGAGGCCGTGGCCGAGGTCGATGACGGCGCGCACGATCGCCGCCGATTGCGGGTTGCGCCCGAGGTTCATGACAAAGGCGCGGTCGATCTTGATCTTGTCGAACGGGAACGCCTGCAGATAGCTCAGCGAGGAGTAGCCGGAACCGAAATCGTCCATCGAGATGCGGACGCCGAGCGCCTTCAGCCGCCGCAGCAGCGCAAGGCCGCGATCGAAATCCTCGATCAGCACGCCTTCCGTGATTTCAAGCTCGAGCCGGTCGGGAGCCAGGCCGGTTTCGAGCAGGATCGAATGCACCAGGCTGACCACGTCGCCGCGCATGAACTGCGCCGGCGACAGGTTGACGGCGATCTGCATCGGTACCGGCCAGGAGGCGGCCTCGCGACAGGCTTCGCGCAGGATCCAGACGCCCATTTCGACGATCAGGCCGCTTTCTTCCGCCAGCGGGATGAACTCGCCCGGCGACACGAAGCCGCGCACCGGATGCATCCAGCGCGCCAGCGCCTCGAAGCCGATGATCTTGCTGGCGGCGACTGTTGCGCCCGACGCGGCCTGCGGCTGATAGTACAACGACAATTCGCCGTTCCTGATCGCCATCGAGAGGTCCTGATGCAGCACGCGGCGGTCGCGGATCTGCTGGTCCATCTCGGGCGCGAAAATGCTGATCGAGCCGCGCGACTTCTGCTTGGCGCGGAACAGCGCCGCGCCGGAATTGGCCAGCAGCGAAGCCGCGTCCGCGCCGTGATGCGGAAATACCGAGATGCCGGTGGTGACCCCGGTGCGCACCGACTTGCCGTCGATCAGGAATTCGTCCGACAGGGCTTGCGCGAGCTGTTCGGCCAGCGCCTTGCCGGCCTCAGGCTGCTTGCCGTCGATGATCAGGCCGAACTCGTCGCCGGAGAGCCGGGCTACCACGCCGCCACGGGCGGAAGCCTGGATGCGGCCCGCGACCTCGATCAGGAGCTTGTCGCCCATCCCATGGCCGAACACGTCGTTGATTTCCTTCAAGCCATCGAGGTCGACGCACAGCACCGCGAATTCCTCGTCGGTGCCGGCGCAGGCCTCGATCATCTGCGCCAGCGCCTGCAGGAAGGCGGCGCGGTTCGGCAGATCGGTCAGGCCGTCATGATAGGCCATGTGCGCCATCCGCGATTCGGTCTGACGGCGGTCGGTGACGTCCTCGTGGGTCTTGATCAGATATTGCGGCTCGCCGGCCTCGTCGAGAACAGTCATGCGGCGGGTCAGGAACAGCCGCAGTCCATCCTTGGTGGAGATCGGGTGCTCTTCGGTGAGCAGGCCGCGCTTCTTGATCGCGGCCTCGTCGCGCGCGATGATCAGCTTGGCTTCGCGCGGATTGAAGATGTCGGCGGCGGTCAGGCCGGTGGCATCCTCGCGGCGGCGATTGAGAATTGTCTCGGCGCTGCGGTTGGCGAGCAGATACCGCCCGTCGCTGACGCGCTCCACGATCAGCGACACCGGGATGTTGTCGACCACCAGTTCGAGGAACTTCTTGGTGTTTTCGAGTTCGCGCGACAGCGACCGCCGGTCGGTGACGTCATCGAACAGCGCGATCAGGAATTCCGGCTTGTTGTTCTCGTTGCGCGCGACCACGCGGTTGGAGGAGAGAACGCGCCTGTCGTCGCCCCGTTCGACGAAATATTCGCCGCGGTGATAGCCTTCCGGCGCCGTTACCGCCGCCTGGTCCGCCGTCTCGATGCTCTTCGCGGTTTCGGGCCGGAAGATTTCGTCGGCGCGCTTGCCGATGATGTGATCGCGTGAGAAGCGCGAGAATCGCTCGAACGCGCGGTTGACGAAGATATAGCGGCCGTCCTCGATGTTCTTGGCGGCGACGCAGACCGGAACGTTGTCGAGCACCGATTCCAGAAATTTGGTGGTCGATGCCAGTTTGCGCGACAGCTGGCGCTGCTCGGTGCAATCCTCATGCGTTCCGATCGTCCCGCCATTGGGCAGGCGGAAGATCTTCGAAAGCACCGATCGCCCGCCCGGCAGTTCGGTGACGACGCCTTCCGGGCGGCGGGCAAGCTTGCTGAACTCGTCGACGGTAAGATTGATCAGGCCGCGTGCGAGACGCAGTTCGGCCAGTTGGCGGCCGGTCATCGAGCTCGAAATCTCGGCGCGGCTGAGCCCGTACATTTCGAGAAAGCGGTCGTTGCAGAAGACCACGCGGTTTTGCGCGTTGGTTATCATCACGCCCTGGTTGAGCGTGTTGAGCGCCGAGCCGATGAATGCGCTGCGCTGCAATTGTGCGCTCTTGGCCCCGCGCAACGCCGCCAGTATCCAGATCCCGATCGCAACCAGGAAGGAAACGACGGCGATCCCCCCGAGCAGCAGTTCCCACACCTGATTGGGATCGAATTCGCCGATATAGCTCGCCGGCGCAAAGCCCGCGGAAGCCGCGGCCCACGCAAGTCCGCACGGCGCAGCCATGGCGAGCAGACAGACGAGGGCCTGCGCCGGAATCAAATTCTTCCGTCCTGCCTGCCGGTTCCTGTCAGCCATTACCCACCCAAGGTTTGCGGGCGGAGTGTCTGGCTTGACGGGTTTGGATCGGGTAAATGACTACCCGTACAATTCTAAAATATGACCCAAATTACGGCAATTGGCCTGACATGATTAATGCTTCACTAACGGGACTGCGTTCGCGGCGTATTTCGAGGCAAACCAACGGGTTGTTTGACTGCTCGGGCGGACGAAACGATGATTGCCGGGCGTGGCAGGCGCCGATTTCCACGCCAGATTCCCAGGTCCGAAGCTGACATGGACAAGGTCGATTGCGTCGTCATCGGAGCGGGAGTGATCGGGCTCGCGATCGCACGGCGGCTGGCCCAGGCGGGCCGCGAAGTGATCGTGCTCGAGGCCGCTGAGGGCATCGGTACCATCACCTCCTCCCGCAACAGCGAGGTGATTCACGCCGGTATCTACTACCGCGCCGGCAGCCTGATGGCGCAGATGTGCGTGAGCGGCAAGCGCGCCCTCTACCAGTATTGCCGCGACCACGGCATTCCCCATCGCAATTGCGGCAAGCTGATCGTGGCGACGACACCAGGCGAAACCGAAAAGCTGCAGTCGATCCGCGCGCATGCCGAAGCCAATGGCGTCGACGATCTGCAGTTGCTGACGGGCGAGGCCGCGCGCGCGCTGGAGCCGGCGCTCAACTGCGATGCGGCCCTGCTCTCGCCCACCACCGGCATCATCGACAGCCACGCCTACATGCTGGCGCTGCGGGGCGACGCGGAGGAAGCGGGCGCGGCCTATGCGTTCCACACGCCGCTGTTGCGCGCCCGGGCCGGTGGCGGCCGGATCGAAATCGAAGCCGGCGGTGACGCGCCGATGACGCTTGCATGCAACCTGCTCGTCAACACGGCGGGCTTAAGCGCGCCCGCAGTGGCGCGCAGCATCGAAGGCATGCCGGTCGGGCTGATCCCCTGCGCCTATCTGGCCAAGGGCAATTATTTCAGTTGCAGCGCGCGGGCCCCGTTTTCACACCTGATCTATCCGGTGCCGGAGCCCGGCGGGCTGGGCGTGCACCTGACGCTCGACATGGCGGGACAGGCTCGTTTCGGCCCCGACGTGGAATGGATCGAGAGCATCGACTATGCGGTGGATCCTGCTCGTGCCGAGCGATTCTACCCCGCGATCCGGCGCTACTGGCCGACGCTGCCGGACGGCGCACTGATGCCGAGCTATTCCGGAATCCGGCCGAAGATCGTGCCGCCGGCAGTTGCCACGCAGGATTTTCTGATCCAGGGCCCAGCCGATCACGGCGTCGCCGGGCTGATCAATCTGTTCGGTATCGAATCGCCGGGACTGACGTCATCGCTCGCGATCGCCGATCATGTCGGCGCGCTGGTGGAGCTTTGACAGAGCCCACATGCGGGCGGATGAGCGCATCGGCGCCCATCCGGCCGTGTGGGGACTTTCGATACTTTTGCTGGGACTGTTAGTGGAGAGTTTCGCTGGCGGTATGCTTCAACCGCTCAATCTCATCCTTGACCATCAACTTGCGGCGCTTCAACTCGACAATTTGCAGGTCGTCTGTGGAAAGGTGCACGAGCGCTTCGTGCAATTCATTCTCGAGAATCTTGTGTTTACGTTCAAGTTCAACAAGATGCGCCTGTAGTGCCATACGAAATCTCCTCGGTGGTTGAACCTCAGATTCGATCCGGACGCGGGAGTGTACACCAGACGACGAATCTGTCGATGGGTATCCAGAATCGCGCCTGTCATATTTTCGGATTTATCTGTAACCAATCGTGAGTATGGGAACCCGGTCAGCTTGCGGACCAGCCTCGCAGGGACGATATTCACTGCCAGCCTTGAGCATGATCTCCGCGCAAACGCGTTCCGGTTTGCGCGGAGATCATGCTCAAATCAAAGAGCTAGAGCGGGATGACAATTCGAAGAAAAGTCATCACGCTCTAGGATAATCCGTTCACAACCTCATCATGCTTTCAGCTAACGTACACCATGACCGACGATGATGAGCGCGAGCTTGAAAACGAGCTCGCCCGGCTGCAGCAGGAGCATCGCGATCTCGATGCGGCGATCGACGCGTTGCATCAGTCGCCGGCGCCGGACCTGCTGCGGCTGCAGCGGCTGAAGAAACGCAAATTGCAATTGCGCGACCGCATCGCCTTCATCGAAGACCAGATCACGCCTGATATCATCGCCTGATCGTTGCGCTTGCCTCGTTCGGCCAATTCGGCTCGCCAAAACGTCCGCCTTCCGGCAGATCTTTTCCCCGACATCCACACAACCCGCGACATCACACAGCCCGGCGTAGCGAAGATCCTGCCGGACGGCCGACCGAAAAACAGGTTTCCGGTTGGCGGATGCGGCTTGACTCCTTGAGAACAAAAAGAGAACATGCCGTCCTGCCGCCAGCCTCGGGAGTCCCGCCATGTCCGTCACCTCACCCCTGTCCGACAACAGCCGCTACGAGCAGGCCTGCGATCAAGCCATCGCGATGTGCGACGGCAATCTGCGCTCGACCATCAAGGCGCTGATCATGGCGAACGAGTATCTGGAAACCGAACTGGAGGAATTGCAGGCGGCCATCGCCGCCGGCTGCGTGCCGGCGAGAACCTCCCATGCGGAGAGCGACGCGGCCTGATCAATCACCACCGGAGCGAACCAATGGCCGATGTCACATATTACGTCGCAATGCCATTCCTGCAGGATGATAGCGGCACGCCGATGGCGGGAGCCGCGGAAGAATGCCAGAGCCCGACGACCGCGTTACGGCGCGCCGAGACGATGTCGCGAATGGCCGGCAGCATCGGCGCCGTCGCCTTCAGCCGCAGCGGCGATCCGATGATCGGCGAATTCGGCGACGCGAAATTGCTGCGCAAGTTCGGCAATGTGCCGGATGACCTTAGCGGGTTGTAGCGTCGTCATTGCCTGCGACAAACGCGAAGCGTTTGCGCAAGGGAGCGAAGCGGACGAAGCAATCCATCTATCCGTTATGCCGTGCGATGGATTGCTTCGCTCCGCAATGACGACGCGCGAATTCACGACATCTCATGCCGCCGCAGCGCCTTGCGGACATACATGGCGCTGTCGGCTGCTTCCAGCGCGCGGCCGGCTTCGGAATGGGTATCGAGAATGGAGACACCCGCGGAGGCGCCCGCGGTAATGGTGCGGCCATCGAACACGAAGGTGAGGCGATCGATCGCCTCCTCCAGCGCGGCTGCCTTTGCCTTGGCGTCGGTCTCGCTGAGATTCCACAACAGCAGCGCGAACTCGTCGCCGCCCAGCCGGCCGACCACGTCGGAAGCGCGCACCTGCGCGAGCAGCGCCGTGACGATAGCCTTGAGCACCTGGTCGCCTGCGGCGTGTCCGAAGGCGTCGTTGATCGGCTTTAAGCGATCGACATCGAGCACGACTAGGGCGCCGCCGGCGCGATAGCGTTTGATGTAGGCGATCGCGCGACTGAGTTCGCGCTCGAAGCCGCGCCGGTTTGGAATGCCCAGCAGGAAATCGGTATCGGCGGAGGCCTGAAGTTCCTCGATCTGCGTCTGCGTCCGGGCCAGTTCCGCCTTCAGCCGGCGAATCGTCGCCTTGGTGCCGTTGGACACCGCCGGCGGCCGGGATCCCGGGGCGGATGACCGCCGCGGGGCGGTTTTTCGCCCGGAAACCGCGGTTTTGGGGCGTTTTCCGGCCCTGGAGGCGGTCGCCCTGGTTTTCTTCTTCATGGCCTTCCCTGTGCAGGCTTGCTTATGAAGGCTTGCCGGGATTCACCAAGACAGGATAGTCCATTCCTGATCCCTTGCCACGCCTTGGATGAGCCCCGGGCCGACCCTATAATCGGCCTATGTTTCTGGATTCCCGAACAGAATTGACGAGATGACCACACCCATCGCCATCATCATGGGCAGCCAGTCCGACTGGGAGACCATGCGCCATGCCGCCGAAACGCTGACGGCGCTCGGGATCGACTGCGAAAAGCGCATCGTCTCGGCCCACCGGACACCGGACCGGCTGTTTGCCTTCGCCAAAGGCGCCAAGGCCGCAGGCTTCAAGGTCATCATCGCCGGCGCCGGCGGAGCAGCCCATCTGCCGGGCATGGCGGCGGCGCTGACGGAACTGCCGGTGTTCGGCGTTCCCGTCGAATCGAAGGCGCTGTCGGGGCTCGATTCACTTTACTCGATCGTGCAGATGCCGGCCGGCGTTCCCGTTGGAACACTCGCGATCGGCAAGGCCGGCGCCATCAACGCCGCGCTGCTTGCGGCAAGCGTGCTCGCGCTGAATGACGCGGCGCTGGCAGCGCGATTGGCTGCGTGGCGCAAGCAGCAGACCGACGCCGTCAAGGAGCGTCCGGAGGGATCGGCGTGACGGCTTCAGGCAAGGTGAAGCTGAAGCCGGGCGACACCATCGGAATTCTCGGCGGTGGACAATTGGGCCGGATGCTGGCGATGGCGGCGGCGCGCCTTGGCCTGAAATGCCAGGTGTTTTCGCCGGACCCGGACTCGCCCGCCTTCGACGTTGTGCTGAACGCGACCTGTGCCGAATATGCCGACGTCGAGGCGCTGGAGTTGTTCGCCAACGATGTCGACGTCATCACCTATGAATTCGAGAACGTGCCGGCCGCCACCGCCATGGTGCTCGCCGCGCGGCGTCCGGTATTGCCGGCGCAGAGGATCCTCGAAACCACGCAGGACCGGCTGATCGAAAAAGATTTCGTCAAGCGGCTCGGCATCGACACCGCCGACTATGCCGACGTGTCGTCGGTGGAAACGCTGCAGAGCGCCATTGCGCGCATCGGCCTTCCCGCCGTGATCAAGACCCGCCGCTTCGGCTATGACGGCAAGGGCCAGGCGATCATTCGCGAAGGCGACGACCCCGCTCAAGTCTGGGAAGACCTCGGCACCAAATCCGCGATCCTCGAAGCCTTCGTTCCCTTCGAGCGCGAGATCTCCGTGATCGCCGCGCGCTCGGCGGACGGCGAGGTCGAATGCTACGATGTCACCGAAAACGAACACCGCGATCACATCCTGAAATTCTCGCGCGCGCCCGCCGCGATCTCGGATGCGCTGGCCGCAGACGCGCGTGCCGTCGCCGAGAAGATCGCCAACGCGCTCGACTATGTCGGCGTGCTCGCAGTCGAATTGTTCGTCGTTGCCGGAAACGGCGGGCCGCACGTGCTGGTCAACGAGATTGCCCCGCGGGTGCATAATTCCGGACACTGGACGCTGGACGGCGCCTCGATCTCCCAGTTCGAGCAGCACATCAGGGCGATCGCCGGCTGGCCGCTCGGCAAGCCGGTTCGTCACGGCGAGGTCACCATGACCAACCTGATCGGCGACGATATCCTCGACTACGAGCAATGGCTGACGGTGCCCGGCGCCACCGTGCACCTTTACGGCAAGGGCCCGCCGCGGCCGGGCCGCAAGATGGGCCATGTCACCGAGGTGTCCCCGGCCAGCAAGAAATAGCGCTAGAGCCCGGTTCTGATCTAATCAGAACCGGGCTCTAGATTCTTGTTTGACGCGTTTTCTTGACGCGAACCGGGTGTCCACTTCGCTCGAAAACGCTCTACCCGTGCTCTCGCCGGGCGCGTTTGAAAGATCAGGCCCTCTTCAGGCCTTCCACAATGCCGGCCGGCTCCTCGCTGAGCCAGCGATAGATCGCACCGCCGAGCGCACCGCCGATCAGCGGCGCAACCCAGAACAGCCAGAGTTGCGCCAGCGCCCAGCCGCCGACGAACAGCGCGGGTCCGGTGCTGCGCGCGGGATTCACCGACGTGTTGGTGACGGGAATGCTGACAAGGTGGATCATCACCAGCGCCAATCCGATGGCGAGCGGCGCAAAGCCCGCGGGCGCCTTGCCGTGGGTGGCGCCCATGATGATGAACAGGAAAATCATGGTCATCACCACTTCGGTGATGAAGCAGACCATCATGTTGTACTGCCCGGGCGAATGCGCGTCATAGCCGTTGGAGGCAAAGCCCTTGGCCAGATCGAAGCCGGGCGCGCCGCTTGCGATCACATAGAGCAGCGCCGCGGCAACGACCGCGCCGATCACCTGCGCGATCACGTAAGGAACGATCTGCTGCACCGGAAACCGTCCGCCGGCCGCGAGGCCGATCGTGACGGCGGGATTGAGATGGCAGCCGGAGATGTGGCCGATCGCATAGGCCATCGTCACGACGCTCAGGCCGAACGCCAAGGACACGCCGACCAGGCCTATGCCGACCTGAGGAAAGCCGGCGGCGATGACCGCGCTGCCGCATCCCGCAAACGTGAGCCAAAACGTGCCGATCGCTTCAGCGGTATATTTTTTGGTATTCATACTCGCCTCCCGCATGTTTAGGTTGCCGGATGCTAGGGGGAGCCCGTGATGGGCTCGTTATTTGAGGAACCAGGGTCGCACCGGTGCCGGATCCCGCCGATTTTCGTGGCTTTCCGGGGCGGGGAAACCGGCTTCTCAGGTGGACAATAGCGGATTTGTCTGCTACATGCCCGCGTTCAGGGTTAAGGGCCAGGCCTTTCGCCGGCCCTTTAACTTTACCAGAATTCCTATCCGATCAATTGAAAGAGGATGCCGCGTGCAGGTTCTCGTCCGCGATAACAATGTCGATCAAGCCCTCAAGGCGCTGAAGAAGAAGATGCAGCGCGAGGGTATTTTCCGCGAGATGAAGCTCCGCGGGCACTACGAAAAGCCCTCCGAAAAGAAGGCCCGTGAAAAGGCCGAAGCCGTGCGCCGCGCGCGCAAGCTGGCCCGCAAGAAGCTGCAGCGCGAAGGCCTGCTGCCGATGAAGCCGAAGCCGGTGTTCGGCGCCGGTCCCGGTGGCGACCGTGGCGGCGCTGGCGGTCGTGGTGGCCCGGGCGCAGGTCCGCGCGGACCGCGCTGAGCGCGTTCTAGAAAGATTTGAGTTGAAAACGCGGGCCTCAGGCCCGCGTTTTTGTTTTCGCCATCGCAGATCCGGCAGGATGGGATAATCAGCGCCGGTGCGAGCGGCGTGCTCGATCACTCGCATCTCCTTCGCCGGCCGTTGCGGCTATTTTGACCGATGCATTTTGCGGCTCATCGGGTTACCTATGCCGTATTGAACACGCGAGAGTATTCCGCTGCATGGCCGTTACGGATTACAATGCCCTTCCCTGCGCTTCGCGCTTCACGGCCGTACCCATCGCGCTGCTGGCGATCGTTCTCACTGTTCCTCTCGGTGGCTGTTCGTTCGACCTGGGATCATGGGGATCGGACAAGGAGAAGCCACAGGCCGTCGAGCAGAAACCGACGGGCACGATCAGCGGACAAAGCGTCAGCGACGCCCAAGGCTACACTACGCGCGGCCAAACTCTCGCCAAATCCGGCAAGCCCGAAGAAGCGCTGGCGGAATTCGACCGCGCGCTCACACTCGATCCCTACAGCGTGCCGGCGCTGTACGGCCGCGGCCTGATCTATCAGGCCGACAAGCGGCATGAGCAAGCGATCGCGGATTTCACTGCGGCCAACGGCCTGACGCCGCAACGGGTCGAGCCGCTGCTGGCGCGTGCAACCAGCTACCTCGCCATCGACAAGACAAAGGAGGCCGCTTCCGATCTGGACGAGGCGGTGCAGGCCGATCCCAACAGCGCGCAAGCCTGGTCGGCTCGTGGCGTCACCTATGAACGTCTCGGCGACAAGGCCAAGGCGTTCACCTCCTACGGCCGTGCGCTCGCGCTCCGCCCCAAGGACGAAGCCGCGCGAAGCGGCCTCGCGCGCACCGGCGGCTAGATGTGAGCGTCAAGAATACGCGTCAAATCAAAAATCCAGAGCCTCATTCCGATTCCATCGGAATGAGGCTCCAGGGTCTTCGCGGTTTTTGATTGAGTGAGGAGCCGGGCTGCAGCTTTGCTGGCGCGTTTCCTTGCGCCAGACAAAAGCCCTCGGATCAAGTCCGAGGACCTGCCTCGCCCGAAGAGGTCATAGACTTATTTCGGCAGCACCGCGTGGAAGAGTGACTTGGCGGTCGACAACGCGTCCTCGGCGGCCGCCGTGGCGCGTTCGCGCACGGAAGGTTCGGCCACTTCGGCACGCAGATCGAGCGGGCGCGAGACCGGAATTTCGGCAGGCGGCGTTGGGCGGTTCGGATTGACGGCTTCGGCATAAGGCGGCCGCGCCTGCGACGAAGTCTGACCAGACGATGGCTGACCATAGGGGTCGCCCGCCGGCGAGCCCGAGACCATGATGGGCGGCGGCAGCGGACGAAGGGCGGGCGCATTCGCGGCGGCAGGTGCATTGGCGACCACAGGCGCGTTCGTCACCACGGGCGCATTCGCAACCCTGGGCGCTTCGGGGGCGCGGGCCGTCTCAGGCGCGCGCGGAGAGGTTTCGCCATTGACGCGCAGGCGCTCGATCGCGGCGCGCGCCAGATCGTTGGCATCGCGCCTTTCTTCCGGCGCAGCCGCAGTCTCGACCGGGGCGGCCGGTGCTGTCGCCGCAACCGGAGCCGCCGAGGAATTCACGGGCTGCACGGGTGACGGCAGTATGACTCTGATCTTTTCCTTTTCACGCGGCGCCGCTGCATGACGGGCCTCGGCCGGGCTTTCGGCCGATTTCACATCCGACTTGGAATCGGAGGACTTGGAATCGGCGGACTTGGTGTCGGAGGACTTGGTGTCGGGCTTGGCGTCAGCCTTCGCTTCGGCTTTTGCGTCGGTCTTTTCCTGGGCCTTTTCGACCACCGCCGGCCGCTCGGCAGCGGTCTTTTCCATGATGGCCTTCTCGGAGATTCCCCTCGCCTTGACGCCGGCAGCCGGGAGATTGCTGACACTGGCCGTGGTGTCGGCCGACTTGGCGTCGGATTTGGCTTCAGCCTTGCCTTCCCCCTTGGGGTTGGCGGTCGACACCGCAGCGGCAGGAGCGTCCGCGTTGGGCTTGCTCACGATGTAGTGGTTGACGATGTACGCCCCGATGACGGTCGCAGCGACCGAGGGAAAGATGTCTACGGCGAACTTCTTCAGGTAATTCAGCATTCCGACCCTCCCCGCGGTCCTTCAATTGCCGGAACTTTGAGGCACATTGAGGGATCAACTGCGACGGATCGGAGGCAATTCAGCAGTTCCCGTGCAGGCCGGGCAACGCCGGCCTGGATCGAGCCGGAAAATCCAGGTTTCGTTTCCGGGAGGTTAACGGTTCCCGCCGCCGCCCGGCCCCGGGCCACGGCTCCACGGCGGATGGTCAGGGCTTCAGTTCGACCTCCAGAAACACGATCTCGGCTGCCGTCTCGTTGAGCACGTCGTGCTGGACGCCGGCTTTCCGGAAATAGGATTTGCCGGCCCCGAGCTGCGCCTTGGTGCGATCGCCGTTCGGCGCGACGATGGTCATCTCGCCCGAGGTCACCGGCACGATCACATAATCCATCCCGTGGGTGTGATGGCCGGTAGCGCTGCCCGGCGGCAGCCGCCACTCGGTAACGCGGACTTCTGATGTATCGACCTGAATGTCGGATTTGGCGGCGATCATATCAGATTCACTCCAGGGGAATTACGGCACGAACACCATAAACAGGAACACGGCGAATACCAGCATGTGCACGAGCCCGAACAGGATGTTGGTGCGGCCGGTGCCGAAGGTGAGCATGCTGATGACGAAGGTCAGCACCAAGAGCACCATCTCCGGCGCATTGAGCCCGAGCACCAGCTGCTTGTCGAGCGTGTAGGCGACGACTGCGACCGCCGGCACCGTCAGCCCGATCGTGGCGAGCGAAGAGCCGAGCGCGAGATTGATGCTTTTCTGCAGGTCGTTCCTGCGCGCGGCGCCGACCGCCGCAACGCCCTCCGGCAGCAGGATCAACGCCGCCACGATCACGCCTGCGAAGGCGGACGGCGCGCCAATCATCGCGGTCACGGCATCGACGACCGTCGAAAATTTCTTGGCCAGCAGCACCACCGCCAGCAGGGACACAAGCAACAGCGCGATGCTGAGCGCCAGCATCCGGTTGGACAGTCGGGATTCGCCGGCCGCCTCGCCTTTGGCCTGGTTGATGAAATAATCACGATGCCGGATGGTCTGGGTATAGAGAAACACGGCATAGAGAACGAGGGTGACGATGCTGACGAATCCGAGCTGGGCCGCTGAATAGATCGGCCCCGGCGCCGTCAGCGTATAGTTCGGCATGATCAGCGTGATGGTCGCCAGCACGAACAGCACGCTGAGATAAAGGTTCGCGCCCGAGACCTGAAAATCCTGCTCGCGGTAGCGCAGGCCGCCGATGAAGATGCAGAGGCCGACGAGGCCGTTGCACACGATCATCACCACCGCGAACACGGTGTCGCGCGCCAGCGCCGGTTGCGGCTTGTCGCCGAGCATGATGGTGGCGATCAGCGCGACCTCGATGATGGTGACCGCAAGCGTCAACAGCAGCGTGCCGTAGGGCTCGCCGATTCGCTCGGCGATCACCTCGGCATGATGCACGGCTGCGAACACGGTGCCGAACAGGATCGCCAGCAGCACCACCGCGAACAAGAACCCACCGACTGACGGCGTAAAGTTGAGCCCGAGGGCGATGGCCACGGCAAACAGCAGCATCGCCAGCGCCGGGAATATCCAGGCCGATCGCGGCATCGGTCCGTGTGCGCTCATGCGATCAAATCCCAACAGGTTCGTGGACGCAGGATGCGCCCACCATAACAGCCATCACCCCCTCGCAAGGTTGATGAAATTTCGCGCGATTTCAATCGCGCCGAAATTATCCAGATCGTTATGACCGCCTCGGGCAAGGCGGACAAACCGTTTCGGCTCGTTCGCCAGCGCAAACAGCCGCTCGCCAAAGGCAACGGGTATCGTGGGATCCAGCGCGCCATGCATCACGAGCAGCGGAACCTTGACCCTCGCGATCTGCGCGTCGGAACGGAACTGATCCCGCATCAATAGACGCACGGGTGCAAACCAGAACGCCGACGCGGCGACATCGGTGATCGACGTATAGGAAGCTTCCAGGATCAACCTCCCGATCCGCTGATCTGCCGCAAGCGCCACCGCAACGCCGGTGCCAAGCGAGAAGCCCCAGACGACGATGTTGTCCGCGCGATAGCGCGCGGCCGTAAAGGCATAGGCCGCCGCGGCATCCTGCAGCAATCCGTGCTCGCTCGGCTGCCCGGTTGAGCCCGCATAGCCGCGATAGGACAATACAACGACCCCGGTCCCGTCGGCGATGATGCTGCGAAAGCGGCCGAAGAAGCCGGCGAGATAGTCGCCATTGCCATGGAAGTAGAGCACGACCGGACGGCCCGGCCTGGCCGGAACGTGCCAGACGATGACCTTCTCACCGTCAGCCGTGGTCAGAATATGCTCTTCGGCCTCCGGAAAGCCCGCTGCTTGTGGCGCCGTGCGCGCACCCGTCGGGGCCGGAAACAGGACGGCGCGCTGCGCGAAGAACAACGCGAGCAGTCCGCAGACATAACCGACTGAGACGACGATCAGTAGCCATTTCAGTACGGTCATGAATTTCCTGGGAGCGCGTTACATCCCCTTGACGATGCTCTCGGTGACCTTCTTGGCGTCGCCGAGCAGCATCATGGTGTTATCGCGGTAGAACAGCGGATTGTCGATGCCGGCATAGCCCGAGGCCAGCGAGCGCTTGATGAACATCACGGTGCCCGCCTTCCAGACCTGCAGCACCGGCATGCCGTAGATCGGCGAGGTCTTGTCTTCTTCCGCGGCCGGGTTGGTGACGTCGTTGGCGCCGATCACGAAGGCGATGTCGGCCTGCGCAAACTCCGAATTGATGTCCTCGAGCTCGAACACCTCGTCGTAGGGCACGTTGGCTTCCGCCAGCAGCACGTTCATGTGGCCGGGCATGCGGCCGGCAACCGGGTGAATCGCGTACTTCACCTCGACGCCTTCCTTCTTCAGGAGGTCGCCCATTTCGCGCAGCGCATGCTGGGCCTGCGCCACCGCCATGCCATAGCCCGGCACGATGATCACCTTCTGCGCGTTCTTCATGATGAAGGCCGCGTCGTCGGCCGAGCCGAGTTTTGCAGGCTTCTGCTCGCCGCTGCCGCCACCTGCGGCCGCCGTCTCGCCGCCGAAGCCGCCGAGGATGACCGAGATGAAGGAACGGTTCATCGCGTGGCACATGATGTAGGACAGGATCGCGCCCGAGGAGCCGACCAGCGCACCGGTGATGATCAGCGCGGAGTTGCCGAGCGTGAAGCCGATGCCGGCCGCAGCCCAGCCGGAATAGGAGTTCAGCATCGAGATCACGACCGGCATGTCGGCGCCGCCGATCGGGATGATCATGAGCACGCCGAGCACCAGCGCAATGATGGTGATGAGCCAGAAGTCGATCGCGCTGCCGGACCGGACCAGGCCGAAAATGAAGAACACCAGCGCAAGCGCGAGCGCGATGTTGATGATGTGGCGGCCGGGCAGGATGATCGGCGCGCCGCTCATGCGCGCGGAAAGCTTCAGGAACGCGATCACCGAGCCGGTGAAGGTCAGCGCGCCGATGGCGACACCGAGCGACATCTCGACCAGGCTCGAGGCGTGAATCGCGCCGGGCTTGCCGATGTCGAAGGCTTCGGGCGCGTAGAACGCGCCGGCGGCGACCAGCACCGCGGCCATGCCGACCAGCGAGTGGAAGGCCGCGACCAGTTCCGGCATCGAGGTCATCGGCACCCGCCGCGCAATGACCGCGCCGACGCCGCCGCCGATGGCGATGCCGAGGATAACCAGCAGCCAGGCGACGCCGTCCGCCGGCGGATGACTGGCGAGCGTGGTGGCGACTGCGATCGCCATGCCGATCATGCCGAACAGGTTGCCCTGGCGGGATGACGCCGGACTGGACAAACCGCGCAGCGACAGGATGAACAAAACACCCGCCACGAGATACAGAATTGCAGCCAGATTGGCGTTCATCTCAGGTCCCCTTTGTCTTCGTCACCCCGAGGTGCACGCCGCTCACTTGGCCTTCTTCTTGTACATCGCCAGCATGCGCTGGGTGACAAGGAAGCCGCCGAAGATATTCACACAGGCGAAGATCAGCGCGATGAAGCCGAAGCCGCGCGCCCAACCGCTGCCGCTCGAGATCATCGGGACGCCGACCGCGAGCAAGGCGCCGACCACGATCACCGAGGAGATCGCGTTCGTCACCGACATCAGCGGCGTATGCAGCGCCGGGGTCACCGACCACACCACGAAATAGCCGACGAAGACGGCGAGGACGAAAATCGACAGCCGGAATACGAAGGGATCGACGGCTTGGGCTACATGCTCCATGGCTTCTCTCCTTAGGCTTTCGGCTGGAAGTTCGGATGGATGACGGCGCCGTCTTTGGTCAGCGCGGTGGCTTTCACCAGTTCGTCGTCCCAATTGACCGCGAGCGCCTTGTTCGGCTTGTCGACCATGGTCTCGATGAAGTTGAACAAATTGCGGGCATAGAGGCTCGAGGCCGATTGCGCCACGCGGCCGGCGACGTTGGTGTAGCCGACGATCTTGATGCCTTCGACATCAACGACTTCGCCCGCCTTGGCGCCCTCGACATTGCCGCCGCGCTCGACGGCAAGGTCGACCAGCACCGAGCCCGGCTTCATCGACTTCACCATCTCGGCGCTGACCAGCTTTGGCGCCGGCCGGCCCGGGATCAGGGCCGTGGTGATGACGATGTCCTGCTTCTTGACGTGCTCGGCGGTGAGGGCGGCCTGCTTGGCCTGGTACTCTTTCGACATTTCCTTGGCGTAGCCGCCGGCGGTCTGCGCGTTCTTGAATTCCTCGTCCTCGACCGCGAGGAACTTTGCGCCGAGCGACTCGACCTGCTCTTTCGTGGCCGGGCGCACGTCGGTCGCGGTAACCACGGCACCGAGCCGGCGGGCGGTGGCGATCGCCTGCAGGCCGGCCACGCCGACGCCCATCACGAACACTTTCGCGGCCGGAACGGTGCCGGCCGCGGTCATCATCATCGGGAAGGCGCGGCCAAAGGATTCGGCCGCCTCGATCACTGCGCGGTAGCCGGCGAGGTTCGCCTGCGAGGACAGCACGTCCATGACTTGTGCGCGCGTAATGCGCGGCATCAATTCCATCGCAAACGCCGCGACGCCGGCATCCGCGATCGTCTTCAGCGCCGCTTCATTGCCGTAGGGGTCCATGATCGCGATGACCAGCGCGCCGCGCTTGTATTGCGAAAGCTCGGATGCCTCCGGCCGTTTCACCTTGATGATGATGTCGGCGTCCTTCAACGCATCAGCGCTGACGGTGGCGCCGACGGCGGTGAATTCGGAATCCGGCAGGCCCGACTTGATGCCCGCGCCCGGCTCGATCGCGACTTCGGCGCCGATCGCCTTGAACTTCTTCACGGTGTCGGGGGAAGCGGCGACCCGCGGTTCGGACGGATCGATTTCCTTGGCAACGGCAATCTTCATGAGGCCTCCCGGCGCGGCGGGCGCGCGCGCAAGCAAACTAGCGTCTTTTTCGCTTAGTTGGATACCGGTTTCGCAACCGGCATGCGTGCAATTTTCTAGCCACCGCCGGGGTGGCGGTGCAGGCAGCGATGCGTCAGGTCAGGAAGTAGCCCATCAAGGCGACGATGATCACCACGGAGACCGTGCCGTATTTCACCAGCATGATGAACCCTTCATAGGTCTGCTCATGGGCCGCATAGTCATTGCCGTCAGCGGTCGTGTAGGCCACTTCGTTATGGTCTGCCATCGGTATCCCCAGTCAAAATCCGCGTTTCTCGCGTGCAATTACCGCAAAGCGTCTGGCAGGGCAACGGCCTACGCGCCGCACGTCCCTGCTTATCGGGTCATTCGGAAGGCCAATTATCCCGGATCCAGCGGGTCAGGCTTTCCTCGCTGACCTCGCCGGCGGCGAGGGAGAGGATGATCGACGTCGCGTGCGCCGGGTCGGGCGCAAATGGTATGTCGTTGACCCGCAAGAAGACCATCATGGCGTGAAACGCGATACGCTTGTTGCCGTCCACGAAGGCATGGTTGCGGGCCAGACCGAACGCATAGGCTGCAGCGAGTGCAGCCATGTCCGTCTGTCCGTAATTCCATTGATTTACCGGCCGCAAAACCGCCGACTCAAGAAGGCCATGATCCCGAATGCCTTCCGGTCCGCCGAATATCGCCAGTTGCTCGGCATGCATGTCGATGACTTCATCGACATCGAGCCAAACTGGCTCACTCATTTTGCAAGCGCGGCAAACGTATCGCGATATTCGTGCATAACCTGGCGCGCGATTTCCATGGTCCGCGCGTGCTTGGGGTTGAATGGCGAAAGGCGCAGGCTGCCATCCGGTTGCTCGACCGGATAGAACTTGTCCCCCTCCTTGAGATTGAGCCGGGCAAGAAGCTCTTTCGGCAGGATGACACCAACCGAATTGCCAATCTTCCGAATTTGAAGGGCGGTGTCCTCCAGCTTGTATTCGCGAGAGGCCTCTTCCATGCCGCGAGGGGTTTTGCTCATCATACGGGCTCCGTTGTACGGAATGTATAACACAGCCCAGCGAACTGTTCAACAAATGTATTACGTCGCCCCCGCTGACCCTATCCGCCCTCCTGTCTCGCCCGCGGCAATTGATGCTCTATCCGACCACGAAGTCGAAACGCCCGGCCAGCCACCCCGCGTTCTTGGCCGTGCGTATCTGCAAGTCCTTGCGGAAGAGGCCGTCGGAGCGGTTTTTTGACTCGCCGGGGAAATAGAGCTGGGTGGTCAGCACGCGGCCGTCGCGCGGCTGCACCTTCACATGGATATGGCGCGTACGGCCGGGATAAACGCCGGGCACGATGCTGCGCAACCGATAACGGCCTTCCGCATCGGAGAATTGATGGCCGCGCAGGCGGAAGCCGGAATTGTCGTAGCGGCCCTTGTCATCCGCCTGCCAGAAATCCAGCAAGGCTCCAGCGAGCGGTTTGCAGGCGCGCGTGAACACGAAGCCAACCAGCTCGATCGGCTGTCCCGCCATGCCCTCTTCGAACAACTCGGTTCGCTCAGGCGACGACGGCTTGAAGTACGGCCCTTCGGTTTGCGGCACGGTGGCGTCGTCGCCGTCGTGGCATGTGGGCGTCGGCGCAAGCGGGGCCTGAGCCACGCTGCCATCGACCATGAGCAGCGAACCGGCTGCGAAGACTCCCGCTCCAAGTACAACGCGCCGCGTCGGGGTGTCGATCATGGGGCACTCCCCTCCTGTCGTCACCGTCATCATGAAGGGCGACGGCGGCTGAAATTGTGTCCGCGCCCATCACAAATCCGTTTCGTGGCCGCGGCGCCCGTCAGCCCATCTCTTCCAACTCGTCGATCATGCCTGATATGACCGACAGCCCGCCGTCCCAGAATTTGGGATCCTTGGCATCGAGCCCGAACGGCTTGAGCAGTTCGGAATAATGCTTGGTGCCGCCAGCCGCGAGCATCGCCAGATAACGCTCGGCAAAGCCTTCGGAGGCGTTCTCGTAGACTGCGTAAAGCGAGTTCACCAGGCAATCGCCGAACGCATAGGCGTAAACGTAGAACGGCGAATGGATGAAGTGCGGAATGTACATCCAGAAATTCTCGTAGCCAGGACGGATGTCGATGGCCGGCCCGAGGCTTTCACCCTGCACGCTGAGCCAGATCTGGCCGATCCGCTCCGCGGTCAATTCGCCGTTCTTGCGCTCGGTGTGCACGGCGCGCTCGAACGAATAGAACGCGATCTGCCGCACCACGGTGTTGATCATGTCCTCGACCTTGCCCGCGAGCAGCGCCTGGCGCTGCCTGGCATTTTTGGTCTGCGACAATAGCCGCTTGAAGGTCAGCATTTCGCCGAACACGCTCGCCGTCTCGGCCAGCGTCAGCGGCGTCGGCGCCATCAACGCTCCATTTTTGGCCGCCAGCACCTGATGCACGCCATGGCCGAGCTCATGCGCCAGCGTCATCACGTCGCGCGGCTTGCCCTGGTAGTTCATCAGCACATAGGGATGCGCCGAGGGCGTGGTCGGGTGTGAGAACGCGCCCGGCGCCTTGCCCGGCCGCACCGGCGCATCGATCCAGCGATCGGTGAAGAAACGTTCCGCAATCGCAGCCATCTCGGTCGAGAAGCCGCGATACGCGGTCAACACCATCTTCTGCGCCTCGGGCCAGGCGATCGTGCCGGCCGCCGCAAACGGCAGCGGCGCGTTGCGGTCCCAATGCGCGAGTTTTTTCTTTTTGAACCAGCCGGCTTTGAGATTGTAATAGCGGTGCGACAGCCGCGGATAGGCCGCGCGAACCGAGCCGACCAGCGCGTCGACGACCTCGCGCTCGACGCGGTTGTTCAAGTGGCGCGAATCCGCAACATCCTGAAAACCGCGCCAGCGATCGGAAATCTCCTTGTCCTTGGCGAGCGTGTTGGTGACGAGCGCAAAGGTTCGCTCATTGTCCTTGAAGGTCTTTGCCAGCGCTTGACCCGCGGCCTTGCGCTTCTCCGGCGCGCGGTCCTGCAGCAGATTGAGCGTCGGCTCGATCGCGAGCTCCTTGGCCCCGACCTTGAAGCGCAGGCCGGAGATGGTCTGGTCGAACAGCCGATTCCAGGCGGCATAGCCGCTCTGGGATTTTTCGTGAAACAACTGCTCGACGCGATCTTCGAGCTGATAGGGCTTATCCTTGCGCAGATCCTCGATCCACGGCCGGTAATGGGCGAGCTCCGGCGTCTGCATCGCGCGCTCGATCACGGCATCGTCGATGCGGTTGAGCTCGAGGGCGAAGAACAGCAAATGTACCGACGCCGCCGTCAGCCGCTCGGAGACGTCGCCATAGAACTTGGAAATCGCCGGATCGACGCTGTCGCCGGCATGAACGAGGCCGGCATAGGAGCCGAGCCGGCCAGCGAGATCATCGATCGCCTCGTAGCGCCTGACAGCCCCGGCGAGCCAAAGGCCGCCATCGTCGCGGACAAGACTTTCCGCCAGCCTGCCCTTGTAATCCGTTTCAAAGGCTGCGCAGCCGGCATCCATCTTTTGCAGATCGCGCGCGACTTCGGCCGCGTCGATACCGGAATAGAGATCGGCCAGATTCCATTCCGGCAGCCTGCCGGTTTTTGATTTGGCTGCGGTCGCCTTGATGGCGGCGGCCTTGCCCGTGGCGGGTTTGCGGGACGCCTTATGGGCCCGGGATGTCGCGGTTTTTGCGGTCATGACAATTTCAGTATTGGAGTGGTGACCAGGAAATGGGCGGGAGATCAGGCGAAAGCCGCAAGCTGCGGTACGAACTGAACGAAAAGTTCTTCACCCTCGAGGAGCATTGGCTCAAGCTTTTCGTCGGTCGCACTGCGAATCGCACACCACAACGTGATCATGCGGACCATGAGCCACGATGTCGACGGGACTGCGGCCTTCGCGTGCAGTGCCACGAGATCGAGGTTTCGATGCTCGAACAGCAGCCGGCCGAATCCGTCTTCCAGGATGTAGCGGCCCCCTATCCGGGACACGCACAACTCGCAGGCCTGATCTGGAAGCGGGCTCAGCAGATAGAACTGGACGTCGCCTTTTTCCGTCACGCCGGTTTCCCATTCGCGTCCGGTCCCCGGCGCAGTCGCCGCGCTCAGCGCCGCCAGGATGGTGCCCAGTTCCCTTTCACTCCATTCGCCGGTGTTCTGTTTGCGCTCGAACGCCACGACGCTCATTTGCTTTCCGCTCCGAACAGCAGCCGGTACAATTCCGGCTCGTAGTACATTAACAGATGCTTCGCGAAGGCTGACTGTTCAATACCCAATTCGTTGGCCCATGCCCCCATGATTTCAGTTGGAACCCGGCTGAAGCCGTTCTCGACCTGTGAGATGAAAGTATAATACTTCAGGCCAAGACGTGCAGCGAGATCCGCCTGCGACAATTCGGCATCCGCCCTGCGCAGCTTGAGCCAATCCCCAGCCAGTTTCCGCAATTGCTTGGCCTCCGGCACAGCCTTGCCGGGAAGACGTTCAGTGAAAACGTCTTGATGTTTTCCTCGTTTCATGATTACTAAACTATCTAGAGTGAAATGACCGGGTAGGTGATGTTCCCTACCACAATCTCAGCTCGCGAATAAGAATCAGATGGCTTTCTTAGACCGCAGTCAGATTGTTGAGACAAATCCCCGGCCCCCCGCGGCCCGCGGCAAGGAGTTGTTTGCCGGCATCCTGCTCGTGGCGCTGCTGGCGACCGTGGGTATCCGGAACGTGGTGCCAGTGGACGCCCTGGCACCCGCGATCGTCACCCTGCTCTTTGCGGTTGCTGCATTGACGGCCGGTTTCGCGCTGCTCTGCCGGCGCGATCGCTTCCGCGTCATGTGGCTCGACCTCGCCGGAAGCCTGACGTTCATCGGCATCGTCCTCTCCGTTCTGATCGAACCGGACCAGATGGTCAGGCTCTTCGCCCTCTCGGATCAACCTGAGTAACGGGGAAGCATTTTTCCGCAGTCTGACTGCGTCTTTTTCTACGCACGTCCAAGCCCGGGCCCCTCTGGCAGTTCAAGCGAACTGCGATGTCGGATTGGACCTTCAACGGAGTGGCCCGAATGCTGGAACTAATCTCCTCGCAACACCTGACAGCGCTTTTCCAGGTCATCATGATCGACCTGGTGCTCGCCGGCGACAATGCGATCGTCATCGGGCTCGCAGCCGCCGGGCTTCCCGAGGGTCAGCGCAAGAAAGCGATTGTGATCGGCATATTGGCCGCAACGCTTCTGCGCATCGGCTTCGCGTCCGTCACGGTTCAACTGCTGCAAATCATCGGACTGCTGCTCGCGGGCGGCGTTCTGCTGCTTTGGGTGTGCTGGAAGATGTGGCGCGAGCTGCGTACGTCGCATCATCATGAACCGAAATTGCAGAGTCTCTCGGCAGCAAGCACGATCGATGGGGCAGCCCCTGCGGGCCATCAAAAGACGCTTGGCCAGGCCGTCTGGCAGATCACGCTCGCCGACGTCTCGATGTCGCTCGACAACGTGCTCGCCGTCGCGGGCGCGGCGCGCGAGCATCCGATGATTCTGATATTCGGCCTGGCACTCTCCATCGCGCTGATGGGGCTCGCCGCCAACTTCATCGCGCGCCTCCTGGAAAAGCACCGCTGGATCGCTTATGTCGGCCTCGCGATCATTCTCTATGTGGCCTTCGACATGTGCTACCGCGGCGTGCTGGAGGTTTGGCCACACCTCGCTTAGCCCCGCCTCAATGAGGCCATTTCTCAACCATTAAGCGTGCGTTAATCGCCATAGGCGAGAGTGCCCCGATTCGGTACATGTCGTGTAACGTGCGGGGTAAACCATGGCTGCCACCATCTTGATTGCCGATGACGACGCAGTGCAGCGCCGTTTGGTTGAAAACATGGTGCAGAAGTGCGGCTATGAGCCCCTCGTCGTCGACAGCGGCGATGCCGCCGTGGCCTTGCTGACCGCCCCGGATGCACAGGCGATCGACGCGGTCGTGCTCGACCTCGTGATGCCCGGCCTCGACGGGCTCGGCGTACTTTCAAAAATGCGTGAAGCAGGCCTGAGCATCCCCGTCATCGTGCAGACCGCCCATGGCGGCATCGACAATGTGGTTTCGGCGATGCGCGCAGGCGCACAGGATTTCGTGGTCAAGCCGGCGAGCTTCGAACGGCTGCAGGTGTCGCTGCGCAACGCGCTCAACACCTCGGCGCTCAAGGGCGAACTGCAGCGCATCCGCCACAGCCGCGAAGGCCGGCTGACCTTTGCCGACATCATCACCCGCAGCGAAGCCATGGCGGCCGTGCTGCGCACCGCGCAGAAGGCGGCAGCCTCCAGCATTCCGGTGCTGATCGAGGGCGAGTCCGGCGTCGGCAAGGAATTGTTCGCCCGCGCCATCCATGGCTCTAGCGAACGCAAGTCGAAACCCTTCGTCGCAGTCAATTGCGGCGCCATCCCCGACAATCTCGTGGAATCGATCCTGTTCGGTCATGAGAAGGGCGCCTTCACCGGCGCGACCGAACGCCACATGGGCAAATTCGTCGAGGCTTCCGGCGGCACGCTGTTTCTCGACGAGGTCGGCGAGTTGCCGCTGGCGGCGCAAGTAAAGCTGCTGCGCGCGCTGCAGGAAGGCACCGTCGAGGCGGTCGGCGGCCGCAAGCCGGTGAAGGTCGACGTCCGCATCATTTCCGCGACCAACCGCAAGCTGCTCGACCTCGTGAAGAACGGCGCGTTCCGCGAGGACCTGTTCTACCGGCTGCACGTTCTGCCGCTGACGATCCCACCCTTGCGGATGCGCCGCGAAGACATCCCGCATCTGTTGCGGCATTTCCTGGCGCGATTTGCCGCCGAGGAAAACCGCACCATCACCGGCATCAGCGGCGAGGCCGTGACCCATCTCGCGCAGCTCGACTGGCCCGGCAACATCCGCCAGCTCGAGAATACGGTGTATCGCGCCGTCGTCATGAGCGAGAGCGAGCAGCTTGGCCTGTCGGATTTCCCGCAAGTCCTCGGCCAGCCCGTACCGGACGGCCAGTTCCCGCACAGCGAACCACTGGTCGTCGCGCCGTCGACGGCACCCGCCATGGTTTCGGGTAGTGAAATACCCATCGCCCCGTTCGCCAATGCCGGCAGCCTCGCGATGCTGACCGCCACCGGCGAGGTGCGGCCGCTCGAAGATATGGAAAACGAGATCATCCGTTTCGCGATCTCGCATTACCGCGGCCAGATGTCGGAAGTCGCGCGCCGGCTCAAGATCGGCCGCTCGACGCTCTACCGCAAGCTCGATGAAGCTGCCGACAACGACCCGGCCGAAGGCGGCGCGCAGGACGCGAACTGAGGCGCGAATTGAGCTGATGGCCGGTGGGCGATTATGGCGTCCACGTGGCAAAGATCGTGGCAAACCAACGACATCGATCGTTCGGAAGCTTTTGAACCGTGGCTTGGCGGTGACAGACAAATGGCGGGGGTCGTGGCAAAAACGCGGGACCCGAGTTCAAAGGGTAGGTTGAGGTCAGTTTGTCGTGAGTTGTCCCGCATGGCGCTGGCTGCATGAAAGGGGCACATGTATCGTCTGCGTTTGAACCGTGGCGTGCAGGCGTACGACTGAGAAACCGATCGAGCCGGCGCTTCCCGCGCAAGCCGTGACGAACGATACCTAACGACTGTTCCATGCCGGGGCAGTTCGCCCAAGGGGGTGTGACGATGCGTGACTGTTCGACGAATCGTGCAGGATTTGACCGCGTGCTGATAGCTGTAGCGGCAACCTTCCTCACGGTTTCCGCGACCTCAACACTGGCGGCGCAGTCGACGACGCCGCGCGCCAGCGCCGCCGAACTCGCAATCGACGCAGCAGTTCCCCGTCCCGAACCCGCCAACGTTCCGCCTCCGACCGCCGGCGATTTCAAGATGGACTCCACCGCCTCGGTGCCTGACGCAGCCAAGGCACTCGACAAGGCAATCGAAAAGCCGGCCGAGCCCGGTTCGGCCACAAAGGCAGCTGGGCCCAAAGCCACCGAGACCGTCACCGCACCTGCGGCCAACGACGCAGCAACCGCCGCGCCTCCGGCTGCGGCAGCCACCGCGCCCGCCGCCGAACCCGCCAGGGAACCGGTGAAGGTAAGCACCGTCGCACCGGCCGACCAGCCGGTCGCCGACCGCCTGCGCGACATGCTCGGCGCCAAATCGCTGCGCTATTTCGACCGCAAGAACGAGCGCGCCGCCGTCGAGAAGTTCTATTCGGCACGCGACTACGCGCCGCAATGGACCCAGGCCGGCAAATTGACCGACAGCGGCAAGGGCGTGATCGCCCGCCTGAAGGACGCCGCCGCCGAGGGCCTCAATCCGACCGACTATCCGGTGCCGGATTTTTCGGTCGGCGCTTCGCCGGACCAGCTCGCCGAAGCCGAATTGAAACTGACCGCGAGCATGTTCGACTATGCGCGACAGGCCCAGAGCGGCCGGATGCACTGGTCGCAGGTCGCTGCCGACATCCTCTATCCCGAACACCCGACCGATCCGGCGGAAGTGCTCGCCAATATCTCGACCGCCAAGGACGCTTCCGCAGCGCTCGACGGCTACAACCCGCCACACAAGCCCTACAGGGATTTGAAGGCCAAGCTCGCCGAGCTGCGCGGTCAGGGCGACGGACCGATGATCCACATCGCCGAAGGTCCGGCGCTGGCGTTCAAGGCCGCCTCCAAGAAGCAAGGTGAAGTCGCGCCGGAAGATCCGCGCGTGCCGCAACTGCGCGCCAAGCTCGGCGTCGAGAATCCCGACGGCACGCATTACGACGCCAAGGTCGCCGCTGCCGTGCGCAAATTCCAGGAGAGCGTCGATCTCAAGCCGACCGGCGTGCTCGACGACCGCACGGTGAAGGCGATCAACAGCCCGAAGCGCGACCGGCAGATCGACCTGGTGCTCGTCAACATGGAACGCCTGCGCTGGCTGCCCCGCCAGCTTGGCGCGGCCTCGCTCGGTAACGCCTATGTCATTCTCAACGTCCCCGACTTCACGCTGAAGGTGATGCAGAACGGTGCGCCGGTCTGGACCACGCGGGTGGTGACCGGAAAGCCGGGCAAACATGCGACGCCGATGCTGACGGAAACGATGAAGTTCATCACCGTCAACCCGACCTGGAACGTACCGC
The DNA here is from genome assembly GCF_023101085.1 of Bradyrhizobium sp. 170. NCBI lineage: Bacteria > Pseudomonadati > Pseudomonadota > Alphaproteobacteria > Hyphomicrobiales > Nitrobacteraceae > Bradyrhizobium > Bradyrhizobium sp. 170. The sequence goes on along the minus strand of NZ_CP064703.1, from coordinate 1,053,713 downwards.
CGTCGATCATTTACAACGAATACCTGCCGGCCCTGCAGCAGGACCCGACCGTATTGCAACGCATGGGCCTGCGCCTGGAACGCAACCGCGACGGCAGCATTCATATTTCGCAGCCACCCGGCGAGGCCAACGCGCTGGGCCGCATCCGCTTCAACTTCCCAAACAAGTTCCTGGTCTATCAGCACGACACCCCGGACAAGCATCTGTTCGCCAAGGAAGAGCGCGCCTTCAGCCACGGCTGCATGCGGGTGCAGAATCCCGATCAATACGCATCGACCCTGCTCAACATCGTGATGCCGAACGAGCGCTACTCGCCGGAGAAGATCCGCAGCATGTACGGCCGCAGCGAGATCGATCTGAAATTCCCGACGCCGATCCCGGTCAACATCACCTACCAGACCGCATTCGTGGATGACGCCGGCAAGCTGCAGACCCGCAAGGACATCTATGGCCGCGACGCCGTGATGCTCGGCCTGCTCAAGAACGGCCGCAACAAGGACCTCGAGGTCATGGTCTCCCATGCCCAGCCGAGCTATGCGCGCCCGAAAGACGGTTTGCCGCCCGGCGTCAGCTTCGCCAGCGACAACACCTCGTCCGGTCCGTCGTTCTTTGAGCGTCTGTTCGGGGGGCCATCGACCGTCACGCCGCCGGCCCCGGTTGGCCGCCGGCCGCAACAGCGGTTCACCCGGTAATCCTGTCCGAGCGGTTTTCCGAACAAAATCAACGAACTCGCCTTCCCGGCGAGTTCGTTTACGTTAACCATTATCCACCTCTAAATCGGCTCGGCACTTTTTCGCCACAGTCCACGGGTTAGGTTAAGTCTAACTTGGGGGCGGGACGGTAAACATCGGTTAACCATCCCGCTTTAAGAAAGCGTTCACCCTCTTTTGCCGGGGTCTGCAAAAGAAACACCGTGAACGCTCGTCGACTGGGTGGGCTCTTACGTGCTGGCTGGTTTCGCGCGCCAATTCAATTCGCTTGCTCTGCCAAAGGCCGGATATCGGATCGGCCTGACTTCGCTATTGCTGCTGGCTGGCGCAGGCTCGGTGCATGACGCGACCGCGCTGAACGAAACCCGCACCCTCTCCTTCCACCACACCCATTCCGACGAGAACCTCACCGTCACCTTCAAGCGCGACGGTCGCTATGACGAAGAGGGTCTCAAGAAGCTCAATCACTTCCTCCGCGACTGGCGCAGCCAGGACCAGACCACGATGGATCGGCACCTGTTCGACATCCTCTGGGAAGTCTACCGCGACGTCGACGGCAAGAAGCCGATCCAGATCATCTCCGCCTACCGCTCCCCCGCTACCAACTCCATGCTCCGCCGCCGCTCCTCGGGCGTAGCGCGCTTCAGCCAGCACACGCTCGGCCATGCGATGGACTTCTACATTCCGGACGTGCCGCTCGAGCAGATCCGTGCCGCCGGGCTCCGGTTGCAGCGTGGCGGCGTCGGCTTCTATCCGACCTCGGGATCGCCGTTCGTCCATCTCGATACCGGCAGCGTTCGTCACTGGCCGCGCATGACCCACGATCAGCTCGCCAGGGTGTTCCCGGATGGACGCACCGTCCACCTGCCCTCCAATGGCGGTCCGCTGAAGGGCTATGAGCTTGCCCGCGCCGACATCGACCGCCGCGGCAATGGCGACGACGCCACCACCGTCGGCAAGATGCCGAACCTGTTCGCGGCCCTGTTCAAGGGCGGCAAGTCGACTGAAGAGGATGACGAGGGCGCCAGCGTTTCCGTCAAGAACGAGAAGCCTGCACCGGCCAGCGTGACCGCCGCGAAATCCGCCGATCCGGTCCCGACCCCGCGCGCAAAGCCGGTCGGCGCGACCATTCAGCTAGCCTCGGCCGACGCACAGATCGTGTCGGCGCCGAAAGCCAAGCAAGAGTCCAAGCCTGAGGCGAAACAGGCTTCCGCCGACAACGCTGAACCGAAACCGCAGACGCCGACCGATATCATCAATTCCCGTGGCTTCTGGGACGACGTGCCGAAGGCGGCGAACCAGGCGACGCCCGCACAGGTCGCGGCCCTTCGGGCACGCCAGGCGCTCGCCGCCGCCACCGATCCGCAGCCGACCGCCAGCGTCACCGAATCGTTCAACAGGGCGATGGCCTATGCGCCGGCCGCCTCCTCGCCGGTTGATCGCGCCAACGTCGTCGCCGCCTCCGCGCCGGTCCCGGCGCGTCCCGCCCGTCCGGCGCGCAATGCCGGCGCCGCGACCGAAATCAACACCGTGGTCGCCAAAGGCGCGCAGGGTCAGGACGCCGTGGTCGCTACCTCGGCCCGCCTCGCCGCCGCCCAGGGCAACAATATCTGGATGCGGGTCGTGATGCTGGCGCCGAGCGCGAGCAGTGCGATGTCGACGACGGTGCTCGGCGACACCGAGATGACCCAGATGCGCAGCCACTTCGTCAAGCCGCCGGCCGCGATCGCCATGACCTTCTCGGAAGATCCGATGATGGGCATGACCTGCGACCGCTTCACGGGATCGGCGACCGTGCAACTACCGACGCAGTCGTTCGTGCTGCGCACCGCCGCGCTGCGCTAAGGTCCACTGTCTCCGCACGCTCCACGATCGTAGCCCGGATGAAGCGCAGCGCAATCCGGGTAAGCCTATCCGCTCGCGGCAGTGCCCCGGATTTCGCTTCCATCCGGGCTACGTGCTGCGTCAACGCCTCACAGCATACCCAGCGCCTGCATGTAGGTCTCCAAAATGGTTTCCTGCTCGGCGCGCTCATTGGCGTCCTGCTTGCGCATTCGCACGATGGTGCGCAGCACCTTGACGTCGAAACCGTTGCCCTTGGCTTCGGCATAGACGTCACGGATGTCGTCGGAGATCGTCTTCTTTTCTTCTTCCAGACGCTCGATGCGCTCGATGATGGCCTTGAGCTGGTCTTTGGCGAATTTTGTCGCGGGCTCGTCCTGGACGGCGGCGGCGGCGGAGGTGGCCATCGATTACTCCTGAATGGAACTGAAGGTGATGCTGAAAGATCAAGCGCCGCACGCGTTACCGCACGGCGCTTTTTTCAGGAGTGACCCTCAAGATCGGGGGCCCTTGCGTCAAGGAAACATCGCGCTCATCCACAGCGCGCCCACAGGAGATGAGGATACGCAGCCCGTGAGGCTCAATGCCCGGGGTGAACTTTCTTCATCGCGGCCAACTGCTCCGGGGTGGCCGTGCCCTGATGCTTCGCCTTCCAATTCTCATAGGGCATGCCGTAGACCGCCTCGCGGCTCTCATCCTTGCTGACGGCGACACCCCTGGCGTCGGCCTCTTCCTTCATCCAGTTGGAGAGGCAGTTGCGGCAGAAGCCGGCCAGATTCATCAAATCGATGTTCTGGACGTCGGTCCGGGCGCGCAGATGGCTGACAAGGCGCCGAAAAACGGCGGCTTCCAGTTCTGTTCTGGTTTTGTCGTCGATCGTCATGGCCTTGGGTCCTGGTCTTGAGTCCAGATCTTGGTCCTGCGTCATCTGGAGCCGAGCATATTGATATCAGGTGGGAATTGTCACAGATTTTGCCATATCTGCGCGCAAAAGTGGGTATCGCACGTGGAGTCCCGGTTTTCCATAGCGCGGGAAAAGCGTGCCCGGCCGTTGACAGGTCCCGCCGGGTCACGCGAAATCGTCAATGATTTGATATAGCTTCGGTGCATGACCGCAAAAGATTCTCGCCGTTCGTCCCCCCTCTCCGCACGCATGACCGCCGGCCTGACGCCGATGCTCGCGCTGGCGGCGGCGTGCCTGTGGAGCAGTCCGGCGGCGGCCGATTTCCGGCTCTGCAACAACACTTCCAGCCGGGTCGGCATTGCGCTGGGCTACAAGGACGCCGAGGGCTGGACCACCGAAGGCTGGTGGAACGTGTCCTCGCGAAGCTGCGAGACGCTGCTACGCGGAACTCTTGTCGCCCGTTACTATTACATCTACGCGCTCGACTATGACCGCGGCGGCGAATGGTCGGGACAGGCCTTCATGTGTTCGCGTGACAAGGAATTCACCATCAAGGGTACCGAGAACTGCCTGGCGCGCGGCTACGACCGCACCGGGTTCTTCGAGGTCGACACAGGCGAACAGCGAGCGTGGACCGTGCAACTGACAGAAGCCAACGAGCAACCCGCGCAGCGCGTGCCGGGAATTCCGGGAACGATGGGACCGGGCGGCCCCGGCGGGGTTCCCGGCCTGTCCAATCAGCCGAGCGGACCGGGTCTGCCGCCAGCCCCGGCGCCCAAGCAATGAGACGGCTCCGTCGCATCAAGATCCTCGCAACCCTCGGCCCGGCATCATCAGACAGCGCGATGATCCGAAAACTGTTCGAGGCCGGCGCGGATGTGTTCCGCATCAACATGAGCCACACGCCGCACGACAAGATGCGCGAGCTGGTCTCGACCATCCGCAATGTTGAGAGCAGCTATGGCCGCCCGATCGGCATCCTGGTCGACCTGCAGGGACCGAAGCTGCGGCTCGGTGCCTTTGCCGAAGGCTCCACCCAGCTCAAGAACGGCCAGAGTTTTGTGCTCGATTCCGACAAAACGCCGGGCGACAACAGCCGCGTGCAGCTTCCACATCCGGAAATCCTCGCAGCCCTTCGACCGGGCCATGCGCTGCTGCTCGACGACGGCAAGGTGCGGCTGATCGCCGAAGAAACCTCGCCCGAACGCGCGGTGACGCGGGTGGTGATCGGCGGCAAGATGTCTGATCGCAAAGGTGTGAGCCTGCCCGATACCGACCTGCCGGTGTCGGCGATGACGCCGAAGGACCGCGCCGATCTGGAAGCGGCGCTGGTGACCGGGGTCGACTGGATCGCGCTCTCCTTCGTGCAGCGCGCCGAGGACGTTCACGAAGCCAAGCGGATTATCCGCGGCCGCGCCGCCGTGATGGCCAAGATCGAGAAGCCGCAGGCGATCGACCGGCTCGGCGAAATTATCGACGCTTCCGACGCGCTGATGGTGGCGCGCGGCGATCTCGGGGTCGAACTGCCGCTGGAGCGGGTGCCGAGCCTGCAGAAGCAAATGACGCGGATGGCGCGCCGCGCCGGCAAGCCGGTGGTGATCGCGACGCAAATGCTTGAGTCGATGATCCAGGCGCCGGTGCCGACGCGCGCGGAAGTCTCCGATGTCGCGACCGCCGTCTATGAAGGCGCCGACGCCATCATGCTGTCGGCTGAATCGGCCGCCGGCAAATTCCCGGTCGAGGCGGTCTCGACCATGAACCGCATCGGCGAGGAAGTGGAGCGCGATCCGACCTATCGCTCCGTGCTGACGGCGCAGCGGTCCAACCCGGAGAATACGGTTGGAGATGCCATCGCGGACGCCGCGCGGCAGATCGCCGAGACGCTGGATTTGTCGGCGATCATCTGCTGGACCTCCTCGGGCTCGACCGCGATCCGCGTGGCGCGCGAGCGGCCGAAGCTGCCGGTGGTGGCGATCACGCCGAATATCGCCACGGGGCGCAAATTGTCCGTCGTGTGGGGCGTGCATTGCGTGGTGGCCGAAGACGCCCACGACCAGGACGACATGGTCGATCGCGCCGGCTCCATTGCTTTTCGTGACGGCTTCGCCAAGGCCGGCCAGCGCGTGATCATCGTCGCCGGCGTGCCGCTCGGCATCCCCGGCACCACCAACATGGTGCGCATCGCCAATGTCGAGCCGGAGGGCGAGGCGAAGAAGTGACGGCGTACGTTGTGCCGGGGCGCGCAGGCGCGAACCCGGAATGACAACGCCAGTTACTGCAGCGTCGCGTCCAGCTTGATCTCGGTGTTCAGAAGTTTCGACACCGGGCAGCCGGCCTTGGCCTTGCCCGCGAGTTCCTGAAATTTTGCATTGTCCGCGCCCGGGATCTTCGCATTCAGCGTCAGATGAACCGAGGTGATCGCAAAACCATCGCCCTGCTTTTCCAGCGTGACGTCGGCCCTGGTTTCCATGTGTTCGGCGGTGAGCTTGGCTTCTCCCAAAATCAGGGACAGCGCCATGGTGAAGCAGGCGGCATGCGCGGCGCCGATCAACTCTTCCGGATTGGAGCCGGGCTTGCCCTCGAAGCGGCTGGCGAAGCCGTAGGGGTAATCGCTGAGCGCGCCGCTCCTGGTCGAGATCGCGCCCCTGCCGTCCTTGATGCCGCCCTGCCACTTGGCGGATCCTGATGTCGTCGTCATCGCATGCTCCTTGTCACGGTTGAATCCGTCGATAAGCCGCAGCGTGGCAAATGGTTGCGACAAAGGCGTGTCGCAAACGGAAGCGAAGTTTCTACGCCCCGACCAGCGCTTTCGCCGGCAGCACCGCCTGCACGACGAGGCCGCGAGCGCGGGCATCCATCACGCCGACGGCGCGCAGCGCCAACAATGTGACGGTTTGCACGGCGTCGCGCAGCTTCGCGGGATCATCCAGATTCTCGGGCGCCAGCGGGCCGACCAGGGATTCATGCAGCGCGCCGAGCAGCGCGGTGGCAGCGAGCGCCGTGTCCTGTGCGGGGAGATGTCCGGCGCGCACCGCGGCGTCGATCCTGGCGGCAATCTCGCCGGAGATTTCGCGGCGGCTGGCGAGCCGCGACACCGAGACGTCAACATCGACAGGTTCGGCAAGAATGCCCCAGGCGAGCTTGCGCTGCGACAGCACATGCACGGCAACGGTGGTGACGGCGCCGGCCAGCGCCGAGGACGGCCCCGGCGCGGCATCCGCCGCGCGGCGGATCGCGGCCAGTTCGTCGCGCGAGACCTCGGCGATCAGTTCGGAAATCAGCTCGGCCTTGGAGGGGAAGTAGCGGTAGACGGTGCCGGCCGCGACATTGGCGCGGACTGCGACGGGCGCGATCTGGACCGCCGCCATGCCGCCCTCGGCCGCAGCGTCCCGCGCCGCCGCCAGGATGGCGCTACGCCGCGCCGCCAGCCGCTTTACGACCTGATGGGTTCGCCGATAGACCATGGCGCGCCTTCCGTCCCCGGCGCGCCCTGGAGCCCCGTGGAGCCTGCCAGAACGCGCACACCTTCAATGTCTTGAGCGATAGCCGCAGTCATCGCTTGAAGAAGTGAACAACTATTCACGCCTGATGACAAGACGGTTTTGCAGCGTGGTTCGGGGAGGATTGGCCGGCCAAGGCGCTTGCGAATGCCGCGCTGTGGGCGGCGTTCATCAAACCGCGAGCGATGTTTAATGCCCTGGCGCACGATATCGCCGCCATCGCCTCGCGCCGTTCACGCCCCCGCCGCAACCAGTTTTGGCGCCGGTTCATGCCGCCACCACGATCCGCCGCGGCGCAGGATCAGCGTGGACACGACCAGCGTGGTGCCAAGGCCGGTCGGAATACCGGTGAACATGTAGCAACCGATGAGGGCCACGACGGCGCCGAGCGCCGGAAGCTCGTAGGTGCGAAAACCGGACTTCAATCCTATGCGGACCAGGAAGGCGATCGGGATCGCCAGCACCATCATGTCGTACATGAAGAGATAGGGCGTGGTCAGCAGCGTCCCGGCGGCAAGCGCTGCGGCCTTCAGCGTGTAGGGCACACGGCTTCGCCACAACAGAGCCAGCACCACGGCAACAGAGGCGGTGAGAACCCACTGGAAAGCCCAGCCGAGCGGTTCGCTGCCGCCGAAGTAACGCACCATCGAGAAGATGCTCTGCAGCTTCCACCATGGGGCCTTGCCTTCGGTCAGGAACGTCTGCGAGAATTTCGGCATCCAGTGGAAGAACGCCAGCCAGCTCTCGATGCCGAAGGCGAGCCAGGAAGCGGCGGCCAGCACGACCGCCGTTACGCCGGCGCTGATGAACACGCGCCAATGCCCGGCTGCGATCAGCATGATCGGAAACAGCAGCCCGTATTGCGGCTTGTACGTCAAAAGCCCGAGGCAGATGCCTGCCAGTACCGGCCGTATCGGGATCAGATAGAGCGTGCCTCCGATCAGCGCCGCGGTGAGGAATCCGTTCTGCCCGACCAGCGCATTGATGAACGCCATCGGAATGGCGAGCGCGAGCAAATAGCCGAAGTTGCTGCCGACGATCGCGCGCATCGCGACGAGAAAGGGCAGAAAGCTGACCACGACCCAGCCGATAAAGGCGAGTTGATAGGGAAGCTGTGCAAGCAACGAAGCGACGAACAGGAACGGCGGCGGATAGTGCCAGGCAAAATAGCCGACAAAATCCTGGCCGAGTTTTGCGACCTCGACCTGCTTCTGGATGTCCCAGTCATACGCCTGCGCCGGAACGCCATCGAGCACCAGCCGCCCTGCTGCCCAGACGTTGATGAAGTCGGTCGGGATGCCGAGGCCGTTCGGATCGTAAACCCACCAGTGCGAGGAATATGCCGCCAGGCAAAGGGTCACGTTCGCAACTGCCAGCACAAGGCAAACCCTGACGAGCCACGCGGGAATTGCGGTTTGCTCCGGTGCGGTCTTGAGCGGGCTGAGGGCAACGGCCATGCGAAATCCTTGCTCGAGCGCACCCTGTCCGAACGCGCAGGCCCCCAAGCAATAGGCCGGACTGAATTGAGGAAATCTTAAGTTTTAGCGCGCCAACGTCGGTTTTTCCCAGTCGTCCCTGCGAACGCAGGGACCCATACCGCGTGATGCCTCAATGTGACGACCGGTTAGACGTCCTTTGCAAACAATCAGCTACGGTGGTTATGGGTCCCTGCTTTCGCAGGGACGACGGTGTACGAGTGCAAGCGTCTCCTACTCCCAGCTCAGCGCGCCGCCGTTCTGATACTCGATCACCCGCGTCTCGAAGAAATTCTTCTCCTTCTTCAGGTCCATCGCCTCCGACATCCAGGGAAACGGATTCTCGGTTTCGTCGAACACCCGCGCCAGCCCAAGCTGCGCGCAGCGGCGGTTGGCGATGAAGTGCATGTAGCTCTCGCACAGCGCCGCATTCAGGCCGAGGAAGCCGCGCGGCATGGTGTCCCGCCCGTAGGCCGCTTCCAGTTCGGCCGCCTCGCGCACCATGGCGCGGACTTCGTCCTGAAAGGCTTTGGTCCACAGATGCGGATTCTCGATCTTGATCTGGTTGATGACGTCGATGCCGAAGTTCAGATGAATCGATTCATCGCGCAGGATGTACTGGTACTGCTCCGCGATGCCGACCATCTTGTTGCGGCGACCGAGCGAAAGGATCTGCGCAAACCCGGTATAGAACCACATGCCCTCGAAGATGACGTAGAAGGCGACGAGATCGCGCAGGAACGCCTGGTCCGCTTCCGGTGTCCCGGTGCTGAAATCGGGATCGTCGAGATGCTGGGTATGCTTCAGCGCCCAGGCCGCCTTGTCGGTGATCGACGGCACCTCGCGGTACATGTTGAACAGCTCGCCCTCGTCGAGGCCGAGGCTTTCGACGATGTACTGGAACGTATGGGTGTGAACCGCCTCCTCGAAGGACTGCCGCAGCAGATACTGCCGGCACTCCGGATTGGTCAGATGGCGGTAGATCGCCAGCACGATGTTGTTGGCGACGAGGCTTTCGGAGGCTGCGAAGAAGCCGAGGTTGCGCTTGATGGCGCGGCGTTCATCCTCAGTGAGGCCGTCGCGTGATTTCCAAAGGGCGATGTCGGCCTGCATCGAGACTTCGGTCGGCATCCAGTGATTGTTGCAGCCGGCGAGATATTTCTCCCATGCCCATTTATATTTCAGCGGCAGCAGTTGATTGACGTCGGCGCGGCAGTTGATCATCCGTTTGTCGTCCACGGACACCCTGCCGCCGCTTCGGTCGATGGTGCCGAGGCCGGTTTGATCGGCCGCAACAGTGGTTTGCGCCACCAAGGGAAGCGGCATCCGGCGCTGGGTTGCAGCGGGTTCTGACCAGTCGAGCATTGTCGTTTCCTTCTTTTCTTGTCTGCTTACTGGCAGGCTTCGCATTCGGGATTGTCGATGGAACACGCGATAGCACCGGACAGGTCAGGCGCCGTGATGGCGGACGGCACGATGATCGGCGCGCCCGCCGACATCGCAGGTGCGGCCGCAACGGCGTTGAGCTTGCCGTCGGTGCCCCGCAGCGTGGACTTTTCGACATGCGTCGCACTGCGCGAGCGCAGGTAATAGGTCGTCTTCAGCCCGCGCGCCCAAGCCAGCCGATAGAGCGCGTCGAGCTTTTTGCCTGAGGGATTGGCGATATAGAGGTTGAGCGACTGCGACTGGTCGATCCATTTCTGCCGCCGCGAGGCCGCTTCGATCAGCCAGGCACTGTCGATCTCGAAGGCGGTGGCATAGAGCGCCTTGAGGTCATCAGGAATGCGATCGATCGTGCCAACGCTGCCGTCGAAATATTTGAGGTCGTTGACCATCACCTCGTCCCACAGCCCGCGCGCCTTGAGGTCGCGCACCAGAAACTCGTTCACCACGGTGAAGTCGCCGGACATGTTGGATTTGACATAGAGGTTCTGGTAGGCGGGCTCGATCGACTGCGCGACGCCGCAGATGTTGGAAATCGTCGCCGTCGGCGCGATCGCCATCACGTTCGAATTGCGCATGCCTGATGATTTGACGCGCTCGCGCAAGCGATCCCAGTCGAGCGTCACGCCGCGGTCCATCGCGAGGCCGCCGCGGGCTTCCGCCAATAGCTCGATCGAATCGATCGGCAAAATGCCCCGGCTCCACAGCGAACCGTCGAACGACGGATAGCGCCCGCGCTCGGCCGCCAGATCGACGGAAGCCGCGATGGCATAATAGGAAATCAACTCCATGCTGGTATCGGCGAAGGCAACAGCCGCGTCGGAAGCCATCGCGATTCGCAACGCCTGCAGCGCATCCTGGAATCCCATCAACCCGAGACCGACCGGGCGGTGCCGCAGGTTCGAGCGGCGCGCTTCCGGGATGGTGTAGAAATTGATGTCGATGACGTTGTCGAGCATCCGCATCGCAATGGTCACGCTGCGCTTCAGCCGCGGCTCATCCAGCCGCCCTTCCCGTACATGGTTGAGCAGATTGATCGAGCCGAGATTGCAGACGGCAGTCTCGTCGTCGGAGGTATTGAGCGTGATCTCCGTGCAGAGGTTCGAGGAATGAATCACGCCGGCATGGCGCTGCGGCGAGCGCAGATTGCAGGGGTCCTTGAACGTGATCCAGGGATGCCCGGTCTCGAACAGCATGGTCAGCATCTTGCGCCAGAGATCCGTGGCGCGAACCTGCTTGAACACGCGGATCTCGCCGCGCGCCGCCTTTGCCTCATATGCCGCATAGCGCTCGGCGAACGGTTGGCCATAGAGATCGTGCAGGTCGGGCGTCTCATCTGGCGAGAACAGCGTCCATTCGCCGTCGGCCTCGACGCGCTGCATGAACAGGTCGGGCACCCAGTTCGCGGTGTTCATGTCATGGGTGCGGCGGCGGTCGTCGCCGGTGTTCTTGCGCAGGTCCAAAAATTCCTCGATGTCGATATGCCAGGTTTCGAGATAGGCGCAGACCGCACCCTTACGCTTTCCGCCCTGGTTGACCGCGATCGCAGTGTCGTTCGCCACTTTGAGAAACGGCACCACGCCCTGGCTCTCGCCATTGGTACCCTTGATGTGGGCGCCGAGCCCGCGCACGCGGGTCCAGTCGTTGCCGAGTCCGCCGGAATACTTTGCCAACAGCGCGTTGTCCTTGACCGATTTGAAGATGCTATCAAGGTCGTCGGCAACGGTGGTGAGGAAGCACGACGACAATTGCGGCCGCAGCGTTCCCGAATTGAACAAAGTGGGCGTCGAAGCCATGAAGTCGAACGACGACAGCAGATCGTAGAACTCGATGGCGCGCCCCTCGCGGTCGATCTCGCGCAGCGCGAGACCCATGGCGACGCGCATGAAGAACGCCTGCGGCAGTTCGATGCGGTTGCCGCGCTCATGCAGGAAATAGCGGTCGTAGAGCGTCTGCAGCCCCAAAAACTGAAACGCCAGGTCGCGTTCCGGCTTCAGCGCCGCGGCGAGCTTTTTCAGGTCGAACCGCGCCAAATCGGGATCGAGCAGTTCGGCCTTGATGCCGGTCTTGATGTAGGCGGGAAAGTATTCGCCGTAGCGTACCGCCATGTCGGCCTGCGACGCGCTGGTCGGCGCATCAAGCACGAACGACAGAACCTCGGTGCGCAGCTTGTCGAGCAATAGCCGCGCGCTGACATAGGCGTAGTCCGGCTCCTGCTCTACCAGCGTGCGCGCCGCCATCACCGACGCCAGCGCCAGTTCGCCCTCGCCGATGCCGTCGTAGAGATTGCGCTGCGTCTCAGTGAGCACGGCTGCGGCGCTAACGCCGTCGAGACCGGCGCAGGCCTCTTCGATGATCAGCGTCAGGCGCGCGATATCGAGCGGGACCTGCAGGCCGCTCGCCAGCGTGACGCGCAGCGCAGGCTCGCCCGACGGCTGAGCGGCATTGGCGGCTTCCTGTCCGGCGCGTTGTCTAGTTCGCTCCTCGCGATACAGCACATAGGCGCGCGCGACCTTGTGGTGCTCGCTGCGCATCAAGGCCAGCTCGACCTGGTCCTGCACGTCCTCGATATGAAAGGTGCGGCCCTCGCTCATCCGGCGCGACAGCGCGCCGACGACTTCCGAGGTCAGTTGCTCGACGATTTCATGCACGCGGCGGGAGGCGGCCGCGCCATGCCCCTCGACCGCGAGGAACGCCTTGGTCATCGCGACCGAAATCTTGCTGGCGTCGAATTTCGAAACCGTGCCGTTGCGGCGGATCACCTGCATCGGCGGCGCGCTGTCCTGCGAAGCTGACGATTCGGTTCGCAACGCGAGAAAGGGAGCGGCTTTGGCTTCGGGAGAAACGAGTTGAGAAGATTGCGACATCGGCAGACCCCGTAGTGTTGTTGGGGCTGGATGTCTTGGAGCGACGCTGCATTGGATGCCCGGCGCAAAGCACCGGCATGATTCTGCGAGCGACCGCCGGACACCCCGCCCGTGGACGTTTTTCGGTGTCGCGGCAGGTCTCCTGGCTCGCAGGTCGGCGTCGTACCCGGTCTTCCCAATGCGTGGCCGCATCAGTGACGTGAAATCGGGAACAACTCACTGCTTACAGTTGCGGGGGCAGCGTCGGATTCTCGCAAAACACGCGATACACCGACTTCCCTCTTAGCCACCAAATCTTGCGATAGGGCGGGCCGTGACGGCTATATCTGGTATTATTCGGGCCGGAGTGTCAATGGGGCGCTGGAGATCGACGATCAAAAAATTTCCGCAGGGGGATGAAAAGCACGGGAAGCTGATTCTTTCTCCGCTTGAAAAACGTTTTCCCCGCTATTCCAGCCGCGTTCAGCTCATGACGTCGCATAGGGCGCGAAGCGGGACCGCGTTTCGTCGATTCGCAAGGCCCGGCCGACCGGCGGAAATGCGCGCTGCGGACAGTCCGGCCGTTCGCACACCTTGCAGCCCATGCCGATCGGCGTCGCCAGTGACGGATCGATCTTGAGGCCCTGCGAATAGACGATTCGCTCCGCATGGCGAACATCGCATCCGAGGGCGACCGCAAACGTCTTGGCGGGCGCGCCGTAGCCCCCTCGGCCGTGCGACACCGTCCGGGCAACCCAGAGGTAGGTTCGCTCATCGGGCATCCGCGCCAACTGCGTCAGGATACGCCCCGGGTTGGCGAAGGCCTCATAAACGTTCCACAGCGGACAGGTCCCGCCGACCCGCGAAAAATGGAAATCGGTCGCCGATTGGCGCTTCGATATGTTTCCGGCGCGATCGACCCGGATGAAGAAGAACGGCACGCCCCGCGCATTGTGGCGCTGCAGGGTGCTCAGCCGGTGACAGATCGTTTCAAAGCCCACCCCGAACTGGTGACTGAGCAACTCGATGTCGTAACGGCACCGCTCCGCCTCGTTGAGGAAAACGGCGTAAGGCAGGATCAGCGCGCCGGCGAAATAGTTTGCAAGGCCAATGCGGGCGAGGCCGCGTGATTCGTCGCTGGTGAACTTTGCCTTGTCGACGATCGAACATATCGCCTCGTCCAGTTCCAGAATGGCGATCTGCGTCGCGAGCTGAAACGCCTGCTGGCCGGGATCAAGGCTCGGCGACAGCCGCAGCGTCCGCGTGCGGCCATCGAACAGGCGCTGCGTTCCCGATCCCAGCTCGTCGATCGCGTCGATCAGGACAGTCACGCCGTGCCGGCTTTCGAGATACGACACCAGGCTTGGCGTCATCCGCCCGATCGGCAATTCCACGCGGCCGGCGATCGCTTCCGCCGCATCGTCGAGCTCGGCAATGTAGTTGTGATGCAGATAGAAGAAGTCGCGGACTTCCTCGAACGGCGTGGATGGCAGTACCGCCGCCACGGCTTGACGGTCGTCGCCGAGCCGCGCGGAGATTGCCGCATATTGCTCGGCGGCATGGCGGTATTTGCGGTTGAGGTTGACCAGCGCGCGCCCGACCGCGGGCATGTTTTGCGCGAGTTCGCGAAGTTCAGCGATAGCGATCGATTCGCCCAGTGAAGGATCCGCCAGCGCTTCGCGGAGGTCCGAGATCAGGCGCGCCTCATCGCCCTCGGCGAACGACTGCACGTCAAGGCCGAATACCGAATTGAGTGCCAGCAGCACCGGCACGGTGAGCGGCCGCTGATTGTTTTCCAGTTGGTTGAGGTAGCTGAGCGAGATCCCGAGTTTGCCGGCAAGTGCGGCCTGCGTCAGGCGCTGCTCCTCGCGCAGTCTTTTCAACCGCACGCCCATGAAGGTCTTTTTCATCGCATCACCTTCGCAAACTTTGCAAACTAAGCGGCTTTTCTTCGCAAGACTATGCTTTATCAGCCGTTTCGACGGTGCACGTTTGTAGATATTGCGAAGTCGTGAGGAAATAACAAGTCGTCCGGAGCAGGAAAAATGCATTCAGCGGCGTCGCCAAACCTCCATCCCAACGAAACCCGGTTCGTGGAGATGGTGTTTCCGGAGCAGGCCAATCACTACGGCACGCTGTTCGGCGGCCATGCGCTGAGCCTGATGGGCAAGGCGGCATTCGTCACGGCCACGCGGCACGCCCGCCAGAGCGTGGTGATGGCGACTTCGGACAGAATCGAATTTCATGAGCCCGTCCATGTCGGCGAACTCGTCGAACTCGTCGCCCAGGTCGTGCGCGTCGGCCGCAGCTCCATGACGGTCGCCGTCGACATGATCCGCGAAGACCTGATCAGCGGCCGGCGGAAATCCGCGGTGCGTGGAACGTTCGAGATGGTTGCGGTCAACGAATTCGGCCGTCCGGTTCCGATCGCGCAACCAACCATGACCGATCCAATCCAGAAGGAAGCTGCGTCTTGAAACAGCATAGCGTTCGCACGTCCAAATCGGCCGATCATCTCCCGCGCGCGAGCCAACTGGCCTGGAAGATCGCCGAGGTCGCCGCCGACCCGGTCGCGGTCGAGAGCGATGTGGTGGAGATGCTGGGCAACCGCATCATCGACAACGCCGCCGTTGCCGCGGCCTCGGTGGCGCGGCGTCCCGTTGCCAGCGCGCGAGCGCAGGCCGAGGCGCATCCGTTCCAGCCGGGGGCCACCGTGTTCGGCCTGACAAGGCCGCAGCGGATTTCGCCGGAATGGGCCGCCTGGGCCAACGGCGTCGCCGTCCGCGAGCTCGATTTCCACGACACGTTTCTGGCGGCGGACTATTCGCATCCCGGCGACAACATTCCGCCATTGCTGGCTGTCGCCCAGCACTGCGGGCTGACGGGCGCGGACCTCGTTCGAGGGCTGGCGGCGGCCTATGAAATTCAGGTCGACCTCGTGAAAGGCATCTGCCTGCACGAGCACAAGATCGATCACATCGCCCATCTCGGGCCGTCTGCCGCCGCCGGGATCGGCGCGCTGCTCGGCTTGCCTGCCGAGACGATCTATCAGGCCGTTCAGCAGGCGCTCCACGTCACCACGACCACGCGGCAGTCGCGCAAGGGCGAGATATCGAGCTGGAAGGCCTATGCGCCGGCCTTCGCCGGCAAGATGGCGATTGAATCCGTCGATCGCGTGATGCGCGGCGAAGGCGCACCGTCACCCGCCTATGAGGGCGAGGACGGTTTTATCGCCTGGCTGCTCAGCGGCCCCAAGGCGGAGTACGCAGTGCCGCTGCCGGAAAAGGGCGAACCCAAGCGCGCCATTCTCGACACCTACACCAAGGAGCACTCGGCCGAATACCAGAGCCAGGCCCTGATCGACCTCGCACGCCGGCTGGGACCGAAGATCGGCGATCTCTCGAAGATCGAAAGCATCGTCGTCCACACCAGCCACCACACCCACTACGTCATCGGCACCGGCGCCAACGACCCGCAGAAGATGGACCCGAAGGCGAGCCGCGAAACGCTCGACCATTCGATCATGTATATTTTCGCGGTCGCGCTCGAAGACGGCGGCTGGCATCACGAGCGATCCTACGCCCCCGAGCGCGCCGGTCGCGAAACCACGGTGGCGCTGTGGCGCAAGATCTCGACGATCGAAGACCCCGCATGGACCCGCCGCTACCACAGCCACGATCCGAAGGAAAAGGCGTTCGGCGGCCGCGTTGTCGTGAGACTGAAGGGTGGCTCCGTCATCAGCGACGAACTAGCGCTGGCTGACGCGCATCCGCTCGGCGCCCGCCCGTTCAGGCGGCCGGACTATATCCGGAAATTCCGCAACCTGGCGGAAGGCGTAATCAGCGCGGCTGAGCAGGATCGCTTCATCGCTACGGTGGAACGACTGGCCTCGCTCAAAGCAGGTGAACTGACCGACCTCACCTTCGCGATCGATCCAAAATTTCTCGGCAGCACATCGACGCACGGCATCTTCGACTGGCGCGACACTGCTCCGGTTGCGGTCCAGCGCGCCGCCAGCAATCGATAAGGGAGATTAAAATGACGGACATCAAGCCTTCGCCCAAGAAATCGGTCGCACTTTCAGGCGTGATCGCCGGCGACACCGCGCTGTGCACGGTCGGCCGCACCGGAAACGACCTGCATTATCGCGGCTACGACATTCTCGACGTCGCCGAAAGCTGCGAATTCGAGGAGATCGCGTATCTCCTCGTTCACGGCAGCCTGCCCACCTTGTCGGAGCTCAGAAACTACAAGGCCAAGCTGAAGGCGCTTCGCGGGTTACCTTCAGCGGTATTGCAGACGCTGGAATTGCTGCCTGCCGCCGCGCATCCGATGGACGTGCTCAGAAGCGGCGTTTCCGCGCTCGGCTGCATCCTTCCCGAGGCCCATGATCACAATCAGCCCGGCGCGCGCGACATTGCCGACCGGCTGATGGCCTCGCTTGGGTCGATGCTGCTGTACTGGCACCACTACGCCCACCATGGCCGCCGGATTGACGTCGAAACCGACGACGATTCGATCGGCTCGCACTTCCTGCATTTGCTTCATGGCAGAATGCCGCCGCCATCGCACGAGCGCGCGATGCATACCTCGCTGATCCTCTACGCGGAGCACGAGTACAACGCCTCGACGTTCACGGCGCGCTCGATCGCGGGCACCGGCTCCGACCTCTACTCCGCGGTCACCGGAGCGATCGGCGCGCTGCGCGGGCCGAAGCACGGCGGCGCCAACGAGATCGCGTTCGAAGTGCAGAAGCGCTACGGCGATACGGACGAGGCGGAGGCCGATATCCGCCGCAGGGTCGCGGCCAGAGAGGTCGTCATCGGCTTCGGTCACCCGGTCTACACCATTGCCGACCCGCGCAACAAGGTGATCAAGGAAGTCGCGCGCCGCCTCAGCATCGAGGGTGAGAACACCCGGATGTTCGAAATCGCCGACCGGATCGAGGCCGTCATGGCCGATGCCAAAAAGATGTTCGCCAATCTCGACTGGTTCAGCGCAGTCTCCTACCACGCGATGGGAGTGCCGACCGCGATGTTCACGCCGCTGTTCGTGATTTCCCGTACGTCGGGGTGGGCGGCGCATGTGATGGAGCAGCGCATCAACAACAAGATCATCCGCCCGGCCGCGAACTATATCGGCCCGGAGAATCTGAAGTTTGTGCCGTTGCATGAGCGTGGCAAGGCGGCCATCGCCCCACGCGCCGCGTAAGGAAGCAACAATGGTGTATCTCCTGGGTACTGATCTGGCCGACAGGCCGGCCGGGGTCCGCTTTCGCGATCTCCTGGACAAGCCAGGCATCCTCCAGATGCCGGGCACGCACAACGGAATGGCCGCGCTGCAGGCCCGCGACGCGGGCTTTTCCGCGCTCTATCTGTCCGGCGCGGCGATGACAGCATCGATGGGCCTGCCGGATCTCGGCATCATCACGATCGAGGAAGTCGCCTTCTTCATCCGCCAGGTGGCGCGCGCCAGCGGCCTGCCGGTGCTGGTCGATGGCGACACCGGCTATGGCGAAGCGCTCAACGTCATGAACATGGTGCGCACCTTCGAGGACGCCGGTGCCGCGGCCGTTCACATCGAGGACCAGTTGCTTCCGAAAAAATGCGGCCATCTCAACGACAAGAAGCTGGCGGATGCGCGCGACATGGCGGCCAAGGTCGCCGCCGCTGCCAAGGCGCGGCGTCATCTCTATCTGATTGCGAGAACGGACGCCGCAGCCAGCGAAGGCATGGACGGCGCGGTAGCGCGTGCAAAGCTCTATCTGGAAGCGGGAGCGGATGCGATCTTCCCGGAAGCAATGATTTCGCGCGAGATGTTCCAGGAGTTCGCCAGGCGCATTCCCGGCGTTCCGATGCTGGCGAACATGACCGAGTTCGGCAAGACGCCGTTCTTCACCGCGTCCGAGTTCGAGGCCATGGGCTATCGCATGGTGATCTGGCCGGTATCGTCGCTCCGCGTCGCCAACAAGGCCCAGCAGAATCTGTTCGCCGCCCTCAAACGCTATGGCAGCACCTGCAAGATGCTCGACCAGATGCAGACGCGCGCCGAACTTTACGCAACGATCGGGCTGCACGATTACGAAGCGCTCGACGCCTCCATCATCAGAACCATCGTTCCCACAGGCATGCCGCAGAGGTGAACTGTTCCGTCATCTTGCCGGTCGATATGGAATTCATTGAAAAGCCAATGCGGTCGGCGCCACCCGATCTCGTATTGACTGAGATCGCCGTTGACCTTAACTGAACCCGTCGTGGTTCTTCGGGCTCATTCGGCCCGAAGCTAAGAGGGAAGCCGGTGCGGCCGAAAAGCCAAAGCCGGAGCTGCCCCCGCAACTGTAAGCGGCGAGCCGCTGTCCAACAAAGTCACTGAGACCTTGCGTGGTTTCGGGAAGGCCGGACAGCAGCACTGACCCGCGAGCCAGGAGACCTGCCTCGACAACATACACGTCCTCGGGCGGGGTGTCCCGGTGGTGCGGTTGCGATTCCGCGCGCGCTCCGCCGTCCGCGGAATCCAGACGTGTCACTTCGGCCTTTGCCCCCAACTTTTGGGGTTAAGCCAATGTCTTCTTCTACATCGCCATCTTCTACGTCGTCTCCTTCCACGATCTCCACTTCCTCGCTTCCCGTTGCTTCCCTCGGCACACCACGTATCGGCCCGCGCCGCGAGCTGAAATTCGCATTGGAAAGTTTCTGGTCCGGCGCGATCGACGAGAAGGCGCTGATCGAAGCCGGCGCCGGTCTTCGCGCCGCCAACTGGGCGCGCCAGAAAAAACTCGGCGTCAACGTGATCCCGTCGAACGATTTCTCCTTCTACGACCAGATGCTCGACACGTCAGTGATGGTCGGCGCGATACCGGAAATCTATCGCTGGAACGGCGGCCCGGTCCCGCTTGCGACCTACTTTGCAATGGCCCGCGGCGCGCAAGGCACAACGCACGAGGCGAGCTGCGACCATGCGCATCACGGGCACGACGCCGCGCACGGCGTGCCCGCGCAGGAAATGACAAAATGGTTCGACACCAACTACCACTACATGGTGCCTGAACTGACGAAGGATCAGCAGTTCACCCTCGCCTCTCGCAAACCGATCGAGGAATACGACGAAGCCAAGGCGCTGGGCTATCAGACCCGCCCCGTGCTCGTCGGCCCGGTCACGTTTCTCAAGCTGGCAAAAAGCAAGGACGCCAGCTTCAATCCACTGTCGCTGCTCGACCGGCTGCTGCCGGTCTACATCGACGTGCTGCGCGAACTGGCCTACCGGGGCGCTGAATGGGTGCAGATCGACGAGCCATGCCTCGTGCTCGACCTCGACATCGTCGCCCAGCAGGCACTGCGTTACGCCTATACAGAGATCGCCAACGCGGTGCCGCAGCTCAAGATCATGCTCGCGACCTATTTCGGCGGGCTGGCCGGCAACCGCGACACCGCGCTGGCGCTGCCCATCGCCGGCCTGCATCTCGACCTGGTACGCGCGCCTGAACAGATCGACGGCCTCGCCGATTTTCCGGATGACCGCGTGCTGTCGCTCGGCATCATCGATGGCCGAAACATCTGGCGCGCGGATTTGAGCCGGATCCTCGACCGGCTCGCGCCCGTGATCGCGAAACGCGGCAGGGAGCGTGTGCAGATCGCACCCTCCTGCTCGCTACTGCATGTCCCGATCGATCTGGCGCTGGAAACGGGGCTCGATTCCGAAGTCACAAGCTGGCTGGCGTTCTCGGTACAGAAGCTCGAGGAGCTGACGACGCTCGGGACGGCGCTCGCCGGTGGACGCGGAGCGGTCGAGGCCAGCCTGAAAGCTTCGGACCAGGCAGCCGCCGCCCGCAAGGCCTCGCCGCGGATTCACAATGCGAAGGTGGCGGCGCGCATCGCCGGCATCGATGACGCCATGCGCCGCCGCGCCAGCCCCTTCGCCGACCGCGCCGGCGTTCAGCACGAGCGCTTCAACCTGCCGGCTTTCCCGACCACGACCATCGGCTCGTTTCCGCAGACGCCCGAAGTCAGGAAAGCGCGCGCCGCGCACGCCAGCGGTACGCTGACGGATGAAGTCTACAAGGTTTATTTGCAGGACCAGACGGCCCAGGCGGTAGAGTGGCAGGAAACCATCGGTCTCGACGTGCTCGTGCATGGCGAGTTCGAGCGCAACGACATGGTGCAGTACTTCGGCGAGCAGCTCGCGGGCTTCGCCTTCACCACCCATGGCTGGGTGCAATCCTACGGATCGCGCTACGTCCGTCCGCCGGTTTTGTTCGGTGACGTCTCGCGCCCGAAGCCGATGACGGTCGAGTGGTGGCAGTATGCCCAGTCACTGACGAAAAAGCCGATGAAGGCAATGCTGACCGGCCCCGTCACCATCCTGAACTGGTCGTTCGTGCGCGACGACATCGCCCGCAGCGAGACCTGCCGGCAGATCGCGCTCGCGATCCGCGACGAGGTCGCCGATCTCGAGGCTGCCGGCGCCGGCATGATCCAGATCGACGAGGCGGCGCTGCGGGAAGGCTTGCCGCTGCGCAAATCCGAATGGAAGGCCTATCTGGACTGGGCCGTCGACGCCTTCCGCCTCTGCTCGTCCGGCGTGCGCGACGAGACGCAGATCCACACCCATATGTGCTACTCGGAGTTCAACGACATCATCGGCGCGATCGGCGCGATGGACGCTGACGTGATTTCAATCGAGACCTCGCGCTCGAAGATGGAATTACTCGACGCGTTCAGGGACTACCGCTATCCGAACGAAATCGGCCCCGGCGTCTACGACATCCACTCGCCGCGGGTACCCGAGATCGGCGAGATGACCGGCCTGCTCAAGCTCGCGCGAGCGCGGCTTTCCGACGCCCAGATCTGGATCAATCCGGATTGCGGATTGAAGACCCGCAAATGGGAAGAGGTGCGGCCCGCGCTCGTCAACATGGTGGCGGCGGCTCGCGAATTGCGGGCGCTGGCGTAGCACAGGAGCTGCGTAGGGTGGGCAAAGGCGCACTTTGCGCCGTGCCCACCATCTGCACTCCGCAAGATGGTGGGCACGCTTCGCTTTGCCCACCCTACAACTGTCCTTATGATCACCGCGAAAGATCGAGGAGAATGCGATGCGCTTCTGGATTCAATGCACGAGGTTCGAGACGGGGCAGCCCGTCCATATCAATATCGCGCTCGTCGGCAGCATGTCACGCGACGGCGAGTGCACCGTTCTTGCCTTTGTCGGCGGCGACGGGGAGACGATCGAAGTGGTAGAGACGCCGGAGCATATCCTGGCCGTGCATCTCGGCGCCCCGGCGAAGGCATAACTCATCTCCCATGTACGGGCGCTTGGGCCGATGGGCGCGACAGGCGCGGCTCGGCCGACGCTCTCTCTTGTGGCGCACACGTGCCATGGTGTGCCGAGCCACGCCATGGCTAACGATGACATCGCCGACATAAAAAAACGCGGCGTTTCCGCCGCGTTTCTCTATTCGAATGCTGCCAGCTTACGCCTGCGGCTGCGGCTCCAGCCCCGGGTCGGGATCGGGACGCGGGCGCGGCTTGCCGGCCGGCGGCACGGCGGAGGCGCGCGGCGTGCTCGGCTCCAGCACCGACTCGCGGTTGGGCTTCTTGCCGTTGAGCAGGTCCTGAATCTCGTCGCCGCTCAGCGTCTCGAACTCGAGCAGGCCCTTTGCCAGGGTTTCGAGGTCTTCGCGCTTCTCGGTGAGGATTCGGGTTGCTTCGTTGTAGCCCTCTTCGACAAAGCGCCGGATCTCGGTGTCAATCTTCTGAACCGTGGCTTCCGATGCGTTCTGGGTGCGGGATACCGACATGCCCAGAAACACCTCGTCCTGGTTTTCGCCGTAGGACACGGTGCCAAGGGCTTCAGACAGACCCCAGCGCGTTACCATCATGCGCGCCAGTCGCGTTGCCTGCTCGATATCCGAAGAGGCGCCGGACGTAACCTTCTCCTTGCCGAAAACCAGCTCTTCCGCGACACGGCCGCCCATCATGATCGCCAGCCGCGACGTCATCTGCTCGAGCGACATCGACAGCTTGTCGCGCTCGGGCAGTTGCATCACCATGCCGAGCGCGCGGCCGCGCGGAATGATCGTGGCCTTGTGGATCGGATCGGTCGCGACGACGTTGAGGCCTACGATGGCGTGGCCGCCCTCGTGAAAAGCCGTCAGCAGCTTCTCTTCCTCGGTCATGACGAGCGACTTGCGCTCGGCGCCCATCATCACCTTGTCCTTGGCTTCCTCGAACTCGGCCTGCGTCACCATCCGCTTGTTACGGCGGGCGGCGGTCAGCGCGGCCTCGTTGACGAGGTTCATCAGGTCGGCGCCGGAGAAGCCCGGCGTACCGCGCGCGATGGTCTTGAGGTTGATATCCGGCGCCAGCGGCACCTTGCGGACGTGAACCTTCAGGATCTGCTCGCGGCCGACGACGTCAGGGTTCGGCACCACGACCTGACGGTCGAAGCGGCCGGGACGCAGCAGCGCGGGATCGAGCACGTCGGGACGGTTGGTCGCCGCGATCAGGATCACGCCCTCGTTGGCCTCGAAGCCGTCCATCTCGACCAGCAACTGGTTGAGCGTCTGTTCGCGCTCGTCATTGCCGCCGCCGAGACCGGCGCCGCGATGACGGCCGACCGCGTCGATTTCGTCGATGAAGATGATGCAGGGCGCATTCTTCTTGGCCTGCTCGAACATGTCACGGACGCGGCTGGCGCCGACGCCGACGAACATTTCGACGAAGTCCGAACCCGAAATGGTGAAAAACGGCACGTTGGCTTCGCCCGCGACCGCACGCGCGATCAAGGTTTTGCCCGTGCCGGGAGGGCCGACCAGCAGCACGCCGCGCGGAATCCGTCCGCCCAGACGCTGGAATTTGCCGGGGTCGCGCAGGAACTCGACGATCTCCTGCAGGTCCTGCTTGGCCTCGTCGACGCCAGCTACGTCCTCGAAGGTGACGCGGCCATGGGCCTCCGTCAGCATCTTGGCGCGCGACTTGCCAAAGCCCATCGCCTTGCCGGCGCCGCCCTGCATCTGGCGCGACAGGAAGATCCACACGCCGATCAGCGCGATGAAGGGCAACCAGGAGACGAGCAGCGAGACGAACCACGGCACGTTGTCGCCGGGCGGCTTCGCGGTGATCGAGACCTTGCCGTCATAGAGGCGCTTCACCAGCGTCGGATCGTTCGGCGCATAGGTCTGGAAAGAGGAGCCGTTGGTGAAGGTGCCGTGGATATCCGGCCCCTGGATCACGACGTCGCGAACGCGGTTCTGATCGACCTCGCTCAACAGCTGCGAAAACGAGATGTCCTGCGAGGACGTGCGCTGACCGGGATTCTGGAAAAGCGTGAACAATGCCAACAGCAGCAAAACAATGATGACCCAGAGGGCGAAGTTGCGCAGATTGGCGTTCATTGATCTTCCTTCGTGGTCGCGCGGATCGCGGCCCTATATCCTTGGCAGTAAACCCTTGAGTATTCCTTGGGTAGTGAGGCGAGAATCCCCGGTCCACTGCACCCAATCTAGGTGGCGTCCGGGTCAATGCCAAGGGAACCACACGGGACTATTTAACGCATCTTAACGCGATTCCCGGTCAAAAAATGACGCAAAAGCCGAGGTTTTTCCGAGGTGGTTAAGGCTCTTCGTCCCGATATCGCTGATATTGCGGTATGAGAACGCTTCTCACGCCCGGTTGCCCCTCCGCGGCGGTGCTGAATCGACATGAATTCGCCCCTTCGTCAAGCTGATCGCCGCCCCCGCCAGCGTCTGTTTCAGCCTTGTCTGCCTCTCGCCATTCGCAATGGCCCGGTCCAGCACCGCCAGCAGCGCTTCGACCTTGCCGAGTTCCGCGGGCCCTTCGTGACCGGCCCGGTCAATTGCGCGCTTGAGCAGCCGAAGCCGGATTTCCTCTGGCAGACCGGCAAACGCGGCGGCATCGAATCCGAAGCGCGAGGCATCATCGCGATCTCTCAAGGCGAGATAGCGCTCGGCGCCGTCGGCCAGCACTTCAATCGCGGCATTCGCCCGTGCCAGCCTTGTTGCCAGCCGCGCCAGGTTTCGGCTGTCGCCGCCCTCCTCGACCAGCGCAGGCATCAACGCGCGCAGCCGCGGCCGCGTGAAGTTCATGTCCCGATTGGTGGGATCGTCGGCAAAGGCGATCTTCGCCTTGCCCAGCGTCGCAACGAGCCGGGATTTCGGAACGTCGAGCAACGGCCGCGCCAGCCACACGCCCTCGCGCTCGGTCTCGCGCGCCATCGCGGCGAGACCGGCGATGCCGCTGCCGCGCAGCATCCGCATCAACAGCGTCTCGGCCTGGTCGTCACGGGTATGCGCGGTCAGGATGTGCGTCGCGCCGCTCGCCTGCGCGGCTTTCGCCAGCAGCCGATAGCGCGCCGCGCGGGCTGCGGCCGGCAAGCCGGTCTTCGGCTTGGTCCCGGTCCAGCGTAACGTTCGATGGGGTAGATCGAGCGTACGCGCGATGCGCTTGACGTCGCGCGCCTCGCGTGCGGCCTCGGGGCGCAAACCGTGGTCGACGGTGACGGCGATCAATCGCGGCCCGCGCGAAAGCGCACGGCGCCAGCGGGCGGCGAGCCACATCAGGGCAAGGGAATCGGGACCACCGGATACCGCCAGCACGAGCGCGGGCGCGGCCTTCCACTGTGCGAACAGAGCTTTCGCTTGCGGCACCGAGATCGGGGACTGGTCAGGATCGGGCATGGCTCGGCCGGCGCAATGGGAACGCCTATGTTTGGAGCCATCCGCCGACGATCGCAAGACGCAGGCCACCCCATCAACCGCTGCATGAGACCAGTTCCGATTGAGCCGGAGCACGGCCTATGCCCCACACGGTTTAGTTAGGAACAAAGCACGGAGCGTGCCGTTCGGGGACTCATCATCCCAACCTTCGAGGCCATCCCATGTATCACCACGTCAAGAAATTGATGTTCACCGTCCGCGTCGATGAACCCGACCCGCGCTTTGGCAATATGCTGCTTGAACAGTTCGGCGGCGCCAATGGCGAATTGGCGGCCGCTATGCAGTATTCGATACAGGGGCTCAATTGCGAGGATCCGGACCGCAAGGATCTCTTGATGGACATCGGCACCGAGGAACTGAGTCATCTTGAAATCGTCGGCACGCTGGCGCGCATGCACCTCAAGCCCATGAAGTTCGACCGCCAAGCGGCCGAAGCCGATCCGCTCGTCGCCATTGCAGGTGGTGGCGGGGTAAATCTGTTCAATTCGCAAGGCAACGCCTGGACGGCCGATTACCTCAAGGTAACAGGCGAACTCGACGTCGACCTGCGCAGCAACATCGCGGCCGAGGCGCGGGCCAAGATCGTCTACGAGCGGCTGATCAATTTCTGCGATGACGCCGGCACCAAGGACGCCCTGCAGTTCCTGATGACCCGGGAAATCACCCACATGAAGGCGTTCTCGCTGGCGCTCGAGAGCATGAGCAAGCCGGCCTTCAGCATCGGCCGCATCGCACCGACGCCGGGATTGGTCGACCAGTTCTTCAACGATTCCACCGGAACCGGTGAGCATGGCGAGATCGACACCCGCGGGCCCTGGAACGAAGGCAACGGCTGGGTATTCACGGAATCGCCGGCCATTCAGGCCGAACAGGGCGCCGCCAGCGCCATCGTCACGGAAAGCTCGCCGCCGGCCGACGAGGCCGGGCTGAACGATCTGTTGATCGATGAGCTCCGCGACATCCTGCATGCGGAAAAGCAACTGACCAAGGCGCTGCCGAAAATGGCCGAGGCGGCGCGCTTCGATCAGCTGCGCGAGCTGTTCGAGCAGCATCTGGTCGAGACCGAAAACCAGGTCGAGCGCATCAACGAGTGCTTCGATCTACTCGGCAAGACAGCCCGCGCGAAACCGTGCAAGGGAATGATGGGGTTGATCGAGGAAGGCCAGGAGGTCATGGCCGAAGGCGAGAAAAAG
Source organism: Bradyrhizobium sp. 170 (assembly GCF_023101085.1). Classification (NCBI taxonomy): domain Bacteria; kingdom Pseudomonadati; phylum Pseudomonadota; class Alphaproteobacteria; order Hyphomicrobiales; family Nitrobacteraceae; genus Bradyrhizobium; species Bradyrhizobium sp. 170. The sequence continues at coordinate 1,027,070 of NZ_CP064703.1, read as the reverse complement.
GAAGACGCCGCGGCCGATCTCGCGCTGATCGGCGCGGCGCAACGTGTCGAACATTACGAGATGTCGGCCTATACGACTGCGAAAAATATCGCCCAGCAACTGCGCCACAGCGCGGTCGTCGCTCTGTTGTCGAAGTCGCTGGCCGAAGAGGAGAACTCGGATCAGCTTCTCAACCAGGTGGCGCGATCACTGATGTCAGTGGCAAGAATGCCGGCTGCGATCGAGCAGGCGGAATAGATCGCTGCGATAGGCTCTTGCGGTCCACCATGGGCCGCAAGAGAAATCAGTACCAATCGTCGACACGGCAGATCAGCACTTAACCCGCTTTTGCTCACGGTCCACGGCAGCCTTCACGCCGGCAGATGCGCGCGGATATTTCCGCGTCACCTCGCCGAGCGCTGCGCAGGCGGCTTCCTTTTCCTTCAGCGCCGCCAGCGACTGGCCGAGCCGCAGCAGCGCGTCGGGCGCCTTGCCCGACTTGTCGAACTTGGTGGTCACGCCGAGGAACGCCTCGGCGGCGTCGCGATATTGCTGGCGCTGGAAATGACTCTCGCCGAGCCAGTATTGCGAATCCGCGACCAGCGGATCGCTCGGATATTTCTGCGCAAAGTTCTTCATCGTCGCTTCGGCCAGCGCATAGTCCTTGCGCTGCATGTAGCCGATGCCGAGATCGAATTCGTCCTTCGACGTGGCCGAGGGCGGCAGTGTGGTCAGCGCGGCGCTGGCGCCGGGTCCGGGGCCGCGCGGTGGCGGTGCGGCGGCGACGGGCGGCGGAAAGGCGCCTCCGGGATCGCGCGGACCGCCGAGATTGAGCGGCTCGCCCGGACCGCGTCCGCTCGGCGCGCCGATCGACGCCTCGTTTCCGATCGGCATCTGGCCGCCGCCAAGCGCACGCGGCGCGCCGGGGGCGTTGGGATTCTGGCTGGGATCGAAGGCATCGCCACGGCGCCGGCCACCGGCCTGCGGGGCTGCCGGGTCCTGTGCGATCGGCGCGGGAGAGGCGATCTGCGGCTGCTGGTCGTAGCCGGGTTGGGCCTGCGGATAGCCCTGCTGCTGGCGAGCCCCCTGCTGCGGATAACCTTGTTGCGGATAGCCCTGTTGCCCCTGCGGCGGGCCGGGTTGAACTGGAGGCGGCGCCGCGGCCACGCTGGGCTGCGCCGTCGGCGGCTGGCCGCCTGGCGCCGGCGGCGCGGCGCCGAGCTGGCGCAGCCGATCCTCGAGCTGCCGGTTGCGGTATTGCAACTCCTCGTTCTGGCCGGTCAGTTGCCGGAGTTGGGTTTCCAACCGCTGGATCCGCATTTCCAGGTCGGCGTCATCAGACTGCCCCTGGACCTGCGGGGAGCTTTGCGGAGAACGCTCCCACGGGAATGTGATCTGTGCGGACGAGGTCTGCACAGACAAGCCCAGCATCGCGGCGATCGCCGCGGCACCGGCAGCATTGAGGAATCTGGATGACATTTTGCCCTGACGACGAAAATCACGTGTCAAACGAAAGCAGAACACTATTGAGATAGCGAGTGCGCCAGAATTGTGACTGGCATTTCCGATTCGGTTCGTTGAGTTCCGGTATGGTTTAGTATCCGCTTCAAGACAAGCCGCCGGGCTCGGCGGACCGTTCACAAATCGAGGGAGATCCGCTCATGCACATATCCGTGAACGGGGTGCGGCTGTTCTTCGATGTCGAGGGTGCGAAGCTGGTTCCGGACGGGCCCGCGATGCGGGAAAAGCCCACCTTGCTACTCCTCCACGGCGGTCCGGGCTTTGATCATTCAATTTTCAAGCCTGCCTATTCCGCCTTGGCCGACATTGCCCAGATCGTCTATCTCGACCACCGCGGCAACGGCCGCAGCGAGGACGGCCCGCGAGAGGGCTGGACCCTGGCCCAATGGGGCGACGACGTGCGCGCGTTCTGCGACGTACTTGGCATCATCAATCCGATCGTGCTCGGCACATCCTTCGGCGGGATGGTCGCGCTGGCCTATGCCACGCGCCATCCCGACCACCCGTCAAAGCTGGTGGTGATCAGCACCGAAGCCGCTGGAGACACCTATCTTGACCGGCGCGTGGCGCTGTTCGAGCGCTTCGGCGGGCCCGAAGTGGGCGCGCTCGCGCGCAGCAGGTTTCTGGACGTCAACAACCCGAGGGATCAGGCGGCGGTCGACGCTTGGCGAAGGCTCGCCTTCCCCGTCTATACGCGGACGCCGCGCGACCCGAACCTCGGAAGCCGTACGGTCGGAAAGCCGGCGGTGGCACTGCACTTTTCCGCAAAGCCGGGCGGCGAGAGCCACACCTTCAACATGTTCCCCGACCTCCATCGCATTCAGTGCCCGACCCTTGTGATGGGCGGCGAAGACGATCCGATGCATCCGATCGAGAGCCAGGCGGATATCGCGACCGCGCTGCCGCCGCACCTGGTGCAATTCGAACGATTTGCGAATTGCGGGCACGCCGTGGTGCCCGATGCGCCTGAACGGGCGATGGGGGTGATCCGGGAATTCATCCTGCGATGCTAGATTAACTTCTTGACGCGTTTTCTCAGCGCGAGCCGGCATCCGCTTGGCTTGCAAGCGCAATGTGCAGTTAAACCGGCGCATGAAGGCGCCGGTTTTGAGATTTGAAAAAGGTCGAACGCGTCAGGCGCCGGCGTTCAGCACCGTGACGGCGCGACGGTTCTGCGACCAGCAGGAGATGTCGTTACAGACCGCGACCGGACGCTCTTTGCCGTAGGAGATCGTACGCATGCGGTTCGGATCGATGCCGCGCGAGGCGAGATAGCTCCGCACCGACTGGGCGCGGCGTGCGCCGAGCGCGATGTTGTATTCGCGGGTGCCGCGCTCGTCCGCATGGCCTTCGATGGTGAAGGAATAGCGGTTGTAGGTCTGCAGCCACTGCGCCTGCTTCTCCAGCGTGGCGATCGCCTGCGGGCTCAGCTCGGTCTGGTCGCTCTCGAAGAAAACGCGGTCGCCGACATTGACCACGAAATCCTGCTGGCTCCCCGGGGTTGCCGCGCTCGCCATCGCGCCATCGGCGCCGACGTTGTTCTTGGCGCAGGCGCCCATCGACAGCGCCACCGCGACCAAGGCCGCCAGCTTCCATCCCTGGAGGATACGCATCTGATATTTCATTCCGGAGCCTCCACGCTCACGTTTTTCGACTGTTATCCGGTCTACAGGTCGATGGTTAAGCGAACGTTCCGTCAACCTTGATGGAACCTTGCCAGACCCGATCAAATGCCGACAAACCGTGAAAAGCGACCGCGATAGTTAATGGTTTGTAAATGTGGCGCGATGGTGAAGGCAAGCGCGCACCGGCCCCAAATCACTAGATTTAGGGCTTTGTCATGGACATCGGGGCGAGATGCGCCGGCCCCCGGGGATGAGGAAGCCTTGCCGGGTTGCCGGCGCGGAGGAAGCCGACGCGGACCGGGCAGCTGATTCTGCCGCGGTCCGTCCGGCTCAGGAACTCGGAGCGATCGAGGCGCGCTCGTACGCGGAAGCGACACGGGCCGGCCGTGCAGCCCGGCCGCCGGCGCGCTCGAACAGCATCCGCCGCTCGAATGCGGTCGATCGCATCATCGGATAGCGCTCGAAGACCCTTTCCTTCATCGCCGGAAAATCTGCCGCCATCAGTCCGACCGGCTTGAGCAGGCCGGGGAACATACGGGGTTCGGCAATGGTTTCGTGCAGGAACACGCGGCGATAAAACGCCTGGTGTTCGGCACGCACGATCGCCAGCCCGAGATCGGCGTTGAAATATTCGCAAGCCATATAGGCGAGCCGCAGCGTCAGATAGGGTAGTTCAGGGAAGCGCTTGATCTTATCAGGGTCGGCGACGAAACGCGCGGGATCAATGATGACCTCGCCCCGATCGAGCCGGGGATACAAAATTTCGCCGAATGCCTCTGCCGAACAGGACTCCCGCCACTCCGAAGTGAGCAAGCTGATGCGAACGGAACTGTAGAGTTCCCCGAACAGGAAGACGCCAAAAGTCCAGGAATTCGGCAGATCGTCATATTGATCGGTAACACGCTGCGCGGGAGATTCCTTGACAGCCCCTTCGCGAAGATAGGCACGGTAGCGAAGGTTGTAGATTTCTTCTTTTTCTTCCGGTGTTTGCGCTAGACGATAGTCGACTTGATCCAACAGGTCCGAACTCCGTCCAAAGGCCGTATTAAACTCGGCCGGGGACCTCATGCTGCACTCCTAACGCTTCCAAGCAACCTCTACGAGCGGGTAAAGGATTAACAGCTTGTTAACGAGATTGCAAAGCCTTCAACAGGTTAAGGTTACTCCGTGAGGCCAAATTCCTCCGTATTTTCACGGGGATCGGAGGTCAGGCGATGGACCGTGAGGCGACCGGAACCAGCACGCTGTCCGGCGGACGGCGGCCATGCGAGGCATTCAGCAACTGGCGAACCCGCACCGCGGGCACCGGCGGGCTGAACAGATAGCCCTGCGCCTCGGTGACCGCGCCATCGGCGCTGATCAATTCGAGCTGCTCGTTGGTCTCGATGCCCTCCACCACCACGGACATTCCGAGATCGGCCGACAGCCGCGCCACGCCGCGCAGCAGCGTCAGCGGACGATCGCTGTCGATCCCTTCCAGGAACGAGCGGTCGATCTTCACCTTCTGCAGCGGGAAATTATGCAGGTAGCTCAGGCTGGAATAGCCGGTGCCGAAGTCGTCGAGCGAGATCCGCACGCCGAGCGAATGCAATTGCGACAGCACATCGTGCGTCAGCTGCGTGTTTCGCAGCAGCGAGGACTCGGTAATCTCGATTTCGAGCCGGTTCGCCTGCAGGCCGGAGACCTCGAGCGCGTAGCGGACTTCGCTCAGCACGTCGCGCTGATGGAATTGCTGCGGCGAAAAATTGACCGCGACGCTGACGCCTTCGGGCCATTTCATGCATTCCATGCAGGCCTTGCGCAAAATCCAGCGGCCGAGATCGACGATCAGGCCCATGTCCTCGGCGACCGGAATGATATCGGTCGGCGAAACCGTGCCGCGAACCGGATGATTCCAGCGCAACAGCGCCTCGCAGGTGGATATCCGTCCCGATTTGAGATTGACCAGCGGCTGGAAGAACAGCTCGAACTCCTCGTTGGCCAGCGCCTTGCGCAGGTCCAGTTCGAGGATGCGGCGGGATTCGACGACCAGCGCCATCTCCTCCCGGAAAAAGCAGAAGGTGCCGCGGCCGTCGGCCTTGGCGCGGTACAGCGCCATGTCCGCGTTCTTCAACAGCGTATCGGCGCTGACGCCGCGAGAGGTCATGGCGATGCCGACGCTGGCGCCGATCTCGACCAGATGATTGTCGATCTTGTAGCGCTCGCTCAGGCGATCGACGATGCGCCGGGCGAGACCGGCGGCGTCGTCGGGGGAATGGATGTTCTGCTGGAACACCACGAACTCGTCGCCGCCGAACCGCGCCACGAAGTCCTCGGGCCGCAGCATCTCGCGCAACCGTTCGGACACTGCGCACAACAACTGGTCGCCGCAGGGATGGCCGAGCGTGTCGTTGACCTGCTTGAACTGGTCGAGGTCGACGAACAGCAGCGCCGACAATTGTTCGGCGCCCTGCTGCACAGCCAGAAGCCGCCCGATCTCGTCCCGGAAATTGACCCGGTTCGGCAGCGCCGTCAGTTCGTCGTAACGCGCCAGATGACTGATCCGGGCCTCCGCATTGCGGCGCTCGGTGATGTCTTCGACCAGCACGACCGCGCCGCCGCCCTCCATCGCCTGGAACGTCCAAGACAGCGACCGGCCCCGCGTGACGTCGGGATCGGTGGTGATCATGTCGCGGGCCTGCGTGTTGACGATCTCCGACAGGATCATCTTGCCGCTCGCCGCCGAAATCGAATCCGAGTTGATGCAGGCTGCGACAATGTCGTGCGCGCTGGCGCCGCCCTGGATGAGATCCTCGGAGAGGTTCATCATCTGGCTGAAGCGATGATTCATCACCGCAAGCCGGCCATCGGCGCGAAACATGCAGAGCCCATGCGGCATGTTGTTCAGCGCGGTATCGAACTGGCCGGCCAGCGCCGCTTCCCGAAAACTCGACGTCAGTGCCTTGACGAAGATGGCGTGCAGGCTGAGGTTGATGCCCTTGAGGCCCATGAAAAACAGCGCCAGCAGCGCGGCGAGGCTGATGTAGAAAAAATCGGCATGCGTCGCCAGCGCCAGAGACATCGGGCCGCAAGCCAGCAGGATGTGATACTGGATCAGCTTGGGACGGCCGTAATTGCGGGCAGCGCCGCCGGCGGTGTAGCCGACCGTCGCCGCGACGCAGATCATGTGCGCGACCGCGTCGTTGTTGCCGAAAATCGTTAGGAAGCACCAGACGCCCAGCACGCTGGCGTAGACCATGGCGCCGGTCGCATAGCGCGGCTCCAAATATTTGGCCTGCTCGAACGTCAGCACCTGGGTGCGCCGCTCGTATTTGCGCATCTGGAAGGCGCGGACCGTGCCGATCACGATGATGAGCACAGCACACGGCCACAACAGCGCGTTGCCGGTCTTGAGCGCCGTCAATACGGCGGCGACGGCGGTGCTGACCGAGCCGATGAACATTGGCCAGAAATTCTGGCACATGGAATCGACCAGCGCCGCATAGAGCGCCGGCTCCGGCTCTTCCCGGCTACCTCGTTTTTTCGGGTCGACCAACTGCATCGGCAGGGCACGCGTCCTGTTAGGGTAGGTAGTTCTACCCTTCTCAGATGAAGCCTTTCTGAGGGAACATCGTTACCGAGACGTTGCTTTTTGCTTCGCACATCAAAAATTTGCCCGGAAAATCAGCGGGCTAGGCAATGATTGCCGATTAACGATTGTGCTCCCGCGCGGCCGGGTTCCATCAGGACAATAGCGGCGACCATGCCGGGTCGGAGGCAAAACCGGGCGTTGGTACCCGCAATTCGTTACGACCTGAGATATCGACGGTGAACAAGGACGGCCCGCTGCTGCCGCCGGGCTCGCGGAAGAACATCACCACCCGGCCGTTCGGCGCGAAGGTCGGCCCCTCATTGTGGAAGCCCGAGGTGAGGATCCGTTCGCCCGAACCGTCGGTCTTCATGATGCCGATCGCGAACTGGCCGCCGCCCTGTTTGGTGAAGGCGATGTAGTCGCCGCGCGGCGACCACACCGGCGTCGAATAGCTGCCCTCGCCGAACGAGATGCGCTGCGCCCCTCCCCCGGTCGCCGCCATCACGTAGATCTGCGGCTTGCCGCCGCGGTCGGATTCGAAACAGATCCGGCTGCCGTCGGGCGAATAGGACGGCGAGGTGTCGATCGCCGGCGTGTCGGTCAGCCGCGTCGTCGATTTCGAGCGCAGGTCCATCACGAACAGGTTCGAGTTGCCGCCCTGCTGCAGGCTCATGATGATGCGCTGGCCGTCGGGCGAGAACCGCGGCGAGAACGACATGCCGGGGAAATTGCCGACGATCTCGCGCTGCCCGGTCTCGACGTTGTACAGATAGACGCGCGGGTCGCCCTGGCCGAATTCCATATAGGTGATTTCCTGGGTCGACGGCGAGAACCGCGGCGTCAGCACCAGATCGCTTCCCTTGGTCAGGTAGCGGACATTGGCGCCGTCCTGATCCATCAGCGCCAGCTGCTTGACCCGCCGCTCCTTCGATCCCGTTTCGTGGACGAACACGACGCGGCTGTCGAAATAGCCCTTCTCGCTGGTCGCTCGCTCGTAGATCTGGTCGGAGATGATATGGGCGATCCGCCGCCAATATTCCGGCGAGGTCTGGTATTGCTGGCCGGTGAGCTGCTGCTGCTGGTTGACATCCCAGAGACGGAATTCCGCTTTCAGCCGGCCGTCGCCCTGCCGCGTCATCCGGCCCGTGACCAGATACGTTGCGTTGATCTGCTTCCAGCTCTGCCATTGCGGCGCGGTGTCGATGTTGGTGATGCGCTCGATGAAGGCGGCCTGATCGATCGGCGCGAACAGCCCGCTGCGCTTGAGGTTGTTGGTGATGACCTGCGCCACGCCGACGCCGACCTCGGCATCGCCGGGCGTGCCCGCCACGAAATTCGGAATCGCGATCGGTTGCGGAACGAACTCACCTTCGGGAATGGGAATCCGCTTCGGCGCCTGTGCGAAGGCATTGCGACCGCCGGAGGCCGCGCCAAGCGCAGCCATTCCGGCAATGACCTGACGGCGGCTCGGGCGATACAGCATGTTCGGCAATCCATCTTTATCAGTCATCGCTTCAAACTTTGCTCATATCTGTCATTGCCAACGGGTGTCCGCCACGTGACAAAACCGTTAGACTTTTTCCTTGAACACCGGCGCGAAATATTTCCATTCCTCGTAAAGGGCCGCCGGCAGCTTGTACGGCTGGCATTCGATGATCGCGCGCAACGCGCTCTCCTGATAGACGCGAAGGTAGGGGGTCGCCGGAGCGCCTTCCGGAACCGGCGACCCTTCAAGGGTGCCGTCGCGCTTCAGACGAATCGCAAACGCGGCTTCAGGCTTCTGCGATTCGATTCCCCCATAGGGCTTCTTCCAGCATCGCTCGACCTGCCGCTGGAACATCGCGCCCCAGGTTGCGGAATTGTCCGCAGCCGTGCCCTTCGCAAGGCCGAGCGCCGCGTTCGAATTCAGCGTGTCGCCGGTCGTGGCCTGACGCGACGGCTCACGCTTGTCGAGCAGGGCCGCGATCTGGTTCTGATCGAAGTGCCGTTCGACAATCCGCTTCTGCGGCTCCGGCGGCTTCGCCGCCTGCACCGGCTTCGGCGGCGGCTTCTTCTCTTCCTTCTTGATCGCTTCCGCGATCGGATCGGGCTTGACCGGATCCGGCTTCTTCTCGGCCGGCTTCGGCTCTTGCTTCGGCTCTTCCTTCGGCTTCTCGACGACCTTCGGCGGGTCGGGCTTCTTCTCGACCGGCTTTTCCTCGACCTTCGGCTGCGGCGGCGGCGCGGTCTCGGTCACGACAGGCGCCTTCTCGGTGATCTTGCCGACAGCATCGTCGACCGGCTTGGCTTCGGCGACCTTCTCGACCAGCGGCTTCGGGTTTTCCTTCTTGCCGGTCTTCATGCCAGCCATGACCTTGGCGAGCTGGTTCGAATCAATCACATCAACCGCCACAGACTCTTCCGGCGGCATTTCGAGGGCCTTGGTCGAGACAGACACCATCGCCCACCCCAGCACGAGGACGTGCAGGGCGACCGACGCAACCAGTGTCTTGTCGACGTCCTTGATCTTCACTTGAGCTTTCCCGCTCCGCTGTCAGCCGTCGCGTGCCGCTTCATGGCTCATGAGCCCTGCTCTGGGATGATGACGATATTCGCCTTGAATCCCGCCGTCCTAATATACCCCAATAATTTCATCATATCCGTGTAACAGACGTCCTTGTCTCCGCGCAGGTATACCACGCTCTCGGCTTCCGACCGGGTCTCCCGGATCGCCTTGATCTTGGGCAGCAGGTCATTGGCCGAAATCAGCGTATCCCCGAGATAGAGCTCGACGTTCGAATTGCAGGCCCCGCCGGTGCGCTTGACAGAGAGCGTCAACGGCGGCGTGTTGGCCTGGATCTGCTTGCTGCCGCTGGCGACCGGCAGGTCGATATCGATGCTCGAGGTCATCAGCGGCGCCGCCACCATGAAGATGATGAGCAGCACCAGCATCACGTCGACCATCGGCGTGACGTTGATCTCCGCCATCACGGCGGCACGACGCCGGCCGCGGCGTCCACCGCCACCGCCCGCCGAACCTGCCATGTTCATCGCCATGATCTTGATCTCACGATGCGCTCGTCATTTGCCGTTCTCACGCCCGCTCGTCGATCTGGCGGGACAGGATGGCTGAAAACTCGTCGGCGAAGCCTTCCAGCCGCTGCGCCTGCCGATTCACTTCGGACGTGAACTTATTGTAGAAAATGGTCGCGGGGATGGCGGCGATGAGACCGATAGCGGTCGCAAACAGTGCCTCCGCAATGCCCGGCGCTACAACCGCGAGTGAAGTGTTTTTCGAGGCCGCAATCGACTGGAAGCTCGACATGATGCCCCAGACGGTTCCGAACAGGCCGACAAACGGCCCGGCGGAGCCGACGGTCGCCAGCACCAGCAGCCGCCGCTCCAGCCGCTCGACCTCGCGGGCGATGGAGACGTTCATCACCTTCTCGATCCGCATCTGCAATCCGGCAAAGGAGCGTGTCTGGCTCTCGAACGAGCGCTTCCACTCGCGCATGGCCGCGACGAAGCACGCCGCCATCGATTGCGTCGGCTTGGCCGACAGCGCGCGATAAAGTTCCTCGATCGATTGGCCGGACCAGAACGCCTGTTCGAAGCGGTCCATGGCGCGCTTGGTGCGGCCATAGAGGAAAATCTTGTCGATCGCGATCGCCCAGACCCAGACCGAGCAGGCCAGGAGTCCCATCATGACCGTTTTCACGACCCAATGGGCCTGCAGGAACAGCGCGATCAGCGACACGTCAGCGGAGACCAACGGCAGGGCTGCCGGAGCCACGTCGGCGGGATTCATGGGCGGTATCCTCTCAACGCAAGTGTCCCTATTTCCTCCGGGAGCAATCGGCTGCCGGTACCACAGCCGCGCGTCGGGCGCGGCGTCATGCGCCAGCGCGAGAGCTCTCTTGGTGTCGCATGGGGGGCCCGCCGAAAGCCGGGTCCTGCTTCCCCTGCCAACATGTCAAAACGAGGGCTATCAGCGCGTCATTCCGTCCCTAACCAGACGCTAAGCTTGGTTAACTTTAGGTTACCAAAGGGGAATCCGACTGCCGGAAATCGAGGCAGGCCGGGCGGTTACGGGGGCCTAGGGTCCGGGTTCCATGCCCTCGGAGGTGGGTTGCCCGGCCGGCCGCCTCGCCCTTCGGGACGGCCGCTTCCGCCGCCCCGTCATTGCGAGCGTAGCGAAGCAATCCATAGCGCCGCAAGTGGAGAGGTGGATTGCTTCGCGGAGCCTGTCATCGGGCGCGCATTCGCGCGACCCGTTGGCTCGCAATGACGGCCGGGCAACGTTTCGCGGTCTCGCGACGCATTGCGCCCGAGGTTTGCTGGAGAACTTCCCGCCCTCTTGTTGAGAGGGCGCAGGGAAGACCGGGTGCACGCTGCACCCGCGGTCTCGTGTGCAATTTGCGCGTAAGAAGACGCACACGAGCATACAGGTTCAGCGGAAACACTCCGGCCTTCCCTGCGCAATGGCTTTACGGCTTATAGCGAGCTCTCCCCGGTGAACGGCTCTTTTGCCACCGTCGCCCGTGAGAGGCGTGCCTCTCGCGGACTTAACGCCAGCACCGCGGCGTCCGGACCACACGACTTCGCCGTACGCTTGAGGCGCGTACGTCTATCGCGCCCTTCACGTCCATCGCATCTCACCGCACGTTCGTGACGATGGCCAACGCCCCTCATCCGCCGTGAGACGGGCGGAGTTATGCGGCTGATTTGGCCTGCGACGAAAGCGGAATATTTTTGCAATCGAGACTGGACCGGGCAAATCACATTGAAAGCGCTAGGAAAATTCGCGTGCGCGCGCAGCCGCAAACCAGGCCGTTTCGCTCAGGCGGAAACCCTTGGCTCCGGGCAATTGGTCAAGTGCGCGGGAACGCCGATGGCGGTGCAGCCGGGCGGCACATCGTGCTCGACAACCGCACCGGCGCCGATCTTGGCGAAATCGCCGATACTGACACCGCCGATAATGGTCGATCCGGCGCTGAGCAAAACACCCCTGCCGATTTTCGGCGCGCGGTCGGGCTCCGAATGTTTTCGGCCGATGGTGACGTTCTGCAGGATCGTCACCTCATCGCCGATCACCGCGAAGGCGCCGATGATGACGCCGGTGGCGTGATCGAGAAACACCGACGTTCCGATCGATGCTGTGGGGTGAATGCTGACGGAAAGCTGATCGGACGACAGGCTTTGCAGCAGCAGCGCGAGATCGTTGCGGCGCTGGCGCCAGAGCCGGTTGGAGACGCGCCAGGCCTGCAGCGCGACGTATCCCTTGAAGTTCAGGAGCGGCGGCAGCAGCGTCGTCGTCGCGGGATCGTGAACGGCGATGCTTTGCAGATCGCGGCTCGCCGCGTCGATCAGATCGGGCGAAGCACCGAAGGCGTCGCGGGCAAGCTGCGCAAACCGCGCGCGATCCGCCGGGCTCCCGCCGAGCCGCGCGCCAATCTGGTGGGCCAACGCATGCGCGAAATCAGGATGATCGAAAATGGCCGTTGATAGCGCCGCGCCGAATACCGGGTCGCGCGCCACGGCGCCTTCAGCTTCACGCCGGATCGACCGCCAAAGCTGATCGACAGCAATTTCATTCTGGATCATGACAGCCGCCTCAGATTAGTGCGTCCGCATAATATAGACCGGCCGAGACACGGCGCCATGAGGTACGGTTCGAAAAAGCTTTACTGCGGCACGCCGTCTACCGCGAAAATGCGGAAACTGCCGTATTTTTCGCCGACCGCGCGAGCCTTGCTGTATTCGGGCGAATGGCGCCACTTCGTCATTTGCTCCATAGAGTCCCATTGAACCAGGACGACACGTCCCTTCGGCGGCTCACCGTCAACTGACACCCCGCCGCCTCCCCCGAGATATCGTCCGCCGTAAACTCTAAGACTCTCCCGCGCGAGCGGAGCGAACTCCTGCGCAAATCCTTGGGGGTCCCTGACGGTGTTGTCTTCGATCATGTAGACGGGAGGCTTTGCCTGCGCGTGGATTGAATTGACGCCAAACCCGCCGATGCCGATGCCGGCCACCAGCGCCGAGACTACCGCGAATGAAGTTTTCATTGTTGTCTCCTGCAGGCGAAGCCCAACGATTATTTCGATTTCGCGCCTAGCATGATGGGCGCGGTTTGCACGAGCTTGAGCGACTTGACCATCTTCTCCGTCGTGGCCTTGTATTTCTTGAAATGTTCGGATGCGAGATGCGATCGATAGGCATCCACGTCGCGATAAATTTCGAAGACCTTGACGCGAGCAGGATTGTCCTTGTCCGATACGGCGTAAAGGACCAGAACACCCGGCTCCACGCGAATGGCGGCTTCAATCTGCTCCTGTACCGCGGCCCTGTATGCCTCCAGCTGCGCCGGGTCGATCTCGATCTCCGCTACCTGTATGTACTGTCCATTCGTCTGCTGTGCGACGGCGCCACCGCCGAACGCTACGGCCAGCACGGATGCGCCGAAAACGAAAAGCTGTTTGGTATTCATCGTCTCCTCCTGACAGGCCTTTCAGCGGTTATGCAGCTTGTAGCGGAGCCAGATCGCTCCGCCCTCAAGAAGCCGATGGCTTTCGAGGGTCATCGACCTCAGAGGCGCCGACCGACCGGCACTTTCCTCCAGTGAATCAAAGATGCTCGGCGCGCCCTTTGCCCCATCGACTGCCGGGCACTGGATCAGACTGATTTCATCGACCAGGCCAGCCCGGAGTAACGCGCCGTTGGATACGCCGCCCCCTTCCAGGATCAAGCGCTTCACGCCGAGTTCGCGATTCAGAATTTCGAGCGTCAAGCCTAGATCGAGTTCAGTCTCACCTGCGAAGAGATAGGACACACCCTCGCTGCGCAGGCCGGCCAAATGCGCGTCCGAAACCTTTTCGGAAAGAGCCACGACGATTGGATCGCCGCCGATGTCCGAGCGGCCCCAGACGATCTTGCCATTGGCATCCAGCACGACCCCGTAGGCCTTCGCGTCGCGACGAGCGAGCCAGGCCTGACGGGAAATGCTCTCCTCGGTCGATACGGGATACGTTTTGCCTTTGGCAAACTCTTGGCCGGTGACGCGGCCGACAAGCCAGGCGTCCCCGCCAAGTTCGTCGTGCAACCTCTCGAACAAACCTGCCGCGACGGTATTCTCCGGCCGCCAGCGGCTGAGCAGTGTGCGGCCGTCGACGCTCGCGCACATGTGGCAGATTACGTATGGCTTCATTTCCAGTCTCCGAACGGACTTTACTTCCGGTATTGGTCATCGCTGACCTTTTCCATCCAGTCGACGTTCTTGCCGTCGATCGATTCCTGGACCGCGATGTGAGTCATCGCCGTGGTCGGCGTCGCACCATGCCAATGCTTGAGGCCAGGCTGAAACCACACGACGTCGCCGGCGCGGACCTCCTCGATCGCTCCCCCTTCACGCTGCACCCAGCCGAGACCCGAGGTGATAATCAAAGTCTGTCCGAGCGGATGCGTATGCCACGCCGTCCGGGCTCCGGGCTCAAAGGTGACGCTGCCGGCCCCTGCGCGAGCAGGTTCCGGAGCCTGGAAGAGCGGGTCAATCCGGACCGATCCGCTGAACCATTCGGCCGGCCCTTTGCGAGACGGCTGCGAACCTGCGCGCTTGATATCCATGGTCAACTCCTTCGATCGAACGAGGCTTGCGTGAAAATTCGCGAATATGGCCACGCCGCCTGCGACGAGTACGTTTCTGCGCGTCAGCATCGTTCCGTTCCGTCAAAGAGGATCATAGCCAGGCCTCTTGTAGATCGTTTCCGGCTTGCCAAGGATGTCGGGCCGGAAAACCCTCTCGGCCCAATCCTTCGGTTTGACATCCTCGATCGCGACCGAAACCGATTCCTCGCCAACCTTCAGCGTGTCCATCACCGCGCGGGTGAGAGCTTCCGCAAGCAAAGCCTTCTGCTGTTCTGACCTGCCCGAATAGAGTTTGACGATGACGTGCGGCATTATCGGTCCCTCGATCAGCGCGGGCGCTTTTCAATGACGTCCTTGAAGACGGGAGCAGCGGAGAATGCGTTCGGCCAGCCAGCGTAAAAGGCAAGATGCCCCACGACCTCGCCGGCCTGTTCCTGCGTCAACCCGTTATCCATTGCCCGGTTCAGGTGATAGGTGATCTGCGCGACCTGCCCCGTCGCGACGAGGGCGCTGACGGTAACAAGGCTCCGATCCCGCGGCGCCAATTCAGGCCGCAGCCAGAGATCGCGGAACAGCACGTCCGTCGTGTATTGGACGAGACCCGGCGTCACCTTGCCGAACTGCTGCTCGACGCGGGAGGCGCGCTGCGCCTCGGCGGTCTCGTCGAGGGGAAGCATCGAACCGGAGGCCGGCGGCAGTTGGTCGGGCCCGATGTTGCGAGCCTTGAACACTTCCCTGGCGATGGGGACGGCCCCCATGGCGTTGGCCCAGCCGGTATAGAACGCGAGGTGGGTAATGCTCTCAGACACTTCGGCCGGCTTCACGCCATGGTGGAGCGCGAGGTCGAGATAATACGGCAGTTCGACGCGCTGATCGCGGGCGATCAGGGCCGAGATCGTGACGATGCTGCGGTCGCGCGGCGAAAGACCTGGACGCTTCCAGAGATCCCCCAGCACAACACCCTGCGCATATTTCTCGAGGGCGGGCGCGACGGCCCGGATATCTTCCAGCATCGGCATTGGCTTTGTTCCTTCGGCGCTTGTCACCCCTTGGGCTGAGGCCGGCGCGACCAGACAGAGCGACAGGACGGTTGCAGCGAGCATTCTCATCGAAATCTTCCTTCGCGATTGACGACAGCGCCAGCAATGGGCGGCAACGGCGGGCCGCGGAGAACATCGGCAGGGCCGAGCGGATCAGACGCCCCGCGCAAGCCGCAGTTTCTTCGGACGACGTCTTCGATCAAAATCTAAGGCTTCCAGAGGTCAGGGATTAGGTGATAGAAAATGAATAGAATTATTAGATAGGCTTATGAATGGACCGGGAGAACGCCAGCGACCTCCTCGTCTTCCTGGCAGTCGCGCGAGAGCGCAGCTTCACCAGGGCGGCGGCAAAGCTCGGCATGTCCCAATCCGCTCTCAGTCAAATCGTGCGCAATCTGGAGGAGCGGCTCGGGGTGCGCTTGCTCAACCGCACAACGCGAAGCGTGGCGCCGACGCAGGCCGGCGACCGCCTCCTCCAGCACGTCGGTCCGAAGTTCGACGAAATGGACATCGAACTGACCGCCCTGGGAGAACTGCGCGAGAAACCCGCCGGCAATATCCGGATCACGGCCACGGAGCATGCCGCGCAGGCAATCCTGTTGCCTGCGCTGGCCAAGATCCTGCCGAAGTATCGGGACATCAGGGTGGAGGTCATCGTCGACTACGGTCTCGCCAACATCGTGGCTCAACGCTACGACGCGGGCATTCGCCCCGGCGAATTGGTCGAGAAGGACATGATCGCGGTGCGCGTCGGTCCGGATCTGCGGATGGCGGTCGTCGGCGCGCCTTCTTATTTTGCCGGCCGGAAGAAACCGCGCACGCCTCGGGATCTCACCGAACACGATTGTCTCAATCTGCGCCTTCCGACGCATGGCGGTCTCTACGCCTGGGAGTTCGAAAAGGACGGACGTGCGCTGAACGTCCGGGTCGACGGTCAGCTTGTCTTCAACGGCGCCGGCCCGCTGTTAACGGCGTCGTTGAACGGCTTCGGTCTGGCCTACCTGATGGAAAACAATGTGCAGCCGTACATCTCCGAAGGGCGGCTCGTCCGGGTTCTCTCGGACTGGTGCCCGCCGTTCTCAGGCTATCATCTGTACTATCCGAGCCGGCGCCAGCCCTCGCCCGCGTTCGCCCTTCTCGTCGATGCCCTTCGGTATCGACGTTGAGATGGCCAGGCATCGTCAAGCGCTAAAGCCGTCGCAGCGCCACCGTCTCGATGACGTGATCGGCACCCTTGGTGAGGATCAGCGTCGCGCGTGGCCGCGTCGGCAGGATGTTTTCCTCGAGATTGGCGAAATTTGTGCGCTCCCAGATCGCCGTTGCGGTGGCGATCGCTTCATCGTCCGACAGCAGCGAATAACGGTGGAAGTAGGATCTTGGATCGTGGAACGCGGTGTCGCGGAAGGTCAGAAAGCGCTGCACGTACCAATCGCGCAGCACCGACACGTCGGCGTCGATGTAAATGGAAAAGTCGAAAAAGTCGGAGACGACGGGCACTGCCTTGCCGTGGTGCGGCAACGGGGCAGTCTGCAGGACATTCACGCCCTCGACAATGAGGATGTCGGGCTGGTCGACCTCCTGCCACTGGTTCGGAACGATGTCGTAGGTCAAATGCGAATAGACCGGCGCCCGCACCGGGCTTCGTCCGGCTTTGATGTCGCTCAGGAACGACAACAACCGCGCCCGATCGTAGCTCTCCGGAAATCCCTTCTTCTGCATCAGCCCTTCGCGCTCCAGCACCGCTTTGGGATAGAGAAAGCCATCGGTTGTCACCAGATCGACTTTGGGCCGCGGCGACCATCGTGCGAGCAGCGCCTGCAGGACGCGCGCGGAGGTCGACTTACCCACCGCAGCCGAGCCGGCGATACCGATGATGTAGGGCACTTTGCGGTCGCGGATGCCGAGAAACTGGCGCTGCGCGTAATAAAGGCGCTGCGCGGCATCGACATAGATCGACAACAGGCGCGAGAGCGGCAGATAGATTTCCTCGACCTCCTTGAGGTCGAGGCGGTCATGCATCGAACGCAGCCGCGAGAATTCGCCGGGCTCCAACGTCATCGGCGTATCGTTGCGCAGCTCGGCCCACTGCTCTCGCGAAAAGATGCGGTAAGGATTATATCTCTGGTCGGGAGCACGGATATCCATGTCGCCGCCTCTCAAACTCTTAAGGCGCACACCCGTGGAGAGCTTATCCGCCGCGATGACGCTTGTCAGCCTCGACCACGTGCGTAGCTGGAGCATGTCCGTTCATAAAGCGACGGTTGCGGCATGTCGGTTTCGGGTCAAAGCGGAAGCCGGGCCGGGCTGTTTCCCGAGAACACCTGGTCCCAAAAACAAACCGCCCACCTGCTCTCGCAGATGGGCGGCTGTATCGCCATCAGGCATCATGGGGGCATCACGCCTGAGGCTGAACTCTCACCCGCGACGCTATTCGCTTAGCCCTGCTGCGGCTGGTCGTTCGGCGGGGTCGGACGCGGCTTGTGCTGCGCCATGAACTGGTCGAACTCTTCCTTGTCCTTGGCGTGACGCAGGCGATCGAGGAAATTCCTGAACTCGACCTGCTCTTCCTCGAGCCGGCGCAGGGTTTCCATGCGGTACTCGTCGAAGGCGCGGTTGCCGCTGGTGGGCGGGCCGAAGCCGAAGCCGCCAAAGCCGCGGCTCTCCATGCGGTTACGCATCCGGTCCATCTTGTACTGCATCCGCTCCATCTTGTTCTGCCAGCGGTCTCCGTGACTCCAGCAACCCATTTTTCTGCTCCCTAGTGTGAAAAAGAGGAGGGCAAGGCCGATCGGCCACCAGATGATGAAGCCGAGGATGGTCACGGCAATCCAGCCGGGGTGCCAAGGGCTCTCAAGCATACGCGGGCGATAGGTCTCTTCCGTCGGGCCGCGCCATCGATTGACATCTGCGGTGTAGGCCATTTCCCTCTCCATGACGGCGATCACGCCGTTGTGAATGTAAATAACATTTACATACCTAAACTATCCCACGTTTTTGTCAAGCGGGCGGCTGGCCGCACCCTCGAAAATTTATTTGGGAGTTCCCCAAGGGCCGGCAGGCGGCACGGGCGGCGGGCCTGACGGTTTCTGGTCCGGTGGCCGGCGGTCGGTCGGGAAACCGAGGCCGCGCAGGTAGATCAGCACTTCGGCTTCCAGGAGTTCTTCCGGCGACATCGGCAGTTTGCGCCGCGCGGCGTCGCCGCGGCCAAACAGCGAGGCGACCCCGTGCGACATCGACCAGATATGCAGCGCCATCATCAACGCCGGCGGTCGCGGCATGCCGGGCGGCGCCAGCGCGGCGAGCCGCTCGGCAGCGGCGCGAATGATCGCGAACGCGCGCTCGCTGGCCGCCATCAATGTAGGGTTTGCATCGACGGGGAGCCCGGATTCGAACATCGCCGAATAGAAAGCGGGCTCGTTGCGCGCGAAGGCCAGATAGGCCTTGCCGACCCGTTCGAACGCCGTAACCGTGTCCGGGCGGCCGTCGTCCCAGGCCTGCGTCAGCAGCGCTTCGAACTGCTCGAAGCCGCGCTGGGCGATCGAGGACAGCAGTTCCTCGCGATCGCGGAAATGCCGGTAGGGCGCAGCGGGGCTGACGCCGGCCATCCGCGCGGCGTCGGCGAAGGTGAAGCCGGCCGCGCCTTTCTCGGCGATCAGGCCGAGCGCCGCCTGCAGCAACGCCTCTTTCAGATTGCCGTGATGGTAGCCGCGCTCGCTGCGGCCTTGGTCCTTTCGCCAGCTCATGTGAAAGGCTTTTACATGAGCCGGCTGAAAAGGTCACTTATTTTGAGGCCGTTAACGGGCGTTCATCAAGATTAACGGCGTGCGGGGCGGCGCAATTTCCGGACGATTCCAACCGCCCGGGTCCTAACCGCCCGGGGCCTAGCGGCCCGGGTCTAACCGCCGGGGATCGGGAGGACCGGCATGATCTCCACGCGCTCGCCGGGAAAGATCGCAAAGTGCGGGTGGTTCTCGAACAGCTTCGCGGCGGCCTCATGCGAGCCGGCGCGCACCACCGTGAAGGCGCCCATCTCGTTGGCGATGTCAGCAATACCGTTTGAATCGACCTTCTTGGTCTTGCCGAGCGGGCCACCCATGGCGACGAGCGCCGCCTGGTGTTTTTCGACCCAAGCCTTCCATGCCGCTATTCCCTGCGCCTCCCTGGCGCGCCGCTCAGCTTCAGGCAGCGCATTCCAGGCCGCCATTTTCGCGCTGGTCTTGCTGCCGAGAAAGACGGCGAGGAACGTATCGTTGGTGCTCATAGGGTTTCTCCTCTCTTGCGGTTGACGGATCGCGATAGGCTCTGGGTCAGGACCCATAAACTGTACGAAAAACCCGGATGGCGACTTCGAGCCGGACCTCAATCAGCCGGTCGGTGGTTTGCCTGTGTTGACCGCCAATTGAGCGTCGAAGGCACGCTTGTAGGCGGGCCGCGCTTCGCCGCGGGCCACATAGGCGGAGAGGTTCGGATATTCGTCCAGCAAACCCGACGCTTTCAACCTGAGCAGCACCGACACCATCATCAGGTCGCCCGCGCTGAACGCGCCATCGAGCCAGTCGGCATCGCCAAGACGACGGGAAAGTTGGCCCAGCCGGTCACGGACGCGATCCTCGACGAGAGGCATGCGTTGCACGGACCAGGACTTGTCGCCCTCAAGGATCCTGGCGGTTCCGAGTTCAAGGATCGGCGGCTCCACCGTGCTGAGCGCGGCGAACATCCACGTGATCGCGCGCGCCCGGGCATTCGCATCGTCCGGCAGCAGGCCCGCATGGCGCTCCGCGATATGGAACACGATCGCCCCCGTCTCGAACAAGCCGAGATCGCCTTCCTCAAAGGTCGGAATCTGCCCGAAAGGATGAAGCGCCAGATGTGCGCCTTCCTTCATCGCCCTGAACGAAACAAGACGAACCTCGTAAGGTTGGCCCACTTCCTCCAGCGCCCAGCGAACGCGCGTATCACGCGCCAGCCCCTTGCCGCCATCGGGTGACCGCTCAAAGGCGGTAATGGTGATGGTCATCGTGAGGCTCCTCCTTGGCCAAAATCTTCGGCTGCGGGGCTGGCAAGCCGTCGAGGCAAACTCACCGAGATTGAAACGGCCCCGTTCCCTGTCCGGTTTGTCCGCATAGCAGACCTTTGCAAACTCAGGACTGAACGGCGTGCGGAGCCTGTTTCAGCGCCTCCAGACTCACCGCGCCTTGTGCGCATTTCCCTTCTGCAACTTGTCAAAGCCCTTGGCCGCCTCACGCACCTCTTCGGAGAAATCGGCCATCTCCTGCACCTGGCGGATCTCGATGATTTCGTTCTCGGAGGCCGGGCATTTCTTGGCCCAGGCGATCGCCTCCTCGCGCGACTTCACATTGATCATCCAGTAGCCGCCGAGCACTTCCTTGGCCTCGGTGAAGGGGCCGTCGGTGACGACAGGCTTGCCGGTGGCAAACGAAACCCGCGCGCCCACCGACGGCGGATGCAGCCCGTCGAGTGCGATCAGCACGCCGGCCTCCTTCAGCGCCTCGTTGTACTTCATCATCGCCTTGACCCGTTCCGGGTCGAGCTGGACGTCCGGCGGCGCGGTCTCATAGCCCAGGGGGATCATCAGCATCATGAATCGCATGGTGGGGTTTCCTTGTTTTTCAAGTTGCCGTCACTTCTTCGCGACCTGAGACCGCAGCCGCTCTTCCTGCTCGCGCAGTTCGGGGGTGAGCGCTTCGCCGAAATCTTCCGTGGCAAACACCTGGCGGATTTCGATCTCGTCGCCATTGCCGAACGGCGCGCGCTGCATCCATTCGATCGCTTCATCGAGCGACTTGGTGTTGATCAGCCAGAAGCCGCAGACGAGATCGCCGGAGAGAGCGAACGGGCCGCGGCTGACGCTGCCCTGCCCGCTGCCATACCTGATCCGTGCGCCCTTCGTGGTCGGATGCAGCCCCTCGCCCGCCTCCATCACGCCGGCCTTCACCAGTTCCTCGTTGAACTTGCCCATCGCGGTCAGCAGTTCCGTGCTCGGCATCACGCCGGCTTCCGTATCCTTGCTGGCCTTCACAATCACCATGAATCGCATCGTTATTCTCCGTTTTGATCTCTTGGGCCGGCTACTGTCGCGACGGCCTTCGTCAACAAGACGAGCGGGCTTTTACGCCGCCGACATGTCGGTGGAAATTATTTTTGAGGTAATTTGACCGGCTTCTGGACATCACGCGCGGCGGTTGCGGCGCTATAAGCCGCCGGGTCGACAGTATCCTGAGAAACCTTCGTGGGCCCGGTGCGCCAAGCCGGCAGTTCGATCAAGCCGGCGGCGGCTGCTTGACGAAGGCGCCATTGTCGTAAGCCGCGCCGAAATAGACGTCGATGCGCTTCACCTTGTCGCCCTCGAAGACGACGAACTCGGTATTGCGAAACGTGCTGCCGCTTTTGGCGACGCAACGATAGGTCACGAAGGCCTCGTCGCCTTCGACGAAAATCCGCTCCAGTTCGTGCCGCTCGATCCAGTCGCTGTTCTTCCAGCAACGTTCGAAATAGGTCGGCTTGTCGATGGCATCGTCATAGGGGCTGGTGAAGCGAAAATCCTCGCTGAACGCGTTCTCGACGAACGCGCGATCGTTGGCGAGATAGGCTGCAAATATCCGGCGGATCGTCTCCTCCCTGCTAGCGTGAACCACTCAACGCTCCTTCTTAGCGCTCTTTGGGCACCATCTGGAAATAGGGCTCAGCCTCTTTGATCACGCGCGCGAATGAGGGACGCACCTTCAACCGCTCGAGATAGGCCGCGAGATTCGTGTGCACGCCGCCGAATGGCTCGGCCATGTTGCCGTAGAACAGCGACGGCGCCGCGGCGCAATCGGCGAGGGAGAAATCGTCGCCCATCGCCCAGCCGCCGCGTGCCATCTGCTGCTCGATCATGGCGTAAGAGGTCCGCAGTTGCGCCCTCGCCTCTTCCACGCCATGCGGATCCGTCTTGTCGGCAGGCCGCAGCCGGTCAATCATGATCTTCTGCATCGGCAGATGCACATAGAGATCGTAGAAGCGGTCGCGCAGCCGCGTCTGCAGGGCACGGCCGGGATCGTCCGAGATGAAGCGGGTTCGGCCGCCGTAGTTCCTGTCGAGATATTCGACGATGATGCTGGACTCCGGCACGGTCTCGTTCCGCGCATCGTCGCGCAGCACCGGAAATTTTCCGATTCCCCACAGCTTCACCAGCGCGGCGCGCTCGGCGGGATTGCCGAGATCGACCAGGTTCGGCGTGAACGGCGTGTCGTTCTCGTACAGCGCGATCAGCGCCTTCCAGCAGTACGAGGCCAGCGGGTGGAAATGCAGGGTGAGCGACATGGAAAAACTCCCGGTGTAACAAGACGGCCCGCGTTCGCGCGCGCCGACATCTGCGCCAAAGATTATTCTGCCGCTGTAGGCACGTAGCGCAGGATCACGATGCCGGTCGACAATGGCCGGCTGTCGATCAGCTTCAGCTTGCGCTTTTCGCCCGGCTTGAACAGCGGCGTTCCGCCACCGAGAATGACCGGGGTCACGGCGATGCGGAACTCATCGATCAATCCGTGCGGGATCAGGCTGCTGGCGAGATCGGCGCTGCCGAACAGAAAAATATCCTTGGCGCTGTCGCGTTTCAGCCTGCCGACGGTCTCGAGCACATCCGCATCGAACATGCGCGTGTTGTTCCAGCCGGACGCTTTCACCGTGCGGGAGAAGACGTATTTCGGCGCGGCATTCATGAAATCGGCGACTTCGCCGGTCGCGCTCGGCCAGTGATTTGCCATCAGTTCGTAGGTGACACGGCCGAACAGCAATCCGCCGGCAGCGTTCAACTGCTCGATCGACAATTGCTCCAGTTCCTCGCCCCAGACGTCGGAATGCCAGGAAATATCCCGGTTTGGACCTTCGACGAAACCATCCAGCGTCATCAGATTCCACATGATCAACTTCGCCATCGCAGCACTCCCTAAAACCGATTGCGATTTGCAACTGGTTGTATCCTGAGGCAACCGGTGCAATATTGCAAGCAGTTTTTTTGGGGCGCCGTGACCGCCCGTCTGGAACCGAACATGACCGACATCAGCCGTTCCGGCTGCCCGATCAATCTCTCGCTGGAAGTGCTCGGCGATAAATGGAGCCTGCTCATCATCCGCGACATGATGTTCGGCAACCGGCGGCATTTTCGCGAGCTGCTGACGAAGTCCGAGGAAGGCATCTCCTCCAACATCCTCGCCGACCGGCTGAAGACCCTGCTCGACGAGGAGATCATCACCCGCGAGGACGATCCCACGCACAAGCAGAAGGGAATCTATTCGCTGACCGAACAGGGCATCGAGCTGCTGCCGGTTCTCGCGCAGATGGCGGCCTGGGGTTACAAATATCTCCCCGTCAGCGAGGAGCTCGGCATCCGCGCGCGGCTGCTCAGCGAGGGTGGCCCGAAACTATGGGCGGAGTTCATGGACGAGTTGCGCGAAAACCATCTCGGCGCGAAGCGGCGCAGGCGAACCGGTCCCTCGGTAGGCGAGCGACTGCAGGCCGCGTATGAGAGCGTGGTGCGCCGCAAGTAAGTCGTGTCCGACTTGATCCACCCCCCGTGCGTTGCACCCGCACAGCGAGCGGCGTGTGCTGATGTATCTTGCAAGTCTATGTTTTTACTATGCTATCCGTCATTCTACGGATGACATCGTTAACGCATTCTTGTTTCCTTCGGATCAAATGTTCCATTCCGGGCGACGAGGCTCGAACTGGCATTGATCACAGCCTCACCATTTCACACCACTTTGGACGAGGTCACTCGTGTTTCAATTTCTCAAGAATTCATCTTCAGACAAGGCGCTGGCTGACGCGCTCGGCCGCTCGCAGGCCGTGATCGAGTTCGATATGGACGGCACCATCCGCACCGCCAACGACAATTTCCTGAAAGCCCTCGGCTACACGCTCGGCGAAATCCAGCGCAAGCATCACAGCATGTTCGTCGATCCGTCGGAGCGCGACAGTGCGGCGTATCGCGATTTCTGGGCGGCGCTCAAGCGCGGCGAATACCAGGCCGCCGAATACAAGCGGATCGGCAAGGGTGGCCGCGAAGTCTGGATCCAGGCGACCTACAACCCGGTTCTCGACGGCAACGGCAAGCCTTTCAAGGTCGTGAAGTTTGCGACCGACATCACCGCGCGCAAGATCAAGAGCATGGAGGACGCCGGCCAGATCGCCGCGATCAGCCGCGCGCAGGCAGTCATTGCGTTCGAAATGAACGGCACCATCGTCACCGCCAACGAAAACTTCCTGAAGGCACTCGGCTACACGCTCGCCGAAATCCAGGGCAAGCATCACAGCATGTTCGTCGATCCGTCCGAGCGTGACAGCGCGGCCTATCGCGAGTTCTGGGCACGCCTCAACCGCGGCGAAAACCAGTCGGCCGAGTACAAGCGGATCGGCAAGGGCGGCCGCGAAGTCTGGATCCTCGCCTCCTATAACCCGGTGCTCGACGAGAAGGGCAAGCCGTTCCGGGTGGTGAAGTTCGCCACCGACGTCACCAAGGAGAAATTGGCGACCGCCGACCTCGCCGGCCAGATCGCATCGATCAGCAAGTCGCAGGCCGTGATCGAATTCAACATGGACGGCACCATCATCGGCGCCAACCAGAACTTCCTCAAGACGGTCGGTTACGCGCTGGACGAGATCCGCGGCCGGCACCACAGCATGTTCGTCGATCCGTCCGAGCGCGACGGCGCGGCCTATCGCGAATTCTGGACGTCGCTCAACCGCGGCCAGTATCAGGCCGCCGAATACAAGCGGATTGGCAAGAACGGCAAGGAGATCTGGATCCAGGCGTCCTACAATCCGATCCTCGATCTCAACGGCAAGCCGTTCAAGGTCGTCAAATACGCCACCGACACCACCGCACAGGTGCTGGTGCGCATGGGCAATGAGCGCGTGCGCGGCATGATGGAATCGGTAGCAGCCGGCGCGGAGGAACTGAACGCCTCCGTGCGGGAAATCTCCGAAGCCATGACCAAGTCGCGCGAGACGGCATCGACCGCGGTCGGGCGGGTCGAGGCGGCCGACGCCCAGGCCAAGCGCCTGAACGAGGCGGCGCAGGCCATGAGCGGCATCGTCGAACTGATTGGCAACATCACCGGCCAGATCAACCTGCTGGCGCTGAACGCGACGATCGAATCGGCGCGCGCCGGCGAGGCCGGGCGCGGCTTTGCCGTGGTGGCGTCCGAGGTCAAGAACCTCGCCACCCAGGCCAAGCAGGCGACCGACAGGATCGGGCAGGAGATCGGAAATCTCAACGGCATCTCCGGCGACGTCGTGAGCGCGCTCGACAGCATCAAGCAGGCGATCCAGGGCGTCAGCGAATACGTCACGGCAACCGCAGCCGCGGTCGAGGAACAAAGCACCGTCACCAGCGAGATGTCGTCGAGCATGCAGCGCGCCGCCGCGGAAGCAAAGGCGATCGCGCAGCGGTAACGGCTCGCGATCGGCCGGCGCATTGACCCGATACGGGAGGTTTTCCCGTATCGCATCGGGCCTGGCCAAATCTGCATTGAATTTCATTGCGCCGCGGCCGGGACACGGAACGGGGCATGGGTTATAGGAGCGGGAAATTCTTTCTCTCGCCAACGGACCCGCCCATGCCCCCCTCCCCGCAGAAAGTTGCTCTCGTCACCGGCGCCGCGCGCGGCATTGGGCTGGCGACGGCGAAACGGTTTCTCGCCGAGGGCTGGCGGGTGGCGCTGCTCGACATCGAGGGCGAATTGCTGCGCGGCGCGGTCGCCGGCCTCACCGACCCCGACAACACGCTGGCGCTGCATTGCGACGTCTCCGACGCCAAGGCGGTGGCAACCGCCATGGCCACCGTGAGC
This sequence comes from Bradyrhizobium sp. 170, assembly GCF_023101085.1. NCBI lineage: Bacteria > Pseudomonadati > Pseudomonadota > Alphaproteobacteria > Hyphomicrobiales > Nitrobacteraceae > Bradyrhizobium > Bradyrhizobium sp. 170. The sequence continues at coordinate 1,000,861 of NZ_CP064703.1, read as the reverse complement.
GAACGCTTCGGCCGGCTCGACGCGCTGGTCAACAATGCCGGCATCGCGGTGTTCGCGCCGCTGCTCGACACCTCGGATGAAGACTGGAGCCGTATCCTGCAGGTCAACCTCACCGGGCCGTTCCTGTGCACCAAGGCGGCAGCGCCCTTGATGCGCGAACATGGCGGCGGCGCGATCGTCAACATCACGTCGATCTCGGCGGTGCGCGCGTCGACGCTGCGCTCGGCCTACGGCACCAGCAAAGCCGGGCTCGCGCATCTCACAAAACAGCTTGCGGTCGAACTGGCCTCCATCGGCATTCGCGTCAACGCGGTGGCGCCGGGCCCGGTCGAAACCGCGATGGCAAAGCAGGTCCACACGCCTGAAATCCGCGCCGACTATCACGACGCCATTCCGCTGAATCGTTACGGGCTCGAGGAGGAACTGGCGGAAGCGATCTTCTTCCTGTGCAGCGATCGCTCGAGCTACATCACCGGCCAGGTTCTCGCCGTCGACGGCGGCTTTGATGCCGCCGGCATCGGCCTGCCGACGCTGCGCGGCCAGCGCCGGAACGGGTAGATTTCGCAGACTTCGTAGGGTGGGCAAAGGCGCACTTGCGCCGTGCCCACCATCTTGCTGAAAATCGAATGGTGGGCACGCTTCGCTTTGTCCACCCTACGATTCTCTGATCCATCAGCGCGTATTCACCGCAACGACGCGCCAGCCGTTCTCGAGCCGGTCGATACGCGTCAGCGACAGCGGATCGATCACGAAGCGCAGCGCCTGCTCGGGCGCAAGATCGAGCGCGATGGCGAGCACGGCGCGAATGGTGCCGGAATGCACGACGAGGATCGCGTCGCCCGCGGGCAGCGGCGCAAGCCCTGCGCTCGCACGTGCGATCTGATCGACGAAACTTTCGCCGCCGGGCGGCCGGTTGCTTCCTGGCGATTTCCAGAATTCGTGATACGCGGCCCCGAGTTCGCGTTCGATCTCGCTGTGACGCCGTCCAGTCCACGCGCCAAAATCCTGTTCGCGAAACGCGGCCTGTTCGACCGCAACGAGACCCAGTCTCTCGGCCGTCTCCCGCGTGCGGCGCGCCGGGCTGCACACCGCAAATGCGCCTCCCGGCAATCTGGCCTTGAGCGCGGCAAAGGCGGTGGCATCGCCGAGATCGGCCGGCGCGTCGGGCCCGTGAATCACCCCGCGCGGGCCGTCGACCGGCGCGTGGCGGATCAGCCAGAGATTTGTCGGTGCGTTCATGGCTGCGCCAGCCGGGCGGCGAGCAGGACAAGAATCGCGGTCTCGGCCACCTGCTCGGCGCCGCCGAGCACGTCGCCGGTCTGGCCGCCGATCTGCCGCAGCGCCAGCCACGCGATGGCCAGCCCGCTCAAGCCCGCCACCACCGCCGCGAAGAACGCGTTGCTCCATGACAGCGACAGCAGCGCGATCAGCAGCGCCAGCCCGCCGGCGATGGCCGCCGTCGCCGCATCGGGCTGGCCGGCATTGCGGGCCAGGCCATCCTTGCGCGCATAAGGCAGGTTCAGCGACATCGCGGGCAAGACGCCACGCGCCAGCGCGTGCGCGGCCATCAGGCCAGGCACCACATAGCCGTCCGGAATCGCTGCGAGCGCCGACAACTTCGCGGCAAAACTCACCAGCAGGATCATGGCGCCATAGGTGCCGAGCCGGCTGTCGCGCATGATCTCCAGCTTCGATTCGAGATTGCGGCCGCCGCCGAATCCGTCGGCGACGTCGGCAAGCCCATCCTCATGCAGCGCGCCAGTGATGATGGCGCTTGCACCCAGCGCCAGCGCTGCGGCGGCCAGATCGGGCACACCGATGGATCGCAGACCGAGACACAGCAATCCAACCACGGCGCCGATCAGCGCGCCGACCACCGGAAACATCCGGTGCGCGCGCACGAAATTTTGAGGCATTGCGCCATCGGGATGCGGCATCGGCAGCCGCGTCAGGAACGCGACGGCGGTTTTGAAATCGTCGAACCATTCATTCATGGCGGTGTCCGGAGAATCGCTTTAGCGTGCGACGCTCGTTTGCCCGCTCAAAAGAACGACAGCGAGAATCGCATGCAGTTCGACAATCTAGACGACATCCGCGCCTTCTGTCGCGACCTGCGCGGCGGCGACCAGCGATTCGCCGACATCGCCGCACAGCGGCAACAGAAACTGACAAAACCGCCGGGCAGCCTCGGCCGCCTCGAAGAACTCGCGATCTGGCTGGTGCAATGGCAGGGCCGCGAGAAACCGCTTCTGCAGCGCGTCACCATCGCCGTGTTCGCCGGTAATCACGGCGTCGCCGCGCGCGGCGTCTCGGCCTATCCGCAGGCCGTCACCGCGCAGATGGTGGCGAATTTTGCCGCAGGCGGCGCGGCCATCAACCAGATCGCAAAAGCGGCTGCTGCCGAACTCTGCGTGGTGCCGATCGACCTCGAACGTCCGACACGTGATTTCACCGAGGCCGCGGCGATGAGCACGGATGAGTTTCTCGAAGCGGTCGACGCCGGATATCGCACCGTGCCTGACGATTGCGATCTGCTGGCGGTCGGCGAGATGGGCATCGCGAACACGACCACGGCGGCAACGCTGTGCGCGGCCCTGCTCGGCGGCGGCGCGACGCGCTGGGCCGGCCGCGGCACCGGCGTCGACGACGACGGGCTGGCGCGCAAGTGCGCGGCGATCGAGACCGCGCTGAATTTCCATCGCGGCATTCTCGGCGATCCGCTGGCGGTGGCGGCTGCACTGGGCGGCCGCGAACTTGCGGCGATCGCCGGCGCCGTGCTCGCCGCAAGGCAACATAAAGTTCCGGTGCTGCTCGACGGTTTCGTGACGACGTCAGCGGTGCTGCCGCTCGCGCGTCTTGATGCAGGCGCGCTCGATCATTGCCGCGCCGGGCACGTCTCGGCCGAATCCGGCCACCGCGATCTCTTGGGCGAACTGAAGCTGCACCCGCTGCTCGACCTGAACATGCGGCTCGGCGAAGCGTCGGGCGCAGGCGTCGCGATCCTGCTGGCGCGCGCCGCCCTCGCCTGCCACGCCGGGATGGCAACTTTCGGGGAGGCTGGCGTCTCCGCCGCGGAGGATTGACGAAACCTTGCCACATATGCCTGCATAACTGCCTCAGGGCAGACAATGCTGACGAAGGAACCGCGCATGCGAATAGCGGTCGTCAAGGTAGTCGTTGTCGCCGCCGCGTTATTCGCGGCGATCGCCCCTGCGCGGGCCGAGATACGCATTCTCGCCAGCCCCGGCGGACAGGTCGGTCCGTTTATCGCGCTATTCGATCGCGTGAACGCCTCCGGCGAACGGGTGGTGATCGACGGTCCCTGCCTGTCGGCCTGCACGCTGGTGCTGATGATGGTGCCGACTGAGCGCATCTGCGTGACGCGCCGCGCGGTGCTCGGATTTCACGCCGCGCGCTCGATCGACGGCCGCGGGCGAATATACGCCGAACCGGAAGCCTCGCGGGATGTGGAGGCAGCCTATCCGGCGCCGGTGCGGGACTGGATCGGCCGCCGCGGCGGATTGACGTCGCGGCTGTTGCTGCTGCGCGGACGCGAACTCGCCTCGATCTATCCGCGGTGCAAGTAGAGCTTCGTAGGGTGGGCAAAGGCGCTCTTGCGCCGTGCCCACCGCCTTCTGTGAGGCACCAATGGTGGGCACGCTTCGCTTTGCCCACCCTACGGCGCCGCGCCGCTGTTACATATCTTCCTTCGGGCAATTCACCATCCAGGGAATGCCGAACTTGTCGACGCACATGCCGAAGCCGTTGGAGAAGAAGGTCTTGCCGAACGGCATCCGCACCGTGCCGCCCTCGGCGAGCGCGTTGAAGCGGCGCTCGGCATCCGCGGGATCCTCGACCGCGAGCGCAACGGACATGCCCTGCGGCTGATGGTAGTCGCCCGGCGTCGCATCGGACGCCATCAGCACCTCGCCGTCGACGGTGACGCGGGCGTGCATGATCTTCGTTTTCCAGTCCGCCGGGACCGGCATGTCGGCAGGCCCGTCGCCATACGGCATCATCGCCTCGATCTGCGCACCCAGCGCCTTTTGATAGTACTTCAGCGCTTCCTCGCAATTACCGTTGTAGAACAGATAGGGATTGACCTGCATCGCTGGCTCCTTGGGTAAGTTTAATCAGTCACGGCGTTCCCCGGATGCAACGCAGCACGAAGTGATGCGCTGCTGTTCCGGGGTCTATGGGTCCCGGCTCTGCGTCGCATCACTGGCGTGCTGCGCCGCGTCCGGGACATGTTAGTATTGGCGCTCAAGCATTGGCGCTCATTTCTCGGTGAGCTTCTTCAGGCTGGCGAGGCCGGCTTCGAAATCCTTTCCGATCATGTTGTCCAGATTCATGAAGACCTGGATCAGCCTGGTCACGAAGCGTGCGGGACCATGCATCAGCCATGTGACATGGGTGCCATCGCCCTGCGGCAGCATTGTGAACTCGGCGGTGTTGTGGCCTTCGAACGGCGTGAAGAAATCGAGCTTGATGACGATCTTTTGCGGCGCGGAGACTTCGAGAATTTCCATGCGGCCGGAACCGACATTCTTGTCGCCGTCCCAGGCATAGACCGCGCCCTTGCCGCGCTCCGCACCACTAAAGGTGCGCTTCATCGCCGGATCCTTGTTTTCATACGGCGACCAGCTTCCCCACTGGTGAAAATCGTTGATCAGCGGAAAGATCGTTTCCGCCGGCGCCTTGATGTTGACCGAGCGCTGCACACGAAGAGTACTCGGCTTGGTCGCAGCGAGAATGAGGACTACGGCAATGGCAATCGCCAGTATGACGGCGATGATGACAATGACTTCAAACATGACTGGCTCCGTAAGCGATCGTTGAGTTAATCAGCGGTGGAACGGGATCAAGGCGCGCAGATTTCTGTCTCGCAGCCACAACCCGCCCCATAGCATCAGGCCGAGATAGAGCCCGAACAATGTATGGGTGAACAAGGGGCTGTCGATCCGCACATGCGAGGCGATCGCGCCGCCAAGATAGCCGGTGAGCAGGATCGCGCCGAGGATCGAGGTCGGCGGGATAGCATAGAGCACCGTGCAAACGATGGTGACGGCACCAAGGCCACGCATCAGCGCATCGCTTGAACCATAGCCCATCCTGTCCATGGTTTCGGTGACGATCGGCCACGGCACCAGCTTGATGGCGCCGTCGATCATCAGGAACACGATGACGAGGCCGGAGAGGATGCGGCCGGTCCAGCGCGCCGGCCTGGAGGCTGGAAGGGTCTCGGCGATGACGGTCATGATTGATCCCCGTGGTCTTGAATGGCTGCTCGGATTCAAGACGAACGAGGGGAGCGGGAACCGACAGGGAAGCGAAATTTTTTGCGGTGCTCGCCTTGTCCCTTCTCCCCTTGTGGGAGAAGGTGGATCGCTGACGCGAAGCGTCGGCGAGACGAATGAGGGGTCTGTCTCGGCGGAGAGAACCCCTCATCCGCCCTCGCTTCGCGAGCGCACCTTCTCCCATCGAAGTCGGATTTATCCGACTTCGACATATTGAGTGCCCAACTCGGGCAGACCCGAGTTGGGTGGGGGAAGGAAGAAAGCAAGGGGAGAAGGAATAAGAGACCTACTTCCCCGCCTTCTTGCCGAGGGGCTGGCTGTCGCGCTGGAGGCGGTCGAGGTGCATGCGGATGTGGGCGGCTTCGGCCGAGGTGTTCGCCAGCGCGATGGCGCGGTCGAAGGCGGTGCGGGCCTCGTCGTTGCGGCCGAGCTGCATCAGGAAGGCGCCGCGCACGCCGAAGAAATGAAAATAGTTCGACAGCCGCGCCGCCAGCGGCTCGATCATGTCGAGCCCGGCCTGCGGTCCCTTCACCTTGGATACGGCAACCGCGCGATTCAGCGTCACCACCGGCGACGGCTGCATGATCTCAAGGGCGCCATACAGCAGGTCGATCTGGGTCCAGTCGGTATCCTCAGGTCTCTCGGCGCGGGCATGCAGCGCCGCGATCGCAGCCTGCACTTGATAAGGCCCGCTGCGGCGATGGCGCATCGCCTTGTCGATCAGCGCCAGTCCCTCGGCGATGAGAGACTTATTCCATAGCGAGCGATCCTGATCGTCGAGCAGGATCACCGCGCCATCGGCGTCGAACCGCGCCGCGGCGCGCGCATGCTGTATCAGGAGCAACGCAGTCAGCCCCATGATCTCCGGCTCGCTCTGGAACAGCCGCAGCAACAGCCGGGCCAGACGAATCGCCTCCTCACACAAGGGGCTGCGAATCTCCGCGGTGTCGCCCGAGGCCGAATAGCCCTCGTTGAAGATCAGGTAGATCATGGCGGCGACGGAGGTGAGGCGTTCAGAGCGCTCCACCGCGCCCGGCGTTTCGAACGGCACGTCGGCGTCCGCCACGCGGGCCTTGGCCCGCGTGATGCGCTGCTCCATCGCGGCTTCCGAGACCAGGAAGGCGCGCGCGATCTGCTTGACCGTCAGCCCTGAGACGATACGCAGCGCGAGCGCGATCTGCTGCGTCGCCGGCAGGTCCGGATGGCAGCAGATGAACAGGAGCCGCAGGATGTCGTCGCGGTAGTGCGAGCCGTCGAGCCGCTCGGCCAGCTGTTCCTCCGCGTCATCGAGATCGGAGATCGCCTCGTCCTCGGGCAGCGGCTGCTGCTTCTTGCCGCGCCTGATATCGTCGATCGCGACATTGCGCCCGACCATGATCAGCCACGCCGCGGCATCGCGCGGCGGGCCGTTCTGCGGCCAACTCTTCAGCGCACGGAGGCAGGCGTTCTGAAAGGCCTCCTCGGCGGTGTCGAGATTGCGGAAATAGCGCAGCAACGCACCGACCGCCTGGGGGCGAGCCGAAGTCAGCGCGGCATCGATCCAGGCGGTATCGGTCACGGCTGCACACTCCCCGGCACAAACTGGCCGACGGGACGGATCTCGTAGGCACCGCCGGGATTGGCCGCGCCGAGATCGCGGGCGACGTCGAGCGCTGCGTCGAGGTCCTTGCAGTCGACGAGATAGAAGCCAAGCAACTGTTCCTTGGTTTCGGCATAGGGGCCGTCGAGCACCAGCGGCGGATCGTCCTTGCGCAGCGTGGTCGCAGCCGTGGTCGGCAACAGCCGCGCGACCGGACCGAGCCGGCCCTGCTTGGCGAGTTTGTCCTGCACGACGGCAAGCTTGTTCATGACCGCGGCGTCCTGTTCCTTGGTCCAGGAACCGACGGTGTCTTCGTCGTGATAGCAAAGGATGGCGTAAAGCATGGGGGCTAAGCATCTCCGTTGTCTTGATGACGAACGATTATGCCCTTAGCCGACAGGTGCGTCGAAGAAATTTTGGATTGTTCCGTCGCCGGTCAGGGACCGACGATCGGAGGCGGTGGCGGATTGAAGTGCCGGTAGGTATGGACGACCGCCTTGGAACAAAGAAGGCACACACAGAGAATGAGAATGATACACCTGACCGTTTTCACCTGACGGCCTCAACTTTCGTCCAGCCAAAGTCGCCGTAACTGTCCTGGGAGGCGAGCGCCGCCCAGGACATCACCGCTACGATGACGATTTTACGCATTACCAATAGACGCCATACTTGGCGGCGATCCGGAGCGCCTTCTGCTCGTCGGCTCGATCAATTTGCGCACGTGAAGGGCCTCCCTTGTTGGATGAAAGGAGGCTAGAGAAGCGGGTCGATCCGTTATGTGAGGCGGGTCACGCGAAACAGCCTGCGAAAGGAATGGCAATGAACAAGGGGGCGCTCGCGCTGCTGGTGCATGGCGGAACGGAAAACTGGTCGCCGCAGCGCTGGAAGAGCCGGTTCGACGACGTCTGCGAGGGGCGCCGCGTGCTGTTGCTGCCGGATGCCTCGTTCGATCCCGCGGAGGTGCATTACGCTGCGGTGTGGAAGCCGCATCCGGGCGAACTTGCTGCCTTCCCCAATCTGCGCGTCATCTTCAATCTCGGCGCCGGCGTCGATGCACTGATGGCCGATCGTTCATTGCCCGACGTACCGCTGGTGCGCGTGGCCGTCACCGACCTCACCGCACGAATGACCGAATATGTCGTGCTGCATGTGCTGATGCACCACCGGCAGGAGCCCTACTTGCGGGAGTCGCAGCGCGAAAAGCGCTGGGCGCCGAAATCGCAATGGGCGGCGGGCGCTGTTACGGTCGGCATCATGGGGCTGGGCACGCTCGGGGCTGACGCGGCCGATGTGCTCAAGCGCCTGGGCTTTCGCGTCGCGGGCTGGAGCCGGAGCCCGAAGACGATCGACGGCATCGATTGCTTTCATGGCGAGCAGCAGTTCGACGCGTTCCTGCAGCGGACCGACATCCTGGTCTGCCTTTTGCCGCTGACGCCGGAGACACGGCACATTCTCAACCGGGCACTGTTTGAGAAACTGAATCGCAAAAGTCCGCTCGGCGCGCCGGTGCTGATCAATGCCGGCCGCGGGGCCTTGCAGAACGAAGCCGACATCCTGCAATGCCTCGACGACGGCACGCTCAGTGGCGCCTCGCTCGACGTTTACGCCACCGAGCCGCTCCCCGTGGACAGCCGGTTCTGGACCCATCCGAAGGTGGTGCTGACCCCGCACAACGCCGCCGACACCGATCCCGACGAAATATCGAAATATGTCGCGCAGCAGATCGCGCGCTTCGAGGCCGGCGGCGCGCTGGAGAATGTGGTGGACCGTGGGCGGGGGTATTAAGACTCTAACGTCGTCCCCGCGAACGCGGGGACCCATACGCCGCGGCCTTGTCGTGTGCGGAGTCTCGGCCACCGCATCCCATCGATGGATCACGCGGTATGGGTCCCTGCTTTCGCAGGGACGACGTTGAGAGATCGCCCCGCCCTCACCCCTTCGCCGGTAGCGCGTGCGCAAAACTCCAGGAATGGCCGAACGGGTCCATGATGCGGGCGTAGCGCGCGCCCCAGAACGAGTCCCACGGCTCGAGCGTGACGGTGGCGCCGGCCTCCTTGGCGCGTTTCACCGCGGCGTCGCAGTTCTCGACTTCGAGATGCATGGTCACCGACGTGCCCTTGATCTGGTCCGGCGGAAACACCGCATCGACGCCATGGGAGCCGCGATGCTCGGGAAAGTCGTCCATGACGAATATTCGCGCACCATTGACCTGAATTTCCGAATGCATCAGCCGCTTGCCGTCCTCGGCCGGCATCCGGACGGTTTCGATGGCACCAAGCGCCTTCTTGTAGAATTCGAGCGCGGCATTGGCGTCGCGGACGACGAGATGGGGGGTGACGATCTGGACGGTAGTCATGGCTGCACTCCTGAGTTTTGGACAACGTCATGAAGACGAGCGAGGGCCCCCGAAGCCGACAGCGATCAGAAAGAAAGGTTGTCGTCCCTGCCTAGTGCGCAATTGCGCACGGGCGCAGGGACCCATACCGCGTGATCTCTCGATGAAGCGTGGTGGCTGACGCTCTCCGCAAGTCAACTAGGACTGTGGGCTACTGAAGCGAAGCCGTCGTGCCGCGTGCCCTTCTCAACGGCCGCGGCGTATGGGTCCCTGCTTTCGCAGGGACGACGCGGCGCTTATTTCGCCGTCCCGAGCATCACATCGAGCGCTCCGTTCACAATCGCCTCCAGCTCCTTGCGCGGCGTCCGGGCGCGGGCGCGGATCGCGATGGTGTGAATGGTGGCGGAGGCAAGTTGCGCCAGCACGACCGCGTCGGCGCTCGCCGGCAGCTCGCCCTTCTCCTTGGCGATCCGGAAACAGGCAGCAAAAGCCTTGTCGAGTTGGGTGAAGCCTTCCAGCACCATGGCGCGGATATCGGGATCGTGCACCGCCTCGGAGGCCGCGGTCATGACCGTAAAGCAGCCGCGCGGACCGGATTCGCCGGACAAATAGATGTCGAGCGCCACCGCATAGATCCGCTCGAGCCGCCGGCGGATCGGCAGCTCGTCACGGAAGACGTCGCCCATCGCCACCCGAGCGTCCTCGCGGTAGCGCCGGTAACTCTTGATGAACAGCTCGCGCTTGTCGCCGAACGCCCCGTAGAGGCTCGGCCGGTTCATGCCGGTGGCGGCGGAGAGATCGTCGAGCGACGTCGCTGCGAATCCATCCTTGCGAAACAGATCGAGCGCCTTGCCGAGCGCCACGTCCGGCTCATAGGCGCGCGGGCGGCCCCTGCGCTTGGGCGCCACGGGGTCGTCGATCTTCGTCACACGCGGCTTTTTACTTTTTTGTACCATTTCGCAATAAATTCCTTGACCGAGCTTATATTATGCGGAACAGTATAAAAATCAATCCCGCCCGCCCTGAGCGCCGGCCCGATTGATCAACCGCCAAGGAGGCAAACCATGGATCTCTATTTCTCGCCGCTCGCCTGCTCGCTGGCGACCCGGATTGCGCTGTATGAAGCCGGCGCTGAGGCCAACTATCTCGAAGTCGATCCCAAGACCAAGGTGGTGCAGAAGGACGGCTCGGACTTCCGCGCCGTCAACCCGCTCGGACTGGTGCCGACGCTGCGCACCGACGACGGAACGGTGCTGACCGAGAATGCCGCGATCCTGCAATATGTCGCCGACCGTTTTCCAAACGCCGGCATCTCGGCCGCCTCGGCTGAGGAGCGCAGCCGCCTGCATCAATGGCTCTGCTTCATCGGCACCGAACTGCACAAGGCGCTGTTCGTGCCGCTGCTCGACAAGACGGCGCCGCAGGAGGCGAAGACATACGCGCTGACCAAGAACCTGTCGCGGCTCGACTATCTCGAGAACTACCTGAAGGGCCGTGAATTCCTGCTCGATCACTTCAGCGTCGCCGATGCCTATCTCGTCACCATCATCAACTGGACGATGGCGACGCCGCCGGTCGAACTGGCGAAATGGCCTGTCGTGAAGGCCTATTACGAGCGGCTGCGCGCGCGGCCGAGCATCGCGAAGGCGGTCGCCGAGGAGTTCGAGATGTACAAGGCCGAACTCGCGCGGCACAAGGCGGCGGCGTAAGTTAAGCGTAGCCCGGATGTGGCGAAGCGAAATCCGGGGTAAACTCGCGCGACGTGCCGAGCCGTCCCGGATTGCGCTGCGCTCCATCCGGGCTACGAAACGTCAGACTGGCGGCGCCAGCAACCGCGCCGTCAGATCGCTCAACGCCCGGCGAAAGATTCCGGCGTCGTTGCGCGCCCGTGCCAGCACCAGCGCGCCCTGGATGGTCAACAGCGCATCCTCCGCGCGGCGCTGCGCCTGGCTCCTGCTCAATCCGGACCGCCGCAGCAGTGACGCCAGCGCAACCTGCCAGCGCGCAAAATAATCATCGACGCTTGTAGCAAACGTATCGCGCGCCGCCCCGAGCGCCACCAGCCCGACCAGACAGACACGATCGCCGGAATGAAAATACTGGTCGACGCCTGCGATCATCGCAGCGACGGCGCGCGCAGGGTCGGAGGCCTCGCGCAACGGCGCATAGATATTGAGTTCGAACCAGCCGTCGATGTCGGCCAGCACCTCGGTGGCCATCTGCTCCTTGCCGCCGGGGAAGAGGTGATAGAGGCTGCCCTTGCCGAGCCCGGTGGCCTCGGTGATCAGCGTCAGCGAGGCCCCCTCATAGCCATGCGCGCGAAACACCTCGCCGAGCGCGCGCAACACTTGGCTGCGCTCGACGCCCTTCTTCAGCATCGCGTCACAGCGGGTTCCCGCTTAAGCCCGCGACATCGGCCGGGCGCGGCCCCGGCGCCGGCCAGTGGAAGCGTCGCTCGCTCTCCTTGATGGCGATATCGTTGATGCTGGCCTCGCGCCGCCGCATCAGGCCGTGTTCGTCGAACTCCCATTGCTCGTTGCCATAGGAGCGATGCCACTGCCCGGCATCGTCGTGCCATTCATACTGGAAGCGCACCGCGATGCGGTTCTGGTCGAACGCCCAGAGATCCTTGATCAGGCGATAGTCGTACTCCCTAGCCCATTTGCGGGTGAGGAATTCGACGATCGCATCGCGCCCCTGGAAGAATTCGGCGCGGTTACGCCAGCGGCTGTCCTCGGTATAGGCCAGCGACACCCGCACCGGATCGCGCGAATTCCAGGCGTCTTCCGCCATGCGCGCCTTCTGGGCGGCGGTTTCGCGGGTAAAGGGCGGCAGCGGCGGACGCGACATGAGATATCTCCGGATTTGCGATCCCGGGATCATTGTACCGATCGGTACAAAGAGTCAATCGGCAACAATCAATCCGACGCCAGATCGGCCTTCATCAACTGCCGCAGCGATTTCGGGATCGGCTGCGCCCGGCCCTCGCTGATGAAGGCGACGCGCACCGCGGCCTTGACCAGCACCTCGTCGCCGCGCCGCACCTCCTGCGCCAGCGTGATCGAAGCGCCCTTCACCGCGACCGGCCATGTCACCACGTCGAGCACGTCGTCCATCCGCGCCGGCCGCAGGAAATCGAGCTGCATCGAGCGCACCACGAAGGCAAAGCCCGGCGTCTCCTCCTGCGCCTGTTCGAACAGCGCATGCTGCGACGCGCCCATCAGACGGAGATGATTGGTGCGCCCGCGCTCCATGAAGCGCAGGTAATTGGCGTGATAGACGATGCCGGAAAAATCGGTGTCCTCGTAATAGACGCGGACCTGCATGTGATGGCGGCCGTCACGGATCTCGCCGTCGAGAATGGGTGATGTCACTTGCGGTCCCTGATCGCGCTGGAAAGTAGTGGTTTTGCGCAAAATCAGCCCGGCACGCAAGCGCAGCGAGGTTCCGCTACGCCACCGCCGGCCTCGCCGCGCCCAGCGTCACCAGCACGATTTCCGGTGGTACCCCGAGACGGAACGGCATGATGCTGCAGCCGAGGCCGCCGGAGACCACGACGTCGCAGTTCATGCGGATGTGGCCATAGGCGAGCTGCTGCCCGGACGGCGAGATCGGCGACCAGCCCAGCATGCGCACCTGGCCGCCATGGGTATGCCCGGAGAGCTGCAGCGCCACGCGCGAGGGCACGCGCCTCGCTATGTCGGGCTCATGCGCCATCAAAACCACCGGCGCGTCGTCGGTGATTTTCGCCAGCGTCGCGCCGAGATCGTCGACGCCGATGCGCTTGAGCGGCCTGAAGCGGCGCGCCGGTATATACGCCAGCTGGTCGCCGAGACCGGCCAGCCAGAACGAATGGCCGTTCTTAGAGAGCTTCTTCGCGTCGTTTTCGTAAACCGGAATACCGGCGGCCTCCAGCGCGCGGCCTGCGGACGGCAATCCCTGCCCGTGGCGCTGCACTTCCTTGTCTTCCCACCAATCGTGATTGCCGAGCACGGCGTGCACTCCAAGCGGCGCCTTCAGGCCGGCGAGTACCCGCGCCCATTCGGCATCGGGAATGAAGCGTGTCACCTTGCGGTGTCCGGCCACATAGTCGCCGAGCATGACGACGATGTCAGGCTTGAGCGCATTGGTGCGTTCGACGATCTCCTGGACATGATCGAGCGACATCCAGGGATCGCAGGCATGGAGGTCGGCGATCGCTGCGATCCTGAGCTTCAACCCTGCCGGCCATTGCGGCGGAGAAAGGTCGTACCGGACGACGCGAAGCCGCAGGAGCGGGGCGCTGAATCCGTAGGCGGTGGTCGAGACGCCGAGCGCGCCCAATCCACCCATGGCTTTCAGAAAATGACGGCGAGTTAACATGTGATCCAATCGTGATGCAGCGCAAACATGGTGGCGGATTGAGCCTGAATTGCGGTGCGTTTGTGCAGAACGTCAGCAGAGCTCCGGCAGCTTCTCACCAGCGGTGCTGCCCCACCAGCGCATCCAGACACGCCTTCAGCTCGTCGGGCGCGCGGTAATACCAGACGCCGCCGAGCAGATCACGGAAGCGCTTGTTCGCAGAAGCCTCGCGCTCGATCCGGTCGATCGTTTCCATGCTGATGACGTCCTCGAGCGGACCGGCGGCGAGCAGCGACAGCATCACCGGGTTGGTCTCATTCTTAAGGATTTCGACGGTGAGGTCGATTGCCTTATCGGGGTACTCCTCCCGCAGATCGCGCTCGTAGTCCATCATGGCGAAGAAATTGTCGTCGCGGTCGCGCTCGGATTTCGAATATTGCTCGACCCAGGCGCGCGCCAGTTCCGGCACCGACATGGCTTCGCAATCCAGCGGATGTTTTGGCGTCCGGCGCGCGCGTTCATCACGACGGTAAGCCTTGGTATTGGCGATTGCCTCGATGCGGCTCTTGAACGGCTCGTCGGGTCCAAAGCGAATTCCGCCGAGCAACCAGCGCAGCCGCGCATTATGTTCCGCCTCGGCTTCGATCCGGCCGATCACGGCAGCGCCATGCGCATAGAGCAGCGACAGCATGAACTTGTCGTTGAGCTGCATCACCGTCGGCTTGTCGGGTTCGGAGCGCAACACTTCCAGCGCGAGGTCGAACGCGCGATCCGGCCGCTTGTGCGGCAGATGGTCGAAATAGGGGAACGCCGACCAGGCGGCGCCAGTCTTGTCGCGTCGGCTCAGGCGCTGCAGCGTGCCCCACATCGAGGCGAGCTCGGAGATCGACATGGCGTCGAGAAAAATTTCGGTATCGTCGGGCGTCGCCAGTTCCGGCGCCGCCGCGATGAGCGCCAGCATGTCAGCGTCTTCGGTCGAACCCATAGCTATTGCACTCCACGGCAAGCAGACCCGAAGCTGATGCGCGCCCGGCGTTTGCCCTTAGTGCATCGCCGCAGCGATCGGGTTCGAAGCGATCAGTCGTCGCTGTCGCCGTTGCCGAACAGGCCGAACTGCGCGGGATCGCGCGGGATTGCGCGATCATCTGTCTACGGCGCGGTTCGACGTGAGCCGCGCTTGAGGAGAACGCCCGCCCAGATCAACTGGATAAGCAGAAAGAGCGGCCAGGCGAACCAACCCCAGAGCCAGCAAACCTGCGACCCGCACGCCTTGAACCCGATTTCAGGGCGGATAATCAAATTAATGCCTTCACCGTCGAGCTTTGGACCGACGGTTGCCACTTCGATGCGTATATCATTGATACCGGGTCGGAGAGCGAGGCCAAAGTTTGTCGGCGGCCATTTCCATATCCCAGGCGCTTCATTCAACTCCGCAACCAGATCGCGGCGAGTATGGAACTGATTATGGCTGCTCTTCGGCAACGCCGAATATGCAGTCGGGATTTCTGATAGCTCCGACGATGCCTTGAGAAGTATTTCCGTGCCGGGATTCGGAAATTCCAACCGACCAGTGGAGCGCCAATCGCCCTTAACTCCGGACTCGCCAAGCTCGGGCCTGTGGGTATGCGTCTCGCTGAACTCCAGCTCCATCCGCAGCCTATCGTGTCCAAATCTAAATAGCTCCTGGTTGACGATGAAGCCGGCCGAAAGCACGATGGGAATAGACACGGTGCGGCTGGCGATATAGCCGCTTACGAAGTACACGCTCAGCACCAGCGTTGTCACAAGCCAGATCAACCACGCTGCGCGCAAGGAAAGGCCTCCCTCAATCTTCGTCGCTGTCGCCGTTGCCGAACAGGCCGAACTGCGCGGGATCGCGCGCGGGCTCGGCGAGGCCGAGATGGCGGAAGGCGTGCGAGGTCAGGAGCCTGCCGCGCGGGGTACGCTGCAAATAGCCGCACTGGATCAGGAACGGCTCGATGATGTCCTCGATGGCGTCGCGCGGCTCCGACAGTGCCGCCGCCATGGTCTCGACGCCGACCGGCCCGCCGCCGTAGTTCAGCGCGATCGTCGTGAGATAGCGCCGGTCCATGGCGTCGAGGCCGGCGGCATCGACCTCCAGCGCGCTCAGCGCGTGGTCGGCGATGGCGCGGTCGATGGAGCTTGCGTCGGCTGCGGAGGCAAAGTCGCGCACGCGGCGGAGCAGGCGGCCGGCGATGCGCGGCGTGCCGCGGGCGCGGCGCGCGATCTCGTTGGCGCCATCGGGCGTCATGCCGATATTGAGCACGCGCGCGCCGCGGGTGACGATCTTCTCCAGCTCTTCCTCGGTGTAGAAATTCAGCCGCACCGGAATGCCAAAGCGGTCGCGCAACGGATTGGTCAACAGCCCTGCGCGCGTGGTGGCGCCGACGAGCGTGAACTTTGCGAGATCGATCTTGACCGAGCGTGCCGCCGGACCTTCGCCGATGATGAGGTCGAGCTGAAAGTCTTCCATCGCGGGATAGAGCACTTCCTCGACCGCCGGGCTGAGGCGATGGATTTCGTCGATGAACAGGACGTCGCGCTCTTCGAGATTGGTGAGCAGCGCCGCGAGATCGCCGGCTTTTGCAATGACGGGACCGGAAGTGGCGCGAAAGCCGACGCCGAGTTCGCGGGCGACGATCTGCGCCAGCGTGGTCTTGCCGAGGCCGGGAGGACCGACGAACAGCACGTGATCCAGCGCCTCGCCCCGCTTGCGCGCGGCCTCGATGAAGATCGAGAGATTCTTGCGCGCCTGCGCCTGCCCGACGAACTCGGACAGCAATTGCGGACGCAGCGCGGTGTCGCCGACATCGTCGGAACGGCGCTCGGGGGTAACGATGCGGGGGGGAGGATTCATGCCACCCTCGCAAACCGGCGCGTCAGGCGCCAGCAGATGACCGATGCGATAAGCGACGGGATAAGAAAAATGAGGAAGCTCTCCATCGGCACATTGATCAGGTCGCGCGCCGATCCCATTGCAATCATGTCGATCAGCGCCAAGTTCAGGATTGTTGCACCCGCCGCGGCCGCCAGGGGCACCAATATCGAGTTGTGGCGGAAGCCGATGGCAGCAACAGCGTGGACAATGCCTGCAAGAAGCGCGGGTGCCGCGAAGAAGGCATAGGAATAGATCACTATTGTTACTATCCAGGCAAGAAGCGGCGGGCCGAAATCAAACTTCATCCACCAGCCTACGATGCCGAAAATGGGCGGCCAAACGAGCAGAAAGATCGCAACGATGGATGCGAAGCGCCACGCCGCCGAGAGCGATCCATCTTTGCCGACAAAAAGTGTCGTCATAGTCACTTCGCCAGTTCCTTCAGCCCCAAGCGAACAAGCCGCGCGGTGTCACCGACATCATCGGAACGTTGCTTGGGCGTGACGATGCGGGAGGGCGGGTTCACTCACTGCCCCGCTTGTACTTGTTGGGCAGGAGTTCGCCGATGGTCACGACTTTCGGCGCACGGCCGTTGTCGGGGACGATGACCCGCGCGTTGGCGTCATAGTCGTGGATCAGTTCGCGACAGATGCCGCAGGGCGAGACCACCGCGATCTTGCCGGGCTCACCGGGCTTGGGGTGACGCACGGCGACGATGGTTTCGATACCGTGGTCGCCGGTTTCGGTGATGGCACGGCCGATGGCGATCGCTTCGGCGCAGACCGCGATCCGGCCGATATAGGCGTCGATATTCACGCCGGTGACGATACGGCCGTCGCGGGTGCGCATGGCGGCGCCCACCTCCTGCCACTTGTTGCGATAGCGCTGGCTGATAGCTTCGGTGGCGACGGCGATCAGTTCCTCGTCGTTGTTGCTCAGCATGGTGGAGAATGCATTCCTTTGTCAGTCGGTGGCCGGCCGACGCCAGTCTATTTCGACAATTCCTTCAAGCCCAGCGGGATCAGTTGTGCGGTCTCGGCTTTCTCGCCGGCGCTGCGCTGTGTCGCCGACACCGTCGGAACGGCGCTCAGGGGTAACGATGCGTTCATGCCCGGACCTGCTGGTCTGAGCGGCGGCGGAACGGCCACAGCACACTGTTACAGACCAGCCAGCAAAATATCGTGCTGCCGACATGCAGGACGAGGAATATCGACAACCTTTCCCAGGCCGGCGGACTCGCGCTCTTTACCATCACGAAGACGGCGTATGCCACGGTCACGAACAGCGATCCAAGAAAGACCGGGCGGAAGGGTACCAATCCGGTTCGCGATGCCGCTTGAGCAATCATAGCCACGAAAGCCAGGAACAGCGCCTGCACACCGCCGGCAATATAGGCAGCGATCGAAAAAAAGCCGAACACCCGCAAATAGGCCGAGAGATTGTAGCTAGCGGCAGGCTGACCATACCCGAAAAACATTCCCGTTACCCATATCAACAGGAAGCCGAGCGGCGGGCCGGCTGCGAGAAAGATCAGGAACACCAGCGCTGTCTTCGGCGTAAACCCCACCGCGTCGCTCACATTGTCCGTCGCGTCGCTCACTTCGCGAGCTCCTTCAGCCCCAAGCGAATAAGCTGCGCCGTCTCCGCATTCTCACCCGCGCTGCGCGAGGCGGCCGCGATGGCGGCGGCGGCCTGCGGCTGGCCGTAGCCGAGATTGACCAGCGCGGAGATCGCGTCGGTGACCGGGCGCGGCGCGCGCTGATCGTCGATCGCGCCGGCAAGGTGCACCACGGCGGGATCGACATTGGCGAACGCCGGCGCCTTGTCTTTCAGCTCGCTGACGATGCGTTCGGCAACTTTCGGGCCGACGCCCGGCGTGCGCGACACCGCGGCCTTGTCGCGCAGCGCGATGGCATTGGCGAGTTCGGCCGGCGGCAGCGTCGAGAGCACCGCGAGTGCGACCTTGGCGCCGACGCCCTGCACGGTCTGCAACAGGCGAAACCATTCGCGCTCGAGGTCGCTGCGGAAACCGAACAGTTTTATCTGGTCCTCGCGGACATAGGTTTCGATAGAGAGCACCGCCGCCTCGCCGGGCGACGGCAGCGCCTGCAGCGTGCGCGTCGAGCAATGCACCTGATAGCCGACACCGCCGACGTCGAGGATCACGTAGTCCTCGCCGTAGGAGTCGATCAGGCCTTTCAGTTTGCCGATCATAGGCTGGCCACCTTCAGCCGCAGCGCTGCGCCCTGGCGGTGATGGGCATGCGTAATCGCGATTGCGAGCGCGTCCGCGGCATCGGTGGATTTCGGCTCGGCTTTCGGCAGCAGGATCTTCAGCATCACCGCGATCTGGTTCTTGTCGGCATGTCCCGCGCCGACCACGGTCTTCTTGACCTGATTGGGCGCGTACTCCGCAACCGGAATGCCGAACATCGCGGGCGCGAGCATGGCGACGCCCCTCGCCTGGCCGAGCTTCAGCGTCGCGACGCCGTCCTTGTTCACAAAAGTCTGCTCCACCGCGGCCTCCGCCGGCCTGAAATCGCCGAGGACTGTGGCGAGCCCCTCGTGGATCGCCAGGAGGCGGCTGGCCAGCGGCAGATCGTCCGGCGGCTCCACCGAACCGCAGCCGATGAAGACGAGACGGTTGCCCTCGGTCTCGATCACGCCCCAGCCGGTGCGGCGCAGGCCGGGGTCGATGCCGATGATCCGGACGGGTTGGCGAATCGGTGGGAGTGTCATGGCGTAGTGATAACGCCAGAGCCGGGTGAACGAAACATAAAGAGAACGGAAATCCCCGGGATACGGGGGCTGGCCCCCAGCGCTCGCAAGCCGCAATCACCGAACCGTCGTCGTCCCTGCGAAAGCAGGGACCCATACGCCGCGGCCCCAATTGTACTGGAAGGCGTCAGTCATCTCGCTTTTATCGATAGGACAACGCGGTATGGGTCCCTGCGCCCGTGCGCAATTGCGCACTAGGCAGGGACGACCAATTACCAATCACCAACTACCCGCCCATCTTCGCGACCAGCGCGTCGGAAATCTCGAAATTGGCGTAGACGTTCTGGACGTCGTCGTGCTCGTTCAACAGGTCCATCAGCTTCAACAGCTTCTCGCCGGTCTCGTCGTCGACCGCGATCGTGTTCTGCGGCTTCCAGGTCAGCGCCGCCTTGCGGGCTTCGCCGAATTTCGCTTCCAGCGCCTTCGCAACCTCGCGAAAGGTTTCCTGCGAGGCGTAGATCTCGTGGCCGCTTTCGCTTGATACCACGTCGTCGGCGCCGGCTTCGATCGCTGCGTCCAGCATGGCGTCGTCGGAGGCTTTGCTGGCGTCATATTCGATGATGCCGGTGCGATCGAACATGAAGGCGACCGAGCCGGTTTCGCCGAGATTGCCGCCGGACTTGGCGAAGAAGGAACGGATGTCGGACGCGGCGCGATTGCGGTTGTCCGTCAGCGCCTCGACGATCACGGCGACGCCGCCGGGGCCATAGCCCTCGTAGCGGATTTCGTCGTAGCTCTCGCTGTCGCCGCCGGTCGCCTTCTTGATGGCGCGCTCGATATTGTCCTTCGGCATGTTCTCCTGGCGCGCCGCGATCACGGCCGCGCGCAGCCGCGGGTTCATGGCCGGGTCCGGGGTTCCGAGCTTGGCCGCCACCGTGATTTCCCGCGCCAGCTTGCCGAACAGTTTCGACTTCTGGGCATCCTGCTTGCCCTTGCGGTGCATGATGTTCTTGAACTGGGAATGGCCGGCCATGCAGGGGTCTCTTGGATTCGTCCGGAGGAGATGTGGGTGAAAGCGCGGCCTTATAGGCCGGCAATCGGGCAAAATCAAAGATTTGCGGCCGATTCGGCTACTAAAGTAGCGCCCGCCAGCTGGAATATCAGGCAGTTGTTAACCATGATTTCATGCTCGGATGAGAGGATTTCGCACCGGTCCTCAACTTTTAAGAGATGCCATGGCGTTCGGTTTGTTCAAAAAGCAGGTGCTGGAAGCGGCTGCCCCTGCCGCTGAAGCCAAGGTTCCGCAGGCCCCGGCCGCGGCTGAGGCCGTCAGCACCGAGGGCGATTCGGCCAGGGCAATCCTTGAACTGCTGGAACTCGAACTTGGCACGATGATCCGCCAGCTCGAGCGCGCGGCCAATTCGGTCGCCGGCGGTGCCGAGGCGACGGCTGCGACGCTGTCGACCATCCGCCAGCGCACCGATGCCCTGACGAACCGAACCAGCGCCGCACAGGGCACCGCGACGACCTTTTCGCACGCCGCCGACAAGTTCACCCAGTCGGCGCAGGGCATCGGCTCCCAGGTCCGCGACGCCGGCAAGCTTGCCGACCAGGCCAGCGACGCCGCCCGCGAAGCCAGCGCCAATGTCGACCGCCTGAGGGAGTCCTCGGCGGCGATCGGCAATGTCGTCAACCTGATCGCGCAGATCGCACGGCAGACCACGCTCCTGGCGCTCAATTCCACCATCGAGGCCGCACGCGCCGGCGAGGCCGGGCGCGGCTTCGCGGTGGTCGCTACCGAGGTGAAGGCGCTCGCGGTGCAAACCCAGAACGCGACTGAAGAGATCACCAAGAAGATCGAGGCGCTGCAGCGCGACGCCGCGGGCTCGGTCGACGCCGTGCATCGCATCTCGCAGGCGATCGAAGCGATCCGCCCGGTGTTCGAGAACGTCAACGGCGCGGTTGCCGAGCAGAGCGCGACGACCGGCGAAATGGCCGACAACGCGGCTTCCGCCTCCAGCTTCATCGGCTCGGTCGGCGACAGCGCCACCGAGATCGATCATGCGACCAAGGAAGCCGAGGCCCATGGCGAAAGCGTCGCCAGGGCCGGACAGGCGGTCACCAAGTTTGCGCAAAAACTCAAGGCGCGCTGTGCGGTGCTGCTGCGCCAGGGGGACAAGGAAGGCGCACGCGAGGATCGCAGCAAGCAGCAAAAGCTGCCCTGCAGCCTCAAGATCGAGATCACCGGCCCGCGCGGCGTGATGTCGGCTGCGGTCTACGAAATCTCGATGGATGGCATTCTGGTCAGCGGGACTGAAGCCGAAAAGCTGGCGCAGGGCCAAAGCTTCGATGCCACGCTGCAGGATGTCGGACCTTGCCGGATCAGGATCGGCGACCGCTCGAAGGCCGGCACACACGCCCGGTTCGAGCGGCCGAACGCCGCGCTGATCGAGAAGATCGAAGACAGGCTGTGGTCGATCCAAGACGACAACACCGAGGCGGTCACCCGCGCGATGGAAGCCGGCGCGGCGCTGAAGAAGATTTTCGAGAACGGTATCGACAGCGGCGCCATCTCGATGGAAGCCGTGTTCGACACCAACTATGTCGAGATACCGGGCAGTAACCCGGTGCAGTACCGCACCAAAATCCTGGACTGGGCCGACCGCGCGCTGCCGCCGTTCCAGGAAGCGTTCCTCGCCAAGGACAAGCGGATGGCGTTCTGCGTTATGATCGACACCAACGGCTACCTGCCTGTTCATAACAAGATCTATTCGCACCCGCAGCGGCCGGGTGACGTCACCTGGAATACCGCCAACAGCCGCAACCGCCGCATCTTCAATGATGCGGCAGGCCTTGCCGCCGGGCGCAACCAGCGCGCCTATCTGATCCAGAGCTACGCCCGCGACATGGGCAACGGCAACATGGTGATGATGCGCGAGATCGACGTGCCGATCCGCGTCAAAGGCCGCCACTGGGGCGGCTTCCGCACGGCCTACCGGCTCTAGTGCGCTCTCAGGCAAGACCCCAAGGCGCGAATCGCGTTCTAAACCTGGAATTGGAATGCGATCGCCGCGGTGGGCCGATCATCGGCTCTGACTGGAGAAAGCTCGAACATGTCCTTTGTGCAGCGTGCAGTCCTGGACACTCAATCCAACCAGACACTGGCCGAACGACTCATTGACCAGCTTGCCGACCGCATCGGCGGGCTCGGCGTGGAACTTGCCGATATCGCCGGCAACGTCCAGGAGGTCGCAAGCCGCGTCGCGAACCAGTCGGAGCGGTTCCACCACTTGCAGAAGACGGCCCAGACGATGGTCTCGGCCAACCGCGACATCGCTAATGCATCGCAGGCGGTGCAATCGACCACGTCCGCAGCCGTCGTAGAGATCGTTCAGTCGCGCAGCGCGGTGGATACGGCCGTCAAGCACATCGCCGAACTCGTCGAAGCGGTCGGCCGCATCGAGGCCCGGCTCAGCGCCGTCGGCTCCGCCCTCTCGCAGGTTGCAAAAGTTTCCGGCTCGATCGAGGCGATTGCGAAGCAGACTAACCTGCTCGCGCTCAATGCCACGATCGAGGCGGCGCGCGCCGGAACCGCCGGCCGCGGCTTTGCCGTGGTCGCGAGCGAAGTGAAGAGCCTGGCGGAGGGAACTCGCCAGGCCACGCAGCAGATTTCCGATACCATGCGCGATCTCGACGGCCAGATCGGCAGCCTGATCGGCGAGAGCAGCGACGCCTCACTCCGCGCCAAGAGCGCCGGTGAAGGCGCACAGCAGATCAGCGGCATCATCGCGCGCGTTCACCAGGGCATCGCGTCCGTAGGTCAGGAGATCGACGGCGTCGCCAGGGCCGCGACGTCCAATCTCGGCCATTGCGACACCGTTATCACCGAGCTCAGCGAGCTCGCCAAGGGCGTCGACCTCTCCTCGCGCGATCTCAAGCACGCGGACGACCGAGCGGCAAAGCTGCTCGAAACGTCCGAAGACCTGATCGCGCAGATCGCCGGCAGCGGCGTCGAGACTTCGGATGCACCGCTGATCCGCGTCGTCGTCGACACCGCGAAGCGCATCTCGGCCGAGTTCGAGGCCGCGATCGACCGCGGCGAGATCACGGTCGACCAGTTGATGGACGAGAAGTACCGCGAAATCGCACGTACCGATCCGAAGCAATATCTGACCGACTATGTCGCCTTCACCGACCGCGCCCTGCCTTCCATTCAGGATCCGATCCAGAAGAGCGATCCGCGCATCGTGTTCTGCGTCGCCTGGGCCAAGGGCGGCTATCTGCCGACCCACAATCCGAACTACCGCCTGCCGCAGGGGCCCGACCCCGTCTGGAACAACGCTAATTGCCGCAACCGCCGCCTGTTCAACGACCGCGCGGTGAAGAAGGTGGCGGCGAACACAAAACCGTTCCTGCTGCAGACCTATCGTCGCGACATGGGCGGCGGAAATTTCGTGCTGATGAAGGACCTGTCGTCACCGATCTTCATCGGCGGCCGCCACTGGGGCGCATTCCGCATGGGTTTTCGGCAGAGCTAGACCGTGACCGGTCGTCGCGCGCTATCGCAGGCTCGCCGGCAGTTCAAACCCCTGGTATTCGCGCGTCAGCAACGCCTTCAGCGCCGGCATGTTCGGCGTCGCGCCTTTTGCCGGCATCGGGTTATTGTCCGCCTTGACGAAGTCCGGCGGCGTGCCCGGCAATTTGTACAGATTGAAATTGGTTCGCCTGATCGCGAAGTCGGCCTGCAGGTAGCGCTCGCTCATCATCAGACCTACGTCACAGCCGCGCCGATAGCGTCGGCCGAGCGCTTCTCTCCGCGTGGACCTTTAGGCATTGCCGACTCCCGCGAGCTTGGCGTCGCACTCGGCGACCACCGATTCCCAATATGCCACGTCTTCGGGAGTGTGGGGCTTTTCAAAGGCGTTGGCCGCAAAGCCATTCAGCATGGCGATGGCCAATCGGCGTTCATCTTCCCATAGCCCAATCAAATCGACATCGTCTGACATATCGCGCCTCATGCTTTCCGCTAAGCATAAAGGATCGCGGCTGGATGGCGATAGATTTCAACCCCGCCAAACTGCGACACTACCCGGCATCGACATTCTCCGGCCTTTGAATCCCTTCAGACCCAAAACCCCGGCACCGCCGGCTCGAGCCTTCCGCCTTTCCGCACCGGCGCGACGCGCAGCGCGAGGCCGGTGGAATCATCGGTCTCGACCGCAACGCCGCTGAGTGTCGCCACGCCGGCCGCCGGTTCGAAGCGCCCTGAGGGAATGCCCGTCGTGAAGCGCCGCAGCGGCTCTTCCTTCTGCATGCCGATGATGGAATCATAGTCGCCGGTCATGCCGGCATCGGTCATGTAGGCGGTGCCGCCGGCCAGGATCTGGTGATCGGCGGTCGGCACATGGGTGTGGGTGCCGACGACGAGGCTGGCGCGGCCGTCGCAGAAGAAGCCGATGCCCTGTTTCTCGCTCGACGCCTCGCCGTGGAAATCGACCACGATCGCATCCGCCGCCTCGCGCAGCGGACAGGCTTCGAGTTCGCGGTTGAGCGTCGCGAAGGGGTCGTCGAACGGCGTCATGAAGACGCGGCCGATGGCGTTGATAACAAGCGCGCGTTTGCCGTTCTTGGTATCGACCAGCGCCGCGCCGCGGCCCGGCGTGCCTTTTGGGTAGTTCGCGGGGCGGATCAGTTTTGGCGCGCGCTCGATGAACACCAGCGCCTCGCGCTGATCCCAGGCGTGATTGCCGAGGGTTACGGCATCGGCGCCGGCGTCGAGGAATTCCTGATAGATCGCCTCGGTGATGCCGAAACCGCCGGCGGAATTCTCGCCGTTGACGACGACGAGGTCGAGGGCCCAGTCACGGACCATGCCAGGCAGATATTCCGCGATCGCGGCGCGGCCTGCCCGGCCGACCACGTCGCCAACGAAGAGAATACGCAAAGTTCAGCTCCGGAAATCGAACACTTTCTTTTCCGTTAGCACATAATCCAGCGCCACGTCGTGCGGCAGCGCGGGAACGGCTTTTATTTCCTGCAACGAAAAGGCGGTGCCGACCGCCGTGATGGCTTTCACTTTACGCAAATGGGCGAGCGTATAGTCGTAATGTCCGGCGCCATAGCCGATGCGGTGGCCCTCGCGGTCGAACGCCGCCAGCGGCACAAGCATGACATCGGGAATGAGTTCGGCGGCGGCCGGCGACGGCTCGAGGATGCCGAGCGGCCCCATCATCAGCCGGTCGTCGGGCGACCACGCGCGAAACGCGAGCGATTTGCCGCGCGCCATCACCGCCGGCAGCGCCAGCTTCGCGCCTTGTTCGGCGAGCTTGCGCATCAGGGGCGCGGGATCGATCTCGCTGCGGATCGGCGAATAGCCTGACACCACCATGCCGGGCAGAATCGTGAATGGCACGCCACGCTTGGCCATCGCCTGCGCCGCGGCGGCGCGTTGCTCATCGCTCAACGCATCGCGTTTCGCCAGCGCGGCGGTGCGGAGGTCGGCTTTGGACAGGGTTGCCGTCATGCGGGGTCTTGTTCTGCCGTCATCAGCAAGCACAGGATTTCGACGCAATCGTAGCCCGGATGGAGCGCAGCGAAATCCGGGGCCTTGTCGCAATCGAACAGCCTGTCCCGGATTGCGCTTCGCTCCATCCGGGCTACGCTGGGCACGCCTCAGCAGCGGCAATGCACCGAAGAACTTTGGAAACAACCCACCGACAAAACAAGAGTGCGAAGCCGCGAACGCCGTTGAAGCACTCGATCCCGGAGTTCCCTACGAAAGTAGGTGGGCACCATATGTCCGGGTCCACGGACCCGGCCAGGGACAGTTCCCTAAAGGATCGATAAGGCCCCGGGGATATATGGCTCCTGACGCACGACGCAGCTTCGCGGAACCAATGTAAGCGCTACGGACCGACTCCGCCAGCACTAACGCTGGCCCTTCACCCGATCGCGACGCCGCTGCCGATGGTGCGGTTCAGCATCTGTGTGGTCTTCTCGATGCGGTCGGCGGCGGCGTTGAGCGCGTTGGCGACCGCGACCTGGGTGGCCTTGGCGCGGTCAGAGGCGGCGACACGAACGTTGCGCAGGGTTTCGAGTTCGCCCTCCAGCGCGCGGATGCGCGCGTTGGCATCGAGCAGTTCATCGCACACGGTGAGCGCGGCCATCACCGTGAGGCGCGCATCGCCGATCTCGCCGAACTTGCCGCGCAACTCGCCGACCCGCGTTTCCAGGCTCTCGGCGAGCTTCAAGAGCCGCACTTCCTGCCCTTCCTCGCAGGCCATGCGATACTGCCGGCCATTGATGGTGACGTTGATGTGGCTCATTCGCTCTCTCCGGCATCGAGCACCGCGCGGATGGTGCCGATCGCGACATCCAGTTTTTCTGATACCTCGCGATTGGTGCGCTCCAGCCGCCGCGTCTTCACCAGCGAGCCGTCGAGTTCGTCGGCGAGCCGCGAGCGATCGGCGCCAAGCGCCTGGATCCGGCTCGCCAGTTCGTTCTCGTCGCGGTCGGCGTCGCGCCGCCGCTCCGCCGCGGCCTCGAGCGCATCGAGCGCCATCATCAGGCGCCGCGTGGCGACGTCGATGTCGGCATAGACCGGCTCGGCATTGCCGGCCCCGTTGCTGTGACGATCGCTCATGAGAGACAGCGCGCACCTTCGCGGTAGGCCCGCCGCACAGCAGCAAAATCCGCGGTTCGGCAAGCGGTTAGAGCCCGAAATTTACGTGGCAAGCGAGGGAAGCGCAACGCCAACGCGAAGCTATGCACTGCTAAGCAACTTTTCGGACGGCAAGCGCGTTTCCCCGCCTTGGACTCACGGGGATTGTGGTGCTATCCAGCCCGGACTTCCCATAGGCCCACGCCCGTATTGCGGCCTCGCCCGGTACGTACCTACAACCAAGCACCTCATTTCAGGCGGATTTTCATCATGACGCAGGTCGATCATACCCGTATGGCCAATGCGATTCGCGGGCTTGCCATGGATGCCGTCGAAAAGGCGAAATCCGGCCATCCCGGCTTGCCGATGGGCGCCGCCGACGTCGCGACCGTGCTGTTCACACAGTTCCTCAAATTCGATGCGACGGCTCCGGCCTGGCCGGACCGCGACCGCTTCGTGCTCTCGGCCGGACACGGTTCGATGCTGCTCTACGCCTTGCTCTACCTCACCGGCAACAAGGACATGACGCTCGACCAGATCAGGAATTTCCGTCAGCTCGGCTCCAGGACGCCGGGACACCCCGAGAATTTCGAGACCAGCGGCGTCGAGACCACCACCGGCCCGCTCGGCCAGGGCATCGCCACCGCGGTCGGCATGGCGCTGGCGGAGAAGATGCTGGTCGCCGAGTTCGGCAAGAAGGTGGTCGGCCACCACACCTACGTGCTCGCTTCCGACGGCGACCTGATGGAAGGCGTGTCGCAGGAAGCGATCGCGATGGCCGGCCACTGGAAGCTCAACAAGATGATCGTGCTGTATGACGACAACGGCATCTCGATCGACGGCCCGACGTCGCTTGCCGATTCGGTCGACCAGGTGAAGCGATTCAAGTCCGCCGGCTGGGCGGCTGAACTGATCGACGGGCATGATCCGAAGGCGATCGCGGCCGCGATCACCCGCGCGCAAAAATCCAACAAGCCGTCGCTGATCGCCTGCAAGACCACCATCGGCTACGGCGCGCCGACGCGGGCCGGCACGGCGAAAGCCCATGGCGAGGCGCTCGGCGCCGACGAGCTCAAGGGCGCCAAGGAAAAGCTCGGCATCTCGCTCGAAGCCTTTTCGGTGCCGGACGATGTGTTGAAGGCATGGCGTGAGGCCGGCAGCCGCGGCACTGCCGCGCGCGAGGAATGGCAAGCCCGCTTCGACGAGCTCGGCAGTCGCAAGCGTGCCGAGTTCGAACGGCGGATGCGGCACGAACGGCCGGCTTCGCTGGCGAAGGCGCTGCGCGCCCACAAGAAGGCGCTGCTGGAAACGCCGCAGAATGTCGCCACGCGGAAATCCTCCGAATCCGCGATCGAGGCGATCGCATCAGCGATGCCGATGGAATTTTTGGCCGGCTCCGCCGACCTCACCGGCTCCAACAACAACAAAGCGAAATCGGCAGTAGCGTTCTCCGCCAAGACGCCGAAGGGCCGCTTCATCCATTACGGCATCCGCGAGCACGGCATGGCCGCGGCGATGAACGGCATCTTCCTGCATGGCGGTTTTGCGCCGAACGGCGCGACCTTCCTGGTGTTCACGGACTACGCGCGCCCGGCGATGCGGCTCGCCGCGCTGATGGGCGCGGGCGTCGTCTACGTGATGACCCATGATTCAATCGGGCTCGGCGAGGACGGCCCGACGCATCAGCCGGTGGAACACCTCGCCGCGCTACGTGCGATTCCCAACATGCGCGTGTTCCGGCCCTGCGACGCCGTCGAGGTAACGGAATGCTGGGAACTGGCGCTGAACCGTGTCGACGGTCCGACGGTGTTGGCGCTGACCCGCCAGAACCTGCCGCAACTCCGAACCAATGCGCCGAACGATAACCCTTGCGCGCATGGCGCCTATGAGCTGGTCGCGGCGCAGGGCGACGCCAAGGTGTCGCTGTTCGCCTCGGGCTCCGAGGTCGAGATCGCGGTGGCCGCCCAGAAGCAGCTGGCGGAACGCGGCATCGCGTCGCGGGTGGTCTCGGTGCCCTCGCTCGAATTGCTGCTGGCGCAGCCGGCGGACCGGCGGAAGGCCATCATCGGCAACGCCCCGGTCAAGATCGCCATCGAGGCCGCGGTACGCTGGGGCTGGGATGCCGTGATCGGCCCGGATGGTGAATTCGTGGGCATGCACGGTTTCGGCGCCAGCGCGCCCGCCAAGGACCTTTTCAAGCACTTCGGAATTACCGCCGAGGCCGTCGTTAACGCTGCCCTGAAGCGCTTGGGCTGACGGTTGAGATTACTGGGAAAAAGGACTACCTAGACCCCCATCTTGACCGTTCCCGCCCGGCCGAACCGGGCGTTCCGCCGTCAGCACCTCCGTGGAACGTCTCCGCGGGGCCGGCTCCGGCTATTAGAGGAGAAACGAGCATGGCAGTCCGGGTCGCGATCAACGGATTTGGCCGCATCGGCCGCAATATCTTGCGGGCCATCGCGGAATCCGGCCGCAAGGATAT
The DNA here is from genome assembly GCF_023101085.1 of Bradyrhizobium sp. 170. Classification (NCBI taxonomy): domain Bacteria; kingdom Pseudomonadati; phylum Pseudomonadota; class Alphaproteobacteria; order Hyphomicrobiales; family Nitrobacteraceae; genus Bradyrhizobium; species Bradyrhizobium sp. 170. Next base: position 971,551 of record NZ_CP064703.1, on the reverse strand, counting down.
CGAAGTGGTCGGGATCAACGATCTCGGCCCGGTCGAGACCAACGCCCATCTGCTGCGCTTCGATTCCGTGCATGGCCGGTTCCCCGGCATCGTCACCGTCGACGGCGACTCGATCAGCGTCGGCAATGGCAAGATCAAGGTTTCCGCCGAGCGCGACCCCTCGAAGCTGCCGTGGAAAGAACTCGGCGTCGACATCGCGATGGAATGCACGGGTATCTTCAGCGCCAAGGCCAAGGCCGTTGCGCACCTGACCGCCGGCGCCAAGCGCGTGCTGGTCTCCGCTCCCTCCGACGGCGCGGATGCGACCATCGTCTACGGCGTCAACCACGACAAGCTGACCAAGGATCACCTGGTCGTCTCCAACGGCTCCTGCACCACCAACTGCCTGGCCCCGGTCGCCAAGGTGCTGAACGACACCGTCGGCATCGAGACCGGCTTCATGACCACGATCCACGCCTATACCGGCGACCAGCCGACGCTCGACACCCTGCACAGCGACCTCTATCGCGGCCGCGCCGCGGCGATGTCGATGATCCCGACCTCTACCGGTGCGGCCAAGGCGATCGGCCTGGTGCTGCCGGAATTGCAGGGCAAGCTCGACGGCGTCGCGATCCGCGTGCCGACCCCGAACGTCTCGGTGGTCGACCTCAAGATCGTCGCGCAGCGCAAGACCGACGTGAAGGAAATCAACGAAGCGATGAAGCGCGCTTCGGAACAGCAGATGAAGGGCATCCTCGGCTACACCACCGCGCCCAACGTCTCGATCGACTTCAACCACGATCCGCACTCGTCCACGTTTCACATGGACCAGACCAAGGTGCAGAACGGCACGCTGGTGCGCGTGATGTCCTGGTACGACAATGAATGGGGTTTCTCCAACCGCATGTCGGACACCGCCGTGGCGATGGGGAAGCTTCTGTAAGTCTCGTGTTCCGGACGCGTTGCGGCACGAAGTGACGCGACGCAGAGCCGGGACCCATCCAACCCAGGTCCCAGTTCTGCACAGCGGCACTTCGCGCCGCAGTGCGCCCGGGACAAGAGACCTGCCAATGACAAAAACATTCCGCACCCTCGATGACGTCGACGTAAAGGGCAAGCGCGTCCTGCTACGCGTCGACCTCAACGTGCCCATGGAGAGCGGCCGCGTCAGCGATGCCACGCGGCTCGAGCGCGTCGCGCCGACCATTACCGAGATTTCCGACAAGGGCGGCAAGGTCGTCCTGCTCGCCCATTTCGGCCGGCCGAAGGGGCGCGATGCCAAGGATTCGCTCAAGCCCGTTGCCACAGCACTCGGGCAGGTCATCAAGAAGCCGGTCGCCTTCGCGGATGACTGCATCGGCGAGGCTGCAGCCAAGGCGGTGGCTGCGATGAAGGACGGCGACGTCCTCTGCCTGGAGAACACCCGCTTCCATAACGAAGAGGAAAAGAACGATCCGGCCTTCGTCGCGGAGCTGGCAAAGCTCGGCGACATCTGGGTCAACGACGCCTTCTCGGCCGCGCACCGCGCGCATGCCACGACCGAAGGCCTCGGCCACAAGCTGCCCGCCTATGCCGGCCGCACCATGCAGGCCGAGCTCGACGCGTTGGCTAAGGCGCTGGAAGCGCCGACCAAGCCGGTCATCGCGATCATCGGCGGCGCCAAGGTCTCCACCAAGATCGACCTCCTCGAAAACCTCGTCAGCAAGGTCGACGCGCTGGTGATCGGCGGCGGCATGGCCAACACCTTCCTGCACGCGCAGGGCGTCGGCGTCGGCAAGTCGCTGGCGGAGAAGGATCTCGCCGCCACCGCGCTGCGCATCATGGAAAAGGCGGAGGCTGCGAACTGCGCCATCATCCTCCCCGTCGACGCGGTGGTTGCCTATCACTTCGCGGCCAACTCGCCCTCGCACGCCTATGGGCTCGACGCCATTCCGGCCGACGGCATGATCCTCGACGTCGGCCCGCAATCGACCGCGCGGATTCACGCCGCGATCGACGACGCCAAGACGCTGGTCTGGAACGGCCCGCTCGGCGCGTTCGAGATGACGCCGTTCGACCGCGGCACGATGGTTGCGGCCAAGCACGCGGCAGAGCGGACCAAGGCGAAGAAACTGATTTCGGTTGCGGGTGGCGGCGACACCGTCGCGGCGCTGAACCAAGCCGGCGTATCAGGCGATTTTTCCTATGTTTCGACGGCCGGCGGCGCGTTTCTCGAATGGATGGAAGGCAAACCGCTGCCCGGCGTGGAAGTTCTGAAGCAGCGTTAAACCGAGATTTAATGGAGCGCCGAAGGCGCGGCAAATACAGGAGAATTTGAATGGCTCGCATTACCTTGCGTCAACTGCTCGATCATGCGGCAGAGCACGATTACGGGGTGCCGGCGTTCAACATCAACAATATGGAGCAGGCGCTGGCCATCATGGAGGCCGCCTCTTCGCTCGATGCCCCCGTCATCATCCAGGCCTCGCGCGGCGCGCGCTCCTACGCCAATGACGTGATGCTCAAGCACATGATGGACGCGGTGACCGAAATCTATCCGCAGATCCCGGTCTGCGTGCATCTCGACCACGGCAACGAACCCGCCACCTGCATGACCGCGATCCAGGCCGGCTTCACCTCCGTCATGATGGACGGCTCGCTGAAGGCCGACGGCAAGACCCCGGGCGATTGGGACTATAACGTCGGCGTGACCAAGACCGTCACCGACATGGCCCATCTCGGCGGCATCTCGGTGGAAGGCGAACTCGGCGTGCTCGGTTCGCTGGAGACCGGCATGGGCGACAAGGAAGACGGTCACGGCGCCGAAGGCAAGCTGTCGCACGACCAGTTGCTCACCAACCCCGACGAAGCCGTAAAGTTCGTCAAGGAGACCAGGGTCGACGCGCTGGCGATTGCGATGGGCACTTCGCACGGCGCCTACAAGTTCACCCGCAAGCCGGACGGGGATATCCTCGCCATGAACGTGATCGAGGAGATCCACCGCAAGCTGCCGAACACGCATCTCGTGATGCACGGTTCGTCCTCGGTGCCGCAGGATCTGCAGGAGATCATCAACGCCAATGGCGGCAAGATGAAACCGACCTGGGGCGTGCCGGTGTCCGAAATTCAGCGCGGCATCAAGAACGGCGTGCGCAAGATCAACATCGACACCGATAACCGCATGGCGATGACCGGGCAGATCCGCAAAGTGCTGAAGGACAATCCGGAAGAGTTCGATCCGCGCAAATATCTGAAGCCGGCGATGGAAGCGATGGCCAAGCTGTGCAAGCAGCGGCTGCAGGAATTCAATACCGCAGGCCAGGCCAGCAAGATCAAGAAGGTGCTGACGACGGCCGAAATGGCCAAGCGCTATACAAAGGGTGAACTGGACCCGCGGGTTGCCTGAGCAGGCCGCCCGCGCCTCGCAAACACCCCCGCTGCGACGAACGTTTTCTAGGCAATTGCCCGAGAACCGCCTATTTTGGTGCGCAAGGGCATGATGTTTCTGGAGAACTTCGATGAATCTTGCTGACCTCAACAAGGTTGCCCTCGCCATGGTCACCCCGGGCAAGGGCATTCTCGCCGCCGACGAATCCTCCGGCACGATCAAGAAGCGCTTTGACGCCATCAAGGTCGAATCGACCGAGGAGAACCGCCGCGACTATCGCGAGATGCTGTTCCGCTCCACCGAGGCGATGAGCAAGTATGTCTCGGGCGTGATCCTCTACGACGAGACCATCTGGCAGAATGGGAAGGACGGCACGCCGCTGGTCAAGCTGATCGAGCAGTCCGGCGCGATCCCCGGCATCAAGGTCGATGAGGGGACGCAAGGCTTGCCGCAATGTCCGGGCGAACTGGTCACTGTCGGTCTCGACAAGCTCGCCGAGCGGCTGAAGAAATACTACGAGCGCGGCGCGCGCTTCGCGAAGTGGCGCGCAGTGATCGACATCGGAGCGGGCATTCCGACGATGGCCGCGATCAACGTCAACGCGCATGCGCTGGCGCGCTACGCCGCGCTGTGCCAGGCCGCGCAGATCGTGCCGATCGTGGAGCCGGAAGTGCTGATGGATGGCGATCACGACATCGACCGCTGCTATGACGTGACCCAGCGTGTGCTGAACAAGACGTTCCAGGAATTGCGGGTCCAGCGCGTCGAACTCGAAGGCATGGTGCTGAAGCCCAACATGGCCATTTCAGGCAAGAAGTGCGCGAAGCAGGCTTCCGCCGAGGAAGTCGCGGAGAAAACCGTGCGGCTGTTGAAGGCGTGCGTGCCCGCAGCAGTGCCCGGCATCGCCTTCCTTTCCGGCGGACAATCCGATGAGGATGCGACCGCGCATCTGAACGCCATGAACCGGATCGGCGGACTTCCATGGCGGCTGACCTTCTCCTACGGCCGCGCACTGCAGGCGGCGCCGCAAAAGGCGTGGTCGGGCAGGCCTGAGAATATCGCCGCGGGCCAGCGCGCCTTCACTCACCGTGCGCGGATGAATGCGCTGGCGAGCAAGGGCGAGTGGGAAACCGGCCTTGAAAAGAAGGTCGCCTAGACTTGGCTAATAAACACTTGGCCAATAAACCTGTTCCGCCGCGCCCAGCGCCGCGCCTCTATCTCGCGACATCAGAGGTGGACGACCCGGCGCAGCTCGCGGCCCAGCTTCCGGAACTATTGGCAGCGGCCGACGTCGCGGCGGTTCTGCTGCGGCTGAAGCAGACCGACCAGCGCACCATGATTTCGCGCGTGAAGGCGCTGGCGCCCATGATCCAGAACGCCGGCGCCGCGCTCCTGCTCGACGGTTACGTCGAACTGGTGGCGCGCGCGGGCGCCGACGGCGCGCATCTGAACGGCCTCGCCGCGCTGGAAGATGCCTTGCCGTCGCTGAAGCCGGACCGCATTGCCGGCGTCGGCAGCCTTGCCACGCGGCACGATTCGATGGCCGCGGGCGAACGGGGCGCGGACTACGTGCTGTTCGGCGAGCCCGACGCCAAGGGCCAGCGGCCCTCGGCTGAAGCGATTGCCGAGCGCCTGCAATGGTGGGACGAACTGTTCGAGCCGCCTTGCGTCGGCTTTGCCGTCTCGTGCGAGGAGGCTGCCGAATTCGCAGCCAGCGGCGCGGATTTTGTGCTGGTCGGCGATTTCGTCTGGGCCGACCCGCGCGGCGCAAAGGCGGCGCTGATCGATGCCGCGCAGGCGATCGCGCAAGCGCACGAAACAGCGTTTGGAAGAGCCAAGGCTGGTACTGACAAGGCTGGCGCTGACAAGGCCGGCACGGATAAGGCCGGGCACGGATAACGCCGGACCATGAAACTCCTGCGTCCCATATCGCTGCTTGCGGGCCTCTTGATGACGATGACCGGCGCCACCGCGCAGATCTCGCTGACGCCGCCTGCCGCGCAGCCGCCCGCGAGCCCTCCGCCTGCGAAAAAGGAGGCGCCCAAACCAAAGGCGCCGACGGCTGCGAAAAAGCCCGCTGCGACGCCGACGCCGACGCCGTCGGCGCCGCTCAAGCCTGCGGTAACGACCAGGCCCGCGGCAACGCCTGTGCCGTCCCCCTCGCCGACGGCTGCCTTCGAGGACCCGAATGTCGACCTCGTCTACGGCGCCTACCAGCGCGGCCTCTACAAGACCGCCTTCGATCTCGCCACCACGCGCGCGCAATATAACGGCGACGCCAAGGCGATGACGATGCTGGGGGAACTCTATGCCAACGGGCTCGGCATCAAGCGCGACTATGCGAAGGCCGCCAATTGGTACCAGCGCGCGGCGGATGCCGGCGATCGCGAAGGCATGTTCGCGCTCGCCATGATGCGGCTGTCCGGCCGCGGCGGCGCCACCAACCGCGAGCAGGCCGTCAAGCTCTTGGCCTCCGCGGCCAAGCTTGGCAACCCCAAGGCGGCCTACAATCTGGCGCTGCTCTATCTCGACGGCAACACGCTGCCGCAGGACCTCAGGCGCGCCGCCGAGCTGCTGCGCGCTGCGGCCGACGCAGGCAACCCGGAGGCGCAATACGCGCTGGCAACCTTCTACAAGGAAGGCACCGGCGTGCCGAAGGACATCGACAAGGCGGTGCGGCTGCTGCAGGCGGCTTCGCTGGCCGACAATGTCGACGCCGAGGTCGAATATGCCATCGCGCTGTTCAACGGCACCGGCACGCCGAAGAACCAGGCCGCGGCGGTCGCGCTGCTGCGCAAGGCGGCGCGGCAGAATTCGCCGATCGCGCAGAACCGCCTCGCCCGCGTGCTCGTGAGCGGACAGGGGGCGCCGATGGACAAGATCGAAGGCCTGAAGTGGCACCTTGTCGCCAAGACCGCCGGCAAGGGCGATCCCGAGCTGGATGAACGGCTCTCGGAGCTCAGCCCCGAGGATCGCGCCAAGGTCCAGGAGGCCGCAAAAAAATGGACCGGCACCACCGCTGGCACGGCCAACAAATGACGCCTTGACGGCGGCACATCTGCAGGGCACCCAGTCCCCAATCCCCTGACGGCTTGGGCCGTTCCCTCACACCATAAGCTCGCATCATGCTGTATTCCGCCCTTATCAACGTCATGGTGAAAGCCGCGCGCCGCGCCGGCCGCAGCCTCAAGCGCGACCTCGGCGAGATCGAGCACCTGCAGGTGTCGCTGAAGGGGCCGGCGAACTTCGTCACCAAAGCCGACAAGCGTGCCGAGGAAATGCTGTACGAGGACCTCGCCAAGGCGCGGCCGGGCTACGGCTTCATCGGTGAGGAAGGCGGCAGCCGCGAAGGCGCCGACAAGAGCCACACCTGGATCGTCGATCCCCTCGACGGCACCACCAACTTCCTGCACGGCATCCCGCAATTTGCGATCTCGATCGGCCTGCAGCGCGAGGGAACGATCATTGCCGGCGTGATCTACAACCCCGCCAATGATGAATTATACATCGCCGAGCGCGGCAAGGGCGCGTTCCTCAACGACCAGCGGCTGCGCGTCGCCGGCCGCCGCAGGCTCGATGAATGCGTGGTCGCCTGCGGCCTGCCGCATATCGGCCGCGGCGACCATGAATTGGCGCTGAAGGAAATGGCCGCGCTGCAGAACAAGGTCGCCGGCTTCCGCCGCTTCGGCGCCGCCTCCCTCGACCTCGCCTTCGTCGCCGCCGGCCGCCTCGACGGCTACTGGGAACGTAATTTGCAGCCCTGGGACATCGCCGCCGGACAGATCATGGTGCGCGAAGCCGGCGGCACGATCTCGGGCATTGAGGGCAGTGACGATCCGCTGAAGACGGGGCATGTGATCTGCGGGAATGAGTATGTGCATGCGGAGTTGGTGAAGATCCTGAAGCCGCTCGGCTAGTAGAGCGACGGTTCCAGCCGCGCGCCGTAGTCATCATCCGCGACCGGGTGATGCAGCCTTCCGGAGGCGGCGGAAGGACACGTAGGAGCCTCGGCGCTCCCAGCCAAAATATTGAAAACAACCCCATGCACAGTAGCCGGCACGCGTCGAGTGCCGAAGTAGACATTTGACACGTCGGGCAAATCAGCGAGACAAGACCATCATCCGCCGAACGAAGCGATTGTAACAAGTCGTGCGGAGACTATAGGTCGCCGGCAGGTCGCGCCATGACCTGAACGCAGGACCCAAACGATGCCATCGCGCACGCGGCGGTCATCTACTCGCCGAATGCCGCGCGGCTTGTTCGGCAACATCGGCTTAATGGCGGTCCACTCATGTTCGCTGAATTCGCAGCGCATGATTCGAGGCTCCGATCGAAGCTTGAATGACGTCCACGGTAGCGCCATCAATCCGCACCGGCCTGTAGCGAAGCCGCTAATGCTCTGAATTTCTTTCGGAGGCATAGCCGACATGGCCGAACTTGCCGCTGGGGTCGCCCGTGTAGCGATTGACCCATTTCGGATGTCGGCCGGTTTCACGGCTCATATTCGAATGCGTCGTCGGCGTAACTGCTGACGTTGCCGCGGCGTCCGAGATTGCAGATGTCAACCATGAAGACATTTGAGTCAGAGCTCGCGAGCCAGAAGCAATGCCGTCTCATTACCGCGTTTGGACAGCTCTTCGCAACGCGATATCGAGAGCATTGCACTAAAAACTGGAACGGCCAGTGTCCATCACCGATCAGCAGCCGCAAACTGAACGTCGCTTTGGCGCGTGGAAGTGCGTGATAATTGTTATGCCACTCCCGCCCGTCGGATTTCGTACTGTGATTTGAGAGCTGCCTCGAATACTTCGAGCCCGGAAGTCGTTAGTCCGTTTCGGGTGACTAGACCGCGCTGAATAAGGTCTGCCGTTTCGACGCTATCATCACCGCGTAATGACCCGCCTCCGAAGAGCTTGATGAGTATCCTTTGTTGACGGCGCGTAAGCTCGTTCCACGACATCGTGCCGGCCCCTCAACTCCGAGCGAATCCACAATCACTCAGCAAGAGTTAGTGGCACATGAGGCTAAATCGTGACGGTTCGCCGTTCAGTAGACGCCTTAACCTCGCAGGATGAGAAAGAGCGAATCCATCGAACAGGCTTGGTGCTGCTCCCACGGATGATGCAGACATAGCCCGATATCGGAGATCATCGATCTACGCTAGTAGACCACGCTCCGTGTGAGCCCTCGTGCTGAGCTTTAGGACGACACGGTCGTGGCGCTCCTTTGAGACGGGAGCTTTAGATAAATGCTTAATAGATTGGCGCTATGTTCACTGACGCGCGGATTGGTATTGCGTGGCTGAGTGCTCCTTCTTCCCACCGCCCCTCCACCTTTAACACTGGTCTGACGCAGCTCTGGCCTCGCAGGATGCAAAGTACTCTTCGGATTGCGACCGAAGGCCTGCTCGGCCTGGCGCGAATCCAAAAGTACGCGTGGACTTGGGTGACTGCCCAGAGACGACTCGCTCGATGCAAGGGGCTTTCAGGTGACCCCCACCGTCAGACGGAAATGAGCGCATAGGACAACCCTGAAGGCTTCTGCACGCCCATGGCGACGTTGTACACCCGCGCTCCGGCGGGCGTGCGGCCCTCATACTTCCCGCGATGCGCATGACCATGCACGACGGCGCATACTTTGAAGCGGTCAATGGTCTCTGCAAGGCGCGAGCACCCGAGGAAGGGATAAATTTCGAGAGGTTCACCCTCCACCGTGTCGACAATCGGGGCATAGTGAAGGACCACGACGGCGCGCCGGCTGTTCACCGTGCGCATGATGTTCTCCAGCCGCATCGCTTCATTCATCGCTTCGGCAACAAACGTCTTGATCGCCGGCTCGCCGAAAGAGCTTAGCATTCGTGGACCAAATCCGCCGGCAAAGCCCTTCACGCCAATAAATGCCACGCCATTAACTTCGGCTGCCTGGCCATCGAGCAGGTGTACGCCCGCGTCACAAAGGATTCGTTTCACCTCGTCGGCATGTCCCGACTCGTAATCGTGGTTCCCAAGGACGCCGATTACTGGGACAGAGCAGGCACGCAGCTCTTTAGCGAGGATTTCCGCCTGTGCCGGAGTTCCCGTATCGGTGAGGTCGCCGCAAAGGACCAGGGCGCCGGCACTCTTCGAGATTGCTTGAAACAATTCGCGGAGCGAGCCCGACTGCCCATCCTTCACATGAAGATCGCCCATGCCTGCAAATGTGAATGAACTTGCATCATCGTTCATTGCCGCACTCGTCTTCGACGTTCAGGAAGCCCCACTTCTCGGTCGCACTTCGGTAATCGGAGCTGGAAAGCAACCGACCGCGGCAGAGTTTCGTCGCCGGTGGCGGACCTTCCCGCTGCCGACTCAATCGTTCAAGAAGATCGTCAAGCAGCCAATCTGGAATGGCATCTCGCTCACTCGGATAGATCCAACGAAACGTGAGCAGATGACAAAGCAGTATCTCCCAATGTGGGTTCATGTACATGATCAGGCGCTGCCAATCGATTGCCTCTCGCTGCTTAAGAATGAGATGGACGATATCGACGCCATCATGACGGTTCCGCTTCTGGATGAACGCCTTGGTCCAGATCAGCTCGGTGGGGTTGATCACAGGCACGCAATGCCCGAGCACTTGAGCCTGTGTTGCATACTGAAACCACTCTTCCTGAACCGGCACGGCGCCATTGCTGGAACCAAAGATGACGTCGACGAAATCGCGACCGCGGTGAACTTTTCCCAGCCAACTCTCATTCGCCGATACCCGATTGTTCCGCTGTAGGTGAGAGAGCAGGCGAGGGAATTCCGCGGCAGTCGTAAAAATGTCTAGGTCCTTTGTCGGGTACCGCGCATGGGTATAAAGATTTACGGCGTACCCGCCTCCGATCATGAACGGAAGGTCCGATTCGAGGAGATCCCTCAGGACAATTGAATAGAACTGCTCCGTATGGGTAAGAGACGCGAGTTTGAACGCATCGACATCTGTCGAACGTACCGTACCCGGCGCTGGGCGATCTCGCGCGTGCACTGATCACTCCATTTGGTCCTGAATACTAATCGGCGCGCATCGTGGAAGTTCCTTTGAGTTCCGAATTGAACGACTCGGCGCGAACGGCCGGGCGACAGCAGAAGGCGTGCGAAAGAGCAGGACAAACGCTTCCTAGCGACGTGAGGTGGACAATCGGTTGATTGTCTTTGACTGCGTGCCGGCCCGCGCCGCGCCAGAAACTTCAGCCCTTGTCCCTGAGCGCATTCGTGGCGAAAAAGAACTCCTCCAATTCATCGCGCGCTCGCGACGAAAGGTGGCGGATGTCCTTCAAATTCGTCTCGAGAGGCAAACGGTCACGCACTGCGAGCGCGCTTCAACATTGCAATAACAGCGGCGACGACCTAGCGCGATCACTCTCAAAACGAACGGTCGCCGCAATCATTCCGATAGTCTCATCCAGGCGGCTGCAACCCCGGCGAAGTCAGCCATTCGTCGATATGAGCGGCATCGCGCGCCTTCTTCAAAAGAAAGTCTCGATCCTCTAAAAGAAGGTCTCGATCCTCTCCCGGCGGCAGACGCTCGGCTTGCCTTCTGACCTGCTCGGCTTCTCGGAGAAGGCTCTCTTCAATCGAGGTCGAGGGCCTACTACGGTGCTTCATGAGGGCCTCCGTCGTTTCGGTTCCCCGCCCGAGGCCCATTGATAACCCCGCTGACCAGGGCCGGGTTCCCTCTCCGCACGGTAGGAGCATCATGCTGATCGGCATGCTATCGGGCGCTTTCTCAGGCGCTACGTGCCTGCGCTCGAATTGCAGAATTGATCGGGATTTCCCTTCCTCCATCGCGGTCCTATCAGACGTTTGCTGGTTTTTTTGCTTCAGGAATTCGGTACCATCCCTACCATTGGCGATAGAATTGATGTTAAGGGATGGCGATTCGAAATTGTCGGCCTCGACGGCAGGCGCATAGACAAGGTTTTGGTCAACTGGCTTGGAGCCTCAATAAATGCTTGATAGCTGCTCCTGGCACTTTTGAGACATGTCCGCCTATCCTGAGAATGTCCGTTCGCCGGGGTAGACCGGAAGTCGCCGTCATCCGGTCAAACCGACGCGATTGACCCAGGCTGTGTGAAAACCCCGTCGATGCTATGATTCTCTTGCTGAATCGGCGGGGGAAGTGATGCGGGGTTTCGTTCAAGGGGCGGATCGCCAGCAGACGACGCTGTTGCCGGAATGCCTCGATGATTGGGTCGACGAGAGCAATTCTATTCGCGCGGTCGATGTATTCGTGGATGCATTGGAACTGCGCGACCTCGGGTTCGATGGCGTTGATCCTGCGGCGACCGGCCGGCCGGCGTACCATCCTTCGCCGATGCTCAAGCTCTACATTTACGGCTATCTCAACCGGGTGCAATCGAGCCGGCGGCTGGAGCGCGAGGCTGGCCGCAATCTTGAGGTGATGTGGCTGACCGGACGGCTCGCGCCGGATCACAAAACCATCGCCGACTTCCGCAAGGACAATGGCGCAGCGATCAAAAAGGTTTGCGCGCAATTCGTCGAGTTGTGCCGCAAGATGGGCCTGCTGACGAAGGCCAGCGTTGCCATCGACGGCAGCAAGTTCAAGGCCGTGAACAGTCGCGACAACAACTTCACGCAAGGCAAGATCCAGCGCCGCCAGAAGCAGATCGAAGAGAGCGTGGCGCGCTACATGAGCCAACTGGACACCGCCGACCGCCAGACGGCCGCAGGAGAAGAGCCGTCGGAAACGGTGCTGATGACCAAGACGCGGCTTAGGGAAAAGCTGGCGAAGCTCGAAGAAGAAGTGAAACGACTGGCCGCGATTGAAAAGGCATTGCTCGCCTCGCCCGACAAGCAGATATCGCTGACCGATCCCGATTGCCGCTCGATGGCAACGAGCGGGCGCGGCTCAGGCATGGTCGCCTACAACGTACAAAGTGCGGTCGACACCACGAACCATCTGATTGTCGCGCACGAGGTCACCAACGTCGGCACCGATAGATCGCAACTGGCGACGATGGCGCAGGCGGCGAAAGCCGTGCTGCGCAGCGATAACTTGGACGTCGTTGCGGATCGGGGCTACTTTAAAGGTGAGGAAATCCTGGCATGCGAACAGGCCGGGGTCGCGGTCACGCTACCCAAGCCGCAAACTTCGGGAGCCAAGTCGGCAGGCCGCTTTGGGAAACCTGATTTTGTCTATTTGGCCAAGGATGACGTCTATCGCTGTCCGGCCGGCGAGAAGCTGGCGCACCACTTCACCGCTGATGAAGATGGCCAGAAAATGCGGATTTACTTGACGAAGGCGTGCCGCACATGCCCGTTCAAGGATCAGTGCACAACGTCCAACGAGCGCCGCATCAAACGCTGGGAACACGAACACGTCGTCGAGGCCGCGCAGACGCGGCTCGATCAGAACCCGCAAGCCATGCGTGTGCGCCGCGAAACCGTCGAGCATCCGTTCGCCACACTGAAGATGCGGATGGGTGCGACACACTTTCTAATGAAGCGGTTGCCCAATGTCGCGACCGAAATGGCGCTGAACGTACTCGCCTACAACCTCACGCGCGTAGTGAACATCGTCGGCATCAAGCCGCTCCTGGTGGCAATCCGGGCGTGAAGAGCTCGTGCTGTTATGCGCATCGTGTAACCGCTCAGGTCGCTCAGCGTGGCCCGAGGTTGCGCCCGGATTGACTCCAGACTCGATACAGCAAAAATACGCTCAGACCGTCGTGTCGACGCGGATCGTCCCCGGTTGCGTGCAGTTTTTGGGGGCGGAAAAACGTTTTTACACAGTCTGGACCCAGAGCGGACTTCGCTGACGAGTTCGGAATAGTTTCCCGATACAGCTTTTTGTTCGCTATCTCCTTAAGATTGAGACAATCAATCCACGCTATTGTCTGGCCTGTGTCCTTCAAGATGGTAACGGTCGGCACCAAGTGTAATGTCTGGTTACTTCCTCACTGCCTGTCTGTTCGTGGTAGCCTTGGGTTTCGAGGTGTCGTTTCGCCGATCCTGGAATCTATCACGGAACTCTGATCTGCTTGGCCCGGCCCAGCGGCTCGCAGTTCGGCGGCGTGCGTTTTGGCCGGCAGGCTGCGGGCTAATCTGCATGCTGCTGGGGTGGATGGTCTTTCATTTTGTTCAAGACAAGCTTGTTCTCTCCGTGACGGGCAGTCTAATGATGCTTAGTGCTTCTTTTTTCACCGGATCGTTTATTGGCGCTATGGCCGGGACAGTGAATCGGGTTTGAAGCGCCGCAATCAACGCAAAGCGAAAAAGTGCATCAGGCTATGGCCGCCGACAAGCTGCCATGACTTTGGCATCGTCCTGTTGATTTCCGGTTTTGGCCCAGGCTGTGTGAAAACCCGGTCGATGCTATGATTCCCTTGCTGAATCGGCGGGGGAAGTGATGCAGGGTTTCGTTCAAGGGGCGGATCGCCAGCAAGCGACGCTGTTGCCGGAATGCCTCGATGATTGGGTCGACGAGGGCAATTCTATTCGCGCGGTCGATGTGTTCGTGGATGCGTTGGAACTGCGCGACCTCGGGTTCGATGGGGTTGATCCTGCAGCGACCGGCCGGCCGGCGTACCATCCTTCGTCGATGCTCAAGCTTTACATTTACGGCTATCTCAACCGGGTGCAATCGAGCCGGCGGCTGGAGCGCGAGGCTGGCCGCAATCTCGAGGTGATGTGGCTGACCGGACGGCTCGCGCCGGATCACAAGACCATCGCCGACTTCCGCAAGGACAATGGCGCAGCGATCAAAAAGGTTTGCGCGCAATTCGTCGAGTTGTGCCGCAAGATGGGCCTGCTGACGAAGGCCAGCGTTGCCATCGACGGCAGCAAGTTCAAGGCCGTGAACAGTCGCGACAACAACTTCACGCAAGGCAAGATCCAGCGCCGCCAGAAGCAGATCGAAGAGAGCGTGACGCGCTACATGAGCCAACTGGACACCGCCGACCGCCAGACGGCCGCAGGAGAAGAGCCGTCGGAAACGGTGCTGATGACCAAGACGCGGCTTAGGGAAAAGCTGGCGAAGCTCGAAGAAGAAGTGAAACGGCTGGCCGCGATTGAAAAGGCATTGCTCGCCTCGCCCGACAAGCAGATATCGCTGACCGATCCCGATTGCCGCTCGATGGCAACGAGCGGGCGCGGCTCAGGCATGGTCGCCTACAACGTACAAAGTGCGGTCGACACCACGAACCATCTGATAGTCGCGCACGAGGTCACCAACGTCGGCACCGATAGATCGCAACTGGCGACGATGGCGCAGGCGGCGAAAGCCGCGCTGCGCAGCGATCATTTGGACGTCGTTGCGGATCGGGGCTACTTTAAAGGAGAGGAACTCCTGGCATGCGAACAGGCCGGGGTCGCGGTCACGCTACCCAAGCCGCAAACCTCGGGAGCCAAGTCGGCAGGCCGCTTTGGGAAACCTGATTTTGTCTATTTGGCCAAGGACGACGTCTATCGTTGCCCGGCCGGCGAGAAGCTGGCGCACCACTTCACCGCTGATGAAGATGGTCAGAAAATACGGATTTACTTGACGAAGGCGTGCCGCGCATGCCCGTTCAAGGATCAGTGCACAACGTCCAACGAGCGCCGCATCAAACGCTGGGAACACGAACACGTCGTCGAGGCCGCGCAGATGCGGCTCGATCAGAACCCGCAAGCCATGCGTGTGCGCCGCGAAACCGTCGAGCATCCGTTCGCCACACTGAAGATGCGGATGGGCGCAACACACTTTCTAATGAAACGGTTGCCCAATGTCGCGACCGAAATGGCGCTGAACGTACTCGCCTACAACCTCACGCGCGTAATGAACATCGTCGGCATCAAGCCGCTCCTGGTGGCAATCCGGACGTGAAGAGCTCGTGCTGTTCTGCGCATCGTGTGACCGTTCAGGTCGCTCAGCATGGCCCGAGCTTGCGCCCGGGTTGACTCCGGACTCGATAAAGCAAAAATATCCTCAGACCGTCGTGTCGACGCCGATCGTCCCCGGTTGCGTGCAGTTTTGGGGGAGGAAAAACGTTTTTACACAGTCTGGGCCCTTTTCAGACCTGCCGATCCTCGCAGCGAACGTCGGCTTTGAGGGGTAAAGCGGAAGTGGCGCGGACGTCGCCAAACCGGCGCGAGGACGGAGAAGTCAGTGGAGCCGTTCTCGCCGGGTGTGAGGCCGTCGTGAAGGTCGTTAAACCTCATGAAGCGCGCAGCGAGTTCAACTTCAGTCGAGCGGCTAGCGCTTCGGCTTCCTTTTGGGTTCCTTCAGAAGCATCCGTTGCGCCCTCAACTCCGCACGTTTCTTGATCTCGGCCTTGATCTTATCAATCAAGGTCTTCGCTTCAGGTGGGCGTACTTTGAGGGTTGAACCCACTAGCGCCTCGACGTTTTCGCTTTCTTTTTCTTCGCAACTTTCTTCTTCCCAACAACCTTACGCCCGGCAGTTGCGGGTGAATGCTTGGCCGCCCTCTTTGATTTTTTAGCAGCGGATTTCTTTGCAGACTTCTTGGCGGTTTTCTTAGCCGCCTTTTCTCCGGCTGCTTTCTTCGGCGGCGTCTTCATCGGTGCGCGTTTGACCCGGGCCTTCCGCTTCTTTGGAGCAACAAGGGGTATAGGCATCGCCGCCGCATCGGCGACTAACGGCACGTCCATTACGGTCATCTTCTCTTCTTCACTTGGCGTAGCGGCTGACTTCGCAGCGTCCGTTATCGAACTCGCCATATCCTTCACGGCCTCTATCGCCTTCTCAATTCGAGACCTATCGCCCTCGTCGTCGTCCATGGCGCCCTCCGATGAGTCGGAAGGACAGTATAGCTCATTTGGCGCTCGCCGCATACGCGGCGGGCAACGCGTCCGACCATCCCATGGCTAATCTCATCCTGACGGAGGAGAACACGGCCAAGGCGGCCAGTGCGGCAAGGGCGCGCTACAACCCGCCCAGGAAATGCTGACTGCCGCCAACGCCGAGGTAGCGCAGGGTCACGAGCTTGCTCGCCGTCCGCCAACGCGATAGGCTCGTCAAACTTGCGGCTCCAGCCTGTTGAACGCTTCGACATCTCCCTCGCCCCGGGGCATACACGAACTACTTTTTTAACTGATGTCGGAGAGCACGAGCAAAAAAGTCGCGAGCTATCGTGTCTAAGACCGCGGAGATTTGTTCGCCTGGCTCCGGGGCCCTTTCGAGTCGTTCGGCCTCGCGAATGTAGTCTAACGACAATTCGCGCAAGCGCTGGACTTCGGAATCATCCGGCAAGGGAGCGATTTGAGCCAGCAAGTGTAGTGCGCGCGCACGCGCGCGTTCGCTTCTGGAGCCATCCATGATGGGCCTCCAAGATTGTTATTGTGAGCTTCTGATATTGAAGACCGCGGTTGCGGTCTGTTCTCCCCAGCCCGAACCATAACATTCGGCACACATTGGAGAGGGCCGTTGAGCCCGGCTCGATTAAACTAAACGCGCTTCCTTGTGTCTGGTTCCCGACACTAGGCTTCGCGCTGTGAGCCGCCTAAACGGCTACCATCCCGATCAGCCGCGCGGTCAGGGCGCCCGGCATCACAATTCGCTTTTCGTCACCGGGCTGGGGCTCTGGCGCGTATTCGGCGAAGCGGTTCGCAGCGACTAAGCATCGGTACCGGCCTCCAGCGAAGCCGCTGATGCTGTGAATCTACTTCCGCTTTCGGAGGCATAGCCGACATCGCCGACTTGCCGCTGGGTCGCCTGTGTAGCGATTGACCCGCAAGAGATATGCGGTAAGTCGTGACGACATCTGCCGAGTTCAGGAAAGGTTCTCGGTTATCGAACTGTGCCTATTGAAACTCGGGTGCTGGCCTGTTTTAGGCCCTAGTGACCTGTTCTGATTTTCGCAGTAGCCTAGTTTGCCTTAGCGATGTTCAAGCTGATCGCCATTGAAGATGTGCAACATGCCGGAGAAGGCAGGGTGGTCTGCCTCCACTACATACCGAACGGCCCCGGCTCGGTTTGTAAAAACCGACACGATGAAGCCCGGATATTCGTAGCCTGAGCGCTTCTTTACTCGGTCGCCTACTTTGAACGGTACGTCTGTCATTTTATCCCCTGTAGGCCGCCTCAGTGGGCGGCCTCTTTCATATCAAACCAAGCGTGCGATGTCGCCCATTGGCACATAGCGTCGTTTCGCTGCTATGGAGCAGCACGCCGGGTATCGGGGCATAGCGGACGCTGGCGCGGCGTCAGCCCGGCAAATTTATGGGTTCATGGACTGGATGCATCGGCCGCCGCCTGCGCCAAGGCTTCTCGACGGCCCGAGACCGCAAGTCCCGGCGAAGCTCTGGCGTCGCGGGGTCACGGAGCATGACAACGTCTATCACTTCACTGGCGCCGGCGGGCCGACCACCTCGGCTCCCGCCGCCTCCTCCACTTTCTCCCTGTCCCCCGCCAGCACGCGCTGCACGCTGACGAAGAACACCGGCACCATCAAGAGCGCGAGAATCACCACCGCGATCATGCCGCCCATGACGCTGGTGCCGAGGGCCTGCTGGCTGGCGCCGCCGGCGCCGGTCGCGACGGCCATCGGCAGCACGCCGCAGACGAAAGCGAGACCCGTCATCAGGATCGGGCGAAAACGTAACGAGCATGCCTCGATCGTTGCCTCGACCAGCGGCTTGCCCTGGGCGCGCAGATCCTTGGCGAATTCGATGATGAGGATGGCGTCTTTTGCCGCCAGGCCAATGATGGTGATCAGGCCGACGGTGAAATAGACGTCGTTCGGCAGGCCCCGGATGGTCGCGGCGATCACCGCGCCGCAGATGCCGAGCGGCACCGTCAGCAGCACCGCGAGCGGAATGGTCCAGCTTTCATAGAGGGCTGCGAGCAGCAGGAACACGACCAGCACCGAGAGGCCGAGCAGGAACGGCGCCTGCGAGCCCGACAGCTTTTCCTGCAGCGACTGACCGGTCCATTCGAAACCGAAGCCGCGCGGCAGCTTGCCCGCGAGCCGCTCCATCTCGGCGATGGCATCGCCGGAGGTGAAGCCGGGTTTTGCTTCGCCGGAGATGCGCACGGCGGGATAGTAGTTGAAGCCCGCGATCTGGGTCGGCCCCCTCGACCACTGAACCGTGGCAAAGGCCGAGAACGGCACCAATTGCCCGCGGCTGTTCTTGACGTTGTAATTGAGGATGTCGTCCGCGTTCATGCGGCTGGCGCGGTCGGCCTGCACGATCACGCGCTGCATCCGCCCGCGGTTCGGGAAGTCGTTGATGTAGTTCGAGCCGAGATTGGTCGAGATGGTCTGGTTGATGTCCTCGAAGGTAACGCCGAAGGCGCCCGCCTTTTCGCGGTCGATCACCAGGTTGACCTGCGGCGCCGGCGGCAGGCCCTCGACATAGACTTTCTGCAGCACGCGGCCGGCATTGGCTTCCGCGATCAGTTGGTCGGCCGCGCTGACCAATGCGGGATAGCCCTTCTGGCCGCGGTCCTGCAGGCGGAACGAGAAGCCCGAGGAATTGCCGAGATTGTCGATCGGCGGCGGCTGCAGCGCTGAAATCCTGGCGTCGCGGATCGATGACAGCTCGCGGTTGACGTCGGCGACGATCGCGGCGGCGGAATCCTTCGGACCGCGCTCCGACCAATCCTTCAACGAAATGAACGCCTGCGCGGTGTTCATGCCCTGGCCGAGGAAGCTGAAGCCGGTCAGGAACGTCACGTCCTCGACGCCGGCACGCTCGCGAAGATATTTTTCGACCTGCTCGACCGCGGCCTCGGTGCGGGCATAGGAGGAGTCGGACGGTGTCTGCACATCGGTGGTGATGAAGCCCTGGTCGTCGACCGGCAGGAAGCCGCCGGGCAGCCGGACGAAGGCCCAGCCGAGGCCGATGAACAGCACCGCGTAGATCGCCATCAGCCGCCCGGTCCGCTTTAACGAACCCTTGACGGTGCGCGTGTAGCCGCCGCGGCCCGACTCGAGCACGCGGTTGAACCAGCCGAACACGCCCTTGCGCGCATGGCCATGGCCGGCCTCGACAGGCTTCAGCAGCGTCGCGCACAGCGCCGGCGTCAGCGACAGCGCCAGCAGCGCGGAGAAGGCGATGGCCGAGACCATGGTGACGGAGAACTGGCGGTAGATGATGCCGACCGATCCCGGGAAGAACGCCATCGGCACGAACACCGCCATCAGCACCAGCGTGATGCCGATGATGGCGCTGGTGATTTGCGACATCGCCTTGCGGGTCGCTTCCTTCGGCGGCAGGCCCTCCTCGGCCATGATGCGCTCGACGTTCTCGACCACGACGATGGCGTCGTCGACGAGGATGCCGACCGCCAGCACCATGCCGAACATGGTCAGCATGTTGATGGAATAGCCGGCCGCCATCAGTATCGCGCAGGTGCCGAGCAGCGCCACCGGCACCACGATGGTCGGGATGATGGTGTAGCGGATGTTCTGCAGGAACAGGAACATCACGATGAAGACCAGCACCACCGCCTCGACCAGCGTCATCAGCACCTTGTTGATCGAGGCCTTGACGACGGGGGTGATGTTGTAGGGGATTTCGTAGCCGATATTGGCCGGAAAGAACTTCGACAGCTCTTTCATCTTGGCTTCGACGGCGCTCGCGGTCGCAAGCGCGTTGCCGGTCGGCGACAGCAGCACCGAAAGGCCCGCGGTCGGCTTGCCGTTGAGGCGCGTGTTGAACTGGTAGCTCAGGCCGCCGATCTCGATGCGGGCGACATCGCGCAGCCGCACGGTTGATCCGTCTGCGTTGGCGCGCAGGGTGATCGCGCCGAATTCATCGGGCGAGGCGAGCTGGCCCTTGACCAGCACCAATGCGGAAATCTTCTGCTCCGGCGTGCTCGGCTCGGCGCCGATGCTGCCCGAGGCGACCTGCGCGTTCTGGGCTGTTATCGCCTTGTTGACGTCGTCGGCGGTGAGGCCGTAACCGACGAGTTTTGCCGGATCGATCCAGATCCGCAGCGAACGCTCGGTGGAATAAAGCGTGGCGCGGCCGACGCCGGGAATGCGCCGGATTTCGCCGAGCACGTTGCGGATCATGAAATCGCCGAGGCCGATTTCGTCGAGCGAGCCGTCGGACGAGTTCAGGGTGATGATCTGCAGCACGGCGGAGGAGGCTTCCTCGACCAGGATGCCCTGCTGGATCACCGCGCGCGGCAGCCGCGCCTCGACGCGCTTGAGGCGGTTCTGAACTTCCACCGAGGCCGCGCCGGTTTCGGTGCCGGGCACGAAGTTGGCGATGATTTCGACCTGCCCCAGCGAGTCAGAGGTGGATTCGAAATTGAGAATGCCGGAGGCGCCGTTGAGCTCCTCCTCGATCAGCCGCGTGACGCTGTTGTAGAGGTTTTCGGGCGACGCGCCGGGATAACTGGTCGAGATCGAGATCGAGGGCGGCGCGATGATCGGATATTGCGCGACCGCCAGCAGCGGAATCGAGATGGCGCCAATCAAACAGATGAAAAGCGCCACGACCCAGGCGAAGATCGGCCTGTCGATGAAGAAACTAGGCATCGGCTAGCGGGCCGCTTGCGTCGCCGGTGCGGCCGGAATTGTACCAACCGAGGCATCCGCGTCGATCCACGCCTTCGCCTTGACCTTGTCGCCGGGCACGAATTTCTGGAACCCGTCGACGATGACGCGGTCGCCGTCCTTGAGGCCCTCGCTGACCAGCCAGAGGCCGTCCTGCACCGCGCCGGTGCGGACCGGCTGCGTCGCCACGCGGCCGTCGTCCTTGACCACGAACACTTCGCTGCCGCCGCCGGCGTCGCGCTGGATCGCCTGCTGCGGCACGGCGATGGCATCGGAATCGATACCCTGTTCGATCAGGACGCGGACATACATGCCCGGCAGCAGCTCGCGATGCGGATTCGGAAATTGTCCGCGCAGCGTGACCTGTCCGGTATAGGCATCCACCTTGGCTTCCGAAAACAGCAGCTTGCCGGGAACCGGATAGACCGTGCCGTCGTCGAGCACGAGGCGGACCTTGGCTGCATCGGGCGCAATCCGGTCGAGATCGCCATTGTCAAAGGCACGGCGCAGCTTGTGCATCTCCGAGACCGATTGGGTGAAATCGGCGTAGATCGGGTCGAGTTGCTGGATCGTGGCGAGACTGGTGGTCTCGTTCTGGATCACCAGCGCACCTTCGCTCACCAGCGCGGCGCCGACGACGCCGCTGATCGGCGCACGGATCGTGGCATAATCAAGGTTCAGCCGGGCGCGGGCGACGTCGGCCCTGCGGCTGCCGACCTCGGCCTCGGCCTGGCGCTGGGCCGCGATAGCCTTTTCGTTCTCGGCCTCGGGCGCCGCGCGCTGGCTGGTCAGCGTCGCGATGCGCCGCGCATGCTGGGCGGCGAGATCGAGCGCAGCTGCAGCCTTGTCCTGCGCGGCTTCGCTCGCCTGCAGTTCCACCTCGAACGGCTTCGGGTCGATCCGGTACAGCGGATCGCCGGCCTTCACCTCGGTGCCCTGCTGGAACAGGCGTTCGACGACGATGCCGGAGATGCGCGCACGCACTTCCGACACCCGGGTGGGCGAGATCCGGCCGGGCAGCTCGCGAACGAGGGCGCGGGACTGAGGCCGTACGGTGAAGGTGCCTACTTCAGGCTCGGGCGGCTTTGCCGCCGCAGTAGCGGCGATCGGTTCATTGCAGCCAGCCAAAAGCGGCGCCATCGCCGCTAACATCAAAACGATGCATGCCGATTGCGTTCGTAGTCCGGACATTGAAAGCATTGCCCCAGTTCAAAGTTGAAGCGCGAATTGAGCATTCGCGACGTTGTCGTAGGAGATCTTGGGAACTCACGGTTGATGGTATATAGGATAGAGAGAGCCTGCTGCGACGCAATACGGTCTCGCGGCGGCCCAATGTCACACAACGCTATCGCGCTGAATTAGCGCCCATTTTTCCGGACTCACTCGATTGTGAGCCGGAGTTCCATCGGAGCGTTCTTGGTTTGGATCGAAACCCAACGGCCGGGAACTGTCGTTTGGCCGCATGAGATCGCAGCAGATGCCGGAGCGCGAGGCATCCGGCACGAATCAGTTGAACCCGGCCTAACCGGCCGCCTTCAGCCGGTAATGGCTGACGCCCCACTCGCTGCCGTCGGCGTAACCGAACAGGCCTGATGTGGCGAGCAGGAACCAGCGCCAGCGCCGCATCCACAACGCGGTCTCGCCGCCATGGACCTTGCGAAGCACGCGCTCGATTTCGTCGCGATGGGAATCGAAATTGTCGAGCCAATCCTGCGCGGTGCGCTGATAATGCACGCCGCTCCAGCGCCATTCCTTTTCGACCTCGAACAGATCGGCATATTGCCGGATCAGATGGTGGCTCGGCATCACGCCGCCGGTAAAGAAACGTTGCGCGATCCAGTCCTCGCCACCGGCGCGGTCGAACAGATAGGCGCCGGAGCGATGGGTGAAGATGTGCAGGAAGAAGCGGCCGTCGGGTTCCAGCCATGTGCGCAGACGCGTCATCAGTTCGCGCCAGTTCACCATGTGCTCGAACATCTCGATTGCGAGGATGCGGTCGTACCGCGCTTCCGGCGCGAACAGGTTCACGTCTGACGTGATGACCCGCAGATTGGCTAGGCCGCGCTTTGCGGCCTCGCCCTCGGTATATTCGCGTTGCGCGTTCGAGCTGGAAACCGCCGATATTTGCGAATGCGGGAATTGCCGCGCCATCCACAGCGACAGCGAACCCCAGCCGCAGCCGAGTTCGAGGATCGATTGTCCGTCGGCCAGATCGGCATGCTCGACGGTCTGGCGCAGCGCTTCCTCCTCGGCCTCCTGCAGCGTCGAGGCCGCCTCCCGGTAGAAGCAGCAGGAATATTTGCGGTTTGGCCCGAGCAAGCGGGCAAAGAACTCGACCGGCACCTCGTAGTGCCGGACATCGGTCTCGTCGGAATATTCGGCGATGGCGCGCGCCGCCATTTCGTCGGCGAGCCAGGCATCGCTTTCCGCATTCCCGGTGGCGAGCCGCGCGGCGGTGCGCGAGCAGAGCTGGTGGATGGCGGCCCGGATAATGGCGTCGGGCAGCGGTACCCGCTCGGCAGTGCCAATGATCGTGGAGACGAAGCTCATGTAGCCACTCCCTTCGGCAGAGAACGGGCTGCTGCGGCTGGTCTATCCCGCAATAAGTGCTTCCTTCGAATAGCCGCGGGACGGGGCGGCCGACCCTGCGGGGGCGGCCGCCGATCCCGCGAGATATAAGGCCGTCATGAAAAATCCCGGTTGGACAGCGAAACGTTCCAAAATACGCTGATGTCAAAGCCGGGTTTCGGGAGAGGTTCCACCATCGTCTATTCGAAATCGCGGCTTCCCAGCTTTTTTCTCCAGCCCGCTGTGCCATATTGGTTCCACAACGCGGCTTTTCGTAACGGATGACACCTGCAAATGCCCTCAGGCCCTTCCTCCCGCTCCGAAATGGAGATCGAACTGAGCAAACTGTCTTCGCCCCGGATTTTCCTGGTGCGGATGCTGGTGTTCCTGGTGCTGTGCGCGCTGGTGACGGTCGTGCTCTACAAGCAGATCATCGTCGCGTTCTTTGCCAACCCCGGCCTCAACGCGCTGATCGGCGGGGTGCTCCTGATCGGCATCATCCTGTCGTTCCGGCAGGTGATCCGGCTCTATCCGGAAGTGGCCTGGGTGAACAATTTCCGTATCGCCGATCCCGGGCTGGCGATCGAGCGGCGGCCGACCCTGCTGGCGCCGATGGCGGCGATCCTCGGCGGCGAGCGCTCCGGGCGGATGACGATCTCGCAGCAGACC
The DNA here is from genome assembly GCF_023101085.1 of Bradyrhizobium sp. 170. Lineage (NCBI taxonomy): Bacteria > Pseudomonadati > Pseudomonadota > Alphaproteobacteria > Hyphomicrobiales > Nitrobacteraceae > Bradyrhizobium > Bradyrhizobium sp. 170. The sequence goes on along the minus strand of NZ_CP064703.1, from coordinate 947,477 downwards.
ATGCGGCATTTGCTGGATTCGATCGCGACGCGGCTGGACGAGGCCCGCGATATTTCCCGCTACATGACCGGCTTGCTGGTCTTTCTCGGCCTGCTCGGCACCTTCTGGGGCCTGATCGAAACCGTCGGCTCCGTCGGCAAGGTGATCGACGGCTTGAAGGTCGGCGGCGATGCCGGTTCCCTGTTCGACACCCTGAAAGAAGGGCTGGCGGCGCCGCTCAGCGGTATGGGTATTTCGTTCTCGTCCTCGCTGTTCGGCCTCGCCGGCTCCCTGATCCTGGGCTTCCTCGACCTGCAGTCGAGCCAGGCGCAGAACCGTTTCTACACCGACCTCGAGGACTGGCTCGCCTCCACCGTGCGCGAATATGGCGATAGCGGACCCGGCATCGGCGGCGAATTGCAACATGCGATGGAACGTATACGCGCGGTGGTTGAAGAGAGCGGCGGCAGCCGCAGCACCACGGCGGCGATGGCCAACCTCGCCGAAGCCATCCAGGGCCTGGTCGCGCATATGCGCACCGAGCAGCAGATGATCCGCGAATGGGCCGACGGCCAGGGCGAGCAGAACCGCGAGATCAAGAAGCTGCTGGAGCGGATCGCCAAGCAGCCCGAGAAGAGCTGAACGAGAGCGCGCGCCCCGGACGCAGTGCGGCACCATAAGCGCGTTTACGCGCGTCTTCGACGCGCTATGGTGCTGCGCTGCAGAGCCGGGGCCCATCGAGACAGGTCCGGCTCTGCGGAGCAGCGTTTGCACGCTGTACCGCGTCCGGGACACGATAGTGGAGACGACGAATGGCCCTCGCCCGCGCACGCCGCAATGATTCCGGTTTCAACTACTGGCCGGGGTTCGTCGACGCATTGTCGACGCTGGTGCTGTCGATCGTGTTCCTGCTGTCGGTGTTCTTGGTGGTGCAGTTCTTCCTGTCGCAGGAGGTCACCGGCAAGGACAAGGCGCTGGAGCAGCTCAACGCCAAGATCGCGCAGCTCAACGACCTGCTGTCGCTGGAAAAGCTCGCCAAGATCACGCTCGACGACCAGGTCGGGCAATTGCGCGCCGGCCTTGCCGCCGCGGAAGGCGAGCGCGACCGCATCAAGGGACTTTACGACGGGCTGGCCGGCGCCGGCGGCGACGCCCAGGGCCGCACCAACGAGCTCAACAAGGCGCTCGAATCCGAAAAGACGGTGAGTTCGCGCGCGCTCGCCCAGATCGAGGTGCTGAACCAGCAAATCAGCGCGCTGCGCCGCCAGCTCGCGGCGCTCGAGGAAGCACTGGAAGCATCTGAGAAGCGCGACAAGGAATCGCAGGGGCGGATTGCCGATCTCGGCCAGCGCCTGAACGTCGCGCTGGCTCAGCGCGTGCAGGAATTGTCGCGCTACCGTTCGGAATTCTTCGGCCGCCTGCGCGCCATTCTGGGTAATCGCCCCGATATCCGCATCGTCGGCGACCGCTTTGTCTTTCAGTCGGAGGTGTTCTTCGATACCGGCCAGGCGCTGTTGCTCCCCGAAGGTCGCGCCGAACTCGACAAGCTCGCCACCGCGCTGATCGATCTGGACAAGCAGATTCCGAGCGAGATCGCCTGGGTGCTGCGGGTCGACGGCCACACCGACATGCGGCCGATCAACTCTCCGCTGTTCAAGTCGAACTGGGAATTGTCGTCGGCGCGCGCCATCTCCGTGGTGCAATATCTGGTCTTCCTCGGCGTCCCCGCGCAGCGGCTGGTCGCCGCCGGCTTTGCCGAATTCCAGCCGCTCGATCCAGCACCCAACGAAGACGCCTACAAGCGCAACCGCCGCATCGAACTGAAGCTGACGGAACGGTAGGGCATGATCCCGACCCGGAGGGCCGCGTTAGCGCAAAGTGGGCACCGGTTTTCGGATCAGATCATGCCCAACAAAAACGTCGCCACGTGATGACCGCAGATTTCACGCTCCGTCCCTATCGTCCCGAGGACGAAGACGCGGCGATCGAGCTGTGGCGGCTGACGTGGCAGCAGGCCTATCCCGCAATCGATTTCACCGCCCGCGTGGCGTGGTGGCGGGAGCGCTGGCGCAATGAACTGGTGGCGAATGCGGCGATCATTGTCGCCGAACAGGCGCACGCCCTGACCGGTTTCGTGACCATCGATGGCAACGGCTATCTCGATCAGCTCGTGGTCAGCCCGGAACACTGGGGCTCGAAACTGGCCACCGCATTGGTCGACGAAGCCAAGCGCCTGTCGCCCGGTGGCGTCACGCTTCTGGTCAACAAGGATAACGCACGGGCCATCCGTTTCTATGAACGCAACGGTTTTGAACATGCCGGCGAGGACGTGAACCCGACGTCGGGAAGGCCGGTACTGAAAATGGCGTGGCGGGCGTGACATCAGTCACGGCGTTGACGGCCTGGAACCTCTAGCCAGTTCGGCGATTGCAAGCCCAACGGCGGAGACGTTCACATGACGCTGGCTGAATTTGCCAAGGGTACGACAACGTTCGTGTTGGTGATCGTCGCCGGACTGCTTTCGGAGGCCTATCTGGATCGGCATCTCGCCGCGAGCGAGACTGACAAAAAAGTGGCGTCAAGCGATGGCGCCGAAGCGTCGGCGGCATGCGTCGAGAAAGACGGCACCTGGAAAAACTGGCCGTGGTCGAATGTGCCTGCGCTATCGCCGAAATGCCGCGAGGATCGCTAAATTCTTTGACGCGTTTTCTTCACGCGAACCGGCGTCCACTTCGCTCGAAAACACTATGGCCGCTCACACACGCCGAAACAGTACGCCAATAAGCAACACGACATAGGCAATGGCCAAAACGTCGAAAACCCGCGACGAGCTGACGATCGGGACGGAAACGTGGGCGTAACGAACAAGCAGGGCGATAGCCGCCAGCACCAGCGAAATCAGGAATATCACGAGCGACGGCGGCGTCAGCGCAAAACCTGCGCGGCGGTAAGGCATGCCCCTCTCCTGTTCGATCGAACCCCGGTTTGAACGAGGTTACAACAGGCACGCGACGTTATGGTTCCCGCTTTTTTATACTCCCTCGAACTGCAACCGTGCCAGCCGCGCGTACAACCCGTTCGCCGCGACCAGCTCCGCATGCGTGCCCTGCTCGACGATCTTGCCCTGATCCATCACCATAATCCGGTCGCAGGACAACACGGTGGCGAGGCGGTGCGCGATGACAAGCGTAGTCCGGTGGCGCATCAATTCCTCCAGCGCGGTCTGCACCAGCGTTTCGCTTTCGGCATCGAGCGCGGAGGTGGCCTCGTCGAGCAATAGCAGCGGCGCATCGCGCAGGATCGCGCGCGCGATTGCGATGCGCTGGCGCTGACCGCCGGACAGCGTCACGCCGCGCTCGCCGAGCTGCGCCTCGAAGCCGCCGGGCAGGCGCCGCAGGAATTCGGTGGCATGGGCGAGATCGGCGGCGCGCTCGACTTCGGCATCGGTCGCATCTGGCCGGCCGAAGCGGATGTTTTCGCGCGCGGAGGCCGCGAACACGACCGAGTCCTGCGGCACCAGCGCGATGCGTGAGCGAACGTCGACCGGATCGGCCGACCTGACCGGCACGCCGTCGAGCGAAATCGTGCCGCGTGCGGGATCATAGAAGCGCAGCAAGAGATGAAACAGCGTGCTCTTGCCCGCCCCTGACGGTCCGACGATCGCGACTTTTTCTCCCGCCTTGACCGCAAGCGAGACATTGTCGATCGCAAGCACGTCCGGCCGTGCCGGATAGGCGAAGGTGACATTCTCAAAACCGACGTCGCCGCGCGCAGGCTGCGGTAGTGCTGCCGGCTGCGGCGGGGCCGTGATCTGCGATTTGACCCGCAGGATCTCGAACAACCGCTCGGCGGCGCCCGAGGCAGCCGAGACTTCGCCCCAGACCTCGCTGAGCTGGCCGAGACCGGTGGCCGCGAACGCCGCATACAGCACGAACTGGCCGAGCCGGCCCGGCGTGATCTGGCCGGTCAGCACGTCGTGCGAGCCGACCCAGAGGATCGCCACGACGCTGGAGAACACGATGAAGATGATGATCAGCGTCAGCACCGCGCGCGCGCGCGTCGAGCTGCGCGCCGCCTCATAGGCCTGCTCGACCTCGCCGCCGAAGCGGTTGGTCGCCATCCGCTCGCTGGTATAGGCCTGCACGGTCCTGATCGCGCCGATCAGTTCGGAGGCGTAGGCGCTGGCGTCCGCCAGCGTATCCTGCGCGTTGCGCGACAGCCGCCGCACCCAGCGCCCGAACGCGACAAGCGGAATCACGATCAGCGGGATCGCCAGCAACACGAAGCCCGACAATTTCGGGCTCGTGATCACCATCATGGCGGTGGCGCCGATGAACAGCATCATGTTGCGCAGCGCGATCGATACCGAGGCGCCGACGGCGGATTTGATCTGGGTGGTATCGGCCGTCAGCCGCGACACCAGTTCGCCCGAGCGCGCGGAATCGAAGAATGCGGGCGACAGCGAGACCAGATGCGCAAACACGTCACGCCTGAGATCGGCGACGATGCGCTCGCCGATCGTCATGACGAGGTAGTAGCGCGACGCGCTCGCCGCGGCGAGGACCGCGACAATGGCGATCATGACGCTGAAATAGCTGTTGATCAGGGCGATGCCTTCGGGGCTGAAGCCGAAATCGATCATGCGCCTGACCGCGATCGGCACCACGAGCGTGGTGATCGCCGCGACCGTCAGCGAGATGAAGGCGAGAGCCGCGCGTCCGCGATAGCGCGCAACGTAAGGCGCCAGCTCCAGCAGCGGGCGGAGCCTGGCGCTCGTCTTGGCCGGCGACTGCGTCAGCTGGGCTTCGATGAAGGCCTCTTCCGCAAGCAGGGCATCGCGCCGTGGAGGCGTGCTGGGGGGGGCTTCAAACTGTTCCGCTGCGCTCATGAAATCCGACCGGTTTTGCCGCCCCCAGATAGGCCCCGCGGCCCCCGCTGGCAAATCCGGGAGATTCCCAATCAGGGCTTATACGTAGCTTGTTTTGGCGGGCTCCTTACGTTATAGAGCCGCCAAATCCCGTATCCCCTGACATTTGAGATGGGCGCCGGCGCGCCGAAGGATATGCCATGAAAGCCGAAATTCACCCGAATTATCATACGATTACGGTCGTGATGACCGACGGGACCGAATACCAGACCCGCTCCACCTGGGGCAAGGAAGGCGACAAGCTGAACCTCGATATCGACCCCAAGTCGCATCCGGCCTGGACCGGCGGCTCGCAGCAGCTGCTCGACCGCGGCGGCCGTGTGTCGCGCTTTCAGAAGAAGTTTTCGGGCTTCCTCAAGAAGGATTGAGGGTTTTCGGACCCCGCCTTTCCGGCCCAGAAATGCAAAAACGCCCCGGTTTGCCGGGGCGTTTTTTGTTGGGCGCGATCCTATCCCCGTCATTTGCGAGCGCAGCGAAGCAATCCATCGCGCCGCAAGCGGAGATGTGGATTGCGTCGTCGCTTCGCTCCCTTGCGCAAACGCTTCGCGTTCGTCGCAGGCAATGACGCTGATGGAGCGGGCCTTGGGGCTTACCGCTCGAAAGCCGCCTTCAGGCGGTTGAGCTGCGGAACCAGCGGGTTGCCGATCGGGGCCCGTTCGGCTGGCGACGCGTGGATCGTGGTGTCGAGCCGGCGGACCCGCGTCTGCAGGCTCATCGAGCGCGCAATCAAATCCTGCAATTGCTGCGGCAGCTTTGCGATCATCTCCTCAGTGCCGGGATCGGCGGCCGTGAGCTTGACCTTGGTCTTTTCCCGATTGGCCTGGGTCAGCGTCATCTCGCCTTCCTTGACCGCGCGATGCAGCAACAGCCAGGACGCGAGCTGCATCAGGCGGGTGGTCAGGCGCATGCTTTCGGTTGCGTAAGTCAGGCTGACAGAACGCTCGAGCGCCTTGGCCTCGGTGCGGCCGTCGCCGTCGAGATAGGCGGCGGTTTCCTCAACCAGGTCCATGCCTTCCCGAAACAGAACTCCGAATGCCGCGGAATTGGTGAGCCGCTCGCTGAACTGAACGAGCGCGGATTCGCTTTGCGAACGGTCCGCCATGGTTAACGCCCTCACGCCACTATTTGCCCCACCGGCTGTGAACCACCGGCTTATGATGAACAAATCATTGCTCGGGCGAGGTCGAGAGTCCAGCGGCAACCGGATTTATGGTTTCCAGCGTATGGGGGCACAAAATAGCCGTGCTGCGCACAAAAAAGAGCCGCCGTTTCCGGCGGCTTTTGAAGTTGATAACAGGGAGGCGTCAAACAGAGTGGACAGGAGCCACTCGGTGTCCAAACGAGGACAATGCCAGTCATAAAGGAGAAAGCTTAATCCTTCGTAAACGAGCGATTTTCTTTAGGGATTATTTGCCATGTCGGCCACTGGCCGAGTTTTGAGATTGACTCCGCAGCTGGTCGTCCCTGCGAACGCAGGGACCCATAACCACCGGCGGTGATGATTGAGGGAAAGTCGGCCAACGGCCTGCCACAAGATGGGCCGCGGCGTATGGGTCCCTGCGTTCGCAGGGACGACGTGGTGAGAGATCGCGTTCGAAGACCTTACGACTTGAAGAAGCTGTCCGCGGCGTCCTTTGAGGCGCGCTTTTTGGTGACCGCTTCTTGCAGCCGTTCGATTTCCGAATTCATCAGCGCGATGCGCTCGGTCAATTCCTCGACCGACAGCAGCGACAGATCCTGGCCGATTTCGTGGGTGATCTTCTTCCGCGGCTTGTCGTCATCCTCGATCGCCATGCGTTTCTCCTTGCGCTGGGCGGTCCCCGGAGCGGTTGCCAGCCGGGGCCGGGCTGGCTAATCAGGGGCCGCCTCAATTCTCAGCATTTCGCAAGGACAAATCATGGAAAAGCTGCCCGCGCAAATGACCGTCATCGGCATCAGCAAGCCCGGTGGTCCGGAAGTGCTGCTGCCCGAAACCCGTGCGGTGCCAACGCCCGGTCCGGGCGAAATCCTCGTCAAGGTGATGGCCGCCGGCGTCAACCGTCCCGACGTTGCGCAGCGTTCCGGCGCCTACCCGCCGCCGCCCGGCGCCAGCGACCTGCCTGGCCTTGAAATCGCCGGCGAAGTGGTCGCGCTCGGCGAAGGCGCCACCAAGCACAAGCTCGGCGACAAGGTGATGTCGCTGGTGGCGGGCGGCGGCTATGCCCAATATTGCATTGCGCAAGACGCGCAGGCGATGGCGGTGCCACCCTCGCTTTCGATCCAGGAAGCCGGTGCGCTCCCGGAAACGCTGATGACGGTCTGGCACAATGTGTTCGAGCGCGGCGCGCTGAAGCCGGGCGAAACCTTGCTGATCCACGGCGGCTCATCCGGCATCGGCACCATGGCAATCCAGCTTGCGAAAGCGTTCGGCGCGAAAGTGATCGTGACCGTTGGCTCGCAGGACAAGATCGACGCCTGCCTGAAACTCGGCGCTGACCGCGCCATCAATTACAAGACCGAGGACTTCGTCGCCGTGGTCAAGGCGGAGACCAACAATGCGGGCGCCAACCTGATCCTCGACATGGTCGCCGGCGACTATGTCGATCGCAACTATGACGCTGCCGCGGTCGATGGCCGAATCGTGCAGATCGCAACCCTCAACGGACCCAAGGTCACCGTCAACATTGCCAAGGTGATGGTGAAGCGGCTGACCCATACCGGCTCCACGCTGCGCCCCCGTACTAATGCGGATAAGGCGGCGATGGTGTCAGCAATTGAGGCCAAGGTGATGCCGCTCTTGCGCGAAGGACGCGTAAAACCGCTGATGGACAGCTCATTCCCGCTGGAAAATGCCGCCGACGCGCACCGGCGGATGGAGACCAGCGCACATATTGGCAAAATTGTGTTGGCGGTATAGCCGATCGCGCGCGGAGTGAAGGCGGAAACCCTTTGATTCACTTTGCTTTCATGTCATTTATCGCGGCAACGCCGACCCGTTCGCTGGGCCGGGAGGGTCGTTGTTCGCGGAGTAATGACATTGCGTCTGATCAGGTGCCTTGCGCTGGTTGCGCTGGGCCTCATGATTGTTGCGGCTGCGCCTCCGGCGCACGCCATTGACGCGGTCAGCGTCCGCAGTGACGCGCCTGCCATCGATCTCACCGCCGTGCTCGATCACCAGCGCAGCGAAACCGACCGCATCCAGGTTTCGACGGCGCCGGGAACCGATGGCATCGTCCGCCGCATCGAGGTCCGCGCCCGCGAGGGCGGACAGAACTGGGTGGTGTTCGCGCTCGCCAACAACACCGACGACCAGCTCGACCGCCTGATCGTCGCGCCCCACTATCGCATCGTGTCGTCGGGCCTGCTGTGGCCCGACCTCGGCCTGTCGCGCATCGCCACCATCACGCCATCGACCGGCGATCGTCCGGAGCGCCAGGAAAGCGCGACCGCCGACATCTTCCGCATCACGCTCGATCCCGGCGCCGTCATCACCTTCGTGGCGGAACTGCGCACCGACAAGCTGCCGCAGCTCTATCTGTGGGAACCCGACGCCTACAAGGACAAGGTCAACTCGTTCACGCTCTACCAGGGCATCGTGATCGGCATCTCCGGCCTCCTGGCCCTCGTGCTCACCATTCTGTTCGTGGTGAAGGGCAGCATCATGTTTCCCGCTGCCGCCGCGCTGGCCTGGGCGGTGCTGGTCTATATCGGTGTCGATTTCGGCTTCTGGGGCAAGGTGCTCGACATGTCGAACAACGCCGAGCGCGTCTGGCGCGCGGCGGGCGAAGCGATCCTGGCGGCGACGCTGCTGGTGTTCCTGTTCGCCTATCTCAATCTCAGTCGCTGGCACGTGCGCTATTCCCACATCACGGTCGGCTGGCTGGCCTTCCTCGGCTCGCTGGTGGCGCTGGCGCTGTTCGATCCCGCGGTAGCTTCCGGCATCGCGCGCATCTCGCTGGTGCTGATCGCCTTCGCCGGCTTTACGCTGATCGTCTATCTCTCGACGCATGGTTTCGACCGCGCGGTGCTGTTGATTCCGACCTGGTTCCTGCTGGTGGTCTGGGTGATCGCGGCCGGCATGACGGTGGGGGGCTCCGTCACCAACGACATCGTCGGCCCCGCTTTGCTCGGCGGCCTCGTGCTGATCGTGATGCTGATCGGATTTACGGTCATGCAGCACGCGTTCGCCGGCGGCGGCGCGACCACCGGCATCGTCTCCGACGTCGAGCGCCGCGCGCTGGCGCTGACGGGCTCCGGCGACCTGATCTGGGACTGGGACGTCTCCGCCGACAAGGTGTTCACCAGCCCGGAGACCGAAAGCCTGCTCGGACTGAAGCGCGGCACGCTGGAAGGCCCCGCCGCGAAATGGCTCGAGGTGCTGCACCCGCTCGACCAGGATCGCTTCCGTGCCGCGCTCGACAGCGTGCTCGACCAGCGCCGCGGCCGGCTGGTGCAGGATTTCCGCCTGCGCACGCCCGACGGTCATTTCATGTGGTTCGCGCTGAAGGCGCGCCCGGTGGTCGGGTCCGACGGCGAGGTCTCGCGGGTGGTCGGCACGCTCACCGACGTTACCGACATCAAGAACGCCGAAGAGCGCATGCTCCATGACTCCGTGCATGACAACCTCACGGGTCTTCCGAACCGCAAATTGTTCATGGACCGCCTCGGCGCGGTGGCCAATTTCACCAAGAGCATGCCGACGCTACGGCCAACGCTGATGGTGATCGACCTCGACCGCTTCAAGCAGGTCAATGATTCCGTCGGCATCGCGGTCGGCGACTCCATCCTGCTGACGCTGGCGCGGCGGCTGACGCGCATCCTCAAACCGCAGGACACGCTGGCGCGGCTGGCCGGCGACCAGTTCGGCCTGATCCTGATATCGGAGCAGGATCCGGCGCGCATCACCGCGTTTGCCGAAACCATCCGCAAGACCATCCGCGCGCCGATCGCCTTCAACGATCGCGAGATCTTCCTGACCGCTTCGATCGGGCTCGCGCTGTCAGATCCGCAGACGCAATTGACCGACGAGATCATCAAGGACGCCGAGCTTGCGATGTACCACTCCAAGCGCATCGGCGGCGACCGTATCGATGTGTACAAACCAGCCATGCGCGCCCGCAAGACCGACCGCCTGACGCTGGAAAGCGAACTGCGCCGCGCCATCGAGCGGCAGGAAATCACCATTCTCTACCAGCCGATCGTACGGCTGGAAGACCGCTCGATCGCCGGCTTCGAAGCGCTGGCGCGCTGGGATCATCCCAAGCTCGGGCGGATGTCGCCGTCGGAATTCATCTCGATTGCCGAGGAGATCGGCCTGATCGTCGATCTCGGCATGTTCGTGATGGACCAGACCGCGCGGCAGCTTTCGGTGTGGCAGCGCGCGATGCGCTCGCGCGAGCCGATCTTTGCCTCCGTCAACGTCTCCTCGCGGCAGTTGCTGCGCCACGATTTGATCCACGATATCCGCACCGTGCTGTCACGCTCGTCGGTCGCGCGCGGCACACTCAAGCTTGAGCTTACGGAATCGCTGGTCATGGAAAATCCCGAGCACGCGGCGCAGATGCTGACGCGCATCCGCGAGCTCGGCACCGGACTGTCGCTCGACGATTTCGGCACCGGCCATTCCTCGCTGGCCTATCTGCAGCGTTTCCCGTTCGACACCATCAAGATCGACCAGTCCTTTGTGCGCACCACCAGCCGCGGCACGCGCCCCGTGATCCTGAAATCGATCATCGCGCTCGCCCACGACCTCGGCATGGACGTGGTGGCGGAAGGCGCCGAGACGGATTCGGATGCGGTCGAGCTCTATCAGCTCGGCTGCGAATACGCGCAAGGCTTTGCCTTCGGCGAGCCGATGGACGCCGACGCCGCGATGCGGCTGCTCACGGAAGAGCGGCTGGAAGCGGCGAGCTAAGCAGCCCCGGCAAAGGCGGCGCGCCATACGCCGCGGCTTGTCTGTGAGGCGATGCTACAACAACGCTTGTGGTTACGGGTCCCCGCTTTCCCTACGCGCGGCGCGCCACGTCTTACTGCCACCAGCCCGGTTGCGCCGGACGATAGTACTGGCCGCCGCCGCGGCGGCGCGTATTACCGGTTTGGGAGTACGGATCGCGCGGGAAATTGAAGAAGCCGAAGCCGTTGTCGCCCTGGACGTCGTCGCTCGCAATGAGGACATCGGGCGTAGGCCGGCGCGTCACGAAGCCGCCCTGCGGCTCGGTGCTCAGCACCGCGACGAACTCGGTGCGATAGTTGGTCTCGCTGCTCAGCGGCTCGTCCGAGATGACGATCGAGGATCGCGGTAATGCGGTCGGCGCGATGCGATCGAGCACCTCCTGCGGGATGGTGATGCGGTCGAGCGCGGCCTTGGCGTTGTCGCCGTTGTCGATCGTGACCGCGGTCCAGCGCAGGCCCGCCTCGTTGCGCGCCACCGCCGTGAACACATGCGTGCCGATCGGTCTTTCGGGATTGCGGATCGTGACCGGAGCCTCAATCGTCGCATCGAACACGATGCCGCCGCCGTCAGGTGCCGGCTTATGCGTGGGGCGGCGCACGTAAAGCTTCTGCGTCGCGCGGCTGATGTAGATCGAGACCGGCTCGAGCGCGAGCTTCGCTTCGTTCGCCGCTTTGGCGCTGTCGGCCTTCCTGGTCTCGGCCGCCTTGGCGGCGTCCTTTGCGGCAGCAGCGGCGCCGGGTTTCGACTGCGCGTCATTCCTGGCAGTGTTGATCTGGTTCGCCAGTTCCGCGGCCTTGGCGGCGGCCTTTTGCTTGAGGTCCTCGGCCCGCGCCTTGGCCTCGTCGGTCTTGGCGGCAGCGAGCGTCTTGTCGGCGTAGGCGAACTCGGCGTCGGCGCGGGTCTTGAGCCCCTCCAGCTTGCGCAGCGACACCTTGAGCGACGCCGCCTCGCGCGCCACAGCCGCGGCGGCTTTCTTCGCCTCTTCGGCCGTCCTGGCGGCCTCCGCCGCCTCGCGGGCGAGCGTCTCGGCGCGCGTCGGTGCAGCCGCAATGGCTTCCGCCTTCGGCACCAACAGCGCCGGGTGGGAGAACTCGACCGGCTCGGCGTTATCAGGCGAGACGATTACCCGCATCCCGATCCGCGTCCTGTCGAACAGCTTCTCGGCAAAGCCAAAGGGCATCCGCACGCAGCCGTGCGAGGCCGCATATCCGGGCAGCGGCCCGCCGTGCAGCGCGATGCCGTTCCAGGTGACGCGCTGCATGTTCGGCATCTCGGCATCGTCATAGAGGCTCGAGCGGTGGTCCTTGTTCTTCTCGAGAATGGCGAACACGCCGGCGGGCGTCTCGCGTCCCGTGGTGCCGGTCGAAACCGGCGCGCGCAAGATCCAGCCGTCGGCGTCGTAGATCGTGACCTGCTGGGTCTTGATCGACACGATCGCCATGATCGGCTCGCCTGCATCGCGCGGCGCCGCCGCCTCGGTGGGAGGCTTGGGGCGCGCCGCCTGTCTCGCCGCGGCGTCGGCAGTCAGCGCCGTCAATGCGGCCATCACCGCGAGCGTCACAGCGGCGGGGGAACCCCAACGCCGCATCGCCACGGTGGATCGCGCCGTCGTAAATCGATTCACCATGCCATGCCCCGGTTGAAATGCCTGTCCGCGCTTGCGTCGATCAAGTGTCAGATCGCGACTTTGGATTAACTAACGCCGTCACCATCCACGCCGCCAATTCGCTCCCGGAACTATCGGCATGTTCCGTTGGGCAATTCTTCATATACGACAGCCCGCGTAGCAGGAAGGGTGGCTCGCGACTGAAATTGGCACTTTTGGGACGCGTAGAGCGCGGTTGCTGTGAGCAGCGCTCGTCCCCTCAAACAAGCCGGGACCGGTGTTACTGCGCCAGAAATCTAAATGCGACAATCAGCGCCACCATGCTCGCGAAAATCAGCAGTGCCGGAAGGTATTTTCGGCTCATTGGCCTGGTCGAATGGCGCGCAGCCGATAGACCGGGCTGAGGTTTAGGCCGTCTCTGGAGCCGCACGGCCTTGCCCTCTGTCGTCGGTGTGCGAGCCTTTTGTTCCGGGGCCGCGCCCACGCCTCCCATCTCGCTGTAATAAGCGCTGTAGACCTCGCGAATGGCCAGGGCCGTGGACTCGGCCTCGCTCATCGTCTCGAGTCGGGTTCGATAGTCAGTCAGAAAGCTCTGTGCGTTTGACGGAAGGTCATCGAAACCACCGAGCTTGGCCATCATGAGCCAAGTGGCGAAATCCGCCTCGGCCTTCGTGCGAGCTTTCTTGGCGATACTGGTGTTGGAGCTAGAGGACATGGTGGTCCGATTGGTTAGTCCGCCCAAACTCGCCGGCGTTCATGGCGATCGTTGGACAGTCCGCCCGCCTGGTCAGGCGGTCGATGTCCGCATGCGCGGTGATGACGGGTTAACGGCCACGCGCTCACTGCCTCACCGGCATCTTCTTGAACTTCACACTCTTGCCATCCGCCTGCCGCGTCGCAATATAGCCGGCTTCCAGGCAGGCCTCGCGCTGCGGCATCTTCTCCTGCGGGCTGCGCAGCGTCTCCCACCATGATGCGCGCTGCGCGGCGCGCGGCAGGGCTGCGTCGATGATCTCCTCGATCTGTTCGAAGCTCAGCACGAATTCAGGAAGTTTTTGCTTCTTCAGATAGTCCCGCAGCAGGTCGTAGTCGTTCACCCGTGTCTCCAATGGCGATTTGCATAAAACCGTCTCTCCCGGCAACCAAGCGTTAACTGATTATCATATCGCTGTCGCCGTTTAAGGCCGCAACAACATATCTGGCAGCATACCGGAAGGCTTGGAGCGGACCATGCTGTTCGGACGGCAAAGCGATGTGGCCGGAAAGGGTTGGTTCAGGAGAGACTCCGGCCGCCGGCCCTGGCGATTGTCCGCGAAGCTGTTGATTGCGTCGTCGATTGCGACCGTGATCGGCTTCTCCACGATTTGCGCCAGCGTCATGCTCGACATGCGCCGCGGCGAGGAAGAGCTCGCGCGCCAGACTCTGGAAAATCTCGCAGCCGGCATCGATGCCGATATCAGCCGGAACATCGAACTGTATGACCTCTCGCTCCGCAACGTCGCCAGCAATCTGGTGATGCCGGAGATCATGGGCGTCAGCAGAGAGATCCAGCACCTGATCCTGTTCGATCATGCCGCCACCGCCAGACATTTCGGCGCAATCCAGGTATTCGACGCGCAGGGCAAGCTGACACACGATGCGGCAAGCCTCGATCCGGCGCCGGAGGATCGCAGCGACGAGGAGTATTTCCAGGTCCATCGCGGAACTCCCGATGCAGGCCTGTACATGAGCCGCCCGATGCTGCGCCGCGGCGCCTATTCGATCGTGCTCAGCCGGCGCATCAACGACACCGATGGTGGTTTTCTTGGCGTCGTCGTGGGCTCGATCCGTTTCACTTATTTCCATGACCTGTTCGGCCGGCTCACCCTCAACCCCGGCGATACGATCACCGTGTTGCGCCGCGATCGAACGATCATCATGCGGACGCCGTTTGACCTGGATGTCATCGGGAAGAACCTGGCGGAGCGGCCAAAATGGCGCGCGGACAATCTGAAGGAAGGCACCGCCTATGCCGGCATCGGGCCGGTCGATCCGACACCGCGGCTTTATGTTCGAAGCGGCAGCACGAACTTGTTCTTTGTCGTGGTCGGAAAGCCGCTGGCGAGCATCCTGAACCTTTGGCACCGGGAAGTGCTGCGGATCGGAGCGGTCATGATGACGCTGATCCTGTTCGTGGTCGGCACCACGCTGTTCCTCGCGCGTGAGATCGGCCGCCGCGCCGAGGCCGAAGAGAAACTCGAAGAGCTCGCGACGACGGACTCGCTGACGGGGCTGAAGAACCGGCGCAAATTCGATATCGAGATCGATCTGGAGTGGCGGAGAGCAGCGCGCAACAAGACCCCCGTCGCGGTGCTGATGATCGATGCCGACCATTTCAAAGCCTACAACGACACCTACGGGCATCAGGCCGGCGACCAGGTCCTGGTCGGCATTGCGATCTGCATTTCGGACGCGGTTCGGCGGGCCGGCGACTGCCCGGCGCGCTATGGCGGCGAAGAATTCGCGGTACTGCTGCCGGGCCTCTCGGCCGTGGAAGCGTTCACCGTCGCCGAAACCATCCGCCTGAAGGTCGAACAATGGGCGGAAGATCCCAATGTCACGACGGTCAGCGTCGGCGTGGCGAGCATGACGCCCACGGCAGCCATCGACTGGTCCTATCTCATCGAAGCGGCCGACAAGGCGCTTTACGCGGCCAAGGCCAACGGCCGTAATCAGTCCGTGCTCGCCGCGATCCCGCAGCTCGCGCTGGTGGCGTGAGGCAGTCTCGTCATGCCCGCGAAGGCGGGCATCCAGTACGCCGCGCCGCATCGGATGAATCACCAATGCCGCGGAGTACTGGATCATCCGCCGGAGCCTGTCATCGGGCGCGCATTCGCGCGACCCGTTGGCGGATGATGACAGCGGAGAACACTGACCGAGTACGTCTCCTCGCCTCACTTCTCCAGATACTTCTTCATCTCCTCGCGCAGGCCGTCGCGCAGGTCGTCGCGCGCCATGCCGTAGGCGATGTTGGCGCGCAGGAAGCCGGATTTCGAGCCGCAATCGTGCCGCTCACCCTCGAACTCCACGCCGTAGAACTTTTGCGTCCTGGCAAGGGTTTTCATCGCATCGGTGAGCTGGATCTCGTTGCCCGCACCGCGCTCCTGGGTTTCCAGGATCTTGAAGATTTCCGGCTGCAGGATGTAGCGCCCGGTGATCGACAGGTTTGACGGCGCGGTGCCCTTTGGCGGCTTCTCCACCATGCCGTCGACCTCGAACATGTTTTTGGCGAGGCGCTTGCCGACGCCGCAGATGCCGTATTGGTGCGCGAGATCGTCAGGCACCGCCTCCACCGCGAGCAGGTTGGACTTGCCGCCGAGCTTGGCGGCAGCCTCGATCATCTGCTTTAGGCAACCGGGCGCATTCAGCACCAGTTCGTCCGGCAGCACCACCGCGAACGGCTCGTCACCGACGATGTCGCGCGCGCACCAGACCGCGTGCCCGAGGCCGAGCGGCGCCTGCTGGCGGGTGAAACTCGTGGCGCCGGCTTCGGGCTGGTCGCGCGCCAAAATGTCCTGCTCGGCCTTCTTGTTGCCGCGCGCAGCCAGCGTGGTGTCGAGCTCGAACATCCGGTCGAAATGATCCTCGATCACGCCCTTGTTGCGCCCGGTGACGAAGACGAAATGCTCAATCCCCGCTTCCTTGGCTTCGTCGAACACGTACTGAATCAGCGGCTTGTCGACGATGGTCAGCATTTCCTTCGGCATCGCCTTGGTGGCGGGCAGGACGCGGGTGCCGAGACCGGCGACCGGGAAGACGGCTTTGCGGATTTTCATGGGATGTCGCGGGCCTTGGAAATGAGGAATTTGGGAACGGGGGAAAGTGCTTTGATTGCACGTTGCTAGCCGGTTTGCATCCCCCAACAAAGGCGGATGTATGGTGCCGATTGTTTCGCCTCCCCTTGCGCTGGCGGGGGGCGACAACGAAATTCCGCCTCTGTTAAGCTGTTGGAAACCGTGGCAGGGCCTTCTGAACCGGGGTGAGAAGCAACGGACGGACACTGAATGGGTTTGCCTGAACGAGCGATGACTAATCGAGCCGGCGCGATCATAATCGCGGCGGCGCTGGTGTGTTCCAGCCATGCCGTTTTTGTCAGCCCGTCCCAAGCTCAATCTCAACCCCAATCCTCCGGCAACGGGGTTTCGAACTTTTTCGGCAACATCTTCTCCGGTCCTAAATCCGGCCCGGCGCCGCAGGCCGCGCCCGGTCCCGACGGCGGTCCGCCGCCCTGGAGCGGCGAGGACGGCGCCTCCGGCCATCCGCTGATGACCGCCTCCGCCATCCGGGAAGCGGCGGCGAATTTTCAAAATTGCGTCGCCTCGATGTGGCCTGATGCCGCACGGCGCAACATCACCCAGCAGAATTTCGAGCGCTTCACCGCAGGTCTCGCGCCTGATTTGCGCATCATGGACCTGATGGATTCGCAGCCCGAATTCACCAAGGCGATCTGGGACTATCTCGACATCCTCGTGAACGACAACCGCCTCGCCAAGGGCCGCGAGATCCTCGAGAAATACAAGCCGCAGTTCGACGCGGTGGAGAAGGCCTATGGCGTCGACCGCTACGCGATCGCCTCGATCTGGGGCATCGAATCCAACTACTCGACGCAGATGGGCGACCGCAACGTGGTGCAGTCGACGGCGACGCTGGCCTGCGTCGGCCGCCGCCAGGCCTATTTCAAGGACGAATTCCTCACCGCGCTGGAAATCCTTAACCGCGGCGATCTGCGTCCCGAACAGATGCGCGGCTCCTGGGCCGGCGCGTTCGGGCCGACGCAGTTCATGCCGACCGCCTTCAAGCGCTATGCCGTGGACGCCGACGGCGACGGCCGCCGCGACGTGGTCGACAACGCTGCCGATTTGATCGCCTCCACCGCCAACAACCTCAAGAAGGACGGCTGGCAGACCGGGCGGAGCTGGGGCTACGAGGTGGTGCTGCCGGAGGGTTTTAATTTCATGCTGGCGGACAAGGCCAAGGCGATGACGATCGCGCAGTGGCAGAGCCAGGGAATGAAGCGGGCCGACGGCAAGCCGTTCCCTGACACCACGGAAAAGGCCTACCTGCTGGCGCCTGCCGGCACGCAGGGGCCCGGCTTCCTGATGCTGCAGAATTTCCGGGTGATCATGAAATACAACCCGGCGGAGGCCTATGCGCTGGCGATCGGCCATTTTGCCGACCGCCTGCGCGGCGGACCCGCCTTCGTGCAGCCTTGGCCGCGGCAGGAACGGGTGCTGTCGCGCACGGAACGGCTGGAACTGCAGCAGCTCCTGGCCCAGCGCGGCTTCTACAAGGGCACGCCGGACGGCCAGTTTGGCGGCCAGACGCGGGAGGCGCTGCGCGGCTTCCAGGCCTCGATCGGGGCGCCGGCGGACGGATTCGCCTCCTCCGACGTGCTGGAGCGGCTGCGGGGGCGGTAAACCCCGCTTTTAGCCCTAGAGTAACCCTGAACACCGCGATTCGGCAGAAGCCTTGACGGTCAGGCCGGAACCCCGGTTTATGAGGAAAATCTGCCCGCTTGCGGCCCGATTCCAGTACTATATTTGACACCTCACGATCCATTGCGACCCGAGGCGGATGCGAAAGCCAAAGTCCTTTTTGCACGTGTTCACCGACACCGGCCCGCTGGTGGCGCTGGCGGTTGCGATCGCGCTCCCGATCGGGATCGTGGGCCCTGCCTCGGCGCAATTCTTCAATTTCGGAGGGCCCTCCCGCCCCGCCCCGCGCAGCGGCGGCAGCTGGTTCGGCGGCGATTTCTTTGCGCCATTCCAGCAGCAGGCCCCGCAACAAGCGCCGCGCCAGGACTTTTCCCGCGCGCCCGGGCCTGCCAAGCGCGACACGGTGCCGGAACGTAACGTGCTGGTGCTCGGCGACGCCATGGCCGACTGGCTCGGCTATGGTCTGGAAGACGCCTATACCGAGCAGCCCGACATGGGCGTGATCCGCAAGCACAAGACCGTCTCCGGCCTGATCAAGTATCAGCCGCGCGGCGAACCCGCCGATTGGGCCGCGGCCGCCAAGGCCATCCTCGCCGCCGAAAAGCCGGACGCCATCGTCGTCATGCTCGGCCTCAACGATCGCGTGGCCATCCGCGAAGCAGCGCCTGAGAAGAAGAGCGACAAGAAAGACGATAAGAAAGACGCGCGCGCCAAGCCGGGCGATGCAAAGCCCAAGCCCGAAAGCGCGACTGATACGGCCAAGGCCGATGCTGGCAAGGCTGATGGAACCAAGGCAGACACTGCCAGGACAGACGCTGCCAAGGCTGATACCGCGAAGGCTGACGATGCCGAGGACGATGATGCGCCGCAAATCGCCGCCCCCGAAAAGAGCGCGCGCGCGGGCGGCGGGCTGTACGAGTTTCGCGACGAGCGCTGGGTCGAACTCTATGCCAAGAAGATCGAAGAGCTGATCGGCGTTCTCAAGAGCAAGGGCGTGCCGGTGCTGTGGGTCGGCCTGCCGGCGATCCGCGGCCCGAAGGGAACGTCCGACATGCTGTTCCTCGATGCGCTGTATCGCGATGGCGCGGGCAAGGCCGGCATCACCTATGTCGATGTCTGGGACGGCTTTGTCGATGAAGCCGGCCGCTTCCTGCAGAAGGGCCCCGACTTCGAAGGCCAGATTCGCCAGCTGCGCACGTCCGACGGCGTCTTTTTCACGAGGCCCGGCGCCCGCAAGCTCGCGCACTATGTCGAGCGCGAGGTGACGCGCATCCTCGCTTCACGCTCGGGGCCGATCGCAGTGCCGATCGAGCCGACAACCCCGGACGCCAATGTCGTTCCAGGTCAACCGGCGCCGCGCCCTCTCGCCGGACCGGTTATGCCGCTGGTGGCCTCTTCCGTCGGCACCGATCAGTTGCTCGGCGGTCCCGGCACGCGCCCGGCCGGGGTGGATGCGCTGGCTGCGCGCACGCTCGTGAAGGGTGAAGCGCTGGCGCCACCGGCTGGCCGCGCCGACGATTACGCCTGGCCGCGCCGGGAAATCGGCCGCGAGCAGGCCAAGGGCGACACGCCGGTAGCAGCCACATCGCCAAGCGGAACGGTGGCGGCAGTGCCCGGACAGAAGCAGCTTTTGCTCCCGCCGCCGCAGCAAACGTTACAACAACAAAAGAAGCAGCCGCAGCAGCCGATGCAGATCCGACCCGCGCAAAACAACGGGCCGTCGCTGCGCGATTTCTTCGGCGGGTTCGGCGCGGGCGGGTTCGGCGCGGCGCCGCGTCAGCCCGCGCCGCCTGCGGCCGCACCGCCGCGTGGACCCGTGGCCCCGGGCGCGCCGCGCCCGCCGGGTAGTGTCGGACGATCGGCCGAGGTCCCGCCGGGCAATCTCACGCGATTCTGACGCCTCACCATGAGACGCAGGTCCGGACGATGCATTGCATCGCCGGGCAAACTAATCAGGGCTGTCCTAGCCGTAGTAGCGCCAGCGCGGCGGCGGGCGGCGCGGCGGGCGTGTCATCAACAGTGCCAGCGTAAATCCAATTCCACCTGCAACCAGCAGCGCGCCGAGCGGATTTTCCCGCACGGTCTTCGCCAACGCTTGCTGGCCGCTGCGAACCGTGTCACCGCTGTTTTCATAGGCGTCCTTGGCATAGTTGACGGCGGCATCCGAGGCGTCGCGGGCTGCATCCTTGGCCTGGCCGTAGAGATTTTGCACCGTGCCGGCCGCTTCGCGCGCGCTGCCCTCGGCTTGCGTCTTCGCATCGCCAGCAATGTCGCCGACAGTGCTTTCGACCCTACCGGCAAAGTCCTTGGCCGAGCCGACAATCCGATCCTTGTCCATCGCGGTCTCTCCTGTTTTCAGAGGATGTAACCGACGAGCCCCGCTCGGGTTCCTAAAACGCTCGAAACGCCTTCACTCAGAGTACTCGGCTCAAAGTATAAGCCCGCCATCGACCACGATGGTCTGGCCGATGATGTAGGACGAAAGCGGTGAGGCCAGGAACAGCGCCGCACCGGCCATGTCGGCCGGCGTACCGAGCCGCTTCAGCGGGATCCGCTCCAGCGCGCCTTCGAGGCGCTTCGGATTTGACGTCGTCGCCTTGGTCATCTTGGTGTCGACCAGGCCGGGCGCGATGCCGTTGACGCGGATGCCATTCTCGGCCCACGCCTCGCCGAGCGTGCGCGTCAAGCCCACCGCGCCGGTCTTCGAGGCGTTATAGGCCGGGTTGCCCATGGTGGAATGATAGGCGGCGGTCGAACTGACGATGATCAGCGAACCCTGGCTCGCGCTCAGCATCGCGTGGAATTTGGTCGCGCACGCCATCAGGCTCATCAGGTTGACTTCCAGCACTTTTCGAAAGCCATCCATCTCGAATTCGCCGCGGCGATAGATCACCGCGCCTTGCGCCAGCACCAGCACGTCGAGCTTTTCGAAGGACGGCTTGAAGGCTTCAATGGCTTGAGCGTTGCTGACGTCGAGCTGCGAATATTCGAGGCCCTGGAGGTCCGATCCTTCGCCGGCGAAGTAATCGGCAGGGTTCGCGCGGGTGCCGCAAACGGCGACGCGCGCGCCCTTGGCGCGGAAGGCCTGCGCGATGCCGTTACCGATGCCACTGGAGCCGCCGACCACCAGCACCTGTTTGCCGCTGAAATCCAGTTCGTTCATTCCTGCGATCCTTTTTTGATTGTGTTTTAACTCAAGTCTTCGTCGAGGAATTTGACCATCAGAACCTCGTCGAAATATCGGCCGTCCTGCTTGAGGGCTCGCTTTTCAAAGCCGTATTCGACAAAGCCCATGGCGCCGTAAAGCCGGCACGCAGCCTTGTTCTCGTTCACCACAGTCAGCTGAACCATCTCAACGCGCCCGTGTGCATGGTCGAGCACAGCGGCGACAAGTCTTTTTCCAAGATCCAGATTTCGCGCAGCAACTCGAACATACATGCCCCAAAGCAGCCCTTTATGCGCCTGCTTCGAACCATCCTGCGCGGCATATCCGGCTATTCCAACGAGCGCCCCATCAAGGAATGCGCCGAAGATATCTGCGCGGCCAACGACCGCTTCGAACCACGACAGCGGTTGCGCGTTTTCTCTCTCGAACGTGCTGGCGAAAGCCTCGGGATTTCTTTCCAGCGCCTCCAGCCGGATGTCCCTGTAGAGGGCGGCGTCTGAAGTCTCGAGGCGACGAATCTGCAGAGGGGGAATATCGGCCACCGTTGCACCTGTTCCTGCCTGGTTTGACCTGTCTGCGGATCGGTGCCAGCCTTGTCAATTCAGCACCTTCTGTCCGGACCCCATCATGTCAGATTTCAGACGGCTTAGCCGCTCGGTCAAAGGCCTGACCGTCCTCGTCACCGGCGCCGCCAGCGGCATGGGCCGCGCCACCGCGCTTGTGTTCGCCGCCGATGGCGCCAACGTCGCCGTCACCGACATCAGCGCCGAGGCCACGCAGGCCGTGGCCAGCGAGATCGCGGCAAGCGGCGGCGCGGCAAAGGCGTGGACCCTCGACGTCGCCGACCGCTACAACATCACCGCCGTCGTCAACGAGGTCGCGGCGCATTTCGGCGGAATCGATATCGTCGTCAACAATGCCGGCATCTCGGTGCGCGTCGCGATCGACGACGAGGGCTATGACGAGGCCTGGGCCAAAGGGTTGGCGGTGATGCTGACCGCGCATCAGCGCATCATCCGCGCCGCGTTGCCTTACCTGCGCAAATCGAAATCGCCGCGGATCGTCAATATCGCCTCCACCGAAGCGCTCGGCGCCACCGCGCTGCACAGCCCCTACTCCGCCGCCAAGGCCGGCGTCGTCGGCCTGACGCGTTCGCTTGCGGTCGAGCTCGGCCGCGACGGCATCACGGTGAACTGCATCTGCCCGGGGCCGATCCTTACCGGCATGACCGCCCGGATCGCCGCCGAGCACAAGGCAATCTACGCCAAGCGCCGCACCGCCCTCGGCCGCTACGGCGACCCCGAAGAGGTGGCGCACATGACGCTGAGCCTGTGCCTGCCGGCGGCCTCGTTCCTGACCGGCGCCGTCATCCCCGTCGACGGCGGGCTGATGGCGCGCAATGGTTGAGGCGTTCCCCGGATGCTGCGCAGCACCGAAAGCGCGTTCACGCGCGTCTTCGACGCGCTATGGTGATGCGCTGCTGATCCGGGGTCCATCGTGGGTCCCGGCTCTGCGGAGCAGCGTTTGCCGGACGATGCTCCGCATCGCCGGGGCTGCACCGCGTCCGGGACACGAAGCGGGCGCAATGCCGCATGCGCCCCGCAACGTTGACTTGGCCATTTCAGGGAGTAGTTTTTCTCACAAGAAAGCGGGACACACCGCGCCGCATCCTGGAGAAACGCCATGACGGTCACGATCCGGCAGCTTCATCCGCATTTTTTCGGCGAGGTTTCGGGCGTTGATTTGCGAAGTCCCCTGACGCCGCAGGAGGCGGCCGACATCGAGGCCGGCATGGACAAGTATGCCGTGCTGCTGTTTCGCAACCAGGACATCACGGACGAACAGCAACTGGCCTTTGCGCTGAATTTCGGCGAGCGCGAGAAGGCGCGGGGCGGCACCATCACCAAGAAAGAAGACTACCGCCTGACGTCGGGCCTGAACGACGTTTCCAACCTCGGCAAGGACGGCAAGCCGCTGGCGCGCGACAACCGCACCCATCTGTTCAATCTCGGCAACTGCCTGTGGCATTCCGACAGCTCGTTCCGCCCGATCCCGGCAAAGTTTTCGCTGTTGTCGGCGCGGGTGGTGAACCCCAAGGGCGGCAACACCGAATTCGCCGACATGCGCGCGGCCTATGACGCGCTCGACGACGACACCAAGACCGAGATCGAAGACATGATCTGCGAGCATTCGCTGATGTATTCGCGCGGCTCGCTCGGCTTCCTGGATTATTCCGACGAAGAGAAAGCGATGTTCAAGCCGGTGCTGCAGCGGCTGGTGCGGACCCATCCGGTGCACCGCCGCAAGTCACTGTATCTGTCATCGCATGCCGGCGCCATCAAAGGCATGAGCATGCCCGAGGCGCGGCTGTTGCTGCGCGACCTGAACGAGCACGCCACGCAGCCGGAATTCGTCTACGTCCACAAATGGACCCTGCACGACCTCGTAATGTGGGACAATCGCCAGACCATGCACCGCGTGCGGCGCTACGACCAGTCGCAGCCCCGCGACATGCGCCGCGCGACCGTTGCGGGCAGCGAGCCGACGGTGCAGCAGCAGGCAGCGGAGTAGCGAGCCAAAGCCGTAGGGTGGGCAAAGGCGCACTTGCGCCGTGCCCACCATCCATCCAAACCGTTGTCGTGAATGGTGGGCACGCTTCGCTTTGCCCACCCTACGAATCTGCGTTCGCAGGGACGACACCTACGCGTGCCCTGCCTCGTTCGACAGCATGCCGGGATCGATGCCGATCTTGCGCAACGCGCGCTGGTATTTGTCATCGACGTCGTCGCCGAAGATCAGCTCCGGGTCGGCGTCGCAATGCAGCCAGCCATTGTGCTGGATCTCGCTCTCGAGCTGGCCCGGCGCCCAGCCGGCATAGCCCAGCGCCAGGATCGCGTGCTTCGGTCCGGTGCCCTTGGCGATCGCCTTGAGGATGTCCACTGTCGCGGTCAGGCAGATGCCTTCGTCGATATTCAGCGTCGCGTCCTTGATGAAGAAATCGCTGGAATGCAGCACGAAGCCGCGGCCGGTATCGACCGGGCCGCCCTTCAGCACCTGCATCGTCTCGGCGTTTTCCGGCAGCTTGATCTGGTCCGCCTTCTCGATGATGTCGAGCTGCACCAGCAGTCCCGGGAAGTCGATGCTGCCGGCCGGACGGTTGACAATGATGCCCATCGCCCCTTCCGGCGAATGCGCGCACATGTAGATGACGGAGCGCTCGAAGCGCGGATCGCCCATGACCGGCATGGCGATCAGCAGCCGGCCGTCCAGGTAGCCCTCGCCGGACGAATTGTCGCCAATACCGGCGGCTTTGCGGCGAAC
Source organism: Bradyrhizobium sp. 170 (assembly GCF_023101085.1). NCBI lineage: Bacteria > Pseudomonadati > Pseudomonadota > Alphaproteobacteria > Hyphomicrobiales > Nitrobacteraceae > Bradyrhizobium > Bradyrhizobium sp. 170. The sequence continues at coordinate 923,072 of NZ_CP064703.1, read as the reverse complement.
GGGCTTCGGTGTCTTGCCTTCAGGGCTCATCCGCAAAGGCCTCTCTTGCTGATTCATATCCTGATATCGGGTGCGGTTTCTGTCAATCAAGCTTCCGGCATCGTTCGGCGGCCGATCACACGCAATTCAATGGTTTGCGCCGCAACTTGCCTGTAAAGACGTCCCATGATCGTGATGGTTCCCCTGCGCGCCGCGCTCGGCGTCGCCGCCCTATGTGTCGCGTGTGCGACGTCTGAGGTTCGCGCCGAGGATGCCTCGCCGTGGCAGCGCGACGCGCATTCCGCAGTGCGGTTGCTGGCGGGATCGCGCAGCGGCACGGTGCTGCTCGGCGGCGTTGCCATCCAGTTGCAGCCGGGATGGAAGACCTATTGGCGGACGCCCGGCGATTCCGGCGTCCCGCCCCGCTTCGACTTCTCCAAATCGGACAATGTCGAAGCCGTGACCGTGCTGTGGCCGGCACCGAAGAAATTCGACGACGGCGCCGGCGGCACCGCGCTGGGATACAAGCAGCAGGTCGTGTTGCCCCTGCGGATCGTCGCCAAAAATGCCGACAAGCCGGTGACGTTGCGCGCCCACATCAGTTACGCCGTCTGCGACAAGCTCTGCATTCCGGTCGAAGCCCATGCCGAACTCGCTTTTGCCAGCGTCGCAAGCACCGAGGACGGCAACCTGTCCGATGCGCTCAATACGGTGCCGAAGCCCGCCAATATCGGCGACCCCAATCCGCTGACCATCCGCGACGTCAAGCGCGAGGGGAAGAACAATGTGCTGGTCGACGTGACCGCGCCCGAGGCCAAGGAGGTCAGCCTGTTCGTCGAGGGGCCGACGCCCGACTGGGCGCTGCCGGTTCCCAGGCTGGTCGAGCAAAGCCCGCCCGGCGTCAAACGCTTTGCCTTCGAACTCGACGGCCTGCCGCCCGGCGCCAGCGCTGAAGGCGCCGCGCTCAAACTGACGCTGGTCAGCGGCGACCGGGCCTACGAGTTCAACGTCAGTTTGAATTGACGGTTTCTCGTCGCCCCTGCGAACGCAGGGGCCCATACGCCGCGGCCGGCGGAATGGGCAGGAGGGGGAGACGGCTTTGCTTCAGCAAGCCGCAGCGGTAGTTGGCAGAGCGTCGGCGACCACACTCCCTCGATGGATCACGCGGTATGGGTCCCTGCGTTCGCAGGGACGACGCCCGGGGAGGCTCCCACCCAACCGAATCTTAACGAATGGTTGATACATCCGGCCATCGCCGCCGCCTCGCGGCGCGTTTCGGGGATGCACCCTTGTGGCCGTGATGGATACGCAATCCGCAACCGCTTCACCTGCCGGCCTGATCGCGCGCCTGCGGTCCCTGCTTGGCGGCTCCAGTGAAGCCTCCGTCACCAGGCGGCTGGCCGGCACCATCTTCATCATCCGCGTCTTCAGCGCAGCGCTCGCCTATTTCGCGCAGATCCTGCTGGCGCGCTGGATGGGCGGCTCGGATTACGGCGTCTATGTCTATGTCTGGACCTGGGTGCTGCTGCTCGGCAGCATGATGGATTTCGGCATCTCGGCATCCGCGCAGAAGATCATTCCGGAGTATCGAACCCGCGGCGAACATGCCCTGCTGCGCGGCTTCCTCTCCGGCAGCCGATGGATCACGTTCGCCGTCTCCTCAATCGTTTCGCTGCTGCTGGCGAGCATGGTGAAGGGATTGTCGCCGTGGATCGACGCCAACGCGATCGTTCCCCTCTATATCGGCTGCCTGACGCTGCCGGCCTTTGTCGTCGCCAACACCCAGGACGGCATCGCGCGCTCGCATGACTGGATGCGGCTCGGCCTGATGCCGCAGTTCATCGTGCGGCAGTCGCTGATCATCGGCCTGACCGCCGGCGCCTTTGCGCTCGGCTTCAATCTCGGCGCCACCGCCGCGATGTGGGCCAGTGCCGCCGCGGTATGGATCGCGATGATCGGCCAGATGATCGTGCTGAACCGCAGGCTCGGCGGCCACATCGAGCCTGGCCCGAAGGCCTATGACTTCCGCGGCTGGCTCGCGGTCTCGCTGCCGATCCTGATGGTCGAAAGCTTTTATCTGCTGTTGTCCTACACCGACGTGCTGGTGCTGCAGCAGTTCCGCTCCTCCGAAGAAGTCGGTGTCTATTTCGCCGTGGTGAAGACGCTGGCACTGGTCTCCTTCATCCACTATGCGATGGCGGCGACGACGGCGCATCGCTTTGCCGAGTACCACGCGCAGGGCGACAAGGCGCGGCTGTCGGCCTATGTGGCGCACGCGATCCAATGGACATTCTGGCCGTCGCTGGCCGCGACCATCCTGCTGCTGGCGCTTGGCAAGCCGCTGCTGTGGCTGTTCGGACCGCAATTCGTGGTCGGCTACGACATCATGTTCATTGCCGCAATTGGCCTCGTGGTACGATCCGCCATCGGCCCGGTCGAGCGACTGCTCAACATGCTCGGCCACCAGCACATCTGCGCGCTGGCCTATGCGCTCGCTTTCGTCATGAACCTCGTGCTGTGCGTGATGCTGGTGCCGCGCTTCGGCGGCCATGGTGCTGCGGCCGCGACCTCGATCTCGCTGGCGTTCGAGACGGTGCTGCTGTTCTGGATCGTGCGCCGGCGGCTCGGACTGCACGTGCTGGCGTTCGGCAAACGCTGATCCGGGCGGCCCAACTGGCATTGATGTGCGGCGCACTTGCGCCAGCCTGCCCCTGGAAACAGACGATCCCGAGTGTGCTGGCCGCTGCCGTCTGACGGTTGCCTCATGTGAGGCGGCAGGACGTCGTTATCGTCCGGCGCTGGCATAATGGGGAAAAAAACCAGCGGACTCCGATGTGCGCAAGAAACATTCTTATTTCAGCCAAACCGGCACGATTGTTAGGCCCCCTGCGGCGGCGCTGCTATATAATCGAGCATGCAACTGGAACTTTCTCCCCTACATGATTGATCCCCTCTACGTAGCGTCGGGATTCGGCGTCGGACTGCTGGTCGGAATGACGGGCGTCGGCGGCGGCTCGCTGATGACGCCGTTGCTGATCCTGCTGTTCGGCGTCCACCCCTCCACCGCAGTCGGCACCGACCTGCTCTACGCCGCGGCGACCAAGACCGGCGGCAGCCTGGTGCATGGCGTGGCCCGCAGCATTCACTGGCCGGCGGTGATCCGTCTCGCCAGCGGCAGCATTCCGGCGAGCATCGTCACGCTGCTTGTGCTGTGGCAGCTCGAACTCAAAGGGGATTCCGCGCGCAGCCTGATCAATCTGGTGCTGTGCTTTGCGCTCATCCTCACGGCGACGTCGTTGATCTTCCGCAAGGCGATCATGGATCGATACCGCAAGCGCATGGAACGGCTCGGCGCCTCGACGACCGGCAACGCGACCGTGCTAGTCGGCGTGGCGCTCGGTGTGCTGGTCTCGATTTCGTCCGTCGGCGCCGGCGCGGTTGGCGTCACCGCGCTGTTGCTGCTCTATCCGCGCCTGCCGATGTCAAGCATCGTCGGCTCCGACATTGCACACGCCGTGCCGCTGACGCTGGTCGCCGGCATCGGCCACTGGGCGCTGGGCTCGGTCGACTGGGCGCTGATGGGTGTGCTGCTGATAGGCTCGCTGCCCGGCATCGTGATCGGCAGCTACTGTGCGGTTCGCGTCCCGGAGACGGTGCTGCGGCTGGTGCTGGCCTTGGTGCTGATTCTGGTCGCCAGCAAGCTTGCCTTCAGTGAGCTGCATTTGTCGACGGCGAGTGTCGCGGCGATTGCCAGGACCGCCACCCATTAGTGCATTCGGTTCTGATTGAATCAGGACCGAAGCCCTTGAATCAGGACCGAAGCCCTGGAATCAGAAGCCCCGGACTTTTGTCTTGACGCGTTTTCTTCAAGCGAACCGGTACCCACCCCGGATCAAGTCCGGGGCAGGCTTTCGCTCGAAAACTCCATGGGATTGAGGGTGCGCGCGCTCGGCCAGCTCGCAATTTCTATGCGGCGATCCAGCCGCCGTCGATGGAGTAGTTGGACCCGGTGATCTGGGCGGCATCGTCGCTGCACAGGAACAGTGCCAGCGCAGCAACCTGCTCTGACGTCACGAACTCCTTGGTCGGCTGGGCGTCAAGAAGCACGTCCTTGATGACCTGCTCCTTGGTCATGTTGCGCGCCTTCATGGTCTCGGGGATCTGGTGCTCGACCAGCGGCGTCCAGACATAGCCCGGGCTGATGCAGTTGCAGGTGATCTTGAAGGTCGCAACCTCCAGCGCCACCGTTTTTGTCAGCCCGGCGATGCCGTGCTTGGCAGAGACATAGGCCGACTTGAAAGGCGAAGCCACCAGCGAATGCGCGGAAGCGGTGTTGATGATGCGGCCCCAGCCGCGCTTCTTCATGCCGGGCACCGCGGCGCGGATGGCATGAAATGCCGATGACAGATTGATCGCAATGATCGCGTCCCATTTCTCGATCGGAAACTCCTCGATCGGGGCGACGAACTGGATGCCGGCATTGTTGACGAGGATGTCGACCGAGCCGAAGGTCTTCTCGCCGAGCGCGACCATTTCGGCGATTTCGGCGGGCTTGGTCATGTCGGCGGGCGAATGCACCGCGCGTACCTTGAAATCGGTCTCGATGCCGGAACGCTCGCGCTCGATATCGGCCGGGACGCCCATGCCATTGAGAACGATATTGGCGCCGGCGCCGGCGAAAGCGCGCGCATAAGCCAATCCGATGCCACTGGTCGAGCCGGTCACGACGGCGGTCTTGCCTTTTAATGTACCCATTGCATTCACTCCTGCTTGGCTCCGGGGGATTTGGGAGCATCCCCCGTCATATCGTAGGCCATCATGGTCGCGCCGGATTGCGGGCGCTCGAGCACATCCTTGTGACGCATCGACTGATGAACGTCGCGGACGCCTGCGTTCCAATGCTCGACCATGGCGACATGCGAAAAGTCGTAATCCTTGGACGAGGATTCGTAATTCTTGCTCTTGTAAATCAGGTGCACGACCGTGACGGTGTTTTCCTTCGAAGCCTTGCGCAGGAATTCGACCGACGGATCGTTGTTCAAATGATCCGGTAATTTGCCGAGCAGATCGCGCACCGCCTTCCGCGCGTTGTGGATCTGCTTGTTCTTGTCGGTACTCATGCGGGTGCGGCTGGAATAACGGATGTCCTTTTCCCGCTCGGCGGCCTCAAGCAGCGACGTCGGCAGGTCGCCGCGCGCGCTGAACAGGTCGACCTGGAAGATCAGGAGATCGCGGTTGAATTCTTCGTCCAGCACGTGATCGAGCGGCGTGTTGGAAGCGATGCCGCCGTCCCAGTAGTGCTCGCCTTCGACCTCGACGGAAGGAAAGCCCGGCGGCAGCGCGCCGGAGGCCATGACGTGCTCCGGCCCGATCTTCTTGCCGAGCTTTCTGAACTCGAAATTGTCGAAATATTTCAGATTCCCCGAAGCCACGCCGACCGCGCCGATGCTGAGCCGCGTCTTCAGATCGTTGATGCGATCGAAGTCGACCAGCCGCTCCAGCGTCTTCTTCAACGGCGCGGTGTCGTAATAGCTCTGCGATTGCGGGCTGCCGGGTGGCCACAAGGGCGCGGGCGGAATCCGCGGCGTGAAGAATCCGGGCACGCCGAAGGTGGCAATCAGCGCGGCACTGGTTTCGTTGAACAGCGAGCGCGCGCGGTCGCCCGACGTCACCGGACTCCACGACACCGGAGACGACACCATCTCCCAGAATTCCTTGAGGCGATCGACGCGCGTTTCAGGGCCATTGCCGGCAATGATCGCGGCATTGATGGCCCCGATCGAGATGCCCGCGACCCATTCCGGTTCGAAGCCTGCGCGACACAGCGCCTGAAAGGCGCCCGCCTGATAGGAGCCGAGCGCGCCGCCACCCTGCAGGACCAGCACGCGCTGCGCTTTGGCAGGTGTGGTTGCGGGCGCGGGGTTTGAATGATCCATCGTGACCGTCGATCAGTGGACAGAGAGGCCGGCACCGTGGCGACAGTTCGCGACGGCGTCAATCGGCGAGATCGAAGCAAGGATCACGCCGAGTTTACCGCCTTGTGAGGCATCGAAGCCCGTAACCGGACCTGCTTCAGGTTGATGCAAGGATGAGCGTCCAGAACACCTTGTATTTGGTGCCTGGAGCATAAGCCGCCGCGATGCCCAATTTTGTGACACCGTTCTTGAGCATATTGGCCTTGTGCGGCGGCGAATCGCGCCAGCCGGAGAAGGCTTCCGCCAAAGTGTGATAGCCGGCCGAGACATTTTCGACGGCGAGCTTCGCCGGATAGCCGGAGGCGCCCAGCCGCTTCTCCAGCGGGCCCTTCACATTGTGGTCCATCTTGTTACGCGCCGCCATCGCCTGCGACTGCTGCTCGGCGAGCCTGGTCAGCTCGGGATCGACCACCACGGTACCGAGGCCGTTGTTCTGGCGGTACTGCGAGATCATGATCGCCGCCGCGACCGGATCGAGCGTGGCCCCGGGTTGCGCCATGTCGAGATACATGGCCGGCTGATCCGGGATTTTGACGTCTGCCGAGCAGCCGGCAAGCAGCAAAAGCCCGATAATGGCGGTAGTCGCCCGTTTCACTGAAAGAATCCCCCAAAGAATCCCGAAGGCTGGACGCGGCCGTTGTTGCATACCAACCGTGGCTGAATGGTGAACGGGGGTGCGATTTTGGGGTCAGCCCTGGGCGCAATGCCCGTAACCCGGATGGAGCGAAGCGCAATCCGGGAACGGTCCATCCGCGTGGCAAGCGGCCCCGGATTACGCCGCGCTCCATCCGGGCTACGAGCTACGGGGCTACGAAATCACTCCTGGGCGGCAAAGATCCGGTAACGGCGGGGCTGCAGGCCGATAATCTCGCCGGCTTGGAGTTCCCGGTCCCGGGGGGCATCGATCTCGATCACGGTCTTGCCCTCACCGCCCGAGAGCGCGACCTCCGCCCGCTGAATCGGGCCGAACGAGCGGACATGGCGCACCGCGCCCTCCAGCGAGCCGGTTCCCGCCGGCCCGATCTGCATGTCGTGGCGGCGGACGAACAGCTTTGAGGCGCCGGAGGCCGCGCCTTCGGCGGCAATATTGAGCGGCCGGCCGCAGAGCCGCACCGAGCCGCCGGTAACCTCCACCGGCAGCACGATCGACTCGCCGATGAAGCCGTGGACGAAGGCGGTGGCGGGATTGTCATAGACATCGCCCGGCGTGCCGATCTGCTCGATCCGGCCCTTGTCCATGACAACCACGCGGTTAGCGACTTCCAGCGCCTCTTCCTGGTCATGGGTGACGAAGATCGAGGTGACGTGGATTTCGGAATGCAGCGAGCGCAGCCATTGCCGCAGCTCCTTGCGCACCTTGGCATCGAGTGCGCCAAAGGGCTCGTCGAGCAGCAGGATGCGCGGCTCGATCGCGAGCGCACGCGCCAGCGCAATGCGCTGCCGCTGGCCGCCGGACAACTGGCTGGGATAGCGGTTAGCCAGCCAGTCGAGCTGCACGAGATCGAGCAATTCCTTCACGCGGGCGCGGATCGTGGCCTCGTCCTTGCGGATGGCGCGCGGCTGCACGCGCAGGCCAAAGGCAACGTTTTCGAACACCGTCATGTGGCGGAACAGCGCGTAGTGCTGGAACACGAAGCCGACATGGCGCTCGCTCGCGCCGTGTCCCAGCGCATCCTCGCCATCGATCCGCACCTCGCCGGCGTCGGGCCAGTCGAGGCCGGCGATGATCCGCAACAGCGTGGTCTTGCCCGAACCGGACGGACCAAGCAGCGCCAGCAATTCGCCCTTGCCAACCTTCAGATCGACATTGTCGAGGGCGGCGAACGCGCCGAATTTCTTGACGATATTTTTGACTTCAATGGTCACGTGGATCGTCCCTTGGGGTTTGTCCTTCGTCCAGACGCTGTTCGAGAACGGTCTTCACGACCAGCGTAATCAGGGCCAGCATCGCCAGCAGCGAGGCAATCGCAAACGACGCCACGAATTGATACTCATTATAGAGAATTTCGACCAGCAGCGGCATGGTGTTGGTCTCGCCGCGGATATGGCCCGACACAACAGACACCGCGCCGAACTCGCCCATGGCGCGCGCGTTGCACAGCAGTACGCCATACAACAGGCCCCATTTGATATTGGGCAGAGTGACGCGGAAGAAGGTCTGCAGGCCTGACGCTCCGAGCGAGGTCGCCGCTTCCTCCTCCTGCGTGCCCTGCTCCTGCATCAAGGGGATCAGTGAGCGGGCGACAAACGGGAAGGTCACGAAGATGGTGGCGAGCGCAATGCCCGGCACCGCGAACAGGATGTGGACGTTGTTCGCCTGCAGCCACGTGCCCCAATAGCCCTGGGCGCCGAACAGGAGCACGAAGACGAGGCCCGAGATGACCGGGCTGACCGAGAACGGCAGGTCGATCAGCGTGATCAGGAAGGTCTTGCCGCGGAATTCGAATTTCGCGATTGCCCAGGCCGCGATCACGCCGAAGACGAGATTAAGCGTGACCGAGATCGCCGCAACCAATAGCGTCAGCCTGATCGCGGAAAGCGCCTCCGGCTCGGCGAGCGCAGTGACATAGGCGCTGATGCCTTTCGAAAAGGCCGATGCGAACACCACGGCCAGCGGCAGCACGACAAAGACGGTGAGGAAGGTGACGGCAAGCGCGATGATGATAAAGCGGACGGGTGCCGGCTCGGTCCGCAGGTCTCTTGGTGAACCAACCGCGCGTGCCCGGTCGCGCGCGTCGCGGTGCGACGGTGGAGAGATCGCGAGGTCCGTCGTTGACGCGTAGGCCCCTAGCGGCGTCGCTGGAGTCACAAAGCTCGTTTGCGTCGACATCGTCAGGTCCTCAATGCGCGGGAATGCGGGTTTGCGCCCAGCGTTGCAGGCGATTGACGACGAGGATGATCAGGAACGAAGCCAGCAGCATGATGACGGCGATGGCCGTCGCATCGGCATAACGAAATTCGGACAGCCTGATCACGATCAGGAGCGGCGCGATTTCCGACACGTTCGGCAGATTGCCGGCAATGAAAATGACCGAACCGTATTCACCGACGGCGCGCGCGAATGCCAGCGCAAAACCTGTCAGCAGCGCCGGGATCAGACTCGGCAGGATCACCCGGAACACCGTATGCCAGCGGTTGGCGCCGAGGCTCGCGGCCGCCTCCTCGATTTCAGGATCGAGATCGATCAGCACTGGTTGAACCGTCCGCACCACGAACGGAATGCCGATGAAGACCATCGCGATGAAAATCCCGATCGGCGTGAACGCCACCTTGATGCCGAGTTCGGCGAGCGGCGCGCCGAGCCAGCCCTTTTGCGCGAACAATTGCGTCAGCGCCACGCCCGCGACCGCGGTCGGCAGCGCAAAGGGAATGTCGACGATGGCGTCGAACAGCCGCCGGCCCGGAAAGCGATACCGCACCAGCGCCCACACGATGATCGTCCCCATCACCAGATTGACACAGGCGGCGGCAAAGGAGAGGCCGAACGAAATCTTCAGCGCGTTGAGGGTGCGGCGGCTGGTGAGGATATCCCAGAACTGTCCCGGCGAAAGCTCGAGCGTCTTGAGGAACAGGCCGGCGAGCGGGATGAGGATGATAACGGAGAGCCATGTCAGGGTCAGGCCCATGGTGAGCCCGAACCCGGGCAAGCTGCTTCGCCGTGCGACCGCTGTGCTCACAAATCCCCCTGCTTCCGCTACGGCTGGCCGTCGGCCAGATCAATTCTTGTAAATCTGGTCGAAAATGCCGCCTTCGCCGAAGTGATCCTTCTGCGCCTTGGTCCAACCACCAAAAACGTCATCGATGGTGAAAAGTTCGACCTTGGCGAAAGATTTTTCGTATTCCCTCGCGATCTCCGAATCGCGCGGACGATAGGAATTGCGTGCGGCAATTTCCTGACCTTCCTTGGTATACCAGTACTTCAGGTAGGCCTCGGCAACCGCGCGGGTGCCTTTTTTATCGGTAACCCTGTCGACGACCGCCACCGGCGGCTCGGCGAGGATCGACAGCGGCGGCGCCACGATCTCGAACTTGTCCTTGCCGAATTCGCGCTGCGCCAGGAACGCCTCGTTCTCCCACGCCAGCAGGACGTCGCCGACGCCGCGCTCGACGAAGGTCACCGTCGAGCCGCGCGCACCGGTGTCGAGCACCGGCACGTTCTTGAAAAGATCGCCGACGAATTGCTTCGCCTTGTCGGCGGAACCGAATTTCTTTTCGGCAAAGCCCCACGCCGCCAGGTAGTTCCAGCGCGCGCCGCCTGACGTCTTCGGGTTCGGCGTGATCACCTGCACACCGGGCTTGATCAGATCGTCCCAATCCTTGATGGCCTTGGGATTGCCCTTGCGCACCAGGAATACGATCGTGGACGTATAGGGCGATGCATTCAGCGACAGACGCTTCTGCCAGTCGGGCGCCACCAGCCCCTTGGCGGCGATGGCGTCGATGTCATAGGCCAGCGCCAGCGTGACGATGTCGGCCTGCAGGCCGTCGATCACCGCGCGCGCCTGCGAGCCCGAGCCGCCATGCGACTGCTTGATCTCCACACTCTTGCCGGCTTCCTTTTGATAGGCCGCGGCGAACGCCTTGTTGAAATCGGCGTAGAGCTCGCGCGTCGGATCGTAGGACACATTGAGCAGGGTATGATCGGCAGCGAAGGCCGAACTCGCCCAGAGCAATCCGGCGACGAGCGGCAGAATGCGACGGATCATCGTTGATCTCCATTCGGCTAGATGAAGCATACCATCAAACACGAACGTATAAGTCGCGACGAAAGGCCGCTTAGTCAACGAAACCGCATTTCATTGTTTGCGGTTCCGCAGCCTCGTTGTCCTAAGAAGTCTTCGTCGTATGGATGCCGCATTCTCTCTTGGCCTGGCCGCGCCAGCGGCCGGCCCGCGCATCCTCGCCAGGCGCCGTTCGGCTCGAGCACGGCATGCAGCCGACCGACAGGTAACCCGAGGCGATCAGCGGATGCGCCGGCAATTTTGCCATTTTGTAGATCGCCTCGATCTCCTCGCGGGAAACATTGGCGAACGGGTTGAACTTCAATTTGGCGCCATCGTCCTCGACAACGGGTATTTCGGCGCGTGCCCCACCCTGGAAACGCTTGCGTCCGTTGATCCAGGCCGCGAACGGCTTCAGCGCCCGCGCCAGCGGCTCCACTTTGCGGATACGGCAGCAGGCATCGGGATCGGAAAACCACAATTCGCGGTCCGGGTCCTCGCGCGACAGCGCTTCCTCCAGCGGCTTGATCGAGCGAACGTCGCGAAGGCCGAGCGTAGCGATCAGCGTGTCGCGATAGGCAAGTGTCTCCTCGAACAGCCAACCGGTGTCGAGGAAGACCACGGGAATTGCGGGATCGACATCCGCCATCACCTTGAGCAGCGCCGCCGATTCCGTGCCGAACGACGAGACCAGCGCGAGATGCTCGCGGCCGACGGTCTTCAGTGCGGATTCAATGACTTCCGCCGGAGACGCATCGCGCAAGGCGCGGTCGAGCACCTGCGCCGGCGAAACATTCGTCGTATCCGTGGCCAGGGCCTGATGTACGATCGTGCTCACTGGCCGGCACTCTCCGAATGACGCAACTGCATCCGCCGATTGAGCGCGGTGACGCGGCCATCGCCGGTCGGCTGGTAGAACACCGAATAGCGCTTCATGGTCTCGGCGAAGGCATCGGCGTCGGCATCTTTCTTCACCTCGAAGGTGTCGAAGCCGGCGCGCGACATGAACACGAACTGGTCACGCAGCACCTGGCCGGTGGCGCGCAATTCGCCGTCATAGCCGTGGCGTTCGCGCAAGAGGCGCGCCTGGCTGTAGGCGCGGCCATCGCGGAAGCTCGGGAACACCAGCGCCACCGCGGCGAGACGATCGAGATATGGGACGAGATCGTCGAGATCGCGATTGTTCGGCCAGATCACGCCGACTTTGCCAGCGTGCTTCAGAACAGCTTCCGGATCCTCGAGGAAACGTGCCGCCGGAACAAGGATCGCTCCATCGCCTGGCAGCTCGGCGCCGTCGGCAATATGGACGAACAGGTCGGTAGTGATTCTTCCGTTCTTAACGAGTGGCATAAACCCGCTCCTTGAATGGCTCGACGCCCAGACGCTTCACCGTATCGACGAACAGTTCCTCGGGACGGTCGCGCAGCGCGAGATAGGCTTCGACAATGTCTTCGATCACATCGGCAACTTCCGCATAGGGAACGGCCGGGCCGATCAGCGCGCCCATCTGCGCGTTCTCGTCGGCGCGGCCGCCGATCGTGATCTGGTAGAATTCCTCGCCGTTCTTCTCGACGCCAAGAATGCCGATGTGGCCGACATGGTGATGGCCGCAGGCGTTGATGCAGCCGGAGATGTTGATGTGCAGGCGGCCGATCATCTCGGCGGTGTCGTGATTGGCGAAGCGCCGGGTCAGTTCCTGCGCGATCGGAATCGAGCGCGCATTGGCCAGCGAGCAGTAATCCAGCCCCGGGCAGGCGATGATGTCGGTGACCAGATTGACGTTCGGGGTAGCGAGCCCGATCCGGTCAAGCGCCTTCCAAAGCTGCGGCAGGTCGCGCTTGGCGACATGCGGCAGCACCAGGTTCTGCTCATGACCGACGCGGATTTCGCCGAAGGAATACTTGTCGGCGAGATCGGCGACCGCATCCATCTGGTCTGCGGTGGCGTCGCCGGGCGGGCCGCCCACCGGCTTCAATGACAGCGTCACGATCGAATAGCCCTGCACCTTGTGCGGGGCCACCGAGTTCTTGCGCCAGCGCTCGAACAGCGGATCATGCGCGGCCTGCTTCAGCTCGTCCGGCATGTGCGGCAGCTTCTCATAGACCGGATAGGAGAAACGCGAACGCACTTCCTCAATGACGGAATGGTCGAGCGTCAGGGCGCTGTGACCCATCTGCTTCCATTCCTCATCGACCTCCTTGGCGAACTTCTCGATGCCGAGCTCATGGACGAGGATCTTGATACGGGCCTTGTAGATGTTGTCGCGGCGGCCGTACTGGTTATAGACGCGCAGGATTGCCTCGACATAGCTCAGAATATCGCGGCCGTGCACAAACGGCTTGATGGTCTTGGCGATGAACGGCGTGCGGCCAAGGCCGCCGCCGACCAGCACCTCAAAGCCGGTTTCGCCGTCCGCATTCTTGTGCAGGCGCAAGCCGATGTCGTGGACCTTGATCGCGGCGCGGTCGTGCTCGGACGCGGTGATCGCGATCTTGAACTTGCGCGGCAGGAACGAGAATTCCGGATGCAGCGTGGTGTGCTGCCGCAGGATTTCCGACCAGATGCGAGGATCCTCGATCTCACCCGGCGCGACGCCCGCCCACTGGTCCGAGGTGACGTTGCGCATGTTGTTGCCGGAGGTCTGCATGGCGTGAATGCCGACCTCGGCAAGATCGGCCAGCGCATCGGGCAATTCGGAAAGCTTGATCCAGTTGTACTGGATGTTCTGCCGGGTGGTGAAATGGCCGTAGCCGCGGTCGTAGCGGCGCGCGACATGCGCCAGTGTCCGCAACTGTTTCGACGACAGCGTGCCGTAGGGGATGGCGACGCGGAACATGTAGGCGTGCAGTTGCAGATAGACGCCGTTCTGCAGCCTCAGCATCTTGAATTCGTCCTCGGTGAGTTCGCCGGAAAGACGGCGCTTCACCTGGTCGCGGAATTCAGACACGCGTTCGTTGATCAGCGTGCGATCGAGTTCGTCATATGCGTACATGATGGATCAGCCTTAAGCCGGAAGAAGGTCGATGGTGAGACCCTTCGACCGGATGCGTTCGCGCAAATTGCCGGGTTTGATCTCTCCGCTGTCCTTGAGCTCGACCGGCGCGATATAGGCGCCGACCGCGCCGACATCGTCGGCATTGGCTTCGGCCAGCAGCGCCCGCGCCTCATCGGAGGTGCGCACGATCGCAGCGTCCGACAAGCTTGCCGACCAGCCCTGCTGCGCGGTGCGATAGATCACGATGCCATCCGAGGTGCGGTTGGCGGTCACCATCGAGGGACCCGTGATTTTGATTTTTTGTTGAAGCGGAGAAGTCATTCGGCAGCATCCAGCAGTTCGGAGATTACTTGGTTGAGGTTCGACTGGCGCCACGGCGCGGAATGCGCCACGACGTCGCCGATGATGAGGATGGCGGGACCGCCATCGATTTTTTCGACCAGCGCGGGAAGATTTTCGAGCGTACCGACCACGGCCTGCGCATCCGGCCGCGTCACCCGCGCGAATATGCCGACGGGGGTTTTCGGCGATCGTCCCGCGGCGAGCAGCCCCGCACGCACCGACGGCGCCGCGGTCATGCCCATATAGACCACGATGGTCATCTTCTTGTCTGTCAGCACCGACCAGTCGACCGTCTCGGCATCCTTTGCCTTGTGCGCAGTCAGGAAGGTTATGCGCAGCGCTTCGTGACGGTAGGTCAGCGGCGCCTCGAATTGCGCGGCGGCGCCGAGCCCTGCGGTAATGCCCGGCACCACCGAATAGGCGACGCCGGCTTCGCGCAGCACTTCGATCTCCTCGCCGCCACGGCCGAAGATGAAGGGATCGCCGCCCTTCAGCCGAACCGCGCGCTGACCGGATTTCGCTGCCTCAATCAGCAATTTGTGGATCGCATCCTGGCCGATGCCGGGCTTGCCGACCCGGCGGCCGACCGGGATGCGCGAGGCATCGCGACGGATGCGATCGAGAACTTCCGGCGATACGAGTTCATCGTAGAAAACGACGTCGGCATCCTGCAAGGCGCGCAGCCCCTTGATGGTGAGCAGATCCGGATCGCCCGGCCCGGCGCCGACCAGCGTCACCCGGCCTTCCGCCTTGCCGTCCTTGCTCGCGCCGGCGAAGGCGGAGGGATCGGCGATTTCGTTCAGCGCTTTTTCAGCCTCGTCCTTGCGGCCGGCGAGCACCAGTGCGCCGATCGGGCCGTCGATCACGCGCTCCCAGAAGCGGCGGCGCAACGGGAATTCGGGAATGCGCGCATGCATCGATTTGCGAAAGCTGCCGATGAAGGCGGCGAGATCGCCGATGCGCGCCGGCAGCACCGCCTCGATGCGCTCGCGCACGCGGCGCGCGACCACCGGTGACGCGCCGCCGGTGCCGACGGCAACGACGACGTCGCCGCGATCGACGATCGCCGGAAAGATGAAAGTGGAATGCGCGAGATCGTCCATCACATTGATGGGCAGCCCGACCGCCTTCGCGCGCGCCGACATCGCAACGCCGATATCGCCGGCGCCGGCGCAGAGCACCGCAATGACGCCGGAGAGATCGGAAGTGAGCGGATCGCCGGTGGCGCGCTCGATCCGCGCGGCATCGGCCGCATCGAGCCCCGAAACGTCATGGCTGCCGTCGGTCGCAAACCAGCGGATGTTGGCCCCGGCCGAAGCCAGCAGGCGCAACTTCGCGCGCACGAGTTCGCCGGCTCCGACGAGCAGCACCACGCCGCTTTGCAGATCGAGAAACACGGGCAGGAATCGCATGCGATACTCGCTTCCCCCACTTCCGGGGTTGACTGGAATTATTTTCTATATATGTGTCGTTCAACGCCCGCAAAGAGAAAATTATTTCTTCTCTATTGCATCGCAACTATAGAATTTTCGCCCCCGAAGGCCAAGGCCCAGAGATGCATCTTCTCAATCCCGACTCCGTCAAAGACCGGCTGCGTGGCGCCGACCTCACGAATGGCTCCGCCGTCCCACAAATTTTCGCCGACGGACGGCTGCCGCCGCCCTCGATGGACCATCTCGACGAACTCGAGGCGCAGAGCATCTACATTCTGCGCGAGGCGTTCGCGCGGCTGAAGAAACTCGCGCTGCTCTGGTCGCTGGGGAAAGATTCCAACGTGATGATCTGGCTGGCGCGCAAGGCCTTCTTCGGCCGCGTGCCGTTTCCGGCGCTGCACGTCGACACCGGCAAGAAATTTCCGGAGATGTATGCGTTCCGCGATCGCTTCGGCAAGGAGTGGGATCTCGATCTCAAGATCGAGCCCTGCCCGTCGATCGACGCCGTCGATCCGACCTTGCCGCCGGCTGCACGTTCCGCCGCGCGCAAGACCGAAGGACTCAAATGGGCGCTGACCAAATATGGTTTCGACGGCTTGATCGCCGGCATTCGCCGCGATGAAGAGGCGACGCGCGCCAAGGAGCGCGTGTTCTCGCCGCGCGGGCTGGAAGGCGGCTGGGACGTGCGCGATCAGCCCCCGGAATTCTGGGACCAGTTCAACGCTTCGCCGCCCCCCGGCGCACATCTGCGCATCCATCCGATCCTGCATTGGACCGAGGCCGACATCTGGGCCTACACCAAGCGCGAAAACATTCCGATCATCCCGCTCTATCTCTCGAAGGACGGCAAGCGCTATCGCTCGCTGGGCGATCAGGACATCACCAATCCGGTGGCTTCGATGGCATCAAGCATCGACGAGATCCTGACCGAACTCGACGGCACCAAGGTGCCGGAGCGCGCCGGCCGCGCGCTGGATCACGAAACCGAGGATGCTTTCGAGCGGCTGCGCGTCGCCGGCTATCTCTGACGGACATTTGGTGTGAGCGCTCTGATGAACATGATCCTCCCCACGGCAATCTCGGCAACCCCGAACGGCACCACGCGCCCGCAGGTGCGCATCGTCATCGTCGGCCATGTCGACCACGGCAAATCCACTTTGGTCGGACGCCTGCTGCACGAGACCGGCAGCCTGCCCGAGGGCAAGCTGGAGATGCTGAAGGCGGTCAGCGCGCGGCGTGGCATGCCGTTCGAATGGTCGTTCCTGCTCGATGCGCTGCAGACCGAGCGCGACCAGGGCATCACCATCGACACCACGCAAATCCGCTTCCGCACCCGCTCGCGCGATGTCGTGCTGATCGACGCGCCGGGCCACGCCGAATTCCTCCGCAACATGATCACCGGCGCCTCGCAGGCCGACGGCGCGGTCCTGATCATCGACGCGCTGGAAGGCGTGCGTGACCAGACCCGGCGTCACGGCTATCTGCTGCATCTGCTGGGCATCAAGCAGGTCGCGATCGTCGTCAACAAGATGGACCGCGTCGATTTCAACGCGGCGCGCTTCAAGGAGATCAGCGACGAGATTTCGGCGCATCTGATCGGCCTCGGCGTGACGCCGTCAGCGGTGATTCCGATTTCCGCCCGTGACGGCGACGGCGTTGCCGAACACACACCAAGGATCGGCTGGTACCAGGGGCCGACCGTCGTCGAGGCGCTCGACGCGCTCGAACCGGCGCGGCCGCTGGAGCAGCTTGCACTGCGGCTGCCGGTGCAGGCGATCTACAAGTTCGACGACCGCCGCATCGTCGCGGGCCGCATCGAGTCCGGCAGCTTGAGCACCGGCGACGAGATCGTCATCATGCCCGCCGGCAAGATCGCGAAGATCAAAACCGTCGAGAGCTGGCCAGTGACGCCGCTGAAGGGCAGCCACGGTGCCGGGCGCTCGGTCGGCATCACGCTGGACCGTGAATTGTTCATCGAACGCGGCGATGTCATCGCCCATGTGGGCGCGACCCCGCGCGATACGCGGCGAATTCGGGCGCGGATCTTCTGGCTGCACGACAAGCCGCTGTCGAAGGGCGATCAGATCCTGATCCGCCTCGGCACGCGGGAAAGCCGCGCCAGCGTGGTCGCGATCGAGAAGGCGGTCGATCCCGGCGAACTCTCCAATGAGGAGACCAAGGCGATCGCGCGCAATCACGTCGGCGAAATCGATATTTCGCTGGCGCAGCCGATCGCGGCCGACCCCTATCAGGAAAATCCACGCACCGGGCGGCTGGTGATCGAGGTCAACGGCCGCATCGCCGGCGGCGGTCTCGTGCTGTCGGTCGACGCCGGACAGCGTGCGGTCCCGATCGACATCGTGCCGGTCGAATCCGCACTTCGCCCCGAGGAGCGCTCGGCGCGCTACGGCCACAACGGCGCGGTGATCTGGCTGACCGGCTTGCCGGGCTCCGGAAAATCCACGCTCGCCCGCGCGCTTGAGCGCCGGCTGTTTTCGCGCGGCGGCTCGCCGATCCTGCTGGATGGCGACACGCTGCGCGCGGGCCTCAACGGCGACCTCGGCTTCTCCGCGCAGGACCGCACCGAAAACATCCGCCGGCTCGCCGAAGTCGCGACCCATCTGGCGCGCAACGGACATATCGCCGTCGTTGCCGCGGTGTCACCGTCGGCGGATGATCGTGCCGCCGCCCGGCGAATCGCCGACACGACGTTCCGCGAGATCTATGTCGCAACGCCGGCCGAGATCTGCGAGAGCCGCGACCCGAAGGGCCATTACGCCAAGGCGCGCGCGGGCACGCTGCAGGCGTTCACCGGGATCGGCAATGATTACCAGCCGCCGGCCCGGGCGGAGCTCAGCATCGATACCTCCGCCCGAACGGTTTCGGATGCGACCGACGAGATCGAGCGGATGCTGGCGGAGACCGGTATTCTGTTCGACGAACTCGTCGATCTGGCGGCTAACATCTGAAAGCGTTTTCGAGCGAAGCGGACGCCGGTTCGCGTATAGAAAACGCGTCCAAACAGGACCCTTCCCGGCTGCTCCTTTTTATGGAGCAGCCGCTCCCTTTTAGGGCCTTCTCATCGACCCGGCTTTAGGGCTAAAAGGGCGGCCAACGCTGCCCTTTTTGGCGCGTTTTTTGCTGCTTTTCGTCAGAAAACAGCCTTTCAACGCCAGTTTCTACCGAGAAAGCCCATCATGAATCGTGTCGACGCCCACGGATTGAAGATCGCCGCTGTCCTGTTCGATTTCATCGCCAAGGAGGCGACCCCCAAAACCGGGATTTCACCCGATACATTCTGGGCGGGGCTTGCCGCCATCATCAAGAAGCTGGGGCCGAAAAACCGTGAGCTGCTCGCCTTCCGCGACGCGCTGCAGGCCAAGATCGACGGCTGGCATCGCGCCAACAAGGGCAAGCCGTTCGACATGAACGCCTATACGGCCTTCCTGAAGGAGATCGGCTATCTGCTGCCGGAGCCGGCGACGCAGAAGGTCGAGACAGCAAATGTCGACGAGGAAATCGGCAATATCTGCGGACCGCAGCTCGTCGTTCCCCTCACCAACGCCCGCTACGCGCTGAACGCGGCGAATGCGCGCTGGGGCTCACTCTATGACGCCTTCTACGGCACCGACGCGATCCCGCACGATCCGAGCGAAGGCGGTAAGGGCTACAACAAGGCGCGCGGCGACAAGGTGATCGCCAAGGCAAAAGCCTTCCTCGATGCCGCCGTGCCGCTCGCGACCGGCAGCCACACCGACGTGACGTCGTACAGCGTCATCGCCGGCCAGCTCGCCGTGAAACTCAAGAGCGGCAACGCCACCGCATTGAAGTCTGCTTCGCAGTTCGCCGGATATCAGGGCGATGCCGCTCAACCTTCCGCGATCCTGCTGGTCAACAATGGCATGCATGTCGAAGTGAAGATCGACCGCAGCCATGTCATCGGCAAGGATGATCCCGCAGGCGTTGCCGACATGATCCTGGAATCGGCTGTCTCCACCATCCTCGACATGGAAGACTCGGTCGCCGCCGTCGATGCCGAAGACAAGGTGCTGGTCTATCGCAACACACTCGGCCTGATGGACGGCACGCTTTCAGCCGATTTCGAGAAGGGCAGCAAGACGCTCAAGCGTTCGCTCAACCTCGACCGCACCTACAAGACGCCCGACGGCAAGCAGCTGACACTGCATGGCCGCAGCCTGCTGCTGATGCGCAATGTCGGCCATCACATGTTCACCGACGCCGTGCTCGACGAGAAGGGCGAGGCGATCCCGGAAGGCTTGCTCGATGCCGCCGTTGCCGGCCTGCTCGCGATCCACGACCTCAAGGGCTCGTCGAAAACCAAAAACAGCCGCACCGGTTCGGTCTACATCGTCAAGCCGAAGATGCACGGCCCCGACGAGGTTGCGCTGACCTGCGAACTGTTCGGCGAAGTCGAGAAGCTGCTGGCGCTGCCGGAAAACACCATGAAGGTCGGCATCATGGACGAGGAGCGCCGTACCACGGTGAACCTCAAGGCCTGCATCCAGAACGCGTCGAAGCGCATCTGCTTCATCAACACCGGCTTCCTCGACCGCACCGGCGACGAAATCCATACGTCGATGGAAGCGGGGCCGATGATCCGCAAGAACGACATGAAGGCGCAGCCCTGGATCAAGTCCTATGAAGACTGGAACGTCGACATGGGCCTGATCGACGGCCTGCCCGGCCATGCCCAGATCGGCAAGGGCATGTGGGCGGCGCCCGACAAGATGGCTGACATGCTGACCCAGAAGCTCGGCCATCCGCAGGCCGGCGCGACCACCGCATGGGTGCCCTCTCCGACCGCCGCCACGCTGCACGCGCTGCATTATCACCAGGTCAACGTGCAGGCCCGCCAGCAGGAGCTCGCCAAGGGCGGCCAGCGCGCAAAGCTCTCCGACATCCTCACCATCCCGGTGTCGCAATCGAACTGGGCGCCTGACGACGTCAAGCAGGAGATCGACAACAACTGCCAGGGCATTTTGGGCTATGTCGTGCGCTGGATCGACCAGGGCGTCGGCTGCTCCAAGGTGCCCGACATCCATGACGTCGGCCTGATGGAAGATCGCGCGACGTTGCGCATTTCCAGCCAGCATCTGGCGAACTGGCTCGCCCATGGCGTCGTCAGCAAGGACCAGGTGATGGAATCGCTGAAGCGCATGGCGGTCGTGGTCGACAAACAGAATGCCGGCGACCCGCTCTACAAGCCGATGGCGCCTTCGTTCGACGGCGTCGCTTTCCAGGCCGCCTGCGATCTCGTCTTCAAGGGACGCGAGCAGCCGAACGGCTACACCGAATACATTCTCACCGCGCGCCGTCGCGAGGCGAAGGCGGCAGGATAAATTACGTCACGATGCCGCATCGGTTGTTAGGAACGCCTGAACTCTCCGTCCGTTGATTGGCATCTCAACATAAACAGGGAGAGATGACGATGGATTGGAACAGGGTTGAAGGGAACTGGAAACAGTTCAAGGGTGCCGCCAAGGAAAAATGGGGCAAGCTCACCGATGACGATCTCGACGTAATCGAGGGCCGCCGCGAACAGCTTGAAGGCAAGCTGCAGCAGCGCTACGGCTTTGCCAAGGACCAGATCCACAAGGACGTGGACGACTGGTTCCGGACGTTGAAGTAAGACCACGCTTCCGAGCATGAAAAGCCCCGGCAGGTTGCCGGGGCTTTTTTGCTTTGGCAGGTCGGCGCTAGATGACCGCGATGTATTTCAACAGCGAGATCACGCCGAGGATGATCACGACGACGCGGGCAATCTGCTTGGCGCGGCCATCGAGCGGCAGCAGGTTGATGAGATAGAGAACGAGAATAACGACCAGGAATGTGACGAGTACACTGACGAGCATGCGGGGTCCCCCCTCGGCATTTGCCGAAAAATGCGCTGGTAGTGTTTTGTTAACGTGAACGGGTGCGGCAGGTTCCTGTTGGCGGAACCTCAGATCGCTCGGAAAAACACAATCATTTCAAGAATCCTAGTATTTATACGGCAATAACGCTGTCCAACTAATTTACCGTTTTCCCGCCAAATGGCCCGCCAGCCTCTGGGGGGAGCATCATGTTGAACCGTCTGACCGTGTCCACGCTGCTGAAGACCGTCATCCTCGTCACCTCCTTCTGCGTAGTGCTTGGATTTTCGCTCAACGCCTGGGACTCCTGGGGCCGCTTGCAGGCGGCGAGCCGCATCGCCGTGATCGCGGATGCGTCCGCAAACATGTTCAAGGCGATGCATAATCTGCGCACCGACCGTTCCACAACCTACCGGCTGTTGAACTCCGATGCGCCGATGGAAGCCGACATCGAGAAATATCTGCGCAACATCCGCGATACCGAAATGCCCGCGATGGCCAGCGCGCTCGCCCAACTCGGGGGAATGGAATTCACGCAGCAACAGACACTGGTGCCCGAGTTCGACCGCCTGCTCAAGGCGATGACCTCGCAGCAGAAGGAATTCTGGGAGGCGATGGGCAAGCCGAAAGCTTCACGTCGCCCGACGTTGGCCAAGGAATACATGGACACCGCGACTGCGATGCTGGAAACGCTCGACAAGCTCTCCGCAACGCTGGCCGCCGCCGTCAATCACCAGGACGCAACGATCGACCAGTTGCTCGCGATCAAGCAGATCGCCTGGCTGCTGCGCAACACCGCCGGCGAAGCGTCGCTCATCGTCTCCGTCGGAATCAACTCCGGCAAGGTCTCACCGGAGGCGCGGCTCGCCTATACGAAATATTCCGGCGGCATCGATGCCACCTGGAGCGCGCTGGAACTGACGGCGTCGAGCATGAAACTACCTCCGGCTATTTCCAGCGCCATAGCCGCGACCAAGACCGCCTATTTCGAGCCGCAATATCTCGCCCTGCGCGATCGGTTGCTGACGCAGATCGCGGCCGGCGAGAAGCCGGAACTGACCGCCAACCAATGGACCCCGGTCACGGTCAGGCGTCTGTCTGCTGCCGTCGGCGTCGCCGAAGCAGCCCTCGACGCCGCCAAGGATCACGCCGCGCACCTGCGCTCCACCGCCCAGCGCTCGCTCACGATGCAACTCGCATTGCTGACCGGCGCGCTGGCGCTGGCGTTCGGCGCCATGGCGATCGTCACCCGCCGCGTCATCAAGCCGCTGCACATCATGCGCGACGCCATGCTGAAGGTCGCAGCCGGCGACCTCCACGTCGATACCGGCTACGCCGCGCGCCACGACGAAATCGGCGCGCTGGCCGGCGCGCTGGAGACCTTCAAGCAGCAGGCTGCCGACAAGGCCCGTATCGAGGTGCAGGAGCGCGAGCGCAATGCCGGCGCCACGGCGCGGCAGCAGGCGGTCGAGAGCTATGTCGGCGAGTTCGAGAGCATGGTGCGCCAGACGCTCAACCAGCTCGGCGACGCTTCCGGCCAGATGCGGACCACCTCGGCCGGCCTGTCGACGATCTCGCGCCAGACCAACGAACGCGTCCAGGTCGCCGAAAAGGCCTCGGGCGAGGCCTCGATGAGTGTCGAGACGGTTGCCGCGGCTTCCGAAGAGCTCAGCGCCTCGATCAACGACATCAGCCAGCAGGCGGCCCACGCCGCTGGCATCGCCAGCCGCGCGGTCGGCCAGGCGCGTGACACCGACGGCACCGTCCAGGGGCTCGCGCAATCGGCGGGGCGGATCGGCGAAGTCGTCGGCCTCATCAACACCATCGCCGCCCAGACCAACCTCCTGGCGCTCAACGCTACCATCGAGGCCGCGCGCGCCGGCGAGGCCGGCCGCGGCTTCGCGGTGGTCGCCTCCGAAGTTAAATCGCTGGCGAGCCAGACCGCGAAGGCGACCGAGGAGATTTCCGAGCAGATCGCCGACATTCAGAAGGTCGCCGGCGAAGCCATCGACGCCATCAAGAACATCGGCGGCATCATCGGCGAGGTCAACGAGGTCGCGACCGCGATTGCCGCCGCCGTGCAGCAACAGGGCGCCGCCACCCAGGAGATCACGCGCTCGACGCAATTTGCCGCGCAGGGCACCAAAAACGTGTCCGACAACATCACCGGCGTGAAGGCCGATGCCGACGCGGCAGCCGCCGCCGCCGAGGATGTGAAGCACGCTTCCCAGACGCTGGAGACGCAGAGCCAGCAACTGGGCAATCAGGTTACTGATTTCCTCGGCAAGATCCGCGCGGCTTGATAACCTCTCCCCGCTTGCGGGGAGAGGCAGGATCGCCTCGGCGATGCGAAGCATCGTCCGGTGCGATCCGGGTGAGGGGGTACAGGTCTCACCACTCTCACGACTCGCGGAGAGAGGCCCCTCACCTCGCTTGTCTCGACCCCGCAAGAGCGGGGCGAGGGAGAAGTGACAATCCGCTACTTCACTCCTTCGTCAGCTCTCACTCCCGCGCCACCACCGGCACGCGGCCATATTTGGCGCGGACCTTTTCGGACGCGGGTGAGAAATTCAGTTCGGCGCCGCGCCTGTCGGCGCTGCGGCCTGCGACCAGAAGGCCGTTCTCGCCGGCGACGATGTCGCCCTTGCGCAGCGTCGGGTCGTCCTCGATCTTGACCGGCGCCAGACCGATCTGGTCCTTGCCGTTGCACGTGCAGCCGCTGACGAGTTCGTTGCGATAGCGGAACGCGTTCGGCAGCTCCGAATAGGCCTTGCCGTTTTCGGCGGTCGCGTTGTCGATGCTGCTGCCGTAGAACAGCTTGGTCTCGCTCGCCGGGCAGAAGCTGCTGCAGGACGCCGCGCGGCTCGCATTGTCTGAGGCGGTGACCGGGAAATAACGCCCGTCGCAGGTCCGCACGCAAAACGCCTGGCCGCCGCCATAGCGAGCGCGTCCCTCGCCCCGCGGCGCATAGACCTGGCCGTCGTCATTGCCGAACGGCATCTGGATATAGGGCTGGTGGCGCGGGCGGGCGAACCCGCCGAACAGTTGCGAGAAAAAATCCTGGGCCTGCGCGGCAGGCGCCAGCACCGAAGCGCACACCAATGCGGCTGCCCCCCATGCTGCCAGTTTTTTCGATCGCATCAACCTTCTCCTCTCACGCAACATGACGCGTCCATTCAGTTAAGCTGCCGCGCCGTCAGGTTCATCGCCTGGTGGCCCGAGGGCGTGGTCGCGACCGGGCGCGGATGCGTGCCGGCCGGACGAGCCGTGATGCCGGTCCTGGTATCCCCGCCTCGCGCCATGACCGGCGCGTTCTTCGGCAGCACCACGACCTTGGTGCCGACATCGACCCGGCTGAACAGATCGGTGACGTCCTCATTGGTCAGGCGGACGCAGCCCGACGAGACGAACTTTCCGATCGTCGAGGGATCGTTGGTGCCGTGAATGCGGTACTGGCTGGTGCCGAGATACATCGCCCGCGCGCCGAGCGGATTGCCGGGACCGCCGGCCATGAAGCGCGGCAGATAGGGCTGGCGCGCGACCATCTCGGCTGGCGGATGCCAGTCCGGCCATTCCGCCTTGCGGCTGATGGTCTGCACCCCGGACCAGGTAAAGCCTTCGCGGCCAACGCCGACGCCGTAGCGGATGGCACGGCCCTGGCCGAGCACGTAGTAGAGCGTGGTGTTGCCGGTATCGATGATGACGGTGCCGGGCGCCTCCACTGTACCAAAGGCAACGATGGCGCGGCGAAGCCGATCGGGCGTCGCGGCCTCGTCGGACGCGATCACCTCATCGGTGGGATATGCATTCGGCTGGGCAGAAGCGTAGCCAAAGGTCTGCGCGCTCGCGGCGCTGGACAACATGGGCGCCAGCAGGACGGCGCTGATGAGCGCGCCCGTTACGCGCGACGAATGTCGGCGATCGGAGGACTGTGTCATGGGACTGCCCCGCTGGATGTGCATCATTGGATGCTCTGCACCAACAAACGCGCCCGGCGGTCGGCAGTTCCGTTCGGCCGACGTTGCGGCGCAACCTTATCAAGCGCGACAAAGCTCACACCTCCGCGATTGGAACCCGCGTATCTGCGCCACGTTGTGGTGCCAGTCCGGATCGCGAGGTCGCGTCTGCCTATGATCGCCGCCTCGGGCGGGGGAAAGCCATTGTGAGCGTCATTTCCACCAAGCCTGTGCCCGCCAAGCCTTTGGCTTCTAAATCTCCGCCAACAAAACCTTTGCCCGGTGAGCGCCAGCTTCCCAACGGGCACGAAGGCACGCCGGCCCCCGACAGCAAGGCCGAATTGCCGCCGGTGATCCGCCGCACCGAAGTGGTGGCCATCTGCCTCGTTGGCCTTCTGCTCATCTGCATCATCACCGGCCTCTATCTTGCTCAGGCGTTCTTTCTGCCGATCACGATGGCCTTCATCGTCGGCACCATGCTGTCACCGGCGGCCAGTTTCCTGGAACGCTATCGCATTCCGCGCGCGGTCGCGGCTGTGCTGATCGTGGCCGCGGTCAGCGCCGGGGCTGTCTTCATGGTCGGCCTGATTGCATCGCCCGTGATGGAATGGAGCAACAAGCTCCCGGAGCTGGGATCGATTCTGAAGGATAAAATGCACGTATTCGACCGGCCGCTCGCGCTCTGGCAGCAGCTGCAGAGCATGCTCGGCGGTCCCGACACCCTGACGACGTTCCATCTGCCCAAGGTCGACTGGGTGCAGCCGACGCTGGAATTCCTGTCGCCGACCTTCGCCGAATTCCTGCTGTTCATCGCAACGCTGATCCTGTTCATCGCGAGCTGGCGGGACCTGCGCCGGGCTCTGATCATGAATTTCGGCGAGCGCACGTCGCGGCTGCGGACGCTGCGGATCCTCAACGAGATCGAGGAGCATCTCGGCGGCTACCTGCTGATGGTGGCCACGATCAATGTCGGCGTCGGCATCGCCACCGGCCTGATCTGCGCACTCACGGGCATGCCCAATCCGGCCAGTCTGGGCGCGCTGGCCACGATCCTGAATTTCATTCCGATCATCGGCCCGGTGGCGATGTTCGCTGTCCTGGTCGTTGTCGGCCTCGTCGCGTTCCCGACCATCAGCGCCGGCCTGTTGGCGCCGGCCATGTTTGCGGCGATGACTTTCCTGGAGGGCCATTTCCTGACGCCGATGATCGTCGGACGCCGGCTGGCGGTGAACGCGCTCGCCGTGTTCCTGGCGCTTGCGTTCTGGACCTGGTTGTGGGGCCCGATGGGCGCATTCCTGTCGTCGCCGCTTCTGATCGTCGCACTGATCGTGAAGGAGCATCTGATGCCGGTCGATTCGCCGCAGTTGCCGGAGGACTAGCAAATCCCGCATCGGGAACTTCCCCTTCGACGGGGCGTTTGTTCCGCACCTGATTTCAGTACCTGGGAGCTTTCGATGTCGATGACGAACGGTGAAGCCGCGGCGAAAAATCCGACCGACAAAGCGACCTATGAACGCCTGCAGAAGGATGTAATCGCCGTGAAAAACGATATCGCAGCCCTGACCGAGCAGATCACCGATGCGTTGAACAATTTTGCCGGCAGCGCCTCCAAACAGGCGCGGCGCGGCTACAAGCAGGCGCGCGCCAATGCGGAACAGGCTGTGGAGGATGTGTCCGAACGCGGCAGCGCGATGATGGATGCCGCTCAAGACGCAGCCTCGTCCATCGAGGAGACGTTGGAAGACGCCATTACGCAGCGTCCGCTGGCAGCCGTGGGCCTCGCGCTCGGCATAGGCTTGCTGATCGGCTTGACGTGGCGCAGGTAGTTTTGGCGCAGGTAGTCTTGGACCCGGGCGCAAATCGTTCTCGCGTCGGTAATGATGGCGCGCGCCATGGTTTGTTGCGCTGTTGTTTTCAGATTGAGGCGTTTCAGATCGAGGCTTGGCCATGTTTCAGCGATGGATTGACGATTTCAAGAATTCGGCCAGCAGCACGCTGCGGCTGACATCGCTGGCGGCGGCCGCGGCGATGGCGTTGCTCATCACCGCCGCCTTTCTGTGCGCCGCCGCCTTCGTGTTCGTTCTGCAAAATTACGGCCCGGTGCAGGCCTGCCTGACCGGCGCGGGCTTCTTCTTCGTGGTCACTCTGATCGCGGCCGGCAGCTACATGGTGCGCAAGAAGCAGATCGAGGCGCGCGCCGAACTGGCGGCGAAGATGGCCAAGTCCACCGCGCAGACCGTGCTGTCCGATCCGATGCTGGTTGCGGCCGGCATCCAGGTGATCCGCGCCATCGGCGTCAAGAAGCTGA
The DNA here is from genome assembly GCF_023101085.1 of Bradyrhizobium sp. 170. Lineage (NCBI taxonomy): Bacteria > Pseudomonadati > Pseudomonadota > Alphaproteobacteria > Hyphomicrobiales > Nitrobacteraceae > Bradyrhizobium > Bradyrhizobium sp. 170. Next base: position 895,490 of record NZ_CP064703.1, on the reverse strand, counting down.
TCCCGATCCTTGCGGTCGGCGGCTTGGCGCTGGGATTTCTCGCCACCCGCGCCAACGGGAGCAGCGGCGCCAACGAAGCACCGGCAGAGTAGCAGGTAGCAGGTCCGCACGCTGCGAAAACGGGCTATCCAGCATGACGCGGAGAGAGCTGTCATGCCCGCCTTGTGCGCAATTGCGCACTGGGGCGGGCATCCAGTACGCCGCGGCCTATCGATTCCATCATTGCTGTCTCTGGGATACTGGATCACCCGCCCCAGTGCGCAATTGCGCACAAGGCGGGTGATGACGATGGAATATGAGGCGACGTTCTCGCGGCGCATTGCGTCCGAGGTTTGCATCTTGGTTTGCCCTCCTCGAAATAGAGGGCGCAGGGAAGACCGGGTGCGCGCCGCACCCGCGGTCTCGCGTGCAATTGCGCACAAGGAACGCGCACACGAGCATACAGGTTCAGCGGGAGCATCCCGGCCTTCCCTGCGCAATGGCTTTACGGCTTATAGCGAGCTCTCCCCGGTGAACGGCTCTTTTGCCACCGTCGCCACGCAGGAAATAAATCTTGCGCAACTTGACGCCAGCACCGCGGCGTCGGGACCACACGACTTCGCCGTACGCTCGAGCCACACACGTCAGTCGCAGCTCTCGCGTCCATTGCATCTCACCGCACGTTCGTGACGATGGCCAACGCCCCTCATCTGCCGTGAGACGGGCGGGGTTATGCCGCTGATTTGCTCTGCAAGTTAAGCGGAATATTTTTGCGGGAAGGGCTGGACAGGTTTTGACTGATTTGCCCGACAAGTGGTTTTTGTCACAGCCTTTGCCTCCACTTCGTCATTGCGAGCGCAGCGAAGCAATCCATAGCGCCGCAAGTGGAGAGGTGGATTGCTTCGCTGCGCTCGCAATGACGTTGGGGGAGCAGCGTGCCCACCATCAGAAGCTCGCTCGATGATACATGGTGGGCACGGCGCTATCGCGCCTTTGCCCACCCTACAGATCCAGGCTCGCTTCAGATCCAGGCTCGCTTCGCAGACACATGCCGCACGCCGCGATCAGGTCACGCAGCGGCCGGGCTGAAGCAGTTTTGCGACCTCGGTCAGCACACTGACCGGCGGTTCGCAGGCCACCGTCATCTTCGAGGGGCCGGGCTTGTTCGGTGCAGCGGGCTGGGCCGGCGGCGCCGGGCGGTTCCGTACCTCCTCCTGGGCCACGGGAACACGCACCACCACGGACGTGTCCTCGAGGCCGACGGTCCGGATCGTGATCGTCTCGGTCTGCCTTTGCGCGGCTCTAAACGCCCCGCGGTCGGCCTTTGCGGCGCGGTTGATGTCGGCTGCAGGTTCGGTCGCAGCGAGTTGCCGACGGCCGGTGAGGTCATGGCCTGACGCGAGCTGGAAGGCGCTAAATGCCGTGGTAATGGCGAGAGCGGCTAAAATTGCTTTGAATATCTGTGACATGCTGGTTTGTCCCTCGCCCCGTGGCGATCACGGACACAACCCGAGCCGAGCCGAAGGGGGTCCGGCGCTTTTCGATCACTTAACCGTGTACGAAAAATATCGAAAAATATTTGCGGCGCCATGGAACGACTCCGGGGGCTCGGAGTCATCCCGGCAGCCGGTTATTCCCCCTGCCCCATTGACCGGCGACGTAGGGTGCGACCGTGGTGATGCCGGTCGCACCCTGCTTTTTTTGGCTGGAGCTTCAGAACCGAAGCTCCAGATTTTTTTAAGCGTTTTCTTCACGCGAGCCGGTTCCCACCCACGGATCTAGTCCGAGGGCATGCTTCGCTCGAAAACGCTGTGAAGTCAGCCTCTCAAGGCGCCAGCTTCTTCAAAGCGCGTTCCAGAAGTTCCAGCCGGTCCTGGCCCCAGAAAATCTCGCCTGAAGGCAGCACGTAGCTCGGCGCACCGAAGACGCCCGCGCTCAGCGCCTCCTGCGTAAACTTCTCATAGAGCGCGTCGAGTTCAGCGTCTGAAGGCCCGCCTGCGCGCAACTCCACAGCGTCGAGACCGGCGCGCTCGGCGGCCAACGCCATCGTTGCGGGATCGGTGAGCGTTTCCTCGCGCTCCCACAGCGCACGCCCGAGTTCCAGCGACAGTCTGTGGGCATTCTTGCCCTGCAGCCTGGCTGCAATGACCAGGCGGACCGCAGCGGCGTCGTCGCAGGGGAAATGCTTCGGCTCGAGATGGATGGGAGCGCTCCGCACCTCGCGCCAGCGCTTCAGCTCCATCATCCGGTAGGCGCGCCGCTGCGGCGAGCGCTTCGGCAGCGGCAGCCCGCCGGTCTGCTCGAAGATCGGTCCGAACTTGCAGGGCTTGATGTTGACGATCGCGCCATTGCGCTCGGCGATCTCGGCGAACGGCGCGCTGCCGAGGTAAGTCCACGGCGAGTTGAGCGACATGTAGTAGTCGATGGTGACCGGCACGCTTTCAGCCCGAGGCGTGCGTGATCTTGTGATCGAGATGACCCGTCTTGTAGTCGCGTCGAAGCTGGCTCAGCGACGTCTCGTTCAGGTTAAGAAAAACGTCGCTCAGCCTGTCGGTTGGGGGATAACCGGCGGCAAAACCTTGCCCGTAAATCTTGCGCAACGTGCCGATGGGGGTGGCGCCGTGCTTGTGACCGATTTCACCATCCTGCTTGCGAGTGTCGAGACCTGCCTTGCTCATGCCGCTCTCCCTTGTGCCTCCGTCGAAGCATCCTCCCACCGGGGCGAAATGGCAATCGTGCACCGCAACCAGGAATTAAAGCAGCTTGGCGCCCGAGCAAGCGGTACGGCGGGCAACGTAACCGGAGATTTGCTACTGCCGCACCGCCCGCATCTCGTCGCTCGGCTTCACATCCTGCGAGCGGCTGTAGATCGCAACCGCAACGATCAGCACCAGCGTCAACACGCCGAACAAGGCGCGGTAAGCCTCTTCCGTCCGCGCGCCGCTGGCCAGCGGTTCGAACGCGCCGATGATGATTCCGGACAGCGTCTGCATGCAGGCGACGCCGAGCATCACCGATGTGTTCATGGTCGAGATGCCGCGGCCGATCAGCCTATCCGGGAAGATGCCGCGGCCGTGCGTCATCACCATGGTGCTGGAGGCTGAGAAGAAGCCCATGGCGATGATGACGGCAACGGGCAGCCAGACCGGCGGGTGGGAAAACAGCGCCAGCATCGCGAGCAGCAAAATGATCACCAGCATGCCGCCGATCGCGATGCCCTTGCGGGTGTCGAGCCGGCGGTCAAGCGGGCCGAAGGCGAGCATGCCGGCCTGGTAGGCGATCACGGCACAGAGCAGGACGTTGCCGGCCGCGATCGGGCTTAACCCATGCACCTCGCGCAGGAACGCGCCGCCCCACAGGCCCTGCACGGTGAAGGTGCAGGCGTAGTTGCAGAAATTCAGCGCCAGGATCGGCTTCAGGCGCGGGTTGCGCAGCACCTCGAGCATGCCCATGAGCATCTTGCCTGATGGTTCCACCTTGCGGGAGAGGAAGGGATGACCGGGCGGTGCGTCGCGCACCACCAGCCAGATCGCGATCGTCGCCAGCGCCGTGAAGATGACGACGGCGCCGAACACCGGACGCCAGCCGACCGCCTCCGATGCCCAGGCGAGCGGCGTGGTGGCGGCGAGATTGCCGAGCAGGCCGATCGACAGCACCATGGCTGTCAGCGTCGAGAAGCGGTCCGGCGGAAACCAGCGGGAGATCACCACCATGCTGCCGATCAGCATCACGCCGCAGCCGGCGCCCATCAGCGCCCGGCCGGTCAACAGCACCGGCCAGCTCGGCGCCAGCGTGAACAGGGCGCCGCCGAGGCTCGCTATGATGAGCATTCCGACCACGGTATAGCGCGGCCCGAACCGATCGAAGAAGAAGCCGCAGGGAATCTGCATCGCGGCGAAGCCGAAGAAGAACGCGCCGGTCAGCGCGCCCAGCGCCTCGGGCCCGATGGCCAGATCGCGCATCAAATCGAGGCCGATGGTGACGTTGGAGGCGCGGAAAAAATGGCTGGCGACATAGGCGGTGGCCAATGTCGCGACGATGATCAGGCCCCGGCGGTAGGGGAAAGGCCGCTCGGCAGACTGCATCGGTTAAAGGGCGTTTCCGTTATCTTTTATTGTTGCTGCCGCAAGCCTATGCGGGCGAGGAGTGCAGTTCAACAAGCAATCTCCGGCTTCATCCTCGACACAGCGGGAAGCAAGGCACGGCCAAAATGCCGGAAAGCCAGAGAGCCAGGACCGACACACCTTGCAATCAACCTCAACGCGAATATGATCCGGCCGCTTGGAATCGCAGGTTTTGCCTATGTTGCGCCGGATTGTTTTGATTGCTCTGCTCATGGTTGTCTCGCTACCCGTGCACGCAGAGACCAACGACATCAAAGAGTGGCACAAGCAGATCCACATTCGACTAAAGAGCAATACGCGCTATCCACCGCTAGCAGCGGGCCAGTTGGGTGCAGCCAAGGTCGGGTTCGTGCTCGACCGTCAGGGTAAGCTGGTTTCTCACTGGTTGGCAGAAAGCGCGGGCAATCGCGCGCTCGATGAAGAAAGCCTGGCAATTCTCGAACGTACCGAGTCGTTTCCGATGCCTCCGCCGAACCTGAAAGAGGATCGTCTGAGGTTAGCGATCGAATTTGACTACCGTCTCCGGCCTGGACAGTCTGGCTCCTGGGAACAGGAACAGTCGAGGCTGAGGGCAAAGGTGAACAGTATCTGCCGCGGCTGCTGAGCAGGACCAGCGCCACCTTATGCCTTCTGCAGCGCCAGCGTCACGCCGCCGAGAGTCAGCACCATCGCGACGACTTCGCGCATGCCAAGCGGCTCGCCCAGAATCAGGGCCGCCGAGATCACGCCGATCAGGGGGACCAGCAGCATGCCGGTCGAGGTCGTGACGCCAAGGCAGAGAAAGCCGATCCATTTGCCGCGCCGCGCCGCATCCATTCCGGTTGCTTAGCAGCTGGGAACCCGCGGCTCCATGGCCAGCGCTCGCATGGCTCTTGCGCGTAAAAAATCCGGCGCGCAGATGGCGCGCGCCGGATAAGTCCGACCAGCTCTTGAGGCTGGTGGCCCGAGCCAGGGGGAGGTGCCTGGCCGCGAACTCGATAACGCCGACAATCGCCGGTGTCGGCGGTGAATCAGCAGAGTTAATGATAGCGCCGGCGTCGCGATCCGGAGGTGAACTGGTTCACATGGCGCATTCAATCAGAAATCATTTTGCGAGGTCACTGATCGTCGCGCGCGAACGAAGACCGAGGTGACGAGGCAGGCGGCGCCGACGACCGGGAGGAGAGATCGACGATGCGCAGGCAATTCGATGATGTACATCCTGCCTCGACGTGACGACGTTAAGCTCCTCGCGCGCCATGCTCAATTGTACCGAGGTAAGTTGCCGACATCGAAACGGATGGGCCGGCTATACGAAGGTTTATAGTTGGCTTGTACGGCGATCCGGCCAACGCGAGCTGCTGTTGTCCGGTCTCAGGCTGGCCACCACTGAGCAAGCCTGGAGCCAAAGCGCGGGAGGTCTTTTCGTAGAGGATATGCGGACTGAACGGGTGGCCGAACGGGACCGCCGCCATTTCAACTTTCGATTTTCCACACCATTCGCGATCTGGTGTGAAGGGCCGGACGAGCTGCGCCCAGGGCCTAGTCAATCGGCCTACTTCTTTTTCGGCGTCAGCCAGTCGTCGTCTTCCAGGGACGGCGCCAGCTTCTGCTGTTCCAGGATTTTCCTGTGCGCCTCGGGGATCACCTGACTGCGGGATGCCTCGTGCAGCGTGTGCGGGAACCAGGTCGCAATGCCGGGGAAGGCGATCATCAGCCCAACGCAGATCACCTGCAGGATCATGAACTGGAACATGCCGGCGTAAATCGTCGCGAGACTCCAGCCCTTGACTACCTGCCTGAGATAGTACGCCGACATGGCGACCGGCGGCGACAGGAAGGCGGTCTGCAGCACCACCGCAACCAATGCTCCGAACCATATGAGGTCGATACCCATGCCCTTCACGACCGGATAGAAGATCGGCAGGAACACCAGGATGATGGCTGGCCACTCAAACGGCCAACCCAACAGGAAAATGAGCAACAGCACGACAATCAGCATGAGGCTGGGCGGCAACTGGAGGCCGAGCATCGTCTCGGTGATCCAGTTTGCGGAGCCTAGGCGGGCGAATACCGCACCGAAAATGTTCGACGTGACCGCCAGCAGCAGGACCATGCTCGACGTCGCCATCGTCGAGATCAGCGCTCGTTGCAGTCCGCCGAGCGAGAATCTGCCATAGGCGATGGCCAGGATCAGCGCGCCGACGCTGCCGATGCCGGCCGCCTCCGTCGGCGTCGCAAGGCCCCCGATGATCGAGCCGAGCGTCGCCGTGATGAGCCCGAGCAGGGGCAGCGTGCCGACGATCACCTCGCGCGCAATGTACGCCGCCGAGTGGATGCGTTCGTCCATCGGCACCGGCGGCCCGAGCTTGGGGTTCATGAAGGCACGGCCCATCAGATAGGCGATGTACATGCCGGCCAGCAGGAAGCCCGGCCCGAAGGCTGCAGCATAGAGATCAGCGACCGACACCCCGAGCACCGGCCCCATCACGATCAGCATTACCGACGGGGGAATGAGAATGCCGAGGGTGCCGCCCGCAGTGATGGTGCCCGCTGAAAGCTTGGCGTCATAACCCGCCTTGGTCATGATCGGCGAGGCCATGATGCCAAGAACGGTGACGGCTGCGCCGACGATGCCCGTCGCCATCGCGAACACGGTCGAGGTCAGGATGACGACGAGGAAGAGCGCGCCGCGCACCGGCGCAAGCAGCATGCGGAACGCCGTAAAAAGGCGCTCCATGAGCCCCGCCTGCTCGGTGATGAAGCCCATGAAGATGAACAGCGGCACGGCGGCAAGGAGTTCTTCCTTCATCAGCCCGATGGTCTGGAAGTAGGCAAGGTCGAAGACCGTCGCGCCCATGCCGAGGTAACCGAACGCAAAGGCGAGAAACAGCAGCGTGAACGAGATCGGCACGCCGATGAAAATTGCTCCGAGCAGCACCAGGAGCATGATGAGGCCGATGAGCGCTTCTGCGGTCATATCTCGACCTTCTCCTTGTGCTCGAGCTCGACGCCGGTGCGCACCATGTAGATGCTCTTGATCAGCTCGGACACGCCCTGGATCAGCAGCAAGAGGCAGGCGAGCGGCACGACGAACTTGAACGGCCACAGCACCGGCCGCCACGGCGTCTGGTCCGACATCTCGTTGATCTGCCACGAGTAATGAAACTCGTTCCAGCTGATCAGCAACAGCATGATCAGGCTCGGGAAGAAGAAGACAATGTAGGAGATCGTGTCGATCAAGCCCTTCCTGCGGATGGAGAACTTCTCCCAGAAGAAGTCGGTGCGGATGTGAGCGCCCTTGTGCAGCGCGTAAGCGGCGCCGAGCATGAACAGCGAGCCGTAGAGCATGTAGGTTGCGTCGTAGGCCCATATGGTCGGCGCGTTGAACAGGTAGCGCGCTCCAACCTCGTAAGCGACAGCCAGAACCAGCGGCACCGACAGCCACGAGATGATCGTGCCGGTCCGATCCGTGAAACCGTCGATGACCCGGATTATGGCCAGCAGCGCCGGCGACTGCCTGTCTGTTATCTCAACCATCCCTCCCCCTACCGCCCACCGTTCGTGCGGCTCGCCTTTGGCGTGACGCAGGCCGCGCGCGCGAATGGAGGGGCGGCCGAACCGGCCGCCCTCGGACGAAGTCCTATTTCTCGACCGGGAAGTAGTAGTTCGCCATGAAGGAGTATGGCGGGAAATAGGATCGCTTGTACGGCACCACAGCGCTGGCATAGGCCTTCTGCGAGTCGTGCACCTTCTTGAAGAACGGGTTCCTGGCGCCCTCGGCCGCCGCGATCTCGTCCCACTTCTTGATGAAGGCCAGCAGGATTTCGGTCGGCGTGCGCAGAATCTGTACGCCGTGCTTCTGCTGCATCTCAATCAGCGCATCGGCGTTCTGGCGCTGCCACTTGGTCCACCAGACGAGGAATGTCTCGTTGGCCGCCGACTTGATGATCTCCTGGTGCTGCGGAGTGAGCTCCTTCCACACATCGCCGTTGATCACGATTTCGCCGACCGTCACGTTCTCGTGCAAGCCGGGCGAATAGTGGTACTTCCAGACGTTGTGGAAGCCGAGCTGCATGTCCTCGATGCCGCCGACCCATTCCGCGCAATCGATCACGCCGCGCTGCGCGGAGGGAATGATCTCGCCGCCCGGCATGTTGACCACCGTGAAGCCGAGCGCCTGCCAGACTTCGCCGGCCATGCCGGTCTGGCGGCATTTCATGCCCTTCATGTCCTCGATCGTCTGGATCGGCTTCTTGAACCAGCCGAAAGCCTGCGGCCCTGCAGGCAGGATGGGGAACACGACGACGTTGAGCTTGAGCTCCTTCTGATAGAACTCGTTGTAAAGATCGAGGCCACCGCCATGATAGAACCAGCCCATCACGTCCATGTAGTCCATGCCGAAGGTGCCGCCGGGACCACCGGTGAACAGGATCGCGGTCTTGTTCTTGCCGGTCCAGTAGCCGGCCCACGCATGCGATCCGTCGAGCACCTTCTTGTGGGTCGCGTCCAGCACCTCGAAGGCCGGCACGACCTGACCGGCGGGCATCGTTTCGATCTTCAGCGTGCCGGCCGATAGCTTGTTCACCCGCTCCGCGAAGTAGGTGAAGTTATCATAGAGCGTGAGCGATGCCGGCCACGTGGCCTGCATCTTCAGCACCTTCGTCTGCGCCATGACTGCAGTGGTAGATCCGACAAACGCCGATGCCATCAGGGCAGCAGCGAGTAGTCCCAGAAACAAGCGTTTCATGAGCCCTCTCCTCCCTTTGACGACGTAGACCTTGGCGAACCTATTTCTTCGTTTTTTCTTGCCGCGCCTGGTCTCGAAACCAAGTCTGCCACCATCCTGCCAAATTGTCATCTTGCTTTCTGGCCGCAGCAAGCGCCGGCAGGCTGCTGCGGCGTGGCGCTTTTGCGCTCCGGCGGATTTACCGCTGCTTGTTGCACCGCGGTCGATCTCACTGCTGACGTCAGCACGTGGAGCGTGTGGCTAAAGCTATGCCTGCCAGAGCCAGCGAAGCTGCAATGCCGGCGAGTCCCGCCTAGGACCCTTTCCGGCCGCCCTGCAGAAAACTCTTCAACAGTTTCCATGCAGGCGCAAAGACAAATCCGACGACCGGAATCGATGCGGCGCCGACCAGCAGGCCTATCACGCCGGATATGGCTGCCTCGACCGCCCATTCGAGGATCGCGGCAAGCGGCGGGAATGCGTGGGCCACAGCCTCGGCAGCGGCTTTGACGGCATGGTGGATTGCCGGCGGACCGTAGACCTCGAGGCCATGCAGGATGATGCCGCCGCCAACCCAGATCATGGCGGCAGTGCCGACCACGCTGAGAATCTTCAGAAGCACGGGCATGCCGCGGACGATGCCGCGTCCGAGCGCGCGGCCCATGGCCGAGGCGCGATCGCTCCGCGCCAGCGCCACACCGACATCGTCGGCCTTCACGATCAGCGCGACCACGCCATACACGGCGACGGTGATTCCGATAGCCACGACCGCCAGCACAAGCGCCTGCTTCCAGATGCTCCCCACCGGGAGAGCCGCCAGCGTGATCGCCATGATCTCTGCCGACAGGATGAAGTCGGTCTTGATAGCGCTTGCGATCTTCTCGTCTTCGACCGACTGAGCGTTCAACGCCACGGTGCCGAGCTGGGCCTCATGCTGATGGGCATGATGGGGCATGACGGCCTCGAGCACCTTTTCCGCCCCTTCGTAGCAGAGGTAGGCCCCGCCCAGCATCAGCAGCGGCGTAATCGTCCAGGGAAGGAAGTAGCTCAGCACCAGGGCCGCGGGGAGCAGGACCAAGAGCTTGTTGCGCAGCGATCCCGCCGCGATCTTGCCCACAATGGGAAGCTCGCGCTTCGGCTCGAATCCGATCACATAACCGGGCGTAACCGCGGTATCGTCGATCACGACGCCTGCCGCCTTCGCGCCCGCCTTGGCGGCCTGGCTGGCCACATCATCGAGGGAAGCTGCAGCTACCTTGGCGATACCAGCGATATCGTCGAGAAGGCCGATCAGCCCGACACTCATCGATCCCTACTCCACATCATCAAGAGGTTCGTCGCCAGGAGGACCGTAGCAGGTTGGCCCCACAAAAAATCCGGCGCGCAGTGGGAAGCGCGCCGGATCATTCCAAACTCTACACTAAAAAGCTTCGATCAGCCCGCGGCCGCCCGCGGGGCGCGGTTACGCGAGTTGCGCTGGAAGAACAGCGCCTGACTGGCGACGGCGGAGACCATCGCAGGCTGGAACGGCTTCGAGATCAGGAACGCCGGCTCGGGGCGTTCGCCAGTCAGGAAGCGCTCGGGGTAAGCGGTGATGAACACCACCGGCACCTCGAACACCTTCAACAGCTCGTTGACCGCATCCAGGCCCGACGAACCGTCGGCGAGCTGGATGTCGGCGAGGATCAGGCCGGGCTTCTTGTTCTTGGCGAGCGCCACCGCATCGGCATGGGTGCGGGCGACGCCGATCACGTTGTGGCCGAGGTTCTTCACGAGGCTTTCGAGGTCCATCGCGATGAAGGTCTCGTCCTCGATGATCAGGACGTCGGTGGCGATTTCCGCCGCCATCTCGCGGCCGGCGGCGTCCGTCAACTGGCGGGTCTCGGCGATGTCGGTATTTAGAATGAACGCCACCTCTTCCTCGGAGAAGCCTTCGAGCGAGAGCAGCAGGAAGGCCTGCCGCGGCAGCGGCGTGATGTTCGACAACCTCCGCTCCGGCGGTAGCGCCAGCGTCGCGACGTCGGGGTTATCGTTGAGCGAGACCGAGTTCCAGATCTGGGTGAAAAGCTTGAACAGCCCGGCGCGCGGGCCATGCCGTTCGTCCAGTAGCGAGCCATCCTGCAGCAGGGCCTCCAGCATGGCACCCACATAGGCATCGCCCGAGGCCTGGTTTCCGGTCAGCGCACGGGCATAGCGCCGCAACAGCGGCAGATGTTCAGCAACGAGCTGTGATCGGGACATCCCCATTTCATCCTTATCTTAGGCCGTAGGCTTGGCCATCTTACTTAGGGTCTCAGCCGGGCGGACGTAACCTTAAAGCGCCGCGTCGGGCGTCAATTTTAGTTTCGGCGGGGGGACCCCGGTTCCCCTGTCACCCCGATTACTCGCGGGGGGCAAAAAAGTTCCAGAAAAAGTTCCCAAAATTCGGAACCTTCCGCACATATTCGCATTAGCCTTTGACCTTTAACGCGGCGGCTAGGCCCAATTTCGAGGTAACCTCTTGAAACCACAGAGACTTAACTCTCGGGGAAGCGTGGATCAGACCATGAAGGAAGTAAAGAAGCAGGGCGGGCTCAACGCCGAGATTCAATCCAGGATCGGGCACCAGCTCCGCGCCATGTACGACGACGTGGTCCGACAAGGCGTGCCGGACCGCTTTGCAGAGCTGATCCGGAAGCTCGATGGGCCGGAGGCGGCGGCGGCCCAAATCGACGACCCAGCAAAAAATGACGGGAGGGACTAATGCCTCTCACCGACTCTCTTCGCGACGACATTTTGGCGTCGGTACCCAGCCTGCGCGCGTTCGCGATCTCGCTCTCTGGCAATGGCGACCGTGCGGACGACCTGGTTCAGGAAACGTTGCTGCGCGCCATTGCCAACATCGACTCGTTCCAGCCCGGCTCGAACCTGCCGGCCTGGCTGTTCACCATCCTGCGCAACCTGTTCCGCTCGGACTACCGGAAGCGGCGGCGCGAGGTGGAGGACGCCGAGGGCAATTACGCGAAGACCCTGAAGACCCAGCCGGCGCAAAATGCGCATCTGGAGTTCGAGGAGTTTCGTACCGCGCTCGACAAGCTGCCGCAGGACCAGCGCGAAGCGTTGATCCTGGTCGGCGCCTCCGGCTTCTCCTATGAGGACGCCGCCGCCATCTGCGGCTGCGCGGTCGGCACCATCAAGAGCCGCGTCAACCGCGCGCGCTCGAAACTCTCGGCGCTGCTCTATGTCGATGGCGCCGAGGATTTCGGACCCGACGAGACCGTGCGCGCGGTGATCGGCGGCAACGGCGGCTGATGACGCTATCGAAATGACATGGAAAGGCGGCCCGATCGGGCCGCCTTTTTTTCGTGGCAGCTTCGCAGCCCGGGTGAAGCGCAGCGTAACCCGGGACTCCCACGGCATAGACCGCCCCGGATTGCGCTTCGCTCCATCCGGGCTACGTCGGTTTGCGAATTCAGTTCAAGCCGCCGAAGGCGCAGATCAAGACCAGAATCGGAATCGGCACACCGAGCAGCCACAACAGCAGGTAACGTCCCATGACGAACTCCTCCGTCGCAGATTGATGCGGATTAATGCGGGAAAGTGCGGACGAGTTCCAGATGCATCTCCCTCGAAGCCGTCGTCCCTGCCTAGTGCGCAATTGCGCACGGGCGCAGGGACCCATACGCCGCGGCCGGTGTGAAGGGCACGCCGCGGGACGGCTTCGCTTCAACAGCCTGCAACGCTAGTTGATTGACGCAGAGCGTTAGCTGCCGCGCTTCCTCGATGGATCACGCGGTATGGGTCCCTGCGCCCGTGCGCAATTGCGCACTAGGCAGGGACGACAGCGGAGAGAGCACTCTACCGCACCGGTGCGGAAATCTGCTCGGTGCGGTCGCGCTCGGTCATGTCGACGACGGTTTCCATCGGCGCGGTGAGTTCGTAGACGTAGCTCACTTCGGTGAAATAGCGCTTCGCGGTGCCGCCGAGCGCTTCCGGCGCGACACGGTCGAGCAGGATGAGGCCGAAATCACTGTCTTCCCGCCGCGTTGCCGCGCTGGTGTTGAACTCTTCCCAGCGAAAATGAAAGATCGTATCCGGCTCCTCGCCCGTGACTTCCCAGTTGGCGACGATGTGTGGGTGCTTGCCGACCAGCGACAGGCCCTCGTCGGAATGCGACGCAAGTTCGAAGAACAACAGCGAGAGCGACTGCGCGGCGCGCGCGCTGACGGAGATATCCGGGCCGTTGACGACGATGCGGTCGGCATGCGGGATCGCGCGCGATTCAAACAGGCCCTTGAGCTTGACGCCCTGCCACTGGCTTTCGCTGAGCAACGTCACCACGTTCGACATCGCATGGATGCGGCCGATCAGGAGCTCGCGCGACACGTCCATGTCGGAGCCGTGGCGCAGCGTGCGCGTCACGATCGACTGGATCACGGCGAGGATGTTCTTGACCCGGTGGTTGAGCTCGTCGATGACGGCGGTCAACCGCCGCTCGAAACCGATCCGGACCTGGATCTCGCGGCTGAGCCGCAGGTTGTTGTAGGCGACGTAGCCGAACAGGCCGCAGACAATGCCGGTAAGCGCGAAGCCGATGGCCGCCACGATGATCGCCGTTTGCTGCGCGCGCTGAACGGCATTGTTCTTGGCATAGTAGGCGAGCGACCAGTCGCGGCCGCCGAACGTTACCGTCCGCACCACCGACGGCAACGGATCGCCCTGCTTGACCGGTCGCAAGGTGATGGCGCCCTGGTCGTTGGCGACATATTCGTCGCTGGCGTCATCGGGGTCTTTCAGCACCACCGAAAACAGCGAGCGGTCGTCGTTGGTCAGCATCAAGGGCGCCAACTCGTAGGAAAAGGTGACGAAGCCCAGGGGCTCCGCAGTACCTTCCTTCAGAAGGGCGGAGGCAAGCACGATGCCGATCTGCCCGCTCTGCCTCAGGAGCGGAATCGGGTCCGACGCCACCGGCTTGCCGGTCTCCGCCGCCTTCGCCAGCATCGGCTCGATCACCGAGTGACGGTCATAGGCGCGGCCCGGAAAGCCCAGCGTATCCGCGCTGCGCGGTTCGAGGTCCATCAGGACGTCGAGCGGCTTGTCGATCGTCTTGATGTCGAGCGGCCGATCGTTGAAATCCCTGATCGTCGGGTTGGTGAAGCCGGCGCTCTTCAGCTCCGCCTGCGCCGCGGCCAGTTCGCCTGGCTTGAGCCGCGCGATCCAGGACGCGATCACGAAATCGGTCTTGAAGGCATAGATCGCCGCGCGCAGCGGCTGCAGCATGTTGGCTTTCACCACCGAAGGTGCGCGGAACAATCCGGATGCAACGCGTGCGAGCAATTCGCGCTCGGTCAACCGGTCCTGCACCAGGCTGGCATGGACGTCGATGGCGCGGGACAGCGCGATGCCGTCGATCGCCAGTTCCTGTTCGTGAACGCGATAGGCCGCGAGACCGGAGAGCAGAACTCCGATCAGCGCGATAAAGCCGATAATGAAGCCCAGCCGAATCACTCGCTTACTCGGAAATGACGTATTGGCGAAGACGTATCGGAAGCATCTTTGGGTCTGCCGGGGCAGAGGCACATGGCAATAGCGCGAAGGCCAACCGCGGCGAATATGACGGAGCGCTCATCAGCACGCAACTGACAGGTGGCAGCGAGGTAAACGACACGGCCGCCGTTAACGCTGATTTGGCGGGGCCAGAGGTTGATAATCTGACAGTGCCGATTTGGTTCCAGCGAGGACGGGCAAATCCGAGGGCTGCGTCGGCGGACCGAATATTAATGTTAACGCCCCGCCCACCCGGGCCGCTGGCCTGACCGCTTTTCCGGTCGCTTGCTCGCCCCGCCTGGCCCGGCCCGTTTATCTTGACCGTTATCTTTGGCCGTCTATCTCGCCCTACCCGGCCTTGGCCTTCGTCGCCGGGCGCAGGCCGCCCTTGGTCTCGATGAAGCCGATGATGCGATCGAGCCCCTCGCTCTTCTTTAAGTTAGTCATCACGAACGGCCGCTCGCCCCGCATCCTTTTCGCATCAAGCTCCATCTTCTCGAGCGACGCCCCCACATGCGGCGCGAGGTCGATCTTGTTGATCACGAGCAGGTCCGAGCGGGTGATGCCCGGCCCGCCCTTGGAGGGGATCTTGTCGCCGGCGGCGACGTCGATCACGTAGATCGTGAGATCGGCGAGTTCGGGCGAAAACGTCGCGGCGAGATTGTCGCCGCCGGATTCGATCAGCACCAGATCGAGATCAGGGAATTTCGCGCGCATGTCGGCGACCGCTGCGAGATTCATCGAGGCGTCCTCGCGGATCGCGGTGTGCGGGCAGCCGCCGGTCTCGACGCCGGCGATGCGGTCCGGCGTCAGCGAGCCCGAGCGCACCAGGAACTCCGCATCCCATTTGGTGTAGATGTCGTTGGTGATCGCGGCGATGTCATAGCGCTCGCGCATCGACTTGCAGAGCAGGTCCATCAGCGCGGTCTTGCCGGAGCCGACGGGGCCGCCGACGCCGATGCGGAGCGGACCGTGAGATTTAGACATGTCGAACATTCCCTCGTCTATCGTCGTCCCTGCGAACGCAGGGACCCATACCGCGTGATCTAGCAATGCGGCAGGATGGTCGACGTCCTTCGCAACAACCAAGGCCGGTGGCTATGGGTCCCTGCGTTCGCAGGGACGACGAAAGAGTATACCCCATCATGACCGGAACAGCCGCGTATACTGCGTCTCATGGCGCAGGCTGGCGAGGTCGGCGCGGAAGGTGGCGCTGCCGAGATCGTCGAGCGACGCCTCCAGCGCGCGCTTCGCGGTGGCGGCGACATCGGCTTCGAGGCCTGCGAGAATGCGCTGGCTGTCGGTTTGCCCGAGCGGGACCAGCCGCGCGCCGGCGGAAATCCAGTTCGACACCACGGCGTGCAGGAAAGCGTGCAGCGCCGGCTCAAGCGGAACGGCGTGGCCCGCGCTGACGAGCCCGACCGCGACGGGATAGACCATGCTGCGGCCGCAAGCGGCGACCATGCCGTCGAGCCCGTCGCAGGCCCAGGCGGAGCGCGCGATCTCGATGAAGGCGCGGCCCTGCGTCGAGGTCTCGAGCTGGCGCTCGCGCGAGGGCACAAGAGCGGCCGCGAGTTCGGCAATCTCGCGCAAGGCGACGTCGTCCTGCGCGGATGCGGCGCGATGCACCTGCGCCAGAAACACCGCATCGCAGAAGCCCGAGCCATCGCCGAGCATCGCGGCCAGCCAGTCGCGCAGCGATGCGGCGTCCGTGATGTCACCCGCCTCCACCGCCCATTCGATGCCGCTGGAATAGGAGAACGCGCCGACCGGAAAGGATGGCGACAGCCAGGTCATCAACCGATACAGCGCCGCCGCCTCATCCGCATTCATTCCGCTGCTCGCGTCGGCCGGCGCGGGCTCACTTGTGGTCATGAGCATGGGAGTGATCGTGGTGGTGATGATCGTGGTCGCAATGTTCGTCATGGTGATGGTGGTCGTGATCACCGTGGTGGTGATCGGGATTACCGTGATGATCGTGATCACCGTGGTGATCGTGATCACCGTGGTGATCGTGATCGTCGTGATGATGATGGTCATGATCATGCGCGGCGTGATCATGCGCCGCCTGCGCATACGCGCCGCCCTCGGGATCGAACGGCGCCTCGATCTCGATGATGCGCGCACCCAGCCCCTTCACCATCGCCTCGATGACGTGATCCCTGCGAATCCGCAGGCCTTTTGGCATGATCTGCGTCGGCAGATGGCGGTTGCCGAGATGCCAGGCGATGCGAACCAGGTGCAGCGGATCGGCGCCCCTGATCTCGATCAGGGGCTCGGCGGCCGCGACCACCTCGATCAGCCGACCGTCCTCCAGCACCAGCGCGTCGCCGCCGCGCAGCGCCACGGCGTTTTCCAGGTCGAGCAGGAATTCCAGCCCGCGCGTCCCCGTCATCGCCATCCGCCGCCGGTGCCGGTCGTCGAAATCGAGCACGACGGTATCGGCGGCGGCGTGCGTCCAGCGATGCTGGCCCAGGACTTTGGTCGCGCGGATCATATCACCTGCTCAATACGCACTAAAATTTCTCCACCTTGCCGTCGCTGATGATTTCGATCACCGTCGGCGCCGTCTTCATCTGCGAGGAATACTCCCGCCAGACTTTCATGTGCGGCGCGCGGCCATGCGCATTGAGATCGTCGCGGGTCTCCCAGCGCTCGACCACCACATACAGATTGGGATTGTTCACGCTGACATGGCCTTCATAGGAGATACAGCCCTTCTCCTTGAGCGTTTCGGCGGTACAGGCCTTGTGCCCCTTGATGAAGTCGTCCTTGTTTTCCGGCTTCATCGGCGTGGTGGCGATGACGTAGATCATGAGTTTATCCCTTGCTTTTCTTGATTAGCGGACGTCGACCTTTTCGGGAGTGATGACTTCGATCTTCGGCGGCGCCGACATGCATTTCACGGCGACGCGGCCGAAGGTCTTCATGTGTTCGGCGCCACGATGCGGCACCAGCGCCTCGGCATTTTCCCACTGCTCGACGAACACCATTTTCGAGGGATCGGTGACGCTTTCGTGCAGGTCGTAGGCGATGTTGCCCGGCTCTTTCCGGGTTTCCTTGATGCAGGCGGTGGCGGCGGCGATGAATTCGGCGCGTGTTTCAGGCTTCACGGTCAGCGTGGCAACGACGTAAATCACTGGATTCTCCCGGACTTTTGTTCTGGCTCAAGTTCCGGGATGGACCTTAGAACATGAAATACCTCTGCGCCATGGGCAGAACCTCCGCCGGCGCGCATGTCAGAAGCTCGCCGTCTGCGCGCACCTCATAGGTCTCGGCGTCCACCTCGATTTTCGGCGTGGCGCCGTTATGGATCATGCTCTTCTTGGAGATGCCGCCGCGGGTGTTTTTCACGGGGTAGAGCTTCTTTTCGATGCCGAGCTTGCGCGCCAGCCCGCCTGTGATGGCGGCCTTCGAGGTGAACACGACGGAAGACGCCGTCAGCGATTTGCCGTAGGCGGCGAACATCGGCTGGTAATGCACGGGCTGCGGCGTCGGGATCGACGCGTTCGGATCGCCCATCGGCGCCGCCACGATCGAGCCACCCTTGATGATGCAATCGGGTTTCACGCCAAAGAAGGCCGGCGACCACAGTACGAGGTCGGCGAGCTTGCCCTTCTCTACCGAGCCGATCAGCTTCGAGACGCCGTGTGCGATCGACGGGTTGATGGTGTATTTCGAAATGTAGCGCTTGACGCGGAAATTGTCATTGTCGTTGCCCTTGTCCTCGGGCAGCGCGCCTCTTTGTTTTTTCATCTTGTCGGCGGTCTGCCAGGTGCGGATGATGACTTCACCGAGCCGGCCCATCGCCTGCGAGTCCGATGACATCATCGAGAGCGCGCCGAGGTCGTGCAAAATGTCTTCCGCCGCGATGGTCTCCTTGCGGATACGGCTTTCGGCAAACGCGAGGTCTTCCGCAATCGACGGATCGAGATGGTGGCACACCATCAGCATGTCCAGATGCTCGTCGATGGTGTTGCGGGTGAACGGCCGCGTCGGATTGGTCGAGGACGGCAATACGTTCTTCAAGCCGGCGATCTTGATGATGTCAGGCGCATGGCCGCCACCCGCACCTTCGGTATGGAAGGCATGGATGGTGCGGCCCTTGAAGGCCTTTACCGTGTCCTCGACGAAGCCGGATTCGTTCAGCGTGTCCGAATGCAGCATCACCTGGACGTCGTAATCATCGGCAACGCTGAGGCAGTTGTCGATCGCGGCCGGCGTGGTGCCCCAGTCCTCGTGCAGCTTCAGCGCACAGGCGCCGCCCTTGATCATTTCGACCAGCGCGGCGGGGCGCGCCGCGTTGCCCTTGCCCGAAATGCCGAGATTGACCGGGAAGGCGTCGAACGACTGGATCATCCGCCCCATGTGCCACGGCCCGGGCGTGCAGGTGGTCGCAAAGGAGCCGTGCGACGGCCCGGTGCCGCCGCCCAGCATCGAGGTGACGCCAGACATCAGCGCGTGCTCGATCTGCTGCGGGCAGATGAAATGAATGTGGCTGTCGAAACCGCCGGCGGTGAGGATCTTGCCCTCGCCCGCGATGATGTCCGTGCCGGGACCGATCACGATGGTGACGCCGGGCTGGATGTCGGGATTACCGGCCTTGCCGATCGCAGCGATCATGCCCTCCTTGATCGCGACGTCGGCCTTCACGATGCCCCAGTGATCGACGATCAGCGCATTGGTGATGACGGTATCGGCCGCGCCTTGCCTGTTGGTGACCTGCGACTGCCCCATGCCGTCGCGGATCACCTTGCCGCCACCGAACTTCACCTCCTCGCCATAAGTGGTGAAATCCTTTTCGACCTCGATGATGAGATCGGTGTCGGCCAGCCGCACCTTATCGCCGGTCGTCGGCCCGAACATGTCGGCATAGACGGAACGTTTCATCTTGAACGACATGAGAACTCCTGGTCAGTGGGTCGCCTGCAACAGGCCTTGTTTTCTGAACAATTCTCGCAACTTCAATTGCGCAATTTTGTATCCGGCCTCACGACGCCGCTCGATGCCTGTCTTGGAAAAATCGCGAAAGCTGCCCGACTCTTCCGACCTCGGCGACAAGCCGGCTTCCTTCATCAGAACGGGGTCGGCCAGATCGATGTCGGTGATTGCGTCAAGCACCTTGTAGCGGCTAGCGCCATATACACGCGCCTCGAGGTGTTGATCCATCGAACCTGCGGGAACCAGCGCCGCCAGCTGTTCGATCGTCTGCAACAGCTCGTTGACGGTATGCGCGTTCTGCCGGTCCTGGCGGAGCCGGTTTCCATAGCGCAGCTCGTTCAGGCGATCGTTTACCTCGATCATATCCTTCGGCGGCGCACGTTCCTTCCGGAACAGATTCATCACGATGAGAATACGGTCAACATCATCAGATCCGGAAAACGCATCGATCGCATCGCCAAGCGGCGTATTGTCGATGATGCCGCCGTCCCAGAAATCACCGTTGCCGATTGTCGTTGCCGGAAACGCCGGCGGCAGGCTGCCGCTCGCCAACACATGAGACGGCTCGATCTTCTTCGTTTCCCCTTTATGAGGATGATTCCGAAAGCGGATTAATTCGCCCGACGATCGATTGACCGCCGTGATCACGAAAGCCGTCTCGCTGGCGTTCAACAAATCGAAGTCCACATGCTCTTTCAGAGTCTCAAGCATCGGACGCGTATCGTAAAAATTCGTCCAGCCGAGGAAACTCCAGACATCGCGGCGCGGCTCATAGAACCCGTCCACGCCGAACAGCGCGAAATCGTTCTTTGCAATAGCCCACCAGTAGTGCGTGGCCTCCAGCGAGAGTGCGTCCCAAAGGGACTTCAGGCGCCTGCGCGCATCGGTTCGATTTTTGGCACCGACAACGCACGCCGCGTTGATCGCTCCGATCGAGACGCCGGTGACCGTCACCAGCCGCACTGCCCTGCCATTGGCTTCGATTTCGTCCATCAGCTCGAGCAGCGCGTCCATCGCACCGTACTCGTAGGCCCCAAGCGCGCCGCCGCCCTGGAGTACGACCCCGATTTCGATTTGACCTTTTGCTTCCACCGCTATTGCAACCTTGCTCAGAGTTTCCCCTGCACCTCGCCGCGAAAACCGTAGATGACGCGTTTGCCGGCGAGCGCGACGAGTTGCACGTCGCGGGTCTGGCCGGGTTCGAAGCGCACCGCGGTGCCGGCGGCGATATCGAGCCGCATGCCGCGGGCCTTTTTACGATCGAATTTCAAGGCCGGATTGGTCTCGAGGAAATGGTAGTGCGAGCCGACCTGGATCGGGCGGTCGCCGGTGTTGGCGACTGTGAGTGTCACCGTCTTGCGGCCGGCATTGAGTTCGATCTCGCCGTCCTTGATGAAGAGTTCGCCGGGGATCATTTTTTACCTCACAACACTTTGCTGCGTCATGGCCGGGCATAGCCGTCTGAAGGACGGCGTCGCTTCCGCTCGCCTATGCCCGGCCATCCACGTCTTAGCTCGCGGGTCAAAGGACGTGGATGCCCGGGTCAAGCCCGGGCATGACGAAAAACTAGAGAGCTTCGCCCTGCTCACCGGATCGGCTCATGCACGGTGACGAGCTTCGTCCCATCAGGGAACGTCGCCTCGACCTGGATGTCGTGGATCATCTCCGGGATGCCGTCCATGCATTGCGCGCGGGTGATGACCTGCGCGCCTGATTGCATCAGCTCAGCGACGGTGCGGCCGTCGCGGGCGCCCTCGACGATGAAGTCGGAGATGATGGCGATCGCCTCGGGGTGGTTGAGCTTGACGCCGCGCTCGAGCCTGCGGCGGGCCACCATGGCCGCCATCGAGATCAAGAGCTTGTCCTTTTCGCGGGGAGAGAGATTCATGCGGGCACTCGGGTGGTTGAAGACCTAGTTGAGCCATAGCCTCTAATTTAGCCAAAGCCTTGGGAGCGCCACGCCGCTGGCGCGGCCGAGCACAGCCATCATATCGGCGCGGAGCCGGGCCGCATCTTGGGCACAGAAACGGGCCATTGCAAATCCATTCCACGCGGAGATGCCGACCTCGCCGCCGAACGTTTCCGACGCCTCGCGAATTCGCTCCACCAGCGCCTCGTCACCGGGCACGATCAGTGCGGTACCGATGGCGACGCCGCCCTTCGCAATGGCCGGCCGCGCCAACTTCTCGCCGATGTCGCCGTCGAGCCGGATGGTTTCGGCGAACACGAGCTTTCCGCCGCGGCGCAGGCGCCAGCGGTCGACGAACTCGCCGTGCAGCATCTTTTCGCCCATCGCCGCGCGGCCGAACACCACGATTTCGCAGAGCAGAAGCGACGCGTCGTCCGCAAGCTCGATATCGATGCGCCTGATAATCCGCGCCCGGTCGAACAGGATGGTTTCCTGCGGCAGCCAGGCGAGATGCGCGCCCCTCTCCGCCTTCAGCGCGATATTGAGCTGCGCGGCGGGACCGGCCGCGCGATAGACCTTCTCGGCCGCCGCCGTCGTCAGCGTCAGCCGCGATCCCTCGCCTGCCGCGATATCGATATCGAAGCGGTCGCCGCCGGCGATGCCGCCGGCGGTGTTGACGAACACGCCCGACAGCCCCTCTTGCTCAGGGGAAGGAAAACGCACGCGCAGCGAGCCGGATTCATGCAGATCGCCGCGGCGGGTGGCGCCGTCCTTGACATGTACGCCAAACCGCACCGCGCCCTGGGCGCGGTTAGCCGCGAATGTTGCTGAAGCGCCGCGCGCCATATCGGTCCGCATCCATCCCCCAAACGGCGTTATGGAGCCGCAATCGAACCAGCGACGTTACAGCGCCATCTGGCGGCTGATCTCGGCCGGGTCGAGGTTGGCGCGGTCGCAGGCATATTTCACCGCGCCGCGATCCATGACCGCGAAATTGTCGCCGAGCTCGCAGGCAAAGTCGAGATATTGTTCGACCAGCACGATCGCCATGTTGCCGAGGCTGCGCAAGTACGTGATGGCGCGGCCGATGTCCTTGATGATCGACGGCTGGATGCCTTCGGTCGGCTCGTCGAGCAGCAACAATTTCGGCCGCATCACCAGCGCGCGGCCGATCGCCAATTGTTGTTGTTGTCCGCCGGAGAGGTCGCCGCCGCGCCGGCCCAGCATCGTACTCAGCACCGGAAACAGCGAGAACACGTCGTCGGGGATATGGCGGTCGTCGCGCTTGAGCGGGCCAAAACCGGTCTTGAGATTTTCCTCCACCGTCAGCAGCGGAAAGATCTCGCGGCCCTGCGGCACGAAGCCGATGCCGCGCCGTGCGCGCTCGTAAGGTTTCAGGCCGGTGATGTCGTTGCCATCGAGCGTGATCGACCCGCCCGCGATCGGGTACTGGCCGACCATCGCGCGCAAGAGCGAGGTCTTGCCGACGCCGTTGCGGCCGAGCACGCATGTCACCTTGCCCGGCTCTGCGGACAACGAGACGCCGCGCAGCGCCTGCGCTGCGCCGTAGTAAAGGCTGATATTGTCGACCTTCAGCATGGATCAGCGCCCCAGATACACTTCGATCACCCGCTCGTTCGACGAGACCTGATCGATGGTCCCTTCCGCCAGCACCGTGCCCTCGTGCAGGCAGGTGACCTTGACGCCGAGTTCGCGGACGAAGGTCATGTCGTGCTCGACGACCATGACCGTCTTTTCCTTGTTGATTTCCTTGAGCAGCTCCGCGGTCTGGTGCGTCTCGACGTCGGTCATCCCGGCGACCGGCTCGTCGACCAGCAGAAGTTTCGGATCCTGCGCCAGCAGCATGCCGATCTCTAGCCATTGCTTCTGGCCGTGCGAGAGGCTGCCTGCCAATCTGTTGCGCGCATCCGTCAGGCGGATGGTTTCCAGCACGCGGTCGATCCGCTCGGCTTCGTCTCTGCTGCCACGCCAGAACAGCGTGCCCTTGACGCTGTGATCGATATTGAGCGCCAGCAGGAGATTGTCCTCGATGGTCTGGCTCTCGAATACCGTCGGCTTCTGGAACTTGCGGCCGATGCCGAGTTCGGCAATGCGGGTCTCATCAAGCCGCGTCAGGTCGGTCATGCCGTCGAACAGCACCGTGCCCTCGTCGGGCTTGGTCTTGCCGGTGATGATGTCCATCATCGTGGTCTTGCCGGCGCCGTTCGGCCCGATGATGGCGCGCATCTCGCCGGGCTCGAGCGTCAGCGACAGATTGTTGATGGCGTGAAAGCCGTCGAACGAGACATGCACGCCGTCGAGATAGAGCAGCGCGGAAGTGGTCCTTCCTTCCATGACACTCATGCGCTCACTCCGCCGGCTTCGGTTCGCCGACGCCGTCTTCGAGATCGGCGCTTTCGGCGTTGGCAGTCATTTGTTTGGCCTTCCGCCCCTCCCACCACGCGTTGAAGGTGCCGATGATCCCCTTCGGCAGCAGCAGCGTCACCAGGATGAACAGCGCGCCCAGCATGAACAGCCAATACGGCGCCAGCGGACCCGATGTGAAGACGGTCTTCGCATAATTGACGACGACGGCGCCGAGCGCGGCACCGACCAGCGTGCCGCGGCCGCCGACCGCGACCCAGATCACCGCCTCGATCGAATTGCCCGGAGCGAATTCGCCGGGATTGATGATGCCGACCTGCGGCACATAGAGTGCGCCGGCGACGCCGGCCATGCAGGCCGACAGCGTGAACACGAACAGCTTGTAGGACTCCACGCGATAGCCGAGGAAGCGCGTGCGGGATTCGGCGTCGCGGATCGCAATCAGGACCTTGCCGAGTTTCGAGGTCACCACCGCGCGGCAGATCAGGAACGCCAGGATCAGCGCGAGACAACTCAGCGCGAACAGGGCGGCGCGGGTGCCGTCGGCCTGGACATTGAAGCCAAGAATATCCTTGAAGTCGGTCAGGCCGTTATTGCCGCCAAAACCGAAATCGTTGCGGAAGAACGCCAGCAGCAGCGCGTAGGTCATCGCCTGCGTGATGATGGAGAGATAGACGCCGGTGACGCGAGAGCGGAACGCCAGCCAGCCGAAGCAGAACGCCAAGAGGCCGGGCACCACCAGCACCATCAAGGCCGCGAACCAGAACATGTCAAAACCGTACCAGTACCATGGCAGGCCTGGATAGTTCAGGAACACCATGAAGTCGGGCAGGATCGGGTTGCCGTAGACGCCGCGGCTGCCGATCTGGCGCATCAGGTACATGCCCATGGCGTAACCACCGAGCGCGAAGAACGCGCCATGGCCGAGCGAGAGAATGCCACAATAGCCCCAGATCAAATCGATCGAGAGCGCGAGAATGGCGTAGCAGGCGTATTTGCCGAACAGCGCGACCAGATAGGTCGGCACCTGGAACATCGAGCCCGCCGGCAACAGCAGGTTCGACAGCGGGATCAGCACGCCGAGGGCTGCGACGACGACCAGGAAGATGGTGGCGCTGCGATCGAGCGAGCGCGTCAGCACGTGCGGCGTCATGCTTCCACCGCCCGGCCCTTGAGCGCGAACAGGCCGCGCGGCCGCTTCTGGATGAACAGGATGATCAGCACCAGAATGGCGATCTTGCCGAGGACGGCGCCCGCCACCGGCTCCAGGAACTTGTTGGCGATGCCGAGCGTGAAGGCGCCGACCAGCGTGCCCCAGAGATTGCCGACACCGCCGAACACGACCACCATGAAGCTGTCGATGATGTAGCTCTGGCCGAGATTGGGACTGACATTGTCGATCTGCGACAGCGCCACGCCGGCGATCCCGGCAATGCCCGAGCCGAGGCCAAAGGTCAGAGCATCGACACGCGAAGTCGCAATGCCCATCGAGGCCGCCATGCGGCGATTTTGAGTGACCGCGCGCATCTCGAGCCCGAGCGCCGTGTAGCGCAGCATGGCGAGCAGGATGGCGAACACGGCGAGCGTGAAGCAGAGGATCCAGAGCCGGTTATAGGTGATGGTGATCTGCCCGAGTTCGAACGCGCCGCTCATCCAGGAGGGGTTGCCGACCTCGCGGTTGGTCGGGCCGAACATGGTGCGCACCGCCTGCTGCAGCACCAGCGAGAGGCCCCAGGTCGCGAGCAGCGTTTCCAGCGGGCGACCGTAGAGAAAGCGGATGATGCCGCGCTCGATCAGGACGCCGATTGCGCCGGCAACCAGGAAGGCGAGCGGCACCGCGATCAGCAGCGAATAATCGAACAGGCCGGGATAGCGGGTGCGGATGACTTCCTGCACCACGAAGGTGGTGTAGGCGCCGATCATGACCATCTCGCCATGGGCCATGTTGATGACGCCCATGACGCCGAA
Source organism: Bradyrhizobium sp. 170 (assembly GCF_023101085.1). NCBI lineage: Bacteria > Pseudomonadati > Pseudomonadota > Alphaproteobacteria > Hyphomicrobiales > Nitrobacteraceae > Bradyrhizobium > Bradyrhizobium sp. 170. Next base: position 869,950 of record NZ_CP064703.1, on the reverse strand, counting down.
GGTGATCGCCAGCCCAATCGCCGCGAGCAGCAGCACCGAACCCAGCGACAGGCCGTACCAGGCGTTCTGCACCATCGACCACATCGCGAGATTGCTCTGGATCGAAGCGATCGCGCTGGCCGTGGCGCGCGCGACATTGGGCGGCACGTCGCCGCTCAATCCGGTCAATAGCGCCATCGCCTCCTGGTCGCCGCGCGCCTTGACGATGGCGACGGCTTCGAGTTTTTCCACCTCGGTCGCATCCGCCTTGTAGAGCAGGATCGCCGCGCGGGCCTCGGTGAAGGCCGCCTTGGCGCCCTTATGGGTTTCCTTGGCGAGCGCGCCGTCGATGACGGCAAGCGCGCTCTCCTCATGGCTCTTGAAGACCGACTGCGCGGCCGCAATCCGCTTGGCGGGATCGGGCGACAGCAGCGTCAGGCCGCCAAGGGCCGCCTCCACGGTGCGGCGCAGGCGGTTGTTGAGGCGAACGGCAGCCGCGCTATCCGGCAGCTTGTCGACGGCGGCGCCGGTGGCGGCATCGATGATCTTGCCGTCGCTCCCTGTCACGAAAACTTTCTTGGATTCCGGATCGGCCGACAGCCGGCCTTCCTGCAGCGCGCTGATGATGGGAAAGGCCAGCGGATTGCCCGAAGTCGCGACCGCGCCGATCGCCTCGTCGGTATCGGAAAAATCGTCATTGGCGAATTTGGCGACCGCATCCTCGAACGGACCCGCCAGCGCCGGCGCGGCGAAGGCTGCGGTCAGGAGGATTGCGAGCAGAACCGCGCGAAAACGGTCGAGGAAATTGGCAGACACAATTACGACCCCGGCAGGAGTGTGAGGAGAAGGCGGCGGCAGCGCCGCCTTCTCCGTCTCGCTTGGTAGTTCTCTTGGAAGTTTTTTCTAGTTAGGAGGAGATCAGGAGCCCTGACCGCCGCACTTGTTGGTCTTGGTGTTGTAGTTGCCGCACTTCTTGCCGACCCAGTCGCCGATCAGGTCCTTGGAGCCGTCGAGCTCCTTCGACCATGCATCGCCGGCCACCAGGCCCGGGGTCTTCCACACCACGTCGAACTGGCCGTTGGCTTTGATTTCGCCAATGAACACAGGCTTGGTGATGTGATGGTTCGGCAGCATCTTGGAGGTGCCGCCGGTCAGGTTCTTGGCTTCGATGCCGGGCAGCGCGTCGATCACCTTGTCGGCGTCGGTCGACTTCACCTTCTCGACCGCCTTGACCCACATTTCGAAGCCGATGACGTGTGCTTCCATCGGATCGTTGGTCACGCGCTTCGGATTCTTGGTGTAGGCCTGCCAGGCCTTGATGAACTTCTCGTTGGCCGGGTCCTTGATCGACTGGAAGTAGTTCCAGGCGGCAAGATGGCCGAGCAGCGGCTTGGTGTCGATGCCGGCGAGTTCTTCTTCACCGACCGAGAACGCGACAACCGGAATGTCGGTCGCCTTGATGCCCTGGTTGCCGAGCTCCTTGTAGAACGGAACGTTGGCGTCGCCGTTGATGGTGGACACCACGGCAGTCTTCTTGCCGGCCGAGCCGAACTTCTTGATGTCCGCTACGATCGTCTGCCAGTCGCTATGACCAAACGGCGTGTAGTTGATCATGATGTCTTCCTGCTTGACGCCCTTCGACTTCAAGTAGGCTTCGAGGATCTTGTTGGTGGTGCGCGGATAGACGTAGTCGGTGCCGGCCAGCACCCAGCGCTTCACCTTCTCGTCCTTCATCAGGTAGTCGACGGCGGGAATCGCCTGCTGGTTCGGCGCAGCGCCGGTGTAGAACACGTTGCGCTCGCTCTCCTCGCCCTCGTACTGCACGGGGTAGAACAGGATCGAGTTCAGCTCCTTGAAGACCGGGAGCACGGACTTGCGCGACACCGAGGTCCAGCAGCCGAATACGACCGAGACCTTGTCCTTGGTGATCAATTCGCGCGCCTTTTCCGCAAACAGCGGCCAGTTCGACGCCGGGTCGACGACGACGGCCTCGAGCTTCTTGCCGAGCACGCCGCCCTTCTTGTTCTGCTCGTCGATTAGGAAGAGAACGGTGTCCTTCAGCGTGGTTTCGCTGATGGCCATGGTGCCGGAGAGCGAGTGCAGGACGCCGACCTTGATGGTCTCCTGCGCCTTGGCGTTTGAAAATGCGGCCAAACCCAAAACCAGGCCGGCAGTCGCCGCCAGCCAGCGACGGCGGCTCATCGTCGTTATATCGTGAGTCAATTGAGTAAGCATGAGGTGTCATCTCCCTGACGCAGACGCGTTAAACGCTGCGAACGGCCCCACGGCCGCCTGCGTTAACGGAATCGCAAGAACCATGCCATCGGTCGAAAACGGGATAAGTCCATATAATCGCTTTGGAATCTCGAGCGTGCGGAAACCAGCGGCGGCAAATTTGCTTATTTTTTAGACTGCGGAAATGTATGCTTTGGCGGCAAACTATCTATTTTTTGTGCAAATGTCGCAATTTGGCTAAATTTCTTGCACGAATTTTGGTCGTTTGGGTTTCTGGTGGGCGCGGCAGGAGCGGTCTGGCTGAGGGGTTTCCTTAACCGCGCGGACGACACGCGCGGAATTCACCTTGAAAGCGCCGCGCTTGTGCTCCATATGATCCTCGTGACCTAGAGAATCATCAGGTCCTTGCGAGCCGCGTGTTCTGAGCCCGTTCAACGGTTTCTGGCTTGCCCCTTTTCAGCTAGCACAACCGACGCCCCTAACACGCGGGTGTCTCAGACACCCTCGCGCGCTCCTGGCCATCGAAGCCGGGCGCCTGCCTTTTTTAATGGAAAGAACCCTCTTTTGACCTCCTTTCAGGATTTCGGCCTCGCCGATCCCATCTCGCGTGCACTCAAAGAAGAAAATTACCTCACACCCACGCCCATCCAGGCCCAGACCGTCCCTATCGCAATGACCGGCCGCGACGTCGTCGGCATCGCCCAGACCGGCACCGGCAAGACCGCAGCCTTTGCGCTCCCGATCCTGCACCGCATTCTGGAAAACCGCATCCGGCCGCAGCCCAAGACCTGCCGCGTGCTGGTGCTCTCGCCCACCCGCGAATTGTCGGGCCAGATTCTCGACAGCTTCAACGCCTATGGCCGCCACATCCGCCTGAGCTCGGCGCTGGCGATCGGCGGCGTGCCGATGGGCCGTCAGGTCCGCTCGGTCATGCAGGGCGTCGAAGTCATGGTCGCGACCCCCGGCCGGCTGCTCGATCTCGTCCAGAGCAACGGGCTGAAGCTTAACCAGGTCGAGTTCCTCGTGCTCGACGAAGCCGACCGCATGCTCGACATGGGCTTCATCAACGACATCCGCAAAATCGTCGGCAAGCTGCCGATCAAGCGGCAGACGCTGTTCTTCTCGGCCACCATGCCGAAGGATATCGCGGAACTCGCCGAAGCCATGCTGCGCGACCCCGCCCGCGTGGCGGTGACGCCGGTGGCCTCGACCGTCGAGCGCATCACCCAGCGCATCATTCAGGTCGATTTCTCGGCCAAATCGGGCGTGCTGGCGCAGATCCTCAAGCAGGAGACGGTCGACCGCGCGCTGGTGTTTACCCGCACCAAGCACGGCGCCGACAAGGTCGTGAAGACGCTGGCCAAGGCCGGCATCGACGCCAACGCCATTCACGGCAACAAGTCGCAGAACCACCGCGAGCGCGTGCTGGCGGCGTTCCGCACCGGCGAGATCCGCACCCTGGTCGCCACCGACATTGCCGCCCGCGGCATCGACGTCGACGGCATCAGCCATGTGGTGAATTTCGATCTGCCCAACATCCCGGAAACCTATGTCCACCGCATCGGCCGCACCGCGCGCGCCGGCGCCGAGGGCGTTGCGATCTCGCTGATCGCCGGCGCCGAGGAGATGGGCTATCTGCGCGACATCGAGCGGCTGATCCGCATCACGCTGCCGCGGGAAGACCAGCGGACGCCCGGCAGCCGCGACGCCGCGCCGGCCCCCTCGCAGCGCCCTGCACAGCAGCACCGGGGTGGACGGTCCGCCCCGCGCGCCCACACCGCCCGCTCCCAGGACTCCAGGGGGCATGACTCCAGGGGACACGAATCCCGTGGGCACGAAACCCGGGGACATGAATCGGCACCGGGATCAAAAGGCCCTCGCCGTCCCCGCCGCGGTGGTGGTAATAATGCCGCGCCGCAGCCGAACCGGCACGAACAGCCGCGTCCGGCGCAGCAGGCCGGCAAGAGCCAAGGCGGGAAAAGTGAGGGCATTCAGGGCGTCGCCTTCTTGCATCGCGAGAGCCGTCCGAATACTCAACCCAACCGTACCCACCGACCGCAGCGCTAAGCCTCGATCGACCTGGAGACCACCATGGCTAAAGAAGAGCTGATCCAGTTCGAAGGACTGGTGACCGAAATCCTCCCCGACGCGCGCTACCGCGTGCAGCTCGATGCCGGACACGAGATTGTTGCCTACACCGCCGGCAAGATGAAGAAGAACCGGATCAAGACGCTGGCAGGCGATCGGGTCACGATCGAAATGTCGCCCTACGATCTGGAGAAGGGCCGCCTGATCTTCCGTCACAAGGACGAGCGTCCCAGTACCGGAGCCCCGCGTAGCGGGCCGCCGCGCGGCGGCCAGTTCCGCCGCCGGTAAACGCGCCATTAACGCCTGCCGAGAACGCGCCCGATACCCCATATCGTGCGCGGTCGCGGCCGGCTGGCCGACCGAATCAAAAAATCGTGCACGTCAGGATTGTTTTGAACACTACTATCGAATAATATTGTTCATCGATTTTCGGCCGGACGACATTAGCTATCCACCGGTACAGCCGGTTTAGACGCTGACGACCCTTCCAAAAATTCGATCTCACCAGCCCATCGAAGGGTGGGCTACGACTTGTATATCTGAGAAGGGACTACCCCCGTGAGCATGGGAACCGTGAAGTGGTTTAACGCAACCAAGGGCTATGGCTTCATCCAGCCGGATGACGGCGGCAATGACGTGTTCGTGCACATCAGCGCTGTCGAGCGTGCCGGTCTTGGAACGTTGCGTGAAGGCCAGAAGATCTCCTACGAAATCGTGGCGGATCGCCGCTCTGGCAAATCTTCGGCCGACAATCTTCGCGCCGCCGGATAAGCGATTTTCCAGGGCGCGCGCGCCATGGAAAATTGCCTCTGAATAAAGCTAAAGGCCGCGCCCATGGCGCGGCCTTTTTCTTTGCCTTCGTTTTCCTTGCATTCAGCCGATCAGGCGCGGCCGTCTCACTTCGTTTCGCAGGCCGACGTCTTGTACAACACGCAAAGCCCCTGGCGCGGACGGGTGTAGCTGACGTCGCTCAGCGTGATGCCATTCACCTTGTTGATGAACCAGGCGACGCTGGGCACGTATTTATACTTGACCTCGCTGAAGATCAGGTAGGTGCCGCCGATCTTGAGCGCATCCGGGATGTCGATGATGTCACCCGGCGAATGCGCTGCGGCACCCTTGCTCCACTGCACCCGCGCCTTCAGCGTGCTGGGATTGATATAGAGTTCCGAGATCGTGCCCTCCACCGGTGTCGACGGGTAAGGCGTCATGATCGCCTTGCCGGCACTGAAGAAGTTGGTCAGCTTGTCGTCGGTGACCTCGGTGTTCTGGGACGTCAGGTCCGACAGCGTGCGCGCCATTATCGTCACCTTGCGGTCGATGGCGACGCCGGCAGAGAACTCGTTGGTTCCAACGAGCAGCACCGCCATGACCGGGATGATCATGGCGAATTCGATGGCGGCAACACCGCTGTTGTTGCCCCGCAATTCGAACGCCCGGCGGCGCATGCGAAGCCAAATTGTCCCCATCGTTTTCATTGCCATTGGCCCTACAGGTAAGGTTCGTTCTGGAACGCGGCGGTCGCAGTCAACAACCGCTGATTGTTGCCGATATTCGCGACATTGAAGCCGAGGCCGGTGATGAACAGCGGCCACTTGTAGAACAGCCGCACGACGACGATGTCATTGGGTCCGCCGGGGAGATAATTATTCGGAGGAACGAAATTTTTTCCCGAATCGATCGGGTCTTTGACGTCTACGGCGGAGAACGCCTTGTAGCTCTGCACGTCGATCGAAACGCCGTTCACGCAATCGAACATCACGGTGAGCTTGGCGCAAACGGCGTCCTTGAACGTTGCCTGGCTATAGGCGGCGTTCTGCGCCTGGCCGGTCATGATCAGGCGCGCCGTATCCTGCGTCACGGTTTCGAGGATCTGGCTGGCAAAGAACACCAGCGCCAGTTCGATGATTGCAAACAGAACGCCGAAGAATAGCGGCGCAACCAGAGCAAATTCGACGGCGGCCGAGCCCTTTCGGTTGCGACGAAACCGGCGCAGGATGTTGGTCTTGGGAACTGTGGAAGGCGGCATCGAGGAAACCTCAGAGCGCGAGGAGGAATTGCCGCAAAAACCTATCCGAAACTGATTGTTGAAGTGTTTCGGCCGTTCCAGACAGAGCGGCCTGCCCCGTTAACCGGATCTTAACCGTGCCGCGAGACCGGCGCCGATGCCATCAGCCAGATGCAGCCGGCGGTCGCCTTGCGCGACCGTCAGTTCACTTGCTGCCGCCGCCGCCTGCAGAGCCGGCAGCCTGGCTGGAGAGCGAGCCGGCCTGATCGATTGCGGTCTTGAAGTAGCCGTCGCCGTCGCCAAGGGTAACCCTGCGCTGACAAATCGGCATGCAGCTATAGGATTCGCGCTCGACGCCGCGATAGACGGTGACGAGTTGATCGGTCGGGCCTTCGACCTGGATCTGGCGGTCCACCAGCACCTCGCCGCTGCGATCCATGGCGATGAAATTGGTGGCGCCGTAGCCCTTGCCGGTGACGACGACGATCCCGCCGCTCTGCAGGGTGACGTCCGCGATCAGCGGGTTTCCCACCACGATGGTGGAGACCTTGGCAGGAAGCTTCACGAGCTTTGCCTGATCGACATAGACGGCGATTCGGTCGGGATCGGGCCCAGCCATGCAGACGGCCGGCCACAGCAGAAGGCCTGCAGCGAGGGAACGCGATCCAAAACGCGCGCGTGCGCGATTACGCTGGAACTTGAACGACATACTTTACCCCGGGGCATCAACAAGCCGGCAATGGCGATACGCAGCGGAACCGGCGCCCGACACGGTGAATCTGACGACAATTCATGAACAAAGGGCAAATAGGCCCCGAAATGGGGGCAAGAAATCCGCCAGGCGCATGTTTAATTGAGCATGAATTCCGCACAAACGCGTTTGCGCGTTTGCCGCAAGGGAAAACCGGCAACCACCTTTTCCTCGCGACAAACGCGGAAACGCGTTTGCGCGGCGATCATGCTCTACTTGCGGAACGGATAGGCCAGCTGTCCGATGATTTCGCGGGGAAACGAGGACTGATCGTCCACGCCATACTGGTCCGGCAGCATGCCTTTCGGCATCCGGAAGGTCCCGAACAGGATGTCCCAGAGCGGAAAGGTGCCCGCGAAATTGGTGTCGCCGCCCTCCTCGCGCGAGGTGTGGTGCCAGCGATGGAATACCGGCGTCGCCACGACGTATTTGAACGGGCCGAGCGTCCAGTTGAGGTTGGCGTGAACGAACGCCGAATGGAAGATATTGAACGGCCCGAGCCAGAGCATCACACCCGGCGAAATGCCAGCCATCAGCAGCACGACATCGACCCCGATGGTACCTAGCAGCAGGTTGACGGGGTGAAAGCGCGCCGCCGAGATCCAGTCCACATCTTCCGACGAATGATGGATGGCGTGGTATTTCCAGAAGCCGCCGCCATGAAACATGCGGTGCAGCCAGTACATCATGAAATCGGCCGCGACCAGGAACAGGATCGCCTGCAGCCACAATGGCAGCTTCGACAGCGGGCCATGGCCGTTGTCGTAGAAGGCGATCAGATCGTCGGCGTCGCGAATTCCAAACACCAGGGCGGCGCCGAGCACCAACAGCCCGATGCGGAATACGCGCGCGAACAGCGGCACCAGGAACCAGTAGCAGATGTCGGTGACGAGCTGGCGCTTGCGCCACCAGGGCCTGCCGGGATTGCAGGCCCAGAAATGCGCCAGCACCGAGAACACGAGCGCCAGCGCGATGGTGACCGGCACCACCTTGGCCACCGTCTGGCCCAGCATCTCGACGACTTCGCCCGGCAGGTTCATACGGCCCGCGTACCAGAATCCCGGCCCGCCCGCCAGTTCGCGCGTTCCAGCGCCTTTTCGATTCTGATTTAATCCGAACCGGGCTCCAGATTTTGACGCGTTTTCCTGACGCGAACCGGTGTCCACCCCCGGATCAAGTCCGCCAGCATGCTTCGCTCGAAAACGCTATCGAGACCGACCGGATCAGTTGGCCGTGCGAACGTGCAGCACGGCGTTCTCATCGGCATAGGCGCGCCGCCAGCCGCCGATATGATCGAGCAGGCCGACCGCCGGGGTGTGCGGCGTCAGCAGCACGGCATCGATGTCCCATTTCTTGAGAATGTCGAGAAACTGGTTGACGTCCTTGAGCTGCATCGCGCGGTAAAAGGCCATGTCGAACGCTTCGCCGTAGAGCTCGGCGCGCCCGTCGACGAACACGGGTATCTGCCGCCAGATCAGATAGCCGCCGAACGGAAGATCGTTGAGAACCCGCTTGGGATTATGCGCCTTCAGCGCATCGACGGCCGCGGCCGGCGACTGGTTTTCGGACGGTGCGAAAGTGGTGTTGGCCGCAAGCAGCCATGTCCAGCCGCCGAGCAGGATCATCACCACTGCCATCACAGGCATCGGGGCCCCGGTGCGGGCGGTCCATGCCGGCCGCAGCGCGAACTGCGATGCCACCGGCGCGAGCACCACGATCGGCAGCAGCAGGGCGAAGATCTCGACATTCCTGACATGCGACAGCGCCATGTGCAGCAGACCCAGCACCAGCGCGATCCGCGGCGGCGTGAGCTTGACGCCGCCATAGAGCGCACCGGCGATCAGCATGAGGATCGTCAGCTCGAACACGCTGAATTTGCTGAAATCCGCCGGCATCCATTCATAGATCAGATGCAGGAGTTCGCCGAGATCGAGGATCTTGCGTGCCGCGAGGATCGATCCCCACCCGTAAGGCGTCGCGCAGCAGGCTACCAGCGCGCCGATACCGAACGCTGCCCAGCGCAGCGCTACCGGCCTTTGCTGCGCGCGATCGGCATTCCACAGCGCATCGAGCGCGAACGCGCCGACCAGCACGAGGCCGAACACGAATCCGCCGTGCAGGTTCGCCCACAGCGCCAGCAATGGCAGCAGCCATGGCGACGGCGCCTGGCCGCGCTCGCTCGCCGACATCAGCCCGTTCGCCCACGCAAGCATGATCGGCAGCACCAGCACATGCGGGCGCGCCAGAAAATGCTGCATCGAAAGCGCCAGCACCACCATCGCGGCGGCGACCGCATAGGTCGCGGGAATACGGCGGCTGAGAATATGAGTGAACAAGGCGAAGGTTGCGGCAATGCAGCTAGCTGCAAGAACTACCGGCCCGGTCCAGCCCGCCAGATTGTAGCTCGTCGCATACAGCACCTGCGCCAGCCAGGACGACGACGTCCACGGCTCGCCCGCCTTGGTAAAGGAGTAGATGTCGACGCGCGGCAATGCGTGGTGATCGAGGATCCACTGGCCCACGGCGATCTGCCAGTAGGTATCGGAATCGTTCAGAAGCGCCCGTCCGCCGACCAGCAGCAGCGCGTAGACGCCAATTCCGATCCAGAGCCATGCCGGGACGTCGGCAAGGCTGAAGGCTTTGTCCCGCGGGATCGTTCCGACTTCAGTGCTCATGCAAAATTACCGGCCCGGCTAATGACGGAATGGATAGGCCAATTGCCCGGCGATCTCGGCAGGGATCTCCTGATCCTCCACGCCGTAATTGTCGGGCAGCCGGTTCTCCGGCATGCGGAACGTTCCAAACAGGAGGTCCCAGAGCGGGAACGTGCCCGCGAAATTGGTATTGCCGCCCTCTTCAAGCGGGGTGTGATGCCAGCGATGGAAGACCGGCGTGGCAAGCACGTATTTGAACGGCCCCAAAGTCCAGTTCAGGTTGGCGTGAACGAAGGCGGAATGGAAGGTCGTGAACGGTCCGACCCACAGCATGATGTTGGGAGAAATGCCCGCAATCAGCAGGATGACGTCGACCAGAATCGTTCCGATGAACAGGTTGACGGGATGAAACCGCGCCGCGGAGATCCACTCGAGATCCTCCGAGGAGTGATGGATGGCGTGATATTTCCAGAAGCCGCCGCCGTGAAACATGCGGTGCAGCCAGTACAGCATGAAGTCGGACGCAACGAGGAACAATATCGCCTGCACCCAGAGCGGAAGCTGCGACAGCGGCCCGTGGCCATTGTCGTAGAACGCCATCAGTTCGTCGGCATCATGAATGTTGAAGAGGATGGAAGCGCCGAGCACCAGCAACCCGATGCGGAAGATGCGTGCAAATACCGGCACGAAGAACCAGTAACAGATGTCGGTAGCGAGCTCGCGCTTGTGCCACCAGGGTTTGCCCGGATTGCAGGCCCAGAAGTGCGAGAGCACAGTGAACACAACGGCGAGCGCGATCGTCACCGGGACGACCTTCACCATCGTCTGGCCTACTACCTCGATGACTTCCATTGGCAAACTGGACATGACGGCCTCGTTCAATCGGAGACCTCAGGGGTATCTGCTCGCGCTTAAGGAGCTGTGAATCAACGGGGTCGACGAGACATTGCGCACGACCACGACGAACGACCCGACGTCTCGCCCGCATTTTCTTGAGCGGCTTAATTCGGTGTTTACTGTGCTCAAGAACAGCAAGTTCCAAGCATTTTTGCATGGTCGAATTAACTGCGTCGAAATTGTCGCACCCTTAGGGTCACGCCATGGTCACGGTGCTGAGAACGCCGGCAAGACCAAACTTAAGTTCGACCAGCCATGTGTACACAGGAGTTATCATCTATGAAGAATCTCGTTTCGCGTTTCGTGAAGGATGAGTCCGGCGCCACCGCCATCGAATACGGCCTGATCGCCGCCGGCATCGCGATCGCGATCATCACCGCCGTCAACGGTCTCGGCACCAAGCTGTCGACCAACTTCGTTACGATCTCGAACTCGCTGAAGTAAGCGACGTTTGCGAGCTAGCTTTAAAGGCCCCGGCAAGCCGGGGCCTTTATCGTTTTCGCAAAGCGCGCGTGCGCCGGACTCGGCACACCGCCGCCCGGACGCGGCACGAACTTGCGGTATTCCGGCGTTTCCCGATTGTTCATTTCTGATGGCTAGGCTCGGCCGAAGCCTGGACCCCGGGTCAACCGCAGCCTCGCGTGAAATCATGATCCTCGATACCGCCCGCCTCCTGCTGTTTCCGGCCCTGATGGCGTTCGCAGCCGCGAGCGACCTGTTCACGATGACGATTTCGAACCGGGTGTCGCTGGCGCTGATCGTCGGCTTTGTGGCGCTCGCGGTGCTGGGCGGCATGGGCCTGCACGACATCCTCCTGCATTTCGGCGCCGGCGCGGCCGTTCTGGTGGTGGCGTTTGCCTGCTTCGCGATGGGGTGGGTCGGCGGCGGCGACGCCAAGGTCGCGGCCAGCGTGGCGCTCTGGTTTGGTTTCGACCACCTCCTCAATTATCTGGTCTATGTCTCGCTGCTCGGCGGAGCGCTGACAGTCCTGTTGATTCAGTTCCGGCAATGGCCGCTGCCTGCCCTGCTTGCGGGACAAGCCTGGCTGAACCGGCTGCACGACAAGCAGGGCGGAATTCCCTACGGCATCGCGCTCGCCGTGGGCGCGCTGATCGTCTATCCGCAGACCGAATGGATCAAGGCGATCGACATCGCTCACCTCGCCATGCGCTGATCCAACGTCGCTAACTTTCCGTTAAGGCAATTTACACACGCCTCATTAACCATGCTTTGACGAATAGCTGGTCAACTCCCATCACGGCGGCGGAAGCGTCGCGGCGTAATGTGGAAAGTGAAGCGTAATGAATACCGCACGCATTGTGGTCCTGGCCATCGCCATCGGAGCCGGCGGCATTGCCGCATATCTCGCCAGCGGGTCCGACGACAAGCCAGCGCCGGCCCAGCCGATCGCGCAGATTCAGACTGTCGATATTCTCGTCGCCAAATCGGATATCGGCCTTGGCCGCTCGGTCAAGCCGGAGGATCTGCAATGGCAGACCTGGCCGGCCGCGACCGCCAGCAGCAACTTCATCAGCCGCGCCAGCAAGGCCGACGCCATCAAGGAGATCACGGGCTCCATCGCGCGCTCGCCGTTCATCGCGGGCGAACCGATTCGCGAACAGAAGCTGGTGAAGGCCGACGGCTCCGGCTTCATGGCGGCGATCCTGCCCGCCGGCTACCGGGCCATCTCCACCGAAATTTCACCGGAAACCGGCGCCGGCGGCTTCATCCTGCCGAACGACCGCGTCGACGTGCTTCTGACCAAGCGCGAGAAGAATCCGGACAAAGCAGGCCCGGACGTCTCCAGTGCTGAGGTCATCCTCACCAATGTTCGCGTTCTCGCGATCGACCAGGCGCCGAAGGAAAAAGACGGCACCAACTCGCTGGTCGGCAAGACGGTCACCCTCGAACTGAAGCCCGAGCAGGCCGAGACGCTGGCGCGATCGCGCCAGAGCGGCTCGCTGACGCTGGCGCTGCGCAGCATTGCCGACGTCAACACGGTCGAGAAGCCTGACGAACAACAACTCAACAAGCGCGGCGAAAACCTCAACGTCATTCGTTACGGCGTTGCCAGCCAGCAGACGATGCAGAAGTGACCGAAAGGACGCACGATATGAAGTGCAGGGAAATTCAGCCGATGATGCGAACGTTCATCGTCCGCGCCCTGTCGTTTTCGGCCGCGGCTGCTCTCACGCTCAATCCGGCACTGACGCCGGTGCTGGCAAGCGACTATCGCACCGCAGCTCCGGTCAGCACCGACGGACAGATGAACGCGCGGTTCGTTTCGCTCGGCATCGGAAAATCGATCGTGATCGACCTGCCGCGGGAGATCAAGGACGTGCTGGTCGCCGATCCGAAAGTCGCCAACGCCATCGTCCGCTCGACCCAGCGCGCCTATATCATTGGCGCCGCGGTCGGCCAGACCAACATCGTCTTCTTCGATTCCACGGGCGCGCAGATCGCGGCCTACGACATCGCGGTCAAGCGCGACCTCAACGGCGTGCGCGCTGCGCTGAAGCAGTCGCTGCCGAATTCGGACATCCTGATCGAGGGCGTTGGCGACGGCGTGGTATTGAGCGGCAGCGCGGCGAGCCCGATCGAGGCGCAGCAGGCCGCCGATATCGCCGCCCGCCTCGTGGGCGGCTCGGAGAAGGTCGTCAATTCGATCGCCGTCCGCGGCCGCGACCAGGTGATGCTGAAAGTTACGGTTGCCGAAGTCGCCCGCAGTATTGTCAAGCAGCTGGGCATCGACCTCTCGGCCAACATGAACTACGGCACCGCGGTCGTGAATTTCAACCATGCCAATCCGTTTGGCGCGCTCGGCCGTCCGCTGGTCGGGACCAACGGGGCGACGACATCGTTCGGAACCACGCCGACGGTAACGGCTACGCTCCGCGCGATGGAAAGCGCCGGCGTCGTGCGCACGCTGGCCGAACCCAACCTCACCGCGATCTCGGGCGAATCCGCGACCTTCATTGCCGGCGGCGAGTTTCCGGTCCCAGCCGGCTATGCCTGCGACCCGACCACGCATGTCTGTACGACCCAGATCTCGTTCAAGAAATTCGGTATCTCGCTCAATTTCACGCCGGTGGTGCTGACCGAAGGCCGGATCAGCCTCCGCGTGATGACCGAAGTATCCGAGCTGTCGAACGACAATTCGATCACGCTCTCGCAATCGGTGACCGCTTCGACGGTCAATTCGGTGACCATTCCCTCGATCAAGACCCGCCGCGCGGAAACCACGCTGGAAATTCCTTCGGGCGGCGCGATGGCCATGGCCGGCCTGATCCAGGAACAGACCAAGCAGGCCGTCAACGGCCTCCCCGGTCTGGCGCAATTGCCGGTTCTCGGCACGCTGTTCCGCAGCCGCGACTACGTCAACAACCAGACCGAACTGATGGTTCTGGTCACGCCCTATGTGGTGCGTGCGGTGGCGCAGAAGGACCTGTCGCGCCCCGATGACGGCTTTGCCAGCGCGTCGGATCCGCAGGCCGACCTGCTCGGCAGCATCAATCGCATCTACGGCGTTCCGGGCCGCGTCGAGAAGGCACGGAATTATCGCGGCACCTACGGCTTTATTACGGACTGAGGCGGGACGATGACACCGAGGATGAAATCCACAAGGCCCGCCGACCCCAAGCGCGCCCTCCGCCTGGCGGGAGCGCTGATCGGTCTTTCCATCGCGCTCAGCGCCTGCAAGCACACACCCGATGTTGTAACGACAGCGGGCGTGCCCGACGACTATCGCCTGCGCCATCCGATCGCGGTCCAGGAAGCCGACCGCTCGATCGTCGTTTTCGTCGGTCGCGGGCGCGGCGGCCTTTCCGCCTCCCAGCGCGCCGACGTGATGTATCTGGCCCAGACCTGGATGCGGGAAGGCACCGGCATCATCAGCGTCGACGTGCCCGTCAACACGCCGAACGCGCGGGCGGCCGAGGATTCGTTGCGCGAGATCCAGGCGACCTTCTCCGCTGCCGGCGTGCCGCCGCGCGCGGTCAATGTCCGCCAGTATCGCCCCGAAGACCCCAGGCATATGGCCGCGATCCGCCTCAACTATCCGAAGATTTCGGCGGTGGCCGGCCCCTGCGGGCTGTGGCCGGAGGACATCGGACCGTCGGTCAACAACAAGGGCTATTTCGACAACAAGCCCTATTACAATTTCGGCTGCTCCAATCAGCGCAATCTGGCGTCGATGATCGACAACCCGTCGGATCTCGTGCAGCCGCGTCCCGAAACCCCAGCCTTTGCGCCGCGCCGTGGTGTAGCCTTCGAAAAATATCGCAAAGGCATTTCCACCGCGACCACCTATCCCGAGAGCGACAAGGCCAAACTCAGCGATACCGGCAAATGATCACTTACTCGCGCCAGAATTCAGAACAGCAGCCGGAAGCCACGGCACCCTCCACCGAGGATCACATCGCGCCGGCGCCGCGGGTGTCGGTGCAGGCTTTCTGCGAGACGGTGGAAACCGCGGCCGCCGTGCAGTCGGCGGGCGAAGACCGCCGCCTGGGCAAGGCTCACCTCAAGATCCAGATGGGCGGCATGGCCGCCGCCATCGAGGCCTACCGCTCGGCGCCGACCCCGAACGTCATCATCCTGGAGACCGAAGGCCGCAACGACATTCTCCTCGGCCTCGACCAGCTCGCCACCGTCTGCGACGCCGGAACCCGCGTGATCGTGATCGGGCGCATCAACGACGTCATGCTCTATCGCGAACTGGTCCGCCGTGGCGTCAGCGACTACGTCATCGCCCCGGTCAACGCCATCGACGTCGTGCGCTCCATCTGCAACCTGTTCTCGTCGCCGGAAGCCAAGGCCGTCGGCCGCATCATTGCCATCGTCGGCGCCAAGGGCGGCGTCGGCGCATCCACCGTCGCCCACAACGTCGCCTGGGCGATCGCGCGTGATCTGGCGCTGGATTCCGTGGTCGCCGATCTCGACCTCGCTTTCGGCACCGCCGGCCTCGACTACAATCAGGACCCGCCGCAGGGCATCGCGGATGCGGTGTTCTCGCCCGACCGGATCGATACCGCGTTCCTCGACCGCCTGCTGTCGAAATGCACCGACCACCTCAGCCTGCTGGCGGCGCCGGCAACGCTCGACCGGGTCTACGATTTCGGCGCGGAGGCGTTCGATTCGATCTTCGATACGCTTCGCACCACGATGCCCTGCATCGTGCTCGATGTCCCCCATCAATGGTCGGGATGGACCAAGCGCGCCCTGATCGCGGCCGACGACATCCTGATCGTCGCGGCGCCCGATCTCGCCAATCTGCGCAACACCAAGAACATCTTCGACCTCTTGAAGGCATCACGGCCGAACGATCGCGCGCCGCTCTATTGCCTCAATCAGGTCGGCATCCCGAAGCGTCCGGAGATCCCCGCCGCCGAATTCGCCAAGGCGATCGAAAACCACCCGATCGCCACGATACCGTTCGAGCCGCAAATCTTCGGTTCGGCCGCCAACAACGGCCAGATGATCGCGGAAATCTCCGCCACGCATCGCACCACCGAGATGTTCCTGCAGATTGCGCAGCGGCTCACCGGCCGCGGCGAGACCAAGAAGCCGAAGAGTTCGTTGCTGTCGCCTTTGATCGAGAAGTTGCGGGCCAAGAAGTAAGTCGCCCGCGTGGAGTGCCATCGTGTTCGGTAAGCGTAGTGGAAATGATAGTGATACGCGGGTAATGAAGCCCGCCATCCAGGCGCCGGAGCCGGCTTTGGCGCCGGCGGTTTCGCGCGAGATGGCCGCGCCGGCCGTCGCTTCGCCCCCAATCGCGCCCATGAAGGCGCCGCCGCCCGCGCCCGCCATGGAGGCGCGGCGATCCGACAATTACTACCAGGTCAAGGCGACCATCTTCGGCGCCCTGATCGAGGCGATCGACCTTGCCCAGCTCGCCAAGCTCGACGGCGAGTCGGCGCGCGAGGAAATCCGCGACATCGTCAACGAGATCATCGCGATCAAGAACATCGTGATGTCGATTGCCGAGCAGGAAGAGCTGCTCGACGACATCTGCAACGACGTGCTCGGCTACGGCCCGCTGGAGCCGCTGCTGTCGCGCGACGACATCGCCGACATCATGGTCAACGGCGCCGGCACGGTGTTCATCGAAGTCGCCGGCAAGATCCAGAAGACCGGCATCCGCTTCCGCGACAACCAGCAGCTGCTCAACATCTGCCAGCGCATCGTCAGCCAGGTCGGCCGGCGTGTCGACGAATCGTCGCCGATCTGCGACGCCCGCCTCGCCGACGGCTCCCGCGTCAACGCCATCGTCCCGCCGCTGGCGATCGACGGGCCCGCGCTCACCATTCGTAAGTTCAAGAAGGACAAGCTGACGCTTGACCAGTTGGTCAAGTTCGGCGCGATCTCGCCGGAAGGCGCGCAGATCCTGCAGATCATCGGCCGCGTCCGCTGCAACGTGCTGATCTCAGGCGGCACCGGTTCGGGCAAGACCACGCTGCTGAACTGCCTCACCCAATTCATCGAGGAGGACGAGCGCGTCATCACCTGCGAAGACGCGGCCGAACTCCAGCTGCAGCAGCCTCACGTGGTGCGGCTGGAAACCCGGCCGCCCAACATCGAAGGCGAAGGCCAGGTGACGATGCGCGAACTGGTCCGCAACTGCCTGCGTATGCGTCCCGAACGCATCATCGTCGGCGAAGTCCGCGGACCCGAGGCATTCGACCTGCTGCAGGCCATGAATACCGGCCACGACGGCTCGATGGGAACGCTGCACGCCAACAACCCGCGCGAAGCCCTGTCGCGGTGCGAATCGATGATCACGATGGGCGGCTTCTCGCTGCCCTCGCGCACCATCCGCGAGATGATCTGCGCCTCGATCGACGTCATCGTGCAGGCCGCGCGTCTGCGCGACGGCTCGCGCCGCATCACCCACATCACCGAGGTGATGGGCATGGAGGGCGACACCATCATCACCCAGGATGTGTTCCTGTACGACATGATCGGCGAAGACGCGAACGGCAAGATCATCGGGCGGCACCGCTCGACCGGGATCGGACGTCCGCGGTTCTGGGAACGGGCGCGATATTACGGCGAAGAGAAGCGGCTTGCGGCCGCGCTCGACGCCGCCGAAGTCGCCGAGAATACGTGAGGGACCTATGAGCATACAGACGCTCGCACTGGCGTTTCTCGCCGCTACCGCCATTGGCGGCCTGGCCTGGGTATTCATCTATCCATCGCTGTCGGGCCAGAGGAAGGCCGAATCCCGCCGCGCCTCGATCGCACGTGCCGACGCGCCGGCGCGTCAGGTCGAGAAAACCCAGCGCTCGCGCCGCGAGCAGGTCGAGGGATCGCTGAAGGAACTCGACGCCCGGCGCAAAAAAGAGAAGTCCGTCCCGCTCACCACCCGCCTCGCCCAGGCCGGTTTGGGATCCTGGACACCCCAGAAATTCTGGATCGCGTCAGGCGTTTCAGGCGCGGTCGGTTTCGTGCTCGCCTTTGTGATCGGCGGCCACCTGCTGGGCGCCGCCGTGATGGCTTTCGGCACGGGCCTCGGCCTGCCGCGCTGGGTCCTGGGCTTTCTCAAGAAGCGCCGCGAGAAGGCGTTTCTGAAGGCGCTGCCCGACGCCGTCGACGTCATCGTGCGCGGCATCAAGGCCGGTCTGCCGCTGTTCGAATCGATCAAGGTGGTGGCAGCCGATTCACCCGAGCCGCTCAAGAGCGAGTTCAACGCCATCATCGAAACCCAGACCATCGGCATGCCGCTGGGCGAGGCCTGCACGCGGCTGTATGAGCGGATGCCGCTGCCAGAGGCGAACTTCTTCGGCATCGTGGTCGCGATTCAGCAGAAGTCCGGCGGTAACCTGTCGGAAGCGCTCGGCAACCTCTCCAAGGTGCTGCGCGACCGCAAGAAGATGGCGGAGAAGATTCAGGCGATGTCGACGGAAGCCAAGGCCTCCGCGGGCATCATCGGCTCGCTGCCCCCGATCGTGATGCTGATGGTCTGGATTTCGACGCCGGACTACATCTCGCTGCTTTGGACCCATAGTCTCGGCCAGTTCATGCTGGTGTGCTGCGTCGGCTGGATGACGATCGGCATTCTGGTGATGAAGAAAATGATCAATTTCGACTTCTGACGGTGCGGCCATGATTGATTTTCTGATCTCCAAGATGCACGACGCGCGGTTCATGACCATGCTGCTTGCCGCCATCGCGGCGAGCGCGACCGCCTATACGCTGATCATGCCGCTGTTTGCCGGCGAAGGCCTCGCCAAGCGCATGAAGGCGGTTGCCAGCGAGCGCGAACGGCTCCGGCAGCGCGAGCGCGACCGCCTCGCCAAATCGGAAAAGGTGTCGCTGCGGCAAACCCCGAAGCAGCTCGTTTCCAAGGTGGTGGAAGATTTCAACCTGACCAAATGGCTGGCGCAGGAAGCCGCGCGCGACAAGCTGATCATGGCCGGCTATCGCGGCCAGGCGCCCTACGTCACGTTCCTGTTTGCCCGCGCGGTGACACCGATCGTGCTGTTTATCGGCGCGGCCCTCTACGTGTTCGTGATCACGCAGATGGACAAATCGCTGACGGTCAAGATCGGCATCTGCGTCGCCGCCGCCTATCTCGGGCTGCAGGCCCCGATGCTGTTCCTGAAGAACGCCATCAGCAAGCGCCAGCTCTCGATCAAGCGCGCCTTTCCCGACGCACTCGACCTGCTGCTGATCTGCATCGAGTCCGGCATGTCGGTCGAAGTCGCCTTCCGCAAGGTCTCCACCGAAATTGCATCGCAGTCGATCGCGCTGTCGGAGGAATTCTCGCTGACCACGGCCGAATTGTCCTACCTGCAGGACCGCAAGGTGGCCTACGAGAACCTCGCCAAGCGCACCGGCCTCGAGGGCGTAAAATCGGTCTGCCTGGCGCTGATGCAGTCGGAACGCTACGGCACCCCGCTCGGCCAGAGCCTGCGCGTGATGGCGCAGGAAAACCGCGACATGCGGATGAACGAAGCCGAGAAGAAGGCCGCCGCGCTGCCGCCGAAACTGACCGTGCCGATGATCCTGTTCTTCCTGCCGTGCCTGTTCATCGTCATTCTCGGACCGACCTACATCAAGATCCAGATGATGCCGTAAGGCGATCGGCGCGGCGGATGCCGCGCCGCTCGACGTCATCAACCCCGGCTTGCCGCGGCACGCGCGACGCTGGATTGATTTTAGACGACCTTGAAGATTGGGAAGTCCGCTTCGCTGGCGACGACGGCTCACTGCCGGCCCATAGCGTTTTCGAGCGAAAGCTTGCCCCGGACTTGATCCGGGATGGATCAACGGTTCGCGTGAAGAAAACGCGTCAGAACAAAAATCCAGGGCATCGGCTCCGATTCAATCAGAGCCGACGCGCTAGTCCGGCCGGTTGAGGGCCGCGACCGGGACGGTCGCCTGTTTGCCGGGAGGACGCGAATTGTCCTTGTCCTTGCGGCTGAGCATTTCCCGCAAGTAAGCCACGTTGGCGGTCGCTTCGTCGGCCGGCAGATCGCCCTTGGCGATGGTCTCGGCTTCCGCGAAGCGGCCCTGCAGGCCGACCACGAGCGCCAGGTTCTGCCGCACCCTGCCGTCGGCGCGGGGATTGGAATGGGCGCGCCGCAGCGTTTCCTCGGCCTGCGGCAATTCCCGCGTCAGCATGTAGGACAGACCGAGATTGGAGAGCACCGAAGGCTCTTCCGGCACGATCTTCAGCGCGGTCGCGTAATAGCGGCGGGCCTCCTCGTGCTTGGCCATCTTGTCGAGCGTGGTGCCCTGCACCGAAAGAATGCGCCAGTCGGGATTGGCGGGCGAATGGGCGCGGCTGAGCACGTCGAAGGCCGCCTGCGAATTGCCGTTGTCGGCGAGCGCGCGGCCATAAGCGGCAAGCAGCGCCTTGTTGCCGGAATGGGCGATGGTGGCCTGCTCGAGCACGGCGGCGGCCTGCGCCCGCTGGCCGGTGGCGCGGAGCGCCTGGCCGTATCCCAGCGCCGCCTCGGCATCCTTGGGATTGGCGCGATATCGTTCGCCGTAGACCTCGACCGCGCGGCGCGGATCTTCGGGAACGGCTGGCGCCTTCGATGACGATGACGATGACGATGAAGTCAGCGACCCCGTTATGTCGGACATGGTCTGGCAGCCGCCAAGGCCGGCGGCGAGAACCGCCGTCACGGCCGCGGAGGAGAGGAACCGAGCGAGAGACCCGGCAAGAGACCGGGAATGGCTGGACGGTCGACGCATGGCACTTCAACTCACGGGAAATGGCTGTCGAATGAAGCCGAACGCGCCATCAATAGACCGTTAACCCTAACGGCCGGTTAATTGGCCGTGCTATGCCATCGGCACCACCCTGCCCGTCCTCTTCCGCGAGACCAGCATGCAATCCCCGTTCGAGACCGTACCCGACGCCGCTGCCATTCCGATCATTTTCGCCACCAAGACGACATGGACCGCGATCGCCCGGGAGCTTCCCGAGCAAGCCCGACAGTTTGCGGCGGCCAACGACTTCACCGCCAAGCCCGGCAAATGCCTGACGCTGCCCGCGCCCGACGGGAAGATCGCGCAGGTCGTGTTCGGCCTCGAAGACGAGAGCAGCAAGTCACGCGATCTGTTCCGGCCGGGCGCGCTGCCCGGCCTGCTGCCGCCGGGCGTCTATCGCTTTGCCAATGCGCCGCATGATGTGCGGCTCGCGACGCTGGCCTTTGCCCTTGGGACCTATCGGTTCGGCCGTTATCGCAAGAACGAAACGCCCAACGTCCGGCTGGCGCCGCCCGACGGCATCGATGTCGCCGATATCGCGCGGATGGCGGAGGCGGCAGCGCTTGCGCGCGACCTGATCAATACGCCGTCGAACGATATGGGCCCGGAAGAACTGGCGCAGGCTGCGCAAGCGTTGGCGACGCGGTTCGGCGCCCAGTTCAACTGCATCGTCGGCGACGAACTCGTGAAGCAGAACTTTCCGCTGATCCACGCCGTCGGCATGGCCTCGACGCGCGCCCCGCGCCTGATCGATCTGAACTGGGGCGATCCCGCCCATCCCAGGGTAACGCTGGTCGGCAAGGGCGTCTGCTTCGACACCGGCGGCCTTGACCTGAAGCCGTCCAGCGGCATGCTGATCATGAAAAAGGACATGGGCGGCGCCGCCAACGTGCTGGCGCTGGCGCAGATGGTGATGGATGCCAGGCTGAAGGTTCGGCTGCGCGTGCTGATCCCCGCGGTCGAGAACGCGGTGGCCGGTAACGCCTTCCGCCCGCTCGACATCTTCAAGTCGCGCAAGGGACTTAACGTGGAGATCGGCAACACCGACGCCGAGGGGCGGCTGGTGCTGGCCGATGCGCTGGCGCTGGCGGACGAGGAGAAGCCGGACTTGCTTGTCGACCTCGGCACCCTGACGGGTGCGGCGCGGGTGGCGCTGGGGCCGGAATTACCGCCCTTTTACACCCATGATGAGACGCTTGCCGAAAGCGTCTCAGCTCATGCGAAACGGGAGAACGATCCGTTGTGGCGAATGCCGCTGTGGCCGCCCTATGATTCCTGGCTGGATTCGAAGGTCGCCGACATCAACAACGCGCCGTCCGGCGGCTTTGCCGGCTCGATCACCTGCGCGCTGTTTTTGCAGCGCTTCGTGACGGATGCAAAGAGCTGGCTGCATGTCGATATCTATGGCTGGACGCCGTCCGCAAAACCCGCGCGCCCCGAAGGCGGCGAATGCCAGGCCGTGCGCGCCATCTACAAGCTGCTGAGCGAACGCCATGCATGATCCGCGCCTGACGCCGGCACGGCCGGACCTCGCCGCCAAATATCTCGAAGGCAAGGTGAAGGCCGCGCGCTTTGTCACCGGCGAAGAATACTGCGTGCGCGATGCCATCGCGCCGCTGCGCGAGGCGCCATCGGCAGATGCCATGCTGTCGACGCAGGCGCTGAAGGGCGAACGCGTCACGATCTACAATCGCGATGGCGAAGGCTTTGCCTGGGGCCAGCTTAACAGCGACGGCTATGTCGGCTGGATTCCGGATGCCGCACTGGTCAGGCCCGCTGCGGCTCCGACGCACAAGGTCACGGCGTTGCGGACGTTCGCGTTCCCGGGCCCCTCGATCAAGCTGCCGCCGGTCGAAACGCTGCCCATGGGTGCAAGGGTGACGGTCGTGCGTGAAGACGGCGGGTTCGCCGTAACGGGCGAGGGCTGGTATCTGCCGCGGCGGCATGTCGGCGGCCTCGACGCCATGGAGCAAGATTTCGTAGCAGTCGCGGAGCGATTTGCCGGCACGCCCTATCTATGGGGTGGCAAGAGTTCGCTCGGCATCGATTGCTCCGGTCTCGTCCAGGTTTCGCTGAACGCCGCCGGCACCGGCTGCCCGCGCGACAGCGACATGCAACAGGACGGCCTCGGGCGGGAATTGAGTGCTGCCGAGATGAAGACGCTGCAGCGCGGCGATTTGATCTTCTGGAAAGGCCACGTCGCGATCGTCCGCGACGCCGACAGCATCGTGCACGCCAACGCGCATCACATGGCGACGGTCGTGGAGAACACGCAGGAAGCGATCGCGCGGATCAAAGCGGCGGGCAGCGAAGTCACGGCGATAAGGCGGTTGTAGAACCAATCTCACCGTCATCACCCCGCCTTGTGCGCAATTGCGCACCGGGGCGGGTGATCCAGTATTCCAGAGGCCTCAGCAATAGAACCGAAAGGCCGCGGCGTACTGGATACCCCGCTTTCGCGGGATATGACGACCTCTACTATGCCTCCGGCACGGCCTCGATGCGGAACGCGGCGGCGAACAGCGCGCGGGTGTAGTCGCTCTTCGGATTCTTGAAGAGCTCCGCGGCCGGCCCCTCCTCCACCACCTTGCCGTGGCGCATCACGATCAGATGGCTCGCCAGCGAAGCCACGACGCGCAGATCGTGCGAGATGAACATATAGGTCAGGTCGCGCTTGCGCTGCAGCTCGCGCAACAGGTCGACCATCTGCGCCTGGAAGAGCATGTCGAGCGCTGAGGTCGGCTCGTCCAGCACGACGAAATTCGGCTCCAGCACCGCCGCGCGCGCGATCGAAATGCGCTGGCGCTGGCCGCCAGAGAATTCATGCGGATAGCGGAAGCGCGTCGCCGGATCGAGGCCAACGTCCTGGAGCGCCTTGACGACACGCTCCTCGCGCGCTTCATACGACAGCGACTTCTGATGCACGCTCAGGCCCTCGGCGACGATATCGCCGACCGACATGCGCGGGCTCAGCGCGCCGAACGGATCCTGAAACACGATCTGCATGTCGCGGCGGAACGGCAGCATGGCCTTGAAGCGCAGGCCCTGAATGTTGTTGCCGAGGAACACGATCGGTCCGTCAGAGGAAATCAGCCGCAGCAATGCGAGGCCCAACGTGGTCTTGCCCGAGCCGGATTCGCCGACGACACCGAGCGTCTCGCCCTTGCGCACCGCGACGCTGACGCCATCCACCGCCTTGATATGGCCGACGGTCGAGCGCAACAGCCCGCGCTTGATCGGAAACCAGACCTTGAGATTGTCGGCCGACATCACCACCGGTTCGTTGGGCCGCGGCGGCGCCGGGTCGGGCTTTGGCTCGGCCGCGAGCAGCGCGCGCGTATAGGCGTGCTTCGGGGCGGTGAAGACCTGTTCGACCGGCCCCTGCTCGACGATCTTGCCAGAGTTCATCACGCAGACGACGTCGGCGATGCGGCGGACGATGCCGAGATCGTGGGTGATGAACAGCATGCTCATGCCGAGCCGGGACCTGATCTCGGCGAGCAGCGCCAGGATCTGGGCCTGCACCGTGACATCGAGCGCGGTGGTCGGCTCGTCCGCGATCAGCAAGTCCGGCTCGTTGGCGAGCGCCATCGCGATCATGACGCGCTGGCGCTGGCCGCCTGACAATTGATGGGGATAGCTCTTCAGCCGGGTTTCGGGATCGGGAATGCCGACCTGCGTCAAGAGCTCCAGCGTGCGCGCCCGCGCCATCGATCCGCTGATGCCGGTATGCAGCGAGAGGATCTCGCCGATCTGCGCCTCGATGGTATGGAGCGGATTGAGCGAGGTCATCGGCTCCTGAAAGATGATCGAGATGTCGTTGCCGCGGATTTCGCGCATCTCGCGCTCCGAGGCGTTGAGCAGCTCACGGCCTTTGAAATGGATAGTGCCGGAGGGATGCGAGGCGGTCGGATAGGGCAACAGTTTGAGCACCGACAGCGCGCTGACCGACTTGCCGGAGCCGGACTCGCCGACGAGGGCCACGCACTCGCCGCGTTTGATGGAGAAAGAAATGCGGTCGACGGCAGTCGTGGCGCCGCTCGGCTGGTGGAACGCCACCGAGAGGTCGCGCACATCGAGCAAGGGCTGGTTGATGGCGTCCATGCCCGATCCCTATCTGAACGTCTTGCGCGGATCGAAGGCGTCGCGCACGCCCTCGCCGATGAAGATGAGGAGCGACAGCATGATCGCGACCGAAAAGAAGCCGGTAAAACCGAGCCAGGGCGCCTGCACGTTGGACTTGCCCTGCGACAGCAGCTCGCCGAGTGATGGCGAACCCGGCGGCAGGCCGAAGCCGAGGAAGTCGAGCGCGGTCAGCGTCATCACCGAGGATGATACGATGAACGGCAGAAAGGTCATGGTCGCCACCATCGCGTTCGGCAACAGATGCCGGAACATGATCACGCCATTGGAGACGCCGAGTGCGCGCGCCGCCTGAATGTATTCGAAATTGCGACCTCGCAAGAATTCCGCGCGCACGAGGCCAACGAGCGTCGTCCAGGAAAAAAGCAGGAGGATGCCGAGCAGCACGAAGAAACCGGGCACCAGCACCGATGACAGGATCAGTAGCAGGTAGAGCGAAGGGATCGCGCTCCAGATTTCGATGAAGCGCTGGAAGGCGAGATCGATCCAGCCACCGAAATAGCCCTGCACGCCGCCGGCGATGACGCCGATGATCGAGGACAGGATGGTCAGCGTCAAACCGAACAACACCGAGATCCGGAAGCCATAGATCAGCCGCGCTACCACGTCGCGGCCCTGGTCGTCGGTGCCGAGCCAGTTGTATTCGAGGTCGCTGCAGCTCTTCAGGCCCTTCTTCTCCACCACGGGCTTGCACTGCTCTTCCGTCAGCATCCATGTCGGCTTCGACGGCGCCGGCGTCGGCAAATCGAGATTGTGGGTGGCGTAGGAATAGCGGATCAAGGGCCAGATGACGGTGCCGCCCTTCTCGGCGATCAGCTTCTGCAAATAGGGATCGCGGTAGTCGGCTGAGGTCTCGAAATCGCCGCCGAACGTCGTCTCGGAATAGCTGACGAAGGCCGGCCAATACAGCTTTCCGTCATATTTGATCAGGAACGGCCGGTCGTTGGCGATCAATTCGGCAAACAGCGACACCACGAACAGGATCAGGAATATCCAGAGCGACCAGTAGCCTCGGCGGTTGGCCTTGAAATTCTGCCAGCGCCGGCGGTTGAGCGGCGACATCGCAAGGGGATGACGCGTGACCGGCACGGCGGCACCGAGCGGCGACTGCGTCGAGGTCTCGATCGGCTGCGGGGCGAGCATCGTCATCAGACCTCCCGCGCCTCGAAATCGATCCGGGGATCGATCCACATGTAGGCGAGATCGGAGATCAGACCCACCACAAGGCCAACGAGGGAAAAGATGAACAGCGTGCCGAACACGACCGGATAATCGCGGTTGAGCACGCTCTCGAAGCCGAGCAGCCCGAGCCCGTCGAGCGAGAAGATGGTCTCGATCAGCAACGAGCCGGAGAAGAAGGCGCCAATGAACGCACCGGGAAAGCCTGCGATCACGATCAGCATGGCGTTGCGGAAGATATGGCCGTAAAGCACCTGCCCCTCGCTGCAGCCCTTTGCGCGCGCGGTCATCACGTATTGCTTGCGGATCTCGTCAAGGAACGAGTTCTTGGTTAGCAGCGTCATGGTGGCAAAGGCACCGAGACCCATCGCGATTAAAGGCAGCGTGAGGTGCCAGAAGTAGTCGATGATTTTCCAGTACCAGGGGAATTGTGACCAGCCGTCCGAGGTCAATCCGCGCAGCGGAAACACGTTGAAGAACGAACCGCCGGCAAACAGGATGATCAGCAGGATCGCGAACAGGAAGCCGGGGATCGCAAAGCCGACGATGACAACCGCCGAGGTCCAGGTATCGAAGCGCGTTCCGTCCGCCACCGCCTTGCGGATGCCGAGCGGGATCGAGATCAAATAGGTCAGCAGCGTCAACCAGAGGCCGAGCGATATCGAGACCGGCAGCTTCTCCTTGATCAGCTGCAACACGCTGGTGTCGCGGAAATAGCTCTTGCCGAAATCGAAGCGGGCAAAATTCCACACCATCAGCGCAAAGCGCTCCGGCGCCGGCTTGTCGAAGCCGAACTGCGCCTCGAGTTTTTTGATGAATTCCGGATCAAGCCCCTGCGCGCCGCGGTATTTTGAATTGACGGCGTCTGCCGCCGCGCCGGCCTGGGGCCGTGCACCGAAATCGCCGCCGGAGGAGCCCGACACACGAGAGGCGGCTCCGGTGTCTGCACCCGAGAGCTGCGCGATCACGCGCTCGACAGGCCCGCCGGGCGCGAACTGCACGACCACGAAGGAGACGAACAGGATGCCGAGCAGTGTCGGCAGCATCAGGAGAACGCGGCGGGCGATATAGGCGGTCATGGACTACTTCGCCTGCTCAAGTTTTGCGGCCTTTGCCGATTCGTACCACCAGGTTTCCGGCGCGCCGCGGGCATAGCGGGGCTTGGTCGGCGGGAAACCGAACTGGTCCCAATAGGCGATCCAGTGCGAAGCCTTGTTCCAGTGCGGAATCCAGTAACGACCGGAGCGCAGCACACGATCGAGAGCACGACAAGCGTTGTTCAGTGCGGCCTGCGTCTGCGCACCCACCGCTTTCTCGACCAGCGCATCGACGATCGGATCGGCGATCCCGGCAAGGTTATTGGAGCCCTTGGTGTTGGCGGAAGCGCTTGAGAAATAGTTGCGCAGCGAGCTTCCGGGAATTTGCGGGAAGATGAATCGCGCGATGGCGATATCGAAGTCGAAGTCCTTGAGCCGCACCTCGGCCTGAGCCGGGTCGACCAGGCGAATGTTGGCATCGATGCCGAGCACACGAAGGTTCTTGATGAAGGTCTGGTGATGCGGCTCGAAGGAACGCTCGGTCAGCAGGAATTCGGCCAATAGCTGGTCGCCCTTCGCGTTTAGCCGGCGGCCG
Organism: Bradyrhizobium sp. 170; assembly: GCF_023101085.1. Taxonomy (NCBI): domain Bacteria; kingdom Pseudomonadati; phylum Pseudomonadota; class Alphaproteobacteria; order Hyphomicrobiales; family Nitrobacteraceae; genus Bradyrhizobium; species Bradyrhizobium sp. 170. Next base: position 842,163 of record NZ_CP064703.1, on the reverse strand, counting down.
TCCTTCACGGTCCAGCCCGCCGAATTGAGCAGTTCACCGGCGCTGCGCAAGAGCTTGCGATCCTGCCCGGACCCGTCGGTCTCCGGAGGTATCCATGCCGGTCCGAACACTTCCGGCAGCAGACGGTCGCGGAACGGCTCGAGCAGCGCGATCTCTTCCGGCGACGGCTCGCCGCGCGCCATCATGTCGGAATTCTGGAACACCGAATGCGTGCGCTGGTAAGAACCATACATCAGGTTCTTGTTGGTCCATTCGAAGTCGAAGGCGATCGTCAACGCCTCGCGAACGCGCCTGTCCTTGAATTTATCCCGCCGCGTGTTGAGCAGCCAACCTTGCGCGCCGGAGGGGCGCTCGTCCGGAATGACGTCCCGCTTGACGCGGCCATCACGGATCGCAGGAAAATCGTAGCGCGTGGCCCAGACTCGCGATGTGAACTCCTCGCGGAACAGGTAGTTGCGACCGGTGAAGGCCTCGAAGCCGGCTTCGCGGTCCCGGTAGTACTCGTCCCGCAGAATATCGAAATTGTACAGGCCGCGACAAACCGGAAGGTTCTCACCCCACCAGTTCTTCACCCGCTCGAATTCCACGAAGCGCCCCTGCTCGAACCGGGCGACGCGATAGGGACCCGATCCGAGCGGCGCTTCCAGCGAGGTCTCGTCGAACGGCCGCGTCGAATAGTATTTCTCCGAAAAGATCGGCATAGCCGCCGCAAGCGCCGGCATGTCGAGGCCGCGAGTCGGCTGGAAGCGCAACTGGACCGTCCGCTTGTCCTCGACCGTGGCATCGGCGAGATCGCGCAGCACGGAAGCGTACGCAGGATGTCCCTTGCTCTTCAGCGTCGTCAGCGAAAACGCAACATCGGATGCCGTGATCTCGCTGCCGTCATGAAAGGTAATGCCTGGGCGCAACTGGAAACGGAATACCAGCCCGTCGGGGGATACGGTCAAATCCTCTGCCGCCAGGAGATAGACCGCGTCCGGCTCGTCGAACGCCCGCGCCATCAGCGATGCAAAAGTTAGCTCCATTCCGTTCGCCCTGTCGCCCTTCACGATAAAGGCGTTGAGCGAATTGAAGGTCGAGCCACCCGCGCCAACGAGTTGCGAGAACATCCCGCCTTTCGGCGCATCCGCATTGACGTAGTCGAAACGACGAAAGTCGGCGGGATATTTCAGGTCGCCGAATGCCGAAAGACCGTGGAGCTTCTTGCCGCCATTATCTGCGAACGCGGGAGCGAGGCGTGCAGCCGCCAGCGCGCCGACACCGAGACCGAGCACATGCCGGCGAGAGAATTGCGCCATGCGCAAGCTATCCTTCAAGAGCGTCTTCCGTTCCGCGCCGCCTTGTCCGCATCGAACCACCACAGCGACGGGAAACCCGACTGGCCGTACTTCGGCAATTCGGACGGCCGGCCGAAGCGATCCCAGCGCGCGGTACGGACCTTGGGATAATTCCACTGCGGCACGACATAGTGATTCCACAGCAGCACGCGATCGAGCGCCTTGGTCGCGGCAATCAGGTCATCTCGACCCTTGGCGTAGATCAGCCGCTCGATCAATTTGTCGATCGCCGGGTTCTTGATGCCGATGACATTGCGCGAACCTGCCATGTCCGCCGCATGCGAACCCCAGTATTCGCGCTGTTCATTTCCGGGTGACAAGGATTCCGCCCACGACGAGACGACCACATCGAAATCCCAGCTGCGAAGCCGATTTTCATACTGTGTCGGATCGATCGTGCGCACGCTGACGGCAATACCAAGCCGCTCCAGGGAAGGCTTGAAAAACAGCATGACCCGTTCGAAGGACGGGTCTGCACCGAGCAGTTCGAGCGAAAACTGCGCACCCGTCTTGCCATCGACCAGCTTGCGCTCGCGCACCTCATAGCCGGCTTCCTTCAGCAAGCGCAGTGCCTCACGAAGATTTTCGCGAACCGCCTCGGGACTTCCGCCGATCGGATTCGTATAGGGCTTCGTGAATACCTCGGACGGCACCTCCGCGCGAACGGCTTCGAGTATCTCCAGCTCCTTGCCTTCCGGCAGTCCGCTTGAAGCCAGTTCAGTGCCATCGAAATAGCTGCTGATGCGCTTGTACTGACCGAAGAATATCTGCTTGTTCATTTCCTCGAAATCGAACGCAAAATTCAGCGCGCGACGCACCCGCGGATCCCTAAACTGGTCACGCCGGACATTCAGCGCGAACGCCTGCATGATTCCGGAACTGCGGTTTGGAAACTCCTCGAGCAGCACGCGCTTGTCATTGACGGCCGGGAAGTCGTAGGCCGTTGCCCAGTTCTTGGCGCTGTTTTCAGTGCGCCAATCGACCTGGTCGCCCTTGAACGCCTCGAGCGCGACCGTCGAATCCCGGAAATATTCCAGGCGCAGCTCGTCGAAATTGTTGCGGCCGACATTCGTGCTGGAATCGCGCCCCCAATGGTCCTTCACCCGCTCCAGCGTCAGCGTCCTTCCCGGGACAAACTCCTTGATGCGATAGGGACCCGAACCCAGCGGCTTCTCCAGCGTCGTCGCGGAGATGTCGCGCTTGCGGCCCTCGCTGTCAGTGCCCTCCCACCAATGCTTCGGCAATATCGTGAGTTGTCCTACGATCTGCGGAAGCTCGCGATTGCCTGGCGCATCGAAGCTGAACTTGATTTCGCGATCACCGACTTTTTCAGCTTTCACCACGTGGCGATAGTAAGCCGAGTACTGCGGATGATTTTGCTTGAATGCGTTAAGCGAGAAGATCACGTCGTCAGGCGTGACAGGCTTTCCGTCGTGCCATTTCGCCTCTCGCTTGAGACGATACGTGACCCAGGAGAAATCCTCGGGGTGGCTGACGGCTTCGGCCAATTCGCCGTACTCGGTCGAAACCTCATCCAGCGACTGCGTCATTAGAGATTCGTAGATCAGTTGAACGCCGGCTGCGAGCGAGCCTTTGACGCCGGCAACCACGAGGTTGAAGTTGTCAAACGTCCCGACCTGTATTTGACGTACGATGCCGCCCTTCGGAGCCTCCGGATTGACGTAGTCAAACCGCTTGAAGTCAGCCGGGTACTTGACCTCGCCGAACAGCGACAGCGCATGCCGCCACACCGGTTCGCCCGATTGTGCCTGGGCCGGCGAAATTGCAGGGGTGCCCGGGGTCAGTCCCAGCGCAGGGGCCATGGCGACGACAGCGCCGCCCTGAAGAAGATGTCGTCGGGTAATCGCCAAATGCAGAATTCCTGTTGCTGACGCCAGTATCTGTGCTGTCGAAGTCCGCGGCGGCCCCAGACGCGAACAACGCAAACACGAGGCGAGTTAGTGAGGACCCAATATAAGGCAAGGTTTCGACAGATTACGTTGCTTTTTCCTCATGATAGCAGCTTGGGAACACCGCCGCTGCGGCGAAAAGTCCCGATAACAACTCCGGCAACAACAAAGCGATCCCTCATAGCGAAACGGCCAGGCAATGCCTGGCCGCAATGTCGCGCGGAAGTCCCTGCAGGACTGTCGAAATCTTACTTCGCCGCGGTCGGCAGCGGGGCCGGGCTTTCCGAAAGGCTGCGCAGATAGGCGATCACGTCGGCGCGCTCGCTGTCCTTCGAAATACCGGCAAATCCCATCGCCGTGCCCGGAACAAAGCCCTTGGGGTTGGCAAGAAACTTGTTGAGATCGTCATAGGTCCAGGTGCCGCCCTTGCCCTTCAAGGCGGCCGAGAAGTTGAAGCCGCCGCGACCCTGGCCCTTGGGCTCGTTCAGCACGCCGTAGAGGTTCGGACCCACGCGGTTGGGACCGCCCTTTTCGAACGTATGGCAGGCCGCACACTTCTTGGCGGCGCCGGTGCCCTTCTCGACGGAAGCCGTCTGCAGCAGCTTCTCGATCGGCTCGGAGGGAGCTGCGGCTTCCTTGGCGCCACCGTGAGAAGCGTCTTCCTTCACGGCAATCTCGAAGCCCGGCTTTTCCGGTTTCACGGGCGCGAAAATCGCGTGGGCGGCAAAGCTCGTGACCAGGATAACGAGGCAGGTGGCGAGGATGGCGCCGAGAATCTTGTTGAGTTCGAAGGAGTCCATAGTTGGATCAGGCTCCAGGCCGGAAAGGTCGACTGAAGGCCGGCAAAACGGCCGCGGGTGCGCATCAGGAATCAGCCTTTCGCGCCGCACCCTCAGCAGGGTTGAGATATCGGTTTGCCCGGGCTCTGGCAACCCGTATAAACGCCCCGACTTTCCGCCAATCCCCCATTATTTCCGGCCTGTTTTTGCTGGCCGCAAGACCTCGTTCCGGATGACCGAAACCCGCATTCTCGTGCTGATTCCCGCCCGCATGGCGGCAACCCGCCTGCCCGGCAAGCCGCTGCTCGACATCGGCGGCCTGCCGATGATCGTCCATGTGCTGCGGCGGGCCGAGGAGGCCCAAATCGGCCGGGTGGCGGTGGCCACCGACACGCCCGAGATCGCGGCCGCCGTGAAGGCCGCCGGCGGCGAGGTAGTGATGACCCGTGCCGATCATCCCTCCGGCTCCGACCGGATCCACGAGGCCATGCGGACGATCGATCCCGATGGCCGGGCCGAGATTGTGGTCAACCTGCAGGGCGACTTTCCCACGATCGCGCCGGACACCATCCGCGCCGCGCTGCCGCCGCTCGACGACCCCACCGTCGACATCGCGACGCTGGCCTCGCAGATCCATACCGAGGAAGAGGACCAGGCCCCCAGCGTGGTGAAGGCGGTCGGCTCGCCGATCGGCCCGAACCGGCTGCGTGCGCTCTATTTCACCCGCGCCACGGCGCCCCATGGCGACGGCCCCCGCTACCACCACATCGGCCTCTACGCCTACCGCCGCGCCGCGCTGGAACGGTTCGTGGCGCTGCCCCCGTCTCCGCTGGAACAGCAGGAGAAGCTCGAGCAGCTCCGCGCGCTGGAGGCCGGGATGCGGATCGACATCACCATCGTCGACAGCGTCCCCCGAGGGGTCGACACCCCGGCCGACCTCGAAACCGCCCGGCGCATGCTGGCAAAAACCTGAGCCGCTGCTAAAAGGCCCCGCATGACCAAGAAGCTCAAAATCGCATTCCAGGGCGAACCTGGCGCGAATTCCCATATCGCCATCGCCGAGGCCTATCCGGACGCCGAGCCGTTGCCGTGCGCGACCTTCGAGGACGCGCTGTCCGCGATCTCCTCCGGCGAGGCCGATCTCGGCATGATCCCGATCGAGAATTCGGTGGCCGGGCGCGTCGCCGACATCCATCATCTGCTGCCGCATTCCGGCCTGTTCATCGTCGGCGAATGGTTCTTGCCAATACGCCACCAGTTGATGGCGGTGCGCGGGACAAAGCTCACTGACATCAAGACGGTCGAGAGCCATGTCCATGCGCTGGGCCAGTGCCGGCGCATCATCCGAAAACTCGGCATCAAGCCGATCGTCGCGGCCGACACCGCCGGCAGCGCGCGCGATGTCTCCGAGCGCGGTGACAAGGCCGTCGCCGCGATCGCCTCGCGCCTCGCCGCGAAAATCTACGGCCTCGATATCCTGGCCGAGGACGTCGAGGACGAGGCCCACAACACCACGCGCTTCGTGGTGCTGGCGCGCGACCAGAAATGGGCCGCCCAGGATTCGGGGCCGCTGGTCACGACTTTTGTTTTCCGGGTACGCAATTTGCCCGCCGCGCTCTACAAGGCACTCGGCGGCTTCGCCACCAACGGCGTCAACATGACCAAGCTGGAAAGCTACATGGTCGACGGCGAGTTCTTCGCGACCCAGTTCTACGCCGATGTCGACGGGCATCCCGACGACAAGGGTCTCGCCTTTGCGCTAGAAGAGCTGAAATTCTTCTCACGCGAATTCCGTATTGTCGGCGTTTATCCGGGGCATCCGTTCCGCGCGACATTTTCCGAGAAGGCGGATTGAGCTAAGCGCCAGTCTCTCGATAGGGTCGTCCCTGCGAAAGCAGGGACCCATAGCCACCGAACGCAATTGGGTTAAAAGGCGTCAGCCACACTGCCTCATCGATGGATCACGCGGTATGGGTCCCTGCGTGCGCAGGGACGACACTTTATTACGCCGCGACCCTCTTTCCCAATCCAAATGCTTCCGCGAGCAGACTGTATGACTTCTTCCGCGCGTCATGATCGTACACCGCGGTGATGATCATGAGTTCATCCGGCTGGCCGGCCGTAATCATAGGCTGCAGCTTCGCCATGATCGTCGCGGGGCTGCCGACGAACAGCCGCGAGCGGTTGCGCATAACCGAGGCGCGCTCGGCGTCGCTATAATTGTAGGCCAGCGCTTCCTCAACACTCGGCAACGGCAGGTATTGCCCGCGGTCGCGGCGCAGGCGGCTGAGGTCCATCGAGGAGGCGAGTTGTTCGGCTTCCGCATCGGTTTCGGCGGCTACCGCAGCAACCGCGAGAATGCCGTGCGGCGCAGCGCGCCAGCCGGACGGCTTGAAGTGGTCGCGGTAGTTGCTCATCGCCGCGATCGCGTCATAGGACGCAAAATGATGCGCGAACGCGAAACCCATGCCGACTTGCGCTGCGAGTTCGGAAGAGTAGTCGCTGGAGCCGAGCAGCCAGATCGGCGGCAGCGGCGTATCGTCCGGCATCGCCACCACATTGTTGTAGGGATGGCCGGCCGGGAAATCGCGGGTCTCCCACAACACCAGTTCACTCAACCGTTCGAGAAAATCATCGCCTTCGCGGCGATCGAGCCGGCTGCGCAACGCATGCGCCGTCGCGCCATCGGTTCCGGGTGCGCGGCCGAGGCCGAGGTCGATGCGGCCGGGAAACAGCGCCTCCAGCATCTTGAAGCGCTCGGCCACCACCAGCGGCGCGTGGTTGGGCAGCATCACGCCGCCGGAGCCGACGCGGATGTTGTTCGTCACCGCCGCGATCTGCCCGATCATCAAATCGGGCGCCGGGCTCGCCACCGAAGCCAGATTGTGGTGCTCGGCGAGCCAGTAGCGGACATAGCCGAGCCCATCGACATGGCGCGCCAGATCGATGCTGTTCTGCAGCGCGTGGGCCGGACGGGTGCCTGTGGTGACGACGGAGAGGTCGAGGACTGAAAGCGGGATCATGACGCTAGACTAGTGCGGCGCAGGAGGGTGACAAAGGCCCAGCGAGCGCAGATCAGGCCCGCGCTTGTGGGAAAAGGCAGTAAGCATCGCAGCCACTGAGTGGGACGACATATGACTAATGCAAAACATTTTGCTATTGCCCACCATCTTGAGCACCCATCCAAAGCCATCAAAATTTGACTATCCTACTGTTTTAATTACATAAATATATAAGCCGTTTCAGCCCATCACCCTACTCCAATGGAACGATTATTCCAAATAAATTGCAGTAATTGGGCCATTTCCCATCGATGATGGGCTGTTTGGCCAGCCCTGTTTGGCCTATTTTAGCTCCTGGCCGCTAGGCCTGATGCCTGCCCATCCTTTCGGAGCTTTGTGAAGTGCCATGACCGAGGTTACGCCCCCCGCCGTTGCCGGCCATCGCGCGCTGCATTCGCCAAAGATTTCCTTCGAGTTCTTCCCGCCCAAGACGGAAGAGATGGAGCGGAGCCTGTGGGAGACGATTAACCGGCTGGCGCCGCTGACGCCGAATTTCGTGTCCGTGACCTATGGCGCCGGGGGCTCGACCCGCGAGCGTACCCATTCGACCATCGCGCGCATCCTCAAAGAGACCAGCCTGACGCCGGCCGCGCATCTGACCTGCGTCGGCGCGCCGAAGGGCGAGATCGACGACGTGGTGGCGCGCTATCACGAGATCGGCGTCCGCCACATCGTGGCGCTGCGCGGCGATCCGACCACCGGCATCGGCACCGCCTATCATGCCCACCCGGACGGCTATCAGAGCTCGCCCGACCTGATCGAAGGCATCAAGAAGCGCTATCCCGATATCGAGATCTCGGTTTCGGCCTATCCCGAAAAACATCCGGAGAGCCCGACCATCGATACCGACATCGATACGCTGAAAGCCAAGGTCGACGCCGGCGCGGCGCGGGCCATCACGCAGGTGTTCTTCGATAACGATCTCTACTTCCGCTACCTCGATCGCGTCCGCGCCCGCGGCATCGACATTCCGGTCGTGCCCGGCATCATGCCGATGCACAATTTCAAGCAGGCTCGGACCTTCGTGACCCGTGCTGGAACGACGGTGCCGGCGTGGCTGGCGGACAAGTTCGACGGCCTCGACGACGACGCCGAGACGCGCAAGCTCGTCGCCGCGACGGTCGCGGCCGGCCAGGTGCAGAAACTCGCCAAGCATGGCGTCGACACCTTTCACTTCTACACCATGAACCGCGCGGACCTCGTGTTTGCGATCAGCCATTTGCTGGGCATCCGTCCCAATGGCGCACAGAAGGCCGCTTGATCCGATGACCGCCAAGATCTCGCCCAAACGTGCCGCCCTGCTCGCCGCCGCCCGCGAGCGCATCCTGGTGCTCGACGGCGCCATGGGCACCATGATCCAGGGCCTGCAGTATGACGAAGCCGCGTTTCGGGGGAAGCGTTTTGCGGATTTCCATCGCGATGTCCGCGGCAATAACGACCTGCTGATCCTGACGCAGCCGAAGGCGATCGAGGACATCCACGCCGACTATCTGCGCGCCGGCGCTGACATCGTCGCGACCAACACGTTCTCCTCGACCTCGATCGCGCAGGCCGACTACGACATGTCGGACCTCGCCTACGAACTCAACCGCGACGGCGCAAAACTTGCCCGCGCCGCCGCCGAACGCGTCACCGCCGAGGACGGCAAGTCGCGCTTCGTTGCGGGCGCGCTGGGCCCGACCAATCGCACCGCTTCGATATCGCCCGACGTGTCCAACCCCGGCTATCGCGCCGTCACCTTCGACGATTTGCGCAAGTCCTATGGCGAGCAGATCAACGGCCTGCTCGACGGCGGCGCGGATTTGCTGCTGGTCGAAACTATCTTCGACACGCTGAACGCCAAGGCTGCGCTCTACGCCATTTCCGAAATCACGGAAGCGCGCGGCATCGACGTGCCCGTGATGATCTCGGGCACCATCACCGACAAGTCGGGCCGGCTGCTGTCGGGGCAATTGCCGGAAGCGTTCTGGAATTCGGTGCGGCACGCCAAGCCGATCACCATCGGATTCAACTGCGCGCTCGGCGCCGAAGACCTTCGCGCCCATATCGCCGACATCGGCCGCGTCGCCGACACGCTGGTGTGCGCCTATCCGAACGCCGGCCTGCCCAACGAATTCGGCCAGTACGACGAAAGCCCGGAATACATGGCGCGGCTGATCGGCGAGTTTGCCGAGGCCGGTCTCGTCAACATCGTCGGCGGTTGCTGCGGCACCACGCCGGACCATATCGCGGCGATTGCCGCCGCGGTTGCCCCGCACAAGCCGCGCGCCGTCCCCACGATCGAGCCGCGCCTGCGGCTGTCGGGCCTCGAGCCGTTCGAACTGACGCCGGCGATCCCGTTCGTGAACGTCGGCGAGCGCACCAACGTCACGGGCTCGGCGAAATTCCGCAAGCTGGTCACCGCGGGCGATTACACCGCAGCGCTTCAGGTGGCCCGCGACCAGGTCGAGAACGGCGCGCAGATCATCGACGTCAACATGGACGAAGGCCTGCTGGATTCGGAAGCCGCGATGGCGACCTTCCTCAATCTCGTCGCCGCCGAGCCCGACATCGCCCGCGTGCCTGTCATGGTGGACTCCTCGAAATTCAACGTGATCGAAGCCGGCCTGAAATGCGTTCAGGGCAAGCCGGTGGTGAATTCGATCTCGATGAAGGAAGGCGTGGAGAAATTCATCCACGAAGCCCAGATCGCGCGCCGCCATGGCGCGGCTGTCGTGGTGATGGCGTTCGACGAAGTCGGCCAGGCCGATACGTTCGCGCGCAAGACCGAAATCTGCAAGCGCGCCTACGACATCCTGGTCAACGAGGTCGGCTTCCCGCCCGAGGACATCATCTTCGATCCCAATATCTTTGCGATCGCGACCGGACTTGAAGAGCACAACAATTACGGCGTCGACTTCATCGAAGCGACGCGTTGGATCCGCCAGAACCTGCCGCATGCGCACATCTCCGGCGGCGTGTCGAATCTCTCGTTCTCGTTCCGCGGCAACGAGCCGGTGCGCGAGGCCATGCATTCGGTGTTCCTCTATCATGCCATCAAGGCCGGGATGGACATGGGCATCGTCAACGCCGGGCAGATGATCGTCTATGACGACATCGACCCCGAGCTGCGCCAAACTTGCGAGGACGTCATCCTCAACCGTGACCCCGGCGCATCCGAGCGGCTGCTGGCGCTGGCGGAGAAATTCCGCGGCAAGGAGAAGCAGACCAGGGAGCAGGACCTCGCCTGGCGCGAATGGCCGGTCGAAAAGCGGCTGAGCCACGCGCTGGTGCACGGCATTACCGAATTCATCGAAGCGGACACCGAAGCCGTGCGGCTGACGGTCGAACGGCCGCTCAACGTGATCGAAGGCCCGCTGATGGCCGGCATGAACATCGTCGGCGACCTCTTTGGCGACGGAAAAATGTTCCTGCCGCAGGTGGTGAAGTCCGCCCGCGTGATGAAGCAGGCGGTCGCCTATCTGATGCCGTTCATGGAAGAGGAGAAGGCGCGCAACCTTGCGAACGGCGTGACCAGCGACGGCCGCAACGCCGCCGGCAAGATCGTGCTGGCCACCGTGAAGGGCGACGTCCACGACATCGGCAAGAACATCGTCGGCATCGTGCTGCAATGTAACAATTTCGAGGTGATCGACCTCGGCGTCATGGTGCCCGCCAGCAAGATCATCGAAACTGCCAAGGCGGAAGACGCCGATATCATCGGGCTGTCCGGCCTGATCACGCCTTCGCTCGACGAGATGAGTTTCCTGGCCGGCGAAATGGAGCGGCAGGGCATGAAGATGCCGCTCTTGATTGGCGGCGCCACGACGAGCCGCGTCCACACCGCCGTCAAGATCGATCCGAACTACAAAGGTGGCCCGGTGGTGCACGTCAACGACGCCAGCCGCGCCGTCGGCGTGGCGTCGTCGCTGCTCTCGCCCGAGCGGCGCGAGGCCTATGCCGCCGACATCCGCGCCGAATACGCCAAAATTTCCGCGGCGCATTTCCGTGCGCAGGCCGACAAGAAGCGGCTCAAGCTCGCCGCCGCCCGCGCCAACGCGGTCAAGGCCGACTTCGCCAAGACGCCGCCGAAGAAGCCGGCGTTTCTGGGCATCAGGAGCTTTGACGCCTACGACCTTGCGGAATTGGCCGAGTACATCGACTGGACGCCGTTCTTCCAGACCTGGGAACTGACCGGGCGTTTCCCGGCCATCCTCGACGATCCCAAGATCGGCGAAGTCGCGCGTTCGCTCTACGACGACGCGCGCAAGATGCTGGACCTCATCATCAAGGAAAAATGGTTCAAGGCCCGCGCCACCATCGGCTTCTGGCCGGCCAATGCCGACGGCGACGATATCGCCGTCTATGGCGACGACAGCCGCAAGCAAAAGATCGCGACCTTCCACACGCTGCGCCAGCAACTGGAGAAGCGCGAAGGCCGCTTCAACGCCGCGCTGTCGGACTTCATTGCGCCGGTGGCGTCGGGCGTGCCGGATTATATCGGCGCCTTCGTGGTCACGGCGGGGATCGGCGAGGACGTGGTTGCCGACCGCTTCAAGAACGCCAACGACGATTACTCCTCGATCCTGTGCAAGGCGCTGGCCGATCGTCTGGCGGAAGCGTTTGCCGAGCGGATGCATCAGCGCGTCCGCAAGGAATTCTGGGGTTACGCGCCGGACGAGGCGCTGGCGTCCGATCAGCTCATCCTCGAACAATATGCCGGCATTCGCCCGGCGCCCGGCTATCCCGCGCAGCCCGATCACACCGAGAAGGCGACGCTGTTCCGCCTGCTCGACGCCGAGAATACCGCCGGCGTTGTCCTGACCGAGAGCTTTGCGATGTGGCCGGGCTCGTCGGTGTCGGGGCTTTATTTCTCCCACCCCGAGAGCTTCTATTTCGGCGTCGGCAAGATCGAGCGCGACCAGGTCGAGGACTATGCCGCGCGCAAGGGCATGAGCGTCGCCGAGACCGAGCGCTGGCTGGCGCCGGTGCTGAACTATATTCCCTCGCAGGAACAGGCGGCGGCGAAGACGCCGGCGGTGGCCGAGATCGTCCCTGCCAATGACGTAGCCTCCAAGGATTTGGCCTCGCATCCGCCCGGTTGCGCCTGCGCCGTGCATCTGGCCTGGCGCAAGAAGGCCGTGGGGGCCTGACTTGTCATCACCGGGCTTGACCCGGTGATCCATCTCACGAAGATGGATGGATGCGCGGGTCAAGCCCGCGCATGACGAGTGCGTGGAGCCCCCATGAAGTTCTTCTCCTTCTGGCGATCGCTGGCGAGCTTTCGCGTTCGCATCGCGCTCAATCTGAAAAATGTTCCGGCCGAAGTGATCTTCGTCGATCTCGACGCCAACGCCCATCGTGATCCCGAGTATCGCAAGATCAATCCGCAGATGGCGCTGCCGGCGCTGGTCGAAGATGACGGCACCACGCTATTCCAATCGCTCGCCATCCTCGAATATCTCGACGAGAAATATCCCTCCCCGCCGCTGCTGCCCACTGACCCCAACGGCCGCGCCCGCGTCCGCGCGCTGGCGCTGATGGTCGCCTGCGAGGGCCATCCGCTGCTGGTGCCGCGGGTGCGGCGCTATCTCGACCACGAACTCAATCTGCGCGACACGCAGCAAGCGGCATGGCGGCGGCATTGGACCATCGAGACGCTGGCGGCGCTGGAGGGACATCTTGCCGGCCACAAGGACACGGGAAAATTCTGCCATGGCGATGCGCCGACGCTGGCAGACATCTGCATGGTCGGCCATGTCACCGTCGCGATCACGCAGCAGATCGACCTGAAAATCTATCCAACGGTGAAGCGCATCTTCGAGACCGCGATGGCGCTGCCGGAATTTGCGAAAGCACATCCGCTGGCGCAGCCGGACACGCCGGAAGCGATGCGGCCGAAGTAGAGCGTGCGGCCTCTCACTTCCCCTCTCCCCTTGTGGGAGAGGTGGATCAATTCGTGCGAAGCACGATTGAGACGGGTGAGGGGTTCTCCGGCGGAGCCGCTCTTTCTTACCTCGCCCCGCTTGCGGGGAGAGGTCGGATCACATCGTAGATGTGATCCGGGTGAGGGGGTACAGGTCTATCAATTCACACCGGCTTCGAGGAGAGAGCCCCTCACCCGTCTCAATCGCGCTTCGCGCGATTGATCCACCCTCTCCCCGCAAGAGCGGGGCGAGGGAGACGCTACCCCTTCGGCGGCGCCAACGGCTGCACGATTTCCTGGAAAGGCGGCAGCGCCTCGCACCGCTCGGAATGCGCCTTCAGCGCGGGATAGCGCGCGTCGAACAGCGCGGGATGCGCCTCGCCGGTGAAGCGCAGCACGCAAGCGACCGCGATATCGGCATGGCCGATGTTCTCGCCGAACCAATACGGCGTCTTCACCGCCGCACGCTCCTTTTCCAGCACGTCGAGCACGCCCGATATCTGCGACTTGCAGCGCTCGACCCAGAGATCGAGTTGCTTCTCCTTCCGCAGCACGCGCTCGTACAGCAGGCTGACGCCCTTGTCGCCCAGCCCCATCGCCAGCGCCGCGATCCGCAAATGCCGCCGCCGCGTCTCGCCGCGCGGCGCGATCATCGCCTTGTCGGGGCCGACGACATCGTCAAGATAATCCAGGATCATCGCGCTCTCGATCAGCGCCTCGCCGTCGTCGAGCACCAGCGTCGGCACCCGCCGCAGCGGATTATAGGGAGCGATCTTGTCGGCATCGCCGAAGGTCGACCACGGCTTGTGCTCGAAGGCGATGCCATACAGCCGCATGGCGATGGCGACGCGGCGGACGAAGGGAGAGTCGAATTGGCCGATCAGGATCATGTTGCTACACACTCAGGTTCGTCATTGCCGGGCAAAAGCGCGAAGCGCGTCTGCACGTTGGAGACCCCGGCAATCCATCCCTCTTCAAAAGACTTTCTTGAAGAGGGATGGATGCCCGGATCATCCCCGATCAGGTCGGGGACAGGCGTCCGGCATGACATGCGGGTCGGGGTTGCGCTCCCTGCCATCCTAAGTACGCTGCTTCACATTGCAACCAACGAGTCACATGATGATGCGCACCTTACCCATGCTTTCCGCGCTGTCCGTGCTGACACTTACCGCCACAGCCCACGCCCAGTCCGGCCCCGCCGGCTTCCAGTCGCCATCCAAGAACATCGCCTGCCAGTATTTCGACTACGACAAGCAGAACATCCTCCGCTGCGACATCAACGCAATGGAAACCAAGACGCGCCGGCCGGCCGATTGCGACCTCGATTACGGCGGCGCCTTCGAGATGAACGCCAAAGGCCCCGCCACGCGCCTCTGCCACGGCGACACTGTGATGGACAAATCACTGCCGGTGCTGGGCTATAGCGAGGTGTGGCAGCGCGGCGGGTTTACGTGCAAGTCGGAGCAGGCGGGGATTACTTGCTTCAACACCGACCGGCGCGGATTTTCGCTGGCGCGGGCGAAGCAGGAGATGTTCTAGCTTACTCGATCATCGGAACATGCCGCGCCGCATCGCGCGGCGCGGTGCCGTCGACCCGCGGATCATCCGCCACCTCGACCTGCCGCCGGAACGGGCGAAAGCCCGAGCGCTGATAGAAGGCCAGCGCCGCCGGATGATCAAAGGTGCAAGTGTGCACCCAGACCCGCGCGACCGGCCGCGACCATGAAAGCTCCAGCGCGCGGTTCATCAACCAGCGGCCGGCACCGCTGCCAATCAGCTTTGCGCTGACGCCAAAGAACGCGATCTCGCATTGGCCGGCGTCGCGAAAATCCAGCTCAAGCAGGCCTTCGTCGCGGCCCTCGTGCTCCAGCGCGTAGACTTCCACCAGTGGGGCGTGAATGATCGCGGCCAGTTCAGCGTCCGGCATCCGGATCCGTGAGAACCACAGCCACTCCTCGCCGACGCGAAGGTAGAGATCGCGAAACCAGTCGAGCGGCGGCATCTCAACCCGGCGCAGCGACCATGCGCCGGCGGGATCCGGACGCGGCGCGGGGCGCGCGGTCATTTCCAGATGCGTGACGACGGCGGCGATCTTGCCGGCGGGCACATCCGAGTAACCGTCGGGCAGGATCATCCGGCGCTACTCCCCCTCGTCGCTCGCCAGCACGCCCTTCACAGCCCTCGCCCACCCCGCCAGCTTCCGCTCCCGCGTCGCCGCGCTCATCGCCGGCTTGAAGCGGTGCTCCAGCCGCCAGTTGTCGGCGAACTTTGCGGGCTCGGGATAGACGCCGGCCTGCAGCCCGGCGAGATAGGCGGCGCCGAGTGCGGTGGTTTCCTGGATCATCGGGCGGTCGACCGGGGCGTCGAGCAAGTCCGCAAGGCGCTGCATGGTCCAGTCGGAGGCGGTCATGCCGCCGTCGACGCGGAGCACGTTGGCGGCCTTCTCGCCCGGCCAGTCGGCGCGCATCGCTTCGCGGAGATCGAAGGTCTGGTAGCAGACGCTTTCCAGCGCCGCATGTGCGAGTTCGGCAGGACCGGTGTTGCGGGTGAGGCCGAACAGCGCGCCGCGCACGCGGGGATTCCAGTAGGGGGCGCCGAGGCCGACGAAGGCGGGCACCAGATAGACGCTCTGCATGGAATCGGATTTGTCGGCGAGCGGGCCGGTCTCGGCCGCCTGCTTGATGATGCCGAGGCCGTCGCGCAGCCATTGCACGGCGGAGCCTGCGACGAAGATCGAGCCTTCCAGGGCGTAGGTGCGTTTGCCGTTGAGCTGATAGGCGATGGTGGTGAGCAGCTTGTTCTTCGAGGCGACCGGTGTCGTGCCGGTGTTGAGCAGCGCAAAGCAGCCGGTGCCGTAGGTCGACTTGATCATGCCCGGCGTGAAGCAGGCCTGGCCGATGGTGGCGGCCTGCTGGTCGCCGGCGATGCCGGAGATTGCGATCGAACCGCCGAACAGGCCCGCGTCGCTGTCGCCGAACTTGGCGGAGGAGTTTTTTACCTCCGGCAGCATCGAGCGCGGCACGCGCAGGAGTTTCAAGAGCTCATCGTCCCACTCGCCGGTGTGGATGTTGAACAGCAGCGTGCGCGAGGCGTTGGTGGCGTCGGTGGCGTGCACACGGCCAGCGGTCAGCCGCCACAGCAGATAGCAATCGACGGTGCCGAACATCAGCTCGCCGCGGCCAGCGCGTTCGCGCGCGCCCGGCACGTGATCGAGGATCCATGCGACTTTGGTGCCGGAGAAATAGGGATCGATGATCAGGCCGGTCTTGGCTGAAATTGCCGGCTCATGACCCTCGGCCTTCAGTTTGGCGCAGACGTCTGATGTGCGGCGGTCCTGCCAAACGATGGCGCGGTGCACGGCCTGCCCGGTGGCGCGATCCCAGACGACAGTGGTCTCGCGCTGGTTGGTGATGCCGATCGCGGCAATGTCTTTTGCGGTCAGGCCGGCCTTTTCCAACGCGGCGCGGCAGACCGTGATGGTCGAGGTCCAGATGTCCTCCGGCTCGTGCTCGACCCAGCCCGAGGCCGGAAAATGCTGCGGGAATTCGGCTTGCGCGGTCGCGGCGATGGAGATGTCTGATCGAAACACGATGGCGCGCGAGGACGTGGTGCCCTGATCGATGGCCAGCACAAAGGACATGCGTTGCTTCCCCGGGAGGATTGTTGGTTGCGTGAGAGGCAATCCGATTGGGAGGCGAAGGTCAATATCTCCGTCGTCCCTGCGAAAGCACTAGGGCATGCACACATTTCTGAGGCTCCATCCGACCGCGACGGCGTGGAAGTACTCGAGACCGTGTTTCATGGTGATTGGACCGGGCGGCTTGGACGAGGGATAGCCGTCCCAGCCGCCGAGACGGCCGATGATCCAGGCAGCCCAGGCAAGGCTGTCGGGCGGATACGGATTGTTGAGCCGTTTGCTTTTGGCTTCGATATCTTGATTGAGGCAGTGAGCGCCGCGACCTCGTTCGCTTTGAAGGCGAGATAGATCGGCTGTTGGCCGCGGCCATCGCGCGCCTGCAAGAGTTGGATGGTAATGACCGCGGCTTTGGCCGCGATGGCGACCAGCTTGAGGAGCCGATCGGCGGTGGAGAGCTGGCTGTCTTCGAGCTTGAAGCCTTGGGTCTTGAGGACGCGGAAGAACTGCTCGATCAGCCAGCGCTGCTTGTACCAATCGACGATACGCCAGGCCTGTTCTGCATTCGTCACCGAATGGGTGGTGAGAAGCCGCCAGTGCAGCGGCTCGGTACCGGCTTGAGGATCAACCTCACGCACATCGACCAGGGTCAGCGGCAGGCTTTCTGGCAGATGGCGCAGGAACTTGCTTTGTGGCCGGGCCAGGTTCACCGCGCCGAAGCGCAGTTCGAGAGGCACGACCCGCTCGGCCCGCTGTGCCCGCGCAGGCAGCACGATGGTGCGCTGGTCCACGGCCGCCATGGCCTCACTGCTCGCGTACAGGCCGCTATCGTCCGCCAGCTTGCGATCATGCATGCTGCGGGCGATCACGTGGAAGTGCTGCTCGGCGGCGCTGGCATAAAGCGCGAAGATGTCGCTCTCGCGGTCACCGAGCGCGGTCACCATGGCGGCCCCAGCCAGCAGCGGCTTGGCCGCCAGCGCCGTGGCGATCCAGCGCTGCGATTCCTTGTCCGACAGCTCGCGCCGGTCGTGCGAGACGGTACGGCGGCCCTTGCGCGTCCATATCTGACCGCTCAACAGACCGAGGCAGGTGCCGTTGTCGGCGTCTACCGCCAGCATCGGGTGCAGCAGCAACCCGTGGACATTGCCCTTGGCGGTCTCTCCGAGCCCGCGTCGGCGCTCTGCCGTGGTGGTGAAGTTGATCTCACTGGTGTCCTGGATCGCCAGCACGTGGCGGCCCTCTGCCGCGGCAACCGTGCCCTCGCTCCAGCTTTCGATGATGCGCTCTGTCGTCACCTTGGCATTGCCGAGAAGCCGGTTGAACCGAACCTCCCGGGCGCGGTTGCCTTTCGAAAGCCGGCGCAGGCAGACATCTTTGCCCGCGACCATGCATTCGACAAGCGCCGCCCCCCTTTATCGAGGCGACGATCCCCGAACCGACCCAGTGACCAATCGATCTGTGACAGCATCCCGACACCCCTGCCAAAGCTGAAGTGCCGCAATACAAATCACACAGATTCCTGATTCTGGAATCCCCCGACCCGAGTCAATCCGTCGCACCAGAAGTGTGCATGCCCTAGTGCGAAAGCAGGGACCCATAGCCACCGGCGCTCATTTTGCGAAAGACGTCAGCCAACTCGGCTTGAGCCGAGAGCACGACGCGGTATGGGTCCCTGCGTTCGCAGGGACGACGATGGAGAGAGGTGGAGCTTCTCTTACCCTCCCCTGGAGGGCGAGGGTAAGAGATCACGTCGCCGCCGTCGTCACGCCGCCGTCGACCACGATGGTCTGGCCGGTCATGAAGGTGGAGGCGTCGGAAGCCAGATACGCCACCGCGCCGGCGATTTCGTCGGGTTCGCCGATCCGCCGCAGCGGCGTGCCGGCGGTGCGGCGCTTGAGCATTTCCGGATCTTCCCAGAGCGCCTTGGCGAAATCGGTCTTGACCAAGCCCGGTGCCACGCAATTGACGCGGACGCCTTTCGGGCCCCATTCGCCGGCGAGGCTGCGGCACAGCGCAAAATCAGCGGCTTTCGAAATGCCGTAGGCGCCGATCACGGTAGAACCGCGCATGCCGCCGATCGAGGAGATGATCACCACCGAGCCGTTGCCGCGTTCAGCCATTTGCGGGATCGCCAGCGCGCAGAGCCAGATGTTGCTCTTGACGTTACTGCCCATGATCTTGTCGAAGGCCTCGTCCTTGATGTCGAGCAGCGGGCCGTAATAGGGATTCACCGCGGCGTTGCAGACGAGGATGTCGACCTTGCCGTAATGCTTCGTGGTGCCCGCAACCAGCGCCTCGACTTCCTCGCGGCGCGAGATGTTGCAGGGAATGACATGGGCGTCGCCGCCGGCGTTCTTGATGCCTTCGGCGACTTCGTGGCAGGCGTCCGCCTTGCGGCTGGAGATCACGACTTTTGCGCCGAGCTTGGCGAGCAGCTCGGCGGAGGAACGGCCGATGCCGCGGCTGGAGCCGGTGATGATGGCGACCTTTCCGGTGAGATCGAACGGGGTGTTTTTCATTGTTGTTGGCTCCCTGACCCTTGCCCCGTCATTCCGGGGCGCGACGAAGTCGCGAGCTATGATGTGCAATTGCACATCAGAGAATCCATCGGGCCGCTGCGCAAGTTGCGAGATGGATTCCGGGCTCATCGCTTCGCGATGCCCCGGAATGACGGAAGAACTACACCAGCCCGCCCGCGTCCGTGACGCGGCGGAGGTGGTAGTCGGTGTCGCCAAAGGTGTTTTCGATCATGGTCAGCCGCTTGAAGTAGTGGCCGATCTTGGCTTCCTGGGTCATGCCGATGCCGCCGTGAAGCTGGATCGACTGCTGGCCGATGAACTTGCCGGACTTGCCGATCTGCACCTTGGCGGCGGCGACCGCGGTCGCGCGCTCCTTGGCGCTGTCGAAATCGGCCGCCATGGTCGCGAACATCGACATGCTGCGGGCCTGTTCGAGCGCCACGAACATGTCGGCGGCGCGGTGCTGCAGCGTCTGGAAGCTGCCGATCGGCACGCCGAACTGTTTGCGGGTCTTGAGATATTCGACCGTGCTCTTCAGCGATTCATCCATCGCGCCGACGGCTTCCGCGCACATCGCGGTGCGGGCTTCGTCCACCACGCGCTCGATCAGGGCGAGGCCGTTCTCGGGATCGCCGATCGCGGCATCTGCGCCGACTTCGACGCCGGTGAAGGTGATGTCAGCCGCATGCAGGCCGTCCTGGGTCGGATAGCCCTTGCGGGTAACGCCCTTGGCGTTCGCCGGGACCAGGAATACGCCGATGCCGGTCTTGTCGCGCTGGCCACCCTTGGTCCGCGCGGTCACGATCAGGGTGTCGGCGTTCTCGCCATTGAGGACGACGAACTTTTCGCCGTCGATGACCCATCCCGAACCCTTCTTCTTGGCGGTGGTCGCGACATCGCCGAGGTCGTAGCGCGAGTTCTTCTCGAGCTGCGCGAACGCAAAGGTCTTGCTGCCGTCGATGATGCCGGGGATGTGCGCGGCCTTCTGCTCGGCCGAGCCGCCGTGGCGCAGGAAGCCGCCGCCGATCACGACGGTGGCGAGATACGGCTCCAGCACCAGCGCCTTGCCGAGCGCCTCCATCACGATCATGGTCTCGACCGCGCCGGCGCCAAAGCCGCCATCGGCCTCGGCGAACGGCAGGCCCAGCAAGCCCTGCTCGGCGAGCTTGCCCCAGACGGCCTTGCTCCAGCCGCCCTTCTCTTTCTGGTACTTCTTGCGCGCATCGAAATCGTAGGAGTCGGTCAACAGACCGTCGATGCTTTCCTTGAGAAGGCGCTGCTCCTCGGACAAATCAAAATCCATGTTCGTTACTTTCTCCAGAATTCAATTCGGGCAACGCCGTTGCCGAGCTTTCAATCGTCATCCCCGCGTAGGCGGGGATCCAGTAATCGCAGGCGCCTGCCGTAAGCATGCCCGCCGCGGCGTACTGGGTCCCCCGCCTTCGCGGGGGACGACACCTGTGTTGTTCGCTAAGCCTCTTAAAGCCCCAGCACCGCCTTGGTGATGATGTTGCGCTGGATCTCGTTGGAGCCGCCGTAGATCGAGACCTTGCGGTTATTGAAGTAGCTCGGCGCGATCTGGGCGGTCCAGTCCATGGTCTCGTTGGAGCCGTCGTCGCCATGCACGTCGTAGGGTGCTGCGAACGGGCCGATCACTTCCATCAGGAGTTCGGTGGTGGTCTGCTGGATTTCCGAACCCTTGATCTTCAGCACCGAAGACGCCGGGTTGGGCTTGCCCTTGCCGTGCTTGCCTTCATCCGCGACGACGCGAAGCTGCGTGAGTTCGAGCGCCTTCAGCTCGATCTCGCAGGCGGCGAGTTTTTCGCGGAAACCCTGGTCCTCGATCACGGGCTTGCCGTTCTGCTCGACCTTGGAGGCGAGGTCCTTGATGCGGCGCAGCCGCTCCTTGGAGACGCCGACGCGGGCGATGCCGGTGCGCTCGTTGCCGAGCAGGAATTTTGCGTAGTCCCAGCCCTTGTTCTCCTCGCCGATCAGATTCTCGACCGGCACCTCGACGTCGTCGAAGAACACTTCGTTGACCTCACGGCCGCCGTCGATGGTCTCGATCGGGCGCACGGTGACGCCCTTCGACTTCATGTCGAACACGATGAAGGAGATGCCCATCTGCTTCTTCGCATTGGTGTCGGTGCGGCACAGGCAGAAGATCATGTCGGCGTGCTGGGCCAGCGTGGTCCAGGTCTTCTGGCCGTTGATGATGTACTTGTCGCCCTTGCGCTCGGCCTTGGTTTTCAGCGACGCAAGATCTGAGCCGGAGCCGGGCTCCGAAAAGCCCTGGCACCACCAGTCGTCGACATTGGCGATGCGCGGTAAATACTGCTTCTTCTGCGTCTCGTTGCCAAAAGTGTAGATGACCGGGCCGACCATGCTGACGCCGAAGGCGAGCGGCGCCGGCGCGGGGTGCATCTGCAGCTCTTCGTTGAAGATGTAATGCTGCACGGAGGTCCAGCCTGTGCCGCCATATTCCTTCGGCCAGTGCGAGCAGCCCCAGCCCTTCTTGTTCAGGATGCGCCACCAGGCGACCATCTCGTCCTTGGAGAGGTGGCGGCCCTCCACCATCTTGCGCCGCGTTTCCGGCGGCACGTTGTCCCGGAAGAAGGCCCGCACCTCCTCACGAAACGCGATTTCTTCCTTGCTGAAAGCGAGATCCATCGGATCCTCCTGTGAGCGAATTCAATTCCTGCTAACGCGAACTCTATATCTCGTCGTCCCTGCGAACGCAGGGACCCATAGCCACCGTCGCAAGTGTTGTCCGAGCCGTAACCCCAAGTGCCCCAGGCCGGGACCGCGGCGTATGGGTCCCTGCGTTCGCAGGGACGACGGCGGAGTGCTAAGAACGGCCTCCTGTTGCGACTTGTTGCTGTTTAACTGATGCGGCCTGCGACGACTGCTGCATCCGCAGTTCGTGACGCGACAATTTGCCGACCGCCGTGCGCGGCAGCTCGTCGACGAAATCGAGCGCAGCCGGCAGTTCGTGCCTGCCGATCTTGCCTGTCAGGAACGCACGCAATTCGTCCAGCGTGAACGGCTTGGCGCCGCCGCGCAGCTTGATGAAGGCCTTCGCAGCCTCGCCGCGGTAGTCGTCGGGAATCCCGATCACGATCACTTCCTGCACGGCGGGATGGGTGTAGATCGCCTGCTCGATCATCTGCGGATAGACGTTGAAGCCACCGGAAATGATCATGTCCGTCTTGCGGTCGACCAGGTAGAAATAGCCGTCGGCATCCATGTAGCCGATGTCGCCGGTGAGGAAGCGATCGCCGACAAAGGCCTTCGCGGTTTCCTGCGGCCGGTTCAGGTAGCCTTTGGTGACGTTCGGGCCGCGGACGCGGAGTTCGCCGGTTTCGCCCACCGGCATCAGCTTCGTCGGGTCTTCCAGCGATACCACGTCCACTTCGATGCCGGGGAGCATCAGGCCGATCGAGCCTGGCTTGTCCGGACCTTCCTTGGGGTGGGCGGTGCCGGGGGAGCCGGTTTCTGTCATACCCCAGCCGCTCTTCAGCTTCATGCCGACCCTGCGCTCCAGGATCCGCGCCACTTCCACCGGCAGCGGCGCACCGCCCGAGCCAGCGATGACCAGCGACGACAAATCGCGCTTGTCCAGATCCGGCAAGGCGGCGATCGCGATCCACATCGTCGGCACGCCGGGAAACACCGTCGCGCGCTTCACTTCGATGTCGCGCATCACAGCCTCGACGTCAAAACGCTGGTGCATCGAAATAAGATTGCCGCGCAGGATCGACGACAGCAGCACCACCGTCAGCGAATAGATGTGGAACAGCGGCAACACGCAGATCACGCGCTCGATCGCATTGCGCTCGGCACGCCCCGGCTTGCCCCAGGCGTCGAAGATCGACACCGCGGACGTCAGATTGCCATGGCTCAGCATCGCGCCTTTTGGAAGCCCTGTAGTGCCGCCGGTATATTGCAGCAGCGCGACGTCATCGGGCGAAATCGCAGGCCATTGCTCTGGCTTCGCCGCGCCGTCGATGAATTGTCTATAAGTGATGACCGCAGGGTTTTCCGGCAGCCCCGTCTGCGGCGCTCCGATCCTGCCCCAATGATCGTCCTCGCAGACGATCAAGCGATCGAGCAAACCCTTGTCCAGCAATTTCAGCGCGGTCGGCAACAGCGCCGAGAGACTGCTGGTGACCAGCACGCGCGCACCGGAGTCCGTGAGCTTGTGCGACAGCGCGATCTCGCCGTCCAGCGGCGACAGATGCACGATTCGGGCGCCCGCTTTCAGACCGCCGAAGAAATTGACGGGATGGTCGGGCGTATTGCCGAGGAACAGCGCGATCGAGCTGTTCCTGCCGTAGCCGGCGCGAAGGAAGGCGCTGGCTGCGGTCTCCACCAGTGCTTCAAGCTCGGTGAAACTGATCGGCCGGTCGCGAAATTCGATGGCGGGGCGCGATCCGAATTCGGCGACCGCTGCCGACAACAGGTCGGGCAGCGTGCCGCGTGCGATCGGATCGTCCCAGCGAACGCCTTCCGGATAGAACTGCTCTCCGGGGTGTCCCATTCAAGCCGCTTTCGACTGCGCGGCCAGCGACGCAAAGGTCTTGCCCTCCGCGGCCAGACGCTTGAGCAGCGGCGCCGGTTCGAGCGAGGGATCGTTGGTCTCCTTGGCGTAATAGGAGAGACGATCGGCGATGTGCTTGAGGCCGACCTGGTCGGCGTAGAACATCGGGCCGCCGCGATAGATCGGCCAGCCATAACCGTAGAGCCAGATCACGTCGATGTCGCTCGGCCGCGCCGCGATGTTCTCTTCGAGGATGCGCGCACCCTCGTTGATCATCGGGTACATCATGCGCTCCAGAATTTCGTCGTCGCTGACGACGCGCTTCTTGCGGCCGAGGCGCTGCAGGGTCTCGTCGATCAGCTTTTCGACTTCCGGATCCGGCAACGCCGCGCGCGACCCGGCTTCATACTTGTAATAGCCCTTGCCGGTCTTCTGGCCGAAGCGCCCGGCCTCGCACAGCGCGTCGGCTATTTCCGACTTGATGCCGCGGTCCTTGCGCGAACGCCAGCCGATATCGAGGCCTGCGAGATCGCTCATCGCGAACGGGCCCATCGGCATGCCGAACTTCGTCACGACCGCATCGACCTGCTGCGGCAACGCGCCTTCGAACAGCAACTTTTCCGACTGCTTGCCGCGCTGGGCCAGCATGCGGTTGCCGACAAAACCGTCGCAGACGCCGACCACGGCCGGCACCTTTGCGATCTTGCGCGCGATGGAGACGGCGGTCGTCAGCGCGTCCGGCGCGGTCTTCTCCGCGCGCACGATTTCGCACAGCTTCATCACGTTGGCCGGCGAGAAGAAGTGCATGCCGAGCACGTCCTGCGGACGTTTTGTAACCTTCGCGATTTCGTCGATGTTGAGGTACGAGGTGTTGGAAGCCAGCACCGCGCCCGGCTTGGCGTGCTTGTCGAGCGCCTCGAACACTTCCTTCTTGACCGCCATGGTCTCGAACACGGCTTCGATCACCAGGTCAGCGTCCTTGACGTTCTCGAGGCCGACAACGCCCGTGATCAGGCCCATGCGCTTGGCCGGAGCATCGGCGGGGATGCCGCCGCGCGCGGCGGTTGCCTCGTAGTTCTTCTGCATCACGCCCAGGCCGCGCTTGAGCTGCTCTTCGCCGGTCTCGATCAGCGTCACCGGGATACCGGCATTGGCGAACGACATCGCGATACCGCCGCCCATGGTGCCGGCGCCGATGATGGCGACGCGCTCGACGGGACGCGCCTTCGTTCCTTCAGGAACTCCGGCGATCTTGGCGGCTTCACGCTCGGAGAAGAACGCATAGCGCTGCGCCTTCGACTGGTCGCTGGCGACGAGCTTGAGAAAACCTTCGCGCTCCTTCTTCAATCCTTCGTCGAACGGCAGCTCGATCGCGGCGCGGACGGCATCTGCGGCCGCGAACGGCGCTTCGAGCCCGCGCGCCTTCTTGGTCAGGACTGCGACCGCATTGGTGAAGATCGAAATGTCGGCCTTGGCCGCTGCGAGCTTGGAGTCGTCGTCGCGCAGCTTGCGCAAGGGACGCTTCTCCGCCAGCACCTTGCGGGCAAAGGCCTCGCCGCCGACGGCCGGGCCTTCGACGATTTCCTCGATCAGGCCGTTCTTGAGCGCGTCCGCCGCGCCGATCGGATCGCCGCTGACAATCATCTTGACCGCGAGTTCCGGGCCGACCGCGCGCGGGAGCCGCTGGGTACCGCCGGCACCCGGCAGAAGGCCGAGCTTCACTTCCGGCAGGCCAAGCTTCGCTTCCTTGGTCGCGACGCGATAGTGGCATGCCAGAGCGACTTCGAGGCCGCCGCCGAGCGCGGTGCCGTGGATGGCGGCAATGATCGGCTTCGGCGAGTTCTCCATCAGGACAAGCACTTCGGCGAGGCCGGGCGGCTTCGGCGGCTTGCCGAATTCGGTGATGTCGGCGCCGGCGATGAAGGTGCGGCCGCCGCAGGTCAGCACGATGGCCTTCACTTCGGCATCGGCGATCGCGCTTTTCATGCACTCGAAAATACCGCCGCGCACCGCGGCGCTCAGCGCGTTGACGGGAGGACTGTTGACCGTGACGATGGCGATGACGTCTTGACGCTCGAGTTTTACCACTTCGCTCACGGGACTCTCCCTGGATCGTTTGTTCTCTGGATCGTTTGTTCTTGGATGCTGCTCGACTTGCGTTGAGTAGCTACGGTCATTTTCGCTAATTTCGCACTGCGAAATTTAATTCCACATCTTGACAGGGAGGGTTATTTTGAAGCACGTCCCTTGTCAACGAGCTCATCAGCAGTAGCGGGTAATGAAGCGTCCAGGGAAAAAGGTGGCGACCGATCGCAGCTTCGTCGTCGCGCTTTCCCGCGGACTTGATGTGTTGCGCGCATTTCATCCCAACGACGGACTGCTCGGCAATCAAGAACTCGCCGCCCGTACCAATTTGCCGAAGCCAACCATTTCCCGGCTGACCTACACCCTGACCAAGCTGGGTTATCTTACACCCGTTCCGCGCTTCGAGAAGTATCAGCTCGCGCCATCAGCCATGGCGCTGGGGTATGCCGCCCTTGCCAATCTCGGCGTTCGGCATTTGTCCGAACCCTATCGTGAAGAACTGATGCGCGAGACCGGCGGCGCCGTCGCCGTCGGCGGACGCGACCGTCACAGCATGATCTATTTCGGGCAGAGCCGTACCGGGCTACTTGGTGTGCAGCTCGACGTCGGTTCGCGCGTACCGATCGCGACGACCGCGATGGGGCGCGCCTATATCTGGGCGCTGCCCGAGGATGAGCGCGCCACCTTGTTGCGCGAACTGCGCGATCATTACGGTAGCCGCTGGTCGCGGATGCGCGACGGTATCGAACGCGCGGGTGAAATGGTTGTGCGTCACGGATTCACGATCTCCGCAGGTGAATGGCAAGAGGACGTGCACGCAGTAGGGGTGGCGTTGAAGCTCAACGACGGAACCGGACCGTATGCCTTTAATTGTGGCGCGCCTGCTTTCCGCTTCACGGAAGATCGCTTGATCAACGATATTGGACCTCGCCTTGTCACGATGGTAAGGAACATTGAGGCAGCGCTGGGCGGCGCAGCACCGCAATCAAAAAAAGCAGAAAACAAGAAGTTGAAAGCAGGAGGAAAAGTTGCACGTGTGTCCGAGGGGATCAGATAGCCTTCATCACGACTGGCGAAAATCTTCGCGTGGTCATTCCCGCCCTGTGATCAGCGCGGGCGAGACCCGATGACGCAGGCCCAGCTCGCGCAGGGAAATGCTCCCCTGCTCGCGGTTCGCGACGTCAGCGTCGTGTTCGGCGGCATCATCGCGTTGAACGGCGTGTCGTTTAACATGCACAAGGGAAACATCCTTGGACTGATCGGTCCGAACGGCGCCGGCAAGACGACGTTGTTCAACTGTCTCTCCCGACTCTATCAGCCGAGCTCCGGCGATATTCTGATGGAGGGCGTGAGCATTTTGACGCGTCCGCCGCACCGGATCGCCGAAATCGGCATCGGCCGCACCTTCCAGAACGTCGCGCTGTTTCCCAATCTGTCGGTGCTCGACAACGTTCGCGTCGGCACCCACGCGCGCACCTCGAGCGACATCATCTCGGACTCGCTCAAGCTCGCCTGGGTTCGCCGCACCGAAGCCGACGTCAACAAGAAGGTCCATGAGATCCTCGATTATCTGGATCTCAATGACGTCGCCCACACGGTGGTCTCCGGCCTGCCCTTCGGCACCCAGAAGCGCGTCGAACTCGCGCGCGCACTCGCCGCCGATCCGAAGATCCTGCTGCTCGACGAGCCCGCCGGCGGCCTCAACCACGAAGAAGTCCATGTGCTCGGCGATCTGATCCGCCGCATTCGCGACGAGCGCCACATGACCGTGCTGCTCGTCGAACATCACATGGGTCTGGTGATGTCGATCGCCGACCACGTCGTCGCACTCAACTTCGGCCGCAAGCTCGCCGAAGGAACACCGGCCCAGGTCCAGGCCGACCCGGATGTCATCAAAGCCTATCTGGGGAGCAAGGACCAATGACCGCGATGCTTAACGTCAAGGATCTCCGCGCTTATTACGGGCAGGTCCAGGCGCTTCATGGCCTCAGCTTCGCCCTCAACGAGGGCTCGCTGACCACGCTGCTCGGCGCCAACGGCGCCGGCAAGACCACCACCTTGCGCGCGATCTGCAACATGGTGCGTTCGACCGGGGCGATCGAGTTCGAGGGCAAGCCGCTCTCCGGCCGATCAACCGAAAACGTCGTCCGTCTCGGCATCGCGCATGTGCCGCAGGGCCGCGGCACCTTCACCACCATGACGGTGGAGGAAAACCTGCAGCTCGGCGCCATCACCCGCAACGACAAGAAGGGCGTGGTCGCCGACATCGAGCGCATGTACGAGCACTTCCCGGTGCTGAAGGAACGGCATACCCAGCAGGCCGGCACGCTGTCGGGCGGTGAGCAGCAGATGCTCGCGGTCGCGCGTGCGCTGATGCTGCGGCCGCGGCTGATGCTGCTGGACGAGCCGTCATTCGGTCTGGCGCCCCTGATCGTGCGCGAACTGTTCAAGATCCTCGGCAAGATCAACCGCGAGGAGAAGGTCACCATTCTGGTGGTGGAGCAGAACGCGCAACTGGCGCTGGAGCTCGCCGACCAGGCCTATGTCATCGAAACCGGACGGATCGTGATGTCGGGCAACGCCAAGGACATCGCGAACAACGAAGACGTCCGTAAATCCTATCTCGGCTACTGAGGAGCAGGACAATGGAGCTTTTTACCAACCAGGTCCTGGCCGGCATTGCCACAGGCGCGATCTATGCCTGTATGGCGCTCGCCGTCGTGATGATCTTCCAGGCGATCGACCACCTCAATTTCGCCCAGGGCGAAATGGCGATGTTCTCGACCTTCATTTCATGGCAGCTGATGCAGTGGGGCATACCTTACTGGTGGGCCTTCCTGGCCACGCTGATCATCTCCTTTGTCGGCGGCATCGTCATCGAGCGGCTGCTGTTCAAGCCGCTCGCCAAGGCCCCGATCCTGACCAACGTCGCCGGTTTCATCGCATTGTTCGCGATCGTCAACAGCTGCGCCGGCCTGATCTGGGACTTCACCATCAAGCAGTATCCGACACCGTTCGGATCCTCGCCGTTCCTCGGAAGCCAGCTGATCTCGACCCACCAGGCCGGCATGATCGGCGTCACGCTGGGGCTGCTGATCGCACTTTATTTCTTCTTTCAGTTCACGCGGATCGGCCTTGCGATGCGCGCCGCCGCCTCGCTGCCGGAATCGGCCCGCCTGGTCGGCATCAACACCTCGTGGATGATCGCACTGGGCTGGGGCATGGCTTCCGCCATCGGCGCGATCGCCGGCATCCTGATCGCACCTGTCGTGTTCCTGGAGCCGAACATGATGGGCGGCGTGCTGATCTACGGATTTGCCGCGGCCGTTCTTGGCGGCCTGACCTCACCGCTCGGCGCCGTGCTCGGCGGCTTCCTGGTCGGCGTGTTTGAAAATCTCGCCGGGACCTACATTCCCGGCGTCGGTAACGAGCTGAAACTGCCGATCGCGCTTGCGCTGATCATCACCGTCCTGGTCGTCAAACCGGCAGGTCTGTTGGGCCGGCCCATCGTGAAGCGAGTTTGATCATGAGCGCTGCTGCAGAAGACGTCGTCACAGAGGCACCGGCCGTCGAGGCCGTTCCGAAGCGAGCGATGACGCTCGGCCTGGGCACCTCGCTGGTGGTGCTGGGTGCGCTGATTCTCGCGCCGCTGTTCGTCAAGAATTTCATCATCTTCCAGATGACGATGCTCCTGATCTACGGCCTTGCCGTTCTGGCGCTGAACATCCTGACCGGCGGAAGCGGCCAGTTCTCGCTCGGCCAGAGCGCGTTCTACGCGGTCGGCGCCTATACGTCGGCGATCCTGATGGAACATGTCGGGATGAACTACGCGCTGACGCTGCCGATCGCCGGGATCATCTGCTTTGCCTTCGGTTTCGTATTCGGCCAGCCGGCGCTGCGGCTCTCCGGCGTGTATCTCGCGCTGGCGACCTTTGCGCTTGCGGTCGCCATGCCGCAACTCCTGAAGCTCGGCTTCTTCGAGCATTGGACCGGCGGCGTGCAGGGATTGGTCGTGACCAAGCCCGATGCGCCGTTCGGCCTGCCGATGGGCCAGGACATGTGGCTGTATTACTTCACGCTCGTGATCACGATCGGCATCTATATCGCCTCGGTCAACCTGCTGCGATCGCGCTCGGGTCGCGCCTTCATGGCGATCCGCGACAACGAGATCGCGGCCTCCGCCATGGGTGTCGATGTCGCGCTGTACAAGACGCTGGCGTTCGGCGTCTCGGCCGGCATCACCGGCGTTGCCGGCGGTCTCGGCGCCATCGCGGTCCAGTTCGTCGCGCCCGACGGCTACACCATCACGCTTGCGATCTCGCTGTTCCTCGGCATGGTCGTCGGCGGCGTCGGCTGGCTTCCGGGATCGATCGTAGGCTCCGCCTTCATCATCTTCGTGCCGAATATGGCCGAACATATCTCGAAGGGTCTCTCCGGCGCCGTATTCGGCGTGCTTCTGTTCCTCGTCATCTTCCTCGTGCCGCACGGCGCCAGGCAGGTCGCGATCGTTGCCCAGCAACTGATCGGCAAACTCAAGAAGAACTAAGAACCAAAAGAAGAAACTCAGGAGAAACTATGCTTGCAACACTACAGACTGCCGCCTTCCCGGCGGCGGTCGTCGCTTTCGTCTTTGCTTCCAGCAACGCGCTCGCTCAAAAGAAGTACGATACCGGCGCGACCGATACCGAAATCCGGATCGGTCACATCGTGCCCTACAGCGGTCCTGCCTCGGCCTATGGCGTCATCGGCAAGACCGAAGAAGCCTATTTCAAGATGGTCAACGAAAACGGCGGCATCAACGGCCGGAAGATCAAGTTCGTTTCCTATGACGACGCCTACTCTCCACCGAAGGCCGTCGAGCAGGTGCGCAAGCTCGTCGAGAGCGACGAGGTGCTGGTGGTGTTTAATCCGCTCGGCACGCCGTCCAACAGCGCGATCCAGAAATACCTGAACGCCAAGAAAGTCCCGCAACTGTTCGTCGCCACCGGCGCGACCAAGTGGAACGATCCAAAGCACTTTCCGTGGACCATCGGGTGGCAGCCCAGCTATCAGAGCGAAGCGCTGATCTACGCGAAGTACCTGATGAAGGAAAAGCCGGACGCTAAAATCGTCGTGCTCTACCAGAACGATGATTTCGGCAAGGACTACGTCAGGGGGCTCAAGGACGGCTTCGGCGCCAAGGCGTCGATGATCGTTGCCGAGGAAAGCTACGAGATTTCGGAGCCGACGATCGACAGCCATATCGTCAAGCTCAAGGCCACGGGCGCCGATGTCTTCATCAGCATCACAACGCCAAAGTTCGCGGCCCAGGCGATCAAGAAGCTCGCCGAGATCGACTGGAAGCCGATGCACATCCTCTCCAACGTTTCGATTTCGGTCGGCAGCGTGATCAAGCCGGCAGGATTCGAGAACGCGCAAGGCATCCTGTCGGCCGCCTACGCCAAGGACGCAGCCGACCCGCAATGGCAAGACGATCCCGGGATGAAGAAGTTTCTCGCCCTGCTCGACAAGTACTATCCGGAAGCCGACCGCCTCAACACATCGGTGGTCTATGGGTATGGCGCGGCACAGACCCTGACCAAGGTTATCGAGATGTGCGGCGACGATCTGACCCGCGCAAACATCATGAAGCAGGCCGCGAACCTGAAGGACTTCACGCCCGATACGCTGCTGCCCGGCGTCAAGATCAACACGTCGGCCACCGACTTCGCTCCGATCGAGCAACTTCAGATGATGCGCTTCAAGGGCGAGAAGTGGGACCTGTTCGGCGACGTCATCAGCGGCGAAGCCGGCCATTAACTAATATTCCGCCGGACGGTAGTTTCCCGGGGATCAGACAAAATATCGCCTCCCGCGACGCCGTCGCGGGGGGCTTTTTGTTGCTGGACGCGGCCGAAAGGTATTCAATGTTCGCAAAGGGCCGCCAAGCGCTCCAATCAAAAACAGTGACACAGTCATCGATCCCAGGGAGATCAAAAAATGTCCGTAATCAACTTGCGACTGGGAGCCTTTGCGGCTGCCCTCGCATTGCTTGCCGCGACCAGCAGCGGCGCATTGGCACAAAAGAAATACGACACCGGCGCGAGCGATACCGAAATCAAGATCGGCAACATCATGCCCTACAGCGGGCCGGCCTCGGC
The DNA here is from genome assembly GCF_023101085.1 of Bradyrhizobium sp. 170. Taxonomy (NCBI): domain Bacteria; kingdom Pseudomonadati; phylum Pseudomonadota; class Alphaproteobacteria; order Hyphomicrobiales; family Nitrobacteraceae; genus Bradyrhizobium; species Bradyrhizobium sp. 170. Next base: position 810,252 of record NZ_CP064703.1, on the reverse strand, counting down.
CTACGGCGTGATCGGAAAAACCGAAGAGGCCTTTTTCAGGAAGATCAACGCCGAGGGCGGCATCAACGGTCGCAAGATCAACTTCGTCAGCTATGACGACGCCTACAGCCCGCCGAAGACGGTGGAGCAGGCGCGCAAGCTGGTCGAGAGCGACGAAGTCCTGCTGGTCTTCAATTCGCTCGGCACGCCGCCGAACACCGCGATCCAGAAATACCTCAACACCAAGAAGGTGCCGCAACTGTTCGTCGCAACCGGCGCCACCAAGTGGAACGACCCCAAGGACTTTCCCTGGACCATGGGCTGGCAGCCCAACTACCAGAGCGAATCCGCGATCTATGCGAAGTACATTTTGAAGAACAACCCGAACGCCAAGATCGCCGTGCTTTATCAGAACGACGATTACGGCAAGGACTATCTGAAGGGCTTCAAGGACGGGCTCGGCGCCAAGGCGGCTTCGATGATCGTCATTGAGGAAAGCTACGAGGTTTCCGCGCCGACGATCGACTCCCACATCGTCAAGATGAAATCGGCCGGCGCCGACGTCTTCTTCAACATCACCACGCCGAAATTCGCGGCACAGGCGATCAAGAAGAACATGGAGATCGGCTGGAAGCCACTGCACTTCCTCAACAACGTCTCCGCCTCGATCGGCAGCGTGATGAAGCCGGCCGGGTTCGAGAATGGACAGGACATCATCTCGTCGCAATACTTCAAGGATCCAACCGACGCCCAATGGAAGAACGATGCCGCGATGAAGGCATGGAATGAGTTCCTGGATAAGTATTATCCGGAAGCCAACCGGGCCGATGCATCGGTGATGTACGCCTATATCGTCTCTCAAGGCTTGGTGCACGTGCTAAAGGCCTGCGGCGACGACCTCACCCGCGCGAACGTCATGAAGCAGGCGGCCAGCATCAAGGACCTCGAACTCGGCGGCCTGCTGCCTGGGGTCAAGGTCAACACGTCGGCGACCGATTTTGCTCCGCTCTCGCAATTGCAACTGATAAGGTTCAAGGGCGAGAACTGGGAACGCTTCGGCGAAATTCTCTCGGGTGACGTCGGCGGCTGACCCGACTGCGAGCTCTGCTGAAGATGCAGCCCCTGCGGCTTTTGCCGCAGGGGCTTTTTGTTTGTGAGGCTTTCGGCAAGATGCTAATCACGACGCTGTCAAAAGAGCCTCGTCAAGGGGACCGACGGTTGCATTAATAAATGAAAAGGGAGAGACAGAAATGTCCACAATGAAAAAACTTGCGGTTGTTTCGACCGCGTTTGGACTACTCGCGGCAACTTCGAGCGGCGTTCTCGCACAGAAGAAATACGACCCCGGCGCGAGCGATACCGAAATCAAGATCGGCAACATCATGCCCTACAGCGGACCGGCTTCCGCCTATGGCGTGATCGGCAAGACCGAAGAGGCCTACTTCAAGAAGATCAACGCCGAAGGCGGCATCAACGGCCGCAAGATCAACTTCATCAGCTATGACGACGCCTACAGCCCGCCGAAGACGGTGGAGCAAACGCGCAAGCTGGTCGAGAGCGACGAGGTGCTGCTCGTCTTCAACCCGCTCGGTACGCCGCCGAACACGGCGATCCAGAAGTACCTCAACACCAAGAAGGTGCCGCAACTGTTCGTCGCGACCGGCGCCACCAAGTGGAACGATCCGAAGAATTTTCCGTGGACGATGGGCTGGCAGCCCAACTACCAGAGCGAAACGCAGATCTATGCGAAGTACATTCTGAAGAACAAGCCGGACGCCAAGATCGCGGTGCTCTACCAGAACGATGACTACGGCAAGGACTATTTGAAAGGCTTCAAGGACGGGTTAGGCGCCAAGGCCGCGTCGATGATCGTCATGGAGGAAAGCTACGAAGTCTCCGAACCGACCATCGACTCCCACATCGTCAAGATGAAAGCGACCGGAGCCGACGTGTTCGTCAACATCACCACGCCGAAATTCGCGGCGCAGGCGATCAAGAAGAACGCCGAGATCGGCTGGAAGCCGCTGCACTTCCTCAACAACGTCTCGGCCTCGATCGGCAGCGTCATCAAGCCGGCCGGCTTCGAGAATTCCCAGGACATCATCTCGTCGCAATACTTCAAGGATCCGACCGATGCGCAGTGGAAGAACGACGAGGGCATGAAGGCCTGGAGCGAGTTCCTGGACAAGTATTATCCGGAAGCCAACCGCGCCGATGCGAATGTCATGTACGGCTACACCGTCGCACAGGGTCTCGTGCATGTGCTGAAGGCCTGCGGCGACAATCTCACGCGCGAGAACGTCATGAAGCAGGCGGCCAGCATCAAGGACCTCGAACTCGGCGGCCTGCTGCCGGGCATCAAGGTCAACACGTCGGCAACCGACTTTGCGCCGATCTCATCCGTGCAACTAATCAAGTTCAAGGGCGACACCTGGGAACGCTTCGGCGAAATCCTCTCCGGTGACGCCGGCGGCTAGTTATTCTGAATCCCGATTGGCCGATTTGCAGGCCAGCAAGGCCCCCGCAGGCACCCTGCGGGGGTTTTCTTTTGCAGCGATTGGATGGATAACCTGACTTCCCGTCCCTCTTCGTCCCCGAGCAGACATGACCGACCGGCGTCCCCTCCTGCGTGCGATATTTGATGCGGCCGTTGCGGCCGCGCATCCCGACGTCGTGCTGTCGGCGCATCTGCGCCCAGTGCCTAAGGGCAAGGTGATCTGCCTGGCCGCCGGCAAGGGAGCGGCAGCGATGGCCGCTGCGGCCGAACGGCACTACCTCGATACGCTGGGGCTCGATCCCGCGCGACTGACCGGCCTCGCCACCACGCGCCACGGCCACGGTGTGCCGACGCGCCGGATCAGGGTCGTCGAGGCCGGCCATCCCGTGCCCGACGAGGCCGGACTGAAAGCCGCCGACGAAACGCTGCGTCTCGCCGCCGAGGCAACCGCTGACGATCTGTTGCTGGTGCTGTTGTCCGGTGGCGGCTCCGCGAACTGGATCGCACCGGCCGAGGGCGTTTCGTTCGCACAGAAGCAGCAGGTGAATCGCGCATTGTTGCGTTCGGGTGCGCCGATCGGCGAGATGAATATCGTCCGCAAGCATCTGTCGCGGATCAAGGGCGGACGGCTGGCCCGCGCCGGACAGCGCGCCGCGGAAATCGTGACGCTGGCAATCTCCGACGTGCCGCATGACGACCCGTCCGCGATCGCATCGGGACCGACGGTGCCGGATCCGAGTACGCTGGCGGATGCCCGCGCACTGGTGGCGAAGTATAATCTCACGGTCGACGATGCCGTCAGGCGCGCCCTCGAAGATCCCGGGAATGAGAGCTGCAAGCCCGGCGATGGCGCGTTTGCCCGCGCGCAATTCGAGATGATTGCAAAACCGAAGGCTTCGCTCGACGCGGCCATCAAGGTCGCAAAGGACGCCGGCTATGAGGTCATCGGCCTTGGCGCGGATCTCGAAGGTGAGGCGCGCGACGTTGCGGCCGATCATGCACGCCTGGCGCTGAAAGCACGCAGCGAAGGCAAACGCATCGCGATCCTTTCGGGCGGCGAACTCACAGTGACCGTGCGCGGCAATGGCCGTGGCGGCCCCAACCAGGAATATGCGCTGGCGCTGGCGGATCTTCTGAAGGACAGCCCCGGCATCGTGGCGCTGGCCGCCGACACCGACGGCGCCGACGGAGGCGCCGGCAGCGCAACCGATCCGGCCGGCGCCGTGATCGATCAGACGACGTTTGCGAAGATGAAGTCGCTCGGCCTCGAGCCTGCGGCTTATCTCGCCAACAACGATGCCACCGCGTTCTTCTCCGCCACCGGCGATCTGCTGCTGATCGGCCCGACGCTCACCAACGTCAATGACGTCAGGGTGATTTTGGTGGACCCCGCCTAGGTTTTTCGGGCGGCTGCCGGCATCCTGTACGTGCCAAACGGCGTTAACGCTTTGTTGAGCAAGTTGCGAAGAACCCGCACGCATCTGCCCATCTCGAAGATGCAATTCACCAGCTTCGGCTTCTAATGGCCGCGCTCCTGGAGGGAGGAGAGCCGCCGATAGCGGCTGGGGAAATGCTACATGACGGATCACGGCCAGCTAACCGTCCCGCGGTCTGCGCAGTTGAGTGCGCGGCTCGAAGAGGCGTTCAACAATTTATCGCTCGGCATCGCCGTCTTCGACGAGAATCGTGAAGTCGTTTTCTGCAACGCCCGTTACAGGGAAATGTATGGGCTGTCGCCTGAACAGGTGGAGCCGGGCACACCGACCAGTGAACTGATCCGGCATCGGCTGGATCTCGGCCTGAAGGTGCCGGTCGCGCCCGATGATTACATCCGCGAGCGCGTCGGCCATGACATCGCACTCGACACCACGGTGCAGGAATTCACTGACGGCCGGATCATCGCCTACACCGTCTACCCGATGCCCGGCGGCGGCGGGATGGCGACCCACGAGGACATCACCGAGCGCGAAGAGCTCAATGCCCGGCTGAAGAAACAATACGAACACGGCAGGGAGCAGGAAGAGACGCTGCGCGTCAGGAACTTCCAGTTCGACACCGCGATCAACAACATGTCGCAGGGGCTGTGCTTCTTCGATTCCGACCACCGCCTGATCGTCTGCAACGATCGCTTTGTCGAGATGTACGATATCGCGCCCGAGCGCGTCAGCCCCGGCATGTCGCTGATCGAGATCGTCGACCTGCGCTTCGAAGCCGGCAGCTTTCCCGCCATGACGCGGGACGAATATCTGCGCTGGCGCACCAATGTGGCGGTTTCCAACGAAGCAAAGGACAGCATCGTCGAATTGATGAACGGGCGCACCTTCAAGATCCGTCACCGGCCGATGCCCGGCGGCGGCTGGGTCGCGACGCATGAGGACATCACCGAGCAGCGCCAGTCCGAGGTCAAGATCGAATACATGGCGCACCACGATGCGCTGACGGATTTGGCCAACCGGGTGTTGTTGAACGACCGGCTCGAATATGCACTCGGCCGGGTTCAGCACGGCGAAATGGTGGCCGTCCATCACCTCGACCTCGATCAGTTCAAGGCCGTCAACGATACGTTCGGCCATCCCTGCGGCGACAAGCTGCTGCGGATCGTCGCCGAACGGCTGCGCTCCCTGGTTGGCGAGGCCGACACGATCGCGCGGATGGGCGGCGATGAATTCGTGATCGTGCAGGCCACGATCGCGGACCCCGCCGACGCCACTTCGCTGGCGCAGGGCGTCATCGACGCGCTGAGCGAGCCCTATGACATCGACGGCCAACAGGCCGTGATCGGCGTCAGCATCGGCATTTCCGTCGGTCCCGGCGACGGAGCGAACCCCGACAAATTGTTGCGCAACGCCGACCTCGCGCTCTACCGCGCCAAGAGCGACGGCCGCGGCACGTTCCGCTTCTTCGAACCCGTGATGGACCTGCAGATGCAGACTCGCCGCATCATGGAACAGGATCTGCGCAAGGCGCTGCCGGCAGGCGAATTCGAGCTGCACTATCAGCCGGTCGTCAACCTGGCGAGCAAGGAAATCAGCGGCTTCGAGGCCCTGATACGCTGGAATCATCCGAGCAAGGGGATGATCTCGCCGGCCGACTTCATTCCGCTGGCCGAAGAGATCGGCTTTATCGTCCCGATGGGCGAGTGGGTCATCCAGCAGGCCTGCGCCACCGCGGCGCAATGGCCCGACAACCTTCATGTCGCCGTCAATATTTCAGCGATCCAGTTTCGCAGTCCCGGCCTGATGCAGGTGATCATCAGCGCGCTCGCGGCTTCCGGCCTCGCGGCCACGCGGCTGGAAATCGAAATCACCGAGAGCGTGCTGCTCCACAACAAGGAGGCGACGCTTGCGGTGCTGCATCAGTTGCGGGCGCTCGGAATCCGGATCGCGATGGACGATTTCGGCACCGGATACTCGTCGCTGACCTACCTGCAGAGCTTTCCGTTCGACAAGATCAAGATCGATCGTTCCTTCGTCAAGAACATCACCGAGGATTCGAGCTCGCTCACCATCGTGCGGGCGGTTGCCGCGCTCGCCAATGGCATGGGCATGACGGCTACCGCCGAGGGCGTGGAAACCGCGGAGCAGCTCCACAGCATCGCTTCCGAGGGATGCACGGAGATGCAGGGCTTCCTGTTCAGCAAGCCGCTTCCCGCCGCCGAGATCGAGCGGCAATTCCTGTCGGGACGCGGGACGCGAGACGTTCAAGGCCGCATCGTCGCGGCCTGATCGCGCCGCTCAGAACTCCGCCGCGATCTTCGACAGCATTTCGAGCAGGGCTACGCGATTGGCGGGGCCAAGCAATTCGTTGAGCCGCGCCTCGTGCTTGCTGGCCACGAGCTTTTTGGCGCGCGCCAGCACCGCCCTTCCCTTGTCAGTCAGAACCAGGATGTGCGAGCGCCGGTCGTTGGTCGAACGCATCCGGGCGCACAGGCCGCGGCTCTCCAGCGCATCCAGCATCGAGACGAAATTCGGCCTGAGGATGCCGAGCGTGTTGGCGATTTCGGTCTGGTTGCGTCCGGGGTTGCGGTCGAGCAGCAGCAGCACCGAGAATTGCGCCGGCGTCAGTTGCAGCGGCGCGACGCAGCGCAGAAAGTCCTCGAACACCTTGAGCTGCGCACGCTTGAGCGAATAGCCGAGCAGCTCGGCCAGTTCGCCCAGCTGCAGCCCGGAATGCTCCGCGCCGCCGCCCGCAATTTCCTTGCCGTTGCTGCGCGACGGCTTGACGGCATCGGTCGCTGCCTTGGAAACTGTCATGCGTGAGGCTCGCACCCGAAAAAAGGCTCGGCCGGCGGCCGAGGCCTTGATGTTATATTTGATAATTGTTATTGAATATATCAAATATCGGCGCCTTTCAACTGCCGAGATATCGGACGGCCGGCGGACCGCGTGAGGTCAGGACCGGCGACGCTTTTAGGGGGAGCGCCAGTCTTGAACACGACGATCATGCTGTTCCTGCTGCAGGACGGCATCACCAATGGCGCGATCTATGCGCTGCTCGGGCTTGCGCTGGTGCTGGTGTTTGCCGTCACCCGCGTGATCCTGATCCCGCAGGGCGAATTCGTCACTTTCGGCGCGCTGAGCTATGCCGTGCTGGCGACCGGCAAGGTGCCGGGCACCGCGTGGCTCGCCATGGCGATGGGCGTGGTCGCCTTCGGCCTCGACCTGTTCGACGCGCGGCGATCGCTGCGGCTCAAGAAGGTCTTGCGCTCCCTTGCCCTCAACATCGTCCTGCCGGCTGCCATCCTGGCCCTGACCTACGGGTTCGCCAGCCCCACGACCCCGATTGCGGTCAACATCGCGCTGTCGCTTTTGATCGTCGCGGCAATCGGGCTGTTCCTCTACCGCATCGCATTCCAGCCGATCGCCCATACTTCGGTGCTGGTGCTGCTGATCGCCTCCGTCGGCTGCCATCTCGCTTTGCAGGGCCTGGGCCTGGTGTTCTTCGGCGCAGAGGGCCTGCGCGGACCGGCACTGTCCAACACCGCATTGACGATCGGCCCGCTGCGCTTCACCGGCCAGAGCCTTGCGGTCTACGGGCTGACGATTGCCTTCATCATAGCACTCTGGCTGTTCTTCGGCTTCACGCTGATGGGCAAGGCGCTGCGCGCCACCGCCGTCAACCGGCTCGGCGCCCGCCTCGTCGGCATCCGCACCACGCTGTCAGGACAGATCGCCTTCCTGCTGGCGTCCCTGATCGGCGCCATTTCCGGCATCCTGATCGTGCCGATCACCACGCTCTATTACGACACCGGCTTCCTGATCGGCCTGAAAGGTTTCATTGCCGCAATCATCGGTGGTCTCGTGAGCTATCCGCTAACGGCGGTGGCGGCCTTGATCGTCGGCAGCGTCGAGGCCTTTTCCTCATTCTACGCCAGTAATTTCAAGGAGGTCATCGTCTTTACGCTGATCCTTCCCGTGCTGGTGCTGCGTTCGCTCGCAGCGCCCGCGGTCGAGGAAGAGAAGGACTGACGGCGATGAATCAACGAACCCCTCTCATCATCTTCGCAGCTGTCATGGCGGCGATCCCGTTCATTCCGGGCGTGCCGCCGTTCTGGATCGTGCTGCTCAACAATATCGGCCTCGCAGCCCTGGTGGCGATGGGGCTGGTGCTCCTGACCGGCGTCGGCGGCCTCACCTCGTTCGGCCAGGCCGCGTTTTGCGGCTTCGGCGCTTACACCACAGCGGTGCTGACGACTGCCTACGGTTTTTCGCCGTGGCTGACGTTGCCGCTCTCGCTGCTCGTCAGCGGCGTGGCGGCCGTCCTGCTCGGCATCGTCACGGTGCGGCTGTCCGGCCACTATCTGCCGCTTGGCACCATCGCCTGGGGCATCGGCCTGTTCTATCTGTTCAGCAAGCTGGAATTCCTCGGCCGCAATGACGGCATCTCGGGCATCCCGCCGCTCTCGATCGGCAATTTCAAAATGCTCGATCCCGGCACGATCTATTTCGCGATCTGGATCGGAGTCCTGATCTCGGCATTGCTGACCATGAACCTGCTGGACTCCCGCACCGGCCGCGCGATCCGCGCGCTGCGGCGCGGACACATCGCCGGCGAAGCGTTCGGCGTGCAGACGCCACGCGCCAAGCTTCTGGTGTTCATCTACGCGGCGGTTCTCGCGGGCCTGTCCGGCTGGCTCTACGCGCATTTCCAGCGCGCCGCCAATCCGACGCCGTTCGGCGCGCAGGCCGGCATCGAGTATCTGTTCATCGCGGTGGTCGGCGGCGCCGGCTATGTCTGGGGCGCGGTGCTCGGGGCCGGAATTGTCGTCATCCTGAAAGAGGTGCTGCAGAGCTACCTGCCCTACATCTTTGGCGGCCAGAGCCAGCTCGAAACCATCGTGTTCGGCATCCTGCTGGTCGTTTTGCTGCAACTGGCGCCGACCGGCGTCTGGCCCTGGCTGATGGCAAGGTTGCCGCTCAAGCCGGGCCGCAAGGTGCCCGATACGTCGCTTCCCCTTGTCAAGCGCGAGCGCGCACCGGCTTCATCCGCCGCGCTGCTGCAGATCGAGAAAGCGCGCAAGCAGTTCGGCGGCGTGATTGCCGTTAACGACGTCTCGTTCGACGTCCAGGCCCGCGAGATCGTCGCCCTGATCGGCCCCAACGGCGCCGGCAAGAGCACGACCTTCAACCTGATCACGGGCGTGCTGACGACAACCGGCGGCACCATCTCGGTGCTCGGCCACAAGGTCGATAACGCCCCGCCGCAGGAAGTGGTGAAACTCGGCGTCGCACGCACGTTCCAGCACGTCAAGCTGGTGCCCGACATGACCGTGCTGGAAAACGTCGCGATCGGCGCGCATCTGCGCGGGTCTTCCGGCGCGATATCAAGCATGTTCCGGCTGGACCGGGCCGACGAGGCAAAACTGCTGGCGGAAGCCGCGCGCCAGATCGAGCGCGTCGGCCTCGGCGACCAGATCGACCAACTGGCGGGAAGCCTGTCGCTCGGCCAGCAGCGCATCGTCGAGATTGCACGCGCGCTGTGTGTCGATCCATTGCTGCTGCTGCTCGACGAGCCGGCCGCAGGATTGCGCCACATGGAGAAGCAGCGGCTCGCTGCGCTACTCCGGCAATTGCGCGACGGCGGCATGTCGGTGCTGCTGGTCGAGCACGACATGGGTTTTGTGATGGATCTCGCCGACCGCATCGTCGTGCTGGATTTCGGCACCAAGATCGCCGAGGGCACGCCGGCTGCGATCAAGACCAATCCCGATGTGATCAAGGCCTATCTCGGAGCTACCGCATGAGTGCGCTGTTATCGGTCTCCGACGCGCATGTTTCCTACGGCAAGGTCGAAGCCGTGCGTTCGGTGTCGCTCGACGTCGCCGACAACGAGATCGTCACCATCATCGGCGCCAACGGCGCCGGCAAGACCACGCTGCTGAACGCCATCATGGGCGTGCTGCCGCTCAAGGGCGCCACCGCCTTCGCAGGCCTGGACATGGCCCCGCTCGACATTGAGGATCGCGTCGCCGCGGGCTTGTGTCTGGTGCCCGAGCACCGCGAATTGTTCAGCACGATGAATGTCGAGGACAATCTGGAGCTCGGCGCCTTCCGGATTCCAAAGGCAACGGCAGCAAGATCGTTCGAGCGCGTCTATACGCTGTTTCCGCGGCTGAAGGAGCGGCGCAAGCAGCTGGCCGGCACGCTGTCGGGCGGCGAGCAGCAGATGCTGGCGATGGGCCGCGCATTGATGGGCGCGCCAAAACTGTTGATGCTGGACGAACCGAGCCTCGGCCTCGCCCCGATCATCGTCGCCGACATCTTCCGCACCATCGGCGAACTGCGCGCCGCCGGCGTCTCGGTGCTGCTGGTCGAGCAGAACGCAAAGGCGGCCCTGCAAATCGCCGACCGCGCCTATGTCATGGAACTCGGCGAGTTCATCCTGTCCGGATCGGCCAAAGACATTGCGTCCAACCAGCGCGTCGCCGCGAGCTATCTCGGCTTCCAGCACGAGGGCGCGAGCGAGATCTAGAGGGTGACCCCATAAGTTCAGAGTGGTCGGTGGACGTCCGCTTTGGTGCGCATTCCGGACTCAGGTTGGAAATCGCGTGATGTCCGAACCCGGCGCAGCGAACCGCGCGTCCCCTCCGACGAGCCGGCGGGCTTCGCCATGCCCTTCCGAAGTCAACCGACCCTCAAATTCTCCGCCGACGTCTTCCCCTTGTTGGGCACTTCCTCATAGCTGACCTTTGCACCCTCATTGAGTGTGCTGAGCCCAGCTTTCTCGACCGCGGAGATGTGCACGAACACATCCTTGCTGCCGTTATCGGGCTGAATGAATCCATAGCCCTTTGTCGCGTTGAACCACTTCACCGTTCCGGTTGCCACCTTGGTCGTCTCCCATATCCGATAGGACCTAGAGACAACCTCGTGCCGATCTAGAAGGCAAGCAAAACCCGCCGGGGGTGAGCCGGCGGGGCCCGAACTATGGGCTGGTGCCTGCCCTTCCTTCCAAATATCGGCGAATTAACTCGCTTTTGAGTTCCCTGGAGGCGCATACTCGGACAATCACCGCTCCGCCTCCTGGGCATTACCGGTGACAGAGAGTGTTGCGCTCCCGCCTATTCGAGGGAAGCATCATGCCCCAGTCTCAACGCCTGTCGTCCGTCATTCCATTCGTTGCAATTGAGCGCCCCGCTTGTCCGAAGTGCAAGGCCCCGATGATGCTCGTCAGTATCGAGCAAGCACGCCCGGGCGTCGACTTGCATACCTTTGAATGCGCCATCTGCAACCACGTACATACGACCCTTGCCGCATATGAAGACCCTATGAAGTCCAAGTCCCTTGGACGCTGGCTTCAAGGCGATTTGCACCCACCCAGGTAAGGCGCGCCGGCGTGAACCTTCGGATTTTGTAATACTTGAAGGACTAGCGCCCGCAAAGGGTCCCTGATTGAAATCGAAATGTCCGCGATCGCGGCGCCAACAATGCCCTGCATGTTCGGCAATGCCGCGAAGGGAATTGCCGAAGTCCGGAAAGACGGCAAACTAAACTTGCCACTAGAGATGGATCTTTCGCCGTAGCCGCTCCTAATTGTTTTTGACAGGTTAAGCCACTCATGCCGGCATCAAGCGCCTTAGTTCTTTCTGGGCGGCGGTTCGCTCGCTACTTCCTCTGCCAGTAGCTTTAAAAGCTTCTCCTGCCGCGCGTCAGCTTTCGCTGCCGCCGCTTCCGATGCAGCCACGAGACTGCGATAGAGCTTAAGGTTTTGCCGGCGAATGAAAAATTGATGTTCCATAGCTACCTCCTCTGAGGGCATGGACCGAAGCGCATCGTGCGCTTAAGAATGGAGGATGGGAAGTGTGGACGTGGCAGACCACTTGCTAATTTTCGCGACCTTTGCCTTCAGTTACCCCCTCGTGCTAAGCGGTACGTCCAACATATGCATATGCGCTTTTACTGTTTTCGCACCCGGAGTGCGATTCAATGCCTTTGCGATTTTCGTAGCGCCGGCGTTAATGCAGCCGGAAGACTCCGTCCACGGCGCGTAGTTCGGCAGGCTTGATCAGTTTGGAGTGCGCGACGGTGACCGCAAACAGCGGGCCTTCGAGCTTTGTTTCCCAGAACGCGAGGAAATCCTTCAATGCCGGGAAATCCGGAAACATATCGTAGTCCTGCCAGACGTAAGTTTGCAGCAGCCAGCGCCGATCCGGACGGCGATAAACGATTTCCGCTGTTGTCAGCCCGTAGCCTAAGACCTGCTTCCTGAAATCCTTGGAAACCGCATCTTTCTCGACCATGCCAACCTCCAGCCCAACTGAAGAGTAACGCGTGATTCTCAATTCGCCAAAAAGGAAAACGTTCAATAGGTCATAGCAATCAACGCGCTAGCAGCATGTTACTTCACCTGCTAGCAGTCGCCCTCCTCCAGAAACTCTGGCCGCAGTCAAACATCGTGAGCCGAAGCCCTTGTGCCCCAGTGTCACAGGCTTATGTGAAGAGCGGCTAGCACTCGCTCATTGCGACTGCCAATCCAGAAACAATCACAAATCACAAAAGCCATGGAGGATCGCATGAAGTTCCGTCCGCTCCACGACCGCGTCGTGGTCAAGCGCATCGATGCCGAAGACAAAACCGCAGGCGGCATCCTCATTCCGGACAGTGCCAAGGAAAAGCCCTCGCAGGGCGAGATCGTCGCCGTTGGTCCGGGCGGCCGTGACGAAGCCGGCAAACTGATCCCGATCGACCTCAAGGTCGGCGACCGCGTGCTGTTCGGCAAGTGGTCGGGCACCGAGGTCAAGCTCGATGGTCAGGAACTTCTGATCATGAAGGAAAGCGACATCATGGGCGTTCTCACTGACGTTCCCGCCGCCAAGAAGAAGGCCGCTTAAGCGCTTTAGCCCGTTCCCTCATCCTGAGGAGCCGGCGCAGCCGGCGTCTCGAAGGAAGAGGCCTGCAATCCAAATCTCATCCCTCAGGAATCCGCCCAGTCGCGCGGACCTTGGGATCTGGGAATACGGAGACCATTATGTCAGCCAAGGAAGTTAAATTCGGCGTTGATGCCCGCGACAGGATGTTGCGCGGCGTCGAAATTCTCAACAACGCGGTGAAGGTCACGCTCGGTCCGAAGGGCCGCAACGTCGTGCTCGACAAATCGTTCGGCGCTCCCCGCATCACCAAGGACGGCGTCACCGTCGCCAAGGAAATCGAGCTTGACGACAAGTTCGAGAACATGGGCGCGCAGATGGTGCGCGAAGTCGCCTCCAAGGCGGCCGATGCTGCCGGCGACGGCACCACCACCGCGACCGTGCTGGCCGCAGCCATCGTGCGCGAAGGCGCCAAGTCGGTTGCCGCCGGCATGAACCCGATGGATCTGAAGCGCGGTATCGACTTGGCAGTGGACGCCGTGGTCGCCGACCTCGTCAAGAACTCCAAGAAGGTCACCTCGAACGAGGAAATCGCCCAGGTCGGCACCATCTCCTCCAATGGCGATGTCGAAATCGGCAAGTTCCTCGCGGATGCGATGAAGAAGGTCGGCAATGAGGGCGTCATCACGGTTGAAGAAGCCAAGTCGCTTGAGACCGAACTCGAGGTCGTCGAAGGCATGCAGTTCGACCGCGGCTACATCTCGCCCTACTTCGTCACCAACGCCGACAAGATGCGCGTTGAAATGGAAGATGCCTACGTCCTCATCAACGAAAAGAAGCTATCTCAGTTGAATGAATTACTGCCCTTGCTCGAAGCTGTGGTGCAGAGCGGCAAGCCGCTTGTAATTATAGCGGAAGATGTCGAAGGCGAAGCGCTTGCCACCCTCGTTGTCAACCGTCTGCGCGGCGGTCTGAAGGTTGCCGCCGTCAAGGCTCCGGGCTTCGGCGATCGCCGCAAGGCCATGCTGCAGGACATCGCGGTTCTGACCGGTGGTCAGGCGATCTCGGAAGATCTCGGCATCAAACTCGAGAATGTCACGCTCGCCATGCTCGGCCGCGCCAAGAAGGTGATGATCGACAAGGAAAACACCACCATCGTCAGCGGCGCCGGCAAGAGGGCCGACATCGAGGCGCGCGTTCAGCAGATCAAGGCGCAGATCGAGGAAACCACCTCGGACTACGACCGTGAGAAGCTGCAGGAGCGTCTGGCCAAGCTCGCGGGCGGCGTCGCGGTGATCCGCGTCGGCGGCGCGACCGAAGTCGAGGTGAGGGAGCGCAAGGATCGCGTGGATGACGCGATGCATGCGACCCGTGCGGCGGTTGAAGAAGGCATCGTGCCGGGCGGCGGCGTCGCCTTGCTGCGTGCCTCCCTGCATCTCAAGGGGCTGCGCACCAAGAACGATGACCAGAAGACCGGCGTCGAGATCGTGCGCAAGGCGCTCTCCGCGCCGGCCCGCCAGATCGCGGTCAACGCCGGCGAAGACGGTTCCGTGATCGTCGGCAAGATCCTGGAGAAGGAGCAGTACTCCTACGGCTTCGACTCGCAGACCGGCGAGTACGTCAACCTGATCTCCAAGGGCATCATCGACCCGACCAAGGTGGTTCGCGTGGCGATCCAGAACGCGGCTTCCGTTGCGGCGCTGCTGATCACCACCGAAGCCATGGTGGCCGAAGTGCCGAAGAAGAACGCAGGCGCCGGCATGCCTGCGGGTGGCGGCATGGGCGGCATGGGTGGTATGGACTTCTAAGTCCAACCAGTCAGAGCACATCAATAAGAAAGGCCCGGCAGCGATGCCAGGCCTTTCTCCATTAGCGACACGTCCGTCTCGACGACAATAGCTGCATGGAGGTGACCGCTCTCAAGGGATCGAGTTGCAAGCGGGCTGGAAGAGTGCGAATTTCCGACCATGTCTTCGTCGATTTTCGCGAGCCAGTTAATGACGCCACTTCGCACGCTCTATCCACCGATTGAGCCGTACAAAGCTGGTATTGTAGATGTCGGCGACGGCCATACGATCTACTACGAACGCTGCGGCAAACCCGGCGGTAAACCAGCCGTGTTTCTTCACGGTGGTCCGGGTGGCGGCATTACTCCAGATCATCGCCGGTTATTCAACCCCACCCTCTACGACGTGATGCTATTCGATCAGCGCGGATGCGAACGCTCGACACCGCATGCCGAGCTCAATGCAAATACGACGTGGCATCTCGTCGACGATATCGAGCGGCTACGTCAAATCGCAACCGTGGAGAAGTGGCTTGTTTTTGGCGGGTCGTGGGGGTCGACGTTGGCACTTGCATACGCGCAGACGCATCCCGAGCGAGTTTCCGAACTCATCCTGCGCGGCGTTTATACTGTCACTCGGCCCGAGATCGAATGGTATTACCAACACGGCGTTTCAGAGATTTTTCCCGAAAAATGGGACTGCTTCCAGGCACCGATCCCGGAGGCCGAACGCGACGATATGATCGCCGCTTATCGCAAGCCGGTTGACAAGCGACGATCCCACCATACGGCTGGAAGCGGCAAGGGCCTGGAGCGTTTGGGAAGGCGAAACGATTACGCTTCTTCCGAATAAGAAACTGTCGAGCGCGCACGCCGACGATCACTTCGCCCTCGCGTTCGCGCGCCTCGAGAACCACTACTTCTCCAATGGCTGCTGGCTTGAGGAAGGTCAGATTCTGCGGGATGCTTTCCGGCTCCATGGTATCAAAGGCGCGATCGTGCATGGCCGCTACGACATGCCATGCCCGGCACGCTATGCGTATCAGTTGCACAAGGCGTGGCCTCAAGCGGACTTTCATCTGATCGAGGGCGCTGGCCACGCCTATGATGAACCAGGCATTCTTGATGCGCTGATTAAAGCGACGGATCGTTTTGCGCAGCAGGTCTGACCGGTTATCACCAAGCTGACCTGGTCAGATATTTCGCCTATGGGTCGTTTCGCCTTGGACGAGGTCAGCGTTAGGTCCCGCCTGAAAGCGGATTTCGCGCCCGCCCTTATTAACGAAGCCTTAATCATGATGGAAGTTCCAACCCGCTCATTGTGAGTTGCACAACTTCCTGAACACTCGCGGCCTTCTAACCTTGTGGTACAGCAGCCATTTTCCGCCCGACGCCCGGCGTCGACGATGGCTGCCGGGTTACGAGGTTCAGACGATGCGCGCCTCCGATTACCCCACGGTCGAGACCACCGAATTCCTGCTGGCGGCACTTGAGCAGGCGAGCGAGGCTGTCGTCATCGTCGACAGCGACCTGCGTGTAAGCCATTTCAACGCTGCGGCCGAGTTGATCTGGGGCGTCACCCGCGAGGAGATTCTTGGCCTCGATGCAAGCTGTCTCGGGCTCAATGACCTCAGGCAAGATTCCGAGATCACGATCCGGCGCAGTGACAGCAGCCGGCTTCGGGCCTCGCTATCGGTGTCGCGCGTCGAGATCGACGACCGCAGCAACTACATGGTCTTTGTTCGCGACATCACCGCAGAGGTCGAACGACGCGAGAGGATCGCGCTGCTCAACCTGGTGGCCGACAAGACCAATCGCGCCGTCGTCCTCACCGATCGCAAGCTGAGAATCATCTACACCAATGCTGCGTTCTCCGGACTGTTCGGATACTCGCCTGAGGAAAGCCAGGGGCAGCAGGCCAACCAGTTGCTGGCCGGCCGGCTCACTGACCGCAAGACCCTGGCGAGGTTGCGGCGCCGAATCTGCGACGGCGGCGGCGACGAGGAGGAAATCCTCGCCTACGGCAAAAATGGCGATGAAATCTGGGTCTCGGCCATGGTCAAGCCGTTCCGCAACGCCCGCGGACGGATCAAGTACATCTTCGCCCTGTTGACCGACATCACCGAGAGCAAGCAGCTGAGGTCGCTGCAGCAACTGATCATGGGGGCGCTGGCCGACGAGCTTCCGCTCACCGAGATTGCCGACCGGCTTTGCCGGCGCGTCGAAGCCATCGCGCCTGATGTCGTCGCTTCGGTGCTGCACGTCGATTCCGACGGATTGGTGCATCCGCTGGGCGGCCCCAGCCTGCCTGACGACTATTGCCGCGCGCTTGAAGGCATCGCCATCGGTCCGGACGTCGGCTCATGCGGGTCGGCGGCGTATTACGGCAAGCCTGCATTGGCCGAGAATATCGACACCGATCCACGCTGGCAGCCGTACAAGGCGCGGCCGCTCGAGATCGGCCTGAAGGCCTGCTGGTCGACGCCGATCAAGGCCAAGGACGGCCGCGTGATCGGAACCTTCGCCTTCTATTTCCGGGAATGCCGGGCGCCGAGCCGCTGGCATCAGCGGATCGTCGACGCCAGCGTTCACCTCGGCGCGCTGGCGATCGAGCGAAAGGAGGCGCGCGCCCAGATCGCCCGGCTCGCCTACCACGACATGCTGACCGGGCTGCCGAACCGCGCCCAGCTGCGCCAGTTGGTCAACCAGGCGATCGACGATTGCAGGGGGAGGCAACTCGCGCTGGTATTCCTCGATCTCGATCACTTCAAGGACGTCAACGATACGCTCGGGCACTCGGCCGGCGATGCGCTGCTCGTCGAGTTTGCAAAACGACTGCGCGCCCGCATCCAGCCGTCCGACCTGCTGGGACGCCTGAGCGGCGACGAGTTCGTCATCGTGTTGCCGAATTGCGATCCGGCTCGCGCCTCGCTGGTCGCCTCCAACATCACCGAAGCGCTGGCGTCGCCGCTGTTGATCGACAACAGGCAGGTGCCGATTTCCGCCAGCATGGGCATCAGCATCTATCCCGACAACGCCACCGATATCGATACGCTGATACAGCAGGCCGATGCGGCGATGTACAAGGCCAAGCAGGCGGGCCGCTCCACCCACCGCTTCTTCAGCGCCGACATGAACCGGCTTGCCGAGCAGCGGCTCGTATTCAGTGCGGCGCTGCGCCAGGCCATCGCCAATGACCGGTTGAGGCTCGTCTATCAACCGCAGACCCGAACCGTCGACGGCGCCCTCTACGGCGTCGAAGCGCTGTCGCGCTGGCACGATCCTGATCTCGGTGAAGTCCCGCCTTCGAAATTCATCCCGCTGGCCGAGGAAGTCGGCCTGATCGAGCAGATCGGCCTGTGGTCGATCCGCGAAGCATGCCGGCAAATGGCCGCGTGGCGCCATGCCGGACTGGATGTCCCCTGCGTGGCGGTCAATTTGTCGCCGCTCAATTTCCAGAATGCGAAGCTTGCGGCGGTGGTGGCAGAGACCATCGCGGCCAATGGCCTGCCGCCCGAAGCATTGATGCTCGAGATCACCGAAGGCGTGCTCGTGAACGAGCGTTCCGCCGCGATCGAGACCATGAATGCGATCCGCAAGCTCGGCGTCGGCCTGTCGCTGGACGATTTCGGAACGGGGTATTCGAGCCTGAGCCGGCTGGCGCATTTGCCGATCCGCGAATTGAAGATCGACCGCAGCTTCATGCGCAACATCGAGCGCGACGCCAGCGCGCTCGCGATCGCCACCGCCGTGGTCCGTGTCGGCCAGAGCCTGAAAATGGCCGTGGTCGCCGAGGGCGTCGAAACTGAGGGGCAACGCAAGCTATTGGCCGAACTTGGATGCGACGTCGTGCAGGGATATCTCTGCGCGCCTGCGATGTCGCCCGAAGCGTTCGAGCGATGGCTGCTCGACCATGTCGCCGAGCAAGCGCGGATGATGCGCAGATGCGTCGACGAGGCCCGTTCGCAGCCGACGCCGTCGCTGCTGATCGCTTCCACCGGCGGTTAGATGAACAGTCTCCGGCTTCCGTAGGGTGGGCAAAGGCGCGCATGCGCCGTGCCCACCATCTCTCCTCTTCACCGGCCTATGGTGGGCACGCTTACGCTTTGCCCACCCTACAGACCGCGCCCCCTCACTTCGCCGGGATGTACTTTCCGTCCTTCACCGTCAAAATGATGCGCGAGCGGTCGTCGAGGCCGTAGCGATCCTTTTCGGTGAAGTTGTAGACGCCCTGGCTGGCCGCGATTTCCTTCTCCGTGAGCAGCGCCTGGCGGATCGCCTCGCGGAATTCCGGGGTGCCCGGTTTTGCCGTCTTCAGCGCCACCGGCACCACGCGCTTCAACACTTCGAAGGCGTCGTAGGAATGGCCGGCGAACTGGCTGCGGCTGTTGGCGCCATACTTGGCTTCATAGGCGGTGTTGAGCGCGAGGCCCGGCTTCTTGGTCAACGCGCTGTCGGACTGGGTTTCCGGCGACATCACCGGACCGGACGCCATGATAACACCTTCAGCGGCCGCACCGGCGATGCGGATGAAGTCCATGCTGGCTGCGCCATGGGTCTGGTAGATCAGGCCTTTGTAGCCGCGCTCGCGCAGCGTGGTCTGCGGCAGCGCCGCGGCGGTGCCGGAGGCGCCGACGAGAATCGCGTCCGGATTGGCGGCGAGGAGTTTTAGAACCTGTCCCGCGACCGACGTATCCGGACGTGCAAAACGTTCCTCGGTAGCGAGCGTCATTCCCATCGGGATCGCCTGGTTCTTGAAATCGTTGAACCAGAGATCGCCGTAGGAGTCGGAGTAGCCGATATAGCCCACAGACTTGATGCCATGCGCCTTCATATGCTCGTACAGCACCTTGCCCATGATCGGTATAGGCTGCGGCATGGCGACCGACCACTTGATGCGCGCTTCGGTGATCGGGAACGGCGCGAGACCGATATGCGGAATGCCGGCCTCGTTCGCCACCGTCGCAACCGCGACCGTCGAAGGCGTCGTCGAGGAGCCCATGATGATGTCGGCCTTCGACTCGGTGACGAAGCGCCGCGTGTTGGTGGTGGCGGTAGTCGGATCGCCACCGTCGTCGAGCGTGATGATCTTGATCGGCACGCCGCCGATTTCCTTCGGCACGAAGTCGAGCGAGTTACGTTCGGGAATGCCGAGCGCCGCGGCGGGGCCGGTGGTGGTGATGGAAATGCCGACCGTGATCTCGTTGGTTTGCGCCATGGCCGGCAAGCCCGGCAAAGCGAGGGCCGCTACGACAGACGCAGCGGACAAAAAAGCCTTCTTCATTCATTCCTCCCTGGATTATCTATTGATCGCTTTAAGCAAAGTCCCGTGGGCTAATCAGCCCCTTCTTTAGGTCATGCGGGGGACTGAGTCAGCCCCGAGGGGACTGAGTCAGCCCCGAGGAGGCCTCGTCAGCCCCGCATGAATCGCTCGATGATCTCCGGTGGCATCGGGGCCGATTTGAGCTTCGCAGGATCGTCCGGATGCTTGCCGACCAGCACGCGGGTCTCGAACGCCTCGATCGCCAACGCCTCTCCCTTGAACACGTTGTGAACTACCTCGAAGCTCGACCGCTTGAAGCTGTCGATCCGGCTTTCGATTCTGATCCAGTCGCCATGGGTCGAGGGAATGTGGAATTTCGCCCGCGTATCCACCATGGGTATGCCGACCAGGCCATATTTGTGGATGAGGTCCTGCTTCGAGTAACCGGCCGCTTCGAACATGATCGAGGTCGAATCGTCGAACATTGCGAAATAACGCGGATAGTAAACGATGTTGGCGGGGTCGCAATCGCCCCACTGGATCTGCACGTCGCGCCGGTTGACGAACATGGATTGCAATATCCTAGCGCGGTGCCATGCGAAGCGCGGCATCGAGCCGCACCACTTCGCCGTTCAGATAAGGGTTGTCGATCATGTGCAGCGCCAGCGAGGCGAACTCATCGGCCTGACCGAGCCTGCGCGGAAACGGGATCGAGGCAGCAAGCGAGTCCTGCGCCTCCTGCGGCAGATTGGCGAGCAAGGGCGTGAGGAACAGGCCCGGCGCGATCGTCAGCACGCGAATGCCGAACTGCGCCAGTTCGCGCGCGATCGGCAGCGTCATGGCGACGATGCCGCCCTTCGAGGCCGAATAGGCCGACTGACCGATCTGGCCGTCATAGGCCGCGACCGAGGCAGTAGAGATCACGACGCCGCGCTCGCCGGTTGCAAGCGGCTCCAGCTTCGACATGCCGGCCGTTGCCAGCCGCAGCATGTTGAAGGATCCGATCAGGTTGACCTTGATCACCTTGTCGAAGTCGCCGAGCGCCATCGGGCCTTCCTTGCCGATCACGCGCTTGGCAACGCCGATGCCGGCGCAATTCACCAGCACGCGCGCCGGGCCGTGGGCCGCCGCAGCCTTGGCGATCGCGGCTTCCGCCGAAGCCGCATCGGAGACGTCGCAGATTACGGCTGTGCCGCCGATCTCGGCGGCAACGGTTTCCGCGAGCGCGGCGTTGAGATCGCAGACGGCGACCTTGGCGCCCTGCGCCGCGAGCCGGCGCGCGGTCGCAGCGCCCAATCCCGATGCACCCCCGGTGACGATGGCGGCCTGGTCCTTCAACTGCATGGCGTTCTCCCTGACTAACTCTTGTTCGAATTCGGTTACAGCGTAATCACCTGCGCCGGCGGCGCGGGCGAATAAATCTCCTCGATCAGCGCGCTGCGATTTTCCAGCACCGCGCGCTGGTTGATCGAGCCCTTGTCGGTGACCTCGCCGCGATCGATCGACAGCGGCCTGTCGAGCAGCACCGCGCGCGTGATCCGGGTCGACGAACCCGTGGCGCCAGCCACCAGCTGCTGGAAGCGTTCGCGGAAGGCCGCAACGATCAGCGGGTCGGACGCAGCAGTGGCAATGTCGTCAGGCGGAAGCGTTGGATTGATCAGGCGGCAACCGTCGAGGTCGAGCACCACCAGCGCCGATATTTCGTCGCGGTTGATGCCGGCAATGACGACGTCGCGCACCAGCGGCGCGCAGGTCGCAACGAAGCGCGCCCGCAACGGTCCAACACTGACCCAGGTGCCGCTGGCGAGCTTGAAGTCTTCGCCGGTGCGGCCATCGAAGTCGAAACCGGCGTCGAAATTATCGGGGTCGACCGGCTTCAGCGCGTCGCCCATTTTGTAGAAGCCTTCCTCATCGAAGGCCTTCGCGGTCATATCCGGCTGACGCCAATAGCCCGGCATCACGTTCGGCCCTTTGGCGCGAACTTCGAGCTTGCCATTGTTGGGCACGAGTTTGGCATCATTGCCCAGCACCGGCAGCCCGACATGGCCGGAGCGGCTGGTGTGCGGATTGACCGACATGAAGAACGGCGCGGTCTCGGTGGCGCCGAGGCCGGTCAGCATCGGCACGCGATAGCCGGTTTCCTGAACCGAAAGTTCGTCGAGGCTATTCCAGACGAAGGCCGACAGCGCGGCGCCTGAGAAGAACATCGCATGGAGGCGAGCAAAGAATTTTTTGCGCAAGGCCCCATCGTCGCGCAGATAGGGCAACAGCGATTCGTAGCCCTTGGGCACGTTGAAATAGACGGTCGGCGAAATCTCCTGAAGATTGCGCACGGTCTCCTCGATGCCGCCGGGCATCGGCTTGCCCTCGTCGAGATACATCGAGCCGCCATTGTACAGCGTCAGCCCGATATTGTGATTGCCGCCAAACGTGTGATTCCAAGGCAGCCAGTCGACGATAACAGGCGGCTCATCCTTCAGGAACGCCAGCGTCTCACGCAGCATCACCTGGTTGGCGCAGATCATGCGCTGGGTGTTGATGACCGCCTTCGGGTTGCCCGTCGAACCCGACGTCAGCAGGAATTTTGCGATCGTATCGGGGCCGATGGTCTCGTGCACCGCGTCGAGGCGGGGATGCAATGGGGTCGCCATCAGATCCGCCAGCGCGGTGACGTCGCGGCCGGGCACGGCGCCGCGCGACGCCGCGATTTCGGTGCCGAACGATACATTGGCGGCCAGCGCATCGGCGAATTTCGTGGCGTCGTCGGTGAACACGAGGCCCGGCGTCAACAGCTTCATCAGATAGCCGAGCTTGCCGTAGTCGCGCGACACCAGCGAATAGGCCGGCGACACCGGACAGAAGGGAATGCCGGCATAGAGCGCGCCGAACGCGATCAGCACATGATCGATCGAGTTGCCGGAGAGAATGACGACCGGCTTCTCGGCGGAAAGGCCACGCGCCAGCAGCGCGGACGCGATGTGCCGCGAGGAGGCGAGCAGCTCCGCATAGGTGATCTGCCGCCAGCCCCGTGCCGCGTTCCGCTCCGCCATGAAAATCCGATCGGGCGCGGCCGCGGCCCAATGATGCAGGCGGTCGGTGATGCGCACGGGATAGTCGAGCAGCTGCGCTTTCGGGCGCAGGTAGATGGTGCCGTCGTCGCGGCGCTCGACATGCACCGCGGGCGTGCCGAACGAGATCGGGCGCAGCGGATGATCGGCGCGCGCGGCTGAATCGGTCGAGGCGGACATGCTGGGCTTGGCGCTCATGTCAGGTCGGCTTCACCTTTGCGGTCTTGTGGTCGAGAAACGCGCGAATGCGGCGCTTGGCCTCTTTGTCGCTCTGCGCCACCGTCGCCATCAAGGATTCCATCAGCAGGCCGGCCTGCGGATTGGCCTCCGCGATCATCGGCAACGCCTGCAGCACCGCAAAATTGGTCAGCGGCGCGTTCGCAGCCACTCTTTCGGCGAGTTCCAGCGCCTTCGGCAGCGCGCCGTCGGCGTCCGTGAGGTATTGCGAGAAACCATAGGCCGAGCCTTCAGTGGCCGAATAGACCCGCCCCGTCAGCATCATGTCGATCATCCGCGCCACGCCGATCAGCCGCGGCAGCCGCACCGATCCGCCGCCACCGACGAAAATGCCGCGCTGGCCCTCGGGCAACGCGAAATAGGCTGACGGTTCGGCGACGCGGATATGCGCCGCGCAGGCCAGTTCCAGGCCGCCGCCGATCACCGCGCCCTTCAGCGCCGCGATCACGGGGACGCGGCTATACTGGATGCGGTCGAATACCCGGTGCCACATCTGCGAGTGCCGCAGGCCCTCGGTGGCGTCGTGCTCGGTCAGTTCGGACAGATCGAGGCCGGAGGAGAAATGGTCGCCGACGCCATGGATGACCACGGCGCCGGTCCCCTCGGGGAGATTGGAGAAGCAATCCTGGATCGCGAGGATGATGCCGTCGTTGAGCGCATTGCGCTTGGCCGGGCGGTTGAGGCCCACGGTCAGCACCGCGCCCTTCTGCTCGATCTTGAGCAGGTCGGATTGACCCGCAGCGGCGGTGGAGGCGTTTCCCATGGGCGTGTATTATTTCCTGTCGAGAATAGTTATATTTTATAACGATTTTGGGAGGAGTCAAGGCGGCTGTCCGGGAGGTTCTGGTATCGCTCGTTCCACGTCATTGCTTGGCGGGAGCCTGTCATCACTGTGCGAGCGCGATTGCGCTCGTCGCGGGGCGCGCATTCGCGCGACCCGTTGGCTCGCAATGACGGGTAGATAACAGCGCAGCATAAGGTCGTCGTACCCCGCGAAGGCGGGGTACCCAGTACGCCGCGGCCTATCGGTTTTATCACTGGCGTCTCTGGAATACTGGGTCACCCGCCCCAGTGCGCAATTGCGCACAAGGCGGGTGACGACAACTGAATGTGCATCTGCGTTCTCGCGGCTCAATGAGCCCGAGGTTTGCATGAACCTTGTCCCTCCTGAGAGGGAGCAGGGAATGCCGGGTGCTTGCTGCACCCGCGGTCTCGTGTGCAATGTGCACGAGGAAGTGCGCACACGAGCATACAGGTACAGCCGGAGCACTCCGGCATTCCCTGCGCAATGGTTTGACGGCTTATGCCGCGCTCTCCCTGGAGACGAATTCGTCTTGCCTCCATCACTGCCGGCTTGATGGCTCAATCGATCCGGTTGGATCGAAGTCGCCACCGGCAGCTTGGCACCAGCCACGGGTGTCGGGACCACACGGTTTTGCCGTACGCTTCAGCGCCGTACGTCCTGCGCGCGGTGCTCGCTCACGGATAACCGCCCTGCGAACAGCCTCTCGCGCCTGACGCTGCCGCGTCCACCGCAACCCGTCCCAACGTTCGTGACGATGGCCAACGCCCCTCTTCTCGGGACGGGATGCCCGGTTTGTAGGACTGATTTGGGGTGGCGGCGAAGCGGATTATTTTTGCAGCCGAGACTGGACGGGGCAAATCAGCTTGAAACCATTGCGGAAAATCGCCTGAACGCGCACGCCTCCCTCCACGTCATTGCGAGCGCAGCGAAGGGATCGTAGGGTGGGCAAAGGCGCACTTGCGCCGTGCCCACCATCCATCAACAGCATTCCACTGAATGGTGGGCACGCTTCGCTTTGCCCACCCTACGGCCCCAAAAAAACTCAAAGCACCTGATGCACGTCGATCACCACCCGGTCGGCGTGGCGGGCGGCGGAGCCGATGAACAGGTTTTCCATCAGCCAGCGGTATTTTGCGGCCCCGGTCTCGAACCGCGGCACGGTGCGGCAATAGATCAGTTTTGGGTCCACCGGCTCGCCGCGCTTCAGCTTCTGCAGCAAGTCGACCGGGCCGAAGCGCAGGCCCTTGTTCTCGACATAGACCACCGCGCCGTCGTCGGTCTCGAAGGCGTATTTCGCTTCCAGCTCGATCAGTTCGTTTGGGCGGATGATCTGGAAGTCGGCGCCGAACGCGCAGACCTTGCCGTTGATCCCCTCGCCTTTCACCTCGCCGCCGATGATCGGAATGATCCGGCGCACGCCGGTGCCGATCTCGCCCGCCGAGGTCACCTCGCCGATCCGGGCGGTGATGGTGAAGACGTATCTGGTCGAAAGCTGCGGGGTCATCGGAAGAACCCTAAAGTGTGAGCATGATCTAGTCCGAAAACCGATTCCCACTTTTCGGGATCATGCTCAGTGAGCCATCATGCGGGTCGGCAACCAAAGCGCCAGCATCGGAAATGCGATCAGGATCACCAGCCGGATCAGGTCGGTCACGACGAACGGGATCACGCCGCGGAAGATCGTCGAGAATGACACGTCTTTCACCACGCTCTTGATGACAAAGACGTTCATGCCGACGGGCGGATGGATCAGGCCGAGTTCGACCGTCATGACGATGATGATGCCGAACCAGATCGGGTCGAAGCCGAGATGGATGATGACCGGGAAGATGATCGGCACGGTGAGGATGATCATGGCCATGGCGTCCATCAGGCAGCCCAGCACCAGATACATCACCATGATGAGAGCAAGAATGCCGTAGGGGCCGAGCCCAAGCCCGGTGAGAAGTTCCGTGACCTTCTGCGGGGTCTGCGTCACCGTCAGAAAATAGCCGAAGATCAGCGCGCCGATCAGCACCGTGAAGGCGGCGGCCGCCGTGCGGGTGGCTTGCAAGAGCGACGCGAGGATCTTTTCCTTGTTCAGCCGTCCGGTGAGCAGGCCAATCAGGAACGCGCCGGTGGCGCCAACGCCGCCGGCCTCGGTCGGCGTAAAGCGCGGCAGAAACGGCAAGCCGTAAAGTCCGCCAATGACGAAGATGAACAGCAGTACCGGGGCCCAGATGCTCTTCAGGCCCGCAAAGCGCTCGCGCCACGGGATCGGCGTCCCCCTCGGCAGGAAGTCAGGCCTGAACCAGCCGATCAGCGCGATGGTCATCATGTACATGGTCATCGCGAGGATGCCGGGAATGATGCCGGCGATGAACAGCTTTCCGATGTCCTGCTCGGTGATGATGCCGTAGACCGCAAGCACCGTGGACGGTGGCAGCATGGCGCCCAGCGTGCCGCCGGCCGCGATCACGCCGGTGGCGAAGGATTGCGGATAGCCGAAGCGGCGCATTTCCGGATAGGCCACGGCCGAGAAGGTTGCGGCGGTCGCGACCGACGAGCCGCAGATCGCGGCAAAGCCGCCGCAGGCGCCGACGGTGGCAATGCCGAGCCCGCCGCGCAGATGACCGACAAAGCCATTGGCGGCGCGGAACAGCTCCTGACTCATGCCGGAATTGCTGACGAAGGTGCCCATCAGCAGGAACATCGGGATGACGCCAAAAGTGTAGTCAGTCACCGTGCGCATCGAGGTCTGGCCGACCAGTTTCAGCGCCGGCGTGAAACCGACGAGGTAGCCAAAGCCGCAGACACCGACGAGCCCCATCGCCATGCCGACGGGCACGCGCAGCAGCATCAGCGCGAACAGCGCGACAAATCCGAGGACGGCGACCGCGTCTGTGCTCATCACCTACTCCACGGCCTTGATCTTGGGTTCTTCCTGCATCTCTTCCGGATGGAAGATCAGGCGATAGGTGCGGATCGCGATCAGCAGCACCGCCGCGCCATCGCCGGCCCAGGCAACGGCAAAAAACGGCCAGGTCGGCATGTGCAGGTCGAAGGTGAGAACGTTGTCGTTGTAGGTGCCGCGCACCTTGTCGAACAGCGTCCAGGTCTGCACCGCCACCACGAACAGCAGCACCAGCGTGGCGAACACGTCGATCATGCGCTTGTATTTCGGGCCGACATTGGCCCAGACCAGATCGACGGTGATGTGGCCGCCGCGATAGCTGGTGGCGGCAATGCCCCAGAAAATCAGAATGCCGAGCAGCATGCGACCGATATCGAACGAGTCCGGAATGTTGTAGCTGAGCGTGTTGCGCAGGATCACGGCCAGGAAAATGTTCAGCGCAACGATGCCGACAAAGGCGGCTGCGATCCATTCGATCGTGTCGATGAACCGGTCCATCCACGCGCGACTCATGGCGGCTCCGAGAGGCTGATTAAATGTAAGGAAAAGGCGCGGCGGAGGTCCCGCCGCGCCGGGGTTACGGGATCAGGCTATTCCGCGAGCGCATTGTGCTTCTTCAGCGCCGCGCGCAGCTCCGTCATTGCCGGATCGGGATCGACGCCGTTCTTCTTGACGCCGTCGCCCCAGGTCTTGGTCAGCGGCTCGGAAGCCTTCTTCCACAGCGCGATCTGCTCCGGCGTGAGCTTGTAGACCTCGTGGCTGGTGTCCGCCTTGATCTTCGCGATGCCGGCATCTTCCATCTTGCCCCAGTACTCGCCGACACGGCCGGAGGCCTCGGTGTTGCAATTGTTGTCGATCGCCTTCTTCTGCTTGTCGGACATCTGGTTGTACTTGTCCTTGTTGACAACGAAGGCGAAGGTCGTGACGTAGAGCGGCGCGTCCATGTCGTACTTCGTCACCTTGTCGATGCCGAACAGAAGCAGCGAGCCCCAGGGGAAGGTGACCGCGTCGGCGACGCCGCGTTCGATGATGTCGCGCACTTCCGGCGCCGATGATTGCACATTGGTGCCGCCGAGCGACGTGACGAAGTTGGCCATGGTGGCGTGCGCCGGGCGGATCTTCATGCCCTTGACGTCGTCAGGCACCACGATCTTCTTGGTGCGCGAATGGAACGACGACGGCGAATGGATGAAGGCGAGACAGAACTTGACGTCCTTCATCTCCTTGTCGGCATATTTGCGGTACCATTCGTCCAGCGCCATCGAGCCGCCCTTGGCGTCCGACATCAGGAACGGCAGCTCGCCCGCGCCGATGATCGGGAAGCGGCCGGGCTGATAGCCGGGATTGACGTAGGTGACGTCGGCGATGCCGTCGCG
The DNA here is from genome assembly GCF_023101085.1 of Bradyrhizobium sp. 170. Taxonomy (NCBI): domain Bacteria; kingdom Pseudomonadati; phylum Pseudomonadota; class Alphaproteobacteria; order Hyphomicrobiales; family Nitrobacteraceae; genus Bradyrhizobium; species Bradyrhizobium sp. 170. The sequence continues at coordinate 782,042 of NZ_CP064703.1, read as the reverse complement.
CGCCATGTCGTAATGGTCGAACGCCTTGCCGAGCTGCTGGGCGGGAAACACTTTTGACTTGATGGTGCCGCCGGAATCCTTCTCGACCGCGGCCGCCCAGTCTTCCAGCGACTTCTGCAGCGGATGCGAAGCCGGCACCCAGTGCGAAATCTTCAGGTCGATATTCTTCTCCTGCGCCACCGCAGGCGTCACGCTGGCGGCCAGCAGCAGCGCCAGAAATGTTTTCCTCATCGACATTCTCTCCCTTGGCACGTGGACTCTTTTCGATGCCCGATGTTGTTAGTTAACATGTTATCTAAGTCGCCGGTGTTTTCAAGGCGGACATTCGGCCGCGGCGCCTTCTCTCCCCTGTTTGCTATGGGTGCACTGCCGCGAAGTGCACCGCATTGTTTTGCGCCAATGTCCTTTGCCAAAACCGTTATATGATATAACTACCACTGCAAGTCCGGGGACCGCCACCCGCGGACCCCTAACCTATAATACCGGGAGGAGCGGGTATTGAGGACAAAAGTAGCAATCATAGGTGCAGGTCCGGCAGGATTGTTGCTTGGGCAACTATTACACCTTTACGGCATCGAAAACATCATTCTCGAGCGCCAGACGCCGGAATATGTGCTCGCCCGCATCCGCGCCGGTCTGCTCGAGGAAGGCACCGTGGCGCTGCTCGACGAGGTCGGCGCCGGCGCGCGCGCTCATCATGAGGGGCTGGTCCACCATGGCGTCGAACTCGCGTTCGGCGGCGCGCGGCATCGCATCGACATGTACGGCGCCACCGGCAAGACCGTCATGATCTACGGCCAGACCGAGGTGACGCTCGACCTGATGAACGCCCGCAAGGCGGCCGGCCTCACCACCGTCTACCAGGCCGCCGACGTCAAACCGCTCGATTTCGATACCGACCGCCCGCGCGTCAGCTATGTCAAGGACGGCGTCAGCCACGAGATCGAATGCGACTTCATCGCCGGCTGCGACGGCTTTCACGGTGTCAGCCGCGCCAGCGTGAAACCAACAGCGATCCAGACCTACGAGAGGATCTATCCGTTCGGCTGGCTCGGCATCCTGTCGGAGACGCCGCCGGTCAGCCCCGAGCTGATCTATTCCAACCACGCGCGCGGATTTGCGCTCTGCACCATGCGCTCGACCCGCCGCAGCCGCTATTACGTGCAATGCCCGCTCGACGACGATATCGCGCAATGGCCGGACGAACGCTTCTGGGACGAGCTGAAGCGCCGGATCGACCAGAAGGCGGCGGACGAACTCGTCACCGGCCCCTCGATTGAAAAGAGCATCGCGCCACTGCGCAGCTTCGTCGCCGAGCCGATGCGCTTCGGCCGGATGTTCCTGGCCGGCGACGCCTCCCACATCGTGCCGCCGACCGGCGCCAAGGGTCTCAACCTCGCCGCCAGCGATGTGCATTATCTCTCGCAGGCTTTCCGTGAATATTACGACGAGAAGTCCTCCGCCGGCATCGACGGCTATTCGGCCAAGGCGCTGGCGCGGGTCTGGAAGGCGGTACGCTTCTCGTGGTGGATGACCTCGATGCTGCACAAATTCCCCGACGAAGGCGAATTCGGCGCGCGGATTCAACTCGCCGAGCTGGATTATGTGGTCAACTCGAAGGCGGCTTCGGCTTCGTTGTCGGAGAATTATGTGGGATTGCCGTTTTAGAAGGCCGTCATTGCGAGGAGCGAAGCGACGAAGCAATCCATCTTACTTACTTGCGGAGAAATGGATTGCTTCGCTTCGCTCGCAATGACGGGGCGACGGCAGTCACGGCGTTCATTTCAAACACCCATGCGAATCCCGTTTAAAACTTTGTAGGCGGTGACTTCGCAGGCGCGTTGCGTTCAATGACGAGAAACATCGTCAGCACGTGAGCCACACATGACAGTCACCGACATCCCCGAAGGCTTCGAGCGCCACACCCGCAGGAGTCCACTCACCGATCCCTGGGAGCCGCTGTATTCAAAGCGGACCGACAAGGCTGTGATCATCGGGCTGCGTCTTGCAAAACCGCACACCAACGGCCGCGGCCTCATTCATGGCGGGCTGATTGCAGCGCTTGCCGACAACGCCATGGGCCATAGCTGCGCCCACGTGATGGGCGGCGTGTCCTCGCTGGTGACGATCGGGCTCGCGGTCGATTTCGTCGGCACCGCCGAGGTCGGACAATGGCTCGCGGTCGAGAGCGACGTCGTCAAAACCGGCAGAACGATCTGTTTCGCGCAGAGCCTGATCAAGGCCGACGATGTCGTGATCGCGCGGGCGAACGCGACGTTTCGCGTGGTGCCGAAGAAGGCGACGGTGTAGCGATATCTCGCGTCCCGGCTCTGCAGCGCACCACTGCGCGGCGCACCGCGTCCGGGGCACGATTGCCTTAACCAAAATGCCAGTCGGCCATTTCAGTCACGAGATCGATGAACGTGCGCACCTTGGCCGACAGCAGCCGCGACGTCGGATAGACGATCTGGATCGGCATCGCCGGCTGTTCAAACGACGCCAGTATGATGCTGAGCCGCCCCGCTTTGAGCGATTCGGCGGCCTGGTAGGCCATCACCCGCGTCAGCCCGCCGTCCGCTTCCGCATATTGGATCGCGGCATCCGAGCTGTTGGTGGCGAATCGCGGCGTGCTGGCGACGCGGATCTCGCGGCCATCCTCGACGAAGCGCCAGTCGAGCGCCGCCATCATGGCGCCGAACTGGATGGTGTCATGCCCGGAAATCTCCCGCGGCCGCCCCGGCTCGCCGCGCTTTCTGAGATAGCCGGGCGAGGCCACCACGATCCGCCGCATCTCCCCGACATGGCGCGCCACCAGCGTCGAGTCGGGCAGATGGCCGATTCTAACAGCGAGATCGACGCCATCTTCGACGAGGTTGACCATGCGGTCCGACAAACGAAGGTCGACGGCGACATCGCCATAGCGCTTCAGGTAGGCGGTCACGATTCCGCTGACATGCAGCCGGCCGAACCCGACCGGCGCCGAGATGACGAGCTGCCCCTCCGGCCGCGTGCGCTCGCCCTCGATGGCGCCCTCAGCCTCCTCGATATCGGCCAAAATCCGCCGCGCGCGCTCCAGGTAACGCGAGCCGGCGTCGGTCAGCGTCACCTGCCGCGTGGTTCGCTGCAACAATCGCGCGCCGAGGCGATCCTCCAGCGCCGCAATCAGCCGCGTAACGCCGGAAGGCGACAGGCCAAGCTTGCGCGCCGCGGGAGCAAAGCCCCGCAGGTCGGCCACCGCGACGAAAGCCTGCATGGCATCGATCCGGTCCATCGGACTATTGCATATTCCGCAATAGTGAAGTGTCAATTCTCAAGATTGTTTTAGTTACGAGAACGTCCATCTTGGAGCCGAAGGACGACCGTTTTGGCGCCCATGACGGAAAGGCCCACGGGAGGCTCAGATGTCTGACGTTCACACCTATTCCAGCGACGTCGCCTTCACCCCGGCGGTAAAGGCGATCCAGGCCCGCAAGGGCTCGCGCGAGGCCTATGCCCATGTCGAGGAGCGCGGCGGCTGGCGCACCGGGATCGACGAAAATCTCGCCGGCTTCCTCGCCGAGACCAACAGCTTCTATCTCGCGACCGCCTCAGGGGACGGCCAGCCCTATATCCAGCACCGCGGCGGGCCGAAAGGCTTCATCAAGATTCTCGACAAGAACACGATCGCGTTCGCCGACTACAGCGGCAACCGGCAGTACATCACGCAAGGCAATCTGTCGGAGAATCCAAGAGCGCATATTTTCGTGATGGACTACACCCATCGCCGCCGCGTGAAGATCTGGGGCGAGGCGCGCGTGGTGGAGGACGATCCCGCGCTGACGAAATCGCTGATGCCGCAAGGCTACAAGGCGCGCCCAGAGCAGGTCATTCTGTTTCGGATTTCGGCGTGGGACACCAACTGCCCGCAGCACATCCCGCAGAAGTTCGATGCCGCCGACGTCGCTCAGGCGCTGGCCGTGCGCGATGCCCGTATCGCCGAACTCGAGGAGGAGCTGGCCGCATTGCAGGGCCAGCCCGCGGCGACGCCGTAATCAGGCGGCTTGCTCTTGTTGCAGCGGCGACCAGGCGAATTCCGGATAATACAGCAGCATCATCCGGTCGACATAGGCGGTGAGATTGGCGAACTGCTCCGTCCGCTGCCGCAGGGCTGACTCGAAGAATGGCGTCAAAATTCCGGCGAGCGCGCCGAAGGCGGTGGCGTCCATGCCGCATGGCGTTTCGCCCATCAGGAACGGCTTGTCGCCAAGCTGCACCGACAACGCAAACAGCGAGCGCACGGCAAGATCGACGTCCTCTTCCGGCGCGTGGCGGCCGAGGCCGCTGAGCAGGTAATTCTCGGCGACGCGGAACTGCGCGTCCTCGCGGAGTTTTTCCCGCAGATGCAGCGGCACGCTGTCGAAGAAATGCGCAGGGCCCTTTGCAAAATTGTCGCCATCGACCCAGCGCGCGCCGACCAGCGCCCAATAGACATGATGCTCGATCATCCGCTCGAAGGCCCAGGCCTGCGCACGCGCCTGCAGGCTGAGCGGCGCATCGAAATCGAAGCCGTATTTCGCTTCCAGATGCGCGCGAATGAACGTTGAATCGGCGATCGTCTCGGCATCATCGACGATATAGGGCAGTTGCCCCTTCGGCGAGGCCGGCGGCTTGGCCTTCTCCTTGCGATAGGCAAGACCGGCCATCTTCAGCTGGACCTCGGTTTTGGTCACAAAGGGGCTGATCTCCGGCAGGCCGAAACCGGCGCCGAAGCCATAAAGGGTAATCATGCTGGTCTCCCGATCTCCTTAAAACGTGCCCGAGGCTAGCGTCCCCCTGCTGCCACCATGGTGTCAGCAGCAGCAATGCCGGCCGCCGCCCTCCTCGGCCCGCGGCGTGCGGGCCTTGCGCACCCACGAGACAAGCTGCCCTTGCGCAAAGGCGCACATTGCGCTGAATGAGCGCCACGCCAGTTCGACCATCGCCCAGCGCAGATCGGTGGTGACGCACTGGATGGAAACCAGCTGTTCCAGTGCAAATCCCTGGGCATTTTCGAGAGGTCCGCGGCTTCCCCGGAAGCCGTATTCGCTGAAAATCGTCATGGACAAATTCCCTTCACTTGAGGTGTTGTCCCGATATACCCACCCCCTGCTGCCAACATGCTGTCAGCATCGGGCAGATGCCTCTTCGAAAAGAGTGCCTTTTAGAAAAGAGAACGAGCCATGCGACGCGCCGACCGGCTGTTCCAGATCATTCAGGTGCTTCGGCGCACCCGGAAGCCCATGACGGCGGACGCGATTGCGGCCGAACTGGAGACTTCGAAGCGGACCATCTACCGCGATATAACGACCCTGATCGAACAGAGGGTGCCGATTCGCGGCGAGGCCGGCGTGGGCTACATCCTGGAAAAGGGATTCGACCTGCCGCCGTTGATGCTCACGCCTGATGAGATCGAGGCCTGCGTGCTCGGCGCACAATGGGTGGTCGGCCATGCCGATCCCACGCTGGCGCGCGCAGCCCAGGACCTGATGGCCAAGGTCGCCGAAACCGTGCCCGAGCGCCTGCGGCCATTCGTGCTGGAGCCCGCCAGCCGCGCCCGATCGGCATGGAACCGGGAGCCCGACCGCATCGACATGGTGCGGACACGGACACAAATCCACGAGGGCAAAAAGATCACGCTGAACTATCGCGACGAGCACGGGCGCGGCAGCCAGCGTACGATCTGGCCGATCGCAGTCGGCTATCACGAGGCGGTGCGGATACTCGCGGCGTGGTGTGAACTGCGCAAGGATTTTCGCAGTTTCCGCACCGACCGCGTCGTCGACGCTGTCTACCACGACGAAAAATATCCGGAGCGGCGCGACATCCTGCGGGCGAAATGGCGGCGCAGCCTGGTCTGGGAAGCGCCCAAAGATACCTGAAAAGGATACCTGACGCGGGTGGCTGGCCGCGGCCGTCGTTCCGGGCTAAACGCAGGCATGCAAGGAATCGCCGCCGACCACGAAAACCCCTGCCAAGCCTGCGGCGCCTGCTGCAGCTACTCGCAGAACTGGCCGCGTTTCACCACCGAGGACGATGCGGCGCTCGACCTGATCCCGGAAGGGCTGGTCAACGAAAGATTGTCGGGAATGCGCTGCGACGGCGACCGCTGTTCGGCGCTGTCAGGCAAGGTCGGCGAGGCGACGGCGTGCCTGATCTATGCGGTGCGGCCCGAAGTGTGCCGCACCTGCATGCCCGGCGATGTCGAATGCGCGATGGCGCGAAAGCGGCACGGCTTGCCGGTATTGGTGTGAGCCGTAGCCCGGATGGAGCGAAGCGCAATCCGGGACGACTTGGGCCGGTTGTGAGAGAGCCCCGCGTTACGCTTCCGCTTCACCCGGGCTACGATGGCGGCGTTACGCCGTCACCGCTTGCGCCAAATCTTCGTCGTCGATCTCGTCCTCGATCGGCTTGAAGGTCGAGAGCGGCTTGGTCGAAAGGGTGATCGGCTTGCGGCCGCCGTGGGATGACGACGCGACGGAACGCGCGGCGGGTTCGCGCGACAGCGCATAGAGCGTGGAACCAACCCGGCCGCCAAAATGGATCAGCTCGCGTTCGGTACAGCTTGCTGCAATCGCAACGGCCAGCGCGTGGAGGTGGCTGCGGCGGTAGCAGAACAGCGCCAGCATGGCGCGGACGTCGGACGAAACGCTGTCCACCAGCAGCGGCAGGCCGTTGGCATTGGCGCGATACATCTCGCCAAGCAGCTCGTCCCGGACCGGACAGAAATCGTTCTCGAATGCGTCGCGGCTTGAAAACATTGCGGGTTCTCCCTTTGCGGAAGATGCAGTGCAATACTCTAATGAAAGGTTAACCACGCACACCAGTAGTGTTCCGGGGGACTTGCCAGTTACGGCTGAATTGGAATCGGGACATGATTCGCGGCGCGAAGCGGCTACACGCCTTCCGATGCCGGTGCAAGATTGAAACAGGGAGGACGATACCGCCGCGCTGGATCAGTTCGCCGCCATGAAGATCGACAGGCCGAAACCGGTGAGATGGTGCAGCGCCTGGTCGACGCCGATCAGCGTCCAGAACCACGGATGCTCGTTCTCCATCGTCACGCCGAACCGGGAAGCGAAGATCCCCTTGATCCGGTCGATGGTGATGTGAATCGCGAAGTCGATGAAGGCGACGAACCAGAATCGTGGCGCGACGATCAGGATCAGCGCCATCCCTACCGCGAGGTGGACGAGGCAATGCGCCAATAGCGGCAAGGCCCAGCCGGTCTTTTGATCCTTGCCGATCGCCATCCAGGAATTTTGCAGCATGAAATCGGCAATGACGTGCTTCACGGTGAGAAGCAGCATCCATCCTACCAGCGCACCTACCGGGACCGCGGACGACATCGAAGGAAACAACAAAGCTGACGCCCTTTGCTGGGACTGACGGGGTGGCGAAAAACCGGGGCCTAGGCTGTCAGCGCAATGTTTTTTTTCAAACCCGGACTATTCGAACGTTGCCTTTATTTATGACACCTCCCGCGCCGGAATGCACCTGTGGGTAGTCTGAAAATCGCACGGTGTGGCGGAACTGCGATACTGCGGCACCGGCGCGCAGCGTGGCCTGCGGGGTAAGGTTACCGGCGGGCGCGGTTTGCAATCCCATAGGAGCGGGCTATCATTGGCCAGCGGGCAAATTATCGTTCTTTTCTAGGCATTTACGAATTCATTTGGACGGCCTGCGGCCTGCTTGGCAGCGACCCGTCCCTGACCTCCGGGTACGAGCCATGAGTGCTGAAGCCCCAACGCCGCATCCGGAAATGCCGCGTCGCCGCTCGCGGGTCGTCAAGAGCAACCGGACCCAGATCCTGCTGTTTTCCATCCTGACCCTGATCCTGACCGCCGCCGTGGTATGGGGCGGCCGGACCTGGGTTCGCAATTCCGAGACGCTGGTATTTGCCGTAGGCGAGGCCAACGGCCCCGAGGCGCGCTTCGCCGCCCGTCTGGCGACGGTGCTGAAGAATAATTCCTCGCGGCTGCGGCTCAAGATCGTGCCCAACGGCGACAATGCAAAGGCGCTGTCGCAGTTCGACCGCAAGGAAGCCAACCTTGCGATATTGCGCACCGACGCCAGGATACCGCCCCGCGCCCGCGCAGTTGCGATCCTCGAACACGACCTGCTTTTGCTGATCAGCCCGACCGGCAAGAAAATCAAAACCATCGCCGAGCTGAAGAAAAAGAAGATCGCGGTCATGGCCGACAGCGAGAGCGGAGCTGCACTGGTACGCAATATCCTCGAGCTCTCGGACGCCCCGGATGCGGGCGCGCGGGTCCAGATGGCGCCGCCGGGCGCGACCTTCGACCAGCTGTTCGCCGCAGGATTCGGCGCCGTGGTCAAGATCGCGCACGCCTCGCAGATCGTGAAGGACAAGAGCTACGAGCAATATACCAGGCGCGGCGGCTTCACCCTGAATGCGATCGATTCGGCGAAAGCGATCGCCAGGAAATACCCGGCGATATCAGAGGAAACGGTGGCGACCGGAATGCTGTCCGCCTCGCCCGCTGTCCCTGCGGAAGACGTCGACACGATCGGGCTCGAATGGCTGCTGGTCGCCCAATCCAAGCTCTCGACCACGACCGTGAGCGACCTGGCGCGGATCATCTACGAGAACAAGGCCGAGCTCTCGCTGACCGACGGCTTCGCCTCCAAGATCGAGCCGGCCGCGACCGACAAGGACGCCTTCATCGTGGCGCATCCGGGCGCCGCCGAATACATCAACGACGAAATCAAGTCCTTTGTCGAGCGCTACAGCGATTTGATGTATGTCGCCCTGGCGGCGCTCAGCATCATCGGCACGATCTTTGCCGCCATCTACACCAAGGTCACCCGGATTGCGCCGGAGAAGGCCAGCCAGCTCGCAACCGCCATTCTCGATATCGGCGAGCGCATGGAATATGCCAAATCGCTGGACGCTCTCGACGAACTCCAGGACGAACTGGAAACGATCCTGCGCGGCGTGGTGATAGGGTTGCGCGACGGCACCATTTCCAGCGACGGACTGGACACCTTCAAGCTCGGCTATGAGTTCGTGCGCGACGAGATCGGTCTGCGCCGCGAACATATCAAGCGGCACCCGCCGTCACAGGATGACAAAGTGGTGGCCGTGAAGACCGCGCAGAGCGCGTAAAATCAGGCCGCGTTCGACCCGACCGAAGCCCGCGCCCGGATTTCGGCGATCTTGCGCTTCAGTGCCGCCTGCCGCGGGTCCGGCATCGCGGCAGCGCGCGCCTCGGTCACCGCGCTCCCCAGATCAGGCAGCGCCAGCACGCCATCGAAGGTCGGCTTGACCAGGCCGTCGATGATCGCATTCCAGTCCGCCAGGCCCTGACGATAGACGTCGCCATATCCCTCGATCATGGTCGCGGTGTGCACGATCGCGGGCGCAGCCTGGGGCTGCTTGGTCAGGCTGCGGTCGATCATGTGCAGCCAGCGTTCGACCAAAACCCGCTCCTTGGCATAACGCATCGAAAACAGCCGCCATCGCCGCAGTCCCGCCTCGATCTTGAGGCGCCGGATGCCAAACCGGCTTGCCGTGCTGAAGCGGATGGCGACCCGCTTGTTCGACCAGCCTGCCCAATCGAGTGCATCGAGCACATACTCGGAGATAACAGCGGGAAGCGCGCCGATCAGTTCCTCGAGCCTGAACTTCCTGACATCGACGGCAGGCCTGGCAGGATTGCCGGACGTTTGATTCAGTTCGGCAAGCTTCAGTTGCGCGATCCGGATCGGATCTTCATAGGCCATGCGCACCGCCATCAGCCGCGCAATGTCGGTCAGCATCGCATCGTCGACACCTTGCTTGCCGACGAACCGCCGCAGCCGGTGGACGTAAAGTTCGGCATAGCTTGTTCCTTGATAGTCGATCAGGAAATGGATGGCGTCGCTCGCCACCGCCATCACCGGCGCCGGCAGCCCTTCGGGCAGGAACGGCGGCGTGTCGTCATCCTCGCCGATGAAATCCGCGAACAGATAACGCAACGACGACAGGATACCGCGGTCTGACACTCCCTTGGGCTCCTGGCCTCTATGCGGGCTTCGGCGCCGCGGCGGACGCCGTTTGCTGGTTCAACTGCTGCTGCAGCGTCTCGAGATTCTGAAACAGCCGCGCGCTGGACAGGCGAAGGAAATAGAAGCCGAAAGCCGGGTTCTGCACATAGAGCTCCTCGACCTTGCTGTAGCTGACGCTCAGGACGAGACCGGCTTCCACGCATTCCAGCGTCTGGGTGCGCATGTTCGACGGCGACAGCATGCCGAGCTCGCCAACGATCGCGCCGACCGGCAGCACGATGCCCGACTCGACCAGCTTGAACTTGCCGCTGACGATATAGAGCATGTCCTCGGCTTTTTCGTCCTTGTAGAACATGATCTCGCCGGCCGCGCATTGACGCTCGGTCATGAACGGCTTCAGCCATTCCATCGAGAGGTCGCTGTTGACGGACTTCTTCACGTCGCGCACCAGTTGCAGCATCTGGTGCAGGCGATAGGAGTTGACGAACAGCATGACCACCTGCACCACCATGACCAGATAGTTGCGGGCCGGGATCGCGGTCAGGATCAGGATGACGTTGGCGAGAATGCCGAAGACCCGCAACGGGATCATGGTCTTCATCGTGGTGGTGGCGACCACGAAAATTGTCGCGAACAGCGCGCCCGCGGTTCCTGCGTGTTGTGCCAGATGAGACGTATCCATCGGAAACCAACCAATATCTAAACGTGTGCGTTTTCATGATTCTGTTGCAGTGCCCGCTATCGTAATGTCCGCGGGACCATTTTGATATACGAGGAAAGAACGACGATTTGTCGGGATTCTCACCATTCCCGGGTAAATTTCGGCTTCAACCGGGCTCCCGGCCGTGGCCTGGACCGGCAGCCCGGGGACGCGTAGCGCCGTGTGAAGGCCGTCGTTGACGGCCTCCCCGCAGGCAGGCACTTTGCGGGCATTGGTCACGCTGCGGCTTGACCGTTATCCAGCTTTTATTGCACCATCAGGCCTCCCTTCATCCGATGTCCAAGCGGCTCGTTCTCTCGGCACTGGCTCAGTTCACCGCCAAGACGGCCGGCCGCAACATGACCAAAGCGGCCTATGCCGCGGTGGCGGCCGGCGTCGCTGCGATGGTGGTGCTCACCGCGGCCCCCGCCTACGAGGCGGCGCATCACTGGGTCGATGCGGTGCTGTGGACGTGCCTCGTCTATTTCGTGTTCGAATGGCTGGTGCGGCTGCGCCACATGGCGCGGCAGGGGCGGCTATCGCTGTACGCGCTCTCCGGCAGCGGGGTCGTCGACGCGATCGGTGCCCTTGCCGTACCGGTCGCGCTGCTCTCGGGCATCGAGCCCAGGACGGCGTGGCTGCTCAGCATCCTCTGGGTGCTCAAGGTCGTTCCGGGCATCCCGGGGCTGCGGCAACTGCGGCGCGTGCTGGTGCTGGAATCAGGACCGCTGCTCAGCGTGCTCGTGATCTTCCTGATGGTGGTGTTCCTGGCGTCGGTCGCGGAATATTTCCTGGAACGCGACGTGCAGCCGGCGACCTTCGGCAGCGTGCCGGCGGCGCTGTGGTGGGCGGTGGTGACGCTGACCACGACTGGCTATGGCGACGTGGTGCCGATCACGCCGCTCGGTCGCCTGGTCGCGGCGCTGGTCATGATCTCCGGCCTCGGCGTGTTCGGGCTCTGGACCGGTATTCTGGCGACCGGCTTTGCCGCCGAGACCCGTCGCGACAATTTCCTGAAGACGTGGGAGACCGTCAGCAAGGTGCCGTTCTTTGCTACCCTCGGCCCGGCCGCGATCGCCGACGTCACGCACATGCTGCGAACCATGGACCTGCCGGCGCGCACCATGATCATCCGCAAGGGCCAGCACGGCGACTGCATGTATTTCATCGCCGCCGGCGAGGCCGAGGTTGAATTGCCCGGCAAGAAAATCGCGCTTGGCGAAGGCGCGTTCTTCGGCGAGATGGCGCTGCTCGGCAACAATGTGCGCGGCGCCAATGTCACGACCACCAAGGTGACGCGGCTGCTGGTGCTCGATCTCGTGGATTTTCGCCTGCTGATGGCGCGGCATCCCGATCTCGCCGAGACCATCGACGCCGAAGCCAGGCGGCGCGCGCAAGAGAACAAGTAACCAAAACCACAGGCCGTCATTGCCTGTGACAAACGCAGAGCGTTTGCACAAGGGAGCGAAGCGACGAAGCAATCCATTCTTTCCTTGCGCGGCAAGATGGATTGCTTCGCTTCGCTCGCAATGACGGCTAACAATGGAGAAAATAATGTCCGACACAGCAAGCGCGCCGATACTTGAAGTCACAGGCGCGCGCGCCACCATCCGCCTCAACCGGCCGAAACATCTGAACCGGCTGCAGAGCGAGGATCTCGGCGATCTCGTCAAGCTGTTCGACCGGATCGAGGCCGATCCCGCGATCCGCGTGCTGGTGCTGACCGGCACCGGCCGCGCCTTCAGCGCCGGCTACGATCTCAATTCGGTGGCCGACCGCGCCACCAGCGCGACCGCGCAACCGAGCGCGGGATCGGCGTTCGAAGCGGTGGTCGACCGCCTGGAGGACCTTGGCGTACCGACGATCTGCCGGCTCAATGGCGGCGTCTATGGCGGCGCGACCGACCTGGCGCTGGCCTGCGACTTCCGCATCGGCGTCGACACGGCCGAGATGTTCATGCCGGCGGCGCGGCTCGGCCTGCACTATTACAAAAGCGGCATCGCCCGCTATGTGTCACGGCTCGGTGTCGACAACGCAAAAATGCTGTTCCTCACCGCGCAGAAAATCGCAGCGCCGGAAATGCTGCGGATCGGCTACCTCACCGCCATGGTGCCGGTGGAAGCGCTCGACGAGGAAGTCGACCGGCTCGCCACCATCCTGGCCGGCAACGCGCCGCTGGCCATGCGCGGCATGAAGCGCGCCATCAACGAATTCGCCCGCGGCAAATTCGACGAGGAGGCTGCCGATCTCCGCCACCGCGAAAGCATGCGCAGCGCCGAGATCAAGGAAGGCATCAAGGCTTTTGCGGAAAAGCGTTCGCCGAAATTCTGAGGGGCCAAAATTCTGAGGGGCCAAAATTCTGAGAAGCCCTGGAAAACTCAGGCTCGCTTCGTTCGCATCGCCCGCACCTGCTTGATACCGGGATCCCGCGCAAGCGCCTGGTAGCGCTTGCTGTTGACCGCATAGATCGCGACGCGCCCCTCGGCATCGGCATGCACGCCCCAGCCGAAGCGCTTGCCAAGCCCTGATGCTCTCAGGCACGCCTGCCCCTTGGAGAAGAATTCGTCGCGGGCAAGGCTTCGCTCTTTCTTCGTCGCCTTCGCATCGAGCTGCCGGCCGCGGGCGGAGGTCGCGAATATCACGTCGTCCGACGTGTACGTGTAGGGCGCTTCCGCAATCATCTTGTATTGCAGGCCGGCTACGGTCGGATTCTCCGCGCGGGCCGGCGGCTCCTCGCCGGCGCGCGCGGGACAATCTTCCGCGACCTGGATGAAGGTGTCGAAGCAGTTGGTCGTGTGAACTGTCTTTGTCATCAGGAAATCCATGGTGCCTCACCCGCCGCAGGCCGCGGCGTGCTGGGCCGCCATTTCGTCATCGGCCGCGTTGATCCGCTGGAAGGCGGGCCGCGACGTGATGCGCTCGGCATAGGCCACAAATACGTCGTTTCGCGGCACGAGGCCAAACATCATCGTCCAACTGAACGCCACACCCCAGAGAATGTCGGCTGCCGTCATGCGGTCTCCGAGCAGATAGGGTCCCCTGGAAAGCTGCGCCTCCAATGCACCAAGCATGGAGTCGTAATCGGAATATGGCGAATGCGTCGGCGGCGCCGGCTCGCGCTTCATGAATTTATCGATCAAGGCCGGCTCGAAGGACGAACCGTAATAGGCGATCCAGCGCAGATACGGACCTCGGCAGGGATCATCGAGCGCGGGTGTCAGGCCGGCTCCCGGAAACAGGTCGGCGAGATAGATGTAGATGGCCACCTGCTCGGTCACCAGCGCCTCGCCATGGCGAATCACCGGCACCTTGCCCAGCGGGTTGATGGCGAGATAGGCCGGCTGGCGCTGCTCGCCCGCCTTCATGTTCAGGACATGGAGATCATAGGGAGCTCCCAGTTCCTCCAGCAGCACCCGTGTGCCCGTCGCGCGGCTCTGCGGCGAATAATAAAGCGTGATGCGGTCCTGGCTGGTCATTGGCAGTCTCCATTTGATCTCTCGGGCAACGGACCTTGTATGCCCGACCATACCTGACATCTTGTGTCAGGTATGGTTTAAGGGATCATGCGCGCGAGCCGGCTGCTTTCGATACTCACCACCTTGCAGGCGCGGGGACGGATCACTGCGCCTGAGCTCGCCGACGCTTGCGAGGTATCGGTGCGCACCATCTATCGCGACATCGATGCGCTCGCCGCAGCCGGCATTCCGGTCTATGCCGAGCGCGGCGCGGAAGGCGGCTATCGCCTGCTCGATGGCTATCGCGTACGGCTGAACGGACTATCGCAGCCGGAGGCCGAGGCGCTGTTCATGACGGGACTGCCGGGCCCCGCCGCCGCGCTTGGCCTCGATGCCGCGATGCTGGCGGCGCAGACCAAGCTGATGGCGGCGCTACCGGCCAATCTGCGTACGGACGCCGGCCGGATGCAGGAACGCTTTCATCTCGATGCCCCAAGCTGGTTCGGCGAAGCCGAGCAGCCGAAACATCTGCGCGCCATTGCCGGCGCGCTGCTGCGCGGGAGCCTGATTGAAATCCGCTACCAGAGCTGGCGGGCCGAGAAGCGCCGCCGCGTCGCGCCGCTTGGTCTCGTGCTGAAAGGCGGCAGCTGGTATCTCGCCGGAAGCGTCGATGGCAGCGTGCGCACCTATCGCGTGGCGCGTGTTCTCGACTGCAACGTTCTGGAGGAGCGCGGCGTCCGGCCCACCGATTTCGATCTCGCCGCCTATTGGCAGGCCGCAACGATCCGGCTCGAAGCCGAGATGCATCCGAACTGCGCCACCGTGCGGCTGTCGCCGTTCGGCGTAAAACTGCTCAACGCCTTGAGCCAGCCTTACGTGAGGACGCGCACCCGTATCGAGGAGGCCGCAGATGCCGCCGGCTGGCGGATCGCCGTGGTGCCGATTGGAAAAACGGTGTGGCATGCGGCGGCCGAGCTGCTGCGTCTCGGCGCGGAGGCGGAGGTGCTGGCGCCAGCCGAACTGCGCGACAAGATGGCCGAACTCACCCAGGCCATGGCCGCGCGCTACCAGACGGCGCAGGATGGTTACCAGGATGACACGGATTTCCGCAGATCTCGCGCCACGAAACACTCCTGAAACACGATTCTCCCCTTCGCGCGTGAACGCAGGACGTCGTCGGCCCGACTGATGGGCAGGGACGCAACAACGGCCTCGCGCCAATCTATTGGAGAGTATTTAAAATGCTTCGCAAGATGACCCTCGGACTGATCGCCGCCGCCTCGCTCACCATTGCCGCTGCAGCGCCCGCTTCCGCCGGCGGCTTCTACCACGGCCATCATCATCACTGGGGTCATGGTTGGGGCCATGGCTGGGGTCCCGCCATCGGCGTCGGCTTCGGAGGCGTCTATGTCGACACCGGTTTGAACGGCTGCCTGCAACAGCGCTGGGTCGAAACCCGCCGCGGCATGCGCCTGCGCACCGTGAACGTCTGCGCCTACTGATCGAACGTTACCCGCAATAAAGATCCCGGCCGCCTGCTGTGCGGCCGGGATTTTTCTGCCTGGAATCGTGCCTCGTCCGGCGACGTTGACCATCGCCTGCGCTGGCCATATTGTAGCTGATGCGGTGCAAGCCGCTCCCGGGCCCGCGGGAAGGGTTGAACCCACTTGCAGCTTTCGAGCGACATCTAGAGCCTTTGTGCAGCCGGTATTGCGGGCCGTCGGCGATGTCATGCACGGAGGTGTTTGATGAACCCGCTCCCCGATCGATTGAACCTCGATCATCTGAAGAAACAAGCCAAGCAATTGATCCGCCTCTATCGAAGCCGCGATGCGGCAGCGATGGCGCGGTTTCGGCACGCGCTGCCGGCAACGGCGGGCCTCAGCGATGAGGACCTTTCGTCCCGGGGATTGCGCCTGCACGATGCGCAATCATGCATCGCGCGCGAACACGGTTTTGCATCCTGGCCTGACTTGAAGCGTTACGTCGAGGTGCAGGCGGTCGCGCAGAAGGAGCGCGCCGTTCGCGTCCTGCACTGGCTGCAACTGATCTATCGCGGCGATGTCAGCAACACGTCCGGTCGCGCC
Organism: Bradyrhizobium sp. 170; assembly: GCF_023101085.1. Classification (NCBI taxonomy): domain Bacteria; kingdom Pseudomonadati; phylum Pseudomonadota; class Alphaproteobacteria; order Hyphomicrobiales; family Nitrobacteraceae; genus Bradyrhizobium; species Bradyrhizobium sp. 170. The sequence continues at coordinate 765,774 of NZ_CP064703.1, read as the reverse complement.
AACCTGCGCGTCGGCTTGCGGATGCTGGCGGAAGATCCCGGACTGGTCGCCGGCGATCCCTATCTTGCCTGCGCCATCGGCGACGAAGACGCATTGCGGCAGGCCACGCAGGCCGATCCGTCATGGGTCAACCTATCAGGCGGCCCGCTACGATTGCCACCGCTCTTTGCCGTCACGCATTCAGGCCTGCTGCGCGTGGAGGAATTTCGCGAGCGTCTGCACAGAAGCGCGCGGCTGCTGATCGCGGCTGGCGCCGACGTCAATCAGCGGATCTACAGCCGCTGGCCGCCGGCGTCGCTTGAGAAGCCCGACATGCGCTATCCACTCTCGACACTCTATGGCGCCGCGGGAGCCAACCATGACCTTCCATTGACGAGGCTGCTGCTCGACGCCGGCGCGGATCCCAATGATGGCGAGTCGCTCTACCACTCCCTCGAAAATCCGGCCTGTACCCGCCTGCTGCTGGAGTACGGCGCGCGCATCGCAGAAAGCAATGCGATCTATCGCTCGATCGACCTTGAGGACGACACCGCGCTGAAATTGCTTCTGGCGCATGGCGGCGACCCGAACGAGCCCGCGCGAAATGCGCCGCTGACCGATTGGGGTTCGCCGCTCACATGGGCCATCTACCGCCGCCGGCCCCTTCATGTGAAGGCCCTGCTGGATGCGGGCGCCGACCCGTCGCGCGCCACACGGGAAGGCCTCAGCCCGTACCGGCTGGCGCTGCAGTTCGGGCTTACCGAGGCTGCCGCCCTGCTGCGGGCGCAAACCGATGCGCCTGAGATTTCCGACGACGAACGCTTTGTCGCCGCATGCGCGCGCGGTGACGAAGCCGAGGCGCGCGCGGTGGCGACGCGGCGGCCCGATCTGCCGGCCGCGCTGTCGACGGTGCAATTGCGCTTATTGCCTGATATGGCGGCAGCAGGCGCGGATGATGTCGTCAGGCTGATGGTCAGGCTCGGCTGGCCGATCACCGTGCGCGGCGGCGACTGGGACGCGTCCGCGCTCAATCTCGCAGTGTTCAGCGGCAACGCCGCCTTGACGCGTTTTCTGCTCGAACATGGCGCCAGATGGACGGAGCAGCACGGCCATGGCGACAACGCCTGCGGCACGCTGTCATGGGCGTCTCTTAACGAGCCGGTCGAAGCTGGTGACTGGGTTGGTTGCGCGCGCGCCCTGCTCGATCACGGCATGCCGCGCGCAACGGCAGTTCCGGACGATCCCGAATGCGTCGTCATCGCAGGAATCAGAAAGCAGTTCTCCGACGAAGTCACCGAAGAACTGCTGGGCTAGTTGCACGTGCCCCAGGCTGGCCATGCCGGGGTTTGACCCGGGCATGGCCCAAAACCCTACACCCTGCCCTTCAGCGCGTCGCCGATTTCGTCGAGCACCTTGGGGTCCTCGATGGTGGCCGGCATCGTCCAGCTCTCGCCGTCGGCGATCTTCTTGATGGTGCCGCGCAGGATTTTTCCCGAGCGCGTCTTCGGCAATCGCCCAACCGTGATCGCGAGCTTGAACGCCGCGACAGGCCCGAGCTTGTCGCGCACCAGCGCCACGATTTCCTTTTCGATCTCGGCAGGCGCTCGCGTCACGCCGGCTTTCAGCACCAGGAAGCCGCAGGGCACTTCGCCCTTGATCGCGTCCTTGATGCCGAGCACCGCGCATTCGGCGACGTCGGCATGGGAAGCCAGAATTTCCTCCATGCCGCCGGTGGAGAGCCGGTGGCCGGCGACATTGATGATGTCGTCGGTGCGGCCCATCACCCAGACGTAACCGTCCTCATCCTTGTAGCCGGCGTCGGAGGTCTTGTAGTAGCCGGGAAACTCCGTGAGGTAGGCTTCCCTGAAACGCGCATCCTGCTCCCACAGCGTCGGCAAGCAGGCGGGCGGCATCGGCAGCTTGATCACGATCGAACCCATGGTGCCCGCGGGCACCGGCCTGGAAGCCTCATCCACCACATCGACCTGATAGCCCGGCATCGGCACCGTCGGCGAGCCGTGCTTGACCGGCAGCATGCCCAGCCCCACCGGATTGCCGGCGATGCACCAGCCGGTTTCGGTCTGCCACCAGTGATCGATCACCGGCACCTTCAACTGCGCTTCCGCCCATTCCACCGTCGGCGGATCGGCGCGCTCGCCGGCCAGGAACAGCGTGCGGAATTTCGACAGGTCGTATTTGCGGATGAATGCGCCGTCGGGATCCTCCTTGCGGATGGCGCGGAAGGCGGTCGGCGCGGTGAACAGCGCGACCGCCTTGTGTTCCGAGATCACGCGCCAGAACGCACCGGCATCCGGCGTGCCAATCGGCTTGCCCTCATACATGATGGACGTGGCGCCATGAATCAGCGGCCCGTAAACGATGTAGCTGTGACCAACGACCCAGCCGATGTCGGAACCGCACCACCAGACTTCGCCGGGCTTGACGCCGTAGAGATTGAACATCGACCATTTCAGCGCGACCAGATGCCCGCCATTGTCGCGCACGACGCCCTTCGGGATTCCCGTGGTGCCTGACGTGTAGAGGATATAGAGCGGATCGGTCGCCAGCACCGGCGTGCACGGCGCGGCCTTGCCGGCATCGAGCGCGGCGCCACGGAGCGTTGCCCAGTCGTGATCGCGGCCGGCCGTGAGTTCGCAAGGGTGCTGCGGCCGCTGCAGGACGACGCAAGCCTGCGGCTTCGCGCTTGATAGCCTGATCGCCTCGTCGAGCAGCGGCTTGTACTGCACGATGCGGCCGGGCTCGATGCCGCAGCTCGCCGAAAGAATCAGTTTCGGCTTGGCGTCCTCGATCCGCGTTGCCAGCTCCTTCGCGGCAAAACCGCCGAACACCACCGAATGCACCGCGCCGATCCGCGCGCAGGCCAGCATCGCGAACACCGCTTCCGGGACCAGCGGCATATAGAGGATGACGCGGTCGCCCTTGCCGACGCCGAAATCGGCCATCACCGCGGCGAGCGTCTGCACCTCCTTGAGCATCTCGGCATAGGTGAATTTCGAGACGCTGTTGGTAAGCGGCGAATCGTGGATCAGCGCGACTTGATCCGCACGTCCGTTCGCGACGTGGCGGTCAAGCGCGTTGTAGCAGGTGTTGACCACGGCACCGGCGAACCAGCGGCCATACGCGCCCATCGAGGGATCGAATATTTTTTTGGCCGGCTCGATCCAGTCGATCTCACGCGCGGCCTCAGCCCAAAAGCCCTCGGGGTCCCTGAGCGAGCGGGCGTGGACATCGTGGTACCGGCTGTTGTTCTGAACGTTCATGGCGCACTCCCCGCTCGTTCGCCCCTTGTCGTCATGCCCGGCCTTGTGCCGGGCCTCCACGTACTTTGCTTCGAAAAAAGGCAAGGCGTGGATGGCCGGGACAAGCCCGGCCATGACGGCTGGGCAAGCATTTATTCCAGGCATTGTCACGGGAAGTCGCGCCAGATCAAGCCGGAACAGCTTGGCTGTTCGCGCTAAAGCCCTATTGCAGGGCGATGGCCTTGAGCTTCTCCAGCCGGTCCTCCATCGCCTGGCGGAGGTCGCAGCCGCGCTTGTCGAACGAGGCGTTGCGCTTCTCAAGAAAATCACACTGCTGCCGCGTCAGCGCCAGCGCCAGCGCCGCGCGATGGCTGTCGGATTCCGCACTCGCGATCACGCGGCGTTATGTGTTGACCTGTATCCGTGCATAGCCTAGTGAGATTTCCATGAAACGCACGATGATCATTGGCAAACTTTGGTGGCTGGCCTGCTGACAGGGCGGCCGGACGTTTCATTGCATCTGGGGCCGCCGCAAGGGCGGCCTTTTGTTTTGATGATTCCCCCATGCGGTGTTCCCCTCATCTCACGAGGACACCTCATGACCAGACCCGTTATTCTGACAGGCGACCGCACCACCGGCCCGCTGCACATTGGCCATTATGCCGGATCGTTGCTCAACCGTCTGCGATTTCAGGACACCCACGAGCAGTTCCTGCTCCTGGCTGATACGCAAGCCCTGACCGACAATGCGCACACCCCCGACAAGGTGCGGCTCAATGTGATGGAGGTGGCGCTCGACTACCTTGCCGTCGGGATCGACCCAGCCAAGACCACGATCTGCCTGCAATCCCACCTGCCCGCGCTGGCCGAGCTGTCGATGCTCTATTTGAACTTCGTGACCGTCGCCAGATTGGAACGCAACCCCACGATCAAGGACGAGATCCGCGGCCGCGGCTTCGGACGCGACATCCCGGCAGGCTTCCTGTGCTATCCTGCGGCGCAGGCGGCGGACATTACCGCGTTCAAGGCAACTGTAGTGCCGGTGGGCGAGGATCAGGCGCCGCTGATCGAACAAACCAACGAGATCGTGCGCCGTATCAACACCACGGCCGGACGGGCAGTCCTGCCGGAAGCGCAGGCCGTCATTCCGCAGGCGGGGCGGCTGCCGGGCGTGGACGGGAAAGCGAAAATGTCGAAATCCGGCGGCAATGCCATCGCCCTTTCGGCCTCGCCGGACGAGATCGCGGCGGCAGTGAAGGCGATGTTCACCGACCCGAATCATCTGCGGGTCGAAGATCCCGGGCGAGTGAAAGGCAATGTCGTATTCACCTATTTGGATGCATTCGACGAGGACCGCACCACGCTGGAAGAGCTGAAGGCGCAGTATCGGCGGGGCGGACTCGGCGACAGCAAGATCAAGCGCCGCCTCGAAGACATCTTGCAGGCGCTGATTAGGCCGACGCGAGAACGAAGGACGCAACTGGCCAAAGATCCGGCTTATGTGCTCGACGTGATTCGCCGCGGTACGGAAAAGGCGCGGAGCCGGACCGAGACAACGAAGCGGGAAGTTGTCGAAGGCCTCGGGCTGTTCATGTTGTAACCTAATACCCGACGATCCCGCTGATCTTTTGCAGGCGGTCGCGCATGGCCTTTTTCAGATCGTAGTCGGGCCGGCGGCCGTATTCCGCATCGCGCCGGGCAAGGTATTCCTGCTGCTCCCGCCGCAGCGTGCGCGCTTGCTGCGGGGTCATCTTTGCGGCGGCCGCCTTGACATAGGCCGCGTGGACTTCGCGATCGAGATCGGCAAGTTCGGGATTGGCGCAGATCGCCTTCTCCACCTTGCGGCGGGCAGTTGCGCAGTTGAAGCTCGGCTTGCCGGCGATCGCCTTCAGCGCGCCCAACCGCTCCAGTTCCTGCGCCAGCGCCCGGTGGTTGGCTCTTGCGCCGACATGGTTCGGGTTCAGCTTGATCGCTGCGGCAAAATCGGCCACCGCCTTCGGCAGGTCGCCCTTCTTGCGCCAGAGTTCGCCGCGCGTGTTGTGGATATCGGCGAGTGAGGGATCGAGCCGCAGCACGCCGTCATAGTCGGCGATGGCGCGGTCGGCCATGTCCTTGCGCGCATAGGCGGCACCACGCGCGATCAGCGCCTTGATGCGGTCGGCCTTTTCCGTCTTGGCGTTGTCGATCAACGCGCCGCAAGCCGCGACCGTCTTGTCGTCGTCACGCGCGTGGGCGGCGGCCAGGCAGAGCGCGGGATCGACGCGCAAATCCTTGACCGGTTCGACACCGGTCGCCAGTACGCCCTGCGCAAACGCGATCCATAGCAAGGAAGCCGCGACCAGCCTGCAGATGTCGGAATAGCCTCGCATCAATTGATCCGGGAAGCCTTGTTATCCGGGAAGCGTTGGATTAACGCGCGATCCTAGCAAGCTGCCCGCTTTTTCGACAACGGGCACGTGCGCGTATCCGTTTTCGTACGGGGACAGATTCTGGCCGAAACGTGGCGCGCGGGAAACGTAATCCTCTTCACATACGGAAGAATACATCCGTGAGAAAATCTGCTGTGAACCTTTTGCAGTTCTCGCGGACTCAACAACCATGACCACATTGACCGACTTCAATCCGCCGCGCGCCATCGCGCAATCCCAAACCGGCTACTTTTACTACTACATGGCGCTGGCCTGCATGGCCGTCGCTTTTCTCGGCTTCGCGCCGACCTACTGGCTGCCGCTGGCGAAGCGGTCGTTCTCGGCCTCCCCGGTCGTGCATTTTCACGGGCTGCTTTTTTTCGCCTGGTCGCTCTATTTCGCATTCCAGAGCTGGCTGGCCGCGTCGGGCAAGATCGCCCGGCACCGCGCCATCGGCATGATCGGCGTCTCGCTGGCCACCGCGATGACGATCTTCGGCTTCCTGGTCGCGGTCAACGCCATGAAGCGCTCGGCGGCGGCCGGACTGACCGACGACGGAATCGCGTTCGCGATTGTTCCGCTAAGCGGAATTCTGTTCTTTGCGGTCGTCTTTGCGCTGGCGATTTCGGCCATCCGCAAGCCGGAAACGCACAAGCGGCTGATGCTGCTGGCCAGCATCTCGCTGCTCGACGCCGCGGTCGCGCGCTGGTTTCTCACCTTCCTGGCGCCTCCCGGGCCGCTTGGTCCGCCCCCGGTGCCGGTGACCATCCCGCCCGCCTTCGTCGCCTATCTCCTGCTGGTCGCCGCCATCGTCTATGACTGGCGCACGCGCGGCCGGCCGCATCCGGTCTATGTCTATGGCGGCATTGCGCTGATCGCCGTCAAGCTCCTGAACTGGCCGATCAGTGCAACGCCACTCTGGCATTCCTTCGCTGGCGGCATATTGGCGATGGCGCAGTAGGCTCAGGTCGACTTCACCGTAATCCCGCCATCGACGACCAGCTCAATGCCGGTGACGTAGCGGGATTCATCGGAGGCGAGAAACAGCGCGGCATTGGCGACGTCCCAGGCGTCACCCATGTGCCCCATCGGCACCTGCGCGTCGCGCGCCCGCCACATCGCCTCGACGTCGCCAGCCGAATAGCTGGCCGCGAGTCCGGCGGAGTGCGCGACCATCGGTGTCTTCATCAGGCCCGGCAGGATGCAGTTGACGCGGACATGGTCGCGCGCGAATTGCACGGCGGTCGTCTTCGTCATCTGGTTCATCGCCGCCTTCGAGGCGCCATAGGTGACGTAGGAAATGCCGAGATGGCGGATCGAGGCGATCGAGGAGATGTTGATGATCGAGCCGCCGCCCTGCTTCTGCATCACGGGAATGGCGTGCTTCATGGCGAAATAGGCGCTCTTGAGATTGACGGCGAAGACGTGATCCCAGCTCGCCTCGTTCACCTCGACGACGCTGCCCATCTCGGCGATGCCGACATTGTTGTCGAGCACGTCGATGCGGCCATAGGCCTTGAGGCACGCCGAAACCATTGCCTCCACCTCGGCTTCTCGCGAGACATCGGCGGTGAAGGCAGTCGCCTTGCCGCCCTCGCCCGCGATGATGTCGACGGTCTCCTTTGCGGCCGCCGCGTTGCGATCGACGCAAAACACCTGCGCGCCCTCGCGCGCGAAGGTCACGGCGGTCGCCTTGCCATTGCCCCAGCCGGGACCGATCGAGCCTGCCCCCACCACCATCGCCGTCTTGCCCTTGAGCCGTTCCATCGACTTCTCTCCCTTTCAAACTGTTTTCTTGTAGCCCGGGTGAAGCGAAGCGCAACCCGGGAATCTTGTTTGGCAGTTTCCCCGGATTTCGCTTCGCTCCATCCGGGCTACGGATTGGAGGCGGCTCCGGGTCAAGCCGTGCGATAAGCTAAAAAAGATGTCCCGCCATAGGCACATAAGGCTCTTGCCACGGTTACCCAAATTGGACTGAATGCGCCCGCGAAAGACCCGCAGGGAACGCCGGGTCTAAAGAGTCAACGGGTACCCGGGGAAAGCATGGCCGTAGACAAGACAACGCCGCCCAATGACGAGGTCGTCGCCGTTTCGGACGAAGCCTTGCACAAGGCAGAAGCCTACATCGAGGCAGAGGAAGGCGCGGCTAACCGCCTGATGGGATGGGCGGGAAGAATCTCGACCACGATTGCCGTGGTCATGAGCCTGTTTCACCTCTACGCGGCCTACGCCATCGTTCCGACCCAGGAACTGCGCTACACCCACGTCGCCTTTACGCTGGTCCTGAGCTTTCTGCTGTTTCCACTGGCGACACGCTTTCGCAACCGCGTACGCTGGTGGGACGTCGTCCCCGGAATAGTCGCGGTCGCGACCATCGTCTATGCGCTGTGGGGCGGCGAAGATTTCACCGACCGTGCCACCACGCCCGACCGTTGGGACATAATCGTCGGCATCGTCTTCATCGTGCTGCTGCTGGAGGCCACCCGGCGCACCACCGGCGCGATCATGCCCGTGGTGTCGCTGCTGTTCATCGCTTACGCCATGCTCGGCCCGTATCTGCCGGCGCCGTGGACCCATCGCGGCTACGACCTGGCCCGGCTGGTCGGTCACCTCTTCATTACGTTGGAGGGTATCTTCGGCGTCGCGGTCGACGTGTCGGCGACGCTGATCATCCTGTTCACCATCTATGGCGCATTTCTGCAGCATTCCGGCGCCGGCAAGTTCTTCATCGATTTCTCGCTGGCTTTGATGGGCGGAAAGCCGAACAGCGCCGGCCGCACCGTCGTGCTGTCGTCGTTCCTGCTCGGCGGCCCTTCCGGATCGGGCGTCGCCACCACCGTGATGATCGGCACCGTGGCCTATCCGATGATGGCCAAGGCCGGCTTCGAGAAAAACGCCGCGGGTGGATTGCTGGCCGCCGGCGGGCTGGGCGCGATCCTGTCGCCGCCGGTGCTGGGCGCTGCCGCGTTCTTGATCGCCGAGTTTCTCAAGATCAGCTATCTCGATGTGATCTGGATGGCGACCATTCCGACCTTTCTTTATTACATGTCGCTCTTGTTCATGGTCGAACTGGACGCCAAGAAGTTCCACGCCAAGAACGTGAGCATCACGACTGAGATGTCGCTCGGCCAGATGACGAAGCGATACGGCTTCCACTTCATCTCGCTGCTCGCCGTCGTCGTGTTCATGGTCATCGGCTACTCGCCGTCGCTGTCGGTGTTCTACGCCATCGTCGTTACGTTCGCGCTGAGCTTCCTGCGCAGGGATACCGCGCTGGTGCCGACCAAACTGGTGAAGGCGCTGGCCGACGGCTCGATCGGCGCGCTCAATGCCGCGACCACCTGCGCCTGCGCCGGCATCGTCGTCGGCATCGTGACGCTGACCGGTCTCGGCCTCAAATTCTCGTCGATTGTCATCGCCTATGCCGGCGGCAGCCTGTTGCTGACCGCGATCTACACCTCGCTGATCGTCTGGATCATCGGCCTCGCCGTGCCGGTGACCGCGTCCTACATCATCTGCGCGGTGATCGCGGCGCCCGCGCTGATCAAGCTCGGCGTGCCCGACTACGCCGCACACATGTTCATCTTCTATTATGCCGTGCTGTCGGAGGTCTCGCCGCCGACGGCGCTGTCGCCATTCGCGGCGGCTGCGATTACCGGCGGGGATCCCTACAAGACCACGCTGCAATCCTGGAAATACACGCTGCCGGCGTTCCTTGTGCCGTTCGTGTTCGTGCTCGACCCGCAGGGCGTCGGCCTGCTGCTGTCGATCCCCAAGGGCGGATCGTGGGTCGACATTCTCGAAATCACGATCAAGACGAGCCTGGGCCTGCTGGCGCTGGCCGCGTTTGCCCAGAACTGGGCGCTGCGACAAAATACAGCGGTCGAGCGCGGCCTGCTTCTGCTATCCGGATTGGTGCTGGTGTTCCCGAGCCTGATTGAGGCAATCGTCGAATGGATCATCGGCCGCGATATCAGCTACACTTATGTGCCGGGCCTGATCATCGGTCTCGGCGTAGTGCTGTGGCAGGCCCGAACGCGTTCACCAGAGCGTCCTGCGCTCACAACATAGAAACGATTGAGGAGACAAGAATGAAAAAGACCACGGCCATACTGGCGATGACTCTGAGCCTCGCCTTCGCGGGCGCGGCCCACGCCCAGCAGAAGACCATGTCGATCGGAACCGGCGGCACCGGCGGCGTCTACTATCCGCTCGGCGGCGCCGTCGCCAACGTGCTGTCGAAGAACCTTCCCAACGTGCAGGCCACCGCCGAGGTCACCGGCGGCTCGGTCGACAATCTCAAGCTGATCGGCGCAGGCAAGAGCGAACTGGCCTTCACGATGGCCGACGCCGCGCTCGATGCGCTGAAGGGCGAGGACAAGTTCAAGAGCGGCAAGGTGCCGTTGCAGGCGTTGCTCGTGGTCTATCCTAACCGCATGCATGTGGTGACGGTGGAAGGCACCGGCATCCAGACCATGGCAGACCTGAAGGGTAAGCGCGTTTCGACAGGATCGCCCGGCAGCGCCACCGAAGTGATGGCGTTCCGCGTCATCGAAGCCGCCGGTCTCGACAAGGATAAGGACATGAAGCGCGAGCGGCTCGGCGTCTCCGAATCCGTCAACGCGGTCAAGGATCGCAAGATCGATGCGTTCTTCTGGGTCGGCGGCATCCCGACCGCTGCGGTAACCGATCTCGCGGCGACGCCCGGCCTGAAGATAAAGCTGATCGACCATGGCGATCTGGCCGAGAAGATGAACGCGAAATACGGCAAACTCTATTCTTCCAGCAAGATCAAGGCAGGGTCGTATCCGGGCTACGACAAGGACAATTCCATCACCGACGTCTGGAACCTGATCGTCACCGGCGACAAGATGAGCGACGAGGACGCCTACACCATCGTCAAGACGCTGGTGGAGAAGAAGGCCGACATTGTTGCCGTGCACAAGGAAGCCGAGAGTTTTACGCTCGACAACCAGGTGCAGGAGCGTTCGCCGATCCCGTTCCATCCCGGCGCGCTGAAATATTTCAAGGAAAAGGGTATCGGCGGCTAAACGTCGGCATTCGCCGTCCGGACCGCGCGGAAGCGCTGTCCGAACGCAGGCTATAGTGACCGCGGCCTGCCGAGGGCCGCGGTCACTTTTTTTTGCCAGACGAAGAGTTGTGTGCGTCGCGTCATTGCTGCTCCCGCGAAGCAAAGCGGAGGTGCCGCAGCCCGACACGCTCAGGCCGCGGACATCGCGGCGCCGACAAGCGACCACAGGCGTTAACAGGCCGTGCTGTTCAAATATCGAACAGCCGTCGCATCATCGCATTGCAGCACCAGTCAACGCCTGCGAAAATCAGCGGATGGGCTTGTCGGCCAAGGCGGCGCGCCCCTGAAGGTGCGATTTCCCTAAAGTTTTATTCTTGTCGGCGGCTTTAACCCTACTGAAGTAATCATGTGACCTCCCGCAAAAATTCCATCATTGCGACCTCAACACGGATGTACCACTGGCGCCGGGGTATCTGTTGGGAGGGCGGCATGGAGCAAATCAATTTTAGCGAGCATTCGCGCGCAATGCACTTCGGGCACCGCAAGCTGGCGCCCAGAGCCTGCGTCGTCGACAGCAAAAAGCACCTTCGATTGTTCCTTTCCGACGCGCTCGAGGATCTTGGGTTCGTGACCTGCGAATGCGGTCAGGCCGGCGATCTGGCCGGCGTGCTGCAGGCGGAGCAGCCGGACCTGATCGTACTCAGCGTGTGTGTCGACGGGATCAATGTCGGCGAAATTCTCGAGGTCATTGTCCGCAAGAATTTCGGCGGCAAGGTCCTCGTCATCGGTCAACCCGACTCGATTATGGTAAAGGCGGTCAGGCAAATTGGCGACGAATACGGCATTGCCATGCTGCCCTCGCTGCAAACGCCGTTCGGCGCGGCGAGCCTGCGTGCCAGCGTCGCGGAGCTGCTGCCGGCCGAGCCGGCGCCAAGCCCCGCCGTCGATGTCGCCGAAGCCTTGAAGGCCGGCTGGCTCGAATTGTGGTATCAGCAGAAGATCAACACCCGCACGCTGGTGCCGAGCGGCGCGGAGGCGCTGGTCCGGATGCGGCATCCTGCCTGGGGCGTGGTCCCGCCGGCCTATTTCATTCCGGACGACAAGGATCCGCATTTTCGCGCGCTGTCCGAATTCGTGGTCGGCCGTGCCATCGAGGACTGGCGCTATCTGCTGGAGAGCCAGGGGCCGGTCGATCTTTCGATCAACCTGCCGGTATCGTTCTTCGGCAATGCCGCGGCGGTGCTCGATCTGTGCCGCGCCATGCCGGCCCATCCCGCCTTTGGCGGGCTCCTGATCGAAATCAACAGCAGCGAGGTGATCGACCATCCGGACCTCGCGGTGGACGCCGCGAGACGGCTGCGCCTGCACAATATCGCGATCGCAATCGACAATGTCGGCGCCGAATGGCCGTCTCTTTTGGAACTTCGGAGCTTCCCGTTCGCCGAGTTGAAGGTGGACCAGCAATATATCAACGGCTGCGCGGACGACCGGCTGAAGCAGACGGTATGCCGGCGCATCGTCGAACTGGCCCGGGACAACGGCGCCCGCGCCATCGCCCAGGGCATCGAGACCCGCGCCGATTTTCTCGCCGCTCACGACATGGGATTCGATCTGGTCCAGGGCTACCTGTTCGGCAAGCCGGTGGCGGTGCGGAAATTTGCTCGCTCCCGCCCTCAGCTTGCAACCGGCTCCGACAAGCCGTCCTGAGCCAGGCTCACTCGAACTTCATGTCGATGCATTTCGAGATATCGGAGCCGAGGCCGGACGAGATGATGATGCAGCCACGCACCTTCAGATTATTGTTGTCGCTAGCCCACACCGCATAGCCGCCGGGACCGAAGAACGAATTGGTATTCGGCCCCTCGGTTTCGGTGGCGTCGAACGAATAACTCGAATCGGTATCGAAGATGCGCGGCTTCTTGGTGCAGCCGCCATCGGCCTGCACGTTGATGACCTCCTTGTTGTCCCGCGTCAGCGCCAGCGAAACCTGGCAGCGGAAATGTTCGGAGGTCTTGACGTTGAACACGTAAGCATAGGACTTGCAGGTCGAGGTGTTGAGCTTGCCCGCGCTCAATCCCCGGCTGCAGGCAATCCGCTGGTTGTTGCTGAGCTTGAAATTGTCGGCCTGTGCCGCGGAAGCCAGCGTCATGAACGACAGCGCAACACCCAGACCGATCTTCATGACGTGTTTCATCCTGACCATCCCTAAGACGTTTTTCGCAATGCATGCTTGTAGCTGGAAAGGCGAACATAGTCGCGAAGTCGAACGCGGGAAATCACAAAGTCTCAAGGGAGTTGTGATGCGTCGAAGGTGCCAATTGACGGCACGACACCGTTCGTGATTTGTTCAAAGCGTGGGGCAAGAGGCCGAATGGCTGTGGGGAGGATGGATGATGACGAGCATTTCAACGAAGACGGTTTTGGCGATGGCCGTCCTGGCGGGGTTTTCGACCTGCGCATTTGCGCAAGGTGCGGCGCCGACACCCTGGGAGCTGAAACAGGACATGGGCTATGCCTACGGCAAGGACGGCAAGACGCTGTCCTACAAGATGGGCACCAACAATGCCGGCACCCTGCTGAAAGGCGCCAAGAAGGTGCCGAAGGGGACGTTATTCTTCATCGGCCAGAACGGACAGCTCTATATGCGCTCGGGCCCCTATCTGGAGAGCGACGGCAGGTTCATGTTCGGGTCGGATTGAGCTGTCTTCCTTCTCCCCTTGTGGGAGAAGGTGGCGCGGACACAGTCCGCGCCGGATGAAGGGTTTCTATCCGCGGAGACAGACCCCTCACCCGTCTCGCCGCCGCTTCGCGGCGTCGATCCACCCTCTCCCACAAGGGGAGAGGGAAGAAATCGGCACCGACTGGCAAATCAAAACGCCCCGGCCAATTCTTTCGCGCCGGGCTTGGCACTGTTGAAATCCATGCGCTCGTCGGTGACCGCCAATAGTTTCGCCACGGTGTTGTGGCGGATCGCGACGGGGTTGCGCTCGTAGCCGCCGCGCTGGAAGAAATTCGAGGTCGGCACCTGTTCGCGCATCGCCTGCGGCATGGTCACCATGTCGAGACCTGTGCCGTCGCCGGTCAGGTTCATCATTTCGAGTTCGGCGGCCGAGAGCGGGCGATTGTAGCCCTTGGCGCGCGCGAAGATCACCGACGTCAGCAGCTTGTGGGTCTGCAGCATCGGCCCGACGTCGATATCGAGCACCATGGCGTGCACCGCCCAGCCCTGCGCCGTATTGGCGAGCTTCTCATGCTCGGACCACGTGTCCGGCACGGTGCGCGAGAACGCCACCATCTTTTTCAGCACGGCGAGTTTGTGATCCATCGCCTTGCGCGGCGCGCCCGATAGCGTCGCGGCCCTTGCGGTCAGTTCCTTGATTAGTTCGTGGCCCTGTTCGGCCAGCAGTTCGACGCTGTTGGTGGTGAGCAACTGATTGTAGCCGATCGCGGTCGAGATCGCGCGGGAGCCCGGCCGCGAGGCGCTCAAGCCCGATTGCATGTCGTAATTGCCATTGCCGCCGGTCTCGAACGAATAGACCCGCACCGCCTGCTCGCGCGTGAGACCTGCGGCCAGCGCGTAGCGGGCATAGGCGCGCTTGAATTCGACTTCGGCGGCCGGCCGCTGCGGCGTGAACTGGAACTGCTCGGCGGCGGCCTTGAGAAAATCGGCGACGACGGGAAGCGGCTTGCGCTCGCGCGGCGGCTTCTCTTCCTCCGGCTCCGGATTCACCGGGCGCTTCGGACCGGTGTAGACCGGCGGCTGCGTCAGCACGTAATCGTTCAACGCAATGGCCTGGCGTTCCCGACGCTTGGCGTTGCGGCCCTTTCGTTTCTCCGAGATCGAAGACCAATAGGCCCCCGCCTCCTCCTCGAACGCGGCGCGCGCTTCCTGGTACTCTTTCAGCTTGCGGCGATATTCGGCAATCGCCTGCGGCGACGCCGCTTGCGCCATCGCGTCGGCGGTAGAGGGAGCGAGTACGTCCGCATCCATCGCCATTGCAGGCGCGCCCACGAACAGCGCGAGCGTGACAAATCCGGAACCCATGCGAATCAATTGCAGGCGCATCGGCTTGTTGTAGCAAGCGTGCCCGCGAAGTCAGCCCCGAAAGGAGCGACATTTGGCGGCCTTCTTTCTTCCCTTCTCCCCTTGTGGGAGAAGGTGCCGTAGCGAAGCGGAGGCGGATGAGGGGTTCTATCCGCGGAGAGAGACCCCTCATCCGGCTCGCCGCCGCTTCGCGACCATAGCCGATGCAAAGCATCGGCGTTCTCTTCTAAGTACGGCGGCCGGAGGCCGCCTATGCCACCTTCTCCCACAAGGGGAGAAGGGAAGAAAGAAGCCCCTACTCCTGCTCGACGCCGCTGGTCTTCACAAGAAGCGACCACTTCTTCTCATCCTTGTCGATGAAGTCGGCATAGTCTTCCGGCGCGCCGGGCGTGATCTCGGTGCCGTCATTGCCCAACTGCTTCTTCACCTCGTCGGAAGCGAGCGCGTCGCGCAGCGCCTTGTTGAGCTTGTCGATGATCGGCCGCGGCGTGCCGGCGGGCGCGACAAGGCCGTAATAGAGCGAAGCGTCGAAGCTGGACAAACCCGCTTCCATCATCGTCGGCACGTCGGGCAACAGGCCCGAACGGGTGAGGCTGGTGACCGCAAGCGCGCGCAGCTTGCCGGCGGAGACATTGGCGTGCGAGGCCGGAATCGGCGCGAACGCCATCGGGATGTGGCCGCCGAGCAGATCGGTCAGCGCCGGGCCGGTGCCCTTGTAGGGGATGTGCACGAGCTTGATGCCAGCGGCGCGGGCGAAATATTCGCCGGTGATGTGGCTGGCGGTACCGGCGCCGGCCGAGCCGAAATTGACCTTGCCGGGATTGGCCTTCGCATAGGCGATCAGTTCGGCGACGCTCTTCGCGGGGAATGACGGATGCACGACCAGCGAATTCGGCGCGTTGCCGATCATGCCGATCGGCGCAAAATCCTTGCGCGGATCGTAGCCGGGATTCCTGTAGAGCGAGGGACCAATCGCGAGCGTGCCGGTGTAGCCCAGCAGCAGCGTGTAACCGTCGGGATCGCTTTTGGCGACGGCCTTGGTGCCGACCGTGCCGCCCGCGCCGGGGCGATTGTCGACCACGACCTTCTCGCCGAGCACTTCGCTCATCTTGTCGGCAATGGCGCGGCCGACGATCGAGGTGCTGCCGCCGGGTGCGAATGGAATGACCAGCGTGATCGCGCGTGCCGGATAGTTTTGCGCTTGCGCTGAATCGATCGCTGCGTTCACACCAAGCAGTGCGGCGACGACACAAAAGCTCTTGATCCACATGGACATGATGCGCGCGCTCCCAAAACTGTTCTTATTGTTGGTGCGGCCATCGTCGCTGAAACGATCCGTATTCGCAAGTTGACGAACCATCAATTCATCTCACATGGTGAGATGGATGCGCTTGTTCACAACGCCTACCTCCACGCAAATACCGGCTGTTCCAGCTCCGCAACGCGCGTGTTTCTTCCCGCCAGCACTTCGGCAAACTGATAGATCAGCGCCGCCGTCGGCGCGTGGATGTGCTGACCGGCATGGCGGAAGCGGATCACGCGCCGCGTGCTTTCGGGGATCGTGGTGAAGCTGAAGGCGTCGTTTCGTTCGATATCGGCGAGGGCTACGCGATGCACCGAGGCGACCTCCGCGGGGTTGGGCACGAAATCGGCGCTGGTGCTCACCCAGACGACCACAGGCGTAATGAGATAGCCTGATCGCGTCGGGTAATCGTCGAGCAGGCCGAGCACATCGCTCTCACCGAGACTAACGCCGAGTTCTTCGTGAAGCTCGCGCAACGCGGCCTGCGCCTGCGTCTCGCCATGGTCGCAGCGCCCGCCCGGCAGCGCCCATTGGGCGGCGTGCGAACGCAAGGTCGCGGCGCGGAGGGTCAGCAGAAACGTCGTGCCACCGCCGGCCTCCGCTTCCGTCAGCGCGATGGCTACGGCAGCGCGTTTCAGCCCAGCCACCGCCTCACCGGATGAAGTCCGCGTGAATGCCGAGCAAAGCTCTGCGATATTCCGCCTTGTGGTATCGTCAAATGACCGGGCCATCCCGCTTGACTACAACACAAGCGCATCAGATGAAATGACCCCGGACAGCATGACAACCCGCAACGGAAAGCACAGCATGACAGCCAAGGCCGCGGACAAACGCAAATCCGACGGCTGGAAGATCGTCGAAACGTCAGGTTTCCTGCACCTGATCGGCCCGCTATGGCAGCGCGTGGTCGACGGCACCCACGAATACGCGCTTGCTACCGAGGACAAGCATCACAACCGCCGCGGCCTGGTGCAGGGCGGCGTGATCATGACTTTTGCGGATCGGACCTGCGGCATGACCGCCCGCTTCATCTCGGGCAAGCCGACGCTGGCGACCGTGCAGCTCGATACGCACTTTGTGGAAGCCGGCAAGATCGGCGAGGTTTTGGTGTCGAAGCCGCACGTGGTGCGCTCCACCCGCAGCCTCATTTTCATCACCACCGAGGTCACCGTCGACAAACGCTGTATCGCGATGGCGAGCGGCGTGTTCAAGATACTGAAGAACGAGAGCTGAGGCGTTTTTTTCTTACCTCGCCCCGCTCTTGCGGGGAGAGGTCGGCGCAAAGCGCCGGGTGAGGGGCTCTCTCAGCGAGTCCACCTGTGGAGAGAGCCCCTCACCCCGACCCTCTAAGAGCGAGCTTCGCTCGTCTCGACCCCGTGAAGAACGGGGAGAGGGAGGGAATGCAACAAATATGGAGGACCACCCCATGCAGTACCGCCAACTTGGCCGCAGCGGCCTGAAGATTTCGCCGATCTGTCTGGGCACCATGATGTTCGGCGGCCCGACCGACGAGGCGACGTCGACGCGGATCGTGGCGAAAGCACGCGAGGCCGGCATCAACTTCATCGACTCTGCGGATGCCTATAATGGCGGCCAGTCCGAGCAGGTGGTCGGCCGCGCCATCTCGAACAACAGGCACAACTGGATTCTGGCGACAAAGCTCGCCAACCAGATCGGCGACGACCCCAATCGCGGCGGGCTGTCGCGGCGCTGGGTGCTGCAGGCCGCGGACGAAAGCCTGAAGCGGCTCGGCACCGACTTCATCGACATCTATTACCTGCACAAGGAGGACCACGCGACGCCGCTGGAGGAGACGGTGCGCGCTATCGGCGACCTGATGCGGCAGGGCAAGATCCGGTATTTCGGCGTCTCGAACTACCGCGCCTGGCGCGTCGCCGAGATCTGCAACATCTGCGACAGCAACGGCATCGACCGCCCGATCGTCAGCCAGCCCTACTACAATGCCATGAACCGCATGCCCGAGGTCGAGCATTTCCCGGCCTGCGGCTATTACGGCCTCGGCATCGTGCCCTATAGCCCGTTGGCGCGCGGCGTGCTGACCGGCAAGTACAAGCCGGATGCGGCACCCGACAAGGAGACGCGCGCCGGCCGCGCCGACAAGCGCATGATGCAGACCGAATGGCGGCCGGAATCGCTGCAGCTCGCCCAGGAGATCAGGCGGCACGCCGAGGCCCGCGGCATCACCGCCGGGCAGTTCGCGGTGTCATGGGTGCTGAATTCGTCGTTCGTCTCGGCGGTGATCGCGGGCCCGCGCACCGAGGAGCAATGGGACGATTACCTGAAGGCGCTCGACTATCGCTTCACTGCCGAGGACGAGGCGCTGATCGATCAACTCGTGGTGAGCGGCCACCCCTCGACGCCGGGGTTCAATGACCCGGCCTATCCGATCGAGGGACGGCGGGCCCGGACGGATGACGCTGCCCGATGAACGAACGGAACGGCCCTGCGGCACACCACCACCTTTCGTTGCATAATTGCTGGAGCATACCTTAACGGGATAGTAACCTCGCGCGTCGAAACTCCCCCGTTCAGGCGGAGGTCCATGTGGTGGACGAGCACAGAGAAGCACCACGGCGGCGGTTGTTGAAGGCGGGCAGGATTTCGTTTGGCGGCGGCGCTGCCTTCGATTGCACAATCCGCAATCTTTCCGAAACCGGCGCCGCACTCGAGGTGATTTCCCCCGTCGGCATTCCCGAACGCTTCACACTGGTGATCGAATCCGACCACCTCCATCTGCCGTGTCGCGTCGTCTGGCGAAAAGAGAAGCGGATCGGGGTTCATTTCGAAACCTGAACGGCGCGGCCGCACCGCAGGCGGACCTGATAGATCGCAGCGGATCCGGCCTGATACGTCGTGACCGGACCCGCCGCGAAATGATCGCTCCTCTCAGTTTCAAGCGTCAGTGTCTGGATTCGAGGCTGACGATAACGCCAGTGGGCTCCGGCTCGTGCGGCGACAGTTTCGTCAGTGTCTCATCGCTCCAATAGGCAAGGTTTACGATCATGCCGACGGGCGCTTCCGGCTGGGAAGCCTCGGTCGGTTCCAGGACATTGAGCCCGCCGCTGTCGAGGAAGAACGTATGTTCCCCGAACATGCTGGCCAGTTGCGGGACCACCGGATGATCCTCGGGAAGCGCCTGGGCTTCGAATTGCTTCAAGGCGCGTTCCACCTGTGCCGAGTTCAATTTCATGCACGACTCCTTCACTTGGCTTCCTGGTTGGTTGAGGACCGCGTAGGCGGCTAGGACCGCACGCGGCTGCTTCCTGCGAAGGATACGAAAGGCGTCAAGGGTGTCGGATCCTGATCGCTCGTCCCCACCAGCACAGTGCGCTGGTTCGCAAGTTCTCCTTCAATCCGCGAGCAGCGCGAACTGAGCACGGGACAGTGGTGCCTCTTTGCGCCCGTACAACCCGGCAACGAAAATAAATTCGCAATGTTCCGCAGAAAAGCATGTTCGAAATCCTGCGACGACCGCACGGAACCCTGCGGAACGCGCCGGCAACGGCGCGGCCGGCTATCTCCCGTCGGGAATGGGATGCAGCCTCGCCAATTCGTCGAGCGACAGATGCGCCTCCGCATCGCTCAGCGCGAAACGAACGATGACATCCTGACGGCCGACCTGCCCCCAAAGCCCATCCGACGACCATTTCTGCGGCACGGGCCCGCGCAGACCTTCGACCCAGACAAAATACCATTCCGTCATCGAACACCTCCTGGCCCAAGACTCCTTGCCCACGCCCCGGAACCAGATGCGCCGCGGTCTCGTTGAAAAGACATCGCGGGGCCTCGAAAGCGAAAAAGCAGCCGGGCTCGTGCCGGCCCTTCCGAAAATCAGCGACGCGCCCGGAAGTCTCGTACACATCCTACAAAAGGATTTCGTCATGGAAATCAGCAATTTCAAGGACATGTACCTCGCCGAGCTTCAGGAACTGGTGAGTGTCGAGGAGCAGCTTTCGGAAGCGCTGTTGCGCATGGCGGCAGCCGCGTCCCACCCGGCGTTGAAGGATGCCCTGGTGGACCATCATGCGGAGACAATGCGGCAGAAGGAACGCCTTATCAGCATCCTTCGCAACCACGGCGCCGACCCGGCGGCGCATGTCGATCAGGCCATGCAGGCGCTCATCCGCGAAACCCGCAAGATGCTCGCCATCCTGGAGGGAGATGATCTTCGCGATGCGGGCCTGATCGCATCCGCCCAGAAACTCGAGCACTACGAGATCGCCGCCTACGGCTCGGCCGCCGCACTTGCCGGCCAGCTCGACCTGCGTGATGACCAGATGCTGTTGCACGACAGCCTTTTGGAAGAGAAAGAGGCCGACGCCATTCTCACCGACATCGCCAAGGGCGAAGTCAATCCGGACGCGCTGGCGGCGTAATCGCTGGCAAGTACGCGCACGGGCATATGACGCTGCGATCCGTGCAGCCTGATCGTCCCTGACAGAACTGCAGGGAGACCGCCCTTGGGCGGTCTTTTGCTCTGCACGAAATGGCTTACTCTGTCGGGATGAATTGGCTCCTGATCATGGCCGCCGTGACCTGCAATCCCGGCGACCGACTGGTTGACCTGCGCGACAAGATTCCGCGCGGCATGAATTCGATCGACCTGATGGTCACCGTTGAACCTTTCTATGCCCGCTTCTACATCTACCAGCCGGGTTTCCCTGACAGCCTCCAACATTGCTGCGGCAACAAGCGTGCTTCGATTATCAAAGTGCCCGTTGTCGACGGCCGTTTCTGCGTCAGACAAAGTCAGCCGCAGATGAAATGGACGGTTCGGGCCATCTTCAGGCCCGATATTCAGATGTAGCAAATTGCGGTGCGCATGTTGGGGGACTGATCTCCTTGGGAAAGGTAGGTCAGTCAATTATTCTAACCACGCCAGACGTGCAGCACGAGTTGCGGACGGCGGCGGGGACCACGCTCTTCAGCCAGCAACGGGCAGATGCCCCCTGGATGCCGGGTTTGACGAACGTCCATGCGCGGCAGCCGCGTGTCGTGCGGCAGAGTTCCCCACAAGCTCCCGAATTGCCCCTGAGGGCGATGTTGCGGAAATCACTGCCCGGCCGATCCGTGTTCTGCAGGGGCCCGTCCTGCGCTGAAGCGGTGCCGGCAAAGCCAGAAAAGGCAAAGACGCATGCGGATGCGATCATCAGGCTACAGAGACACATGGCAACCTCCTGTGGCATCTTACTTTGTTCGCAATTTAAGCGTTTTTCGATCGCAACCGGATATGAACTGGCTCACATGCTTGCCGCCATTGACGAGGCGGCCACTGAAGCCGGAAATGCGATTGGTCCATCCACGTCACGCCCCCTCGTTACGAGGTCATCGTTCGGATTCAACTGTCAAACAGCGAGAGGGTATGCGTCGGCGTTCTCGCGGCATGAAGCGCCCGAGCTTTGCTTAAGCTTCCGCCCTCCACAAAAACAAAGGGCGCAGGGAAAGCCGGGTGCACGCTGCACCCGCGGTCTCGTGTGCAATTTGCGCATAAGAAGACTCACACGAGCATACAGGTCCAGCGGAGGCATCCCGGCTTTCCCTGCGCGATGGGTTACGGCTTACTTCGTGCTCTTCCCGGTGAACGGCTCTTTTGCCACCGTCGCCCCCAAGAAGCTTGCTTCTCACGAGCTTGACGCCAGCACCGCGGCGTCAGAACCACACGACTTCGCCGTCCGCGTCAGGCGCCAACGTCAGCTGCGCCATTCGCGTCCACCGCATCTCACCGCGCGTTCGTGACGTGGCCAACGCCCCTTTGGTGGATGAGATGCGCGGAGTTATGGCGTTGATTTGGGTTGCGCGTGAAGCGGAATATTTTTCGTGAAGGGGCTGGACAGCTTTTGCTGATTTGCCCGTCGTGCCAATGGGTCGCACCCGCGAGCGGCAATCTGTCCTTGCGCTTCAGGCAAATCAGCCGGCAGCAGTGCTAGGCTACGGCTTGGCGGTCGCTCTCGGAATGGACTTGCAGCAACAATTCGCCGAACGGCACGGGCTTGCTGAACAAATAACCCTGGCCCAGGGCAATTCCGAGCGAGCGGATCTTTTCGACCTGTTCGTATGTCTCGACGCCTTCAGCGACGATCGAGAGGTTCAACGTCTTCGCAAGCTGGACGATCGATCCGAGGACGGCAACGGTCTCGGAGCGACCGATCCTGTCGATGAAGGACTTGTCGATCTTGACCTTGTCGAACGGAAAAGCGGTCAGATAAGACAGTGACGAATAGCCGACGCCGAAATCGTCCAGCGCAATGGAAACGCCAAGCCTCTTCAGGCGTTCGAGCGTCCTGAGATTTTCCTGGCTGTCAGCCAGAAAGACGCTCTCGGTGATCTCGAGCTCCAGCCGTGTCTCGGCAAGTCCGCTGCCTGCCAACGCGTCCATCACGGAATCGACGAGATTGCCGTTCGCAAATTGCAGGGCAGACAGGTTGACCGCAACCTTGATATCATCCGGCAGCATCACGGCATGGCGACACGCCTTGGCGAGCACCAGATTGCCGAGCTCGCCGATCAGCCCGCTCTCTTCCGCAAGCGGAATGAATTCAGCGGGCGGGATCAAGCCTCTGGTCCTGTGGCGCCAGCGCGCCAGGGCCTCGACCGACGTCGCGCGGCCCGTGCCGAGCTCGAACACGGGCTGATAGAACACCTCAATCTCTTCGCGCCAGATCGCCTCGCGAAGCTCGATTTCAAGGATGTCGCGCTGGTCGGCTTCGGCCTTGAGCTCCGGCGAGTAGAAATTGAAACAGTTTCGACCGTCATTCTTCGACTTGTAGAGCGCAAGATCGGCATTGCGAAGAATTTCATCGACGCGCGTGCCATGCTCGGGCACTACGGCGACACCGATGCTGCATCCGATCGCGACCGGGTGGCCGTCTATTTCATAGGGCTCGGCAATTGCCTGTACCAGCCGCGCGGCGAGTGTTGCGGCGCCGTCCTGCAGCGCGGACGGCCCCGGCACCACGATCAGCGCAAACTCGTCACCGCCGATCCGGGCCGCCGTATCGACGTCGCGGACCTGCGCCCTGATTCGAGCAGCGACGTGCTTGAGAAGCTTATCGCCGCACTGGTGACCGAGAGCGTCGTTGACGGACTTGAACTTGTCGAGATCCAGCAGGAGCACGGCGAACGGCGCATTGTGCAGAAAATACTTGTCCAGCGCTTCGTCAAGGGACCCCTTGAACAGGTTACGATTCGCAAGGCCGGTCAGGCTGTCATAGTGAGCCAGCCTCTCGATACGGTCCTCGGAAGCCTTGCGTTCGGTGATGTCTTCATGCGTCGCAACCCAGCCACCGCTCTCGCGCCGTCCATAGGAAATATAGATGACGCGCCCGTCCGGAAACTGCACCGTATTCGAGGTCTGTTCCGATTTGGCGAGCCGGTCGTTCAGGTCGGCCAGATAGGCATCGAGATCGCGCACGGCTTCCTGCTTTGCAAACACCTCCCGGAAATTCATGCCGATCCGAACGTCGTCCGGCGAAAGCCCATAGGCGTCGAGCCATTGCCGGTTGAACGCGATCAGGCGATCCTGACCATCGAACATGCTCAGCCCTTGCGGCAGGTTTCGCAGCGCATCCTCGAACTTGCTCACGGAGTCGCGCAATTCGCGCTGTGCGGCGTAGAGAGCCTTCTGTCTTCGCCAGTGGAGCGCGGTCGCCACCAGGATGATGAAGGTGAGCAGAAGCGCTCCGCCGAGATAGATTTTCTGCCTGGATTGAGCGCGCGAATAGATCTCCTGCTCCGAAATGCCGGCGGTAAAGATCAGCGGAAAAGCGTGCGATCTGCGCGCGGTGACCAATCTGTTGCTCCGGTTCGGGCGACCTTCGCTCCGGCCCCAATTCCAATATTGGCTATGGGAGCTGTCCCGTAACTCGCCTTCAACGTGGCCGGGACTGCGCTGTGCCAGCACTGTGCTTTGGTCTATTCCCCGCGCGGCGAGCACGATGTAGTCGGCATTTCTGAGAACAAGGGTTCCTCCGATACCGAGCTTTGCGGTGTCGTAGAACCTGCCAATCAGGTCCACACTGATCGAGCCCACAACGACGCCCGCCGGCTTTCTGTCGTTGTCGAACAGTTTTCTTGCGAGCTGGATGGTCCATTTGTTCGATGCCCGCCCGAGCACCGGCTTTGCGACATAAAGCCGATCTTCGGCCATCTCCATCACCTTGATGAAGTGCTCCCGGTCCCCGAGATACATCGGCGGGCCGGAGTAGGCGGTCGTCGTATCGAACAAATAGCCGTCCCGTCCGATCAGCGAGAACTGAACCACGTCGCCGCTGGCCATCTGGGCTTTATCGGCCCAGAATTTCAGGCTGAAGGTGTCCGGATTCTGCACGTAAAGCGCCCGCGCGACCCGCAGTGACTGATCTACCCTTTCGAATATCCGCTCGGTATTTTCCTCAAACAATTCGGCGACACTGTTTCCGTGAGCCCGCGCCTGCTGCAGCGCTTCCACCCGTTCCGAAGACGTGATCGCGAAGTAGCCGATCCACACAAGCGGCAAAAAGAACAGCGCGATCTGCAGCGGGGCATTTCGCAGGATTGCCTTTGTGGCTTTGCGGACGATTTTGCGGGCGTGAATCACGGCGCGCGATTCCCCGCAAGCCGGAACCGCAGAGTGACGCGCTCAGAGCATCGCAACGCCGTCAAATATGACACCAACTATCTCCGCCTGAAACCGCCCGAAGTCCGCATGGACGCAGCCGGGCATCGCCGAGATCTTGCAATCCTGAGAAAGTAGGGTCGGCAGCCTTAAGCTTTGGTTTCGTGTGGGCTTAATGTTTGTGTCTAAACCCCCGTAAGATCACGGAGATAGCTGGGTTTCCAGTGTGCCCGGCCGGGAGGACCGGCATGCGGGCCGGATCTCGTTTCAAGGCCAGAATGAATCCACCGCGTTGCCCGATTTGAGCCGCATTGTGACCTAGGTCGCGGCAAAAGGTCGTGCCCGCGGGGGCGCAGCACCGGGGGTCTCCATGTCCGGTCATTTGCGATTTTGCTTCGCTGCTTTTGTCCTTCTCGCAGGTCTCTCGGCATCGCCTGCGTCTTCGAATCCTTTTGCAGACTTGTTCAATGTCGCTCCCCGGCAAACCCCCGCTCCCGCGGAAGAGGAGTGCCTGTCGCGGCCCGGCAAGTCGACAGCGGCCGGCCAGCGCTGGGTCTATCGTTTTGATGGCCACCGCAAATGCTGGTTCCAGGCCGCTGAGGAGATCGCGGTGAAGAAGCAGGTTCGTTATCGCGCCGCGAAGCCTCGCGTCGCCGCTCCCGAGGAGAACGAGGTCGCGCGGCGCAAGCCGAAGGCGGTCGTGGATGCGCGTGCGGAGCTGCTGCGCTCCGCACCGGCGGAAACGTCTCAGCCGATGCGGCCCGCGCCCGAGCTCAAGATGGCTGATGCCGCTTCCGCCCTGACTATGGGGGCCGCGGCCTTCGTGCCGCCCGCCCCCATCGAAAACCTCAAGACCGATCGGCTCACGCCCGACCACCGCACGCCGCGCCAGGTCGACGTGGAGACGCTTCTGACGGCCGCACCGGCCGCTAGAGACGCGGTCGCCGTCTCCGTGCCTACGGCCGCGCCGGTCGCCTTTCCCATCGCCGAGGCAGCCGACGGGCGGAGTTGGATGGCAACTTGGCTTGGCGTGTTGCTTATGGCGCTGGGGCTCGTCTTCGTCTTAGTCTCGAGCCGAACCCTTCGGGAGGCCGCGCTGTTGCGCGATTGATGCGAGGACGGAGTTGGCGGCCATCGCGGCGCGACCAATGTTAGCCTGGGGTCAAAACGCGACGTACACCCTTCTCAAGTAGCCCGCATGAATAAAGCGATATGCAGGGATCGGCACAACCAAAACTCGGATATCGCTCCGCTGCGCCGGTATAGTTCTTACTGAATTCGATGGCATGCCTGTGAAGGCAGGCTTGGAGGCGGTATGCCCCCTTGGGCCGCAAGTGTCGTCGCAGTCTTGCTGGTGGCCCTTCCCGGCGCTGCGGGCGGGCAGGTGAACTGCGAAGCGATACCTCGCGGACCGGCACGCACCGATTGCTACCTTGGCCTAAGTCAGTTCTATCGTGCACAATCGGATCTTGCCGCGGCCAGAGCGCTCGCGCAATCAGACGCCGCGTGGTATCGGGCAATTACCGGAACGGACCCTCCGAAACACAAACCACGTCGGCGACGATAAAAGCTTACCGAGCTTGATGGTGCCCAGGGGCGGGATCGAACCACCGACACTGCGATTTTCAGTCGCATGCTCTACCAACTGAGCTACCTGGGCATACCCGCGAGAGCCCAAAGGCCGGGCGAGCGGGCGGTTTATAGAGAGGTCGGACGGTCATGTCCACCCAGCTTCGCCTTCGGCTTCGCTGGGCGCGGCCCGCATTCGAGCTCGTCCCCAAATATTTGGCAAAACACGGCTATTCGGCGTCTTCGGGGTCAGTGTCGCGGCCGGGGATGACGTACTTGCCCGATAGCCAGCGGTTCAAGTCGACGTCGCGGCAGCGCGGGGAACAGAATGGCAGCGTGGCTGGGTTGGCCGGCTTGCCGCATTCCGGGCAGGGCTTTGGTGGCGGCTTTCCGCCAGCGTCCTTGGGCCCGCCGGCATGCTTGGCGGTATCCT
Organism: Bradyrhizobium sp. 170; assembly: GCF_023101085.1. Lineage (NCBI taxonomy): Bacteria > Pseudomonadati > Pseudomonadota > Alphaproteobacteria > Hyphomicrobiales > Nitrobacteraceae > Bradyrhizobium > Bradyrhizobium sp. 170. The sequence continues at coordinate 739,131 of NZ_CP064703.1, read as the reverse complement.
TGGGCGGATCAGGAGGCATTCAACCAGCCGAAGCGGATCGGGAAGCCCTCGCCGCCCAATAGCGTGACCGATTCGTAGAGCGGCAGGCCGACGACGTTGGTGTAGGAGCCGACCATCTTGACCACGAACGATCCGGCGATGCCCTGCACGGCGTAACCGCCGGCTTTGCCGCGCCATTCGCCGGAGCCGATATAGGCTTGGATGTCGTCCTCGTTGAGCCGCTTGAAGCGGACGCGGGTTTCGATCAGGCGCTGGCGGAACGCCTCCTTCGGCGTCACCAGGCAAATGGCCGTGTAGACGCGGTGATTGCGCCCCGAGAGCAGCCGCAGGCACTGCGCGGCTTCATCCACCAGATTGGCCTTCGGCAGGATGCGGCGGCCCACCGCGACCACCGTATCGGCGGCCAGGATGAAGGAGCCGCGCAGCTCGTCATCGAGCTGGACGGATTTCAGCGCCGCGTCGGCCTTGGCGCGCGCAAGGCGATTGGCGCAGGCGCGCGGCAGCTCGCCCCGCTTCGGGGTCTCGTCAACATCGGCCGGGCGCAGCGCGTCGGGCTCGATGCCGGCCTGGTTGAGCAGGCTGAGCCGTCGCGGCGAACCGGAAGCGAGAACGATTTTGGGGCGGCCAAGCATGCGGGATGTGTCAGGGATTGGATTCGGATGGGGATGCGCGCGCGGAACCTATCGGAAGGCACTCCATTCCACAACCGGGGAACAAGTCATTGAGGGAACGGCGATTCTTACGTCGTCCCTGCGAAAGCAGGGACCCATAACCACGGGCCGTTGTCATGGGAATGACAAGACGAACTTGGCACTGCCTTAAATCGCTCGGCCGCGGCGTATGGGTTCCTGCTTTCGCAGGAACGACGGGAAGTCACCCCGCCCCCCACGGCGGCACTCAGCGCACCGGGTTAATCGGCGTCACGACGCCCAGGCGGGCCTCGATCGCCTCGGCCGCTTCCAAGCACAAATCCTCGCGCAACCGCGGCCCGGTGATCAGCACGCCGATCGGCAACCCCGTCGCCTCGTCGCGCCCGGCCGGCACGCATGCCGACGGCAGGCCGAGCAGATTGGCCGGGACCACCGGGCGCATCAGCTCCTTGGTCGCGGCCGTGCCAGCAGGGGTCGCCGAATCAAAACCATGCTCGAACGGCAATTGCGTCCAGGTCGGCGACAGCAGCAGCGGCCGGTCGGCCATGAAGGTCGACCATGCGCGCGCGATGCCGTCGCGCTCAGTCATCAATTGCGACCATGACGCCGCGTCGGCCAGGGGCGGTATGCCCTCATTGAAGTTGTTCAGGAAGGCCATCGCATCCGCGCCCATCATCGGGGCCAACAAATTCAGCACCGAGCCGAAATCACCCATGATCAGGCGGCGCCAGCAGCCGATCGCGTCGGCGTAGCGTGGCGGGCAGGCTTCTTCCACGACGTAACCAGCATCGGCCAGCGCTGCTGCGGCACGCCGCACCGTGGCCGCCACTTTTGGATCGGTGCCGCCGCCGGGTGGCTCGGGCAGCACGGCCACGCGAACCGGCCGCGCCAAGGCTCGTCCCTCGAACGGGGCATCAATCGACCAGGGATCGCGCGGATGCGCGCCCATGAGGACACGCAGGCCGAGACGCACATCCGCCACGCGGCGGGCCATCGGCCCCTGCACATTCATCAGTTGCACCGCCAGCAAACGGTCTTCGGCCGGCACATAGCCCGCTTCGGGCACGCGGCCGGCGGATGGACGGATCGAGGCGATGCCGCAGGCGTTCGCGGGATTTCGGAGCGAGCCGCCGATGTCGTTGCCAAGGCCGATCGGGCTCATGCCGCTGGCCAGCGCAGCCGCCTCGCCGCCGCTCGAGCCGCCCGCGGTGCGCCCCGGATGCCAGGGATTTCGCGTCAGGCCGTGAAGCGAACTATCAGTATGCACGCGCAGCGCCATGTCAGGCAGGTTGGTGCGGGCGATCGGTATCGCGCCGGCGGCGCGCATGCGTTCGACGACCGGCGCATCAACAGGCACCACCGCGTTGGCCAGCGCGGGCACGCCCCAGGTGGTGGGCAGGCCGGCCATGTCGATGTTTTCTTTCACCGTAAAAGGCACGCCGTGCAGCGGGCCAATTGTTTCGCCGGAGGCCAGCCGCTGGTCGGCCTCAACGGCCGCCGCGCGGGCCTCGTCGGCCAGCACGCGCACCACGGCATTCAGCGCCGGGTTCACCGCATCGATACGCGCCAGATGGGCGTCTACCACCTCCGACGAACTCAATTGCCGCCGCGCAATGCGCAGCGCCAGTTCAGTGGCCGGGAGTTGCCAGATCTCGCTCATCGCTCACTCCAACATGACATGCGCGATGAAATCGCGCGCAACGCTCCCGCCCGTCGGTCGAATGTAATGTCGCGCCTGTCCGATGTCGACGGCATGACCAGCGATCAGCCGCTCGCCAAGTTGAAGCTCAGCTATCTCCGTCGCCCCTGCGAACGCAGGGGCCCATAACCACAGGCCGTTGTCGTGGGAATGACAAGGCGACTGGCACCGCCTTAAATCGCTCGGCCGCGGCGTATGGGTTCCTGCTTTCGCAGGAACGACAGAAAAACTACCCGCTCGCCGCGCCTGCCTTGGCAAACCGGCGGCGGATGCGCATCGACAGGCCGTCGCAGACCTCGCGATAGGCTTGCAGCTTCTGCTCGCGGTTGCCTTCCATGCCGGTCGGATCTGGTGTCGGCCAGTACTCGACATCGGCGGCCATGGTGCGCGTCAGCTCCAGCGCCTTGTGATGGGCTTCCGGCGACAGCGTGATGATGAGATCGAAATTGAGCCCTTCCCAGTCCTCGAGCTCGTCGAACGTCGTCGGCTTGTGGCCGGAAATGTCCTGGCCGAGCTCGGCCATCACAGCGACCGCGAACGGATCGAGCTCGCCCTTCCTGACGCCGGCGGATTTTACGTAGAGCGCCTGCGGGAACATCTGCCGTAACAGGCTCTCCGCCATCGGCGAACGCACGCTGTTCAGGCCGCATGCAAACAGCACGGCCTGCGGATTGCGCGCGCGGGGCGCATCCATGTGTCACGTAATCCTTGCCGCAAAGGGCGTCATGCCGTCCCTTTTACGCATGACCCTATCCGAAAACCGCTTCGCACTTTTCGGGGTCATCCGTCCTGCCCCTTCCAGTGCAGGACGCAGATCAGCGTGAACAGGCGGCGGGAGGTTTCGAAATCGATTCTTACCTTGCCCTTCAGCCGTTCCTGCAGCGTGCGCGAGCCTTCGTCATGGATACCGCGGCGGCCCATGTCGATCGCCTCGATCTTGTCGGGCGTGGCGGTGCGGATCGCCTGGTAGTAGCTGTCGCAGATCATGAAATAATCCTTCACGATCCGCCGGAACGGCGTCAGCGACAACAGATGCGCCACCACGGGAGTAGCATCCTCGCGGCGGATGTCGAACATCAGCCGGTTGCCGGTAATCGCAAGGTGCAGCGTGAACGGCCCCTGCACCGCCCCTTCGGGCGCAAACACGTTCTGCTCGATCAGATCATAGATCGCAATCGCGCGCTCATGCTCGATATCGGGCCCGGAACGCCCGATCGATTCCTCGTCGAGCGTCACCGCGACGATGCGGTTGTGCTGGTCATCGTCTGGTGGCGGCTTGTTCATGGCAAATTGAGGCGCAATCCGACGGAGCGTGAATGGGCGTCCAAACCCTCGGCCTTGCCCAAGGTCATCGCGGCAGGCCCCAGCGCGCGCAACTGGTCCGGCCCGCATTTGAGAATCGAAGTGCGCTTCATGAAGTCTAGCACGCCGAGCCCCGACGAAAACCGCGCCGAACGCGCCGTCGGCAGCACGTGATTGGAGCCGCCGACGTAATCGCCGATCGCTTCCGGCGTATGGGGCCCAAGAAAGATCGCGCCGGCGTTGCGGACTTTTGCCGACAAGCCTTCCGCATCCGCGGTCATGATTTCCAGATGTTCGGCGGCGATGGCGTTGGCGAGTTCGACCGCCTGGTCGAGGTGGCTGACCATGATGATGGCGCCGAAATCGTTCCACGAGGCCCGCGCGATCTCGGCGCGGGGCAGTGTTTTGAGCTGGGACTCCACCGCGCTTTCGACCTCGGCGGCAAGCCGGGCGCTGTCCGTGATCAGGATCGACTGCGCGCTCGCATCATGCTCGGCCTGCGCCAACAGATCGGCGGCGATCCAGCCGGCATTGCCGGTGTCGTCGGCGATGACGAGCACTTCCGAGGGACCTGCGATCATGTCGATGCCGACCTTGCCGAACACCTGCCGCTTGGCGGCGGCGACATAGGCATTGCCCGGGCCGACGATTTTCGCCACCGGCGCGATCGTCGCCGTGCCGTAGGCGAGTGCCGCCACCGCCTGCGCGCCGCCGACGCGGTAGATTTCGGACACGCCGCCAAGCTGTGCGGCCGCCAGCACCAGCGGATTGAGCTTGGCGTCCGGCGACGGCACCACCATGACGACCCGCGGCACGCCGGCGACCCGGGCCGGAACGGCATTCATCAGCACCGACGACGGATAGGCGGCGGTGCCGCCGGGCACATAGAGGCCGACCGCATCGACCGCGCTCCAGCGCCAGCCGAGCTCGACGCCCAGCGCATCGGTGAAGCGCTCGTCCTTCGGCAATTGCCGCTGGTGAAATGCCTCTATCCGGTCACGGGCGAATTTCAGGGCATCGACGGTCGCGGTGTCGCAAGCCCCGACCGCGGAATCGATCTCGGCCGCGGTCACGCGCAGGCCGGAGGCCGCGATGTCGAGCCGGTCGAATTTCCTGGTCGCCTCGAGCAGGGCGGCGTCACCGCGCGCGGCCACGTCATCGACAATGGCGCGGGTGGCGCGCTCGACATCGGCCGAAACCTCGCGTTTGGCGGCGAGGAATTGCTTGAAGCGTGGCTCGAAATCGGCGCTGCTGGTATCCAGGCGAACGGGCATGGCGGCTTTCTGAGAGACAGCGAAGGCCCCTGCTCAATGGCGCGGCGGCCAAGGGCCGTCAACCCTTGCTCGCCTGGAAACAGGACCCGTAGGGTGGGCTGAGCGCAGCGAGCCCACCAAAATGCCTCTCCACCGGCGGACGAAGATGGTGGGCACGCTGCGCTTTGCCCACCCTACGGCACCGGATTCACCCCTCCGGCGCGATGGCGAGGTCGCTGGTGCCGAGATCGTCGGTGCCGAGGTCGGTCAGCTCGCATTCCAGGCATTCGACGTCCAGCCGCAGCGCCTCGCCATGGCTGAACAAGAGAAGCGCGCTGCCGCCGGGGGCCTCGCCGGGATGGAATTCGATCCCGACCAGTTCCAGCACCGCCTTGGGCTGCGCCAGATCGATGTTGCGCGACTTGCAGGCCAGAACGCGGTCGAAGCGCAGCGCCGCGATCGAACGGCGCGGCTCGGTTCCGCCCGACAGTGTCTGCTCCCAGTCCAGCCGGTCGATGCCGACCACCAGCCGCTTTTCGTCCTGCCGCCAGACGATGTCGGACGCCTGGACACGGGCGTCCTGCACATGGGCCGATATGACCGCGAGATCGTCGGCGTCGAGCGCAATCAATTTGAGCTGTTCGGGCGCCGGCATAAAATCCTCGATAATGCTCTAATCGCTGATGCGCTGGATCGACGCGCCGCAGGCCGAGAGCTTTTCCTCGAGCCGTTCGAAACCGCGGTCCAGATGATAGATCCGGTTGACCATGGTTTCGCCCTCGGCGGCAAGCCCTGCGATCACCAGCGACACCGAGGCGCGCAGGTCCGTCGCCATCACGGGTGCGCCGCGCAGTTTTGCGGTGCCGTCGATGGTCGCGGTCTCGCCATCGAGGGATATACGCGCGCCGAACCGCGCCAGTTCCTGGACATGCATGAACCGGTTCTCGAAAATCGTCTCGGTGATCTGCGAGGAACCGCTGGCGCAGGCCATCAGCGCCATCAATTGCGCCTGCAGGTCGGTCGGAAAGCCCGGGAACGGCGCGGTCGACACCGTCACCGGCCGGATCCCGGCGCCGTTCCTGGCAACCCGGATACCGTCATTGTTGACGGTGATGAGGGCGCCCGCCTCTGTCAGCACGTCGAGCGCCGACTGCAGCAGCTCCGGTCGGGCACCGGAAAGCTGCACGTCGCCGCCGGTCATGGCGACCGCCATCGCATAGGTTCCGGCCTCGATTCGATCCGGCAATACGGTATGCCGCGCGCCATGCAGCTTCTCGACGCCCTCGACCACGATCCGCGGCGTGCCCGCGCCGCTGATGCGCGCGCCCATCTTGTTCAGGCAATCGGCGACGTCGGCGATTTCGGGCTCGCAGGCGGCGTTGGTGATGATGGTCGTGCCCTTCGCAAGCGTTGCCGCCATCAGCGCTACATGGGTGCCGCTCACCGTCACCTTGGGGAAATCGATGCTCGCGCCGCGCAGGCCGCCGGGCGCTTTGGCCACCACATAGCCGCCGTCGATGGTGAGGTCGGCGCCGAGCTTTTCCAGCGCCATGATCAGGAGATCGACCGGTCGCGTGCCGATGGCGCAGCCGCCCGGCAGCGAGACTTTTGCCCCGTGCATCCGCGCCAGCAGCGGCGCGATCACCCAGAAGCTGGCGCGCATCCGCGACACCAGATCGTAAGGCGCCGTGGTGTCGATGATATTGGCGGCCGAAATGTGCAGGGTCTGGCCCTGATAGGCACGGTCGCCGGGCCGCTTGCCCGCGGACATGATGTCGACGCCATGGTTGCCGAGGATGCGCTGCAACTGCGCGACATCGGCGAGCCGCGGCACGTTGTCGAGGATCAGCGTTTCCTCCGTGAGCAGGGCAGCGATCATCAGGGGCAGGGCGGCGTTCTTCGCGCCCGAGATGGCGATGGTGCCGTTGAGCTTGCTGCCGCCAACGATACGAATGCGGTCCATGCCATCCCCCTTGCGGTGCGCAAATTTTAGAGGCTGCGTGCCTACAGCAGAAGCGGTGACATTTGCGGCGATTTGATGGGGTGCGCTCAAAGCCAACCACCGTCATTCCGGGGCGACACGAAGCGGCGAACCATGATGTGCAATTGCACATCGGAGAATCCATTTCACCACTGGCGCTGCGGCCCGATGGGTTCCCTGACGTGCAATTGCACGTCAAAGCTCGCGACTGCGTCGCGCCCCGGAATCACGGGAGAGAAATGACGGACGCCTAAATCGCGTTGATGTCTTCGCTCTCCAGCACCCGCTTCGGGTAGCCATCCCGCGCCACCTTGATCATGGCGCGGCCGAGCTGTTCGCTGGTGGTCATGTAGCTTGGCGCGGTGCGGGCGAGATACGACAACAGCGGCGCGGTGACGACATAGATCGCATTTACCCAGCCCGTCTTCGACCGGACGCCATGCAGCGGCTGGATGCCGGCGGGCCGGAACATGTAGGCCGCCTTGAATGGCAGCTTGAGCAGATCGTTCTCGGTCTTGCCCTTGACCCGCGCCCACCTCACCCCGCCCTGCTCGGTGGAGTCAGTGCCGCGCCCGGTGACATAGGTAAACACCATGCCGGGGTTGAGCCGCACCAGCGTATTCGCGGCGGCCATGGTGACGTCGTAGGTCAGATGCCGGTAACGCTCCGCGTCCATGCCGATCGAGGAGACGCCGAGGCAGAAGAAGCAGGCGTCGTATCCCGCAAGCTCCGATTCGATGGCGGAGAAATCCGTGAAATTGTCATGCAGGACTTCATGCAGCTTGGCGTGCTGCACGCCGGCCGGGCTGCGCCCGACCGCGAGCACGCGCTCGATGCCGGCATCGACGAGGCATTCGCGCAGGACGCCCTGCCCGACCATGCCGGTGGCGCCGAACAGGATGACTTTCATGTCAGGGTGAGCTCCGCTCATCCCTTGATGAAGGCCAGCAGGTCGGCGTTGATGGTGGCGGCTTCCGTGGTGGGCATGCCGTGCGGAAAGCCCTTGTAGGTCTTCAGCGTGCCGTTCTTGAGCAGCTTTGCCGACAGCGGCGCGGAGTCTTCATACGGCACGATCTGGTCGTCGTCGCCATGCATCACCAGCACGGGCACCGTGATCTTCTTGAGATCTTCGGTGAAGTCGGTCTGCGAGAAGGCGACGATGCCGTCGTAATGCGCCTTGGCGCCGCCCATCATGCCCTGTCGCCACCAATTCTCGATCACGGCTTCCGAGGGTTTCGCGCCCGGCCGGTTGTAGCCATAGAACGGACCCGACGGCAGCGCGCGGTAGAATTCCGAGCGGTTGGCGGCAAGCTGCGCCTGCAGGTCGTCGAACACCGATTTGGGCAACCCGCCCGGATTGGCCGGCGTCTGCACCATCAGCGGCGGCACGGCGGAGAGGATCGCCGCCTTCGCGACCCGGCTCTCGCCGTGGCGGGCGATATAATGCACCACCTCGCCGCCGCCGGTGGAATGGCCGACATGAACGGCACTCTTCAGATCGAGATGCGCCGTCAGCGCGGCGAGGTCGTCGGCGTAATGATCCATGTCGTGGCCGTCGGCCACCTGGCTGGAGCGGCCGTGGCCGCGGCGGTCATGCGCGATGACCCGAAAACCGTTGTTCAGGAAGAACAGCATCTGCGTGTCCCAGTCGTCTGAAGACAGCGGCCAGCCGTGGCTGAACACGATGGGCTGGCCCTTGCCCCAGTCCTTGTAGAAGATCTCGACGCCGTCTTTGGTCGTGATGGTGGGCATGGGATTCTCCTCTTGTTTGGTTGCGGTCAACGGCACGCAGTCCGGCGAACCTGCGTTCGCCGGACTGCAGGCGATCGGTGAGGTCCGGTCACGCGGGGCGGAAGCGCCGCCACGCGCCGATGATCATGACGACGAAAAATACCAGCACGATGCCCTGGGCCACCGCAAATACCGGCCCCGCGGGCGGGTTGCCCGGCGCCAGCGCCGTCAGCGCCGGTATCTTGAGGAAGCTCTGAACCACCAGCACGAACACATTGAGATAAAGCGAGGCCAGGGCGGTAACCACATAGATCCAACGCCACGCGCCGGCGAGCTTCATGCCGTACAGCGCGATGCAGGCAATCGCGAGCAGGATGAAGGAAAGGATGCCGAACAGGTGCGACGGCAGCAGCTTATCGAACAACAGAGGCGGAATCACAAAGCCTGTGGCGCTGGTCAAAATGGTGAACAGCAGGAAGATCGCAGTCAATCCCGACATCCGGTTGGAGCCGAGCATTCCGAACATCACGATCAGGCCCGCGACAATGGCAATCAGGCTGATGACCACATGGACCATCACGAACGTCGCCACACTCATACCCAGTATCATGATGCGCCCCCGCCGCTGGAAACTCTCTAAAGAGTACGATGCGTCGTGAAAAATTTCCACACGCATCGCGTGCAGCTTCGACAACACAGGCATGTGCGCGAATGAAGACACATCAACGAAAGTAGTATGATGCGCGAAATATTTGCACTGATGTCACAAACGACAGCAGACGCAACGTTGAATAATTGAATCTAATAATAGCGCGGGATCGGACCGTTGTGCGGCGTCTTGCGGTGCGACAGGTCGAACAGCACTTCGTCGACATAGCACCAGCCCCAGCCTTCCGGCGGATCGTAGCCTTCGATCACGGGATGGCCGGTGGCATGGAAGTGCGCTGACGCGTGCTTGTTCGGCGAATCGTCGCAGCAGCCGACATGGCCGCAGGTGCGGCATATCCGCAGATGCAGCCACTGGCTGCCGCTTTTCAGGCATTCCTCGCAGCCGAGCGCGCTCGGCGTCACCGTTTGAATGCCGGCGATGTGGCTGCAGCCTTTTTTGTCACCGCTTCATACCTCGCGCGTCTCTATGTATTGGCGCCCGCCAATACGCGCATCATAGCGACGGCTTCATAGCATCGGCCAGATAGCCGTGCAGCGCGGCCACCACCTGCGCGCCCTCGCCGATCGCGCCACCCACGCGCTTGACCGAGCCGGCGCGCACGTCGCCGACCGCGAATACGCCGGGCACCGAGGTTTCCAGCGTCGGCACCGGACGGCCGAGATTCTGCTCGGACTGCGCGCCCGTCACCACAAAGCCCGCGCGGTCGAGCGTCACGCCGCAGCCGTTCAGCCAATGGGTCGCCGGATCGGCGCCGACGAACAGAAACAGGTTCCGGACATCGAAATGGTGCTGTTCGGGCGCCAGCCGACTCCTCCAGCGCACGCGTTCGAGCGAGCCATCCTCGCTGCCCTCGACCGCAACCACCTCGGCGTTGAAGACCAGTTCGATATTGGGCGCCGCTTCGATGCGCTCAATGAGATAGCGCGACATGCTGGCCCCCAGCCCGCCGCCGCGGATGATCATGTAGACCTTGCGCGCATGGCCGGACAGAAACACTGCGGCCTGGCCTGCGGAATTGCCGCCGCCGACCAATACGACGTCCTGGCCCACGCACAGCTTGGCCTCGATCGGCGAGGCCCAGTACCAGACGCCGCGGCCTTCGAATTTCTCGAGATTCTCGATCTCGGGCCGCCGGTAGCGCGCCCCGCTCGCCACCACGATGGATTTGGCGCGCAACGACTGCCCGCATTCGGTCGCCAGCGCAAACACGCGGTCGCGCTGCGAACAATCCAGCGACCTGACACAAACCGGAATCAGCATGTCCGCGCCGAATTTTTGCGCCTGGGTGTAGGCGCGGCCGGTGAGCGCCTGCCCGGAAATGCCGGTCGGAAATCCCAGATAGTTTTCAATCCGCGCGCTGGCGCCGGCCTGGCCGCCGAAGGCCCGCGCATCGAACACCGCGACCGACAATCCTTCGGACGCGGCATAGACCGCGGTGGCCAGACCGGCGGGACCGCTGCCGACAACGGCTACGTCGTAGAGCTTCTCATGCGCCTGGTTGGTGATCATCCCCACCGCCAGCGCCAGCGACGTCTCCGACGGATTGCGCAGCACGGTGCCGTCGGGGCACACCACCAGCGGCAGATCGGCGCGCGAGGGCGAGTAGCGCGCGACGAGGTCGGCGGCGTCCTTGTCGGTTGCGGGATCGAGCACGTGGTGCGGCTGGCCGTTGCGCACCAGGAAATTCTGCAGCCGCGCCGTGTCGCCGAGCGAGCTCGGTCCGATCAGCACCGGACCGCCGACACCGCCCTGGATCAGGCTGACCCGGCGCAGGATCAGCGCGCGCATGATGCGCTCGCCGAGTTCGGCTTCCGCGACCAGAAGCGCGCGCAATTGATCCGGCGGAATCAGCAGCGTTTCGACGTCGCCCTCGGCATGGCCGTCGACCAGCGCGACGCGGCCGGAGAGTTGGCCGATCTCGGCCAGAAACTGCCCCACGCCCTGGTCGACGACCGGGGTAACATGGCCGAGGCCATCGCGCTGCGTGATCGCGACCGTGCCTGATAGCACCACGAACATGCCGGGGCCGACCTTGCCGGTTTCGAACAGGGTTTCGCCGTGCTGGTAGGTTCGAAGCTCCCCGAACCGGCGCATCCGCTCGATTTCGTGATGCGCGAGCGACGGAAATGTCTGTTCGTGACGGGGAAACGCAAGGGAAGCCGCGCCGATCGCCGGACCGGCCGTGATGTCTGCACTCATTGTCGCCGCCTAAAAAAGAAACAGAACCGTGCAGAGAGCGGGCCATGCAAGCCGGCGAGCGATCGGGATTTCCCGCTGCGCTGCCGGCTAAGGCTTTTCTCCGCCGGCGTCATTTAGGGAGGCATCGGCGTTTTCGGAAGATGCACCGGGATCGCTGCGCCCACGGGCCTGCGACTTCCGCCGCTTGAGATTTTCGCGCAACGCCAGCTTCAGCCGGTCCCGTCGCGAATCCTTCACAACCGCGTCGCGCTTACCCGCGTCCTTGCCTTGATCGCCCTTCATCGTCAGTCCGCCGAAATATGCCTTGATTGAGCCGGGCATCACGCCGCCCGCAACGCTGCCACCGAACATAGTGGGTTTTGCCGCCCCTTGCCGCAATGACCCGCACTGACGCCGCGAGGCCATGCGAGGTCATGATTCGGCACCCTGGACGTGGGCCACGGATGGTTGGGAACCGGATCGGCCCTGGGGATTTTCCGGGGGCTGACCGCTTTGAAGGAGCTCGTCGGCAACAAGCGCCGGTTTTTGACGATTTTGAACCCTTTCCGGCCCGCCCGCGTGCTTGCGCCAGAGGGGCCCTTGTGGCAAGAACCGCCCGCCTAGTGGGCGGCCATTTGGGCCGATTCCCCCAATACCGGGCATGCTGCCGTAGCTCAGTGGTAGAGCACTCCATTGGTAATGGAGAGGTCGACAGTTCAATCCTGTCTGGCAGCACCAGTTCTTCCCGATCAGCATCAGCAAGTTTCTGAACGACTTGAGCTTTTCGCGCCGCGCCTGATACACACGGGTGTTGCACGATGGTTCTACGAATGGCCTGTCCTACTAAGCGTCTCGGCTCCGACAACTGGTACTTCCGAAAGCGTATCCCAGCCGATGTTCAAGCGATCTTGGCCAAGCTGCCAAAGGATCAGCGGCCACCGCACTGGTACAATGACCACGTCATGTAAGGTTGAAGACGATCATACACCGTGGAGTGTGTCGGCCGACGCAAAATGCGGGTGCGACCCCACGGCTTCATGCGGGACGATCCGATCGGTTGCACCGCGTATGATGCCGTAGCATTCACAGGTTGCTTCCTCGAGCCGCGCCCTGTCGATTTCGACCAAGCCCCGCCGAGCGGATCTGATGGCACCTAAGGCGCGGAGTTTGGCAATCACCAGCGTCACGGTTGTTCGTCGGACCCCGAGCAACTGCGAAAGCGTCTCCTGCGTTAATGGTAGGATGTGGTTGTCCTCGGTTCGATCGTGCAGGTGAAGCAGCCACCGGGCCATGCGGGCCTCGACCGAGTGCAGTCCGTTGCAGGCTGAGACGTGCTGGAACTGCATGAGTATCGACCTCGTGTGCGCCTCGACCACATGTCTGATGGCGCCACTCTTCATGTAGGCTGCATGAAACCGCGACACGGAGATTTGCGATGCGGTGCCGCCCACCCGCACGACCGCGGTCACGGACGACATGAAAGAGGGTCCCAGCACCGATAATGCGCCGATAGCTCCCTCGCGCCCGATTACCGCAGTTGCGATTGTTTCTCCGTTCGGAAGGCCGAGCATGAAGGAGATGGCACCGCTATGGGGAAAGTAAACATGGTCGCGTCGATCTCCCGCTCGTATCACCACGGCGTCCTGTTCAAGCGACACCTTCTGGAGATGAGGGGCGAGCAACGCGAGGTCGGCCAACGGCAACGCGGCGAGAAGACGATTACCGGCGCTCGCCGGACGTCCCATCACGAGAGACTTCCTCCCTCAGAAGAGCACGCAGCCCTCCTGGAATGTCTTTGGCAGGAATGTCTTCTGCGCTGCGCCGACACTAACTCCACTTTCATCGTGCCGGCTTTGAACGGCTTTCATGGATACGATACTTGCTGAGTACCTTAACGCGCCGCCCCAGTAAAGGTAAGGCGAACCCTTGACGCGGCGCCGCGAAGCGAAAAAACTCAACGATTTCAGCGGAAGGGTTGCCCTCTCGACAGCTCGACCCTGTCTGGCAGCGCCGTCCCCTTCCAATGACGCCTCAGTTGGGAAACCTGCCCAAGATCGCAATCATCTCCGCGTAGATTGTCGGCAGGCGCCGATCACCCCGCCAGTGCCACTTTCCGGAACGCCTTGACCAGCGCGCCCTCCAGCTTGCCCTCCATGCCGCAGAGGATCTGGTAGGCGTCCTGCCGGGCCATTGGCGGCCGGTATGGCCTGGATTCGACAAGTGCTGCGAAGATATCCGAGATCGTCAGCAATCTGACCAGATCGGAAATCTGCGAGGCCGCCAGTCCATCCGGATAGCCGGAGCCGTCAAGATATTCGTGATGATGCCTCACGCCATCCAGAATTTCCGGACTGATGCCCGATACGCCCTTCAACAGGTCATATCCGATCACGGGATGGCGCCGGATGATCTCCTCCTCCTCGGGGTCGAGGCGTCCTGGCTTGTCCAGGATCGATAGCGGAATGCGCGCCTTCCCGATGTCGTGGAGGGTCGCCGCCATTCCGAGCCGCGAGACGTCCCCGCCGGAGAATCCGACATCCAGCCCGAAGGCGACCGCAACACCGGTTACAAGCAGGCAATGCTGAAACGTGCCCTCGTGATAGCGACGCACCTCGTCGAGCCACGTCGAAAGTCCATCCTGCCCGACGCGGGTGATGATCTTCGACGTCGCACGCTTCGCATCGACAAGGTTCAGTGGCTTGCCACGGCGCACGTTCGAAAACATCGAGGCGAAGGCTGCCACGCCTTCGTCCATCTCCGGTGTCGGATCTGCAGCGTTATCTTCCTCGGCGGTTTCCGCCGCTTCGATCTGCGCGACCTTGAGAATGGCTTCCTTGGGGCGTGAAATGATCGCGGTTGCGCCGAGCGCATAGGCCTGCGCAACCATCGAACGGGAGAGATTGTGAACGACGAACAGCTTCTCGGGAATGCCGCCAAGGTCTTGCAAAATGAACTTGAGCTGATCGACACGGGTCATCTGCCGCAGGTCGATGTCGACCATCAGCACGCCATGCGACCTGATCCCGGTGCCGTCGCCGCCCAGCACCCAGGGGACCACGGCGTGTTGCGGTTCGAGCATCGCGCGGATCGCCGGTAACTTCGTCGGTTCGTCTGTGACAAAATAGACGAGCATTCGTAGAACTTCCGTACCCGGTAACTCTTGAGGTAGCTGCCCTTTAAAATTGAAGCACTGAAAAGAAAATGAACTGTCTTGCCTATAATTCAAACGCCCGCGCCCCGCACTCGGCGCCATCGAAATCTCAAGCATTTTAATCAACATCAGCTTGGCTACCTTGCCGTTAAGCATCCACCTCGTATAACTACGTACCTCAAACAGGTGAGCACGTCGGTCGGGTTCCGAAGGATCGTCAGATCGATGGCAACGTCAGTGAATGATCTCTTGTCGTCCCGAAGCGAACCGGGAACCGAGAGATTGGCGCTGTGCGCTTTGATCTCGATCGGCTGCATGTTCGCCCCTGTGCCGTCGTTCGCGCAAGCCGATCTCGCCGGTGCGACCGCCAAGCTCACGCTGCAGGTCGCGACCGCCATGCTCGGCGAAAAATGCCGCCGCATCGAGGCGCCGGAACCCGCGTCGCTTGCTTCGGTATCACTGCACCGAACCTTCCACGATGATTTCGACGCCCATCCGCTGCTGGATGAAAGATGGGCGTCGCATTACGCCGGCGGCGCCGCCTGGCCGGAAGCGCGCTATTGGGGCGGCGACGGCTCCGACTTCAGGCGCAAGACCAGTTATAATGGCGAGCAGCAGATCTATGTCGATCCGCGCTATGGCGGGCGGGAAACAACGCCGCTCGGCCTCGATCCGTTCAAGGTCAGCGACGGCGTTCTCTCGATCACAGCCAGCCGCACCCCGCCGTCGCTGAAGACCGTTCTCTTCAACAATGAATATATCTCGGGCATCCTGACGACCCAGAGCCGGTTTGCCCAGAAGTACGGCTACTTCGAAATGCGCGCCAAGGTACCGGTCGGCATCGGCGTGTGGCCGGCGTTCTGGATGCTCGCCGATGACGGCGGCTGGCCGCCGGAGGTCGATATCATGGAGGGCCGCGGGCAGCGGCCGGGCGACATCGTGATGACGACGCATTGGCGGATACCGGAGACGCAGCGCGTGGAACGCTGCGGGTTCGACTTCCGGGTGCCGGACGCCCCGACCGTCTTTCACGATTATGGCGTGCTGTGGCAGCCGGATCGCATCACCTATTTCATCGACCGCCAGCCGGTCTCCGAGATCAAGGTCCCCGTCGGCTTCGGCGTGCCCATGTACATGATCGTCAACCTCGCCATGGGCTCGAAGACTTTCGAGGGCGTGGGATTCGTCGATGGTGAATCTCCCAATATTGTCGCATTCGAGATCGACAGGATATCCGCCTACCAGATCGACGAACGCTGACCGGAGATGACGATGTTCGGAAAATTCTCGCGCCGGAATTTTGCAAAGCTTGCAGGCTTGTCCGCGCTCGGCATCGCGGCTGCGCCGGCCCACGCCGCCGCGCAAGCAGCAGCCGAGCGGCCCGCGCCTGCGAGCTTTCCGAAAGATTTCGTGTGGGGCACCGCCACGTCGTCCTATCAGATCGAAGGTGCCGTCAACGAAGACGGCCGCGGCCGCTCGATCTGGGATACGTTTGCCCACACGCCCGGCAAGATCGAGGACGGCACCACGGGAGACCGCGCCAACGAACACTACATCAGGTACAAGGAAGACATCGGCCTGATCCGCGAGCTCGGCGCCAAGGCCTACCGGTTTTCGATCGCGTGGCCGCGGGTGTTTCCGGAAGGAACGGGTAAGCCGAACCCCAACGGCCTCGACTTCTACGACCGTCTCATCGACGAGTTGCTGAAGCACGGCATCGAGCCATACGCGACGCTCTATCACTGGGATCTGCCGCAGGCGCTCGAGGACAGGGTGGGCGGTTGGCGATCCAGCGAAACGTCGAAAGCATTCGGGGATTATGCCGGCCACGTGGCGGCGCGTATCACTGATCGGGTCAGATCGATCTTCACGATCAACGAAGCCGGAAGGTTCGTGAATTTCGGCTATGGATGGGGCATCGATGCCCCCGGCCTCAAACTGCCGGACGCCGACGTCAACCAGGTCCGCCACCATGTGGCGCTGGCGCACGGCCTCGCCGTGCAGGCGGTCCGCGCGCATGGGCGCGCGGGCACCAGAGTGGGTCCGGCCGAAAACATCGCGGCCTGCGTGCCGGCATTCGACACATCAGACAATGTGCGCGCGGCCGAGATAGCGACGCGCGAACTCAACTCCGGCTTCCTCGGCGTCATACTGGAAGGCAAATACACGGACGGATTTCTTCAATACGCCGGCAAGGACGCGCCGAAATTTACCGCCGACGAACTGAAGATCATTTCCTCGCCCAATGATTTCGTCGGCCTCAACATCTACGCGCCGCAATTCTACATCGCCGCGTCCGACAAGGCGCCGGGCTGGCGCGTGTTGCCTTTTCCGGCCTCATTCCCGCACATGAATTCCGACTGGCTCAGGGTCGGCCCGGAGACGATCTACTGGGCGCCGCGTCTGGCGGCAAAGGTCTGGAACATCGAGACGATCTACATCAGCGAGAACGGCACGTCGTCGGAAGACAAACTCCGTGACGATGGCCAGGTCTACGACCTCGATCGCATCATGTACCTGCGCAATTATCTCAGGCAATTGCAGCGCGCGACGTCAGAGGGGGTGCCGGTCCGCGGCTATTTCCTCTGGAGCCTGATGGACAATTTCGAATGGATCTACGGCTATAAGCAGCGCTTCGGGCTTTACCACGTCGACTTCGAGACGCAGCGCCGGACGCCGAAACTGAGCGTCGCCTTCTATCGCGACGTGGTGGCGCGGAATGCGATCGGCGTCTGAACGCCGCTAGGGCCCCGTTCCGATGGAATCGGAACGGGGCCCTAGATTCTTAATTTGGCGCGTTTTCTTGACGCGAACCGGTCTCCACTTCGCTGGAAAACGCTCTAGTACCGTGCGGCTTGCCGCAGCGGCGCCGCGATCTCGCCGATGGAGCGCTGCTTGCCCTCGGTTGCCACAGTCGTGACCGGTTGCTGCGCCAGCTTGCGCGATGATTCGTGACCCATGAATACACCTGCCGCGGCGAACAGCAGCACGACATAAAGTGCGAACATGCCGCCGACCCATTTCCAGTAGATCTGGCGGGCCTCGGGGGTCAGGCTCTCGAGTAATTGGCGCATGGTTGCCTCCTCATCAGGAAACCTTATGCATTGCGTATAGCCCCGACCTTGGAAGCCGTATGTGACGTACTTCACAGATGTCGATTTGAGACGGAGAACCCGTGACCGGAGCGGAATTGAAGAAACTTCGCGAGCATCTTGGTGAGGCCATCGGCCAGCCGCTGTCGGTGGCCGACATGGCCAAACTCTGCGGACTGCCGGCTGCCGATGGCGCCGACACCATCCGCAAATGGGAGGTCACCGGCCCGACCGGGCCTGTGGCGGAGCTGCTGCGCATCCTGGCGATGGCCAGCGACCACTATCCGATCCTCGAAATGTTCAACGTGTTCGATCGCCACGACGTCCCGGTGAAAGACCGCCCCGCCCGCCGGCAGGCCTTCCGCGAACAAATGCGCAGCGACGTGCGGCGCCGCATTGGTTAAGCAAAGCTTGCCGGGAGGCTCCGAGGAGGGCCGAAAATTAAGCCTTTCCTAACCTTTGATTAGGCCTTCATTAAGTAAAAAAAACGTTTGTTTGCCAATGGGTTGGGTTCGTATCCGCTGTCACCTCCAAGTGACAGCATTTTAGTCAAATGCCGTCTATGTGCGTGGTCATGGAAGGCGCCCCGCACGAGGGTGTCGCCGAACGGTTTTCGGAGACCAGCACAATGAAGAAGATTTTTGCAGCCCTCGTGGCCTTCGCAGCCCTTACCGCCACAGCCCCCGCCCTTGGCGCCGATCTCGGCGGGCGCTCCTACTACAAACAGGCGCCCGCCTATGCGCCGGTCCCTCTCTGGACCGGTTTCTATATCGGCGGCCATCTCGGCGGCGCCTTCAGCGGCAGCAACAGCTTCAACGGCGCGGTGCTGAGCGATTCCAGCGCCCGCCTGCTCGGCGGCGTTCAGGCCGGCCTCGATTGGCAATTCGCGCCGAACTGGGTGCTCGGCACCGAGGGCCAGTATTCCTGGCTCGGCAAGAACAACCTCACCGCCACCTTCCCCGGCGGCTACGTCTACACCAACGATCAGCGCGGCCTCGGCTCGATCACGGCCCGCATCGGCTACACCTGGGGTGCGGGCCTGGTCTATGTCAAAGGCGGTTACGCCTATTCCGACAACAGCGAGAGGGTGACCCTGGCCGGCGTTCCGACCGCCTTCCTGCTCGATGGCAACCACAGCAACGGCTACACCGTCGGCACCGGCGTCGAATACATGTTCGCCCCGAACTGGGCGGTCAAAGGCGAGTACATGTATTATGACTTCGGCAGCAGCCGCTTCGTGACCCCTGCCGCGCTGGCGCCGTTTGGAAACTTCCACACTGACGACCACACGCTGAAGCTCGGCGTCAACTATCGCTTCAACTTCGCGAGCCCGGTGGTGGCACGCTACTGAGCGATTTCAACCGCGAATTGCAGAAGGCCGGCTCTCACGCCGGCCTTTTTGTTTTTGCGCTTTGCCCGCGTTTTCCGGTTCGCGGAAAAATCCGTCAAAAGCGAGCATTTCCTCGCCAAAAATGCGGCGAAAAAGCCTTCCAGTTCCAAACTTGTTAACCGGGTACCGTGATACTGCCGCGCGAGGAAACATCTCAAGGTAGCGTAGACGGGACAGCGGGCAAATGGCGGCACGATCCAATTCACGGCTCAAGGGTTTTCGCTTCGGCGTCAGGGGCAGTCTGTTTGCCGCCTTCGCCGTCATCGCCGGCATGGCGATCATCATCTCCGCCGGCGCCGGCCTGATGCTCGGGCGGCTCGGCGGGACCATGGTCGACCTGAGCGGACGGGATATCCCCCGTCTTGCCGCCAGCTTGCAGCTATCCGCGCAGAGCGCGAGCCTCGCCAGCCAGGGGCCGGCGCTGCTGGCTGCGCGCAGCGAAGAGGCGCTGAACGATCGAACCAGGAAAATGAAGGAAACCCAGGCGGTCGCGCTGCAGAAGCTCGGCGAGATCGTCGAACTCGGTGCCGACAAGGCGGTCGTCGCGGCGCTCACCGAGAACATGAAGAACATCGATGAGGTGATCAAGAGCCTCGGCTCGGCCGCGCGCGAGCGGCTCGAACTGGGCGCCCAGCACGAAAAGCTCTACGACGCGGTGCGCAAGGCGCAGCGGCGCTTCGTGGCCGCCGCTGGACCAGCGGCAATCGACGCGCAGACCGAGCTCTACAGCATCTACGCTGCCCCCAACTTCTCGCAAGCCGAGGCCATCCGGGCCCACAAAACGGCCGACCAGCTCGCCGACATCGCCGCCAGCGGCAATCTCATGGCGTTCGACATGATCGCCGCGCTGTCGACCAACAACGGCGAAGTACTCGAAGCGACCGGCAGGGACTTTCGCACCGCGCAGGCGCGCGTGAAGTCGAATCTCGAAGCGCTGCCCAAGACCACGGCGATGCGGTCCGTTCAAAACACAACCCTGAGCCTGCTGGCGCTTGCCGACGGCAAGACCGGCATCTTCAAGGTCCGCCAGCAGGAACTGGACGCGGACGATTACGGCCAGACCATTCTGGAGGAAACCCGCAAGCTCAATGTCGGCCTCGGCATCAGCGTGCAGCAACTGGTCGACGCCGTGCAGAAGGAAACCGACGCCGCGGCCTGGCAGGCGCGTCAGGAGATTTCGTTCGGGACCATGGTCATGCTCGCCCTCGGCGTATCGACACTGGTCGGTTCGATCCTGTTCGTCTGGCTCTATGTCGGCCGCAACATCCTGCGGCGGATCAGCAACCTGCAGCGCTCGATGCAAGTGTTGTCCAGCGGCGACCTCGAATCGGAGGTCTATCAAAGCCACGCGCAGGACGAGATCGGCGCCATGGCGGATTCGCTGCAGGTGTTCCGCGAGAGCATGATCCAGAGCCGCGCGCTCTCCGCCGAGCAGGACAAGGACCGCGTCGCCAAGAGCGAACGCGCCTCCCGCATGGAAGCGCGCATCGTCGAGTTCGAAGGCACCGTTCGCACCGCGCTCGACAGCCTGTCGTCCGCGGCGGGCTCGATGCAGTCGACCGCGCAAAGCATGTCGGCGACCGCCGATCAATCGAGCGCACTGGTGACCGCGGTGGCAACCGCCGCCGAGCAGACGTCGGCCAACGTGCAGACCGTGTCGTCGGGCACCGAGGAATTGTCCTCCTCGATCGAGGAGATCGGCCGCCAGGTCATCACCTCGGCGGAGATCGCCCGCAAGGCGGTCGACGACGCCGGCGAGACCGATGCCACCATGCAGGGGCTTGCGGACAATGCCGCGCGGATCAGCGTGGTGGTCGATCTGATCCAGACCATCGCCTCGCAGACCAACCTGCTGGCGCTGAACGCCACCATCGAGGCGGCACGCGCCGGCGACGCCGGCCGCGGCTTCGCCGTGGTCGCCTCCGAGGTGAAGAGCCTCGCCAACCAGACCGCGAAGGCCACCGACGAGATCCGCCAGCAGATCGTCAGCATGCAGACGGTGACTACGACGGCGGTCTCGGCGATCAGGAACATCAGCAACACGATCAGCGAGATCAACGAGGTGACCACCGCGATCGCGGCCGCGGTCGAGGAGCAGGGTGCGGCGACGCGCGAGATCGCCCGCAACATCCAGCACGCCGCCGGCGGCACCAGCGAGGTTTCCACCAACATCGTCGGTGTATCCAGCGCCTCGTCGCAGGCCGGAACCGCCGCCGGCGAGGTACTGACCGCCTCCGGCGCGCTGCGACGGGAAGCCGACGTGCTGCGCGAAGAGATCGACGCGTTCCTGTCGAATATCCGGGCGGCTTAAAATCGTAGAATTCCGTAGCCCGGATGGAGCGAAGCGCAATCCGGGAAACTCCATCAACCGGCGGGACCGTTCCCGGATTGCGCTGCGCTCCATCCGGGCTACCCAATGCCGCACGGGCCGGCAACCCATGCCGTGAGCCGATCCCCTACCCGCTTTTTTCGGCTAGCGCGCCGCCGCCTCTACCGCTAAGCCGGTAGCATGCATTCGAAAACCGACATGGTGCAGTCCTCGGCCGAGGCACTGCGATACCCCTTCGAAAACCACCCCGGCCACGATCAGGTCGTCGAGGTGGTGCCCGGCGTGCTTTGGGTTCGCCTCAAGCTGCCGTTCCGGCTCAATCACGTGAACATCTATCTGCTGGCCGACGGCGACGGTTGGGCGATGATCGATTCCGGCTTCGGCAATGAAGAATCCATTGCGGCCTGGACCACCCTGTTCGAGGGGCCGCTGCGGCATGTGAAGATCACGCGGCTGATCGTCACCCATTCGCACCCCGATCACGTCGGCCTTGCCGGCTGGATCACGGAGCGTTTCGACTGCCCGCTGCAGATGACGCAGGTCGAATACCTGCAATCGGTCTATCACCAGAACCGCGGCACCGAGGAGCGGCGCAATGCGCAGCGGCTGTTCTTCCGCCGCCACGGCATGGACGAGGGCTTGACCGACAAGTTGCTCGGCCGTGGCCAGGACTATTTGAAGCGCGTCTCGGTGCTGCCGCCGTCCTATCGGCGCATCTCGCATGGCGACGAGGTCGTGATCGGCACGCGGCGTTTCAAGGTGATCACCGGCGGCGGCCATGCGCTCGACCAGGTGATGCTGTATTGCGCCGCCGACAAGCTGTTCCTCTCCGCCGATCAGGTGCTGAGCAAGATTTCGCCCAATGTCAGCGTCTGGGCCGTCGAGCCCGACCAGAACTCGCTCGGGGAATACCTGGCCTCGCTCGCCAGCCTCACCACCACGCTGCCCTACGACGTGATGGTGCTGCCCGGCCACGGCGTGCCGTTCTACGGGCTGAAGACCCGCATCAAGCAGCTCGCCGACCATCACGAGGACCGCTGCCGCCTGATCGCCGAAGCCTGCCGCGAGGTCCCGCAAACCTCGAAAGAGCTGGTGCCGGTCGTGTTCCACAAGCACGTGCTGGACGAGCACCAGATGGGCTTTGCCGCCGGCGAACTGGTCGCGCACGTCAATTACATGCTGGTCGAGGGCCGCCTGACCTGCGAAGTCAGCGACGGCATATTGCGGTTCCGCACCACCTGAACGGCGCTACGGCCGATTTCATTTCCGGAACGGAAGTAGCTGGACCGCGAATCCCGCCTAGCGCCTTGATCCCGATCAACATTTGCTCTGCCTGGGCAGCATCCCGGATGCCGTGCCTAAATATGGGATTTCGCGTAGACACCAAAGCTGGAAAGGCTCTAAAAAGGCGCGAAGCCAATCCGGCCGGTTCCGGTTCCAGGTCTTGTGATGGATTACAGCAAATTTTTCAGTGCCGCCCTCAACCGCCTGCATGACGAGCGGCGCTACCGCGTTTTCGCCGACCTTGAACGGATCGCGGGCCGCTTCCCGCACGCGGTCTGGCACTCGCCGAAGGGCCCGCGCAACGTCGTGATCTGGTGCTCCAACGACTATCTCGGCATGGGCCAGCACCCGAAGGTGGTCGGCGCCATGGTCGAGACCGCCACAAGGGTTGGCACCGGCGCCGGCGGCACCCGCAACATCGCGGGCACCCATCATCCGCTGGTCCAGCTCGAACAGGAACTGGCCGACCTGCACGGCAAGCAGGCTTCGCTGCTCTTCACCTCCGGCTACGTCTCGAACCAGACCGGCATCTCGACGATCGCAAAACTCATTCCGAACTGCCTCATTCTATCTGACGCGCTGAACCACAATTCGATGATCGAAGGCGTGCGCCAGGCCGGCTGCGAGCGGCAGATTTTCCGCCACAACGACATGGCGCATCTGGAAGAGCTGCTGATCGCGGCGGGGCCGGACCGGCCGAAGCTGATCGCCTGCGAGAGCCTGTATTCGATGGACGGCGACATAGCCCCGCTTTCGAAGATCTGCGATCTCGCCGAGAAGTACGGCGCCATGACCTATGTCGATGAAGTCCATGCGGTCGGCATGTACGGCCCGCGCGGCGGCGGCATCGCCGAGCGCGACGGCGTCATGCACCGCATCGACGTGCTCGAAGGCACGCTCGCCAAGGCCTTCGGCTGCCTCGGCGGCTATATCGCCGGCAAGGCCGAGATCATCGATGCGGTCCGCTCCTATGCGCCGGGCTTCATCTTTACGACCGCGCTGCCGCCGGCGATCTGCTCGGCCGCTACCGCTGCGATCCGCCACCTCAAGACCTCGAACTGGGAGCGTGAGCGCCACCAGGACCGAGCCGCCCGCGTGAAGGCGATCCTCAATGCCGCCGGCCTGCCGGTGATGTCGAACGACACCCACATCGTGCCGCTGTTCGTCGGCGATCCCGAGAAGTGCAAGCAGGCCTCCGACATGCTGCTGGAGGAGCACGGCATCTACATCCAGCCGATCAACTATCCGACGGTCGCCAAGGGAACCGAGCGGCTGCGGATCACGCCTTCGCCCTACCACGACGACGGCCTGATCGATCGGCTCGCCGAAGCGCTGCTGCAGGTCTGGGGCCGTCTCGGCCTGCCGCTGAAGCAGCAATCGCTGGCGGCCGAGTAACCCTACCCCTCCTAATCCCTTCGAATTGGGCCGGTAGCGCGGTGCGCTGCCGGCCCAAAGCGTTTATAGTCACCTCTTCCGGCCATGTGTTCGGGCTTTGGCGCTTGCCGGGAGAGGGAGACCCGCAGCGATGCTGCACGACTGGGGTGTGATCGCCGCCGCGTTCGCCTATATCGGCCTGCTGTTCGGCGTCGCCAGCTATGGCGACCGGCTGTCGCCGAGCCAGCGCGGCCGCGCCGGCATGCTGATCTATCCGCTGTCGCTGGCGATCTACTGCACCTCCTGGACCTTCTTCGGCTCGGTCGGCTTCGCCACCCGCACCAGCACCGACTTCCTCGCGATCTATGTCGGCCCGATCCTGATGATCGGGCTATGCACGCCGCTGCTCCGGCGCGTGATCCAGCTCGCCAAGTCGCAGAACATCACCTCGATCGCCGACTTCATCGCGGCGCGCTACGGCAAGAGCCAGGCTGTCGCCGCCACGGTGGCTGTCATCGCGATCTTCGGATCGGTGCCTTACATCGCGCTGCAGCTCAAGGCGGTGGCGTCCTCGCTGGAAACGATCCTGAGCGAGGACAAGCTGTTCTCCTCGATTCCCATTATCGGCGACATCGCGCTGGTCGTGACACTGGCGATGGCGGCATTCGCGGTGCTGTTCGGCACCCGCCAGACCGACGCCACCGAGCACCAGCACGGCCTGATGCTGGCGATCGCCACCGAATCCATCGTCAAGCTGGTGGCCTTCCTCGCCGCCGGCGCCTTCGTCACCTTCTGGATGTTCACGCCCGTCGAGCTGATCGAACGCGCGATGAAGACCCCGGAGGCGGTGCGCGCGATCAACTATTCGCCGTCGATCGGCAATTTCCTCACCATGACGCTGCTGTCGTTCTGCGCGATCATGCTGCTGCCGCGGCAGTTTCACGTCAGCGTGGTCGAGAACTCCAGCCCCGAGGAGGTCAGCCGCGCCCGCTGGCTGTTTCCGCTCTATCTGGTCGCCATCAACCTGTTCGTGATTCCGATCGCGCTCGCCGGCCTCGTCACCTTTCCGTTCGGCGCCGTGGACAGCGACATGTACGTATTGGCGCTGCCGATCGAGGCGGATTCCCCGCTGCTCAGCATTGCCGTCTTCGTCGGCGGCCTGTCGGCCGCGACCGCGATGGTGATCGTGGAATGCGTCGCGCTCTCCATCATGGTTTCCAACGACATCGTCTTGCCGCTGGTGCTGCAGCGCAGCCCCGCGACGCGCGACGGAAGCAAGGATTTCGGCGACTTCCTGCTCAGTATCCGGCGCTTTGCGATCTTCGCCATCATGGTGATGGCGTATTTCTACTATCGCGCGCTCGGCAATGCTCAACTCGCGGCTATCGGCCTGCTGTCGTTCGCAGCGCTTGCCCAGCTGGCCCCGGCCTTCTTCGGCGGCCTGTTCTGGCGCGAGGGAACCGCCCGCGGCGCCATGACCGGCATGCTGGTCGGCTTTGCGGTGTGGGCCTATACGCTGTTCCTGCCGAGTTTCCTGGAGGGTAATCCCACCGGTCTCCTCCTGCTGCAGCACGGACCGTTCGGCATCGAGGCGCTGCGTCCGCGGGCATTGTTCGGCGCCGACCTGCCGCCGCTGATGCACGGCGTGCTCTGGTCGCTCTCGCTCAACATCCTGACCTACATCGTGATGTCGATCGCGCAACGGCCTTCATCGATCGAACGGCTGCAGGCGGATCTGTTCGTGCCCAACACGCTGGCGCCGATCGCGCCGACGTTCCGGCGCTGGCGGACGACCGTTACCGTGCAGGACATCCAGAGCACGGTGGCGCAATATCTCGGCCCCGAGCGCGCGGCCCAGGCCTTCGAGACCTTTGCCGCCGGCAATCTCGATCCGGCCGCGCCCGCCGACTTCGAACTGCTGCAGCACGCCGAACGCCTGATCGCCTCCTCGATCGGGGCGGCCTCCTCTCGCCTCGTGATGTCGCTGTTGCTGCGCAAGCGAACCGTTTCCGCCAAGGCCGCGCTGAAGCTGCTCGACGATTCCCACGCCGCGCTGCATTTCAACCGCGAGATCCTGCAGACCGCGCTGAACCATGTGCGCCAGGGCATCGCAGTGTTCGATGCGGATTTGCAGCTGATCTGCTCGAACGCCCAGTTCGGCGAAATTCTCGCGCTGCCGCCGCAGGTCGTGCAACTCGGGATTCCCCTGCAGGAAATCCTGGAATTCATGGGCGCCGTCAGCCCGGCCGACTTCGGTGATCCCGATGGGTTGCTGCAGCGACGGCTGGATGCCTACACCACCGAGGGCAAGCCCTATCTGGAGCGCCTGCCGGACCGCCATATGGTGATCGAAGTCCGCTCCAACCGGATGCCGGGCGGCGGCTTCGTCATCACCTTCTCCGACGTCACGCCCAGCTTCGAGGCCGCCGAAGCGCTGGAACGCGCCAATGCGACGCTGGAAAAGCGCGTCCGCGACCGCACCGAGGAACTGACCCGCCTGAATTCCGAACTGGCGCAGGCCAAGAGCACCGCCGAGGACGCCAACATCTCGAAGACCCGCTTCCTTGCGGCCGCCAGCCACGACATCCTGCAGCCGCTCAACGCGGCGCGGCTCTATGTGACGAGTCTCGTCGAGCGGCAGAGCAGCGGCGGCGAGGATTCGCGCCTGGTGGAGAACATCGACGACTCGCTGGAGGCGATCGAGGAAATCCTCGGCGCGCTGCTGGACATCTCGCGGCTGGATGCAGGCGCGATGACGACCTCGATCTCAAGCTTCAAGATGGCCGACCTGATGCGCTCGCTCGAGATTGAGTTCGCGCCGATCGCCCGCGCCAAGGGGCTGGAGCTGACCTTCGTGCCCTGCTCGCTGCCGGTGCAATCCGACCGCTCGCTGCTGCGCCGGCTGCTGCAGAATTTCATCTCGAACGCCATCAAATATACCCCGCGCGGGCGCGTGCTGGTCGGTTGCCGCCGCCACGGACAATCGCTGCAGATCGCGGTCTACGACACCGGCGTCGGCATTCCCGTGACCAAGCGCAGCGAGATCTTCAAGGAATTCCATCGCCTCGAGCAGGGCGCGCGGATCGCCCGCGGCCTCGGCCTCGGCCTGTCGATCGTCGAGCGGCTGGCGCGCGTGCTCAACCACGGCATCGCGATCGATGCCAATGTCAGCGGCGGCTCGGTGTTTTCGGTGACCGTGCCGGTCGCCAAGGCGATCGACCACACCGCCGCGGTCACCAGCGCGACGCCGCTCTCCAAAACGCCGATAAGCGGCGCGCTGGTCGTCTGCATCGAGAACGACCCGGCGATCCTCGACGGTATGAAGACGCTGCTGACGGCGTGGGATGCCGAGGTGATCGCCGTGACCGATCCCGACGCCGCGATCGCCGCGATCGAATCCTCCGGCAGCAGCGTGACCGGCCTGCTGGTCGATTACCATCTCGACCGCGGCAACGGCGTCGCCGCGATCCGTGAGATCCGCCGCCGCTTCGGCGAAAACATTCCCGCGATTCTGATTACCGCGGATCGCAGCCCGAATGTGCGGGCGGCCGCGCGCGAGGAGAACATCGCGATCCTCAACAAGCCGGTCAAGCCGGCGTCGCTGCGCGCTTTGCTCGGCCAGTGGCGGGCGCAACAGCTGGTGGCGGCGGAGTAGACTCCGACGCGCTCGTCGGACGTCACCAGCCCATCGTCTCCGCGACCAGCCCTACCAGTTCCGGATCGTCAAAGGTCTCGGCCGTGCAGACCGCGCCCGCAGCAACCAGATCGCCATGGCCAAGGCTCGTCCGTATTCCAATCGTCGCGATACCGGCAGCGGAAGCGGCTTGAACGCCGGAGCGGGAATCCTCGAATGCGAGAGACAGGTCGGGCGCGGCGCTCACTGCGCGCAAACCCTCCAGATACGGCAGCGGGTGCGGCTTTCCGTGCGGAAGCTCGTCGCCGATGATGACAGCCTTGAACCGCTGCATGATGCCCAGTCCGAAAAGCATCATTTCGGCGTTCAGGCGAGGCGCGTTGGTTACCGCCACCATGGGGACGTTCGCGCGATCCGCCAGGGCAAGCAATTTCATCAGACCCGCTAGCGGTTTGATTTGCCCCGATGCGAGCTTGCGGAACGCTTCTTCCTTCTCCGCCATGATGGCGGCCTGTCGCTCCGGCGATTGGCCGGGCAGGAACCGCCCGCTGATCGAAGCATTGGAAAACCCCATCAGCTCTTTCGAGGCGCGGTCGCGATCGAACACGTGGCCATGGGGCGCGAACACTTGATTGAACGCTTCCAGATGGAGCGCATCGGTGTCGGCCAATGTGCCGTCAATGTCGAACAGCAGCGCTTTCCCGAATCCCGGCATGCGTGCTGCTACGTCGTCGGCGTGCCCTGGCGCCACTGGCCGCCGGAGATCTTCGCCGCCGCGATCACGGCCTGCGTGCGGCTCTCGACGCCGAGCTTCTGCAGGATCGCCGAAACATGCGCCTTGATGGTCGCTTCCGACACGCCGAGCTCATAGGCGATCTGCTTGTTGAGCAGGCCCTCCGACAGCATCATCAGCACGCGCACCTGCTGCGGGGTCAGCGTGACCAGCCGGTCGCGTAAGCGCGCCATGTCGGGATCGTCGGCCGAGGTGAGATCGGTGTCCGGCGGAACCCAGACGTCGCCCTCCATCACCTTCAAGATGGCGTCGCGCAGGGTTTCGACGCCGAAGCGCTTGGGAATGAAGCCGGAGGCGCCGAAATCCAGCGAGCGTCGGATCGTGCCAGCATCGTCGCTCGCGGACACAATCACCACCGGGATCGCCGGATATTGCGCGCGCAGGTAGATCAGGCCGGAGAAGCCCGAGATCCCCGGCATGGTGAGATCGAGCAGGATCAAATCGACGTCGGAATCCCGTTCCAGCAGCGCGGTGAGATCGTCGAACGACCCGGCCTCGCTGACGATGGCCGACGCCACCACACTGCCCACCGCCTGCCGCAAAGCATCGCGGAATAGCGGGTGGTCATCGGCAATGACGAGATGGGTATTGGCAGCGGCGGTCATTTAGTTCTTGCGCGAGGTTGCAACGGCACGGACCGGAACAGGCCCGCTGCGTGGATTCAATTGTCCTCCGCCGGGCGGCCGCATGCAAGGCGCAAATATCGCCCTGCGCAGAAGCGGTTAACCGCTCCCTTGTGCATCGCACAATGACTTGACCGACGGTCACGCTGGTCGGCGGGGCGCGGGTATTGGCCGTCAATCTCCGCGCTGTTCTTGATTGGCGATTGGCACGACAAGCCATCAGCCCTTGAACAGGACGTCGCGAAGCAATTCGTCGACGGATGCTACCGCTTCAAGCGCCGCCCGCAACCGATCCCTGTCGTGAGTTGACAGCCGATTCACCGAGACGGCATTGGAGGGCGGTATGCCGTGAGTGACATCTTCAACCTGCTGCGACACGATCAGATCGAGAAATACGCCATGCGCTTCGCCAAGCGCGTCCAGATCCGTTTCGCTGACATGGAGCAACGCCTTTACGCCGGCTAATCGAGCCGGCGTCGATCGATCCATCACGTGATAGCGGATCGCCATGGCGCGCGCTGCGGAAACGACCCCGAACAGTCCTGCCCTCTTTAGATCGATGCGGCCCTCTTCGGTCCGGATGCCGCCAAGAAATCTCAGGCTCCGGGGAACGCTGATCCCCTCGACCAGAAGCTTGGCGAACGCAACCTGCCCCTCGGCTGCGGCGAAGGCAGCCCGCCGCACGGCGACCGCAAGACTGCCGTCGCCGTGGACGGCGCGCAGGTCGAAGAAAATATCCACGGACAGCAGGTCCTTGGGATCGGATCGCGCGATCCAGTGGTCGATCCGGCTCTGCCAGGTCGCGACCGAGCCGCGCCAGGGCGGATTCTTTGCCATGACGCCGCCCTTGCAGTAGGGCACGCCGGCCTCGTGCAGGATATCCGCGACCAGCGTCCCCAAGGCCGCGAACCAACGATCCTCGCGACCCTCCGGCTCACCCTGTTCGAAAATGACGGCATTGTCCTGGTCCATCGCCAGCAGGCTTTCGCCGCGACCGGCCGATCCAAGAACGATCGTTGCGTAGCGGCATGGCGGGCCGCCCTCGCCGCGTTCCCGCATGATTCGCTCGGCGATCGCGGCGGCCTGCCCGGTGAGCCCACCGAGTTCGCGGGAAATCACTTCCGCTATATCCCGGCCGGAGAGTCCCTCGGCGAGCAGCGCTTCCGCGACCCCCGGCAGCTTGGCCCAGGCAACCGCCAGGCCGTGTGCGTCCACCGCATCATCGATCTCCTCGCCAAGCGAAATAGCCTCCCCGGCGCGCAGGCGGAGCAGGTCACGCGCGGACAATGCGCCGACCACGTGGCCTGCCTCATCGACGACGCCGAGGTGGCGGGTCTTGAGACGGTTCATGCGGCCGATTGCTCGATAGACGAACGCGTCATCGAGGACCGCAGCCAGCGGCCGGCTCGTGATTTGTTCGACCGGCAAATCGAGCGCGGCGGCGCCGAACCGGTCGATCGCAGATAGCAGGTCGCGTTCCGTGACAATGCCCGCTTCCGCCGCCTTGACGACGCCGGCAACTGCATGCGGCGCCACGAAGACAGCCGATATTCTTTCGCTCGCAAGCCGCGCGAGCACGTCGCGGACTGAAATGTCGGCCTCCACAAAGACCGGAGGCGTCCGCATGATGTCGCGATTGCGATGCCGATAGGCGTAGCTGTCGAAGCGCTTCAGGATGCGTTCAGCATCGGCGCGCTCCGGAGCCGCGACGGCCTCGATCCAGCCGCTCCGCGCCTGATCGTCGAGTACGGAGGTGAGGGCGAGGCAGGCCCGTTCGGCCTCGGCGATGGTGCGGATGCCGTGGTCACGCAGCTTCGGCACCAGCGCCAGAAACATCCGCGCCGCCGTCGTGGCATCGCCGAGCGCGGAATGCCTGCCCGCGACGTCGACACCGAGCCATGCGGCGAGTTCTTCCACCGAATAGCCGACTAGTTCCGGTGCGGCAATCTGCGCCAGCAGCCGCGTGTCGAGCGTGCGTGGTCGTGTCCACGGCAAACCGGCGAGGTCGCATTCCCGCCTCAGCACCGCAAGATCGAATCCGACCGAATGCCCGATCACGACCGCCTGACCGAGAAACGCGGTGAACCGCGGCCAGACATCGGCGAACAATGGCGAGCCGGCCACCATGGCATCGTCGATGCCGTGAATGCGGGTCGTCTCGGCGGGAATCGCTTGACCGGCCGGGCGCAGCAACTGACGGAACTTGTCGCCGGCCACCAGCTTTCCGGCCGACAATCGCACGCCGGCCAGCTCAATCACCCGCGCCTTGCGTGGATCGAGCCCGGTGGTCTCGGTATCGATGACAACGGCGTCGATCGACAAAAGCGGGACGACGCCACCTGTCCTGTCCATCGCCTCTCCCTGCCGGCAGCCGCACGCGGGGTGATGATCGAAGAACTATGCCACGGCAGCCGTCGTCATTGCCCGTTCCAGCGCCGCCCTGTCCATGCGCGAGATCAATTCGTCGTGGATGTTGCACAGGCTGACCCGGAGATAATTCCGCGTGGTCTGGAAATCCCGTCCGCGCAGTTTCTCGTGGATCGGCATCATTGCAAAATAGGCTTCCGCCAGCGGCTCGGGAATGTCCATCACGCGTTTGGGGGCGTGCCCTCCGACGAGATCAAGCCGATGCGCCAGGTTGCTGCGCGCAGCCAGCCATGCCTCTTCTCCAATCGACGGCGGAACGGGATAGCGGTCGAGAACCGAAAGAACGACTGATATCAGCTGGTCGAGCATTTGGCGGCGCGGCATCTCGGATTGGAAAGCCAGCACCCCCTCGACCATTTCACCGACCATCGAGAGGCCCAGCGGAAAGGCCTGCCAGCGAGCGTGCTCGACGGATAGCGCGAATCCCTCTTCGGCAAACAGAACCTTGGCGTAGTGACCTGCCCGCGCACGCGAGTATTCGTAGATGCCCTTTTGCACGATAAAGGCCGATTGCGCGTCGATGAAGTCGGCAAGCTCTTCCCGGTCGCGAATCGGCGGACGTGGGCGAAACAACTTTTCGAACAGCTTCATCGCACTCTTTCCTGCCAAATGGACCAGGCCGGTTCGCCAGTCTATCCGGCATTTGCCAAGCTCGCACGCTCAAGTGCTGCATTGCCGCTCTTAGCAGCTGCAGCATACTTCTTATTCCCCCAAAGTATTATCGAGTTGGAACCGCCGCTGGTGTTAGCCTTCGTTGACTCCAAACCGGCTCAAGACCGGTTGAAGCCGCGGCATGGGGGGCGCCGCACTGAAGGGATTGCATTCCCCTCGATCATTCAATCCCGGCGCATTGCCGACCGGGGTCTTGAGGGAGGATTTGCAGCTCATGGCTAACTCCACTGATCTGAAAGCGAAAGAAGAAGCACATTGGGCGAAGACATCGCGCCTGATGTTCACGCATCTCGGCATCTGGTTCTTCTTCGGCTTCGTCATCCACATGTTCGTGAAGCCGCTCAACAATATCATCATTCCGATTCTCGGTTTTCCGCTCGGCTTCTACATGGCCGCGCAAGGCTCGCTCATCGTGTTCGTGGTCATGCTGTTCATGTTCGCAAAACAGCAGGACAAGATTGATCGCGAATACGGCTTTGCCGAGGAAGATTGAGGGGGAAGAGATCATGGCCACACAAGCTTCTGCCAGCACCTCAGACTTCATCAAGAATCTGGGCAAGATGTACGGTACTTATACCGGCGGCTTCATCGGATTCATCCTCCTGCTCGCGGTTCTCGAGCAGGTTGGCGTTCCAAACAAGATCCTCGGCTACCTGTTCGTTTTCTTCACGCTCGCCGTCTACGCCATCATCGGCGTGATGACGCGAACAGCGGAGGTCTCGGAGTATTACGTCGCCGGACGGCGTGTCCCGGCTTTCTACAACGGCATGGCAACCGGCGCCGACTGGATGTCGGCGGCGTCCTTTGTCGGCATGGCCGGCACCTTGTTCCTGCTTGGCTATGACGGGCTGGCATGGGTGCTCGGGTGGACCGGCGGATTTGTGCTGGTGTCGATCCTGATCGGGCCATACCTGCGCAAGTTCGGCGCCTATACCGTGCCCGACTTCCTGTCGTTCCGGTACGGCGGCAATTTCGCCCGTGCGCTCGGCGTGATCGTGCTGGTTGCCTGCTCCTTCACCTATGTGACGGCGCAAATCTACGGCACCGGCCTGATTGCCTCGCGATTCCTCGGGATGCAGTTCGAACTTGCCGTTTTTGCCGGACTTGTCGGCATCCTGCTCTGCGCGATGCTGGGGGGCATGCGGGCGGTGACCTGGACGCAGATCGCACAATACATCGTGCTAATCATCGCCTATCTGACTCCGATCGTTATCCTGTCCACCACGAAGTACGGAATTCCGATCCCCCAACTCACTTACGGACAGGCGATTGTGGATATTACCGCGCGCGAGCAACAAATGCTGGCGGCGGGTCTGACGACAGTCGCAGCGCTGAAGCCGCACATTCAGCCCTTCATCAACTATAGCCCGCTCAACTTCTTTGGAATCATCATGTGCATGATGGTCGGCACGGCTTCGTTGCCGCACATCCTGATGCGTTATTTCACCACCCCGTCGGTGCGTGAAGCGCGCCAGTCCGTGGCGTGGTCGTTGCTGTTCATCTTCCTGCTTTACTTCTCGGCGCCGGCCTACGCAGCGTTCTCCAAGCTGGAAGTTTACACCAACATCATCGGACGGGATCTGACGGCCATTCGTCCCTGGCTGTTCAACTGGGGTGAACTCGGGCTGATCCAGATCTGCGGCAAGAACGCAGGCAGCATCGACGCCATCGTTGCGGCGTGCAAAGCGATTGCCGGACATCCCGGTGTCGTCAGACTGCAGGACTTCATCATCAACACCGACGTGATCGTGCTCTCCACGCCTGAGATCGCGGGACTTCCGTATGTGATCTCGGGTCTGGTCGCTGCCGGCGGTCTCGCCGCCGCGCTGTCCACCGCTGACGGGCTGCTGCTCGCCATCGCAAACGCGCTGTCGCACGACGTTTACTACAAGATGATCGACCCCAACGCGCCGACCATGCGTCGGCTCACGGTGGCTCGCGCTCTCCTTGTGGTCGTCGCCGTGATCGCGGCTGCGACAGCGGCAACCAAACCCGGCGACATCCTGGCCATGGTCGGCTGGGCGTTCTCGCTGGCGATGGCCGGCAACTTCCCGGCCCTCGTAATGGGCGTCTGGTGGAAACGCACGACGGCGACGGGCGCGGTCTGCGGCATTATTGCCGGCTTCGGGTTGTGCCTGTTCTATCTCGTGACAACGCGGTACTTCCCGGGCGCAGGCGTGAAGTACTTCGGCATGACCTCGCTGACCAGCCCGCTGACGGGGGCGCCGCTGGTCGACATCGCGAAAGCCATGGCATTGCCCAATGCCATGGAAAGCTTCCCCACCCTCGCCCACCCGATGGCCAACAAGGTCGGCTGGTTCGACCTCAACAACATCAACTGCGGGTTGTTGGGAGCGCCACTCGGTTTCGCCGTCATCTACATCGTCAGCAAGCTCGGCAAGGAGCCGTCGGCGGAAATGCAGGCCTACGTCGACGAAATCCGGAAGCCGCGCGGCAGGACGGTGCTCGAGGAGAGGACGACCTGACGCTTCTCAAAACTGGATATCGACAGACGGGGCCTTTCAGGGCCCCGTCTTTGTTTGTCGCATCATATCTGCCTTGCCCGGACACCCTGCCCTTGCCATTGTGAGAGAACGGCGGATTGCGATAATCGGCCTCGTCTCATCAGATAGTGTCAGGCAGCGAGGAGACTTCCTTGGATTTCGCAAGCTCGCTCTCCGCATATTGGTACTTCCATCTGCCCAACTTTGTTCTTGCAGTATTGATGTACACGTTGCTCGGCCGCGTCCTGCTCGGCCTGATGGTGGACGCCGACTCGCCAAATTACATCTGGCGATTTTTCTGCCGGATCACCGACCCCGTCGTCGCCGCCGTCGCCATCGTGACACCCAAGGTTACCCCGCCGGTCGTGCTTTGGCTGTTCGGCTTCGTCTGGCTGTTCTGGCTGCGCGTCGCGCTTCACTACACGTTGTTGCTGCTAAATCTCGCCCCCCGGTTTGGCGGAGCGGCATCATGAACCGCAACTTCTATTTCATCGGAATTGCATTCTTCGGGATGATCAACGGCATCTTCAACCAGCTCTCGCTGATCTTCACGCTGCTGTACGTCCAGTTGCTCGCCGGCCCGCTGCTGTTTGGCAGCCTGTCCCTGACGTTGATGTTCGCATCGCTGATGGTCTCGACCGCGACCGTCATTCTCGGCGGAATTCCGGCGGCGATCTACGAGCGCGCCACCGGCGCCCCTGAGTCGAACAACGTATCGCTCTGGATCTGGCTTGCGGGAACCGCGCTTCTTGCGCTGCCAGCCGCCGGCAATTTTCTTAAAATCGGCCTTTAGCGCATGGGCTCCGGAGGTTGAGGCCGGGGGGCCTAGCGGCTACGCTGGGCCGCAATTGGCTGCGGACGACGGAGTGGCGGATCATGGACGAGATGAGCCGTATTGCCTATGAAACGGTGCTGCGCGCCTGCGGATTCGCGTCGCTCGCCATATTCTGCGTCATGATCGGCCTGTCGTTTCTCCCGCGATCTGCTTTCCAGGCCGGCGGCTTTCTCAGTTTGACGATGACGCTCGTGCTCATTTTCAAGGCACGCGAAGCAAGGACAAAAGACCACCGCCGGACCGAGATGTGGCTCTATCTGCCCAAGGAGAGCCGGCCGCCTCAGGCTTTAGCCCAACAGATGATTTCAAACCTGATGCGGGAGACCTATTTGTCGTTCGCGCGCTGGACTGCCATCATCTCGATTGTGATGTGGACCGTCGCACTTATTTTCTCGGCCATTGGACTTTAGTCAGGGGCCGCGTCGACACCGGCAGATTCACCAGTTGCTGTAGCGTGATCGACGCAAAGCGGTGCTGTGCCCCGCCGAAAGTACTATTGGGCCAATGCCCCCGAACATGTAGTGAGGCCCATAATTACGCGTCGATCTGACGCAACGCACATTTGCGCGATCATAAAAAAGGGGAGCGAATCGGAAATGTCTACGATAACTGCCACATCCGGCAAGGCCGCCGGAATGACAAAGGACGAACGTTTCGTCATTCTCGCTTCGTCGCTTGGTACCGTCTTCGAATGGTATGATTTCTACCTGTTCGGTTCGCTTGCCAGTGTGATCGGCGCGCAGTTCTTCGGCGTCATTGATCCCGCAACAAATCAGCCGATGTTCAACCAGGCCACGCGCGACATCTTCGCGCTGCTGGCGTTCGCCGCGGGCTTTATCGTTCGTCCGTTCGGCGCCATCGTGTTTGGTCGCGTCGGCGACATCGTCGGCCGCAAATACACCTTCCTGGTCACCATTCTGATCATGGGCCTGTCGACCTTCATCGTCGGCATATTGCCCAACGCGGCGACCATCGGCATTGCGGCGCCGATCATTCTGATCGCATTGCGCCTGCTGCAGGGCCTCGCGCTCGGCGGCGAGTACGGCGGTGCGGCGACTTACGTCGCGGAGCACGCCCCGATGGGCAAGCGCGGCTACTACACCTCGTTCATCCAGACCACGGCCACGCTCGGCCTGTTCCTGTCGCTGCTGGTGATCCTGTTCACCCGTTCCGCACTCGGCGAAACCGAATTCGCGAAATGGGGCTGGCGCATTCCGTTCCTGGTCTCGGTGCTGCTGCTCGGCATCTCGGTCTGGATCCGGCTGCGGCTGAATGAATCGCCGGTGTTCCAGAAAATGAAGGATGAAGGCAAGACCTCAAAGGCACCGTTGACCGAAGCCTTCGCCAACTGGAGCAACGCCAAGATCGTCATCCTGGCGCTGATCGGCGGCGTGATGGGTCAGGGCGTGGTCTGGTACACGGGCCAGTTCTACGCGCTGTTCTTCATGCAATCGATCCTCAAGGTCGACGGCTACACCGCGAACCTCTTGATCGCCTGGTCGCTATTGTTCGGCACCGGCTTCTTCGTCGTGTTCGGCGCGCTCTCCGACAAGATCGGCCGTAAGCCGATCATTCTGGCGGGCTGCCTGATCGCGGCGCTGACCTTCTTCCCGATCTTCAGGATGATCACGACCAACGCCAACCCGGCGCTGGAGAAGGCCATCGAGTCGGTCAAGGTGGAAGTGGTCGCAGACAAGGCAGGCTGCGGCGACCTGTTCAACCCGGTCGGCACCCGCGTCTTCACCGCACCTTGCGACACCGCTCGCGCCTACCTCGCGCAGCAGTCGGTCAAGTATTCGACCAGCTACGGCGCGGCAGGCTCCGGCGTGAAGGTTGTCGTCAACGGCAAGGACGTTCCTTACACCGACGCCAAGGCCTCCAACCCGCAAGTGCTGACGGCGGTGCAGGGCGCAGGCTATCCGAAAGCAGGCGACGCCCAGATCGTGAAGATGTCGCACCCATTCGACATCTTCAAGCCGCAGGCCGCGGCGGTGATCGGCCTTCTGTTCATCCTGGTGGTCTACGTCACCATGGTGTACGGGCCGATCGCGGCGATGCTGGTCGAACTGTTCCCGACCAAGATCCGCTACACCTCGATGTCGCTGCCCTACCACATCGGCAACGGCTGGTTCGGGGGATTGCTGCCCGCGACCTCGTTCGCGATCGTGGCCTCGACCGGCGATATTTACGCCGGCCTGTGGTACCCGATCATCTTCGCGTCGATTACCGCGGTCGTCGGGTTCTTCTTCCTGCCCGAGACCAAGGACGTCGACATCACCAAGTAAGCTCCGGCGGGGCGCCCAAAGCGCCCGCCCCTCGAGCTCTTACGACAAACCGGCCGCGGAGCAATCCGCGGCCGGTTTTATTTGTCTGCGCCTCAATCCGTCGCGCCGATGAACTGCAACACGATCTCGCGCCGGTGCGGCCGCGCGCGGTGCTCGACCAGATAGATCGCCTGCCACGTGCCCAGCGCGAGCGCGCCCTGCAGCACCGGGATGTGCAGCGAGGTCGCGGTCAGCATGGTCTTGATATGCGCCGGCATGTCGTCCGGCCCCTCGGTATCGTGGCGCCAGCCGGCGTTTTCGGGCGCGAGCCGGTTCAGCGCCGTCGTCAAGTCGAGGAGCACGGTCGGATCGGCATTTTCCTGGATCGTCAGCGACGCCGAGGTGTGACGGATGAACAGCGTCACCGCGCCTTCGCGCGCACGCACTTCTCGCACGAACTTCGCGACCTCGGCGGTGAGATCGGTAAAGCCCGTGCCTGAGGTCTGCACGGTCAGCAGCGAGGATACGATGGTGTTGGCGGCGATGACCGAAGGCGCGGTGCGGGAGAGGGATTTTGGCGATGTCACGATTAATCTCTCCGTCGTCCCTGCGAACGCAGGGACCCATACCGCGTTGTGCCCTCGATTGAAACGAGGTGGTCGACGTTCTTCGCCAAGCTAGAGCCGGTGGTTATGGGCCCCTGCGTTCGCAGGGGCGACAGGACACCCCCGTCAAATCTTGCCGTTGACGTCCCGCTGCACCCGGTTGGCCATTTCGATCAAGCGCCGCCAGGCCCGCTCCAGGAACGACATCATGCGATCCATGTCGCGGTCGCTCGGCAGCGGGATTTCGATCTTGCGCTCGCCCTCCGCCACCTTCGGCTCGCCCTTCTTCAGCGAATCCGATTTCGGCAGCGGCTCTTCGATCTTGCCGGGCACGGTGGGCTCGCGCTCGGCGAGTTGGGCCTTGAGCTTTTCATTGTCGGCTTGCAGCCGGACAATGTCGGTTTGCAGACGGCCGATTTCGGTGTCCATCGCCGCGCGCTCGTCGGGTACGGCATAGCAGGCCCAGCCCGCGCCCGAATTGCTGCAGGTCGAAACCGCACCGGTTCTTGTATCGAGCCGGAGTACGCCATCCCCCGTCGGCGACAGCGCATAGCGGCCGTTCTCGGTATCGGGCCCCGCGCCGGCGAGCGCGGGCCCGGCGCCTGCGAGACAAAATGCCAGCACGATAAGCCTTAAGAATTTCGAGGACGATTTCGCTGTGCTCATGGGCTTGCTCCCGCCTCAGGAGTTACCGGTTTCCTCGACCGCCGGGGCGCTTTCAAGGCGTCCCTAGATTCTTGAGCTATAGGGCGTTCGGCCGGATTTCAACGCATCTTCCAGCAATTCGAGGCGGTCCTGTCCCCAGAACACTTCGCCCTCCAGCACATAGACCGGCGAGCCGAACACGTCGGCCGCCAGCGCGTCCTGCCGGTTCTGCTCATACGCCGCCGTGACTTCCTCCGAGCCGGAGCGCTCCACGAGTTGCTTGCCGGGCAGCCCCGATTCGTCGGCGAGTTTCGCGATCGTTGCGGGATCGGCGAGATTGAGCTGGTCTTCCCAGACGGCGGCAAAGGCCCGGCGCAAGTAGCGGTCGGGATCGTGGCCGGCCTCGAGCGCCGCGATCACGACGCCATCGGCGAGACGTGCATTGAACGGCCAGTTCGCCGGCTGCAGATGAAATTTCAGTCCGCGCTTATCGCGCCAGCGCTGCAGTTCGACCATCCGGTAGCGCTGCCGTACCGGGTGGCGCTTCATCAGGGGAAGGCCGCCAGTCTCCGAGAACAAATCGACCAGCACCACCGGCCTGTGATTTACCTTGAGATCATAAGTACTTACCAAACGCCGAAAGGACTGATGCCCGATATAGGCCCAGGGCGATTGCAGCGAGAAATAGTAATCGACCTGACGCGGCATGCGGCCTCCTGCATGAGGATTTTCGCTTCACGCGGAGCATCCCAACAGACCGACCAAACGGGCGCAAGATCGATCCATGCGGGAATAGCTGCTGCACTGCGATGACGGGTCCACAGTGTCGCAGGCGATGCTTGAATAAATTCAATCAAATCAACGAACTAACTGGTTACGGCCTAATCTTGACTTGAATAGACGCGGTAAGTATGGTCCGCGCGGCTTTCAAGGGTGACGGGCGCAATTTCCATCAGCCGTTGGCATCGTTTATTGTCTCGGGCATGGCCCAGGACAAGAACGACAACGCAGGTGGGAATCGCGATCAGCCGTCTTCCGACGAAGCTGCGCTTTCCGCAAGGCTCGGAAGTCTGGATCACCGGTTGTCCGAAATTCGTGACAGCCGCAAAATCAGGACTGATCAACCCGGAACTGAAAGCGGAGACAGAGCTGCCAGAGCTTCTGCCATGGCGCTTGGTTTCCGGCTTTCCTCGGAGTTGGTCGCGGGCGTTGTCGTCGGAGCGGCGATTGGCTGGGGGTTCGACCGTTTATTGTCGACATCGCCGTTCGGTTTCATCGTGTTTCTTCTGCTCGGCTTCGTCGCCGGCGTGGTCAACGTGGTGAGAACTGCAGGCGCAGGTCCAGGCAGACGCTGAGCGTCGACGGGAAGTCACGACATTTGAAATTCGATTGCCGGCCAGGCCGGTGGATAAAGAGCCGCGCGGATGAAAATCGACCCGATCCACCAGTTCAATATCGAACCCCTCTTCACGATCGGCCATATCGGCGACCACACGATCGCCTTCACCAACTCGTCGCTCTACATGTTCCTCTCGGTAGCGGTGATCTCGCTATTGATGATCGGCGGCATGGCTAGAGGGCAGCTGGTTCCCGGGCGGCTGCAGTCGATCGCGGAAATCTCTTACGAGTTCGTCGCCTCGACGATCCGCAGCACCGCCGGCTCGGAAGGCATGAAGTTCTTCCCGCTGATCTTCTCGCTGTTCATGTTCATCTGCATCTCGAACCTGATCGGCATCGTCCCTTACACGTTCACGGTTTCGAGCCACATCATCGTCACCGCGGCGCTGGCCTTCCTGGTTTTCTTCACGGTCCTGATCTACGGGATCTACAAGAACGGCCTGAAGTTCTTCAAGATCTTCGTGCCCACCGGCGTGCCGATCTACATCCTGCCGCTGGTCATGTTTATCGAAATCCTGTCGTTCTTCCTCCGGCCGGTCTCGCACAGCGTGCGTCTGTTCGCCAACATGCTGGCTGGCCACATCGCGCTGAAGGTGTTCGCAGGCTTCGTTGCGATGCTCGGCGTGTCGCTCGGCGCGCTCGGCTGGGTCGGCGGCATGCTGCCGCTGGCGCTCACGGTGGCGCTGACCGCGCTCGAACTGCTGGTCGCGTTTCTGCAGGCCTACGTGTTTGCGATCCTGACCTGCATCTACCTCAACGACGCCATTCATCCGGGACACTAAGCGTCCGGGGAATTTCCACCCTCACTCTGTCTTATCTCTCAAGGAGCTCTAGAAAATGGAACCGGCAGCAGCAAAACTTATCGGCGCGGGCATCGCATGCATCGGCATGGGCGGCGCGGGCGTCGGCGTGGGCATCATCTTCGGCAACTACCTCGCCGCAGCGGTGCGCAATCCTTCGGCAGCCCAGGGCCAGTTCGGCAACCTGATCTTCGGCTTCGCCGTGACCGAAGCGCTCGGCATCTTCTCGCTGCTGATCGCGCTGCTGCTGCTGTTCGTTCCGCTCTGAGCTGCACCCTATCGCGCCGCCCGATCCGGGCGGCGCGCTGACAGCAAGAGGAGAACCCCGTGGCTGAAAAAAGTCATGGTACCGGCGCCCACACCGGGGCCGACGGCGGACACGGCGGAGGATTTCCTCCGTTCGAGTCGAGCACGTTTGCTTCGCAGCTGGTGTCGCTCGTCATCGCGTTCGTCGCGCTCTATGTGATCGTATCCCGCATCGCGCTGCCGCGCGTCGAAAGCGTGATCGACGCACGTCAGAACGCGATCGAGGGCGATCTGGCCGCGGCGCAGAAGCTGAAGGACGAGTCCGACGCTGCGCTGAAGGCGTATGAGACGGAACTCGCTTCGGCGCGCTCCCGCGCGCAGGCCATCGGCAACGAGACCCGCGAGAAGCTGAATGCGGCCGCGGAAGCCGAGCGCAAGACGCTGGAAGACCAGCTCACCGCAAAGCTTGCCGCCGCCGAGAAGCAGATCGCGGCGACGCGGGCAACCGCGATGAAAAATGTCCGCGGCATCGCCGCGGATGCGGCCGGCGCGATCGTGCAACGCCTCACCGGCGTGCTGCCCGACGGCAAAACCGTCGGCAGCGCCGTCGATGCTACGTTGAAGGGATAGAGGGATGTTCACCCAACCGGAAACCTGGGTCGCGATCGCCTTCGTCATCCTGATGGTGCTGTTTGCCTATCTCGGCATCCACAAGACGGTGCTGACGGCGCTCGATCATCGCGCCCAGCGCATCAAGGCCGAACTTGACGACGCCCGCCGTCTCAAGGAGGAGGCCGCCAAGCTGCTCGGCGAATACAAGACCCGCCGTGCCAGCGCCGAGCGCGAGGCCGAGGAAATCATCGCCAACGCCAGGGCCGAAGCCGAGCGCATCGCGACCGAGGCCAAGGCCAAGATGGAAGACTTCGTCGCCCGCCGCACCAAGACCGCCGAGAGCAAGATCGCGCTGGCCGAAGCCCAGGCGCTGGCCGACGTCCGTGCCGCCGCCGCCAACGCCGCGGTCGAAGCCGCCTCGACCATCCTGTCGAAGTCGGTCAAGGGCTCGGTCGCCGACGACCTGCTCGCCAAGGGCATTGCCGAGGTTCGCGCCAAGCTGAACTGACCGGCTTTCCACCAATCAATCAAAGCCGGCGCGAGACGATCGCGCCGGCTTTTTTTATTGCTTCTTCTTTTTCGGCGCCGGGCGTTCGGGCTTCAGGGACTGCGGGTCGAAGCCGATATAGAAAATGTAGCTGTCGCCGGCGGCGCCGACAGGCGCGGGATAGGCGAGATCTTCGGCCACCAGCGTGAACGGCTCGCTGCCGCCTTCCGTCATGGTGACGGTGGTCTGGTAGGCCTTGGTGGCGATGGTCTTCTCGGACACGCCGCCCTGCACCACCGCGACGCGAATCGGAACCTGGACCGACGCCGGGGCGCCGGCGGGGCCGGCAATGACGCGGCCCTGAATGCCGATCCGCGCGGTGATCACGCCGCCATTGACGCTGCATTCGCGGGCCATTCTGGAGATCGTCGCCTGAAAGCGCAGGTCGTTGCCGACCGGCTGCTTGCCGGGCGCCGCTACCGCGTAAGTGGACGCGCCGGCCCTGACGGTTACCGGCGGACAGGTCAGATCGCCCGTGTCCTGGGGCACCGCCGGCGCATTGGTGGCCGGCTCCTCGTCCGACTTGCCGCCGAACAGGCTCTTGAACCGGTCGGTGATCGATTGCGCCGATGCCGGCGCCGCCATCAGGCAGGCCAGCCCGCCCGCAACCGCTGCCGCGGCCATTACCTTGGCCAAACGATTGTTACCCATGCGACGTCCCTGAAATCCCATCGTTCCGCATTGTTCCCGGCGGCGTTATAGCAGCCCAATGGCGGCGAACCCAAGGCACCCAAAAGGCTTAGAAATCAACGGTTCAGCCGCGGAAATCCTCATGCAGCAGGCCGAACAGCAAATGGTCCTGCCAGACGCCGTTGATGCAGAGATAGCGCCGCGCCAGCCCCTCGCGGGTGAAGCCGCATTTCTCGAGCACCCGGATCGAGGGCGAATTGGAGGGAATGCAGGCGGCCTCGATGCGGTGCAGGTTGAGCTCGCCGAACAGCGTCGGCAGCAGTACCCGGAGCGCCGCGGTCATGTAGCCGCGATGGGCATGGGGCTCGCCGACCCAGTAGCCGATGGTGCCGGCCTGCACGATGCCGCGGCGGACATTGGCGAGCGTGATGCCGCCGATCATGGCGCCGTCAGACTCGCGGAAGACGATGAACGGATAGGAGCGGTCGGCGGCGATATCTTCGGCGTAGCGGCGCAGCCTTCGGCGAAAGCCGGCGCGGGTCAGATCGTCCGACGGCCAGATCGGTTCCCACGGCGTGAGGTAGGCCCGGCTTTGTTCGCGCAATTGCGCCCATTGCAGGAAATCCGCCATTTGTGGTGCGCGCAGCAGCAGGCCGTGGCCGCGCGGCACGAGCGCGGCC
Source organism: Bradyrhizobium sp. 170 (assembly GCF_023101085.1). NCBI lineage: Bacteria > Pseudomonadati > Pseudomonadota > Alphaproteobacteria > Hyphomicrobiales > Nitrobacteraceae > Bradyrhizobium > Bradyrhizobium sp. 170. Next base: position 695,132 of record NZ_CP064703.1, on the reverse strand, counting down.
GGTCCGCTGGTTGGCAAACGAAACAGGGCCATGCCCTTAATTCTCCCGCCCGAATTACCTCTCCCTCGCCCCGTTCTGGCGGGGAGAGGTTGAAACGCTAATGCAGCAGCGTCTTCGCCTTCGACTTCGTCAATCCTTCCGCAAAAGACACCGCCGTGTCCAGACCCCTGCCGCTGCCAAGCGCCACGACGGCCGGCCGGCTGCGGCTCAGCAGCGCGTGCGCGGCGTTGCGGGTCGATTCGACGCTGACCGCGTCGATCCGCGCCACCAGCTCTTCCACCGTCTGCGGCCTGCCATAGGCCAGCACGTGCCGCGCCAGCTGTTCGGCGCGGGAGGAGCAGCTTTCCAGCGCCATCAGAAGCCCTGCCTTCATCTGCGCCTTGGCGCGGGCGATCTCGGCTTCGGTCAGGGTTTCAACGGCGTCGTTGATGACGTCGACGATCACTTCCATCATCTCCGGCGCGTCGCCAGGATCGGTGCCGGTATAGAGGCCGAAAAAGCCGGTGTCGGAATAGGGCGCGTGGAAAGTGTAGATCGAGTAGCACAGGCCGCGTTTCTCGCGCACTTCCTGGAACAGCCGCGACGACATTCCGCCGCCGAGCGTGTTGGTGAACACCTGCAGCGAAAACAGCGACAAATCGGTCTGCGGCACGCCTTCGAGCGCCAGCGTCAAATGCGCCTGTTCGAGATCGCGATGCACCACGCGCGAGCCGCCCTTGCCGAATTTCGCCGGCACCGGCTTTGGCGCGGCCGTGGCGTCGAAGCTGGCAAATCTTTGCGCCACGTCCTCGACCACGCGCTTGTGATCGACCGCGCCCGCGGCCGCCACCACCATGTCGGGGCCGCGATAGTGCGTCGAGAGATAGCCGCGCAGCATGTCGCGATCGAAATTCTTCAGCGTCTTGGCGGTGCCCAGCAGCGAGCGGCCCATCGGCTGGTCCGGAAAGCAGAGTTCGTTGAGGTGCTCGAACACGACGTCATCAGGGGTATCCTGCGCCGCGCCGATTTCCTGCACGATGACGCTCTTCTCGCGCTCCAGTTCGTCCGGCACGAAGGACGGATTGGCGAGAATGTCGGACAGCACGTCGAGCGCCAGCGGCACGTCGGCCTTCATCACCCGCGCATAATAGGCCGTGGTTTCGGTCGAGGTGCCCGCGTTGAGATCGCCGCCGACCGCCTCGATTTCCTCGACGATCTCGCGCGAGGAGCGCCGCGTCGTGCCCTTGAAGGCCATGTGTTCCAGAAGATGCGAGATGCCATGCTCGTTCGGCTTCTCGTCACGGCCGCCGACGCCGGCCCAAACGCCGAGGGCTGCGGTTTCCAGATGCGGCATGGTGTCGGTGACAACCGTCAGGCCGGATGGCAGCTTGGTTACGTCAACGCTCATCCGGCAACTCCCTGCTTCGCGGCACGGCTCACCGAGCGCACGAATCGCTCCACTTCGGCTGAATCGTTTTTCATCACCGTGATGTGTTCGGATTTGGTCATGAGGCCGTCGAGCCAGGCCGGCAGTTGCGGCCGCACGCCGCAGGCGGCTTCCACCGCATCGGGGAACTTGGCCGGATGCGCGGTCGACAGCACGATGTTGGGTATCCCTGAATCCGAGGTGTCGCGGTCGGCCACCGCCAGCGCCACCGCGGTATGGGGATCGACGAGGTCGCCGGCCTCGCGCCAGGCGGCGCGGATCGCCGCCGACGTCTCGGTCTCGTCGGCACGGCCGGCATCGAACTCCTCGCGGATCGCAGCCAGCATGGCATCCGGCAGCACGAAACGTCCGGACTGCTTTAGCGAGCCCATCAGCCGGCGAACGCTGTCGGCGTCGCGACGGCTCGCCTCGAACAGCAGCCGCTCGAAATTCGAGGAGATCTGGATGTCCATCGAGGGCGAAGCGGAGGCGTGAACCTCGCGCACTTCATAGATGCCGGTCTTGAGCGTGCGCGGCAGGATATCGTTGACGTTGGAGGCGATGCGCAGCCAGCGGACCGGCAGGCCCATTTTCTTGGCGACATAGCCCGCAAAGATGTCGCCGAAATTCCCCGTCGGCACGGTGAAATCCACCGTGCGGGCGGGCGCGCCGAGCGCCACGGCGGAGGTGAAATAATACACGACCTGGGCTACGATCCGCGCCCAGTTGATCGAGTTGACGCCGGACAGCGAGACCGCGTCGCGAAAACCGTGATGGTTGAACATCGCCTTCACGAGCGCCTGGCAATCGTCGAACGTGCCTTCGATCGCCAGCGCATGCACATTGGCAGCACCCGTCGTCGTCATCATCCGCCGCTGCACATCGGAGATGCGCCCGTTCGGAAACAGCACGACAAGATCGACATTGTCGAGACCCGAAAACGCATCGACCGCGGCGCCGCCGGTATCGCCTGAGGTAGCGACCACGATGGTGGTGCGCTGGCTGCGCTTGGCCAGTACGTGATCCATCAGCCGCGAGATCAACTGCATCGCGACGTCCTTGAACGCCAGCGTCGGGCCGTGGAACAGCTCCAGCACGAATTGATTGGGCCCGATCTGATCGAGCGGCACCACCGCAGGGTGGCGGAACGTCGCGTAAGCCTCGTTCGCCATGCGGCCGAGATCGGCGTCGGAAATTTCGCCCGCGGTAAACGGCTTGATCACATCGACCGCGACTTCCCAATACGGCCGGCCGAAAAATCCAGCGATGGTTTCAGGAGAGAGCTGCGGCCAGACCTCGGGCACATAGAGGCCACCGTCGCGGGCAAGCCCGGTCAGCATCACATCACAGAAACCCAGGACGGGGGCCTCCCCCCGCGTCGAAATATAGCGCGTCAAACCACCCTCCAAAGGCGCAGGCCCTATGCCAAGCCTTTGTTATTGATCATGTATTAGATTTCGCCAAGCGCGAAGCAAGCGGCACCATAATGGGTTTTTGGGCGAAGGGGAAATGGCATGGGGGTGAAAAGATAGGGGTAACGGGTGGCTTTCGGTGGGGTCGGAGCCGGGCTCTCTCCGCCGTCATTGCGAGCTGAGCGAAGCAATCCATTCTTTCTTTGTGCCGGGGCATGGATTGCTTCGCTGCGCTCGCAATGACGGCTGAACGAGTTTACGCCTTCTCGCGGCGCTGGTCGCCCGAGGTTTGCATCTTCGTTTGCCCTCCTGAAAATCAGAGGGCGCAGGGAAGACCGGGTGCACGCTGCACCCGCGGTCTCGTGTGCAATTTGCGCGTAAGAAGACGCACACGAGCATACAGGTTCAGCGGAAACACTCCGGCCTTCCCTGCGCAATGGCTTTACGGCTTATAGCGAGCTCTCCCCGGTGAACGGCTCTTTTGCCACCGTCGCTGCGCAGGAAATCAACCTTGCACAACTTGACGCCAGCACCGCGGCGTCCGGACCACACGACTTCGCCGTACGCTTCAGGCGCGTACGTCTATCGCGCCCTTCACGTCCATCGCATCTCACCGCACGTTCGTGACGATGGCCAACGCCCCTCATCCGCCGTGAGACGGGCGGAGTTATGCCGATGATTTGCTCTGCAAGTTAAGCGGAATATTTTTGCGAAAGGGGCTGGACAGGTTTTTGGTGATTTGCCCGTCGTGCCAATTGGTCGCAGCCGTGCATCGAGATTGCGCTTGTCGGCAAGACAAATCAGTTCGCGTAGGGTGGGCAAAGCGAAGCGTGCCCACCATTTGGAAGCGCGATCGGTGATGGATGGTGGGCACGGCGCAAGAGCGCCTTTGCCCGCCCTACGAGCTGATCAGCGCACGCAAACATGCGGAGCCCGCATGCATCCAACTATCCATATCGAAACGCCTCGACCGGATCGAGCCGCGCCGCGCGCCACGATGGATAGAGCGTCGCGAGGAATGACAGCGTCAACGCCATGATCACAACGGCGGCGGTCTCGCCAAAATCGATCTCCGCCGGCAGCTTCGACAGGAAGTAGAGTTTTGGTGGAAACAATTCGGTATTGGTGAGCCAGGACAGGAATTGCCGGATCGATTCGATGTTCAGGCAAACCAGCATGCCGACGAGAAGCCCGGTCAGCGTGCCGAACACGCCGATCGCCGCACCTGCGATCAGGAACACCCGCATGATCGATCCTCGCGAGGCGCCCACGGTGCGCAGAATGGCGATATCGCTGCCCTTGTCCTTCACGAGCATGATCAGGCCCGAAACGATGTTCAGCGCGGCGACCAGCACGATCAAGGTCAGGATCAGAAACATGACATTGCGCTCGACCTGAAGTGCGGCGAAAAAGGCCGAGGTCCGCCGTCGCCAGTCGACAAGAAACACCGGCCGCCCGGCGCCGTCTGCCACCGGCCTTCGGAATTCGTCGACCCGGTCGGGACTGGCTTCGATGAAAACTTCGATCGCGCTCACGTCGTCGGCGCGTTTGAAATAGGCCTGCGCCTCGGCGAGCGGCAGAAAAACCATCACGGAATCATATTCAGACATGTCGAGGCTGAACACCGCCGCGACCTTGTAAGGCTTGATACGAGGCGCCGCACCCTTTGACGTCACCGGTCCACCAGGCGCGACCAGCGTGATGTTGTCGCCGGCACGCAGCGACAATTGATCGGCAAGCCTGCGGCCGATAGCGACCCCTTGTCCCTGCGCAAACGCATCCAGCGATCCCTGCTGGATGTTGCTGGCGATCGACGCGAGCTTGTCGAGATCATGGGCGCGAATGCCGCGAACGAGTACACCTGAGGCATTGTGCGCCGATGATGCCAGCGCCGGGGCGTCCACCACGGGAACGGCAAGCCGTATGCCTGGAATCTGGCTGATGCGCTCGGCGACATCCTTCCAATCCGTCAGCGGCGACTCGAGTGGTTGCACCACAAGGTGGCCGTTCAGGCCGACGATCTTGTCAATCAATTCCTTGCGAAAGCCGTTCATGACGGCCATCACGATAATCAACGTCGCAACGCCGAGCATGATGCCGAGGAACGAGAAACCGGCGATGACGGAGATGAAGCCTTCCTTGCGACGCGCCCGCAGGTAGCGCCCGGATACCAGCCATTCGAATGCTGAGAAAGGCAATGGGCGCGGGGGATTTTCCATGGCCCACCTTAGCGCGTTTTTGCAGCGATTCGAGCGCTCGCTTCGATGAACGATCTTCATCCACCGCCATATTCCCGCCACGCCGGACCGGGCGCCGCAAACACGCGGGCGTAGGAGATCAAGGATGATAATGATCGGCCGCGCCGCGGCAGGCATGAAGCACGACGTCGATCGCGGCGTCTATTTGCGGTCTGGGAACTATCGCTCAGAACTATCGCGCCGGCCGACCTTCCGTGGTCGGCGCGCGTGACCCCGCGGATATTTCGGCGCTGGCGATCAAGGAACCTAGAGTGGCGCAAGGCCGCCTCAGTTGGCGGCCTTTTTCATTTCGCGAGCAGGAGATAAGCGGCCCCAGCAGCGGGGGGCTAGGGGCTGAGCTGGGGCCGCCCATTCTAACCGCCGGCAACGCGGAAACAAGCGGCCAACGGTCAGCCAATTTACCGCAACTCGGTTGATCGTTCCGAACTAGTTTGGAGTACCTCTGTTGGCAGCGTCCTTCGCATCAGACTAAACCATGCGATGTCGCCTTTGACACACGCTCGTACTGAGCGACGTCCGCTCTCAGGCGTAGCTCGACCCTCGAGACAACCGCGACCCATCAAGCCCGGTATTGTTCGTCGCTGACCTTCTCCATCCAGTCGACGGCCTTGCCGTCAAGCCGCTCCTGGATGGCGATGTGCGTCATGGCCGTCGTCGGCGTCGCGCCATGCCAGTGCTTTTCGCCCGGCGGAAACCAGATGACGTCGCCCGGGTGAATCTCCTCGACACGCCCGCCCCAGACCTGCACCCAGCCGAAGCCGGAGGTGACGATCAGGGTCTGGCCCAAGGGATGGGTGTGCCACGCCGTCCGCGCGCCGGGCTCGAAGGTGACGCTGGCGCCGGCGACGCGCGCGGGATCGGGAGCCTGCATCAGCGGATCGACGCGCACATTTCCCGTGAAGTATTCCGCGGGCCCTTTGCCGGAGGGCCGTGAACCGCTTCGCTTGATTTCCATCGTTCCATTCCTTGCCTTGGCCGGGACAGCCGGCGTGGTGCCTGCCGCCAGCACCGCGAGGCCGGTGGTGGCGAGCAGGCGTCTTCGCGTGATCATGATGCTTTCTCTAGAGGCGCTTGCGTCGAGCTTCGGGATACGCCGCCGCGCGCGTTTTCAGCGCTCAACCCACGTCCGGCATTTGCTCCAGGAGCTTGTCGAGCGTGATCGGATAATCGCGGACGCGCACGCCGGTCGCGTTGTAGACCGCGTTGGCAACGGCTGCCGCCACGCCGCAGATGCCGAGCTCGGCAACGCCCTTGGCCTTCATCGGCGACGACATCGGATCGGTCTCGTCGAGGAAAAACATTTCCTGATGGGGAATGTCGGCGTGGACCGGCACCTCATAGCCGGCGAGGTCATGGTTGACGAAGAAGCCGCCGCGCTTGTCGACCACCAGTTCCTCCATCAGCGCAGCACCAACGCCCATGGTCATCGCGCCGATCACCTGGCTGCGGGCCGTCTTCGGATTCAGGATACGGCCGGCGGCACACACCGCGAGCATCCGCCGCACGCGGATCTCGGCGGTCGCGGCGTCGACGCCGACTTCGACGAAGTGGGCGCCGAAGGTCGATTGCTGGTATTTCTTGGCGAGATCGCCGTATTCGATTTCGTCTTCGGCCGTGATGCCGCCATCGGCCGCGGCCTGCGCCAGCGGCACGCTGCGATTGCCCGCGCGCACCTCGCCATCGGCGAATTCCGCCTCGGCGGAGTTGAAGCCGAGTTTCTGTGCGACCGCCTCGCGCAGCTTGACACAGGCGGCATAGACGCCGGCGGTGGAGTTGTTGCCGCCCCATTGCCCGCCGGAGCCGGCCGACACCGGGAAGACCGAGGCGCCGAGGCGTACCTTCACCTTCTCGAGCGGCACGCCCATCATCTCGGCTGCGGTCTGCGCGATGATGGTGTAGCTGCCGGTGCCGATGTCGGTCATGTCGGTCTCGACGGTGACGACACCTTTGTTGTCGAGCCGGACACGCGCTGCTGATTTCGTCAGCAGATTGTTACGGAACGCCGCGGCGGCGCCGATGCCGACTAGCCAGCGTCCATCGCGGACCCTGCCCGGCTGCGGGTTACGCTTGCTCCAGCCGAAGCGCTCGGCGCCGGTACGCAGGCACTCGACGAGCTGACGCTGCGAGAACGGCCGCTCCGGCTTTTCCGGATCGACCTGGGTATCGTTGACGATCCGAAACTCGATCGGATCCATGCCGAGCTTCTCGGCCATTTCGTCGACGGCGATTTCCAGCGCCATCATGCCCGTCGCCTCACCCGGCGCGCGCATGGCATTGCCTTCGGCCAAATCGAGCGTCGCGAGTCGTGTGGCAGTCATGCGGTGCGCGCCGGCGTAGAGCAGCCGTGTCTGGCTGACCGCGCCGTCCGCCTTGCCGCCCGGCAGATCGCCCGACCAGCTTTCATGACCGATCGCCGTGATCTTGCCGTCCCGCGTCGCGCCGATGCGGATGCGCTGGATCGTTGCCGGCCGATGCGTGGTGTTGTTGAACATCAGGGGACGCTGCAGCGCGACCTTCACCGGCCGTTTCGCGGCGCGGGCGCCGAGCGCGGCCATCAGCGCATCGGCGCGCGGGAACAGCTTGCCGCCGAAACCGCCGCCGATGAACGGCGAGTCCAGGCGAACGTTCTCTGCCGGCATGCCCAGGATCTTGGCCATCTCGGCCTTGTTCCAGGCGATCATCTGGTTGGAGGTCCATAGCGTGAGCTTGTCGCCCTCCCATGCGGCGATCGTCGCGTGCGGCTCCATCATCGCGTGCGCTTCATCGGGCGTTGAGTAGCGCGCATCGAGCCGGACCGGCGCAGCCGCAAACGCCGTGGCGAAGTCGCCGACCGCGGTATCGCCGGGACCATTGGTGATCGGATTTGGTTTTGCCTTGTCCAGCAACGAAGCGAGATCGAACGCGCCCTGCTCCCTGACGTAATCGACGCGGATGAGCTGCGCCGCGGCGCGTGCCTGCTCAAAGCTTTCCGCCACGACGACGGCGATGGCCTGGTGATAATGCTGGATCTCGGGACCGCCGAGCAGTTTTGCGGTGTTGAGCCTGCCCTTGTCGAGTTTGCCGGCATTGTCGGCCGTGACGATCGCGAGCACGCCGGGCGCAGCCTTGGCCTTGCCGAGGTCGATGCCGGCGATCCGTCCTTTCGCGATCGCCGAGCCGACCACGTAGCCATAGGCCGGATTCGAAACGACGTCGTGCCGCTCGTAGGCATAGGGCGCCGTGCCGGTGGTCTTGAGCGGACCATCGATGCGGCTGAAGGCTTGGCCGACAACCTTCATCTGGTCGATCGGATTGGTCGTGGCGGGGGTATCGAATTTCATGGCTCAACCCTTCGCTTCGGTCAGCACCGCGCCGATCGTGCGCTCGGCCAGCGACAGCTTGAATGTGTTCTCGCGCGTCGGCTTCGCATCGGCGAGCAATTGCGCGGCGACGGCCCTAGCGCCGCGCGGCATCTGGGCCTCCGCCGCCTCGATGCGCCACGGCTTGTGCGCGACGCCGCCAAGCGCAATGCGCCCGGTGCCGTCGCGCTGCACGATCGCGGCGACCGAGACCAGCGCGAAGGCGTAGGAGGCGCGGTCGCGCACCTTGCGATAGACCTGCCTGCCACCGACGGGTTTTGGCAGCGTCACCGCGGTGATCAACTCCCCTGATGTCAGCGTCGTTTCGATATGCGGCGTGTCGCCGGGCAGGCGGTGGAATTCGGCGATCGGGATCGTTCGCGTCGCGCCGTCCGGCCGCACAGTTTCGACCGTCGCATCGAGCGCGCGCATGGCCACTGCCATGTCGCTCGGATGGGTGGCGATGCAGGCCTCGCTGGCGCCCACCACGGCATGCTGGCGGCTGAACCCGCCGATCGCCGCGCAGCCGCTGCCGGGCCGGCGCTTGTTGCAGGGCTGGTTGGTGTCATAGAAATAAGGACAGCGCGTCCGCTGCAGCAGATTGCCCGCGGTCGTCGCCCTGTTGCGCAACTGGCCCGAGGCGCCCGCCAGCAGCGCGCGCGACAGCACGGCATAGTCGCGTCGCACGCTTCTATCAGCAGCGAGATCGGTATTGCGCACCAGCGCGCCGATCCGCAATCCGCGGTCGGACGTCGGTTCGATCTTGTCGAGCGCGAGGCCGTTGACGTCGATCAGATGCGCCGGCGTCTCGATCTCGAGCTTCATCAGGTCGAGCAGATTGGTGCCGCCGGCAATGAATTTGGCGTCCGGCTTGCGCATGGCGGAGGCAGCAGCCTCTGCCGGCGTGCTGGCGCGCTCGTAGCTGAATGATTTCATACCTGTCTCCCGGCAACTTCTGTGATCGCCTCGGCGATGTTGGAATAGGCGCCGCAGCGGCAGATGTTGCCGCTCATGCGCTCGCGAAGCTCGGCATTGGTCAGTTGCGCCGGTGCGTTCAGATCGGCGCTGACGTGACTCGGAATGCCGGACTTGATCTCGTCCAGCACGGCAACCGCCGAACAGATCTGCCCCGGCGTGCAATAGCCGCATTGATAGCCGTCATGTTTTACGAATGCGGCCTGCATCGGGTGCAGGTTTTCAGGCGTACCCAGCCCCTCGATTGTCTTGATCTCGTCGCCCTCATGCATGACCGCGAGCGTCAGGCACGAATTGATCCGCCGCCCGCCAACGATGACCGTGCAGGCGCCGCATTGGCCGTGATCGCAGCCCTTCTTGGTCCCGGTGAGATGCAAATGTTCGCGCAGCGCATCGAGCAGCGTGGTTCGCGTGTCGAGCGCGATTTCGCGCGGCCTGCCATTCACACTGAAGGAAACTTTCGACATCGAAACAGCCTCGGCGGCGGCCCGCGCAGGAGCCGCAGGCGTTTGCGCCTTGGCCATCGGGGACGCCGCGCTAAAAGCCACCGATGCGGCGGTTCCCAGCAACAGTTTCCGCCGCGATAGATCGAAGTCGCTCGGACCTTGCATGTCGTGTTCCCATTCTGCTGTCGTTTTCTGCTCGTTCGGACGATGTGCGGCGCGACCGGCGTCCGCCTCAAGCATCCGTAACGGAGCCGCGTTTCGGCTGTTCCTCGCCGGCGTTCACGTTTGAAAGAGCTGTCGTGGAGGACCGCTCTCGCCGGCCTTTAACAAGCTAACGGCTGCACAGGGTTTCGATTAGATGGTACAATCAGCTTATACTTATGAAATGGATTCATGAATGGCGCGGCAGAACATCAATGATCTCCTGGCCTTCCTGGTGGTCGCGCGGGAGCGGAAGCTTCACCCGGGCAGCGGCGCAGCTCGACGTTTCGCAATCCGCGCTCTCTCATACGATCCGCGGGCTGGAGGAGCGGCTCGGCCTGCGGTTATTGACCCGCACCACCCGCAGCGTCGCGCCGACGGAGGCGGGCGAACGCCTGCTGCGGACGGTGGCGCCGAAGCTGGAGGAGATCGACGCCGAGCTTTCCGCGCTGACCGAGCTTCGCGACAAGCCGGCCGGCACCATCCGCATCACCGCAGCAGAGCATTCGGCCGCAACGATCCTCTGGCCTGCTTTGGCAACACTGCTGCCGCGATATCCCGACATCAAGGTGGAGGTGAACATCGACTACGGCTTCACCGACATCGTCGCCGAACGTTTCGACGCCGGCGTTCGTCTCGGCGAGCAGGTGGCAAAGGACATGATCGCGGCGCGCATCGGGCCTGATTTCCGCATGGCAGTGGTCGGCACGCCCGGGTATTTCGCTATTCACCCAAAGCCCGCCAAGCCGCAGGATCTCGTGGCCCATAGCTGCATCAATATCCGATTGCCGACCTATGGCGGAATCTACGCCTGGGAGTTCGAAAAGCGCGGACGCGGGTTGAAAGTCCGGGTCGACGGCCAGTTGGTATTCAACAACATGGCGCTACGGATGAACGCGGTACTGGCAGGGCTCGGCCTCGCCTATCTGCCGGAGGACCAGGTGCAGGTCCACCTCGCCGACGGCCGCCTGATCCGGGTGCTGGCGGACTGGTGCCCGCCGTTTTCAGGCTATCACCTCTATTACCCGAGCCGCCGCCAGCTCACTCCGGCCTTTGCCGTGCTGGTCGCGGCGCTGCGTTACCGGGGCTGATGCAGCCAAACGAAAAGGGCCGCAAGCTGAGCTCGCGGCCCTCTCTCCTGGAAGGGTCTGTCGTTAGTTACTGGTGCAGACCTTCATGGTTTTCATGCCGGTTTCGGCTTCGGTCCTGGTCTTGAACGTGCCGTTGTCCACGATCGTCGTCGTTGTCGTGGTCGGCTTGGTATCGACAATCGTGCATTTCTTGGTAGTGGCGTCGCGCACGACATAGAATTCGGCGGCGACCGCGGTTTCGGCCGCTGCCGACGCGGCAAAGACCAGCGTTCCGATCATCAGAAACTTCCTCAAGGCGTCCTCCTCCAGCTTCCTAATGATGCAACCGGCAACTTCTGAGGAAATCGATTGTTCCATTTTTTCCCGACGATAAGCCGTCGGCGGAGCACCGCCTATCCGGTCCGGGACCCGTCTAGCTGCTTGAGATATTTGAGACCCTCGACCGCCAGAAACTCCGTCTCGTCGTCGCCCGCCTCCCAGCGCATGCGAATGAAACGCTTGAGTTTGTCCCGCAGCGCGTCATTCTCAGCGATGCCGCTGTTGATCAGGAGGTAGACGCCCCACGCCCGTGCGCAGGCGATCTCCACGATATCCGAGTCAGCCATTCACCGCTCCTGCCATCGACCAGCGTGGCGCACTTTGCCAAGTTTTCCCGCCAATGACCACAACGGCGCCCGCAAATGGCATCGCCCGCGCGAGCCGGGCGGAATGCGCCACGGCCCGCGATCGCACGGCGAATCCAGTCCGGGAACGAACGGGAAAGGCGGCTCGAATACCCCTTTGTTATTTACTTCATGCGCGCCGGAACAAAACGTTCCACAGGGAACTTGTGCCTGACGTCGCAATCACGCGAACGGGAGGACACACTGGATGAGACGTATCGTTCTGATTGGTGCCGCACTGCTTGCTTCCCTTGCCATGACTATATCCGCTTCCGCCAGGCTGGGCATGGCCCCGATGGCTTCGCCGGATGGTGGAGTGATCGAGGTCAAGCATGGACGCGGCCACGGTCACGGACACAGGCACCGCGGACGGGGTCACCATTACGGATGGTACAGGGGTCGCGGTCACCACAAATGGCGCCACCATCGCCGCTGGTAAGGCCTATCGCTCCATTCGCCTTCGTCATTCCCATTGCCCGGACGAAACGCGAATGGCAGCGATGCGAACGGTCGCGCCCTCGAGGCGCGGCCGGTTCGGTGATTAAAATTCGGTGATTCAAAGCGTGATTGATTCAGCCGGCGCTCAACCGAGCCCCATCTCCACCGCGATCCGGATCAGGTCCGAATGATTCTTGGCGCCGAGCTTCTGCTTGAGCAGCGAGGTGGTGTTGGCCACCGTCTTGTAGGAAATCTCCAGCGCGTCGGCCACCTCGACGATCTTGTCGCCGCGGCCCAATAGCCGCAGGATTTCCAGCTCGCGCGCGGTCATTTGCGACGCCGGATTGGCCTTGATCGAAGCGCCCGAAAAGGTCACCGCCTCCGCCAGTTGCGGTGAAATGAAATTGTCGCCCGCGGCCACCTTGCGGACGGCCTTCACCAGCATCCTTGGATCGTCGCCCTTCGAGACATAGCCCTGCGCGCCCATCTCGATGGCGCGAACCACGAACGCCGGGTCATCGTTCATGCTGAACATGATGATCCTGGCGTCCGGATCGTCCTTGCGGATGCGCCGCATCAGTTCGAAACCCGACACATCCGGGAGCTTGATATCGATCACCGTGACGTCGGGCCGCTTCGCCACATAGGCGCGATGGCCGGACTTGGCGTCGGTGGCCTCGTCGATCTTCACGGAATTGTCCGACGCAAACAGCGACCGGCAACCCGACAGGACCACCGGATGGTCGTCGACGATCAGGACCTTCGTTGCCGATCTGCTAGAATTCTGCATCATCCATCCCCTTGGGGATTAAATAGGCGGTTGGCGATATTTGAAAAGAGAAATCTTGGGTTGCGGGAGATATAATAGTCGAAATGTGGGAAAGACTTTCACTACGAACGCGGTTGTTGCTGCCGCTCGGCCTGATGTTCGTGGCCGCGCTGCTGGCTGGAGGCATTTCGCTCCAGATCTTTGCCACGACGCAACTTATGGAAGAAACTGAGCCGGCAGCTCGCTCGGCCAAGGCGGTTGCGGCTGCGCTCAACGGCGCGCTTCGAACCGCCACCAATCCGCAAGCGACGCTGGATGCGTTCGTGCAATCGCTGGGAGCCTCCGAAGCAATCCGGTTTCGGCGCGTCGGGACTGACCCCGATGGTCATCCTCCTGAGTTGCAGACCCCCTTGGGAACGGTGCCTGACTGGTTCGTCCGCCTCCTCGTCATACCGGAATCCAGAGTCACCTTCCCCGTGATGATCGAGGGAAGGCAGGTCGGCGACATTGTCGTTGCACCCGACATTTCCGCCGACATCTACGAGAAGTGGATCGGATTTCTGGCGATCGCCTGCTCCGGAATCACGCTGATGCTGCTGACGTGGGCTATTGCCCATTTCGCCGCGCGTTCCGCATTGCGACCGCTGCAAAGTCTGGGCGACGGCTTGACCCGGATGCGATCGGGCGATTACGAGCAGCCGATTGCTCCCGCCGGCCCGCCCGAGATCCGCAAGAGCGCGCAGGAAGCCAACGAACTCGCCCGCACCCTCAATCGCCTCAGCCAGGATAACCGCAGCCTGCTGCGCCGGATCGTGTCGCTGCAGGACGACGAGCGGCAGGATATGGCGCGCGAGCTTCATGACGAGCTCGGGCCGCTGTTGTTCGGGATTCGCGCCAACACGGTGGCGCTGCTGGAATCGATCCCGTCCGGCGAGGCGGAGTTGAGTAGCGCCGCCGAGGGCATTCTGCAGTCGGTCGAAACATTGCAGCAGGCGAATCGCCGCATCCTCGACCGGCTGCGGCCGCTCTACATTCAGGAGCTCGGCCTCGAGAGGAGCATCCGGACGCTGCTGCAGAACGTAAAGGCACAGGCGTCTGATCTCAAAGTGACGTCGCAGATCGACACGACGCTGAACGATGTCGACGGCTTGCTGTCGCAGACGGTCTATCGCGTGATCCAGGAGGCGGTGACAAACGTGCTTCGCCATGCCAAGGCGAACACGATGCACGTCGCGGCAAGGATCAACGACCGCGAGGTGATCGTGGAAGTATCCGATGACGGCGTAGGCTTTCCGGCGGATCGGATGTTCGGCCGGGGATTGACGGGAATGCTGGAGCGCGTTCGCGCGCTGAGCGGGACGCTTGAACTGCTGCGCGAGGAAGGCCGCACCTGCGTGCGTTGCCGGCTTCCCGCAGGAGATTCCGCCGCACATGCGCGAAGCTCAGAGCAAGCCTGACGGGAAAGCGATCCTGCAGAACGCGCAAGTCGGCAACGATTGCAGCGCGTTCGAACGTCGGGTGGTCAGCCGGCTTCATCCTGAACAGCGGCCGCATCCGGTAACGAAGCCGGCGCGGGCTGGCAATCGCTTCGCAGGATTTTCCCGTCGGCGGTGAAGCGAAAAGCGATCCGCACCGGTTTGCCTTCATGGCTGAGATAATCGAGCACGACGCCTTCAGCGGTCGGTGTGATTTCCTCCAACCCGAATGCATCCGAGGCGAGCGCATCGAGGCGCGGCCGCCAGTAGGATTCGAGCTCGGCGCGACCTTCGCTGACCTTGACCTCGCCGCACTGGCATTTGAGCATCGCGTCGTCGGAATAGAGCTCGATCAATGCCGCCAGGTCGCGATTCCGGCACGCGTCCAGCCAGTCGACCACCACTGCGATCTGATCGAAATCGTCCGCCAAGTCAGCGACTCCACCCACGTCGCGATACCTCGTCCTGGGCGCTGACGCGGGTGATGGAGTATGATGATCGTCATGAATGGACACTGAACGGCCTGCCTTTCGGAACGCACCGTGGAACTCAAACCATTGTGCGGAGCAAAGGTTCCGACAAGCTAGTCCGGTTGAATACGGGGATAGGGCCGCTAGCCGTGACGCTGCCCGCGCCACCACACCCCGAACGCGATGACGACCGCAAACGCCAGCGTAAACCATGTGATGGCGTATTGCAGGTGATCGTCCTTGAGACGCACGGATAGCGGGCCGGGTTTTGGAATGCCGCTCTCCGGCGCGGGCGTTTCCAGATCGACATAGAACGGCGCGACGGCCTTGCCGCCCTCGACCCAGCCGAGCACGCGGGACATGGCGAGATGATCGCGGGTGAACCAGAGCCGTTTTGCCACGCTCTCCGGCGGCGTCAGCGTACCGGCGCTTTCGGGAAAACGGATGTAGCCGGTGAGCTGCACCGGGTCACCGGTGATGAGCCGTCTCACGGCGCGATCCTGCTGGGCGCGGTCCTGCATCGTGTTCTGCACGAAGCCGGTGTTGACCACGATGGTGTTGCCGTCGGCGAGTTGCGCCGGCAGGAAGGCCCAGGTGCCGGGGCCGGAGACATCGTCGCGAACCGCGGAGCCCGCGCTATAGACCATCGCGTCCGGCAACGGCGCGTAGGTCGCGGTGAAGCTGACGCGGCGGAATTCGTCCCTGCCCGGCGTCAGCGATTTCCATTGCAATGACGCCGGCAGCGCCTCGGGCGCAGCCGCAAGCCGCTCATTCAGCAGGGCGATCAGCGCATGCTTTTCGACCCGGCGCTGCAATTGCCAGATTCCGAGGCCCGTAAAGGCCATCACCATCAGCAGCGTGAAGATGGCGAAACCGGCCGCCGCCGGCCGCCGTGACAAGAGCGCGGTCATTTCGGCTCGCGGTCGATCAGCCGGCCGGGCGCCGCCTTGTGGTGAAACTGCAGCGCGATCAGAAGCGACTTCATCGAGCGCAACGGCAGCAGCGTGGTCGCGATAATCAGCGGCAGCCACAGCGCCGCATGCAGCCAGAACGGCGGCTGATACTTGATTTCAACGATCAGGGCCGCGGTGACGACGATGGCGCCCGCCAGCATGATGATGAAGATCGCAGGCCCGTCGCCGGCATCGATGAAGGCGTAGTCGAGCCCGCACGCTTCGCAGTTCGGACGCAGGTCGAGGAAGCCCGCATAGAGCTTGCCTTTGCCGCAACGCGGGCAGCGGCAGGCGATGCCGCGGAGTGCGCTCTGGGTGACGGTGGACGGTTGATCAGGTGTCATACTCTGTCCTTCCCCTCTCCCCTTGTGGGAGAGGGTGGATCGAATGAGCGTCAGCTCATTCGAGACGGTGAGGGGTCTGTCTCCGCGGAAAGAACCCCTCATCCGCCTTGCCTTCGGCAAGGCACCTTCTCCCTTCGAAGTCGGATATATCCGACTTCGACTTATAAAGGGCCTAACTCGGGTAAACCCGAGTTAGGTGGGAGAAGGAAGAAAGAAAAAGGGGCGGTCCTTCCGACCGCCCCTTGTAGCACGTCAAACCCGTATCAGTGCCCGGCCACCGGCCCCGCGCCGCGGAACCAGACATAGATGCAGACGAACAGGAACAGCCACACCACGTCGACGAAGTGCCAGTACCAGGCGGCGAATTCGAAGCCGAGGTGCTGCTTCGACGTGAAGTGGCCTGCATAGGTGCGGAGCAGGCACACCAGCAGGAACACGGTGCCGACCAGCACATGGAAGCCGTGGAAGCCGGTCGCCATGAAGAAGGTCGCGCCGTAGATGTTGCCGGAGAAGTGGAAGGTGGCGTGGGCGTATTCGTAGGCCTGCACGCAGGTGAAGGCAGCGCCGAGCAGCACGGTGAGGATCAGACCATATTTCAGGCCCTGACGGTCGTCCTCGAGCAGCGCGTGATGCGCCCAGGTGACGGTTGTGCCCGAGGTCAAGAGCAGCAGCGTGTTGAGCAGCGGCAGATGCCAGGGGTCGAAGGTCTCGATGCCCTTCGGCGGCCAGGTGCCCGGCACGCTGCAGGCGCCCATTGCCGTTCCCGGACCGCAGCCGAACACGGCGTCGCGGGTGGCGTGGATCGCGTCGGCGGGGAACAGCGCGGAATTGAAGAAGGCCCAGAACCAGGCGACGAAGAACATCACCTCGGAGGCAATGAACAGGATCATGCCGTAGCGGTGGCTGATCTGCACCACGCGGGTGTGGTCGCCCTTGTACTGGGCTTCGCGGATCACGTCGCCCCACCAGCTCGCCATGGTGTAGAGCACGCCGATGGTGCCGATGCCGAAGATGATCGGCGCCCCGGCGAACATGTGATGCATCCAGGTGATCGCGCCCACCGCCATGATGAAGGCCGAGATCGAGCCGACCACCGGCCACGGGCTCGGATCGACGAGGTGGTAGTCGTGGTGCTTCGCGTGCGCCGTAGCCATTGCGGTCTCTCCGTTAGATGTGCCGTTCCCTTCGGCACATATTCGTCTCAAATTTCAAAGCCGAAATCCCGCTAGATACGGGATTCCTGGTTCACAAGTTTCCTGTCACAAGCTTCCCTTGCGCTTGTCGCCTTCGCCGGCCGCGAGCGGCTTCGGCGCCGGATCGCGCACGGGATAGAAGGTGTAGGACAGCGTGATCGTTTTCAGGGTGTCGTTCTCGCTGTCTTTCGCCAGCGCCGGATCGACGTAAAACACCACGGGCATCTCGCGCTTCTCGCCCGGACCCATGGTCTGTTCGGTGAAGCAGAAGCAGTTGATCTTCTGGAAATAGGCGCCGACCGTCAGCGGCGCGACATTGTAGGCCGCAACCCCTGTCGTAGCGCGCGCGGCCTGGTTGGTCACGGTATAGAACACGGTGACGACCTCGCCGATCCGGACCTCGATCTCGTTCTGCTCGGGCTCGAATTTCCAGGGCAGGCCGGGACCGACATTGGCGTCGAACCGCACCGCGATCTTGCGTGCCAGCGGGGCGTCTGACGGCGCCGAGGTCGCGACCTGGGTGGTGCCGTTAAAACCGGTGGCGCGGCAGAACCAGTCATAGAAGGGCACGGCGGCATAGGACGCGCCGACCATGAACACCACGACGAAGCCGCAGATCGAGGCGACCACCGCATCGCGCGTCAGGGTACGGCGCGAAGCAGTCTTGCCGCTCGCCGTCACTGCTTCGCGTATCTGCGGTTTGCTTTCCATCTCACTCACAATGGACGGACGAGGACGCCCGGCCCCTTGACCATGGTGACCGCGAAAAACAGCACGACCAGCACGCCGAGCGCGAGCGCAATGGCGACCGAGCGATGACGGCGGCTTCTTTTCTGCGCCTCGGTGAGGACGATTCCATCTGGCTTCTGCTTGTCGTCCATGCCTTCGCCATGCGCTCCCTACCCGATCAAGGGCATGACAGCGCGGACGACGACCTCGAGCAGGAGGGTCGCGAACAGCGCGAACAGATAAAGGATCGAGAACGCAAACAGCCGGCGCGTTGCGCGCACCGCTTGCTTACCCTCGCGGTGCCGGTAGACCTCGATGGCAAGCCACATCATGCCGGCGCCGAGCAGAAGCGAGGTCACGCCGTAGATCGCGTCGAAATAACCGAGCGGCCAGGGCGAGAGAGCGACCGCGACCAGCACGATCGTGTAAAGCAGGATCTGCAGCCGCGTCGCATCGGGCCCGGCGACGACGGGCAGCATCGGAATGCCGGCGCGGGCATAGTCGTCGCTGCGGAACAGCGCCAGCGCCCAGAAATGCGGCGGGGTCCAGAAGAAGATGATGAGGAAGAGCAGCACCGGCTCCATCGACAGCGAGCCGGTGGCTGCGGCCCACGCCACCACGGGCGGCAGCGCGCCTGCGGCGCCGCCAATCACGATGTTCTGCGCGGTCCAGCGCTTCAGCCACATGGTGTAGATCACCACGTAGAAGAAAATCGTGAACGCCAGCAGTCCGCCGGCCAGCCAGTTGACGAGGACGCCGAGCGTCATCACCGAGAAGAACGAAAGCGTCAGGCCGAACGCCATGGCCTCCGGCGGGGTGATGCGTCCGCGCGGGATCGGCCGGTTGGCGGTGCGCGACATCAGGGCGTCGATGTCGGCTTCCAGGGCCATGTTCAGCGCGCCCGAGGCGCCGGCGCCGACCGCAATGCAGAGGATCGACGTGAATGCCAGGATCGGATGGACATGGCCCGGCGCAATGACGAGGCCGACGAGCGCGGTGAAGATCACCAGCGACATCACCCGCGGTTTCAGCAGCGCGATGTAGTCGCCGACCTCGGCCTCGGAAATCCGGGGGCCAAGCTCGATGGTGTGGTGATCGACAACCGACACGATGGACTCGTTTCCCTAACAGAGTGCGACGCGCTTTTCATCAAGGGCGCGCCGCGGTTTGCCTTACTGCACGCGCGGCAGCACTTCGAACTGGTGGAAGGGCGGCGGCGACGGCAGCGTCCATTCCAGCGTGGTGGCGCCGGCGCCCCACGGATTGGCCTCGGCCGCCCGCTTCTTCGCAAAAGCATCGACCACGCCGTAGATGAAGATCAGCACGCCGAAGCCCGAAACGTAGGAACCGAGCGACGACACCAGGTTCCAGCCCGCAAACGCATCCGGATAGTCGACATAGCGGCGCGGCATGCCCGATAGCCCGAGGAAGTGCTGCGGGAAGAACACCAGATTCACGCCGATGAAGGTGAACCAGAAGTGCAGCTTGCCGATGGTTTCCGAGTACATGTAGCCCGACATTTTCGGGAACCAGTAGTACCAGCCGGCGAAGATCGCGAACACGGCGCCGAGCGACAGCACGTAGTGGAAGTGCGCGACCACGTAGTAGGTTTCCTGCAGCACCCGGTCGACGCCGGCATTGGCCAGCACGACGCCGGTGACACCGCCGAGCGTGAACAGGAAGATGAAGCCGATCGCCCACAGCATCGGCGTCTTGAACTCGATCGAGCCACCCCACATCGTGGCGATCCAGGAGAAGATCTTCACGCCGGTCGGCACCGCGATTACCATGGTGGCGGCGACGAAATAGGCCTGCGTCGCCGAGGACATGCCGACGGTGTACATGTGGTGCGCCCACACCACGAAGCCGATGCCGCCGATCGCGACCATGGCGTAGGCCATGCCGAGATAGCCGAACACGGGCTTGCGGGAGAAGGTCGAGACGATCTGGCTGATCATGCCGAAGCCGGGCAGGATCAGGATGTACACTTCGGGATGGCCGAAGAACCAGAACAGGTGCTGGAACAGCAGCGGATCGCCGCCGCCGTCGGCAGAGAAGAAGGTGGTGCCGAAATTGCGGTCGGTGAGCAGCATGGTGATGGCGCCGGCGAGCACCGGCAGCGACAGCAGCAGCAGGAACACCGTTACCAGGATCGACCAGACGAACAGCGGCATCTTGTGCAGGGTCATGCCCGGCGCGCGCATGTTGAAGATCGTGGTGATGAAGTTGATGGCGCCGAGGATCGAGGAGGCGCCGGCCAGATGCAGCGACAGGATCGCAAAATCCACCGCCGGTCCCGGATGGCCCGAGGTCGATAGCGGCGCGTAGATGGTCCAGCCCGCGCCGACACCGTTGGCGCCCGGTTCACCCTCGACGAAGGTCGACATCAAGAGCAGCGCGAACGAGGCCGGCAGCAGCCAGAACGAGATGTTGTTCATGCGCGGGAACGCCATATCCGGCGCGCCGATCATCAGCGGCACGAACCAGTTGCCGAAGCCGCCGATCATCGCCGGCATCACCATGAAGAAGATCATGATCAGGCCGTGCGAGGTCACAAACACATTATAGGTGTGGGATTCGTGGAAGAACTGGACGCCGGGATACATCAGCTCGATGCGGATCGCGATCGACATCGCCGCACCGATAACACCCGCGAAGATCGCGAAGATAAGGTACATCGTGCCGATGTCCTTATGGTTCGTCGAATAAACCCAGCGCCGCCATCCGGTCGGATTGGCATGGGCGTGGTCATCATGGGCGTGATCGTGGTGTGTCGCTGCGGTCGTTGCCATTTTGAAATCCTGCCTTGCAGTCCCTTTTCGGACCTTTTCAGGTCCCGTCGCCCTTGTCCCTTAGCGTGTCCGTTAGCCGCGCCTTACTGCGCGGCCTGACCACCAGCCGAAGCGAAGGTGTTCGCCGGGTTGGTCGCATATTTCTTCTTCGCCGCCTCAACCCAGGAAGCGAATTCCTGATCGGTCACCACCCGCACCGCGATCGGCATGAAGGCATGATCCTTGCCGCACAGTTCCGAGCACTGGCCGTAATACATGCCGACCTTGGTGGCCTTGAACCAGGTCTCGTTCAGGCGGCCGGGGATCGAGTCGATCTTGATGCCGAACGACGGCACCGCGAACGCATGAATGACGTCGGCGCCGGTGGTCTGGACCCGGATCACCTTGTTGACCGGCACCACCATCTCGTTGTCGACGCCGAGCAGGCGCGGCTGCTTGTCCTGCGCCATCAGCGAATCGAATTCGAACTTGCCGTTATCGGGATAGGAATAGCTCCAGTACCACTGCTTGCCGGTGGCCTTCACCGTGAGGTCAGCCTTGGGAATGTCGAGCTGCTGGAACAGCAGGCGGAACGACGGCACCGCGATGGCGACGAGGATCAGCACCGGGATCAGCGTCCAGGCCACCTCGATCAGCGTGTGGTGGGTGGTCTTGGAGGGGACCGGATTGGCCTTGGCGTTGAACTTCACCGCCACGATGACCAACAGCGCCAGCACGAACAGGGTGATCAGCGTGATGAGCACCAGCAGCAGGTTATGGAAGCTGATGATGTTTTCCATCACGGGGGTCGCGGCTTCCTGCAGCGTCATTTCCCACGGCTTGGGCTGCGCCCCAAAAGCCGCTCCGCCGGCTGCGAGCGTCATGCCCGCCACCGTCAACCCCAGCAACCGCCGGCCCATCTGGCCACTCGACATCTTCATGCCGCTCGCGCTCCCTTGAATAAATCCCCAAAGCACCCCCGCCGAATGGCCGGGAATGCCGCACGATCCGCCCTCACAAACGGCCTACCGGAGGTACTTTTGGAAGTACACCTTCAAAAGTACCTGCAACAGCATTGCTACAGTACCCTGGGCCACATCGTTAGAACGCGTCGAAATCCAGCCTCTCAAACCATAATTCTAAGGCTCTCGCAATGCAGTAGTGGAGGGCAAAGCCATGCGTCACCTGCTATTCGGCAGATGTCGGATTTTCCCGGCAAATCAGCAAAAAGCCGCCGTTTTGCAAGGCTTCGCCGCTTGACAGCCCGGTTGCCGGATGTAGGCACAGTGACGGCGCTCCCGAGCGACCTGATTCGCGTGGGGCTCCCGACGGTCCTCGATGGCGCGGACCGGCTGTGGGACCGCCTTCAAGGCGCCGTCATTGCGTATCAGTCCGGTAGGCCCAGATACAATGTGGTGCCGGCCTGGCGGAAATGTCGCCGGCACTGGCGCAAATGGTAAGAGGATCGACCCGGATGGGGCGTTCGAAACATCAGGCGGGACGCGCGTTGGAACCGGCCCGCTGGCTCGGCGGCCTGCTCGCCGCGGCGTTCCTGCTCGGCCTGACCCAGGCGGCCAGCGCCCAAGGCGCGGTGCGGTCGGTCCATGGCGACTGGCAGATCCGCTGCGACACCCCGCCCGGCGCGCAGGGCGAGCAATGCGCCCTGATCCAGAGCGTGGTAGCCGAGGACCGCTCCAACGCCGGCCTCACCGTGATCGTGCTCAAGACCGCCGACCAGAAGAGCAAGCTGATGCGGGTGGTGGCGCCCTTGGGCGTCCTGCTGCCCTCCGGGCTCGGCTTGAAGCTCGACAACCAGGACGTCGGCCGCGCCGGCTTTGTCCGCTGCCTGCCCAATGGCTGCGTCGCCGAGGTGGTGATGGACGAAAAGCTGCTCGGGCAACTCCGGTCGGCCAAAACCGCGACTTTTATTATTTTTGAGACGCCCGAAGAGGGAATTGGATTTCCGCTCAGCCTGAACGGGCTTGGCGAGGGGTATGACAAGCTGCCGTGAGCCGCAGGCGCTAGCCTCAAAGCCCGGTTCGTCTTAGTCACCCGCGGCCGGCACTGGCATAGTAATCGAACAATCGGCCCGCCTCCTGCGAGAGCCAATCCGCTTCACCTGTCATGTAGCCTTCGACTTGCCCGGTGACGCCGAGCAGGAAGGAAATCGGCATGCCGTAAAGCGCGAACGGCGTATCGACGCCATCGCTTGCGCCGGCACGCGCCACCAGTCCGCCGGGGTCGAGGCCGATCGCGAGGTGGCGAAGCTTCAATTTCCTGACGAAGGGCGAGACCAGCGATCGATCGCGATCGGTCGCGATGGCAACGACCGCGAGGTCGGCGCGGCCGTTTCCCGCGAGCCGATCCAGTATCGGCAGTTCAATGCGGCAGGCCGGGCACCACGTCGCCCAGAAATTGACGAGCACCACTTTGCCGCGCAAGGACGCCAGATCGAGCGCAGCTGCGCCGAGGCGCGGGATTGGCACCGCCGGGACCGGGCGCGCGCCACGAACCTCCGTGAACTGATGCCTGACGGTTGCGAATGGCGGCGGCCCACCGGCCCCCGCGCGCCGCGCCCACGCCGGCATCGCAAGCGTGGCGGTCGCACCAATCATGCCGGCGACGACGGTGCGGCGGTTCGGACTGCGATGCGATGTCATCTCGGATGCTCCGCTGTGCAGGTCTGATTCTTTTGTCACGACCGGATGTAGGACCAGCCGGCTTCCTGCAATTCAATGATGCGCCCGGGTCCGCTCGGCACGAGATCGACGTCGTCGAGCAGCGTGAGTGGACGCCCCTCCTGGCGCTCCATGCCAAGCTTGGTCGCCTCGCAGACCACGAAACGGATGTTCGAATTGACCGTCCTTAACACGCGCAGCATGTCCTTCACCGGTGAAGTATCGGCGCGAAGCATGTGAACGCCGGCGTTGTAGGCGACGACTTCGATCGTGAACGCTTCGTTCCGCTCCTGATAGTATTTCGGAAGGTTGAGCGAGGTCGAGATCAGCGCCCGCATCGTGGTGGGGTCATCGGTGTTGATCGGCAGCACCAGCCGATGCATCCGAACTGAAGCGGACTTCGGCTGCGGCTTCGAGTCCGCCGCTTCCGATCGTGTCAGCAACAGGGTCGCGGTCAGCGGCACCGCGAAGGCCAGGATGAGCCCCGCGGCAATCGTCAGCTCACGGCGAGAAAGGCGCATCGCAGCATCCTCACAATGTCTCGGCAAACCATGCGATCTGATCGCGCTTCGCATAGGCGACGATGGCGTTCAGCACCAACAGAACAATGGCCGGCGCCGGCGAACCGCAGATGACGAACAAATGGGTGATCACCGCGCCGATCATGATGCAGATCAGCAGCAGCGCACCGAGCGCAGCCTTCTGCGGCCAGAGCAGCAGGATCGCGCCCATGATTTCGAGACCGCCGGTGGCATAGCGAAACCATTGCCCGAGTCCAATGTGCTGGAACTCCTCCACCAGCATGGGGACGCCATAGAGCTTCGCCCCGCCGGCCGCCACAAAGGCGAGCGCAAGCAATCCTCTGACGACCCACAGGGCGGCAGAGGTCCAGCGCCGTCTGGCAGGCTCAACAATTGTCGACATCGAGAACTCCGGAATTGTGAGAGCGGCGGCCGACAGCTGCGCCGTCCGCCGGCAGAGAAACCCCAAGGGGCTGTCAAAACCAAAAATCGGGACTAAGATGAAATTGACAAGTAGGATGATTTTTATGGGGTAGTATGAAAAAGCAGACTAATGGGAACGAAGGGCAAGAATGCCCCTCCGAGCGGGCCCGGCAGCAGTTGCACCGGGCGCTCCGCCTGCTCTCGGGCAAGTGGAAGGGCGAAATCCTTTGGCAGCTTGTCGACGGCAAGCTGCGCTTTGGCCAATTGCGACGCGCCATCCCCGACGTGACCCAGCACATGCTGACGACCCAGCTCCGCGACCTCGAAAGCGAGGGCCTGGTGAAGCGCACAGTGTTTCCGGAAGTGCCGCCACGGGTGGAATACGAGATGACCCCGGCGGCCCGGGCGTTGCGGCCGGTGTTCGACGAACTGTTCCGCTGGGCCAATGCACACGCCAGGCCCGAGCCCGATGTGGACGCTGCCGGCAAAGCGGATGACAAGCTGCCGTGAGGGGAAGCTAAAACAGCACGCCCATGAGGATCAGGTTTTCGTAGGCGCCATCGACCAGAATGCGGTTGCGCTGCAGTCCTTCGACGGCAAAGCCGAATTTCTTGTAGAGCTCGATCGCAACTGTGTTCTTTTCCCGAACCGTGAGCTCGACCCGGCGCAGTCCAAAATCCCGCGCCGCATCGAGCGTCTGCCGGATCAAACGCCCGCCTATACCCTGCCGCCGGAATTCCGGCAGAAGCGCGATGCCGAGAACGCCGACATGGGCATAAATCTGCCTTGGGTTGGGCACGACATCGCACCAGCCGACGACCTGGCCGGCCGACACCGCGACCAGTTGCGGATAACCTTGCTCGATATTGTTGAGAACGAAGGCCCGCGTTGATTCGAATGGCGGGGCTTCCAGAAACGCGAGATAGCGCCGCTCCCGTGCGACGAAATCGAGGGCTCGATGAAAGCTTTCGATATGGTCTTGCGTTATCGGAACAATTTCGACTGAAGCCATCGTCTCGGCAACGTGTTGATCCCGCCCCTCGCGGAATGGCCGCAAAACAACTATCTTGGATGCGCCCCTCCCACAACGGACTGATTTGATGACCAATCCCGCCACAACTTCCCTTCTCGACCGCGCCAATCTCGACCGTGATGCCGTCAGACGCGAAATCGCGCGGGGGCTTGAGGGGGCCGACGATGGCGAGCTGTTTCTGGAATATGGCCAGACCGAAGCGCTCGGTTTTGACAACGGCCGGCTGAAGCAGGCGACTTACGACACCAGCCAGGGATTTGGCCTGCGCGCCGTCAAAGACGACGCGGTCGGCTATGCGCACTCCTCCGACGTCTCGCTGCCGGCGCTGATCCGCGCGGCGGATGCGGTGGCCGCCGTGCGCGGCGGCTACAGCGGCAATTTTGCCGCTGCACCGGCGCATACCAATGTGCGGCTCTATGGCGACGAGAATCCACTGGATGCGCCGGGATTTGAGGCCAAGGTAAAGCTGCTGGCCGAGATCGACGCCTATGTGCGCGACAAGGACCCGCGGGTGCGGCAGGCCTCGATCAGCCTCGGCGCGACCTGGCAGGTGGTGGAAATTTTGCGGCCCGACGGCGAGAGCTATCGCGATATCCGCCCGCTCGTGCGGGTCAATATTTCCGTGGTCGCGGGCCAGGGCGACCGGCAGGAGAGCGGCAGCAAGGGTTATGGCGGCCGCGAGGGCTATGCGCGCTTCATCGAGACCAAGGCGTGGCGCGAGGCCGCCGACGGCGCGATCCGCGAGGCGCTGGTCAATCTGGAATCGGTCCCCGCCCCCGCCGGCGAGATGGACGTGGTGCTGGGCGCCGGCTGGCCCGGCGTGATGCTGCATGAGGCGGTCGGCCACGGGCTGGAAGGCGACTTCAACCGCAAGCAGACTTCGGCCTTCGCAGGGTTGATGGGCAAGCAGGTCGCGGCCAAGGGCGTCACTGTCGTGGACGACGGCACCATGGCCTCGCGGCGCGGTTCTCTCTCCATTGACGACGAGGGCACGCCGACCAACCGCACCGTGCTGATCGAGGACGGCATTCTGGTCGGCTACATGCAGGACCGCCAGAACGCGCGGCTGATGAACATGAAGCCGACCGGCAACGGCCGCCGCCAGAGCTACGCCCATGTGCCGATGCCGCGCATGACCAACACCTACATGCTGGCGGGACAGCGCGATCCGGCGGAGATTCTGGCCTCGGTCAAGAACGGTATCTATGCCGCGAATTTCGGCGGCGGCCAGGTCGACATCACCTCGGGCAAATATGTGTTCCAGTGCACCGAGGCCTACAAGATCGAGAACGGCAAGCTCGGCGCGCCCTTGAAGGGCGCGATGCTGATCGGCAACGGGCCGACCGACCTGCATCGGATCACCATGGTCGGCAACGACCTCGCGCTCGATACCGGCATCGGCACCTGCGGCAAGAACGGCCAGGGCGTGCCTGTCGGCGTCGGCCAGCCGACGCTGCGGATGGAAAAGATCACGGTCGGAGGAACGGGCTAGTGAGCGACGAGAAGTTAGCAAGCGACGAGAAGCCGGTATCCCTCGCCAAACCGATGAGCTGGCGCGCGCAGGCCGTGCAGCTAGCGGCGATCGTGGCCGTCGTGTTCGTTGCCAAGGGCGCGCTGGCCGAGCCTTTTTACGTGCCGTCCGGCTCGATGGAGCCGACGCTTCTAATCGGCGACGCGCTGCTCGCCTCGAAATTTCCCTACGGCTACGGCGCGGCGTCGCTGCCGATCCAGATCACGCTGCCGGAAACCGGCCGCCTGTTCGGCGACACGCCGAAGCGCGGCGACGTCGTCGTGTTCCGCTGGCCGGGCGACCGCTCGCAGGCCTGGGTCAAGCGCGTGGTCGGGTTGCCGGGCGACCGTATCCAGTTGCGGCAGGGCCAGCTCTTCATCAACGATCACGCCGCTGCGTTGAAGCCGGAAGGCGTCGGACAAGCCGAAGACGATCGCGGCAACACCGAGCGGGCCTATCGCTTCGTCGAGACGCTGCCGAACGGCGTCAGCCACGCGATCTTCAAGATGCGCGACAATGGGAGACTCGACAACACGCCCGAGGTGACGGTGCCGCCGGGCCAACTGTTCGTGCTCGGCGACAACCGGGACAATTCCGCCGACAGCCGCGTCGCGGTGCGCGACGGCGGCGTGGGCCTGCTGCCGGTCGACAATCTGATCGGCCGCGCTGATGCCGTGGTCGGCTCGTGGGATTTGGGCATGCGCAGCCAGCCGGTATGGACCTGGCTGTCGGGTTTTCGGCTGGCGCGGTTTTTCACCTCGGTGCAGTGAGGTCGTAGCCCGGATGGAGCGAAGCCCAATCCGGGAAAACTGCATTCGCCGGCGAGACCTGTCCCGGATTGCGCTTCGCTCCATCCGGGCGACATTCTTTGCCGGGCCATGACCTTCGACGACGTCAGAAAAATTGCGCTTCTCTGGCCCGAAGTCGAGGACGGCAGCTCCTACGGCACGCCGGCGCTGAAAGTGCGCAAGAAGATGCTCGCGCGGCTGAGGGAAGACGGCGACAGCCTGGTGATGCCGGGCGTGCCAAGGGACGAGCGCGAGATGCTGGTGGAAAGCCAGCCGAAGCTGTTTTACTTCACCGATCACTACCGCGATTATCCGATGGTGCTGATCCGCCTGTCGAAGGCCAAGCGCGCCAATGTTGAGCCGCTGTTGCGGCGGCACTGGCGCACGCTGGCGTCGAAGAAGGCGGTGAAGGAGTTCGACAAGAATTTGTAGGGTGGGCAAAGGCGCGCAGCAGCGTGCCCACCATCTTTCCACGATCGTAAGGGAATGGTGGGCACGCTTCGCTTTGCCCACCCTACGGCGGCGTGCCTATGGACAAAGACCAATTCCTCACCGCCGCCTTGCAAAATCCCGCCAACGAAATCATCGCCGAGGAACTGTTTCGGCTGGCGCTGCCGGATGCGTGGCTGGTCTCCGGGTGCCTGGTGCAGACGGTGTGGAATGTGCTGACGAAGCGCGCGGTCGATCACGGCATCAACGATTACGACGTGTTCTATTTCGATCCTGATACGTCGTGGGAGGCGGAAGACAAGGTGATCCGCACGCTCTCGGAGCGGCTTGCAAGCCGCGGCATCGCGGTCGAGGCGCGCAACCAGGCGCGCGTTCATCTCTGGTACCCCGAAAAGCATGGCCTGCCCTACCCGCAACTGCATCGCTCGACACAGGGCATCGACCGCTTCCTGACCAGGAACACGCAGATCGGAATCCGGCGCACGCGCGAGGCTTACGAGGTGTACGCGCCGAATGGCTACGACGATGTCGCCGCACTGATCGTGCGGCCCAATCCCGGCGCGAATTTCTCCGCCGTGAATTACGAGGCGAAGGCTGCGCGATGGAAGGCGCTGTGGCCGGAGATCACGGCGCTGCCGGCGGACACATTGTGACAACCATCGTCGTCCCTGCGAACGCAGGGACCCATACCGCGTGATCTACCGATGAGGCAGAATGGCAGACGCCATCTCAACACAACTGCATTCGGTGGCTATGGGTCCCTGCGTTCGCAGGGACGAGCGGTGCATGTCGCCGCTACCGCACCACGCCCGAAGTGAACCCCGCCTTCCGCCGCGGCGGCTTGATGTCTTTCTTCAGGAAGCAGTGCGCCTCCTTGCCGGCGTAGCCCGGCCGGGCATAGGTCCAGGCGCGGCATTTGTTGTCGGCGGCGCAGGCGGCCTTGCAGGCGTCGTCGCCGTCGCTGCTCTTGAGATCGAAGCTCTTGTAGTCGCCGCCGAAGCGGTCGATCGAGGTTTCGATGGCCTCGTTGCGCCGTTCGACCACACCGGCGCCGCGCACGCCGGTGACGCAGCAATCGCTCTGCACCCGCGCCGGCACGTTGCTCTTGAGCCAGCACACCGCACGGTTGGCGAGGTCAGTTGGATAGCTGAAGGTCCAGGCACGGCAGCGCCGGTCGCGCTCGCACACCAGCGCGCATTCCGCCGGATCGCCCGAGGTCACGGGCGCGCTGAGATAGTCACCGCCGGGACGGTCGAAATTGGCCTGCGCCAGCGCCGGGCGCGCGCCTACGGCCGCCGCCAAAAAGGCGAGCGTCACCACACACGCCCTGAGCAGGCGAACAGTCCCCATCCGCGGTTGCTTTCGAGTACGTTGCTTTCGAGTACGCGTTTCCAGCGCGGGATGGCTTTTCTTCGAAAAGTCGTCCCGCCCCAGCCCTTTGATTCGAGCATGATCTCCGCGCAAACGCGTTTGCGCGGAGACCATGCTCCATCCGGCCGTCATTTGAGCGCCATCAACCTGTACGGTGGATGAACGGCCCAAAGGTTAAGCAACCCGTTAAATTAAAACGCGTATTCCTGATAGACGGGCTCCACGGAACCGCCCCACTCGCCGTTGAATTTGTCCAGCATCTCTTCCGCGGGCGTGCGGCCCGATTCGAGGATGCGCTCCAGCGGTTCGAGGTAGCGGCTCTCGTCGCGGCCGAGTTGATCGATGCGGCCGCGCCGCCGCAAGCCGGCATGCGACAGCTTCAGGCACTCCCGGGCGATCTCGAACAGATAGTGATCCCTGATCCTGGCCTTGAAGCCGAAGCGCGGGACATCGTCGCGCAATGCCTGGCGCTCCTGCGCGGTCCAGTGACTGACCAGATCCCAGGCCGCATCCAGGCTTTCGTCGTCATACAGCAGCCCGACCCAGAACGCCGGCAACGCCGGCAGCCGGCCCCACGGCACGCCATCGGCGCCGCGCATTTCCAGATAACGCTTCAGGCGGACTTCCGGGAAAATCGTCGAAAGATGATTGGCCCAGTCCGACAAGGTCGGACGCTCGCCGGGAAGCGAGTTGTTGCGGCCCTCGAAGAAGGCGCGGAACGACGAGCCGGCGACATCGATATAGGTCTCGCCGCGCTTGACGAAGTACATGGGCACGTCGAGCGCATAGTCGACCCAGCGCTCGAACCCCATGCCGTCCTCGAACACCCACGGCAGCATGCCAGAGCGCGCGTTATCCGTGTCGCGCCAGATCTCGGAGCGGAACGACAGGAAGCCATTGGGCTTGCCTTCGGTAAACGGCGAATTGGCAAACAAGGCGGTCGCGACCGGCTGCAGCGCAATCGACACGCGCAGCTTCTTGACCATGTCGGCTTCCGAGGAGAAGTCGAGATTGGTCTGCACCGTGCAGGTCCGGTACATCATGTCGATGCCGTACTGGCCGACCTTCGGCATGTAGTTGGACATGATCTTGTAGCGGCCCTTGGGCATCACCGGAATCTGCTCCCGTGACCAGGACGGCGTCATGCCGAGCCCGAGAAAGCCGATCCCCAAAGGCGTTGCGATCTCGCGCACCTGCGCCAGATGCGCCATCAGCTCGGCCTGGGTCTGATGCACGTTTTCGACCGGCGCACCGGACAGCTCAAATTGCCCGCCGGGCTCGAGCGAAATCGCCCCGCCACCGGTGACGTCGTAGAGCCCGATGATGTTGCCCTGCTCCATGATCGGCTCCCAGCCGAGCAGGAGCTGCATGCCTTCGAGCAGCGCACCGATGCCGCGCGCGCCTTCGTATGGCACGGGCTGACGGCCCTCCAGCGTGAACGGGGTCTTCTCGTGCTCGGTACCGATGCGGAACTCGGACGGCGGCTTGCAGCCGGCCTCGAACCACGTGACGAGTTCGTCACGCGATTGCAGCGGCGTCATATCGATCTGGTCACGCGCCATGAAAAAATCCGGATATCTGGCGATTCGACCGAACGCGCCGTGTGGCCAAGGGAATGCGGACGGCGGCGTCCACATCAACGAAACATATAAGAGCCGTCATCGCGCCGGCACGCCGTCGCGGGCAGCGGCCGCCTTGACGTCGGAGCAGGAGCAGCCCAGCCGGTCGAGCAGACCGCAAAGCTTCATCGCATCGGCATCCGACAGTTTGGAGCCGACGTGCTTTTCGATCGCCGCCGAATAGGCGCTCCACATTTTCTTCTGCAGCTCGCGCCCGGCCTCGGTGATCTCCACGAACTGGCCGCGCTTGTCGATCTTGCATTCGCGCCGCGCCGCCAAGCCCTCGTCCACCAGACGGTCGATCAGCCGCGAGGTGGAATATTGCGGGATCAGCATCTGCTTTTCCAGTTCCACCGGGCGCATCTCGCCGGACGGCGCGCGCGACAGTTCCAGCAACGCGTCATACCAGGCCAGCGGCGGAAAGCCGGCTTTCTTCAAATCCTGCTCGACGGCATCGAGCACCCGGCTCTGCACCCGCATCAGGCGGATCCAGGCGGCGGTCGCCTCGGTCGATGGTTTGCGTTTCATCATCCAGTCCGTGTCAGTCACAGATCAGTGTACCGCACTAAATGCAGCTGCATCAATCTTGACTATTCCATGCAGATGCATTTAGTCAGTCCACCAATAATGTCGAGGGAGGAAAAACCCCATGAAACTTTATCATTCCCCGGGCGCCTGTTCGCTGTCCCCCCATATCGCGCTTCTCGAGGCCGGTCTGCCCTACGACCTGGTCAAGGTCGACCTGCGCGCCAAGAAGCTGGAAAACGGCGACGACTTTTTGAAGGTCAACCCGAAGGGCCAGGTGCCGGTGTTGGTGCTCGATTCGGGCGAACTGGTCACCGAGGGGCCGGTCATCGTCCAGATGATCGCCGACAAGGCCGCGGCCAAGAACCTGGCCCCCGCCCGTGACAGCAGCGAGCGCTACAAGCTGCTGGAATGGCTCAATTTCATCACCACGGAACTGCACAAGAGTTTCGGCCCGATGTTTTCGCCGGTGCTGGCCGATGAGGCCAAGGCGTTCTTCAAGGACCGGGTGATGGGCAAGTTCAAGTATGTCGACAGCCAGCTTGCGGGGCGCGACTATCTGATGGGCAGCCAGTTCACCGTCGCCGACGGCTATCTGTTCACGATGCTGTCCTGGGCGGACCGGATGAAGTTCGATCTGTCCGAGATGCCGAACCTCGTGGCCTACAAGGCCCGCATCGCCGCGCGCCCGAAGGTGCAGGAAGCGCTGACCAAGGAAGGCCTGATGAAGGCCGCGTGAGTTCTTGCGAATAGCGAACATGGAAAGGGCCGGATCGATGATCCGGCCCTTTTTGTTCGTGTCACTGCTCTCTCCGGTGGTCGTCCCTGCGAACGCAGGGACCCATAACCACAGGGGGTTGTTGGTTGCCGAAGGCGTCGATCAACACGCCTTATCGATAGATCACGCGGTATGGGTCCCTGCGTTCGCAGGGACGACGATAGATTTTACGGCTCGCTCTACGCCGCCGCCTTCTTCGGCGGGAAGCGGCCGTAGAAGGTCTCGTTCCTCGCCGCCATGTCTTCCAGCAGTTTCGGCGGGGTGAAGCGCGAGCCGTATTTGGCCTCCAGTCTGTGGCAGAGCTCGACGAACTTCCGCGTGCCCATGAAGTCGATATAGGACAGCGTGCCGCCGGTGAACGGCGCGAAGCCAAAACCGAGTATCGAGCCGACATCGGCCTCGCGCGGATCGGTGATGACGTGATCCTCGACCGTGCGCGCGGCTTCGACCGCCTGCACCACCAGGAAGCGCTGCTTCAGCTCCTCGATGTCGAGCGTATCCGGATCGAGCTGCTTGGGCTGCAGCGTCGACAGGCCCGGCCACAGGCTTTTCTGTCCCTTGCCCTTCTCGGGGTAATCGTAAAAGCCCTTGCTGTTCTTGCGGCCGAGACGGCCCTGCTTCTCGACCAGCTCCACCATCAGCTTCTTCTGATCCGGGTTGATGGAATTGGGACCAAGATCGGCTTCCGTCGCCTTGATGACCTTGAGGCCGAGGTCGAGGGCGACTTCATCGGACAGCGACAGCGGACCGACCGGCATGCCGGCCATCTTGGCGCAGTTCTCGATCATCGCCGGCGGCACGCCTTCGAGGAACATCTCGTTGCCTTCGGCGATGTAACGGCCGACGCAGCGGTTGGCGTAGAAGCCGCGGGAGTCATTGACGACGATCGGCGTCTTGCCGATCACCCGCACATAGTCGAGCGCGGCGGCGAGCGCGACGTCGCCGGTGTTCTTGCCGAGGATGATTTCGACCAGCATCATCTTCTCGACCGGCGAGAAGAAATGGATGCCGACGAACTTGCCCTGCTCCTTGAAGCTTTCGGCCAACGAAGTGATCGGCAGCGTCGAGGTGTTGGACGCGAAGATCGCATCCGCCCTGAGGTATTGCTGCGCCTTGGCAAAGGTCTCCGCCTTGACCTTGCGGTCCTCGAACACGGCCTCGATGACGAGATCGCAATCCCCGAGCGTGGCGTAGTCGGCGGTCGGCGTGATGCGCGCCAGCAGCGCGTCGCGATCACCTGCCTTGGCGCGGCCCTTGGCGACCTGCTCGTCGATCACCTTCTGCGCATGCGCCTTGCCTTTGTCGGCGCTTTCCTGGTCGCGGTCGATCAGGATCACATCGAGGCCGGCGCGGGCCGAGACGTAGCCGACGCTGGCGCCCATGAAGCCGGCGCCGATCACGGCGACCTTCTTGATCCTGGTCGGCGGTACGTTTTGCGGACGCCGCGCTCCCTTGTTCAGCTCCTGCATCGACAGGAACAGGCTGCGGATCATCGCCGCGGCTTCCTTGGAGCGCAGGACTTTCGTGAAGTAACGCGATTCGACGCGCAACGCGGCGTCGATCGGCAACTGCAGGCCCTCATAGACGCAGCTCATGATGGCGCGCGCCGCCGGGTAATTGTCGTAGGTCTCGCGGCGATAGATGGCGTTGCCGGCCGGGAACATCATCATGCCGTTCTTGGAGAACACCGGGCCGCCCGGCAGCTTGAAACCCTTCTCGTCCCAGGGCGCGACCGCCTTGCCGCCGCCCTTGATCCAGTCCTTTGCCGCCTTGATCAGATCGGCCGCCGGCACGATGGCGTGGATCAGATTGAGCGCCTTGGCCTTGTCGACCGTGACCGGATCGCCCTTGAGCAGGATCGTCATCGCATCCTGCGGCGGCACCAGACGCGGCACGCGCTGGGTGCCGCCAGCGCCCGGGAACAGGCCGACCTTGACCTCGGGCAGGCCGAGGCGGGTTTTGGGATTTTCAGCCGCGACGCGATAATGGCAGGACAGCGTCACCTCGAAACCTCCGCCGAGCGCCAGCCCGTTGATCGCGGCCGCCCACGGCTTGCCGCAGGTTTCGATGCCGCGCAGCACCAGCGAGAAGCGCCGGCTCTGGTCGAACAGCATCTGGTTGGCAGCTTCCTCGCCCTTCTCCTTCAGCATCCTGGCATAGGCGACGTTCATGCCCTCAAGCATGGAAAGGTCGGCGCCGGCGCAGAAGGCTTCCTTGCTGGAGGTGATGACGACGCCCTTCACGGCGGCATCGGCCGTGGTCTGCTTCAGGATCTCCTCAAGCTCGGTCGTCGAGGTCTCATCCAGCACGTTCATCGAACGTCCGGGGATGTCCCAGGTGGCGAGCGCAATGCCGTCGGCGTCGGTCTCTAGCTTGAAATTCTTGAAGGCCATGTTGGTGCTCCCTCGATGCCGGCAGCCGATGTCAGGCGCGGCGGTTAAGCGGTGATTCGTAGGGTGGGCAAAGCGCAGCGTGCCCACCATTCCCAGTGGAGTGCGTGATGGTGGGCACGGCGCAGATGCGCCTTTGCCCACCCTACGTTCTCAGACTCTTTCGATGATCGTCGCGGTCCCCATGCCGCCGCCGATGCAGAGCGTCACCAGCGCGGTGGACTTGTTGGTGCGCTCCAACTCGTCGAGCACGGTACCGAGGATCATGGCTCCCGTCGCGCCGAGCGGATGGCCGAGCGCGATCGCGCCGCCATTGACGTTGATCTTCGCATTGTCGATCTCGAACGCCTGGATGTAGCGCAGCACGACCGAGGCGAAAGCTTCGTTCAGTTCGAACAGGTCGATGTCCGACTTCTTCATGCCGGAACGCTCGAACAGCTTTTCGGTGACGTCGACCGGACCGGTCAGCATCATCGCGGGCTCCGAGCCGATATTGGCAAAGGCGCGGATCTTTGCACGCGGCTTCAATCCATGTTTCGCGCCCGCTTCCTTGCTGCCGAGCAGCACCGCGCCCGCACCATCGACGATGCCGGAGGAGTTGCCGGCATGGTGGACGTAATTGACGCGCTCGATTTCCGGATGCGACTGGATCGCCACTGCGTCGAAGCCGCCCATCTGGCCCATGACAACGAACGACGGCTGCAACTGCGCCAGCGACTGCATCGTCGTGGTCGGGCGCATGTGCTCATCCTTGGCCAGGATGGTCAGGCCGTTGATGTCCTTGACCGGCACCACCGACTTGTTGAAGCGGCCCTCGTCCCAGGCCTTTGCGGCGCGCTGCTGGCTCTGCACGGCGTAGGCGTCGACGTCGTCGCGCGAAAAACCGTATTTGGTGGCGATCAGATCGGCCGAGACACCCTGCGGCATGAAATAGGAAGGCACCGCCATCGAGGGATCCATCGGCCAGGCGCCGCCGGAAGCGCCGATGCCGACGCGGCTCATCGATTCCGCGCCGCCGCCGATCACAAGCTCATGCTGACCGGCCATGATCTGGGCGGCGGCGAAATTCACGGCATCGAGGCCGGAGGCGCAGAAGCGGCTGATCTGCACGCCGGGGACGGATTCGCCAAGCCCCGCCTTCAGCGCCGCGAAGCGCGCGATGTCTGAGCCCGCCTCGCCGACCGGATCGACCACGCCGAGGATGACGTCGTCGACGACGTCTTCGGCCAGATTGTTGCGCTCCTTCAGCGCCTGCAGCGGCACCGTCGCCAGCGCCAGCGCGGTGACCTCATGGAGCGCGCCATCGGCCTTGCCGCGGCCGCGCGGGGTGCGAACGTGATCGTAGATATATGCCTCAGGCATGACGCCCTCCTGGTATGAGGATCATAATATTATAGGCGATAAGGACAGGAAACGGCGGAAAATCTCAGAACGCTTCCGCCGCCAATTCCATGGTGGTCGCGCAGCCGGTCTGGATGCGCGCAAGATGGACATGGGTTTCCGGCAGCATGCGCTCCATGAAGAAGCGGCCGGTCACCAACTTGGTGCTCAGATAGGGCGTGGCGCCACTGCTCGCAATCTTGTCCTGAGCCACTTTGGCCATCCGCGCCCACATATAGGCGAAGGTGACGAGCCCGAACAATTGCATGTAGTCGGTGGCGGCCGCACCCGCATTGTCGGGCTTGGTCAGCGCGTTCTGCATCAGCCAGCCGGTGGCCTGCTGTAGATGGCCGAGGGCTGCCGAGAGCGGGGTGACGAACGGCTTCATCGCCTCGTCGCCGCCGTGCTCCTTGGCGAAGGCGCCGACTTCGGCAAAGAACGCCATCACGGCGCGGCCGCCGTCGCGCGGCAATTTACGCCCCACAAGGTCGAGCGCCTGGATGCCGTTGGCGCCCTCATAGAGCATGGCGATGCGCGCATCGCGCACGAACTGCTCCATGCCGTGCTCGGCGATATAGCCGTGGCCGCCATACATCTGCTGCGCCAGCACCGCGTTGGAGAAGCCGACATCGGTCATCACGCCTTTCATGACCGGCGTCATCAGGCCCATATGGTCGTCAGCCTCCTGACGGTCCTTTGGGTCGGAGGAGCGGTGGGCGACGTCGCTCTTCAGCGC
Source organism: Bradyrhizobium sp. 170 (assembly GCF_023101085.1). Taxonomy (NCBI): domain Bacteria; kingdom Pseudomonadati; phylum Pseudomonadota; class Alphaproteobacteria; order Hyphomicrobiales; family Nitrobacteraceae; genus Bradyrhizobium; species Bradyrhizobium sp. 170. The sequence goes on along the minus strand of NZ_CP064703.1, from coordinate 658,000 downwards.
GGTCCACACCACCATGGCGCGCGCCGCTTCGTTGAAGGCGCGGATGGTGAGCAGCACGCGGCGCACGTCGGGATGCACGATGATCGGGTCGGCCGGCTTGTCGGCCTCCTTTGCGCCCGTCAGCGAACGGCCCTGCAAGCGCTCGCGCGCGTAATTGACGGCGTTCTGATAGGCGACCTCGGACTGCGCCAGCCCCTGCACGGCGACGCCGAGGCGGGCCTCGTTCATCATCACGAACATGCCCTGCATGCCCTTGTTCTCTTCGCCGATCAGCCAGCCGGTGGCGCTGTCGTAGTTCATCACGCAGGTGGAATTGCCGTGGATGCCCATCTTGTGCTCGATCGAGCCGCAGGACACGCCGTTGCGCGCACCCAGCGAACCGTCGGCATTGACCAGCACCTTCGGCACCACGAACAGCGACACGCCCTTGATGCCGGCCGGCGCGCCTTCGATGCGCGCCAGCACCAGATGGATGATATTCTCGGCGATATCGTGCTCGCCCGCGGAGATGAAGATCTTGGTGCCTGTGATCTTGTAGCTGCCGTCGGCCTGCTTCACCGCCTTGGTGCGCAACAGCCCGAGATCCGTGCCGCATTGCGGCTCGGTGAGGTTCATGGTGCCGGTCCACTCGCCCGCCACCATCTTCGGCACGAACATCTTCTTCTGCTCGGGCTTGCCATGCACCAGAAGCGCCGCGGTCGCACCCATGGTCAGACCGCCATACATCGAGAACGCCATGTTGGCCGCGCTCTGGAATTCGGTGACGACCTGGCTCAGCGTCACCGGCAGCCCCTGCCCGCCATATTCCGCCGGCGCCGATAGCCCGAGCCAGCCGCCTTCGGCGACCTGCTTGAAAGCTTCCTTAAAACCCTTCGGCGTCGTCACCGAGCCGTCGTCATTCCGCTTGCAGCCTTCGAGATCGCCTGTGCGATTGAGCGGCTGCAATACCTCTTCGGAGAGTTTTGCAGCCTCGCCGATGATCGCTTCGCGCACGTCGGCGGAGGCGTCGGTGAAGCCGGGAAGATTGTCGTAGCGATCGATCTGGAACACGTCGTTGAGCAGGAAGGTGACGTCTTCCACGGGGGCTTTGTAGATCGGCATGATGTTCTCCCGGCAGGGGCGATAAGGTGGTGAAGGCGTTTGAAATGAAATTCGTGTGGCGTTCCGGACGTAGACCTTATCCGGTTCCGGAGATTCTAGGGAGTGAGCGGACCGGCAAATATCTCGTCAGCCATAGCGACATAGACGGCGATGATCGCGGAAGCCCTGGCTCACTGCCTGGCGAGTTGCTCCCCCATCAGACGGTGCAGCAGATTGATTCCCTTCAGCGGACGCACCATCACCTTGAAATGCGTGATCTTACCGTCATCGCTGAAGGTGATGATGTCGACGCCGTTGATCCTGATGCCCTCGATCTCGTTTTCGAATTCGAGGACCGCGCCGTTGGCACTGCGCCATTCGCCGGTGTATTTGAAGCCGGGGCCGCCAAGAACCTTCTCGGCGCTCGCCAGATATTTGAAGGTGATGTCGCGCCCGCGCTGCGGCGTGTGGACGACGGGGCTTTCGAACACCGCATCTGGATGTAGCAGGTCCCACAACGCCGCCGTGTCATGGGACTTCATGTAGCCGTACCACTTGTCGAGGCCGCTCATGGTCATCATGTCTCCTCTGGCGGGCGATGACGGGCTCGGGCCCGCGCACGAGGCGCGGTCCGATTATGCGCGTTGACGCATATGCAACTTTATGCATAATGTCAAATTACAAACTGAAAGCCGGAGGCCGGCGTCATGGCGCTTGGTGACGCGATCCTTGCCTGCCTGACCGAACGTCCGATGACGGGCTATGAGCTCGCCAAGACGTTCGACAACTCCATTGGATTCTTCTGGAAGGCCGACCACCAGCAAATTTATCGGGAACTCACCAAGCTTCGCGACCGCGGCCATATCCAGGGCCGCGAGGTGGTGCAATCAGGCAAGCCGAACAAGCTGGTCTATACGCTCACGCCGGAAGGCCGCGCCGCGCTCAGGCATTGGGCCGCGCGGCCGAGCGTTCCGGCCTCGATCAAGGACGACCTCTTGGTGCGGCTCTACGCGCTCGACAGCGTCGACGTCGAACCGTTGCGCACCGACCTGATGGCGCGGCTGGAACATCACCGCGACCGTTTCGCCCGCTACGAGCGCCTGCTCAACAAACGTTGTCCCCACGGCATCGCGCCGCCGGCCGATGTCGGCAAACTGCTCGGACTTCGCGTCGGCCTCAGCTATGAGCGCGCCGTGGCGGAATGGTGCGAAGAGGCGATCGAGGCGTTGTCGGCCCTGTCTGCCGGAGCGGAACGGACCAACGTCGTGGCGCTCGAGGACAGCCAGCGCGAAAAAAACGGCTAGCGCCTTTTAGAGCCAGCCGATTTGGCTGCCCGGTAACTTTTAGGGCCGTCCGTCGCATTCCTTAACCCGTTCTTTACCGTAACGCGAAAAAGTCAGTTCCGAGGCAGGCGAGCCGCGCGGAAATACGATTGTCTCTTCGGTGGGACGCGCGGGGAGGCTGATGGCGCAGGTGGGGCGCCGAAGCGGAACCGGACGAAAGCATGAATTCGCGCGTATCGTGGAGTGTTGACGGCATCGATCCCTCTGTCCGCGAAAGGGCCGAGGCGGCGGCGCGCCGCGCCGGCATGACATTGAACGACTGGCTCAATTCCACCGTCGGCGAACCAGCCCCGCCCAGCTTCGGCGCGCCTTCCGAGCCGCGGCCGGCGATGCCGCGGCAAATCCCCGACGTCGCCGACATTCACCAGCGGCTGGATTCAATCACCAAGCAGATCGAGCAGATTTCGCGGCCCGCCACGCCGCGCGGCGACACTTCGCGCGGCGAAGCCGCCCGTGGCGAGCCGACGGTGGCCCGACAGCTCAACGACGCCATTTCGCGCCTCGACGCGCGGCTGTCGCAGATTTCGAACCCCGCGCCGGTCCGTCAGGCCCAGGCGCAGGAAAAGCAGCGCCAGACCGACATGGTCGAGCGTGCTGCCGCGCAAGTTTATCGCCCCGCGCCGCCGCTCAGCCCGGCCTCGATGGATTTTGCGATCGCCGAAATCGCCGCGCGCCAGAACGAACTCGACAGTCCGCCCCCGCGCCAGATGCCGCCGCGCAATGGCGCGCCGACAGCCTCTGCTGCGCAGCCCAATTTTTCGCAGCCCAATTCTTCTCACACCATGATGCCGGCAGCGCCGGCCGGGCCGGATTTTTCTTCGCTCGAACGGCACCTGCTCAAGATCACCAGCCAGATCGAAGCGCTGCAGCGTCCCGATCATGTCGAGGAGTCGATTGCCGCCTTCCGCAGCGAACTCGCCGAAATCCGCCAGGCCATCACCGAGGCGGTGCCGCGCCGGGAGATCGAATCGCTCGAGAACGAAATCCGCTCGCTGTCCCGCCGCATCGACGAAAACAGGCAACACGGCAGCGACGGCCAGACGCTGACCGGTATCGAACGCGCGCTCGGCGAAATCCGCGAGGTGCTGCGCTCGCTGACGCCGGCCGAGCAGCTCACCGGCTACGACGAGGCGATCCGCAATCTCGGCGCCAAGCTCGATCTGATCCTGCGCTCGAACGACGATCCGTCGACGGTGCAGCAGCTCGAAAGCGCCATCGCGGCGCTGCGCGGTATCGTCTCCAACGTCGCCTCCAACGACGCGCTGGCCCGGCTCGCCGAAGACGTGCACACGCTGTCGGCCAAGGTCGACCAGCTTCCCCGCTTTGAGGGCAACAGCGATGCCTTCGGCATGCTCGAGCAGCGCCTGGCCGCGCTGACCTCGACGCTGGAAACAAGGCAGCCGCCGGCCGCGAGCGAGCATTCGGAATATCTCGAAAACGCGGTGCGCTCGCTGTCGGAACGGCTCGATCGCATCCCGGTCGGCAACGACAACGCGTCGGCGTTTGCCCATCTCGAACAGCGCGTGTCCTATCTGCTGGAGCGCCTGGAAGCCTCCGGCGATCGTTCCGCCGCGCCCGCCATCGACCTCGGACGGGTCGAGGAAGGGCTGCACGATATTCTGCGGTCGCTCGAACGCCAGCACGCCAGCCTGGTCGCGCTCGCCGAGTCCAACCGCAATTCCACCGACACGGCTCAGCCGATGGATTCCGGCATCGTCGATCTGGTCAAGCGCGAGCTGTCCGACATCCGCTTCAGCCAGTCGGAAACCGACCGCCGCACGCAGGACTCGCTGGAGACCGTTCACAGCACGCTCGGCCACGTGGTCGATCGCCTGTCGATGATCGAAGGCGATCTGCGCACGGTTCGCGCCGCGCCGGCCGCGATCGCCTCTTCTCCTGCAGCCGCCGAAATGCGCGAGGAAGCGCCCCGCGTGATGACGCCGCTGCAGACCTATCCGCAGCAATCGAAGCCGGAATTGCCGAACCCCGCCGCGCTGCAGGCCGGCCCGCAGGAACATTTTGTCGCCGCGCCGCGCGAATTCCACGCCGCACAGCCGGCGCCAGTCGCCCCGCCATTGCCGCCGCGGGCGATCAGCGAAATCCTCGAGCCGCATGCCACAGCGCCGCGCACGGCGATCGCGCCGGAATTGCCGCCGGATCATCCGCTCGAGCCGGGCACGCGGCCGACCGTGCGCATGTCTTCGCCGTCGGAACGGATCGCGGCTTCCGAAAACGCGATCAGCGAGATCGCTTCCGGGCCGAAGGAGCCGGTCAGTTCGTCGAGCTTCATTGCCGCCGCGCGCCGCGCCGCACAGGCCGCAGCCGCCGCGCCACCCCCCGAGAAGCCGGGACGTTCGGCGAAGGCCGCACCAAAGGACAAGGGCGGCGACAAGGCCAAGGCGGACGACAAGAACCCCTCGAACATTTCCGCCAGGATCCGCTCGCTGCTGGTCGGCGCGAGCGTGGTCGTGATCGTGCTCGGCACTTTCAAGATGGCGATGACGCTGCTTGACACCGGCAGCGTGCTGCAACTGCCGATGATGGAGCAGTCCGGCGAGCCGGCCGCACCAGTGCAGGCGCCTGCGCCGTCGGAGAGCAGCGCCAGGCCCGCAATGCCTGCGGCGCCAGGGCCCTTGATGATCTCGCCGACGCCGGTCGAGAAGCAGTCGAACAATTCTTCCGCACCGAACACGCTCGATAGCGCGCGGATTGCGGTCCCGCCGCAGGCCGCGCCGTCGCCTCCTCCAGCCAGCGACATCACCGGCGCGATCACGACGCTGCCGGCCACCGGCGGCAAGCTCGCCATGATCGCAGTGCCGCCGACCGAGCGGCTGCCTGACGGCATCGGCGGCCCGGTATTGCGCGCCGCCGCGCTGAAGGGCGACCCGGCCGCGGCTTACGAAGTCGGCGTGCGCTTTGCCGAAGGCAAGGGCGTTGCGGCGGATCTCGACCAGGCCGCAAAATGGTACGACCGCGCGGCGCAGGCCGGCGTGGTGCCCGCAATCTTCCGGCTCGGGACCTTCTACGAGAAGGGCCTCAGCGTGAAAAAGGACGTCGATATCGCGCGGCGTTATTATGCGCAGGCGGCCGAGCGCGGCAGCGCCAAGGCGATGCACAATCTCGCCGTGCTGGACGCCGATGGCGGCGGCAAGGGCGCCAACTACAAGAGCGCGTCGATCTGGTTCCGCAAGGCCGCCGATCGTGGCGTCGCCGACAGCCAGTTCAACCTCGGCATCCTCTATGCCCGCGGCATCGGCGTCGAACAGAACCTCGCCGAATCCTTCAAATGGTTCAGCCTCGCCGCGGCCCAGGGCGATGCGGATGCGGGGCGCAAGCGCGACGATATCGCCAAGCGCCTCGACGTCCAGTCGCTGGCGGCCGCGAGACTCGCGATCCAGACCTTTACGCCGGAGCCGCAGCCCGACGACGTCGTCAACGTGGCGGCACCCGCCGGAGGCTGGGATTCGGCACCGGCGCCCGCCACGGGCAAGCCCGGCGCCAAGCCGGCTGCGACCAAGCGCACCGCCGCCGTTCACTAAGACCGGAAGACGGGTCGCGATGCCCGCCGGCATCGCCATATCCTCGGCCATAAATTCGTATAATGCTTCGGGCCAGCCCGACCCCGAACGGGGTCAGCCTGCAACGAGGACCGATTGTCGACCGAAGACAGCCAAGGTAAGGAAAATCGTTTCCGCAGGTCGCCGACCGGCCCTGCGGTCACGCCGCCGCGCATGCCGGCCGGTCAGATCCCGCCGCCCCCGGCCGCGCCACCGCCGGTGCAACCGTCCCGGCGCAAACGGCATTTCTGGTCGGTCGCCATCTTCATCCTGCTGGTTTCCGGCGTCGTCATCCGCGCCTATCGCGACCTGTCGCAGCCAGAGGCCTGGGACTACTGGAAGGACCAGTACGTCTCGCCCGGCCTGACATCCCAGGTGATCGACACGCTCCATCTCGATGGTTCGAGCCGGGGCCGGCGGGCGCTGTTCGTCAGCGGGACGATCGGGCCTGCCGCCGCGAACTGGTTTCGCGGCAGGCTGGACCAGGCCAATCTCGCGGCGGGCGACATCGTCCTGCTGGTCTCCCCCGGTGGCGATCTGAGCCAGGCCACGATCATGGGCGAGATCATCCGACAGCGCGGGCTCGCGACCGCGGTCGGCAGCGCCGACGCCTCGGGCCGCCCCAAGCCGGGCTATTGCGCCAGCGCCTGCGTGCTCGTCTATGCCGGGGGCAAGACCCGCTTCGGCATCCTGGGCTCGGCATTGGGCGTTCATCGGTTTGTCACAACCCGGCCCGTCAACGACCCCGTCGCGGAGGCGCAGCGGATTTCCGGCGCCGTGCTGGGCTACATGACCAAAATGGGGGTCTCGTCCTCCATCGTGGAAGCGATGTCCGAGACCCGGGACATTCGCTGGCTCAGCCCCAAACAGGCGCTGGCGATGAACCTCGTCACCGACCCGCTCGGAAAGCCCTGAGCCGGCCGCGCGCCGGGCCCCACGAGCGGACCTGCCTTTCGGATTTGTAACAGCGCTTCAACGTCCTGACGGACGCGTGGCCACGTGAGGCAAAAATTTGCCTTCCCGGGCATTTTTAGTCCCTCACCCCTCCGAATTCAGTTATGCAAAGGCGCGGGAACCGGCCCTGCGCACGCAAAGGTGCATGCGCGAACCGGCTTCCACTGCCGGCAAATACAACAGAAACCATGCCCTGAGCGGCCGCCCGGCCGTCTCTTGCGGCAAAGCTACAAAAGCAGACGCGCGTGCAGCTCTACCTCCCGATCGCCGACATTCCGGTCAATGTTTTCCTCATCCTGGCGATGGGCGCGGCGGTTGGGTTCGTGTCCGGCATGTTCGGGATCGGCGGCGGCTTCCTGATGACGCCGCTGTTGATCTTCGTCGGCATTGCACCGGCGGTCGCAGTCGCCTCCGTCGCCAGCCACATCGCCGCCTCCTCGTTTTCCGGCGCGCTGTCCTATTGGCGACGGCGCGCCATCGATCCGCTGCTGGCGGCGGTGCTGTTGACCGGCGGCAGTATGGGCACCGCGCTCGGGGTCTGGACCTTCACGCTGCTGCGCTCGCTGGGTCAGCTCGATCTCATGATCGCGACGTCCTACGTGATCCTGCTGACCACCGTCGGCGGCCTGATGTTCTGGGAGGGCCTGCGGGCGCTGTTGCGCGCCCGCCGCGGCGGTCCGGTCACCACGCGCCGCCCGGGCAGCCATGTCTGGATCCACGGCTTGCCGCTGAAGATGCGCTTCAAGCGCTCGAAAATCTATCTGTCCGTGATTCCCATCGTGGTGATCGGCCTGGTCATCGGCTTCATCGGCGCCGTGATGGGCATCGGCGGCGGCTTCATCCTGGTGCCGCTGTTGATCTACGTGCTGCGGGTGCCGACCTCGACCGTGATCGGCACCTCGATGGTGCTGACCCTGGTCACGATGGTGTTCGCCACCATGCTGCACGCCGTCACCAATCATCTGGTCGATGCCGTGCTGGCGCTGATCCTGATGGTCGGCGGCGTCACCGGCGCGCAGTTCGGCGCGCGCGCCGGGCAGAAAATCCGCGGCGAACATCTGCGGCTGCTGCTCGGGCTGCTGGTGCTCGCCGTCGGCGTCCGGTTTGCCGTCGAGCTGGTGATCCGGCCCGAGGATCTCTTCACCATCCGCGAAACCGGGGTGACGGGATGACCGCGCGCCTCATCCTCATGCTCGGATGGCTTGCGCTGGGTGCAGCATTCGCGGCCTCGCCAGCGCAGGCCGAACGGCTGATCGTGTCGGTGTCGAACCACCGCGTCACCGTGACGCCGAATTACTCCGGCGAGGAACTCGTGCTGTTCGGCTCGGTGGAGAAGGATGCCACCACGCCTGCCAATCGCACCTACGATCTGGTGGTGACGATTGCCGGCCCGCGCGCCGACATGGTCACGCGCCGCAAGGAGCGCCGGTTCGGGATCTGGATCAACACCGACTTCCGGCAGTTCCTGAAAGTGCCGGCCTATCTGGCGCTGTTCTCCAACCGGCCGTTCGACGCCATCGCCTCGCCCGAGGTGCAGCGGCGGCAGCAGCTCGGGCTGAACAACGTCTTGCTGACCCAGCGCGTCGGCGGCGATTACGCCGACGTGGTGCCGGACGACGTGTTCCGCAGCGCCTTCGTGCGGCTGCGCCGCCAGCACGGCCTCTATCGCGAGGAGACCTCGGCGGTGACGTTCCTGACGCCGACGCTGTTTCGCACCGGCATTCCGCTGCCCGCGGAAGTGCCGATCGGTCTCTACAACGTCGAGATCAAGCTGTTCGCCGACGGCGCGCTGGTGACCAAGACCGACACCGCATTCGAAATCGTCAAGGTCGGCTTCGAGCAATTCGTCGCCACCACGGCGCAGCAGCACGGCTTCGTCTACGGGCTGATCACCGCCTTCATGGCGCTGATGACGGGATGGATGGCGTCGATCGTGTTCCGGAAGGATTGAGGCAGTCGTTCAATTCGTAGGGTGGGCAAAGCGAAGCCTGCCACCATTCCAACAACGATCACTATAAGATGGTGGGCACGGCGCAAGTGCGCCTTTGCCTACCCTACGCATGCGGACGTCATCACGACTTCCCGACAAAAAATCCGATCCCCATCGCCACCACGCTGAGCATCATCGCTGCCGTCGACAGCCATCCCAGCCAATAGAGCGGGCCACCGACGACAAAGCGACCCATCACGTCCCTGCGCCGCGCCATGAACATCAGCAGCACCATCACGGGCACGGCGAGCACACCGTTGATGACGGCGCTCCAGTACAGCGCGGAGATCGGGTTGATCGGCGTGAAGTTCAGCGCGATGCCGATACCCGCCGACAGTGCCAGCACGGCGTAGAACGCGGCGGCTTCCTTCGGCTTGCGCGCGAGCCCGACCGGCCATCGCCGCCCCTCGCCGACGGCATACGCCGTGGCGCCGGCGAGCACCGGGATCGCCAACAATCCGGTGCCGACGATACCGAGCGCAAAAATCACTTCCGCGAACGCGCCGGCGATCGGACGCAGCGCTTCGGCGGCCTCCGCCGACGTCTGGATATCGGTCTTGCCGGCCGCGTGCAGCGTCGCCGCAACGGTCACGATGATCGACAGCGCAATCAAATTGGAGAACGCCATGCCGATAATGGTGTCAGCGCGGATGCGAGAAAGCTCCCGCCGTGCGCCATAGTGCTTCTCGATCAGGGGTCGCTTGGTGGCATCGACGCGCTGGTCTTCGGCTTCCTGCGAGGCCTGCCAGAAGAACAGATAGGGCGAGATCGTGGTGCCGAGGATCGCGACGATGGTGGTGAAATAGTCGAAGCTCCAGGTCATGCGCGGAAACAGGATGCCGGCGAGCGCCTCGCCCCACGACACCTTGGCAAAGGCAAGCGCCGCGACATAGGCGAACAGGCTGAGCGTCAGCCATTTCAGCACCGAGACGTAGCGCTGGTAATCGAGAAAGATCTGCGCCGCCACCGACGTCACACCGAACAGCAAGACATAGATGATGCTGTGGCCGCCGATCAGCAGTTTGCTGGCGTCCGCCATGGCGCCGAGGTCGGCGGCGATGTTGATGGTGTTGGCGATGAACAGCAGCGTCACCACCACATGGAGCAGCCATGACGAATAATGCCGGCACACATTGCCCGATAGGCCATGCCCGGTGACGCGGCCGACGCGCGCGGAAATTTCCTGGATCGCCGCCATCAGCGGGAAGGTCAGCAGCATGGTCCAGCCGATGCCGTAGCCGAGCTGCGCGCCAGCCTGGCTGTAGGTGCCGATCCCCGACGGATCGTCGTCGGACGCGCCGGTGATCAGGCCGGGGCCGAGCGCCTTCAGCGCATCGCGGAAGCGAAACGGCCGCGGCGGCTTGACCGTCGCGGCCGGTTCGTCACTGCCGGGAAGCCTGTTTGCGTGATGCTTTGAATTCGACTTGTTGTGCTCTGCCATGCCGGGACCAGCCGCAGCGACAACGAACCTGACGGGAGCAGGTTCCGAACGGCGACCTTGCCCGAGGATGCCGTGGCAGACAAGCTGCCGTCGATGCCGTCACGCGGTGCGCGGTTCGATCGCGGTCGCAACGCCCGGCTCCAGGATGCGCAATCGCGATCCAAAACCCAGCGTATCGAAGGTGGCGCGCAAATCCTGCGCGCTCTGGCGGAAATGCTTCCACCCATCGGTATGGACGGGAACGATCACCGCGTCCGGAAACGCGCGTGCGGTCTCGATAGTATCGTTGGTGTCCATGGTGAGGTGGAAGGGGCCACGGGTTTGCGCGGCGCCCGCGAATGGCAGGACCACGCCGGCTTTGAAACGCCGCGCCACCTCGGCAACGCCGTCGAACCAGGTTGTATCGCCGCTGATATAGACCGGACGGCTGCCGGGCTTATTCGACGTAACGACGAAGCCGATGACATCGCCCGACAGCGGTTCGATCCCGGCCGGGCCGTGACGCGCGGGCGTCGCGGTGACGGTGAGCGAATGACCGTTGTTGCCGGTCAATTCGGTGACCTCCCACGGCGCAAAGCCTTCCGCCTTGCCACCGAGCCGCTTCGCGCCGGCTTCCGTCGTCAACACGCGCTTGGCTGACTTAAGGAAATTGCGGCCGGAATTATCGAGATTATCCGAATGCTGGTCATGGCTGAGCAACACGGCGTCGACATCTCCGATCGCGTCTGCGCTCAGCGCCGGACCGACCAACTTTTCCAGCTTCACATGCGGCAGTTGATAGGCGCCGGGCTCATCGAAGGTCGGATCGGTGAGCAGGCGGAAGCCGTCGATTTCGATCAGCGCGGTAGGGCCGCCGATCAGGGTGATGGTAACTGTCATGACTTGCTCCTTTACGAAGTTTGACTAGCCGCTGCGGCGGGGCGGGTTACGAGATAAATGCCGAGGGCGACGGGAACGATCCCGAGCAGATCGCGAAACTCGACATGTTCGCCGAGCACGAGAAAGGCGAACAGCATGCCGAGCGGCGGCATCAGGAAGTGATAGGCGCTCGCGGCCGTCGCGCCACAGACCTTCAACAGATGAAACCAGAGCAGATAGGCCAGGATCGAACCGCCGAGCACGAGGAAGGCGAACGCGCCCAGCAGCCGCGCGCTCGGCACGATGTCACCCGCGCTGGACAGCGTGAATGCGAACGGCAACAGCACGATTCCCGCGGCGAGATTCTGCACGCCGTTGCCGACCCACAGGCTGCCCTTCGGCGCCAGCACCTTGAACAGGATGGTGCCGGCCACGATCGAGGCCAATGAGGCCAGCGTGAACAGGATACCGTGCCAGTCATCCGTGCCGACCGACATGCGATGCCAGACAATGAAGCCAACCCCGGCAATGCCGAGCAGCAGGCCCATCACCTTGCGCCAGGTCAGCGCCTCATCGAGAAAGGCCGCCGCGAGCACGGCGGTGAACACCGGATTGGCGCTGACGATCAGACCGCCGAGGCCGGCCGACACCGTCTGCAAGCCGGTATAGCCGAGGCCGAGATAGAGCGCGTTATTGGCGACGCCGAGGATCGCGAAGATGCCGGCGTCGCGCCAGGTGAGCGAGGACCACGCTTCGCCGCGCAGCGCCGTAATGCCAAGGATCAGGACGCCGGCCAGCGAAAATCGCGCCGTGAGCAGGATCAGCGGCGGACAATCGGTGACGCCGATCTTGCCGGCGACGAAGGCGAAGCTCCAGAGCAGGCAGAAGAGCGCGATAAAGAGCGGAAGCGGATTGAAACCGGCGCGGGGAACCGCAACCGAGGGCGCGAGCGACATGGGAAATCTCCTTTCACCTGATCTAGGCCCGCGCCTTGATATTTGGAAATTAAATGATAAACTAACATCCAGTGGATTTATGAATGGAGCATTCGCATGCTCGATCTGGAGCTCCTGCGCAGTTTCGTCAGCGTGGTCGATGCCGGCGGCTTTACCCGTGCCGGCGAACGCGTTCACCGCACGCAATCGACCGTCAGCCAGCAGATCAAGCGGCTGGAGGACGATGTCGGCCAGCCGCTGTTGAACCGCAACGGCAAGGACGTGACGCCGACCGAAGCCGGCGAGCGGCTGCTGTCTTACGCGCGGCGGCTGTTGTCGCTCGCCGAGGAAGCCCGCGACGTGGTGGCGCGCCCCGAGAGCGAAGGCGCGGTGCGGCTCGGTGTGCCCGAGGATTTTGCCGCCTATCGCCTGGCGAAACTGCTGGCGGCATTCTCGCGCTCACATCCCGGCCTACGGCTCGACGTCCGCACCGATCAAAGCGCCAATCTGAAGCGCGATCTCGAACGCGGCGAGCTCGACCTGGCGCTGTTCAAGCGCTCGGCCGGCGAGAAAGGCGGCATCGCCGTATGGCCGGAGCGCGTACATTGGGTCACCAGCAAGAGCCATCCGCGCGATACGCGCACCGGCTCGGTGCCGCTGATCGGATTTCCCACCGGCTGCCTCTACCGGGCAGGCGCGATCCATGCGTTGGAGAGTGCCGGGCGTTCGTGGCACATGACCTACACCAGCTCCAACCTCTCCGGCATCCAGGCCGCGGTCGCCGCCGGCATGGGCCTGAGCATTCTTTCGGAAATCGCAATCCAGGCCGACCATCGCGTACTGACCGCCAAGGATGGCTTCGCACCGATCGACCGGACCGAAGTGGCATTGGTAGCGGCTCCCGGTGCAAGCCCCGCGACATTGCGACTGGCGGATCGGCTGGCCGAGTTCTGCAGCACAGTGCAGGCGAAGGCGGCGTGAGCGGCCGACTGCCTACGTCTGTTCGACCAAAGCTTCCTTGGCGAGTACCCAGCCAGAGAGACCATACGACGATCTTAGGACGAACCCCTGCACGCCCTTTGATGTCAACAATTGGGACGCGGAAGCCAGATCCGCTGCCCAAGGACCTGGGGCACCCGCCATGTGATAGGACTCCGCTATCTGTGCGCCAAATTCGGCGAGCAATTGCTCAATGGGAACAGCGTCCAATGAATAGATGATGTTGCCGAACGCATCGTTCTCAAATTGGTATCCCTCAACACCGTTGAAAACGATTGTGCAGTCCGTCCATTCTTCGTGTCTCGGGGCTCTTGTATCAGGCTTTGCGTAAAGCTTGATTTGGCGAGTCTTGCAATTCACTTCGTACGCGACGAGGAAATCGTCGTGGAGTGACGGCAGCATAGCCATTTCAATAGCACCGCGAGGCAGCGATTCTGTGCACGCGGTTGTCACCGAGCACGTGCGCCATGAAGCCGGGCGCGCCAAAGATTTTCGCGAACGCAACATCGCGGATGCTCAAGCCGCCGGTATAGGCGCCGAACGCCGGCATCACGGCGCGCTCGCCGTCGCTCGCAAAGCATCGCCGCTCCATCGATCGTCCCCGGGTCGCAACGCGGGCCTTGGGGTGCAGGTGGCCGGCGATTTCACCCGCCGCGCCTGTCGGCTCATGACGGAATGCAATCGGGCCGATCGCGACTTCGCTCGCCACCACGCCCCCGAGATCGGACGGCAGGGCCGGATCGTGATTCCCTGATATCCAGATCCAGTCGCGCCGCGCCTGCATCGCCGAAAGCGCGTCGCGGTCGGGCGCCGACAGCCGTTCATGCGCATCGCGATCGTGAAAACTGTCGCCAAGCGCAATCACCATGCGCGGGTCATGCCGCGCGATGACGGCGGCGAGACGGCCGAGCGTCGCCACCGTGTCATAGGGCGGCAGCAGCACGCCGCGCGCGGCGAAGCTGGAGCCCTTTTCGAGATGAAGGTCGGAGACGACGAGCAGACGCTGCTCCTGCCAGAACAGCGCGCCGGAGAGGTCGGCAACGAACGTGACGTCGGCAACCATGACCTTCGAGGCGCGCATCTCTTGATCGTCTCCCGAAGATTGCGCCCCTGCCGTCACGTGCCTTCCCGTCTATCCCATTGCCTCTTTGACGAGTTCATCGGCGGCTTCCGCCAGCAACTCATCTCCCGCTTCGCCATAAACTGACTCGCGGCCGATTTCCAGCATCACGGGAACGGCGAGCGGCGAAACATGTTCGAGTTCCCGATGGGTGATTCGTCCTTGGATGCGCGACAGCATATCACCAAGACGCTTGAGATCGAGCAAGCCGGCGGCCGCGTCGGCGCGGGCAGCGCGCAGCAGCACGTGATCGGCCTGGTGCTTGCGCAGCACGTCGTAGATCAGGTCGGTGGAGAACAGCACCTGGCGGCGGGACTTTTCCTCGCCGGTAAAACGGCGGGCGATCAGGCCCGATATGACCGCGCAGGTACGGAAGGTGCGCTTCATCAATGCGGATTCGGCGAGCCACGCCTCGAGGTCGTCGCCCAGCATGTCCGGATCGAACAGGCCGTTGAGATCGAGCTTGCCGTGCCGGATCATGAATGACATGTCGCCGAGGCCCCAAACGGCGAGCGCATATTCGTTGGCGACGAAGCCGAGCGGCCGCACCCGCGCCCGCTCCATCCGCCGCGTCAAGAGCATGCCGAGCGTCTGGTGCGCCAGCCGTCCCTCGAAGGGATAGCAGACGAGGTAATGCTTGTTGCCCCGGGGAAAGGTTTCGATCAGTAGTTCCCTGACCGCCGGCACCAGTGAAAAGTTCTTTTGCAGCGACAGCCAGTCGCGCACCTGATCCGGCAGCGCATTCCATGCACGACGGTCGTCGAGAAGCTTTCGGACCCGCTCGGCGAGATAGGTCGAGAGCGGGAACTTGCCGCCCATATAGGACGGCACTTTTGCGTCCATGTCGTTGGCGCGCGAGACGTAGACCTGATCTTCCGCGAGCGCCTCGTAACGCACCACTTCACCACCGAATACAAAGGTGTCGCCGACCACCAGCCCCTCGATGAAATATTCCTCGATTTCACCGAGCATCCGTCCACCGCGCCCGAGTATGCCGGTCGACCCCGAACCGCCGCCGCGCGAGCGGACCAGGCGCACCTTCAGCATGGGCTCTTCGACAATGGTGCCGACGTTGAGGCGGTAGCTCTGCCGCGTCAGCGGGTTGGTGACGCGCCAGCGGCCCTGCTTGTCCTGCTTGATGCGCGCGAAGCGTTCGTAGGTTTTCAGCGCATAGCCGCCGGTGGCGACGAAATCGACCACGTCGTCGAAATCGATTCGCGTCAGCGACGCGTAAGGCGCCGAGGTCAGCACTTCCGCGTAGAGTTCGTCCGACAGAAACGGCTCGCCGCAGGCACAACCCAATACGTGCTGCGCCAGCACGTCGAGCGCGCCGGTGCGCAAGGGCGGCGTGTCCTGCGCGTTCTCTGCGATGGCATCGATCGCGACGCGGCATTCCAGCACCTCGAAGCGATTGGCAGGAATGAGCACGGCGCGCGATGGTTCGTCGAGCCGGTGATTGGCGCGACCGATCCGTTGCATCAGCCGCGAGGCGCCCTTGGGCGCGCCGACGTTGATAACGAGATCGATGTCGCCCCAGTCGATCCCGAGATCGAGCGAGGAGGTGCAGACCACGCCGCGCAGTTTTCCGGCCGCCATGGCGTCCTCGACCTTGCGGCGCTGCGCAACGTCGAGCGAGCCGTGATGCAAGGCAATCGCGAGGCCGTCGTCGTTCATGCGCCAAAAGTCCTGGAACAGCATTTCGGCCTGGCTGCGGGTGTTGACGAAGATCAGCGTGGTCTTGTTGCGTTTGATCAGCTCGTACATTTCGCCGAGCGCATGGCGCGCGGTATGGCCGGCCCATGGCAGCCGCTCCTGGGTATCGAGCATCTCGACGATGGGCGCCGCCGCGCCGCCGGCCACGACGATGTCGGCGGAGACTTCCTTGCCGTCGCGCTGCGGCACCAGAAAGCGCGCGAGCGACTCCGGCTCGGCCACCGTCGCCGAAAGGCCGATCGCGCGCATCTCGGGCGCCAGCCGCCACAGTCGCGCGAGACCAAGCGACAGCAGATCGCCGCGCTTGGAGGTGACGAGCGCATGCAGTTCGTCGAGCACGATGCGCTTGAGCGACGAGAACAGGAACGGCGCGTCGTCGGAGGACAGCAACAGCGCCAGTTGCTCTGGCGTGGTGAGCAGGATGTCCGGCGGATAGCGCCGCTGCCGCTGCCGCCGCGACACCGGCGTATCGCCGGTGCGGGTCTCGACCTTGATCGGCAGCCCCATCTCGGCAATCGGCGTCTCCAGATTGCGCGCGATGTCGACCGCGAGCGCTTTCAGCGGCGAGATGTACAGGGTGTGGAGGCCGCCGGTGCGCTTCACGGTGCGGCCGGTGGAGATGAGGCTCTTCTCGCCTCCGCCCTTTGAGGCGGCGGGAGAAGACAGCTCCACCAGCGTCGGAAGGAATCCTGCCAGCGTCTTGCCGGCGCCGGTCGGCGCAATCAAGAGCGCCGAACGGTCGTCGCTGGCTTTTGCCAGCAGCGCCAGTTGATGCTCGCGCGGCGACCAACCGCGCGACGCGAACCAGCGCCGGAAGCGGTCGGGCAGCAACGCAGCCGTTTCAAGCGGCGTGAAGGGCAAGGGATCGAGTGACGGCACGGAGAAGAGGTAAGCCGTCAGGGCCGGTTCGTCGAGGGCCTCGGAAGTCACCACGCCCCGCTCTTCGCGGGGAGAGGTCGGATCGCGAAGCGATCCGGGTGAGGGGCTCTCTCCGCGAGCACGTCGCCGACCGTCTGCGCGGAGAGAGCCCCTCACCCCTGCCCTCTCCCCGTGAAGGACGGGGAGAGGGAGAAGAAACAGCGGCGCGCGACCCGAGCCGCTACTCCGTCACCGGCTTGTCCGAAATATCCCAGTCCTTGCCGTTGAAGATCGAGATGTAGAGCGTCTTCATCGGCGTGTAGTCGTCGGGCGTGTAGCTGTAGGTTACGCCGTCCAGCATGTAGGGGGAATGGAAGCCCGCCAGCGTCGTGGCCTGCTTCAGAACGTTGGCGCGGGTGAGTTCGTCGCCGCAACGGCGCAGGATCTCCGCCATCGCCACCACCTGGCCGTAGCCGGCAAAGGCGATGGTGTTGTCGGGATCGACATTGGGCAGGTACTTCTTGCGCAGTTCCTCGAACGCCATCACGTCGGGATCCTTCTCGAAGCGCGGCACGCCGACCTCCTTGGCGTAGCGGATCGCGACGATGCCAGCGCAGTTTTCAAGGCCGGCGGCGCTGAGAATCGAACGCCCCGTCGAGCCCGCCGACAGCAGGTGCAGCGGCTTCCAGCCAAGTTCGGCCAATTTTCGGATCGACTGCGAAGACGCCTTGCCGGTCGAGATATTGTAGAAAACATCCGCGCCCGATTTGGAGAGATTGATGAGCTGCGAATCGATCGTCGGCTCGGTCAGATCGTAGGTCTGCTCCATGATCACCTTGGCGGTGCCGCCGGCATCCGCCAGCACCTTCTTGAAGGGTGCGAGGAAATCGCGGCCGAAATCGTCGTTCTGGTAGAGAATGCCGATCTTGGCGTTCGGCTTCACGCCCACGACATGCTTGGCGAGAATCCGCGCTTCGGTCGGATAGAGCGGCAGGCCCGCCATCGTCCATTTGAAGTTCTTGGGATCGTTCCATTTCGACGCGCCGGTGTTGAGCAATAGCTGCGGCACGCCCTTCGAGTTGAGATATTTGTGCACGGCGGTCTGCGGCGCGGTGCCGAGCGAGCCGTACAGCGCCAGCACTTCCTCCTGCTCGACCAGCCGCCGCGTCGCCTCGACGCATTTCGGCGCGCTGTAGGCGTCGTCCATGGAGAGGAATTTCACCTTGCGTCCATTGATGCCGCCCTTTTCGTTCAGCATCTGAAAATACACCTCGCCGACGCGCCCCAGCACGCCATAGAGCGAGCCGGGCCCGGAATGCGGCACGGTCTGTCCGAGCTTGATTTCGGTGTCGCTGGCGCCGGGATCGTATTTCTTCTCCGCCGCCCAGACTGATGGCGCGGGCATGGCGGATGCGAGGACAGTAGCGAGCGCGGTGGCGCCGAATTCGCGCCGGGTCTGCTTGTTCTTCATTGTTGTTTCTCCCTTATGGGAGTCTTGATCAGGCATTCCGGCGTCAGTGGCAATAGCAGACATGTCGCACGCAATGCCGCTATACGGCGAGCGCGTAGCGTCTAGACTCAAGTTCTCATGGCGACGGCGACCAGGCCGGGAACCGGCGCGTTGTCCTCGTTGCGGGCGGAGCGATCTTCCAGCAGGGGCAATGTGAGGCCGGCGGATTCGACCACGGCGCGCACGTAAGCCGCAGCATGGGCGTAGCGGAGCCCTTGGCCGATGACGACGCCTTCGCCGTCATGGGTTTCGGCGGTGAAGGCGAGCAGCCCGCCGGAGGCCAGCACGCGAGCGGCCTCCGCGAGAACCGGTGCAAGTTCGGCGACGTACACCATGGCGTCCGCGGCGAGAATGAGATCGGCGCTGGCGTCCGGCCGCGCGCGCAGACCCTGCAACATGTCGGCGACTTCCAGCTCCGCATACAGCGAAGTAGCGCGCGACCGTTCGATCATGCGCGGCGACAGATCGACGCCGATGAAATGATCGACCGTGCGGGCGAAAGCGGCCGCCGCCAGCCCGGTGCCGCAGCCGAGATCAATCGCGCGCTTGAAAAACGCCGGCTTGCGGGCGGCCGATCGCACCGACAGCACCGCCTTGAACAGCAGCGCCGGACCGCGATAGCCGAGATCGCCCACGAGTGAGGATTCAAACCGCGGCGCATACTGGTCGAACAGCGCTTGCACATAGGCCTGCGGCATGCCGGACACGGGCTCGGCGCCGAGCCGCATCAATCGAAGCCCGGCGCCGTGGCGGTCGCCGGGATCGCTGGCCTGGGCCTTTTGATACGCCGCAACCGCCGCCAGGTGCTCGCCAAGCTCTTCGCGGATGCCCGCGATCGTGAACCAGGCGGACGTGAAATTCGGCGCCAGCTCGATCGCCTGCATCAGGAGATCGGCGGCGGCGGGCAGATCGCCCTTCAATTGCAGGTCGCGGGCAAATTCGAACCGGCGGTCGGCCATCAGATCGCCGGAAGACAAAAAAAGGCGGGAAGGCATTTCAGGAACCAAATTCTTCATCGTCGGGCGCCTGTCCCCGACCTCGATCGGGGATGCCGCTGCAATCCATCATAAAAGGATACTCTTCAAAAAATGGATACGCGGGTCAAGCCCGCGCATGACGACCAAACATCGCACGGCTAAACATCGCGGCGGGACCGCCTATATGGAAGGCATGCGTCCGCAGGACATCCTGATCCCCGCTGCCGCCGGCCTGTGCTGCAAGCCGGGCGGCTTCCATATCGACCCGGTGCGCCAGGTCGAGCGCGCCGTGATTACCCACGGCCATTCCGATCATGCCCGGCCCGGCCATGGCGCCGTGCTCGCGACGCAGGAAACGCTCGACATGATGCGGCTGCGCTATGGCGACAATTTTTCCCGCAGCACACAGGCCGTGCGCTATGGCGAGGAAATCGCGCTCGGCGATGTCAAAATCAAATTCCATCCCGCGGGCCACGTGCTGGGCTCGGCGCAAATTGCTGTTACCTGCAAGGACACCTGCATAGTTGCCTCGGGCGACTACAAGGACGCCGCCGACCCGACTTGCGCGCCGTTCGAGGTGGTGCCCTGCGACGTCTTCATCACCGAGGCGACGTTTGGGCTGCCGGTCTTTCGCCATGGCGATGCGGCGGATGAGGTGAAGAAGCTGCTGGCATCGGTGGCGCTGTTTCCGGAGCGCGCGCATCTGGTCGGCGCCTACTCGCTCGGCAAGGCGCAGCGCGTGATCGCAGTGCTGCGCGAGCAGGGCTACGACGCGCCAATTTATCTGCACGGCGCGATGGAAGAGATCACGCGCTATTATGAAAGCCGTGGCATAGCGCTTGGCGAGCTGCGCCCGGTGAAGGGGATGAAGAAGGCCGATCTCGCCGGCACGATCACGCTGGCGCCGCCGTCGGCTACCTCAGATATCTGGACGCGACGTTTCCCCGATCCGGTCACGGCCTTCGCCTCGGGCTGGATGCGGGTGCGGGCGCGCGCCCGCCAGCGCGGCGTCGAACTGCCACTGGTGATCTCGGACCATGCCGATTGGGACGGGCTGACGGCAACGATCGCGGCCACCGGCGCCGGCGAGGTCTGGGTCACGCATGGCCAGGAAGACGCGCTGGTGCATTGGTGCAAGGCGCGCGGGCTTGCCGCGCGGCCACTCGATCTTGTCGGCTATGGCGATGAAGAGGAGCACGAGGTAGTCGCGGCCGGCGAGGCCGAAGCATGAACCATTTCGCCGAACTGCTAGATCGCCTCGCCTATGAGCCCGGCCGCAACAACAAGCTGCGGCTGATCACGGCCTATTTTCGCGACACGCCCGATCCCGACCGCGGCTACGCGCTGGCGGCGCTGACCGGCGCGCTGTCGTTCAAGCACGCCAAGCCGGGGCTGATCCGTGATTTGATTATGGATCGCGCTGATCCGGTGCTGTTCGCGCTGTCGTATGACTATGTCGGCGATTTATCCGAGACGGTCGCGCTGATGTGGCCGAAGACACAGCCGCCCGGCCACAACAACCCGCCTCCCCCCACCCTCTCGGAGGTCGTCACCACCCTTCGCACGCTCGGCAAGACCGACCTCCCAAAACAGCTCGCGCACTGGCTCGATGAACTCGACGAGACCGGGCGCTGGGCGCTGCTAAAACTCGTCACCGGCGCGATGCGGATCGGGATTTCGGCGCGGCTGGCGAAAACCGCGGCGGCCGCGCTTGGCGACAAGGACCCGCACGAGATCGAGTTGATCTGGCCGGGGCTGGCGCCGCCCTATCTCGACCTGTTCGCGTGGCTGGAAGGCCGCGGCGAGAAGCCGGTCAACCGCGATCCCGCACCGTTCCGCCCTGTCATGCTGGCGCATGCGATCGAGGATACGGATTTCGGCAGTCTCGATCCGACCGACTTCATCGCGGAGTGGAAATGGGACGGCATCCGCGTGCAGGCGGTCTCGGGCCGCGACGAGCGCGGCCACATGCAGGCACGGCTCTATTCGCGCACCGGCGAGGACATTACCAAAAGTTTTCCCGACCTCGTGCCGTCGCTGCATCTGCCCGGCGCCATCGATGGCGAGCTGCTGGTGCTGCGCGAGGGCCGCGTGCAGACCTTCAACGTGCTGCAGCAGCGGCTGAACCGAAAAGTCGTCTCGCCGAAACTGATCAAGGATTTTCCGATTCACTTGCGCGCCTACGACCTGCTCGGCGACGACGAAAACGATCTGCGCGAGCTGCCGTTCATCGAGCGCCGCGCGCATCTCGAGGCTTTTGTCAGAAAACTCAACGACCCGCGCATCGATTTGTCGCCGACGGTTGCCTTCGACAGCTGGGAGGCGCTGATGGCTGCGCGTGCCGAGCCCGCCAGCGCCGGTGCGGGCGAGGATGCCGAGGCGGTCGAGGGCGTCATGCTGAAGCGGCGCGACGCGCCCTACCTGCCGGGGCGACCCAAGGGCCAGTGGTGGAAATGGAAGCGCGACCCGCACATCATCGACGCGGTGTTGATGTACGCCCAGCGCGGCCACGGCAAGCGTTCGTCCTATTATTCGGACTACACCTTCGGCGTCTGGACCGCGGGCGAGGACGGGGAGCAGCTGGTGCCGGTCGGAAAAGCCTATTTCGGTTTCACCGACGAGGAACTCCTGCAGATCGACCGTTTCGTCCGCCGTAACACCACGGAAAAATTCGGCCCCGTGCGCCATGTCGTGCACGAGCCGGACCAGGGCCTGGTGCTGGAGGTCGCCTTCGAGGGGTTGCAGCGCTCGCCTCGGCACAAATCCGGCGTCGCGATGCGGTTTCCGCGCATCAGCCGGCTGCGCTGGGACAAGCCGCCGCGCGAGGCCGACCGGCTGGAGACGCTGGAGCGAATGCTAAGGACGTGACGGCAAATTAACATTTCAAGGGCGCATGGCGGCCATTGACTGATACGAGCGGGTTCCCCATCTGCCCCGCCGTGCCTATAATGCGCGCGACCCGCGAGGAGAGACCGATGCCGAACGAAGTCAGAGACCTGCCGACCAGCAATGACGGCCTGTACCGCTTCCTCGGCGGCTCGCCGCTGGCGGTGGCGTTCCGGCTGATCCTGCTGTCGATCCTGGTCGGCGTGGTGCTCGCCGCCATCGGATTCGATCCCTGGAATATCCTGCACAGCATCCAGACCCTGTTCCGGCGGCTGTGGGATCTCGGCTTCGACGCCGTCAACTGGCTGTGGCGCTACTTCCTGCTCGGCGCTGTGATCGTGATCCCGATCTGGCTGTTGTCGCGGCTGTTCGGCAGCCCCCGCGGGCGATAATCACTCACAGGCGGTGAGCAGCCGATGCAATTGCGATTTGTCGGCTGCGGCGACGCGCTCGGGTCGGGCGGCAGGTTCAACACCTGCTTCCACGTCACGGGCACTAGCGTCAATTTCCTGATCGATTGCGGCGCGTCGTCGCTGCCCGCGCTGAAGCGTCTCGGGATCGCGCGCGACGAGATCGATCTGGTCCTGATCACGCATTTCCACGGCGACCATTTTGGCGGCCTGCCGTTCCTGCTGCTGGACGCGCAGTTCACGCGGCGCGCCCGTCCACTCGTCATTGCCGGGCCGGTAGGCATCGAAACCAAGCTCGCCAGCCTGATGGAAGCGCTGTTCGAGCATTCCTCGAAGACAAAGCAGCGCTTCGATCTCTCGGTCGTTGCGCTCGAACCGGAGCAGAGCCGGATTTTTGGCGAGGTCAAGGTGACGCCGTATCCTCTCGTCCACGGCGAATCCGGCGGGCCATTCCTGGCCTATCGCATCGAGGCCGAGGGCCGCATCATAGCCTACAGCGCCGATACCGAGTGGACTGATACGCTGATCCCGGCGGCTCGCGGCGCGGACCTGTTCATTGCCGAGGCCTACTACTACGACAAAATCGTCAAGAACCATCTCAGCCTGAAGACGCTGGAAGCGCACCTTCCCGAGATCAACGCCAAACGGCTGGTGCTGACGCATATGAGCGACGACATGCTCGCCCGGCTGGATGAGCTGCCCTACACGGCCGCCCATGACGGCATGGCCGTCGAGCTCTAGGCATGCATTCGCCCGTAACTCCATCCAGGGTCACGACGGCACAGGTGTTTGCCATCGCCGGTCCCGCGATGCTCGCGAACCTGACCACGCCGCTGATCGGCATCGTCTCGACCACGGCGATCGGCCGGCTCGGCGATGCCGCGATGCTCGGCGGCGTGGCGATGGCCTCGGTGCTGTTCGACTGCATGTTCTGGCTGTTCGGATTCCTGCGCATGAGCACGGTCGCCTTTACGGCGCAGTCCCTTGGCACCGGCGAAGCGCAGGAACTGCGCGCGATCCTCGTACGCGGCTTGATTGTCGCATCGCTCGTTGGCGCGGCCCTGATCACGTTGCAGATCCCGCTTGCAGCGGTCCTGCTCGGCGCGATGGGCGGCAGCGAGAGCGTGACACGCGCCGCCAAAACCTACTTCACCATCCGGATCTGGTCGGCGCCTCTGGCGCTCGCCAATTACGTGGTGCTCGGCTGGTTGATCGGACAGGCGCGCGCCACGCTGGCGCTGACGACACAGGTCGCGATCAACGTGACCAACATGATCGCGACGATGCTGCTGGTGCTGGTATTCGACCTCGGCATCGCAGGCGCTGCGATCGCAGCCCTCATCGCCGAGGCGGCCGGGCTCCTGCTCGGTATTTTGATCGCGCAGCGTCTCTCCCGCGGGCAACCAGCCATTTCGCGCGCGACGCTGTTCGACCGCACAAAGCTGCTGCGGATGCTCTCGGTCAATCGTGACATCCTGATCCGTACCGCGGCGCTGATCACAGCCTTCCTGTTCTTCACCGCGCAGGGAGCACGCGCCGGCGACGTGACGCTCGCGGCCAACGCGGTGTTGAGCAATTTCCTGATGATCAGCGGCTTCTTCCTCGACGGCCTCGCCAACGCCGCCGAGCAGCTCTGTGGCCGCGCCTATGGCGCGCGCGACAAGAACGCTTTCGCCGGGGCGGTGAAGGTCGTCGTCATCTGGGGCTTTGGCTTTGCGCTCGCGGTCGCCGCATGTTTCCTGCTGTTCGGGCCGGCGCTGATCGACATCATGACGGCGAGCGTGGACGTACGCCGCATCGCGCGGGATTATTTGCCGTTCGTGATCTTCGCGCCGCTGCTCGGCGTATTCGCCTTTGCCTATGACGGCGTCTATATCGGCGCCACCTGGGCACGCGACATGCGCAACCTGATGGTGCTGGCGCTGCTCATTTTTGTCGCCGCGTGGTTTGCGCTGCGGTCGTTCGGCAATGCCGGGCTGTGGGCCGCGTTCCTGGTGCACTACGCCGCCCGCGGCGGCCTGGAGGCGTTGCGGTATCCGGCGCTGTTGAGGAGGTCGTTTGGCTCGTAGCCCGGATGCAGCGAAGCGAAATCCGGGGCCTTTGTGGAAGCGAGAGTCCGATCCCGGATTGCGCTGCGCTCCATCCGGGCTGCGCCGCATCAGTAACTACACCACCGGCCAGTCCTCGGCCGTAATGGTCGCCGCATCGGCGCCGACAATCTCCGACAGCGAGTCGCGTCCCGTCCGCAGCAACGTCGAGGCCAGATCGTTCTTGATATCCTCGACCAGCCCAAGACCCTTGTAGACCAGCGACGAATAGAGCTGGATCAGGCTGGCGCCGGCGCGGATCTTCGTCAGCGCTGCGCCGCCGGAATCGATGCCGCCGACGCCGATCAGCGGAAACGCGCCTTCAGTGCGGACGTAGGTCTCAGCCACCATGCGGGTCGATAATCGAAACAGCGGCCGTCCGGATAACCCACCCTGCTCTTTCGCGCGGGCTTGTTCACGCAACGCCGAAGGCCGCGCCAGCGTGGTGTTGGCGACGATCATGCCGTCGACACGGCGCGAGCGCGCGATGTGCACGACGTCGTCGAGTTCCGTCAAACTCAGATCCGGCGCGATCTTGAGCAGCACCGGCGAATCGCCGGCATTCTTGCGCACCCGCTCCCTGGCATCGATCACCTTGGCGAGCAGGTCGTCGAGCGCCGCGGATTGCTGCAGGTTACGCAGGCCCGGCGTGTTCGGCGAAGAGACGTTGACGGTGAAATAGCTCGCGACCGGCGCAAACGTCTCGATCAGCTTGACGTAGTCGGCGACGCGGTCGGACGAATCCTTGTTGGCCCCGACATTGACGCCGACGATGCCGCCATGGTGGGCGCGCGCCGCAAGCCGGCGTAGCGCGGCTTCGGCGCCGTCATTGTTGAAGCCCATGCGGTTGATCACCGCTTCATCCCGCTCGAGCCGAAACAGCCGCGGCCGCGGATTGCCGCCCTGCGGCTTCGGCGTCACCGTGCCGATTTCGACGAAACCGAACCCGAGCCGCAACAGCGCGTCGGGCACCTCCGCGCTCTTGTCGAAGCCCGCGGCCATGCCGATCGGATTGGGAAAATTCAGACCGAACGCGCGCACCGCCAGCTTCGAATCGTCAGCCCGCGGCTTGACCGGCGGCAGCAGCCGAAGGCCATGGATCGCCATGCGATGCGCGTCTTCCGGATCGAACCAGCGCAGCAGCGGCAGCGAAAAGGCGTCGAAGGCGCGGATCACGGGGTAAGCTCCGGAATGTCGTGAGAGCCATCGGACCGCGCGCGCATGTCGAGGATGGCGGTCACCGCGCCGAGATCGAGTTCGCCGTAGAGGTGCGGGAACAGTTCATCGTTGCGCGAAGGCTCCCAGCGCAACGCATCGCCCAGCGCGTCAGCGTCGACCGCGACCAGGAACAGGCCGGTCTGGCCGAAATAATGCTTTCGGGCCGTCTCGGGCACCTGGGACGCCGTAGAGAAATGAATGAAGCCGTCGCGCAGATCGTCGCTACTACCCCGGTAGACGCCCTGCCGTTCGGCCTCGCGCCAGGCCGAGGCGGGAGTGATTTTATAGATGATCCTCGGCACGGCTTTCCGGGCTTGTCGTTGAGACGGTTGGGATTTTCCCGGAAATGGCCGGGTTGGCGGCCGACCGTAAAGGCCGCAGGCCGCCAACTCAAGCGCTGCGGAGCTGGGTGCGGCGCCCGCTCGGCTCTGATTCGACAGAACCGGCACCAATTTCTCGTTTTGACGCGTTTTCTTCACGCGAACCGGTATCCACCCCGGATCAAGTCCGGGGCAGGCTTTCGCTGGAAAACGCTACGCGAGATTTGCGCAATGGGGCCGAAAGAGGCAATAATTCCTAGGCGATTCCGGGATTTTCGATGGCCAGGCATTCCAAGGCACAGCGCATTTTGACCCACAGCCAGGTCTGGACTGCGCTCGACCGGCTGGCCGAACGCGCCGGCATGTCGCCCTCGGGCCTCGCCAAGCGCTCAGGCCTCGACCCCACCACCTTCAACAAATCCAAGCGCATTACCGGCGACGGCCGCGAGCGCTGGCCTTCGACCGAATCGGTTTCCAAGGCGCTGGCCGCGACCAATTCGTCGATCGACACCTTTGTGCAGTTGATCGGCGACGGCACGCGCAGCCTGCAATCGGTGCCGCTGCTGGGGCTGACGCAAGCCGGCGGCGGCGGCCATTTCGACGAGAGCGGCTTTCCAGCCGGCCGTGGCTGGGACGAGGTGGCGCTGCCCCAGGCCTCTGACGAACACGCCTACGCGCTGGAGATCTCAGGCGATTCGATGAAGCCGACCTATCGCGACGGCGACATCATCGTGGTGTCGCCGGGAACGCCGATCCGGCGCGGCGACCGCGTGGTGCTCAAAACCTCGGATGGCGAAGTGATGGTCAAGGAATTGAAGCGCCGCACCACCAAAACGCTGGAACTGCAGTCGCTCAATCCGGCCCAGGCCGACCGCACGCTCGACGCCGACGATGTCGCCTGGATCGCAAGGATCGTGTGGGCGAGCCAATAGGATTTGTCGCTCCGTGACGGACGTGCTGAGCGACCTGCTGCAACATTCCCTTCGCATCGTGTTGTGCGGGACCGCCGCGGGCACGACGTCCGCCGCAGCCCGCGCTTACTACGCGCATAGGCAAAACAAGTTCTGGAAGATTTTGCACGAAACGGGACTCACGCCGGAGCCGCTGCAGCCGCATCAATATCGCAGCCTGCTGCAGCATGGGATCGGCCTGACCGATCTTGTGAAAGCGGGCGCGGGGATGGACCGTGCCACGCTGCCAAAACTAACGGCGGCGGATCGCGCCCGGCTGAGCCATGCCATCGCGACATTTCGTCCGCAGTTCCTCGCCTTCACCAGCAAGACGGCCGGACAGAAATTCTTCGACGGCAAGCGAGACTATGGCGAGCAGTTGGAGCTGATCGGCGACACCAGGGTCTGGATATTGCCGTCGACCTCGGGCGCCGCCAATGGAAGCTGGCGGCCGGAAATCTGGCACCGATTTGCGGATGAGGTCAGGGCGGCGGGCTGACACCTCGAAGAGGCGCCCCGTCGTCGTCCCTGCGAACACGAACGCAGGGACCCATAACCACAAATGTTAGTGGCGAAGGACGACGTCTTCCCGCCTGCCCTTTCCGCGGGCCGCGGCGTATGGGTCCCCTAGGGCATGCACACTTCTGGTGCGACGGATTGACTCGGGTCGGGGGATTCCAGAATCAGGAATCTGTGTGATTTGTATTGCGGCACTTCAGCTTTGGCAGGGGTGTCGGGATGCTGTCACAGATCGATTGGTCACTGGGTCGGTTCGGGGATCGTCGCCTCGATAAAGGGGGGCGGCGCTTGTCGAATGCATGGTCGCGGGCAAAGATGTCTGCCTGCGCCGGCTTTCGAAAGGCAACCGCGCCCGGGAGGTTCGGTTCAACCGGCTTCTCGGCAATGCCAAGGTGACGACAGAGCGCATCATCGAAAGCTGGAGCGAGGGCACGGTTGCCGCGGCAGAGGGCCGCCACGTGCTGGCGATCCAGGACACCAGTGAGATCAACTTCACCACCACGGCAGAGCGCCGACGCGGGCTCGGAGAGACCGCCAAGGGCAATGTCCACGGGTTGCTGCTGCACCCGATGCTGGCGGTAGACGCCGACAACGGCACCTGCCTCGGTCTGTTGAGCGGTCAGATATGGACGCGCAAGGGCCGCCGTACCGTCTCGCACGACCGGCGCGAGCTGTCGGACAAGGAATCGCAGCGCTGGATCGCCACGGCGCTGGCGGCCAAGCCGCTGCTGGCTGGGGCCGCCATGGTGACCGCGCTCGGTGACCGCGAGAGCGACATCTTCGCGCTTTATGCCAGCGCCGCCGAGCAGCACTTCCACGTGATCGCCCGCAGCATGCATGATCGCAAGCTGGCGGACGATAGCGGCCTGTACGCGAGCAGTGAGGCCATGGCGGCCGTGGACCAGCGCACCATCGTGCTGCCTGCGCGGGCACAGCGGGCCGAGCGGGTCGTGCCTCTCGAACTGCGCTTCGGCGCGGTGAACCTGGCCCGGCCACAAAGCAAGTTCCTGCGCCATCTGCCAGAAAGCCTGCCGCTGACCCTGGTCGATGTGCGTGAGGTTGATCCTCAAGCCGGTACCGAGCCGCTGCACTGGCGGCTTCTCACCACCCATTCGGTGACGAATGCAGAACAGGCCTGGCGTATCGTCGATTGGTACAAGCAGCGCTGGCTGATCGAGCAGTTCTTCCGCGTCCTCAAGACCCAAGGCTTCAAGCTCGAAGACAGCCAGCTCTCCACCGCCGATCGGCTCCTCAAGCTGGTCGCCATCGCGGCCAAAGCCGCGGTCATTACCATCCAACTCTTGCAGGCGCGCGATGGCCGCGGCCAACAGCCGATCCATCTCGCCTTCAAAGCGAACGAGGTCGCGGCGCTCACTGCCCTCAATCAAGATATCGAAGCCAAAAGCAAACGGCTCAACAATCCGTATCCGCCCGACAGCCTTGCCTGGGCTGCCTGGATCATCGGCCGTCTCGGCGGCTGGGACGGCTATCCCTCGTCCAAGCCGCCCGGTCCAATCACCATGAAACACGGTCTCGAGTACTTCCACGCCGTCGCGGTCGGATGGAGCCTCAGAAATGTGTGCATGCCCTAGTGCTTTCGCAGGGACGACAGAGAACTAGGTCGCGTAATCAGGCTCTTTCCGATCCAGCATCCGCTTCAAGGCATCGAAATGCCGCTGCGCTGGCGTCGGTCCCTTGTAGAGATGCTCGTCCTTGTAATCGCGCTTGGTTTTCTCCACCACGGGCGCCGGAAGCTGCTTCAGCCTCTGCCCGGTCCACATCGCGTAGATCTGCACCTGCGCCGCACGCTCGACGTAATAGAGCATGTCGTAGGCTTCCGCGACGGTCGCGCCGACGGTGGAGATGCCGTGATTGGCCATGAACAAAACGGTCTTGTCGCCGATGACTTTTGCCAGCCGCGCGCCTTCGGCGGGATCGAGCGCCGGGCCGGTATACTCGTCGTCATAGGCGATGGCGCCTGACAGCCCGACCTCGGTCTGGCCGATCTCCTTGATGCGGGGGTCTTCGAGCCGGGTCAGCGCGCTGGCATGCGGCATGTGGGTGTGAAACACCGCCTTCGCCTGCGGCAGCGCCTTGTGGATCGGCGCGTGGATGCAATAGCAGGAACGCTCCACCTCGCCCTCACCGCGCTTGACCTCACCGTCGTCGATGCCGACTTCCATGAAGCAGGACGCCGTGACCTCGGACCAATGCGTGCCGAACGGGATCTGGTAGTAGCGATCGGTGCTATCAGGCACCACGAAGGTCAGATGGTTGAAGATGCCTTCGGAAAACCCCTGGATGAACGCCAGCCGGTGCGCGGCCGCGAGATCGACCCGCGCCTGCCATTGCTCGGCGCTGTATTCGCTGAGCGTGTTCGGCGAAACCCTGAACTGCATGAGCTTTCTCCCGCTGTGTTGCCTGCCCCTCGGCGGGGGCTTTGACGGCTGTTATGCGGGATATTGTAGCGCAATCCGGAGCGGGCCGCGGCTGAAATTGCGGCGGGCCTGCTATCCCGGTTTGCGGGCTCTGCCTCGAACCGAGGCGTAGCCCGGATGGAGCGAAGCGCAATCCGGGACCGCTCACGCCACTTGCACTTTCCCGGATTTCGCTGCGCTCCATCCGGGCTACAAACTGGGTCCCTGCGCCCGTGCGCAATTGCGCACTAGGCAGGGACGACGGATAGAACTACGCGCTCCGCGCCAGCGCGCCGTCGATCATCGCGACGGCATTGGTCACGCCATACACCGCGACGAACGAGCCGAAGCGCGGGCCCTTTTCCTGGCCGAGCAGCACCTGGTAGAGCATGTTGAACCAGTCGAGCGAAACGCCGGGACGGCCGTCCTTGCCCTTCTTCACCGGGTCCAGGAACGGCTCGCGGCGGCCGATCTCGTAGACCACGTTCTGGATGTCTTCCGCACTCGATCCCGCCGGCATGTTCGACAGCGCATCGCGCAGATCCTGCAGCGCGGCGCGCTCGCCGTCGGTCGGCTCGCGGAACTGCTTCGTCGGCGCCACGAAGTCGCGGTAGTAATTGATGGCATAGCCGACCATCGCATCGAGCTTCGGATGGGTCTGCGGCGTCACGCCCGGGCGATAGCGGCCGATGAAGCCCCACAGCGTCTCGGCATTCTCCGCGTTCGACGACGACACCAGCGTCAGCAGCAGCTGGAACGTGATCGGCATGTCGGCCTTGGGCGGCTTCCCGGAATGGATGTGCCACACCGGGTTCTGCAGCTGCTGCCGGCCGTCCTGGCGCGGAAAACCGTCGAGGAATTGCTGGTAGTCGTCGACATTGCGCGGGATGACGTCGAAATACAGCCGCTTCGCCGCCTTCGGCTCGCGGTACATGAACAGCGACAGCGATTCCGGCGACGCATAGCGCAGCCATTCGTCGATGGTCAGCCCGTTGCCCTTCGACTTCGAAATCTTCTGGCCCTTCTCGTCGAGGAACAGTTCAAAATTGAATCCTTCAGGCGGCGTGCCGCCGAGCGCCGAACAGATCTTGCCGGACAGCTTCACCGAGTCGATCAGATCCTTGCCGGCCATTTCATAGTCGACGCCGAGCGCGAACCAACGCATCGCCCAATCCGGCTTCCATTGCAGCTTGCAATGGCCTCCTGTCACGGGAACGGTGACGCTCTCCTTGGTTTCCGGATCTTCATAGGAGATCGTGCCGGCCTTGGCGTCATGCGCGGTCACGGGCACGTAGAGCACAAGGCCGGTGCGCGGGCAGATCGGCAAGAACGGCGAATAGCTGGCCGCGCGCTCCTCGCGCAATGACGGCAGCATGATCGCCATCACCTTCTCGATCCGCTCCAGCATGCGCATCAGCGCCGCGTCGAACTTGCCCGAGGCGTAGTAGTCGGTCGCGCTCGCGAATTCGTAGTCGAATCCGAACTGATCAAGGAAGGCGCGCAGCCGCGCGTTGTTGTGCTGGCCGAAGCTTGGATGGGTGCCGAATGGATCGGGCACCCTGGTCAGCGGCTTGCCGAGATTGGCTTCCAGCAGCTCCTTGTTCGGCACATTGTCGGGCACCTTGCGCAGCCCGTCCATGTCGTCGGAGAAGGCGAGCAGCCGCGTCTTGATCTTGTCCTCGGTGAGCACGCGGAAGGCGTGACGCACCATCGAGGTGCGCGCGACCTCGCCGAACGTGCCGATATGCGGCAGGCCCGACGGACCGTAACCGGTCTCGAACAGCACCTCGTCCTTCGGGCTTTTCTTCAGCCGCGCGACAATCGCCTTGGCCTGCTCGAACGGCCAGGCGTTGGATTGTTCGGCGAGCGCGCGCAAATCGCTCGGGCTAAAAGCAAGGTCGATGACGGACATCTAAGAGGCTCTCCGGAGGCCAGGAAACGGCCGGTTATAACCGTCATTGCGAGCGAAGCGAAGCAATCCATGGGGCAACGAAGGAAGTGTGGATTGCTTCGCTTCGCTCGCAATGACGAGCAACTGCTGGCGAAACGCCGTAGGGTGCGCAAAGGCGCTTGCGCCGTGCCCACCATCTCTCGCCGATCTGCGCCTCGAATGGTGGGCACGCTTCGCTTTGCCCACCCTGCGAAGTATCTCCTAGAACGGACTGATGGAAAAATACCGCAGCCACAGATCGGTGAAGCGGCCTTTTTCCCAAATCCTGAACAGCGCCCAGTTCAGCGACGTCCGCAGCAGATCGTTGCCCTTGCGGACGGCGATGCCGATGCCTTCGCCGAAATAGCGGCTCTCGACAAAGGGCCCGCCCGAGAACGCGCAGCAATCGGCCGAATCGGTGCCGTTGATCCAGAACGCCAGCGAGATCGCGTCGCCGAAGATGAAATCGACCTCGCTCCGCCGAAGCGCCAGCCGCAGCGCGTCGTCATTGGGATAGGACTTGATCTCGGCGTCGGTGAACATCGCCTTCAGATAGGCCTCGTGCGAGGTGCCGGCGATGACGCCGACCTTCTTGCCTTCGAGATATTCAGGGCGGACCTCCGGCATGACAGCGTCGCGCCGCGACACGAAGCGCGCCGGTGCGCGGTAATAGGGATCGGTGAAATCGAGCCTGGCGCGCAGGGCCGGCGTCACCGCCATGGAGGCGATGATGGCATCGCCGCGATTGCTTGATATCGCATCGACCAGCGTCTCGAACCGGCGCATCTGGACGGTGCAGCTGATCTTGATCTCGTCGCAGAGCGCGCGCGCCAGATCGACATTGAAGCCGGCGGGATTGCCGTCGGGACCGGTGAAGTTGAACGGCGGGTAGTCGGTCTCGGTCAGGAACCGGATCACGGTGAGGCGCGACATGTCCGGCCGGTCCGGACGCCGCCGCGGGTCCCAGAAGCCGGGCACCGCCTGCGGGGCCGCCTCGACCGCCGGGCGGGGCTGGGTTTGCGCCTGCGCCGCAGCACCGCCAACAGCCATCAACGCGGAAGCGATCAACAACCGGGCCAGCCAGGCGCCGACGGTGCGATGCAGTCTTGCATTGGTTAACGAGGCGTTAAGATATGGCATCTTCGGCAATGCTTGCGGAATTTCATGGCCTTATAGACCATCCGGCCCACGATGCGAGGGCCGTTTTACAGCTTTTGGCCGGCCTTGCCGGCTCAAAGGTAGCGTTTCAAATCCTTGGCGGCTTCCGCCGGCGTCCGTTTCAAGTTGAAGGGCGCTACGAAATTGCCGTCGCGGTCCATCAGATAGATCAGCGCGGTATGGTCCATGGTGTAGTCGCCGTCCTTGAGCGGGACTTTCCTGGCATAGACCCGGTAGGCCGAAATCACCTTGGCCACCGCCGCAGGCTCGCCGGTCAGCCCCTTCAAATGCGGATCGAAGCTGGAGAGATAATCCTTCATCGCGGCGGCCGTGTCGCGCTCGGGATCGACCGAAACGAACCAGGCGTTGACGCGATCGGCGTCCGTGCCCATCGCCTTCAGCACCTCGGAAATCTCGAACAGCGAGGTCGGGCAAACATCCGGGCAATGGGTGAAGCCGAAGAAGATCAGCGTCGGCTTGCCCTTCAAATTCTGCTCGGTGACGGCCTGTCCGGCCTGGTCGGTCAGTTGAAACGGACCGCCGATCGCCGCCGGCGCGGTCACGGTGCGCAAGCCGCCCATCGCCCACAGCATGATCACCAGCCCGACCAGCAGGCTCGCGGCGAAGGCAGCGATAATCACCAGCGGGCGGATCGTCCGGTCCATCGTCGATTTCCTTTTTCGCCGTATCAGAAGCAAGCCGAGATGCCGGCGGCGATCATCTCGAAAAACACCGCGGTGCCGTAATGGAACCACAATGCCGCCGCGCCGAGCACGACCAGCGCACCTAGGGTGGCTGCGCTCCAAACGATCATGGACGCCACCCTGCCCTGCGGGCGAGCGGGGGTCATCATGCCTTGGTCGGTGGAAACTGGCTGAGCCATGCGTTTCAGATAGGGCCAGTTCCCGGGGCAGGCAAGCGGAATGGCCGTGCGCGACATCACGTCATGCGGAGGGGCAAGTTGGGCGAGAGGTGCACGAAAAGTAAATGGCCGGGACAAGGCCGGCCACCACGTCACTTTCGGCGAAACGGCCGCCCGCGTTCAGCGCGATGCCGGCTTGTTGGTGGAGGCTTGCGCGTCGAGGTAGCAGGGCTTGTACATCGACTGCAGCTGCTTGCCGCGCAGGAAGATCATGCGCTGGGTCAGGCCGCCGCGCGCCGCAATCCACTTCCGGACCGCTGGCGGATACATCGAATACAGCATGTGGGTGGCTTCGGCGTTGGTGACGGCGCGGCCGTTGGAGCCGAAATCCCAGGCGGCATGGAAGCCGAGATTGGCGTGCGAGGTGACGCAAATCCGGTCATGGGGAACCGCGCCGAGCACGATGGTGCAGGCCGAGGCGCACAGGCCGTCGATGATCACGGTTTCGCCTGAGGTGCGCAGGCCCTGGTACTTGTCGACATAGGTGCCGATCCGGCCGCCGCGGTCGTCGGCAATCCGCACCACCGCCTGGCTCGCTCCTACCCCCGCCAGCAGCAGTACCGCCGCAAGCAACCCCGTCACCAGCTTCATATCCCAGCCCCAGTCGAAGAATGTCGAAACCGAATCTGATCGTCTTAGTGATGCAAGACGGAATGTAGCGTCGTTTGAGATCGCGTTTTTGTCTAGGCAGCGAAGGCCGCTCAAATCAAATTCAAATTAAGTGTTGCCGGGCCGCTGCACCCTCCGCGCGCATAGGTCCCAAACTGGAACAAACAACCTTGCAGACGTGATAACGCGGTCACAGACAGGAACCCATTTGCCGTTGACCGCGCGCAAGGACGCGGGCTTGAATCATAAATGGCACGGGGGAGGAAACGATGACTGAGGTCACAGACGTAATCGTGGTCGGCGCCGGACTGGCGGGGCTGGTCGCGGCAACCGAAATCGCAGATGCCGGCAAGCGCGTCATCGTCGTCGACCAGGAAGGCGAGCAAAGCCTTGGCGGACAAGCCTTTTGGTCGTTCGGCGGACTCTTTCTGGTGGACTCTCCCGAGCAGCGCCGGCTCGGCATTAAGGATTCCCACGATCTCGCGCTGCAGGACTGGATGGGCACCGCGGGCTTCGACCGCGACGATGACCATTGGCCAAAGCGCTGGGCGGAAGCCTATGTCGCGTTCGCCGCCGGCGAAAAGCGCGACTGGCTGCGCGCGATGGGCCACCGTATTTTTCCGGTGGTCGGCTGGGCCGAGCGCGGCGGCTATGACGCGATGGGCCACGGCAATTCGGTGCCGCGCTTTCATGTCACATGGGGTACCGGTCCCGGCATCGTCGAGCCGTTCGAGCGGCGTGCGCGCGAGGCCGAGAAGGCTGGCCGACTAACGTTCAAGTTTCGCCACCGCGTCGACACACTTGTGATGACGAACGGCGCAGTCGAGGGCATCAGTGGGGCAGTGCTCGAACCTGACAGCGTCGAGCGCGGCAAGAGTTCATCGCGCAAGGTGATCGGCGATTTTACGCTGCGCGCGCAGGCCGTGGTCGTCGCCTCCGGCGGCATCGGCGGCAATCACGACATGGTCCGGCAGAACTGGCCGAAGCGCCTGGGCGAGCCGCCGAAATTCATGATCTCCGGCGTGCCCGAACATGTCGACGGCCGCATGATCGGCATCACCGAGGCCGCCGGCGCGCGGCTGATCAACCGCGACCGGATGTGGCATTACGTCGAGGGCATCCGAAACTGGAATCCGATCTGGCCGCGCCACGGCATCCGCATCCTGCCCGGCCCGTCCTCGATGTGGTTCGACGCGAGCGGAAAACGCCTGCCCGCGCCGCTGTTCCCGGGCTCGGACACGCTCGGCCAGCTGCACCACATCATGTCGACCGGCTACGATTATTCCTGGTTCATCCTGACCCAGAGCATCATCAAGAAAGAGTTTGCGCTCTCCGGCTCCGAACAGAATCCCGACCTCACGGGCAAGAGCTGGCGCATGACGATCAAGCGCGCCACCAACAAGGGGGCGCCCGCGCCGGTGGAGGCGTTCAAGAAGAACGGCGCCGACTTCATCGTGCGCGACAATCTCGCCGACCTCGTCAGCGCGATGAACGCGCTGTCCGGCGACAATCTGCTCCAGCACGATCACATCAAGGCGCAGATCGAGGCGCGCGACCGCGAGATGTCAAACCCTTACGTCAAGGACGCGCAGGTGATGAACCTGCACAATGCGCGGCGCTACATCGGCGACAGACTGATCCGCACGGCAAAGCCGCATCGTATCCTCGATCCCGACCACGGCCCACTGATCGCGGTCAAGCTCAACATCCTGACGCGGAAGACGCTGGGCGGCTTCGAGACCGATCTCGACTCGCGCGTGTTCGGCACGAGCGGCGAGATCATCCGGGGACTTTATGCCGCAGGCGAAGCCGCCGGCTTCGGCGGCGGCGGCGTGCACGGCTACCGTTCGCTGGAAGGCACCTTCCTTGGCGGCTGCCTGTTCTCAGGGCGAAACGCGGGACGCGCGGCGGCTAAGGCGGCGGGGTGAAACGCCTTCCCGTCAAGGCCTGGCATAGCCGCCTGAAGGACGGCGTCGCTTCCGCTCGCCTATGCCGAGGTTCGATGCAAATAACGCAGTAGTCCTCGAGGCGTGAGCGCGCTAAGAAACCGCCGCCCCTAATCAGGAGAACAACATGACCATCCAGCGCTTCGAAACCGGACCTCGCATGAGCCAGGTCGTCGTCCACGGCAACACCGTCTATCTCGCGGGCGTCGTCGCCGGCAAGGCGGCCGGTAAGAGCGTGACCGAGCAGACGCAAGACATCCTCGCAATCATCGACGGCCATCTCGCCAAGGCTGGCACCGACAAGTCGAAGCTCTTGTCCGCCACGATCTACATCACCGACATGAAGACGTTTCCCGAAATGAACGCGGCGTGGGACGGGTGGGTATCGGCCGGCAACACGCCGGCGCGCGCCACCGTTGAGGCGAAGCTCGCCGCGCCGCAGTACAATGTCGAGATCATGGTGGTCGCGGCCAAGTAAGGCCTACCGTAGCAAGGCATCTAGCTGCCCCGGATTGCAAACGCTATCCGGGGCATTTTCATTTGCATCTCACGCGCGGATTTTTGCGCCGGCAACATCGCTGATGTTGGCCTGGAGCCAGCGGGCGATCCGGCGCCAGGAATGGCTCAAGACCTTGCGTCCCATGAAAAGGCTGAGGTGACCGCACGGCTCGCAGGCCCGTTCCAGCCACGCCGGCCGCGTGCCCAATAACGCTGCCGTGGCGAACGCCTGATCGCGCGGAACGACGATGTCGTCCGCTCCGGCCAACAGGAAAGCCGGCACGCGTACTTCAGTGAGATCGATCCTGCGGCCGAGCGCGACGAAGCGGCCTTTAGCGATCAGGTTTTGCCGGAAAACCTGCTCGGTCACCTCGAGATAATAGGTCCCCGGCAGGTCCAGCGTCGCGCGATCCCAGCGTTCGAAACGATCCAGCAGCATCTGCGCCTCATCCGATCCATCGCCGAGATTCCTTTGCAGCACGGCTTCCACGTCATGCTGGCTGAACGGAATGTTCCAGAGCTTAAGCATGTGCTCGCCGCTGACGAGGCCATCGCCCTGCTGCACCATCTGCTCGAAGGCCTGATGCGGAAGTGCGGCCACCATCTTCGAGAGTTCTGACGGCGTGGAGATATCGACAGGCGCGCCGGCGAGCACGAGCCGCCGCACCTTGCCGGGAAAACGGGCGGCATAGACCAGCGATAGCCATCCGCCCTGACACAGGCCGACAAGATCGACCGGCGCGCCAATCTCGTCGATCGCGACATTGAGATCGGCCAGATAATTGTCGATCGAGAGATAGCGCATTTCCGGCGTGGCCGAGCGCCAGTCCGGGACATAGATCCGGTTCACGCCGCCTTTTTGCAGCGCCTGCACCAGACTATGGCCCGGTGCGAAGTCCGCGATCAGCGCACCGTGCAGCGCATAGGGCGCGCAGACGACAACCGGCGGCTGCGTCGAACCCTTGCGCGAAAACTCCCGCAATCGCATCGACGGAAGCTGCAGCGACACCGCGTTCGGCGTGGTCCAGGCCAGCGGCTCTTGGTCCGGCGCGCGCGAAAGCTCAGGCTTCTGATCGCCGAACCATTGCGCGTAACTGTGCAGCGCCAATCGCGTGGCTTGCAGCGGCCACAGCCAGACCTGCTGCGCCCAATCGGCGCCCGCATACGGCTCCGGCGGCTTTGTTTTTTCTGTCATGCCCGTTCACCGATTGACCGCCCCACATAGGGAGGACGGCAAGGGCCAAGCTTTGATTCTGATCAAGAACCAACGCGGTCGAGATCATGCTTTTACGCCAAATCTGGCGCAGGCCCCAGCCCGATCAATGGTCCCGCGCCCGAGATTTGCGGGCGGCGGGCTCGCAATTCCTGACCACGGGTCAAACCCTTGACCTCCGAGGTAATCGATCAGCCCGGGCGAACCTTCGATAGTGCGTTCAGCCGATCCATCCGGCGTAACCGAAGGAGAGCCTCATGACCGACGTTCACACCATTGCCCTCAGCTACATCGATCTGTGGAACGAGCGCACGCCAGCCCGCCGCCGCGAAATGCTGGCGGCGAACTGGACGACGGATGCGAAATACGTCGATCCCCTGATGAGCGGCGACGGCCACGACGGCGTCGATGCGCTTGTCGCCGGTGTGCAGCAGCGCTTTCCGGATTTCAGGTTCAGGCTGATCGGCGAGCCCAACGGGTTCGGCGACCACGTCCGCTTCTCCTGGGGACTGGGTCCCGATGGCGGCGACAGCCCGATCAAGGGTACGGATTTCGCCGTGCTCAGCGACGGCCGCATCCGCAGCATCACCGGGTTCCTGGATCAGGTACCGGCGGCCTGACGGGTTTGTAGGATGGGTGGAGCGCAGCGATACCCATCAATTCCCCTGTAGAGACATGATGGGTATCGCTTC
The DNA here is from genome assembly GCF_023101085.1 of Bradyrhizobium sp. 170. Lineage (NCBI taxonomy): Bacteria > Pseudomonadati > Pseudomonadota > Alphaproteobacteria > Hyphomicrobiales > Nitrobacteraceae > Bradyrhizobium > Bradyrhizobium sp. 170. The sequence goes on along the minus strand of NZ_CP064703.1, from coordinate 618,890 downwards.
GCTCCACCCATCCTACGAAACCGAATAATTTTCGGGAACCTCTTTCCCTCTGCCGCATCCAACCCCAATACCCTGTTATTGGTGGACATCATGCGCCAGGCCCACATACCGCAAATAGCGCCCGTCGAATCCGTCGACACCGAGCTGGTACGGCGGGCGCTGGCCCGCGACGAGGCAGCGGTTCGCGCCATCATGCAGGCGAACAACCGCAGGCTCTATCGCCTTGCCCGCGGCATCCTGCGCAACGACGGCGAAGCCGAGGATGTGGTGCAGGAGGCCTACGTTCGCGCCTTCACGCATCTGGAAAGCTTTCGTGGCGATTCCAGCCTGTCGACCTGGCTGTCGCGGATCGCGATGAACGAGGCGCTGGGCCGGCTGCGCCGCCGACGGCCCGCCGTGGAGCTGGACTCGTTGCCGCAAGGCGCGCTCGAAGCCGAGATCATCCAGTTTCCCCTCTCCACCGCCGCCGATCCGGAAAAATCCATGGCCCAACGTGAAATTCAAGCCGTCGTCGAACATGCCATCGATGAATTGCCGGAAGCGTTCCGTCTCGTCTTCATCACCCGCGTGATCGAGGGCATGAATGTGGAAGAGACCGCCGAGATTCTTTCGCTCAAACCCGAGACCGTGAAGAGCCGGCTGCACCGCGCCCGCACCATGCTGCGCGACAACGTCGAGAGGAAGATCGGCCCCGTGGTGATGGAGGCCTTTCCCTTTGCCGGCAAGCGCTGCGAGCGGCTGACGGCCGCGGTGCTGAAACGGCTGGGTTTCGATTAACTTTCCCGGGAACCTCTGCACTCCACGGCCATCCAACTCCTGTTCGTCAACAACGCGCGGCATTGGTTCCGCGCCACAGGAGTGTCAGACATGTTCGTTCGATTGAGCGCGGCGATCGCCGCATTGAGCATCCTAAGCAGCGCCGCGCTGGCGCAGGGCGCAAAACCCACCGATCCCCAGATCGCGCATATCGCCTACACGGCTGGCGTCATCGACATCGCCGCCGCCAAGCAGGCAATCGAGAAGGCCGGCAACAAGGACGTGAAATCGTTCGCGCAGGATATGGTGCGCGACCATGAGGCCGTGAACAAGCAGGCGCTCGACCTCGTCAAGAAGCTGAATGTGACGCCGGAGGACAACGACACCAGCAAGGCGCTGTCGAAGCAGGCCACTGAGAAACTCGCCGAACTCGCCAAGCTGAAAGGCGCCGACTACGACAAGGCCTATGTCGCGAACGAAGTCGCCTACCACAAGGCCGTCAACGGCGCGCTGGAGACGCAGCTGATTCCATCAGCCAGCAATGCCGAGCTGAAGAGCCTGCTGCAGACCGGCCTGAAGATTTTTCAGGGCCACCAGCAGCACGCCGAACAAGTCGCCGCCAAGCTGAAATAAGGAGAACGCCATGCTTCCGGGACGCTATCTGCTTGCTATGGCCGCCCTGCTGTTCGGCGCGATAGCCGTCCCGGCGCATGCAGCGACGATCCAGATCACGATCGACAATCTGGTGTTCGCGCCATCAGAGGTTTCGGCCAAGGTCGGCGACACCATCGAATGGATCAACAAGGATGTGTTCGCGCACACCGCGACCGCCCGCAACGGCGATTTCGACGTGAACACACCGCCGAAAAAAACGGTCACGTCAATTCTGAAGAAGGCCGGCAATGTTGAGTATTACTGCCGCTTTCATCCGAACATGAAGGCGGTACTGACGATCGCGCCGTAGCCCGGTTAATGCGAATCTAAGACTCTCTTGAAAACCGCCTCTTCTGGATTCTTTAGAGCGGAAACAATGTTCTCGGCGACTTTATCCATAAGCTTTTGTCCCCAAAAGGGGTCGCTCATATCGTAATAAATAACTCGAATATGCTTCAAGTCGAACGGCACGTCCTCTTCGTTCGATGACACCAAGACCACAGGCTTATCAAGCGCGTGAGCTAGGCCGAGTTCATAGAAGACGTTCGGGTTCCGGGTGGTCAACTCAGCCACGAGAACTTTCGCTGAATTTATGCCAGCCCAAATCTGATCAATGATTTTGCCGGTGCCGAATATGTCGGCATCTGCCCTAACGGCCCTCAAGCCAGCTTTCTTGATTGCGGGTTCATAAACGGTTTGGAAATATCCACCAATCGCGCCTGCGAAGGGCATTACCACGAAGCAACTATCACCTGCGACAATCTTTGTTCCAACGCTTCTCTTGAGATCGGCACCCGTTTCGCGCTCTGGCGTCGAAGTGACGTCCAGAACCCGAAATTTTTCACCACGTCGCTCCAGAAGGTGGGCGCTTTGTAACGACTGAAGAAAAATCTCGTTAAACTCAGATACCTTCTCAAGAGGCAGTCCAAATTTGTCGACTAAGGCATTCTCAAAGAACGATCCGTCCGGCAAATCTTCGCCTCGATAATGCATGTAGACTTCCGAAATCTCCGGCGCTTCTAAGATGGCTTGCCGCATAGCTTCAATATCATCGCCTGGCTTCTGCGGCCGGAGAGCCTGCCGAGCCCTCTCTGTGACGCCGACGAAACCTGATCTTGGGCGATTGAGAAAACCATACTTGATGCCAGAACTTATTTCGACGCGGAACGGCCCCCCGATCCCAACACCGACATAGTTCGCGCACTCATTTTCGGAGCACTCCCGACCCGCATTTTGTTCAATGATAGCTCTTGCTATCCGAAGCGCGCGCTCCACAGTGTGCCTCGGGTACTTGGCTGTAGATGCACCGGCATTGCCCTCTTTCAACTTGGCTTTTTTTATACGTTTAGTCTTAGCCTTTTGCTTTTTCGCCCTACGTACGGCCTTCTTTGGCGCTTTGTCAGCCGCGACTTCGTCTTCCATGCTCATGGGAGCCTCCCTGCCGACGACACTCTACAATCAATGCGTGCGGCCCACAACCGCGCGGCTTTTGACCACTTGGAAGAGCTTTCACGGCAAAGACTGACGGATCGAAGGTTCATCTTTTGAACTCAATGACGAATCGAATCGCGACGACCCTTATCGCAACACGTCACACATCTAGCTTGCCCACCAAATGGGGGATATTCCCATATCTAGTTGAGGTTGAGTTAATGATCAGATTCTCGTAAAGTGCGGCGGTGGATTTAGAAGGGGTAGCGTCTGGCTTATTTGGATAAATAGAACGGATGGCCCTATGGACGACCTAAAGAAATTTGCGAATTGGTGGAGTCTGTTAGGTGCCGGTGGCGCAGCAATCGCAGCAGCTTCAATAAATCAACTGAATCCAGTCGGAATGTTTTTTGGTGCCGGCCTCCTACTCGTCGGGGTTGGCGAATGGATATGCAGGCCACAGCGGACAGAGGTTGTTCGTGGCCCTAATCCCGGAATGTTCATTACCCACAGAAGCAACCCATGGAAGCCGAAGCCTCTCGGCGTCATCTTCGATCTTGTGGGCGTCGCAGCCTTAATGCGAGCCGTTTATCTTGTGGCGTTTGCGCCGTGATACCGCGCCTAGCGCGCGGCTCAGGCCGCCCGCACCGAGCTGAGGAACTTGCCGACCTCGCGCTTGAGCCGGTCGCTTTCGCCGGACAATGACTTTGCCGCGCCAAGCACCTGGGCCGAGGCGGACCCGGTCTCGCTGGCGCCACGCTGCACGTCGGCGATGTTGGAGGAAACCTGCTGCGTGCCGTGCGCGGCCTGCTGCACGTTGCGGGAAATTTCCTGGGTCGCCGCGCCCTGTTCCTCGACGGCGGCAGCGATCGTGGAGGCGATCTCCGACATCCGGCCGATGGTGTCGCCGATCTCCTTGATGGCGCCGACCGATTCCTGCGTCGCGGCCTGGATGCCCGATATCTGCTGGCTGATCTCGCCGGTCGCCTTGGCCGTCTGTTCGGCCAGCGCCTTCACTTCGGACGCCACGACTGCAAAACCGCGCCCGGCCTCGCCCGCTCGCGCCGCTTCGATGGTGGCATTCAGCGCCAGCAGATTAGTCTGACCTGCAATGGTGTTGATCAGCTCGACCACGTCGCCGATGCGGGCGGCGGCCTTGGCGAGTTCGGCGACGCGGGCGTTGGTCTTCTGCGCCTGCTCCACCGCCTCATTGGCGATGCGCGCTGAGCCCTGCACCTGACGGCTGATCTCGTTGACTGACGACGCCATCTCTTCGGTGGCGGATGCGACCGATTGCACATTGGTGGAGGCTTCCTCGGACGCCCCCGCAACCGTGGTGGCAAGCTCCTCCGAACGCTCCGCGGTCGCCGTCAGCGTACCGGCCGAGGCTTCCAGCTCTGTCGAGGCCTGCGACACGATCTCCACGATTTCGCCGATCATCGCTTCGAAATCGCCAGTGATCCGGTCGACGCGCTGGCCGCGCTGGATCTTGGCATCCGCTTCCACCGCAGCGGCCGCGTCGGCGGCCTTCTTGGCGATCAAGGCGTCCTTGAAAACCTGCAGCGAGCCCGCCATGGCGCCGATTTCATCGGCACGCTCGACGGTCGGGATCGTGACGTCATGCCGGCCGGCCGCGAGGTCGCCGACGACGCCGGTCAAGGTTGCGAGCGGCGTAATCACGCGCCGGCGCAGCATCACAGTGACGCCGGCGAGCACGACGAGCAGCGCCACAACGGCAAGGCCGGCCAGCGCCAGCATGGTCAGCGCGGCGTCACGCGCGGCGCCCGCGCGTTCTCCCGCCTCCGCCAGCGCGGCATCGCGCACGGCGAAGAAGGCCTGCACCGCCGGCACGATCGTGCTGGCGAGCTGATTGGAGTCGATGGCGAATTTGCCGTCGTTGCGTCCGGCCGCCATTTCCTTTTCAAGCCATGGCGCAGCCTTTCCGAAATAGGCCTCGATCGCGTCGTTCATCGCTTTCGCAAGGCGCGGCGGGCTGCCGATCTGGTCGACACCGGCCTCGATCCGTTCGCGGTCGAGGTCGACGCGGCCCTGGGCGCGGTCCATGCTGGATATTTCAGCCGCCGTCAGCGGACGGCGGGTGCTGATCGCAAGCGATACCGTAGCAGCCCGGCCGCCGGCCGAGATCCGCAGATCCTGCGCCGTGCGGGCGACGTTCAACAGCGCCGTCAGCGAGGCGTCCGCCATCGCGACCTGATTTTCAAGGCGGTTCAACAGCGGTTCGAGAATGGCCACGGTCTGGGCAATGCCCGGCAGGAAGCCCTTGATCGCCGCCTGATCGCGCGCGCTCATCGGCTGGGCCATCGCGCGATCGCTTGCTGTGCGAACCTCGGCCAGTTTGGCCGCCGCCTGGTTGAGGCCCTGCACGATGACAGCGCCATCGCTAAGCGCGCCGACGGCGGTCCGCGCTTTTGCGAACGCGGCATCTGCGGTCTGCACGGCCTTCGCGGCCACCTCGAGCTGGGCCGGCGTCGCGGCGCCTTCCTGGAACAGCGGGCCGACATAAGGCGCACGGTAGCCGGCAACCTGCTGGCCAACCGCCAGCACCGTGCCATAGGCCTCCACTGCCTTGATCGCCTCGGTCTTGCTGGCGAAGGTCCGGTACTGCGGGACCAAAACCCCGGCGCCAAGGATGACCGCAAGGATCGTCACCGAAAGCATCGATACCGCAAAGAGACGACCGATTCGCATGTTGTGATTCCGCTGCGTGAGGGAGCGGCCAACGTAGGCGGAACTCGGCTAAGGCAGCCTTAATGCAGGCTTAAATGCAGGCCGGTAGAAATACGGGGGCTGCGCGACGCTCCTGGCGGTCAGGACCGCAGCGCCATCACCAGCCGCAACGCGACCGCCGCCTGCCAGACTGGATAGAGGAACGAGATCTGATCGAGGCCGAGCGCGTTGTCGAACGCCAGCAGCGTGCCGGCCAGCGTGCCCGTGATCAGCATCGACCACCACGTAGCGGCGTTACGCGGCCCTGAAGGCAACAGCGCGATTCCCAGCGCCATCGCGCCCGCACCGACCAGCCCGCCGGTCAATCCGGCGAGCAGATAGCGCATGACCGTGGCAGCGCCCGCGGTCTGGCCCTCGATGAAGATGGCCGCGTTCACTGCGCAGACAAAAGCGACCATGGTAACGAGCGCAGCCAGCCCCGCGGCCCAAAGCGGATTGGCGCTGAAGCGCCGCACCAGAATGAAGACGAGCACGGCGAACGGCACCGCGATCAGCGAAATGCGAAGCTGGCCGGGCAGGCCGACGATATGGTCGATCAGCGTCGGCAACAGCGGCGTGAGAATGCCGGAGATGACACCACCGGCGGCCACCATGAGCAGGTTGTTGCGGGAGGTGTCGGAGGAAGTGATCGCCTGGGTCAACGCGCACTCCTTTTTCCACACGCCTCACGCCTAGCACGGCAGCGACGGAAACTGAAGGCAACGGGCGAGGAGTGAGCCGGGCCGCAAATAAAAGCCGCGCCAACCCGAAGGCTGACGCGGCGATGGCCGTTCTGTTGCCAGGTGGACCAACCCCGAACAGGTTACGCCGCGAGGCGCACTTCGTTCAATGCAACGTTATCGTTTGCATTTAGGTTTTTGACCCGATAACGGCGGTATCATGCCGAGCACAATTCAGAGCTTCTTTGCGACCATCGATCCTGGTTCGCCCCCGCCCTAGCAGCCCTGGGATTCGGCCTTTCGGCAGAATCGATCTCACCGAGATGAGACCTTTAAGCTCAAGCTGCTAAGGTGGAGGCGCCGGGTACTGCCCCCGGGTCTGCCCGCAGTCCACTCTAAGGTTCAGCGCCATCGTCTTGCGACGAAGCGACCCTACGCGTGATCGAAAGCGAAAGATAGGCCGGTGTTGCGCAAAGTCGACGGGTCGAGCTGGCGACAGGCCTGAAGTGTCACAATCCACCCTTCGGCACGAAGAAACAGAGCTCGTCCCCCGTGCGCCTGTTTATGAACAGCACGGGCAAATGATCTGGCGTGTCTTCAGACTTGATGATGTCGGGTGGGATGACTTTCCATTGGCCGTCTTTGAGGTATTGCCACTGGTCCGAATGGTCGTCTGCGACGCGGAAGCGTGTTTTGAATACATCGCCGTTGTCGCAACACGATTTCCATGGAACACCGAGCCGGTGTTGGGCGGCAGGGTTCATTTCCTGTCTGTTGAACCACTCGTGGTGCGGCATCGACGCATCGTGAGCGTCAGCACGAAAAGACACCAGAAGAATACCGAACATCGTTAGTACGCGACCGAACATGGCAGCCTCCATTCTGGACTGTCATCAATTCGCGAATCACACGAACTCTCCGGCAACTAAGGAGGCCATATTCCAAAAAAAATGGGAGCCCATTTTCTGAGCGGCTAGCTTTTTCAGACAAGACTGTTGCTTTCCTGTTCGTGCGGAACGACGTCGAAGGTCCTGCCACTGCAGCGAAGAAGCTCTCGGCGTTCTTCGTCAGGCGCGCCGGTTTACCGTCGTGCGAGATATCAACCGTAGAAACACGGGGGAAGCTGAAACGCCGACTGCACTCATCGTCGCAATCACGTTTACATTTGCGATTGGCGCACAGGCGCAAGCGAGGGCCGACCGGTCCCCATCGGCGGGATCTGTATAGGCCGCCGGCGAAGTGAACGTTGAAACACAGGCACGAGTGTGAGGCGCATTTCGCGACGTATTAGCTACGAGACTTTGCCAGCGGCTTTAAGCTGATCGCATCGCGCTTTCGCTTCTTGTCCGCTCCAGCCGCCCTTGCGATTGTTAGCAATACAAGTCGAGTATTTAGGCTCTAGGCATACCTGCATCGTTCCGCCGCGCTTCGTCGGCCGCGTTCCAATAGGCCCGTCACAGGCTGCATGACTGACTACCGGTGCAACTACAAGAAATAGAACTCCCAGTAACGCCCTCATAACCTCCTCCAATATAATTTGATTAGCGATCGTCGAAAAAAGGCCGACTAGCCGAAGGCGTAATCCGCCACGGTTGTGTTTCGGTGGATTACGCCTTCGGCCAATCCACCCTACGCAATTGTTGGAGCGGGCGAAGGGAATCGAACCCTCGTATGCAGCTTGGGAAGCTGCCGTTCTACCATTGAACTACGCCCGCGGGTCGCGCCCCATGATTAGCCGACCTCGCTCGATCCGCCAAGCTGTTCCGTTGTCCGTCCCGCGTCACTGTTAACTTTCCAAAAATTCCAGATGCGCTTCGTCACGCCGGTGCTATCATCCGCGCCGGGGGCTTGGTGGCATATGACGGGGCGTGGCTACACTATTTTCGATTCGGGGATCGGCCGCTGCGGCATCGCGTGGGGCCCGTCGGGCATTATCGGCGTGCAGCTTCCTGAAGTACGCGAGCTCGATACGCGGCGGCGCCTTTATCAGCTCTATCCGGATGCCCGCGAACTTCGCCCTCCCCAAAATGTCCAGGCTGCAATCGAAGGCATCACCGCCCTGCTGCGCGGGGCCGTATGCGATTTCGCCGAGGTCGCGCTGGATATGACCGGCATTCCCGCCTTCAACCAGCGCGTCTATGCCTATGCGCGCTCGATCCCGCGCGGGGAGACCCGGACCTATGCGGAAATAGCCTCGGCCTTGCGCGCATCCGGCGCGGTCTATTCGGTGGCGCAGGCGATCGGCCGCAACCCCTTCATGATCATCGTGCCCTGCCATCGCGTGCTCGAGGCGGGCAACTATGCCGACAAGATCTCGCCGAATGGCGGAGCGATCTCCAAGCGCCGGCTGCTGTCGATCGAGGGCACCAGCCCTACCGAGAGCAAAACGCTGTTCGACGTGCTGATGCCCGTTGCGCCGCCACGGGCCCATAACTAGATCTGCGGGATGATCGCGACCACGCTCATCGAACGCAAATCCATATCCGTGTCCGACTTTCGCTGCAGCGCGGGCCCCGGCGACCGGCCGTTCGCGGAACAGCATCGCGGCCACTCGATTTCCTATGTGCGCAAGGGCAGTTTCGGCCTGCACTGCCGGGGCACGTTCAGCGAACTGGTGGCGGGATCGGTGCTGATCGGCCATCCCGGCGATGAATATACCTGCACCCACGAGCACGTCTGCGGCGACGAGTGCCTGTCGTTCTTCATCGCTCCCGAACTGGTGGAAGCGATCGGCGACAGCCAGACCCCCTGGCAGGTCGGCGCCGTGCCGCCGCTGCCGGAACTGGTGGTGCTCGGGGAACTGGCGCAATCGGCAGCAGATGGCAGCAGCGATATCGGTCTCGACGAGATCGGCCAGGTGCTGGCGAGCCGTTTTGTTGAGGTGGTGTCCGGCACGCCGCGCAAATCCGGCCCTGATGCTGCGCGCGATCGCCGCCGCGCGGTAGAGACCGCGCTGTGGATCGATGCAAACTCGCACCACCAGATCAATCTGGAAGATGCCGCCGCCCAGGCCGGGATCAGCCCGTTCCACTTCCTGCGGCTGTTCTCGCAAGCGCTCGGCGTCACCCCGCACCAATATCTGGTGCGCTCGCGGCTGCGCCATGCCGCGCGGCGACTGGCCGACGACGACAGCCCAGTCACCGATATCGCCTATGACGTCGGCTTCGCGGACTTGTCCAATTTCGTGCGCACGTTTGGCCGCGCCGCCGGCGCCTCGCCGCTGAAGTTCCGCCAGGCCTCCCGCGGCAAGCGCAAGATTTTCCAAGAACGGCTGGCCCTCCACTAGCTAGGCTTTCTCCAGGCCGCGCGACTTCGCGCTTATGACTGGAGAAACTCATGTACGACCACATCGGATTACGCGTCGGAAATCTCGACGCCAGTGTGCGCTTCTATACGGCAGCACTCGCGCCCTTAGGTTTCGTGCTGTGCTCGCGCGACGATTCCGGCGCGGGCTTCGGTCCCAAAGGCGAACCGGCGCTCTGGCTGCATCTGCACAAGGGATCGGCGGGGTCAGCGGCGCATGTCGCGTTCCGCGCCAAGGATCACGCGGCTATCAAGCAATTCCATGCCGAAGGCCTGAAAGCCGGCGGCCGCGACAATGGCGGCGCCGGGCCGCGGGCGGATTACAGCCCGACCTACTTTGCGGCGTTCCTGATCGACCCCGACGGCAACAATGTCGAGGCGGTTTGCACGTAATGCCGATGCACGAAACCGTAGGGTGGGCAAAGCGAAGCGTGCCCACCATTCAAAATAGCAATCTCGGTTGGAGGGTGAGCACGGCGCAAGCGCGCCTTTGCCCACCCTACTGATCAGAACGACAAAGGAAAGACCATGGCTTCCATCCACAAAGAAATCCTCATCGACGCATCCCCCGACCACGTCTGGGACGCGCTGCGCGATTTCGGCGCGCTGCATACGCGGCTGGTGCCCGGCTTCGTGACCGACACCAGGCTCGACGGCGACGCGCGCATCGTCACATTCGCAAATGGCACGGTGGCGCGCGAAATCCTGGTCGATTGCGACGACAAGAAGCGCCGGCTGGTCTATGCCATCGTCAGCGAACGTATCAAGCAGCACAGCGCCTCGGCACAGGTGTTCGCCGAGAGTGATGGCCGCACCCGCTTCGTGTGGATCGCCGACGTGCTGCCGAACGAGATCGCGCCCTACATGGATGCGCAGATGGATCTGGGCCTCCTCGCCATGCAGAAGGCATTGGGACGCAGTGCCGCATGATGTCCGCGTTTCTCGACGCCCTCGGCGCGGACGGCCCCTCGGCCGACCGCGCCGGCAAGATGGATCTCTACGGTCGTTTCGTCGGCTCCTGGGATCTCGATGTCAGGCAATTTTCCGAAGATGGCACGGAGCGGCGCCGCGCCGGCGAATGGCATTTTGGCTGGGCGCTGGAGGGGCGCGCGATCCAGGATGTCTGGATCGTGCCGCCACGCGGCGAACTGCGGCACGGCGACGCCGCGGCCAATTTCAGCTCGTACGGCACCACGCTGCGGGTCTACGATCCCGATATCGACGCCTGGCGGATTCAGTGGACCGACCCGGTCACGCGGAATTTCCTGCAGATGATCGGCCGGGCGGAAGGCTCTGACATCGTACAGTTGGGCACGCGGCCGGACGGCCAACTGGCGCGGTGGAGTTTTAGAGACATTACTGCCGACGCGTTCCTGTGGCGCGGCGAAGTCTCGGCGGATGCAGGCGCAACTTGGCGTGTCGTCACCGAGTTCACCGCGCGTCGCAGGCAGGCGTGATCTTTCGCACAGATCGGTTCCCTGCCCGCTCCTAGCCTCGGCGCGTGCGTCTGAATGGCGCCGCGCCCGCGGCCGCCCGCGCATGAGGAGTCGAACCATGACTGGAGCTGACAAGGTTGTCTGCCACGCAGCCACGCTGCTTTTGCTGTTCACCCTGACCGCGATGCCGGCAAAGGCGCAGTTCGGCGGTGGGGGCGGCGGCCAAGACATGATGACGCAGATGGCGCCGATGCTTGAAATGATGAAGGCGAAGATGGGCAAGCGCCGCTTCGCCATGATGATGCAGACCATGGGCCCGATGATGAGCCGCATGATGGAAGGCGGCGGCGGTAGTGGTCTTAACGGTCTTGGCGGCATGATGGGCGGCGGAATTCCAACCGGCATCGGCGGCGGTTATAGCGGCGGCTATGTGCCCGAGGGTTACGGCGTGAGCACCGGTGGCATGAACATCGGCGGCCTTGGCGGCGGCGACTTCATGGGCATGCTCGGCGGCGGTGGCGGCGGCGAGCTGATGAGCATGGTTCCGCAACTGATGCGCATGGCCAATGTCAGCGGCGGCCGTCACGGCCGGCGACGCACGCGGCGATAATCATTTCCGTCATTGCCTGCGACAAACGCGAAGCGTTTGCGCAAGGTAGCGAAGCGACGACTTGTCCGCCGTAGCTCGAAGAGCGAAGGCGGAAGCAATCCATGCCTCAGCAAGCGGTGAGATGGATTGCATCGCGGAGCCTGTCATCACTGTGCGAGCGCATTGCGCTCGTCGCCGGGCGCGCATTCGCGTGACCCGTTGGCTCGCAATGACGATCAAGACAGCGCCGGCTTCACCACGGGCACAGGCTGCTTCGGCCCCCAACGGGTCAGCATCACGCTGACGCACGACAGCACACCGAGCAACACCATCGAGGCCGCCGCCAGCTTGAAGAAGTCCTGTGCGGTCGCATTGTGCGTGGACAGCCACCAGCCGCCGGTGCCGATAAACAGCAACCGCGCGGTCTGCGCCAGCACCGGACCGATCATTTTAGCCGCGCCTTGCGATGAAAAATAGCACGTCGTGGCAAGGCCGATGAAAGCATACATCGGCGCCGCCGTGGACAAATACTGCCGGCTGGCGGCGCGCACGCTCGCATCGTCGGTGAAGAGATTGACCCAGATGTCGGGGAATACAGCAATGACACTCGCAACCGCACCGACCGAGACGAATGCGACGACCCCCGCGATCCAGCAGATTCTGCGGGCCCGCGCGATGCGCTGCGCACCGACCGCCATGCCGACCATCGGCACCGAGGCGATGCCAACCGCAAATGAGATCGACGTCAGCATGAATTCGAGCCGCGCGCCGATGCCGTAACCGGCGAGGATTTCGGTGCCGAAACTCGCCAGCATGTGGGTGAAGATGCTGATGGTCAGCACCGACTGCAGCGGCGAGAAGCAGGAGATGGCGCCGACCTTCAGGATGTCGATGAACATCGGCATGCGAATGCGAAGGCCGCGGATTTTCGGAATAACGCGCGCGCGGCCGGAAAACAGATACCAGGACATCACGGAGATGCTGATCAGGTAGGCGATCAGTGAGCCCGCCGCGACGCCGCGCATGCCGAATTGCGGGATCGGGCCGAGGCCCAAGCCTAGCGTGCCGCCGAGAATGATCTGGCAGACGGCCGACGAGAGCATCATTAACGACGGCAGCTTCATGTTGCCGGTGCCGCGCAAAATGCCGGACATCGTATTCATCAGCCACGGCACCACGGCGCCGCCGAAGAAAATTTGCGTATAGGCAACCGCCTGCGTCAGCACATTGCCGCGGCCGCCGAGCAGTTCGAGCAGCGCGGGGCCGAAGATCAGCATGCCCAGCATGAAGGTCAGGCCAAAGCAGAGGCCGATCAGGAGCGCATGCGCGGCCAATGTCGAAGCGCGTTCGATATCGCCGGCGCCAAGCGCACGCGCAATCGCCGAGGCCACGCCACCGCCCATGGCGCCGCCCGACATGGTCATGGTCAGGATCACGATTGGAAACACCAGCGCCATCGCGGCCAGCGATTCCACGCCCAGCCGGCCGATATAGGAGGTCTCGGCGATTACGACACAGGTGCCGGCGGTCAGCGCGATCACGTTCGGCCAGGCCAGCCACAAGAGCGTGCGCAGGATCGGGCCGTCGATCAGCGCATTCTTCACCGGCGCTTCCGGCGGCGGAAGCGGGCGCTCCTTCTCGTCGACGGGAATTTCGGCAACGCCGATATCGGACATTTCTGCTCCCCGCGCGCGGATTTGGTTCCACGGCGCGCTGTTTTCCTAGCACGGCGGGGGATGATTCCACGTGCGCCGGGCGCAATGGGGGCCTGCGGGATTGTGCTGCAGGGGCGTGCTTTGCCCTCCACTTGAGCGCGAGGCGCGCCCAAGCCGCCATTTCACGGGGAATTCATGCCGCCCCCACGAACGTTTAGGCCCGCATCGCATTGGTAAGGCGACTCCCTTAGGGAAACCCGTCATGCGCAAGCACCTCCTCCTGGCCCTGAGCGTTGGCGCGCTGGCGCTGCCGCTGGCCGCCTGCAACGATCCCAAGGATACCGCGACTGACACCGCGACCGTGGCGCAGACGTATGGTCCTTCGCCAACCCTGCCGCCGCCGGAACATTCGTGGATCCCGACGGTCGATATCGCCTCGGTCAACCGTTGGCCCGATGGCGCCAAGCCGACCGCCGCCAATGGCATGACGGTCAGTGCTTTCGCGACCGGGCTCGACCATCCGCGCACGGTCTATGTGCTGCCGAACGGCGACGTGCTGGTCGCCGAGAGCAACGCACCGCCGAAGCCGGACCGTGGCTTCAGCATCAAGAGCTTCATCTACGGGTTGGCGCAGAACCGGGCGGGTGCAGGAGTTCCGAGCGCCAATCGCATCACGCTGTTGCGTGACGCCGATGGCGATGGCGTTGCCGAGACGAGAAGCACCTTCATCAGCAACCTGAACTCGCCATTCGGTATGGCGCTGGTCGGCGAAGATTTCTACGTCGCCAATGCTGACGCGATCGTGAAATTTCCTTACTCGACCGGAGACACCAAAATCAGCGCACCCGGCGTCAAGCTGGCGGACTTGCCTGCGGGCCCGATCAATCACCATTGGACCAAGGATCTCGCCGCCAGCCCGGACGGCACGAAGCTGTATGCGACGGTCGGCTCCAACAGCAATATTGGCGAGAACGGCATCGACGCCGAGAAGGACCGCGCGGCGGTTCTGGAAGTCGACCGTGCCAGCGGCCAATGGCGCGTGTTCGCCTCGGGCCTGCGCAATCCGAACGGCCCGGCATGGAATCCGAAAACCGGCGAGCTCTGGGTCGTCGTCAACGAGCGCGACGAACTCGGCAATGATCTTGTGCCCGACTACATGACGTCGGTGAAGGATGGCGCGTTCTACGGCTGGCCATATAGCTATTTCGGAGACCGCGTCGACACGCGCGTCGAGCCGCGACGGCCCGACCTGGTGCAGAAGGCGATGGCCCCGGATTATGCGCTCGGCGCGCATACCGCCTCGCTCGGGCTGGCGTTCAACACCGGCAATCTGTTTCCGCAGGAAATGGCAGGTGGCGCGTTCATAGGCCAGCACGGCTCGTGGAATCGCAAACCGCGCGCTGGCTACAAGGTGATCTTCGTTCCCTTCAAGGACGGCAAGCCCTCGGGCGCGCCGCAGGACGTGCTGACCGGTTTCCTCAACGACAAGGGCGAGGCGCAGGGCCGCCCCGTCGGCGTGCGGCTCGACAAACAGGGCGCGCTCTTGGTCGCCGACGACGTCGGCAACACGATCTGGCGCGTGACGCCGGCGGCGAAATCGGCATCGCGGTGACTGGCAACTACCGTCATTGCCTGCGACAAACGCGAAGCGTTTGCGCAAGAGCGTAGCGACGAAGCAATCCATCTCTCGGCAAGCGGAGATATGGATTGCTTCGCTTCGCTCGCAATTGTCGACGCTAGACCCGGAAATGCTTGGAGAGCTTCAACCCCTGCGCCTGGTAGTTCGAGCCGATGCGCTGGCCGTACATGGCGTCGGGGCGCGACAGCATTTTCTCGTAGACCAGACGGCCGACGATCTGGCCGTGCTCGAGAATGAACGGCACCTCGCGCGAGCGCACTTCGAGCACCGCGCGCGCGCCCTGCCCGCCGGCGCCGGCATAGCCGAAGCCGGGATCGAAGAATCCCGCGTAATGCACCCGGAATTCGCCGACCAGCGGATCGAACGGCACCATTTCCGCGGCGTAATCCGGCGGCACCTGCACGGCTTCCTTCGATGCCAGGATATAGAACTCGCCGGGATCGAGGATCAGGCTGCCGTCCGGGCGGGCCGGGATCGGCTCCCAGAATTCGTCGACGGCATAGCCGCTGCGGCGGTCGATATCGACCACGCCGGTGTGGCGCTTGGCGCGGTAGCCGACGAAGCCTGATGTATTTTCGCCGGAGAGATCGACTGATAGCGCCACGCCATTGGCCAAATCTGCGTCGTCGATATCGACCAGCCGCTCCGCGCCATGCAGTGCGTCGAGTTCGTCGGCGTTGAGGATGGCGTCGCCGGTGCGGAAGCGCACTTGAGAGAGCCGAGAGCCCTCGCGCAGCAGCACCGGAAACGTCTTCGGGCTGATCTCGGCATAGAGCGGGCCGTGATAGCCGGCGCCGATCATGTCGAACCGTCGCGTGCCGTCGGCGATCACACGGGTGAAGACGTCGAGCCGCCCGGTCGAGCTCTTTGGATTGGCGGCCGCTACGATCGACGGCGGCAGCGCCAGGCTCTCCAGCAGCGGCACGATGTAGACGCAGTTGGTCTCCAGCACCGCGCCGTCGGAGAGGTCGATTTCGTGCAGCTTCAACTCGTCGATGCGCTCGGCGACAGTTGAGCCGGGACCGGGCAGAAAACTCGCGCGCACCCGGTAGGCGATATCGCCCAGCCGCAAGTCGAGGCTCGCCGGCTGGATCTGGCTTTCGACAAAGGGATATTCCGGCAGGATCAGGCCCGCATCCGCCATCGCCGCGATCATGCGGTCGGGCAGAATTCCGTTGGCGTCGGGCGGGAGCGTGAACGGCACGGCGCGATCCTCAATACGGCCCAAATGTCATCCAAACCTCTTAAATATGGGCTTTTAGGGGTTATCCGATGGCCGCCTTGACGGGAAGGGCGCGAGGTAATATCAGCATGACTTATCCCGTGGTGATTTGAGCCGGCCGGCTTGCAGCCACGTTAAATAAGTCGCTAAACAGGCCGGGGACACGTGTGATCCCGGCCTGTGGAAATTTTTCCAGGCCGGTTTTTTGTGACCATTTTCCAAGATGGTCACGGCGGAGGTCACATGTCTGAGACTCGTTCTACCAAGCGTTATCGCCCCGAAACCCGCCTTGTCCATGGCGGCACGCTGCGCTCGCAATTCGGCGAGACGTCGGAGGCGCTGTTCCTCACCCAGGGCTACGTCTACGACAGCGCGGAGCAGTGCGAGGCCCGGTTCAAGGGCCAGGAGCCCGGCTTCATCTATTCGCGCTATTCCAATCCGACGATTGATATGTTCGAGCGCCGCATGATCGAGCTCGAGGGCGCGGAAGCCGCGCGCTCGACCGCGACCGGCATGGCCGCGGTGACGACCGCGATCCTCGCGCCGCTCCGGGCCGGCGACCATGTCGTCGCCTCGAAAGCCCTGTTCGGCTCGTGCCTTTACGTGGTGCAGGATCTGTTGCCGCGCTACGGCATCGAGACGACGCTGGTCGACGGTCTTGATCTCGACCAGTGGCAGCGCGCATTGCGGCCGAACACCAAGTCCTTCTTCCTGGAGAGCCCGACCAATCCGACGCTCGACGTGCTCGACATCCCGGCGATTGCCGAGATCGCGCACAGTGGCGGCGCACGGTTGATCGTCGACAACGTCTTCGCCACGCCGATCTGGCAGAGCCCGCTTTCGCTTGGCGCCGACGTCGTGGTCTACTCCGCAACCAAGCATATCGACGGCCAGGGCCGCTGCCTGGGCGGCATCATCCTGTCGTCGGAAGCTTTCATCGCCGAGCACATCCATAACTTCATGCGCCAGACCGGGCCATCGCTCTCGCCGTTCAACGCCTGGGCCCTGCTCAAGGGCCTGGAGACGCTCGGCGTGCGCGTGCGCGCGCAGACCGAAACGGCGGGCAAGGTCGCCGACGTGCTCGCGTCGCATCCGAAGATCTCGCGGCTGATCTATCCCGGCCGCGCCGATCACCCGCAAGCCGAGCTGGTGAAGAAGCAGATGCGCGCCGGCTCGACGCTGGTCGGCTTCGAGGTCAAGGGCGGCAAGCCGGCCGCATTCCGCTGCCTCAACGCGATGCGGATCGCGCGCATCTCGAACAATCTCGGCGACGCCAAGAGCCTCGTCACGCATCCTGCGACGACGACGCATCAACGCCTGACGCCGGAGGCGCGCGCCGAACTCGGCATCAGCGAAGGCTTCATCCGCTTCTCCGCCGGGCTCGAGCATGCCGATGATCTGATCGAGGATTTTACGGCTGCGCTGGAGAAGGCGTGAGGTAGCTGCAAATGCGTAGGGTGGGCAAAGCGAAGCGTGCCCACCATCGTGCCGCGTGCATCCTGATAGAATGGTGGGCACGGCGCTGACGCGCCTTTGCCCACCCTACGAATCTCACCTCACATCGGCCTATACGCCCGCACGTCCGACGGCACGTTGACGCCGAGCTTGATCTGGCCGACCGACCTGATGATGTCGTCGCCGAGCAGTTGCGCGAAGCAGGCGTAGCCCCAGTCGCTCATGTGCAGGCCGTCAGCGATCACGAAGTTCTCGATCGGGATCGCCTGCTTTTCGTGCCAGTCCTTCATGACCGCGAAGCGCGGAAATAAGCCGACCTTGCGAAGCTCGGCGGTCTTGTTCAGCAGCGTCATCATCTTGCCGGCGCTTTCGGCGTGCTCGTTGACCCGCGGCGAATATTGCGGATCGATCAGCACGATGTCGGCGCCAACAGCCTGAATGCGCGCGATGCCTTCCTCGACGAGTTTTGCAGTCTCACCCGGATCTAGGTTGCGCAGCACGGCGTTGGTGCCGACTTGCCAGATCACCAGGTCCGGATGCATGTCGATGACGGAGGTCTGCAGCCGCTTCATCATTTCCGGCGCGTCCTCGCCGCCCTTGCCGGCATTGACGACGGAGATGTCGGCCGTCGGATATTGCCGGCGCAATTGCGCGGCGAGCCGGTTGGGATAGTTGAATTCCGGCGAGGTCGCGCCGAAGCCGGCGGTCGATGACGATCCGAACGCGACTATCACCACCGGCTGACCCGCGACGAGCTTGCTCGCGACGCGCGGCAGCGATCCCATCGATTTGGAAGCACCCTTTGGCGGCAAGCAAGGAACACGGCTGAAGATGTCGCCGGTCGATTTCGCGACCTCCTTCACCTTGTCGATCGCCTTGCCGGTGATGCCCTTCTGCGCGGCCGGATTGGCGGCAGCCGCCGGCGCGGCCTGCGGCGGCGCGCTTTCAGCGGAGGGCTTGTTTTCAGTCTTGTTTTCAGTCTTGGCGTTGTCGGACAGCGCCGCCTGCTGGGCGGTCTGTTGCGGGGCCGTCTGGGCACGCAGCGGCGACACCGAGGCAGGCATCAATAGCGCCAGGCCCGCGGCGAAGACAGTCAGCAATATCGACAAACAAAAAGGGTAGTGACGACTCATTAACGCTGGTCCCTAATTCTGCTGCGCCTGATCGAGGCGGGCCGCATCGAGCACAAATTTCGACAGCGCGCGGCCTAGGCAGCCATGAACCCGTTTGGCCATGTCGGTGCCATGAAAAGTACTGAACAGGTCGAAATCTCCGGCATCGTTCCAGTGACGCATGATGGCAAACCGGTCGAACAGCGGAACATTATGCTGCTGCGCCACCACGCGCATATTATCTAGGTATGGCGGCGCGGAAATCATCGTTTCCGTGCGCGGGCTGTATTGCAGATTGACCAGAACCACATCGGCTCCTGCATTTTGCAGTGCAGCAACTCCCTCGTCGATGGCACCGCGAAAATCGTCGGGATCGACGGATCGCATAGCATCGACGGTTCCCGTCTGCCAGATGACCAAAGTAGGCCTTTTTGCTTCCACCAGCTTAACGAGGCTGGCGTCGACCTCCTCGGCCGTCTTCCCGGTCTGTAGTTCTACGGAGAGGTTGATCGGGATCGAGGGCAGCTTCTCCTTCAGGGCCGCCTGCAGCTTGGCGGGATAGGCGCTGGCTTCGGAGGAAAGGATGGTCGAGGAGCGGCTCCCCACCACCAGGACGGTCAGTGGCCGGGCGTTCTTGACGGCCTCGGCCACCTTCGGAAGCGTGCTCTCGGTGGAGAGGAGATAGCCCGGAACTTCGCAGGTCTGCGGGGCAGCATCCTGGGCGCGCGCAAAACCAGCGGCTGCAAGACCGGCAAACAGCGTCAGGATCAGCACAGCTCCAGAACCGGGCCTCATGCGCTTCCTCCCGCCATGTCGGAGTTGCCACCCGCGATTTTCGTTTTCGACGCTCCTTTGTCGGCCGAATGCTTGTACCACGAAATAACCCACGCCACGCCCCACATGAAGAGGATTCCGGCAAGGCTCACCAGGGCGTGCGCGAAAGCACCCCCGCCAACTTCGGCCAGCACGAAGTGCCCGGCAAAGGCCAGGAAGACGCCGAGGCAGAATATCTCAAGCGAATGCTGGCCGCACAGGATCAATGGTCGCAGCCAGGGCGATTTGAGCCCCGACCAATCCTTGCGCAGGAAGCGCACGGTGAGCGCCGCCAGCGCCAGGAAATGGGCAAAGCGCAGCACGTCCAGATCCGTCTTGGTGATCGGATACATCCACTGTTCGAGCCGCTTCGGCATCAGAAAGCTGAGCTGCGGTATGTGCCAGGTCAACGTGACGAAGAAGGCAAACGTCAGATAGGCAATGCAGATCCACATCGTCACCGGCGACGTCAGGATGCGGGACATCCGCGCCGCGCCGCCCAGCGCGCACCAGGCGCCGAAGACGAACAGCAACTGCCAGCAGAACGGATTGAAGATCCAGAAGCCGCTCGGATAGGCCGTCAGATACCAGTCGAAGTGCCAGGTCAGTGCGTACAGCAGCACTGACAGCCCCAGCGCGATGTCGGCCCGCCACTTCATCAGCCACAGGATGACGGGCAGAAACAGCATCAGCACGATGTAGAGCGGCAGCACATCCATGTTGACAGGCCGGAATCTCAGGAGCAGCGCCTGGACGATGGTGACATCAGGCTGCTTGAGAAAATCCATGATGCCCATTTCCTCGCTGTAGAGCGGGTTCTCGAAACGGGTGGCGACGTAGGAAATTTCGGCGAGGAAGATCGTGAACAGGAACACATGCGCGACGTAGATCTGCCAGACCCGGCGCATGATCCGCGCGGTCGCCACCACGAAGCCGGCCTCCAGCATCGCGCGGCCGTAGACGAAGGCGGCGGTGTATCCGGAGATGAAGATGAAGATTTCGGTGGCGTCGGAAAATCCGTAATTGCGGATCGTGAACCAGGTCAGGATGTTGGTCGGCAGATGGTCGATGAAGATCAGCCACAGCGCCATCCCGCGAAACAGGTCGAGCCGCAATTCGCGCTCGCCGGCCACCGGCAGCGCAATCGCCGGCGCAGAAAGCACCGCGGCCTTGCTATCGCTGAGGGGCGTTCCGGCAACTTGATCGGCAATGGACGACATCTGGCACCGTGAGTTGAGCTTTAGGCGTGCACTGTCCGGGAAAGATAATATCGGCCCGCAACTTGCACACAAGATACGCCAGCAGATACGGGGCCGGACCACGCGCGGGTGCGCTCTAGAATGGAACTATGTTGAAACCGCGATCAAACAACCGGCAAACCCGGCGGACCGGAGATTGTTCCCCCGGCATTCTTGGCTATGATGCCGAACAGGATTTCCGGAAGCTTGCCCGCATGTACCGCGCCGTCACCCGTCAGATCGAAGTCACCGTCGAACCGAACTTCCTCCCCGGGCGCTCCTCGGTCGACAAGGGCCAGTATTTCTGGTCCTACACCATCGTCATCACCAACACCGGCGCCGAGACCGTGCAGCTCCGTACCCGGCACTGGATCATCACCGACGCCACCGGCCGCAAGCAGGAAGTCCGCGGCGAAGGCGTGGTCGGCGAGCAGCCTGTTCTGGCGCCGGGCGAGCGCTTCGAATACACGAGCGGCGTGCCGCTGCCGACCGCGTCGGGCTTCATGACCGGGCGCTACCAGATGGTCAGCGAAAGCGGCGAACGGTTTGAGATCGACGTGCCGACGTTCTCGCTCGATAGCCCTGACAGCAGGCGGGTGTTGAATTAGGGACATCGCGACCTCCCTTCGTAGCGTCTTCCTTCGTAGCCCGGATGGAGCGCAGCGCAATCCGGGACAGGTTTAGCCAGCTGTGAGAATCCCGGATTGCGCTGCGCTCCATCCGGGCTACGGATTCCTCGGGGGCACCGTTCCCTCCCGTCATTGCGAGCGGAGCGAAGCAATCCATGGCGCGGCAAGCGGAGAGATGGATTGCTTCGCTTCGCTCGCAATGACGGGGATAATCCGTAGGGTGGGCAAAGCGCAGCGTGCCCACCATTCAAGGGTGGTGTCGCGGATAGATGGCGGGCACGCTGCGCTTTGCCCACCCTACGAAGCAGCTACTCTTCCACGCCCGCTTCATGCGGGGTGAACTGGTAGACCGAGGAGCAGAACTCACAAGTCACCACCACCTTGTCGTCCTTGACCATCTCGGCACGGTCTTTCAGCGCGAAGCTTTTCAGCATCGCCGACACCGCTTCGCGCGAGCACGAGCATTGCGCGCGCAACGGCAGCGGCGTGAACACGCGCACGCCGCGTTCGTGAAAGAGGCGATACAGCAAGCGCTCGCCCGACAGATCGGGATCGATCAGCTCGACATCCTCGACGGTGCCGATCAGCGACTGGCCCTCGACCCAGGCGTCATCTTCGGCAACGGAATGCGTCGCCGCGCCATCCGGCGCATCGCCGGGATGCAGGTCGGCCTGCCGCGCCCGCTCGGGCGCTTTCGGCAAGAACTGCAGCAGCATGCCGCCGGCGCGCCAGCGGTGTTTTCCGCCGTCGCCGCCGCGCCATTCCTCGCCGACCGCGAGCCGCACGCGGGTCGGGATCTGCTCGGAGCGCAGGAAATATTCATGCGCGGCGTCTTCGAGGCTGCCGCCGTCGAGCGCTACCAGGCCCTGGTAGCGGCTCATGTCCTGCCCCTGATCGACAGTCATGGCGAGATGACCCTTGCCCAGCAGCGCGCCTGTATCCTGGCCGTCCTTCAGCCGCTTCGCGTCGTAGCGCGCATAGGCGCGCAGGCGATCCGGCGACTGGAAATCCACGATCAGGAACGACACCGGGCCGTCGGTCTGCGTCTGCAGGATGAAGCGGCCGTCGAATTTCAGCGCCGAGCCAAGCAGCGTCGCCAGCACGATCGCTTCGCCGAGCAGTTTGCCAACCGGCGTCGGATAATCGTGCTTGGTCAGGATATCATCGAGCGCGGGGCCGAGCCGGGTCAGCCGTCCCCGCAGGTCGAGTTCTGCGACCTCGAACGGCAGCACGGCGTCATCGACGGGAACGGACGAGGGCGCGCGAACGGGCGCCTCGGTCGTGATTTTGATGTCTGATTGTGAATCCATGGCGCTTTATCTGGGGTCGGTTGGGCCAAAGTGAAAGGGGGTTGAGAGGCGTGAAATATCTCCACGAGTCGTCCCTGCGCACGAAGGGACCCATAGCCACCGGCTTTTGTTACTACAGATGATGTCTACCATATCGCGATGATCGAGAGATCACGCGGTATGGGTCCCTGCGTTCGCAGGGACGACGTCAAGGGCTACGCCACTTCGTTAAAACACCAGGCGAGAATGCCTTTCTGCGCATGCAGGCGATTTTCCGCCTCGTCGAACACCACCGATTGCGGACCGTCGATCACCTCGTCGGTGACCTCCTCGCCGCGATGCGCGGGCAGGCAATGCATGAAGATCGCATCACTCTTGGCCAGCGACATCAGCTTCTCATTGACCTGATAGGGCTTGAGCACGTTGTGGCGATGTTCGCCGTCCTTGTCGCCCATCGACACCCACGTATCGGTGACGACGCAATCGGCGTCGCGGACGGCGGCCTCGGGATCGTTGCCGAGCACGATCGGGGCTTGCGTTGCCTTGATCCAGTCCTTCATCGCTTTGTTCGGCGCAAGCTGCGGCGGGGTCGCGACATTGAGCTGGAACTTGAAACGCTCCGCCGCATGCGCCCATGAGGCCAGCACGTTGTTGTCGTCGCCGGTCCAGGCCACGGTCTTGCCCTCGATCGGCCCGCGATGCTCCTCGAAGGTCATCAGGTCGGCCATCACCTGGCAGGGATGCGAGCGCCGCGTCAGCCCGTTGATCACGGGCACGGTGGCGTGCGCGGCCAGTTCCAGCAGCGCGTCGTGGTTGAGGATGCGGATCATGATCGCATCGACATAGCGCGACAGCACGCGCGCGGTGTCGGCGATGGTCTCGCCGCGACCGAGCTGCATCTCTGCACCCGTCAGCATGATGGACTCGCCGCCGAGCTGGCGCATGCCGACATCGAACGACACCCGCGTGCGGGTCGACGGACGTTCGAAGATCATTGCCAACGTCTTGCCTTCGAGCGGCTTCTTGGCTTTTTCATGCGCCTTGAGTTTCGCCTTCATGTCGGCGCTCAGCGCCAGCATGTTGCGCAACTCCTTCGGCGGCAATTCGTTGATATCGAGAAAGTGACGGACGGATTTGCTCATCATCCCGCCGCCTTCTTCAACTGAGTGCCCGACAGCGCGATGCAGGCGCGCTCGAGCATCTGAATGGACTCGTCGATCTCGGCCTCGGTCACGATCAACGGCGCCAGGAACCGCACCACATTGTCGCCGGCGCCGACGGTGAGCAATTTCTGGTCGCGCAACGCATTGACGAGATCGCCCGACGGCACCACGGCCTTGACGCCGACCAGGAGTCCCTCGCCGCGCACTTCCGAGAGCACGGTGGGATAACGATCGACCACGGAGGCCAGTTTCTGTTTGAGCAAAAGCGACATCTTCTGCACATGGTCGAAGAAGCCGGGTTTGAGCATCACGTCGAGCACGGCGTTGGCGGAAGCGATCGCCAGCGGATTGCCGCCGAAGGTCGAGCCGTGCGAGCCCGGCGTCATGCCGCTTGCGGCTTCCGCGGTGGCCAGCACCGCGCCGATCGGAAAACCGCCGCCGAGTGCCTTGGCCAGCGACATCACATCCGGCGTCGCGCCAACGCGCTTGTAGGCGAACAGATCGCCGGTGCGGCCCATGCCGGTCTGCACCTCGTCGAACGCCAGCAGCAGGCCCTTCTCGTCGCAGAGCTGACGCAGCGCCTTGAAGAATGACTGCGGTGCGGAGCGCACGCCGCCCTCGCCCTGCACCGGCTCGATCAGGATGCCCGCGGTGTGCGGCCCGATCGCTTTCTTCACTGCGTCGAGATCGCCGTGCGGTACCTGGTCGAAGCCCTCCATCGGCGGCCCAAAGCCTTCGAGATATTTGGCGGAGCCGGTCGCGGCGAGCGTGCCCAAAGTGCGGCCATGGAACGCGCCCTCGAAGGTGACGAGCCGATAGCGTTCGGGATGCCCCTTGGAGAATTGATAGCGGCGCACGACCTTGATCACGCCTTCCATCGCCTCGGCGCCGGAATTGCAGAAGAACACGAGGTCGGCAAAGCTCTGCTCGCAGAGCCGCGCGGCGAGCTTCTCGCCGTCCGGGCTCTTGAACAGGTTCGACATGTGCCACAGCTTGGTCGACTGTTCCTGCAGCGCCGCAATCAGATGCGGATGGCAGTGACCCAGCGCGTTCACCGCAACCCCCGAGGTGAAGTCGAGATAGCGATCGCCATTGGTGGCGGTCAGCCAACAGCCCTCGCCGCGCTCGAAGCCGAGATCGACCCTGGCAAAGACGGGAAGCAGATGCGACGTGGCGCTATTGGTCATGGCGATCACAAAAGGTTTGCACTGAAGGTTTGAGACCCGCTTTCAAGACCTGCCGCGGAGCACACGCGTGCATTGGCGCGAACGCGGCAACGGCCGGTCTTGCGAAAACGAAACGTGCCGCCTCTTAAGGGCGGCACGTGAGAGGTATTCTATGTGGGCGGGGGGCGCTGTCAACACGCCACGAAGCCGCCTTTCCTGCACTGCAAGATAAGAAAATCCGTAAGATTGCGGTGTGGTGGAAAACACGCAGTGCAATGCCTAGATATCGGAACATGTGGACGCGCGGGCCCGGACTCTTGCGCCCGAGTCACGCCATATTGTAGCGTTTGGGCTGTCGGGTACGACATCTCGTGCGGCAGTTCTGATCCCTAGAGTCCATTTGTGCAGGCGTAGACGTTCGGGCGCGGTTTTCGCGCCCGGCGAGGGCTAAGGGATTCTGACCGCAGGGATTTTTTGAGACGAATGACGTCGCCAGCGCTGCCCTGATTGGCCGGCGCGATGCGAAGGGAAGAATGCGATGACGGTATTGACCTGGTCCGACGATCGCGTCGAGCAGCTGAAGAAGCTCTGGGAAGCCGGATTATCGGCCAGCCAGATCGCCGCGGAACTCGGAAATGTGACGCGAAACGCCGTGATCGGCAAAGTGCACCGGCTGGGCCTGTCCGGCCGCGCCAAGAGCCCCTCCTCGGCCGCCCCGCGGCAGCGCAAGGCGCGCCCGGCCCAGCAGATGATGCGGGTGTCGCGCCCGGTCTCGCGCGGCAACACCGCGCTCGCGCACGCCTTCGAGGTCGAGATGGAGCCGGATCCGATCGCCTTCGACAACGTGGTGCCGATGAGCCAGCGGCTGTCGCTGCTCGAACTGAACGAGGCCACCTGCCACTGGCCGGTCGGCGATCCCTCGAGCCCGGAATTCTTCTTCTGCGGCGGCAAGGCGCTTTCGGGCCTGCCCTATTGCGCGCATCACTCGCGCGTGGCGTATCAACCGGCCGCCGACCGGCGGAGGCAGGCGCCGAAGCCGACGCGGTAAGGGCGATCGTAAGTTACGCGGGAAATATCCGCCGTCGTCCCTGCGAACGCAGGGACCCATAACCGCAGGCGTTCGTGGTTATGTCACGCTGGAGCACCAGCGTATTACAACAATCGAGATTTGTGGTTATGGGTCCCCGCGCCCCGTGCGCAATTGCGCACTAGGCGGGGACGACGATGGAGTATGGGTGACGCGGTGGAGCGCTACGGCTCCACCTTCGCAAACCGGTCATCCAGCGCGTATCCCGCGCCGCGCACGGTGCGGATCGGGTCCTGCTCGCGGCCGGGATTGAGCAGTTTGCGCAGGCGGCCGATATGCACGTCGACGGTGCGCTCGTCGATATAGATGTCGCGGCCCCAGACGCTGTCGAGCAATTGCTCGCGGCTGAAGACGCGGCCGGGATGCTCCAGGAAAAATTCCAGCAAGCGATACTCGGTCGGGCCAAGATCGATCTGGCGGCCCGAGCGCGCGACGCGGCGCTTCTCGCGATCGAGTTCGATGTCGCCATAGGTGAGCACGGTGGCGAGCCGCTCGGGGCTTGCGCGCCGTAACAACCCCTTCACCCGCGCCAGCAGTTCCGGCACCGAGAACGGTTTTACGATGTAATCGTCGGCGCCGGTCGCAAGGCCTCGCACCCGCTCGCTCTCCTCGCCGCGTGCGGTGAGCATGATGATCGGCAACTGCTTGGTCTCCGGCCGGGCGCGCAGGCGGCGGCAGAGCTCGATGCCGGACAGTCCCGGCAACATCCAGTCGAGCACGACGAGATCGGGCACACGCTCCTTCAGCCGCGTATCCGCATCGTCGCCGCGGGCAACGGTTTCGACGTCATAGCCTTCGGCGTCGAGGTTGTAGCGCAGCAGCGTGGTCAGCGCTTCCTCGTCCTCGACCACCATAATGCGCGCGCTCATTCTGCTTTCGCCTCTTCTGTTTGACGCGTTTTCTTCACGCGAACCGGTCTCCACTTCGCTTGAAAACGCTTTATCAAGTGTTGGGTACGGCGGTAGCAAACGTCGTCATGTCGCCTTTCGGGCGCTTGTCGAGCATCTGCTGTCCCTCGATCATGTAGAACACGGTCTCGGCGATATTGGTGGCGTGGTCGCCGATCCGCTCGATGTTCTTGGCGCAGAACATCAAATGGATGCAGAACGAGATGTTGCGCGGATCTTCCATCATGTAGGTCAGGAGCTCGCGGAACAGCGAGGTGCAGATGGCGTCGACTTCCTCGTCGCCCTTCCACACCGCCATCGCCGCCGGCAGATCGTGCGCCGCATAGGCGTCCAGCACCGACTTGACCTGCGACTGCACGAGATCGGTCATGTGTTCGAGGCCGCGCATCAGCTTCAGCGGCTGGAAATCGTTCTCCAGCGCCGCGACGCGCTTGCCCATGTTCTTGGCGAGGTCGCCGATCCGCTCCAGATCGGTAGCGACCCGCATGGCGCCGACGATCTCGCGCAGATCGATCGCCATCGGCTGGCGCCGCGCGATGGTCAGCACCGCGCGTTCCTCGATCAAATGTTGCAGGCGGTCGATTTCGACGTCTGAATCGACGACGCGCTTGCCGAGGGCGACGTCGCGGCGGACAAGCGCATCGACGGATTCGGTGATCATGCGCTCAGCCAGGCCGCCCATCTCGGCGACGAGACGGGTCAGTTCCTGGAGATCGGTGTCAAATGCCTTGGCGGTGTGTTCGGATGCCATGTTTTATCTCCTCAACCGAACCGGCCGGTGATGTAGTCCTGGGTACGTCGATCGCTCGGCGAGGTGAAAATCTTGTTGGTGTCGTCGAACTCGATCAACTCGCCGAGATACATGAAGGCGGTCTTGTCCGAAACGCGGGCCGCCTGCTGCATGTTATGGGTGACGATGGCGATGGTGTAATCTTCCGCCAGTTCCTGGATCAGTTCCTCGATCTTGGCGGTCGAGATCGGGTCAAGGGCCGAACAGGGTTCGTCGAACAGGATCACCTCGGGCCGCACCGCCACGGTGCGGGCGATGCAGAGCCGCTGCTGCTGGCCGCCGGACAGCGACAGGCCGCTTGCATTGAGCTTGTCCTTGACCTCGTTCCACAGCGCACCGCCACGCAGCGCCTTTTCGACCCGGCCGTCCATCTCCGACTTGGAGATCTTCTCATAGAGGCGGATGCCGAAGGCGATGTTTTCGTAGATCGTCATCGGGAACGGCGTCGGCTTCTGGAACACCATGCCGACGCGGGCGCGCAGCAGGTTCAGATCGAGCTTGGAATCAAGGACGTTGGTCTGGTCGAGCATCAACTGGCCGGTCGCGCGTTGGCCGGGATAGAGGTCGTACATCCGGTTGAAGATCCGCAGCAGCGTGGACTTGCCGCAGCCGGACGGGCCGATGAAGGCGGTGACGCGGTTTGTGCCGAGCGTCAGGTTGATGTTCTTCAGCGCGTGATGCTCGCCATAGTAAAAATTCAGGCCGCGCGCGGTCACCTTGGGCGCGGCCTCGGGCAGCGCCACCTGCGGAACGGGCCCGCTCGCGGTACTCACGGATACGGAGAGATCGGTCATTTGGATGTCCTCTCGGCGCCAAGAATGCGCGCGCCAATATTCAGGGCAAGTACGGTGAGCGTGATCAAGAGCGCCCCGCTCCAGGCGAGCTGCTTCCAGTAGACATAGGGGCTCTGGACGAAGTTGTTGATGGTGACCGGCAGGTTCGCCATCGTCTTGGTCATATCGAGGCTGAAGAACTGGTTCGACAGCGCGGTGAACAGCAGCGGCGCGGTCTCGCCGGCGACGCGGGCGGTCGCCAGCAGGACGCCGGTGATCAGGCCCGACCGGGCCGCGCGATAGGCGATCCGCCGGATCACCAGCGAGCGCGGCAGGCCGAGCGCGGACGCCGCCTCGCGCAGCGGATTGGGCACCAGCCCGAGCATGTCCTCGGTGGTGCGGACCACCACCGGGATCACGATCACAGCGAGAGCCAGACAGCCGGCGAAGGCCGAGAAGCCGCCCATCGGCACCACGATGGCGCCGTAGATGAACAGGCCGATAATGATCGATGGCGCGCTGAGAAGAATATCGTTGATGAAGCGGATCACCGAGGTGAGCCTGTCGTGCTTGCCGTATTCGGCGAGATATGTGCCGGCGAACAGGCCGAGCGGCGCGCCGATGCCGACCCCGATCACGGTCATCATGATCGAGCCGATGATGGCGTTCCGCAGGCCGCCGTCGGTCGAACCCGGCGGCGGCGTATCCTGGGTGAAGACGGCGAGGTTGATGCCGGACAGGCCGTTGTAGAACAGCGTGAACAGGATCAAGGCGAGCCAGGTCACGCCGAACAGCGCGGCGCCCAGGCACAGGAACTTGATAATGATATTGTTGCGGCGGCGGGATGCGTAAATCGAATTCATGATCTCAGTTCCCCGCCTTCTTTTCCAGCCGCATCAGCATCAGCCTTGCGGCAGCAAGAACGAAGAACGTCAGAACGAACAGCAAGAGGCCAAGCAGGATCAGGCCGGATTGATGCAAGCCGTCGCTCTCGGCGAATTCGGAAGCGATGGCTGCTGAGATCGTGGTTCCCGGCGCGAAGATCGAGGACTGGATCTTGAACGAATTGCCGATGATGAAGGTGACCGCCATGGTCTCGCCGAGCGCGCGGCCGAGCGCCAGCATGATGCCGCCGATCACGCCGACCCTTGTGTAGGGAATGACGACGTTGCGGACGACTTCCCAGGTGGTGCAGCCGACGCCATAGGCGGCCTCTTTCAATACCGGCGGCACCGTCTTGAAGACATCGACCGAGATCGAGGTGATGAAGGGCAGCACCATGATCGCCAGGATCAGCGCGGCGTTGAACAGGCTGAGATAGGACGGGGGACCTGCGAAGATCGTGCCCAGCACGGGGACGCCGTCGAACACGCTGATCATGAAGGGCTGGAACGTGTTGGCCAGGAACGGGCCCAGCACGAAGAAGCCCCACATGCCGTAGATGATCGAGGGAATGCCGGCGAGCAGTTCGACTGCAAGGCCGATCGGACGACGCAGCCAGATCGGACAGATCTCGGTGAGGAAAATCGCGATGCCGAGGCCGACGGGAATGGCGATCATCATCGCGATCACGGAGGTGATCAGCGTACCATAGATCGGGCCGAGCGCGCCCAGCACCGGCGGATCGGCCGACGGCGCCCAGCGCTGCGTCCACAGGAAGGCCGCGCCATATTCACGGATGGCGGGCCAGGCGCCGACGATCAGCGAAATGATGATGCCGCCGAGGATAAGCAGAACCGAGATCGCGCAGGCGCGCGTGATCCAGTAGAAAGTGACGTCGCCGAGCTTGAACGCGCTGAGAGCCCTCGCGCGATCGTAAGGTCCGGCAGCATCCATTACGTCGCTTTCAACCGCCATTTCTGCCACGCCAATCCCCTGTACTTATAGCCCAATGACCCGGACTTCGGTGCACGGCTTTTTCGGCTCGCGCATTGTTCTTGCCTCTCCTGTCCCGAGAGGGGTGCTCAACCCGGACATCCCGGGTTGAGCGATCGTGTAGCGAGGCGCAGGCCCGATCAGCTCTTGATCTCGGCCGACCAGGTCTTTTCGATCAACTTGACGACCGATTCCGGCATCGGGATGTAGTCGAGTTCTTCGGCCATCTTGCCGCCCTTCTCGAACGACCATTTGAAGAACTTGATGGCTTCCTGGGACGCCGCCTTGTCGGTCGCAGCCTTGTGCATCAGGATGAAGGTCGCCGCCGTGATCGGCCAGGAGGCTTCGCCGGGCTGGTCGGTGAGGATCACGTAGTAGCCGGGCGCCTTGGCCCAGTCGGCGTTCGACGCCGCTGCCTGGAAGGATTCAATGGTCGGCTGCACCGTCTTGCCGGCCTTGTTGATCATCGCCGCATGGGTCAGCTTGTTCTGCTTGGCGTAGGCATACTCGACGTAGCCGATCGCGTTCTTGGTCTGGCCGACATTGCCGGCGACGCCTTCATTGCCCTTGGCGCCGACGCCGGTCGGCCATTCGACCGCGGTGCCGGTGCCGACCTTGGCTTTCCAGTCGGCGCTCGACTTCGAGAGGTAATCGGTGAAGTTGAACGTGGTGCCCGAACCGTCGGAGCGGCGCACCACGGTGATGGCGTCGCCCGGCAGCTTCAGCTTCGGATTGAGCTTTGCGATCGCGGCATCGTCCCACTTCTTGATCTTGCCGAGATAGATGTCGCCGAGCACTTCGCCCGACAGCACCAGTTCGCCCGGCTTGATGCCTTCGAGGTTCACGACCGGCACGATCGCGCCCATCACCATCGGCCACTGCACCAGGCCGTCCTTCTCGAGCGTCTCATGCTTGAGCGGCGCGTCGGTGGCGCCGAAGGTCACGGTCTTGGCCTGGATCTGCTTGATGCCGGCGCCGGAGCCGATCGACTGGTAGTTCAGACCGTTGCCGGTCTCCTTCTTGTAGGCGTCAGCCCATTTCGAATAGATCGGGAAGGGGAAGGTGGCGCCCGCGCCGGTGATATCGGCAGCGAAGGCCGACGTCGACGCGGCGACCAGGCCGGCAGCGACGATTGTCCTGAGGAAATTCATGGTGGTCTCCATCTGGTGAGCGAAGCGCCTGTTGCGCCCGATCGCGCTCACGTACCGCTCATCTAGGAGCGGTCGATAGAGCTTTTACGAAGGTTCGATGACAGCTGGATGACACAATCAAGCAATTGAAATCGCTTGGATTTATTGCGCTGACGGGGTCTTGGTCTGGGGAAAACAGGCGGTAAAGACCGCGCCGTTTTTCGGCACGCTTTCGATCAAAAGCCGGCCGCGATGGCGGTTAAGAATATGTTTCACCAAGGATAAACCGAGCCCGGTTCCGCCCTGCGCGCGGCTGTCGCCGACGTCGACCCGGTAGAAGCGTTCGGTCAGCCGCGGCAAGTGTTCCGGCGCGATGCCGGGGCCGAAATCCCGGACCATGATACGGACTTCCGGCGCACCCTCGCCCGAGGTGGCCTGGGTCAGGGAGACGACCACCCGCCCGCCTGACGCGCCATATTTGAGCGCGTTCTCGATCAGGTTTTCGAACAGCCGCAGCAGTTCCTCGCGATCGCCCGCGATCGTCACCGGCGCTTCCGGCAGGTCGATCTCGATCGCAACCTGGCGCTCCCCGGCCAGCGGCTCCAGCCCGTCGGCGACCTGGCGAATGATCGGCACGATATCGACGCAAGCGTCGGGCCGGACATGGGCCGACAATTCGACCCGTGAGAGCGACAGGAGATCATCGATCAGCCGCGCCATTCGCGTCGCCTGCGTATGCATGATCGACAGGAAGCGCTCGCGCGCCTTGGCGTCCTCCTTGGCAGGCCCCTGCAGCGTATCGATGAAGCCGGACAACGCCGCCAGCGGCGTCCGCAGTTCATGGCTGGCATTGGCGACGAAATCGGCGCGCATTTCCTCGACCCGCCGCAGCGGCGTCAGGTCGTGGAAGGTCATCAGCATGCATTTCTCGGTGCCGCCGAACAGCGTCGGCACCGGCACCGGCGTGATGATCAGTTCCATCCAGCGGTCGACCGGCACCTGGTCCAGATAGGTCGCCCGGCGCGGTTCGGTGGTCGCGATCGCCTCGCGCAACGCGGTGATGATTTCGGGCGAGCGCAGCGCGAACTGCGCGAGTTCGTTCTTGCGCAACGCGGGCGCGAGCTGGGCTGCCGCCGCGTTGAGATGCAGGACGCGGCCGGCGCGGTCGAGCAGCACGGCCGGATCCGGCATGCCGGCAACGACGGCGCTGACGGCTGCAGACTCGACCGGGCTGACGGCGCGGACGTCGTCACGGGAGGCCGCCACATGGTGCAGCCGCCACGGCACCAGCGCTGCGGCCGCAATACAAATGAAAACAGCCACCGCGCGCGCCAGCGAGAGATCGGCCAATACCACAAGCGCGCAAAGCGCGAGGCCGGCGGCGAGCAGGATGATGGCCGAATGCCGCAACCGGTCCGGCCACGGTGCAAAGAAGGAGGCAGTGCTGGAATCGTCGATCGCCATGGCGCAGGCTTTCTTCCTCTATTGGCGAGGCGCCCGCCGCGTCATCAGGTGCCCGCGTCGCCACGCTCGCGCACATAGACGGCGGCCTCATGCCTCGTCGGTTCGGCGGCGGCGCCGGGCTTCAATTGGCGCAGGCGCTTCGATCGCGCGCCGATGATAATCTCCCGAAGCGTCAGCAAGATTACAGATATGACAAAGGGCCCGATATAATAGAGGACGCGGAACAACAGCATGCCGGCGAGCAATTCCTCCCGGTCCATCTGCCAGAGGCCGACCAGCATGGCGGCATCGAAAACGCCGAGCCCGCCCGGCGAATGGCTGGCAAAGCCCAACAGCGTGGCCGAGACGAAGATGACAGCCACGACAACAAAACCCAGATTGGGTTCGTCCGGCACCAGCACATACATCGCCAGCGCACAGAAGCCGAGATCGACGATGCCGATGGCGATCTGCAGCAGCGTCAGCGGCCCGCCCGGCAGCGTGACCGTCCACGGCCCGCGGCCGACGCCGCGCGGCTGAACCCAGACCCAGGCCACATAGCCGACCAGTCCGAGAAGGATGCCGAACGCCGCCACGCGGTTGAGCCAGACCGGGAGCTGATCGATCGAGGCAGCGGCTTCCGGGTGATAGGCGATGCCCAGCCCCAGCACTGCGGCATTGCCGAGCCAGAAGGTCAGCCCGGCGAGGAAACAGATCTTGGCGACGTCGATCGCGTTCAGGCCCCAGGCCGAATAGATCCGGTAGCGCACCGCGCCGCCGGTGAAGACGCTGGCGCCGACATTGTGTCCGATCGAATAGGAGGTGAACGCGGCAAGCGCGTTGACGCGGTAGGGAATGTGGTTCTGGCCGATGGCGCGGACCGCGAACCAGTCATAGAAGGTCAGCGTGAAATAGCCCGCCGCCACGAACAGGGCCGCCAGCGCGATCTGGCGCGGCTCGGTGCCCTTGATGGCGTCGATCACCTCATCGGTGTCGATGCCGCGAAGCATGTGATAGAGCACGTAGCACGCAACGGCGATGACCGTGATGCTGATCAAGACCCCGAGCTTGTGCAGGACCTGCTTCTGGCGCAGAAACGAAATCGCCCTGCGTATTGCTTCCAGCATCTACACCTCGAATTGCGCTTCTGCGACGACGGTAATGGCCTGAACCCCGCCTACGCTACGCTGCTCCCCTGCCCCTCTGGTAGCGCGTTTTGAGCCGGAGTGGAATTCGCCTGACGACAATAAAACACGCTTCTTCAACATATTAGGCGCCGGTTGACGACGGTAGAAGTACGGTTTTGCAGCAATCCCCCCGCCCGACGGCGATTCGCGACCATAGAAGGGGTCGGTCAAGAACACGTGACAATGACGGCGGTGGAACTGGCGGGCTCATGGCGCGGTCAGGCCGACGGTGCACTGCGCGAGACCACCCAGTCGCGCAACCATGATCCGACCGCACAGAAGCAGAGATAGAGCCCGAACATGATCAGCCCGAGATCGAGCCAGTAGCCGAAACGGCCGGGCACGACGCGGGCGAGCGCGGCTGCGACCAGGGCCGCGACCAACGCCGAAAGCGCCCATCGCAGCTTCCGCGAGACGCCCTCGCCGTGCTGGACCACGGATATCCAGCCCATGGCGAAGCCGAGTAGCCCCGATCCCAACAGCCAGCCCCAGTAGAATGTGGTCAGATAGGCCATGCTCACTTCACCACGAAATCGATGCGGCGGTTCTGCGCCTTGCCTTGGTCGGTATCGTTAGCCGCAATCGGCTGCGTCGAGCCATAGCCGACCGCGCTGAACCGGTTGGCCGGTAACCCCGCCTTGACCAAATAGTCGGAAACCGCCTGGGCACGCTTCTCGGACAGTCCCTGGTTGGCCGCCTCGTCGCCGTCGGTATCGGTATGTCCTGATATCTCGATATTGGCGGTCGGACACCGCAACGCGGTTTCGATCAGGCGGTCGAGGAGACCTGCGGAATCCGCGACAATATCGGCCTTGCCGGGCTCGAAGCGGATCCGGGCCTTGCCGAGCAGCTCGGAGAATAATTGCTGGCAGACCGTCGCATCCACCGGCGCCGCGGCCGGCTTGACCGAGATTTCCGGCTTGAACTGCCAGCCCTGCGGAAAGTCCTTGCCGAGGCCGGCGCGGATCTGGCCGGCGGCGGCTTCATAAAGCGCATCGCCGGACAGCTTCACCTCCCGGTCGGAGATGACGAGCGTGCCGGTCGACAGCCGCGACAACGCACCGAGCGCAGGCACCACCGAGTTGGCAAACCCCGAGGGGGCGCCGATGCTCTCCTTGAGGTTGTCAACGACCTTTTCGCTGAAGAACTTGCGTCCCGCCGCCGCCACCAGCGCGGCGTGGACGTTGTTGTCGGGCGCGTTGCCGGTCAGCGTCAGCGTCACCGCGACCGGATCCTTGTAGGCCTGGAAGATGTAAGGCGGCGCCTTGACCTCGTTGGCCGCGACCGAAAAGCCCTCGGGCAGATTTTTCAGCGCGGCGGCGATGGCTTCCCGGCCGCCGAGTTCGCGCGCCATGCCGGACAGGCTGACCTTGGTGTCCGAGAGCGTAATCTTGCCGTCCTTCAGCTTGCCGACCTGGTCGAGCAGCAACAGCGCGGCATTGTCGAAACGCGGCGGCGCCCCGCGCGACAGATTCATCCGGTCGACCACTTCGACGCCGCCGAGGTTGGCCCGGGCGGCCTCCATCAACCGGCCCTTGCTCGCCGGCAGGGGCGAACTGCCCGACAGCGTCACCCGCAGAACGTCGCGTTCGGCAGACCAGACAAACGGCTTGGCTTCGGGAACGAGCCGGGTTTCATCGTTAACCAACCGCACGCCCGGCACCGCTTCCACCGACGCCACCGCACTCTGCCGGCCGTCTTCCGAGAAAGCATCCGCCGCAAGGCTCACGTCGCGGCCTGCGACCGAGATACGCCTTTTGTCGAGGATGGTGTCCTTGAGGGCTGCGGTCGAACGCTGCGCCAGGTCGGCTTCAAGCGGTTCGGTGCTCGTCCAGGCCGCGATAGCCCAAAAGATGACCAAAGGAATGACGCCCGGCCACCATTTGCCACTCCACCTGAAAAGTCCGTGCATTCGAGTTCCCGCGGGGTCCGGAACGGAGAGAAAACAAACCCTTGCGGGGCTGTCAAACCCGAAATGTCGTGAGGGCCGAAAGGCCCTGAAATTGGTCCGGCTAACTGTTTCTTCAGCGGTCTTTCGCTAATTTCGCTCCGTAAATAACCGGGCAGCCCTGCATCTCGATGAAACTGCTTCGCAACACCGTCATCCGCGCCGGACTGGAAGCGCTGTATTTCTCCGGCGCGCATTACCTGCTGCGACCAATCTTCGCAGGTGTCGGCATCATTTTCATGCTGCATCACGTCCGCCCGAGGCGCGACGGCGAGTTTCAGCCCAATCATCATCTCGAGGTTGAGCCCGAGTTCTTGCGAGCGATGCTGGCGCATCTTCGTAACCTCGACGTCGACATCGTCACCATGGACGAGGTGCATCAGCGACTCCAGGAGCGCAAATTCGCGCGGCGCTTCGCCTGCTTCACCCTCGACGACGGCTATCGCGACAACCGCGATTTCGCTTTGCCGGTGATGCGCGAATTTGACGCGCCCCTCACCGTCTACGTGACGAGCGATTTCGCCGAAGGCACCGGCCGGTTGTGGTGGGTCGCGCTCGAGAAGGTGATCGCAAAGGCGTCCTCGATCGAAATCCCGATCGGCGGCGTCAAGACCCGCCTCGACACCTCGACGCCGGTAGCGAAGCAGGCGGCTTTCGACCGCATGCACGACTGGCTGCGTACATTGCCGGGCGAGCACGACATGCAGCGCGAAATCTCCGCGCTATGCACGCGATATGAGGTGGACGAAACTCCCATCGCCCGCGAGCTCTGCATGTCCTGGGAGGAATTGAAGGCATTCGCTGATGATCCGCTGGTGACGATCGGCGCGCACACGATCACGCATTGTAATCTGGCGCGGCAGAGCGAGGAGATCGCGTCGTTTGAACTGGCCACCAGCCGCGCGCGGATCGAAGCCGCGCTGCAGCGGCCGGTGCTTCATCTCGCCTATCCCTATGGCGACCGGATCGCGGCGGGCCGACGCGAATTCGCCCTGGCGAAGGCGGCCGGATTCAAGACCGCAGTCACGACGCGGCCAGGCATGATCTTCCCGGAAAGCGCCGAACACTTGACCGCGCTGCAGCGGGTTTCGCTCAACGGCAATTATCAGGATGCGCGCATCCTCCCGGTCCTGACCTCCGGCGCCGCCACCGCCATGTGGAACGGCTTTCGCCGCATCGACGCGGCCTGAGTTTCTCCACGAGTCGTCCCTGCCTAGTGCGCAATTGCGCACGGGCGCAGGGACCCATAAGCCGCGGCCGGCGTGACAGGCACGCGGGGAGACGGCTTCTCCGAACAAATTCACGGTCGCAGTTCAGCGACGCAAAGCGTCAAGCATCGCGCTTCACCGATAGATCACGCGGTATGGGTCCCTGCGCCCGTGCGCAATTGCGCACTAGGCAGGGACGACCAAGGTGACCTTCCTTGACTCGCACCGCTCCCCCGCTCAAAACCACGGGCAAAGCTAATGGAGGAACGCATGTTCAAGGATCTGTTCTCACTTAACGGCCGCGTCGCGCTGGTGACGGGCGGCTCGCGCGGCATCGGCAAGATGATCGCGGCAGGCTTTCTCGCGCAGGGCGCGGCGAAGGTCTACATCACGGCGCGCAAGGCGGGGCCTTGCGAGGCCACCGCGAAGGAACTCTCCGCCGCCTATGACGGCGAATGCATCGCGCTTCCGATCGACATCTCCACGGTCGAAGGCTGCGACAAGCTGGCCTCCGAGATCATCAAGCTGGAGCCGAAGCTCGACGTCCTCGTCAACAATGCAGGCGCGGCATGGGGCGCGGAGTTCGACGAATTCCCAGAAAGCGGCTGGGACAAGGTCATGGACCTCAACGTCAAGTCGCTGTTCTTCCTGACCAAGGCGCTGGCGAAGCCGCTGCGCGCGGCGGCTTCGGCCGAGCGGCCGGCCAAGGTCATCAACATCGCCTCCGTCGACGGCATCTTCGTCAACCCCAGCGAGACCTATTCCTACGCCGCGAGCAAGGCCGCCGTGATCCATCTGACGCGGCGCATGGCGACGAAGCTGGTCAAGGACAATATCAACGTCACCGCGATCGCGCCGGGCGCGTTCAAGTCAGACATGAACCGGGCCGCGCGCGACCACTCGGACGAAGTCGCAAAGCGCATTCCGGCGCGGCGGATCGGTACCGACGAAGATATGGCGGGAATTGCGATCTATCTCGCTTCGCGCGCGGGCGATTACGTGGTCGGCAACACGATCGCAGTCGATGGCGGCGTGGTCTACGCAAATGCAGGACTTGAGATCGCGGGGTAAGGCCGCCGTCGTCATACCCCGCGAAGGCGGGGTATCCAGTACGCCGCGGCCTCCATTGGTTGACCGCGGCGTTTCTGCAATTGACGCCGGTGTTTACTGGATCACCCGCCTTCGCGGGTGATGACGGGCTGCATTGAAGGAGAGAGTTGCGCCTCCCCTCACTTCTCGTTTCTGTCGTACTCGAAATCGGCCCTCGGCGCGTTGGGCAGTTCACGCTCCAGCGCTTCGCGATAGCGCAAACAGCCGCGCAAAAATTTCGGCCAGGGCGGCACCGCCACTTCGGGCGTGATCCGCTCGGGCAGCAGGCCCCAGAGATCGGGATGATGCCAGCACAGGTCGTGACCGGTGCTGTCGCGATGCGTGCGGATGCCTGCCCTTAGACGCTTCACCTCCGCGACCAGTTGGTCGCGGTTCAGTCCTTCGAGGTCGCTATCGGGGTCCATGTTACTGCTCCCCGATTGCGGGGCGGATCAGGTTTCGATCTTCACGTACTCGAAATCGCCGGGCTTGTTGTCGATGCCGACTTTCGGCGGCGAGATCCAGTTGGCGTAGACGCCGGCTTCGGTCACCGGCTTCATCAGCGAGGCGATGAAGTCGCCGTCCTGCGTCGAAGGCAACCATTCGCTCTTGCGTTGGTTCCAGGTGGCGTCGTCGATCAGGATGCCTTCCGGCGTGGCATTGATATCCCTGAACTCGCCGATGTGGCGGTGGAACGCGACGTTCGGCAGCGTCAGCTTGTACTGGTAGCCGGCGAGCGAAATGATCTTGTTCCAGCGCAGCATGCCCTTGACGCAATCCTGCGTGTAGTCGTCGCGCAGGCGCATGTTGAGCGCCGTCAGCGCCGGCTCGTCGACGCGCTTGATCACGCCATCGACCAGCTTGAGCACCGGATAGGTGGCGTTCTTGAGCTGATGGTCGTCGTCGATCTGGGTTTCCTTGTAGCGGCCCTTGATGCCGGCATTGAAGGCATTCGCCGCGTTGGTCGAGACTTCAGAGCCAAAGAGATCAAGCGACAGCGAATAATGCAGGTGCAGCTTCTTCTGGATGGTCGGCAGGTCGATCACCCCCAGCGCACGCACCTTGGCGATATCGGTGGGATCGGTGATGCCGGCTTCCTTCATCGCCTCGCAGGTGCGCTGCACGACGCGGCTGATGCCGGTCTCGCCGACGAACATGTGATGGGCTTCTTCGGTCAGCATGAAGCGGCAGGTGCGCGACAGCGGATCGAAGCCGGACTGCGCCAGCGAGTGCAACTGCATCTTGCCGTCGCGGTCGGTGAAGTAGGTGAACATGAAGAACGACAGCCAGTCCGGCGTCGCCTCGTTGAAGGCGCCGAGCATGCGCGGAGAGTCCGCGTCGCCCGAGCGGCGGCGCAACAAATCGTCTGCCTCTTCGCGGCCGTCGCGGCCGAAATATTTCTGCAAGAGATAGACCATGGCCCAGAGATGACGGCCTTCCTCGACATTGACCTGGAACAGGTTGCGCAGGTCATAGAGCGAGGGCGCGGTCTTGCCGAGATAGCGCTGCTGCTCGACCGAGGCAGGCTCGGTGTCGCCCTGGATCACGATCAGGCGGCGCAGCGTGGCGCGGTGTTCGCCGGGGACTTCCTGCCAGGCCGGCTTGCCGTAATTCTCGCCGAAGGGAATGACGCGGTCTTCTTCCTGGGGCGCCAGCAAAATGCCCCAGCGATATTCCGGCATCTTGACGTAGTCGAACTTGGCCCAGCCGCGCGGATCGACCGAATAGGCGGTGCGCAGGTAAACCAGCGACTGCTGGAAACCTTCCGGCCCCATGTCGCCCCACCAATCCATGTAACCGGGATGCCAGCCCTCCAGGGCCTTGAGCACCTGGCGATCCTCGCTGAGATTCACGTTGTTGGGAATCTTGGTCGAATAGTCGACGTTCATGAAGTTCATGGCCGTACTCCTTTGTCGGTCTCATGTCCCGGACGCGGTGCAGCGTGTAACGCTGCTCCGCAGAGCGGGACCTATTCCTGGCTGTCCATCTGGGTCCCGGTTCTGCGAAGCAGCGCAAGCGCGCTGCTTCGCGCCCGGGACACGAAATCAAACCCGCGTCATGTCGAATTGCGCCTTCTGGCCGGTGCCGTAGCGGCGCAGCGCGCCGTCTTCGCCGACTGCATTGGGGCGCTGGAAGATCCAGTTCTGCCACGCCGTGAGGCGCGAGAAGATTTTCGATTCCATGGTCTCAGGGCCTACGAAGCGCAAATTCGCTTCCATGCCGGTGAGGCCGTCGGGCGAGAAGGATGTGCGCTCCTCCAGGAACACCCGCACCTCGTCGGCCCAGTCGATGTCGTCGAGCGCGAAGGTGACGAGGCCGAGTTCTTCGGCTCCCTCCGCATCAAGTGTCGTGCCGATGGTGGCTTCCGCGCGCTCCAGATCGGACGGATCGGCCTGGAAGCGCGATTGCAGCCGGGTCAGGCCGTGGCACATCGGATAGGGGCCGAAATTCATGGCGGTGAGCTGGATCGCCGGGGGCTGGCGGTTGTCGCCCTGCCGCGAGCCGATCAGCATGTAGGAGCGGTCGGCGGCGAACACGAGTTCGGCGAGCGTGCCGGCGAAGCAGGAGCCGGGCTCGACCAGCGTCACCAGCGTGCGC
The DNA here is from genome assembly GCF_023101085.1 of Bradyrhizobium sp. 170. Lineage (NCBI taxonomy): Bacteria > Pseudomonadati > Pseudomonadota > Alphaproteobacteria > Hyphomicrobiales > Nitrobacteraceae > Bradyrhizobium > Bradyrhizobium sp. 170. The sequence goes on along the minus strand of NZ_CP064703.1, from coordinate 577,897 downwards.
GAGGTGACGTCGATCCGCTTCAGCACCCGCTTCCAGTAGTGCCTGATCTCGTTGACCAGCCAGTGCGCCTTGTTGGCATCGAGGAGGGTGTCGCAGGCCACCACATTGGCGGCATCGCCATCCGACTTGAACACCAGCATCGCGATTTCGAGTTCGTTGATGCGTAAGTGAAGGATCGCATCATCAAGCTCGCGCGCGACCTGCAGCAGCCAGAACGACGCGCCTTGCGCGATCAGGCCGTCGATATCTGCCGGCGGGGAGGACTCCGGAGCCTGGATCGAAATAGTGGCAATCCGCGCCACGCGATCGATGTCGACATTGACAAAACCGTAGCGGATGCCGCTGTCGTCGATGGTGCGATTGAGCGGCGAAAGCGTGATGCCCTTGCCGGTGCCGTTGCGCTTCGAGGCGGCGGCAAATTCCTTGGCGCGATCGGCGACTTTGCCTTCGAGCTTGCTGTTGGGCACGATCTCGTCGACCAGCCGCCATGCGACGGCGCGCTTGCCCTTGATGCCTTCCTCGATGGTGCAGAAGAAGTCGGCATGGTCGCGACGCACCTTGCGCTTGTCGACCACGCGCGTCAGACCGCCGGTGCCCGGCAGCACCGCGAGCAGCGGCACTTCCGGCAGCGACACGGCGGCAGCGCCGTCATCAGCCAGCATGATGTGATCGGTCGCCAGCGCCAGCTCATAGCCACCGCCGGCCGCGGTGCCGTTGACGACGGTGATGAAGCGCTGTCCGGAATTCTCCGATGAATCTTCCAGGCCGTTACGGGTCTCGTTGGTGAATTTGCAGAAATTGACCTTATGGGCGTGAGTGGCGCCCGCCAGCATGCGGATATTGGCGCCGGCGCAGAACACGCGGTTCTTAGCCGATCGCATCACCACCGCCTTCACTTCGGGATGCTCGAAGCGCAGCCGCTGCACGGCGTCGGCGAGTTCGATGTCGACGCCCAGATCGTAGGAATTCAGCTTGAGCTGATAGCCCTCGAACAGGCCGGCGTTCTCGTCGACGTCCATCGTCAGCGTCGCGACATCGCCCTCCACGCCCAGCTTCCAGTGCCGGTAGCGTGACGGATCGGTTTGAAAATCGATGTATTTCGCGCCGCCTGCGAGGACGCGATCTTCACCGGCCATGAGCCACCCTCTATCGTTTTCTCGAGCTTGGTCGTTTTCTCAAGCTTTGCTTGCTTCGTTAGATGCACAATAGTGCATGTTTTTTAGAAAGTCCAGCCTAAAACGCCGGAACATGCATTTTGTTTCATGTTCGGCCGGCGGCGGCGAATGCCACCCAGTCGGTCGTGGAGAGCAGCGGCCGGGCCAGTTTGGCCTTGATGAGCCCCGCCAGCGCTGCGACCGGGAAGCAGTCGGCAAATCCGTCGCCACCGGCACCGCGCGCACCCAGCGCCTCGAGTTCGCCGAGCGCCTCGCCGAGCAGCCGCGCCGCGACGTGCGGCTTCTGCATGCGCAGCCGCAAATTCGCGGTCGCGATCAGGATGCAGGCGCGCAGCAGAATCCGCTCACGGCCACCCTGCGGCGCCGCCGCCCATACCGCTTCCAGGATCTCCTGCGCCTCCCAGAAGTAGCCGTGGTCGTTGAGCATCATGCCGTAGCGCAGCGCCGGGTGGCGCGCCGGCACGTAGCCGCCAAATCGCGGCGGCACCAGAGCTGCGATCTGCCCCAGCGTTTCGTAATCGGCGCCGGCTTTGTCGGTATCGCCGGGCACATAGGCCCATCGCGGCAACGGCAGATTGCCCGTGGCTGGCGGCGGCGCGGTCATCGGGGCACGGCCCCGGAAAAAAGAAAAGCGTTACGCGGCCCGTCCCTGCGAACCGTCATCGACGTGCAACACCGCGTTTGCGAATTCCGAAATCGCATCCAGCGTCGCCCCCGGGGCTTCACGATGCGGCTGATGTCCCGCTCCCGGGATGACAGTCACATCGACCGGACAGTAGCACTCTTCCTGCGCGATCTCGACCTGCCGCATGGTCCCATACTGGTCGTCCACACCCTGCAGGATCGCCACCGGTACGCGGATATAGGCGAGGTATTCGGAAATGTCCCAGTTGCGGAAATCAGGATCGAGCCAGGCGCCGTTCCAGCCATAGAAGGCGTTGTCGACATCCTTGTGCCAGCGCGCGAGCTTCTCTTTCAGGTTCGTGGTCTCGTAGGCGTTCCGGGCCTGCACAATCGAGGCCACCGAAATGTCCTCGACGATGAAATGCGGGGCGATCAACGCAAGGCCCTGGACGCGGTGATCCTGATGCGAGCCGGCATAGATCGCCGCGATCGAAGCGCCGTCGGAATGTCCGAGCAGAAGGCCGCGGCGAAAGCCGATCTTGTCGAGCAGTTTTGGCAATACGTCGAGCGCCTCGACATGCATGTAGTCAAGCGGCCGCGGCAGTTTCACTGGCGTCGATGCGCCGTAGCCCGCGCGTGAATACACGAACACGCCCGCGCCGGTCGCCGCCTGCAGCTTGTCCGGAAAATCGCCCCACAGTCCGGCCGATCCGAGGCCTTCATGCAGCATCACGATAACAGGCGCGCTCTCGGGCGACGGGCCGATCATGCGGTATTCGAGATGGGCGGCGCCGATGGTGAGGAAGCCCGAGGGGGTAAGGGTTGTCATGTTCCAGGTTTTCCGAAAGTGATCCAGACGTCGCGCTCATTACTTCGTCGTCCCTGCGAAAGCAGGGACCCATAACCACCGGCCTTCGTTGTGAACGAAGGTCTCTCGCACATCGCGCGTCAACGGATAAGCCGCGGCGTATGGGTCCCTGCGTTCGCAGGGACGACGTGAGAGAGAGATTACGATGCGCCATCGCGCAATTTGAAGCGCTGAATCTTCCCCGTCGCCGTCATCGGCAATGAATCCACCACCTCGATCCAGCGCGGATATTTCCACGGGCCAATCTTCTGCTTGACATGATCCTTCAGCGATTCATACAGGCCGTCGGTATTGCAATCCGGGCGCAGCACCACGAAAGCCTTCGGTTTCAACAACCCTTCGGAATCGGCTTGCGGCACGACAGCGGCTTCCAGCACCGCGGGGTGCGCGATCAGCGCGCTCTCGACCTCGAACGGCGAGACCCAGATGCCCGAAACCTTGAACATGTCGTCGGCACGGCCGCAGAACGTATAGCGGCCGTCGGCATCGCGGGTGTATTTGTCGCCGGTGTAGGTCCAGTGGCCCTGGAATGTCTGCCGGGTTTTGCTGCGCTGATTCCAGTAGCCTTCGGCCGCCGAGGGCGCTTCGACCAGCAGCTCGCCGACCTCGCCGTCCGGCACCTCTTCGCCCGCTTCGTTCACCAGCCGCACCTTGTAGCCCGGCACCGGGCGGCCGGAGCAGCCGTATTTGATGTCGCCGGGCGCGTTCGACAGGAAGATGTGCAGCAACTCCGTCGAGCCGACGCCGTCGAGAATGTCGACGCCGAAGCGCGCCTTCCAGGCGTTGCCGACCGATTCCGGCAGCGCTTCGCCGGCGGAGGTGCAGACGCGCAGCCGCGTGCCGGCGCGCGCGCTCTTTTGCGCCTCATCGTTGAGCATCGACGCAAACAGTGTCGGCGCGCCGTAGAAGATGGTGGGGTTGTACTTATTCAGGAGCTCATACATCCGCGCCGGCGTCGGCCGCTCCGCATTCAGCACCGTGCTGGCGCCGACCGACATCGGGAAGGTCAAGGCATTGCCGAGTCCATAGGCGAAAAACAGTTTTGCGGCGGAGAGGCAGACGTCGCTCTCCTGGATGCCGAGCACCTGCTTGCCATAGGTCTCGGCAGTCGCCTGCATATTGGAGTGCAGATGCCGCACGCCCTTGGGCATGCCGGTGGAGCCGGAGGAATAGAGCCAGAAGGCCGGCTCCTCGGCATGGGTCGGCACGGTCGCAAAGGAATCGGTTTCCCTTGCGAGTTCATCGGAAAGCTTCTTGTGGCCGAACGCGTTGCTGCCGGACACCACGATATGTTCGAGGTCCGGCATCCCGCCGACGATGTCCTTGACGACGGGATACAGCGCCTCGGAGACGAACAGGACGCGCGCGCGGCTGTCGGCCAGCACATAGGCATATTGATCCGAGGTCAGCAGCGTGTTGAGCGGCACCGGCACGATGCCGGCGCGGATCGCGCCGAGGAACACGCTGGGGAAATCCACCGTGTCCAGCATGATCATCGCCACGCGCTCTTCGCGGCGGACGCCGAGGCGGCGCAGCATGTTGGCAGTGCGGCGGCTTTGCCGTTGCAGATCGCCATAGGTGAGCTCGGCGACGGTATCGGTGAAGGCGAGCTTGGCCCCGCGGCCCTCGTCGACATTGCGATCGAGCAGCCAGGTCACCGCATTGTACGAACCGGACATGCCGCCCACGACGCTTCTCCCGCGTTTTAAGAATTATAATTCATACAAAGACACCGGCAGCGCTTGCTGTCAATCCTCATCGGCACTATGTTTCCGAAATCCGTTCACCCGCAGGTAAAGCCGAACGAGGGAAATGACCGAGGCCAGCGACCCCGAAACCGGCTTTCTCGAGCAGCTCGGCCAGCGTGTGCGCACCATGCGGGCGCTACGCGGCATGTCGCGAAAAGTGCTCGCCAAGGTGTCGGGAATTTCCGAGCGCTATATCGCGCAGCTCGAAAGCGGCAAGGGCAATGTCTCGATCGTGCTGCTGCGGCGCGTGTCGAACGCGATGGGCGCGCATCTCGAGGACCTGATTCCTTCCGCCGAGCCGGCGCCGGATTGGGCTGTCATCCGCGACCTCCTGCGCAAGGCGACCCCCGCCCAGATCGCGCAGGCCAAGGACGCCCTCGCCGGCGGCAGCATATCGGCGCAGCGGCGGATCTCGTTCGCCGGCATCGCCTTGATCGGCCTGCGCGGCGCCGGCAAATCCACCCTCGGCAGGATGCTGGCAAAAAAGATCGGCTGGAGTTTTGTCGAGCTCAACAAGGAGGTCGAGGCGCAGAACGGACTGTCCGTCGCCGAGATCATCGCGCTCTACGGCCAGGAAGGCTTTCGCCGCATGGAGCAGGCGGCGCTCGGCCAGTTGCTGGCGCGGAAAGAGCTGATAGTGCTGGCGACCGGCGGCGGCATCGTCTCCGAGCCGTTGACGTTCGACCTGATCCTGTCGTCGTTCTACACCATCTGGCTCAAGGCCGAGCCGGAAGAGCACATGGCCCGCGTCCGCCGCCAGGGCGATCTGCGCCCGATGGCGGATGACCGCTCCGCGATGGCGGAGCTGCGCAACATCCTGGTCAGCCGCGAGCCGCTCTACGCCCGCGCCTCCGCCGTGGTCGATACCGCGGGGCTTTCCGTCGATGCCGCAGCCGCCCGGCTCAGCGACGCGGTGGCGCCGGTGCTGCATGACAAGCACGCGTTCGGCCTGCACAGCGCGGCCTCCTGATTTCCCGGCCGCTACGCCAATCATAAAAGCCGGAATTTGGCCTGTGCTGGCGCGCGTGCTCGCGTCGGTTGCACACCGCTGCCATTAACCACCAAGCAAGTTCCATGCGAACGGCCGCTGCAACACACCCTTTAATTGTGTTACCAGTTCGTTAATCGAATGGAGAGGAATGTAATCATGCTCGATCGGCGTCAACTGCCTCGAAACCGCGTCTACTACGGCGGCTTGGTCGCGTTCAACGGCCGCAACTCGACGATCGACTGCATCGTGCGCAACTTCAGCCTGTTTGGCGCGAAGATCGAATTTGAAAACGTAGTCATCGTCCCCGACGAAATAGATTTCGAGATCGAGCGCAAGGCCATCTCGTGTACGGCGCGCCTGGTTTGGCGCAGTCGGGATGCGGCGGGCCTGGTGTTCGCCAATTTGCACGAGGACAGCGTCGTTCCGCTGCACTGGGCGCGCAAGCTGCGCGCCAGTGAACGCGCCAACAGGCGGCTCAAGTCGCGCATCGATCAGCTCCTCTCCGAATACTGAGTGCGGTTATGTCAGGTCAGACCGCATGAGTACGGTTGAAGGCGAAGACGCCCTCCTCCTTGCCGCGGCCAAACCGCCGAAAGTCCGGCGGCGCCGGCTGCGTTCGATATTGCTGGCGTTGATGGCGCAGTACGCGATCGTCGCGATGCTCGTCGGCCTGTCGGTCGCCGGCATCCTTCGCTATGTCGTGACCCCGCAGATCGTCGCCAAGTTCGAGGCAATCGAAGCCGCGCTCAAGCGCTTGCCCGCGCCATAACGCAGCCGATCAGATATCGGCGATGCGGCGGACTTCCTAGTGGAACACGAGATAGCGTTTTGGCGCGATCAGATGCGGCGTGTTTTCGCGCCACCACGCGGCAGCCTCGGGATGCGCGTGAGCGAGAATGTCGACGGCGGGAAGCGCTTCGACCGCATATCCCGCGATCAGTTCGGCGCGGCAGCGGAACACCGCCAGCCATTGCGCCAGCATCGAGCGCGGCAGCGACAGCACGCCCATGGTGATAAATTTCCGGCGTCCCGAATAGCGGGCCACCGGCAGGTCGAGGCCGACCCATTTCTCGCGTACCCATAGCGGGGCTTCGCCGGGAGGGACGGCGACGATGCGGATGATCCAATCGGGCTTGTTCACGTCTTCTCCTGCGGCATCTGCATCGACTTCGTGCACGCCACGGCCGACCGCGTTCATGGGCGCCTGAAAAATTATTTCGCGGCGCCATCATTACCGGTTCCCGCGGACCGGACTTTCGCGATACTGATCGCGTATGAAGCTGCTTTTTCTCCATGGTTCGCCCGCGGTCGGCAAGCTGACGGTCGCAAAGGCGCTGCTCCGGATCGTGCCGGGGCGACTGATGGACAATCACGCCGCCATCGATCTGGCGCTCACGATCTTCGATTTTGGTGCGCCCGGCTTCTGGGAGCTTGTCCATGACGTCAGATGCTCGGCCTTCAATGCTGCCGCCGAACATCGCGTGCCGCTGCTGGTCACCACCTTCTGCTACGCCGAACCGGAGGACCGTGTGCAATTCGGGCAATTCGAGGTGATCGTGCAGCGTCGCGGCGCAAAATTGCTTCCGGTCTTCCTGCACTGTTCGCGCGAAGAAGCATTGCGAAGGGTCGGCAATCCCGACCGGGTGGCGCGGCGCAAGATAATCTCAGGGGAACATTTGATCCGGGATCTCGACCGCTACGACCTCACCACCGTGCCACGGCCCGATTGTCTCAAGCTGGATACCGGGGTGAATCCGGCGGAAGTGACCGCGCGGAAGATCGTCGAACATTTCGGGCTTAACATTCCGGCATGACAGGCCGTCGTCCACGGCGAAGACATGAAAATCGAGATCGCATCCAGATCAGACATCCCAACGATGATGCGCATCGAGCGCGGCGAGGGCTATGCGCGCCTCGTCGGCCGGTGGGACGTCGAGCAGCACGCCGCGGCGATCGAAAGTCCGTCCTGCAGATATTATCTGGCGCGCGAGGAAGACGACATTGCAGGATTTGCGATCCTGCAGAATGTCGGAAGCGAGAATCAATGCCTGCGGCTCCGCCGTATCGCCGTGCAGGATGCCGGGCGCGGCACCGGATCGCGCCTCCTGCAGTCACTCCTGAAAATCTGCTTCGACGATCTGGGCGCGCATCGCGTCGAACTGTTCGTATTCGAAGACAACGAACGGGCCCATCGCGCCTATTTGAAGAACGGATTCGTCGAGGAAGGCATCGTCCGCGACATCCACCGGGACGCTGAAGGTGCCTTTCGATCCATGCGCCTGATGTCCCTACTCAGACCGGAGTGGAAGCGTCCGGCGTAGCGGATCGGCTCCGGTTCTTGACGTCATCCACGCCATCTTCACGCGGCGCCGGCAATCACGCCTTGCGCGCGCGTCGGATCTCTCGCCGCCCGCCGATGCCGCGCGGGGCCTTGGAGGAGACCGCGCGCGGCCCGGCAGACACTCTCCGTTTGCGCGCTCTGAAGGTGACGGATACCTCGATATCTTCGTCGAGCTTACCGAGAATCGCGATCATTCGGTCGAGCGTGAAGCGACCGAGCTGGGTATTGCGGATGCGGGAAAACTCCGAATAGGGGACGCCCGTCAGTTTTTCCGCGTCTCGCATCGAGAGCTTGCGTTCGTCGATAATACGGATGATCTTCGCGGCAGTAACCGCCCTAGCCTGCTCGAGACCGGCGTTGGGTCTTCCAAAATCGCGATACACGTTGCCGCTGCCGCGCACCAGTTCCAGATCGTCTTTTTTCATTTCAGCGCCTCCTTCAGGCGTTTTAGCCGATCGTGAATAAGGTCAACCTCCATCCGCGGAGTCTTGATTCCAGATTTCGACTTTTTCTGGAAGGCGTGAAGCACCCAGATATCGGCGTCAATCTTGACAGCATAGAGTACACGAAAAGCATCGCCGCGATATCGCGCGGCAATTTCGAAGACACCGCCGTCGATGCCATGGAACGGCTATGCCTTCTCCGATTTTCTGCCCTCAGCGGCAACGGTGAGCGCGTCGAGCATGTCACTCTGGACGTCCTTCGGGAATTCCTCGAAGTCCCTGCGCGCAGCCTTGATCCAGGAGATTTTCCTCGTATCTCGCATTCCGCATAATGTTAGCAAATTTGCTAACACCTCGCAAGGTGCGAGCGAAGCGACCTCAAGGATGTGCGGCCCGTGATCGTCGCCCTTCGAAGGCCCTGCTGCGCACGGCCACCCCATGGAGACGGATCACCTCATTCAAGCTTGCTTCACGATGCATTAGGCGGATTTCTGCCTTGCACTATCCGAGCTTCGCAAAAGCGGCGGCATGTTCAATGATGCCCGCATCTGTCGGAAGTTCGTTTCCTCCAAGCGGCAGCGCCATCAGATGCGATCCGGCATAGGGCGAGACAAAACCGCTCGCCTTGTCGACATCGAATCCAAAACGCTGATAGAAGGCGGGATCGCCGAGGACGAAAATTCCGAGCCAGCCGGCGGCTTCGCCGCGCGCGATTCCCTGGCGGGTCAGCCGGCTGCCAAAACCCGTCCGCTGGTATTCATGCAGTACCGCGACAGGACCGAGCGCCAGCGCAGGAAACGGCGCTTTCATCCTTGAGAACAGGACATGGCCAACGACCGTGTTGTCATCAACGGCGACCAGCGAGAAAACTGAGTCGCCTGCAGCACGCAGATCATCGACCAATCGGGCTTCGGCCGACCGGCCAAACGCTACTTCTTCAACAATGCGGATGGCCGCAACGTCGCCGGGCGCTTCAGGTCGGATAATCATCCCGTTACACCAGCATCGACTTGACCGAGGCGGCCGCCTCGCGCAATCGCGGCAGGAAGCGTTCGACCATCTCGGCTGACGACACGCGGTCGACATGCGCGCCCATATTGATGGCGGCGACGATTCCGCCGTCATAGCGGCGGACCGGCACCGAGATGGAGCGGAATCCCGGCTCGGCTTCGCGATCGACCAGCGAATAGCCCTGGGCGCGATCCGCGATAACAGTCTTTTGCAGCAGCTTCTTGTCGGTGACGGTGAACGGCGTCAGCGGCGCGAGGTCCATTTTGTCGAGCGCCGCGGCCAGTTCGTCGTCGGGCAGCCGCGACAGCAGCACGCGGCCGACCGAGGTGCAGAAGGCCGGCAGGCGGTAGCCGATATCGATGCCTGCGGAAAATATCCGCGTCGGGCTGGCGCGGGCGATAAAGACGACGTCGTTGCCGTCGAGGATCGCCATCGACGAAATTTCCTGCGCCTCGCCTGAGAGCTTATCGAGTGCAGGCTGCAGCACCGAGACAACATGGTTGGAAGCGAGATAGCTTGAAGCCAGCACCAGCACGCGCGGCATCAGCCGGAACAGCTTGCCGTCGGTGGCGACGAAGCCGGCGCGTTCGAGCGTGAAGAGAATCCGCCGCGCGGTCGCGCGCGGCAGGTCGGCGGCCTTGGCGAGGTCGCTCAACGTCATGGGCTGCCGGCTCCCGCCGAACACCTCCAGCACGCGCAGGCCGCGATCGAGGCTTTCGATGAAATCGGTCGCGCCGCGGTTGTCTGCGTCCCCCACGCGCTTAAGCTTCGGCATCGCTGCCTCCATAATCCGCTTGCCTAACGCCAAGTCTACGTTAAAATCGCACAGAAGTTCAATAGTCGAACAAATCTGATACGCGGAGATCCTCGCCATGATGAGCCAGGAAGCGAACGACCTGATTACCCGCACCGGGCGCAAGGACCCCTGCGGCAAGCTGATGCGGATGTACTGGCAGCCGGCGGCGCTGGTGGATGAGTTGCAGGGACCGCGGCCGGTCAGGGCCATCAAACTGCTCGGCGAGAACCTCGTTCTGTTTCGCGACGAGGAAGGCCGCTACGGCCTGATCGATCGTCACTGCGCCCATCGCGGCGCCGACCTCGCATTCGGCCGGCTTGAGAACGGCGGGCTGCGTTGCGCCTTCCATGGCTGGCTGTTCGATTTATCAGGCCAATGTCTGGAAACGCCCGCCGAGCCGAAGGACTCCAAGCTGTGTCAGGGCATCAAGCAGCGCTCGTATCCCGTGGTCGAAAAGAGCGGCATCCTCTGGGCCTATCTGGGCGAAGGTGAACCGCCGGCGTTTCCGGAGATCGACTGTTTCGTCGCGCCGGACAGCCATACCTTTGCGTTCAAGGGCCACATCAATTGCAACTGGCTGCAGGCGCTGGAAGTCGGCATCGATCCGGCGCACGCCTCGTTCCTGCATCGCTTCTTCGAGGACGAAGATACTTCCACTGCCTACGGCAAGCAGTTCCGTGGCGCTTCCGCCGGAAGCGATATGCCGATGACCAAGATTTTGCGCGAATACGACAACCCGATCATCAATGTCGAGCATACCGAATACGGGCTGCGCCTGATCGCGCTGCGTGAGATCGACGAGGAACGCACGCATGTGCGCGTCACCAATCAGCTTTTCCCGCACGGCTTCGTGATTCCGATGAGCCAGGAGATGACGATCACGCAGTGGCATGTGCCTGTTGATGACGAGAACTGCTACTGGTACGCGATCTTCACCAGCTACACGGCGCCGGTCGACAAGAAGAAGATGCGCGACCAGCGGCTCGAATTGTACGAGCTGCCGGATTACAAGTCGCGCAAGAACAAGAGCAACGATTACGGTTTCGATCCGCACGAACAGGCGACCGAGACCTATACCGGCATGGGAGCCGACATCAACGTCCACGACCAGTGGGCGGTAGAATCGATGGGCGCGATCCAGGATCGCACCAACGAGCATCTCGGCACGTCAGACAAGGCGATCGTGCAGTATCGCCGCCTGCTGCGGCAGGAGATCGAAAAGGTTGCCGGCGGCGAGAAACCATTCATGTTCCTGGACGCCGCGCGTGCCCGCAGCATCCAGGGCCCGGCGACGATGGACGGCATCGGGCCGACGCGCGGCTGGGAAATCTACTGGATGGAAGTCGACGTAAAACGCCGCCGCGGCGCGCCGTGGGCGGCGCCGGTGCCGACGGAGATCGCCGGCAAGATCCGGCATTTGTCGGCGGCGGAGTGAGATTTGTGGCACCGTCATTCCGGGATGGTCCGAAGGACCAGACCCGGAATCTCGAGATTCCGGGTTCGATGCTGCGCATCGCCCCGGAATGACGGAAGATGGGGGATTGGCGTTGAGTTTCGTGGAACGTCACGGGCTGTGGTCTGGAGAACAGCAGGAAGCGGCCAGCCGCCTGCGCAAGATCGTCGAGGAGCAGAAGCTCGAAGTCGTCAGGCTATCGTTTCCCGACCAGCACGGTATCTTGCGCGGCAAGACGCTGGTCGCATCCGAAGCGATTGCGTCGCTGGAAAGCGGCTGCTCCATCACCACTACGATGCTGGCCAAGGACACCTCGCACAAAACGGTGTTCCCGGTGTTCACGGCCGGCGGCGGTTTTGGCATGAAGGAGATGGAAGGCGCCGCCGATGTGTTGATGGTAGCTGACCCAACAACGTTTCGCATGCTGCCATGGGCACCGACCACCGGCTGGCTGCTGTGCGACCTCTATTTCAGCGACGGCCGCCCGGTGCCGTTCGCCACGCGGCACCTCTATCGCAAGGTGCTCGATCAACTGGAAAGCCGTGGTTACGATTTCGTCGCGGGGCTCGAAGTCGAATTCCATCTCTTCAAGCTCGACGACGCGCATATGGCCCCTGAAGATGCCGGCCAGCCGGGGCGGCCTCCTTCAGTGAGCCTGCTGTCGCACGGCTATCAATATCTGACCGAGCAGCGCTACGACCAGATGGAGCCGGCGCTGGAAATCATCCGCCGCGACGTGCTGGCGCTCGGCCTGCCCTTGCGGTCGGTCGAGGTCGAGTTCGGCCCGAGCCAGTGCGAATTCACCTTCCAGCCGACCAAAGGGCTGACGCCCGCCGATAACATGGTGCTGTTTCGATCCGCCGTGAAGCAGATCGCCCGCCGCCACGGCTATCACGCTACGTTCATGTGCCGGCCGAAACTGCCGAACGTATTCGCGTCCGGCTGGCACCTGCATCAATCGCTGGTCTCGCGCGCGAACGGCGAGAATGCGTTCATGGCCAGCGACAACGGAGAGGCGCTGAGCGAATTCGGCCGCGCCTATCTCGCAGGCCTGCTGGAGCATGCGCGTGCGTCAACCGTGTTCACGACACCCACCGTCAACGGCTACAAGCGCTACCGTTCCTACTCGCTGGCGCCGGACCGCGCGATCTGGGGCCGCGACAACCGCGGCGTCATGATCCGCGTGCTCGGCGGCCCGAGCGACGCTGCTACGCGGCTGGAAAACCGCATCGGCGAGCCGGCGGCCAATCCCTATCTCTACATGGCCTCGCAGATTCTATCCGGCCTCGACGGCGTCGACCGCAAACTAGATCCGGGACCGTCGGCGGATACGCCATATGAGACCAAGGCCGCGCTGCTGCCGAAGAGTCTTCGCGAGGCAGTGTTCGCGCTGCAGGACGATCCGTTTTTCCGGCAGGCGCTGGGGGCGGAGTTCGTGGACTACTACGTCCACATCAAGAACGCAGAGATCGAGCGGTTTCAGGCCGAGGTCTCGGACTGGGAGCACCGCGAATATTTCGAGATGTTTTGAGCGGGTACGAAGCTTCTCCCCGTCATTGCGAGGAGCGAAGCGACGAAGCAATCCATCTCTCCCCGTGAGGATAGATGGATTGCTTCGCTGCGCTCGCAATGACGTGGTGAGGTTTCCCGCGCCCTCGCCACTCGTCATGCCCGGGGCTTGACCCGGGCATCCACGCTCTTGGCGTGGTGACGAAATTCTATCGGCCTTTCGATTGATGGAGCAATTCAAGGAGGCCCAACTCGTCGGAGCCGGAACCCTCCCACTCCGTATAAGCCAATATCAATTCCTCGGTTTCGGCTCGAATCCCGTGCTTGTTAATGATCTCAATGACGGCCCCGCCCATGTGGACTTCATGCCCGGGATCCCACAAACGCAATAGTCGTGTATAATAAGGCACGAATTCAACGTCGAAAAGCGCCATATGAGTTGCCAGCGGCTCGCCAAATTGAGTTTCATCATGCTCCCAGAGACTAGCCGTTGAGCGGGAATGGGTTTCTGCCAATTTTAATGTCTTCTCAAGACGCACGATCCAATCCTTCACGCGCTGACGCAAATGTGGAACGGCGCTGGCTTTCGTCCAAAACGGTGGACAAAAAACTTCCCAGGGACTGCGAGGACCTAAACCATACTCTCCCGGTTCGTAAGGAACGCCCTCGCCTGGACCTGAGGGCACACCTTCTGCCTCGATGTTTATAAGAAAAAAGAATATTGGCGACGACTTGTTGAGGTCGTCGTCGAGGTTTTCCTCAATTTTGCCCAGCGCCGTATCGAGATCGCCAAAAGTATTTTCGATTTCTCTATCAGACGATAGATCTTTGCAAAAAACATGCACGACCAATTGACAGGCGCTTTCATCGTACTCGACTCGGACTGTCATTATTTCTCCCCAAGTCTCGGTCAAAACTTGTCCGGCCATGACGACGGTCTATCAACGTCATTGCGAGCCAACGGGTTGCAATGACGGCTGAGAGAGCGCGGCCTAAATCCCCAAATACTTGTGCTGCAGATCCGGCTCCGCAATCAACTGCTCGCTCGTCCCGCTCCACACCGTGCGCCCGCGCTCGATGATGTAGTGGCGGTCGGCGATGCGGGAGAGGTTGGCGACGTTCTTGTCGATCACCAGCACCGACTGCCCGCGGCCTTTCAGCATCGACAGGCAGTTCCAGATTTCTTCGCGGATCAGGGGCGCGAGGCCTTCGGTGGCCTCGTCGAGGATCAGAAGCTTCGGATTGGTCATCAGCGCGCGGCCGATCGCCAGCATCTGCTGCTCGCCGCCGGACAGGGTCACGCCCATGTTGCTGCTGCGCTCGGCGAGCCGCGGAAACAGCGCGTGGATTTTGTCGATGGTCCAGGGATCGGGATTGCCCTGACGGTTGCCCGAGGCCGCGACCAGATTTTCGTACACCGTCAGATTCGGAAAAATCTGACGGCCTTCCGGCACCAGGCCGATGCCGAGCTTTGCGATTCTGTACGACGGCAGGCTGCGAACCTTCTCGCCCGCGAAGCGGATGGTGCCTGATCGGGCCGGCGTCATGCCCATGATGGAACGGATGGTCGTGGTCTTGCCCATGCCGTTGCGGCCCATCAGGGCGACCATCTCGCCGGATTGAACCTTCAGCGACAGGCCGAACAGCACCTGGCTGAGGCCGTAGCAGGTCTCGATGCCATCGATTTCCAGCAAGGTTTCAGCCATGACCGACCACCACATGCTGGTCGCCGAGATAGGCGCGCTTCACTTCCTCATTGCTTCTGATCGCATCGGGATCGCCTGAGGCGATCACGCGGCCATAGACCAGCACCGTGATGCGGTCGGCGAGCGCGAACACCGCTTCCATATCGTGTTCGACCAGCACGATCGTCACTTCCTTCCGCAATTCCTTCAGCAACGCCACCATGCGCGCGGATTCGGTGACGCCGAGGCCGGCCATCGGCTCGTCGAGCAGCAGCAGTTGCGGTTTGGTGGCGAGCGCCACTGCCAGCTCCAGCTCGCGCTGTTCGCCGTGGCTCAATTCGGACACCGGCACATCGGCGCGTTTCGCAAGCCCTACCCGCGTTAGCGCCGCCTGCGCCGCGTCGCGGAGATGCCTCTCCTTGCGCGCGTTGCCCCAGAATCGGAACGAGTGCCCGTCATGCGCCTGGGCTGCGAGCGCAACATTGTCGGCGGCCGTGAAATCCGGCAGCAGCGAGGTGATCTGGAACGAGCGCGCCAGGCCGAGCCGACTACGTTGATAGGACGGCAGCCGGGTGACGTCGCGGCCGGCAAAATGAACCGTGCCGGAATTCGGCATCAACTGCCCGGTCAACTGGCTGATCAGCGTGGTCTTGCCGGCGCCGTTGGGACCGATGATGGCGTGGAGTTCGCCCGGCACGACGTCAAGCGACAGATTGTCGGTGGCGAGGATGCCGCCGAAGCGGCGGACCAGGTTTTCGACGCGAAGCAAGGGATCAGCCAAAGAATCAGCCACGGCTAAACCTCCCGAGCACGCCCATGATGCCGCCGCGCGCGAACAGCACGATCAGCAGCAACAGCGGGCCCATGATCAACGCCCAGTATTCGGTGAATTGCGACAGGACTTCTTCCAGCAGGAGGAACACGATGGTGCCCAGGACGGGACCGAACAGCGAGCCCATGCCGCCGAAGACCACCATCACCATGAGTTCGCCGGAGCGGGTCCAATACATCCCGGCCGGGCTGATGAAGTCGGTATTGTTGGCCAGAAGTGCGCCGGCGAGGCCGCAGATCGTGCCTGAGATGACGAAGCAAACCAGCCGGTAGCGGTTGGCATGAAAGCCGATCGCCTGCATGCGCTGCTCGTTGGAACGAACGCCCTGCACCACCATGCCGAAGCGCGAATTGATGATGCGCCAGATCAGATAGACGCCGCCGAACAGGCAGCCGAGGCAGAGGTAATAGAACTGCACGCGGTTCGACAGGTCGATCAGGCCGCCGAAAGTGCTGCGCTTGTAGATGGTGAGGCCGTCGTCGCCGCCATAGCGCGAAAGACCCGAGGCGATGTAATAGGCCATCTGCGCGAAGGCGAGCGTGATCATGATGAAATAGACGCCGCGGGTGCGCAAGGACAGCGCGCCGATCACGAGCGCATAAAGCGCCGACAGCGCCAGCGCGACCGGCCACTGGATGAAGCCGGAGCCGATGCCTTCATGGGCGAGGATGCCCACCGCATAACCGCCGATGCCAAGATAGGCGGCGTGGCCAAAGCTCATCATGCCGCCATAGCCCATGATGAGGTTGAGGCTGGCGGCGGCGAGCGCGAAGATGACGATGCGGGTGAACAGCGTCAGGATGAAGATGTTGCCGGTCAGCGCGGAATAGACCGGCAGCAGCGTGAGGCCAAGCACGACGAGCGCCACGACGACGTTGCGGACGTTGATGTGAGATTTCATCGCTTGGCGGCCGGAAACAGCCCCTCCGGCCGCACCACCAGGACGATGGCCATCAGCAGATAGATCAGCATCGAGGACAATGCGGGCGCCGCGGTGGAGGCTGCAGCAGAACTCAGCACCATGCGCAGCAGATCCGGCAGGAAGGCGCGGCCGAGCGTATCGATCATGCCGACGAAGATCGCGGCCAGGAAGGCGCCGCGGATCGAGCCGATGCCGCCAATCACGATGATGACGAAGGCAAGAATCAGGATGTTCTCGCCCATGCCGATCTGCACCGTGAGGATTGGCGCCTGCATCAGCCCGGCAAGGCCGGCGAGCGCGGCGCCAAGCCCGAACACCAGCGTGAACAACAGTTTGATGTTGATGCCGAGCGCGCCGATCATTTCGCGGTTCGAGGCGCCGGCGCGGATCAGCATGCCGATGCGGGTCCGCATGACCACGACATAAAGCAGGGCTGCGACCGCCAGCGCGACCACGATGATCGACAGCCGGTAGGCCGGATAGAACACGCCGGGGACGATCTGCACCGGCACGGTCAGCCAGGCCGGCAGCGGCAGCGACAGGCCGGCCGGTCCCCAGATCAGCCGCACCGCATCGTTGAAGAAAAGAATCAGCCCGAAGGTCGCCAGCACCTGATCGAGGTGGTCGCGGCCGTAGAGATGCCGGAGCGCGATGAATTCGAGCGCGATGCCGAGCAGCAACGTGGCGCCGAGCGCGAGCAAGATGCCGAGCACAAAACTGTTCGTCCACGCCACGAAGGTGGCCGCGAAGTACGCGCCCATCATGTAGAGCGAGCCGTGCGCCAGATTGACGAAATCCATGATGCCGAACACCAGCGTCAAGCCGGCTGCCAGCAAGAACAGCAGGAGGCCGAACTGCAGGCCGTTCAGCGATTGTTCTACGAGGACGAGCATGAATCCCTATACTCAAGACCTAACAAAACAGCGGCAGCACATCTGCGCCGCCGCCATTTTTCTTGTTGGGCGGATGATCTGTCGCAAACCGCCCCCGGGTCAAGCCCGAGGGCGTATCCGCGAGATCATGCACCGGCCATGCCAACCATCACTTCTTCATCGGACATTTGTCGGCGAAGCGGTCCTGGTCGTCCTTGACGATGGTGGCCACCGTCTTGAGGGCGAGCTGACCGTCGGCGTCCTTGACCACGTCCTGCAGGTAGAAATTCTGGATCGGGATGTGGTTGTTGCCGTACTTGAACGGACCGCGCACCGATTTGAAGTTGGCCTTCTCCATCTCGGCCTTCATCTCGTCCTTCTTCGAGGTATCGCCCTTTACGGCGATAACCGCGCTGTTGATCAGGTTCGCGGCATCATAGGACTGCGCGCCGTAGAAGGTCGGACGCAGGCCGGTGTACTTCTTGCGATAGTCCTCCACGAACTTCTTGTTCTCGGCATTCGGCAAGTCGTTGACCCACTGCTGGGCGCCGGGAACGCCGAGCGCATTTTCCTTCTGCAAGGGCAGCGACAATTCGTCGATGGTGAAGGCGGTATAGAGCGGGATCTGCGCCTTGATGCCGGCCTGCGCATATTGATTGAGGAACTGGACGCCGGCCGCGCCGGGATAGAACACGAAGATCGATTCGGCCTTGGAATTCTTGGCCTTGGTGAGTTCGGCGGAGAAGTCGAGCTGGCTCGGCCACACCGTATATTCCTCGCCGACGACCTGGCCCTTGAACGTGCTCTTCACGCCGGCCAGCATGTCCTTGCCCGCCGCATAGTTCGGGCCGATCAGGAACACCGACTTGACGCCCTTCTGGTTCATGTAGGTGCCGACCGCCTGCGGGGTCTGATCGTTCTGCCAGGAGGTCGAGAACACGTAAGGCGAACAGAGTTCGCCGGCGAGCTGCGAGGGCCCGGCATTGGCCGAGATCAGGAAGGTTTTTGAATCGACCGCGGTCTTGAGCGAGGCCAGTAGCACGTTCGACCAGATATAGCCGGCGATGAAATCGACCTTGTCGGACTGGATCAGCTTTTCGGTCTTCTGCTTGCCCACATCAGGCTTCTGGCCGTCGTCCTCATAAATCACTTCGACCGGCTTGCCGCCCATCTTGCGGCCGAGATGGTCCAGCGCCAGCTCGAACGAGTTGCGCATGTCGTTGCCGATTACAGCGGTCGGGCCACTGAAGGTCGAGACAAAGCCGATTTTGATAGTGTCGCCTGCGGATGCGGGCTGTGCCAGCGCCAGAATCGCCGCGCCCGCCAGCCAGAATGCCTTTTTCATAATCACTCCCCTCCTCGTTATCGTACCAGACCCGGTCGACCGGGCGACCGGGCTTGTCCCGCACGCCTCATTATCAGGTGAGGTATTTTGTGCGCGAAATCGTCGGTCTGCGGCAAGCATGAACCGCTGGCCCCGCTTTGGACCTTCGGCTCATACCCCAATGGCCTGCACCATAATTCGTAGATGGCGGGGATGGCAAGAACTATAGTGCCGGTTGCCAAGGCAACAATTGTCGCACCCGCCCGGCAATCCATTCGGATTTTAGGGATTCCCTAAAACGGTGGGAAACCGACCTCCGCTTGTACCCTGCGCGGTTCACAGCTCGGAAAGCTATCTGTGGCCAAGTGCACCCGAAAAGGGGTGGGTGCGATGCTGGGTTTCCTGTTCGGCTTCAATGCGCGTCTCGGCCGATTGCATTTTTTCCTCGCCACGATAGCGGTCGCGGTCCTGATGACAGCGATCTGCTTCGCCATCGCCGGACATGCGTTCCAAAACGCCTCGAAGGGAATGATCCCAAGCCTGAGCTCGTGGCAGGCCATCGCCGCCGCGATCCTGTTCATCTGGCTGAGCTTTACGCTGCAGTCGATGCGGATCAGGGATATCGGATGGGATCCGGTTTGCGTGATTCCGGGATGGATCGCGGTTACGATCATCGATGGGCTCCTTGCCGGCAAGATCCCGGCTATTTCGCTCGGAGCTGGGCAGCACGGAACGATCGTCGGCGCGCTCGTCAACCTCGCGCTCTTTCTCGCCTTGCTGTTTTGGCCGAGCAGCGGGCAGGACAATTCAGCGCCGACATCAGGCGACCCGTTTCGGATGCCCGATCTGCCGTCGCGCAGTCCTGCCGCGACCGCGTCACGTGTTGCGCGGGTTGCCAATGGCGAATTCGGCCGCCGCGCGGTTTAGGCACGTTGCCACTCAGACCAGATATTCCGCGCCATCGATGACATAAGGCGCGTGGCGGAAATCCCGGATGGTTGCGACCTTGCCGGACGACCAGCCCAGCAGCACGAAATATTTCGGGCCCTTATCAGGTTCGTTCGGATCGAACACCAGGATGGCGGGATGTCCCTCCACCAGGCCCGGGACCAGGCGCCAGTCGCTGACCTTCGAATAGTTGCCGAAATAGCTGAAAACTTCGGCCTTGCCACGCATGCGGGTCCTGCTGACGAGATCGAGCCGCACGTCGTCCGAAATCATGGCACGGATCGCGTCGAAGTCGCGCGCGTTGAAGTGGGCGACATAGGCGCTGAGGCGCTCGCGATCGGCATCCGATAATCGCTGTTGCGGCGTGTCCTCCGGCTCATCGGCGATTTCCCGCAACTGCGTGCGCCCGCGATGCAGCGCGGCCTTGGCCGCCGGCAGGCTGCACTCCATGACTTCGCAGATTTCCTTGAGCGAACAGCCGAGCACATCCATCAGGATCACGGTTGAGCGCTGCGCCACCGGCAGGCGCATGAAGGTGCGCAACGAGGTGGCGGCGATCTGGCGGCTCTCCACGGCATCGAGCTGGTCGACCATCATGTCCACCTCCGCTAGTCCCCGGAGCGCCTCCTGCCGGTTGCGCCGGCGCAGGAAATCCAGCGCGGTGTTGTGCGCGATCCGGAACAGCCAGCCTTCGGGATTGCCGATTGCGCCGGCGGCGGCCTGCGCCTCCACCGCCTTGATCAGCGCGTCCTGCAGCACGTCCTCGCCGTCGATGACCGAGCCGACCATGCGCGCGCAATAGCGATGCAGCCTTGGCCGCATCGCGACCAGCAGGCGTTCGATGTCGAAGGCGGCGGACGTCTCGGACACCACGCTCATTCTGCCTCCAGCAAGCGGGTTCAGTTCTCTTCCAGCATGCGATAGTTGCCGACGACGGCAGCGCCTTTAGGTAGCGGCGGCTCGACGCAACGCTCCCGAATGCCGTTCTGGAACGCAGCGAACGTCGGCAGCTTCGGCAACGGGCTCGAGCCGTCATCAGCCGCGGTCTCGACGAAGTGGATGAAGATGTCGTCCTCCAGCCGCAGCGACATATAACGCAGGCCCTCCGGCTTCACTGCCTTCAGTTCCGCAAACACCGCCGCGACCAGTTCGGCATTCCTGTCGGCCATATCAGGCTTTGTCCTGTACCTTATCACGGTCCGTCGCATTGGCTTCTCCTCGTTGGCGGCTGCGAAGGCAGCGCGCGTCGATCCCAAGGACGTTTGGAACCAGCCAAAGGATGCGGTGTTGCAGAAAAATATTTTTCCCGTCGTCCCTGCCTGGTGCGCAATTGCGCACGGGCGCAGGGACCCATAACCACAGGACGTTGTTGCTGCGCCGTGCTGCGGCTCCAGCCTTCTCAACAACAAGCTCCTGTGGTTATGGGTCCCGGCGCAAGGCCGGGACGACAGCACCATACGCATTCGCTATCGACCGATTAGCAATCGCGCCTTGGACCGGAGAGAAAAATGGCTACATAATCCAATGTGTTGAAATCCAATGTGTTGAATGATCTGAAACCGGGGTTGCATGCCCATGACGACAACGCCGAAACAGCCCCATCACGTGGTGATCGTCGGCGCCGGTTTTGGCGGCCTGGAGACCGCCTTCGGCCTCGCCGGTGCGCCGGTCAGGATCACGCTGATCGACCGCCGCAACCATCATCTGTTCCAGCCGCTGCTCTACCAGGTCGCAACCGCTTCGCTGGCGACGTCGGAAATTGCCTGGCCGATCCGCTACCTGCTGCGCGGACGCAAGGAGGTAACAACGCTCTTCGCAAATGTCAGCGGCGTCGATGCTGCTGAAAAGCGCGTGCTGCTCGAAGACGGCGAGGCGCTGCCTTATGACACGCTGGTGCTTGCCACCGGCGCCCGCCACGCCTATTTCGGCCACGATGAATGGGAGCCGTTCGCGCCGGGCCTGAAGACGCTGGAGGACGCCACCACGCTTAGACGTCGCATTCTCGTCGCCTTCGAGCGCGCCGAACGCGAGACCGATCCAGTGCGGCGCGCGGCGCTGCTGACCTTTGTCATCATCGGCGCCGGCCCCACCGGCGTCGAAATGGCCGGAACCATCGCCGACCTTGCCAAGGACACGCTGCCGCCGGATTTTCGCAACATCGACACCCACAAGACCCGCGTCGTCCTGGTCGAGGCCGGCCCGCGCGTGCTGGCAGGTTTTCCCGAGGACCTCTCCGCCTACGCGCAGCGCTCGCTGGAGGAGATCGGCGTCGAGGTGGTTCTGGGGCAGCCCGTCACCGAATGTGCCATCGATGGCGTCGTCTATGGCGGCAACAGACTGGAGGCCCGAACCATCGTCTGGGCCGCCGGCGTGCGCGCCTCGCGCGCGGCGGAATGGCTGAACGCGCCCGCCGACCGCGCCTACCGTTTGAAGGTCGAGCAAGACCTTACCGTGCCCGGCCATCCCGACATCTTTGCCGTTGGCGATACCGTGACGATTGCCGGCCCCGACGGCAATCCCGTGCCGGGCATCGCGCCGGCGGCCAAACAGCAGGGGCGCTACGTGGCCGCGCTCATCAAGGCGCGCCTCGGCGGCGGCACGCTGCCGCCGTTCCGCTACAAGCATGCCGGCAGCCTCGCGCAGATCGGCAAGAAAAAGGCGGTGATCGATTTCGGCCGGATCAAGCTGCGCGGCAATCTCGCCTGGTGGATCTGGGGCATCGCCCACATCTACTTCCTGATCGGCCTGCGCAACCGGCTCAGCGTCGCGCTGAGCTGGCTGTGGATCCACGCCCGCGACCAGCGCGCCGCGCGGCTGATCACGCAGGGCTCGAGCAAGGTCACGGGATAAACTCTTCCATCGAGCCGCGGGGCAGTCAGGCTGGCGTCCCACCGCTCATTTGGGTTGACGTCCGTGCCGTACCCGCCATTCTAGCATGACCGCGAGATCAACGCGGGCACAGGGCGGGGGGAAGACGATGCGAGAGCTCAAGATCAATTTGCGCGCGGGCACTTGCCTGGCTTCGCTGATCGCTGCGATTTCATTAAGCGCAGTCGAGGCGATGGCTGCAAAAATGACCGGCGATCCGGCCGCGACCTGCAGCGATCTTATCCGCCCCACCGATAATGCCGTCCGAATCGACGCCGCCTCCATGATCGCGCCTACCCCACTCGCAGTCGCCGAAAGGGGACCGACGCCGGCGGCACGCGTCACGCCGGCCAATCCGGAATTCTGCAAGGTGCTCGGCCAGATCGCGCCATCAGATCCCAATGCGCCGCCGATCAAATTTCAGGTGAACCTCCCGGTCGAGTGGAACGGCCGCTCGCTGCAATATGGCGGCGGCGGCTTCAACGGCGTGCTGATCACCGGTCTCGCTTTGCCGACGGCCTCTCCCTTCGGCACGCCTTCGCCGCTGGCGCGGGGATTCGTCACCTATGGCACGGATTCCGGCCACGAGACCAAGCCGGGCGAGCCGCCGCAGGTCTTTGCACTCAACGACGAAGCCTTCGAGAATTTTGCGCATCGATCCTACAAGCGCGTGCGCGACGCCGCCGTCGCCCTGATCGTGCGCGCCTACGGCAACCCGCCGTCCAAGCTGTATTTCATGGGATCATCGGAAGGCGGCCGCGAAGGCCTGACGATGGCGCAGCGTTACCCGGAAGATTTTGACGGCATCTTCGCGCGCGTGCCCGTCATCAACTGGGTCGGACTACAGCACGCCGGAACGCGAGCGGGCCTGGCGACAATGGGCGAAGGCTGGATCCGTCCCGCTCAAGTCGAACTCGTCGCGAAAGCGGTCCTGCACGCTTGCGACAAGGCCGACGGTTCCGAAGATTCGCTGGTTCAGGACCCGGTCGGCTGCAAGGCGAAATTCCAGCCGGAATCGCTGCGTTGCGCAGCAGAACAAAACGGCGACCAGTGTCTGAGCGATGCACAGATCACGGCGATCAAGACGCTTCATTCGACCTACAAATTTCCCTTTGCCCTGGAGAACGGGCTCGATGACTATCCGGGCTGGGGTGTGTCCGGCGAAAACACCCCTGCCTTCGGTCCGACCGGCGGCTGGATCTCGTGGTGGCTCGGCAAGGCGGCCCCGGCGCAGCCGCCGGTGCCGGCCAACGGCATTGCCTGGATCTATGGCGCAGGTGGCATTCAATACGTCTTCGCGCGCAACCCGAAGCTCGATGTCACCACGTACAAGCCCGAAGACCACAAGGAGCGCCTGCTTCAGGTATCCAAGCTGATGGACTCGACCAATCCCGACTTGAGCCGCTTTGGCGCACGCGGCGGCAAGCTCGTCATCCTCGAGCACATGGCCGACTACGCCCAGAGCCCCTATGCGGGAATCCGCTACTTCGAAAACGTGCAGCGCACGCTCGGCAAGGAGAAGACCTCGGAATTCGCTCGCCTCTACACCGCGCCCGGCGTCGATCATGTCGGCTCAGGCGCGCCCGCCAATGTCGATATGCTGGGCGTGCTCGTCGACTGGGTCGAGAACGGCAAGGCGCCGCATGATCTCGAGGTGACCGAGCAGAAGGTCGAGGCACCGGCGTTCGAGACGACACGCTCACTGCCGTTGTGCCAGTGGCCGGCATGGCCGCACTACAAGTCGGGATCGACCAATCTTGCGGCGAGCTTTTACTGCGCGCCGTGATATAGGGCGCTGACTCACCAGCACGCAGCCAATGCGGATGGATGCGAGCTTGACGAAGGCTAGATGGTCGGCTGCGAGCTTGTCATATCGGGTCGCGACACGACGGCACTGCTTGACCTTGTCGAAGAACCGTTCGATCAAGTTGCGCGCGCGATGCAGATACGGGCTGAAGCAGAGAAGAAACGACCTGATGGCAGCCCATTCAAAGTCCGTGAGTTCACACCGCATGCTTCGGGGTCCCGCTTTGGGCGCTTGAATCACGTCCAAACCGATGCCTTCAATCGGCAAAACGGACAATCGGCATTTCCGAGATTAATCCCTAACCGGACATGCTGGGACATGCCAAAATCGACGAGAATGACCCCGAGCCGCCATTCAGAGGCGGGCGGCCGGCTAGATCCACACGCGACTTGGCCTGCCATGTTCGTATGCAGAATCAACTGCGGGCATTTGGGATCGGGTTCTTCGGCTCGATGCCGGCAGTGGTCTCTCGAAGTATTGCGCTGGCAGCCTGTAGATCCGGTGTCCCAAAGCCCTCGGTAAACTGGCTATAGAGCGGGGTGAGCAGGTCGTGAGCCTCGCCGCGCCGACCCTGTTCTCTCCACAATCGTGCAAGGCGCGTCGCCGAGCGCAACTCCCACAGCTTGGCGCCCTGCTGGCGCGCCGTTGCAGCCGCATGCCCGAACTGTGCTTCCGCGGCAGTTGGGTCGGACCCCGGCAGCCGCAGCATCAGCTCGCCCATCATCCGATGGAGTTCGGCCTCAAACCACCGCTCGCCGGTTTCTTCCACTCGGTCCAGCGCCTTTGCAACCAGATCCAAACCTTCCTCCACAGCGCCAGAACGGCCGAGCGCCTCGGCCTGGAGACCGAGGAAATACGGCTCATAGAGCCTGGCCCCGGTGGCGCGCCAGGCCGGAAGCCCTTGCCGAAGCTGCGCGAGCCCTGTCTCCAGCTCAGCCGACTCAGTCAGAGCCCATCCCCGGATCATCGTCGCCGCCGCGAGGAAATGCGGAAAATCCTGCTCGGTCGAGAGCTCAACCAGTGCCCCGGTTCGGTTCTGGGCTTCGTGCCCCGCCCCACGGAACTGTTCGAAGAAACATGCGAACAACAGGCCGTAGGCGAGCGTGTTGGGGTGAGCCAGTTCGCGGGCTGCGTCGAGTGCCTCGCGGCTCCGCGCCCGAGCCTGCTCCGGATAGCCCAGCGCAAATAACGTCCATGATAACGCCGACAGCGCCGCGACCCGCGGATCCTGCACATAGAGAAAGGCGAGTGAGCGATGCCGCTCCGGGTCATAGAGGGCGAGCGTCGGCTCCAGATGGGTACGGGCGACAGCCACCTCACCGCGCCAGAAGGCACCAGTGCCACTGATGCGCTGAGCCACCACGGTTGCGGAAGCCTCCTGATGTTCCTGCGCCCGGCGCAGAAACTCGTCTGCCACTTCGCGCGCCGCGTTGTGCTCGGCGCGCACGCCGTGGAACACCCATTGACCGTAGAGCACGGGCCACAGCTGGGCGGTGGCCCCGATCTGCTCGCAAAGTTCGCGGGCGCGGGCGTTGGCCCTCCCCGCTTCCGGCGCCGCCCAGCCTTGCGTGGCCATCAGTGCCACGCCCAACGCCACCTGGAGGTCGAGTTCTCGCCGCCTCCGATCGGCCTCCGGCAGGCCCGCGAGCAGGTCCAACCCGTTCCGCAACTGCGCAAGCGCTTCGGCCATAGCCGAGCGGGCGATGGCTCGCTGTCCAGCCCTCAGCCAATAGTCGATCGCCGGTTCGGCCAGCGCCGCCTCCCTGTAATGGTGGGCGAGAAGTTCGGGCTGCACCTGCACTGTCTCCGGAGAATGCTGCTCGATCGCGGCGGCGATCCGGGCGTGCAAGCGCTGCCGCTTTGCGCGCACCAGGGTCGCATAGGCCGCGTCCTGCACGAGCGCATGCTTG
Organism: Bradyrhizobium sp. 170; assembly: GCF_023101085.1. Lineage (NCBI taxonomy): Bacteria > Pseudomonadati > Pseudomonadota > Alphaproteobacteria > Hyphomicrobiales > Nitrobacteraceae > Bradyrhizobium > Bradyrhizobium sp. 170. Next base: position 551,770 of record NZ_CP064703.1, on the reverse strand, counting down.
AAGCTGTAGGTCGCCTGAGGCGGTGTCCCGCGCCGAAACACCAGGCCCGCGCCGACGAGATCGTCCAACGCCGCCTGCAGTTCGCTCTCCGGCACCGCCGTCGTCATCGCGAGCAACTCGTGAGAGAATTCCCGGCCAATCGCGGCCGCGACCTGGGCTACCTCACGGGCCGGGGCCAGCCGGTCGAGCCGGGCCAGCAGCGACTCCTGGAGCGTGGTTGGGATTCCCATGGGCGGCAGCGGTCCCGCGAGCGCGTACTGGTCGCCCTCATCCCGGAGCAGATTGGTCTCGAGCACGGCCCGTGTCAGCTCCTCGACGAACAGGGGTACGCCGTCCGTCTTGGCGACGATCTGGTCGAGCACCGCAGGAGGTAGCGCCTTGCCGCCGCTGAGCCGCGCCACCATGGCCGCACCCTGCCGGCGGCTCAACCGGCTGAGGGTCAGCGCGGTGACATGGGCAGAGCGCGTCCAGGGCGGCTCGAACTCGGGCCGGAAGGTGATGAGGACGAGCGCGGGGGCGCCCTGCACCCGGTCGACCATGAGATCGAGCAGCTCCAGCGAGGTCGGATCCGCCCAGTGCATGTCCTCGTACAAGGCAAGGACGGGCCGGCGCGTTGCGAGGCCCAAGACTTGATCGACCAGCACCTCAAGCGTCCGCTCCTTCTGCCGATGCGGGCTCATGTCGAGCGGCGGGTAGCGCGCGTCCGTTTCCAGCGACAACAATGCCGCGAGCAGCGGGGCCACCGCGCTGACATCATCGGTCGATAGCGCAAGCAGCGCCTCGAGCTTGTCGAGTCTCGTTGCGGCGGGATCGTCCGCGGCGAAGCCCGCCGCCCGCTTCAGCAGGCCGATCACCGGATGAAGCGGGCTGGTCTGATGGTGCGGCGAGCAGTAGTGGCTTAGGGCCGTATGCGGCTCATTCTCAAGTCGCTCGCGCAGTGCCCGCACGAGGCGCGACTTGCCGATGCCAGGCTCGCCTGCCAGCAGCACCACCTGGCCCTCACCCTCCTTGGCTCGCTCCCAGTGCTCGAGCAGCAGGCCGATCTCATTCTCGCGACCGACGAGCGGCGTCAGGCCTGCCCCGTGCAATGCCTCGAACCGGCTCTCGGCGGCGCCTTCGCCGATCACGCGCCAAGCCCGCACCGGTACGGGAAATCCCTTCAAGATCTGCAGGCCGAGCTCGGCGAGCTCGAACAGTCCGCCAATGAGCTCCCGTGTGCGAGCGGAGATCACCACCGTGCCCGGTTCGGCCAGGGTTTGCAGCCGCGCCGCGAGGTTCGGCGTATCGCCGACCACCGTCTCCTCGCGCGCCGCGCCTTCGCCGATCAACTCACCGACAACCACCGCGCCGGTCGCGATGCCGACACGGGCCGCCAGCGTCTCGCCATGCGCCGATCCCAGGCTGCGCACCGCCGCCACCGCGGCGAGGCCGGCCCGCACCGCACGTTCGGCCTCATCCTCGTGGGCGCGCGGATAGCCGAAATAGGCCAGCACACCATCCCCCATGTACTTCGCCACGTGCCCTTCGAACCGCACGATCGCGCCCGCCACTGCGCTCTGATAGCTCCGCAAGACTTCGGCCATTTCCTCTGGATCGAGCCGCGCCGCGAGCGCGGTCGAGTCGACCAGATCGACAAACATCACGGTGAGCTGGCGGCGCTCGGGTGCAACCGAGGCCTTCCTGGAGTCGGCGGTGGGTGCGGCTGTGGCAGGGGTGGTCGCCCACATTGAGCCGGCGCGCAGGGCGGCAATGGCAGCGAGCAGCTTGCGGCGATGGCCGATCGAGGCGACGCCGAGCCCGATCAGATCCTCGGCCGTGAGGTCCATGAGGACCTCGGCGTCGATGTCGTTCTCCCGGAACGCCTGTTCGTACTGTCCCAGCCCCAGACCACACAGCCAGGCCGCGACGTCCATGGCTCTCCTCCCGGCTCTCGTCTTCAGAGCACCAGGCGCTCGAGCCTACTGCAAAATGGCCGAGAGAGCACGGGGAAACACCGCGAGTTGACTGCAAGTGAGGGGCTGCTTCTGGCACTTTTCGGGCCTCATGCGATGTCCGACCTGAGTCCGGAATGCGCACCAAAGTGGACGTCGGCCAACCACTCTGAATTTATTGGTTCACGCCCCAGGCAGCCAGACGCGCCTCGCTCGACGAAGCCTTATTCCAGCACAACCGGCAGGTTGAGCAGGCCGCGGAACGCCCATCCGACCACGCGGACCGGCTCGTTCTCGACGAGACGCAGATTCGGAAACCGCCCGAAGATGGTCGGCAGCGCGACATCGGCCACCATCGCCCGCGAAGCCCAGGCGCCGGCGCAAAAATGCGGCCCCGCGCCGAAGGCGATGCTCTTGCTGGCATCGCGGCGAACATCGAAGCATTCAGGGCTTTCAAAATACTTCTCGTCGCGATTGGCGGACCCGAACATCAGGAAGACGCGCTCATCGGTCTCGAAGGCAATGTCGCGGACCTTCCACGGCCGGGCGATGCGGCGCGGCGACATGCCGATCGGCGAGATCCAGCGGGCATATTCCTCGAACACCTGCAGACAGGGGATTTTGCCGCCGCGCACCAGCTCAAGCTGATCGGGATGGGTGAGCAGCGCCCATACCGTCCCCGCAATGGCATCGCGCGGTTCGTTCTGACCGCCGCTGATCGCGAGCTTGATATTGGCGCGCACGCTCTCCATCGGCATGCCGGCTGCGAGCATCACGCCGAGCAGGCTCAAATCCGGATTTTTGCCCAGCACCGGGGCCATGTCGTCGATCGCGGCATCGATGCCGGCGGTCGCGGCATGACAGCGTGCCTGCACCGCGGGATCGCCGGCATAGTTGGCGATGCCGTCGATCATCCCTTGCGACCAGGCATTCATGTCCTGGAAACGCATGTTGGTCAGCCCGGTGATCGACTTCAGGCACTCGGCCGAGAACGGCAGGGCGAACTCCTGCACGAAATCGACGGCGCCTCCCGGCTCAAGCGCATCGATGATGCGATCGGCATGCGCCTGGAACTGTGCGGTCCAGTGCGATTTGACCGTTTTGGGCGAGATCGCGGGAAAGATCGCCTTGCGCTCCACCATGTGCGCGTCGCCGTCCTTGCGCATCATGTTGTGGCCCATCAGCTTGTTCATCAGGCCTTCGGGTTGGTGCGAGCTGAATACATCGATCTGCTTTTCGGAGACGAAGATATCGTCGCGGCTGCAGAACAATGTGCTGCCGAGCTGCGGCACGAAGGCGATCGGCGCGTCCCTGCGCAGCCTTGCAAGCGTTGGATAGGGATCCTGCCAGAATGCGGCAAGTTCGATGTCAATGCGGGGCGCAGTGCTCACGATCGGTCTCCCGGTTCGGAAGGCCGGATGCTAATCCCGCAGGAGAAGGCTGTATGTCCCTACAGCTTGGGACAGACGGCTGCCGCGCCGGTGACGACGATCGGGAAGCATTGCGTCAGTTCATGCTGCGTGCCGCGAGTAGCCGCAGCGCAATCGCAAATAATTCGTTCTGCGACGAGATGCCGAGTTTCTCATAGGCTCGCTTGCGGTAGGTCAGCGTCGAATGCAGTCCGATGTCGAGATCGGCAGAGATCGCTTCCGAACTGAGGCCGGAAACGATGCGCAGGCATACCTGCTTCTCGCGGCCGGTCAGGCACGCGAATGGCGCGCTTGACGCAAACAGCGCTTTAAGCGTGCCGGCCGGATCGTCCTTCGGCGACAATTCGTGCTGGAAGTGACGCGCCACCGCCGCGCTGACGGCCGGTGCAGCCGCCCGCAATCGCCGGGCCGCGTCGCTGGCGAAACGCCCCTGCGACGTGGTCCGGTAGAAGTTCACATAGAAACAGGTCTGACCGACCCAGATCGCAGTCGCCAATTTGTCGACGATCCCGGAATCCTCGAAGAAGATCTTGCGGTACTCGCCTCCGTACATGCGGCGAGCGAAGGCCGACAGCACGATCGGCGTGCCGATGGCCTGCTCCCGAAAGATGGCCTCCCGGTTCGGATCAGCGACATGAAAGTGCTCCGAATAAGCGGCGCCGAGCTCGCCGCCGATCGGAATGTTGCCAATGTCGAGCAGGCAGCGCGCAGAGCGTTCTCCCGCAAACGAAAACACCATGCAGTGACCGACATCCGCCACGCGACGCAACGTTGCGATCAGCGTTTGCGCAAACTCAGGCCGGCCGATCGCAAGCACGGCCGGCGTAATATCGCTCGTCGCGGGAGGCGCGAAAGCCGCACCAGCTTTCATGATTCCCTCCTTTGTTCCCTTCCGCTTTCGCGCCACACTATCAATATGGCCCGCTCGGCGGAAGCGGCGCCGTGACCGTTCGCCTGCCCTGGTCTCGGAACTCGCCCGTCACTTCACCAGTGAGCAGCCGCCGTCGGCGAGCGGGCGGAACGCCTGGTCGGCGGGCACTGTCGAGACCAGCTTGTAGTAGTCGTAAGGATATTTCGACTCTTCCGGCTTCTTCACCTCGAACAGGTACATCGGGTGAATGACGCGGCCGTCCTGGCGGATGGTGACGTCGCCGAACAACTTGTCCTTGCCCTTGAACTTCTTCATCTGCGGCACCGCATCCTTGGCGTGGTCGCTGCCGGCCGCCGCTACCGCGTTGAGATAGGCCAGCGTGGAAGCGTAGACGCCGGCCTGGTTGCCGCTCGGCATCTTGCCGTTCACGCCCGGCCGCGCCGCAAAGCGTTTTGCAAACGCGCGGGTGTCCTCATCCATGTCCCAGTAAAACGCCTCGAACAATTGCAGGCCCTGGCCGACCTTCAGCCCCATGCCGTGGACGTCGTTGATGAACAGCAGGAACGCCACCATGGTCTGACCGCCTTGCTGAAGACCGAACTCGGCCGCCTGCTTCACGGCGTTGACGGTATCGCCGCCGGCATTGGCAAGCCCGATCACCTTGGCCTTGGAATTCTGCGCCTGCGGCAGAAGCGAAGCGAAATCCGCCGTGTTGAGCGGATGCTTGGCCGAGCCCAGCACCTTGCCGCCGTGCTTCTCGATGTAGTTGGTCGCCTCGGCCTCGATGCCCTGGCCGAGCGCGAAATTCACCGTGATGAAGTACCATTCCTTGCCGCCGCGCGCCATCATCGCCGCCGCCGTGGAGTTGCCGGTCGCCCAGGCATCGTTGACCCACTGGATGGTATTCGGCGAGCAGGCTTTGCCGGTCAGGTCGGAACTCGCGGTGGATGACGCGAGAAACGTCATGCGCGAGTCGCGCAGCAGCGAATTGATGGTGAGGCCGACGGCGGAATTCGGTACGTCGACCACGGCATCGACGCCATCGACATCGAGCCATTTGCGCACGATTGCCGAACCCACGTCAGCCTTGTTCTGGTGATCGGCGTAGACGATTTCGACCTTGATGTTCTTGCCGCCGCCATTGAAATCTTCCGCCGCCATCCGCGCGGCTTCCACCGAACCCATGCCGTTGGTGTCCTGGAAGATCCCGGAGATGTCGTTGAGCACGCCGACGCGGACGACATTATCGGAAATTTCCGCACGCGCCCCGCTCCACGTCGCGCATGACAAGGCGAGCGCCACCAGACCTAACCTGCAAACCTTCATTGTTTTCTCCCTCCGGAATTCGATTTTGAGATTTCCGGACTTCGCCGGGTTTGATTTCGTCGCGCGATATCGGGCGATGACGCCGTCACAATTGCCGGTCCGGCAGGCTGAGGACCAAGCCATCGAGATCGGCGGCGAACTTGATCTGGCAGGACAGGCGGCTGTTGGTCCGCCGTTCGGCGGCGGCGCCATCCAGCAGCGCGTCCTCGTCGCCGCCCATGACCGGCAGACGGGCGAGCCAGGCCTCGTCGACATAGACATGACAGGTGGCGCACATGGCGTTGCCGCCGCATTCCGCCAGGATTCCGTTGATGTCCTGCCGCGTCGCGGCCTGCATGGCGCTTTCGCCCGCGCTTGCCTCGATGTTCTGCCGGCGGCCGTCGGGATGGATGAAGGTGATGCTTGGCATAAGCGGTCCGTCAGGCCGGAGAAATCGTAATGGGGAGACTTTCGAGGCCGCGCAGCGTGTTGTTGTAGCGGCGCTTCACCGGGCCGGTGATCTCGATTGAACCAACCTTGCGTGCGATCGCCGCCAGCATCACCTCGCCTTCGACGCGCGCGAGGAGCTGGCCGACGCACATATGGATGCCCGAGCCAAACCCGACATGGCCCGAGGTGCGGCGGGTCACGTCGTAGCTGTCAGGATTGTCCCAGCGACGCGGATCGCGGTTGGCGGCGCCGAGGAACATCAGCACCTTCTCGCCCTCGCCGATGCGATGGCCCGCAAGTTCGACTTCCCGCGTCGTGGTGCGGAAGAAGGTCTGCACCGGGCTTTCGAAACGGATCGCCTCTTCGAACGCATTGCGTGCCAAGGTCGGATCGCTGCGCAGCCGCGCGAGCTGATCGGGGAAGCGCGCCAGGCAATAGACCGCGGCGCCGATGCCGTTGACTGTCGTGTCGAGGCCTGCCGAAAGCAGCGAACGCACCAATAGCGGCGCCTCTTCCGGCGTGATGTCGCCCGCATCGGCGCGGGCATGGACGCAGGCGCCGAAACCGCCGGGCGCGAGGTTTTCGCGCTGGCACTGCGCGGCGACATAGGCCTGATGCGGCGCCGAGCGTTCGATCGCCTCCTGTCGCAACTGGTTTGGCGGCCCGAAGGAGTTGAAGACGAGACTGGCATAGGGCAGCAGGTTCTCGCGCCCCTCCTGCTTCAGGCCCATCGCATCGGGAAACACCGAGAGCGGATAGGCCTCCGCGAGATCGGCAACCGCGTCAAAACTTCCGCGCGCCAGTAACTCGTCGACCTTGGCGGCGGCCATCGCCGTGAAATGTTCGCGGACCCCTTTCATCGCCGTCGGCGACAGTACCTGGGCGAGCACCGTGCGCGTCCTGGTATGCGCCGGCGGGTCCGCCTCGAGGATGATGCTTTGCGGGCGCCACGGCTTTTCCTTGGCGAAATCGCTCAGGCCCACGCCGCGGCTCGAACAGAAGGTCAGGGGATCGTTGAGAACGGCGTGCACCTCGGCATAGCGCGCCACGCCATAGACGCCCCATTTGTCGAGCCATACCAGCGGCCCGGCCTCGCGGAGGGTGTCGTGGATCGCGTGCGGATCCTCGAAAAACTCGTTCGAGAACGGGTCTACGTCCAGGCTTGGCACACCGGCCGGCGCACCCCGCGCCGGGGTTACCGAATCTGTGCCGGAGGTCGCGCTCATGTGGGTCTCCTGCATATTGTTCTTGCGGAACGGTATGCCCTGTCTCTATGTCTGGAACGCTGGAGCGGTTTCGGAAGAGCATGAGCAGGAACAGACAGGCGCGCGTCCCTCGCGCGGGCACGGCAGGCAGAAGCCGACGCGCCGAACAGGTGCTCGACCTCGACCGTTATGTCCCGGCGCTCATCACCTTCATTGCCAACAAATTGTCGCGCAGCGCGACCGTGGTCTATCAGAAGCGCTTTGGCGTCAACGTCACGGAATGGCGGATCCTGTCGCTGCTCGCGATCGAGCCGGAAATTTCGGCGGCCCGCATCTGCCATGTCATCGGCTTCGACAAGGGACCGGTCAGCCGGACGCTGGCAGGTATGGAGGAGCGCGGCCTGGTCAGCATCAGGGCCGACCGGCAGGACGGACGCACCCATTCGATCTCGCTGACCGCGAAGGGCTTTACCACCCACGACCAGGTGATCGCGGTCGCGCTTGAGCGCGAACGCCGCCTGCTGTCCTGCCTGAGCAAGCCGGAACGCGAAACCTTGATCGCCCTGCTGCTGCGGGTCCACGGCAATCTCGACGCCGTAAAAGGCGCGGGCGAAGTCGACAGTCGGGACTGAGCGGAACGCGTTCGCCGCGCCGCGTTGAACGACGCCGCCGCCATCGCGTTGCGTACGCAGTGCCGCATTGTGTCGTGACGAGCCGACACGCCCAAACATCCGTTTCTCCCTGCGCGGCCCGGCAATCTCTGTGCTCTGCGATCGGCCGCTTGTCGAAAACAGGCTCGCACAAATTAGTTGCCTTGGCAACATATACGACAAGCCTCGAAGACCGATTTTCGGCGGCGGCCGGTTCCCTCCGACCGCCGTCAGTCAGTTCATTTCTTGACCAGCGGGCAGTTGCCCTCGCTCTCGGGCCGAAAAGCCTGATCACCCGGGATCGTCGCGACGACCTTCAACAGGTCCCACTTCGAACTGGACTCCTCGGGCTTCTTGACCTCGAGCAGATAGAACGGGTGAATCTTGCGTCCGTCGCTGCGGATGGTTCCCTTGCCGAACAACGGATCATCGGTCGGCATCGCCTTCATCGCTGACACCACGGCCTTGCCGTCGGCGGCGCCGCCGGCCTTGTCGACAGCCTTCAGGTAATGCAGCACGGATGCGTAGACGCCGGCCTGCATGTCGTTCGGATAATTCTTCTGCGGATGGCGTTCGGCGAACCGCTTGGCGAAGGCGCGCGTGCCGTCGTTGAGATCCCAGTAGAACGGATTCATGATCTGCGCACCTTGCGCCGCCTTCAGGCCGAGCGCGGGAATGCCGTTCATGCCGAGGATCAGCCCGACCAGCTTCTGCTTCCGCGTCAGCCCGAACTCCGCCGCCTGCTTGATCGAGGTGATGGTGTCGTCGCCTGCATTGGCCACGCCGACGATATCGGCGCCCGAGGCCTGCGCCTGTAGCAGGAACGAAGCATAGTCGGCGGTGCCGAGCGGATGACGCACGGCGCCGAGCACTTCGCCGCCGGATGCCTTGACGCCTTCCATCGCCTGCCTCTCCAGATCGTGGCCGAAGGCATAATCGGCGGTCAGGAAGAACCATTTCTTGCCGCCCTGCGCGACCACGGCTTTGCCGAGACCGCGGCCATAGGCGTACGTGTCGTAGGTCCAGTGCACGGTATTCGGCGTGCACTTTTCGCCGGTGAGAAGCGCGGTGCCAGCGCCGGAGCCGATAAAGACCTTGTTCTTCTGCTCGCTCATGTTGGCGACCGCGAGCGCGATTGCCGAGTTCGGCAGGTCGAAAATGGCGTCGATGTTTTCGGTGTCATACCAGCGCCGCGCGATGCCGACGCCGACGTCGGTCTTGTTCTGGTGATCGGCGGTAATGACGTCGACGGGCTTGCCGGCGGCCTTGCCGCCATAATCCTCCACCGCCATTTGCGCGGCAATGACCGAGCCTACGCCCTGGTAGGTCGAAAACACGCCCGACTGGTCGTTGAGCACGCCGATCCGGACGCGGTCCTGGGCTTGAGCTTGGCCTTGGGCTGCGCCGGCAAACATGCCGCCGAGCGCGGCAACGAGCATTCCTGAGCGAAAAAACTGTCGCATGCATTCCCTCCTGAATGGAAAAGGCGGCCTTCGCGACCACTTCGAAATTACTTATAACTTATAAGCATTTTGAGGATTGTCAATTCAGGTGATGCCGTGCGAGCTATTGCCATGGGAAAAATCGCCAAAGTTTCGACGCGCAAGGCCAACGGGGGAGCCAGACCGGCCGAGCCGGACGCGGGCCGGGAACTCGATCTCGCCGCGCTACGGCAGACCCCGGGATTCATGATCCGGATCCTGCAGTTGCAGAATTTCGAGGCGTTTTATCCGTATTTCGAAGCGCTAAAACTTTCGCCGCTCGAATACGCCATCCTGGTCGCTGTGCGCGACAACAAGACGGTGACGCAGAGCGAGTTGGCCGGCGTGCTGAAAATGCAATTGCCCAACCTGGTGAAGATCCTGTCGCGGATGGAGGAGACCGGAATTCTCAAGCGGAAGCGATCCACGCGGGACAAGCGGGCGGTCGAACTCAGCCTCAGCGTGGCGGGCGAGAGGCGCGCCGACGAAGCCAGCCGGCTGGGCGAGCGTTTCAATGCGCAGACGCTTTCCGCGCTCAGCAAGCCCGAGCAAACCGCCTTTCTCCAGATGCTGGTGCGGCTGGTCGAAGCCCACAAGAACGGGTTTTAAGGCGCGAACAGCTCTCAGCCGGCGCAGCCGATCCATTCGGCCGACGAATCGTCGTCCAGCGTTGCCACCGCGCCCGCGCGCCGCGTCAGCACCGCGCGCTGGTTGATGTAGCCCTTGTCGGTGATCTCGCCGTCGTCCACGGACGCGATCTCGGCCAAAAGCAGCGCCCGCGTGGCGTGCCCCGACGAGTTGCCGCTCTGCGCCTTCAGCTTTGCAAGGCCTTGCCTAATCGCACTGCGAACCTTGTCGTGGCCGATCACGTCTTTCACATCGGTATTGTCTGATAGACCGGCATGCGCTCTGCAGGCCGCGATGTTCGGAAATACGAGGAAGCGGACTTCATCGCTGCTATGGCCGGTGACAACGATATCCTGCGCCAGCGGCGCCAGCGCGGCGATTCCCGCCACGCGCAAGGTGCCGACGTTGACCCAGGTGCCGGAATTGAGCTTGAAGTCCTCGGCGACGCGGCCGTCGAAAAACAGACCGAGTTCGGGACGCGCCGGATCGGCAAAAGTCACGGCGTCGCCGATCAGATAGAAGCCTTCCGCATCGAACGCCTGCGCGGTCAGTTCCGGCGCCTTCCAGTAGCCGGGCGTGACGTTCGGGCCGCGCACGCGCACCTCCAGCTTGTCGCCCGACGGCACCAGCTTCAATTCGGTGCCCGGGATCGGCACGCCGATATTGCCGGAACGCCTGGCCTGGAAGTGGCAATCAGTCGCCAGCGGCGACGTCTCGGTCGAGCCCCAGGCCGACACCATCGGCAGCGCGCGGCCGACCGTCTTGATCGAGAGTTCTTCCAGCGCATCCCAGAGATTCTGCGGCAGCGCAGCGCCCGCGTAGAAAGCGAATTTCACCTCGCTGAAGAATTTTTGCCGCAACTCGTCATCGCCGCGCAGCGCCGCGATCAGCATGTCAAAACCGCGCGGCACGTTGAAATAGACCGTCGGCATCACGCTGCGCAGATTGGCGAGCGAGGTCGCAAACAGCCCCGGCGCCGGCTTGCCGCCGTCGACATAGAGCGTGCCGCCGTTGCGCAGCACCAGGTTGAAATTGTGGTTGGCGCCGAAGGTGTGGCTCCACGGCAGCCAGTCGAGGATCACCAGCTTCTCGCCGATATCATCGAGGAACGTCCAGGTCTGCGCCTTGGCCTGCTGGCTCGAGGTCAGCATGCGCTGGGTGTTGATGACGGCCTTTGGCGTGCCGGTCGAACCCGATGTGAACAGGAACTTTGCGATCGTGTCGGGCGTGATCGCCGCGAAGGCTTTGCCAACGTCGGGCGTTTCCGGCGTGGCCGCGATGTTGCGAAACGAGATGGCGTCGGTGTCCCCGGCGCTGCCGCTGACGGTCGCAGCCGAATGCAGCGGCTGGATCGCCGCCAGCGCCGCCGCGAACGGCTTTGTGGCGGAAACATAGATCGCGCCGGGCTCGAGCAGCGTAATCATGCTCCTGAGCTTGTCGAAGTCTTTCGACATCAGCGAATAGGCCGGCGAGATCGCGGCCGACGGTACGCCGATATGCTGGGCCGCGAGCGCGAACAGTGCGTGCTCGACGCTGTTGTCGGACAGGATCACCAGCGGTCGCTCGGCGCTCAGCCCTTGCGCGAGGATCCACGCCGCCGCCGAGCGCACCTGCTTCAACGCGTCCTTGTAGGTGACCGTCGACCACGGCGCATCGGCGCTGGAGCGATCGGCGACAAAAACCCGCTCCGGCGCCTGCCGTGCCCAATGCTCCAGCCAGTCGCCGATGCAACGCGCACCCGGCTGAAGCGGCACGGTCGACTTCACCAGGATACTGCCGTCGGCGCGGCGATCGGCGGCAATCGCAGGCGTCGCGAACAGATTGCTGGAATTGTCACCGCTTGCGGCGGCGATGGTCATGGCTTCCTCCTGTCCCGGCTGTTTCAGGGTTGCCGCGCGGCATGCCGGCGTGCGGCTCGAAGGGCCGCTTGCCCCTATTGTTGAGCACAACAATTGTTGTCGTCAACAACAATCTTCCCTTGAAGTCCGCGAAGCGCTAGAAGCAGAGGCGATGGCGGGAAACAGTCAAATGCCCAGAACGGCCAAATCGCGCGCGAGCGCGCGACCGCGTTCCGGCCGGACGCAAGGTCGAAACGGCAGCGTGCAAGGCGATGTCATGGATGATGCGATCGCCCTCGACGCGCTGGCCGGCCACGCCGGCTATGCGGTGCGGCGCTTCCAGATCTGGATTTTTCAGGATTTTATCCGCACGCTCGGTGCCGTCGACATCAGGCCGACGCAGTATTCCGTGATGACGGTGATCGGTGCGAACCCGGGCCTGAGCCAGATGGCGGTCGCCAAGCGGCTCGGGATCGAGCGCGCCAGGCTGGTGCACCTGCTGGACAGCCTCGAAAAGCGCGAACTGGTCAGCCGCCTCAGATCGGCCACCGACCGGCGCTCCCACGCCTTGCACCTGACCGCGCGCGGCAGGACCGCACTGGCGCAGTTCAGGCGGCTCGCCGCCGAACATGAGCGCCATGTGGCCGATAAAATCGGCAAGGAAAACCGGGAGCGGCTTCTGCAAATCCTTTCCGCGTTCACCTGATCGCGGCCGTCGCCTCGCCACGGGCCTTCTCGCCTATATATTAGGCAACTACTCGCCTGCGCCAGGCGCGAAGAGCGGGTACACTTGCACCCTAAATACCTGATACTGCGTACCTATCCTTTGATACCGGCTCCATCCAACCGTTGTACACAATGGCACATCGCTTGCTTCACTCCCGGTAACCTTTGCTCGCTGGAGTTTTGCTCGCCATGCAGTCTGACGCGCCTGAAACCGTTGCCGCCATCGTCGCCGCGCACCGCGCCGCGACCATGACCCCGGCGCAAACCATCGCGCGCAGCTATCAGCGCATCCGCGCCCACAACGATCCGGCCGTGTTCATCTCGCTCCGCGATGAAAAGGACGCGCTGGCGGAAGCGGAAGGCCTGACGAAAAAAGACGCTGCGCAGCTTCCGCTCTACGGTGTCCCGGTCGCCGTAAAAGACAATATCGACGCGCAGGGCATGCCAACCACCGCCGCCTGCCCGGCATTCTCCTATTCGCCCGCGCAGGATTCGACGGCCGTGGCAAAACTGCGGGCGGCCGGCGCCATCATCATCGGCAAGACCAATCTCGACCAGTTCGCGACCGGTCTGGTCGGCGTCCGCTCGCCCTACGGCATTCCCGTCAATCCGATCCGTGCCGATCTCGTTCCGGGCGGATCGAGTTCGGGATCGGCCGTCGCGGTTTCCGCCGGTCTCGTGCCGCTGGCGCTCGGCACCGACACCGCGGGCAGTGGCCGCGTGCCGGCGATGCTGAACAACATTATCGGATTGAAACCGAGCCTCGGGCTGATCTCCAACGCTGGCCTGGTGCCGGCGTGCCGGACGCTCGACTGCATCTCGGTGTTCTCGCTGACCGTCGACGACGCGATGACCGCGCTGGCGGCGATGGCCGGGCTCGATGGCGCCGATCCGTATTCGCGCGACCGGCCGCTGGGAGCGGTGACCGCATTTCCCGAAAAACTCCGGCTCGGCGTGCCGCGCAACGGCCAATTGATCTTCTTCGGCGACCGCGCCGCGGAGAAAGCCTATGGCGAGGCGCTTGCGCGCTGGACATCGCTCGGCGCCACGCTGGTCGAATTCGATCTGGAGCCGTTTTATGAGACCGCGCGGCTGCTCTATGAGGGCCCGTGGGTCGCCGAACGTTATCTCGTCATCCGCGACCTGCTGGCCTCCGCGCCGGATTCGATCCATCCGGTGACGCGCGAGATCACGGCCGCCGGCGCACGGCTGACCGCCGCCGACACCTTTGCCGCGCTCTATCGGCTGCAGGCGCTGCGGCGTGCCGCTGAGCACAGCTTCGCCAATTTCGATGCGATGGTGCTACCGACGGCGCCGACCGCTTATTCGACTGCGCAGGTGCTGGCCAATCCGGTCGAGCTCAACTCGAGGCTCGGCACCTACACCAATTTTGTGAATCTGCTCGACCTCTGCGGCCTCGCACTGCCGGCCGCGATGCATGCCGACGGCATTCCGTTCGGCATCACGCTGCTGGCACCTGCGGGGCATGACGCCGCGCTCGCCAGTATCGGGCGCGTGTTTCACGCCGACACCAAACTGAAGATGGGAGCCAAGGGGCTGATGCAGCCCGCGCTCGCCCCATTGCCGTCCGGCGCCGCCGGCGACGAAATCACCATCGCCGTGGTCGGGGCGCATCTCTCCGGCATGGCGCTCAACGGCGAATTGCAGGCGCTCCGCGCACGCCTGCTCGAGGCGGCCATGACGGCGCCAGACTACAGACTCTATGCGCTCGACACCACGCCGCCGAAGCCCGGCATGCTGCGCGTGGACGCCGGCGCGGGGCATTCGATCAAGCTGGAGCTATGGGCGCTGTCGGCGGCAGCCTTCGGCAAGTTCGTCGCCGCGATCCCGCCGCCGCTCGGGATCGGCACGATCCGGCTGGCTGACGGAAGAGGCGTGAAGGGTTTTATGGTGGAGCCCGTGGCGGTCGAGGGCGCGCGCGATATTTCAGGCTACGGCGGCTGGCGCGCGTTCATGGCTGAGAAGGTGTGAACCGTCATTCCGGGGCGCGCAAAAGCGCGAGCCCGGAATCCATCCCTCCACCAGCGTGATCTCGATATAGGGCTAACCAGCCAACGGCCGTCAATGTGGATGAATGGATTCCGGGCTCGCCGCGTTGCGGCGCCCCGGAATGACGGGGGACTACACCGACACCGCGTAGAGTTCGTATTCCCCGCGCACCAGCTCAATATGCGCGCGCATCGCGGCGGCAGCGCCGGCCTTGTCGCCGCGCATGATCGCGACCACGACGCGGTCGTGTTCGGCGTGCGATTTCGCCAGACGCCCGAGATTGCGGAACTGGGCGCGGCGGAACGGTTGCACCCGCACCCGCGTCGCCAGCGTCATCTCGGCGATGTAGCCGTTCTGCGAGCCGGCATAGATCGCGTTATGGAAGCGTTCGTTGACCTCGTGAAAGCGTTCGGGATTGCCGGCGTGGCTCAGCACGCGCAATTCTTCGTGGATCGCTTCGAGCTTCTGGCGATCGGCCGGCGGCATGCGTTCGGCGGCCAGCCCGGCGCACAACGCTTCCAGCTCCGCCATCGCCTCGAACATTTCAGTTAAACGATCCAGCGACGGCTGCGCCACCACGGCACCGCGATGGGCGCGGGCTTCGACCAAACCGCTCGCCACGAGCTGGCGCAGCGCCTCGCGGACCGGGGTACGCGACACCGAAAAGCGCCGCGCGATGTCAGTCTCATCGAGCGCCGATCCCGGCGGCAGCACGCCGCGCACGATCTCGTCGGCCAACTGCAGCCGCAGTTCCTCCGCGCGCGTGACCTTGTCGCGTTGCGATGAAGGGCGATCGACGCGGCGGACCGTGGTTTCCGGCAGATCCTCCAGACTCATGTCTTTTGATCCGTTTGCTTGGAAGATTCGGGTTCGTCGATGATGCTGACGTGCGCCGCGACGATCTTCCAACCCTCGGGAAATCGTATCCAGGTCTGCATCTGGCGCCCCACCCTGCCCTTCGCGCCCTCGCGGTAGAACAACGTGGAGGCGACGGCGGTATCACGGCCATAGGTCGTGATCACAGTCTTGTCGGTCCGCCGCATCAGCCCGACCGGCGAGCGCGCGGCGCGGAACGCCATGATCGCGTCATAGCCGTAGAGATTTTCACCAATGCCGTAGCGCAGCGTGCGGGAATCGTTGCGGAACAATTCGTCGAGCACAGCCACGTCGTTCGACACCAGCGCCTTTTCATAGCGCGCAAACTGTGCGGTGACTTCGGCCAGCACGTCGGGAAGATCGATCTCCATCAATATGATCCTCTCGGCGGCGGCGCTGCGGCAACGCCCATCTGTTCCAGCGCATGCGCGACCCGCAGCGCGATATCTTCCCGCCAGGGCGCGGCGATGATCTGGACACCGATCGGCATTGGCTCCAGCGGCACCGGCACCGCGACGACAGGCAGACCGATGAACGAAATCGGCTGGGTGTGGATGCCGATGTTGGCGCGCACCGGCAGTTCGACGCCGTCGAGCACGAAGTTCACTTGCCCAAGCTTCGGCGCGACGCAGGGCGTGGCCGGCGCGATAATCACGTCCACCGACTTGAACAGCTCCAGCACCTTTGCGCGGTACCAACGCCGGAATTTTTGCGCGCGATCGACCAGCGGCGCCGGAACCATGGCTCCGGCAATCAGGCGGTCGCGCACCGCCGGATCGAAATCGTTCGGACGCTTGCGCAGGCGATCGAGATGCAGCGAAGCGCCTTCGGTCGTCGTGATCACATAAGCCGCGGCGCGGGCGCGCGCGGCCTCGGGAATCTCGACCGTTGTCGCGGCATCGAGCGCCTTGGCGACACGCGCGACAGCCTCGACCGCTTCGGGAAAGACGTTCTTCTGGAAATAACCGCCGGCCACCGCGACCCGCAGGCCCGAGACACCCTGCGCCAGCAGCGGCGTGACCGGTTCGACCGGCCGCGTCGTGCAGGCCGCATCGGCAGCATCCGGCCCCTGCATGGCGTCATAGGCCAGCGCGAGATCGGCGACACTGCGCGCGAACGGGCCGAGATGATCGAAGCTTGCGACAAAGGGGAAGGATCGCGCGCGCGACAGCCGGCCGTAGGTCGGCTTCAGGCCAAAGACGCCGCAGAACGACGACGGCACGCGGATCGAGCCATTGGTATCGGATCCCAACGCGATCGGAACCAGTGCGCCACCGACCGCGCTGCCCGAGCCACCCGACGAGCCGCCGGTCATCCGCGTCGGATCGTGCGGATTACGTGACGGGCCGTCATGCACATTCTCGCCGGTGAAATCGTAGGCGTATTCGCCCATGTTGAGCGCGCCGACCAGCACGGCGCCCTGCGCCTCCATGCGCTCGATCAGCGTGGCATCGCGCGGCGATGGCGCGAGGTCGCGGTTGATCTTCGACCCGGCGCGGGTGGCGAGACCTTTTACATCGAAAAGATTCTTCACCGCGAACGGTACGCCCGCAAGCGGCCCGGCCTTCTGGCCGGCGGCAATCGCGGCGTCGACCGCGCGCGCCTTGGCGCGTGCGCGATCCGCGGTGACGTCGGTAAAGGAATTCAGCACGGAATCGTGTTTGGCGATCCGCGCCAGCGCGGCTTCGGTCGCATCAAGCGCAGACAGCTTGCGGTCCGTTACGGCTTGCGCGATTTGTTGGGCCGACAGCCCGTCTGATTTCACGGTCATGGCGCGGTCACGCTGTGTAGACACTGGCCGGCTCGGTTTCGTCCGGGAGCGGGAATTCATCGACCAGCCGCGCCAGCCTCAGCGACACTTCGAGGTTCGCTCGCACGGCAGGCCGCCAGGCTTCCTCGACCGGCAGCGCCAGCGCCTTTGCGACGGCATCGATGTAATTGTCCAGGGATTCGGCAGCCATTTCACTCCCACTCAGCTTTCTTGATGAGCCGGCAACGGCGGATGCGGAATCGCCGTCAGCAATTCCTTTGTGTAGGCGTCCTGCGGATCGCCGAGCACGCGCTCGGACGAGCCCTGCTCGACGATTCGTCCCGCACGCATCACGATGACACGATCGCACAGCAAACGCACCACATTCAGATCATGCGACACGAACAAATAGCTCATGCCCATCGATTGCTTGAGATCCTGCAGCAGATTGAGCACGACGGCCTGCACGGAGACGTCTAGGGCGGCGGTCGGCTCGTCGAGGATCACGAGTTTTGGATGCAGCGCGATCGCACGTGCGATGCCGACGCGGGCCTTCTGGCCGCCGGATAATTGGTGCGGGAAACGATCGAGCAGGTTGACCGGAAGGCCGACCAGGCCGGCGAGCTCCTCGCAGCGGGCGCGCAGCGCGTCGCGTCCTCGGATGTCGCCAAGCTGCATGATCGGATCGGCGATGGCGCGCGCGGCGGTAAAGCGCGGGTTGAGGCTGTCGGTCGGATCCTGGAACACCATCTGGATGCTCTTGCGCAGCGGCAGCCGCGCAAACGCCTGCGGCAGGATGGCACCGATCTCCTCGCCGTCGAACAGGATGCGGCCGGAAGTCTGGTCGAGGAGCCGCATCACCATCATCGACGTCGTCGACTTGCCACAGCCGGATTCACCGACAAGACCGACGCTCTCACCGTGGCCAACGGTGAAGCTGATGCCGTCAACCGCGCGGAACAGTTCGGCCTCGACCGGCGGCTTGCGGGAAAACAGCTTTGACAGCACGGCGGTGGCGCCCTGGCGGGGATATTCCTTGACGAGCTTTTCGACGAGGAGGAGTGGTTTTGCGGAGTCGTCGACCGCAGGCGTTGGCGCAGCGGCAGGTGCCGCCGCGCCCTCTTCCTCCGGAAGCAAATCCCGCAACGACACGCCGAGCCGCGGCGTCGCGCGCATCAGCTTCTTGGTGTAGGCGTGCTCGGGCCTGGCAAAGATATCGGCGGACTTCGCGGTCTCGACCACGCGGCCCTTCTCCATCACTACCACGCGGTCGCAATAGGCGGCAGCCAACCCCAGATCATGCGTGATCAGGATGGTCGACATATTCCGGCGCTTGGTCAGCTCCACGATCAAATCCATCACCGCCTTCTGCGTGGTGACGTCGAGTCCCGTGCTCGGCTCGTCCGCTATCAGGAGCTGCGGGTTGCAGGCCAGCGCCAGTGCGATCACGACGCGCTGGCACATGCCTCCCGAAAGTTCGAACGGATAGGCGTGATAGCGCTCGCGCGGACGGGCGATCTTGACCTGCTCCAGCGCCTCGATCGCCTTTTCGCCGCGGTCGCTGGCCGCGCTCTGCACGTGCTGGCGCAGCACGTCCTCGATCTGGTCGCCGACTTTGCGGATCGGATTCAGCGCCGCGCGCGGATTCTGGAAAATCATCGAGATTTCGCGGCCGCGCAGATCGCGCATCTCGTTTTCGCTCGCGGCCTTGACGTCGATGCCGGAAAACATCACCGAGCCCTCGGCGATCCTGCCGGCGCGGTCGAGAATCCGCATCACGGCGTATGACGTCACCGACTTGCCGGAGCCGGACTCGCCGACGATGCCGAGCGTCTCGCCCTTGCCGACGGAGATGCTGACATGCTGCACCGCCTTGACGATGCCGCGCCGGGTGGAGAATTCGACGGTGAGGTCGTGGACATCGAGAAGAGGCTGGGCCGTCATGATGGCCTCCGCAAAAATCTCGAAAACAACCCCATGCAAAGTAGAACGGCCAGGACTCCTGTCGTATTTCCTCCGGTCATGCGGAGGCGGAGACCAGCAAAGCTTGAATCGGCCATCACGTCCTCCGCTGCGGATCGACGATGTCGCGCAGGCCGTCGCCGAGCAGGTTGAAGCAGAACACCGCAAGCATCAGCGCAAGCCCCGGGAACAGCGCGATCCACCATTCGCCCGAGACCATGAACCCCGCCCCTTCCGCGACCATGATGCCCCATTCCGCGGTCGGCGGCCGCACGCCGAGACCGATAAAGGACAAGCCCGCGGCGTTCAGAATTGCATAGCCCATGGTCAGCGACATCTGCACGATCATGATCGGCATGATGTTGGGCAGGATGTGCACCAGCAGAATTCGCATTTCGCCGTTGCCCGACAGCCGCGCCGCCTGCACGAAGCCGGCATTGCGGCGCACGTTCGCCTCGGCCCGAGCGACGCGCGCATAGAGCGGAAAATTCACGATCGCGGTCGCGATGATGATGTTCTGCACGGTATTGCCAAGGGCTGCGACGATACCCATTGCCAGCACGAACAGCGGAAACGCCATGATGGTGTCGGCGACGCGCCCGACGATGCGATCGGTCCAGCCGCCGAAATAGCCGGCGGCGATACCTGCAAGGCCGCCCATCAGGAACACCAGCGCCACCGACGCCACCGCGATGAAGGTGTCGAGCCTGGTGGCGACGACGACGCGGCTGAAGATATCGCGGCCCAACTGGTCGGTGCCGAACCAGTGCGCCGCGGACGGCGGCTTCAGGGCTGATGCGGTATCGCTGGCGAGCGGATCGTAGGGAACGATGTACGGGCCGAAGATCGCGGCGAACAGGATGATGACCAGGAGGCCGAAGGCAAACGCCGTGACGCGGTTCTCGCCGAGCACGTAACGGGTATGCTCGAAGATGGCTGATAGTCCCGAGGTACGGGCGGGTCCGACGGGTTCAGCGGCAGGCGCAACGCTACTCATCTACCAACCTCACCCTTCCAGCCGCACGCGCGGATCGATCACGCCGTAGAGAATGTCGATGACCAGATTGAGCAGCACGTACATGACCGCCATGGTCAGCACGAAGCCTTGCACGGGCGCGAAGTCAGAGGAGATCAGCGCTTCGACGGCGTAGGAGCCGATGCCGGGCCAGGCGAACACTTTTTCGACCAGCACATTGGCCCCCAGCAGGAACGAAAACACCATGCTGAGCGTGGTGATGACGGGCAGCATGGCGTTGCGAAACGCGTAGGTGACGATCACGGTCGACGGCGACAGCCCGCTGGCGCGCGCGGTGCGGACGAAGTCGGAGGTCAGCACCGCCAGCATCGACGCCCGCGTCATGCGCGCGATCGGCGCCAGCGAGAAGATCGCCAGCGTTGCCGCCGGCAGGATCAACTGGCTCAGCGCCGAACGAAACGTTTCTAAATCGCGCGCAATCAGGGCGTCGATCAGATAAAGGCCGGTCACGGTCGGCGGCGCACTGTAGAACACGTCGAGCCGCCCGAGCGGCGCCGGCGACCAGCCGAGCCTGAAATAGAAGACGTAGACCAGCACCAGTCCCGTAAAGAACACCGGCAGCGACACGCCGGCGGTCGTGGTGATGCGACAGAGATGGTCGATCCACGAACCCGGGCGGGTCGCCGCCAGCACGCCGAGCGGGATCGCGATCATGACCGAAACGACGAGGCCAAGCAGCGTCAGTTCGGCGGACGCCGGCAGGCGGTTGCGGATTTCGGTGGCGACCGGCTGGCCCGTGGTCAGCGAGTTGCCGAAATCGCCATGCGCGAGATCGTTGGTGTAGCGGAAGAACTGCTCGATCAGCGGCTTGTCGAAGCCGAGTTTCTTGCGGATCTGCTCGATGGCTTCCTTGTTCGCCGCGGGACCTGCGAAATAGGCCGCGGGATCGCCAGGCAGCGCGCGCGTCAGCAGGAACGTGACGATCACGACCCCGATCAGCGACGGGATCGCAAACATCAGCCGCTTGCCGATCATGGTCAGCATGACGCTCGCCTCTTATGCTTTCACGAGCGCGCGATAATCCAGGCGGCGGTGGAACCAGTATTGATAGCCCGACACGTTCTTCTGCATCGCGACGTTGACGTAGGGCTGGTACAGCGGGATGCGCGGGATGTCCTTGAAGGCGAGATCGACGAAACCCTTTACGTCGGTATCGTACTTGGCGGTGTTGCCGATCGCCGCGGCGTCGACGGCGCCGTGGATGAATTCGTCCATCGGCTTCGACTGGTAGCTCATGGTGTTGAAGATCGAATTCTTGCCGTCATAGCACCAGATGAAGAAGTACTCGGGATAGTCGAGCCAGCCGGAGAACACGTTGGTGTAGAGCGGCAGCACCTTCTTGTTGAGTTCGGTGCGCCAGTTGGCGCCGGGAATCTTGTTGATGGTGGTCTTGATGCCGATCTGCGCGAGGCTCTCCTGCACCAGCACGCAGAGCGGCTCGTTGACGCCGGCGAAACCGAGGTCGAACGACAGCGTGGTCTCGAAGCCGTTGGGATGGCCGGCTTCCGCCAGCAATGCCTTGGCCTTGGCTATGTCAGTGACGTATTTGGTCGGCTGCGGCCAGGCCACCTCGGTGGCCTTGTCGGCAGCGGCGCCGAACATCGGCTTGGCCAGGCCGAACAGCACCGCGTCCATGATCTTCTGGTAGGGGATCGCGCAGGCGACCGCCTCGCGAACCTTGGGGTTGTCGAACGGCGGGATCTTGACGTTCATGCCGATGTACTGGACGCCGTTGGAGTAAGGCACCGAAACAATGTTGAGCTTGCCGCTGTCCTTCAGCTCGACGAAATCCTTGTTCGGCAGATCGTAGGAGATGTCGGCGTCGCCGCGCTCCAGCAGCGCGCGGCGGTTGCCCGCCTGCGGCACCATGCGCCAGATCACGCGCTTGACCTTGGGCAAGGGACCGCCGACCCAGGCGTCGTTGCGCTCCATGACTACTTCGGTGCCGGCCGTCCACTTTGTGACCTTGTAGGCCCCGGAGCCTGCGGTCTGCTGCTTGGTGTATTCGAGACCCCACGGATCCTTCTCGCTGGCGTTCTTCTTCACCAGCTCCGAGTTGACGACGCAGGGTACAATGACCGCGAGGTCCGGGATGGTGAGGCGGTCCTTCTTGGCGAAATCGATCCGCACCGTGTTGTCGTCGACGACGACGAACTGCTCGGTCTTGGTCAGGGAGCCCGCGCCCATCTGGAACGTCGGAAAGCCGCCGACGCTCACCGCGCGATCGAGCGACCACTTGACGTCCTTCGCCGTGACCGGCGCACCGTCGTGGAATTTGGCGTTCTTCTTCAGCTTGAAGGTGACCGACATGTCGCCGACATTCATGTCCTCGGCGAGCTCGGGCTTGAACTTGTCGCGGTCGTAATACGGCACGCCGCCGGGACCGCTCTTCATCTCGTGGCTGATCAGGCGGTCGTAGCAATTCCACGACACCTCATAGCCGGGCACGTTGGTGCCGACGCCATGAATGTCGAGATTGTTGGGGCCGCTTTCCGAGACGATCAATAGCGTCTCCGACCGCGCATCAGCCTTGGCCGCAGACCAGATCGCCGGCGCCGGCACCATCGCGCCCGCAGCAACGCCGGTGACGGATTTCAGGAAATCGCGACGCTTCATGGGTGATGCTCCAAACGCCTGAGGGGAAACGGCTTTGGAACTGGAATCGCAAGGTTTGTGCCAATCCTTAAAGGAAAGCTAACTCTCGCCTAAGTCACTGAATTATCGGCAGATAGGTGCCAAACGGGGATTCTTGACTGGGGCGCATCGAACCTCTGATTGCATACAAAGAAGCATATTTGCCTACTTTTAGTGCAGATATTTGGCTCGCTCCTTTGCTGTGCGGCCTCCGGGCTTCCTTCAAACCGGCCAGAGCAAATCCTGCAACTCGAACAGGTTGCCGGCCCTCTCCTGCCAACCCTCTATACAGATCTGCCTGGCGGGATCGCTAAACCGATGAAGCAGCGTCAGCGCCATCAGCCGCCGTTTCAGGTCTGGATTGATATCCGCACTCGAATATCCGTATCCCTCAAACAGGCTCCGCACGCGGCGCGGCATCCCGGCGGTCATGAAGCCGCTCGGACCCAGCAGGTCGTATTCGCACCATCCGGTCATCACGTCGCCGAAGTCGATCAACCCGGACAAGCGCCAGCCGGCGCTGTCACGGCTCAGCAGAAAATTCTCCGGGATGTACTCGCCGGTGAGAATCACCGGCCGCTGATCCAGGGGAATAAGCCTTTCCGCATCGCGCAGCAGTTCGTCCAGCCCATCGAGAAATTTGCGCGGCAGACCGAGGCGCTCGTGCCGGGCGCGGCATCCCGCAATTTGCGCTGACAGGAACCGGTCCCAACGCGGCTCGATATTCGCAAGATCTCCAAGCGGGACACGCTGGACCTCCGCGATGATCTGCCCGATCTCAACGAGGACGCGCTCCTTCTCGCTTTCGGAGAGTGTCGGCCATGCCTCGCTGCCGAGAACACCCGGCAGCCGCGTGAAGACGAGATATGGCCATCCGTCGCGCTCGCCTTCGACGACGGTTTCGGGGATCGCGATCCGAAGCTGGCCGCGAAGTTGGGCGAGCGAGCCACGTTCCGAGACGAATTTGGAACGAAGAAAGGGCGGGAAAATCTTCAGGATGAGTTTCTCATCAAGCGCCATGACGACGTTGGTGCCGGTGGCGAAGGCGTGCGGCGCCGCGCAGGTCAGGCCGTGGCTGCGGGCGATATCGAGCGCGATCGGCCGCCACTGCGCCGGATCGGCGCGCCAGACTCGGAAGGGCTCGTAGTCTGTGAAGCTCGGCAGCGATGCAGTCATGGTGGCGCTGAACCTTGTTTGTCGTCATTGCGAGCGCAGCGAATCAATCCATCTCGCCGAGCAATGAAAGAATGGATTGCTTCGCTTCGCTCGCAAAGACGGAATTAGCGGTCCGGATTGGCCCGCTCGAACTGGCGCAGCAGGCGGTTGCCGCGCTCGACGGCGACGTCGAGGGCTGCCTGCGCGGACTGCTTGCCGCTGAAAACCTGCTCGAGTTCTTCGTCGATCACGCCGCGGATCAGCACAAAGGACCCCAGCCGGATTCCCTTCGAATTCTCGGTCGGCGGCTTCAAGGTCATCTGCTCGATACCGATCGCAGCACCGGGATTGCGATCGTAGAAGCCCTGCGCGCGGGTGAGGTCGAAGGCGGCGCGGGTGATCGGCAGATAGCCGGTGTTCTGGTGCCAGGCAGCCTGAACTTCCGGCTTCGAGAGATAGGCGAAGAACCGCGCGACGCCGGCGTATTCGGCGCGCGGCCGATCGCGCAGCACCCATAGCGTGGCGCCGCCGATGATGGAGTTTTGCGGGGCGCCGGCGATTTCGGGCCGGTGCGGGATCATGCCGTAACCGACCTCAAACTTCGAATTGGCCTTGATGTCCGCACGCGTCCCGGACGAGCCGATGAAGATGGCGCATTCGCCCTTCTGAAAGCGCGGCTCGGCCGATTGCCCGCGACCGCTATAGTCGAAAACTTTCGTCGCCTGCCATTCCGCCAGTTGCGCGATGTGCCGCACCACGTCCGGATTGTTGAAGGTCAGCTCCGCGTCGAGCCCCCCGAAGCCATTGGCCCGGGTCGCCAGCGGCAGATTGTGGAACGCGGAAAAATTCTCGACGTGAACCCAGGAAGGCCAGGATGTGGTGAGCCCGCAAGGCGAGCCGGCCGCGCGCAGGCGCTTTGCCGCTGCGCCGACCTCGGCCCAGGTGTTCGGCGCCACCTCCGGATCGAGGCCCGCGGCGCGGAACAGATCCTTGTTGTAGTAAAGGATCGGCGTCGAGACATTGAACGGGAACGACAGCATGTTGCCGGCGACATCGGAATAATAACCGGTCACGGCCGGCAGATACGCCTCCGGCGAGAACGGCTCCGACTGATCGCGCATCAAGTCGAACACCGGATAGATCGCGCCCTTTGCCGCCATCATGGTCGCAGTCGCGATCTCGTTGACCTGGACGATGGCGGGCTGGCTTCGCGAACGGAATGCGAAGATCGCTGCCGTCACCGTCTCGGTGTAGTTGCCCTTGTATGTCGGCACGATCCGATAGTCGGACTGCGACGCATTGAAATCGGCCGCCAGCTTTTCGAGCTGCTTGCCGAGCTCCCCCGACATCGCATGCCACCACATGATTTCGGTGGCTGCCTGCGCCGGAGACGCAAGCGCCGTGGCGGCGAGGGCTGCAAATTGCAAGAATCTCAAGGCCAATTTCACTGGTGATTTCCTTGCTCTGCCGCGCCTTCGATAAATGGGTTCCCAAGCCCTCATAAATCGCTGCGGCTGCGGTTTCAATCCGCCCGGCATCGCCGCAGCGCACAACACAATTTAAGATTGTAGCAAGATTATCAGGATTACTGGCGGAAAACCGCCTGCCGGCCCAGCCGCCAATAGCCAAGCATCGGTAAATTCTGCTAAAAATGCATTGAACCTTTTCTCCCCCGCCGCAGACTCAATCTCTAAGGGGATTTGTCGCCTGTGTATCGCCGCGCCGACCTTTCGCGGACCTTCGTGCTTGTTGGTGCGCTGTTGCTTACGGCGGTCTCAACGGGCGCTGTTGCGCGCGAGTTTGGTATGCCCGATCCCCAGAACGAGAGGCATTTGATCGACGCGTTCCATTCCCGCCGGCTCGGCGCGGAGGAAGCCCTCGAACATATCAAGACCGGCGCGGCCGGCCTCAACCGTACCATCGTTGCATTGATCGGGGCGACGACGCCGCTATTGATCACCCGTCTTCGTGGAGTGGAATGAATTTGACCGGCGCACGGCAACAACAGCGAGCAGCGGAACGGCAGGCGAGCTTCGCCGCGCGCGGCCGTTTTCGCGTCGTGCAGTGGCTGCGCGCAGTGCCGATCCGCTGGCGCATCCTGTCGATCGCGGGATTGAACTCCGCCGTCGTCGTGGTGCTCGCCGTATTGATCTGGAACGGCGCCAAGGTGCTGGGCTCGGCCTGGGACGACGTCCGGCAGGTGCGCGAGTCCGACAAGATCCTGGCGCTGCTGGAAAGCGAAACCAGCCGGCTGCAGAACCTGATCCATCGCTACATCAACCAGCCGAGCCCCGACCTGTTCGCCGAGATCCTGCTGCTGCGGGAAGCGGTGCTCGGCACGCTGACCACGCGCGCCGCGAACGACCCTATGCTGTCAGGATCGGTCGAGCGGCTCGAACACGTCACCGACCGTTTCCTCAACGGCTTCGGCGAATTGCGCGCCGTGCAGGCCACCATCACCAAGACCTATGAGCAGCAGGTGCTGGGGCCGGCCCGGGAGATGGCCGGGCTGTATTCGATCATCGAGGGCGCCACCGGGCATCGCGATGCGCAGATCTGGCCGGCACTCGGGAAATCCCGCGAGGCGTTCACGGCCATGCTGGTCGCCACCAACGCCTATTATCTGTCGCGCGCCTCGACCTCCGCCGAGGACGCCCGCAGGAACACCGAGACGATCGAGAACACCATCCCCGCGATGGCTGACCTCGCCGACAACGACCTGCAACGCATGGCGCTGACGCGGCTGAAGGCACGAACGGTGGCGCTGCGCGAGGGAATGGCCAAGCTGACCGAGCAGCTCACGATCCGGACCGAGCTGTTGCGCAACACCATCGATGCCAGCCAGGCCGAGGCCATCGGCGTCATCGACGAGTTGTCGGTCAAGATGCGCCAGCGCGAGCAGAAGGCGCAGGAGACATTCGACAAGACGTTGTCGGGCATCTCGCGCCGGGTGCTGTCGATCGCCGTGATGTTCCTCGGCATCATCCTGTCCGCCGGCGTCCTGATCGCGCTCTCGATCCGCCTGCCGCTGCAGCAGATCCTGCGGGCGATGCATGCGATCACCTCGGGCAATTACGATCGCCGGGTGCAGGGCACCACCGCCCGGGACGAGGTCGGCGCCATGGCGCGCGCGGTGGACGTCTTCCGCGAAAACGCCATCGCCAAGCGCAAGACCGAGGACGAGCTGCGCGCCTCGAAGGAAAGGGCCGAAAGCGCGCTGATCGAGCTCAACACCGCGCAGCAGAACCTGATCGACGCCGAACGGCTGGCGGCGCTCGGCGGACTGGTCGCCGGCGTCGCCCATGAGGTGAACAACCCGATCGGCATCAGCCTGACGGTGGCGTCGAGCTTTGCGCGCCGGGCTGAAACGTTCGAGCAGGAATTGCGCACCGAGCCGCTGCGCCGCTCCAAGCTCGACGAATTCGTCAAGTCCTCGCGCGACGCGGCAGGGCAACTGGTGGCGAACCTGCACCGCGCCGGCGAGCTGATCCAGTCGTTCAAGCAGGTGGCGGTGGACCGCTCGCACGCCGAGCGCCGGCAATTCAACCTCAGCGAGGCCACCGACCAGATCGTCGCCAGCCTGAAACCGGTGCTGAAGAAGGCCGCGATCACGCTGTCGGTCGACGTGCCGGAAGGGCTTTTCATCGACGGCTATCCCGGCTCCTACGGCCAGATATTAACCAATCTTTTCCTCAACGCCGCCAATCATGCCTTTGCCGACGGCCGGTCCGGGGCGATCACGATCTCGGCGCGGGCGCGCGGCAGCGACGATGTCGAGATCATTTTTGCCGACAACGGGGCCGGAATGACGCCGGACGTACAGCGGCAGGCATTCGACCCCTTCTTTACGACGCGCCGCAACGAAGGCGGTACCGGGCTGGGCTTGCATATCGTCTATAATCTTGTCACTCAACAGCTCGGCGGCAGGATGATGCTGGAGTCAAGGCTGGGACAAGGCACCACATTTCGCATTATCATGCCCAAAGTCGCCCGGGGCGAACCCACGATTTCAGACCAGACAGCAGCCGACGGAACTCCTCAATGGCCGAACAGGACGATGTCCTCCACCTGATCGACGATACCGGGACCGTTCCGGAGGACTCGTCCGCGCGCAAATGGAAGATCGCGGTCATCGACGACGATGCCGCGGTGCACGAGGGCACCCGCTTTGCGCTGAGCGACTACAATCTCCACGGCGCGACGCTGGAAATCCTGTCGGCCTATTCCGCGGCCGAAGGCCGCACCTTGATGCGCAACAATCCCGACGTCGCAGCCGTGCTGCTCGACGTCATCATGGAAACCGACGTCGCGGGCCTCGACCTCGTCGAGTACATCCGCAACGAGCTCAAGAACGAAACCGTCCGCATCATCCTGCGCACCGGCCAGCCGGGACAAGCGCCCGAGCGCCGCGTCATCGTCCAGTACGACATCAACGACTACAAGGCCAAGACGGAGCTCACGGCCGACAAGCTGTTCACCTCGCTCACCGCCGCGCTGCGCAGCTACCAGCAGCTCGAGCGCATGGTGCAGACCAGGCGCGGACTTGAAATCATCATCGACGCCGCCTCGACGCTCTACGACTTCAAATCGATGCAGCGGCTTGCGGAAGGCGTGCTGACGCAGCTCGCCTCGCTGCTCAACGTCGACTGCGCCGGCATCCTGGTGCTGCGCGACGACGGCGCCGCGGGGAGCGAATTCTCGGTGCTGGCGGGGTCGGGCTGCTACAGCCGTTTCATCGGGACGACAAGCTCCAAGGCGCTCGATCCGGATTTGCGGCAAATGGTGGAAGCCGCCTTCCAGCGCCGCAAGAACGAATTCGCCGATCATCGCAGCGTGCTTTATCTGCGCACCGGCTCTGGCCGCGAAGTGGTGGTGTTGCTGCAGGCCGAGCGCCAGCTCTCCGACACCGACCGCGCGCTGGTCGAGATTTTCTCCAGCCGGCTGTCGATCGCGTTCGACAACGTCATCCTCTACCGGCAACTGCACGAAGCCAATACCCAGCTCGAGGACCGCGTCGCCCAGCGCACCCGCGCGCTGATGCAGGCCAACCGACGGCTGTCGGCGCAGTGGCTGCGGCTGCAGCGCGCCAATGGCTTCAAGAACGAGATTCTCGGCACCGTTGCGCACGATTTGAAGAATCCGCTCGGCGTGATCCTGGGCCGCACCGAAATGCTAACCGAACTGATCGGCGCCGGCTCGCCCAAGGAGAACGTCACCGCCCAGGTCGAGCATATCAGGGACGCCACCAAGCGCCTGACCTCGATGGTCGACCATTTGATTTCGGATGCGATGGCGGACGCCTTCGACATCACGATCCGCCGCGAACCGGTCGATATCGCGGCGCTCGTTGCCGAGGTCACCGATTCGAACCTGCCTTCGGCGATCAACAAGCAGCAGTCCATCGCCGTGTCGGCGCCGCCGAACTTCGTCACCATGTGCGACGCCGACCGGATTCGCGAGGCGATCGACAACCTCGTCAGCAACGCCATCAAATATTCCCCGATCGGCGGCAAGATCACGGTAGGCGTCACCCATGGCAGCGACACCGTCATCCGTATTACCGATCAGGGCGCCGGATTGTCTCCGGAAGATCTCGGCCGGCTGTTCGGCCGGTTCCAGCGGCTCTCGGCCAAGCCGACGGCCGGGGAAAGCTCGACCGGCCTCGGCCTGTCGATCGTCAAACGTATCATCGACATGCATGGCGGCCATGTGACCGCGGAAAGCGCCGGCCCCGGACAGGGATCGACATTTACCGTTACACTGCCTGCGACAGAGACGACATGACCCAGAGCCCGCACATCATCATCGTCGACGACGAGGCACCGGCCCGCGAGATGGTCGGTGATTACCTCAAGATGCACGGTTTTGGCGTCACGCTGTGCGACGGCGGCAAAAGTCTGCGCAGCGTGATCGAGACCAACGTGCCCGACCTCGTCGTGCTCGACCTCAACATGCCCGAGGAAGACGGGCTTTCGATCATTCGCGACCTGAAGAGCCGCATCAACGTTCCCGTCATCATGCTGACGGCGACGGCGAGCCCGATCGACCGCGTCGTCGGCCTCGAACTCGGCGCCGACGACTACATCGCAAAGCCCTGCGAGCTGCGCGAGCTGATGGCGCGTATCCGTTCAGTGCTTCGCCGCAGCACGCCGGCCAAGGCGGCGGCAGCACCAGCGGCTGCGGCTGCGGCTGCCAAGGCAGAGAAAGAACAGCTGGTGCGGTTCGGCACCAAATGGCTCGACCTCGAAGCCCAGGCGCTGCGCGACGACGAAGGCAACGAGCATCCGCTGACGGCGTCCGAATTCGGCCTGTTGAAAGTGTTCGCGGCGAATCCGAAGCGGGTGCTGTCGCGCGAGCGGCTGCTGGAGCTGGCCAATGCGCGCGACGCCGAAGCGTTCGACCGCGCCGTCGATCTGCGCATCATGCGCATCCGGCGCAAGATCGAGATCGACCCGACCAAGCCCGCGGTGATCCGCACCATCCGAGGCGGCGGCTATCTGTTCTCGCCAACGGGCGAGAAGGGTTAGATCTTCGCCGTCGTCCCTGCCTAGTGCGCAATTGCGCACGGGCGCAGGGACCCATACGCCGCGGCTGTCATATTGACACGCTGTGGTAGACGTCCCTTCCAGACAACAACGTGCTGTGGTTATGGGTCCTTGCGTTCGCAGGGACGACAACACGTTTGTGCGCACGCGGAACGAATCCGCATCTGAAACCATCCAATTTTCCGCATATTGAAATTACTGGCCTTTTGGTCCCGAATGTTTCGTCGCAGGCCCTGCGACGAAACAATTCTCTTCTGCACGAAACCATTTTACCCCTTTGGAGCAGACATCCCGAAACCGAGCCTAATTAACAATCCTCCCAACGAAACGCCTGTTGGCGTCGGAATTGGGAGCCTGTCATGTCGAACGTCATCGCCATCAACGCCGCAGCCAAGAAGTCGATTGCCGACGCCAGGGCGACATCCGACGAAATGCTGCTGCAGAGTATTGCCAAGGGCGACCGCACGGCGATGCATGTGCTTTATTCCCGCCATAACGTCCGGGTTTACCGCTTCGTGCTGCGCATGGTGCGCGATACCACGATGGCCGAAGACCTCGTCAGCCAGGTGTTCCTCGACGTGTGGCGGACCGCCAGCCAGTTCGAGGGCCGCTCGCAGGTTTCGACCTGGCTGCTGTCGATTGCCCGCTTCAAGGCGCTGACCGCGCTGCGTCAGCGCAAGCATGAGGACATCGAGCAGGAAGACGTGCTGGAAATCGCCGATGAGGCCGATACCCCGGAAGCCTCGCTCGACCGCAGCAACACCAGCGCGATCCTGCGCGCCTGCGTCGCCAAGCTGTCGCCGGCCCATCGCGAGATCATCAATCTGGTCTACTACCACGAGAAGTCGGTGGAAGAGGCCGGCGCGATCATCGGTATTCCCCAAAGCACGGTGAAGACCCGGATGTTCTACGCCCGTAAACAATTGGCCGAGTTGCTTAAGGGCGCCGGCGTAGACAGCCTCGCGGCATAAAGCGACGTTAATTCAATGAGTTGAACTGGTATCGGGAACGAAAAACGGGTTGATTTCGACGGACAAAGATTACCTCCGACGAAACAAATGAAACAATCGGCGACATCACCCGGAAAAACTCAGCCCCTATACCTTTGCTCAACAACGCAACGCCAACGCCGAACAGGAGAGCGAACATGCTGAAGCCGTCCTTCCGCCTTTTCATCGTCCCGCTCGGCGCCGTCGCGACGCTCGCCACCCTGTCGGCCCAGAACGTCCAGCCCCGCGCCCAGCGCGACAGCGGTTCGACATTCGTGCGTGAACAGGTGGTGGACTGCGGCACCAAGAGTCCCAAGGAGGTCTGCGTGATCTCCTACGACAGCGAGACCCCCCGCTGAATTTCTACATCTAACCTCCCAAGTGACCTCCAACGACCCGGCCGGGATGCCCCCCAGCCGGGTCGCTCTGCTTTTGGGAGTTTTCGAATGCAATCTTGCCGAGAGTTACCGGCCGCGAATAGTCTGCCGTCATGGATGGCAACCATGTCGAGCAACCGGAAATACAATTGGAAGAGGAGAAGCCAGATTGGGCTCGGCTGCTCTTGATGGCTGGCAGCATCGCATTTCTCGTCTGGGAAACTGCCGACCTGATTGCAAAAGGCTACCCGCCGGCGACAGGCGATAGCGCCCGATTTTTGATCGTTCTCTTCGTCTGCGGCTTTCTGGTTCTATCCAGTCTCTTTGAAAGCAATCTACGCTGGATCATTCGAAGCCATGAAATACAGATCGATGAAAGCTGGATCTACGACCGCCATCAGGTCCAGTGGATACGACCTGGAGATATAGCCAAAATCACAATTGCGAGCGTGTCGGATGAAGGCCCCGACCTCTTCTACATCCGGATATGGCTGACCTCGGGGCAAGATGTGCAGTCTCCATGCCTGCGTGATGGCCAGCGGGCGAACGAACTGAAGGTTGAAATTGCAAGACGACTGGGCGTTGCGAACGCGTGACCTTTTCGGCAAACTTTTAACGGGCAGCCTGAAATCAGACTACTCTCGCTTGCCGTAATTCAGCCGCACGCTTTGCTGCTTGACGTGACCAAGCCGGTCGTGATGTTTGCCGCTGACAATGGATGTTGCGGCAAACGAGAATGAAGTCAGGTTACGCGGGGGTACCTCGCGCAACGAGCGGCTCGTTTACGCGGGTTTTGCTGTATTTCTGTGTTTGTTCGCCATACCAGGCCTTGTGGCCTTGGCGGATGGTAAATGGCCGGGCATCGCCGCACTCTTTGCGCTGCTAATCGGATGCCTCATGCTTGGCGCCGCCGTTCTTGGCCGCAACGTCGTCTGGATTGTTACGCCAGACGGAATCCTGATCGGCGAACAGCGTCCGTTCGGGCAATTGCACAGTAGATTGATCAGAAACGACGAAATATCGGAGATGCATCTCCGAAAGGATAGTGCCAATCCAACCAAGTTCAGCGTTGCGTTCAAGATCGGATCGGAAGATGTAGTCATCTCGCCGCCTCTGCCGGACATCACCAAGGTGCACGAAACCACCGTCCGAATTGCCCGGTTGCTTCAACTTCCCGATCCCGAACCAGCCGACAACCCGCTCGACGCCATCAATGCCGAGATACGATTGGGTGAGCCGGTCCATCCCAGAAGGGGTCGAGGACACAGGGTTCTCGTCGTGCTGCTCGCCTGCGTACTGAGTTTTCCGTTCGTCCACGCTCTCTGGAACGGAGAATTGTCTGCCCTCGGGGTCTCGGTCTGGTCGCTCGGCGTGATCGTGGCCGTTGTACTGTTCAGATATGCCCCCCGAATGGGCGGTACATTCTGGATCGTCCACGATGGCGGAATCCGGGTTGAACGGCTTTCATTGAATAACGCGGTAGAGGTGCACACGATCGGTGGTCGTGATGTCGAGGCGATCGACATCGAGGACGGCTCTGAAGACGGCTCCGACGTCATCGCGATCAGGCTTCACACCGGGACCAAAATCCGAAGCCCGAGACTGGCTGGCAAGGATCAGGCCCAAGCGCTGCGGGCCGAGATCATCCGCCGGCTGCGATTGAATCCATCCAGTGCCGGATAGCTTGCCGCATTTCAGCCGTACACTTTGCCACTTGATGTGACCGCAGCAGTCGTGATGCTTGCCGCCGGCGATGGATGCTGTGTCAAACGAGAATGAAGTCAGGTTACGCAAGGGCACGTCGCTCAATGAGCGGCTCGTTCTCGCAGGCATTGCCGCAATTTTGTGTTTGATCGCCCTGCCAGGCCTCGCTCACCTTGCAAACGACCAATGGCTCGGCATCGCCGCCCTGTTTGCGTTGCTGTTCGGGTGCCTGCTGCTGAGCGCCGCGCTCTTTGATCGCAACGTCGTCTGGATCATTACGCCAGGCGAAATCCTGATCGGCGAACAGCGTCCATTCGGGAAATTGCACCGAAGATTGATCAGGGACGACGAAATAGCCGGGATGCGTCTGCGAAAGAGCATCGGCAAATCAGTGGAGTTCGCCCTCGTAGTCGAGACCGAATCGGGGGATACGCTCACCTCACCTCCGCTGCCTGATGTCACCCAGGTGCAAAAAACCACTTTGCAAATCGCCTGGCTGCTTCAGTTGGCTGCTCCCGAATTAGCCGAGAACCCGCTCGACGCCGCCAATCCCCGGATACGACTGGGTAAGCCGATCAGTTCCAAGCGCGTCCGGGCCTACAGGGCTCTCGTCGTGCTGTTCGCCTGCTCGCTGAGCCTTCCATTCATCTATGCGCTCTGGAGCGGCAAATTGTCCACCCTTGGAATTGCCGTCTGGTCGCTCGGCGCGATCATGGCCTTCGTGCTGATCAGGTATCTCTATCGGACCAGTGCATTCTGGATTGTCCGCGACGGCGCCATCAGGTTTGAACGGCTGTCGTTGAAGGGTACTATAGAGACGGATACGGTCGGCGGTGACGATGTCGAGCGCATCGACATCGGAAGCGGCGGCCGGAGGGGCAGCCACTACGTCATCGCGATCCGGCTCCGCACCGGGAGGAAGATCCGCAGTCCAGTGCTGGTCGGCAAGGAGCAGACCCGAGCCGTGCGGGCAGAGATCGCCCGGCGACTGGCACTGAATCCATCGGCTGCCGGATAGGGTTGCACGTCTGTTCCGCGCGGCACGCAGGTATAATCGTCGCATCGGGCGTGGTAAGGTACACGCCTGGTTCGGGCGCAATTTTCGAAAACTCTGGTTCGGTTTTTCGAGATTGCGCCCGACGAAACTGCGACAGGTGGTGCCGATGTTCGAAGGCTGGGATGCGGTCGTATTGGCCCGGGCGCAGTTTGCTTTCACGATGTCGTTCCACATCATATTCCCCGCCTTTTCGATCGGGCTCGCCAGCTATCTCGCCGTGCTCGAAGCACTCTGGCTGTGGACCGGGCGCGAGGTCTTCATCAACCTGTTCAACTACTGGCTAAAAATCTTTGCCGTCGCCTTCGGCATGGGCGTGGTGTCGGGTATCGTGATGTCCTACCAGTTCGGCACCAACTGGTCGGCCTTTTCCGACAAGACCGGCCCGGTGATCGGCCCGTTGATGGCCTATGAGGTTTTGACCGCGTTCTTCCTCGAGGCAGGCTTCCTCGGCGTGATGCTGTTCGGCCTGCAGCGCGTCGGGCCAAAGCTGCATTTTCTGGCGACGCTGATGGTCGCGATCGGCACGTTGATTTCGGCGTTCTGGATTCTGTCCGCCAATTCCTGGATGCAGACGCCGACGGGCCACGCCGTCAATGCCGACGGGCAGTTCATCGCCGCCGACTGGCTCAAAGTGATCTTCAACCCGTCATTCCCCTACCGTCTCGTGCACATGGTGCTGGCGGCCTATCTGACCACCGCGCTGGTGGTCGGCGCGGTCGGCGCATATCACCTGCTGCGCGACCGCCATCTTGCGGGGCCCCGCGTGATGTTTTCGATGGCAATGTGGATGGCCACGTTAGTGGCGCCGATCCAGATCCTCGCCGGTGACCAGCACGGGCTCAACACGCTGGAGCATCAGCCGGTGAAGATCATGGCGATGGAAGGCCATTTCCAGAGCCATAAGGACGGCGCGCCCCTGATCCTGTTCGGCCTGCCCAACCAGAGCGCCGGCAGGGTCGACTATGCGATCGAAGTGCCGAAGCTGGGATCGGTGATCCTCAAGCACTCGCCGGACGCGCCGATGGCCGGCCTCGACACGGTGCCGCGTGAAAACTGGCCGCCGGTGGCGATCACGTTCTGGTCGTTCCGGATCATGGTCGGCATGGGATTGCTCATGCTGGCGCTCGGCCTGTTCAGCCTGCTGATGCGCGTGCAGGGCAAGCTCTACGATTCCCGGCTGCTGCACATGTTCGCGGTCGCGATGGCGCCCTCAGGCTTCATCGCCGTGCTCGCGGGCTGGATCACCACCGAGACCGGACGCCAGCCGTTCACGGTTTATGGATTGCTGCGCACAGTTGACTCGGCCTCGCCGCTGGCAGCGCCCGCGGTCGCCTCCTCGCTGATCGCCTTCATCATCGTCTACTTCGCCGTCTTCACAGCCGGCGTGATCTATCTGCTGCGCCTGATGGCGGCCCCGCCGCATCCCGGCGAAGAGGGACCCTCGCACGACGTCCCGATCCGCTCGGCGGGCATTACGCCCGCGGCAGGCGCGGCTGCCGAGGGAGTCGCCCGATGATCCCGATCGATCTTCCCATCATCTGGGCCTTCATCATCGCCTTTGCCGTGTTCGTCTACGTCGTGATGGACGGCTTCGATCTCGGTCTCGGCATCCTGTTCCCGCTCTTCCCCGAGAAAAGAGATCGCGACGTCATCATGAACAGCGTCGCCCCGGTCTGGGACGGCAACGAAACCTGGCTCGTTCTTGGCGGCGGCGGCCTGATGGCCGCGTTCCCGCTGGCCTATGCGGTGCTGATGCCGGCGCTCTACACGCCGATGATCGCGATGCTTCTCGGGCTGGTGTTCCGCGGCGTCGCCTTCGAATTCCGTTGGCGCACGACGGCCCAGCGTAACCGCTGGGACATCGCCTTTTTCGGCGGATCGCTTTTGGCGACGCTGGCGCAGGGAATCGCACTCGGCGCCATCCTGCAAGGCGTGCATGTCGAAGGCCGAAGCTATGCCGGCGGCTGGTGGGACTGGCTGACGCCGTTCAGCATCCTGACCGGTGTGTCGCTGGTGGTTGGCTATGCGCTGTTAGGCGCGACATGGCTTGTCATGAAGACGGAAGGCGAGTTGCGCGACCGCGCCTATCACCTGAGCTGGGTCCTGTTGCTCGCGATGCTCGGGACCATCGCCGCGGTCAGCATCGCGACGCCGTTCCTCCATATACAGTACACCGAGCGCTGGTTCGCCTGGCCGAACGTCCTCATGACGGCACAGGTACCGATTTCGGTTGCTGTAGTCACCGCCCTGCTGCTGCGCAGCCTTGCCAGGAAATACGACTACCAGCCGTTCTTCCTGACACTGGCGCTGTTCGCGCTGTCCTATGCCGGGCTCGGCATCAGCATGTATCCCTATATCGTGCCGCAGAGCATCACGATCTGGCAGGCGGCGGCGCCGGCAAACAGCCAGATCTTCATGCTGTTCGGCGTCGCCGGGCTGATCCCGCTGATCCTTGGCTATACCGCCTGGGCCTATTGGGTGTTTCGCGGCAAGGTCAAGCCTGAGAGCGGATACCATTGATGCCGACGGAGCCGAAGCCTCGCCCGCTGCCGCAGCGCCTGCTGTGGTTCGTCGCACTTTGGATGGGCGGCGTCGGCACTGTGGCGCTGATTTCGTTTTGCCTGCGGCTGTGGATCGCGCCGAAATAAGGCAGCCGGGACATCCCATGAATTGGGCAATGGACGGAAACAGAAGATATTTCAATCACCTATTCGCCCCACTCGCCCTAAACTTGCCATCAAGCTGGCCCTGAGATTTGATGGTTCCCGAGCGCGATCAGCAAAAGTGGGAACCGGTTTTGCGTCCGATCGCGCTCTGACTTAAAAGTGGCGCATGATCTTGTCGCCAAACCGCTCACACTTTGGCGGATCATGCGCATTTTGGCCAAAGCGCCGCGAGGAGAGCTCTGCGATGACGAAATTTCGGCACCTGACCTGGGTGATGATCGCTGCAAGCGGTCTGGTTCTTTCGGTCCCGCAGAGCCAGGCGCAGACGCGACAGCCCGATGTCGGCGACCAGCCGGGGCTTATCGCTGACGATTCCGTCGAACTCGATCCGCAGTTCAAGAAGACCGCGGTGCTCTATCGCACCAACGAAGCGCCGGGCACCATCATCGTCGTCACGGCCGAACGCCATCTCTATCTCATTCAGGGCAACGGCCGCGCGCTGCGCTACGGCATCGGCGTGGGCCGCGAGGGATTTCAGTGGCAGGGGCTCGTGAACATCACGCGCAAGGCGGAGTGGCCGGACTGGACACCGCCGCCCGAAATGATCGCGCGCCAGCCCTATCTGCCGCGCTTCATGGCCGGCGGGCCCGGCAACCCGCTCGGCGCCCGCGCGATGTATCTCGGCACCACCGTCTACCGCATCCATGGCACCAACCGGCCTGACACCATCGGCACCGCCGTCTCTTCCGGCTGCTTCCGCCTGGTCAACGCCGACGTCGCCGATCTCTACGAGCGTGTGCCTGTGGGCACCAAGGTCATCATCCGGCAAAAGCCGGAACTGTAATTACAACGCGGTTCCTCCAGCCGATCCATTTCCCTGAAATTGTGAGTTAGAAAATGCTACGGACATTTCGAGGCGGCCTCCTGATCGGGCTGGCGGCCGCAATCGCGGTCGCGGCTATCGCAATCACCTATGAACGTTACGACACCAAGACCCTGAAGCGGACGATCCGCCGCGGCGACGTGCTGTGCGGCGTCAACAAGGGCCTGCCCGGGTTCTCGATCCCCGACGACAAGGGCGACTGGACCGGCTTCGACGTGGATTTCTGCCGCGCGGTGGCCGCGGCGATCTTCGACGATCCCAAGAAGGCGAAATTCGTGCCGCTCGACGCCAGCGAACGCTTCAAGGAATTGCAGAGCCGAAAGGTCGACATTCTCTCCCGCAACACGACCTGGAGCATGTCGCGCGAGAGCAACTACGCCCTCTATTTCCCGGCCGTCGCCTATTATGACGGCCAGGGATTCATGCTGCCGCGCTCGCGCAACATCGATTCCGCACTCGACCTTAACAACAGCAAGGTTTGCGTGCAGGAGGGCACGACGACGGTGCTCAACGTCGCCGACCATTTCCGCGCCAACAACATGAAATACACCGAAGTCAAGTTTCCCAAGCTGGAAGACGTGCTCAAGGCCTATGAATCCGGCAAGTGTGACACCTTCACCGCCGACGTCTCCCAGCTCTACGCGCTTCGGCTGAACCTCATCCAGCCCAGCGACCATGTCATCCTGCCCGACGTCATCTCCAAGGAGCCGCTCGCACCCGTGGTGCGCCAGCGCGACGACGACTGGATGATGCTCGTGAAGTGGACGCTGTATGCGATGATCAACGCCGAGGAACTCGGCATCACCTCGAAGAACATCGACGAGGCGCTGAAATCGAAGAAGCCCGACGTGATGCGGCTGGTCGGCACCGAGGGCGCCTACGGCGAAGACCTCGGCCTGAGCAAGGACTGGGCTGCCCGCATCATCCGCCATGTTGGCAATTACGGCGAAGTCTACGAGCGCAACATCGGCGAAGGATCGAAGCTGAAGATCCCGCGCGGCCTGAATTCGCTCTGGAGCAATGGCGGCATCCAGTACGCCCCGCCGATCAGGTAGCTCTCTCCGCCGTCATTGCGAGGAGCAAAGCGACGAAGCAATCCATACCGTTATCGCGACACCATGGATTGCTTCGCTTCGCTCGCAATGACGGCGAGACAGCAGCGCACGACGCTTACCTTCGCCCTCAATAACTCTTCATCCGCGCCAACTGATCGGCGTGGTAGTTGCTGTCCCCGAACAATTCCTGGCAGACCCGCGCGCGCTTCATGAAGAAGCCGATGTCGAACTGGTCGGTCATGCCCATGCCGCCGTGCATCTGCACGCCCTCTTGCACCGCCAGCGTCGCCGTGGTGCCGGCGCGCGCCTTGGCGACTGCGACCGCCGCGCTGGCGTGCTCGAAATCGCCGTCCAGCGTCTGCAGCGCCTTCAGGACGGCCGCGCGGGTGATCTCGATATCGATGTAGAGCTGGGCTGCGCGGTGCTGCAGCGCCTGGAATTCTCCGATCAGCTTGCCGAACTGCTTGCGCTCCTTCAGATAGGTGACGGTGCGGCCGAACACCTCCTCGCTCAGGCCCACCATTTCGGAGGCCACCGCGCCACGGCCGATATTGAGCACGCCCTCCAGCAGCGCCCCGCCCTGGTCGACTTCGCCGAGCACATGGTCCGCGTCGACCTCGACATTGGCGAATTCGATTCTGGCGGCGTTATGCGCATCGACCATCACCGTGCGTTCGATCGCGATGCCCTTGGCCTTGGGATCAACCAGGAACAGCGTTAGCCCGTTGCGCTCACCGGCTGCGCCGCCGGTGCGGCCAGCGACGATCAGGAGATCGGCGGTGTGGCCATCGACCACGAGAGCCTTGGCGCCGTTGAGCTTGAAACCGTTGCCAGAACGCACCGCCTGCAATTTGGTCTGCAGCGGGCGATGTTTTGCGCCTTCGTCGATCGCAAGCGCGGCCAGCAGCGAGCCGTCCGCAATCTTCGGCAGATGCGCCGATTTCTGCGCATCACTGCCGCCGCGCGACAACGCGGAGGCCGCCAGCACCGCCGTCGACAAGAACGGCGACGGCATCAGCGTGCGGCCGATTTCCTCCATCACCACGCCGGCCTCGACGCAGCCGAGTCCGCTGCCGCCAAAATTCTCCGGCACCAGCAGGCCGGAAAAGCCCATCTCAGCAAACGCCTTCCAGAGGTCGCGGGAAAATCCCGTTGCGTCCTTGCCGTCGCGCAAGCTGCGCAGATGCGCCACCGGCGCCTTGTCGCTGATAATGCCGCGCGCGCTGTCGCGCAGCATGGATTGTTCTTCGGTGAGGACGAGGGGCATTAGCTAGTTCCGGTTTCAAAAGTAACGCGTGATTTTTGAGGCGTCATTCCGGGGCGATGCACAGCATCGAACCCGGAATCTCGAGGTTCCGGGTTCACGCTTCGCGTGCCCCGGAACGACGTAAGATACTCACGCCCCCGGCAGATCGAGGATGCGCTTGGCGACGATGCCGAGCATCACCTCGCTGGTGCCGCCCTCGATCGAATTGGCCTTGGTACGCAGCCAGGCGCGCGGGCGGGCGCCGCCTCTGGAGCGGTCGCTTTCCCATTCCAGCGCATCGATGCCACCGGCCGACATCAGGATTTCATGGCGGCGCTTGTTGAGCTCGGTGCCGTAATATTTCATCGCCGAGGAAAACGCCGGATGCGACTGCCCGGCTTTCGCCAGATCGACCGCGCGTTCGGCCGCCGCGCCAAGTGCCGCCTCGTCGATTTCGAAGGTTGATATCTGGCTGCGCAGCATCGCATCCTCCAGCCGGCCTTGCTCGTCGGCGCCGACCGAATCGGCGGCGACCTGGCCGAGCGGCCGGCCGACGCCGCGCTCGCCCATCCCCGAGATCATCGCGCGCTCATGCTGCAGCAGATATTTCGCGACATCCCAGCCGCGGTTGACGGTGCCCACCACATGCGATTTCGGCACGCGCACATTGTCGAAGAAGGTTTCGCAGAACGGCGAATAGCCCGAGATCAAAAGGATCGGCTTCGTCGACACGCCCTTCGAGGTCATGTCGAACAGGATAAAACTGATGCCGTCGTGCTTCTTCGCCGTGGGATCGGTCCGCACCAGGCAAAAGATCCAGTCGGCGTAGTTCGCGTATGACGTCCAGATCTTCTGGCCGTTGATGATGTAGTCGTCGCCGTCGCTCTCGGCGCGGGTCTGCAGCGAGGCGAGGTCCGATCCGGCGTTCGGCTCGGAATAGCCCTGGCACCAGCGGATCAGGCCCGCGGCGATTTTTGGCAGATGCTCCTTCTTCTGCGCCTCGTTGCCGTACTTCAACAGCGCCGGCCCGAGCATCCAGATGCCAAAACTCGACAGCGGCGACCGCGCGCCCATCGCCGACATTTCCTCGCGCAGCACCTTGTGCTCGGCGCGATCGAGCCCTCCGCCACCATATTCCTTCGGCCAGTCCGGCACGGTCCAGCCCTTGTCACGCATCCGCTCGAACCAGACGCGCTGCGGCTCGGACGAGAATTTTGCGTTACGCCCGCCCCAATAGGTGTCGTTCTCCGAGGTCATCGGACGCCGCATCTCCGGCGGGCAATTGGCCTCCAGCCAGGCGCGGGTTTCACGGCGGAATGTTTCCAGATCGGACATATCGGCGTTTCCATGTGGGAATGTTGGAGATGACCTTAGCCCTCGCGTTGCGGAATTCAATATATGTCTGACGTCAGCCCATACTTCTGCGGCGGTAGTCAGGACGCCTGATCGGGTGTAAGCGCAAAGCCGTAACGATTGAAAAACAAGAGGAAACGGGCATGCGGCTGAAATTGCTTTCGCCTGGCGAAATGAGCGCCGAACAAAAAGAAACCTACGACGAAGCGATATCCGGCAAGCGCGGCGCCCCGCCGGCGCCGATGATGGCCTGGCTCAACAGCCCGGACATGGCGCGGCACGCCACGCGTCTGGGCGAGCAACTTCGGTTCAACACGATGTTTCCGGCAAAGCTTTCGGAGATCGCGATCCTCGTCACCGCGCGGCACTGGACCTCGCATTACGAATGGTTTGCGCACAAGCGCCTGGCGCTGAAGGGCGGCATGGATCCCAAGATCATCGAGGACATCCGCGA
The DNA here is from genome assembly GCF_023101085.1 of Bradyrhizobium sp. 170. NCBI lineage: Bacteria > Pseudomonadati > Pseudomonadota > Alphaproteobacteria > Hyphomicrobiales > Nitrobacteraceae > Bradyrhizobium > Bradyrhizobium sp. 170. The sequence goes on along the minus strand of NZ_CP064703.1, from coordinate 509,504 downwards.
CCGCCGCACGCCTGTGTTCGACGACCCCAAGGGCAAGATGATCTACGACGTCGCCAAATCTCTGCATGAGAGCAAAGGCGTGTCGCAGCCGCTGTATGACGAGGCCGTGAAGGTGCTCACCGAGCGCGGCATCGTCGAGGTGATTGGGCTGTGCGGTTACTACACGATGGTGTCGATGACGCTGAACACCTTTGAGTTCGGACTGCCGGATGGAGAGGTGTCGGACTTGGTGTGATCTCTCCTCCCCCTCTCCCCGCTCTTACGCGGGGAGAGGGTCGGGGTGAGGGGCTCCCTCCGCGAAACGTGACCTCACGATAGACCTGTACCCCCTCACCCGAACTTTCCGCTTCGCGTAAAGTCCGACCTCTCCCCGCAAGCGGGGCGAGGTAAAGCAGACCGAACGGAGACAACATGCCCCAGAACCCACCCATCATTGACGGCACAAGGATCGGGCATGTCCATCTCAAGGTCGCCGATCTCGAGCGCGCGCTGGGGTTTTATTGCGGCGTGCTCGGCTTCGAGGTGATGCAGCGGATGGGCTCCGGTGCCGCGTTCATTTCGGCGGGCGGATATCATCATCACATCGGCCTCAACACCTGGGAAAGCAAAGACGGCCATCCGCCGCCGCCTGATGCCACCGGGCTGTTTCACACCGCCATTCTCTACCCCACCCGCCCGGCGCTGGCGGATGCGCTGTATCGCGTGATCGAGGCCGGCATCGAGCTTGACGGCGCCAGCGACCACGGCGTCAGCGAGGCGCTCTATTTGCGCGATCCCGACCAGAACGGCGTCGAGCTCTATCGCGACCGGCCGGAGGAGGAGTGGCCGCGCGCGCCGGATGGATCGCTCGCGATGTTCACGAAAAGGCTGGATCTGGAGGATCTGCTGCGGCAGCGGGAGGCGTAGCTCTCACCGTCATTGCGAGCGAAGCGAAGCAATCCATCTCTCCGCTTGCGGAACTATGGATTGCTTCGTCGCTGCGCTCCTCGCAATGACGACGGCTTGCCACGAATCATGACCAGCACCGCCGCCGCCAGCTCCACCGCGATACAGCCATAGAACGGCAGCGTGTAACTTCCCGAGAGATCGCGCAGCAGGCCGACCACGCCGGGCCCGAACGCGTAGGTGATCTGGTTGATCGCGGTGATCAGGCTGACCAGCACGCCGAACGAACGCGGATCGAACTCGCGCTGCACGATCAGCGCCGGCAGCGTGATCAGATTGCCGACCGAGAAGCCGAACAGCGCGCAGGCGGCGATCAGCGCGTAGTCATGGTGCACATTGATGACGATGACGAGCGCGACCGCCTGGCTGACAAAGGAAAGCGAGGACGCCAGCCGCTGGTTCATCCGGTCGATCACGAATGAAAACAATACGCGGCCGACCACCGCCATCGCCGTCAACAATGCCATCGCAATCGCTGCCTGCTGCCGCCCGATCACCGAATCCAGAAACGCGATCAGGTGAACGATGAAGCCGACCTGCGCGAACAGCACCAGCGCAAACGCCGCTGACACCGAGAGGAAGCCGATATCGCGAAAGGCGCGCGCGCGAATTTGCGTCGGCGACGGCGCGTCCGCGGCCTCGACATCGCCTGCGCCCGAATGAGCCGGCGGCCGTCCGACGGACAACAGGATCACCGGAATCATCACGATAACCATCACCGCGGCGGAGGCGGTCATCGCGCCGGCGAAGCCAAAATAGCCGATCGCCATGACCATCAAGGGCACACCGACAATGCCGCCAAAACTCGCGCCGTTCAGCGCCAGGCTGATCGCCATGCCGCGCTTTCTGTCGAACCAGAGGCCGAGCGTGTTGGTGATCATGCCGAGGCTGGTGCCGGCCCAGCCGAAGGCGAGCACGGCGTTGGCGAGATAGAGCTGCCAGGGCTCGCGTACCTGGCCGATCGAGATCGCGGCCAAAGCCATCGTGCAGATGCCGGCGATCATGCAATTCCGGGGGCCAAACCCCTTGATCGCCTCGCTGACAAAGGCGACCAGCGCCGCGCCCGACAGGTAGAAGAACGTCGTGCCCGACGAGATCAGCGACGCCGGCCAGCCGTGCAACCGCTGCAACTCGGCGACATAGACGCTCTGGCCATAGAAGCCGAACGCCCAGCCGAAGGTCGCCAGCAGGAAACAGACGACGACGATGCGCCAGCCCTCGTAGCGGATCGAGGTTTCGTCGCGAGGGGTGTAGTTGAGAGCGTCCAAAAGAGGCCTCTTCGTTGCTGTCGCGTCATTGCCGTGCTTGCCCGGCACATGTCGGCAACAGCAAACAAGGCTGCAAGGGTCATCAATTCGACGGACACCGAACTGTCAGCAGGTGGCAGCTATAGCGTTTTTCGAGCGAAGTGGTTCCCGGTTCGCGTAAAGAAAACGCGTCAAACAAAAAGCTAGGCGGCCGGCTTCGATGGGTCGTAGAAGAACCGTTCGCGGAACACCTTGTCGCCGCGCCATTCCTGCAGCGCGACTTCGTCGAACCGGCCCGTCTTGCCGGAATGATAGACGAACTCGAACACCCAGTTGATCGCGACGCGATCGCCCTCGACGATCGAGGCAACGCAAGTCGACGTCACGCTCTTGACCCGTTCCAGCACCGCGCGCTCATGCGCGACCAGGACGTCGCGGCCGACGCGCGGCGGAGCGGCATTCTCCTGCATGCTGGCGTCCTCGGTGTAGAAACGCTCGATGGCGCCTGCATGGTCGCCGGAAACGACGACTGCAATGAATTCATCGAGACGGGCGCGCGAGGGCATGAGAGGCCTCCATTAATTGACTGAAAATTAGATACTCGGACCGGGAATCTCGTTGACCGCCTGCAATTTCGCGCGCCGCTTGGCGAACGACGCCAACGACAGCACCGCAAGGCCGAGCAGCACCGGCGGGAACACCACCATGTTTACCATCGACCAGCCGTAATGCGCCAGCAACTGGCCGGACGAGAACGACCCCAGCGCCATCATCCCGAACACCAGGAAATCGTTGAACGCCTGCACCTTGTTGCGTTCCTGCGGCCGATGCGTTTCCAGCACCAGCGCGGAAGCGCCGATAAACGCAAAGTTCCAGCCGACGCCGAGCACGATCAGCGTCGCCCAGAAATGCATCGCGGTGATGCCGGCAAGGCCGATTCCCGCCGCTGCAGCTTCCAGCAGCAGACCGAGCGCCACGATCCTTGGCGCGCCGAAACGCGCGATCAGCGAGCCCGTGAAGAAGCTCGGCCCGTACATCGCCACGATGTGCCACTGAATGCCGAAATTGGAATCGCTGACGGTCAGTCCGCACATCTTCATGGCGAGCGGCGCCGAGGTCATCACGAGATTCATCATGGGGTACGCAATCACCCCGCACAGCGCCGCCGCAATGAAACGCGGCTGCCGCGCGATCTCGAACAGCGGCCGGCCGCCATGCATATCCGACGGCGCGGGTTTTGGCGCATCGACGCCCCACAGCACCGCCATCGCCACCAGCGCGACGAAGGCCTGCACCACGAAGCTGAACGCGAACAGATAAGGCGGCCAGATATCCATCGTCCACTGCACGAGCTGTGGACCAAGCACGCCGGCGAACACGCCGCCCGCCATCACCCATGACATGGCTTTCGGCCGAAACGCTGTGCTGGCGCCGTCGGCCGCGGCAAAACGGTAGGACTGCGCGACCGCGCCATAGAGACCACCGAGAAACGTCGCGCCGCAGAACAGCCAGAACGAAGCATACAGCACAGCGACGGCGGCGAGCGCGCCGGTCAGCACGCCGCAGAAGGTGCCGATGATGAAGGCGGTGCGGCGGCCATAGACGCGCGAGATCGCGCCGGTCGGCAGCGTGCCGGCGGCGAGCCCCAGCACATACATCGAGAGCGGCACGGTCGCGAGCGAGATGGTCGGCGCCAGCGTCGCGCCGACGATCGAGCCGGTGGCGAAGATGACAGCCGAATTGGCGCCGGTCAGCGCCTGCGCCGCGGCGAGCCGCAGCACATTGGCGCGCGCACGTGCGTCATTGGCGATCTCATCGGTGGCTGTGGTGGTATCCAACATCGGCAATTCCGCCCCGGCAGGCCCCGGGGAAGGAGCCTCATCGATTCATTGCGGGGCACTATGAAGACGCGGGGCTATGCGATCAACCGACGCAAACGGGCGCGCGCTATGCGAGGGGCGCAAGCACCTGTCGCAGGAAATGCTTCTTTGGCCGAAGAGCGGCCCGCACAACGCATCCGCTCTCGCGCGCGAGAGCGATACCAGATTACGCCTCAGCAATCCGCCACGCGAAAACGCCCTTTCACGGCCGCGTCCTGCCTGATCTCCTTCCGGTTCGCACCGCACCGGTCTTGTGGACCTTTGAGCGAGGATCCGCGACGCCGGTGTGCGGGAAACCTGGACTCCAATCAAGCGCGATCGTGGCGGCGAAGCCGAAGAAGCTGGAGCGGCTCATGCCGAGCTCTGTGGCGCGCTTGTCGATCCGCGTAATCAGACTCTTCGGCAAATAGACGTTCACCCGCTCGGACGGATCGGGCGGATCCACCCCGACAATGAAATAGGCGACGACGTCGGCGCCCTTGGGCAACGCGATCTGCTCGATCGGCGTTGGCTCCGGCAGCGGCCTGCCCTGCTCTGCAATTCCGTCCACCGCTCGCGCCAGCGCGCCCTCCGCTCTTTCGATCGTCTCTTCCTGCGATCGGCCGCCAGCAACGCAGCCCGGAAAATCGGGAAACCACGCGCCGAGCGCGCCGCGCGGACCGCGCTCCAGCACTGCCGGATAAAGCCGCTTCTTCAATCTGGCCTCCTCGCGATGATTGTGCTATTTAACACACATGCTGGTGTGTCAAATCACACAAGACTGATAGCATGGGCCAGGATGGAGAGCAAAATGGACGCTCAAGCCGAACTCCGCATCGTTCGTGCCGCATACGCCAGGCAGGTCCTTGCCGCCGCAGGCGTCGACGATGCGCGCCTCGCTCAGGCGTTTGCCGCCATTCCCCGTGAGGATTTTCTCGGCCCGGGTCCGTGGCTGGTACGACGGTGGCGACGCGACTATGTGCCGACACCCGACGCCGACCCCATCTATCTCTATACCGACGATCTGGTCGCGCTCGTGCCCGAACGTGGCGTCAACAACGGCCAACCGTCGTTGCATGCCCATCTCATCCATCAGGCCTTGCCCCCGGTCGGCGGGCACGTGGTGCATGTTGGCACTGGTGCGGGTTATTATACCGCCATCCTCGCGCATCTCGTCGGGCCGTCAGGGCGGGTAACGGGAATCGAATATGATGGGAGCCTCGCCGCGCGCGCCAGAGCCAGCCTGGCGCCCTATGCGAATGTCGCAGTGATTGAAGGCGACGGCACGCAGGTACCGTTCGATGCCGCCGATGTCATCTATGTCAATGCCGGCTGCACGCGGCCAGCGACACGCTGGCTCGATGGCCTTGCCGATGGCGGCCGTCTGATCATGCCGATGACGTCAGATCAGGGATTTGGCGGCATAGCGCCGGAGCGGATGGCGAGTGCCGGCGCAGTGTTCCGAATTGAGCGGAGAGCTGCGAACTATCTGGCACAATGGATTTCGCCGGTTGCGATCTTCCCCTGCGCCGGCAGCCGCGACGAGGCGTCCGAACGAGCGCTTGCCGAAGCCTTCGCCCGTGGCGGCTGGCAAAAGGTCACACGACTGTACCGGGACCAGGACGTTCCTGACGAGCGCTGCTGGCTTCGTGGATCAGAGTGGTGCCTCGCCTATCATTGAGGTGCGGAGGGGCGTTTACGCCGACGCGTCCGACCGCCCGAACACCAAAATCATGTTGTTGGCAGGCATTGGCACGGTTTCGACCAATGCAAGGCCCACGCCGGCGGCGAGCTTCTCGACATCGGCGATGTCGCGCACGCCCCATTCGGCATCCTGCTCGCGCAGGCTGGTGTCGAACACGGCATTGCTCATCGCGGTGTGCTTGCCGTCGCGCTTGAACGGGCCGTAGAGAAACAGACGCCCCTCGCTGCGCAGATAGCGGCCTGCGCCGGCGAACAGGCCTTCGGCAACGCGCCACGGCGCAATGTGGATCACATTGGCGCAAAATACCGCAAGCAATTCGGCCGGCCCGCTGCCGTCATGCATCGCCGGACACCAGGCGGGATCGGTGAGATCGATCCGCAGCGGCGGACGAATGTTCGGCAAAGCGGCATGCGCGCGCCACGCTTCGATGCTCTTGATGTGCCGCTCGTTGAGGTCGCTCGGCCACCAGGTGATGTCGGGAGTGTGTTTTGCAAAATGCACGACATGCTGGCCGGTGCCGCTGCCGGCCTCGACTACATCACCGGATTTGCCGGCGAGGAATTTCTGCAGCACCGCCCAGATCGGCGCATGGTTGCGGTGGAACGCCGCTGCGTCCAACCGCCCGTCGGATTCGACCGGCCGGCCATCCTTGCCGAACTCCACCACATATTCGGCCATTACCGTCTCGCCTGAAAATCGTTGTGAGTCTGAAACGCAAAAAGCGTCACTTCAGTTCGCCACAATAGATCTCTTTCAGCACCTGCAGCAGGCGCAATGCACGCTCATCGGCCACGCGATAATGCAGTGTCTGCGACGTCCGCCGGAATTCGACCAGGCCATCGGCGCGCAATTTTGCCAGATGCTGCGACAATGCGGACTGGCTCAGCTTGACGATGCCGACGAGTTCCCCGACCGTCATCTCGCCGCGCACGGCAAGAAAGCAGAGGATCAGCAAGCGCTTTTCGTTGGCGAGCATTTTCAGGAGTTGGGCGGCTTCGCCGGCCTGCTTCGCCAGCATCTTCAGCGCGGCCGCATCGTCGGCGCCGGGGGCCGATTGTGGCTCTTTGGCTGTCGCCGCGACTGTTCTCATAACGTCCAATCCAGGATGGTTTTCCGTGCCTGCGAAGCACACATGACATACTAACGTTCCGGCCTTTATTTAGCATTGACTAAATTAGCAAATGTGGATACCGGTTCAAAAAAGCAAGAAATAATGCGGCGATGTGGCCGCGAGGGGAAGAAAACGTGCGGCATAACCCGTTACGCAGCAAAGCTATTCTCTCCGATCTTGCCGGCGCGGACGCGCCTTTGGGACGACGCGGCTTTCTCACCCTCGGCGCTGTCCTGACCGGCAGCCTGGCCCTTGGCGGCAAACCCGCCATCGCCGACCCCGCGCCGGCGTCACCTCCCGCGGACGCGCCCTGGTCGCAATCGATCGGCGCAGGCGTGGTCGACCGGCCCTATGGCCGGCCTGCGGATACCGAAGCCTCCGTGATCCGGCGCAACGTCCCCTGGCTCACCGCCAGCGCGGAATCGTCCGTGAGCTTTTCGCCGCTGCAGGAACTGCACGGCATCATCACACCCAATGGATTGTTCTTCGAGCGCCACCATGCGGGACGGCCCGACATCGATCCGGCACAGCACAAACTCATGATCCACGGGCTGGTCGAGCGCCCGCTGCTGCTCACCATGAAGGACGTCCTGCGCTTCCCGTCGATATCGCGCATCCATTTCATCGAATGCCCGGCCAATGGCGGCATGAACTGGCGCGCCGCGCAGATGAACTCGCTGCAGTTCAGCCACGGCATGGTCAGTTGCGCCGAATGGACCGGGGTCAGGCTGTCGACGCTGCTGGAAGAAGTCGGCATCAAAAAAGAAGCGAAGTGGGCGATGGTCGAAGGCGCCGACGGCGCGCATATGAACCGCAGCCTGCCGCTCGACAAATGTCTCGACGATTGTCTCGTGGTCTACGCGCAGAACGGCGAGGCGCTTCGGCCCGAACAGGGCTATCCGCTGCGGCTGGTGGTGCCGGGCTGGGAAGGCAACGTCAACATCAAGTGGCTGCGCCGGATCAAGCTCGGCGACAAACCCTGGCATTCCCGCGAGGAAACCTCGAAATACACCGACCTGATGCCCGACGGCACCTCGCGCGGCTTCACCTGGCTGATCGACGCCAAATCCGTCATCACCTTTCCCTGCCCGGAAAAACCGCTCGATGGGCCGGGCCTTTATGAAATCAGGGGACTGGCGTGGACCGGCAACGGCAAGGTGAGGCGCGTCGACGTCTCCACGGACGGTGGCGTCAACTGGCAGAGCGCGCGGCTGCACGAGCCGGTGCTGTCGAAGGCGCTGACGAAATTCACCCTACCCTGGCGCTGGGACGGCCGCCCGGCGCTGATCGCATCCCGCGTCATCGACGAGACCGGTTACGTGCAGCCGACAATTGCGGAGCTGCGAAAGCAGCGCGGCTCGAACTCGGTCTATCACAACAATTCGATCCAGACTTGGCAGGTCAAACCCGACGGAAGCGTCTTCAATGTACAGCTCGCGTAAGATCTTCCTGCCGATCGTGGCCATCCTGCTTGCGGCCGGAAGCCTCGCCGGCGCGGCGGAGCCCGGCTCGTTTGGTTACGGCAGCGTGGCGACGCCGGCGCAGATCGCCGGATGGGACATCGACGTGCGCGGCGAGGACGGAGCGGGCCTGCCGCCGGGCAAAGGCACGGTCGACCGGGGCGCCGACGTCTATGCCGAGCAATGCGCCGCCTGCCATGGAACCTTCGGCGAAGGCGAAGGCCGCTTTCCCAAGCTGGTGGGCGGCGTCGGGTCGCTCCGGGACGAGCGCCCGGAGCCGACGGTCGGCAGCTACTGGCCGTTTGCCCCGACCCTATGGGACTATATTAACCGCGCCATGCCGATGTCCGCGCCGCACACATTGTCAGCGGATGACGTTTATGCTTTGACCGCCTATATTCTGAGCCTGAACGGCCTCGTTCCCCATGATTTCGTTGCCGATCGCAACAGCTTGCCGAAAGTCAAAATGCGCAATCGCGACAATTTCATCTGGAGCGACCCGCGACCCGATACGATGGCCAAGCCCTGCATGAACGCCTGCGTCAACGCCGCCGATGTCAGGATATCGTCGACGGCCGAAGGCAGGGACCTGACGCCGCGCACGACCGGCCCGCTCGATACCATGCAACCGAAATAAAAATACGGAAACGCCTGTGACCGATCATTCCCTGACGAAACCCGCAAAGCTCCCGGCGTTCATGCTGGCGCTGGTGGTCGGCGCTTTCGTATCCGCAAGCACCGCGCATGCGCAGTCCGCCGCGGCCGAAGGCCAGAAGCTCGCCTTCGATCGCAGCAAGGGCAATTGCCTGACCTGCCATGTCATCAAGGGCGGCAACCTTCCAGGCTCGCTCGGGCCGGAGCTGATCGACATCAAGAGCAAGTATCCCAATCGCGCAGATCTCGTCGCGATCGTTCACGATGAAACCGAGCGCAATCCCCTGACCGTGATGCCGCCATTCGGACGAAACCGGATTCTAACGCCAAAGGAAATCGAAGCGGTCGTTGATTTCCTGCAAACGCTGTGAAGCAAGACCAAGAGATTAAGGCTGTGACGTGCGCGCGCACGCTTTAGGAGACGATGGACATGACTGACGTCGGATTTTCGGCCACGCGGCGGCTGATCCTGCAGGGTGCAGGCGCGGTCGCGATCGTCGGCCTCGGCAATCCACTGTTTGGCCTGACGCCGGCGCTGGCCGCGGCCAATGACAAATATCCGGAAGAGGCATTCAAGGCCAAGAGCGAAGCCGATGCGATCAAGGCGCTCTACGGCAAGACGGCCGAGCCTTCGGACAAGGTCAAGATGGACGCACCCGAAATCGCGGAGAATGGCGCCGTGGTTCCGATATCGGTAACGACGACGCTGGCGGACGTGACCTCGATCTCGTTCCTGGTCAGCGAGAACCCGGTCGCGCTGGTGGCGTCCTACAAGATTCCGGCCGGCACGCTTCCGAACGTTGCCAACCGCATCAAGATGGCGAGAACCAGCAACGTGATCGTGGTCGTGGAAGCCGGCGGCAAGCTCTATAGCGCCAACAAGGAAGTCAAGGTCACCGTCGGCGGTTGCGGCGGCTAACGGGCAGCGCCGCATGATCCGGACAAACGGCGACCGTTTCCGACAAGATCATGCGCCAGAAAATAGGCGAGGAGAATTCAGATGGCATCGACCATTCGCGTGCGCGCTACTTCGAGCGGCGAGACCACCGAGGTGCAGGCGCTGATCCAGCATCCGATGGATTCCGGCTTCATCAAGGACGCCAAGGGCGAGATCATTCCGCCGCATTTCATCCAGCAACTGACTTTTGAATATGACGGCAAGAACGTGTTCACGGCCGATTGGGGCGGCGGCGTTTCCAAGGACCCCTACGTCAAGTTCGCCTTCAAGGGGGCTAAGAAGGGCGACGAGCTGAAGATCAGCTGGGTCGACAACAAGGGCGCGACCGACACCACCACGGCGAAGATCCAATGAAGCTGCGATCCGCGATCTATCTGGCTTCCGCAGCCCTTGCGCTCGCAGCGCTGACGCTTGCGAGCACCCTGCCCTCTGATGCCGCCGACAAGATCGATCCCGTCGCCGACGCCAAGGCGTTCCAGAAATTCTTCACCGACAAGTTTCCCAAGGTGAAGTACGAAGATTTCGTCAACGGCCCCTATTCGATGAACGAGGACCTGCACCGGCAGTGGCAGGAGAAGGAGCAATTCCCGCCTTACGAGTTCTCGCTCGAAATGGGCAAGGAAATGTTCTCCAAGCCGTTCAAGAACGGTAAGAGCTATGAAGACTGCTTCCCAAACAAGGGCATCGGCATCCGCCAGAACTATCCTTACTTCGACGAGAAGGAAGGCAAGGTCATCACGCTTGAACTGGCTTTGAACCGCTGCCGCGAGGCCAACGGCGAACCGCCGTATTCCTATGTGAAGGACGAAATGGCGGCGCTGACCGCCTATATGGCCTTCACCTCGCGCGGCAAGCCGATGGACATCAAGATCCCGGACGATCCCCGCGCGCTCGCGGCCTACGAGAACGGCAAGGAATATTTCTATACGCGGCGCGGCCAGCTCAACTTCTCCTGCGCCACCTGCCATGTGCAGAGCCCGGGCGAGCGCATCCGCGCCGAAATCCTGGCGCCCGCGCTTGGCATCGTCAACGCGATGCCGATCTACCGCTCGGAATGGAGCGGCATGGGCACCACCAGCCGCCGCTTCACCACCTGCAACAGCCAGATCCGCGGCGTGCCGCTCAGCCCGCAGGACGATGAGTATCGCAACGTCGAGTATTATTTGTCCTATGTCAGCAACGGGCTGCCGATTTCGGGTCCGGGAGCGCGGCCATGAGGAACGAGATGCTCAAATCCGCATTGGTTCTGGCGCTGCTGGCCGCAGGCGCCGTGTCCGCGCTCGCCGCAGGCTCCGAGGACGAGTTCAAGGCCGCCTACGCCGCGGCTGAAACCGCCAACAAGGAAGCCGGCAAGCTACGCAACCAATGGACTACCACGGCGGCGACGCTGGCGGCGGCAAAGAAGTCGGCCGATGCCGGCGATTTCGACAAGGCCACCGCATCGGCCAAGGAAGCCGAGGCCCTCGCCAAGGCTTCGATCTTCCAGGCCACCAGCGAGAAGACCCGCTGGAAGGAAATGGAAATTCGCTAGAGCATGATCCGGAAAGTGGAAACCGGTTTTCCGCCAAGTTCATGCTCAACAATTAAGAGCCGTTACGACGCGCGGAGACCCGCATGACCATCCGCCGCCGCGATTTCCTGACGCTAGCGGGCGCCGCCACCCTGACGGGCGGCCTGCCGCGGCTCCGCGCGCAGGCTGCCGATAGTAACGCGGGCGTTTACGATCTCGAGCGCTTCGGCAATGCGCGCATCCTGCACATCACCGATACCCATGCGCAGCTTCGGCCGGTGTTTTTCCGCGAGCCGAGCGTCAATCTCGGCGTCGGCTCGATGCGGGGCAATCCGCCGCATCTGGTCGGACGCGCTTTCCTCGACCGCTTCGGCATCCGCCCCGACAGTGCTGATGCGTATGCCTTCACCTGCATTGAATTCGAAAAAGCCGCCGGGAGATTCGGCAAGCTCGGCGGGTTTGCGCATCTGAAGACATTGGTCGACCGGATGCGCAGCGAGGTCGGACCTTCGCGCGCGCTGCTGCTCGACGGCGGCGACCTCTGGCAGGGCACCGGCCTTTCCAACACGCTGCAGGGCGCCGACATGGTCGATGCCGCCAACCTGCTCGGCATCGAGGCGATGACCGGCCATTGGGAATTCACCTATGGCGAAAAGGCGCTGCGCGCCAACCTCGAACGCTTCAAGGGCGAATTCCTGGCGCAGAACGTCTTCCTTACCGAGGAAGCCGCCTTCAACGACGCCAAGGCGTTCGATCCGGCATCAGGCCGCGTCTTCAAGCCGTCCATCATCAAGGAGATCGGCGGGCATCGCATCGCCGTAATCGGACAGGCGTTCCCTTATGTGCCGATCGCGCACCCGAAGCGCTTCACGCCGGACTGGAAATTCGGCATCCGCGATGAAGAGCTGCAAAAGCTCGTCGATGGACACCGCAACAACGACAAGGTCGATGCCGTCATCCTGCTCTCGCATAACGGCATGGACGTCGACCTCAAGCTCGCCAGCCGCGTCACCGGCATCGACGTCATTCTCGGTGGCCATACCCATGACGCCGTGCCGCAGCCGATCGCCGTGACCAATCCGGCGGGCGTCACGCTCGTCACCAATGCCGGCTCGAACGGCAAGTTTCTGGCGGTGCTCGATCTCGACATCGGCAAGGGCAAGCTCAGCAATGTGCGCTACCGGCTGCTGCCGGTGTTTTCGGAATTGCTGAAGCCCGATACGGCGATGCAGGCGCTGATCGACAAGACCCGCGAGCCGCATGCGGCCGCGCTCAGCGAGAAGATCGCTAGCGCCGACCGCCTGCTCTATCGCCGCGGCAATTTCAGCGGCACGATGGATCAACTGATCTGCGACGCGCTTCGCGGCGAATTGAATGCCGAGATCGCGCTGTCGCCGGGTTTTCGCTGGGGCACCACCGCGCTGGCGGGCCAGCCGCTGACGATGGAGGACGTGATGGCGCAGACCGCCGTCACCTATCCGGAGACCTACGTCCAGACCATGACCGGCAGCCAGATCAAGGATGTGCTGGAAGACATCTGCGACAATCTCTTCAACACCGATCCCTATTACCAGCAGGGCGGCGACATGGTCCGCGTCGGCGGGCTCGCCTACACCTGCAGTCCGAACGAGAGCGTGGGCAAGCGGATTTCCGAACTCAAACTCGACAACGGTCATGCGCTGCAAGCCGGCAAGAGCTACAAGGTGGCGGGCTGGGCCTCGGTCAACGAGCAGAGCGGCGCGCCGGTCTGGGACGTGGTCGCCAGGCATTTGAAGTCGGGCAAGCCGCCCAACCGGGCGCTGCCTGGCGTCACGCTGAAAGGCGTCGAGGACAATCCGGGCATTGCGGGACAGGGATGACGGGCTTTTCGACCATCATTCGCGCGACGATCGCGGCGCTTCTGATCGCAGCCGCCGCGCCCGATGCCCACGCCCAGCAGGTGCCGCTGCAGGACAAGCCGTTTGCCGAGCACAGAATCGTGCTGCAGCTCTCCGACAACGACCCGCGCAAGCAGGGGCTCGTGCTCAGCGTCGCCAGCAATTTGATGAAATTCTACGACCCCGACAAGGTCGCGATCGAGATCGTGGCGTTCGGTCCCGGCATCGAGCTGCTGCGCCCTGAAAATCCCAACCGCAAGATGGTCGAGAGCCTGGTGGCGCAAGGCGCGCGTTTCGACATCTGCCTCAACACCGTCGATACGCTCGAACGTGAGGCCGGCCAGCGGCCGGAGTTCATATCAGCGGCGACGCCGGTGCAGGTCGGCGTGGCGCAAATTCTTTTCCTGACCGAGAACGGATATACGCTCGTTCGGCCATGAGGGACGCGAGATTTTGGTTCTGCCTGATGCCACCATCGTGACGTCAGGCGTGGTATAATTGACGGAATTGCAGTAGCAGGGGCTGGAGCTACATCCGCCCCCTGATCCGATCCGAATTAATACGGACGTGTAGCCATGATCTTTCGTCAGCTCTTCGACAGCGTTTCGGGCACCTACAGCTACCTGCTGGCCAGCCGCGCCGGCGGCGAGGCGTTGATCCTCGACCCCGTGCTGGAGAAGGCCGACCGCTATTGCCAGCTTCTGCGCGAGCTCGATCTGCGGCTGGTGAAAGCGGTCGACACCCATCTACACGCCGATCACGTCACCGGCCTCGGCGAACTGCGCGACCGCACCCAGTGCATCACCATCATGGGCGAGCAAAGCAAGGCCGACGTGGTGTCGATGCGGGTTTCCGACGGCGACAAGGTGATGATCGAGGGGCTGAGCCTCGACGTCATGTACACGCCCGGCCACACCGACGATTCCTACTCTTATTTGATGGGCGACCGCGTCTTCACCGGCGATACGCTGTTGATCCGCGGCACCGGCCGCACTGACTTTCAGAACGGCTCTTCGCGCGCCCAATATGAATCGATCTTCAACCGGCTGCTGAAACTGCCTGATGAAACCATGGTGTTCCCCGCCCACGACTACAAGGGGGACACGGTTTCCACCATCGGCGAGGAGCGGCGTTACAATCCGCGGCTGCAAGTGCGCTCGGTCGACGAATATATCGAGCTGATGGCCAATCTGAAGCTGCCGAACCCGAAGATGATGGACGTGGCGGTGCCCGCCAACATGCATGTCGGCCTGCATCAGGAGGATCTCGCCAAACAGGGGCTCGCGCTCTCTGCCCGTGACGCGATCAACAGCCTCGGCCGGCCCGATATCCTGCTGGTCGATCTGCGGGAGGTGAGCGAGCGCGCCAAGCACGGCACGATCTCGGGCGCGCTGCATGCGCCCTATCCCGGCATCGCCGAGAGCCTGAAGCCCGGCGGCATGCTGCGCGAAGTCGCCGCCGCCACCGGCCGCCGCGTCGTGTTCTTCTGCGCCTTCGGCGAACGCTCCGCGATGGCGGTGACGGCCGCGAAGAATGCGGGGCTGGCCAACACCGCGCATATCGAAGGCGGTATCGACGCGTGGAAGAAGGTCGGCGGGCCGGTGGTGATGGGGTAGTCGCCGTCGTAGCCCGGATGGCGCGAAGCGAAATCCGGGATGCCGCGAAAGATTCCCGGATTGCGCTTCGCTCCATCCGGGCTACGAATTCACTTTCCCACCCGCTTCACTTCCGCCGTCAGCGCATCGAGTGCATCCGCCAGCAGCACGCCGCCGCATTCGGTCATGCGCTCCGGAATCACGATGCGCTTTTCCGGCGGATAGAAGCGCTCCAGCGCCGGATGCAACAGAAATGCCTGGCCGTCGTCCCTCGCGGTATCGCCGGCCTGCGAAACCACGATGAAGTCCGGCCGCAGATTCACGATCGCCTCCAGCGAGGCAAACCCGCCAAAGGCGAAGCCGAGATCGCCGGCCGTGCTGCGCAGCCCGGTTTCGGCCAGCAGCGAACCGACAAAGCTGTCGCTGCCCGCCACCCAGCCGCGCCGCGACAACGGCAGCACACGATAATGCCGCTCCGAGACCG
This sequence comes from Bradyrhizobium sp. 170, assembly GCF_023101085.1. Classification (NCBI taxonomy): domain Bacteria; kingdom Pseudomonadati; phylum Pseudomonadota; class Alphaproteobacteria; order Hyphomicrobiales; family Nitrobacteraceae; genus Bradyrhizobium; species Bradyrhizobium sp. 170. The sequence continues at coordinate 494,099 of NZ_CP064703.1, read as the reverse complement.
CGCGGCGGGCGCGCGCCAGCGCCGCATCGAGCCGCGCGATTTCCGCCGCCGCGCGATCGGGATGTCCGGTGATCTCGCCGGCCTCGCGGATCTGCTGCCGCGCTTCGTCGAGGGTCCGCGGCACGGCGAGTTCGGCAAGGCGAAGCCCCTTGGTCTTCAACAGCTCCCGCGTCGAACGCTTGTCGAACGCGCTGGCGACGACGATGTCGGGCCTGATGAGCAGCACGTCCTCGGCGCCTCCGGACAAGACCGGATAGCGGCTGATGTCGCCGGCCTGCGATTGCCAGCCGTCCCGCGAAAACCGGCTCAATCCCAGAATCTGCTCGGGGTCGGCCAGCGTCAGCAGCAATTGGTCGGTGCAGACATTCATCGACACCAGGCGCGGCAGATTGGCGGCGAGCGCAGTGCTGCCCGGCAACGCAAGTGCAAGCACCGCGACCAGAAATGCCAGCCGGCGTTGCATCAAATATCCGCCCAGGGCACGATCACGGCCTCGCGCTGGAATTCCGCGCGATAGGCCGAGATCCTGAACACGTCAGCCATCACCTGCTCGGACAGCGCCGCCGCCGGCCCGCCCTGCGACACCAGGCGGCCTTCACGCAGCACCAGCACATGGTCGGCAAACCGCGCCGCCAATCCCAGATCATGCGTCACGACAATGACGAGCACGCCCTTGTCGGCGGTCGCGCGCAAATTCTTCATGACGTCGATCTGATGCCGCGGGTCAAGCGAGGCAGTCGGCTCGTCGGCCAGGATGACCGGTGCCTCCACCGCCAGCGCGCGGGCCAGCGCGACGCGGCTGCGCTCGCCGCCGGACAATTCGGTGACGCGGCGATCGCTGAACTCGATCACGTCGACCGCCTGCATCGCCCGCAGCACCGCCTCCGCATCCCTTGGCGACAGCCGCGCCGGATCGGTGGCGCCATGTGGATAGCGGCCGAGTGCCACGATATCCCGCGCCGGCAGCGGCCAGTGCACGACATGCCCCTGCGGCAGATAGCCGAAGCGTTTTGCGCGCTCGCGCAGCGGCAGCGAAGCCAATGCGACGCCGCCGATCTCGATCTCGCCTTCGGACGGGATCAATCCCGCCAGCGCCCGTAGCAGCGTGGTCTTGCCGGCGCCGTTCGGCCCGACCAGCGCCACCAGATGGCCCGGCGACAGCGACAGCGAAACATCTTTCAGCACGACGCGGCCAGCGAGCCGCACGCCGAGCCCCTTTGCGGTCAGCAGTGCCGTTTCGCTCATGCGACGCCTCCGCCGAGCGCGCGGCGTTCGCGCATGATCAAATAGAGGAAGAACGGCACGCCGATGATCGAGGTCAGCACGCCGACCTTGATATCGGAGGTCGAAGGGATGATGCGCACCGCGATGTCGGCCGCGAGCAGCAGCGCGGAGCCTGCGAGCGCGCTCGGCACCAAAAGTCGCCCCGGGTCGTAGCCGATCAACGGCCGCATCAGATGTGGTGCAACGAGCCCGATGAAACCGATGGTGCCGGTGACGGCGACCGCGCCGCCGACGCCGAGTGCGACGCCCGAAATCACGAACAGCCGCAAACGCCCGACATCGACGCCGAGGCTTTGCGCGGTTTCCTCGCCCAGGCTCAGCGCGCGAAACGCATGGCGCTGGCTGAACAGCATGATCGCACCGGCAATGATGAACGGCAGCGCGAGCGTAACGTGCTGAAAGCTGCGGTCCTCCAGCGACCCCAGCAGCCAGAACGCGATCTCCAGCACCACGAAAGGGTTGCTGGAGAGGTTCATTACCAGCGCGGTGGCGGCACCCGCAAAGCTCGAAATCGCCAAGCCGGAGAGAATGAGGATCAAAAGCCCCGCATTGCGGCCGGCGATCGAGAGCAGCACGAACACCGAAACGAACGCCGCACAGATCGCCGCGACCGGCAATGCGTAGGATCGCACGTCGGCCAGCCCCAGCGCGATCACCAGCACGGCGCCGAACGCTGCCGATTGCGGGGCGCCGAACAGCGAGGGCGACGCCAGCGGATTGCGCAACAGGCCCTGCAGCGACGCACCTGACAGCCCGAGAATGGCGCCGATCGCCAGCGCCAGCAGCGTCCGCGGCAGGCGGATTTCGCGCACGATCACCTGCGACACGTCGCTGCCGCCGCCGAACAGCGCTTCCGCCACCGCAAGCGGCGACAGCCGCACCGGCCCAATGCCGAGCGAGATCAGCACCAGCAGCACAACGAGAACGGCAAGCGCCGCGGTCGCGCCGATCCGCCGGCGCGCGGCATCCTCGTTGGTCACGGTTACAGCCTCAACACTCATCGATCGTCCTAAAGCAGTTTTACCCGCCCCGGTACAGGAGCTCAGGCAAGGAGCGGGCAGCAGTGCTCATGCGGCAAAAATAGCGCACTCGTCCAGTTGACATCGCGAGCGCGCCCAAGGCGGATTGACTCGAACTTTGACAAACTTCTACCATAGTTCCTGACGGTTCCCGTTTTGGGGATCAAAAGGGAATGCGGTGCGGGGAAACTCCCCAATTCCGCGGCTGCCCCCGCAACTGTAAGCGGCGAATCCTTCGTCATAGGCCACTGGGAATCTCGGTCCTGGGAAGGCGACGAAGGGTGACGACCCGCGAGCCAGGAGACCTGCCGTCAGCCGTGGTCACACGCGAAGATGTCGGTCGGGGAGTACAGGCATTAGCTTCACCTAAGCTGCTCAAAGCACATGGTGAGACTTGGTTCGCTGTGACGTGCCACTGACGTCATACCGAGGCCTGAACCATGTCTTCCATCATCGCCACGCGGCAGCGCCGCTACTGGCTTGCCTCCAGTTTCCTGATACCTGTCGCGTCGCTCGGCATTTCCGGCGCGCAGGCACAGCAGACGCCATCCGAGCAATTGCCGCCGATCGAGATCACCTCGCCCACCGACCCGAACCGGACCCGCGCCAAGCCGACCTACGATGAGCCATCAACCTCGCGACGCGTCGTACCGGCGGCTGCGCCGTCGACCGGCACGCGGCCCGCGGCAGGGGCCAGCTCGAACGTCGCATCGCAAAGCGTTTCGCAAGGCGCGGGCGGCAGCGGCGGCCGTCAGTTCTCCGGCATCGTCGGCACGGCGTCGACCGTTATTACTGCCGAAGAGATCGCGCATTCGCCGGCCCAAACGTTGCAGGAAATCATCGCGCAAACGCCTGGCGTGCAGCTGACCAGCCTCTATGGCGGCGTCAACGGCGCCAAGACGTCGGTCGACCTCCGCGGCTTCGGCGCTTTCGCCACCTCAAATACCCTGGTGCTCATCAACGGCCGAAGGCTCAACGACATCGACATGGCCGGCGTCGATCTCTCGACCATTCCGCGCGATTCGATCGAGCGTATCGAAATCACGCGCGGCAACAGCGGCGCGGTGCTCTACGGCGACAATGCCGTCGGCGGTGTCATCAATATCGTCCTGAAGAACGGCGTCAGCGGCCCGCCGGTCGCCATGCGCGCGGAGGCCGGTGTCGGCTCCTTCAACCAGCGTATGGCCTCGGTCTCGACGGCGCTGAATTCGGGACCATGGTCGACGTCATTCTACGGCAACGCCATCAAGTCTGACGGTTACAGGGTCAACAACGCGCTCGATCAGCGCAATGGGGTCGGCAATCTCAATTACACCACACCAGACCTCAAGGCCTTCCTTACGGTGACCGGCGACGACCAGAAGCTCGGTTTTCCGGGCGGACGCACCGTCGATCCCTCGATCGGGCTAAATCAACTCGTCACCGATCGCAGGGGCACAAATACGCCGTTCGATTACGGCAACCAGCAGGGCGCCAGCGCGACCGCCGGATTCACCAAGACCCTGTGGGACGGCGCTGAACTGATCGTCGATGGCGGCGTCAGAGATAAGAAAACGCAAAGCGGATTCTTCGGCGCGATACCGTTTGCGTCGCCATTTCCGAGCTTCTCCTCCACCTATAACGACGCATCATTGCAGACCTGGTCGATCACGCCACGATTGAGCATCAAGAACTCGATCCTCGGGGTGCCCTCACAGATCCTGACCGGTATCGATTATTACGATGCGACGTTCCGCCAGGACCGCGGGGCGTTCAAGGGCCTTGCGCCGACCCACATCTACGACCTGTCGCAGCAGACGCTGGCCGGCTACTGGCAGCACACGGTAGGCCTGTTGCCGACGACCGATTTCTCCTATGGCGCCAGGATTCAAAACACCAGCCTGAGCGCCCGGGATCGGTTCGACGCCAACGCGCCCGGTTGCGCCATGTTCTTTAATTGCAGCGATCAAGCCTCCCCGCTGGACAGCAACGAGACCCAGTACGCCTTGCACGTCGGGCTCGAGCACCGGCTCAACAACACATTCTCGGTGTTTGGCCGCGCCGCGCGCGCGTTCCGTACTCCGACCGTCGATGAACGCGTCTCCAGCGGCCCCTTCTTCGTTCCAGGGACCTTTCAGCTGAAAACCCAGACCTCGCACGACATCGAAGGCGGCTTCCGCGTCAAGGCCGGCGCGTTCCAGATGCAATCGAGCATCTACGGTATGGACCTCGAGAACGAGATCCATTTCATCCCAGCGCTGTTCTTCAACGTGAACCTCGGTCCAACCCGCCGCTACGGCTCCGAGACCAGCGCGTCGCTGCGTGTCAGCGACAACCTGTCGCTGCGGGCGGGCGCGGCCTACACGCGTGCTGTCTTCCGCGAAGGGCCGTTCGCCGGCAACGACGTGCCACTGGTTTCCCGCTACACAGCCATGGGCGGCGTGACCTGGAATATCTGGCAGAACTATCTGGTGTTCGACGCCACGCTGCGCGCCTGGAGCGAACGCATCATGGACAACGACCAGGCGAATACCCAGCGCCGGATCCCGGCCGACGCCACCGTCGATTTGAAACTGAGCGGCGCTTACGAACACTTCTTCTGGTCGCTGAGCGTGAACAACCTGTTCGATGCGCAGTACTATGACTACGCGATCGCAAGCTCATTTACGCCGGGCCGCTTCTCGGCCTATCCGCTGCCCGGAAGGACCTACATGGTGAAGGTCGGCGCGACGTTCTGACCGCAGCAGCCGGTTCGGCTCCGCTGCCGGACCGGCTTGCCCTGACCTGACGAGACGGTATTCTCCTTCGGCATTGCCCGGGAGAATGTCCTTTGATGCCTGAACCGTTTCCGTTCCGCAGGCGGCGATGAGCGCCGCAGCCATCGATCTTTTGCAGCGGGAAATAGCCAATCCCGATACGCAATGGAGCCTCGGCACCTTCGGCGCCATCGCCGAATTTTCGCGCGACCATGACGAGCCGGTGCGCCTCGTCCAGTCGGCCGAAGCCGTTTCGGCCGTGACGGCGCGTGGCGGCATTGTCCTCAAACCGCATGCTGCTATCCGCGCCTTCGCATCGGAAGGCATCACCAAAACCGGCTGGAATCAAAGGGTCGCGCTATGCCTGCCGGCGCATGATTGCGCCATGAACCAGCGCGTCGCGCTGACCGAGATCGGCCCCGATCATCAGGCACCGCGGGAGGAAGATCGGGATTCGGTTTTGTTCGATCTCGGTTTCAGCGCGCTGCAGGCGGATTTCTGCGTGCGTATCGGCGATCGCAATCTCGCCAGGCGGCTGCGCGACCATGTCGGCCGCGCCGTGTTCGAGCCCGGCAACCCTGCCATGGGCATGATCCTCGCGGCCAATCCGCACCGCGTCTTCATCAGCCGGCTCGGCCGCATCGAGGTCTATCAGCCGATCCCGCCGCCGTCAGGCAAGAGCCCGGAGGGTCCCCACACCCATGTGCTGCCGCGGCTATTGAAAAGCGGCCGCACCCATCCCGCCACCGAACCGGTGCCTCAGGGATGGATCCCCTGCGCGCATCTCCATCCGCCGCATCCGGCGCGGAACGGCCTGGGGGAGGCCCGGCCGTTCGACGCCACGTACCATCATGCCTTCCAGCGGATGATGGCCGCGTGCGGCGATCCCGCGGCACTTGCGACCAAACGGCGCGTGGTCGATGCGGTGCTTGCCGGCGAGCCGCCCACGGCGGTGGCCAGTGACCGCCACGGCCGGATCGGCATCCGCATTGCGTTGCGGCAGATGAAGTCGCAGGGACATGCGTCATCGGCGCTCGGCGCCTGGCTTGCCAGCTTCGATTCGGCGAATTCCGACGAAAGCGACGATGAGGCGGCCCCTCATCAAAATGGCTGATTTGACAAGAAAGTGCGCCTTTTTCGACCGAAAATAACGTCCTCTGCGCCCCGATCCGTGGTAAACCGCCCCAAAACCGCTCGACGATATCTGTCGTGATTTCAGAGGTATGACATGAACGATGAGCCGAAGAGCGCCGCGGAACTGAAAGAAATCAGGCTGAATCGCAAGCGCGCCCAGGAAGTCGAAGGCATCAAGGCAATGGCCGAAATCGCGGCCGCTGACGTCGCGATCCGAAAGCGGACCGAGAAATTGCGTGCGCTGCGTCTGGCAAAGGAAGCGGCCGACCGTGAAAACCCGCCGGAACCTGTGGTCAAAAGCAAGGCCAAGACCAAGGCCGCGAAAAGAGGCTGACCTGAAATGACGAAAGAAGATCGTGATCGCGCCCAGGCCCGCGCCGACAAGGTGGCAAGGGCGGCCCAGGACGCGAGATCCGGCAAGGCCGAACGCGACGCCAGCGCCAAGGCTGTGCTCGACAATATGGCGAAGCTGAAGGCGTTGCGGCTTGCGCGCGAGGCAGCCGAGCCGCAACGTGCTCCCGCCGCGAAGGCCGCAAGGAAGGCGCCCGCCGGCGCCAAGCGATCGAACGAGAAGCCGGTGGCCCTGTCCGACTGGCTGGCGAGCCAGCAGAACGGCGGACGGCGAACCTGAGGCAGGACTCTTAGGTAGGACTCTTACAGGTGTCTCATCATGCGCGGACAGAAGCGTGAAGCGCGTCTTCGCGCTTCCGCCCGGCCGTGACGAGAAGTAAAGTCGGATATCCGCAGCGTTACGCCGGCCCCGGCCAATCGATCATTGAACGCGTCTTGTTCTCGGCATCGTAGACCTGAACCTGAAGCATCTGAAACCGGTTCTTCAGGGCCATGCCCGCCTCTTCGGCAGCCTCGACCGTGTCGTGATGTGATTTGAAATGACCGTCCACCACCAGCGAGTAACCGGTGGTTGGCGCCTTGTCGGCGCGGATGGTTTTGCGCGGCTGCGGTTCTTCCGCCGCAAGGCGGGGCTTCTTCATGCTGGCTCCGTGTGAAGGCCCTTTTGGACTGAACGCCGCAAAAAGGGCAGGAAAGTTCTTGTGGCCGGCGCTAACATGCCGGCCCAACGCGATCGGATTGAGATCATGCCGATACTCCGAATCGGCATGCAGAGCAACGTCGATTCATCCGACGAAAAAGGCATCAGATGGGCGGAACTGGCAGGAAGAACGAGCCTCCGAAGCCGGCGGACGACAAGCCGAAAAAGCCGGAACGCGCGCCGGTCGAGGACGATGATTACGAGGACGGCGACATCGCCACGCCGAAGCGCGACCGCACGGGTAATGACGATGAACCGTTGTAGCGGTTGGCACTTCGTAGGGTGGGCAAGGCGAAGCGTGCCCACCATTCGAGAAAACGGTCTTGGATAGATGGTGGGCACGGCGCGAAGCGCGCCTTTGCCCACCCTACGCGTCACTCGCCAAACCCCTCGCCTTCAATAATCCGAATACTCGCAAGATCGAGCAGATGCGCACCAAATCCTCCGCGTGCGATTTTGATCGCTGACTTCGGCGATGCCAGCAGCAATGCCGACGTCACCGCAAGCGGCACGGCGCTGATCCAGTCCGACCGCACCGGCGTGAGTTCCTCGGTGCTGCCGGCATAAGGCCCGCTGTTCGCAAACAGGAGCACGCATTCCCTGGCAATATCGCGTCGCGTCCCGCCGCGCGCTCCACATCCGAGCAGCGCCTGCATCGCCAGATGCGTGAGCACGCCCTCACGTCCCTCGGGCAACACTGCCGGCGTCTCGCCCAGCGAGATCAGAAGCAGCAGCCCGACCAGATCGACGCCGGAGCGATATGCGTTCATTGGCTCGACCAGGCGCGGATTGCAATCGATCAGCAAAGGCGCGCCACCATCATCAGGCATGATGTAGTCGATCGACAGCGCACCGTGCCAATCGAGCGCTTGTCCGACCTTTTCGAGATGAGCCCGAACGACTGATCGCCTCACGCTCTGCTTGATCGCCTCGCCGCCGCCAACCCCCGCGGCAACCTGCCGGTAGGCATGAAAGCCGATCATCTGGCCGCGGCAAAACACCGACTGCGCCTTCTCGGTCGTGCCTGCAATAAGGTCTTGTACCAAGACCTCATCGGCGAATGTACCGCCGCCGAGATCGTGCAGTGCGCTTTCGAGATCATCGTCACGGCGTATGAACCAGATGCCGCGGCTCGCGGTGCCGACCGAAGTCTTGACGACGGCGGGAAATCGGATGGCTTCACACAATTGCTGAGCCGATGTCACGATGCCCGTCGGCGGCTGCGGCAGTTCCAAGCGATCGAGCAACCGGCTGAAGCCTGCCTTGCTGTGCGCGGTGCGGTAACTCGCAAAACTCGGCAGCGCGAGACCGGCGCGGCCGTCGATGCGCTGCTTCGCCCGGGCAAACAAAAATCCCTGCTCATGCGTCGGCAGCAGCACATCGAATTTGCCCTCAGCCAATCGCTGCTCGATGAAGGCCAGATAACCGGCGGGATCATCCCGCAGTCCGGGGCAGCGGTGAAATTTTCGGACCAAGCCCGAGAACCGCGAAAGGCACCAAAGCGAGGGATCGCAGACTTCGACGTGATGGCCCGAAAGTCCCAGAATCGTAATCGCCTCACGGGCCGAGGTGCTGGAACCCTCGGAAACGAGCACGCGGAGCGATTTTGCGGGATCAGGCATGTCCGATCATTGCCGTGTCGGCGCACCTTTGTCTTCCTGATTTAATGACGCATTTCTTAGCGGCCCTGCCCTCCGCAGGGGCAGCCATGCAGCGCTATTCATGGACAAATAACGGCTGGCCTATATTTTCACCCGCGCCCTGCCGGGCCGTAAAAAACTACGGGATTTTGAGCTGACATGGTCGACATTCTGGCCGCACCGCAACACGCCAAAGCGGACACTTCGCTGCGTACGCTCGCTGCGATTTCGGTCGCCCATTGGGTCAGCCATTTTCATCTCTTCGTGCTGCCGATGCTGTTTCCGTTCCTTAAAGAGCAGCTCGGCGTCGGCTATATCGAGCTCGGTTTCGCGCTGACCGTATTCGGCGTCGTCTCCGGCCTGACGCAGGCGCCGATCGGCTATCTCGCCGACCATATCGGCGCGCGAAAAGTCCTGCTGATCGGGCTCACCGTCGGCGGCTTGGCGCTGATCATGCTCGGCCTGCATCTGAGTTACGTTTCGCTGGTCATCAGCGCCGCGCTGCTCGGCCTTGCCAACAGCGTCTATCACCCGTGCGACTATGCGATCCTGTCGACGCATATGGATGAAGCGCGGATGGGCCGGGCGTTCTCGATCCACACCTTTGCAGGCTTTCTCGGCGGCGCGGTGGCGCCGGCGATCATGGCCGCGCTGGTGGCGACTATCGGCGGGCTCGGCGCGCTGATCGTGGCGGGCGCCGTCGGCCCTGTCGTGGCGCTGCTATTGATCGCGGTCAGAATTCCCGATGCGAGCTCGGCCGATCGCAACGCCGATGGCGCGTCGGCGCCGCAGCAGAGCATCGTGACGCCGGCCATCATCGTGCTGACGATCTTCTTCATGCTGCTCGGCCTGTCCAATGCCGGCATCAGCAATTTCGGCGTCGTCGCGCTGATGAGCGGCTATGGCGTGACATTCTCGGCCGCCAATATCGCGCTGACCGCCTTTCTCGGCGCAAGTGCTGCCGGCGTGCTGGCCGGCGGCTATCTCGCGGACCGCACCAAGCGGCACGGCAATGTCGCCGCCGCGTGCTTTGCGATCAACGCCGTCATCATCACGGTCATTGCGACGATCAACCTGCCGCCGGTCGTGCTGACCGCCGCGATGGGGCTGGCCGGATTCCTCGGCGGCGTCATCGCGCCCTCGCGCGACATGCTGGTCCGCAACGCCGCACCGGCAGGTGCAGCGGGCCGCGCGTTCGGCATCGTCTCCACCGGCTTCAATTTCAGCGGCATCCTCAGCCCGCTATTGTTTGGCTGGATCATGGACCAGAGCCTGCCGCATTGGGTGTTCGGCGCGTCCGTTGCCTTCATGGTCCTCACGGTCCTGCTGGCGATGGTGACCGACCGCAAGCCGGCGGAACCCGCCAGGACGTAACTACCAGCCGATGCATTCCTGAGCCTCATCCCCGGCGGTTGACTGTGCGGGGGGACGCTGGATGATGCGCCAATAAAACCAGAACCGGGATGGAAGCCATGACCTCGACCCCCGACCTCGTGATCCGCGGCGGCACCGTTGCCGATGGCAAGGGTGGCGAATTGTTCGAAGCTGATGTGGCCATCTCCAGCGGCCGCATCACCGAAGTCGGCAAGGTTGCAGCGAAGGGCAAGGAAGAGATCGACGCCAGGGGCAAACTGGTCACGCCGGGCTTTGTCGACGTCCACACCCATTATGACGGTCAGGTCACCTGGAGCCAGGACATCACGCCCTCCTCGCAGAACGGCGTCACGACAGCGATCATGGGCAATTGCGGCGTCGGCTTCGCGCCATGCCGTCCTGCCGACCATTTCAAGCTGATCCAGTTGATGGAAGGCGTCGAGGACATCCCGGAGCCAGTGCTGAGCGCCGGCATTCCCTGGGCCTGGGAAAGCTTTCCGGACTACATGGAGTGGCTGTCGAAGCGAAGCTTTGACATGGATATCGGCGCGCAACTGCCGCACGCGGCCTTGCGCGTTTACGTGATGGGCGAGCGCGGCGCCCGCCGCGATCCGTCGACATCAGAAGACAACAAGGCGATGGCGGCTTTGGCTGCGGATGCGGTGCGATCAGGCGCGCTCGGCTTTTCGACGTCGCGCACGCTGAACCACCGCACCTCGACCGGCGATTTTACGCCCACTCTAAAAGCTGGCGAGGATGAACTGACCGCGATTGCGGCTGCGATGCATGCGCAAGGCCGCAGCGTCTTTCAGTTCGTGCTCGATCTCTCCGGCATCGACGAAGACCTGCCGATGATGCTGCGGGTAGCGGAGAACACCAAAATCCCGGTCTCGTTCTCGATCACGCAGAACGACAAGGCGCCGCAGCGCTGGCGCGAGACGTTCGACACGATCAGGGACGCTTCCGCGCGCGGCCTGTCGATCACCGCGCAGATCGCCGCCCGCCCGGTCGGACTGATGCTCGGGCTGGAATTATCGCGCAACCCGTTCCAGACCCATCCGAGCTACCAGGCGATCGCGCATCTGCCGCTCGCCGAGCGGCTCGCGCGCCTGCGCCAGGCGGAAGTGCGCAAGGCCATCCTGAGCGAGCACGCGACCGCGACCGACGACCCGCTGTTCTTCCGGCCGAACTACGACAAGATGTATCTGCTCGGCAATCCCCCGGATTACGAACAGCCGCCGGAAAATACGCTGGGCGCCCAAGCGAAGCGCCAGGGCAAACAGGCGGAAGAACTCGCCTATGATGCAATGCTCACCGACGAAGGCCGCGGCATGCTCTATGTGCCGTTCCTCAACTATGCCGATGGCAATCTCGATGCAACGCGCGAGATGCTGCGTGATCCGAATTCAGTGCCGGGGCTCTCCGATGGCGGCGCGCATTGCGGCATCATCTGCGACGCCAGCTTCCCGACCTATCTCCTGACGCACTGGACCCGCGACCGCACCCGCGGCGAAAAACTTTCGATCCCGTTCGTGGTGGCGGCGCAATCGCGCAAGACCGCACTCTCGGTCGGCCTCTACGATCGCGGCGTGATCGCGCCGGGCTTCAAGGCCGACGTCAACGTGATCGATTACGACCGACTGCATCTGCATCCGCCGAAGGTACATTACGACCTCCCCGTCGGCGGCCGCCGCCTGATGCAGCAGGTCGACGGCTATGAGGCCACCATCGTCTCCGGCGTGGTGACGCAGCGCGGCGGCAAGGCCACCGGCGCGCGCCCGGGCAAACTGGTACGCGGCGCGCAGGGCTCAAGACCGCAGTTCGACGCGGCGGCGAGTTAGGGGCCGTGTGAGCGTAGCCCGGGGGAGCGAAGCGTAACCCGGGAATCTCGCAGGCGGATCAACCCGCCCCGGATTGCGCTTCGCTCCATCCGGGCTACGGGGCTGGTTCAACGATTGCGGTGTCGTCCCTGCGAAAGCAGGGACCCATACGCCGCGGCCCATCGATCATGGCGATGTGGCAGACGCCTTGCTTAAGCAATCAACATCTGTGGTTATGGGTCCCTGCGTTCGCAGGGACGACGAACGAGTGGGTGCGTATTCCCCTCACGCAAATTTCGGCTGCGCCGCTGCCTGTGCCATCAGCCTCTTGCGTTCCGTGTTCGGCCAGAGCAGCAGCAGCCCGAGCAGGCCCGACGCGACCATCACCACCGCATTGATCGTGAAGCCGGTCATGTAGCCGTCGAGCGGCACCGTCGCATTCTGGATCACGACGCCCATCACGGAAGGAGCGATTATCCCCGCCAGCGTGTAGATCGCGCCATAGATCGCGATCACGGCGCCGCGCTGCTGGACCGGCGCGAATTCACCGAGCATCGGCGGGCAGACGACATAGATCGAGCCGCAGAGCCCGGAGCCGACCACGAGGAACGCGATCTGCCATCCCGCGCCGTTGACGTACGGCAGTACCGCGAGGATCAGCCCCCCGACGATCAAGGGCGCCGACCCGAGCACGCCGCGAGCGCCCCGCGTCGTGAAACCGCGCGTCAGCATCACCTGCGAGATCCATCCGGTCAGCAGCACGATGGTGGCGCCGAATACCCAGGGCAGCACCGAAACCCAGCCCGCATCCTTTTGCGAAAAGCCGAGCCCCTTGACGATGAACGGCGTGAACCAGGTCAACCCGAGCGACAGCGCCCAATAGGCGCCGAAGGTCGCGGCGCAGCAGCCGATGAAGGTTCGCGAGGTGAGAAGCTGGAAATAGGGAACGCTCGGATCCGTCGCCGCCGTTGCGACCGTCTGCACCAGCGGCCCTTCTTCGCCCATCACCAGCCACGCCACGACCCACATCAGGCCGACCACGCCAAGCGCACCGAACGCGTAGTGCCAGCTATGATTGACGATGATCCAGTTCAGCGCCGGCACCGCGAGGATCACGCCGAACGCCGACCCCTGCGAGAGAATGGCGGTGGGGAGCGTTCGCTTCTCGTCGGGAAACCACTTGTAGATCGCGTGCGCCGCCACCGCGAAGGCCGGCCCCTCGCCGGCGCCGAGGATGATGCGGCAGATCACGAGCGTGGAGAAGCCGACGGTGCCGACCATCGGAAATTGCGCTACCGACCAGATCACCGCCATCGTGAGCAGCACCCAGCGGGTGTCGATGCGGTTGACGATAAAGCCGACGACGATGGCCGAGATCGAAAACAGGATGAAGAACGAGGAGCCGAGGAAGCCGAACTGTTCCGGCGAGAGTTTGAGCTCGTCCATGATCGGGGCGCCGGCGAGACCAACCACGATCTTGTCGGCAAAGTTCACCAGCATGAACAGGAACAGCAGGAAGGTGATTTTCCATGCGCCCTTGGGCGTCGGTTGCGCGGTCATGGCTGGTTTCCCCGTTTACCGTTGCTGGCTCTGTAGGATCGGCCGGTTCCAATGCTACAAGGGGGGTCGCGGGCAAGGCAACCGTGATTTTCCGCGAGCTCCCGCGCCGCAACTGCTGGCTGCTGCGGCAGGCGCGCGTTACAACCGGATCACGATCACGTCGCGGCGCGATTGAGACCGTGATCCGGGGCACCCGCCCTGATATGTTGCATGCCATCACGTCAGGGGATTTTCATGGTCAGATCGGTCCATCGGCGCGCATGACCAACGGTAATCCCAACGTGCTTCGTGTGGTCGGTCTGACCAAGAGCTACCGGACGGCCGGCGAAGAGGTCGCGGTGCTGCGCGGGGTGAACCTCTCGGTCGCCGCGGGCGAGAGCGTCGCGCTGACGGGTGAATCCGGCAGCGGCAAGAGCACGCTCTTGCACCTCATCGCAGGCCTCGATGCGGCCGATGGCGGCGAGATCAGGCTGGCGGACGCGCCGGTTTCCGAACTCAGCGATGCCGGGCGCGCGGAATTGCGCCGTGACCGGCTCGGCCTGGTGTTTCAGCAATTCAACCTGATTCCGAGTCTCACGGTGGAAGACAACCTCGTTTTCCAGTCGCGCATTGCCGGCCGTCACGACGCGGCCTGGCACCACGAACTGGTGGAGCGGCTCGGGCTCGGCAATTTCCTCAAACGCTATCCCGAGCAATTGTCCGGTGGCCAGCAACAACGCGTCGCGATCGGCCGGGCACTGGCCGTAAAGCCGCTGCTGCTGCTGGCAGACGAGCCGACCGGTAATCTCGACGAGGACACCGCGGACGAGGTGCTGGCGCTGGCGCGCGATCTGGTGACGCGCAGCGGCTGCGGCTTTCTGATGGTGACCCACAGCGAAAGGCTCGCCGCCACGCTCGACCGGCGGGTGAACCTCCATGCCGGGGTGATCGCGTGAAGCGCGCGCTGTGGACGCTGGCCGTATTGCTGAGCCATTGGCGGCGGCATCCGATGCAGCTTGCGACCTTGCTGATTGGATTGATCTCGGCGACCGCGCTGTGGAGCGGCGTGCAGGCGCTCAATCAGCAGGCACGCACCTCCTACGACCGCGCCGCCGCCACGTTTGGCGGGACGCGCACCGCCATGCTGGCCGCCCGCAGCGGCGCAAGCTTTCCGCAGAAACTCTTCGTCGACTTGCGCCGCGGCGGCTGGCCGGTCTCGCCGGTACTCGAAGGCCGCATCCAGATCGAGGGGCGGTCGTTCCGGCTATTGGGCATCGAGCCGGTGACGCTGCCCGCGGAAGTCGGCAACGCGCCTGCGGTCGGCAAAGCCGATCTGCTATCCTTCATGACGCCGCCGGGCGCAATGCTGGTGGCGCCGGAAACGCTTTCCGATCTCAAGCTCGCGGAGGGCGCCCGCCCAGAGGCCAATGGCGGCGTGCTGCTGCCGCCGCTCCGCGTACAGCCGAACCTGGTGCCCGGCGTATTGGTCGTCGACATCGGCATCGCGCAGAACCTCCTCAAAATGCCGGATCAGCTCTCGCGCCTCCTGGTCGGCAAGACGGCGGGCAGGCGCGCGCCGCTTGAAAGCATTGCCGGTGACAGGCTTCGCCTGATCGAACCTGATGCAGAGACCGACCTCGAACGCCTCACCGACAGTTTTCACCTGAACCTGACCGCGTTCGGCTTTCTGTCGTTCTTTGTCGGACTCTTTATCGTCAATTCGGCGATCGGGCTTGCCTTCGAACAACGGCTGCCGGTGCTGCGCACCTTGCGCGCCTGCGGCGTCTCGGCGCGGATGCTCAACGGCGTGCTGGTGCTTGAGCTGGTGTCGCTGGCGCTGATCGCGGGGCTGATGGGCCTCGTGTGCGGCTACTTCATCGCCGGCGCGTTGCTGCCCGATGTCGCAGCCTCCCTCCGCGGACTCTATGGCGCGCAGATTCCGGGACACCTGACGCTCAAGCCGCAATGGTGGGTCGCGGGCGTCGCCATCAGCATAACGGGCGCGCTCGCTGCCGCCGCCGCCAGCCTGACCAAGGCGTTGCGGCTGCCGCTGCTCGCCACCGCCCAGCCTTTCGCCTGGCAGCAGGCACAGCGCCGCTGGCTGACCTACCAGAGCGCGCTCGCGCTCGCAGCGTTCGCCGCCGCGGCATGCTTTCTCTGGTTCGGCGATTCCCTGATTTCGGGTTTTGCCGTGCTTGCGGCGCTGATGCTCGGCGCCGCGCTGATCCTGCCGATGTTTCTGGAGCTCATGCTGTCGCTTGGCCAGCGCTATGCGCGAGCCCCGGTCAGCGTCTGGTTCTGGGCCGACAGCCGCCAGCAACTATCCGGGCTGTCGCTCGCCCTGATGGCGCTGTTGCTCGCGCTATCAGTCAATGTCGGCGTCTCCACCATGGTCGAGAGTTTCAGCCGCACGTTTCTGGTCTGGCTCGACGGGCGGCTGGCGGCGGACGTCTATGTCAACGCCGCCAACGACGCGCAGGCCCACGAGATCAAGGCGTGGCTGCGCGAGCGCCCCGAGGTCGAGGCGATCCTGCCCGGCGCCCGCGCCGATACGCAATTGGCAGGTGCGCCGATCGAGGTGTTGGGCCTGCCCGATCACGCCATTTATCGCGACAACTGGCCGCTGCTGCAATCGACTGAGGATGCCTGGATCAAGCTTCGTCCCGGCAATGCGGCCCTCGTCAGCGAACAACTGGCGCGGCGCCTGCACCTTTCCATCGGCGACCGCATCGAGGTGCCGGCGTCAGGCGGAAACTGGACACTCGATGTGGTCGGCATCTATGCCGATTATGGCAACCCCAAGGGGCAGATCGCGGTGAACTTCGCCGCGCTGACGCGGCGCTTTCCGGAAATCCCGCTGACGCGCATGGGATTGCGGGTCGCCTCACCAATGATCCCGGCGTTGATCTCGGCACTGCAGGAAAAATTCGCGCTCGACGACCGCAATGTCGCCGATCAGGCGACGATGAAGGCGGAATCGACGCGGATCTTCAACCGCACCTTTGCAGTGACCGCCGCGCTGAACGCCTTCACGCTTGGGGTAGCCGGCGTCGCGCTGTTGACGAGCCTGTTGACGCTGGCCAATTCCCGCCTGCCGCAACTGGCGCCGCTATGGGCGATCGGCATCACGCGGCGGCGGCTCGCGGCGATCGAACTTCTGAAGACGATGTCGGTGGCGCTGATCACCACCATCTTCGCGCTTCCGCTCGGCCTGCTGGTGGCGTGGTGCCTGCTCGCGGTCGTCAACGTCAAGGCATTCGGCTGGCGGCTGCCGTTTCATGTCTTCCCGACGCAACTGCTGTGGCTCACAGGCGTCGCGATGGCGGCCGCACTTGCGGCGGCCGCGCTCCCCGTCATCAGGCTGGCGCGCATGCAGCCGGCAAGCCTGATCAGGATTTTTGCCAATGAAAGGTAGCGGCCCGATCACCCGCCGCGGCTTGATCGGCGGCGCGCTTCTCGCAGGATTCGGGGCCAAGGCCTTCGCGCAAGGCTATGCCGGGCTTGGCGAAAGCGCGGATGGATTTGCAGCGGTCACGCCTGGCCGTGCATTCGCATTTCCCGCCGACCACGGGCCACATCCGGAATTTCGCATCGAGTGGTGGTATGTGACGGCCAATCTCGCCGACGCGAATGGCACGGCCTATGGCGCGCAATGGACGTTGTTTCGCCAGGCAATCGCTGCCGGCGGCCCGCAGGAAGGCTGGGCCAACCAGCAAATCTGGATGGGCCATGCCGCCGTCACCCGTGCCGATACCCATCGCTTCAGCCAGGCGTTCGCGCGCGGCGGTGTCGGCCAGGCCGGCGTCGACGCAAAGCCGTTTCACGCCTGGATCGATGCCTGGGAGATGCGCGGGCTCGATCCTGTCAACGACGACAATATCGCACCACTTGTACTGAAAGCATCGGGCGCCGATTTCAGCTACGCGCTGCGCCTCGACGCGGAGCGCCCGCTGGTGCTGCAGGGCGACGGTGGCTACAGCCGCAAATCGCTGCGCGAACAGGCCTCCTACTATTACAGCCAGCCGCATTATGCGGCGACGGGCATCCTCACCATCGACGACGCGCCAGTCGACGTCACCGGGATGGCCTGGCTCGATCGCGAGTGGAGCAGCCAGCCGCTGGCCTCCGATCAAAGCGGATGGGACTGGCTCTCGCTGCATTTCAACGCCGGCGACAAATTGATGCTGTACCGGATGCGCCAGACCGACGGCCAGCATTACGGCTCCGGCAAATGGATCGCGCCCGACGGCACGGCCGAGGCGCTCGGCTCCGAAGACATCGCCATGACGCCACTGACTGTCACGGAGATCGAGGGACGAAAGATACCGACGGCATGGCGCATCGCGATTGCGAAAATGGCGCTCGCTATCGAATGCAGGCCGCTCAATCCGAGAAGCTGGATGGGGACCAGCTTTCCCTATTGGGAAGGCCCGATCCGGTTTGCAGGCAGCCATACGGGGGTGGGCTATCTGGAAATGACGGGCTATTAAGCGCTCGCACGAAACAGGGGAATTTCAGCGATGTATCACTTCACCGCGCTCGTCACCTTGCTGGCGGTCCTGGTCTACTTCTACTCGTCCATTCTGGTGTCGCGGGCGCGCGGCAAGTTCGGCGTCAAGCTGCCGGCCATTTCGGGCAATCCGGATTTCGAGCGCGTGTTTCGCGCGCAGATGAACACGCTGGAATGGCTGCCGATCTTCCTGCCGGCGCTGTGGCTGTTCGCAATCTATATCGGCGATGGCATCGCGGCCGGGATCGGTCTGGTCTGGGTGATCGGCCGCATTCTCTACGTGTTAGGCTATGCCAGGGCGGTCAAGGACCGCGGTCCGGGCTTCGCGATCCAGGCGCTGGCGACGATCGCGCTGTGGGTCGGCGCGTTCGGCGCGATCGTGTGGCGGCTGGTGCAGGCGTGAGAAGAACGCAAGCCTCTCGTCGTCCCTGCGAACGCAGGGACCCATACGCCGCGGCCGGCGTAATGGGCACATTGGAAGACGGCTTCGCTTCAGCAACTCGCTGCGGCAATTCGCCAACGCAAAGCGTCGGCTACCGCGCGTCATCGATAGATCACGCGGTATGGGTCCCTGCGAACGCAGGGACGACGGAGAGACCTACTTTACCAGCGGGCAGCCGGAATCCTTCGCTGCCGGGAACGCCTTGTCGCCGGGGACCACGGCGAGCTGTTTGTAGTAATCCCACGGCTTCTTCGATTCAGACGGCTTCTTGACCTCGAACAGATAGAGGTCGTGCACCATGCGGCCGTTTTCCAGCACCTTGCCGCCCTGCGCGAAGTCGTCGTCCACCGGAAGCTCTTTCAGCTTCCTGGTAACCGCCTCGGTGTCCTTGGTGCCTGCCGCCTTGACCGCCTTCAGATATTGCAGCGTCGCCGAATAGGTGCCGGCCTGGATCATGTTCGGCATGCGGCCGGTACGCTTGAAGAAGCGTTCGGAGAGGTTGCGGCTCTTGGCGTCGCGGTCCCAGTAGTAGCCTTCCGTCAGCACCAGGCCTTGCGCGGCCTCGAGCCCGAGGCCGTGGACTTCGGCGAGCGTCAGCAGCAGGCCGGCAAGCTTCTGGCCGCGCTTGACGATGCCGAATTCCGCCGCCTGCTTGATCGAGTTGGTGGTGTCGAGGCCGGCATTGGCGAGGCCGATGATCTTGGCTTTCGAGCTCTGCGCCTGCAGCAGGAATGACGAAAAGTCCGACGAGTTCAGGGGAATCCGGACCGCGCCCAGCACCTTGCCGCCCTTCGCCTTGACGTAGTCGCCGGTGTCCTTTTCCAGCGCATGGCCGAACGCATAGTCCGCCGTCATGAAGAACCAGCTATCGCCGCCGGATTCCACCAGCGCGCCGCCGGTGCCGTAGGCCAGCGCGTGGGTATCGTAGGCCCAGTGAAATCCGTAAGGCTGGCAGGCATCGCCGGTCAGGCGCGATGTCGCCGCGCCCACGACGATGTCGATCTTCTTCATCTGCTTGGAGAGATCGTGGATCGCGAGCGCAACCGAGGAGGTCGTCAGCTCCGTGATCATGTCGACGCCTTCGACCTCATACCAGCGCCGCGCGATGGCGGTGGCGAGATCCGGCTTGTTCTGGTGATCGGCGGAGACGATTTCGATCTTGTGGCCCAGGACTTCGCCGCCAAAATCCTCGATCGCCATCTTGGCCGCCTCGAACGACCATTTGCCGCCGTAATCGGCGTAGACGCCGGATTGATCGTTCAGAATACCGATCTTGACGCCCTGCGCCGATGCCGGCGCGGCGAGCAAAACACCACCCACCGCAACGGCGGCCAACAATCCCGACTTCATTTTTTTCTCCCGGAATTTTTCGTCAGAGGAACCTGGCAACACTATTCAATAACCCCGCGACTGCCCATCCATTTCGGATCAGCCAAAAGTATGGGGAACTTCTGAAGACGAGGCGCGCGCCAACGCCTCATCCGTCATTCCGGGGCGCGCGCAGCGCGAACCCGGAATCCATTGGGCCGCATCACGTGTAGTAAAATGGATTCCGGGCCTGCGCCTAGCGGCGCATCCCGGAATGACGAAGCAGCACTCACACCACGGCCGGCTTCTTGCCCTTCCCGTCCGCGAGATTCCGCACGATGACATAGAAGATCGGCGTGAAGATCAGGCCGAACAGCGTGACGCCGAGCATGCCGAAGAACACGGCGACCCCCACCGCCTGACGCATCTCCGAGCCCGAGCCCGATGAGATCACCAGCGGCAGCACGCCGAGGATGAAGGCGAACGACGTCATCAGGATCGGCCGCAAGCGCAGCCGGCAGGCTTCGATCACGGCCTCCAGCCGCGCCTTTCCTTCGAGTTCGATATCGCGCGCGAACTCGACGATGAGAATGGCGTTCTTGGCCGCCAGCCCCACCAGCACCACGAAACCGATCTGGGTCAGGATGTTGACATCCTGCCCCATGATCCGCACGCCGATGGTGGCGGCGAGCAGACACATCGGCACGATCAGGATGACCGCGATTGGCAGGCTCCATGAGCCGTATTGTGCTGCCAGCACGAGATACACGAACAGCACGCAGATCGGAAACACGTAAAGACCGGTGTTGCCGCCGGTGACCTGCTGATAGGACAGGTCGGTCCATTCGAACGAGAAGCCGCTCGGCAGCGTCTCCTCGGTCAACTTCTTCATGATGTCGATCGCGGTCGCCGAACTCGTGCCTGGCAGCGTCTCGCCCTGCAGCTCGGACGCGGGGTAGAGATTGTAGCGCGCGACGCGGTCGGGGCCGGAGATGTCGCTGAAACTCACGACGCTGCCGAGCATCACCATGTCGCCGGCGGCGTTGCGGGTGCGCAGGCGTGCGAGATCGGATGTCTCCTTCCGGAACGGCAGATCGGCCTGCGCCGTGACGCGGTAGGTGCGGCCGAACAGATTGAAGTCGTTGACATAGGACGAGCCGAAATAGGTCTGGATCGTATCGTTGATGTTCGCAATCGGCACGCCGAGCTTCTGAGCCTTGACGCGGTCGATGTCGACGAACAGTTGCGGCGTGTTGGCCGCAAAAGTGGAGAACACCTGTGTCAGGCCCGGCGCCTTGCTCGCCGCACCGACCAGTTCACCCGTCGCCGCGGCAAGCATCTCGGAGCCGCGGCCCTGGCGGTCCTGAATCCGCATGGTGAAGCCGCCGCCGGTGCCGATGCCGGGTACCGCAGGCGGCGGGATGACGATGATGAAGGCACCTTGGATGCTCGCCAGCCGGTTGCGCAGATTGTTGGCGATCGCGCCTGCGGAAAGTCCCTTCTTGTGGCGCTCTTCCGGATCTTCGAATACGGGAAATAGCGCGGCGGCATTGCTTGCCTGCGTTCGGGTTGCACCCGAGAAGCCGGCGAAGGCAGCTACACGAACGATACCGGGCGTATCCAGCGCAATGCGCTCGATCTCGCGGACCACTTCGGTGGTGCGCGCCAGCGACGCCGCGCCCGGCAATTGCACGGAGACAATGACATAACCGCGATCCTGCGCCGGGATGAAACCTTGCGGCGTTGTCATCAACAGCCATCCGGCGCCGCCGATCAGCGCCACGTACACCAGCAACATCACCACCGAATGCCGGATCACGAAATCGGCCGCGCTGGCATAGCCATGCGCCAGCCGGTCGAAGCCGCGATTGAAGACGCCGGTAAAAGCACCCCAGCCGCGGGCGATGAAATTCCAGCGTGCCGGCGGCCGCTTGTCTTCGTGCGGCTGCAGGATCAGCGAGGCCAGCGCCGGTGACAGCGTCAGCGAGCAGAAGCAGGAAATTGCGGTCGCGACCGCAATAGTGACGGCAAACTGCTGGAAGAACTGCCCGGAGATACCGCCGAGGAACGCCGTCGGGACGAACACCGCGCACAACACCAGCGCAATCGAAACCAGCGCGCTGCCGACCTCCTGCATGGTGCGAAGCGCGGCGTCACGCCGGTTCATGCCGTGCTCGAGATGGCGTTCGACGTTTTCGACCACCACGATCGCATCGTCGACCACGATGCCGACCGCGAGCACGAGGCCGAACAGCGTGAGATTGTTGATCGAGAATCCCAATGCTGCCATCACGGCAAAGGTGCCGACCAGCGACACCGGGATCGCGATGATCGGAATGATGGCTGGCCGCCAGCCCTGCAAGAACACCAGCACCACGATCACGACCAGCGCCATCGCCTCGTAGATCGTCTTGATCAGCTCGCTGACGGACTGTGCGATGAATTCGGTCGGATTGTAGCCGATATTGTAGTCGAGCCCTTTCGGGAAGCTCGCCTTCAGCCGCTCCATGGTGTTCGAAATGCCCTTGGCGGTCGCGAGCGCATTGGAGCCGGGCCGCTGGGTCACCAGCATGGCGACGGCGGATTTCCGCAGCAGGAAGCTGTTGGTCGAATAGGCGAGCGCCCCGAGTTCGATCCGCGCGACGTCGCGCAGCTTGACCGTGCGCCCGTCGGCGCCGGCCTTGACCACAATCTCCTCGAACTGCTTCGGGTCCTTCAGGCGGCCGGTAAACGTGAGATTCGGCGAGAAGGCGCGGTCGGCAATCGGAGGTTCCGCGATCTGCCCGCCCGCGATCTGCACGTTTTGCGAGCGGATCGCCGCCACCACCTCGCCGGCGGTCAGGCCCAGCGTGGCGATCTTGTCCGGATCGAGCCACAGCCGCATCGAATAGTCGCGCGCGCCGAAAATCTGGATGTCGCCGACGCCGTCGAGCCGGAGCAACTGGTCACGGACCTGCAATAGCGCATAGTTCGAGATATAGAGCTGGTCGAACGTGTCGTCCGGCGACAGCATGAACACGACCATCAGGATGTCGGGGCTGTTCTTGCGGGTGACGACGCCGTTGCGCTGCACCTCTTCGGGCAGCCGCGGCTGCGCGATCGCGACGCGGTTCTGCACCAGCACCTGCGCCTTGTCCAAATCAGTGCCGAGCTTGAACGTGACCGTGATCGTCAACTGTCCGTTCGAGGTGGCCTGGCTGTAGAGATACAGCATGTCCTCGACGCCGTTGATCTCCTGCTCGATCGGAGCGGCGACCGTATCGGAGACGGTTTGCGCGGAGGCGCCGGGATATTGCGTGGTGATCGTCACCGTCGGCGGCACCACTTGCGGATATTCCGAAACCGGCAGCGTCGTATAGGCGATCGCGCCGACAATCAGCAGCACGATCGACAGCACCATCGCCAAAATGGGCTGGTTGATGGAGAGCCGACCGAGATTCATGTCTTGGCACCGGCCGGCTTGATGTCGCCGGGCCGCGGGGTGACCTTTGCCCCCACCCGTGCCCGTTGCAGACCGTCGATAATGACGCGGTCTTCCGGCTTCAGGCCCTCACGGATCACGCGCAGGCCTTCATCGAGCGGCCCAAGCGTCACCGGCTTTGCCTCGACCGTATTGTCGTCCTTGACGACGAAAACGATCTTCCGCGACTGGTCGGTCGCGACAGCCGTGTCCGGCAGCAGCAGGGCCTCATAGGGCGCACTGCCGATGATGCGGACGCGGCCGAACTGGCCGGGCAGGATCGAGAGATCCTTGTTCGGGATCACCGCACGGCTGCGCAGCGTCCCGGTCGAGACGTCCAGGCGGTTGTCGAGGAAATCCATCTTGCCGTCATGCGAGGGCTTGGTTTCACCGGTCAGCGTCACCTCGACCGGGTTCGGCGTGTCGCGCGAACTCGGCCGCTTGCCTTCGAACCAGAGCCGGCTGTTCCGCTGGTAGGTCGCCTCGTCGACGTCGAAATAGATGAAGATCGGATCGAGCGAGACGATCGAGGTGAGCAGCGTCGCGCCGCCCTCGCTGCCCTGCACGAGATTGCCGGGCGTGACCAGATGGCGGCTGACGCGGCCGGTGATCGGCGCCATCACATGGGTGAACTCGATATTGAGCTTGGCGGCCTTGAGCGCGCCTTCAGCCTGCATTTCCGCGGCGCGCGCCGCCTGCAAGGTCTGGCGGCGCTGGTCGACGATGGAATCGGACACCGCCTGGGTCTGGTTCAGGGTCAGGGCGCGGTCGAGTTCGCGCCTGGCGAGTTCTGCTTTCGCCCGCGCATCGGACAACTGGCCGTCGGCCTGTTCGGCGACCGCCTCGAACGGACGGGCGTCAATCACGTAAAGCAGATCGCCCGTGCGCACGATGGAGCCATCGCGGAATTCGACACTGGATACGAAACCGCCGACGCGGGCGCGAACCTGGACTTCCTGGACCGCCTCGAAACGTCCGGTGAACTCGTCCCAGTCGGTAACGGTCCGCTTCACCGGCTGCGCGACCGTAACGGGCGGCGCCGCCGCGGCCGGCTGTTGCGGCGGCTTGTCGCCGCAAGCCGACAGCGCCAGCGCGAGCAGCGAGGCCAACCATGGCAGGCCACGAGGTGCGCGAACATCGGCCCCCGTCGGCAAAGCCGACCGTTTCAGTTGCTCAATTGCAGTCAAACCCCATCTCCCCTGCGCTCTCGACATCCCTGATAGATGAAAGCCGCCGTGGAACTTTGGCGGAGGCCACAGATGTGATCGGTTCCCAGTCTCGTCAAGATCCCGACGGGATCAAGCACAATCGTTATGCATCCGCAGAGCCAACGCTCCGCTCCCGCGGACCTCATGTTTTCCGCACTGCGACGCAAGCGGAACCGGTCGCGACGAACGGTCAGCTAATCGCCGGCTGATGACGAAAACGTGACGCGAAGGCGTCCTGCAGCGCCCCGGGAATGACGGCGGCAAGGTGCGACGAACAAATCCAACAGAGCAGATCAGTCCGAAAGTCTGTCCGGCCCCTTTGATCATGCAAACCTCGGGCGATCCACGCCGCAAGAAGGCGAAGTCACATCCAGCCGTCATTGCGAGCGAAGCGAAGCAATCCATGCCTCGGCATAAAGAAGGAATGGATTGCTTCGCTTCGCTCGCAATAACGTGGAGAGGGCACGGCGCACTGGACACTCCGCGTAGGATGGGTGGAGCGGAGCGATACCCATCAATACCGATACGCATGGCGATGGGTATCGCTGCGCTCCACCCATCCTACGAGACGGTTCGACCGCATCATCTTCATGCATGACGTCGCCAATTTCCTCAGCTAACCTTGCCGCCAAGGCCCGCAACAAGGGCCATGAATGTCCGGGGAGGACAGCCGTGCATCAAGGGCGTGTCGTATTCGGCGCGATGGATGAGGTCGTGTTCGGGCGGCCGGCATCGGAGGCGCTCGTCGAGCAGTTGAACCGGCTCGGCACCACACGCGCCTTCCTGATGGTCAGCGGCACGCTCAACCGCGAAACCGATGAAATCGAGAACATTCGCCGCGTGCTGGGGCCGCGCTGCGCCGGCACGTTCGATGCGATGCCGCCGCATACGCCGCGCGCAGCCGTCATTGCCGCCAGCGAACAGGCCCGCACCGCCGGTGCCGATATCATCGTCACCGTCGGCGGCGGTTCGATTACCGACGGCGCCAAGGCGGTGCAGCTTTGCCTCGCCAACGATATCCGCAACCCTGACGACATCGACAGGATCCGGGCTGGTCGCGGCGCTTCGCCGCAGCTCACCGCGCCGACGGTGCGCCAGATCAGCGTGCCGACCACGATCGCCGGCGGCGAGTTCTCTTCCACGGCGGGCGTTACCAACGAGAACACCAAGGTCAAGGAAGCGCTGCGCCATCCGCTGCTGATGCCCCGCGCGGCGATTCTCGATCCCTGGCTTAGCCAGCACACCCCGGAGTGGCTGTGGCTCTCGACCGGCATCCGTGCCGTCGACCATTGCGTCGAGGGCATCTGCGCGCGCGAGGCGCATCCTTACGGCGACGCCCAGGCGCTGAAGGGGCTGTCGATGCTGGCACAGGCGCTGCCGCGGGTGAAGGCCGATGCGCAAGACCTCGACGCCCGGATGGATTGCCAGATCGGGACCTGGCTTTCGACCGGGCCGCTGGCTTCCGGCGTGCCGATGGGCGCCAGCCACGGCATCGGCTACGTGCTCGGCGCGGAGTTCGGCGTGCCGCACGGCTACACTTCCTGCGTGATGCTGCCGTCGGTGATGCGCTGGAACAAATCAGCGAATGCCGAGCGGCAGGCGCAGGTTGCAGCCGCGATGGGGCACCCGAACGAGGACGCCGGCGACGTGCTCGACGCCTTCATTCGCAACCTCGGCATGCCGCGCAGCCTGCGCGAGGTCAACGTTGGACCTGAGCATTTCGACCGTATCGCGCTGGCAGCAATGGCAACGCCCTGGGTGCCGCGCAATCCGCGCAAGATCGAGGGGCCGGCGCAGGTGCGCGAGATTCTCGATTTGGCCGCCTAGGGAGACCACAACGACCATGTACACCGGCAAGCACGTTCATCTTCGTCCGCTGCAGCCCGCCTTCATCATGGCTGATACCGGCGAGACCGTCACCTATCGCGAGCTGGAGGCGCGCTGCAACCGGCTGGCGCATCTGCTTCGCAACCGCGGCCTGAAGCGGCTCGATCACTATTCGATCTTCATGGAGAACAACAGCCGCTATCTGGAATCCTGCGGCGCCGGCGAACGCTCGGGCCTCTATTACACCTGCGTGAACTCTTACCTCACCGCGAGCGAGCTCGCCTATATCCTGACCAACAGCCAGTCGCGCATCCTCATCACATCAAGGGAAAAACTCGATGTCGCGCGCGAGGCGTTGAAGGAATGCCCGCAAGTGGAGCTTTGCATCGTCGCCGACGGCGACAGCGAAAGCGACCGCATCGTTGGCCTGCAAGAAGCAACTGCGGATATGCCGCACACACCGATATCAGGCGAATGCGTCGGCACCGCGATGCTCTATTCCTCCGGCACCACCGGCCGGCCGAAGGGGATTCTGCGCCCGTTGCCGGAACTGCCGGCCGATCAGCAATTGCCGCTATTCGATTTCCTGGTGAAGATCTGGCAGTACCGCGAGGGCATGATCTATTTGTCGCCGGCGCCGCTCTACCACTCGGCGCCGCAGGCCGCCGTCAACCTCACGATCAAGATGGGCGGCACCGCCATCATCATGGAACGGTTCGATCCCGAACAATATCTCGCACTGATTCCGAAATGGGGCGTCACCCATACCCAGCTCGTGCCCACGATGTTCTCGCGCATGCTGAAACTGCCGGAAGAAGTGCGCGTCCGCCATGACCTGTCATCGCTCGAAATCGCGATCCACGCCGCCGCGCCCTGCCCCGCGGCCGTGAAGGACGACATCATCAAATGGTGGGGACCGATCATCCATGAATATTACGGCGCCACCGAAGGCCTCGGCTTCACCTCCTGCAACAGCGAGGAATGGCTGGCCCATCGCGGCACCGTCGGTCGGGTGCTGCTTGGCGACCTCCATATTCTCGACGAGAACATGCAGCCCTGCCCGGTCGGCACAGCGGGCACGGTGTGGTTCAAGACCGCAACCCCGTTCGAATATTTCAACGATCCGGGCAAGACCAGCGAAGTCCGCTCGGCCGACGGCACCATGAGCACGGTCGGCGACGTCGGCTATGTCGACGATGACGGATTTCTTTACCTCACCGATCGCGCGACCTTCATGATCATCTCCGGCGGCGTCAATATCTATCCGCAGGAATGCGAGAACCTCCTGATCACCCATCCCAAGATCGCGGATGCGGCGGTGTTCGGCGTGCCCAATCACGATCTCGGCGAGGAAGTGAAGGCCGTGGTGCAGCCGATGCCGGGCGTTTCGCCGGGGCAGGAGCTGGCCGACGAACTGATCGCCTTCTGCAGCCAGTCGCTATCGCGCCAGAAAGTGCCGCGTTCGATCGACTTCGAGTCTGAATTGCCGCGGCTTCCGACCGGAAAACTCTACAAGCGGCTGTTGCGCGATCGCTATTGGGGCAACAAGACCTCGCGGATCGTCTAGCGACATGGGTTATCTTCAGGTGAAGCAATCCGGCGAGTTGCGATGCAACGACCGCGCTGCAACGAAGCGGCCGGACTTCGGCGATAGCTGGCAAATCATCGCAAGTTCCGCCACGCGGATTTCGATTAGTCCGAATTACCAAGCCTCGCATTGGCTTGGCAGGTTGCCCGAACGCTGCGCCATGGTATCCTCGATACCAATCGGCCAGTTGAGACCGAAAAATGTGGAGGGGATCATGCGGAGCGTGCAAGCGCTTGCCGTCGCGGTATTGTTGTTGCTGCCGGCATACGATGTCGCATCGGCCGGAGAGCCGAAACAGGGCGGCATCCTCAGGGTCTATCACCGTGACAGCCCGGGCAGCGCCTCGATCCATGAAGGCGCGACCTATTCGATCAATATTCCCTTCATGCCGGTCTTCAACAACCTCGTCGTCTTCAAGCAGGACGTGGCGCAGAACAGCGTGGATTCGATTGTCCCCGATCTCGCGGAGAGCTGGGCCTGGAGCAGCGACAGCAAGAAACTGACCTTCAAGCTGAAGCAGGGCGTCAAATGGCATGACGGCAAGCCGTTCACGTCGGCCGACGTCAAATGCACCTTCGACATGGTGATGGGCAAATCGCAGCAGAAGTTCCGCCAGAACCCGCGAAAGTCCTGGTATGATCAGGTCAGCGACGTGACCGTCAACGGCGATTTCGAAGCGTCCTTCGAATTGAAGCGGCCGCAACCGGCGTTGCTGTCGCTGCTCGCCTCGGGCTACACGCCGGTTTACCCCTGCCACGTCTCTCCGGCCGACATGCGCACCAAGCCGATCGGCACCGGCCCGTTCAAATTCGTCGAGTTCAAGGCCAACGAGTCGATCAAGCTCACGAAGAACCCTGATTACTTCAAGAAGGGCCTGCCGCATCTCGACGGCATCGAATTCACTATCATTACCAACCGCTCGACGGCGATTCTCGGATTTGTCTCCGGAAAATTCGACATGACGTTCCCGACCGAAGTGTCGATCCCGCTGCTCAAGGAGGTCAAGGCACAGGCGCCGAGCGCGGTTTGCGTGGTCGAGCCGATCAATGTTTCGACCAACATCATCGTCAACTCTTCCTCCCCGCCGTTTGACAATACGGACATTCGCCGGGCGCTAGCGCTGGCGCTGGATCGCAAGGCGTTCGTGCAGATCCTGTTCGAGGGGCAGGCCGATATCGGCGGCACCATGCTGCCTGCGCCGGGCGGATTGTGGGCGATGCCGAAGGAAATGCTGGAATCGATCCCGGGCTACGGCCCCGACATCAACGCCAACCGGGAGGAGGCGCGTAAATTGATGCAGAAGGCGGGCTACGGCCCGGACAAGCGCCTCGCCGTCAAGGTCGCCACACGCAACATTCCGATTTACCGCGATCCCGCCGTGATCCTGATCGACCAGATCAAGAGCATCTACATCGATGGCGAACTCGACGTCGTCGACACCGCGCAATGGTTCCCGAAGGTCGCGCGCAAGGACTACGCGCTTGGCCTCAACCTCACCGGCAACGCGGTCGACGATCCCGACCAGTCGTTCTACGAGAACTATTCCTGCGGATCGGAGCGCAACTACACCAACTACTGCAACAAGGAGATCGAAAAACTGTTCGATCAGCAGTCGGTCGAGAAGGATGTTGCCAAGCGCAAGAAGCTGGTCTGGGATATCGACAAGAAGCTTCAGGAAGATGTGGCGAGGCCGATCATATACCATAGCCGGAACGGCTCCTGCTGGCAGCCTTACGTCAAGGGCATCACCATCATGGTGAACAGCTCCTATAACGGCTATCGTTACGAAGACGTCTGGATGGACAAGTAAAGTCCAGCCGCAAGCATCGCGTTTTCCAGCGAAGCGGGATCCGGTTCGCGTGAAGAAAACGCGTCAGAACAAAAAGAACTGGAGTTCGGTTCTGATTTAGTCAGAATCGAACGCTAGCCAGCCTGCCAGGGAGAACCGCCGGGTGTTTGCTTATATCGTGCGACGCCTCGCCTTGATGCTCGTGACCCTGGTCGGGATCTCGATCATCATCTTCGTGCTGCTGCGCGTCGTCCCCGGCAACATCGTCGATATCCTGTTCGATGCGGCCGGCTTCGTCGATCCCACCGACAAGGCCAACCTCGAAAAGGAACTTGGCCTCGATCTGCCGATCTACCAGCAATATCTGAACTGGATCGGCGGGCTGCTGCAGGGCGATCTCGGCTATTCCTACGTGTCGGAAAAGCCGGCGCTGCAGGAGATCCTGCCGCGCATTCCGATCACCGCGCGGCTGGCGGCGCTGGCGCTGCTGTTCTCCGCTTCGATCGGCATTCCGCTCGGCGTCATCAGCGCGGTCCATCAGGGCTCGCGGCTCGACTATACCTTGCGCGTCGTCAGCCTGAGCGGCCTGTCGCTGCCGTCCTTCTGGCTCGGCCTGTTGATCCTGATGGCGTCGGTCTCGCTGTTCGGCCACATGCCGATCTATAATCCGAACCCGGCAACCTGGACCGAAGCTTTCGCGATCTATGCCGTCCCGGCGATGGCGGTCGGTTTCCGCAGCGCCGCGCTGACCATGCGCATCACGCGCTCCTCGATGCTGGAAATCCTGCGGCAGGACTACATCCGGACCGCGCGCGCCAAAGGCGCGTCCGAGGCATCGGTCAATTATCGCCACGCGCTGAAGAACGCCATTCTCCCGGTCATTACCGTGATCGGCATCGAGGCGGCCTTCCTGATCGGCGGGCTGATCGTCACCGAAACCGTTTTCAATATTCCCGGTGTCGCCCGCTTCCTGGTCGAGGCGCTGCGCTGGCGTGATTACCCGATCGTCCAGAACCTCGTGATGCTGATCGCCGTGGTCGTGGTGGTCGCAAACTTCACCGTCGACATGCTTTACGCCGCGATCGACCCGCGCATCCGCTATGGGGACTAGCCGCTTGACCACGATCAATTTCGACAGCGAGTTAAGACGAGCCGGCGCCCATTCGACGCATGGCTGGCGCCGTCTGCTGTTTCTGGCACATCGCTATCTGCTCGGCACGATCGGCCTTGTCATCATGGTGATGTTCGTCTGGATGGCGATCTCGGCGGACCTGATCTGCCGCTACGATCCGCTCAGCGTCGATTCCGCGCAACGGCTGGCCTCCCCCAGCGCGGCGCACTGGATGGGAACCGATTCATTCGGCCGCGACGTCTGGAGCCGGATCGTCCATGGCGCGCGGATATCACTGGCCGTCGGCATCGGCGCCACCTTGCTGGGATCGTCGATCGGCGTCATCGTCGGCCTCGCATCGGGCTATCTCTCGGGCTGGGTCGACCTCTTGTTCCAGCGCATCACCGACATTCTGCAGGCCCTGCCGTTGCTGGTGCTGGCGCTGGTGATGACGGCAGCGCTGGGGCCGTCGCTCCCGAACGTGATCATCGCCATTGCGATCCCGCTGATCCCAACGGTCGCCCGCGTGATCCGCGCCAACACGCTGGCGCTGCGCGAACTGCCGTTCGTCGAAGCCGCCAAATCGATCGGCATGAGCGAGACCCGCATCGCGCTGCGCCACGTGCTGCCCAACACGCTGGCGCCGCTGATCGTGCTGGCGACCGCGCAGCTCGGCTCCACCATCCTCACCGAGGCCTCGCTGTCGTTTCTCGGCCTCGGCATTCCCGAGCCCTATCCGTCCTGGGGACGCATGCTGTCGGAATCGGCGGCGGAATATGTCCGCACCGCGCCGTGGCTGGTGATCTTCCCCGGCGTCGCCATCAGCCTTGCGGTGTTCGGCACCAATCTGTTCGGCGACGCCTTGCGCGACATCCTCGACCCGAGGCAGCGCGGCTGATGACCGAGACGAAGGAAGACACGGTTCTCGACGTGAAGAACCTGCAGACGGTGTTCTTCACCAACTCAGGTCTGTTCCGCGCGGTCGACGATGTCTCGTTCAGCGTGCGGCGCGGCGAGACGCTGGCGATCGTCGGCGAATCCGGTTGCGGCAAGAGCGTGACCGCGCTGTCGGTGATGCGGCTGGTGCCGGACCCGCCGGGCCGGGTGGTCGGCGGCTCGGTGATGCTGGAAGGGACCGACCTGCTCGGCCTCGACGAGGCCGAGATGCGCAAGATTCGCGGCAACCGGATCTCGATGATCTTTCAGGAGCCGATGACCTCGCTCAATCCGGTGATGCGGATCGGCGACCAGATCACCGAAGTGCTGCGCCTGCACCGGGAAATGACCTCCAGGGAGACGTGGGCCAAGGCGGTCGAAATGCTGCGTCTCGTACGTATCCCCGAGCCGGAACGCCGCGCGCTGGAATATCCGCATCAGCTTTCCGGCGGCATGCGGCAGCGCGCGATGATCGCGATGGCCTTGGCGTGCCGGCCGGCATTGTTGATCGCGGACGAGCCGACCACTGCACTCGACGTGACGATCCAGGCGCAGATCCTGGCGCTGATCGTCGATCTGCAGAAGACGCTCGGAACTGGATTGATCCTGATCACGCACGATCTCGGCGTCGTGGCGCAGACCGCGCAGCGCGTCATCGTGATGTATGCCGGCAAGAAGGTCGAGGAAGCGACCGTGGAAGACCTGTTCGAGAATCCGAAGCATCCCTACACGCGCGGGCTGATGGCCTCGATGCCGGCGGTGATTTCGTTTGGTGCCAAGACCGATGCGCGGCTGAACGAAATTCCCGGCATGGTACCGTCGCTGACAAACCTGCCGCCGGGTTGCGCCTTTGCGCCGCGCTGCAGCCTCGCCGTCGATCGCTGCCGCGCCGAATATCCGCCGTTGCAGGAAGTCGACGGCGATCATTTTGCGGCGTGCTGGCGGGCGGCTGAACTGGTGGGCGCGCCATGACCGATCAACGTCCCCTGCTCGAAGTCACCGACCTCGTCAAGCATTACGCGGTACGTGGCGGCGTCCTGCGTCGGCGCGTCGGCACCGTGCATGCGGTGGACGGCGTCAGCTTCTCCGTCGGCAAGGGCGAGACGCTCGGGCTCGTCGGCGAGTCCGGCTGCGGCAAATCGACGGTCGCGCGCAGCGTGCTGCGGCTGGTGGAGCCGTCCAGCGGCGCCATCAAACTCAACGGCACCGACATCACCGGCCTCAGCAAATCCGAGATGCGGCCGCATCGTCGCTCGATGCAGATCGTGTTCCAGGACCCGTTCGCCTCGCTCAATCCACGCATGACCGCGGGCGATATCGTCGGCGAGCCGCTCAGCGTGCACGGTCTTGCAACCGGCCGGGCGCAACAGGAACGCGTCGCCGAACTGTTCGCGCAGGTCGGATTGCGGGCGGATCAGATGAAGAACTATCCGCATCAATTCTCGGGCGGCCAGCGGCAACGCATCTGCATTGCACGGGCGCTGTCGCTCGGGCCGAGTCTCATTGTGTGCGACGAGCCGGTATCGGCGCTCGACGTCTCGATCCAAGCGCAGGTGATCAACCTGCTGATCGACCTGCAGCGCAAGAACGGCTTCTCCTATCTGTTCATCGCCCACGACCTCGCCGTCGTCGCCCATATCAGCCACCGCGTGGCCGTGATGTATCTCGGACGCATCGTCGAGATCGCGGACAAAAGCGAGTTGTTCGCCAACCCGCGCCACCCCTACACGCAGGCACTGCTGGCCTCAGTCCCGATCGCCGATCCCAAGGCAAAACGCCTTGCGCCCATGGTCGACGGCGACGTCCCGAGCCCGATCAACCCGCCCTCGGGGTGCGCCTTCCACACCCGCTGCCGCTATGTCATGGACCGCTGCAAGGTGGAGCGGCCGGCGCTGGTGGAAGCCGGCGAAGGGCATCAGGTAGCGTGCTGGCTGAACGAGGGAACGGGGCGACCGGAGTAGAATTCGTAGGGTGGGCAAAGCGCAGCGTGCCCACCACTTCACGCGCAGCAAGAATGGTGGGCACGTCGCTGCGCTCCTTTGCCCACCCTACGCAACTTGCGCCGCCGCAATCTCCACGACGATCCGGCCCGTCGTTACCTGTTCGCCTTCGGCCACGTCGATCGACGAAACCGTGCCTGCGACGCCAGCCGTGTGCACATGCTCCATCTTCATCGCTTCCAGCGTCATCACCGGCTGGCCGGCCGCAACCTGCTCACCCGGCTTGACCAGCACCGCGACCACGCGGCCGTTCATCGCCGCGCGCACCTTGCCGTCGCCACCGGCCGCCGCAGCCGAGGCCGGCGCTGAGAGGGTCAGGTCGCGGACCGCAATTGTCGCTCCGCGGTGCAGAACAAAGAGGCGGTCGCCATCGCGCAGGAATCTTGCCGACTCCATCATGCCGTCGGTGCGGAAGCGGATCGCATCGCGACCGAGCTCGTCAATCTCGAAACGAAGGTCGCTGCTATCGACGACGGCGGCATACCCGCCATCGCGGCCGCGTACGATATCCACCTCGTGAACGCCATGGCCAAGATCGATCCGCATCGTCAGCGGAAACGTCGCCGCCAGACTTCGCCCGCTGCGCCAGGGCGGCGCGTGTGTATTGGTAACGTAGAGCAGCAAGGCGGCCAACGCGGCCTCCGCGTTGGCGTTGGCGCTCGGCGCCAACAGTTCGTCGCGATGGTTGCCGATGAAGGCCGTGGTCGCTTCGCCCTTGGCAAAGCCCGGATGACGCAAGCAGGAAATCAAAAATCCCTGATTGGTGGTGACGCCGAACGCGGCCGTCTGCTCCAGACCGCAGATCAACCGGCCCCGCGCCTCGTTACGATCGGCGCCATGGCTGATGATCTTGGCGATCATGGAATCATAGAACGGGGGAATCTCGGAACCGGATTGCAGCGCATGCTCGACGCGGACGCCGTCCGGCATCTGCCACAGCGCCATCCGACCCGATTGCGGCATGAAGTCATGGCCGGCATCCTCGGAACACAGCCGCACCTCGATGGCGTGGCCGGAAAATTTGACATCCTCCTGCCTGAGCCCGAGCGACTCGCCGGCGGCGATGCGCAACTGCAATTCAACCAAGTCCAGCCCGGTGATCGCCTCCGTCACAGGATGCTCGACCTGCAGCCGCGTGTTCATTTCCATGAAATAGAACTCGCCGCTCTGGTCGAGCAGGAATTCCAGCGTGCCGGCGCCCTCATAGCCGATCGACTTGACCGCGGCGACGGCGACCGCGCCCATCCGCGCCCGCAAGTCCGGCGTCACCTTCGGCGACGGCGCTTCCTCGATCAGCTTCTGGTGCCGGCGCTGTACCGAGCAATCACGTTCGCCAAGATGAATGGCATTGCCGTAGCGGTCGCCGAACACCTGGATTTCGATATGGCGGGGATCGACGATGGCGCGTTCCAGAATGACGGTGGGATCGCCGAACGCGCCCTGCGCCTCCGACCTTGCGCCGCGCAGCGCGTCCGGGAACGCTGCAGCATCTGCGACCAGCCGCATGCCGCGCCCGCCGCCGCCCGCGACCGCCTTGATCATCACGGGAAAGCCGATCTTCCTGGCCTCCGCCAGCATCACGCCGTCGCTCTGATCTGCGCCCTGATAGCCAGGCACGATAGGCACGCCCGCCTTCTGGATGATGTCCTTGGCGCCGGCCTTGTTGCCCATCGCCCGGATCGCCTCCGGCGACGGCCCGATGAAGACCAGTCCGGCATCGCGGCAGGCTTGCGCAAAATCCTCGTTCTCGGCGAGGAAGCCGTAGCCCGGATGAATCGCGCTGGCGCCGCTGGTTTTCGCGGCCGCGATGATCGCGTCGATCCGCAAATAGGACTGCGCCGGCAGCGCCTCGCCGATCCGGATCGCCTGATCCGCCTCGCGAACATGCAGGGCGTCACGGTCGGCATCGGAGTAGACGGCGACCACGCCATAGCCCAGCCGGCGTGCGGTGCGCATGATCCGCAGCGCGATCTCGCCGCGGTTGGCGACGAGGATCTTGAAGAACGGCGTCCGCTTCATTTCAATTCCGCTCATGGCCGCGCGACCGAGAACTGCATGCGCTGGGGCGTGCGGGCCTCGGCCTCACGACAGATCGCCAGCACTTCGGAAAGCACGCTGCGGGTATCGCGCGGGTCAATAACCCCATCATCAAGGACGCGCGCGCTGGTCGAGAACACGTCCATCTGGCCGTCGAACACGCCGGTGATCTGCGCCTTCATCGCATCGAGCTTCTCCTTCTCGATCGGCTTGCCGCGCCGCGCCGCCGCAGCCTCGGTCACGATCGCCATGGTTTCGGCGGCCTGCTCGCCGCCCATCACCGCGGTCTTGGCGTTCGGCCAGGCGAAACAGAATCGCGGATGAAAGCCGCGCCCGCACATGCCGTAATTGCCGGCGCCGAAAGAGGCGCCGCAATAGATCGTGATTTGCGGCACGGTAGCCGAGGTCACCGCCTGGATCATCTTGGAGCCGTGCTTGATCATGCCGGCCTCCTCATACGCCTTGCCGACCATGTAACCCGTCGTGTTGTTCATATACAGAATCGGCGTGCGCGACTGGCAGCAGGCCTGAATGAAGTGCGTCGCCTTGTTGGCGCCGGGCACGTCGAGCGGGCCGTTGTTGCTGATGATCCCGATCGCCTGCCCTTCGATGCGGGCATGACCGCATACGGTAGCGGGACCGTAATTGGCGCCGAACTCGGTGAAGTCGGAATCGTCGACAAACCGCGCGATAGCCTGGCGCATGTCCACCGGCCGCTTGTGATCCATCGGCATGATGCCAAGCAGTTCCTCCGCATCGTAGCGTGGCGGCTTGAACGATTCTGGCGCTGGCTTCGGCCGGTCCCACTCCAGATTGGCCATGATGTCGCGCGCGATGCGCAGCGCATCGCGATCGTCTTCGGCCAGATAGTCGCCGAGACCTGAAATCGAGGTATGCATCTCGGCGCCGCCGAGTTCTTCCTCGGTCGCAATCTCGCCCGTCGCGGCTTTCAACAGCGGCGGCCCGGCGAGGAACGCGCGGGTGCGGCCACGCACCATCACGATGTAGTCGGAAAGTCCGGTCTGATAGGCGCCGCCCGCGGTCGACGAACCATGCGTCACGGTGACGACAGGCAAACCTGCCGCCGACAGCCGCGCCAGGTTGCGAAAGATGTTGCCGCCGCGAATAAAGTCCTCGACCCGGTAGCGCAGCAGATTGGCGCCGGCGCTTTCGACCAGCTGCACGTAAGGTAGCTTGTTTTCCAGCGCCAGTTCCTGCACCCGCAGCGTCTTGTCGAGGCCGTACGGTTGCAGCGCGCCGGCATCGATGCCGGAATCATTGGCGCTGA
Source organism: Bradyrhizobium sp. 170 (assembly GCF_023101085.1). Lineage (NCBI taxonomy): Bacteria > Pseudomonadati > Pseudomonadota > Alphaproteobacteria > Hyphomicrobiales > Nitrobacteraceae > Bradyrhizobium > Bradyrhizobium sp. 170. The sequence goes on along the minus strand of NZ_CP064703.1, from coordinate 456,999 downwards.
CCATGCAGCGGATGCCGGAGACGAAACCGATGCCGGCGATCACGCCGCCGCCGGGCACGCTCTTGTCCGCATCCGGGACGTCGAACATGTAGCCGGCGAGCGCCGACAGTTCGACGAAGGGCGAGCCGGGATCGAGCACCAGCGCCACGCGCTCGCGCGGTAGCAACTGTCCGCGCTTGTGGAAGCGGTCCTTGGCGGCCGCGGATGCCGCCCGCGTGCGATCTTCGAGGGCACGCATCCGCGCGATCAGCGCCACCATGCCCTCGCGATTGGCCTTAAAGGCCGCGCTGCCGGTTGCGATCGTCGAGTCGATTACGGCCATAAACTCTCCTGCTCGTCATTGCCTGCGACAAACGCGAAGCGTTTGTGCAAGGGAGCGAAGCGCCGAAGCAATCTTTCTGTGCGACACGATGGATTGCTTCGCGTCGCTCGCAATGACGGCATTAATGCCTTGTCCCGAAAATCTGCCGGGCCTCCGCCGGGCTTGCGATCTCGCGGCCAGCACGGCGCGCGCAGGCGGCGACTTCCTCTATCAACTGCCCGTTCGAGGTCACCTTGGTGCCGTCGGCGAGATAGAAAGTATCTTCCAGTCCGGTGCGGAGATGCCCGCCGAGATCGGCGCAGCGTTGGTGCAGCGGCCAGATTTCGGCGCGACCGATCGCAGTCACCTGCCAATGCGCTTCCGGCAGCTTCAGCTTCAACAGGATCGGCAGCAGGTCCGGGTCGGCGGGCATGCCGGAGGCGACGCCCATCACAAAATTATATTCGAGCGGGCCGGAATACATTCCGGTCTGCCGGTACATGCCGACGCAGCGAACGATGCCGACGTCGAAGCATTCGAATTCGGGAATCGTGCCTGCTTCCTTCATCACGTCGAGATAGTCCTGCACCTTCTCGACCGCGTTATCGAACATCATCGGCGGCCAGGCCCAGGTGTTGTCGGACTTCACCTTCAGATAGTTCAGCGAGCCGGCGTTGCAGGCCGCAATCTCGGGTCTCGTCTCGCGCACGCAGTCGAGCGCGCCCTGATATTTGGGCCCCGACGTGCCCGTGGTGTGGTTGATGATGACGCCGGGGCAGGCCTCGCGAATCGCCTGCTGGATTTCCTTGCTGACGTTGACGTCCCAGGACGGCAGGTGCCCCTTGTTCGGCTCCTGCTGGCGCAAATGAACATGCATGATGCTGGCGCCGGCGTTAAACGCGGCCCTGGCCTCGCGCGCCATCTGCTCCGGCGTGACCGGCACGTTGTGCTGCTTCGGGTCGGTCAGCACGCCGTTCAGCGCGCAGGTAATGACGGCCTTGTCGCCCATGGATCAACCTTCGAAAGCGGGACGCGAGGGATCGCGAAAATACCCGGCGCGATCATGCGTCCGGCATCAGCCGGCTTCTTGCGTCAACCCGCTATTGCCGGCGGCGGCATGGCGGTGGCTATAGATCGCCAGGTCGCGCGAACCTGAAAAGATCGCTCGCGGCTTCAAGCCATAGAAGCGGCGGATCGAGTGGCTGAAATGCGTGGAGTCGGGATAGCCGATATCCTGCGCGAGATGCGCAAGGTTGATGTCCTGGTTGGCGAAATGCAGCAGATGCCGCGCCCGTTTCCAGGCGCGGAACGACCGGAAGGAAATGCCGGTCTCTTCCTTGAACAAATGCAGGAAACGCGACGGGGATAGTCCCGCCTCCGCGGCGCAACTCGCGGCCGTCACCGGCTCGCCGCAGAATTTTCCGATCTGCACAATGGCGCGCCCCACGCGGGCATCGAGTTCGCGCTGCGGCAGGGCCTCGCCGAGGCACAGCAGATCGAACTCGGCGCTGGAAAAATCATTGGCGTGATGCTCGCGCAGTTCGCGATAGGCGGCGCGAATGCGGCTGGCGAAAGCCGTGCCTTCAGGACCCGCGAGACGCCGGGCGAGATCTTCGAGCGCGCCGGGACGAACGCTCTCCGGCTCGATCACCACGCTGAGCACCGAACGATAATCGCTGGCGATGGTGTGCCTGATGTTCGGCAACAGGGCGACCATTTCACCATGGCTCTCGCGGCCATCGGCGGTGGTGAGCCAGAGACCGCCCTCGAGTGCAACATAGATGTTGAACCCGCCCGAGCAGCGTTGCCGGGGCCGGCCGAGCAGGCCGGCGTAGAACACGCGCTCCGGGGTGATCAGCATCAGATGGCCGGATTTGTGGCCGACATCGTCCATGGCTCGTCCTCCTCGCGCGGCTCTTTGGCCGCTGCGACGGGGTCAACCATAGCGGAAATTGGGGGACTGTCACCGACCGGGAAAGGTTAATTCGAAGGCCTGGATCGGCGCCTTTCAGGCCCGGATCCGTGGCGCCACATTCTGTTCAATACCGGCCTTGCGCTCCGCCGCAACGGCGCGCTGATACCCGTCACGTTCCTGCAACCTGGCCCAATAGGCGGCGACATTCGGCCCGAAATCCTTCGCGAGCCCGATATTGCCCGCCAGCCGCAACGCATAGCCGTTGACGATATCGGCCCCAGTGAACCGGCCGGCGCACAATGTTTCGGCATTTGCGGTAGCTGCCTCGACAGCACGCAGCCGGCCCAAGAACCATTTCGCGTAATCGCCGGCCACCTGCGGGTTCCGCCGCTCCTCCGGTTCGAGCTGGCTGTATCTCAGCACCAGCGTTTGCGGAAAGGTCAGTGTGGCGTCGCTGAAATACATCCAGTTCAGGAAGGCGCCGTAGGCCGGATCGTCCTGCCCGATCACCAGCGGTGTCGGACCATATTTGGTGCCCAGATAATAACAGATACCAGAGGACTCCGTCATCTTGGTCTCGCCGTCGATCATGAAGGGAATGGTGCCGAGCGGATTGATCGCAAGATACTCCTTGGCGAACACCCGTGGCGGGAACGGCAGCATTTTCAGCTCATAGGGCAAGCCCATCTCTTCGAGCATCCAGAGCGGACGGAATGAGCGTGCGCCGTCGCAGTGATAGAGCGTGATCATCAGGCATCCCCTCGTAAGTTCCGATCGGGCTTCTATTTGTTTTTCGGCAGCGTGCCCATCATCTTGCACAGCACCGTCAGCATCACCTCGTCGGCGCCGCCGCCGATCGAGGTCAGGCGGCTGTCGCGATAGGCGCGGCTGACTGGCGTCTCGTTCATAAAGCCCATGCCGCCCCAGAACTGCAGGCAGGCGTCGGTCAACTCGCGGCCCAAGCGCCCCGCCTTCAGTTTGGCCATGGTGGCGAGCCGTGTCACGTCCTCGCCCGCAACCAGCGCCTCGGCGGCGCGGTAGATCAGCGCGCGCAGCAGTTCCACCTCGGTCTGCATCTCCGCCAACTTGAAATGGACGGTCTGGTTGTCGAGGATCGATTTGCCAAACGCCTTGCGGTTGCGGGTGTATTCGATCGTCTCGCCGATGATGAATTCATGCGCCTTGAGGCACGCGGCCGCGCCCCACAGCCGCTCCTCCTGGAACTGCACCATCTGGTAGGTAAAACCCTTGCCCTCCTCGCCGATGCGGTTGCGCTTGGGCACCCGGACATTGTCGAAGAAAATCTGCGCGGTATCGGACGAGCGCATGCCCATTTTGTCGAGCTTGCGCGCGACCTGCACGCCCTTGGCTTTCATCGGCACGCAGATCAGCGACTTGTTGCGATGGACCTGGTCGTCACTGGTGTTGGCGAGCAGGCAGATCCAGTCGGCCTGCACGCCATTGGTGATCCACATCTTGCCGCCATTGATGACGTAATCGTCGCCGTCGGAACGTGCCTGGGTCTTGATCGAGGCGACGTCGGAACCGGCGCCGGGCTCTGAAACACCGATACAGGCGACCGCATCTCCCGCAATCGCGGGGCTAAGAAACTCGCGTCGCACTTCATCCGAGCCGAACCGCGCCAGCGCCGGCGTAGCCATGTCGGTCTGCACCCCGATCGCCATCGGCACGCCGCCGCAGGTGATGGCGCCGAGCTCTTCGGCCATCATGAGCGCGTAGGAGTAATCGAGCCCCTGGCCGCCGAATTCGACCGGCTTGTTGAGGCCGAGGAAGCCGAGATCGCCGAGCTTCTTGAACAGCTCATGCGCCGGGAAGATGTCGTTGTTCTCCCATTCATCAACGAAGGGATTGATCTCCGCTGCGATGAACTTCTGCAAGATACGGCGAGGTTCGTCGTGATCGGCGGTAAACAGCATGAACCGTGCCTCTCGTCATTCCGTGCGCGGGACGAACATTGCGAGCCCTTTGTAGCACGCGGCGGCAAGATGCCGAAAAGGGCCGTAGCGAACTTGCGCTGAGTAGCTGTCCACAGCGGCATCGAGGTTGCCGCTTCTGCCGCCGGCAATCTGGTGGCGCGGCCGGTTTCATCCTAGGATGAACGCGGCGGCGGAGCGGGGGCAAATGCGAAAATCGGGGCAGCGATTGCGAGGTGCGAGAACGGGCGACCCTGGACAGGGCAAAGCGGCCAGTGTCGTGGCAGACCCGTCCGCTCTGGATCTGAAAGCCTGGATCGGTGCATTGAGCGCGGTTCCCGCGGGATCGATGAACGAAGCCCAGATTTTGAGTTGGGTTGAAGGGCCGCTGCGCGACTTTTTCCCGTTCCAGCGATTCCTCGGCGGTTATGGCCGGCTGTCCGGCGGTCGTATCCGGATGCAAAACCTGGTGACGAGCGGCCATCAAGCTGAGTTCATTGCAAGCCTCGAAGATGCGTTCAATCTGACATCGCGGGGATGCTTCGCATGGTGGGTGCAAAACCGCGCGGCCTTCATCCTCGACCCCTCATGCCCGCCACCTTTCGCCACCGAGCGTGAACTCGAAGAGATCAAGCGGTTCTCGCTTGGCGTCGTCGCCGCGCACGGTGTCGTCGACCCGTTCGCCAATGCCGGGACCTATATCAGCTTTTCCGGCGTTGCGGCCGACCATCCAGACCGCACGCGGGCTTCACTCAATCTCATCGCGCCGGTGCTTCACGCACTGTTTCTCGCCACGGAGCAAGTGGCGGGTTCATCGCTCGACCTCACGAAACTCACCGACCGGCAGAGACAATTGGTCGATCTGGCGCTGATGGGCCTGCCGGACAAGACGATCGCCGTGCGCCTTGGCATCTCCGAAAACACCGTCGGAAATCATTTCCGCGGCATCTATGAACGGCTGGGCATCACCAAGCGCAGCCAGCTGATTGCGGCCCTCAAATAGGTCTTAGCACGTACGTGTCATCGACCGGATGGCATCGTCGGTGCTGTTGTTACGGCGAACCTGCGACCCGGAGCTTCACTCCGGCGCGGGGGCACTCACACAAGGTGTTTCGCCATGACAACGCTCATCCTGACTTCGCTGCTGATCGCCCTGGCGGCCGCCGCGTTCCTGATCCTGGAACGGGTCGCGCCGGGCCGCGAACTGCCCAATGCGCCGGGCTGGTACGGCCGCGCCCTGATTGTCACCATGTTTCAGGTCGGCATTACGCTCTCGACCAGCACGCTGTGGACGAAGCTGTTCGGTAACGCGTCACTGTTCGATCTGGAGGCGCTGCGGCTGCCGGTGCTCGAAGGCCTTATCGGCTGGCTGGTCGGCACTTTCTTTTTCTACTGGTGGCACCGGCTCCGCCACATGAACGGGTGGTGGGTGCTGTTCCATCAGGTGCACCATTCGCCGGCCCGGATCGAGACCATCACCTCGTTCTACAAGCACCCGGTCGAGATCCTCGCCGACAGCGCGCTTGCGGCTGCCGTGCTCTATCCGCTGCTGGGCTGCTCGCTGGAGGGCGCGATGTGGTTCAATGTGTTCGCCGCGACCGGCGAGTTCTTCTATCACTCCAATTTCAAGTCGCCGCCATGGCTGAAATATTTCATCCAGACCCCGGAGCTGCACTCGCTGCATCACGAACTCGACGTCCACGCCGGCAACTTTGGCGATCTGCCGATCTGGGACCGGCTGTTCGGTACCTATCGCGACGCCGACGATTTTGCCACGCAATGCGGCTTCCCTGGGCATAATGAGCGCCATCTGTCACGCATGCTGCTGTTTCAGGATGTGTATGATCGCCGGCCGTAGCAGGAGCGAGCCGAGTCTGCTGTTCGTCATTCCGGGGCGCGCGCAGCGCGAACCCGGAATAGATCGAGCCGTAGATTTGATGAGAATTGGATTCCGGGTTCGACGCTACGCATCGCCCCGGAATGACGGTTAGAGCCCCATCTGCCTCGAGGCGAGATCCTTCATGATCTCTTCGGTGCCACCGCCGATGGCGTTGACCTTGACCTCGCGGTAGATGCGCTCGACCTTGATGCCGCGCATGAAGCCGGCGCCGCCAAAAATCTGCACGGCCTCGGAGGCGCAGAACGCCATGGTCTGGGTCGCCTGGTTCTTCATCATGCAGATTTCGGCAACCGGGCTCTCGCCCTGTCCGAGCCGCCACGCCAGCATTTCCAGCATCGCCTGCGACGCCGCGACCTTCTGGGCCATGTCGACCAGCTTGTGCCGGATCACCTGATGCTGCGCGATCGGCTTGCCAAAAGTCTTGCGCTCCTTGGCGTAGGCGATGGCTTCCTCGACGCAGACGCGGGCATAGGCCGTGCAGCTTGCCGCCATGCCCATGCGCTCGCTGTTGAAATTGTGCATGATGATCTTGAAACCCTGCCCCTCCTCGCCGATCAGGTTTTCGCACCTTACGCGGCATTCGTCGAAATGCAGCGTCGCGGTATCGGACGCCCACCAGCCCATCTTCTTCAGTTTCGTGCGCGACAGGCCCGGCGTGTCGCCCTCGATCAACAGCAGGCTAACCCCGCCCGGCCCCTCGCCACCGGTGCGCACCGCGACCGTCAAATAATCAGCCCGCATGCCCGAGGTGATGAAGGTCTTTTCGCCGCTGACGACATAATGGTCGCCGTCGCGCCGCGCCTTGGTGCGCAAATTGGCAACGTCGGAGCCGCCGCTGGGCTCGGTGATCGCGAGCGCCGAAATCTTCTCACCCGCCAGCACCTGCGGCAGCACCCTCGCCCTGACCTCGGGCCTCGCAGCCCGCGCGATCGGCGGCGAACCGATGGTGTGGCTCATCAGGCTCGCACTGATCCCGCCCGCGCCGGCGCGCGCCAGTTCCTGCGAAACCACGATTTTCATGAACTGGTCGGCGGCGACGCCGCCATACTCTTCCGGGAAGCCGAGCCCCAGCAGGCCGATCTCGAACGCTTTCCGATAAAGCTCGCGCGGAAACTCGCCGGCCTCGTCCCATTCATGGGCATAGGGCTCGATCTCGCGCGACACGAAGCGGCGCATCACGTCGCGGAACGCTTCGTGTTCGGCCGTATAGAACGGGCTTTGCACCCTTGCGCGCTCCAGCATGATTTCCTCCCAACGGATGACGATGCCCCGATTTGCCTCTCGCAAACTTGCGTTGAGCGGCTGGCATTATCTTGCAGGCGCGGCCTGCCGCACCAACGCGTGCTGTGTCCAGCAACTGAACGCAAGACCGGTTGCCCGAGCATGCCCTAGCCTTGGTTCAAAACCAATAACAACATTGTCGGCCATTCGCCGGGGAGGATGAAGCATGATCCGATCGAGCAAGTTCGTCCCGGCTTTCATTTCTGCGCTGCTCTCTCTGGGCGCAGCGACAACAGCAACCGCTCAGCAACCCGGCATCACCGACGCCGAGATCAAGTTCGGCAACATCATGCCGTATAGCGGCCCGGCGTCGGCGCTCAGCGTCACCGGCAAGGCCTTTGCAGCCTATTTCGACCTGATCAACGAGAAGGGCGGCGTCAACGGCCGCAAGCTCAACATGATCTCGCTCGACGACGGTTTTTCGCCACCGAAGACGGTCGAGGCGACGCGCCGACTGGTCGAGAATGACGGCGTCGCGTTCATGTTCGGAACCATGGGCACCGCGCCGAGTTCTGCCACCGCAAAATATCTCAACGGCGCCAAGGTGCCGCATCTGTTCCTGATCAGCTCCGCATCGAAATGGAACGATCCGACCAATCAGCCCTGGCTGATGGCACTGCCCTGGGCGCCCAACTATGTCGAGGAAGCCGGCATCGAGGTGCGCTTCGCCCGCGCCAAAAATCCCAATGCGCGCTTTGCGATCCTTTACCAGAACGACGACGCCGGAAAGGATTATCTGCGCGGCGTCAAGGAAGCGCTCGGGGCGGACGCCGACAAGGTGATCGCCATGGCTGCGAGTTTCGAGGTCGCCGATCCTACGGTGGATTCGCAGATCCTCACGCTCGCCAACACCAAGGCCGACGTCTTCCTGATCTACAGCGTGACGCCGCGTGCGTGTGCGCAAGCGATCCGAAAAGCCTACGAGACCGGCTGGCGTCCAATGCGTTTCATCTCCTCGGGCTGCGCCAACAAGGAAACGGTGATGGTGCCGGCCGGGCTCGAAGCCGCGACCGGCATCATGTCGGTCGGAGCGCTAAAGCCCTATTCGGCTGACTCCACCGACGCGGACCTGGTCGCCTACCGCGATTTCATGAAGGCGCGGCTGCCCAATATCGATCCGGCCAACATGGCGGCGGGATATGGCTACATGGTTGCGCAGGCGCTGGTCGTGGTGCTCACCCAGTGCAAGAACGACCTTAGCCGCGAAAACATCATGGCGCAGGCGGCCAACCTCAAGGGCGTAGCGCTGCCGATGCTGATGCCCGGGGTAAAGCTCAACACGTCGCCGACGGATTACCGTCCGATCAAGGACGGTTATATGGTCGAGTTTCGCGACAACCAGTTCAACGTGATCAGCGAATTGCTGCGCGGCTCCTGAGCGACCCATATCTTGGTGATTGTTGTACGCGATGGTATTCTGCCTCACGCGAGGCATGTTGAAGATCGGCCGAGGAGTTAGGGGAGGGAGCAGCGTGGTGCACCGCACTTTGGCGCAGACCGTCCAATGATAGGCGGTTTTGGACGCATGGGGGCCGGCTTCGGGAAGCTCGGAGCGAGCGGCCCTCGAAAGCACGCGATAGATTCACTCAGCAATGCCACGAGCATAGCGTCAATAACGCTGAACGGTCTGATCATCCCGGAGAGGCGGACGTCGGAAGGGCTTCTGATCAAGTCCTATGCCGCTATCTGGGTTGAGATCGCTCAGCGATTGGGAGAGGACTGGAATCTAGCATTTCAGCTTAACGACCGACAATGGGAGGAAATGCTCGCCGGTGCTATGAGCGCAGAGGGATATGAGGTCACGCTCACGCCGAGGTCGGGCGATCATGGTCGCGATGTGATTGCGGTAAAACATGGAATCGGCTGTATTCGCATTCTTGGATCCATGAAGGCCTATGCGCCAAACCGCCTGGTCGATCGTGCCCATGTGCACGAGATGCTCGGCGTCCTCACCGCTGAGGCGAACGTTAGCAAAGGTATCATAGCAACTACGTCAGACTTTGCGCCGCGTATCGAGGAAGCACCCGGAATCAAGCAGGTGATCCCTCATCGTCTCGAACTAATCAACGGTCTGCGTCTGCAGCGATGGTTGACCGACCTTTCAGAATGAAGCGGGCGAAGATCTCGTAAGGCGGATTAATTCGAAGGCGTAATCCGCAAGCCTGTGCCAACCGCGGCGCGCGTCGTTCTCACCGGAATCTCCACTCAACAACCACACGCGCGAGGAGAATTCAACATGGGGCGCATAATGGCAGACTACATTGACATTGTAGCCGAGGCGCCGAATTACGCCCTCGACTCAATCCGCCCTACGGGTTGGCCCATTGACTATCAAGCTCCGTTATTTTTCTGCTCCCTCTCGGCGAAATGCTTGTAATGAAATTCAACCAATTCTCTATGAGGACGGTTCGATCTAATCGAGGGCAGCGTGATTTCGAGCCTTCCAAGTTTTCCATATTCTGTACCAAGAATACTGCGTGATACGCACGTGAACAATTTGGAGGACTCGTACTTTATGGAAATGAGATGGGCGTCAAACAGCGCATGTATGTCGGCCCGAAGAGCGATACCGTTGTAAGGTGAATTAGTTTGAGGGCCGAGATACCGAAAAATGTGTGCTGCGTGTATTACACAGTCGACCGCCGTGCCGCTAACTGCACAGCGCCGAGACCACGTCGCCATAATGGACGCCCTAAATGCCGTGGCGCCTTCCCGAATTGTTTGTTTTGACATTGCCTTGCGGCGCTCGTCAGGAGGGGCAGTAATGTCAAATGGCAGTTGGGCATCGACGGAGCCTCCATCAAGTTGGCTCAGCAGATTTTCGTGCAACAGTCTGTAACGACTAACCAGGATAGGGAGCGGACGGACAGCGGTTATTTCTCCCGCTGCATCAGTAAGTAATTCAATCTCAGGCTTAGGACGATTAAGCAGAAACTTCATGCAGCCGGCGTCTAGCGATCTGATTTCGCCGTCGATCGTAAAGAACGCGTAGGGAACCGCCCGTCCTAGCCTCAGATACAATCCCACAACAATTTTTTCGAAGACATTTGTTCTATCCGTTTTGCCTTCAACCGTATCCTTGAGCGATTCTGGCCGATAGAACTTCGGCATCCCGCGAGATATCGGATGACTTATTCCGGGGTACTCCGGTATTCGAAATGGCAACGCTTCAATGTTCCGTCCTCTCAGGTTGTGACGTTCCAACATCGACATAGAACTCGCAGCGTTTGCGTCTTTTACTTTCGCTAGTTCGGCAACAAACAATTCTTCTGGATCTGAGGTTTTCCTTCCTAGTCGCTTAGCGAGAACAAAAAAGCCCGGACCTGGCTTGTGTTCGCCGTGCTTATGAACAACGAGAACTGAAAGCATCCCGCGACCGGCTGCATTTTCGTCGACGGAAATTTCGCCGAGTAGCTCGTGCAGTCTTTTGTCGTCGGGTTCGAATTTGATTGCCCTAATTTCCTTAGCAATATCGCTGTAAGTTATGAGTGGATCATTCTGTACTGCTTTGCGTCGCAAAACAGACAGCGCTTCCTCCTTGGCAAATCCCCAAACCTCGTGAGTAAAGCCATGCGGCATGACTACACCGTAATTACCTTCATCATTTTATCCGCCGATATCGTCAATGCTGTTGCCTTGTAACCGCTGCATCACCAAGTTCGAATATCCACCGCCTCCTTAGATGGTAAATCGTCGTTCAAGCAACGCCGTCGCAAGCGGCGTTATGGACCTCAGCGATGCAAGCTTACTTCGGATCAAGCCATGTCCCAACCCTGACAAACATATCCTCAGGGCGTGGTCGCCATCCGACCGCACTGGCGCTCCGACTGATTTCTGTTTTTCCGAAATTTCGTTTGACGACGGACCCAAATCAGCAATATATCGATTTGGTCCCGTCCCGGTATGAGGGGCGTTTCGCGATCGTCACAAACGCGGGATGGGATGCGGTGGACGCGGCAGCGTCGGCGCGCAGCCGAGATCGCAGGGCAAGCTTTCGGCTTGTGAGCGGTTAGGGGCGCGCAGACGAACGAAGCTGCGGCGTACGGCAAAGCCGTGTGGTCCTGGCACCCGTTGCTGGTGTCAAGTTGGCGGAGGCGCGTTGGCCCAACCGGGCTTAAACAACCCTTCAATCCGCCAACGACGGTGACAAGACGAATTCGTCGCCGGGGAGAGCACGATATAAGCCGTAAAACCATTGCGCAGGGAATGTCGGATGCCTCCGCTGAACCTGTATGCTCGTGTGCGCATTTTTTTGCGCCTATTGCACACGAGACCGCGGGTGCAGCGTGCACCCGGCATTCCCTGCGCCCTCTGTTTGGAGGGTAAGGAAATTCGATAGCAAGCCTCGGGCAAATCAGGCCGCGAGATCGTGAAGTCGTGTCATTCCCCGGCTGTCATGCCCCGCGAAGGCGGGGCATCCAGTATTCCAGAGAAAGCGATTTTAATCGATGGGCCGCGGCGTACTGGATACCCGCCTTCGCGGGTATGACAACTGTGTGTGGGCGGGCACCAGAGGACAACTAATGCCGTGGAGGCCCCACCAATCCCTACCCCAGCCACTCCACGCAAGACAGCGTCCCCATATGACCGCTCATTTGCTAGACAGAATGCCATCAAGCAAAACAAGCGGCGCAAGACCGCTGGACGTGGAGGAAGCATGTCGTCGGTACGCCATTACGACTGGATCGCGCATTTCGGCCGTCGCACGCCGGACAAGATCGCGGCCATCGACCTCGCCAGCAACCGCCGGCTTTCCTACGCGCAGTTCGACGCACGCATCTCACGTCTTGCCACGCATCTGCGCGACACGCTCAAGGTCGTGCGCGGCGACCGCGTCGCGGTGCTGGCGCTGAACACATCAGATACGCTGGAGGTGCAGTTCGCCTGTGGCCGGATCGGCGCGGTGTTCCTGCCATTGAACACGCGGCTCACGGTTCCCGAACTGCAGTTCATCGTCGGCGATTCCTCGCCGGAGGTAATGATCCACGACACTGATCTCGCCGAAGTCGCGCTGTCGGTCGCGAAGCTCTGCAACGTTTCCTCGGCGCTGCTGCTCGGACCGGCCGGCTCCTATGAGGCGGCAATCGCAGCCTCGAAGCCACTCGAGCGCTTTGAAGACGTCACCCACGATGACATCTCGACCATCATGTACACCTCGGGCACGACCGGCCTGCCCAAGGGCGCGATCATCACCCATGGCATGACGTTCTGGAATTGCGTCAACCTCGGCGGCCCTGCCTACGTCTCGCCGTCGACGGTGTTACTCACCGTGCTGCCGCTGTTCCATACCGGCGGGCTCAATTGCTACACCAATCCGGTGCTGCATGCCGGCGGCACTGTGTTGATCATGCGCGCGTTCGATCCCGGCCTGGCGCTGCAACTGATCAGCGACCCATCCTACGGCATTACCCAATTCTTTGGCGTGCCCGCGATCTACCAGTTCATGGCGCAGCATCCTTCGTTCGCGACATCAGATTTCAGCCGCCTCGTGATCGGCGGCGTCGGCGGCGCGCCGATGCCGGTACCGCTCCTGAAAGTGTGGGAAGAGCGCGGCGTCGCCCTGCAGCAGGGTTATGGCATGACCGAGACGTCTCCGGCCGTGCTGGCGCTCGACCGCGAGGACGCCGCGCGCAAGGCCGGCTCGTCCGGCAAGCCGGTGCTGCATACGGAAGTGCGGATCGTCCGCCCCGACGGAACCGACGCGGATGTCGGCGAACTCGGCGAACTCTGGGTCAAGGGGCCGAACGTCACGCCGGGCTACTGGAACAGGCCGGAGGCCAACGCGTCGTCATTCACCGACGGCTGGCTGCACACCGGCGATGCCACGCGCGTCGACGAAGAAGGGTTCTACTACATCGTCGACCGCTGGAAGGACATGTACATCTCGGGCGGCGAGAACGTCTATCCAGCCGAAGTCGAGAGCGTGCTGCATCAACTGACGGCTATCGCCGAAGCTGCCGTGATCGGTATCCCGAACGAGCAATGGGGTGAAGTCGGCATGGCGATCGTGGCCATCAAGCCCGGCCATACGCTGACACCAGCGGAAATTCACGCGCATTGCGCGGCCAATCTGGCGCGGTTCAAATGTCCGCGGCTGATCGAATTCGTCGATGCGCTTCCGCGGAATGCGACGGGCAAGATTCACAAGCCGACATTGCGAAAGAATTTCAGCGCGCCGAAGCCGACCGACAAAGCGGCCATTGCTTCATGATCGTGCGCCGGCATACGACAAACGAAAAGCCCGCCGGTTCATCACCGGCGGGCTCTTGTATCAGAAGCCAATTAGAGGATCCCAGTACATCCGTGGAAATCCAAAATCGGCAACCTTTAATCGACGCGAAGATTCTCGGCGCTGGTCTTGCCGCGCATCGGGTCCTTCTTCGCTTCGAACGAGATCTTCTGACCTTCATTGAGCGAGCTCAGACCCGCACGTTCGACGGCGCTGATGTGGACGAAAACGTCGGTGCTGCCATCATCCGGCTGAATGAAGCCAAAACCCTTTGTCGCGTTGAACCACTTAACTGTTCCGGTAGCCATGTAACTATCTCCAAGATGCGCGAAAGCGCTTTTGCCTGCACGACCTCCGCGCAGGCTTGATCCGATTTCAACGATGTCTTGGGGAGTGGAGCCGGTTCGGCGCGGTCAACAAGGCAGAGCGATAATTCGAATAAGAGCCATATAGTCTGTTTCGCCGGGAATGCAAGGCCGGTGGGCCTTATCCCGGCAGGAACATCGCAAATGGCTCATCCGTCGTCCGCCGCAAATGCTGGCGATACTGCGCGTAGTTGGGGTCATCGGCCGACACCCTGCCAAAGGTCGGATTGGCGACCATCTTGATCGGCAGATAGGCGATCGGCGCCGCGATCGGCGTCAACAGCGAGCCGCGGCCCGCGAGCAGCGTCGTGATGATGCCGTACATCTCGCCCGAAATCGCCAGCCGCGCCACCGTGATCAGGCGGTGCTGGCCGTGCCGGTTGGTGACGAGATAGATGTGGCCGGATTGATTGGGCACCGCCACTTCGCCGAACTGGGTGAAGGCCGCGTCCTGCCGTTCGCTCTCGTGAAATACGAGGGAAGACGCCGCATTGTCCCATGATATCTCGGTGCGGTAGGCGAAAATTGCGTCCTTGTCGCCGAACGACGGACGCACCGTGACATAGGTTCCCTCGATCCAGGCGACCGCACGGCGCGAGTAGGCGCCCAACCCGTCGGGCGCGACGTCGCCGTTCCCATTGAACGCGGCAGGCGCCGGTGCGTCGGGCGTCTTGCGCAGGGAAACACCGAGCGCCTGCTCGAGCCGCACGGTCGTGGCAAGCGTGAACGGGCGGCGGCCGCCGAGCACCTTCTCCAATGTCGAAAGGCTGAGCTTGGCCTGCTCGGCCAGCGCTTGCCGCGAAATACGGCGGCGCGCTATTTCCTCGCGGATCTGATCTGCCACCTGCCGGCTCTGCTCGGCGGAAAGCTGCTTGTCCGGCGCTGGCATCGTTACCCCTGGTTTCGCGGGGCCAGTCTAGCAGACGCACAATCCATCACAAACCCGCACAAAACCGTCCCGGCCGTGGCGGGGCGCGGTGGCGGGCGACCGAACAAGGCCGATCATTCCGCTCGCCCCAAATCAGTGATTTCCGCACCCTCACACCACGGCGAAATCGCCGTTCGGGAGTGAGCGACATGACGACATGCGACGAAATTGAGGCCGATAAATGCAGCGACCAGCCCGGCCTGACAAGGCTGGTGCTGTTCTTTGTGATGCAAGGCGTTGCCGTAATCCTGGTCGGGTTTGCGGCATTATTCTTGAGCTTTGAGCCGGCCTGGTCGGCCGAACGTCTGTCGGCGGCCTTTCTCAAGCCAGGCGACGCACTCTCCGGCTCGTTGCTCCTGAAGAACGAAGAAGGCTATGCCGACGCGACGCGGCTCGGCATCGATGTCGATCTCACCGTATCGGGCCCCACGGTCCGCGCCCGCGTCACGCAGATCTTCCGCAACCCGACGAAGGACTGGGTCGAGGCCGTCTATGTCTATCCGCTGCCGTCGGGCGGCGCGGTCGATACGCTGAAGATGGTGATCGGCGATCGCGTCGTGGTCGGCGACATCAAGGAGCGGCAGCAGGCAAGGATCATCTACGAACAGGCCAGGCAAAATGGACAGAAGGCGGCGCTGACCGAACAGGAGCGGCCGAACATCTTCACCAACTCGGTCGACAATATCGGCCCCGGCGAAACCGTGCTGGTGCAGATCGAGTATCAGGAGCCTGTCGCACAATCCGGCAACGAGTTCTCGCTGCGGGTGCCGATGGTGGTCGCGCCGCGCTACAATCCCGTGCCGGTCGTACAGAGCGTCGACTTGCGGCCCGATAGCGGCGGCTGGGGTTCGGCCAAATCCGATCCCGTACCGGATCGCGACCGCATCTCGCCCGAAGTGCTCGACCCCGCGACCAACGCGCCGGTCAATCCGACCCGCATCACCGTGCGGCTGCAGGCCGGCTTCCCGCTTGGCGAGATCAAGAGCCATCATCATGCGATCAAGACCGAAAAACCCGACGCGAACACGAGCATTCTGCGCCTTGCCGAAGGCCCGGTGCCGGCGGATCGCGATTTCGAGCTGACCTGGAAGCCGGTGGCCGAGAAGGCGCCCTCGGTAGGATTGTTCCGCGAACGCGTCGGTGATTCCGATTACCTGCTGGCCTTCGTGACGCCGCCGTCGGTCGAGCAGGCCCGGCAAAAGCCGCTGCCGCGCGAGGTGATCTTCGTGATCGACAATTCCGGCTCGATGGGCGGTGTCTCGATCATCCAGGCCAAGGCGAGCCTCATCTATGCTCTCGGCCGCCTGCAGCCGAACGACCGCTTCAACGTGATCCGCTTCGATCACACCATGGATGTCCTGTTCCCGTCAGCCGTGCCGGCCGACCAGGAGCATATCGGCCGAGCCACCTCGTTTGTCGACGCGCTGCAGGCCAATGGCGGCACCGAGATGGTGCCGGCGATGCGCGCGGCCCTGTCCGACAATGCCGGCGATGCCAACTACGTCCGGCAGATCGTCTTCCTGACCGACGGCGCCATCGGCAACGAGCAGCAATTGTTCGAAACCATCAACGCACTGCGCGGCCGCTCGCGCATCTTCATGGTCGGCATCGGCTCGGCGCCGAATACCTACCTGATGACGCGCGCCGCCGAACTCGGCCGCGGTACCTTCACCCATATCGGTTCGGTCGAGCAGGTCGAGGACCGTATGCGCGGGCTCTTCTCCAAGCTGGAAAATCCAGCGGTGACCAATCTCACCGCGACGTTCTCCGATGCCGCGGCCGATATCACGCCGGCGGCAATCCCTGACGTCTACCGCGACGAGCCGCTGGTTCTGGCTGCAAAACTCGACAAGCTTGCGGGCTCGGTCGAGATCAAGGGCCGCATCGGTGATCGCCCCTGGGTCGTCACCCTTCCGCTGGCCAATGCGGCCGAAGGCAAGGGCCTGTCCAAACTCTGGGCGCGACGCAAGATCGCGGATGCGGAGGTTGCGCGCACCACGCGGCAGGCGAACCCGGAAGATGCCGACAAGACCATTCTGGCGCTGGCGCTCGAGCATCAGCTCGTCACGCGGCTGACCAGCCTGGTTGCGGTCGACAAGACTCCGAGCAGTCCGGAAGGCGAGCCACTCAAGGTCTCGGAACTGCCGATCAACCTGCCGGCCGGTTGGGACTTTGAGAAGGTCTTCGGCGAGCGCCCGCGCGTTCCGGCAACGCCGACGGAACGGCGCGCGGAGACCGACGCGCGGGTTCAGGTCGCTGCGCTGAAGCGGGCACAGCCTGTCGTCACCCAGGCGCCCAACACGGTCACGCTGCCGAGGACGGCAACCGACGCCGAACTGAAGATGATTGCGGGTGTGATCCTGCTCACGGTCAGCCTGATCCTGTTGGTGTTCACTCGACGTCAGATGTCACTACGTTGACGTCGACTGAAAGAGGAGGCCTCCCCAACCTCCTCTTTCCAGAGCGCGCGCGGCTCCACCCGTCCCCCAAGGCCGCGCGCGCCGCTTTTTCTTCGCGATCGTCATTGCGAGCGAAGCGAAGCAATCCACCCTATCTTCGCGCGGCACGATGGATTGCTTCGCTTCGCTCGCAATGACGGAAAACAGAAAGATGCCGCGCTTCGTCCTTCCCCTGCTTCTCGCCCTCGCCGGCCTGATCCTGCTCGGCCAAGGAGCCTACATCCACGCCAAGGCACTGGTTGCGCAGGTGCTGCTGGAACGAGCCTTTGAAAAAACCATCGCCACCGGGCGCGAGACAAAACCCTGGTCATGGGCCGACACATGGCCGGTCGCCCGCATCGAAGTGAAGCGGCTCCACGCCCGCGCGATCGTGCTCGCAGGCAGTAGCGGGCAGGCACTCGCCTTCGGCCCGGGTCATGTCGAAAGCACGCCCGACGCCGGCGAACGCGGCGTCGCCGTCTATTCCGCGCATCGCGATACGCATTTCGCCTTCCTGAAGAACGTTATCGTCGGTGACGAGATCAACGTGATGCGAAGCGACGGCAAACAATTCCATTACCGGGTGGATGCCACCTCGGTCGTGCGCTTCGATGCCTCCGGCATCGATCCGCTCGCAGACGGGCATGAACTGGTGCTGTCGACTTGCTGGCCGTTCGACGCGCTGACGCAGGGGCCCGAGCGCTATCTTGTGCACGCCACGATGACCAGGGACGCGCCGGGTTCACGCTGAATTCTCCGCGAGCCGGGATATCGTGCGCGGCGCGAATGGTGCTGCGCGCGCCGCGCGTGTTGCCACACTCGCCAAGTCTCAATAAAAAGGTCTCAATCATAAGAAGATCATGGCGCGGCGTTCGTCCTCGATCGCCACGGCCAAAGAAAACAACAGAGTCAAGGGATATCCATGGACGCTCAGGCAAGCACCGCATCGCACACGATCGAAAAATGGTCGCCTTCGCCTGACGCCAGCGACATCGTCAAGAGCATCCATGCGATGCTGCACCCGCGCAACATCGTGCTGGTCGGCGCCACCGACAAGCCCGGCAATTATGCCGAGCGCATCTGGAACAATCTGATCAAGTACAAGTACGAAGGCGGGTTGTTTCCGGTCAACGCCAAGCGCGAGACGATCTGGGGCGTGCCCTGCTACAAGGATTTTGCGAGCCTCCCCGAAAAGCCCGACCACGTGCTGGTGCTGGTGCCGGCGCGTTTTGCCGTGCAGGTGATCCGCGATGCCGCAGCGGCCGGCGCGCGCTCCGCTACCATCGTTACTTCGGGCTTCAGCGAGTTGCAGGACGAGGAAAGCCAGCGGCTGGCGCTCGAACTGAAGGAAGCGGTGCGCGAAACCGGCCTCGCCGTCACCGGCCCGAATTGCCTCGGCAACTTAAGCGCGGGCGAAAAGCTGTTCACCAATATCGACGACCGCATCGTCACCATGGAAGCAGGCCCGGTGGCGATTGCCGGGCAATCCGGCGCGATCGTGATGGCGATCCGCCAGACGCTGGAAGATCGCGGCGTCGGCGTCGGTTACATGGTCACGACCGGCAATGAGACCGGCCTCGAAACGCCCGACCTGATGGCCTATTTCGCGGCCGATCCCTCGATCCGCGTCATCGTGGTCTATCTCGAAGGTGTCCGGAACACGAAGGTTTTTCGCGAGGCATGCAAGGCTGCGCGCGCCGCCGGCAAGCCGGTGATCGCGCTCAAGCTCGGCGCTTCCGAGGGCGGCCGCGCCGCCGCGATGGCGCATACCGGCGCGCTTGCCGGCTCGATCGAAACATTTGACGCGATCTCGACGCGCGAAGGCGTGATCCGCGTGCGCGGGCTCGACGAGCTGATCGAGACCACCGAATGTTTCGTCCATGCCGAGCCGCCGAAGAGCAACCGGCTCGCCGCGGTTTCACTATCGGGCGGCAAGCGTGGCCTCCTGATTGACGCGTTCTATTCGGCCGGCCTGAACTTCGCCCCGCTCAGCCCGAATGCGACCGAGCAACTGGCAAAGATGCTCGGTCCCGGCAGCATCGTCGGCAATCCCCTCGATGCCGGTTTTGCCGCGGTCGTGGACCCCTCGGTCTACATGAACTCGATCAAGATCATGATCGACGATCCCGACACCGACATCGTCATCATCGACGCTGAACTGCCGAAGGCGCCGCATGAATTGCGCGAACGCAATTTGCGTATCGTCAACGAAATGGCAGGCGCCGCCTCCAAGCCCGTGGTCTACATCAGCGCGATGTCGATCGGATTTACCGAATTCACCAAGGCCTTGCGCAAGTCGCTGCCGAACATCGCGGTCATGCAGGGCCTCGACCGCGCGGTCGGCGCGATCAAGTCGCTGATTGAGTATTCTTCCCTGCGCAAGGAAGTGCCAGACATCGTCTCGAGTTCGAAGGCTTCGGCACGCGCGGTGCTCGAGAAGGCACTCAAGGCCGCCAATGGCGCCGCCGCGCTGGACGAGGTCGCCTCGAAGAAGCTGCTCAAGGCCTACGGTATTCCCGTTTCAAAGGAAGAAATCGCGCAGACCGCCGCAGAGGCAGTGAAAATTGCCAAGAAGATCGGCTTTCCCGTCGTGGCCAAAGTGGTCAGCGCCGACATCCTGCACAAGTCCGATATCGGCGGCGTGGTGCTGAACCTCAACAGCGCAGCCGAGGTGAAGAAGGCATTCAACGACATCACGGCGCGGGTGAAGAAGATCAGGAGCAAGCCGAAGCTCGAAGGCATTCTGATCGCGCAGCAGGTCAAGGCCGACCTCGAGCTCGTGGTCGGGGCCTCGCTCGACGCCGAGATGGGGCCGGTGGTGCTGTTCGGCACCGGCGGCGTCGATATCGAACTGATGAAGGACGTCGCGCTGGCCGGCGCCCCGCTGGACGAGGCCGAGGCGAAGCAGCTGATCGCCAAGACCAAGGCCGGCGTGAAGATGAAGGGCTATCGCGGCAAGCCGGCGCTGCACGAGCCTTCCGCCGTGAAGGCGCTGGTCGGCCTCTCCAATCTGATGGCCGATGCCGGCAACCGCATCGCGTCGATCGACGTCAATCCATTCCTGATCAACAGCAAGGTCGGCGTCGCCGTTGACGGCCTGATCGTGCTCAACAACGATGCCGCGAACAAGGCGGCGGGGCATTAGCCACGGAAGCCGTAGGGTGGGCAAAGCGTAGCGTGCCCACCATCACGGGCAGAGTGCTTGATGGTGGGCACGGCGCAAGCGCGCCTTTGCCCACCCTACGGCACCGAGCAAGCTACAATCCCGCGCCCCATTTCTGCGCGGTCTGCACAATCCAGTCCCGATAAAGCGTAAGCGGCGTAACACCGGTCATGCCGCCGCAGCCAGCACTTCCGTTCGGTCCGGTCGACCAGCTCACCACACCGACGATCATGGGGCCGCCTTGCTTGTCCTCGAAAACAGGCGCGCCGGAATCTCCTGTGCAGGCGCCAAGCCCGTCACGCGTGCCCTGCCCGACGGGATCGACAAGCCGAATCTGCAACGTGCCGGGCTTGCCCGTCGCGACCAGACCGGCGACGCGGATAGCGCCTCCGCTCTTGCCGTCGCCGCGCACAGCTACGCCGATACCGGCGATGGTAAATCGGCTTCCGACGACGGTGGGAATGTTGGGCATCCCGAGCGCAGCCGCTGTCTTTCCCCTGGCGGGCGCTGCCAATTGCAGCAGCGCCACATCGGCCGTCGCGCGATGCCCCTGCATGGCCTGCATGTTGAAACCGGGATGAATGGCGATGGTTTTGACGTCCTGCAGCGACGGCTGCCTGTCCGAGCCATATTCGACGATCTTGTAATCCGCGCCGGGCTGCACGCAATGCGCCGCGGTCAGCACCAGTTTCGGCGCAATCACGGCTCCGGTGCAGAAATTGCCGCGCGAACCGACGATGGTGACGACCGAGCGGCCGACACCTTCGGTCGACGGCGCGCCGCCACCCACGATGGCGTGCGCGGGAACGGATAGCAGCAGGGCAAGGCTGGCGATCATTTGGAGCAGAATTTTCATCGGCGCAGCAACAGCCCGGATCACAAATTTGAGAGGTCGGAATCTTCCGCGATCATTCCATCGAACGTCCTGGAATTGCTCTCGCAACGTAAACCCCCTCCGCAAGTTTGGATTTCTGCAACTTCGATTGCACAATCGCAGCACATCGACAATATGTCTCACCTCCATCAGCGCGGCAGACGGCCAATCTTCGAACACGTGCGACGCGACTCGCACTGATGCGGATTTTAGGCGCGCCACAATTTCGTTGTATCAAAACTCAACCTTAAGTATATCTAAGATTATTTTAGTTACTGGCGTCGTGGGCCGGATTGGTTTTCTGGGCGCCATGTTCTTGGTGCAAGCGTGTCATGAAGCTCGTAGTCGTCACGCCTATTAGGCTGTTCGGCGAGGGTCTTGCCTCCTGCTTCTCGCACTGCGCGGACATTTCCTTACAAGCGACCGTCAGCGATCTAATCCGCCTGCGGCAATGCCTCCAGACCATGGAGGTGGATATTGTCTTGATCGACGTTACGCAGAGCATTGATCTTGATGAGGTTCGCGCGATTGCTTCCGAGCGTACCGACATCGCCCTGGTCGCGCTCGGTCTCCGCGAAGAACGGGGAGATGTGGTCCGCTGCGGCCGGGCGGGATTCAGCGGCTATGTGGACAGAAATGCTTCCATCGAGGGGCTCTGCCAGGCCCTTTCCGACGCTTCCTCCGGGCGACTGGCATGCAGCGCCGAGATATCCGGTGGGCTGCTGCGCGCGTTGTTTGGCATCGAACGTCGCGCCCATCCGAAGGAACTCGACGAAGCGCTAACCCGGCGCGAGGGAGAGGTGCTCCAATTGATCGGACAAGGCCTGTCGAACAAGGAGATTGCGCGCCATCTGCGCTTGAGCCTCGCGACGGTAAAGCACCACGTCCACCACATTCTTCAGAAGCTCAAGCTGCCGCGCCGCGCCCAGGCGATGCGTCGCGTGCGCGAGACGCCGTGGATTGCATCTTCTGCGCCGTCGTTGGTCCGGCATCAGGATTTCGACTAGCCGGTTCCATAATCGACCTCATACACGAGAACTGGACGAACAGGGTCATCCCGCTACCGTCTCGGCATCAGGCGGTTGCCGGACTTTCGCAATCGAATGATCGATACCACTGTGAGAGCCGCGCTTGCCCCCGACGGTCGTCGGCACATGTCACCACTCGCACCGTGCAGCACAATCAATCTTTGATGTCATTAGGATTTTTCGTGTCGGCTCGCAGGTCGCGACCGTCCACACCGCAGACGAAACGCGGCAACACCCGATCGCCGAGATCGATTCCTTGCTACACCCTTCGATCTACACCGTGACGCCAACCGATGGACCTTCGGGTTTAGCGGCTCACGATCGCCGTCCTCGATCCTTTTTGGCCCGACGGGAAGAATGGAATCAGGTGTCATCTTCCGGGATAAACACCGTAACGCGTGAACCTGTCGATTACTTTGGGTCCGTTTGCGGCGTGAGCGGTTTGCAGTTTTTCGATTGCTGAGATTGCTCGCGCAGCTCCGATACGAACTTGGCCTCTCGGCGCTTTCTTGAAAGGCCGCGTCGTCGGACTCAGAGATCGGTTGAGCTCACGCCAGTCACACGAATTTTCGTCGGAAGGCCGACCAGCCGCAGCGAAGCTGCGCCGGCGCCGCTGGGATGCGACCATGAATCCTGTAACGGATATCTCTGGCCTGTCCGCACTGTGGCAACAGGCCTCGGGCGGTGATCCGGAAATCAGGATTGCGGTCATCGACGGGCCCGTCGATCTCAACCACCCCGCGCTGAGTCAGGCGCGCGTCACCGCCGGTGAGCAATTCGTTGCCCCCTCCTCCGTCGTCATGTCCGAACATGGGACACACGTCACGAGTGTGATTGCGGGCGCACCTACCAGCGGCGTATGCGGCATCGCCCCGAACTGCACGACGACGGTCTTTTCCATCTACCGGGAAAATGCCGAGGGCGGACTGGAGCCGTCATCCCAGGCCACACTCGCGATGGCAATCAACCAGGCCTTGGCCGAGGGTGCAGACGTCATCAACATCAGCAGTGGCCAGCATACTCCGACCGGACAGGCCGATCGCATCCTCAGCGATGCGGTTCGGGCCTGCTCGAGCGCCGGAAAACTCATCGTGGCTGCAGCCGGCAATGACGGCTGCCGGTGCGTGCAGGTACCCGGCAGTTTGGCGTCCGTGCTCGCCGTCGGCGCTTGCGACCAGGCGGGCAATCCGTTGCCGTTCAGCAATTTCGGTGACCCATATCTCGTCAACGGCATTTTGGCTCCGGGTGAGAATGTTCTCGGCGCATCGCCGATCCGGCAGGTCGCGGAGCGATCCGGGACCAGCTTTGCGGCGCCGATCGTGACCGGGATTGTCGCTCTCCTGCTTTCCTGTCTCCGCAAAGCCGGACGCGATGCCGATCCGCAAGCGGTCCGTGCCGCACTTCTGGCCAGCGCGGCACCTTGCAATGCGGGAAGCGCCGGCAGCCCTCGCTGTCTCGCCGGGCGACTCGATATTTCCGGCGCCGTCGCAGCATTGCTTGGCGAGAGACACGACCAGATTACCGGCGCATCGCCGTCGAGCGTCGCCGCCGGAAAGACCCGTCGCCTCATTGAGGTCTCGGAAATCGCACGCTCCTCCGTCCAACCACAATCCGCCGCTCGATCAACCGCAACCAGAGAGGGTTCCATGGGAGAAATAGCAGTCGCCTCCACGTCTTCCGCACCGCGCATTCTTGGCCCCGACGGCTCGGTGGTCAGGAGCAGCGCCGGGCTCATGCCCAGCGAAGTCCAGTCCAGCCCGCCGGTAGCGGCTATGCCGCCATCCGCGGAATACGGCGCCGGCGCACCACCCGCGCCGGCTACCGCCCCGCAGTTCTACGCGCCGTCGGCAAGTAACGACGTTGTCTGGGTACCCATGGCGATGTCGGGCGGAGCCGCCTCGCACAGCTGGGCGCCGGCCCAGGTACCCGCAATGATGCCGAGCTCGGTTCCGGTACCCGCGATGCTGCCGTCCGCACCCGCGCGCTATGAGCCCACGCCATCCGCCCGGACAAGCGAGACCGGTTGCAGCTGCGGCGTGCGCCCGTCGGAAGCTCCGGGGACCGATCGGGGACAGATGGCTTTCCCGATCGGAAGAATTTTTTACGATTTCGGCAAGGAAGCACGCCTCGACTACTTCGTTCAGGCGATCGCCAATTGGCGTGACGGTCTCACTGGACGAGGCGATCCGATCTTCGGACCGGATCGAGACCGGTCGGGAGACACCGCAGCTCCCTACAATCCGGCAATCATGGCTCGCTACCTCTTGAACCAGGCCGAAGGAGAAATGAGCACGCCAGCCGGCCAGGGCAGCAATTTTCCGGATGCAGACGCCATAAACTGGACGCTGACCATCGATTCGATACCGATCTATGTCATCAAGCCGCTCGACGTCTTTGGTTTGGGATTCTTTGCAGCACTGATCCTGGCGCTATGGCATCAGGAAGTGTCGCATGAGGATCCGGCCCACTACCGAATGGGCGCAACGGACGCCGCGGCGGCTCCCCCTGCTCCACGCGACGCGTTCCCGCCTCGCGGCGGTGTTGCTCGCGTTTCGATGGCTGGATGGGTTGACAGCACGAACACAACAAGGCTGCTCAACGGCACCATCGTTCCCACGCTCGTCACCGACTGGCGCGGATTCTACCAATGGGATCTGTACTCGTTGTTTGGCCCGGAACCGGACGAGTGGCCTGCCGGCGCCGAGGGATTCCTGGAACGCATCTACAACGAATTCCGAAACGTCGGCATTTCCCCGCAAGATCGCGCGCTCAATTACTCGGCGATGAACGCGTACAATACCAAGAAGATCTTCTCGGACGTCGCAAGCAAAGAGATGCGGCTGGATACGGTCGAAATCGACCGGAGCGTCATCTGCCGTCCCGATTCCGACTGCTGGGACGTCACGTACCGGTTCTTCAACCCGACGCAGGTTCTGACCCAGGCCCGTGAAGTCTATCAATACACAATCGACGTGAGCGACGTCGTGCCGGTGGCAGTCGGACCGCTGCGGCAATGGCAGATCTATTGAGGCGATTGTTCCTCCCGGTTCGGAGGAGAGCAGAACGTGGCGCGCAACTGCGCCACGTGGTCCAGGGAACAGCAAATCTCTGGGCGACGTCCGTCGATGGTTGTTCTGGTTGGCGCTGACTTCCGGCAGCAACCGTCAACTCAACCCTAGAACAAGGAGCTGAATATGTACGCGAGGAATGATCTGGAGACCTTCAGAACCGTGCGCAGCCCGATCCAGTGTGAGGGCATCGAGCGCGGTCCGAAGCGAATTGCTGAAGTGGCCACCAGCGGATCGGTCAACCCGCAAGGCTGGGAGGACATCCTCGGCGGAGCAGTCAAGGCACTGCCCGGCGTTCTGGGCGCGTTTGGCATCTGATCGACACCCGGGGCCCGACTCGGTCGGGCCCCACCCTGCATCGGGAGGTCAACATGGCGCAAGAGTCGACTGCCGAAAACTCTCCGCAGCACAACGGCAACAAGATCGTCCAGCCGGCGGGCAAGATCGTAGTTTCATCGGTCGTTACGCATGAATCGCTGATCGACGCGATCAAGAAGAGAAATCCAATCATCGCGAGCCGCACCGAAGCGGAACGCTGACACGTCATCATCCCAGTCAAGGAGCTTCATCCAATGGCAACACCTCCCCGGAAACCTGGTGGCGGCAAAGCTGGCGGTCCGCCGCCAGCCGCCCATCGCCCGCAAGCAGCCGGTCGACCGCCAGCCGCCGAGCCTCCGCCAGCCGCCGATCGTCCGGTCAAGCTGCAACCCGTGGACGCATCGCGTCCGGAGATTGCGACTTATACCGCCCAGACGTCGTCGACCTACACGATCCCTCCGCAGGGTCCCGGCGCTCCAACCCGGCTTCGGTATGATGGCGGGCCGGCGTCGGAAGAACGGCTCAATACGGCGATGAAGGCATTGCTCGATCCAGTGGCGCGAACAAGTTCCAGCCGGGTCTATTCGGGACAAGCCCGCAACTGGCGCCGTTGAGACGCGTGGACCGCAAGCTACGGGATGACATATGAGCAACGGCCGGCATCCTCCCCACCTCAGCCCCCTGACGCGCGCGATGTGCTCATTCGCGGGCATCGGGGCGCTTCTTTTCATGACGGCTGGCACGGTGCAATGGTTGGGTGCATGGGTCTTCCTTTTCGAGATCAGCATTGGCGGCTTCGTCACCGAATCGTGGCTGGCAAGGCGCGATCCCGATCTTCTGGCCGAACGGCGTTCGACGCGCGGGCAGGTCGGCTGGGACAGGATACTCACGACGATCATTCCGCTGCTTTGGCTCGGCTGGCTTCCCCTGATGGCGCTCGATGCCGCACGGTTTCAATGGTCGGCGGTCCCTGGCTGGCTGCAATGCCTCGGTGCAATAATTCTCGCCGCGTCGTTTTTCCTCGTTCACCTCACCTATCGGGAGAACAGCTACGCCGCACCCGTTGTGAAGATCCAGCGCGAACGGGGCCACACGGCGATCACGACCGGCCCCTACGAGTATGTCCGGCATCCGATCTACGCGAGCGGGCTTCTTTCCTGTCTCGGCACGCCATTGTTACTGGGGTCCTGGTATGGCCTTGCCATCGTGCCGGTCATGGCAGCCCTGCTTGCCTTTCGTGCCGTCATGGAGGAGCGAATGCTCAAGGCCGAGCTTGACGGCTATCTCGAATATGCTGCCCGTGTCCGTTACCGCCTTCTGCCCATGGTCTGGTAGGCCGGCCCGATCTCCCGTAGATGACGGCGTCGAGGGGCTCCCCGGTGGCTTGCAGCAGTCCTGAGAATGCCAATAATGGGAACGTGCGTTCTCCCTGTTACCGGCGATGTGTCCAGGTCACGAGGCGAAGCCGTCCACTTCGCATTGGCAGGGCATGATGATCGAGGCAGTGATCTGGGATTTCGGCGGCGTGCTGACCACCTCGCCGTTCGAGGCGTTTACGCGGTATGAGACCGAGCGCGGGCTGCCCGCCGACATCATCCGCCGCACCAACGCCGCCAACCATCTGGAAAACGCGTGGGCCAAGTTCGAGCGCGCCGAGGTCGACATCGAGGCCTTCGACGAATTGTTCGCAGCCGAATCGCTGGCACTGGGCGCGGCGGTGCGCGGCAAGGACGTGCTGCCGCTGTTGTCGGGCGATCTGCGGCCCGAAATGGTCGAGGCGCTCAAGCGCGTGAAGGCAAAGTTCAAGACCGGCTGCATCACCAACAACCTGCCCGCCAACGCCATCGGCAGCCACAGCGGCCGCAAGCTCTATGTCGCCGAAGTGATGGCGCTGTTCGATCATGTCATCGAGTCGGCGAAAATCGGCCTGCGGAAACCCGACCCGCGCATCTACCGGATGATGGTCGAGACGTTGAACGTCGATCCCAAAAACTGCATCTATCTCGACGACCTCGGCGTCAACCTGAAGCCGGCGCGCGAGATGGGCATGACCACGATCAAGGTGGTCAACGCGGCGCAGGCCATCACCGAGCTGGAAGCCGCGACCGGGCTGGCATTGCGCTAGGCGGAAAATGGCGGAAAACTGCGGTCTCCCATGAGCAAACGGCGCTTGTCCTTTGCCGGGAACGCAGGCAGAACACTCTGAAATCTATCGAAATTCGGAGTTGAAACCCGTGGCTGAAAACCGGCCGTCGGCCTCGATCGAGGCAGTGGAAAGCGGTCTTGCGGCGCAAGGCTATATTGCGAGCCGCCAGATCGCGACCGCGGTCTATCTGGCGCAGCAGATCGAAAAACCCATCCTGGTCGAAGGCCCCGCCGGCGTCGGCAAAACGGAACTTGCGAAAGCGATCGCCGCATGGCGCGGCCTGAAGATGATCCGCCTGCAATGCTATGAGGGGCTCGACGAGGCCAAGGCGCTGTACGAGTGGAAATACGCCAAGCAGCTTCTCTACACCCAGATCCTGAAGGACAAGCTCGGCGAAGTGCTCGGCGGCGCGCCGACACTCGAGGCCGCACTGAATCAGCTTCATGATTTCGGCGACGTGTTCTTCTCCAAGGAATTCGTCGAGCCGCGGCCGCTGCTGCAGGCACTGGAGCAGCCGGCGGGCTGCGTGCTGCTGATCGACGAAATCGACAAATCGGATGCGGAGTTCGAGTCGCTATTGCTGGAAATCCTCTCCGACTTCCAGGTCACGATTCCGGAACTCGGCACCGTTGTCGCGGTTGCGCCACCGACCGTGATCCTGACCTCGAACAGCGAGCGTGATCTCGGCGATGCGCTGAAGCGGCGCTGCCTGCATCTGCATATCGGCTTCCCCGAGCAGAGACTGGAAGAGCGGATCGTCGAGAGCCGGGTGCCCGGCATTTCGCAGACGCTGCGCAAGCAGATGGTGAGCTTCATCCACGAGGTTCGCACGCTCGATCTCAAGAAGCTGCCGTCGGTCAGCGAAACCATAGACTGGGCGCGTGTGCTGGTGCTGCTGCAGGCGCCGGAGCTTGGCCATGAAGTGGTCAAGGATACGCTGAACGTTCTCCTGAAGTACGAAGCGGACATCGAGGCCACCATGCCTCAGGTCTCCACCTTCATCGCCAAGGCCTCGCGTCAGAACGTCTTCGGATAGACAAGGGATGAGAGAGAACCTGCATCGCTTCTTTCGTGCGGCGCGGGGCGCAGGCGTCAGGCTCTCGCCGGCCGAAAGCATCGACGCGATGCGGGCCGTCTCCAAGGTCGGCTTTGCCGACCGG
This sequence comes from Bradyrhizobium sp. 170, assembly GCF_023101085.1. Taxonomy (NCBI): domain Bacteria; kingdom Pseudomonadati; phylum Pseudomonadota; class Alphaproteobacteria; order Hyphomicrobiales; family Nitrobacteraceae; genus Bradyrhizobium; species Bradyrhizobium sp. 170. The sequence goes on along the minus strand of NZ_CP064703.1, from coordinate 427,951 downwards.
ACGGTCCTGCGCGATACCTTCCTCTTGACGCTGGCCAAGACGCAGGATGAGAAGAAGGCGCTTGGCGACTGTTTTGATCTGTTCTTCGATCAGCCGGAGCCGCAATCTCCACCTGAAGACAGCAAGGCCAACGAAGAGGACCAATCGGGGTCCAGTCCCTCATCCGATTCGTCTGATGACGCCAGCGGCGGCGGCGAGCAGGCCGAGGGGCTTGGCCAGCTCGCCCAGATGCTGCTGGCGCAGGATCGCAACCAGATTTCGGCAGCCATTGCCAATGCCGCGAGCGCGGCCTCGCTGTCCGACATCCGCTATTTCACGCAACGCGGTATCTTCTCAGGCCGCATCCTCGACCGGATGGGCATCGAGCGCCTGCGCGACGATCTCGACAATCTCGCCGCGACCAACCCTGCCCTGGCGGAGCGGCTGACCAATGCGCTGGACGGGCTGCGCGGAACGGTCCGCGACACCGTCTCGCAGGCGCTGATGCTGTACGGGCGCGAGGAAGCGGAAAACCTCCGCAATGAGATTTTGCGCAACGCGCCGCTGTCGCGGATCGAGCCGCGGCAGGTCGAGCAGATGCGGCACCTGATCCGCCAGATCGCCCGGCGCCTGCGCGAGCGCTACTCCAAGCCGCGCAAGCGCCAACGTCGCGGCCATCTCGACGTGCGCCGCACTATCCGCCGCAACGCCGCCTGGGGCGGCGTGCCGTTCCTCACCGCCTGGAAGCGCCGGCACCGCGACAAGCCGAAGATCGTCGCAATCTGCGACGTCTCCGGTTCGGTGGCGCGGGTTTCGGATTTCTTCCTGCTGCTGATCCACAGCCTGCACGAGGTCGTGGACGACGTCCGCTCGTTTGCGTTCTCCGGACACCTGATCGAGGTCAGCGACATCCTGGAATCGAAATCGCCGGAAGAGGCGATGGCCGAGATCATGTCCAAGGCAGGCTTCGGCTCGTCCGACTACGGCAACTCCTTTTCCGATTTCGAGCACGGCTGGATGAGCGCGATCACGCCGCAAACCACCGTGATCGTGCTTGGCGACGCCCGCAGCAACAATCTCGATCCCCGTGCCGACATCCTTCGCCGCATCGCCGAGCGATCGAAGCGGGTGGTCTGGCTCAATCCGGAGGGCCGCATGGCCTGGGGCTGGGGCGATTCCGAAATGCCGCGCTATTCGACCTTCTGCACCGTGGTTCGCCAATGCGCCACCGCCAAGCAGCTCGAACGCGCGGTGTCGGATATCGTGGCGAGCTATCAGTAAGCTCCTTCACGCATCGATCGCCTCCTTGATGCGCTTGCGCGTCAGCGGCAAATTCCGCAGCCGTTTTCCCGTGGCATTGGCAATGGCGTTTGCAATCGATGCCGCCGCCGGCCCCTGCCCGGTTTCACCACTGCCGAGGAACGGCTGCCCCGGCCGGTCGATGATATGAACCTCGATGCTGTCAGGCACGGCGTCGAAACGCAGGATCGGATAGGTCTGCCAGTCGATGCTGGTTATCCTGGTATCGTCGAAGGAAACGCTTTCGTACAATGTCCAGCTCATCGACTGCACGATTGCGCCTTCGATCTGGTTGATCAACCCGTCCGGATTGACCACCTGCCCGCTGTCGACCGCCGCCACCGCGCGGACCAGACGTGGACGGCCGGTCTCCCGATTAACCTCAACCTCGGAAGCAATGGCGCAATAGGCCGCCAGATTCTTGTAACGCGCAAAGGCAAAGCCGAAGCCGCGATCCCGCGGCGCTTTCTGGCCGCGCTTCCATCCGAAACCCAGCGCCGCCTTTTCGATCACGGCACGGCCACGCTGATCCTCAAGATGTTTCAAACGGAATTCGACGGGGTCGGCATCGGCGAGGCCTGCGAGTTCGTCCATGAAGCTTTCGATCGAAAACACGTTGTGATAGGCCCCCAGCGCCCGCATCGCCGAAATCCGGAGCGGCATCGCCGGGATGAAGTGGTGCACCACCTGCGCGTTGGGAAACGTGTAAATCGGGATTGCGTTGCGGTCACCGCCGCCTTCCGGCAGCGGGATCGGCCTGGGAGCAGGCACGGCAAAGGTTTGCGCCATGTGCTGCGCCGCCAGCATCGATCCGGCGCCGCCCGGCCGCATCGAGTGCGTATTGCTCCAGACATCGAAATGCCAGTCGGCGATCTTGCCGTTGCCATCGAGCGAGGCCTTGAGTTTCGTCACCATCGCCGGGCCGAATGGCTCCCAGGCATGTTCCTGTTCTCGCATCCATTGCACGCGAACGGGGCGGCCGGGCAATGCGCGGGCGATCAGCGCGGCGTCGGCCGCGGCATCGTCGGCGCCATTATGGCCATAGCAGCCGGAGCCTTCGACATGGATCAGGCGAACGCTATCCGGAGGCATGCGCAACATTTCCGCGATGCCCTGACGATCGGGATAGACGCCTTGCGTATGCGTCCATACCGTCATCGCGCCATCGATCAATTGCGCCACGGCACAAGACGGACCGATCGATCCGTGCGCCTGATAAGGCCGTGTATAGGTCGCTTCGATAGTTTTCTCACCCGTGGCCTGCGAATTGCTTCGCTCGAAAATCGTCGAGGTCTGCGCAGGCAGGCTGGTCAACACCGCTAGCAGGTTGTCCTGCTTTGGCAGGCGTGCGGTCTCCTGCCACTTCGCGGCAGTGGCAAGCGCATTCATCGCCTTGATCGACTGGAATTCCTTTTCCGCAACCACCGCAAGGAAATTGCCGTCACGCACCACCTTGACGACGCCGGGCAGCTTCTCCACAGCGGCGGTATCGCATTCCGTCAGTTGCGCGCCATAGCTCGGCGGCCGCACGATGCGGGCGTGCACCATCCCGGGCAGTCGCATGTCCTGAACATAGGCCGCACCGCCGGTGACCTTGGCGGGGATATCGACGCGCGGCACAGGCCGGCCAATGACCTTGAATGTCGCCGGGTCCTTCAGTTTCGACTTCGGCTGCGCCTGGACATGCAGCATATCGTCCCGGACGAGTTCACCATACGACAGACGTTTACCGTCAGGTGCGATCACCGCACCGTCTGCTGTCCGCAGATTCTCGACCGGCAGTCCAAGCCGCCCTGCTGCTTCTGCAAGCAGCAGTTCGCGCGCCTGCGCCGCCGCATTCTGGATCGCGGTGCCGCTGTCCTTCATGGAGTTACTGCCCGCCGTATAGCCCTCGTTCGCAGTCAGGCGCGTGTCCGCCGTCGTCACCTTGAGAGATTCAAAGGCCACGTCGAGCTCCTCAGCCGCGATCTGCTGAAACGCCGTCTTGAAGCCCTGACCAAGTTCGGCCTTGCCCGTGAACACCTCAATACTGCCATTGGCGTCGATGCGGATCCACGCGTCGAGATAGGGCGAATTTTTCAAGCTGCCGGGCGGGCTCGATGCGGGAGCTGCTGTGGACGCGCCTTGCTGCTGCGCCAAAGCGCCTGACAACGAGAAGCTGACAATCAGCGCGCCGCCGCCTGCCAGCACGCGACGGCGATCGATCATCGCGGGGGCGTTCATCGGGCTCTCCCGTCGGCCGTCGACGACGCATCCGCGCTGTCCATCAGCCTCGCCGCGCGACGCACCGCGCGCAGGATGCGCATGTGGGTGCCGCAACGACATAGATGAGGCTCAAGCTCGGAGCTGATCTGTTCATTGGTCGGCCTGGAATTTCTCTGCAGAAGGGCCTGCGCCCGCATCATGATTCCGGCGATGCAGTAACCGCATTGCGCTGCCTGCTCTTCCATAAAGGCGCGTTGGATCGGCGCGGGCTCCGACGCCGTGCCGAGGCCCTCGAGCGTCGTTACCTGCTTGCCTTCCAGCAAAATCATCGGCGTCACGCAGGAGAGCACGGCCTTGCCGTCGACGATCACCGTGCATGCGCCGCATTGGCCCAGTCCGCAGCCGAATTTGGCGGCGTTGAGCTTGATGTCTTCGCGCAACACATAGAGCAGCGGCGTATCCGGATCGGCATCCACCTGATGCTCCCGACCGTTGACCTTCAATGTCATCATGGCTTTTCTCGCTGCTGAGAATCGGTGGGCGCGCTGCGCGGCGCGGGCGATGTCTGGAGAAATGCAGTCTGCGCGCGGCGTGCATCTTGAACCGTCTTTTCAACGCCAGACCATGGCGGTTGGTTGCTGAACCCCGCGCGCAGATAGTTCAACAAGGCCGAAACCTGCGCATCGGTCATGCTGGCGGCAAATCCGGGCATGATCGGGCTGCGTTCGCCTTCGATGGCCTGGACGCCGGACAGCACGATATTGGCGAGATTGCGCGGATCGGGGCTGGCGATCGCGGTACTGAGCGCCAGATTGACCCCGCCATAAGGCAGCGGCCGTCCGCTCGCATGGCATGACGCGCAGGCAGCGGCATAGATCGACGCACCGGCCGTGTTGGTTTGGGAAGCGGGGACCGAAGGTGACTTGACTGAAGATGGCTTGGCAGACGACTTGGCTTGTTCCAGCGCGGCCTCGCCCTGACGTTTGCGATCCGGCGTCGGCGTTCCCGATACGCCGGCCATGTAGACCGCGATCGCGCGGACGTCGCTTGACGGAACCGAGGACAGATTACTGACCACCTCCGCCATCGGCCCGCGCGCCGTGCCGTGGTCTGGGTGCCAGCCGTCACGCAAATAAGCGAACAGGGCATCAGCATCCCAGGGCACCGGCGCGTGGGACCGATCGTTGAGCGCATAGGCGTGCCAGTTGTCGACATCGCCGCCGGCAAATTGCGCGCTGCTGCGTTCAGCACCCAGCGCATTGCGTGGCGTGTGGCAGGCACCGCAATGCGCCAACCCCTCGACCAGATAGGCGCCGCGGTTCCACTCGGCGCTTTGCTTGGGATCAGGCTGATAGGTGCCGTGACGAAGGAAAAGCAATTTCCATCCGGCAATGGCAAACCGCTGGTTGAACGGGAAGGAAAGCTGGTTTTCGCGCGCCGGCGCGCGGACGGGCTGCCGCGTCATCAGGAACGCATAGAGTGCCCGGTCATCCTCGTCGCTGACATTGGTGAAGTGGTCGTACGGGAATGTCGGATAAAGGTGCTGCCCTTCACGATTGACGCCAGAGCGCATCGCGCGCTGAAACGCGGCTTCCGACCATCGCCCGATTCCCGTCTCCGCATCCGGCGTGATGTTCGAGGAGAAGATCGTACCGAACGGGGTCGGCACCGGCAGGCCGCCGGCAAAGTTCTTAGCCCCGCGCACGGTATGACAACTGTCGCAATTGCCGATCGCCGCCAGGTCGCGACCTCGTTTGACGAGAGCGGCATCGAAGGCCTGCGGCCCGGGCGGCTCGACCGCCGCAATCGCCGGGCGCCACACGATTGCAAAGGCAGCCGCCGCGCCGCCAAGCAGCACGACGGCAACGATGCTGACGACAATTCGGGACGGTCCCGTCATGCGGTCCCTTGCGCTCCCTTTGCGTTTATAGCTGTTGGGTTGTATTTTAACACAGTTCACCCGCCGCTGTTCACCCGTGGAAGCATCAATTACCGCAAGTCTGCCCTGCAGGGAGCCCGCACGGCCGCGCACCGGTGGGAGTGTCGAATCTGGATTGGACGTGCCATGATCGATGGTAATCTCGACTTCCTGCCTCAAGAGCGCCTGCGCGCGAACCCCGATCGGACGACATAATCCCCATGGCTGCTCCCGCCGCCCTTCACCGCGACAGTGTTCCTGATGCGCTGTCGGTGCTGAACTCGGTATTCGGCCTGCCCGCCTTCCGCGGCGCGCAGGAGGAAATCGTCCGGCACGTCACGGACGGCGGCAACTGCCTGGTGCTGATGCCGACCGGCGGCGGCAAATCGCTGTGCTATCAACTGCCGTCCTTGTTGCGCGAAGGTTGCGGCATCGTGGTGTCGCCGCTGATCGCGCTGATGCGCGACCAGGTCGCGGGACTGCTGGAGGCCGGCGTCAACGCGGCGGTGTTGAACTCGACGCTATCGTTTGACGAAGCCTCGGAAGTCGAGCGGCGGCTGCTCGCCGGCGACCTCGACCTGCTCTACGTCGCGCCCGAGCGGCTTCTGACGCCACGTTGCCTTGCCTTGCTCGGCCAAGCCAATATCGCGCTGTTCGCGATCGACGAGGCGCATTGCGTGTCGCAATGGGGGCATGACTTTCGCCCCGAATATATCGGGCTGTCGGTGATCGCCGAACGCTTTCCGGACGTGCCGCGCATCGCACTGACCGCGACCGCCGACGAGATGACGCGCAAGGAAATCATCGCCCGGCTCGGGCTAGCCGGTGCGCCGAGCTTTGTCGCGAGTTTCGACCGCCCGAATATTCGTTATGAGATCGTCGAAAAGCAGAACGCCCCGTCTCAGCTCAAGGCCTTCATCAGCGAACGCCACGCGGGCGACGCCGGCATCGTCTATTGCCTGTCGCGCGCCAAGGTCGAGGATACCGCGGCAGCCCTGACCAGCGCCGGCATCCCGGCCCTGCCCTACCACGCCGGACTTGATGCAGGCTTGCGTGCCCGCAACCAGGATCGCTTCATCAACGAGGACAGCGTCGTCATCGTCGCCACCATCGCGTTCGGGATGGGCATCGACAAGCCGGACGTACGGTTTGTCGCGCATCTCGACCTGCCGAAAAGCATCGAGGCCTATTACCAGGAAACCGGACGCGCCGGGCGCGACGGCAAACCCTCCAGCGCATGGATGGCCTATGGCCTGTCCGACATCGTGCAGCAGCGCCGCATGATCGACGAGTCCACCGGAGCCGACGCGTTCAAGCGCGTGTCGATCGGCAAGCTTGATGCGCTGGTGGCGCTGGCGGAAACCGCGGGCTGCCGGCGCGGCCGGCTGCTCGGCTATTTCGGCGAAGCCGTGCACGCAGGCAGTTGCGGCAATTGCGACAACTGCCTGTCGCCGCCGCAGCTTCGCGACGGCAAGGTAGCCGCCCAAAAACTTTTGTCCTGTGCCTACCGCACCGGGCAACGTTTTGGCGCCATGCACCTGATCGACGTGCTGGTCGGCCGCATGACCGAGCGCGTCACGCAATTCGGCCACGACAAGCTATCCGTGTTCGGCATCGGCAACGATCTCAATGAGAAGCAATGGCGCGCCGTGATCCGCCAATTGGTCGCCATGGGCCATCTCAAGGCCGACAGCGAAGCCTTTGGCGCGTTGAAGCTGACGGAGAGCGCACGCGGCGTCCTGAAAGGCGAAACCGAAGTGATGCTGCGCGAGGCGGCGCCCGGCACGCGCATCCGCGCCAGCCGCGCCAAATCAAGGCGCGGCGATCTGGCGCCGCGCGCCGAGACCAAGCCCGCCGACGCCGGCCTGCAGGCGGCGCTGCGGGCCTGGCGCGCCGATATCGCGCGCCAGCGAGGCGTGCCGGCCTATGTCGTGCTGCATGATTCCACGATCGACGGCATCGCCGCCGCACGACCTTCGACGCTCAACGAGCTTCGCAACATCGCCGGCATCGGCGACAAGAAGCTCGAGCATTACGGCGACGAGCTGCTCGCACTGGTGCGGGCGGCCGACGCGTAGGCTGTTAGATAGGACGACGCGGAGGTGCCGACCTCTCCCTCGCCCCGCTCTTGCGGGGAGAGGGTCGGGGTGAGGGGTGCTTCCGCGAAGTCGGTGCCAATTGGAAGACCTGTATCCCCTCACCCGGATCGCATCTGCGATGCGATCCGACCTCTCCCCGCAAGCGGGGCGAGGTTAGGAGCATCCGTCTCCAACTCGAACCAGAATCAACACGCGTAAGTCGCCGCAGTCATCCGTTGCGGAATGTGTAGGCGTATCCGTTGATGGCGGGCGCACCGCCAAGATGGGCGTAGAGCACCTTCGATCCTTTCGGGAAGTAGCCCTTGTTCACAAGGTCGATCATGCCCTGCATGGATTTCCCCTCGTAGACGGGATCGGTGATCATGCCTTCGAGGCGCGCGCAGAGCCGGATGGCTTCCTTGGTTTCCTGCGAAGGAACGCCATAGGCCGGATAGGCATAGTCCTCGATCAGGACGACGTCGTCCTCGACGATCCCCTGGCCCAATTCAACGAGGGCGGCGGTGCCGCGGGCGATGTCGAGCACCTGGGCCTTGGTCTGGGCCGGGGTGAAGGAAGCGTCGATGCCGATCACCTTGCGCGCGCGGCCATCTTTGGCAAATCCCACCAGCATGCCGGCGTGGGTCGAGCCGGTGACCGTGCAGACCACGATGTAGTCGAAAGCGAAGCCGAGCTCCTTCTCCTGTGCCCTGACCTCCTCGGCGAAACCGACATAGCCGAGCCCGCCATATTTGTGCACGGAGGCGCCGGCCGGGATCGCATAGGGCTTGCCGCCCTTCGCCTTCACGTCCGCGATCGCCTCTTCCCAGCTTTGGCGAATGCCGATGTCGAAACCTTCGTCCACCAGCTGCACGTCCGCGCCCATGACGCGGCTGAGCAGAATGTTGCCGACGCGGTCGTAGACGGCGTCCTCGTGCGGCACCCAGCTTTCCTGCACCAGGCGGCACTTCATGCCGATCTTGGCCGCAACGGCTGCGACCATGCGGGTGTGGTTGGACTGCACGCCGCCGATCGAGACCAGCGTGTCGGCATTGGAAGCGATCGCATCGGGGATGATGTATTCGAGCTTGCGCAGCTTGTTGCCGCCGAAGGCCAGACCCGAATTGCAGTCCTCGCGCTTGGCGTAAAGTTCGACCTGGCCGCCGAGATGCTGCGAGAGCCGCTCCAGCTTCTCGACATGGGTGGGTCCGAAGGTAAGTGGATAGCGTTCGAATTTTTCCAGCATTGACGTCCCCGTTGATGGCCTGATGTCCGGAGACGCCCTATCACCGGACGCAGGAAAAGTGCTCCCAAAGTGGGCCACTAATATATGCGTAGCTTGCGCTTTTCTTGGATAACATTAGGTTTTCATCCAATATCCCGTACTTATCCGAGAGATTCTTTCATGGCCGGCAGACTCGACCGCATCGACCTTAAGATATTGCGTTTGCTGCAGAATAGCGGCCGGCTGACCAATGCCGAGCTGGCTGAAACGGCCGGCGTCAGCGCCGCAACCTGTCACCGGCGCACCCAACGCCTGTTCGACGAGGGGGTCATCGCCCAGGTCAGGGCGATGGTGGCGCCGCGCAAGGTCGGGAAGGGAGCCCTCGTCATGGTCGGCGTCGTGCTCGACCGCTCCACGCCGGAAAGCTTTGCCGCCTTCGAACGGGCGATCGCGCAACTGAAATTCGTGCTGGATTGCCATCTGGTGGCCGGAGATTTCGACTACTTCCTCAAGATCCGCGTCGGCGACATGGAGGATTTCAACCGCATTCATGGCGAACAATTGATCGCGCTGCCGGGCGTCCGCCAGACCCGGACCTTCTTCGTCATGAAGGAAGTGGTCGACAACGCGCCGCTCGATTTCTGATTGCCGGTTGGCACCGCAAAACAGAGGCTATCTTACCCTGGTGCGCTTCCGGAACCTTGCGAGACTCTGGTCACACAGCGCGCCATGTCCTATCAACCGGGCATGACCATGAAGCTTTGCCGGCAGGCTTTCGCCCTTGCCATCATTCTCATTGCAATGCCGGCCCGCGCCTCGGACGAACTTCAGCGGCAAGAGCCCGATACCGTCATCTTCGCGATGATGTCCGGCAAGTGCCGCACGCTCAAGGTCGCGGGACGGGATTTTGCCTGCCGGGCCGTTGCTTTCTTCCAGACCGAGGAAGGCCGGGCGAATTTTACCGTGGCGCTCGACGATCCCGGCGACGACAGCCACATCATCACGTTCTCCGGCGACAATGGGCGAAGGCCGGAGGCCAATCTGTACGAACTGCCGATCGACCGGATGCTGCTGAAATCCAAGGACAGGCCGAAGGCCGACGGCCTGCCGGTGCCGTCAGTCGAATCGACCGCCGGCCTCTGCAAGCAGGTCGGCAACTTCGTGACGCTCGAACTTTCCAGCATCAACTGCACGGCGACCGACAAGAACGGCAAGAAATACGAACTGCAGTACCAGTCCGACGGCGCGCCGATGGCGGTGCGCCGTATCAAGCGGATGCGCGTCGGCAGCCCTGTGGTGTCGCCGTTCGACGATGTAAAATGAAAGGCCGCCGGCGGAAAACCGACGGCGGCCAGTGTCGATCCACGCATGGCTCGCGACTGCGTGGACAATCTCATGCTAGTTTGAAAGTCCTCCCAGGCAGTGGAGGCTGTCAGTCAAAGTCGAGCGATTGCCTTCACACGGGCTTTACCGTGAGCCGCCCCGCTCGCGCCCGCTCCTCGTTGGCAGGATGGAGCTCGCGATATCAAACGCGACAGCCCATCTCGGCTTTTCTTCTTCCGCGCCGGGCACGTTGATCTGAACGCCGACGCCGTCGCTGATGGAATAGGATGCGGCCAGTGCGGCGGCTTCGAGGGCGGCGCCTCGCGAATCGTAGACGCCGCCGATCTTGACGTTGTCGGCAAATACCGACCAACCCAGCGGCGCCTTCACGATTTCGAACACTGATCGTTCCATTAGCTCACCTGTCTCGTTTTACCTGTATCGCTTCCGCCCCTCGCCTACGTGACGAATCCTGGCCATGGGAGCGTGGCGTCGGGACGTGGGCTTGTCGTCGGCGGCCTTCGCCCGCCAGGCGGAAGCCCGCAACCCCGTCAACGAATACAACGCCGATGCAGGCGCGATTTCCTTCCGCACGGCATCGACAGTTCGATCGAACTCAACTTCGCTCATCGCACGCTCCATTGCGCCGGGCCGGCATTCTGCCGCCAAGACGATAAGAGGGACCGCGCTGAGCACAGATCGCCATGCAAGTTTGTTGTTTGAAGGCTCGCCCGCGGTCGCTTCGATGGCAAAAAAGGGCCGAAATCGGGAACGTCCAAACCGCGCCGCACGAAACCGGTGGCCCCGATGACCCAGCGGCCGCCCACCCCTTGGCCCAACTTGCCCGATGCGTGCTAGATTCGGCCACGAATCAGGAGGGTTTGCATGCCGGTAGACAGTGACAGCGCCATTGCGTGGCACCGCGCCCAGCTCAAGAAGCTTCGCGAGACCTTGAAGAACATCGAGACCGCGAGGTTCACGGTGGGCGAGCCTGCCCAATCGAGCAGGACCGGCAAGACGCAGAAGGCGATTGCCGAACTCGAGCAGAAGATCCGGCAGTCGCAGCACATCATCGGCGCCTATGAGCGACAGACCCGTCGGCCGCTTGCGACGGACCAGCGAAGCCTCGCCAGCGTGAGCTGGAGTAGCTGGAATGCGCAGACCGCGCACAGCCGCGGCAGCAATTCGCGGTAAGCGTTGAATGGCCTGAAGGCAGGTGGCCTTCAAGCGAGACCCGCGCCCAGGTTTTGGGCTGACAGATCAGCGCCACAGATGCGCACGCTGATTTCACGGCCGGGCGCCGTCAGAAGGTTGATCGCGAAATCCCGCCGGCCGGTGGGCAACGTGGCTCGTGGGCAAGATAGCCGCGCGGCCTCTGCCCTAGTTCCTCGCGGTCTCTTTTTCTCTTGCCTTGGCCTTGCAGGAAATCAGGAACGTAAACGCCCGCGCATTGCGCGCGATGTCGGCCGTCTTCAACTCGGCCTTGGCGTCGGAGATCTGATACGGCACCACGCTGTTATCGAGAAAATCCCGCAGGGCCCCGGTCTTGATGGCGAAATTGATGTTCTCGGGGATGTTGCCCGTCGCCCGCACGAATTTCAACGCATTCAATTTGGCCGCAACCACGCCGACCACGTCGCCACTCGAGGCCAATAGCGGCCCGCCGCTATTGCCGGGTTGAACGGCCGCGCTGATCTGCAGGAAGCGCGTATCGTTCAGGATGCCGCTGAGCGAGCTCACAATCCCGGTCGTCACCGTGAAATCGGACGTCAGCAGTCCATGAAAGGGATAGCCGATCGCCACCACGCTGTCGCCGGACTGGATCGCCTTGTCTCTGATTTTGGCGACGTCCTTGAACGAGCCGGTCACCTGCAGCAGCGCAAGGTCGTTGGTCTCGTCGCTCGACACCAGGCGCAGTTTGGCGGGCGCCTCGCCGGACGGATTGCCCAAGATGTCGCCGACGCAGCCCTGCACCACGTGCGCATTGGTCACGAGGTGTCCATTCGAACTCACCAGGAAGCCGGTGCCGGTCTGGTCGAACAGCCTGTCAGGCTTGGCAGGCGTCGAATCCGGTGTCGCCGCCGCAGCGACCGCCTTGGCTGCGGGAAGGACCGAGAAATCGCCGGCACTGGCCACACCGGATTGCTTGGTCTTGGCGACGCAATTCGCCAGAACGGGCAGTAGCTGTCCGGTCTGATCGAGGCTGAACTGGAAGAGCTGGCCTTGCGTATAGGCCGTCATCGCCTTCGCCTTTCGGAATTGGGCGATGAGCGCGGAATTGGCCGGCATCGGCACGCGAACCACCTTGTCGCCGATCGGGACGCCATGGACATTGAACGGTTGCTGTCCGTCGAACGTCAGGGCCAGCGGAAAGGCCTGCCCTGGTGTAAGCGTCCATTGCTCATGCATGAACCCCAGACCCCACCCGCCATTGCCGTCGATCGTCACCATGAAGTAGACGCCGCTGGCGTATCGGGCGCCTGCTGCACAATGCGAGAAGGATCCGGTCTGGTCGTTGGTGTAGGCCCCGCCCTTCCAGTTGCCAACGCTGATCGAACCGTAGGGCCCGCGCGCATTCGCATTCGAACTCGCAAAAATCGTACACAACAAAACTGCGACCGCAGCAGCCCGGCATTTCATAAGCGCATTCCCCCACACACCCAGGGTGAGCATATTTATCTTTGCAACCGGAGTCCATTTGGACCGACGGAGGAGGCCGAAATTTCCTCCCGTGAGAGCGGAAAAATCGGCTCGGCATCGGCTTCTTGCCCGTTAGCGGCCCAACTACCGAAGTCCTTTCGTTAAGGTCTTTGCAGGATCATGCCGATTCGCATCCGCCCGCAGCTAGACAGCTCGTCGCTTGGCAGGAAAACTGGCAGGACAGCGCATGGACTTGGCACACGGCGGAGGCGATTTCGAGCAGAGAGACGTGCTGCGTCCACCCGCGGTCGTGCTGATCCCCGCCCTGGTGATGTCGTTCTACGTCTGGCTGGTTCTGCTCACGACCAATCCATATCCGGGCAAGATCGGGCTCGACTACAATACCCTCGGCACCGACTGGATGGTCTTCTACGGCGCGATCCGCTCGGTCCTCGACGGCAACGCGCCGCTGATCTTCGACGGCGATCGCTTCACCGACTTCCTCAACACGAATTTTGCAGGCTGGCTCTCCAAGCCGCTGGAATTTCGGCCATGGGCCTACCCGCCGAGCTTTCTGCTGATGCTGCTGCCGTTCGCGCCACTGGGCTTCTTCGGCTCCTATGTGGCGTTTCAGGTCGTGACCGGCGCCCTGGTGGCGCTGGCGCTGCGATCAAGTGCGCCAGCCGCCCTGCCGTCGCGCGCCCTGCTCGTGGCCGCGCTGATTTGCCCGGCATCGGCCATCAATGCGATCGACGGTCAGGCCGTCTTTCTGGTCACAGCCCTGATCATCGGCGGGTTTGGCCTTCTCGAACAGCGTCCTTATCTCGGCGGATTGGTGCTGGGATTGCTGACGTTCAAACCCCAGTTCTGCATTCTGGTCCCGATCGCCTTGATCGCGGCCGGGCAATGGCGTGCGTTTTTGGCGGCGGGCTTGTCCGCGCTGGCCATGATGATCGCGAGCGGATTGATTTTCGGATGGGACCTGTGGCTGCGCTGGTTTCCGCTCATCCTCGAGAATCTCGTCAGCCCGAGCGAGAAGTGGATCGAGTTCGGCCGCATGTGGGGGCACAGTGTCTACACCTGCGCGATTCTGCTCGGCGCGCCGGAGCGGCTGGCGTCGTGGATTCAACTGCTTGCCGCACTCGGCGCGGCGGCATCCGTCGTCATCGCGTTCCGGTCGCGATTGGGGACCAGGGAAAAGACGGCGGTCTTTCTGGCCGCGACCGTCCTCGCCGCGCCGCATTCCGGACCCTATGATGGGACGCTGCTGGTGATCGCGGCGGCACTCTGGTTGATGGCGCGCAGCGCCCCGCTGCCGCTGTGGTGCTGGACCTTGGCGTTCATGATCTGGCTGTTGCCGATGCTGAGCCCGCCCTTGCTGTTTCCCGTGGCCAGATTAGCCCCGCTGTTTCCCCTGCTGCTGATCGTGCTGCTGCTTCGTGCCGGGGTTCCGGCCCCGCCACCAGCGCGATAGGCGCGCGCGCCAACCTCCTGTCCTCCTGTCCTCCTGTCCTCCTGTCCTCCTGTCCTCCTGTCCTCCTGTCGGATAGCTGGGGCGTGCCATACCGGAAAAGCTAGCCCCGAGCTCATTGGTAGCGACCAAACGCCCCGGTGCCGCCTTGTTTCCGACCGATCATTTTAATGGATCACGCGTGGTATCTTGCATACGGTAAGGCCCCGCTGCCCCCTGTCCATTCCGGCTGAACGCCGGAACCAGCGAGGCAAAAATGACATTCGCGCCGCCGACGGCGGACGCCGATCTGCAATAGCCGGAGGAAAATGCCGTGAAGTCAAGAGTTGTCCGATGCGCCCTGCTTACACTTCTGACGGCCGTATCCGCCGTAGCCGGCCAGGCGCAGGCCCAATCATGGCCGGAGAAGCCGATCACCTTCATCGTGCCGTTCGCGGCCGGCGGTGGCACCGATGCCTTTGCCCGCCCGCTGGCGGCCCAGCTCGATGCCCAGCTCGGCAAGCGCGTGCTGATCGAAAACCGCGCGGGCGCCGGCGGCACTGTCGGCGCATCGGCGGCGTCGAAAGCGGCGCCTGACGGCTACACCTTCTTCATGGGCGCGGCACATCACGCCATCGCACCCTCGCTCTATCCCAACCTCGACTACAATTTCGAGAAGGACTTTATCGCGGTGGCGCTGGTCGCGCGACCGCCGCAGGTGGTGGTCGTCAATCCCGACAAGATCGCCGCCAAGACCCTCGCCGAGTTCATCGCCTACGCCAAAGCCAATCCGGGCAAATTGAACTACGGCTCCGCCGGCGCCGGCACCACGCATCATCTGGCGGGCGAACTGTTCAAGATCCTGACCAAGACCAACATTCAGCACGTCCCCTATCGCGGGGCCGGCCCCGCGATGCAGGATCTCATCGCCGGCCACGTGCCTGTTGTCTTCGACGGGCTCGGTACGTCGGCAGCGCCCGTCAGGGCCGGACAGTTGCGCGCGCTTGCCGTCGCCGCGCCGAAACGCGTGCCGGCATTCCCCGATCTTCCGACCACCGCGGAAGCGGGCCTGGCCGGATATGAAGTGTCGACCTGGTACGGCCTGTTTGCACCCAAGAACACGCCGCCGGCGATTGTCGAGCAGATGATCAAGGAACTGCAGAAGGCCATGCAGACGCCTGCCATCAAGGAGGCCTGGGAGCGTAACGGCTCCGATGTCCCCGACGTCACAGGCCCCGCGTTCGCGAAAATGGTGTCCGCGGAAATCGAGCGCTGGCGCAAGGTCGTGACGGAAGCGAACGTGAAGCTGGATTAGCCCCAGCAGTTCAGGCGCGGCATCGTTTCATGACGAGTTCGCCGCGCCAGGACTTGCTGATTAAGAGGACTCGCTGATTACCAGGGCTCGCTGATTAGTTGTTGCCACGCACGCCATAGCGGATGAAGTCGTCATCGATTCCGGGCTGGATCGTCCTTGCCGCGGAAATATCGGCATCGCCGCCGGCCTTGTCGCCGTTCTTGAGCCTGGCGAGTCCGCGCCCATAGAGCGCGCTCGCCAGCTTCGGATCGACACGCAGCGCGGAACTGAAATCATCGATCGCCGCGTCAGCCTGTCCCAGCTTCAGGTGGATCAGTCCACGCGAGTCATGCGTGGCGGCGTCGTTGGGCCACGACTGAAGCACCTTGCTGCAGTCTTCAAGCGCCGCCTGCAACGAGCCAAGGATGGCCCGGGTCCAGCAGCGGCCGCTCCAGGCGGACTCCAGATTGGGCTCGAGGCGAATGGCCTCGTCATAGTCCCGGCCTGCGCGATCGTACTCGTTCTTCTTCAGGTAGACTCCGGCACGGTTGACGAAAGCTCTGCCGTAGTTCGGGTTCAGCCGGATCGCCTGATCGAGAGCTTTGAGGGCGAGGTCGTATTCGCCTTTCCTCAAGTAGGCCGCGCCGCGGTTGTTGAAGGCCTTTGCGAAAGTCGGATCGAGCTTGATCGATTGATCGAAATCCAGGAGAGCGCGATCAATGTCTCCCTTTGCCGTATTGGCATTGCCACGATTGTTATAGGCAATCGCGCGCGCCCTCGCCGTACCCTGACCGGAATCGATGAACGCTGTGCAACCATCGATTCGTACCGCAAACGACGTGCCATCCGAACCGTTGCACAACGCAATGTTCTCGATATAGTCGCTCTTCTTGGGGCTCTGCGCGGCAGCCAGCGACCCGAACAGCACCAAGGCAAAAGCAGGCACGAGCCGCTGAATGACGCGCCGGCTCGCACTGCATTTCATATCAGGCTCTCCGTTCCCGACGCTGGCAAAGGGGCGACCGTCGATTTGAAGTCCCGGACCTGGTTGGCTGACGAGTCTCCCGCACCGCGATCGGGCCTAGCATCCGCGACAGATGTTCAGATTTGATTTTGGATAGGGCTTTTGCTCGGGTTGCGGTTTCGCTGGTGCTTCGGGCTTTCGCGGGCCCTTGCTCTTGCCTTCTTCAATGAGCGTCGAAAATCTGACTGTCCCGTCATCCGAAATTTCGACGCGTGGTGTCGTGCCCCGAATGCCCATGGTCGCAACCGGGGTATCGACCTTCATATCCCCGGTCTTCGCGGCTTGGCCCGCGACAAAAGTGAAAGTGCCCTTGGTCAGGCTGAACAAGGTCGAGTTGGACGCACTCTTTGGATCGTACACGAACTCGTCCAAAGCCATGCGCGCGTTGTTCGACAGATTGAAGGAGCTGCCATCGGTGAAGTTGATGCCGACCCGGCCATCGGCGCCGGTTGCAACGATATCGCCCTGATAGACGAGATCGCCTACGTTCGCCTGACCAGCTTGACCTGAGGTGCTTGCCTGAACGACCACCGCACTCGCACGTTCAATCGTGACCGAACCTGTGGCGACAACGACTTTTCCAATTGGTTTTGACACGACATCCTGAACGGCGGGCCTGACTTGCGCGTGGGCCGGCGCGACGAAAAACCCGGCTGTCGTCAGAACGAAGCCTGTCAGCAATGCGGCAATGGCATGCGTGCACATGATCGCCCCTTCCTGAGAAGATATTGTCCGGGAGAGCGCTGAAGGGCTCTTTGACGCGCGACGTTAGACCCGATGTCCGGGGAAGGCATCATTTAGCGTTCGCTCGAAAGGATTACTCCTTTTGAGCCTAAAGCCTAACGCCCGTGGATTGGCTAACTTGAAGCAGGAACTCTCGGCGGCTGGCCGACCGGGCTGGCAGCATCGCGATTCTTTGACCTCATGGGCTGGGCAGGGCCAACCCGTGAAAAATCGCACAAGGTAAGTGGCAGACGGGGGTAGGGCCATGCTCGTCGGGTCCCACGCCGAGACAGGGGACGAACGTAAGGCCGCTGTGGCCCCGTCTCCCCGCATCGGCAACGTCCAGACCGCGGCCGCTGCCGCTCAAGACGCGACCGGCGGCTCTCGAAGCCGGGCTCATGCCGGCAGGTTCGGCATGCTGTGGCTCACGGCACTCGCCTTCGCGCTTGGGAAGCAGGCCCAGGCTGCCGAGCCTGACGTCACGTTCCTGGACGACGGCAACATCATATACAAGGATCTCGAACATGGCGCATTCGAGCTGACCACCAAGGAAGTGATCCCTCGGCACTTACTCGTTGAGGATCCTGGGCAGACCATCATCCTGCGTTCGCAGGGGTCCTCGGTCAGCGTCAGTCAGAGCACAAACTCCGCGGCGCGAATGGCCGAGTTGCAGGCGGCCCAGCAGGAAGCGCTCGCCATCTTCGAAAAAGGACTGGGGTCGACGGGATCAAGCACACCTCCTTCCCTCGAGCCGCTACCGGTGCAACCGATCAATTTCATCCAGATTGATGATTCGGCCCCGGCGCTGGATGTGCTTGCTTTGCCTGCGGTAATCCTCGCATCAGTCCCGGAGATGATTGTCGGGCAAATGCCGCCTCCACCGCCAACACCGCCGACGCTGAATGCGATAATCGGGCCGACTGAAATCGACACCACGGTCTTTGACCTCTTCACTGCGACAAGCGGCACTTTCCTTGCCAGCAGCCCCAACAGTGGCGTGACACTGACCTTCGGCATCAGCGGGGGAACCGCCGGCAGCAACGTCATCGACGGGGTAAACTACGATGTATCGAGGGCTGGTCCCTACGGTACGCTCTACGTGGACAGCACGACCGGCGCCTATACGTTCGTTCCGGATAATGACGCAATCAATGCGCTTATTGCGCCGACCATCACGGACTTCACGATCACCGTATCCGACGGGACGCTCTCGGCCAATCAACCCTTTACGATCGCCATCAACGGCACCAACGACGCGGCCATCATCTCCGGCGCCACCAATGGCACGGCGATCGAGGCCAGCGGCGTCGCCAATACCGCGCTGGGCGCGCTGAGCGCCACCGGGACGCTCACCAGCACCGACGTCGATGACGCGCCCAATAGTTTTACGGCGGTCAACACGCCGACCGCGAGCGCGGGCGGCTTTGGCACCTTCACGATGACGGCGGCCGGCGTATGGACCTACACGATCAACGACTCCAACAGCGCGGTGCAGGCACTCAATGTCGGCGACAAGCTGACCGACTCCTTCACGGTGACCACCGTCGATGGCACCCCACAGGTGGTAGCGGTCACCATCAACGGCGCCAATGACGCATCAGTCATTTCCGGCGCCACCACCGGCTCCGTGACCGAGGACGGCGGCACCAAGTGCGACCCGCCGACCGCGACCGGCACGCTCACCGTTACCGACGTCGACAACACGCCCGGTTTTACGGCGGTCGATTGCCCGAGGGCCAGCAATGCTGGCTATGGCACCTTCATCGTTACGGCCGACGGCGTGTGGACCTACACGCTCGACGACGGCAACTGCGCGGTGCAGGCACTCAATGTCGGTGACACGCTGACCGACACTTTCAAGGTGACATCCCTGGACGGCACCGCGCAGCTGGTGACAGTTACCATCAATGGCACCAACGACGCCGCTATCATTTGCGGAACCAAGGAAGGCTCGATCATCGAGGCTGGCGGCGTGGCCAATTCCGTATCTTGTAAACCAACCGCGACCGGCACGCTCACCGACACTGACGTTGACAACACTCCCAACACCTTTACGGCGGTCGATTCGCCGCAGGCGAGCACGGGCGGCTATGGCACCTTCACCATGACGACGGATGGCGTCTGGACCTACACGCTCGATAACGCCAACTGCGCAGTGCAGGCACTCAATGTCTGCGACAAGCTGACCGACTGCTTCACGGTGACCACCATCGACGGCACCCCGCAGGTCGTGACGATCACCATCAACGGCGCCAACGACGCCGCCGTCATTTGTGGCGCCACAACCGGCTCGGTAACCGAAGCTGGCGCTTGCACATACGGTACGCCGATCGCGACCGGCACGCTCACCGACACCGACGTCGACAACACACCCAATACCTTCACGGCAGTATGCGCGCCGAAGGCGAGCGATGCCGGCTATGGCACCTTCACGATGACGGCGGATGGCGTCTGGACCTACAAGCTCGACAACGCCAATTGCGAAGTGCAGGCGCTCAACGACTGCGACACGCTGACCGACTGCTTCAAGGTGACCACCATCGACGGCACCACACAGGTGGTGACAATCACCATCAACGGCGCCGACGACACGTTCCACTTCAAGGACAAGATGTCCGACGTAAAAGCTTCTGACGTCATCGACCTTGCAGAGGACATCCCGGCGTCGAGCAGTTCTCCCCAAAACGCTGCAGCAACCAGTGCACCGCCAGCGATTTCAGAGGCAGCCCAACCGATCGAGCTGTCTGCACAATGGTGGAATCAGCCGGGCAACGCTGTCACTAGCCACGCGACGCACGACCTGATCGTGTGACGGAGCTGCGCCGGATCCAGCGCAGCCGTTCCACGCCGCACGAGCCGCCTTACTTCGCTTCGCTCGCCTTGATCCCCGAACTCTCAATGAGTTTCGCCACCCGTGGCAGGTCGGCGGCGAACAGGCGCGCATGCGCCTCAGCCGTCAACTCGTTATCGGGGAATGGCAGGGTTCCGAGCTGCTTCAGCTTCTCCAGGAGCTCCGGCTCGGACAGCGCCGCGCGGAGCGCCGAATTCAGCGCGCCTATGGTCTCCTTGGGCGTACCCTTCGCCACGTAGAGCCCATGCCACATCGAGTAGCTGACCTCGGGCATGCCGAGCTCGGCGGTGGTCGGCACGTCCTTCAACTGTTCCAGACGTTTCGGCGACGTAATGGCGATGCCATGAAGCGTTCCGGCCTGAATCTGCGGCAGCGCGTTGGTCACCTGATCCCACAGAAGATCGATCTGCCCCGCCAGGAGATCGCCGATTGCGGGGGCTGATCCGCGATAAGCCACGACCGTCGGTTTGAAGCCGAGCACATTGCCCATCATCACGGCGCACAAATGACTGTTCGTTCCGAGACCGCCATGCGCGAAGTTCGCCTTGTCGCCTTGCGTCTTGATCCAGGCGACATGGTCCTTCGGTCCCTCGCCGGGGATCGACTTGCGGCCGATCAGGACCATCGGCGCGTTGTTGACGAGGCCGACCGGCTCGAACGCCGTTTTCGTATCATACCGCAGGTTGGTGAACAGGCTGGGCGCGGCCAGCAGCGCGACATGATTGATCAGGATTGTCGAACCGTCAGGCGCCGATCGGGCGACACGATCATTGGCCAGCGTACTTCCGCCTCCGACCACGTTCTCGATGATGACGGTCTGGCCGAGCGTTCGCGACATCCGCTCACCAATCAGGCGAGCGACGGTATCCGTGCCACCGCCGGCCGCAAAAGGCACCACCAGCGTCACGGTCTTGGGAGACGATTGCGCATGGGCCTGCGGCGAGAGCGCCGCAATCAGGAGACCAAAGCCCATGAGGGCGCTTCTAAAAGGGAGATTGATCACGATGGCGTCCTCCAAAGTCTTTGTTTTTGTTGTTATGCCGCATTGTTGCGGACGTGCGCGCATTGGCGAAGCCACGCCGGGAAAAACAGCGTGGCACCGCATGACTTCGGATCATGCTGATTGCGCTTTCGCAAATCAATTACAAAGCGAGCGTAGCTCGCAGGCAAACCGGCGTGATACCATGTCCTTGGGGCGCGGATAGCATCGGAACGGAGTTGAAATGAGCCAGGCTGCATATGTCGCGGTCGATTGGGGCACGAGCAGTTTTCGGCTTTGGCTGGTCGACCGGGCCGGCAACGTTCTCGGGGAACGGCGCAGCCAAGAGGGCATGATGGCGGCAGCCAAGCTTGGCTTTCCGGCCGTGCTGCAATCGCATCTGGAAGCCGTCGGCGCCGCGCCTGGGCTGCCCGTCGTCGTCTGCGGCATGGCCGGTGCCCGGCAGGGGTGGGTTGAAGCCGGATATGTCGACACGCCGGCGCCGCTCGCATCGATCCTGAAGCATGCCGTCCCGGTGCCGGGACAGGACCGTGACATCCGCATCCTCCCGGGCATCGTGCAACGAGACCCCAGGGCGCCGGATGTCATGCGGGGCGAGGAGACGCAGTTGCTCGGCGCCTTGGGCATGGACGCGGCTGACGATGCGGTCGTCTGCATGCCGGGTACCCATTCGAAGTGGGTCAGGGCGAATGGAGGGATCGTCGAGCGCTTCGCTACGTTCATGACGGGAGAGCTGTTCGACGTCGTGTCGCGCGAGACGATCCTGTCCCACGCGGTGACCGGCGCCGATCCAGCGGAAGCTATCGACGCATTCAGGTCGGCGGTCATTGCCGCCTTTGAGACGCCTGCCTTCGCTGCCAATCTGCTGTTCCAGGTGCGATCGGGTCAGCTCCTGTATGGCGGCACGCCATCCTCGGCCCGCGAAAAAATATCGGGAACGTTGATTGGTCTCGAATTGGCGGCGGGACTCGCCAGAGAAGTACCCAGGTCCGGCATCACGTTGGTGGCGTCGGGGAGACTCCAGATGCTTTACCAGTTGGCGTTTGACACGGTGTCCGTTCCTGTCAGATCAATCGGGGCCGAGGATGCGGTCCGTCGCGGCCTTGCGATGGCCGCGGAATCATTTTGGAGTGTATGAATGAACGTTGTCCCATTCCCCCCGATGAAACGTCCGCTGGTCGCGATCCTGCGCGGCGTGAGGCCTGATGAAGCGGGGGATATCGTCAGCGTGCTGATCGACAATGGCATGACGGCGATCGAGATTCCGCTCAATTCGCCGGATCCGTTCCGCTCCATCGAGATCGCCGTCAAGAAGGCGCCCGCCGGGATCCTGGTTGGCGCTGGCACCGTCCTGACACTGGAAGCCGTCGAGCGGCTCCATGACGTTGGCGGCCGGCTCCTGGTAACCCCCAACGTCGATCCCGAAATCATTGCCCGGGCCCGGTCACACGGCATGGTCACGATGCCCGGCGTCTTTACTCCGACGGAAGCGCTGCTTGCCGCCAAGGCAGGGGCCTCCGGCCTCAAATTCTTTCCGGCGAGCGTGCTTGGAGCCGCGGGGATCACCGCCATTCGCGCCGTGCTTCCCCCAGACCTGATGATCGCCGCCGTGGGCGGTGTCTCGGACCAAAACTTCGCGGACTACATGCGGGCCGGCATTCTTGCGTTCGGCCTCGGCAGCAGCCTCTACAAACCCGGCATGACGGCCGCGGAAGTCGCTGTTCGCGCCAAGGCGACGATCGACGCGTACGAGAAGGCGATTCAACAGGCGGGGTAGACGGGCGCCGCGGGCTCGCCGCGCCGAAGCGTTCGCGAAGAGCGGCCCGAGACATAGGTGACATTTCGTACCGGACGCATGGGTTACGCTTTTCGTTTTTTTGCAAGCGGGAGGTGTGGATGCCGTGGAAAGCGAGGCCGGCAGGGGCCGTCGGCCCGTCTCTCACTCCTACCCGACCGATGGCCCCACTCATGGGAGCCATGATCCAGATCAACGCCGTGGCTCGGCAGCCGCCTAAGGAATTCGCGCTATAAGTTGCTCAACCCGTTTTCTGCGCTGGACGCTTCTCGGCTGGGTCGCCGCCGCTTCCTGTTCGGTGATTGGGGGGTATATCACCAATGAAACGTTGTCTCGCTGCTTTCGCAATCGCCGCCAGCCTGTTCGCACCAGTTGCACACGCCAACGACGCCTTGGAAGCCAAGGTGCGGGCCTACGTTCCGGTCGTCTCCCTCGCCAAAGTATGTGACATCAGGATCAATGACGCCACCTCGGTTGACCACCGCGCCATGCTCGAAGTGGTGAAATCCGACCCGAACGCCAACAAACTCGCCTACCGCCTCCATTACGAAACGCAGACGGCCTACATCAAGGCCCGCGACGGAGGTCAACGGGTCGCCTTCTGCAAGGACTTCATCGCAGCCAACAGCCAATACGCCAAGGCGCGTTTCACCGCCGTGGTCGAGGGCCACATGAGCGACGTCAGCACTGGTGTGCAGAAAGCGATTGCCCACAACGTCTGCGGTGTGCCCCCCGCCAAGCTGTCCAAGGCCGACTGGAAACCGTACGCGCACATCAAAAAGATGCTTCAGAACGAGCAAAAGTTGGCCAAGGAAAACGCCGAGACGAACGGCTGGAACGTCGCCGACGAAAGGGCGGCGATCACGGAACAGTTCTGCGCGGCGGTGCGGTGAGCCATGACAAACAAGCAGAATAACGGGCCGTCGGTTCGACGCTCAGCTTTGGGGACCAAGTCGGCGCGACCAAAATTAACGACAACAATTTCAACAGGTAATGGGGTTGACTGGCGGAGAGAGGACCTGGGATCCAACGTTCTCCACCTGCGGTCGCTCGTCTATCCGCCCCCGGCAGAGACCGAGCTGGCGAAACGTGTGAGTCCGAGAAGTGCCCCCAAACATTCGGTCCCTACGGGGCGCCAATCTGTTTGTCGCCTTGGGATGGCTTTTCTGCCCAATTGTGCATCGCAATCCTGACCGATCGCCGTGGCCATTCATCCGCTGGCACCCAGACGGCCGCTAAGCTAGCATCGGGATCATTTGAGAGGAGCGGTGGGTCGCATTGGACGGTTTACTCTTATAGGGAAGTCCAAGGCGGGCGCCGTCTAGGCAAACTGCAATGGCCAACATATCTGCTTCGCCAAAGCCCATGCCATCCCGCGGCTATTTGGCCGTCATCCGTAGCATCGACAAGTTCACGGAATTGACTGGGTACCTCTTCGTCCTCTCGATCATTCCCCTGATTTTCGCCAATGTGGTCGAGGTTTTTGCCCGCTACGTCCTGGCGGATCCGACGATCTGGGCCCTCGATGTGACGACAATGTCCTACGCGACCTTGTTCATGCTGGGCTCCGCATTGGCGCTCCTGAAGGGCGCTCACATCCGCACCGATGTACTGTGGGAAGCATTCTCGGATCGCACGAAAGGCATGATCGACAGCCTGGCGTTCCTCCTGTTCTTCCTGCCGACAATGGTCGTGCTGTTCTTCCTCTCGATTGACGATTTCCTGTACTCGCTCTCGATCGACGAACGCGGAAGCTCCGGCGCGTGGACGCCGGTCCTGTGGCCGCTGCGCGGGGTTATTCCGCTGACGGCCTTCATGCTGTTCTTGCAGGGTATCTCGGAGCTGATGAAGAGCCTCTGGGCATGGCGAACCGGCGCATTCTTGGCCAGGCACGAGAAGATTGAGGTCTGAAGACCATGACCCCCGCCGAAGCTCTCGGACTTGCCATGCTCGTCGGCATGGTCTTCGTCATTTTTATCGGTTTCCCGATTTCCTTCACGTTGCTGTTTCTCGCCCTTGTGTTTGGTGCCGTTGGCCTCGGGTGGGAGCAGACTTTCAACCTTGCCTACCTGCAAATCTGGGGCACGATGAAAGACGAGATCTTTCCCGCCGTGCCGCTGTTCATCTTCATGGGTTACATGACCGAACAGGCCGGACTCATGGAGCGACTGTTCGTGGCTTTCCGCAGCGTTCTCGCGCCGGTGCGCGGAGCGCTCTATTTGGCCGTGATTCTAACGGCGACTATTTTTGCGATGGCGACCGGCATCGTGGGCGCCGCGGTGACCGTGCTCGGCATCATGGCCGGATCGATGATGATCAAAACCGGCTATGACGCGCGGCTGTCAGCGGGTGCAATCGCGGCTGGCGGTACGCTCGGCATTCTGATCCCTCCGAGCGTAATGCTGGTGGTCATGGGCCCAGTCATGGGCGTGCCCGTTAATCTTCTCTATTCAGCAGCGTTCGGCCCAGGCTTTCTGCTCGCTGGCAGTTATATCGCCTATACGCTCGTCCGCAGCTTAATCAATCCGAAGCTCGGTCCAGCCATGACCATGGAGGAGCGCAAAGCCACCTATGACGCGATGACTACGGAAAAGGTGGGCGCTCCTGTTGTCGGATTGGGCCTCGTGTGCTCGGTCGCAATAGCGTATTTGTTGCTCGATCTGTTGTTGAGCCAGGCGCGTGCACCGCGTCTGTCGTTTGCGATCGGTCCGTTCAGCCTATCGGCCATCGCTTCGGTGTTAGCGATTCTGACGGCTTACCCCTACTTCCGGAGCGCCTACTTCCGCGCCGTCATGCTCGGCGTTGCGCCTCTGAGCGCGCTGATCGGATTTACCCTCGGAACCATCGTCGGTGGAGTCGCCACGCCGACCGAGGCAGCCTCGTGCGGGGCTTTCGGCGCTATCCTCCTTGCAGTCTCTTACGGCCGGCTCAGCATGCAATCGATCACCAATGCGGCCATCGGCACGATGGTGACCTCGGCCATGGTGCTGTTTCTGGCGTTGGCCTCGACGGTGTTCGGTGCTGTCTTTACCAAGCTGGGTACGGCGAACTTGATTACCAACTATCTGCTCGCCCTTCCGCTGAGTGACTGGTGGAAGCTGGCGTTGATCATGGTAATCTTTTTCGTCCTCGGCTGGCCGTTCGAATGGCCCGTGATCATCCTGGTCTTTCTTCCGATCGTTTTGCCCGTGGTCGAAAAGCTTCAGTTCGGTTTGAACAAGCTCGACCTGCTGATTTGGTTTGGCGCACTGACCGCCATCAATATGCAGACTTCGTACTTGAGCCCTCCCGTTGCAATGTCGGCGTACTACCTGCGGAACGTCGTTCCGCAATGGAGCTTGAGCACGATTTACAGGGGCATGTCCGACTATATGGTGATTCAGGTCATAGTCTTGGCGCTGCTGCTGTTGTTCCCGCAAATCGCACTGTGGTTGCCGAACATTGTCAGGTAAGCGCGATCGGCTGCTTATCCATATCAAGAAGGGCGGCCGAGGCCGCCCTTTCAATTATTTCCTCTGCCAGAGCATGATCCGGAAAAGCGGGTACCGTCTTATTCTTTAACGGGCCAATAGTGGTCCGCCTGCAAAGCGTAGGGCGGGAACATGAAGCGCTTGGCGGGCACGACCTTGGCGGCATAGGCCTTCTGAGATTCGTAGACTTTCTTGAAGAACGGGTTCTTCGCGGCCTCCGCCGCGGCAAACTCATCCCAGGTCTTGAGGAAGGCCTGATTGACCTCGGGCGGTGTAGTCAGGAGCTTAACTCCGTGCTTCTCCTTAAACTCTGCGATCGCGTCCGCGTTTTGTCTCTGGAAGCTGGCCCACCAGCGCAGGAACGTCTCTGATGTGGCCGATTTGATGGCTTCCTTGTTCTGATCCGGCAAGCTGTCCCACACGTCCTTGTTGATCGCTATCTCGGCGACCGAGGCGCTCTCATGCATGCCGGGTGTGTAGTGGTATTTCCAGACCGTATGCAGGCCGAGCCGCAGATCCTCAATTCCGCCGACCCACTCGGCACAATCGATCGTACCGCGCTCTGCGGCGGGCAGGATCTCACCACCCGGCATGTTGACGACCGCCATACCCATTTTGGCGTAGAGCTGGGAGACGATGCCGGTCTGGCGGCACTTCATTCCCCTGAAGTCCGGCAGGTCCTTGATCGGACGCTTGAACCAGCCGAGCGCTTGCGGGCTCGGCGGAATGCTCGGAAATGCCACCAGATTGAGCTTGAGCTCCTTCTGATAGAACTCGTTCCACAGATCGAGGCCGCCGCCCTCGTAAACCCATCCAATGAAGTCGATAGCATCCATGCCGAAAATGCCCGCCGGTGTATTGGCGAACAGCGTCGCGGTGACGCTCTTGCCATACCACCAGTAGGAGATGCCATAGGCACCGTCGATTACCTTCTTGTGCGTGGCATCCAGGATCTCGAACGGCGGAACGACCGCGCCGCCCGGCAGCGCCTCGATCTTGAGATTGCCGCCGGTCAGCTTGTCGACGCGCTCGGCAAAAAACTTGAGCGCATCGTGCGTGGTGGACGATGGCGGAACCGCCGATTGTATCTTGAGGACTCGAGGCTGTTGGGCGAGCGCTGTGCCCGCGAACGCCAATGTGGCGGAGGTTGCAGCGAACAGTGCTACTTTCCTAAGCGAACTCATTTTCATCGGACGTCTCCCTCCCTTTTGCTCCCTTTTTTTGCAGAGTGCGGGCGAGCCAGGGGCGGCCAGCCCACAAACAGCCTACAGCGGTGAGGAGCTGTCAGCCAGTGCAGCCCTCTGGGCTTCGTAAGCTGCCAGGCTGCCAGGCTGCCAGTAAGATGAACCTGCAGGCCGTTAGAACAGCGGTCCGGCCGCCCGGTTCAGGGATTAGACCAGGCAGCCGCTTGGGGTGGCAAAACGGCCCTCTGGCAGCGACGAAGCTGTTCAAATGGATCGGCTGGACAATTGAGAGCTGGCGGAGAGTGTCAGTCAACTCGCATTGAAAGCCAAAGCATTTTTGATCTTTCCAGACCAAAACCCACGATTTGAGCGACAGCCTGAAAAGCCCCGCGCCTTCCGGACGGTGCCGTCGCGCCGGGCCGCCGCGGCTCCCACCAAAAATATCGAAAACAACCCCATGCAAAGTAGCCGGTCCGCAACCGACGGTTTGGACCGAAAACTTGACACGTCGGGCAAATCAGCGGCACAACTTCATCATCCCGGAATTCGCTAAACGAGTGCGTGCGCGCAATATTGATGCGATCATGTTCCGCGTGGCTGGACCGTAAACGACGCGCCGCCGTCGCTTGCGCTGACGTGCAGAAACCGCGAAAATCCTGGCTGTTCAGAACTTGTCAGGGAAATCCCACACAGATGCAGTTTGATGAAGTTATTCTCGGTCGCCGGAGCATCCGCGGTTACAAACCCGATCCAGTACCCAAGGCGCTGATTGCGGAAATCATTGGTTTGGCGATGCGCGCCCCGTCGTCGATGAACACCCAGCCCTGGAATTTCTACGTCATTTCAGGCGAACCGCTGGACCGGATCCGCGCCGGCAACACCGAACGGATGGTGGCGGGCATCCCGCAGTCGCGCGAGTTCCGCACGGGCCAGGCCTTTGCAGGCAAGCATCGCGACCGACAGGTCGGTGTCGCCAAGCAATTATTCTCCGCGATGGGAATCGAGCGCGACAACAAGGACAAGCGCCAGGACTGGGTACTGCGCGGCTTCCGTCAATTCGACGCGCCCGTCTGCGTGATCATTACCTATGACCGCGTGCTTGACGGCAGCGACGATACGCCCTTCGATTGCGGAGCCGTGGCGACCGCCCTGGTCAATGCCGCCTGGTCTCGCGGGCTGGGCGCCGTGATCAACAGCCAGGGCATCATGCAATCGCCCGTGGTGCGCGAGCACGCGGGCATAGCCGACGATCAGGTCATCATGAAAAGTATCGCGTTGGGCTGGCCGGATGAAACTTTTCCGGCGAATGCGGTCGTGTCGGAGCGAAAGTCTGTCGAAGAAGCGACGGTGTTTGTCGGGTTCGAGAAGTAGCGGCGCGCGGGCGGAAGGGCTGGAAGTACAGCAGTGATCCGCGCCATGGTCCGACGTGCATTAGAGCGTTTTCCAGCGAAGTGGGTACCGGTTCGCGTCAAGAAAACGCGTCAAAACAAGAAGCGAGAGCCCCGTTCCGATTCAATCGGAACGGCTAAGGCTCTCGTGCTGGCCGCGGCTTTTGCCGCTGCCTTGACGCCGGTCACGTGCCTTGGCGAAAACAGCAAGCCGTTGCCGGCCAAGGCGACGCAGGAATTACCGGCCGAGCTGCTCGCGCTGCTCGAACGGAAGAAGATGCCAAAATATTCACCTATCGTCGTGCGTCTCTTCAAGGAAGAGGCGGAGCTCGAAGTCTGGAAGCAGGACACGGCCGGCCGTTTCCAATTCCTCAAGACCTATCCGATCTGCCGGTGGTCGGGCGATCTCGGGCCGAAGTTGTACGAGGGCGACCGACAGGCTCCGGAAGGGTTTTATA
Organism: Bradyrhizobium sp. 170; assembly: GCF_023101085.1. Lineage (NCBI taxonomy): Bacteria > Pseudomonadati > Pseudomonadota > Alphaproteobacteria > Hyphomicrobiales > Nitrobacteraceae > Bradyrhizobium > Bradyrhizobium sp. 170. Next base: position 398,650 of record NZ_CP064703.1, on the reverse strand, counting down.
CAATTACACCTGAGTTGATGAATCCCAACTCCAACTTCTATCTTTCGATCAACCTCGGCTACCCCAACAGCTTCGACAAGGCAAACAAGCGCAACGGCAGCTTCCTCATGATCCACGGCGACTGCTGGTCGAGCGGTTGCTACGCCATGACCGACGAACAGATCAGCGAAATCTATTCGCTGGCGCGCGACTCGCTCAGCGGCCGGCCGTCGTTCCAGGCCCAGGCCTATCCGTTCCGCCTGACGCCGGCGAACCTGGCGCGGCATCGAAACAGTCCCAACCTGGCCTTCTGGAAAATGCTCAAGGTCGGCAACGATCATTTCGAGACGACGCGGCTCGAACCCAAGGTGGATGTGTGCAACCGCCGCTATGTATTCGATGCGCAACCGCCTGCGAATTCGCCGCACCCTCTCGTGTTCAACCCGAACGAAAAATGTCCCCCCTTTGTCGTCAACCCCGAAATCTCGCGGCGGGCGCTGGAAAAACAGCGCGCCGACGAGCGCGCGTACGCGCAATTGCTTGAAGACAATTTGCCGGCTGCTCCGATCTACAGCGGGCTTGACGGCGGCATGAACAAGGCTTTCCTCGCGCAGTTTCCGGGCAGAGTGACGCTTGCGAAAGTGATGCCGTATGCATCCTATCTGCCGCAATTGCCACCGATCCCCTGGATAGACAATGATGGCTCGTTGACGAGCAAATGGTTTGGGAGTTCGTTCGATAAGGCGGTTGTATGTGATGCGGGTCGGGCCGGCTTCCCGTTGAGCCGGTGCTAAACACTTGCGCGACGCCTCGCGGACTCGGTAATCAACAGCCAGGGCATCATGCAATCACCCGTAGTGCGCGAGCACGCGGGCATAACCGGCGATCAGGTCATCATTAAAAGCATCGCGCTAGGCTGGCGGGATGACACGTTTCCGGCAGAAGCGGTGTTGTCGGAGGGGAAGTCTGTTGAGGAAGCTACGGTATTCGTCGGTTTCGCGAAATAGGCGGGCGTAGGCGCAACCGGTGCTACCCGGTATAACGTCCGCGGCAATTGGATATGGTGACTTCCTTTAGTCAGGGATCGATCAGCCCATAGAGGACGTTGCCGGCCTCGCGATATAGGATCTCCGCGCCCTTCGACCCGCCCGGCGTCGGCGGCACCTCGAAGGTTGCAGGCGTCAGGCTCGGAGCGAGTCCGTTCGCGTGCAACTGCTGCAACGACTGATGGAGGGCGTGCAGGAAGCCGAGCAACTCCTTCATCTCGTCGACATTGGTCTTCGCCATCAGCGCCTCGGCCTCGAGACTGTTCGCTCCGCGGTGCGCGAATATCTTGTGCCGGATGTCGCGATAGCGCGCGGCGTAGACCTTGCGCCACTTGTCGACGGCCTTCCGCATCGCGCGGATGTCCTCGACCGTCAGGTCGTGCCGATCGGAGGCGTACTCCTCGGCTTTCGCCACCGTCATAGAGCCGTCGGCGACACGCCGCTGCGCCAGGCCGGCACGGTTGAGAGATCCGATTTCGTTCGTCACGGAGCCGAGCAACTTGTCGATGTTGTGCACCGACTTCGAATCTTGATCAAAGATGCGACCGAGGGCGACGAACGTCGAGGCCAGCAACGCGTTGCGCGTCGTGATCCAGAACGTCGAGTCGTCGTTCATCCGCCGCAGCACCTCCGGATTCCTGGCCGGGATCCGGTGCATCGCCAGATAGCCGAAGAAGTAGCGCTGCGCGCCGTTCTGGTCGCGGTCGAAGACGTCGAGCTCTTCCAGGAACGGCGCCGTCTTGCGGACCTTGGGCGCTGCGGGCGGCTTGCGGCCGAACAGACGCTGGAAGGCCGACAGGATCGCCGCCCAAAATCTGACGAGCAAGTTTTCCATCGTCGTCAGCCGGCCTTCGCTGCGGCTCGCGCCGTCTTTTCTTCGGCGATCGCCTTCTCACACATCGTCCTGAACTGCTGGAACGTGTTCAGCAGCACACGGGCGCGCTTCATGAATTTGTCGAACCGCCAGTAATCGAACGACTCCGCTGTCACGAAGTCGTCGCTCTCGAGCATCTTCGCGTGCCAGAGCACCATGGGCAGTCCCTCCGGATCCGGCGCGATCTCGCCCGGCGTGTCGCCGCCGAAGCGGACGCTCCACGTGCCGTGTGCGATCAGATTCCTCTCCCGCCGCAGTTCGGTCAGCGCGTCCCAGGTCGGGCCGATCTCGAGCTTCATGTGCTCCTCGACGATGCCGCGGATGAACTTAATGTTCTCGGCGGCATGCTCCTTGGCGATCTGCTTCTTGCGCTTAAGGTTAGCCTCCTCGAGCACCCACACGCTCTCGATCACCATGCAGTCTATGTGCGAGAAGACCGTCACCGCGTCGGCGATGGCGATCTTGAGTCGGTCCGGCAGGTCGAACGACCACGTCATGCCCGGGATCGCGATGCTGGTCGGAGGCGCCTTGGGAGGTGTCCGCTTGGGTCCCTTTTTCATTTTCGCCATTTTCGTAGCCGTATCAATGCGGACTGTCGCGGAGGCGCCAGCCGCCACCACCGTTCACAACCAAATGATGGCAAATCGACGGGATTTAGGCTACTTCTACGTGTGACCGGGAGTGACAGCCCGGAGTGCCGCGGCCAGGACAAAAGCCGACCTATCTCGTTAGCCGGGCAACGCATCGTCCCGGACGACTTGTGACCGGAAGCCACAAAGAATGATAGGCATCGCGCGGTGCCGAAAACCACGAAACCGCTTGGTCCAAGCCCTCCAACCAGAAAGGAGAAAGCTTGTGAAGATGAGCATTTCGATAGATCCAGGTGTGGCCATGGCCATCCTGTATCTCCTCGCAACCACCCTCTAACGAGGGGAGCCCGCACACTAGGCCAGTGTGCGGGCTCAATCATTTCTTGGGACAGGGCCACGCCTTCTTCAGGGCGTCGGGAAACATGATCGCGGGCAGCCCGTCGCGCTTCGCCGGGTTATCCTTGAGATACCCGCAGAACACGTCGGTCACCTGCTCGAGAGTGACTCGATCAGGCTTGCAGTAGCCGACGACGCGGTCCATCGCGAAGTCCACCTCAATGTCGTTGTTCGGCATGTCCTTGCCGAAGTGCCGTCCGGAATCGATCACGGCCGCCGCGTGAGCCGCGGAGTCGTAGAGGCCCGCAACGTAGCTGAAGGCGGCCCGCCGGTCGTTGCGGCACCAGTCGTAAACGTCGTTGCCGGAATAGAACGCCGTCGGCGGGACCTCGGCGGCGTGCGCGGCCGATGCGATCAGGACGCAGGCCGCGGCGAGCGCCCTCATCGCTTGGCCTTCTTCTTCGCCGGCTTCGGCTCGGTCGGCACGAAGTATCCCGCCTTCATCCAGTCGCGGCCGACCTTGTCGACCTTGCAGCCGATCTTCTCGAGCCGGTTGGCGAGGTCGTTGCGGCTCTCGGTCGTCTCGGAGAGCTTGACGATGTGGCGCCCTGCAACGTCGGAGAACGCCTTCACCTTGCCGATCTGCACCAGCACCGTCTTCTCGGCGTGCCGTCCCATCGCCAGGCCGGCCTCGAACAGCACGTTGGGCCGTGCTTGTCCCTGGGGCTTGCCCTCCGTGTTGCGCTCGTCAGCGCCGCGGAACTGCTCCTTCAGCGTCACCAAGTCGTCGGGCGTGAACATGACGACCACCGCCTGGGCCTTCTCCATGACCTCGTCGAGGGCGTTTCCGATGAAAGGATTGTTGCCGCGGGCCTCGCGTAGCACGTGGTCCCATTCCTTCGGGTTCAGATTGAGCGCGCGGAGAAAGTCGAACATGCTCTTCCGCAGCGCCTCGTCGCGGCCGTGGACGACGAAGATGGTGTTGTCCTTGGCCTTCTTCTTCGCAGCCTTAGCCTTCTTCGCCGGACGGCGTGCCGGCGCGCGCTCGACGGTCTCGCTCTCGACGTCATCCGGATCCCGGCGCCGGCCGCCGCCTCCGATGATGCCGCGCACCTCGGCCCGCTCGTCGGAGGTGGAATACTTGTGGATGTTAATGTCGCGGCGGCCCGCCAGCACCAGGGCCGCCAGATGCCGGTCGAGCATCATCTCGTTGGCGACCTTGGTGATGTGCGGATAGACGGCGCGCGCCGTGATGTCCATGTCGCGCGCGATCCGCTCGATCAGGTCCTGATTGATCTTGGCCACGTCAGGCGGCCTTCTTGCGCGGCTTGCGGCCACCCTTCTTCTTCGCCCGGAAGCGCGCGAGCCTGACGTAGCCGGCGGTCACTCCGATCAGCGCGGCGATCTCCTTGTCGGAAAAGCCGACGTTGCCGAGCTTCACGGCCGCCTCGTCGGCCTCCATGTCCTTGACGACGTAGAGTCCCAACAGCGCCGCGATCCTGTCGAGCGCTAGCGTACCCTGCTGCCGCTCGCCCTCGTCAGCGGCGGCTTCGGGCTGCCTTTTTCTTACTGCCTTTTTTGCCAATCTTTTTCGCCTTCGACTTGTTATACCGCGCCACGCGCACGGACTCGGCGGTCGAACCGGCCGCCTCGGCGGCATCGGCCTGCGGCAGGCCCAGCCCCTCTAGGAACTTCACCTTGTCGAGCACTTCCCGATATTTGTCGGGATCCCGGTCGGTGGCACGCTCCAGCGCCAGCCTAGCGAGGGCCCTGCCGATCACCGGCAGCCATGTCGCGTATTCCGAGTCCTCGTCGGTCATGCGGATACCTGCAGTTGAGCGAATCGCGCAGGAATGGTGACGATTGCGGTTCCGGGAGTCCAGAGTTCCAGGTTCGAAAAACGAAATATCCCTCGGAAAACAACTTGGATTCAGTGGGTTGAGTCCTGTAGTTCTATGGCGTTACGTAGGCGTAAGAAGTCCCGAGGGTGCCGTTCCGGCGCCTCGACGAGTTGCCGCCGCCAAGACAAAGCTGGAGCTGAAGAAGCACATCCGCGCCGTTGAGCCGCGTTTGATCGCCAAGGTGGAGTGTCGGGACATCACCTCGGATGGGTGCCTGCACCACGGCAGCTTCGAGGGTCTCGCTAAGGACTGAGTTACGCTCGTCCCGGCCGGCAATCGCAAGCATAATTCCCTGATTGTCGACGTCGGTGCATAGCGATGGGGTTTTTCAAGGAGTGGTTCGACAGTAACGTCCGGGGCGGCCCGACCGAGATGGAAGAATTGATGAACCCGCTGCTGGGATGGCGGCTGCAGCATTTCGTCTGCATCCCGGAGCACCGGGAGCATTTGCTGCGGCACTACTTCATGTTTTTGGACAAGGCGGAAGCTGGCGGAGAGAGTGTCAGTCAATCCTTATTGAAAGATCAAGCATTTTAAACCTTCCTTGACCAAAACCTACCGCTTGAGCTACGGCCGGAAAATGGGGTTTCGCCCCAGTCTTGTGCCCGAAGTCGAGCCGTTATGGGCGTAACGCCGTTCATAATTGGACGAGCACAAGCTCCCCAGCACTCCCCCTCGCACGCCCTGCTCCAGCGATCCTTTATTCATCCCCGCAGCTGAAGAGTTGGAGCTCAACCCTGCGCAGGTTGAGCTCTCCGCGTCCCTTACACCCGAGCCGGGTCTAGTCTCGTCTGCCCTCCGGTTCATTCCGAAAGCGCTATTACCGCTGGCGAGCCCTCATTCTGCCGGCAGCGAAATTCGAACGCCTAACTCTGTTGCAACGAGGCTGGTGTCTCCACTAAGCACCGGCAGAACCAGCTTCCGGCCCTCGCCCTTGGCGATCCGAACCGCAACGTCGCAAGCTGCCGCGATCCGGTCGCTGTCGTCCTTTGACAACTTACCCATTTTGGCACTCCTACCTTTCAGATTGACTGCGGATTGCCTTTGAGGATGGATTCTTAACTCCTTTCCTCTGCCGCTGTCTTTATCTTGACCCGTATGGCTGAACCGCCGCGAGGATGAGGCCCTTTGCGGCGTCGAAGTTTGACAATTTGGGCCGATGACATCGAGTTTGAGATCGCGTTGGAGTATGGCTGCGCCGCCAGTCTTGACACCACGCCGATTTCACGTCCGAACAAATGATCCCGTGCGAAGCTGGCAAAGTTCAAGCTTCGCGCAGATTGATTTCAAGCAGCCCAAAAAAAAGTCGCCGAATGTGAACCAGTTCACAAGCGCCCTTACGGCAGTTCTATTTTGTAACAGTGATAGTGCCCGTGGCTCGAGTGAGGAAGTTCGAATGTCCACTAGGGAACCACTGCCTGCCTTCGAAGATCGGGCGCCGAGCGATCGCTACTGCGATCTGATCCTCACCGGCGGCGTCACCAGTTCGATTGCCTACCCTGCAGCCGTATTCGCGCTCGCGATGGTGTATCGTTTCAACAGCATCGGCGGAGCGTCGTCCGGTGCCGGCGCCGCAGCGCTGGCCGCCGCGGCCGAGTACCGGCGTCGGCACGGTTCGTCCGACGGCTTCCGGATCATGCTGGAGCGTGCCGCAGATGTCGCCGAAAAAGTAGACGAGAGCAAGACTCGTCTCGAGTGGCTGTTTCAGCCCGAGGAAGAGAACAGGCGTTTGTTCGATGCGTTGTTGCCCGGCTTCGCCGCGCCATCCGGGAAACCAGGGGCGTTGGTGGGCGGGCTGCTGAGCGCTTATGTGAGGTCGAAGATCATACTCGCCATCGCGGCCGTGTTTCTGATCGTCTGCTTCATCGTGTTCATGTGCGCCAGACAGGGGCACATCGGCAGTTCGATAGCCTTGCTGATCGGGATCGGTGCGACGACGTTCTTGTTCGCCGGGATCGCTTTTGCGTCGTTTGTGCTGTTCGCACGCGACGTCGGACGCATCGTGCGGCACGACTACGGCCTGTGCAGCGGAACTCTCTCGGGGGACGCGCCGGTCCTGCCATTCACGGATTGGCTGCATAGCCTCATCCAGGAGATTGCCGGGCGCAAGGCAAACGATCGGCCGTTGACCTTCGCCGACCTCGCTGCGGCGCCGGGCTCGCCGCGGGAGACTCTGAAGGATCCCAGCCCAGCGGGGACCACCTCGATCAATCTGCAGATGTTCACCGCCAATGTGACCCACGGGCGACCATACGTCTTTCCGCAGAATGAAGGCGAAGCGGACGACCTTCCGCTCTTCTTTCGTTCGAGTGAAATGAATCGGCTGTTTCCCCCCGATGTGGTCAGGGCCATGGAGTTCGACCCGGTCACAGGCCAATCGAATGAGTATCAGGGGGACGCCAAGCCGGCGCCAACGTTGGCGCGAGTGGCCCGGGACAGGGGACTCCGTTCGCGTGCGATCCGTCTGTTTTGGTCGCTTGTCATCAGTGAATCGCCGGTCGTGGGGAGTGGGGAGGAGCCGATGTACCGGCTGCCGACAAAGCACCTGCCGATCCTGGTGGCCGCGCGCATGAGCGTCAGCTTTCCGATCCTGTTCCGCGCGGTACCGCTCTGGATCCTCGACGAGCGGGACAAGAAAAAGCATGTGTTCAGGCGCTGTCTATTCTGCGACGGGGGTATCTGTTCGAACTTTCCGATCCATCTCTTCGACAGCCCGATTCCCTCCTGGCCCACATTCGGCGTCTCGCTGCACGAAATTCCCCCAAGCAAGGCGAGCGCGGTGGAAGGCCTCACTTCCTCGCCGAAGCAAGCGCAGGTGTGGCTGCCGGAAAGCCATCTCGAGCAAGGCGAAGACCAATGGAACGAGTTCGAGACTGAGCCTGAGCCTGTCGAAAGGCTGTCCGGCTTCTTCAGCGCACTTGCGTCGACGACGATTAACTGGAGCGACGCGACGTTGGCTCGACTGCCCGGGGTACGCGAACGCGTCGTGCGGATAGGGCTGCCTAGTGGGGTCGGTGGCCTGAATATCCGGATGAAGGAAGATGAGATCAGGGACTTGGCCGATCTGGGACGCCAGGCGGCGCTAAAGCTGCTCAAGCGGTATGCCCTCCCGGTGCCGCGGCCTTCCGGCGAATTGGCCGACGGCTGGAACGAGCATCGCTGGGTGCGGCTCAATGTGCTGCGGGACAGTCTTTCGCGGAGCCTCGCCGGGCTGACCTGGGCGGCGTTGCAGGGCCAACATGGAAAGCCGATCCGCGACCTGATCCGCCAGGCAATCGACGAGCCGGTGCTGAAGAAGGGCAACGATGAATCTGTGCCGAAGAACGATGAATCCGAAAATGACGAACCTGTGTGGAAGGACAACGACTCGCAACTGCTTGCGGCCCAGGCGGCCGCATTGGAACGAGCGCTAGACGCACTGACGCAGGCTGAGCGCGCGTTGAACACGCCGACAGTCGGGCAGCCCTACGAGCCTTCCCCACGGCCGGTCATGCGGGTGCGCCCGCCGCTTTAGCGAACTCAATTGTAGGGATCAGGAACGAGGGAGCCGCCATGCAGATTGATTTACAGAGCAAATCGAAGAGTCTGTTGGGTGTCAGCGACCTTACCCTGGTGGCAACGATCAAGTCCGGGCTGATCCCGGCACTGGACTCGCGCAGCTACGATACCCGGGTACGAACGCTTTTGAGAACGCTGAACACATTGCGGATTTCGTCGTTGGAGGCGGAGCCGACGCCATTGATCGCCGACGCGGTCGATCGGGTTCGAGCGCTTCACTCCTTCCGCCTTGCGATTGTCGGAGAGGATCCGCCACGGCGGCTACTGCTTTCGGTCGCATTTGACGGCGGATGGGAGCCCTACATGCGCCGCATCTGGCGTGATCTGGGACCGCTTCTAGATGTGATCTTCTGCAATTGCGAAGGCTATCTGGACTCCAATAGCCACAATTTCCCCGCCTACGCGGGCTGGGTTCGATCGGCCCAGGTCGAAACTCAGTTCTTCTACAACGCCAGTTCGCTCACGGTGAACGACCTGTACTATCTTCGGCGAAAAGTTGTGACGGACCAGCGTGGGGATCATGAGCGGCCGCCGCACGACGGTCAGAAAGCCTCCCATTCGATTCTTGCGCAGGCGATCCCGGCCCTGACCGCATTGTATCGTCTAACCGATTTATACCCGCCGCTTGGGGACGACGGCGGCTTTCTGCTGCGCGCTGCAAGGCATCTGTTGGGGGACTGCGCTGAGCAACTGATTGGGACGGACCCGCAACAGAGGAGCAATCCTACTGAACGAGCCGCGCTGAGTTGGTTCTCCAAATCTCAGCCGCGCCCTCAATCTGACCCTGAAAAAGCGAAGTGGAACACGGAGAACGTTCAGGGTGGCATCATCGAGCAGTACACGGGCGCCACGGATGCATGCCTGTTGCTGGTCGCTTTCAAGGACTCCAAGGCAGCGCGCGACATGCTGGCGTACCTTGAGCCGGAAATAAAGCGAACTACCGCCGCAATACATGGGGCAGCGAATGAGGTCCCCTTCGTCAATCTGGGATTCACGATCCAGGGGCTGGCGCTTGCGGGCGTGCCGAACGGCACCCTCGGACTGCTGCCATTCGAGTTTCGTGAAGGGATGGCCGCGCGGGCCGGCATACTCGGCGACCGGCTCTACAACCACCCGACCAAATGGTCCCTCCCTGAGCGCAACCGGTCGAAGCAAGGCAAGCCTGACCGCGTTGAACTGTCGTCAGTCCATGCGATCGTCCAGTACACCTGCAAGCGGTCTTCGAATGGATCGCACGAGTTCAACAACGACGAGCATCCGTTGTCGGAGGCGATCGCGCGATTCAATAAAGAGCTCGTCAACAAGGGCGTACAAATCCTTTCTGTGCAGTCCATGCGGCGCTTCCTCGACCCCGTCAGCGGGAATGTTCGAGGCCACTTCGACTTCGTCGATGGCATCAGCCAGCCAAAGGTGGAAGCGTCCGAGCATAAGTCGGCCTACTCCGACCAGATCACGCCTGGAGACCTGCTGCTGGGTTACGAGAATTCCTTCGGCGATCCGGCGCTGACCGGCAAGCTGTGGGATGATAGTACCTTCATGGTGGTGCGCAAGCTCAAGCAGAACGTCAAGGTGCTGGACGATGTGCTGAACGGGAGCCGCGCAGCAGGGGTCGTCAAGGCGAAGTTCATGGGGCGCACGGCCAACGGCGAAGTCTTAATCGACGGCAAGATGATCACTGGTAACGACTTCGACTATTCGAAAGACCCAGACGGAAAGGCGTGTCCGTTCCAATCTCATATCCGGCGCGCCAATCCACGCAGCACCCGGGACGACATCCGCACCGTGCCTCGGATCATGCGACGCGGCATGTCCTATGGCCCGCCCTTCAATCAAAACCCGGATGCCGAACGCGGCCTGTTTTTCATGGCATACAACGCGTCGATCGCTGAGCAGTTCGAGGTCATCCAGGCTTGGCTGAGCGGCAGCAACAGCAGCGACCGGAATACGTACTCGGCGCTGCGCGATCCGTTCCTCGGCGTGCCGCAGGAAGGTGACCCGCATAGCTTCGTCTATTACGATGACAGCGGCATGGAGCACGTGGTGCCGCTGCCGCCGGACAAGCCGATCGTCAAGCTGGAATGGGGTCTCTACGCCTTCATCCCATCAATCAAGGCGATCGCCGAACTCAAGGAAATCGCCGCGGACGCGGCAAGGATCGAGTGCCTTGAGGACAAGGATGATCCGAAGAAGAAAGACCGGCGTACGCTAGAGCTCGCTGGCTATGCGCAGAAGGGCGCGGCGATCATCGCCAAACTGGGACTAGCCGAGAAGCTGCAGGGCTTCGAGGCGGCGGCGGAGCAATGGAAGATTGTGCTCGAGGACATGGGCCCACGCCTGTCCGGTGCCAGCCAGGCAGTATGGGCGGCGATCCGGGAGTTGCACGGCGGGGTGCTGCGAACGCCGCACGGGGTGTTGGTATGCAGCAAGAAGCGGGTGGACGAAGTGTTCAATAACTGCCAACGGCGGTACACGGTGACCGGCTATGCCGAGCGCATGCGCGCGTCCTTCGGCGAGATCTATCTGGGCAAGGACGATGACAGGTTACCCACGTCGAAGTACCGCGCCGAGGCTTGCCCGGCCAACAAAGCGATCATGAATGTCACCCGTAAGGACGCGTTCGACAGCGCCCTTAAGCATACGCGGAATACGCTGCGCTTGCTCGTCGCCGGATCCACCGAAAGGAAATTGGAGGTGAGAGACATTGTCGACAGCGTCCTGGCCGACCTCAGCGCCGAGTGGTTTGGCGTGCCAGACGGCAAGCACGTGGTGGGCGGCGGCTGGCATTGGCGGCCCGATGATCATCCGACCTGCCCGGGTCACTTCCATTCGCCGTCACGCTATATGTTCCAGCCCAACCCGGGGCCGGAGGCGGCCCGGATTGGCGAACAGCACGGACGAGCGACAAACACTGCAGTCCGCCGGCTCCTCGACGCGTTGGGCAATAATGGCAAAAGGAGCCTGGGCAAAATCGGAAACGCGTTGTTCGACGCGTTCTCCGGGGACAAGGAGCTGCTGACGAGCACGCTGATTGGCGTGATGATGGGGTTTCTTCCCACCGTCGACGGCAACATCCGCGGGGTGTTGTACGAATGGGTCAACAGCCGCTCGCTGTGGGACCATCAGCTCGACTATCTGGGCGATGAAGCCGGGGACTCCCTGGAGAAAGCCTGCAGGATCCTGATGCCACCGCTCAGGAAAACCTTGCTGTTGCGGCCGGTTCCGGAGCTCGCATGGCGCACAGCGCTTGTGCAGCATTCTCTTGGACAAGTCGAAGTGAATCCGGGCGACCGGATCGTGGTGAGCATCGTCTCGGCGACGCAAGAATGCCTGATGAACGACAAGGTCGACGGCGACGGCCTGTACACCATCTTTGGAGGTAACCGCAGCAAGGAAAACCATCCCACGCACGCCTGCCCGGGCTACGAAATGGCCATCGGCGTGATGCTCGGCATGCTGGCCGGATTGCTCGGATCGACGAGGCTGCGGCCGACCATGTCGCCGGTGCAATTGGCCGTGAGCATGCGTTAGGGCCGCTGACGCAGGGGCGAGCCGCATAAATGCTCCCGCTTCGCCGCCACTTCTGCGCTCGCACAGATAGGCAAGACGGTATAAGATCGTGGCCTCAACTTTCGGCGAGCCGGCTCGAAAGACCGATGACGCCTTGCGATTTCTGGCAAGTCCGTCGCTCAGGGAAGTGTCGTCGCGGTCACGAATACGGTTTGCCCTGACGAGGACGGGAGCTGTTCGTACTCACTGAGTGCTGTAGCTGGGGTCGGGATGACCTTGGAGTTGCCGACCTAACAGGAGGGCGCTGCTGTGGCGACAACAATAATTGACTCGTCAAGTCGCCAAAATGGGGAAGACAGTTCCCAGCGCCGATACCTTGCAATTCTGTTTTCGGACCTGTCGGATTCGGTGCGCCTCGCGGGCGCCATGGAGGCTGAAGACTTTTCGGACTTGCTGCTGAAACTTCGTCGCGCCTACGAGGATATTGTACCAAAGCACGGCGGAACGATCGTTCAAATCCAGGGAGACGGGTTGCTGGCAAGCTTCGGATACCCGGAAGCACACGAGGACGATGGTCGTCGAGCGACCGAAGCGGCGCTTGATCTCCATAACCTGGTTCGAAACCTCCGGTTTGATACATTCCCACCAAACGTTTCTCGCCTGCGTCTGCACACGGGCATTCATTCGGGATTGGTGCTCATCTCTGAAGGGGACGACGTTCACGGACGCCTCGGATTGCTCGGCAACACCGTGAACATCGCATCGCGGCTATCCCATGCCGCGCGAAGCGATGAGATTCTGGTCAGCAAGGAAACGCTGGGCGCTGAAAGTCATTTCTACAAGACAAGCGCCAGCCGCGCGCTCAGCATCCAGGGAATAACCGAACCGATCATCGTCTATGGGATCCTGGGGCGTGCGCTGGTGGGTACCCGCTTTGAAGCCCGGGCTATGCGGGGGCTGACGCCTTTCGTGGGCCGTCAAACCGAATTCCAGGCCCTGAAAGGAAGCCTCTACGACGTCATCAGAGACAAACCGCAATATGTCGCTGTCGTTGGGCCGGCAGGCATGGGAAAGACCCGGCTCGTCGACGAATTTCTCCGCGGCCCAGCAAATTCCGATTGCCGGATACTGCGAGGCTACTGCGAAAGCTATCTCAGCGCTGAACCCTTGCAGCCATTCCTTCAGATTCTCCGATCGTTGCTGGGTCTGGATTATGGAATGACGGCTGCGCTCGCCACCGAGGTGCTTGAGAAGACACTCGCAGAGATGGACCCCGATCTCCTCAATTATCGGCTTGAGTTCTCGCGCGCCCTTTCGCTGGATGCCGTGGGCGCTCAATTGGAATCGCGCAGTCTTGCTCTGGAAAACACCATTGACGCGATATGCAGGCTTTTCGATGTCCTGGTCACCTCGATACCAGTGGTGCTGTTCATCGACGATTGGCAGTGGGCGGACATCGCGTCGCGTCAGGTGCTCGAAGCAATAAGGCGGCTTGATAATCGGACATTGTTCGTGCTCGTCGCAAGCCGCGAGCTTGGGGATGGCAACGTGGCGGTCGGTGGTGCGACCATCTTTCATCTTGCGCCTTTCAGCGCCGACGAGTCCGAGGAAATCATTCGTCAGTTGGTGCCTGGGACCAATCCTTTCACTGTTACAAAGATCAGGGAGCTCTCTGGCGGCAATCCGCTGTTTATCGAGGAGTTGTGCCACTCCGTTGCTCACGACAGCCCGGATCAGCATCACATTGGCCGCATTCACGGCGGCGAAGCATGGCTGGACAAGCTTATCGAATCCCGTGTCGAACGACTGCAGCCCGAGCAGATTGATTTGGTTCGCACGGCAGCCGTTATTGGCAATGTCATCCCCGCTTGGCTACTTGAAAGGCTCACGGGCTGTGGGGAAAGTCATCCACTCGTCGCAACGCTAGCTGTGCAAGATCTCATTTTTCCCGGCGAACAATCGGGAACCCTTCGATTCAAGCACGGCATTGCGCGCGACGTGATCTACGACTCGGTTGGCCTGCACCAGCGCAATGCGCTGCATAAACGTATCGCGGACACGTTGAGAGAACATGGGCCGTCCGGCGCGCAAGAAGAAGTCTGGGAGCTGCTTGCGTATCACTACGGCGCATGCCGGCAGGTGGCCGAAGCCGCTCAGTACGCAGAAGCCGCGGGAGACAAGGCCGCCGCCGCCTCAGCTCTGGACCGCGCGCAAATCCAGTACGGCGCTGCTCTCACCGCTCTCGATCCGGATGCATCCCTGGAAAACTATGAACGCTGGATGTCAATAGTGCAGCGCTTGGCTTTGGCCTGCGTATTTGATCCGTCGAGGAAGCAGCTTGAATTTCTACGACGTGCGGTTGTCCTGGCGACGGCTCATGAAGATCAGCGCGCGCTTGCGCGAGCTGAATATTGGGTCGGATACATCAACTATGCGCTAGGGGAGCTGGCCTATGCCACGCGCCACCTTGAAACCGCGCTTGTACGTGCCACGGCCGTCGGCGACGAACCGCTTGCCGCGCAAATTCGAGCGGTGCTGGGGCAGGCCTGCGCGGCGGCGGGGGAGTACGACAAGTCCCTGGTGTTGCTGGACGAGGCAATCACGATCAAGCGCCAATTCCGCAAACCCGGCCGGCTCCCCGTTGCACTCGCCTTCTCACTGGCTTGCAAGGCATCGGTGCTGGGTGACCGCGGGCTGTTCGAGCAGGCGCACGCATGTTTCGAGGAATCCCTGGCGGCAGTTCAAAACTCGGGCCATGAGGTTGAGTCATCGATTTTTTGTTTACAAAGCGCTGTCAATTTGTGGCAGGGGCGTTGGGAGGCTGCGCGAGCATCTGCGATCAAGGGCCAGCAAGTCGCGGAGCGTGTAAAGAGCCTGTATCTGTATGCCCAGAGCCTTTCATTGGGTGGATACGCGAGTTGGATGCTGCAACGATCCCAAAAATCACTGCAGGCGATCGTAGATGCCACGTCATGGCTTGAGAACCGCAATCGAGGGCTGTTCGTCTCATTAAATCATGGGTGGTTGGCAGACAGCCTGGTCGAATGTGAGCGGTGGCAGCAAGCGAGGCGCCATGCTGCACGCGCGCTGTTGAGCAGTCGAAAGCATGATCGATTGGGCGAAGCCATGTCCTATCGCGCGATGGCTCGCGCCTCGGCTTCTGGACACGCACGGAAGCCGCCGGAATTGTATCTCGCTCTGGCGATGAAGAACGCCCTTGCCAGAGGAGCGCGCCACGAGATTGCGGTCACGCTCCTCTGCGATGCAGAGATACGCGTTGCTCGCGGAGAGCACAGGCACGCAATCAAGCTGCTAGACGAAGCAGAGAACTGCTTTGAGACGATGGGAATGTCCTGGCACATTGAAGCAGCCCGCAACTTGCGTCGACGATATTAGACTTGTTCAGTTGTGCGATAGACGTGACAATCAACCCAGTCCCGCACGGAGAGTCAGTTTATCAGCAGAAAGGACCAAGGCGGCGCGCTCGCCGAACACGTCCCATCATGCTTGGTCCACTTTCGCTTTCGCCGTCATCGTCCTACGTGGGGCGATACGACCGCCGAGTGCTGCACGTCAGGCTAAACCGTTACCCGACTCCGTTGCCAGGCAATACAGCGTCGACCTTCGAGGCCGAAAGTGGCCCTTTGCAGACGAACGCGAGATCAGCGACGATGTCCGCTGTTGCGAAAAGAGCCGACTACTGCGGCCGTGATGCGAGATCCGAAGAGGATCTGCGGTGTCTATGCCGCCCTCACTTGCCAGCTCCCGTACCGCTCCCCGGTCATGTGCATGAACAATGAATGCAAGTTACCCGGAGGCGCTTGTTGCTTCGGCTTTAACCTTCACAGGATTAAGGTCCTCGAAAACGCAATGGGCACGTTGTGCCCCCGGAAGCCGAAAGTGGCGCCTTTGTTGGCGAAGTCTGCTTTCTGCCGTACCCGGAACGCCCGATCGAGATCCTTCGCCCATACCGTTCCGGACCATAATCTCCCGCTTGATACCAGCCGGAACCGCCCCAAGAATATCTCAAGAGGTTGACAACGACAGCATCAGCCAAATCGCGATTGGCAACAGCCCTTCGTCTACTTGCTCCGATCGAAGAATTTGCGTCCGTCTTGCCAACGATTCTTGATACTCTTCAGCCTCGTCTCGAAGTCCGACCATGGGCAAGAACACTCCAGGCGATGCGCGCGTCCTGCGCCAACAGACCACGTTAATTCCTTAACCGTCGCCATCAGGCATTGTTCTGGGATGTGGTGATTCATTATCGCTGCCCTGTCTCCGATCCGCCGACTGGCGCACCAGCGGAACCGCACTGTCATTGGTACCTCTTAAGTTTCCTCTGCCCAGTGATGTTCATTGCGCGACGGTAACGCCCAAGCAGAAAGACGTCCGGCGTTCTTTCTCGGCATCAAGTGACCGTGAGACGTGAGGCATTTCACATTTGAAAATTGCGAGGTGATTTAAGGCCGTCGCTAACCCGGTTTCGGGAGACGAGCGATGCCACTATTCAATAGCCAAATCCATTGGCGAGGAATAGGCACCACAGTGGTGGTCGAGCTTCTCGTCTTGCTCGCACTTGCGTTCGGCGTTGTTAGCTACGTGGAATGGTCATCGAACGCTGCTGTAACCGAGTTTGTGAGCGCGACCAAGTCATCGGCATCTGATTCGAACCATTCCAACGAGCCTCCCGCTCAGATTCAGTCCCCCAAGGGGGGAACGGGCTGCCCTTTGGGTAAGAGATCGCCACCAACTCAACTGATGCCCTTGCCGTAATCTACACCCTCATGGCGGACACTCTCCATGGCTGTTGTGGTGCCCGCTGGTCGGCCGCAGCCTCCCGTCCGCCGATTTGCTTCTGTTGGATCGACAAATGAAATGGATGATTCAGTGAGTAACCAACGAAGGAGGTACGTCCATGCCTGCTACGAACATAGATGAAGGCAAACTCAACGACTTCATAGGCCAGATGCTGTCGGATCTTGGTGGCGCATCCAGCATCGCCATGGTCCGCCTTGGTGACACGCTGGGTCTTTACAAGGCCATCCATGCCAACGGACCGATGACGTCGATGGAGCTTGCCAAGGCTGCAAAGGTCGACGAACGCTATTTGCGTGAATGGTTATCGCATCAGGCAGCATCCAACTATCTGTCTTACGATCCCGCGACCGCCAAGTTCGCAATGCCAGCCGAGCAAGCCATGGTGTTCGCCAACGAGGAGAGCCCTGTCTACATGATGGGCGGTTTCGATCTCATGGCGGCAATGCTCGACAATCAGCCCAAGGTGCAGACGGCGTTCAAGTCGGGCACCGGTGTTGCTTGGGGCGATCAAGCAAGCTGCATGTTCTGTGCGGTAGCCCGCTTCTTCCGGCCGGGTTACCACAATAACCTCGTCTCGGCTTGGCTGCCTGCTTTGGAAGGGGTCGTGAAGAAGCTCGAGGCTGGAGCACGCGTGGCCGACGTTGGCTGCGGACACGGCTGGTCGACCGTCCTGATGGCCAAGGCATTCCCGAAATCCAAATTTGTCGGCTACGATTTTCATCCCGACTCGATCCGTGATGCCACGGCGCACGCCAAGAGCCATGGCGTTGCCGCGAACGCGCAATTCGCCGTGGGACTAGCCAAAGACTATCCCGGCAAAGACTTCGATCTCGTAACCTGCTTCGATTGTCTGCACGA
This sequence comes from Bradyrhizobium sp. 170, assembly GCF_023101085.1. Taxonomy (NCBI): domain Bacteria; kingdom Pseudomonadati; phylum Pseudomonadota; class Alphaproteobacteria; order Hyphomicrobiales; family Nitrobacteraceae; genus Bradyrhizobium; species Bradyrhizobium sp. 170. The sequence goes on along the minus strand of NZ_CP064703.1, from coordinate 381,180 downwards.
CATGGGTGATCCTGCAGGCGCAGCCGCCCACATCCGTCAGTCCCTGAAATCAAATGGGACCTGGATGATCGTCGAGCCAATGGCAGGCGACACACTGCAGCAAAACCTGAACCCGGTCGGACGCCTTTACTACGCCGGCTCGACCATGATCTGCCTGCCTACGTCTCGGTCGCAAGAAGTTGGGGCGGCTCTCGGTGCTCAGGCGGGCGAAAAGAAGCTGCGCGAGGTCATCCATAGTGGCGGCTTCTCAAGTGTGCGCCGAGCGGCGGAGACACCCTTCAATATGATCCTAGAGGCGCGACCATAGGCTACGTGTGACGGCGTGGTGGCTCCGAGTGCCGGCGGAGCCACAAAGCTGCAACTTACGGACAGCAGGTAGTTGGGTGTCGTCAGTCGTGAAGGATCCTCGCAACCGACGGCGAACCTCATCGGTGTACCGCCCGTGCTTGTAGAACGAAAGGCCGGGCTTGTGCTTTATGAAAAGCAGGAGGCGGCGCTACAGGCATTTTGGGCCACGCACAAAGACGAAGCACTGTTGTCGGATTTCGGCCAAGGCCATGGAAATCGTGTTGCGGCGAATGAAGATTGAGGACTGCCGCCGTTCACTCCCGGTCCAGCTTCCCGCGTAAAATCACCGAATCAGCGCTTGCTCGACACAAGTCTGCACAGACCTACCGTAAACTCATGGATGCGTGTGGCCAGCTATTGCGAGCCCCGATCTAATGGAAACGTCGTCCACCTCTCTCGAAAGTAATTCCCGTGGATAGGTCTCAGAGTACTGGGCTTGATGCGAGCTTACTTCAGGCGATTGAGCACGTTTTCCAAATGAGCATGCCACGTCCATGCATTCGAAGGAGATTTCGTTGTGCCGCGCCCGTTCTTGCTCACTAGCCTGCCTTATTCTTATAGGATTCGTGCACCTGCATGTGATGGAAGAGCGGCACTAGGACGTGGCGCTCTAAAATATTGACCTCAACGGCTTTGCTTTTCACCAGGGCGTCGAGCAGTCTAAAAATCACCAGTTCAACGGCATATCTATCGGGCTGTTTCATTGTGAGTGCGGCTCCGGCGACGACCGCCACAGCCATCAATTACATTTTGCCGGAACTTAGCAATCAATTGTGTGTAGTAACCTTGAGCAGTTGGGTTAAGCAGAACCTCGCCTTGATCGGTTCGCGCGTATTCGAAATAACCCACGAAACAAAGGTGCTATTTCTGTTTGGGCTTCGCGGCTTCCCTAGCTAATCGCTCAGCCCGCAATCGTTCATAGTTCTTTTGGAAGGCTTCCTGCGCTTTTTCGTATTCAGTTGCCGCCCTTCGCTTATGTGCTTGTAGAAAAGCCTTTTCTTCCGGTCGTTGCGCGGGGTCTTTCGTCATTTTATAGATCATGGAATCCTCGACTGCATTATCGACGCCGCTGCTTGCGGCTAGCAGATGCCCGAACGGTTTTAATTTTGGCCGTGCGCTGCGACGCTGGCCGCGTTTTGTGGGATTGCGCTTTACGTTTCCGCTCGGGTTGTGGGTCGTGGACAGGCTCGGGTTGCGTGTTACCGACCGGCTGGGGTTGCGTATTGCGGACCGCCTCGGCCAGCATCTCGAGCAGCTCGGCCTTCGTCTTCTTATCGCTCATAGATCACCTCCGTGACCGATGAGACGACGGTAGCGCGGCCACAGTGCCCCGCAAGAAAAACCGCTGATTAAGATTGCTGGTTAAGTTTAATGGCGGTGGCTTCACAGGGAAGAGCAGACGTCGAACATTCCTGCTTGAGCTGTGCTTTTTGACGCAGTTCGGACATTGCTGCTTTGGCTTCGTTGGGACGCTTGCATCCGATCAGACCGCGACGGTCGTGATCGGAGATGCGAGGGACTTCGAGAAGGTTCAGCCGCAACTAGGATCGCACCGTGGAGAATCCCGTAATTCTCCGTGCTGCTCACCATTACGTCGGTCGTGATCTCGAAGATCTTCCACGGCACCCGAGAGCGCGCCAAGGCCTCTTTTCCGTACGGAACAAGTTGCCGAGAAGCCACACGACTCGATGGGAATCCGATGCGTGCTATCATTATCGTGGCGATGCTGGCTTCTCGAGCTTAATGATGTTGTAGCAGCGAAGACGGCGCGAAGCGCGCCGCAGCGACTAGAACGCTCAGATAATTTGCCGCGTGATTGGCGATCAGTCGGTACAACACCCGAAGGAGCCGAACCGCGACATGAGCTTGGACGATCAAAAAGCGAAATCCGGTCGTTTCCCAGAGGCGCCGGACGCCGCCTCGGCGCTTCCCGGTACGCGCGAAAACGGGAAGATTCGCTTAGAGTTCAAGGCGACGGACTTCGTCGTCTATCCGGCGCACGGCGTGGGACAGATTCTGTCGATTGAAGAGCAGACCGTTGCCGGAGCGAGCCTGGAGTTCTTCGTGATCTTTTTCAAGAAGAGCAAAATGACCGTCCGCGTTCCCGTCCGGAAAGCCGCGAACGTCGGAATGCGCAAGCCATCGGATCTCTCCTCGGTCGAAGGAGTGAAACAGATTCTGAGCGAAACTCCCGGAAAGGCCGCGGCAACTGGTCCCGGCTTGCTCAGGAATATGAAAGCAAAATCAACTCCGGAGATATCGTCGCAATCGCGGAGGTCGCTCGCGATCTTTTCCGACCGGGCGATTCCGGCCAGAGTTTCAGCGAACGGCAGTTGTACGTGTCGGCGCTCGGCCGCCTTTGCGGAGAAATCGCGCTGGTGGACGGAATCTCCGAGGAACAGGCCGTCAAAGAGCTCGAGGGCCTGTTGAAGACCGGCACGCTCAAGCGTAGCGCCTGACTGCCTAGATCGCGCGACGCGTTCTGCGTGATCCCGGATCGCTGACCACGCCTGCGTGATGCGCGACGGCTTGGCCGCCGGCGATCGCGTCCAGCTCCACATCAACAACGGTAAGAAGGCCGCCTACTCCCGGAACGGCCTGGACTGGATCAAGCGCTTTTCCGTGGGGCGGTCGGCCGCTTTTGTCAGGGCCGGGTGAAGTCTGCTTCTGGGCACCTTTGCGACATGCCCGCCTATCCTGAGAATGTCCGTTCACCGCGGTAGACCGGAAGTCGCCTTGATCCGGTCAACCCGACGCGAATGACCCGGAACGGACCTCAGATGTGATGTGGTCACCCCTGCTTCGCCGTTCGCGTGAGCGGAGTATCGGGCGGCAACGAGACCCAGGGGTGGCGTGACTCCTCCCACACCGAGACGGTCGGCGCCGGGAAATTCGGGTCGGCGAAGTTTCCGATGGCAACAATGACGCGTCCAGGAAAACTTTCGCTCTCCCAGTAGACCGTGGAGCCGCATGTCGGACAGAAGTTAAAAGTCACCACGCTCGCGCTTTCGGCTGTCCGATTCCACGTCGTAGCCTTACCGGTGAAGGTGACCTGCTCGCGCCGGAAGCTCGCTTGGTTGCTAAATACTGCACCAGTACGGCGCTGGCACGCCAGACAGTGACACGTGGAGATACGCACCGATTCGCCTTCGATCGTGAGGTGAAGCTGCCCACAGCTGCAGGCGGCGTGCCGGGTGGTCATGGCTCAGCTCCTCGGCTGTTGATAGTAGCAGAGTGTAGGCTGGACTTGAGAACAACGCACCAGACGCAGTGGGGCCGCGCCCGTTCTCCTGGTGCTTCGGGTCACTCCGCGCAGCCGAAGAGGTGCTGCGACGACAGCATCGCGCGATGTCCGAGTTCGAGGGTGAAGCGGACCTCATTGTCACAAGCGCCGATTTCGGTTGATGGTAGAGTCGAGGTGTGACGCGGTAGCTTTAGGTTCGAGCATATCTGTTGCCGCCCCTTTCGTCTGGCGGTGCCTTACTGGCTCGACCATGGCGCCGTTTTCACACCCCGCTCATCGAACCGGACAGGCAGATTTCCCGCATCCGGCTCTCGGACAAAACTTCACGCCTTCACCCACGGCACGTCGTGCCCAAGCCTGCTCAGGCGTACGAGCCCAAAGTGCCCGTAAAGATGCGAGAGTGGATAGGTCCCGCCCTTGCGACGCCTGGTTTTGTGCTTGACCTGCAACCACCGGCGCAACCGCATCGCTGTGTAGCTGTCGAGCGCCCGATACGCCTTGCTGACGGTGCCTACTTGGAAGTAGTTCGCCCATCCGCGCAGCGTACGGTTCACCTTGCCCACCAGCTTTGTGGTTTCTTGCCATGTCCCGGTTCGGTCGGTCAGTGCATGGATCTGCTCAACCATGCGCTTGATGCTCTTCTTCGATGGCCGGTAACCCAGGCGCGCCTGGCCGGTTCTCGCAGAATACATTCGTCCGAACGTGTAACCCAGGAAGTCGAACTCTCCTTCCGGAACATTGCAGATTCGCGTCTTCTCCTCGTTGACCGTGAGCTTCAGCTTGCTCATGATCTTGCGCAGTTGTTGCAATGCCTGATCGGCATTGCCTTTCTTGCACAGGATCACAAGGTCGTCGGCATAGGTCACGATACGACTGCCGAGGCATTGCTCCAGTCCGAGCTTCTTCCATCCCAGCACGAACCGGCGCATGTATATATTCGCCAGCAGCGGTGAGATGGGTGAGCCCTGCGGAATGCCGCGCCGGCTGTCCCGGGCTTCGGTCGTGCGCGTCTTCCTTCCTCGATCATCGGTTTCTTCCACGGGGCATTCCAGCCACATCTTGATCAGATGCAGCACGCGCCGATCAACGATCCGGCGCGCTACCGACTGTAATAACTCGGCATGGGGGATGCTTCCGAAGTAGTCCGCGAGGTCGGCATCGACGACTTCCGGGTGGCCACGGAACAGCAGCCCTTCCACCTTGACCACCGCCTGTTGGGCATTCCGCCCTGGACGGTACGCGTACAGTTCGGGTGGAAGGTCGGCTTCGAAGATCGGCTCCAGCACCAGCATTGTTGCTGTCATGCAGACCCGATCCCGCACGGTCGAGATGCCCAGCGGCCTGAGCGTGCCGTTGGCCTTCGGGATGAACACTCTTCTGATAGGATCCGGTTGGTAGCTCTCCTCCCTGAGCGCAAGCGCCAGTTCGCCGAGCCACCGCTCCACGCCATACGCCTCAATGTCCGCGAAGTCCTGGCCGTCTACCCCCGGTGCGCCCTTGTTGGAGCGGCACTGGGCGAACGCATGAGCCAGGATGTCCTCGCGGCTGATCTTGTCGTACAGCGCGTAGAAGCGATAGCCGGCTTCTGCCTTCGCTTTCGCGTGCAACGCCTTCTGCAGCTTCTGAACAGTTTTCGGAGTTGATAGGTTGCCCAATCTCCAAATCCCTCACCACTTGTTGCGTCTGTCTTGAACTGAGGTCCCTTCCCTCCCCCGGCGTTACCCGGCTTCAGCGGTAATACGAACCTCTCCGCCACCCCATGGCGCCCGATCTGTCCCTCGCGGGCGCTCGGTTGGTCATCGCTGACCGCGCCATGGGGCTTCCCGTGTTGCGTACGCTTTCCTTGTGTACATGCCGCCGCCACTACCCCGGCGCAGCGTCTGAACGTATCGTTTCGCTCATTTCATCCAGACGTATCAGTCTTCCCCGAAAGGGTTGTCGGGTCGACCTGCGCATTGTCCTTTTCGAGGCTTGCTCGGCGTTCACTCGCGTTGCGGCCTGCACACTCGCGCTGTCACCAATTCGTGACACGCTAATCGAAGGCTTCAGCCACTTCGTTACCTCCATGGCTGCTCCGATGCTTCCGGCTGGAGCGGTTGCCGGGTGGGGTTTGCACCCACTGGAAAGCGCCGCCTTTGCACGGCGCACACCCAACTCAGACATCAGCCCTCAGGCACCCCGGCCGACCGCATGCTCTCAATGGCGTGGTCGCTCCAGGCAAGGAAGGTCGGATTGTCGCTCCGTGCATATGTGGCATCACGAAAGCGACGAATGGTGAAGCTTGGATCGAGCGCAAGTCCCGCTTGCACCGCGGCCCGCGCTTCGTCCAGCTCCCCGAGCCGCACCAGCACAGCCGCGAGAAGGAAATGCGCGGCGGAATAATTTCGAAGGCCCCGGCGCAGCCAGACGACTGCTTCGGCATCGGCACCGAGCTGCGCCTTGGCGAGGCCGACCCATGCCATCCATCGATCGGCAAGGGTGTCGCGAGGAGAAAGGCGGAATGCCTCGTTGATGTGAGATTCGGTCTCTGCGCCTCGACCAAGTAAAAACTTGGCGAAGCCGATGAGAGCGTGAGCGCCGGCCAAATTGCGATCCAGCGCCAGCGCCCGCTCGCATTGCGCGATGCCTTGAGCCACGCGTTTCGTAAATATTTGCACGAAGCCCAGATACACGTGTGCAAAAGCGTGGTTCGGCGCGAGCGATAGCGCTTTGGTTAAAGTCGCCTCGGCCGAGGTGAACCGCGCTGAATAATCGTCGGTCATAAGGGCACCTCCGAGTACGGCATCGATCCGCGCCAAACCGACCATGACCTCGACATTTCCTGGATCGAGCGCCATGGCCTGCTCGAAAAAGCCGCGCGCTTGTACCATGTAATCGGGGGTCAGCCCCTTGTTAAACCAAGCCCTACCTCGGAACACCAAGTCCATCGCGTTTGGATGCGGTGAACGCTCCGCTCGCCGTGCCTCGGCGGCAACGAGTTCGGCATCTAATGAGTTGGCGAGCCTCGATACGATTTCGTCCTGCATGTCAAAGAGGTCGGCAACGGGCTTGTCAAAACGCTCCGCCCAGAGGTGGTTGCCGGTTTCGGCATCGACCAGTTGCACGTTGACCCGAAGGAGGTTGCCACCACGTTGCACCGACCCTTCGAGCACGTAGCGGACGTTCAACTCACGTCCGAGCCTCACTACGTTGACCGCCTTACCTTTGAAGGTGAACGCGGTGTTGCGCGCAATCACGAACGCGCCATTGATCCGCGACAAGTCGGTGGTCAGGCTCTCGGTCACGCCTTCGACGAAGTAGTCTTGCTCGGGATTGCCTCCGATGTTTGCGAACGGCAAAACAACGATGGACAACCGGGGAGTTGATGATGGCAGCGAAGCAGCTCGGTCGGCTTTCGCGTTCAGGTCAACGGCATAGGCCCGCACCGGGTCGTCGATGTTCTTGAGGTTCTGCTCACCCAGATCGGCGAACTCAACGCCGACCTTGCCTCGGACCTGATCGTAGGCAGCAGACGAGATGCAGATGCCACCCGGTTCTGCGATGCTTTCAAGCCGCGCAGCAATGTTAACTCCGTCGCCGAAGATGTCGTGGGGTTCAACGATTACGTCACCGATATTGACGCCCACGCGGAATACAATGCGTCTCTCTTCCACATCACCGGTTGTAAGCTCGCTAACACGCGCCTGGAACTGCACGGCAGCTCGGATGGCTTCGACCGCGCTCGGAAACTCCGCCAAGAACCCGTCGCCGGTGTTCTTCACGACACGGCCGCCGTGTTCGGCAATTGCCGGGGCGACGGCGTCGGTTAGGAGCGCGGCCAGTTTGGCATGGGTCGCCTCTTCGTCATTGTGCATCAACCGCGAGTAGCCAGCTACGTCTGCGGCCAATATCGCCGACAACCTCCGCTCGACCCGGACTGGCCGCTCCTGCACCATGGCCCACGATCCAACCTAGATGCGATTATACGACAGATCAGATGGGATGCCCACTAAGGCTGATGTCGCATATTGGCACTTTTGGGACATGCCCACCGGCGTTGACGATGTCCGGTGTTAGGGGCGAAGTCGACTTCCTGGTTGTACGCCCTGACTTCTCAGTTTGACCCACAGCTGACATTGGCTGACCGCTAACGCTCTCTCTTACCTCAGCAAGCGGGATAGTGGTCGGTCGGGTCGAAACGCCCTCATATAGTATCGCCCGATTCAACTCCCGAGACGCGCCACCGCGCGAGATCGGGCATATTGATAGAGAAGATCTCCTCGACTTCGAGACGCATGGTATCGTGGCATTCGCACGCTGCCGCCGCGAGCCGCAATCGGTCGATCTCGATTCTGCCTCGTTGATCAGACCTGATCGCCCCACGCGCGCGCAGATTGCGCATCAAGAGCGTCACCGTCGTTCGTCGTACACCGAGTATTTGCGAAAGCGCCTGCTGGGTGAGCGGGAGTATGTCGTGGTCGATGCGGTCGCGAAGCTGGAGTAGCCAGCGAGCCATGCGGGCTTCGACCGGGTGCAGCGCGTTGCAGGCCGAGCCGAGCTGGAACTGTATCAGCATCGCCCTGACGTGATTCTGGACCAAGTTCCGGATCGCCGGACTGCGGTTGAAAGCGGCGTGAAATCGCGACGCAGAGATCCGCGCGGCGGTGCCCGCCGCATGGACGATTGCGGTAGCGGCCGACGGTGACGGCCCGAGCACCGAGAGCATGCCTACGGCCCCCTCGCGTCCGACTGCGGCTGTGGCAACCGTCTGTCCGTCCGCCATGTCGATCATCAACGAGATGGCCCCGCCATGAGGGAAGAAGACATACTCTATCGGCTCACCCGCGCGCGAAAGGACCGCGTCCTGATCGAGCGCGACCATCGCTAGCTCGGGCCTCAGAAAATCGAGGTCCGTCGCTGGCAGCGCTGCAAGAAGGCCGTTGGAAATTCCGCCGGGAGCCATCACCGCGGGGAACCTGCGGTGAGGCATCCGCAGCCTGCTCCATTTGGAGCGTCGCGGAATGGCGGTCTCAACATAGGTTTATCCTCTACGCGCATCGATATTGAACTCACTACGAGACACCTTCACTCGGAAAAACAAACTCCAAACGGTTTGGCCGCGAGGCGGATTTTCTGCTCGCAGCATCGAGAGGCGGGTTAGATGCAAATGGCTGCCGGACGCAACTGTCAAATGTGCATGGGTAACGCGCCCTCGGCATCACCTGAACGAGCGGCTTCGCGCCGACGGTCGGTCGCTTTGCCGGTGTTGCGCCTTGAGCGAGCGCAAGCGTGGGAATGGGCAATATAGCGAAACAAAGCGCTGTCCTCATAACGTGGTTCAAAAAGGGCGCGTGCTCGCAAATCAGCTTACCAACTTGTTGGCGCGCGCCAGATCCTCCAGTGCGTCGGACAAATCAAAATCGGCTCATCGGCCCAAGCATTGTACCAAACCCCCAATTTTCGACGGCATGGAAAACCCAATGGCATAATGCCAGTCTTATCAAGTTCGCCAACTTCCAAAACGCAATCTTCCGGCGCGAGTTGGATCGGTAGCCACCGCAGAGCCCGACACGACACCCCTGAGAGCCTAAAGGGGGCGTGTAATTAATGCCGCCACCCGCCTATGAAAGCTACCAATCTGTCTGAACGCATCCTGTCGCTCTGATCCCTCAGGAAGCCGTTGCGCGGCTTCCCATAAGCTCGCTAACAACCTTGTCATGTCTTTCAATTCATCGGCCTCGGGCATTCCAACTGTGCGTCGGCTCAACGTTGAGTCCTCATTGTACGAACGGATAAATGCGGGTGGGGGGGCCGCGACAGGATAGCGCGGCGAGTAAAGGAAGAGAGTAAGTACAAAGGCAGTATCTATGCAGTTGCCGCGCAGAAGTACTTGCGCAGCAAAAGGTGCTCTTCTCCACGCACGCGGCGTAACATCGATCTCCACCTTTTACTCATGTTGAATACGAGGATCAGCCAGTCATTGGGAATAGCTGTCCTTTCCGACGCGTTTCGCCAAAAACCGAGGGCACGTATGAAAGAGCCGCAACTCAATCCGCAAGTCGCTGGTCTCGCGCCTACCGGTCCAACGCTCACCGCATACGACGAGGAGCATGCCGTCACCTACGTTCGCCTGATTTGATGCCGATGCGGAAGATGCGGTTTGTCACGATGTCGGTCATGATGGTGGCTACACTGATCGCCATCGTGGTCTTATACGTCGAGGACTGAGCAGGCAGCCTTGGCGCAACGCTACTGAATGCGATGTCTCCTGTTGGCAGATACCGTTGCAAAAGTCGAAAATCGGACGACGCCGAAAATCTCGCGAAAATTGATTCTGAGCTGTCTCTACGGCTGCAACCCTCTTTAGCGCGGATATGAAGGTCGGTGGTCGTTTTTGCGTGAAACAATGTGGTCCCTCACGTCGCCGCGTGCGAACACATCAGCGGTTCTCAGAAATTTCGTTCGTCACCCAAAAGGACTTTTTCAACACTATCGGGTCATTAGCGGACTTGGACTCGGTCCCGATCGATGTCCGCTTCCGCTTTGCCCCCGCGAACAGACATGGCGGAGGAGTATAGGACTCACGCTTTCGCAGCTAGCGCTTTATGGCCTATACTTTATAGTCGTGATTTGGGATCGCTTGTTGCGATTCTGGCCGATAAGGCGGCCGTACTGGGCTGGGCATCATGACTCGCTTGTTTTTTCGAGCGTTAGGTTCGCTTGTTTGTTTTGTTGGACTGCTCCTAGAGATCCAATCCGGATTCGCTGGTGACCGCGTCGCCCTGGTAATTGGGAATGGCGCTTATCAAAAGGTGCCGATCCTTCCTAACCCGTCTCGGGACGCCTCAGATTTGGCAAGAGCACTGGAGCGGCTCAATTTCCAAGTCACTCGGCTCGACAACGCGAGCGCAGCCGAGATGAGAAAGTCGCTCGTTGAATTTGGCCGCAAGACGGACGGCTCTGACGTAGCCGTAGTGTTCTACGCTGGCCACGGGATGGAAGTCGGAGGAGAGAATTGGCTTATCCCAGTTGATGCTGAGCTTCAGAATGACACCGACATTGAAAGTGAGGCTGTCAGCCTCAGATCAATAAATCTCCAGGTGGCCAAGGCGCGATCGCTCGGACTCATTATTCTTGATGCGTGCCGCAACAATCCATTTGCAAACAAGATGAAGCGGTCACTGGGCACTCGTGCCGTCGACCGAGGACTGGCGCGAACAGAGCCCACAGACAATGTATTGGTCGCCTACGCGGCCCGCGACGGCACAACGGCGAGCGATGGGGACGGACGAAACAGTCCATTCACGACCGCCATCCTTCGCCATATCGAAACACCGGGGCTGGAAATCTCATTTTTGTTCCGTCGGGTAAGAGATGACGTAATGACCGCGACCAAGCGGGAGCAACAGCCTTTTGTTTATGGATCTCTATCAAAAGACGAGATCTATCTGAAGCCTCCGATAGCAGCCACGCTTGAGAAAATCGCGGCGCCCAAACCCACCACAGAGGATGAGCAATTCTGGCAGGCAATCAAAACCTCCGACGTAAGTGGGTTGTTCGAAGAGTTCTTAAGACGATATCCCAATAGCTCGCGCATGAACGATGCACGACAGCGACTAGCCAGCTTGTCGTCTCAGCCGCTCACACTAAGGAACGAAGCAGCCGATCAGCCCGGACACCCTCAGCAAAGCTCAGAGAGCCGGGCTCCGTCACGGGAGGACGAGGCGAAGATAGCTGCCTTGGCAACTGAGCTGAAACTTAAACTGCCAAGTTTTGCCATTGGAGAGATTAAACCGGACGTACCGCAATCCATACGTCGATTTCTGGGAGTTTGGGCCAACAAGAATGGCTACGAAGGCGGTGGACGTCGCGCAATGCTCATTGTGACAGAAGCTGCCTCGAACGGAACGGTTGCGGGCTATTATGTTTGGGGACCACCCACAAAATCTTCTTGGGTACAGGATCAGGCTGGATACTCAAAGATCACAGGCCAGATCACGGATGGAGAGCTCGAAATCCGATTTGCTACGGTAACGATCACAGCGCGATTGGACGGCCGCAGTCGTCTGCTCGCTCGTCTCAGAACCACCGAGGGAGCAAGAAAAACGGGGACGGGCCACTTTTCGAGAGTATGGCAGATCGAAAAGGGAAGCGTCACCGAAACATCTCAGAGGGGGCGCGACGCAAAGGAAGACAAGAAAGCAATTTCAAATTCCGATCCCAAATCTCGGACAAAGGATCAGAAGCGCACGCAAGATTCCGCGAGCAGCAGTTCGCAGCAAACGTTTTGTAACCAGAGTGGCTGTCGACCGGTTCCGAAGGGCTGCCATCTTGTATCGGGTAATCCCGCCAAATCTTGGACAAGTGGATCCTCATATCAGAACGTTATCTGCAACTAACGTCGGCTTCGTTGGCACTTCACCCGGCTTGCGCAAAAATCCAATGTGACGCTCCGAGGCGGACGCAAATCCAGCATTAGACCGTGGAGTACATGCACTCAGACAAATCAGAATTATGAAACGATGACGTCCGCTTTGACCCTTAAGAGACACGCTCAGCCCTGTGCGCTCGATGGTGGAGACTGCTATCGAAGGATGACACACCCGCGGCTCATCTCCTGATACTTTGTGTCTCCATTCCTTGCTGCGAGACTTCCCCTGGCAAACACAAGCTAAAGCACCTCCCCGCGAACCTGGGCCACGCCGCGGTCCGTAATTCCCAAACTGCGCGCAGCGCCCAGTGAAAGGTCGAGGACGCGGCCTCGAACCCAGGGTCCCCGGTCGGTGATACGAACTACTACAGACTTGCTGCTCGCAAGATCAGTTACGCGAACTCTTGTGCCGAACGGCAGTTTGCGGTGGGCAGCGGTCAGTGAATTCCGATTGAACGAGGAGCCACTCGCTGTTTTTCCCGTCGGATATGAATAGTAAGAGACCTTACCGGAAAACACCCGGTTGGAGGATCGACGGGCTGAGCGATCTTCCGGACGACGTGTCGGTTCTGCAGTCGGACGTCGCTCCGGCGGATTTTGCCTAGTCTGGTCGGGTGCCTCGGGAGCCGGTTCTGCGTGCGCCTTTGGAATGATAGACCATCTATCATTGAAGGTCTGTGCTGCAGCAGAATTTACATGTACGGCGAACCAAGCCGGTACTGTCGCAATCGCGACTATTCCAAAAAGAAGACGCATGAACGACCTCACAACTAAATGGAATACAAATGAACAATGCAAACTCATGATGCTCTGTTCCTGCACATGTAGAATTCTCGTGGCTGTAAAGGTGAACAAATACCGGTGCTTCTCAGCTATCATAGTTCGATGCTTAGGCGCACCGCAGCAAGAAATGTCTATTTCGCTCGGTATTGCTTAGTTGAGAGGTTTGTTGCTCCTGATCCACGGGGGCACACCCGTCTCGGTGCAGCGCATCGCATTCACAAAGGGAAGCGCAGATTTAGATCAACGCCGATATGGCGCGACCCCCTAGATGCACCCCATCAATTACGCATTGCTCCCGGCTTCACTGACTGCACGCGCGATATCTGCTGTTCAGCACGGACATGCGGCCGTCACGAAGCGATGTCCGCGCTCGAGGGCAAAGCGGGCATTCCACGGTTGGCATCACGCCTCTGAACCAGCCGAATTCCTTCGGACCACCTTTATAGCATCGGTGGCGGCAGGAGCGTTCACGTCCCCTGATTGTTCGAGATTCTCACGAAGTAAGTAGAATGCCCGCCGTTGCCCTCCAAGGTGCGGCGGGGTTTGTGAGTTTCGTGAGTGTCAAAGCATGTTCAGATGCCGGGGTTCATTAAGCCCCAGCTTGCGACGTTGAGGTCGAAGGCACCGAAGGGTGACCAGTGGCTTCACGAAATCAAATATGACGGTTACCGCGTCCAGGTGCACATCAACCGGGGCCGTAAGAAAGTTTACACCCGCAACGGACTGGACTGGACCAAACGCTTCACGACCATCGCTGGCGCTCTCGACGTCCGCGGCGAAGCCATCATCGACGGAGAGGTGGTCGTCGTCCACGAGGGCCGCACGAACTTCTCCGAACTGCAGGCTGAACTAGCAGCCGGTAGACAGGATCAACTGGTCTACTACGCCTTCGACCTCCTTTGGCGCGACGGAGACCTTCGCAGGCTCCCGCAGATCGAACGCAAGCAGCTCCTGTTAGACCTGCTCGGCGAAAACGACATCGAACTTCCGGTTCTGTTCTCTGAACATCTCGTCGGCGATGGTCAGAAAATGTTTGAGCACGCCGTGAAGCTAAACTGGGAAGGCATTATCTCTAAGCGGGCGGACGCGCCGTATAGGTCGGAGCGAAATGAAGCTTGGTTGAAAATCAAGGCCGTGCAGAAGGGGAAATTCCCGGTCGTCGGTTTTGTCAAAGACCCAAGCGGCGTCGCCGCCCTCTATCTCGGCAAGCAGGAAGGCAAGGAGCTGGTTTACATGGGCAAGGTTGGGACGGGTTGGTCTCGCACTGTCTCAAGTCAGATCAGAAAGCAGCTCGACACGGTGGTCAGCCCGAAGTCAAAGCTAACAAAGCCTATCAAGAAGCCGAAGGCGACATGGGTAGAGCCGAAGTTCTACGCCAATGTTGAATACCGAGACATCACCTCGGAAGGCTTGCTGCGGGCGAGTTCGTTCAAAGGACTAACCAAGGGAACGGGGCGCACCTGACAACCTTTATTCTTATGTCCGTTGCTGAATGTAAAGCTGACCTAAGCCGGTAATGACCAGATGTCACCCTTTTGGACCCGTTGCGGACATACGGTCCGAAGGCAAGTCATCAAGTTCAGTGCAAGCGCATTAGGCTTTGGTCGGCCATGATGCAGTCGTTAGCCCGAGCTTTCTCGGCAGTCCAGGCGCAGGGATAAAGGCCATCGTTCCCGCGTGTCTGATCAGCACGATCGATACATCTCCTGCAGAGGCTTTCCGCTCAGGAAGATAGTGTGAGGAGTCAGTCCACCCCTGCGAGCGATCCAGCGGCGCACCGGCGTCGGATAGGTCGAGTACAGCATTAAGGTTGCTTCGGGATCAGAGAAGGCGCGACCATTGGCGCCGTAATTCCAAGCCGCATGGAATCCGAGCGTCGCGCGCGAAGTTACGCAGATCTTGTCGTAAGGAAGCGCACTGAGAACCATAGTGCACGCCGAGGCACAGAGACCATCGATGATCACGGATTCGCCCGATGAGGCCAGGCGCTGATACTTTACGATGTAAGACACGATTAGACCGCCTCGATCATTCGTGATGCGTACCGCAGAACTTGCGTCTGACACATTGAGGATTAGCAGACTTGCAAAAAGGAATCCCGTTACATACTTCATGTCCCACCCTTGGGTTCGAGCAAACCGATTTGGATCGCTTTGCGTGATGCGCGAAGCTGTGACAGACTTGTTCAGGTTCATGGCATTGTCTGGGCGCAAACCGTAGGACGGCAACTTCGGTTCCCGGCTGTAACTCCTGAAAATGAGCCGCAGGTGAAACGAAATGCCAAGATTGCCCCTCGCAACCGAAGCGTCGGATGCGGTTGTAATCACCTCCGGCAGGGGTTCGCGATCTACCTACGAACGAGGCGACCTCCGATGATTCCGCTCTGTAGAGCGAGGCTAGTATCGACGAATGTCTGCCGTTGGCGCCTTTCGGACCTGGCAGGTGGGGCTGACGATGTCCGTACTTAGGGCGCAAAGCGGACCGCTCGGTTGCCCGCGCGGACTTCTGAGTTAGCCCAGAGCGGACATGATGCGCTCGTCGTTGCTTCTGGCAATGATCCTTTTCGTGCGACGCCACGGCCGGATTTTTCGTGCGACGCCACGGCCGGATTTCGGCCAGCGAGCACAAGGCGCTACTTCGCTGCGGGTTCATTTGCGCCGAGCGCGACTAGAAGATCGCCCGCCATGTGTGGCGGACATTTGATGCTATGGCCCCCTGCGCGGGGTATCGAATCTCAATCGGCCGTATAGAATGCTTCACGGATGGGGTTCGAGATCGGGCCGGAGCCAATAATCGCCGTCTGGGTCATGACCACGCCGACAACGCGGTTTGTCGGATCGATCCAAAACTGCGTGCCATAGATCCCGCCCCACCCATAGCTACCGGCCGGAAGACGGCTCTTGGCTGCGGCTGGATCGGTCATGATCCCAAAGCCCAGCGTGAAACCCCAACCCGGCCCGCGAAGCGTCGGCAAGCTGCCGGTGGCGTTCTGCGTCATCTGCCGGACCGTCTCCGCGCGGAGCACCCGCACGCCGTCGAGTTCGCCCTCGTTCAGCAGCATCTGCAGGAACCGCGCGTAGTCACCGATGGTGCCAGTCATTCCGGCGCCGCCAGAGTTATAGGCAGTCGGAGAGAAGGCGCGGTTCGGGTCGAGATTGGCGGTGCCCTTGGTGGGTGGGAACGGCACTGCCTCAGGTCCCATCACAGGAACGTAGCCCGTGCCGAGTGCGCCCGTGACCTGCGCGGGCCGCGTCACCTGCACGAAGCGAGAACGAACGGTCTCAGGTACGTTGAACACAAAGCTCTGGATGCGCAGCGGCTTTGCAATCTGCTCGGTTACAAAAGCTTCCAGGCTGGCTCCCGTCACCTTCTCGATGACGGCGCCGAGCACGTCAGTGGCGAGCGAGTATTCCCACCCCGTACCAGGCTGATAACCAAGCGGAACGGAGGCGAGACGCTGCATCGCTTCGGCCGTGGTTACCTCAGGCTGGTCTAGCCCGTCGGTGACGCGGGCTTCGCGGTATGCATCAACGAGCCGCGCATTATTCATGAAATTGTAGGAGAATCCGGCCGTATGCGTCAGAAGTTCGCGGATCGTCGGCGGCCTGCTCGCAGGCCCCTCGGTGCCGTCGGTCCCACGCACCCGCGGCTTGGCGAACTCGGGAAGGAAACGGCTGACCGGATCGTCCAGGCCAATCTTGCCCTGCTCGACAAGGATCATCGCCGCCACAGAGGTGACGGCCTTCGTCATTGAGGCGAGGCGGAACATGTCGTTCTCGCCGATCAAACCGGCGCTCCCGATCTCGCGAACGCCAACGCTGCGGCTGTAGACCGGGCGGCCGTTCTGAAGGATCAGCACGACAATACCTGGCGTGCTGCGGCCTTCGACCAATCCTCGAAGAGTTTCATCGAGCTTCGCGTTGCGTTCTTCGGGCGAAAAAGCCAGCGCAACTGGGCTCGCATAGAGCGCGAACGCCCCTAGCAGTCCAATTATAAGACGACGTGAGATCATGATGTCCCTCCCGTGGTCTGGTCCGCTCTGATCGTCATTTTCTGTCTACGCCAGCTCGGAGTCAACGACGCTAGACGGCGCTGCGGCACTTCTGAGTTGGAACCGCTGAAGGTAAGGGACACGAACGTACATATGAATCTTGCAGTGACACCCCAGACAAGCGCGCGGGATTGTCTGCAGATGGCCCCTTTTGGGACATGCCCGCATATCCTGAGAATGTCCGTTCACCGGGGTAGACCGGAAGTCGCCGTGGTCCGGCCAAACCGACGCGAATGACCCCAAGCGGACCTTATGTCAGTGTCATCAGGCTACTAGCAGCTGAAGCTTTGTTACGTACAAGCCTGCCTACCTCAACGCAAAGCGCTCTCGCCAGCGGCGCGATGGCAGGTTTCGGCGAGCTCGTTCAGGAAATGACGGCAGTAGCTTCGAATTGTTTGGCGACGGGGACGTGTTTCGATGGCGAAGGAGTTCTCCGGGCCCGATGCTGAGGTGCACGCCTGTCCTGTTCACGCTGCTGCCCGAATAGCTGTAGTCCGGCTCCGGATGCTGAACGCTGCTGATGGCGGGCGCGGTGACATTGGGCGCGCCCTTGTTGGCCAGTCTGGCTCTGTAATCAAAGAAGATCTCTCCCGCCACACCTCCGGCCACCAACGCGACGCATGCCATCGAAGCCAAGGTCTCTATGCCATGAAACCAAATTATGTAGCTCACAACCTCAAGAAAAAGACCCGCAAGCAGCACATATCCGGCTACGCGCGCGCGACGCAAATTATGGTCAGTGTCCCTGCCGAAGTCTCTATGATGGTCGTCAGAGCATGTTGTCATAGCTGATAGTCCCCTATTTGCCGCGCGGGGCGGTCCCATCCGTCCTTGTTCGTGATCTACATCTAGCGTGCGTGGTAGCACTGTGATGAGCGTCACTCGTTACGCGCCAGTGCACATGAGCCGCGGCAACGATTGTCATTTCTTGGGGCTGTCGTGACATTCAGCACGGTTGGTTCACTCAGATTGCCCCTAGCGGCGCGCGCTAAGGGAATTGTTCTCACCGAAAGACGCACAGACATGTCGACAGTCCGCGATTATGTCTGCTTGCTGAGTTAGACCGGAACCCCCCGTGGTCCCCATCTCGCGGATGGATCAGAGAATTGGACTAGAGAGTGAATGACTTTCTTCGAATCGTCATCACGTTCGGAATCAACGCACTCTACGGGCGGTCAGTGGATCTTGTTAACACCTGGGGATCAGCAGCGGTGTGGGTGTCGTAGGACGGCGTCAAGTTCATTGCAAGCGACCGCAATTCGCTGGACTGCTTGATCATCAGCTCGATCTGTATTCGCGCATGCGTGCTCGACAATTTGATGAAATCGGTGGCCGACCTCAGATTGACCAGCTGCTGCGCGTATTCCAGTGCGGCGCTCATGTTCGCCTCCGTGAGTCCAAACGCCTTGGCCTGATAGTCAGCAACGGTCGCAGCAATGGTGGCCGCCGGGATCGTCTTCTCCGAGCTTACAGCACCATGGCTGCTGTTCGCTTCCTGAGTCGCCGGTTCCAGCGCTGGACCGGTCGGCAACTCTCGGCTGGTAATGTCCTTCACGTCACCCGGTGAGGCACTCACACAGACTTTCAGGTTTTGCAGGACTGGGGCCCGATGCTCCACAGCCATTTCGGTGGTACCATCGGCGGAATTCGAGATCGCGCGAGCGCTCGAGGTGAGCGCGTCTGCCGGATGAGGCAATTGGATTACCGCCGAGGCCTCCGCATGCGCCGTGGCCGGAGGGGCAACCGTGATGCTCATGGTGAGCTGGTCAGCGCTCTCAGCTGCGGTTTCACCTGCTTTCACGTCCTCGAAGAAAGTCCCGATCGGAGCGGGCGACGTCACGTGCACTCCATCACGTGCGGCAGTGCTCACTGCAGCGGCCGTGAGCTCCACGAGCGAGCGACGAACGGGGCGCGCATGAGCAGGCTGCCTTGACCGCGGTTTACCCATGAACGACCGTCTCCCTGTTGAGTTGTTTCGAAACCCAGCCCCACAACGCGCGAATTTCCTCTGAGGCCTTTCCTTCGGGCGCAAATTCTGTGACGCCCAAACCCGCCCCGAGCGCGTCCTGGTAGTCGTTGCGCTGGACGATGAAGGGCAGCGCGAGTACTCCGAGCGAATTGAGTGCCGTCGCAGCTTCGCTCAGCCGATAGCCGCGAGGCGGCGTTTGGTTGAGGACGAAAGCAAATCGGCGGTTGAACCTGCGAATGGTGGTAAGCGTGGGCAGCGCAGCTTCTATATCTGCCGGACTCGGACGGGCCGGGATGAGGCAAAAATCAGCCACCGAAATGGCGCAGCTGCTCAAGTTGTTGTTCGTGGCTGCAGTGTCGATAATTGCGAGCTTGACCCCCTCGGCCCTGAGGCGAGGTATTGCACGCTCAATTTCAACGCGATCGGCAACCCGATCAACGCGCGGATAGGGGTTGGTGCGCCGTCGGCGCCAGCTTGATACCGTGCCTTGCGAATCTGCTTCGATCACGGCAACGCGCTTTGCGTCCTCCATCGCAGCGACAGCAAGGCCCACGGTGAGCGTGCTCTTGCCGCTTCCGCCTTTTTGCGTGACCAGCGTGACGACGTACATTCCTGCGTTTCCCCAAATGGCAGGCGTCTGAGCAGCTATCACTCTTTCTGACCGGGCGGGATTACTGCGGTCGCTTGCTCGGGCAAGGCTTGCGTTTCCGTCGTTGTTGTCGAGCCCCTAAGCTCTGACCCTGTGCAGTCACCAGCCCATAGCTTTGTGCCCCGGACCGTTCCAACGAGTTTGCAGCCCAACGGCTCTTTCGGCTTTACCTGAACCAGCGGTTTGTTACCGACCTTGGGCGGCGCACTCTGAGCGAATGCGGTTGCCGAAGAGCAGATAGCAACGAGAATGATTAGCGACCTCATCGTCAATTCACCCGTTTTGCCTCACGACAGCCCCGGCTGATTTCAGAAAGTATCCCGCAGAGCATTCGCGCTCTGCGGGCCGCGCCGCCGGGGTCCTCAAAATTGATTGTTTACCGAATGACCCAGCCCCGGTCTTTCACAAGCTTGCATCGAGCGGGTCGGAGTGCGAGACCAAAATTGCGTTCCCTCAAAAGGAACAAAAAAGTTGTTGCACCGAGAACACGGCGCCATGTTCGCGCGGTTCGGCACGGTTTCGGATTTCACAGCCGGGACGTTAGAGAGAAGACGCGAAAATTTGGCAGATGCGTTGCCTCCCCTGCAACTGCAACCACGGATTTTCTCGCACCAGATATCCTCAATAGGTGCGGTCGCGCGTTCCCCGCAGGAACTCACGCCCTCAGAAGGACCCGCGCTCCGATTGCAGAGGGCCGCCATCGCTCGACGGTCCCCGCCAGCCGTCGCGCATCACCGCGACCTCGACGCGACCGTGTCAGGCGTCACCACGACAGCACCGGCCAGTGGCGATGTCCGTTTCCGGGGGAAGACCGGAAGTCGTGGACTGTCGGTCAAACCGACGCGATTGACCCACAACGGAAGTCGTAGCGCTACCAATGTGACGCTGCCGCAGCGGTCATTGAAGGGTCCGGCATGGGTTCCCCGGATAGTTGACGCAAATCTCTGAAGAGACGGCATCCCGTGGCTCCCTCGATCGCTGCACGTTTCGAGACCCCGCCGGCTCCTCCAGCGTCACGGTTGTCAGCGCCTCGCGACAATCGCGGCAGACGCGCTCAGTCCAGCAAACCAAATCCACTTGACTCGAACCGATCATCCACCATGAGAGTTGTCGGCCGACGGAAAATGCAGGCGCGGCGTCACGGCTTCATCCGGGACGATCCGATCGGTTTCACGGCGCATGATGCGGTAGCATTCGCAGGTAGCTTCCTCGAGCCGCGTTCTGTCAATTTCGATCAAGCCCCGCCGATCGGATCTGATAGCACCGACGGCACGGAGTTTGGCAACCATTTGTGTCACGGTCGTCCGCCGCACTCCAAGCAACTGCGAAAGCGTCTCCTGCGTGACTGACATGATGGGGCCTTCGGTTCGATCGTGCAGCTCAAGCAGCCAGCGGGCCAGGCGAGCCTCGACAGGGTGCAGCCCATTACAGGCTGCGACGTGCTGGAGCTGCGATAGAATCCACCCCGTGTGCGCCTGAACCACGTCTTTGATGGCGCTGCTCCCCATGTAGGCAGCATGAAACCGCGATACGGAAATCTGTGATGCGGTGCTGCCTACCCGCACGACGGCGGTTACGGAAGATCGGGAGGGTCCCAGGACCGATAGAGCGCCAAGGGCTCCCTCGCGCCCGATCACCGCGGTTGCAATCGTTGCTCCGTTCGGCATGTCGAGCATGAAGGAAATGGCCCCGCTGTGGGGAAAATAGACATGCTCGCGATCTCCCGATCGCACGACCACGGCATCCTGTTCAAGCGAGACCTTCTGGAGATGAGGGCTGAGCAAGGCGAGGTCCGCCGGCGGCAACGCAGCTAGGAGACGATTACTGCCGGTGGCAGGACGCCCCATCACGTGAGACTTCTTCTCTCAGCGGAAGGCGCAGCTCTCCTGCGATGTCTTCTGCCCTGCGCCGATACCAACTCGACCCTCATTGTGCTGGCTTTGAAACTGCCTTCTTGAACGCAATATTCACTCACTACCGCAACCCGCCGGGCCGGTAAAGGTCGCCAATGGCGGTCATCTTTCGGGGGCTGTCGGGAGCTGTCGAGAGCGTTGTCATTCCGCGCAGCGCTTTTCGCTGCCGTCAATGTCTCGTCTCGAAGCGAAAAGTCAGACGATTGCGCTATCATCAATTGCCCTGTCAAAAACCCATAGCTCGGCTTCCAGTCGGGTGCGCGAAGCTGATAAGCTGGTTCGTGATGGCGTCGCCAATGACCAAAGCCTGCTCACCGTTTGAGGCAATCAGAATGAACATGTGCCCGGGCGTGTGGCCGCGGCTCTCAACCGTTCCAATTCCCGACACGATTTCGGCGCCGGGCTTGATCCGCGTCGTTCGGTCGGTGATCAGTTTGAAGGCGGCCTGCGTGCCAGGGATCATGTCGCGCCAGCGTTCCGGGAAGGAGCCGTGGCTGGACGGCGGGGAAATATGCCATGTGGGAGCGCGGCGAGCGGCAGCCGACGCAATAGCCGTTGTTGCAAGAGCGATGGTCGCAAATCCCTCGACAGCGCCGCAACGGCGGGCGTAACATCAGCCTGCCGGGCGTCGCCTGACAGCGCTCGGCGTCCTCATGGAAGGCCTCGCTGCGGGCCGCCCCCGTGGCGGGGCTTTCTTGTCGGTAGAGCTTTACGCCAGCGGCCTTGCATATTTATTAACTTCAATCCCCTTTGGCGCACCTCGTCCCATCGTGCGGAGAGGTTGCCTATCGGTCCTCGCGCCCAAATCCTCCGCGCGACGGCCGCGGTGATCTGAACAATATCGCGCGTGCGATCGGCGAGCAGGAGGACGTGGCGCCGGTCCGGGGATAGCGACATGCGGTTGAGGATAGCACCGATCGTTACGAGGCGCTGCCCTGGCCATGCGCGATCCGTAAATGATGCGCGCAATAGGGCAACGCCGGCACCTTGCCGGCGCCGCAAAACTCGGTCGCCACCTCGTGCACTTCACCGAGCGGCCAGCGGCAGCGGGTCTCGTCGAGCTCGACCAGCGCGCAGGGCCGCATGTCCGGCAGCGGCACGGTGCCATCGAGCAGCGGCGCCGGCTTTTGCGGCATGATCGATGTTACCGTTGTTCTGGCGCGACCCGGCCGCGTCTGCACCGGCTTCACCTCGAAATGCTTTTCTACGCCGTCTGGCAACAAATCATCGTGGCGCAGCCGCATTGCCTTTGCGCATATCGACGAGCGCGAGCGGTTCAACCATCTCGAGATTTGCGTGGCCGATGCTGTCGGCCAAAGGCTGACTAGCAAGAAAGTTTCCTCGGTGGTCCAGGGGATCATACGGGCCTCGCTCACTCGCCCTGTAAATTGGGCGAGTACTCGCCACAGGATCGAGCGCCCCGACGAGATACCCGCGCTGGCCCTAGGGCGCGGAGGCGACTTGAACCAACGCAAGTTCCTCGCCGGAGACGCGCATATTATGAAAATTGAAACGACGTCCGGAAAGCTAGCAATCTGGATGTGCCCATTTTGGCAGTAGTGGATGGCGGCTGCCGAAATCAGAGCATCAATATCGCGTAGCATGTCCCGCATCGCTGCCCTGACCATGCGCCATTCGCATATGGTGCCGGCAATAGCGATGACCCGGCGCCGGAGCGCCGCCGCAAAACTCGGTCGCAACTTCGTTGACGTCGCCGAGCGGCCAGTGACAGCGCGCCTCATCGAGCTCGAGCAGCGAGCACGGCCGCATCGCAAGGCTGTCATTGGCTGGTGGCGGTGGTGGCGGCGGCATGATCCAGATTCGCAGTGGTCGGGCGCGCCGCCGTCGCTTGCGCGGATTGGGATTTTTGGCGTTCTTACCTTCCAACAAGCCTTCCTCGAGCAACCGCTTGGCCTTTCCGCATATGGCGGCGCGCGGGCGGTGCAGGCGATATGCGATTTGTGCCGCCGTGCTCGTCGGCCACAGGGTGACAAGTTCGCGGATTTCCTCGGCGGTCCAGCGGGACATGACGGGCCTCGTCGGTCAGGGCACCCAGCGCCTGGTGCCATGACTGCCGATTCGTGCGGCACCATTTTGGCGATTGCATCTTTTCCGCGCCGGCGGCGCGTCTCAAGCGTTCAATTGAACCGTGTCACTTTGCGGGGCTGCGACGCCAACACATCCAATCCCCGAAATGCATTGGCCCAGAAGTACAGGCTAGCATAGGTGCGCCAGTGGGGTCTTCGCCAGCAATGCGATATTAGCCTATCGCTATTCAAGCTGGATGTGATCACCAAAAGACAAAGCTCGATGAGGCGTGGCCCTTAGGAACCGACGCGGGAACTGACGCGGCACTTGCAATCTCTGCAGCATCATCTGCACGAAGGGGCGTTGGAAATCCGTGATCAGCAGCGTCAGATGTGGGATAGATTCTCGTCCGGTTGGCCATGCATCATTTCGCTGCATCGGCTTCCCCAAGCAGCCTCTTGATACCGGCGAACAGCTCCGCCATGTCGTCGGCGACGAGCTATGACTTCGGCAGGCGGGACCCGGTCGGATTCGGCGCTTTCCCCGCGGTGCCCCAAAGTGGGAAGGGGCCGAGTGGTTAAGGCATCCATTCGAGAAACGCAGGCATCACACCCAATCCCGCGTCATAGTTTTGAGTGGGGTAGCATCCGTTCGCTAGCCGCTCGCTATGCAGCCTCCACACTTTAGCAAAATGCCGATTCCGAAATTTTTAGTAAATTCGGACCAGCTTCCCCGTTGGCGGCAGGAGGTGTACCATGCGTAACCATGACTTCGTGTCCGACGGATTCCTCGCGCTAATCGTGACCGCCCTTGTGCTGTTGTGCTCAAGTTGGCTCGTTCTCGCGTTCAGCTAGTCTGGGCGGCGGTTCCAGATGACTAGCTAGCACTACGGCAGAATGAGATCGACGATGGCTTGGCGCACGGCCGGCAAGCTTGGTTGAGGCGGAGATCCGTTGATTCTTTTTTCCGCCCCGCTTGTGCGAGGCGACGATGTTGCAAGAAGGCGTAGGCGATCATTGTCATGAGCGTGTCGATGAAGACCTTGCCAGGATCGCCCTTCAAAGTGATCAAGCCCGAGTTTCTCCTTCAGCTGCTGATGGGCCTGTTCGCAAATCCATCGTGCCTTGATGGTGGCAGCTAACGTGCGCAGATGTGTCGCGGCGGGCAGGTCGGCGAGATAGTACTTCTATTCCCGCGCGCGCCAGTGCCCTTGCGGCCCGGATAACAGTAGTCGTCATCGGCGCCGCCGTCGCCACGTGCAACACGCGTCAGCGTCCCTGACAATTTTCGTCCGTCACCAGACTTTTTCAACACATCTGCCAATTCCGGAGTTGGTCATTGGATACTAAATCGGATCGCAAGCTCGCGTCTGTTCGATCGGGCGGGTTTTTTTAGCATCCGGCGGTCGATTGCTGCATGGGATGTTGAAATTAACCACTTGTTAACCCTGCGGTCGCCTAATGTGAATGACTGGGGATCACCATGTCGGCCCCTGCAACAACGCAACCGAAGTTGATGCCTTTTTCGGCCGATCCAACCTTTCGTTGGCGGTTCGCGTTACGGCTGTCCTACGCGGAGCAAAAAATGTTCGGAAAGGACGACTTAGTGGACAATCTCAGCCGAGATCTGGATCGCGCGCGCGAAAGACGCGACGCACTTGCATCCGAAGTCACGACACTGACGGCTCAGATCGCTGAAATCGAAGCCCGCCTTTCTGAGGAAAAAACCCGGCGAGAGCGTGATCGCGTTTTAGGTGAAATCGAAGCGATAAAAAAGCGAATCAAACAAGCGACCGGCGCGTTTGCACCTGTCATCGGTAAGCTCTGCGAGGCCATCGAGATGGGTGCGACAGTCGTGCCTGAAGCTCGCGACCTTAACAGTTTTCTATTATCGGTTGCGACCGAAGTCGATAGCGTAGTCGATCCCCTATTGCGCGAGATGGATCAACGTGCGGATGCGGTGCGAGCCGGCCACGTTACACTCGATCTCCCGTGTTCAGCCAATGGGGCTCCGATCGAGCCGTCAAAAGATAATAGTGATCGGCTACTTCGTTTTCCCGTATGGCTGTCTCGCAACAAGGAGGTAGAAAAAAAGAAACAACGGAGAACCCGCGTAGCACAGCAGCGTGAATTATCGGCGCGCTGCGCGACCAAAGAAGACCTACGCCCGATCGAGCCAGCAAGACAGCCTAATCTCGGTCTGCAATAGCTATTTCAGCTTCGCTTTCAGCCCCCCACCCGACACGCCGGCAGGACTATACTTTGGGAACAGCCGATCAGTCGATTTGTCCAGTCGTCTGTCTCCAGCTACTGAGCTGAGGTGGCCTATGAGTTCGCCCGTCGGCTTGTAAATCTTTTGGCCTCGGAGGTCGTACAGCCTCTTGCCCGATCGGTCATAAATTTTGCTTGCCCGGATGTCAGCGACGTAATGTCCTCCGCTGTCGAATATTTTTCCGTCCATCTTAAATTGTACCTTAAAAGCAAGCCGAGAGATGTGACCCTGGCTCTAATCCGAGCCACGAAGGATGCACTCCAATAACCCAGGCTGACGGCGTGCGTAGCACGCCACCCCGACACACGTTTGACTGCCGCGGCGATCGTGACGCTGCCGCCGCCCCCCAAAGTGGCCTGGGCGACGTCATTCTGTCGATTGCCTTCGGAGGCAACGCAGGTTGCGGCGTGCGCTTGATGATCTGACTGGATGATAGCCATTTCAACGCGGGAGCGCCTCTTCCATCTCCAATAGTCATCAGTTCGTGCGCCACCGGCGGGCTTTTGATCGCTTTTTGACAGCTACTAAACCAAGCTCTCGCGCTTTCGTTTTCACCGAACCAACGTAGCGTCCGAGAGATTTCGATATTTCTTCCGCACTATGCCGCTGCCCGCTCATGGAGATCAGGGCCTTAACCTCTAGTTCGGTCCATTCCCGGGGCTTAGACGACTTCATCGCGAGCCAGATGATCTGCGGAAAATCCAATGATGGGCTCCAGTTTAGGCGAACAGGAGGCCAAGTGGGACCATGCACATTTAGAGGTCGGTCCCATAGGCGAGCGCAGTGTCTCGCGACCGACTCAACCGGTCGACGCAACACAGACGTTAAATCTTTCTGCTGGGGTTTCCAATTGCAAGGTCTCACGTGGTCGTTCGTTTAGCGTTGCCGAGAACAAGCGCGTTGGCGTTGGGCGCATGGTGCAGCGGCATGTGCTGGATCTGGTTGAGATCAACGACACGTAGGATCATGCACGGCGCCAGGTCGATCGAGGTCCTGGAGGACGGCGCCGCTCAGCCACGAACGCTGTTGCTGTTCCCAAGGATCGCTGCGAAGGACTGAAGGACTGCAAGCGGACAACTCGATTGTCCGCTTGAAACTGTCACAGGTGCGGCTTTGCCGGCTTTGCCGGCCGCGCGCCTAGGGAGCCTGCTGGCTGGCGCTGAAGCTGTGGCAGGAGTCGCGACCGGTTCTGGTCGAGCGGCTGGAGCTCGGCCGAAGAGGCGCCCGGTGGGGATCAGGTGCTGTTCGCTGGACAGAATCTAACGCCCTCTCACTCGCAAGTTGACCGGAGCCTGTCCATCCTCCGTGTCCAGGATGTAGGCTTTCACTCTGGGCAGAGTCTTCTCCATGGCTTCAAGATAGAGGCGGGTACGCGTGAGCTCGGGGGCCTTCGCATACTCTTGCTGTAAAGCTTTGAGGCGGGTGGTCGTGCCTATGGCTTGCGCGATGCGCTGCTCACGCCGGCTCTGCGCTGCCTGGACCAATGTGTGCGCCTCCCCGCGAGCCTTAGGCAGGAGGTTGGCCGCATAGACCCGCGCCTCGTTGCGTGAGCGCTCGCGATCGGCCATGGCGTCCGCCACGTCTTGAAAGGCCTGTGCCACCGCCGCGTCAAGCGTCATGGCCATGATGCTCGAAGCCGTGATCTGAACGCCGCTTCGGTAGCGATCGAGGAGCTCCTGAGTCTGTATCTTCACCCTATCCTGGATGGCAAGCCGGCCTGTGGTCAAGACCTCATCAACCGACATGCCGGCCAAAACCTGGGTGAGCACACTTTCGGCAAGCCCGCCGATCAGCGCTCTCGTGTCCTCGACATGCAGCAGGAAGTCGGCGGGATCGCGTATCACGTATTGTAGCACGAGCGCGATGCTTAGGATGTTCGTGTCACCAGTCAGCAGCTCCATCCCAATCACGGTCTCCTGCTCGCCCTCGGGCAAAGCAAAGCCCACGCCGACTTTCGAGACACTTGTGGTCTTAACCACGTCGACCCGGTCGACGGGCCAGGGGAAACGCCAGTGCATGCCGGGGCCCAGGCGGGCATGGGGCGCACCGAGGCGGCGCGCCAAAGCTTGTTCGTCCGTTGCGACGAGATGGAAGCCCGTGGCGAAGTAGGCCGCGATCAACAGGAGCAAGAAGACGACACCGCCGCGGAGCGCGTGAGCGCGCCAGCGCGGATGTCTGGGGGTGCTTTCCGCGCGGTCCTGCCGCACAAAGTCTTCGTGGCTGGCCGTCATGGCAATTCCCCGCGTGACGGTGGCTGCTGACGTTCGACATCAGCGCCCACGGTCTCGCCATTCCTGGGGCGAGCCTTGGGCGGCGGGTTAAGATCCCGCGCGACCGATGCGCTAGGCTGCAGCATCTGCAGGAGTTCGGATTCGGCCGGCAGGAACAGGGTCGTCTTGTCGTCGAGGATACGATCATAGGCCTCGAGCGTGCGGACGAGCTTGAAGAAGGGTAGATCGGCGCCAAACTCGCGCGCGTAGACACGCATCGCCTCAGCTTCTCCCTCGCCGTCGAGTCGCCTTGCATGTTCGCTGGCCTCGGCGAGGATGCGTGCCTTCTGCCGATCAGCTTCGGCGATGATCCGCCTCGACTCGGCCTTCCCGTCGGAGCGCAGCTGCATGGTGATGCGGGCCCGCTCCGCTTTCATCCGCTCGAAGACGCTCTGCCGGTTCTGCTGGGGCAGGGCGAGTTCACGCACACCGAGATCGATCACCTCGATACCGTAGGCGGGCGCAACAAGAGCCTGAACGCCGGCACGTACCTCCGCGATTATCGCCCCGAACCGGTTCTCCGAAGCATGCGGCGCGATGAGGGAGGCGAAGCTATGGCGGCCGAGCACTGCACCGACTTCACCGACGATAGCCTCCGTCAGCCGCTGCTCGGCATCGCCGCGCGTGGCAAGCGTTGCGAGGAAGCGCGCCGGTTCGTCGATGCGCCAGGTGGCGAGCGTGGCAACGGACACGTTCTTCCTGTCCGCCGTGACGTACTCAACGGGCCGCGTGCTCAAGTACAGGAGGCGCTTGTCGAACCGCTGCACACGCTCGAAAGGCAGCTTGAAGCCTAGGCCCGGCTCTTCAACGAGTTGCACGATCCGGCCGAAGCGCGTGACCATCCCGTGCTCAGTGATATCCAACGTGAAGAGGCTGGCAAGGGCGGACAGCACGAGCACGGCGATAGCGGCAGGCGTCAGCACCCAAAGCGCTGCCCCCCGCCTGCCGCCCGCGCGGCTCATCTGCCAACTCCAGGGTGAGCTGCCTTTCATCGATTGCCGCCCGCGCTGATCGGAGGCTCAAGGAGCCAAAGGTCGAAGTCTTTGATGGCACTCGCCTTCGGCCGGACAAGCTTGTGCACCTTCGGCAACACGTCCTCGATCGTCTCCATCTGCAAGCGGAATGCGGCCAATTCGGGCGCTTGCCGAAACGCCTCGACCTGTAGGCTGAACGCTAGTGCCTCGCCGCGAGCGCGGCGGACCTGTTCCTCCTGGACGGCGAGGGCACCCTCGACCATCGCCGCGGCTTCTCCTTTCGCTTCGTTTACCTCCTCGGCGGCGAATCCCTTGGCGCGGTTGATCGTGCGCAGCTTGTCCTCCTGTGCACTGGCCACGTCCCGCTCGGCGTCGTGTGCTTCCTGGGGCGCATGGACGTAGACCAAGCGCACCGAGACGAGCGCGATGCCGGCATTCAGACCGTCCAGGCGCGCCTGAACGAACTCATGCAACCGCGCCTCGACCTCTGCCTTGGCGTTCGTTAGCAACGCGTCGATTCGCTGAGTGGCAATAACGCTGCGCAGCCCTGCTCGGGTAACGCTCCGGACCAGCGCCTCAGGCTCCGCCAGGTTTGTGACGTAGGCCACGGGATCCTTGACGCGGTACTGCACGGTTGATCGAAGATCGATGAGGTTGGCATCACCGGTCAGGAGGAAGGACTCGCCCTCCAGCACCTCGCGCTGGAACCAGGAGCCCCTGGCCTTGATCGCCTCCGGCACCGGATTCGAAGGCCCGCCCACTGTGAGCCGCTCGCGGGCGAGTGCGCGCGTCATCAAGCTCTCGTCCGCCTGACTGCGGAAACCGAGCTCCGCACTTCGCGTGCGTTCGGTTTCGACGAGACGGTGCGTCTCGATTGGCCAGGGCAGGCGGTAGTGTAGGCCTGGGCCGAGGTCGGCCGCGACGATGCGAGCAAACCGGAGGCGCAAGCCGATCTCCCCGGACTGGATCGTAAAGAAGCCGCTTGCGAGCCAGAGCAGGACCAGGCTTGCCAATGCCGCGATCTTGACGCGGGGGTCAGTAACAAACACGCGGGTCGCCGCAAACCCGTCGCGCAGCCGGGCCCACTCCGGCGGCGCGTGCGTGTGCGGCACGTGCGTGTGGAGCGAGATTTCCCCGGTCCGGAACTCACGCTCCGCCTGTCGCAGGATTTGAGCGGATGACCACAGGAATAATCCCGCCATGATGGCGGCCACGATCAGGTCGGGCCACCTGGTCGCGGTTGCCCAAACGCCGAGCGCAGCGAGCATCACGGCGACGTTGCCGATCGCATCGTTACGCGAGCAAAGCCACACGGACCGCACGTTGGCGTCGCCATCCTTGTAGCGCATGAGGATGACGACGCTAGCCACGTTGGCAGCGAGAGCCAGGAAGCCGATGGCGCCCATGATCTCGGCGCGGGGCACACCGAGCACAAGCACGTGATAAGCGGTCGCCCCAAACACCCACAAGCCCATCAGCGTGAGGCTGACGCCTTTCACAAAGGCCGCACGCGCCCGGACCCGAACGGATGCACCGATGACCGCGAGGCTGATACCGTAGGTCGCTGCGTCGCCCAGGAAGTCGAGAGCATCGGCCTGCAGTGCCTGCGAGCCGGCGAGTGCGCCGGCTCCTATTTCCACCAGGAACATCCCGGCGTTGATCGCAATGACGATCCAAAGCCGCCGCTTGTAATCAGCCGACAGGCCTTCGAAGGTGGCGCCTTCTCCGCAACAGGCTACGCCCATGTTCAGAGCCCTTCGCTTCCTGAAGTCTCCCTTTAGTGCAACCTCACCGCGGCAGGTAGCGCTTGTCGAGTTGACAAGCCACGGAGTACTGCGGATCGACAACGTTGGCGATCTCGAGATGCGCTGCTTGGCCTAGAAGCTGAAGCGCCTCGATCTTGTCGTAGCCGTGATCCTGCACCAGCCAGTTGACGAGATCGACGCAGGCGATTCGCAGCGCATCGATCAACGGCCGCGTGCTGCCGATCGACATGATCATTCTGTCGTTCTCGAGCCGGGGCCAGTTGATCTTTTTTCCCTTGATGAGATTCACCGTGAAAGTGACGTCAAACGAGGTCTCGATAGCGGCGCCGTCTATCTCGCCGTCACCCTGCGCGGCGTGCCCGTCGCCCAGCATGAAGAGCGCACCTGGCTCGAAAACCGGGAAAGACATCGTCACACCCTCAACGACCTCATTGAAGTCCATGTTCGCGCCATGCGGGCCGGGTATCAGCGAGCTGATGCATTCCTTGCCACCAGGTGCGGTGCCGATTGTCCCGAAGAATGGCCGCAACGGGACCTCGATTTTGCCGATCTTGCTGTTGGGCAGGTCGAGCACACCGACCATTTTCGATCTGTCGAACCGCCAGATAAAGAGCCGGTCCGGCACCGGGTCGGTTATCATCGCCGTCTTGTATTCGGGCGCCAATGCTCCGAAGTAGGGGATCGAAGCTCCCCAGCCCCAGTCTCTGTTGAGGCCGATCCTGTCGATACGCACGACGAGCGTATCGCCGGGCTCGGCGCCCTCGATGAAGAACGGCCCGGTCTGCGGGTTGACTCTGGTAAGGTCGAGTCTCGGAAACACCGTCTTGTCGGTCGGCTGGAAGACGTCGTTCGCCGCGTCCTTGGTCCTTGTGATTACCGTGTCGCCTGGCTTGATGCGGATCGCCGGCGGATGCGCATGGCAATAGGTGAAGTAAACAGTGTCTCCCGGGTCATAGCGGACTTCCGCGGCTGAGGCAGGCGCGACCCCAATAACTACGAGTGCCGAAGATAGAGCCACGATGGCCGCACGTGCCTTCTGCTCGTTCATTCGAATCATAGAAATTCCTCCTATGTTGGCAGCGCCGATTGCTGCTATGGGAGCGGCGTAAGATTTCCGCTCGTCATCTCATGGGCGTTTCCTTTCTCGCACTGTCGGCCAAGCTTGCTGGCGGCTTGGCGCGCTCATAGAAGCTGCTATCGTGCAGTAGGCCGAAGAGATCGGAGTTCGCCGGCAACACCATCGTGGTGCCCTCCTTGACGAACTTGCGCGACGCGTCGAGCGTCCGCCGCAGCGCGTAGAACTGCGGTGCCTCGCGAAGCGAGTCGGCGTAGATGCGGGCGGCCTCTGCTTCGCCAGCGCCGCGGTGCCGCTGGGCGACCTTGAAGGCCTCGGCTAGGATGCTCGTCTTCTCGCCCTGAGCCGCGGAACGGATCTTGAGGCCTTCCTCCTCGCCCTCAGAGCGGTAGCGCATGCTGATTGCGGCGCGCTCGGAGCGCATGCGAGCGTAGACCGTGAGCCGATTGCGCTTAGGGAAGTCAAAGCGCAACAGCTGCACGTCAAGGACTTCGATGCCGTAGTCCGGAAGCGCAACATTCCGGCACTTTGCGGCGACCTCGGCGAGCAAGGCCTCTGCTCGATAGGCTTCGGCCGAGACAAAGGCAGCGAGCGGACTTCGGCCGATGGCGGCGCCAAGCTCCGCAGAGAGGATGTCGCCCAAGCGCGATTCCGCACCCGCCTTGTTGAGAACCGTCTCAAAGAAACGTTTGGGCTCGGCTATGCGCCACATGACGGCGCCCGCTGCCGTCACGGCAGTCTTCTCAAGCGTCAGGAATTCGCTCAGTGGGGGCTGGTAAACAAAAAGCCGGCCGTCGAACGTGGTCACGCTTTCGTAAGGCAGCTTCACGCCAAGACCCGGCGTGGTGACTACCTGCACCGGCCTGCCGAACGACGTGACAACGGCCCGCTCCCCATCGCCAACGGCGAAAAGACATAACGTGGTCGCCACGACAGCGCCAAGCACTCCCGCGGCGCCCAGAATGGCTTGCATAGGCTTCGAGCTTGAGCGGGCCATGGCTCATTTGCCTAACGAGCTGGGGCTTTTCTCATTCTGTAGGGCGTCCTTCGGGTGGTCAAGGCATTTGTCTCCGGTGAGCTGCTTGGCATAGGCTTCCGTACGCAGTGCCATCGGCTCCGGCGAGCACCTCGAGAAGTCGGGCGGCATCGCCGGCGGTACGGGCAACGGGCCTGGTATGATCAAGTGTTAGTTCAATCGGGAAGGCACCTGTGTGGTACAAGCCGGTGGATGGGCTTGTGGCCAACCGCTCCGCGGAACGGGTCCGGTATCGGAGAAGGCGCGCACCGGCCGCTCGATGTTCTTAAGCGACAGCTTTCCTAAGGCTACGAAGGCCGCCTTCAATCGGCCAGCGACGGCATTGTGCACGTCACCCGAAATCACGATGCCACCTGGCGGCGCTTCGGCCTCCTGCCTCGCGGCTACGTTCACGCCGTCACCATAGAGATCGTCGCCGTCCACGATCAGGTCGCCGAGATGCAAGCCGATCCGGAACACGATGGCATTGTCCTGGGGCTGGTCACGATTGGCCTCGGCCATAACCTGCTGGAACTCGATGGCAGCGCCTAGTGCCTCGACGGCGCTCGCAAACTCGACCAGGGCGCCGTCGCGGATCAGCTTAACCACGCGGCCGCCATGGCGGGCCAGCACAGGTTCCAGGTGCAGTTTTCGGTGTTCCCGCAGGCGCGCCACGGTGCCACTTTCGTCCCGCTCCATCAGGCGGGAATAGCCGACCACGTCGGCTGCTAAGCGGCGCTGCTCACGGGTCAATGGAGTATCTCCGCCTCCCCGTTTCCAGATCGCAAAGGGGCTTAGCCGACTGGGCAATGATGCGGCCGGCGTGGAACGGTCATGTCAGCTAATGGGCACTTTTCGGCCCTGACCGGCTGGGCTGACAATGTCCGGATCATAGGGGCAAAGCGCACTTCCCGGTTGCCCTGGTCGAGGTCCGCCTATGACCCCACAGCGGAAATCGGCGCCGCACTCGAGCCGCTCACACCATCGTCATCTCGCGCCTGAGCTGAGGAGCGAAGATGGTCTTCGGTATCAGTGCGTGGACGCCGCGCACGATGTCTACCACCTGGGTCACGCGGAAGCTCACCGCCACGCTGCACAGCGCATAGGCGTCGAGCTCGCTGATCTTCGCCCGGGTCGCCAGGAACTTGACCGCATTGCGCGCAGCAAGCGTCATCGCCGTGTTCAGGTCCTTGTCGAGCCCGATGACGATCCAATGTGTGTCCGTCTCCGCCACCGGCCAGGCCAGGTTCTTCTGCTTGTGGAGGATGATCTGGATGCGCAGCTCTTTCATCCGCGTCTCCAGCGCGGTGAGCGAAATCTCGCCGTCCCCCTGCACCGCGTGGCTATCACCCGTATAGATGAGGGCGCCCGGCTTCCACACCGGGATGTAGAGCGTCGAGCCCTCGGACAGCTCGCTGAGATCGAGATTGCCCGCGTGCGGGCCCGGCGGCACCGAGCTGGTGACGCCGGGACTTAAGGGCGGGAAATAGCCATCGGGTGGCGCAACGCCCAAGGTGCCTTGGAAGGGCTTCAACGGAATGGTGATGTTGGGCATGAACTTGCCCTTCATGGCGCGCAGGTCGAGATCGACATACTTGATCTGCCCTTGAGCATAGTCCTGCGGCAGCAGGCCGGTCCCCAGCGAACCCGGGTTGTTGAAGACGGCGCCCCATTCGTAGGGACGGACCCGCTGGTAGCGGATCTCCAACACATCGCCCGGCTCGGCCTTGTTCACGGCGATCGGTCCGATGATCGAATGCGGCCCTCTGCCGGGATTGTCGACGCGCAGCTTCGCCAGCGTGTCGATCGGCACGCCCGGCTGCATTTCATTGAGGAAGTGCGACCAGGTATCGGGAAAGCTGATGACATCGCCTGAATCGATCGCGAGAATGGGCGCTAGGTTGGCGTCGTACACACCGAGCTGCACCGTCTCCTTAGTCGACGGCACCACGTGCACGCGGCCTCCACGATCCGATTGGCGCTTTGGCGCCGCGCCGGCCTCCTGCGCCCGCGCCAGCCTCGCAAACCACGGCTCGATCGCGGCGAGCGCACCCATGAAGCTGCTTGCTTGCAGGAACTTGCGCCGCCAATGACCGCGCGCCGACAGATAGCCGTCGAGCGTCTCCTGATCGACCTCGTCCATGTGGAGGAGGGTATCGGACGCGCGATTGTCGAACGCGGCATCCTTGATGTCCTCGCGGATGATGCCCGTGCCCTTCTCGTCGCCGCAGCCAAAGAGATTGGCGCAGGTGTGATGGTGAGGGTGGTGGGCGTGCTCATTCCCATCGCCGTGGTTCACCGACATGATGACCCCCTAAGCAAACGTCCGTGCGCCATGGACCGCCTTGCGAGGTACGTTACTCTCGCGCCGCCGCGTCAATGGGCCGCTCCCCGCGCTCGCTTGCTATCAGGCAACGCGCCATGGAAACGCCACCCCGCCTGGATGGCCAGATCGCGGAGTTATCGCGGGCCTCTCCCAAAGTTCACATTGCTTTGGCGTGCCGAGAGAGATTCAGTACCACGTTACTCGCCTGCCGTCGACATTGAGGCGTTTGGAAGAGCGCGGAATTGGCCCGACACGGACTTCTGCTGGTCCGATCTCATGTCGGCCATTCGGGGTAAAGCGAACTCATTGTGCTCAGTACGAACTATTCTGAGTGTGATCCCACTCGGATATTGCGCCCTAGCCGCCAGAGGGCTACTGGTACGCGCACCGCCGGGATCGTTTAGCGAACTGTTGAGCCCAACGTCGCTCGCTGGTCCACCGGGAATTTCAGTTTATAGCAGCCGTACCGCATTTGTGGTACCGGCGTTAGTAAAGCCCGCTGCTGAGCCCGTCCCGAACGGACCACTGACAGCACCGCTCGCCGAATCTCCCCCGCTAGAGCCGCCACCGCCCCGACGAACCCAAACTGCTATCGTGTCGAAGTCTTCCTTAGCTTTTCTGTCCGCTCCCCTGGCGCTCCCCCATACAAACTCAAATGGTAATTTGGACCTCAATTCAACAACTATCTGCGCTCGCCCTGACCTTGAGAGGGCCAAGATCTTGCCCACAGTTTGTGGGTCCTGTGTACCACCGGCGTGTTGACCGCGGCGGCGGAGAGTATGCGTCGCTCAAACCGCTACAAATACTGACAGTTGATCTAGCTCGGAGCGCATCCCGTTAGCGCTCGCCTCGGCATATTCATGATCTCGCGATACGACTTTTCGTGCGCCCCGAAATCGTGACCACTTGATCGCGCAGATGTCCGATTTGCTCGTATTCTTCCGGCGAAGGCCGCCTTGCCTGATATGCTGTGGCGGTGAAGACATAGGCGAATGACTGAGCATACGCCTAATCCGAAGACCTCGCGGCTTGACGTTATCTCGACGGGCACCCGGCGCCATTGGACGTTGGAAGAAAAGCACCGGATCGTGGCGGAGAGCTATAGCGGCCCCGGCTTCTGTCGGTGACGGCGCGGCGAAACGGGCTGTCCGCGAGCCAATTGTTCAGGTGGCGCCGTCTGGCTGGGATAGGCCCGGTTGTCCAGGCGGATGAGAAATAGCCCTGTCCGCCGCGCGGGCGTCTTCGCTTGCGGGTCTGAGCCAGTGCAGCGGCAGGATGACGGGGTCCGTTTTTGCGGCAGTCTCCATTGCGCCAGATCGACAACTGTTGACGGCGTTCCAGATTGAGTTCGCGGCCGAGGCTCGCATGCGGATCACAGGCGCGGTGACGCGGCGACGCTGACCGTACTTGTGGCGGCGCCGCAGAGGCAATGTTGGGCACCAATTCAATGCCCGCTTGCAACCATCGGTCTTCGCGTAGTTGACATACCATTGTCGTGGTTCAACGACGAGCTGCTGGATCGGATCGATCTGTCCCGTTGTGTGCCGTCGGGTCCGCCTCCAATGCTTGCTTCCCCATTGCTGACCACAGCACTCGCGCCCGTTCGCCTTGATCGCTTTGGAGCTTGTCGGCGATCCAGAGCAGCGCGCCGAGCATGGTGGCACGATCGTCGCCGGTCAGGTTGACGAGTCCGGCTTTCACGACGAGGCCGCCGAGTTCAATGAGGTGCCGCGTTCGCTTGCGGCGCTCGACTTGCCATGCGCGCATATCATGCCGCGCCCTTGCTGCCTGTTGACGGTTGCGCGCCGCCCGGTTGCGCCCGAGTGCCGCCTGTGTGGCGCTCAGCTGCCGGTGCAGCTCGCCGCGCCCGGCTCTGAAAGAACGCGGCTCCGCGCCTGGCCCATGCCTCCCTCTTTCCAGCATCTTTGGTCTCAGTCAGCACGATCAGCGCGCCTGCCAGTTCATCGGCGCTGAGGCTATCTGCCCCGGTAGCGATGACCAGCTCGCCGAGCTGCTGCACCTTGCGGCTCCTGAGGTCTCGCGCCTTGTCCTGAAGCGCTTTCAGTTCCCCGTCGAAATCCCGCGGCTTGCGCATCACGTTCTCCAGCAATGTTGATCAGGGGATGATAGTTGAGCCCTGGGCATAATGCTGTAAGGTCGCCGGGACGGTTTGAGACGGTGTAATCCCGCCCGAGAATTTTTCGAGGGAGGGCGCGCTTATACGTCGTTCCGACGTTCGCTTTGCCGTGTAGATGATCCGGTCGCGATGGCGATCTATCATCTTCACGTCAAGGTCATTGGCCGCAAGTCCGGCTCAAGCGCGGTGGCATCGGCCGCCTACCGCTCAGGCTCGCGTCTGCGCGACGAGCGCCTTGATCGTGCCCAAGACTTTTCCGCCAAGCGCGGCGTCGTCCATTCCGAGGTGATGCTGCCGGAGAACGCGCCGGAGGCCTGGAGCGACCGCGAGCGGCTCTGGAACGATGTCGAAGCGTTCGAAGTCCGCAAGGACGCGCAGCTTGCCCGCGAGCTCGAATTCGCCATCCCGCGCGAGATGACCCAGGCTCAGGGGATCGAACTGGCCCGCGACTTTGCGCAGGCTGAGTTCGTGGATCGGGGCATGATCGCCGATCTCAATGTGCATTGGGACATGGCTGAGGACGGCATGCCCAAACCTCATGCCCATGTCATGCTGACCATGCGCGCGGTAGACGAGAACGGTTTTGGCCCGAAGGTGCGGGCCTGGAACCGCACGGAGATGGTCGGGCGCTGGCGTGAGCGCTGGGCCGAGATTGCCAATAAGCGGCTGGCCGAACTCGACATCGACGCACGCATCGACCATCGGAGCCTCAGGGCGCAGGGCATCGCACTGGAGCCGCAAAGCCAGGTCGGCGCGCCCGCCAAACGTATTGAGAATCGGTTCATCGAGAGCGAAGGGATCGAGGCCCACCGCGCCGAGATGCACCGCGAGATCGCCCGCGGCAATGGCGCGCGGATCATCGCCGATCCGTCCCTTGGACTGGACGCGATCACGCATCAGCAATCGACGTTCACGCAGCGCGACATGGCGAAGTTTGCGCATCGGCACAGCGACGGGATCGACCAGTTCAATGAGGTCATGGGCGCGATGCGGGCAGCGCCCAATCTGGTCGAACTCGGCAAGGACGCTCGCGGCGAGAAGCGCTTCACCACCCGCGAGATGATCGAGGCGGAACAGCGCCTGCACCGGGCCGCCGCACTGATGGCCGAGCGTGAGCGCCATGCGGTGCGTGACGCCGACCGCGAAGTCGCTTTGTCGCGTGCCGAAGCGCGCGGCCTTGTCCTTTCGGGCGAGCAAGCCGACGCGCTGGCGGATGTCACAGAGGGGCGCGATCTCTCGCTTGTCGTCGGCCATGCCGGGACGGGAAAGAGCGCGATGCTGGGCGTGGCAAGAGCGGCATGGGAAGCGGCGGGTTATGAGGTACGGGGCGTGGCACTGTCCGGCATCGCGGCGGAAAACCTCGAAAGCGGAACGGGCATCTCGTCGCGCACCATCGCCAGCATGGAGCATGGCTGGGAACAAGGCCGCGACCTGCTCACATCGCGCGATGTCCTGGTCATCGACGAGGCGGGTATGGTCGGTACGCGCCAGTTGGAGCGGGTGCTGTCCCATGCGGCAGAGGTCGGCGCGAAAGTGGTGCTGGTCGGAGATCCCGCGCAGTTGCAAGCCATCGAAGCCGGCGCGGCGTTCCGGTCGATCCATGGGCGCTATGGCGGCGCAGAAATCGGTGACGTCCGCCGCCAGCGGGAAGACTGGCAGCGGGACGCCACGCGCGATCTGGCGACCGGCAGGACCGACGATGCGCTGGAAGCCTATCGCTCCCACGGCATGGTGCATGAGGCCCGAACCCGCGAGCAAGCGCGCGGAGATCTGATCGACCGCTGGGACCGTGACCGGCAGGCAGCGCCGGAGCGCAGCCGAATCATCCTCACCCACACCAACGACGAAGTGCGGGCGCTGAACGAGGCGGCGCGGGAGCGGATGCGGGCTGCAGGCGACCTCGGCGAGGACGTGCGGCTCACAGTCGAGCGCGGCGAGCGCCACTTTGCCAGCGGGGACCGAGTCATGTTCCTGCAAAATGAGCGTGGCCTCGGCGTGAAGAACGGCACCCTGGGAACCATCGAACAGGTCAATGCGCAATCCATGACCGTGCAGACCGACGATGGCCGATCCGTTCGGTTCGACTTGAAGGATTATAATCGGATCGACCATGGCTATGCCGCGACCATCCACAAGGCCCAGGGCATGACGGTGGACCGCGCCCATATTCTGGCGACGCCAGGCATGGACGCCCATGGCAGCTATGTCGCCCTGTCGCGGCACCGCAACAACGTGGATCTTCATTATGGCCGCGACGATTTTGCCAGTCAGGACCGGCTTGTCCGCACTCTGTCGCGTGATCGGGCCAAGGACATGGCGTTGGATTACGAACCGGCACGAAGCTATGCCGAACGGCGTGGGATAACCTTCCGCGAGCGCGTGGCCGAGATCGTGCGCAAGGTCGTGCCCGAGAGGGTGCGTAACATGTTCGATAGCCTGCGCCCGTCTGCTGAAGCTGTGCCTGGCACAGAGAGCGCCCGGAGGCCCCAACGGGAAGCGCTGGAAAGGAAGGCGGGGGAAGACCCGGAAGCGGCGCTGCGTAAGGCCCGCACGAAGGCGCTCATCCGTCATGCCCGAGCCGTGAATGCGATCTTCGACATGCAGGAACGGGGCGACAAGGCGAGCCCTGAACAGGTGAAGGAATTGCAGGAGGCCCGCAAGGTCTTCGAGGAGGTGCGGCCCTATGGCTCGTACGATGCCGAAACTGCCTACAAGAAGAACCCAGAACTCGCCCAAGATGCCGCTTCGGGCAATTCCGCCCGCGCCGTCCGCGCGCTTCAGCTCGAAACCGAACTGCGCACCGATCCGAGCCGCCGCGCCGACCGTTTCGTGGAACGCTGGCAGAAGCTCGACCACACCAGCCAGCGCCAGTATCAGGGCGGCGACATCGCCGGCTACAAGGCGACGCGCTCGGCAATGGGTGACATGGCGAAAAGCCTCGAACGCGATCCGCAACTGGAATCCATCCTCGCCAACCGCAAGCAGGAACTCGGCATCGCGTTTGAATCAGGCCGCCGGCTCGGCCAGGAATTGGCCTTCACTCACGGCATCGACATCGGCAGAGGCCGGGGCATCGGAATTTGATCCATCTGCCGCCGTCTCTACGCCACGCTATGACGAGTCCAACAACTTTC
The DNA here is from genome assembly GCF_023101085.1 of Bradyrhizobium sp. 170. Taxonomy (NCBI): domain Bacteria; kingdom Pseudomonadati; phylum Pseudomonadota; class Alphaproteobacteria; order Hyphomicrobiales; family Nitrobacteraceae; genus Bradyrhizobium; species Bradyrhizobium sp. 170. Next base: position 340,817 of record NZ_CP064703.1, on the reverse strand, counting down.
TTGCCTACTGCAACTGCTTGTCCTGTCTGGTCTCCGAAGCTGTCAGAGACAGCCAGCAGGAGGCAGCGCGGTTATGCGCGAACCAGACCGTATCATCCGCTTGAGAACCGTGCTTTCCCGGACCGGGCTGTCCCGGTCCACCATCTACCGCAAGATCGCCGAGGGCACATTCCCGCCGCAGATCAAGATCAGCGTCAACGGGAGCGGCTGGCATGAGTCCGAGATCGACCGATGGATCGCCGATCCCGTCGCATGGCGCCCGAAACGCGCGTTAGATGAAGTCCAATAAGAGCGGCGGCAGCGCTCCCTTTGCTGGTGGCGAGCCATGGGACCAGACCGGCGTCAGCCCCTCAAGGCCGAGCCGCTGCGCGGCGGCGCTGACGCGCCGGCCTTGACCGCCTGACGCCGCCCCGGTTTGAGCTTTCCAAGCAGACAAAGGCCGATTGGTAGCGGTCGCACTTCCAATCCGGAACAGAACGGCCAGACTAAACCCCAGACTAAACGCAAATTTTAGGCCGTTCTGAAAATCGATGACATGTGAAAAAGATAGATGGCGCGCCCGAAGAGATTCGAACTCCTGACCCCCAGATTCTCTGAGCGGGCCGATAGAGTTTACATGTTTCGATACTGAGAGAACGTTTCAGATTTGAGTACCTCCGGCTTGGCCGAAGGTCGCTGAGTTATCAATTTTTTCCGAAGATTGCTGTCTACACCACCGCACGCACGTTGGAGTGGCTTAAATACAACTGCCTGCGAATTATAAACTGCTGTGCCTAACCTCTAATTGCTACTCACATCTGGTACATCTAAGCTCCAAGGATATTCAAGTTTATAGTCGGAGGTGCGTTTATGCGTTGGTTTCTGACGCTCACCATCCTGTTTTTAGCGGCTCCCGGGCACGCTACATCGCGGACGGCCCCTCCCGACAGGATGATCTTGTGTCCAACCCAGAAGATCTCGAGGTGCGACGTTACGGTTGATCCGCTTGGGCAGCCGGCACGGCCCGTAATGTGTCAATACAGTCACTGCAGAGTCGGACGCCCCAAAATCGTCGATGGCCGGAAGGTATGCTCCTTCTCTTGTCCGAATTACATAGTACCATGATCAGATCGATTGCTCGAGCGTTTATCGGATTGACCGTCCTTCTCATGATCGGTGGATGCGGTACTTACGTCCCTTCGCTGCAAGAGCCGGGAGAGGGCACTGCACGCTTTTCGGAGTTTTCACCCGGTGGCTCTCTTGCCTTCAAGATAAAGGCGAAGGTGTACTGCGATATTGTTGATGCGGTGGTAGCAACTCGAAGCGAAGGTTTACTTCCGACAGGGTGGGCCGTTCAAACAACTCTAGATTTGCAGGTCGACGAATCGAGCTCATTCAATCCTGGCGCAACTTTTATTGAGCCGCTTCGGGCCTCCGAAACCTTTTCAGTGGGACTCGGAGGTGTGCTTTCCTCCCAAGGCACGCGCGGAGAGAAGTTCGGCACTTATTGGAGTCTCGACAGGCTTCAGTCCCGGACCGGGAATCCTTGTAGAATGGATGGAGAGCAAGTTACGGGCAGTTCGTTTCTTCTGAGTGAGCTCGGGATAACAGAGTGGCTAAGAGATTCGCTCAAATCCCGTTTCTACTTGCCCTCGTCTACGGGCGAGAAGAGTGATCCGTTCTTCAAACAAGACTTCCTATCTTACCACATAAGATTTCTTGTCGTAACGAGCGGTGGGGTAACCCCTACTTGGAAGTTGGTCCGCGTAACGACCGGGGGCGCTCCGCTCGTAGGAGCGGGCAGAACTCGGACACATGACCTGCTTCTTACATTTGGCCCCACCTTCAAGGCGGGAGAACCAAACTTGGCTATTAACTCCCATGCGGCGCAGGATTTCGGAATAGCTGTTTCCAACAACTCGCGCATCCTTCAACGCACATTTTCACCTATACCATGATGCCATGAACAGCCTCGCGAACTCGACCGTCAGTCTTTCTCAGAATCCCGATGCGTCACGAGATCCGACCATTGGAACCAGATGCTTTGTAACCAGATCATCAACAGCGGCTGGTTTCGAGAGAGCATGCCGGCGGATGAACGGCAAGATCAGCGGACCGCGATTCTGGCAAGCGTGAAGCCAGGGGACGCTGTAGAAGGCGTGGTCGCTACCCAGCTCTATGCCTCTCATGCAGCAGCTATGGAATGCTCTCGACGCGCGATGCTTCCCGGTCAGCCGGTGGAAGCCAAGCAGATCAATCTGACGCTCGCCGCGAAGCTGACTAAGGCCAACGCCACTCAGGTGGAAGCGCTGAAGAAGTATCCAAGCAAGGGTCAGCAGAAGGTCATTGTTGAGCATGTGCACGTCTATCAGGGCGGCCAAGCGATTGTCGGTCAAGTGACCCCTGGGGGGTCTGGGAAAAATATGGAAGCACAACCCCATGCTGTTGGATATGCAAAGGGCCCCGAGATGCGGTGCGCGAACCAGAAGCGGCAAGCCCTGCCAGTCCCCGGGAATGCCTAACGGCCGGTGCCGGATGCACGGCGGGCCATCTCCTGGAGCACCGAAGGGCAACCAGAACGCTTTCAAGCATGGTCGGTATTCGGCCAGCTCGATCCAGCACCGTCGCCAGATTGCGGCGCTTATCAACGAAATGCGCGAGGTGGTCCAAGCCGGTCCCGTAAAATGAAATTGAGCCTTTAGGTTTCGGCCTTAGTCACTCAGGGTTGTTAATCTCTTGCGAACATGATTCAAGCGCCGGGGCTGGAGGCTTACAATGAAAAAACTGTTTACGATCGGCTATGAGGGCACTACGCCGGCCCACCTGTTTTCCATCCTTCGTCGCAATGGGATCGAACTCTTGATCGACGTTCGCGACCTTCCCCTCTCCCGCAAGCCGGGGTTCTCGAAGACATCCCTATGTCGGGGCCTTGAAGGCGCCGGCCTCGGATATCTTCACCTAAAGGGGCTGGGCGACCCCAAGGCCGGGCGAATAGCGGCGCGCGAACGCCGCTTCTCTGACTTCCGCCGAATATTCAACTCTCATATGTTAACTACTGCAGCGCAGCAAGCGCTGGAAGAAGCTGTTTCGGCGGCCTCAAAATCAGTTGCGTGCTTGCTCTGCTTTGAACAGGATCACACAAATTGCCATCGCTGCATCGTTGCTGAGTCGATGACGCGGGGTGGGAAATTCAGTCTTGTTCATTTGAATGCTGCACCAGTGATTTCAGGCAGCGTTTCGGGAGGGCGAATATCCTCTAATGACAGGCCACCCGCCCACATCGGGTAGCACCGAAGCCGTTGTGATCGTGAAGGCGGCCCCGCAGGTTGGCCGCCGCCACGGTGAGACGGTCTGTTGTGCCGGAATTGACCTCTACGGCAATTGGCTCAGACTGTATCCGGTGTCATTCCGAACACTGGAGCAATCAAAGAAGTTCGGGCGCTGGGATCGAATAAAGTTCAACTGGCGGCTGCCCAACGACGACAAACGAGCCGAGAGCCGTCGGGTGGATCAACAGTCCATTGAGATTGTAGGCCAGCTCAGAAAATCAGAACGAAGCCGATTCCTCACGAAGGCTGTTGTGACAAGTTTGGCGCGGGAACGGCAGGCCGGTCGAAGCTTCGCACTACTGCGGCCCGAAATTATTGCTTTCAAGGTTGAGAAGAAGGACACGAAGGAAATTGCGGCCGAAAAACAGTTGTTCGAGTCAATCCGCGCGCAGGACGACCTCTTCGCAAAGCAAGTGACCAACAACTACAATCCCTGCCCGTACAATTTCAAATACCGATATCGGACCGACGACGGGATCCGCGAGGGGACCTGCCAGGATTGGGAGATTGAGGCCACGTATCACAACTGGTCCAGGGAATACGGAGAGCAACGAGCGCTGGATGACATGTACCGCGTATTTGGTCAGGAGTACCCGGCCAAGGGTATGCTGCTGGCAATGGGCACGCACTCACTCCATCAGGATACATGGCTAATTAACGGGGTGGTGCGGCAAGACGACTTCGGCCAGGGTGTGATGTTCTAGAAGCATTGTTCGTTCGTTTGAACTGTTAGGAAGCTTGGTAGCCCATTGGTCAGAACGATGACCTCATTGCGGTCCCCATCCACCCGGCGACACCGTAGAAGATACCGTAGCTGATCCATAGCCAGAGGAAGCTCCAGATCCCCGCAAGGGTTTGCTTGAAGCCGCCCCATTCTGACCAGACGGTCGTATCCTTCAAAAATACCTTTACATCTGCCACAGAAGATTTTGTGGCTTCTTTAAACAGGGCGTCTACATCCACATACTCGCGCTCACGAATCTTCTCGAAAAGCTTTTCATAGAATAGTCGGTTGGTGAGTGTGTCAGCCCAAACACGCGCGTAAACACTTTCGTTCGAAATGGTGACGACCTGCACGATCTGGTACGACGCTACGTCAAGCAAGAACACTATCATCAAGAGGATCGTGCCGGTGCGGTCCTCTCGCTGAGAGAAGGCAACCACCGCACAAATGAAGAAGACTGACGACCGGAACAGCCCAAGAGCAAACGCCCTATAAATCGGCGTAGCGGTCATGATTCCCTCCTCAGTGCCACGCTGCGAGCTCCTCTTTTCTGCATTCTATCTACGGCTTCGGTAATGGCCGCGGACGTACGTGCCGTTGCGCCTATAGTATCCGCTAACCGCAATCGTCTTCGGCAGCCCGGTTATTGTGCTTACGTCCCCATAACAGGAGCCGTTTTCTGCGCATCCCGGTCCGCTTGGGACGTACGTTGGGACCGAAGTACCCACTGACGGCGACGCCGTTCTTGCCGCGGCTTCTTCCCGTCCCTTCCGAACTTTCTCTAGGTCGGTCGCCGCAAGTTCTTCTAGTTTGCATGTGGGCGAGCCACTCAGGCATCTGGAGAGATTTCGCTCATAGTTGCTTGCCGCAACCTTGCTTCGCTGCTCCGGCGACAGGTCCTCTAACTTACAAGACGAGTATCCCGACAGGCACGACGAAAAGTTTCTTTCGGCCCTTCGCGCGCTAACCGACAGCTTTTCGTCTGGCGAAAGACCTTCCTCACTGCAAGTGGAATAACCTTGAAGACAGGCGGCCAGAATGCGCTCACGGGCGCGGGCATCAGTTGCTACACGCTGTTCGGCTGTAAGGCTTGTAGGCTGACAATTCGAATATCCTGCCAAGCAGGCGCGCAGGTTACGTTCATTATTCGACGCAGTGACGCGAAGTTGTTGGTCTGGTGTAAGGCTTGAAGGCGAACAGTTGGAATACCCGGCCATACAGGCGCTGTAATTTCGCTCCCGATCGATCACCGAGACCTTTGCAATGTCCTCTCCCGCGAGCGCTTCTCGCCTGCAGCCGTAGAACCCGGCAAGGCATGCTCGGAGATTGCTCACGTATTCCGAGCTGTACGTGGTGGACGGAGGGTCTACGGCCTGAGCAGGCGGTCCAGGACTTGGCTGGATTGGAACCGCCGTGACCTGGCTTCGATCGGGAGGTTGCTCGGCCCTGGCGACCTGAGGAGTGATTGGTGTAGCCGCTTGCTGAACTACGGCCGTCTCCTCCCGAGCAAGGGGCGGCTTGGTCGCGCAGCCACTAAGCACTGCCGCCAATAACGACAGAGACCACAAGAATGTTCGCCAGTCGCGCATCCCCAACTTCCCCCTCCGCATTAGAGCATCGGTTGTTTATGGGAGCCAGCACAATCCTCTCCTGATCCCAGCAACCTGATCCCAGCAACCTGATCCCAGCAAGCTGATCCCAGCAAGCTGGGGCCGATCTCGGCTTATCCCGGGAAAGTACGGGTGGTAGCAGTCCAAGAAGCCATCATGCGAGACCTTGCTTAGGTGACGGCTCATGCGAATGGTCAGGAAATCGAAGAACTAGACGCGCATTCACAAGGGGCGGGCCATTAAGCTTTAGTCGAATTAACTATTGCCCTCGCCGTAAAGTTGCAGGATGCTCAACACAATTTTCTCGGGGGCAGGCATGGCGAAATTATCAGCGAAAGTGTCGGCGCGTATCACAACGCAGCTGAAAAAATATCAGAGCATTCTGGCTAGTTTGCAAAAGCGGGACGTCAGCGAAGCTGACACCGTCACCGTAATCAACGATATGCTCTCCGAGATTTGCGGCTACGACAAATATCTTCATATCACGAGCCAGTACGCGATCCGCGGTACATACGTGGATTTGGCCGTAAAAGTTGATGAAGAAATCCGGTTCCTAATCGAAGTAAAGGCCATAGGCATCGAACTCAAGGATGCCCATGTCAAGCAGGCGATCGACTATGCTGCCAACGAAGGCATTGAGTGGGTCGTTCTGACAAACGGTGCCCAATGGCGGGTCTACAAAGTTCACTTCGGCCAGCCTATCGAAAAGATTCTCGTTTGCGAGTTGGATGCGATCGGAACGAGCGCTAGGAGCCCGGACGCTCTTGAGTGCTTCGGTAATCTGAGCCGCGAGGGTTTTTCAAAGGGCTCTATGGCCGAATTTCTGCTCCAAAAGCAGGTGACTAACAAGTTCACTGTGGCAGCGGTCTTGCAAACCGATTTTATCTTGGAAGTCTTGCGACGTGAAATTCGTCGAATGAGTTCCGGAGTAAAGGTTGAAGTAGACTATCTCAGATCGCTTTTGCGCGAAGAGGTTCTGAAGCGTGATCTGGTGGATGGAGACGAAGCGAAGGCAGCACTTCAGAACATCAGACGGCTCCAACGAGCCGCAACCCGGAAGAAGGGGCCTACTGCCAAATCCGTAGACGACGCTCCGATTGTGGCGCCAGTCGAGGATGCTTCAGCCTCCCTCCCTCGGGCAGTGGTTGCCTCTTAGCGAAACGCCGACACTCCCGGCTCGCTGCAATAGGCCTTTTGCGGCTCGCAAGTTTGCGGGTTGGGGCTCCAAATGGGGTGGGGTACTTCAGAATAAAAATCTAGGCGCGGGCTTTTGGCCTGGGTCAAGCCTGTTCCCAATGTTGTAGGGCTTGGCAGGTGACGATTTGGAAGGCACGCTCCCAGCCAATTAACATGGGAGGGGCCGATGTCCTTCAAGGTCATCGACGGCGGCGGACCAGACAAGGAAGAGCAGGGGCGGCAGCAGAAAGACCGCGAGCAGCAACGCGACCAGGAAGACGAACGGCGACTTCTCCTGCGCGCTGCGAGAATGCGCCGCTAATGTCCTTCGTGTGGTTCCGGGAGCCGGAAAACCGTACGAGCTGCTTCGTCAGATGCAGGAGGTCGTCAATAAGGCGGTTAAGTACCGCGAGGCCCACGGATACTATCCTTCATCGCATCTCATCCAAGCCGAGCTGGCCTTGCTCGATGAGCATGAACAGCAACGGGAGAGGGGCGACCAGGGAGAAAGTTCAATCGACTATATGCGCTGCATATTATTCATCGTGGCGCGCTTCAGATAGCAGCGTCAGGCTTGATCGGCCAAGACACGCAGCAACGGGCCGGTGAAAGTGAATTGCATCGAGGTTTGAGGATGTGGGAACAGTGGCTGGAGGAGCGTGATCGTAAAGCTCGAGAAGCTGCGAGAGTCTCCCGAGCCGATCCCAAGCGGGGACGATCGATCGAGAAGCCAGTAGTCCCGAGGGGCAGCCTACCCGCGGTACCGGCCCTAGCTGCGGCTCCTCGCGCCGGCCAGTCGAAGCAAAACCGCAAGAAAGAGGCTTTTGGCCAAGACGAATTGAAGGAGTTGCGGAAAGCGATCAAGGCGAAGGACTCGAGGAAGATTGCCGAGCTAACCGCGAAGATCGGCCAACGACCGTCAGACGATTAGCTAAGCCCCCGCCGATCTACAAAAGATGGCGGGGGCTTTATTGTCATTTTCCAACTCCAGCCTGCAGCTTGGACTCCCGAAAAAATGGATGGGGGGATGGCGGTCGCGTCTTCCGGATCGCTCGCAACACGGCATCCTTAGCGCCGCTCGGCGGTTCAATGTTCATCCAGCATTTCGGGTTTATGTGATCCTGCTCCTGGACGTGAAGCCACTGGCAGGGAGAGTAGAACCATATAAGGCGGCGCTTGCCGATCGATGCGCTGCCGCTCCAGATGGCGGTGCCCTGCTTGGGCTTGTCGATGCTGGTGATCTTCATGAGCGGACCTCGCCCGGCATTGCATTAAGCGCCTCGGCCAGAGTTGCGAGCGCCGTCATATGCCAATAGTTCTTGTCGTCCGTCAGATCGTTATCCAGAATATACTGCAGTAGCGCCGCGGCGCCGGCTGGTGTGCTGGGCGCCGTTGACGTCGGCGGGGTTCAGGCAACTGCAACATGTGGTAATCTCCAACGGCGCGCGGCCGTCACGCTCCGCACAAGATGGCGGATCGAATGATGATGGTTGCGATGAAGGGGGAAAGCGCGGCGAACGCCGCGATTTCCGGAGTAAACCCATTAGGGCGGCCCGGGCTTTGATTGGCTGGTCGCAAGATGATCTCGCTGAGAAGTCGGGTGTTTCGACGCCAACGATCAAGAGACTTGAGTCCGCCGACGGCGATCTGGGTGGCCGAGCAGAGACGGGTACCGCTCTTGTAAGTGCCTTGGAAAAGGCTGGCATCGAGTTCATCGCCGAGAACGGGGGCGGTGCCGGCGTCAGAATGAAGAAGCGGAAGCGCTGATTTTTTTATTCAGAGGTACCCCACCCTATTTGGGGCCCCACCGCTTCAACTTTCGAGTGACAAAAGGCGATTTCCGCCTGCTGCGCTGCGGACGCCCTTCGGTTGATCGACACGGCGTTCAATAAATGCTCCGTCGATTGCGCACCCCATAAAAGGGGAATTAGATTTATGGCTCGAAATGCAGAGTTGTGCCTGATTTCACGGGACAAATAATTCCCCGGAAATTCCGAGAAAATTGAATTTCGGACTAGGCGGATGGCTTTGAACCCGCCACCGGTTGCCTGCCACAGAGGGCACGAAATGCGAGATCGGGCCAAGCCCCCATATGCCGCCCATAACGAAGCCCATCATTGCACGTTCGCGCCCGCCGGTTCACGCTGGCGGGCCCCTCTCCTCTGACTAGCTATGGTCTCTTGAGAGGCTCGAAGAGTTTAATGGATTGACTTGGAACCCAGTCCCTTGAGCCTTGTGCCGGAGACTGCAAACACTCATCAATCAGGTGACGGTGCCAGACAAGCCCAATGCTGGCGTTGTTCTCGTCGTCGAAGAGACGACCGGAATAGATGCCCATAAATTCCGATGTCAGGATATTTTCGGTACGGATCGTCAAATTAGCTAGGGGGGCGGTTCCGAAGATTCGGGCAAACACGGGAGAGCCAGACATCCCTTTTGAAGTTCGACTGTCAATCAAGAACGCCGGCTCATGTTCCATGGAACAATGATTTCACTGGCGATGCTTCCACGCTTCCAGATCGGAAATGGCACGGGATACGCATTAGTGCTCTCGGGTAGGGCGTGGCCAAGCACAACGCTACCTGCAAAGTGCAGGTACCTGTCGTAGTTCATATCGTTTACGCAGAACACCCGGCTCTGATCTGGAAGATTGTCGAGTTCCAGAGCGACAAGATCAACGTTCCATTCGAACGCCATCGGATGCTGAATCCAAAATGGGCTGTGAAAGTCCTCGTAGAGCGGGACGTGCACCGTCGGCACTAGACCGGTGCGCATCGAGGGGTCCGATGGAATTGACGGATTGTTGGCGATCTGGCGCTCGAAGTAACTCAGCTCAATTCGCTCGGGCACCCAGCCGTTGCCGATTGGCTTGCCGTCCATCATGTTGATGCCGGTTACAACGTGCCAATTCGTAATCAGAAACACTTTGCTGTCCAGACGCCAGAAAAAGCCTGTCGCCTGGCGTGGTTCGTTGCCAACCCCCTTCAGCTTGAGAAAGCACGCGGATAGCGACAGCGTGTCAAAGCGGGTCGCATAGTCTGGGAGGCTCAATTGCATCATTCTCTCGTCAGCAATCTCACGAACGTTCCGCTCACATGCAGGTCGAGCCAACCTTTCTCGACCGCATATTTGATGCCGGAGGCCATGCCACAAAAGCGTTCGAAATTCATCAGCTGGTTCTTCCCCCTGACAAGACGCCGAGCGCGCTTGAACTAGGCTCGGTCGCGCCCTTGTGTCGCCGCGGCCTATGGTCGTACTCTTACTTACATCTTTGAGCGATTCTCGGCACCAAATGCTTAGCCTAGTCCATGAGCACTGAACCAGATGTTTATGCAAAGCAGGCCGAAGCCGCTTATCAGCTCAGCTTCGAGCTGTTGAAGAGTGCCAGGGCTGCCCAGATTGAATACGGCCGTTGGCTGGTGAACACCCTCTGGCTGATGCATTCAGGAGCCATTGTCGGCCTTCTCTTCAAGGCGCACGCTGGTGAGCATCCCCCATCCTACTCGGGGGCTCTGTTTTGGTTTGTGGGCGGTATTGTTTCGGCTTTCATCGCAGCATTCGCCGCTTGGTGGAATTTCACCTTCGCAGCGGTGCTATTCCATCGCTGGACCGACGTCAGAATGCTTTCTGATCCTCAGTATTGGCCGCAGCCAGACAAAGGCAAAGCTATGAAAGCGACCATGTGGATTGCGATAGCCGGTGGTATCGGTTCGTTGGTTTGCCTCGTTGTAGGGAGTATCGCCGTTTGGCGGTCGTGGGCTTAAGAACTTAGGAGCAGCGCCCTTTGACAACAATCAGGCTGAAAAAAGATTGGATACTTGGTGAGCGACTCGGAGCCGGCGGCTTTGGCCAGGTCTTTGCTGCCGAGAGTCCAGATGGATCGAAAGCCGCGGTTAAGCTGGTGCCGAAGGCGCTTGGCGCGAGCAGAGAGCTTCTGTTTGTGGACTTGAAGGGGGCTCGTGGAATCGTCCCGATAATTGATAGTGGCGAACAGGACGAACATTGGGTCCTTGTTATGCCTCGTGCAAGCAAATCGCTGCGAGATCATTTGACAAGCACGAAACCTCTGGGCACGACAGACGCGACATCGATCCTGATTGACATCGCTTCCGCCCTCGCAGAGTTGGACGGCAAGGTTGTCCACAGAGACCTCAAGCCTGAAAACGTCCTCTATCTGGAAGGCAAGTGGTGTCTCTCAGATTTCGGCATTTCTCGATATGCCGAGGCGACAACGGCAGCAGACACTCAGAAGTATGCTCTTAGTCCGCCTTACGCTGCTCCAGAACGATGGCGGGCCGAGAGGGCGACCGGTGCCGTTGACGTGTATGCTTTAGGCGTTATGGCCTTCGAAATGCTCTGCGGCCGCAAGCCTTTTGCAGGCCCCCACATCGAGGACTATCGAGAGCAGCACCTGCATATGGAGCCTCCGGCAATCGATGTAGGGACGTCGGTCCTTAAGGCACTAGTCACGGAAGCGCTCTTTAAGGCCCCGGGCGCTCGGCCTTCGGCCGCCAATTTGCTCGCTCGTCTGAACCGATCACAACAACAACAACGCTCTGGGGGTCTAGGGAGGCTTAGCGAGGCTCATCTCGGGGAGGTTGCCAAACAGAGCGAAGGTGAGCGGCAAAAGTCCGCCGCGCGCTCTGCGACTGAACAGCGTGCCGATCTATTCCAGGGCGCTTCCGCCTTGCTCGACAGCTTGTACGGTCAACTGTCTGAAGCAATTTTAGAAGCTGCCCCGAGTGCTAAGAAGGGAAGGGCAGGCAAGAGGAATGGTGTCACTATCTCGCTTGGCACGGCTCAGCTGGAGTTGGTGCCTCTTACGAAGACACCCCCCTCTCCTTGGGAGTGGGAAGCTCCAGCATTCGATGTCGTAGCTCAGGCCGGTATCATTCTTCGCGTTCCTCGAGACCGATACGACTTCGAAGGGAGAAGTCATTCGCTATGGTATTGCGATGCATTCCAGGCGGGTCGATTCGAGTGGGTCGAGACCGCCTTTATGGTCTCGCCATTGATGGGCAGAAACACGACGATGCGGCCCTTTATGGCGGACCCGGGTATTGAGGCCGCAAAGGCACTCTGGACCGGAATGTCGGAATTTCAGTTGGCTTGGCCAATCGAGCAAATAGATCCCGAGATGCTCATAGATCGTTGGGCGAACTGGCTCGCCGATGGTGCGCAGGATCGGTTGCATGCGCCGTCAACCATGCCCGAAAAGCCAACTCCCCGAAATTGGCGTCAAAAGTAGGGGAACTTGGCTCGGGGAAAACTTGATCCCCAGCCAGGCTACAAACAGCCACCGCGGCTGGTGTGGGTGCCGCCCTGTAGAAAAATCTTGGAGCGGCCGGAAGACTACAAAACTTAGTCGCCATCCATTTCAAGCGTAGTGCTCTCGCCGGTCGAGGTGTCCGTCGCCTCAATCTCGACTGTTCGGCCAGAACGCCGGATGCTGTCTACGTCGTATTCTTTGTAGCCCTCAGTGCTATCGTAGACTTCAATTGTTCGGCCGCTTCTGACAAGTTGCCCGCGTTCGATCTCCACGGATGAGCCCGTATTTGAGTTCGTCCCGTCCCAGGCAAATGCTGGAATGCTGCTGAGAAGACCGAAACATGCAGCGAAGCAAATTCCCCGAGCGTTCATTCAAATATCTCCAAAAGCCGAATGGTGCTTACCCGGTGCTTACCTAAGCAAACACCCGAGCAACGCCGAATTCGAGAAGTGCCTGATTTTACTGGCGCGCCCGGAACGATTCGAACGTCCGATCCTCAGATTCGTAGTCTATTCGGGCCACAGTCGCTAGTCAGCAGCTGCGCCCATCGCGAACGGCCAGCGATCGGCGATGCGCTCGCAGCCGCAAAACCGGGCGTCGCGCTTAAGGACATGATTGATCATTTCGAGGGGAAGCGGTTCGGCCGCGCCGAACCGCTTCTACTGCCAGTCGGCGCTCGATGTAATCGTTGATCGATTTGACTGTGATGCGTCGCGATTTGCCCTCGGTATAACTTTCCAGCTCGCCCGTTTTGATAAGTTCGTACAGCTTTTTGCGCGAGACCTGGATCGCTCTCATCGCTTGGTTCGGCGAAGCTACGAGCGGGACGTCAAACGTGATAGACACGGCGCTAGACATATGAAGCATCCTGTTGTCCCCGGATATTTCTGAGCATGCCAGACCGGACTTTCGGCCCAAAGCACTCACGGGACCGTGCGCATTTTTCGGATGCCCGGTCGTACGACTTCGTGCTCTTTTCGGTCCACAGCCTCGATTTCCTTCGGGTAGAGTACAAGGCCTGCTTAGGTAGATGATCGACTATCTCGAAAATCGCCTCGAACGCGAGACCGGCGACAAACCATCGGACAGAACAAGAAGCGCGGTGGATCGGTCGTGGACTGAACGGAGGCTGAGTTGTCCAAGACAAACTAACCGGTTTTGTCGAAGCGGATGAGATTTGATCCTGCGAGGAATTGCGCCCAATCTTTCATGAGGAAGCGTCGCTTCTCGAGCTTTTGCCCGCGCTGATAGGCTGCCGTGGTCTCCGATTTATACTTGTGGGCGAGCGCTGCCTCGCGGACGCCATCAGGATAGTCTGTGCATTCTTCGGCCCAGGTTGCGAAGGTCGAGCGGAATCCATGCACGGTAACGTGGCCGTAGCCTAAGCGGTCCAGTACGGCGAGCATGGCATTCTCAGAAAATGCTCCACCCTCCGGATTCGGAAAGATCAATTCGCGTTGGCCGCCGGGCATCTTATCGAGGATAGCCAGAGCAGGATCCGACAGCGGCACAACGTGATCCTGGTGCATCTTCATGCGTTCGCCGGGAATTCTCCAGATCGATGAGGGCCGATCGATCTCCGACCAGCGTGCTCCTACAACTTCGTTTGTCCGGCATGCGGTGAAGATCAGAAAGCGCAACATCGCCGCGGCGATGCCAGCGGCGCTGGAAAGCACAAGTATGAACTGCGACGCCTCGGTATATGGTAGGGCAGGATGGTGCTGGACGACACGCTTGGGCCGCTTCGGAAGTTTCTCGCGTAGTTGTTTCGTGAGCTCGGCGGGATTGCGGAAGTCTCTATCGTCGACGTCCACGTTCTTCGCGATGATCGTTTCGATTCGGCCGCGCACCCGGTTCGCCGTTTCTCGCTTCTCGACCCAGATTGGTCGCAACAATTCATAGACATGGCTGGGCTTGATTTCCGGGATCGTGAGTTTCCCGATTGTCGGGTAGGCGTAGCGCTTGAGCGACGACGGCCATTGATCGCGGTGCTTTTCGCTCCAGGTCGTCCAGTGCTGGCGGAAGTATGCTTCGGCGCATTCCTCGAAGGTTGGCAGCACAGCCTTGATCTCGACGGCCTTCTGCTCCTCGCGTGCCTCACGCCTCTCCTGCACGATGTCGACGCCCGGCGTGCAGCGATCACCCTTGACGCGAAGACGCGCGGCATCGCGAGCTAGGCGTGCATCCTTGAGCGACACGTCTTTGAATGAGCCCAGACCGAGCCAGCGCTGCTTGCCGTCCTTCCAGTACCGGTAGCTCCAGTTCTTCGAGGTGGCGCTCGCGACGATGAGGTAGAGACCGTCGCCGTCAGGGTATTTGCCCGGCCGCGTTTCGCGTGCGACGTCGAGCGGTTTGAGCTTGCCGGCCATGTGTTCCCCCTCGCGGAAATCCGTCCTCCGAACCCACAGTCAAAAGCTACGGTTTGCGCGGTATCTAGCGGTAACATCACGGCACTAGCCGCAACAGCCTTCGTCGCGCTACTCGTTGTTTTTGCTGTCGATTCGAACAATCGGATACAGAGGAGAACAGTTTAGTGGCGGAGAGAGTGGGATTCGAACCCACGGTACGGTTTCCCGCACACACGCTTTCCAAGCGTGCGCCTTAAGCCACTCGGCCATCTCTCCGGAGGCCCTCTCTTGAAGGGGCAGGACTGATTTTGCAAGGGACGCCGGGCGCGGCCGCCAAAATTTCCCCAATTCATTGAATTTGTTTGGTAATTCTGGCCGCCCGGCGTCGGATGGCTGGTGCTTTGTCGGGCCTTGAACCGGAATCCGGCCACGATCGACGATGATAAGTGGCAACCCTATCGGTGGAGGACGGCATGATGATCACGCGGGCGCTTCAATTCTCCATCCTGGTATCGGCGCTCGCGTTAAGCGCCGCCGGCCCGGCGATGGCGCAGTCCTGCACCCGCCAAGGGGTGGATGTGACCTGCGACGACGGCAGGCGCGGGATTTTCGCGGGAGAATCACTCATCTGGGCGGACGGCACGCGATCGAACCTGGTCTCGCCGCATCCGAGCGTCATCATCGGCAACAAGTCGTCGGTCGTGATCGGCCCCGGCGTGTTCGCCGGCAATGGCAAGGGCGGTTACGTGCCGATGGAAAATCCGAGCGCGCCGACCAAGGCGCGCTGCCCGGTTCTGGATGGCGTGTCGTATTGCTATTGATTGCTCGGCGGTTTCCTGCCCTCGCATTAGATGCGGGGCAGGTCTTCACCTGAAAAAGCTTCGCTAATGATACCGCGCACCGCCATTGGTGCCGGAGCGAAGCGGCCATAGCGCGGGCTCGGTCACCACAGGCGCCAATTCTTCCCGGTCGAGCTGGCATTCGCGCAGCGCGTCTGTGAAGTCGGCGAGCCATTGCTGGATCGTGTGGCCGCGCAGCTTCGCCATCATCGCTTCCCAGCGCATCCGCCGTTCGGTCAGCGGCATCGACAGCGCGAGCGCGATGGTGCGCGCCATGCCGTCGATATCGTGCGGATTGACCAGCAGCGCGGTATCGAGTTCGTTGGCGGCGCCGGCGAATTTCGACAGCACCAGCACACCGGGATCGACCGGGTTCTGTGCGGCAACATATTCCTTGGCGACGAGATTCATGCCGTCCTGCAGCGGCGTCACCACGCCGACCTGCGCGGTGCGATAGAGGCCCGCGAGCACGGCCTGGCCGTAGCCCTTGTTGAGATAGCGGATCGGCGTCCAGTCGACCTCACCATGCGCACCGTTGACGTCGCTGACGAGCTTGGCGACCTCGCTCTGCAGATTCCCGTAGGCCTCGATCGCGCCGCGCGAGGGCGTTGCGATCTGCAGCAGCGACGCCGTGCGCGAAAGCTGCGGATGCAGGGTCCACATCCGGTCGAAAGCCTTGATGCGGTTGATCAGGCCCTTGGAATAATCCAGCCGGTCGACGCCGATCGCGAGCTTCTCGCCGTTCAGGCTGCGCCGCAGCCGCGAGACATCCGGATGGGTCGACGCCTTCATCGCCAACTGGGCAAACTGCTTCGGATCGATGCCGATCGGAAATACCGCGGCGCGCGTCCGGCCGTAGCGCGAGATGACGACGCCGTCATGCACGACGAGGCCGAGGTCGGACTGCGCGTAAGACAGGAAGTTCTCGCAATCTTCCTCGGTCTGGAAACCGATCAGATCATAGGCCAGCATCGCCTCGATCAGCTCGCGATGATGCGGCACGCCTGATATCACCGAACGCGCCGGCCACGGCGTGTGCAGGAAGAAGCCGATCGGCTGCGTGACGCCGAGATCGCGCAGTTCGGCGCCGAGCGCGAGGAAATGGTAATCCTGAATCCAGAACGCGGAATCGGTTTTTCGGAATCGCAACAGCGCGCGCGCCATGAAGGCGTTCACTTCGCGATAGCTGAGATAGTCTTCCTGCGTGGCGCGGATCAGATCGGCGCGCGAATGCAGCGCCGGCCATAACGCGGAATTCGCGAAGCCTTCGTAATAGCCGCCGTAATGCGCGGCCGGCAGGTCCAGCATCGCCAGCGCGCCGGTGCCAAGCGCCTCGATTTCGGCAAATGGTTCCTTCAGGTTCCCATCGCGGACCCTTCCGCTGGAACCGACCCAGATAGCGCCCGACTTCTCGACGATCGGCAATAACGCCGCGGCGAGTCCCCCCGTCATGGGTTCGTTGGGTTTTCCGCGCGAAACGCGGTTAGAAACGACGACGAGGTTCAAAGGTCCCCTCCCGTTGATGGCGCTCGCGTTAACAACCGTTCATCAATATGGTTCCTGATCACCCTTTCAACGAATTGAAACCAAATTCGGGCTGCGGCGTGCCGGAACTCACCGGAACTCACGAAAAATAAATTTTGTCGTGAACCCCGGCATCAAGGGCGAGAATCTGTGGTCGAAAGCCGTCGAGACGAAAAACATTATGGCAGTGGTGCGTCCCTTTCGTCATCAAGCAGGTGCGCAAGAAATTCACGCACGTCGCTCGGCGCATCGAAGTGCCCGGCCACGCCCGTGGCGCGGCGGCCGACGGAGAAGGCAAGGCCATCGAGATCAGGCATGATCGCAAACACGGTCTCGTCGGTGACGTCGTCGCCGATGAAGAACGGACGGCGGCCCTTGAAAGGTTCGCGTTTCATCAACTCGTGCACGCCGCTCGCCTTGGTGAATCCGGAATGCTTGATCTCGCAAACGCATTTGCCGGGCAGCACCTCGATCGGCGCGTTGGGAAGATCGGCCCTGATCAGCGACACCGCGGCATAGATCGCCTTCTCGGCGTGCGGCGCGAGGCGATAATGCAGCGCCAGCGAATAGCCCTTGTCTTCCAGCAATATTCCCGGGCTGAGCTTTGCGATCGCGGCCAGCCGGCGCTTCAATTCCTTGTCCAGTGGCGGCGCATGGGCATCTACTGACTCGCTATCCGGCTCGATCCGCATCTCGGCGCCATGGCCGCCGACGGCCGGGTATTGATCAGGCGCAAAAATCAGGTCGATATCGTTGAGCGAACGGCCGCTGACCAGCGCCAGCGCGCCGTTGGTTCGTACAAGCAGACGATTCAGCGTCTTCACCAGGCCCGGCGGCACCCAGACTTCGCGCGGCGTTGGCATCAGATCGAGCAGCGTGCCGTCGATGTCGAGCAGGATCGCGGTTTCGCTCAAGTGCGGCACCAGCGAGCGCGGCACCGGAACGGTTTCCGGCGCGGCGTCGTCTTCACGGACGATATCTTCTTCCAATGGCATTTCCAGCAGATCCTCATTCATCTCATCCTACTCCACAAATGCGAGCGGCCGTGCGACAGATTCGAGCGACTTGCGCTCGGCCGCGATGGCATACCGCCACGCGACGGCAGCAGCTACAATCATCAATGCCGACCCGAACAGGTAGCCTAAGAAAACGCTGTTGCGCGATCCGGTATCGATCAGGGCGCCGAACAGCGCCGGTCCCGCCACGCCGCCAATGCCCGTTCCGATCGCGTAGAACAGCGCAATTGCGAGCGCCCGCACCTCCAGCGGAAACGTCTCGCTGACGGTGAGATAGGCCGCACTCGCCGCCGGCGAGGCAAAGAAGAAGATCACCATCCAGGCGATGGTCTGGGTCTGCGCAGTCAGAACGCCGATCGAGAACAGATAGCCCGACAGCGCGAGCAAAATGCCCGAGACGCCATAGGTCACCGTGATCATCATGCGCCGGCCCAGCGTGTCGAACAGGCGGCCGAGCAACAGCGGTCCCAGGAAATTACCTGCCGCGAAGGGCAGGATGTACCAGCCGACATCATTTGACGGGATACCGAAGAAGTCGGTCAGTATCAGCGCGAAGGTAAAGAAGATGGCGTTGTAGAAGAACGCCTGCGAAGCCATCAGCACCAGCCCGACCATCGAACGCTTCCGATAGGTCGTGAATAATGTATGCGCCACTTCTCCCAGCGGTGTGTGGCTGCGCATCTTCAGCCTGACCTTCGGAAATACCTCATCAGCCGGATGATCCGAATGTCTCGTAGATGCCCTCTCGATATCGTCGACGATCGCATGCGCCTCTTCGGGGCGGCCATGGATCATCAGCCAGCGCGGGCTTTCCGGAATCCACATCCGCATCACGAAGACGATGAGGCCGAGAGCTGCGCCGATGAAATAGGCCGCCCGCCAGCCGAGATCCGGCGCCAGCACCTTGGGATCGAGCAGCACGATGGCGGCCACCGCACCAATTGCCGCCCCGATCCAGAAACTGCCGTTGATCACCAAATCAGTCCAGCCGCGATAGCGCGCCGGCACCAGTTCCTGGATCGTCGAATTGATCGCGGTATACTCGCCGCCGATACCCGCCCCGGTCAGGAAGCGAAACAGCGCGTAGCTCGCCACGTTCCACGACAGCGCGGTGGCTGCGGTCGCGGAGAGATAGACCGCGAGCGTGATGAAGAACAGTTTCTTGCGCCCGATCCGGTCCGTCAGCCAGCCGAAACCAAGCGCGCCCAGCACCGCGCCCGCGAGATAGGCGCTGTTGGCGAGGCCAACATCGAAATTCGAAAATTGCAGCGTCGGGCTTTCCTTCAGCGCACCCGACAGAGCGCCCGCCAGTGTAACTTCAAGTCCATCCAGAATCCAGGTGATACCGAGCGCGGCCACGACGCGGGTATGAAAGCCGCCCCAGCGCAGGCAATCGAGCCGCGCCGGGATGCTGGTCTCGACAATGCCGTCGTTATCCTGCTTGGCCGTTGCGGAAACGGACGCACTCTCACCCACTGCCGCACCGTGCCGTATTGCTTTCGGAACCATCCGATTGGACCAATGAAAAAACACCCCGGAACGCCCCAGCCCCAGGGTTTTCACGTCAAATTGCGGCAAACATGATGCCCGACGCCAAGATAACCCCCTCGGAGGATGGGGGTTCCGCGGGCATTGGGGTGGCGAAATTGCATAGCTGTCGTGATGACGCGCACATGCGGGGTATTCAGTGCGCTATGGCCTATCCACGTCATTGCGAAAAACGACAAGGGAACCGAACGATCGGGCGACCGTTTTTGGCAAAAACCGGAAATGGAGTTGACCATGGCCGAACGACGGAAGACCACATACCCGCGAAAAACCGCGGCCCGAAAAAGCGGCCGCACGACGACGGCGAAGAAATCATCGCCGAAGCGATGGTCGCAACGCGTGACACGGGAAAGCGACGCGCTCGATCTGAAGCGCGGTGTCTTCAAGCTGACCAGCGCAAAGAAAATCGCGGCGTCGCTCAAGCGCTCCGCCGAACATAGTTCACGCCGCAAGGCGGGCGCCTATCGCTCGGCGCTATCGATGCTGACCTTCTACATCAACCGCGCCGGCAAGACGTTGCCCAAGACTGAGCGTGCGCGGCTGGAACGCGCAAAAACAGAATTGAAGCACCAGTTCGGCAGAGAGTAGTTTGGACGTCGTCCCTGCGAACGCAGGGACCCATACGCCGCGGCCTTCGCAAGGGCCCCGCGGTTAGTTATCTGGCAAACGACATTCAGCGGTGGTTATGGGCCCCTGCGTTCGCAGGGGCGACGATGGAGAGTGGCCGCCCCTCACGCCGCCCTGATATTCGCCATGAAGCGATCGAGCTCTTCGCGCAGGCGCGTGCTTTCACTCGACAGCGCGCGCGCCGAGTTCAGCACTTCCTCGGAGGCCTCGCCGGTTTCGGTGGCGCCGCGATTGACGTGCATGACGTTGGCGGCGGCCTCCTGCGTGCCTTGCGCGACGTTCTGGACGCTGCGCGCGATTTCCTGCGTCGCCGAGCTTTGCTGCTCGACGGCGCTCGCGATCGTCGAGGCGATGTCGGAGATTTTTCCGATGGTGCCGCCGATCTCCTTGATCGCGGCGACCGATTCCTGCGTCGCGCCCTGCATGCCCGAGATGTGATTGGAAATCTCGTCGGTCGCTTTCGCCGTCTGGCTGGCGAGCGATTTGACCTCGGACGCAACCACGGCAAAGCCGCGGCCGGCATCGCCCGCGCGCGCCGCCTCGATGGTGGCGTTCAGCGCCAGCAAATTGGTCTGCTCGGCAATCGCCGTGATCAGCTTGACGACGTCGCCGATCTCCTGCGCGGCACGCGACAGCTTGCCGATCCGCCCGTCGGTCCGTTCGGCCTGACGAACGGCTGCTTCTGCGATCTGGCTGCTTTCCTTGACGCGCCGCCCGATCTCGTCAACGGACGCCGACAGCTCCTCGGTCGCTGAAGCCACCGACTGCATGTTGCTGGAGGCTTCTTCCGAGGCGCCGGCAACCTGGCTGGACAGGCTTTGGGTGGTCTCCGCGGTCCGTGTGAGTGTGCCCGCCGCCGTCTCGAGCTGCACGGCTGACGAGGACACGTTGGCGACGATCGCGCCGACCGCTTCTTCGAATTCGTCCGCGAAGCGTATGAGCTCGGCGCGGCGCGCGGCGCTCGCGGCCTTGTTCTGCGCTTCCTGGGTGGCGGCGTCGCGCTCGGCGCGCGCAATAGCCTGCACCTTGAACTCCTCGACCGCACTCGCCATCTCGCCGAGTTCGTCCTTGCGGCCAAGGCCCGGCAAAACAACTTCGAAATTGCCGGCGGCAAGTTCGCGCATCGCACTGCGCATCGCCGTCATCGGCCGGGATATGCCCTTGCCGAGCAGCAGCGCCAGCAAACCGCCGAGCACGAAACCGCCGGCGGCCAGCATCAGGATCAGCCGCTTGGTCTCGCCGATGGTCGCGTCCGACTCGGCTTCGAGCCGCTTCTGGTCGGCCAGCAGATCCGACTTCATCGCCGCCGAGCCCTTGTTGATGGCGGCGGCCGACTCCGTCATTTCCAGCGTCAGTTCGTCGATCTCCTTGGAGTTATCGACCAGCTTGGCGAGTGACTTCTGGTATTCCTCCAGGAGAACCGAGATCTCCTGGACCCCCTGACGAAGCTTGTCATTGTTCGCCGGGATCGCCTTTAGCGAGTTGCCGAGAAATTTCAGGCGCGCGAGTGCGCTGGATGCGACCGTTTTATCCGAGTTGATGACGAACGTATTGGCTAATCCGACCACGGCCTGAAACTCATCGGCCACTTTTTTGGCACTGAAGGTGACCGCCTGAAGCTCGGATTCATCGGCGTTGCTGGAGAGATCATCGAGCTTGTAGTAGAGCGACTGGCCGCTGCGCATCAGCTGGTTTTGCGCGATCCGCGCGCTCTCGTCCTTGACCTTGAGGATATCGGCGAAAATCTTGGTGAAGGCGCGGAATTCCCGCTCCAGTTTTACGATCTGCTCGAGCCGTGTCGGGTTAGTGGTCCCCTTCATCGAGGCCATGATCGCTTCCTTCAGGTTGGCTTCGGCCGCCAGTGCCGCCTTGCCGTCCTCTTCCTTTCCGGTGACCACGAAATAGCGGGCGAGCGAGCGATAGGAGATCAGTTCGCGATCGATGTCGCGCGACAGATCCGCCTCCTGCACGCTGTGCCGGTAGGAGTCCACGCCGGCGGAAACATTTTCGAAGCCGAGATAGGCAAAGCCCATGCTGGCGGCCGAAATTGCCAGCACGACGGCAAAGCCAAGCATGATCTTGGCGCGGAACCGCAGGGTTGGGAGTTTGAAAGACGAGCCGCTACGTTTCAAAAATCGCACGTCACACCCCGTTTTCGTTCTGAAAAACAGGCATCGGGAGGCCCACCCCCCAATCCGGTGCGCAAACTTAAGGCAGAATGGATAAGGGCGCGTAAATCCGGGAAAGATTGGCAAGGTTTGGAGGCCGACCGCGGCGGCCCCCCGCCCGGGGACGCCGGGACACGCGAAAACTCGGGCCGGGGAGCGAAGCGGCAGGGCGGGTGAAGCCGCAGCGCGGGGCGAACCGTCTCTCAATTCGAGTGGCGTCCGGGCCGAGAGACCGGGCGCCCGCCACGCATCTCGCTGTCGCGACGACGCCTCCGGAAAGAGTCCCTAAGGGACCATGAAGAAAATAATTCTCCCGGCGATTCGTCGGCGCGCGCTGCGAATGTCATCACAATGACGGGCCCGCCCAAAATCCTAGTTGCAAGTTCCCTCTCCCGTGTTTCTAATTGGAATAATTATAAAACATCGGGAGGTACCACGCGTGTCTACAGTCAAACTGACGGTGAACGGCAAAGCCGTCTCGGCCGAGGTCGAGGACCGGACGCTTCTCGTCCACCTCCTGCGCGAAAATCTGAACCTGACCGGCACCCATGTCGGCTGCGACACCAGCCAGTGCGGCGCCTGCGTCGTCCATATCGATGGCCGGGCGGTAAAATCCTGTACCGTGCTGGCCGGTCAGGCCGCCGGCTCCAGCGTCACCACCATCGAGGGCATCGCCAAAGGCGACGAACTGCACCCCATGCAGGCGGCGTTCCGCGACAATCACGGCCTGCAGTGCGGTTACTGCACCCCGGGCATGATCATGTCGGCGATCGATATTGTGCACCGCCACAGCGGCCAGCTCGACGAGGCGACCGTCCGGCACGAGCTGGAAGGCAACATCTGCCGCTGCACCGGTTACCACAACATCGTCAAGGCGGTGCTCGATGCGGCCGGGCGCATGAAGGTTTCGCAGGCGGCCGAATAGAAGCCGCCGGCCAGCAATTTTTCGAATTCGACACCGCGTTTCGAAACGAAATGGCGGAAACAATAACTCCGGTTGGGAGGACAGGACATGGGCGTTGAAGGCATTGGCGCAAGCGTCGTGCGCAAGGAAGATCGTCGTTTCATTACCGGCAAGGGCCGCTACGTCGACGATATCAAGCTGGTGGGGTTGACCCACGCACACTTCATCCGCAGCCCGCATGCACATGCGAAGATCAAAAGTATCGACACGTCGGCGGCGATGAATATGCCGGGCGTGGTCGGGGTCCTGACGGGTCAGCAACTCGTGGACGACAAGATCGGCAATCTGATCTGCGGCTGGGCCATTACTTCCAAGGATGGCACCGGCATGAAGATGGGCGCATGGCCGGCGATGGCGCCGGAGACCGTGCGTTTCGTCGGCCAGGCGGTCGCGGTCGTGGTCGCCGAGACCAAGAACCAGGCCAAGGACGCGGCCGAGGCCGTGGTCGTCAATTACGAGGAATTGCCCGCCGTTCCGGACATTCGCGCCGCGATCAAGCCGGGCGCACCGCAGTTGCATCCGGAAGCGCCGGGCAACGTGATCTATGACTGGGTCATCGGCGATGAAGGCGCAACCGATGCCGCCTTCAAGTCAGCAGCCAATGTCGTGTCGCTCGACATCACCAACAACCGCCTCGTTCCGAACGCGATGGAGCCGCGCGCGGCGATCGCGGAATATAACGAGCCGGAAGAGCATTTCACGCTCTACACGACCTCGCAGAATCCGCATGTTGCCCGCCTCGTGCTGTCGGCGTTCTACAACATCGCGCAGGAGCACAAGCTGCGCGTCGTGGCCCCCGATGTCGGCGGCGGTTTCGGCTCGAAAATCTTCATCTACCCTGAGGAAATGGTGGCGCTGTGGGCCTCCAAGAAGGTCGGCCGTCCGGTGAAGTGGACCGGCGACCGCACCGAAGCCTTTTTGACCGACGCGCACGGCCGCGATCATCTCACCAAGGCGGAGATGGCGCTCGACAAGGACAACAAGGTCACCGGCCTGCGGGTGAAAACCTACGCCAATCTCGGCGGCTACATGTCGCTGTTCTCCTCCTCGGTGCCGACCTATCTCTATGCGACGCTGCTGTCGGGCCAGTACAACATCCCCAACATCTTCGCCGAAGTGATCAGCGTCTACACCAACACCGTACCGGTCGACGCCTATCGCGGCGCGGGCCGGCCCGAAGCGAGTTTTGTGGTCGAACGGCTGATGGAGACCGCGGCGCGGCAGTTGAAGGTCGATCCGGCCGAACTGCGGCGCAAGAATTTCATCACGCAGTTCCCGCATCAGACGCCCGTGATCATGGCCTATGACATCGGCGATTTCGGTGCTTCACTCGACTCCGCGATGAAGGCGATCGATTACGCGGGCTTCGCAGGCCGCAAGGCCAAAGCCAAGTCCGAAGGCAAGCTCCGCGGCATCGGCGTCTCCTGCTACATCGAAGCGTGCGGCATTGCGCCGTCAAAGGCCGTCGGCAGCCTCGGCGCCGGCGTGGGCCTGTGGGAATCGGCGGAAGTGCGCGTCAATCCGGTCGGCACCATCGAAGTCCTGACGGGATCGCACAGCCACGGCCAGGGTCATGAGACGACCTTCTGCCAGCTTATCGCCGAACGCCTCGGCATTCCGATCAGCCAGGTGCAGATCGTTCATGGCGACACTGATAAAGTGCAGTTCGGCATGGGCACCTATGGTTCGCGCTCGGCGGCCGTGGGTCTCACCGCGATCCTGAAGGCGATGGAAAAGGTCGAAGCCAAGGCCAAGAAGATCGCAGCCCATCAGCTCGAGGCATCCGAAAACGACATCGTCATCGAGAACGGCGAGTTCAAGGTCACCGGCACCGACAAGTCGATCGCGCTGCCGATGGTCGCGCTCGCCGCCTACACCGCGCACAATCTGCCTGACGGCATGGAGCCGGGCCTGAAGGAGGGCGCGTTCTACGACCCCACCAACTTCACCTTCCCGGCCGGCGCCTACATCTGCGAAATGGAAGTCGATGCCGCCACCGGCAAAACCTCCTTCGTCAACTTCGTGGCGGCGGACGATTTCGGACGGCTGATCAATCCGATGATCGTCGAAGGCCAGGTCCATGGCGGTCTCGCCCAGGGCATCGGCCAGGCGCTGCTCGAAGGCGCGGTGTACGACGCCTCAGGCCAGCTCCTGACGGCGTCGTTCATGGACTACACCATGCCGCGCGCCGACGATCTGCCGTCGTTCAAGCTGTCGCACACGACGACGCTGTGTCCAGGCAATCCGCTCGGCGTCAAGGGCTGCGGCGAAGCTGGCGCGATCGGCGCATCGGCCGCCGTCATCAACGCCATCACCGATGCGATCGGCAACAACAACCTCGAAATGCCTGCAACGCCCGATCGCGTCTGGCATGCGATCCACGGCTGAGCGGGAGGAAACATCATGTACCAGACAACTTATCATCGTCCCTCCTCGGTCGACGAAGCTGCGGCCGCGTTCGCCAAGGGTTCGGACTCGAAATATCTGGCCGGCGGTCACACGCTGATCCCGGTCATGAAACAGCGGCTGGCCTCGCCATCCGACGTCATCGATCTCGGCAAGATCAAGGAATTGGTTGGCATCGAGCCAAGCGGTGACGGCATCATAATCAAGGCGGCGACGACCCATTACGACGTGGCGTCGAGCGGAACCGTGCAAAAGGCGATCCCGGCGCTTTCTTACCTCGCCTCGCTGATCGGCGACCCCGCCGTGCGGCATCGCGGCACCATCGGCGGCTCGCTCGCCAACAACGATCCCGCGGCCGATTATCCGGCGGCGGTGCTGGCGCTCGGCGCCACCGTGAAGACCAACAAGCGTTCGATATCGGCGGATGATTTCTTCAAGGGCCTGTTCACGACGGCGCTCGAGGACGGCGAGATCATCACTGCCGTATCGTTCCCGGTTCAGGCCAAAGCGGGCTACGCCAAGTTCAACCATCCGGCGTCGCGCTTCGCCCTGACCGGCGTGTTCGTCGCCAGGACCCCGGCAGGCGACGTCCGCGTCGCAGCCACCGGCGCATCGCAAAGCGGCGTGATGCGGGTGCCGGCGATCGAGGCGGCGTTGAAGGCCAACTGGTCGGCGGGCGCAATCGACGGCGTCAAGATTTCCGCCGACGGGTTGATGAGCGATATCCATGGAACATCGGACTATCGCGCCAACCTGATCAAGGTGATGGCGCAGCGCGCGGTGACTGCCGCGGGCTGATAACGTCTACAGCTTCGGTTCTGATTGAATCAGAACCGAAGCTGTAAATTATTGTTTTGACGCGTTTTCTTCACGCGAACCGGTGTCCACTTCGCTCGAAAACGCTATGGACACAACTTTCATACAAGCGGCGCGCAGCAATGCGCGCCGCTTTCGCATTTTGGGTCGATTCTCGGCAAAAGAAGCTTGCCACGGTCTCGCTTCGGCGGGACAATTTAGCTAATCAACTAATTAAGACGCTTCTGTTGGGAGAGAAAACAAGTGCTCGACAAACCAGCCACCCAATCCGCCACCCGCACCTCCGGCCCGCTCGCCGGCTTTCGCATCGTCGAGTTCGCCGGCATCGGCCCGGGCCCGTTCGCTTGCATGCTCCTGGCGGATATGGGCGCAGAGGTCGTTACGCTTGACCGTGTCGGCGCGAAGAAGAACCTGAAATCGGTGGCGGGGCGCGGCCGCAAGGTGGTCGAGTTGGATTTGAAGGATAAGGCCGCGGTCGCGCAGGTGCTGGACCTGCTCGCTGGCGCCGACGCGCTGATCGAAGGTTTTCGCCCCGGCGTGATGGAGCGGCTGGGTCTGGGGCCCGACGTGGTGATGGCGCGCAATCCGCGTCTCGTGTTCGGCCGCATGACCGGCTGGGGCCAGGAAGGCCCGCTGGCGCAGGCCGCCGGCCATGACATCAACTACATCTCGGTGACCGGCGCGCTCGCCGCGATCGGCACCAAAGAGAAGCCGGTGCCGCCGCTCAACCTCGTCGGCGATTTCGGCGGCGGCGCGCTCTATCTCGTGGTCGGCGTGCTCGCCGCGCTGCTGGAGGCATCGAAATCAGGCAAGGGCCAGGTGGTCGATGCTGCGATGTGCGACGGCGCGGCCTCGCTGATGTCGATGTTCTTCGACATGACCGCGATCGGCCGCTGGGTCGAAGGGCGCGAGCAGAATTTCCTCGACGGCGGCGCGCATTTCTACGGCATCTATGAATGTTCCTGCGGCAACTTCATCTCGATCGGCTCGATCGAGCCGCAGTTCTATGCGCTGCTGCGCCAGCATGCCGGTCTCACAGACGCCGATTTCGATGCGCAGATGGACCGCAAGGCCTGGCCGGCGCTGAAGGACAAGCTGACCAAAGTGTTCAAGGGCAAGACACGCGAGGACTGGTGCAAGATCATGGAGGGCACCGACATCTGCTTCGCGCCGATCCTGACCATGGCGGAAGCGCCGAAGCATCCGCACAACGCCGCGCGAAACATTTTTGTCGAGCGCCACGGCGTGACACAGCCCGCGCCGGCGCCGCGCTTCTCGCGCACGCCGTCGGCGATCAGGGATGCGGAGACGGCGGATATCGGGGAACTGACGAAGGAGTGGAAGGCGGCAAAGTAGTTTCGATGCCGTAGGGTGGGCAAAGCGGAGCGTGCCCACCATCAGTTACTCGGCAAGCAATGGTGGGCACGCTTCGCTTTGCCCACCCTACAAACTTACGCCGCGTCATTCACCTTCAGCACACCCCGGCGGATCTGATCCTCCTCGATCGATTCGAACAGCGCCTTGAAATTGCCCTCGCCGAATCCATCGTCGCCCTTGCGCTGGATGAACTCGAAGAAGATCGGCCCGATCGCGTTCGCCGAGAAAATCTGCAGCAGCACCTTGGTGTGCCCGCCATCGACGACGCCCTCGCCGTCAATGAGAATGCCGTCACGCTGCAGGCGGGCGACGTCCTCGCCATGCTGCGGCAGGCGCGCGTCGATCTTCTCAAAGTAGGTATCCGGCGGCGACGGCATGAACGGCAAACCATCTGCGCGCAGCGTCTCGACGGTGCCATAGATGTCCCGCGCGCCGCAGGCGATGTGCTGAATACCCTCGCCGCGATAGATGTTGAGATATTCCTCGATCTGGCCGGAGTCGCCGGCATCCTCGTTGATCGGAATCCGGATCTTGCCGTCCGGGCTGGTCAGCGCACGGGAGAACAGGCCGGAGGCGCGGCCCTCGATGTCGAAGAAGCGGATCTGGCGGAAGTTGAACAGTTTTTCGTAGAAGCCGGTCCAGACGTCCATGCGGCCGCGATGGACGTTGTGAGTAAGGTGATCGATGTAATAGAGCCCGGCGCCTGCGGGGTGCGGGTCTTTCGCGCCAAGCCATTCGAACTCGATGTCATAGGCCGATCCCTTGGCGCCGTAGCGATCGACGAAATAAAGCGCGCTGCCGCCGATGCCCTTGATGGCGGGAACGTCGAGCGTCTTCTGCGCGGAAGAAATATCGGCGGGCTCCGCACCAAGCGAGAGCGCGCGCTCATAGGCCAGCTTCGCATCGACCACGCGAAACGCCATCGACGGCGCGCAGGGCCCGTGCGCGGCGACGAAGCCGTGGCCGTGGCTGCCCGGTTCCTCGTTGACGAGATAATTGATGTCGCCCTGGCGATAGACCGTGATCTTCTTGGTCTTGTGGCGGGCGACCGGCGCATAGCCCATCAGCTTGAACAGTGCGTGCAGTTCTTCAGGCTTCGGGTGGGCGTATTCGACGAATTCGAAACCATCGGTGCCCATCGGATTGTCGGCGCTGATGGTGGCGGCCGGCGCGTCGTGCGGAAACGGACCCATGGCGGTTCTCCTGAAAATTGATCTGAATCAATATCGATCGAGACGGGCGCAAAGTGTATGCAAACGGGCCTGCGTTCAGCTATCATGATGCACAATCCATGCATCGAAACGGCAATTTACGCATGATCTCCGTAGACGCCTTCGACCTCAAAATGCTGGCCGCCCTGCAGGACGACGGCCGGCTGACCAACCAGCAGCTCGCCGACCTGGTCGGCCTGTCGGCCTCGCAATGTTCGCGGCGGCGGATGCGGCTGGAGGAAGAAAAGGTAATCGCGGGCTACCACGCCGACCTCGCCGGCGAAGCCCTCGGCTTCAACCTGATCGCCTTCATCCACATTACGCTGGCGACGCATTCGCCCGACAACGCCAAGAAATTTCGTGAACTGGTCAACCGCGTGGACGACATCCAGGAAGCCTACTCGCTGACCGGCGACGCCGACTACGTGCTGAAGGTCGTGTTGCGCGACCTCAAGGACCTCTCCGGCCTCGTCAACGACGTGCTGATGCCGCACCAGAGCGTCGCGCATGTCCGCTCATCGATCGTGCTGGACCGGCTGAAGGAGAGCGCGAGGTTGCCGCTGAAGTCCTGACGTGGCGCAATTCGAGGGAAATTTGTCATTCGCTTTCGCAGATCGATTTGCGATGATCCCTTTGGAATCACGTTACGAGGCGACGATGGCACTGCAACTCCGCCCGAACTGCGAATATTGCGACAAGGACCTGCCGCCGAACGCGGCGGACGCGCGGATATGCTCCTACGAGTGCACGTTCTGCGCGGATTGCGTGGACAACAAGCTGCACAATGTCTGCCCGAACTGCGGCGGCGGCTTTGTGCCACGGCCGATCCGGCCCGCGACCGAGCGCCGACCCGGGGTTTGCGTCACCAAGCAGATGCCATCGGACAAACGGGTGCATCTGAAGTACAGCGTCGAAGATGTCGCGGCACATTCGGCGCAGCTGCGGGATATTCCGCCGCAAGAGCGCTGAATTCTCCGCGTCATTGCGAGCGATGTAGGGTGGGCAAAGCGAAGCGTGCCCACCACTCTTACACGGAACGTGATGGTGGGCACGGCGCAAATGCGCCTTTGCCCACCCTACGAACTATCCACGTCATTGCGAGGAGCGGTAGCGACGAAGCAATCCATGCCCCCGCTTGCGACTCGATGGATTGCTTCGCTTCGCTCGCAATGACGGGGAAAGAGAGTCACTCCGCCGCCAGAATCGTCCCCTCGACCTCGCCGAAGCCGACACGATAGCCATCGCCCTGGCACCAGCCGCGCATCACCAGCGAATCGCCGTCCTCCAGGAACGTCCGTTTCACGCCGGAAGCCAGCTCCACCGGCTCGGTGCCGTTCCAGCTTATTTCGAGCAGGCTGCCGCGCTGGTCCTTCTCGGGGCCCGAGATAGTACCTGAGCCCAAGAGATCGCCGACGTTCATGGCGCAGCCGCTTGAAGCATGGTGCACGAGCTGCTGCACCGACGACCAGTACATATACTTAAAATTGGTGCGGCTGATGTTTTGGGCCGCATTCATCTGCGCCGCGCGCAAGCCGACCTCCAGCGCCATGTCGTAATTATTCGGCTGCGCCTGCTGCAGATAGGCCAGCGGCTTTGGGTCCTGCGCAGGCCCATGCAATCGGAACGGCTCCAGCGCCTCGCGCGTCACCACCCACGGGCTGATCGAGGTCGCGAATACCTTGGCCTGGAACGGCCCGAGCGGCACATACTCCCATTGCTGGATATCGCGCGCGCTCCAGTCGTTGAGGATCACAAAGCCGAAGATCATTTCCTCGGCCTGCTTCTCGGTGAGCATTTCGCCCATCACCGAGGGCTGGCCGACCACCACGCCCATTTCGAGTTCGAAATCGAGCCGCTTGCAGGGCCCAAAACTCGGCACCTCGGCGGTCGGCGGCTTCAATTGCCCGCGCGGCCGGCGCACCGGCGTGCCGCTGACGACGACAGTGGAAGCGCGGCCGTTGTAGCCGATCGGCATGTGCAGCCAGTTCGGCTGCAACGCATTGTCCTTGCCGCGGAACATCACGCCGACATTGGTGGCGTGCTCCTTCGACGAATAGAAGTCGGTGTAGCCGGAAACGGCGAACGGCAGATGCAGCGTGACATCCGCCATCGGCACCAGCGCGCGCTTGCGCAGCTTTTCATTGTCACGGAGTTCGGGATGGTCGTGCCGCAAAAGCTCGCTGATCCGTGAGCGCGTGCTCGGCCAGACCTTTGGCCCCAGCGCCATGAACGGGTTGAGTTGAGGTGCTGCGAACACCGCCGGCTCGACGGCATCGAAGCGGCAATCCTGTGCGAGCTGCCAGAGATCGAGCACGTAATCGCCGATCGCGACGCCGACGCGCGGGGCGAGCCCGTCCTTGGCGGAGAACACGCCGTAGGGGAGATTCTGGATCGGGAAATGGGAATCGGGCGCGACGTCGATGAAGGAGCGGAGTTTGGGGTCGTTGGGATGCGTTGTCACTTTAGGCTTCGTCCTTTCTTCCTTCTCCCCTTGTGGGAGAAGGTGGCGAAATCGACCGGAGAGAGATTGCGCCGGATGAGGGGTTCTTTCCGCGGAGACAGACCCCTCACCCGTCTCAATCGCGCGACGCGCGATTGATCCACCCCAAGAGCGAGCTTCGCTCGTCTCGCTCCCACAAGGGGAGAGGGGAACAACATCATGGCTTGTTCGGATCGAACCGCTTCTCAAGACCCTTCCAGCAATCCGCGTAATCATCCTGCAAGGTCGCCGACTTCGCCGCATGCGCGGTGACGCGCTGCGGGTATCGCGTCTCGAACATGAACGCCATGGTGCCGGTCAGCTTCACCGGCTTCAGTTCGCCATTGCTGGCATGATCGAAGGCCTCGCGGTCGGGGCCGTGCGGCAGCATCATGTTATGCAGCGAGATGCCGCCCGGCGTAAAACCCTGCGGCTTGGCGTCGTAGACGCCGTAGATCAGCCCCATGAACTCCGACATGATGTTCATGTGATACCAGGGCGGACGGAAGGTGTTTTCGGCGACCGCCCATCGCTCCGGGAAAATCACGAAGTCGATATTGGCGGTGCCGGCGGTTTCCGACGGCGAGGTCAGCACCGTGAAGATCGAGGGATCGGGATGATCGAAGCCGATGGCGCCCACCGGCGAGAAGGTGCGCAGGTCGTATTTATAGGGCGCGTAATTGCCGTGCCACGCCACCACGTCGATCGGCGAATGCGGCAAGGTGGTCCTGAACAGCGAGCCGCCCCATTTCACGTAGAGTTCGGTCGGCGTGTCCTTGTCCTCATAGCTGGCCACGGGGGTGAGGAAGTCGCGCGAATTGGCGAGGCAGTTGGCGCCAATCGGCCCGCGCTCCGGCAGCGTGAAGGCGCCGCCGTAATTTTCGCAGAGATAGCCGCGCGCGGGCCCTGACGGAATCTCGACGCGGAATTTCACGCCGCGCGGGATCACGGCGATCTCGCCTGGCTCGATATCGATGCGGCCGAACTCGGTGACGAGCCGCAGATTGCCCTGCTGGGCCACGAACATCATCTCGCCGTCGGCGTTGTAGAAGTGCTGATCGACCATCGATTTGGTAATGAGATAGACATGCGCCGCCATGCCGGCCTGGGTGTTGGCGTCGCCTGCGGTGGTCATGGTCTGCACGCCCTGCAGGAAGGTCATGTCTTCCCCAGGGATCGGCGCCGGATCCCAGCGCAGCTGCGCGATCGGCAGGTCATATTCGTGGCACGGCGCGGTGCGCCACAGCCCGGCATCGGCTTTGGCAAAGCGGCCGGAATGTTTCACCGACGGGCGGATGCGATAAAGCCATGAGCGCTCGTTGCTGCCGCGTGGCGCGGTGAAGGGCGAGCCGGAGAGTTGCTCGGCATAGAGCCCGTAGGCGCAGCGCTGCGGCGAGTTACGCCCCATCGGCAGCGCGCCGGGCAAGGCCTCGGTCTCAAAACTGTTGCCGAAGCCGGACATATAGCCCGGTGTCAATTGGGCGGTGCTTCGAACGATCGCATCAGGCGAGGTGTTGATATTCATGGTCATCCTCCTCCTTGCAGGGCGGCCCACATTTCCTGGTCGCGCTTGTCGGTCCAGATCACGGGATCGTCGATCCCGGAAGCTTCGTCGAACGCGCGCGAGACGTTGAACGGCAAGCAATGCTCGTAAATGGCGAAGCCGGAGAATTTCGGGTCCATCACCTCGCGCGTCGCGGCCATGGTCTCCTTCAGCGTACGGCCCCTGGCGACCGAGCTTTCTGCCGCACCATAAAGTGAGGTGACGAAGTCGCGCGTCATCGCGATCGCGTC
This sequence comes from Bradyrhizobium sp. 170, assembly GCF_023101085.1. NCBI lineage: Bacteria > Pseudomonadati > Pseudomonadota > Alphaproteobacteria > Hyphomicrobiales > Nitrobacteraceae > Bradyrhizobium > Bradyrhizobium sp. 170. The sequence goes on along the minus strand of NZ_CP064703.1, from coordinate 307,613 downwards.
GCGCCCGGTCGAGAGACCCTTCAGCGCATCGCCGCGGCCCGGCGCGATCGCTTTCGGGTTAAAGGCGCGGATTTCATTCAGCGTGGCCGGCCATTCCCGCAAATGCGCGTCGCCGCAGTAGCAGGCCGAGTGATATTCAATGAGGTCGCCGGAGAACATCACCTCCGCATCCGGCACCCAGGCCACGATATCGCCTGAGGTATGCCCCGCACCGAGCTGCATCAGCCGCACCTCGCGTTTTCCTAAGTAGATCGACATCTCGCCTTCGAAGGTCAGCGTCGGCCAGGTCAGGCCGGGAATGCTCTGCGCATCCTGGAACAGGCGCGGGAAGCGGCCATACTCGGAATCCCAATCCTGCTGGCCGCGCTCCTCGATCAGCCGATGGGTTTCCGCGGAGGCCACGATGCCCTGCGCCTTGTAGGCGGAAGCGCCCAGCACGCGCACGGCGTGATAATGCGACAGCACGACATATTTGATCGGCTTGTCGGTCACGGTGCGAACGCGCTCGATCACTTTATTCGCCATCGCCGGTGTCGACTGCGCGTCGAACACCAGGCAGCCGTCGTCGCCGACGATGATGGCGGAGTTCGGATCGCCCTCGGCGGTGAACGCGTAGAGGTCGGTGCCGATTTCGGAGAAGGTGATTTTCTTCTCGGCGAGATCCGTGGTGGACGCGAAACCTTTGGCCATCAATTCGATTCCTGACTTCGTTCGAGACGTGAATTATTGCTGCTGTTGTTGCTGTTGCTGGCTCGCATCGAGCATCCGCCGCTTGGCAAGGGCGATGGCCTCGTGCAGAACGGCGATATCGCCGATGTGGTTGGCCAGCACCAAAACCAGCGCCGCGTCGAGATCGGCGCTTTGCGCCTCGCTCAGTCCGCGATGCGCCTCGACGACGGCGCGAAATGCGTCGTCAGGCTTGGCAAAATTCGAAGCGGTCGATAGCGCCATGACAAAACCTCAGTTCAGGCCGGACGCGCGCGACAGCGCCGCATCGACCGCCGATCGTGACGGCTTGCGGAAACGCGCCGCGACGTAGCCATCAGGCCGCAGCAAATAGGCAGAGCCCGGCTCGGCATCGTAACGCGCCGCAGCAAGGCCCGCGGCATCGGTCAAGCCGCCATCGCCGCCAATGCGGATGACGCCCACCCCTTCCGGTACTTCCGCAACCGCACCATTGCCAAACTCCAGCAGTGTGAACCGCGTTCCACTCTTGATGAAGGCATCCGTCAGGAACATCGGCTCACCGTTTGCGGCGGCGAGCGACGCATCCGGCATCGACGCGCCGGGCCGCGGGCCGCCGCGCCAGGCGTCGCCATCGGCGGTCGAGAGCGGTGTTTCGTAGACCGACGGCACCGACAGCCGTCCCCCATTGACCATGCGCTTGCCGAATTCGGTTTCCTTCGCGAGCGACAGCACCGCCTTGCGCAACCGCGCCTCCTGCGCCGTCACCGGCGCCATGAAGTCCGTCGAGCGGGTGGATTCGCGGATGTTTTCGTCGGCGGCAGCGCTGCGTTCGATGTGATAGCTCTCGAGCAGCGTTTCTGGCGATGTTCCCCGCAGCACGCGATCGAGCTTCCACGCAATATTCTCGGCGTCTTCGAGGCCCGAATTGGCGCCGCGGGCGCCGAACGGCGAAACCTGGTGCGCGGCATCGCCGGCGAAGATCACGCGGCCATGGACGAACCTGTCCATCCGCCGGCACTGGAATTTGTAGAGTGAGATCCACTCGAAATCGAACTTGTCATGCCCGAGCATGCGCGCAATGCGCGGCCGCACGTTCTCGGGACGCTTCTCCACCGCCGGATCGGCATCCGGGCTGAGCTGCAAATCGATCCGCCAGATATCGTCGGGCTGCTTGTGCAGCAACGCCGAGCGCCCGGCATGGAACGGCGGATCGAACCAGAACCAGCGCTCGGTCGGAAACGCCGCCGTCATCTTGACATCGGCGATCAGAAACTGGTCCTCGAACACTTGCCCCGCAAATTCAGCGCCCACCATCTGCCGCAGCGACGAGCGCGCGCCGTCGCAGGCGATAACGAAGCGCGCGCTCAATTGGTAGGGACCTTCGGGTGTTTCGATCGTCAGCAGGACCTGATCGTTGCGCGGCTCCAGCCCTGTCACCTTGTTGCGCCAGCGCAGGTCAATTGCGGGAAGCTCGCCGACGCGATCGACCAGATAGGCCTCTGCATAGAATTGCTGCAGGTTGATGAAGGCCGGCCGCTTGTGGCCCTGCTCGGGCAGCAGATTGAACTGGTAGAGTTGCTGCTCGCCGTGAAAAATCTTGCCGACGCTCCACACCACGCCCTTGTCGACCATGCGCTGGCCGATGCCGAGCCGGTCCCAGAATTCGAGCGAGCGTTTTGAGAAGCAGATCGCCCGCGAGCCCTCGCCGATCCGGTCGGTGTCGTCGAGCAGCACGACGGACTGGCCGCGCTGCGCTAGGTCGATCGCCAGCGACAGCCCCACGGGACCAGCGCCGACCACGACAACAGCGTGTTCGGTGATATTCGCGCCCGCCCGATCCTGATCGGGATGGCGGCGATAGCCGAACTGGGTTTTAGTCTGCGCCATGCGGGCTCAACCCCGTGACTAGAGCTTACCGGTTCTGATTGAATCAGAGCCGATAAGCTTAGATTCCTGTTTTGACGCGTTTTCTTGTCGCGAACCGGTATCCACTTCGCTCGAAAACGCTGGCTAGCGGCCTGCGACCCTGCTAAATTAGTCGCATCTGCAACTATCTTAAACCCCGGGCCGGCTCCGGCGTCAACTCAAATTGAGGCGATCCTTGCCAAAAGCGATCTCAGGCGAAGTGGCTGCCGGCCAGCGCGAAGAAGGCGCATCCAAGCGAACGACCAGGCTGGACCTGTTCGGCTTCGTCCCGTTCCGCCTGAACCGGCTGGCCGCCGAAGTAAGTTCCGCGCTCTCTGTCGAGTATGCGGCCCGCTACGGGCTGGATATTCCGGAATGGCGCGTGCTGGCGACGCTCGGCTTCCGCCACGATGCCTGCAGCGCGCAATATATCGCCCAGTGCACGCGCACTCATAAATCCACCATCAGCCGCGCCGTCACGGCATTGATGAAGCGGCAGATCGTCGAGCGCGTCGAGAACGAGGACGACCGCCGCGAATTCCGCCTGCGCCTGACACGCAAGGGCGCAGCGCTTTACGAAGAACTGATCCCGCGCCTGTTGCGCAAGGAGCAGGAAATCCTGTCATGCCTCTCCGCGCAGGAACGGCGCGATTTCGCGCGGCTGCTCGGCAAGATCGAGGAGAGCCTCGAACTGGTGCAGACCAGCGAAGAGGCCGATGCGAAAGAGGCCTACTGACCGGCTCACTTCACTGCCGTCACCACGATCTCCACGATGTGCGGCGGCTCGAGATCGACGCCAATGCAGGCGCGCATCGGCGGATTGTTGGCATCGACCCATTCGTCCCAGGCCCGGTTCATCTCGCCCTTGCGCTTGATGTCAGTGATATAGACGATGGCCGAGAGGATCTTGCTCTTGTCCGTGCCGCACAGCGCGAGGCTTTCGTCGATTCTAGCAAGCGCCTTTGCGCTCTGATCATACATCGAGGAACTGACCGGATCGGGCGCGACCGCCACCGTGAAAACCAGATCGTCGTGAGCGACGGCGCGGCTGCGGGTGGGCGTGAGCCCGGCAAAGCGATGGATCATGTTTGTCTCCGTTTGAATCCAGACTCAGTTGCGGCCATCAATATGCTTCGCGATCACAGGAAAATAATTTTCCCCTGAACCGGCATCGATGGCTTCCTGCAACACGGTGCCGATCAGCTCCGCGCCGCGAATTCTTAATCCGGCATCGGCCGCCAGCTCCAGCGCATAGGACAGATCCTTCAGCGCATATTCGGTCGAGAACGCGCGCTCCGGGAAATTACCCGGCACGATCGCCTTCATGCCGTGATTGCGCAGCGCAAAACTGTCGGCCGAGCCCTTTGAAAGCGTATCGAGCAGGAGCTTGGGATCGACGCCATTATGCTTCGCCACCGCAACCGCCTCCGCGAGCGCGTTGACGGTTTCGAACAGCACCATGTTGTTGAGGATCTTCGTCACCTGCCCCGCGCCGACCTCGCCGCAATGGGTGACGTCGGTCGCAAAGCAGCGGATCAATGGTTCGATATCGGCGTAAAGCGCCGGCGTTGCGCCAACCATGACGCTGAGCGTACCGTCCTGCGCCGCCTGACGCGTGCGCGCAATCGGCGCATCGGCCCAGGCAGCGCCCTTTGCCTGCAACTGCTTTGCGAAATCACGCGTCTGGCTGACCGCGGAGGTACCGAGATCGACGATGACCTGCCCGCTCCTGACGTTCTTGAGAATGCCATCGCCCTCGAACACCGCGCGAACATGTTTGGCGCTGGGCAGGCACAGGAACAGCAGCTCGCTTTGCTTGATCACGTCGGCAATGGAGGCCGCGACGTCGGCACCATCGGCACGCAGCCGCGCCAATGGCTCCGGCGATCGATCAAAGGCAAGGACGCGCCTGCCGCTCTTCTTCACGAGATTGCGACAGATCGGCTCGCCCATCACGCCGAGGCCGATGAAACCGATCGTCTTGTACGTCGGCATCGCGACCGCCCGTTATTTCGCGAACGAACGCGACGGCGCCAGGTGCAGCGCAAACGCATCGACCTTGTCGCTGGCGCGCGGATAGATCTCGCTGACGATCGGATCGTGTCCGGGGATGAAACGGTCGGGATGGCCGGCCAGCCGCTCGACGATCTCCCAGCCCTGCGCCATGTCGCCGACATTGTAGACGATCGGAAACGGGCTGCGCTTCTGGAGGTTGGCATAGTAATGCGCTGCGTCCGACGCCAGCACCACCGGCCCGCGCGCCGTTTCCACGCGCACCACCTGCAACCCGTCGGAATGGCCGCCGACGCGATGCACCGTCACGCCGGGCGCGATCTCGCCATCGCCGGAATGAAAGGTGACGCGCTCGCCATAGACATGGCGCACCATCGTCGTGACGTGCTCGACCGAAAACGGATGCCGCAGCATGCCGTTGCACATGCAGCGCCCGGTCGCGTAGCTCATCTCGCGGTCCTGCAGATGAAACCGCGCATTCGGGAAGCGATCGAGATTGCCGGCGTGGTCGTAATGCAAATGGGTGACGATTACGTCGCGAATCGTGTCGGCCGCGACGCCAAAGTTCGCCAGCGCGTCGACCGGATTGAGCGTGAGCTTGCGCGAACGCGCCTTCGCCTCTTCGGCATTGAAGCCGGTGTCGACCAGGATGTCGCGGCCGGCGCCTCGGATCAGCCAGACGAAATAATCCAGATCCTGCGCCGTGGTCTCGTGCGGGTCGGGGATCAGAAAATTCAAATGGGGGGTGCGCGGCGACATCGTCGCATAGCGCAGCGCGTAGATTTCGTAGGCATTTCCCATCGGTGTCACTTTTTTCTTGGATGTTTGGATTGGCCGATCCCGGCAACAAGCCATTGTCATCCGCAAAGGTCAAACACCGGAGGCGAATGGCAGCCGCGTGCCAATGCAGAAGGCTATGTGAGAGGCATCACATTACCACCCGCGAAAGTGGTGACCCCAGCATTTACGGACGGCAGCGATAGAACCGACAGGCCGCAGCGTACTGGATACCCCGCTTTCGCGGGGTATGACGATCAGGTCGGACACGAAGCCGGGCATATGCGCAAAAGGGTTGTCGGCCTGATCGGGAACCGTTTGCACGGGCCAGATCGCACGCTGTGGTTCTGTCGCAACGGACGACTTTTATTCCCTTCATCCACTCCGGCCCTGTCGCGGTTAATTGTCGCAATTAGTGACGACATCGCAAGCGGTTGACGGACTGCGGGCGCGGTTTGATAATGCCGATAGCGTAGAGTAAGGTCGCCGCGGCGCGAGCTGGCATCGGCGCTATTTTGGCTGGACTGCCGTGATCTGGACTGCCGTCATTATGAAAATCCGCCTCGCATTGCTCCTCACATTGTTTTTTTCAGTTGCGTCGGTAGCCCCGTCGTTCGCAGCCGGTGAGCGCTATGCGCTGGTCATCGGCAACGCGAAATATCCGGACGCCGAGGCGCCGCTGAAGGAGCCGATCAACGATGCGCGCGACATTGCCGAAGAGCTCAAGCGCGACGGTTTCAATGTCGATATCGGCGAGAACCTGACCGGCGAGCAGATGCGCCGCGCCTTCGAGCGCCTGTATGGCAAGATCAAGCCGGGCTCCGTCGCGCTGATATTCTTTTCCGGCTTTGGCGTGCAATCGAGCCGCCAGAGCTACATGATCCCCGTCGATGCCCAGATCTGGACCGAGCCGGACGTCCGCCGCGACGGTTTCAGCCTCGAAACCGTGCTGGGGGAGATCAACAGCCGCGGCGCCGGCGTCAAGATCGCGCTGATCGATGCCTCCAGGCGCAATCCGTTCGAGCGCCGGTTCCGCAGCTTTTCCGCCGGCCTTGCGCCGGTGATTGCGCCGAACGGCACACTGGTGATGTATTCGGCCGCGCTCTCGTCCGTCGTTTCCGACAATGGCAGCGACCGCAGCCTCTTTGTGAAAGAGCTGCTGAAGGAAATCCGCACCCCCGATTTGATGGCGGAAGAAACGCTGAATCGCACCCGCGTCGGCGTGACCCGCGCCTCGCGCCAGGAACAGGTGCCGTGGATTTCGTCGTCGCTCGCCGAGGATTTCTCCTTCATCCCCAGCGGCTCAGGCCCGCGGCCGGCGAGCCCGCCGTCGACTCCGGTGGCCACGGCGCCTGCGGCGCCACCTGCTGCTCCCGCGCCTGCGCCTCCTGCACCCCCACCGGTGGCTGCGCCGGCACCGCCGCCTCCTCCGGCGCCAGCGAAACCGGTTGAAGGCGCGATTCCTCCGCCCCCGCCACCGGCCAAGCCGGTCGAGAGTCCCAGCCCGACCGTGATCGCGCTAGCCGACGACCCGACCATCAAGAGCCTGACCACCAAGCTCAACGACAATCCGGACGATGCGGCCGCGCTGTACCGGCGCGGGCAGGTCTATGCGAGCAAAGGCGCCTACGAACTCGCCATCAAGGACTTCAACAATTCGCTGCGGCTGAACCCGAAGGATGTGGAAGCCTTCAACAACCGCTGCTGGGCGCGCACGGTGATCGGCGACCTGCAGGCGGCCCTGAAGGATTGCAACGAGGCGTTGCGGCTGCGACCGAATTTCGTCGACGCGCTCGACAGCCGCGGCCTCGTCAACCTGAAGAGCGGCCAGAACAAGAATGCAATTGCTGATTTCGATGCCGCTCTCAAGATCAACCCGAGATTGACGTCGTCGCTGTATGGTCGGGGCCTTGCCAAGAAACGCAACGGCTCGATTTCCGAAGGCGACCTGGATATTAACAATGCGAAGGCGATGGACCCCAATATCGTCAAGGAATTCGCCGATTACGGGGTGCAGTGACTATTTTTTTAGATGAAGGCTGCCGGCCCCTCGAACCCTGTGGCGGGCCGTCCAGACTAAAGAAAAGCCGCCGACCGCGATCCAGGGGTCCGGCAGCTCATTTGGATGACGTTGGAACCGCGTGGGAAGCCCTCAGGAGGGGACTGGCAATGGCAAACATCTCGGCAGCGAAAACCTTTACCGCAATCGTCTCGGTTGCAACGCTCGGCGCCGCAATTTTCTTCAGCGCGGGAACCGCACTGGCCCAGGAAAAGAACGTTACCGAGGATCAGATCGTCCGCGCGCTGGCGCCCGAAAAGAAGCCGCTGACCCGCGGCCTTTCTACCGGTCCGCAGACCACCGTGGACCCGGCAGTAACCGCCGCCGAGGGCAAGTTCGTCCAGAAGATCCGCGGCCGCTCCACGCGCTCGCTTTCGATCGCCGAACGCGAGGAGATCGCTGCCATCGTCAAGGACAAGCCGAAGATCGATCTGGAGATCAACTTCGACTACAACTCGGCCGATATCAGCGCGAAGTCGCTGCCGTCGGTTCAGGCGCTCGGCCGCGCGCTCACCAACAATGATCTCAAGGGCTCGGTCTTCGTGGTCGCAGGCCACACCGATGCGGCCGGCGGCGAGGCCTATAATCAGGATCTCTCCGAGCGCCGCGCCGACGCGATCAAGCGCTATCTCGTCGACAAATATGGCATCAACGGCACCGACCTCGTCACCGTCGGATATGGCAAGAGCAAGCTCAAGGATCCGGGCCAGCCGATGGCGGAAGTGAACCGCCGCGTTCAGGTCGTGAACATGGAAAACAAGGCCACTGCGTCGAACGCTTCCAAGTAAGGACCTGCAAATAAGGCCTTGCAAGCAAGGGCGTGGCGCCGACCGATAGTTTCCGGCTACAATGCGTCCCGCAGCACCCGTGCGGGACGTATTCGTTTTGGGCTCCATTGCAGGCCGTCGGCCGGCCTCATGCGCCCTGTTTGATTTGACTTCCAGTCTGGATTGATCCGGCGATGAAATTCTCCGAATACCTCAAACCTGCGCTCGGCGTGACTTTCGTTGCCGTCGTGGCCGTCGGCTACTACTGGTTCGAGCACCGTCCGCGCGCGGAAGTAAAAGACACGCCGGGCCAGGCACTGGTGATCGTGACCAAATCCACCAATGCCTGCTTCTCCGACATGGTGCGGGTCACCGGCTTTATCGTGCCGCGGCGCGAGGCCCAGGTCGGCGTCGATCAGGAGGGCTCCAGGGTCACCGACCTGTTCGTCAAGGAAGGCGACACGGTCACCGAAAATCAGGAACTGGCGCGCCTTACCCCGCCGCCGCAGCAGCCCGGCGCCCCGGGCGGCCGACAGGGACCGATCTCGCTGCGCGCCCCCGCCGCCGGCCTCGTCACCGAGGCCAGAACCGCGGTCGGCGCTCCCGCCTCGCCGCAGGCAGGCCCGATGTTCCGCATTTCCGTGAACAATGAAATCGAACTCGAGGCCGAAGTGCCGAGCGTTCATCTGCTCAAGCTCAATCCGGGTGCTACCGTGCGCATCAGCCGTGACGACGCACCCGATGTTGTCGGCAAGGTCCGGCAGATCTCGCCGCAGATCGACCGCACCACCCAGCTCGGCAAGGTGCGGATTTCGCTGAACAACAATCCCTCCCTCAAGGTCGGCATGTTTGCCCGCGCCAATATCGACGCCAAGCGCTCCTGCGGCGTCGCCGTTCCGCGTACCGCCATCGACCGCCTGACGCTGCAGGTCGTAAAAGGCAATACCATCGAGACGCGACGAGTGCGCGTCGGCCTGACCTCCGAAACCTCCACCGAAATTCTTGAAGGCCTCGACGTCGGCGAAACCGTCGTGGCCGATGCTGGCACCTCTTTGCATGACGGCGACCAGGTCAAGACCATGTTCGCCGATGAACTCGAGCGCACGCGGGCACGCTAATGGCTTTGAATATCTCGGCATGGTCGATCCGGAACCCGCTGCCTTCGATTGTCTTCTCGATCATCCTGCTGGTGCTGGGCTGGGTCAGCTTCACCAAGCTCGCGGTGACGCGGCTGCCGAGCGCCGACATTCCGGTGATCTCGGTCGCGGTAGCGCAATTCGGCGCGGCCCCCGCCGAGCTGGAGAGCCAGGTCACCAAGACCATCGAGGACGGCGTATCCGGCGTCGAGGGCGTGCGGCATATTTCGTCCTCGATCACCGACGGCCTGTCGGTGACCACGATCCAGTTCGCGCTGGAGACCAACACCGACCGCGCGCTCAATGACGTCAAGGACGCCGTCACCCGCGTCCGCGCCAACCTGCCGCAGAACGTCAACGAGCCGCTGATCCAGCGCGTCGACGTGATCGGCCTGCCGATCGTCACCTATGCCGCGATCTCGCCTGGCAAGACGCCGGAGCAGCTTTCCTATTTCGTCGACGACGTCGTCAAACGCGCGCTGCAGGGCGTGCGCGGCGTGGCGCAGGTCGAGCGTATCGGCGGTGTCGAGCGCGAGATATTGGTCTCGCTCGATCCCGACCGGCTGCAGGCCGCGGGCCTGACCGCCGTCAATGTCAGCCAGATTCTGCGCGGCACCAATGTCGACCTGGCCGGCGGCCGCGCCGAAATCGGCAAGAACGACCAGGCCATTCGCACGCTGGCCGGCGCCAAGACGCTCAACGAGCTCGCCGGCACCATGATCCCACTGTTCGGCGGCGGCGAGGTGCGGCTCGACGACCTCGGCACCGTCACCGACACCATTGCCGATCGCCGGACCTTCGCCCGCTTCAACGGCGAGCCGGTGGTGGCGCTCGGCATCAAGCGCTCCAAGGGCGCCAGCGACGTCGTGGTGGCGGCTGCCGTGCAGAAGCGCATCGATGCGCTGAAGGTCGCCTATCCCGACGTCGATCTGAAGCTGATCGATACCTCGGTCGACTTCACCAAGGGCAATTACGATGCGGCGATCTCGACCTTGTTCGAGGGCGCAATCCTTGCGGTGATCGTCGTGCTGCTGTTCCTGCGCGATCTCAGAGCCACCATCATCGCCGCGATTTCGCTGCCGCTGTCGATCTTCCCGGCGTTCTGGGCGATGGACCTGCTCGGCTTCTCGCTGAACCTGGTCTCCTTCCTCGCCATCACGTTGTCGACGGGTATTCTGGTCGACGACGCCATCGTCGAGATCGAGAACATCGTGCGCCACATGCGCATGGGCAAATCACCCTATCGCGCCGCGCTGGAAGCCGCCGACGAAATCGGCCTCGCCGTGATCGCGATCTCGCTGACGATCATCGCGATCTTTGCTCCGGCCAGCTTCATGTCCGGTATCGCCGGGCAGTTCTTCAAGCAGTTCGGCATCACCGTATCGGTCCAGGTGTTCTTTTCGCTGCTCGCCGCGCGGTTCGTCACGCCGGTGCTCGCGGCTTACTTCCTGAAGGATCACCCGCACGAAGACCCGCCACCCGGGCGCATTCTGCAGACCTACACCAAGCTCGTCACCTGGTCGGTGAAGCACTACTTCATCACCGTATTGATCGGCTTCGGCGTGTTCGCAGCCTCGATCTGGAGCATCACGCTGCTGCCGCAAGGCTTCCTGCCGGCGCAGGACACCGCACGCTCGCTGCTGGCGATGGAGCTGCCGCCGGGTACGCAGCTCGCCTATACAGAGAAGGTAACGGAAGAAATCGTCGCGCGCCTGCGCAAGCGGCCCGAAGTGAAGAGCATCTTCGTCGACGGCGGCCGGGTGCCGCCGGGCACGCTGGAAGTGCGCCGCGCCGCGCTGATCATCAACTACACGCCGAAGGGCGACCGCAAAGTCACCCAGCGGCAGCTCGAGCTCGAGATCGGCCAGGAACTCGAAAACGTTCCTGACATTCGCTTCTGGTTTCTCGATGAAAACGGCCTTCGCGCGATTTCACTCGTCGTGACCGGCGTCGACAGCAATATCGTCAACAACGTTGCCAGCGAGCTGGCGACGCAGATGAAGCGGATTCCGATCATCGCCAACGTGATCTCGGAAACCTCGCTCGACCGCCCCGAGCTTCGCATCCGGCCACGGGCGGAACTCGCAGCGCGGCTTGGCGTCTCGACCGAGAGCCTGTCGCAGACGATCCGCGTCGCCACCATCGGCGACGTCGGGCCGGCATTGGCAAAATTCGACGCCGGCGACCGTCAGGTGCCGATCCGCGTCCAGCTCGAGGACAGTGCGCGCAGCGACCTGCAGATGCTGCAGCAATTGCGGGTGCCGCTCGGCCAGCGCGGCGAACGCGGCGGCGTGCCGCTATCCGTCGTGGCTGACATTCAGCTCGATCAGGGTCCGACCAGCATCAACCGCTACGACCGCGAACGGCAGGCGACTGTCGCCGCCGATCTCGTCGGCAACGCCGCGCTCGGCGACGCCACCAAGATGATCTACGACCTTCCGGTCATGAAGAGCCTGCCCAAGGGCGTGAAGGTAAGTCCGTCGGGCGACGCCGAAAGTCTGAACGAATTGTCGGAAGGCTTTGCCACCGCCATCACCGCCGGCCTGATGATGGTCTATGCGGTGCTGGTGCTGTTGTTCGGCACCTTCCTGCAGCCGATCACCATCCTGTTCTCGCTGCCGCTCTCGATCGGCGGCGCGATCGCGGCCTTGCTGCTCACCGGCAAGCAACTGACCACGCCGGTGTGGATCGGCATCCTGATGCTGATGGGCATCGTCACCAAGAACGCCATCATGCTGGTCGAATTCGCGGTCGAAGCAATCCGCGAGGGCAAGAAACGCGAAGACGCCATGATCGACGCCGGCATGAAGCGCGCGCGCCCGATCGTGATGACGACGATCGCGATGGCGGCGGGCATGATGCCATCGGCGCTGGCCTTCGGCGCCGGCGGCGAATTCCGCTCGCCGATGGCGCTCGCGGTGATCGGCGGCCTGATCTTCTCCACCATCCTGTCGCTGGTGTTCGTGCCGGCGATGTTCATGGTGATGGACGATCTCGGCGCCCTGTGCTGGCGCTGGGGCCAGAAGCTGCTGGTCTCCAGCGGCGAGCCAGAGGTGGCCGGTCACGGGCCGGATCATCACAACGAACCGCCCGCCAAGGGCCCACCTGCCGTGCCGCCAGCGATGTCACCTGCGGCGAAGTAGGGGGCGGCTCTGCGCACTTGGGCAGCGCCGGCTACCTATCGTTCTTCCATGCTCTTCGAGACGTGTGCCGGATGTGCAGAATTTCTATCGCTTCTCGCACTCGATAGAAGATCTTGTAGGGATAACGGACGACAAATATTACCCGCACATCGGGATCATTCGTCCGATAACCGCTGTGTGGATGGTCTTTGAGCTGGGCTACTGCCTCGCGAATGCTTGCCGCTACGTTGCTCGCGCCGCTGGCAGATCGTCCTCTCACATATTCGATTATTCGCTCTCGGTCGGAGAAGGCAGCGGGCGTATAGCGTATCTTCATCCGTCGTGGCGCTTGTCGGCTTCGGTAATGATCTCGTCCGAAACAAATTCCCCGCAATCGGCCTCAGCCAACCCTTTCCGGACTGCCGCACGCTCATCGTCTGACATCGTGTAGACGCCGGTCCGACGCGCCTCGATTTCTCGGGCGTACTCGGCAAGCTCCTCTTGATCCTCCACGGGCCAAGTCTCGGCGTGCTCGATCACTTCTTTGAGTATCTTGTTCATGCAGTCATCATACCATAACAGGTCATGATTGACGACGGATGGCCCCTACTCGTTCCTTGCCACCGCCGTCAGCTTGGTCATGTTCTGCAGCAGAATGCGTCCGCGCTGGAGGTCCAGAATGCCGTCCTTGCGCCAGAGCTGGAGTTGACGGTTGACGCTTTCACGGGCAGCGCCGACGAAGACGCCGAGTTGCTCCTGCGAGATGTGCACTTCGGAACCGAAATCGGAAGCGAGTGCGCAGAGCCTTCGCGCCAGCCGAACTGGCAGCGGCTGCAGCACGGATTCCTCCATCCGCTCGCTCTGCCAGCGGATGCGCTGGCACAGCAGCATCATGATCTTGATCGCGACCTTGGGCTCGCGTTCCAGGAAGGCGAGGAAATCCTCGCGCCGCAGCACGAACAGTTCCGACGGCTCGCCGGCGGTGGCGTCCGCGGTGCGGCTCTGGCCGTCGAGGACGGCGACCTCGCCGAACAGATCCCCGGGGCCCATGAAATTCAGCGTCAGGCGGCTGCCGTCGGAGGCGCCGGTCTCGATCCGGATCTGGCCGCGCCGTACGCCATACAGGGCATCGCCCGCATCGCCCTTCTGGAACAGCATCTGGCCGAGGCCGAGCTGCTCGGTGTGGCAAAGACCGGAGATGCGCTGCAATTCGTCGGCGCCCAAATCCGCAAACATCGGGTTCATTTTCAGAATGACCGCAAATTCGGCCTGTTTGCTCATTGTACTATTACCTTCCAAATAGGCCCCGGACCCGCCCCCTCAGGCCGTTAGCAAGATTCCCACGCCAACGAGTGTGTCATAAGTCACATAACTTTGCAGTACCCCCGTAATATTTTTGGCTTCTTTGGGCCCGACCCCTTTCCGGGATAAGCTCGCCTGACCGGTTGCGCCCGCGTCTCGCGCCACCGAAATAAGTGCCGTTCGCGCGGTCTGGAATGTCGATATGAAAGCACTGAAAATTGCCGGCGCCGTCATCGCGGCCGTGATCGTCGTCATCGCGCTGCTGCTGGTGATCGGCATCCCGTCGGGCTTCCTGACGGCGCAGATCCAGGAGCGGGTCGAGCGGGAGACCGGCTACCAGCTCGCCATCAATGGCGGCGCCAAGCTCGGCCTGTGGCCATCGCTCAACATCACGCTGAACGATGTCACGCTGCAGGACCCGAAGGACCGCGACATCAACCGCCGCTTCGCGGCCGCAACCATCGAGGCGGACGTGACGCTCGCCAGCCTGTGGGCAGGCAAGCCGCACATCACCGACCTGGTCATCATCCGCCCGGTGGTGAACCTGCCGCTGAGACGCGAGCGCGTCAGGGAGGCCAATCCTCCCTCGAAGCCCGCTGCCGGCAAGGCGGCTGACGCGTTTTCGATCGAGCACATCAGCGTCACCGGCGGCACCGTCGTGTTCTCCAACGTGCGCGACCGCGTCGAGAACAGGATCGAGACCGTCAACGTCGACGTCACCATCGATTCCGACCGCAAGGTCGTGCTGTCAGGCAGCGCCCGCCGCAACGGCTATCCGCTGAAATTCGAGATCAAGGCGGCGCCGCCCGCACCGCCGATCGAGCGGCAGAATATCCCGGCCGAGATCAAGATCGACGCGCCCGACCTGTTGCGCGCCCCGCTCACGGCCAAGGCCGAAGCCCGCCTCAACGGCTCGGTCGTGATGATCAACAGCGTCACCGGCGCGCTCGGCGACGCCGCGTTCAACGGCTGGGCCTCGGTCGATCTTTCGAGCAAGCCGCTGGTGAAGCTCGACCTCGATTTCCAGAAGCTCGCCATCGCGACGACACGCAGCACCGGCGATACTTCGGCACAGCCCTGGAGCAGTGCGACGATCGACATCAACGGCCTCAACTATATCGACCTGCAGGTGCGCATTTCCGCGGCCGAGCTCAACGTCGGCGACGCGCGCTTCACGCCCGCCGCGATCGACGCCACCCTCACAAGCGGCGTCCTGAAGGCGCAGGTTTCCAATCTCGGTGCCTATGAGGGTAACGCCAACGGCGATCTGACCGTCGACGTCTCCACCGCCAATCCGACCTACACGATGCGGGCCGACCTCACCGGCGTCCGCGCGCTGCCGCTGCTGCAGGGCCTGGCCGACTTCGACAAGCTCGACGGCAAGATGCAGGCGAAGCTCAGCGTGCGCTCCTCCGGCACCAGCCAGCGCGCGATCATGTCGAACATGGCCGGTACTGCGTTCGTCGTATTCCAGGACGGCGCCATCAAGGGACTCAACGTCGCGCAGATGATCCGCTCGCTGACGGCGAGCACCTTGTCGGGCTGGCAGGAGAGCGAGGAGAAGGCGACGGATCTCTCGCAATTGTCGGCGTCGTTCAAGATCGACAAGGGCCAGGCGCAGACCACCGATCTCAATCTGGTCGGCCCACTGGTCAAGATGACCGGGGCAGGCACCATCGACCTCGGCACCAAGCAGATCGGATTCCGCGTCGAGCCAAAACTCGTGATGACCACCGAAGGCCAGGGTCGCGTCACCGATCCGGTCGGGCTCGGTATCCCCGTGATGATCTCGGGCCCGTGGGGCGCGCCGCGGATTTATCCGGAGATGCAGGGCATCCTCGACAATCCCGACGCCGCCTATGCCAAGCTGAAGGAAATGGGCAAGGGCCTGTTCGGCCAGAACGGCGCCGGGCTTGGTGCCGCGATCGGCAGCCTGCTCGGCGGACAGCCGGGGACGGCCGGCGGACAACAAGGCGTTGCCGGCGGACAGGGCGCAACTGGTGGCCAGCAGCCGGCTGGTCCGCTCGGCGGCCAGCTCGGCGAGACGATCGGCAATCTCTTGCAGCAGGGCCTGAGCGGTCTCGGCCAGAGCCAAGGCCAGGGCGGCGGCAGGCCGAGCAGCCAGCGCAGCATCCCGAGCCGCACCTCGCCCGCCGAGGCGCCGACCCAGGACGCTCCGGCCGCCGAACCTGCCCCTCCCGCGCCGCCGAGCGATACGACTGCCGAGCAGGACAGTCAGCCAATGAACGAGGTCTTGCGGCAGTTGTTCAATCGCTGAGGCCGGCACTCCCTCGCCCCGCTCTTGCGGGGAGAGGGCGGGGTGAGGGGCTCTATCCGCGAGTACCGATGCCTGAATACCTGTACCCCCTCACCCGCCGCTTCGCGTCGACCTAAGAGCAAGCTTCGCTTGTCTCGACCCCCGCAAGCGGGGCGAGGTTAAGCAAGCCCGGGCATGACGAATCCCCGCGATTCCTGCCCTAAATCGGGGCTAACCATGTTGGCGAGCCCACAAACCCGCCCCCCAATTCGTGCTAAACAGGGCCCTCATGCCGGGGCTGCCGAGACAGACCGGCGCCAGTGACAAACCGATGCGCGCGCAAGCCGTGGCGCACGAGGGCCCGGATGAACGAGGTCAAGGACAGAGCAGGATTTCTGCGCGAAGGCCTGTTCGCCAAATACGTCGTCGCGCTGGTCGGCCTCGTCGTGTTCGTGCTGGCCGTCAACGGCGCGATGGAAATCTGGATCACCTATCGCGGCATCAAGAGCTCGGTTAGCGACGGCATGTCGGAGAAGGCGGAGGCGACCGCCAAGCGAATCCAGCAATCCTTGTCCGACCTCGAGCGGCAGATTTCCTGGGTGACGCGCGCCAGCGCCACCAAGATCACCGAAGCCGCAACGCTGGAGCAGCACCGCGAAGACTATGCGCAACTGCTGCGGCAGGTGCCGCAGGTCAGCCAGCTCTCGTTCCTCAACGGCCAGGGCCGTGAGCAACTCCGCCACACGCGCCAGACCGTCACGCTCGGCAGCGGCGCCGATTTTTCCCGCAGATTCACCGAAACCATCTCGCGCGGCACCAGTTTTGCGCCGGCCTACTTCCGCGGTGAGCGACCGTTGATGTCGATCGCGCTGTCACATGCCGATGGCAGCACCACCGTCGCCGAGGTCGACCTTGATTTCCTGTCGGAGTTTTTGATCGATGCCCAGGTTGGCAAGGTGGCGTTTGCCTATATCACCGATTCCAAGGGTGACGTGCTGGCCGCCTCCTCGAACGGGCCCGAGGTCGGCAAGAATCTGTCGATGCTGCCGCAGGTCGCCGCCGTCAGCAAGCCCGGCGGCGTGGCCCCGGCGTCGGGCAAGGATGCCAGGGGCAACGCCGTTCTGACCACATCGAGCCTGGTGCCGAAGCTCGGCTGGCACGTGTTCTTCGAACAGGAGACCGCGCAGGCGTTGACGCCGATCCGCGATCAACTGATACGGATAGCGCTTTTGATCGGACTTGGTCTCGTGGTCGCGATCATCGCCGGCACCATCATGGCGCGGCGTATGCTGGTGCCGATCACGGCGCTGCAGGCCGGCGCCAGGCGTCTCGGCGCCGGCGATTTCGGCCACCGCATCGAGGTGAAGACGTCGGACGAACTGGAGGAGCTGGCCAATCAGTTCAACGGCATGGCCGGCCAGCTCGCCGAGACGTATTCGAACCTTGAATCCAAGGTGAAGGAGCGCACGCGGGATCTGGCGCAATCGATCAACGAGCTCAAGGTGCTCGAGGAAGTCGGCCGCGCCGTCGCCTCCTCGCTCGACCTCGACGCCGTACTGCCCACGGTCGCCGCGCGTGCGCTGGAGATCACCCATGCCGACGCCGTGCTGATCTACGGCTATGACGCCGGCAACCACCAGTTCAGCCTCACCGAATCCATCGGCATCGACAGATCGGCCGAAGGCCGCCATCGCGCCATCGACGCCGACAATTCCCCGCTCGGCGAGGCCGCGATGAGCGGCGAGCCGATCGCGATTCCCCAACTCGGCGCGATGCCTGAGCATCCCTTGCGCGATGTCACGGTTGAAGCCGGCTTCAACTCCGTGCTGGTGGTGCCGCTGGTCGACCAGACCGGCATTTTGGGTTCGCTGGTGGTGCTGCGGCAGAACGCGGGAGAATTCTCCGACAACCTGATCGGGCTGATGAAGACGTTTGCGCACCAGGCGGTGCTGGCGATGCGCAATGCGCGACTGTTCACCGAGGTGGACCACAAGAGCCGCGAACTGCTGGCCGCCAACGACATCGTGCGCGAGCAGGCCGACAAGCTGCAGGAGCAGACCGACCAGCTCAGGGACTGGAATCGCTCGCTGGAGGAGCGCGTCGAGACGCAGCTCGGCGAGATCGAACGCATCCGAAAGCTGGAGCGCTTCCTCGCGCCGCAGGTGGCGCAACTGATCGCCTCCTCCGACGGCCATGAGGGCCTGCTCGACAGCCACCGCCGCGAAGTGACGGTGGTGTTCTGCGATTTGCGCGGTTTTACGGCGTTCACCGAGACGACCGAGCCGGAAGAGGCGATGAACGTGCTGCGCGAATATCACGCGGCGCTCGGCGAGCTTATTTTCAAGTATGAAGGCACGCTCGACCGCTATGCCGGCGACGGCGTGATGATCCTGTTCAATGCGCCGATCCAGTTCGACGACCACACCGCGCGCGCCGTTCGCATGGCTGTCGAGATGCGCGACACCATCGGGCAACTCACCGAGAAGTGGCGCAACCGCGGCCACAATCTCGGCTTCGGCATCGGCATCGCGCTCGGCTACGCCACGCTCGGCCAGATCGGTTTCGAGCAGCGGCTGGAATACGCCGCGATCGGCAGCGTCACCAATCTGGCGTCGCGGCTGTGCGACGAAGCCAAGGCCAACCAGATCGTGGTGAGCCGGCGCGTCTACGGCATGGTCGAGCCATGGGTCGAGGGCCGAGCGATCGATGATTTGAATCTGAAGGGGTTCAATCATCCGATTCTGGCGGCGGAGATCATGAGCTGGCGTGAGGCGGTCGACAACGTGGTGGATGCGGCGGCCGCACGACGGAAGAAGATGCAGTAGTCTTGTAGGGTGGGCAAAGCGAAGCGTGCCCACCATGCAACGTAACGCCGGGGAGAGATGGTGGGCACGCTGCGCTTTGCCCACCCTACGGCTCCGCCTTTATGTCAAACAGCAGCAAACCTCCCGCGGCGCCACGCGCCCGAGGATTTGCTTCATTCATCCGCCCTCACGAAAATTCAGAGGGCGCAGGGAAAGCCGGGTGCCCTCAGCACCCGCAATCGTGCGCAAAAAATGCACACGGGTGATCGCAAGGTGCGCCGGAACACCCGGCCTTCCCTGCGCAATGGTTTTACGGCTTATAGCGCGCTCTCCCCGGCGACGAATTCCTCTTGCCACCGTCGCTGACGGATTGACGACTGACGACGCCGTACCCGCTCGTCAGTGCCAGCCAGGCTGCTGCATTCGCGCGCGCGTCTGCGCCAATTCTTCGAGCCTGCTGTCGATCTGCGAGCGGTACATACCGATATCCTGGAGATGGCGATCGTCGAGCTTGCGCAGGGCCTCACGCGCGGCGTGACGCTCGTGGCGCGAGATCACCGCCGCGAAGAAGCGGTTGATGAGACGGCGCCCGCGCGCCAGCCAAATCGCAGTTCGCCAGGCAAATGGCCTGGTGGCGGAGGTCGGAATGGTGGTCAACATGGTCATGGCTATTTTCTTTCAAGAGTAGCCGGAGCCCGGTCAGCTTGCCGGGCATCCTTTCTATCGAAGGCCTGCTGCCAGCATGGTGTCAGCAGGCTTCAGCGCGTACGCCGAAAGGCAGGACGAGTACCGGATACGGTTGGATCAAGGATCTAAATGAGGAAACGATGAGCCGCACCGCCGGCAGGGCCAGCCCGCCGGCATGCAAGGCCGGAACTCGTCAGGCCACCTTTCGTCCGGCCGCGAGATCCTTGACGGCTTCGGTGGTCAGCGGCTGACCGCCGATGCCCCAATCGCCGCTCGCGACTTCGGAAATCTTGACCCAGGTAACGCCGCGCATGCTTTCGCCTTCGATCGACACCATGGCGTCGGTGAGCTTCCTGATCATCTGGCGCTTCTGCTCGGAATTGAACACGTTCTCGATAACGTGAACCTCTATCAATGGCATGCCGTTCTCCTTGATGGTTGCCTCGCGAAAGCGCGGCAGCATCAACATGCCCGTTGCGGCCGGCGAAGACTTTCAGACGGTTTTGATTTACCGTCCAGTTCAGCTTGAGATATCGCCGCGCAGCTATTGCAGACCCGCGCGCCGAAACCCTTCCAGGTAGTGCACCTTGTCCGCCTCGTGTTCGAACGGCAGTCCGCTTGCCAGCCAGGCGAGCGAAATGTTGGGCTGGGCGCGGCGGAGTTCTTGCAGCGCCGCTTTGGCAGCGTCGCCTCCGCCGGCCATGCCGAAGGAGGCCGTCAGCACGCGGTGAGCTCCGACAAAATCGATACGCTGCCGCAGCGCTTCGCGCGACAGTTGGATCGCCTCCGCGTAATTTTTGCCGACATACTGGCAATAGGCGGCGACGCCGCAATAGATCGCGGCAAAGGGATCGCGGGGTGAGAATTTCAGCGCTTCGCGCGCGGCGCGATCGCCTTCCTGCCAGCGCCCGCGATAGGACAGCGCAACGCCGTAAAGGCCGCGCGCGGGCGAAAAATTCGGGTTGAGCCGCAGCGCCAGCTCGAATTCAGCGAGGCAATCATCAAAGCGCCGGTTGAACAGATAGACGCTGGCCAGCGCATAATGCGCCCACGCATCCTCACTGTCGGCCCGGATCGCCGCCAGCGCCGCACGCTCCGCGACCGGGACCACTTTGGTGATTTCCTGCCAGCCCATATGGGCGCTGAACGTATGGCAGGAAGCCAGCAAGGAAAGCGCCTGGCCGTAGGCGGGATCGACGCTGATCGCCTTTTCCAGAAGCGCCAGCGCGACCAGATTGTCCTGCCGCGTCACGCGCCAGTAATGCGACAGCGCGCGCATCACCAGATCCCACGCATCCATGTTGTCAGGCGTCTTGCGCCGAGCCCGGAAATCCTCGGCGGCGTAGAGCTGCGGCTCGATCGCCGCGACGACGGCCTGGGTGATCTCGTCCTGCACGGCGAACACGTCGGCGAGATTGCGGTCGTAGCGCTCGGCCCAGAGGTGGCTGCCGGTGGCCACGTCGACGAGCTGGGCCGTGATGCGGACGTGGTCGCCGTCCTTGCGCACGCTGCCTTCGACGACATAGCCGACGCCAAGCTCCTCGCCGATCTGCTGGTGGTGGACGGATTTGCCCCGGTAGCTGAACGAGGAATTCCGCGCGATCACGTAGAACCAGCGCAGCTTCGACAGCGCGGTGATGATGTCCTCGCTGATGCCTTCGGAAAAATATTCCTGCTCCGGCTCGCCGGAGAGATTGGCAAACGGCAGCACGGCGATCGCGGTGCGATCAAGCGCCGGGAGTTGCTGATGCGGCAGCTCGCCGGCAAAACCGGGCGAGGAAGGCGCATCGGCGCGCGCCAGGGCGCCGTTCGCAGCTTTCGGCCGCACGTCGCCGACGAAACGAAAACCCTTTCGCGCAATGGTGCGGATCACGGCTTGATCCTTGCCGCTGTCGCCGACCGCCCTGCGCGCGGCGTTGATCCGGCTCGTCAGCGTGGATTCGGAGACGATGCGGCCGTCCCATATCGTCTCGATCAGATCGTCCTTGGTGACGACGTGGTCGCGGTTTTCGATCAGGTGAATCAGGAGATCGAACACCTGCGGCTCGACCGCGATGCTCTCGCCGCCGCGGGTCAGCTCGCGCAGGTCGACATCAAGTACATGGTTGGAAAAGTGAAATTGCACGGCTTCATCCCGGTTAAATCATCCTAGATCACTTCGTCCCGGCACGCGATTTCCGGTCATTTTGTTTGTCCCGCACCTTTTTGTTTGTTTGAGCATGATCTCGGGGCAAACGCTTCGCGTTTGTCCCGAGGGAAAACCGGTACCTACTTTTCCGGATCATGCTCCCGGCCTGAGGTAGACCGAAATTCCCTGCGGGAAAGTGTGTGAAATCTCACAGAAAGAGAAATCTCACTGAAAAATCAGGGTCCTCTCAAGGCAAAATCAGCCCGGCATCACAGTCTTTAGGTCCTGACAGGGCGATGTTCGGTTCATCGTGGCCGCCTCCCGTGGCCGCACGATCCAGATCAAGGAGACACCGATGGCCGGCCAGACAGCGACCGCAGCGACCCCGATCCAGCCTGCCCCCGACCTCGCAGCCCTGAAGACGCGTCAGCAGGCCGCATGGTCCTCGGGCAATTACGCCATTGTCGGCGCGACACTGCAGATCGTCGGCGAGGAACTCTGCGAGGCGCTCGATCTCAAGGCCGGCTCAAAGGTGCTCGATGTCGCCGCCGGCAACGGCATGGCGAGCCTCGCCGCAGCGCGGCGGTGGTGCGACGTCACCTCGACCGACTACGTGCCGGCACTGCTGGAACGCGGCCAGGCGCGCGCCGCGGCGGAAGGCATGCAAATCGAATTCAGGGAAGCCGACGCGGAAAACCTGCCGTTCGACGACAACAGCTTCGACACCGTGCTCTCCACCTTCGGCGTCATGTTCACGCCGAACCAGGACCGCGCGGCCGCCGAACTGATGCGGGTCTGCAAGCCCAAGGGCCAGGTCGGCCTGGCGAACTGGACGCCGGAAGGTTTTATCGGACAGCTCTTCAAGACGCTCGGCAAATATCTGCCGCCTCCAGCCGGCGCCAAATCGCCCGCGCTGTGGGGAACGAGCGCGCGGCTGACCGAAATGTTCGACGCTGACGCGCGCTCGATCAGAGCGGAATCGCGCCTGTTCAAGTTCCGCTATCGCTCGCCGGCGCACTTCCTCGACGTGTTCAAGACGTACTACGGCCCGGTGCTGAAAGCGTTCGCAGCCCTCGAGCCGGCGAAACAGGAAGAGCTGCATAACGATCTGAACGCCCTGATCGTCCGCATGAACCGCTCCAGCGACGGCACGATGGTCGTGCCCAGCGAATATCTCGAGGTCGTCATCACCAAGCGGTGAAACTTTAGCCCGGACAACAATTCAGCGGGCGCTGGAAGCGATCGACATGTTCATCGAATTCTGGAACGGCTCCGGTCCGCAGGATCCGCTGCCGGCCAGCGCGCGCCTGCGCATGATCGAGCGCGCCCACAAGCTTGCGTTCGATTTCACGGCAGCGTTCGCCGAAGAGAATGTCGCCACCGCGGCGGCCTCGCTTCGCGTTCCGACGCTGCTGTTTTCGGGAGGGCTGTCGCCATATCTCACCCAACGCATCGTGCAGCGGCTCTGTGCGATCATTGATGGCGCCGAGGTCCGGCATTTGCCGGATGGCGGCCATATGCTCCCGCTCACCCATGCGTCATCAGTCAATCCCGCGATCGCAGGGCATATCGCCCGCGCGGACGAGTTGGCCGGCGTTCCGCTGGCGGCGGAGGCGGCGCCGGCGGAGGCCGTCAGCATGGTGGTGGAGTGACATTTCAAGATGACCCTTGCCGGCACGGCCGAACCTGCCCGAGGGCGGCAGGCTACGGTGCACTATCGAGAAACGGATTGACGATGGCGAGGCCGCCGATGCTGCGGCCGTGCTGCATGTCTTCGCTGAACAGCGTGTCACAACCGGCCTCGATGGCGGCGGCGACGATCAGGGCGTCATAGAACGGCACGCCGTGCTCGCGGGCGAGGGACACGGCGCCCGTGTGAATGTTCAGCGTGACGGGCAAGACGTCATCGAGCGACGCGCGGAACAGCCCGAGCGCCAGTTCGATCTGCGGCCAGTCATGACGAAGCTTGCGGCGGGCGACGTGAACGAACTCGTTCAGCACCTGAACGCTGACGACACCGCCGCGGCTCAGGCAATCCACCGCCCGTTGTTTTCTGGCGTCCGAAGTCGCGGTGTAGACGAGAATGTTGGTATCGAAAAACGCCTTCACCGTTCGTTCGCCTCGTCCCGATCGAACTTGTAATCGGGAGGAAGCGCCCAGTTCAGCGAAGCCAGACGCTCGAGCGCGGCCTTGCGGCGGTCTTCCTTCTGGACGATCAGCGTTCGCTCGGCCACGTCGACGATGTCGAGTTCGTCGCCTGCCCGCAGGCCCATCTTTTCGACCAGGGCTTTGGGCAGCCGCACGGCCAGGCTGTCACCCCATTTTGAAACCTGCATGGCATCCTCCAACGACGCGGAAATGATATCATCATTATGATATCATTTCAAGAGCGACGCAGCCGAGACGTTTTCGTCCGTCGCCGCCCGCATCGGTCGAACGAAACGTGCGGATCCGGTGCGGCCGGCGTTGGCCTTGGCTCCGCGGCCGGGCTTCTGGTATTCATGATGTGAATTATTGGACTGGATTGCCGATGACCTATTTCACTGCGTCCACCCCGTCGCGAAGGCTGTTCGCTGCGGCGGTGGCTGGCCTGCTCTGCCTTTCTACCTCCCCCCTCGCCGCCGACGACGAGGCCCCCCCAAAGGGTGCCGCCGTCACCGTGCTCAAGGCCGCGAAATCCTGTTTCGCCAATATCGTCGAAGTCTCCGGCACCATCATTGCGCGCGAGGAGAACCAGGTGCGGCCCGAGCGGATGGGGCTGAAGGTCGCCGAGGTGATGGTGGATGCGGGCGACAGCGTTACCGCAGGTCAGGTGCTGGCGCGGCTGACCCTCCCCGAGGGTGGGCAGATCACGGTGCAGGCGCCGGTGGCGGGCGTGATCTCGGCCTCGACGGCTTCCGTCGGCGCGATGGCGTCGGCCAAGGGCGAAGCGCTGTTCTCGATCATCGCGCGCAGCGAGTTCGATCTGGTCGGCATGGTGCCGACGCGCGACATCGCCAAACTTCAGGTCAACCAGACCGCGCGGATCAAGGTGATCGGCGCCGGCGAGGTCGATGGAAAGGTGCGGCGGCTGTCGACCACGGTCGAGCCGAACAGCCAGCTCGCGCAGGTGTTCCTCGGCGTCACCACCAACCGGCGGCTATTGGTGAATTCGTCAGGCCGCGCGCAGATCAAGACCGGGCAGAGCTGCGGCGTCTCGGTGCCGCTCACCGCCATCCTCTATGGCTCCGCCGGCACCGTGGTGCAGGTGGTGCGGCGCGCGCGCGTCGAAACGCGGCGGGTGGAGACCGGGCTGATGTCGGCCGGACAGGTCGAGATCACCTCCGGCCTACAGGAAGGCGACATCGTGGTGGCGCGCGCCGGCGCGCTGCTGCGCGAAGGCGACCCGGTGCGGGCGGTGACGGCGAGCGCGGATGTGAAGTAGGCATCCGTCGCCCCTGCGAAAGCAGGGGCCATAACCACCGTCGCTAGTTGTGTGATAAGGTATCTGCTACCGCACTCTATCGATAGATCACGCGGTATGGGTCCCTGCGTTCGCAGGGACGACGGCAGTGTTTCGCGCATGTATTACGTCTACATCCTTGCGAGCCGGCGGCATGGGACCTTGTATATCGGGGTCACAAATTCCCTTTCGAAACGCAAGGAGCAGCATCGCAACGGCGAAGGCTCCTCGTTCGTCAAGACCTACGGTGTTTATCGCCTGGTTTATGTCGAGGCGTTCGAGCGGCCGGATGAGGCGATCGCCCGTGAAAAGCAACTCAAGCGCTGGAAGCGGAACTGGAAGATCGAGCTGATCGAGCGCGAGAATCTGGAGTGGCGCGATCTCAGCGATCTGATTGTGTGAGCGGAACTCACTCTCTCGTCGTCCCTGCGAACGCAGGGACCCATACGCCGCGGCCGGCGTATTGGGCACATTGGAAGACGGCTTTGCCTCAGCAAGCCACAGAGGTAGTTGGCAGAGCGTTTGCGACCGCGCGCTATTGAGGGATCACGCGGTATGGATCCCTGCGTTCGCAGGGACGACCGTGGGAAAAGGCGAGAACCTATCAACTCGTCGCCCCTGCGAACGCAGGGGCCCATACGCCGCGGCCGTTGGAATGGGCAAGAGGGAAGACGGATTCGGTTCAGCAATCCAACGCGGGTGTTGGGCAACGCAGGGCGTCTGCGACCGCGTCCCATCGATGGATCACGCGGTATGGGTCCCTGCGTTCGCAGGGACGACGTGTGGATAGAGTTGAGCGCGCGGCGCGCTTACCCGCCGATGCGGACGTCTTCCAGCAGCGACGACGACACCTGCGGCACCTGCTCGCCGTCGGAGGCGCGGGAGACGGAGATGCGGGTCTTGTTGAAGGCAGTGGCGGCGCCGGACTGCGAATTCAGATTGTTGAGCAACTCGGTCACCAGCACGCTGTACTGGCCCTTGCCGTCATCGGCCACCTTGCCCGGCGTCGCCGAGGTCAGGATCAGCGCGTTTTCCGGCGCGGAGATCGGGGCCAGACCGTGGGAATAGGAGCGGAAGCGGCGCTCATAGGGGTTGCGGCGGGAGGCGTCGACGACGACGAGCTTGGCCTTGGCGCCTTTCTCGGTCATCGCGTCCAGCACCTGTTCGATCGAGACGCCGTCGCGGCGGACGTCGGCTTCCTTCCAGATCGCGGCATCGACCGGAATCATGAAACTCTCGCGGCCGACCTGGACGCCATAGCCGCCGAAGAACAGCATCGCCACGGTGTCCGGCTGGATCTTGGCCTTCAGGCGGACGATGGCGCGGGCCATGTCGTCCTTGGTGGCGTCCTCGACCACGTCGACGTCAAAACCCTTGCCGCGCAGGGCGGCGGTGAGGCCGCGGGCATCGTTGATGGGCTGGGCGAGCGGCGCGGACGCATCCGGGTAATGGCCGTTGCCGATCACGAGCGCAACGCGGCTGGCGGTGGCGCCGATCGAGCCGGTCTGCTCGGTTCCGATCGCCTTGGCGGCGTCGAGCGAGCGCTTGTTCAACGCCGCATGGGCGCCGATCGCCAGCGACACCAGGCCGACGAAAGCAACGGCAATGGTGACGGTGCGGCGGGAGATGCGGAGCTGACCGAGGTTCATTGCGTTACCATTCCCAAGTTTGTCCAAAGGGCACCAAACAAGACCGCGCCAGTTAGTCGCGTGAGGACCGTTCAGGTTTGAAGGGGTTGCAGGGTTAAGTGCCGTCCAATTGCGCTCAATTTGCGGCACCGCAACAACCGGGCTTTTAGCCTGCCGGGCCCTCCCGAACAACCTCATTTGCCGCATGGAGCCAGTTGCCGGCCATACTGGCGGAAGGTTAATTTCAGTTAAGTGACCTAGATCACATTTGTATTTTTCGCTGATTTGTATAGTTTTCAAGGGCTTGCAGGCCCGATCCGGCCGGCGGTGGCCGCCTTGAGCTCGTTGCCGTGCTCAACGCGGCCCTCCCTTCACCGTTCCGGCGGAAAGTAACTGCATGGGCTTCCACACCATCGCCGGCGCCGCATTCCGGGCGCTGACCGCGCGGAAAGACGGCCCCTCGCTGTACGACGTCTGCGATCCCGTGCTGCTGAAATACCACGGCGGCGACCCCCATCTCGGCAAGTTCTATCGCACGGCACTGGGCAATCCGGCGCTGCGGCCGCTGCTGCGGCGGACCGGGCTGCCGGCGCTGCGGGACGAAAAACGACTGGGCGCCTTGCAGGAGGCGCTCCGGCAGGCGCGCGACGAGGCCGAGCCGGACTGGGCCGCGGTCGGCGCCCCGATCGCCGAGCTGATGGCCGATATCGGGGTGAACCACCCCTCGCCGCAGCCGGCGGCGGCCCCCGGCCGGGCGGCTGATGGAAGCGAGATCGACCGGGTGATCCGCCGCTGCGGCGCCCATCTCTTGGCCTCGTTCGCCAAAAACGGCTTCATCCCGACCTATGCGGCCTTCAACCTGATCGGCGACGCCGACATGGGCGGGCGCGAGATGCTGATGGCGCTGACGGGACTGAACTCGCGCGGCTACAAGAACTCGACGCTGTTGTTCAGCCTGGCGCGGATCTTCATCGCGCATTCGCCGGCCCGCGCCCTGATCAACCCGCCCTGGACCGGAATCGCCGAGCCGATGTGGCAGCCGATGCAGATCCGCCACCGCTCGGCCTATTACGACGCCTTCTTCACCGAGGCGCTGTTGAGCTTCATCGAGACCGGGCTGGCGTCCGTGGACGAGGCCGCGGCATCGCGGCGGGCGATTTCGGAGATGGTGGATTTCTGCCTGAAGACCTCAGCCGAGGAAGTGTCCTCGCATGACGGCTCGACGGTGCGCGTGATCACGGCCCTGGCGCCGCTGCCGCATCCGCGCTTCTCGCGCTTCTTCGCCCAGATCAAGCAGGATTTGGGCTTCGGCATCTACGTGCCGGATTGCGACACCACCGCGTGCTCGTTCTCAGCGGCGACCCAGGCAGGCTCCGCCGATCCGATCCTCGACCAGCCGCTGTTGGACTTCTACCGCGGCTATCAGGTGCGCGAGGGCGCCAACGAGCCGCGCGTCACCGTGCCCTTGAACGACAATATCGATTACGAGGGCGGCGTCGTCACCTGGATCGATAATCTCGCGGGCGACCGGCCCTACGGCAACGACCTCGATCCGACGCTCAACCTCGATATTCTCGAAGTCTCTTTCCGGAATCTAAAGCGCTGGAAGATTCTGGAGACGCCACAGCGGCTGGAGACGGTGCATCGCATCCTTGGCTTCCAGCGGCGGCTGGTGGAAAGCGGCGCGTTCAGAAATCCGCGCTCGCATATCTATTACCTCCCGGAACTCTACTCCGCCTATTTCGGCCGCTGCCATGCCGCGTTCATGGCGTTGCCTGAGGCGGCGCGGCAGGCGATCGATCCGGACGGCGCATTCGAGTTCATCCGCGTTCGCGTGCTGGCCTATGTCGAAGGAGAATTGATCGCGCGCGAGATGAACCCGTTCGACGCCGCGCTGGCGCTGATGGCGCTGGCGCATCTCGGCGCCGACGTTTCGACCTTCGCGCCCGCGCTCAACTGCATCACAGCCCAGCTCGGCGAAGGCGGCAGGCATGGGCCGTACAAGGCCTATGAATGGAACAAGATGAAGACGCCGACGCGGATTCTGGTCGGCGGCCCCGAGGTGACGTCGGCGTTCGTGCTGATGGGATTGGCGCTGGCGAGAGGCGTGATGATGAAGAGCTCGTAGGGTGGGCAAAGCGAAGCGTGCCCACCGATAGTGTTGCCGTTGAGAGATGGTGGGCACGGCGCAAGCGCGCCTTTGCCCACCCTACGAATCGCGCAATGACGGGAAGTTGAAAGCGATGCGACGCTACGGCACTGGCAAGATGGCTCCATTGTCCGCACTATCCGCATCATTCCGCTGGGACTGCCGATGAATTTACGGAAATTGCTGTCCGCGCTTTTGCTGCTGTCACTCCCCGCCATGGCGCAGGCGGCCGACATCACCGGCGTTCCGAAAATCCGCGAAGGCGATCAGCTCCAGATCGGCAACAGCCGCATTCGCCTCGGTGGCATCGACGCGCCGGCCGCCGACCAGCTCTGCCTCAACACCAAAAGCGAGCGCTGGGCCTGCGGCGCCGCCGCGCGCGACGAACTGATCAAGCACTTCGGGGGCAAGAGCTGGACCTGTCATACCAGGGCGGTCACCGACCGCCGCGGCCGCACGGTGGCGCGCTGCGAGGCCGACGGCGAGGACATCCAGAAATGGCTGGTGTCGAACGGCTGGGCGCTGGCGGCTACGCGGATCTCGCGCGACTATGAGGCAGATGAGAAGGCCGCGCGCGAGGCCAAGGCGGGGATGTGGCAAGGGGCGTTCATCGCGCCATGGGACTGGCGCGTCCGCAACAAGAAGACGGCGATCCTTGGCGCGGTCAGGCCGCCGGAGAATGCCAGGGCGATCCTGCTGGCGTCGGCGTCCGGATCGGTCGCGCCCTCGCCCGACTGCACCATCAAGGGCAACGTCAACCGGTCCGGCGAGTGCATCTTTCATCAGCCGACGAGCCGCTGGTATGCGAAGATCGAGATGAAGATCTCAAAGGGCACGCGCTGGTTCTGCTCGGTCGAGGAGGCCGAACTCGCCGGCTGCCGCGAGACGCGGCGGTAGCACCACAGCCCGGACGTGCTACCCTTCGGGGCCTGACATCGCGGAGCGCTGGATGTGACCGACACCGATGGCGCGCAATCCCCGGTCAAACCGAAACGTTCGCGGTGGAAGCGCGCGGCTTGGATCTTGCTGCTCGTTGTCATCGTCTACGGCGCCGTCGCCTATCTGATACTGCCGTTGTTCTGGACCCATTACGAACATCAAAAAGGCCTCGCCCAATTGCCGATGGTGACGCGGACCGGCCAGGGCATTCCCGGCGATCCCATGAATGTCGGGCTGATCGGCGACATCGGCGACGTGGTCTGCGCGATGCACGCGGCCGGCTGGTATCCGGCCGATCCGATCACGCTGAAATCATCGATCGAGATCGTCGGCAGCGTGCTGCTCGACCGTCCTTACAAGGACGCGCCGGTCAGTAATCTCTATTATCTCGGCCGCCGCGAAGATCTCGCCTATGAAAAACCGATCGGAGCCAGCGCCGATCGCCGCAATCATGTGCGTTACTGGAAGGTGCTCGACCAAGGCGAGGAGAAGCGACCGGTCTGGCTTGGAGCTGCGACGCAGGATCGCGGCGTCGGCGTCAGCAAATACACGGTGGCCGTCACGCACCATATCAGCCCCGATCTCGACGCCGAGCGCGCGCTTCTTGCGGCCGACCTGGAAAATGCCGGCATGGTCGAGGCGAAATACCAGGTCACCGGCATCGGGCCGACGATTGCGGGCCATAATGGCGGCGGCGACCTCTATTACACCGACGGCGAAATCTGGGTGCTGCGGCTGGTCGAGGCCTGCAAAAAACGCGAGGGGCCTGCGGTGACGGTCCCGAGCCCGCCGGCGACCGAATTGAAGGACCAGATCTGGCGCGCGATCGCCAACGCGGTTGGGAAATAAGCCGGCATCCTTACTCCCGGGAGCGGAGCAATGAGTGCAATCAACTCTTTTTGCGGCTCTGGATTGCTTCGCTGCGCTCGCAATGACGGTTTCGATCACATATTATCCAGCCTAACCACAAGCGCTTCGATTCCGCGTGCTTACCCATAAGGAAAACCAAAAAATGACCGTTCGCGCGGGCCGGGAATTTCTGGCCATCCCCGGACCCACCACCATGCCCGACGAGGTGCTGCAGGCGATGCATCGCCCGGCGCTCGATATCTATTCCGAACAGATGCTGGAATTGACCGACAGCCTGCTCGCCGATCTCTCAAAACTGTTCGCCACCAAGGGCCAATCCTACATCTACATCGCCAACGGCCATGGCGCGTGGGAAGCGACGCTTTCCAACGTGCTGTCGCGCGGCGACAAGCTGCTGGTGCTGGAGAGCGGACGCTTTGCGATCGGCTGGGGCCAGGCGGCGGCGGCGATGGGCGTCGAGGTCGAGGTGCTCAGGGGCGACTGGCGCCGCGCGATCCGTCCCGCCGAGGTCGAGGCGCGACTCAAGCAGGACAAGGAACACAGCATCAAGGCGATCGTAGCTGTACAGGTCGATACGGCGTCCGGCGCCTATAACGACATCGAAGCGATCGGCAAGGCGATCAAATCAACGGGACATCCGGCGCTGTTCATGGTCGACACCGTGGCTTCGCTTGGCTGCATGCCGTTCGAGATGGACAAATGGGGCATCGATGTCGCGATGTCCGGCTCGCAGAAGGGCCTGATGACACCGCCCGGCCTCGGCTTCGTCGCCGCCAACGACCGCGCCCGCGAAGTGCACAGACGCGCCAACTTGCGCACGCCCTATTGGGACTGGACCGAGCGCGAAGGAGCTGAGCATTACCGCAAATATGCCGGCACCGCGCCGGTGCATTTGCTGTTCGCGCTGCGCAAGGCGATCGACATGCTCCATGTCGAGGGACTGGAGAACGCCTTTCTGCGTCATCGCCTGCTCGGCGAAGCCGTCCGGCGCGCGGTGGCGGCGTGGTCCGAGGGTCAGGTGATCGGCTTCAACATCGCGGAAGCCAATGAGCGCTCCAACACGGTGACGACGGTGACGACGAACGGCTTTGATCCGGCCGCGCTGCAGCGTTACTGCAAGGAAAAATGCGGCGTGGTGCTGGGCACCGGGATTGGCGACCTCTCCGGCCAGGCGTTTCGCATCGCCCATATGGGCCATGTGAATGCACCGATGATTCTGGGCACGCTCGGCGTCGTCGAGGTCGGCCTCAACGCGCTGAACATTCCCCATGGCAAGGGCGGGACCGAAGCCGCGATCGAATATCTCGGCGAGAGTGTGAGCGCGTAAGCCCCGACGTGCACCTCTTGTAGGATGGGTAGAGCGAAGCGAAACCCATCAGCCGCGTCCAGTGGCTGTAATGATGGGTTTCGCTTCGCTCTACCCATCCTACGGCCTGCGTCTCTCACAATGTGAAATGGTGACACGTCGCTGCGCCCGCGCGCAATTGCGCATGAGGCGGGGCGACATCGTTTCCAACCCAACTCCCTTTCCCATCCCGTTTTTGTCCGTATACTGGCATACCAAGCCGGGCGCTGATCCGTGCAAGAACAAGGGTGGGAGTGAGGCGATTGGCGTCCGTTGATTTGCGCGGCCTGACCAAGCGATTTGGCTCGCTTGCGGTGGTCGATAACGTCTCCTTGAAAATCGACCATGGACAACTGGTCTGCCTGCTCGGCCCATCCGGCTGCGGCAAGACCACGACGCTGCGACTGATCGCGGGCTTCCTGGAGCCTTCCGACGGCGAGATCCATGTCGGCGAGCGGCTGGTGTCGTCCAAAGCGCGCACGCTGCCGCCCGAGCAGCGCAGCATGTCGATGATTTTCCAGAGCTACGCGCTGTGGCCGCACATGACGGTGACCGAAAACATCGTCTATGGCCTGCGCCTGCGCAAAATGGACCGCGACACCATTGCGAAGAAGCTGGCGGCGATTTTGGCCACGACCAAGCTTGAGGCGCTGGCGCAGCGCTATCCCGGCGAACTCTCCGGCGGACAGCAGCAGCGCGTGGCGCTGGCGCGCGCGTTGATCGTCGAACCCGAAACGCTGCTGCTCGATGAGCCGCTCTCCAATCTCGACGCCAATTTGCGCGAGGAGATGCGGTTCGAAATCCGCCGCCTCCACGATGAATATCGCTACACCACCGTCTATGTCACCCACGACCAGTCAGAGGCCATGACCACGGCCGACCTGATCGCGGTCATGAATGGCGGGCGGATCGACCAGCTCGGCACGCCCGAGGACATCTACGCGCGGCCGGAGTCCGAATTCGTCGCCCGCTTCATCGGCGCCAGCAACGTCATCAAGGGCACCGCGCTTGATGCCAACCACATTTCCTTTGCTGGCGCGACGTTGCAGGTGGTCGGCGCGCCGCTCACGGCAGGTGACGGCGCCGTGGTCGCGATCCGCCAGCATGACGTCGGGCTTTCGACGCAGCCGCCGGCTTCATCAAAAAATGCGATCAGGGCGGTCGTCACGCGGCAGGTCTATCTCGGCGCCGCACGCGACTACATGGTCGAGGTGGCCGACGGCACCAGTTTGCGCGCCACCACGCCGACCGAAACCAACGTACCAAAGGGCAGCGAGGTGTGGTTGACGCTGCCGCCCGAGCGTTGCCGGGCGCTGAGCCGGTAAACAAGAAGAAACGGGAGGACGCGATGGAGGGACGAAAGCTTTCGAGACGCGACATCCTGCAAGGTTCAGTCGCGCTGGCGGCCGGAACTATGTTCGCCTCTCCCGTTCGTGCGCAGGCGCCGGAGCCGGTCGCGATCACGCCTGATCTGGTGGAGGCGGCGAAGAAGGAAGGCAAACTGATCTTCTATTCCTCGATGGATCTGCCGGTCGGCGAAAAGCTCGGCAAGGCGTTCGAGGCCGCCTATCCCGGCATAACCATTCAGATCGAACGTTCCGGCTCGGAGCGGCTTTTTCAGCGGATCGACCAGGAATTTGCCAGCAACATTCGCGCCGCTGATATCGTCAACTCCTCCGATGCCTCGCACTTCATCGTCTGGAAGAAGAACGGCTGGCTGATGCCGTTCGTGCCCGAGGACGTCGCCAAACATTTTCCGGAAAGCTATCGCGACCCCGACGGCATGTTTGCGACCTCGCGCGTCTGGCTGTCGTCGATTGCCTACAACACCAACCTCGTCAAGCCGGAGGATGCGCCGAAGAGCTTTGCCGACCTGCTCGATCCCAAATGGGCGGGCAAGATGGTGAAGGGTCATCCCGCCTACAGCGGCACCATCATGACCGCGACGTTCCAGATGGTGCGCGAGCTCGGCTGGGAATACATGGAAAAGCTTTCAAAGCAGCGCGTGATGCAGGTGCAGTCGTCGACCGACCCGCCAAAGAAGCTGTCGCTCGGCGAGCGCGCCGTGATGGCCGACGGCAACGAATATGGCATCGTGCTGTTGAAGGAAGCCGGCCAGCCGGTCGAGCCGGTTTATCCTGTCGAGGGCACGCCGACGATTTCCGGGCCGACCGGCATCTTCAAGACCGCGCAGCATCCCAACGCCGCAAAACTGTTCCAGGCCTGGCTGCATACGCGGCAGACCCAGCAGTTCTTCATCGACTTCACCGCGCAGTATTCGGTTCACGCGCAGGTGCAATCGAAGCCGGGACGGCGGAAGATCTCGGACATCAAGCTGATGAAGGAAGATGCCGAGGGCGTCGAGAAAATGACCGAAGAGATCAAGACGCGCTATGCGCGGCTGTTCAGGGTTTGAGGATGCGCTGCCTCAGCCATTGCCGTCATTCCCGGTGCGCAATTGCGCACCTGAGGGCGCGCGTTAGCGCGAGCCCGGAATCCATTTCTCCGGCTGGCATGGATTCTCTGATGTGCAATTGCACATCAAAGCTCATCGCTTCGCGATGCCCCGGAATGACGGCGAGAGAGTTAGCATGACCACCATCACGACCACCGACACCTCAAAATCCCGCATCGACCTCACCCGCCCCGTCCTGTGGCTGTTCGCGGCCTTCATGATCGTGCTGATCGTGCTGCCGATGTCGTGGCTGATGCTCTACGCCTTCACGGACAAGGCGCGGCATCCGACGCTGCAGAATTTCGTCACGCTGTTCACCGATCCCGCTTTTCTCGATCCCTTGCTGACGACGGCGATCATCGCCACCACCTCGGCGGTGTTCTGCTGCCTTGTCGCAGCTCCGATCGGCTGGCTGGTGTCGCGCACCGACATGCCGGGGCGGCAGACCATCCGCGCACTGGTGACGGCTTCCTTCGTCACCCCGCCTTTTCTTGGCGCAGTCGCCTGGGAATTGCTGGCGGCGCCGAACAGCGGCCTGTTGAACCAGCTTTATCGCTATCTCACCGGCGCTGAAGATCCTCTGTTCAATATCTATTCGCTGACCGGGCTGATCTTCGTGATTTCCTGCTACACCTTTCCGTTCGTCTTCGTGCTGGTCGCCAACGCGCTCGACAATATGCCGGGCGAACTCGAGGATGCTTCCGCCATCCTTGGCGGCAAGGCATGGACGACGGCGCGGCGCGTCACGATTCCCCTGGCGCTGCCCGCGCTGATCGCCGGCGCGCTGATCGCCTTCCTGCAGGCGATGACGCTGTTCGGATCGCCCGCGATCCTAGCGCTGCCGGCCGGCTTCCACACCATGACGACGAAAATCTGGAGTCTGTTCCAGTATCCGCCAAAACTGGAATTGGCCGCAGCCGCCGCAGTGCCGCTATTGCTGCTGACGATCCTGCTGCTGCAGGGCCAGAAATTCCTGCTTGGGCGGCGCGGCTTCTCCGTGGTCGGCGGCAAATATGGCGCACCGCGGCCGATCGAGATGAAGGGATGGCGCTGGGCGGCGCTGGCCTTCTGCCTCATCGTGCTGCTCAATCCGGTGTTCCTGCCCTATTTCGCGCTGCTCAATGCGGCGTTCTCACCGAACGCGACCACGCTGGTGACGCCGTCGACAGCGACCCTGCACAACATCGTGTTCGTCTTCACCGAACTATCGTCGACCCAGCTCGCGTTGAAAAACACCGTGATCCTCGGCGCATCGACGGCGACCATCGGCACCATCCTCGCGCTGGTCGTCGCCTATGTCACGACCCGCCGCGTGATCGCAAGCCACCGCGTGCTCGGCTTTCTCGCGACCGCCCCCGTCGCTGTGCCCGGTATCGTGCTCGGCGTCGGGCTGTTCCTGAGCTACACGCGGCCGCCCTTCGTGCTCTACGGCACGCTGTGGATCCTGCTGGTGGCGTTCCTCACCATCAATCTGCCGTCGGCCTATCAGCAATTGCAGGCGGCGTTCGCGACCATTCATCCAGAGCTCGAAGACGCCAGCCGCATCCTCGGCGCGACGCGGCTGCAGACGCTGCGCCAGATCACCGCGCCCTTGCTGCGCACCGGCGTGATCGCGACCTGGTGCTTCATCTTCATCGGCGTGATGCGCGAGCTGTCCGCGGCAATCGTGCTGTTCACCTCGCAGACCAAGGTGCTGTCGGTCCTGATCTACGATCTCAACGAAAGCGGCGACCTCGCCGCGATTTCGGTGCTGGGTATCGCGATGCTGGTGATTACGTTTGCGGTGGTGCTGGCGGTGAACCGGATCCCGGTGTTCGGCGGCGGCGCCGCGGCGAGGTTAAGGAATAGTTAGTGGATCGTAGGGTGGGCAAAGCGAAGCGTGCCCACCATTCGGAGCCGCGATGATGATAGATGGTGGGCACGCTGCGCTTTGCCCACCCTACGGTTGGACCTTATACGCCTCGATCTGCGCCTTTAGCCGCTCCAGCGAAGCCAGCGGTGCTCCACGAGCGACAACATACTTCCGTTCCGCCAGCCACGACAAAATCTTCAGATCTATCGCCGGTGAATGATGGATCACGTCGCCGTAATTGCCGAGATCGTGGGTGACCTCCTTCACATCGCGGAAATCATGCAGCCGCACATTGGGGAATTGCAGCAATCGCGGGAACGCGTAGGCCGTGAGGTCGTAGGCCATCTTCAGCGTTGCCGGCGAGGCATCGCGCATCGCCACGAAATGCAGGATCGAATAAGGCGCGAAGTAGATATCGAAGGTGACGTTCGGGTTGCTCTCGATCAACGCGATCGCGTCGCGCTCAAAGCCCCGGACCATCGCTTCGTAATTATAGCCTTCCGCGATGGAATGGCTGCGCGCTGGGTCGGTGATGCGCCTGAAGGCGGCGACGGCACTGTTCGCATTGTAGAAGCCCGCAACGTCGAAATCCGGCCTCAGGGCGTTGATGTCGTCGACACGCGAAATCGGAAATTTGAACATCACGCCGTTCGTCAGCCGGGCGACGATCGGCTCCAGCGGCGGGATCGCGCGTGCCGCTATCCACCACGACTCGCGCGCCATCGCGCCGCTGAACAAATAGCCGCCGATGCCCCTGATATTGCGCCGGTAAAGATCGGCAGGAACGTAGATGTCGGAATCGATTTCGGGCGCGTCGCGAAAGATCCAGTCGTCCATCTGCCAGATGACCCGCTTGGGGCGGCGCTCCATCGCGGCAGTCAGCACAAAACCTTGCTCGCGGGAATTCGAACCGGTCATCGACAGCTTGAGCGAGCGGACGCCCAATGCCCTGTCGATATCGCTCTGGCGAAAGTGAATCGCGAGCGAGGTGCCCATGAAGACGGTATCGAAATCCTGGCTCCGGATCAGGCCGGCATCCTGCATGCGGCTGTCGGCCGAATACATCGCCGGAAGCAGCCGCGCGGGCCGGAACAATTGCAGGGGATCGACGACAAAGTTCAGCGCCGCCGCCGTCAGGACGATGGCCGCCGCCGCGCACAGAAACCGCCACAGGTTTTTCGACGATACACTCATCAGAACCTGAAATAGATGAATTCGCTGTGCTGCTGGATGCCAAGAATCCCGAACGCCAGCACGGCCGCGGTGGCATAGAGGAACAGCGGCCGCATCCGCTGCGCGCGAAGGTTTTCACCGACGCTCCGGTTCTCATGGTCGTAACCCATGATCTCCTGCGTATTCGGCGCAAGCCAGGCCAGCGCGGCGTAGATCGCGACGAACAGCGCATAAACCATTTCAACGCGGCCAAAGGCGATATTGGAAGGATCGGCCATTTTCGACAGCACCGAGAGCGCGGTCGCCATGTCCGGGGCGCGGAAGAAGACCCAGGCGATGACGACGGCCAAAAATGTCAGGATCAACCCTGCGATATCGGCAAGACGGGCGAAACGCGGCGGCGCCTTGGGGCCGTAATTGCTCCAGGCGTGATTGATACAGAGATAGACGCCGTGCAGCGCGCCCCAGACCACGAAGGTCCAGGCCGCGCCATGCCAGAGGCCGCCGAGCAGCATGGTGATCATGAGATTGACATAGCGCAGGAGGCGACCGTGACGGTTGCCGCCGAGCGGGATGTAGAGATAGTCGCGCAGGAACTGCGACAGCGTCATATGCCAGCGCCGCCAGAAATCGACGACGGAGGTCGCCTTGTAGGGTGAGTTGAAATTCAACGGCAGGATGATGCCGAACATCAGCGATATGCCGATCGCCATGTCGGAATAGCCGGAGAAATCGAAATAGAGCTGGAACGTGTAAGCCAGGACGCCGATCCAGGCCTGATCGAAGGTCGGCGCGTTGGGACCGAACGCCTGCGCGACCAGCGGCTGGATGCCGTCGGCCAGGCA
This sequence comes from Bradyrhizobium sp. 170, assembly GCF_023101085.1. Classification (NCBI taxonomy): domain Bacteria; kingdom Pseudomonadati; phylum Pseudomonadota; class Alphaproteobacteria; order Hyphomicrobiales; family Nitrobacteraceae; genus Bradyrhizobium; species Bradyrhizobium sp. 170. Next base: position 269,271 of record NZ_CP064703.1, on the reverse strand, counting down.
CGTCTTCTTGAACAGGCCGATGGCGAAGATGATCAGGCCGCACAGGATCAGATGCGGATCGGGGCGCTTTGTTTCCGCGCGCTCGAACTGCGGGATCATATCCTTGTGGTGCAGGATCGGCCCCGCGATCAGATGCGGAAAATAAGTGACGAACAGCGCGTAATGCGGCAGCGCGTAGCGCGCGACATTGCCTCGGTAGGCATCGACCAGAAACGCGATCTGGGTGAAGGTGTAGAAGGAAATGCCGACCGGCAGCACGATGGTGACGAAGAAGCCGGTCGCAAACAGCGCGTTGAGATTGGCGACGAAGAATCCCGCATATTTGAAGATGCCGAGCACCGTGAGATCGCCGGCGACGCCGATGGTGAGCACGGCAAACCGCAAGCCGGGGCGCAGCTTGCGCGCGATCAGGAGATAGCCGACGCCATAATTGAAGGCGATCGAAACAAGCAGCAACGGGACGAACTGCCCGCCGCCGAAGGCATAAAAGACCAGCGAGGCCAGCGCCAGCCAGACCACCGGGGCCAGATTGCTGCGGCGGCCGAGCGCGAAATAGCCCAACAGGACGACCGGCAGGAACAGGAAGATGAAGGAATGGGAGTTGAAGAGCATCAGGCCTTTCCCGGCGGGGCCGAAAAGCCTAACCATACAACGCGCTAGCCAACAAGATTGGGTTCGCGCCGATCTGGCAATTCGCGTTTTCGAGCCGATATAGTGGGTCGGCGACACCTGGCCTGATCGGCATGCACGGGCCCGACCCGCACATACAGCTTACGAGGATTGAGTGACACAACCCAAGACGACTTCCCTGCCCGCACCATCAGCGCCGCGCCGCCCGCATTCCTTCACCACGCACGGCATCACGGTGACGGACGATTACGCATGGCTGAAGGATGCCAGATGGCAGGAAGTGTTGCGCGACCCGTCGATCCTGGATCCGGATATCCGAAAGTATCTGGAAGCGGAAAACGACTACACCGAGAGCCTGCTCGGCCACACCGCGCCCTTGCAGAAGAAGCTGGTTGCTGAAATGCGCGGGCGGATCAAGGAAGACGATTCCAGCGTGCCTGCGGCGGACGGCCCGTTTGCCTATTTGCGGAAATTCCGTGAGGGCGGACAGCATGAAATGTTCGGGCGTACGCCGCGCGATGGCGGCGACGTGCAAATCGTGCTCGACGGCGACGCGCTGGCCGTCACCCACGAATACTTCAAGTTCGGTAGCGCGCGGCATTCGCCGGATCATAAATTGCAAGCGTGGACCGCCGACACCAAGGGTTCGGAATATTTTTCCGTTCGCGTGCGCGATTGGGAGTCTGGAGCCGATCGCGACGATTTAGTCGAGGAGACCGACGGCGGCATCGTCTGGAGCAAGGATTGCAACAGCTTCTTCTACGTCAAGCTCGACGACAACCATCGGCCGATGCAGGTGTGGCGGCATAGGCTGGGCACCCAACAGGCCGACGACACGCTGGTCTATGAGGAAAAAGATTCCGGCTGGTTCACCCATCTGCATGAGAGCTCGTCGGGGCGCTTCTGCGTCATCGCCGGTGGCGACCACGAGACCTCTGAGCAAAGATTGATCGATCTCGAACATCCCGAGGCGCCGCCGCGACTGGTCGCGGCGCGCGAGGAAGGCGTGCAGTATTCGATCGCCGACCGCGGCGATGAGCTGTTCATTCTAACCAATGCCGACGACGCCATCGATTTCAAGGTCGTCACCGCGCCGCTCGCCGCGCCCGAACGCGTCAACTGGCGCGATCTCGTTCCTTATCGGGAAGGCGTCTATGTGCTGGATGTCGAGCTCTATGCCGGTCACATGGTGCGGCTGGAACGCGCCAACGCGCTGCCCGCCATCATCATCCGCGATCTCCTTAGTGGCGAAGAGCACGCCATCGCCTTCGACGAGGCCGCCTACTCGCTCGACACCATGGGCAGCTACGAATTCGAAACCACGAATTTGCGGTTCTCCTATTCGTCGATGACGACGCCGGCGGAAGTCTATGATTACGACATGGCCACGCGGGCGCGGGTGTTGCGCAAGCGGCAGGAGATACCGTCCGGCCACAACCCCGCCGACTATGTCACCACACGTATCATGGCGACGGCGCACGACGGCGCGCAGGTGCCGGTCTCGATCCTTCATCGGAAAGACCTGGTGCGCGACGGCAAAGCGCCGCTGTTGCTCTATGGCTACGGCTCCTACGGCATGGCGATGCCGGCGTCGTTTGCGGCCAACCGGCTGTCGCTGGTCGATCGCAGTTTTGTCTATGCCATCGCGCATATCCGCGGCGGTGCGGATAAAGGCTGGGGCTGGTATCTCGACGGCAAGCGCGAGAAGAAGACGAATTCGTTCGATGATTTCGCAGCGGCGGGGCGCGCGCTGATCGAGGCGAAGTACACGAATGCAAAACGCATCGTCGGCCACGGCGGCAGCGCTGGCGGCATGCTGATGGGCGCGGTCGCCAACCGATCAGGCGAATTGTTCGCCGGCATCGTCGCCGAGGTGCCGTTCGTCGATGTGTTGAATACGATGCTCGACGACACGCTGCCGCTGACGCCGCCGGAATGGCCGGAATGGGGCAACCCGATCGAAAGCGAAAAGGACTTTCGCACCATCCTGTCGTATTCGCCCTACGACAATCTCGCGGCCAAGGACTACCCCGCGATCCTGGCAATGGGCGGGCTGACCGATCCTCGCGTCACCTATTGGGAGCCGGCGAAATGGATCGCGCGGCTGCGCCCGACGATGAGCGGCGGCGGCCCGGTGCTGCTGCGCACCAACATGGGCGCGGGTCATGGTGGTGCGTCGGGACGGTTCAACCGGCTGGATGAGGTGGCAATCGCGTATGCGTTCGCGCTGTGGGCGGTGGGATTGGCGGAGAAGGCGGACGCGGTTTCGTAATTCGTAGCCCGGGTGGAGCGAAGCGAAACCCGGGGGTCTGCTGAGCGAGCGGCCCCCCGGATTGCGCTTCGCTCCATCCGGGCTACGAACTATGCGCCGGGTGAGGCGAAGCCCCTCACGGCATCGTATAAGCCGTCTTGACCGTCGTATAGAACTCGGCGGCGTAGCGGCCCTGTTCACGGGCGCCGAAGCTGGAGCCCTTTCGGCCGCCAAACGGCACGTGGTAATCGACGCCGGCGATCGGCAGGTTCACCATCACCATGCCGGCTTCGGAATTGCGTTTGAAGTCGCTGGCATATTTCAGACTGGTGGTGCAGATGCCGGATGACAGGCCAAAATCGGTGTCGTTCGCGGTCGCCAGCGCTTCGGCATAATCCTTGACCCTGATGACCGCAGCCACCGGCCCGAATATTTCCTCGCGCGCGATCCGCATCGTGTTGGCCACGCCGGTGAACAATGCCGGTTGCAGATAGAAGCCGGGCGTCGCGCGATTGAGACGCTCGCCACCGAAGGCAAGCTTGGCGCCTTCGTCCTTGCCGATGCTGATATATTTGAGATCCTGATCGAGCTGGCTCTGATCTACCACCGGGCCGATATCCGCGCCGGCCGTGACGGCGTCGGCGACCTTCAGGCCGCGCATCCGGTCGGTGAGGGCCTCCACGAATTTGTCGTGGATGCCGGCGGTGACGATCAGCCGCGAGGCAGCCGTGCAACGCTGCCCGGTGGAAAAGAACGCGCTATTGGCGGCACATTCCACCGCGACCTTCAGATCTGCGTCATCCAGAACGACCAGCGGATTCTTGCCGCCCATCTCCAGCTGAAACTTCTTCATCGGCCGCGAAGCAATGCAGGCCGCCGCAACCTTCTGGCCGGTGGCCACCGATCCCGTGAAACTGATGGCCGCCACGTCGGGATGCTCCAGCAAGACCGCGCCGACTTCAGAACCGCGTCCGATCACGAGGTTGAGCACGCCCTTGGGCAAGCCCGCCCGGTGTAAAATATCGACCAGCGCCCAGGTCGAGCCCGGGACGAGATCGGCTGGCTTGATCACCACGGTGTTGCCATAGGCCAGCGCTGGCGCGATCTTCCAGGCCGGAATCGCGATCGGGAAATTCCACGGTGTGATCAAGCCGACAACACCCAGCGCTTCGCGCGTGATCTCGATGTCGATGCCGGGTCGCACGGAAGCGAGTTTCTCGCCCGCCATCCGCAGGCATTCGCCGGCAAAGAACGCAAAGATCTGGCCGGCGCGCGCGACTTCGCCGATGCCTTCCGGCAGCGTCTTTCCTTCTTCGCGCGACAACAGCCGGCCCAGTTCGTCTTTACGCGCGAGGATTTCGTCCGAAGCCTTCTTCAGGATGTCGTAGCGCAGTTGCGGCGTCGATCGCGACCACGTTGGGAATGCGGCCTTTGCAGCGGCAATCGCAGCCTCCGCTTGCGCGCGCGTGCCGCGCACCGCTTGACCTACGATGTCCCTGGTATCGGATGGATTGACGTTCGGCGCGCGCGCGCCATCGGACAACCATTCGCCGTCGATCAGATTGTTGAACATCAGCATGATGTGGACTCACTGTTAGAGAAAAGCGTTCGGTACCGGTCAGCGGACATTTTATCGCCCATTCGTCTTCCGCCAAGCGGCAAAATCCCTTGACGTCTGCTCGTCGGTCGCGGGATAGAGGCCAAGGATCGAGCGGCCCTTGCGGACTTCCTCCGTAACAAAATCCTCGAACGCGGTCATCTCGACTGCCTCGTCGGCGATCTCATCCGCGAGATGCGCGGGGATGACGATCACGCCGTCGCTGTCGCCCAAGATGACATCGCCGGGAAATACCGGCGCGTCGCCGCATCCGATCGGGACGTTGATTTCGATCGCCTGATGCAGCGTCAGATTGGTCGGCGCGCTTGGGCGGTGGTGATAGGCGGGAAAGCCGAGAGCCGCGATTTCGGCGGAGTCGCGAAAGCCGCCATCGGTGATCACGCCGGCGCAGCCGCGCTGCATCAGCCGCGTCACCAGGATGGCACCAGCGGACGCCGCGCGCGCATCCTTGCGGCTGTCCATCACCAGGACCGCGCCAACAGGGCAATCCTCGATCGCCTTGCGCTGCGGATGGCCGCGGTCGCGGAACACATCGATCTTGTTGAGATCCTCGCGCGCCGGCATGTAGCGCAGCGTAAAGGCCTCGCCGACCAGCACCGGCTGATCGGGGCCGAGCGGGTGCACATCCTGGATCATCTGGATGCGAAAACCGCGCTTGAACAGCGCGGTGGCGACGGTGGCGGTGGAGACCGTCTTCAGTTTGTTTCGGGTGGCGTCGCTTAGTTTGGTCATAGCGTTCTCGCTTTCTTCGTCGTCATTCCGGGGCGCTCGCGTTAGCGAGCGAACCCGGAATCTCGAGGTTCCGGGTTCGATGCTTCGCATCGCCCCGGAACGACAGGATCAATCAAACCGCCCCATGCGATTCCACATACAGCGCGTAGACCGAGTGGCAGCTCGTCATATAGAGGCGATTGTTCTTCGGGCCGCCGAAGGTGAGATTAGCGCAGCGCTCCGGCAGGCGGATGTGGGCGAGCGGCTTGCCGGCGGAGCTGAACACCATCACGCCGTCGAGGTCTTCGGACTTGCCCTTGAGTTGAAATACGCTGCGGCCGCCGACATCCGAAGGCTCCGACTGCAGCGCGCCGTTGGAGCCCCAGCCGCACCACAGATTGCCGTCGCGGTCGACGCGAAAGCCGTCGAGCGCGCCTTGATCCGCGGCGTCGATCAGCTTTGTCTTGCCGCCCACGGTGCCGTCGTCGTTGACGTCAAAGCTCCAGATGCTGCGGTTGGGCGTGCCTTTCCATTCCACCACGTAAAGTTTCTTCTCGTCCGGCGAGAACGCAAGTCCGTTGGGATTGACGATGTCGGTAATGACGGCAGTGAGCTTGCCGTCCCTGGTCAGGCGATAGACGTTGGTGGTAGCCTGCTCGGGCTTTTCCTTCTTGCCCTCCCACTCGCCATTGATGCCGAACAGGGGATCGGTGAACCAGATGGTGTCGTCGGATTTGACCACGATGTCGTTCGGCGCGTTCAGCCGCTTGCCATCGAACTTGTCGGCCAGCACGGTGATCTTGCCGTCCTTCTCGGTGCGGGTGACGCGGCGGGTGACCGAGTGCTCGCAGGTGACGAGCCGGCCCTGGCGGTCGCGCGCGTTGCCGTTGGCGTAATTGGCATTGGCGCGGAAGACGCTGGTCTGGTTGGTCTTCTCGTCGAACTTCATGATGCGGTTGTTGGGGATGTCGGAGTACAGGAGATAGCCGCCCTCGGGGAAATACGCCGGCCCTTCGGCCCAGCGCATGCCGGTCGCGACCTGCTCGACCGTCGAGGAATAGATCCGGTATTTGGCGAAGCTGGGATCGAGGATCTGCACGGCAGGATCGGGGTAGCGCTGGTTCGGCGTGAACGGGAATGATTGCGCGCCGGCTGTGCGGGCGAGAAGCGTGGTAGCAGCAGCGGCGCCAGCTCCGGCGAGCAGGTTGCGTCGGTTCATATTCATTGGTGATCCTCCCCTGGGATGTTTTTTTAGGTATCGCTCTTCATCTATCCACGTCATTGCGAGGAGCGAAGCGACGAAGCAATCCATTCTTTCTTTGTGCGGTGAGATGGATTGCTTCGCTGCGCTCGCAATGACGTAATACGGCTGGACGGATTACGGCTAGTAGATCGACGGCTCCTCCACCGGCGCCCCAAAACCAGTCTCCAGAAAATCGAAGTCGCAACCTTCATTGGCCTGCTTGATATGCTTGGTGAACATCCAGCCATAGCCGCGCTCGTAGCGCGGCTCCGGCGCCTTCCATGCGGCGCGGCGTTTTGCCAGTTCGGCCTCCGGCACATCGAGGTTGATGGTGCGGGCGTTGACATCCAGCGTGATCTTGTCGCCGTTGCGCACCAGCGCCAGCGGGCCGCCGATGTAGGATTCCGGCGAGACGTGCAGGATGCAGGCGCCGTAGCTGGTGCCACTCATGCGCGCGTCCGACAGTCGCACCATGTCGCGCACGCCCTGCTTCACCAGTTTTGTCGGGATCGGCAGCATGCCCCATTCCGGCATGCCGGGCCCGCCCTGCGGCCCGGCGTTGCGCAGGATCAGCACATGATCGGCGGTGACATCCAGATTCGGATCGTCGATCGCCTTCTTCATCGAGGGGTAATCGTCGAACACCAGCGCCGGGCCGGTGTGCTTGAGGAAACGCGGCTCGCAGGCGCTCGGCTTGATCACGCAGCCGTCGGGCGCGAGATTGCCCTTGAGCACGGCAAGCGCGCCCTCGGCATAGATCGGATCCTTCACGGTGCGGATGACGTCGTCATTATAGACTTCGGCGCGCGCGATGTTGTCGCCGAGCGTCTGGCCGGTCACCGTCATGACGTCGAGATGCAGATGCTCCCTGATGCGGCTCATCAGGCCCGGCAGGCCGCCGGCGTAGAAGAAATCCTCCATCAGATATTTGTCGCCGCTCGGCCGCACATTGGCGATCACAGGCACCTTGCGGCTGGCCTTCTCGAAATCATCGAGCCCGATGTCCTGGCCAGCACGACGCGCCTGCGCGATCAGATGGATGATCGCGTTGGTCGAGCAGCCCATCGCCATCGCCACCGTGATGGCGTTCTCAAAAGCCTTGCGGGTCTGGATTTTTTCCGGCGTCAGATCCTCCCACACCATCTCGACGATGCGGCGGCCGCATTCCGAGGCCATGCGGATATGGCCGGCGTCGGCGGCGGGAATGGAAGACGCGCCCGGCAAGGTCATGCCGATCGATTCCGCGATCGCCGTCATGGTCGAGGCGGTGCCCATGGTCATGCAGGTGCCGTAGCTGCGGGCGATGCCGGCCTCGACATCGACCCAGTCCTTGTCGGAGATCTTGCCGGCCCGCCGCTCGTCCCAGTATTTCCAGGCGTCCGAGCCCGAGCCCAGCGTCTTGCCCTTCCAGTTGCCGCGCAGCATCGGACCGGCCGGCAGATAGATCGTCGGCAGGTTCATGCTGGTGGCGCCGAGCAGCAGGCCCGGCGTGGTCTTGTCGCAGCCGCCCATCAGCACAACGCCGTCGACGGGATGACCGCGCAGCAATTCCTCGGCGTCCATCGCCAGCATGTTGCGGTAGAGCATGGTGGTCGGCTTCAGGAACGATTCCGACAGCGACAACGCCGGCAGCTCCATCGGGAAGCCGCCCGCCATCAGGATGCCGCGCTTGACGTCGTCGACGCGGCTCTTGAAGTGCATGTGGCACGGCTGCGCATCCGACCAGGTGTTGAGAATCGCAATGACCGGCCGGCCCTTCCATTCCTCCGGCGCATAGCCCATCTGCATGGCGCGCGAGCGGTGGCCGAAGGCGCGGAGATCATCGGGCGCGAACCAGCGCGCGCTGCGGAGCTGATCGGGCGTTTTCTTCTTGTCGGTCATGTCGGCACCGCTTCGTAGGATGGGTGGAGCGAAGCGATACCCATCACTGTTCTTGATGTTGTGATGGGTTTCGCGAAGTGCTCTACCCATCCTACGGACTGATCGGGGTTCTTGTTCTTGGTCATGATTGCGTGCCCCATTTTTGGACGGTGTTGCGCTCGATCGTGCGGAAGATCAGGTTTTCCACGATCAGGCCAATCACGATCACCGTCAACAGGCCGGCGAACACTGCGGGAATATCCAGGAGATTGCGGTTCTCGAAGATGAACCAGCCGAGACCGCCCTGCCCCGACGACACGCCGAACACCAGTTCGGCGGCGATCAGCGTGCGCCAGGCAAACGCCCAGCCGATCTTCAACCCGGTCAGGATAGAACCGAACGCGGCAGGAATCAGAATACGGGCGACATAAGGCAAACCGCGCAGGCCGTAATTGCGGCCGACCATGCGCAGCGTGTTCGACACGCTCTTGAAGCCGGAATGGGTGTTGAGCGCGACCGGCCACAGCACCGAATGGATCAACACGAAGACGAGGCTGCCATTGCCGAGACCGAACCAGATCAGCGCCAGCGGCAGCAGCGCTATCGCCGGCAAGGGGTTGAACATCGCGGTGATGGTTTCGAGGAAGTCCGTGCCGATTCGGGTCGAGATCGCGAGAATGGTGAAGATAGCGGCGAGGATGATGCCGGCGGCGTAGCCCATGAACAGCACCTTCAGCGATGCCCAGGCGCGCATCGGAATGGTTCCGTCGCGCACCTTTTCGTACATCGTCAGGATCGTATCGTGGAAGGTCGGAAACAGCAGCGGATTGTTGAGAACCGTGCCGTAGATTTCCCACACCACGGCGAGAAAGATGATGATCACGGATTTGCGGACGAAGCCATCATTCCACAACAGCTCCGGCACCGTCAGCTTGCGCTCGACTTCCGCCGGAACAGCCGCCGCCAGGTCTGCGGCATCGCGCAGCAGGATTTTTGCCTCGCCCATCGCGCGCTCCTTCAGTGTGCCGTCACGGCGTCGGCGAACAGCAAATCGTGGATCTGCTTTTCCAGCCGCGCGGCGCTGCCGTCCTCGCTGGATACCCGATCGACATCGATAACCTCGGCCTTGACGCGGCCGGGATGCGGCGACAGCAGCAGGATGCGGTTGCCGATCTTGATCGCTTCCGCGATCGAATGGGTGACGAACAGGACGGTGAACTTTGTTTCCGCCCATAGTTGCAGCAGCTCGTCCTGGCAGGTGCGCCGCGTCAGCGCGTCGAGGGCGGCGAACGGCTCATCCATCAACAGAATATCCGGCTCCATCGCCATGCCGCGCGCGATCGCCACGCGCTGTTTCATGCCGCCGGACAGCGTGTGCGGATAGGAGTCGAGGACGCGGGTCAAGCTGACCTTATCGATATAGGCGCGCGCCCGCATCTCCGCGTCCTTGCGCGGCAGGCGGCGCGTCATCAGCAGCGGAAACATCACGTTTTCCAGCACCGTCTTCCACGGCAGCAGCTGGTCGAATTCCTGGAAGATCATCATCCGGTCGGCGCCGGGCTCGGATATTTCGCGGCCGCTAATGCGCATCTTGCCTTCGCTCGGCTTCATATAGCCGCCGACCGCCTTCAACAGCGTCGACTTGCCGCAACCGGAGGGGCCGAGCAGCACGAAGCGATCGGAACGATCGACTGTGAAGCTGACCCGCTCGGTCGCGGTCACAACCGCGCTCGAAGTCTTGTAGCGCAGCGTTACGTCACTGACATCGAGAAGCGCGGCCATGTCGATCAGTTGCCCTTCAGGTCGTGCGAAACCGGCAGGTAGTAATCGGTGAAGGCTTTCGGCATGGTTTTCAGCGTGCCGACCTTGAACAGATGGGCGGCGAATTTCATGGTGCCCTGCGGCTGCAGGTTCCATTCCATCATGCCGGGCTCCTTGAGCCACGCCAGCAAATCCTCGACGCTGGTCTTGTCGCCGGTGACTTCCTTGTAGATCTCGACCGCGGCCTTGGTGTCGCTGCGGATCAGGTCCTGCGCCTCCTTGGTGGCGTCACGCACCGCCTGCACGATCTTCGGGTTGGCGTCGGCGAATTTGGTCGTGGTGAAGAACTGCGCCTGGCTGAGCGGGCCGCCCATCACGTCGGGCGACGACAGCACCACATGCGCGCCGGGAACGTTCTTCAGTTCGAGGAACGTGAACGGCGGAATCGAAAAGTGATTTCGCACCTCGTGCTGCGTGTTGGTCAACGCCACATAGGCGTCGGGATGACCGAGCTGCACTGTGTTGGGGTCGAGCTTGGACCACTGGTCGGCGCCGAACGCCTCGGCGGCCGCGATCTGCAGCACGATCGCCTGCGTCGAAACCTTGACGGTGGGCACTGCGATCTTGTCGTTCGGGCCGAAATCCTTGATCGACTTGATGTTGGGATCGCGGCTGATCAGCGTCATCGGCTGCGCCGAGGTGGCGACGATGCCCTTGACGCCGCCGCGGGTGCGATCCCACAGCAGCAGGAGATTGCCGGTTCCGGTGTTGAGGATGTCGACGCTGCCGGCCAGCAATGCATCGGTCTGCGCGCCGCCGCCGCTCAGATTAATCCATTTGGTGGTGACGCCTGATACGCCGAGGGAAGCCGCATGCTTCTCGATCAGCTTGTTCTTTTCCATGATGTGCGAGGGCATGTAGAAAATGCCCGGCTGCCGCGACAGCGTCACTTCCGACTTCTGCTGGGCCGAGACTTGCGAGCCCGGCAGCAACATCAGCATCGCAACGGCGCCCGCGCAGGCGCTCCACATCCCGTTTTTCATTGTGCATCTCCTCCGGCGTCTCGTTGACGCTTCTGGGAAGATGCACTAATGTATTAGTGCATCTGAAGCAAGTCCATTCTGGAACGGCTGGTCGCCCGATGGCTCCCCCGCAAACCGCCTCCCGCCGCGCAGCCCCGCGTTCCGCCGACCGGCTCGATCGCGACCGCCAGGCCGCGCCGCAGGTGTTCGAGCGCCTGCGCGGCATGATCATCTCGCTGGAACTGCCGCCGGGATCGCCGCTGTCGCGCGCTGCGCTCGCCGGACAATTCGGCGTCAGTTCGACGCCGATCCGCGATGCGCTGATGCGGCTTGAAGAAGAAGGGCTTGTCGACGTCTTCCCGCAGTATGCAACCGTGGTCAGCCGGGTCGACGTGCGACTGGCGCAGCAGGCGCATTTCCTGCGGCAGGCGGTCGAACTCGAAATCGTGCGCGGGCTCGCGATCCAGCACGACGAGGCGCTCGTCGCCGAACTTCACGCGACGATTGCCCGCCAGCAGCAATATGCCAAAGCGGGCGACTTCGAAAAATTCATGGCCGCCGATAACGAGTTCCACAGCCAGCTCTATGCGGCAGCCGACAAACAGGACATCTGGGTGCTGGTGCGCAGCCGCAGCGGGCATATCGACAGGCTGCGCCGGATGCATCTGCCCTCGCCCGGCAAGGCGCAGGATATCGTGCGGCATCACAGATTGATCGTGAAGGCGATCGATGCCGGGGAACCCGACGAGGCGCAGAAGCACCTGCGCACCCATCTGTCAGGCACGCTCAGCGAACTCGCCCGGATTCGATCGCGCAATCCGGAATATCTCAGCAACTGATCCTTGTGGCCCTTGCTTGGCGAATCACGGCTCGCCGGGTGGCGGGCTTTGTGCTTGTCTGCCCGGCAACAGGCGGATAATTGGGTTTTTATCCCGGCGTTTTGACGACCAACCGGAATGTTCCAGACGGTGAAGCAGTTGCGACAGCACGAGGATTCGGCAAAACTCGCAATCGCCGTTCACTTGATTCCAGCGGGGTCCGGAGAACTTTTACTTTGGCACGAATATTGGTCGTGGATGACGATGCGGCGGTCCAGGTGACCATCCGTCTGCTGTTGGAGCGCGCCGGCCACAGCGTGGTCACGGCCAGCGACGGCCGGAAGGGCCTCGCCTTATGTCAGACCGCAGACTTCGATCTCTTGTTCCTCGACATTTTCATGCCGGGAATGGACGGATTTGAAACCATGCGGATGGTTCGCCAGCAACGGCCGCAAATTCCGATCATCGTCATCTCCGGCCGGCCGATCTCTTCGGAGGCGGACACCGCCCCTGACTTCCTGACCATGGCGACCAAGCTCGGCGCGGTTTCCAGCCTGCAGAAGCCGTTCCGGCCAGCCGACCTGCTGGCTGCCGTCACGGGCTGTCTGGAGGCTGCCGAGCGCGGTTCACTGTCCCGGCCCACCGGCGGTGTTGCTTCCTCACCGTAATGCGCCATAGCATCGGATTTGCCCGGCAGTTCGCCGGAGCGGAGGGCGAGCGGGCACCGACATGACGCTCACAACCAGGCTTGCCATCGCGATGATTGCGTTGGTCGCGATCGCGGTTTCCGCGGTCGGATGGCTGAACTATCGCAACCTGGAACAGGCGCTCCTGCTGCGGGCCCGCGACCGCATTGAGACTCATTCGCGGCAGCTCGCCACCGACCTCGAATACTACGCGGCCAGCGCGATCGGAGATGTTGCGGCCTCTCGTTCCGCAGCGGCGCTGCACGGATTGATCCGCGCCCGCAGATCGGGGGGCATAGATCCGGTCGATGGCGTCTCCGAAATGACCTGGCGGAACCGGCTGGCATCACGTTTCGCAGCCGAACTCGAAGCCAAGCCCGCCTATGCGATGCTTCGGATCATAGGCCTTGATGATGATGGCCGTGAGCTAGTCCGCGTCGATCGCGCGGGACCGAACGACACGGTTCGGATCGTGCCCGAAGAGGGTTTGCTGGCGAGAAGCACTCGCAGCTACTTCCCGGAAACGATCCGGCTGGGCCCCGGACAGATCTACGTCTCACCGCTCGATCTGGGCCGCCGGAACGGACTGATAGAGGCGGTGCACAGGCCGACGCTTCGCATCGCGACGCCGATATTCGCAGACGACGGCAAGCTGTTCGGCCTTTTCATGATCAATGTCGACATGCGGCGCGCGTTCGACCGCGTCCGGTCGTCGGTATTGCCTGGCGAGACCATCTACGTCGTCAACAAGCAGGGCGACTATCTCATTCACCCGGACCGATCGCGCGAGTTCGGCTGGTTGCTCGGCAAGTCGAACGACTGGAAAGCCGACTTCCCGCAGCTGGCCTCGCAGGCCGGGGCCACGCAAGGCAGCGCGGACATAGTTCCGGATCAAGCCGCACGGCCGGGCGGAATCGCCCTCGCGCCTGTTCTGCTAGCCGGCGTCGAATGGGTTGGCATCATCGAAACCGCCCCTAACGCGGTCATCATGGCGCCCGCCGCGAGCATCAGAAATACTTCCCTTCTCGTTGGCGGGATCGCGGTGTTGTCCGCGGCAGTGCTGGCCGTGCTGATCGCGAGGTCGCTGACCCGCCCGATCGTGCAGCTGACCGAAGCCGTGCAGGGGGTGGCCAGTAACAAGAAGATCGCCATTCCGGTCGACGCACGCGGCGAGACCGGCGTGCTCGCGCGCGCGTTTGCGCAAGCGATCGGCGAAGTAAACGCAAAGACCACCGCCCTCGAACGGGAGGTTCAGGAGCATCGCCGCACCGAGGCGGCGCGCGACCATCATGCCGAGCGGGAACGGCTGTTCAGCGCGGCGGTCGAATCCTCCAACGACGCCATCATCACGATGTCGCTCGACGGCACCATCACCGGCTGGAACTCGGCGGCGGAGCGGCTGTTCGGATACAGCGCGGCGGAAGCCGGGGGCAAGAACATCACGCTGCTTGTACCCGAGGATCGAATGCCGGAGCTGCAGGACGCGCTGCGCCGGATCGGCTGGGGCGAAAGCATCGAACACAGTGAAACGGAGCGGCTGCGAAAAGGCGGCCAGCGGATCGAAGTCTCGCTCAGCATCTCCCCGATCAAGTCCCCCTCAGGCGCGACCATCGGCATCTCGAAGGTGGTGCGCGATATCACCGAGGTCAACAAGACCAGGCAGATGCTGCGGCGGCAGACCGAAGAGCTTCGCCGCATCTTCGAGACCTCGCAGGATCTGATCATGGTGATGGATTCCCGGGGATTTCTGGTTCAGATCAGCCCGAGCTGCGAGGCCATATTGGGTTATCGGCCGGAGGAAATGATCGGCCACAGCGGGGTCGAATTCATTCATCCCGACCACCTCGAGACCTCCCGCCACGAAATGCGCGCGGCCCGGCGCGGGCAGCGCCCGAAGATTTCCGATACGCGCTGCATTCACAAGAACGGGCGGGAGGTGTGGCTGTCATGGCTCGGAACGTGGTCCCAGCCGGCCAGGCGCTTCTTCTTCGTCGGCCGCGACATGACCGAGAGCCGGCTGGCACAGGAGACGTTGCGCGAAAGCGAACAGCTCGCGCGCGGCATCATCGACACCGCGCTCGACGCCTTCGTCCAGGTCGACGAGAAGGGCTTTATCCGGGACTGGAATGCGCAGGCTGAAAATATCTTCGGCTGGCCGCGCGATGAAGCGCTCGACAGGAATGTGTTCGACCTGATGGGCCAGCCGGACGGGCAAGGACCTCTCAAGAAGGCCCTGCAATCCTTCCTGCTTTCCGGCAACGAGGTAGTCCGTCAGCCCCGCCGCGAACTCCAGGTCAGGAGGCGGGACGGAAAGGAGATCACGGTTGAGCTGAGCATCGCCGCGCTGAAGACGCGCGGCGGGTTCGTGTTCAACGGATTCGTCCGCGATCTCACCGACAGGATCGCGGCCGAGGACAGGATCCGGCAGGCCGAGAAGATGGAGGCGATGGGACAGCTCACCGGCGGCATCGCGCACGACTTCAACAATATCCTGACCGTGATCACGGGAACGATCGAAATTCTGGCCGATGCCGTCAAGGGCGAACCGCAGCTTGCCGCCATCACGCGAATGATCGACGAGGCGGCGTCGCGCGGCGCCGACCTCACCCAGCACCTGCTCGCATTCGCGCGCAAGCAGCCCCTCGAACCAAAGGTAACCGACGTCAACACGCTGATCATCGACACCGCGAAACTGCTGCAGCGGACGCTCGGCGAGCATGTCGAGATCGAATCCGTGTTCGAGGACGAGACCTGTCCGGCGATCGTCGATCCCAACCAACTCGCGACCGCGATTCTCAATCTGGCCCTCAACGCCCGCGACGCCATGTCGGACGGCGGCAAGCTGATCATCGAGACCGGCTTCGTCGTACTCGACGACAATTATGCGAGAATGCACAGCGATGTCCGGCCCGGCCGCTACGCCATGATCGCAGTGAGCGACACCGGGAGCGGTATCCCGGCTGGGATGCTCGACAAGGTATTCAATCCGTTCTTCACCTCGAAGGGCCCCGGCAAGGGCACCGGCCTTGGGCTGAGCATGGTGTACGGCTTCGTCAAGCAATCGGCCGGCCACATCATGATCTACAGCGAGGAGGGCCACGGTACGACGATCAAGATGTACCTGCCGCCGGCCATGGGCGCCTTGCCGGCCGCCGAGCCGACGCTGGCGCCAGCCGTCGAGGGCGGCCACGAAACAATTCTGGTGGTGGAGGACGACAAGCTGGTGCGCGACTACGTGCTGGCGCAACTGCATTCACTCGGTTACGTCACGCTGGATGCGGCGAACGCGACCGAAGCCCTTGCGTTCGTCCATATCGGCCATGCGTTCGACCTGCTGTTCACCGACGTGATCATGCCCGGCATGAACGGCCGCCAGCTCGCCGACGAGATATTGAAGGTCAGGCCCGGCTTACGGGTGCTGTTCACCTCGGGCTACACCGAGAATGCCATCATTCACCACGGCCGGCTCGATGAAGGCGTATTGCTGCTCGCCAAGCCCTATCGGAAATCGGATATGGCAATCATGATCCGCAAGGCGCTCGCCGATTGATGGCGGCCGCGGCGCCGCATCCGGCTTGCCTTACGATCAAGCCTGCAACCAGACCTGTAATCAGATCTGGCCCTGACGCTGCGTGGTCATCACGATCCGGACCAGGTCAGCCGCATTCCGCGCGCCGAGCTTCTTCATGATATTGGCGCGGTGATCCTCGATCGTGCGCGGGCTGATCCCGAGATGCCGCCCCGCTTCCTTGTTGGAAGCGCCGGCGGTGAACTGTTCCAGCACCTCGCGTTCGCGCCGCGTAAGCGGTTCGCGTCCAGGGAAATGCAGTGTCGCGATTCGAGATGCCGAATTCTCCGCCTGCCGGCGCGCATAAGCCTCGATCGCTTCATCGAGTCTCGCCACGATTTCGCTGCCGCGGAACGGCTTTTCGATGAAGTCCAGCGCGCCGTTCTTGATGGCGCTGACCGCCATGGCGATATCGCCCTGCCCCGAGATCATGAAGATCGGCGCAGGGTAATCCTCACCATGCAGCTCTCTCAGAATATCGAGGCCGGACTTACCGGGGATATGCACATCGAGCAGGATGCAGGAAGGCGTCCGCGTTCGTGCAATCGCCAGCAGCGCGGCGCCGTCGGCGAAACAGATGACCTGATAGCCACCCGCCGTCAGGACCATCGATAGCGTGTCGCGAACGGCAGGGTCGTCGTCGACTACGAAGATCTCCCCACGGGAGGGGACTTTCTCAGCCATGTTCCATCGTCCATGCGTGGTTGAATGTGACTCACACTCGGATAACGGTATCGAACTCCATACCGGACCGTATTTGTACGGGACCGCAGCTTAACGCACAAGTAGCAACGCACCCCTAAAAAAGTAACTAAGGAGTGCACCCATGCGGAATGCAGCAGGCGACGGCGTCGCACAGGCGCCCCACGACCAGAATGACGCCTACCGCGCCGTGGTTTTGGACCTCGTCAGCCTGGTCGAGCACGTCCAGAACAGCCTGCGGCTGCTCGAACGGACGATCGCCAGGGAAACTCCGGCGGAAACTCCGGCGGAAACTTCGCCCCGCAGTCCCGAGAGTTCCACCAATGTCATTGTGCTTGACGACGTATCTCCCCGCTACATGAAGGCTGCCGCCGCGCTGCAAGCCTGCGACGTCAGTCTTGGCATCGCCCTGCGCCCCCTGCCGGATTCCGGCGATAGCGATCCATGCGCCTCAAGCCCGCCGGTACTTTCGGTCATCGGGGCGTAAGCCCGACACGGCACCGCCCTGCTGGAGCGCACGATGTCCCTCCGCCGCAAACTTTCACCCGGATTTTCTCGCGCCGTTAGCTACCTGCTGCGATCGCGGGCTGGCGTCCGTCATGCCACAGGCGAACCGTCGGACCAGGATGCCGCCACGACGATGGAGAAGCTCGACGCGGCGCTCAACAATATGAGCCACGGCCTTTGCATGTTCGGGCCGGACAATCGCCTGCTGCTGTGGAACGATCGATACGTCAAAATGTACCAACTGGCGCCCGACAGCCTTCGCGTCGGGTGCACGCTCGACGAAATGCTCGAGGCGCGCAAGGCGGCGGGCACGGCCTATCGCGACCTCGGACAATATGGATCGAAGCTGCGGGAGGTGATAACGACGCGCAGCCCCGACAGCCTCGTCGCCCAGCTCGACGACGGCCGCATCGTCAATGTTTCATATCGCCCGACGCAAAACGGCTGCTGGGTTTCGACCCATGAGGACATCACCGAGCGCGCGCAAAACGAGGCAAGGATCGCGCATCTGGCATTTCACGACCAGCTCACCGGCCTGCCGAACCGGGCGGCGTTCAACGAGCACATCGCAAACACTCTCCAGCTGGCGGCCGGCAATGCCTCGTTTGCCGTGCTGTGCGTTGACGTCGATCAGTTCAAGGAAATCAACGACGTCTACGGCCATTCGACCGGCGACCGGTTTCTGGTGGAAGTCAGCCACAGGCTGACGTCGGCCTGCAGCGGATCGTTCCTGGCGCGGCTCGGCGCGGACGAATTCATCGTCGTCTCGCCCGATGGCCCGCAACCGGCGACGGCGCAGGAGCTCAGCGCCCATCTTGCCACCGTCCTCGACCAACCGGTTTGCATCGACGGCTATGAGATCGAGAGCAGTCTTACGATCGGGGCCAGCGTCTACCCGCGCGACGGCGCCGATGCGGATACCCTGGCCGCCAATGCCGAGACCGCGCTTTATCGCGCCAAGGCCGACCAGCGCGGCAGCATGCGCTGCTTCGAACCGGCGATGGGCCGCCAGATCCGGGAAAAGCGCGCGCTGCAGCACGCCATCAGGGCAGCGCTGACGAAGAACGAACTGGAATTGCATTTCCAGCCCCAGGCCCTGCCCAATGGAAGTATCTTCGGTTTCGAGGCGTTGCTACGCTGGCGGCATCCACTGCGCGGCCTGGTGCCTCCAGGGCTGTTCATTCCGCTGGCGGAAGAGATCGGCGCGATCGGCCCGATCGATGAATGGGTGCTGCGCGAAGCCTGCCGGGAAGCCGCTTCCTGGCGACGACCGCTCACCATCGCGGTAAACCTGTCGCCGGTCGACTTCCGGCGGGGCGATGTCGCGGCGATGATCCTTGCGACGCTCGTGGAAACCGGTCTCGATCCACAACGCCTTGAAGTCGAAATCACCGAGGGCGTGCTGTTCGAGGATTTCGAGCGCGCCCTCGCCATCCTGCGCCGGATCAAGGGCCTCGGCGTGCGCATCGCGATGGACGATTTCGGCACCGGCTATTCATCGCTGTCCTACCTGCAGGACTTTCCATTCGACAAGATCAAGATCGACCAGACCTTCATCTCCAGGATTGGCGACAGCTTTCAGGCCGGCGCCATCATCCACTCCATTCTGAGACTTGGGCGCACGCTCGCGTTGCCGGTCATTGCGGAGGGCGTCGAGACCGAGGAGCAGCGGGCGTTCCTCGCGCGGGAAGGGTGTCAGGTTCAGGGCTATTTGATCGGCCGGCCGGAGCCGATCGCGCATTACCGGCATCTGGTGTCGGGTCTTGCCGGCGCGATACCATCGTCCGCGCCCGTTGAAACGGCGAGTTGAGGCGAACCGGTCTCCCCGGATCAAGTCCGAAGGCATGCTTCGCTGGGAAACGCTCCAGATCGTCCGCGCCGCGTCGGGCATCCCGCCCCGCGGTGCGATCGGCTCAGTGCATCGCCTCTTCGGCCTTTGACGAGGCGCTCGGCCGCTTCTTGGCGTGCTTGCCTCTCAGGAAGCGGATGTCCATTTCCGTGCCGTTGACGCGAACGAGTTCGCACCGGCGATAGGCGAGGCCGGTCGACGACAGCAGCAGGAAGAACTCCTTGAGATTGAGGCCCTGGATGGAGCCTTCCACGGTCAGCGTGGCGTCGGTGTCCGAGATCGCGTTGAGCTGGCAATCCCTGCGCCAGGTCCCGTCGATCGCCATGATGCAGACGTCATAGCCCCGGCTGAACGTGACCCGCTCTGCGCCTTTGCCGTCCTCTGTCATCGCTCACCGTCCCGCCATCGCCACAAATTTTGGCATCGACGTTGCGCCCTGCGGAGACGCGGCACGCGCGCCGCTCGGCCGATAGAGACCGCGTTTGTCCGGGAACGGCTTGAAGACATCAGTCAGGCCGACGACCGTTTCCGCCGCGCCCAGCACCAGGAAGCCATCGCCTTCCATCGCCCTTCCGAGACGGCCGAAGATATTGATCTTGGTGTCCTGATCGAAATAGATCAGGACGTTGCGGCAGAAGATGATGTCAAAGGTGCCAAGCTGGGAGAAATCGTGCAGCAGGTTCAGTTGCCGGTGCTGAACCATGGCGCGCAGCTCCGGGCTGATCTGCCAGAGCTCGCCGTTCTGCTTGAAATACTTGACGAGCAGTTGAATCGGAAGGCCGCGCTGGACCTCGAACTGGCTGTAGATGCCCGATTTCGATTTCTCGAGCACTTCCGTGGACAGGTCGGTCGCGATGATCTCGACGCGCCATCCGGCAAGCGCCGCGCCCATTTCCTTCAGCGACATCGCAAGCGAATACGGCTCCTGGCCGGTCGAGCCGGCGGCGCACCATATCCTGATGCTCTTTCGGCCGGCGCGCGCCTTCAACACGTCAGGCATGATCGTATCGCGGAAGTGCTCGAACGGCACCTTGTCGCGGAAGAAGAAGGTTTCGTTGGTGGTCATGGCTTCGACCACCTGGGCGATGATCGAAGGCGATCCGCCCTTCATTTTCTGCACGAGTTCGCCGATGCCCGGCACACCGCATTTGCGCGACAGCGGAAGCAGGCGGCTTTCGATCAGATATTGCTTGTCTGCGGACAGGTCGAGACCGGAATGATCCTTCAGGAGCTTACGCAGGTACTCATAGTCTGGCGGGGTCACGGGCGGCCTCTCAAGGGCAAGCGGATAAGATTTAGACCGGGCTCTGTTCGTTAAGCGCGACCAGACCGACTTCCTGGAATTTTGCCGCGACGATGTCCTTGTCGAACGGCTTCATGATATATTCGTTGGCACCGGCATGCAGCGCACGCGAAATATGATCCATGCCGTTCTCGGTGGTGCAGAACACCACCTTGGGCGCATCGCCGCCGGGCAGGCGGCGCAGATGGCCGAGGAATTCGTAGCCGTCCATGACCGGCATGTTCCAGTCGAGCAGAACCGCGTCGGGCATGACCTCCTTGCAGGACGCAAGCGCCTGCTCGCCGTCCTCGGCCTCGGTGATCTGGAAATCCATATCTTCCAGGATGCGGCGCGCGATCTTTCGCACGACGCTGGAGTCATCGACCACAAGACAGGTTTTCATTTCAGGCCTCCTTGCTTGACGCGCGGTGTTACGCTGCGAGGGCTGTTTTCGGCACGATTTCGAGAACGCGATCGATGTCGAGGACGACCATGAGCTGGCCGTCGAGACGGTGAACGCCGCCGGCGAGCTTGGCCATGCGGGGATCAAGATTGACGGGGTTTTCCTCGCGGCCATCGTCGCGGAGTTTCAGGACCTCGCCGATCTGATCGATCAGAAGGCCGTAGGACTCGCCGCGCAGATCGACGCCGACCGCCATCGGCGGCTTGCCGTCGTCGTTCTTGGGCAGGCCGAGCCGGGCGCGCATGTCGACCACGGTGACGATGCGGCCGCGCAAATTGAGCACGCCGGCGATCTCGGCCGACGACAGCGGCACCCGCGTCAGCCGTTCCGGCATGAACACGTCCTGCACCCGCGAGATCGGCAGGCCGAACAATTGCCCGCCGATCACGGCGGTGACGTATTCGGCGACAGTGCCCTCGATGGTCTCGGTCTTGGTTGTCATGTGCTTGTTTCCTTACGCCGTCCGGCTGAACTTGTTCATGCCGCTCTGCTGGTCTCGGCGGTCTGTTCCTTCAGCGCCGCGATCAGGCCGGGACGGTCGAACTTGGCGACATAATCGTGGAAGCCGGCCTGCCGCCCGCGCTCGATCGCCGCCGGCGACACCAGCGAGGACAAAGCGATGATCGGCATCGTGCTCAGATTGTTGTCGGCGCGGATGGTTTCGGCGAACTCGAAGCCGTTCATGTCCGGCATTTCGATGTCGGTCAGCACCACGTCGAAGGTGAGGCCCGAGCGCAGCGCGGACAGCCCCTCCTGCGCGTTGACGGCGACCCGCACCTTGTAGCCGGCGGCTTTCAAGACCGGCGCCAGCATGTTGCGGAAGAATGCACTGTCGTCGACCAGCAGCACCGATTGCGCCGTTGATGAAGCCCGCATCTCCTTGCGCGAGAACCAGTCGGCAAACGCCATCGGCAGGAAGTGGCCGACGTCGATCACTTCGGTGGCCTGGCCCTTGATCACGGCCGAACCGAGAATGCCCTCCTGCTGACCGGCGACTTCGATGTGCAGCCGCTCCTCGACGATGTCGATGATCTCGTCAACCACGAGCCCCATCGAGCGGCCGTCGTCGGCGAACACCAGGATCGGCTGCGAGCCCGTGGTCTGGACGGTGACCCCGTTCATCTGCACCAGCGGCATCAGCTGCTCGCGGTACTGCACCATGTAGCGGCCGTTACTGAGCTCGATCTTGTCGGTGGCGATCTCCTCCAGCCGGGTGACGAGGCCGAGCGGCACCGCCTTGGGCTGGCTCGATCCGGCGCGGAACACCAAAAGCGAGGTAAGCTGTTCGCCGCCGATCGCATGCGCGGCCGACGCCTCGTCGGCCATCTCATGGGCCGAGGAGCCGGAGGCGCCGAGCGCCTTGGCGATGCCGTTGGGGTCGATGATCATGATCACGGCGCCATCGCCGAGAATGGTGTTGCCGGAGAACATGTCGATGTGCCGCAGTTTTGTGGACATCGGCTTGACCACGATTTCTTCGGTGTGGAACACGCCGTCGACCACGATGCCAAAGGTCTGGCTGCCGACCTGCGTCACCACGATGAAGCCGTTCTCGGGATCGCTTGACGAGCCGTCGTCGATCTTGAGGAGCTTCTTCAGGTGCATCAGCGGCAGCAGCTTGTTGCGCAGGCGCAGCACCGCGGTGTCCTTGATGCGCTCGATGCGGTGTTCGGAGTTGGCGCGGGCGCGGACCAGCTCGACCACGGACAGTTGCGGGATCGCAAAGCGGTCGCCGGCGGCCTCCACGATCAGGGCCGAGACGATGGCGAGCGTCAGCGGGATCTTGATGGTGACGGAGGAGCCCTCACCCGCCACGCTCTTGATGTCGATGGTGCCGCCGATCTGGTCGATATTGGTGCGCACCACGTCCATGCCGACGCCGCGGCCGGAGACCGAGGTAACGGTGGCCGCGGTCGAGAAGCCCGGCGCGAAGATGAACTTGTGGATCTGGGCTTCGGTCATCTTCTCCAGTTCGGCCTCGGTGACGAGACCGTTGGAGACTGCCTTGGCCTTGATCCGCTCGGTGTTGAGCCCGCGGCCATTGTCGGCAATGCAGATGATGATGTGGCCGCCCTCGTGATAGGCCGAGAGGCGGATGGTGCCCTGCTCGCCCTTGCCGCTAGCGACGCGCTCGGCCGGGGTCTCCAGGCCGTGGTCGGCGGAGTTGCGCACCATGTGCGTCAACGGATCCTTGATCAGGTCGAGCACCTGGCGGTCGAGTTCGGTGTCGGCGCCGTGCATCTCGAGCTCGATCTGCTTGCCGAGTTCGCCGGAGAGGTCGCGGACGATCCTTGGCAGCTTCTGCCAGGCATTGCCGATCGGCTGCATCCGCGTCTTCATGACGCCTTCCTGCAGTTCGGCGGTGACGTTCGACAAACGCTGCAGCGGCACCTTGAACTCGGTGTCCTCGTTGCGGCGGGAGATCTCCAGCAGCTGGTTGCGGGTCAGCACCAGCTCGGAGACCATGGTCATCAGATGTTCGAGCGTGTCGACGTTGACGCGGATCGACTGGTTGGCGATCTTGTCGGCTTCCTGGACGTCGGTGTCGGCGACAGCGGCGCGCTTGGCAGGTTTTGCCTTTACTTCCTTTGCAGCCTGCGGCTCGGGGGCGGCTTCCGGCGCGGCCGGCTTGGCGGCGGGCTTCGGCGCGGGCGCGACTTCGGTCGCGGTCTCGCGGAAGGCGCGTTCGAGGTCGTCGAGCGAGACTTCGCCGGGACGCAAGGGGCGTTCCAGCACCTGCTCGATCAACGTGCCTGATGTCACCGCCGGCTGAACGGGCGGTGCGGCAACGACGGGGACTGGCGCGGGCTCAGCCGCAGCTTCCGCATGGTGGCCGCCCTCGGCCATCGCGTGCAGCTTCTCGATCAAATCTTCGTCGGTGCCCTCGGGCTCGGTTTCGGTGGCCTCAAGGCCTGCGAGAATTTCCTTGATGCGGTCGATGCTACTCAGGACCAGCGTCACGGCCTCGGCCTTGACCGGCATGCCGTCGCGGAATTTGCCCATCAGCGTCTCGCCGGCATGGGCCAGCGCTTCCAGCCGCGGCAATCCTAAGAAGCCGCAGGTGCCCTTGATGGTGTGGACCAGCCGAAAAATGTTATCGAGGATCTTCGCGTCGCTCGGGTCCTGCTCGAACCGCACCAACTGATTGTCGACCGTATCCAGGCTCTCACTGGTCTCCGTCAGGAACTCCCGCAACAGGTCGTCCATAGAGCATGCCTTCCAAAAAATCAGATATCGGCCTTCTGCAGACTAACCCTCCGGATTTCACGGCTACGTTAATTTCACCGTCCGTGCTAATACGGATATGGTGAACAAAATCTCGTCATCGGCTGTTCGCGGCGGTGCGGTCGACGACGATGAAGCCGTAGCCCCGGGAGCGATGCCGGACGAATAGAATGTGGGAAGTTGTTACCACCGTTCCCCGGGATCGCTTCGCTCGCCCGGGCTACAGCAGCCGGATATAATGATTTGGGGACTTGCGTGCGGCGAAGGTCGCACCGGTCAGGCTGCGAGCAGTTCGTCTTCGCGCTTCACCAGCTTCCTGATTTCCTTGAGCGCCTTGTAGAGCGCGCCGGAGGCGACATGGGCGTTGGCGGCATCAATTGTGATGCGGGCGCCCGGATTGGCCTCGCGCAGTTCGCGCAGGAAGCCTTGATAGGCGGTCCGGTAACGCGGAATGTCGTTCTTCAGATACATGGTCTGAAGGCAGAGATAGAGACGCTTGGCCGGCGTGTTGGCGGTCTCGGCCGTGATGGTGTCTCGCTCGCGCAGTATCGGCGCATCGCCGTCGATCAGGAACGAGGTGCGCGTGCCGGAATTGACGAGAACAGTTTCGCCGATCACGATTCGTTCAAATGGCTTCAGTTCAACACGTAGCGGCACAATCGTCCCCCGTTCGAACACGCGCGCGAGCGCGGCGGCTCACGACGTTTACGAAACATCGTTCGTGCAAATGCGCGGCGAACATGCCGCCATATAATTTTTAGGGATCTTGGATCGATGGTGGCGGCGGGGTTTCCCCCGCCGCCTTGATCGTTGACGTCGCCGTCCCGCTTAGCGCAGGAGCTGCAACACGCTCTGCTGGCTCTGGTTGGCCAGCGCCAGCGCGGACACCGCGATCGACTGGCGGGTCGACAGCGCCTGGCTGTTCGCCGCTTCCTCGTTGGTGTCGGCCAGCGTCAGGTTCGACGAACCGGTCTGCAGCACGTTGATCAGGTTCTTCGAGAAGTCCTGACGGATCTGTACGATCGACAGGTTCGAACCCAAGGCGGAAGCCTGCGTGCGCAGCAGCGTCGAAGCGCTGCTCAGGTTGCCAATAACCTTGTTGGTGGCGGAGTTGTCGATGAAGTCGGTACCGCTCGCCAGGTTCGCCAGACCGAGACCCGCCGCATTGAACGACACGCCGGTGATGTTCAAGGTCGACTTGCCGGTTTCGTTGAACGTCAGCTTGAGCTGATCGCCGCCCAGCAGGTTGACGCCGTTAAACGACGCGTCCTGCGCAGTGGTCGTGATCTGCGACAGGATGCCGTTGAACTGGCTCACCAGGTTGCTGCGGACCGCCTGCGCCGACGCGTCGACAACCGGAGCCGATGCGGTCGTGAAGGTGATCGAGGTGGTGAGCGTACCGCCGATCGCACCGCCTGCCACCGCCGAACCGAGGGTCGACGAAGCATAGTCGTTGGTGGTGGAGATCGTCAGCTTGCCGGCCGAGTCCAGCGTCGCG
This sequence comes from Bradyrhizobium sp. 170, assembly GCF_023101085.1. Lineage (NCBI taxonomy): Bacteria > Pseudomonadati > Pseudomonadota > Alphaproteobacteria > Hyphomicrobiales > Nitrobacteraceae > Bradyrhizobium > Bradyrhizobium sp. 170. The sequence goes on along the minus strand of NZ_CP064703.1, from coordinate 243,577 downwards.
TTCAGGTTGTTGGCCAGCAAAGATGCGTTGAGCTGGTCGAGGGTCTTGACCGTACCGTTGGCGCCGTCGCCGAAGGTGACGTTGACTGCCGAACCACCGTTGAAGGAGGTGAAGGTCAAGGTCTTGCCCGACAGGCTGCCGGCGGCGGCGGAGCGGCCCGCGGTGAACGAGGTCCCTGTGCCGGTGTTGCCGGTGAGGCCCAGCGCCGAGAGCGCATTGCCGGTGCCGATGATCGACAGGTCGGCAGTCGTGCCGGTCGAGATCTGCAGCGCGCCCGCCACGATGGACGATGCGACCTGGCCGGCGGCGACGGCTACCGCTGCCGAACCGCTTGCGTTCGTTGCGGTCTGGACGCCGGTCGCAAGATCGATCGCCTTCAGCGTATCGGCGATCGTACCGCCCTGCAGGTAGACGGTCGAATTGCCGTTGCCGTCGGTGACGAGGTTACCGCTGACGCCAGAACCGGTCGGAACGTTCGCAGGCAGCGGAGGAGCGGCGTTCTTGAACGTGATGGTCTTGCCGTTGACGTTCAGGGTGGAGCCATCCTGAACCAGGGTGCCAAGCGACGCGGTCGTGATCGTGCGCTGCCGGGTGACCGTGGCGTCGCCGGCGCCGACCGACGCGGTCAGACCGAGAGCATTCAGGAGGTCGGCCCTGCCGGTGATGCTGAGATCCGCACCGGTACCGGTCGTGAGCGTGAGAACGCCGGCCGCGATGGCCGCGTCGGCGCCCGACGAGCTGGAGAGCGTCGCAGCACCTGCGCTGTTGACGGTCTTCTTGACACCGCTGGCGAGGTCGATGGCGTTCGCCAGATCCTGCACCGTCGCCGTCGGGGTGCCCGTGGTGCCGATGTAGACGGTGGAGTTGCCGTTGCCGTCGGTGACGATATTGCCGCTGCGGCCGGATCCGGCGGGAACATCCACTGCCGCCGGGACCGAGCCTGACTTGAAGGTGATGGTCTTGCCGTTGACGGTCAGGGTCTCGCCGTCGGAAGGGGCGCCGTTAGCCGCAATCGTCGTGGCGCTGGGCGCACCGGCCAGGGTCAGGGTCAGGGCAAGGCTGTTGGCGGCGCCGGCACCGTTGGCGGCGCCGGTGCCAACCAGCGAAGCGGAAGTGCCGCCGAGCGTCGTACCCACAACGGCTGCGGAAGTGCCGCCGGCCGCGCCGGAGAACAGCACGTTGGAGGACGCGGTCGCGCTGGTGTAGCTCGTGGTGCCGCGCAGGTCGGCTGCGGTGGCGCCGGTGATGGTCGCTGACACATTCGACTTGGTGGAGTAGCCGACCGCGCTCTGCAGCGCCTGGTTGGCGATCGACTTCGCGGTATCGACCAGCTTCTGCAGCGAGGTGATGCCAGTGTTGGCGGCCTGCAGCACCTGCACGCCGTTGCCGATACCGTCCAGCAGGTTGTTGATGTCACCGGCGCGCGAATCGAGCGACTGCGCGGTGAAGAAGTTGGTGGGGTTATCGAGAGCGGTGTTGACCTTCTTGCCGGTGGCAAGGCGGTTCTGCGTGGTCGCGAGCAGATCGGCGGTCGACTGCAGCGAGAGAAGGTTCTGGCGAACCGACGACGAGAGAACAATACCTGACATAACTCATATCCTTCTGGATGAACACGATTGACGCAACGCCACAACTTCATTGGGCGACCGTGCCACACTGGTTCTGAAGCGCTACTCACAGGTTAACGCGCCGATCCGTACAAATACGAAACGCCAAAAAAACCTTCACCGATGTCATTTATGGTAAACAGAGTCTTACCGATGCAGGCTCCGGCCCCTGCGCACCAACGACGCCGATCGCGGAAGGCTGTGACGGCGCATCGAGCAATCGATCGCCGGCGGAAGAATATCCGCGAGCCGCTAGTTCGACTGGACGACGCCGCTGAAACGGGACCGGGCTTCGGCAAGACATTCGTTAACGATCGCCAGCAGCGCTCCCGGCGTGAACGGCTTGCGCAAGCAGCGCGCGGCGCCGAGTTCGAGCGCCATGCGCAAAAAGTCCGGCGCCGGCGAGTCGAGGTTGGCAAAGGCGTATCCCGACATCGCAACCAGCGGAATCGCCGGCGCGCGTTCGTGGAATATCCTGATCGATTCGAGCCGCGCATGTGCGGCATGAAGATGTCGACGAGCATCAGGTCGAAGCTGGAATCTTCCAGCGCACGAAGCCCGGCTTCGCCGCCATCGGCTATCGTCACGTCAAAGCCGTGACGCTCAAGATAGATCTCGATGGCCGCGCAGACCATGGGATCGTCATCGACGATAAGAACGCGTGTCATGTCAGCCCCCGGAAGCAGATAAAGTACTTTCAGTCCGATCATTCCGCAGTCGCAATCATAACGGGGCTGTCTGGTTTTTCTGGTTTGGTGGGCGGTGCCGGTGGCTTCCGTCGCCTCCTCAGGGCCGACGAAAGCGGCGAACGCCGCATGGCCTCTCCATGGCAGTTCAGCCCGTATTTGCCCTCTCTCTCGAAATGTTCGGCGGCGCGCTCCCAATGGCGGCGAGCGCTGCGGCATGTTTGCGACGCTGTTCGGCTTCCGACAGACACTCGTCGATTACGCCCAGCAGCGTTGCCGGCCGGAACGGCTTGCGCAGGCACCGTGTCGCGCCGAGGCTGAGCGCCATCCTGAAGCAGGCGGGATCGTCCGTTTCGGGGGCGGGAAAAGCGTAACCGGAGATCGCAATCAGCGGGACGGTCGGTGCGTGGCTGTGAAAATGCCCTGATCGACTCGAAACCTCGCATGTTCGGCTTGAAGACATCGACGATCATCAAATCGAACGTGCCATCGTTCGCGGCGAGGCCGCTCTCGCCGCCATCCGTGATCGCGACCCTGAACCCGCACTGCTTGAGCCATATGCCTATGGCAAGGCGGGTGTGCAGGTCGTCATCGACCACCAGGATACGACGCATGACCACCTCCCTCATGGCGTCGGACGCTCAATGCGCCTTGTCGGCCATCCCTGCCAAAGGGAACGCGACCTTCCACACGATCGCGCAGGCAGTTTTGCCTTGCGAATCAGTGCAATACCGCATTTCTGCCGCAAATTGGCGGCCTGTCTGCCCTCCACAGTGTATAAGGCCGGTTCCACAACCTGGCGCCATCGGACCGGGAATTTTAATGCCTGGCCGGCCCGCGACGCGCCTTGCCCTCATTGACGCGAGCGTTCGATCTGCCGCCTTGGATCCGGGCGTATCGCGTCCTCCCAATCGAGTGTTCCAGGTCTTTGCCGCCGGCGGCGCTGACATTGCTCTGCCCGCATCGCAGAACCATCGAACTGGCCAAGCGCGCCGCCGAGCGGTGCAGCCCATTACAAAAACATATGGGGAGCATGAGCAGCCCCGTTGATGCAGGCCCGGCGATCTGCTCCGAACAATGCGTCTCACCCGACGGATCGCGCCTGTTGCGCGCGCGGGATTTGTGCGACGTGCAGAGCACGGCCGCCGATCCCGGAATTCCTCGCACGGATGATCGACGTGCAGCGCACCGCGATCTCGATCGCGGCGCATGCATTTCAACGGGCCCGCCTCGCCATCGACGGCCACGGGCAAATCAAAATCATCGACGTCGACGGCCCTGCGGAAGACCTCGTGCGAGTGCGACCGGGCGATCCGGACGCGACGCGACCGGCCGCTGAACGCGACGAATGGCTGCCGCCCGCACAGGCACCTGCCCAACGGCGCTCGCGTCTTGGCGCGCGTCTTGGGAAGGCCTCGACGCGGCGCCGACGGCGTGCGTCTATTTTGCCAGTTCTGCTTGCCGGGAAAATGTGCAAGGATCCCCCTGTATTTCGGATTGCGCGTTAGACGCCAGAGACCGGCTTGGCCCGTAAGGCAGGAGACTGCTTTGGATTCAGCCCCTCGTTCTCAGAATGGATTCTTGTCCTCGCTGACCGCGGACGACTTCGAATTGCTTCGTCCGCATCTGCGTGCCGCCGATCTCAGCCAGGACATGGTGCTGGTCGAAGTCGACGAAACGCTCAAGCGTGCGTACCTCCCGCACAAGGGCGTTATCTCGCTGGTCGTCAAGCTCGCACGCGGCGAGCATGTCCAGATCGCGATGATCGGCCGCGACAGCATCTTCGGCGCGTTTTCCGCACTCGGCGACCCCGTTGCGCTGAATACCGCCGAGGTGCTGGTGCCCGGTGCCGCCTCGACGATCGATCTCGACCAGCTTCGTATTGCCGCTGACCAGAGCGCCACGTTGCGGACCGCGCTGACGCGGCATGGCCTCGCCGTCTATGCGCAAATCCAGCAGACTGCCGGCTGCAACGCCTCGCACACGGTGGAGTCCCGGCTGGCGCGATGCCTGTTGCATACGCGCGATCTCTCCGGCAGCGACAAGCTCGTCCTGACCCAGGAAGCAATGGCCCAGATGATCGGCGCGCGCCGCAACAGCGTTTCGCTGGTGGCCAACACGCTGCAGCACGCCAACTTCATCCACTACAGCCGCGGACATATCGAAATCACCAACGTGGACGGCCTGATCAAGACCTCCTGCGAGTGCTATGCGACGGTCAAGTCGCAGTACACGAGACTGCTGCATCCGCGCATCCACTGCGCGGCCGCATGATCGCTCGTCGCGATCGGCGGCGGCGCGGCCGATCTATGATACGCATCGCGCCGCCGTTGCGCGCGAGGATTGCACAATCCCCTAACATCTTACCGTACTACTACGGCCAGTCCCGACCTTTGCGCTGTTTCGGCCGGCGCCGAGTTAACGCGCTGTTCAATGAGCCCTGATAGTTGTCACGGTGCTGACGGGTGCGGGTTCGAGACAAGGCAATCGAGACTCTTTCGCGCGCAACGCGGATTCACCTGTGTTCGGCGGCCTGCTGTTTGCGCGGAGTTAAGGACCATGGCTTTTGACTTGTCGATGCCGATCCTGGTGGTCGATGACTACAGCACCATGATCCGCATCATCCGCAACCTTCTCAAGCAGCTCGGATTCGAGAATGTCGACGAGGCCAGCGACGGATCGGCCGCGCTCGCCAAGCTGCAGACCAAGCGCTACGGCCTCGTGATCTCCGACTGGAACATGGAGCCGATGACCGGCTACGACCTGCTCAAGGAAGTCCGCGCCAGCCCGGAATTTTCCAAGACGCCTTTCATCATGATCACGGCTGAATCCAAGACCGAAAACGTCATCGCCGCGAAGAAGGCCGGCGTCAACAATTACATCGTCAAGCCGTTCAACGCCGCAACGCTGAAGACCAAGATGGAAGCGGTGTTTCCCGACGCAGCCGGCTGACATCCGCCGGGAGAGCATCGCTGTCTCCGGGGCCACGCCGCCGCACATACTTCAGATCCGCCACTGCCGATACAACGACCTGCGCGCGGCGCTCCTCACAAGATGTCTTTTCTAGAGCCGGACCGGTTCGCTCCGCGCCGTCATGCGGGTTAGCCGTACTACTACGGTTTGAGATTTTCACCTCCGGATAACATTGACTGACGATAGTTGCGGGGTCCAACGGAGTCCCCCCATGTTCACGTTTGAAACGAGCGATCAGAAGGAAGTGCGGCGTTTTCGTATCGCCCAGTTCAATGGCAGGACCGCAACCGTGCGCTCGGCCGGATCGGCGGTCACCGGCCACGTTCGATCGATCGTGGAAAACAAGTCGAGCGTTCCGGCGGCGTGGACCATCACGATCATCCCGGAAGAGCCCAAGCCGACGCTCTCGTTGCGGCCCGCACCGCGCGCTCGCTCCTTCATGGAAGACCTCCGCTGAACGGCAGAACGCACGATCCAGATTTTTGATCTGACACGTTTTCTTGACGCGAACCGGTTTCCACCCCCGGATCAAGTCCGAGGGCATGCTTCGCTCGAAAACGCTCTGGCAAGCCTGCCCGGCCTGCCAGCTTCCCGCACATCGATAGCTTGAAGCCGCGCCCTCAGCGGCGCATCGCAGGCACCATCTTCGGGAAAATCAGGCGGGCTGCAGCAGCGCCTTGCGAACCAGATCCGCGGTGTTGCGGGCGCCAAGCTTGCGCATGGCCTCGGCGCGATGGCTCTCGAATGTCCTTGGGCTGATACTCATCCGCAAGGCGCCCTGCTTGTTGGAACAGCCTTCGCTGATCAGGCTCAGCACCTCGCGCTCGCGCTTGGTCAGCGGCTTCTGGCCGGTCTCCGCGGCGAACATCAGGCCCGGCCTGCGGGCGCCATCCGCGGGGCGGCGGGCCTGGGCCTCGCTCGCCTGCTTGCCAACGGCATCGGAGGGCGGCGCCGGATGATTGTCCGACATCTGCTTCACCAGCGCGCAGACGCGCTCGGTTTGCTGAAGCGCGTTCTCCACCACCTGTTGCAGGTAGAGCCGGTTGCCGGGCGCTTGCGAAAACTGGTGGCTGTGCTGCTTGATCTCATTCATGTAGAGCAGCAACGCCGTCAGGGGCCCGTTCAACTGCCGGGCAATCGCAGCGCTCGCCTCTTCCGCGGCACGCGAGCGCGCGGCGGACAGTTGGACGATCTCAGGATTCTCGTCGTGAGGTGTGTTGTTTTCCATCCACTTCGTGAAGTGCGAATCAGCCGCGCGATGGTCTTGTCCTGACATATAACTATTTTATCGATCCCAACCTCCTTCATGGTTAATTTCCGAACCAGTAAGACTACGGAGAAATTCGCCAGCGCGCCCTGCTGATGGACCAAAGTTGGCTGAAAACACCTCGAAATCGGGTATATATCGGCCATTTTTGATCGAAATGCATGATCCAAAGGTAAATTCCGTAGCCCGCTACTCCGCATTTTTACGGTGACTCCATTTATTTTATTAATGGATCACAACCAGTTCTCTGCTGGCTTTCCGAGCCCTTCGGCACCCGGAGCCGGAGTCCTGCTCCGACGCTGATGAATACGTTCGGCTGAGAGATCGTTCCGTTGAGCGGGAGAGACCAGGATCCGGCCGTCGTCGCGGCGATGGATCAGGGGCGACGCAGCTTGAGGAACTTTTCGAGAAATCGTCCCGAGACGACGAACCTGAACCACCAATAGGCCATCCGCCGCGCTTTCATCGGTTCGATCCTTGCTGACTGGGGCGGCGTCGCTTCGCCGCGGATTAGCGCAAGCTCCGTCACGTGCGTATGATTTGCTTCACAACCGGCCGCGAAACGGGAAGGGCAGCGATGCCGGCATTTTCGCCGATTCCGATTTACAGGCTGCGGCAGCCTCGCAATGATCGAGGCCCAAAATCATCCCGCAACGAACCCAAAAAAGGAGACGGCGATGTCGCAAGCAAAGGGATCATGGATGAGAATGGCCGTGCTGGCCGGCGCCTTGGCCAGCGTCTTGGCGTTCAGTTCGGGTGCGGCGGCACAAACCGCGACGCCACCGGCGGAGAACGCGGCGCCGACGGCCGACAACGCCGTGATGCTGACCGTGTTCTTAAAGCACGACCAGTCGCGGCCGCTGAGCGAGCTCAACGCGCAGCTCCAGCGCCAGGGATATTACAAGGCTTTCCCGCCTGAAGGCGTCGAGGTCGTGAGCTGGTACGTGATGATGGGAGTAGGCCAGGTGGTGACCCTGCGGCTGCCGGCGTCGCGGTTGCGCGAAGTCAACCGCATCCTCGAGAACACCGCCTGGGGCAGCTACCGCACCGAGTTCTATCCGACCTATGATTACAAGGCGATCGGCATCGCGGCACACGAGAAGGCGCAGTAGGGCGCCGCTCAACAGTTCCGATGGGATGCCCCTGAGGGATCAGCCGAGCCTGGAGATCTGTTCCTCGGTCACGACGCGCTCGATATTCTCGGTCTTGCTCTTGATACGATAGCGCGGGCGGCCGTCGGCCTCGATCGGCAGGCAGGTCACGATGGTGTAGATGCTGCGTTCCTTCGCCGTAGCCCGGCCCTGCGGGCCCTGCTGCTGGTGGTGAACGTCGTCATTGATCGCGAAATTATGGGCCATCGCCGGTCTTTCCGTTGAAAAAAGGCTTGTAGACTCAACGGCCTCGCAAGGCAACAGATCGTTCGGCGGATTTGACCCGAGATGATCTCGGGTTCCACCCGTCAGGCCATCAAGAGCGCCTTTCGCTTGACCACCCGCGCGATCGATTGCTCGATTGCCGAACCGGACAAGGTCTTGTCGCGCAGGCTCTGTTCGACGTATTCGGCGATGGCGGCCATTTCCTGTTCCTGATCGAACAGGTTGTTGCCGATGCAGAGCATGTCCATGCCGGCTTTCAGCGATTGCAGGCTGGCCTCCCTGGTGCCGAGCGCCTTCTGCAATCCCTGCATCTGCATGTCGTCGGTGATCAGCAGCGTGTCCGGAAGGCGCTTGCGCAACCGGCCAAGCCCCGCCGCGGACAGCGTCATCGGGCGATCCCGGTCCCATTGCCTCACGATGGCATGGCTGACCAGCACCGCATCGCCGAACATCCTTGGCGCGAGCGAATAAAACAGCTCTTCCTGTTCATCCCGGAGTGCATCGGAGATATCCATGAATTCCTGATGCGAATCCACCATCGCGCCGCCGATGCCGGGGAAATGCTTCAGGCACAGGCCGATGCGCTGCGCCCGCGCCACCTCGCCTGCCAGCAGCGCATTGGCCTTCACTTCCGCAATGTCGGCGGAGTAGGAACGCTTGATCTTTCCAATGTTCGGATTTCCAGGGTTGTAATCGACGTCGATCACCGGCGCGAAATCATAGTGGATGCCGAGCCGCCGCATCTCGGCAAAGCTCGCGGTGAGGATCGCGCGCTTGCGATCCGGCGCGAGATGATTGAACTCCTTTGCGCTGGGCAACGGCGCAAAGCCGCGGCTTTCCTTCAGCCGCCGCACCAGGCCGCCCTCCTGATCGATGAACACCATCGGCCCCGATGGAAGCGCGGCAATCTCCTCGCAGAGGCGCTGCATCTGTTCGGGCGCTTCGATGTTGTTGTTGTATTGTTGCGTCCGGCAGGAATAGTCGAACAGGATCACGCCGCCGAGGCCGTAGCGGGCGGCGAATTCCTTCAGCCACGCCGGGACGGTCTTGCCGAGGAAGCCGAGGATGAAGAGTTCGCCGATGGGCATGGGATCGCCTTGGGAATAACGCTTTGAGCCCGGCTAGGCCAGGTTCAGCAAATAATCGCGCTGCGCATGAGGAAGATACCTGACTCCCCGAATCATACCACTTGGGTGATCCGGCCAATTGAGTGACCTTGATCACATCGCGTCGCAGCCAACGTCTCTAGGGGTGGATCATCGCAGGGCGATCCTCGCTCTGCCCAACAGGAGACGTCCATGACGAAGATCAAGAAGATCATTACCGCTACGATCGCTGCTCTGGCGTTGACCACCGCTTCCTTGGCCATCCCGAGCCAGGCCTTCGCTGGCGGTCACGGTCACGGCGGGCATGGCGGCCACGGCGGGCACGGCGGGCACGGTCACGGTGGAGGCCACGGCCACGGCCATCACGGGCACCACGGCCATGGGCATCATCATGGTCATGGTCATCATCACCACGGCCATCGCCATCATTTCCACGTTTACAACAGCTGCTGGAAATGGAGCCCCTACGGCCCGGTCAACGTCTGCTACCGCTATTGATTCGAGATGAAGAAATGAAACTCGTCCGGGCCGCGGGGCTCGGGCGAGTTTCTCGATTCCGTGATGACCACCGTGATCGTCAGCCTGGGCACGGCAACCAATCTCGTTGCAAGCTCATCGGCCTGCCGGACCCACCCGATCGGCGCGCGTGTACCAATACTGCGTCCTGAAGTTACCGCATCCTGAAGCCGGCCATCCTGGCTCCCCCCTGCGCCAATGCATTCGCGACGGCTGGAGTGATCTGCTGGCGCTGCGCTATGCCGGTTCAGTGGCAGCTGTCCGATCCTGACGAGACCTGATCAGGATCGGCGGGCGCTCGAAGCCCCGGGCTCGATGGGAGCTTGAGCCTCAATGTTTGCTCCGCAAGCGCCACCTCCTTGAACGCATTTCGAACGCACTTCCCTTGGCTTCGAGCTCAATGCGCGTCGCCGAACGGAACCGGCAAGGAAAGCCCGAGTTCCGGTGGCGGCAAGCTGGATGTGTGATGGGTCGCACATTTGTCGGCGCGCAGGTGGGCTAGGCTTCAATTCGCGAGAGGTGCTGTGGAGAGACGTAGCCCGTCAGCCGCTCGTAACAAGCAGGCGATCGTCGACTCCGGCTGAAAAACCCAAGCTGAAAGCGTGTACAAGCAATGCGACGCATCCCAAATTTCCGATCGATCAACCCGATCTCAAACCGATCATCGCGGCCGGCATTTCGCTACGCGATTTCGCAGGCCGTGAAGCGAGCAGTTGTAGTCGTCGCTTGCTGCCTCGCTGTGCTGATCGACCTCCGCCCTGCTCTTTCCGACGCCGCGTCCGATCGGGCAATGGCCACTCGCTACGAGCAGGCGGCGCAAGCGGGCGATGATGATGCCCAGTTCTATCTTGGGGCGCTCTATTCAGCAGGCGCCGGTCGCCCGCGTAGCGACCAGGAGGCATTTCGCTGGTTCTCGCGCGCTGCCGATCAAGGGCACGCCCATGCCAGTTTGATCGTTGCCGGCCTCTACGCGAGCGGGCGCGGCGTAGCGAAGGACAATGTGAAGGCCTATAGCTGGGCCTACATCGTCGCTTCGGCGAGCAAACTCGACGAGGACCGCAACGGTGCGCGGCAATTGATGTCGCTGCTCATGAAGAAGATGACGAGCGATGAGATCGGCCGCGCCGTGGTGGCCGCGAGAGCCTGGCGCGCGGTTCGGACTGCCGGCGCGGGCAAGGCTCCGAATATCGAAAGAGCTTTAGAGCAGGACCAACCCGCGGCGGCCGCGCCCCCACCTGCCCCCGCGGTCGTGCAGCCGGCGCCCGCAGCCCAATCATCGTCTACGGTCTCGCAACCGGCGGTCTCGCAGTCGGCGCCATCCAACGTCACGGTATTGCCGGCATCTCCCAAGGCCACGTCGGCAGCTTCCGTGAAGAATGCAAAGCGAGATGATGCTCGTGAACTGCTCGACCAGGTTCCACCGGGCCTGCGCAAGCGATTTGGCTTCTGATTTAAGGGGACGCACCATGAAATTGCAGCATCTCGTCGCAACCGGAATTCTGGCCATCGCCACGGCAGGGGCCGGCTATTACGCCTACTCCCATTTGCTTCATCCGCCGTTGGTGACCACCAGCTTTGCGAGCCTCGCGGCGGTTTCCGAAGCCGTTTACGGAACAGGCACCGTCGAGCCCGAGCGCTGGGCCAAGGTGGTGCCGCTGCAGCGCCGCCGGCTGGTCGAGCTTTGCCGATGCGAGGGACAGGTAGTCAAGTCCGGCCAGATCCTCGGCCGCCAGGACGACGCCGAGGAGCGCAGCGCGCTGGAGCAGATGGAAATCAATCGCGGCCAGCTCGAACGCGATCTGACGCGCGCCGAGAAGGATCGCGACAAGAACGACGCCGCGCGCACCGAGTACGAGCAGCGCTGGACCAAGCTCGAGGAAGCAAAATCGCGGATCGCCGCGCAGAAGGTGCGGCTCGACTCGCTGATCTTGAGAGCTCCGCTCGACGGCATGGTACTGCGGCGCGACAGCGAGGTCGGCGAGATCGCCGGTCCCACCGATGTCCTGTTCTGGGTGGGACCGCCTGCTCCGATGCAGGTCGTCGCCGAAATCAATGAGGAGGAAATCAACCGCATCGCCGCAGGCCAGAAGGCCCTTCTGCGAAGCGAGGCTTTCCCCGGAAGGGCCCTGCGGGCCACGGTCTCCCAGATCACGCCGAAGGGCGACCCGACCCGAAAGACCTTCCGCGTCTATCTGCGGCTGCCACAGGATACGCCGCTGCGGATCGGCATGTCAGTCGAGACCAATATCATCTTTCGCGAGAAGCCGGCGGCCATCGTCGTGCCGGCGGAGGCCGTCGCAGGCGATTCGGTCCAGATGGTCGATGACGGCCGGATCAAACGCGTGCCCGTGACCGTCGGCATCCGCGGCAGCCGCAACACCGAGATCATCGGCGACGTATCCAAGGGCACCACCGTGCTTTCGCCCGCCCGCAGGGATCTCGCTGACGGCGCCAGGATTCGCATCGACAACAGCCTGACCAGAGCCGCGGAGCCAGCGGCCGTGAGTGAACCGGCCGATCAGCCAGCCGCACCGCCCGAAGCTACCGTGGTAGCCTCGGTCACCACAGCGCCTTCGGATCCCGATGATGCGGTGATTTCGGCAGCCATGACCGCCCACATCGATTCCGTCGTCAATGACGCCCGTCGCAACATGATCAGCAACAGCCGGTAGCCGCCGTGAAGCTCATATTCAACATCGCATGGACCCACGTCAGCACCCGGGTGCGGCAGACCCTTGTGGGCATGGCCGGCGTGTCCATGGGGGTAGGCTTCACCATCATGATGGCGGGCCTGATGCAGGGGTCGCAGCTCGACTTCCTGCGGCAGCTCGTCGACACCATGCCGCATATCACGGTCGAGGATGAGCGGCGCTCCGTGCCGACGCAACCCGCAGAGCAGGAATATGCGGCGGTCCAGATGGCCGACATCGCCAATGTCGGCAAACGTCCCGGAATCAAATATCCGGAATCGGCGATGAATTCACTGCGCTCCTGGATACCTGGAGACGTGGCTCCGTCGGCGAAGACCACCGCGATCATCAATCACGGCGGCGCGCGCATCGGCATCACCCTGACCGGCATCGACACCCGCCGTGAGGTTCATGTCTCCAAACTCGCCTCGCAAATGCGTGAGGGAAAGCTCGACGACCTTTCACGCGCGCCGAACGGCATCATCATGGGCGAGGCGCTGGCTGAAAAACTCGGCGTGAAGACCGGCAACACCGTTCTCCTGATCGGCGGCCAGGGCGTCCAGCTGAATTCGACGGTGGCGGGGCTCTATCGCTCCGGCCTGAAGCGCGTCGATGAGAGCCAGATCTATTCGCTGATGGGGCCGGCGCAGGTCATGATGGGGCAAAGCGGGGTGGTCAACCAGCTCCGGCTGCGGCTGAACGATCCGATGTCGGCGCAAAAGGTCGCCGCCCAGGTCGAAGCGCAGACCGGCTACAAATCAGTGTCCTGGCAGGAAGCCAATGCTGACCTGCTGTCATCCTTTACCGTGCGCGATTTCATCGTGCTCACCGTGATGGGCGCGATGTTGCTGACATCGTCCTTTGCCACCTACAACATCATCTCGACGATCACGCACGAGAAGCGCCAGGACATCGCGATCATGAAATCGCTGGGCATGCGCGAGTATGCGGTGCGGCGGATTTTCATCATCGAAGCCGCCATCATCGGCGTGGTCGGCATCCTGTTCGGGTGGATCCTCGGTTACCTGCTCTGCTACGGTTGGTCGAAGATCACGATCTTCAATCCGCTGACGGGCTCGACCGTTCCGCTGCAGATCTATTACTCGCTGACGCATTATTTGATCGCCGGCGGCATATCCCTTGTCTGCTGCGCAGGGGCGGCCTATTTCCCGGCGCGCAAGGCAACCAGCGTACATCCAGTTGACATCATCCGGGGAGCATCATGACCGAGGTCGCTTTGCAGGCGGTGGAGCTGGTTCGCCGCATCGAGGGCGCTGTTTCGCACACCCTCGTCAACGGGATCGATCTTGCGGTGAACAAGGGCGAATTCGTCGCCATTACCGGGCCGTCGGGATCGGGCAAATCGTCGCTGCTCTATCTCCTGGGCCTGCTCGATGCGCCCAGCGAAGGCGAGGTCATCATCTGCGGTCAGCCGACCTCGAAATTATCGGAATCGGACAGGGCCGATGTCCGCCTGACCAAATGCGGCTTCGTGTTCCAGTTTCATTTCCTGCTGCCGGAGTTCACCTCGCTCGACAATGTGCTGCTGCCGATGCGTGCCGCGGGCACGATGGCTGAAGCCCAGATGCGCGAGCGCGGCCTTGCTCTCCTCGACTCGCTTGGACTTGCCGAGCACGCCAACAAGCGCCCCAACGCGCTCTCCGGCGGCCAGCGCCAGCGCGTCGCCATCGCCCGCGCGCTGGCCAACCGCCCCGAGATCATTGTCGCCGACGAGCCGACCGGCGCACTCGATACCGCATCGACGGAACAAGTGTTCTCGATCCTCCGCAACATCGCGGACCAGGGCCAGACCGTGGTCGTGGTGACCCACGATCCAGCGCTCGCCGCCCGCGCCGACCGCCGCATCCACATCGTCGACGGCAAGATCGCGGAGATCACCGAACGGGGTGGTGGCGGCGAGCTGGTTTGTGCGGCGGTGAGTTGATCGGGGGCTGGCGCAGAGGGAGGATTTTCAGCTCCTCTCCGGATGCAGGGCCCGTTATTGAATCGTTGCACCTTCAGGCGGAAGTAGTGCCTGCGACCATCAACCCTGCTCCAATTCCCCGGTCCACCGGTCTCGCCCCTTCCAATACGGGCATCGGGGACAAGACTCGCCCATCGGATAATCAATCCCTTCTTCGTGAGGACAGCCGATGATCTCATCAACCATCGCTACCGACCGCGCCGAATGCTGGCGCAGATACGCGGCGATCTCGACAAGAATAATCTTGTCCGTCCGCACGTCGCCGATTTCCGAAAACCACCGGTGCAGTTTGGGCTCGGTTCCCTCCTCTGGAATGACAGACACGGCAACTTTCGAAGCGCGCCGGTTGTCAGGACCATAGAAGGCGATCGTGCCGACGGGATAGCCGCGCATTCCTTGCTTGGCTTTCTTTCTGAGCCATTTGTCCGCCTGCGGTCCGATCTTCATTGCCGCTTCTTGCGTTGTTTGCTGGCAGCTTGGACAATTTTGCGTGGAATGCAGCAACGGCTGGCGGAGAGGGAGGGATTCGAACCCCCGATAGGCTTGCACCTATGCCGCATTTCGAGTGCGGTGCATTCGACCACTCTGCCACCTCTCCAGGCGCCATTTCGGGTGATTCCTCGACCCGCGGTCGGGGCGTGTTCTAGGCGAGGATGGCGGGCCAGACAAGGCGCGGGGCCAAGAAATCCGTGCCGGCGCCGGGAAGCAAAAAAAGGAGCCAAAAATGGAGCATTTGACGGTTCAGGCCAATGGCGCGGCGCTTCACGTGGCCCGCATGGGGGCCGGGCGCCCGCTGCTGTTACTGCATGGCTGGCCCGAATTCTGGCTGACGTGGGAGCCGGTGATGACGCGGCTTGCCGATCGCTTCACGCTATATGCTCCCGACCTGCGCGGCTTCGGCGACAGCGACAAGCCGGAAGGGCTGTTCGGACCCGACCAGCAGGCCGCCGACATGCTGGCGTTGATGGATGCACTTGGCCTGGCCCAAGCCGGCATCGTCGGTCACGATGTCGGCGGTGCATTGATGCAGCCGCTGGCGCGGCGGGCGCCGGGGCGCATCGCCGGACTGTTTTTCTTCGATTTCGTCTATCCGGGAGTCGGGCCCCGGATGGCGGAGCCGGAGCGCCTCAACAACATCTGGTATCAATCCTTTCACCAGATGGAGATGGCGCCTGCCCTCGTCGGCGCGAGCCGCGAAAGCTGCCGGCTCTATATCGGGCATTTCCTGAAAGCCTGGTCGCATCGCAAGCACGTCTTTGACGATCAACTCGAGGCCTTCACCGATAATTTCCTCAAGGACGGAAACCTCGCCGGTGGCTTCGCGCATTACCGCGCAGCCCATGCCGGCCGGATCAGGATGATGAAGGGTGAAGCGCCGGCGCTACCGCCGATCGACGTGCCGACCTGCGTTCGCTGGGCCGAGCATGATCCGCTGTTTCCCTATGAATGGACCGACCGGCTCGGCGAGACCTTCACAAATCTCGATCTCGCGATGTTTAGGGATGTCGGTCACTTTCCCCATCGCGAGGATCCCGATCGCGCAGCATCTGACATCGCGGCGTTCTTTGCGCGCATCGGCTGGAGTTGAGGAAAATGGGTGGGACCGTCAGACGCGACAAAACACTGACGGTCCCGTGCCGCTGCTTTGAAATTCTGGCCGGGAAGTGCGGCTTCGCCGGCCAGGCGGAGCGACGAAATGACGGTAGCAAGGCGGAGCGAAACGGCAACGCGAACCCGGTCTTAACCTAACCAGTCAACCTTACCGCCCGCGGGATAGCGTTAATCCTTGCCCTTTTTCGTCTTCTTGTCGTCCTTGCCGCTGTCCTTGCGCCGATTGGTGAAGCGCGCATTGCCAAGCCCGGTGCCGATGGTCAATACGCCCCAGCGTTCGACGTCCTGCATGAAGGGAACTTCGGACAGGCCCTGCACCACGGCGTCATTGTGCATCAGCACGGCGGTATCGTGATCGCCGATCTGCGGAATCGCTTCCACCAGGCTTGCGGGCAGGTTGAACTTGCTGCTCTCCCAGTTGCCCGGCAGGTTCTGCGCACCCTTTTCGATCGAGCCGTCCGCGTCGATCACGCCGGGACAGGCGATACCGATAAAGGGCGCGAGCTTCAGGCCTTCGGTTTCGGCCGCCGTGATCAAATCCTTCAGCATCGTGACCAGCCGCTTCACCGCGCCTTCGCGCGTCGGCTCGTCGTCGGCATGCCGCCACAACTGGGACTTCCAGACGTCGGCCTTGGAAAGGTCGGGCGCCTTCTTCCAGCGCGTCTCCACGACGCCGCAGCGGATGTTGGTGCCGCCGATATCGACGCCAAGGATGCTGTCATGGCCCTCGAAAATCCACGACGGCGCCAAATGCAGCGTGCCGATCAGGCCGGCGTCATCGGGATGAAAGCGGATCGGCACCAGATCGACGTCGAAATCTTCCGCCTTGAGGATGATGTTGGTGCGGGCGATGGCGAGCTCGCCGACACGGCTCTGCCGGAAACCGCCGCCGACCACGATGCGCTCGGTATCGGCCCACGCCTTGGTCTTGAGAAACCGCCCGGTCACATAGGCCAGCTCCTGGGCGAATTCCTCGATCGCACCGTGCACCAGGGCCGCGGCGCCGATATCGTCGCCAATCAGCGCCTCGTCGAGCTCGGTCTTGGCGATCTCGCCGGCAGGCTTTTTCCCTAAGGGATCGTCGCCGTTTTTCTTCAGCGGCTTGCGCAAGCCGTCCAGGATCTTGCGGAAGGCCCCCTTGCTGGCGCGGTCGCCGAGAAAGCCTTCGTCATCCTTGAGTTCAATGTTGAAACTGTCGACCTCGACCGATGGCAGGCGGGTGGCGCCGTGGCGGGCGATGCCCGTGGTCGTTATGGTGTCCTCTGCCATGTGCCCAAGCCCCTGCCGGATTTCGCTGGCGACAACGAGCGGGGAACTCATTGGTTTCATGGAGGGGGCGAGCGGCGAATGGCGAATTGCGAATGGAGGGGCGGCAAATGACCTTCCCTCGTCACTAGTCGCTACTCGCCGTCAGCTCTTTTTGGGCCAAATCCTTCATTTTTGGCCGGTTTTTGGGTCGCTTTGCCTTGACTCACGGCATTCTGCGGCTATAAGTCCCCGCATCCGGCGCGGGATTTCTCGCGCCGCTTGTTTTTGCGCGAATTCTCAAGGCGCTCGCCCTTGTTCTATGGGGCTCGCCCTTGGCCGCGCGAAAATCGTACCCATAACGACTGACCAAAAAGCCGACCCGGGCAGCCCTGTTGGGAATATGTCCGAGGCCGGGATCGAACACGAAGGAAAAAAACGATGTTCGCAGTCATCAAAACCGGCGGCCGGCAATACCGCGTCGTTCCGGATGATGTGCTCGAGATAGGCAAGATCGCCGGCGATGTCGGTACGATCGTGCAGCTTGGTGAAGTTCTGGTGGTCGGCGGTGACACGCCGGTGCTGGGCACGCCGACGGTGGCAGGCGCTACCGTTGCGGCCGAAGTGCTGGACCACAAGCGCGGCCCGAAGGTGATCGCGTTCAAGAAGCGTCGCCGCAAGAATTCGCGCCGCAAGCGCGGCTATCGCGACGAGATCACGGTGCTTCGCATCACCGAGATCCTGACTGATAACGCCAAACCTTCGATCGGCCCGCGGCCGAAGAGGGAAAAGGTCGTAGCGCCCGCCGCTGAGGGCGACGACGAGGCACCGAAGGCCGCCAAGAAGGCGCCCGCCAAAAAGGCTGCGGCAAAACCCGCCGCAAAGAAGGCCCCGGCCAAGAAGGCCGCCGCGAAGGGCAAGAGCGACAAGTGATGCGCTTCAACGAAAAGTTGAAGCGTGACAAAACGTGAAATGATTCCGTCAAGGAATTGATCTAGATATTAGCGAAGTCGGAGACGGGCCATGGCTCACAAAAAAGCAGGCGGTTCATCGCGAAACGGACGCGATTCAGCGGGCAAGCGCCTGGGCATCAAGGCCTATGGCGGCGAGCACGTGATTCCCGGCAACATTATCGCGCGTCAGCGCGGCACCACCTGGCATCCCGGCCTTAATGTCGGCATGGGCACCGACCATACTCTCTTCGCCAAGGTCGAAGGTCATGTCGAATTCCGTGCAAAAGCCAACGGTCGCACGTTCGTCTCGGTAGTTCCGATGGCTGAAGCGGCCGAATAGACGGTGGACAAAATTGAGTCCGCCGGGTCCTGTTGAACCGGCGGAGTCGAAAAGGGCTCCAAGGGGAGGCGGGAAACCGGCCTCCCCTTTTTATTTTGCGCATTTTCGCAATCAGGAGCCCGACATGTTGCAGGACATCCCGATCCCAACGCCGGTCTTGCGTGAAGCAAGTAGCTGCGTCCTCGAGACCGAACGGCTGACGTTGCGCCGGCCGACGCTCGCGGACGTAAAAGCGATTGCGCATCTCGCCAACGATCGCCGCATTGCGGAAAACACCCGCCGCCTGCCGCACCCCTATCTGCAGGACCACGCGGTCGAATTCGTGCGCGCGACATCCACCGATAACACCGAGACCGTGTTCCTGATCGAACAGAACTATTCGCCCGTCGGCATGGTCGGCATCGACCGCAGCGAACGGGACGCGCCGGAGCTCGGCTACTGGCTCGGCGTCGCGCATTGGGGCCAGGGCTTCGGCACCGAAGCCGCGCGTGCGGTGATCGATTTCTTCTTCGAGGAGTTCGATGCCGAACACCTGATTTCGGGCGCCCGCGTCGCCAATCCGGCCTCGCGCAACATCCTGGAGAAATGCGGCTTCCAGTGGAGCGGCGTCGAGCTGCACCGCTTCGAGGCGCTGGGATCCTCGACCCCCGTCGACCGCTTCCGCCTGACGCGCGGTGTGTGGTCGTCGCTGAAGAACTGGGGGAGTTCGACGCGGAGAGCGCGGTAAGCTCGTCATTGCGAGCGAAGCGAAGCAATCCATGCCTCCGCGGCAAGATGGATTGCTTCGTCGCTACGCTCCTCGCAATGACAGACGCGTCCTACGCCGGCGGATTGACCACCGTTTCCTCGCGCCCGAGCTTCTGTTCGCGCAGGAAGATATAGAAACCGGCGCCGATGATGATGGCCGCACCGATGATGGTCGAGAGCGACGGCACGTCGCCCCACACCACAAAGCCGAAGATCACCGCCCATACGATCATCGAATATTGATACGGCACCACGACGCTGGCCGGCGCCAGTTTCAGCGAGCGGTTGATGCATAGCAGCGCAACGACGGAAATAATGCCCGCCGCGGCGAACAGGCCCAGACTGCCGATTGTGGGCGCCACCCAGCCGATCGGTGACATCAGCGCGCCGAGCAGAAACGTGCCGCCGAATTGCGACGTCGTCAGCACGATATCCGGCGTCGCCCGCAGCGAGCGGGTGATCAGCATCAGAAACGCAAACGACAGGCTGCCGCCGAGTGCGATCATCGCAGGCCAGCTCACGGTTTGCGTGGACGGGCGCAGTGCAATCAGCACGCCGCAGAACCCGATCAGGATCGCGGTCCAGCGCCGCCAGCCGACGCGCTCGCCGAGCACGATGCCGGACAGCGCGGTAACGAAAATCGGCGAGGCCAGATAATAGGTGATGACGTCGGCGAGCGGCAGATAGACGGTGGCGAGGAAGAAGGCGGCGACTTCGAGCGTCGACAGCGTCACGCGCAAGAGCTGCAGCCACGGCCGTTCGATGCGAGAAAATTCGGCGCGCTGCCTCCAGATCACCGGCAACAGCACCAGCAACGCTGCGCAGGCGCGCAACCACAGCAACTGCCCGACCGAATAGGTCGCGACCATGAATTTCCCGAGCGCATCGCCGAACGAGAACATGAAGATCGACAGCAGCATCAGCCCGATGCCGGCCAGCCGCGCGGAACGCTCGTCGTAGGTGGAGATTTTGGCGAAGAGGCTCATTGGGAGATTGGCGACCGCCTATTGTTCTTGCGCGGCTGTTTTAAAGACGTGGCTGTCCGGGACATCTAGCGCGAAGACGCGCTTCGCGCTACCGCCCGGGCACGACGAATTGAACCAATTGTCGCAGCCATATCGGTGAGATACCGGTACGTCGTGAACTAATGGCAAGACATCGCAGGGAAATCAGGCATGACCGACTTCGATCCCTCCGCGCATCGCATGGTGAGCGAACAACGCTGGTTCGAGGATTTCGTGCTCGGCGAACGCTTCGTGATCCCGAGCCGGACGCAGACCTCGGCGGTGTTCGCCGCGTTCCAGACCGCAAGCGGCGACACCCATCCGATCCATTACGACGTCGAATATTGTCGCGCCCGCGGCATGCCGGACCTGCTCGCGCATGGGTTCCAGACCCTGGTCCACACCGCGCCCGGCGCCGGCCTGTTTCCCTATATCGTTGAGGAATCGCTGATTGGATTCCTCGAACAATCGAGCAAGTTCTTGAAGCCCGTCTATGCCGGCGACACCATCTATCCCGCGCTCGAAGTGACCGAACTCGTCCCCGGCCGCAGCACCGGCGTGGTGACGCTGCGCTCGACCGTGTTCAACCAGCGAAAAGAACTGGTGCTGGAGGGGATGCAGAAATTTCTCATCCGCCGGCGGCCGACCTCATAAGAAGCCTTGGCTTCCGGTTCGAGACG
This sequence comes from Bradyrhizobium sp. 170, assembly GCF_023101085.1. Taxonomy (NCBI): domain Bacteria; kingdom Pseudomonadati; phylum Pseudomonadota; class Alphaproteobacteria; order Hyphomicrobiales; family Nitrobacteraceae; genus Bradyrhizobium; species Bradyrhizobium sp. 170. The sequence goes on along the minus strand of NZ_CP064703.1, from coordinate 222,792 downwards.
GCAAAAAGGCCCGAAAATTAAGGCTTTTCGTCAATGTTGGGCCGCTTGAGGGTTGCCGCACGGGGCCCCCTGCCCTAACTAGTACAAATCATGAAATTCCTTGACGAGGCAAAGGTCTATATCCGCTCCGGCGACGGCGGCAACGGCTGCGTGGCGTTCCGCCGCGAAAAATTCATCGAGTTCGGCGGGCCCTCCGGCGGCAATGGCGGCCGTGGCGGCGACGTCATCGTCGAGGTCGTCGACGGGCTGAACACGCTGATCGACTATCGCTACCAGCAGCACTTCAAGGCGCCGAAGGGCACCAATGGCATGGGCAAGGACCGCCATGGCGCCAACGGCAAATCGATCGTGCTGAAGGTGCCGGTGGGCACCCAGATTTTCGATGAGGATCGCGAAACGCTGATCCACGACTTCACCGAACTCGGCGAAAAATTCGTGCTGGCCGAAGGCGGCAATGGCGGCTTCGGCAACGCGCATTTCAAATCCTCCACCAACCGCACGCCGCGCAACGCCAACCCCGGCCAGCCGGGTGATGAGCGCTGGATCTGGCTGCGGCTGAAACTGATTGCGGACGCCGGCCTCGTCGGCCTGCCCAATGCCGGCAAGTCGACCTTCCTCTCCGTCGTCAGTGCGGCGAAACCGAAGATCGCCGACTATCCGTTCACGACGTTGCATCCGCAGCTCGGCGTCGTGAGCGCGCAGGGCCGCGAATTCGTGCTCGCCGACATTCCCGGACTGATCGAGGGCGCGCATGAAGGCGCGGGGCTGGGCGACAGGTTTCTCGGCCATGTCGAACGCTGCCGCGTGCTGCTGCATCTGATCGACGCCACCTGCGAGCATGCCGGCAACGCCTACAAGACGGTTCGGACCGAACTCGAGGCCTATGAAGGGCATCTCGCCGAGAAGATCGAGATCGTGGCGCTGAACAAGATCGACGCGGTTGAGCCTGACGAATTGAAGAAGCAGCGCGATCGCCTGAAACGCGCCGCGAAGAAGACCCCGCTTTTGCTTTCAGCCGCGACCGGCGAAGGCGTGCCCGAAGCGCTCAAGGCGCTGGTCGAAGTGATCGGCGAGGCCCCGGTTTCGCTCAAGGCCAAGGGCGGCCAGGACCCGTGGACGCCGGCGACGCCGCCGCAGGGCTGATGCAAGCTTGAGCCTCCGTTGGCCGCGCCACTTCCAAATCGGAGAGCTGGCGCGTATTGCTTCCCGACCACCCGCATCATTTCGACCGCATCATGAAACGCCCCGCGCTCAAAAACTTTCGCCGCATCGTCGTCAAGGTCGGCTCCTCGCTCCTGATCGACTCCCATGCGGGCGAGGTCCGCTCGGCGTGGCTGTCGGCGCTGGCAGCCGATATCGCCAAGCTGCACGGCGAAGGCCGTGACGTCCTGGTGGTCTCGTCCGGCTCGATTGCGCTGGGGCGCAGCCGCCTGAAATTGCCGCGCGGTCCCTTGAAGCTCGAGGAGAGCCAGGGTGCCGCCGCGGTGGGGCAGATCGCGCTGGCGCGGATCTGGTCGGAAGTGCTCGGGGCTCACGGCATCGGCGCCGGACAGATTTTGGTGACGCTGCAGGACACCGAGGAGCGTCGGCGCTATCTCAACGCCCGCTCGACCATCGCCAAATTGCTGGAATGGCGCGCGGTGCCCGTGATCAACGAGAACGACACGGTGGCCACCAACGAAATCCGCTATGGCGACAACGATCGCCTCGCCGCGCGCGTCGCCACCATGGCCAGCGCGGATCTCCTGATCCTGTTGTCCGATATCGATGGCCTCTATGACGCGCCGCCCGGCGCCAATCCCAACGCCAAACTGATTCCGATCGTCGAGTCCGTCACCTCGGAGATCGAAGGCATGGCGGGCGCGGCCGAATCCGAACTGTCGCGCGGGGGCATGTTCACCAAGATCGAAGCGGCGAAGATCGCGACGACGTCGGGCACGCATATGCTGATCGCGTCGGGCAAGATCGAGCATCCGCTGCAGGCGATCGCTGACGGCGGGCGCTGCACCTGGTTCCTGACACCCGCCAATCCCGTCACCGCGCGAAAACGCTGGATCGCGGGCTCGCTGGAGCCGAAAGGCACGCTGACCATCGATGCCGGCGCGGTCGCCGCATTGCGCGCAGGCAAAAGCCTGCTGCCGGCCGGCGTGATCCGGATCGAGGGCCAGTTCGCCCGCGGCGATGCGGTCGTGGTGCGCGGCCCCGACACCCATGAGATCGGGCGCGGCTTGGTGGCCTACGACGCCGAGGATGCGGAGAAGATCAAAGGCCGGTCCTCGCCGGACGTGATGGCCATTTTGGGCATTAGCGGCCGGGCGGAGATGATCCACCGGGATGATCTGGTGGTGGGGCCGGCCGGGACCATTCCGGCCAAATAGAGCGTTCTCGAGCGAAGTGGGCACCGGTTCGCGTGAAGGGAACGCGTCAAACCAAGATCTAGACCTTCGGTTCTGACCTGTTCAGAATCGAAGGTCTAGGCCATTGGCCGAGCTGCCTGTTTCGATATCGCCAGCCAGCCATGCCGGTTCCGGACCTCGCAAAAGCAGGATTTCCGTGCTAGGACATGGCCTTAATCAAGACACGAGCTTCCCCATGACCGCGCCTCTCAAGGCAATCGACGGCAACGCCGATCTGCCCGCTTTGATGACCGACCTCGCCACCCAGGCGCGCGCCGCCGCGCGGGTGCTGGCGTTGGCGCCGCCGGAGCAGAAGGATCGCGCGCTGGAGGCGATCGAGCGGGCAATCCGCGCCAACGCGGCAAAGATCCTCGCGGCCAATGCCGAAGACGTCGCGGAAGTACGCGCCGGCGGCGCGACCTCGGCCTTCATCGATCGCCTGACGCTGACGCCAGCCCGGATCGCTTCCATGGCCGACGGCGTAGCCACGGTGCGCGGCATCCCCGATCCGGTCGGCACCGTTACCGAAAGCTGGCAGCGGCCGAACGGCATGACCATCGAGCGCGTGCGCGTGCCGCTCGGCGTGATCGGCGTGATCTTCGAGAGCCGTCCCAATGTCGCGGCTGACGCCGGTGTGCTGTGCCTGAAGGCCGGCAACGCCGTGATCCTGCGCGGCGGCTCCGACAGTTTCCGTTCCTGTCGCGCGATCCATGACTGTCTGGCGCAGGGCCTGCGCGAGGCGGGCCTGCCGGAAGCCGCGATCACGCTGGTGCCGACGCGCGACCGTGCGGCGGTTGGCCTGATGCTCTCCGGCCTGAACGGCGGCATCGACGTCATCGTGCCGCGTGGCGGCAAGAGCCTGGTGGCGCGCGTCGAGGCGGAAGCGCGCGTGCCGGTGTTTGCGCATCTCGAAGGTATCAACCACGTCTATGTCGATCGCACTGCCAATCTCGAGATGGCCAAGTCGATCGTGCTGAACGCCAAGATGCGCCGGACCGGCGTCTGCGGTGCGGCCGAAACCCTGCTGGTCGATCGCGCGGCTGCTTCGACCGCGCTGAAGCCGCTGGTCGAGATGCTGATCGAATCCGGCTGCGAGGTGCGCGGCGACGACGCCGTGCAGAAGATCGATGCGCGGGTGAAGCCGGCAACCGACGATGACTGGGACACCGAGTATCTCGACGCCATCATCGCCGCGCGCGTCGTCGACGGCGTCGACGGGGCGATCGCGCATATCCAGAACCACGGCTCGCGCCACACCGACGCGATCGTGGCCGAGGATACCAAGGCCGCCGCGAAATTCCTCAGCGAGGTCGATTCCGCGATCGTGCTGCACAACGCCTCGACGCAGTTTGCCGACGGCGGCGAGTTCGGCTTTGGCGCGGAGATCGGGATTGCCACCGGCAAATTCCACGCCCGCGGCCCGGTCGGCGCCGAGCAACTGACGAGCTTCAAATATCGCGTTCACGGCACCGGGCAGACGCGGCCGTGAACATCGCCCCATGCACGCGGTGACCCGGCTGATGCAATCGCAATCGGCCGCGCAAGCCATCCCCTTCCATACTAACGGCATGCGCATAGGCCTGCTCGGCGGTTCGTTCAATCCGCCGCACGCGGCGCATCGCGCCATCAGCCTGTTTGCGCTCAAGCGCCTGAAGCTCGATCGCGTCTGGTGGCTGCTGACGCCGGGCAATCCGCTCAAGGACAACGGCCGGCTGCATGGCCTTGCCGAACGCGTCGATGCCGCGCTTGATGTGGCCGACGATCCGCGCATCGACGTCAGTTGTCTCGAAGCTGTCATCGGCACCAGATACACTGTCGACACGATCATCCATTTGCGCCGCCGCATTTCTGGCGTGCACTTCGTCTGGATCATGGGCGCTGACAATCTCGCGCAATTTCATCGTTGGCAAAACTGGCGGCGCATCGCCGCAGAGGTGCCGATTGCGGTGATCGATCGTCCGCCGCAGAGTTTTCGGGCCCTTGCCGCACCGGCCGCGCAGGCCTTGGCACGCTATCGGCTGCCCGAGAATCAGGCGACCCGGCTAGCAGATCAGCACGCTCCCGCCTGGGCTTTCCTGACCGGACTGAAACTGGACATGTCGTCCACCGGCTTGCGGAACCCGGACGGGAGCTGGAAGGCAAAGAAGTGACACTTCGTCTCTGAACCGGTGGGTGGGGATACTGGAATATTGAAACCATTAACCCCACATGCCTAATATGGTCCGCGACGCCAGGATTCGGCGTTCGCGATACAGTGAAAGGAATGGTCCCTGGCCACATCTGTATTGTCCAAGTCTGTTTTACCCAAGGCGACTGGTAGCAAGACGAGCAAGACTCCTGGCAAGTCTGCCAAGACCCCGCGTAAAACATCGACAAAAGCTGCGGCCTTGAAGGCGCAACCCGACGCCGACAAGACGCTGAATATGATCCTCTCCCGCCTCGACGATATGAAGGCGGAAGAAACGGTCACCATCGACCTTCGCGGCAAATCCGCCTTTTCCGATTACATGATCGTCACCACGGGCCGGGCCAACCGGCATGTCGGCGCGATTGCGGAAAACGTCACGAAAACCCTGAAGGAAAGCGGCATCAAGAACATCCATGTCGAGGGCTTGCCCAATTGCGACTGGGTGCTGATCGATTCCGGCGATGTGGTCGTGCACGTGTTCAGACCCGAGGTGCGCGAATTCTACAATCTCGAAAGGTTGTGGGCGCAAAACCCGGCGGCGGCGGCGATCTGAACGCTCGGCCGATGCGAATCGGCTGAAGCGCATGTAGTCTGCCTAACGCGCGCGTAAAGCGCGCGTGCCGGAAAGTGCACGCCGGAAACAGCATCATGCGCCTTGTCGTGGTCTCAATCGGCCGGCTGAAGCAGGGCCCGGAGCAGGAGCTGGCCGAACGCTATCGTGAGCGCTTCGAGGACATCGGCCGCAAGCTCGGCTTTCGCGGCCTCGCGATCCATGAAATTCCGGAAAGCCGCGCGCGCGACACCGCGACCCGGATATCGGAGGAAGCCGCGGCGATTGCGGCGGCGATACCGGAGAAATCCGTGCTGGTGGCGCTGGACGAGCACGGCAAGAGCATCGATAGCGCGACCTTCGCGCGGCAGCTCGGCGATTGGCGGGATCAAGGGATCGCCAACACAATTTTCGCGATCGGAGGCGCGGACGGACTTTCGCCCGATTTGCAGCGCAAGGCTAAATTACGCATTGCGTTCGGCTCGGCGACCTGGCCGCATCAAATGGTCCGCGTCATGCTTCTTGAACAGATTTACCGGGCTGCGACCATCCTGGCCGGCCACCCCTACCATCGCGCCTAGGCACGGTGACGTGAATACAGACAACACTGAATAGACCGGATGCATTCAACGCAGGACATTCACTCATTCGACACCGCCGGCCGCAGAATGCCGCTGACGCCGGCTGTCTTGCTTTCCCTGCACCTGCTTTCCGCGAGCTTCGCCGCGGCAGCGCTTTCGCCGGCGGTAGCGCAGTCCGCAGCCCCCGCACAGCAAGCGACGGCCGTTTCCCCCGATGCCATCAAGCAGCGCGAAGAGGAGCTTGAGGCCACGCGCGAGCAGCAGCGCAAGGCGGCCGAACTGCAACAAAAACTGAAGGCCGATATCGCGGCGATCGGTCAGGATCGCTCCAAGCTCAACCAGCAACTGATCGACATCGCCACCCAGGTGCGCAGCGTCGAGACCAGCATCGGCGCGACGGAGGCCAGTTTGCGCCCGCTCGACAGCCGCGAGCAGCAGGTCAGGGCTTCGCTCGATTCACGCCGCGCCGAAATCGTCGAGGTGCTGGCGGCGCTGCAACGCGCCGGCCGGCGCACGCCGCCGGCGCTTTTGGTCCGGCCCGAAGACGCGCTGCAATCGTTGCGCACCGCCATGCTGCTCGGATCGGTCGTCCCTGAACTGCGCGGCCGCGCGGAGAAACTTGCCGCCGATCTCGGCGAGCTGGTGAATTTGCGGAGGGACATCGCCACCAAACGCGACGTGCTGGCGCGGGACCGCGACAGGCTGAAGGACGATTCTGTCAGGCTGGCTGCGCTGGTGGAAGAGCGGCAGCGCAAGCAGAGCGCGATCGAAAAGGACGTCGAGGCCGAAGGCGCGCGCGCCATCAACCTGTCCAGGCAGGTCGAGGGCCTGCAGGGTCTGATCACGAAAATGGAGCAGGACCTGAAGAGCGCGGCCAAGGCGGCCGCAACCGCCAGCCTCAAGGGCGCTCCGGCTGCCCCCAACGGTAAGCCCAACCTGGGGGCGCTGAAGGACCCTGCCCGATTAAGCCCGGCGATCGCCTTTGCCTCCGCCAGGGGCCTGTTCGCTTTTCCGGTCAATGGCCGCAAGATTCGGGAATTTGGCGGTTCCGACGGTGCGGGTGGCGTAGAAAAAGGCATTTCCTTGGCATCCAAGGCCGGGGCTCAGGTCACAACACCGTGTGACGGCTGGGTTGTTTACGCCGGACCCTTCCGCAGCTACGGACAACTCTTGATCCTTAATGCCGGGGGCGGGTATCATGTCCTGATCGCCGGGATGGAGCGCATTTCGGTAAACATCGGCCAGTTTGTACTTACGGGAGAGCCGGTCGCGACCATGGGATCGACGTCCCAGGTTGCATCCATTCTCGCGACGACCGCGAGCCAGCCGGTGTTGTATGTCGAGTTCCGTAAGGACGGCACTCCAATCGATTCAGGCCCATGGTGGGCCGCTAACGAAGGCGAAAAGGTTCGCGGATGATGCGCAAGACTTCTGTAATTCTTCTCAGCGCCGCCACCGGTGCGGCTTTGACGCTCTTCGTCACGCAGCCTCGCTCTGTGCTGATGATGGGTTCGAGTGCGCGTGCTGCAACCTCGGACACCTACCGCCAGCTCAATCTGTTCGGCGACGTGTTCGAGCGCGTGCGCAGCGACTATGTCGAGAAGCCTGACGACAGCAAGCTGGTCGAATCGGCGATCTCGGGCATGCTGGCCGGCCTCGATCCGCATTCGAGCTACATGGACGCGAAGAGTTTTCGCGACATGCAGGTGCAGACCCGCGGTGAATTCGGCGGGCTCGGCATCGAGGTCACGATGGAAGACGGCCTGATCAAGGTGGTCTCGCCGATCGACGACACGCCGGCGTCGAAGGCCGGCATCATGGCCAACGACATCATCACCAATCTCGACGACGAAGCCGTGCAGGGTCTCACCCTCAATCAGGCGGTCGAGAAGATGCGCGGGCCGGTCAACACCAAGATCCGTCTCAAGATCATCCGCAAGGGCCAGGAAAATCCGATCGAAGTCACGCTGGTGCGCGACAACATCCGCGTCCGCTCGGTCCGCGCCCGCGTCGAACAGGACGACATCGCCTATATCCGCGTCACCACCTTCAACGAGCAGACCACCGAAGGCCTCAAGCGCGAGATCGGCAACCTCTCGAACCAGATCGGCGACAAGCTGAAGGGCTACATTATCGACCTCCGGAACAATCCCGGCGGCTTGCTGGAAGAAGCGGTCACCGTTTCCGACGCCTTCCTGGAGCGCGGCGAGATCGTCTCGACCCGCGGCCGCAATGCCGAGGAAACCCAGCGCCGCGCTGCGCATACGGGCGATCTGACCAAGGGCAAGCCGATCATCGTGCTGGTCAATGGCGGCTCGGCCTCGGCCTCGGAAATCGTCGCCGGCGCGTTGCAGGACCACAAGCGGGCCACGCTGATTGGCACCCGTTCGTTCGGCAAGGGCTCGGTGCAGACCATCATCCCGCTCGGCAGCGGCAACGGCGCGCTGCGCCTCACCACCGCGCGCTACTACACGCCGGCAGGCAAATCGATTCAGGCCAAGGGCATCGTGCCCGACATCGAGGTGCTGCAGGACGTGCCGGATGAGCTGAAGTCGCGCACCGACACCAAGGGCGAGGCATCGCTGCGCGGCCATCTGAAGAACGACGGCGATGAGAAGACCGGCTCGCAATCCTACGTGCCGCCGGACGCCAAGGACGACAAGGCGCTGAAGACGGCGGCCGACCTGCTGCATGGCATCAAGTCGACCGCGACCGCAGCACCGGCAACCGGTGACAAGGCGGCGGTCGAAAAGCCGGCCAAGGCCGCGAACTGATCGGCTCCACCGGCCTGCATTCGAAAAAGGGCGGCCTTCGGGTCGCCCTTTTTGCTGGGCGGCGGAAATGGGCGTCACCTGCGATTCCAGCCAGGACCAGGACTTAGCCGGAACTGCCGTGGCCCTGCCCCGCCGTGGTATCGTCGCCTCCGGTGATTCGGGGAGGTCCATGACGGAAATGACCGACGATCTGAGCACGCCGCTCGGACAGAAGACGGAGCGCCAGAAGCGCCGGTTCCGGCTGCCCTTCACTGCGATGCAGGCGCTGGCTGTGCTGCTTGGCCTGTTCCTGGTCGCGTTCCTCACGGTCGCGCTTTTCACCGACAACCCGTTCGGCGGCGAGCCGGTCGCCCGTATCGCGCTGCGCAAGCCGGCGGCCGACGAAAAGCTGCCCGGAGCCGCCTCCGGCCACCCCGAACAGGCTGCGAAATCACAGCAGGCTCCAGGCGGCGACAGCAAGACCGTCACCATCATCGACGGCTCCAGCGGCAAGCGCCAGGATGTCGTGATCAGCAGCGATGCCGCCGACAAGACCCGCGCCGAGCTTGCGCCGGCGATGGCAATGGCCGGTATCGACCAGCGGCTGCTGGAAAAGTCCCGTTACGGCATGATTCCGGTGGTTGCCGACGGCCTGAAACCCTTCACGGTCTATGCGGCCGACGCCGACCGCACCAAGGCCGCCAAGATGCCTGTCGTCGCCATCGTGGTCGGCGGGCTCGGTGTCGGCGCCGCCAAGACGGCCGATGCCATCATGAAGCTGCCGCCGGCCGTAACGCTGGCATTCACCCCTTACGGGGCAGACCCCGCCAAGCTCGCCGAGCGGGCCCGTGCGCAGCGCCACGAGATCCTGCTTCAGGTTCCGATGGAGCCGTTCGACTATCCCGACAATGACCCCGGCCCGCAGACCCTGCTTACGACGCTGACGCCTGAGCAGAACATCGACCGGCTGTACTGGCACCTCAGCCGGTTCCAGGGCTATGCGGGGATCGCCAATTTCATGGGGGCACGTTTCACCGCTACCGACGCCGTGATGCAGCCGATCATCCGCGAGGCGGCCAAGCGTGGCCTTGGCTATCTCGATGACGGCTCCTCGCCGCGCAGCGCCGCGCTGTCGCTGACGGCGGCCCAATCGATGCCCTTCGCCAAGGCCGATTTCACCATCGATGCCGTTCCGACCTCGGCCGAGATCGACCGGACGCTGGTCAAGCTGGAGACGCTCGCCAAGGAACGGGGGCTCGCCGTGGGCGTCGCCTCGGCGCTGCCGATTTCGATCGAGCGGCTTGCGGCCTGGATCAAGACCCTCGACAGCCGCGGCATCATGCTTGTGCCATTGACAACGGCGATGCTGAAATCAAAATCAGGCTAGAGCTTCGGTTCTGATTCAATCAGAACCGAAGCTCTAGATTCTTGTTTTGACGCGTTTTCTTCACGCGAAGCGACATCCACTTCGCTCGAAAACGCTATAGAGATCAAGCTGATGGCAGCGATCCGGACTTTCCCGGACTGCGCCGGACCGACCGATTGCGGATGGACTTGATGCAGGCAAAGGAATCGTGAGGGACATGGCGCGCTACGAGGACCTGCCTTACCGGACCTGCGTCGGCATGATGCTGATCAATGCGGCCGGGCTGGTCTTCATTGGCCGCCGCGCCGGCGGCATCGAACATGTCGATCAAACCCACGTCTGGCAGATGCCGCAGGGCGGCGTCGATCCCGGCGAGGACACCTGGGAGGCTGCGAAGCGCGAACTTTACGAGGAAACCAGCGTCCGCTCGGTGGAGAAGCTCGGCGAAGTCCCGGATTGGCTGATCTACGACATTCCACGCACGGTCGCTGGCCGCGCCTGGAAGGGCCGCTACCGCGGGCAGCGGCAGAAATGGTACGCGGTGCGCTTTACCGGCAAGGACGCCGAAATCAACGTCTCAAGCCCCGGCGGCGGACACAAGGCCGAATTCGTAAACTGGCGCTGGGAGCCGATGAAGAATCTCCCGAACCTGATCGTTCCATTCAAGCGGCCGGTCTACGAACGCGTGGTCAAGGAATTCTCCAGCCTCGCGGGCGATTAGCATGACGCATCTTCCAGGTAGTGCTCCGTCATTCCGGAGCATGCGAAGCATGAACCACGATGTGCAAGTGCACATCGGAGAATCTCGAGATTGCCCGATGCGCAAATGCGCATCTGAGGTTCGCGCTGATGCGCGCCCCGGAATGACACCGAGATGACCGACAAACCCTATCGCCCCAACGTGGGAATCGCGCTGTTCAACGCCTCCGGCGCAGTGTTGATCGGGCGGCGCTTCCGGGACGACGGCCCGGAAATCATTCTTCCCGGGCTGGAATGGCAGATGCCACAGGGCGGCATCGACGCCGACGAGAACCCGCGCGATGCCGTCATGCGCGAACTCTGGGAGGAGACCGGGGCGGTCAGCGCCGAATATCTCGGCGAGACCGATTGGATAAAATATGAATTTCCGCCCTATGACGGACCGTCCACGCATCGCCTCGCCCAATTCCGCGGCCAGCGGCAGAAATGGTTCGCACTGCGATTCACCGGGCGCGACGACGAGATCGACCCGCTGACGCCGCGCAACGGCCAGCCGGCCGAATTCGATTCCTGGCGCTGGGAGCGGCTCGACCGCGTCGCCGACCTGGTCGTGCCGTTCCGGCGCGACGTCTATCGGATGGTGGCGCGGCATTTTGCACAATTCGCCCGCTAGATTGCATGGTCTCGCCGCGGTCGCCGGACGAGGTACTTGACGGCGTTTTGCCGCTGAATATTTTTCGGCCGGCCGAGTTCCCAGAATGCGCCCGATGCCGTCAGTGGTTTGTCAGCGAACCTTTTTGTATCGACCGCAGACTAACGGGCTCAGCTTGAAATAACCCGCACCGGTGTCCTGCCTCCCATGATGGATGTGACTGTATCCAAGCGCCGCCGGAGTTGGGAATGGCGGGTGCACCAGAATGGCACGCTGATCATGCACGGGCGCGAACGTACCCGTCCGGCTGCCCGCTACCAGGGTTACCGGAGCCTGTTCATGCTGTTGGCCGTCGGCCGAAGGTCCACCGCCTTCAGGACTTCCGAGACCTTCCCAACAACTGATCAGTCGAATTCAGGCGCCAGCAGGTCGTGGTCTAGTTAGCTCCAACCGAAAACGGGCCGAGGGCGATGACGTGACAGCAGATCGGTCGATCGCAGACGGGTCCAGAGCGGCAGGCCAGCCGCAAGTCGAGCCATATGTGGCGCACCTTCAGCCCACCCGTTTACGCCGGATTAAGCCTGCCGCGGCCAAGAACGGCCGGCCCTTGAAAAATTCTGATCTCCGCCTCTTGAAACTTTTCGAGATTTTTCTAATTCGATTTTTGCCGCTGACGGCGGCGCCGGATGCCAGATCGGGTCCGGCAAGTTGAGTGGGCGCCGGACGGTGTCCGACGCGCCTTCGTATCCATCTTGCTCTTAGGAGGACTTGGCTATGAGGACCTTTGACTTCTCGCCCCTGTGGCGCTCCACGATCGGCTTTGACCATCTGGCCGATCTGCTCGACAGCAATCTGCGGCAATCCGCCGACGACAATTATCCGCCCTTTAATGTCGAACGGTGCGGCGAAGACGCCTACCGGATTTCGCTGGCGGTTGCTGGTTTCGGCATGGATGACATTGGCGTCATCGCAGAACGGGACACGCTGATCATCGAGGGAGAGAAGTCCGACCCCGAACAACGCGAATACCTGTACCACGGCATCGCGGCCCGGCCGTTCCGCCGGGTGTTCAACCTTGCCGACTATGTGCAGGTCAAGCAGGCCTCGTTCAAGGACGGACTGCTGATCGTCGATCTGGTTCGGGAAGTACCTGACGCGATGAAGCCACGGCGTATCCCGATCGAGAACGCCGGCACATCCCGCCAGATCGAGCAGAAGGCGGCCTAACGCCACTTCGGCAATTGAGGCTTGGCGCGCGGATCGCCGGCCTCGCGAGCTTGCAAAGCAACACCGGAATTTCCAAAAGGAGGACACTATGGCTTTTCGTAATCTGATCCCATGGTCGAGAAATCAGGAGCTGGCGCCGGCGCGCGACAGCTTCGATTCTTTCTTCACCCTGCACCGCGAGATGAACCGGCTGTTCGACGATGTCTTCCGCGGATTTGGGACGCCTGCCCGCTTCGGCAGCCCGCTGATGGAAGGTCGCTTCGGATGGCCAAGCATCGAGGTCAACGAAACCGAGAAAGAGCTGACCGTTTCGGCCGAGTTGCCCGGGTTGACGGAAAAGGACGTTCAGGTCGAGATCGCCAACGGCGTTCTGACCCTGCGCGGCGAGAAGAAGTCCGAACGAACCGATAATGGCGGCAGATACTTCTCCGAGCGCTATTACGGTTCGTTCGAGCGGCAGATTCCGCTCGACGGAGTTGTGGAAGACAAGGCCGAAGCCAAATTCCATGACGGCGTCTTGACGATCACGCTGCCGAAATCCGAACAGGCCCGTTCGGCCGTCAAGCGCATCCCGATCAGCAGCCAATGACGACAACGGCGGCGGCGCCAAAACGCCGCTGCCGCTCCGATGAACGCCCGAACGTCTCGCCGGAAACGAGAGTACGGAGACCGATCGCTGAGCGAAGCTGATCTGAACGCCGCTGAACTCCCGCTATTTCATCCGGCCTAGTTAGATCCGACCGAAAACGGGCCAATCGCAATAACCTGACAATTGCTGTCGCGCTTGACGCAATCGGTGAGCGCAGCATTGACGGCGGCCTGCTCATTGGCCGCCTTCAGTCCCAGCCCGGGACGGCCGGCTGCACCGACCGCCACGGCGTTCCAGCCGCTCGAGGCATCCGCGAGCCGACGCGCAACATCGTCGCGCGCGTCGGCCGATATCATCGTGTTGCCGGCCGGCTTGAAGAAACCGGCGACCTTCAGTGTGGTCGGAATCGGAACTACGAAATTATCGTTGAGGGCTACGATCATGCAGGGGACGCCGGCGATCCCGCCGCATGACTCCAGGGCACGCCGTGCCGCTTCCTCGACACTGTCCAGGGCAAAGGGAAAGAACAGCGCGCCGCCGGGGCCCAGCGCGACCGCCTTGTGCTTTCGCGCCGGTGTATACACGTTTTCAAGCCGCGCCTTGCCGCCGTCGCGGGTGAGCGGGACGTTTTTGGCGACGAAAGGCTGTTCGGTCGCGGCATCATGCCTGATCCAGGGCAATGGCGGCATCGGCGGCCTGCCATGCGCGTAAACGACGGTATCGCCGACAGCATAGAGCTCGCATTTGCGCGGCGATTGCGCGGCATCGGCACGCTTCTGGCATTGCTCCACCGCGGCCGACTTCGCCGCCTCCTCGCTTGGCTGGGCGGTGACGAAAGCGTTGAACCCGCCGATATTGAGCGCGAACGCCTTGAAATCAGCCGCCGGCGCGTAGTCGGAAGCGAGCGAGGCACGGACCTTGTCGCTAATGAAGGGAATGTTGGCGGCGGTGAATTTTTCTGACGATACGACCATCGGCGGCGATGCAGACGGCACGGGCACCGCGGCCTTTGCAGCAGGCGCCGGTGAAGCGGCGGGAGCGGGCGAAGCTGCCGTTGCCGCTGGAGCAGGCGCTGCCGGAGGCGCCGCCGCGACTGACGGCGCCGGGCTCGCGGTGCTGCTGGAGGCCTCAACCCTGGGCGCCGACGTCTCGAGCTTGGTGAAATAGAGAAAGCCACCGACACCGATTGCGGCCAGACTTACCACCGTGACCGCGACCGGCCACATCCAGTTCGGCTGCCCCGCGCCTTGCGCCTTCGCCGGCTTCTTGACCTGCGGCGTCGCGTAGGTGCCGTCCTCACGGCGCATCGCCACCATGTAGGCGTGCACCGGCGTCGGGATGTTCTTCACCTCCTGCGCGCCGATATCGGCGAACTGCACCGACAGCTTGTTGGCGACCTGCTCATGCACGGCGCGCGAAATGCAGATGCCGCCGACTTCGGCGAGGCCCTCCAGTCTGGCCGCGATGTTGACGCCATCGCCCAGCAGGTCGCCGTCACGCTCGACCACGTCGCCGATCGTGATGCCGATGCGAAACGCCATCTGCCGGCTCGGCGGATAGGCCATGTTGCGGGTACGCAGGCTCTCCTGGATATCGATCGCGCAGCGCACGGCTTCGACCGCGCTCGGAAATTCGGCGAGCACGGCGTCACCTGCGGTATTGAATATGCGACCGCCGCCCTTGGCGATGAAATCGTCGGTCACCTGACGATAGGACGCCAGGCGACGCAGCGTCTCCTCTTCGTCCTCGGCAACCAGCCTGGAGTAGCCGGCGATATCGGCCGCAAAAATCGCCGCGATCTTGCGTTTCATCGAAAGCAGCCCTGAACCACAATCCGCGGCAGAATGCCGCCAGAAGTTCCCGGGCACAACCATAGCGGTTCCGGGCGACGGCGGGGACCACTTTGCGAGAAAAACACCCGCCGCAAAAAATTCAGCGCCCGTCGGGGAATGACGAGCGCTGGCGTATTCGGGCCTTCATGGCGCCCCGGAGCGGTGCCCCGGGGCTAGTGCATAGCCGTCGAACTGAGTTCCTGCTGGATGCCCTTGAAGTGATCGAGCCGCTCGATGGCACGATCGAGCTCGGAGCCTTCCTTCTCGGCGAGCTTCGCTTCCATCTCGGCAATCGTCTCGGCGAACTGCGCCCGATCGACATCCTGTATCGAGGTGGCGACATCGGCGAGCACGGTGAGGCCGTTGTCCGACATCTCGGCGAGGCCGCCGAGCACGATGACCTTCTGATGGGCCCCGCCGCTGGTGATGGTCAGGATGCCCGGGCGAATGGCCGCGACGACCGGCGCATGTCCGGACAGCACGCCGAAATCGCCTTCCACGCCGGGAACGTCAACCTGATCGACTTCGCCGGAGAAGGCGAGCTTTTCGGGCGAAACGAGATCGAAGTGAAAGGTAGCCATGGAGAACCTGCGAATAGCGAGTGGCGAATGGCGAGTAGTGAAGGAAGGGGGTGGCTCTCAACTATTCGCCACTCCCTATTCGCTATTCACCCCTTAGGCTGCTTCAGCCGCGAGCTTCTTGCCCTTCTCGACGGCTTCTTCGATGGTGCCGACCATATAGAAGGCCGCTTCCGGGAGGTGATCGTACTTGCCTTCGCAAATCGCACGGAAGCCCTTGATGGTGTCGGCGAGATCGACGAACTTGCCGGGCGAGCCGGTGAAGACTTCGGCGACGAAGAACGGCTGCGACAGGAAGCGCTCGATCTTGCGGGCGCGGGCGACGGCGACCTTGTCCTCTTCGGACAGTTCGTCCATGCCGAGAATGGCGATGATGTCCTGCAGCGATTTGTACTTCTGCAGCACCTGCTGGACCATACGCGCGGTCTCGTAGTGCAACTCACCGACGACGAGCGGCGAGAGCATGCGCGACGTCGAGTCGAGCGGATCCACCGCCGGATAGATGCCCTTTTCCGAGATCGCGCGGTTCAGCACCGTGGTCGCATCAAGATGGGCGAACGAGGTCGCAGGCGCCGGGTCGGTCAAGTCGTCGGCCGGCACGTAGATCGCCTGCACCGAGGTGATCGAGCCCTTATGCGTCGTGGTGATGCGCTCCTGCAGCGCGCCCATGTCGGTGGCGAGCGTCGGCTGATAACCCACGGCCGAAGGGATACGGCCGAGCAGCGCCGACACTTCGGAGCCTGCCTGGGTGAAGCGGAAGATGTTGTCGACGAAGAACAGCACGTCCTGGCCCTGATCGCGGAAGTGCTCGGCGACGGTCAGACCGGTGAGGCCGACGCGGGCGCGGGCGCCCGGGGGTTCGTTCATCTGGCCGAACACCAGCGCGCATTTCGACTTCACGCCCGCCTCAGGATTTTTCGGATCGGCGTTGACCTTGGAGTCGATGAACTCGTGATAGAGGTCATTGCCTTCGCGGGTCCGCTCGCCGACGCCGGCGAACACCGAGTAGCCGCCATGAGCCTTGGCGACGTTGTTGATCAGTTCCTGAATCAGCACGGTCTTGCCGACGCCGGCGCCGCCGAACAGGCCGATCTTGCCGCCCTTGGCGTAAGGCGCCAAGAGGTCGACGACCTTGATGCCGGTGACGAGAATTTCAGCTTCGGTGGACTGGTCGGTATAGGTCGGCGCTTCCTGGTGGATGGCGCGCATGCCTTCCGAAACCACCGGGCCAGCTTCATCGATCGGCTCGCCGATCACGTTGATGATGCGGCCGAGCGTGCCGGCGCCGACCGGCACCATGATCGGGTTGCCGGTGTCGGTGACTTCCTGGCCGCGGACCAGACCCTCGGTGGTGTCCATCGCGATGGTGCGCACCGTGGATTCGCCGAGATGCTGCGCCACTTCGAGCACCAGACGGTTGCCACCGTTCTTGGTCTCGATCGCGTTCAGAATGGCGGGCAGGTGCCCCTCGAACTGCACGTCGACGACGGCGCCGATGACCTGGGTGATGCGTCCGGTCTGGTTGGCGGGTGTGGCCATAAACTCTCTCCTTCGAATTCGTATCTAGACAACCGTCAGTTTGATCGTGCCTGTCGCCGTTACATCGCCTCGGCGCCGGAGATGATTTCAATCAGCTCCTTGGTGATCATGGCCTGACGGGTTCGGTTGTAAATCAGGGTCTGCTTGCGGATCATGTCGCCGGCATTGCGGGTGGCGTTATCCATCGCGCTCATCTGCGCGCCGTAGAACGAAGCGTTGTTTTCCAGGAGCGCACGGAAGATCTGCACCGCGAGATTGCGCGGCAGCAGGCGCGTCAGGATCTCGTCCTCTTCCGGCTCGTATTCGTAAGACGTGGCCGGGCCGGCATTCGCTGCCGGCGCTTCCACCACCAGCGGAATAATCTGCTGGGCGGTCGGGATCTGCGAGATCACGGATTTGAAGCGTGAATAGAACAGCGTGCAGACGTCGAACTCGCCGGCGTCGAAGCGCGCCAGAACCTTCTTGGCGATGTCTTCGGCATTGACGAAGCCGAGCTGGCGAACCGAGCGCAGGTCGACGTGCTCGACGATGTTCTTCTCGAAGGTGCGGCGGAGCTGCTCGTAGCCCTTGCGGCCGACGCAGAAAATCTTGACCTCTTTGCCCTGGCCGATCAGCGACAGCGCACGCTCGCGCGCCAGACGCACGATCGACGAATTGAAGGCGCCGGACAGTCCGCGCTCGCCGGTGCACACCAGCAGCAGATGCACCTGATCCCTGCCGGTACCGGCCAGCAGCGCCGGGGCGCCGGGCGAACCTGCCGCGGCGGATGCAACATTGGAAATCACCGCGTCCATCTTTTCGGCGTAGGGCCGCGCCGCTTCGGCAGCGGTTTGCGCACGGCGCAGCTTGGAAGCCGCGACCATCTGCATCGCCTTGGTGATCTTCTGCGTCGCCTTGGTCGAGGCGATGCGGACCCGCATGTCTTTAAGGGAAGCCATTCTTAGTTCACCCCGGCGATCCGGTCTTTAGACCCGACCGCAAGCCACTCTTTTGTTAGACCCGGCCAAAAGCGCGAAGCGCGTCTTCAGGCTAAAGCGCCGGGCCTCAACGGCAAATCATCAAGCAAACGTCTTGGCGAAACCTTCGACCGCGCTCTTCAGCTTGCCGGCGAGATCGTCGGAGAGATCGCGGCTGTCACGAATGCCGTTGAGAATGTCGACATTCTTGCCGCGCAGCAGCGACAGCAGGCCGTCCTCGAACGCCCGAATCTTGCCGACCGGAAGCGCGTCGAGATAGCCGTTGGTGCCAGCCCAGATCACGCAAACCTGCTCTTCCATCTTCAGCGGCGAGAACTGCGGCTGCTTCAGGAGTTCGGTCAGGCGCGAGCCGCGGTTCAAGAGGCGCTGCGTCGAGGCGTCGAGGTCGGAGCCGAACTGCGCGAACGCCGCCATTTCGCGGTACTGCGCCAGCTCACCCTTGATCTTGCCGGCGACCTTCTTCATCGCCTTGGTCTGCGCCGACGATCCGACGCGCGACACCGACAGACCGACGTTGACTGCCGGACGGATGCCCTGGAAGAACAGATCGGTTTCCAGGAAGATCTGACCGTCAGTAATCGAAATCACGTTGGTCGGGATGTAGGCCGACACGTCGTTGGCCTGGGTTTCGATGATCGGCAGCGCCGTCAGCGAGCCCGAGCCCTGATCCTTGTTGAGCTTGGCGGCGCGCTCGAGCAGGCGGGAGTGCAGGTAGAACACGTCGCCGGGATAGGCTTCGCGGCCCGGCGGGCGGCGCAGCAGGAGCGACATCTGGCGGTAGGCGACGGCCTGCTTGGACAGATCGTCATAGATGATGACGGCGTGCATGCCGTTGTCGCGGAAGTACTCGCCCATGGTGCAGCCGGTGAACGGCGCGATGTACTGCATCGGCGCCGGATCGGACGCGGTGGCGGCGACGATGATCGAATATTCCAGCGCGCCCTGCTCTTCCAGCACCTTCACGAACTGGGCAACGGTCGAACGCTTCTGGCCGATCGCGACATAGACGCAATACAGCTTGATGTTCTCGTCCGGCTGCGCATTGAGCGGCTTCTGGTTCAGAATGGTGTCGAGCGCGATCGCGGTCTTTCCGGTCTGGCGGTCGCCGATGATCAGCTCGCGCTGGCCGCGGCCGACCGGGATCAGCGCATCGATCGCCTTGAGGCCGGTCGCCATCGGCTCGTTCACCGACTTGCGCGGAATGATGCCGGGTGCCTTGACGTCGACACGCATACGCTTGTCGGCCTGGATCGGACCCTTGCCGTCGATGGGATTGCCGAGCGCATCGACGACGCGGCCGAGCAGGCCCTTGCCGACCGGCGTGTCCACGATGGCGCGGGTACGCTTGACGGTCTGGCCTTCCTTGATCTCGCGGTCGGCGCCGAAGATCACGATACCGACGTTGTCGGTTTCGAGGTTCAGCGCCATGCCGCGCGTGCCGTTCTCGAACTCGACCATTTCGCCGGCCTGGACGTTGTCCAGACCATAGACGCGGGCGATACCGTCACCGACGGACAGCACCTGTCCGACTTCGGTAACCTCAGCCTCCTGGCCGAAATTCTTGATCTGGTCCTTGAGGATCGCGGAAATTTCCGCGGCGCGGATGTCCATCAGCCTGCCTCTTTCATCGCGTGCTTGATCGAATTGAGTTTGGTGCGAAGCGAACTATCCACCATGCGGCTGCCGAGCTTGACCACCAGGCCGCCGATAATGGAGGGATCGACTTTCACGTTGAGCGCGACGTCCTTGCCCGTCACCGATTTCAGTGCGGTCTTCAGCGCGTCGAGATTCTTTTCATTGAGCTGTTCGGCGACGGTGACGTCGGCGGTCGCCTCGCCCTTGTACTTCGCCACCAGCGCACGGAAGGCGCGGATCACGTCAGTGACGGCGAACAGCCGGCGATTGGCCGTCAGGACTTTGAGGAATTTTGCAGAGGTGCCGGTAATTCCGGCCTTGTCCAGCACCGCGGCCAGCGCCTTCGACTGCGCATCGGACGAGAAGACCGGGCTGCGGACGAGGCGCTTCAGATCGGCGCTATCTGCCAGCATGGCCTCGAATCTATCGAGGTCGGCCCTTACCGCGTCGACGGATTTCTCGTCACGCGCCAACTCGAACAAGGCCGTAGCATAACGGCCGGACACTCCCGAAACGGACGGATCTTCAGCAGCCACAGACTCGCTCTTTTTTTGCTGTCAAACTCGCAAGGGAAAAACCGTCGCCACGGGTAGCGGCGCCTAGCGATCCAAGCCCTTGGAATTCAAGCGGGACTTCGATTTTCGACCGGCACGCGAGGTGCCGGGATCGTTAAAATCGCGGCTTTGCTAACATAGCGAGCGCGCAGGTGCAACATGACCGCGCGCTCGGGCGATGCCTTGTCGCACGTCAATTTTCAGGCCCGGGCAGGCGTCGTTTTTGACAGCGATCAACTGTCCCAGATCCGCCTTCGGCGCCACCCCCGCAACATCGCACTTCGGCCGTGGCCAGGTTGGTTCCACCCGAATTTGCATGGCGGGCATGAGCGGAGCGGTCGGAACGAACCTGTCCGATTCTTTTCATTTGAACATTACTTGAACAAATCTTCGCCCTAACGGGGATTACAGTATTTGTAAGTAATAATAAGTAACGAATTGGTTAAAATTTCGTTAAGGTCCAAGATTACGGAATATCGTTTGATTAGTTGATCTCAGTAACAAGATATGTCAGCCGGCCAAAAACCGTCTTTACTGCCCAATTCATGCCTCATTGCGTCACCAAACGGCAACCACTGAAACTGGGACGGGGGTTCCACTTGTCACACATGTGACAATACTGTCTGAGGGACTAGTTTATGTTGAATACCAATAATTTGGTGCCGGGAACTCTAACCCGGTCGCGTACGGCTCTCGCCTTGATCGCCGCAACTCTCTTGGTCGGTGGCAGCATCTCGGAGGCCTCCGCCAAATCCAGGCATCACCGCCACCATTCCCATCACGCCCAAAAGGCCAAGAGCAATTGGATGGACGCCAATGCCGCGATCCGCTCTTCCGGCTCCTTCTCGGGGAAGGCTTCTTTTTACGGCAATGAATCCGGCAGCAAGACGGCTTCCGGTCAGCGCTTCAATCAGAACGCCATGACCGCGGCCCACCGCTCGCTGCCGTTCGGCACCAAGGTCCGGGTGACCTATCGTGGCCAGAGCGTCGTCGTCACGATCAATGACCGTGGTCCCTTCATCAAGGGCCGCGTGATCGACCTGTCCACGGGTGCCGCGCGCGCCGTCGGCCTGACCGGTGCTGGTGTCGGCCACGTCACCGCCGAGGTCATTTAAGCGCGCCTTACGCGCCGTTTTCCGGTCCATCAGGTCAGTAAGCGTTGCGTTGCGTAACCGTCGCGGAGCTTTCCGCGGCAACAAAGGCCTGCCGTCGCAAATGACGGCAGGCCTTTTTTGTTAAAGGCATTCTTGTTGCCGTGCCGCTCTGGCCACCACGGTGTCAGGAGGACCGTGCTAGGTTCCGCGGGAAGACAGGCGCACGGCCTTCCGCAGCCAGTCGGCACAACCCCACTGACGAGATCGCAAGCATGAGCCAGGTTAAAACCGTGGAGCAACTGAGAAACGTTCTCCCCGAACCGCGCGAGACCACCAAGGCCAAGATACTTCCCTTCCTCGACGAACAGGCGATCGACTTCCTCCAGACCTGCCCGTTTGGGCTGATGGCCACGGCCGGTCGCGACGGGCCAATTGAAGTGTCTCCAAAGGGCGACGAACCCGGGTTCGTCCGCGTCGAAGACGAAAGAACGGTCCTGCTTCCCGAAAGGGCGGGCAACAACCTCGCGTTCGGCCTGCAGAACATCCTCGAGACCGGGCGGATCGGCATGATCTTCCTGCGGCCCCGGACCGGCGAGACATTGCGGCTGTCCGGCCGGGCAGAGATCTTTGACGATGCCGAACTGTTGGCCACACTTGGCAAGCCAGGTCGCCCGGCGCTGCTTGCCATCCGGATCCACGTCGAGCGGTGCTATTTCCACTGCGCGCGTTCGGTGATCCGATCGCACCTCTGGGAACCGGACCGCTGGCCGGAAGCCAAGCGCATCTCGTTCGGAAAGATTTTTGCGGCCCGGACCGGCGGCGACGAGGATCAGGCGGCGAAAATCGACGCCTTTGTCGAGACGGGATACACGACCAATCTGTGGTCGAATGGTTGACCAGCGCCTTCCCGATTGAGGGCGATGACGCTCACAAAAAGCTCTGCGGGTCGACGTCGACTTCGAGCTTGAGGTTGCCCTTGGTCTTCGGACCGGCGGCTAGCCATTCGCGCAAATATTCCGACAGATCGACATTGCGCAGCGACTTCACCAAAAGCCGGAACCGGTAGCGGCCCTTGATGACGGCAAGCGGCGCCTCGGCAGGCCCCAGCACCTGAATGCGCTCGTCGATCGGCGCGACCGCCGCGAGCCTGCGCGCAAAGCCTTCCGCGGTCGGGCGGTCGCCGGCGGAGATGATCAGGCTGGCGAGCCGGCCGAACGGTGGATAGCCGGCGCGTTCGCGCGCCTCGATCTCGCTGGCATAGAACGCCTCGCGATCGCTTGCGACCAGCGCCTTCATCACGGGATGTTCGGGCTGATGGGTTTGCAGGTAGCCGACGCCGCGGCCCTGCTCGCGTCCCGCGCGCCCGATCACCTGGTTGAGCAACTGGAACGTCCGCTCGGCGGCGCGCGGATCGCCATTGCCGAGGCCCAAATCCGCATCGACCACGCCGACCAGATTAAGCCGCGGAAAATTATGCCCTTTCGCCACCAGTTGCGTGCCGACGATGATGTCGACGCGGCCTTCCGCGATTTCGTTCAGCTCGCTGCGCATGGTCTCGATCGAGGTGATGAGATCGCTCGACAGCACCATGGTGCGCGCATTCGGAAACAGCGAGGCCGCCTCTTCCTGCAGCCGCTCGACGCCGGGGCCGACCGCGACGAGGGATTCCTCGGCCTGGCAATGCGGGCAGATGTTCGGGCGCGGCATCGAGAAGCCGCAATGGTGACAGACCAGACGCTGGCGAAATCGATGATCCACCAGCCAGGCGTCGCAGATCGTGCAGGCAAAGCGGTGACCGCAGGCCCGACACAAGGTCAGCGGCGCATAGCCGCGGCGGTTGAGGAACAATAGCGCCTGCTCGCGTTTCTCGATCGCGAACTGAATCTGTTCGGCGAGTGGCGGCGAGATGAAGCGGCCGCGCGGCGGCGGCGCGCGGCGCAGGTCGATCGCCTCGATATGCGGCATGTGCTGTCCGCCGAAGCGCGACGGCAGCGCGACGCGCTGATAACGGCCCTTGCGCGCGTTGACTTCGGTTTCGACCGACGGCGTCGCGGACGCCAGCACGATCGGAATTTTGGCGATATGCGCGCGCACCACCGCCATGTCGCGGGCGTGGTAATGCGCGCCATCGTCCTGCTTGTAGGCCTGGTCGTGCTCTTCATCGACGATGATCAGGCCCAGATCCGCATAGGGCAGAAACAGCGCCGAGCGCGCGCCGATCACGACCGGCGCTTCGCCCGCCGATATCGCCGCCCAATTGCGCTGCCGGGTGCGCGGCGTCAGTTCGGAATGCCATTCCAAGGGACGCACGCCGAAGCGCTGGGCAAAACGGTCGAGGAATTGTCCGGTCAGCGCGATCTCGGGCATCAGGATCAGCGTCTGTTTTCCGCGGCGAATGATTTCGGCAATCGCCTCGAAATAGACTTCGGTCTTGCCGGAGCCCGTAACGCCGTCGAGCAGCGCGACGTGAAAGCTGCCATTGGCCGCGAGTGCGCGCATCGCGTCAACGGCCGTGCGTTGCTGGGGAGAAAACTCCGGCTGCGCGTAGGACGGATCGGGCGCGGGCGGCGCTAAGGGCGGCGGCATCGCCTCGACGGCGAGCGTTCCCTCATCGACCAGGCCATCGACCACACCGCCACTGACGCCGGCTTCCCGCGCCGCTTCGGACTTGCCGTGCAGCAGGCCATCCGACAGCACCTCGATCAGCCGACGCCGCGCCGGCGTCAAACGCCGTGGCGGCTCACCCACCAGCCGCACGCCGAGGCGCATCCGCTCAGGCCCGAGATTTTCGCCCATCCGCAAGGCCATGCGCAGCACCATGCCGCGCGCGGAGAGCGTGTAGTTGGCGACCCAATCGACGAGGCTGCGCAGTTCCTCTTTCAGCGGCGGCACATCGAGCTTTTCGCCGACATCCTTCAGCCGGTTGTGCAGGCGCGGATCGGGATTGGCGTTCTCCGCCCACACCACCGCCACCACCTCGCGCGGCCCCAGCGGCACGCAGACGACGTCGCCGGGCTTCAGCGCCATGCCGCGCGGCACGCGGTAGGAATAATTCTGGTTGAGCGCGACCGGCACCAGCACGTCGACGACGCGGGTCGCCGATGCGGAAGAGGAGGTCTCGCGGGTGGCGTGGTCCATCAGGGGAATCGGGCTTGAGGTGTCCAGGGCAAGGCTAGCGCCGCGCCGCCAAGTTAGCGAACGGTAAACGAAGGAGGTGCGATATAATGGCTGGAATCACCGCCTGCCAAGTCAGGCAAAAGGCAGGGCCATGGCCAAGGAAGTTCCGACGCCACAACCGATCGAGCTCGACTGCGCCGATGAAGGCTTCGCGCTGGAGATGGCGCGCTGGCTGACGCATCTGCGCGCCGAGCGGCGGCTGTCGCCAAAGACGCTCGAAGCCTACGCCCGTGACCTCCGCCAATGCCTCGTTTTCCTCAGCCAGCACTGGGGCAGGAAGGTCACGCTGAAAGGGTTTGCGGCGCTGGAGGCCACCGATGTCAGGGCCTTCATGGCGATGCGCCGCGCCGACGACATTGCCGGGCGCTCGCTGATGCGGGCGCTGGCGGGCCTGCGTTCATTCGGGCGCTATCTGGAACGCGAAGGCAAGGGCAAGGTCGGCGCCCTGTCCGCCATCCGCGCGCCCAAGGTGGCAAAGAGCCTGCCGAAGCCGATCCAGATGGCCGCCGCCAAGCGCTTTGCGGATGCCGACGAGCGCGCCGGCGAGGAGCGCGATCCCTGGATCTGGGCGCGCGATGCCGCCGTGATGGCGCTGCTCTACGGTTCGGGCCTGCGCATCTCCGAGGCGCTGGGACTGAAACGGCGCGACGTGCCCAAGCCGGGCGAAGGCGACGTCCTCATCGTCACCGGCAAGGGCAACAAGACCCGGATGGTGCCGGTGCTGCAGAACGTGCTGGCGCTGATCGCCGATTACGTTGCTATGTGCCCGCATTCGCTTCCCCCCGCCGGTCCGATTTTCGTCGGCGCGCGCGGCGGGCCATTATCGCCGCGAATCATCCAGCTCACCATGGAGCGGCTGCGCGGCGCGCTCGGCCTGCCCGACAGCGCCACACCCCATGCGCTGCGGCATTCCTTCGCAACCCATCTGCTCAGCCGCGGCGGCGATTTGCGCGCGATCCAGGAACTGCTCGGCCACGCCTCGCTCTCGACCACGCAGATCTATACCGGGATCGACAGTGAACGGCTGCTGGAAGTGTACAAGAGCGCACATCCGCGGGGGTAACGGGGGCCAGACACAAAATATCGAAAACAACCCCATGCAAAGTAGAACGGACCCCGGCTCGCAGCACTCAGGCCGCTTGCGTCCGGGGCACGAGATGGCCCGTCGTCACAGCCCGGCCTGATCTCATCCCGCTCTAATTGGCTAGATACTCAATCCGGTACACATAGTCCGATCCGCGACCGACCTCCATGCGGACGACCGGCAGGAATTTGAGCCGCTCATAAAGGGGGGGCGTCACCTTTACCGTGCGGCCGGCCATGTCGGCGAGGTGTTCGACATTTCGACATGGCGCGCGCCTTGCCCGCGCACATTCCGAACCCGGCCTTCGAGCACGATCGGTGGCTGGAAGAAATCCTGGATCAGTATCTTGCCCATAAAGAAGACGAGAGCGACACCGCCAAATACGGCGGCGCAAGCCCTCAATGTCGATTTCGGAATCGAGCGGAAGAGATGCCACTCCCGCAATCCCCACCAGACCAGCCCAAATCCGAGGGCGAACAGAAACAGATACCAGTCGACGATGGCAACCATTGAACTACGGCCATATACGACCCACAGCATGCCGTAGCTCAGACCGAAGAGCACTGCGACAAGGCCGATCGACCGCAACAGCACCGGATCGCGCACGGTGTTCAGCAACACGGCCAAGAGAATGACCAGCGGCCAAAAGCATGCCGCGACGAAATCGGCGGTTGTCATATTGAGGGCTTAGAAATACGGATAGAACAATCCATTAATGAACAGGCCCAAAATCCGCTTAACTCTTGCGTTGAACAGGCCGTTCGGCAATCGTGAACCTGGATTTCACTGGAGAGGGACAACATGGGCGCACATGAAAGTATGGAGCATGCGGAGCATGCCGAGCACGCTTCGGGCTCGAACAAGAAGATCGCGTTGCTGATCGCCGTGATCGCCTTGTTTCTGGCGCTGTCGGAAACGCTGGGCAAGGGCGCGCAGACCGAAGCCATCAGCAAGAACGTCGAGGCCTCGAACCTGTGGGCGTTCTTCCAGGCCAAGAGCATCCGCCGCACCACGGTTCAGGCCACCGCGGAGCACGCCAAGCTCAGCCTGGGGACCATCGGCGACGATGCTGCGAAAGCGGCCTTGCAAAAGCAGATCGACGACTGGAACAAGACCGCGGCGCGTTACCGTTCGGAGCCGGAAACCGGGGAGGGTTCGGAACAGCTCGCCGCACGCGCCAAGCATGCCGAGCACCAGCGCGACGACGCAACGGCAAAGTATCACCACTATGAAATCGCCTCGGCCGCCTTCCAGATCGGCATCGTGCTGGCCTCGGCCACCATCATCACCGGCATGATCGCTCTGGCCTGGGTGTCAGGCATATTGGCGATCGCGGGCATCGCGATCACCGCGCTCGGCCTCTACGCGCCGCATCTCTTGCATTTGCATTGAACTTCCGCGGAGCGGTTAGCGCGCGCTGCCCTGTCATGCCCCGCCTTGTGCGCAATTGCGCACAAGGCGGGTGACGACAAGAGCGAAGGCGTCACCGCGCTTCGTGCACGCTCTTGCGGAAACGCGCGATCAATTTCAGCGTCCGCGACGACCAGCCCTCGCCGTCGCCACGCAGCATTTCACGAATGCGCTGCTTGATCGGCTGGACCAGGGCCGCCGCCTTGGCGCGCATCGCCATGATGAATTCATAAATCGTCTTGAACCACGCCATTTGCAGGAGCTTCGAACGCGTCACGTCGAAGATGAAGGCGGTGACGCCGACGCCGACGAGTTTCCCGAACACGATGACGACAACGGCGCTCAGCCAGTATTCATTCGCCAGCAACCAGAGGCCGACCAGCTTGAGCGGAAACAGCGGAATCACCGGCACCGCGAATACGATCAGCGTCATCGCCGGCGAAAGCGTGTCGACGCGATCGGACAGCCATTGCTTGAAGGCGCGCAGCGGGATCCGCGCAACGATGCGCTCGACGATCGGCTCGAGATGATCCCATAGCCAAGCTTCGATCAGAAAGATGACCGCAAGCAGGACCCAGAACGGCTGTAACAGGCGGCGCATCATCTATTGTGTCTCTGGAGCGCAATGACGTTCATTCCAGCGTCATTCCGCCCCATCTCTTTGTTTAAAGCATGATCTCCGCGCAAACGCATTCAGCGTTTGTCGCGAGAGAAGGCGGATACCCGCTTCTTCAATCATGCTCTACCCGGTATGTACCGGGTTCCGATCACATATGGATGGCGCGTTTGCCGACCGCAAGCGCGGCTTCCTTGATAGCTTCCGAGCGGGTCGGATGGGCATGGCACGTGCGCGCCAGATCTTCGGCGGAGCCGCCAAACTCCATCAGAACGCAGGCTTCGTGGATCATTTCGCCGGCTTCGCGGCCGACGATGTGCACGCCGAGCACGCGGTCAGTCTTCGCATCTGCGAGAATCTTCACGAAACCGTCAGTGGTCTGGTTGACCTTGGAGCGACCATTGGCGGTGAACGGAAACTTGCCGGAGGTGTAGGCGACGCCGGCCTGCTTCAGTTCTTCCTCGGTCTTGCCGACCGACGACACTTCCGGCGTGGTATACACCACGCCTGGAATAACGTCGTAGTTCACGTGGCCGGCCTGGCCGGCGATGATCTCGGCGCAGGCGACACCTTCGTCCTCGGCCTTGTGCGCGAGCATTGGGCCGGCGACGACGTCGCCGATCGCATAGACGCCCTTCACGGTGGTTGCGAAATGCGCGTCGATCTGCACGCGGCCGCGATTGTCGAGCGCGATGCCGGCTTCCTTCAGGCCGAGCCCTTCGGTGTAGGGCACGCGGCCGATGCAGACCAGCACCACGTCGGTTTCGAGCGTCTCTGCCGGTCCGCCGGCTGCCGGTTCGACACTGGCCTTCAACATCTTGCCCGATGTATCGACGCCGGTAACCTTGGCGCCGAGCTTGAACGCAAAGCCCTGCTTTTCGAGCATGCGCTGGAATTGCTTGGCGACCTCACCATCCATGCCGGGCAGGATGCGATCCAAGAATTCGACCACCATGACCTCAGCGCCGAGCCGTTTCCAGACCGAGCCAAGCTCGAGTCCGATTACACCGGCGCCGATGATCAGAAGCTTCTCCGGCACTTTCTCCAGCGACAGCGCGCCGGTCGACGACACCACGCGCTTCTCGTCGATCTCGATGCCCTTCAGCCGCGCGATATCGGAGCCGGTGGCAATGACTATGTTCTTGGTCTCGACCGTCTGCGCCTTGCCGTCACTGCCAGTGACCTCGACCTTGCCCGCGCCGAGGATCTTGCCCTTGCCGCTGATGACATCGATCTTGTTCTTCTTCATCAGGAACTCGACGCCCTTGACGTTGCCGTCAATGCCCTGCTGCTTGAAGTTCATCATCGACGGCAAATCGAGTTTTGGCGTGGAAACGCTGACGCCCATCTTGGCAAAGGAGTGCCCGGCCTCCTCGAACATTTCGGAAGCATGCAGCAGCGCCTTCGACGGCATGCAGCCGACATTGAGGCAGGTGCCGCCGAGTGCCGCGTTCTTCTCGACCACGGCGACCTTCATGCCGAGTTGCGCCGCGCGCACCGCGCAGACATATCCGCCCGGGCCGGTGCCGATGACGACGAGATCGTAGGAAGCCATGATGAAGTCCTGTAGCTGAGAAACGTGTCAGGTATTACCGCCCACCCGAGACATCAAGGATGGCGCTGGTGACGTAGGACGCCTCGTCCGAGATCAGCCAGACGATGGCGTTGGCGATTTCATCCGCGGTGCCGACGCGCTGCATCGGCACCATGTGCGCCAGCCGGTGCGCGCGATCGGGTTCGCCGCCGGAAGCATGAATCTCGGTATCGATCAGCCCGGGGCGAATCGCGGCCACGCGAATGCCCTCGCCGGCGACTTCATGACCGAGGCCGACAGTGAAGGAATCCACCGCGCCCTTGGAAGCCGCATAATCGACATACGTATTAGGGGAGCCGAGTTTCGCCGCGACCGAGGAAAGATTGACGATGACGCCGCCCTCGCCGCCCTTGCGCGTCGACATCCGCTTCACGGCTTCACGCGCACACAGGATGCTGCCGGTGACGTTGACCGCCATCATGCGCTGAATGCGTTCGGCCGACATATCCTCGACCCGCGCCGACGGGCCGACGATGCCGGCATTGTTGACGAGCGCACCGAGCGTTCCGAATTCGTCAGCGGCGGCAAACAGCGCGAGAATGTCCGCCTCGCTGCCAACATCGCATTTCACCGCGATCGCCTTGCCGTTCTTGCGCTCGATCGAGGCAACGACTTCCTTCGCCGCCGCCTCGTTGCTGGCGTAACCGACAACCACGCGAAAGCCGCGCGCGGCGGCAGCGAGCGCGGTGGCGCGGCCGATGCCGCGGCTGCCGCCGGTGATCACAACAACCTTGTCCGTCATATCAGCCCCCACAAGTCGGCGCGCATCGATCCATGGCTCGCAGCGCCGGCCTTTCGCACCGGCGCGGGCAAAGCCGGTAGCGTTAGAGATCCAGCACCAGACGTGCGGGGTCTTCCAGGCTTTCCTTGACGCGGACCAGGAACGTCACCGCTTCCTTGCCGTCGATCACGCGGTGATCGTAGGACAGTGCCAGATACATCATCGGGCGCACCTCGATCTTGCCGGCGACCACCATCGGCCGCTCCTGGATCTTGTGCATGCCGAGGATGCCGGACTGCGGCGCGTTCAGGATCGGCGTCGACATCAGCGAGCCGTAGATGCCGCCATTGGTGATGGTGAAGGTGCCGCCCTGCATCTCGTCGATCTTGAGCTGGCCATCGCGGGCACGGCGGCCGAAATCGGCGATTCCCTTTTCGATGTCGGAGATCGACTTGTGGTCGCAGTCGCGCACCACGGGCACAACGAGACCCTTGTCGGTGCCGACGGCGACGCCGATGTGGTAGTAGTTCTTGTAGATCAAATCAGTGCCGTCGATCTCGGCGTTGACGGCCGGGATATCCTTCAGCGCCTGCACCACGGCCTTGGTGAAGAAGCCCATGAAGCCGAGCTTGTTGCCATGCTTCTTCTCGAACACGTCCTTGTATTGTGTGCGCATCGCCATGATGTGCGTCATGTCGACCTCGTTGAAGGTCGTCAGCATCGCAGCCGTGTTCTGCACGTCCTTCAGCCGCCGCGCGATGGTCTGGCGCAGCCGCGTCATCTTCACGCGCTCCTCGCGCGCGGCATCGTCAGCCGGCGACGGCGCGCGCACCTGTACGGATGCGGCCGGCTGATTGACCGGCGTCGGCGCGGACGCCGCCTTCTCGATCGCGGCCAGCATGTCGCCCTTGGTGACGCGGCCGTCCTTGCCGGAGCCCGGCACGGTCGCGGCATCGATGCCGCTTTCGGCGGAGAGCTTTCGAACCGACGGCGCCAGCGGCGCATCCGCTGCCACAGCCTTCGGAGCCGCAGCAGGCGCGGCGGCGGGCGCTGCAGCCGGGGCGGCGGCCTTGGCGGGCGCGGCTGACTTGGCGCCGCCGCCCGCACCTTCATTGATCTGCCCGAGCAGCGCGCCGACGGCGACGGTCTCGCCGTCCTTGGCCGCGATCTCGCCGAGCACACCGGCTGACGGCGCCGGCACTTCGATGGTGACCTTGTCGGTCTCGAGCTCGACCAGCGGCTCGTCTACAGCCACGGCGTCACCGGCCTTCTTGAACCAGCGGCCGATGGTGGCTTCCGTCACGGACTCGCCGAGCGTCGGAACACGAATTTCAGTCATGGTATTTTTTCCTCAGTAGTTTGGGCCGCCATCGTCCGCCTTGTGCGCCATTGCGCAGCGGGGTGGACGATCCAGTACTCCGGGACGGTCATATGAATCGACGGTGTACTGGATGCCCCGCCCCAGTGCGCAATTGCGCATAAGGCGGGGGCATGACGAGTGACAATTAATTCAGCGCCTCATCCAGCATCGCCTTGAGCTGCGCCTGGTGCTTCGACATCAAACCGGTGGCGGTTGCGGCCGAGGCGGCGCGACCGGCGTAACGCGGACGCCGGTTCGGCGCATGGATCTGGTTCAACACCCATTCGAGATAGGGCTCGATGAAGTGCCACGCCCCCATGTTGCGCGGCTCTTCCTGGCACCAGACCACTTCGGCGTTCTTGAAGCGTGCAAGCTCCTGCACCAGCGCCTTGAGCGGCACCGGATAGAGCTGCTCGACGCGCATGATGTAGATGTCGTCGATGCCGCGCTTCTCGCGCTCCTCGTAGAGATCGTAATAGACCTTGCCCGAGCACAGCACGACACGGCGGATCTTGTCGTCCGGCGTGAGCCTGGTCTTCTCGTCGGGCCGCATCTGGGCGTCATCATACAGGATGCGGTGGAAGGTGGTGTCCGCCCCCAATTCGTCGAGCTGCGAGACCGCGCGCTTGTGCCGCAACAGCGACTTCGGCGTCATCATGATCAGGGGCTTGCGGATTTCGCGATGCAACTGGCGCCGCAGCACGTGGAAGTAATTCGCAGGCGTAGTGGGATACACCACCTGCATATTGTCTTCGGCGCACATCTGCAGGAAACGCTCGAGCCGCGCCGAGGAATGCTCCGGCCCCTGCCCTTCATAGCCATGCGGCAGCAGGCAGACGAGGCCGGACATGCGCAGCCATTTGCGTTCGCCCGACGAGATGAACTGGTCGAACAGCACCTGGGCGCCGTTGGCGAAGTCGCCGAACTGCGCTTCCCACATCGCCAGCGCCTTCGGCTCGGCCAGCGAATAACCGTACTCGAAGCCGAGCACCGCCTCTTCGGACAACAGCGAGTTGATGACCTCGTAATGGCCCTGGTCGTGGCCGAGGTGGTTGAACGGCGTGTAGCGGCTCTCGTCTTCCTGGTCGATCAGCACCGAGTGGCGCTGCGAAAACGTGCCGCGCTCTGAGTCCTGGCCCGACAGCCGGACATGGCGGCCTTCCTGCAGCAGCGTGCAGAACGCCAGCGCCTCGCCGGTCGCCCAGTCGATGCCGACGCCGTTGTCGATGGCCTTGGCGCGGTTTTCCAGGAAACGCTGGATGGTGCGGTGAACCCGGAAGCCGTCCGGCACCTTGGTGATCTTGCGCCCGATATCCTTGAGGATGTTGACGTCGACGCCGGTGACGCCGCGGCGGGCCTCCTCTTCCTGGTCGGCGGACTTGAAGCCGGCCCACTTGCCGTCGAGCCAGTCGGCCTTGTTGGGCTTGTAGCCGGAGCCGGCCTCGAGCTCGGCATCGAGCCGCGCGCGCCAGTCGGCCTTGGCCTTTTCGACCTCGCCCTCGGTCATCACGCCGTCGGCGATCAGCCGCCTGGCGTAGATCTCCAGCGTCGAGGGATGCGAGGCGATGCGCTTGTACATCACCGGCTGGGTGAACGCCGGCTCGTCGCCCTCGTTGTGGCCATGGCGGCGATAGCAGAACATGTCGATGACGACCGGCTTGTGGAATTTCTGCCGGAATTCGATCGCGACCTTGGCCGCGAACACCACCGCCTCCGGATCGTCGCCGTTCACATGGAAGATCGGTGCGTCGATCATCTTCGCCACATCGGACGGATAGGGCGAGGAACGCGAATAGCGCGGATAGGTGGTGAAGCCGATCTGGTTGTTGACGATGAAATGCAGCGAGCCGCCGGTGCGGTAGCCCTTCAGGTCGGACAGGCTGAAGCATTCCGCCACCACGCCCTGGCCGGCGAACGCCGCGTCGCCATGCATCAGCATCGGCAGCACGGAGATGCGCATGTCCGGCGGATCGCCGTGCTGGTCCTGCTTGGCGCGAACCTTGCCGAGCACGACGGGATCGACGATTTCCAGATGCGACGGGTTCGCGGTCAGCGACAGATGGATCTTGTTGTTGTCGAACTCGCGGTCGGACGACGCGCCGAGATGGTATTTGACGTCGCCGGAGCCTTCGACCGCGTCCGGGTTGGCGGAGCCACCCTTGAATTCATGAAACAGCGCGCGGTGCGGCTTGCCCATGACCTGGGTCAGCACGTTGAGGCGGCCGCGATGCGGCATGCCGAGCACGATCTCCTTCACGCCGAGATTGCCGCCGCGCTTGATGATCTGTTCGAGCGCCGGAATCAGCGATTCAGCGCCGTCGAGGCCGAAACGCTTGGTGCCCGTGAACTTGAGATCGCAGAACTTTTCAAAGCCTTCGGCTTCGACCAGCTTGTTGAGGATCGCGCGGCGTCCCTCACGCGTAAAACTGATTTCCTTGTCCGGCCCCTCGATGCGCTCCTGGATCCAGGCCTTCTGCGCAGCGTTGGAGATGTGCATGAACTCGACGCCGAGCGTCTGGCAGTAGGTGCGCTCGCAGATCGCGACGATTTCGCGCAAGCTGCCGTATTCGAGACCGAGCACGTGGTCGAGGAAGATCTTGCGGTCGAAGTCGGCTTCGGTGAAGCCATAGGTGCGCGGATCGAGCTCTTCGCGATCGCGCTGCGCCTCGATGCCGAGCGGATCGAGCTTGGCGTGGAAATGACCGCGCATGCGGTAGGCGCGGATCAGCATCAAGGCGCGGACCGAATCGCGCGTCGCCTGGTTGACGTCGGCGGCCGACAGCTCGGCACCCTTGACCTGCGCCTTGGCGGCAAGCTTGGTGCCGACGGCCTTCTCGACGGTGACCCAGTTCCCGTCCAGCGCCGAGGTCAGTTCGTCGCGCGGGGTGAGCGGCCAGTTGTCGCGGCCCCAGGACGGGCCCTCGGCGTTCTTCTGGACGTCGGCCGAGGTGTCTTTCAGGCTCTTGAAGAATTCCTGCCACTCGGCGTCGACCGACGCGGGGTTCTGCTCGTAGCGGGCATAGAGGTCGTCGATGTAGGTGGCGTTGGTGCCCTGCAAAAACGAAGAGAGGGCAAATGCTGCATTCGCGTCCTGGCGAGACATGATGGCGTCCTGGTGATTTTCGGTTTGCGCGTAGAAGACGGCGCATCGCCGATCCGGAAACCGGATCAGCGGGATAAAGTACCCCTTACCCTATTTAATGCGAAACTTCGCCCCGAAAAGAACCAAGAATTGAATTAAGATTTCAATTTTTCGGCAAGAGTATGTCCGAGCCGCGCCGGCGACGGAGAGACCGTAATTCCGGCCGCTTCCATGGCCGTCGTCTTGGATCCGGCGTCGCCCTTGCCGCCGGAGATGATCGCGCCGGCATGGCCCATGCGGCGGCCGGGAGGGGCCGTGACGCCGGCGATGAAGCCAACCATCGGCTTCTTCCGGCCCCGCTTGGCCTCGTCCTTGATGAACTGGGCGGCATCTTCCTCGGCGGAACCGCCGATTTCACCGATCATGATGATCGAGGTGGTTTTTGGGTCGGCCAGGAACATCTCCAGCACGTCGATGAATTCGGTGCCCTTGACCGGGTCGCCGCCGATGCCGACCGCGGTGGTCTGGCCGAGGCCTTCCTGGGTGGTCTGGAACACGGCTTCGTAGGTCAACGTGCCCGACCGCGAAACGATCCCGACGCTGCCCGGCTTGAAGATGTTGGCCGGCATGATGCCGATCTTGCACTCGCCCGCGGTCATCACGCCCGGGCAGTTCGGCCCGATCAGGCGCGATTTCGATCCCGACAACGAGCGCTTCACGCGGACCATGTCGAGCACCGGAATGCCCTCGGTGATGCAAACGATCAGCGGAATTTCCGCATCGATCGCTTCGCAGATCGCGTCCGCCGCACCCGGCGGCGGCACGTAGATGACGCTTGCGTCCGCCCCTGTCTTCTCGCGGGCTTCCGCAACGGTGTCGAACACCGGCAGACCGAGATGCGTCGATCCGCCCTTACCCGGCGAGGTGCCGCCGACCATCTTGGTGCCGTACGCGACCGCGGCTTCCGAATGGAACGTGCCGTTCTTGCCCGTAAAACCCTGGCAGATGACTTTGGTATTCTTGTCGATCAGAACGGACATGATTGAGAACGCTTTCGTAGGTGATCGGGAACGATGGGTTTAGTGAATCCGCCGGTAAACGCCGGTGAGCACGTCGGCCCATCCTTCGGCATCGGGCGAGAACTGGATCTTCATGGTGTAGTTGTCGTTGTCGACGACTTCATAGACATGGCGCGCATTGCCACGCAGCGAGCCGCGCACGAGGATCAACGTCTTGCCGGTCCAGCCGCCGGAGGCCGGCGCCGGCGAGTAGTAGCCGAGCGAATCGTGCCAGAATAATTTGTAGTGCCGGTCGTCGCGGTCGTAGGTGAACACGCCGTGGGTGGCGAAGGTCTCCTTGCCGTCGCGCATCTGGCGGGCGTCCTGGATCAGGTAGAAGCCGTTGAGATCCATCCGCGCGACCACATGCGAGGTCGCCGGACCGCCGGCGGTCCAGCGCGACGGATAGACCACTTCCTCGCCGGCCCACTCGCCCGCAAACACCTCGAGCTTGCGGTGTTCCTCCAGCGGTGTCGGTGCAGCGAGATGGTCAGCCATTGCTAGCCTCCCTTGAC
Source organism: Bradyrhizobium sp. 170 (assembly GCF_023101085.1). Taxonomy (NCBI): domain Bacteria; kingdom Pseudomonadati; phylum Pseudomonadota; class Alphaproteobacteria; order Hyphomicrobiales; family Nitrobacteraceae; genus Bradyrhizobium; species Bradyrhizobium sp. 170. The sequence continues at coordinate 186,965 of NZ_CP064703.1, read as the reverse complement.
GGCTTTCACGATTTTCTGTGCGGCGTCGTCGAGATTGTCGGCGGGCACCACGTTGAGGCCGGAGTCGCGAATGATCTTCTTGCCGGCGTCGACATTGGTGCCTTCGAGCCGCACGACCAGCGGCACTTTCAGGCCGACTTCCTTCACGGCAGCAACCACGCCTTCGGCGATGATATCGCACTTCATGATGCCGCCGAAGATGTTGACCAGGATGCCCTTCACATTGGGATCGGCGGTGATGATCTTGAAGGCCGCCGCCACCTTCTCCTTGCTGGCGCCGCCGCCGACGTCGAGGAAGTTGGCCGGCTCCATGCCGTAGAGCTTGATGATGTCCATGGTCGCCATCGCAAGGCCGGCGCCGTTGACCATGCAGCCGATGGTGCCATCGAGCGTGACGTAATTGAGATCGTATTTCGACGCCTCGATTTCCTTGGCGTCCTCTTCGGTCTCGTCACGCAATGCTGCGACTTCGGGATGGCGATACATGGCGTTGTCGTCGAACGACACTTTCGCATCGAGCACGCGGAGCTGGCCCTGCTTGGTGACAACCAGCGGATTGATTTCCAGCATCGCCATGTCCTTGGCGGTGAAGGCGTTATAGAGCTGCGCGACCAGCTTCTCGGCCTGCTTGGCGAGATCGCCGGAGAGATTGAGCGCCTTCGCGACAGTCCGGCCGTGGTGGCCCATGATGCCGGTCGCCGGATCGACCGAGAAGGTCACGATCTTTTCCGGGTTGTTGTGCGCGACTTCCTCGATGTTGACGCCGCCTTCGGTCGAAACCACGAACGACACTTCGGAAGTTTCGCGGTCGACCAGGATCGAGAGGTAGAACTCCTTGTCGATGTCGGAGCCGTCCTCGATGTAGAGGCGGTTGACCTGCTTGCCGTGCGCGCCGGTCTGGATCGTGACCAGGGTCGCGCCCAGCATCTGCTTGGCGAATTCGTTGACCTCGGCGACCGACTTGGCGATGCGGACGCCGCCCTTGTCGCCGGCGCTAGCCTCCTTGAACTTGCCCTTGCCGCGGCCGCCGGCATGGATCTGGCTCTTTACCACCCAGACCGGGCCGGGGAGCTGCTTGGCGGCGGCTTCAGAATCCGAGGCCTTCAACACCGGCACGCCGCGCGAAATCGGCACGCCGAATTCATGCAGCAGAGCCTTGGCCTGGTATTCATGGATATTCATCTGGACGCTCCCCAAAACCCTTAGCGGCGAGTTCTACAGTTCACCGGCATTGGTAGTTGGCATACCATATACCAATAGAACTGCAACCCTGAAAACGCTTTCGCCCCCGCGAAGGAGCGAAAGCCGAGCAAAATCAACGGCCGAGCAGATCGGGCGCGATCTTCTTGCAGGCGTCGACCAGGCCCTGAACGGCGCCAACCGACTTGTCGAAAGCTTCGCGGTCCTTGCCGGCCAGTTCGATCTCGACAATACGCTCGACGCCCTTCGAGCCGATGACGACGGGAACGCCGACATACATGTCCTTCACGCCGTATTCGCCGTTGAGATAGGCGGCGCAGGGCAGCACGCGCTTCTTGTCCTTCAGGTAGCTCTCGGCCATCGCGATCGCGGCCGCCGCGGGCGCGTAGAAGGCGGAACCGGTCTTGAGGAGGTTGACGATCTCGGCGCCGCCGTTGCGGGTGCGGTCGACGATCTCGTCGATGCGGGCCTGCGAGGTCCAGCCCATCTTGACGAGGTCGGGCAGCGGAATGCCGGCGACAGTGGAGTAGCGGGTCAGCGGTACCATGGTGTCGCCGTGGCCGCCGAGCACGAAGGCGGTGACGTCTTCGACCGAGACGTTGAATTCGTCGGCGAGGAAGTAACGGAACCGCGCGGAGTCGAGCACGCCGGCCATGCCGACCACCTTCTTGTGCGGCATGCCGGAAGCCTTCTGCAGCGCCCACACCATCGCATCCAGCGGGTTGGTGATGCAGATGACGAAGGCGTCGGGGGCATATTTCTTGATGCCGGCGCCGACCTGCTCCATGACCTTGAGATTGATGCTCAGCAGATCGTCGCGGCTCATGCCGGGCTTGCGCGGCACGCCGGCGGTCACGATGCAGACCTTGGCGCCATCGAGCGCGTCGTAGGAGTTTGCGCCGGTGAGGTGGGCGTCGAAACCGTCGACCGGGGACGACTGCGCGATGTCGAGCGCTTTACCCTGGGGAACGCCCTCAGCGATGTCGAACATCACGACGTCGCCGAGCTCCTTCAGGCCGACGAGGTGAGCCAGCGTTCCGCCGATCTGACCGGAGCCAATCAAAGCAATCTTGTCGCGCGCCATGGGAAATTTGTCCTTCTGAGACGAAGATGAGGGGTGTGGATAAGGAAGTTGGATGGCTGGTTATCCCTTTCGAATGACCGGTTCAAGCCGGGGCGTGCCCAATTCTAAGGCCCCGCCTCGATTTCGGTCAGGCATGCCAGCGAAAGACTACGTTTCCACCAGCCCCGTGCTCGACCCGCTCGCCGCGGAATCCTTCCGGCCGTGCGGGAGCGCCAGGTAGGATTCGGAGCTCATTTCGATCAGCCGTGACGAGGTCCGCTTGAACTCGTTGGCCTCATTGCCATCGGTCGCCAGGTATAGCGACACCGGGTCAGCCTCGGCCGAAGCCATCAGCTTCACGGCATTGTCATAGAGCGTGTCGATCAGCGAGATGAAACGCTTGGCGGCATTCTTCTCGGGGTAATCCATCACCGGAATGCGGTCTATCAGGATGGTGTGATAATCATGCGCCAGCCGCAGATAGTCCGACGCGGCCAGCGGTTTTTCGCAGATATCGGAGAAACTAAAGCGCGCGACGCCATGGGCCGAACAGGGCACGCGCAGAACGCGGCCCTTGATCGTGATGTCGCGCGGCTTGCACGGCGCGTTGCCCGTCATCTTGCGCCAGGCGCGATCGAGCGCGGCGCCGGCTTCATCGTCCGGCGGCACCAGCCACATCTTCACGCCGGCGAGTTTTTCCAGCCGGAAATCCGTGCGCGCGTCGAGCCGCAGCACGTCCATGCGATCTTCGATCTGCGTGATGAAGGGCAGGAACAGCGCGCGGTTGAGGCCGCCCTTGTAGAGGTCTTCGGGCGCGACGTTCGAGGTCGCCACCACGACGGTGCCGAGTTCGAACAGTTTTGAGAACAGCCGCCCCAGGATCATGGCGTCGGCGATGTCGGTAACGTGAAACTCGTCGAAGCACAGCAGCCAGGCCTCGTCGAAGATGGCGTTCGCCGTCAGCTCGATCACGTCGCCGTCCGCGATTTCGCCGCGCGCGATGTTCTGGCGATAGGCGTAGATCTTCTCATGCGCCTCGGCCATGAATTCGTGGAAATGGGCGCGGCGTTTGTGCTGGACCGGAGAGTGCTGAAAGAACAGGTCCATCAGCATGGTCTTGCCGCGGCCGACCTCGCCATGAACGTAAAGCCCCCGCGGCGGCGGCTCGCTCTTGTCGCCGAACAACCGGCCAAGCAGGCTTAGCTTGCGCGCCGGCTTGTAGCTCGAAAGCCGCTCCTCGAGCGCTGAGAACGATTCGGCGGCGGCGGCCTGCGCGGGATCGGCCTCGATCGCGCCGGAGGAAACCTGCGCCTGGTACTGTGCGCGGAACGAGGTGGGGTCGGTCGACAGCATGGCCCCTTTCGGCCTCAAGCGTAGAGAAATTGCAAGCCGTGAATTGGTGTTGGGGGTATGCAAACACAGCCCGTCATACCCGCGAAGGCGGGTATCCAGTACGCCGCGGCCCCTCGGTTCTATCTCAGGCGTCTCTGGTATACTGGATCATCCGCTTTCGCGGATGATGACGGCGGTGGACGTGACGCGCACCAAGCCTCACGCACTCAACGCGTAGGAATCCTCGACCACATAGGGCCCGCCGCCGGTGGAGGCGCGGGATGAGAACAGCACGAAGCGCGACGCCATGAATGTTCGGCTCGGAAAATAGCCGCGCACCGAGAGATAATCGGCAACGTCCTGGCTGGAGGCATCATGCAGCCGCGCCAGCGTCACGTGTGGCGTGAATTTGCGGCCCTCGGGATCGAGCCCGATCCGCTGCATCAGCCGTTCGAGCTCGGCCTGCAGCTCGATCAGCGGCCGGCTCGGCTCGACGGAAGCGACCACCGCGCGCGGTTTCTTGCCGCCAAAACTCTGCAGGCCCTGCACCTTGACCTCGAACGGCTTGCGGTTGATCCGAAACAGCATCGAGGCGATTTCATTCGCCGACATGCCGTCGATATCGCCGATGAAGCGCAAGGTGACGTGGTAATTTTCGGGATCGATCCAGCGGGCGCCGGGAAGGCCGCCACGCAAATTGGAAAGGCTCTGGCCGATCTCGGCCGGAATTTCCAGTCCAGCAAACAAACGCGGCATCGCAAAATCCTCGATGCGAAGGCGTCAGCTTTGGAGGCTCACGCCTGACAGCAAACCCGGTGACGAATCACCGATCACTAATTCCTACCCGACTTATATGACCCTGCGAAGCACGCCGCGCCGGCAGACCGGAATGCTACGGGGAAAACCAGCGGTAACGTTATTCGTTTGCATCTTTTTCAACTCCGCTGCCCGGAGATCGTGCCGAGAAATGCCTCCACCATAGGCAGAATATTTTTCACGATGGCATCGATGCCCTCTGCGGTCGGATGCAACCCGTCCGCCTGGTTGAGCTTGGCGTCGGCGGCGACCCCCTCCAGGAAGAACGGGTAGAGCGGCACGCCGAAGGATTTTGAAAGCTCCGGATAGATTGCGTTGAAGCGGGCGGCATATTCACTTCCGTAATTGGGCGGGGCGAGCATTCCGCACATCAGCACGGCGATCTTGCGCGCCTTCAGCCGCGTCAGGATATCGCTGAGGGCGGCGCGGGTGACGGCCGGGTCGATCCCACGCAAGGCATCGTTGGCGCCAAGTTCGAGGATGACCGCCTCGGTTCCCTCTGGGATCGACCAGTCCAGCCGGTCGCGACCGCCGGAAGAGGTGTCGCCGGACACCCCGGCATTGATCATGTCGACCTTTATCCCCTTGTCGCCCAAGGCTTTTTGCAAACGCGCCGGAAACGCCGCCGAGGCCGAAAGGCCAAGGCCGGCGCTCAAGGAATCGCCGAGGACGACCATTTTGACCGGCTTGGCGGGTGCGGTGGCGGGGGCTTGAGCTTGGACTTGAGCTTGGGCTTGCGCCAAAACCGGCCCGGCCGTCATCAAAGCCACAATCAACACGCGTATGTGCGCAAACATCCGTTTCAAGCCCTCGACCCGAGCGGTGGAAGTGCCATATGACCGAGCCATGGACAGTCTCATCGAACCCTCTTCACTGACCGGCGTCGGGCCGGACACCATTTCCATCTCCAACGTCAACCTCTCGCTCGGCTCGGGCGCTGCACGCGTTCATATCCTGAAAGATATCAGCCTTCGTGTGGCGTCGGGCGAGGCGATCGGCCTGATCGGACCTTCAGGCTCCGGCAAATCGACCTTGCTGATGGTGATGGCGGGGCTGGAGCGTCCCGACAGCGGAGAGGTGGTGGTCAACGGCACGCCGTTCAATGCCCTCGACGAGGATGCGCTGGCGCGCTTCCGCGGCCGCCAGGTCGGCATCGTGTTCCAGTCGTTTCATCTGATCCCGACCATGACGGCGCTGGAAAACGTCGCGGTGCCGCTGGAGCTCGCCGGCAATCCCGATGCGGCAGAGCGGGCGGCGCAAGAGTTGACATCCGTCGGGCTCGGCGATCGCCTGCACCATTATCCGACCCAATTATCGGGTGGCGAGCAGCAGCGCGTTGCGCTGGCCCGCGCGCTGGCGCCCGATCCCGCGATCCTGGTCGCGGACGAGCCGACCGGCAATCTCGACGAAGCCACCGGCAAGCAGATCGTCGATCTCCTGTTCACCAAGCACAGCGAGCGCGGCATGACACTGGTGCTGGTAACGCACGATACCTCACTCGCGCAGCGCTGCGACCGCGTGGTGCGGCTGCGCTCCGGCCGGATCGACGGACATTCATGACCGCCGTTTCCGAACCCATTTACCGCAGCCGCGCGTCATCCCTTGCCCTGCGCTACGCGCTTCGCGAACTGCGCAGCGGCTTGCGCGGCTTTTACGTCTTCATCGCCTGCATCGCGCTCGGCGTGATGGCGATTGCCGGGGTCGGCTCGGTCGCGGCCAGCCTCAGCGAAGGCTTGACGCGCGAGGGCCGCACGTTGCTGGGCGGCGACGTTGCTTTCTCGCTGATCCAGCGCGAAGCCAAGCCGGAGGAAATCGCCTTCCTGCGTGCGCGCGGCCAGGTTTCGGTCGCGGCTGCGCTGCGGGTCATGGCCCGCAGCAGCGACGGCAAGCTGGCACTGGTCGAACTCAAGGCCGTGGACGGCAACTACCCGATGCTCGGGGCGGTAACGCTGGATCCCAAAATGCCGATGGCGGATCTGCTGGCCGAGCGCCAAGATACGTCTGGCACCGCGTTCGGCGCGGCGGTCGATTCCACCCTGCTGGCGCGGCTCGATCTCAAGCTCGGCGACCGCATCACAATCGGCAACGCCACGTTCCAGATCCGAAGCACGGTCACGGCCGAGCCGGACAAGCTCGCCGGCAATGTCGGTTTGGGCCCGCGCGTTCTGGTCAGCGAGCAGAGTCTGCGAGCCACCGGATTGCTGCAGCCCGGCAGCTTGGTGCGCTGGATCTACCGCGTGAAGCTGCCGGCCAATAACATCGACGATCGCGCCGCGACTCAGTTGATCGACAGCGCACGGAGCGCCCTGCCCGAGGCCGGCTGGTGGATCCGCAGCAGCAGCAACGCCTCGCCGCAACTCGAGCGCACCATCAACCGCTTCACCCAGTTCCTGACGCTGGTCGGCCTCGCCGCGCTTCTGGTTGGTGGCGTCGGCGTCGCCAATGCGGTCAAGAGCCATGTCGATCGCCGGCGCGACGTCATCGCCTCGTTCAAGGCGCTGGGCGCTACCGGGCGCGACGTCTTCACGATCTACCTGACGCAAGTAATCCTGCTCGCCGCGGTAGGCTCGGTGATCGGGCTGGCCGCCGGTGCGGCTTTGCCGTTTGTCATCGTCGGCGTGTTCGGCAAGCTGCTGCCGCTGCCGGTGATCCCTGCCCTGTACCTTGACGAACTGGCGCTGTCGTTCATCTATGGCCTGCTCACCGCGCTCGCCTTCGGATTATGGCCGCTCGGCCGGGTGCATGACGTGCCGGTCGCGGCGCTGTTTCGCGAGGAAGTCGCCCGTGAGTGGCATCGCCCGCGCTGGAGCTATCTCGCGCTGATGGCCGTGGTGATCGCGCTCCTGGTCGCTGTGGCGATCGGGCTTGCCTATGACAAGCGGATCGCGATGGTATTCGTGATCTCCTCGGTTGCAGTGTTCGCGCTGCTGCGCGGCGTCGCGGCCGGCCTGATGGCGCTGGCACGCCGCATGCCACGATCCCGAATCACCATGCTGCGGCTGGCGATCGCCAACATCTACCGGCCCGGCGCGCTGACGCCCTCGGTCGTGATGTCGCTCGGCCTCGGGCTCGCGGTGCTGGTCACCATCACCCAGATCGACGGCAATCTCCGCCGGCAATTCCTGGCGGCATTGCCGGAGAAAGCGCCCTCGTTCTACTTCATCGACATTCCGACCGCCGATGCCGACCGCTTCGGCGCCTTCCTCAAACAGGTCGCGCCGCAATCGACGGTGGACGACGTGCCGATGCTGCGCGGGCGCATCGTCGGCGCCCGCGGCGTCAAGGCCGACGAACTCAAGCCGTCGCAGGAGTCCGAGTGGGTGCTGCAGAGCGACCGCGGCCTGACCTACACCAACGAAGTCCCAAAGGGCTCGAAGGTGGTCGAGGGCGAATGGTGGAGCGCGGACTATAGCGGCCCGCCGCTGGTCTCGCTGGAGAAGAAGATCGCCGACGGGTTGAAGCTCAGAATAGGCGACGAGATCGTGGTCAACGTGCTCGGCCGCGACATTCCGGCCAAGATCAGCAATTTGCGCAACGTCGACTGGCAGGGGCTCGGCATCAATTTCGTGCTGGTGTTCTCGCCCAACGCGTTCAGGGGTGCGCCGCACAGCCATGTCGCGACCTTGTCCGAGGTCCATCCGGACCCGGCCGGCGACGCCCGGATCATCAAGCAGGTGGCGGACGCCTTCCCGATGGTGACCAGCGTCCGGGTCCGCGAGGCGCTGGAAACCGTCGGCACCGTCATCACCAACCTCGTGCTCGCCATCCGCGGCGCCAGCGCCGTGACGCTGATCTCGGCGATCCTGGTGCTGGGCGGCGCGCTGGCCGCCGGCCACCGCCACCGGGTCTATGACGCGGTGATCCTGAAGACGCTGGGTGCAACCCGGGCGCGACTGCTTGGCGCCTACGCGCTGGAGTACCTGATGATCGGCCTTGCCACCGCGGTGTTCGGCGTGATCGCGGGCTCGATCGCGGCCTGGCTGATCGTGACCCGGCTGATGACGCTCAGTTTCATCTGGCAGGCCGGCAGCGCCGCAGGCGTGGTCGCCGCCGCCCTGATCGTCACGGTGGGGCTGGGACTCGCCGGAACGTTGCTCGCCCTGAATCAGAAGCCGGCCAGCGTGTTGCGGAATTTGTGACAATTTGTAGCGGGCGGAAAGCCGGGGTTAACGCTGCTTTTGCTCAGAAATGACCGGCAGAAGCGACATTCAGCCGCGCGTGGAAGCTTGCGTCGAATGTGTTAGTTTCCCACATACCAGCCAAGATCAGAGGCCGGCTTGATGACGTGAGATTAATGCGTGAAATTAATGTCAGCAAATCAGGGCATCTGAGATAGAAATCTAACCGGCGCCGCAAACCCTTGCGCACCGCCGGGCAACCAACGGGAATTCGACCATGTCGGACCTAGACCGTAACTACGTTTCTCCTTTCGGCCGGGCCGCCGGGCGCGTTGATGCCGCGACCGTCGATGCCGGTCTGCGCTCCTACATGCTGCGCATCTATAACTACATGAGCATCGGCCTGGCCATCACCGGCCTTGCGGCGCTCGGCGTCTATATGGGTGCCGTAACCACGGATCAGGCCGGCGCCGCCGCCAAGTTCGGCAACAACACCTTCCTGACGCCGTTCGGCTACGCGATGTATGTCAGCCCGCTGAAGTGGCTGTTCATCCTCGCGCCGCTGGCCATGGTGTTCGCGATCTCGTTCGGCATCAACCGGCTGCGGCCCGCGACGGCACAATTGCTGTTCTGGGCGTTCGCGGCGCTGATGGGCATTTCGCTGTCGTCGATCTTCCTGGTGTACACGCACACCTCGATCGTGCGGGTGTTCTTCATCACCGCGGCGACCTTCGGCGCACTGAGCCTCTACGGCTACACCACCAAGCGTGACATGAGCGGCATGGGGTCGTTCCTGTTCATGGGCCTGATCGGCATCATCATCGCGAGCCTGGTCAACCTGTTCCTCGCGAGTTCGATGCTGCAGTTCATCGTCTCGGTGGTCGGCGTGCTGGTGTTCGCGGGCCTCACCGCCTATGACACCCAGCGGCTGAAGAACGACTACATCTACGGCTACGCCTCGGAAGGCGGCGAGATTGCCGAGAAAGCGGCGATTACCGGTGCGTTGTCGCTCTACCTGAACTTCATCAACCTGTTCACGCTGCTGCTGCAGTTGCTCGGCCAGCGCGACTAGTCGCTACCGACCAGGTTACGAGTTGAAGCCCCGGCCTCGCGGCCGGGGCTTTTCTTTTGGTCGCCATCGTCATGGCGGGGCTCATCCCGGACATGGCAGAAAGCGTTGATCCTTGTCGGTCTGCTGATATCTTTCTCCCCATGTCCGTTCCCGAAATTCGTTCCGCCACCGAGGCCGACCTCCCCACCATCACCGAAATCTACGAGCACGCGGTGCGCCACGGCACCGCGACGTTCGAGCTGATTCCGCCCGATCTCGCCGAGATGACCCGGCGATTCCGGGCGCTGATCGATGGCGGCTTCCCCTATTTCGTTGCCGAGGTTGAAGGTCGCGTGATCGGCTACGCCTACGCGGGGCCCTATCGGCCGCGGCCGGCCTATCGTTTCACGGTGGAGAATTCCATCTACCTGCAACCCTCGACCCACCGCCGCGGTATCGGCCTGCAATTGTTGCAGCGGCTGATCCCCGAATGCGAGGCGCGCGGCTTCCGGCAGATGATCGCCGTGATCGGCGATTCCGCCAATGCCGGCTCGATCGGCCTTCACACCAAATGCGGGTTCCAGATGATCGGGACGCACGCCAATGTCGGCCTCAAATTCGGCCGGTGGCTCGACACGGTGATGATGCAGATCGCGCTCGGTGAAGGCGGGTCGACGGTGCCGAAGGATTGAGGCGGCTTCGTAGCTTCGTAGATTCCATGGGGCGGTGAGCGTGGCCTTTCCGGTAGGTTTGGGTTTCCACACTCGAACCATCGGAGAGTCAGATGCAAGCATCGACCGTAGCCACGCCCACCACCGGCCATTGTGGCACAATTTTCGTTGCGATCGAACTGAGCCAGAAGAGCTGGCTGGTGACGCTGCACAGCCCTGACAAAGGCAAGATGTCCCGCCATAGGCTGGAGGGGGGCGATCATGCCGAGCTGTTGGCGTTGGTCGGTCGGGAGCGCGACCGGGCGGCTCGGGCGCTGGGAGCCATTCCGGCGGTGGTGAGCTGCTACGAAGCGGGCTACGATGGGTTCTGGCTGCACCGGCTTCTGATGGCGGCCGGGATCACGAACTACGTGTTTGACCCTGCGAGCATTGCGGTGGATCAACGGGCGCGACGGGTGAAGACCGACCGGATCGATGGCGAGAAGATGCTGCGGACGCTGATGGCGTATCTGCGCGGTGAGCCGCGGGTGGTACGGATCGTGCGGGTACCAGCGCCGGAGCAAGAGGACGCCCGCCGCGCCAGCCGCGAACGCGGCCGGCTGATCAAGGAACAGACCGCTCACACCAGCCGGATCAAGGCGCTGCTGCGGCTGTTGGGCATGGCGGTCGGGAACCCGCGCCGGCGCGACTGGCTGAGCTGGCTGGCGGCGCAGCGGGATTGGCAGGGCCAGGCGGTGCCACGGCAGATGCTGGCGGAGATCAAGTACGAGCACGCGCGGCTGATGCTGGTACGCGAACAGCTCGAGGCGCTCGCACAGGCGTCGGCTCAAGCGGATCCGGCACCTGCGGCGGCGCAGATGGCGGAGCGCAGCGAACTGTTGCTCCGGCTCAAATGCCTCGGCCCGGCGTTCGCGACGACGCTGGCCAGCGAGGTGTTCTACAAGGATTTCCGCAACCGGCGTGAGGTCGCGAGCTATTTCGGGCTGGCGCCCAGTCCATGGCAGAGCGGCGGGACCGACCGCGACCAGGGCATCAGCAAGGCGGGCAATCCGCGCGCCCGCTGCGCCGCGATCGAACTTTCCTGGCTGTGGCTGCGGCATCAGCCGGAGAGTGCGCTCACCCGATGGTTCCGCAGCCGCACCCACAATGCCAGCAAGCGCAACAAGCGCATCGCCATCGTGGCGCTGGCGCGCAAGCTGATGGTGGCGCTCTGGCGCTACCTCACAACCGGCCTGGTCCCCGAAGGAGCCCTGCTCAAGGCCGCGAAGCCGTAAACGTTTCAAGCAACGCGTCAGCGTCGCGGCATCGGCCGCGGTCAGCGCGGAATGGATGATGACCGTGCCACCCTTGGGCCAAGTCAACAGGCCGCTTCGTAGATGGGTCTCATCCCCGTGGCTTCCTCGCCGCAAGCATGCGGAATGTGGGTACCGGGCTGTAACCGCCCGACCGGATATGAGGTGATGCAGTGAGCTGCTGCATAAATCGCCGGAAGCCAGTTCCTGAGCGCACCGACCGCGGCGGCACGCTGCGCTACGCATGGCTCCGCGCGCCGCCGCTCCACCGAATGCAAAAAATAACATCCAAGCCCCGGTTGGGATGCTTGACTCAAAAGGCCTCATATGAGGGTGGGCAAAGCGAAGCGTGCCCACCATCAGAGCGGCGTTCCGGGGAGAGATGGTGGGCACGGCGCAAGTGCGCCTTTGCCCACCCTACGGCGGCTTCGCTACACCAGCGCCAGCTTGCGGTCGATCACCAGCAGCACGCGCTCAAGCTCGTGGCCGCGGCGCAGGATCAGACCGGTCGCCGAGATCACGCTGTACATGCCCTGCTTGCGCGCGAGCCGCGGATCTTTCTCGATGCGGTAAATCGGAACCTCGGAGGCGCGGCGGAAGACCGAAAACACCGCGCGGTCCTTCAGAAAGTCGATGGCGTAGTCGCGCCATTCGCCGTCGGCGACCATGCGCCCATACAGATTGAGGATACGGTTGAGTTCGAGACGATTAAACGTGACACGATTCGGCGGGGGGATTGCGGTGGCGGTGCGCGCCGCTGCGCGGCTCTCGCTTGGATCGGTGTCCTCCGATATCGAGCTCATGGAGCGCCTCCTGTCATCTCAGGCATGCTCTCGTTCCGAAAACCGGTCCCCACTTTTCGGGAGCATGCCGAGGTTTACATGATTGCGCTAACCGCAGGACGCTGCAAGAGGGTTGCAAATACGAAGGAAACCGCGCGGAACCACCCGACATCGCGGGAAACACCGATTCACGGGATCGTTAGCGGAATCTTATTGCTGCCCTACTTCCGCCAACCGCCCGCCCCGCTAGGTTGCGACAAGATAATCCTGCGTTGGCCCGGTCCTTTCGGTTCCGGATTCCTCAGCCCCCAGCCCCCCGGGGCCGTCGGGATCGGGCCTGTTCGCAGAGGGAGTTAATCCCGATACTGGGCCAACGAAAGTTGGTCCTTTTTCGTTTGGGGGACGGTTCCAACCTCAGCCGCCGTTCCAGGCCGCGTGAAACGCGAGCACTGACGGTGACCATCAGGGAACCGGCCGATCAGCGCAATCCCGTGAAGGCAGCATCGTAGCCCTGATGGAGCGCCAACTACCTCAGCGCAGTGTAGGCGGCGCCGAGCATCGCGCCCGGCTTGTCGCGACTGCCGTCCTGGACGTAGACGACCGCGGCGTCGACGCCGTCGCGGGAAATATTTTCAAGCGGCACGGTCCAGCTTTCCGGACTGCCGTTCCAGTCACCGACCTTCACGAGGTTGCGCACGACGTTGTAGTAGGTGACTTCCTGGCCGCGATTCTCGCCGCGCCCGATCATGATCGGTATGGCCTTCGAGACCGAACAGATCCAGACTTCGCCACGCGCCACGGTCGGCACCTTGCTGGCGGCCACCGAGACATTGAGCAATTTGCCGGACAAGCTCATCGTCACCGGCACCGACATCACGCCATCGGCCTTGCCGGTATTTTTGATCGCGCCATCGATGCTGGCGCGATCGCTGCCGATCACTTGCGTCGAACCATTGACGATCATCTGCGGCGTATAGAGATTGCGATCGCCGCGTGCCTGCGAATAGGCTTTCTGACGCGCGCTGAACCGCTTGTCCGCCAGCGTGTCCTTCCAGCCGAGATAATCCCAATAGTCGATCGGCAGGCTCAGCGCGATCACGGACGGATCCTTGGCGAGTTCGCCGATGATCTGGTCGGCTGGCGGGCATGACGAGCAGCCTTGCGAGGTGAACAATTCAACCACCGCGCGAGGTTCAGCGTGGGCCGGGCGGATGACGGCGATGATTGCGCAAACGCCGAGCGCACCGGACCATCGCGAGATACAACTATAGGCCATCATAGCTGTCATTGTGCGGACCGGTGGTAGCGTCTTCCATCCGTATTTGTACGGGGCATGATCTGATCCCAAAAAAGCGCACCCCAGACGCGCGAAAGCGGCCTTTTCATTAGGCCGCCTTCTTCTTGCTCGCCACTCACTTCGCAGTGAGGCACTGATCACAAATCCGCGTCATAGCGTTTTCAAGCGAAGTGGATCCCGGTTCGCGCAAAGAAAACGCGTCAAAACAAAAACCTGGAGCCCGGTTCTGATTCAATCAGAACCGGAAAAGCTCTAGGCCGCGAGTTTGCGCAGCACATAATGCAGAATGCCGCCGTTTCGGTAGTACTCGAGTTCGTCGAGGGTATCGATCCGGCAAAGCAGCGGCACGCGCTGCAGCGCGCCATCGCCGGAGACGATCTCGGCCGTCAGCGTTTGACGCGGCTTCAGGTCGCCCTGCAAGCCCCGGATCGTCACCTTCTCGTCACCCTTCAGGCCAAGCGACGTCCATGACGTGCCGTCTTCGAAGGTGAGCGGCAACACGCCCATGCCGACCAGGTTGGAGCGATGGATGCGCTCAAAGCTCTGGCAGATCACGGCGCGGACGCCGAGCAGGCGGGTCCCCTTCGCGGCCCAGTCGCGCGAGGAGCCGTTGCCGTATTCGGCGCCGGCGAACACCACCAGCGGCACGCTCTCGGCCTGGTACTGCATCGCCGCGTCGTAGATCGACATCTGCTCGCCGTCGGGCCAGTGCTTGGTAAGTCCGCCTTCCGGAATATTGCCGTCGGCGCCCTTCAGCATGAAGTTCTTGATGCGGATGTTGGCAAAGGTGCCGCGCATCATGATCTCGTGATTGCCGCGCCGCGTGCCGTACTGATTGAAGTCGGCCGGGCGCACCTGATGCTCCGAGAGGAATTTTCCTGCCGGAGAGGTCAGCTTGATCGCGCCGGCCGGCGAGATGTGGTCGGTGGTGATCTTGTCGCCGAACATCGCCAGAATCCGCGCATCGACGACGTCGACGATCGCTTCCGGCTCTTTCTTCATGCCCTCGAAGTAGGGCGGGTTCTGCACATAGGTCGAGCTCATGTTCCAGCGGTAGGTCTCGCTCTCGACGGTCTTGATCTTTCGCCAGTTGGTGTCGCCCTTGAACACGTCGGCGTAACGCTTCTTGAAGATCGTGGCGGTCACGAACTTCTTCATGTAGGCGTTGATTTCCTTGGTCGTCGGCCAGATGTCCTTCAGGTACACCGGCTTGCCGTCCTTGCCCTCGCCGATCGGCTCGACCGCGAGGTCCTTTGTCACCGTTCCCGCCAGCGCATAAGCCACGACCAGCGGCGGCGATGCCAGATAATTGGCCTGCACGTCGGGGCTGACGCGGCCCTCAAAATTGCGGTTACCCGACAGCACCGCGGCAGCGACGATGCCGTTGTCATTGATCGATTTCGAAATCTCCTCCGGCAGCGGACCCGAATTGCCGATGCAGGTGGTGCAGCCGAAGCCGATCAGATTGAAGCCGACCTTGTCGAGATCCTTCTGGAGGCCGGAATTGGCGAGATATTCCGCGACCACCTGGCTTCCGGGCGCAAGCGAGGTCTTGACCCACGGCTTTGCCTTCAAGCCCTTGGCGGCAGCGTTGCGCGCCAGCAGGCCGGCGCCGATCAACACGCTGGGGTTGGAAGTGTTGGTGCAGGAGGTGATCGCCGCGATCACGACGTCACCATGGCCGAGATCGAAATCGCGGTTCTCGACCGAATAGCGGTTCTCGGCGTCTTCCGGCTTCTTGTACTCGCCGGCGAGCGCGGTGGCGAAGCCGGCGGCAACGGCCGGCAGTGCGACGCGCCCTTCAGGGCGCTTCGGGCCGGCCATCGACGGCACGACATCCTTGAGATCGAGCGTCAGCGTTTCCGTGAACACGGGGTCGGCCGATTTCGCGGTGCGGAACAAACCTTGCGCCTTGGCGTAAGCCGAAACGAGCGCGACGCGATCCGCCTTGCGGCCGGAGGTCTTGAGATAATCGATGGTTGCGGCGTCGACCGGGAAGAAGCCGCAGGTCGCGCCGTATTCCGGCGCCATGTTGCCGATGGTCGCCTTGTCAGCGACCGAGAGGAAGTCGAGGCCGGGACCGAAGAACTCGACGAACTTGCCGACCACGCCCTGCTTGCGCAGCATCTGCGTCACGGTCAGCACCAGGTCGGTCGCAGTAACGCCTTCCTTGAGCTGGCCCTTGAGCTTGAAGCCGACGACTTCCGGCAGCAGCATCGACAGCGGCTGGCCGAGCATGCAGGCTTCCGCCTCGATGCCGCCGACGCCCCAGCCGAGCACGGCGAGGCCGTTGACCATGG
Organism: Bradyrhizobium sp. 170; assembly: GCF_023101085.1. NCBI lineage: Bacteria > Pseudomonadati > Pseudomonadota > Alphaproteobacteria > Hyphomicrobiales > Nitrobacteraceae > Bradyrhizobium > Bradyrhizobium sp. 170. The sequence continues at coordinate 171,043 of NZ_CP064703.1, read as the reverse complement.
TGGTGTGCGAGTCGGTGCCAACAAGCGAATCCGGATAGGCGACTTCGAAGGTGCCGGTCTTCTTGCCGACCGTCATCTTCTGCTTCTTGGTCCACACCGTCTGCGCCAGATATTCGAGATTGACCTGATGGCAGATGCCGGTGCCGGGCGGCACCACGGAGAAGTTCGAGAACGCCTTCTGGCCCCATTTCAAGAACTCGTAGCGTTCCTGGTTCTGCTTGTATTCCTCGACGACGTTCTTGCCGAACGCCTTGTTGTCGCCGAAGAAGTTGACGATGACCGAGTGGTCGATGACGAGATCGACCGGCACCAGCGGGTTGATCTTCTCGGCATCGCCGCCGAGCGCCTGCATCGCGTTACGCATCGCGGCGAGATCGACCACCGCCGGCACGCCGGTGAAATCCTGCATCAACACGCGCGCCGGGCGGAACGCCACTTCATGCTCGAGCTTGCGCTTCCGCAGCCACTTCGACACCGCAACGATGTCGGCCTTCTTGACCGTGCGGTCGTCCTCGTTACGCAGCAGGTTTTCCAGCAGCACCTTCATCGAATAGGGCAGCTTGGAAATTCCCTTCAGACCGTTCTTCTCGGCGGCGGGCAGGCTGTAATACACGTAGGTCTTGCTGCCGACCTTGAGGGTCTTGCGGCATTTAAAGCTGTCGAGCGAGGTCATGTCAGGAAATCCCAAATTCTAGTTATACCCGGCAAGGGTATTTAAACACCGTCGGCGTAAGGCTGGCTCTTGGCTTGCAGCCGCCGATTGTGTGCTGCATCAAGTTCCGGGCTTATAGAATCTTTCTAGAAGCGCCGCCACATCGACAAACGTGCTGCAGCGATGCGGTACCCACAAATTCTGACGCGGTACCCATCAATTTCAGAGGGCTGTGACGAAGCAAAATGCGGCTCTCCGGGCGCAAAATCGACTGTATCAGGGGCGGCCGCGGCGTGTTCTCGGGCCTCGATTTCGAAGCCTCCTCCGGCGAGGCGCTGGCCGTGGTCGGCCCGAACGGCTCCGGCAAGACCTCGCTGTTGCGCCTGATAGCGGGCCTGCTGGTGCCGGCGGGCGGATCGGTCGGCCTGCAAGGGGGCGAGGCCGAGCTGACCCTGCCGGAGCAAACCCACTATCTCGGCCATCGCGATGCGTTGAAACCGGCGCTGAGCGTTCTGGAAAACCTGTCGTTCTGGCAGGATTTTCTGGGCGGTGAGGCCGGCGATAGCAGCCAATGCCTCAAGGCCGTTGGGCTCGGCCATGCCACGCATCTGCCGGCGGCATTTCTCTCGGCCGGCCAGCGGCGGCGGCTTTCGATCGCGCGCCTGCTGGTGGTGCGGCGGCCGGTCTGGCTCCTGGACGAGCCGACCTCGGCGCTCGATACCGCCGGACTGGACCTTTTCGTCGGCGTCATGCGCGAGCATCTGGCAGGCGGCGGCATCATCATCGCCGCCACGCATACCCCACTCGGGATCGACGCGAGGGAACTGCGGATGGGGGCAGCGACATGACCGCCCTCGCCGCACTGATTCGCCGGGACATCAGAATCGCCCTTCGCGTCGGCGGCGGGGCGCTGATCGGCGTGCTGTTTTTCCTCACCGTTACGGTGCTGATGCCGTTCGCGATCGGGCCCGATCTGGCGCTGCTGATGCGGCTCGGACCGGCGATCCTCTGGCTCGGCGCGCTGCTGGCGAGCCTGCTCACGCTCGACCGCCTGTTCACGGCCGACCACGACGACGGTTCGCTCGACCTGATCGTGATGGGCCGGACGCCGCTGGAACTGGCATGTGCCGCAAAAGCGCTGGCGCATTGGCTTGCGGCCGGACTGCCGCTGATCGTGGCGACGCCCGTGCTCGGGCTGATGCTCAATCTCGACGCCACGGCGACCTCGGCGGTGGCGCTGACGCTGCTGGTGGGAACGCCGGCGCTGACGTTCACCGGGATGATCGGCGCGGCGCTTGCCGTGACGCTGCACCGCGGCGGGTTGTTGCTGGCGGTGCTGGTGTTGCCGCTGTCGATCCCGGTATTGATTTTCGGCGTCGCGGCGTCGCAGGCAGCCATTACGGGTCCCCTGTCATTTGGAACACCGTTTTCGATCCTCTGCGCGATCTCGCTGGTCAGTTTCGTGATCGGGCCGTTTGCCGCCGCGGCCAGCCTGCGGCACGGTCTGGACTGAGCACGATTTGACGCCGATCAACTCTCGCGGAGGCCATATGAAACAAACCAAGCCGCATTGCCTGCCCCGCCGCTGACGACTATCAGGATGCCATGACGCTGATCGATCTCGCCAACCCCACGAAATTCCTGTCGCTGACGGCGCGCGTGCTGCCCTGGCTGGCGGGCGCGACCGCGATCCTGCTGCTGGTCGGCTTCTACCAGGCGGCGATGGCGCCCGACGACTATCAGCACGGCGCCGTCGTGAAGATCATGTTCATCCACGTGCCGAATGCGTGGCTGTCGATGTTCGTCTGGAGCGTGATGAGCCTTGCAGCCCTTGGCACATTGGTGTGGCGGCATCCGCTTGCCGATGTCGCGGCGAAAGCGGCAGCCCCGATCGGCGCTGCGTTCACCTTTCTGGCGCTGGTCACGGGTTCATTGTGGGGACGGCCGATGTGGGGCACCTATTGGCAATGGGATGCGCGGCTGACCTCGGTCTTGATCCTGTTTCTGATGTATCTTGGCCTGATGGCGCTGTGGCGCGCGGTGGACGATCCCTCGCGGGCGGCACGGGCCGCCGCCGTCCTGACGCTGGTCGGCGCGCTCAATCTGCCGATCATCAAATTCTCGGTCGATTGGTGGAACACGCTGCATCAGCCGGCGTCTGTGCTGCGGATGGGCGGGCCGACGCTCGACCGCGCCTTCCTGATTCCGCTGCTGGTGATGGCGCTCGGTTTCTCGCTGCTGTTCGTCACGCTGCATCTGGCGGCGATGCGCAACGAGATCCTGCGCCGGCGCGTGCGCAGCTTGCAGATGATGCAAGCCAGCCAGCAGGCGGCATGACGTGACGTCGCTTGGACCCTACGCCTCCTTTATCGTGACCTCCTACGCGCTGGTGGCGGCGGTCGTGCTGATCCTCATCAGCTGGATCGCGCTCGATTATCGCCAGCAGAAGGAGCGTCTGCGCGAACTCGAGGCCAGCGGCATAACCCGGCGCTCCGGCCGCCAGGCGACGGACATCCGATGACCGCGCCGCTCACAACATCGGATGGGCCGCCGCGCCGCCGGCGCTGGCTGGTGGCGCTGCCGCTGATCGGTTTCATGGCCGTCGCCGGACTGTTCCTGCTGCGGCTGTATGGCGGCGATCCCTCAAAAATCCCCTCCGCCCTGATCGGCCGCCCGGCGCCGCAAACCGCGCTGCCGGCACTGGAAGGCCTCGTCCACAACGGGGCGCCGGTCCCCGGGCTCGACCCCGCGGCCTTCAAGGGCAAAGTCTCCGTCGTCAATGTCTGGGCGTCCTGGTGCGTGCCGTGCCACGACGAGGCGCCGCTCCTGACTGCATTGGCCAAGGATACGCGCTTGCAGATCGTCGGCATCAACTACAAGGATTCGCCCGACAACGCCCGCCGCTTCCTCGGCCGCTACGGCAATCCGTTCAGCATGGTCGGCGTCGATGGCAGCGGCCGCGGCGCGATCGAATGGGGCGTCTATGGCGTGCCCGAAACCTTCGTGGTCGGCCGCGACGGCACCATTGTTTACAAGTTGGTCGGGCCGGTGACGCCGGCCAATCTCGACAGCGTGCTGAAGGTCGCGATCGAGAAGGCGTTGAAGAAATAACGTCGTTGTCATTCCGGGGCGATGCGAAGCATCGAACCCGGAATCTCGAGATTCCGGGTTCATCGCTGCGCGATGCCCCGGAATGACGAAGCAGCAATCAAATAATCCTGCGCTTTTATCTGACGTTCATTTTAGAGCCATGGCGCCGCCACGAATTCGCAGCTAGCTTGATGGGGTTACTTGAACCGTCCTTGGAGGGACACCCTATGCGTCATTTCACGCTCGCTTCTCTTCTCGCCACCGCGCTCACTCTCGGCATGCTGACGGCCACCCCGTCGATGGCCCAGACCGCGCAGCCTGCGACCAAATCCGACAGCAAGATGGCTCCTGCGCCGAAGGCCTCGGAGTCGAAGATGGCGCCGGCACCAAAGGCCGAACTGCTCGACATCAATTCGGCGACCGCCGATCAGCTCGACGCACTGCCGGGCGTCGGCAAGGCCTATTCCGCCAAAATCATCGCGGGCCGGCCGTACAAGGGCAAGGATGATCTCGTGAACAAGAGCATCCTGCCGCAAGCGACCTACGACAAGATCAAGGACAAGATCATCGCCAAGCAGAAGAGCTGATTGCTTCTCTCTCACCTCTCCCCGCTTGCGGGGAGAGGTCGGATCGCTCTTGCGATCCGGGTGAGGGGGTACCGCCCTCACCTCAGCACTCAACTCGCGGATAGAACCCCTCACCCCAACCCTCTCCCCGCAAGCGCGGGGCGAGGGAGCAGAGCTCACCCCTTGCTCACATCGCCCGCTTCCGCTTCGCTCGCCTCGAGCGAGGCCGGCTCCAGATGGTAGCGCTTGATCACCGGCATCTGGGAAATCGCAAAGATCATCGTCAGTGGAAGCGCACCGAACGCCTTGAAGGCCACCCAGAAGTCGGTCGACTGCGTGCGCCAGATGACTTCGTTCAGAACCGCCATCCCCAGGAAGAACAACGCCCAGCGCATGGTCAGGATGCGCCAGCCCTTCGGCGTCAGGTTGAACATCTGATTGAACAGGATCGCGATGAAGGAGCGGCCGAACAAGAGACCGCCACCGAGGATCGCGGCGAACAGGCCGTAGATGATGGTCGGCTTGACCTTGATGAAGGTCTCGTCGTGCAGCACCAGCGTCAGCGTGCCGAACACGAGCACGATGACCGCGGTGACGATCGCCATCATGGGCACATGCCGCACCACCACATAGGAAGCGATCATCGCCGCCACGATCGCCACCATGAAGGCGCCGGTCGCGACAAACAGGTTGAATTTGGCGTTGGCGACGAAGAACACGATGAGCGGACCGAGTTCGGTCGCGAGCTTGAACACCGGATGCGGCTGGGTCTTGTCCATGTCAGCTTTCGATTCCTGCAATCGCGTTGGCGAAATCCCGCGCGGTGAACGGCGCGAGATCGTCGATGCCTTCGCCGACGCCGATGAAATGCACCGGCAGTTTGAACTTCTCCGCCAGCGCCACCAGGATGCCGCCTCGCGCGGTGCCGTCGAGCTTCGTCATCACGAGGCCCGTGACGCCAGCGGTACGATGAAACGCTTCGACCTGCGACAGCGCATTTTGTCCCACCGTGGCATCGAGCACCAGCAGCACCGCATGCGGGGCTGACGCATCGACCTTCTTGATGACGCGAACGACCTTTTCGAGCTCGTTCATCAGTTCGGCCTTGTTCTGCAAACGCCCCGCGGTATCGACCAGCAGCACGTCGATATTCTGTTCCTTCGCCGCGGTCAGCGCGTTGAAGGCGAGGCTCGCCGAATCCGAGCCCTGTGCGCCCGCAATGACCGGTGATTTGGTGCGCTCGCCCCAGACCTTGAGCTGCTCGATCGCCGCGGCACGGAACGTATCGCCGGCCGCCATCATGATCTTCCGGCCCTCGGCGCTGAGCTTCGCGGCAAGCTTGCCGATGGTGGTGGTCTTGCCCGAGCCGTTGACGCCGACCACGAGAATGACGAACGGCTTTTGCGCCGCGTCGATCTCCAGCGGCCTGGCGACCGGCGCGAGCACCTTCTCGACTTCGGTCGCGACCACCGTCTTTACTTCATCGGCCGAAATCGCCTTGTCGTAACGGCCGGCGCCGACGGCGTCCGCGATCCGGACCGCCACAGCCGTGCCGAGATCGGCGCGCAGCAGCACATCCTCGATGTCGTCGAGCATGGCGCGATCGAGCTTGCGCTTGGTGACGAGGTCGGCAACGGCCGAGCCCAGCGAACTCGAGGTCCGCTTCAGGCCGCTCGAAAGCCGCCGCCACCAGCTTAGTTTGGGGGTTCCGGGAGTGGTATCGCTCATGTCGGGGACGTGTTAGCGGTTTCGCGCCATGAGCGGAAGTCACAACAGATCCATCAATGTCCCCGGAACATCCTTTGATGTTCCCAGGACATCCCTTGATGTCCAAGGCTTAACGGCAGATGAAATCCAGGCCCGCGTGCTTCACCGCGACGGGCTGATGCTTGTCATCGACAAGCCTGCGGGGCTGCCGGTGCATCGCGGCCCCAAGGGCGGCGCCAATCTGGAAGCATCCTTCGACGGCCTGCAATTTGGCCTGCCGCGGCCGCCGGTGCTGGCCCACCGGCTCGACAAGGATACCTCCGGCTGTCTCGTGCTGGGACGCCATCGCAAGGCCACCGCCTCGCTCGGCCTGTTGTTCAAGCACGGCAAGATTGGGAAAACCTATTGGGCGGTGATCGAAGGCGGGCCTGCCGAAGATGAAGGCACCATCGACATGCCGCTGGGGCGGCTCAACGTCGAACGCGGCTGGTGGCAGAAGCCGGATCCGGACGGGCAGAAGGCTATCACCAACTGGGAAGTGCGCGGCCGCGGCGACGGCCTTTGTTGGCTCGCACTGGAACCGGTGACCGGCCGCACCCATCAATTGCGCGTGCACACGTCCGCCATGGGCTGGCCGATCGTCGGCGACAATATCTACGGCAACGGACCTCGTTTTGGCGAGCCGATCCTGCATCTGCATTCCCGCGAGATCGTGATTCCGATTTCAAAGAACAAGGAACCGGTGCGCGTGGTCGCGCCGGCGCCGGAGCACATGCGGGAGCGGCTCAGGGCGTGCGGGTGGAACGGGGAGTAGTCGGCTCGCGGGTAAACACGGCGCTCCAACTACCGCTATCATCATCCGCCTTGTGCGCAATTGCGCACTGGGGCGGATGATCCAGTATTCCAGAGACATCTGTGATGAGCCGAGAGGCCGCGGCGTACTGGATCGCCCGGTCAAGCCCTACGACGACGGCGGAGTTTGTGGCTCACACCGTCAAGCGCACACCGTCGTGGCCCTCGATCGCGAGCGACATCACCGCCCCCGGCGTTTCGCCTGATATCGCAACCGGCAGGAAATGCTCCGTCCGCCCTTGCGTCGCACTTTCGATCAAAACCTGACGCGTCGTGCCGACCTCTGCCGCCAACCGCCGCTGCAACGCCGCCTCCCCGCTCGCACGCAGCCGCTTCGCACGAGCCTTGATCGCTTCGCCGGCCACCTGCGGCATCCGTGCGGCCGGCGTACCGGGTCGCTTGGAATAGGGAAACACGTGCAGGAAAGTGAGATCGCACTCATCGACGAGATCCTGCGAACGCGCGAACATCTCTTCTGTCTCGGTCGGGAAGCCCGCGATGATATCGGCGCCGAGCGTGATGTCCGGACGGAGCCGCCGCACCTGGGCGCAGAACTCGATCGCGTCCTGCCGCGAATGCCGCCGCTTCATCCGCTTCAAAATCATGTCGTCGCCGGATTGCAGCGACAGATGCAGATGCGGCATCAGCCGCTCATCATTGGCGATGACGTCGAGCAGATCACGGTCGGCCTCGATGGAATCGATCGACGAAATCCGCAACCGCTTCAGTTCCGGCACATGCCGCAGGATTTGCCGGGTCAATTGCCCGAGCTTCGGCGTGCCCGGCAAGTCAGCCCCATAGCTCGTCAGATCGACGCCGGTCAGCACGATCTCGGCATGGCCGCGCTCGACCAGCGCACGGACCTGCTCGACGACGGCACCCATCGGCACCGAGCGCGAATTGCCGCGGCCGTAAGGGATGATGCAGAAGGTGCAGCGGTGGTCGCAGCCGTTCTGCACCTGGACGAACACCCGCGGCAGGCCGGCCTTGAAACCGTCCAGCAGATGCGGCGCCATCTCCTTGACCGCCATGATGTCGGCGACCGCGATTTTCTCGCTTGTCCCGACGCCAAAGCCTGTGTCGAACGCCGCACGCGCATCGCGCCACGCCTCACTCCGCATCTTGTCGTCATTGCCGACGACGCGATCGACCTCGGCCATATCGGCGAACATTTCCGGCTGGGTCTGCGCCGCGCAGCCGGTGACGACGATGCGCACATCCGGCCGCTCGCGCTTCAGCCGCCGGATCGATTGCCGCGCCTGCGCCACCGCCTCGTTGGTGACGGCGCAGCTGTTGATGACGACGGTATCGGAAAGCCCGGCGCGCTCCGCCTCGCGGGCGATCACCTCGGATTCGAACGCGTTGAGACGGCAGCCGAAGGTGAGGACGTCGACGCTCATTGCTCTCAAGCGACGCTGGCGAACAGCGCCGGATCGAAACGACCTTCATATTCGAAATCGGCGGTGCCGGTCATCAGCACGTGATCGTCGCGCTCGCGCCATTCGATTGCAAGCTTGCCGCCAGGCAGCGTGATCTCGACCGTCCTGTTGGCGCGCTTCAGCCGCGCCGCCGCCACCGCGGTCGCGCAAGCCGCCGAGCCGCAGGCCCGGGTCAGCCCCACGCCGCGCTCCCAGGTGCGGATCGTGACGTGATCGCGATCGACGATATGGGCGAGCGTGATGTTGGCCCGGTCCGGAAAGATCGGATGATTTTCCAGCAGCGGCCCGAAGCGTTCGAGATCATAGGCGTTGACGTCGTCGACCCAGAAGATCGCGTGCGGATTGCCCATCGAGACCACCGACGGCGAATGCAGCACCGGCGCATCGATGGGACCTACCTGCAGCTCGATATAGCGGGTGTCGCGAAATTCCTCGGCCAGCGGAATATCCTGCCAGGCAAATTTGGGCGCGCCCATGTCGACGGTATAGAGATCGGGCGCCGGGCCCTGCCAGCAATTCAGCAACCCGGCGCGGGTCTCGAAGGTCACGGCGGTCTGGCCGGTCTCCTCGAACAGCCGGCGCACCACGCAGCGCATGCCGTTGCCGCAGGCGCCGGCTTCGGAGCCGTCACTGTTGTAGATGCGGATGAAGGCCTCGGTGCCCTGCAGCCGCGGCGGCTGCAATACCATCAACTGGTCATAGGGCACGCCCGCAGGCGAGGCGACCGCCCGCGCCTCCTCGGGTGTCACGGCGGCCTTGGAATCGCGCAAATCCACCACGACGATTTCGTTGCCGATGCCGTTCATCTTGGCAAATGCGTGGTTGGCCAGCGCGCTCATGGAATTTCCCAATTTCTGCCTGTCTTATATGGCGAATGATGGCGCATTGCCTAGTACACAGGGGCATATGACGCATCTGTCATGGGACGAAAGCGGACCTTGCGTGTTAGAAAATGGCGCCATTCTGGCGGGCGCGGACCGGGACATGCCGCCGCCAGATGGGGTGGATGGAGAATACCTGAAATGAACCGTATCAGCACTTTCCGTGCGGCCTTGGTCGCGCTCTCCATGGTTGCATCTGGCGGGGCCACGCTGGCCCAATCGCCGGCGCCCTCAGCCTCGCCGGCCGCGAGCCCGTCGGCTGTGCCCAGCCCCGCACCATCGGCGGCGCCTGTCCCGCCGCCGGCCGAGACCAAGTCGCCCGCGGATACCCCCACGGCGGAGAAAGCCCCGACGCCGGTGCCCCCTCCCCCCGCCGCCAGCGTCCAGAACGCCGATCCATTCGGCGAGGAGTTCACGCTCGAGCCCAAGAAAGTGGTTGTCATGAAGGGCACCGCGAATTGGGATTCGGCGTTCGACACCCTGATCGACGCGTTCAAGGCGCTGACCGCCGTGCTCGACAAGCAGGGCATCAAGGCCACGGGCAATTCGATGATCGTCTACACCTCGACCGACGATACCGGTTTTACGTTCCTGGCGCAGATTCCGGTCGATCAGGACGTCAAGAACCTGACCAAGGACATGAGCATGGGCAAGTCGCCCGACGGCAAGGCGCTGAAGTTCGTCCATCGCGGCTCCTACGACAACATGGACAACACCTATGAGGCGATCACCAATCATCTCGACGACAAGAAGCTCGAGGCCAAGGACACCTTCATCGAGGAATACATCACCGATCCCCTGAAGACGGCGGAGGACAAGCTGGTGATCAATGTCTATGTCCCGCTGAGGTGATCGGCATGAAGCGTCCGTTCGGCCTTGTCGTTGCCGCTGCACTGCTCGCCGCGCCCGCGCTGGCGCAGACAATGCCGCCGCCTGCGATTTCCGTGACCGGCGAAGCGAACGTGTCGGTGGCGCCCGATCAGGCCCAGATCGACGGCGGCGTGACGTCGGACGCCAAGACCGCGCGCGAGGCGTCGGATGCCAATAACGCGGCGATGGGCAAGGTGCTGCTGGCGCTCAAGGGCGCCGGCATCGAGGAAAAGGACTACCAGACCTCGCGGCTGTCGCTGCAGCCGCAATTTGCGACGCCGTCCAAAGCCGCGGAGCGCGCAACAGGTATCGTCAGCTTCCGCGCCAGCAATCGTGTCACGGTCAGGATTCGCGATGTGACCAAGGTCGCGAACGTGATCGACGTGCTGGTGGGCGCCGGCGCCAACGAGATCGGCGGCATCAATTTCACGGTAACGCAGGCGTCAAAATTTCTGGACGAGGCCCGCGAGAAGGCGATCGCGGATGCGCGCCGCAAGGCGGAGATCTACGCCAAGGCTGCCGGCGTGACACTCGGCGAGCCGATCAGCATTTCCGAGGAAGGCGCGCCCGTGCCGCTATATCGCGGCAAGGTGGCCGCGCCCATGGCCGCCGGCGCACCGGTCGCGCAAGGCGAGGAGACGCTTTCAGTGACGGTGAGCGTGTCCTGGGCGATCAAGGCCGCGCAGTAATTGCTGTCGTCCCTGCGAAAGCAGGGACCCATAACCACAGGACTTTGTGGTTAGGCCGAGCTGGAGCTCCAGCTTTTCCAAACAATCAGCAACGGTGGCTATGGGTCCCTGCTTTCGCAGGGACGACGAGCGGCTAGATCTCGTACACCTGCCCCGGCTTCAGCGCCGCGAACCGCTCGGGCGGGATCTTCGCTTCCTTGAGCGCATCGGCCAACGCGTTCACCGGCGCGTCGATCGCCTCATCCGTGAGCTGGAACGTACCGTGATGATGCGCCAGCGCTTGCTCGGCGCCGCAATCGGCGAGCGCCTTCACCGCGTCCGACGGATTCATGTGTTGATCCTTCATGAACCAGCGCGGCTCATAGGCGCCGATCGGCAAGATCGCCAGCCGCAGCGGCCCATGCTTCTCGGCCACGCGGCGGAAATGCTTACCCTCGCCGTAGCCGGAATCGCAGACGATGTAGATTTTTCCCGCGGGCGTCTCCAGCACGAAACTCGCCCACAGCGCCTTGTTGCGGTCGAACAGTCCGCGCGCCGACCAGTGCCGCGTCGGCACCAGCGTCACCGCGATGCCATTGCCGAGCTCGACACGGTCCTGCCAGTCGAACCCTTCGGCTTTGATCGCTGCGTCCGTGTCGCGCATGGTGGCATCATTGCCGAGCGGCGTGATCACGCGCGGCGAAAATTTTGCCGACAGCTTCGATAGCGTCGCGATGTCGAGATGGTCGTAATGACCGTGCGACACCAGCACGACGTCGATCTTGGGCAGCGCGTCGAAGGCGATGCCGGGATCGTTGTGCCGGTGCGGCCCGGCAAAGGAAACCGGCGAGGCCCGCATCGACCACACGGGATCGATGAGGATGTTGAGATCCCGGGTCTGGATTAGCCAAGAGACATGGCCGACAAACGACAGCCGCACCTTGTCGCCGGAAACACGCGGCGGCGGCGTATCGCTGTGCGTGTTCGGCACCCAATCCGGCCAGCTCGCACGCTTGCGGTCGGTGCCGAACTGCCAGCGCAGCACCTCGGCCAATGATTTCGGCGGCACCCCGTCGGGATCGAAGAAGCGGGTTCCGTCGAAATGGTCGGAGACGGGGCCGTCATAGGTTTTCATGTTGCTGATCCAGATCGAGGGAACGCCAACGGCCGCGGCGGCCCCAGCGAGCAGTCCAAAAACACGGCGGCGGCTGATGAGCACGGGGGATCACGATAGGCGGGAGAGAACGAAGGGCATGGGGCGTTATATGGCGTGTGCGGGTTGAACTTTGAACCTGCGGCGAAAGGAAGCCCGTTCGCCCGGCCACCTTGATCATCAAAAACAGAACCATGTCAAAGCCTTACGCCTCAACCGTAGGGCATTATGCCCTAGTTTCTCCTTGACTTTCGCTCCCTCCGGGCGTTTAACCCGCCCACTTTCTCGGAAAGACGTTCTTTTCGACCCGCCGCCCGGCCCATGAGACCGGAGGCCAACGCCCGACAGCGCGATGCGCCCTCGGGCGCGAAAGTGTTTGGACGATCGTTTTGGCGTGTTCCGCCGGGACATATCTAGGTCGTCATCACCCGCCTTGTGCGCAATTGCGCACTGGAGCGGGTGATCCAGTCTCCCAGAGCAGCTCGGATTGAACCGAGAGGCTGCGGCGTACTGGATAGCCCGCCTTCGCGGGGTATGACGGTGGTGAACTAAGGCAGCGCCTGCAAACGGCAGGACAGAGGACAACGGCATTGTTCGACAATCTGTCGGAAAAGCTTGGTGGGATACTCGATCGGCTGACGGGCCGCGGTTCGCTGTCGGAGGCCGACGTCGACGCCGCGATGCGCGAGGTGCGCCGCGCGCTGCTGGAAGCCGACGTCTCGCTCGACGTTGTCAGAGGTTTCATCGACCGCGTCCGCGAGCAGGCGGTCGGCGCCACCGTCGTCAAGTCGGTCACCCCCGGCCAGATGGTGGTCAAGATCGTCCATGACGAGCTGGTCGCCACGCTTGGTTCCGACGGCCAGACCATCGATCTCAATGCGGTGCCGCCGGTCGCCATCATGATGGTCGGCCTGCAGGGCTCCGGCAAAACCACCACCACCGCAAAACTCGCCCGCCGCATGACCCAGCGCGACAAGCGCAAGGTGCTGATGGCCTCGCTCGACATCTACCGCCCGGCGGCGATGGAGCAATTGGCCGTGCTGGGGCGCGACCTCGACATCCCGACGCTGCCGATCGTGGCCGGCCAGAAGCCGGCGCAGATCGCCAAGCGCGCCATCGAAGCCGGCAAGCTCGGCGGCTACGACGTGGTGTTGCTCGACACCGCCGGCCGCACCACGCTCGACGAAGAGATGATGAGCGAGGCCGCGGAAATCAAAACCACGGCCAATCCGCATGAAGTGCTGCTGGTCGCGGACTCGCTGACCGGTCAGGACGCGGTCAATCTCGCGCGCGCCTTCGATCAGCGCGTCGGCCTGACCGGCATCGTTCTGACGCGGGTCGACGGCGACGGCCGCGGCGGCGCCGCGCTGTCGATGCGCGCGGTGACCGGCAAGCCGATCAAGCTGATCGGCACCGGCGAAAAGACCGACGCGCTGGAAGATTTTCACCCGAGCCGGATCGCCGGCCGCATTCTCGGCATGGGCGACGTGGTCTCGCTGGTCGAGCGTGCCGCGGCGAATATCGACGCTGAAAAAGCGGCGCGCACCGCCGAGCGGATGCGCAAGGGCCAGTTCGACCTGACCGACATGCGCGAGCAGTTGCTGCAGATGGCGAACATGGGCGGCATCAGCGGGTTGATGGGCATGATGCCCGGCGTTGCCAAGATGAAAAACCAGATCGCCGCCGCCGGGATCGACGACAAGATCCTCAAGCGTCAGGTCGCGGTGATCGATTCGATGACGCGGCAGGAGCGCAAGAATCCCGATATCCTCAAGGCCAGCCGCAAGAAGCGCATCGCCGCCGGCGCCGGCCTGGAGGTCCAGGAAGTCAACAAGCTGCTGAAGATGCACCGGAACATGGCCGACATGATGAAGGCCATGGGTTCGGGCAAGCGCGGCCCGATGGCCGGCATCGCGCAGGCGATGGGGTTTGGCGGCGGCATGAAGCCGCCCTCGCCGGAAGAGATGAAGGCGATGGCGGAAAAGATGCAGGGCGGCGCCGGCGGCGGCCTGCCGAATTTGCCGAAGGATCTTCCCGTCGGCCTGCGTCAGGGCCTGCCCAACGTGCCAGGACTTACCGGGCTCAGTGGCAAGCCGACCCTGCCGGGCCTCGGCGGCTTTCCGGGGAAGAAGAAATGACCTCTTACCAACACGCGCCGTCATCGTCCGCCTTGTGCGCAATTGCGCACTGGGGCGGACGATCCAGTACGCCGCGCTCCCTCGGTTCAATCGCTACCGCCTGCGATTACTGGATGCCCCGCCTTCGCGGGGCATGACAGGCGAGGCAAGACCCTCTCGCAATGACGCCAATTCGCACCGTTCAAATCACTGAGTTTTACATTTAACAGGAGAACCAAATGTCAGTCGTTATCCGCCTCGCTCGCGCAGGCACCAAGAAGCGTCCGGTCTATCACGTCGTCGTCGCCGACTCGCGCTTTCCGCGCGACGGCCGCTTCATCGAGCGTCTCGGCCATTTCAATCCGCTGCTGCCGAAGGACAATGAGTCGCGGCTGAAGCTCGACATGGACAAGGTCAAGTCCTGGCTCGCCAAGGGCGCGCAGCCGTCCGATCGCGTGACCCGCTTCCTGGATGCCGCCGGCATCGTCAAGCGCCCCGCCCGCAACAACCCGGAAAAGGCCGTGCCGCGCAAGGAGCGCAAGGCCGCCGCAGAAGCCGCCGCGAAGGCGTAAAGCGAAGCGGCGCACGACGGTGGCAGCACCAATTTGCGTCGCCCGTATCGGCGCCGCGCATGGCGTGCGCGGCGCGGTGAAACTATGGACGTTCACCGAAGATCCGCTGGCCGTAAAACATTACGGCCCGCTGATGACGAAAGACGGCGCGCGCCAGTTCGAGGTGACGCATGCCCGTGAGGCCAAGGATCATCTGGTTGCGACGCTGAAAGGCATCGCCACCCGCGAGGATGCCGAACGGCTCAACGGCATCGAGCTTTATATCGCGCGCGAAAAACTGCCCGAGACCGATGAGGACGAATATTATCACGCCGACCTGATCGGGCTGGCGGCGGTCAACGCCGCCAATGAGCCGCTCGGCCGCGTCACAGCGATCCATAATTTCGGCGCCGGCGACATTATCGAAATTGCGCCGGCGCAAGGCCCGACCATGCTGCTGCCGTTCACCAATGCGGTCGTGCCGACGGTCGATCTCGCCGGCGGCCGCGTGGTGATCGAGCTGCCGCAGGAAATCGAAGGCGACGACGCCCCGACACTCACGTGATGGGTTTGATATGACCTGGCGCGCCACGGTTCTCACGCTCTTCCCCGAGATGTTTCCCGGGCCGCTCGGCGTCAGCCTGGCGGGCAAGGCGCTGACGTCAGGCCTGTGGCAGCTGGAGGCGCGTGACATCCGGGCTTCTGCCACCGACAAGCATCGCAGCGTCGATGACACCCCCGCCGGCGGCGGCCCGGGCATGGTGCTCCGGGCCGACGTGCTGGCGGCGGCGATCGATGCCGTGGATGCCGGCCAAACTCGACCGCGCCTCCTGATGAGCCCGCGGGGTCGGCCATTGACCCAGTCGCAGGTGGCGGAACTGGCCGCCGGGCCCGGTCCCCTGGTCGTCTGCGGCCGGTTCGAGGGGGTCGATCAGCGGGTCATCGAGGCACGGCACCTCGAGGAAGTCTCGATCGGAGATTATGTGTTGTCAGGCGGCGAGATCGCCGCGATGGCGCTGATTGATGCCTGCGTGCGGCTTTTGCCGGGTGTCATGGGCAAGCAGGCCTCGGGCGAGGACGAAAGCTTTTCCGATGGACTACTGGAATACCCCCAATTCACCCGTCCGCAGGAGTTCGAGGGCCGGACGATCCCCGAAATCCTGATCTCGGGCGACCATGCCAAGGTGGCGGCCTGGCGTCGGGCCGAAGCCAAGGCCCTGACCCGGGCGCGGCGGCCGGATTTATGGGCCGCGGGGCCCGGCCAAAAAGCCACAAAAAGCACGACAGACGGGTGACAAGCGCGGTCCGATGCCTTATACGAGCGCCAAATCCGCGCAATGGCAGGATAGATGGACGTCGCGCAGCCCGCTGCCGGGCGCGCCGCCGATGGAGATTTCAATGAACCTCATTCAACAGCTCGAAAAAGAGCAATTCGACAAACTGTCGGCGACCAAGTCGATCCCGGAATTCGGGCCCGGCGACACCGTGATCGTCAACGTCAAGGTGGTCGAAGGCGAGCGCACCCGCGTGCAGGCCTATGAAGGCGTCTGCATCGGCCGTTCCGGCGGCGGGCTCAACGAGAGCTTCACCGTGCGCAAGATTTCCTACGGCGAAGGCGTCGAGCGCGTGTTCCCCGTGATGTCGCCGATGATCGACTCGATCAAGGTGGTGCGCCGCGGCAAGGTGCGTCGCGCCAAGCTTTATTACCTGCGCCAGCTGCGCGGCAAGTCGGCCCGCATCGTCGAGAAGCAGGACCGCGCTACGGCTGTCGGCGAGTAATTCGTCCCGAATGGGACGTGACAAAGCGCGGGGTTCTGCCCCGCGCTTTTTTTGTTGCCGGTACCTATCTAGGGATCAGCCCTGCCAATCGATTGATTGTGGCGGCCGCACGCCCTGTGTTAGAAATTCAGAATGGTTCTAGATCCTACCAGCGCCGCCTTCGGCACCGCCCAGCTCGT
This sequence comes from Bradyrhizobium sp. 170, assembly GCF_023101085.1. NCBI lineage: Bacteria > Pseudomonadati > Pseudomonadota > Alphaproteobacteria > Hyphomicrobiales > Nitrobacteraceae > Bradyrhizobium > Bradyrhizobium sp. 170. The sequence continues at coordinate 154,539 of NZ_CP064703.1, read as the reverse complement.
CGTCATCGACGATCGCTCGCGCCTGCCCGGCCGGTTCTTCGGACGGTTCGCGACTTCGGCGACGTCGGAACTTACGTGCGCGGCTTGACGCTGCGCCGACGTCCGTTGCTTGCGCGTATCCGCGCTTGACCGCTCACACAGAATTTCATTTTGGAGCTGACGCTCATGTCCAAACCGACCACGCTGTACGACAAGATCTGGAACGACCATCTGGTGCACGAAGCCGATGACGGCACCTGCCTGCTCTATATCGACCGCCATCTGGTGCACGAGGTGACCTCGCCGCAGGCGTTCGAAGGCCTGCGCGCCACCGGTCGCAAGGTTCACGCGCCGGAAAAGACGCTGGCCGTGGTCGATCACAACGTCCCGACAACCGACCGTTCAAAACCCAATCCCGACCCTGAAAGCATCGAGCAGATCCGGGCGCTGGCGGATAACGCCAAGGAATTTGGCGTCGAGTATTTCAACGAATACGACAAGCGTCAGGGCATCGTGCATGTGATCGGCCCCGAGCAGGGCTTTACGCTGCCCGGCACCACCATCGTCTGCGGCGACAGCCACACCTCCACCCATGGCGCGTTCGGCGCGCTGGCCCACGGCATCGGCACATCAGAGGTCGAGCACGTGCTGGCGACGCAGACGCTGATCCAGAAAAAAGCAAAAAACATGCGCGCGGTGGTCGACGGCAAATTGCCCGACGGCGTCACCGGCAAGGACATCATCCTGGCGATCATCGGCGAGATCGGCACCGCCGGCGGCACCGGCTATGTGCTGGAATACGCCGGCGACGCCATCCGCGCGCTCTCGATGGAAGGCCGCATGACGGTCTGCAACATGTCGATCGAGGGCGGCGCCCGCGCTGGCCTGATTGCGCCGGACGAAAAAGCGTTCGAGTTCCTTAAAGGTAGGCCGAAGTCGCCGAAGGGCGCCGACTGGGACGCCGCGATGCGCTATTGGGAGAAGCTGCGCTCGGACGAAGGCGCGCATTTCGACCACGAGATCCGGCTGGACGCTGCGAAACTGCCGCCGATCGTGACCTGGGGCACTTCGCCCGAGGACGTGGTGTCGATCTCGGGCTTCGTGCCGGATCCCGATGAGATCGCGGACGAGGCCAAGCGGCTGTCGAAGCACCGCGCGCTGAAATATATGGGACTTTCAGCGGGAACGAAGATCACCGACATCAAGCTCGACCGCGTCTTCATCGGCTCCTGCACCAACGGCCGCATCGAGGATCTGCGCGCGGCCGCAAAGGTCGCCGAGGGCAAGACCGTCAACGCCCACGTCAATGCGATGATCGTGCCGGGCTCGGGCATCGTGAAGGAGCAGGCGGAAGCCGAAGGCCTCGACAAGATCTTCATCAAGGCGGGCTTCGAGTGGCGCGAGCCGGGTTGCTCGATGTGCCTCGCCATGAACCCCGACAAGCTGTCGCCGGAAGAACGCTGCGCCTCGACCTCGAACCGCAATTTCGAGGGCCGTCAGGGATTTAAAGGCCGCACCCATCTGGTGTCGCCTGCCATGGCGGCGGCCGCAGCCATCGCCGGGCATTTCGTCGACATCAGGGACTGGCGTTAACCCTGCTTTGCCTAGATAGCGAGGCGTTCCGGAAACGCCGCGTTAACAGGCAAGGCGCAGAATGGTCCCTTGCGAAGCGCTTTCGCGAGGGACCCGGCCGTGACGGACAAGCCTGAATTCGTCGATATGATCAGCGAGCTGACGCGCCAGTCGCGCCGCCGCGTCATGCCGCGCGTCGTCGATCTCCCAACATCACCCAAGGATACGTCACGTCTCAGTCACTGGCCGCCGGAGCATTGGGCACAGTGGCGAATGGAAAAGCTGACGCCGTGGAAGATCAAGCCTTGGGAAGGCAAGGATTGGTGAGTTCGACGGATATTCTTTCACGCTCGAAAAAACAGGCGCCATCCGGGCGCCTGTTTCGTTTCAGCCTGATCTTACCAATACCGGTATGCGTAATAGCGGTGGCGCCACCACGGACGGCAGATCTTGCGCGGCCCGTAATAGGTCAAGATCACCCGGCAGCGGCGCGGATAATAGTAGGCCGGGTATGTGTAGTAGGCCGGCGCGTAGTAGAAGCGGCTGTGGAAGTGGCGCCGGTGGTGGAAGTGCGGCCGATGGAAGACGTGAGGCCGGTGGAACGCGTGACGATGTGCGAAGCGGTGGCCGCCGCCATGGAAGACCGGCGCCGCACGAAAACCGCCACGGTGGATCGCCATCCCACCACCTCTGAACCCGCCGCCGTGAAAGGCCGCGCCGCCACCGCGGAAGCCGCCGCCATGAAACGCCGCTCCGCCGCCGCGGAAGCCACCGCCATGGAAACCGCCGCCGCCACCGCCGCGGAAGCCACCGCCTCCACCACCGCGGAAACCACCGCCGCCATGGCCGCGATGTTGAACTTCGGTCGTCAGTCCGTCGGTTGCGTATTTTGCTGACGGCGCCGTACCGGGACTTGCTAGCGAGAGTGCCTCGGCGCGGTGATGTGATGCCGCTGCGAGCGCGAATACCGCCGCAGCGGTAACGCCCAGACGGCGGACAAGGCCGCGTCCGGGATCGGATATCGTCATGGATGAACCTCCCTAACCGGCGACGGCGCGCCCTCAACCGCTCTGCGGCTGGTCCCCGTCGCGTTTCTTCTTTGCGGTCGCTCCCAACGTGAAATTAGAGACAGGCACGTGAACGCGCCATGAATGCGCCGATCCCAAAGATGAACGCGCAGGAGAAAGCACAAGAGAAAGCGCAAAAGAGATTTGCGGCTGGCCGAAGTTGTGCACGCTCACCACCAGACCGGACCAAACCCGATGCCGAAGGTGAACGGCGCCGGTGCGTAATAGGGATACGGCCGATAGTAGACCGGCCGGCTGTAATAATAGGGCCGGTAGTACGGGCGAGAATAGCCGTAGTGGCGATAATGGCGCCTGACATAACGGTGCGCGCTGAAATCGGTGGCATCGGATGTGCCGGCATTCTGCGCCTTCGCCTGTGGCGCAGCGGCGACCGGACTGATCGCGGCCGGTCCGGCGACCACGAGCGCGCCAGCGACAAAGGCCGCCCCGATCAAACTCTTCATGCCGGACTCCTCTCGTTAATCCCCATGACAGAGATAACGGGCAGCAATCTCGCCAGTTTCAAGGCGCTCTTCAAATCGAAACAGGCCCGCAATGAACGGGCCTGCTCGATTGCTGCGCTAGGCAGTCGCGCTCACCAGCGGTGCCAGTGGCGATGGCCATGATGATGGTGGTGGTGGCGGTGATGGTGCCAGCGATGCCAACGGTGATGGCGGTGATGCCGCCAATGCACTTCCGTCGTCGCCAGCCTGGCATCTTCCTGAACCGCCGCGGCGGCGCCGGGATTGCTGAGCGACAGCGCATTGGCGCGCTCGGCCGGCGCAGCGAGCGCGAGCACTGCGCCAACGGCGGCGAGCCCCAGAATTTTCGTGAACTGCATGAATGCTCTCCTTGGGTCGGGTGCCACGTCTGCGCCGAATCGCTCGCCGCAACGCTGCACGCAATCTGACGCAAGCGACTTGAATGGGTCCTGAATGAATGCGCCACGAACATGAACGGATGACGGCCACGGCTCGCCGCAATCCTTGCGCACGCCAACCGGCGCAGGACGCCGTCACAACTTCAGCGTGGAGCGCCCGCAGAGTCGGCCCGACCCGCGTCAACGAAATGCGCGATAAAAAATGGAGCGAAAAAAACCTAGCCGGGCCGCCAGTAGCAGTTCATGCGCGGGGTGATCACCGCGCCGCTCGGCCGGTACTCCTGCACGTAATGCGCGGTGCAATCGCGCACGGCGTTGGGGCCGGGGTTATAGCGCGGATAGACGTCAGGCGCCCATTCCTGGCGATAGATCGGCACGCGCCGCAGCGGACGCCGGCGCTGCGCGGACACATCGGCGACGGACGGCCCCTGCGCCTGCACGATCCGCAGCCCCGGCGATGCCGTCTGCGCCTGCGCCATCGTACCGGGGAGCAGGAGCCCGGCAAAAGCAGCCCCAATTGCGACCGTCACAATCCGTTTCATCTTAAGTCCACCCACGCCTGATATCCCCCGTACGGTCACCGATTGGCGCGCCGCGGTCAACTCCGCAAAACCAGTATGCGCCCGGGCACAACACACGCTAAATACGTCCTGATGTGGACCGAAGCAAAAGCCCCCTCGCTCGCCGAAATGGAAACCATGGCGCATGAGGTGTTCGAACGCCTGCCGAAGGGCTTTCGAACCCTGTGCCAGGGCGTGATCATCCGCGTCGACGATTTTCCAACCGACGAGGTTCTGGACGAGATGCAGGCGCAAAGCGAATTCGACCTGCTCGGCCTGTTCCAGGGCATAGGCCTGCCGCAGCAGAGCAATCAGGACATCGCCCGCTTGCCCAACATGATCTGGCTCTACCGGCGGCCGATCCTCGATTACTGGGCCGAACATGAGGAAACGCTGGGCCATATCGTCCGCCACGTCCTGATCCACGAGATCGGCCACCATTTTGGGCTGTCGGACGCCGATATGGAGGCCATCGAGGCCGGCGCGGGCTAAAGCGTTTTCGGGCGAAAGCCTGCCCGCACTTGGATAGCGGGGTGGGGACCGGTTCGCGCCAGGAAAACGCGTCGAAACAAGGGACCTATGCCCAAATTGGCCTTTTGCCGGGGCCATATTCGCGATAAATCAGCAGCCCTGTCCCCCCTTCAACCGGGAAGTGCGATCGATGGAAAAGTTCACCACACTGGAAGGCGTCGCGGCGCCCCTGAAGATCATCAATGTCGACACCGACATGATCATCCCGAAACAGTACCTCAAGACCATCAAGCGCACCGGCCTTGGCAAGGGGCTCTTCTCCGAGCAACGCTACAAGGATGACGGCAGCGAGAACCCGGACTTCGTGCTCAACCAGCCGGCCTATCGCAACGCCAAGGTGCTGGTCGCCGGCGACAATTTCGGCTGCGGTTCCAGCCGCGAGCACGCGCCGTGGGCGCTCCTGGATTTCGGCATCCGCTGCGTGATCTCGACCTCGTTCGGCGACATCTTCTACAACAACTGCTTCAAGAACGGCATTCTGCCGATCCGCGTCACCCAGGACGACCTCAACAAGCTGTTCGACGACGCCGAGCGCGGCGCCAACGCCACCCTGACCATCGATCTCGCCAACCAGGAGATCCGCGGCCCCGACGGCGGCAAGGTGAAGTTCGAGATTGATCCGTTCCGCAAGCACTGCCTGATGAACGGCCTCGACGACATCGGCCTGACCATGGAAAAGAAGTCGTCGATCGACGATTACGAGGCGAAGCTGAAGAAAGAGCGCGCCTGGGCGTGATCGTGTTACCTGGTTGTGTTACGAGAGCCCCGATCGCATCGGGGCTCTTTCGTTAAGCGGAGGCGACGCGGATGCGGCCTGACGTCGTCACTTTCTGGCATGGCCCGCTCGACGGGCTGCGGCTGACCTGCCTGCGGTCGCAAGTCGCCGCCGGCCACAAGGTCACCGTCTACAGTTTCGATCCGCTGCCGGGCCTGCCCGACGGCGTCGGCAATGCCGAGGCCGAGGCGATCCTGCCGCATTCGTTTTCCGAACGGCTGCGCCCGCCCGAGCCGGACGGAAGCTGGCGCGACTGGACCATTTTGCAGTTCAGCGACTTTTTCCGGATGCGGCTGATGGCCGAAAAGGCCGGCCTGTGGCTCGACGCCGATGTGCTGTTGCTGAAGCCGGTCGAGATCGATCCGGCAAAGCCTTACTTCGCCTGGGAGCGTCGGCGCCAGCTCGGCAACTCGGTGTTGTACCTGCCTGCGAATGATCCCATCGTGCGAGCGTTCGAGGAGCTGATGGAGCAGGAAGATTTGACGCCGGACTGGCTGGCGCTGCGTCATCGCCTCACCTTCATGCTGCGCCAGTTGCGACGCCGATCGAGCCGTCTGTCCGACATCCGCGTCGCGATCTATGGCCCGGCCGCGCTGACCGCGCTCGCCCGCCGCTCGGACGAATTGCAGCACGCACTGTCCAAGCAATCTTTTTACGCTGTCCATGCTGAGCCGAAGCTGTTCTTCGAACAGACGGATTTTTCAAGCCTGATCGCTGATCCCCAAATCATCGGCCTCCACATCTCGCCAAAAGGCCGCGGGGGCGAGAAGCCGATTCCGGGCAGCCTTTATGCCTGGGCGGCGGAGAAGTTTGGCTCGCGATAGCAACCCTCCCCTGGAGGGGGAGGGTAAAGATCAATGATCACCCGCCCCGCTCCCAATTTGATCCAGCGCAACGACGCGCGCGCGCGTCTGCGCTCACCCTTGGGCCATTCAAGCACCCCAAGGGAGCCGTGCCATGACCGTTCAGGAAAAGCCCTATCCCATCGTCAGCCTCGTGGTCGACGTCTTCGGCGAATGGCTGAAGCACCGGCGTGAGCTGAAGGAAATGCGCGAGATGGACGCCGCCAGTTTCGGCCGGATCGCCGGTGAATTGCGGATGTCGTCCACCGATCTGGAGGCGCTGGTCCGCCGCGGGCCGCATGCCGCCGACGAACTGCCGAAGATGCTGGCCGCGCTCGGCGTCGACCAGGACAGTCTGACGCGGAGAGAGCCGCTCGTGCTGCGCGACATGGAGCGCGTCTGCTCGCTGTGCAACCACAAGCGCCAATGCGACCGCGATCTCGCCGCCGGCACCGCCGCTGCGCATTATGAGGAATATTGCGGCAATGCCGACACGATCGACGGTCTTGGTCCGCGGGAAAATTCGTAGCGGGCACTCCCTTCCTTCTCCCACAAGGGGAGAAGGGAGGAGTATCTAGTGCCCCATCGCCGCGATCGCGTCCGCAATCGCGATCGTCCGCTTCGCCATGTCGGCGTGCAGCCGCTCCACCATCCGCCCATCGAGCTGGATGGCGCCGCGGGAGGCGTTTTCCGGCTTTTCGAATGCTGCGATGATCTTGCGCGCCTGCTCGACCTCCTCGGCCGGCGGCGTGAAGATGGCGTTGCAAGCCTCGATGTGGCTCGGATGGATCAGCGTCTTGCCGTCGAAGCCGAGATCGCGGCCCTGCGCGCATTCGGTCGCAAAGCCATCGATATTGCTGATGTCGCTGTAGGGGCCATCGAGAATTTCGAGCCCGTGCGCGCGCGTCGCCAGAATGCAGTGCGTGATCATCGGGATCATCGCCGCTCGGCCCGGCTGCATGCGGATCCGCGTCTCCCGCGAGATATCATTGGGCCCGAACACGAAGCCCGCAAGCCGGGTCTCGGAATCCTTCGATGCCGCCGCGAGCTTGTCGGCGTCCAGCACCCCGCGCGCGGTTTCGAGCATGGCCCAGACCCGGATCGACATACCGGCGTTGATGTCGCTCAGGCGGTTGGCGATGGCGTTGAGATCGGCCACGGTGGAAACCTTGGGAACCAGGATGCCGTCGGGCCGGGCCTTGCCGGCCATGGTGACGTCGTCGACCCACCACGGCGTATCGAGGCTGTTGACGCGGATCAGCACCTCGCGCTTGCCGAATCCGCCGGCCGCAATGGCTTTTGCGATCTGGTCGCGGGCCATCGCCTTGGCGTCCGGCGCCACCGAATCCTCGAGGTCGAGAATGATGCCGTCGGCCGGCAGGCTGCGCGCCTTTTCCAGCGCCCGCGCGTTCGACCCCGGCATGAACAACAGGCTGCGGCGCGGACGGATCATGGGCTGGTTCCTCTGGAGGCTTCGAGCCCCACGCCCTAACATTTCAAACTGGGGTCCGAAAGCCTTGTTCCCGTCATCGGCTTATGGTTAGCCATGTGCGGGTACAGACAGGACACCATGGCTCCATTCCCGCAACACCTGCTCGACGGCTACCGGGCCTTTACCTCGCAGCGTCTGCCGACCGAACAGACGCGCTACCGGGAACTTTCCGAGCGCGGCCAGTCGCCCGCCGTGATGGTGATCGGCTGCTGCGATTCGCGCGTCTCGCCGGAAGTGATTTTCGACGCCGGCCCCGGCGAACTCTTCGTGGTGCGCAACGTCGCCAATCTGGTGCCGGTTTTCCAGCCGGACGGCGGCGCCCATGGCGTCTCCGCGGCGCTGGAATACGCAGTACAGGTGCTGCGCATAAAACACATCGTGGTGCTCGGCCATGCGCAATGCGGCGGCATCCGCGCCTTCATCGACGATATCGACCCGCTGTCGCCGGGCGATTTCATCGGCCGCTGGATGGCGATGTTCATCAAGCCGGGCGAGAAGGTCGGCCAGCGCGCGCACGAGACCCGGCAGGATTTCACCACGCGGATCGAGAAGGCCGCGGTGTTCCGCTCACTCGAAAACCTGATGACGTTTCCGTTCGTGCGCAGCCGCGTCGAGCGCGGCGAGATGGAATTGCACGGCGCCTATTTCGGCGTCGCGGAAGGCTCGCTGTTCGTGCTCGACCCGGATGCGAAGGAATTTCGCAGCGTCAGGGACGGCGAATAAGCCGCAGGGTGGGCAAAGGCGCACCGCGCCGTGCCCACCATCTGTCCTTGATCGCAGTGCTGAATGGTGGGCACGCTTCGCTTTGCCCACCCTACGAATTCGGGCTTACGCCGCCTTTTTCTTCGCGCTGATCAGCTTGCGGTTGATAAGGCATTCGGCGATCTGGATCGCATTCAGCGCGGCGCCCTTGCGCAGATTGTCCGACACGCACCACAGCTGCAGGCCGTTCTCGACGGTGTTGTCCTCGCGGATGCGGCTGATATAGGTCGCGTCCTCGCCCGCTGCTTCATACGGCGTGACGTAGCCGCCGGGCTCGTGCTTGTCGATGACCAGGCATCCCGGCGCATTGCGCAGGATGTTGCGCGCTTCATCGGCCGTGATCGGGTTCTCGAATTCGATGTTGACCGCCTCGGAGTGGCCGACGAACACAGGCACCCGCACGCAGGTCGCGGTCAGCCTGATTTTGGGATCAAGAATCTTCTTGGTCTCCATCATCATCTTCCACTCTTCCTTGGTGTAGCCGTCCTCCATGAAGACGTCGATGTGCGGGATGACGTTGAAGGCGATGCGCTTGGGGAATTTCTTGTTGATGAGCTCGCTGTTGGTGTAGACGGCCTTGGTCTGCGAAAACAGTTCGTCCATCGCATCCTTGCCGGCACCCGAGACCGATTGATAGGTCGAGACCACGACGCGCTTGATGGTGGCCTTGTCATGCAACGGCTTCAGCGCGACCACGAGCTGCGCCGTCGAGCAGTTCGGATTGGCGATGATGTTCTTCTTGGCAAAGCCGGCGACCGCGTCCGCGTTCACTTCCGGCACGATCAGCGGCACGTCCGGATCCATCCGCCAGGCCGACGAATTGTCGATCACGACCGCGCCGGCGGCGCCGATTTTGGGCGACCATTCCTTCGACACCGAACCGCCGGCCGACATTAGGCAAATGTCGACGTCGGAGAAATCATAGTGCTCGAGCGCTTTGACCTTCAGGGTGCGGTCGCCATAGGAGACCTCGACGCCGACGCTGCGGCGCGAAGCCAGCACCACGACCTCGTCGGCGGGGAATTTGCGCTCGTCGAGAATGTTGAGCATTTCGCGCCCGACATTGCCGGTCGCGCCGACCACAGCGACTTTGTAACCCATCGTTCACTCTCCGAGGAAAAATGCTGCCCCGCCGCGGCAAGCGGAAAGGGAGAAGGCAGCGCTTCTATGCGAGAAACGCCGATATGACAACGTTTGACGGCTGTGTTTGGGCGTTTGATGCATTCGTTTCCGGCCGGTTCGGCCAATTCCTACCATACGCTGAGCATCCGACCGGCGCTGGCAAGTTTCGTAGACGAGGTCTGCGGCACGCTGGCACGGCTCTGCGCCTATCTGATGACGCTGGCGCTGATGGCCATTTGCGGTATCGCGTTATGGCACCATTTGCCCGATGTCACGGCGATGGAGACGTCGTCCAAAACCTGGAGCAAGGCCGGGCGCAGCACACCCGCGTTCGCGGTAAGCCAGCTCATTTTCCCCGGTAAGACAGAGACTTACGAAGTTTTTCGACATCCCGAGGGCGGCCGCAAGGATTTGTTCCGCTGGAGCGGCATCGGCGGCACGCCGGTCGCCGAACTCGAAATCTATCGTTCGGGTGACGAAATCGATCAAGTCGGCTCGGCGGCCGGCTACCTTGCCGCAAGGATGGACCCGGCTGGCCCACGCGAGTTGGAGGCGGCAGGAGTCATCGACAGCAAGTTCGGCGCCGTAACGCTGTTTCGCCGGGTCGGCGGCACCGAGGCCGCCCGCGCCTGCCTCCGATTTTTCAGGCACGTCGACGAGCCGAAATTCCGTCTCTCCGGCTGGTCATGCCTGGGCGAAGACTTGCCGGCGCGCCGCACGGCGATCGGCTGCATTCTGAACCGGCTGATCCTGCTGACGGCCGGAAACGATGCAAAACTGACAGAATTGTTCGCCCATGCCGAAGTCAGGCGCAGCGATTGCGCGACATCCGGCGCGCCGGCCTTATCGGCGGATTGGGTGACGGGCGCCGATAACCCGCATTTGCGCGGCGCGCTGTAATCCGCCGTTGACGGGGCCTGCTTCCGCAACCCCTGACAATTGTGGCAACAAGCAGCCAAGACACTGGTTTTCATGAAACTTTTTCGCTTCGCACGGCATTATTCCGGCGCGGTGTGGCGCAATTGACCTAGCGACGATGGTCCCGCCATGGCTACAATGCATGCAACCAGATGTTGGCGATCCGCCAGCCCGCAAGGGCGGACAATGACGAGGATGCAATGACCCGAAAATTCCCCGCTGCGAGCAAGCTCGCGATGTTGCTTGCTGCGGCTGCCCTCGTCGCGCTCGGCTCGGCTTCCGCCAGCGCCCAGTCCAAGCAACAGCGATATGACCGGGACGGCCGCCCCTATTACGGGGCGAACGGTCCCAACCGCTCCTACCAGCAGGGCCCGCGCACCCGCGTCTTCGTCACCACGCGCTCCTGGCTCGATGCCGGCACGGAAGTGTTGCCGGGCGACCGCAAGTTCCTGGACTACGCCTTCCCGTCGGATTTTGGATATCCGACGTTCGCGCGCGAAAACCTCAACCGACCGATCGACCGCCAGCCGCTCAACCCGCCGTCGGACATGGGCGGCTATCCGCTGACCGTCCCGCTGCCGCCGTATTAAGCTGCATTCGCCAGATGAAAAAAATGCCCGGTCGAGACCGGGCATTTTTGTGACCTTCAGCGAGCGAACGCCGGATCGTAGCGCTCACAAAACTGATCGATCGCCTCGGAGCGAAAATCGCTCAGGCGCTCGAAGATGATCTCATCCGGCCAGTCCCACCAGGCGATGCGGCGCAGGCTTTCGGCAACCGCATCCGGAAAGCGCTGACGGATCGGGCGCGCGGGAACGCCGCCGACGATGGTGTAGGGCGGCACGTTGCGGCTGACGACCGCGCCCGCGGCAATGACAGCACCGTCGCCGACCGTCACGCCCGGCAGCAGGATGGCGGCATGCCCGATCCAGCAATCGTTGCCGACGATTACCCTGTCGCTGCGGCGCTCCGCAAAGAAGTCGCGGTCGCGACTGGCCGTCGGCTCGTAATATTCCGGGCAATAGGTGAAGCGATGCTGCGACGGCCGGCCCATCGGATGGTTCGGCGCGCCGATCCGCACCGAATTGGCGATCGCCGTGAACTTGCCGATCACGGCGTCGGCGATCTCGCAATTTTCCCCGAGATAGGAGTAGTCGCCGAGCGAGGAATATTCGATGCGTGTGTTGCACAGGACTTCGCAACGCCGGCCGATCTGCGCCTCGCGCAGCCGCACCGTTTCATGGACGATTGTTTCCGCGAGCTTGGGGCGATGCGACGCGTCCATCAGACAGCTCCGATGATGTTGTCAGCAGCGAAACCGTAGGGTGGGCAAAGGCGCAACGCGCCGTGCCCACCATTTTTCTACATTCGTAGCTGGTTGGTGGGCACGCTTCGCTTTGCCCACCCTACGATTCCCGGCAGCGTTCACGCGTGCAGCTTCTGAAGCTCCTTCAGGATCGCCTCGCCCATCTGCGTGGTAGAGGCCGCCGTCGTGCCCTCGGACTTGATGTCAGCGGTGCGCAAACCGCTGGCGAGCACGGCTGCGATCGCCGCATCGACCTTGTCGGCCAGCGCGCCCATGTCGAAGGAATAGCGCAGGGCCATGCCGAACGAGGAGATCATCGCAATCGGATTGGCGAGGCCTTGGCCTGCGATATCGGGCGCGGAGCCGTGCACCGGCTCGAACAGCGAGCGGCGCTTTTTGGTCTTGGCATCGACTTCGCCGAGCGACGCCGAGGGCAGCATGCCGAGCGAACCGGTCAGCATCGCCGCGATGTCCGACAGCATGTCGCCGAACAGATTGTCGGTTACGATGACGTCGAACTGTTTTGGCGCCTTCACCAGCATCATGCCGCCGGAATCGGCGAGCTGATGTTCCAGCGTCACGTCCTTGTATTCGCGCCCATGCACCGCCGTCATGACCTCGTTCCAGAGCACGCCCGACTTCATGACGTTGCGCTTTTCCATCGAGGTCACCTTGTTGCGGCGCTTGCGCGCCAGATCGAAGGCGACGCGGCCGATGCGCTCGATTTCATAGGTGTCGTAGACTTGGGTATCGATGGCGCGCTTCTGGCCGTTGCCGAGATCGGTGATGGTCTTCGGCTCGCCGAAATAGACGCCGCCGGTCAATTCGCGCACGATCATGATGTCGAGGCCTTCAACCGCCTCGCGCTTCAGGCTGGAGGCATCCGCCAGCGCCGGATAGCACACGGCGGGGCGCAGATTGGCGAACAGGCCGAGATCCTTGCGCAGCCGCAACAGGCCGGCCTCGGGCCGCACCTCGTAGGGCACGCTGTCCCACTTGGGGCCGCCGACCGCGCCGAAGATGATGGCGTCCGCAGCCACAGCCTTGGCCATGTCGCCTTCCGAAATCGACACCTTGTGCGCGTCATAGGCGGAGCCGCCGACCAGACCCTGCTCGGTCTCGAACTTCGCGATGCCCTGCTTGTTCAGCCAGTCGATCAGGCGCTGCACCTCCCCCATCACTTCGGGGCCGATGCCGTCGCCGGGGAGAAGCAGCAGTTTATGGGTCGCCATGGTCAGGTCCTTCTAGGCTCTCTGGTCGTCATTCCGGACGCGGAGCGCAGCGAGGCGATCCGGAATCCATGCCGGCCACGAGCGCAAGCGGACGAATGGATTCCGGGTTCGCGGCTTCGCCGTGCCCCGGAATGACGGGTCGCGCGGAGTGCTAAAGCGCCGGAAGCGGATTGGCAAGGCGCAGAAAACAGGGCCAGAATGGCCCGGAAAGAGCAACCCGCCGCCCCCTCAAGAAGGCAGCAAGACGGACCTCATGACATCAGCCATTATCTACGCCTTTGCCTCGGCGGGCTTCCTGGGCGCCGGGGTCGTTCTGGCGCAGTTGGGCTTGCGGACCGTCGATCCGCTGTCGGGGGCGGCGATCAGCGTCCCCTCCTTCACGGTGCTGTTCCTGCTGCTGTCGCCGCTGATCCTCCAGGACGAGCCGGTGATCTGGCGCGGCCTGCCCATTTTCATCGCCATCGGCCTGTTCTTCCCGGCCTCGCTGACGCTGTTGACCTTTGCCTCGAACCGGGCGCTCGGGCCGGTCATCACCTCGACGCTCGGCAACCTCGCGCCGCTGTTTGCGGTGGCGACGGCGGTGATCCTGCTGCACGAGCCGTTGGAGCCCCCGCAACTGCTTGGCCTTGTCGTTGCGGTCGCCGGAGCTGCGATCATCACGGTGACGCGCCCGCGCGACCTCGGTCATTGGCGGAGCTGGGCGCTGCTGCTGCCGCTGTGCAGCGCGCTGATCCGCGGCGTGGTGCCGCCGGTGGTCAAGCTCGGGCTTGAGGTTTGGCCAAGTCCGCTCTGGGCCTGCCTGATCGGCTACGTCATGTCCTCCCTGGTGGTGCTGACGGTGCAGCGCGTCCGCAAGGGCAACTTTGTCGTGCAGGCGCCGCGCGCCGGCCTGTTCTGGTTCGCGATGACCGGGATCAGCAACGGCTTGAGCGCGCTCACGCTGTTCGCCGCGGTCCGCAACGGCCCGATCACGCTGGTGGCGCCGCTGGCCGCGATCTATCCGCTGGTCACGGTGGCGCTGAGCGCGATGCTGCTCAAGCACATCGAGATCACCGCGCGCATCGTGGCGGGGTCCGCGCTGACGGTGCTCGGCGTCGTGCTGGTGCTGATCGGCTGATCCCGTTGCAGGATTGGCAAGACACCGTTGCGGCCGGCGCACCTGTGCAAGTGCGCACCGGCCTGTCAGACTACAGTTTGCCGGAGTTTTCAGTGCGATCCCCTGACGTTCCCCCGCTCTACCCGCACCCCGCGCGGCTGATCCTCATCCTGTCGCTGGCGCAGACCGTCGGGCTCGGCATCGGCCGCTTCGCCTATGCGCTGGTGCTGCCGGACATGCGCGACAATCTGGCGTGGTCCTATTCCGCGGCCGGGTTCATGAACACGATCAACGCGGCCGGCTATCTCGCGGGCGCCCTGCTCGCCTCGCGGATGATCAGAACTTTTGGGCTGGCCAACTCGGTGCGATGGGGAACGCTGGCCTGCGTGCTGTCGCTGGCGCTCTGCGCCGTATCAGGCAATTTCTACGTGCTGAGTTTTGCCCGGCTGTTGGCGGGAGTGGGCGCGGCGGCCGGATTCGTCGGCGGCGGTGCGCTGGCCGCGACGATCGCGCAATCGCGGCCCGAACGGGCGAACTTCCTGCTCAGCCTGTTCTATGCCGGACCCGGGATCGGCATTTTGGCGTCGGGGCTGGTGGCGCCGTTTGTCTTGCAGGGATTTGGGCCGGGCTCGTGGTGGATCGTCTGGTGGGCGATGACGGGGCTCGCGGTCGTCATGACGATACCCGTCGTGCTCGCGCCGCTCCATGCCAGCGCTATGGCCGCCGAGACGGCAACGGCCAAGTTCGCGGTGGCGCCAGTCTTGATCTATCTCGCCGGCTACTTCCTGTTCGGCGCCGGCTACATCGCCTACATGACCTTCATGATCGCCTATGTCCGCGACGCCGGCGGCGGCGCGGTAGCCCAGAGCGCATTCTGGAGCCTGATCGGCCTCAGCGCATTCGTGACCCCATGGGTCTGGCGCCGCGTGCTCGCGCTCGACCGCGGCGGCCTCGCCACCACGATCATTCTCGGCACCAATGCCGTCGGCGCGGCGCTGCCGATCTTCGGACACTCGGTATGGCTGCTGGCGCTGTCGGCGCTGGTGTTCGGCGTCGCCTTCTTCGCGGTGGTCGGCTCCACCACCGCCTTCGTCCGCTTCAATTATCCGCCGCAGGCCTGGCCGACGGCAATTGCGGCGATGACGATTTCATTTGGCATCGGCCAGACGCTGGGACCGATCGTGGTCGGTGCGATCACGGACGCGGTGGGCAGCCTGTCGTTTGCGCTGAATGTTTCGGCCGCTATGCTGGCGCTGGGGGCGGCGCTGTCGGCGTTTCAGAGGAAGGTGACGCAGAAACCTTCGGCATAACGCGTTGCGTTCGCAGGTATGGTAAGGTGTCTGCTCGGCACTGCGCGTAAGCAGCACCAAGCCAGGCAGCTGACATCCCGAAGCCATCGGCGACGCAAAAAGGGAGAAGCGATCATGCAAACGGGCATGACCTATTTTGATCTCGGGCCGTACAGCCGCAAAATCACCACGTCGTCGCCTGACACCCAGCTTTGGTTCGACCGGGGCCTCAACTGGCTGTTTGGGTTCAATCATAGCGAAGCGATCAAGTGCTTTCAGAAGGCACTGAAGCACGACGGCGAATGCGCCATGGCGCACTGGGGCATAAGCTACGCCTCGGGGCCGAACTATAATCTTCCCTGGGTTCGCTATGACCCGCACGGCCGGCAGATGGCGCTGTCGGCATCCTACGATGCCATGCAGGGAGCGCTCGCGCATGCCGGGAAGGCAAGTGCGGTCGAGCGGGCGATGATCCAGGCCCTCACCGCGCGCTATCCCCAGCGCGAGGCGATCGAGGATATGGCGCCTTGGGACAAGGCCTACACCAGGGAAATGCGCAAGGTCTTCGACGCGTTTCCCGACGATCTCGAGGTCCGGGCGGTTTTTGCCGAGTCGCTCATGAACGAGACGCCGTGGCAGATGTGGGACTTGCCATCCGGCAAACCTGCCGAGGGAGCAGGCACCGAAGAATGCAGGGCGGTGCTGGAATACGCTTTAGACAGAATCCCCACTGCATGGGATCACCCGGGCCTCTTACATCTCTATGTCCACCTGATGGAGATGTCGCCATTTCCGCAGCGCGCATTGCGGGCCGGTGACCGATTGCGCGAGATCGTCCCGGACTCCGGTCACCTCATCCACATGCCGACGCATCTCGATGTGCTGTGCGGGCACTACAACGACGTCCTAGTCCATAATCAGAAGGCGCTCGCGACCGACCGCAGGTTCCTCGCCTATTCGGACGATCCGGGTGTCTACCTGGTCTACGTCATCCACGACTTCCACTTCGCGATTTACGGCGCCATGTTCCTTGGCCAGTACACACCCGCAATCGCGGCAGCCGAGGAACTGATCGCGACGATCCCCGAGGCGGTACTGCGTATTGAATCGCCCCCGATGGCGGATTTCCTCGAGGGCTACCTGACGATGAAGCAGCACGTCCTGGTGCGCTTCGGCAAATGGCGCGAAATCATCGAACAGGAGTTACCTGGGGATCGAGACCTCTACTGCTCGAATGTCGCCATGATGCACTACGCCAAGGCCGTCGCTCATTCGGCGCTCGGCAATGTCGCCGAGGCCGAGACGGAGAAGGCGTTGTTCATGGCGGCGAAAACCCGGGTGCCCGAGAGCCGCCGCGTACACAACAATCATGTCGTTGGTCTGCTGGGTGTGGCCGAAGCGATGCTGAATGGCGAGCTGGAATATCGAAAGGGCAACCATGACGCAGCCTTCGCGCACCTGCGCAGGTCGGTCGAGCTCAGCGACGGGCTGCCCTATGACGAGCCGTGGGGATGGATGCAGCCGACCCGACATGCGTTGGGGGCACTTCTCCTCGAGCAGGGACGGATCGAGGAAGCCGAGGCGGTATACCGCTCTGATCTCGGTCTTGACGGCAAATTGAGCCGCGCCTGCCAGCACCCTGATAATCTCTGGTCGCTGCACGGGCTGCACGAATGCCTGGTCCGTCGCGGAGAAAAGGTCGAGACGGCCCTGATCAAACAGAGGCTCGATTTGGCGCAGGCGCGGTCGGAGATTCCAATTAAGGCGTCCTGCTTCTGCCGTCGAGTGGACATGGCGGCCGCGTAGTCGTTCGCGGCGCCAGTTGGATTTGGCCCGAGTGGTGGGCACGCTTCGCTTTGCCTACCCTACGATTCTGGGCGCGGTGCTGGCGGCGTTTCAGGGGAAGCTGAGATAGAAGCCGTAATGCGTTCTCCATCCGCGCGTCGTCCCTGCGAACGCAGGGACCCAGAACCCCAGGGTTCAGTTGGAGAGCAAGAACTCACTCCAGCGCAAAATATCGAGATCACGCGGTATGGGCCCCTGCGTTCGCAGGGGCGACGAGGGAGTTGGGGACCAATCAACTCCCGCTGAACGAATTATACCCCTGGTCTTCCCAGAAGCCGCCCTTGTAATCGTTGGTGACTTCCATCGAGATCACGTATTTCGGGCTCTTGAAGCCGAGTTTTGTCGGCACCCTGATCCTCATCGGGAAGCCATAGGCGCGCGGCAAAATCTCGTCGGCGAACTTGAAGCTCATCTGTGTCTGCGCATGCAGCGCGGACGGCATGTCCAGCGGCGAGTTGTAACCGTCCCTGTCGGCGCACTGAAACCAGACATATTTCGCCCGCGTATCCGCGCCGATCAGTTTCAGGAAATCGCGCAAGGGGACGCCGGTCCAGCTTCCGATCGCGCTCCAGCCCTCGACGCAGATGTGGCGCGTGACCTGCTTGACTTGCGACAATTGATAAAGCTCGTCCAGCGTCCAGGACTTCTTGTTGTCGACCAGCCCGCGCACCTCGAGCTTCCAGCTCTTGCCGTCGACTTCAGGCGCGTCGTCGACGTCATAATAGCCATTGAACGGGAACGGCTTTGTGATTGCGCTTTCCGGAAATGTCGGTGCCATGGCATTGGGATTGAAGATCAACGCCTGCACGCCGTCATTGAACTTCGAGACCTGCTTCAGCATCTCCTCGGCTGAAAAACTATCGGTCACGTCGCAGCCGGTCAGCAGCGTCAGCGCGCCGAGGCTGGCGCCGCCCGAGATGAAGCGTCGGCGCGTGAGATCCGGCATCGTCTTCACCGCGTCCCTGATGAGGAGCGTCTTGTCGACGCCGGGGATCAGGAGATTGCGCATGCGGCCCATGACCGTGCTCCCTTTAAGTTAGCGGCCGATGATCATGGCGCGCAGGCTCTTCGGCACCAGAAGAGCCAGCACAACATGAACCACCATGAAGGCGACGATACCAGCCATGCAGAAGAAATGGACGTAGCGGGCGGCCTCGTAGCCGCCGAACAGCGCCGTCAGATATTGCAACTGGACTGGTTTCCAGATCGCCAGGCCCGACAGCACGATGAGGATACCGACGACGATGATTCCGGCATAAAGCAGCTTTTGCACCTGGTTGTACTTGGTGAGATCGTCATGCGAGAGCTTGCCGGTCAGTGCCGCCTTGGTGTCCGAGATCACGCCCTCCGGCGTGATCGGCAGCAGCTTCTTGCGGAAGCGGCCGGTGGCAAGACCCACAGTCAGATAGATCAGGCCGTTGACCATCAACAGCCACATCGCGGCGAAATGCCAGAGCAGCGCGCCGCCGAGCCAGCCGCCCAGCGTGATGCTCGAGGAGAAGCGGAAATCGAACAGCGGCGAGGCATTGTAGATCTGCCACCCCGACATGATCATCAAAACCATCGCGAAGGCGTTGGTCCAATGCAGCGCCCGCACCCAGGCCGGCTGAATGACCTTGGCCTTGGTTGACGCGGCGTGTTCGTCGCTGACTGTTACGGCCGACATGGCTCTTCCCCGCTTGCAATTCGCTACCAATTATACGCCGGGAACCGGCTTTCCGTTACTTGCCATGACGCTATCAGATCGATGCACGGCGCGTATCGGGTTCACAAAAAAGCGAGCCGGGTTGCCCCGGCTCGCCAATCCACACGCCCTGTTGGGACCAGTCAGGGGCGCGCGGGAGCTCAGGACGCCGGCATCAGCACGGTATCGACCACATGGATCACGCCGTTGGACTGATTGACGTTCGAGATCGTGACCATCGAGGTTCCACCCTTGGCGTCGATAATCCAGACCTTGCCGTCCTGGAGCTTGACCGACAGTGGTTCGCCTTCGGCGGTCTTGAGCTTCATGCCGTCCTTCAGGTCGGACGCGGCGAGCTTGCCGGGCACGACATGGTAGGTGAGGATCTTGGTCAGGGTCGCCTTGTTTTCAGGCTTCACCAGCGTCTCGACGGTGCCGGCCGGCAGCTTGCCGAAGGCGGTGTTGGTCGGCGCGAACACCGTGAACGGGCCCTTGCTTTCCAGCGTTTCAACCAGGCCGGCGGCCTTCACCGCGGCAACCAGCGTGGTGTGATCCTTCGAGTTGACGGCGTTCTGGACGATATTCTTGGAGGGGAACATCGCCGCGCCGCCGACCATCACGGTCTTTTCTTCCGCGCTGGCGGGCGCGGTGATGGTGGCGGTGAAAGCCAGTGCGCTGAACACGGCGGCGGACAGAAGTGCAATACGTTTGGACATGGAATCTTCTCCCGAGGATTGCGATGGCCGGCGGGGCATCCGCCGGTACTGAAAACAACGACGCCAGGTCGATGGACCGGGTTGATTTCGTCGTCGTTGGCCGAGCTACGGGAGGTTTTTCGGCCGGTTTCGGCGAATAAATTATCGTGATGGCTGAAACTTTCGCGGGCGCGGGCCGTGCGATGACGGGCACCCGTAGCCCGGATGGAGCGCAGCGCAATCCGGGATCATCTGCGACGATAGACGCTGTCCCGGGTTACGCGGAGCCTGTCATCGCGTGCCACCATGCCGCGATTGCCGGTATAACTCTCATTACTGGAGCCGTTCGTAACGGCTTGGGATGGCTGGAGCCCTTGCGATACCTGTGTGATGCTTCGGAGATAACGCATGAAGGACTCGATCTTCGCCGAGGGCGCCGGCTATGTCAGGGGGCGCTTCGTCCCGATCGCCGAGGCGACGCTGCCCGTCACCGATTGGGGTTTTACGCGGTCCGATGTCGTCTACGACGTCGTGCATGTGTTCAAGGGCGGCTTCTTCCGGCTTGCCGACCATCTCGATCGTTTCGAGCGCTCGATGGCGCAGCGCCGGATCCGGCCGCCGGAAGACAGCGCCGCGATCGAGGCGATCCTGCATCGCTGCGTGGCGCTGACCGGTCTTTCGGACGCCTATGTCGCGATGGTGGCCTCGCGCGGACGGCCACGCGTTGCGGGATCACGCCGGCCGGCCGATTGCGAAAACCACCTGATCGCCTATGCGCTGCCCTGGATCGATGTCGTTCCCAAGGACGTGCAGGCGCGCGGAGCCCATGTCTTCATCGCCTCGACGCCGCGCGTGCCCGACGCCTCAGTCGATCCCACGGTCAAGAACTATCAGTGGAACGATCTGACCTCCGGCCTGCTGGAGGCGCACGACGCCAATTTCGACACAGCGGTGCTGTGCGATACGCAGGGTTTCCTGACTGAAGGGCCGGGCTTCAACGTCTTCCTCGTGAAGGACGGAAGGGTAACGACGCCCGATCGCGGCAGCCTGCACGGCATCACGCGCCGATCGGTGCTGGAGCTCTGCGCCGAACTCGGCATCGAGGCTGCGGTTGAACCGATTCCCCGATCGGCGCTCGACCACGCGGACGAGGTCTTCCTGGCGACGACGGCCGGCGGCGTCATGCCCGCGTCGCGCATCGGCGCACGCATCCTCGGCAACGACCGGCCCGGGCCGATCTCAATGCTGCTTAGGGATACCTACTGGCGCAAGCACGAGGAGGGCTGGCACCGGACACCGGTCCGCCCCCTCGAGGCCGAGGCCGGCGAATGAATTATCGTGATTTGTGAAACTTTTGAGGGCCCGAGCCGTGCCGCGACGCCCCATGTCTCTCGTCGTCCCTGCGCACGCAGGGACCCATACCGCGTGATCTCTCAATAAGGCTCTGTGGCTGATGTCTATCGCCAAACTAAGGCCGGTGGTTATGGGTCCCTGCTTTCGCAGGGACGACGATGGAGAGAGCTCGTCCTAATCCCGATTATGCGGGGTCTGGATGAATCCGCGATTATGCGTCGGGCTGATCAGGATCTCGTTCATGCACACGCGTGGCGGCATGCTGGCGACGAAGGCGATGGTGCGGCCGCAATCTTCCGGCTGCAGCATTTTCGCCTGCTCCTCTTCCGACGGCACCACGGGGCGCAGCTTCAGGATCGGGGTCGCGACCTCGCCGGGCGACAGGCAGCAGGCGCGCAGGCCGTTGACGCATTCGTCCATATTGAAGGAATGGGTCAGCGCCAGCACCGCGTGTTTTGTGGTGGTGTAGGCCGGGCCCGGCATTTTCGAGACGTGACGGCCGGCCCAGGACGCGACGTTGATGATGCAGCCGTCCTGCTGCTTCCTCATCGCCGGCAGCACCGCGCGCATGCAGTAAAGCACGCCGTTGAGATTGATATCGACGACCTTGTCCCAGCCGTCCAGATCCATGTCGGCCCAGCTTCGCTTCGGCACGTTGAGGCCGGCGCTGTTGACCAGGAGGTCGATCCGGCCGTGTTTTTCCAGGATCTGCCCGGCCGCCTTGTTGACATCTTCCTTGTTGCTGACATCGAGCGCGATCGCCTCGGCCTTGCCGCCCTTTTTGGCGATATCGGCCACGACCTTGTCGAGGGCGTCTTTCCGCCGACCCGAAACCACCACGATCCAGCCGTCCGCCGCCAGGCATTCCGCCCCCGACGCGCCGATCCCGCTGCCACCGCCCGTCACCCAGGCCACGCGTTTCCCGCTATTTGTCATGCAAACTGTCTCCGTTGCTTTATGAAGGGCGTTCTTGCTATTCCAGCCTGCGAAATTCCGCGGGCCAGCGCCCTCTTAGGGAATGTTGCATGAACACGACTGCCAACGCCAACCTGTTTTCCCGCCTGTTCGATACGCTCGACGATCCGAACCGGCTTGCGATCGAAATGCTCGACGGCACGCGCATCAGCTATGGCGATCTGATCGCCCGCGCCGGCCAGATGGCGAATGTGCTGGTTGCGCGCGGCGTCAAGCCCGGTGACCGCGTGGCGGCGCAGACCGAGAAATCGGTGCCGGCGCTGGTGCTCTATCTCGCGACCGTGCGCGCAGGCGGCGTCTATTTGCCGCTCAACACCGCCTATACGCTCAACGAACTCGACTACTTCATCTCCGACGCCGAGCCGTCGCTGGTGGTATGCGACCCCTCGAAGGCGGACGGCATCGGTGCGATCGCGGCCAAGGTGAAGGCAAAAGTCGAAACGCTCGGGCCCGACGGCAAGGGATCGCTGACGGATGCCGCCGCCAAGGCCGAAGCGGCGTTTGCGACCGTCGCACGCGCCAATGACGACCTCGCCGCGATCCTCTACACCTCGGGCACGACAGGCCGCTCCAAGGGCGCGATGCTGACGCACGATAATCTCGCGTCGAACTCCTACAGCCTGGTCGATTACTGGCGTTTCACCGACAAGGACGTGCTGATCCACGCGCTGCCGATCTATCACACCCACGGCCTGTTCGTGGCGAGCAACGTCACCCTGTTCGCCCGCGCCTCGATGATTTTCCTGCCGAAGCTCGATCCTGAACTGATGATCAAGCTGATGGCGCGCGCGACCGTCATGATGGGCGTGCCGACCTTCTACACGCGGCTGTTGCAGAGCCCGTCGCTGACGAAGGAATCCACCAAGCACATGCGGCTGTTCATTTCGGGCTCCGCGCCGCTGCTCGCCGACACCCATCGCGAATGGGCCGCGCGCACCGGCCACGCCGTGCTCGAACGCTACGGCATGACCGAAACCAACATGAATACCTCAAACCCCTATGATGGCGAACGCGTGCCAGGCGCCGTCGGCCATCCCCTGCCCGGCGTCTCCGTGCGCGTCACCGACCCTGAGACCGGCAAGGAGATTGCGCGCGATGAGATCGGCATGATCGAGGTCAAGGGCCCGAACGTCTTCAAGGGCTATTGGCGGATGCCGGAAAAAACAAAATCCGAATTCCGCGACGACGGCTTCTTCATCACCGGCGATCTCGGCAAGATCGACCCCAAAGGCTATGTCCACATCCTCGGCCGCGGCAAGGATCTTGTGATCTCCGGCGGCTTCAACGTCTACCCGAAGGAAATCGAGAGCGAGATCGACGCCATGCCGGGCGTAATCGAATCCGCCGTGATCGGCGTGC
Source organism: Bradyrhizobium sp. 170 (assembly GCF_023101085.1). NCBI lineage: Bacteria > Pseudomonadati > Pseudomonadota > Alphaproteobacteria > Hyphomicrobiales > Nitrobacteraceae > Bradyrhizobium > Bradyrhizobium sp. 170. Next base: position 131,205 of record NZ_CP064703.1, on the reverse strand, counting down.
CGCATGCCGATTTCGGCGAGGGGGTCACCGCCGTCTTGGTCTGCAGCAAGGGCGCCGAGGTCACCGAAGCGGGCGTGCTGAAGGCACTCGACGGCCGGCTCGCCAAATTCAAGATGCCGAAGCGCGTGTTCGTGGTCGACGAACTGCCGCGCAACGCCATGGGCAAGGTGCAGAAGAATATTTTGCGGGATACGTACGCGAAAATCTACGCGAAGTAATTCGCTGTCGTCCCTGCGAAAGCAGGGACCCATACGCCGCGGCGGATATATTGAGAAACGCTGGCCGACGGCTTTTCGCTAACCACTGACACCTGTGGTTATGGGTCCCTGCGTTCGCAGGGACGACCCGGTGGCTGTCACGCGATCCCCACCTCACAGGTGCTGTAGCCCGGATGGAGCGGAGCGCAATCCGGGAACAGTCTGTCCATCTGCGAGAATCCCGGATTTCGCTTCGCTTCATCCGGGCTACGCGCCTACAACAGGCTGACTACAAACCTCCCGCCGACGATGAACATGTACGTGCCGAACGCCATCTCCAGCGTGCGCTTTGACATCGCATGCGCGGCGCGCACGCCGAGCGGCGCCGTGATCAGCGTGGTCGGCATCACGAGCACGGCCCCGATCAGCGAGACATAACCGAGCGCAAATGGCGCCTGCAGCGCAGTGACATCGGGAAAGCGCGCCGCGGCGGGCCAGCCGGCATAGACATAGCCGATCGCGCCGGGGATCGAGATCAACACCGCAATCGCGGACGAGGTTGCGACCGCCTGATGGATCGGCCGGCCATAGAACGTCATCAGCAGGTTCGCGAACAGGCCGCCGCCGACGCCCATCAAGGTCGACAACAGCCCAACGAAGAAGCCGTAGACGCGCATCAGAAAGCCCTTCGGCACTTCGTCGCCGAGCTTCCAGGTTTCCCGCGCCAGCAACAGCCGGGCTGCGGCCGACCATGCCACCACCACGAACACGATCTTGAACAGCCGTTCCGGCGCGTAGCGCGCGGTGACGCTGCCGGCGATCACGCCGATCACGATCGGCAGCCACCAGCGCCTGAGGATGTCCGTGTCGACCGCGCCTCTGATGTAATGGGCGCGAAACGAGGAGAGCGAGGTCGGGATGATGATCGCCAGCGAGGTGCCGATGCAGAGCGGCATCCGCACCTCCAGCGGCACGCCGGCCAGCCGGAAGCATTCGTAGAACACCGGCACCAGGATGGCGCCGCCGCCGATGCCGAACACGCCGGCCAGAAATCCCGACAGCGCTCCGACCGCAATCAGCAACAAGGCGAGTTCGATGAGCTCTTTGGGATCGAGGCCGGCCACCATGTCTTTGAACATTCCCGCGTTCAGAACCTGCGGCCTCGCATCTGTGTGGCCCACCGGCTGACTTAGCTGCTTCCAGGCGGGCCGCAAAATCCGCATATCGGCTCGGCTCTGGATGAATAGCCTCGACGCGCTGGCCGCCGCCGCGAAGGAAGGCGCCGGCATCGGGTAGGTGCCGTCGTGGCGAGCCGAGGCCGACCTGGCCGCCGGCCTCCTTGTGCGGCTGCTCGCCGACTCCGAGCCCACGCCGGTGCCATTGCACCTGATGTTTCAGCCCTCGCGGCTGGCTTCGCCGAGATCAGAGCCTTCGTCGATTACCTCATCGAGCGCTGACGCGGCACCGATCCGGCTGGCACGCAGCCGCATCGATCAATGAAAGAATCAATATTCAATTCTTCAACCATGCCAAATGGCCGTGGTATACCAAGCCGCTGATCAATCGCGCTTCATAGCGCTCCTAGTAATGAACGTTGGTTCTATTCCAAGCGATTTGATCGTTGCGCGGACTGGTGTGACTACGTAAATAGAATTCATCTACCGCGCATCCCCATGGGCCGGCCGCGGTTCCACACAACATGAAGCCGCCGAATGACCGCCAGGATCGAACGACCGCTATCGCCCCATTTGCAGACCTATCGCGTCACCCTGACGATGGCGCTTTCCATCATCCACCGCGCCACGGGAATTGCGCTCTATTTCGGCACGCTTTTGCTCGCCTGGTGGCTGATTGCCGCGGCGTCCGGCCCCGGGGCCTACGCCAACGTCCAGGCCTTCACCGGCAGCATCATCGGCAAGCTGATCGTGTTCGGCTACACGTGGGCGTTGCTGCATCATCTGTGTAGCGGTATCCGCTACTTCTTCTGGGACCTCGGCTACGGCTTCAAGGCCAATGAGCGCGAGGCGCTCACCTGGGGCGCGCTGATCGCCGGCATTTCGCTGACCGTCCTGGTCTGGATCATCGCCTACACGGTCGGAGGCGGACGATGAGCGGCCCTCGCTCGATGCGCACGCCGCTCGGCCGCGTCCGCAATCTCGGTTCCTCGCATTCCGGCACCACCGATTTCTGGCGCCAGCGTCTCACGGCGGTGGCGATGACGCTGCTGATCATCCCCGTCATCGTGATCATCCTGATGCTGATCGGCCGCAATCAGGCCGGCGCCGCCCAAATCCTCGGCTCGCTGCCGATCGCGATCATCCTGGTCCTCTTCATCGTCGCCAGCACCTGGCACATGCGGATCGGCATGCAGATCGTGATCGAGGACTACGTGCATAACGAAAAGATCAAGCTCGCCAGCGTGATGGCGAATAATTTCTTCTGTATCGCGGTGGCCCTGGCCTCGATTTACGCGATCCTCAAATTGTCATCGGGAGTGTAACCCATGGCTGCTCAAAGGACGGCGGCTCAAGGTAATGGCAAGGCCAGCAACGGCAGTGGCGGAATTGGAAGTAGTCCTGCCACCAACGGAAAATCCTATCCGATCGAGGACCACACCTACGACGTCGTGGTCGTCGGCGCCGGCGGCGCCGGCCTGCGCGCCGTGGTCGGCTGCTCGGAAGCCGGCCTGCGCACCGCCTGCATCACAAAGGTGTTCCCGACCCGCTCGCATACGGTTGCGGCGCAAGGCGGCATTTCGGCTTCGCTCGGCAACATGCATCCGGACGACTGGCGCTGGCATATGTACGACACCGTCAAGGGGTCGGACTGGCTCGGCGACCAGGACGCGATCGAATACATGGTGCGCAACGCGCCGGAAGCCGTCTACGAGCTCGAGCATTGGGGCGTGCCGTTCTCGCGCACCGAGGACGGCAAGATCTACCAGCGCCCGTTCGGCGGCATGACCATGGACTACGGCAAGGGCCAGGCGCAGCGCACCTGCGCCGCGGCCGACCGTACCGGGCATGCCATGCTGCACACGATGTACGGCCAGGCGCTGCGCCATTCGGCCGAATTCTACATCGAGTTCTTCGCCATCGACCTGATCATGGACGACCAGGGCGTCTGCCGCGGCGTGATCGCGCTCAAGCTCGACGACGGCACGCTGCATCGTTTCCGCGCGCAAACCACGATTCTCGCCACCGGCGGCTATGGCCGCGCCTACGCCTCCTGCACCTCGGCGCATACCTGCACCGGCGACGGCGGCGGCATGGTGCTGCGCGCAGGCCTGCCGCTGCAGGACATGGAATTCATCCAGTTCCACCCGACCGGCATCTACGGCTCTGGCTGCCTCGTCACCGAGGGTGCCCGCGGCGAAGGCGGCTATCTCGTCAATTCCGAGGGCGAGCGCTTCATGGAGCGTTACGCGCCCTCCGCCAAGGACCTCGCCTCCCGCGACGTCGTCTCGCGCTCGATGACCATCGAAATCCGCGAGGGCCGCGGCGTCGGCAAGAAGAAGGACCACATCTACCTGCACCTCGATCATCTCGATCCCAAGGTGCTGAACGAACGGCTGCCGGGCATTTCCGAATCAGCGAAAATCTTCGCCAATGTCGACGTCACCCGTGAGCCGATCCCGATCGTGCCGACCGTGCACTACAACATGGGCGGCATTCCCACCAATTATCACGCCGAAGTGCTGACCAAGATCAACGGCGACGACAATGCGGTCGTGCCCGGCCTGATGGCGATCGGCGAAGCGGCCTGCGTTTCCGTACACGGCGCCAACAGGCTCGGCTCCAACTCGCTGATCGACCTCGTCGTGTTCGGCCGCGCAGCCGCGCTGCGGCTTGCGGAAAAACTGACGCCGGGCGGCAAGCAGCCGGACCTGCCGGCGGATTCTTCCGATCTGGCGCTCGGCCGGCTCGACCGCTACCGCTACGCCTCCGGCGGCACGCCGACCGCGAAGCTGCGCGAGGGCATGCAGCACGTCATGCAAAGCAATTGCGCGGTGTTCCGCACCGGCGAGATCCTGCACGAAGGCCAGAACCTGATCCACAAGGTTCATGGCGGCATCGGCGATGTCGCGACCACCGACCGCTCGCTGGTCTGGAATTCCGACCTGATCGAAACGCTCGAATTCGACAATCTGATCGCGCAGGCAGTCGTCACCATGGATTCGGCGGCGAACCGCACCGAAAGCCGCGGCGCCCATGCGCGCGAGGACTTTTCCGAGCGCGACGACAAGAACTGGATGAAGCACACGCTGGCGTGGATCGACAATGGCGGCAACACCACGATCGATTATCGCCCGGTGCACGACTACACGATGACGAACGACGTCCAGTACATCCCGCCGAAGGCGCGCGTGTATTGATCGCACTGGTCATGCGCGGACTTGATCGGCGCCTCCATCTTCGAGAGAGGATGGATTGCCGGGACAGGCCCGGCAATGACGAGGAGAACCGTAGAGGCAGGACATATGGCTGAATTCGCGCTTCCCAAGAACTCTAAGATCACCGGCGGCAAGGCCTGGCCGAAGCCGGCGGGCGCGACCGAGACGCGCGAGTTCAGGGTCTATCGCTGGAACCCGGACGACGGCAAGAACCCGAGCGTCGACACCTATCATGTCGACATCAACGACTGCGGGCCGATGGTGCTGGACGGCCTGATCTGGGTCAAGAACAACATCGACCCGACGCTGACCTTCCGCCGTTCCTGCCGCGAAGGCGTGTGCGGCTCCTGCGCCATGAACATCGACGGCCAGAACACGCTGGCCTGCACCAAGTCGATGCACGACGTGGCCGCGGGCGGCGCCGTGAAGGTCAACCCGCTGCCGCACCAGCCGGTCGTCAAGGATCTGGTCCCCGACCTCACCAATTTCTACGCGCAGTACGCTTCCATCGAGCCGTGGCTGAAGACGACCACGCCGACGCCGCAGAAGGAGTGGAAGCAGAGCCACGAGGACCGCGAAAAGCTTGACGGCCTTTATGAGTGCATCCTGTGCGCCTGCTGCTCGACCTCCTGCCCGAGCTATTGGTGGAACAGCGACCGCTTCCTGGGGCCTGCCGCGCTCCTGCAAGCGAACCGCTGGGTGACGGATTCCCGCGACGAGGCCACCGGCGAACGGCTCGACAACCTCGAAGACCCGTTCCGGCTCTACCGCTGCCACACCATCATGAACTGCGCCAAGGCCTGCCCGAAGGGCCTCAACCCGTCCGAGGCCATCGCCGAACTCAAGCTGAAGATGGTCGAGCGGCAGATCTAGCCGCGATGCCGTAGCCCGGATGGAGCGCAGCGAAATCCGGGGTTCTCACAGCCGGATTGACCTGTCCCGGATTGCGCTTCGCTCCATCCGGGCTACGGGGCTGCGATCATGCCCGGAAGCGACGCCGCCCTTCGGACGGCTACTCTCGGCCGGCCGGACGCGAATGATTATCAATTTATCGATCCGCATTAACGCCATCCGGGGAGGCAGAAAGTTCCGCTCTCCACGCGCTTTATTCCCAACCAAGGATTGCGTTAAGCTCGGCGCGGAGTCGGAGCGCCCGTGCAGACTGCGCAACGTAATTCGCTGAGACTGCTGCAATGGATGATGGTCGCTTCGCTGGCCCTTCCGTTGGCGCTGTTTGTATTTGCATCCGCCATCTCCTGGGTCTCGATCCGCGAAACCGCCGACCGTGAGATCGAGCGCGCGCTGGATGTTGCGCACGAACATGCGCTGAAAGTATTCGAGACCATCGACCGCAGCCTGTCGGAGATCGCCGAGATCATCCGCGACGTTCCCGATGCCGACATCGTCGCGCGCGAGCAATTGCTGCATTTGCGGCTGAAACAACTGGTCGCCTCCCTGCCGCAGGTGAAATCGGCCTGGATCTTCGACGCCAGGGGCCACGCGCTCGTCAACAGCCTGGTCGTCCCGGCGCCGGGGATCGATTTTTCCGACCGGGACTATTTCAGGGCCCACGCCGCTAGCGATATCGGAACCTATATCGGTGAAGCGCTGAAGCCGCGGCCGCCCTATCAAGGTGCTGCGTTCTTTGGCGTCAGCAGACGCCGCCCGAGCGAGGACGGCAGCTTCGCCGGCGTGCTGCAGGCTTCCGTGTTCCCGGAATATTTCGAGAATTACTACGCCCGGATCGGCCGCGAGCCTGGCAGCTACTTCGCGCTCGGCCGGACGGACGGCACCGTGCTGGCGCGTTTCCCCGCCATCGACCGCGACATCCGTCTCGACCCCAAGGGGCCGATCGGGAAAATAATCGCCGCCAGTCCAACGGCCGGCCTCATCACGGTGACGTCGCCGACCGACGGCATCGAACGCCGCCTCGGCTATCGGCGGCTCGCCGAATACCCGCTCTATGTCGGCGCCGGCCTCGAGACCTCGGCGATACGCGCGCGCTGGCTCTCCACCATGAGCCAGCATTTGATCTTCGGCGCGCCGGCCACCGCGCTGCTGTTTGCCCTGCTGGGGCTGGCCTTGCGCCGGACCCGGCATCTTTATTTCGAGGCCGAGAAGCGGCAGGTGGCCGAGGAAGCGCTGAAACACGGCCAGCGGCTGGAGGCGCTGGGCCAGCTGACCGGTGGCGTCGCGCACGACTTCAACAATCTGCTCACGGTGATCCGCGCTTCCGTCGACCTGTTGCGGCGGCCCGACCTGCCGGAGCCGCGGCGGCTGCGCTATATCGAGGCGATCTCCGATACCGTGACCCGCGCCGCCAAGCTGACCGGGCAGTTGCTGGCCTTCGCGCGGCGGCAGACGTTGAAGCCGGAGGTGTTCGAGGTCGGACGAAGCGTGCAAACGCTGGCCGAAATGATCGGCACCCTGATCGGTTCGCGCATCGAGATCGTCATCCTCGGCCCGGAAGAACCATGCTTCGTCAATGCCGACGCCGGCCAGTTCGAAACCGCTGTTATCAACATGGCCGTGAACGCGCGGGACGCCATGGAGGGCCGTGGACGGCTGACGATTGCAGTGGGAATGGCGGCCAGCCTGCCCAACGCCGCACCCTCATCGCAAAATCCATATGGCTATGTTGCCGTATCCGTCGCCGACACCGGCAGCGGCATTCCGCCGGATCAGTTCGAACGCATCTTCGAACCCTTCTTCACGACCAAGCAGGCCGGCCATGGCACCGGGCTCGGCCTGTCGCAGGTATTCGGTTTCGCCAAGCAATCCGGCGGCGAAGTGGCGGTCGCCAGCGAACTGGGCAAAGGCAGCATCTTCACGCTGTATCTGCCGCGCACCGCCGGCAGCGGGAAATCGCGACAGCTGCCGGGGGAAGATGCACGAACGCTCGACGGACGCGGGATATCGGTGCTGGTGGTCGAAGACAACGCCGAGGTCGGGCAATTTGCCACCGACGCACTGGCCGATCTCGGCTACACCACCCGCCTGGTCGGCAGCGCCGCGCATGCACTCGAAGAGCTGGCCGCCGGCGCCGATCGCTTCGATGTCGTGTTCACCGACGTGGTGATGCCGGGCATGACCGGCATCGAACTCGCCCAGGAAATCCGCCGCCGCCATGCCGACCTGCCGGTCGTGCTGACCAGCGGTTACAGCCACGTGCTGTCGGAACACGGCAGCTACGGTTTTGATCTGCTGCAAAAGCCCTATTCCGTTGAGCAGCTCTCGCGCGTGCTGCACCGGGTCGGCCGCTTGCGCAAGGTGGGGCGTGCCAACGAAGTGATTTGAACCGCTTTCCCGTCATTGCGACCTTCCCCGTCAATTGCGAGCGAAGCGAAGCAATCCATTCCTTCGCACGGGGAAAGATGGATTGCTTCGCGGAGCCTGTCATCGGGCGCGCATTCGCGCGACCCGTTGGCTCGGAGCTCCCAAGGAACCATCTGATTTCCTTCCCGTTATCAGGCCATGGCCAAATCCGACGCAAAGCCCAAACCGTCCGGGAAAAAATCAGCCGCGAAGAACTCCCCTGAGTCCGAAAAGCAATCAGAGTTCGCTGAAGTCACCGCAGAAGGCGGCGATCACGTCGAACCGCCACCGCCGGAGGTCGTAGAGCCCGATCCGGAATTGTCGCCTGAGGAAGCCGAGCAGGCGCGCAAGGATTATCTGCTGACGCGGTTCTGGATCAGCGCGCGCGGATACTGGAGCAGAAGCGGCGACCGGCTGGCGTGGCTGTTTACGATCGGGCTATTGCTCCTGATCGTCGCCAATGTCGGCTTTCAGTACGGCATCAATGTCTGGAATCGCGCGATCTTCGACGCCATCGAGAAGCGCGATTCCGCGACCGTGTATTACCTTGCCGCGGTGTTCTTTCCGCTGGCGATCGGCAGTGTGCTGCTCGGCGTGGCGCAGGTTTTCTCCCGCATGGGCATCCAGCGCCGCTGGCGCGCCTGGCTGACGCATGCGGTGATATCGCGCTGGCTGGCCAGCGGCCGTTACTATCAGCTCAACCTTGTCGGCGGCGACCACCAGAATCCGGAATACCGCATCGCCGAGGATTTGAGGATCGCGACCGACTCGCCGGTGGATTTCGTTGCCGGCGTCACATCGGCGTTCCTGTCGGCCGCCACCTTCATCGTCGTGCTCTGGACCATCGGCGGCGCGCTGACGGTGACGCTCGCGGGTTCGACGATCACCATTCCCGGCTTTCTCGTCATTGCCGCCGTGCTTTACGCCGCGATCGCCTCGGGCTCGATCATGACGATCGGACGAAGCTTCGTGCAGGTTTCCGAAGACAAGAACCAGGCCGAGGCCGAATATCGTTATGCGCTGACGCGCGTGCGCGAGAACGGCGAAAGCATCGCACTGCTCGGCGGCGAGGAGGAAGAGCGCGACGGCATCGACAAGACTTTCACGAAAGTGCTGCGGCAGTGGGCGCGGCTTGCCGGCCAGCACATGCGCACTACGGTGGTGTCGCAGGGATCCGGGCTGATTGCGCCGGTGGTTCCGCTATTGTTGTGCGCGCCCAAATATCTCGACGGCAGCATGACGCTCGGCCAGGTGATGCAGGCGGCGTCTGCCTTTACTATCGTGCAGACGGCATTCGGCTGGCTGGTGGACAATTATCCGCGGCTTGCCGACTGGAACGCCTGCGCCCGCCGCATCGCCTCGCTGATGATGTCACTCGATGGCCTCGAACGCGCCGAGCAGGGCGACGGCTTCGGCCGCATCGAACGCGGCGAGACCAAAGGCGACGCCATGCTGAGTCTCAACGATCTCTCGGTGACGCTCGATGACGGTACCGCTGTTGTCGGCGAAACCGAAATCGTGATCGAACCCGGCGAGCGCGTGCTCGTGGCCGGCGAATCCGGCACCGGCAAGAGCACGCTGGTGCGCGCGCTGGCGGGGCTGTGGCCATGGGGCGGCGGCAGCGTCAACTTCCACCCCGACCGCCGGCTCTTCATGCTGCCGCAAAAACCCTACATTCCGTCCGGCACGCTGCGGCGCGCGATCGCCTATCCCGGCGCGGCCGATGACTGGCTCACCGAGCAGATTTGCGACGCCCTGCACAAGGTCGGCCTCGACCATCTCAAGGAGAAGATCGAGGAAGAGGGACCGTGGGACCAAACATTATCCGGCGGCGAGAAGCAGCGGCTGGCGTTTGCGCGCCTCCTGCTCCACAACCCCGACATCGTGGTGCTGGACGAAGCGACGTCGGCGCTCGACGAAAAGAGCCAGGACAAGATGATGGAGATCGTCATCGGCGAACTGCCGAACGCCACCATCGTCAGCGTGGCCCATCGCGCCGAGCTGGAGGCATTCCACAGCCGCAAGATCGTGCTCGAGCGGCGCAAGGGCGGCGCCAAGCTCGTCAGCGACGTCAACCTGATCCCGCGCAGGGGCAGGCGACGCCTGCTCGGACGATTCCTGCGCCATCGGAAAGCCGCCAAGAAGGCGGCGTAGTATTTTTCGTCTCTTGCCTGAGGGATGCGCACGATCCATCCAGCCGTCATTGCGAGCGCAGCGAAGCAATCCACCTCTCCGCTTGCCGCGCTATGGATTGCTTCGCTTCGCTCGCAATGACGTGGATAGGCCGCAGCATGCTGGACATACCCCATTCGTGGCACGACGAGCCGGTCAAACTCGCCAACAATTGAACCTGTTTCACTTCCGCAAAACCGGCTATGCATGCGCCGCTTCACCGAGGACACACGTTTGACGCCCGACAACGATCCTTCTCCCGCGCCGTTCGGCGCGTTCGCCCCGAATGCGGCGCAGGCCGCGATCATTTCGCTGGCCCACCGCACGCGGCTGAAGCGCGGCGCGTTCCGCCCCTGGCTGTCGCGGCTGGTGAATCTGCTGCGCGCGGGTCCGGTCGACGTGCCATACCAAGGCGCCTCGTTCCGCTTCTACCATCAGGCCAGTGCCACCGAGCGCGGCGCGCTGTTCAACCCCGCCTACAACATCGAGGAGCTGGATTTTTTGCGCGCGCATGTGCCCGCCGACGGCGTATTCGTCGATGTCGGCGCCAATGTCGGCACCTATGCGCTTGCGCTGGCGCGTCATGTCGGCGCCGGCGGCAAGGTGATCGCGATCGAGCCACACCCGGTGACTCACGCGCGGCTTGCCTTCAACAACACAGCCTCCGGTTACGCCCAGGTGCGACTGGTCGCGGCCGCCGCCGGTCCTGACGATGGCGAATTGCTGATCGAAACCGATGGCGACAATCTCGGCGCCAGCCACATCGTGTCGGGCGAAGCCTCCGCCAAGGCAATCAAGGTGCCGTCGCTGCGGCTGCAGCGCATCCTCGAAGAGGCCGGGGTCTCGCATGTCGACGCGCTCAAGATCGACGTCGAGGGTTTTGAGGATCGCGTGCTGACCGGCTTCTTCGCCAAAGCACCGCAGGCATTGTGGCCCCGCGCGATCGTGATCGAGCATCTGTCGAAGGACGAGTGGCTGGACGACTGCATCGCCGACATGCGCGCGCGGGGTTATATCGAGACGGGCAAGACCCGCAGCAATACGCTGCTGGCGCGAGGCTGAATTTCCCCATTCCTCAAAACCGCGGGAGAGCTTGATGATCGACCACGTCGGATTTCCGGTTTCGGACTACGAACGCTCCAAGGCCTTCTATCTGAAGGCCCTGGCGCCGCTCGACTACACCCTCGTGATGGAAGTCACGCAGGAGCAACACGGCCACGATCCCGCAGCAGGTTTCGGCGCCGATGGAAAGCCCGATTTCTGGATCGGCGGCGAAGGCGGATTGGACAAGCCGCTCCATGTCGCGATCGTGGCGAAGGACCGTGCCATGGTGGACGCATTCTACAAGGCAGCCTTGGCCGCCGGCGGGCGCGACAACGGCGCCCCGGGAATCCGCGCGCACTACCATCCGAATTATTACGGCGCGTTCGTGCTCGACCCCGACGGCCACAACATCGAAGCCGTCTGTCACGCGCCGGCCTAGCCGAATCGTCATCCCGCTCTATCTCTATGATTTGAGCATGATCTCCGCGCAAACGCGTCCCGCGTTTGTCGCGAGGGAAAACCGGTACCCACTTTTCCGGATCATGCTCTAGAAGCCCCGTTCCGATGGAATCGGAACGAGGCTCTAGATTTTTGATTTGCCGCGTTTCCTTGCCGCGAACCGGTTCCCACTTCGCTGGGAAACGCTCTGGTCGGTTCCATTAGCGAGGCGCGCGGGAACTTTGCGCCGGTATCGCCGTTGTTGTTCCTGGAGTTGAAACTTCGGGAGACGTGATGCCGATTGAACCGCCGGAGATACCGCCGGCGACACCAGGACAACCGACCGAGCCGCCGCCGGAAAGCCCTCCGGGCAATCCTCGTCCGGAGGTGCCACCACCACTCCGTGAACCCGGTCAACCACCACAACCGCAGGAGTTGCCGGGCAAGATGCCGGATGAGTTACCGATACGCGGGCCGAACGGCCCTCGCACCCCTAATCCTGCCACCGATCCGGGTGCCGGATGAGTATCTCGCCTGAACGCACAATGAACAATGCCGCATGCAACCCATTGTGCTTATGAAATAAAAAGCATCCGACCATTTGTAGGCCGCCACAATCCGGCCTAATGATTAGCCGCTCAATCGACCAACTGACATGTCAATGAAGGCCGTTCCGTTGCTGTCAGGCCTTTCTTCGGGGACCAAGGACATCATGACAAACCTTCGCATCCTGCTGCTCGCCACGACTGCTTTGACGGCGACGCAGCTCGCGACCTTCGCATCGCATGCGCAGACCGCGCCGCTTGTCGTGGCGCAAGCCAAGGAAAGGGAAGAAGGAGCCCCGGGCGGTAGGCCCAAGGAGGCGCCGAAGGGTGCTCCGCCGCCGGCTGCCGCACCGAAGGCGCCCGCGCCGGCTCCTCCGCCACCCCGGCCGCTGCACCTCCGCGTCCAGCAGCCCCTCCGCCGCCACCGCCTGCTGCGGCTCCGCCACCGCGTCCAGCGCCACCCCGCCACCTCCGGCGGCAGCACCACCCGCGCCCGACACCGCCGCCGCCTCCCCGGCTGCTGCGCCGAAGGCACCGACTCCTCCGCCGCCTCCCCGGCTGCTGCTCGAAGGCACCGACTCCGCCCCGCCGCCTCCTGCGGCTGCACCCTCGCGCCCGACGCCGCCGCCGCCTCCTCCGCCGGCAGCCGCGCCTGCTGCGCCGAAGCAGCCTGCCGCACCGCCACCGCCACCGCCGCCTTCATCTCAGAAGGCGACACCATCACCTGTGCCGCCGCCGCCCCCGCCGGCTGGCGCCAAGCAGCCTCCGGCACCCACAACCGCGCCGGCGCCTGCCACCACGCCCGCTCCGACAGCGCCGCCGACGGCCGCCCCGCCACCTGGCGGAGGCACGACGACGGCGCCACCGCCGCGTCCCGGCGCACCGGCGACGCCTCCGAGTGCGGGCGCCCCGACCACCACGCCGACCACACCGCCGCCGGGACGACCCGGCGCGCCGCCGCCTGCCGCGCCGAGTGCCGGCACCCCCCCGGGCGCGACGCCGCCGGCGGCTGCTCCCACGGCTCCGGGAGGTGCGGCCCCCACGGCGCCAACCGCCGTGCCGGGCACGCCGAACGCCGCGCCGCCGGCTGGCCGGGTACAGAACGCCCCGCCGACCGTCGCGCCGGCCTTCCGCCAGGCACCTCAGGTCACCGCACCACTGCCGGCAGCCCCACCGCCGGCAGCCGGAATCACAGCCATTGCCCCGGGCACGCGACCGTCCGGACCGCAACGCCTTGACGACTTCCGCGGCCAGCGTCGCGAGAGCCAGCAGGGCGGCCGCACCATCATCACCGAGCCCGGCCGGATCATCATTCGCGATCCCGGCGGACAGCAATATGTCCGTCACAGCGAGGTGGACCGTTTCCGCTACGGCGCGCGTGACATCCAGACCCAGACCGTCGGTGGCGAGACCCGCACCGTCGTGATCAGGCCTGACGGCACGCAGGTGATCACCGTGACCGGCCGCGACGGTCAATTGATGCGCCGTATCCGCCGCGACGAGCGTGGCCGCGAGATCATCATCATCGACAACAGCTACCGCGATCCGCGCGGGGGCGGCGGGTTCTATGTCAACCTGGCGCCGCCGGTGGTCCGCATTCCCTACAACCGTTACATCGTCGACGCCGAGGAGGCGTCGCCGGAACTGCTCTACGAGACCATGATGGCGCCACCGGTGGAACGGATCGAACGGCGTTATTCGCTGGACGAAATCCGTTACAGCCCCACGGTGCGTCAGCGGATGCCGAGCATCGACGTCAACACCATCAACTTCGAAACCGGATCGTGGGAAGTCCCGCCCGATCAGGCAGCGAAGCTGCAGGCGATCGCGGACGGCCTCAACCGCGCGATCCAGGAAAATCCGCGCGCGGTGTTCCTGATCGAGGGCCACACCGACGCGGTCGGCAACGATGTCGACAATCTGTCGCTGTCGGATCGGCGCGCCGAGTCCGCGGCCACCTTGCTGACGCAGCAGTTCAACGTGCCTGCGGAAAACCTGACCTCGCAAGGCTATGGCGAGCAGTATCTGAAGGAGCCGGTCGACGGGCCGAGCCCGATCAACCGGCGCGTCACCATCCGCAACATCACGCCGCTGCTCACTGGCGGTCAGGCGTCGCTGCCGCCGCCCCCGCCCGGCACCGCGCCGCCGCGCCGATAAGACAGGTCGTCGCAAATGAAAATGGCCGGGAGCAATCCCGGCCATTTTTGTTGAGCTTGTTGTTTTGACGCATTTTCTGCCGCAGATGAGGCTACGCAATCTGCGTAAGCTTGATTGCTACGCGAACCGCGTATCCACCCGCGGATCAAGTCCGAGGGCATGCTTCGCTCGAAAACGCTATCAGGCGCTGAGCGCCCGCGGCGGCACGCAGGCGTCGCAAATGGCCGCGGCGTGCCGATGATCGGTGCCGCAGCAGCCGCCGAGAATGCGCATCTTCGGAAACGCTCCCCTGAGCTTCAGGTAACGCCGCCCAAGATCGGCAGGGTCGCCTGAATCGAGCGTTTCGGATTCGTCGAGCTCGGCATGGCTCTTCGTCGAGGCGTTGGCCCTGACGCCATGGATACGCTCCGTCCAGCCCTCGCCAGCCTTCAAGGCATCCTCGAAATGCGTTGGATGGGCGCAGTTGATCAGGAAGTATTCGGGCGCACCATCGGTCTCGCGATCGACGGTCTCGATCGCCTCCCGCAACGTTTCACCCTTCACCAGACGACCATTGGTCTCCACGGTAAACGAGATCGCTGCTGGTATTCCCAGCGACCGGGCTGCGCGGGCGACGCCGATGGCTTCATTGATGCTGGTGAGCGTATAGGCGGTGACCATGTCGGCGCCGCCCTCGACGAAGGCCGCGATCTGCGCCCGATGATAGGCCTCGGCCTCCGCGGCTTCCATGTTGCCCGCCTTGTAGCCGTCGCCGCGCGGGCCGATGGCGCCGCTGATGACGCAAGGCGCGCCTGGCCGTTCCCAGCCCGCTCGCAGTTCCTCCAGGAACGCAATCGAACGGACATTGATCGCCTTGAGCGCGGACGCGTCGTAACCGAGCTTGGCCCCCCAATCCGGATTGGCGCGCCAGGTCGGGCTGTCGAGCACAAAGCCTGTGCCATGATCGCGCGCGACCGCAAGATAGCTGGCGTAATACTGCTTCAATTGCTGCCGGCCTTCCGCGCTGTCGAGCAGCACGAAGGCGGCGAAATGCGGCAGTTCGATTCCTTCTTGAAAGATCAGCGTCGTTTCCATGCCGCCATCGGTAAGGAAAATGCCGCCACGCCGTTGCGGAAGATCGTCTCTGTATTTGGCCATCTCAACATCTCCGGAGCTTTTTCCAGCCGTCAGTAGGTCTTGCCCGCCCCGGTCTGGGTCGGGCGATGTTGGTGCCTCATAGTGTCGCGGCTTCCTAGGCGGCTCGTGGTGCGGATGAACCCGGCGCGACAAAATGATACGAATTCAAATGGTTGCGGTGGAGCCGCAAAACCTCCGTACCGTCGGCAATGGAGAAACCGTACCGTGAGTGCAGTTTTAGAGAAGCGGATGGGCAAGGGCGAAGCGACGCGCGAGCGAATTCTAGAGATCGCGGAAGCCGCCGTACTCGCCAAGGGATTTGGCGCGACCACGATCGACGAAGTGATCGCCGAGGCCGGGCTCACCAAGAGCGGCTTCTTCTACCACTTCAAGGACAAGAATACGCTCGCCCGCGAGATGCTCCGCCGCTATGTCGCGACCAACGATCAGCTCTTCGACGAAATCTTCGCGCGCGGCCACCAGCTATCCGACGATCCGCTGCAGGCGTTCCTTATCTCGCTGAAGCTGCTTGCCGAGACGATGTCCGACCTGCCGAACGGCCATCCCGGCTGCCTGATTGCCAGTATCTGCTATCAGGAGCGGCTGTTCGATCGCGAAGTGCGCGAACTGACCGCGCAGTCGGTGCGGGACTGGAACGCGCGCTTCCGCAAAATCCTCGACGGCATCGCCGCGGTCTATCCACCGCGGGAGCCGGTCGACCTCGATGACGTCGCCGACATGCTGTCCTGCATCGTCGACGGCGCCATCATCATGTCGAAGACGCTGAACGATCCGAGCCGACTCGAACGGCAGATCATGATCTTTCGGAGCTGCGTCAAACTGATGTTTGCGGCGCCGCCGCTTTCCTGATGCAAGGAGCGCTTGCGCGACGCTATTGCCCCGCGGCCGCGAGGCCGAGCGCATCCGCCATGACGCGGAATACATCGGTATTATCCATAGAACCGTGAATCCGTTCACTGCCCGGACCGGTCCCCGTCAGGATGACATCCTCTCCCGAATGCACGCTGGCACCCATCATCGCGGGCAGATTGCCGAAACGCAGTACGACGCCTGGAACATCCTTGTACTTGTCATTGGGCTTGAACGCGCCGGGCTCGTCAGCCTTCACGGTCGGTTCGTTGGGATTGTCGAGCTTTGGACGGAAGGTTTCGTAGTGGTCGGGCAGGCTGGCGGAAAAGATCGCGAGCCGGCGGCTGACATCCATGCGCGATGGATAGCCATCCGCATCGGGGGCTGGATAGTTGGGGAATCCAGCTTTTTCGTACACGCCTACGCGCTCGCGGAGCGGCACATTAGGCGTCGTGGTCATGTCGTCGCTAATCGTCCCGACAAGGCTGTTGGGATGGTTGTGGTCCGCAATTGCCAGGATAAGCGTGTCGTCGCCACGCGCCAGTGCCCATTTGCGCGCAAGGCTGACCGCGTTGTCGAGCATGATGGTGTCGTAGACCGCGCGCTCCATATCCAGCAGATGCGCGTATTTGTCGATCATCCCGGACTCTACCATCAGGAAGAAGCCAGCATCGTTCTTCGAGAGAACGTTCAATGCGGTTTGCACCTGTTCGGTCAAATCGGGCTGGTCGGGAAATTTCTTGACGCCGCCGCCCTTGAGAAATTTGCGGTCCAACGCGCCGTCCATATTTCCCGTGGCGAACAGGCCGAGCAATTGGCGCGTGTCGGATTTGGCGTTCACCGCATCGAGTTCGGTCTTTGTCGTCGCAACCGAGTAGCCGGCGTCGCGGAATCTGGCGACATAATCGATGTCGTCCTTGCGCTTGGACCCGGGGGCGGCTTGCGGAAGGAAATTCGCAGCTCCGCCACCCATCAATACATCGGGCTTGGCTGCAAAAAACTGTTCGACAATCTCGTCATAGGCGGCGCGGCGACGGGTGTGCGCCACCATCGCCGCCGGCGTCGCATCCTCGATTTCGGTATTGGTGACAATGCCGATCCCCATGCCGTGCCGTCGCTTCGCCAGGCTCGCAATGGTCTCCACCTTCGGGTCATCGAACGGACTTGCAGTGCGGTCCGCATAGACACCCATGGCATTGACCGCGGTCTTGTGGCCGGTGGCGTAGGCGCTGGCGGCGTTCGCCGAATCGGTGATGATCGAATCCGAGCCTGCGGTCGCCACCAGTGCCATGTGCGGCATGTCGTCGATCGCAAGCTTGCCGAGGCTCTTGCCCTCTGCAATGCCCTTGGAGAGCAGACGGGCAGCCGTGCGATGCGCCGGCGAGAGCCCGTCGCCGATAAACAGGATGACGTTCTTCGCCTTGCGCGGCCCGGTATCGTAGACCGTCCACCCGACGGTGCGGTTGCGCGCGCCATCGCTGACTTCCACTGTGACGTTGCCCGGCTTGGTCAGGGTGACGCCGCGAAGCGTCAGCGCCGACTGATCCTTGCCGTCTTCGCGCTCCACGAACGTTCCGGGCTGGCCGAAGGCAGCGGCATGGTCCTGGCCGTTCACGGTGACTTTCAATTTTGCGGGATCGATGCGATCCGGAAATTCGACTTTGAAGTCGAAGCGCGCCCCAGCGAGAATCGCCGCGCGGTCGATCGGGTAGATGGTCTGGGCAGCGGCCGGGAATCCCGATAGCAGGACAATGAGGGTCGCGGCAGCGAAGAATTTAATCATGGAGCGTCACCGGGTCGGATTCGGAGTAAGGCGCGCCCTGGCGGCAAGCTACCGGCCCCCGGGGCAAGGCATGCGCCCACTCTATATCCTACCGCTCCCGAATGACGTCCCCGTTACAATCAATGCCGGCAACGACCGCTACGCGCCGCGATTCAATCCTTGTCGCTCTCAAGCTTGAAGATGTCGGCGCCTTCCCGGCTCGATAGCAAGCCTGTCTTGCCGTAAAGATCCAGCTTGGCGCGGGTATCGGTGATGTCGAGGTTGCGCATCGTCAGCTGACCGATACGGTCCGCCGGCGTGAACGCCGCATCCTCCACCTTCTCCATGCTCAGCCGCTCCGGCTGATAGGTCAGATTGGGGCTCTCGGTGTTCAGGATCGAGTAGTCGTTGCCACGGCGCAGCTCGAGCGTCACCTCGCCGGTGACGGCGCGCGCCACCCAGCGCTGGGCGGTTTCGCGCAGCATGAGGGCCTGGGAATCGAACCACCGCCCTTGGTAGAGCAGCCGGCCAACGCGCATGCCGCTGATCCGATATTGCTCGATGGTGTCCTCGTTGTGGATGCCGGTTACCAGACGTTCATAGGCGATGTGCAGCAGCGCCATGCCGGGCGCTTCGTAAATGCCGCGGCTCTTCGCCTCGATGATCCGGTTCTCGATCTGGTCGCTCATGCCGAGGCCATGCCGGCCGCCGATGGCGTTGGCCTCGAGGAACAGCGCGACCGGATCCGTGAACGTCTGGCCGTTCAGCGCGACGGGCTGGCCCTCCTCGAAACGCACGGCGACCGTTTCGGCCTTGACGGCACAGTCGTCGCGCCAGAACGGCACGCCCATGATCGGATTGACGATCTTGATGCCGCGGTCCAGGCGCTCGAGATCCTTGGCCTCGTGGGTTGCACCGAGCAGATTGCTGTCGGTCGAATACGCCTTCTCGGCGCTCATCTTGTAGGCGAATCCATTTGCGGACATGAACGCCGACATTTCCGCGCGGCCGCCCAGCTCATCGATGAACAGCTGGTCGAGCCAGGGCTTGTAGATCCGCAGGCTCGGATTTGTCAGCAGGCCGTAGCGGTAGAACCGCTCGATATCGTTGCCCTTGTAGGTGGAGCCATCGCCCCAGATGTTGACGCCGTCCTCCTGCATTGCCGCAACCAGCATCGTGCCGGTCACGGCGCGGCCAAGCGGCGTGGTGTTGAAGTAGGTGATCCCGCCGGTCGAGATGTGGAAGGCGCCGGACTGGATGGCGGCGATACCTTCGTGGACCAGTTGGGTGCGGCAATCCACCAGCCGGGCTTTTTCGCCGCCGAACTCGAGCGCCTTGCGCGGAATCTCGTCGTAGTCCGCCTCGTCGGGCTGGCCGAGATTGGCGGTATAGGCAAAGACGCGCGCGCCCTTTTGCTTCATCCAGAGCAGCGCCGCGCTGGTGTCGAGACCGCCGGAGAAAGCGATGCCGACTTTTTCCCCCTTGGGCAGGCTTTTCAGAATCGTACTCATCGAGCTTCCAATCGGTCGAAATGGCGGATGTCGTTATAGCGTTTTCGAGCGAAGTGGGTACCGGTTCGCGTGAAGAAAACGCGTCAAAACAAAAATCTAGAGCTTCGGTTCTGATTCAATCAGAACCGATAATGCTCTAGCGGCTTGGGGGCGCGAATATCAAATTTCGCGCTGATGGGCACGCGTTTAATGACGTCTGGCGGCTGGGATCGGATTATCCGGCTTCGCGCCCGCGCCAGCGCTGCAACAGCCGGTAGCCGGGCCAGCCCCAGCGCGCCAGCGCGGCCTCGATTTGCTCATCCGACCGCCGGGTCGACGGCCAGCGGTAAATCCAGGCATAGCAGAGCCAGATCACGAAAAAGCTGACGAGGCCCGCGGCGGCGACGTCGGTAAAGAAATGCCCGCCGAACGCCATCCGTAACGCGCTGGTTGCGACCCCGAACGCGGTCGCCGCCACATAGGCCAAGGGCCGCCACGCCGGCGGGGTCAGGGCTGCGGGTGCGTAGGTCCAGAACGCGGTGGCGCCCTCGCCGGAGAAGAATGAGCAGTTACGCCCGCACTCCCCGCGCGGGTCCCACCACGGCACGAACTGCCAGGGGCCGTTGAACTCCGTCACAACCACCGGCCGCGGCCGCCCCCAGTAACTCTTGAAGGTGAGATTGGTCAGCACGACGGCGGAGAGCAGGATGGTGACCAAAAGAAACACCGCCGCGCGCCCCGGAACCAGCATCGGCCGGTCCGGCCGCACCAGCTTTCCCACGATGGCAATCAGCGCCGGCAGCGCCAGCGCCCAGGCAATCCACATCGCGCCATCGCGCGCGAAGCCGGCAAGCCCGTTCTGCTTCAGCGGAAACGATGTGCTGGTGGAATCGTAGAACAATCCCGCCAGCTTCAGGTCGAGTTCGGGGAAAATCCCGAACAGCAGGCCGATGACGAGCGATATGCCCAACGCGATAACAAGTCCGGTCCGGTTCATGGCGCGGGGTTTAGCCGAGGCGGTTGGCGATGAAAACCCCCGTCATTACGAGCCAACGGGGCGCGCATTCGCGCGACCCGTTGGCTCGCAATGACGGCTGCGCTCTGGTTCACGCCTGCGGCCGCGAGTGCGAGGGCAATGGCGGCGGTGGCCGCAAGGGAGGTCTCGGTTCGCGCCAGGCGCCGGCGGATCGGCCCGCGATCATCCAGTAGATCAGGCCGGCCACGATGCCCGCGCCGGTCATGATTTCGAGATGGCGGTGCACGATGCCATCGAAACGCAGCGTGTCCGGATCGAACGGAATAAGGCCGAGATAGCAGGCCGCGCCGACGATCGCGCCGCCGACCGCATAAGCGAGCACGTTGCGGATATAGAAGGCCTCGGTGATCAAGACCACGATCAGCGCCGGCAGCAGCGCAAAGCCGGACAGGAAGATGAAGCCGAAGCCGAGCACGACGTTGATCGCGCCCTGATCGATCGGCCCGCCGCCGAGATCGCTGAATTCGGGGTAGAGCACCGCGCCGACCACGATCATCCCCGCCACGAAACAGGCGGCGAGGAAGGCGAACAGGATGACGAAGAAGCGGCCGATTAGCGCCATGCCTACACCGTCATTGCCTGCGACAAACGCGAAGCGTTTGCGCAAGGGAGCGCAAGCGACGACTTGTCCGCCGTAGCTCGAACAGCGAAGGCGGGACTCATCCTCAATCCGTCATCGCCATCGCGCGCAGCGCCTGGCGCTCGCGCGCGGACAGTTTTTCGGTCTCCGACTTCAACTGACCGCAGGCGGCGAGGATGTCGCGGCCGCGCGGCGTGCGGACCGGCGAGGAGTAGCCGGCATTGAAGATATATTCGGAGAACTTTTCGATCTGCTCCCAGTCCGAGCACTCATACTTTGTGCCCGGCCACGGGTTGAACGGAATCAAATTGATCTTGGCCGGAATGCCCTTGAGCAGCTTCACCAGCAGTTTGGCGTCATCCATGGAATCATTGATGCCCTTGAGCATCACATATTCGAAGGTGATGCGCCGCGCGTTCGACGAGCCCGGATAATCGCGGCAGGCCTGCAGCAATTCGGCAATCGGGTATTTTCGGTTGAGCGGCACCAGCTCGTTGCGCAGCTCGTCGCGCACCGCATGCAGCGAGATCGCCAGCATGACGCCGATTTCGTCGCCGGTGCGGATGATGTTCGGCACCACGCCCGAGGTCGACAGCGTGATGCGGCGGCGGGAAATGCCGATGCCTTCGTTATCTGCAACAATCAGCAGCGCATCGCGCACCGCGTCGAAATTATAGAGCGGCTCGCCCATCCCCATCATGACGACGTTGGTGACGAGACGGCTGCCGGTCGGCGTCTCGCGGTCGGCCCAGTCGTTGAGGCGGTCGCGCGCCACCATGATCTGGCCGACGATTTCGCCCGCCGTGAGATTGCGCACCAGCCGCTGTGTGCCGGTGTGGCAAAACGAACAGTTCAGGGTGCAGCCGACCTGCGAGGAGACGCAGAGCGTGCCGCGATCGGTTTCGGGAATGTAGACGCACTCGACTTCATGCGCTTTCTGGAACGCGTCACCGCTCGGCAGGCGCAACAGCCATTTGCGGGTGCCGTCGTTGGAAACCTGCTCGGCCACCACTTCGGGGCGATCGACGGTAAAATGCTGCTCCAGCTGCGCGCGCATTTCTTTCGAAATGCTGGTCATCTCGTCGAACGCCTTGGCGCCGCGGACATACATCCAGTGCCAGAGCTGCTGCGTGCGCATCTTGCGCTGCGCGGACGCAACGCCGATCTCGCCCAGCCGGTCGGCGATCTCGCCGCGCGACAGGCCGATCAGCGAAGGTTTTGCCGGCGGCACATAGGTTTCGAGCGGAACCTTCTCGAGGGGAGCCTGAGCCGAGGAACTGCTCTCGATTGAAGCGACGGTCATTGTGTTTCTGTTCTTGAGATACGTGGGGTGGGCAATGCGAAGTCCCCACCATAAACGTTAATGGTGGGCACGGCGCGACGCGCCTTTGCCCACTCTACGAGGTAGCACTCAAATAGGCCTTTCAGGCCCCCTAAACAACGTCATTCTGGGCTTAAAAGCCGTTGTTTGGGCATGATCTCTTCGGAAAACCGGAAACCACTTTTCCGGATCATGCGCTAGCGCTTGCAGTCCTGCGCCAGCCGGTCGAGCGCCTGGGCCAGCCCCTTCAGCGAGAAGACGTCCGTGGTCTCGGTGCCCTTGGCCGAAACGCCCTTGACGGTGACTTCGGCGGATTTGCGCATGGCGCTGACCATCTGCTCTTCCTCCGCGGCGTTCTTGATCCAGAGCCCGTCGCCCTGGGTATACATCGCATAGGCCGAGCCGCCGACCTCAAGAGAGGATTCCGAACCCGGCTTCAGCGCGTATCCGATCATGATCGAAACTTCGTTGATGACTTTTTCCGCCGGGCGCGTCGAGACGAAAGCGTAGGCAGGATCGCGCGGACGATTCGGTGGATTCGTTTTGGATGACGATGGCTTCGCCAACGCGAAACAGACCTTCCTGCCCGCCGGCGTCGCCGTGTAGGCGCCCCAGGTACCGTACTGACCGATCAAGGTGGGCTCCGCCCCGCCAGCAGCAGCCGCGGCGGCCGGTTCCGCAGGTTTGGCCCCAGGCTTTGCCGCGGGTGCAGGCGCGGGCTTGGCCGCTTCCTTCGCCGAATCCTTGGCGCCCTTCGGAGCAGCGCTCTGTGCTTGTGCGAGGGATGCCGCCCCACACAACGCCGCAATCGCAACCAGAAATGTCAGTATTCGCAACACGGACAACTGGTTCCCTCATCATTGTGACTGCAAGATGGCCCGAGAGCGCTTCGCGCCGCCGGGGATGGATAGCCGGGAAATGCTTTTTTGGGAAGGCAGTTACAGCGTTGCTCACCGCCGTGGCGACGCCTCGCCCCAAGATCCTTTGACGATCCCTTTGGCGAATCAAAACGCAGGCTTCGGTTTCAGCCCTTGGGACGACGCTCGCGCTGCTTTTGCCACTGCGCATCGGTCCATTGCAACAGATCTTCGGCGCCGGAACTGCGCAAATGGGCGCCGCCATCCTGCACCACCATCTCTCCATTGATGTAGCCGGCCCGGTCCGAAATCAGAAAGCTCGCCAGGTCAGCAAGTTCACCATGCTCGCCGGCGCGGCCGAGCGGATTGCGCTGCGCCCAGCTTTCATCGCGGCCCTCGGGGCGGAGCTGACCTGAAGCTCCAGGTGTCGGAAACGCGCCGGGCGCGATCGCAACCGTGCGCACGCCCTTGGGTCCCCATTCCACCGCAAGGCTTTTGGTCATCGCGAGCACGGCGGATTTCGCCATCGCCGAAGGCACCGTGAAAGCGCGCCCGGTGATCGTCGAGGTCGAGAGGATGCTCAGCACCACGCCGCTGCGCTTGGCTTCGATCCACCGCCGGCCCGCGGCGAGCGTGCAATACATTGTACCGTGCAGTGTCGGCGCCAGGATCGCGTCCGCCGCCCGCGACGACAGATGTTCGGTCTGCGCGATGAATGTCGCGGCGGCATTATTGACCAGCACATCGATCGGCGCCTCGCGCCATATCCCTTCCATCATGCCATCGACCGCAGTACCGTCGCGGATATCGCAGCCGATCACGCCAACCTTGCCGCCGAGTTCGCTGCGCATCTTTGCTGCCGTCGCCTCCAGCAATTCGAGCCGCCGGCCGCAAATGATCAGCTCGGCGCCGAGCTCGACGAAGCGGTGTCCCATCGCAGCCCCGAGCCCCGAACCGCCACCGGTGACCAATATCCGCTTTCCCGCCAGCAAGCCCTTTTCAAACATCGTTTGAATCCCCTTCGATCACCATAAGGTCATGCGCCTGAATCGGATTGTAGCCTGCCTTCAAATCCGGCAAGAAGCATCCAGCCTCTTCTTTTTCCCGGTCCGAAATCAGGTGCGCCCATGAAAGCCATTCTCTGTTCGCAATATTGCCAACCCGACGACCTCGTGCTGGCCGACGTGCCCGATCCGGTGGCCGAACCGGGACAGGCCGTGATTGCGATCAAGGCCGCAGCGCTGAATTTCTTCGACATCCTGATGATCCAGGGCAAGTACCAGATCAAGCCGCCATTCCCGTTTTCGCCGGCCGCCGAGGTTGCCGGCGTGATCGAAAGTGTCGGTGCCGGGGTCACCGACCTGAAGGTCGGCGACCGCGTGGTGGCGTCCTGCGGCCATAACGGCGCACGCGAAAAGATCGCGCTGCCGGCGAACACGATCGTGAAAATTCCCGACAATCTGGATTTCGATCGCGCCGCCGGAATCATCATCATCTATGGCACCGCGCTGCATGCGCTGGAAGATCGCGCCAGCCCGAAAGCCGGTGAGACGCTTGCGGTGCTGGGCGCTGCCGGCGGCACCGGACTTGCGGCCTGCGAACTCGGCAAGCTGATGGGCCTGAAGGTGATCGCCTGCGCATCGTCGGACGAGAAGCTCGAATTCGCCAAAGCGCATGGCGCCGAACTCACGCTGAACTACGCCAAGGAAGACCTGAAGGAGGGCCTGAAGCGGCTGACCGGCGGCAAGGGCGTCGACATCGTTTTCGATCCCGTCGGCGGCAGCTACGCCGAGGCGGCGCTGCGCGCCATTGCATGGGAGGGGCGCTTCCTGGTGATCGGCTTTGCCGCCGGCGACATCCCGAAGATGCCGCTCAACCTCGCGCTGCTCAAGGGCTGCGATATCCGCGGCGTGTTCTGGGGCGCGTGGACCAGGGTCAACCCGGAGAAGAACCGCGCCAACCTGGAAAAGCTCGTGAAGTGGACTGCGGAAGGCAAGATCTCCTCGCATGTCGACCGCACCTTCCCGCTGGCACAAACCGCCGAAGCGCTGAAGGTGCTCGCCGGCCGCAAGGCGATGGGCAAGGTGATCCTGCATCCCTGAGAGGAGATGCCGGATCATCCGTTGAATTGTTGAATTGTCGGCGCTTGAGGATGTGCAAAGGGTCCGTGCGATGCGCGGGCCGCAGAGGTGCGTCGCTATGTGACGCGTGCCTCCATGTCATCTCACCGAGATCATTTCTCGGTAACAATGCGTGTTCCAAAACCCCCTTATGCCGCTTCTTTGCCTCAATCTTACCAAGATATCTCCCCATTCGCACTGTCCGCCGTCGTTTTTTGAGCCCATTCCGTGTGCGACTTTAACCATCAGTTAAGGGGCTCCTGTACGTCAACAAAAGCAAGAAGTAGGTGCAGGGGACGCCCGTAGTTGCGTTCAGTAGTGGGGAGCATCATCCATGGCCGAGAATACCAGGCTGCCGACTCAGCCGAGAGATCCGTTCGACCGGTTCGACGAAGCCATCAGCGATCCTCGGTTGTATGAAGCTGATCAATCTCGATACGCGCAGCTACGAGAGCAGCTACGATACGAGCCGCAGCCTCAATATGAGCAGCCCCAGTACGAGCAGCCTCAATATGAGCAGCCCTTTGCGCTGCAGTATGATCGGACGGATGCGCTGCAGGAAGAGTTGCCGGCACACGAGCCGGTGCCGCTTTTCCTCTCCAACTATGAGGAGGAGGCTCATCAGGCGCTTTCCGAATATACTTTCGCGAGCGGCAGCCGAAAGAAACCGCGCGCGGGGCGCATCGTAACCGGCGTCGTGGTGGTGTCGGCGATAGCGGCCGTTCTCGCGCTGTTTTCAATCGACTCGACCCGTGCCGTCATCTTCAACGCCTCGCTCGGCGGTGGCGGTGGTGGCAGCGCGCCGCCGCCCGCTCAACTTGCCGCGGCGATGCCGGAGCCTGCGCAGCCGCAGCGCATTGCCGCGCCGCCGCTGGCCGCCGAACCGACCGGCGCGGAGGTTGCGGCCGCTCGCCGCACGCCGCCCAACGCGCTGGCATCGGCATCGCCGACGCGCGACGAAATCGCTGCCGCCTATCAGAGCGCGCTCAAGGGCAAGGTCGCAGTGCCCGAGCCGGTGGCGCGCGACGCTGCCCGCGAGGTCGCTGCGGTAACGCCGGCGGCCGCGGTGGTCGCGGTTGCTCCGGCCGTTCGTGAGCCTGTTCCTGTGGTGACGCGTGAGGCGGCTCCGGCAAGACGCATCGATCCAGACGAGCTTGCGGTGCTGCTGAAGCGGGCGAAGAGCCTGCTTTCGATCGGCGACATCACCTCCGCCCGCCTGCTGCTCGAACGGGCCGCGGACGCGCAGGAGGCGGAAGCGGCGCTGATGCTGGCGGGAACGTATGATCCGCTGGTACTGGGCAGCCAGGATTTGCGGAGCGTCACGCCCGATCCGGCGGCGGCACGGGTTTGGTATCAGAAGGCCGCCCAGCTCGGCTCGGCGGACGCGAAGCGGCGGCTCGGTCAGCTGCAAAACTAGGTAATTACTGAACTAGAGAATTACTCAAGACCAGCGCAGAGGTATCCATGCGACATTTGTTCGGAATGGCATTGCTTGCCATGACGATGGCATTCAGCAACACGACGGCCCGGGCCGCGGAGACGGAATACGATCCGGCCAAGGTCAGCGAAAGCCTGAAGGCCATTTTTCAGTTCGGTTCGGTCGCCACCAAGCAGGCGCTGAACGCCAACACAGTCACACTGATCTCGGGAACGATCGGCGGCACCTATGTGCAGTTCGGTGCTGACCTCGCTTCCGTGCTCGACGACGGAAACAAGTTACGCGTACTTCCGATCGTCGGGCGCGGCTCTGTGCAGAGCGTCGCCGACATCCTGTTCCTGCAGGGCGTCGACCTCGGCATCGTGCGAGCCGATACGCTCGATTATCTCGAGAAGAAGGGCTTTGCGAAGGACATCAAGAAGCAGTTCACCTATGTGACCAAGCTTTACAATGAAGAGATGTACGTCCTCGCCTCGAAATCGGTCACCAACATCAGCCAGCTCAACGGCAAGAAGGTCAGTGTCGATCTTCCCAATGGAGGCACCTTCGTCACCGCGGCGATCGTGTTCGAGCGGCTCGGCATCAAGCCTACCTTCCTCTATCTCGAACAGCGCATCGCGATGGAGAAAATGCGGGCCGGCGAGATCGACGCCGTGATTGCCGTTGGCGGCAAACCGTATAAGTCCGTCGCAGGGTTCAAGGACGACCGCTTCCATCTGGTTCCGGTCGATTATTCGAAACCACTGCAGACCGACTATCTGCCCGCGACCCTTACCGCAAAGGATTATCCCAACCTGATCGCGGAAGGGGCGAAGGTCGATACCATTGCGGTGCCTGCCGTGCTCGCGGCCTACAATTGGGCGCCCAATACCGAGCGCTATCGCAAGCTCGCGCAGTTCGTGGATGCCTTCTTCACGAAGTTTCCGACGTTCCAGAACCCTCCGTTCCACCCGAAGTGGAAGGAGGTCTCGCTGTCGGCGCCGTTGCCCGACTGGCAGCGCCTGCCGGTCGCCGAGCAATGGCTCAAGACCCACAACGTCGAGGCCGTGTCCCGCGCCAGGTTCGATGACTTCCTGAAACAGAGCCCGGCGACCGCGGCAAACGTCAAGACGGACTCGGACAAGGAAACCCTGTTCAAGCAATTCCAGGCCTGGGAGGCCGAGCGAAGCGCGAGAGCGCAGGTTCCGGCACAGCGCTAGAGAAAACGCGTCAAATCAGAAATCCAGAGCCCCGTTTCGATTCACATCGGAACGGGGCTCTTGGCTGTTCAATCCGTCACGTCAGCGGCGTCGATGCCGCGCTTCAGCGCGGCACGGGCGGCATCGCGATGCTCCTGCCTGATGTGGCCCGCGACCATGCGGATGGCGGTCGCGAGGACCGCGGCATCGTCGGTGAAGCCGAGCAACGGCAGCATGTCCGGCATGAAATCGAACGGCAGGATGAAATAAGCGACGGCACCGAGCAGCGCCGCCTGCACGTGACGCGGCGTCTGTTTGTCGAACGCACAATAATAGGCTGCGAGCAGCTCTTCGGCGAAGGGAAGCTGCGCCACCACCTGCTTGAACTTGATCCAGAAGCGCCGACGCACGCTTTCACGGTCCTGCGCCAGCCGGTCGGCCGGATCGAAACCTGCGGTGTGATCGGACGATGCCATCGCGGCGTTCCTCGGAACCCGGCGCGGCAGATCGCCGCGGCCGATGTATGATTCAAGAATTGGGGATGTCCGCCCCGCCGCGCAAGATCGTGGGTGCACAGACTCAGGTGACGCCCAATTGCCTTGCGATCGCATTCATCGCCTTGGCCAGATCGATATCGAGCCGGGTGACGCCGCCGGCGTCGTGGGTCGCCAGCACCACTTCCACCGTCTTGTAGACGTTCTTCCATTCCGGGTGATGGTCGTTCTTTTCCGCCACCAGGGCAGCGCGGGACATGAATCCGAAGGCTTCGTTGAAATCCTTGAAGGTGAAGGTCCGCGCAATCGCCTCGCGTCCCGACGTCTCGGACCAGCCGGGAAGTTCCGCCAGCGCCGATTTCCGCGCCTCCGCCGACAGCCGTTCCGCCATGATCACCTCCCGTTTCAGACCGCATCTACCCTAACACCGAAGGCCGCATCGGGGTCCCCTGCCCGGAATAGGCCGCAACCGGCCTCCTGTGGCGGCTGGGGGCGCCGGTAACCATGACGGAGATGTAACAATGGTTAAGGGGGAAATTTGCTAGGATACCGGGGTAAGCGTGCCGGCGGCATGAAATTGCACCTCCAACGACTATCCAGGGATTGATGAGCGACGGCCCTCTCCTTTCGGAAAAGCCGGCCCCACCCTCGCCCCGCTCAGCGAAACGACGACTGACCTTCGTCACGCTGGCCGGCGTGCTGGCCATCGTCGGCGCGCTGGCTGCCGGCTATTACTTTGCCATGCGGCCAGTGACGTTGCGGATCGCCGTCGGCCCGGCCAACAGCGACGACCTCAAAGTCGTTCAGAACCTGACGCAAGCCTTCAACAACCAGCGAAACAGCGTGGTCCGGTTGCGCCCGGTGCAGACCGATGGCGCGCTGGCGAGCGCCAATCTGCTCGGAGAAGGCAAGGCCGATCTCGCCATCATCAGGGGCGACCTCGATGTGCCGAAGAATGCGCAGGCCGTGGCGACGCTGCGCAAGAACGTCGTGGTGCTGTGGGTGCCGCCTGCAGCTAAGACCAAGGGAAAGAAGGCCGCGCCCGCCATCACGAAAATCGGCCAGCTCGCCGGGCGCCGCATCGGCGTCGTCGGCCGCACCCAGGCCAACGTCAATCTGCTCAAGGTGATTCTGCGGCAATACGGCGTCGACCCGGCAAAGGTCGAGATCGTCCAGTTCCCCGCCAACGAGGCTGCCGAGGCCATTCGTAACCAGAAGGCGGACGCCTACCTCGCCGCCGGCCCGGTCAACAGCAAGATCACGGCGGACGCGATCACAGCCTCCGTGCGCGACGGCGGCGCACCGAAATTTCTCGCGATCGATTCGGCCGAGGCGATTGCGCAGAACCATCCCGCCTACGAGGCCTCCGACATCCCGGCCGGAACATTTGGCGGCGCGCCGGGCCGGCCCGAGGAAGAGGTCAAGACGATCAGCTTCTCGCACCACATCGTGGCGCGCAGGGGTATTGCCGAATCGACCATCGCGATCTTTACGCGGCAGTTGTTTGCGATCCGCCAGACGCTGAAGAACGAATTTCCGCTGGCCGCCAAGATCGAGACGCCCGATACCGACAAGGACGCCACGATCCCCGTCCATCCCGGCGCTGCCGCCTTTGTCGACGGCGAGGAAAAAACCTTCCTCGACCGCTACAGCGATTACATCTGGTGGGCCTTGATGGCGCTGTCGGCGATGGGCTCCGCCGGCGCCTGGTTCGCCGGCTATCTCAAGAAGGATGAGCGCAATGTCAACACCTCGCAGCGCGACCGGCTCCTCGACATGCTTACCGCCGCGCGTCAATGCGATTCCATGGAAGAGCTCGACCAGATGCAGTCGGAAGCGGACGCTATTCTGCGCCACACGCTGCTATGCTACGAGCACGGGACGATCGAGGAGGGCACCTTGACTGCGTTCAACATCGCGATCGAGCAGTTCCACAACGCGGTGGCCGACCGCAAGGCGCTCTTGATGAGCATGCCGCAGAACCTGCAACGGGCGAGCGCGCAATTCCGCGCGGCCAGCAACGCCTGATCTGTAAATTTCGGCAATCCAACTGTCATCAATTCTCTCCAGGTCTATCGGTGCTATCATTGCGCCCCGCGCCAGATCCCGAAGAGGCCAGCATGACGTTCAGGATTTCCCGCAAAATTTCCCGCAATGTTCTCCGCGGAATTTCCCGGCGTCGTTTCCTCGCGGGCGCCGGAGCCATCGGCGTCATGACAATGCCTTATCTCAGCCGCGCCGCCGACCGGCCGATCGTGACATCGGGTGTGCAATCCGGCGATGTCGGCGCTGACGGCGGCGTGGTATGGGCGCGCGCCGACCGTCCGTCGCA
Source organism: Bradyrhizobium sp. 170 (assembly GCF_023101085.1). NCBI lineage: Bacteria > Pseudomonadati > Pseudomonadota > Alphaproteobacteria > Hyphomicrobiales > Nitrobacteraceae > Bradyrhizobium > Bradyrhizobium sp. 170. The sequence continues at coordinate 100,350 of NZ_CP064703.1, read as the reverse complement.
AATGATGGTTGAAGTCGCGACCACGGAGTCCTTTGCCAATGCAAGGGCGCTGCCGCCGATCGCGACGCTGCCCGAAAGCGACTTCACCGCGAAGATGCTGCTGGAGAACCTGCCTGCCGGGCAGGAGATTTTCTACCGTGTCCGGTTTCGCGACCTCGCGCATACCGGCATCGAGAGCGAGCCGGTGGTCGGACGGTTCCGCACTGCGCCGGCCGATCGCCGCGACGTCAGTTTCGTCTGGGGCGGTGACGTTGCCGGGCAGGGCTGGGGCATCAACCCCGATGATGGCGGCATGTTCACCTTCGCCACCATGCGCAAGCATCGCCCGGATTTCCTGCTGCACTCCGGCGACACCGTCTATGCCGACGGACCGTTCAAGAGCGAGGTGACGCTTCCCGACGGCAAGGTCTGGAAGAATTTCACGATTCCGGAGAAGACCAAGGTCGCCGAAACGCTCGACGAATTCCGCGCCGCGCACAAGTACAATTTCATGGACGAGCATTTGCGCGCGTTCAATGCCGAGGTGCCGGTGTTCGTGCAGTGGGACGACCACGATGTGGTCAACAACTGGTCGCCGTCGAAGGAATTGCCCGCGGCCTACAAGGAACGCAACATCACCCTGCTCGCCGCCCGCGCCGCGCGCGCGTTCCACGAAATGTATCCGATGCGCGAGAGCATCACGGAGCCGGGACGGGTCTATCGCATCCTGAATTACGGCCCGCATCTCGACGTGTTCATGCTGGACGAGCGCAGCTATCGCGGACCCAATGGTCCGAACCAGCAGGCCTCATATGGACCCGAAAGCTATTTTCTCGGTCCGGAGCAACTGGCCTGGTTGAAACGCGGGCTGATGAATTCGCGCGCCACCTGGAAGGTGATTGCATCCGACATGCCGCTCAGCATCATCGTCTATGACGATGCACGCAACAAAAAGGGCTCGGAGGCCGTTGCTCAGGGCGATGGGCCGCCGCGCGGCCGCGAACTGGAGATCGCCGACCTGCTGCGCTTCATCAAGGCATCGGGCGTCGTCAACACGGTGTGGCTGACGGCGGATGTGCACTATGCGGCCGCGCACTACTACAACCCCGACAAGGCGCAGTTTAGCGAATTCGACCCGTTCTGGGAATTCGTCGCCGGGCCGCTGCATGCCGGCACGTTCGGCCCGAACAACCTCGACAACACCTTCGGACCTGAACTGAAGTTCATCAAGGCGCCGGGACCCGGCAATCAAAACCTGCCGCCATCCGCCGGCATGCAGTTCTTCGGCCACGTCAGGATCGACGGCGCCAGCGGACAGATGACGGTGACCTTGCGCGACCGCGCCGACGTGGCGCTGTGGTCGACAACGCTCGATCCCAAGCCCCTATAGCTGAGCCCGCGCAATTGCCGCGCCGACCGCAACCGCTCACGGCCTGCTGCAGCCGTTCTTCAAGAGCGCCTGCAGCGCATCGGTCGAATAGGGCTTGGGCAGCCGCGGCTTCGCCGCGAATGCGGCCGGAAGCCGGGCGTCGGCGCCATAGCCGGTGACGAAGGCAAACGGAATCTTGAGCGCCTCCAGCCGTTCGGCCACGGCAAAACTCTTCTCGCGAATGAGGCTGACATCGAGCAGTGCGAATTCCGGTGGCCGGTCGGCGATCAGATCGAGCGCCTTGGCCACGTTCGCGGCGGTCCGCACCGTCTTCACGCCAAACCCCAAAATCGTGTCTTCGAAATCGAGCGCAATGATCGGATCGTCTTCAACGATCAAGACATCGTTGGGCATGCCGTCGGAGGAGGCGGGGTCCATGTTTCTCGCCAGTTCAAGGTTCAGCATTTGATCAGAGACCCGGGCCGAAGCCCCGGAAGGCACAACACCAGCCGACGCCCGTAAAAGCGCATCGCCGGTTCCGGAACTGAAACCACCACATGCGAGTTCTACCGTCTGTCCACTAGTGCACACATAAACGGGATTGGATCGATTATTGTGCTCCGGCGGGGAGCAGGAACCTTCGATGATTTTGCGACAGGAAGATACGGCCGGCGGGCGGCCGTTCAACAATTTGCTGCGCCGACTGAACGACGCCGATTTTGCGTTAATCGAACCGCACCTCATCCCCGCCGACGCCGTTCCGAACGATTTGCTCTACAGCCCCGGCGACCCCGTCGAGACCGTGCACTTCCCCTGCGGTCCAAGCCTCGTATCCTACATGGTGACCAACGAGGACGGCCGCGATGTCGAGACCATCCTGATCGGCCGCGAAGGCGCCGTCGGCGGCATCGTCAGCCAGGGCTATCTGCCCGCCTACACCCGCATCACCGTCAAATTCGCAGGTCCCTTCGTGCGGCTGCCGGTCGGCAAGCTCGACGCGGCGAAATCGAAATCACGCACGCTGAGCAACATTTTCGCACGTTACGCCGACTGCATGCTGGCCCAGATCTTCCAGTCCACCGCCTGCAATGCCATCCATTCGATCGAGCAGCGCACGGCGAAATGGATCATTTCGGCGATGGAACGCGCCGACGGCGGCGAGGTCGTGCCGCTCACCCATGAGCAATTGGCGACCCTGCTCGGGGTCGGCCGCTCCTATACCAGCCGGGTCATTCAGACCTTCAAGGCGGAAGGCACGCTGGAGACCCGGCGCGGCTCGATCCTGATCCGCAACCCGGATGCCATGCGAAACCGGTCCTGCCAGTGCAACGAGGCGGTGAAAGCCCATTTCGAGGAGGTCTTGCGGGGGGTCTATCCCGACCTCGAAAAGGGCAATTAGGGCCGGAGACACGCCCAAAATCGGCTAATCAAATGCCAAACAAACCATTGTTTTTTGGCGTTTTCTGAATATATTGCGCCGCAACGCGTAAGGTGTGCCCGGTCCTTTTGGCCGGGTTTCCTTTTTGGGACCCATTGGGCCCCAGAGTATGATCCGGAAGAGTGGCTACCGGTTTTCCCTCGGGACAAACGCGGTACGTGTTTGCCCGGAGATCATGCTCAAACAAAAAGATGGATCGGGATGACGATTCGAAGAAGCGTCATCACGCGCCAGTATTCCAGGTTTTAGAAGCGCGATCCGGAAAAGTGGGTCCCGGTTTTCCGGTGAGATCGCGCATCCACCATGCACGACCAGAAGAAGAGCCATGAACCTTCGTAACGTCGCCATCATCGCCCACGTCGACCACGGCAAGACCACCCTCGTCGACCGCCTGCTGCAGCAATCCGGCACCTATCGCGAAAACCAGAAGGTGACCGAGCGCGCGATGGACTCCAACGACCTGGAGCGCGAGCGCGGCATCACCATTCTGGCCAAGGCCGCCTCGGTGCAGTGGAAGGACACCCGCATCAACATCGTCGACACCCCCGGCCACGCCGATTTCGGCGGCGAGGTCGAGCGCATCCTCAACATGGTGGATGGCGCGCTGGTGCTGGTGGACGCGGCCGAAGGTCCGCTGCCGCAAACCAAATTCGTGGTCTCCAAGGCGCTCAAGGTCGGATTGAAGCCGATCGTCGTCATCAACAAGGTCGACCGCCCCGACGCGCGCCCGACCGAAGTCATCAACGAAGTGTTCGACCTGTTCGCAGCACTCGACGCCAGCGAGGAGCAACTTGATTTCCCGATTCTCTACGGGTCGGCCAAGCAAGGCTGGATGGCCGACAGCCCGGACGGTTCGCACGATGCCGGCATGCAGCCGCTGTTCGACCTGATCGTGCGCCACGTCGCGCCGCCGAGCGTCGAGGAAGGTCCGTTCCGGATGATCGGCACCATCCTCGAAGCCAATCCCTATCTCGGCCGCATCATCACCGGCCGCATCACTTCCGGCTCGATCAAGCCGAACCAGGCCGTGAAGGTGCTTGGCGCCGACGGCAAGACCATCGAGCAGGGACGCATCACAAAAATCCTCGCCTTCCGCGGCATCGAACGCACCCCGCTCGAGGAAGCCGACGCCGGCGACATCGTCGCCATCGCGGGCCTCACCAAGGGCACGGTCGCCGACACCTTCTGCGATCCCTCGGTCGAGACGCCACTGGTAGCGCAGCCGATCGATCCGCCGACCGTGTCGATGTCGTTCATCGTCAACAACTCGCCGCTCGCCGGCACCGAAGGCGACAAGGTGACCTCGCGCATGATCCGCGACCGCCTGCTGCGCGAAGCCGAAGGCAATGTCGCGCTGCGCGTGGTCGAGGCTTCCGACAAGGATGCGATGGAAGTGTCCGGCCGCGGCGAATTGCAGCTTGCGATCCTGATCGAGACCATGCGCCGCGAAGGCTTTGAACTCTCGGTGTCGCGTCCGCGCGTGGTGCTGCAGAAGGACGAGGCGACCGGCCAGTGGAAAGAGCCGATCGAGGAAGTCGTGATCGACGTCGACGAGGAGCATTCCGGCGTCGTCGTGCAGAAGATGAGCGAGCGCAAGGCCGAGATGATCGAGATGCGCCCCTCCGGCGGCAACCGCCTGCGGCTGGTGTTCTACGCGCCGACCCGCGGCCTGATCGGCTATCAGGGCGAATTGCTGACCGACACCCGCGGCACCGCGATCATGAACCGCCTGTTCCACGGCTATGCGCCCTACAAGGGCGACATCCAGGGCCGCCGCAACGGCGTGCTGATCTCCAACGATCAGGGCGAAGCGGTGGCTTACGCTATGTTCAAGCTGGAAGACCGCGGCCCGATGATGATCGAGCCCGGCTGGAAGGTCTACAAGGGCATGATCGTCGGCGAGCACACCCGCGACAACGACCTCGAGATCAACATACTCAAGGGCAAGCAGCTCACCAACATCCGCACCACCTCCAAGGACGAGGCGGTGCGCCTGACGCCGCCGATCCGGATGACGCTGGAAAAGGCGCTGGCCTATATCGAGGAAGACGAGCTGGTCGAAGTGACCCCGAAGTCGATCCGCCTGCGCAAGAAGTTCTTGGACGCCAACGACCGCAAGCGCGCGGAAAAGGCCAAGGAAGCGGTGGCGTAAGCCGAACTCTCTCGTCATGCCCCGCGAATGCGGGGCATCCAGTACGCCGCGCCCTCTCGATTCAATTAAAAATGTCTCTGGAATACCGGGTCACCCGCCCCAGTGCGCAAATGCGCACAAGGCGGGTGATGACGGCTATGCGCGGGGTGGCTTCAGGCGCGGCAGCGAACATGCTAGATGCAAGGGCATGACGTCCCTCCCCTCCTCAGTCGATGTCGCCATCATCGGCGCCGGCGCAGCCGGCCTCGGCGCCGCGAATGCGCTGAAGAATTCCGGTCTCTCCGTCATCGTGCTGGAAGCGCGCGACCGCGTCGGCGGCCGGGCGCACACCATCATGGCCTCGCCTGACGTCACCTTCGACGTCGGCTGCGGCTGGCTGCATTCGGCGGACCAGAACTCCTTCGTCAAGATTGCCGAACAACTGAATTTCGAAATCAACAAGTCGCTGCCGCCCTGGCGCGAGCGCGCCTATGGCAAGGCGTTTCCGCAGGACGACCGCGACGACTACATGCGCGCGCTCGATGCGTTCTACGATCGCGCCGAGAAGGCTGCGATCGAAGCCGAGCAGAGCGGCCGCGATGTTCCCGCCAGCCTGTTCCTCGAACCCGGCAATCGCTGGAATCCGATGATCGATGCGATCTCGACCTACATCAATGGCTGCGAGCTCGATCAGGTCTCTATTCTCGACATGGACGCCTATGAGGATACCGACCTCAACTGGCGCATCCGCCGCGGCTACGGTGCGCTGATTGCCGCCTACGGCGCGACATGTCCGACCGCGTTCAATTGCGTGGTGACGCTGATCGATCATTCGGCAAAACGCGTCCGCATCGAGACCTCGCAGGGCACGCTGACGGCCGACAAGGTCATCGTCACCGTGCCGACCAATTTGATCGCCGACGAAGCCATCCGCTTTCATCCGCCCTTGCCGGCAAAGGTCGACGCCGCGCGCGGCCTGCCGCTCGGCCTCGCCGACAAGGTGACGCTGGCGCTGGACGAGCCGGAGGCACTGCCGAAAGAAGGCAATCTGCGCGCCGCCACCATGCGCACCGCAATGGGCACCTATCACATCCGTCCATTCGGCCAGCCCTGCATCGAAGGATTTTTCGGCGGCCGTTTTGCGCAATCGCTGGAAGACGCCGGCGAAGGCGCGCTCGCCGCGGCGAGCATCAACGAGATCGCCTCAATCCTCGGCAATGATTTTCGCCGCAAGCTGAGGCCGCTTGCGGAATCACGCTGGGCCCACGACCCGTTTGCGCGCGGTTCGTATTCGCACGCGCTGCCGGGGCATGCAGGAGATCGCGAGGTGCTCGCCGCGCCAGTCGATGGGCGTTTGTTCTTCGCGGGTGAAGCGACCTCGCCGGAGTTTTTCTCGACCGCGCATGGGGCACGGGACAGCGGAGAGCGAGCGGCTGGGGAAGTTGTAGCTTCGCTCGCGAGCGAATAGCTCACGTTCCCGAATCAGCCGCACGTGGCGAGCACCGCATTCTTGAAGGCGTGGTACTCGGTCTGGAGATCGACGTCGTAGGCGGCCGAATAAGGTGGTTGCGGCTGACACGACAGCGTGACGATGACGACCTTGTTCTTCCTGTTGACGTAGAGCGACTGGCCGGCGAAACCGACGGCGACCATCGATCCGTCAGGATCGAGCCACCAACTGTACCCGTATCCCGTCGCCCCATAGCGATTGGTTGCGGCGTCGAGGACGAATGCCGGGCGTCCGGCATGTTCGACCCAATCCGGCGGCAGGACGGGAGTGCCATCGACGACGCCGTTGCGCAGAAGGAACACGCCGAAGCGGCCAAAATCCCGCAGCGCTATCCCGGCCCGGCTGCCCCCGATCTCCTGCCCGGCTTCGGATTCCAGCGTATAGAACGCGTCATACTCCATGCCGAGGCCAGACCAGATCGTCTCGGACATGTAGTCGGCCAGGGTTTTTCCCGTTGCCGCCGATATCAGGCTGCCGAGGACGTAGGTGTCGCCGGTATTGTAATTGAATTGACTGCCGGGCCGATGCTCGGCTTTCAAACTCCGCATCAGCGCCAGAACGCCTCCCGGCGCCTTGTCGCCAAGCGATTTGCTGTAACGATTAACGTCTGAATTCCGGTCGGTGTAGTCCTCGTTCCAGCGCACGCCTGATGACATGGTGATCAGGTGGCGAATGGTGACCGCATCATAGGCACAGCCGCGCAGCGCCGGGATATATTTTGATACCGCGTCGTCCAGGCTCGCGATCGCGCCCTGCTGCAGGGCGGCGCCGGCCAACGTCGCCGTCAACGACTTGATCATCGACATCGATGACCAGCGTACGTTCTCCTCCAACCCGAGGGAATAGCGCTCCAACACAATCTTTTCGTGCCTGATGACGAGCAGCCCCGCGACATTGGCGCGATCCATGTACGCGTCGACGTCACACGCGCCTTGCGCCGCTTGATAGCGGGGTGAAATCTCCTGTCCACGCTCCAGTGGCAGAACTGAGCTGCCCCGGCGGATTGCCCGCGTCGCGAACATCCGATCCACATTCCGGTAGGCGTGGGCCTGTGCCGTCGGCGAGAGAAGCAGGAAGTCTTCGCCTCTTGGCACATGCCGTTTTGGATACGCAACGATACCTGTCATGCGGCGCTAACCCTTGAAAACCTTGTCCCGATGAAACTTCAAATAATGTGCATTGGGATGGAGAGTTTCGTCTTCGGGAAGATTGATTGATCCATTTTGATTCAGAAGACGAGCCGCATCTTCGGGAACGTGATCCTTGGCGACCAGAATCGTGTAGTCGTCGCCGATCGAAATGAGACCTCGATCAAACATCCAATGCACTGTCCCAGACAAAGCCACGCCGTTTCGAACGGAGTCTGGTCCTTTTGAAGCTACAGGCTGAATATGCGCCGCCTGCACTTCGGGCCGACCACCTCCATTGATCAATCGCAATCCCGTCATGGCGCATCTATTCGAGTAGGCAGCACGCACATTGTGCATGAACGACCGCTCCCGAAATGGTCGGGAAGCAATCATTTCGACGATTGGGCGCTCGAATGGCGCGGGTGGCTCTGAGAATCCAGGCAATGCAATCTCGTTCGCAGTACTCTCGCCAAGAACCGGAGCAAATCCAGACTTCAGGATTCGGTCGAATTCGTCGTCCGGAATGAGGCGCACAGCGCGGCCGAACGCACCTTTGTTAGTGCTGCCATCGCCCTTCTCGAGCGCACTTTCGTAATACTGTCCGCCCTCTTGGAACGGTACAGGTGTGTCAAAGTCCAAATAGGTGGTTCGATCGATGATCGCGAAATAGTGGCCCTGCAGGTCAGTGTCTTCAATCACCGACACAACGCGAGCTACGCCAAAATAAGATTGACGACCGCCACGACTTGAAAGCTCTGCGCTAGACCTTCGCGGCTCATAGTAGACAATATAGTCACCAACAGCCTGCCGAACATAGTTCAAGTAAGTACGCGGAAAATGATATCGGTCCTCGGGCAGGTCCTTGTAGCTTGGTGTGACCTTGGTGGTGAAAACTGCCTTGGTCATACACTGAAGGCTCTACGATGGCTCACTATCCAAATCCGCTTCAATTTAGAGCAGCTTTCCTATCTTGGATAGCCAACAACACCTCAAACCACCTTCACTCCATCACCCTTGCCCGCATCTCCGCGTCCGGCACAAAGCATTCGTCATACTTCCCGAAAATCCGATACCGGTTGCGTGCGACGAGGCTGTAGACGGCGTTGCGCACCGGCTTCGGGACGACGAACAACGCGCGTATCCATCGCCAGCCGGGCAGTGAGCTCAACACTGTTAGCGCAGCATCCGATTTAAAATACGCCACCCCGCCATGCACAACGGCGTTGGTGTCGGGATCGCTGGGATCGATACCAAAAGCCTGCGCCAGCCGCGTGCCGTAGGGCGACTGGATCGCGGTGAAACGGAATCTTCGCTCGACGTCGCGCGTTGCGACGAAGCGGACCCAGCGCGAGCAGAAGACGCAGACGCCGTCGTAGAGGATCACGTCATCGTCGGGCCATTGGGTCACGGGTTTTGGGGTCATGGTTTTGGGGTCATCGGTTGTCCAAGGTCAGTAGCGCCACGAGCATCAGCACGATGGCGGGGCAGGTCTTCACCAGCGCGCCGAGCGGCTCGATCCAGAGGTCCGGCGTCAGGATCGCCGCGCCAATCATATAGCCCAGCGACGCGACGATACCCGCGACCAGACCAACTGCCGCGGTGCGGCGGAACGCGATCAGCACGCCGATGCTCATATCCATCAGGCTGGTGCCGACGGTGATGGGACCAACAAGCGACGGCGGAAAGCCGTGACTGCTCAGGATCCCAGCCGCAGCGTCATAGGAAATCACCAGCGCAATGAAGCCCGAGACGACCCAGAACAGCACGAGGCTTGCGATGACAAGGGCCTTGATCGGGAACAGCCGGGCAAACCATTTGTCTTGAATGGTCGCCGGGCGTTTTCCGGCCGTCTGTTCGATGCGCTTCGGCACGATGCCGGTGGCGGCCATCCAGTCCGCGGGATCGCCGCGGACGCCGCGGCGCAGCTCCGCGATCGCGGTGGTTCGCATCGGCGGCATCCAGCCGAACTGGTTCGCGAGATCGCCGAATCTTGCGCCGAGATCAAGCAGGAACGCCGGCATGACGATGCGCCACCATCTGCCGGTACCGAACACCTCGCGGAACTGATCGATCACGTCACCAAGCGTGACCGGCTGCTCCTGCATCAGGTCCCATGTCACGGCGTTCGCCTCGCCGGGGTCGCGCGCGGCAAGCCAGGCGATGGTCGCGGCAATGTCCTCCATCGCGACTGGCTGGAACGGTGCAGCCCGCTCGGCGGCCGGGAGATCGAGCGGAAACGCCGCGAGCGAGCGCACCATGGCGCTGCCGCCATAGGCCGCAAGCGCCACCACGAAGCCCGGCCGCAGGATTGTGAACGCGACGCCGGATTCCGCGATCAGCCGCTCGGCCTCGCGTTTGGTGGTGCTGAAGGCAGTCCGGTCGGTCTCGCTCGTGCCTGGAATCGAGATATGCACCAGCCGGATCGCGCCGTCGCTGTCGCGGATCGCCTGCAACAACCGCGCGACGAAATCGCGATGCACAGCGGCGGTGTCGCTGCCTGGGCCGTCCTGCAGCACGCCGAGGCAATTGACGACGACATCGATGCGCTGATCGCGCAGCAGCCGCGCCAGTTGGGCTGCTTCCATCGACATGACAGGCAGTTCGAGATCGAGCGGACCGCTCTTCTGCGAGGCGGATAATCTTCGGGCAACGCCCACTACGGAAAATCCCCGTGCGCGCAGATCGTCGGTCACGAAGCGGCCGATCAGGCCGGAGGCGCCGAGCACGAGGATTTTTCGGTTACTGGCGTTCATGCCTGCCTAAAGCGGTTTGGCGATCATCAGCCAGAGAATAGCCATGACAGAGCCAAAACCGGGAATCCCAAACAGAAACCAGCGGTGGAAAAGTGCGAAATAGCGCGGCGGCAACTTCTGGTTCTGCTCAGCCGCCTTGCGCGCGAGATCGCGCATTTCGATCTGCATGAAGATCACCGGCACCCAGAACAGCCCCGCGACCGCATAGAGCCCGAGCGAAGCCATCAGCCAGCGCTCGCTCCACGCGGTAGAGGACAGCCACATCAGCACGCCGCCACTCACCGGCTGCAGCAGCACCGCCGTCAGCGTGAACAGCATGTCGGCGATCACGACGGCTTCAGCCGTGCGCGCGATGAAGGCCGCGTCCCGGCTGCGATGGGCCATCAGCATGAAGAACGCGATGCCGGCGCCGGTGCCGAGAATGACGATCGCGCCCACCACATGCAGATATTTAACGAGGAAATACAGCGTCATCGCTTCTTCGCCGAATTTGCCGATTGCACCTTCAAGGCGCGATCGAGTTCGCGTCCGGCGAGTTTTACCCCGCCCTCGGTTTCCACCAGCCAGTGCCCCTCGCCGCCATGGGCCGGCAGCACGTGAAAATCAGCCTTGCCGCCGGGGCTACGAAACGCGTCGACCAGTTGACGCGAGAATGCGGGCGAAAAGTAGCTGTCATTGGCGGCCACCAGCCAGGTCACATTCACGCGCGCGGCCTTGCCGAATTCGCCCGCCGCGGCCATCAGCGTATGCGGCGCGCAGACCCGATTGGGAAAATCATTGGCATGCCCGCCGCGCCCCGGCGCGAACGCGACGACGGCGGCAATTTTCGTCGGATCTTCACCGGCCAGCGCCAGCGCACCCCAGGCGCCGGCCGAATGGCCGATCACCACGATACCGTCCGGCCGGATGAAGGATTGCTTCCGTACAAGCCCGACTGCAGCGGCAATCGCATCCGCCGTGGCGCGTCCCGCCTTGGCGTAATCAGCCTCATCGCAGCCGCCCTGATCCTCGAGGTACTTTCCACCGGTCGCGCCATGGCCCGGACGCTCGGGAATCAACACGGCAAAACCGCGCGCCACCAGCCAGGCGGCGAGCGCGCGGTATTCGGGCTGCGGCATTTGCGCCCGTCGCAGCACGTTCTGGGTGGAGGCGTGCGCGATCACGGCTAGCGGAAACGGGCCCTCGCCGGCCGGCCGAAACAGCACCGCATGCGCCGCGGTAACAGGATCGGGAGAAGGTACCAGCCATTGCTGCAGCCGGTGCGGCTCGCCTTCCGCACCTTGGGCGCCAAGGGCAGGCTGCGCCGCCGCGGCCTTGATACCGAGCGCCGCCACGAGAACCAGCGCAAAAAGCACGTTTGGCGAGCGCATGAACGGGCCTGACACAGCCGAAGGAGGGCGCATTTGCGAAGTCACCCAACAGAATACCGCCGGCGAATCAAATCCAGCGCATTTTTCCGTGAACGGAATTCGCGGAGACTTTCCGCAGGTGATTCTGACAACCATTTCGCCGCCTTGGCATCGGCAAATACCGTTAAGACAGGGCCGCTGTCCTCTTTCGGTACAGAGGGGCATAAAACTGATGCAGAAAATCCACAGGTTAACCGATAATTAACGATGGACCTTGAAGCCGGCCCGCCGACTTGCTTTGATCAGGTCATGAGCACAACCCTGATCGAGGTCCGACCGGCCAAGGCTGCAGACGCAGCCGCGGTGGCGTCTACCCATGATGAAGCCTGGCGGTCCGCCTATCAGGGCATCATTCCCGGCGCCGAGCTCGAAAAACTCATCAACCGTCGCGGCCCGCAATGGTGGGACAGCGCGATCCGCAAAGGCAGCCGCGTCAGCGTGCTGGTGTTCGGCGACAAGGTCGCGGGTTACGCCAATTACGGCCGCAACCGCGCCCGCAGCCTGCATTTCGAGGGCGAGATTTACGAGCTCTATCTGCGGCCGGAATTCCAGGGCCTCGGCTTCGGCCGCCGCCTCTTCACCGCCGCCCGGCGCGATCTGATGCAGAGCGGGCTGAAGAGCATGGTGATCTGGGCACTGTCCGACAACGACACGGCGACGGAATTCTACCGTGCGCTGGGCGGCCGGATGGTGGCGCGCTCCTCGGAGAAGTTCGGGCCGAAGTCGCTCGATAAAGTCGCTTTCGCCTGGACCAACTGAGCCTGTTCTATTTTTTTCTTTGGATTTGAGCATGGTCTCCGCGCAAGCGCTTGCGTTTGTCGCGACGAAAGGCGTGCCGACTTTTCCCGATCAGGCTGTATTTGAGGCTTCCCCCTGCTGCACTGCGAGGCTAAACCGGCGCTAACACGCGCCCGGTCCGGGCGCCTCCCTCAACGCCACGCGGAGCCCTTTATGCGCATTGACGCCATTCCGATCGGAGTAAATCCGCCACACGAGGTCAACGTCATCATCGAGGTGCCCGTTGGCGGCGAGCCGATCAAATATGAAATGGACAAGGAAGCCGGCACGCTGGTGGTCGATCGCTTCCTCTACACGGCGATGCGCTACCCCGGCAATTACGGCTTCATCCCGCATACGCTGTCCGGCGACGGCGACCCCTGCGACGTGCTGGTCGCCAATACCCGCGCGATCGTGCCGGGCGCCGTGATGAGCGTGCGCCCCGTCGGCGTGTTGCTGATGGAAGACGAGGCCGGCGGCGACGAGAAGATCATCGCGGTGCCGTCTTCGAAGCTGACCCAGCGCTACGACAAGGTCAAAACTTACAGCGACCTCCCCGATATCACGCTGCAGCAGATCCAGCACTTCTTCGAGCACTACAAGGATCTCGAACCCGGAAAATGGGTGAAGGTGCTGCGCTGGTGCGGCGCCGAGGACGCCCACCGGCTGATCCTGGAAGGCATCGAGCGGGCGAAGAAGAAGTAGGCGCTGCGCGGATACCGTCATTGCCTGCGGCAAACGCGATGCGTTTGCGCAAGGAGCGTTAGCGACGAAGCAATCCAGAAGCTTGCGCGTGCGGCGCGATTTATGGATTGCTTCGCTTCGCTCGCAATGACGGGGGAAACAACACCATGCGCCGCCTGATCAGGATCATCCGCAACATCCTGCTGCTCGTGATCGCTGTTATCGTCATCCTCGCCGGCGTATTGGCGTTCAACACCCTCACCCACGGTTCGCGGCAGCTCCAGGTAACCGCCGTGCCGCGCGCCGAGGTCGACGCACAGGCGGCGGCCAGACGCCTGTCAGAGGCGATCCGCTTCCGGACCATTTCGAGTTACGAAAAGCCCGACCAGCACGCCGAAGCACTCCGCGGCATGCGCGCGCATATCGAAAAGAGCTTCCCGGCATTTCATGCCGCGGCGAAACGCGAAATCGTCGGTCGCTACAGCCTGCTCTACACATGGGCAGGCTCCGACCCGAGGACGCAGCCGATCGCATTCCTCGCGCATCAGGATGTCGTGCCGGTGGCGCCGGGCACCGAGAAGGACTGGCAACAGCCGCCCTTTGACGGCGTGATAGCTGACGGATTCATCTGGGGCCGCGGCTCCTGGGATGACAAGGGCAACCTCTATTCCATGCTGGAGGCCGCCGAGGCGATGGCCAAGGCCGACTTCCGCCCCAAACGCACGATCTATTTCGCGTTCGGCCATGACGAAGAGACCGCGGGCACCGCCGGCGCCAAATCGATCGCGGCGCTGCTCGCCTCGCGCGGCATCCGCCTCGACTTCGTGATCGACGAGGGCCTGTTGATCACCGAAGGCATCATGAAGGGCCTCGACAAGCCGGCCGCGCTGATCGGCGTCGCCGAAAAGGGCTATGCCACGCTGGTGCTGAACGCGCAGGCGACGCCCGGTCATTCGTCGATGCCGCCGCGCGACACCGCGATCGGCATGATGAGTGCGGCGCTGGCGCGGCTGGAAGATCGCCGCCTGCCGATGCAGATCCGCTCTACGGTCGCGGAAATGTTCGGCACGCTGGCGCCCGAGATGTCCGGCTTCAACCGCGTGGTGCTGTCGAACCTCTGGCTGTTCAAGCCGCTGTTGCTGCGCGAGCTCGAAAAGAGCGGGCCGACGGAAGCAATGGTGCGCACCACCACGGCGCTGACGATCTTCAACGCCGGCGACAAGGACAATGTGCTGCCCGGCAAGGCCGAGGCGACCGTCAACTTCCGCCTGATCCCAGGCGATACCCAGGCGAGCATCACCGATCACGTGCGCAGCACGATCGCCAATGAGCGTATTTCCATCAAGCCGTTTCCCGGCAATACCGATCCGCCGCCGGTAACGGCGACATCAAGTCCGTCGTTCCAGATGCTCAGCCGGACCATCCGGGAAATCTATCCGGATGTGATCGTCGCGCCCGGCCTGATGGTGGCCGCCACCGACTCGCGCCACTACACTGGCATCACCGACACGATTTTCCGCTTCTCGCCGGTGCGCGCCAATTCGGAAGATTTGAAGCGTTTTCACGGCACCAACGAACGGCTTCCCGTCGAAGGCTATGCCGACATGATCCGGTTTTATCGGCGGCTGATCGAGAACGCAGCGGGGTGAGGTGTTAGCGCTCCCTCGCCCCGTGAAGAACGGGGAGAGGGAGAGTCACACCGCAGGCTTCGGCAGTCCGTGAATCCCACACGCCGCGCGCAGCGTGTTCACCAGCAGGCACGCCACCGTCATTTGCCCGACGCCGCCGGGCACCGGCGTGATCGCACCGGCGACCTCGGCCACCTCCTTGAACGCGACGTCGCCGACCAGCCGCGTCTTGCCGTCGGCCAGAGGCAGGCGGTTGATGCCGACGTCGATCACGGTGGCGCCCGGCTTGATCCAGTCCGCGCGCACCATCTCTGGCTTGCCGACGGCGGCATAGACCAGATCGGCGCGGGCGCAGAGTTGCGGCAGATCCCTTGAGCGCGAATGCGCGATCGTCACCGTGGCATTTTCGTTGAGCAGCAATTGCACCAGGGGACGGCCGACCAGATTGGAGCGGCCGATGACGATCGCATTCATGCCTTCCAGCGAGGCATGCACACTCCTGGTCAGGATGATGCAGCCGAGCGGCGTGCATGGCGACAGCGCGGCAAAGCCGCCGGCCAGCCGGCCGGCATTGCTGGGATGCAAGCCGTCGACATCCTTGGCGGGATCGATGGCGTTGATGACCGTTTCGGTGTGGATCGACTTCGGCAGCGGCAATTGCACGAGAATGCCGTGCACGGCCGGATCGCCGTTGAGCTTTGCGATCAGCGCCAGCAGATCGGCCTGCGCCACATCGGCGGGCAGTTTATGCTCGAACGAGGCCATGCCGGCCGCCTGCGTCTGCGTGTGCTTGCTGCGGACATAGACCTCGCTGGCGGAGTCGTTGCCGACCAGCACCACGGCAAGGCCCGGCGTGAGCTGATGCTCGCGCTTGACCCTGGCGACCTCTTCCGCGACGCAGGCGCGAAGCTCGGCTGCGATGACCTTTCCATCGATAATTCGTGCCGTCATCTCAATCCTTCGTCTTTTCGGCCTTGGCGGCGGTCGCCTTTCGCAGCGCTTCGCCGAGAATTTTGGGATCGCCGTCGACTGCGACCTGTTTCAGCCGCGACGTGACGCCTGACAGGATCTTCACTTTCGCCTTCGGAACACCAAGCGCCTTCGCCAGCAATTCGGTCACCGCGCGGTTGGCCTCGCCGCCTTCGGCGATGGCGCGGACACGAACCTTTACGACCGATCGGCCATTGGCGAGCGTCTCAATCCCATCGATATCATCCCGGCCACCGCGCGGTGTCACCCGCAGCGCGATACTGATGCCCTTGGTGGAATAGCGCCAAGGATCCATCAGGCATCCATCAGCTACCGACGCCCGCGATCAGACGACGTTGGGATAGACGTAGTAGGCGATCACCCGCTGGACGAACATGATGACCAGGATCAGGATGATCGGCGAGATATCGAGCCCGCCCAGATTGGGCATGAACCGCCGGATCGGCGCCAGCGCCGGCTCGGTGATCCGGTACAGGAACTCCGCCACCGCCGCGACGAACTGGTTGCGCGTGTTCACGACGTTGAAGGCGATCAGCCAGGACAGGATGGCCGAAGCGATCAAAAGCCAGACGTAGAGGTCAAGGACGATGATGAGGATATCGAGGACAGCGCGCATGTGGAGGGGGCTCGCAGGTGGGGTATCAGCTAGATATCGGTTCATCCCCCCGCAAACAAGGGAAGTTCCCGGCAAATGACGCCAAAATCGGTGCTTTCACCGTTCTTGACTTGGCCTTGGGCCGGACTGTAAATGGCGCCGATTGTCGGTTGCTTCGGGTCACTTCGAGGCGGTCGCGACGGGGCCATAGCTCAGCTGGGAGAGCGCGTCGTTCGCAATGACGAGGTCGGCGGTTCGATCCCGCCTGGCTCCACCAGCCTTCGCAGGCTGCGCCTGCTTCGGCTAGGCAAGCCTCCATCGTAGCGAAGGCTGCCTCGCCATAGCCCGAAGGGCGACGGCGGGCCTAGGCAAGCCTCCAACACAGAACAGAGCAGGCTCCCCCTACTTCCCCGTAAACTTCGGCGCCCTCTTCTCCACAAAACTCGCCACACCCTCCCGGAAATCGCTCCCCTTCAGCGCGATCTGCATTTCGCGGTTGGCGTCGATGGTGGCTTCCGCCAGCGTCTGGAACGGCACGTCGTAGAGCTGGCGCTTGATCACCGAAATCGCGCTGGGCGAGACGAATTCAGCAAGGTCGCGCGCATAGGCATAGGTCTGCTCGCGCAACAGGTCCGGCGGATAGAGGCGGTTGACCAGCCCGATCCGCAGCGCCTCCTCGCTCGACACCCGCCGCGCGGACATCAGCAAATCGAGCGCGTTGGCGTGGCCGACGATGCGCGGCAGCATCCAGCTGATGCCGTGCTCGGCAATCAGCCCGCGGCGCGCGAACGAGGTGGTGAAGACGGTATTGTTGGCGGCAAACCGCAGGTCGCAATAGAGCGCGTGGACGAGGCCGATGCCGGCGGTGGCGCCGTTCAGCATGCCGATCACGGGCTTTGGAATCGCCGGATAATAGGCGTAGCGCGTCTGCCAGTCCGCCCGCCGGTTCATGTCGAACGACGGGGTATTCTCGCCGCGCCTGATCTCGCTGGGATCGATGCTCTGCAACGCCTCCATATCCGCGCCGGCGCAGAAGGCGCGACCGGCGCCGGTGAGCACGATGACGCGGACGTCATCGTCGCCGGCCGCCGCCTCCATCGCGTGGCGCACGTCACGCTCCATGGTCGCGGTCCACGCATTCATGCGGTCGGGCCGGTTGAGCGTGATGGTCGCGATCTTGTCGCTCACCTCGTAGAGAATATGCTGATAGGTCACCGCAACCTCCCTGTCGTTTCTGTCATTGACGATTCGCGCGCGAGCCCTTGGGCCGCGCCAGATAATCCAACGTTTCCGGCCGCTCCTTGAGCCATCCGGTCCAGCGCCGGAACACTTTCTCCATCCGCGCCGGCTCGACGCCGAGCTGCGCCATCGCAACCCCGCCATTGACGGACTCGCGATATTCCGCGATCAGCCCGTCGCGCACGAGAAAGCGGCTCATGCCGTCGATCACCACGCGCCGGCCCTTGAATTGCGGAATGGTCGACGTAAAACTCGACAGCGACCACGCATAGCCCTGACGCCCGTCGAATACGGGATCGAACATTTCCCAGCGATAATCGGTGGCGTCACGGTGAAACAGGCCCTGCATCATAAGCGCGATGTCGGCGCGGCTCTGATGCGGGCCGTAGATGTAGTCATGATAGACGGCGTCTTCGGTGAAATGGTTGGCGAAGCGCGCGCCATCGCCTGACTCCGCCGACAGCGTGAAATCACCGAGGAGCGATGCAAACTCGTCGCCGGTCATATCGCCTCCCATTTGCCTGCTGGTATCCGCAGGCTTCAGGCAGCGACTCTATCACATCCCAAGATTTTGAAAGACGTTCGACATGCGGGCAAATTCCGCGTGACGGCTATTCTGCGGCGTCCAGCATGATCGCGCGCGGCGCGCACGCGATCCAGCCCGCAATGAAATTCTTCAACCACGCCCGTTCGATCACGTCGTGCACCGCGCGGCCTTCGAAGTGAAGGTGACGCGGCTGCGCGCCCGGCGAATCCATGCGCACGCACCCGCGCGTGGTCCAGCGATGCATCATGGCGTAGGTCACATCAGGATGAAACTGAAAGCCGAACGCATGACCGTGCTGATACGCCTGCACCGGAAAGTCGTCGCCTTCAGCCAGCAGTTTCGCGCCGCGAGGCAGTTGAAATCCCTCGCCGTGCCAGTGATAGACACGCTCCGGCCAGTCCGGGCACAGCGCACGTCCGTCCGCCGTCGGACGGATCGGATAGTAGCCGACCTCGACCCGCCCTTCGTGATGCGGCGCGACCTGCGCGCCCAATTGTTTGGCAAGCATCTGCGCGCCCAGGCAGATGCCGAGAAACGGCCGCTGCTCACGCAGGGGGATTTCGATCCAGTCGATTTCGCGGCGGACATAATCGTCGCTGTCGTTGGCGCTCATCGGGCCGCCGAAGATAACCGCGCCGGCATGCCGCTCCAGCGTGTCCGGCAGCGGGTCGCCGAACCGAGGACGGCGGATGTCGAGGGGATAGCCGAGCGCCCGCAGCGCATTGCCGACCCGACCTGGCGTCGACGTCTCCTGATGAAGAACGATCAGAACCGGCGGCGAGGCGGCAGCGGCGGATGCAACCGCCCTCCGGCCCGGAAAAGGCAGAATATTTTCGTCATTTTTGTTCGACCGGAACGACATCGACGTTGCTCTGGCACCTCAACCCAAACCATACCTAAGTGAGTATTAATTTGGCGTGAGTTCACGCACACTCGCGAAAATCTAAAAGCAAGTCGCGGGCCAGATGCGGTCTCCGTCGCGCCTTCCCGGCACGCACGTGCTTTCGTCCGCAAAAATACGTGGTTTTCTCAGCGCTGGCGGAGCTGAAGGCGGCCGACCGCGCCCAGGATGAACCCGCGCGGGAAGAACCGGAGCAGAAACGGCACAATCTTGATGCCGAGGCCGGGCATCACTGCCCGCTTGTTCGCCATCAATCCGCGATAGGCCTGCTGCGCGACGGCGGCGGGCAAAACCTTGAGAACGGCCGAATCGAAACCAGGCCTGAAGCCTGCGCGCGCCTGGAATTCCGACGGCACCGGACCGGGACAGAGCACCGTCACGCGCACGCCATGCGGCGCCAGCTCGGCCCTCATCGCCTCCGTGAACGACAGCACGTAGGCTTTGGTGGCGTAATAAACCGCCATTCCCGGGCCAGGCAGAAAGCCGGCGATCGAGCCGACATTCAGAAGCCCGCCACGATTGCGAATCAGGTGATCGGAAAACCGCAACGACAGCTCCGTGAGTGCGCGGATGTTGACCGCGATCATCTCGAGCTGGACTGCTCTGTCACGCTGGACCGCTCTGCCGAACAGGCCGAAGCCTGCATTGTTGACGACGTACTCGACCTCCACGCCGGAGGCCGCCAGAGCGTCGGCTATCTGGTCGCCGGAGTCGGATTGTGCGAGGTCGCAGGGAATGACGATCGGAGCCGCGCCGCCCGCAGCCGTGATTTCAGCCGCCAGCGCTTCCAGGCGATCTGCGCGCCGCGCCACCAGCGCCACGCGATGACCGTGCGAAGCAAAAACGCGCGCCAGCTCGGTGCCTATGCCCGCCGATGCACCGGTAATCAGCGTCACACGCTCGGTCACGATTGAATGCTCTTAAAATCAATTCAAGGTTATGCCGCCAGCACGGGAACGAGAGCATAGGCGCGTGGTGTGGCGCAAGCCATCCCCTAAACATGGCGCCATGCAGACCCGCGTGCTCCGCGCGCTGAAGTCTCTATATTTTCAGGCTTATCGCGCGTTATCGCAGCCGATCGCGGCGCACATTAAAGTTTCGTCATCTGCAATGACGCGTGGCTGCGCCGCTCATTGTCATATCGACGCGTCTTCGGCTTTCGGCGTGGCCACAGAAGAGGCCGACTGCCGCTGCTCCGCCACCTTGTGCTTGAGATCGATCCGGTCGCGCGATGAAATACCGAGCAGATCAGCCGCACGCCAGACGACGTTATCCTCGAACTCGCTGACCTGGCCGTCCGCGTATACCAGTTCCCACATCATCTCGATGATGCGGAGCCGGCCCTCCTCGTTCACCGAACGCATGATGACGCTGGTGAAATGATAGAGATCGACCGCCTCGCCTTCGGCCCGCGTCGCCTGCGCGATCAAATGATCCGCCGTACCGGGATCGAGCTTGAAGCGGCTTTCGATCAAACTGTGCAATTTGCGCTGCTCGATCGCGCTCGGCTCGCCATCGAGTGAGACGACGTGAACCAGTAGCGCGGTCGCCGCCAGGAGATACCCGGTATCGTCGAACGCGAGATCCGGATCCGCACTGGGCGCAACGATATCGGCAATGAATTGGCGCAGTCCGTCGAGCATCAATCTACCTGCAAAGTCGTGTAAGGCCTGTCGGTCGAATATGGGTTGAAAATCTGGCCTCCGCAATCAACGCCTGGCTGCGCGAGCAGATTAAATCGGCGTCACCTTTGAAGTGACCAAAACATCTGCATCGAAAGCAATGCGGGCGGTCGCAGAGCCGTCGCTTAGTGGTGAGTCAAAGCGCTGGCCGAGGTTCAAGAGCACCGTCCTCGCGTGCTTCGAAAGACAGGGCATTACGCCAAAACCTGATGCGCGCGATTCGCCGCAGGAAGGAAGGGCGCCAATTCAATTGCAAATCATTCGCATTTGCATTAGAAACGAAACTCGTTGTTCCAACGAGTGATTTTTGAGGAAACGCGCATGACCACCTTCCGCTTCGCGCTGGGCGCCGCCGTTGTGCTTGGAATTGCCTCGGGAGCCGCGCTTGCGGCGGGCGATATGTCGCGGCAGACGCCGATCGAGATAACGGTCGATCTCGGCTCACCTGGCAAACATGAATTCGCGCCGAAGCAACTCAAGTTTGAAACCGGCAAGCTCTACAAGCTGATCCTGCGCAACACGAGCAACGATCCGCATTACTTCACCTCGCATGCGTTCTCGCAGATGGTGTTCACGCGCAAGGTGCAGGTGACGCAGCAGCAAAATGGCAAGGCCGTGACGCTCGCCGAATTCAAGGGCGCGATCCGCGAGATCGAGGTCTATCCGGGACAATCCGCCGAATGGTGGCTGGTGCCGGTCGCGGCCGGCCGCGCCAGCGACCTGCGTTGCGACATCAAGACCAGCGATGGCAAGACCCACGCCGAACTCGGCATGACCGGCGAGATCGTGATCGAGTAGCGCGTCAACGCTTGACCAGCATAGCGGCCAGCGTCAGTCACTCTCCGTCATGGCCGGGCAAAAGCGCGAAGCGCGTCTTCGCGCTTTTGCCCGGGCATGACGAGTCCGATTTACTGGCGCGCTTTTAAGTTAGGCGTTCAAGGGATCTCGTACACCACGATCTTGTCGGCGATGCCGCGCAGCGCGGCTTCCTTCTGGATCGGCCTGATCGCCTCGTTCTGAAGGATCGTGGCGACCGCCGGCGATTCGATCACAGGTCCGGTGATGTGGATCTCTTGCGAGGTCGACAGGCTCTGCACGCGCGATGCGATATTGACGGTCTGGCCGAAATAATCCTGCCGCTCGTTGAGCATCACGGCCAGGCATGGACCTTCGTGAATGCCGATCTTGACGATCAGATCCTCCCTGCCACGCTCGATATTGAGCTGAGCCATCGCCGCGCGCATCCGTAACCCCGCAACGATCGCGTGCTCCGGCCTGATGAAGGTCGCCATCACGGCGTCGCCGATCGTCTTCACCACCGCGCCCTTCTCGGACGCGATGATTTCGAGCAGCGCATGGAAATGCGCGCGCACCAGATCGAACGCGGCGAGATCGCCGACCCGCTCATAGAGCGCCGTGGAGCCCTTCAGGTCCGTGAACAGGAAGGTCAGCGAGGTGATCTTGAGGCGCTGATCGACATTGAGGTTATCCGCCTTGAAGACGTCGCGAAAAGTCTGGTTGGACAGCATCCGCTTGGCGGTCAGGATCGGCTTGCGCTTGCCGAGCAGCTCGTGGAGCGTATCGTTGGCGATCCAGACCGCGGGAAGCACCCGGTGGTCGGTCTGGTTTTCGAGCGATAGCCGCAGCGGCCCGGGACGCATCACGGTCGTGCCGGTCGGCGCGTGCAGCTTGTTGAAGACGATGGAGAACTGCTGGCGCTCGCGGGTCGGCTCGCCCTGGATGTCCAGAAAATGCGCCGAATGCGTCACCGGTTCGAACACGATCACGAACTGATTAGGCAGTTGCAGCGACAGCACCGCCTTTTCGCCCGCCGGCAGTTCGATCGCCTCGAGCGAGACCTCGTCGATCAGCCGCGTGATCGATTCTTCGCTCAGGTCCATCCCCGAACTCCAGAACATCTGGCGGTTATATTCCCAGATCGGCAATGTATTGGGATCATGCGCCGCTATACGCCTGACGCGGGGACTGACGGTGAAAGAAACCTCCACACGGTCGTCGACGGATGCCTCATAGCCCTGAGCGCATAGCGCGCAATTGTAGTCGTCGTGCCGAAGCGATTTCAGGGTGTTGTGCGCACCGAGCACGCCACCACAGCCGGGGCACAGGACATTCCAGCTGAGGTCGAACAGCCCGAGCCGCGCTGAATGCAGGAAGGCCGAAATGACCTTTTCCTCGTCGAGCCCGTACCGCGCGGCAAAATCCAGCAAGTTGATCCGGTTGAGGTCGCGATCCTCGCCCTTCGCGATCAACTGCGAAATGGCATCCACGACCGCTGGATCGGCGGTCTGCCGCAGAACCGAGAACTGGGCTTCGGTATTGCTCATGCTCACATCCTAGATGACGTTGGCGAAGCGGCTCCGCAAGGTGCTCTCTGTAGTTTGACGTGGTTTCTACCGCAGATAAGTCTACGCAATCTGCGAAAACTTATCTGCGAAAACCTGATTGCTATGCGACCCGGCAATCCATCCGGATCGGGCCTAGGGAAGGCTTTCGCCTCGAAAACACTACCGGGGCGTGATGGCAAACATCGGCGAACGGTCAGGCTGCGTCGTCACCACGCCGATCGGCATCACCGGCTCCTTGTCGACCAGTGTGACGCGGAACGCGCCGATCATCTTCGCCAGCGCCAGCGTTGCTTCGACCAGCGCGAAATGCGCGCCGATGCAGACGCGTGCGCCGACGCCGAACGGCAGGTAGGCGAAGCGATCGGGCGGCGTGCCGGTCATGAAACGGGACGGGATGAACGCGTTCGGATCGCGCCAGAGTTTTTCGTGCCGGTGCAACAGCCACGGCGCGATCAGGATGACGTCCTTCTTCTTGACCGGAAGCCCCATGATCGTATCCGGCCCGCTGGCTGCACGCGCAATCAGGAACGCCGGCGGATAGAGCCGCATGGTCTCGTCGATCACCGCGCGGGTGAATTTCAGCCGCTCGATATCGAGCGTGCCGTTGACGGTTGCACCCTCCACCTCGTTGGCGACGTCCTGCTGGACCGCAGGATCAAGCGCCAGCAAATAGAGCGCCCAGAACAGCGCCGTCGCCGTGGTCTCGTGGCCGGCCAGGATCATGGTCGCAATCTGATCGCCGAGCTGCGCATCGGTGAAGGCCTCGCCGGTTTCCGGATCGCGCGCATCACCCATCAAGTCGAACAGATCGTGCGCCGGCGCGCCCTCGTTCTTGCCGGCGGCGCGGCGTTCGGCCATCAGCATGCCGACAAACGCCGTCCAGCGTTTGCGGAAGCGCGCGCGGGACAGATCCTGCGGACTCGGCCAGTTCAGCGGCAGCAATAAATCGAGGAAATGCGGCCGCGCCAGCCGCTCGCCATATTCCATGACGAAATCGCGCAAGGCTGCGCCGTGCCGATCCATCCCGAACGAAAACATCGTGCGGCCGGCGATTTCCAGTGTCATTCGCTGCATGGCTTCACGCAGGTCGACGGGCGCGTTGCTGGCGGCCCTGAGCTTGGCAACCGTCTCGTCGGTCGCCGCCAGCATGTGCGGAACGAGCGTCGAGACCGCGCGCGGCGTGAAGGCCGGCGCCAGCGTTCGGCGCTGGTGTTTCCACGCGCGTCCTTCGGCAATCAGCAGGCCCTGGCCCAATATCGGACGTAACACCCGGAAGCTCACCGGCGTGCGCGTATAGTTTTCGAAATTGTCGACCAGCACATGCCGGATCGCATCGGGCGCGTTGAGAATGAAACTGCCACGCCCGAAAAAGCGGCCCTGGACGATATCTTCCTCATAGGCCCGCTGGCCCCACATGCCGATCGGGCTGATGCGGATCGCCTTCAACCGCCCGAACATCGTCATGTCTTCGGGCGCCCGCGGCGGGCTCGGCGGCACCAGCGGCGCGCGTGGGGCCGGCATGTCGTAGGCTTCGGCTATGCTCATGGGCGCCACTTTCGTAGCCCGGATGAGCGCAGCGATATCCGGGATCCTGCCAAGCCCCGCATATCGCTGCGCTCATGCGGGCTACGATCGTATCTCAGTCTTCGATCCGGGCGCCACAAAGGCGTACCAGTCAGGAAACAGCTAATAAGTCAGTTCGGCAATCGCAATGCGGTTCTCCGAGGCCGGCCAAGCCCGTGCCACGATTCGCTCTGTATTGAACATGGCTGCCACCGGGCGGCCAATCTCCTCCGCTGGAAGCCGCAAGGTCGTGACCGAATCGGTCGGCACGCCAGGTTTCAGGTCCCTGGGCTCCTTGCCGTCGATCAGCACCACGTCCCGCGGCAAGCCAAAATAACCCCGCGGACGCGACGTCAGGACCACGGCGCCCGCGCCGGCATCGGCCGGCCCGAGCGGGCGCGCGGCGCGCAAATGCACCACGTCGGAGGAGCGCGGAAACGGCGATCGATAGAGATGCGTCGTGGGAGAGCCGGCCGATGCCAGCACGATTTCGAGATACCAGCTCGGCTCGACCTGCGCCGGGCCCCAGCGGCCGTCGGCGCCGGTTTGCGACGAATGAATCGGACCGCCGATCCGTTCGCCGGTATCAGAAGAGACGCGATAGATTTCAACCGTCGCGCCGGAGACCGGGCGGTTGGTGACGACGCCTCCCGGCGTGCCCGTCACAAGTCCACTCAGCCTGACTTCCGCTTCCGGTACGATCTCGATGCGTGACGGCTCCTGGCCGGCAATGAATTTGTAGATCTCGCGAAACGCGCGCGGATGAAACGCGACCTCGCGATGATCGAGCGCACCGAGCACGAGATTGGTCGCGCCCTTCAGCGCAGGGCCTTCCGACGTCACGCCGGTCGGCGTGCCCGGCTTGCCGACGAAGCGCCCATCGCCTTGCGCAAATTTATCGATGCCGTCGCTGCGCAAGGTGAGAAATGCCGTGCCCGGCGTCACCTCGCTCTCGCCCTCGTTCAAGCCGCGCAGGAACGGGCCGCGGCCGTTGAACTCGCCGCCTGGACCGTCGTCCCAATCATAGATGCCGTGGTTTGGGACGCCGCACAGCACGGCGTGGCTGACGTCGGTGCCGCCGCCATTCCTGATGTAATTGCGGATCGAATAGCCGCCGCGCGAATTACCGACGAGGGCGATGCGCGACGCGCCGGTGCGACGCTGCAATTCCTTGACGGCCTCGCCGAGTTCGCGGCGCTGGTCTTCGGTCGAGGAACGGTTCGGTTGTTCCACCCTGTCATCGGTGCGCGCCAGGGGATCGGTAAAGCTGACAGCCAGCATTCGCTCGTGTGGCACGCCGTTCGATTCCATGCGCCATAATGTGGTGATCCAGAGTGCCGCATGGTCGCCATTGCCGTGCACGAACAGGACCGGCGGAACCGCCGCTGGCGCGGATGCCGCCGACGCCGCCTGCGCCCACGCCCGCAAACCCAGGGGCATGAGACCGAATGAGCCAGCCAGCACGGGCAAGGCTCCGGCGCTCTTCAGGATCAACCGCCGTGACAGCCGCATTTCGAAACCTTCCGTTGCTCTTCAGTACCTTAGCTGTGCTGTAGCACCGCCGAAAGCGGTGTAACGACTGGACAGGTCAGGGTTTTCGCAGGCATCACTTTAAGTTGGAATGGAATCAAGCCGGTGACAGAAAGCCAACGGAACCGATCATGACCGACCAGCCGAAACGCTCGCGTCTTGCGACTGACGGTATCGCAGCGCCGCTGCGGCATGCCGTGTTCCGGCGCATCTGGCTCGCCAGTCTCGTGTCCAATCTGGGGATATTGATCCAGGGCGTTGGAGCTGCCTGGGCGATGACGCAGATGACTTCTTCCGCCGACAAGGTCGCGCTGGTGCAGACCGCGCTGATGCTGCCGATCATGCTGATTTCGATGCCGGCTGGCGCCATCGCCGACATGCACGACCGGCGGATCGTCGCCCTCGTCTCGCTCGGTATCGCGCTTGTCGGCGCAACCGTGCTGACCGTCATGGCGTGGCTCGGCCTCGTCACGCCGAATATCCTGCTGGCGCTGTGCTTCGTGGTGGGCAGCGGCATGGCGCTGTTCGGGCCGGCCTGGCAAGCCTCGGTCAGCGAGCAGGTGCCGGCGGAAACGCTGCCGGCGGCGGTCGCGCTCAACGGCATCAGCTACAACATCGCGCGCAGTTTCGGGCCGGCGGTCGGCGGCATTGTGGTCGCGACCGCAGGCGCCGTCGCCGCGTTCGCCGTCAATGCCGTGCTTTATCTGCCGCTGATGGTGGTGCTGTTTCTGTGGAACCGCACCCATGAACCATCGCGCCTGCCGCGCGAACGCCTCAACCGCGCCATGGTCTCGGGCGTGCGCTACATCGCCAACTCGCCGTCGATCCGCATCGTCCTGATCAGGACATTGGTCACCGGCGTGATCGGCGGCTCGATCTCGGCGCTGATGCCGCTGGTCGCCCGCGACCTCCTGCATGGCGGCGCGCAAACTTACGGCATCATGTTGGGGGCCTTCGGCATGGGCGCGGTATTCGGCGCGCTGAATATCTCCGAAGTGCGGCGGCGCATGAGCGGCGAGGCCGCGGTGCGCGCCTGCACGATATCGCTGGCCGGCGCGATCGCCGCGGTCGCCCTGAGCAACAGCGCCATCCTGACGGCGATCGCCCTGGTGCTCGCGGGAGCGGTGTGGATGCTGGCGGTCGCCTTGTTCAACATCGGCGTGCAGCTCTCGGCGCCGCGCTGGGTCGCGGGCCGCTCGCTGGCGGCATTCCAGGCCGCAATTGCCGGCGGTATTGCGATCGGAAGCTGGGGCTGGGGCCACCTCACCGACATCGCCGGCGTCGAGGTGGCGCTGCTGGTCTCGGCCGGACTGATGTTGCTTTCCCCGCTGCTCGGAATCTGGTTGCGCATGCCGCCGGTCGGCGCGCGCTATGAGCCGCCCGCCGAGGCGCTGGCCGATCCCGAAGTGCGGCTGTCGCTCACCGGGCGCAGCGGGCCGCTGGTGGTCGAGATCGAGTATCGCGTCGCGCAGGACAGCGCGCGCGCCTTCCACAATGTGATGCAGGAAGTGCAGCTCAGCCGCCAGCGCAATGGCGCCTATGGCTGGTCGATCGCGCGCGACATCGCCGACCCCGAATTATGGACCGAGCGCTATCACTGCCCGACCTGGCTGGACTACCTGCGCCAGCGTAGCCGCCCGACCCAGTCCGAGCGCGCCCTGCACCAGCGCGCGATCGACTTTCATCTCGGGCCCGAACCGATCCGCGTCCGCCGCATGCTGGAGCGGCCGTTCGGTTCGGTCCGCTGGAAGGAAGATACCCCCGACCGCGCCGCCAACGAGGTCTTGCCGGTGGTCGCAACGGCCGCGGGCAGCAGCACCTGACCTGATCCGTTAAGAGCATGACGCGACGCGGCTATTGGGCGCAGAACGGCACGGGAATAAACCAG
Source organism: Bradyrhizobium sp. 170 (assembly GCF_023101085.1). Classification (NCBI taxonomy): domain Bacteria; kingdom Pseudomonadati; phylum Pseudomonadota; class Alphaproteobacteria; order Hyphomicrobiales; family Nitrobacteraceae; genus Bradyrhizobium; species Bradyrhizobium sp. 170. Next base: position 72,241 of record NZ_CP064703.1, on the reverse strand, counting down.
CCAGTCTGATTCAAACCGCTGCCGATTTCGCGCGGCCAATTTCCTGCGACTAAAGTGCAAGACTTCGGTGCGCTTTCGCTCCGCCGAGCGGAAAGGAAGGTCCCGTTTCGCGTCTGCGAAACAACAACGATGCTTACCGTATGCGCGATTCACCATGAGCGAACGCACTTCCCGCTTGCCAAAATGCCGCGCAAGCCTTTGACTTGGCGTCAAGACAAAACAAGCCCGCGATGCAGCGGGCGATCTTTCAACCGGGAGGAACTCATGAGCAAGCGTAGCGATACAAAAACGACGCGCCGCCGTTTCCTGACGGCGGCCGCCGCTGGCGGCGCGGTGATTGCGATGCCGCAGGTCAGCCGGGCGCAGACGGCGACTCTGAAAATGCAGGGCTCGTGGGGCAAGGCCGACGTCTTCAACGAGATGGCCGAAGACTATGTGAAGCGCGTCAACGAGATGGCCGGAGGCCGGCTGCGCATCGACTATCTGGTCGGCGGCTCGGTCGTGCATCCGTTCCAGGTCTTCGACGGCGTGCACGGCGGCCAGATCGACGCAGCGCACACGGTGACGGTCTACTGGTACGGCAAACACAAGGCAGCTTCGCTGTTCGGCACGGGTCCCGTGTTCGGCTTCAACGCCAATGAAGGTCTCGGCTGGATCCACAACGGCGGCGGTCGCGAGCTGTTCGAAGAGCTCCAGACCCAGATCATGAAGGTCAACATCAAGAGCTTCTTCGCCATGCCGATGCCGACCCAGCCGCTCGGCTGGTTCAAGAAGCCGATCACCAGCGAGGCCGATCTCAAGGGCCTGAAGTATCGCACGGTGGGCCTTGCCGCCGATCTCTTCCAGGCGATGGGTTCATCCGTCGCGCAGCTTCCCGGCGGCGAGATCGTGCCTGCCATGGAGCGCGGCGTGATCGACGGGTTCGAGTTCAACAATCCGACCTCGGACCGGCGCTTCGGCGCGCAGGACGTCGCCAAGTACTACATGATGGGCAGCCACCATCAGGCGACGGAATACTTCGAGATCATGTTCAACAAGACCAAGTTCAACGCCCTTCCCGCCGAGCACAAGGCCATTCTGCAATATGCAGCGGAAGCCGTGTCATCGGCCAACGAATGGAAGGCCATGGACTATTACTCCAAGGACCTGCAGGAACTGATCACCAAGGACAAGGTCAACGTCCTGCGAACGCCGAAATCGGTGTTCGATGCGCAGATCAAGGCATGGGACGGCCTGATCACCCAGCTCGGTTCGGATCCGTTCATGAAGAAGGTGATGGACTCGCAGAAGGCATGGGTACGCCGCGTGGTTTACTACAACACGTACAACACGACGGACTACCGCGGCGCCTTCGAACATCACTTCCCGGGCGTGATCAAGCTCTGATTGCTTTCGCTGCTTAACGCTGACGCAGTATGAATGAAGGGCGGCGCAGTGGGAGCGCCGCCTGACCACGAACAGGGTGGGGGAAATCCGGATGTGCTACTCACAGCGAGTTCAGCTCGCATGAAAAAATTTCTCTTCTTCATTGATGAGCTCAGCACGTGGGTCGGAAAGGCGTTCGCCTGGCTGATTCTCGTCCTGACGCTGGGTGTCAGCTACGAGGTGTTCGTGCGCTACGTGCTGCGTGCGCCGACCACCTGGGCTTTCGACATCAGCTACATCACCTACGGCGCGATGTTCCTGATGGCCGGCGCTTATACGCTCTCGCGCAACGGCCATGTGCGCGCCGACGTGGTCTACCGCCTCTGGTCGCCGCGCACCCAGGCGACGATGGACCTCGTTCTCTACATTTTGTTCTTCCTGCCGGCGATCGCGGCGCTGATGTATTCGGGCTGGAATTATGCCGATATGTCGGTGCGCTTCCGTGAAGTCAGCATCTTCAGTCCGGCCGGCGTGCCGGTGTTTCCGCTGAAGGCGCTGATCCCGGCCACCGGTGTCCTTCTGTTTCTGCAAGGGCTCGCTGAGGTCATCCGCTGCGTGCTTTGCATACGCACCGGCCGGTGGCCGCAGCGCCTGCACGACGTGGAGGAGACCGAGAGCCTCATCATTCGCGAACATCAGCAGGCGGCGGCTGCGCAGCAGGACGAGAAGGGAGCAGGCGCATGACCGATCCACAACTCGGCATGCTGATGCTGGGCCTGTTCATCTTCATCATCATGCTCGGCTTCCCGATCGCCTTCACGCTGATGGCGATGGGCGTCTCGTTCGGCTACTACGCCTACTACACCGCCGGCCAGGACTTCTTCGAGAATCGTATCTTCACGCTTCTGGTGCAGAAGACGTTCGAGGTCACGTCCAGTGACGTGCTGGTCGCGGTTCCGCTGTTCCTGTTCATGGGCTATCTGATCGAGCGCGCAAACATCCTCGACCGCCTGTTCTACTCGCTGCAATTGTCGATGAAGAACGTGCCGGGCGCGCTGGCGGTGGCCACGCTGATAACCTGTGCGATGTTCGCGACCGCCACCGGCATCGTCGGCGCCGTTGTCACGCTGATGGGCCTGCTGGCTTTGCCCGCGATGCTGCGCGCCGGCTACGACGTCAAGTTGTCGGCCGGCGTGGTCTGCGCCGGCGGCTGCCTCGGCATCCTGATTCCGCCGAGCATTCTCCTGATCGTCTATGCGGCGACCGCCGGCGTTTCGGCGGTCAAGCTTTATGCGGCCGCTTTCTTTCCGGGGTTCCTGCTGGCCGGGCTCTACGTCCTCTATGCGATGGCGCGCGCGATCATCAATCCCGCGCTCGCGCCGAAGCTGCCGCCCGAGCAGACCAACGTGCCGCTCAGCACGGTAATCTGGGCGCTCGCTACATCGTTCCTGCCGCTAGCGCTGCTCATCGTTTCGGTGCTCGGCGCGATCCTGTTTGGCCTGGCGACGCCGTCCGAGGCGGCCGCGGTAGGCGCACTCATGAGCATCGTTCTGGCGGCCGCCTATCGTTCGCTCAACTTCACGATGATGCAAGAATCGGTGTACCTGACCGTGCGCGCCACCGCGATGGTCTGCTACCTGTTCATCGGGTCGTGGACGTTCTCCGCGGTGTTTGCCGTCCTCGGCGGACAGACGGTGGTCGAGCAGTTCTTCGCCTCGATGAATCTGTCACCGGTAGGGTTCCTGCTGTTGACCCAGGTGATCATCTTCCTGCTCGGCTGGCCGCTGGAATGGACAGAGATCATCATCATATTCGTGCCGATTTTCCTGCCGCTGCTTCCCCAGTACGGCATCGATCCGATCTTCTTCGGCATCCTGGTTGCACTGAACACGCAGACAGCGTTCAACACGCCGCCGGTCGCGATGGCCGCCTTCTACCTGAAGGGCGTGGCGCCGCCGGAGGTGAAGCTCACCGACATCTTCTCCGGCGCGCTTCCGTTTGTCGGCCTGGTCTTCTTCACCATGGCGCTGGTCTACATCTTCCCGGGTATTGCGTTGTGGTTGCCCGGCTACCTCTATGGATCGCGGTGAGCAGGTTGAGTAAGACGCTGAAGGGGTGCGCATGAGCCTCAATGCGCTCAGCCTCACGGAAGCTGCGGCCGGCATCCGCGACGGCCGGCTCAGTTCGGTGGAGTTCGTCGGCGACTGCCTCAAGCGCATCGATGAGGTCGATCGCGATATCGAGGCGTGGGCGTTCCTCGACCGCGACCACGCGATGTGGCAGGCCGAGGTAGCCGACGATCGTCGCAAGCAGGGCAAGGCCATAGGCCCCCTGCATGGCGTGCCGGTCGGCATCAAGGACATCTTCGACACCGGCGACATGCCGACGGAATTCGGATCGAAACTGTGGGCCGGACGCACGCCGCGCCGCGATGCAGCGGCTGTGGCGCGGCTGCGGGCGGCAGGCGCCGTGATCCTCGGCAAGACGGTGACGACCGAGTACGCCTACTTCAATCCGGGCAAGACCCGAAATCCGCACAACCCGGATCACACGCCGGGCGGATCGTCCTCCGGCTCGGCTGCGGCCGTGGCCGCGCTGATGGTGCCGGGCGCGATCGGCTCGCAGACCAACGGCTCGGTGATCCGCCCCGCCGCCTTCTGCGGCGTGGTCGGCTTCAAGCCGACACACGGCCTGATTCCGCGGAGCGGCGCGCTGCTCTTGTCGCGGGCGCTCGATCATGTCGGCGTATTTGCGCGCTCGGTCGACGATGCCGCACTGCTTGCCGAGATGCTTGCCGGCTTCGACGAAGAGGATCCGGATACGCGGCCCCTCGCCCGTCCGCCCTTCGTCGAGGTGGCGGCAAGCGAGCCGCCATTGCCGCCGCGCTTCGCCTTCGTCCGTTCGCCCGCCTGGACGCATGCCGAGAAGGTGACTACGGAGGCATTTGCCGAACTGGTGGAAACGCTGGGCGAGCAAATTTCGGAGGTCGAGATCGGGCAGAGTTTCGACCGTGTCATCGACATGCACCGCACCGTCATGGAAGTGGAGATGGCGCACAACCTGCATCGCGATTTCGAGCAGGGCGGCGATTCCCTGAGCAAGGTGCTGCGCGCATTGATCGAGCGCGGGCGCAAGGCTCTCGCCGTCGATTACACGCGGGCGCTGGCCGGCAGCGCGACGCTCAACGCGGCGCTCGACGGCGTGTTCGACGAATACGACGCGATTTTGACCCCGGCGGCGCCCGGCCCGGCGCCGCGCGGCCTCGACAGTACCGGAAACCCGGCGTTCTGCTCGATATGGACTTATCTCGGCACGCCGGCGGTGACGCTGCCGCTGCTGCAGTCGGAAAGCGGCTTGCCCATCGGCGTGCAGCTGGTCGGACGCCGCGGCAACGATGCGCGGCTGTTGCGGACGGCCAACTGGCTTGTCAGAAAACTCGGAAAGCGCGGCGGCGCCGCGCCTGCGAAGACCAGTGCGGGTCGTGCGAAAACAAGGAGCGGCAGATGACAAACTTCATCACCGGACTGATCGGCATTGCCGGCGTCTGCACGTTTCTCGGCATCATGCTCTGGTGGATCAAGGCAGTGCCGCTGATCATCATCTGCGTGCTTGTCATGGCGCTGCTGATCTACGATTTCTACCAATCGCTGCGCGCCAACGGGAACGGGGCGGGTTGAGTCGCGACTGCCCGGCGCGTTCTACTGCCCGTGACTCGTCAGCTTCTGCTGGCAGGCCTTGCTGATCCGTGAGCGGTTCTGCTTCAGGCAGGCCAGAATGATCTGATCGCCATCCTGCATCTGCGCCCGGCAATACCGCGAGACGTCGCGCGCGCACTCGTCATGCCCCTCTTTTTTTGTCTGCGCCGACGCGCTGGAGGCCATCAGGATCAAGGGAATGACGAAAAGGATCTTGGTCATTTGCTATGCCTTTACACGAGAACGCAATCCGCGCGTTCTATATCGTTTTCCAGTGAAAGCCAGCCCCGGACCTGATCCGGGGCGGATACCGGTTCGCGTCAAGAAAACGTGTCAGAACGGGAATCCGGGCACCGAAATTCGGCTGCCAACGCATTTGTGAACGGCTAAATCGCGCAACCGTGCGCTTTCTGAACGCCCTAAAAGGCGGAAAACGCCTGCGTCGCATCGACGCAAGCGTTTTCCAAGCCGTTAATGATCGCGAAGACAGGGTTCGTTATTGCGCGGCGAGCTTGCCGGATTTCTGCGCGGCGAGCTCGCGGTCCATCACGCCGCGGCAGCCCGCGCTCAGATCAGAGCGGTGCTTCACCATGCAGGCTGTGATCTTCGGAATATTGGGGATTTCCGAGCTGCAGAGGCGGAACGCGTCACCCGTGCACTGCTGCTGCGCTTCCGAGCTGAACGCGAAGCTCGCGGTCGACGAGACGGCGGCGAATGAGGTGGTCAAGGCCAGCGCTAAGCTGACCTTGCGAACGGTATTGAAGAAGGTTGCGGTCATTTTCGGCTCCTGTTGGCCCGGCAAAGCGAGCCCGTTGTTGATGGCAGGAGCATGCGCCTGGAACCGCGGGCGCGACTGTGACTGACGTCACTCAGATATAAGCCCCTCATCTTCTTCGTCTAACCGGCGCTTGTTCGGGAGACGTTAAGACATTGTTGGCATTAATGCCCCGTTGTGTGTGTACCCCGAGTATCTGGAAAGAGTAGCGATGCGTAATGCGTTGGGCCTGATGCTGGCCAGTGTAGTCACGGCGCTGGTGATCACCGGCGTTTGGTTCTGGACCTCCTCACCGCGCGCCGATGCGGCCGCACCTCAAACCGTCGCCGCCCGCAAGGCCGAGCCGTTACCGGCGCTCGCCGCGGCCAAGCTCGCGCTGAAGGATGATGTCGAGATCACGGCTTCTCTCTCGAAGCCCGCCCCTGCCCCCGCGCCGGTTCTGGCACCGCAGCCGGTGCGATCGGCCTGCGCCAACCCCGACGCGCTCGGTGTCAGCCGCACAGTGGTGATCGACACCACGGGCGGTCCCGGTTTCGGCTTCCTGCAATACAAGCAGTTCGACTTCCTGACCGACAAGGAAGTGGTGCTGACGTTCGACGACGGTCCGTGGCCGACCACGCCCGCGGTGCTCAAGGCGCTCGCGGATGAATGCACGAAAGCTCTGTTCTTCCCGGTCGGCAAGCACACCACCTATCATCCGGAGATTCTCAAGCAGGTCGCGGCCGCCGGCCACACGATCGGCTCGCACACATGGTCGCACGCCCATCTCGACAGCAAGAAGCTGACCGAAGCGCAGGTCAGGGAAGAAATCGAGAAGGGCTTTAGCGCCGTGAAGATGGCGCTGGGGACTGCGCCCGCGCCGTTCTTCCGCTTCCCGGGCCTCGCGCACACGCAAGGAGCCCTCGGCTATCTCGCCTCGCGCAACATCTCGATGTTTTCAGTTGATGTCGATTCCAACGACTTCAAATCGTCGGGTCCCGACCAGGTCGTCCAGAACGTCATGACCAAGCTCGACAAGCAGGGCAAGGGCGTAATTCTGATGCACGATCTGCAGAAGAGCACGGCGCAGGCCTTGCCGACGCTGCTGCGTCGCCTCAGGGCCGGCGGCTACAAGGTCGTGCAGATGAAGGCCAAGGAGCAGCTCGAAACCTTGCCCGAATATGATGCGATGCTGGTGAAGGACCAGAAAGTGCCGGCGGTTGCCAGCCGCCCGCTCAGCAGCGTGGTGCAGACGGTTTCGCAATAAGGGAAGCCGGTCGCCGGCTCCAGCCTTACTCAATGAAAAACGCGCCCTTCGGATTTGAATCCGAGAGGCGCGTTTTGCTTTGGCAATGTTACCAATAGATGCCGTGCCGGTGCAGTGCGCCGATGATGCGCGCGATCCGGTAGCGCACGCCGTGCGGCCTCGCACTCCTCGAGATGTACGCCGTTCTCCGTGCCACAGGTCTTCCGGGTCCGGCGCTCGCAGGCCCGGCAGCGGGCCGATACGCCCTGGCCGCTCTGGCCGCCCTGGGCCTGGCCGTCTCGGTCCTGCTCGTCTCAGGCTTGCTCGTCTCAGGCTTGGGCTCGACGACCGCCGGCCGCTCGACATATTTTGGTGCTTCCGCAGCCTGCGGGGCTTCGGCGCTTTTCGATGCATCCGTAGCTTTGGCCGGCGCCGGAGCGGCGTTCGTCTCCACGCCTCCGAGCGAAAGGCTTCGATCGCCAGCTTGAGCTGCGGCGGAGGCCAAAACGAACCCTGCAATCAGAATGAATTTACGCATGTTGAAATCTCCCCTTGAGGTCGAGGCGGAGACTATGCCGGGCAAGGTCATTCCCGATGTGAGACAGGTCACGCAAACAAATCCGTGAACGCGGATGCCGACTGCTCAAGGAATTTTTTGAGGGACTGGTGCCGCAAACAGGACTCGAACCTGTGACCCCGTCATTACGAATGACGTGCTCTACCAACTGAGCTATTGCGGCGGACCAAACGCGGCGTTCGGGCGTGACCCGGAAAACGCCCGCACCTGATATCGGGGACGGCCCCGATTGGCAAGAAAAACGCGGGCCCTACAAAGCGTTTTCAAGCGAAGTGGACACCGGTTCGCATCAAGAAAACGCGTCAAAACAACAATCTAGACGCCTAGTTGCCGCCCCAGCGTGACAAAAATCCCCGCCAGCCGCCGGCCTGGGCCTTGGGCGGGCCGATTTGTTCCGCGAATTCGTCCGCCGGGCCCTCGTCGTCGACCCCGGGATCGTCGGGCGCCCGGATGAGCGGAATGATCGCCGGAATGGGGGCTGGAACAGCCTTCGGAATGTCCTGCCGGGACCGGAACAAGGGGGCCGGTCGGCTTGGGGCCGATTCGACCGGCGCGGGTGACGGGGCTGGCGTTGGGGCGGGGCGGCCTCAGCGGGGCAGCCTCAGTGGGGCAGCCTCGGCGGCGGCAGCCGGCGGAGGCGCATTGTCCTGCTCGGCGGCCGACGCAGGAGCTGAAGCAGCGGGCGCGGCGGAAGGTGCCGGGACGACGGGCGACGGAGGCGGCTCTTCCTCGGCGACGTCCTTTGGCGGCTCGAGCACGACGGCCCGGCGCGGCGTCGCCAGCATGGCTTCCTCGAAGGCCGAGGATTCGATCGCGGCCCCCTTGTCGGACGGCAGTGCGGCGACCGGCGTCTGCCACTGGAAGGCATCGAGCCTGCCGGTGACCGGGGAGACCGGCCGCCAGCGATCGCTGACATAGCCGTCCGCAGTCCAGGCCGGATCGTGCAGCGCGCGCACCGCGCGCAAGGTCCAGGCCCGCGCCCGGCCGCTATCGCCATGTTCGGTGCGCTCGAGCTCCGCCATCAACAGCGCGACGCGTTGCGTAGGAGCTGCAATGAACGGCGCCAGCGCCTCGCGCGCTTTGGTAAACTCGGATGCGTCGATCGCGGCGCGGGCAATTGCCAGCGCGCCCTCGATGTGGCCGGGCATCTTCGCTGCGAGCGTCTCGACCCGCACCAGCCGCTGGCGCGCGGAATCGCCGAGCTTCACATGCGAGTAGGCATCCGCCAGATCCGGATGCGGCTGCGCCAGCCACGCTGTCTCGACCAGGCGCATCGAACGCCGCACCTGATGCGCTTCGCTCTCGAACTTGCTCGCCAGCACCGCGGCCGGCACCAGCGTCGGCGCCAGCTTGACCGCTTCCATCACGTTCTCGCGCGACAGGTCGCGATCGACCTTTTCGAGCTCGAGCGCGCGCGCCGTCAGCAGCACGCCGCGTTGCCGGCGATAAGTCGCCTTGTCGATCAGTCCGGCCGATTGATTGTTGTCGAGGATTTTCAGCGCGCCGGCCCAGTCGCCCCTGGCGCAGCAGAAGCCGAGCACCGCATGCGACGCCCATGACGAGGACGGCGACAGCTTCAGCGCTTCTTCGGCGACCATCACGGCCGCAACCGGATCGTCGGCGCGCTGCGCCTCGATGAACAGGCCGCGCAGGCCGAGCAGCCGCGTATCCTCGCGTTCGGCCATGGCGCGGAAGGCGCGCTGCGCGCCCTCGCGGTCGCCGTCGAGTTGCGCCGACTGCGCATGCAGCAGCAGCGCCAGCGGATCGTGCGCCGCATGTTTGCGCGCCGCCTCGGCATGGACGCGGGCCGCCGTGGAATCGCCATGGCCGATCGCGAGCAGTCCTTGCGTGATCGCATGCCGGCCGCGGGCCTGACGCCGTTCGCGCCGATTGCGCCGCATACGCGCCGGCGTACGCCACACGCCACGCAGGATCGCCCACGCCATCATCGCCGCAACGACGACGATGCCCAGCACCAGTACGAAGACCGGCAGTGTGGTCTGGGCGCGATAGCCGCCCCACGACAGCACGACATCGCCGGTCTGCTCGGCAATCCAGGCCGCGCCGGCCGCTCCCAGCGCGATCAACAACAGAAACAGAATGATCCGAACCATCGAAATCCTTATTGCGCCGGTTTGGCGAGCGCAGCCATGGCGTCGGCCGCAAATTGACGGGATGCGGCCAGCGCGGCGTCGCGCGCATCGGCCCGTTCAAGCCAGGACTGCGCCGCGGCGCGATCGTCCGGCTCCAGCGTCTTCAATTCCCGCCGCGCCTCGCTGGCGTCATTTCGCAGCGCAGCCGCGGTGATCCGCGCCACCACCGCGCCGCGATCATTGCCGACGGTATCGGTGCGTTCGATCTTGACCAGTTTGGCGGCGCCGGCCTGCAGACGCTCGACGATGCCCGTACCGGTCGTGGCGGTGCTCTGCTGGGCGGCCGGCAACATTTTTGGCACCAACGCCAGCAGTTCCGTGCTCAGTCTGCCGGCGTTCGGCACGCCCTTCTCCGCAAACTGATCGAGCGGCTTCAAGACATCCGGATTGGGCGCCAGCGCTTTGGTCGCGGCGAGCGCCGCCGGATAGGGATCGCCGATCCGGACCAGCACATCGAGCAGCGCTCCCGCCACCAGGCGGCGCAGCGCCAGATCGTCGGCAGGTTTGGCGTCGGCCTTGGTGTCGGCAAGCTTGCTGCCTTGCTGCGCGATCTCGGCGCTCTGCGTCCGCATCAGGCTCTCGATCTTCGCGATGCGCTCATCGATCCCGGAGAGATCGACAGACGCGACGCCGTCGCCGCGCGGCGCTGATTTCACATCATTGACGGCGGACGCGAGCTTCTCGCCTTGCGCCCGCGTTGCCGCGAGTTCGGCGCGCAACGCCGCGACTGTTTTTTCCAGGGCCTCGGTGCGCGCGGCAGCCGCGGGATCGGGTACAGGCTTGCCGACCTTTGGCTCCAGTCCGGCGACACGGGCGGTGAGAGCGTCGATGGCGGTACTGAGCTGCGGGGCAGGCGGCGCGGAGGCGGGCTGAATCGCGGGCCAACCGAGCATCCAGCCGACGCCAATCACCAGCGCCGCGGCGGCGGCGCCGGAGACCGGCGCAACGATCCAGGGCGAAACCGGTCGGGACGGCGGCGCATCAACCGGAGGTTCCTCGACTGAAGCTTTGGCGACCTCGGGCGCGGGCTCAGCCACGGGCTCGGGCGGCGTCTCGGCAGAACTCCTGGTCTCGCTCGACACTTCGGTCGCCTCGAGATCGATGGTCGGCGGCTCGCGCTTCGGCCGGCCCGAATCGGGCAGCGATCCAGTGTCTTCGGGCCTGTCATCGACCATCACAGCGGTTCCCTCAGGTGGTTAGGTTGCGGAACTTAGCAGAATCGGGACGTCTTAGAGCATGATCCGGCCATGGCGGCACCGGTTTTCCGATAAGACCATGCTCAGACTTAAAGATTAGGGCACGAACGATTAGCCAGACCGCGGCTGCAACGCCCGGCCCAGCGCCTCGAACAGGGCATTTTCGTCCGGCGAAGCCGCCGCCATGACCTGGGTCGCGCCAGCATCCCGCAGGACCGCGGCGACGGCCGGCGAAATGCAGCATTGCGGCAACGCCAATGCCGAGATTTCGACGCCGCCGGAGCGCGCCGCCTCCAGGAATGCGCGCGCGCTGCGCCGTGAGTAATGCAGCACGGCCTCGACCTCATGCGCCACGAAAGCGTCACATATTTCCCGCGGCAGGCTGGGCGCAGGCACCATCCGGTAGGTGGTCTGCGTCACGACCGTAAAGCCGTTCTCGCCGAGTTCGCTCGCCAGGTCGCGCGCGAGATCGGCGCCGGCGAGGTACAGGATCGGGCTCGCTTTCTTCAGTTGCTTCGACTTCGCACGCGCCAGCACCAGATCGCGCAACGCGCCGGCATCGCCCTTTGACGCGATCACCTCGCCAAACCCGGCATCGCGCGCCGCTTCTGCGGTGTTTTCGCCGACCGCGAACAGGGGCAGTTTGAGGAGTCGGCTGTCGGCCGAATGTGACGCGATGGCGCGCAGCGCATTGGCGCTGGTGACGATGACCGCGCCATAGGTCGCGTCCGCGTCGTCCTGGAACGGCACCGGCTCGAACCGCAGCATCGGCGCGCGCAGGACGTCGAACCCGCGCGCGCGCAGCGCCTCGGCCGTCGTCTCATCATCCGGATACGGGCGCGTGACGAGAACGGCCATATTTCAGATCTCCGCCAACACGATTTCGGCATACTCAAGCGATTGCACGCCGTCACCTCGTAATGCTACCGGGTTACGGAAGCGTTGTTTTTGGCGATAGCGCAAGGGTTCAAATAAGGGTTCAAATTGGACAACGACACGCCGATGCTGGTGCTGGGTATCGAGACCACCTGCGATGAAACCGCGGCCGCCGTGGTGGAACGCCAGAGCGACGGCAGCGGAAAGATTCTGTCCAATATCGTGCGCTCGCAGACCACAGAGCACGCCCGTTTCGGCGGCGTGGTGCCGGAAATCGCGGCGCGCGCCCATGTCGACCTGCTCGATGGCATCGTCGGCCAAGCGATGAAGGACGCGAACACAGGCTTTGCGCAATTGTCGGCGGTGGCCGCCGCCGCCGGGCCCGGCCTGATCGGCGGCGTGATCGTCGGCCTCACCACGGCCAAAGCAATCGCGATGGTGCACGATACGCCGCTGATTGCGGTCAATCATCTCGAAGCCCACGCGCTGACGCCGCGGCTGACCTGCGCGCTCGCCTTTCCCTATTGCCTGTTCCTTGCGTCCGGCGGGCACACCCAGATCGTGGCCGTGGTCGGCGTCGGCAAATATGTCCGGCTCGGCACCACCGTCGACGACGCGATGGGCGAGGCCTTCGACAAGGTCGCAAAGATGCTGTCGCTGCCCTACCCCGGCGGACCGGAGGTCGAACGATCAGCAGCGAGCGGCGACGCCAAACGGTTCGCCTTTCCGCGGCCGATGCTCGGACGGCCCGATGCGAATTTCTCGCTGTCGGGATTGAAGACGGCGGTTCGCAACGAAGCCAACCGCATGACGCCGCTGGAACCGCAGGACGTCAGCGATCTCTGCGCCAGTTTTCAGGCCGCGGTGCTGGACTCGACGGCGGACCGATTGAGCGTGGGCTTGAGATTGTTTCACGAACAGTTCGGCCCGCCCCGCGCGCTGGTCGCCGCCGGCGGCGTCGCCGCCAATCACGCCATCCGCGGCGCGTTGCAGGACGTTGCAGCGAAGGCGCAGACCACGCTGATCATTCCGCCACCCGCGCTCTGCACCGACAATGGCGCCATGATCGCCTGGGCCGGCGCGGAACGGATGGCGCTCGGACTGACCGATACGATGGATGCGCCGCCCCGCGCGCGCTGGCTGCTCGACGCCAACGCGACAGCGCCGGCCGGCTACAGCAACACGCGCGCAGGATTCTGACATGGCGTCCTTCAATTCAGTCGCGGTGATCGGCGGTGGCGCATATGGCACCGCGCTCGCATGCGCCGCGCTGCGCGCCGGCCGCGACGTCATCCTGTATGCGCGAAACGCCGAAAGCGCCGCGCAGATGCAGACGACGCGAAAGAATCCAAAGCTGCCCGGCGCGAGTCTTGACGCGGGTATCGACATCACCGCCGACATCGTTGCAGCGGCGCGCGCGGATATCATCCTGCTTGCGACGCCCGCGCAAAATTTGCGCGAAGCCGCGGGGGCGCTTGCGCCGCACCTGAAGCCTGCGACACCTGTCGTCGCCTGTGCCAAGGGCATCGAGCGCGGCACCCATCGGTTCATGACCGAGGTCATTGCTGAAACCATATCGGATGCAATTCCTGCGATCCTGTCGGGACCGAATTTCGCCGACGACGTGGCGCGGGGACTTCCAACCGCGGTGACGCTTGCCGCGAGGGATGAAGGGCTGGCGAGCGATCTGGTGCAGGCGCTGGGCTCTTCAACCTTCCGGCCCTATCACACGTCAGATGTCCGCGGCGTCGAGATCGGCGGCGCGGCCAAGAACGTGCTGGCGATCGCCGCCGGGATCGTCGTCGGCCGTCAACTCGGCGCCTCGGCGCTGGCGGCGCTCACCACGCGAGGTTTCAGCGAACTCGCACGGCTCGGCCGCGCCTGCGGCGCGCGCAGCGAGACCCTGGCGGGTCTTTCCGGCCTCGGCGACCTGATCCTGAGCTGCTCGAGCCTGCAATCGCGCAACTTTGCGTTCGGCATTGCGCTCGGCCGCGGCGAGCAGCCAAACCGCGACAAGCTCGCGGAAGGCGAGTTCACCGCGCCGGTCCTGATCGAACTGGCCGCTTCGCAGAACGTCGATATGCCGGTATCAAATGCGGTCGCGGCGATATTGAGCGGCAAGGTGACGATCGACGCGGCGATCGAAGGCCTGCTGACGCGGCCATTCAAGGCGGAGGAATGACGATGGCGTACTGGCTGGTGAAATCCGAACCCTCGGTCTGGTCGTGGGACCAGCAGGTCGCAAAGGGAGCCAAAGGCGAAGCCTGGACCGGCGTGCGCAACTTCACCGCCCGGCAGAATCTCGTGGCCATGAAGAAAGGCGACAAGGCCTTCTTCTATCATTCCAACGAGGGCAAGGAGATCGTCGGGATCGCCGAAATCATCAAGGAAGCCTACCCCGATCCCTCCGACAAAACCGGAAAGTTCGTCTGCGTCGACATCAAGGCGGACAAGCCGTTGAAGACACCGGTGACGATGGCCACCATCAAGGCCGACAAGAAACTCGCGGATATGGCGCTGGTGAAATATTCGCGGCTGTCAGTTCAGCCGGTCACGACGGAAGAGTGGAAGATGGTCTGCAAGATGGGCGGGCTATAGCTTGCCGCAATGCGTAGGGTGGGCAAAGCGAAGCGTGCCCACCATCTATCAACACCCGGTGCTCTGAATGGTGGGCACGCTTACGCTTTGCCCACCCTACGGCATAAGCGCTACGCCGCCGCTGCCGTTACCACCTGCGCCAGCAGCGCCTCGCGCTTGGCTTGCGTACGGTAACCCTTCATCGTCGCGGCAAAGCGTTCGAGGATGCCGTCCTCGAAGGCGGTGACGATGGTGTCGTGAACGTAGCTCTTGCGGCAGATCGCGGGCGTGTTCGACAGCTCGTCGGCGGCGGCGCGCACCGCATCCAGCACCTGCTTCTTGCGGCCGCGTTCACTTGCTGCCGGCGTAATCCGCGACAGCGATTCCAGCACCACGGCTGATGCCATCAGGGTGCGGAAATCCTTCAGCGAAATCTTGATGCCGGCGATCTCGCGCAGGAACGCGTTCACGGTCGTGGTCGAGACCGTGCGAACGTTGCCGGAATTGTCGCGATACTGGAACATGCGCTTGCCCGGCACGGTGCGCAGGATGCCGATGGCGCGCACCAGCTTGGCGGCGTCGCATTCCTTGCGCACGGCCTTGCCGCCCTTGGCCTTGAAGGTCAGGACGAAGCAGTCGTCTTCCAGCGCGACGTTGGACTTCAACATCGTGGTGGCGCCGCGGGTGCCGTTGAGGCGGGCGTAGGATTCGTTGCCCGGCCGGATCGCGGTGCGGGCGATCAGTTCGATCACCGCCGAGAGCGCGAACTCGCGCGTCGGCTCGTCACCGGACAGATAGGCCGAGACCTTGCGACGGATTTTCGGCAAGGCCGCCACCAGCCGCGCCAGGCGGTGCGCCTTGCGCTGCTCGCGGACCTTTTCCCAATCGACGTGGTAGCGGTACTGCAGCCGGCCGGCCGCATCGATGCCGACGGCCTGCAGATGCGAACTCGGATCGGCCGAATAGCGCACGTCGCGATAGGCCGGCGGCACCGCCATCGAATGCAGGCGGCGGATCGTGCCGGCGTGACGGATCTGGGTGCCGTTGGCGCGATGGAATGAATAGCCCTTGCCACGCTTGACGCGGCGGATGGTCAGCCCGTTCTGGTCACCGAGCCTGAGGCCAAGTTCCTCGGCCAGATCTTCGACGGAGGTCTTGGCGACGATGTGTGGCTTTGCCGCGGGCGACTTGACCGGCACCTTCGGCAATTGCCCGAGCGCTTCGGCCAATGCAACGGCGGGATCGGCGGAAACGGGCCGCGTAGCCTCGAAACTCTGCTGATCCATCATGACCGTTATCGCCTTGCTCCACCTGTCTGCCGGCAATGCCCGTTGTTGTGGCTTGGTTCCGGAGGGCCGTCCGGCCCCGGCGAGGCCATTTAGGGGGTAATGAACTGCTTTGCGAGTCCCGATTCCGTCATTAACGGTTATTAGATACCAATCATGGGTGCCATTCCGGCGATAACGTTGATTTCGCCCTGAGCCGGCCCGCGCAAAATGAT
This sequence comes from Bradyrhizobium sp. 170, assembly GCF_023101085.1. Classification (NCBI taxonomy): domain Bacteria; kingdom Pseudomonadati; phylum Pseudomonadota; class Alphaproteobacteria; order Hyphomicrobiales; family Nitrobacteraceae; genus Bradyrhizobium; species Bradyrhizobium sp. 170. Next base: position 56,301 of record NZ_CP064703.1, on the reverse strand, counting down.
GCGACTTTGATCCGTAGCAAGGCCGGGAACCGGCTGACCGACCAAGGTCGCACACGTTCCGCCTTGTCCGGGCATCGCCCCGCGACGCATAATCGCCGTAACAATCAGGGCGACTTACGGCCGCCCAAATATCCGGCCGTAACGAGTGGGAGGGAAAGATGTCCGACAAGATTTACGACGTATCCGCCGATTGGGCCAAACGTGCTTATGCCGATGACGCCAAGTATCGCGAAATGTATGCCCGCTCGGTCTCGGACCCCAACGGATTCTGGGCCGAACAGGCCAAGCGCATCGACTGGATCAAGCCCTTCCACAAGGTCGAGAACGTCTCCTTTGCCCCCGGCAACATCTCGATCAAATGGTTCGAGGACGGCGTCCTGAACGCGGCCTGGAACTGCATCGACCGCCATCTCGACAAGCGCGGCCACCAGACCGCGATCATCTGGGAGGGCGACGATCCCTCGCAGTCCAAACACATCACCTATCGGCAGCTGCACGACGAAGTCTGCAAGATGGCGAACATCCTGCGGACCCGGAACGTCAAGAAGGGCGACCGCGTCACCATCTACCTGCCGATGATCCCGGAAGCGGCCTACGCGATGCTGGCGTGCGCGCGGATCGGCGCCATTCATTCGGTGGTGTTCGCCGGCTTCTCGCCCGACAGCCTCGCCCAGCGCATCACCGACTGCCAATCCAAGTTCATCATCACCGCCGACGAGGGGTTGCGCGGCGGCAAGAAGGTGCCGTTGAAAGCCAATGTCGATGCCGCGATTGCGAAAGCCGGCGGCGTCGATTGGGTCGTCGTGGTCAAGCGAACCGGTGCTGCCGTCGACATGAGTCCTTCGCGCGATTTCTGGTACCACGAAGCGGCCGCGATGGTGACGACGGAATGCCCGGCCGAGCATATGCATGCGGAAGATCCGCTGTTCATCCTCTATACGTCGGGCTCCACCGGCCAGCCCAAGGGCGTGCTCCACACCACGGGCGGCTATCTCGTGTTCGCGTCAATGACGCATCAATACGTGTTCGATTATCACGACGGCGATATCTACTGGTGCACCGCCGACGTCGGCTGGGTCACCGGCCACAGCTACATTATCTATGGGCCGCTGGCGAACGGCGCGACCACGCTGATGTTCGAAGGCGTGCCGAACTATCCCGACAATTCCAGGTTCTGGAACGTCATCGACAAGCACAACGTCAACATCTTCTACACCGCGCCGACCGCGATCCGCGCGCTGATGCAGAGCGGCGACGGACCGGTGCAGAAAACCTCGCGCAAGAGCCTGCGTCTGCTCGGCACCGTCGGCGAGCCGATCAATCCGGAGGCCTGGGAATGGTACTATCGCGTGGTCGGCGACGGCCGTTGCCCGATCGTCGACACCTGGTGGCAGACCGAGACCGGCGGCATCCTGATCACGCCGCTGCCCGGCGCAACCAAACTCAAGCCGGGTTCGGCAACGCGGCCGTTCTTCGGCGTGGTGCCTGAAATCGTCGACGCCGACGGCAAGGTGCTGGACGGCGAAGCCACCGGGAACCTCTGCCTCGCCAAATCCTGGCCGGGGATGATGCGCACGGTCTATGGCGACCACGCCCGTTTCGAGCAGACCTATTTCTCGACCTACAAGGGCAAGTATTTCACCGGCGACGGCTGCCGCCGCGACGCTGACGGCTATTACTGGATCACCGGCCGCGTCGACGACGTGATCAATGTGTCAGGCCATCGCATGGGCACCGCCGAGGTCGAAAGCTCGCTCGTCGCACATGCAAAAGTGTCGGAAGCCGCGGTGGTCGGTTATCCCCACGACATCAAGGGCCAGGGCATCTATGCCTATGTGACGCTGATGGCCGGTACCGAACCGACCGAGGAGTTGCGGAAAGAGCTGGTCGCCTGGGTGCGCAAGGACATCGGCCCGATCGCTTCCCCCGACCAGATCCAGTTCGCGCCGGGCCTGCCGAAAACCCGCTCCGGCAAGATCATGCGCCGCATCCTGCGCAAGATCGCCGAGGACGAACCCTCCAGCCTCGGCGATACCTCGACCTTGGCCGATCCCGCCGTGGTCGATGATCTCGTGCAGAACCGGCAGAACAAGAAGTCGGCGCCGGCGTAGGCCCCGCCGGAGCAAACCCCTCGCCCCCGGAGACCTGGGGCGAGGCCGGCAATCCTTTCCTGCTCACGCGGTTGTCAGCGGCGAGCCCGCCTCAGTGGGCATTTCGCTGCCTGTGTTGTTTGGAGGTCATTTACTTTATTTCGAACATTTTCTTTGTTCCGCCCAGCGAAACCAGTCTCGAGACCAGTGTGGAAACCGGCCGGTCAATTCGCGCGACTAAACTAAACGCGTGGACGAGACAGCGGGCCGTCGAGGCCTGAAAGACATTTGAGGGCCCCCATTTGGGGGCGGGCAAAGTGGAGCTGGGAATGTCGATGAGGATTGCAGTGGCGTTGGCCGCCACTATCGGTGCGTGCGTCGTTATGTCGTCAGTGGCGCAGGCGCGGCCTGAACTCGTCGGCGTCAGCGGCGATTACGCGCCGGGCACGATCGTGGTGAAGACCCATGAGCGCCGGCTTTATCTCATCCTCGATTCCGGCCGCGCCATGCGCTATCCGGTCGGCGTCGGCAAGGCCGGCAAGCAGTGGTCCGGCACCACTACGATCGACGGCAAGTATCTCAACCCGGCGTGGTCGCCGCCGAGCGAAGTCAGGCGCGACAAGCCCGGCATGCCCGACGTCATTCCCGGCGGCTCGCCACGCAACCCGATGGGCGTCGCGGCGATGACGCTGGCCGGCGGCGAATACGCCATTCACGGCACCAACGTGCCGGGCTCGGTCGGCGGCTTCGTATCCTACGGTTGCATCCGCATGCTCAACGACGACATCTCCGATCTCTATCAACGCGTACCGGTCGGAACGACCGTGACTGTCATGCACTGATCCAAAGATCAGATTGATACAAGAGCCGCGCGATTGCGCGGCTCTTTCATTTGAGCGGCGTTTGTCCCGCGTTCGCACACCAGCCGTTCCGGTGGCCGCCGCCGTAGCTGCGGGCATGACCTGCGGCGAGCATCGCCGTCGAAACATTTCCGGTGCGCCTGGTCGCTGCGTCGGCGACGACGCGGCCGGCATATTTGTCCGGCCCGATATTGAATATCCTGACGTCGCCTTCGCCGAGCATTGCGCGCAACGCGCCCGTCGCGGTCTCGGCCATCTGCAATTCCTGCGGGCAGGACGCCTTTAATTCAGGCGCGTCGATGCCGCGCAGACGCACCCGTGTGTTGAGATCGAGACCCGGCTCCAAGTGAACCCGCGCCTCGAACGTGTCGCCATCAATCGTGCGGATGACGTCGACGGCGTGACGCGTGTCCGCACTTCCGGCCCGCTTCCAGATGGTCTCGGCATCCCGCGCCGCCTGGCTGTCGGCTGAGCTCGGCAACGACCGCCGCACCCAGTCCCGCACCGGCAGCATCGTCCCCGCCGCCACGCAAAACACGAACACCCAGGGCAAGGCCGCCGAAAACCAGCGGCGCAAGGGACCCCGGCGCGGGGGCCGATATGCATTCATTCTCTCGTATGGGGGCATATTCCCGGACTAAGGGCTGAGTCGGGGCATCCGGCAAGGGCCCATTACCATCCCTTGGGCCTCAAAAGTCCGACGCGATCCCCTTCCGCTCCCAATCGCCATATCGGGTCGGTTCCGGACCCTTCGGGCCCTGAAACTCCTTCTGATGCGGCGCGGCGCTGGCTTCGGCGGCCTTGCGGCGCGCTTCGGCTTCGGCCAGCGCGCGCTCGGCGGCGGGCGTCAGCTTCTTGCGTTCCGCAACCAGCGCGGGGGATGAAGAATTGTCGGTCATCGCAACTCTCCCATAGCACAGGGATGGGCGCACAGATGACATCACAATCGCGAAATTGTCTGTGGCGATTCTTACATTTGGCATATTCGCATGCCAAACGGGCTTTCATTCCAATGGCATGAGCCAGAACCTTTCCGCTTTCCGAGACATTGCTGCTTCATGCCACCTTCCCGATTCGCAGTACCTTCCGAAGTGCCCGGTCTCGCAGCGCGGCGGATCGCGGCCGATATCCTCGACGGCGTGCTGCACAAGCATCGCACCCTCGACGATCAGCTCGACGGCGCCGGCGCGCATCCCGGCCTGAAGACGCTGGCCGATCGCGACCGCGCCCTGATGCGGCGGCTGGTGGCGACGATCCTGCGGCGGCTCGGCACGCTGGGCCATTTGCTGTCGCGCCTGCTCGATCGCGGCATCCCGACGGACGCGCCCCGCGCGCAAAGCGCGCTGCTGATCGGCGCCGCGCAGATTCTCTGGATGGATGTTCCCGATCATGCCGCCGTTGATCTCTCAGTGCGGCTGGTGCAGTCGGACCGCCGCGCCGCGAAATATGCCGGCCTCGTCAACGCGGTGCTGCGCCGCTGCGCCCGCGAGGGGCAGCCGCTGATCGACGAAGTCAAATCGCAGAACCTGGATATTCCGCCGTGGCTGTTGGCGCGCTGGATCGGCGCCTATGGCGAGACCACGGCGCGGCAGATGGCGCTCGCCATCGGCCATGAACCTTCGCTCGACATCACTGTGAAATCAGACGCGACACAATGGGCGAGCCGCCTGCACGGTGAAACGTTGCCGACCGGCACCGTGCGCACCTTGCTGCAGGGGTCGGTGACCATGCTGCCCGGCTTCACCGAGGGGCAGTGGTGGGTGCAGGACGCCGCCGCCGCGCTACCGGCGCGGTTGTTCGGCGACGTCGGCGGCAAGACCATTGTCGACCTCTGCGCCGCGCCCGGCGGCAAAACCGCGCAACTGGCGCAAGCCGGCGCGCACGTCACCGCGGTGGATCGCTCGCCGGCGCGGATGGCGCGGCTGCGCGACAATCTGGCGCGACTTTCGCTGCAGGCCGACGACGTCGTGACCGATGCCGCCGAGTGGCCCGGTCCCGGCAATGGAGGCTTTGACGGCGTGCTGGTGGACGCGCCCTGCACCTCCACCGGCACCATCCGTCGTCACCCCGACGTGGCCTGGCTGCGGCAGGAAGCTGATATTGCCGCATTGGCGGCATTGCAGAAACGATTGCTGCAACGGGCGGTCGCGCTGCTCAAGCCAGGCGGAACGCTGGTCTATTGCACCTGTTCGCTGGAGCCGGAGGAAGGCGAACAGGCCATAGCGTCCCTGTTGGCCACAGAATCCGGCGTGCGCCGCATGCCAGTCGGAGCCGACGAGGTCGCAGGCCTCAGCGAAATCCTGACCGCAAACGGCGATTTACGGACCCTGCCCTGCCATTTGCCCCATGCCGACCCCCGGCTCGGCGGGTTGGATGGATTTTACGCTGCGCGGCTGGTGAAATCCTGATTTTAAACTGTAATTCGCCGACCCTGGAGTGATTCGCCGGTTTTCAAGATGGTGTCATCCCGGCGTTTCCGGATTAAAAGGATTCGCCAGAATACCCCTCCCTCCCTAAGCAAGGCACGGCGTGTCGGTCGCTCAACGCAGACGCATCTCGACGCTTATCATGAGCCGCTCGGCGCGGACCGTGATCGCGCGTGCGACCGGGGCGACGGTGGCGGTGTCGCGGCTGTGGCCCGGCCGCGCCGACCGGCTGATCATCGCACCGCACGACCTGCGCACCGCCGACGCCACCCGCGCCGCCGAAATTTACGCCGGCCGCTTCGTGTTCGCCGGCAAGATCGTGACCTGCCATGGCCGCTCGATCTTCGATCTCGAACCGCCGTCGGAAGATTGGGAAGTCGCCCTGCTCGGCTTCGGCTGGCTGCGCCATTTGCGCGCCGCCGACACCGCGCTGACCCGCGCCAATGCCCGCTCGCTGGTCGACGACTGGATCTCGAATCCGGCGCGCAAGCGGCCGCTCGAACGCCGCCCCGACGTGCTGGCGCGCCGCGTGATCTCGCTGTTGTCGCAGGCGCCGCTGGTGCTCGGCGACACCGACGGAAAATTCTATCGCAAATATCTGCGCGGGCTGACCCGCGAGATTCGCTATTTGCGCTACGCGATGCTCGATATCGCCGACGGCGTGCCGCGGCTGCAGGTCCTGATCGCGTTGTGCTACGCCTCGCTGTGCCTGGCCAACCAGGCGCGTCACATCCGTTCCGCCACGCGCCGGCTTTCCGACGAATTGCAGCGGCAGATCATGCCCGACGGCGGGCACATCTCGCGCAATCCCGGCGCGCTGGTCGAATTGCTCAGCGATCTCTTGCCGCTGCGGCAGACCTTTGCCGCCCGCAACATCGCGCCGCCGCCGGCGCTTTTGAATGCGATCGACCGCATGATGCCGATGCTGCGTTTCTTCCGGCACGGCGACGGCAGCTTTGCGCTGTTCAACGGCATGAGCAACGCGCCCTCGGACCTGGTGGCCACCCTGCTCGCCTATGACGACACCCACGGCGTGCCGATGGCGAACATGCCGCATACCGGCTTCCAGCGCCTCGATGCCGGCACGACGACCGTCATCATGGACACCGGCCCGCCGCCGCCGCCGAATGTCAGCCAGGAAGCGCATGCCGGTTGCCTCTCGTTCGAATTGTCTTCCGGAGCGAGCCGGATCGTCATCAATTGCGGCATGCCCTCAACGGGCCGCGACAATTGGCGCAGCTTTGCGCGCAGCACCGCGGCGCATTCGACGCTGACCTATCACGACACGTCCTCGTGCCAGTTCATCGAACTGTCGGCGATGAAGCGCCTGCTGCAGGGCGCACCCGTCGTCAGTGGCCCGGCCAATGTGGAAAGCTACCGCGAGGCGGTGGCCGACGGCGATCTCCTGACCACGTCGCATGACGGCTATCTTGCAAAATTCGGCGTCGTGCATCGCCGGGTGTTGATGATCTCTCAAGACGGCGGCAGGTTCGACGGCGAGGACACCATCTCGCCGGCGCCGGGCGCGCGCATCAAGGGCGCCGAGACCGATTTTGCCCTGCGGTTTCATCTGCATCCCGCGGTGAAGGCAAGCCGCCTCAGCGATGCACGCGGCGTCATGCTGGTATTGCCCAACCGCGACGTCTGGACCTTCGAGGCGCTCGACGACAAGGTCGACCTCGAGGACAGCGTGTTTCTGGCCGGCAATGACGGCCCCCGCCGCACCGCCCAGATCGTGATCCGCCAGGATTCCCGCCACGCCTCCTCGGTCCGCTGGAGTTTTGTCCGCTCGGCGACAACGGCCGCCGGCACGACGGCCCGTCGCAATGCGCGGCGCGAGCCGGAACTGCCGCTGTAGGGCGTGTTCGCGGCAGGCTTTCGATGGCCTTGCTTGACGTAAGTAAGCTATTTGCTTACATTGACGCGGTGATAAGAACCTTCAAGAGCAAGGCCCTTTCGGAGTTGTGGACCAAGGGCAGGAGTTCGAAGATTGATGCGAAAATGCAGAAGCGTATTTTCGCAAGGCTGGACCGTCTCGACGTCGCCGCCCGCGCCGAGGAAATGAATATCCCCGGCTTCGACTTTCACGCTTTGCACGGCTTTAACCCGAAACGCTATTCGGTCCACGTTAATGGACCATGGTGCATCACGTTCGAATTCGAAGATGGCGACGCCTGCCGAGTCGATTTCGAGCAATATCACTAAAGGAGCAAACATGGTCTATGCAGCCAAGCGCAGCAAGAACCGCTGCCCCACCCATCCCGGTGCGCTACTTCGCGATGATATTATTCCGGCGACCGGCCGGACCAAGGCCGAGATCGCCGGCCTGCTCGGAATTTCGCGCCAGCACCTTTACGACATCCTGGGGGAACGAAAGCCGGTATCTCCCGCCATCGCGGTGCGCCTCGGCAAGCTTTTCGGCGACGGCGCGGGAATCTGGACCAGGATGCAGGGTGCCTACGATACGTGGCACGCGGAACGAACCGAGGATGTCAGTCGCATTCCTACCATCAAGGCTCGAGCCGCCTGAGAGCTGCCCCCGGAAGTGCCGACTACCTTCCATTTTTCATAGGAGAGTGGTGCCGATCCCGGTTTCTTGACCCTCCAAACCATGCTACCGGGCTGGCCTTAACAGCCCAGGAACCTCCTTATGACCGACCATCCGCGCCGTGTAACCCGCGCCCTGTTGTCCGTTTCCGACAAGACCGGCCTGATCGAATTTGCCAAGGCGCTGGCCGGCCACGGCGTCGAGCTCGTCTCCACGGGCGGCACCGCGAAGGCGATCGCGGCGGCCGGACTGCAGGTGAAGGACGTATCCGACCTCACCGGCTTTCCCGAAATGATGGACGGCCGGGTCAAGACGCTACATCCGAAAGTGCATGGCGGCCTGCTCGCGATCCGCGACAACAAGGAACATGCCGATGCGATGAAGGCGCATGGCATCGCGCCGATCGACCTGCTCGTGGTCAACCTCTACCCGTTCGAGGAAACCGTCGACAAAGGCGCCGGCTACGAAGACTGCATCGAGAATATCGACATCGGTGGTCCCGCGATGATCCGCGCGGCCGCGAAGAACCATGATGATGTCGCCGTCGTCGTCGAGGCGCAGGACTATCAGGCCGTGCTCGACGAGCTTGCCGCCAACCAGGGCGCGACTACGCTTGCGCTGCGCCGCCGCCTTGCCGCAAAAGCCTATGCGCGCACCGCCGCCTATGACGCCGCGATCTCGAACTGGTTCGCGCTTCAGCTCAAGGACGACGCGCCGGATTTCCGCGCCTTTGGTGGCCGGCTGATCCAGTCGCTGCGCTATGGCGAGAACCCGCATCAGACCGCCGCGTTCTATCGCACACCCGACAAGCGTCCCGGCGTCGCCACCGCGCGGCAGTTGCAGGGCAAGGAGCTGTCCTACAACAACATCAACGATACCGACGCCGCTTATGAGTGCATCGGCGAGTTCGACCCGGCGCGCACCGCCGCCTGCGTCATCGTCAAGCATGCCAATCCCTGCGGCGTCGCCGAGGGGCCCGATCTGGTCAGCGCCTATCGCAAGGCGTTCGCCTGCGATACGCAGTCACCCTATGGCGGTATCATCGCCGTCAATCGGACGCTCGATGCCGAAGCCGCCCGCGTCATCACGGAAATCCTGACCGAAGTGATCATCGCGCCCGATGCGACGGAAGAAGCCATCGCGATCATCGCGAAGCGGAAGAATCTCCGGCTTCTCCTGGCCGGCAGCCTGCCCGACCCCCGCGCGATGGGATTGACCGCGAAAACCGTTGCCGGCGGCCTGCTGGTGCAGAGCCGTGACAACGCTGTCGTCGATGACCTCACGCTGAAGACGGTGACCAAGCGTGCGCCGACCGACGCCGAGCTGCGCGACCTCAAATTCGCATTCCGCGTCGCCAAGCACGTCAAGTCGAACACCATCATCTATGCCAAGGATCTCGCCACCGTCGGCATCGGCGCCGGCCAGATGAGCCGGGTCGATTCCGCACGCATCGCCGCCCGCAAGGCGCTGGATGCCGCGGCCGATGCAAAACTCGCCGAGCCGCTGACCAAGGGCTCCGTCGTCGCTTCCGACGCGTTCTTCCCGTTCGCCGACGGCATGCTGGCCTGCATCGAAGCCGGCGCCACCGCGGTGATCCAGCCGGGCGGCTCGATCCGCGACGAAGAAGTCATCAAGGCCGCCGACGACCACGGCATCGCCATGGTGTTCACCGGCGTGCGGCATTTCAGGCATTGAGCGACTGGCACACTCGCCGTCATTGCGAGAAATGGTAGGGTGGGCAAAGCGCAGGAGGGAGCTGACGTAGCCCGGATGGAGTGTAGCGCAATCCGGGAATATCAGCCGCGCGCACCGGGCCCCGGATTTCGCTGCGCTCCGTTCGGGCTACGAATTCTCCCTCACTTGCGTCAGCAGCGCGAGCCCTGCAACAAAAAACACCACCAGCAGCGCCATGCCGGCCTTCTGGCTCGCGGTATATGCCGTGATCACGCCGATCAGCAGCGGGCCGATGAACGACGTCACTTTTCCGGTCAGTGCGAACAATCCAAAATACTGCGCGATGCGATCCTTCGGCGCGAGACGTATCAGGAGCGAGCGCGACGCCGCCTGCAGCGGTCCGCCGGCGGCGCCGATCAGGCATCCGAGCACGAGATACGCGCGCTCGGCGGCGCCGGAGAACAATGCCCCGCCGGGTGCGGGTGGTGCGACCTTCACGAACAGGATCGAGTCCTTGTCGACCAGCAGAATCGCACCGAGCGCGAACAGAAGGATCAGCAAGCTGCCGGCGATGACGCGCTTGGGTCCGAATTTGTCGTCGAGCCTGCCGCCGAGCCACGCCCCGAACGTACCGGCGATGGCCAGCAGAATTCCAAAACTTCCGATCTGGATCGTATGCCAGCCAAAAGTGCCGGCGGCATAGATGCCGCCGAACGCGAACAGCGACACCAGCCCGTCGGTATAGATCATGTTGGCGAGCAGGAATGTCGCCAGCGATTTCTGCTTCGGCAATTCGCCGAGCGTCCGCTTCAGCCCGCTCAATCCTTCGCGCAAGGCCGCACGGATCGGACGCTTTGCCGGATAATCCGGCGTGAACAGGAACATCGGCAGCACGAAAATGACGAACCAGATGCCGGTCAGAGGACCGGCGATCCGATCGCCCTGATGGCTGACCGGGTCGAGACCGAACAACGGCGCCAGGCCGAAAAGCGTACGCCCGGTGTCGGGGTTGGCGGCCAGAAAGCCGAGCACCAGGATGAGGCTGAGGATGCCGCCGATATAGCCGGTCGCCCATCCGGTGCCGGACAACCGCCCGATCCGATCCGGCGGCACCAGCGTCGGCATCATCGCATTATTGAAGACGGTGGCGAATTCGACGCCGACGCTTGCGATCGCATAGGCGAGCAACAGCGGCGGAATGACGCTCGGATCGCCAGGCTTTCCGAACCACATCAGCGAAGCGCCGATCACCAAAAGCAAGCCGAAGCCGGCAATCCACGGCTTGCGGCGACCGCTGGCATCCGCAATCGCACCCAGCACCGGCGACAGCAGCGCGATCATCAGGCCGGCGGCCGCGGTGGCAAATCCCCACAGCGCCTGCCCCTGCGCCGGATCCGGCGCGACGAAGCCCGCGAAATAGGGCGCAAATACAAAAGTGGTGATCAGCGTGAAATAAGGCTGCGCGGCCCAATCGAAGAAGATCCAGCTGATGACGGCGGCGCGGCGCGGGTATTCCCGCGGCATTTCGGCGCCGGCTGCCTCGGAAGCGATCACCGTCATGTGAGGAATTTCCTTCAAAAGTCTCGCGAGGCGTTTTGCCCGTTGAATACGAACCCATATAGCATGCGTCACCGGCGCCGGGGGCTGTTGCCGGGCGTCACACAGGCTCCAACTGCGGCGGATTTTCGATGACAGTCTTTTCGATCCGGTGGCGCCGGGTAGCTGCCACATTCGTACTTGCGTTTGCCTGCGGGGCGACGGCCTTTGCGCAGGAGCGCCGCTTTTACTCGCCCCCCGATCTCTCCACCGTTCGCGCCATCTCGGCCGAGCATGGTCTGGTGGTGGCGCAGGAAAGGCTCGCCGCGCAAGTCGGCGCCGACATCCTCAAGCAGGGCGGCAACGCGGTCGATGCCGCGGTCGCAACCGGCTTTGCGCTTGCCGTCACCTACCCACGCGCCGGAAACATCGGCGGCGGCGGCTTCATGGTGATTCATTCTGCCGGCCGCAACGAAGATGTCGCCATCGATTATCGCGAGACCGCACCGGGTGCGATCACGCGCGATATTTTTCTGGGACCGGACGGCAAACCCGATGCCGACAAGTCGCGCAATTCCGCGCTTGGTATCGGCGTGCCCGGCACGGTAGCCGGGCTGGCAGTGGCGCTGGAGAAATACGGCTCTGGCCGCTTCACGCTGGCGCAAATCCTCAAGCCCGCCATCGAACTCGCGCGCGACGGTTTTGTGGTCGCCGACGACATGGCCGACACGCTGTCGGACATGTACCGCCGGATGGGGCGCTGGCCGAATTCGGCGAAGGCGTTCTCCCGTGAGGACGGCACGCGGCTGCAAGAGGGCGACCGGTTGATCCAGTCCGATCTCGCCGCAACGCTCTCGGCGATTGCCGAACAGGGGCCGCGCGGATTTTATGAGGGGCCGGTCGCCGAACGGCTGGCAAAGGCCGTCCGCGATGCCGGTGGCATCATGACAGTGGACGATCTCAAATCCTATGAGGCGGTGATCCGCAGCCCGGTGCGCGGCAACTACCGTGGCTACGACATTGTCTCGATGCCACTGCCCTCCTCCGGCGGCACGGTTTTGCTGCAGTCGCTGAACATTCTCGAAGGATTTGCGATGGTCGACATGAAGCAGGGCTCCGCGCCTTCGCTGCATGTCATGATCGAGGCCATGAAGCGCGCCTACGCCGACCGCGCGCGCTATCTCGGCGATCCCGCCTTCGTCAACGCACCTGTCAATGTGCTGATCACCAAGGATTACGCGGCCCGGCAACGCGCCGGCATCGACCTTGCGCGCGCAACGCCGGCGGCCGATGTGCTGGCAGTGAGCCCGCGCGAGGGCAGCAACACCACGCACTATTCGGTCGTCGATGCCAGCGGCAACGCGGTCAGCAACACCTACACGCTGAATTTTCCCTATGGCGTCGGCCTGGTCGCCGAGGGTACCGGCGTGCTGCTCAACAATGAGCTCGACGATTTCACCGCGGCACCCGGCGCATCGAACGCCTTCGGCCTGGTCGGTTTCGAAGCCAATCTGCCCGGCCCGGGAAAGCGGCCATTATCGTCGATGTCGCCGACGATCGTGCTGAAGGACGGCAAGCCGGTGCTGGTCACGGGCTCGCCGGGTGGCAGCCGTATCATCTCGGCGGTGCTGCAGGTCGTGGTCGACGTGCTCGACTACAGGATGGATGTCGCCGCCGCCGTGGCGGCCCCGCGGGTCCATCATCAATGGATGCCCGATGAAGTGCGTGTGGAACGTGGCTTTCCCGACGAGGTATTGGCCGATCTGAGGGCGAAAGGCCACAAGGTGATCGAGCCGCTCGGCCAGACTTCCGTCAATTCGATCGCCGTCACGCCGAACGGCCTGCTCGGCGCCCCCGATCCGCGCACAAGGGGTGCGGCGGCGGCGGGACAATGAGGACGTGCACTCGTGAGGGACGCGCCGTAGTATGCGTCCTCTCTCACAGGAGAGTTTCAGATGACATCCCTCAAAGGCAAGACGCTGTTCGTATCCGGCGCCAGCCGCGGCATCGGACTGGCCATTGCGTTGCGCGCCGCGCGTGACGGCGCCAATGTCGCGATTGCGGCAAAGACCGCGGAGCCGCATCCAAAACTCAAGGGCACCATCTACACCGCAGCGGAGGAAATTCGCACCGCCGGCGGCAAGGCGCTGCCGGTGCTGTGCGACATCCGCGACGAGGCGCAGGTGGTCGCCGCGATCGAGCAGACCGTCGCCGAATTCGGCGGCATCGATATCTGCGTCAACAACGCCAGTGCCATCAGCCTCACGAACTCGCAAGGAACCGACATGAAGCGGTTCGACCTGATGATGGGCATCAATACCCGCGGTACCTTCATGGTGTCGAAATATTGCATCCCGCATCTGAAGAAGGCGGCCAATCCGCACATATTGATGCTGTCGCCGCCGCTCGACATGAAGGCAAAATGGTTCGAGCATTCCACCGCCTACACGATGGCGAAGTTCGGCATGAGCATGTGCGTGCTGGGGCTATCGGGTGAGTTGAAATCCGCAGGTGTCGCGGTCAACGCGCTGTGGCCGCGCACCACCATCGCCACCGCCGCGGTCGGCAACCTGCTCGGCGGCGACGCCATGATGCGCGCCAGCCGCACGCCCGAGATCATGGGCGATGCCGCGCACGCCATTCTGACAAGACCGTCGCGCGAATTCACCGGGCAGTTCTGCATCGACGACAAGGTGCTGTACGCCTCTGGCGTCAGGGATTTCGAGCACTACCGCGTCGATCGCTCGGTGCCGTTGATGTCGGACTTCTTCGTCCCCGACGACGACGTGCCGCCACCCGGCGTCACCGTGCAGGCGCTGCCCTCGGTGGGTGCGGCGCAGACGTCGCGCTAGAAACGAAAGCGGCCGCCGCGCAACGCCGGAGAACTGCGTGACCTCGTGGAAGTGGATCCTCGTCGCCACCGTCGCCGTCGTGTTGGCTGCGTTCACCGGGCTGGGCGTGCACTTCCGGCCCGACCGCACTGTCCGCCTCGCCACGGGCTCCGTCGCGCACATGGTTTGCACGAAGGCCTTTGTTTCCGGCCTCGATCCGCAGGCCGTATTCGCTGAAACGATGGATCGGCCGGGCTTCCGCCGCTTGCGTCATGTCATGAAGTTCGAGGTCGATCGCAAGGCGAGAGCCGTCGAGGCTTCGACGCTCGGACTGTTCAGGGGCCGCGCATCATTCCATGACGGGCTCGGCTGCGTCGAGCAGCACGGCGCGAAAGAGCCGTATCTGCTGAAGAACGATGTCGAGACGCTGAGGGTGTCGAAGACACCGCCGCTCTTGCCGGAGATTGCCGGGCCCGCCGTAGTCGAACCGACCGATCCCGCGCTGAAGGCCGCGCTCGACCATGCTTTCGAAGAACCTGCCACGCCCCCGTTCCGGCGGACCAAGGCCGTCGTGGTGGTGCATGATGGCAAGGTGATTGCCGAGCGTTATTCGCCCGGCATCGGTGTGGAGACGCCGCTGTTCGGCTTTTCCATGACCAAATCGGTAATCAACGCGTTGATCGGCGTGCTGACGCAGCAGGGCCTGGTCACGCCGTCGATGCCCGCACCGATCCCGGAATGGCGCGCCACTGACGATCCACGCCGCGAGATCGAGGTCGAGCATCTCATGCGCATGACCTCGGGCCTCGATCTCGATGAGACCAATTCCGGCTTCGACCGATCAAGCCGGATGTTTCTGGAAGACGATACTTCTGCCTATGCCGTCAATACTGGGCTGATCGCGCCGATCGGCACGCGATTTCACTATTCCAGCGCCACCACGCAGATCCTGGCGCGCATCATCAGGGATACCGCCGGGGGCCCTGAGCAGACGCTCGCCTTTGCCTGGCGCGAATTGTTCAATCCGCTCGGCATGCGCAATGTCACACTCGAGTTCGACGGCGCCGGCACGTTGCAGGGTGCGAACTACATGCTCGCCAGCCCGCGCGACTGGGCGAAATTCGGCCTGCTCTATCTGAATGACGGCGTGGTCGGAGGAAAGCGGATCCTGCACGAGGACTGGGTGGATTTCTGCGCCGCAGCGACATTGAACAGCGATTACGCCGCCGGATTCTACACCAACCGCAGCGATCACCAAGGGCCGCGTCCATCTAGGCATGCCCAGCGATTCGTTTTTCGCGTCCGGCCTTCTCGGCCAGCGCATCGTGATCATGCCGTCGCAGCGCCTCGTCGTGGTGCGACTCGGCGACAGCGTCGATCCGACCGGCGACATCCGTGGCGTGGCCCAGCTGGTGAAGGAAGTAATCGCGGCGGTGCAGCCGTGAGGCTCGTCATTGCCTGCGACAAACGCGAAGCGTTTGCGCAAGGGAGCGAACGCGACGAAGCAATCCATGTCTCCGCTTGTGGAGCTATGGATTGCTTCGCTCCGCTCGCAATGACGGAGGGGCCGTCACCTGCCGATCACATACGGCCCGCCCTTTTCCAGCGCGCGCGCATAGGCCGGCCGGGCGTGAATGCGTTCGAGAAACGCCATCGCTTTGGGATGACCCAGCTCCAGCCCGCCACGCGCCGCGGCGGCCTCCAGCGGAAAGCTCATCTGGATGTCGGCGCCGGTGAATTCATTGCCGGCGAACCATTCGCTTTTTGCCAGCTCGCCTTCCCAGTAATCCATGTGCTGCTTGAGCTGCGGATTGACCAGCGTGGTCAGCGCCGTGTTGGACACCTTGCGCACCAGCGGCCGCAGCAAGGCCGGCGCGCGCTTCGGCATCAGCGTGAACAACAGCTTCAGGAGCAGCGGCGACATCGCCGAGCCCTCGGCATAGTGCAGCCAGTAGGTATAGCGCAGACGCTCCGGCGTGTTCGGCGGCGGGATCAGGCGGCCGTTGCCATAGGTGCCGATGATGTATTCGCAGATCGCGCCGGACTCGGCGATGGTGTTGCCGTTGTCGGTAATGACGGGCGATTTGCCGAGCGGGTGAATGGCGCGCAGCTCCTTGGGCGCCCGCATGTCCGGCTGGCGCTGATAGCGGACGATTTCGTAGGGGACGTCGAGCTCTTCGAGCAGCCACAGCACGCGCTGCGAGCGGGAATTGTTGAGATGATGAACCGTCAGCATGGCGTCCCCTTCAATTGGCCGCCGTTGGTGCCAGCCGGGGAACGGAAAGTCGAGACGGCCTAAAGAGTCGCGCTATATTTACCCGGGTGATATTGACAATCTAATTTATCCGGGTAAATATAACCTGCCGAAAATCCAGAGTTACTCCAATGGCTGACAAAACCCGCCCCCATTTCACGGCCTTCATCGGTCCTCAACGCCTGGCAACCGGCCCGCTCGCCGAGGTCGCGATTGCGGTCATGCAGGCTTCCCGCCGGTCCGCCGCGCCGCCGATCGTCATATTCAGCGACGCGACCGGCCAGCCGATCGATCTCGATCTTCGCGGCACCGAACGCGAAATCATTGCCCGCTTGCCGCAACCCGCCTCGCCTCCGGATGTCGAAACCGATGAGACGGCGGCAGCGGAGCCGCGTGGGCGCGGACGGCCCAAGCTCGGCGTTGTCGCGCGCGAGGTGACCTTGTTGCCGCGTCATTGGGAATGGCTCGGCACGCAGCCCGGCGGCGCATCGGTCGCGTTGCGCAAGCTCGTCGAGGAAGCGCGCCGCGCCAATGGCGATGCGGATCGCACCCGCGCGGCAAGGGATGCCGCCTATCGTTTCATGTCCGTGATGGCCGGCAATCTCGCAGGCTTCGAGGAAGCCTCGCGAGCGCTGTTCGCCGATGACCGGCGGCGCTTCGTCGGCCTAGTCGCCGGCTGGCCCGACGATATTCGCGACCACGTCGTCAAGCTCGCCTTCAGCGATCGCGCCGAGCCATAGGCGCGATCGCCCTCTAACCAAACTTCCTGGGCTTCTCACCCGCCACCGCTCCGGTGCGCGGCAATGATCCGTCACGTCTTCAATGGGAACAAACACCGTGTCGAAAACCCCCTCCCTCTGGAAGACGTTCCTCGTCTTCCTCGCGCCCCTGATGCTGAGCAATGCGCTGCAATCGCTGTTCGGCACCGTGAGCAACGCGCTTCTTGGCCAGATGATTGGGGTTGACGCCCTGGCGGCCGTCTCGGTGTGCTTCCCCGTGATGTTCTTCCTGTTCGCCTTCGTCATGGGCCTCAGCACCGGCGCGACCGTCCTGATCGGACAGGCCTGGGGCGCGGGCGAGCGTGACACGGTGAAGGCGGTTGCCGGCGCGACGCTGGCGGTCGGCCTCCTCCTGGCCATCACCGTTGCGCTGTTCGGCGGCCTGTTCAGCCGGCAATTGATGATCGCTCTCGCCACGCCGCCCGATATCCTCGACCACGCAAGCGCATACGCGCGCGTTATGCTGCTGACGATGCCGCTCGGCTTCGTCTTCCTGCTGATGACCGCGATGCTGCGGGGCGTCGGCGACACGCTGACGCCGCTGCTGGCGCTGGCCTTGTCGACCACGATCGGCTTGGTCCTGACTCCACTCCTCATCCGCGGCTGGTTCGGGCTTCCCGCCACCGGCGTGACGGCCCCGGCGTGGGCGTCGGCTATTTCCACCGCGCTGACGCTGTTCGCGCTCAGTCTATATCTGCGTCACAAGAAGAGTCCGCTGGCGCCGGACGCCGAATTTCTGCGCAGGCTGCGACTGGACGGCGCGCTGCTCGGTAAAATCCTGGGCATCGGCATCCCGAGCGCGGTCGGGATGGTGGTGATGGCGATCGCCGAACTGGTGCTGCTCGGCCTCGTCAACGGCTTTGGTTCCGATGCCACCGCAGCCTATGGCGCCGTCAACCAGATCATGGGCTATGCGCAGTTCACCGCGATATCGATTTCGATCTCGGTTTCGATCCTTGGCGCGCAGGCGATCGGCGGCGGGCATGCCGGCCGACTGG
The DNA here is from genome assembly GCF_023101085.1 of Bradyrhizobium sp. 170. NCBI lineage: Bacteria > Pseudomonadati > Pseudomonadota > Alphaproteobacteria > Hyphomicrobiales > Nitrobacteraceae > Bradyrhizobium > Bradyrhizobium sp. 170. Next base: position 38,305 of record NZ_CP064703.1, on the reverse strand, counting down.
ATGCCATCGTCCGGACCGGCCTGCTCCTCAATCTCGTCCTGACCGGCGGCCTGGTTGCGTTGATCTATCTGTTTCCCCGCCCCGTGCTGGGCGTCTTCATTGCCGACGCAGCCGTGCTCGAACTCGCGAAAGGACTGCTCATCATCGCTTTGTGGAGTTCGGTGCCATTCGGCATGGCGACGGTATTCTCGGGCGCGATGCGCGCAGGAGGCGTAGCGCTGGCTCCCATGCTGCTGTCGATCTTCGCCATCGCCGCGATCGAAATACCCTCTGCCGTGATCCTGAGCCGGACCATCGGACTGGAAGGAGTCTGGGCCGCCTATCCGATCCTGTTCAGCGCCATGTTCGTCCTGCAACTCGGCTATTACACACTGGTCTGGCGCCGCCGCCCGCTTCGGCGGATGGTGTGACGTGGGGCAAACCGCGCATTCCCACGGTATTACGATCGTCATAATACTGTGGACGCGCTACCTGCCTTGCGCCACAATGCGCCAAAACATCGGGGAGACTGCCGTGAGTTCAAATCCACAATTCCTGTTCGATTTCGGCAGCCCCAATGCCTTCCTCAGCCACGAAGCGATTCCGGCGATCGAACAGCGCACGAACGTGAAGTTCGAATATGTGCCGATCCTGCTCGGCGGCATCTTCAAGGCCACCAACAACAAGTCGCCCACCGAAACGCTCGCCGGCATCAAGAACAAGCGCGAATTCCACGCGCTGGAAACCGAACGCTTCCTGAAGCGGTTTGGGGTCAAGCCCTATGTCTGGAATCCATTTTTCCCGGTCAACACGCTGAACCTGATGCGGGCGGCGGTGGCCGCCCAGCTCGAAGGCGTATTCGAGAAATATGTCGAGGCCGCCTTCCATCACATGTGGGTCGAGCCGAAGAAAATGGATGACCCCGAAATCGCGGCCAAGGCGCTGGCCTCGTCCGGCCTCGATGCCGCCAAACTGCTGGCGCGCTCACAGGACGCCGACGTAAAGGCCAAGCTGACCGAGAACACACAAAACGCGGTCGAACGCGGCGCATTCGGCTCGCCGACGTTCTTCGTCGGCAAGGAAATGTTTTTCGGCAAGGAGCAGCTTCGCGAAGTCGAGGAAATGGTCTCGGGGAAATAGCCGCACGAATTCGACTGTTCGGCGAGAAGTGGTAAAGAAGCGAATGGTGAATAGCGAATTGTGAGTGGTAGGATTGATACGCGGACTCCCTACTCGCCATTCGCCCATTCCAAGACCAACAACAAAAGGAAGCTATCGCATGCGTATTCTCGTGGTCGGCGCCGGCGCCATCGGTGGCTATTTCGGCGGCAGGCTGCTTCAGGCAGGAAACGACGTGACGTTCCTGGTCCGGCCGAAGCGCGCTGCCGAACTCGCAAGCTCAGGCCTCATCATCAAGAGTCCCGCCGGCGACGTGACGCTCAAGAACCCGCCGACGGTACAGGCCGACAAGCTCGCCGAAAAATTCGACGTCGTGCTGCTGAGCTGCAAGGCGTTCGACCTGGAAGACGCGATCAAGTCTTTTGCCCCCGCGGTCGGGCCGAAAACGGCGATTATCCCGCTGCTCAACGGCATGCTGCACCTCGACGTGCTGGACAAGAAATTCGGAGCTGACCGCGTGCTCGCCGGCCTCTGCGCGATCGCGGTGACGCTCAACGAGGCCCGTGAGGTGGTCCAGCTCGCGCCAATGCAGTCGCTCAATTTCGGCGAACGCGATGGCTCCCTATCGGAGCGGGTGCGCGCGATTGCGAAAGTGTTTGAGAGCGGCAAGTTCGGCGCGGTGGCCAGCGAACACATCATGCAGGACATGTGGGAGAAGTGGGTATTCCTCGCTTCGCTCGCGGCGTCGACCTGTCTGATGCGCACTTCGGTCGGCAACATCCTGGCGGTCGCCGGCGGCAAGGATTTTCTGCTCGGCATGCTCGATGAATGCAGCGCGATTGCGAAGGCGTCAGGCTACGAGCCGACCGGCCCGTTCTTCCAGCGCACCAGCGGCTTGTTGACGGCCGAGGGCTCGCCGATGACCGCCTCGATGTTCCGCGACATCAAGGCGGGCCTGCCGGTCGAGGCCGACCATGTGATCGGCGATCTCGTCGCGCGCGCCGACGCCGCCAAGATCCCGGTGCCAAAACTGCGCATCGCCTACACCCATCTCAAGGCGTATGAGAAGCAGCGGAGTTAGTTGGACCCGTAGCTTGGAGAAGCCAACGGGTCGCGCGAATGCGCGCCCGATGACAGGCTCCGCGTAATCCGGGGACATTCGTTCCTGCTGGTCGAATTATCCCCGGGTTGCGCTTCGCTTCACCCGGGCTACGCCACCTTCAAAGGTGCGCGAGATAATGCGCGAGCGCCTCGATCTCTTCCTCGCTGAGAGGAAACGCGACATCCGCCATCGCCGCCATGGCGCCACCGGCGCGCACGCCCGATTTGTAATCCCGCAGCGCCTTCACGAGATATTCCTCGCGCTGGCCGGCGACGCGGGCGACCGCCTTGGTGCCGGCGTAGGTATCCATGTGGCATGCAGCGCAGCGCCGGCCGACGGCCGCCTGTGCGCCCTTCGTTGAAAGGTCCGGATTGTCGTCGGGCTTGGGCGTCTTCGGCGGCGGAAGCGAGGCGTAATAGGCGCCGAGGTTGCGGATGTCCTCATTGTTGAGCTGCTCGACGATCGGCTGCATCTGCTCGTTCTTGCGGGTGCCGGCACGAAAAAACACGAGCTGCCACTGAATGAAGAGATCGGGCTGGGCCGCGAGCGAGGGGGTGTTCTCCATCTGCGAAATACCGCCCTCGCCGTGGCAACCGACGCACAGCTCGGCCTTCTCCTTGCCGGCCGCGATGTCGGCGGCGCGAACAGCCGAACCGCCGGCGATTGCCGACGCCAGCACGATCCCGACCAATGCATTTCGCATGTGAACTCCTCTGCAGCGCACCCCAAACAACAGGGGCTGCGGCCACCCGTTCCCGAGTAACCGCAGCCCCTGATCGGTTGACGTCCTACTTCTTGTAGCTGATGCGATAGATGGCGCCGGCCCAGTCGTCGGACACCAGTATCGAACCGTCCTTGTCGAGGATGATGTCGTTCGGACGGCCGAGATAGCCCGTATCGCCCTCGAGCCAGCCGGAGGCAAAGATCTCCGACTTGGCGTTCTTGCCGTCGGCATCGACGATCACGCGCTTGATCCGGGCGCCCTGGTACTTGTACCGATTCCAGGAGCCATGCTCGGCGATCAGGATGTTGTTCTTGTACTCAGGCGGAAATTGGTCGCCGGTATAGAACTTCATGCCGAGCGGCGCCACGTGTGCACCGAGATTGACCACGGGCGGCGTGAACTCGGAGCACTTGTGACCCATCGCGAATTTCGGGTCCGGCATATCGCCCTGATGGCAGTAGGGATAGCCGAAATGCTCGCCGATCTTCGAGATCATGTTGAGCTTGTCGCTCGGCATGTCGTCGCTGATCCAGTCGCGCGCGTTCTCCGTGAACCAGTATCGCCCCGAGCGTGGATCGACGTCGCCGCCGACGCTGTTGCGGACGCCAAGCGCCCAGATCTCGGCATTGCCGGTTTTGGGATCGACGCGGCGGATCTGCGAGAGGCTGGTGGGCGGGATGCCGATGTTGAAGGGAGGTCCGAACGGCATATAGAACCAGCCATCCTTGTCGACGGCGATGTATTTCCAGCCATGCGCAACGTAGGTTGGCATGTCGTCATACACCACCTTGCCGGCGCCGAGATTGTCGAGATTGGCTTCGGCGTTTTCGTATTTGATCAGCTTGTTGATCGCGACGACGTAGAGCGCGCCATCGAGAAAGGCGAGGCCGGTCGGCATGTTGAGCCCCTTGAGGACGGTCTTGACCTCCCTCTTTCCGCCACTCTCTTTGATCGCGTAGACATTGCCGAGGCTGAAGGAGCCGACAAACAGCGTGCCCTTGTCGCCCCAGGCCATCTGCCGCGCCTCCAGAACGTTGGAGGCATAAACTTCTATACTGAAGCCTTGCGGCAGCTTGATCTTCTTCATCGTTGCCGCAAGTTCGGCGTCCGATACGCCGGTCGGCGGACCGGAGGGCGGCGCCTGGCCCTTCTGGGCTTCGGTCTCGTCGCCGAGGAACCAGTCCGGCGGCGGGTTGGTCCAGAACTCCTTGGTGCCGGACTCGTATTTCTTCAGGGGCTTCTGTTGCGCGTTGGCCTGGCCAGCCCCTGCGACAACGAGGATGGCTGCGAGCGCAAGAATGGATCGATTGAAAGCCGATTTCATCGCGTCACTCCCTATGCAGCCTGGCGGCTGCGCCTGTTATTATTTTGAAACGTTCGAGAGACGAACTTGGTCTGGTAAAAAGAAACAGACCACAAAATGGTAGCACATCCGATGCCGGAGAGAAGCGCAGGCTGCGCCGCTCTGTCAGACCAAACCAAATTGTGAGATGGATTGCTAAGCAGCTGCGTTCGCAGTTGCGCCCCGCTGCACCGCAATATTCGTGTCGAGCGAACGCATGCGCCTCCTCGCAAGGCGCGCAAGTGGGCGGCGTTCCACATCAGCGGATCGCGCGTCATCTTTCCTGACGGCAAATGGGCAACGCAATTGTGGCCCATTTCATAGTGGAGGGGCCAAATCCCTGAGAAACTTTTCGCATGCCCTTACGAAGTACCGGTCTCCCTCGACCGGGCTTGAGCGAGCGTCCGTATGGCCAACAAGCGGATCATTCTGCTCTCGGACGGCACCGGCAATTCCGCCGGCAAGGTCTGGCGCACCAATGTATGGCGGACGTTCGAGTCGCTCGACCTGACGAGCTCGGAACAGATTGCATTCTACGACGACGGGGTCGGCACCTCATCCTTCAAGCCCTTCGCGATCCTGGGCGGCGCCTTCGGCTTCGGTCTGAAGCGGAACGTGCTGGATATCTACAAGTTTGCCTGCCGCAATTATCGCTCGCATCTCGACTATCTGGCGCTCGAAGCCGCCGCCGCCAAAGCAGAAAATCGCGAAGAGAAATGCGGCCCCTACCAGGGCGACGACATCTTTGCCTTCGGGTTCAGCCGCGGCGCCTTCACCATCCGCGTGGTGAACGGGCTGATCTGCGAACAGGGGCTGGTGAGCTATCAGACCGAGGAGGAGCTCGATCGAAAGGTCGCCGCGGCCTACCGGGCCCACCGGGCGGAATGTTTCAAAACGCGATTTCAGGTCGAATGGGTGTTCCGAAAACTGCGCGACCTGTTCGTTTCCGCCGAGCATGACAAGAATCAGCGCCCGGTCGATCATGTGGCTTTCCTCGGCCTGTGGGATACCGTTGCCGCCTACGGCCTGCCCATCGACGAGATGACGAGGGGCATCAGCCGCTATCTCTGGCCGCTCGAACTGCCCGACCGGCAGCTTAATCCCCTGGTTCGCAAGGCCTGCCATGCCCTCTCGCTCGACGATGAGCGCACCACATTCCATCCGCTGCTGTGGGACGAGAGCCCGGAAACTGTCGCTACCGGCACCAGAGGCACCGATTCGGAACGGATCACGCAGGTCTGGTTCGCCGGCGTGCATTCCAATGTCGGCGGCGGATATCCCGACGATTCGCTCGCCCATGTGTCGCTCACCTGGATTCTGTCCGAAGCAAAGCGTCGCGGCGTCACCCTGAAGGAAGCTCCGGACGCGGATCCCGACGCCTTCAAACGCGTCCGATCGACCCAGGACAAGCACGGCCGGATTTATGATTCGCGAAACGGGCTGGGCGGCTACTACCGTTACGGACCACGGAGCGTAGCCGCGCTGTCGGACACGCGATATTCGGACGACAAGCGCGACTGCGTGAAGATCGCGATGCCGAAAATCCACGAAAGCGTGTTCGCGCGCATCGCCATCGATGCGCATCTCTATGCGCCGGTCGGACTGCCGCCCGCCTACGAAATCCTGACCTACGACGAGAAGATCGTTTCACCGGACAAGCTGGGGTACGAAACTTCCAAGGCTGCGCGCGGACGCGCAAAGACGCAGGAACACGTTGTCGGAAGTTCGATCTGGCGGCGGCGCATCATTTACTTCCTGACCGTGATCGCCTCGGTCTATCTGCTGACCTATCCGCTGACGTCTCAATTGCTCCCCGCGGCCGAGTACACCACCCGGCTCAGGCCGGTTTCCGACGTGATCCGCATGGTCGGCATGGCCCTGCCGGAAGCTGCCTCACGCTGGATAAACGCGTATGCGAGAGATCCACTTTCGTTTGTGCTTCATGCAGGACTTGTCGCGCTGTTGCTGTGGTTGAGCGCCGGCCTCCGGAGCTGGATCACCGACCAGATGCGTTCCGCGTGGCGGGTGAGCCTGTCGAAATTCGACATACATGCGCAGCATTCCGAGCCGCGGGACCGCTTGAGCACATTGCAGAAACTGCTCTGCTTTGGCCTGTTACCGATCGCGCTCTATCCGGCGCCGGGCTGGTTCGGATACCCGATCCCCGCGGCGCCGGAGGTCCTGCAGATATTCATCGACAGCATTACCAAGCCCTATTTCCGGTTCTTCGCCATCATGATCCTGATCACGATGTTGCTGACGGACTCGGTGATCGCCTGGCTCAGGCTGAAGGACGCCTACAAGCAAGTCATCACCACTATCAAACTCAAGATTGCGCCAGGAATCTTCGCGCTCCTGTTTCTGTACGGCGGCGTCGCGCTCGCGAGCCATTACATTTTCAATGTCCGGGACAGTTTCGGTAATTTCTGCGAGCCAGACCCCAAGGCGAGCAAGCTCGACCTTTGTACGTCGGCCGAGGTGGGGCTGTGCACCCAGGCGGCCGACGGCACGCTTCCCGACACGTGCAGGAAACTCTGTGCCGTGAAAACCGAATTTGACACCCGCAATGTTTGCACGTCGACCAAGGTCAAGGTTTTTGCCTCCCAGACTTACACGTTCGAGATCAGCAAGACGGATGAATGGTCATTTCTTGGCGCACCCTCGGGCCCGGGTGGAATGCCGTTGAGCGAGTTCTGGCACCACAAGGACGCCGGCTGGTGGGGTTCGGCGGTCGCCTTGGCGCAAATGACGGCCTTGAGTGCCGCATATCCGATCAGACGCACTTTCGATCGTCCGTTTGGACGGGTCATGACCCGCTATGGAGAGACCGGCAATACGGAAAACTTCATCGACACGCGCGACGACCCTCGAACGGTCGAGTATTTGAGCGAGACGTTCAAGCCGAAGAACGACGGCGAGCTTTACGTCTATTTGAACAAGCCGGTGAGCGGGTTCTGGCCGGGCCTTTTCCGTGACGTGAACACGGGAACGGCAAGGGTTCGGATCGTTCGCATTCCGAGCAAGTGATGTTCGATAAGGGTTCGGCCGGCAGCATGCATCGTGAAGGCCGTATCGTTAGGCGCGCATCGGCCCGCCAACGACAAGGCCGCCAAACGGCGGCCTGTCATCGATCCGGTAGTTTGCCATAGAAGAAAAATCTGGAGCGGGCGAAGGGGCTCGAACCCTCGACCCCGACCTTGGCAAGGTCGTGCTCTACCACTGAGCTACACCCGCATCCGAGATGGCGGCGAACGTTCGCCGTCAACGGCAGACCTATGCCAAATGCGGACCGTGAATGCAACAGTCCGCGTGCGATCCGATGCCACGCGGATCATCCGATTTCATTAACAAATGGGAGCGAATCGGTCCGAAACAATGCCTAAACGGGGATTGTCGGCTCCTTGAGCCCAAGTCGGGAGCCCAAGTCGGGAACCCAAGGCCAGGCCGCCAGCGCGACGCGGGGCGATTCGGGGCATTTTTCGAACCAGCCTCCCCAACGTCCCCGTCATTTGGTCCCACACGCCGCAATCGCCCATCGAAGGTCCCTTGCGACGGTCGCTTGCGACGGTCCCTTGGCTTGCCTCGGCGGGGCATCGACGTCCCGAGGAGGGTTCCGGCCCATCCGGCCTCCGATAATCCGGAAGACGCCTGCCGATTGAATTTTGTGGCCAAGCCGCCATCTAGCGGAGGAGGAACTTCGCCCCTAGCCGTGCTAGAACGGGCCCGAATTCCAAAGACATCTTCTCAAGACATCAGGCGAGGATACCGTGACGATAGTTGAGCAGGGCGGCGGCCCGGCGCCGCAGGCAGCACCCGATCTGATCAAGGAGACGACCACCCAGACATTCGTGAAGGATGTCATCGAGGAATCGAAGCGTCAGCCCGTGCTGATCGACTTCTGGGCGCCGTGGTGCGGGCCTTGCCGCCAGCTCACGCCCGTTCTCGAAAAGGCAGTCCGCGCGGCGAAGGGCAAGGTCAAGCTGGTCAAGATGAATATCGACGAGCATCCGGCCATCCCCGGCCAGATGGGCATTCAGTCGATCCCGGCCGTGATCGCGTTCGTGGGTGGCCAGCCCGCCGACGGCTTCATGGGCGCGGTGCCGGAGAGCCAGGTCAACGCCTTCATCGACAAGCTCACCAAGGGCATGACGGCGCCGGGCGAGCCGAACATCGCAGAGATCCTGCAGGAGGCCGAGACCGTGCTGGCGGAAGGCGACCCTGCCGCGGCGGCCCAGATCTACGCCGAAATACTGGGTTTCGATGCCACCAATATTGCTGCGCTGGCGGGGCTCGCGAAATGCTATGTGACGACGGGCGCGGTCGAACAGGCCAAGCAGACGCTGGCGATGGTGCCGGAATCGAAGCGCAATGACGCCGCGGTCAAGGCGGTGCAGGCCTCGATCGATCTCGCCGAGCAGGCCCAGGCGGTCGGTCCGGTGACCGAGCTGGAACAAAAGGTCGCCGCAAACCCGCTCGACCATCAGGCGCGATTCGACCTTGCGACCGCGCTCAACGCACTCGGCAAGCGCACAGAGGCGACCAACCAGTTGCTGGAGATCGTCAAGCGCGATCGCAAGTGGAACGATGACGGCGCGCGCAAGCAACTGGTGCAGTTCTTCGAGGCGTGGGGCGGCGCCGACGAAGCCACCGTCGAGGGACGAAAGCAGCTGTCGACGATTCTCTTCTCGTAGAGCGTATTCCACCGAACCAGCAAACTGACCGGGACTGCAAATGCCGATCAATGCCGAATACCGCGGACCCGGCGAGCTTCCCGAAATCATTCCGGTGTTTCCATTGCCGGGCGCGCTGTTGCTGCCGCGCGGCCAGATGCCGCTCAATATTTTCGAGCCGCGTTATCTGGCGATGGTAGACGACGCGCTACGCGACGGTCACCGGCTGATCGGGATGATCCAGCCGGATACTTCGCACAGCAGGGACGAGGCCCGGCCGGAGCTGTTCCGGGTCGGCTGCGTCGGCCGCATCACGCAACTCGCCGAATCCGGCGACGGCCGCTACATCCTGGAACTGACCGGCGTCGCGCGCTTCAAGGTGGTCGAGGAAATCTCGGCACTGACCGCGTACCGGCAATGCAAGGTGGATTTCTTTCCCTATGCCGACGACTTCGTTGCGCGCAAAGGCGAAGAAGCCGTCGACCGCGCGGCCTTGCTCGACGTGCTGACCGATTTTCTCGAAGCCAACAATCTGAAGGTGGATTGGGAAGGTATCGAGAGCGCGCCGAACGAGGCGCTGGTCAACGCGCTCGCCATGATGTCGCCCTATGGTCCGGCGGAGAAGCAGGCGATGCTGGAAGCGCTCGACCTGAAAACCCGCGCCGAGATCCTGATCGCGGTGACCGAAATGGACCTCGCCAAGAAGCGAACCAGCGGCGACACCGGGCTGCAGTAGCGCTTCAGAGCCCCGTTCCGATGGAATCGGAACGGGGCTCTGGATTTTTGATTTGACGCGTTTTCTTGTCGCGAACCGGTCTCCACTTCGCTGGAAAACGCTCTAGTACCCGGCCACCGCGAGCACGACGACGGCGCCGAGCGCTTTCCAGCCGAAGCCGCGGCCACGCGACCACCAGGCATTGGCGGCGGCGGCAAAGGCGTAGACCGCGACGATCGTCACGACGATCCAGTGCCGCGCGCTCTCCGACCCAAACGACGGCGCGGCAATCAGCAGCACGCCGCCACCGATCCAGGCCACCGTACCCGCCTGCCATACGAGGCGGATCAGGGTCCGCAGGCTCTCCGGCTGGATGGTCGCCCTGGCAAACACCTTGGTTTCCCCCAGCACGCCGTGAATCAGGGCCACCGCTATTCCGGCGACGCCAGCGCATTGCAGAATGAGATCGCGCATCGGATGTCTCCATACAGTACTGTATGGTTATGCGCTGCATTCTGGCGCGTGTCAATACAGTAGTGTATGGTGGCGGCATTGCGGGACCCGACCATGAACGATCAACTATCGGCAAAGGACTGGCTCGATCAGGGCCTGAAAGCATTGGCGAGCCGTGGCTTCACCGCGCTGAAGGCGGAACCTTTGGCCAAGGCGATGGGGGTGTCGCGCGGCAGCTTCTACTGGCATTTCGCCGATATCGGCGCGTTCCATGCCGCGATCCTTGCGCGCTGGCACGAGGTTGCGGCCGAGCAGATCATCGCCAATGTCGAGGCGGCCTCGAACGACGAGAACCCGCTCGCGCTGCTGCTGCGCCGCGTGTTCGGCGAGCGGCTGATGCTGGAACGGGCGGTCCGCACCTGGGCAAGCGTCGATCCCGCCGCCCGCGCCGCCGTGCAGGCGATCGATCGGCGGCGGCTAAGCTATGTAGAGGGCCTTCTGGCGCAGTCCGGACTATCGGCGGAAATTGCCCGCGCCCGCGCCCAAATTTTCTATTGGGCGTTTCTCGGCTTCGCACTCTCGGACCAGCCCTTGCCGAAGGCACGGCAACAGGCGGTGCTCGGCGAACTGGTGCGGATGGCTACGTCATGACAGCTTGCGATCGGATGTGCTAAGGACCGCGCCAAGCTGGAGACTGCAAATGAACGCCACGCCCGAACGCCTCGACAGCACCGTCGATCCGAAGCTGCTCGAGATCCTCGTCTGCCCTGTGACCAAGGGTCCGCTGGAATTCGATTCGACGCGGCAGGAACTGATCTCGCGCTCCGCAAAACTCGCGTATCCGATCCGCGACGGCATCCCGATCATGCTGCCGGAAGAGGCGCGGAAGATCGATTGAGGGAAATCCGGGTTGGCTCGATCCGGTAAGGCCGTTCCCCGGATTTCGCTTCGCTCCATCCGGGCTACAACGACTGCACCCTACAGCGCCTCGCCCTTCAGCAGCCGCGGTACTTCGCCCGACAAACCTGCGGCCTGGCGGATGAACAGGCCCTTCAGCGGCGGAGCGCGATCGACGAGGCCAAGCCCGATATCGCGCACGGTACGCAGCAGCGTTGATTCATTCGAGAACAGGAAGTTCAGCGAATTGGTGGCGAGCCCCATCGCCATGGTGTCGAAGCGCCGCCAGCGCTGGTAGCGGTCGAGCACATCGGCCTGGCCGGGATCGATGCCGAGCCGGGCCGCATCGACCACGACTTCGGCCAGCGCCGCGACGTCCTTGAGGCCCATGTTGAGGCCCTGCCCCGCGATCGGATGAATGACGTGCGCGGCGTCCCCGACCAGCGCCAGCCGCTCGGCAATGAATGAGCGCGCGACGAAATAGCCGAGCGGAAACGCGCGCGGCTTGTCGAGCGCCTTGATCTCGCCGAGGTGCAGCCCGAAGCGCTTCTCGAGTTCATCGTGGAATTCGGCGTCGCCGAGCGCGGTGATGCGTGCGGCCTCGGCACGATTCTCGGTCCACACCAGCGACGAGCGCTTTCCAGTCAGCGGCAGGATCGCAAACGGACCCGCTGGCAGAAAATGTTCTTCGGCGCGGCCGTGATGATCCCGCTCATGGCCGACGGTGACGACGATGCCGGATTGATCGTAGTCCCAGCCATGGGTGGCAATGCCGGCGCGCTCGCGCAGTTTTGAGCGCGCGCCGTCGGCGGCGACCAGCAGGCTTGCCTCGATGACATTGCCGTCGGCCAGCGTCACGGTGACGCCATCGGAACGCGAATCGTAGGTCGAAACCGCCGTGGCGCGGAGATCGACGCCTTCAGCCTCGGCGCGAGCCACCAGCGCATCGATCAGCCGGCGGTTTTCGACCATGTGGGCGAAGGGTTCGCCGGGTTCGACATGGCCGGCAAAGGTCAGGAACACCGGACGGGTGGCGTCCTCCAGTTTGGAATCGGTGACGACCATGTCGAGGATCGGCTGTGAGTCGGATACCTTGTCCCAGACGCCGAGCGCCTCGAACAACCGCCGGCACGCGGCCACAATGGCGGTCGCCCGCGGATCGCGGCTCGGCCGCACCGCCAGGGCCGGATCGGCCACGATGACAGGAATATCCGCGCCAAGGCCCTGGCGAAATGCCAGCGCCAGCGCCAGCCCGGCAAAGGCGCCGCCGCAGATGACAATGCTTCGCTGTGCCGCCATGCGATCCTTACCCGGTTACTTCGTCAGACTACGCTTGCTACCTGATAATAGCTGGGCGAAACAGGGCCGAGAAACAAGGTACTTAACGCCCGGGGTCGCGATCAATTGCGCCCGGGATCGACTGAAAGCACACCATGTCCAAGGGCCTGATCGACCTGATTTCCATTCTCGATCTCGAACAGCTCGAGGTAAACCTGTTCCGAGGCAACAGCCCGAAGACGAGCTGGCAGCGGGTGTTTGGCGGCCAGGTGATCGGGCAGGCCATGGTTGCAGCCTGCCGCACCGTCGAGGGCCGCCTGCCGCATTCGATCCATTGCTATTTCATCCTGCCCGGCGATCCGCAGATCCCGATCATCTATCAGGTCGAACGCCTGCGCGACGGCAAGAGCTATTCGACCCGTCGCGTCACCGCGATCCAGCATGGCAACGCGATCTTCTCGATCATGGTGTCGTTCCATGCGGAAGAGGAAGGCGCGTTCAACCATCAGGAAAAGATGCCGGATGTCCCGCCGCCGGAAAAACTCACGGCGGAAGAAGTGTCGAAGCAGCCGATGTTCAAGGAGATGCCGGAATTCATCCGCCGCTACTACGAATCCGACCGGCCGATCGAATTGCGCCCGGTCGAACTCGGCCGCTATTTCGGCCAGAAGATCGACGACGGCCGCATTCATGTCTGGATTCGCACCGCGGCCAAGCTGCCCGACGATCCGGCGCTGCATTTATGCGCGCTGGCCTATGCGTCGGATTTCTCGCTGCTCGATGCGGTGATGGCGCGCTACGGCCGCACGCTGTTCGACAAGCGCATGATGCCGGCTAGCCTCGACCACGCGATGTGGTTTCACCGGCCGTTCCGCGCCGACGAATGGCTGCTCTACGCGCAGGACTCGCCGAGCGCGCAAGACGGCCGCGGATTGACCCGCGGCCTGATCTTCAAGCCCGACGGCACGCTGGTGGCGTCGGTGGCCCAGGAAGGCTCGGTGCGCCAGCGCAGGTAAGCGCCCAATAGCGTTTTCGAGCGAAGTGGGTGCCGGTTCGCATAGCAATCAAGTTTACGCAGATTGCGTAGACTTATCTGCGGTAGAAAACGCGTCAAAACAAAAGACTAGAACCCGGTTTTGATCGAATCAGAACCGAGTTCTAGCGCGCCGCGTCCTAGACCGTGCGGTCGGCCAGCGCGAATTGCGACACGTACCAGCGGGCGTACCAGCGCAGCACCCACGGGATCGGGATGATAAAGACGCAGCCGATCCCGAAAACGATGGTCCGCCACAACACTTCCAGTCCCGAAGCGATGAAGATGACTTCACGATGGGTGCCGCTGATATTGCGGCAGATCCAGCGCATCCAGGCCGTAATCACCCAGGCCCAGCCGATAATCGTGATGAACGAAACATACATCAGGACTTGCCAGCCGACATAACCCAGCGCGCTGCCGTTGAAGGCAATCGGAAGCTGCTGGCCGTTGGAGCTGAGATTTGCGGCGATCCATCGAATGACCATCCAGGACAGCACGGCCTGAATCGGAATGGAGAGGTATTGCAGGTAATAGAGGTCGGCTGCGCCCAGATAGGTCAGGACGCCGATCGCGATGAAGACGTACCAGATGTCGAGGGGCTGGCCGGTGAACCCGATGCTTGGCCGGCCCGGCACGTAAAGCCGGGAAGTCATCCAGCGGTAGAAGCTGGTCGCGGTCCAGGGCGCTGGAATTACAAACAGCATGCCGATGACGAATAGCAGGCTTCGCCCGAGGAAGGACCAAATCGGAAGGTCGGCCGACAGCGCGCCGCCGGCGTAACCGCCGGCCGCAACCGGGGTTGGGCCACCGGGGTGCAGCATGGAGGGTGGACCTGAGCCGCCGGGGACCAGGCCGGGAATGTCGCCGGCCCGCTGCCAGCCCGACATCCCCTCGGTCCAGACCAACGTGTCCGCGCTGACCATGCCCCGGGTAATGAGGTCGCGAAGCTGGGCTTCCGGATAAGGGCCCTGTTGCTGGCCGCTGGATGCATAAAACCACGATCGGTTCGACATTTTCGTCTTGGTCCCTTGAGCCGTGGAGAGAAGCCGGCCGGACGGCTGGCGGTGGAACAGCATTTTGGCGGACGATCTGGCCGCCTGTACAGTGATCGATGTCACCAGCTGGAAATGTTTTCCCCTTCTACCTGCAACTTTTTTGTGCCATTTGCCCAGAAAGATGCCAGATTTGCGTCGGCAGCGATCTGCCCGGCGGTCAGTCTGCCGAGTGCTCAAGAAATATCCAGGGAAATAAAGGCCTGACCATGAAACTCGTCGTCGCGATCATCAAACCCTTCAAGCTTGACGAGGTGCGCCAGGCGCTGACGGCCATCGGCGTCCACGGCATGACGGTGACCGAGGTCAAGGGCTACGGCCGCCAGAAGGGTCACACCGAAATCTATCGCGGCGCCGAGTACGTCGTGAACTTCCTGCCCAAGCTCCGAATCGAAATCGCGGTCGCCTCCGACGTCGCCGACAAGGCGGTCGAAGTCATTACCGCGAACGCGCGTACCGGGCAGATCGGCGACGGCAAGATCTTCGTCACGCCGATCGACCACGCCTTGCGAATCCGCACCGGCGAGACCGATAGCGACGCGCTCTGAGAAATCACAAAAATTCAAGGCGCGGCGGCAACGACGCTGAACGCGAGAAGTCAAAAAACGACAACAGGCCGGGGGAATTCCATGGGGGCACCATCGTATCGTGCAGCAGCGAATGCTGCACTCATCACTGTTGCGGCGAGCTCGCTCGCGACGCCGGCCCTGGCCGCCGAAACGTCCACCATCAACGCCGCCGACACCGCGTGGATGATCGTCGCCACCGCGCTGGTATTGATGATGACGATACCGGGCCTGGCGCTGTTCTATTCCGGCATGGTGCGCAAGAAGAACGTGCTGGCGACGATGGCGCAGAGCCTCGCTGCCGTCGCGATCATTTCGATTCTCTGGGTGGCGTTCGGCTATTCGCTGGCCTTCGTCGGCGACGGTCCCTGGATCGGCACGCTCGATCGCTGGTTCCTGATCGGCATGACGATGGAGAGCGTCCACCCGGCGGCGAAGACTATACCGGAAGTGCTTTTCATGCTGTACCAGATGACGTTTGCGATCATCACGGTGGCGCTGGTGGCGGGCGCGGTGGCGGACCGGATGCGATTCTCGGCCTATCTGCTTTTTTCCGTCGGCTGGTTCACGTTCGTCTATGTACCGCTCGCGCATTGGGTATGGGGCGGCGGATTCCTCGGCACCATGGGCGTACTGGATTTCGCCGGCGGCCTCGTCGTGCATCTTTCCGCCGGCATCGGCGGACTGGTAGCCGCGACGGTGATAGGTCGTCGTCAGGGCTATGGCAGCGAGAACCTCGCGCCATTCGACCTGTCGCTTGCCGTGATCGGCACCGGATTGTTGTGGGTCGGCTGGTTCGGCTTCAATGGCGGATCGGCGGTGGCCGCGAACTCGCGCGCGGTGATGGCGATCACCGCGACACATCTGGCCGCCTGCGCCGGCGCGCTGACCTGGGCCGCGATTGAATGGGCGACACGGCGCAAACCGTCGGTGCTCGGCATGATTTCGGGCGCCGTCGCGGGTCTTGGCACCATCACGCCCGCCTCCGGATTCGTTGCGCCGTGGCACGGGATCGTCATCGGCGTCGTCGCGGGAACGCTCTGTTTCTGGGCCTGCACCTGGCTCAAGCAGCGCTTCAAATATGACGACTCACTCGACGTGTTCGGTGTCCACGGCGTTGGCGGATTGACCGGCACATTGCTCGCCGGCGTTTTTGCGGTGAACGCGATCGGCGGCACCGCAGGTCTGATCGAGGGCAACCCGCAGCAGGTCCTGATCCAGCTTTATGGGATCGCCGCCACGCTGGTGTGGTCCGGCGGCGTCACCTTTGTGCTGCTCAAGCTGGTGGGCGTGTTCGCGCCGCTGCGGGTGTCGATGCAGCAGGAGCTGGAAGGCCTCGATATCTCGCAGCACGGCGAAGCCCTGCAATAGGCCGCTCACCCCGTTACCATTTTCTTGCACTGCCTCTGAGCAGCGATTTGTGTCGCTGCTCAGGCCTGCTCATGATTTGGGCAAGCCTGACTACGCTTTGGGCGCGACGGAATGGCGCAGGAAAGTGCAATTCCCGGAAAGGGCGAAAAGGGCCGGATTCATAATCTCTTAGGGAATGGTCCCGATCTGGCACGGCATTTGATTCTAAGGGTCCTGGCTGTGCCCGCGTAGTGAACATCTCCGCGTGGTGAACCTCAGTCGAGAACGCCCGGTCGGTCTGAACCGGGCCCAAGCGGGGATAAGACCCATGAAAATTGTTATGGCGATCATCAAGCCATTCAAGCTCGAAGAAGTCCGTGACGCCCTGACCGCCATTGGCGTTCACGGCCTCACGGTGACGGAAGTCAAAGGCTATGGCCGCCAGAAGGGCCACACGGAAATCTATCGCGGTGCCGAATACGCCGTGAGCTTCCTGCCCAAGATCAAGATCGAGGTCGCTGTCGCCTCGGATCAGGTCGACAAGACCATCGACGCCATCACATCAGCTGCCAAGACCGGCCAGATCGGCGACGGCAAGATCTTCGTCATCAACCTCGACCATGCGGTTCGCATCCGCACGGGCGAGGCGGATGCCGCGGCCCTCTGATTTCGCGCTCAAACCTTACCACTCAGGAGTAAAACCAAATGACGTTTAAACGTCCCTATAGCGCGGGACTGGCGGCCCTCGCAGTCGGCTTGTTCGCCGCGACCGCGGCCTACGCCGAACCAACCGTCAACAAGGGCGACAACGCCTGGATGCTGACGTCGACAGTGCTGGTGCTGTTGATGACCATCCCGGGCCTGGCGCTGTTCTATGGCGGTCTCGTCCGTTCCAAGAACATGCTCTCGGTGCTGATGCAGGTCTTCTACACCGTCTGCATCGTCGTCCTGCTCTGGACGCTCTATGGCTACAGCCTCGCGTTCACCGGCGGTTCTGACTTCATCGGCGGCTTCTCCAAGGCCTTCCTGATGGGCGTGACCCTGGAATCGAAGGCCGCAACCTTCAGCGTCGATGCCAACATCACCGAGCTCATCTATATCTGCTTCCAGATGACCTTCGCGGCGATCACCCCCGCCCTCATCGTCGGCGCCTTCGCCGAACGCATGAAGTTCGCGGCGGTTGCCTTGTTCGTTCCGCTCTGGGTGACACTGATCTACCTCCCGATCGCGCATATGGTTTGGTACTGGCCCGGACCGGATCTGATCACGGACGCAGCCAAGGCGCTTGCCGCGGCGGCTGACGGTGCGGCGAAGACCGCGGCGCAGGCCAAGCTCGACGAGATCAACGCCGATGCCGGCTGGATCTTCAAGAAGGGCGCAATCGACTTCGCCGGCGGCACCGTGGTGCATATCAACGCCGGTATCGCCGGCCTTGTTGGTGCGCTCCTGATCGGTAAGCGCGTCGGCTACGGCAAGGAGCTGATGGCTCCGCACTCGCTGACCATGACCATGATCGGCGCTTCGCTGCTCTGGGTCGGCTGGTTCGGCTTCAACGCCGGATCGAACCTCGAAGCCTCCGGCGGCGCCGCGCTCGCCATGACCAACTCCTTCGTTGCAACCGCAGCGGCGGCGATGGCCTGGATGTTCGCGGAATGGATCGTCAAGGGTCATCCCTCGGTGCTCGGCGCGTTGTCGGGCGCGGTGGCGGGCCTTGTCGCGGTTACGCCTGCGGCCGGCTATTCCGGTCCGATGGGCGCGATCGTGCTTGGTCTTGTGGTCGGCGTCGTCTGCCTGTTCTTCTGCACCGTGGTGAAGAACTCGCTCGGCTATGACGACTCCCTCGACGTGTTCGGCGTCCACTGCATCGGCGGCATCATCGGCGCGCTCGGCACCGGCATCCTGGTGAATCCGGCCCTCGGCGGTACCGGCGTCATGGATTACGCCCTCGGCAAGATCGCGGACTACGACTTCGTTGCCCAAATGACCTCGCAGCTCTGGGGCGTCTGCACCACGCTGGTGTGGTCGGGCATCGGTTCGGCGATCCTCTACAAGGTGGTCGACGTGATCGTCGGCCTGCGCGTCAACGTCGAAACCGAGCGTGAAGGCCTCGACGTCACCGAGCACACGGAGCGCGCTTACAACATGTAAGTTCTCCCGGGGTGCGATCCCCCAAGGGACAACGTAGTCGTTGCCCCGGGGTCGCATCCACAACTCCGGTTCGGGCACATACCCGGCAATGCCCTGACCGTTGAGGGGCTCCAGCGCAAGTTGGAGCCCCTTTCTTTTTGGCTGGACGCTGCAATTTTCAGTTGAATCTTTTGGTGATGGCATCAGAGTTCATCGGTCGAGGAGCCGTGATGACTCAAACCGTACTTCACTTCGTTTTCACGCCTTCGGGCGCAGGCTGCCTGAGCCAAGCCCTAAAGACCGCTGGCCGCGACGACCAGGTTATCTCCTTCTTCGATGACCTCAGCTTCGGACCCATCAATCCCCCCGATTCGTCGTTGCGGGTGAAATGGGTTGAGAATGAACTTGGCCGGACCGGATGGGACGACGTTACCGCTGAGTCAGAACGGTTCTGGCGCGAGGCGCCTTCCTCCGATCATCGAACGGTCGCGTGGCTGACGCGGCGATCTGCTAAGGAGTATGCCGGCTTTCTCGAGTGGTCGTGGCGGATGCGCGACGCCCCCTACGACGTGGTTGATCTGAGCAACGTGAAGGTATCCTACCGCCCCGAGCACGGCCCGCCCCGGCCGCCGGTCTTCGCCATGAGCCTTGGGATGCTTCATCCGGGCACCGAGACCGATTATGGGAACTGGCCGAACCGTTGCAGCAGACGATACGAGAGCGATACCGGGATCTCTGGCAGCAACTTCGTTCTGAAAATGCGCCGCTACGCGTGGTCGATGGCGATGAGCTCGTGTCCGCGCCAATCTCGTTCTTCGACTCGCTGTTGATGTCCTGCGTGACGGACAATTGGCGGAAAGTGGCGAGGGTCGTTGGCCAGGCATTGGTCCTCCCCATGGATGATTGTATCATCGGGCCTGGCGACCTTTTTCTGGTGGCGCGCGTCAATTCCCTGGTCGAGAGCGGGCGCCTGGAAATTCGAGGCAAATCCGCTTTGGAAATGCATGCCAGCGAGGTGAGGCCACCGCGAACATAAACGGCTCGTGGAACGACAACAAAAGGGAGAGCATCATGAAACTCGAAGGCGGATGCTATTGCGGCAAGGTGCGCTACGTGGCCGAAGGCGAGCCGATGATGAAGGCGCAGTGCCACTGCCGCGAATGTCAGTATATCACCGGCGGCTCGACCAACCTGTTCCTGGTGATGCCGGCCGCCGGCTTCAAATACACCGGGCAAGCCCCGAAGCAATTCACCCGCGCCGATCTGGAACGCGCGGTGACGCGGGAATTCTGCGCCGAATGCGGCACCCACGTCGTGACGCGCCCGCCGGGCCGGCCCGCCGTGGTCGTCAAGGTCGGCACGCTCGATGATCCCAGCCTGTTCGGCGGTCCGCAGATAGCGATCTACACCGTCGACAAGCAGCCCTACCACCACGTACCGGAGGGAATGCCCACCTTCGAGCGGCTGCCGACGCGGTAGCAACAGGAACCGTCACCTCCGGAAATTTGGCTGCGGTGGCTTTGCGCCGCGCCCGGTCTGGTTCCAGACCGCCGTGTGGCCCACTTGGAGAATCGTCACTCGGCGATCCCCGATCGCTTTTGGCACTGTTTTTCAACAAATGTCGTCCAAGGGTGGAAAGGCCGTAAAATCGCTACGGGCACCGATGGTTAATCGCGTCTTAACCTCGCCGTATCTATGGTGGTTTGATGTGTTTCCGGTCATCGGATAAGTCCTTCGGCCGCTATTGAAAGTGCTGGCGTTTCAGACATGGCAATGACCGCCTCTTCCGGCGTGGCGCAGGGCGCCGGCGTACCTGCCGGTCAGGCCGAGCGCTCGCCATTCTTGCGCACAACCGAGCTGCTGGCGCCGTATCGGCCCGCCAAGCCGTTGATTACGCTGTCCTTAGGCGAACCGCAGCACCCGGTGCCGGATTTTGTCGGGCCGGTCCTGGCGAAACATATTGCCGATTTCGGCCGCTATCCCCTTGCCAAGGGCATCGAGCCGTTCCGGCGGGCGGCAGCGAACTGGCTGTCGACCCGGTTCCAACTGCCGCGGCCGGTCGATCCCGAGAGTGAAATCCTGGTGCTGAGCGGCAGCCGGGAGGGACTGTTTTTCGCGGCGATCACGGCCGCCCGTTACGTTGGCCCGCGCAAGGGCAGGCCCGCGATCCTGATGCCCAACCCGTTTTATCCAGCCTATGGCGCCGGCGCTCGCGCCGCCGGGTGCGAACCGATCTACCTGCCGACCACGCTCGCCAACGGATTTTTACCCGATCTCGATGCGCTCGATGACGCGACGCTGGCCCGAACCGTGGCGATGTTCATCGCCTCGCCCGCCAATCCGCAAGGCTCCGTCGCCTCGCGCGATTACTTCATCCGCCTGAAGAAGCTCGCCGACCGCCATGGCTTCATGATCCTGAGCGACGAGTGCTATTCGGAAATCTACACCAGGCAGCCGCCGGGCAGCGCGCTCGAATGCGCCGGGCCCGACTTCACCAACGTCGTTGCGTTCCAGTCGCTGTCGAAGCGCTCGAACCTGCCCGGCATGCGCGTCGGCTTTGCCGCCGGCGACCGAAAGTTTCTCTCCGCCTTTCACGAATTGCGCAATGTCGCGGCACCCCAGGTGCCGGTGCCGCTGCAGCACGTCGGGGTCGCCGCCTATAGCGACGAGGCGCATGTCGAAGAGAATCGCCGGCTTTACCGTATCAAGTTCGACCTCGCCGACCAGATTCTCGGCAGCCGCTACGGCTATGCGCGGCCCGCCGGCGGCTTCTGCGTCTGGCTCGACGTCTCTGAGCGCGGCGGCGACGAGGCTGTGGCGGTCAAACTCTATCGGGATGCGGGCGTCCGCGTGATCCCCGGCAGCTATCTGTCGCGGCCGCAGAACGATGGCTTCAATCCCGGCGCGGGCTACATCCGCCTCGCGCTGGTCTCCGACAGCGAATCAACGGCCGAGGCATTGCACCGGCTGGTCGAAATTCTGGATTAATCGCAGGGCCCCATGAGCATGCCAGCGATCGAACGTGTCATTCCCCTGGTCGGCCACCTGCCGGTCTCAATCCGCGACGCCCTCGCACGGCGCTTGCGCGAACTCGCAGGCCTTTGCCTGATCGCGCTGTCCGGCGTGGCGACGGCGGCGTTGATGACGTGGTCGGTACAGGACCCGAGCCTGAGCCACGCGACGTCGCGTCCGATCCGCAACGTTCTCGGCTACCCCGGCGCGATCGGGGCCGATCTCTTGATGCAGATTCTCGGACTCGGCGCGATCATGCTGATCCTCCCCGTCGCGGTGTGGGGCTGGCGCATGCTGACCCATCGCACCTTCGACCGCGAGGCGCTGCGCCTTGGGTGCTGGATTCTGTGCACCGTGATCGCGGCAGGCTTCGCAAGCTGCTGGCCGCATGGCGGCGGGTGGGCGCTGCCGACCGGCCTTGGCGGTGTCGTCGGCGACGCGCTGGTGCGGGCGCCGGCCGTGGTGTTCGGTCCGGCCGGCTTCACCTATCGTCTCGTGCTCGGCATCATCCTGTTCGCGGCGATGTGCGCGGCCTTCCTGTTTGCCAGCGGCTGGGGCTCGCGCCCGAGAGATGAAGCACTGACACCGATCGAGGACGATGACACGCCCTTCGAGGAAGAAGGCGATCGCAGTTCGGTTTCGCTCGGATGGGTGTATCACGCGCTGATGAGCGCGAAGGCGCGGCTCGCCTGGCTGATGAGCGCTGCCTACCGATCGCTGGTTTCGAGTTCACCGCCGCCTCGCACGGCCTCGTTCGAACGTCAGGAACCAAGCCTGCGCGGACGCGCCGGGCCGACACTTGCGCCGCAGCAGGAAGAGGACCAGGATGAGGAAGAGGAGGAAGACGAGGAAGAGGAAGTCCCCGCCGCCCGTGCGCCGCGCAAGAAGGCCGCGCCGCGCGCGGCAGCGCGCAAGTCCGAGAAATTCGAACTGCCGTCGGTCTCGGTGCTCACGGCGCCCAAGGCGTCGGACCGGCAGCCGCTCAGCAAGGTCGAACTGGAGGCCAATTCGCGCGCGCTGGAAGGCGTGCTTGGCGATTTCGGCGTCCGCGGCGAGATCGTCAAGGCCAATCCCGGTCCGGTGGTGACGCTTTACGAACTCGAACCGGCGCCCGGCATCAAATCCTCGCGCGTCATCGGCCTTGCCGACGATATCGCCCGCTCGATGAGCGCGCTCTCGGCCCGCGTCGCCGTGGTCGCCGGCCGCAACGCCATCGGTATCGAGCTGCCGAATGTGCATCGCGAAAAGGTTTACCTGCGCGAATTGCTGACCGCGAAGGACGAGTCGCACGCAAAGCTGCCGCTCTGCCTTGGCAAGAATATCGGCGGCGAATCCATTATCATCGATCTGGCGCGCACGCCGCACATGCTGATCGCCGGTACCACCGGCTCCGGCAAATCGGTCGCGATCAACACCATGATCCTCAGCCTGGTCTACCGCTTGCGGCCGGATCAGTGCCGCCTGATCATGGTCGATCCAAAAATGCTCGAACTCTCCGTCTATGACGGCATCCCGCATCTGCTGACGCCGGTCGTGACCGATCCGAAAAAAGCGGTGGTCGCGCTGAAATGGGCCGTGCGCGAGATGGAAGAACGCTACAAGAAGATGGCCAAGCTCGGCGTGCGCAATATCGACGGCTACAACCAGCGCCTCGTCGAAGCCAAGGGCAAGGGCGAGGACCTGACGCGCACGGTGCATACCGGCTTCGACAAGGAAACCGGCAAGGCAATCTACGAGGAAGAAAAGCTCGACCTCGAACCGCTGCCCTATATCGTCATCATCGTCGACGAAATGGCCGACCTGATGATGGTGGCCGGCAAGGATATCGAAGGCGCGGTGCAGCGCCTGGCGCAGATGGCGCGCGCCGCCGGCCTGCATGTGATCCTCGCAACCCAGCGTCCCTCGGTCGACGTCATCACCGGCACCATCAAGGCGAACTTCCCGACCCGTATCTCGTTTCAGGTCACCTCGAAAATCGACAGCCGCACCATCCTCGGTGAAATGGGCGCCGAGCAACTGCTCGGACAGGGCGACATGCTCTATATGGCCGGCGGCGGGCGCATCAGCCGCGTGCACGGCCCGTTCGTCTCCGACGAGGAAGTCGAAAAGGTCGTGCGTCACCTCAAGACGCAGGGTCAGCCGGAATATCTGGAAGCGGTCACGGCGGAAGAACCCACCGACGAGGACGGCGCGGTGTTCGATTCCACCGGCATGGGAGGGGACGGCGGCGGCGACCTGTTCTCGCAGGCGGTTGCGATCGTCAAGCGCGACCGCAAGGCCTCGACCTCCTATATTCAACGCCGGCTGCAGATCGGCTACAACCGCGCCGCGTCGTTGATGGAGCGGATGGAACTCGAAGGCATCGTCGGGCAGGCGAATCATGCCGGCAAGCGCGAAATTCTGGTCGCGGAGGAAGAGGGCGGATTCTAGGGTGCCGGCGCCAAATGGGGTTTCGGCGCAACTATTTTCACGGAAAAACGATATCTCCTTTGGTCGAAAGCACGATAAAATGGCCGGCAGCGGGATGCCTCGTTCAGTAGAGATCCGAAATACCTGATGACACAACGACCCACCCATCGCGGGCTGCGCTCCGGACTGGCCCTTTTGATCGCCACATCCATCGCAGGCTTCGCGACGCCGGCTCTCTCGCAGACCGTGCCGGTTCCGAAGCCCGCGCCCAAGGCCCGCGACGGCAGCGTGCAGATGAGCGCGCAGGAAAAAGGGCCGACGACCACCGGCGCCACCCAGACGCCGCCGAACCCGGTGATTCCCGACCCGAACCGCAATGTCCCGGCCAATATTTTTGCGACCTTCGACGCCAACCAGAAGGCGCAGGCTGCCCGGGTGAGTTCCTATCTGTCCTCGCTGCAGACGCTGGTTGGAAATTTCGTCCAGGTCGGCCCCGACGGCAGCAAGACCAAGGGCGATTTCTATATCCAGAAGCCGGGCAAGCTGCGTTTCGAGTACGATGCGCCCAGCCCGATCGCGATCATCGCCGACGGCTCGTCGCTGGCGGTGCGGGATACGAAGCTTGCGACCCAGGACATCTATCCGCTGTCGCAAACGCCGCTGCGCTTCCTGCTGTCGGACCGGATCGATCTGTTGAAGGACACCAATGTCGTCAACGTCACGGCCGATGACGTCTACATCAGCGTCACCATCGAGGAGAAGCAGGCCCTGATCGGCACCAGCCGGCTGATGCTGATGGTCGGCACCAAGGACGGCCAGCTCAAGCAATGGACGGTGACCGACCCGCAGGGCTACGACACCACGATTGCGGTCTACAATGTGGACTCGACCAAGAAGGTCGACCCCGGCCTCTTCAAGATCGACTTCACCAACTACATCACCCCCGCGAATTAGAGCGTTTTCGAGCGAAGTGGCTCCCGGTTCGCGTGAAGAAAACGCGTCAAAACAAAAAGCTCTGAACCGCGCGCCTTCTCCATTCTTTCTGTGGAGAGGCGGAAATCCGCGCCGGGAACCGTGGTAATACACGGCCCTCATGCGGTTTTCCCTGACAACGTGGAATATCAATTCGGTGCGCCTGCGCATCGACATCGTCGCCAAATTCCTCAAATCGGCGCGGCCGGACGTGCTGTGCCTGCAGGAAACCAAATGCATCGACGATGCTTTCCCGCTGAAGCGATTCAAGCGTCTCGGCTATGAGCATGTCGCGCTGAACGGACAGAAAGGCTATCACGGCGTCGCCATCGTCTCGAAACTGCCCTTTGAAGCCACCGATATCAGAACCTTCTGCGACAAGATCGATTCACGTCACATCTCGGTGGCGTTCGGCGAGAAAGCCCTGATAGCGAAGCCGCTGGTGCTGCATAATTTCTACGTGCCGGCCGGCGGCGACATTCCCGATCCCACGCTCAATCCGAAGTTCGATCACAAGCTGAAATTTCTCGATGAGATGAAGGCGTGCGAACCGCTGCATCCGCGCGGCGACGACCGGCATATCCTGGTCGGCGACCTCAACGTCGCTCCCCATGAGAACGACGTGTGGTCGCACAAGCAGCTTTTGAAGGTCGTCTCGCACACGCCGATTGAATGCGAGAAGCTGCTGGCTGCGCAGGCCCATGGCGAATGGTTCGACGTCGCGCGCGAGCGGATCCCGCTTTCGGAAAAGGTCTATACGTGGTGGAGCTACCGCGCCGCCGACTGGACGGTGGGCGACCGTGGCCGGCGGCTTGACCACATCTGGGTCTCGCGCGCGCTGAAGGATGGCGTCAGCGATTTCAAGATCACCCGCGACGCCCGCAGCTGGGAGCGCCCGTCCGACCACGTGCCGGTGACGGTGACGCTGGAAGTTTAATTCCCACTTGCGTCGTCCCTGCCTAGCGCGCAATTGCGCACGGGAGCAGGAACCACAGGCCTTCGTTGTTACGAAAGCTGTCTACCCATTTGCCCAAACGAGAGGCCGCGGCGTATGGGTCCCGGATCGCGCTCGCTTGTCCGGGACGACGGGTGGATAAGTTCAAATACTGAGCTTGGCGCCGGCCATCAAAATATCGCTGGCAAGCTGGCTGGTGCGGGTGGCGAGTTCGTCGCGCAGACGGCGCGCGGCGCCGGGATCGCTTTCGAGCACACGTTGAAACAGGCTGCGCGCCACCCGGATGACCGAGGAATGATCAAGCGCGACCGCGCTGGAGGGCCGCTTCATCGCTACGATCAGCGCCAATTCGCCGATCAGGGCGCCGGGGCCCGCAACGACTTCGGCGCCGCCGTCCTCGACGCGGATCGCGCCGCGTTGAACGATATAGCCGGCATCCGCCTCGTCGCCGGCGTTGAACAGATAATCGCCGGGCGAGAAATCGCGCTGCTCCGAGCCGATCGCCAGCATGCGCAAGGCCGTCGTTCCCAACAGGCGCAATGTCGGGACCCGTTCGAGCAGGGCTACATCATCTTCGATCGACATGGACCTGTGACCAGGATGCGCGAAAATTACGAATCGTGGCTGCGAATCGTATCACGGCACCAGCTTGTAGCCACCGGCTTCCGTCACCAGGATTTCCGGATTGGCCGCATCCTTCTCGATCTTCTGCCTGAGACGGTAGATATGGGTTTCCAGCGTGTGCGTGGTGACGCCCGAATTGTAGCCCCAGACTTCCTGCAGCAACGTCTCGCGCGACACCGGCAACTGGCCGGCGCGATACAGGAAACGCAGGATCGCGGTTTCCTTCTCGGTCAGCCGTACTTTTCTGGCATTGGCGGCGGTCAGCATCTTGGAGCCGGGCCGAAAGCTGTAGGGACCGACGGAAAACACCGCGTCCTCGCTGGCCTCGTGCTGGCGCAGCTGCGCCCTGATCCGGGCGAGCAGGACAGCGAAACGGAACGGCTTTGCAACGTAATCATTGGCGCCCGATTCGAGCCCCAAAATAGTGTCCGAATCGGTGTCGTGGCCGGTCAGCATGATGATCGGCGCCTTGAAACCGCCCTTGCGGAGGCTGCGCACGACTTCCCTTCCGTCGGTATCCGGCAAGCCGACATCCATCAGCACCAGATCGGGGGAATTGGCTTTCGCGGCGCTGGCGCCCTTGGCGCCGGTATCGACTGCGGAAGCTTCGAACTCCTCATGCAGCGATAGTTGCTCGACCAGCGTGTCGCGCAGATCGGTGTCGTCATCCACGATCAGGATCTTGCGGGCATTGGGCATAGGATACGATCCTCTTGAGGCAGGCGGCGGACACAGGTGAAAGCGTCTCGAGCCGGGACTTGGTCGATGACAAACCTGATTCGCTGGCAAACTTCGCAAGCAAGCCGGGTCGTCAGGCACTGATTCGCATTGAGGTAAGAAATTGTTACAGATTCACAAGCCGAACCCCAGTCTATCCCAAATTTGAGGCCCGTTTGGATGAATGTCCTGTAATGGCGTCAAATAGGGCAATTATGGCCGGACAGGCAACCCCAGGATTCGGGCATTGGCATGGAAAGTAACGCCATTTCAATCACTTATAAGACAGCTGCGCGTGATCGGCCACTGTCGGCAATCCGGGTCCACAGGGCTGCCGGCGACCCTCGCCGGGGCTGGCTGACGGCGGACGGCTGGACCGTCCCGGTGGCACTTGGCCGCGGCGGCATCCTCGCCAACAAACGGGAGGGCGATGGCGGCACCCCGAGGGGTACATACCGTCCGCTGCAATTGTGGTGGCGCGCCGACCGCCATCCTCGTCCACGGACCTATCTGCCGGCCCGGCCGATCCGGCCCGAAGACGCCTGGTGCGAGGACCCGCGGGACCGCCGTTACAATCAGCCCATCCGCCTGGTCCGCGACCAGCCCGGCGACCGGCTGACGCGCGAGGACCACCTCTACGATTTCATCGTCGAGATCGATCACAACGCCGGCCCGCGGGTAGCCGGCCGCGGCAGCGCCGTTTTCCTGCATCTGGCGCGGACCAACTTCTCGCCGACCGCGGGATGCGTTTCGATGACGAAATCCGCCATGCTGCGGCTGTTGCGGCGAATGGGCCCGCAGACGAAAATCATGATCGGCTGATGGGGAATCACGACAATGCTCGACAAGAACGCAATAGCGGCGGCATCGAAGACGCTGCATGATCACTGGCGCGCCGGCACCAAATTTGCCGGCCTCGACGATAGACTGCGGCGGCTCGACCGCATCGAGGCCTACGCGATCCAGGCGGGAATCGAGCAATATTCATCCGATAGTTTGTTCGGCTGGAAGATCGCGGCCACCAGCGAGGCCGGACAAAAGCACATCAATGTCGACGGCCCGATGGCCGGGCGTATCCTGGCCGAGACCGTGATATCAGATGGCGGAACGGCTTCGATGACGGGCAACGAAATGCGCGTCGCCGAACCGGAATTCGCCTTTCGCATGCGCGTCGATCTGCCGGCGCGTACCACCTCCTATACGGTGCAGCAGGTGCTCGACGCGGTCGACACGCTGCATCCGGCCATCGAGATTCCGGATTCGCGGTTTGCCGATTTCGTCAGCGCCGGCGCCGCCCAGATCATTGCCGACAACGCCTGCGCGCATCTGTTCGTCCTCGGCCCGGCGACAAGCGCAGACTGGCGTTCGCGCGATCTCGTCGAGGAACGGCCTGTCATCACGATGCGCGGTCAGCAATTCACCGGTCACGGCAAGAACGTGCTCGGCGATCCCCGGATCGCACTGACATGGCTCGCCAATGAACTGCGCCAGCTTGGCGTGACGTTGAAGGCGGGGCGGATAGTCACCACGGGCACTTGCCATGCTCCGTTGCCGATTCAATCAGGCGATTTTTGCGCCGTCGATTTCGGTTCGCTTGGAAAAGTGTCGGTGGGATTCGCGTAGACACCGCTGTCGTCCCTGCGAAAGCAGGGACCCATACGCCGCGGCTTCTCGATTTATATTGGCTGGTGACGGCTTTCGCACAATAACAAATGCCTGTGGTTATGGGTCCCTGCGTTCGCAGGGGCGACAATCTCAGCGCGCCCCAAAAATTGCCGAGCCCACGCGCACATGCGTGGCGCCGAGCTGGATCGCTACCGCGAAATCGGCGCTCATGCCCATCGACAGATTTTTCAGCCCGTTGCGCGCGGCGATCTTGGCCGTCAACGCGAAATGCGGCGCCGGCGCCTCGTCGACTGGCGGGATGCACATCAAGCCGGAAATGACCAGACCGTATTTGTCGCGGCAGTTCGCAATGAAGGCGTCGGCATCGCCGGGCGCGATGCCAGCCTTCTGCGGTTCCTCACCGGTGTTCACTTGAACGAACAATTCCGGCCGTTTGTTCTGCGAATTGATTTCCCTGGCTAACGCTTCGCAAATACTCGGACGGTCGACCGAATGGATGGCGTCGAACAGCGCCACGGCCTCCTTTGCCTTGTTGGATTGCAGCGGCCCGATCAGATGCAACGCAATTCCGGGACAGGCCGACACCAGCGCCGGCCATTTCGCCTTGGCTTCCTGCACGCGATTTTCGCCGAACACGCGCTGCCCGGCATCGATGACGGGCGAAATGGATGCGGCGTCGAACGTTTTCGACACCGCGATCAGAGTCACCGATGCGCGCTCGCGGCGCGCTTCCTTGCATGCGCGCGCGATGTCCTGCTCCACCTGAGCCAGACCGTTTGGTAAAGACTTGGTTAGCGGCGTCGCCATCTCTCTCGCGTCATGTCCTATTCTCGGCCGAATTCTTGGCCGAAAAATTTACGGCATTTCCTCGAATTTTACCAAGTTCGGGAAAGGCTTTTTGAACCCTTCACTCTACCCTGCGGTGTTGGGGGGCAGGATGTCTGGCGTTACTTTCAACCGCAATCGGGTCAAACTCAAGAAGCTTCTGGGAATCCGGGCGCGGCTTGCGATGCTGGCCGTGATGCTGGTGGCGCCCTTGATGCTGGAGCGCGTCCGCTCGCTCGAAGACACGCGCGCCAAGCAGATCGCGATGGCTTCCGAAGAATACGCCAACATCACCCACCACAGCGCCGAGACCCAGCGCGAGGTGATCTCCTCCGTCGAGACGATGCTGAAATCCGCAGCCTATATCCGCGCCTCCAGCGGCATCGGGCGAAGTTGCGAGATCCTGCGCGCCAGCCTGCCCGCCAACCTGCCCTGGATCCGCAGCATCATGCTCGTGAGCAAGGAAGGCGTGGTGCAGTGTTCCACGCTGAACATTCAGGTCGGCCTCAACATCGGCGACCGCGACTATTTCAGGAAGGCGCAGGAAACCCGCGATTTCGTTTTCAGCGATTATCTGTTCGGCAAGACCAACAACCGGCCGATCATGATGGCGGCCTATCCGGTCTCCGCGATCAATCCGGAGGAAGATTCGGTAGCGGTTGCAGGCATCAATCTCGACTGGCTGTCGAAGATCATGGCCAACCTCGGCGGACGGCCGGGCATTTCATCGCTGCTGATCGACAGCACCGGCGTCGTGCTGGCGGCACCACCGGACCAGGCCAGCATGATCGGCCGTCCCCTCGACAACGTGCCGCTGCTGTCGGCCATCACCTACAAGGCGCTCAGCTCCAACTCCGATACGGGCTCGCTTTCCTTTGCCGTCACCGACGGCTCCAAGCGCACCATCAGCTTCGCACGCATTCCCGGGACGCAATCGCGCCTGATCGTCAGCATCGACGAGGACAAGGTGACGGCCGCGATCAATCGTGACATCCGCACCGCCTATCTTCAATTGGGATTCGTCTGCCTGTTCGTGCTGCTCGGCGCGCTGATCGGCGCGGAGAAGCTCATCATCAATCCGATCGAAGTCATGACCGGAATGGCCAAGCGTTTCGGCGAGGGCGATTCGTCGGCCCGCGTCTCGCGCAGCCGCCTGCCTGCGGAGTTCATGCCGCTGGCCCGCGCGTTCAATGCGATGGCCGCCCAACTCAGCCAGCGCGAGCGCGAGCTGGTCGCCACCAACGACCGCCTCACCGTGATGGCCTCGATCGACATGCTGTCGGGTCTCGCCAACCGCCGCGGCTTCCAGAGCCGGCTCGATTTCGAATGGATGAAGGCGCAGCAGTATCATTGCGAGCTGTCGCTCCTGATGATCGATGTCGATCATTTCAAGCTCTACAACGATACCTACGGCCATCCCGAGGGCGACGCCTGCCTCACCCGGATCGGTGAAGCGCTGGCCGGCATCGCCGCCGACACCATGGGCTTTGCCGGCCGTTATGGCGGCGAGGAATTCTGCCTGCTGCTGCCGAACACGAGCCCCCAGAGAGCGCTGGAGATCGGCGAAACGGTGCGCGCGACCGTTCAGGGCCTCGGCCTGCCGCACATCACCTCCAGCTACTGCACCGTCACCGTCAGCGTCGGCGTGGCGGCAACGCTGCCGAGCGACACACAAACCCCCGGCGACCTGATCGAGGCTGCGGACGCCGCCCTCTACGCCGCCAAACACCGCGGCCGCAACACCGTGGTCGAGCACGGCTTTGCCAAGCTGGTCGACGAGGCGGGCATAGCGATGGCGGGGTGAGCGGACGCTCCGTGCCTCCGGTCAAATGGCCGTTCCCACCGTCCCAACCCGTTGACCCCGCAGCCGCTTTTGTGGCCTAGTCCGCCGTCCTTTGGACAGGATCCGAATCCACAAAAAGCGCTTACGATTCCATGACCTCCGAACGCTATAACGCCCGTGATTCCGAGCCGCGCTGGCAGCGCCAGTGGGCAGAAAAGTCAATTTTTGTCTGCAAAAACGACGATCCGCGGCCAAAATATTACGTGCTCGAGATGTTCCCCTACCCGTCCGGGCGCATCCATATCGGGCATGTCCGCAACTATACGCTGGGTGACGTGCTCGCCCGCTACATGCGGGCGAAGGGCCACAATGTGATGCACCCGATGGGCTGGGATGCGTTCGGGCTGCCGGCGGAAAATGCCGCGATCGAGCGCAAGGTCGCGCCCAAGGCCTGGACCTACGACAACATCGCTGCGATGAGGAAGCAGTTGCAGTCGATCGGACTGTCGCTGGACTGGTCGCGCGAATTCGCAACCTGCGACCCTGGCTACTACAAGCATCAGCAAAAGCTGTTCAACGACTTCCTGCGCGCCGGTCTCGCAGAGCGAGAGAAGCGCAAGATCAACTGGGATCCGGTCGACATGACCGTGCTCGCCAACGAGCAGGTGATCGACGGCCGCGGCTGGCGCTCCGGCGCCGTGGTCGAGCAGCGCGAGATGAACCAGTGGGTCTTCAAGATCACGAAGTACTCGCAAGAGCTGCTCGACGCGCTTGACACGCTCGACCGCTGGCCCGATCGGGTGCGCGTCATGCAGCGCAACTGGATCGGGCGCAGCGAAGGCATGCTGGTCCGCTTCGCGCTCGATCCTGCGACCGCGCCGAATGGCGATAGCGATCTGAAAGTGTTCACCACGCGACACGACACCCTGTTCGGTGCCAAGTTCATGGCGATCGCACCGGATCACCCGCTGGCGCAGGCCGCGGCTGCGAAGAATCCAAAGCTCGCGGAGTTCATTGCCGAAGCAAAGCGTCACGGTACCGCGCAGGAAATCATCGATACCCAGGAGAAGCAGGGTTTTGATACCGGCATTAAAGCGATCCATCCGTTCGACCCGAGCTGGAAGCTGCCGGTCTATGTCGCCAACTTCGTGCTGATGGAATACGGCACCGGCGCGATCTTCGGCTGTCCGGCGCACGACCAGCGCGACCTCGATTTTGTGAACAAATACGGGCTCGGCAACACGCCGGTGGTTTGCCCGGAAGGCCAGGATCCGAAGACCTTCTTCATCACCGATACCGCCTATGACGGCGACGGCCGTATGATCAATTCACGCTTTCTCGATGGCATGACCATCGAAGAGGCCAAGGAAGACGTCGCGAAACGGCTGGAAACTGAAGTTCGCGGCAACCTGCCGGTCGGCGAACGCAAGGTAAATTTCCGTCTGCGCGATTGGGGCGTTTCACGCCAGCGCTATTGGGGTTGTCCAATCCCGGTGATCCACTGCCCGAAGTGTGACGTCGTACCGGTGCCCGATGCGGACCTGCCGGTGGTGCTGCCGGAGGATGTGACATTCGACAAGCCCGGCAACGCGCTCGACCATCACCCGACCTGGAAACACGTCAGCTGCCCGAAATGCGGCGGCAAGGCGCAACGCGAAACCGACACGATGGATACCTTTGTCGACTCGGCATGGTACTTCGCACGCTTCACGGATCCGTGGAACGAGACGGCTCCAACCACACGGGCCATCGTCGATCGGTTGATGCCGGTCGATCAGTATATCGGCGGCGTCGAGCACGCGATCCTACATCTGCTCTACGCGCGCTTCTTCACCCGCGCCATGAAGGCCACCGGTCACATCGCCTATGACGAGCCGTTCGCCGGCCAATATACGCAGGGCATGGTGGTACATGAGACCTATCAAAAAGCTGACGGCGGCTACGTCACGCCGGCCGAGGTCAAGATCGAGACCGGCGGCAACGGCCGCCGCGCGGTCCTGATGGAGACTGGCGAAGAAATAACCATCGGCGCGATCGAGAAGATGTCGAAGTCGAAGAAGAACACCGTCGACCCCGACGACATCATCGCGACCTATGGCGCCGACGTCGCGCGCTGGTTCATGCTGTCGGACTCCCCGCCCGACCGCGACGTAATCTGGAGCGACGAGCGCGTGCAGGGCGCCTCGCGCTTCGTGCAGCGGCTGTGGCGGCTGGTCAACGAATCGGCCGAGATCGCCAAGACGGCTCCGGCCGACCGGCCGGCCTCGTTCGGTGCCGATGCGCTCGGCTTGCGCAAGGCCGCTCACGGCGCGCTGGACAAGGTGTCATCCGGGATCGAGCGGCTGCATTTCAATGTCTGCCTGGCTCATATCCGGGAATTCGCCAATGCGCTGGCCGAGGTGCTGGGTAAGGGCGGAACACCGTCGCCGGACACCGCTTGGGCGGTCCGGGAAGCCGCAATCATCCTGGTTCAACTGTTCGCGCCGATGATGCCGCATCTGGCCGAGGAGTGCTGGCAGGTTCTGGAGCAGTCCGGGCTGATTTCGGAGGCCAACTGGCCCCAAATCGAACGCGATTTGCTGGTTGAAGACACCGTGACGCTGGTGGTCCAGGTCAACGGCAAAAAACGGGGTGATGTTACCGTGCCACGGGTCGCCCAAAATCCGGAAATTGAGGCTGCCGTTTTGGCGCTCGATGCGGTAAAACTCGCTCTCGGCGGCAAGGTCGTCCGCAAGGTAATCGTAGTTCCCATGAGGATCGTGAATGTCGTTGGCTAGAACCCGGATCGCCGTTCGGCTCATCGCCGTCGCCGCTCTGGCGGCGCTCACGGCCGGCTGTTTCCAGCCGATGTACGCCGAACGTAATGACGGCAAGCCCGGCCTGCGCGAAAAGCTGATGGGCGTGGAAGTCCCGCCGGTGGACAAGCCCAATGCCTCCCGGGAGGCCCGGATCCAGGTGGAGATTCGCAACGCGCTGGCGTTCAAGCTCTACGGCAACGCCACCGGCATGCCGCCGACGCATCGGCTGGTGCTGCGCTTTACCAGTTCGCGCTCCTCGCTGATGCTCGATCCCGCCACGGCGCTGCCGTCGAGCGAGAATTACGGCATCGACGCGCAGTACAATCTGATCGACCTCGCCACCAACAAGTCGGTCATGACGGGCACGACCTTCTCCCGCGTGTCCTATGACATCCCCGGTCAGTTGCAGCGCTTCGCCCGCCAGCGTGCCTTCCGCGACGCCGAGGATCGCGCCGCCAACGAGATCGCCGAAAACATCCAGACCCGGCTGGCGTCGTTCTTCTACGCCGGCTCCTGACAACGCACCGACGTCATCCTGAGGTGCGCTCGGCGGCGCAATTCTGCCGCTGACTTGCGCGCCTCAGGATGACGGCAATATTGGTGGACCCATATTTGATGGTCGCGCTCCGCGGAAAAGACATCGACGCTTTTCTCGCCCGGCCTGATGCCGGCCGGCCCATCATCCTGCTTTACGGGCCGGATGCCGGCCTGGTCCGCGAGCGCGCTGACGCGCTGATCGCTTCGGCGGTCGACGATCCCAACGATCCCTTCTCGCTGGTCCGGCTCGATGGCGATGAGCTGTCGGCCGAACCGTCGCGGCTGGTCGACGAGGCCATGACGATCCCGATGTTCGGCGGCCGCCGGGCCATTCGTGTGCGCGCCGGCTCCCGCAGCTTCGCCAGCGGCGTCGATACGCTGGCCGATTCTCCGATAAAGGATTGCCGTATCGTGATCGAGGCCGGCGAACTGCGGCCGGAATCGCCGCTGCGCAAGGCCTGCGAGCGCGCCAAGACCGCGGTCGCCATCGCCTGCTATCCCGACACCGAGCGCGACCTTGCCAGGCTGATCGACGAGGAATTGCGCTCTTCCAATTTGCGCATCGCCGCTGACGCGCGCGCCGTGCTGATGTCGTTGCTCGGCGGCGACCGCCAGGCCTCGCGCAACGAGCTGCGCAAGCTGGCGCTCTATTCCCACGGCAAGGGCGAGATCGCGCTCGACGATGTCATGACCGTCGTGTCCGACGCGTCCGAGCTGAAGCTGGACCCGATCGTGGATGGCGCCTTTGCCGGCAAGCCGGAGCTGGTCGAAAGCGAATTTGCCAAAGCGATGGTCGCCGGAACCTATCCCGGCGTCATCATCTCCGCCGCGCAGCGCCAGGCGGCGTGGCTGCACAAATCGGCGCTTTCGGTGGCCGAAGGTACGCCGGTCTCGACCTTGCTCGAAAGCGGCTATCCGCGCCTGCATTTCTCGCGCAAGGGCGCCGTCGAAATCGCGCTGCGCAATTTCAGCGTAGCGCGATTGGCCGCCATCATCGATCAACTCGGAACGGCCGCGCTCGACATGCGCAAACAGGCATCGCTGGCGTCAGCGATCGCCCAGCGCACGCTGCTCTCGATCGCGGTGAATGCGAAGCGGCGGGGGTAAGCATGCCGGACGAGGCGGCTGATGTCGTAACCCTTTGGCGTCCGGTTGGGCCGGTCGAGCTGGAATTGATCCGCAAGAGCGGAATGCGCGCGTTCCCGCCACGGCTGCCGGAACAGCCGATCTTTTATCCAGTGCTCTCGGAAGAATATGCCGTGAAGATCGCCCGTGACTGGAACGTCCCCGCCAGCGGCGCCGGCTATGTCACTCGTTTTGAGGTCAGGCGGAATTTCCTGGAAAAGTACAGCGTCCAACGGGCCGGCGGCTCCGCGCATCTGGAATACTGGATTCCCGCAGAGGAAATGACCGCCTTCAACGACGCCATCGTTGGCGAGATCAAGGTCGTCGCGGAGTTTCGCTAGCGCGCGTGCTCTCTCCACTCCCTCGTCCCGCTCTTGCGGGGTCGAGACGAGCGAAGCTCGCTCTTAGAGGGTTGGGGTGAGGGGCTGCTTCCGCGAGTCCCAAACGACGTGAGACCTGTACCCCCTCACCCGGATTGCTTCGCAATTCGACCTCTCCCCGCAAGCGGGGGGCGAGGTTAAGAAAAGATCAGATCCCCTTCGCCAGGCAGCTGTCGTGCCAGTGCGCGGAGCGCGTCGGATACAAAATCGCGAAAACAACCCCATGCAAAGTAGGTGCGCCCCCGTCAGCCCCCCTTCGCCAGCCGTCGCATCACCTCGTCGAGCTGTTCGAGGTTGCGGTAGCTGATCAGGACGGAGCCGCCGGGGTCACGGTGGTTGACGGTCACGGCAAGACCTAGCGCATCGCTCACCCGCTTCTCGAGTGCGATCGTGTCGGGATCCTTGACCTTCCCACCGGCGGCGGCCCGCGCCTTTTGCGGCTTGCGTTCCGGCACGCCCTCTTCATGCGCCAGCGCCTCGGTCTGGCGTACGTTCAACCCCTCCTCGACGATGCGTTTCGCCGCGGCCAGCGGATCGGGCACGCCGATCAGGGCGCGGGCATGTCCCGCCGACAATTGGCCGTTGGAGATAAAGGCCTGCACCTCTGCCGGCAACTTCGTCAGCCGCATCATGTTGGCGACGTGGCTGCGGCTCTTGCCGACTTCCTTGGCGATGTCTTCCTGGCTGCGTTTGAATTCGTCCGCCAGCGCGTGATAGCCTTGCGCCTCTTCCATCGCATTGAGGTCTTCGCGCTGCACGTTCTCGATGATCATGATCTCGAGCGCGTCGCTGTCGCTGACATCGATGGGGACGATCGGCACCTCGTGCAGGCTGGCGAGTTGCGCGGCGCGCCAGCGGCGCTCGCCGGCGATGATCTCGTAGCGATCCTGCGAACCCTTCACCGGCCGCACCACGATTGGCTGGATCACGCCGTGCTGCCTGACGGAGGCCGCGAGCTCACCGAGCTCGGCATCGGAAAAGGTCCGGCGCGGGTTTCGCGGATTGGGTTTCAAAAATTCGATCGGCACCTTGCGCTGGTTGCGCGGCCGGTCGACATGCGCGGCCTCACCGCCGACATCCCCGATCAGACTTGCAAGACCACGGCCCAGTCGCGAACGCGTTTCGTCGGCCATCGCCGCCAACTCCCTAGGATTCACTTACGCCACTCCGGAACTAAATTCGGTTGACCGCAGGGTGGGCAAAGCGAAGCGTGCCCACCATTGTTTTGCCGCGGGCAAGGTGGGCACGGCGAAGACGCCTTTGCCCACCCTACGATCGCTCTAATGCGTCCTGAGTTCGCGCTCGCGCTGGATCACTTCCGTCGCCAGCTTCAGATAGGCTTCGCTGCCGACGCACTTCAGATCGTAAACCAGCACCGGCTTGCCGTAGGACGGCGCCTCGGAGATGCGCACGTTGCGCGGGATCATGGTGTCGTAGACCTTGCCGCCCATGAACTGCCGCACGTCGGCGACGACCTGGTTCGACAAATTATTGCGCGAGTCGAACATGGTCAGCACGATGCCGTGGATCGACAGGTTCGGATTGAGCGTCGAGCGCACCTGCTCCACCGTCTGCAGCAATTGCGACAGACCTTCGAGCGCGAAGAACTCGCATTGCAGCGGCACTAGGATCGCGTCCGACGCCGCCATCGCGTTGACGGTGAGGAGGTTGAGCGACGGCGGGCAATCGATCAGCACATAAGTATACTCGGTGTCCGGCGCTGCGTTCTTGTTCAGCGCGGCGATCGCATCGCGCAGGCGGAACGCGCGGCCGGGCGTCGTGCCGAGTTCGAGCTCGAGGCCTGACAGATCCATCGTCGAGGAGGCGATATGCAGCCGCGGCACCGCGGTGGCAACGACCGCTTCGCGCAGCGGCGCTTCGCCGATCAGCACGTCATAGGTCGAGCAGCTACGGTTGCGGCGGTCGATGCCGAGGCCGGTAGATGCATTGCCCTGCGGATCGAGATCGACGATCAGGACGCGCTCGCCAATTGCCGCGAGCGCGGTGCCCAGATTGATCGCTGTGGTGGTCTTGCCGACGCCGCCCTTTTGGTTGGCCAACGACAGGATGCGTGGATGGGGCGGTGGAGTGGGATCCCTATCTTCTTGATATAGCTCGTCTAATTCGCTCAT